>CAVQFY010000001.1:0-244784 GCA_963711925.1 uncultured Alphaproteobacteria bacterium
TGGGTCCCATAGCTTGGGCTTTACAAATCTGTTGACAGCTCAAAAAGCTTCTGATTATCTGGTTTTACAAATGAGCAATATTTGCACTTTTGTTGTTTGCAAAAAATCGAGTTTATGGGGAGGAAAACCATGCTCAATCGTCGTCTCTTTCTGTCGAAATTTGTCATTGCAGCCTCCGTAGTGCCTCTCGCACTAAGTCTTGGCACGGCCATGCCGTCCGCTCATGCGGAGGGTTTGAAGATTGGCTTCAGTCAGGTAACATTGCAGTCGCCATTCTATGTGCAGTTGAAGACCGGCGCGGAGGCTGCCGCAAAGGCCGGCGGCGACACTCTCGTGTTCCTCGATGCGAATGGTGACGTGAGCAAGCAGAACAACGATATCCAGGATCTGATCACGCAAGGTGTCAATGCGCTGATCATCAATCCGGTCAATCCCGATGCGGTGGTTCCATCGCTTGAGGCTGCCATTGCTGCCGGTATCCCGGTTATCACCGTTGACCGCAGCGTCAATGGCCAGGGCGTTACTGCCCATGTTGGGCGCGACAACAAGAAAATGGGCCAAATGGTGGGCGAAGCCGTTGTCGCACGTCTAAAAGCCGATGGTGTCGAAAAGGCAAAGATTATCGAGATCCAGGGCGATGCCGGCGGTGCCGTGATGATGGACCGCCGCGATGGCTTCCATGCTGCGCTCAAAGGCTCGAGTCATACGATCGTTGAGGGTCCCTATGCCGAATATATCCGCGCCAATGCCGTCACTGCCATGCAGGATCTGCTCCAGGCAAATCCGGATGTGAAGGTCGTCTATGCGCATAATGACGATATGGCGCTCGGCGCGCTGCAGGTTCTGAAGGAAAACAACCGCAATGACGTGCTGGTTGCCGGTGTCGACGGACTGTCCGAAGCGCTGAACATCATTGCCGAAGGCGGCAACTACATCGCCTCTACGCTAAACGATCCGAAATATCTCGGCGATGTGACGATACAGGTTGCGCGTGAAGCGGCGGCCAAGAAGGAAGTGGCGAAGTTCGTCGATGCTGGATCGACGCTTGTCACGTCAAAAAACGTCGCCGACTTCCCGCGTGAAGGATTGTTCGCCGAATATCGTCCGCAAGTTCTGGGCCAGTAAGGGCCGCCTCCCGAGCCTGCGGGGCAGGGCACATTCTTGCCCCGCAGTTTCTTTGCAGTTTTCCATCCAAGGATTTGTTCATGCGCGCAGCAGTGCTTTATGCCCCTGGCGATATTCGCCTCGAAGATGTCCCCGTTCCGGAACTCGCCCCCGGTCACATCCGATTGCGTGTTGCCTCGGTCGGTGTCTGCGGGTCGGACATGCCGCGCATGCTGATCAAGGGTGCACACAAGATGCCGCTGATTTGCGGCCATGAGTTTTCCGGTCACATTACCGAGATCGGCGACAGTGTCGAAGGTTTTGAGGTCGGCGAGCTGGTCGCCGTTCCGCCGATGCTGCCCTGTTTCAAGTGCGACCAGTGCCAGAAGGGTCAGTTTTCGCGCTGCCGGGACTATGATTATTTCGGCTCGCGTCGAAATGGCGCCTATGCGGAATATGTCTGCGTCCCGGTTTCCAACCTGCTGAAAACACCGGAAGGCATTGATCCGCGTGCGGTCGCCATGACGGACCCTGCGTCGATTGCGCTCCATGCCATCTGGAAGGCCGGCGGTGTCGGCATGGGCCAGCGCGGCGGCGTCATCGGCTGCGGACCAATCGGCCTTTTCGCCATCCAGTGGATGAAATTGATGGGTGCCAGCGAAGTTGTCGCCGTGGATGTCTCCGAGGAGAAGCTGGCGATGGCGCGCCGTGCGGGCGCGAAACACACCTTGCTTGCTGGTGAGGATATCCCGTCGCATCTGCTCTGCGATACAATTGTCGAGGCGGCCGGCCATCCATCATCGATTAACATGGCAGTGAAGATGGCGGCGCCCAGCGGCCATGTCGTTTTCATTGGCATTCCTGTTGCCGAGGTAACGCTCGATAACAAGACCTTCCAGCATTTCCTGCGCCAGGAAATCTCGCTCCACGGATCGTGGAACTCCTTCGGCGCACCGTACCCAGGACCGCAATGGACGGTGACGTTGGAAAAGTTGGGTTCGGGTGAGCTTGAATGGGAATTCATGATCACCCATGATCTCGACCTTGCCGAATTGCCCCGCATGTTTGAGAAATTTCAGACGGATAGGTCAATGTTCTTTTCGAAAGTGATGTTCCGCCCTTGATGGGGCGGGACGGGAGGAGGTTTGAGGGATGACACTTGTCCTCAACTTCGATCTCGGCACGGGAGGTGTCAGGGCCGGAGTCTACGACGTGGAGCGCCGGACGATGCTCTCTTCGTCGGAAGCCAACTACGCCACAGCCTATCCGCGCGCTGGCTGGGCAGAACAGCAGCCGGAAGAGTGGTGGAAGGCTGTTGTCGTCGCCGGGCGCAATGCCGTTGCACAATGCGGATCAGGCGAAATCGCCGCCGTCTGCGTGGCAACCACAGCGTCTTCCGTGGTGATTTGCAATGCGCGGAGCGAGCCTCTCTATCCGGCAATCCTGTGGATGGATTGCCGAGCGAGCAAGGAAGCCCGGGAAACCGAAAGCGTCAAACATCCGGTCATGGCCTATAGCGGCGGCGGCGATGCAGTGGAGTGGCTCGTCCCAAAGGCGATGTGGATGGCCGCGAACGAACCCACGATCTTCGCCGAGGCGGATATCATTTGTGAGGCCCTGGATTTCATCAATTATCGGCTGTGCGGCAAGTGGATTGGTTCGCGCATGAATGCCGCGTGCAAATGGAATTACGATTCCAAAAACGCCGTCTTTGTGCCGGAAATCTACGAAACGCTCGGCATTCCCGAATTGCTACAAAAGCTGCCACAGCGAATTGTATCGGTTGGGGATACAATCGGCCATTTGCGACCAGGCGTTGCAGACGCTCTCGGTATGACGACAACTGCAATTGTCGCACAGGGCGGGATTGACGCGCATATCGGCATGCTTGGCGCTGGAACAGTTGCGGCAGGTGGTATGCTTATTATCGGTGGAACCTCGGTCGTTCATCTCACGCATTTGAAGGATGAGGGCGATGTGAGCGGTTTCTGGGGGCCTTACCCCAACGCCCTGGTGGATGGGCTATGGCTGGTCGAGGCAGGTCAGGTGTCAGCGGGGTCAATACTCAACTGGTTCAGCCGGAACCTTTTCGGGCTTGATGAGCAAGGCCATGCGGATCTGATCCGGCAAGCGTCAGATGTATCGGCGCGCAATTCCGGTTTGTTGACACTGGACTACTGGATGGGAAATCGCACTCCTTATCGGGATGCGGATCTACGCGGTGCTGTTCTTGGCCTGTCGCTTGGTCACGACCGTGCCGATATCTATTCATCCGCGGTAGATTCCATCGCGCTCGGCTCGGCCAATGTGGTTGCTGTACTCGAAGAACGCGGCGTTATGGTCGACCGCATTGTCGTTGCCGGCGGCATCTGTAAGAATTCCCTGTGGTTGCAGGCTACTATTGATGCCTTGGGAAGGCCGGTTCATGTGGCACGTGAAGACAACCTCTCCTTGATCGGTACGGCCGTTTGTTCAGCACATGCGCTCGGTCTCTTTCCAGATTTGATTACAGCCTCGGAAGCCTGCGCCGCGCAGACGAAAGAACTTCTGCCTGATGCGATGCGCGCTAGGCGCTATCGCGACACACTGGAACTTTATAGAAGTGCAACGGAATCATTGACGCCGGTGCTCCATGTCTTGAGTGCGCGGCAAAGAGCGGGAGGTGAACAATGAACGATGCAAAACTGCATTCATCTGTCCGACTGCCATCTGATGAGCAGCGCGAACATCTTATGGTGCGCGTCGCCAAGCTTTACTACGATCTCGATAAAACACAGAGCGAGATCGCCACCGAACTTGGCTTGACCCGTTGGCAAGTGGGGCGGCTGATGACGGAGGCCAAGGAACTGGGTGTCGTTCGCATCGAGATCACGCCACGCGCCTACAGGAAAACTGAGCTCGAAGTTAAACTGCAGCAGGAATTCGGACTGAAGGATGCTATCGTCGTTCCCTCTGGCGGTACGACGGACTCCGCGCTCTTGATGGAAAGCGTGGCGCAAGCCGCCGCCAAATACCTTGCCGGGCTTAACCCCAAGGCGGATCTCATCGGCGTGTCCTGGGGCCGCACCATGTCGGCTGTCGCACGATTCCTGCCCAGTAACTGGAACCCCGGCGTTCATGTGGTTCTCCTCAACGGTTCGACCAATCTGCGCTCGACAGCCACGCATACCAGCGCAGTTGCCGAAGAGTTTGCCAAGGCAGGCAATGGCTCGGCAACGCTGCTGCCGGTTCCCGCGATCGTCGGCAAGAAGAGCACCCGGGAAGTGCTGGAGGAAGACCCGATCATCGAGCGCGTGTTGACATTGGCAATGCAGGCCGACGTGGTCTGTTTCGGCATGGGCGGCATCACGCACGAGTCCGTTCTCCTCAGCTCCGGCTATCTCGATGAAGCGGATATCGATCGCCTGAAGGAAGCCGGTGCTGTCGGTGACATCCTTGGCCGTTTCGTTGATCGTGAGGGCAAGATTGTCGATACGGCCATCGACGACAGGACTGTGGGCCTGCGTCTCGAATATCTGAAGACGAAACAGTGGTCGATTGGCGTAGTGGCAGGCGAAGAGAAATTGCAGATCGCCGTCTCGGCCCTGAAAGCCGGCTATGTCTCGGTCATCGTCACCGATGAAGCGACCGCCCGCTTTGCGTTGGGGATAAAAAATGGCGAATGATGTCCTGACCGTCGAGCGTGTCTCGAAGATCTTTATGCCCAATATTATCGCGCTGGAATCGGCGTCATTGAATGTGCGCGCGGGGGAGGTCCACTGTCTCCTCGGAGCCAATGGCGCGGGCAAGTCGACCCTACTCAAGATTATCGCCGGCGCCTTTCGCCCGACCGATGGCGTGCTGATGCTGGATGGCGTACCTGTCGAGTTGCGCTCGCCGGCGGAAGCTGCACGCCTTGGCATTTCGATGATCTATCAGGAACTCGATCTCGTTCCGCAATTGACAGTGGAACAGAATCTGTTCCTCGGCCATGCGCCGGGTAACTTTGGCCTTATCAATCACAAGGAACGCCGCAGGCGCTCCAGCGAAGCGCTGCAACGGGTCGCTGCCAAATTCTCGCCGGATGTCCGGGTTGAAACGCTCTCGGTTGCCAATCAGCAGCTGACGGCTATTGCCCGTTCTCTCACCATGGACGCCAAGATCATCATCATGGATGAGCCTTCTGCGTCGCTCAACGAAACCGAGCTTGAAAGTGTGTTCGAGGTCATCCGCGATCTCGTTCGGCACGGCGTTGCTATCCTCTATGTCAGTCACCGCCTCGGCGAGTTGCGCGAGATCGGCGACCGCGTCACGGTCCTGCGTGGTGGCAAAACCATCGATACGTTCGACGTCGAGAGCACTAGCGACGAAGCACTGGTTGAAGCCATCATTGGCAAGGAACGTTCGCTGATCGAGCGCAAGGCGCGCAAGGCAGTCACCGGAAATGTAGCGCTGCACGTAAACCGGTTGCGTGGGGCGGAGGGTCTCGACATTGCCGGACTGGAGGTCCGTTGGGGCGAGGTGGTTGGCCTGACAGGTCTCAACGGCTCCGGCCGCACCTCGTTCCTGAAGGCGCTCTTCGGTGCCAACAGTTTCGAAGGCGAGATCATGCTGGAGAACACGGCCTTCCACCCACGCCATCCAGCAGATGCGATCCGGCGCGGCATTGGCCTGGTGCCCGAAAGCCGCAAGACCGAAGGTCTCATTCTCCACGCGCCGATCTACAAGAATGCTACCCTGCCATCCATGCGCCAAAGCTGGCTGACGCGGCATTCCCTGCAAAAGCATCGCACGACACCAGTCCTGAACAGTCTTTCAACCAAATATGGCAAGCCGGAACAGGCGGTCGTCCAGCTCTCCGGCGGCAATCAGCAGAAGGTCGTCCTGGCAAAATGGATCATCAACGGCGCGCGTGTTCTGTTGCTGGATGAGCCAAGCCGCGGCCTCGATATCGGTGCCAAGGCCGACCTCTACAATCTCGTCGACAAGCTTGCCGGGGACGGGGCGGCGGTCATCGTCGCCAGCAGCGAACTCGAAGAACTTTATGCGGCTTGCGATGCGATCTGGGTCTTCCACGAAGGCCGCAACATCGGCAAGTACGATCCTTCCGTCACCGACCGCGACACCATATTGCGGGCCACAATTCTGGGTGAAAATCATGTCTAATACAGTATTGTCGCAGGTTCGGCCGCCTTCACCGGCAATGGGCAAACGCCTTGCCGATCTGGCGATCGAATATAATTTCATCGTCATCTTTCTTGCCGTCGTGGTCATTGCCGCGACGCTATCGAATAACTTTCTGACCTTTACCAATATTGCCAACTTATTCCAGCAAGCGGCGGTAGTGGGCGTGGTGGCCATTGGCATGACCTTTGTGATCCTGACCGGAAATATCGACCTCTCTGTCGGTAGTGTCGTGGCGCTGTGCGGCATGCTTGTGGCCGCGCTGATGTCGCATGGCTTCGATCCTTTCGTCGCTGTGGCGGTCACTGTACTTGTCGGCACTGCTTGCGGCGCGGCCATGGGTGCGATCAGCGCCCTGGCGCAGGTGCCGAGCTTCATCGTCACGCTGGCCGGTCTGGTGTCATTTCGCGGCATCACCTATCTGATGACCGACGGCGTACCGGTCAGCGGCCTGCCGCAGGGATTTGCCGCGATCGGCTCGACGATGGTGCCGATCCTGCCGGGCTTTGCCGTCTCGTCCATGGGCCTGATCTTCATTGTGCTTTGCATTTTGGCTGGGCTCGTTTTGCGTCTGACCGTGTTCGGCGAATATGTTTTTGCGACCGGCGGTAATCCCGAGGCAGCGCGCCTTTCTGGTCTGCCAACGCGCTTCATTGTCACTGCAGTGTTCGCAGTTTCCGGTTTCATGGCGGCGCTCGGTGGAATCCTGCTGACTTCGCGCCTGCGCATTGGTCAACCAACGGCTGCCCAAGGTCTGGAGCTTGACGCGATCGCTGCTGTCGTTCTCGGGGGCACCAGCCTTTTTGGTGGGCGCGGCGGTGTTCTTGGCACATTCTTTGCCGTAATGCTGCTTCAGGTTCTTCGTAATATATTCAATCTTCTGGGATTGGGCTCCTTTTATCAGATGACCGTCACCGGTATCATTATCGTTGCAGCCATCTTGCTCAATCGCTTTATCGATCACAGGAAGGGTAGGGGATGAACACCCAACACGCGGTTGTTCCTAAAGGAACGGAAATCCAGCTGGCACATTCTCATGCTCGGAACACCGGGACCAAGCTCACACTTGACTGGTTTGAGGATATCGCCGTCAACCGCTCGGCTACGGAGAGGCGCGCAGCGACCCTGACGACGCGCCGGACGGTGAAGAAAGAATATCAGGCGGCGTGGCTGGTCAAGGCGATCACCTGCATCGATCTTACAACGCTTGCCGGCGACGATACGGCCGGTCGCGTCCACCGGCTTTGCGCCAAGGCCAAGCGTCCGGTGCGGGAGGATATCCTCGAGGCTCTCGGTTTGGCCGATGCGAACATCACCACGGGCGCTGTTTGCGTTTATCCGACAATGGTGCCGCATGCGGTGAAAGCATTGCAGGGATCGGGAATACCTGTGGCTTCGGTGGCGACCGGTTTTCCGGCTGGCTTGACGCCCCTGCCGCAGCGCCTTGCCGAAATCCATTACGCTGTGGGTGAGGGTGCCGCTGAAATCGACATCGTCATTACGCGCGAGCATGTGCTGACGCAGAACTGGTCTGCACTTTACGACGAAATTTCGCAGATGCGCGAGGCATCGGGCGATGCGCATATGAAAGCCATTCTAGCAACCGGTGATTTGAATACGCTGCGCAATGTCTACCGCGCCTCGATGGTCGCGATGCAGGCGGGTGCCGATTTCATCAAGACGTCGACCGGCAAGGAAGAAGTGAATGCGACGCTGTCCGGTCAGCCTGATCATGCTGCGCGCCTTGCGCGACTATGGCGAGTTGTCGGGCCAGACAGTCGGCTTCAAGCCGGCCGGCGGCATGAAGACCGCCAAGGATGCGATGAACTGGCTGATCCTGATGAAAGAAGAGCTTGGCTTGCCGTGGCTGCAGCCGGATCTGTTCCGTCTCGGAGCAAGCTCGATGCTCGCCGATATCGAGCGACAGCTCGAACATTATGTGACGGGCCGCTACGCCGCGTCGTCGCGCCACGCGCTCGCTTGAGGGAACCAATATGGGACAGATCAAGGATATTCTTCGCACCATGGAATACGGGCCCGCACCGGAGAGCAATACCGACGTTCAGGCATGGTTAGATGCCAATACGAACGGTTTCGGCCATTTCATCAACGGCAAGTTCACCAGCACTGAAGGTCGCAAGACCTTCACCGTGATCAACCCGGCCAACGAAAAAGTGCTCGCGAAGGTCGCGCACGGTACCGCTGAGGATGTCGATGCCGCGGTGAACGCCGCACGCGACGCCTTCGGCAAATGGTCGAAGCTGCCGGGACATGAGCGGGCCAAATATCTCTACGCCATCGCCCGCCATATCCAGAAGCGCGAGCGCTTCTTCTCGGTGCTCGAGACGATGGACAATGGCAAGCCGATCCGCGAAACCCGCGACATCGATATCCCGCTCGTCGCCCGGCATTTCTACCACAATGCCGGCTGGGCCGAGATGGTCGAGACCGAGTTCGAAGGTTTCTCGCCGGTGGGTGTTTGCGGGCAGGTTATCCCATGGAATTTCCCGCTGCTGATGCTGGCGTGGAAGATCGCCCCGGCGCTGGCGGCCGGTAATACGGTCGTGCTCAAGCCGGCGGAATTGACGCCGCTGACGGGAATCGCCTTTGTCGAGGTTTGCCACGAGATCGGTCTTCCGGCGGGTGTGGTCAATATCGTCCATGGCGATGGCGAGACAGGCGCGCTGATCTGCGGCCATGAGGATATCGACAAGGTGGCCTTTACTGGCTCCACCGAGGTCGGTCGTATCATCCGCGAACAGATCGCCGGATCGGAAAAGAAGCTGTCGCTGGAACTCGGTGGCAAGTCGCCTTTCGTCGTCTTCGAAGATGCCGACATGGATGGTGCGGTCGAGGGCGTCGTCGACGCCATCTGGTTCAACCAGGGCGAAGTCTGCTGCGCCGGTTCCCGCATCCTCGTGCAGGAAGGCATCGCGACACGCTTTTACGAGAAACTCAAGAAGCGCATGGAAACGCTGCGCGTCGGGGATCCACTGGACAAGACCATGGATATCGGTGCGCTTGTCTCGGCAGGACAGCTGAAGCGCGTTTCCGCGCTGGTCGAACAGGGCAAGGTTGAGGGCGGCACGCTGTGGCAAGCGTCCGTCAAACTGCCGGCCAAGGGCAGCTACTTCGCGCCGGGCTTTTTCACGGACGTCGAACCGGCATCCACGGTTTGCGAGGTGGAAATCTTCGGCCCTGTTGCCACGACGACGACGTTCCGCACGCCGGATGAGGCAATCGCTCTTGCCAACAACACGAAATACGGGCTCGCTGCCTCGATCTGGTCGGAGAATATCAATCTGGCGCTGGATATGGCGGCACGGGTCAAGGCTGGCGTCGTCTGGATCAACTCGACCAACCTGCTCGATGCAGGCGCTGGTTTCGGTGGTTACCGCGAAAGCGGATTTGGCCGCGAGGGCGGCCGTGAGGGGCTTTACGAATATTTGACTGCCGACTGGGAAAAGCGCCTGCCGCTTGCCAAGGCGGAGCAGCCTTTCAAACCTTCCGCGGTGCCGGACGGCGATGCCAAGATCACAGTCACCGGCACGATTGACCGCACAACGAAGAACTATGTGGGCGGCAAACAGGCGCGTCCTGATGGCGGCTACAGCTATTCCGTTCTTGGCAAGGGCGCACAGGTCATCGGACAGGCCGGTCTCGGCAATCGCAAGGATATGCGCAACGCCGTGGAAGCGGCAGCCAAGGCAGGCTCCTGGGGCGCCGCGACCGCTCACAACCGGGCACAGGTGCTGTATTATCTCGGTGAAAACCTCAGTGCCCGTCAGGCCGAGTTCGAAGCGCTACTGATGGAAAGCACCGGGGTGTCAGCAAAGGCTGCCGCTGAAGAGTTTGCGGTCGCACTGCGCCGCATCTTCTACTATGCCGCCCAAGCCGACAAATATGATGGCGCGGTGCATTCGACCAAATCACGCCATGTGACGCTCGCCATGAACGAACCTTGGGGTGTCATGGGAATCCTTTGCCCGGACGAGATGCCGCTCCTTTCCTTCGTCTCGCTGGTGCTACCGGCGATCGCCATGGGCAACCGCGTCGTGGCTGTGCCTTCGACGCGCCATCCATTGCTCGCGACGAACCTCTACCAAGTACTGGATACGTCGGATGTCCCGGGTGGTGTGGCGAATATCGTCACCGGCGAGCGTGATGTACTGGCCGAAACATTGGCGGATCACGACGAGGTCGATGCGCTCTGGTACGTAGGCTCAAAAGAGGGCAGCGCCATGGTCGAGAAGGCTTCGTGCGGCAATCTGAAGGGGACCTGGGTCAACAATGGCCGTCAGCGCGACTGGCTGAGCAATCAACAGGGGCAAGGCAAGGATTATCTTCGCCGCGCTGTGCAGGTGAAGAACATCTGGGTTCCCTACGGTGAGTGAAAAGAAAACGGTCGTTATGCTGGGGTGCTAAGCACGCAGCGCATTGGAGCTCGAATCCGCGAGGCCATTACCATCGTCAAACGCCACGCGAGGAAGATCGGATGCGCGTTGATGTCTCTGCGCCGCTGGTGCGCGGAACAGCGACAAGAAGGGCGGTCAGCCTCGGTGATGCACGAAAGCTCGTCACGTTGGCGGAATGCGAAGTCGCAATTGGGTATGACCAGAAAATCGAATTTCATTTAAGTGTCCTGGCACTAGCCCCTTGTAGTCGATGGCTTGGGACCCTGGAACTGACGGACGGGCGCCCGTCAGCGTGTGGTCGAGCCGATCAGCGGCAGCACCGGGTTCAGCCACATCGAATCCCAAGGCTGTCGTCGTGTCATCGATCAGATGGACTGAGGAAGGCGCGCGATGACCTTGATCTCAAAATCGAAGCCGGCCAGCCAGTTCACACCTACCGCGGTCCAGTTCGGGTAGGGCTGTTCACCGATTGCCTTCAGTCGAACGGCGGCAATTGCCTCCCATTGCGTGGCCGGGTCGGTGTGGAAAGTGGTCACATCAACGACGTCGTCGAATGTACAACCGGCGGCCTTCAGCACTGCCGCGAGATTGTCGAAGGCAAGCTGGACCTGCTTTTCGAAAGACGGCTCGGGTGACCCGTCCTCTCGGCTGCCGACCTGACCGGAAACAAACAGAAAGTCGCCCGAGCGGATCGCCGCCGAATATCGGTTGATCTCGTAAAGTGCCTGCCGACCGGCAGGAAAGATCGCATCGCGTTTTGTCATTATATGTTCCTATTAGAATGAGGCAGGCCAGACCCCGATGCGACGTTGTTTCACCGGGAAAGGGAGAGACGTTTGTATCGGTTCAGGGTTTCGGGCCCACTACGCTTTACTGTCCGGGACGATCATTGATATACGTCCCGTATGTCGCTATATATTGACATACGCATCGTATGTCAATTCGCATACGCCGCGTATGTATTGTACAGGAGATGGTCGTGGTCGGAAGACGGGCGCAGATGATGGAGGAGACCCGGGCCAAGCTCATTCAAGCCGCTCGGAAGGCTTTCGCAGCCAACGGCTACACTGGGGCGTCGATGGACGATCTGACCGCCGAAGTTGGCCTGACGCGAGGCGCTCTTTACCACAACTTCGGCGACAAGAAGGGTTTGCTGCAGGCGGTTGTCGACCAGATCGACGCAGAAATGCTGGCACGGATGCGCACGGCACGAGAACGGGAGAAGACCACATGGCTCGGATTTCTCGCGGAGAGCATCGCCTATATCGAGATGGCTTTGGAGCCGGAAATCCAGCGTATCATGCTGCTGGACGGACCGGCCGTGCTCGGCGATCCGTCGCTATGGCCCAACCAGAATGCGTGCCTTCGCACGACGACGCAAACCATCCAGGCGCTAATCGATGAAGGAACAGTCAGGCCAGTGGATGCGGAAGCTGCCGCCCGGCTACTCAATGGAGCGGCGCTTAACGCATCGCTCTGGATTGCCGCCGCGGACAATCCTCACACTGTCTTTGCAAGGGCTGTTGAGGCTTTTCGATATCTCGCCATCGGTTTGAGGCAGACAGAGGGCTGACGGCAGCATCATTACGACGTTCCGAGGGTCTGCTTGGGCGTTTGCTAGGGCGCCGCTGACCCACTCTCGGTGATCCAGCCGTCGCGCTTTTACGACAGACTTTTTCGAAACCAGTATACCGCTGCCGCAAAAGAGACGGTTCTGCGTCAGAAATATCCGGCTCCGCAGAATAGACACTTTGCTCGCGCTGACTAAGTCGCCTGTCGTCGCGCTCAACCGGGCGTCGCAGTCGTCGAGGTCGATAGGCGCGGGCCGCTTCTGCCGCGCTCGATGCGCTGCGATTGTCGACCGCAATCCTGCGAGAAGCTTTGGCACAAATGTGTTACATCGGAATGCGAGGTAAACTAGAGGTGCCATGGCTATTCGATCCAAATTGTCCAAACAGGAACTTCACGACGGAGATTATGCTGCTCTTGCGCGTTTCCGGCGCGCTATCCGGGCATTCCTGAGCTTCAGTGAAGGCGCGGCGCGGGAATGTGGCCTGACGCCACAGCAGCATCAAGCAATCTTGGCCATGCGCGGATTTGCACCTGATAGCGAAATGCGCATCGGTGATCTGGCAGAACATTTGATGATCCAGCACAACAGTGCCGTGGAACTGGTGAACCGCCTGCAGGAGAGCGAACTGGTTGAGCGCTCGATAACCGCAGACGATCGGCGGCGTGTTAATATTCGGCTGACGCCAAAGGCACATGCATTGCTTGAAGACCTTTCCTCAGCGCATTTGCTGGAATTGCAAAGAAGTGGGCCCGAGCTAGCCGAAATCCTTGGCCAACTCTACAAAAGGAATAAGTCCTGACAGGAAATTCGTCTGAAATTCAGGGACTAATCCCAGCAAAGAGCATGATGCCAATCAAGGGAGAATATGTTCAGTATGAGTTTTTGATCTGCCGGTTCCTCTTCCCCATGACGCTTTTCTCGATGATTTTGAGGGCGTCGTTGCAACCTGTTGAGAGGGCGAATTTCAGCGTTGGTCGCTAATGGCTCTAACCCCAATCTGTTCGGGATGAATTGCGCGCTTGCGGAAATAAGCCGTGCGCTCCTTTTCGTCGGAATGACTTCCAAGACGTGTTTGCAGTAAATCCTTCCGTGCGACGAGACCAACGATACGCCTGGTTTGCGGGTCAATGATGGGTACCCTGCCGACGTCATTCAAAACCATCCGATCCGCCAGACGCGCAACGACTTCATCCGGACAACCGGACAGAACGGCGTTGTCGGAGACACGCTCAAATAATGTCTCGCCGGAATGATTGCCTTCCGTACTCCAACGCAGAACATCAGCTCGCGAGACCATTCCGACGAGGCAATTCTCTTGGTCGACAATCGGATAGGATTTATGCCTGCGTTCGCTCGCCGTGAAAAAGGCGATTACCTCGTCAACTTGCATTGATGCGCGGAGCGTGTCCGGATTGGCGACCATCACTTCCGAAACTCGTAGGAGTTCAAACGGATCCACGCTGTATTCTCGCGTGATATGCTGTCCTCGGCGTGCGATTTTTTCCGTCAGGATGGAACGCTTGAGCAGAAGCACGGTCACAGAATAGGAGCAACCGGTCGCAACCAGCAGTGGCACGAGAAGTTCTACTTTTCCGGTCAGTTCTACAGCGAAGATGATTCCGGTCAGCGGCGAACGCATTGTGCCACCCATCATGGCTGCCATGCCCAGCAGCGACCAGAGTTCGACAGGACCTGCAAAATACTGTCCCTCAAGAAACCCTACCGATCCGCCAATGATCAGGAGAGGCGCCAGCACGCCTCCCGACGTTCCCGATGCCAAGGCTACTATCCAGATAATCGACTTGATGACCACCAGCAGCAATACGGCGTGCGCATCGATGGTGTTGTTGAGCAGATCGTGGATGACGTCATAGCCGACACCCATTGCCCGAGGCTCGACCATTCCGCCCAATCCTATGGCGACGCCCCCTAAAGCCGGCCACCACATCCAATGCAACGGCAACCGCGCGAACAAATCCTCTGCAGCATACAGTAACGAGGTCAACAAGCCCGACAACAGTCCCATTGTGAGACCAACCACGGCACATATGGCCAGCGTAAGAAGTGAAAGGTCATGCTTGAAGAAAAGTGGAAACAATGGCCCGTCGCCCATGAGCAGGGGACGCCACGCGATGGCAACCGCTGCTGCCACCATTACTGGGATGAGACTGCGAGGTTTCCACTCGAAGAGCAGCAATTCGACAGCCAGGAGGACTGCAGCGATCGGTGTTCCAAAGATCGCCGTCATGCCCGCTGCAGCTCCGGCCACGAGCAGCGTCTTGCGCTCTGCCGCGCTCAAATGAAAGCACTGGGCGAACAGCGAGCCGATTGCACCACCGGTCATGATAATCGGTCCTTCGGCGCCGAACGGTCCCCCGGTACCAATGGCGATCGCCGATGACAGCGGCTTCAATATGGCAACTTTCGGCTGCATGCGGCTGCCGCCGATGAGGATTGCTTCGATCGCTTCCGGGATTCCGTGACCTCTGATTTTCTCGGACCCATAACGGGCTATCAGGCCGATGATCAACCCGCCCAGCACAGGGACGATCAGCATCATGATGCCGGGTTTGATGCTGGCGTATGAAACATCTTCAACCGAGAAGCGGTGGAACCATGCCAAGTTGGACGCAAGGGCGATGAGCTTGATGAGGAACCAGGCGGCAAAGGCTCCACCTGTGCCGACGATGAATGCCATCGCAACCAGGATAAGAACGCGATAGTCGGTCGAAAAATCGCCCGGAGCGGGTGTGGACCGGGGGGAGGGCTGGTGATAAGACATGATGGCTTTCGTAAGGGAATGATTGGCGCTCTGTTATATCGTGATACGATATAATTCAAGGCAGTTTTATGTCGGTGTAAAAAATTCCAGCTTTAGGATGAAATCGCTTGATGCCTGAAAGCAAACCGTCAGATCGGTTTACGATCAGCAAATTCAAATGCAGGTCGTGACGCCAGTACGATCAGGGCCGGGCGAGCCGAAAAGCGGTTGAGCGGCTCGCGATTCTGTGAATGCTGGTGCAAAGTAGCAGGTGATGAAAACGATCCAAGCCGAAAACGTGAAACTCAAGCGAGCGTATGAAGCACCAACTGACGAAGACGGTACCCGGATTCTCGTTGATCGTCTCTGGCCAAGGGGCATTTCGAAGAAAGATGCGGCGCTGTCTCTATGGATGAAAGAAATCGCGCCAAGCACCGAGCTCCGCAAATGGTTCGGTCACGATCCTGATCGCTGGAACGAGTTTCGTAAACGCTACGCACGTGAGATCGACCGTAATTCGCTTCTTCTCGATCAATTGCGCTCCTTGGCCCTGAAGGGCCGGATCACGCTGATCTATTCCGCGCACGATGAAAACCATAACGACGCGGTTGTATTGAGAGACGTGATGCTGGGTTCTGAGTGCTAGTATCGATGACTAGAGCAGATTGTTTTTAATTTTTAAGAGGAATCGGGATTTCCAATCATGTGGACTTGCGATTCAAGCTTGTAGCGGAAAAGGGAGATCGGGATGGACGGGACGAACCTAGTCGGAAGACCTGCGTAAACGGGCGAGACGATCTGCTCGATCGGCGTTGCAGGTCAGCCCTTTCGTGTCGACGGAGGGCCTGGGCTTCAAAAAACTCTGCTGCCGACGGGCAGACGAAGACGCCAATCCATGTACATGCGGATGATGACGAGACGATGTACGTCGTCGAAGGCCAATTGACCGCAGTTGTGGACGGCAAGGCCCGAACACTCTCGCCAGGCGAGAGCACATTTTTAGCACGCGGCATCCCGCACCAGCTCATGAGCCCTGGCAATCAGCCCGTTCGCTACATCCTGATAGGCACGCCGAGTGTGTTCGAGCAGTTCCTGGCCGAAGGTGGCCATGAACTCCGGAAGGGAGAGGTGGTCGGGCCGCCGACTCCTGCTGACATCGAGCGACTCAAAGCAGCCGCGCCGAGGTTTGGGATTACGCTTCTGCACGACTGGCCCGCAAGAGTAAAGGGCTTCGTGATAGCGGCTCGGATCGGCCATTGAAGCCGGTCTGAGCCGAACTCCATGTGCCCGTTTGCGCTATAACCGGACGTCGGCACGAAACCAAGCTATTCCGCGGCCTCTCGGGCCGGGATCAAACGCCGCTCGACCTGTTGCAGATGCAGGCGCATGGCGGCCGCCGCGCCGCTGAGGTCACGTTCGGTGATCGCTTCCACAATCCGTTCATGGTCGGCAAAACTGTGATGGTCGGCTGGAGGGCGGGCACCATCGGACCGCAAACGCCCCCATACCACAGTGCGGCGAACAGCGTTCAGCACATCGAAGAGCCCAAGCAGCACATTATTGCTGCTCGCCTGCGCGATCTGCCTGTGAAGCAGGTTATCAATATTCTCATATTGCCGCCATGTCGTTGCGTCACGCGTCTGGGCAAGTGACTGTCGCATTGCGGCGATGTCGTCGAGGGTAGCATGAAGTGCTGCCTCGCGCGCGATCTCCGGCTCGATGATCAGTCGGGCACGCATCACATCTGCGGGGTTCGTCCGCCCCGCAATTTCCGAGATGCCGATAGTCTCCTCAATCGGGCCGCTGCCGACAAACGTACCCTTGCCGACGTGACGCCAAATTCGGCCATCTTTCTCGAGTGCCGCCAGCGCCTTACGCAGATCGCCACGCGATACGCCGAGGCTTTCGCACAGTTCCCGCTCGGCGGGAAGCCGGGTTTCGCCGGAAAGATCCATTTGCCCGAGATAGGCCTGAAGCTGCACCAGGGCGGCGTGACCACCATTTCCTGTATTGTCCATTGGTTAAACCAATCTGCATATTGATTCGTAACGTTGGTTGTTAATTCGATTGCAAGAAATCGTCAACCGCCAATATTTGGCTATTGTTACGGCCAAACCACGCCAAATGTCAAATATGACTTGACCAATACTCGGTGAATGTCTAACCATTCGGGATATTGGTTAAAAATATGGGAGGAACAACAAATGACCAAGCTGTCCAGACGGGCCATCCTGGGGATCGCTCTCGCCACAATCATCGGAAGCGTTATGCCATTTGAGGCGGCCGATGCCGGAAGTATGCGGATCGCATTTGGCGATCTGCCGGGCATAGAATCCATCCAGACGCTGACTGCAATCGAGCGCGCCAAGGAGCGCGGGGTGGCTGTGGAACTGATTGTCCTCAACGACGAGGATCTCGCCGCCCAGGCGATCGTCGGCGGACAGGCCGATGTTGGCGTGGGTGCGCCTTATACTCTGATCCAGAAGGTCGGGGTGCCGATCCGTCTCTTCGCGCAGATTTCGACATTGCGCTTTTTCCCAGTAGTCAACAATGAGCATTACAAGAGCTGGAAGGATCTCGATGGACAGGAAGTGGCGGTTCAGGCACGCGGTTCTGGTACCGAGGCGGTAATGCTGCTGATGGCCAAGGCCAACGGCATCAAACTTGGCAATATAAGTTATGTGCCGGGATCAGAGGTCCGGCGCAACGCGCTGATTCAAGGAACGCTGAAGGCTTCGATCGTCGATGCGGCCAACCGGCGCGCACTGGAAGCAGAAGCACCCGGCAAGTTCACGGTGTTGCCGGTCGATGATGTAAGTGCATCAGACGAGACGGTGTTCGCCACGGCCGATTACCTCAAGAACAACGCGGCTGATGTCGACATTCTGGTGGAAGAGTTGTTGAAGACCGGACGTGAAATCACAGAAAATCCCGCGGTGGCCGTGGAGTTTCGTGAAAAGTACAAGCTGCTGCCGGATCTCGGTGCGGATGCCAATGCGGAAATTACAGAGTATTACAAGGAAACTGCGGAAGCAGGCAGCCTCGCGTTGAATGGTGGTGGAGCCGACGCGGCCACCGCCGACTTTGCTTTCTTTAGTCTGGCCGGCCAGATCGAAGGCGATCCGGCGACCCTCAAGGTTGAGGATTTCTGGGATGTCGCGGCTATTGACCGCGCCGTTGCCAAACTCGGCAAGAAATAGAGGTCGGCCCGATGGTACCCAGTCTCAGGACGGAGAGCGAGGCCGCCGCCAGCCTCGCTGCCCTCTCCAGACCCGGCGTCGGCCGGGGCTGGAAAGACCAGCCGGTTCTTCTCCGGCTTGTCTCGATCGCACTTTTCGCGGGCGCCTGGGAGATCGCGGGGCGTATTCCCGTGAGTTTCGCTTTCCCGACTTTTTCCGCCACGGTCCTGGCGTTTGTCGAACTGATCGCAGATGGCAGTCTGCCAACCGCGTATCTTTCAACGTTGCAACCGCTCGTTCTTGGCGTCTTGCTTTCGGCTTTTCTCGGCGTTGGACTTGGCACGCTTTGCGGATTGTGGCGACCCGGCGAGTGGTTGTTGATTCCGGTGTTCATCGTGCTTCAGGCGGCCCCGGTCGCGGCTTTCATACCGATGGTCACCTTCGTCTATGGGATTGGCATGACCGCCAAAACGCTTGCAGTAATGATTCTGGCATTGCCCGTCATTGTGCTCAACACCTACAAGGCAGTGCGCAATGTAAACGAGTCGCTGCTCGTCATGGGCCGGTCATTTCTGGGGACGAGGTGGCAAATCGTGTCCAAGATCATTCTTCCGGACTCTAGCCCTGTCGTCTTCGCCGGTTTGCGTCTTGGCGTGGCTGCCGGCTTCGTCGGCGTCGTTCTTGCCGAACTGCTGATCACGCCGACCGGGATCGGCGATCTCATCACATACCACCGCTCGCGTGCGGACTACGCCGAGATGTATGCAACAATAGGCTCGATTATCGCACTTTCGACCCTCACGCTTGTCGTGCTGCAGTGGGTCGAGATCCGCGTTTTCCGGCCAGAAAAACGAGGAGTCTGAGATGCGCGCCACCGTATTGCGAAATGGGCCATCGCCAGTTTCCGCTCCGGTAGATTCGATCGTGGAGGTGAGGGGGATTTCCAAAAACTACGGAAATGTCGAAGCGCTACGCAGCATTGATCTCGATTTTCCACGGGGCAAACTGACGAGCCTTCTGGGGCCAAGCGGTTGTGGCAAGACCACGCTCCTGAAGATTATCGCCGGTCTCATAAAGGCCGACGCGGGAACAATCTCGATCGATGGAAAGCAAGTCAGCATGCCGGGGCCGGAGCGGGCCTTCGTGTTCCAGGACTTTGCGCTGATGCCTTGGGCGACTGTGATGCGCAATGTAGCATTCGGCCTCGAACTGCGGGGAACGGACAAAGCCGAACGTGAGGATATTGCCCGCCACTACATTGATGAAGTCGGTCTCGGGGGTTTCGGGGACAAATATCCTCATGAGCTTTCCGGCGGTATGCGCCAGCGGGTCGGTCTGGCGCGGGCGCTGTCTGTGGATGCCGACGTTCTGCTCCTCGATGAACCGTTTTCCGCAGTCGATGAACAAAATCGGCGGAAATTCCAGGAAGATCTGATCCGACTGCGCACCAATCAGAACAAGACCTTCATATTCGTAACACACTCCATCGAAGAGGCGGTCTACATATCCGACCGCATCGTGCTGCTGTCGCCAAGGCCCGGCAGAGTTTCCCGGATCATCGAGCCGGCAATCGATCGCTCAGGCGATCCGGAGCGCATTCATCGGGACAAACACTATCTCGACACAGTCGAGGAGATTTGGCAGGGGCTGAAGCAATATGTGGAGTGAACCAGTGTCCAGCCTAAATCCGCCCCGGCGGAAGGATCCAATTCGAGTGTGTGAGGACCGCAAATGACCCTGTTTGGTTACCGCGTGCCGATGATGGCTTCTCTTCTTGTCTGGTGCGTCGCCTGGGAGATCGTTGGTCGGATGAATCTGATCTTCCTGCTTCCACCGTTCAGCGAGGTGCTTGCTGCAGCTGTCGCTCTCGTGCAGACGCCGTCTTGGCAAAGTGCGACTGTTACAACCCTGCGTGCATTTGCCATGGGCATGGTTTTGTCGATTCTACTTGGCGTGCCGCTCGGCATTCTCATGGGACGCGTCAAGATAGCAGACGACCTGCTCGGCATGTGGGTGAACATCTTTTCCAGTGCTCCGCTTTCCGCGCTGGTTCCCGTCCTGATGATCCTGTTCGGCTTCGGTGAGAAGACGATCGTTGCTGCGGTGTTTCTGTTTGCGATCTGGATCATCGTGCTAGATACCCGCGCGGGTGTGCGGCACATCTCGCCGTCTCTCATCGAGATGGCGCGATCCTACGGTGCGTCGCGCCGTGCGCTTTATGCCAAGATCATTCTTTTGGCCGCACTTCCGGAAATCCTCGCTGGCATCCGCCTCGGCCTTATCCGCGGAGTCAAGGGTGTCGTTATCGGCCAGTTGCTTGTTGCCATCGTCGGCTACGGTGCCCTCTTCGAAACCTTTTCCCGAAACTTCAGAATGGCCGAATTCTGGGCCCTTACCATCATCCTTTTCGCTTTTGCCCTGCTGATCGCCGAACTGATCGAACGAGCCGAAGCGAAAGTCGAATATTATGCAGGAGCAAGACAATGAACATGCACGGCGCAGCGTCAAACTATGTCATCGAACCGACCATTATCCCAGCGATTCCGGTTGCAGGATCCGACCGGTTGTTTCCGGTGCACCGGGTCTATTGCGTCGGGCGAAACTATGCGGCGCATGCG
Organism: uncultured Alphaproteobacteria bacterium; assembly: GCA_963711925.1. Lineage (GTDB taxonomy): Bacteria > Pseudomonadota > Alphaproteobacteria > Rhizobiales > Rhizobiaceae > Phyllobacterium. The sequence continues at coordinate 20,814 of CAVQFY010000001.1, forward strand.
GTGGAAATGGGACATGATCCCAACAAGGAGCCACCTTTTTTCTTTCAGAAGAACCCCGACAATCTCGATACGAGCGGAAAATTTCCATATCCTCCAGCTTCGAACGATGTGCATTACGAGATCGAGATGGTCGTGGCCCTGAAAAGCGGCGGGAAGGATATTCCGGTCGAGAAGGCACTGGACTGTGTCTATGGCTATGGCGTCGGCCTCGACATGACGCGGCGTGACCTTCAAGGGAAGGCCAAGGACATGGGGCGGCCATGGGAAGTGGGGAAGGCTTTCGAGGCCTCGGCGCCATGTACACCGCTCGTTCCTGCTGGCACGAGCGGGCATCCCACCCATGGAGTAATATGGTTGGACGTCAACGGTGAGCGAAGGCAAACTGGCGACCTGAACCAGATGATCTGGAAGGTTCCAGAGATGATCAGCTATCTTTCAGGTCTGTTCACACTGATGCCTGGAGATATCATCCTTTCGGGAACGCCCTCAGGCGTCGGCGCTGTCAATCGCGGCGATGTCCTCCAAGGCCACATCGATGGTGTCGGTGATCTCGAGGTCCGTGTCGTCTGAGCCAGGAGGATCATCGAGCAGATCGTTGGGCAAAGATGATGCGTCGGCGGTAGCGGTTGCATCATCTAATGGCCGCAGCCTCGAGATGGGGCCAGTGTTGGTTGGCACCACCCCCACCCCGTTTATTGGTCATGTGGTTGCTTTCAGCGCGACGTCAGATTGTCTGGAAGATCGCGATTGTGGAACTTGCGGAAAAGATCGCGCAGCGTGCCATTGTCGAAGTTGGTCTTCACCCAGCCGTTAAGCCATTCCTGCAATGGCTTTTCACCCTTCGGGATGGCGATGCCGAGATTGGTTTCGGCTTGGGTGAACTTGAGTTCCAATGGCTTGGCTGTCCGCTTGGCATTAATCCCGCCCAGAACTGCCGATTGGCTGGAGATGATGTCGACCTGGCCGGTAACAGCAGCGGTAATAAGTGTGGCGTCGTCTTCGAAGCGAACGATCTGGGCACCGGGAGCATTCTTGGTGATGTCCATATCATTAGTGGTGGCACGGGTGACGCCAATGCGCTTGCCGGCAAGATCGGCATAGCTCTTGATGTCGACGTCCTTCGGCGCCGCCACGATGATGCTCAGCGTTGCATAGGGAACTGAGTAGTCGATGGCCTTCTTGCGCTCTTCGGTGATACCGAGCGCCGATACGAGGAGATCGGCCTTGCCCGTCTGAACGGTTGGAACACGGGCGGCGTTGGTGATTTCTACGAGTTCGAGCTTCGCGCCAAGATCCTTGGCAATGAGCCGCGCGGTTTCGACATCCGAGCCCGTCGCAGTCATCTCGCCGTCGACGAAGGAATATTCCGGGCTGCCCATGGCGACTGCGATGCGCACTTTGCCGGATTTCTTGATGTTTTCTAGAACGTCCGCTTGCGCTGCCGAGGCCAGCACCATTAGCGCCGCGGTCGTCGCCACTGCAAATTTCATCAATATCTTCATTGTCTCTCTCCCTTGTTTCAGATTGATTTGGTGTCAAAGATCATTCGCCAGAAAGTCCTTCAGTTCCTGGGTTTCGGGTCGAACGAGCATGTCCCCCGTGCCAGTCTCCCAGACACGGCCGGTATTCATGTAGATGACGCGGTTTGCGACCTTGCGGGCAAAGGCCATTTCGTGGGTAACCACGATCATGGTCATGCCGCCCTTGGCGAGATCTTCCATGACGCGCAGTACTTCGCCGGTCAGTTGCGGATCGAGCGCGGATGTTACTTCGTCGAACAGCATAACCTTTGGCTGCATGGCGAGCGAGCGGGCGATCGCCACCCGCTGCTGCTGCCCTCCGGACAATTGTTCCGGATAGGCATCGATCTTCTGCAGGAGCCCGACTTTGGCAAGGACTGCCTTTGCGGTTTCCATGGACTCGCTGCGGGAAACATTCTTGACGCGGCGAAGAGCAAGCATGATGTTTTCGGCGACATTCATGTGCGGGAACAGATTGTAGCTTTGGAAGACCATGCCAACGTCCTGGCGTAGTGCCCGGATATTGAGCTGAAGGGATTCCACGTGGTGACCGCAGACTTCGATCGAGCCGCCCTGAATCGTTTCCAGACGGTTGATGCAGCGTAGCGCTGTGCTCTTGCCTGATCCGGACTGGCCAATGAGCGCAACGACTTCTCCGGGCGCGACATCGAAGGATACGCCTTTCAAGACCTCGATATTGCCAAAACGCTTGATGACTTCGTTCAGTTTAACGGCGGCCGACATTCAATTTCCTCTCAAGCGAACGGCTCCAGACCGAAAGCGGGTAGCAGACGCAGAAATAGAAAGTGGCCGCGATACCGAAGACGAGAAACGGCTGGAAAAGCGAATTGTTGATGACCTGCGCTGCACGGGTCAGCTCGACAAAGCCCACCACAGACGCAAGCGATGTATTTTTGATCAACTGGACCATGAAGCCCACGGTCGGCGGCGTCGCGATGCGCATTGCCTGCGGCAGGATCACGTCTGTCAGGGTTTGCCACCTTGTGAGCGCGAGGCATTCTGCCGCTTCGAATTGCGTGCGCGGTACGGATTCGACGCAGCCGCGCCAGATTTCGCCAAGATAGGCGCTGGAATAAATCATCATCCCCATGCTGGCAGCAGCGAGAGGCGGAACTTCAATGCCGACAACACCGAGGCCAAAATAGATCACGAACATCAGGATCAGCAGGGGCGTACCCTGGATGAACTGGACATAGACCAATGCGAGCCGCCGTAGCCAACGCATGGTCGATGTACGGGCGAGCATGACAAAGAAGCCAGCAACGCCACCGAGCACAAATGCCAAAGCCGAAAGGACGACTGTCCAGAGGAGTCCGTTGATAAGATAGATGAGATGATTGGTTGTGAAGCCACCTGTCATGATCGCATCCTCACAATGGTGTGCCAAGCCGACGGCGGCGCGGGAAAATGCAAAGGGCGACCAGATGGAAGCCGATGCGCAACAAGTAGGTAATCACCAGGTACAGGATCGCGATGACGATATAGGTCTCGAAGGAGCGGAAAGTGTAGGACTGGATATTATTGGCGACACCTGTCAGTTCTTCCGCCGAAATCTGCGATGTGATGGACGTCGACAGCATCATCAGGATGAACTGGCTGGTCAGTGCCGGATAAACGCGCTCGATCGCCGGCATGAGAATGATGTCGCGATAAATCTGGAACCTCGAAAGTCCAAGCGCTTCGGCAGCTTCGATCTGGCTTGGATGCACTGCCTCCATGCCGGCGCGAACGATTTCCGCCGTATAGGCGCCGACATTGATGACCATGGCGAAAACCGAAGCAAAAAAGACCGGCATGGTGATGCCAATGGAGGAAAGCCCAAAGAAAATGAAGAATATCTGCACGATAAACGGCGTGTTCCGCACGATTTCAATGTAGATTCCAACGACAAGTCGTAACCATGCATAGCTGCTGCGGCGAGCGATTGCGCACAGAACACCAATCACCAGGCCAATTGCTACGGCAGCGATGGTCATCTCGATAGTCGTTAGAGCGCCTTCGAGGAAGCTTTGCCAGTAAGGGATAAGGGCACTGAAATCAAACTGATAATTCACCGCGGTTGCCTCTTCCTATCGTGCCAGCCAGCCGCCATCGACGGGCAGGATGGTTCCGTGCACATAGTCAGAGGCTCGGGAGGCGAGGAAAACCGCAGCGCCTCCGATGTCCGAGGGCTCACCCCAGCGACCCGCCGGAATGCGGGCGAGAATCTGCGCGCTGCGATCCTGATCTTCGCGCAGGGCGGTGGTGTTGTTTGTGACGAAATACCCCGGTGCGATCGCATTGACATTAATGCCTCTGCTTGCCCATTCGCAGGCGAGCAGACGGGTGATACCAGCAAGCCCGCTTTTCGATGCGGTATAGGACGGAATGCGAATACCACCCTGAAAGGAAAGCAACGAGGCAATGTTGATGATCTTGCCGTGCCCGTTCCCGATCATGTGGCGAGCGGCGGCCTGCGAGAGGAAGAAAGCCGACTTCAGATTGGTGTCCATCACCGTATCCCAATCTTCCTCGGTGAAATCAATCGCGTCGTTGCGGCGGATGATGCCAGCATTGTTGACGAGAATATCGAGCCCGCCCAATGATTTGGCCGTTTCTTCGACAATCGCCCCTATTGGTGCGATGGTGCCAAGATCCGCCTTGATCTCGACAAACGGAACATTGGCAGCCTCGACCAAAGCGCGTGTTTCATCCATGGAAGAGCGGCCGACCGCTGCAATCGACGCGCCTGCCTGCGCTAGGGCAATCGCTATACCTTGGCCTATCCCGGTATTGGCGCCAGTGACAATCGCCACCTTTCCTGTCAGATCGAACGGGTTGCTCATCGTAATACGCTCATGGGAACGTGATCCATGTCGGTGAAGCTCTTGTTATCGCCGCCCATCGCCCAGATGAATGCATAATTTGCGGTACCGACGCCTGAGTGGATTGACCAGCCGGGTGAGAGGATGGCCTGTTCATTGGCGACAATAAGATGCCGCGTTTCGGTTGGCTCGCCCATCATGTGAAAGACGCGGTTGTCGCTCGCGAGGTCGAAGTAGAGATAGGCTTCCGATCTTCGGTCGTGCGTATGGCAGGGCATGGTGTTCCACATATTGCCGGGTTCGAGCTGGGTCAGACCCATGACGAGCTGACAGCTGTCGCAGACATCCGGATGGATGTACTGGAAAATCGTGCGCTTGTTGGCTGTCAGCTGGTCGCCGACTTTGAGCTGGTTTGCCCGTTCAGGCTTGATGAGCACGCTGGGATGAACCGCGTGCGCCGGTGTCGACAGAAGGTAGAATTTCGCCGCATCCGACATGTCGGCACTCTCGAAAACAACATTGACAACGCCCTTGCCGATGTAGAGGCACTCGCGCTTGTCGACGTCATGGGGAATGCCATCGAGCGAAATGCGCCCTTTGCCGCCGATGTTGATGACGCCGAGTTCACGTTGGGCCAGAAAGAACTCCTGACCCACGGGTGTCGGCGCGCTCAGCGTCAGCGGCTTGGTAGCAGGCACGGCTCCACCGATGATGAGCCGATCGATATGGCTGTAGGTGAGAACAATCTCATCGGTCTCGAAGATGCTTTCGATCAGAAAGTGGCGACGCAATTCCTCCGTGCCAAAGCCGCGAATCGCATCGGGATGGGAAACCTGTCTGACTTCAATCTTCATTTCAAACCTTTTGCATACTGTTTTGCCGGCTAATTGATCGTGCAACTCTAGTCGTCGATAAAGAACGAGGGGTTCATGTTGGGCGTGTCTTTTACTTCTTGAAGCATCTGACCAAGGTGAAAGCCCATCGCCTCGGCGGCGTGTGCCGCATCGTGTTTGCGGATGCCATCGAGTATTGCTTCGTGCTCAACGATGACGCGGGTGAGGCGGCCGCGAAGGGGCAAGGTCAAACGCCGGTAGCGATCGATCTGCATCTTCACCTGCTGGATCACATTCCAGATGCCGGGAAAACCTGCGATGGCATTTATACGCAAGTGGAAATCGTTGTCTGCCAAATGAAAGCGTTCATTGTCTGAGGCGGCTTCCGCCACAATCAAATCTGTGATTGTCCTCTGAAGATGGATAATATCTTCTGGTTGGGCTTGTTGAGCTGCGAGCTTGACCGTTGTCTCTTCCAGAGACTTTCGAATGAGGATTGCTTCGTAGAGGGCACGGCGCGGGATACGCGCAACGAATGTGCCGGATTGCGGAAAAATGTCGATGAGACCGTCGTCAGCAAGACGTAGCACCGCCTGATGGACGGGCGTGCGGCTGACACCGAAATGCGCAGAGATTTCCTTTTCAAGGATTGGTTCCATCGGCTTGCGACGGAGTGAAATGATGTCTTCGAGCAGTTCCTTATAAATGTGAGTTGCGGCGCGGGGAGTCGCGGCGCGCTGCTGCACATAGGCTGTTTGCGACGAGGACAGCGGGTGCACCCGGTCACGCCGCTTTTCACCGCCAGCGGGATTGCTATCACCCATCAGATCAGCCTCAACGCCGGACACGCATATCGCACGGAATATACGACGGCGGGGTTCGAAGATTGCTCGTGTGGGTTCACTCCAATTTCCTCCGAAGGGTATTTTAAAATATAAATATTCTAATATTTCAGTTTTGGCAAGACAGCTGTTTGCGAGTAGCAGCTGTATTATTCTTTCGCTGGTCCAGTTGATTGATCCTCTTTTTGTCGAACGCGTGACGGAATTGCAAAAAGAATGGTCAATCAAGGGTGGAGACGTCGTTTTCGTCATATTGAAAAATGCCGGAGCACTTGACGATCCGCAAATTCTGCGAGCACTCGGCAAATTGCGGGATTTGGGTTTTCGATCTGGCTGTTGACTATGCCATCGACAGCGCCGGCCTGAGCAAATTGTCTTCTGTCAGATCTGAAACATTGGTTATCCGACCGGCCCTGCAGAGAAATATCGAGTATCCCGGACCGGAGCGAACCATATTGCGGTCCATTTGCAGACTTGCCGCCGAGTTGGATATGTTCAGCCTTGCGGTCGGCATCGAACATCATGCGGTTCTTGCACCGCTCATCGATTGCGGCTGTACTTATGGGATGGGACCATGGTTCGGAAGTGCGGCTTCGGAGCAGGAATTTCTGGATGCTTATGCGGAAAACACTGTCTTGCTCGCCGCAGCCGACAACGAGCTCACGGCCTGAAGTAACCATCCTTGCCCCGCCGGGGGCGGCCCGAGCCCTCAATCGACGCGGCCGCGCGCCGCGACAGGCGCAACCTCGACCACTTCATTGCCCGAAATCAGTACGACCTGATCGAAAAGGTTCGAGACGACACAGGCGTGATTGGGAATGATACGAAGCCGATCGCCGATCTGCGGCTTGTCCTTGCAGGCCGAAAGATCGATCGCGCCATGTTCTTCGCTGAGCGAGGTAATGACCGCGTCAGGATAGCCGACGATGCATCCAAATCCCTCCATGCCGAATGTATCGCTGGTAAGCGCCTTTGAACCCGCATCGATGATTGCACGATTTTCCGTCGGGTGGCTGACCACTGTTGCAAGCACGGTCAACGCACAGTCATCGAAGGTTCCCACGCCCTTCGCCACTTGAAAGCGATCCATGTAGATGTAGGTGCCGGGACGATGTTCCGTGGCGCTCGAGACTTCATGTGCCCGCCACATATCCGGTGAACCGCCATTGGAAATGATGCGCGGATCAAGCCCCGCGGCAGTGGCCTTGTCCTTGGCAGAAGACAGGAAAGCCTCATTTTCCGCGACCGCACCTGTCTTCGGATACGTCATGAAGCCCGCGAAAATCAGCCCCCCGGCAGCATTGATCAGTCCCGCCAGCGCAACAGCTTCGTCGGGCGTCTGTACACCGCAACGTCCCATCCCGGTGTCGCACTCCACCAGAACGGTGAGCGGCTTCGACGTGTCCTTGAACGCTTCGGCGAGACCGCGGATGGTAACTTCACTGTCGGCGGTAACGGCGAGTTTGATCCGTTTGTTCAATGCGACCAGCCTGTCGAGTTTTGCCTTTCCGATAATATTATAGGGGAGAAAGATATCGGTAAGCCCTGCATCGGCCATCACTTCCGCTTCGCCGAGTTTCTGGCAGGTGATGCCGACCGCACCGAGTTCGACCTGGCGCTTGGCAAAACGCGGCAGCTTGTGTGTCTTGATGTGCGGGCGCACCGCCAGCTTGTGCTCGTCGGCATAGGCCTGAAAGCGCTGCATGTTCGTCTCGACGCGATCAAGATCGATCAGAACGGCTGGCGTATCAATTTCGGACAGTTTCAATTTCTAATCTCCAAGCGGAAGGTTGGGCGCATCACTTTTATGCATGCCCTGCAGGTTCTTGATGCGGCGCATCCGCTCCACCGCGGCGGCGCCGATTTTTGTCGCGATGGTCATTGCCAGCATATCCGTCAAGGCGAGCAAGGCATAGCGTGCGGGCGAGGGCCGGTAGACATTCGTACCTTCCTCGATGTGGAACGGCAGGACGAGTTGGGCGACCAACGCCAGTGAAGAATTGGGCGCGGTGAGGGCTATGGTCTTTCGCGCCATACCGTCCGGCGATCGTAACGGCCTCTATCAGTGGCTGGATTTCCCCCGAAAGCGAATAGGCTACAATGACTGTGCCCTTGTTGCTGGTTGCCGCCGTCATCTGCTGCATTTCGCCATCGATATGCGAGGAGGCAAGGACCCCCAGCCGGAACAGCCGGTTTTCAAGCTCCGTTGCCGCCATGGAGGACGCCCCGCCTGAACCATAGGCGCGTACCATCCCTGCCTCGGCGATAATGGAGGCCGCCCGCTCCAGATCGTCCCGGCGAATCTGATTACAGACCGTTTCGATGGCGTCGACTGCACTTCCCGAGATGATCGATGGGACGGTGTTGCCACTGCACACTTGGAGCAGGGACGGGCACAATGAAGCGTCCGGCGATCGCCAGGGACTGTGCGAGCTTGACCTTGAACTCGCGTGTTCCTTCAAAACCGAGCATGCGACAAAAGCGCGTGATGGTCGGTTCGCTCACTCCGGCTTTCGTCGCCAGCCTTTCGATCGACGCATGCGTGGCGAAATCAGCATCCGACAGGATTGCCGCCGCGACCCGTTGATCGGAACGCTGGCCGGTTTCGGCTATTTCTCTCAGGCGGGCGACAATGTCGAAATGGGGCGATGCCATGAAATGGTCAGATCCGGGTTCCTGTTTTGCGATCAAAGACATGCACCCTTGCCGGATCGATCGTCAGCATCAATTGGCTTCCGGGTTCGGGGGCAATCCGATCGCGGAAGACGCAACGTGCACCGATGCCTGCAATTGTACCGAAGAGATGCGTTTCCGACCCCGTCGGTTCGACAACGGCGACCTGATAGGGGAAACCCCCATTGTCAGCGAGCCGGTAATGTTCCGGGCGAATGCCGATCTCGATCTCCTGACCGGATAGCGCCGTTGTGCTGCCCACCGGTATGGTAAAGCCCTCAAGCGTCCGCATTCTTGGCGCGCCATCGCCGCGCTCCAGCGTGCCGGGAATGAAATTCATGGCAGGGGATCCGAGGAAACCCGCCACGAACTTGTTCACGGGCCTGTCGTAGAGTTCAAGCGGCGAGCCCAATTGTTCGATCCGACCGCTATTCATGACGACGATGCGGTCCGCCATGGTCATGGCCTCGATCTGGTCATGCGTGACATAGACCATCGTGGTCTTCAACTGCTGATGCAGGGCCTTGAGTTCCGTACGCATCTGAACGCGCAATTTGGCATCAAGATTGGACAGTGGCTCATCGAAGAGGAAAAGATCGGGTTCGCGCACGATTGTCCGGCCCATTGCAACGCGCTGCCGTTGCCCGCCGGAAAGCTGACGCGGCAGGCGGTCGAGATAGTCGTGGAGATTGAGGGTTTCGGCAGTCTTGTTGACCTTCGCGTCGATCATGCCGCTGGTTTCGCGGCGTATTTTGGGTCCAAAGCCGATGTTCTTGCGCGTGGTCATGTGAGGAAACAACGCATAGCTCTGGAACACCATGGAGATATTGCGCTGTTGCGGTGCCAAACCATTTGACAAACGGTCGCCAATCCACAGTTCACCTGAGGAAATATCATCGAGCCCGGCAATCATTCGCAAAAGCGTGGACTTTCCACAGCCGGAAGGCCCAATCAGAACCAGAAATTCGCCGTCGTGCACATCGAGATTGATCCCATGCAGGATATTCATCGCGCCGTAGGATTTGACGAGCTGTTTGATCTGCAGTCCGGCCATGTCAATCCTCTCCGATCAAAACGTCATTGATGAAACGCAGATTTCCGGCTGTCAGACCCGCATCCACCGCGAGCGCGGTGCCAGTGATGCCCGATGCTGCCGACGAAGCGAGAAAGAGCGCAGCACGCGCCACTTCCTCCGGGGTCACCATGCGCCCGAGCGGATAGTGCGGCAAGACTTTGGCCAGGAGCTCCGGCTGCTTTTGCAGCCTGTGATCCCAGGCGGGCGTCCGAACCGAGCCAGGACAAATCGCATTGGCGCGTATGCCATGGCGGCCCCGCTCTACAGCGAGTGCTTTCACATACGATATCAATCCAGCTTTGGCCGCGGAATAGGCGGGATTGCCGAAGTGGTTGAGGCCATTGACCGACGAGACAAAAACGACATTTCCACTCGCCCGTTTGCTCATCGCATCGACAATTGGCGCTGTCACATGGAATGCGCCGTTGAGATTGATTGCGATCTCGCGCTCCCACACCTCGCCGTCGACCTGATCAAGCGTTTCGCCGCGTGTAAAGCCCGCATTGTTGATCAGTACATCCGGTGCGCCATGGCGTGCGATGAAATCGCTGATTGCTCTGGAGGCTTCAGCGCCATTGCTGAGATCGAAAACAAGCCGATGCGCAAGCGGTAGATCCACCATGAAGGCAAGTTGCTCGTCCGCGCCGGAGACATCGGCTCCCGCTGACTGAAAGACCGCAATGAGCGCCTGACCAATACCGCCGCCAGCCCCGGTAATGAGAACTTTTTTGTCTTTGAGGCCAAAAAAATCGTGTAAATTTGGTGACGTCATGAACAGCCTGTCTGTGTTCCCTTATTGTGCGCAGTGAGCATCTCACTGCTGCAAGCTAAAGGCGAGACGTGAAAAAAAGCAACATGAAAACGTCATATTCGATTAAGTACTCACTTGCATGAAATTAAATTACATTTGAATATGGCAATGTTGATTGAATATCGCGTTGGGTAATTTTGGAGCACTTCCCGTACGCGGCGAGGAGAACAGGCGCAACTGGCGTGTGGCCAAAACAAGGGGAATCAAGATGACGATCAAACAGAAACTATGCCTTCTCGCTGGAGCAAGTCTTATTGCTTTCAGCACGAATGCCTTTGCTGACGGCACGGTACGGGTAACCATTGCCGAATATAGCAAGGGCACCGGCCCATATTTCGAAGAAGCTGCCAAGGCTTTCGAAGCGGCCAATCCTGATACCAAGATCCAGATCGAGGTGGTGCCTTGGGACAATCTCCAGCAAAAGCTGACCACCGATATTTCTGCCGGAGCAAATGCTGATCTTTCCATCATCGGCACACGCTGGCTACTGGACTTTGTCAAGGAAGGTATCGTCGCGCCGCTTGACGAGAACATCACACCAGACTTCAAGGCACGCTTCATCGATACGTTCCTTTCGCCGTCGGTCATGAACGGCAAGGTTTACGGCCTGCCCATAGCGGCATCCGCCCGCGCGATGTACTACAACAAGGATATTTTCGCCAAGGCGGGCATCGATACGCCTCCGGCAACCTGGGCCGATTTCAAAACCGATGCGGAAAAGATCAAGAAGCTTGGCGGCGAGATCTACGGCTTTGGTCTGCAGGGCAAGGAGATCGAGACGGACGTCTATTTCTACTATGGCATGTGGTCGAATGGTGGCGAGATCGTCACGGACGGCAAATCGGGTCTCGATTCACAGGCGGCCATCGATACGGCCAAGCTTTACAAGAGCTTCATCGACGAAGGCCTGACCCAACCAGGCGTTACCTCCTATTCGCGCGAGGATGTGCAGAACCTGTTCAAGCAAGGCAAGGTCGCGACGGTCATCACTGCGCCGTTCCTGTCCAACCAGATCAAGACTGAAGCGCCGAACCTGAAATATGGTGTCGCGCCCATTCCAGCAGGCCCGACCGGGGACAAGGGCACCTATGGTGTCACCGACTCCATTGTCCTTTTCGAGAACTCGAAGAACAAGGAAGCAGCCTGGAAATTTCTCGATTTTCTCTTCACCACGGAGCAACGCACCAAGTTCGACAAGGTCGAAGGTTTCCTGCCGGTCAATGCGGAAGAGTCAAAGGATCCCTATTTCGCTGACAATGCCGATCTGAAAGTCTTCACGAGCCTACTGCCGAATGCTCGTTTCGCGCCGGTTATTCCAGGTTGGGAAGACATTGCGCAGACAACGTCCAACGCCATCCAGAAAATCTACCTCGGGCAGGGCGAGCCCGAAGCGACGTTGAAAGAGGCCGCTGCGAAGGTCAATGAAACGCTGAAATAGGCTGGCAGCGGGAGGGAGGCGTCGCCACCCTCCCGCTTTGTATGCCTCTGCTCAACCAACAGGCCAAAGATAGAGAAGCCGATGCAACGGGCCACAGCCCCCTATATTCTTATTTTGCCGAGCTTCCTTCTGGCAGCAGCCATCATTCTCTGGCCACTGAAGGAGATCGTGTCGCTGTCGCTGCACGACGTAAACCGTTTCGGCATTTTGAAGGATTTCATCGGCCTCGAGCATTTCCGCGTCCTGTTTGCCGATCCGGATTTCATTGCGGCCACATGGCGAACCCTGTTCTGGACAGCGGCGGTCGTGCTCGGGACACTGATCGTTTCGGTTCCGATCGCTCTCATCCTCAATGAGGATTTCTACGGCCGCGGCATCGCCCGCATGCTGATCATGCTGCCTTGGGCGATTTCGCTGACCATGACCGCGATTGTCTGGCGCTGGGCGCTAAACGGCGAGAGCGGCATGCTGAACTCGGCCTTGCGGGATCTTGGCCTCATCAACACGAACATCCAATGGCTCGCCGAGGCTTCGACCGCGTTCCCGATGCAGATATTTATCGGCATCCTTGTTTCGGTGCCGTTCACCGTCACCATCTTCCTCGGCGGTCTATCCTCCGTGCCGGACGATCTCTATGAGGCTGCAGCGACGGAAGGGGCCGGGAGCTGGGATCAGTTCCGCCTGATCACCCTGCCGCTACTCAGGCCCTTCATCAACATCGCGTTCGTCCTCAATACCATCTACGTGTTCAATTCCTTTCCTATCATCTGGGCAACGACCCAAGGCGGCCCCGCCAATTCCACGGATATCCTCGTCACATATCTCTACAAGGTAGGCTTCCGGCTCGGGAAACTCGGCGAGGCGGCAGCGGTCTCGCTCATCATGTTCGGCATCCTGATCGTCTTCACCATTATCTATGTGCGGCTGGCCATGCGCGAGGAGAAGGCATGAGCAAAAAACTGAAGCGCTCGATCCTGTTCTGGCTTTTCCTGTCACCGATCGTCGTGGTGATCCTGTTTCCCTATGCGGTCATGACCATCACCTCGCTGAAATCGGCGACGGAAGTGCTCAATCCGAACTGGTGGCCGTCGGAGTTGCACTGGCAGAACTTTCCTGAGATGTGGCGGACCTCGGGCATTGCCGAGGCGCTGGCCAATTCGCTCTATGTGTCAGGGCTTTCGACCGGGTTGACAATTCTCGTCTCAATTCCAGCGGCCTACGCGCTCAGCCGCTACCAATTCACCGGGCGCGACGCCTTTCGCCAGTTCCTGCTGGTCTCGCAGATGCTGTCGCCAATCGTTCTGGTCATCGGCCTGTTCCGGCTGGTTGCTGGCGCTGGCATGATCGACAGTCTCAATGTGCTGGTCATTATCTACACGGCGTTCAACATCGCCTTCTGCGTGTGGATGCTGCAGAGCTATTTTTCCACCATACCCCGTGATCTCGAAGAAGCCGCCTGGATGGAGGGAGCGAGCCGCTGGCGCACGCTCATCGCCGTTTTCCTGCCCTTGGCGGTTCCGGCCATGGTCGTCACGGCTATCTTCACCTTCATCAATGCCTGGAACGAATTCGTCATCGCATTGACCATGCTGCGCACCGAAGGAAGCTATACACTGCCGATCCGGGTCTTTTCCCTCGTAGCGGGCCGCTACACCGTCGACTGGCACTATGTCATGGCCGCAGCGTTCGTGGCGTCGGTTCCCGTTGCCATTCTCTTCGCCTGGCTGCAACGCTATCTGGTGCGTGGCCTTTCCATCGGCGCCGTCAAGTAAAAGGATATCATCATGACCAAACAACACTTCGGATCTTCCCATGTACCGCTGTCGCCCGCCGTGCGCGCTGGCGACTTCATCTATATCTCCGGTCAAGTCCCGGTCGGCGCCGACGGGACGGTGATCATCGGCGGTATCGAAGCGCAAACGAGGCAGGTGATGGAGAACGTCGCAGCGGCTCTGAAGCTCGCCGGAGCGGATCTTTCCGATGTCGTGAAGACCTTCGTCATCCTCGAAGACGCCCGTGAATTCGCCGCCTTCAACAAGGTTTACGCCACCTATTTCCCGCAAAATCCGCCAGCCCGCACCACGATCGAATCGCGACTGATGATCGACATCAAGATCGAAATCGAAGCCGTCGCCTATAAGCCACTCTGAGAGCATATCATGCGCATTTTTACCGCGTCGCTTGCGACCGAAACCAATACCTTCTCCCCGGTGCCTACAGACCGCGCCAGTTTTGAAACGGCGTTCTATGCGGGCCCAGGTGACCACCCTGAAACGCCGACCTTGTGTTCGGCGCCGATAGTTGTGCTGCGGCGCAAGGCATGTGAGGAAGGCTTCGAGCTGATCGAAGGCACCGCAACGTGGGCGGAGCCGGGCGGACTGTTGCAGCGGCAGGCCTATGAGGGTTTGCGCGACGAAATCCTCGGCCAGCTGACCGCCGCGATGCCCGTCGATGGGGTCATTCTTGGCTTGCATGGCGCCATGGTTGCCCAGGGCTACGACGATTGCGAGGGCGATCTGCTCGAGCGTATCCGCAACATTGTCGGTCCCGATGTGCTGATTGCATCCGAGCTCGATCCCCACAGTCATTTGACTCGCAAACGTGTGGAAAACGCCAACATTCTCGCCGCCTTTCTCGAATTTCCGCACACGGATTTCTATGAGCGGGGCGAACATGTGGTTGACCTCGCCTTGCGCGCTCTGAGGGGTGAAATCAAACCGGTGATCTCAACCTTTGATTGCCGGATGATTGGTGTCTATCCAACAAGCCGCGAGCCGATGCGTTCGTATGTCGATCGGCTGAAGGCATTGCAAGGCCGGGATGGCATCCTGTCGATCTCTCTCATTCACGGCTTTATGGCAGGCGATGTTCCGGAACTCGGCACGCAATTGATGGTCGTCACCGACAATGATCCGGAAAAGGGGACCGAGCTGGCGGCAAAGCTGGGGATGGAGCTGTTTTCCATGCGCGGCACCACTGCCATGCCGATGCTCGATATAAAGGCAGGGCTGGATAGGGCGGTCGCGCTCGTTGCAACGAAGCCGGGCAAGCCGGTCGTCGTCGCCGACGTCTGGGACAACCCCGGCGGCGGCGTCGCCGGTGACGGCACGCTGATCCTGCGACGCATCATCGAGCGCGGCATTGGCAATGTCGCCGTGGCGACGATCTGGGATCCGATCGCGGTGACCTTTTGCCTGGCTGCAGGAGAGGGCGCGCATATCCAGTTGCGTTTTGGTGGTAAGGCCGGGCCGGATGGCGGTGCGCCGATCGATGCGCGTGTCGAAGTGCTCAAAGCCGTGCACGAAGGCTGGCAGAGTTTTGGCAAGAGCCGGGTTACGCTTGGACCTTCAACGGTCGTTCGCCTCGAAGGCACGGATATCGAGGTCATCCTCAACACCAACAGGACGCAGACCTTCGAGCCAGATATTTTTTCCAATCTCGACATCGATCCGCAGTCGAAAGATATGCTGCTGGTCAAGTCGACCAATCATTTCCATGCGGGTTTCGAGCCGGTCGCGGCCGCGATCATCTATATCGATGCCGGCGCGCCCTATCCATCCAACCCCAAAAAGACCGACTATCGCAAACTCACGCGCGAAATCTGGCCGAGGGTGGAAATGCCGTTCTGATTGTCAAAGAACCGGGCCGTGCTTTTCCCTTGCCACGCCCTCATCTTCGAGTCTGGCCATTGAATGGTGGTTGGGAAGACGGGCGGTCGTCGAAGGGCGTCCTGGTAGATAAGTAATGCGATCCGAAGACCGCCCGCTGACGTTATCCCCCTGCCGGCCATCTTCTGCCTGTCCCGCGGGGCGAGTGGATGAGCGCCTGGAGTCCGGGCCCATCGTCGCCGTCGGTGCAGTGTCCGCACGATTGGCGTTTGGCGTCAACAACGGAGGCAATATCTGCCTCTAATGCACAGATTGACCCCCGAAGACGAACAGGTCGGCCAGCGCTTGGGTCCGTTGCCCGCCCACTGACACGCCGTCCTTCCCCACTTTCGAACGGCTCCGGAAGCAGCTCCCCATGGAAAGGACCGGATCAGAATAACCGAGGTTTGCAAGGCGTGGATAAGTTTGTCTGATTTATTTTTGCAGTGGTGTTTCGTAAGCCGTCGCCAGATTGTTCGCCAGGCAGTGCAACACAGCTTTCCCATACTGACAAAGCGAGCTTGCATTGACTAGACGACTGGTCTATTATCACCCCTATGAGCAAGATAGATACACGAGCAGTTTTGATCGACGAAGGCCTGAAGGCACTTCTTTCCCACGGTTATGAAGGGGCGGGGATAGGCCCTATCCTCAAATCGGCGGGCGTGCCGAAGGGTTCGTTCTATCACTTCTTCAGAAGCAAGGAAGAGTTCGCCTCCGCGGTGCTCGCCTCCTACTGTAATAACAACCAGAAGGTGCGGGCACGGCTTCTGCTGGAAGACAAGACGAAATCGCCACTGCGGCGTCTGCGCGACTATTTCGAACATTATGAAAAGGAATACGGATCGGGCGATCCAACCTGTGGTTGCCTCTTGGGCAATCTGTCCCAATCCATTGCGGCACATAGCGAAGTGCTCCAGCGTGAGTTGCATCGCTCGTTCACCGCTTGGCAGGATGATTTCAGAACCCTGCTGCGTGAAGCGCGGGACGCCGGAGAATTGCCGAAACATCTTGATCCGGATGAAACCGCTGCCTTTTTGATCGACGCCTATGAGGGCGCGCTGGTCAGGATGAAGGCAGACGGAAGTATCAAACCCCTGCAACGGTTCAGCACCATGACACTTGATGGCCTGCTGGCACAGAAATCATAGGAGCTATTATTATGGCATACTCAGAGACGACTGGTCTACTAGAGATCGACCGCACCCGTCAAGGCCGCAGCTTTTCTGCCAGGGATGTTGGCAGGACCGACGTCCTCGAGCGTTTTCTCGGCCGTGTTCGCAGATTATTTGCTTCTGACCGATACGCTGAACCGGAAGGTGACCCGCTGACAAAGCTGAGCGATCGCATGCTTGAGGACATCGGGCTGACACGAGTCGAGGCAATTGAACTTGATAGGAGGCGGCATACGTGAATTGGCCGTGCCGCATAGGCGCTGTTGGTTCGACAAGCTGACGTCGCTGCTGAAATGGCGTGAGATCATTCCCAGCGACGAATCCTGGAAATGCGAAGAAGAAATAGCGAAAGGATCCCTATCTCCCCGGAAGCAGAATGATTTTGGAAAGACTCCTGGAAGCATTTGACTCGTGACTTCATTCATGTTGAATTGGCACAATGGTCCAACCAATTTAGGTGAAGCGTTTCGTGATCAGTCCGATCCTTGCCCCGGTTCATACGGCATCGCGCGACGACGCGGTGCTACACGCGCTGGTGGATTTCGTCACTGGTGAAGGACTGACACCTGGAGACCGGCTGCCGACCGAACGTGTGCTCGCGGAGCACCTGAAAGTCAGCCGCACAACCGTGCGTGAGGCGCTGACCCGCTGGCAGGAGCTCGGCCTTGTCGAGCGACGCCAGGGCAGTGGTACCTATCTGAAGGCTGCCGTTACGCGCAATATGCTGCATATGCCGCTGACACTGCCATCGGGCAATGATTTTAACAGTCTTATGCATACGCTGGAAATTCGCCGCGGCCTCGAGGCCGAAGCTGCAGTTCTTTGCGCCGAGCGTGCCAACGACGCCGATATTGCCTTCATCGAGCAGAAACTGATCCTCATGGAAGAGGCGTTCCACGTCACGCCATGGCATGTCCGCTGACGAAGACTGGGACTTTCACCTTGCTGTGTTCCGCACGTCGGGCAATCCGCTGTTCGAACAGATCATTGCAGCAATGTACGAGATGTTCCACCGGTTCTGGGAGCATCCGCTTGGGGTCCGGGATTTTGGCCACGCGAGTTTTCGCTATCACCGGACTCTGTTCAATGCGATCGCCGCGCGCGACCCCTTAGGCGCGCGCGCCGAAGCCTTGAAGCTGATTGCCACCGTCGAGGATGATCTCAAGCGCGGTGCGGCAAACCTGAAAAAGCAGAACAAGAAGAGCCAAGCATGAGCGATAATCCGTATTTCCACGATCAGGACCTGATGGCGCAAGCCGCAACATTGCTCGCGCATGACGAGCCTTTTCCCGGCGGTTCCGTGGTTCCCCCGATCTACCAGACGTCGCTTTTCACCTTCGATAATTATGCGGCGATGGCGGATGCCTTCGCCGGCCGCAAGCGCCAGCCGATGTATTCGCGCGGCGACAATCCGACCGTCATGGAATTCGAAAGCAAGATCGCGGCGCTTGAAGGAGCGGAAGCCGCACGGGCCTTTTCCAGCGGCATGGGCGCTATCAGCGCCATGGTACTTGCCTTCGTCGGAGCCGGCGACCGCATCGTTGCCGTGCGCAACTGCTATGGCGATGCCTACCGTCTGTTCGAACGGCTGTTGCCGCATCTCGGTATCAAAGTCGACTATGTGGACGGCTCCGATCCCGATGCGGTGGCCGCTGCCTTGCCGGGTGCGAAAATGCTGTACCTCGAAAGTCCGAGTTCGATGATGTTCGAACTGCAGGACATCGCGCATTATGCGAAACTCGCCAAGCAGCATGGTGCCGTGACCACCATCGACAATTCGTGGGCTACGCCGCTTGTTCCAGAAGCCGATCACACACGGCATCGATCTTGTCATGCATTCGGCTTCAAAATATCTCGGCGGGCACAGTGACACGGTTGCCGGTGTCGTCGCGGGTTCGCGCGAAATGATCGAACGGATCAATGGCCGCACCTATTCTTACCTTGGCGCCAAACTATCGCCGTTCGAGGCATGGCTTCTGCTGCGCGGTCTGCGCACGCTGACACTGCGCCTGCCGCATCATATGAAGAGCGGGCTGACAATAGCCGAACGGCTCAAGGCGCGTGGCGATGTGGAGCGCGTGATGCATCCGGTCTATTCCAATCATCCGGGCAAGGCGACGCTCAGCGGCTATTCCGGCCTGTTTTCCTTCGAGGTAACCGAGGACATCGACGTGCCAACCTTCGTCGACGCACTCAAGATTTTTCGCATCGGCGTCAGCTGGGGCGGCCATGAAAGCCTCGTCGTACCGGCACTCGCCTCGTTGCAGCAGACGCCGGATGCCAATTCGATCGGGCGCTTCGGTGTCAGCCCCCGGACGATCCGCCTTCACGTGGGACTCGAAAGTGTAGAGGAGCTTTGGGCGGACCTCGTGAACGCACTGACAAAAGCAAAACGCTGAACTTAAAAATGGGAGCCTTATAATGCAAAAACGAATGGGAACATTTCTGGCGGGCGCTATCGCAGCTCTGTCGATGACAGTATCGGCGGCTTTCGCCGACACGACGATCAAGATGGTGGAGGTGATCACCAGCCCGCCGCGCACGGAACTGCTCAAGAAGCAGATCGCCAGCTTCGAACAGGCCAATCCAGGCACGAAGGTCGAGCTGGTCTCGCTGCCATGGGGACAGGCTTTCGAGAAATTCCTGACCATGGTGCAGGCTGGCGACACGCCAGACATCGTCGAGATGCCAGAGCGCTGGATGGGTCTTTACGCGACCAATGGCCAGCTCGAAGATCTTGGGCCCTATATGGCCAAGTGGAAGGATGCCGGAACTCTGGGCGACCGTGCCAAACAGTTCGGCTCTGTGGTCGACAACAAGCAATATATGATCCCGTATGGCTATTACATCCGGGCCATGTTCTGGAACAAGAAGCTCTTCGCCGAAGCCGGCCTCAAGGAAGCGCCGAAGACGCTCGACGAGTTCATGGAAGCCAACAAGAAGATCTCGGCGATCCAGGGCAAGTATGGCTATTGCCTGCGCGGCGGTCCCGGCGGCTTCAACGGCGTGCAGATGTTCATGAACATCGCCAATGGCAAGGGCGGCTATTTCAATGCCGACGGCACCGCGACCCTGAATGAGCCGGGCGCCGTCAAGGGCCTCGAGATGCTGGCCGATATCTACAAGAACGGTTATGCGCCGAAGGACAGCGTCAGCTGGGGCTTCAATGAGGTCGTGACCGGGTTCTATTCCGGAACCTGCGCCATGCTCGATCAGGATCCGGATGCGCTGATCGGCATTGCCGAGAAAATGAAAGCGGAAGACTTTGGCGTTGCGCCGCTGCCGACAGGACCGAACGGAAAATCCTATCCGACGCTTGGCTATGCCGGCTGGGCGATGTTCGCCAATTCGAAGGTCAAGGACGATGCCTGGAAGCTGATGGGCACGTTGCTGTCACCGGAAGACAACCTCGAATTCGCCAAGAATGTCGGTGTCATTCCTATCCACAATGGCGCTGACAAGGATCCGTATTTTGGGGCGGACAGCTTCAAAGGCTGGTTCGAGGAAATGAATGATCCGAAGACATTCGAGTTCGTCACGCCTCCGACCTATCTCGAAAACCTCGGCAATTTCTACGATTCCGTTTCAGTCAAGAATTTCCAGGAAGTCCTGCTTGGCCAGAAGACACCGAAGGCTGTCGCCGACGAGTGGGCGGCGTTCCTCACCGAACAGCAGCAGGCCTGGATGGCCAAGAACAAGAAGTAATGGGAGTGAAAAGATGCTCCGGTGCCTAGTGCGCCGGAGCATTTCCATTCTGCTTTCACAACCGGCCAACCGGGGGCGAAAGACATGAAGGCATTAAATGAGGGGCCGACAGACATGGTGATGCAATCGACGGCGGCGGGCCTGCCGCACAACAGGCAAAACGCTGGCAAGCGCAGCTTTGCCACCGTTTTCGAACCATGGCTTTATTTGAGCCCGGCCATGGTTCTGCTCATGCTGGTGCTGGTGGTACCGCTGATCTTCGGCATAAGTTATTCATTCCGCAAATTCTCGGCCTTCAAATCCGAATATGTCGGCCTCGCGCAATATCAGGCGTTGCTGCACGACCCAAATCTCGGGCAGGCGCTGATGAATACCCTGTGGTGGACGGTCGCGAGCCTGTTTTTTCAGTTCTTTCTCGGCCTCGGACTTGCACTGCTTCTCGACAGGGAATTTGCCGGCAAGAAAATCGTGCAGGCAATCGTCTTCCTGCCGTGGGCCGTGCCTTCCTTTCTATCGGGCTTGACGTGGGCGTGGCTGTTCAACCCGATCGTCGGACCTTTGCCGCACTGGCTTTACGCGCTCGGCATCCAGTCCGCTCCCACCAATATTCTCTCCAATCCCGCCACCGCCATGTGGGGACCGATCATCGCCAATGTCTGGTTCGGTGTGCCGTTTTTCGCGATCACGCTGCTTGCCGCTCTGAAATCCATTCCAGGCGAATTGCACGAGGCGGCGGCGATCGACGGCGCCAACCCCTGGCAACGCTTCACCAAGGTGACGCTGCCATTCCTCGCGCCGACTATCGCGATCACGGTGATGCTTCGGACGATCTGGATCGCGACCTTTGCCGATCTGATCTACGTGATGACCGAAGGCGGTCCCGCCGGCGCGACCAATACGGTCGCCACCTATATCTATGTCAGTGCATTCAAGACGCTCGACAAGGGCTATGCCTCCGCTGTTGCGGTCCTGTTGCTGGCGCTCCTCATCCTATACGCCATCGTGTTGATCCGTATCCGCAAGTCACTTGTGAGGGCGTCATGATTGCAGGACGCTCCCGTAATGCCCGTATTCTCGGTGGCATAGGGCTCTACGCCGCAGTCGGCGCCTACGTGATCTTCGCGCTGTTTCCATTGTTCTGGACGCTGAAGATTTCGGTGACGCCGCAATCACTGCTATATTCGGAAGGCATCACCTTGTGGCCTTCGATTTCAACATGGGAGAACTACAAGACAGTATTGCGCGCCACGGATTTCCCACGCTATTTCATGAACAGCGTGATCGTTTCGGTGATCACGGCCGTACTCGTCACAGTGGTCGCTTCGGCAGCCGGCTATGCCATGTCCCGGTTTTCGTTCCGGGGCAAGACTACCGTCGCGGTAACGCTGCTCCTGACGCAGACCTTCCCCTTGGTCATGGTGATCCCGCCGATCTATCGCATTATGGGTCAGCTTGGGCTTACCAACAGCCTGACGGGGCTTATCATCATATACGTCGCCTTCAATATCGCCTTTGCGACCTTCCTGATGCAGTCGTTCTTCGATGGTATTCCGAAGGATCTAGAAGAGGCGGCGATGATCGACGGGTGCAGCCGTTCGCAAGCACTGCGCAAGGTCATCATCCCGCTGACATTGCCGGGCATGGGCGCGACACTGGGGTTTGTGTTCACCGCCGCGTGGAGCGAGCTGCTTTTCGCACTGATGCTTATCAGCAGCGACAGCCAGAAGACCTTTGCCGTCGGGCTCCTGACCTTCATCGGCAAGTTCGCGGTCGACTGGGGTCAGATGATGGCGGCCTCGGTGCTCGCGCTCATTCCGGCGTGCCTGTTCTTCGCCTTCCTGCAACGCTACCTCGTCACGGGCCTCACGGCCGGTGCAGTGAAGGGATAATAAAGGATCAAACCATGGCTTCTGTTACCATCTCCAACGTCCAGAAAAACTATGGCTCCATGAATGTGCTGTCGGCAGTGGATCTTTCCATTGCCGATGGCGAGTTCGTCGTTCTGGTGGGCCCTTCCGGCTGTGGCAAGTCCACGCTGTTGCGGATGATCGCCGGGCTTGAGGAAATCTCCGCGGGCGAGATCAGAATTGGCGACCGGGTCGTCAATGATGTGGCGCCGAAGGACCGTGATATCGCGATGGTGTTCCAGTCCTATGCGCTCTATCCGCATATGGATGTTGCGTCGAACATGGGTTTCAGCCTCCTGCTGCGCAAGACGGCAAAGGAACTGGTCATGAACCGTGTTGGCAGCGCCGCCAAACGGCTTGGTCTCGACGTGCTGCTGCAACGTTTGCCGCGCCAGCTTTCCGGCGGCCAGCGCCAGCGTGTTGCCATGGGCCGCGCCATCGTGCGCGATCCGAAAGTGTTCCTGTTCGACGAACCCTTGTCCAATCTTGATGCCAAGCTGCGGGTGCATATGCGCACCGAGATCAAGTCGCTGCACCAGCAATTGAAGACGACCTCGGTCTATGTCACCCACGATCAGGTCGAAGCCATGACGATGGCAGATCGCATTGTGGTCATGCATGATGGAGTTATTCAGCAGGTCGGGACACCGCTTGAACTCTACGATCATCCTGCAAACCTGTTCGTGGCCGGTTTTATCGGTTCACCCGGCATGAACTTCCTGCCCGCGGTCGTCAGCCGGGACGGACAGAAAGTTGCAGCAGAACTGACGGACGGCCAGATGATACCATTGCGGCCGGAGCTCAAGATCGAGGACGGCGACCGGGTGATCATTGGTATCCGTCCTGAGAACATCGAAGTCGGCGGCGAGGGGCTGAAAGCGAAGATCGAGGTGATAGAGCCGCTCGGTCTCTCGACGCAATTCTACACGACACTCGCTGACAAGCAGGTCTGCATCTTTGCCATGGGCCGCACGGATCGTGGCCCTGGAGACACGATTGGTCTTGGTATCAAGGCGGCAGATGTGCATCTTTTCCATGGTGTGACCGGCTTGCGGATCGCATAGGAAAATCCGGATAATTATTCGCAACCCCAAGTGGAATAAAATTCCTACATTGAGCCGAAATCTGGTATTAATTTTACCGTTCTACTCCTGATGGCAGCGGCGAATGCCTATACAGTGCCGCGGCAAAGTGACATTTTTCGATCATGCCCAAAGCAAATAACAAACGGATGGAAACACAATGAACTGGTTGAAATCGCTCCTCGTCGTCAGCGCCCTCGCAATCGTACCTGTTCAGGCAGAGGCCGCATCCAAACTCGAACAGATCAAGACAACCGGCGTTTTCAAGATTGGCACGGAAGGCACCTATGCGCCGTTCACCTATCATGATGCCTCGGGTAAGCTTGTCGGCTTCGACGTGGAGATCGGTGAGGCGATTGCCAAGAATCTCGGCGTCAAGGCTCAGTTCCTTGAAGGCAAGTGGGATGGCCTGATTGCCGGGCTTGATGCAGACCGCTACGATGCGGTCATCAATCAGGTCGGCATCACCGAAGCACGCAAGGCGAAGTACGATTTCTCCGAGCCCTATATCGCTTCCAAGGCCGTGCTCATCGTCAAAAGTGACAATGACGAGATCAAGGGCTTTGCCGATTTGAAGGGCAAAAAATCCGCACAGTCGCTGACCAGTAATTTTGGCAAGATCGCCGAAAGCAATGGCGCGGAACTCGTCGGCACCGACGGGTTCGACCAATCGATCCAGCTCCTGATCAATGGCCGGGCTGATGCGACGATCAATGACAGCCTGTCCTTTCTCGATTTCAAGAAGCACAAGCCCGACGCGCCGGTAAAGATCGCCGCCCAGCAGGAAAATGCAGATTTCTCAGGCATCATCGTCCGCAAAGGTGAGCCGGATCTGCTGGCTGCCATCAACAAGGCTCTGGAGACGATCAAATCGGACGGCACATACAAGAATATTGCCGACAAATATTTCGGCCAGGACGTTTCGAAGTAACAGTCGTTTACGACCGCGACAAATTACGCTCTAAAAGGGCAGGGAACACAAATTCCCTGCCTTTATCTTTTGAGGGAGATCGGCCTTGCCTCACTGGCTGACATTGATGCTTGAATCTCTTCCGTCGCTGTTATGGGCGGGATTGATCTTTACCATTCCACTGACGCTTTTGTCATTCGTGCTTGGCCTTACGGTCGGTCTCATAGCTGCTCTTGTTCGGCTGTTCGCGCCGGGTCCGTTGGCGGCGGTCGTCAAATTCTATGTCTGGATCATTCGCGGCACGCCGCTACTGGTCCAGCTCTTCCTGATATTCTATGGCCTCCCGAGCGTTGGTATCGTGCTTGACGCGTTCACGGCGGCGCTGATCGGCTTCACGCTGAATATCGGTGCTTACACGTCGGAGATTCTGCGCGCCGTTATCTCGTCTGTGCCAAAAGGCCAGTGGGAAGCGGCCTATTCGATAGGCATG
Source organism: uncultured Alphaproteobacteria bacterium (assembly GCA_963711925.1). Lineage (GTDB taxonomy): Bacteria > Pseudomonadota > Alphaproteobacteria > Rhizobiales > Rhizobiaceae > Phyllobacterium. Next base: position 45,747 of record CAVQFY010000001.1, read on the forward strand.
AATTGGCGCCAAGCGATGCAACGCACCATATTGCCCCAGGCAGCGAGAGTGGCTGTGCCGCCGCTGTCAAATACCTTTATTTCTCTGGTCAAGGATACTTCGCTTGCGGCAGCCATTACGGTGCCCGAACTCTTCCAGGCGGCGCAGCGTATTGTTGCCACCAGCTATGAACCGCTCATTCTTTACGTGGAGGCGGCACTGATTTATCTGGCCTTGAGCTCTGTCCTGTCGTCGCTGCAAGCGCGGCTGGAGACACGCCTTAATCGCTACGGCGGCTTCCTGGAGGCGCGGTCATGATGGTCGAACTGAAGAATATCGAAAAGCGCTTTGGCGACCACACGGTACTCAAGAATGTTTCCTTGAGCGTGGCCGAAGGCGCGGTCATGGCACTCGTAGGACCTTCCGGAGGCGGCAAGAGCACACTTCTGCGGTGCATAAACCTGCTGGAAGTTCCGACATCAGGTTCGGTGGAAATCGCTGGCGACAGGCTGGAGTTCCATCCCGGCGTCCGCGTGAGCATGAAGCAGATTCAACTTCTGCGCCGTCATACCGGCATGGTGTTCCAGAACTTCCAGCTATTTCCGCACCGTACGGTCATCGAAAACGTCACAGAGGGGCTGACCACAGTCCTCAAATGGCCAAAGGAACGCGCTAGGGAGCGGGCAACGGCATTGCTCGAAAAAGTCGGACTTGCACATAAGGCCGATGTTTGGCCCTCGACGCTCTCCGGCGGGCAGCAACAGCGAGTGGCGATCGCCCGCGCGCTCGCTCCGTCACCAAAGGTTCTTCTGTGTGACGAGCCGACTTCCGCGCTCGATCCGGAACTCTCCGGAGAAGTGGTCGATGTGCTTGGCGCAGTTGGCGCGGGAAGGCACGACGATGGTTATGGCGACGCACGACCTTCGATTGGCATCGAAGATTGCCAATGAGGTAATTGTCCTCGATGGCGGCGTGATCGTCGAAACCGGTTCATCGCGGGACATCTTCACCAAGCCAAAACAGGAGCGCACGAAGCGCTTCATCGCGACGCTGACGCATGAAGGCCATACGCACGGCGAGGGAATTTGACGTAGAACGTGCATCGCGCACGCGTCTAACAGTCAACCTTCGCGGAAGGCGCGCTTTGCCTGGTCCATCATTGGCTTGATGAAATAGGAGGCGACGCTGCGATCTCCGGTTTTTATGAAGGTTTCAACCGGCATACCGGGCACAAGTTTGATCGCGCCAAGCCGGGCAACTTCTTCGGGCGCGATGGCGACGCGCACTGTGTAGTGGCTGAGGCCGGTACGGGTATCGGTCGTAACGTCGGCGGAGATCTGCTGGACCGTACCATTGACTTCAGGCGTGGTGCGCTGGCTGAAAGCGGTAAAGCGCAGGCCGGCAGACTGCCCGACAAAAAGCTGATCGACATCCTGCGGTTGAACCTTGGCTTCGACCACAAGCAAATCCGCATCGGGAACAATGAGCATGAGTTGTTCGCCGGGCGGGACAACACCACCGACTGTATGCACCGAAAGCTCGTGCACGGTGCCGGTCTGCGGTGCGCGGATATCGATGCGCTTCAACTGGTCTTGGGCAGCAACCTTGCGCTCGACATATTCACCGATTTTCGTGTCGATATCGCGCATGTCTTTCGCACCCTCGCTTGCCACATCATCGTCTACCTGAATGATCTGGAGCTCGGTCTCGGCAATTTTGCCTTCGGATTGCGCGATGGCAGCGGTGTAACGGCCTATTCACCCTCGATAGTCGTTTTTTGCCGCTCAATGGCGATAAGGCGATCAAGCTCCGTGAGTTGTCTGTCCCAAAGGCTGTGTACGCTCTCTAGCTGTTTGGCGATCAGCACACGTTCGGCGCTCTTCGACTCCTTTGCTGCAGTCAGGCCGATGATCTCCTGCTTCGATTGTTCCACCTGTTTTGCCAGTTGTCGTTTCTTGCCGGTTTGCGCCTGCCGCCGGGCTTCGAAGAGTTTGCGTTCACCGGCGATGATTTCTGCCACATCCGGGTCGTTTTGCTGGTCCGTCAGTGCTTTCGGAAAACGAACCTCTACAAGTTTGTCACGCTCGCTGGCGAGGCGGGCTTTTTGGGGCATGAACTGGTTGAGACCATTTATAACAATGGCGAGATTGGCTTGGGTCGTGGTCGGATCAAGCTTGATCACCACGTCGCCGCCTTCGACATGGCTGCCATCGCGAACAAGCAGCTCCCCGACGATACCGCCAGTCAGGTGCTGCACCTTCTTGGCGCTGCTATCGACGACAAGTGAACCACCCGCAATAACAGCTCCTGCTATATCGGTGGTGACGGCCCATCCGCCAGCAACGCCGCATAGCAGGAAGGCGGTGCCTATGCCGGCAACAAGATGATAATTGATCGACCGTTTGTTCGTACGTGTCCCAAGCGTTGTCATGCGGGTGCTCCTGCATTGATTGGTATGACATTGGCGGAGCGCAAGACCTTGGAAACGACTTCTTCCTTGGGTCCGAACGCCAGCTGGCGGCCGTTATTGAGGGCCAGCATCATATCAACTCCTGCCAGCGCGCTGGGACGATGCGCAATAACCACCACAATCCCGCCACGTTGCCGCACGCTGAGGATCGCCTGGGTCAAAGCCTCTTCGCCGTCCGAATCGAGATTGGAGTTTGGTTCGTCGAGAACAACAAGAAAAGGATTGCCGTATAGCGCTCTCGCGAGCGCGACCCGCTGTTGCTGCCCGGCCGACAGTGCAGTTCCCTGTTCGCCGATGGGTGTTTCATAGCCCTCGGGTAACCCGACGATGAGGCCATGCACCCGTGCCGCTTTCGCAGCTTCGATGATGGCTCCCGGTTCTGCTTGGGGATCGAAGGAAGCAATGTTTTCTGCGACCGTCCCTTCAATCAGATCGACGTCCTGGGGCAGATAGCCGACATGACGACCGAGTGATGCGGCAGACCACTGGTCGAGCGTCGCACCGTCCAGCCGTATCGTCCCACGTAATGGTGTCCAAGCCCCGACGAGCAGCCGCGCCAAAGTAGACTTTCCCGAAGCACTTGGCCCTATGATGCCGAGGCCCGTCCCTGCTTTCAGAAGGAAGTGAACGTCTTGAAGTACGATCTTCTGCCGCTCGGGTGGAGCGGCAGTTATAGATTCAAGCGCGAGCGTACTTACAGGTGCCGGCAATTCCATTGGCGCGTCCTGCTCTGGCAAGAGCTTCAAGATTTTATCGAGACGTTGCTTGCTCTGCCGTGCGCCTACAAAACCTTTCCAGTTTGCTATGGCAAAATCGACGGGCGCCAATGCGCGCGATGACATAATGGATCCGGCAATGATGATACCGGCCGATGCCTGCTGGTTGATAACCAGCCAGGCGCCGACTGCGAGGACGGCGGATTGCAGGAGCATTCGAAGCATTCTTGAGACGGTACCGAGGCCCGATACGAGATCGCCTGAATCGCGCTGGTTATCCATATAGGAGCGATTTACGGTTTGCCACCGCGCGTGAATACGCGAGGCCATGCCCATCGATACTATGACCTCCGCGCTGCGGCGGCTGGCTTCGGCAAGCCGGCTGCGGGTGGCAGCGTAGCGTGCTCCCTCGAGAACGGGCTTTTTCGTAGCGACCTCGGTCAAAAGGGTCAAGGCAACAAGGATGATCGCGCCTCCGAGCGCCGTCATACCCAACCAGAAATGGAATGCAAAGCAGATGGCTACATAGAAGGGCAGCCATGGCAGGTCGAATAGTGCGGTCGGCCCGCCGCTGATCAGGAAGCTGCGAATAGTATCAAGATCGCGCAAGGGCTGCATCGTACTTGCTGTATCGGGCGCTTTCAGCGGCAATCTCACAACGACGTCATATAGCCGCGGCGACAGGACATCGTCGAGCCGTTCTCCGACACGCATAAGCAACCGGCGCCGGATCAGATCAAAACAGCCCTGAAATGCATAGAGCACGGCGATTATGATTGTGAGGCCGATGAGAGTGGGAATATTGCGGCTCGGCAATACCCTGTCATAGATTTCAAGCATGTATAGAGAGCCGGAAAGATAAAGTATGTTGACGAAGCAACTGAAGATCGCGATTCCGATGAATGCATTTCTACAGCTCGCTAATGCTGCAGAAACTTCCGATCCTGGAATTCCCCCACGCTTTAACATGATCTAACCACCATTAATCAATAGGTAATAAGTATTAAGTATTACATAAAAATATATACACGGGAAGTAAAAGATAATTGTATTATTAGCGAAGTGAAATATCCACCCATAAACCGCTTGGTAAAATACAGACGAAGAGAATTGCGTCAATATAATTATCAAATATTCGATAATCTATAGTGAGTATCGGGCAAACTCATCGTTTCGGCACAAAGATGACGGCGTTCTCGTCGGAATAGGCGCGCCGCCAATCAGGTAACTCGTCGAAAAAAGGGATACGGTTGTCGCCAGTTGATAGCAGGGCCCAGTTGATCGCATAAGTCTTCAGCTGTTCTTCTAGAATGGGTCTTCCAGCACTGCTACCTGCTGACACAGTTTCCGTCATGAAGCCGTTCAGAAAGAGCTGGTCGGTTCGGCCATCGATGAATGTTTTAACTCCATGGAAGATCAGCGTTCCACCAAAATTATAGGAATTGAGTACGTTCCCGGACAGGTTGTGCTGCTGGGCAAACGAAAGCGCATCTTTGGCAGACGTTTTCGGACTTGGTTCGACATGTGATGCCGAGGAAAATATTGCAGCCGTAAACACAAGCAAAACGCCGATTGCCGCATAAGCCGAATGAAAGTGAGCGGCAAGAAATTGCTCCAGCCGGTCACGGGGCTCTTTGGCCCATCTGCGGGCGGAGACCCAGGAGAACTGGTCTCCAATTTCTGCGGCAAGAACAAGCGGCACCAACAGAACAAACAGATAGCAAAAACGTTGATGCATGAGAAAAAGGTGCAGATTGAAGAGGAGAAACAGAGCCTTCACCCATCCGATTTGGAGTTTCGAAACGAGCAGTCCGAGAAGAGCTGCAAGCAGAAATCCTTCCATGAGATAGGAATTCGAGGGGTTGAATGGCTGCCATTCGTCGATATAGGCTACCGCTTCGTTGCCGTACGCGACCGTAAACGTCGCGAGGATAGCCTTGATGCCGTAGGGGTTAAGTAAAGTCACGACGGGGCAAAGTATCCCGAAAAGCAATCCATCTGCCAAAGAGACGTGGCTTCGACAGACGCGTCCGCGCCAGAAAATCGAGACCCGCGAAGGCGGCGATAATAAATCCGAATGTGAAGGTACCGTGGAGATTTGCCCAGAGGCATATGAGCGGAAGCAGCCACAATGGTGGTGCCTGTTCCCTGCGCGCCGCGCGGAAGAGTTCCGCGGTCCAGATGATGATAATCGGAAGTGTAAAGATGAGCGGACGCGCGGTTATGATGGGATCGATGAGAACCGACAGGACGAATGTCAGGCTGAATGCTACGGTCGGTTTCAACGATGCGCTAAGATACCACCGAGCAGGAAGACCGTTAACGTGATCATCGACTATGGTCATTAATGCAACGCCGTTCCAGCCATTCAGCTGCATAGGCAAGCGCAAACAATATCTGTCCCAGCCATTCCTTGGCTATCCACGGACTGCCGGCAAAAGTATATGAGTAGGTGTCGACAGTCGGAAAGGTGCGACTTGACAGTATGTCCATACCGACCCGCACATGCCACCAATTATCAGGATCCTGCAAAAGCGCGCCAGCGGCGTAGAGTCAGCGTCGCGGCTTTGAAAATTGCAAGAACCAGAGCAGAAGAGTAGCCTGACACGCAGGTTTTCAGTCGATTGATGGACTTGAAACGGTTGAGTACCTGTGTGGTGTAGGTGTCATCAACCATTCTATCGAGACTCACTTTGTCCGTTGTTTGCATGCCGCGTCCTTAGTCGAAATTGGTGTGTTTTCTGCAAACACGAAATATACCGATCCCAGATAGAAGAGGATTGTGTAGGCACAGATGCCAAGCAGATGAATTATCGGGCCGTTCATGAGGCCGGTTGCCCGCGCTGCGAGAACAATTCCAAGATTGACTGCGTAGGCAATAAGGAATGTGCCGGCGTATCTCGCGACGACACCAGGACGAACGTCTCTCGTGCGAAAAGTCCATTGGCTGTTTAGGAAGAAACTCAGGACAAGACCTGAACTGAAGCCGATCGAATTCGAAAGGACGTCGCCATTGCCGAGCCATAGCGCTATCAGAATTACGGTGTAGCCGAACGCCGTGTTCAGAACGCCGACAGATCCGAAGCGCAGGATTTGCAAATAGTCAAATGGACGATTTGACTGCGTGGACATAATACTGCGCTCCGATCGGAACTTTGGTGAGATGGCGTTCAAGCGATCGCAGCTTGGCGAACAGTCGCGGAAAGAAGATGCGGTATACGATGCGGGATCTGGACAGACCGGCTTCAGCGATCCGTGCGCGCATGTCCTTCGCCTTGATCAGAACTGCATTCTCATCGAATGGACAATTGCGCACAGCGTGCAAAGTCAGCGGGTTCGACGGATTGTGTTCGAACAGAAAGAAGTTTCCGCCCTTCGTCAGAACCCGGCTTATTTCGTGGAGAAGGCCCCCGTGAAGATCACCGGGGATATGGTGAAAGACGCAGGCAACAAATACCAGATCGAAGTGCCCTTCGTCATAAGGAATTGTTCTGCCATCGAACTGCTGAAATTTCGCCTGGCCGGGAAACCGCTTCTCCGCGATATCGAGTGATTGCGAGGAGGGGTCGAGCAGTACTATTTCGCTCTCGGGAAACGCAGCCCGAATGTAGCTTAGTGAATTACCCACACCTCCGCCAAAGTCGAGGATGCGTCGCGGCTTTACGCCCATCGTTGCAAGCACGGTAGCAACGTCGTCGATCTTGTATTTCGCAAAGTAGTCGGGGGTTTCGCCGCTCAGACGAATGCTTGCTGCATGCTGCTGGTGATATTCGGACGCGAATTGATCAAATTCAGCCTCAAGCATTGACCACCTCCTTCACACGTTCCTGGAGCCGATGGATGGGCAAATCCTGGCGCACTGTAACTGTATCATATGAGACAATCTCGTTGACGAGGTACAACGGACGTCGCTTTGTTTCCATGTACATCCGCCCGAGGTACTCACCGAAAATACCGAGAACCAGAAGCTGAACACTGCCAAGTATGAGGACTATAGCTGCGAGACTGGTCCAACCCGGCAAAACGTCTCCAGCGATCCAAGAACAGAAAGTGTAACCGAGCGCGAAGAGCCCGAGGACGCCGAAGATCATACCGAGGTGAGACGCGAAGCGAAGCGGAGCGATGGAGAAGCTCGTCATTGCGTCCATCGCCAGCAAGAGCATTTTCTTGAAGGGATAGTGCGTGGTGCCAGCAAAGCGACGGCACCTTTCGTAGGGGAAAGCTACTTGCTTCAGGCCGATCCAGCTTACCATCCCGCGAATGAAGCGGTAGCGTTCCGGCATCGAATTCAGATGATTGAGCGTCCGGCGGCTCATCAGGCGAAAATCGCCGGTGTCCGGAGCAATATCCACGTCGACCATTCTGCGCAGCAATCGATAGAACATGGCTGCCGAAGTCAGCTTGAACCAGCTCTCGCCGTCGCGCTTCAGCCGCTGGCCATAGACAACATCATAGCCCTCATCCATCTTGGCCATCATTTGTCCGACAAGCTCGGGTGGATCCTGCAGGTCGGCATCGAGAATAAGAATTCTCTGGCCACGGCAGATATCCAGGCCTGCGCTAAGCGCAATTTGATGACCATAATTGCGGGCAAGATCGACTGCTACGAGGTGAGGGTCCCTTGCCGCCAGATCGAAGATCGCCTGGCGGGTGCCGTCTGTCGCACCATCGTTGACGAGGACAATCTCGTAGGATTGGCCAGCCTGCTCCTGACACGCCGCGGTTACGCGCCGATAAAGCTCGCTGATACTGTCCACCTCGTTGTAACAAGGAATGACAACGGATAGCTTCATATCCCGAAATGGCGTATCGCTTTGCGCGCTGGACAACAGACTAGCCTCCGGATGCTCCGAGGAATTTTAGTATTACTTCGCCTCTGAAGCTTAGTAGGCGCTTCTAAAGAAAAGGCCGCACTATGGCGGCTCGATCAGGCCCGCTGATACGACAAACGGGATCTTATTGGGGCTGCTTGTCAGCAGCCCCAACTCGGTAAGTTTTAGTCTGGAGCAGCGTTTCTCATTGTAGTGCCGAGACTGGTGAACGTGTTGTTGATGCTGCCGCCGAGGGACGTCGCACCAGCAATGATGCCGACGGAGATCAGGGCAGCAATCAGGCCATATTCGATGGCAGTTGCGCCGGATTCGTCTTTAAGGAAACGTGCGAAGAGATTTTTCATTTGATTGCCTATCCTGTTGTTGTGCATGGTTTCGTTGAACCGTCATCAACATAGATTTTCAGCAATTTCAGTTTCCCTAATTTAAATGGTTACCGAAAGGTGACTGAATTTGTTGCTTAAATTAGCTTTACTGAAGTTGATTAAATTCAGTTAAATTATTAGGTACTTGTAATTGCACTATATTCAGCTTTCGCCGGCTCAGAGATACGTACGGAATTCGAGATGGCATGTGATCGGGTCGAGGTTATCGTCATTTGACACAAGTTTTAGTTAAGTTGACCGATCTGTCGAAAGTAAAAATTAACCAAGAATAGCAGTCCCTTTTGCCAATTTACTCAATGAGGAGGACGATTCAACAAGACTTAGGACAGGAGAGGCGAACAATGACAAAGCTCTTCGCGCGCTTCCTCAAGGACGACACCGGCGCAAGTGCCGTTGAATACGCACTGATTGTTGCTCTGATTGCGGTTGCCATCATCGGCGCCACAAGCAAGCTTGGCACCAACATCAAGGATATGTTCCAGAAGCCCGGCCCATAGGGCTAGGCAGCGGGCAATTTACCTGCGTGATAGTCCCAGACCTTTTGCAGCAGGTTGGGCTTCCAGAGATTGCCTGCGATCGTGGCGATCTGTTCGGGCGTCAGAACCGTTGGTGCGCCGAGGCTTTTGGCGAGATACTGCCTTTGGGCATTTTCCTCGAGATACACGGCGAGGACGAATGCTTCGAGCATGCTGGTCGCAGCGATCACTGATCCATGTGACTTCAACATGGCGATACGATGCGCGCCCAGCGTGGTGGCAAGCTCCACTCCGAGCTCCTTGGTATTGATCGACCCGATCTCGTTAAATTGCGTGATCTTGCCAAGCACGGCTGCCTGCATGATCACCGGCTCTACTGAATTGCCCGTCATGCTGAAGAGCGTCGACCACAGCGGATGAGCGTGGATTACAGAGTTCACATCTGCACGCCGGTGATAAATCTCTGAATGAATGTGAAACTCCATCGGCGGGACTGCGCCGCCATCGACCGGATTCCCGTCGAAATCGGCCATGATAATATCGTCGATAGTAAGTGCCGAGCGGACCGATGCTCCGGAATTGATCAGCATTCGATCTTCGCCAGGAACACGCCAACTGGCATGGCCATTGAAATCTATGATCCCCGCGCGTTCGAGCATGAGGATCGCATCGACCAGCATACGCTTTTGTTCAGTAAAGCTATCCATGTCCTGCCAGTTCCATGCCAGATTGCGTCCGAGATACCCGCGCTTATTGTCTTTGTTGGTACGGACCCAGTTCCTTGACTGCTGCATCGGCGAACGACGTGTCGAGTATCTGGGCGACGGTTGCGCTTGCCGGTACGAGACCTTCGCTTTGGAAGAACTTCAGATCGTTTTCAAGGCTGGTGGTGTTGAGCTTGCCGTCTGGATCTGTGCCTTGCGGAACAATCGAACGATAGACGGAGGCATCCTTGATCGGTGTATATTCGGTCAATATCGAGATCACTTCGTCTGCGGCCGGACCGGCCAGTTTGCCATTGGCAAGCGCATCATTGTAGTCGCGAAGCGCATGGATATAGGCGCGCATGAATGCCTTGGCCGCATCGGGCTGTTCGCCGATGAACTCTGCCGAGTAAAGGACCACTGCGAGCTGGTGATTGGGATAGATCTCGTCATCGCCCATGACACGAACGGCAGCACCACGGCGAACGGCCTCCGTTGCGGAAGGCTCGGTTGTCAAGGCAGCGTCAACGGCCTTGTTCTCCAGCGCGATGATGTGCTGCGGAAATGAGAGGAATACACGCTCGACATCGCTGGTTTTAAGCCCGGCCTTCTTCAGCGCTTCATTCATCGTCGAGGTGGATGCACTGCCGGTGGCACTTCCGGCAACTTTCATGCCCTTGAGATCGGCGAGCGATTTGTACTTGCCACTCTCTACGAGATCCTTGCGAACGAGAAGCGGCTGATAACCATAGCCGGGAGGGGTGGAACCCTTATCGGCGACAACCTTGATTCCGATCCCTCGTGCCACCGCATTATACAATCCTGCCGATACCGAGCCGCCCGCAACGTCGAGTTGGCCAGCCCCAAGCGGAGCAACCATTTTGGCGCCGGAATCGAAGGGCACGAACTCCGCCTCGATGCCTTCCCCGCGGAAGTAGCCTTTCTTGTCGGCGATGAAGAAAGCGATATCGCTGCTGGCATTGACGATACCGATTTTCACCTTGGTAAGTTCTGCCGCCATTGCACTCATCGCATTCAACGACAAACAGGCAACCAGCGCTGTTCCCAGCAAAAGTTTCTTCATGATGCAACTCCGATTACCACCGCGGAAGCGGCTACGTCGTTCTTTTATGTGGAACAACGTTCCTCTTAAGGAGAGCTTAGCATTGCGGAAGATGATGTCAACAGAGGCAAGCACACGCGCCCGGGCGATGATCAACCTGTAGCCACGCTAGCCAGGCCTACGATGAGCAATGGTTACTCGCTGGTAATGGTTCGGAGCAGAAGGGGTCTGTTCGGCTATCCCGCCGGCACGACGTGAAGATGTCCGTACTTCACCGCGCGTTCCGAAATGACGTGTTCGGCGAAATGCTGAACCTGATCCGGCGGTCCTTTGAGGACACCGATTTCAAGGCAGTTGTCATGATCGAGATGGACATGCATGCTCGATATCGCAAGGGAATGATGGTCATGGAAGGTGTTAGTCAACCGGCGTGCAAGATCACGCGCTCCATGGTCGAAGACATAGCTCAGAACACCGATCACCTGCGTTGCTGAACCTGTTTCGATTGATGTGAGCTTCATCCCGGCTCTTGCAAGGTCGCGGATAGCTTCGGAGCGATTTTGATAACCCTTCACCGCGATCACCCTGTCGAGTTCCTCCATCAGATCGTCATCGAGGGTAATCGTTATTCTTTGCATCTTCGGCTCCAAGTTTTTCTAAACGGGCGAGTAAGATTTTCTCGCGTAGACATCATACTTTTCGATTTCTATGGTTGCTTCCGACATGACGGCCCGCTGTGCATGTTTACCAGTACACGCGATACCTGGCCAGCAGAGGAGGCCCATGTGATTCCCAATCCTTTCGACGATCAGCCAACGCGCATCAGGGCCAAGGTTATCTTGACTTATGTCGTCCTGATCGCCGCCAATGTCGGGGCTTGGGCGTGGGCGTGGATTGCTTTTTCCGATCGCCCTTCGTTACTCGGGACTGCTCTCCTCGCCTACATGTTCGGTCTGCGGCATGCTTTCGATGCTGATCATATCGCTGCGATCGACAATGTCGTCCGCAAGCTGATCCAGGAAGGTAAAGCGCCGTATTCGGTCGGCTTCTTCTTTTCCCTAGGACATTCAAGCATCGTGGTCATTGCCTCCCTGATCATCGCTGCAACGGCCGCCGCTATGCAGAGCAATCTCGAATCGTTCCATGATGTTGGCGGTGTAATAGGCACATCGGTGTCGGCCGTGTTCCTCCTCGTTATTGGCCTGGCCAATCTCTTCATTCTGCGGGGTATCTGGTCGGCTTTCAGCTCGCGCTCGGCGCGGCGAGAAAATCGTCGATGAGGATCTCGACGCGCTTATCGCAGGCCAGGGTCTTATTGCGCGTATCTTTCGCCCGATCTTCCGTGTGGTTTCGCGGTCGTGGCATATGTATCCGATCGGCTTTCTGTTTGGGTTAGGGTTCGACACCGCAACGGAAATTGGTTTGCTCGGTATTTCGGCGGCGCAAGCGACGCAGGGCATGTCATTCTGGACGATCCTGGTCTTTCCCGCACTCTTCACGGCAGGCATGTCGCTCATGGATACGACCGACAGCGTGCTGATGACCGGTGCATATGGCTGGGCCTCCATCAACCCGATGCGTAAACTCTGGTACAATCTGACAATCACCGCGGCATCCGTCATCGTCGCTGTTTTTATCGGTGGCGTGGAAGCGCTTGGGCTGATCAGCGACAAGCTCGGACTTCAAGGCGCGTTCTGGAACTTCGTCGGCGGGCTTAACGATAATCTGGCAAATTTCGGCTACGCAGTCGTCGGGATTTTCATCCTGAGCTGGATCGTTTCCGTCATCGTCTATCGTGCAAAGGGCTATGACAATCTGCACGTCGAAGTATCGGCGTGAGATTGTTTCCTACGCCGGTTCGGCTGGTTTGAGACCCTTCTGGCCAAGAGCCAGATTGGGAAATACCAATGATTTAATGACGACGGGTACGGCACCGGACGTTTCAAGCATCGCGCCAATGTCGATGAAGTCGAATTCATCCAGTTTGATACCGTCGATCGAAATGATCGAGCCGATATCATCCTCATTGACAAAGTGCATGCCGACCAGTCCGCCAACATCGCTGTCACCCACGAGAATCAAGGGATGGCCTTTGGCCAGAACTGTCGACAGGCCGCTGACGATACCCTTGCAGAAATCGTCCAGACGCCGGTAGCTGGCCGAGCCTTCCCATTCGTAGCATATGGCCACAGCGCTATCGCCCTGGGTTAGATCCAGCCTCGCCAGAGCGTGCCGTATTGCTTCGCTGACGTGTTCCACGTCGATGACGTCGTCGAAGGCAAAAGCCGGCTTGATAACAGGGACGTTGCGAACGGGCAGGGCGTCGAGCGGTTTGACGTAGATGGTGCTACCGCTGACCTGCACTGTGTATTGCGAAGCGCCGACGACGGTGGCCCTGATACCCTGTTCGGGGCGTTCGAGACGTGGCCGCCAGTCCTCAAGCCGCCTGCGCAATTGTTTGGCAAGTAAAGGGCCGAGGTCGCTGAATCCGTGTCTGTTTCGGCATAGAGAAACTCCGAAACGCCGCCCGAGATCGTGACAATGTCCGGTGGCGATCCGGCGGGCAGGGGCTGGCAACCGGTGGAGACAGCCGGTTTCGCTGCGCATTGCGCCGCCCTTCATAGCCTCGAACAGGTGGTCGACCATGGAGACCGCAAGTTTTCTTGGCATCGTCAGGTGTCAGAACCGAGCCGAGCTCCAGGGAAACGCCTGCTCGCTCGGCAAAATATTTTCCGGCTTCTTCCAGTCGCGTGACTCGCCGGTCAGTATCAAAGGCAACGACTCGCGCGCCAATGTCGATGGCGCTGATATGGCGAATGGCGCCGTTTTCGCACAGCGCGAGCTTGGACGTGCCTCCGCCAATATCGACATTGAGCACGCGCTGGCGGGTTCTGCCGGAAAGAGCGACCGCGCCCGAACCAAACGCCGCCAGAGTGGTTTCCAGGCCGTCCCCGGCGCTGACCACGACAAATTTGCCGGTCTGCGCCGAAAAGATCTCGCCGATGGCGCGTGCATTGCTGCGGCGCACCGCTACACCGGTAAGAATGAGCGCACCCGTGTCTATGTCCTCGGGCTTCAGGCCAGCGGCTGCATACTGGGCCGAGAAAAACGATGCCAGGGCATCGGCATCGATAGCATCATCACTGCAATAGGGCGTGAGCAGAACGTCGGATTGATGCAGGAGCGTACGTTCGACCACCATATAGCGGGTATCGAGTCGCTCCAGCACAATGCGTGAGAAGGCGAGGTGAGACGTCGATGAACCAATGTCGATACCGACGCTGGTCAACTCGATCTCATCCTCAAGTTCCATGCTACGGCCGATATTCGAGAAGAATATCCGGCCGCCTTCCTCGGGTTCCTCAGTCATGCAACAGACCGATCAGACCACGGTCGACATTTTTTTGGTCGTGTCATCCGGCTTGATAAACCATTCTGGCTTCATCCGAATCTCAACACCGTTGCGGTTCAGCTTCTCCTCATATTCCTTGCGGATATAGGGATCTTCCATCCAGTAGGGGATCGCTGTACCGCCTTCGTTGACGTCGATAGCGGTATAGTCGGTGTGCTTTTCACCGGGCGCACCGGGGTCGCGCCCGGGATTATGAGGGCCGAACCAAGCCATCAACCGGAAAGGTTCCTTGGAAACGCTGAAGTGCTGATGATACCAGCGCGCGCCGCCGGGGGCCGCCGATACCATGCCATACGGACCGTAATCGAGCCGCCTGATCTTGTCGGCATGGCCATCCTTCCAGGGCGTGACGCCGTATTCCTCTGGCCAGGTATAGGTATAGCCTTCACCCTTCAGGCAGATCAGGATCGCAGCGGAAGTATGCGCGTGCGCCTTGGAATAACGTCCGTTCTCGTGCTGTCCGATCCAGTAGTAGAAGGTGTTATTCGTCATGAACGGCTCGACGCGGCGGTAGCCCGGCGAACGCCTGTTGTCGAGCGGCAGTTCGCAATTGACCGCGTCCGGCATGAAGTTGGTTCGGCGCATGGCGAGGCCGCGTACTGGATCGGGTTCGATTTCCTCGCGGTATTTGTAGAAATCATCGGCGCCGGAGAAGCGGTCGCGGAAGACATATGGATTGTTGAAAACGGCATCGGCGTTCTGGATTTGATTGAGCACATTCGGCGCCGTGGTACCGCCGAGAAGCAGAGCTGGACTGTTGGTGGCGTTCACAATGCGATGCATTGCATTCATGGGGATGGAGAACATCGATCCCTCCTGCCATTCGAACACATGCTTACGGCCTTCGCCCTCCAGCCAGACCTCGGTGGAGCCACGCCCTTCGACCACAATGTAGATTTCCTCGTACATGTGTTTTTCAGGGTTGAGCGCACCGGCAGCGGGAACTTCTACCAGATGGCAGCCCCATTTCGTTTCGGTGCCGAGAAGCTGGATATACGTGCCTCGGCCGCCTGTGCGCTTCCACGGTTTCAACGGAAGGTTCTTTACGCTTGACACACCTAGGTCGCGAAAGACAGGAATGCCTTCTTCCACCATGAACTGGTCATAGGGTGTTGGCTGCTTCTTGAATTCACCGAAGCCGGCTT
The DNA here is from genome assembly GCA_963711925.1 of uncultured Alphaproteobacteria bacterium. GTDB lineage: Bacteria > Pseudomonadota > Alphaproteobacteria > Rhizobiales > Rhizobiaceae > Phyllobacterium. Next base: position 60,930 of record CAVQFY010000001.1, read on the forward strand.
TCTTTGTACCAGCGGGTTCGTGCCAGTGAGTGCCGGTGCCGCCGCCTAGTGGGTCCTGGTGCATTGATTCCTCCTGTCGATGCACATCCGCAACGCTCAAAGCCGCGCGCGAATGTGAGACTGATATTCGTGCTTTATAGCCTACCAGCCGCTCGGGGTGGCGGTAGCTCGATTTCGGAAAGACCACCTTTCCGGTTTGTCCGGGCAGGAGGTGCCGTTAGCCCCCACCAGCATTCTTATTTCTGTTCGCTCCAGCTTTCCGGGAACAGTCCTTCGCGCAACGCGCCGCGCACATAGTAGCTCCAGAGCTTGCGAATGTGATGATCGCGACGAAAACTGTGTGCAAAAGTGTCAAGCTCGGCGTCGGTCAACGGCTTGACTTTGCCGATGGCGGCGGCGCGATAGGCTGCTTCCGCATTCTCTACCATATGAAGCGAATCGATGAATGCTGCGCGCACCGTTTCTGCAGTAACGATCTGGCCATGGGCACGTATCTGCATGGCATGGTGGACGCCGAGTGTAGCGGCGACACTGCGGCCCTGTTCACTATTGCTGACGTGGGCCGGGTCTGCATGCACGGGGATGCCGCTCCGCCACCGGATAGCGTGGTTTTTGAAGGGCAGAAGGTCCATGTCCTCAACGAGAGTGAAGACGTTGGTGGCATCATTGTGGAAATGCGCAATCGAATTGACATCCGGTCTTGCACGATAAATCTCACAATGAAGGAAAACCTCTGAAGGTGGTTTTATGTCTCTCGGGCCTGCTACAACCTTGCCGTCCATGTCGCACACCAGAAGATCGTCTGGGTGAGACTTCGGCGCGGCTCTTTTCCTGCGGTTGTACGAGCAAGGTCGCGTTACCAGGAAGGCGAGCGCTAACGTGGCCGCTATATTCCAGTATTTTCAGGCTGTTCAGGAGCCGCGTCGCAATCGCGATTTCAGCTCGCAATGAACTTTCCGACGGAAGTACCGTCCCGACTCCTTCTGAAGTTCCATCGGTTGTCTGCGCATGAGAATCCATAATTCCTCCCGTCATTCTTCTGATGAAATCCCATATTATACGATTCATTCATTGCTTCAAGATCACATCGCGTTCACACTTCGATCAATACATCGTCGTTCTCGACGACGACCTTGTAGGTTCGAACAGGCACCATGCAGGGCGGAGCCACGACCTCCCCGGTGCGAAGATCGAACGCACCGTTGTGAAAATCGCATTCGATCGTATGGCCATCGATGTATCCTTCCGACAGCGAACCCGGACCGTGGGTGCAGGCATCGTCTGTCACGTAGAACGTTCCATTGACGTTGAAAACGGCAAGCACGAGATCGCCGGATTCGACCCTGATGGCGCTGTCGAAATCAACATCATCGGTAGAACAGAGCCTTATCTTCGAACGCGTCTGCGTCATCTGGTTCATATCCTTTCTCCCTGCTGCCACCGTGCTTGACTACCTGACTGACAGTCTGTAGATTTCTAAAAACGAAACAGCGTTCTGCATAAAGGAACGCGATGCAAGAATAGCCGATCAGAGCGCAACGTCAACCCGAAACTGACGAATGACGTTCTGAATTGGGCAAATAGCAGCCGGACTTTCGCCGCTACAGGACGATTGAGGAGGATTGAATGCTTAGAAAAGAACAGAATGACCTTCTGACACAGACGGGACCGGCGACGCCTATGGGCGACATGTTTCGCTGCTATTGGATACCGGCGCTGCTCGCAGAAGAACTGCCAGCGAATGATTGTGCGCCGGTTCGTATAAAGCTGCTCAGCGAACGTTTGCTGGCATTTCGAGACAGTGAAGGCCGCTATGGATTGATCGACGAGTTCTGCGCCCACCGCGGCGTCTCGTTGTGGTTTGGCCGTAACGAGAAGGGTGGATTGCGCTGCCCGTATCATGGCTGGAAGTATGATCACACGGGACAATGTATCGAGGTACCGTCGGAGCCAAAGGAAAGCGGTTTCTGCAACAAGATCAAGCTGAAGTCTTATCCGCTCATCAAGATCGGCGATATTCTGTGGACCTATATGGGGCCAGCCGACAAAGAGCCGCCCCATCCGGAATGGGAATTTGCGCTTGTTCCACCTGAACAGACATTCACCTCCAAGCGCTGGCAGGAGTCGAATTGGCTGCAGGCTATGGAAGGCGGCATCGACTCAAGCCACGTTTCGTTCCTTCATAGCGGAAGCTTGAACAGCGACCCGCTTTTCAAGGGTGCGCGCGGTAACAAATACAATATGGCAGACTCCAAGCCATTTTTCGAAGTGACGGACAACGAAGGCGGACTGTTCATAGGTGCACGCCGGAATGCCGAGGAGGGACACTACTACTGGCGCGTGACGCCATGGGTGATGCCATCATTCACCATGGTTCCGCCGCGCGGCAACCATCCTGTCCACGGACATTTCTGGATCCCGATCGACGACGAGAATTGCTGGGCATGGAGCTTTGACTATCATCCGGTCCGGGCTCTGACGACCGAAGAGCGACAGGCAATGCTCGACGGCAAGGGCATCCATGTCACGTACGTTCCGGGGACCTTCCGTCCCGCTGCCAACAAGGACAATGATTATCTCATGGACCGCGAGGCCCAGCGTCTTGGCGTAACCTATTCCGGCGTCGAGGGTATCGCCATGCAGGATGCCTCGTTGCAGGAGAGCATGGGACCGATCGTCGACCGGACAAAGGAAAATCTGGTATCGACAGATAACGGGATCATCATGGCGCGCCACCGCTTGCTGAAGGCGGTCCGGGCATTGAAGGACAAGGGTATCACACCACCGGGCGTCGATCCCGCTCACCACCGGGTTCGCTCGGCGGCTGTCGTCTTGCCCGTCGATCAATCTTATATCGATGCGGCTGCCGAAGCACTGACAGTCATCGAGGGTAAGGCGCCGGCATCTGTCTGAGCCCGGTAACGGTCCATTCCGAAGGAAAACGATATGCAGCTTGGTCTCAGTGAAAGTGCACGCGCTACCACGGCAGAGGAAGCCCGGTTCAGAATTGGCTTATCCCAATTCGAGGCCGAGGAAGTCTCGGATCATCGCGCTCGATGCCGACAGCGTCGTGGCGTTGAAATCATTGGTGGATCAAGCATCGGACGGTGCGCACTTTCTGCGATACATCGAACCAAAGGCCGCGAGCGAGTTCGCTGAAAATGTTGTCTGTCGATGCAATAGTAGAAGACATTGATGGAAACCGGACCGATCTTGTCGACGAAATCGCCGATGCGGATGTCATCGTGATGGTCACATCTGCTGGAGCTTCGGCGGAAGCCGCCGAGGTCATCGGCAACGCCTGTTTCGTACGCAACAAGATGACGACAGGGCTTGTCCTTAATTCGGGCGGCGTTCCATCCGAGCAGTTGAAACGAACACTGACTACGATGCGGCCCTTCGCGGCCATGCTCGTTGTTTCTACGGGTGCCGAATATGTCAGCGAAATGCTGAGTGCGTTGAGAGTTTGAGATGGAACTCCAGGCGGCGGCGATATTGGCAAACGCATGGCCGGGATTGATGCGTTCCGGAGGAATTCGAGACTCCGGAATGTCTGTTGAATGGGTAGTCTGGGAAATCGCGAGGGCTGTGTTATGAACGACGCTGTTGTCCACGCGATCAAACGGAACAGTGAAGCCATGACCCCACCTTCGAAAGACTTGTCCAGCTCGAAAAAGGCGCCATCGTCCAAGCGCAATCGGTTGTCGTCCGTGACGACGGCGATACGGTTGCTGAAAGCATTCTCAGAAGATGAGGTGGAGATCGGCGTCAGCGCACTGGCGCTGAAGTTGAAGGTGGCGAAGAGCACAGTTCATCGCCTTGCTGTGACATTGGTTTCTGAGGGGCTGCTGGAGCAAAATCCGGAAACCGAACGCTATAAGCTCGGCGTCGGGCTTTTCGGTCTCGGGACACTCGTACGCCGGCGTATGAATGTATCCAACGAGGCCCGTCCGTTTCTTTTCGATCTGCGCAAACATACCGGCGAAACCATCATCCTCGGTATCCCGACGGACATTGAAATCATGCATGTCTACGATCTGGAGAGCCCGCAGGCATTGTCGATAAAATCGGATCTCGGTGTACGCCGGCCCGCCCATTGCACGGCCGTAGGACGCGCGATCTTTGCCTTCGCTCCGGAGGAGACAATCGAGCACGTATTGGCCGGGCCGCTCGCACGCCGCACGCCGCGCACTCCGGTCGATCCCAAGCAGATACAGAAGATATTCGCTGAGGTCCGCGAGCGCGGTTATGCCATTGAAGACGAGGAAAGCGAACCGGGCATTCGGGTCATCGCTGCACCTGTCCGGGATTCAAATGGCGTTGTCGTCGCTGCTGTCGGGATTGGCGGACCGTTGCAGCGATTGTCGATCGAAGCTCTCGAGGGTTTCGCGCCAGCGCTTTTGGAAACCGTTGCAGCGATTTCAGCCCGTCTCGGATACTCAGCCAGACATCGATAAGCAGAATGGGAAGACCACGCATGGCAGTCATTACGCTGAATGGAAGCGACGTCCGCTGGGAGTGTGACGAAGGTGACACGATCATGCGCTCGGCACTACGGGCAGGTTTGGGTTTTCCATATGAGTGTAATGTCGGTTCATGCGGCAATTGCCGTTTCGATCTCCTTGAAGGTGAAATCGAGGAGCTGCGGGCCGAACCGCCCGGCTTGAGCGAACGTGATCGCGCGCGCGGACGCCGTCTGGGTTGCCAGGCCCGCCCTTTAACCGATTGCGCCGTCAAGCTGCGGCTGATGCCGCAGTATGAGAGCCTTTTCAGGCCGCAACGCCAGACAGCGACGTTGGGTGGCACGACCGACATCACGCATGATATCAGGGAGTTTCGCTTCCGATCGGAGGCAACGAGCCATTTCCTTTCAGGTCAATACGCGTTGCTGCACCTGCCCGGGATTCCGGGTGGCCGCGCCTATTCGATGGCAAACACCAGCAATGATGATGGGGAATGGCACTTTCAGATACGCCGCGTGCCGGGCGGTGAGACGACGCGATATTTATTCGAAGAACTGCGTGAAAGTGATCGCATAGAGATCGATGGTCCCTATGGCATGGCATATCTTCGCGAGGACTCGCCTAGGGACATCGTTTGTATTGCCGGCGGTTCAGGCCTGTCGCCAATGGTGTCCATCACGCGCGCGGCCGCTGTTGCGCCGAGTCTTGCCGGAAGACGCATAGACTTCGTCTTCGGCGGCCGCACGGCCCAGGATATTTGCGGCAAGGAAATGCTGCAAATGCTACCGGGATTTGGTACAAATATCCACTACCATCCGGTTGTCTCCGGCATGCCTAAAGCCGATGATGGCTGGGATGGTTACAGAGGCTACGTCCACGAAGTGGCGCACAGTCTCTTTGCCGCACGGCTTCCTTCGTGCGAGATTTATTTTGCCGGTCCCCCTGCTATGGGACAGGCGATACAAAAAATGTTGGTCGACCTTGGCGTGGACTCAACCCAAGTGCATTTCGATCAGTTCTATTGATCCTTTGACTGCAATTGACAGTCGCTGAAAGCCGCAATGAAACCTCGTCAGCTGATATATTTCATAAAGGTAGTCGACGTAGGTAACATTACGAAAGCGGCGGAACAGTTGAATTTGGCGCAGACGGCTCTCGGGATACAGATACGCAATCTCGAGGAATCGCTTCACGTTCAATTACTTGACCGGCATTCGCGGGGCGTTAGCGCGACGCCTGCGGGACTGCTACTTTACGAACGCGCGCATGAAATTCTCCAGCGGATCGAGGACACGCGCCGCGACCTGATTTCACTGGCAGGCGAGCGCGCTCGGATCAGGCTCGGCGCGACGCCAAGCATCCTTAAGTTGATCGGAACCGACCTGGTTGTTGCTGCTAAACAGCAACTGCCCGGAATTGCATTGCATGTGGTGGAGGAGTTGAGTTTCGTCCTGACCGATGCGCTCGAGCGCGGAGAACTCGATTACGTTCTCGCCTATGACATAGAGGAGAACCCCGGCCTCAGACGCCTTGCCCTGATGAAGGAAGACTTGCTGCATATTTCGGTGCCCGACGGAAGTCCTGCCGAGGGTGGAATATCGTTCAAGCAGGCGGTTGCAGGCGATCTGGCTCTCGTGTCCAACCGGGATATTATCTGGCGCCGCATTCATAAAACAGCCTCCCGCCTCTCGCTCGATGTCAACGTGACGTATCAGGTCCAGTCGATGGAAGCGATCAAGGCGTTGATTCTTCATGGTCTGGCAGAAAGCATCATGCCGTTTGGTATCGTATCGGAAGAAATCCAATCCGGCGCACTGATTGCCCGACGTATCGAGCGCCCGTCGGTGAGACTGACACTCTACCTAGCTCACGCAGCTCACAAGGGACTGAGCGACGACACTGCATTCGTCGCATTTGTCGATGGGATGATCGACAGGCTCGCCGCTACAATTGGGCCCTATGCGCATCCGATTGACCGATCTCAACCGCCCGAATCAGAGGCGGACCATTGAAGTCGACCGTATAGACAAGGTCCGGCGTTCACCTGCTATGCAAAATCGATATGCCAGCCTTGCCAAAGCGTTGTTTCCCGCACTGTTCACCTGATTTATATTGCGGTGCACAACTCCAGGAAGGACGCGTCGTTGACTATACTTACCGAAGACCGCAATGCTGAAACCAGTTGGTTGCGCAGCGTTTTTTCAAGCATCACTGAAATGGCGAACTGCCTCGGTGCCGCAAGAGAGTGTGCATTGGCTGTCGAAAACAGGCGCATACCGCCGGCCTCGGCACTGCGGACATTGGGCATCGACCCAGCGTCGCTCAGGGATGCTTTTCGACGTAGCTGAAAGCAGATTTAACGCCTGCTTTTGGGGGCTTGACCGTCAAATCCCTTTACTCCGCCATTAAGTTTTTTTATTGTGGCTGAATGAAGAACGTCACCTTTCGAAAGCTCCAGTCGCTGCTGGCGATCGAGACTCATCGAAAGATTGTAGATGCGGCGAAAGCCTTGGGGCTGACTGCACCAGCCATCACATTACAACTGAAGCAACTGGAAGAAGATGCGGGCGTGACGCTTTTCGAGCGCATGCCGCACGGCATGTTTCCGACAGAAGCCGGAAAGGTGTTCCTCGAAGCGGCGAAAGAGATCGATGATCGTTTGCAGCGACTCGATGAAGATATTAGTGCCTTCCGGCGCGTGAAACGCGGGCATATCACCGTCGGGGCTGTGTCCACGGCCAAATATTTTGCGGCGCCGCTCTTTGCGGCCTTCTCGAAAGAATATCCCGACATTCATCTTGAACTGATTATCGATCGCCGGGATGAGACAATTGCACGATTAAAGGATCGCGCTGTTGATATCGCTCTGCTGGGACGTCCGCCACGGGATATGTCGGTTCGCGCCGCCGTGTTCGGGGAACACTCACTGGTCGTCGTCAGTGCCCCGAGTCACGCCTTGGCAGGCAAGCGCAATATCTCGAAAGCAGAGATTGCCAATGAACATTTCCTGCACCGGGGGCCGGGTTCTGGCACCAGAACGTTTTTCGAGCGTTTCCTCAAGGATATCCCGGGCCGGTCTGATGGCCCGAGCACGGAGATGGAAACCGTCGAGGACATCAAGCAGGCTGTCATGGCGGATCTCGGCATCGCCTTCCTGTCCATGCAGAGCGTTGCCGCCGAAGTTCAGGCAGGCCAGCTCGCCGTTCTCGATGTTGTTGGACTGCCAATCAGGCGGCAATGGTTTGCAATCAGCCGCAGCGACCGCGCAGTCACACCCGTAATGGCTGCGTTTCAGGTGTTTCTCGCGACGCGCGGTGAGACATTTTTGCCGAGTTTTCGCGATCCAGCGAAGGTGCCCGCCTGAGAGCGTCAACCTTATTTCGAAACAGCCTGTAGAAAATCGAGTACCTTGGCATTGCAGGTTTCCGCATTCAGTTCCGGGACTGGCATATCCCAATAATCCGATCCCGGAATGCATTCCTGCAGATAGCGCGCAGCAGAGGTCGCATGCGAAGCGTCGGCACCGGGAATTATAAGCGTTGGAATGTCGAGGCGCAGCAAGTCTTCAGGTTCGGCACCCGGAGAAGTGTCACGGTCGAGCAATGTCCGGACCATCCCGGCGACGATAGTCTTGTAGTGATCAAGGTTGAGCCGCGAATATTTATCCGCGAAATCCGGGAAATTGCGAATGACCGATACCCACGGGCCGGCTCGCGGATCTGCGCCGAAAGCCTTGTTGCTTTCCTTGGCCAAGCTGACGACAGCTTCGAGCCCGTTCTGATTGACGAAGGCGAGATGTTCGGCAAAACGCTGGTGGCCGGTTATGCGATACCTTGCCCCTCCAACCGGCCAAAACAGGATCATGCTCAGGGTCTTTTCGGGATAGGTCGCACCGAAGGCCGAGACTGCGCTACAACCCATGCACCCGCCCATCAGATGGGCCTTGTTAATACCGAGATGGTCGAGCAAACCTTTGCCCTGTTCCACATAATGCGCCCAGGTAACCCGTTCGACGCGCCCTCCGGATTGCCCCGTTTCGCGCCGGTCAAAGACGATACAGCTGTATTTTTTGGAAAGTTGGTCCAAAAACTTGATCTGCGCGTAAATGCCTTGGGTGGACCACTTTTCGATCGTTGCGTCGAAGCCGCCCGGCGAATACATGAGCAAAGGCGCACCCGAGCCAATAACTTCATAGCGTGTCGATATTCCGTCGATCGTGGCCGTCGCCATTTTCAAACTCCCTCGCAACCGAGCCGTTTCAGGCTTTCGTCGACCCAAAGTTTAGGATCGAGCTTGCCCGCAAGCGTATTGGCCACGATTTTGGTTTCCGCCTCGTTTTTAGCCTTGGCGAGCGGATAAATTTCGCCAGTCAGTTCGTACGGAACACAGAGCAGTCCGTCGTCGTCGCCTATGATCAGGTCACCTGGGTTGATGACCATTCCATCGAGCGAAATCGGCACGTTGATTTCGCCCGGACCGTCCTTGTATGGGCCGCGATGCGTGATACCTGCTGCGAAAACCGGAAAGCTGTTGTTCTTGATCCAACCATAGTCGCGAACGGCGCCGTTTATCACAACGCCGGCAACGCCGATCTGTATGGCGTGCGAAAGCATCATCTCGCCGACAAGTGCGTTTGACAACTCTCCGCCGGCATCGACGACGATCACGTCGCCGGGCTTCGCCATCAGCAGCGCTTTGTGAACCATCAGATTGTCGCCCGGCCGGGTCTTCACCGTGAAAGCCGGCCCCGCCAAAGGGCCGCCCGCATGAAACGGACGGAGATTTGGTCCGCCAGCGGTAAGGCGGGACATGACGTCGCTGACATTGGCTACAGGCAATTCCCGAAATTGCCTGACTGTCTGCTCGTCAACTCTGCGCGTCCGTTCGAGTATTCTGAAACCATGTGCCATGGCGATATTCCTTTCCAGATTGTGCAGCAATGTTCCGGCTTATTCCCACGGCAGCAACGAGGCATGAATGACGTCGGGCACGCCTTGCCCGCCGACAGATTTGATCGCGAGGGCAGCATCCTTCAATCCGAAACGGTGGGTAGTGATTTTTTCGAGATCGAAGCGTTTGGAGGCGATCTGCTCGAGAGCAAGTTCACATGCCTGGTAGCTATGGCCTCGAGCGCTCTTGAGCGTGATCGCCTTGACGGTCATCTTTTCGAGGGGAAAGTTCGGAAATTCCTTCATTTCGCCCTGAACCAGAATGGTGCCGGCTTTGCGCACCAAAGCCTCGATGCCAAGCAGGATCGGAATCGTACCGGCGCCGGCTGTACAATCCAGTGAGACATCGACGCCTTTTCCACCGGTAATCTCCATGATGCGAGCAAGCGGGTCTTCTTTCTGCACATCGATGACGTAGTCGGCTCCGAGCGACTTTGCCACTTCGAGGCGAGCGGCATCCTTGGTGGTTCCGGTGACGATGATCAGCGACGCGCCCGCCTGTTTGCAGATGACGGTTTGCGACAATCCTTGTTGTCCCGGCCCCTGGATCAACACCGTAGAATTGTAACCGACATTGGAATCGAAGAGCGACCACTCGACACCGTTGGCCATGGGCGTAACCAGACCGGCAAGTTCTGGTGTGACGCCAGCGGGGACGCGGTGCACTACGGCATTCCACGGCAGATAGACGTATTGGGCAAAGCCCCCCCAAAGATGCGGGGCTCGTTCCGCGCTGGTATAACCATAGCGGATACCATCCGGATTATTGCGCCAATCGGTGTTTTCGCAATGCCGGTATTGACCCTGATGGCACCATTTGCATTTGCCACACATGACATAATGCTCGACAAACACCAGATCACCTTCCTTGAAGCCCTTGCGCCGCGTGAATTCGCGGCCTGCCTTGGCAATATAGCCAATATTTTCATGCCCCATGATGGTCGGGGCATTGGACGGCGGCGTCTTGAACAGCTTGACGTCGGTCCCGCAAATACCCGCCACTTCCATCTTCAGCAACGCCGCGTCATCGGGAATATCGGGCATTGGATATTCGCGGATTTCCATCTGGCTTGGCCCAGTGCGGACGGCAGCTAAGACTTGTTCTGTCATTTCAAACTCCCTGGAAATTCTCGTCGCTGACTGGCGAACGTGGATTTGGTTCAGCGGCGTATTACTGCGTTCCGTTTTGACAAATTGGCGGTTGTCAGCCTATGTAGGTGCCTGAAACCGGCAGCGTTTGCGCCGGTCCTCAGGTTGAAATCATGCTCAAATCCGCTATTCCCGACCGCGAAAAACTTACCGCCATCAGGCGCGTAAAGACCTGGACGGCTGAACGCTTCGGCCTCTCGCAGGATATGACTGTCTCCGTGGTGGAGGTTGCCTGCGGATTGCCCGGATGCCCACCGCTCGAAACCATTGTGACTTTCTGGACAACGAGCGAGAGCCGGCACGCATTCAAGGTGTTCAAACCGATTATCGAGGTCACGCCGGAAGACTTGCCTCCGTCGTGGATGAAGCAGGCGATTGTCTCGAACGGCGACGACCTCTCCTGCTGCTAGACGGATGGGCGTTTTGAAGATGTCGCACCTCGTGATCGCAACGATATTCATTGGTCAGTTCACTGGCTTGGCGGGATGACCGCGTTTCGTCAGTTGCGCGTCAAGGCGCGGATAGACCCGCCGTGCATTGCCTTCGAATATCTTGTAACGACTCGGCTCGCCCAGCGTCTCGAGCTGATCGATATAGCGCTTCGTGTCGTCATAGTAATGGCCAGTCTCGGGGTCGATGCCCTTGACCGCGCCCAGCATTTCCGAGGCGAATAATATGTTGTCGACCGGGATGACCTTGGCCATCAGTTCGATGCCCGGATAGTGGTACACGCATGTATCGAAGAAGACGTTCTTGAGAAGATGGTCCGCCAGCAGCGGTTTCTTCATCTCCTGCGCAAGACCGCGATAACGGCCCCAATGGAATGGAACTGCACCGCCACCATGCGGTATGACGAACTTCAGCGTCGGAAAATCCTTGAAAAGATCGCCCTGTATGAGCTGCATGAATGCGGTGGTGTCGCCGTTTATGTAGTGCGCGCCCGTGTGATGGAAGTTCGGGTTGCACGACGACGTCACGTGTATCATTGCCGGCACATCGAGTTCGCACAGCTTTTCATAGAGCGGATACCATTGACGATCGGTAAGTGGCGGATCCGTCCAGTAGCCGCCGGACGGATCGGGATTGAGATTGACGCCGATGAATCCAAGCTCGTTGACCAGACGCTCCAGTTCCGGAATGCAGTTCTTCGGAGGAGAACCGGGGTGCTGTGGCAATTGACCGACGGCGGCAAAGTTATCGGGAAGAAGCGTGCATATCCGGTGGATCAGATCGTTGGAAAGCGTAGTCCATTGCATGCTGACGGCTTCGGTTCCCACATGATGCGCCATGCCTGCAGCGCGCGGCGAAAAGATCGTCAGGTCGCTGCCGCGTTCCCGTTGAAGCTTGAGTTGCGGTTCGACGGACTGCCGCAGCATATCGTCGGTGATGCCGAGATCCGTGCTGGTCGGGCGCCGCATTGGATCGGCGAGGCCGGCCAGCTGCTTGTCCCGGAACTGGTGCAGTGCCTGGGGTTCTGTGGTGTAGTGACCGTGGATATCGATGATCATGAATATTGCCCAAGTTAGGTCAAATGGAGTTGCAGGATGTGCGGCATTCCCGCCCGGACACAACATTCAGTGTTTCCAGAAAAGTTCGTCGACTTCGTAGGGACGTGAACTGAGCCGTTGGTCGAAGGCGTAGTCGAGCAGCGTCTGCATTGCCCTGCGTGTCGCCTCCAGCCCGTAGGGTAGGGCAGCCGTCCCCTTGGCTCCGGATCTCTGCCGCGCCTCTTCGAAGAGAGCCATGAGTTCGCCGGTGAGCCAAGGATGCTGTTCAAGAAGTTCTTTCCTGACGGAAACGATGTGGTTGACCGGGAATATCCCTGTCTTTTCTGACCACTTCAACGCTGCATCGTCCGCATCCGCTATAAGCGGACGTACATCGGCGGGATCGACGTTGCGTTCACCCATGATCGCTGCCAGTTCGCCCGAGAGCAGGAGTTCACGCAGGCCCTTGCCGCTGGTGTTGCGAACTGCATTTGTCCGGGTCGTTGTATTCGGCAACATGGGCATCTTCCATGGTCACCCAAGTGATGCGATTGAGGTCCACGCCATATTCCGATTTGAGTATCCCGCGGATCCAGACGCCGGTCGTCTGCGTGTAAGCACGCACACCGACCTTCTTGTCCTGAAGATCGGCCGGTTCGCCAAGGTCAGATCCCGCGGCGCAAACCAGATTGTCGTGATGTAGCCGCCGCCACAGCGGTATCGGAAGTGCCGTGATGGGCTTGCCGAGGTCCTGGGCAACGAGATGCGTCGTCAAGGCCATTTCGCTGACATCTAGGTCGCCGCCACGCACCATGGTTCGAAACGCTTTCGGCAAGGGATCGAACTCCTGGAATTCCAGCCTCAGGCGGGGCGACTTTACGCTGCCATCCTTAAGCGGCCTCACGTGATCGTGCTTGCCGAGGGCTATGCGCAATACCAGTGGCTCGACCATTTCTGCCTCCTCCGCAGCTTCAACAAGATGCAGTATGTTCTTCTATAAGGAACTGCGTTCTATTTTACGCATAATACTGCGAATTGCGTGCTGGTCAATTGGCGATGGAGGAAAACTGCTTCCGGGAACTAGATTTTGCCAGCGGCACTGAGACAGAAATAGAGCGCTCCAACAGTACCAAGAACCGGATAAGGCCCAACCCTTGTGAGTATGAGAAAGGCCGCGGCCACCAGCGTTGTCGCGATTTCAAACAGGCTCAACCCTGCTGACTGAGAAACCGCCAACCCGCCTGCGACGATCAATCCAACCGCTATTGGCGTGAGGCCACGCTCTACTGCGCGTCCCCAAGGGGAAAGGCGATGCCGTTGCCACCAGCTGCCGAAAATACAGATCAACGCCGAGGACGGAATGAAGATCGCGAGCGTGGCGATGATCGCTCCCCAGAAACCGCTGATCCCCCATCCGATCAACGCAACGATGAGGGTGCTTGGACCGGGCGATGCGCGCGAGATGGCATAGAGATCAGTGAACTGGCGGCTTGTCAGGAGGTGCTGAACATCGACGGTCTGATGCTGCAAACTGGCAACAATGGTCTGCCCGCCGCCAAACGATACGAGCGAAAGCGGAACACATAGAAGGACGAGACCGAGAAGCTTGTCGTCATCCATGTTTTTTGCTCGCATTCAACAGATAGGACACCAATACGCTGGGCGGGATGCTTGCGAAGACGACGGGAACGAGCGGCCAACGCAGCACACCGACCATGATGAATACGGACACCGCAATGAGTATGGGTAACGTCTGCCCATGCAAGCGCCGCGCCGTTTTCATACCCATCGTCAGCGTCGATGCTATCCCGACGCAGGCAAGTCCCCGCAAAACCGAATGCGTTTCCGGATACGCGCTCAACTGCCGATAGACCGTGCTGAGCAGGATGATGACGGTAAATGCCGGTGCCACCATCGCGAATGTAGCAATGACAGCCCCTGGAAGGCCGCGCAGTTTTAGCCCAATATAGACGGCGAGGTTTACAGGATTGGCGCCGGGCAATATCTGGGCGATGGTTTGTGTTTGCAAGAAGTTCTCATCGGTCATCCAGCCGCGCCGTTCAACAATCTCCCGATAGGTCCAGGCGGCCATGCCTCCGCCAAAGGACGAAGCACCGAGTTTCAGAAAGGACACGAGCAAGGATCCGAGCGATGCGCGCGGCTCTTCTGGTTGGTTGGTTTCGTCAACACGTTGTTCCAAGAAGTCTTCCCCCGCCGCAAGGCCAGCTACCGCCTGAGCCCCTGAAATGCCGAAGCAATAAAGACACGTCACGGGCGCCTGATTAGATTGATTAGGATCATGGTGGAACGTGATGACGCTCGAAGCGGCAAAACACGGACTCATAAAAATCACATAAAAACTTCGCCCTGAAAGCAGAGGAAGTCCACGCTATTTCGCCTTAACGGCCAACTAAGAAAAACTTAGTGCGGTGTGATTTTCCCTTATCTTCCATGCGGCAGCAATAAACTCGTCAGCAGCGTCGCTGCACCAGCCCACACAAAAACAACTGGACTGAGCGTAATATTTTGCTTTGGACAAAATGCATCGGATTGACCCTAATTGGGGAGCCGCTGCCGTTTTAGCCAGCGCAACAACTTTGCATGCGCCGTGCTCGTGGAGGAGCTTAGCAGCAATTGCATGACGGATCGCAATCCAGGATTGCCGTCCGTTGGATGGGAGGATTGATACTGTAATGATCGAGACCATGTTTGCCGCGCTCTATGGCCTTGTGAGCTCGCCCCACATAATGGGCCTCATGCTGATCGCAGTGATCTTCGGATTGCTGGTCGGTGTCACGCCCGGTATTGGCGGAAAGCTTTCCATCGCAATGGCCATTCCATTCGTCTATGGCATGGACAAGGTTTCAGGAGCGGTGTTCCTGCTGACGATGCATGCCGTAAACGGCACCAGCGGCCAGATATCCAGTATCATGTTCGGCATACCCGGTGACGGTGACGATGCTGCGACGACTTTGGACGGATATCCGTTGGCTAAACAGGGGCAGGCGGCGCGTGCACTCGGTGCCAGCATTACCGCATCCGGCGTCGGGGGTATCATCGGCGCGATCGTATTCGCCATCATGATACCGGTTCTCGAACCCGTCATTCTCATGTTCAGTCCAGCTGAATTCTTCTTGATTGCGCTTCTTGGCATCAGCTTCATCGCGTTTCTCTCGAGCGGAAAGAAGATCGTCAAAGGTCTGATCGTCGGCTTTTACGGCCTGATGTTATCAACCATCGGCATGGACCCGATCACAGGTACGCCGCGCTATGCCGGCGACATGCTGTTCCTTTGGGATGGTGTGAGTCTTGTTACCGCCGTGCTCGCTCTTTTTGCCGTGCCGGAGATGATCGCGCTCAGCACCAAGGGCGGGGCTATATCCGCAGTGCCGATGGACAAGGGTTTCAACTATCAGCAACTACTCTCGGGCGTCATGGAAGTACCGCGCCATTGGTGGCTCGTCCTGCGTACTTCAGTCATCGGCGCCGTAATCGGCATGATACCGGGGCTTGGCGGTTCGACCGCTGCCTGGCTTTGCTATGGCCATGCGGTCCAGAGCTCGAAGACGCCGGAGCGTTTCGGCAAAGGAGCTATCGAAGGTGTTATCGCGCCTGAAACCGCGAGCAACGGCAAGGAAGGCGGCTCGCTACTGCCGACCCTCTTCTTCGGTATTCCGGGAAGTTCGGGAATGGCCGTTCTGCTCGGAGCGTTCCTCATTCTCGGCATTCAGCCTGGCGCGACGATGGTCACGCAGCACCTTGACCTCGTCTGGACGCTGATATGGGCATTGGTCGTCGGCAATCTGATTGCGGTCTGCATCCTGCTCGTCGTTTGCCGCTGGGTCGCGGTGCTTACCTTCGTCAATGGCCGCTATCTCGTACCTTTCATTCTCGTTTTTGTGTCGCTTGGCTGCTTCGTCAGTGATTATCAGTGGCAGAACCTTGTTGTTCTCGTGCTGTTCAGTGCGATTGGTTATGGCTTCCTTCGGGCAGGCTGGCCACGCTCGCCATTCGTGATCGGTCTCGTTCTCGGGGGCAAAGCGGAAGCGTCACTCAATCAGGCGCTGCAGCTCTGGGGTTACAGCTTCTTCCTGCGGCCCATCTCGCTTGTCCTGATCGCCATGATCGTTGGACTGATGGTCTACGCGTTCTATCGCAATTTCAGACCGCATCGCGCCAATTCAAGCGTTGGAGCGAACCTATGAAACAGCTCAGCTTCAGCACCTGGCTCACATTCGTCATGCTCGCGATCTTCGGCACGATGGTCGCAATGGCCACTCAGTTCCCGCCAAACGCACGGTTCATGCCATTTGTGGTTGGAATACCGGGAATCGCGTTGTGCCTGCTGCAACTCGGCATGGACCTCCTGCGCGCGCCCGGCAGCCAGCTGGCCGAAAGCTTCCAACCGGCATCAAAGGCGGGCGTCCCGGCCAATCTGATTCCTGAGGAAGAGCCGGAATTCGGTCCTCATACCGTGTCGCGCGAATTGACGATGTGGGCCTACTTTGTCGGCTTCATCGCGGCCGTTCTCGTCTTCGGCTTTTATATCAGCGTGCCGGTAATGTTGTTGTCGTTTCTCCGCAAGCAGGCAGAGGCAAGCTGGAGGCTCGCATTGTGCCTCGCGGTAGCGGCAACAGTCGTTCTCTATCTGATGTTCGGTGTGCTGCTGCGCGTGCAGCTCTTCCACGGCTTTCTGACACCGATCGTTTTGCGAGCCTTGGGGTTCGAAGTGAGTTAACCGACAAACAGTCATATCCAGAACAGCAAGCAATCGCTGCCGCAACACAAGGCAGTAAAAAGGGAGGGAAAGTAATGTTCAAGCAATCAATTCGCGCGGCAGTTTTTGGTGCCGCCGTGGTCGCCGGGCTCGGGTGCGGAATAGCGCTGGCGGACGATGCCACCGACTTCTACAAGGGAAAAACGGTAACCTACATTGTCGCGACGGCTCCCGGCGGCGGCTATGATACAAATGGCCGTCTCATCACGGAGTTCATGCAGAAACACTTGCCGGGATCAACGTTCGTCGTGCAGAACATGCCGGGAGCAGGTCACCTCATCGGCACCAACTATATCTACGCTTCCGACCCGGACGGACTGACCTTCGGTACCTTCAACACCGGCCTTATCTACGGTCAGCTGACCGGCGATCCCGGTATCAAATTCGACCTGACCAAGATGTCCTGGATCGGCAAGGTGTCGTCTGATCCGCGCGTCATAGTGGTTTCCAAAGATTCCGGTATCACGAGCTTCGATCAGCTGAAGAACCTCAAGGAGCCGATCAAGTTTGCGGCGGCCGGTGTCGGCAGCGCATCGACGATCGAAACGACGATGCTGGTCAAGACGATCGGTCTGCCAATTCAGGTGATCACCGGCTACAACGGCAATGAGGACCAGCTGGCGATGCGCCGCGGCGAAGTGCAGGGCATCGTCGGCTCACGCTCGACATTCCAGCAGTTCGTCGATGACGGGAATGGCAAGTTCATCGCGCAGATCGGTGGCTCGGAAACCGATATTCCGCAGCTATCCTCGATGGTGACGAACGAAGAAGGCAAGAAAGCCATCGCACTCGTCGCATCGCAGAGCAACATTTCGCGATTGACGGCCGGACCTGCAGGCATTCCAGCCGATCGCCTGAAGGTGCTACGCGACGCCTATGCCGCGGCAACATCCGATCCAGAATTCATCGCCAAGGCCAAGACACTTGGCTTGCCGCTGGATCCGCTGATCGGCGACGCCGTAGGCGATTCTGTCAAGACGGCCATGGATCAGACGCCGGAAATCGTGCAGTTCCTCAAAGACTCCCTGAAGCCGGAATAGCAGACCTATCTGCCGAAACGGGGCGACCGGAACACGCTGGTCGCCAAATTTTTGATCGAACAAAACAGGGATTAAAGATGGATAGCTCAGCGCCGGAAACGTCAGTGACGCAGAACGACGGACTTGGGTGGCAATCCGATATTATTGCTGACATGATCAAGCAATATGGGTTTCCCTTTATCACGCTCAATCCTGGCGCAAGCTATCGCGGGCTGCACGATTCACTCGTCAATCACAATGGCGACGAGCCACCGATGCTGCTCTGCCAGCACGAAAAAATCGCGGTCCAGATAGCGCATGGCTATGCGAAAGCGTCCGGCCAGCCGCTGGCTGTCATCGTGCACAATGTCGTTGGTCTCCTGCACGCCACCATGGGCATCTACTACGCCTATACGGATCGTGCTCCCGTCTTCGTTATCGGTGCTACAGGACCAATGGATGAGGGCAAGAGGCGGCCTCGGGTCGACTGGGCACATACGGCGAATGTCCAGGGGACGCAGATCCGCGACTACGTAAAGTGGGATTATCAGCCGGGCGGCATGGGCGGCGTTGTCGACAGTTTTGCCCGGGCCTACTCAATCATGATGACCGAGCCTCAGGGCCCGATCTACATGTGCTACGATGCCGCCCTTCAGGAAGCGCCGCTTTCCGAGCCGATTGCGCTGCCCTCAGTCAAATCCACAAAAACGCCCAGCCGGATCGCTCCAGATCCTGCCGCACTTGAAGAAGCCGCCGACCGCCTGGTCGCAGCAGACTGGCCGGTGCTCGTGCCGCAGTTCGTCGGACGCGACAAGAATGGCTTTTCGGACATGGTTGCCCTTGCGGAGACGCTGGGCGCACCCGTCGCCGATACGCAGTGGCGACTTAATTTCCCAACCGAGCATCCACTCGACATGCGTATGAATCGGGACGTGTTCAAACAGGCCGATCTGATTACTCTGCTCGATTGCCGGGATTGGGAGCGCCCGACGCACGAAAACGACCGCATAAATCGCACGTTGAAGCCGCTTTTCCCGGAGCATTGCGAGTGGCTGGATATCGGGTTCGCCGATATCGAGATATCAAAATGGGCAACCGACTATCAGCGTTTTCCCGAATGTGCACAGCGCGTGCTTGCTGATACCGCTCTTGCCCTGCCAGCACTGACATCGATCATTGCCAATCGTACCAAGGATGATGCGAAGCTTGCTCGCAAGGTTGCTGAACGAACACGGGCGGTCGGCGATCTTCACGACGCACAGCGCCGGAAATGGCACGAAGAGGCGCAGATCAACTGGGATGCAAGCCCGATAACGCTACCGAGGCTCGCTACGGAAGTCTGGAACAAGATCCAGCATGAGGATTGGGTTCTCACAACCAACGCGTTTGAGGATTGGGCGCTAAAGCTCTGGGATTTCGACCGCCCCTATCGCTGGCCTGGGAAAGCACTTGGAACTGGAACGCAGATCGGCATGGCGACAGGCGTGGCGCTTGCTCATCGCAGTACCGGACGGCTCGTTGTCGATTGCCAGACTGATGGCGATCTCCTGTTCGATGTTGGCGCCCTGTGGTTTGCGGCAAAACACAAGGTGCCGTTCCTCTGCGTGATGCACAACAACCGCGCCTATTACAATGATTGGGAACACCAGATCACCGTGGCCCGGCAGCGCGGAACGCCCGTCGAACGCGCCTATATCGGCATGGATATCATGGATCCGGCTCCGGATTTTTCCACGATAGCGCGCGGATTTGGCTGGTACGCCGAAGGTCCGATCGAAGATGCCAAGGACATCGCCGATGCGCTTGACCGGGCGATAGCGAAGGTCAAGAGCGGTGTTCCCGCGCTCGTGGACATCATCACTCAACATGCAGGGTGAACCGATGCCCTATCGATTTATCTGGAGGCAGACATGAAGGTTGGAGTCGTGGGAGTCGGAGAGATGGGCCTTGCGATGGCGGGCCACATACTCGGCCATGACATTGAAGTTGCAGCTTTCGATGTCAATCAAGAAAAGCTTGAAATGGCTCGCGGGCGCGGCCTCATGACGAAGGAAAGCCTCGCCGAACTGGTTCAAGCGGCGGATGTGTTTATTCTCGTCGTGGCGACGGATCAGCAGGTGATCGATGTTTCGCAGGAGTTGGCCGACAGGGCCTCTGACGGAGCGACCATCGTTGTTGCCGCCACCATCAGCCCCGAGACGATGCTGCAGTTGGGACCGCAGATCGAAGCCAAGGGCAAGCGTCTCGTTGACGCGCCAGTCGTCTACGGAGCTTCAGGCGCGCGCGAGGGTACACTGCTGTCGTTGTGCGGTGGTTCGGAAGAAGATATCGAGCGCATCCGGCCCGTTTTGATGAGCTATAGCCGCGATGTCATTCATGTTGGACCGCGTGGCGCGGGCCAGATCGCCAAATCCTGCAACAATCTTCTGCATTGGGTGCATTGCGTCGCAAACTTCGAGACGCTGCTGATTGCCAAGCGTTATGGGATCGACGCACAACGAATGCGCGAAGTCCTGCTGCAATGCCCAGGGTACGAACGGTACGCTCAGCCGGTGGGACAGCACACGGTTTACCTGGCAGGAAAAGGATATGGATGTGACGCTGGATCTTGCCCAGAGGGGTGGCCTGATGCTGCCGCTTTCGGGGCAGGTCGATCAGATCATCAAGACGCTGCGTGCTGACGACGTCAAAGCCCTGCTTTATGGCCCGGAAGCGACTTACCTGGGCAGAGTTGTGCGGCCGCTGTCGTCGTCGGAAGGCGGGGTAGGTTAGGGATGACAGAAAAGCGCAAGCCGAGAAAATGTTTTTTCCGAAACTACGCTACCGAGGCCCCCGCAAAATGCGGATACTTCCGCGATTAGGGATAGAAACGTAAATCGAGAGTGAATTCTATGGCAACCAATGCAGAAAAAGCGCCGCTTGGATTGGAACCCGTCGCGGTTCAGGATCCGGACAACTCAAAATTCCTGGTAGATCCCTATAAGGATTGGGCCACGGGGGAGGGCATTCCGATCCATTTCGACTTCGGGCATGATCTGCTCACCCTCGATACGGGCCCGTGGGATCGCTATGACGCCCGCGGTTGTTTCGCACATACAGTTGGCATGGGCGACTTCATGGCGAACTATGTCATCGAGGTTTTGCCCGGCCGCAAGACCAGCCCGGTCAGGCATCTTTACGAGGCGTTTTTCTTCGTGCTTGCAGGCTATGGCTCGACGACGGTCTGGCTGCCCAATGGAGAGGTACGGACCTTCGAGTGGGGTCCGAAAGCCCTGTTTGCGATTCCGCTCAATTGTACCTACCAGATTCACAATGGATCCGGCCGCGAGCCGGTGCGCCTGTCGTGCACCAATGATGCCCCTTTGAGCATCAATCTCTATCACAATCTGGATTTCATCTTCAAAAACGATTTTGCCTTTCCCGAGAGGACCGGGCAGTCGAAACATTTCGAAGGTGAGGGCGTCCTGTATTCCTACGGAACCGAATCCGCCAGAAAGATCCAGAACATCTGGGAAACCAATTTCGTCCATAACCTTACCAGCTTCAAACTTTATGAGTTCGAGGGTCGTGGCAAGGGTTCATTGAACGTCAATTTTGTCCTGGCTGACGGAACCATGCACGCGCATGTCTCCCAGATGCCCGTCGGGCGCTACAAGAAGGCACATCGCCATGCGGCCGGAACGCACGTCCATGCGGTTGACGGCACGGGTTATTCGCTGCTTTGGTACGAGGGCGAGTCGGAGTTCAAGGAATTTCCGTGGAAACACGGTTTCATGTATACGCCGCCGTTCTGGATGTACCATCAGCATTTCAACACGGGCCCTGAGCCCGCACGCTATGTCGCTTGCAGCCTCGGAAGCCGCCGTTATCCCTTCATCTCGCTGCGTCGTAAAAGCGCCGAAGGCAAGGGCGCAACATCCGTCAAGGATGGTGGCCGGCAGATCGAGTACGAGGATCAGGATCCGCGTGTCCATCGCAAGTTCCTTGAGGCGCTCAAGGAGACCGGGGTGCCTTCTGCAATGGGCGATACTTTTGACGAACAGGCGGTTCTGGCATTGCCAAGAGAATCGCTGACCGGTGTCATCAAGACTCCTATTCTGGCCGGGCCGGCTACGTGACCTCGCCACAGCGACGTTGCGCCCGGTGGGCGCAACTGACCTTTGCAATACGCATCGCATAACGGAAGGAACCGCCGTGCACGATTTTGATCTCGACCACGAGCATGAGGACCTGTCCGAATCGGATCAGCTGGCGATTGCCAGATCGATCTGGGAACAGGAAAACCTCGAACTTCTCACAGTCGGTATCGATATCGGCAGTTCCACCTCGCATCTGCTTTTTGCGCGTATCGTTCTGCAGCGGGAGAAGGATGACCTGTCGAGCCGTTTTGTCGTTGTCGAACGAACGGTTCTCTGGCGGTCACCGATCCTGCTGACGCCATTCCTTCCGGATGGGACGATCGACGCCCATGAGCTGCGGCATTTCTTTCACCATTGTTATCACGATGCCGGCTATAAGCGAGCTGACGTCGATTCAGGTGCGGTTATCCTCACCGGCGAAGCCATAAAGCGCACGAACGCTCGCGCCATAGACGAGATATTTGCGAGTGAGTCGGGTAAGTTTGTCTGCGCCACCGCGGGCCACAAACTTGAATCCATACTAGCTGCACACGGGTCTGGCGCATCCGCTTTGTCCAGGAAGCGCAACGCCTGCGGCCTTCACGTCGATATCGGTGGAGGTACGACCAAGCTTGCTCTGATCGACAAGGGCGAAATTCTGAGCGTGGCTGCCTTTGCTGTCGGTGGGCGGTTGCTGGCGAAAGATCAGCAGGGGAAGTGGTCACGTATCGACGAGTCCGCCAGGATCGTAGCCGAGGCGTTGGGCATCGAAATTGCCCGGAGCGAACTGTCTGACGAGACAGCGCGGCAGGCGATCACGAAACGGTTGGCTGCGCTGGCCGTGGATCAAATTCTCGGTATGCCGCTTGACGATCTCGGACGGAAGCTTCTGTTAACCGATGCACTCGATAGAAACGTCGTCCCCACCTACATCACGTTTTCAGGCGGCGTTTCAGAATATATCTTCGGTCATGAAACCGAAGATCATGGTGATATCGCCAGGAATTTGGCGCAGGAAATAGTGGCTCAGCTTCGCCCGCGCATCGACGTGCCGGTCATAGATGCGGGACAACGCATACGGGCAACGGTAATCGGTGCGTCTCAGTTCACTGTCCAGGTCAGCGGTAAAACGCTCTACATTAGCGGTTTGGAAGCACTGCCGGTCCACAACATACCGGTCATCCACCTCGGCATGGCCCTGCCGGGAACGATCGATTCCGACAAGATAGCCGAGGCCTTCAAATCGAATGCAGAACGCCAGGATCGTGATTTGTCGTCGCCGGTGGCACTCGCATTCTCGTGGAGCGGGTTACCTGACTATCAGCGCCTTCTGGCGATGGCCACCGCCATCAAGACGGTTGCAGCA
Source organism: uncultured Alphaproteobacteria bacterium (assembly GCA_963711925.1). GTDB lineage: Bacteria > Pseudomonadota > Alphaproteobacteria > Rhizobiales > Rhizobiaceae > Phyllobacterium. The sequence continues at coordinate 84,258 of CAVQFY010000001.1, forward strand.
CCCGTCGATCAGCGGAAAGAACTGCTGGTTCTGATGATTGACGGGGATGTCGGACAGACCCTTGGCCGAATTCTTGAAAAGGAACTGGATATCGGATCGAACATCATTTCCATCGATGGCGTGCAGTTGAAGGACCTGGATTTCGTCGACCTCGGTGAATTCATGGATCCGCCAGGCGTCATACCGGTTGTAATAAAATCGCTGCTCTTTTCATGATCTGTCGCGCTTGATAGCTTATGCCGGAAGCACAGGACATGACCCAGTTATCCAACATCGCCCGCTCAAGTTTCGATGGGCTCGATCTCAATGATATCGTCATATTTACCCGGGTTGTGCAGCATGGCAGCTTCACCGCAGCCGCGAAGATGTTTGCAAAATCTCCGTCGTATATGAGCAAGCACGTCACACAGCTCGAAAATGCACTTGCGCTCACCCTGCTGCATCGCTCAACGCACCGGGTTTTCCTGACCGATGCCGGCAGTGTGCTGTTCGAACATTGCGTCCGAATCCTTGCGGAGCTCGATGCGGCCAAAGCCGATGCCAGCGGTCTTGGCAGCGAGCTGATCGGGAATTTGCGAATACATACAACGCCAGGGGTGGGGCAGGGGTTGGTCGTACCCGCGATCATCGACTTCAATGTCGAATTCCCGGCCGTGAAGGTAGAACTGACCGTCAGCGTCAATTCTGTAAGCCTCATGGAGAGGGGCGTGGATGTCGTTGTTGGAAGCCGGTATTTCGACACCGACGAATCCTTCCATAGCGGACTCTTTGAACGCAAGCTTGGTCCGGCGCCCTATGCGATCTGTGCTGCGCCGAGCTACTTCGCGCGATGCGGAATGCCATGCAAGCCTCTGGATCTTCAGCACCACAATTGTCTCGTTCATATGACTCAGAAGCGGGATCCTAAAGTCTGGCATATCAAGGCAGGCGATGAGAAGATCGGGGTTCCTGTCGATGGAACATTTCACTCCAACCTGGAAGGAGCGATCCTTGTCGCTGCATTGCAGGGCACAGGCATTGTGCGTTTGCCGTTCTATAGCGTGGCAAAGGAGATCCAGTCGGGTGAACTGGTTTCGATCTTTGACGGAAACGTAATTTCCGATCGCGTTATCAAAGCGTTTTATCCAAAAAGCCGGTTCGTACCAAAAAAGGTACGTGCGTTCCTGGCGATTCTGGAGTCCAAGTTGAAGGCACGCATGCATGACTGTGAGAAATCGAACTTCGCGAGTTAGCGCTTGTGGAAGGCAGAGTTTCCCTGACCGTGATGAGATTCACTACAACTATAGCGAGAATATACAACGATGCCGTTCCATCTGGATCAAGCTACCATTGCCGCTTATTTCGAAGTGATCATGATCAATGTGCTCCTGTCAGGGGATAATGTGATCGTCATCGCCATGGCAGCGGCTGGTCTGGCGAACGATCTGCGTGGCAAGGCTATCGCAGCCGGCATCGCCGCAGCGGCGGGTATCCGGATCGTTTTCGCAGTGACGGCGGTGAAGCTCCTTGCCATCACCGGAATCACGCTCGCCGGCGGGTTACTGCTTCTATGGATCTGCTGGACGATGTTGCAGGAATTGCGTGCTTCCGATGAGGACCCCGAAGTCCATCCTGTCGATGGGAGCGGCCAGCTCGCAATCAAACCGAAGATGTTCCGGCAGGCAATCTTTCAGATCATTCTTGCCGATGTTTCGATGTCCCTCGACAACGTTCTGGCGGTTGCCGGTGCGGCCAAGGAGAATATGCACGCGTTGATCTTCGGACTGATCCTGTCAGTGCTGCTGATGGGGCTTGCATCGTCTTTCGTCGCAAAACTTCTCAACAGGTACAAGTGGATAGGTTGGATCGGGCTGGCAATCATCGTCTACGTGGCCCTCGACATGGTCTGGCAAGGTGGCAATGAGCTCGCGACGCTCTATGGAATACACATCGCCTGACTCTTTGCCCTTACCGCGCCGACGAAGCTTGCCAGCTAATTTCCATGGGGCAGGCAGCTAAAATTTGTTCTTGTCACCGCTATGTCACGATGTGACGTTCCCGGCGGAGGACATGGAGGAGAGATTAATGAACAAGTTGCTCGCAGCATTCATCACCTGCGCTGGCATGGTGACTGCCCCAGTGGCAATGGCTGCGGATTTTCCGGCCAAGAATATCGAATTCGTCATACCGGTCAGCCCGGGCGGCGGTTTTGACACATATGTCCGGGCTGTTGCTCCAATCCTTGAGCGTCATTTGCCGCAGTCGGTCAACATCGTGCCAACCAACATCCCGGCCGCTGGGGGTGCGCGCGGTGCAGCACAGGTCTATCGGGCGCGGCCCGATGGTTATACGATCGGCATCTTCAATATACCGGGCATGCTGGTTCCGCAGATTCGCGGCGACAGCGATCTGCAGTACGATCTGAAAAAGATGACCTGGCTCGGCAGTTTCGGACAGGATGGCTACGGCGTTGGCGTGCCTACTGGTTCGCCTTATAAAACAGTTGCGGATTTGAAGGCGCTTGGACGTCCGGTGAAATTCACCGCTTCGGGACCCTCGTCGACTGCCTATTCGGCGACCATGATCGCTACCGACATGCTTGGCATCAAGCGCGAAATCATCTCGGGATACAAAGGCAGCAATGACTATGTGCTTGCTGTTATCCGCGGTGATGGAGACGCTGTGATTGGTCCACTTCCAGTCATGGAAAAATTCGTCGAATCCGGGGAATTGCGGATCATCGGAACCTTTGAGGAAAAGTCATCTGTCCCTGGAGCTCAGAATGCAATCGAGATGGGGCAGCCAGATCTGTCAAAACTATCGGTTGGGCGGCTTGTAGCGGGCCCGCCAGATCTGCCGCCCGACGTAGCGAAAACCCTTTCGGACAGCCTGATGGCGGCAATGCAGGATCCGGCCATGGCGACATGGTCGCAGCAGAGTGGAATTGCCGTTGAGCCTGGCGACGCCGCTGCCGCCAAAGGGATTCTGGAAGGGCAGTTCAGCTTCTACGAGCGTTACAGCCAGTTTCTAGGGCCCGCAAACTAGGCTGTAAATCCGGTTCAAGGAAGATCTATGCTTGATGTCGCGTTAACCGCTGCTGGCAACGTATTTACATTCCAGTCGCTCCTGTTTCTCACGATCGGAATGCTGATCGGGCTTGTCGTCGGTGTTGTGCCCGGCATGGGCGGTACCACGGCGCTGGCGGTTTTCGGCCCGATGACCGTGGGTCTCGATCCCTACTCGGCATTGTCACTGGCCGGGGGGCTGATGGGCGCCGTATCCTTCGGTGGATCCGTTACCTCGATCCTCATCAACCTGCCGGGCGGCGCCCCCAACGCGGCGACGTGTCTTGATGGCTACCCGCTTGCGCAACAAGGCAAGGCGGGACTTGCCCTCGGTGCCTCTGCAAGCGCCTCTTCTGTTGGCGGCGTGATCGGTGTGTTCACGCTGTTGCTGGTTATTCCGATATCCAAGAAAATCGTGCTCGCTTTTGGTCCGTCCGAATTCTTCCTCCTTGCAACTTTGGGATTGGTGACTATCGCGGCCTGCGCGCCGGGACGGATGCTGCGCGCCATGATCGTTGGCGGCATCGGGCTGCTGTTTGCGTTTATCGGCTTCGATAATGTCAATGGCGGCACGCGATTTACCTTTGGTATCGAGCATTTGTGGGAAGGCATCCCGCTCGCACCGGCAATGATCGGTCTGTTTGCCTTTCCGGAGATGATCGAACTGTCGGCCAAGGGCGGCTCGATCGCAAAGGACAAGGGACAGGTGGGTCTGACAGGAACGCTTGATGGCGTTTGGGCTTCGTTCAAATATTGGAAAACGCTTCTGCGCGGCTCGCTGATCGGAACGCTGGTGGGCGCGATTCCAGGCGTTGGTGGCACCGTCGCCGCGTTCCTTGCCTATTTCAGTACGGTTCAGGCATCTAAAAATCCGGAAAGTTTCGGCAAAGGCAATATCGAAGGCGTGATCGCACCAGAGGCTGCCAACAACGCCAAGGATGGCGGCAATCTCATCCCGACGCTGGCGTTTGGCATTCCCGGCACTGCCGAGATGGCGGTGCTACTCGGTGTGCTCGTGCTACATGGAATGGAACCCGGTCCAACGATGATCCTGCATCACGAGGCGGAGATCTATGGCCTCATTCTGACGCTTACCCTGTCATCCATTCTGGCATCGGTGATCGGGCTGATGATGGTCCGGCCTCTGGCGATGATCACGCGTCTCGATGCGCATATCCTCGTACCCTCCGTCATCGCGATCTCGTTTGTCGGCGCCTACGCGAATGATTCACTGCCTGGCGATATCGTACTGGCCTTCGTCTTCGGCGTGATCGGTTATCTTCTCATCCGCTTCGATTACCCACGGCTGCCCCTGGTGATCGCGCTGGTGCTCGGCGAGCTCGCTGAACGCAGTTTCGCGCAGGCGATGATGATCTCGGGCGGCAGCTGGTCGATCTTCGTCACACGGCCGATTTCTGCGCTGCTGTTTGCCCTGATCGTCATGGCTTTGACCTATCCAATGATCCGCACACTCATGCAGCGGCGAAATTCAGTCGAGGAGGTATCATGAGTGTTCCGCGAAAAGGTTTTGCTGCATTTGTCCAGAATTTCGCGCCGCCGCTGGTATTTCTCGCAGTCTCGCTGGTATTCATCATCGCCGCGTATGGATATCCCCCGGCTTCGCGGGAGGTACCACTTCTCGTCGGCTATGTTCTGCTCGTGCTGATTGCGCTGGATATCCTTTCGCGAACATCGACTTCGACCGGAGAATTGGTCCGTCGCTATCTCAATCCTGCGAGCGGGCTGCCGGGTGTTCCCAAGGCGGAAGGCGAGGAAGGCGAATCTCACCCTTCCGGACACAAGGAACTGCTGGCAGTCGCATGGGTGGCCGCCTTTACCGCAGGCGTCATGACTATCGGTATTCTTCCTTCTGTCCCAGCTTATGTTGCATCATACATGATCGTCGAGGGCCGCAAGAGCGTGAAGTTCAGCATCCTCATCGCGGCTTCGATCGCGTTGTTCCTGTGGCTGAGCTTCGAGATGATCCTTTCCATACCTCTCTACCGGGGCCTGCTCTTCGAAGGATGAGCAATGAACGACAATGTCAGGAGCTTTGCATGACCATCAACCAGCAATCCCAAACTCGGACTGATCGCGACGTTGAGCAGAGGTTGCGCGAAGAAGTCGCGACTTGCACACTTATATTAAATAGTCTCGACATCCTGGGCTATAGTGGTCACGTCAGTGCGCGCTTGCCGGACGGTCAGCACTTCCTTATTCAGTCGTTCGACCAGAGTCGCGCGTCGCTTGGGCCAGACGATCTCCTGATATGCGATCTCGATGGACAGGTGGTCGTGGGCCCGGAAGGTATCCGCGCGCCCGCGGAGGTTTATCTACATACAGAAGTTCTGCGGGCACGACCCGACGTTCAAGCGGTTGCGCACTTCCACGATGATCTCGCCACCACGTTCACCATCGTGAAGAACAAACCGCTCCTACCGGTGAAGAACCACGCGATACGCTGGGCTAGCGGCATTCCCGTGCATCCAGATCCAAGTCATGTGAGCGATGCCAAGCTTGGCCGAGCTCTTGCAGAAACACTCGGACAGCATCAGGCTCTGCAGATCAGGGCCCATGGGCAGGTTATCGTGGCAGAGTCGGTCAAACATCTGCTCATCGATTCTGTGCATTTTGTCGAGAACGCCAAGGCTCTCTATAGCGCGCATGGTCTTGGAGAAGTCGAGCCGCTCACATCCGAGGAACTTGATGCTTTCGGCAGTACATTCAACCGCGACAGGCATGTGGCAAAGCTCTGGAAATACTATACCGGACGCGCTGTTGATTCAGGCATCATTCAAGCCAGCTGGTCTGATGCGGCATGAGCTAAAGAGGCGACTGCAAAGCGCAGCGGCCTCTCTGCACCACATCGTCATTTCGAGACTGTTTTCATCTGCCGATCTGGTCGAACCGCAAGATTTTAAGCCACAATGTTGAAGCCGTCTGGCGCCTCACCCACATCAACAGCGTCGCACGTGACACTGGAAACCGATGCTCCGGTTGGTCCTTTTTTGAACTGCTGCAACATCACAGACACAGCTTGCTCCGATCCGGCAATGAGGGCGGTTACGGACCCGTCATTCTCATTGCGTACCCATCCGGTTAGCCCAAGTTTCACCGCCTCCATCCGCGTCCAGATACGAAAACTAACGCCTTGGACTTTTCCGTGAATCCGGACCATCACCAATTTGGATTTGTTCGTCATCATCGCCTCCATGGCGATATTTAGTCTAATTCCATTTGTAGAAAGTCCAAGCCCTGAGAGGGCGGGAATCGCAGCATGCTGCAGACTATGTCTTCGTGGGAGAGTCATGACGATCATCGGCTGTGGCCCGCACTCAACCTCAAGACAAAGGGTCGGAAACCAATCCGTGTTGTCGCCTTAGTGCATCATGGCCAGAGCGGCTGCGAAGAAATCCTTGCCTCCGAAATTTCCCGATTTCAGCGCCAGAAGCATATCTCCTTGCATGTTGCCGACCGTCCGCAAGACCGGTACCCCGGGCGCGATCTCAGGCCCGATCAGGAATGCAGGAATGGCCAGCCTGTCTACCACCGCGCCGGAGGTCTCGCCACCTGCGATCACCAGGCGGCGTACGCCTCTTGCCACAAGCTCGGCCGCGATGGTGGACGTGGCGGCTTCGATCGCATGACCCGAGGCCTCGCGTCCGTGTCGCGATTGCAACCGGGAAACCGTTTCGGGTGACGCACTTGCCGCGACAATCACCGGACCGGCCGAAATGCGTTCGCCGGCCCATGAGAGAGCTGCCGCTATTTCGTCCGAACCCTTCAGCAGCTTTTCGGGATCGAGCCTCAGCACGGGCATCGACCGTTCGGCAATTTCAAGCTGTTCGAGCGTCGCCTTGGAGCAACTGCCGGCGAGTATGGCCGCCAGACCGCCGACGGGACGTACTGCATCAGCCGTGGTGCCAGTCGGTAACGGCACTTTTCCGGAGTTTACAAGCGCCCGGGCAAGTCCAAGGCCTAGGCCGGATGCGCCGGTCGAAATCTGTGTTTGGAGTGCAACGGCACCAAGAGCTTCGAGATCGTGCTCGAAGATCGCATCTGCAATCGCTGCGGTGAAACCCTGCGCATGCAGGGAGTCGAGCCGTGCCGTCACAGCGGCTGGTCCGGCCGCAACCGTTGCCAGATCGATAAGGCCGACAGTACCGCGCGACTGCCTCGCCATAACACGCACGAGATTGGCATCGTGCATCGGATTGAGCGGGTGATCCTTGAGCGGACTTTCGTTTAGCGGTTGCCCGTTGACGAACAGGTGGCCGAAATAGACGGTGCGGCCCGTTTCCGGGAAAGCAGGGGTCACGAGTACCGTGCCGCCGCCCGCCATATCACGCAGCGCATCCGTGACCGGACCGATGTTGCCGGCATCGGTGGAATCAAAAGTCGAGCAGATTTTGTACAGCACGTGTTTGACGTCCTGCTTGCGCAGCCATCGATAGGCTTCGGATGCACCCGACACGGCTTCCGCTGCAGCCACCGAGCGGATCTTGAGAGCGACGACGACAGCATCGACGTCCGGCAAAGCCAGAGAGGCGTCAGGAATGCCCACCGTCTGGATCGTACGCAGGCCACTTTTCGTTAATGTGTTGGCGAGATCGGATGCGCCGGTATAATCGTCGGCGATTGATCCAAGCAAAATAGCCATGCTCTAGCTCCTTGCAAAAGGTTTGAACCAGTTCAAACCGTCCAGCGTGTGGGTTCTGGGGTTATATTCGCAACCGATGAAACCGTCATAAGCAAGCCGGTCGATCTCCTCGATCAGATAAGGATAGTTCAGCTCTTCCCCATCGGGTTCGTGACGGGATGGAACACTGGCGATCTGGATATGGCCGATTATTGGCATCAGACGGCGCAGGGCCATGACCACATCGCCATGCATGATCTGGCGATGATAGATATCGAACTGCAGTTTCAGGTTCGCCAGACCGAGTTCGGTGATGAGCTGTTCGGCTGCATTGAAATCATTGAGGTAATATCCCGGCATGTTTCGTCCGTTGATGGGTTCGATCATCAGGTCGATACCCGCTTCGGCAAGCCGCTCGGCAGTGTAAATCACCGCGCGCCGGTAACAGGATGCCGCATCTTCGTCATGAGGATCAGCGATGCCAGCCATCAGGTGCAACCGCTTTACGCCGGTCGCCGAGGCATAGTCGAGCGCCCGTTCCACATCCGATTTCAAGGCATCGAACCGTCCGGGAAGCGCCGCAATACCGCGCTCTCCCGCAGCCCAATCGCCCGGAGGGAGATTGAACAACGCCTGCTGGAGGTTGTTGCGGACAAGCCTCTCGGCGATTGCTTCCGGAGTGGCTTCGTAAGGAAAGAGATATTCGACCGCGGTAAATCCGGCATCTGCCGCGGCATCGAAGCGATCGAGAAACGGCCACTCGTTGAACATCATTGTCAGGTTGGCTGCGAATACCGGCATCTGCGTTCTCCTCATCAACCTTGGGACTTCGCATCTGGCAGCTTCGTGCCTGACAACTGCGCATAGATGCGTGCAAGAGAGGAGTCGTCGTCGCGACCCATGCCGGCGCCAGAGGCGGCCAGATACATCTGCAAAGCCGCAGCTACGAGCGGCACCGGATAACGCTCTGCCCGCGCGATGTCCTGGACGATGCCAAGATCCTTGACGAAAATCTCTATAGTGCTGAGGGGTGTGTAGTCTCCCGCCAGCACGTGCGGTATCCGGTTTTCGAACATCCAGGAGTTACCGGCGGACGCCGTGATCACTTCGTACACCTTGTTGAGATCGAGCCCCTGTTTGGCAGCGAAGGTTATAGCTTCGCAGGCGGCAGCGATGTGCACTCCGGCAAGAAGCTGGTTGACCATCTTGAAGGCCGCGCCTGCTCCGGCTGCATCGCCGAGTTCGTAGACTTTGCCCGCCATCGCATCGAGAGCCGGGCGGGCAAGCTCGAAAGCCTGCTCGGAGCCCGATGCCATGATCGTCAATTCGCCGGTCGCGGCCTTTGCCGCTCCGCCTGAGATCGGCGCATCGAGATAATGAAAGCCGAGAGCCTCGACGCGCTGCGATAGATCACGTGCGACAGCGGGGTCCATCGTCGCTGACGAGATAAAAACGGAACCGGCTTTCATCGTGTTGGCGATGCCATTTGGCCCGAACAATATGGCCTCGGTCTGTGCACCGTTGACGACCACGGAGACAATGATGTCGGCATCTTTTGCGGTGTCGGCAGGTGTCGTTGCACTGCGGCCGCCTTCCGCAATGAAACGATCGATCGCCATGGGCGTAATGTCATAACCGACAACATCAAGGCCGGCCCGTTTCATCGACAGGGCCATCCCTAGCCCCATTGAACCGAGTCCGATTACAGCCGCCACGGCGGCATTCCCCGGGATTACGTTAAGCGGTGACATAATTATATCCTCCAGTCTGGTCCGGTCAGCCCGCGCTGCGGGCGTGGACGAACAGTTTTTGGCGCGGCTTTTGACCGGCTCGAGTGGCCCCGACTGCGCGCCGACAAATCTCTCCAACTCGTGATAAATCATGTAATGGCAGCGCTGCCAATCACAAATTGGTAGCGCTGCCAAAAAAACTTGATTAATTGAATTATGGAAGAACAGCGGCTGTATAATCCGGACGGCCATTGTTCGTATAGTGCCCGCGACCGGCACGTGTGACCGAGTGGTTCAAGAGGGAATATGAACTTCAAGTATCAGGTGACAGTGACGCTTGCGCAGGTAGCCGAAGCGGCCGGCGTCGGGGAAAGCACGGTTTCCCGCGTTCTGCGAAACCACGGCTCGTTTTCCGGCAAGACGAAAGATCGCGTTATGAGCGCCGTCGAACGGCTGGGCTATGTGCCAAACAGGATCGCGGGAACGCTGGCTTCCACCGGATCTCGTCTCGTGGCCTTTGTTATACCCTCGCTTTCCAATATTGTTTTCGCCGATGTGTTGAGAGGCGCGAGCGGCACACTGGAAGAAAATCAACATCAGGCCGTTTTCGCCGTCACCGACTATGACTTGGAAAGGGAGGAGGCACTCGTCGCCTCGATGCTTGCCTGGCGACCCGCAGCAGTGATGCTGGCAGGTTACGAACATAGCGAGCGCACAATCAAGATGCTGCGAGCGGCCAATTGCCGGGTGGTAGAATTGCTCGATGTGGATGGCATCGCGCTGGATCTCGCGGTTGGCTTCTCGAACCGGGCGGCTGGTCGTGAAAGCGCTGATTTTCTATTGAAGCGCGGTTATCGCCGGATCGGTTATGTAGGCCACGATCTGGACCGTGATACACGCGCCGGCAAACGGTATTCCAGTTTTTGCGAGACATTGAGCGCGAATGGCGTGCCGCTGGTCGATCAGGAAATTCATCTTGGAGCTTCGTCTGTGGAGAACGGGCGTTTGGCGCTGGACCAGTTATTGGCTAGAACCCCCCATCTCGACGCTGTCTATTTTTCAAACGACGACATGGCGCTGGGCGGCTATTTCCATTGTTTGGCACACAGAATTGCAATCCCGTCCCAGCTGGCGATTTTTGGCTATAATGGCCTCGATATTGGCCGTGTAATGCCGCAAGCCCTCTCGACAATACGCACGCCACGCGTCGCGACCGGACAGGTGGCGGCGCAACTCATCGTGGACAACGTACCGCCACGGGTTGTCGATCTTGGTTTTGAGCTGATCGAAGGGGCAACTGCCTGACACCGGAGGGATTTTAATGTCTGATACGCATCTGCGTGAGGAAATCTGCCGTTACGGACGGTCCCTGTTCGAACGGGGCCTGACACCCGGTTCGTCGGGCAACATATCGTTGCGGCTGGACGATGGCGGCTGGCTGGTGACACCGACAAATGCCTCGCTCGGTTTTCTGGACCCGGCCCGGCTCTCTCGCCTGGATGCGGCAGGAAGGCTGGTATCCGGCGATAAGCCCACCAAGGAAATTCCGCTTCACAACGCCCTTTATGAAACGCGCGGAAGTGCGCGCGCGATCGTCCATCTTCACTCCACACATGCTGTTGCCTTGACCATGCTGCCGGAGATCGATCCGCGCGCCGCGCTTCCTCCGATGACGCCGTATTATCTGATGCGCGCCGGTCAAACTGCTCTCGTGCCCTACTACCGCCCAGGCGACCCTGCAGTAGCCGATGCGATCCGCGGACTTGCGGGCAGATATTCATCGGTACTGCTTGCCAATCATGGGCCAGTCGTGGCCGGAGATAGTCTTGAAGCGGCAGTTTTCGCAACCGAGGAGCTGGAGGAGACGGCGAAGCTCTATCTCATCCTGCGAAACCTTAATCCCCGCTACCTCAGTCCAGCGCAGGTGGCGGATCTCATCACGACCTTCGGCCTCGACCTGCCATTCCACGACGGCCACGATCACGGCGATTGAGTATCCGGGGTATTCAGCCCGAACGTTCGCGGAGAATTAGACGACCGACTTCACGCGCTCCCAGCCATTGGCGAGGTGAGCGTCGAGCTCACGGGCTAATGTCTCGGCATCGCGGGTTTCGAGCGCTGCGATGATACGCTCATGCTCGGCGACGGCACCTGCCCATCGCTCTGCTCCTTCATGTCCGATAAAACGGACGCGTTTGACGCGCGATTGCAGCAATCCATGCACTTCGGCGAGAGGGGCATTATTTGCAAGGGCGACAATCCCGGTATGGATTTGTTGGTTCAGCTTGTAATATTCAAGCCGCTCCCCGGCCTTGTAATGTTTGACCATCGCGTCGTGCAGGAGTCTTATTTGAGCGATCCCTTCGTCGCTTGCCTGTACGCAAGCGAGACGGCCGGCCAGCATCTCCATTGAACGGATGACGATGAGCATGTCCTCGACATCCTTCGCCGAGAAGCGCTTGACCACGGCGCCGCGGCTCGGAACGAGCTCGACCAGTCCCTCGCTGGCGAGAAATTTCAACGCTTCTCGCAGAGGCGTACGTGAGACACCCAACTCCTCGCCAAGCTGATTCTCATAGATACGCTCGCCGGGTTGCAGGTCACCCTCGATGATCATGTCACGCAACCGTGTAACGATCTCCCCGTGCAGCGATTGCCGGGAAATCGTGGCAACTGAGCGCCGTCCAGGTTCCAACACTTCCGAAGCCATTGTTACTCTCCCGCAAGGCCCATCAAAGGCCTGAATCGATACATTTTTGCACTGAACGCGGCAAAATGATACCACCTCCAATACATAATGTTTTATACTGTATACAAAATACTTGCGCCAACGGAAATTTACGGGTAGTCCTTCGCTGGTCATCGAGAGGAGGAGTTTTTATGGCGTTTAGTGAATCTGTTGCCGATATGCGGGGCAGGCCCGTTCTGGCTCTTGCCATGGGTGATCCGGCCGGCATCAGCTCGGAACTAACTGCCAGGATACTTTCCTTGCCGGAACTCAGGAACGCGGCGCATTTTGTCGTCATTGGCGATCGCCGCATCCTGGAAGAGGGTGCAGGGTTCGCAAACATTGAGCTGGATGTTGATTATCGGGCTGCGGACGACTTTTCGGCCGCACCAACCGAACGGCCCGTTTTTGTCGATCTTGGCCATCTTGATCCTGCTGACGTGACACGCGGCGAGGCAACTCTTGCTGGCGGCATGTTTGCGACCGAGAACTTTCGCTTCGCGTTGCGTCTCGCCCATGAGGGCCTCGTGGACGGCGTCTGCTTCACCCCTTTCAACAAGAAGGCGATGCGTTACGCATATCCCGGCTATGACGACGAAATCCGTTTCGTTTCGGATGTCCTTTCGTTCAGTGGAAGGATGCGTGAGTTTAACGTACTCGAGCGTATCTGGAATGCGCGGGTAACCTCGCATATCCCGCTGTCGGCGGTCTCCGCTCATATCAGCGAGGATGCTATTCTGGCGGAAGTCGAGCTAACGGTTTCATGCCTGCGCCTCGCGGGGATCGACAATCCGAAAATCGCGGTAGCAGGGCTCAATCCGCACGCCGGAGACGGTGGCAGCTTCGGAATGGAGGAAATCGAGGTCATCGAGCCTGCGGTGGCGCGGGCGAAGGCTGAAGGCTACGCCGTCGAAGGTCCGTTCCCAGCCGACACCGTGTTCCTGCGAGCAGTGAAGGAGGGCTTCCACGCCGTCCTGACCATGTATCACGATCAGGGTCAAATCGCGATGAAGATGATGGGTTTCGACAAGGGCGTCACGATGATGGGGGGCTTGCCATTCCCGCTCTGTACCCCCGCCCACGGCACCGCCTACGATATCGCCGGCCGCGGCATCGCCGATGTAGGAGCCTCGCGCGAGGCTGTCTTGCTGGCGGCAAAAATGGCAATGCGGCAACTCAGGTTGAAAGAGGCGGCGCATAACACCGATTAACGAAGACAGAACCGAACGCTGGGGTAGGAGCTTACGGCGGGCGGTTCAGCACAACCGGGAGGAACCGATATGCTGAAACAGATTACTCTAGCACTGCTTGCGATAACCACCGCAGCGCCGGCGCTCGCTTTCGAGCCGAAACGGCCGGTTGAGTTCGTGGTGACTTCGGGCCCCGGCGGTGGCACCGACAATTTCGCCCGAACGGTACAATCGATTATTGCCAAACACAAACTGATGGACGCCCCGATCGTGGTCACCAACAAGGGTGGTGGCAGCGGAGCAGAAGGCTTCGTTTACGCGGCTGGTTACAAGGGCGATCCTTATAAACTGACATTCGGCACCAACAATGAATATCTTCTGCCGAGTGTTGCCGACGTTCCCTACGCTCCGGAAGACCTGACGCCCGTAGCCGCTTTAGCGCTGGATGAATTCCTTGTGTGGGTGAATGGCGAATCCAAGTTCAACGACATCAAGGATTTTGTGGCGGCAGCCAAGACTGAGCCGAAAGCAATTCAGTTCGGCGGCAGTCAGTCCAAGGATACCGATCAGATACTTGTTTCGACCATAGCCGAGACGGCAGGTGCCGAATTCCGTTACATTCCATTCAAGAGTGGCGGTGAGGCGGCTGTCCAGTTGGCTGGCGGCCACATTGATGCCAATGTAAATAATCCCAACGAAAATCGCGGCCAGTGGCAGGCCGGTATGGTGAAGCCGCTTTGCGTCTTCCGACCGGACCGCTTTCCGGAAGGAGCGCCCGTGCATGATGGCAAGGGTTGGCATGATATCCCGACCTGCGCCGAGGCTGGTCTTGCGATCGACAGCTACCGCATGCCGCGCACCGTCTGGCTGCCGGCCGGGGTCGATGAGGAGGTCGTCGCCTTCTACCGCGACGTTCTGAAGAAGGTTTCCGAGACTCCCGAATGGGCAGATTACGTTGCCAAGACCTCGCAGACATCGCAGTTTATGGCGGGTAGTGACTTCAATGCCTACCAGACAGGTGACCGCGAGAACGTCCGCAAGGTCCTTAAGCGAGAAGGCTGGCTGGTGAAGTGAACCATTTATGGGGGCGCCTCCGCTGGCGTCTCCGACCTTTGCAACGCTTGGGAGGCGAGCATGGCCGAGTTTGAAAAAGGATCGGTGTCCCGCAAGACGATGGAAGTCGTCACCGCAGTCCTCACCGCAGGGGCAGGTCTCGCGGTCTGCTATGGATCCTGGCGGAGCGGCATCGGCTGGAGTGAGACAGGACCGGGGGCAGGTTATTTCCCCTTTTATATTGGTGTCCTGATCATACTCGGCAGTTTGGTGACCTTGCTGCGCAGCCTATTTCTCTCTCATCACGACGGCGAGGTTTTCATCGACGTCGAAAGGGCCAAGCCAGTTCTCGGCTTCTTTTTGCCGATCGTCGCCTTCATCGTCGTCTCGTTGTTTCTCGGTCTCTATGTCGGCACAGCGCTTTATATCTTCGCCTCGATGAAGTGGCAGGGAAGTTACCGTTGGTGGATTTCCGTCGTCTCGGCACTGGCTGTAACGGCCCTGTTCTACCTGGTTTTCGAGATCGGTTTTCAGGTGCCGCTGCTCAAGGGGCCGGTTGAGAGCTGGCTCGGCATCTACTGATCCAAATGTACCGCGACCATATGAACGACTTCGGAGGAAATGGACGATGGGCAATTTCGGCTACTTGATGGACGGCTTCGCCACTGTCATCACCATGCACCACATTGTCATCATGATCGCCGGAGTGATGCTGGGAATACTCGTCGGCGTGCTGCCGGGGCTAGGGGCGCCGAACGGCGTTTCGTTGCTTCTGCCACTCACCTTCACCATGGACCCGATTTCGGCCATCATCCTCCTTTCCTGCATGTATTGGGGCGCGCTCTTTGGTGGCTCGACCACCTCGATCCTCTTCAACATCCCCGGTGAGCCCTCTTCGGTCGCGACGACGTTCGACGGCTATCCGATGGCCAGAAACGGTCAGGCAACACGGGCGCTCACCCTCGCTTTCATGTCGGCCGGCATCGGAGCACTTGCCGGGGTGCTGATGATCACGCTGCTCTCCAGCTGGGTCGCACGCTTCGCGTTGCAGTTTTCCTCGCCGGAGTTCTTCGCGGTCTATTTCCTGGCATTTGCGAGCTTCATCGGTATGAGCTCCAACGCACCCGCCAAGACACTGGTTATGATGATGTTGGGTTTCGCCTTCGCTACCGTCGGTATGGATACGATTTCGGGTGGACTACGACTGACGTTCGGAATTCCCGATCTTATCAAAGGTGTCTCCTTCCTCGTTGCCGTCATGGGCTTGTTCGGGATTGGCGAATTGCTGTTGACCACGGAGGAAGGGCTTCGCTTCGATGGAATCAAGGCGCGGGTCAGGGCGATCGACGTGCTGAGAACATTGAAGGAGATGCCGCGCTACGGTTGGTCGATTCTTCGATCGACGCTGATCGGTATCTGGATGGGTATCACTCCTGCCGGTCCGACAGCGGCGTCGTTCATGAGCTACGGCCTCGCTCGGCGTTTCGCCAAGGACAAGTCCCAATTCGGCAAAGGTGATCCACGCGGCATCGTTTCACCGGAGACTGCCGACCATTCGGCCGGCACATCTGCATTGCTACCGATGCTGGCCCTGGGCGTTCCCGGCTCGGCGACCGCCGCGGTGATGATGGGCGGATTGATGATCTGGGGTCTGACGCCGGGACCGATGTTGTTCATCGAACGGCCGGACTTTGTCTGGGGACTCATTGCGTCGATGTATATCGGCAATGTCGTTGCCGTTCTGCTGGTGCTCGCAACCGTTCCGCTCTACGCCTCGATCCTGCGGGTGCCGTTCTCGATCGTCGGACCGGTGATCGTCGCTATCATCTTCTCGGGTGCCTATCAGATTGCCAATTCGACTTTCGATATGTGGCTCGTGCTCGGTTTCGGCATTTTTGGCTATCTTTTCAAGAAGCTGGATTATCCAATCGCTCCGCTCGTCCTCGCGATGGTTCTCGGCGACAAGGCTGAGGATGCCTTTCGTCAGTCGATGCTGATGTCGAATGGTTCGCTGAGCATCTTCTGGTCGAACCCGCTCGTCACGGGAATCATGGCGCTCGGCCTTCTGATGCTTGCCTGGCCAATAGTCGCCAAGACCGTCGGTGTGCGGGGCTTTCGACGCCGCGCCACCGAGCATTCAGCCAAGGTTTGAAGGCCTTAGTTCCAGCTGCCCACAAGGATCGATCTCGATGAATTATCATGAATACTTTGCCGGTGCGGCGAAGCCAGTAGAAGCCTGCATCGTTGGTACCGGCGGGTTTGGCCGCAGTTTTCTGGCACAGAGCCTGCACGTCTCCCTGATGAATGTGCGGATTGCGGTCGATGTCGACAGCGCCACGGCCGCCGCCGCCTTAAAATCCGTGGGGATCGAGGCTGTGGTCGAGTGCCACACAAAGGAAGAAGTCAGCCATGCCTGGACCAACGGTCTTTCGATCGCCGTTGGCGATCTTGCACATGTCATTCACCTGCCATTTGACGTGCTGGTCGAAGCGACTGGCCATCCGGAAGCGGGTGCCCGTCATGCCGAGCTTGCAATCAGCGCAGGCAAACATGTGGCACTGGTCTCCAAAGAAGTCGACAGTGTTGTTGGTCCAGGCCTCGCACTACTGGCGGCAAAAAAGGGGAGAGTGGTCACACCTGTCGACGGCGACCAACCGAGCCTTCTGATCGGCCTGGTCACCTGGGCAGAAATTCTTGGCTTCGAAATCATCTGTGCCGGAAAGTCGAGTGAATATGATTTTGTCTTCGACCCCGCGACCGAAACGTTGACCAGCAACGGTGTTTCCGTTGCTGCCCCCGGATTTGCCGATCATCTCATTCTTGGTGAGCGAGACGCTGCCGAGCTCGTGGCAGCCAGATCCCGTTCCGCCTTGAAACTGCCCCAGCGTGCGGTTCCTGACCTTTGCGAGCTTGCGGTCACCTCTCATTCGGTCGATCTCGCTCCCGACCGTCCGGAGCTTCACTGCCCTATCGCTCGTATTTCGGAGGTCCCGACCTTCTTTTCCCCACGGACCGATGGAGGACTTCTCGATGGCGAGCGGCGAATGGATGTCTTTCATTGCCTGCGCCTTCCTGGCGAAGTCAGCTTCGCCGGAGGTGTCTTCATCGTCATCCGGTGTGGCGATGCAGCGAGTTGGGAGCTTCTGGCCGGAAAAGGGCACGTTGTCAGCCGCAGCGGTACGACGGCGATGGTATATCTGCCCCGCCATCTTCTCGGCCTGGAGGCGGCCACCAGCGTTCTCGAAGCGGGGCTCAAGGGCCTTTCCAGCGGCTCGCGACAGCCGCGGCCGCGCTTCGACCTTGTTGCAATCGCCGACGCCGATCTTGACGCTGGAACAATATTGACCGCCGTTGGCCACCATCATTCTATCCAGGACGTTTCGTCGGCACTTGTCCCGGCAAGTGCACTCGAAGCTGAGCGGCCGGCGCCGTTCTACCTGATCGCCAACCGTCGGCTCAGTCCGACCGGTGAAGGCCGGCAGCGCGATCCGCCTCGCCGATGTTGCTGCAGAGGAATCATGCCTCCTCGACTTGCGCCGACAGCAAGATGCGCATTTCTTCGCGGCCGAGAAGGTTGACGTCAAACAGACAAACCGCAAGGCCGCTAAGCTCGCTCGACTGTAGGTGCGCGATGCCCTCGAGATGACGTGGCAACCTGTGCCGTCGGAACTTCAGCACTGCCGCCGCGTTCCTGTCATGATAGTCGTAAATTTGGGCAAGGGGCAAGCATGACGAAGCGACAAGATAACTTGAAGCAGGGTAGCCCCATGCCGGTTGCGCATGGCGCCTCTTCATTGCCGTCGGTAACGGTCGACGGATACAATTTGAAGCTTCGCGACAAGGATGGGTTTATTGGCGACAAGGCCAGCAAATCCGCTTTCCAGCAGAAACTTGATGATTGGCGCAAACGTGTCCGAAACGGCGGCGACGATCCGCTTGGGGATATTCCGACAGAGGACCTTTCGAAAAAAGACATAGACGCACTGGCAGCAGGCAAGGACAAGGAAGCCGCCGCCCTTGTTCTCGGCGCAGTCGATGATTTTGCCGGCGAACTTGCTCAGGTGCTCGCTCGCTTCCTCAAGGAAAAAAGTTGGGAGAAGACCGAACGCGTCGTCGTCGGCGGGGGCTTAAAAGAAAGCGCTTTCGGGGAACTGGCCATAGCCCGGGCAATGGTGCTTCTAAAGGCGGAAGGGTTGAAGATCGAGGTTATTCCGATTGTCCATCACCCGGATGAAGCGGGTCTTATCGGTGCGGTGCATCTCATTCCTGCCTGGATGCTTGAAGGCCACGATTCGTTGATTGCGGTTGATATTGGCGGAACGAACATTCGTGCAGGGATTGTTGAAACACGGATCAAAGATAAGGCCGATCTCTCGAAAGCCAGGGTGTGGAAATCGGAACTTTGGCGGCATGCGGATGACGATCCCAAGCGCAGTGCAACCGTAGAGCATATCGTCGGAACATTGGAGCGCCTCATAGCCAAAGCGCAAAAGGCCGATCTCATGCCCGCTCCGGTTATTGGAATTGCATGTCCTGGTATGATCATGCCCGACGGTTCCATCGCAAACGGTGGCCAAAATCTTCCCGGTGGGAATTGGGAAAGCAAGAATTTCAATCTTCCGGAGGCTCTCGCTGAAGCCATTCCGAAAATTGGCGATCACCCCACTTCTTTCATCATGCATAATGATGCAGTTGTGCAAGGGCTCTCACAGGTCCCCTTCATGCAGGACGTTGATCGTTGGGGCGTGGTGACCATAGGCACAGGACTTGGAAATGCCCGTTTTACCAACAAGGCTTGACCAGATGTACGCAGCGGGCCGCGAACATTGGACTCAATAGGAGGGAATTGTGGTACAGCCAGTTGAGAACCTTTTATGCCTTCAAAATGTCCTAATGGGGCTGAACTGTGAGGCTGTCTGCCACTTGCGCCCTCACACATTCGTTGACCTATGCAGCTTGCTGAATTTGTCGGCCCGAACGACCGATTGCAGTGTACCGGTCAAACTATAAAAAGGAGAAAATGATGAAAAAAACTCTTGCGATGGCACTCACAGCAGCATCGTTAACGCTCGCAGGCTCGATGGCCGCCAAGGCGGCGGACATTCAGAGATACGAAGAACCGGATCTGCGCAGCGGTGTGAAGATCGGTTATCTCGATTGCACCATTGGTGGCGGTATTGGCTATGTGCTTGGCTCAGCCAAGGAAATTGAGTGCGATTTCCGCTCCAGCCTTAGCGGCGAACGTGCGGACCACTACAGCGGCGCGATCAAGAAGCTCGGTGTCGATCTAGGCTTCACGACACGCAGCCGGCTCATCTGGGCTGTGTTCGCACCGACAGCCGGCTACCATCATGGCTCGCTCGGTGGTATCTACCGCGGCGCTACGGCCGAGGCTACTGTCGGCGCCGGTATCGGCACGAATGTGCTGTTTGGCGGCACAGCAGGCTCGATCCATCTTCAGGCCATTAGCGTGACGGGCCAGATCGGTCTTAATCTTGCTGCCACGGGCACGTCGATGACTCTCGCCTCGGCGAACTGACGGTATCGTTATAGCTCCCTTCTGCCTCGGTGGAAGGGATCACATCTCCATGGGACGCCGAAGCTCGATGAGTGAAGGCGCCATTCTCACAATTATTGATATCAGCGGGGATTCTGGTGAAAACAGTCGTCCAACTTTCGTTGCTGGCTGCTTGTTACGCCTTGTTTCCTGAAATTGCATACGCCGAGTGGCAAGCTGTCGAAAAGGTACAGACCTACGCTGTTGCAGGGAAATCCGGCGCTGAGCTTTACGCATCAATCGGGGAGAGGGGACCCAGAGTTGGTGACAACGGGAGCGCTATCGCCCATACGAATTTCCGGCTGACATGGTCGAGGAAGTACGAAAATCAAGGCAATGCCTGCACACTTGTCTCGGCGCAGCCCAAACTGGTGATCACCTATACTATACCGAAGCCAGCCGGAAAGCTGCCGGACGCTGTCGCCAGGAACTGGGAGACGTTCATTGTCGGGATACGCCGTCATGAAGCGGTGCACGGCGAAATGATCCGGGAGATGGTGACGTCAATCGAGACTTCAACCGTGGGCTTGTCTGTGCCTGATGATCCCAAATGTACCAAAATCAGGACGGAGATGACGAAGCGTCTTTCCGAACTGTCTCAGACCCAACGGCAGCGCAGTCGAGATTTTGACCGAACTGAACTCAGCGAAGGCGGGAATATCCATCAGCTCATCCTCAACTTGGTGAATGGCCGGTAGGACGCGGATGCGACCGAAGCGTCAGGATCGACCAATGGTCACCTTCATACTTCGCACCGTCTGCCGCCAACTCAGAATCTTTGATCCGAAAGTCGAACTGCGAGCGCGAGCGCGTCCGCGACTTCTCCCTCTCTGTCGCGCAAAATGCTCGTGGCGACACGAATATAATTGATGGGCCGGACCGAGCATTTCTCACCCGCGAGCACGGCTATGCCACGTGCAGCCAATGTCACGAGCGCAAACTGTTCGGACTCGACCGGGATCCACAGAACGAGGCCATCGCCACCCGAGAGATGCACATTGCGCTCTCCGAGTGCTCGTATCAAACCATCCCGTCGCACCTTATAGATTGTTCGGGCACGCACCATGCTTTTCGATGTCGCCTCGTCGTTGAGCAACCAGGCAACGGCGGACTGCAGGGCACGGCTTGTCCAGCCCGCACTGAAACTGCGATACGACTGGATCTGTTCAACAATACGGGTCGAACTGGACAACACAGCAAGGCGCAAGTCCGGTCCCAAGCTCTTGGAATAAGAGACAATGTGTATGACCCGGTCGGGAAAGTGATTGCCAAGGGTCGCCGGGGGCAATGCGGAAACATCGCCAACGCCGTCATCCTCGATGATAAGCGCATCACTATCTCTGAGAACGGCTGCAAGTTCAGCGAAGCGGGGCCCGCTCACACCGCATCCAGTCACGCAATGAGTCCGCGGCTGAAACAGGAATGCGGCAGGCTTCTTCTGCAATGCCGCGGCAAGGGATTCCGGTAAAGGCCCGTCGGCATCGCATTGAACCGGAAGGATATGCACGCCGAGATCCTCGAGAATGTCGAGGAGACGCATGGCGGTCGGGTCCTCGATCGCAATGAAAGATCCCGGCATGACCAATGCATGTAGAAGTGCATAGACAGCATTGTACCCGCCATTGGTGGCAAGAAAGGCCTCAGGCTTGTACGGCCAACGTGGCTCAACCGCCGCCTGCAAATCCGGAAGAATCCGGACGCGCCGGTAGCTGTTGAGATTCTCCGCCGAAGCGCCGTGCCTGAGTGCTTCGCCGAGTGGAGGCAACAGTTCGACATCCGGGACCGCCATGGAGAGGTCAAGCACTTCGGCGCCATAGTCGCCCGCGCTGGCGAGCCGGGCAGGACGGGGCGCAATACGGTCGCCGCTTACCCATGTTCCGTTGCGCCCGCGACCGGTAATGATCTTTTGCCGCCGCAACTCGCTCCATGCTTCTGACACGGTTGCCGGACTGATGCCGAGCGTGAAAGCCAGATCACGGATTGCCGGCAGCTTTGTACCGACTGGAATGGCACCTGCGCGGATCAGGGCGCTTGTCTCGATGGCGATACCGCGCATCGTCCGGTCGCTCAGTTTTTCCGCAAACCACTGAACCGAGGCTGTTTCGCTCATTTTCCTCCCTCTTTTTAATGTTCAGTAACGTAATAGTATTTGATCAGTCAAGAATGAACATTTAGCTTCCCGCTGGAAAAATGCAAACCAGCGAGGAAATATCTTGCGTATCACTGTTCGATTGGCCGTCCGCGATTGGGATTATCTGACACCGCTGGCACTTGGCGATGTCAGCTCGGACAAACTGGATTTGAAGGTCGACCGGGTCGGTACGCTCGTTCCGAATATTGGCACCGATCCACAGTATGATGCGGCGGAGATGTCGTTCAGCCGCTATGCCGCGGGCAGGGCAAAGGGCGTATCGGATGTGCTCGGCATTCCCAATTTCGTCATGCGCGGCTTTCGGCATCGTTGCATCATCACCGCCAAAGACAGTCCCATCACACGCCTCGAACAGTTGGCAGGCAAGAAGATCGGCGTCACAGGATGGCGCGATTCAGGCAATACCTGGACGCGAACCGCGCTTGCCCATGCGGGTGTCGGGATCGAGGACGCATACTGGTTTGCCGGCCGTTTGACGGAAGCGCACCCGATTGTAGACCGGCTCGACGGCTTCGGCCGTCCCGGCCGTATCGAAACCGCGCCGGGCGAGCGGCCGATGATGGAACTGCTGGAAACCGGCGAGCTGGACGCAGTTTTCACGCCCTTCATGCCGGATAGCTTCTTCGGCGCCAACTCGAAATTCCGCCATGTGCTGGCTGATTTCCGTGCTGAAGAGCTCTCCTACTTCCGCGAAGTCGGTTATGTGCCGGGGATGCATCTGCTCGGTGTGAAAGCATCGTTCGCTGACCAGCATCCCTGGCTTGCCCAGGAGTTGAGTGATCTTCTCGATGAGTCGCAGCGGGTCTGGCAGGCCAAGCGCCGCAAATATGCTGATACGACGCCATGGATGATCGAGGAACTTGGTCACGTTGCGCGCGATCTTCCCCCAAGCTGGAACGATAGCGGCTTGGCCGCCAACGAACGCATGATCGCGGATTTTGCCGAACAACTTCATCTGCAAGGACTGACGTCAATGCTGCTCACGCTGACAGACCTCTTCCCGCACGAAACGAGCAACTACTCCAAAACTGGCCGCGTGGGAGTTCCGGCATGAAGGTCGCCCTTGGACAATTTGCTGTCAGTAAGATCTGGCAGGAAAACGCCGACATCTGCGTCAAACTGATCAGACAGGCACAGGACGCTAGCGCGGATCTGCTGGTGCTGCCTGAAGGCATTCTTGCACGGGATATCACCGATCCGGATATCGTCCTGAAGACGGCGCAACCGCTTGATGGGCCATTCATGACGCAGCTTCTCGCCGAGCAGCAAGAGCGACCTGACTATCATGATGTGTGTTCACGTGCCGACGGGAGGCCAGCGTGTATTCAACAATCTTGTCACCGTTCGCGGTGGCAAAATCATCTCGGAATATCTGAAGCTTCATCTCTACGACGCGTTTGCCGCGAAAGAGTTGACCAACGTTCAACCTGGGACGGTGATTCCCGAATTGATCGAAGTGGCCGGCCTGAAGCTCGGGCTGATGACCTGCTACGATTTGCGCTTTCCGGAACTTGCACGCCGCCACGCCGTTGACGGTGCTGATGTGCTGATCCTGCCAGCCGCATGGGTGAAGGGGCCAGGCAAGGAGGCCCACTGGGACGTGCTGGTCACGGCGAGAGCGCTGGAAAACACCTGCTATATCGTCGCCGTTGGCGAATGCGGTGAGCGCAACATCGGCGCCAGCATGGTCGTCGATCCACTCGGCGTGGCAGTTGTCCGCGCCGGTGAGGCGCCGGCACTGATCTTTGCCGAGATCGACCCCAAACGCATCAGCCACGCACGATCGATCCTGCCGGTGCTGGCAAACCGGCGCTTCGCCCGACCAGAACTCGCCTGACACACTGGAATTTGTTGAATCAAGAAAAGGGAATGAATATGAAACATCTGAAACTGGCATCAGCCGCGCTGCTCCTGACCTCCGTTCTGGTGGGTTCCACAATGGCACGGAGACAGCCATTCCGAAACAGACGGTCAACGAAGCACTCCAGGCAAAACTGCCGGAAGAAATCCGCAAGGCCGGGAATATGATCTCGGTCAACAACGGCTCTTTCCCTCCCTACGAGATCGTCACCGGCACGACCGAGATGACCGGCGCCAGCGCCGATCTGACGAATGCGATCGGCCAGCTGCTCGGCGTCAAGATCGAGCATGCCACGGTCAGTGGCCTGTCAGCGCTGCTCAGCGGCATCAATTCCGGCCGTTACCAGTTCGCCTTCGGTCCGGTCGGCGACTTCAAGTACCCGCGAGGAAGCCAATGATTTCGTCGACTGGGTGCAGGAATTTGTTGTCTTCGCCGTCCAGAAGGGCAATCCGAAGGGCATCACCTCGCTTGACGGCGCCTGCGGCAACCGCATCGCCGTACATGGCGGGCGGCTCGGCCGAAAAGGTGATCAAGGCGCAGGCGGAAAAATGCGCCACGGACGGCAAGCCGGCGCTCGAGGTTCAGTCCTACACCGACCAGCCAAGCTCGATCCTTGGCGGTCCGTTCGAAGCGCGCGGACGCCTTCTTCTCCTCGCAGGCGCCGCTGACCTATTTCGTTCAGCAGGCCAACGGCCAGCTCGAACTTGCGGCGTCGGGCGAGAAGAACGGCTTTGAGGATCTCTTTCAGGGCGCCGTCGTGCCGAAGGGTTCGCCGCTCGGCGAAGTTCTTGCGTCGATGGCCATCAAGGCATCTGATGGATAACGGCACCTATGCCTCGATCATGAAGAAGTGGGGCCTTGAGAACAACATGATCAAGGAGCCCGGCATCAATCTGGCGGGCCAGGATGGTAAATGACCCAGATACGACCGGACGACGGCATCGCCTCGAAGGCCGATGCAGATGCGACGCTTCGCGATGTCGCCAACGCGCATCAGCCTTTTCGAACGGAGTCGCTGGCTCTCTCTGGGTGTCGTGCTTCTCGTTGCCGCGAACTTCGCTCTGGATCGTCGCTCATAACGAGAATTTCGGCTGGCCGATCGTCGCGCAATGGTTCACCGACGAGACGATCCTGCAGCGGGCTCTCTGTCACGCTTGGACTGACTGTCGTTGCGATGGCCATCGGCATCGGTCATCGGGCTCGTCCTCGCGATCGCCCGCATGTCGAACGACCGGCTCGCCAGCTCGCTGGCGGGCCTGTTCATCTGGTTCTTCCGCGGCACGCCGCTGCTGGTGCAGCTGATCTTCTGGTACAATCTTTCGACACTGTTCCCGGAGATCTCGATCGCGATTCCGTTCGGCCCGACGCTTGCCAGCTGGAACACCAACGATTGATCACGCCGATGACGGCGGCGATCGCCGGCCTCGCGCTCAACGAGGCGGCCTATATGGCCGAGATCATTCGCGGCGGCCTGCTCTCCGTCGACCACGGCCAGATCGAGACGACCGAAGCCTTCGGCATGACCCGCGCCGGGCGCTGTGGCGGATCATCATTCCGCAGGCGATGCGCTCGATCGTCCCGCCGACCGGCAACCAGCTGATCAGCATGATCAAGGCGACCTCGCTCGTCAGCGTCATCGCCATGGCCGATCTGCTCTATTCCGTGCAGGCGGTCTACAACCGCACCTTCGAGGTCATCCCGATGCTGATGGTCGCGGTCATCTGGTACCTCCTCATCACCTCGATCCTCAATGTCGGCCAGGGCTTTATCGAGCGCTATTACGGCCGCGGCGAGCGTGGTCCGCGACGCCGACGAAACAGACCAGTTGTCGCGGCTCAGATTGCGGCCATGGCGCAGGAGGCAAGCAATGATCGCCGCTGTCGAAATGATCGAACCGCAGAGCCCTCGTTCAGGCACGCAACGTCCACAAGTCCTTCGACGACAGTCGAAGTGCTGAAGGGCATCGATCTCGATGTCATGCCGGGCGAGGTCGTCGTGATCCTCGGCCCTTCCGGCTCGGGAAAATCGACCTTCCTGCGCTGCATCAACCATCTCGAAGCCATCAACCGGGGCTCGATCGAGGTCGATGGCGAGCAGATCGGCTATTCGCCTGCGCAAGGGCCGGCTGGACAAGCTCTCTGCCCGGGCATCGCCGGCCAGCGCCGCAAGATCGGCATGGTGTTCCAGCAGTTCAACCTCTATCCGCATATGACGGCGCTGCAGAACATCATCGAGGCGCCGATCGGCGTGCACAGGCAAAGCCGCAAGGAGGCGACCGAGCTCGCCATGGAGCTTCTGGAGCGGGTCGGCCTTTCGGACAAGGCGGACGCCTATCCGCGCCAGCTCTCCGGCGGCCAGCAGCAGCGCGTCGCGATCGCCCGCGCCTTGGCGATCAAGCCGAAGCTGATGCTGTTCGACGAGCCGACATCGGCGCTCGATCCCGAACTGGTCGGCGAAGTGCTGGCGACCATGCGCGATCTCGCCGATCAGGGCCTGACCATGATCGTCGTCACCCACGAGATCGGCTTTGCCCGTGAGGCGGCCGATCGGGTCGTCTTCATGGATCGGCGGCATGGTCGTCGAGCAGGGCAGGCCGGAGGATGTGCTCGGCAATCCGCAGCATCCTCGAACACGCGGCTTTCGTCAGCCGCTTGATTTGGGAGGAGGCGACGCTTCGAGTAACCGAGGCATTTGCCGAGGTGGCGACAGAGCTTGGTGCGGTGCGACCATCGATCTGCTACGAGGTCGCGCTTCACGCGGTAGGACAGCGCCGGACATATGATGTGGCGACCAAGTAGAAATGTCGCATCTCTCGCAAAGTAGAAATGTCATCCTGACAGGCGCCGAGGCGCGTCGCCGGGCAGGGCGGAGACCTCAATCTCGCAGCCCGGACCGGCGACATTCGACCGGGCAGCAGCGGCCTTTTCCCGCATTCTGCGCTCCCTTCGTTGCTCGACCCAATCGTTCTTCCGAGATGGTTTGCGCTCGCGTTTTTGATAAGCAATGCCCTCGCTGTTGGTCTTCACTCTCGGCGGCGGCAACGGATCCTGCTGAGCCTTGATAAACGACAGCACATCGCCCAGCCGTTTGTTCTCGGTCACCGCTGCATGGGTGACACGCTGATCCTTGTCGAACATCCTGTAGGGCAGGGTTATGCCTTTCCAGCGCATCTCGAGACGGCCGTCGGCAAAGGCGTAGGTGTCGATATATTTGCCGACAAGACCCCGACTGATCTCGTTCTCCTCCAGCATGATGCGCTTGCGCTCATAGGAAAACGCCAGCTGCTCCCCGACGTAACGCTGTTCCCGCTTGCACAGAATGTCGCGCATTCTGTCCGGAACGACATTGAGCGGCCGGTGCAGATTGTCCGGCTTGATCGGAGAAACCGCAAATCGCGCATTGAACCGCTCCGTGAAGCCGTGCAGAAACGCGTTGCCGGCAGTCATATCGCCGATGCCTGCCAGCCGCAGTTCCTTGACCAGACGGTCCTGCAAGGTGCGATTGACCCGTTCGACGCGGCCTTTCGCCTGGCTCGAATTGGCGCAAAGTATCTCAATGCTGAGTTCCGATAGCGCCCGGCCGAACTGGGTCATGCCCTGGCCGCCCTTGGCATCCTGCTTGGTAACCCGGAACACCGAGTGCTTGTCGGAGTAGAATGCAACCGGACGGCCATGGGTCTTCAGGTAAAGCTCCAGCGCCGCAAAATAGCTGAAGGTGCTCTCCGAGCGGACAAACAAAAGCTGCATCAGCTTCCCGGTTGCATCGTCGATGAACACAAGCAGCGTGCACGCATCGCCGCGATCTTCAAACCAGCGATGATCGCTGCCGTCAATCTGGATCAGCTCACCGTAATATTCGCGCCGTAGCCGCGGCTGGCGAAACGTCCGGCGCTGCTTGCGTGACAGCCATAAGCCATCATCCGCCATCCACTGGCGCAGCGTCTCGCGCGAAACCGAAAATCCATGCTCACCAAGCTTCTCGGCGGCCAGCGTCGGACCAAAGTCCGCATAGCGCTCCCGCACCAGCTGCAGCGCGAGCTCACGCACGCCGTCGTTGATACGGTTGTTCGATCGCCGGCCGCGGCTGCGGTGCCGAAGTGCCGTCGCACCTTCAAGACAAAATGTCCGCATGATCCGTTGCACCTGACGTACACTCAGCGACAGCACAATTGCCGCTGACGCAATCGTCCGACGCCGCTCAATAACCTCTGACAAAACATGGGGTAATCGCGGGAGCGATTCTCCTGACTGGGTGCAGATCGATTGAATGTCGAGACGTAGCCAAGGTGGTTGTTCCCCAACAAGATGGAAAAACGGGATCATGGCGCTGGGCCTGTCCCAAGCATCGAACGGGAAACAACCATGGAAGAATATATCGGACTCGACGTATCGTTGAAAGACACCGCGATTTCGGTGCGGCGAAATGGCAAGCGGGTATGGCGTGGGAAGTGCGCATCCGACCCGCAATTGCTGGCAGCTGTCATCCGTGAACGTGCGCCGCAAGCCAAACGCGTGGTGTTTGAGACGGGTCCGTTATCGGTGTGGTTTTTTCGCGAGCTGACGGCCCAAGGCATTCCCGCAATCTGTATTGATGCCCGCCACGCCAAGGCAGCGCTCGACATGGCGGCAAACAAGACCGATGCCAATGATGCGGATGGTCTGGCCCATCTTGCCGAAGTAGGCTTCTATAAAGAAGTCAGGGTTAAGGACCATGACAGCATGCTTGCCCGCACGCTGGTTGGCGCACGCAGCCAGTTGATCAAGATGGCGACCGAACTTTCCAATCAAATCCGTGGTCTCATGAAGACATTCGGGCTCATCGTCCCGACAGGAGCAGGGCGCGTATTTGAAGCAAACGTGCGTGAACTGCTTGCCAGCAATGGCAAGCTGGAACAGATTATCCTGCCACTGCTCGATGCCTGGCGCACCATTCGTACAAGAGCCGCAGAACTTGACCGCCAGCTTGTTAGAGCGACACGGGTACGCACACCTTGCAGATTGCTCATGTCCATTCCCGGTGTTGGTGCCGTTACAGCAGCGTCCTTCGCCGCAGCCATAGAAGCTCCGGAGAACTTCAAAACATCCCGCTCAGTGGGAGCATGGCTGGGTCTGACCACGCGGCGCTATCAATCGGGTGAAGTTGATTATGATGGACACATATCGCGACGCGGCGACAAACATCTGCGAGCGCTATTGTACCAAGCTTCTGTCGTTATCTTAACCCGAGCCCATGCCGCCAGTCCCCTTCGGACATGGGGCCTGAAGCTGAGGGAGAAGGTTGGCTTCAAACGGGCGGCGGTTGCAGTGGCGCGAAAGCTTGCCGTCATCATGCACACGGTAATGAAGACAGGCGAGTTCTTTGACAAAACCGCTGGCGCAAACGCCTGAACTCATGGCCAAAAGCATTGGGAGATAAGCGATGCGGTAACCAATCTCTGACCAGAATGCATCCATTCCCTTGGATGCGTCCGAGACGTCCCTGCCGGGACGTGGGTCGGGTCATTCCGCTAATCGAGCTGCGGCTGTGCGCGATCTGCGCCAACAGACTGCGTACAAAACATTGGAAGATCCATCCTGCGAAACCCATACTGCGGCGGCCGTTGTTGCCGACCGCGAAGACAACCGTGCTCCTGGCAAACGATCATCAAAGACGCATGCTTAAGAAATGAGGATGTCAGATTATTGAACAAACACTGCCGTCCATGTGCGAAAAACCACGGCATCTGGACTATCGTCAAACAATGCGAAAAGAACTTGATTTATGGGGTGCGATTAGACAACCTCGATACGATGCAGTTCGCGTTCGCTCATTAAAATCAATCCCAAAATCCGCACCCCAAATCTCGTTGCAACAAGCGAGAAGGTGACACAGCGACGTTTCTACTTTGCAGAAACAGGACATTTTAACTTTGCGGCTACATATGAAAGTTGCATAATCTATCTTATGGAACCCACGGCGAAACGCGGAGCGATAGACCACCGTTCTGACAATCCCCTGAATCCGGACCTGCTGCAGCGGGCTTGGAACGAATGGTTGTAATCTGGAATGGCTTTTTGCCTTTGTCGATCGGGCATCTGGTCGCCACTAGTCGATTTATTCTCATGCAACAGCACAGTTGATTGTCGTACAAAAGTGTAGATAGTCGTCACAATGGAGAGGCGGAAATGAATCTCAACGATGACGACGAACACCTGATCGAGACGCTGTTCCGTAATGGCACGATCACCGTGGTCGGTGTGGTGCTTTCATTCTCCCTGGGCTTTCTCACCCAGTGGGCGAGCAATCCGATAGCATGGAAACTTGCCGACCTCCCGACGCTTATCGTCATAGCGATAGGCATCGTTCTTCAACTACGCTCCCTGGCTTTGCTTCTGCAAACGTCATCACTAAAGAAAGTAGTCTATGATAGAGCCAGCCGGCTATTTCTGAATGGCGTAATCACCACTGGATCGGGCGTTTTTCTGGCAATCCTTATCGATACCGTTCGATTGCTGGCGGAGCGTTAACCGACACTTGCGATTACTTGGTTTCGCCTCTTGATTTGCAGCCAACTGCCTGTTGTGTTGCCGGGCATCAAGGAGATCCTGCAATGCGATTAGAGACTGACTTTCCCGATCACCGAAACGGCCGATTTTCACGTGAACCTGTGCCATCCCATTGGCCGCGCAATGTGCAGCAACTTTCGTTGAAAGGCAGCGCCCTGTTCGGCATTCACGAAGAGACCGGCAATCTTTATTGGGATGGCAAGCTTGTCCAGACGACCAATCGGCTCGGCAATTTTGAGCGGGGACTCGGCATCGCCCTGACGATAGCGATTGTTGCGATGGCTATATTTGATGCGATCCGATTCTTTTTCGGCCACTGATCTACCGCCAAAGATAGTGCCGCCCCATTGCCGTTCTTTGTGTCGAATAGAATAGGGACTTTCGGTGTTACTGGTACGTACAACTCGTAACGGAGGATAGTATGGAAAGTTTTCAAGCACCTGTTGCATTGCTGGCCAGACTTTTCCTGGCTTATATTTTCGTCATGGAGGGCTGGGATAAGATTGCCGATTATGCCGGTACCGGTTCCTACATGGAATCCAACGGCGTTTCAGCGAGACTATTACCTCTCGTTATTCTTACCGAACTTGGTGGCGGAATACTTATCGCAATGGGGTTCATGACCCGTTACGCGGCGCTCGCGCTTGCCGGCTTCTGCCTGCTCACGGCACTCCTATTCCATACCGACTTCGGAAATCTTGAACAGCTCATCAATTTCAACAAGAACATTGCCATTGCCGGCGGGTTTCTGGCTCTGATCGCCTTCGGCCCGGGTGCATTCTCAGTCGATGAATGGCGGAAGCGCGATGAGCGTTAGCCGAAACTTGATGTCTTGAGGAATTCGGCGAGCCGTTCGCTCTTCGGCTTATGAAACATTTCGCGCGGGTTGCCTTCCTCGCCGATACGCCCCTGGTTCATGAAGATGACGCGGTTGGAGACTTCGTAGGCGAAGCGCATCTCGTGAGTGACAAGCAGCATGCTCATCCCGTCCCGAGCCAATGTTTTGATAACCTGCAGCACTTCACTAACGAGCTCTGGATCGAGCGCGGACGTCACCTCGTCGAACAGCATCAGCTTGGGATTCATGGCGATAGCCCGCGCGATAGCCACGCGCTGCTGCTGACCGCCCGACAGCTGGCCAGGGAAATTATCGGCACGCGTGGCCAGACCGACGCGATCCAGCCACTTCTCGGCGATGGCGCGCGCTTCATCCTTGCTCAGCTTCTTCACCTTCATCAAACCGAGCATGATGTTGCGGGCAGCGCTCATATGGGGGAACAGGTTGAACTGCTGGAACGCCATGCCGGTCAGTGCACGTTGGCGGGCAATCTCTTTTTCCTTCTTGCGCCGGCGCTGACCGCCAACCACCTCATAGCCGATTGCCTCCCCCTCGATGCTGATTGATCCACCCTGGAATT
This sequence comes from uncultured Alphaproteobacteria bacterium, assembly GCA_963711925.1. GTDB lineage: Bacteria > Pseudomonadota > Alphaproteobacteria > Rhizobiales > Rhizobiaceae > Phyllobacterium. Next base: position 116,175 of record CAVQFY010000001.1, read on the forward strand.
CCTCCAGCATGTTGATACAGCGCAGCATCGTCGTCTTGCCCGAACCGCTGGAGCCGATGATACTGATGACATCGCCCTGCGTCATGGTGCAATTGACGCCTTTCAGAACCTCGACATCGCCGTAGCTTTTGTGCAGGTCGCGGATTTCGAGAAGATTGCTTGTCATCGTTCGTTGCCTCAGGATGGAACAGCGGTCTTGCGTTCGACATAGCGGCCAAAACGCTCGATGGTGTAGTTAATGACGAAATAAAGAAAGCCGGCGAAGAAATAGAATTCTAGGCTCAGAAACGAGCGGGAGATGATTTCCTGTGTGCGAAGCAACAGTTCAGCAACGCCGATAATCGACAGCAAGGTCGATGCCTTGACCATCTCCGCGGCGGTATTGACCCAGGCTGGCAGAGACCTGGCGCAGGGCTTGCGGTCCGAGCACATAGGCAAAGGTTTGCGGGAACGTTAGACCGATTGCCTTGGCGGCTTCCGTCTGGCCTTTCGGGATTGATTGCAAGGCGCCACGAACGATTTCGCCGACATGGGAACTACAGAACACCGCGAGCGCCAATACGCCAGCCTGGAACGGGCTGAGATCAAGACCAATGGTGCTGAGCACATAGTAGCTTGCCAGCACGAGAACCAGAACCGGTGTGCCGCGAATGAAATCCGTATAGCCGCGAACGATCCAGCGCAAGGGTCGGACGCCGTAGGTCAGTGCAAGGCCGACAAAAACGCCAAGCACCGTCCCAAAGCAAATCGCCAGCAGCGAAATCGAAATGGTGAAGCCAAGGCCCTTAAGGATCGGTATGCGAGCTAGCCAGAGAATGTCGAGGAAATGAGCAATATCCATTAGATCACCTCGGCACGGACAGGCGGCGTTCGACAGCGCGCATCAGGGCCGCGAGGATCGAACAGGTGAAAACGTAAAGGCAGCTGGCGACCATCCAGGTTTCGATAACGCGAAAGGTTTCAACATTGATCTTGCGGGCCTCGAAGGTCAGCTCCGGCACGGCGATGGCTGCGGCGAGCGAGGTGTCCTTGAACAACGAGATGATGGTACTGCTCAGCGATGGCAAGACATTGCGGAACATCAGCGGTGCGATAATCGAGGTGCGAATCTGCATTTCCGTGAGCCCGATGGCAAGTCCCGCTTCGCGCAGCCCAGCAGGAATTGACAGCAGGCCTGCGCGAAAAACTTCCGCGAGATACGCGCCGGAATAGAGCGCGAGCGTGAAGACGAAGCTTTCGATCTTGCCTAGCCGGAAACCCAGTTGTGGCAACGCGAAATAGGTGAAGAGAATGAGCACGAGGATTGGCGTGTTGCGGATGATCGTTACATAAATTCCGGCCGGACGCCGCGCAAAACCGTTCTTCGATATCAGGCAGAATGCGGTAAACAGGCCAATTACAGCGCCAATCAGGATCGCGCCAAAGGCCAACGCAAGGCTGAGTGCCAGCCCTTCGAGCAGAAGATCGAAGCTGCGCCAGACTGCAGCAAAATTGAGCGTATAACCCATGATGCCCTGTTATCCGGATCGAGTGAGAAACGGCTCCGAATAATGTCCGGAGCCGCAGCGTAATAGGGCTATTTGAATTCGACAGGGAAGCCGATTTGCGGAGGTGTCAGATCCTTGCCGAACCAGGTCTTGAACGATTTCGCATAAAAGTCGAATTCGACACCGGTCATTGCTTCGTGCAGCGCAGTGTTGACGAAGTTCAGCCAATCCTGATCGCCGCGCTTGACACCGCAGGCGTAGGTCTGGGGGTTCCAGCCATAGCCGGCATCCTTGTAGCGGCCCTGGTTCTGGGTCATGTACCACGCGAGTGAAGACTGATCGGTTGCAGCGGCATCGGCTCGACCGGACTCAAGAGCCTGATAGATCAGGTCAACGGATTCGTACTGATCGACCTTGGCTTCCGGCAGCGCAGCATGCACCATGCTTTCGGCATAGACATTCTGCAGAACGGAGATCGTGACCGATGAACCTGCGGCTTTCAGCGCGGCATAGTCGGCATACTTGCTGTCAGCCTTGAGCATGAGACCGACACCTTCCCGGTAGTAGGGAATGGTGAAAGCGATCTGCTGCGCCCGTTCGCCAGTTACGGTCATGAACTGACAGGTGATGTCGACCTTGTCCGTTGTGATATTCGGGATGCGCGCATCAGAGGACTGATTAACGAATTCGATCTTGTCGGGATCATTGAACAGCGCCTTGGCGATGATGTGGCCCATGTCGATGTCAAAACCCTGAAGCTTGTCGTCAACGCTCTTGAAATGCCATGGGGCATTGGTGCTGCCCGTGCCGAGAACCAGATGGCCCCGTGCCAGAACTTCATCTAATTTGCTTTTGGTTTCCTGGGCGACCGCCGTGATTGAAGGCAGCATCGCGAAGGCGGCTACAGCGGCCGCAACACACAGTCGTTTGGTCATTTTCAGTTCCCCTATTCGTCAAGCGAATGTTTTTCTTTGTCCATTATTATGGAACATAATACCTAATAATGGATTGCCAATAGAATGACAGCCGCTGCAACTTGTCAAGGGCCATTCGATGACGGGAACTCCAATGTTCTGTTTACATACCGTGGGCGATAAATTGGCCATAAACTTCAACGGCGAGCCAAACGAGCGCTGCCAGACCGAGCGATACGGTCAAAATGGCGAGGACCGGATAGCCCTGTTTGCCCTGTTTTGCGTCCTCAGCCTCAATTCGTTTTGCCATGGTTGACCTCATTCTCTAGTGCATTCTCGAATTCAACGGACCGCGAATTGTGATTGTTCCGATTTTAACTCCAAGGACCAAACAAAAGCCCGCATCAGCGGCTGATGCGGGCTCTGGCAGCACGAAGCGAAAATCAGGCCGCTGCGGCGTTGACACGGCTTTCGGCCATCGCCGTCAAGGCCTTGTCGGTGTTCATTTCTTCCTGAAGGTTCTGCTGTAGCAGTGCCGCACAATCATTGCGGCCGAGCTGTTTTGCCCAGGCGACAAGTGTGCCGTAGCGGGTGATCTCATAGTGCTCGACTGCCTGTCCAGCGGCGATGAGCGCAGCGTCCAGAACCTGATCGTCATCGACTTCGCCCGATACATCATCGGCTTCCTCGAGAATGCCATCGATCGCTGGGCAATTCACACCGGCGACATCCACGCCATGCAGCTTGAACACTTGTTCCAGACGTTCGATCTGCACCTCGGTCTCCTGCAGGTGCTTCTCGAAACCGTTCTTCAATTCCTGATCGGAAGCCTCTGTCGATCATTTCAGGCAGAGCCTTCACGATCTGGTTTTCGGCGTAGTAAATATCCCGCAGCGTGTGGACGAAGAGATCGTCCATTGTCTTGATATCCTTGGAAAAAAATCCCATATCGTCCTCCTGTTTCGCAGACATGAGCAATCATCCGGCAGCCTCACAGCTTCCGCCAAGCGTTGCTCTCTCGGTTGGTTACAGGGGAAATAACGAGGACCCGCGGGAATGGTTCCTTCGTTGAACTACAATCGCACCGGCGGATCGAAGCGGCCCTTGCCGGCAATCTCGACCAGGTAGGTCTTGCCCGCGTCAGGATCGGACCGGTGCAGAATCTCATTCATTTCGTGGTAGGCGGTCGTCACGATGAGGTGGGCGGTGTCTTCACTGACGAACGCTGGACAGGAGGGTTGACGGACTGGCATTTCGATAGAGCGGATACGCTTTCCACTTGGCGAAAAGACATTGATGCATGAGCCTCCCCAGCATGCGTTCCACAAATTCCCATCGGCATCGACCACGGATCCATCGACACCGCCCTTTTCCCTGTGCTGGTAAAATACGACAGGTTCACCAATAGGCAGGCCTGTCTCGGGGTCCGTATCGACGCGCCAGATGATGTTCTTGCCGGTGTCGGCAAAATAGGAAATTCGGCCATCGGGGGAAAAGCAGATCGAGTTCGTGATCGAGATGTCGCTGAAAAGCTTGCGCAATTCTCCTTGGCGGTACCAATAGATCGATCCCGCACCCTTCTGCGCCTTTCCCATCGTTCCGACCCAAAACGCTCCCGCGGGATGGACACGCCCATCATTGGAGCGGGTCGCGGGATTATCAGCCTCGATCGGCTGATGCATCGTTGTGTGGCCGGTCTGACGGTCGCGGATGAACAGCCCGGTTTCGGTAGCAATCAGCTGCCGCTTTTCATCGACGACGGCAAGGGCGCTCGCCATTTGCCCGAGCATATGGACCTGGGCCTCACCGCCGGCCAACGGCTTTTCGAACAGGCGCCCGGTAACGATATCGAACCACCAGACTGTCTTCGTCAGCGGATCATAGCCAGGCCCTTCGCCGAGCTGGACGGGCTGGTCATGGAACAGATTTATCTTGGGTTGCTGCACAACTATCACTCGGAAAAGATGCGATCATAGACCTCGACCGTCGCCTTTGCCCGGTCGCGGACAAAGGCCGATGAGGCGCCGACTTTGTAAAGGCTTGAGCCAAGTCCGAAAGTGCGAACGCCGACTGCCTTATAAGGTGCAAAAGTTGTCTCATCGACACCGCCGACCGCACCGATCACGGTGCCCTTCGGCAAAATGGCGCTGATGGCCTTGATTCCGTCAGGTCCAAGCGCGCTGGCAGGGAAGAATTTGAGGCCGGATGCCCCAGCTTTCAATGCTGCCAGAGCTTCAGTGGGTGTAAAGACGCCGGGCATCGTCACCATGCCCGCTTTGGCAGCCGCCGCCAGGACCTCGCCATCAACGTTCGGACTGATCATCAGCCGCCCTCCTGCTCCATCAAGCCGCGCAATATCGGCGGGATCAAGCACGGTGCCTGCGCCGATCAATACATGCGATGGCAGGTTTTTCACAAGCAATTCAATGGATTGGAATGGCTCAGGCGAATTCAGCGGCACTTCGATAACATCAATGCCCGCCTCTACCAGCTCTTCGCCAATGGCCAGAACCTCGTCCGGCTTAACGCCGCGCAGGATGGCGATGAGATCGCGCTTCAGCTTGGGCCAGGGAGCGGAGACTTGAGACATATCGATTATCCTTTGGCCGGCCAGATGCTTGAGGCGGCAACGAAAAGTCCCTTGCGCACAGCCTCATCAGCATCGACGCGATCGAAATCGACACCGGCAATGGTGAGTGCCTTGCCATAGACCGCAGCCATGGCGCCGGAGGCCACCAGCGTTACCTTGCCATGGGATTTTGCCTTTGCGCCAGCAATCTCGGCCCCGATGAGCAGACCCGAAAGACGCGATGCGGCCCCTTCCGGCGACAGGTTGTCGAGCAACATGGCGGCGCGAATGCCGAAGAGCTCGCCAAGCATACGTTCACCTGACAGCATGAGTTCGACAGCCGTTCGCGAATTGTGGATGGTCGGGTGACGCGGATGTCGCGGCATCGCGAACAGAATGGCGCAAGATCGATTGCGAGGCGAGAAGCGCATAAAGTTCGCCGGTAAGGTAGGTGGAGAAGCCTTTCGCCCTCCCCTCTTCCAACTCGACCCACTTGGAGTGTGTGCCCGGCATCGCAATGATTCCATTGGATAAATTGCGATCAAGGATAGCGCCCAGCAACTGTGTTTCCTCGCCGCGCATGACGTTGGGAGAGCTCCCAGATTGCGACAGTCCGGGGATGATCCGCACGTCGCGCGCGATGTTTTCGATTTTTGCCGCGCCGGAAAGGATGGCTTTCAGATCGGCCGGAACCGGGACATAGTTCGCCTCGACCCAGCCCTGCCGTGAACCGGCCATTCCGCAGATGATAACCGGCAGATCGGCAGGCGCGCCAAGCGCTGTCAGATGGCTTTCCAGCGTCTCGGTAAAACCGCGATTGCGTGATGTATCGAGACCGTCATCGGAGCGTTTCTCCGCCATCACGTTGCCGTCGGCATCGACCAGCCAGAGGCGAAAACGGCTTGTTCCCCAATCACTTAAGCCATAAAAAGGTGTGCTGCTCACAGGTACCCACCGTCGACAATCAATGTCTGGGCGCTAAGCATGCGGGCAGCATCGGAGGCGAGAAAAAGACATGGCCCGACCATGTCTCCGGGCAGAATTTCCTCGCGCAGCACCTGCTTGTTGAGATGGACCCGGAGGCCTTCTTCTGTGACCCAGTGAGAGCGCTGGCGGTCAGTCATCACCCAGCCCGGCGCGATGGCATTGACTCTGATCTTCTCCGGTCCGAGCCGCCCGGCCAACCCCTTGGTAAGACCGATGATTCCAGCCTTGGCCGCCGTATAGGCCGGCAGATTGCCCTGGTTGATCATGAAGGAGGTCGAGGTGAAATTGATGATCGAACCACCGCCGGACTGGCGCATGCCCGGCACGACAGCCTGTGCTGCAAAGAACTGCGGCCGCAGGTTGATCGACTGATTCTTGTCCCAATATTCGACCGTCACATCATCGATATCGTGCCGGTCATCCCAAGCCGCGTTGTTAACGAGCACGGTAATTGGTCCATTATTATCAATGGCTTGCGCGATCGCATTCCGCAGGGCTTCGATGTTGGAAAGGTCCGCCTTGAGATACAAGGGCGGTTGCCATACTGCTTGTCCAGGGAATCTACAAGGGCCTGTGAGGGCTCTTCGGCGATATCAATAAAGGCAACGTGCGAGCCCTGGCGAACAAAACCTTCGGTGAGCGCAGCACCGATGCCCGACCCTCCTCCGGTAATGAGGACGGAGCGGTCTTTCAGATCGGGGAATATGGCAGAGGGCATCATGGCAGGAAACTCACAAGAAAATTCCACTATTGAAACGGTATTTGGCCGAGCAGGATTGTCATCTTGCAAGGGTGAAAGTCAAGGGATCGAAATTTCTACCAGGCACAATCAAATTTCCCGCTCCGGTTGAAATTTTCGAGCCAGAATCGCACTTTCTTGTGTAAGATTCGGCACTTCTTGTGCAAGAATCGCAGAAGTCCGTGCGAAGACTGTTTCGGATTTCACTCTCTATTTTAAAAGTCAGTTTTTGATCGTGTAATCGGCGGGCCGCGACTTTTCCAGCACGAGGTCGGCGTTGGGCATGTCATTCGACAGAGCGCGTTGTTGGGCCGAGCCGACATTGTGGCCAAAGCCGAGCCAGCGCTGTACCAGCCGGTTCTCCAGTTCAAGCCGGTCGACCTGCAGGAAGACCGTCACATCGAAACGCGAGGCCAGCCGGTCCCAGGGCGATTGATCGAGGAGAAGGTAGTTGCCTTCGACCAGAAGGATGCGCTGACCGGCCTTGACGATCCCTGCCCCTGCTCTTGCCAGATCCAGTTTGCGGTCGAACAGCGGAATGACGATGTCTTCGCCGGAGTTGCGCAGACGTTTCAGCAGCACCTCGAATCCGGCGCAGTCGAATGTCGGCGGGGAGCCCTTGCGCTTGCGCAAATCAAGGGCGTCGAGAATGACGTTATCGAGATGAAAGCCGTCCATCGGCACGACCGCAGCCGCTCCCTCGTCGCGCGCATTGATGGCCTCGCAAAGCGAAGCGGAGACCGTGGATTTGCCGGCTCCGGGAGGACCCGCAATCGCCACGATCAGCCGGTCAGTCTTTGCCGCCCGGGCCAGTATCTCGGGAACCAACTCGTCAAGCGTGATCAGCATGGACTTGTTCTTGTCAGGCGAGCCATTTGTCGTAGTCGGAAACGAGCAAATGCAGTGGCGCTTCGTCCTCGTCGATCGAGGAGAAGCGGCCGATCGGTTCGCGGAAGATGTTGTCGGTGAGGTCGTCATTGACCGTCGAAACCTCGCCGATCAGCACATCGCCGCCCTCGCCCCAGAATGCATGCCAGTTGCCCGGCAGCAGCGTGACGCTCTCGCCCGGCTGCAGCTTCAGATGGGCACCCGCCTTCTGCCTGACGATGCGCCCATCCGTGGCGACCTCGACGTCGGTCTTTTCGTCGACGCTGCCATCAGGATTGGAATTGAACAGTTCGAGCACGAGTGTGCCGCCGCCGCGGTTGATGATGTCTTCCGCCTTGACGATATGGCGGTGCATCGGCGACAGCTGCTTTTCGCGGGAGATCATAATCTTCTCGGCATAGAGCATGCCGCCGCCCTTTTTCAGGTCTTCCTGATTGCCGTTGCGGGTGGTGAAGAGAAAAAGGCCAAGCTCGTCGAACTTGCCCTGACCGTAGTCGGTAATATCCCAGCCGAGGCGTGCCTGAAGAATCGCCCTGGAATCGCTGGCGGTACGGGTCTTCAGCTCTTCAGGTGACCAATAGGCGAAGGGTGGCATGACATAGCCGAAGGAGCGGATAAACTTGTCGCTCTCACGGATGATTTCATTGACTTCAGAACGCTTCATTCTCAGTTTCTTCCTCTATGCCGCCTCGGCTGTGGGCGGTGCCTTGGCGCCGGTCATGAAAGCCACAGCATCCGACATCGTATATTCCTTGGGATCGATGACGGTCAGGCGCTTGCCCAGCCTGTGAATATGGATACGGTCCGCCACTTCGAAAACGTGTGGCATATTGTGCGAGATCAGCACAATCGGCAATCCGCGTTTTTTCACATCCTGGATAAGTTCGAGAACGCGGCGCGACTCCTTGACGCCGAGTGCTGCCGTCGGCTCGTCCATGATGATGACCTTGGAGCCGAATGCCGCGGCGCGGGCGACCGCCACGCCTTGACGCTGACCGCCGGAAAGCGTTTCCACCGCCTGGCTGATATTCTGAATGGTCATCAGCCCGAGTTCGGTGAGCTTGTCGCGGGCCAGTTTCTCCATGGTCTTGCGGTCGAGCATGCGAAACCAGTTGCCAGCAATGCCGGGTTTTCTAATTTCGCGGCCAAGGAACATATTGTCGGCGATGGAAAGCGCGGGGGACAATGCAAGGTTCTGGTAAACGGTTTCGATACCGGCATCCCTCGCCTGCATGGGTGAACGGAAGTGCACGGGCTTGCCGTCGAGTGTAATTTCGCCTTCGTCAGGATGAACGGCCCCGGACATCACCTTGATCAGCGAAGATTTTCCGGCGCCGTTGTCGCCAATAACCGCCAGCACTTCCCCGGCATAGAGATCGAAATCCGCATGATCGAGGGCGGTGACACGGCCGTAACGCTTGACGAGGCCGCGTGCGGTAAGGATGGGTTCTCTTGTCATCAGCCCGCTACCTTTCTGATCCACTGGTCGATTGCCACAGCCGAGATGATCAACACACCGATCATCAGATAGGTCCATTGCACATCCGTGCCGTACATGCGCATGCCGAAGGAGAAAACACCGACGATCAGCGCGCCGAAAAGCATGCCAAGGATAGAGCCTCGTCCGCCAAACAACGACATGCCGCCAATCACCACGGCGGTGATGGATTCGATATTGGCAAACTGGCCAACCTGCGGCGAGACCGAGCCATTGCGGCCGATCTGTGCCCAGCCTGCCAGGGCACAGATGAGGCCAGCAAGAACATAGACGGAGATGAGAACACGCTTGGTTCTGACGCCGGATAGCTTCGCCGCTTCAGGATCATCACCGATCGCATAGAGATGACGGCCCCAGGCGGTATGATTGAGAACATACCAGAGGATGGCAATCAGAAGGATCATCGTGAAGACGCCGTAGGTGAACGTGGCACTGCCTATGGGTATTTTCTCGCCGAAGAACTGCAGGAGCTTTGCATTCGCTTCTATATCCTGGGCGCGGATCGTCTCGTTTGCCGAATAAATATAGGTCGTCGCCAGAAAAATCTGCCACGTGCCAAGGGTGACGATGAACGGAGGCAGTTTCACATAGGCGATGAGGACGCCGTTGATGAAGCCGCACAGGGCGCCAAGCGCGAGGCCGCACAGAATCGATAGTTCGACAGGCAGGCCATAGCGGAATGTGAACTGGCCCATCACGACCGATGTGAGCACCATGATTGCGCCGACGGAAAGGTCTATACCGGCGGTCAGAATGACCAGCGTCTGCGCCGCGCCGACAATGCCGACGATCGCGACCTGCTGCAGGATGAGCGTCAATGCGAAAGGCGTAAAGAAGCGCGGCCCGACTATGACTGCAAAGATAAGCAGCGACAGCACGAGAACGATCAGCGGAACGGCAGCCGGACTTGAGTGAAGGAAATGACGTATCCGCTCGAGCAGGCTCTTGTCGTCGCTATCGAAGCTGGCGACGGACGATGCGCTCTCACTGAGAACGTTTTCGAATTCCTGCTTCGGCGCCGAAGCTCGCGTGGTCTCTGTCATGGGGTGGCCTCCCAGAAATCTTGCTGCAGTAGGGCGAGGAGAGTTCTACACCCTCCTCGCTCTTTCTGCTCGGTTTTTGTCAGTTCAGGATCAGCCCCAGCATTTGGATGTGCCGGTCTTCACATCGATGGACTCGACGCCCTGGACCGGCTTGTCCGTAACGAGCGCGACACCCGTATCGAAGAAGGACTTGCCTTCGGTAGGCTTGGGCTTCTCGCCGGTATCGGCGAACTTCTTGATCGCTTCGATGCCAAGCGCTGCCATCATCAGCGGATACTGCTGCGATGTCGCGCCGATAACGCCGGCTTCGACGTTCTTTACGCCTGGGCAACCGCCATCGACCGAAACGATCAGCACGCCCTTTTCCTTGCCTACCGCCTTCAATGCCTCGTAAGCGCCGGCAGCAGCGGGCTCATTGATCGTGTGAACGACATTGATGTCCGGGTCTTTCTGCAGAAGGCTTTCCATCGCCTTGCGGCCGCCCTCTTCATTGCCATTGGTCACGTCGTGGCCAACAATGCGCGGATCCTTTTCGTCGCCGATCTTGTTGATGTCAACGACATCGATGCCGAAGCCCTTCATGAACCCCTGGTCGCGCAGGACGTCAACGGTCGGCTGCGATGGTGTCAGATCGAGAAACGCGACCTTGGCGTCCTTTGCCTTGTCGCCCAGCGTACCGGCAGCCCATTTGCCGATCAGTTCGCCAGCAAGGAGGTTGTCGGTGGCGAAGGTGGCGTCGGCCGCGTCAGCTGGATCAAGCGGCGTGTCGAGAGCGATAACCAGGACACCGGCGTCCCGAGCCTGCTTGACCGAGGAAACGATGCCAGCCGTGTCCGACGCAGTAATCAGAATACCCTTGGCGCCATCGGCGATGCAGGTTTCGATCGCGGCAACCTGGCTTTCACTGTCGCCGTCGATCTTGCCGGCATAGGTCTTCAGCTCAACGCCAAGTTCCTTTGCCTTGGCCAGCGCGCCCTCCTTCATCTTGACGAAGAAGGGGTTGGTGTCGGTCTTGGTGATCAGGCAAGCGCCCACATTCGCGGCCTGTGCCGGAGCGGCAAAGGCAGCGATGGCCACGGCGGTGGCACCGAAGACAGTCGATTTCAGATAAATGCTTCTACGCATGTCACTTCCTCCCAAAAAATCGCGCCAAATCGCGACGGGCCGACGGTGGTCGCGCCCTGGTTCCTCGTAAACAACTCGGACAGTTATCCTCCCGGCCAAGTGCTGGACCGTAGCAAATACCAGCCTCGACGCCGTGTCAACATTAATAAATCACTCTGATTTAATATTGACAGCATTCCCCAATATCTCCATTGTCCGCCATATTCATGGGAGGACTCGGTCCTTGAGTATTCGAGTATCGGAGCGTACCGGCACGGGAGGAACCAGGCCGACGCTTCATCACGGTACCAATCAAAGTGGCATGCGCGATCACAATGAGCGCGTGGTGCTTTCGCTTTTGCGCCAGCACGGCAGCCTGGCCAAAACCGCTATCGCCCGGATGACCGGGCTTTCGGCGCAGACGAGTTCGATCATCATGCGCATGCTGGAGGCCGATGAGCTTTTGTCACGCGAAGCGCCTTTGCGCGGGCGCATCGGCCAGCCGTTGATCCCCATGTCACTCAACCCGGAGGGTGCGTTCTTTCTCGGCCTGAAGATAGGCCGGCGCAGTGCCGATCTCGTACTCATCGACTTTCTCGGTCGCATCCGTTCCATGCTGCATATGCCTTATGACTATCCAGCGCCGGAACCAATCTTCCGCTTCGCTGCTGACGGCATGGCCCAGATGATGGAAGGGCTGACACCAAAACAGCGCGAGCGGATCGCCGGAATTGGTATTGCAGCACCTTTCGAACTGTGGAAATGGGCCGATACGGTCGGTGCACCGCAGGAGATCATGGATGAATGGCGCGGCTGCGATATCCGCGCAAGGGTTGTGGCGCTGTGTTCGTTCCCCGTTTATCTGCAGAATGACATGACCGCTGCGTGCGGCGCCGAACTGGTATTCGGGCAGACCAAGGACATCAATGATTTCGTCTATTTCTACATCGGGTCCTTCATCGGTGGCGGCATCGTCATCAATGGCAGTCTTTATGCGGGCCGCAGCGGCAATGCTGGCGCCCTCGGGTCAATGCCAGTACCAGGACCGGACGGTACCGCGCGACAGCTGATCGATATCGCCTCGATCACCGCGCTTGAACGCGATGTTACCGAGCTCGGCCGGGACCCCTCGCCGCTCTGGGCTTCGCCCGAAGACTGGGGCGAGATGGGCGCAGAACTGGACGCGTGGATCGACCGTGCCGGCAGGGCAATCGCGCAGGCCGTTATCGCGTCGTCGTCGGTGGTGGATTTCGAGGCTGCCATTATCGACGGCTGGATGCCGGAGGGCGTGCGGGCGCGTATCGTCGACGCGGTGCGCAGACTTGTCGAGACATTCGATCTGGAAGGCATTCAATTGCCAGCGATTTTCGAAGGGACCGTGGGTATTCACGCGCGGGCGCTGGGCGCCGCAAGTCTGCCGCTGTCGGACCGGTATCTTCTGGGACAGAAACTTTTCAGGAAGGGTAGTTAAGTGTTGATTGGCATTCCGCCCATGCTGGGGCCGGAGCTTTTGGCGACGTTGCGGGCCATGGGTCACGGCGACGAGATCGCGCTTGTCGATGGCAATTATCCCGCGCTCGAACATGCAAGGCGGCTGATCCGTGCCGACGGCCTGCCGCTGATCCCGTTGCTCGATGCGATATTGCAGGTGCTGCCTGTGGACGACTTCGTGCCGCACGCGCTGTTTCGCGCATCGGTTAAGGGCAATGCTCCGCTGGCCGATCCCGTGCACCATGAGATGGAAACTGTCTGCGGACGGCGTGTGCCGGGCTTTGCGCTGGTTGCGCTCGATGGTGATAACTTTTATGCGCGTGTGAAAAACGCTCACACCATCATTGCGACAGGCGAACCACGGCTTTATGCCAATATCATCATCCGCAAGGGTGTCATTTATCCAGGAAAAGAGATTTAGAGATGATTTTATGTTGCGGAGAAGCACTGATCGACATGCTGCAGCGGACGAGCGACGCCGGCGAACCTGCCTTTGCTCCGTACGTCGGCGGCGCCGTTTTCAATACGGCAATCGCGCTAGGACGGCTCGGTGTTCCAACAGAGTTTTTCTCCGGCATTTCGGCTGATTTCTTCGGGCAGATGCTCCTCGACAGTCTTACCGCCAACCATGTCGGTACGCGTTATGCGCGTATTTCCGCGCTGCCGACGACGCTGGCCTTCGTGCGCCTCACCGATGGCCAGGCAAGCTATATGTTCTATGACGAGAACAGCGCGGGGCGCTCGCTCGCCATCGAGCATCTGCCGGCGCTCGATGACAATGTCACGGCGCTGCAGTTCGGGGCGATCAGCCTGATCCCGGAGCCATGCGGCTCGACCTACGAGGCGCTGATGGCGCGCGAGCATGCAAAGCGCGTCATCATCCTCGATCCGAACATCCGGCCGGGTTTATCCCCGACAAGGAGAAACATCTCGCACGCATGCGCCGCATGATTGCTATGACCGATATCGTCAAGATTTCCGATGAAGACATGCGCTGGTTCGGCGAGAGTGGCACGATGGACGATATCGCCCGGCGCTGGATTGTGTCGGCGAGACAACAAGGGCCAAAGGTTATTCTCGTCACCCATGGCGCCGATGGCGTTACCGGATATACTGCTGACCTTACCGTGCACGTCGCAGCACAGCGCGTGCCGGTTGTCGATACGGTCGGCGCCGGCGATACGTTTACTGCAGGAGTTCTGACCTCGCTGCAGGAAGCCGGAGTGCTGGTGAAGTCCGCCCTGACCACGCTGACCGAAACGCAGATCCGCGATGCACTGACGCTTGGCGTGAAGGCCGCAGCTGTCACTGTCTCGCGCGCCGGTGCGAATCCGCCATGGCGCAACGAGCTGGGATAGATCAGGCGATTTCGATATCGGTAAAAGGGAAGTCGTTGGCTTTGAACAATAGCGGCACCTTTTGCGCCTTGGCACAGGCGTACGCGAAGCAATCGCCCATGTTGAGAGCGGCCTTGTGCCGCCCGCGTCCGAAGGTGTTGAATGCCTGGACTGCGTCCCTGCCGATTTGGGCCGTGATCTCGACGACCTGGGCCTGAGTGGCAGTCGTAAAGTCATCGACCATTTCTTGCGCCTCATCAATGGGACACACCCGTTTTCGGGCGAGACCAGTCACGGCTTCATAGAGCGCCATAGGTGAGACAAATACCGACGAGGCTCCTGCCAAGCGAACCGCAAGTGACGAGGCATCGGCTTCCTCATCGAGGATCGAGATTATTGCGGATGCATCGACGAATATCATTCGTTACCAGAAAGATCGTCGAAAAAGGCCTTATCTGCTTCAAGGCCGGTCTTTGGATAGGACCTATAACGAGCAGATATCTCGGCCAACTTGTCTAGCAATGGCGTCTTATCGGCGATACGATCATACTCATGCACCACGGCTTCGCGAATTGCCTCCGTCAGGCTGGTATTTTTCAGTTTTGCCAAGCGCCTGACTGCTTCGTCAGTCGCTTTGTCTTTTATGGAAAAAGCCATTCTATACCTCCGCGTCTATACGTATAGACGAAACTGTATATAAAATGGGCTCTTTGCCTACGCAATGCAAGAGCCATCACTCAAGATCGAACGCTGCCGCCATTAGGGTCTTGGTATAGGAATTATGCGGAGTAACGAAGATATCCTCCGTCTCGCCTTCCTCGACGATCTTGCCGTTCTTCATGACGATCACGTAGTCCGACATCGCCTTGATCACCGCCAGATCGTGGCTGATAAAGATATAAGAGAGGCCGTGCTTTTCCTGCAGGTCGCGCAGGAGTTCGATCACTTGTCCTTGCACCGATCTGTCCAGCGCCGAAGTTGGCTCGTCGAGTATAACCACTTTCGGTTTGAGGATCATGGCGCGGGCTATGGCGATGCGCTGTCGCTGGCCGCCGGAGAACTCATGCGGGTAACGATTGCGCGCCGCCGGATCGAGTCCGACTTCCTTCAGCGCGGCAACGGCGCGCCTGTCCCGTTCGGCGCGTGACAATTGCGGCTCGTGGATGAGCAAGCCTTCAGTGATGATCTCGCCGACCGTCTGCCGTGGCGACAGCGAGCCATATGGGTCCTGGAACACCAGCTGCAATTCCTTGCGCAGGGGCCGCATGGCCGAGCGATCGAAATTCGAGATGTTCTTGTCGCCGAAATGATAATGACCGCTGCTTGGCAGAAGTCTCAGAAGCGCTCGTCCAAGTGTCGATTTGCCGGAACCGGACTCGCCGACAATGCCGATGGTCTGTCCCCGTTTCAGCCGTACCGTGACACCATCGACGGCGCGGAAAAGTTTGTTTGCCTTGGTGAAGAATCCGCCGCCTATGGCGAAATCCACGGCAACATTGCGGCCTTCGAGAATGATCGGTGCGCTGTCCTCCGGCGGTTCCTTGGCACCGCTCGGTACGGCATCGATCAGCATCTTTGTGTAGTCTTCCTTGGGATGCTCGAATATTTGCTCGATATCCCCGCGCTCGACCACTTCGCCGCGGCGCATGACGACCACACGGTCGGCGAAATGTTTGACGATGCCGAGATCGTGGGTAATGAGCACGATCGCCATGCCAAACCGCTTCTGCAAGTTGCGCAGCAGATCGAGGATTTGCGCCTGGATCGTAACATCGAGCGCAGTTGTCGGCTCGTCGGCGATAAGCAAATCCGGCTCGTTGGCGAGCGCCATAGCAATCATGACGCGCTGACGCTGGCCGCCGGACATTTCGTGCGGGTAGGAGTTGATACGCCGCTCGGGATCGGGGATGCCGACAAGCTTGAGCAATTCGAGCACGCGCACTTTGGCCTGTTTGAAACTGAGGCCCCTATGGTGGACGATGGGCTCGGCGATCTGCCTGCCGATCGTATAAAGCGGATCGAGCGAAGTCATCGGCTCCTGGAAGATCATTGTGATCTTCGCTCCACGCACTTCATTGAGGCCCTTGAGCGGAAGACCGATCAGTTCCTTGCCGCGATATTTGGCCGAGCCGGTCACACGGCCATTGTTGGCCAGCAATCCCATGATGCCCATCATGGTCTGGCTCTTGCCGGAACCGGATTCGCCGACCACCGCAAGGGTCTCGCCCGGCTTTACATCGAGATCGATACCTTTGACGGCATTGACGGCGCCGTCGGGCGTGGTGAAGTCGACCTTGAGGCTGCGTACAGACAGCACGTTTTCATTGGTATCCGTCATCTCAGCGGTCCTTGGGATCGAGTGCATCGCGCAAGCCGTCACCGATGAAATTCAGCGAGAACAGCGTCACAACGAAGAAGATGGCGGGGAAAATTAGATACCACGGCGAAGACTGCATCTTGTCGGCACCCGCAGATATAAGTGCACCCCAACTGGTCAAGGGTTCCTGTACGCCAAGACCGAGGAACGAAAGAAAGCTCTCGAGCAGGATGACTTTCGGCACGACCACCGTGACGAAAATAACGACTGGTCCAATCGTGTTCGGGATGATGTGACGCCGAATAATCTGCCAGTCCGTCAAGCCAAGAGCCTGTGCCGCTCCAATGAATTCGCGCCGCTTCAGCGCCAATGTCTGGCCGCGCACGATACGCGCCATATCCAGCCATTCGACTGCGCCGATCACCAGGAAGATCAGGATGAAACTCCGGCCGAAAAACACGACGAGCACCACGACCAGGAAGACGAATGGCAGCGAATAGAGGATCTCGATGAGACGCATCATGACATTGTCGATACGTCCGCCAAGGTAACCCGAGATCGCGCCATAGATGACACCAATGAACAGCGAAACAAGGCTGGCGAGACAGCCGATCGTGAGTGAAATCTGGCCGCCGAGCATGACACGGGCCATCAGGTCACGGCCATTTTGATCGGTGCCGAAGAGGAAATATTCGCGCTTGACGTCGCCGGTCAATTTGAGCGTCTTGCCGTCCTCTTCGGTGGCAACGACCTGCGTGTTGTCGAACTCATTGGCGCGATCGAAATAGCGGGTCGAGCGCGGATCGATGGCCTTGTCCGAGTGGAGGGTTGCGGTAAACGTATTGCCGTCCACTGCAAATTCTCGCAGTTCAACGCGGGCCCGATCTGCAACGCCTTTCATGACGTCTCCAAGCGTGTCAGCCTTGGGCAAAGGTTCCAGGCTTGGCGGCACGTTGACGTAGGAAGGAAACACCTCGTCATATTTATGACTGATGACGTAAGGTCCAAGGAACGAGAAGAGGGTAATCAGCAACAGTACCACGCAGCCGGCCATGGCTGCGTAATTGCGGCGAAAGCGGATAACCGCGAGTTGAAACAGGCTGCGCCCTTTGGACTCTTCCGGCGGGATGATTGTGGTGGGAATACCGCTCAGCTCAGTCATGGCGAACCCTCGGGTCAAGAAGGCCGTAGAGAATATCGACCAGAAGATTGAAGACGATGACGAAGATCGCGACGAGAACGACAGTTCCCATGACAAGCGTGTAGTCACGATTGATTGCGCCCAAGACGAAATATCGCCCAACGCCGGGAATGGTGAAGATCGATTCAACGACGGCGGAACCCGTCAACAGCGCCGCGGCGCATGGCGCAAGATATGAAACCACTGGAAGCAGCGCGCCTCGCATTGCATGGGTGATGACAACCACGCGTGGTGGTAGTCCATAGGCGCGTGCAGTGCGGATGTGATCGGTGTGAAGTCCCTCGATCATCGAGCCGCGCGTCAACCGGGCAAAGACGGCGAGCTGCGGCAAGGCAAGCGCAATCATCGGCAGGATGAGAAAGCGCCACGAGCCGTCGCCCCAACCGCCTGCTGGCAGCAGCGACAGGAGCACAGCGAAAACCAGTGTAAGCACCGGCCCGACAACGAAGTTCGGTACGGTAACGCCGACCGTTGCAATCGACATGATAAGGAAATCAAGGAAGCTGTTCTGCCGGAGGGCGGCGATCGTACCGATGAAGACGCCGCCAAAAAGGGCAAGCAACAGTGCATAGGAGCCAAGCGTGATCGAGTAGGGCAAGCCCTTGCCGATCAGTTCGGCGATCGTGTTGTCCTTATAGATGTAGCTTGGCCCAAAATCGCCGGTAACGGCATTTTTCAGGTATTGAAGGTACTGGTTCCACAACGGCTGATCGAGATGGTAGGCCTTCATCAGGTTTTCCATCGTCGCGGGAGGCAGGGGCCGTTCCAGATTGAAGGGTCCTCCGGGCGCGAAGCGCATGAGGAAGAAGGATAGCGTGACGACAATGAACAATGTCGGCACTGCACTCGCCAAACGGCGAAGAACAAAATGGAGCATCGAGTTTAACTCTTCCTGTTGACGTGCCCGTTAGGGTCAGGACTCATTAATCTGGTCGAAATGGTATGAGGCTTTTCGTTCGGATACGAGAAGCGAAGGCGATGGAAATGTTTATCCATTTCAAGTCCTTTGCGACAAAGTAGGCGGGCGAAAAGACCATATCCTCCGGACGCCGAAACGGCTGCAAGCTGCAGTGTCGAACCGCTCGGCCGGGGGAAAGGCCCCGCCCTTCCCGTTTCTCCTCGCATCTTCTTGCCGTTTCAGGCGCCATTTCGATCATATTAATGGGTCCTGACCCTAGGCGCGCTCACACGATCAATCCCCAGAAGACTGCGTTCCGTTGCAAAGTTCAAGAAATTCCATTCGCCGCTCTCTACGAGAAACGGCGGGGAGCAAAATCCCGATAGGACATTGGCAGGCGGAAAGCGAAAACATGGGCCTGAGCAAACGGAAATGCGCAACCCGGATGAATCCGGATTGCGCACATTCAGTCTATTCCTTGATGCTTAAATACTTGCTCAGATGTTCATTGTTGCCATTGTCGCCCCAACCCTGGACCTTGGCAGCAACGAGCCAGAAATTGGCGTCGTTGACGAGCGGGGCAATCGGCTGGTCGCGCATGAGAATTGCTTCGGCCTCGTGCAGGGTCTTGGAGCGGGCCGCAGGATCGCGTTCTTCATAGGACTTCTTCATCAGCGCATCGAATTCCGGATTTTCATAATGTCCGTAATTGAAGGTCTTGTTGCTGCTGACGTTGAGGTTGAGGAAGTTTTCCGCATCGGCATAGTCGGCCGTCCAACCGGCGCGTGCGACATTGAATTTGCCGCCTTCCTGCAGGTAGGCGTAGTGCGCGCTGATATCGAGATTCATCAGCGTTACGTTGGCGCCGAACGTCTTCTTCCACATGTCGGCTACGGCAGTCGCAGCCTTCTGGTGGTTCGGATTGGTGTTGTAGCGGATCTCGATGTTCAAAGGCTTGCCGCCTTCGCCATATCCGGCTTCCTTCATCAATTCCACCGCTTTGTCTTCACGATCAAGCTGGGACATGCTGGCAAAATCAGCCTTCGACGGTTCGCCATAGTTTTCGAGGCCCGGAGGCACCAGCGAATAGATAGGCATCTTCGAGTCGTTGAAAATATCATGCGAGAGGAAATCGCGATCAACCGACATGGACAGGGCACGGCGGACACGGACATCATTGAATGGTTCCGTGCGTGTATCGAAGGGGTAGTAGTATGTCGCGAATGCAGGCGTCACATGAACCTGTTTCGGATCTGCCTTGCGCAGACGATCGATCTGATCAGTGGAAAAGTTGTAGACGAGATCGAGTTCGCCGGCCTCATAACGGCGCACGGCTGCAGCCTGGTCTTCCTGTGGATAGAAGATGACCTTGTCGAGCTTGACGTTGGCAGCGTCCCAGTAATTTTCATTCTTGACCACGGTCAGGTGGTCATTCGGGACATGTTCGGTGAGCTTGAATGCGCCATTGCCGACGAGCTTGCCTGGCTTGACGAAATCAGGACCATTCTTTTCAAAGCTTGCCTTGTTGATTGGCAACGCTGTCTGGTGTGACAGAAGTTCGATGAAGAACGGGGTCGGACGCTCCAGTGTAATTTCAAGCGTCTTGTCGTTGACGGCCTTCATGCCGAGCTGATCGACAGGCACTTTTCCCTTGTTGATCGCTTCCGCATTCTTGATTGGATAGAGAATGTTCGCATAGCCAGCGGCGGTCTTCGGATCTTCGACGCGGCGCATCGAGAAGATGAAGTCTTCTGCAACCACTGGCGATCCATCGGACCACTTGGCGTTGTCGCGGATCTTGAACGTGTAGACAGTGCCGTCATCCGAGACGGTCCAGCTTTCTGCTGCGCCCGGCACGATCTTGCCGTTGGCGTCATAGATGGTCAGGCCCTCATAAAGATCCTTGACGATGAAAGCTTCGATGTCGATGGACGTCTGCGACTGGTCGAGGGTTTGCGGCTCGCCGCTATTGCCACGATGGAGCACCATTTCGGCCAATGCGGGACTTGCGCCCAGCATCAGTGATCCGAGCAGCAATGCCGCACGGAGATTAAGTTTCGTAAAGGTCATTTTTCTGTTCCTTCCCCTCTAAGAGAATTGCGAAGGCATGAACAAAGGCCAAAAAATGGCCGAACGCAAGCAGGGGCTAATGCTTTCGTTGTAATATTTTCTCGCGAGGGGGGTTACGGGAACGTCAACGAAATGTTGCACTATATGGACCAAAGCATGTTTTATCGCCGTTTTGTGCCCGAAATGCGGCATTTCACGTTCGTATGACAATCGTATCGGAATATGTGGAAAACTGGGTGAAGTTCGGTTGGGGCATCCAAAGAGAGCCCAAGCGTAAGGGATCAATCTGCTGTTTCCGTATCGCGGAGCAATGCCTCCAAGGTTTCCAGCCGGTCGGCTTCGATGGGGGGCTTGTCCCAGCGCAGGCGCGAAATGCGCGGAAATCGCATGGCGACCCCGGATTTGTGGCGCTTCGAGCGATTGAGCCCTTCAAAGGCGACTTCCAGCACCAGGCCATGTTCCGGTTCTGCCCGGACTGAACGCACCGGGCCGAAGCGCTCGGTCGTGTTGTTGCGCACGTAGGCGTCGAGCTGTTTCAGCTCATCATCGGTGAAGCCAAAGTAGGCCTTACCGACGGGAACGAGGTACGGCTCGGTTTCCGGTCCTGTCCAGACGGCAAACGTATAGTCGGAGTAATAGCTTGAACGCTTGCCGTGGCCACGCTGCGCATAGACGAGCACGGCATCGATGATGAAGGGATCGCGCTTCCATTTGAACCACGGCCCCTTGGGACGTCCGGGCACATAAGACGAGGACAGTTGCTTCAGCATCAGCCCTTCGATGATGGGGTGCGGCGGGTTCTTGCGCAGTTCAACGAGGTCTTCAAAGTTCTCATATGGCACCAAAGGGGAAAGATCGAAGCGCGTTGGTTCCAGATGTTTGACGAAGATTTCGAGGCGGGTGCGGCGCTCGGTAAATGGCAACGCGCGTATATCTTCCTGGCCGTCGAAGAGCAGATCGTAGAGGCGGACGAAGGCCGGGTGACTTTCGAGCAGCTTGGCCGAGACAGTCTTGCGGTTGAGCCGCTGTTGCAAATCGCCAAAAGCACCGATTTCGATACCCGCGGCGGCGCTGCGGCCAACCAGCAACTCGCCGTCGAGCGTGCCCTCGAATGTCATGAAATCGGCGATGTCAGGAAAGGCGTGGGAGATGTCGTCCCCGGTGCGCGAATAAATGCGGCGCTGGCCTCCTTCCGCCGTCAACTGAACGCGAATGCCGTCCCATTTCCATTCGGTAGCGTATTCATCGGCATTTATCCGCACGTAGTCCGGCTCTTCGAGCGGGGTTGACAACATCACCGGACGGAACGGCGCCGCGCCAAGGCTTTCCGGTTTATCCGCAGTCTTTTCCAGCCAGGCGAAAAGCGGTTGGTAGGGCGGCTTCAGTCCGTGCCAAAGCTCTTCGATCTCCGTGACATCGACCTCGCCGAATTGCGCCAGTGCCTGCTTGGCAAGCCGCGCCGAAACACCGATGCGCATGCCGCCGGTGACGAGCTTCAGAAGGGCATAGCGGGCGGACGCATCGAGCTGATCCAGCCATTTTTCGACGAGACGCACGGCATCGCTGCGCGAGGCGCGTTCCAGCGAGGTGACGATATCGCCGAGCGTCGGCACGGCATTTGCCCGGACCGGTTCGTCCGTGGACCAGACCAGCGAGATGGTTTCGGCAAGATCGCCGACGTAATCGTAGGAATAGGCGAAAAGCTGCTCGTCCATGCGCTCGGTAACCAGCCCGCGGATCATCGCAGGCTTGACATTGGCGATGTTGAGATCGCCGGTGATGGCGGCAAGCGCAAGACCGCGATCCGGATCTGGCGTATCGCGGAAATAATCGACGAGCAGCGTCAGCTTACCGTTGCGCGCCGGGGTCAAGACGAGGCGATCCAGAAGTGCGGCGAATTCCTCCATCAGTCGCCCTCGTCCTCGTAGCCAACGAGATGCAGGGGCCGGGCGGCAAAACCATTGAGGTCGCACCAGCGCACCAGCGCTTCCTCGCGTCCGTGTGTTACCCAGACTTGCGAAGGGCCGAGCTCAGTTATCGTGTCGGTCAGTTCGTCCCAGTCGCAATGATCGGAAAGGATGATCGGCAATTCGACGCCGCCCTGACGTGCCCGCTGGCGGATGCGCATCCAGCCCGAGGCAAAGCACGAGACCGGATCGGGGAAGCGGCGCGCCCAGCGATCGAGAAAGGCCGAGGGCGGACCGATGACGATAGCGCCGGCAAAGTCCTTGGCACTGCCTGTGTCTATGGTGGCGGGCGCCAGAGGGACCAAGCGCAATGCCTTGCGTCTCGTAGTAGTCACACAGCTTGGCCAGATGCGCCGTGGATGTAGATCGTCTTGTCATACCCCGCGTCGCGAAGCATACGGATCACGCGCTGGGCCTTGCCGAGCGCATAAGCACCGACGAGGTGAGAACGTTCGGGAAATTGTTCGACCGATTTCAAAAGCTTGGCGATCTCGTCGCGGCTGTCGGGTGGCGGAACACCGGCAACGCAAAGGTCGCTTCGGTGATGAAGACATCGCAGGCGATAGGCTCGAAACCGAGGCAGGTTGGATCGGCGCGGCGCTTGTAATCGCCCGAGGCGACGATGCGCATGCCGTTCTTTTCAACCACGATCTGCGCTGACCCAAGCACGTGGCCGGCCGGGATGAAAACTGACGCTGACACCATTGAGTTCGACGGATTTGCCGAGTTCCGCAATTTGTGTTTCGCCGGCGAAATTCGCGCCGTAGCGCAAGCCCATGATGTCGAGCGTCTGCTGCGTCGCCATGACCTTGCCATGGCCGGATCGTGCATGGTCCGAGTGGCCGTGGGTTATCAATGCCCGGTCGACCGGGCGCACGGGATCGATATAGAAATCACCGGCGGGCGAATAGAGCCCGGCTGGTGTGGAGCACAGGAGAGCTTCGGGGCGTTTCAGCATGGCTGCACAGTTCCACCCTCCCCCAACGTGGGGGGGCGCGAAGCAGCGGGGTGGGGGGATGAAAGGCCGGAAATGTCTCGGCTTAACCAGATGCCATCCTCTGTTTACAGCTCCTGTGACCTAACGAAGATAGGCTGCATTTGGCTCCGCGCAATCCTGACAAAGAATATCTTGGCGCATTGAAGCCGCGCCACTACATTCGCGGGAGTGAGCACCAGCAAGCACCCGTGGCCGAGATCGGCACCCTTCTTCTGCCTGTGCCTTTCCTGGACTGGTTTCAGGCCAAGGGCTGGTCGCCGCGTGCGCATCAATTGGAACTGCTGGAAGAGGCTCAGCAGGGACATTCCGCACTGTTGATAGCACCAACCGGCGCGGGCAAGACGCTGGCAGGATTTCTGCCGGCCCTCGTCGATCTCGCCCAGCGCGGCAAGAGCAATGCCACAAGCCGCGGCATCCATACGCTGTATATCTCGCCGCTGAAGGCGCTTGCGGTCGATATTCATCGCAACCTTGAAAAGCCTATCTCGGAGATGGGTCTCGATATTTCGCTCGAGACGCGTACCGGCGATACGCCTGCCTATAAGCGGCAGCGGCAGAAACTGGCGCCGCCGGATATATTGCTGACGACGCCGGAACAGCTGGCGCTGCTGATCGCAGCCAAGGATGCAGGGCGGTTCTTTGAGGATCTGCGCTATGTGATCTTCGATGAGTTGCACTCCCTCGTTACGTCCAAGCGCGGCCATCTATTATCTCTCGGATTGGCAAGGCTGCGGCGCTTGCAGCCGGGATTGCAGACCATCGGGCTTTCCGCCACGGTCGCCGATCCGGATGCGTTGCGGCGCTGGCTTTTGCCGCAGACTGCAGATGCGCCCATGGCCAGGCTTGTCACAGTGGAGGGCGGGGCAAAACCGCATATCACTATTCTCGAATCCGACGATCACGTGCCTTGGGCCGGGCATTCGGCGGTCTATGCTTTGCCGGGTATCTACGATGCGATCAAGCAGCATGGCACGACGCTGATCTTCGTCAACACCCGCAGCCAGGCCGAGAGGCTGTTCCATGATTTGTGGATGGTGAATGACGATAATCTGCCGATCGCGCTGCATCATGGTTCGCTCGATGTTGCCAAGCGCCGCAAGGTCGAGCAGGCCATGTCCATCAACGCTTTGCGTGCTGTTGTCGCCACCTCGACGCTCGATCTCGGCATCGACTGGGGCGATGTCGATCTTGTCATCCATGTTGGTGCACCGAAGGGCGCCAGCCGCCTCGCGCAGCGTATAGGCCGCTCCAATCACCGCATGGACGAACCCTCGCGCGCCATTCTCGTTCCGGCCAATCGCTTCGAAGTGATGGAGTGCCAAGCGGCGCTCGACGCCAATTACATCGGCGCGCAGGATACACCGCCGCTGGGTGACGGCTCGCTCGACGTGCTGGCGCAGCATGTGCTCGGCATGGCCTGCGCCGAGCCTTTCCGCGCGGACGATCTCTATGCGGAAGTGACGACCGCCCTGCCCTATGCTGCGCTGCCACGCGAAACGTTCGATCGCATTATCGATTTCGTCGCGACTGGCGGCTATGCGCTGAAAAGCTATGAGCGCTTCGCCAAGATACGCCAGACCTTGGACGGGACCTGGCGCGTGACCCACCCGCGCTTTGCCCAGCAGTACCGGCTGAATGTCGGCACCATCATCGAAGCGCCGTCGCTCAACGTCCGGCTGACCCGCCAGCGCGGCAAAGGCGCGAATGTACGCGGTGGCCCAGTACTCGGCAAAGTCGAAGAATACTTCGTCGAGAGCCTGAGCCCGGGCGAGACCTTCTTCTTTTCTGGCCGCGTGCTGCGTTTCGAAGGCATTCGCGAGAACGAATGCATCGTCACCAACGCGGAAGGGTTCGATGCCAAGATACCATCCTATGCGGGCGGCAAGTTCCCTCTGACCACCTATCTTGCAACACAAGTACGAGCCCTACTGGCCGATCCGGATCGTTGGGGCGCCCTGCCCGATCAGGTCAGCGACTGGCTGCGTATCCAGAAGGAGAAATCCGTGCTGCCGCAGCCGGGCAGCCTGCTTGTCGAGACCTTCCCGCGCGGCGAGCGATCCTACATGGTGACCTATCCGTTCGAGGGCAGGTTGGCACATCAGACGCTCGGCATGCTGCTGACCCGGCGGCTGGAGCGCGCCCAGGCGAGGCCACTTGGCTTCATCGCCACGGACTATGCCGTATCGATCTGGGGCCTGCGCGATATGGGCCGCATGTTCAAGAACGGCGAACTGCCGCTATCGGAACTCTTCGACTGAGGACATGCTTGGCGACGATCTCGAAGCCTGGCTGTCGGAGAGTTTCATGCTGAAGCGCACCTTCCGTAATTGCGCGCTCATCTCCGGCCTCGTTGAAAAGCGCCATCCAGGACAGGAAAAGTCCGGACGGCAAGTCACGGTTTCCACCGACCTGATCTACGACGTGCTGCGCGAGCACGAGCCCGATCATATCCTGATCCAGGCGACGCGCGCCGATGCCGCAACGGGTCTTCTCGACATTCGGCGTCTGAGCGATATGCTAAGTCGAATCAAGGGTCATATCGTCCACAAGAACCTCGACCGCATTTCACCACTCGCCGTTCCTGTGATGATGGAAATCGGCAAGGAACGTGTCCCCGGTGAAGCGCACGAAACGCTTCTGGAAGAGATCGCCGACGAGTTGACCCGGGAAATGATGGACCGTAAATGAATTCGGCATTCCAGACGATCAAGACAGCTCTGCATGGTGCAGCCGAAGTGGCCGTCGCCGGGCACAGAGCCGTTTGCGATCCGTCGGGCGCGCTTTATCTCGAAAGTGACCGCATTCTCGTGGTCTCCGATCTGCATTTTGAGAAGGGTTCGTCCTTTGCCCGGCGCGGCATGATGCTGCCGCCATACGACACGGCGACGACGCTTGCGGCGCTGGCAAAGATCATTGCGCGTTATAACCCCGCCTGCGTCATCAGTCTTGGCGACAGTTTCCACGATGGCCAGGCCGCGGCGCGGCTTCCTGCGCTCTACGCGACGGAACTGGCTGCGCTGATGGCTGGGCGCGAGTGGATATGGATCACCGGCAACCATGATCCGGAACATCCAGCGGACTTACCGGGCGAGACCTTTTCCGAGCTGGCTTTCGGTAACCTCGTCTTCCGGCACGAGCCATCGAAGACGGCCAGCTCCGGTGAGATCGCAGGGCACTTGCATCCGGCGGCCAAGGTAGTGCGGCGCGGGCAAGCGGTGCAGCGACGCTGCTTCGTCAGTGACCAGTCGCGCATGATCATGCCGGCGTTCGGTGCCTATGCAGGCGGGATAAATATCCTCGGCCGGGCGTTTCACGGACTGTTCGACGCGCAAACAATCACCGCCTATATGCTCGGACATGCGAGGGTTTATCCGATGGTTCGCAGGGCGCTGTTTCTTTAACGAAGCTATCGCGGCAGATGTTTGAAGGATGCATCCCAGTAATGCGGGCATTTTATTTCTCTACTTTTTAAAATTAGTGGGAATCAAACGGTTGGTTGTGCCCAAAGTAAATTAATTATACCGTGGTTGATTGACTTGCCCATGAAGCTGAGGTTACTTAATTTTATTTGATATTTAAATAAAATATTTTAAGGGAGTTTATATTGTGCGTATGAATTTAGTTGTTCTATTCGGGATGGGTGCCGTTTTGGCCGGTTGTGCACATAGCTCCGAGGTCAGTTCGAGTTCTTCCACGTCGGAGGTTGTGGCTGATACGGGGAAAACAACGCCCGATCCAGTTGTCGCAACCACAGGGGGTTATCCGCTGGACCTCAAGGGTGTGGCTCTTTTGGGGGCGAGCGGCACAACCGCTCCCGCCACGATAAGCGGACAGGTCAAGAGCACCGATACATCCGTCATCGTGAGTAACGGCAACCCGATCACACTGGCGTATACTGGGGATGGTCCGCTACATGGAACCGTCGTCAAAACGGCTCGCGCGGACGCAGGGGACGCCGATACGGTCCGCTTTTTGATGAGTGACCAGTCCATAAATTCAAAGGATGCTCCGACGGCTTTCGGCGTGCTGGTCAACAAGTCGACCGCGACCGAATTTGCCGCCGGCGGCCTTTATGGCGGCAAGGCAGCGACGAATATTCCGCAAAGCGGCGTTGCCACCTATACGGGCGTATATGCCGGGGTCACCAACCAGTATGGACAAGCTAAGTCGGAAACGCTCGATCTGAACCTCAAGGCGGACTTCGGAAACGGTAAAGTCGATGGGACCATGGCTTCACGGGCTGAAGATGGCAACAACCTTGAGTTTACTGCCAGTATGAGCGCCGATAAGGCAGCTTACTCCGGCGACAGCGTTTCGATCGTCAATGATTTTGCGGCTACTCCAAACATTGTCCTGAATGGTCAGGTCGAGGGCGGGTTCTACAATGAAGGAGCCTCTGAAACCGCGGGTGCGCTTGCCGCAAGCAACGCAGATAAAAGCATAAGCATCGTCGGTGCATTCCACGGTGACAAGCAGCCCTGATCGCGCACAGCTGACATCCGATCATGACACTCTGCGTTCGCTTCGTCGTTGACGAAGTCCCTTTGCCGCGTACTCGTTGCAACGGGTATCCTCTTTGCCGGTCTGGGTTATGCGTGTGCCCAGACCGGCGGAAGCTATTCATTCGCAGAGGTGAAGGCGCTCATCGAAGCCGGTCAATATGATGAAGCGCGCAAGCTTGTTTCATCAGGTGCCGGCGAATACAGCGAGGTGTCGAAGGCGTTCACCGAAGCGATGATCCTGAAAAGTCAGGGACAGCTTGCAGGCATCTGCTGAAGAAATGCAGGCAGATCGTCATTGCCTATCCGCAATTCGATCGGGTGCGGCAGGAACTGGCGCATACGTATTTTCTCATGGGAGAAAGCGAGCACGCGAAGTATCAATTCGAGCTTTTGTCAGCGTCCAGCCAGTCGCCGGTCTTCCGCTCACTCTACAACAACTATATCGATGCGATCGATGCGCGGCGTCCATGGACTCTCAACGGCTATATCGCCCTGGCACCAACGACAAATGTTACCCATGGTGTCAGCGCGGACACGGTTTTCATCGGGGGCGTTCCATTGACGCCTGGAAACCGAAAGCAAAGCGGCATTGGCCTTAGCTATGGCGGATCTGGCACCTACCGCTTTGAGTTGGCCGATCGAGTGGCCCTGACTGTCGGTGGAAGCTTCGACGGCACAAAATATCGGGATCAACAATTCGATGATCTGTCGGGCCAAGTCTTTACTGAACTCTATTACGAATCTGCCGATTGGCGCTTTGGTTTAGGCCCGACGCTGGAGCGAACGTCCTATGCCTGGGAGGGAAATCGTTTCGGTTACGGCGTGCAGGGTTCAATCCAAAGACGCATCGGCAGCGGCGGCGATACATTGCGGGTGACCGGACGTCTGCGCTATCTCGACTATGACGATCTGGACGCATTCGATGGCACGGAAACAACTGCCGGTCTGAGATATCAACACGTATTCTCGCCGTCGTTTTTGGTCAATCTCGGTACGAACGTCGCCGTCATGGACGCAGACAAGGACTTCAATGCCTATAAAAGCGTCCGGCCTTATTTCGAGATCTATTCCGATCTGCCGTTTGGCATGCTCGGCAACTTCGGCGCTGGATATGAATTTCGGAACTATGACGGGAAGTTTCCCTGGACAGGACAAAATCGCGAAGACCGGCAGTTGGATTTGACCGTCGGGCTGATACTCCGGAAACTTGGCTTCAACGGGTATCGCGCCGCAACTCGAGTACCGGTATCTCACCAGCGACTCAAACGTGGATCTCTATGATTATGATTCCCACGCATTCGGGCTTTATCTGACGAAGAAGTATTGAGAATAGCGATCATGATTGCCAGCAAAATAACCAGCAGGGCGCAGACGACGATACCGCAAGCGGTGCGACTGGCGCTTAATCTGCGGCCTGGCGACGAGATTGCATATCTGATCGAAGATGGACGCGTGATACTCATGCGAGCGGAAACCGCTACGGCGCGTGCTGATCCATTTGCTACCTTCTCGGAATGAGAAGCGACCGAAATGCCTATGCCGACCTTTAAGTAGGTTTGCCTAACGCTTCTTAGCCATCTCATAGACTTCGTTGCGCTCGCGTTTTCCGACCGCGACAACAAGTACGGTTATCGTCTCATCGTTTACCTTGTAAACCAACCGATAACCGGCTTGGCGCAACTTGATCTTGTAGTGATCCGGCATGCCGTGCAGCGCGGCGCTCGGTACGCGCGGTCCAGTCAGCCGTTCTTTCAACTTCTTGATGAATTGTTGGCGGATAGTCGCCCCAAGCTTGTCCCACCTCCTTCCGTGCTGAAGGCAGGAATTCAAGCTCAAAGGTCATTGATATCGACCGGGATGCCTTTCTCGGCGGAGCGGGATTTAATGATCTCCGCAAGATAGAGATCATCAAGCCGATCGAGCATGGCTTCATAGACATCCGCCGGGACCATATAGGCCATGATACGGTTGTGGTTGAGAACAGCCACCGCTTCGCCGTTGGCCTCATGCATGATGGCTGTCGGACTCTTCTTGAGGTCGGACACGCTCACGGCGACCGGAGCTTCAACGCGTTGCATGCAAATCTCCAAAACACACTAATTTTAATATCATTTATAGTATGGTAATCCATACCATAAAGGCGAATTTCACTTTCATCTCAAATCGGCAATCTTCCATCTTCCTTCAGCGTATCGAGCACGATGGCTGTTTTGACATGTTGGACCGATTCATGCGGCAGCAGAACCTCATTGACGAATGTCGAAAGTCCGCGCAGGTCCGGGGTCACCACCTTGATGAAATAATCCATCTCTCCAGTCAGAGCGTGGGCTTCCATGACCTGCGGCAGTTTCGAGATCAGTTCGGAAAAGCGCTGCGCATTGTCCCGGTTGTGGGTCGCAAGAGTTACCGAGATGATGTTGACGATGCCGAGACCGAGCTTTTCCCGGTCGATCTCCGCCCGGTAGCCGCGGATAAATCCCTCTTCCTCCAGCCGCGTACGACGACGTGAGCACTGCGACGGCGAGAGGTTGATCCGTTCGGAAAGCTCGTTGTTCGTCAGTCGGCCGTCTTCCTGCAGACAAATCAGTATTTTGCGGTCAGAAGCATCAAGTTGGGCCATTCATGCACCTTTTTCTAGATCATTCGCACGAAACATGCAGAAGATACGCCTACGGAGCGTTGAAATGCAAGCACATTGCGGGCGGTTTGCGCGATAATGCTGGTAACCGAATGGAGGATCATATGGGCCCGTTTCCGCACGACGCACCTAAAGCCACGATCAGCACGGACAACCCCGCTGGAACGGATGGATTCGAATTCGTCGAATTTTCGCATCCGGAGCCCGAAAAGCTTGAAGAGCTCTTTGCTCGCATGGGCTATATGCCCGTGGCCCGTCACAAGACCAAGAAGATAAATGTGTGGCGACAGGGCGATATCAACTACATTCTTAATGCAGAGCCAGATTCTCACGCTACGAGATTTGTCGACAAGCACGGCCCATGCGCTCCTTCGATGGCTTGGCGTGTGGTCGATGCCAAACATGCTTTCAATCATGCGGTGGCAAAAGGTGCGACGCCTTATGAGGGCGACGACAAGACGCTGGACGTTCCAGCGATCGTCGGTATCGGCGGGTCGGTGCTGTATTTCATCGAAACCTATGGAGAGAGGGGTTCGGTCTACGATGCGGAGTTCGACTGGCTGGCCGAGCGTGACCCAAAGCCGGAAGGCGTCGGCTTCTATTATCTCGACCACCTCACGCATAATGTCTATCGCGGCAATATGGACAAGTGGTGGGCGTTTTACCGCGAACTCTTCGGCTTCAAACAAATCCATTTCTTCGACATTGCCGGCAAGTTTACCGGTCTGGTGTCGCGCGCGATCACCTCGCCTTGCGGCAAGATACGCATCCCGCTGAATGAATCGACGGACGACAAGAGCCAGATCGAGGAATACTTACGCAAGTACAAAGGCGAAGGCATCCAGCACATCGCTGTCGGGACGGAGGCGATCTATGACGCGACCGACGAGCTTGCCGATAATGGGCTGAAATTCATGCCCGGTCCGCCGGAAACCTACTACGAGAAATCGCAGAGCCGCGTAAACGGCCATGACGAGCCGATCGATCGTATGAAGAAGCATGGAATTCTCATCGATGGCGAAGGTGTCGTCGATGGTGGCATGACCAAGATCTTGCTTGCAGATATTCTCCAAGACGGTGATTGGCCCGATATTCTTCGAATTCATCCAGCGCAAGGGCGACGAAGGTTTTGGCGAGGGCAATTTCCGCGCCCTGTTCGAGTTGATCGAGGAGGATCAAATTCGTCGTGGTGTGATCAAGATCGATGCGGCGGAGTAAGCATTTACCCTTCCGGCTTCATCTTGTCCGGATGCGCCGCTGCAAACGCGCTGATCGCCCTGCATCGTTTGACGATGGCGCTGATGCGTTTGAGTCCGCCGAGTCTTCACGCCCCAGCGCTTGGCATTGTAGACCTGCGGAACGAGACAGAAATCAGCCATGCCGGGCGTGTCGCCGTGGCAGAATTTCCCCGTATCCGGATGGTTCAGCATGGCCTCGAATGCGGAAAGGCCCTCGGCGATGAATTTGCGCATCCAGGCGATGCGGACTTTGTCGCCACCTTCGGTCAAATAGCAGGACATGGGCCATCACGCCCATGTTGCAGACCGGATGGACTTCCATGGCGATGGCATAGGAAAGTGCCCTCACCCGCTGCCGTCCTGCCGGTTCCTGCGGCAGGAAGCCGGCATCCACGTAAATCTCGTCGAGATACTCGATGATCGCCAGCGACTGGGTCATCATCCGCCCGTCCATGGCAAGCGTCGGCACGAGGCCTTGCGGATTGCGGCTGAGATTGTCAGCGCCCTTATGCTCGTCCCTCAGAAGATTGACCGGTACGGTTTCATATTCGAGACCGAGACGATTGAGCGCTATGCGCACCCGATAGCTGGCGGATGAACGCCAGTAGTCGTAAAGGACGATGCCGTTCATGCCTCACGTCCATAATTGATCACCTGCTGCTCGATGGCACCGAAGATTGAATGGCCATAGGCATCCTTCATCTCGATCCGCACAAGATCGCCGAAACGCAAGAACGGCGTCAGCGGAACGCCTTCATTGATCGTCTCGATCATGCGGACTTCGGCAATGCAGGAATAGCCCACGCCGCCTTCCTCGACAGGTTTGCCTGGTCCTCCATCCAGCTTGTTGGAGACGGTGCCGGAGCCGATGATCGTCCCGGCACCGAGCGATCGTGTCTTGGCGGCATGGGCAATCAGCGTTGGAAAATCGAAGGTCATGTCGATACCGGCATTGGCGCGGCCGAAGGGTTTGGCATTGAGATCGACATGGAGTGGCAGGTGCACCTTGCTACCATCCCAGGCATCGCCCAGCTCGTCAGGTGTTACCGCAACGGGCGAAAACGCCGATGATGGTTTGGACTGGAAAAAGCCGAAGCCTTTGGCGAGTTCCGCCGGAATGAGCCCGCGCAGGCTGACGTCGTTGACCAGCATGATGAGGCGGATCGCATCACGTGCCTCATCGAATGTGGCGCCCATCAGCACCTCATCGATTACCACGGCGACTTCACCTTCCATGTCGATACCATAGGCCTCATCCGCCATGCGGATCGGTTCGCGAGGTCCAAGGAAACTGTCGGAGCCGCCTTGGTAGATGAGCGGGTCGGTCCAGAAGCTTTCCGGCATTTCTGCGCCGCGCGCCTTGCGCACCAGTTCGACGTGATTGACATAGGCCGAACCATCCGCCCACTGATAGGCGCGCGGCAGTGGTGATAGTGCATCATGTTCGTGGAAGCGTTCGATGGGGACCGCACCGAGCTCAAGACTTTTGGCAAGCGCTTCCAGATGCGGAGCTATACGGGCCCAATTGTCGAGCGCCGATTGCAGGGTTGGCGCGAGAAACGAAGCGTCAGTATAGCGCGTCAGGTCGCGCGAAACGAGTACGAGTTTTCCGTCACGTGTTCCATTGTTCAACGAGGCGAGCTTCATTCTGACCAGTCTCCCTCAGGTGTTCCGTTGAATCGCTTCTTCAGGTCTTTCCAGCAATCTGCATAATTGTCCTGCAGCGATTCCAGTTCGGCGGCAAAACGGGTCAGATGTTGCGGGAAACGTGTCTCGAACATGAAAGCCATGGTGTTCTCCAAACGTTGCGGTTTGAGTTCCACCGTTGAAGCCTTGTTGAAACCCATCGCGTCGGGACCATGTGCCAGCATCATATTGTGCAGGCTCATGCCGCCCGGCACGAACCCCTCCTCCTTGGCGTCGTACTGACCATATACCAGCCCCATGAATTCCGACATGATATTGCGATGGTACCAGGGCGGTCGAAAACTGTGCTCCGCCACCAGCCAGCGCGGCGGGAAAATTACGAAATCGACATTTGCTGTGCCCTCCTCGCCGGAGGGTGCGGTGAGTACGGTGAAGATCGACGGGTCCGGGTGATCGAACAGGATTGCGCCGACGGGTGAGAAGGTGCGCAGATCATATTTGTACGGGGCGTAGTTGCCGTGCCATGCGACCACGTCCAGAGGCGAATGATCCAGCGTGGTTTCATAGAACTTGCCGCACCATTTTACATGCAGGCGGCACGGCGTTTCCTTCTCTTCGAAGGCAGCAACAGGCGTTTTGAAATCACGCGGATTAGCAAGGCAATTGGCGCCGATCGGGCCGCGATCCGGCAACGAGAATTTCGCGCCGTAATTCTCGCAGATATAGCCTCGCGCCTCGGCGTCAGGGCCGGCAACCTTGAACATCATGCCGCGCGGAATGACGCAGATTTCTGAAGGTTCGATTTCGATAATGCCCATTTCGGTGAAAATGCGTAGGCGTCCCTTTTCCGGGACCAGCAGCATTTCGCCATCCGCATTAAAGAAATAGTCGTCTTCCATATCGCGGTTGAACGCATAGACATGCGCTGCCATGCCCGCCTGGCCATGAACGTCGCCAGCCGTGGTCATGGAGCGGATGCCGTCGATGAAACTCGTGGGTTCCTTCGGCATCGGCGTCGGGTTCCAGCGCAGTTGGCCAATAGGCAATTCATGGTCATCGAGATTGGGCGCGGTCTTCCAATGTTCGCGCTTTGAGGGCGTGAACCTTCCGCTATGCTTGACCGAAGGCCTGATTCGATAGAGCCAGGAACGTTCGTTGATGCCGCGCGGTGCGGTGAAGGGAGAGCCGGACAGTTGCTCGGCGTAGAGCCCGTAAGCGCAACGCTGCGGCGAATTCTGTCCTTGTGGCAGGGCTCCCGGAAGCGATTCCGTTTCGAAATCATTGCCGAAGCCCGGCATGTAATGAAGGGTCATGATGTTACCTCCCGATATTAGTTGCAATTGTGACGATCTATTTTGTAACTATCAACTGCAAAGGGAGATTTCGCTGCAATGGATCATGAAACGACGGAAACAGCGCCGCTAGTTCTGGAGAATTTCATCCCTTATCGTCTGAACAAGGCGGCGGAGGCGATCAGTCAGCGCTTCGCCAGCCTTTACCATGATCGGTATGGGCTGACGCGGCCCGAATGGCGCACGCTGGCGACTCTGGGGCAATTCGGTAAGCTGACGGCAACGGCCATCGGGGCGCATTCCTCCATGCACAAGACCAAGGTCTCTCGAGGGCAGTGTTCACTCTCGAACAACGTCGCTGGCTGCGTCGCAAGCGCGACGACATCGACCGGCGCATCGAGAATCTCGAACTGACGCCGACAGGGCGAAAGGCGTATAGCAGCTCTCACCAAGACAGCGCATCAGTTCGAGACCGAGTTGCTTTCCTATCTCGGCCAGGAGGGCGAAAGGAATTTGAAAGCCGGATTGGCTGCGTTGGAGAAATATTACAGACAGGGACCGTGCTAAAAACGCAGTGACCGCTCTTAACTCTTCAATCCGTACCCAGTCTTGAAGATCCAGCGCAGCGCGAGAATGCAGGCTAGGAGAAACACTGCAGTCATGGCAAGGCTGGTGCCGATGTGCACGTCCGAGAGGCTGAAGAAGCTCCAGCGGAAACCGCTGATCAGGTAGACCACCGGATTGAACAGCGTCACGGTCTGCCAGAAGGGCGGCAGCATCTCGATGGAATAGAAGCTGCCACCAAGGAAGGTGAGCGGCGTGATGATCATCAGCGGCACGAGTTGCAGTTTTTCAAAACCGTCCGCCCAGATGCCGATGATGAAGCCGAACAGGCTGAATGTAACGGCGGTCAGAACCAGGAAAAGCAACATCATGAACGGATGATCGATCCTGAAGCGGCACGAACAGTGCGGCCGTCGCCAGGATGATGACGCCGAGAATGATCGATTTGGTCGCGGCGGCACCCGACATAGGCAATGACTATCTCCATATAGGACACGGGTGCGGACAGAAGCTCGTAGATCGTGCCGACGAATTTCGGAAAGTAAATGCCGAAGGATGCGTTGGAAATGCTCTGCGTCAGGAGCGACAGCATGATAAGACCTGGCACGATGAACGCGCCATAGCTGACGCCACTGATTTCCGGGAATACGCCCGCCGATGGCCGAGCCGAAGACGACGAAATAGAGGCTTGTGGAAATGACCGGCGAGATGACGCTCTGCATGATTGTGCGCCAGGTGCGGTGCATTTCGAACAGGTAGATCGCCTTGATGGCATAGAGGTTCATTTGCGTTCCCTCACAAGGTTCACGAAGATTTCCTCGAGCGAACTTTCGCGCGTCTGGATATCCTTGAAACGGACACCAGCCTTGTCGAGGTCTTTCAGCAAGGCTGTAATCCCGGTGCGGTCTTTCTGCGTGTCATAGTGATAGATGAGTTCGCAGCCGTCGGGCGATAGCTCCAGTTCATATTTGGACAATACCTCGGGCGCAGAATTGCGTTTTTCCTGAAGAAAAAGGCGCAGCTGCTTCTTACCGAGCGAGCGCATCAACTCCGCCTTTTCTTCGACCAGAATAATTTCGCCATGGCTGATGACGCCGATGCGATCAGCCATCTGCTGCGCTTCTTCGATATAATGGGTCGTCAGGATGATGGTGACGCCAGACTTCGCGCAGCGCCCGCACGACATTCCACATGTCGCGCCGGAGTTCGACATCGACGCCGGCCGTTGGCTCATCCAGAAACAGAATTTCCGGTTCGTGCGACAAGGCCTTGGCGATCATCACACGGCGCTTCATGCCGCCGGAAAGCGTGATGATCTTGGAATCCTTCTTGTCCCACAGCGACAACTCTTTCAGGATCTTTTCGATATGCGCTGGTTTGGCCGGTTTCCCGAAGAGGCCGCGACTGAAACTGACTGTATTCCAGACCGTCTCGAAGGCATCCGTCGTCAGTTCCTGCGGCACAAGGCCGATCTTGCTGCGGGCCGCGCGATATTCCTTGATGATGTCGTGGCCGTCAGCGAGAATCGTTCCCGACGTCGGATTGACGATGCCGCAAATCGTCGAGATCAGCGTGGTCTTGCCCGCGCCGTTTGGACCGAGCAGCGCGAATATCTCACCATGGCGAATATCGAGATTGATGTTCTTCAGCGCTTCGAAACCGGTTGAATAGGTTTTGTAAAGGCTGGAGACGGAGATAGCTGAGGACATGAATTTACCTGGAAAGGAATTTCGGTCTGGACGTATCTGGCGGAACAAATCTTGAGACGCGGGGGCGCCCTTGAGAATGGTGTTCCTTATATGGGGTTAGATATCGTTTTACAAACCGGCATTCCTGACAATTAACGTCAGCATGAATGACCAGACTGGAAGCAGTCAAGAAAAAGCCCGGACATGGCCGGGCTTTTTGTTGTTCAGGCCGTAGCCGGTTCGCCCCGGACTTCCCGCATGCTCGGCAGGAAGATCGTCAACAGTCCGAGGAACGGCAGGTAGGAACAGATCATATAGACATAATCGATGCCCTTGGCATCGGCGACGAAGCCAAGCACCGCAGCGGCAATACCGGCCATGCCGAAGGCAAAGCCAAAGAAGATACCGGCGATCATGCCGACCCGGCCGGGCACCAGCTCCTGGGCAAAAACCACAATCGCGGGAAAGGCCGAGGAGAGGATGAAGCCGATGAAGACAGTGAGTACGCCTGTCCACAACAGGTTCGCATAGGGCATCATGAGTGTGAACGGCAAAACGCCGAGGATCGAGAACCAGATGACGGCCTTGGTGCCGATCTTGTCGCCGATGGGACCGCCCAGAATCGTGCCGACAGCAGCAGCACCGAGGAACAGGAACAACATCATCTGCGATTGCTGCACCGAAATGCCGAATTTGTGGATCACATAGAACGTATAATAGCTGGAGATGCTGGCAAGGTAGATGTTCTTGGTGAAGACAAGCAGCGTCAGGATCAGCAGCGATGTAATGACCTTTTTGCGTGGCAGCTTCAGCACCTTGCTGGCGGCGGGTCTGTTGGCATTTGCGATGCGATAGCGCTGGTACCAGTTACCCACCTGATAGAGGATGATCATGCCGATCAGAGCGGCAGCGGAGAACCAGGCAATGCTTTGCTGGCCACGCGGCAGGACGATGAAGGCGGCGAGCAAGGGGCCGAGCGCCGTGCCGAAATTGCCGCCAACCTGAAAGAACGATTGGGCCAGGCCATGGCGTCCGCCCGAGGCAAGACGGGCCACACGCGAGGACTCGGGATGGAAGATCGATGAGCCGATGCCGATGAAGGCGGCGCCGGCGAGCAACATGACATAATGAGTGGCGATGGAAAGCAAGCCAAGCCCAACCAGCGAGAAGGCCATGCCAACGGGCAGCGAATAGGGCATGGGGCGCTTGTCGGTATAGGTGCCGACCACGGGCTGCAGCAGCGAAGCGGTAACCTGGAACGTCAGCGTCAGAAAGCCGATCTGCTTGAAGTCCAAACCGTAATTCTGCTTGAGCATCGGGTAGATGGCCGCAAGCAGCGACTGCATCATGTCATTGAGAAAATGGCAGAAGCTGACTGCAAAAATGATGGCAAAGACGGTTGTTTCAGCGGAAGTCCGCTGAGCGGGCAAGGCGGTGTCGGTCATCAGGCGTTTCCATCATAGAAAGAGGGTGCTACCGCATAGTGGGCCACCCTTCTTGCGCCACTGATATACCTGTTGCATCAAACCTGCTTTCGTGGTTTGGTCCAATTCTTTCGAGAGTGGGCCAAATCATGCGCTATCGAACATTTGCTGCGCGGAACGCTGCGGGCTTGCGGCTGGAGGAGCTGCACAAGGTACGGCTGGACTGGCTTGAGCAAGCCGAAGGCGACGTCTTTGCGTTGGCGACGGTTTATCCATCGGGATTTCACATTCCCGACCATCACCACAGCCAATCGCAACTGCTGCATGCGATCAGCGGCGTTGCTATGGTCACGACGAAGTTCGGACGCTGGATGGTGCCGCCGCGTCATGCGCTGTGGCTACCGGCGGGGATTGAACATGCCGTCGACATGCTCGGCGATGTGGCCATGCATTCGATCTATGTCCGGCCTGACGCGGTCGAAGGATTGAAGAGCCATCTCCACGTGGTCGGGCTGACGCCGCTCATGGACAATCTCATCCGCGAGGCGGTGGCGGCGCCGGCTGATGCGCAGGCCGATCCACGAACGACCTTTGTCATGGGACTGCTGTTGCATGAAATTCCGAAACTACCGGAGCGGCCGCTGGGACTGCCTTTCCCGGAAGACCGGCGGCTAGCCGCACTGTGCCGGGGGTTTCTCAAGGACCCCTCTCCGCACACCAATATCGATGATTGGGCGGATAGACTCGGTATGAGCCGGCGCACCTTCACACGGGTATTCCGGCGGGAAACCGGCTTGAGCCTTTCAACTTGGCGCCAGCAGGCTTGCCTGCTGTCAGCGCTGCCACGGCTGACAGAGGGTGAGCCGGTGACCAGTGTCGCCCTGGATCTCGGCTATAACAGCGTACCGGCCTTCACCACCATGTTCAAGCGCATGCTCGGCGCGCCGCCACGACACTACCTTCACTCGGCCGCCTGAACCCTCGGCGCAGGTACATAATTGAGGATGGGCCCAAGCCAGCGTTCAACCTGCTCGACCGGCATTTGCTTGCGTTCCGAATAGTCCTCCACCTGATCGCGCTCGACCTTGGCGACACCGAAATAATAGCTTTCCGGATGACCGATGTAGATGCCCGAAACAGATGAGCCCGGCCACATGGCGAAGCTTTCGGTAAGGCGCACATTGATCTTGGCTTCTGCGTCAAGAACGCGGAAGAGCGTCTCCTTTTCGGTGTGGTCGGGCTGGGCCGGATAGCCCGGCGCCGGGCGGATACCGCGATAGGGTTCACCGATGAGTTCCTCCGGCACAAGATCTTCGTTCGGTGCATAACCCCAGAATTCCTTGCGGATACGCTCGTGCATCAACTCGGCAAAGGCTTCGGCAAACCGGTCCGCCAGCGCCTTGACGAGGATGGAGGAATAATCGTCGTTGGCGCGTTCGAAGCGCTCGGCGATGGCAATTTCCTCGATGCCTGCGGTGACGACGAAAGCACCCATATAGTCCTCAATGCCGCTGTCGACGGGCGCTACGAAATCACCGAGTGCCACATTCGGTCTTCCGTCGCGTTTCGACAACTGCTGGCGAAGTGTGTAAAAGGTCGCGAGTTCATCCTCACGGGTTTCGTCCGTGAAGACGCGGATGTCGTCGCCGATTGCGCCTGCTGGCCAAAGACCGATAACGGCTTTCGGATTGAACCACTTTTCCTTGATGATTTTCTTGAGCATCGCCTGCGCATCATCGAACAATTGCCGGGCAGCTTCGCCCTGCTTCTCGTCTTCGAGGATGGCGGGATAGCGGCCTTTCAGTTCCCAGGTCTGGAAGAACGGCGTCCAGTCGATATAGCGGGCGATCTCCGCAAGATCGTAGTTCTCGAACACGCGCGTGCCGATGAACTGCGGCCTGGTCGGTTCGTACGAGGCCCAGTCGATCTTTTGCGCATTGGCACGCGCCTTCGCGAGTGGCAGGCGCTGCTTGTCGGCTTCGTTGCGCGCATGCGTATCTGCGACCTTGATATATTCCGCCTCGATTGCTTCTACATAACCCGGCTTGGTCTCCTTCGACAGCAGGTTGGAGACGACGCCGACAGCGCGGCTGGCATCAGTGACGTAGATCGTCTGGCCCTTATTATAGCGCGGGTTGATCTTGACAGCCGTATGCACGCGGCTGGTCGTTGCGCCGCCAATCAGCAGCGGAATATCAAAACCCTCGCGCTCCATCTCCGAGGCGACATGCACCATCTCATCGAGCGACGGTGTGATCAGGCCGGAGAGGCCGATGATATCGACGTTCTGTTCGCGGGCCGTCTGCAGGATCTTGGTCGCGGGCACCATGACGCCGAGATCAATGATCTCGTAATTGTTGCACGCAAGGACAACGCCGACGATGTTTTTGCCAATGTCGTGCACATCTCCCTTGACCGTCGCCATCAGCACTTTGCCGGCGCTTTCGCGCTCGCCTGTGCCGCCATTGGCAAGCTTCTCCGCCTCCATATAGGGCAGCAGCAGGGCGACGGCCTGTTTCATGACGCGGGCGGATTTCACCACCTGCGGCAGGAACATCTTGCCGGCACCGAAGAGGTCGCCGACCACATTCATACCAGCCATCAACGGGCCTTCGATCACATGCAGCGGCCGCTCAGCCTCTTTGCGAGCCTCTTCCGTATCGACATCGATGAATTCGGTGATGCCGTTGACCAGCGCATGTTCGATGCGCTTGGCGACACTCCACTCGCGCCACGCCAGATCGCGTTCGCGCGCTTCCTTGCCGGCGGAACCCTTGTAGCGCTCGGCAAGATCGAGAAGCCGCTCGGTCGCATCGTCGCGGCGGTTGAGTACCACGTCTTCGCAAGCGTCGCGCAGTTCCGGATCGATCGATTCATAGACCGCGAGCTGGCCTGCATTGACGATACCCATGTCCATGCCGACCTGGATGGCATGGTAAAGGAATACGGCGTGCATCGCCTCGCGTACCGGCTCATTACCGCGGAACGAGAAGGAGAGATTTGAGATGCCGCCAGAAATATGAACATGCGGCAGGGTTTCGACGATCTGTTTCGTCGCTTCGATGAAAGCAACGCCGTAGCCATTGTGCTCTTCAATGCCTGTGGCGACAGCAAAGACGTTCGGGTCGAAGATGATATCTTCCGGCGGGAAGCCGGCTTCCTTGGTCAACAGCTCATAGGCGCGCGTGCAGATCGCAACTTTGCGCTCCAGCGTATCCGCCTGCCCGTCCGTGTCGAAGGCCATGACGACAACGGCGGCACCATAGGCGCGAACTTTCTTGGCGTGATCGAGAAAGGCCTGTTCGCCTTCTTTCATCGAAATGGAATTGACCAGCGGCTTACCCTGGACGCATTTCAACCCGGCTTCGATGACATCCCATTTGGAACTGTCGATCATCACAGGTACCCGGGCGATATCCGGCTCGGCGGCGATGAGGTTCAAAAATTCGACCATGGCCTTTTCGCTGTCGATCAGGCCTTCATCCATGTTGATGTCGATGATCTGCGCGCCATTCGCCACCTGATCACGTGCCACATCCAACGCCGTGGCAAAATCACCGGCGGTGATGAGTTTGCGGAATTTCGCGGAGCCGGTGATGTTGGTGCGCTCGCCGACATTGACGAACGGGATATCCTTGGTCAGTACAAAAGGCTCGAGGCCGGACAGGCGCATATGCGTTTCCGTCTCGGGAATCTCGCGCGGCTTGTGCTTGCTGACGGCCTCGGCAATCGCCTTGATATGCTCGGGTGTCGAACCGCAGCAACCGCCAACGATATTGAGCAGGCCTTCACTGGCGAAACCCTCGAGCTGCGCTGCCATCGCCTCGGGGCTCTCGTCATACTGGCCGAATTCATTGGGCAGACCGGCGTTCGGATAGGCGCAGACAAACGTATCGGCGACACTGGAAATTTCGGCGAGATGCGCGCGCATCGCGTTGGCGCCGAGAGCACAGTTCAAGCCGATGGTGAAGGGCTTGGCGTGACGTACCGAATGCCAGAATGCAGTCGGCGTCTGTCCGGAAAGCGTGCGGCCGGACAGGTCGGTTATCGTGCCGGAAATCATCACCGGAAGGGTGATGCCCTTCTCCTCGAACACCTCGTTCGTGGCGAAGATCGCTGCCTTGGCGTTAAGCGTATCGAAGATGGTCTCGATGAGGATAATATCTGCACCGCCGTCGATAAGACCGCGCACCTGATCCGCATAGGCGATGCGCAGATCGTCGAAGGTGACAGCGCGGTAGCCGGGGTTGTTGACGTCCGGTGAAATTGATGCCGTGCGGTTTGTCGGGCCGAGCGCTCCGGCGACAAACCTGCGGCGGCCATCCTTCTGTTCGGCTTTCAAAGCGGCACGGCGGGCAAGCCGCGCACCATCGCGGTTAAGCTCATACACGACCTCTTCCATGCTGTAATCAGCCTGAGCGATCGTGGTGGAAGAAAACGTGTTGGTCTCAAGGATATCGGCGCCAGCCATCGCGTAAGCATAGTGAATGTCTTCGATAGCTTGCGGTTGCGTCAAGATCAGCAGATCGTTATTGCCCTGCAAATGGCAGGAACAATCGGCGAAACGATCGCCACGAAAGTCATCCTCGTTGAGGCTGAGGCCTTGAATCTGCGTACCCATTGCGCCATCGAGGATGAGTATCCGTTCCTTCGCAGCTTCGGTCAAAGCGGCAAAAACCTCGGAGCCGTCCCTTGGAGCACCCATGGGGCCGAACAGATTATCAACAGCAATATTCATAACTCGGCACGCCTATTTTCCATGATATTGATGAGGCGCTAGGGTCACATAAAGATATCTTTATGTCAACAAGTCAATTCTGTTGGCGGCATGATATGTCGCAGTTGCGTTGGGTCACTCAGAATAAGTTGACCTTGTAAAGCGGCAACATGCCGTCTATATTCAAGCAAGTTGCCGCCAAGGTTCGGAGTACATAGATGTCAAAGGTCATTGTCGAGGAAGTTGCCCGAAAGCTTGGTGGGGCGCTGGTGCTTGGATCGGAAGTTCGTTCGCAAGCCGATCTGGCCATGGCCGTTCGTAATCGCCTGCCTTTGAGTGCTTTGAAAGGCTTGACGCTTGCCGGGTTGAGCAATCAGGAAATTGAACAGTTTGTTATCCCTCAGCGCACCCGGCGGCATCGCGCCGACAAGAAGCAACCGCTGACGGTTGACGAATCCGACCGGGCAGTCCGTTTGATGCGTATCCAGACACTGGCTGAAGAAACGTTTGGTGACAAGGAAAAGGCCAACCGCTGGTTGCGACGGACCCTGGCCGAACTCGGCGGTGAAACGCCGCTTGTGATCGCGCAGACCGAGACCGGCGCCCGCGTCATCGAAACCATCCTTGGCAAGATC
The DNA here is from genome assembly GCA_963711925.1 of uncultured Alphaproteobacteria bacterium. Lineage (GTDB taxonomy): Bacteria > Pseudomonadota > Alphaproteobacteria > Rhizobiales > Rhizobiaceae > Phyllobacterium. Next base: position 160,027 of record CAVQFY010000001.1, read on the forward strand.
GCTTGGGGTGCAGCCGCCTAGAGCCTCTTGTGATAATATTGACGCGTTCTACCGGAGGGAATTTGGTTCAAGATCGAGGGGTTTGGCGCGGCCGATGCCTTCCCATCGGGCGATGCCGAAGCCCGAAGGAATTGACCCGAGCTCACCCGGCCCTTCGGGCTTCCGGCTGGCGACCAACCACTTTGTCAGGCGGCGTCGCACGATGGAGGGGCATCGACCTCGCCACCTTCCGCGTGGGTTGTCTCGCCATCCCTGAAACAGAACGTCGCCAATATTATCGCAAGAGGCTCTAATGCGGCTTTGGCGATTATCCGGCAAGCAGCATGCGAAGACTTTCGACGGCGGCTACGGACTGTTATTCGATGGCCGCTGGAATAGCGTTGGTCATGCGGTTACCTATTGCGCGACGTCCCCTGCTTTATGTGTCCTTGAAAAGCTGGTGCATGTTGAAGATCCGACACTTTTGCCGGAACTCGTCATGGTGACTTACGAGATGCCGGACGATTTTCCCGTTGAGAACGTCGCGGTTGAATCATTGCCATCGGATTGGCGACGACAGGAGGGACTGACCCAGCGCATGGGCGATGAGTGGCACCAGTCAAAAACATCGCCCCTGCTGAAGGTGCCATCTGCGATCGTTCCCATCGCCGGTTCGCCCGATATCAACGTGCTGATCAATCACTCGCATCGATTGGCGGCGGAGATCAGGGTCCTCACGTTGGAGCCATTCGTGCTCGACCCGCGGCTCCTATAATTGGCTGCTGGAGGTCACATTGCCGCCGATTGCGGCAGGATGAATGGTACGTGCTTGTCGGGCAAAACGCCAACTTTCAACGCACACTCATAGACACGCAGGATACGGTCGTCAGTGAGCACCTCGGCTGGCGTTCCAACGCTGTCGATACCACCCTCGTGCATGACGACGATGCGATCGGCATATATCGAGGTCAGGTTGAGATCGTGCAGGATGGCAATCACCCCGCCGCCGCGACTCGTAAAGGCGCGGGCAATCTGCATGATGATCAACTGATGCTTGATATCGAGGCTGGAGACTGGCTCGTCGAGGAAAAGGAAGCGCGGCTGCCCATCGAGGACCGGCTGCCAGACCTGACAGAGAACGCGCGCAAGTTGTACGCGCTGCTGTTCGCCGCCAGAAAGCTCCTGGTAGAAACGACCGCCAAAGCCAGCGAGATCGACGAGAGCCAGGGCTTCGTCCGGAAGGTTTCCGGCAATATGATGCGTTGCGCCGGAACGGCCGCTGAGCAGACCCAGCCTGACAATTTCGCGCACGGTGAAGGGAAAGGATAACGAGGTCGATTGCGGCAGGATTGCTCGCATCGATGCCATTTGCCACGGCTTCAAATGGCGGAGGGAATGACCGTTGATTGTTATGCGCCCGGTGAACGGCAGATCGCCGGAAAGGGCCCGCATCAGCGTTGTCTTTCCCGAACCATTCGGACCCACAATCACGGTCAACTGCCCTGCCTCGGCATCAAAACTCGCATCGTTTATGATGGTCTTGCGTCCGAGAGCGACGCTGACGTTGGCAACGCTGATCATTGTCAAAGATCCACAATGCCGCGGCGTCGCAGCAATATCCACAAGAAGAACGGCGCGCCGACAGCTGCCGTAACGATGCCAATCGGCAATTCCGACGGTGCGACGATGGTGCGGCTTACGGCATCTGCCAGCAGCAGTAAGCTTGCACCCAAGAGCGCCGACGCCGGGAGCAGATAGCGATGGTCCGGACCAATGACCAAGCGCAACAAATGCGGCACTACAATGCCAACGAAGCCTATGCCGCCGCTGACCGCGACTGATGCGCCGGTTGCCGCAGCAACCACGACGATGGCAATGCGTTTGAAACGCTGTACCGGGATGCCAAGGTGACTTGCGGAGGCTTCGCCAAGGGCGAGGCCATTGAGGCCGCGCCCGAGAAAGGGCGAAACCAGCAGCGCCGATACGATGAAAGGACCAGCCGCAGCTATCTTGGCCCAGTTAGAGCCCGCCAGCGATCCCAATGTCCAGAACGTAAGATCGCGCAACTGCCGGTCATCGGCAAGAAACGTCAGCAGACCGATGTATGCGCCGGCCATTGCGCCAAGCGCGATACCGGCCAGAAGCATTGTTGCGATCGAGGTTTGTCCGCGCCGCGTAGCGACAGCATAGAGAATGAGCGTGAAGATCAGCGCACCGAAAAAAGCGGCGACCGGCAGGGCATAGTAACTGAAGATCGCAATCAGTGGCGCGAGGACGGTTCCGCCAAGAACAATGACACTGACAGCGCCAAGCCCCGCACCTGCAGACACGCCGACAATGCCAGGATCCGCAAGAGGATTGCGAAACAGGCCCTGCATCACCGCACCGGAAACTGCGAGCGACGCTCCAACCATCGCGCCGAGAATGACCCGTGGCAGCCTGATATCCCAGATGATGATGCTGTCTCGCAGGGAAAGGACATTATCACCGCTGGTTGTACCGGTAACCAAGGCGCTGATAACCGAGATGATCGATGCGTCGGAAGCGCCGGCCGCGAGGCTGAACATGATCGTCGCCACTAAGACAAATCCCAGCGCGACGATGACGCCCTTCGCCAGGAATGAACGGTCGCCCTCCGCACGCGACTTGCCTTGCCCCGACCGGAGAGCAACAGGTCTCATCAACACGGACTCACTCATTGGCTCGTTTCAGCGCCGTAGAATGCCTTGGCAAGATCGTGCACCGCCTCCGCCGTTCGCGGTCCGAAGCCGAGCAGATACTGCCCGCCCATGCGTACGATGTTCTTTGTTTGACCGGCAGGCGTCGCCGCAATCGCTTTGTTGGCGAGAAGGTCGGCATCGCTGGTTGTGCGCGGCCCGCCACCGTCCATCACGAGAATGACATCCGGCTGCGCCGTGAGGATCGCCTCCTCTGTCATCGTCTTGTAGCCGGAATATCCGGTAACGACGTTCTCAGCGCCGGCAAGCTCAATGATGCCATTGGCCGCAGTCTTGGTCCCAGCGGCCATTATCTTTCCACCTGCGGCACTGAGCACGAAGAGCACACGTTTACGGGTCTTGATGTCTTTGGTTTCGGCCTGCGCGGCGGCCAATTCCTTTTCGACTTTCGCAGAAAGCTTCTCCGCCTTGTTATCGACGCCGAGCGCCTTGCCGACGATCCGGATTTTTTCCGAGACGCTCTCGACGGTGTAGTTTTCCGGAACAAACACAAAAGGTACGCTGGCCTTTTTCAGGACGTCGATAGCTTCCCGTGGGCCCGAACCTTCGACGGCAATGATTGCAGTCGGGTTGACTGACAGGACGCCTTCAGGCGAGAGCGCGCGCATATACCCGACATCGGGAAGCGTATGCGCCGCTTCGGGAAAAACACTAGTGGTATCGCGACCGACCAAACGGCTCTCTTCACCCAGATCAAAGATGATTTCGGTGATCGATCCGCCGATGGAGACCACACGGCTTGCATCGGGGATGGGACCGGAAATCTCCTCGGCAATCGCATTGACTGGCAGCGCCAGCATGCCGAGGATTGCCGCAGTGAGCGGAAGTTTGGCCATTGTCATTTCCTATGCTGCCACGCGCATCAGGCGCGGCAGAGCTTCGACCAACAGGCGCCAGTCGCTGCGTTCGCTGGAGCCTTCGTGCCTTTTGCCGAAGAACTGGATGATCATGTCGCCCTGGATGCCGTAGGCCTCGAGCGAGGTAACATGACCGTCCTTGGTCGGCTTGCGCACGGCCCACAGTTCAGCGATGTGATCGGTGCGCAGGTGCATATGGAAAGTGTCGTCGAGGATATTGATCCAAGGCCCCATCGGCTTGACGTTCTGGATCGGTCCCGAATGGATCTGGATACAGCCGCGATTTCCGATAAAGCACATGATAGGCAGTTGCTCCTGCGCCGCATCGTGCATCATTGCGGTCAACGCAGCCGTATCGAGTTGCCACGCGTAATCCTGCCCGATCACCTGCACCGCCTGGTGGCGCGTCATATTGAAGGAGCGCAGGATACCGAAGAATTCGTGCACATCCTTCATTTGGGTCCAGCGGTCGCGCAAGCCGGAGGCATCCAGTTCCTCGAGCTCGAGCGGTTTTTTCCTCCGGCTTTGGCAGAGCGGTCAGTTGCACGGACTGTGTCTGATCGTCGAGACGAAGCTTGGCGACGAGAGTTTGGTAGGCATCCAGATTGGAGGCCGGGCGGAGGTGGATCTTGTGAATGGCCTCGCCTGCTGCATCGAAGAACTGCAAACTGCGCCGAATGTCGTCGCCTTCCTGCTTTTCAACGGCAAAACCATGCGCCCAAGCATTTGGAAAAAGCCGCATATCGATCTGTTCGCCGAGCAGCATGGAGGCATGCTTGCCGATGATCGGCTTGTCATAGATGCCGATCTTCTCATGTACGGCGCTCTCATTGCGCGTGAGCGCCATGACTTCACCGAGCGCTTCGATTTCGGTGAGAAAAGTTTCGACGCGCGGACTGATACGAATGACATTGATCCCGCAATAGGCAGCAACCAGGTCGGCTTCGGAAATTTGCAGTTGTTGCGCAAGGTCGCGCTCGCGCATTTTCGGGTTATCCGCCCTCGCCTGCCGGATTGCGTCGGGTGTCGGTTTTACAGCGTCAGTCATGTCTCAAGCCCACTTATTCAATTATTTATTCAGGATCAGTTTGCCCTGCCGGGTAATTTTCAGCCGGTAAAGCGAACCGGCATGTTCGATGCCGACTTCGTTGGTGCCATCGAAGAGAATATCGCTACCGAAAACGCGGATATCCTTTTGCACCGGTGTGGAAAAATCGGAGCGCATCGGAGCTAAGTTGGGAAGACGCACCTGCATATCGATGATTTGGCGCCGGGACATGGCAATGGGCCTTTTCTGTTCCTTTTGTCCGGAACAACGCCGCTCGCATTATCCCGCTGATTTAAACTTGACTTTCTTTATCATCTTTATTACTCAATATAAACAGGAGTCAACAACTCATGTTAGAAATGGGCACTCTCCGGAGACGAAACTGCTGCAAGCCTTGGCCATAGCATGACCGCTGTTACAGCCATATTCCTGCTTGCCGCAACAGGGGTGGCGTCGGGGTCATGAGTCCCCCCGGCGCCAACCCTGGCCTTGGAGTGAAATGAATTGCTCGTGACATCGGGCCAAATAAAAAGGGCCCACAGAGGGCCCTTTCGTTTCACAGTTTGCCCTCAGATCAGAATGGCGAATCCGGGAAGTAGAATTCCTTGGCATTATCCTTGGTGACCAAGGTTGCGTCGAGAATGTATTTGCCGCGCACCGGAACCTGGTCGTAGAAGTTTGCGACCGTGAGTTCCATTGCCGTCGCAATCATTGAAGGCGGATAGAGCACGTTGATCGGGGTCATTGCATCACCATCGGCAACCCGCTTGATCATGTCCTTCATGCCGGCACCGCCAATGACCATCTTGATATCGGTACGCTTCGCCTGACTGATTGCTTCGAGAACGCCGACAGCCATGTCGTCATCCTGGCACCATACGGCGTCGATCTTCGGGAACTTGGTCAGATAGTCCTGCATGATCTTGAAGGCATCATCGCGTGACCAGTTGCCGAATTGCTTGTCGAGAACCTTGATACCGCTGCCGGCGATCGCATCGTCAAAACCTTTCTGGCGCTCTTCGTCGATGACGATCGGCAGACCACGAATAACAGCGACGTCGCCGCTCTTCAGCGTGTCCTTGAGATACTCGCCTGCGACGCGGCCGAGTTCCGGATTGTTGCCGGCAACGTAGAGATCCTGAATGGTTGGATCGGACAAAGCGCGGTCGACCACGGTGACGAAGACGCCCTTTTCCTTGACCTGACGCAGCGGATCGGTCAGCTCGTCGGAATTATGCGGCAGAGTGACGAGAGCGTCGATGCCCTGCGTCGTCAAATCTTCCAGCGCATTGGCCTGCGACGCCCCGTCCGGCGAAGTCTTGATGGTGATCTTGAGGCCCGGATGAGCCGCTTCGAGAAGCTTGGCAGCCCGTTCGGCGTGGTAGACGACGCCGCCGGTCCAGCCATGGTCCGCCGCCGGTATCGATACGGCGATATTGACTTTTTTATCCTGCGCGTAGGCGAAGGTCATGGTCGAGGCGAGTGCCGCTCCGACAAGACCGATCAAAAGTTTACGCATTTGGTTTCTCCCAATTTTGCTCGGGCCTTGATTGCGGCTCGGTGGGTGGCCCATTTCCCCCGTTCCCTTAGAAGGAGCAGCCTCCCGCCCCCTTATGCGTATAGTCTGCCGACTATTTTTTCTTTTGCAGCGTGCGTTGAACGAGCATTGCGATGATGATGATCGTGCCTTGTACCGCACCGATCAAATATTCACTGACGATGTTCGAGAGCACCATGATGTTGCCGACGATCTCCAGCATGAACGCGCCGCAGATCGTACCCCAGATACGCCCGACACCGCCACGGAGTGCAGTGCCGCCGATGACCACTGCGGTGATCGCCTGCAGCTCCCAAAGCATGCCGGTTGTCGTGGTTGCTGCGCCGAGACGCGGGACGTAAACGACGACGGCAATGGCGACGCAGATGCCTTGAATGATATAGGTCATGGCGCGGACGCGATTGACGTGAATACCCGAGTATTTTGCCACGTCCTCATTAGAACCGACGGCGATGACGTGTCGTCCAAACGATGTCTTGTAAAGAATGAACGCACCAAGCAAGCCAGCGGCTATGATGACCCAGACCGGAATCGGCAGGCCGAGAAAGACGCCGGTGTAGACCGGGCGAAACATATTGCGCATGGCTATCGATTTCATGGCGATCGAGCCGCCGTCGGCCAGCCAGACCGTCACCGACCGGAAAATCGCCATGGTGCCGAGCGTGACGATGAAGGGCTCGATCTTGCCGATGGTGATGACCGCCCCGTTAAGCAGTCCCGCAAGAGCGCCGACACCGATCGCAACGACGATGCCAGTGGCCAGCATGGCCATGTCGCCATCGATGGCTGCCGAATTCAGGAACAGGATCATGATGCCTGCGACGAGTGCTGCCATGGAGCCAACCGAAAGGTCGAGCCCGCCCGCAGAGATGACGAATGTCGCGCCAATCGCAATGATCGCGATGAAGGATGACCGGGTCAGGACATTGAGAAGATTATCGATCGACAGAAAGTTCGGATTGACCAGCGCGCCGAGAACGAACAATGCGGCAAGCGCCAGAAAGGGCGCAACGGCCGTCTTGTCGAGATCCGCCAGCTTGCGGCCAAAACCGCGTGTGTCGGTAATTGTTTTCGTATCGGTCATGCGTTCCCTGCCGAGTAAAGCTCTGCTTCGTTGATTTTGACGCCGGTGGCGTAGACGACGATTTCGTCCTCGGTCATTGCCTCGCCCGTAACCTCGCCGACAATGCGTGACGAACGCATGACGAGGATGCGATGGCAAATGCCGATGAGTTCCTGCATTTCCGAGGAAATCACAATGACCGATTTGCCCGCCTTGGCGAGATCGGCGATGAATTTATATATCTGTTCCTTGGTGCCGATATCGATGCCACGTGTCGGCTCGTCGATGATGACGATGGCAGGTTCAAGCAGCATCATCTTGGCCAGCAGCAGCTTTTGCTGGTTGCCGCCCGAAAGCTGTCCGGCGAGGAGGTCGCGGCGGCGTGCGCGAATGTCGAAATCGGTGATAGCCTTGTCGAGGCTCCTATCCTCGCGCTTGCGCTCGATGAGCGGACCCTTGGTGAATTTCTCCAGCGTTGCCAGGGTCAGGTTCGTGCGCAAATCTTGCGCGAGCAGTAGCCCTTTGCCCTTGCGATCTTCGCTCAGATAAACAATGCCCGCAGCCATGCTGTCGCGCACGGTATTGAACTTGACGGGTTTGCCATTGAGCCTGACTTCGCCGTGACCCGTGCGCAGCCCGACGATTCCTTCAAGGAGTTCGGTGCGACCGGCACCGATCAGCCCTGCAAAGCCCAGTATCTCGCCTTTGCGCAACGTAAAAGAGGCTTCGCGGGCATAGCCGGGCACATCGAAGTTCTGGACCTCTAGCACGTCCTGATGGCTCGCCGTATCTTCGCGCTCCGGATAGAGCTTTGACATGTCGCGCCCGACCATGAGCCGCGCCATGTCGACGGGCTCCAATTCCGAGGCTACGCGCGTGGCGATGAGCTTGCCATCACGCAGCACTGTGATGCGGTCTGCAATGGCTCCTACCTCCGGCAGGCGATGCGAGATATAGAGAATGGCAACGCCCTTGTCGCGTAGGTCGCGAATGACCTTGAGCAAGGCTTCGGTTTCGAACGGCGTCAGCGAAGCAGTGGGCTCATCGAAGATAACGACGCGATGGGGGACCTGCAGGGCGCGGGCGATCTGCACCAATTGGCGGCGCGCGATGGAAAGCCGTGAAATCTGCGTCGTCGGATCGATATCGGCCCCGAGACTTTGCACAGCCTCGGCGGACTGGCGGTTCATCTCAGGGTCGTTGACCATAAGCCCGCGTTTCAACTCGCGGCCCATGAAGATGTTTTGGGCGACAGTCAGATCCGGTGCGAGCAGGATTTCCTGATGCACCAGGACGAGGCCGCGATGTTCTGCATCGACGGGTCCGGCAAAGTTGACCGGCTCTCCGTCCATCGCGACGGTACCACGCGTCGGCTTCAGGTGTCCGCTCATAAGCTTCATCAGCGTCGATTTGCCAGCGCCGTTTTCACCGATGATAGCGTGCACCTCGCCGGGCATGACGCGCAGGCTGATATCTGTCAGCACCTCGACCGGCCCGAACGTCTTGGCAATGCCACGCGCTTCGAGCACCGGTACTGCCGCATTTTTTGTGGTTTGGTTGTCGCTCATCACACCTTCGTCCAAACGCCGCCCGCTTTGGACGACTTCACGGCAGCCTCGATGAACTCCATCCCGGCAAGCCCATCCTCAACGGTGGGATAGATGACATCTTTCGGCGGCTTTTTTCCACTGCGTGCAGCGAGGATCGCCTGCGCAGCTTCCGAGTAGATATTCGCGAAGCCTTCGAGATAGCCCTCTGGATGGCCGGACGGCACGCGCGTCAGGCGAGCCGCCTCCGGTGATGCGCCGGCACCGCCGCGGGTGAGCAATTGCTTCGGCTTACCGAAGGGCGCGTACCAGAGATAGTTCGGATCGGCCTGCGTCCATTCCAGCCCGCCCTTGGTGCCATAGATGCGCAGCTTCAGTCCGTTTTCGTTGCCCGGGGCCACCTGGCTTGCCCAGATCATGCCCTTGGCACCGCCTTCAAAACGCATAAGGATCTGCACATCGTCGTCGAGCACCCTTCCCTCGCCAAAACTGGTGAGTTCCGCGCAGAGTTGCTTGAGCTTGAGGCCGGAAACGAAACAGGCAAGATTATAGGCGTGCGTGCCGATATCGCCGATGGCGCCACCTGCGCCCGAGCGCTTTGGATCGATGCGCCATTCGGCCTGTTTGTTACCGGTGGCTTCGGTCTTTTCCGTCATCCAGTCCTGCGGATATTCCGCCTGCACCACGCGGATATCGCCGAGCAATCCCCTTGCCACCATGGCGCGCGCCTGGCGCATCATAGGGTAGCCGGTATAGTTATGCGTGACGACGAAGAGTTTGCCGGTCTTGTTGACCAGCGACACGAGTTCTTTCGCTTCCTTGACGGTGGTGGTCAGCGGCTTGTCGCAGATGACGTGAATACCCGCCTTCAGGAATGCCTTTGCCGCCGGGGCGTGCATGTGGTTCGGCGTGACGATGGAAACCGCTTCGATGCCGTCGGGACGCTTGGCCTCGGCCTTGGCCATCTCCTCGAACGAGGTATAGGCCCGGTCTTCGGCGATGCCGATTTCCTTCGCGGAAGCCTTGGCGCGCGCCGGATCGGAAGAAAGCGCGCCTGCAACGAATTCGTATTGATCGTCCATACGAAGGGCGATGCGGTGGACCGCACCGATGAAAGCGCCCTGCCCGCCGCCGACCATGCCGATACGGATACGGCGGCTTGCCGGCTTTTCCCTTGATGCTCCAATTGCCATCGCTCTATCCTCTTATTTCAGGCCAAGAATACGGCGATTGGCCGCGTCATCGGTGCCGGAGCCGGCAAAGTCATCAAAAGCCCGCTCCGTGACACGGATCAGATGGGCGTCAATGAACTGGGCGCCTTCGCGCGCGCCGTCTTCCGGATGTTTCAAAGCGCACTCCCATTCAAGCACTGCCCAGCCATCGAAATCATAGGCGGTCAATTTGGAGAACACCGCACCGAAATCGACTTGGCCGTCACCGAGGGAACGGAAGCGGCCCGCACGATTGACCCAGGATTGGATATCCGCCATAAACGCCCTGCCGCCCGGTCGGGTTGAACTCGGCATCCTTGACGTGAAAGGCTCTGATCTTCTCGTGATAGATGTCGATGTAGTCCAGGTAATCGAGTTGCTGCAGGACGAAATGAGATGGGTCGTAGAGGAGATTGGCCCGAGGGTGATTCTTTGTCCGCTCCAGGAACATCTCGTAGGTGATGCCGTCGTGCAGATCTTCGCCTGGATGGATCTCATAGGCGGCATCAACGCCGTGTTCGTCGAAATAGTTCAGGATTGGCGTCCAGCGTTTTGCCAGCTCATCGAAGGCCGCTTCGACGAGACCTGCCGGACGCTGCGGAAACGGATAGAGGAACGGCCACGCGAGTGCGCCGGAAAATGTGGGTATGGCCTTGAGCCCGAGATGTTTTGATGCGCGCGCGGCGCGTTTGAGTTGATCGACCGCCCACTCCTGCCGTGCTTTGGGATTTCCATGCACTTCAGGCGCGGCGAATCCGTCCATCAACTCGTCATAGACCGGATGAACCGCAACGAGCTGGCCCTGAAGATGGGTTGCAAGTTCGGTGATGGTCAGGCCATGCGAGGCAGCGACACCGGCTAGTTCGTCGCAATAGTCCTTGGAGTCCGAGGCCTTTTTCAGATCAATGAGGCGTCCATCCCAGGCTGGAATCTGGATGCCCCTATAGCCAAGCCCTGCCGCCCATCCGCACATTGCGTCGAGCGAATTGAACGGCGCTGTATCGCCCGCAAACTGCGCGAGGAAAATGGCCGGTCCCTTGATCGTCTTCATGTCTATCCTCCAATTCCATGTGTCACCGTCAGGGCATGTTGTCCCTGAGAAAAATATCGATGCGGATGTGCTCCTGCCCTGGAACGATCGGACGTCCCTCGCGCAAGGCAGTCAGGATGCGCGCCGTGCTGCGCGCCATGTGACCGGCATCCTGATTGATGAGTGCGTCCACTGTGCCGCGCACCAGATGCCGCCGGGTCGACGGCGTCAGTTCGTGCGCGACGAAGATAACGTCGGAAACGCGGTTTGTCGCTTCGAGCGCGGCGATCACACCCGCCTGCCCGCCGCCGGCATTATAGATGGCGACGAGGTCCGGGTGATCCCGCAGGAGGGAGCGGCTGACCGCCTCAACCCGTGCATTCTCGTCGCGCGCCTCGCGTACAGGCAGAACTTCAAGGTTGGGATATTCGCGTGAAATAATCTGCTCAAAGCCGAACTGGCGCTCGATGTGGTCACGCAATGCGAGGGAGCCGGCAATCATGCCGACCTTGCCCTTGCGCGGACCGACGAAGCGGCCAATCAGCGAGGCTGCGGTACGCCCAGCGGCGAAATTGTCGATGCCGACATAGTGTGCACGTCGCGAATTCGGTACGTCTGATACAAGGGTAAGTACAACCACCCCAGCATCGGCCAAGGCGTTGATTGCCTCGGTAACAGCTGGATGATCGAGCGCAACCACAGCGACGCCATCGATACCGGACGGGAGCCTTTCCAAGGCTGCCGCCAGTGCTTCACCGTCAAATGTATCAACATGCTGGATCGACAGGCGGACACGCTCTTGCAATTGCCGCTCGCGGGTGGCTCGGAATTCGGCGCCAAGCGCCATCATGAACTCATTTTCGCCTGTTGGCAGGATGATGCGGAAATCATAGTCGCGTCCGCGGGCGAGACGGGATGCATGCGGATCTGGTAGAAAGCCAAGCTGTTTAATGGCCGCATTGACGCGTTCAATGGTGCGCGCGTGCACACCAATTCTCCCGTTCACGACACGATCGACCGTTGCTAGACTGACACCGGCTTCTCGGGCGACGTCTTCGAGCGTCCTCTTCCCCACGAGAATTCTCCTCCGCCTAAAGTCTTAGATCAGCGAAATGAGGTGTGCAACTCTTTTTGAGTGGTTCTGATGGGAAATTTTGAATTACGTCTCGCATGCGACGGCCGGCGAGGCGACTAGTGATGCTGCTACCAGGGCGAACGTTGCGTTTGTGGCAGAACGAAGCCAGGAAACGAAGCACAAGCATTCAAACAACTGCATCCGCGATTACCGCTTTTCAGCTGTGAAAAATTAAGATTATCTATCCGTCGTATCCAGGGGTGCAGATATGATGACAGTAAGGGAATTGCGTACAGCCGACAGTCGTTCGCGATCGCACTTTTGGAATCCGGCATAATGCCCCCGTCGCCTATCTTCACAGTGTTACTCGTCGAAGACGATGTTCTGATCCGTATGAATACCGCCGAGGTGTTGAAAGAACTCGGCCACGATGTCCTTGAAGCATCAAATGCTGCGGAGGCGCTGAAGGCGTTGAGGGATCAGACAGTCGACGTTCTGTTCACCGACCTCACCCTACCGGGCATGTCCGGTGCTGATCTGGCAATCGAGGCGCATGACATGCAGCCTTCCCTGGGTATTGTTTTTGCAACGGGCAAGGACACTGCGCCGGAGATGCCCGAGGGCATCAAGCCACTCCTGTTGCGAAAGCCTTATGGCAGCGGCGCCATCATCGCGGCATTGAACGCTGCCCGAGATGGGAGTTGATGGGCGCTAGAATCCTAGAAACTCCGCTGTATCACTGTCGATAGGTATCCCGTCGCGCAGACGTTGTTGCTCCACCGCCCATTCACGATCGCCTGGTGCCATTATCTTGCCGCCCTCCACGGCAGTAACCGCCCGTAGGGAATCGAGATAGGCGCGCATGCCCGCTGCAAAGGTATTTGCTCCGGCAAAGCGGGCAGGATCGATAGCCAGAAAGAAATGGCCCATATTGCGCGGCGTTGATGTGTCGTCGCTGTTGACCATCGGAATAAAATCGGGATCGAGTGTCGTTCCGGTCAATATGGCAGACAATAGAGTTGCGACGCCCGCAAGCCCGGCGCCCTTAAAACCGAAACCTGCGCCACCAAGTGGCAATAACATCTGTGCGATATTTGCGTCCCGAGTGGGCGCTCCTGCCGGGTCCGCCGCAACACCTTCAGGCAGCTCCTTCTCCAAGGTACGGTAGAGCAGAACGCGGTTGAGCGGGATGGACGATGTTGCCATGTCCAGCAGCCAAGGCTTTTCGCCGGTGACGGGTGCCGCAAACGCCAGCGGGTTGGTTCCGTGAAAAGGCTTGGACCCTTCAAAAAGCGTCACGATTGAATCTGTGTTTGTGGTGGCGACGCCAATCATGCCAGCCTCCGCAATGGCAAGAGCATAGGCTCCTGCAGCACCGAAATGCGATGAACGGATAGCTCCAACGGCACCAACACCACTTTCTCGCGCAATCTCGATGGCGACTGCCACGGCACGGTAGGAGGTCAAATGGCCAAGGCCATTGTCGCCATCAACCATGGCGGTGGCAGGTCCCGTACGGTGGCAGGAGACAGTGGAGCGCGCGTTGACGCGACCGCCACGAAGTACCCGGCAATAATGCGCTATCAACCGCGCACCATGACTGTCGATGCCGAGGCGGGATGCATGCATCAGCGCGTTTGTCGTGGCTGCGGCTCCCTCTTCTTCGACACCTTCCGCGGCAAGCGCGGCCCGAATACGGGCTTCGCAAGCTGATCCGCCTTAACCAGAATTTCCGTCATCTGCTTGACCATCCCCATAAATATCTAGGTGTTTGCAACGCTAATATATGATATCTCAGATATAAGTTCGACGGAGGTGTTTTGTGACGCTGACGCTTGCGAGAGGTCCTTCACTGACGGAACAGGCGGCCGCACATATTCGTGGACGCATTGTACACGGGACCCTTCAGTGTGGAGAACCATTGTCGGAATTGGCGCTGGCTCAGGAACTCGGCGTCAGCAAGACGCCGGTGCGTGAGGCTCTTCTCGAATTGAAGCGCCAGGGGCTTGTTGAGATACATCCCCAGCGCGGTACTTTCGTCTTCGAAATGAGTTCCGGTCAAGTGGTTCAACTGGCCGAGATGCGTTCCATACTTGAGCTCGCTGCCCTGCGTCTGGCCATGGATCGCAATCGGGATGCCCTGCGCCGGCGCTGGGCGGAACTTGTCGCAGACATGGACGTGGCGATGGCAAATGGAAACACCGAGGATTATCGTGTTCTTGACGGAGTGTTTCATCAAGCGATGTTCGATATCGCTGAAAATCAGTTTCTGTCAGAGACGTTTACTGTGATCGCGTTTCGCATTCAGGCCCTTCGCAACCGGCTATCGCTCAACCCTGCGCTCAATGAAAGGTCGCATGGCGAACACAAGCGCCTTCTTGCGCTGGTATCGGAAGGCGATATTGAAAAGGTGGCGGAATTGCTAGCCTGGCATATTGAATGGACGCGTTCATCTTATATTGAATTGCTTGGGATTTCTGCAGCCGACAACAAATCAACACGCAATAGTGAGCGACGTCTAAAAGCCGGAAAATGATTGTCGCCGCCTACGGGCGGTGTGAACTAATGATCTGAGCGGCACGGGAGGGCCGGATCATGGGAGCAGGACAAGACTTCCTTTCGTCTGACGATGAACGGTTCGCATCGTTTTTTCAAACCGGTGCTCGGCTGGAACGGATCGCAACCGGCTTTGTCTGGGCGGAAGGGCCGGTCTGGATCAACGACACACATGAACTGCGTTTTTCGGACATTCCCAACAACCGGATGATGTCATGGTCACACGACGGAGGCTTGCGGGTATTCCGGCAGCCATCGCAACGCACCAACGGCAATACGCTCGACCGGACCGGCGCGATGATATCCTGCGAACATGGCGGGCGCTGTATCAGCCGCACAGATAGAGATGGCCGTTATGAGGTTCTCGCCACGCACTGGAATGGCAAGCGCCTGAATTCTCCCAATGACGTGGTGGTCAAATCCGACGGTTCCATCTGGTTTACCGATCCGCCCTACGGCATCATTTCCGATCACGAAGGCATTCGCGCGCCAAGTGAGATCGGTCGCAATCAGGTCTACCGGATTGATCCACAGACGCATCTCGTGGAGGTGGTTGCTGATGATTTCGACCGGCCAAACGGCCTCGCCTTCTCGCCTGACGAAACAGTGCTCTATATCGCGGATTCCGGTCGAGCCCGCGGTCATGGCTTCGGTTTTGACGACACGCGTCCGCATAATGTCCGCGCTCTCGAGGTCCTCGATGGGCGGAAGCTGGGAGAGAGCCGCGTGGTGGCGGAGATCGACATGGTACCAGACGGTTTGCGTGTAGACACGGAGGGTCTGTTGTGGATATCCGCCGAGGACGGTGTCCACTGCTATACGCCTGAAGGAACAAGGCTTGGCCGGATTCTGGTGCCTGAGGTCGTCGCCAATCTCACCTTTGGGGGACCAGACAAATCACGGATCTTCATCGCCGCCACAAGCTCGATCTATGCGGTGGAGACGACGCGACGGGGCGCGCAGACCCCATAAAACTGCAAGCATAAAACAATAATTAACAAGGAGGAGGAACCGAAATGAATACCACACTCAAATATCTGCTGGCTGCTACGGCAGCAAGTCTGGCGATGACAGTATCCGCCTATGCAGCAGGGCCTGAAATCGTCAAAGGCCCGAGCAAGGACGCGGAGTGCTTCAAGCCGCTGACCGCGGAGACGAAGTTTTTCCAATGGCCCAAGAAGGAAGGCCCATACCGGATCGCCCTTGCCAATGGCTTCATCGGTAATACCTGGCGCATCCAGATGATCCAGACGGCCAAGGCCTATGCTGCATTGCCTGAAGTGAAGGCGAAGCTCAAGGAATTCAAGGTGGTCTCGACTGGCGATGATGTCGCCGCACAGATTGCTGCGGTCGATAACTTCATTAACTCCGGCTACGATGCCATTGTGGTCAATGCACAGAACCCGACGGCCTTCAAGCCGGTCATCAAGCGTGCCAATGCCGCCGGCGTTATCCTGGTGGCTTTCGACAACACACTGGACACCGATGAGGCAGTCAATGTGAATGTCGATCAAAAGGGGCTTGGCGAGTTGTGGGGCAACTGGCTTGTCAAGAATGTGCCTGGCAACAAGGGCAAGTTGCTCGAAGTGCGCGGCGTTACCGGAACATCAGTCGATCGCGATCGTCATGAAGGCATTCAGGAAGTCCTGAAAAAGTCCGGCGGCAAGTGGGAGTCCGTGGAAGTCGTTGGCCGCTGGGACGACGGTACCGCACAGAAAGTCGTGGCGGACGCCATCGCTGTGCACAAGCATTTCGATGGAGTGTCCGTTCAGGGTGGCTCGACCGGAACTGTGCGCGCCATGATCGATGCGAAACATCCCTTCGTTCCGGTGGGCGGCGAAACAGAGAATGGTTTCCGCAAGCTCTGCGCGGAATATTCCAAGGATGGACTAAAGTGCACCTCCGCCGGTACCGGCCCTGCGCAGGTTGCCGTTGCTATCAAGACAGCGATCGCCGCGCTTGAAGGAGAGGTCGTCCCGCAATCGATTTCGCTGCCTCTGTCCATCGTAGAGGATCCGAATTTCAAGGACGGCGATAGTTTCTACTCCAAGGAAACTGACAACTTCTTCGTTGGCAATTCCTTCCCGACCTGCGGCATCAACTTCAGTGCACAGGAAATCATGGGCCAAACCAAAGCTGACCAGTAATCAGCAATGCCGGGGCGCAATGTGCGCCCCAGTTCTCTTTGGGAGGGCTATCCGTGCCTGACGCTGTACCAATTCTGGAAATGAAACATGTCTCGAAGCGCTACGGCGGTATCGCGGCGCTGAACGAAGTGGATTTCGTTGCCTATCCCGGTGAAATCCATGCGATTCTTGGCGAGAACGGCGCCGGCAAATCGACGCTCATCAAGATCGCTGCCGGTGTGACCGATCCTAGCGATGGGGAAGTCTTCGTCGAAGGCCGGCGCGTGAATTTTCGCAATCCGACAGAGGCGATGGCGGCAGGTGTGGTTTGCGTGTTTCAGGAACTGTCATTGCTGCCGGATCTGACAGTTGCGGATAACTTGTCGATTGTCTCCCCTCCCCTTCGAGGTGGTTTGATCAATAGTGGTGCACAGCGTCAGCGAGCACGTGAACTTCTGGCGTCGATCGGCTGTGAGGATGTGCATCCGCTCGAACTCGTGCGTGACCTGCCGCTCTCGCGGCGTCAAATGGTGGAGATCGCCAAGGCTCTGGCAAAAAAGCCGAAGCTGCTCATTCTGGACGAGGCGACCTCGGCACTCACTGCCGCCGACGTCGAACGTGTCTACGCGATCATCCGCAAACTGCGTTCCGAAGGCATCGGTATTCTCTACGTTTCACACCGGATGCATGAAATCGAGGCTCTCGCCGACTGCGCTACCGTCTTTCGCAACGGAAGGCGGATCGAGACCTTCCAAAAGGGGGAACGTTCAGTAAGCGCCATCGTCCAGATGATGATTGGCCGCGAACTGACCCATCACTATCCCGACAAGCCAGCACCGAAACCCGCAGAACCGGTGGCACTTTCGGCCAAAAATCTTTCTTGGGGTACAGCAATTGCGCGACATCTCACTCGACATTCGCAAGGGCGAAATTGTCGGACTGGGAGGTTTGGATGGTCAGGGGCAGCGTTCCTTGCTGCTGGCGCTTTTCGGTGTGCTCAAAGGTGTTTCCGGCGCGGTCGAAATAATGGGCAAACCGCACCGTCTTTCGGGACCCCGTTCGGCGATGCGGGCTTCCCTGCCATTCGCGCTCATTCCCGAAGATCGTAAAACCGAAGGTCTGATGCTGCCAATGAATATTCGCGACAATATCAGCCTGGCTTCTTTGTCGCGGTTCCAGAAGGGGCTGCGGTTCGATGGCGGCAAAGAACATTCCGCTGTCGAAAGGATAATCGACAGCCTGAAGATCAAGATTTCCGATCTTGCCGCCGCAGTCTCCACCCTGTCGGGCGGCAACCAGCAAAAGGTCGTGCTGGCTAAATGGTTGATGACTGATCCCGGCATCATCCTTCTCAATGACCCCACACGCGGTATCGATGTAGGTACCAAACAGGAGGTATATCAGCTGCTGCGGGACCTTGCGGACAAAGGAGTGGCGGTACTCTTCTATTCCACAGACTATGCAGAACTGATCGGCTGCTGTGACCGCGTTCTCGTCATGTATAACGGCGGTATCGCACGGGAACTGGAAGGTCAGCACCTTAACGAGCGCACGATCATCGAGACGGCGCTGAACGTCGATGACAAGGAACAGGCGGCATGAACGATCTTCGCCATCGCCTCCATCACAACGGCGGGCTGCTCGCTGCTATCGGTCTTTTCATCGTGATGTTCATCATCTATATCAGCAATCATCCCGTCGGGTTGACGGCGGCGGTGGCAACAACAGCATCCAACAAGGCGGTTCTACTCGCGCTGGTCGCTATGGCGCAGACTTTGCCGGTGCTGACGCGGGGTCTCGATCTTTCGGTGGGCATGGTCTTCATCCTCGCTAATTGTCTTGCATCCGTCCTCGTTATCGGCACGATCGGCGAAGGTTTCCTCGGCATTGCCCTTGTGCTGGGCGCGGGTGCGCTGGCCGGGTTCATCAACGGGGCAATCATCGTCTGGGGCCGGCTTCAACCCATCATCACAACGCTGGCGACTGGCGCTGTATATTACGGTATCGCACTCTATGTCCGTCCCGGTCCCGGCGGCGACGTACAATCCGATATTGCCGACTTTGCCACGGGACAGCTATTCGGTGTCGTACCCACGGCTTTGGTCGTTCTCCTTGTGATCGTCCTCATCGTCTGGCTGCCCTACCGCAACTCAGTGCTTGGCCGTGCGGCCTATGCCGTGGGGTCGAATGAGCAGGCGGCCTATATGTCCGGCGTTCCCGTGCAGCGGGCGAAGCTCCTGGCCTATACGCTTGCAGGTTTCCTCGCTGCCATTGGCGGGCTGATGCTGACCTTCAACACCTATTCCGGTGAGGCCTCGTCTCCGATCGCCGGGACCTATACGCTCAATTCCATTGCGGCGGTGGTGATCGGCGGGACGTCGCTGTTTGGCGGCTGGGGCTCGGCTATCGGATCGATCTTCGGCGCGTTCGTGCTTCGGACCATCGAGGATCTGCTTTTCGTCTTCGACCTCGATCCGCTGTGGCAGCCGCTATTCCAGGGTGTCGTACTGCTGACGGCTGTCAGCCTCGGCGCCCTGCGTGTCCTGCGTATCCGCAACCGTCTGGAGCTTTTCGCATGAGCGAGTCGAAACTCCCGGTCGGCACCATCCCCGTCCTTCGGTTTTCATTCGACCGTTCACTGATCATTGCGTTCTCCTGCATCATTCTCATGCTGCTTGGCGGGGCACTCTATTCCCGCGAATTCCTCTCACCTGAATATCTGTTGCAACAACTGCAGATCAGCGCGTTCCTCGGCATTATCGCTTCGGGCGCAATGATGGTCATCCTGATCGGCCATATCGACCTTTCGATCCCGTGGACGGTAACACTCGGCGCGATGATGGCGACGGCCGTTGCTGGCTGGTACGGCGAAACCGGCAATCTTCTCGCGATCCCGGTTGGGATATTTTGCGGCGCGATGGTCGGATTGCTGAATGGGTTCGGCGTAGCCTATTTGCGGTTGCCATCGATGATTTTTACGCTTGGCATGAACGCCGTGGTGCAAGGGTTGATGGTGTTGCATACCGGTGGCTTTGCACCACAGGACCATGCGACCGATGCGATGCATTTCCTGGCTGTCGGCCGACCGATTTTCGGTATCCCGAATGCCTTGCTCATATGGGTCGTCGTTGGCGCATTCACGATCTTTCTTTTGACCCGCACGGCGTTCGGCCGCCGCGTCTATGCGGTGGGAAACCGCGAGGCTGCGGCCTACCTCTCCGGCGTCAATACGAATGCGGTCATTATATGGTGCTTTGTCTTGTCGGGTGCCGCCGCCGCCTTTGCCGGGGTGCTCCTTGCAGGCTATTCGACCAAGGCCTATCAGGCCATGGGCGATCCCTATCTGCTGCCGGCGATCGCCGCCGTTGTCCTCGGCGGCACCAATATTCTCGGCGGGCGCGGCAATTACCTCGGCACGATCGCCGGCGTCGTCCTCATCACCCTGCTGCAATCGATCCTGGCCGTGATGCAGATGCCGGAAGCCGGGCGACAGATCATTTACGGCGTGGTTATTCTCGTGATGCTGCTGGCCTATGGACGTGGCGAGATCGATCGAAAATAGCGAGCAAACGCGCGAGCGCTGGACAATCCTCCCCCTGACGGTCAATGCTAAGAGGGAAATGGGAAAGGCCATTCATGCGCAAACCAGACATTTCAACGGTGCCTGCAGTAATCTACCGGGACTATACGCTGGCTGAGTTGCGGGCCGACGGCGCTGTTCATGTCATTGGTGTTATTCTGGCGATGGGTGGATCAGTCGCGCTTTTGTCCTTCATGTTCGATCGGACGGCCGTGGGTCCTTATGTGGCAACTACAATCTATCTTGCTACACTCGTTCTCTCGATCACGCTGTCTGCGTTGTACAATATCTGGCCTATTTCGCCGATAAAGCGGTTCCTGCGGCGCTTCGACCATTCGGCGATCTATCTCCTGATTGCCGGCACCTATACACCGTTCATGGCAAAAAGCGGAACCTTGTGGCTGCTGACAGGTGTGTGGGCAATTGCCGTGGTTGGCGTGCTCCTGAAACTCCTGAAGCCGGACCGCTTCGACAGACTTGTCAATCGGGCTTTATCTTGGGCTCGGCTGGAGCGGGGCAGCAGCCTATCATGAATTTTCCGGCGCTCTCTCCGCTACGATCCTTTGGCTGATTCTCATCGGTGGCGTGGTCTATTCGTTGGGCGTTATTTTCCACGTCTTCGAGAGACTGCCATTCCACAACGCGATATGGCACGCCTTCGTGCTTATCGCTGCGAGCATCCACTTCGCGGCAGTGTGTTGTTCCGCAGTCGCCTGATCATTCCGCTGGAACCGCTGACGCGTGCGTGCCGCGCAGACGGCGGCTGATCTTGCTCAAGGCGCGAGACAAATCCTCCATGTAAAGGAAAATGACGGGCGTTATGAACAGCGTGAGGATCTGGGAGACCACGAGCCCACCGACCACTGCCACACCAAGCGGCTGGCGAAGCTCGGAGCTTGCTCCTGCACCGACGGCGATGGGGATCGTACCCATGAGGGCAGCAAGGGTTGTCATCATGATAGGCCGGAAACGCACGAGACAGGCTTCACGAATGGCATCGGACGAGGTTTCACCGGCTCGCTGGCGGACAAGCGCGAAGTCAACCATCATGATCGCATTCTTCTTGACGATACCGATCAGCATCAGGATGCCGATAATCGCAATCACGCTAAGATCGTAGCCGAACAGCTCAAGCGTGGCGAGCGCGCCCGCCGCCGCCGCCGGCAGGCCGGTCAGGATGGTAAGCGGATGGACGAAACTCTCGTAAAGGATGCCGAGCACAATATATATCGTCAGGATCGCTGCACCCACAAGCAAGCCCCTGATTGGCAAGCGACTGTTGGAACACCTGGGCAGTACCTGTGAAGCTCGACGTAATCGTCTCAGGAACACCGAGCTGCGTCTTCAGGGCATCGAGTTCCTGCACCGCCTGACCGAGGGAGACCCCCTGGGGCAGATTGAAGGATATCGTGACGGCAGGCAATTGCCCCAATTGGCTGACAGCCAGCAGCCCGGTCTTGCGCTCAACATGGGCAAAGGCTGACAGTGGTATTAGCTTGCCAGTCGTTGGCGAGCGGATCTGCATCTGATCAAGCTTGTCGGTCGTCCAGGGAATATCTGGATCCAGCTCGAGAATGACCTGGTAGCTATCGGCCGTCGAGAATATCGTCGACGCCTGATTGGTACCGAAAGCGTAGAAGAACGTGTTGCGAAGCTGATCGGAATTGATACCGAGCATTTGCGCCTTGTCTTGATCGATCACCAGGTTTGCCTGAAGCGCATTGTTCTGCAAATTGCTCGACACGTCGACGAAAGTCTGGCGTTCCTGCTGCATTGCCAGCAGGATTTTCTGCGACCAGGGATAGAGGTCAGTCGAGGTGACGCTTTGAAGGTTGTATTGGTATTGCGCGTTGGAGGAAACACCGCCGATGCGCAGATTCTGGACGGCGACCGGATAGCTGGTAATCCCGGGGATCTTTGAAAGTGTTTGGCGCAGGTCACGCAGAAGTGGTTCGAGCGCCAGTCGTTCCGATTTTGGCTTTAGCTCAACAAACATCCTGCCCTGATTGAGACTGGCGGAGTTGAAGCCGCCGCCAACAGTGGATACGACATGCGCAACATATGGCTTTTCTGGAAATCGCGTCGGCCACCTTTTTCTGTAGCACCACCATGGCATCGAACGAGATATCCTGACGTGCCTCGGTCGAGATCGACAACTGCCCGATATCTTCGGTCGGCAGGAAGCCCTTGCTGATCGTGGTGAAGAGATAGCCAGTCGCCACAACCGTCAGCAAGAATACGCCGAGAACGACGGGGCGTGCGCGCAGGCAGAGATCAAGAACCCGGCCGTAGCCGGATTGCACCGCATCGAAAATACGTTCGGTGATGGGTTTTTTCTTTTCGCCATCGGTATGCTTTTCGGCAGGCAAATGGCTGCAAAGCATCGGTGTGAGTGTGAGGGAGATTAGCGCTGACGCAACGATAGCGACGGTTACGACGACTGCGAATTCGTTGAAGATACGACCGACAACGCCACCCATCAGCAGGATCGGGATGAACACCGCAACAAGCGACGTGGTGATCGAGATAATCGTAAAGCCGATCTCTTCACTCCCCTTTAGGGCAGCTTCAAGCGGAGCCATGCCATCTTCGATATGGCGCGCTATGTTCTCCAGCATGACGATCGCATCGTCCACGACCAGCCCGACCGACAACGTCAGACCAAGCAGGGAGATGTTGTCGATCGAAAAACCGAGGACGTACATCGCGCCAAGAGTAGCGATCAGTGAAAGCGGGACTGCGACAATCGGGATCATCGTCGCGCTCACACGGCGCAGGAATATGAAAATGACCAAGATGACCAGACCAATGGTCAAAAGAAGCGTGAACTGCACGTCCGACACGGCTTGCCGGATAGAGGCCGAGCGATCGTTAAGGATGTGGATGCTGGCCGATGGTCCAAGATCCTGCTGAAATTGCGGGAAGATCGCCTTGACGCGATCCACCACATCGACGGTATTGGCGCCCGGTTGGCGAAAGACACCCAGAACAAGGGATGGTTTGCCGTCATACCTGCTCTCAGTCTGCGTGGTTGCGACGGAATCAATGACGCGGGCTACATCGCCGAGACGAACCATCTTGCCATTTGCCGATTTGACGATGATCTCGCGAAACGTATCGGCGTTCTGCGCCTGCGTATCGGCTTCAATCGCCATCTGCTGTGTCGGGCTTGAAATGGTCCCGACCGGCGCTATCGAATTCTTGCTGGCGACGGCAGACGTCAGTTCGTCTATGCCTATCCCCCGGGCGGTCACGGCGTCGGGATCGACCTCGACGCGCACCGCATATTGCTTGGTGCCAAAGACCTGGACTTCACCGACGCCGTTGATGGTAGAAAACGCCGGTGACATCACATTCTCGGCGTAGTCGTCGAGCTTCGACAGTTGCATGGTATCGCTTTGCAACGCCACCAGAACGACTGGCGCGTCGGCAGGATTGCTCTTTCGATAGCTCGGCGGATCGGTCATATTCGAAGGCAGTCTGCGCAGCGTGCTTGCGATAGCTGCCTGAACATCGGCCGCGGCCTGATCAATATCCCGGTTCAAATCGAACTCGAGCGTAATGTGTGTTGCACCCTCGGTACTCGTCGAACTGATCGTCGAGATTGCCTGGATCGTCGAGAATTGTTTTATCAGGGGTGTCGCAACGGCGCTCGCCATCGTATCCGGTGCTGCACCGGGAAGTTGGGCGGAAACAGTTATGATCGGGAAATCGACTTCAGGCAGCGCGGCGACGGGGATGAAGTTGTAGGCGAAGAGGCCCGAGGCGGCGAGCGCCACGGAAAGCAGGATGGTTGCGATTGGTCGGCGGATGAAGACCGATGAAATATTCATTTAGCGGCCTCAATCGCTCCGGTGACCGGGCTGTCGATCGAGGATGCAACATCCGCCGCTTGCGTGCTTGTCTGGACAGGCGCGCCATCCTGCAAGTGAAGTTGCCCATCGATTACCACCTGATCGCCCGGCGCTACTCCGGACGCAACGACTGCCGTGTCACCCACCGTGTCGGTGAGTGTGATGTTCTGCTTTGCAACTGTTTTGTTGGAATGGACGAGGAAGACGAACGAGCCGTCATTTCCTTGTTGAATGGCGACGAGAGGCACGGTCGTGGCATTCTTGTGAACGGTGAGTTCCACCACAGCTGTGACGTACTGGCCGGGCCAAAGCGCACCGTCTGTATTGGCGATATCTGCCTTCAGAACGACGGTACCGGAAGAGGTGTCGACACTCGAATCGATGAAGTTCAAAGTACCGGTTGCGACCGTATCGTTACTACCTGGAAGTTTGATCTGGACAGGTGTTGGATGGTCCGCTACGGCCGCTCGCAGGGCCGGCAGATCACGTTCGGCGATGATAAAGGCCACTCGCAGCGGCACCATCTTGGTTATCGTAAGAAGGCTGCCCGTATCAGCGGTGCGAACAAGGTTGCCGACAGATGTGTTGACGACACCGATGCGCCCGTCCATTGGCGCTGTGATCGTCATATAGGACAGTTGAACCTGGTCAGCCGCAATCTGCGCCTTGTCCATATTGATCGTTGCTTCCAGCACCTTTACGGCGGCTTCAAACTGATAGACCTGCTGGTTGGTGTCGACGTTGCGTTTTTGAAGGTCCCTGGCACTCGTCAGATCGAGATTTGCAGCGACAAGGCTGGCCTGGTCCTTGGCAAGTAGTGCCTGATCCTTGTCGATCGTGGCGCGGATAGCGCGATCATCAAGCTGGAAAAGCACGTCTCCGGTCTTGACCATTTGACCATCGGTGACTTTGGTTTCGACGACGACGCCATCGATCTGTGGCTTGACGACGACTGTATCGATCGGCTCCATCGTAGCAACGACTGTCTTGGTGACAGGCACATCTTCCGATTTGGCGGATGCGACCACGACCGAGGCTGTTCCTCCGCCTTTACGTGCCTTGCCGCCCGGCGGTGGTGCATCGACTGATACTACACCTGAAGCTGGTGAGGAAGCGCGCGGATAGAGTTCTGGATAGACAACAAAATAGCCAATACCGACAATAAGTGCTGCACCTATCAAAAGGCCGATACGCTTCATGACAATATCTCTTTCGTCGTGGTACGCCGTGGAGCCGGCCTTCCCCTAGTGCGCAAGCACTAACGAGTCCGAAGGCCATTTCAAATTATAGTTTCGTAATGATTTGAACCCTCGTTGCCGCTCTCATCGCCCTAATCTCAAGCGCTATCTGGGTTTTTTGTAAGGCGTATGTTCGACATCAAATGCTCGTCACACAAATGTTACGCCAACACAGCATAGCCGGTGTCAAATTTCCGAAAGAAATGTAAAAGCTGCACATTGTCGAAATCCCTCCAATACGGACCTTACAGAATGCTGGGGCGACGCAACTCCCCTCCCCTTCCCGTCGCTGATCGCCAATTTTGAAGAGGCACGTGCCCTCACTTATGTTCATGTTTTGTTCTGTCCGTAGCCGAGGCTGGGTTGCTGTGCGAATTCCGTTCTGACTACGCAGTAACTATTGCTGTATACGCAGATTTATTGGCAATCTATCGGATTGCCCCGATGACGGCTCTGCTGATATTCGTTTCGTCGGTAAACGTCATGCTGGTTGGGGCGATACGGGTAGATGTGCATTCGAAGGTCGGGCGTTAAAATATGAAATCCAAGAACAAGCATGCTTCCAAGCATGACAAGCAATATGTCAGCGCGTTGCAGGTAGCGAGACATGCCGGCGTGTCTCGCTCAGCGGTGTCGAGGGCTTTCACCCCCGGGGCAAGTGTCTCGGCGAAAAAGCGCGAGAAGATCATGGAGGCTGCGGAAGCGCTCGGCTACCAAGTCAACGATCTGGCGCGTGGTCTTCTGGCCCGGAAGAGTCGGCTCGTCGGTCTCGTTGTAACCAATCCCGAACTCGGCTATCGCGCGCATCTAGTGGCGGCGCTGACCAAGGCCCTCATACACCGTGGCAGCGTCCCTATCGTTATCAATACCGGTCGCACTGAGGAGGAATTGGTCGCGGCACAGAAAACGCTTTTCGGTTATCGCGCCCAGGCGACGATTATTCTTTCCGGATCGCCGCCCTCCTCCTTCGTTGACCTCGCTCGCCGCAATGGCCAGCCACTGATCGTTCTTGGGCGTTCGGAAACAGGAGCGGATGACGTCAATATCGATAACGAGGGCGCTGGCCGCGCGGCCGCCCGATTCTTTCTCGCCGACGGTGTAAAGAAGCTTGGCTTCGCCGGTGCTCTGTCGGGCACTCCAACTACGGTCGAACGTGAATATGGTTTTCGAAATGAAGCGGAGATTCATAACGCTACAGTCATGATTGGAAACGGCGGCAATTCGAACTATGTGGGAGGTCAGGAAGCCGCGCAGCAGCTTTTTGCCAGTGCAAGCGACCGCCCCGAGGCTGTGTTTTGCGTCAATGATCTGGTGGCATTCGGCTTGATCGATTATGTGCGAAAACACACTCGCCTTTCAATCCCAAGGGATCTGTCCGTTGTCGGTTTCGACGACATTCCGGAAGCATCATGGGATGCCTACAATCTGACGACCTTCGAGCAGGATGCCAGCATGATGGCAGCACACGCGGTGGCTCTTCTCGATCGCCGAGAGGCCGAGCCTGACCGACCGCCCGCGCATGAACGATTGAACACCCGTCTTATTCTACGCGGCAGCGCTCGTATTCCAGCGAACTACAAGTCCTGAGGATCGTGGGGTCCCCTCCACTAGATAGTTCGAGTGTTTGCACTGCATGCCGACACCGGAGGAAGTTAGAGGTTCTGGTTTGCCTTGCCACTCTGACTTGCACGGATTTGTTCAGATGGAACCGCCGAATAGGTTTTGCGGTAAAGCTTCGAGAACCGGCCCGGATTGGAGAAATGCAGCTTGGCCGCCAGCTCTCTTACGGATGTTGCTTGCCCACTGAGAATGATTTCATGCGCGGCAGCAATACGGCTATTCAGGAGCACTTGAATTGGCGTGGCATTGCGGCATTTGCGAAATAGCCTCTGCAAGGCGCGAATATTGATGCCAACGGCATTGGCGATGTCTGAAATGCTGACAGAATTGCAAATATTGTTGCGGATGAATTCCTCAGCGAGAGCCAACTGCTGCTCAGAGTTCCGGGGAAAACTTGTCGCATCCGGGCGTTTATGCTGCGTAGGAATGGTCGAGTGCGCACTTGGAGCGTGTGGGGGAGAATCCTTATGCCTGAAACTATAAGCCGTATCATCTGCCATTGTGAAATACCTAATCGAGCGTGAAGCAAAATCCGAACCCGTCTGAGGAGTACAATCTGGCGTAGAAATACTGTAGCCTTAAAACGCAGGATTGTATAACTAAATACGTCACAGTGAGGCATTTGGAAATTGAACCTTAGTGCTATTTCTCCAAGCACGGCCGAGTTGACAGCTGTCAACCCAAGTCGGAAGGGCCGTACATTGTGAGCTCTCAGGATAACGTTGACAGCTGTCAACACTGTCTCCGTAGTTATCTAAAAAGCTCGCGACGAGATTCATCGTTTGTAAACCACATTTCCATACAATTAGAACGATTGCCAATATTTGTAAGCGAGTATCCAATTGTCCCAGCGTAATCATGCAGCCACCGAACTGCAAATGCCCGCGATCTCTCGCCGCCACCTCTTGTTTGGTGCAGGCTCTGTGGCCGTGCTCGGAATAACCGGCTGCACCCAAACGACTCTTGAACTGCCCGTTATGAATATCGACGCGATGCCGACAAGCGGCATACGACCACAAATCAGCATCGACAAATCCGTGACCGTGCCAGAAGTCATGTACGCAGCGGTGCAAGAGGGGCCTTACGCGCTCCCCGAGGTTCCATACCAAAAAGTTCCAGTCCAGTTTCGCCGCCAGATCGTCGTTGATCCGACTGGTGAGCAGCCGGGTACGATCGTCGTCCGTTTGCAGGAGCGGTTCCTTTATCTTGTCCAACCCGGCGGTGATGCCATTCGCTACGGGGTCGGTATCGGCAAGGACGGCTTCCTCTGGAGCGGTCGCGCCAACATCCAATACAAGAAGGAATGGCCGCGCTGGACACCGCCGCGTGAAATGATCCAGCGCAAGCCCGAGTTGGCCAAATATCAGAATGGCATGGAGCCGGGACCGCAAAATCCCTTGGGCGCTCGGGCACTTTATATTTTCAAGGATGGAGTTGATACTGGTTATCGGATTCACGGATCGCCCGAATGGTGGTCGATTGGTCAATCGATGTCGTCTGGCTGCGTGCGCCTTATCAATCAGGATATCATCGACCTATACGGCCGTATTCCAGCAAAGGCTACTGTCGTAGTTGGCTAGTGGCCGAAATTACTCTAATAATAACCAAGCATTTCAAAGTGATTCACTTGCGTGATTTGATAAAGTCAGTCACGAGTCCAGCGGAAGCTAAATTCGATATATCTTCCGGTTAACCTATCGTTTACCATGGTTTCAATGGTTTATGATTTTGGCGATTTATCCCTCAAGGATCTGCTTCAATCCGTAGTTGCGGCTGAAGATATATTGGCACGCCTGGATGATCGGGTGGGTCGCAAAGCCGACTTCGGCGAGTTGAGGGGACGCCGGGCAAGAGACGGGCTTCTGCGCGAGAGCGAGGGTTGGATACAACGCGCGCATTTCATGGAAGCGTGCAATGCCTTGTGGCTTGCTGGCGAACTCGTGCATGTGGAGGATCTGGTACTTCATGATGC
This sequence comes from uncultured Alphaproteobacteria bacterium, assembly GCA_963711925.1. Taxonomy (GTDB): domain Bacteria; phylum Pseudomonadota; class Alphaproteobacteria; order Rhizobiales; family Rhizobiaceae; genus Phyllobacterium. The sequence goes on from CAVQFY010000001.1 coordinate 189,079, forward strand.
GCGTATGGATATTCGAACCCCGACGCACGAACTGACGAGAGCCCATGCCATCCTGCGTACCCGACGCCAGATTGCTGCAAATCCGCCTGCTTGGGCGCTTAGTCCAAAGGGTCTCGCCAGTCTGCGCGGGCGAGGAGTGACCGAATTTGCCGCCGCTGCTATCGAAAGCTTGCCGGCCATTGAACCCGTTGCAGACGACAATATGGAGATCAAATCGGAAGCCGAGAACGTTTTTGAAGACGAATTAGCGCGGCTGGATGCGTTGCTCGATCATTCGTCGCGGCTGCTGTCGCAACCAGCAGTGGGTGCTGATTCGGGGAGGGGGAAACAAGACAGCAAGCCAGCACCAGCCGAGGTGACACCAGACGGTGACCCGCTCGTGTACGATCCGGACTGGGATGAAGATGCGCGAATGGAGCGTTGGCTGGCAGTGCATGACCGGACGCGTGACTTGCCACCACTACTTGCGGCTGCAGTTGTTTGGGACGCGTGGGAGGACATCGAACCTCTGCAACACCAGCATTGGCTGGGCCCGATGCTGGTCGCCGCAATGCTGAGAGAGCGTGGTAAGACAAGGTCGCACCTCGCGGCCTTCAATGTGGGATTGCGTTCCATTCCCCGTGATCGCCGTCGTGCGCGTGACCGGACGACGCGGCTTATGGCGTTTCTGGAGGCCATTCAGGTGTCAAGCACGACAAGTCTGAAGGAAGTCGAGCGGCTGAGTCTCGCCCGGATGCAAATGGAACGGAAACTGAAGGATCGGCGTTCCACGTCAAGTCTTCCGGGTATGATCGACCTCATCTTATCGCGGCCCATGGTATCAACAGCCCTGATTGCCAAGGAACTGAAGGTGTCCCAGCGCGGGGCGCTCAATCTCGTGGCCGAGCTTGGTGTGCGGGAAATGACGGGCAGGGGGCGTTACCGCGCTTGGGGGATTGTCTAAACCCACTCGGACGGGTTGATATTCTTGGCCCATTTTCCATGGTTCTCGCGCGGTAATCGCGTATTCCTGTACTAGGAAACGCGGAAAACTGTTCAATTTTTTCTTCCCATTGGCCTAATCATTTTGTCTGTCTGCCGTAAAACCATCCCATTTTTGCTGCTTCCAAAAAATAGTTGATTATTTTAGTCATAAATACTAAGCCGCTCTCAGCCGAAGATGACGCCGCCCGACGGAACCCCGTCGATAAACGGGGCTGGAGTTTGTTGCGGCGAACGTAGTGAAGGATTGCGGAGCGATGCGAGCAACGCCAGAAAAGCATTCCACAGCCAGCAAACTGGCTGTGGCATTGAGGGCAGGGGCTCTAGCTACCGCGCTGGCCGTTTTTGGTATGTCCCCGTGGGCATATGCCCAGGATACGACGGTTCCAGCACCGCAAATTGATGTTGGACCGCAGCCGGAAATGATGCCGTCAACGGAAATGCAACCACACACTCCAATTGAGAGTGGCCAACCTAGCCAGACGACAGGAACGCTGCCGCACAATCTATCGCCGTGGGGCATGTTCATGGCGGCGGATTGGGTCGTCAAGGGCGTGATGGTCGGCTTGGCCTTCGCATCACTGGTTACCTGGACTGTCTGGCTGGCGAAAACACTTGAGGTTGCCGGAGCGAGAGTGCGCGCTTACCGCGCCCTCAGCGCCATCGCCAACGCGCGCACATTGCTCGATGCGGAACGATCGCTCGAAGGCCGTGGCGGCCCGTGCGTATCGCTTGTCAACGCGGCACGCGAGGAAGTGGGTCTTTCCCGGGAGGTTCAGGGTTACGCAAGTGCCGACGGTTTGAAGGAACGCATTGCCTCGCGCTTATCGCGCATTGAAGCGCAAGCAGGACGCCGCATGAGCCGCGGCACCGGCGTGCTTGCAACGATCGGTTCGACCGCTCCGTTCGTCGGATTGTTCGGAACCGTCTGGGGCATCATGAATTCCTTCATCGGCATTTCAGAATCGCAAACGACCAATCTTGCGATTGTTGCGCCGGGTATTGCCGAAGCGCTGCTTGCCACGGCGATCGGTCTCGTCGCCGCCATTCCCGCTGTTGTGATATACAATGTCTTCGCCAGGTCGATCACTGGTTACCGGCAACTGCTCGCCGATGCATCGGCGGGTGTCGAGCGGCTTGTCAGCCGCGATATAGATTTTGCCATGGTGCCCACCGCCCACAGTTCGCGCGCTGCTGCAGAGTAGGAGGACGATCATGGCTGGTGGCATCAGGCACAGTGCATCGGATGACGATCTCCAGGAAAATCACGAAATCAATGTGACGCCGTTCATCGATGTCATGCTCGTCCTGCTCATCATCTTTATGGTGGCAGCACCACTGGCGACGGTCGATATCAATGTGGACCTGCCAGCTTCGACAGCAACGCCCGCGACCCGTCCTGATCAGCCGCTTTACCTGACACTCAAGGAAGATAAGTCGATCGCAATCGGCGATGAAACGATATCACGCGAAACGCTTGGCAGCTTCCTTGACCAACGCACGCAAGGCGATAAGGAAACCCGAGTCTTTCTTCGTGCGGACCGGGCGGTCGACTACGGCGCCCTGATGGATTTGATGAACGGTTTGCGCGACAGCGGCTACTTGAAGATCGCGCTGGTGGGCCTCGAAAGTGCACCATTACAACCGGCGCGGACGAACGAAGGCGTCCAGTAGTGCAACACCGGCTCACCGTACCCAGGAGAGGATTTATGCGTCCTGACTGGCACGAGGTTGCTCTTTGGTCTGTTGCGGGGTTTGTCGTCATCGGCATCCACGCGGGCGCCGCGTGGTATGTTCAGAACTATCAACCAGAGGCACCGGCGAGCGATATTGCCACAGCGGTGATGATCGACATGGAGCCGCTGCCCGCGCCTGTGGCAGCCCAGCCGATACAAGAGCCGCCGCCCGTCGAATCCGAGCCGATAAAGCCGGATACCGTCGAGCAGGAAGCGGCGGCGCCCGAGCCTCTCCCGGACGTGCAGCCGGAACCCGAGCCAACACTTAATCCAGTGGAAGAACTCGTTCCGGATCAGCCTGAACCTGAGGTGGCGGAAGAGGCTCAGCCGGAACCAGAAGAGACCGAGCCGCTCGAAGAACAGATAGACGAGGTTGTAGAACTCCCGAAAGTGGAGGTGCCTCTGCCAGTGGTGCGCCCAACACCGAAAAAAACCGATGCGCCGAAGAAGCAGGTTGCCGAAAAAGTCGTGCGCAAGCCGGCAAAGAAGGTCAGTACCGCAACGGTGGAAGACGAAACGCCTCGGGAGGCGAAGCAGCAGCCAAGCGTATCGCGGGCTGCATCAGCGCGCGAGGCGCAAGCATGGAGCCAGAAAATTAATGCGTATTTGGCACGGTATGCTCGTCGGGCGCGGAACAGTGGTCACGGTACGGGTAGCGTCCGTATAAGCTTTGTAGTGACGCGAGATGGCAATATAGTTTCAGCCAACGTCGCGGGGAGCTCAGGTATTCCGGCGTTGGACCGGTTCGCGCTAGAAACGGTGCGCCGCGCATCACCGGTTCCCGCCGCGCCGAGTGACGTGACGATCTCGCGTCAGTCCCTGACGATCCCTATTTCGATTCAATAAGCACTAACCCCTCGTGATCATCTCGGCGGCCTTTTCGGCGATCATGATCGTTGGGGAGTTGGTATTGCCCGAGGTGATCGACGGCATGATCGAGGCATCGGCCACACGCAAACCCTTGATCCCGCGTACGCGCAATTGCGGATCGACGACAGATTCCGGATCAGCACCCATTCGGCAAGTGCCGACAGGATGAAAGATCGTCGTGCCGATGGCACCGGCGGCCTCGATCAATTGTTCTTCAGTTTGGTAATCGGGGCCCGGTTTGAATTCTTCAGGCTTGAAACGCTGCAACGGTTTCTGCGCGACAATGTTGCGGGTGATCCGGATCGAATCCGCCGCCACGTGGCGATCGCTCTCCGTTGTCAGATAATTCGGCTGGATGGCTGGCTGCGAGCGATGATCGGGCGATTTGATATGCACCGAGCCACGGCTTTCGGGCCGCAAATTGCAAACGCTTGCTGTGAATGCAGGGAACGTGTGAACATTCTCGCCAAACTTTTCCAGCGATAAAGGCTGCACGTGATATTGCAGGTTCGCTGTATCGAAAGACGGATCGGATCGAGTGAACACACCAAGCTGGCTCGGTGCCATGGACATTGGCCCCGAGCGGCTGATGAGATATTCGAGCGCGATCGAAGCTTTGCCGAGAAGACGGTTAGCCTTCTCATTGAGCGTCGGAATGCCTGTGACCTTATAGGCAGCAACGCAGTTGCAGATGGTCCTGCAAATTCTCGCCGACATTGCGCCGCTCCAGGACGGGCTCGATACCAGCCGTTTGCAGTACATCGCCGCGCCCGATTCCAGATAGTTCGAGGATATGCGGAGAGCCGATGGAGCCCGCCGTCAGAACGACCTCGCGCCGACATTGAATCGAACGGATTGTGCCACGCTGTTCGAACTCAATACCTTTGACAGTCAAACCATCCAGGACCAGCTTGCGGACATGCGCTCCAGTTTCAACTTTGAGATTTGGACGTTTAAGGGCAGGGCGCAAGAAGGCTTTGGCCGTGTTCCAGCGGATGCCGCGCTTTTGGTTGACCTTGAAATAGGATGAGCCTTCATTGTCGCCGCGATTGAAATCCTCGGTACGAGGGATACCGGCAGCTTCGGCAGCATCGCGGAATGCATCGAGGATATCCCAATGCAGGCGGGCTTCCTCCACGCGCCATTCGCCGCCAGAACCATGGAAATTGTCGGCGCCGAGATAGTAATCTTCCGACTTCTTGAAGTAGGGGAGGACATCATCCCAACCCCAGCCCGTACAACCGTCCTGTCGCCACAGGTTATAGTCGCGCGCCTGGCCGCGCATATAAATCATGCCGTTGATCGAAGAGCAGCCGCCCAAGACCTTGCCGCGCGGATAACTGAGCGAGCGGCCGTTTAACCCCGGTTCTTCCTCGGTGGTGAAGCACCAGTCCGTGCGCGGATTAGAGATGCAATAGAGGTAGCCAACGGGAATATGGATCCAGTGATAATTGTCTTTGCCGCCTGCCTCGAGCAGGAGAACGGAGGCATCCCTGTTTTCAGAGAGACGATTGGCGAGCGTGCATCCGGCGGTACCTGCGCCGACAACGATATAATCGTACGCGGCTGACATTTCAGTTGTCCGGCTTGCTCTCGAGTTTCTTGCCGAGGCGCGAAGCATAGAGCTCGCCGACTATGCCACGCCGAAACACAAGCACGCACACCATGAAAATGATGCCAGTGATCACCGTGACCGGAAACTCCGAGGTCGCGAGATAATTTTCCAGGGCGGCCACAAGTCCTGCACCGAAGATCGGTCCGACCAGCGTGCCGATGCCTCCGAGCAGCGTCATCAATACGACTTCGCCAGACATTTGCCAGCTGACATCGGTCAGCGTGGCAAACTGAAAAACGATCGCTTTCAAACCGCCGGCAAGTCCGGTTAGCGCCGCCGACATGACGAAAGCCGCAAGCTTGTAACGCGCAACCGAATAGCCAAGCGAAATGGCGCGCGGTTCATTTTCGCGTACGGATTTGAGGATCATACCGAAGGGTGAGTTGATGATGCGCCAGATAATAAACATGCCGATGAGGAATACGGCAAGCACAAAGTAGTACATGTTCAACGGTTGGTTGAGATCTATGAACCCGAATAGATGGCCGCGCGGGACCCCCTGAATACCGTCCTCGCCATGGGTAAAAGATGCCTGCAGGCAGAAAAAGGCAAACATCTGCGCCAGTGCCAGCGTAATCATTGTTGAATAAATACCCTGACGTCGAATGGCAAAGAAACCGATGATCAATCCAAGGAGTGTTGCGCCGGCCACGCCGACGAGAATACCCAGTTCAGTCGGCAACCCCCATTCCTTGACCGCATGTGCTGTAAAATAGGCAGCCCCACCAAAGAAGGCGGCGTGACCAAAGGAAAGAATGCCGGTGTAGCCAAGGAGGAGATTGAAGGCGCAGGCAAAGAGCGCGAAACAAAGCACCTTCATGAGGAAGACTGAATAAAAATAGAATGGCGCGAGGATCAGCGCGATAATGCCGATGAGGATCAGCGTCGTTTCGAGAGTTAAAAGGCGTTGCCTCGGTGCAGATGTAACTGTCGCTTGGGTCATCTCAGACATCCTTTCCGAACAGGCCCGCGGGACGGACAAGCAGGACGATCGCCATGATGACGAAGATGACGATGCTCGACGCTTCCGGATAGAACACCTTGGTCAGACCTTCGAAAATACCGAGCATGTAGCCGGTGATAATGGCGCCAAGAATTGACCCCATGCCTCCGACAACGACCACGGCAAACACCACGATAATCATGTTCGAGCCCATAAGCGGACTCACCTGATAAATCGGCGCCGCCATGATACCCGCGAGACCGGCAAGACCCGCGCCCAGACCATAGGTGAAGGTGAGCAGGAGAGGCACGTTGATGCCGAAGGCGCGCACCAGCGTCGGATTTTCGGTCGCTGCGCGCAAATAGGAACCAAGGCGGGTCTTCTCGATCAACAGCCATGTGCCAAGGCAGACGGCAAGCGAAGCGATGACGACCCAGGCGCGGTACTTCGGCAGGAACATGAAGCCAAGATTATAGCCGCCTGCTAAAGCGGGCGGAACAGCATAAGGCTGACCCGCAGCACCGTAGTAGTACCGGAACGTGCCTTCAAGTACGAGCGCAAGACCGAAGGTGAACAACAGGCCGTAGAGGTGATCGAGATTATAGAGACGCGATAGCGCAACTCGTTCAATGAAGGCACCGGCAAGCCCGACGATCAGTGGTGCGAGGATGAGCGCCGGCCAATAGCCGATGCCGAGCTCCGCAAGCAAAAGATAGCCGACGAAGGCACCGATCATATACTGCGCACCATGGGCGAAATTGATCACGCGCAGAAGGCCGAAAATGATGGCGAGGCCGAGGCTAAGCATGGCATAGAATGAGCCGTTGATCAGGCCGATCAGCAACTGCCCGAGGAAAGCTTGAACGGGGACACCAAAGACCATCGTCATCGTCAGACCCCCAGCGCTTCGTTGAGCATGGCCATTCTTTCCGTTAGCTCGCTCACGTGAAAATTATCAATGATCTTGCCATGATCGACGACATAGAAGCGGTCGGCAACCTTGCTGGCAAACCGGAAATTCTGTTCTACGAGGAGGACGGTCATCCCCCGCTTCTTTAGTGTGACGAGCACTTCGCCGATGCGTTGAATGATGACCGGGGCAAGACCTTCGGTCGGTTCGTCAAGAAGCAGAAGCTTGACACCTGTGCGCAGGATGCGGGCAATCGCCAGCATCTGCTGTTCGCCGCCGGAGAGTTTTGTTCCGGGACTGTTGCGCCGTTCCTTGAGGTTCGGGAATAGTTCGTAAATCTCGGCAACCGACATGCCGCCCTTGGCGACGATCGGCGGAAGGTTGAGATTTTCATCGACCGAGAGCGTGGCGAAGATGCCGCGTTCTTCCGGCACGAACCCAATACCGGCATGAGCCGTGCGATGTAGCGGCACGCGCATCATGTCCTTGCCATCAAAATTTATCGTGCCGGTGCGCTTTCGGATAATACCCATGATGGATCGCAACGTCGTGGTCTTCCCGACACCGTTGCGGCCGAGGAGGGTGACGGTCTCGCCCTGATGGATGTCGAGATTGACGCCGTGCAATGCATGGCCTTCGCCATACCAGGCATGAAGATCGCGGACGGACAGAAGCAGTTTCGAATCACTCATGTTCTGTCCCCATATAGGCGACGCGCACGCGCTCGTCCTGGCTGACTGTACGGTAGTCGCCGGACGTGAGGATTTCGCCGCGCTGAAGCACGGTCACCTGGTCGCAGAGATCGGCGACCACTTTCAGATTGTGCTCGACCATCAGGATGGCGCGGTCCTTTGCCACCTCGCGGATTATATCGGAAACGATATGCACGTCCTCGTGGCCCATGCCGGCCATCGGCTCGTCGAGCAGCAGCACTTTTGGATCGAGTGCGAGAGTGGTGGCGATCTCGAGCACGCGCTTGCGGCCGTAGGAAAGATCTGCTGCTAGGTTATCACGCGCATCCTGCAGACCGACGGCCTGGATCAGCTCCATCGCCCGCTCATTCAGCCGGTTAAGCGCCCGCATAGGTAGCCAGAACTGGGTGGAGAGACCGCCGGGGCGCTGTAGGGCAACGCGGACATTGTCGAGAACGGTCAGATGCGGAAATACCGCAGAAATCTGGAATGAGCGGACCAGACCCATACGCGCCACCTTGGCAGGATCGGTCCTTGTGATGTCATGATCAAGCAGTGTGATCGTTCCGCTCGATGGCTGCAGAAATTTGGTGAGGAGATTGAACACCGTGGTCTTGCCTGCACCATTTGGCCCGATCAGTGCATGGACCTTGGCGTGATGCACGTCGAGGTCGACATTGTTGACGGCGACGAAGCCACCAAAATCACGGCGCAGGCCGCGGGCCGACAAGACTACCCGCGATCCTTGCCCTTCGGCAGCGCCGGGAGAGGATTGTCCTCCCCCGAACGCCATATTGGTCAATGAATTGGCCATGCGCTACTGGACCAGTGGGCAGCCACTTTCGGCTGGCTTGATGTAGGCTTCATCCCCCGGAACAGTGGCCAGGACCTTATAGTAGTCCCAAGGCTGCTTGCTCTCATCCGGTTTCTTGACTTCCATAAGGTAGACGTCGCTGATCAGGCGGCCGTTGGGACCTACCTTGGCACCACGCCCGAAAACGTCGTCGACCGGCATTTCATGCATTGCTGTGGCGACCTTTTCGGTGTCGTCAGTGCCGACTTTCTGGATGGCCTTCAAATATTGCGTCACGCCTGAGTAAGTAGCGGCCTGAATCATGTTTGGCATACGGCCGGTGCGTTTGAAGTATTTCTGGCCGAACTCACGCGATTGATCGTCGCGATCCCAGTAGAAGCTTTCGGTAAGGGTCAGCCCTTGCGCCGCCTCAAGGCCGAGGCCATTCACTTCGGCCAGAGTGAAGAGCAGCGCAGCCAAGCGTTGGCCGCCGGAAACAATGCCGAATTCCGCAGCCTGCTTGATGGCATTCGCGGTGTCGAGACCGGCATTGGCGAGACCGATGACCTTGGCACCAGATGACTGGGCCTGCAGCAAGAAGGACGAATAGTCCGTCGTTGCAAGGGGATGGCGGACGGAACCGACAACCTTGCCGCCCTTGGAGGTTACAAATTTAGCGGTCTGCTCCTCCAGCGAATAGCCGAAGGCATAATCGGCGGTGAGGAAGTACCAGCTATCACCTCCTTGGGCAACCAATGCGCCGCCGGTACCAACTGCAAGTGCGTGGGTATCATAGGCCCAATGGAAACCGTATGGCGAGCACTGCTTTCCGGTTAGCTCCGTAGTGGCGGCTCCGGTGACAAGATCAATTTTCTTCTTTTCCTTGGAGATGCCCTGCACGGCGAGTGCTACGGAGGAAGTGGTCAGCTCCATAATGCTATCGACCTGTTCCGTATCGTACCACTGGCGCGCGATATTGGAGGCGATGTCCGGCTTGTTCTGATGGTCGGCCGTAATGATCTCGATCGGCGCATCCAGCACTTTGCCGCCGAAATCCTCAGCAGCCATCTTCGCCGCTTCATAGGACCATTTGCCGCCAAAATCCGCATAGACGCCCGACTGATCGTTCAGGATGCCGATCTTGACCTTGCCATCGGAAATCTCGGCACTTGCCGCCGGAATGACCGTAGCTGCCATCAGGGCCGCTGTTGCGATTGCTAGTAACTTCATTCGTATCTCCTCCCAAAGATTGACCGCTCACAGGATCATCACATGATGACTGTCGCGGATGGAACTGTTGAATTGAAATGTCGATAGAACTGCGGCGAATCCCGCCCGCAGCCCGCCGGTTATTTATCCTCCTCAATCCAGCTTTCGGTTTCAAGCCGGACAAATACGCAGCCCCCATGATTGCCCTGTTTCTTCCGACCGGCAACCATGATGTTGAAAAAACTCTAACATTGACAAATAGGTACACAAACATCTATTTTTGCACAGAATAAGTACATAAATGTACACACATACTGAAGGACGGCGATGCGGCAGTTTACTTGGGACGATCTCCAATATTTCCTCGCCGTTGCACGAACCGGACAATTGACCACAGCAGCCCGCAGATTGCGCACCAACCATGTCACCGTTTCAAGGCGGATCGATCGGCTGGAGGAGGCTTTGTCAGCGCGGCTGTTCGAGCGCAACCCGCGTGGTTATATCCTGACAGCGCTCGGCGAGAAGCTGATCGAGTCCGCGGAAATCGTGGAACGGGAGGCTGATCGATTTCAGAACGAGGCGTCGGGCCAAACGATTTCCCTCAGCGGCGTTGTCCGTCTCAGCATATTGGAAGGTTTTGCCAATTTCTTTTTGGCTGACCGGCTGCCGCTGATGGCGCAGTCTTATCCAAGCCTTTCCATTGAAATGGTTACGATCCAACAGATCGTGTCCCTATCGCGGCGCGAGGCGGATTTGTCGATCACACTGCATGCAACACGGACGGGCCCGTACCATCAGGAAAAGCTGATGCCTTACCGTCTGTTCATCTACGGGTCGCAGGATTATCTCGCCCGACATCCGGCCATCAAGCAGCAATCCGACCTCTCCAATCACCAGTTCATTGGCTATATTGAAGACATGATTTTCACGCCGGGATTGGATTATATGCGCGAAATTTTGCCGGGACTGCGTGCGTCATACCAGAGCTCCAGCATTTTCGCCCAGCTCAGCGCGACACGATCAGGCTTCGGGCTATGCATCCTGCCCTACTACATCGCCTGCAACTATCCAGAGCTGATGCCGGTCATGCCGAAGCAGTTGCATCTCAATCGAGACTACTGGCTGATCTGCCATGAGGATATCGTCAACACGCCGCGGATACGGGTCCTCAGCAACTTCATCAAATCGGAACTGGAAAACCAGGTCGTGGCCTTTGCGGGTCAGCCACTTCTGGATTGATCAGTCGAAGCGAGCTGGAGACAGTTTTGGAAGGAGCGACTCGATACCGGCTTCGGGGGCTCGTCCGCGGATGAGTGCCGCTGCGAGTGCAGCGAGCGCAGGAGCTGTCTGGATGCCATAGCCCCCCTGTCCGGCCAGCCAGAAGAATCCGTCTGCCTTGCTGTCAAACCCGGCCACCGGTGTGCGATCTGGCGCAAATGTGCGCAGACCAGCCCAGCTGCTCTCGACGCGCGTAACCGGGAACGTTACCGCCTGCTCAAACCGATAGAGCCCCTCGGCAAGAATCATGTCGTCGACGAAGGCGTCATGCGGGTCGACCGGCGTCTCATCGCAGGGGGAAACGAACAACCTGCCGCCATCCGGCTTCAAATACCACGTCTCATTTACATCATCGACCAGCGGCCAGTTCCGGGTGTCGTACCCATCCGGGGCGGGAAGGACGGCGATTGAGCGACGCATTGGCGTCAGGCCGAGCGGCTTGGCGTTGAACAGTCCGGCAGTCAGATCGGCCCAGGCGCCCGACGCGTTGACGACGACCTTAGCGATGAATGTTCGTTCTGCCGTCTCTGTGTGCCACGCGCCTGCTACACGTTTGGCGCTAAGCACTTCTGCATTGGTGAAGAGTTTAACGCCAAGCGCCGATGCCTTGCGCAGCCATCCTTGATGCAAGGCATTGACATCGATGTCTTGCGCGTCGTGCTGATATGCTGCCGCCCTGACGTAGTCGCGACTGAGGATCGGAACCATCGAAAGTGCGTGATCGACACTGATAGCCTCCACCCCGGTCCCATCGCGTACAAATCCTTCGTAAGCCTCAACGCCGGTTTCATCGGCAACCGTCAGGCAGCCGCGTGGGGTGAGGAGTGGGTCGGGAAAGAGACTGACATCGCGCTGTTCGAACATCGGGGCACTGGCATGGTTAAGCCCGCGAATAACGTCATTGCCGTAATTGGGGAGGAAGATAGCGGCGGAGCGTCCGGTCGAATGATAGCCGGGCTGACTTTCGCGCTCAAGAATCACGACCCTATGTGTGTCGGCCAATGCGGCGGCGACACCAACACCGGCGATACCCGCCCCAATAATGAGAATGTCTGTTTCGATTGTTTCGGTCATGCTGGATCCAGGTCTCTGAGGTAGGGATTGCCGTCGATCGACGTGGTAAAGACGGCGGGATCGATATCGGCGAAAATCAACTGTTCCACATCATTACCGCAAGCCGCAAGCAAACTGCCGTCCGGGGCAGCAATGCGCGAGAGGCCCACAAACGTAAAGCGATCGTCAGCGCCGGCATGGTTGATATAGGCGATAAAAATCTGGTTCTCGAAGGCGCGAACCTGAATCATGTGATTGGCGATAAAGGTTCCGGAAGGACCGGCGGGGAGGGCAGTCGGAACGAGGATCGCATCGACGCCACCTAGCGCAAGACGGCGAACATTTTCCGGAAATTCCACATCATAGCAAATGAGCATGCCGAACTTCAGACCGCCCATTTCAACAACGCAATTGACCGGCTTGGCAGGTTTGAACAGGGAACGCTCATAGTCGCCGTAGAGATGCGATTTACGGTAGATCGCCGGTTTATTCTCACCGTTTATAAATGCAGCGCTGTTGTAGACATCCACCCCGTCCCGCTCGGCAAAACCGGCGATAATGGCGATCCCATTTGCCGATGAAACGGTTTGCAACGCCTTTATCTGATTGCCATTGACAGGCTCCGCCAATGCAATGATCGCATCACCCGCGCCGTAGCCTGTGATGCAGAGTTCAGGTGTGATCAGAAGCTCGGCACCGGACTTGGCGGCATCAATTGCCGCGCGTTCGATACGTGCGAGATTTGCTTGCACATCGCCGGAAATCGACTGCATCTGTAACGCCGCTATTTTCATGATTCATCCGAAGCCATGGCACCAAGCAACTTGGGCAGATCGCCAAATTTCGCAACCAGCGAGAAGATCACTGCGGCGATGAAGACGAACAGAATGGTCACCGAAGCCATAGTCGGTGTGTATCCGTAACGCAGCGCATTGAAGATCTTTATCGGCAGCGTTTCCAAGGTAAAACCGACGGTCATGTACGCAACGATATATTCGTTGAGCGACAACACGAAGGCGAAGGCGTAGCCGGAAACCAGATAGGGCAGGATCAGAGGCAGTACCACCGTGCGAAATATCGTACGGTCATTGGCGCCCATAGTGGCTGCTGCCTCGACGAAGGAGCGGTCAATTGCTGAGAAGCCGAGCGACAATGTCACCAGCGGCAGGGTCACAAAAAAGATGGCGTGGCCAATGACTGCTGTCCACGGTTGACCATAGAACCCGGTCGTCGCCCAGAACGTGAGAAGCCCAAGCGCGGTGATGACGGGTGGCAGAGTAAAGGGAGCGATGCCAAGTACCTGAAAAATATTCGCCCATGGCGCAATACGCCGCCAGAGGAACCATGAAAGCGGCAAGGCAATCAAAACGGCCAATGCGGCGGACGTTGTGGCCAGAACCACCGAGGCGACAAGGGCAGCACGCCATTCGGGATTGGCAAAGATCTCGCCGTACCAGCTGAGGGAAAAGCCCTGCGGCGGGAACGCCAGTGTCTGTTTTGCATTGACCGAGACGCCAGCCACCACGATCAGTGGGAGGGCCAGGAAAAGACCGATCACCAGGAAGTAAAAGCGCTTGAGCCAGTGGATCATGCCTTTTCTCCCTTGCGACCGATGAGCAATGTCAGTGCCACCAGACCGAGCGTAACCAGCACAAGAAAAACAGCCATCGCCGCGGCAAAAGGCATGTTGGACTGATAGATCGCCTGATCGGTGATGAGCACTGACAACGTCCAATGCTGCGGGCGGCCGAGGATTTGCGGCAGAAGGTAGGAACCGAGTGCGAAGATGAACACCATGATCAGCGTCGCCATAATGGTGTTGCGCAGGGCGGGCACCAGTACATTGAAAAATGCGCGGATTGGCGAAGAACCCAGCGTTCGCGCTGCTTCCATCAAGGTTGGGTCGAGCCGGATGATCGCCGGATAGAGAACGAGGATGGTATAGGGCAGGGCCTGATAAACCATGCCGGTGAGCACGGCGCCGAAACTGGGAAACAGCGCTACAGGCTGCTCCAGAAGACCGATCTTCACCAGCAGATTGCTGAGACCGGCTGTCCGCGACAGGAGCGTCGACCAGGCAAAGCCGATGATGACTTCCGAGAGTGAAAGCACGGAAAGCAGTGCCACAAGCCAGAACACTTGCAGACGGCGTGTAAGCTTGGTCAGGAGATAGGTGAAGGGCAGGGCCAGCACGACGCAGCAGATGGCGACCGTCACGGCCAGCATCAGAGAGAAACCGAGAACCCCGCCAAAAAAGGCGCTGAGAAAGCGCTCATAGTTGGAGAAGACGAAAGCTGGCGTATAGAAGCCGCCTTCCTGCCGCTGAAAGAAGCTGACGGCTATCATCGTGCCGAAAGGCACGACGAAGAAGAGCAGCAACATTCCTGCGGGAAAGAACAGCGGACCGTAATCGGCGATCGATTGAGGAGGTTCGCGCTTCATTGCTTCAGCACCACGCAAACATCAGGTGAGAGCACGATACCAACGGGTTGTCCGGCAACGACTTCGGGTCGTTCACGCGGGGTCGATACAGCGATAATTTGCTTGCCGCCTGCTTCGACGAACGTCTCGATCGTGCCGCCGAGATCGCGGACGAAAGTCACCGTTCCATCGATAGCACCATTGCCAGGTGCCGTCAGATGCACGTCTTCGGGACGTACAGAAATAGTGGCTTTTTCTATGCCGGCTGGCAGGACAAGGCCTTGAACCCGATGGCCGAATATGGTCGCCGCACCGGAGCTGTCGGCTTGAGTTTCGATCAGATTCGTGGAGCCGATGAAATCGGCGACGAAAGTGTCGGCTGGCTTGCGGTAGATTTCGATGGGCGAGGCGGCTTGCCGGATGTGTCCGCCGTTCATGACAACGACTGTATCGGCCATGGTCATGGCTTCGCGCTGATCATGCGTTACAACGATGGTGGTGATGCCAAGTTGTTGCTGAAGCTGGCGTAACTCCACTTGCATCGCTTCACGCAGCTTCGCATCGAGCGCGGATAGTGGTTCATCCAGCAGGAAGAGTTTCGGTGAGAGGGCAAGAGCACGGGCGATCGCCACGCGCTGACGCTGACCGCCAGACAATTTCGACACGGGCCTGTCACCAAATCCGGGAAGGTGAATAAGGGCGAGAAGCTCATCGACACGCTTTTTTTGATCTTCACGCTGGGCACCGCGAATACGCAGCGGATAAGCGATATTCTCGCCAACACTTAAATGAGGAAATAGCGCAAGCGACTGGAATACCATGCCGAGATTGCGTTTGTGGGTCGGAACCTTGGTGATGTCCTCGCCATCGAGCAAGATCGCTCCGTTTGTTGGATCGTCGAGCCCGGCGATCATGCGCAGCAACGTCGTTTTACCGCAACCGGACGGTCCGAGCATGCAAACGAAGGTTCCATGGGGCACCGAAAGCTGCACATTGTCGACCGCTGTAAATGCGCCGAATTGCTTGGTTACGTTGTTCAAAACCAGCCCGGACATCGATCCTCACACGTTTGCATACCAAAAGGAAATACCACCCTCCGCGAGCAAGCAAAGGGTGGGGTGCCATATTGAAGTTAGCCGACAATCAACTCCGTCCATTTCTGGTTCAGCCAGTCGGACTTGGTCGTGTAGAGATCGTAGCGCGGAATGATCGGCTCTATTGCCGAGGATGACGCCGCGAATTCCTTGTCGGTCAGATCAAGCAATTCACGCTTGACGGTCGGTGCAGTACCGACCTTGCGCGACAGTGTCGCCTGGATAGCCGGCTGGCTCATATAGTCGATGAAGATATGAGCTTCGTCGCCCTTCTTGGAGGCACGCGAGAGTGCCCAGCAACCGGAGTCCTGAACGCCGCCTTCCTTTGGGAATGTAGAGCGAACCGGATGACCTTCAGAGGCGGCGAGGCCGGTGACGTCATGGTAGTACTGACCCATCGGAATTTCACCGGACTTTAGCGATTGTTCGAACTGTGCTTCGTCACGATACCAGAGGCGAACATTCGGCTTGACCTCTGCCAGTTTGTCGAAGGCCTTCAATAAGCCCTCTTCGGTGTCGAGGGCGTTCGTGCCGCCAAAGAAGGTCTTGGCGGTGATTTCCAGGAGGAAGGAGTTCGAAACCAGGGCAAGCAAGCCGAGCTTGTCGGCGTTGGCCTTGTCCCAGAACGCAGCCCATGACGTTGGCGCTTCCTTATAGACATCGGTGTTGGTGACGAGCGTGATGTACCACGCAACAGCGCCGATGCCAGCCACGCCGCCGTCCGGATATTTGTTGATGAAGTGGTCGATCAGGTTTTTGGCGTTCGGAATTTTCGCCATGTCGAGTGGCGTCCACAGCTTGGTCGTCTGACCTTTCAGCATGGCGACCTGCGACATCATGGAAACGTCGGCAGGAGCAGCACCAGCTTTTGCGGCTTGCTCAAGTTGCACCAGCCAGGCTTCACCCGTCGGCTCGGCTACCGATTCAATAGCGATGCCGGTTGCCTTGGTAAAATCCGGAAAGATGTTCTTGTCGAAGGAATCCTTGAAGTAGCCGCCATAAACGCCGACCTTCAGCGACTTGTCCTGGGCTCGCAGGATGTTCGGCATAGCAAGGATCGCAGCGCCCATCACGCCGGCTCCAAGTACAGTCCGGCGACTGACGCCCGTTTTCAGAATATTCTTCATTTTTATATCTCCTTTTTAAGCCAGTTTCTGGCTGATTTCCCACTTTTGTTTTGTCTAACGACCGCGCGCCATTCAACGCTGGTTTGCGGCTCGAAGCTCCAGTATCTTTGTATAGCGCGTCAGCGGATAGCACAGAACAAAATAGATCAGCGCTACCAGTCCATAGACGGTAAAAGGCTCAAAAGTCGCATTGTTGATGGCATTCGAGGTTCTGACCAATTCTTCAAAACCAATGATCGACGTCAGTGCTGTGCTCTTGATCAACTGTACCAGAAAGCCCACAGTCGGTGCGCGGGTGATCGTGAATGCCTGCGGCAGAATGATGAGCCGCAGCTGCGCAATGTAGTGCAAACCGAGGCTGCTTCCCGCATCCCACTGCCCGCTCGGTAGTGACTGCACGCCGCCCCGCCAGATTTCGGCAAGAAAGGCACTCGCGCATAAGGTCAGCCCCAAGACTGCAGCGGTCCAGGCCTCGATACGAAAGCCCAGCAGCGGCAGGCCGAAGAACAACAGGAACAGCTGCATCAGAAGCGGCGTTCCTTGGAAGAGGCCGATGTAGTATTCAGCGGCATGGCGCAGCCAGCGGCGCTTGGAGATGCGCAGCAGCAAGATCGCCAACCCGGCAATCGTGCCGCCGGCAAAGGCAACGATGGACAGCAGGACCGTCCAGCGTGCGGCCAGCAAGAGATTGCGCACTATATCCCAGAATGTGAACTCGATCATGCCATGCCTCCGGCAATCGTGCGTCGTCCCACTGCAAATAGCAGGCGGCGTAACCCGATGCTCATTCCGAGATAGACCAGGGTCACGACGAAATAAGTTTCGAAGGCACGGAATGTGCGTGCCTGCAGCATGTCCGCCTCATAGGTGAGTTCACGCACGGCGATCTGCGAGACAACGGCAGACTCCAGCATCATGATGACAATCTGACTGGTGAGAGCTGGAAAGATAACCTTCAGCGCCTGCGGCAGGATGATTTTGATGAAAACCAACCACGGTCGCAGGCCCAACGCTGCAGCGGCTTCCTTCTGGCCTTTCGGAACAGCATCAAGGCCGGAGCCGACGATCTCCGTGGTATAAGCGGCCATATTCAGCGTCATCGCCAGCATGGCAGCGACGACTGGATCCAGCCTTATGCCGAGCCGGGGCAAGCCGAAGAAGATGAAGAACAGTTGCACCAGAAAGGGTGTGTTGCGTATGAGCTCGACATAGGCGGCGATAGCCCTGCGCAAGATCGGATAGCGGCTGCGTCGTGCAGCCGCTCCGAAAATGCTGAAGATCGTGCCGGCGACGGAGGTCACGGCGATCAGGAAGATCGTCATGGCCGCGCCTCTGGCGATCATACCGACCGCGCCGTTCAACCAGCCAAAGTCGAGCGCATAGCCCACAGGTCAATCCTTGAGGTTGGCAGGATTGAGAGGCGTCTTCAGCCACGCTTCCGAGCTCTTGTTCAGGCTGCCATCGGCGAGCATCTTGGCGACGGTATCGTTGATCGCCTGCTTGAGCCGGTCTTCTTTCTTGTTGAGCGCGATGTGCGAGGGCGATGTCAACAGCTGAAACTTCTGCTCTGGTGCAAGCGCTTCCTGGCGGGCAAGAACCTGCGCGCCTACGTCATTGCCGACAACCATCAGCTGGGTTTGGCCGGAAATGAAAGCCTGGATCACCGAGTTGTAGTTGTCGAAGCGCTTCACGTCGGCAGAGGCGGGAACCACCTCGGTCAGTGATGTGTCTTCCAGAGTTCCACGATTGACGGCAATGCTTTTGCCCGCGAGATCGTCCTTGTTCTTTACTTCAAGAGCCTTCGGTCCGATCACGGCAATGTAATAGGGTGCATAGGCTGCAGCAAAATCGATAACCTGCTCGCGTTCCTTGCTATAGCCGACGCTCATCAGCAGATCGACGCGATGCTCGGTCAAATAGGGAATGCGGTTCTGTCCGGTTACGCTGACCGGAACGAGCTTGACCTTGAGGGCGTCTGCGAGGGCCTGAGCCACGTCAATGTCGTAGCCCTTGAGCGTCATATCGGCGCTGGCAGAGGAGAATGGCGGGAAATCGGCAAAAACGCCGACGTTGAGCACACCTGCCTTGGTGATATCGTCGATCGCGTCGGCATTGGCAACTTTTGCCGCAACGCCTAGTGCAACTCCGCTGATCAGCAGCGCCGCAAGGGATGATCGCAGTGTAGTATAGATTGTCATTTGTATTCCCCTTCATTGTTATTGTGTGAGCGATGAGGACAATCCGGCCATCATGCCATGTGGGTCCTCGCCGTTTGTTGGCTTTGTAATTCCATGCGTATCAACGTTTGCCCTGAACAAACGGGCTGAACAGCATTAGACTCAGAATTTCGAACAGTACCTGCGCGCCGGCATGAGCGGTGTTTGTCGTGGCGTCATACTGGGGCGCTACTTCCACCACGTCGCCGCCCACAAGATTGATGCCTTTGAGACCGCGAATGAGTTCGAGAACTTCGCGCGTCGTCAGCCCCCCGACTTCAGGAGTGCCGGTTCCGGGCGCAAAACTTGGATCAAGGCTGTCAATGTCAAAGGAAAGGTAGGTAGGCCCGTCGCCGACAATCTTTAGCGCTTTTTCGATGATAGCGGGAATGCCGAGACCGGTAACTTCTTCAGCATGAATGACAGTCATTCCGGATTCGTAGGAGAACTCCCACAAATATTCCGCCGAACCGCGAATGCCGATCTGGATCGTGCGGCTCGGATCGAGCACGCCATCGAGAACCGCATTACGGAAGGGGCCACCATGGTGGAATTTGGTCTGGTCGAAGGCGCCGCCCGTATCGCAGTGCGCATCGATATGGATCATGCCGACCGGGCGCTTCTTACCGACAGCTTTCATGATCGGATGGGTGATCGAATGATCGCCGCCTACCGAAAGCGGTACGACGCCGGCATCGACGATCTGGTTGATGCGGCGCTCGATGTCGTCATGGCTCTGCTCGAGCCTGTAGCGGCTGGCAAAAGGTACGTCGCCAATATCGGCAACGCGCAGGTCGAACACCGGCGCGCATTCGAGAACATGATTGTAAGGTCCGATGCGTTCAATCGTGCGCAGCGCCCGTGGACCAAAGCGCGAGCCAGTACGATTGGTAACACCAAGGTCCATAGGCACACCAATCATGGCGACCTGCAGATTGCCGAAGTCGGGATTGCTGGAATCGACCGGCATGTGGGGGGCGGTTAAAAAGGTCGGCATGCCTGAATACGGTGCAAGGCGCGTACCGCTTTTTGAGAAGATCTTGTCTGCGACCTTACGGAATGTCGGATCGAACAGCTCACCGCCATGGCTCTCACCATATTTGGCGCGCAGTTCACTCAGCTTCTTCTCGTTCCATGATGCCATGACAAGTATCCCATTGTCTTAAGTGCTCAGGGATAAGAACGGATTCGATGTATGTGGCTCGTGGATAATCCGTCGTGTCTGTTCCCCGGGCATTTTGCCTCGTTAAGCGCATTATCGTTGCAAAACGGATAGAAAAGCAATTGACATTGTTATAGCTTATTGTGTGAATAAATCTCACATGACTTTCGGACGTTTGACAGCTAATGGAATCCTATGACGCAAGGTCGTTTGCCCCCGCTCAACCCGTTGCGCGCCTTCGAGGCGACCGCGCGCCATGGCTCCGTAACTGCCGCAGCGCGCGAACTTAATGTTACGCACGGCGCAATCAGCCATCAGATTAAAGCACTTGAGGCGACTCTAGACGTCCAGCTGTTCGAACGTGGCGCACAACGTCTCAAGCTCACACCGCAGGGCGCGCTACTATTGCCGACGGTATCAAAGGCATTTGAGGATATCGCCGCGACGACTGCGCTGATCAAGCGCCCGACGACCAGCGGTGAACTCACGGTGACCTGCGTGCCGGCACTGCTTTCACTGTGGCTTATTCCCAGGATGAACCAGTTCACCGAGCAATACCCGGATATCAGGCTGACCCTCATCGCGTCGAATGAATCCAATCATCTGTATTCGGCGGATGTCGATGTCTGCGTGCTTTATGGTCATGGCAATTGGACTGATTGCTGGGTACGTCTCTGGACCACACTGAAACTCTTCCCTGTCGCCAGCCCGACTTTACTCAACATGCGGCCACTGCGGTCAGTGCGCGATCTTCGCAACCATGTTCTCCTGCATGGCGATGATGGGCGCGAGTGGAACACCTGGCTCGCTGCCGCCGACGCGACAGAGCACGCGCTTGGCGCGCAACACTTCATGAGTGATGCGCGGCTCTCGACCGAGGCCGCAGTTTATAGCCAGGGTATAGCCCTCGGAGATACGATAACTGCGAGCAACCTCATTGCTAAAGGTGAACTTATCGTTCCCTTTGATCTCACGGTGCCGGCCAATGATGCCTTCTACGTTGCCTGCCGCAACGAGGTGCGTAATGCTCCGATCGTCAAGGTATTCATCGATTGGCTGTTTGCCTCGCTGGAAATCGATACGATCACCGAACCGCAAACGTCGGCGCGCCGGATCATCCGGCGCCGCAATGGTAAGGTGAGCGCACCGGAACGACTTGCGGCACCGCCCTCCATTCCAACGACACGCCCGAAACGGCTTGACCGCGCCCTCAAGCGCCGCACAAAAATCGATATTCGATAGGATATTCCATGGCTGCTGCTTTACTCAACCCGCTTGTCACCCGCTTGTCGCCCCCGCCGATACCGGCTGTTCAGGCATGGGGCAAATCCTATGATGGCAGCTTTGGTCCATTGATCGATCTGTCTCAGGCCGTCCCCGGTTACCCGCCGCATCCGGATATGCTGCGCTGGCTGGGTGAAGCGGCGGCGTCGCTTGACTACACCAATTACGGGCCAATTGAAGGGGAGACGCCGTTGCGCGAAGCCTATGCGGCGCACGTGTCGCAGCTCTATGGCGCAAAGATTGTTGGAGGCAACATCCATATCACATCCGGCTGCAATCAAGCGTTTATCTGCGCAGTCATGGCTGTTGCGGCGGCGGGCGATACGGTGCTGGTGAGTGATCCATTTTACTTCAATCACGAGACGACGCTGTCGATGCTCGGGATCAAAACAGGCTTTGTCATTTGCGAATCCGCGGATGGCTTCGTGCCGACCGTGGAAGCCCTCGAACGTGCGCTGACGCCCGGCGTTCGTGCCCTTGCACTGGTAACGCCCAACAATCCGACAGGAGCGATTTATCCGCCCGCGCAATTGAAAGCTATCTTTGATATCTGCCGGAAAAACGGAATCTGGCTCATTCTGGACGAAACGTACCGCGATTTCCTGCCCGAGGGTTTCGGCGCGCCACACGGGCTTCTCGCGGAGAAGAACTGGCAGGACAATTTGATTCAGCTTTATAGTTTCTCGAAGTCCTTTTGTATTCCCGGGCATCGGCTCGGCGCCTTGACCGCCGCCGAAAACGTCGTTGAAGAGATAGCCAAGATCATGGACAATTTGCAGATATGCGCTCCGCGTGCTGCGCAAGGCGCTGTCGCGCGGGCCTTACCGGCGCTCGCCGAATGGCGGGCAGGCAACCGGCTGGAAATCGAGGCGCGCGCCAAGGCGTTGCGCGAGGTTATGGCCGACCTTGGCGATTGGAGACTGGAAGCGGTCGGCGCCTATTTTGCGTTCATCCGGCACCCATTCGAAGACCATGCATCAACTGAGGTAGCAGAGTGTCTGGCCAAGCGGGCCGGAATACTCGCCATCCCTGGCGAGTATTTCGGCGCCCAGCACACACGCTTCCTGCGCTTTGCCTTTGCCAATGCCGACGCGGCTACAATCCGGCAATTGCGGGGCCGCATGCAGGATTTCCACGTTGGAGCAGATCAATAGCCCAGCGCTTCCCCTGACCCTGATCGACTATCTATAGCGCCGTTATAGCGAGCACCTTTGCCCTCTTCGATATCGGTGAGGCTTTCACCACCGACCAGAATACCGGCGGCCTGTCCCCAGATAGTCCAGTCCTTGTCGATCTCGACATCATGGCCCATTTCCGAAAGAATCTTGCGCGTGTCGGCGGAAAGCGCGTAGGGCTCCATGAAGACCCTGTCCGGCAGCCATTGATGATGGATGCGTGGTGCGTCGATGGCTTCCTGGATATTCATGCCGTGATCGATGACATTGATAATCGCTTCGAGCGTTATCGTAATGATGCGCGCGCCGCCCGGGCTGCCAATAACCATGAACGGCTTGCCGTCTTTGGAGATAATTGTCGGGCTCATTGAGGACAGCGGCGTTTTCTTTGGCTGAATCGCGTTGGCTTCTCCCTGCACCAGCCCGTAGAGGTTGGGCGCACCCGGCTTAGCGGTAAAATCATCCATTTCGTTGTTAAGCAGGATGCCAGTTCCCGGCGCGACCACCCCGGCACCGAAGGACCCGTTGAGCGTATAGGTGACAGCCACCGCATTCCCCTCATCGTCGACGATGGAATAATGCGTGGTCTCCTTGCTCTCACCAAAGCCCTTCGGCATCAGTTGCTGCGATACGCCAGCCTTGAACGGGCTGATCTTCTCGCGGATTTCCTTGGCATATTGCTTGTCGAGTAATTTACTGACCGGGTTGTCGACAAAATCCGGATCGCCAAGCGAAGTATTGCGATCAACGTAGGCGTAGCGCATCGCTTCGACCATGGCGTGGACGGTTTCGGCGGAGCCGTAACCGAGATAGCCGAGCGGATAGCCTTCAAGAATATTGAGTATCTCGCAAATGATGACGCCGCCCGAGCTTGGCGGAGGCGACGAGACAATGTCATAGCCGCGATAATTGCATTTGACTGGCTCAAGTTCGCGTACGGAGTATTGTTCGAAATCGGCCTTGGCCAGAATACCGCCTGTTGTCTGGCTGGCCTTGACGATGGCATCCGCAGTCGGTCCTTTATAAAAGGCATCCGGGCCCTTCTCCGAAATGCTGGACAAGGTTGCCGCCAAATCAGGCTGAAGCAGTGTTTCTCCGATCGCGTAGGGCTTGCCGTCAGGTTTCAAGAATATTTCGGCGGCCGCCTTGTCTTTGGCTAGTTTTTTGGCGCCGTTCTGGAGCGAGGTGATATCGCCTTGATCAAGCATAAAACCGTCGCGTGCAAAGCGGATCGCCGGCCCCAAAAGTTCTTCCCGCGACTTGCTGCCATATTTGGACCGGGCAGTTTCAAAGCCTAGAACCGAGCCGGGCACGCCAACGGCGAGATATCCATCGGTGCTCAGACCCTTGACCATGTTGCCCTTGTCGTCGAGGTACATGGTCTTGGTCGAAGCCAAGCGGTGCGCGCTCACGAAAATCAAGGAAGGTGGTCTTGCCGTCTTTGAGGCGGATAGTCATGAAGCCGCCGCCGCCAATATTGCCGGCTGTCGGATAAACGACCGCCAGCGTGTAGCCGACCGCCACTGCTGCATCAACCGCATTGCCGCCGTTCTTCAACACGTCCACACCAACCTGCGAAGCCAGATGCTGAGCGGTGACCACCATGCCGTGCTCGGTTTTCACGGGCTCTGGCGACGCAGCAAATCCTGTCCCAGCGGACAAAAGGCTGAGGCTCAGCGTTGAAGCAAACGCACCGGCCCTGATAGAGAGATAGTCCATGATCGTCCCTTTCGATGAAAATGAAAGCGTGGCGTAATGGAACTCTTCCTGCACCTCATGTCCAGCAGAAACGAGGAGGAGCCGGTGGCTCAAGCGTCCTGATCGAGTTCCGGATAATGACGGAAAATCCCGGACTCATTGAAATCGAGGCGGCGATCGGAGGCAAGATACTTCTGGATGTTTGGTAGCTTTTCAACGACGTCGTGTATGGCAACAATTGCCGGGTAATGGTCGTCGAAATTTTTCGTGCCTCGGGGGAACGCATAGCGGAGACCCTCGACGACCTGAAACAAGGAAAGATCGACATAGCTTAGTTCCGCGCCGACTGCGTGTTTCTCCCCTTGCGGATTTTGTTCGAGCACGCGTTCAAAATAGGACATGAATTTTGGAATGCGATTTTCGATGAAGTCCGCTGACCGCTGTTTGGCCTCATCTTTCTGATCTTCGTAATATTTAGTGGTGGCGATTGGATGGTGCGTATCGTGCACCTCGGCCACAAAATCAGTGATCGTCAACTGCAAGCCATTGGCGATAAAGCGCAACGCTTCATTTGCCGGAGCGAGGCCCAACTTGGGTCCGAGGTAGAGCAGTATATTGGCGACGTGCGATACGATCAGGTCACCGTCTTTCAAGAACGGCGGCGCGAAGGGTATGTATGGCGCGGATTTGCTCTTGAGCAGCCTCATCATCTCGGCGGTGCCACCCGATTGACGTGCGATATCGACATAGGCGACGCCAGCCTCTTCAAGCGCCAACCGGACGAATTCGCCGCGCCCCTGCAATCCGTCCCAGTAATAAAGTTCATAGGGCATCGATATCTCCTTCAGGTCGTGCCGGCTTTCCAGCAGCGAAACATGGGAATGTGGCAGAGGCCAGCATTAAATAGCAAAGATTTCCAATGGCGTTACGCAGCTGTGCATTGTCACAATAGTTTCGCAACAATTCGATCAAACTTTCACACAGCCGCCCTAGACATAGTTCCGATTGAGACAGCTCGGGTTACCCCCCGATAGCTGTCTGAACACTCATTTTCAATTTCGGAACGGGGACTTCAGATGAAACATCTTGGTGTGAAATTCGCCGCAATGGCGTTGGCAGTTGGCCTTGTCGCCACGCCGGCACTCGCTGAAAAAGTCAAATTTGAGTTCTGGCATGGTTTGAGCGGCGACCTTGGCGAGCGGGTCAAGGAAACCTGCGACAAGTTCAATGCTTCGCAGTCAGACTATGAGATTGTCTGCACCAGCCAGAATGGCTATCCAGAAACCATTCAGAACGCTATCGCCGCTTATCGCGCCAAGAAGAACCCCGCTATCGTGCAGGTCTTCGACGTCGGTACGCTCGATCTGATGCTGTCCGGCGCTTATATTCCGGCAAAGAAGCTGATGGAAGACAACGGCTACAAGATCGATTGGGACAATTATTTCGGCGGCATCGCGCGTTATTATGCCGACTCCAAGGGCGTACTGAATTCGTTTCCGTTCAACTCCTCGACCGCAATGTTCTATTACAACATCGACGCCTTCACCAAGGCCGGCATCGATGGGGCACCGCAGACCTGGGAAGACGTGGAAGCCGATGCGCGCAAGCTGAAATCGGCAGGTTTTGATTGCCCCTTCGGCTTCAGTTTCGACAGCTGGGCGACGGTGGAGCAGTTTTCGGCAATTCACAATCAGCCAATTGCTACCAAGAACAATGGCTATGACGGTCTCGACACAGAGCTTGTCTTCAACAAGACCAAGGTTGTCGACCAACTGACGTTCTTCAAGAAAATGACGGACGAAGGCCTGTTCCAGGTGAAGACCGCCCAACTGGGGATGGATGTCGTGCCTGCTTTCGCCTCGCAGACTTGCCAGATGATTCAGTCGTCAGTTGCCGATCATGGCACGATTGGCAAGACCATCAAGCCGGGCACCAAATGGGGCGTTACGATGCTTCCTGTATGGAAGGGCACCGAGCGTAAGAACTCGCTCGTCGGCGGTGCATCGCTCTGGGTTCTGAAGAACCGTCCCGAAGCCGAGTACAAGGGCGCAGCCGCCTTCCTCAACTTCATCGCACAGCCGGACATGGTTGAATGGTGGTCGACAGTCACCGGATATATCCCGGTCACCAAGACTGGCTTCGACGCGATGAAGGCCAACGGATTTTATGAAAAACCGCAATTTGCAGGCCGCGAGAAGGCCATCGAAAGCCTGACTTACACACCGGCTGGCGATCTTACCCGTGGTATCCGCGTCGGTGGCTTCCCGCAGATCCGCAAGGAAATCTCCAATGCGATGGAAGGCATCTTCTTCGGCAAGATGACTGTTCAGGCTGGTCTCGACCAAGCCGTTGAGCGTGGCAACGCCATTATCCGCCGCTTCGAAAAGACCTACTCCGGTCAGACCCTGAATTAATCCACTTTCCCCCGATGGCCCGGAGCACTTCGCATCCGGGCCATTGGTCTACCAACCGATCAAGAGACAGGACTGGCCGAACCCCATGAACAAACGTGCTGTTTTCAAAAGCCGGTGGTTGCCCATCCTGTTCGCGTTACCGCAACTCCTATTGATTTTCTTTTTCTTCTACTGGCCGGCAACGTCGGTTCTTACCTGGGCGTTTTCGCTCGAACCGGCGTTCGGCGGGGCGGGAGACCGGCTTTTTGTCGGGTGGGACAATTTCCGTGAGGTATTCGCGGACCGGGAATATTGGCAATCGGTTACGCTCAGTCTTGTCTTTGCATTCACCGCGACTGCGCTCTCGATGTTCATTGCTTTCGTGCTCGCGATTTGCGTCGATCGCCAGCTGAAAGGCTCGGGCCTGTTCAGGTTTTTCTACATCTGGCCCTATGCCATTGCGGCCCCCGCTGTCGGACTTGCATTCCGTTTCATCTTCGCTCCGGAGAGCGGCTTGATCGCCATCGTCAACACCTGGTCACCAGATCTATGGAACCCGGCGAAGTTCGGCAGTCATGCAATGATCCTGGTGATTATCTGCTTTGCGTGGAAATGGATTGGCTACAATTTCATCTTCATGACCGCGGGTCTCCAGTCGATCCCACGCAGCCTGATCGAAGCGTCGTCGATGGACGGCTCCGGTCCGGTGCGCAGGGCCATCGATCTGCAGATTCCATTGCTTGCACCGACACTTTTCTTCTTGCTGGTTCTCAATCTTACCGAAAGCTTCGTCGGTCCCGACACCTATGGTATTGTTGATCTGACGACTGAAGGCGGCCCGAACGGGGCGACAAACGTCATGGTGTATCGCATCGTCAGCGAGGCGTTCCAGGGCCTCAATTATTCTGGCGCTGCCTCCCAAAGCCTGATCCTCATAGGCCTGATCATGGTCTTCACCTTCATTCAGTTCCGCTTCGTTGAGCGGCGCGTGCACTACAAATAGGGTCCGGCCATGATCGAACGTACTCCCATCCTCAACGTGGTGACCTATTTCATCATGATCGTTGGATTGCTGCTAATTCTCGGGCCGTTCTGGATGATCTTTACGGCATCGACCCAATCATTGGCGCAGGTCAACGCGGTACCATTCAACCTTCTGCCGGGCGCGGACTTCTTGCACAATCTCCAAGCGGCATGGCATCGTGCCAACCTTGGTCCGGCGATGCTCAATAGCTTGATCATGGCGCTGCTGGTCATGGTCGGCAAGATTGTCCTCGCTTCGCTTAGCGCCTTCGCCATCGTCTATTTCAGAAGCCCCTTGCGTCACGTTTTCTTCTGGATGGTGTTTATGACTTTGATGCTCCCGCTCGAGGTGCGTGTGGTTCCGACGTACAATATTGCCGCCGACGTTTTTCAACCCGTGCGCTGGCTGATCCAGACAGTCACCGGTATCGAGCTTTCGCTGCAATGGAATTTGCTCAATTCCTATTCGGGTCTGGTCCTGCCGGTGATTGCGACAGCCACGGGTACTTTCCTCTACAGGCAGTTTTATATGACGCTTCCAGATGAGCTGACTGAAGCCGCGAAAATGGATGGCGCCCGGCCGCTTCGCTTCTTCATTGATATCCTGTTGCCATTGTCGCGCACCAATATGCTGGCGCTGGCGACGATCATGTTCGTCTACGCCTGGAACCAGTATTTGTGGCCAAAGCTGATGACAACTGAAGCGGATTATCAGACCGCCATGGTGGCGATGACTACCCTTGTCCCGAACATCAACAGCCTGCCGGAGTGGAATGTCTCCATGGCTGGTGCACTCATCATCATGTTGCCGCCACTGGTGGTCGTCGCTGTCCTGCAACGCTGGTTCGTTCGCGGCCTGGTCTCGACAGAGAAATAAAAGGAAAACTCATGGCCGAAATCAACATCAGGAACGTTCGGAAGTCTTACGGACGCACACAAATCCTGCATGGGGTCGATCTTGACTTCAAGTCCGGCGAATTCGTGGTGATTCTTGGCCCATCCGGCTGCGGCAAGTCTACGCTGCTCCGCATGATCGCCGGGCTCGAAGAGATTTCTTCAGGTGAGATTTCCATCGATGGCACAGTGGTCAATGATCTTGAGCCGCGCGATCGCGGCTGTTCGATGGTATTTCAGAACTACGCGCTTTATCCGCATATGAACGTGGCTGCCAATATAGGCTACGCACTGAAGGTTGCTGGTGTTCCGCGCGCCGAGCGGGACCGGCGTGTCACTGAGACTGCGCGGGTCGTCGGGTTGGAAGAAATGCTGGATCGTAAGCCGGCTCAGCTCTCCGGCGGCCAGCGGCAGCGCGTGGCCATGGGGCGGGCGATCATTCGTGAGCCGAAGGTTTTCCTCTTTGACGAACCGCTTTCGAATCTCGACGCAAAACTACGTGTCCAGATGCGTGTCGAAATCCGCCGCTTGCACAAGCGACTTTCGGCAACATCGGTATTTGTGACGCACGATCAGGTCGAAGCGATGACACTTGCCGACAAGCTGATCGTTATGAACAAGGGTCATGTCGAACAGGTTGGCACGCCACTGGAAATTTATCACCGGCCGCGAACACGCTTTGTCGGGACATTCATTGGTTCGCCAGCAATGAATTTCTTTGATAGCGTGATTGCAACGGATGGCAGTTTTGTCGTGCTCGACGGTATTAAAATAGCGATCGACCCGGCACTTGGCCGCGACAATGCAGGTAGCACCGTCTCTGTCGGTATTCGGCCGGAGCATTGCCGGCTCGTAAGAGGCGGGAACGGCAAACAGCGTACCGGCGACTGTCGATTTTGTGGAAGAACTTGGCTCCGGACGTAACGTGCACGTCGATATCGATGGGACAATCTTTGCCGTCAGTGTCGATGAGAGCCAGTTTTTGGAAGCCGATGCAACGGTCGGCCTGCAACTGCCATCTGAACACATTCATTTGTTCTCAAAAGATACGGGTTTGCGTCTCGACGATGCGCCTGCGTTGAAACACAATACCAATCAATCGACTGTGGCAGCTTAGCTGTACTGAAAGGATCAATTATGAGCACAGAACCCATCATTTCGGCCGTTGGCTTCTGCACATATACGGGCGACGGCAATTTCAGCGTGCTTGAGAATTCTTTGCGGACGATCAGTGATCTTGGCGCGACTGCTGCTGAATTATCGCTCTATGGCGAAGAGCTCATTTCTGGCGGCCGGATCATTCCAAGCCGGTTAGAACGCCTGCTGGAAATCACCCGCCAGTTCGATCTGCGCTATAGCGTGCATGGCCAGATCATTTCCAATTTCATGGACAAGGAACATCTGGCGCTGCAAAAGTCCGTCGTTCGCGCCATGCTTGAATTATGCAACCGGGTTGAGGCCGGCATTCTCGTCCATCATTGCGGACAGGCCAAGATGCCGGCGCTGACGCGCATCGGTGATCTCGACAAGATGGAGCGCGACGCGTTGGCCGAATTGGCCGAAGTCGCCAAGGGTTATGGTGTGCGGATCGCATTGGAAAATATCTTCGCATTGAGCGATGCGGAGTACCGCCAGACGCCGGCAAAGGTGGGTGAAACGGTCAGCGCCGTGAACAGTCCAAACGTCTGTGGCCTGATCGACTTCAGCCATGCCTACATCGAATGCACACGACTTGGCCTCGATTGGCGCGCGCAGATCAAGGCAATGGCTCCGATAACCGGCCACTTGCATGTTCATGACAGCTTTGGCCGCCCATACAGCATGACGAAGTTCTACCATCCGGCAGAAGCGACCGCACTTGGCATTGGCGATCTGCATTTGCCAATAGGCTGGGGCGACATTCCATGGGAAGAGATTTTTTCGGAACTCACATTTCTGCCGGATACAACGCTGATCATGGAAATCACCGAAAACCGTTTCGCCACCGAGCAGGCGGACAGCCTTGCACGTGCGCTGAAGCTCGTCGATCTGGTCAATAGCCGCCGAATAGCAGCGTAAATTTGCTCAGGCGTGGCCACGTTGCGCAGCCACGCCTGTCTCTCATCGAATTGTGAACGGTTCAAAGGCAGGATAGGCCGCGTCTGGCACATCAACCTTCAGCAATTCCATATTTCGCGTCAGGCTGGAGGGCTTGGCAGTGCCGATCAAAACGTTGGCGACGATTGGCTCGCGCAACGGGAATTGCATCGCTGCGGCGGCGAGAGGAACGGCGTATTCTTCCGCGATCACTTGCAAGGCGCGGACACGCTCAAGGATATCGTCTGAAGCTGGGCCATAATCGAAATTCGCGCCCGGAACCGGACCAGTGGCGAGGATGCCGGAATTGAAAACACCGCCGATCACCAGCGAAATCTGTTGTTGACGGCAGACTTCAAGCAATCCGCGTTCTGCAGACCGGTCCAGCAATGAATAGCGCCCGGCGAGAAGGATACAGTCTATCGGGTGCCTGGCGATCACATCGAGACAGACCTGAACCTCGTTGACACCGAGACCATAAGCCGAGATCGCGCCCGATGATTTCAACTCGTCCAGAGCTTTCATGCCGCTGTCGAGCAGCTGACGCTGATAGACTGCGTTTTTCTCCGGACCGTGCGTGTACACGCCAATATCGTGGACGTAGAGTATGTCGATCTTGTTCAGACCAAGCCGGGCATAGCTGAATTCGAACGACCGCATGATCCCGTCATAGGTATAATCATAGTCGACAGTGAACGGCAGGGGATTGACGTAGGAATGGTCCGGGACCTGATCCTCCGGAACGGGCCGCAATAGTCGGCCGACCTTTGTGGAAATCACATACGTTTCCCGAGGCTTGCTGCGCAGAAAATCGCCGGTTCGCCGTTCGGATAGGCCGAAGCCGTAAAACGGTGCGGTGTCGAAATAACGCATTCCCGCGTCCCATGCCGTCTGCAACGTTTCCATCGCCGCGTCACGCGTGCATTCCCGGTAAAGCCCGCCGATCGCAGCGCCACCAAATCCGAATTGCGTTACTGCGAGCGGCGTGGTGCCTATTTTGCGGATGTCCAAAATATTCCTCCCAGAAGTCTTTCCCGTCAGGTGCGCGAGTTTCGCGCGGCCCAATATCACTTCTTTCGCAGCGCGTCCGCAAGAGCAGCCCCAAACGCACCCTGCGCTGCCGGCTGTGGCTTTGGGGCAGGCGCCTGCGGACGCGACCTATGGTTGGTGTCGTCGGTTCGGGGACCTTTTGCTGGTGGCGGGCCGCCGCCATCCTTGCGCATGGTCAGGCCGATACGATTGCGTTTCACATCGACATCGACAACCCGAACCTTCACGACGTCACCTGCCTTGACCACTTCATGCGCATCCTTGACGAAGCGATCTGCGAGTTGGGAGAGGTGCACAAGCCCGTCCTGATGCACGCCGATATCAACGAAGGCGCCAAAAGCGGCAACATTGGTCACCGTTCCCTCCAGAAGCATTCCAGGCTTCAGGTCCTTTATGTTGTCGATCCCATCAGCAAACGAGGCAGTCTTGAATTCAGGCCGGGGATCGCGGCCGGGTTTTTCCAGTTCGGCAATGATATCGCGCACCGTCGGCAAGCCGAAGCGCTCATCTACGAAAGCACGAGGATCGAGCGCCTTCAACGCACTGCTGTCATTCATCAGCGAGCGCACATCGCGGCCGCAGGCGCTGACGATTTTCTTGGCAACGCCATATGCTTCGGGATGAACCGCCGAAGCGTCCAGCGGCTCGCTGCCGTCAGGGATGCGGAGGAAGCCCGCGCATTGTTCGAAGGCGCGCGGCCCCAGACGCGCAACTTTCAGCAGGTCGCGACGGGTCTTGAACGGGCCCACGTCATCGCGGTAGGCGATAATCGCTTCGGCAAGTG
This sequence comes from uncultured Alphaproteobacteria bacterium, assembly GCA_963711925.1. Taxonomy (GTDB): domain Bacteria; phylum Pseudomonadota; class Alphaproteobacteria; order Rhizobiales; family Rhizobiaceae; genus Phyllobacterium. The sequence continues at coordinate 221,556 of CAVQFY010000001.1, forward strand.
AAGCGCCGAGACCGGAAATGCGGGCAAGAAGCGAGGCTGAAGCAGTGTTAAGATCAACGCCGACGGCATTTACCGCATCCTCCACCACACCTTCAAGCGAGCGGGCGAGGCGGTACTGATCGACATCATGCTGATACTGGCCGACACCGATAGATTTCGGCTCGATCTTGACGAGCTCCGCCAGCGGATCCTGCAAGCGGCGGGCAATCGAAACTGCCCCACGCAGCGACACGTCAAGTCCCGGGAATTCCGCAGCGGCCGTCGCAGACGCGGAATAGACCGAGGCTCCGGCTTCGCTGACGATCACTTTCAACGGTTTTGGTGATGGCATGTCGGAAAGCATGTCGGCGACGAGACGTTCGGTCTCGCGGCTACCGGTGCCATTGCCGATCGAAATGAGTTCGACCTTATGCTTGAGCACTAGCTTTGCGAGTTCGGCCTGCGTTCCTCGCACATCGTTACGAGGCGGGAAGGGATAGACTGTTGTCGTTTCGAGCAACTTGCCAGTGCCGTCTACAACCGCGACCTTCACACCAGTGCGGATGCCCGGATCGAGGCCCATGGTTGCGCGCGAACCCGCAGGCGCTGCCAATAGCAAATCCTTCAGATTGCGGGCGAAAACATGGATGGCCCCTTCTTCAGAGCGTTCGCGCAGGGCGGTCATCAAATCGACGGAGATATTAAGGGACAGGCGGATACGCCATGTCCAGCGCACGACGTCCATCAACCAGCCATCCGCAGCACCACCACTGGCCTTGATCGAATAGGCGTCGGCGATCATGCGCTCGACCGGCTTAATAGCGGCGGTGTCTTCGGCATCCACCTCGATTTCGAGTGATAGCACCTCCTCATTGCGGCCGCGCAGCATGGCAAGAGCCCGGTGGCTCGGTACGACTGCCCAACGCTCGAAATGATGGAAATAGTCCGAAAACTTCGCACCTGCCTCCTGCTTGCCATCTACTACTTTGGCGCGGAGAACCGCGCGATCCTTCATGTAGTTGCGCAGGCGGCCGACGAGGTCGGCGTTTTCCGAAAAGGTCTCGACAAGGATATCCCGAGCGCCGTCAAGCGCCGCCTTTACATCGGGGACGTCGTCGGTGAGGAAATTCTTCGCCATCTCAAGGGGAACGGTGCGTCGATCAGACAGGATTGTTTCGGCTAGCGGTCCAAGTCCCCGTTGGCGGGCGATCTCGGCTTTTGTCCGCCGTTTGGGCTTATATGGAAGGTAAATGTCCTCCAGCTCCGCCTTGGTGACGGCGCCGGCGATCTTGCCTTCCAGTTCATCGGTAAGCTTGCCCTGGCCGCGGATTGACTCGATGATCGTATCGCGGCGGGCATCGAGTTCACGCAAATAGATCAGCCGTTCGTCGAGATTGCGTAGCTGCGTGTCATCCAGGCCGCCAGTAACTTCCTTGCGATAGCGCGCAATGAAGGGCACCGTCGCACCGCCATCCAGAAGTTCGATTGCGGCATTCGCCTGTTCCGGCCTTGCGTTGATCTCCGAGGCGATGAGGTGTGCAATGCGGGCGGTATTTGCAACAGTCACGGGCATTTCCATAAATCATGATCGGGCGGCCAACATAGTAGCGCCCGACCCTGATCGCAATCGCTTGCGCGCGATGCTTTAAAGCTTTTTCAACAGCGATTTGGCTTCCTGAATGCCGAGAGCTTCCGGTCGCGAACAGCTGGTTTTGATGTCTATGAACTTTCTCTCCTGGCCGGAACGAAGGATTGAGACCATGACATCGACGCCATGCAGGGCCCGTTCGAGCGAGCAGCGTATGTCGCGGCCAATGAGAATGGCGGACGCCATATCGGCAAGTCCGGCGGTGCGGTAGTTGGCCATCATCCCGGCTGCATGTTTCTGGTTGGGGGTGCCAAAGGGATGCGCCCAGGCTTTGACTGGTCTGGTTTTTTTACCTGGTTTCGCCAGGTTGACCTCACCTCCAAAGAAATTTGGATCCGGCAGGAAAAGCGAGCCGTCCGTGCCGTAAAGCTCCATATTGGGATGGTGATGGGCCCAAACGTCCCAGCTTGCCGACAAGGTGATTGATGCGCCGCTTTCGAATTCGAGCAAAGCCTGAATGGTTGTGGGCGTCGTCACCTTGATGGTCTCGCCCCTGCGTGGTTCGCTGGAAATGGTGCGGATCGGCGTTGCCATCGAGGTCAACGCTGCTACACGCCTTATCGGCCCGATGAGGTTGATCAGATTGGCGATATAGTAGGGACCAAGATCGAGAATCGGACCGCCGCCGGGACGGAAGAAAAAATCCGGATTGGGGTGCCAATGCTCCATACCATGGCTTAGCACGTGAGCCGTGCCAGACGTTATCGTACCGACTTGCCCATCATCGACGAGCTTGCGAGCAAGCTGGTGCGCACCGCCAAGGAAAGTGTCAGGCGCACACCCGGCTTTGAGCCCCTTTTTCGTGGCGAGCTTTTGCAGTTGCAGTCCATCTTTCAGCGAAAGCGTCAGCGGCTTTTCCGAATAAAGATGCTTGCCGGCAGAAAGTATCTGCTTCGATACGTCGAAATGTGCATCGGGGACTGTCAGGTTGACAACCAGATCGATGTCGTCACTGGAAAGCAGTCCGTCGATGCTGCGAGCTTCGATACCATATTCAGATGCCCGTGCTGTGGCAGCCGGTTTGTTGATGTCGGCGACCGCGCGGATTTCAATACCCTTGAAGAGCGGAGCGAGTCGCAGATAAGTTGCCGCGATATTGCCGGCGCCGATGATACCGATGCCAAGTGTTCTAGCCATGGCTATGTTCCTTAGAGTGTCTTGACGGTAGCGATCGAGCGGCGAGCGAACCGCTCATCGTCCGATGGATTGTCGTGTTCCATGATGAAGTACTGGACAGGCGTATCTTTGAGCGCTGCCATCAGCGCTCTCCAGTCGACGGTCCCATAGCCGACGTCAGCCCAGCCATCCTCGTCGGTATTCTCGCCGGAAGCTGCGATGTCCTTGACATGCACGGCGCTGATACGAGAGCCGTAGTTCTCGATCCATTGGAACGGATCGCCGCCACCGCGGATGATCCAGGCAATGTCAGCTTCCCACGAGATGCTCGGGGCTGCATCGAAGATCAACTTTTGCGGAATGGAACCGTCAGGCAGCGTCTTGAATTCGAAGTCGTGATTGTGCCAGCCGAAAATATACCCTGCCTTGCTGTAGACACTCTGTGCTGCTTCCAGACGCTGACCAAAGGCCGACCAGCCAGCTCCATCGGATGGGCGGAGATCGACCGCCAGATGCGGACAGTAGATAGCCTTCATGCCGAGTGTTCCGGCAATATCGAGTACCTTCTGCTGTTCGTTCTCCAGAAGATCGATACTGAAATGACCCGAAGGCATGGTGAGTCCATAGGCATCGAGCGCGGCTCTCGTTGCTTTTGGGTCGGCATAGACGCCGGCATAGCCTTCAACCTGCGCATAACCGTTGCGCTTTATCATTTCCAATGTCTGGTCGAGTGGCAGGGAGTTGCGGGAGCTGTACAGCTGGTACGAAAAGTCGGTCACTTCATTTCTCCATGATGCTTGGGAAGTTTAAAGACGGTTTTCGGTCTCGGCGTCGAAGAGCGAAGCCATGGCGGGATTGAAGGTCAGAAAAACTTTTTCACCTGGTTGATATCGCCTGCCGGAATCGACACGCACCGAGATCGCCTTGCCCGCGACCTTCAACCAAACGAGGCTATCGGCGCCCATCGGCTCGTCGAGATCGACGACGGCCTCACAGGAGCGACCGGCGGGACCGGGCTTGTCACCGATGCTGATGTGTTCCGGCCGGAAACCGAATATGACGGAATGGCCGGACGCTAACGGCTGTTGCGCCTGATACTCCGCAAGCGAAACACCAAGATCGCCTGCCCTAAAGACCGGCGAGCCTACCACTCCCGTGATTTCACCCTTGAGGAAGTTCATCGCGGGCGAACCGATGAAGCTCGCGACAAAGAGGTTGCGCGGCTTGTTATAGATCGTCAGAGGATCATCAAGCTGCTGGATCAAGCCGCCCTTCATCACGGCGATCCGGTCGGCAAGCGTCAGCGCCTCGATCTGGTCGTGCGTGACGTAGATCATGGTATTGGCGAGCTGCTGGTGCAGCCGCTTGATCTCGACCCTCAGTTCCGAGCGCAGCTTGGCGTCGAGATTGGACAACGGCTCGTCGAACAGGAAGACGTCGACATCGCGCACCAATGCGCGTCCGATGGCGACGCGCTGTCGCTGGCCACCCGAAAGCTGGCCCGGCCTGCGGTCCAGCAGCGGCTCGATCTGCAGGATATTGGCCGCGCGCTCGATGCGCCGCGCGATCTCGTCTCGCGGCACGCCGGCGTTCTTCAACCCGAAGGTCAGGTTGCCGCGCACGCTCATCTGCGGATAAAGCGCGTAGGACTGAAACACCATGCCGATGCCGCGGTCCTTCGGCTCTTCCCAGGTGACGTTCTTGCCCTTGATGAAGACCTGCCCATCGGTGATATCGAGCAGACCGGCAATGCAGTTCAGCAAGGTCGACTTGCCGCAACCCGACGGCCCGAGCAGCACCAGGAACTCACCGTCGCCGACGTCGAGATTGAGGTCCTTCAGCACCGACACGGCACCGAATTCAAGGCTGAGATCCTTGATCGAAACGCTTGTCATAGTCAGCCTTTCACCGCGCCGGCGGCGATGCCGCGCACGAAAAGGCGCCCGGAGACGAAGTAGACGATCAGCGGCACCAGGCCAGTGAGGATGGTTGCGGCCATGTTGACGTTGTACTCCTTCACGCCCTGCACTGAATTGACGATGTTGTTAAGCTGTACGGTCATTGGATAGGTGTCGGGCCGCGTGTAGACGACGCCGAACAGGAAGTCGTTCCAAATGCCTGTCGTCTGCAGGATGATCGCCACGACAAAGATCGGCAGCGACATCGGCAGCATGATCTTGAAGTAGATTGCCCAGAAGCCGGCGCCGTCGACGCGTGCCGCCTTGAACAACTCCTCAGGCACCGAGGCGAAATAGTTGCGAAAGAGCAATGTCATGATCGGCATGCCGAAGATCGCATGCACCAGCACCAGCCCCGCCAGCGAGCCATAGATGCCGATTTCCCGCAACAGGATGACGATCGGATAGATCATCACCTGATAGGGAATGAAGGCGCCCACGATGAGGATCGTGAAAAAGATGTCGGCCCCCTTGAAGCGCCAATTGGCCAGCGCATAGCCATTCACCGAGGCGATCGCGATCGACAGGATGACCGAGGGCACGGTGATACGCACCGAGTTCCAGAAGCCGCGTGACAGCCCATCGCAATTCAGCCCCGTACAGGCGCTCGACCACGCCTTAACCCATGGTTCGAACGTGATCTCCATCGGCGGCGAGAAGATGTTGCCGAGCCTGATCTCGGGCATGCCCTTCAGCGAGGTCACGACCATCACATAGAGCGGGATGAGGTAGTAGATGGCGACCAGAATCAGAGTGCCGTAGATGAAGATGTTACGCCGGCTAAAAGCGTGGCGTGGGCGCGCGCCGCGGGGCTCGATCCCGGTCCGCGGGTTGGAAACTTCAGCGACGTCAGCCATGCCGGCGCCTCCCGAATTCGAGATAGGCCCAAGGCACCACGACGATGGCGACCGACAGTAGCATCATCGTCGAGGCGGCGAATCCCTGGCCCAGGTTCTGCGCATGGAACATATAGTCGTAGACATATTTCGCCGGCACTTCCGACGCGATGCCCGGGCCACCGCCGGTCTGCGCAACCACCAGGTCATAGACGCGCACGATACCCGAGGCGATGATCACCAGCGTGGTGACGAACACCTGCCGCATCATCGGGATGACGATGAACAGATAGGTTTTCCAGGCTGGAATGCCGTCGACGCGCGAGGCCTTCCAGATGTCTTCGTCGATCCCGCGCAGGCCGGCAAGCATCAGGCACATGATCAGCCCCGTGCCTTGCCAGAGAGCCGCGATGAGGATGCCGAAGATGACGATGTCGGCATCGTAGAGCGGGTTGAATTCGAAGTTCGTCCAGCCAAGGCTGCGCACCACAGACTGAACGCCGAAATCGGGATTGAGCATCCACTGCCAGACCAGCCCGGTGACCACGAAGGAAAGCGCGAAAGGGTAGAGGAAAATCGTCCGGAACGTGTCTTCGAAGCGGATTTTCTGGTCGAGAAGCGCGGCCAGCAGGAAACCGATGACCAGCTGGAAAATCAGCGAAAGCGCGCCATAGATAAAGAGGTTTTCGACCGCGACGTTCCAGCGGGGTGCTGCCCACAGCCGCTCATACTGCTCGACGCCGACGAAGCTGAAGCGTGGCAGCAGCTTCGAATTGGTGAAGGAGTAAAGCACCGTCCAGAGGCTTCCCCCGGCGAACACGAAGGTCGCCGTGAGCATCATCGGTACCGCGGCGATCTTTGCGCTCAAGTTGCGCAGGAGACGAATGGGACGCTTTTGTTGGGGCATTGGACCGGATGCTGGTGCTGCAGGTGACGGGGAGACGGACCGGCCCCGCAGGGCCGGCCAAAGGATCGCCTATGTTCAGTCGGCCGTGGCGACGATTTGGGCGAAGCGCTTCTGCGCGTCTTCGACCGTCATTGCGGTGGCGAAGAATTCTGAGAACAGGTCTTCGAATTGCTTCTGTGTATCCTGCGACACCAACTGATCGGTCCACTGGACAATGTCGCCCTTGCCCAGGATTTCGATGCCCTTCTTCATGCAGTCATTGGCAGCGTTGAGATCGACATCGCCGCGCACCGGCAGCGAACCTTTCTTCAGGTTGAATGCCACCTGCGTCTTCGGATCAAGCAAGGTGGACGCCAGCACTTCCTGCGCCTTCGTCTTCTCTTCGTCCTTCAGGAGCGGGAAGTAGAATGCATCGCCGCCCGTCGCGAGCGTCGGGTTCATGCCGAGGCCGGGCAGACAGGTGTAGTCGGTGCCAGCGACCTTGCCCGCAAGCTGGAATTCGCCCTGTGCCCAGTCACCCATGATCTGGCCGCCAGCCTTGCCATTGATGACCATGGCGGTCGCCTGGTTCCACTCCTGGACATTGGCGCTCTTTGACAGGCGACGCGCGTCGTCGGCAGCCTTGAACACCTTGGCGACCTCCGATCCGGCTGCGACCGTCTTGTCCTTGTCGCCATACACTTTCTGGAAGAGGTCCTTGCCGCCGATCGCGAGCATCAGCACGGCGAAGGTGTTGTTGACCTGCCAGGCCTGTCCGCCCTGGGCGAAGGGCACAATGCCGGCCTTCTCAAGCGCCGGCGCGGCGGCAACGAATTCATCCCAGTTCTTGGGGATCGGCACGCCCGCCGTCTCGAACGCCTTGTTGGAAACCCACAGCCACTGCCAAGAATGGATGTTGACCGGCACGCAATAGATCTTGCCGTCGAGCGTGCAACTGTCGAGCAGGCTCTTCGGCCGTACGATCTCCGTCCACTTTTCTTTGGTGGCGAGGTCGGTCAGGTCGCGCATCAGCCCTGCCTGTACCAGTTCCTCGGCTTGGCGGCCGTGGTTGAATTGCGTGGCGCCCATCGGATCACCACCGGTGATGCGGCTGATCATGATGGGTCGCGCCGTGCTGCCTGAACCGGCAATGGCGCCGTCGACCCAATGATTGCCGGTCGCGTCGAAGGCCTTGGCGAACTCGGCGACCGCTGCCGCCTCGCCGCCCGAGGTCCACCAGTGGGTGACTTCGAGATCGGCCGCCCCGGCATGGCTTGCAGTGAAAAGAAATGTCGACGTGGCAAGAGCGGTCAAAACAGAACGGTAACGCATCGTATCCTCCCAAATCTGAAACGTTACAGGTAGGCTAGTGCAAAGCGCCTCGGAGCGCAATCAGCGAAAGCTAATTTTTTGAAATCCGTACCAGCGTGATATTGCCAGGATGTCAAAAACTGCTGTGAATTCATAATAGTAAGCAATTGTAACTATGATATATGATTGCCAATCAGGATAAATATCGTCTAGGATTGGGGCTTAGACGATCTGTGGAATGCTGATGGAGAGCTATTCATCATCAGAATTTTGGTAACGATACAGAAATTGGTTTGCGCATCGAAGGAAGGGTTTGATCGGCCGGTTGACAATGAGCACAAAGGAAAGCGAACAGAAGCAAGGCGCGGATGCAGCCGAACCCCTAGAAGGCGAGCGTCCGACATTGAAGACGATTGCCTTTCATGGCGGGGCTAGGCGTGACCACTGTTTCCCGCGCTCTGAAGGATGCGCCCGAAATCGGTCAGGCCACCAAAAATCGCGTGCAGTTGATCGCCAAGCAGATTGGCTATCGGCCCAATCGCGCGGGCGTGCGTCTGCGTACCGGCAAGACCAATGTTATCAGTCTCGTTCTCAACGCTCAGTCCGAGATCATGGGGCTGACTTCCAATATGGTGTACGGCATTTCCGAGGTCCTGTCAGAGACGCCCTACCATCTGACGGTCACGCCCTATTCGGTGAAGAACGATCCGATGCAGCCGATCCGCTATATCGTCGAAACCGGCTCGGCAGACGGGATCATCATGTCACGCACAGAACCCAATGATGCCCGCGTCCGCTATCTCACCGAGCATGGTATTCCGTTCGCAACGCATGGCCGGACGGAGATGGGCATCGAGCACCCGTTCCACGACTTCGATAACGAGGCTTTTGCTTATTTATCGGTGAAGAGCCTGCTGGCAAAGGGACGGCGCAGGATCGCCATGCTTGCTGGACCTTCGCCTGCGGTCACTTACTACCGGCATCTCGATCGTGGTTTTTCGCGTGGCGTCGAGGAAGGCGGCGCCGCCGCTGTTGCCTTCTCCGGGATCGACGTCGATACCTCGCTTGGCCGCATTCGCGACAGGATGGAGGACATCATGTCGGGATCCAATCGCCCGGATGGTATCGTCTGTTGCAGTGGCGGTGCGGCAATCGCCCTCGTTGCCGGTATCGAGGCGGCGGGATTGAAGATCGGCGAAGACGTGGATCTTGTATCCAAACAGTCAACCGATGTGCTGCAATGGTTTCGCCCGCAGATTATTGTGTTCAACGAGGATGTGCGCCATGCCGGGCGTGAATTGGCTCGAGCCGTATTGCGACGGATCGCTGGTGTGGATGCGCGAGAATTGCAGAGTCTCAGCTATCCCGACGAGCATGACGTCCGCTAGGGTCCGCGTTCTTGCTCAGGCTTCTTCCAGGCACAGCTCGAATGTGATGCAGACCGGGTTTTCACCGCGAAGGAGCCGCCCGCGCGTGATATTGCGTCTGGTGTCGACCATGAGTGATGTCGACATGTGTCCCGGTTGATTGGCTCGACACGAATCCTTGGGTAACGAAGACTTCGGTTGCGATGTCCTCTACTTTCGAGCCATCGGCATAGCGTGCGCCGATCAGGCTGCCTATGCCGCCGCGTAAGGTTGCTGCGGCGAAGCCATGTTTCCGGCAGATCGCTTCAAGAGCACTGATGATATCCTCGTTCGGACAAACACGGGCGATCACTGTGCGGGAACCATTGTTGACGGTAATTGTCTTTTCTGAAGGCACGGGATGAAAAAGCGTGAAGGCGGTCTCTTCGTCCGGCTCCGATACCATTCGCACTTCCTTGACGCCCCAGGCGATAGCGTGAATGGGGTGGCTGATGATCGTTTCATGCGGCAGGACATGACCAGCGCGAAACTGGCCGTCCTGCTCGATCCAGACCGCATGGCAGTGGATGAAAGGCTCGCCGTCACGCTCGCCAAAGGAAACATTACCGTTCTCAAATCGCGTTTCGCCAGCGGGAGAAAACACGTCGCTATACCAAGCCGCGTGATGTCCGTCGGTCGATAGCGCCGGCATCAGGTAATGTAATGGCGCAAAAGCCCCGCCTTCGAGAACAAGTGAGGCCGCCTTGATGCCAGACGCCCGAAGTGGTCTGGCAATGGCTTCGTTGATGCTTAAGCCAGGTGCGAGTGTGAATTCAAAGCGGTGGCTGACGCTCTCGAAGCTCTCGAAGCGTTCTGAACGCGCTAGTCCAGGTTGTCGCAGAAAGCGTTCAGACACTAGCCACCGCCGAAAGCCGTCGAAGGATGTATCCCATGTATAGATCTGAACTCCTCTCGAATTCGGTTCATATGCCGTCGAATTGTGGCATAGTTCCACGAACAAACAAAATGATCCACAATATGGATCAAACGAGGAATCAGGGATGGAGCGAGAGGTCAGGCCGGTGACCGGACTCAATGGTTCGCAAAGCGTCGACAGGGCGCTCGGGCTTTTGAGTCTTGTCAGCTATTCCGGTGATGAAGGCAGCACACTGACCGATATCGTAGAACAAAGTGGACTGAACAAACCGACGGCGCGGCGTCTGCTTTTGGCGCTCATTCGTTCTGGTTTGCTGGAACAGGATAGTTTGACCCGGAGATACTATCTTGGTCAGGAAGCCTATGTACTCGGGACCCTTGCGACGCGGCGTTACGGCCTGCTGCAAATTTCCCGCGATAGTCTTGGATTTCTATCGGCGAAAACGCAGGATACGAGCTTTCTTTCGATCCAACGCGATAGCTATTCGGTCTGTCTGCATCGCGAGGAGGGCACTTACCCGATCCGTACTCATGCGCTGCAGGCCGGCTATCGCCATCCCTTGGGGGTGGGCGCGGGATCTCTGGCGATCTTGGCAGCGATGCCCGACGACGAGATAGAAGTTGTTTTAGCAGAGAATGAAGCCGTGCTCCTGGCAGAATATCCAAATCTTTATCCTGGCCGCATCCGCGCTGATATCGCAGCGGCGCGGGAAAATGACTTTGCCCTTAATCCCGGGCTTATTCTTACCAATTCCTGGGGCATCGGTCTCGCTATTCGCTATCCGGATGGGCGGCCAGCTGGCGCCCTTAGCATTGCCGCTATCGATAGCCGCATGCAACCCGCACGTCAGCTGGAACTGGCAGCCTTGATGCGAAGTGAGACCAGGAAAATCGAAGCGCGGCTGGCGCATCTCCAGCCTCCGAATGATCGGCCAAAACGGTCACAAGCTTAGAAGGTGTCGACATGACTGCGAAACATGGATTGGTCGTTGAACCCATGTCGAAGCGCGTGATGAACCTTTACGGCTTTCTCGCTCAATCGGCACGGCGATTCCCGAATGAGATTGCATTTGTCTGGGGCGAAAAAACATCAAGCTGGGCGCAACTGCAGCGTCGGGTCAATGCCATGGCTGTAGCGTTGCGTAAGGAATTTGGCGTGGTTAAAGGCGACCGAATTCTCATTCAGTCGCAAAATTGTAATCAGATGTTCGAATCCATGTTCGCCTGCTTTCAGCTGGGAGCGGTGTGGGTTCCTGCCAATTTCAGGCAGACACCTGACGAGGTCGCCTACCTCGCGGCTGCCAGTGGTGCGAAAGGGATGGTCTGCGGGCACTCGTTTCCAAAGCATGTCGAGGCCTGCCGAAAAGCGAGTGCCGAGTTGAAATTTGTCATTGCGATCGGAAAGGCGGATTTTGCCGAAGATTACGACGATATTGTAGATCGTTTCGATAGTGAAACGATTGCGACTGCTGCTGTCGACCATGATGATCCGTGCTGGTTCTTTTTCACCTCCGGCACAACCGGGCGGCCAAAGGCTGCGGTCCTCACTCATGGTCAAATGGGTTTTGTCGTAACCAGTCATCTGTGCGACTTGATGCCGGACACGACGCATCACGATGCATCGCTTGTGGTGGCGCCCTTATCTCACGGTGCGGGTATCCACCAGCTGACTCAGGTAGCGAGAGGCGCAAAAACCATCCTGCTGCCAACAGAAAAGCTCGATATTGCCGAAGCTTGGCGGCTCGTCGAAAAATGGCGTGTGAGCAACATGTTCACTGTGCCGACTATCCTTAAAATGCTGACAGAACACCCCGCCGTACAGGGACGGGACCACTCGTCATTGCGTTATGTGATCTATGCAGGCGCGCCCATGTACCGGACCGACCAGATCCATGCCCTAAGCACATTGGGGCAGGTTATTGTGCAATATTTCGGGTTGGGTGAAGTGACCGGCAATATCACTGTGCTGCCGCCCGCGGAGCATCGTCTGGAAGATAGCGCCGATACCCGACCCGGCACTTGCGGTTACGCGCGGACTGGAATGCAGATATCGATCCAGGACGATGACGGCAATGAAGTGTCGCCGGGCATAACCGGTGAGATTTGCGTGATCGGTCCCGCAGTTTTTGCTGGTTACTACAACAATCCGGAGGCTAATGCGAAAGCCTTCCGCAATGGCTGGTTCCGAACCGGCGATCTTGGGCACATGGATGAGGCAGGGTTTGTTTTCATCACGGGAAGGGCCTCGGACATGTATATTTCTGGCGGCTCGAATATCTATCCGCGCGAGATCGAGGAGAAGATATTGACACATCCGGATATCAGCGAAGTCGCAGTGCTGGGTATTCCCGATCCGGTATGGGGCGAGGTCGGGCTCGCGGTTTGCGTTGCTCGCCCCGGTAGCATGCCGGAGGCTGAAAAGATCATCGCATGGCTTGGCGACAAGATGGCTCGCTATAAACTACCGAAGCGGCTTGTGTTCTGGCCGGAGATGCCGAAATCCGCCTATGGCAAAATTGCCAAGAAGCTGATCCGCGAAGAGCTCATCAAGCGCAATGAACTTAACGGCTTGGAACAGTAACTTTCGGAATCGATCGGCCAATTGCTGCCGAAGGTTTGCAACCCTACTTTTCACTCAATCATGCTGCAATGCAGCAAACTGGTTGCATTGCAGCAAAAATCAAGTAACGTGTAAGAATCGGGGAGGAGCAACTGTTCACAAGGGATGCCAGCATGCTCCAGGTTGTAGTACTCATTTGCTCCACAAGCCTATCGCCGGCCGACTGTCAGTCCAATACAGCGCTGGATGTAATTTTCGGGCCGCAAACCAGCAACGCCATGATGTGCGGGATGCAAGGCCAGGCCTTTGTTGCGCGCACGGCCATCGTCGGACGATCGCCCAATGAGTATATCAAGATCAGATGTTCGCCTTTGAAGCCGATCAAGGCCGCTTTAAGACAATAACCTACCGTTCTACGCGCCTTAGCTCGAGTCCCTGCTGTCGTTCAGGATTTCGCGCTTGCCGACATGATTGGCGGGACCAACGAGCCCCTCCTTCTCCATGCGCTCCACCAGTGACGCGGCGCGATTGTAGCCGATCTGCAGGCGTCTCTGGATATACGAAGTCGAGCATTTCTTGTCGCGCAGCATGACTTTCACAGCCTGATCATAAAGCTCGTTGCCATCTTCGGCGGCGACGCCGCCTTTGTCGAAGACCGCGCTGTCATCGCTCTCCGCTTCGTCCTCATCGCTCTCGTCGGCGGTGACAGTATCAAGATAATCCGGTTGGCCCTGCGCTTTTAGATGAGCCACGATCTTTTCAACTTCGTCGTCTGAAACGAAGGGACCATGGACTCGCGCGATTCGGCCACCGCCGACCATATGCAGCATGTCGCCTTGGCCAAGCAATTGCTCGGCGCCCTGTTCACCAAGGATAGTGCGGCTATCGATCTTGGACGTCACCTGAAACGAGATACGCGTAGGAAAGTTCGCTTTAATCGTACCCGTTATCACGTCGACAGACGGACGCTGTGTTGCCATGATCAAATGAATGCCGGCGGCGCGGGCCATCTGGGCGAGACGCTGGATCGCGCCTTCGATGTCCTTTCCTGCCACCATCATCAGGTCGGCCATCTCGTCGACGATGATGACGATATACGGCATCGGCGTGAGGTCCATGGCCTCTTGCTGATACTGAACCTCGCCGGTTCCCTTGTCGAAGCCGGTCTGAATGGTGCACATCACCGTCTCACCCTTTTCCTTTGCGCTGGTAACGCGGGCGTTGAAGCCATCGATATTGCGCACGCCGAGCTTGGACATTTTCCGGTAACGGTCTTCCATCTCGCGCACGGCCCACTTGAGCGCCATGACGGCCTTCTTCGGATCGGTGACGACTGGCGTCAGAAGATGCGGGATGCCGTCATAGACGGACAGTTCAAGCATTTTCGGATCGACCATGATCAGGCGGCACTCATCCGGTGTGAGCCGGTAGAGCAGTGACAGGATCATGGTGTTGATGGCGACCGACTTGCCGGAACCGGTCGTACCGGCGACGAGCAGATGCGGCATCTTGGCGAGTTCCGCGATCACAGGCTCACCGCCAATGGTCTTGCCGAGGCAAAGCGCGAGTTTGAACCTGGTCTTGTCGAAATTGTCCGATGCGACCATCTCGCGCAGATAGACGGTTTCTCGAGTTGCATTGGGCAATTCAATGCCGATGACGTTGCGCCCGGGAACAACCGCAACACGTGCAGACAGCGCAGACATGGAGCGGGCGATGTCGTCGGCAAGACCGATGACACGCGAGGACTTCACGCCTGGAGCCGGCTCGAATTCATAGAGTGTCACGACAGGGCCCGGACGCACGTGGATGATCTCGCCGCGAATGCCGAAGTCTTCCAGCACGCTTTCGAGGAGCCCAGCGTTCTGTTCAAGCGTTTCCTGTGAAATAGTAACGACATCACGCGCAACCGCTTCCTGCAGCAGGGTTACCGGAGGTTTTTCATAAGTGACGTGCTGGACGGGAAAAATACGCGGTTCGACGGGACCCGTGACTGCAATCTGGCGTGGAGGAAGCGGGGCCTGGACAGGTGCAATGTCTCGGCGTCGTGTGATGGTGCGCTGAGGAGCAACGGGAGCAGGCTCGGGAACGGCGTTCGAACCTGTGTCAATGATATCAACCCTCGCGAGTCGCTGTTCTGGCGATGGCTTTTCAGGCTGATGGTGTTCAATGGGCGCTGGGTCGAGCGGCGGCGACGCCAGCTGCGACTTGGGCGCTTCGCCAAGGGGTCGAGGCTTGTTGTACTCAACCATGCGAAACCGGGCGGTGATCTCATCGGGGCTGAACCTTGGCATTGGTTTGGTCGGGATAGCTGCTGCAACGGGCGCAATCCCTCCAATAAAGTCCGCGGATTCAAAGAACGCATAGTCCGACACATAAGTCAGTGGCGAGCCATTGGACGACGGCGCTTTCATTTCCGTGACAACCTTGGCAAGAGCGGGGGCGGGGTGCGGGACGGCAACCGCGAGAGGTTCAGCTGGTATCGCCTGACCGAAAAGGAGAGAACCTCCCGGAGCGAGGTCGCGAGCGCGACGGGGTGCGACGATTGCTTCAGGTATCCCCGGCGAATTTCCCGCGGCCGGACGTTTTGCATCCACTGCTGCCTTCGGCGCTCCCGCTGCTTCGGTCGGCACAGGGTCTTTGCTTCTCAGGAGTTCGCTGTCGGGTGTCCGGGTGAAGCGGACATTTTCGGACAGCGAGAACATGCGCTTCGAGATCGGCGCCGCAGACACATCCGCATCAAATCTGCGCGAGTTGTGTGTCGGAGTGGGCCTTGCCGTGGACACCGGCCTCGGCGACACGGGCGGAGTGATCGGGCGTTTGACCACCACGCTCTCGGAAAGAGTGGTCGGATTCGACTTGGCGGGGTCTACAGGGCGCGCCGATGGAACCGGCACGCGAATCACTTCTTCCCCGGTTTCGCTCTCAAACTCATATTCATCTGCTTTTATTGGAAAGTTTGTTCTGGGGATACGCATGATGCCTGCAAGCGGAACGATGTGGAATTACCCAAAGGGGCTCCTATTTGAATAGAAAGCCAAGGTTAACAAGTTGCTACCTTTGCGGCCATTGTTCGCCTATTTCGATCCCACCTCATTCCGATCTAGGTCGTGCCAGATTCGTGGCAGGCCAGGAGAGCGACCAAGTAATGAACGGTTCGAGCTGCAGAATTCATGCGTAACAGTTGGAGATTCCGTGCTACGAATTCGCTTTCGATAATCCATGTGATTTCCACATCAGAAAGCAGTTTGTAATGGCGATCAAATTCGCATTGAAAGATACCAGTCCGAAGTCCGCTACGGGCGATAAGGCCAAATCCCAAATCGAAGCGAAGTCGACGGAACCACTTGCCTCCGGTTCCACTGATGGCGGATCGATGCAACAATCTGCCGATACCGATCTCTTTGAGGCCAAGCCAGCTGATCAGAAACGCAAAAAGAAAAAATGGTAAGACTTGCCACAGCTTGCCTCCAAAATCGTTAATTTGCGTTAACTATAAAGTTCTTGACGCGAACTCGGTCCTTCCCTCAAGTTGGTTACGGTTTTTGAGGGTAACAGGCCAAATAAGCGTTACACAGATTTTGCGGTGTTAGTATCGAGCTGCAGCGTTAAATTGTTGTCCAGCGTTACCCTTTTGGTTTTTCTGTCGAATCGGCGCATTATCCCCGCGCGGTCAGGCAGTCGATTAAACAGGCGCACAGGATCAACACGTGACTTTATTGAATACGGCACAGACAAACCGGACTGTCGACGCCCAGTTACAAGGCGCTCCATCCCTGTCTGTTGCCTTGTCGGCTGATCGGGCGATAGCGGCGGACGCGGAAATGCTGTCGGCGCAGTTGCAGGCGATGCGCAACCGGCTATTCCCGCCAACAGCCCAAAAGACCTTGCGCAAATTCACCAGTGGCGAGGCTGCGAAGCTGATTGGCGTGTCCGACGGGTATCTGCGGCAACTTTCCATTGCGGGCGAGGGGCCGCAGCCGGAAACCGGAAGCGGTGGTCGCAGGCTCTATACGCTTGCCGAGATCAATGCGCTGCGCCGGCATCTGGCCGAAGCCGGCGGTGCTAAAGCAAAAACCTACCTGCCGCATCGCGACCCCACCGCCAATGAGCATATGCAGATCATTGCAGTCACCAATTTCAAGGGTGGCTCCGGCAAGACGACGACAAGTGCGCATCTGGCGCAACATCTGGCTATGGCGGGTTTTCGGGTGCTCGCTGTCGATCTCGATCCGCAGGCATCGATGTCGGCGCTCTTCGGTTATCAACCGGAACTGGACCTCACCGGCAATGACACGCTCTATGGCGCAATTCGCTATGATGGCGAGCGCCGGTTGCTGCGTGACATCATCTGCAAGACCTATTTCGATGGTCTCGATCTCATCCCCGGCAATCTCGAACTGCAGGAGTTCGAACACACGACCCCGCAAATGCTCGCGGACAGGCAGCATGGCGCGCAGCAGAGTGTCGAGCAGCAATTGTTCTTCGCACGTGTTCAGGCCGCCCTCGATACGGTTTCGGATGACTATGATGTCGTCGTCATCGACTGCCCCCCGCAGCTCGGGTTCCTGACGCTTTCGGCGCTCTGTGCAGCAACATCAGTTCTGGTGACAGTCCACCCGCAGATGCTCGACGTCGCGTCCATGAGCCAATTCCTGTTCATGACGGCAGATCTTCTCGCCGTTGTTCGCGAAGCGGGCGGCGAACTCAATTTCGACTTCATGCGTTATCTCATTACCCGCTTTGAACCCAATGATGCACCTCAGCAGCAGATCGCCGGTTTCCTGCGATCCTTGTTCGGCGAGCGCGTGCTGACGAACTCCGTGGTCAAATCTACGGCTTTCTCCGATGCGGGCCTGACCAAGCAGACGCTTTATGAGGTTTCCCGCGACAGCTTCACCCGCGCCACCTATGACCGCGCTTTTGAATCGCTGACTTCCGTCAACTCTGAAATCCAGGGCCTGATCTTCAAGGCCTGGAACAGGCCGGGGGCGTAGTGATGGCCGACAGGAATCGCAGGGATCAGCTCAAGGCGCTCTTCGAGACAGTAGAGACTATCCCGACGCCCGAGCAGCAGCCAGCCGAAGTAGTTCCCGCGCGGCAGACTGCTTCAGTGGAGCCGCTAAAGCCGCGTGCCGCTTCTGGCGCGATCAAGGCGATGGGGCTGTCGCTTGGCGGCATCTCGCGCGAGATCGAGGATGCGCGGCGGCTGAAGGAGAGCTTCGAGGGCAGCGAGCGGGTGGTTGAGCTCGACCCGGCGCTGGTCTTGAGTTCATTTATCGAAGACCGGCTCAGTCACGATTCAGGATCAGACGAGAGCTTCGAGGAACTGGTTGAGAGTATTCGGCAGAATGGCCAGCAGGTTCCGATCCTCGTTCGGCCGCATCCGGAAAAGCAGGGCTATTTCCAGACAGCTTACGGCCATCGTCGCCTACGCGCCGCTGCCCGTATCGCCAAGCCCGTCCAGGCTATAGTCCGCAATCTGACCGATGTGCAGCTTGTTCTGGCGCAGGGAAAGGAAAACACCGAGCGGCGCGATCTTTCTTTTATCGAACGCGCTTTCTTCGCCCGCAATCTCGTCGAGCGAGGCTTCGAGCGCGGCTTGGTGCAAGATGCGTTATCCTTGGATAAAGCGGAGATGACGCGGTTTCTGCAGGTCGCGGCAGCCGTACCGGTGCCGGTTGTGCGTGCCATCGGCCCGGCACCGAAAATCGGCCGGCCACGCTGGGTTAGGTTTGCTGAGTTGCTTAAATCGGACAGTGCTTGTCAAAGCGCATTGGATGAGATCGAACTTGATGTATTCAAGGCTGCTGACAGCAGTTCGCGCTTCAACCGGGTTTTTGAACGTTTGCTGAAACAGGCTGAGCTCGTTGCTGCCCCTACACGAAATTCACCGGACACTATCCAGCAAAGCAGCAGCGACAAAGGTAGCTCAATTGCTGAATTGCATTTCGACAGAGGAAAGCGAGTTCTCACCTTTGCCGAGCATGTGCCGAGTGGGTTTGCCGAGTTTGTAGCTGGTGAACTCGATGCGCTTTTGAACCGCTATAAGAGCGAAAAACCGGGCTGAGGAGCGCTCAGGTGATTGGAAAACTTGAGTGGATAAGTTGGCGGCGCTCTTAGGACAAGGAACCAGAAAAAGTTAGAAATGCAGGAGACTGAAACCGCAAAAGAAAAAGGCCCCCAAGCGACGGTGTCGTGGAAGCCCTTCTCAAAGTCTGACAACTAGAGAATCGCATTTCCCCGAATCAGTGTCAAGAGTTTTGAACGTCAGTTCGGCGGGCAGGGTTCTTTTGCCTTTTTGAAAAGGTGAACGGAGATGCTTGGAAATCTTATAACGACGCCCTTTGGGCGGCGATCTATGTCGCTTGCGCATTTGAAAGCGCAAACACAAGCGCAGGAGATCGATGAAGGCAAGACAGCTGACAAGTGGCAGGTCTATCGTTGGCTGTGTGAAGGCAAGGATGTAATTGGTGTTGGCGACCGCTCCCTTGCCGTGCTCAATGCTCTGTTGTCGTTCCTGCCGGATAATGAACTGTCGGAAGAAAACGGCCTGGTTGTTTTTCCTTCCAATGTCCAGCTTTCGATGCGTGCCCACGGCATGGCCAATGCCACATTGCGTCGGCATTTGGCAGCACTCATCGAATGCGGCCTGATCACGCGCAAGGACAGCCCCAACGGCAAACGCTATTCGCGCAAGGGCAGGGGAGGGGAGATCACCGATGCGTTCGGTTTCTCTCTGGCGCCGCTGCTGGCACGCGCAGAAGAACTGCAGCAGGCCGCAGAGAGCGTGCGGGCAGCCTCGATGGCCCTCAAGCTCGTCCGCGAGCGCATCACGCTGCACCGGCGCGATATCGGAAAGCTCATCGAGGTTGCCGTCGAGGAAGATGTTCCCGGCGATTGGGGAACGATCTGGAGACGGTTTCGGGCAATTGTCGAGGCAATCCCGCGTCAGGCGGTGCTTGCGGCCCTGCAGTCGGTTCTGAGCGATTTGGCGGCCCTGCACGATCAAGTGGCTATCTTGCTGGAAAAACATGTAAATACAGAGAATCCGAGCGGCAATGAGTCTCAGAATGAACCGCAACAACAGAATTCAAAAACCGACTCTCCAATTGAATTTGAACCTGGCTCAAGAAAAAGCCACGGGTCAAAGCCTGAGCTCATAAAAGCCAAAGCTGAAGATCCAACAAAGACCTATCCACTGGGACTGGTAATGAAGGCCTGCCCGGAAATTGCCGATTATGCAGCCAACGGAATCAGCAACTGGCGGGATTTTATGGCCACCGCGGCGCAGGTGAGAGGCTACCTTGGCATTTCGCCCTCGGCCTATGAGGCCGCGCTCGATGTTTTCGGCCAGGAGAACACCGCCATCGTCATTGCCTGCATTTTGCAGCGGGCCCAAAACATCAATTCCGCTGGCGGCTACCTGAGGGCTTTGACCGAGAGGGCGAGGGCAAGCGAGTTTTCCATCGGGCCTATGCTGATGGCAGCACTGAAGGCAAATGGCGTGCATCCGCGGCTGGTGACTGGGACGTGACTTGGATCGCCCAGCTGCCCTGCAATTTAGCGGCTGGTAAGGGCTGCGACGGCTATTGTGATGCCAAGCCGTGTTTCTTGGCTCTGTCGAGCAGATGCTTGACCGACGAGGCTGCCATGGTTTGCCAACATCGACGTTGGCATCGCTTGTACGCCCGCCTGGCCTGCTCCATCTAGGGGTTTGTCGTTTTGTTGGGGTCGGTCATCGATTGCGGTTCGCCGGCGCCACCCGCCATATGACATTGCCGACATCATCGGCAACAAGAAGTGCGCCGGCCTGATCGACGGCAACACCAACCGGTCGGCCGCGTGCCTTATCATCAGGGCCGATAAATCCGGTGAGAATATCTTTGGGAGTACCCTGCGGCATGCCGTTCCTGAAGGAGACGAAAATGACCTTGTAACCGCTGCGGGGATCCCGGTTCCACGATCCGTGCTGGCCAACGAATGCTCCACCGCGATATGCAGATCCGAACCGTGACCCGGAATTGAATGTCAGCCCCAAAGAAGCCGTGTGCGAGCCGAGTGCATAGTCAGGCTTGATGGCGCGCTTAACGAGTTCGGGCCGTTGCGGCTTGACGCGAACGTCGACATTCTGACCAAAGTAGCTATAGGGCCAGCCGTAGAAGCCGCCGTCCTTCACCGATGTCATATAATCTGGCACGAGATCATTGCCGATTTCATCGCGCTCGTTGACGGCAACCCATAGTCTCCCATCGTCTGGATTCCATGAAAGCCCATTCGGATTCCTCAACCCCGTAGCAAATACCCGCATTCTTCGACTGGCCAGGTCAATCTCGAGAACCGCAGCGCGATTTTCTTCCACAGCGATGCCATTCTCTCCAACATTGCTGTTCGATCCCACTGTAGCGTATAACTTCTTGCCATTCCGGCTTGCAATGATGTCCTTCGTCCAATGATGATTGATGGGTCCGGCAGGCAGGTCGATGATCTTCTGCGGGGCGGCAGTTATTCTGGTGTCACCATTCGAATAGGGAAAAGCCACGACGGCGTCAGTGTTTGCGACGTAGAGCTTGCCATTGGCCAGGGTCATGCCGAAAGGCGAATTGAGTCCCTTCAGGAAGATTGCGCGGAAGTCTGCGGTACCGTCGCGATCAGTGTCCCGCAACAGAGTGATCCGATTGGCACTCTCAACACCCGCACCGGCGCGCTTCATAACCTTTCCCATAACCCATTTGCGGATGCTGAAACCATCGTCGTGCTTGGCGGGCGCGTTGGTCTCGGCAACGAGAACGTCGCCGTTCGGCAGCACATGCAACCAGCGCGGGTGGTCTAAGTCCTTGGCGAAAGCGTTGACGCGCAGGCCGTTTGCCGGTACCGGCGTCACGCCTTCTGGCCAACCCTTGGCCTCGGCAATCTTGATGGTCGGAATTAGAGACGCCTGGGGCGCAGGCAGTATTGGATTGGGACCATATCCTCCAAGGTCCGCGACCTTCGCAGACTGTTGCGGTCTAATCGCGATGCAACTGGTGAGAACAGTGCTAAGGATAGTGATAGCAGCTGCATGCCAAAATGCCGCACCCATGCGTAGGTCCTCCGAAATGATAGGTTTTCTGCATAGTAACCAGTGAATTCTCTTTGTGGGACGCATGCAACGGCAAACTACGAGTTCGCCGCGCACCGCCGCTTGAGTTCCAAATAGCTCGTAATGGATTGCGCGCAGAATTCCGGAGATGATGGTTGCCTAGCAATTGGCAAAATCGGGTTTGGCCAGTCAATTTTGAACGCAATAATCGATCCGCTCGGCGGGCCGTGAAGCCGTCGGACTTGCCTGAAGTTGCCGTTCGCTGGAAACGGCCCGATCAACCGGACGCAAACGACTGTTGACTCGTAGGACTGCTTATGTGGGTAGTGATTGCCCGGACTGCTCCTTGACCATGTACTCAGCGTACCAGTCGGGCCAATTCTCATCGTACTGACCTCCAGTCCGTTTCTCGTGCTCGCCATGCGCAGCCCCTGCACGGCGCAGCGCGGCCGCGAGCTCTTTCGATGACGTGAAGGTTGTATCGGTCGCGTCGACGCGTCCGGGCAATCGCGCCGTGACCTCCTGGAACAGCCAGCCATTGCCGTCGGGATCGCTGAACGACGCGAATGAGCGATACGTGCCGCGTTCGGGATCGAGACCGCCAGTCCGGGATCGTCCAAACAAATAGGGTTCGTCAGGGCCCGTATAGACGTCACCGGCGGAGTGGAACACTTCGCTAACCTTGACACCGCGGTCGAGCAGCTCTTTGCGAGCGGCCTCGATGTCGGAGACGACCAGGTACAGTCCTTGAGCGGAGCCCGGGGGCGCGGCAGTTACATTCTTGCCGAAAATTACCGAGCACCCCGAGCCAGGCGGCGTGAACTGCATCACGCGGAAGTCGGTGCTGGCGAAATCGGCGTCCAGCCTCCACCCGAGGTTCGCGTAGAAATCCTTCGCACGATCGGCGTCCGAAACAGGGATGACGACGATCTCGAGCTTCATGTCGACCGTCCGTGCTCTAGGTGTCTCTGCAGTTGTCATGGCATGATTCTCCTTGATGCTTGTGAAGGGGTGACGCGTAGCGCGTGCCGCGTTTTTCTCAAGTCGGTTGAGGCAGCGGCCTGAATGCCCCGGGAGCTTCTGCAGAGAAGCGCGCCTGCACCTCAGCGCGCGGCATGGCTTCGCTGCCGGATGATGTTAGCATAGAAGCCCTGAGGTTGCCCATTACGTGTTGTTAGGGGTTCAATGGAATCCGTGAGGCTATGCAATACCTGTTGGGCAGAACATAATTTGCCCGGCGGGGACTTGTAAGAACTGGCGGAGACGCCATCGTCTGGACTGGGCTCTTGAAAACGGTCGGTGCCATCTTCATGTCTCCGATGATAGGGTTTTTCCTGGCGCTTTTGCTCGTACTTATTGTTTCGTGGATCTTTGTCCGGCAGACACCCATTGGCGTCGATCGGACATTTCGTGGTCTGCAATTTATCTCCGCCTCACGTTATTCGCTCGGACATGGCGGCAATGATGCGCAGAAGACAATGGGTATCATCGCTGTGTTGCTGTTTTCGCAGGGTTATCTTGGGCACGGAATTCAGCGTCCCGTTCTGGGTTGTCATTGCCTGCCAATCGGC
>CAVQFY010000002.1:0-136428 GCA_963711925.1 uncultured Alphaproteobacteria bacterium
ATTCGCTATTTGTCCTCGTCATTAGGCCGCATCTCGACTTAAAATTTTAGTGGCTTTAACATGGCAACGTGAGTTCCGGAAGTCCCAAACAGCCTCTCGATTGCATGGAGAATGCTTACAGCCTTTCGCTTTGGAAACGATCTGACTACGCAAGACCGAAAAGAAACAGTCAGTTCCTTAAGAATCATAAATTTCCGCCGCAACGCCGCCCCTAAGCAGAAACCGAGCCTCTCCGACCAATACTTTATCCAGGTAGAGGCAAAATACAGGCGGATCGTGTCATCATCGACGGCAGACATATCAAAAGAGGCGATCGTTTCCTGCGATGCGATAAATCGCTCTCGACGTCACTGAGGTCGATCACGATCAGGAAAGTCAATTCTCGACGGATGTCTTTGACAAGGCGTTTCTTCGTCCGATGAGTTGTTACCTGACAATCTTGGCGGCGCAGAACTTTGGCGCGGTCACCACGCACGGGATTCCGCGGCTCGTTCATGCTCAAAATTTTGGAACCATCGGTCTCATTGCGCGTTTTACCTATGCCAGGATGGCATTGAACAAGTTTCAAAAAGCGTCCTGGCACGAGGCTCAGTATAGTCCAACCAAAATGGGCTATCTGGGCCTCACCTGTTTCAGCAGCAGTCAGGTTTCCCCTCAAGGTCAATGCCGTAGCATTTTAATTCCTTCGCACTGGATCGAACAGCGTTTCCAAACATTGAGCGAATAGAACAGGAGGACATCGCTATGAACGCAGCAAATCTGCAAATTGAAGGTCTCTGTCTTGCCGTGGCATCGATAAACCGATTGCTCGTGGCCAAGGGGGTCGTCTCGCAAGAGGAATTGGACACTGCATTTCAAAAGGCCGAGGCAACAGCGCACGGAGATAATCGCTTTGCTGAAGACCTGTCGCCGTCGAACCGGGATGCTGTTTGCTTTCCCATCAGGGTACTGCAGGTCGCCAACGATACCGGGGCAGAAAAGCCGTGGTCGTTCTCAGAACTGGCGAAGCTCGTTGGGGAAACCAAAGAACCATACAATGACCAACGCTAGGTGGCCCCTTAATCGGCGGTGCAGGGCCAGCTGCCAGGAGTAGACAGTCCGGCCGGTAGCTTCGTTGTCGTGTCGCCACACGCTAGATCGATTTGTGGCTGTTGCAGGCCCTGCGCAGCCGACAGGTCCAGCCCTTCTATTCTGGTACGAAACATGAATGCACCTTCGAACACTGGTTTACCTTCGATGGTAGAGCCTGTCAGGTCGGCACGCGACAGATTGGCGAGCGAAAACCGCGCGTCCGTCAATATTGCCTTTTGGAAATTCGCACGCCCAAGTTCCGCTTTCTCAAAGTTTGCTTTCTTGAGGCTTGCTCCGCTGAAATCGGCACGCTGAAATTCCGCGCTGGCGAATGATGCGCCATCGGCAGAAATATCGGCGAAGCTAGATCGATAGGCTTCGACCCTTGAGAAGTTGGCGTTCTCGGCTTTGGCACCCGCCAAGGATGCCCGCATCAAGCTGGCCTTTTCGAAGTTTGCAGACTTCAGGTTGGAATTGCCAAGATCCGTTGCGTTGAAATCGGTTCCAGTCAGATTGGCTCCCTCCAGGTTGCTCCCCGGTATGATGATGCTTTTCTTGTTGCACTCACTCCAATCCAGGCCTGGCGAAGCCATACTGCCGCAATCTGCTGCTACCGCTGCGCTACACCCAAACATAAACGTGATGGTTGATAAAACCATCAACAAAGGCAGGGGCGTTATTGTTCGCATTGCTGAAAGACTCCTCGTTAATCGGGAGAATGGCGCGTTGCGGGTTTAAATTCAATTCGGATAATCGCGAAGGCGATGTTCTCTCCGAACGTCGACTAGCGGCGATCAGCTCCGCGATCTTACTATTATTCCGGTGAGCGCAAAAGTGCTTGTGCCATGCAATGAATGCCACCACCGGTTTTGGAAATTTCGCTCATATCGACCGCGGCGACTTCAAAGCCGGTTGCCTTCAGCTTTTCGATCAGGGTCTTGCTCGAAGTCGGTGCGATGACGCGGTCCTTGCCGAGGGACATGAAATTGCAGCCAAGATTCATCGTATCCTGGAACGGCACGTCTATAATCTCGTGACCCTTGGATCTGAGCCAGTCGACGATGCCAGGCTCTGTGCAGGCAAGGCAGACAGCTGTCAGCTTCGGCGCGATCGGCACAACCATCAGGTCGATGTGAACATAGTATTCGTCAATGAACGCAAGACGCGTCTCCCAGCCCTCCTTGCGGAACCATTCTTCAACCTGACGGGCCCCCTCCTCCTGCGTGCGCGCGCCGCCGCAGCCGATCAGGACACACCCCTCCTCGATCACGTTGAAATCACCGCCTTCGAAGGTCCCCGCAGTGACCATATCGTAGATCGGGATACCCAGCCGCTCATAGGTACGGATGGCGGCGTAGTTTTCGCCTCGCCGCCACCAGTTGGCCATGGCGGTGATGATCGCACCATACGGCGTCATCACGCTCGAATCGCGTGAATAGACCTGCATCGGCAGCTCAGGCTCCGGCTCGTGCCAGTGGATTTTCACACCAAAATGTTCGTAGGCTGCAACCAGCTCCTTGTGCTGGGCTTGCGCGGTCTGGATGTTGCACGGCGCCTCGCGCAGATGTTTGCGCGACAGGGAACTTGTCGCCATGTGCCGCAGGAATGCCGGCGAGCCGAGCAGGACATCGGTCAGAGGGTCGGTCTCATTGCGGAAACCCCAGCTATTCAACGGCTTGGTGCCGCCGTTGAGATTGCGCCGTTGCAACGTGAATGTGTCGGCCTCAAAGCCCTGTTCGTGACGTGCCATAGACTGTCTCCTTATTGCGCCGCGTTGGGTATCCACCACTCGCGCCCGCGCGCGGTTGTTACATATTCGGGCCACCGGAAATGGATTGGTGGCTCGTAGTCGCAAAGCGGGGCAATCCATTTGTCACCACCAATTCCGCCACCTGTCCGCTGGATAAATTCGTCCTTGGCCCGCTTTCGCGCACCTTCGTCCTCAAGCAGGCGCAGGGCGGTCAGCGCCACCGTCTTTGCGGCGCAGATCACCATCGGATCAATGGTTTCCGGAATACCGCCGAGCGCGTTCATCACCCAGCTCGGATAAGCGTATCCCTTGGGTGCGTTCAGCGCCGGTCGCGCCACGTAAAACCGCACCGTGGGGGCGTGCCAGGTCATGTCGGTATAATCATCGGATGTCGAGTTGATTTGTGATGGCGGCAGATCGCGGCGCAGGGTCGCTTCGGCCTCCTGCGGCGATATCAATCTCTCGCACTCGTCGATGAACGGCCGCTCCATTGCCTCGACACCGGCATTCACTTGAATCTCCCGCGCAATGGCTTTCGCCGTCTCATCCCAGCGGGGCGCACCGACACAATTGAGCGCCTCCCAGGTAATTTCAGCCATGGCATGATTTGCGAGACCGGGGCGGGACTTGCAGACCCAGTGGCGTTCGACACGGCAGCCTGTCATTGC
Organism: uncultured Alphaproteobacteria bacterium; assembly: GCA_963711925.1. Classification (GTDB taxonomy): domain Bacteria; phylum Pseudomonadota; class Alphaproteobacteria; order Rhizobiales; family Rhizobiaceae; genus Phyllobacterium. The sequence goes on from CAVQFY010000002.1 coordinate 3,490, forward strand.
CGCCGCATGATCGGCGTTGCGATCGAGCGCCGCAGTAACCTGTTCCGCCATGGCAATTGTCGGCACGCGCATCATGTACTGAATTTCGGCGAGACCCGCCGGTAGATTGTCGGCTGTCGCCTGCCCCGCCGTGAGAATTGCTTCGCTGATCGACCAGCCGCCCTGGTGCGGAAGCATCGAATCGCGCAATGCCTTCGACGCCATGTACATCATCATCAACGCATCGTTGGCGCCGGGCGCCCGAACTGCAGAATGCGATTGCGGGATGGGTGCACCATCGCTCAATCCCCAACGCTGCGGGTGATCGCAGACGAAACGATAGATCATCGAATAGGCCGCACCGCAATGCGTGTCCCAGCGCACGGTGTTGCATAGCGGCAGCATATAGAACGGATGGAACGAGATCATGCCGTCCAGTCCGTCATAATAGCCCTTGGCGGCGTGGATCGGCTTGGAACCGCGCACTTTCTCGGCGGGCTCACCCGTAAACCGCAAGGTCCCGGCGATGCCATGCTTTTCCATGGCGGCCTTGGTTGCCAGCAAACCGCCAAGACTGGATATGCCAAGCCCCGAATGTGGATCCGTATGGCCGCCCGCATGCTCGTTCAGTCCGGGACGTGGCCGCTTGACAGTCGACGCGTCCTGGCAGTTGCCCGGCACCGCATCGTACTCGGCATACATGCCGATCGTCGGCGACTTTTCGTTTGAACCTGCCTTGTTCGTCCAATGGGCGCAGAACGCCGTTGGCATGCCGCCGGAGCCTGCCTCGACATCAAAGCCTTCTTCGCGCAGCCGCGTCACATACCAATCCACCGATTGATATTCACGCCATGCGGTTTCGCCAAAATCGAAGATCGTACGGGTCCAGGACGACAGATCAGCTTTGTGACCGTCAACGAAATTAAGTGCCGATGCTGATGCTGCCGTAACCACTTTCCGTCTCCCGCTGCCGGGAGATAATCATCTGGAAGGCGGGACAAAAAGTGATATGTTTTCTCAAAACGTGCAAATTCTATTCACCCCTCCTCCAAGGACGTCCAATGCGGATACCTTCCACCCAGGCACTTCGCGCGCTGGAAAGCTTCGCCAGACATGGCAGCGTCTGGCGGGCGGCGGAAGAGTTGCATCTGACCCGCAGCGCTGTCAGTCATCAATTGCGCCTGCTCGAACGCGATCTCGGCTTTGAACTGTTGCAACGGGATGGCAAGGGCGTCACACTGACGCCACGCGGCCGCAAATATGCCAACGATGTGCGCAAGGCGCTGATCGTTATCGATGACGCAGGGGGACGGCAAAGCCCCGCAGGTACCGGCGGGTCCCTGTGTATCAGCTGCACAGCGGGCTTCGCGTCGCTCTGGTTGTGCACCCATATTGCCGAGTTTCAGGAGAAATATCCGGATGTGGCGCTGCGCATCATAACGCCGCGCAAGCTTGACGATGTCAGCGATGCCAGCGTCGACCTCTTCATTGCGTTTGGTGACGGCAATTGGGCGAATCGCTCGGTCGAACTCCTGTGCGAGGTGGAGTTTACACCGCTGTGCAGCCCGGTTCTCCTCAACAATCTCGGTGGTATCGCCGAACCCAAGGACATCTTGCGCGCGCAATTGCTGCACCTTGGCGATTTCGAGGACTGGACCCGCTGGCTCGCCCTCGCCAATGTCGATAATCCGGATTCGGAGCGGGGAATTGTGTTCTCCGACATGAACCTCGTCTACTCGGCGGCGATCACCGCACAAGGCATTGCCATGGGAGACGAACTCACCTGCCGCAAAGCCATGAGGGCAGGTCAACTCATCCGGCCGTTCGATCTCAGCATCAAATCACCGAAATCCTATTTTCTCGTCACCGATTATGCGAGAATAGATCATCCAGCCCAGCTAGCATTCACGGAATGGTTGAAATCGCGCCTGTCGCAGACCCGCAATGCTTAGAACGACGACATGACCCTATCGCGGCAGTGGCGTGAATTTCATTCACGTATCGCGGTAATATAATTCAATTGTCGTGACCGCGGATTGTGCCTAGGCTTCTTTAAAAAGCAGGGGAAAGAGGTCTCAATGCCTCAAAGCATGCAACCGGACGATGCGAAAGCCGCCGAGATCAAGGCTGTTTCGATTGGCAAGACGTTCGGCGCGTTCCATGCGCTGAAAAACCTGTCGCTCGACATTGGTCGCGGCGAGTTTCTGACCCTCCTTGGACCCTCCGGCTCGGGCAAGACGACTTTTCTCATGATCCTTGCCGGTTTCACGGCTCCGACCACTGGCCGTTTGATGATGGACGGCAAGGATATCACCGATGTGCCAGCCGAGGACAGATCCTACGGCATGGTGTTTCAGGGATACGCGCTGTTCCCGCATCTGACCGTCGAGCAGAACATCGCCTTTCCGCTCAAGGTACGCGGCCGTTCATCTGCCGACGTCAAGAAAAAAGTCGCGGAGATGATCGCGCGAGTTGGCCTTGTTGGCCACGAAAAGAAACTTCCGGCCAAGCTTTCCGGCGGACAACAACAGCGCGTGGCCCTCGCCCGCGCTCTGGTGTTCGAGCCCTCCGTTCTCCTGCTGGATGAGCCTTTTTCGGCTCTCGACAAGAACTTGCGCGAAATGATGCAGCAGGAAGTCAAACGGCTGCATCAGGAGACCGGAACGACGTTCGTTTTCGTTACGCATGACCAGTCCGAAGCGCTCGCACTCTCGTCGCGTGTCGCCATATTCAATCATGGCGAACTCTTGCAAGTTGGCAAGCCGCAGGATGTTTATGAGCGGCCGTCCAATCGCTTCGTCGCCGAGTTCCTCGGCGAGATCAATCTTCTGCCGCTTGATACCGTCGAATTGAACGGTGAAACCGCTGCTGGCAAATTCGAGGACCGGACCATCGTCCTCAACAAATCGATTATTCTGGCGGGTAAAAAAGCCGTTGCCGCCGTCCGGCCCGAACATATGTTCATCTCGGCATCGCCGCAAACATCAGACTGCAACGCCATCACTTGCCGGGTCGAAGGCGCCACATATTTCGGCGCTTCGACCAAATATCATTTGCGGACGCGCAGCGGAACGAGTCTCGCGGTTTCGATGCCCACCGCACTGACATCGCCCATCGCACCACAATCCGATGTGTGGGTTTCGTGGCCGGTGCATCAGGGCTTTTTGTTGCCTGACGGAGGTTAGGCAGCATTCAGGAATGTGAAACAACAATCCAGAGGGAACCAAAAATGGATAACGCATTTCAAAAGGACTGCCTCGAAATACTCGCCGGAAAAGTCGAAAAAGGCGAGATCAGCCGCCGCCGCTTTACCCAGATGGCCGCAATGCTGGTTGCCGGCGCACCAGCGCTCCTGCGTTCAACCGGTTCCTACGCTCAGGCCAAGGAACTCGTCCTGGTCAACTGGGGCGGCGATGCCATGACGGCCTATGACAAGGCCTACGGCCAGCCGTTCACCAAGGAGACTGGCGTGACTGTCAAGATGGACGGCTCTGGTCCGACGGAAGGCGCCATCACCGCCCAGTTCAAGAGCGGCAAGCCAAGCTGGGATTTGCTCGATATCGACCCCTTCTCCGGTATTTCGCTCGGCAAGCAGGGCATGCTGGAAGAGATCGACTACAAGATCGTCGACAAGAACAAGATGCGGCCGGGATTTGGCTGGGACCATGCAGCCTCGACCTATTTCTTCTCCTATATCATCGCCTATGACTCTTCGAAATTCGGCGACCAGGCTCCAACGGGTATGGCTGACTTCTTCGACGTCAAGAAATTCCCCGGGAAGCGTTCGCTCTACAAATGGGGCTCGGCAATGTGGGAAGCAGCCCTGCTCGCAGATGGCGTTGCACCCGAGAAACTCTACCCGCTCGATCTCAAGCGCGCACATGACAAGATTGCGGCATTCAAGGAAAATGTTGTGGCCTATTGGGGCGGCGGCGCGGAAAGCCAGTCTGTCCTGATGGACGGTGAAGCGTCGATGGCACTTATCTGGTCTACACGCGCTTCGTTGCTGGAACAGGATTCCGGCGGCAATATCAAGTTCATCTGGGATCAGGGCCTGATCTCTCCCGGCGCGCTCGGCGTCATGAAAGGTAATCCCGGCGGTAAGGACAATGCGATGAAGTTCATCGCCAGCGCGCAGACGCCGGAACGGCAACTCGAGATGTTCAACATGCTCGGCCAAGGCCCGGCAAATCCGGCAACCGACGCGCTGATCGCCGCCGACAAGAAGCGGATCAACCCGGTGGATCCCGCCAATATGTCGAAGCAGATTCCGCTCAACATGGAATGGTATGCCGAGAACTACGGCAAGGCGTTCGACGAATATACGAAAGTCATCTCGGCTTGATCGCCCTTGGCGCGAGAGTTGAAGCTTTCGCGCCAAGCTCTTGATTCATAACGCTAGGAGACTGAATGATCGGTGCGTCGGTCACGTCCAGAAAGATCCTGCTGCTGGCGCCGCTCTTGCTGTTCCTTGGGCTTGCCTATGTCGTTCCCTTTTTGGGCGTCGTCCGCTGGAGTTTCACCATGCCCGAAGTCGGTCTCGGTCAATATCGGGCGCTGCTGACCGATCCTCTCGTCCAGTCCGTCTTCATTCGCACCTTGCGTATTTGCCTGATCGTGACCGCCGCCGTGCTCGTGACGGCCTATGCAATCGCCTACGTCTGGGTCCGGGGGAGTTCGGTTCAACGTATGCTCGCAGAGTTCTGCATCCTTGTGCCATTCTGGATATCGGTGCTGACGCGCGCCTTTGGTTGGCTCGCCATGCTGTCCAATCGCGGACTTATCAACACGTGGTTGCAATCTGCAGGTGTCATTAGCGAACCGCTGGCGCTGGCGCGCAATGAACTCGGCGTCATCATCGGCATGACCCATTTCCTCATCCCCTTTGCGGTGTTTCCGATCGCTTCGGCCATGCGTAGTGTCGACGAACGCGTTTTGCTCGCTGCACGTGGCATGGGAGCGTCGCGAACCCGAATCTTCTGGACTGTGTTCGTGCCGTTGACCTATGGCGGGTTGATCGGGGCCGCGCTTATCGTCTTCGTGTTTGCTCTCGGTTTCTTCGTCACGCCGGCAATCCTCGGCGGCGGTCGCAGCGTCATGGTTGCGGAACTGGTTTATCTGCGCATCTTCCAAAGTCCGGACTGGGGTCTCGGTGCCGCGATCAGCGTTGTCCTCGTCTTGTTCATCGGCATTCTTCTCGCGCTGATGCGACGCTTCATAAAACCCGCGCATCTGGTTGGATAGACAATGAGTCAATCGCAGCCCCGGTCCTGTTATTTTGATTGTTGCCACAGCGGTAGCACTATTCCTACTGATGCCACTGATCGCGGTCATTCCCGTGTCATTCACACCGGCGCGCTTTTTGTCCATGCCCTCCGGCACTTTGTCGCTACGGCACTATCAGGCGCTGATCGACAACCCCGCCTGGGGCCAGAGCATCCTCCTCAGCCTGCGCATTGGCATTCTGTCGAGCACCATCGCAACAGCACTCGCGACCATGTTCGGACTCGGCATTTGGATGTTCCAGCCGCGCTTTACCGCCTTGCTGATCGGTTTCGTCTTGTTACCGCTCGTGGTGCCGCCTGTCGTTTCGGCGATGACGCTGTATTTCCTGATGACTACATTATCGAGTTTCAACAGCTGGATCGGCTACGACACATGGCTCGGCGTAGCGCTCGCCCATGCCGTGATGATCACACCCTTTGCGGTAGTGCTCATCCTCGTCGCGCTGTATCAAGTCGATCGCCGCATAGACCTTGCCGCAAGGGGGCTCGGGGCCAATCTGGCAACGCGCGCGTTCAGGATCATTATCCCGAACATCAAATTTGGGATCGCAACCGCAGCGCTGTTGTCGTTCGTGCTGTCGTGGGAGGAAATTGGCGTCACGTTGTTCATCACCAGTGTCAACGCCATTACCCTACCCCGCCTGATGTGGATGGGGCTGCGCGATAATATCGATCCGGCCATCGCTGCGATCTCCGTTCTGCTTATCGTGATCACCGCAGTGATCCTTGGTATGAGAATTTTCATCGACCGGCGCAGGACGACAGACCCGCAATGATTTCAGACAAGATTCTCGATGAACTGCGCTTGATCGTCGGCGCCAGCCGCGTGAAAGCGGGCGAAGCATTGAGACTCATTCACCCTGGTTCCGACGAACGCAATCTCGATGCCGGCGTGATGGCGGTTCCGAGAAATACCGTAGAAGTCGCGTCGGTGCTGCGCCTTTGCAACGAGCATCGCATTGCCGTTGTGCCGCATGGCGGCCGTACAGGCTTGGTGGGTGGCGGCGTATCGGCCGCCGGAGAAATCATTCTCTCTCTTGCCGCGATGAACCGGATCGAATCCCTGTCTGCTATTGCCGGAACTGTTATCGTTGAAAGCGGCGTGACCCTGCAGTCGCTTCAGGAAGCGGCAGCGCAGGTGGACCTTTCCACCGGCATCGATCTTGCCTCGCGCGGCAGCGCCACGATTGGCGGCATGATCTCGACCAATGCTGGCGGGATGGAAGCCTTTCGCCACGGTGTCATGCGTCACCGTGTGCTCGGTCTCGAAGTCGTCCTGCCAGATGGTAGAATCATGAGCGACATGGCGCAGGTCACCAAATCCAACGAGGGCTACGATCTCAAGCAGTTGTTTATCGGAGCCGAGGGCACGCTTGGAATTGTGACGCGAGCCGTCCTCAAGCTGGCACCGGCCGATCAATTCACGGCGACAGCTCTTGTCGCCTGCCCCACTGTAACTTGTGCGGTTGCTCTATTCCGGACACTGCACGGTAGTCTTGATCTGCTTCGTGCGGAGTTCATGGCACGGGATTATTTCGAGCTTGCTTCGGCAAATCTCGGTCCTCCCTCCCTGGCTGCCTTTACCGAAGCACCCGCTTATCTTATCCTCGAAATTGACGCTGCCGATCAGCAGAAAGCACAATCATCCCTTGAAGAAGCACTTGCCAAGGCCATCGAAGAAGGGCTTGTCGTTGATGCAATCCTCGCACAGAGCGAAAAAGAGCGCAGCGAAATCTGGAATATCCGCGAGGATAGCAGTGTCGTCGATCGCGTTCATCCAAACGGCCACTGGTTCGATATCTCGGTGCCATTGCAGGAACTTGAAACGTGGCTGACGCATTTCAACGAAGGCATCGCCACGCTCGGATCTGACGTTCGGGGTTTTGCGTTCGGGCATTTGGGCGATGGCAATTTGCATATCGGCGTTGCGGGGGCACCAGATAAGGACGCAGCCAAGGCAATCGTTTACACGAACCTGCGTGAAGTCGGCGGGTCGTTCTCGGCCGAGCACGGTATCGGGCTCGACAAACGGCAGGACCTGCATGCGTTTGTCGATCCGGTGAAACTCGCCCTCATGCGCTCGATCAAGACCATGCTCGATCCGAACGGAATCATGAATCCAGGCAAGGTACTCTGCTAAATCGCTGGACGCCTATGCCTGATGCCCGCTGATGTCAGAGCCTGCGGTGGGCGAGAAGCGCATGTTCCAGATCGTCGCGGTGAGCGAAATGGCCGTCACGACGAGAAACGCTACAGAAAAGTCGCCAAGCTTGGGGTCCGTGTGATCCTGCACGAGCATCGATGTGTTCAGGGCCAGTGCTCCGACGCAGATACCGAGCGAAAGCATCAATTGCTGGAAGGTCGTGTAGAAGCTTGTTGCCGAACTCATACGGTCCCGCTCGATCTGGTCGTAGGCGACGATATTGTAAGCCGTAAACTGGAACGACATGAAGAACCCGCAAAAGAACAGTATCGCGAAGATGAGCCAGATCGGCCAATCCGGACGGAAGAACGCACACAGCGCATAGCCCAATGTCGAAATCCAGCCGATGACTGTCAGGCTGTTGCGGAAGCCATATCGTTTGAGGATTTTGCCCGCTGTCGCCTTCATCAGCATCGATCCAAGCGCCGTTGCAATCACGATGCCACCTGCTGAAGCCGCCGAGAGACCGAATTGCAGTTGCAGCATCAGAGGCAACAGAAATGGTTGCGCGCCTTGCGTGATGCGTGTCAGCGAGCCAGCCATGACTGACTCTTTGAAGCTCGGAACCCGCATCAGGGAAAAATCGAGGATCGGCGACGGGTGATTGCGCGCGTGGCGCAGATAGGCGGCACCGAAGACAAGTCCGACGGCGATGAGAAGAATGGCCGTCCCGGCCTCGCCGCTTCGACTGGACATTTCGAAACCGAAAAGCAGAGAACCGAGCGATACGCCGGAAAGAAACAGTCCGAACGTGTCGAACCGGCCTTTCGATTCACCCTTGAACTCCTCGATGTATATTGAAACGAGGATGAACCCGAGGATGCCGATCGGAACATTGATGTAGAAAATCCAGCGCCAATCGAGATAGGTGACGATCATGCCGCCGACGGGTGGTCCGAGTATCGGGCCTATGAGCGCGGGCACAAGCAGCCATGACATGGCCGCAACGAAGTCCTTGCGCTGGACACTGCGCATGAGAACGAGACGCCCGACCGGCATCATCATGGCGCCGCCAATCCCCTGGATTAGCCGGGCAAATACAAGAAATGTCAGGTTCGGCGCTTGAGCACAGAGAATCGATCCAAGCGTGAACACTGCGATTGCCGTGCGAAAAACCGTACGGGATCCGAACCGGTCGGCCACCCGGCCGCTGGCAGGAATGAAGATCGCCAAACTCAGGAGATACGATGTCAGCGCAATACTCATCGATGGCGGGCTGACGCCGAAATCGCGCGCCATGGTCGGCAGCGCGGTCGCAAGGACTGTCGCGTCCAGTTGTTCCATGAACATGGCACTGGCAATGATCAGGGCGATGAGTCGAAAATTGGGAGCGGCTGGTTTGAGAGTTGCCCCTTGGGGCACGCTCGACTGGCCTGTTGCGACCTGACAAGTCTGGTCTGACATCGTTGAAATAGCTCTCGGTGGCACGGTTGGGGTCGAACCGACAGAAACCGCAGATATGATAAGCGCGTGGCGGCTTGGGATGAGGCCGATATAGTCCTCGATGCTTGCAATAGCCATATATCTTTCAGCTTTTATGCACGGCGCGACAAAAAAGCCTCAGGTTGAATTTGCCCTATCTTCCCAACCCTGAGGCTGTTGCTCACCACGAATTCATCGAGCTGGCTATTTTCCGCTTCTCATTTCATCGCTGGCGTCACGGCAGCACGATATTTTTCATAATTCGGCAATCTCCAAAAAATTATGCCTCTCCATACACTACTATTTCAGTAGAGTATTGCGTCTGGCAGCTTCTTGTTCTCCGGCCTGTCCGGATGAGCGCTGCCATCGCCGTTTTTAAACAATGGGAGGGCACAAATGCCTAAGACAGAATCAAACCCCATCACGCTTGGCACCAAAGCCGCTGATTTCATTTTGCCGGATGCGAATGGCAAGCTGTACGAACTTTCGAGCTTTTCCGAAAAGCCTGCTTTGCTCGTCGCGTTTATCTCCAATCGTTGTCCATTCGTTGTGTTGCTGCGTGAAGCGCTGGCACAGTTCGCACTCGAATATGCGCCGAAGGGGTTGCAGATCGTCGCCATCAACAGCAATGACGCCAAGGCGCATCCGGAGGAAACGCTTGCGCGCATCGGCGAGGAAGCCGCTAATTTCGGCTATTCATTCCCATATTTGAAGGACGAGTCGCAGACTGTCGCCAGGGCCTATCGCGCCGCCTGTACGCCTGATCTGTTCCTCTTCGATGCGGAACGCCGTCTGGCGTATCATGGCCAATTCGACGACGCGCGTCCCGGCAATGGCAAGCCTGTAACCGGCGCGGATTTGAGGGCTGCTGTCGATGCCGTCCTTCTTGGCCAGAAGCCATCAGACAAGCAGATCGCATCCATCGGTTGCAACATCAAATGGCTGGAAGGCAATGAGCCGTCCTCCCTCTCCCACGCTGCTTGAGAACTCCCAAAAACTGTCAGACCCGCGAGGATCTGGCGTTCGTCCTTAACCACCGGAGAACGTATGTCGTCGTCTGACCATTTGAAATCGACTGCCAATGATCCGCTGCATTTGCAGGCGGATGTGCTGGTGCTTGGCGGCGGTCCTTCCGGCGCATGGGCAGCGCTGGCGGCCGCTGAGGATGGTGCGCGCGTCGTCCTTGCAGACAAGGGCTATCTCGGCACCAGCGGCGCCACGGCTCCCTCCAACACCGGAACATGGTGTGTACCGCCGGGCGAAAACCGCGGCCAGGCGGTTGAGCGCCGCTGGCAGCGGACCGGCGGACTTGCCGACCAGCGCTGGATGTTGCGGTGCGTCGACCAGGCTTACGAGAATCTGGTGAAACTTTCCGAGTGGGGCTACCTGTTTCCGCACGAGGACGACGGCCGGCTTTATATCGCCAACCTTCGCGGCCCCGATTACATGCGCTTCATGCGCCGGCGGGTGCTGAAGGCCGGCATAACCATCCTTGATCATCACCCTGCCCTCGAACTTCTATCGAATGGCGATGCAATCACAGGCGCTTCCGGCGTTGACCGGCAGCGCAACCGTGACTGGAGTGTCGAGGCAAAAGCCGTCGTGCTCGCGACGGGCGGCTGCGCTTTCCACGAGCGCATCCTTGGTGCGACCGGCCTTACTGGCGATGGCTACCTGATGGCCGCAGAAGCCGGAGCCCATCTTTCCGGCATGGAGTTCACAGGAAAATACACGCTTGCTCCCTACGAAACGTCGCTCAACAAGGGTCTGCCCTACAGGTGGGCCACATTCTACCGCGAGGATGGCTCACCTCTTCTCGACGCAAACGGCGAACAAGTTTCCAATGGCATTGGTGAACGCGAAAAGGACATTGCAAAAGCGCTGATCGAAGGTCCGGTTTTTGCCCGTCTCGACCATGCCGAGCCTGCCTTGCAGGATTGGCTGCGCCGAGGCCAGCCGAATTGCTTTGTGCCGCATGACCGTGCCGGTATTGATCCCTTCAAGGACCTGTTCCGCATCACGTTGCGCGCCGAAGGTACGGTGCGTGGCACCGGCGGCATCATGGTCGCGACGGCCGATTGCGGCACCGGCGTTCCCGGGCTCTACGTCGCTGGCGACGCAGCCAGCCGTGAGAACATGACGGGCGCAGTCTCTGGCGGTGGAGCGGTGAACTCCTCTTGGGCCATCGCCAGCGGGTGGTGGTCGGGTAAAGGCGCATCTATCCACGCGCGCAAATCGGCGCAGAAATCCTTCCGCTCAGTATCGAGACCCTTGGGTGAAGCGGGACTGCGACCAACGGGAAACGCTCGCGCGGACCTGCGCACCGCAGAAATCATCGAAGCGGTTCGCGCCGAAGTTATCCCACTCGAAAAGAATTATTTTCGCGACGGCACAACCTTACACACCAGCAGCGAGCGGCTAGAGGGCCTGTGGAACGATGTGCGGCAGCACCTTCACGCCGAGGGCGTGGACCGCGTGCGCAGTCGCGAAACGGCATCGATCACAGCCTCGGCGCGCTGGTCGCTGGCTTCCGCGCTCGCCCGCAATGAAAGCCGTGGCATGCACCGGCGGGCAGACCGTCCCGGCAATGATCCGGCATTTGCACGGCGTATCCTCGTCAGCGGGGTCGATGCAATCAGCATCAGCGAAGCGCAAATTAGCCGCGAGGGCATCGCGTCATGATTGAAATTGTCTCCGCAAGCCGTTGTATCGAATGTGATATTTGCGTGAAGGTCTGCCCCGCGAATGTGTTCGATGCGGTTCGAGATTCGGCACCCATCATAGCGCGGCAAGACGATTGCCAGACCTGCTATCTCTGCGAAATCTACTGCCCCACCGATGCACTCTACGTCGCGCATCGTGCCGAGGGCCCGTTTCCAATCACAGAATCTGAGGTCGAGGAACGCAATCTGTTCGGCAGTTATGCGCGCGCCCTCGGCTGGAAGCGCGGCAAGGCTGGCGGAACCGAAAATGATCCGACTCACCGCATTCGCGTCGCGGCTGTCTGAAGGGAAATGAACATGGACCGGATCGTTGTCTCCGACATTCGAAAGACATTTCAGCTCAAGCCCGGTCAATATGTGACTGTCGATGGCGAAGAGACGGATCGGGTCACTGTTCTCGACGGCGTCGATCTGACTATTCGCAAGGGCGAGTTCATCACGCTGGTTGGTCCGAGCGGCAGCGGCAAGTCGGTCCTGCTCGATATCATCGGCGGGTTGACGCAGGCGAGCAATGGCATCGTGCAACTGGATGGCGCCACCATCACCAAGCCCGATCCCAAGACTGGTTATGTCTTCCAGCAATATGCGCTTTTCCCCTGGCGCACGGCACTGTCGAACATTGAATATGCTCTGGAAGTGCGCGGCGTACCGAAGCGCGAACGCACTGACCGCGCGCGATATTTCCTTGCTCTCTTCGGATTGTCCGGCTTCGAGGATCGTTACCCGAACCAGCTTTCCGGTGGAATGCAGCAGCGTGTGGCCATTGCCCGCGCATTGGCGAGCAATCCCGAAGTGTTGCTCATGGATGAACCCTTTGCAGCGCTCGACGCACAGACGCGCGAAATCCTTCAAAGCGAACTTCTGAAGATTTGGGAGAAGATCAACACCACCGTCATCTTCGTCACTCACTCCATCGACGAGGCGATTTACCTCGCAGACCGCATCGTTGTGATGACCGCTCGCCCAGGCATGGTGAAGGAGATCATCGATATCGATCTGCCGCGCCCGCGCGACGGCGACATTCGTTCAAGTACAGCGTTCAACGCGCATCGCGCCCGGGTCTGGGAAGCGCTGCGCGACGAGGTCAACAAGGCACAAAAGGACTGGGCGTTGTCGCCCGCCTACGCCAACTAGAAATCCCGGGGAACCGAAACCATGGCCTATATCAGCGAAAAACCCGGCATCGGCATCAGGTTGCCGTCAATTGCCAGAACAGCGACCAACGCTACCCGGCCCACTCGCAAGCAAAAAACCGTGCGCGGTGACGGCACATTCAGCTATGGCCTGCCCTTGCTCATGCTGTTTTTCCTGCTGTGGGAAATAGCACCGCGTCTCGGCTGGCTCAATCCGATATTCTTCCCCCCGCTCAGCGACGTTTGCCGGTCTTGGATCGGTTTGGCCGAAAGCGGCGTGCTCGCCAAGCATATCGGTATCAGCTTGCAGCGAGCGGCGATCGGCTTTGGATTGGCGACGATTGTCGCTGTGCCGCTCGGATTCCTGATGGGGCGGTACTCGCTCTTCGAAAAGATCTCCGATCTGCTGGTTCAAACCCTCCGCAATACGTCGCAGTTTGCCCTGCTGCCGGTCTTCATTCTGCTGCTCGGTATAGGCGAAGCCTCCAAGATCGCGATCACTTTCTATTCGTCGGTGTTCTTCCTGCTGGTGAATACGATCAGCGGTGTCAAGGCAGTCGATCCCTGTTGTTAAAAGCGGCGCGCTCGATGGGAACGTCTGATCTCGATCTTTTCCGCAAGGTCATTCTCCCGGCCAGCATTCCCTCGATCGTCGCCGGTGCCCGCCTCGCTGTGAAGTCGTCCATCTTCGCGGTCATCGGCGCCGAGATGCTCGCTGCCAAATCCGGCCTCGGATACCTGATCCAGCAATCGCAACTGATGATGGAGACCGGCGATATGTATGCCGGCATCCTCACCATGACGCTCATCGGCCTGATCGTGAATTACCTGCTGGTCTGGTTCGAGCGTCGGGCGACCTCATGGAAGGGCCAATCCGACACCTCACCTCACTAAGATCTCCGCATTTTGCAAGAACGCCAACGAAGGAACCTGACTATGACAATTTCAAACCCCGGCATTCTGCGCCGAACTCTCATAAAGGCCATTGCCGCCTCGCTGCTTGGCCTGACAAGTCTCACCCTTCCAGCCATCGCGCAGGAAAAGCCGGACGTTATCCGCATCGGCAGCACTGCTCCGGGTCACCTGAAATTCATTCTCGCCCAGCATGATGGCTGGCTGGAAAAGGAATTCGCCAAGGATGGCATCAAGGTCGAACTCGTGACCTTTACTGGTGGTGGCTCTGAGGCAACGACTGCTCTTGCGACCGGAGCCATCGAAGTCACCTACACGGGTAACAACCCTGCCCTGCGCGTTGCGGCATCCGGCGCCGACGTCAAGCTGATCGGCATTTCCAGCTTCGTCAAAACCGGTGGCTCGGCCATCATCGTGCCGACAAACTCGCCCTTGAAAACCGTCGCAGATCTGAAGGGCAAGAAGGTCGCATATCTCGCCGGCACCGTACGCCACTCTAATTTCAGCAAGGCGCTGAAAGCCGCCGGATTGAAGACTGACGACGTGGAATTGCTCAACCTGCCGTTCGAGGCCTCGGGCCCCGCACTGCTGCGTGGCGACATCGACGCGATCGTGGAGACAGACAGCACGGCGGCAAAACTCGTCGACACCGGCCAGGCACGAATTCTTCTGGATGGCTCGGAACATCCTGAATGGGCCGTTCCGAACGTCATTTCCGTTAATGGCGCCTTCGCCGAAAAGTACCCTGACCTTGTCAAACGCCTGCTGAAGGTCGACATCCAGCTTTCGCGCTGGGCCGACGCACACCCGGAAGACACGATCAAGATCTTCGTTGATGAAACCAAATCGTCGGAAAAGTCGGTCCGCAAGACCTACAAGGACGGGGTATTCTATCAGGACCCGAAGATCACCGACGAAGCGCTCAACTCGCTCAAGGAAGAAGAGAAATTCATGGCAGAGGCAAAGCTTCTGAAAGGCACGATCGATTACAGCAAATGGGTCGATACCAGCTATCTCGACGCTGCTTACAAGGAATTGGACGCCAATCAATAATCCGCGAGCCACGTTGACAAAACCGATTGCCGGGCCTGAATTGCGGGCCCGGCACTTTGATAATTGGCCATCCACGCTTGGCCATCCCATATGCAATGCCCTGAGGTTATGAAATGACGACTGCACTATCGGACGGCGAGGGAACAGCCGTCACAGCGCGGCAACCGCGCCTTGTCGCTCTCGTTGTTGCAGTCGCCTTCTTCATGCAAATGCTCGACGGGACGATCATCACCACCTCCCTGCCCCAGATGGCGTTGTCATTCGGTATCGAGCCGGTGGCGATGAGCATCGGCATCACCGTCTACATGCTGTCCATGGCGGTCTTCATTCCTATTTCGGGCTGGCTGGGCGATCGCTTCGGCGCACGCAACGTCTTTCTTGCGGCCATAGCAATCTTTACGATCGCCTCGCTTGTCTGCGGACTGTCGGAAACGCTTGTGGCAATTCGTCGGCGCGCGGGCCGTCCAGGGCGTGGGCAGCGCCCTGATGACGCCGGTCGGGCGCATGATCGTGCTGCGCAATGCGGAAAAGTCCGAGCTCGTCTCCGCCATCGCCCTGATTACCTGGCCTGCGCTGTTCGCTCCGGTCATCGGCCCTGTCCTTGGCAGTTTCATCACCACCTGGTTCAGCTGGCACTGGAATTTTCTCATCAACATACCACTCGGCGTCCTCGGTATCCTACTGGTCCTGAGGTTCGTTCCGGACCAACGGGAAACATCAGTCCCGAAGTTTGACATGAAAGGCTTCGCACTCTCTGCTGCCGGTCTGGCGCTGGTCCTCTCCAGCCTGGAATCCTTTACGCATGGCATCCACGAGTTCTACATCGCCATCGCCATGCTTGTTGCCGGCACGATTCTCTCTGTGGTTGCGGCAAGACATTTTCTGCGGGTCAAAAACCCTCTGCTCGATCTGTCAGTATTCCAGATCCACACCTTTGCCATCGCCACAGCGGCATCCGGTACGGCAGGGCGCGTCTCGATCAATTCAGCGCCTTTCCTGCTGCCATTGCTATTTCAGGTGGGTTTCGGCTTCAGCGCCATCAGGACGGGTACTTTCATCCTCGTCTACTTCCTCGGCAATCTCGGCATGAAGGTCGCTACCACGCCACTACTCCGGCGTTTTGGCTTTCGCTCGATTCTTTGTTTCAACGGATTGATCGCTGCACTGTCCCTCGCCGCCTGTTCGCTGCTATCCGCCGAAACGCCCGAGATCATCGCCTTTGCGCTTCTGTTCATCGCGGGCCTGTCGCGTTCGATGCAATTCACCGCGCTCAATACGTTGACCTTCGCAGACATCAACGCTGCACAGCGCAGTTCGGCATCGACACTCTCCAGCATGCTTCAGCAGATGTCGATGCTGCTTGGGGTTGCTATCTCCGCCATGGTTCTCAATCTGTCGCAGTTGGCTCACGGCAATGTCACCACATCGCTGACGGATTTTCGCATAGCCTTCTTCATCGTCGGCCTTATCGGGGTCGTATCGGCACTTCGTTTTCTGGAACTACCGTGGAACGCCGGAGCAGAAGTTTCCGGCTACACAAGGAAGGTGTGACGCAGCTGGCGTCCACATATATTGAAAGGCACTGCCCATGAGCGGGTTAAAACAACTGCATCTTGGCGCGTTTATGCGCCCGGTCAGCATTCACACTGGTGCATGGCGCTATCCCGGCGCATTTCCTGACGCCAATTTCAATTTCGCCCATCTCAAACGTTTCGCCCAGACACTTGAGCGCGGCAAGTTCGATGCGTTCTTTCTGGCGGATCACCTCGCGGTGCTCAATATGCCGATCGAGGCGCTGAAGCGCAGCCACACCGTTACATCCTTCGAACCGTTCACATTGCTTTCGGCACTGGCAGGCGCAACGGATCATATCGGCCTCGTTGCCACGGCTTCAACGACCTTCGACGCACCGTATCATGTGGCACGCCGCTTCGCCTCGCTCGATCATCTCAGCGGCGGACGATCTGGCTGGAACATCGTCACCACATCGAACCCGGATGCGGCGCTGAATTTCGGGCTTGAAGATCACATGGAACATGGCGAACGCTACAGACGCGCACGTGAGTTCTACGATGTCGTCACCGGTCTCTGGGACAGTTTTGCCGATGACGCCTTTATCCGCGACGTGGAAAGCGGCATCTATTTCGATCCTGAGCGCATGCATGTGCTGGACCACAAAGGCGAATTCCTCTCCGTACGAGGTCCGCTCAATATCGCACGACCCGTTCAGGGCTGGCCGGTTATCGTTCAGGCAGGCTCATCCGAGCCCGGGCGACAGCTCGCTGCGGAAACGGCGGAGGTGGTCTTTGCCGCCTCGTCCAGTCTCGCCGATAGCCAACGCTTTTACGCCGACGTGAAGGACCGTATGGAAAAGATCGGCCGCAATCGCGATCATCTCAAAATCCTGCCGGGTGCGTTCGTGGTGGTCGGCGACAGCGTCGAGGAAGCGAGGGCCAAGCGCGCCCATCTCGACAGTCTGGTGCATTACGCCAATGCGATCGGTTCGCTATCAATCGCCATTGGCCAGGACGCCTCGCATTTCGATCCGGACGGCCCCCTGCCCGAGATTACCGATACCAATGCAAGCAAGAGCGCGCTCGAACGCGTGGTCAACATGGCGCAACGCGAAAACCTGACCGTCCGGCAACTGGCGCAACGGCTTGGCGGTTATTCGGGCCTTGCCTTTGTGGGCACTCCCGCCACCATTGCCGATGAAATGGAGGAATGGCTCCAGTCAGAAGGCTCGGACGGGTTTAACGTGATGTTTCCGTACCTGCCAGAGGGGCTCGACGATTTTGTCGACAAGATCGTCCCGGAACTGCAACGCCGCGGAATTTTCCGTAAAGAATACCAAGGCACCACATTGCGCGAAAATCTTGGCTTGCCGCGGCCAGCCAATCGGCACTTCGAAGAATAGGATCAGTCTGCTAGCTTCGTGACGAAATCGGCATTGCCGCGCAGTGTATTGCTGACAGTGCAGATTTCCTCGGCGGCTTCGACGATCTGATGTTTGGTTGCATTGTCGAGATCGCCATCAATCTCGATGGAGATGTCGAAGCGCGCAACGCGGGATGGCCCGTCATGCGCCTTTTCCCCTGTCACGTGCACCCGGACCTCCCCCAACCTGTCGGCGACGCCAAGGCGACTGGCAGCGATGCGCGCGCTTAACGCAATACACGCTGACAGCGAACCATAGAGCAAATCGATCGGGCTGAATCCGGGTTCAGAAACCGAGGTAACAACGCCGAGTTTGCCACCCGTTTCCGAGGTGACGAGCGGCAGTTCCTTGGGCGGAAGCAGGGTCGTCGCGCCCACGGCGCGGGTCCTGATCTTGAGTTCAGACATTTTGTGATTTCCCGAATAAAGATGCCTCGACCCTACGCAGGGCGGCCGCAAAATACCACTGGTTTGGCAAATCAATCGCGTCCCGCGTTCCGATGTACTGCTTCAAGCGCTCGCATGGCTTCGAACAGCCTTTCCCTGTCTCGCTGATGCGCATCGAACAGCGCGACGAAGGCCGGGTTGGTGATCTCGTGGGGTTTCGGTGCCGCTTTGGCGCGGTCAAGACTGCTGTCAGCGGCCAGCCTCGCGGCCGCGACCCGCTGCTTTGCCGCTTCAATCACCGACAGCACTTGACGCTTGCCGCCTGTCAACGTGGTTGATCCCGCTTCGGTTTCTGCAATCAATGATTGCAAAAACTGTCCGCTGGCCCCATCCACAGGCTCGACTGGTCTACCGTTCATTTCCGGATACGCTTTTCGTTCGCGAATTCTATCCGTTGAAGCATAAATCCTTGTTCCTCCCTGCAGAACGCACCGGGAGTCAAAATTTCTCCCAATATGAGTAAACAATTCCAGTTTCTGGCTAGTCCTGGAAAATCAATTGCGGCGTGTTCGTTTTTCGCTTTGCTGCTAATTGAGTCGCTTGAGCTTCGAAAAAATCAGCCAACCTTCCGAATAATTCTCCGCGCGACGTGTTCTCCACACGTCAGATTGTCATTCGGAGATAGAACTCATGAAAAATTCGATCACATCGGCCCTGCTTGGCGCCAGCTTCGTCCTTGCTGCTTTTTCCATGCCGGTCTTTGCTGCCGGTGGTGGCGGTAGCGATGATGCGAGCACGACGCCCACCTGCCCCAGGGGCCAGGTCTGGGATTCCAAGACCAAGAAATGTGTCAAGAAGACCAGCAGCGCCGTTCCGGACAAGGATCGTACCGAGTACGCCTACACTCTGGCCAAGGCCGGACGCTACGAGGAAGCGCTGGAAATGCTCGACACATTGAAGAATCCGAACACCAAGGAAGCGCTCAACTACCGTGGTTACGCCACACGCAAGCTTGGCCGTACCGATGAAGGCATCTCCTGGTACAAGAAGTCCGTCGCGCTTGATCCGAAATACGCGAAGGTCCGCGAATATCTTGGCGAAGCCTATGTCATCAAGGGTCAGATCGATCTCGCCAAAGACCAGCTGAAGACCATCAAGTCGATCTGCGGGACAACCTGCGAAGAGTATCGCGATCTGCATGAGGCGATTGAGAAGCCGTCAAAGATCTGACGCTTTCGCCCGGCCTGGAAAAGACGAGAGGCGATGGTGGCTCGTTCACAAAGAAGGGATCAAAGTGACCATCGCTCATCTCCAACTTTCTGCTTATAGTCGGGCGAAACCGAATCTGTCGTCAGCGCCGGATGTCCGCTGCGGACTTGTCTGGACGGAGGCAACCATCGCGAGCGAACACGAAATCCGGGCGAGTCTTGCCCAGTATCTCGGTCGGCTCTGGCGGTACGGCATTGTGCTGTCCCGCCAGCGCGATGTTGCGGATGATCTCGTCCAGGCCACCTGCGTACGTGCGCTGGAGCGCGCCAGCCAGTTCACGAGCGGCACAAGACTTGATCGCTGGCTGTTCTCGATCCTGCATTCGATCTGGCTCAATGAGGTCCGCTCGCGCCGTATCCGCATGGGCAATGGTTTCGTCGATGCCGATGTCACGCTTTCCTTCGACGGCGAACAGGAAACCGAGACGCATGTCATGGCCAATCAGGTTCTGCGCCAGGTGAATGCCCTGCCCGAGGCGCAGAGGACCGCTGTGTTTCTCGCCTATGTCGAGGGCCTGTCCTATCGCGAGGTCGCGGAGGTTCTTGACGTGCCGATTGGCACTGTCATGAGCCGCCTCGCTGCAGCCCGTGCCAAACTCGCCGAAAACACTGATCCGGATATGAACTACAAACAAATGAAAGGAGGGAAATGATGAACGATCTGAAACACGCTGAAATGCCCTCCGACGAAATGTTGGTCGCGTTTCTCGACGGCGAGCTGGAAGGCGCAGAGCGCGCGCGGATTGATACTCTGGTCAAAACCGATGAGGCTGTCGCTGCCCGGTACGAATTTCTCTCGCGCAGCGAAATGGCCTTCTATGATGCTTTCCAGCCGTTGCTCGAAAACGCCCCGACGGCAAAGCTCGAAGCCATTCTGGGAGGGCTCCCGGCTTCGGTCACCGCTGAACCGGCGTCAAGGGGCTGGAGCCGCCGCGGTTTCATGGCGGCGGCCATCGCATTCGTCTTTGTCGGTGTCGCTGCCGATCGGGCCTATATTGGTATGCAGGACGTTTCAAGTGAACACGATGGATCGGAGTGGCGGGCTGTTGTCGCGGAATATTTGTCGCTTTACACGCCCGACACACTTGCGAATCTCGAAAGCGATGGACAATCGCAGAGCGCGCAATTGCGTAACGTCGGCGACAAGCTTGGCCTTTCCCTGCCCGTGGAAGCGGTGTCTCTGCCGGGCATCCCGCTAAAGCGTGCGCAGATTCTTCAGTATGACGGCCAGCCGCTTGGCCAGATCGCCTATCTGGATCCCGAACACGGACCGATGGCACTGTGCATCGTTCAATCGTCGAGAGGCGCCGCGGCTCCGCAAACCGAGCGGCGACACGGCATGAATGTCGTCTATTGGTCGGATCAAGCCCATGGCTACATGCTGATCGGCCGCAATCCTGCTGACAGACTGAACGATCTGGCCGAACATGTGCGGACAGCTCTCACCGCTTGAGCCATCTTTCGACAAAAGCCGGTGGGTATTCCACGCTGATTGCAGTACGGTGTAGAGCCCTTTAGGCCAGTATGGCCGGAAGGGCCTCCAGCATTCTGTGCATTTGACCTCGGAGGAATGTCATGCGCCCAGTCAGCGATCCTGCAGGAAGCGATAAACCCAGTCATGTGCGTGGTGCCAACGAGCCGCCATTGCTGGATACCACCATCTCCCAGACACTGGACAGCGCAGCGTCTCGATGGAGTGAAGCCGAAGCCATTGTCTCGGTCCACGAGAACGTCCGCTGGACCTACAGCGAGTTAAGAGAAAAGACCGATGCTTTCGCCGCTGGCCTGATAGCGCTGGGGCTGGAACGCGGCGACAGGATTGGCATATGGTCGCCAAACAATGCCGAGTGGGCATTGACCCAGTTCGCCGCCGCAAAAGCCGGTCTCATCCTCGTCAATGTCAATCCCGCCTATCGCCTCTCCGAGGTCGAGTACACACTGAACAAGGTAGGCGTGAAAGCACTGGTGGCGCTTGAACGGTTCAAGACCAGCGAGTACGCCGAAATGATCGAGGCACTCGCGCCGGAAACAGCATCAGGCAAAGGCGAAATACATTCTTCCAGATTGCCATATCTGAAGCGTGTCATACTGATTGGAGCACATCCGCGCCCCGGCTGGATAGCATTCGACGATGTACCGAAACTCGCCACAGAACATCATCGCACCGAACTCACAGAGCGTGATAGAACAACGCGTTGTACGGATCCGGTCAACATACAGTTCACCAGCGGCACGACAGGCCTGCCCAAGGGCGCCACGCTTTCCCATCGCAATATCCTCAACAACGGTTTTTTCGTTGGCCGTAGCGTCGGTCTGCGTCCCGGTGACCGGCTCTGCGTCCCTGTTCCGCTCTATCATTGCTTCGGCATGGTCATGGCAAATCTTGGTTGTGTCGTCCACGGCGCTACGATGGTCTATCCATCCGAAGCTTTCGACCCGCTGGCGGTTCTGAGCGCAATCGCGGCTGAGCGGTGCACGGCACTTTATGGCGTACCAACGATGTTCATTGCCGAACTCGGGCATCCAGAGTTCGAGCGCTTCGATCTTTCATCCCTGCGGACGGGATGCATGGCGGGCTCACCGTGCCCCATCGAAATCATGAAGCAGGTCATCGATCGCATGCACATGCGGGACGTCACCATCGCCTACGGAATGACCGAGACCAGCCCCGTCAGTTTCCAGAGTTCGGGCGAAGATCCGGTTTCCCGGCGCGTCTCGACGATAGGGCGCGTTCAACCGCATATCGAATGCAAGGTCATCGACGTCGAGGGCAATACAGTTCCTCGCGGCACGCCAGGCGAGCTTTGCACAAGGGGATATTCCGTCATGATCGGCTATTGGGACGATGCGGAAAAGACAGCTGAAGCGATCGACGACGAAGGCTGGATGCATACGGGTGACCTTGCAACCATCGACGACGAAGGCTATGGCAATATCGTCGGCCGCCAGAAGGACATGGTGGTCCGCGGCGGCGAAAACATCTATCCGCGCGAAGTGGAGGAGTATCTGTTTCGCCACGCCAAGATCAAGGATGTCGCCATTGTCGGAGTTCCGGACCCGAAATTCGGCGAAGAACTTTGCGCGTGGATCATCCTGAAGACCGGCGAAGACGGAGACGAGGAAGAGATCAAGGCGTTCTGTCACGGACAAATCGCCCATTACAAAGTGCCGAGATATATCCGTTTCGTCGAAGCTTTTCCGCTGACAGTGACAGGCAAGATCCAGAAATATCTTATCCGCAAACAGATGGCTGAGGAGCTCGGTCTCGACGAACAGAAAACCGCCTGAAATTACCTTGCTACGATTATCCCAATGGCCAATTGACACTATGAACCTGGTTGACCTACTCGGACAGTATTATCTGGGCGCGAACTTTGCTCGAAACATTTCTAAGACGGCCACATGTTTTCCCGACAAAAAATGCATAAAATCCTTGATGCCGCCGGTCGAACAACCCTATTCGTCGCACTCATAGCGATCGCGCTTTTCGGATTCTGTTTCTTTATCGCTAACCCCCACTATTTCACATCCCCGTAGAGGCCCTGGGCCTGCTGATCACTTGTCGATGAAATCGCGAACGGCTTTGTTGTAACCCTCAGGGTCCTGCAACATGGCAAAATGACTGGCATTTTCGAGGATGATCAGTTTGGCGCCAGGAATTGTCTTTGCCAAGTATTCCGTGTGCTCACGGGTAATGGCTTCATCATGATCGCCCAGAACGATTGCCGTTGGCGTCTTGATCTTCTTCAGATCGTCATCACTCCAGTTTGGCTGGCTGGCCCACATGTTGCTTATCTGCTCGACAAACGCGTTATATTGGTCCGGCGTCGGCGAGATTTTCTTATATACCTCACCGGATTTATCAATATAAGCGGCGAACACTTTGTTTTGCATCACATCTGGATTAAGGCCATCAACCTTTGAGTTGGCTGCCTGGGCGAAAAGCTTCGTCAGTCTTTCCGGGTGGTTCATGGCGATATCGAGCCCGATTATCCCGCCGTCGCTCCAGCCAACGAGCGCCGTTTTATCAACCTTCAGAAAGTCGAGAAGCGCTAGATAGTCGGACGACATCAAGTCATAACTATAGGGGTCGGCATTGCGGGTCGATCGCCCATGACCGCGGCTGTCTGCGACAATGACCATGTGATCTTTTGCAAGATCGGCAACCTGCGCCCCCCAGATATCGGCGTAGCCAAGACCGCCATGTATGAGGAGTACCGGCGCGCCTTTGCCATAAACCGCATAATACATCTCGATTCCGTTGACCGGCGCTGTTCCACTCTTGTCCGGCGCGGGCATAGCCGCTGGCGGCGGAAGCGTTTCCCAACGCTCGGCGGCCAGAACATTTGCGCCCGCCAAAGCAAATACCAATACAAGAGAGTATGCCAAAGACTTCAGAATCATGATGTTTCCTCCGGAGAACCCAGGATGCGCTGCCCGCCACTCTAACCAAGATCATCATGTTTGGCGATGCTTGCGCGTGTCGAAGGAAAGGCACGCGCACCAGAAAAGGCGGCCCGAACGAGCCGCCTTCATACCATGCCAAACTGTTTTACTTCGCGACGTGCCAGACGCCGCCGACGCCTTCACCCTCCATATCGCCGGCTTTCTTGTCCTTGACGAACGTATAGAGTGGCTTGCCTTCATAGGCCCACATCTCCTTGCCGGTCGAATCTTTGACCAGCGTCCATTCGCCTTCAGCCTTTGCCCCTTTGCTTGCATGGAACGCTGGCCAGTTCTTTAGGCATTTCTCGTCGCAATTCGATTTACCGTCCTTGTCCTTGTCGAACGTATACAGCGTCATGCCTTTCTCGGTGGTCCACATGTCGCCCGTCTTTTTCGCAGGTTCTGCGGCGAAAGCAGACAGGCTGGTGGCGGCGAGAAATCCCATTGCAATCAATAACGTCTTCATTGTTTTCACTCCCTCTTGGGATTGCCAGCGAGGTGTTGCCGGCAGAGCCCGTTCTTTAAGCGAACCAAGCCGTTCGCATTGGGGGATAATGCGCCGCATTCTGATCCGAATTGAGGCATCGCCGACAGATTTCACGCCTGGAATTGATGCAATCTGCCTTGTTTGCCAGGAAGCTGAGCCAGACAATCAGGGATGAATGATGAATCTCGATATCGATGAAATCGATGGCGCCTGCCACTGCGGCGCAGTGCGGTTCCACGCCAGGCTGACGAATGGTCTCCACACCGCACGCCGGTGCAATTGCAGCTTTTGCCGGATGCGCGGCGCTGTCGCCGTATCGGCTGAAGTTGGCGGGATCGATATCCTTGCAGGCGAAGACAGGCTCAGCGTTTACCAGTTCAACACCATGTCGGCGAAGCACTACTTCTGCTCGCAATGCGGTATTTACACGCACCATCAGCGCCGGTCCAATCCGCACCAGTACGGCATCAATGTTGCGTGTCTGGAGGGGATCAGTCCCTTTGACTTTGACGAAGTGTCGGTGAACGATGGCATTCACCACCCGGCCGATGACAAGAAAGGCGACGGACCGCGCGTCGCGGGCTTTCTCACATTTATCCGCAGTGACTGATCACCATTTGACACGCAGGCCGATATTGCCCTCGAATATCTCCCTGTTGCCGCCATCGAGATCGAACGTATAGTCCGCGACGGCATAAGCGCTGAACTTCTCCGTGAAATCATGCACGATACCGCCGCCGAGTTCGAGCGAAGTTAACTCGCCTTCGGTGGTGATTGCATCGCTGCCGAAAAGCACGGAGTCTGTGGTGCTGAAGCCGTGCCACAGATTGGCTTTGACATAGGGCTGAAACAGACCGGCGGAGGTTTGATATTTGCCCTGCATCCTGAAGCCGAGCCGGCCGGTGAATCCGTCATCATTGTCGAAGGACACATCCGAAAAGGCGTCCGATTGATCGTCCAGGGAAATATGCTGCCAGATCAATTGTGCCTGCGGTTCAATGGTCCAGCTTTCAGAGAGCACGACCGGGTAGCCGCCTTCAAGCGATGCGGTAATGCCCGTGCCATCGATGTCGATTCCGACATCGCGATCGGAGGTCGCATCGCCGCTGAACCAGGATCCCATCAGAACGGCATCCAGATACCAACCGCTGGTGCCAATATGCGTCCAGTAACCGCCGAAGATGGTCGTATCGAGATTGAGGCTTCCGACGTCCAGATTATTCCAGCCGACTGCCTGTCCCTGGATATCTGCATCGAAACTGGAATAGCCGAAGAACAGGCCGGCTATATCGCGGTCGCCGCCCTCATGTTCCCAGCCAAGGATATCGAGACCGGCCTGTATCCCGTAAAGGTGGCCGTCGACCGATGGATCAACGGTTCCCTCCCAGCTCTGTTTTGTCGATTGCCCAAAGGCACGACCCCAGGCAGCCGAAAAATTCCCGCTCGGATCGACCATTCCTGCTCGCCGCGTCTCTCATGGAATGTCCCGAGCGTGGCCAGTGCAGTTTCGCGCGCAGCGGGAGGAACGACTGAATAGACAGGCACCTCAACGCGATAAAGAGGAATGGATTCGCCTAACGCGGCCCTTACCGGCGTCGCATCGGGAGTCGGTGGAGGCGCGCCGGGCGTCGGCGGAACGATAACGGGCTCGGATTGAGGCTCACCCGGCAAGGGCGGCTCAAAGAAGGGAGGCGGGGCCTGGGGCGCAGGCTGGGCCGGAACGCCAGGTGCGGGTAGCTCGGGAACTGTTATCGACGAGGCCAGATACCAGTTCTCGGCACTTCCCGCTGAAAAGCCGCTTCTGAAAAGCGCATATTCGTAAGCGCCCGCCGCAACGGGATTGGCGAGGCCGAAAGCGGTGAAGTCAGTGGTTGCGCCATTGCAGGCGGCAAATGCGGATTGATTGGATAGAAAGAAAGGTAGAACGGAAACAGAAGAGAGCCAGAAGATGCGTGTACATCGAGTAAACGAAGGCATGCAATTCCCCCCTATAGCGATCATATGAGAAGGAGATTGCTTCTTACCCCAGCAATTCCCGCGATCAAACAACGATATCGGCGAGTACAAGTTAGTTTCGGATCAATATTTACGCAACCTATGGTTATATATAGAAGGATGCGAAATTTATCGGTGTGGTAAATTGGCCTCACTTTTGTACGTTGGAAGACTTTATTCTTGTCGTTCGACAACAAGACGTTCTTTGCCATGGCGATGGGACTGCCGATGTTTCCATGCGTTTTGCGACCAGGAGCAGCACTCATACACCGGATTTGACTGCTTGTTGATATTCCGTTGTAATCGAAATAGAAGCGCAGACCGACCGGAGAGCACACGATGGACCGCTACGAAACCTTCGCGACCTGGATCTTTATCGTCTTCGGTGCGCTTATCATTGGCGGTCTGATGGCCTTTGCGATCACCACCGGCGACAAATCCGCCTTCCTTTGCTCGCTAGCTTCCGCATGTGCCGCGTTTTTTCTTGGCTTTGCCGTTATTTTCGATCAGCCGCGGCTATATGGGCTCATCCTGTTCGCGTCGGTAGCACTCATAGCAGCTTCGATAACTGCCATCGTCACCTGACTATTTTTCCGTTGCCGTCCTGATATGGCGATAGGCACCGTGCCAATAGAGCAACGGCTCGGCGTTCCGGCGTAGGGTCACCGCCCTCACCCTGCCGATCAGAATACCATGGGAATGCCGCTCGACGGCGTCGTCAAGCTCGCAATCGAGCACCGTCAGCGCATCCACCAGTGCCAGCGTACCTGTACTGAGTTCCCGCCACTGCGCGCCCTGATAGCGCTCCAATCCCTTTTGCCCGTCTCTTCCGGAAAAACTATCGGCCACATGGCGCTGATCATGTGCCAGCACGTTGACGCAGAAGCTGCCATGCCGTTGCAGGACCGGCCAGGACGAGGAATCGCGATTGAGACTGACAATCACCGAGGGCGGGTCTATGGCCAATGACGAGACCGAGGTTGCGGTAAACCCCGTGCGGTCAGCGCCGCGCCCGACTGTAATAACGCTCACTGCCGCTGCCAGATGCCGCATCGAATCCTTGAACAGGTCTGCGTCCACGGTCAGTTCTTCTTGGGCCGCGCGCGCCCCGCTCTGAAAGACGGACATTATTACCTCATCACTGGATTATTTCGCAAACCCCTGGTTTGCGGCGGAGGGAGTCTCGCACGCTTGCATTGCAGCACGCCAGCAGTACGTTGAACCAGATTGGACTTTGCTTCAGTTTAGCCCTCTTGGCGATTTTGTTTTGCGATTTTCGACAATTTTGAGAAATTGAGTTCAACGAAGGCGGAATGCCGGGTTTCGAGAACAGCGTCTGCGCAGGCCTCGCATTTCACAATCGAGCCCCTTCCGGAAAATAGTTCCAAGAACCTCGCCATAGACGCAAAACGCTACCCGTTGAGCGTGGAGATTTGTAATCTCTATCGTGTTAATCGTGTATGAAATATTGAATGATCAAGCCATCGGCAACGAGAGACAAATCCTGATGGCTTCAACAGATTACACGTCCACGCGCAATCCGGCCTCGGGCATCCGCCGTTCCGCGAGAGATCGCGGCTTCGTTGTTGTGCTGTTTGTCACCGCTTTCGCTTTTCACGTGGCGGTGCTCTTCAATCTGCTGCCGTCGTAACACATGCCCTTGGCCAGTGCGCCGCTCTCTTGCTAGAGTGCAGCTTCCCAATCCTTGAATGAATGTGCCGATGGCTACGCTGTTCTCCCCGATCACAATTGGCGACCTTAACCTTTCCAGCCGCATTGTCATGGCGCCCATGACGCGCCGACGCGGCTTGCATGGCAAGATACCGGGCGAACTAACCGCACTCTACTATGCGCAGCGTGCCGGCGCGGCGCTGATCATTTCGGAATCCACTGAAGTCGATCCCCACAGCGGCATTGCCGTTCCAACACGGCCCGGTTTGACCAATGACGTGCAGGAGGCAGGCTGGCGACAGGTCACTGATGCTGTCCATGCTGCCGGTGGCAGGATATTCGTACAGCTTTCACACATGGGGCGCACTGCGCATCCATCGCAGTTGCTGGACGGCCGCCAGCCTGTCGGTCCATCCGCTCTCGCCGGTGCCGGAACAGTTTATACGGCGAACGGACCGGAACCCTATGTAACGCCGCGTGTACTCGAAACAGGTGAGATCGGCACGATCGTATCTGAATTTGCCGCCGCTTCCGCCAGGGCTAAGTCGGCGGGTTTCGACGGTATCGAAATTCATGGCGCCAATGGCTATCTCGTCGATCAGTTCCTGCGCGATGGCAGTAATATTCGTACAGACGCCTATGGCGGCTCGGTTCAAAATCGCGCACGGATTCTGCTCGAAATTGTCGACGCTGTAAAAGTACACTGGCCAGTCAACCGCATCGGCGTCCGGATCTCGCCGACCAATCCCTATCAGGGCATGAGTGACAGCGATCCCGTTCGCCACTTTGCCGAAATCGCCAAGCTGCTCGGTCCCCTTGGCCTGGCCTATCTGCACGTGGTCGAACCACCCGTTCAACCTGATGGTCATCCGGTTACCGCCGCAGCCATCCGTGCGGCTTTCAAAGGCCCGCTCATTCGCGCCGGCGGTTTTAAACGGGCGGACGCCGACAAGGCCGTGGCCGGTGGCAAAGCCGATCTCGTTGCCGTTGGCGAGGCCTTCATTGCCAATCCGGATCTTCCGCAACGCTGGCGCCTGCAAGCACCGCTCAATGCCGCCGACAAGGCCACCTTCTATACGCAGGGCGCCAAAGGCTATACCGACTATCCGGCTCTTGAGCTCGTGGATGACTGAGCTCTTTGGCGCAAACACACGCCTGTCAGATTTCTTTGCATCCGGCGGGAACCAATTCACCCCGGAAACATTCTCCTAGTACTGGTCCCCAACCAGTCTTGGCTAAACCCACAAGCCAACAATGGCCCAATCCTCATGCCCCTTGAGGATTGGGCTTTTCCGCATGAGTTGAACAGCACTGTGAGTGGAGGAAACGATGTCGATTGAAAATGCCAAACATGCGATCGAAGCAGCCATTCATAATGACGATTTCAAGGGCATGGGCGTTGCTGTCTTCAAGGCAATCAATGCATTGGAGGAGAGAATTAAACGTTTGGAAGAAGACAACGAACGTTTCAAAGCAAAGCTAAAATAGACTTTTTGCCATGTAAACCTTGAATTTTACAGCATATGTGCTAGCATTATTACAGGTTGAGTGTAGCGGTACCTTGAGCCTGCGCCGCACTGAAACGATGCGCGATATTCTTATCCAGAGTCCAGTTTGTTAGAGCCAAATCAAGCCTCAACTCGCGAAACCCCTACCGGGTCCCGGCAGGGGTTTTGCTTGTGTAGCTTTCTTCCCCTATATGTCCAAAGCGCAGCTGCTTAGCTGACTAAGTCTTGCTGCTGTACACCTTAGCAACCAAGAGATTGCCAAGCTCCAAGGCAATCAGCTTTCTTGCAAGATTGCCTGAATATCAGACGTTGAATGGTTGGTCAGTGTCTTTGGTATCTCGCTGACAATTCTGTCCAGGACTTCCTTGTGAAACTCCTGGCGCATCTCGCCCAGCATGAGCGGCGGTGCAACCACGACCAGTCGCTCGAACTTACCCTTGTGTGCGTAGGTATAAAGTGCCTCGGCGATCTCCTTGGCGAAGCGCTTTTTGGAAATTTCGTGCCAGTCCGTGTCTTCGACAGCGCTGCGGCCGAGGCCAGGTCCGCTGGAAAAACGCCCGGGCCTGTCGCTGCCCTGCTCACGGGTTGCGGGATTGGAGTGGTGCATTTGGTGAATGATGCCGAGCTGGACATTCTTCATGTCCTTCCCGTTGCACAGGAAAAGCGCTTTTTCGCTATCTGCAACCACGACCCAGGTGTGACGGTTCAACATAACATTCACCATCTCAAGCTCCGATCCGAGGTTTGAATCTGTGTTCATGGGAGTTTCCTTCCATTGGGGGATTGTAGCGCACTTGCCGGCAACTGAAAAATGTGGCGGATGAGAAACAACGTCCCTGCACGGTGGATGTTCCGGCCTTCTTGTTTTCGTCCGGCCAGCCCCTCGGTTGAAACTTGAAGCCGAAATCGATTCTTGGAAGGGAATCCAGCACGGCATGGTATCCTGCAAAATGGAAGGAGAGTTCGACCATGAAGATCATTTTATCTGTTGTCGCAGTGCTTCTTATCGTCATGGGCGCAATCTGGGCACTTCAGGGCCTCAGCCTCATCGGCGGTAGTTTCATGGTGGGCCAGACACGATGGATCACTATAGGAGTACTGACCATGGTGATCGGCGCCGGCCTTCTCTATTATGCCAGAAAGCAACGTTCCCTATAAAATCATATAAAACAGCCGGTTTCATTTCATCGCTGTCTGGATTTGTCGTTTGGTGGCTGATAGACCTCTTGCAGGACAGGGAGGTTGAATTTTTATGACTGCATTGACGATTATCGTGGAATTCGAAACGCATGAAGGTCGTGAGGAGGAATTCACCGCGCTCATCCGCGAGCATGCCCGCAAGACATTGGAAGAAGAGCCCGGTTGCCTTCGTTTCGAGGTCATCAAACCGATCGAGCGCAACGGAACGCCCATTCCCAACAAGATCATGGTCAACGAGCTTTACGCCAATGAAGCGGCAGTAACGGCCCATGAGAATAATCCGCGCCTGCCTAAGGTGCGCGCAGCCAATGCACCCCTTCTCAAGTCCAGCAGGTTAATCCTGGCCCGATCACTGACGAGCAGGATACCCGATGAGGGCTTGACGCCGCAGCAGTTGAACGCCAGCAATGACGACTAGAGCAAAAAAAGATTGAATGAAAGTTCAATGACATAACAACGAAAAATGTGAGATGACTGTCCGACGCCGCTTTCAACAGCAATCCTGTTCAATACCGCACCGAAAGAATAGAATGATGAAGAGATTGGCTCTGGCCTTTCTGCTGCCCTGCATCCTTGGAACGTCTGGCTGCGGCGCAATGCGCTGGATGAGCGAGAAGCAAGCACATTCGTCCAGCTGTGCCGGTTGGAACAAGATCCGCATCAAACCGGAAACGGCAGTCTATCTGGCCAAGAATGATTTTTCCGCCGGCATCGATATCGACTCGCACAATTTGAATGGTCAGAACAATGGCTGCTGGAAATAGGCCGCGGAGCGTCAGCTGCGATCCGGCTGCCAGACGGTAACGGGCTTTGAATCGGAACCAAACGCAATAATTGGCGTTCCCCTTTCTCTACGTGTGGAAAGGATTACTGAAATGGCAACGAATACAACCAAAGTTCAGGCTATGGCTGACAAGGATCTGGAAAATCAGATCGCAGCGTTGCGCAAGCAGCTTTCAACAATCAG
This sequence comes from uncultured Alphaproteobacteria bacterium, assembly GCA_963711925.1. GTDB lineage: Bacteria > Pseudomonadota > Alphaproteobacteria > Rhizobiales > Rhizobiaceae > Phyllobacterium. The sequence goes on from CAVQFY010000002.1 coordinate 35,066, forward strand.
CAAATCGCTTTCCGAGCAGGGCTATGAACTTTTTGAAAATGGCGGCAGCTCGACATACGAGGCCGTAAAGAAGAATAGCCGGAAAGCTGCACGCTTCGTCGGCGAGGAAGCGCACATGGTCACGGAAAAAGCCAGGGAAAATCCGATGACTGCTGTCGCTATCGTTTCTGCCGTCGCCGGCATAGGCCTTTTGGCAGGATTGAGCGCCTATCGGCGCTAGCACTTGAAATCCAGCGTCGCGCTTCATATATCAGGTGCAGAAATTCGTCTCCGCCTTTGACCACGGATGTACTGGCACTGGCGTGGAGGCGAATTCGGAAGGTCGGGAATTCCCGGCCTTTTTTGTTGCCTATAGCACACATGACGGTATCCAAGTGCGATGCGGCGGTGTCTCAGGTTGCTTTCCGGGGCGCGAACAGTCTATGTAGGTTTCACTATCGGCCCGATCATTTATCGGGTTACAGACTTTCCGCATGTGGGTTCTGAGAGTGAGCTGCCTGAATGGACAATTTTGAGAAATACGCCCTGGCTCTGATGGTCGTATTCGGCGCCCTCGTCATCGGTGGCCTCATGGCCGTTCATATCGCTTGGGTGCACAAGGCAGGCTTTCTCTACGCACTTGGAGCGGCGGTCGTTGTCTGGACTGCTGGTTTTGCGGTCCTTTTCGACAAACCTCGCCTCTATGGGCTACTACTGCTGTGTTCGATCGCGCTCATAACAGCCTCGATCGTCGTTCTCGTTCGATAAAACCTGATCGACCCCATCTGCATGATACTGGATAATATGAAACTTGCTTTCATATTATCGTTTACTTTATCAAGAATAATTCTAAACTGCGCCCAGATTGAACGTGCATGCCTGGTTTTCAGGTTGAAAGAGATATTCCCATGCGACTGACAAGACAGACGAACTACGCCATCCGGATTCTCATGTATTGTGCCGCCAATGAAGGCAACCTCAGCAGAATCGGTGAAATCGCCCAGGCCTATACGGTGTCTGAACTCTTCCTCTTCAAGATACTTCAACCACTGGTCGAGAATGGTTTCATTGAAACCGTGCGTGGCCGCAATGGTGGCGTGAAACTCGGCAAACCGGCCAAGGACATCACCCTCTTCGACGTGGTGCGCGTAACTGAAGAAAACTTCGCCATGGCCGAATGCTTCGAAAATGACGCCGCCGATTGCCCGTTGATTGACAGCTGCGGTTTGAACGCTGCATTGCGCAAGGCGCTCAATGCATTCTTCGAAGTGCTCGCGCAATATTCGATCGCGGACATCGTCGACAAGCGTGATGTGCGCGCCCTGCTCGGCATCGACACTCTCGAACCGCGCCTCGCGAGCTGAAGCCGTTAATACCCTACCGCGCGGTACGAAGTGATCGGTTCGAGAACACGAAGTCAGGACGTGATTTTCTCTGCGGGCAACGCTGATTCTGCAAAGCTACTTGGATGAACATCAGTTAATCCTGCACGATATCAGGTGATTCCTACTCAGGAAGTGCCGATTCTGGTGCAAGATTCTGCGCTCTGCGTTGTAAATGAGTTGCAGTGAGTTGCCTGTGCCTCCAACTCATTGTGCGGACGACAGCCACTTCAGCGTTTCTGAGACGTTTTGACACATGCTGAGCCGGCAATGAATTTGTGGCTTCATCTCGGTTAAAACGCCAAACATGATTGAATTAGTTAGGTTATTTTCCTAGTTTAGAATTATTCTAACTAGTTGAAATCATGACACAATATAACCATATGCATTTGACAGGTTCGCAACAAACCGGCTTTATAGCCGGAGCGTTGGATGAACGCATGACCTTTAATGTTTGGGCCTTGAACCCTTGCGATTGGAGGAACCATTGTCTGGTTCGGAAGTATCACCCGTTTTCGGGATAGTATTTTGTGGGTTTAGCGTACCGAATGCAGTCGGATCAGCAGTTGATTCAAGCTTTGTTGCCCTCCCGACATTAGATGTCTCGGATGCTTGTTCTTGTGAGTACGGCACCGAAACAAAATGCTAGTTTGTCATTGCAACATCATTACCCAAAAAGAGATCGAGCAGTCTATTATTGAACTTCTCGACGCTGACCCGTGGCAACTCGTTGTTCCCGCTAAAGTTTACCATGCCATGAAGAAACGCGGCCGCTGCTGCGGCTGCTTCCCAAATGTCGTTGAAACCATCATAAAGGTGACGGAAGAATATCATCTCCGGCACGGTTCAGACGATTCTGATGCAGTTTCGTTCATCGACCGTGTCCGGTCACTGCGTCACGAATATGGGAGTTCACGACATGAAGGGCGAACCAAAGGTCATCGAGCGGCTTAACGAGGCACTGTTTCTCGAATTAGGGGCCGTCAATCAATATTGGCTGCATTATCGCCTTCTGGACGATTGGGGCTTCACGAAGCTGGCCAAGAAGGAACGCGCGGAATCCATCGAAGAGATGCATCACGCCGACAAGATCATCCAGCGCATCATCTTCCTTGAAGGTCATCCGAACCTGCAGTCTGTCGGTGCGCTGCGCATTGGCCAGAACGTCAAGGAAGTGCTCGAGGCGGATCTCGCCGGCGAATATGATGCTGTAAAATCCTATAAATTGTCTCGCGAGATTTGCGATCAGCTTGGCGATTACGTCTCCAAGGAATTGTTTGACGACCTGCTCAAGGACGAGGAAGGCCATGTCGACTTCCTCGAAACACAGATCGATCTGCTGAATTCCATCGGTGCAGAGCGTTATGGCCAGCTCAACGCCGGATCGGCCGACGACGCGGATTGATCCGATCGATCCTGCCAACAAAAAAGGGCGCCGAGGGCGCCCTTTCCTTTTCAAGACCCTTGCGATCTCATTTCGGCAGCTTGTCGTCCACACCGGCGACATAGAAATTCATGCTGAGAATGGTCTTGTCGTCGGCCGTTTCCCCGGCCTTCAGCCATTCCGAACCGTCCTGCCTCTTGATAGGACCGGTAAAAGGCTTCAGTTCGCCCGAGGTGATCTTGGCCTGTGTCTCTTCGGCCAGCTTCTTCACATCATCCGGCATGTTCATGTAAGGCGCCATGACGACCAGCCCTTCCTTCATGCCTTCGAAGACATTGTGCGTCTTCCAGGTACCATCGAGCACCGCCTTGGCGCGTTCGATGTAGTATGGACCCCAGTTGTCGACGATGGAGGTCAGCTGTGTTTCCGGACCAAACTTGATCATGTCGGAAGCCTGACCGAAAGCCTTGATCTTGCGTTCCGCCGCGACCTGCATTGCAGCGGTCGAATCCGTATGCTGGGTTATGATGTCCACGCCCTGATCGATCAGCGCCTTGGCCGCGTCAGCTTCCTTGGCTGGGTCGAACCAGGAATTGGCCCAAATGACCTTGACCTTGAAGTTCGGATTGACCGACTGCGCACCGAGCATGAACGAGTTGATGCCCTCGACAACTTCCGGGATCGGGAACGAGCCGATGTATCCGGCAACGCCGGCCTTCGACATTTTCGCTGCGATCACACCCTGCACATAGCGGCCTTCGTAGAAGCGCGAATTGTAGACGGCGACGTTTTCCGCTGTCTTGTAGCCTGTTGCATGTTCGAACTTCACATCAGGAAACTTCTGAGCGACCTTGATCGTAGCATCCATATAACCGAACGATGTGGTGAAGATCAGCTTGTTGCCGGCGCGGGCAAGGCGTTCGATGGAACGTTCCGCATCGGCACCTTCCGGTACGTTTTCGAGGAAGGTCGTTTCGACCTTGTCGCCAAGCGCCTTCTCGAGCTCCTTGCGGCCTTGATCATGCTGGTAGGTCCAGCCAAAATCACCGGGCGGTCCGATATAGATGAAGCCGATCTTCAGCTTGTCCGCGGCAAAGGCGGGGCCCGCTACGGCAAAGCTGGCGGCTATCGTTAGCGCCATCATCAGTTTTTTCATTAGGTTCACCTCTCTGTTAAAGCGTTCAGATTGTCTTTTTAGCTTTGCGTCCGTCCTCAACGGTCGGGCACGAAGGGTTTGCCGAGCGATGTCGGCGTGTTCATCAATGTCAGCCGTTTGTTGCGTGAAATCAGCACGAGAACGATGATCGTTGCAAGGTAGGGCAGCGACGACATGAATTGCGAGGGAACACCGATGCCGAGCGCTTGTGCGTGCAGCTGGCCGATGGTTACGGCGCCGAAGAGATAGGCCCCGGCAAGGATGCGCCACGGCCGCCACGAGGCGAAAACCACCAGCGCCAGCGCGATCCAGCCCCTGCCCGAAGTCATGTTCTCCACCCATTGCGGCACGTAGACGAGCGAGAGCTGGGCGCCGGCCAAGCCTGCGCAGGCACCGCCGAAAATCACGGCAAGGTAGCGAATGCGGACGACAGGTACACCCAGCGCGTGCGCAGATGTATGGTTATCACCGACAGCGCGCAGCGTCAGACCCGCACGCGTCCTGAACATAAACCACGCCACGCCTATCGTCAGCAGAATGGAAATGTAGAAAATCGGGTCCTGTCCAAACAGGACTCTACCGACATAAGGCAGGTCCGTAAGTACGGGAATATACAGAGAATCCATCCGTACGCCGGGAAGGCCAACAAAGCTTTCACCAATCATCGCCGAGGCGCCAAGCCCGAGCAATGTAAGTGCAAGGCCGGTTGCCACCTGGTTGGTGATCAGCGTCAGTGTCAGGAAACCGAACAGCAATGAAAAGGCAGCTCCGGCGAGGATCGCCGCGAACATGCCAAGCCATGCCGAACCGGTATATTGCGCAACCGCAAAACCAGTCACGGCACCCATGACCATCATGCCCTCAACCCCGAGATTGAGCACGCCGGACCGTTCGACGACAAGTTCGCCCAATGCGGCAATGAGCAGCGGTGTCGCCGCTGTCGCCACAGTCAGGAGAATGGCTTCGAACATCGTCATTTCACGCGCCCTTCAACGCCGTCTCGCTCAAGCGCGACACGATCCGGATGCGATAATAGATCAGACTGTCACTGGCGAGGACAAAAAACAGGATGATGCCCTGGAAGATACGCGCCGATTTTTCCGAAATACCCAATGAAATCTGTGCCGCCTCGCCCCCTAAATAAGATAGAGCGAGCACCATTCCGGCGGCAATTATCCCCAACGGATTGAGCCTTCCAAGAAACGCGACGATGATTGCGGTGAAACCATAGCCCGGCGAAATGCTCGTTCGGAGTTGCCCGACAGCGCCCGATACCTCGGCGATTCCCGCAAGTCCGGCCAAAGCACCCGAAATCAGAAAGGCAAAAAACGTCAGCCGGCCAGCGCTGAAACCCGCAAACCGCCCTGCCCTTGAACTGCGGCCAAGCACCTTGATTTCGAAACCGTTCAGCGTGCGCGACAGCATGAACCAGACCACAATTGCAGCGATTATTGCGAGAACGAAACCCCAATGCGCGCGGCCGGAATCGGGCCATATGGCGGGAAGGATGGCGCTATTGCTGAATTGCACCGTCTCGGGGAAATTATACCCTTGAGGATTGCGCCAGGCTCCCCGCACCAGCCAATCGAGAAAGAGCTGCGCGACATAGACCAGCATCAGGCTGGTGAGAATTTCGTTTGTATTGAACCGGACCTTCAGAAACGCCGGAATGGTCGCGTAGACCATGCCGCCTGCCATTCCGAGCAGCAGCATGACCGGCAAGACGTACCAGCCCTGAAAATCCGGGAAAACGACTGGCAGGATTGACCCGGCAATACCACCGGCGATGAACTGTCCCTCGGCGCCGATATTCCAGTTATTCGAAAGAAAACAGACCGAAAGTCCTACTGCGATCAGGATTAGCGGCGCCGCTTTCACCAGCAATTCATGGATGGACCAGACTTCGGTCAAGGGTTCGATAAAATAGGAATAGAGCGCCGAAATCGGATTTTTGCCGAGGATGGAAAACAGGATCGCGCCGGCAATCAGGGTCAAGAACAGGGCAATGAACGGCGACAAGGCGCTGAATAGCGCCGAATGTTGTGGGCGTTTGACGATCTCGATCCGCATCATGCAGCCCCTGCACTGGTATCGGCACCGCCCATCATCAGACCAACCCGCTCCATGGACATTGCCTCAATTGGCACGGATTCCGAAAGGCGCCCATGCACCATTGCCGCCATGCGGTCGGAGATTTCGAACAGTTCATCGAGGTCCTGGCTGATCACGATCACCGCCGAGCCGCTGCGTGCAAGATCGACCAATGCCTGACGGATATGTGCTGCCGCTCCGGCATCGACGCCCCATGTCGGCTGGTTGACCACGACCACGGACGGGTTGCGATCGAGTTCGCGCCCGATCAGAAATTTTTGTAGATTTCCGCCGGAAAGTGCTGATGCGTCTGGATTTTCCGCACTTTTGCGGACATCCATTTGCGCGACAATGCGCTTGGCTGCGGATGCAAGACTTGACTCCGCTACGAGCTTCAGCGCACCGCCGGTTATGAACACCTTGCGGTCGGTCGAATGGCGCGACAACAGCAGATTGTTTGTCAGTGACATGTCCGGCACCGCGCCGTGCCCCAGTCGTTCTTCTGGAACGAAGGCCGCGCCAAGCCTGCGACGCGCCGATATACCGATCTTGCCCGCGTCCGTTCCGCGAATGCGCACGATTTCAGGTCGTTCTTGCAGAACCTCACCAGAAATGGCCTCGAAGAGTTCACCCTGGCCATTACCTGCCACCCCGGCGATGCCGAGGATTTCCCCGGCATTGATCGAGAGACGGATATCGTGGAGCGCCACTGAAAAAGGCCCGCGCGGCTTTTGCGACAAGCCGTTCACTTCGATAAGCGGGATCCGGGCCGTCTCTTCAGCTGGAAGCCGCTCGATGACATGAATGTCGTTCCCGACCATCATGCGCGCCAACGATGCTGCAGTCTGGGCACGCGGATCACAGTGGCCGACAACCTTGCCGTGCCGGAGAACGGTGGCGCGATCGCAAAGCCGGCGCACTTCTTCCAGCCTGTGACTGATGTAGAGGATGGATTTTCCTTCGGACCGCAGACGTTCGAGTGTCACAAACAGCAGATCGGCTTCCTGTGGTGTCAAAACCGATGTCGGCTCGTCCAGGATGATCAGGTCGGGGTCCTGCAACAGGCAGCGTATGATCTCGATGCGTTGGCGCTCACCAACTGAAAGATCACCGACAAGTGCATCGGGGTCAACCGGCAAGCCGTAAGACCGGCCGATCTCGCGGGCACGTGCGGCGATCGTATCGAGAGGGGTCTTTTCGTCCAGCGACAAGGCGATATTCTCGGCAGCGGTCAGCGCATCGAACAAAGAAAAATGCTGGAAAACCATGCCGATACCCAGCGATCTTCCCATGGCAGGACTGGTAACGGTAACGGTCTCGCCCTTCCACGCGATATTTCCGGAGGTCGGCTGCAGTGCACCGAAAAGCATTTTTACGAGCGTAGATTTGCCCGCGCCATTCTCGCCCAGGAGCGCATGAATCTCGCCCATTCCGATCTTCAGGTCGATCTCGTTACAAGCCTTGAGTGTCCCGAAAATTTTGGTGAGCTTGTCAGCTTCCAGTAGCGGTTTTTCAGAGCCGTCTTTTGTTTCTTCTGTCATAGTTCCCCGCGGCCAAGACCGTTTTCGATCCTATGACAGGCTCAGCAAATTTGGAAAGTGCAAAACGCGAGGTTGCGGCCATTTGCGCACAATAATCAAGCAATGGTTGATTTGGCTCAAGGAATGAGCACCGTCGTGCCGGTGGTTTTCCGGGCTTCGAGATCGCGATGCGCGGCTGCAACATCCTTCAAAGCGTAAGTCTGGCCGATCTCGATCTTGATCACACCCTTCGCTACCATGTCGAACAATTCATTTGCGGCTGTCTCGAGGGCCTCGCGCGCTGCGATATATACAAACAGCGTCGGACGGGTCAGATAGAGCGAGCCCTTGCGCGACAGGATACCAAGATCGAACGGTGGAACCGGCCCGGAAGACTGGCCGAAACAGACGATCATCCCGCGTGGACGCAGGCAATCCAGCGAGCCATCGAACGTGTCCTTGCCAACGGAATCATAAACGACATCCACGCCCTTGCCGCCGATAAGCTCTTTCACCCGCCCGACAAAATTCTCTGTGTTATAATTGATGACGTGATCATAACCATGATCCAGCGCCAGCTTGACCTTGTCGTCAGAACCCGCCGTGCCGATCACGGTCGCACCGATATGTTTGGCCCATTGGCCGGCAATCAGCCCTACACCCCCGGCGGCGGCGTGAAACAGGATCGTATCGCCCTTCTTTACCGGAAAGGTCTGGCGCAGCAGATATTGTGCGGTCATGCCTTTCAACATCATGGACGCTGCCTGTTGCAGCGGGATCGCGTCCGGCACCTTGACCAGACGATCCGCAGGAATTAGCCGCTCCTCGGCGTATGCGCCGATCGGATTGGCATAGGCGACGCGATCGCCCTCTTTCAATCCTTGGACGTCAGAACCGACTGCCAGCACGACACCCGCGCCCTCATTGCCCGGGATCAGCGGCAATCCATTCGGCGCAGGATAAAGACCGGTACGGAAATAGACATCGAGGAAATTCAACCCGATGGCTTCATTGCGGATATGAACCGCGCCCGGGCCGGGTGCACCGATCAAAATATCCTCATAGGTCAGAACTTCGGGTCCGCCATGTTGATAAATACGAACAGCTTTGACCATTACACTTTCTCCGTACGTCCAAGATTGGGAAATGCCTGCATCACCGCACCGATGCAGAAGAGGTAGATACCGGTCACCGAGATTCCAATCCGGACCCAGAGCGGGGAATCCAGCTCCTGAAACAGTGAATAGGCGCCGAAGGCACACCACAGAAAGAATATGGCAAGATTCAGGGGGCGCAATCGCTGCACCCGCACCGGATGGAGGAAATAAATCGGCAGGAACGAGACGATCGCCGCAACGAGAACGATGGCAAAAGCCACCCATTCACCCGGCCGGACGATGAAAAGCGTGAAAACGATCATGTTCCAGACTACGGGAAACCCTTTGAAGAAGTTTTCCTTGGTCTTCATACCGGTATCTGCATAATAAATCGCACTGGAAACCACGATAATCGCTGCTGCAAGAAACGACAGCCCCTCGCCCATGAAGCCGCGCTGGTAGAGCGCAAAGGCCGGGATGAGGACATAGGTCATATAGTCGATGATGTTGTCGAGGAGTTCTCCTGACCAGTTCGGCAGGACATACTTGACTTCCAGCTTGCGGGCGATCGGCCCATCGATGCCATCGACGAACAGCGCCAGTCCCAGCCACCAGAACATCGCGGTCCAGCTTTCTTCACTAGCCGCAACAACCGACAGAAAGGCCAGAAAGGAACCGGATGCCGTGAGCAGATGGACGGAGAACGCTTTCGCCTGTGGTGCCGTCACTTTCTTGGGCATGACACCCTTGGGCAAGGTTGGTTTTTTCACGGTCCGCGCCAATCTGCTGCATGATAATCGCTCGTTCACCGTTATATCTTATCAATGGCGAACGATTTGTGAGCAGCTTTTCTTGAAAAATGCCCAAAGCGCAAGCAATTAGGCTAATATAAACTGTTGAAAGCTCAAAGCGGAGACAACCGATGATCAGCACCAGAACCGATCCGATTGTTGTAGCGGGCGCAGGTCATGTGGGATTGATCGCGGCGATCGCGCTTGCCAAAAGTTTCGACAATGTCGTCAGCCTTGGCGTGCTGCCGGAGGGTACAGACAAGCGAACGACCGCACTGATGATGCCTGCAATCAAGTTTTTAAGGCAGATCGGCCTGTGGGAAAACATCGAACCTCACGCCGCTCCGATCACCACGATGCGTATTCTTGACGGGACAAACCGGCTGATCAGAAGTCCGGCCGTGACCTTCGAGGCCAGTGAGATCGACGAACAGGCCTTTGGCTATAATATTCCGAATGTCACGCTGACGTCGGTATTAGGCGATGCGCTCAAGAATTCGACAGTAAAACACGTTTCCGCTTCCGCCACGCACTATCACCCGATCGAAAATGCGATTGCCGTCGAAGCCGGCGACGGTTCGATGTTCAACGCCAATATCATTGTCGCCGCCGATGGCCGGTCATCGCTTGCACGTGAGGCGGCGGGTATTTCCGCGCGGACCTGGAGTTATAATCAGACAGCAATTGTGCTGAGCTTCAGCCATGGACGCGATCATCATGATATCTCGACGGAATTCCACACGGAACAGGGTCCGTTCACGCAGGTGCCTTTGTCAGGCAAACGCTCGAGCCTGGTTTGGGTGACGACACCGGCTCATGCGGCGGAGTTGCTGGAGCTCACCCGGGATCAGCTCGCGATGCGGGTTGAAGAGCGCATGCAATCCATGCTCGGCGCTGTGACCATCGATGTCGATCCGCAGAGCTGGCCGCTGTCCGGGCTGGTGCCGACTTCCTTTGCTCGTAACCGCGTGTTCCTCGCTGGTGAATCGGCCCATGTTTTTCCGCCAATCGGTGCCCAGGGCCTCAACCTCGGCGTTCGCGATGTCGAAACCTTGCTGGAAACCCTGCCAAATGACGGCATGGACCTCGGTTCCGCGAACGTTATGTCCACTTACAATCGAAAGCGCAGCCCGGACATCATCGCTCGGACAGGCGCTGTCGATGCGCTTAACCGGTCGCTGCTATCGGATTTCCTGCCGGTTCAGATGATTCGCAGCGGTGGTCTCGAACTCTTGCGGGCTTTCTCGCCGCTGCGTGGCTTCGTCATGCGCGAGGGCCTGCGTCCCGGCAGTGGCTTTCGCTTTTCGCGCAAGGACGTCCGTCGCGGCTAGAACCCTTTCCGGCCATGTCGGCCGGAAAGGGCTTTAACTTACGCCAGGACGAAGTCGCTGAGCAATTTCACGTTCAACAGGGCGATCACCACGGCAATAAACATTGCGAAGGCCGAGAGCCAGCGCGGTGAAACGAGGGCGCCCATCTTTGCCTTGCTTGCAGTGAACATGACCAAGGGAAACACCGCAAAGGATAGCTGAAGGCTCAGCACCACCTGCGTCAGCACCAGCAGCTTCGCCGTCCCGCTTTCACCGTACCAGATGGTAACGATAGAAGCCGGAATGATGGCGATACCGCGCGTGATCAGCCGCCTCAGCCACGGCGCGAGCTTGATGTGGAGGAATCCTTCCATCACGATCTGCCCGGCAAGCGTGGCGGTTACGGTTGAATTGATACCGCAGCAAAGCAGCGCGATGCCAAACAGCGTCGGCGCTATCGCCAATCCCAGCAAGGGTGCAAGCAGAGAATGCGCCTCACCCAGTTCCGCAACTTCTGTCTGACCTGTCTTGTGGAACGTTGCAGCGGCGAGAATAAGGATCGACGCATTGATCAGGAGTGCAAACATCAACGCCAACGTGGAATCGATCGTTGCGTATTTCAGTGCAGAACGTTTTTCCGGCAGCGTATTTCCGTAATCGCGGGTCTGAACGATGCCCGAGTGCAGATACAGATTGTGCGGCATCACCGTCGCCCCGAGAATGCCGAGCGCGAGATACAGCATCTCCGGATTGGTGACGATCTCCGTCGTTGGTGCAAAGCCCTTGATGACAGCGCCCCATTCCGGATCCGCCATGAAAATCTGGATCGCGAAACAGACGGCGATGACACCAAGCAGCGTAATGATCAGCGCCTCGACCCAGCGAAAGCCCAGCTTTTGCAGATAAAGGATAAGGAATACATCGAGCGCGGTGATCAATACGCCAATCTCGAGCGGAATGCCGAAAATCAGATTGAGACCAATCGCCGTACCGATAACTTCGGCGATATCGGTGGCGATGATGGCGATTTCCGCAAGAAACCACAGTGTATAGGCAACGGGCTTCGGAAAGGCATCACGGCAGGCCTGCGCCAGGTCCCTGCCCGAACCGATGGCCAGGCGCGCGCAAAGCGCCTGCAAGACAATCGCCATGATATTGGAAACGAGCGCGACGACGAGAAGCGTATAACCGAACTTCGAACCACCGGCGAGCGATGTCGCCCAGTTGCCAGGGTCCATATAGCCTACAGCGACGAGATAACCCGGGCCGACGAAGGCCGCTGCACGGCGCCAACCCGGTCCGCTCGTCCGCACGGCGATCGAACGATGAACATCGGACAGCGACGCTTCGCCCCTTGCGTGTCGCCAGCCCTTCGGCGTGTCGACCGCCTGCCTTAGTTGGTCCATGGAAATACCCCTAGTCGCAATTGCAAATCATTCGCAACTATATATACAGAAAATCGGCAGCCGCAAGTGCCCAGCTGCGGCGAAAGGGCCGAGTGGAGAATTATCTAGGTAACAAAGACGTTGACGACGTGATGTCAGGGAATCAGTCCATGCGTCATGAAATAAAGCCAGAACGTCAGGGTCGCGATTGAAAACAAGGTGGTCGCCAGAATGCTGCTGGATGCCCGTTCGACCCAGACGCCATACTGTTGGGCAATGACAAAAACATTGGTTGCGGTAGGTAATGCCGCCATAAGCATGGCCGTGTAAATCCACACCGGCGGGAAATTCCCGGCGAGGTTCAGCACCCCATAAATCAGTAACGGCTGAACCAGCAGCTTGATAGGCACGATGAGATAGAGCTCTTTCGGTACACGCCGCAATGGGCGCAATGCGAGCGTTGCACCCATAGCAAACAGCGCGCAAGGCGCCGCCGCTTTGGCAAGAAGATCGATCATGCGATCGATCGCAACAGGCGGTTTGATACCGAGTATCGCGGCACCGACGCCTATGATCGTCGCGATAATGAAGGGATGGCCGAATATCTTGCGAAGGACGCCGATAGTTAGATCGCGGGGAGAACGCTTGTCGTTGCCGGAAAGCGCCATCAGCAGCGGTGCCATCACAAAGTGCAATGTGTTGTCGAAGCAAAATATCAAGGCTACCGGCACAGCCGCCGGCGCACCGAAGGCAAGGATTGCCAGAGCCGGTCCCATATAACCGATATTGCCATAGGCCGCGGCAAGCCCTTGAATCGTGCTTTCATCGATCTTTCGCGTCCGCGCGAAAGCGATCAGAAACATCGTCAGGAAGATGGCGAATGTTGACATTGTGCATCCGATGATGAAGTTCCACTGTGTCAATTCAGCCACGGGCGTTTTCGAAAGTATCTGGAAAAACAAAGCCGGCAGCGCCACATAAACAATGAACGTATTCATCCATCCCAGTGCTTCCAAAGGCTGGTGGTTGACGCGCGCCACGAAAAAGCCAAGGAAAATCAGTCCAAAGAATGGAAGTACCAGATTGAAGACACTGAGCATGACGGGCTTTTTAGTTTATCGCGAGAAAATTACAGCCGGAACCATTTAAGCTCGCGGGATTTGACAGAAACAGATATCTATACCGAATGACGATGATGATGATGACACAGATACGCCATGCAAAATTTCAGATCGGTCAGGTGGTGAGCCACCGGATTTTCGCCTTTCGCGGTGTCATCTTTGATGTCGATCCGGAATTTAACAATACAGAAGAATGGTATCAATCCATCCCTGAGGACATTAGGCCGCGCCGCGACCAACCGTTCTATCACCTCTTTGCGGAAAACTCGGAAAGCGAATATGTGGCCTATGTCTCGGAGCAGAATCTCGTTCCCGATACGTCAGGCGTGCCCTTGAGGCATCCCCAAATAAACAACATGTTTGAAAAGCCCGAAAATGGCGTCTACCAGGTAAAGAAGCCGCGCATCAACTAGGACACAGCCCTCGACACATTAAAAAAGGACGCCAGAAGCGTCCTTTTTGGTTTGTCAGTACCGATCAATTGCCGGTTTTGGCTTTTTCCTGCTCGGCCTTCATCTTTTCCTCGAATTCCTTCTGACGCTTCTGGACTTCGTCCTGGAGTGCCTTCTGGCGCTGTTCGAGTTCGTTCTGCTGCAGACCGGGACCGTCATAAGCCTGGGTGAAACCGGTCAGTGCGACGTTGATCGGATTGGGCTTGTTCTGGAAGTTGACCGAAGTCATCGTCAGTTGGTTGCCCTTCTTGAAAGAGGCAAGCAGTTCATCGGACAACGCGACTTCGGAGATGCAGCGATCCGGGAAGCAGATGGCATAATCAACCTTCTGCGTCTTGCCGCCATTGATCTGCAGGCCAACACCCGGAGCGATCAGACGGCCGGTCGGAACGGAAACCTGGAAGATTTTGCGATTGATCTTGCCCTTGATCTCGATGAGGTTGACGGCAGTCAGAAGCTGACCGCTATCAGCCGTCACGATGTTCTGCGTGTTGCAGATGTCGTTGTCTTCCTGTTTCGAGCAAACCTTGAACCAACCCTGAGGCGCTCTTTGCTGCTGCTGAGCTGTGGCTGGTACTGCCGCGGCGGCAAGTAATGCAATGGCACCCGCGAGGGATGCGGTTGCAGCGAAAGTCTTTGGGGTGGACATGGTCAACTGGTTCCTTTCAGCGCACTTATCCGAAGTGTGTCTTCGTCGCTTGTAATTGCTCGTCTGCCTTTGGTCACCAAATGCGGCAACAGAGTGACCCCGAGCGAGATGGAATAATTGAACGCCGTGTTACACTGCATGGTAATGCAAATCCAGACTACTTTTGGCTGGGATGTGAATTCACATCGAACATAGCACGTCTTCCGCCGCAGAATCGTCTTCAAATGATAGTCTTTGACACGAATCAGGAAAAATCGCGCCTTTAAGAGCGCAAGGTTGAGACGATGTTGAACAAAAGTTTGCAGATTCTGGCGCTTCTGATCGCGGCATATTTGGCAATGAGCGCTTCTTTTGCCGAACCGACCTATGGAATCGCGATGCATGGCGAACCTGCCCTGCCCGCCGACTACAAGAACTTTCCCTATGTCAATCCGAACGCACCAAAAGGCAGCTCCATAACCTATGGCGTGGTCGGTACGTTCGATAGCCTCAACCCGTTCCTGATCAAGAGCATGCGAACGACCGCGCGCGGCATGTTCGGCGACTCCGAGTTTGGCAATCTGGTTTATGAAACGCTGATGCAGCGAAGCGCCGATGAGCCATTCACCATGTATGGTTTGCTGGCCGAAAAGGTTGAAACCAATGACGAGCGCACTTGGGTCGAATTCACACTCAATCCAAAGGCAAAATGGTCTGATGGGCAACCGGTGACGCCCGATGATGTGATCTTCACATTCGATGTGCTGACGAAAAAGGGGCGGCCGCCTTTCAGCAGTCGCATGAAACTTATCTCAAAGATCGAGAAAATCGGCGAACATGGCGTGCGTTTCACCTTCAACGAATTGGCCAACAGGGAGTTTCCGCTCGTCCTGGCGCTGATGCCGGTCCTGCCGAAACATGCGATCGATATCGACAAATTCGACGCGTCGCCTTTGGCAATTCCCGTTGGCAGCGGACCCTATATCGTGTCGCAGGTCCAGCCGGGCCAGCGTATCGTCTTCAAGCGAGACCCCGATTATTGGGGCGCCAATCTGCCGAGCAGGGTCGGTTTCAACAATTACGACACTGTGACGGTTGAATATTTCCGCAATGATCAGGCGCAATTCGAAGCGTTCAAGAAAGGCGTTTTCGACGTCTTTATGGAGGGCGACCCGAATAAATGGGCGACATCCTATGATTTTCCCGCGGTCAAAGACGGCCGGGTCATCAGGGATACGTTCAAGTCCAGATCGCCTGCAAACATGTTCGGCTTTGTCTTCAATACACGACGTCCCTTGTTTCAGGACAAGGCAGTGCGGGAAGCGCTTGCACTGATGTTCGATTTCGAGTGGACGAACCGCAATCTCTACGCCGGCCGATATCAGCGGCTGGGCAGCTACTGGCAAGGCTCGGAGTTATCAGCCCTTGGCAGACCCGCGGATGCCACAGAGCGCACCTTGTTGGCCCCATATCCCGATGCTGTGCTGGCTGAAGTTATGAACGGCACTTATGAGCCCGCCAAGACGGACGGAACCGGGCGCGACCGTAGGGAAATGAAGCGTGCATACGACATTCTAATCGGTCAGGGCTACAAGATCGAGAACGAGCAGATGCTCGACCCGCATGGAACACCCCTCGCCTTCGAAATCCTGACGCGCTCTGTTGGCGAAGAGCGCCTGGGCCTCGCCTATAAACGCACGCTTGAGCGTCTGGGCATTGCGGCTACCATCCGCACGGTCGACGACGCACAGTATCAAAAGCGCCTGCAGACATTCGATTATGATGTCATTCTGGGTGCATATTCTAGCTCGCTTTCCCCGGGATATGAGCAGTTCAGCCGCTGGGGCAGCCAGTCAAGAGAAGTTGAAGGCAGCTTCAATTATGCAGGCGTGGCCGATCCTGTCGTTGATGCGCTGCTGGACAAGATGCTGGCGGCTCGCGGCGCCGATGAATTTACCAGCATCGTGCGTGCCCTCGACAGGGTGTTGATCTCCGGCCATTATATGGTCCCGATCTACTACCAACCCGAACAATGGGTTGCGCGATGGGCGCATTTGCAGCATCCCGACAGGACCTCCATGGTCGGCAACCAGCTATCCACGTGGTGGTCCGACAAACGATAGGTTGAAACAATGACTGACAAGAAATTCACAATCGACGTGGTGTCGGATGTCGTTTGTCCCTGGTGTTTTCTCGGACGGAATCGGCTGAAAAGTGCGCTTGCGCTTAATCCGGACCTCGACGTGATTGTAAATTGGCGACCGTTTCAACTCGATCCGACTATTCCGCGCCAAGGCAAGGATCGCAATCGCTATATGCAGGAAAAATTCGGCAGTTCCGACAAGATTTTCGAGATTCACCAGCAGCTGATCGAACTTGGCAAGGAAGCAGGCATTGAGTTTGATTTCGAAGCCATCGAGGTAAGCCCTAACACGCTGGACGCGCACCGCCTGATCCGCTGGGCATCACAGGCAACGCCCAACGTCCAGGACGAGATGGTCGGCATTCTCTTCTCATACTATTTCGAGCAGGGAAGGAACATCGGCGATCATCAGATATTGCTGGAGGCCGCACAAGAAGCGGGCATGGACGTCGCCATTGTTGCAAGCCTGTTGCCGACCGACGCGGATACCTTGGGTGTGAGGCAGGAAATCGACACCGCCAATCAGATCGGCGTGCGCGGCGTTCCCTGCTTCATTCTCGACCAGAAATACGCCGTCATGGGCGCGCAATCTGCAGAAGCCCTGGCGGACGCCATCCGTCAGGCCGCAGATGGCTTTGAGCCGCGTCCGGTTTGATTAAGCGGCTTCCGCCAGTTTTGCCAGCTGCGTCATGACCACCGCGGCGCCGTTCAGCCGTTTCTCCGCAGTCGGCCAGTCGCGTACCAGCACGATACTCTGATCGGGCCGGATTTTCGCCATGGACCCCTGCTCGCCGATCATCTTGACCAAGGCAGCAGGATTGTTGAACGTCTTGTTGCGGAACTGGATGACGACGCCCTTCGGACCCGCATCGAGCTTGTCCACATTGGCACGGCGGCACAGCGCCTTGATGTAAACAATCTTGAGGAGGTGTTGCACCTCTTCTGGCAGCGGTCCGAAGCGGTCGATCATCTCGGCGCCAAAGCCGTCGATGTCCTGCAATTCCTCCAGATCGGCCAGACGGCGATATAGACCGAGGCGCAATTGCAGGTCCGGAACATAGGTTTCAGGGATCATGACGGCTGTGCCAATCGCAATCTGCGGCGACCAGTGGCCGTCCTCGATCTCGCCCGTACCCTTGATCTCCGCAACCGCCTCTTCCAGCATCTGCTGGTAGAGTTCGAAACCGACCTCGCGAATATGCCCCGACTGCTCTTCGCCAAGCAGGTTGCCTGCGCCGCGGATATCCATGTCATGGCTTGCGAGCTGGAAACCGGCACCAAGCGTATCGAGCGACTGCAGCACCTTCAGCCTGCGTTCTGCTGTCTGCGTCAACAATTTGTTGGCCGGCAGCGTGAACAGCGCATAGGCGCGCTGCTTGGACCGCCCGACGCGCCCGCGCAGCTGATAAAGCTGGGACAGGCCGAACATATCGGCACGATGGATGATCAGCGTATTGGCGGTCGGGATATCGAGCCCGGATTCAACGATCGTCGTCGACAGCAGCACATCATATTGCCCGTCATAGAAAGCATTCATGATGTCGTCGAGTTCACCCGGCGCCATCTGGCCATGGGCAATCGCGACCTTTAGCTCCGGCACCTGAGCGTCAAGGAACTCCTTGATGTCGCTCAAGTCGGAAATGCGCGGGCAGACATAGAAACTCTGCCCGCCGCGATAGCGCTCGCGCAGCAGCGTTTCGCGGATGACAAGCGCATCAAACGGCGAAACGAAGGTACGCACCGCCATGCGATCTACCGGCGGCGTGGTGATCAAGGAAAGCTCGCGGACACCGGTCAAGGCAAGTTGCAGCGTGCGCGGTATCGGCGTTGCAGAAAGTGTCAGCACATGCACGTCAGATTTCAGCTCTTTCAGTCGTTCCTTGTGCTTGACGCCGAAATGCTGCTCTTCGTCGATAATCAGCAGACCGAGATTCTTGAACTTGATGCCGTTCCCGAGCAGCGCATGCGTGCCGACCGCAATATCCACCTGTCCCTCGGCAATGCCCTTCTTGTTTTCAGCCAGCTCCTTGGAACCGACGAGCCGCGATGCCTGCGCCACATTGACCGGAAGCCCCTGGAACCGCGACGAGAACGTCTTGAAATGCTGGCGTGACAAAAGCGTCGTCGGCACTACGACAGCAACCTGTACGCCATTCAGCGCCGCCACGAAGGCTGCGCGCAAGGCCACCTCGGTCTTGCCGAAGCCAACATCGCCGCAGATCAGGCGATCCATCGGTTTGCCCAACGAAAGGTCATCAATAACCGCGTCGATGGCACGATCCTGATCTTCCGTCTCGTCATAGGGGAATCGCGCTGCGAATTCGCCGTATAATCCATCCGGCGGCAGCAGAATGGGGGCACCACGCATCTGCCGCTCGGCAGCAATACGGATGAGATGACCGGCGATATCGAGCAGGCGTTTTTTTAGCTTGGCCTTGCGGGCCTGCCAGGCACCGCCACCGAGCTTGTCTAATACAGCAGTTGAAGTTTCGGAGCCAAACCGCGACAAAAGCTCGATATTTTCTACCGGGAGGAACAGTCTGTCATCGCCCGCATAGTGCAGTTCAAGACAATCATGTGGTGCCCCGGCAGCGGTGATGGTCCGCAGTCCAATGAACCGGCCGATGCCGTGATCGACGTGAACGACGATGTCGCCGGCATTGAGCGCAGCAACCTCGCTGATGAAATCCCGATCGCGCTTGCGGCGCCTGGAATGGCGGATCAGCCGATCACCAAGGATGTCCTGCTCAGCGACGACGACGAGTTCGCCAGCATCAAAACCTGTCTCGAGCGACAGAATACCCGCCGTAATCTTGTCGCGGGCGAGTGCCTTGACCGTCCGCAGATCCTCGACCAGCTCGATCTTTTCGAGACCATGTTCGTTCAAAACCTGTACCAGGCGATCGCGTGTGCCTTCGCTCCATGCCGCCAGCAGCACTTTCTTTCCTGCAGCGCGCTCATCGGCAATGTGCTTGACCACGCTGTCGAAGACATTGGTGTCCTTGGCGGTTCGCTCTTCAACAAATGTACGCCCGCGATGCGCACCGGCGTGGATAACCGACCGCCCGGTGACGAATGGTGCATCGAACGGCGTGAAATCAATCCGCATGCCTGAGTTTACGGCCGCAGCTTCGACCTGTTCAGGTGTCAGATAAAGCGAACCGGGCTCAACAGGCTTGTAGGGAATGGTATCACCTGGCTCTTTGCCGTCGGACTGGCGCCTGCGCGCCTCATAATGGTCCAGCACCATCTTGTGGCGCTCGGCCATCGATTCGTGCGCGAGGTGATCGAAGACGACCGGCATATTGCCTGCGTGATCGAATACCGTCTCCAATCTGTCGTAGAAAAGCGGCAACCAATGTTCCATGCCGGCGAAACGGCGCCCTTCGGAGATTGATTGATAGAGCGCGTCGTCCCGGGACGGAGCGCCAAATTTCAGCACATATTGCGAGCGGAAGTGGCTGATGATCTCAGGCGAGAGCGTGATTTCGCTCATCGGCTGCATCGAGAATTCTTTCTTCTGGCTCGATGTGCGCTGCGAAGCCGGATCGAAAGTGCGGATTGTTTCCAAGGTATCGCCAAAGAAGTCCAGACGCAGCGGCTCCCCGGCACCTGGCGCGAAGAGATCGAGAATACCGCCGCGTACGGCATATTCCCCAACATCACGAACGGTTGGAACGCGCTCGAACCCATTGCTTTCAAGGCGTTGCACCAAAGCATTCATGTCGATTCTATTGCCGGGCTTTGCCATGAATAGTTGTTCGGCCAGAACCTTACGCGGGGGTAGTTTTTGCAGGACGGCATTGGCCGTCGCCAGAATGACGCCGGGATGCTTGTACTGACGCAATGCTGCGAGACCCGCCAACGCTGCGAGACGCCGCGCGGAGGTATCGGCTCCGGGAGAGACGCGATCATAAGGAAGACAGTCCCAGGCGGGTAACTGCAATACGGGCAAATCCGGCTGGACGAAATTCAGCACCTGTTCGATGTCTGCAACGCGATTGCCGTCGCGCGCGATGAACAGCACAGGACCACCTGCCCCGGCCTCAGCCACCACCTTCGCCAATGCAAAAGCTTCAT
This sequence comes from uncultured Alphaproteobacteria bacterium, assembly GCA_963711925.1. GTDB lineage: Bacteria > Pseudomonadota > Alphaproteobacteria > Rhizobiales > Rhizobiaceae > Phyllobacterium. The sequence goes on from CAVQFY010000002.1 coordinate 55,585, forward strand.
AGCCATCGACAACGCCATCGACGACCACATGGCCATTGATGTCAGGTTTCAATCCGAGTTTGGTAAAGGCAGTCATTGTGATTTTCAGAATTTCATTTCGTTGCGAGATAAGACGATCTTGTGAAAAATCGGCGTATCGAATTCGGCGGGAACGGCAGCCTCGCCGGTAACCCATTTCAGCAGGTCCCGGTCCAACGCTTCCATCAGTGCTTCATATTGGTCAAGTTCGTCATCGGACAAGATATCGATATGAGCATCGGCAAACTGACCCAGAATCAGGTCCATTTCGCGCATGCCGCGATGCCAGGAGCGGAACAGGATTCTTCGTTGTCTTGGCGGCAGATCGGCGGTGGTGCGACTGCTTCCAGTCATGAACTAGCTCCGTCTATGTCGATGAAATGGTTCTGGCGTGATTGATGCGGCTGGGTATAGCCTGCCTTGTCGCGTCTGTCAGCCTTGCAACGCACATCGAACGCGTTAAACGTTACGCATGCGTCCGTCACTGCTCGATCCCCTCTTTGCCTCCGTTCGTTCGCTTTCCGGCATAGGGCCGAAAGTGTCGGGCCTGTTGGGCACATTGCTGGGTACTCAGCCACCCGGGGCCGAGCCGCGTGTGGGCAATCTGGTCTATCTGCCACCACACAGCGTCATTGACCGCCGCAACCGCCCTGGAATTGCCTACGCCCCGGAAGGCGCAATTGTCACGCTGGAAGTGCGCATCGATCGCCATCATCCATCACCGAACGGACGCAGCAATGTTCCCTATCGCGTCTTCGCCCATGACGATACCGGCGAAATCGGTCTTACCTTCTTTCATGCGAAACAGGCCTGGCTTGAAAAAGTCCTGCCAGTCGGCGAAACGGTCATCGTCTCCGGTACCATGGAGTGGTTCAATGGGCGCCCGACGATGGTTCATCCGGATCACATTGCAAGTATCGAAGATGCCACCTCGCTTCCATTGGTTGAACCTGTGTATCCGCTGACTGCGGGATTGTCGCCAAAGACCTTGGCGCGAGGCGTACAGGAGGCACTCGCAAAAGCCCCGGACATGCCGGAATGGATCGATCCGCCAATCCTTGAAAAGTATGCCCTACCTTCACATCGTCAGGCTCTGCAGGTCCTGCACAATCCGCAAGATCCGGGCGACATCGCTCTCGATCATCCTGCCAGGCAGCGCCTCGCCTATGATGAATTTCTCGCCGGTCAGCTGGCACTGGCGCTGGTACGTCTGAAAACGCGTCGTCTTTCCGGTCGCAAGCTGGAGGGTGATGGTCATCTCAAGGCAAAAATCATCGCAGCCTTGCCCTATTCGCTGACGAATAGTCAGAGCCAAGCGATCAAGGAAATCATCGCAGATTTGCGAGAACCAGACCGGATGCTGCGCCTGCTGCAAGGCGATGTCGGTTCCGGCAAGACTGTCGTCGGTCTCCTGGCCATGGCGCACGCCGCCGAGGCTGGCGGACAATCCGCCCTGATGGTTCCGACGGAAGTACTGGCGCGCCAGCACTTCGCCACCATCTCGCCGCTTGCCGAGAAAGCCGGTTTACGTACCGCATTGCTCACTGGCCGTGAAAAGGGCCGCGAGCGTGAAGATATTCTGGAGGGTTTGCGGACTGGCGCCATCCACATCATTGTCGGCACACACGCGCTCTTCCAGGAAAAGGTCAGCTATCACGATCTGGTACTGGTCATTGTCGATGAGCAGCATCGTTTCGGCGTGCATCAGCGCCTGCTCTTGACCTCCAAAGGGGCGGCGCCGGACATGCTTGTAATGACCGCCACACCCATCCCGCGCACGCTGGTATTGACCGCTTTTGGCGACATGGATGTGTCGAAACTCACGGAAAAACCCGCCGGCCGTCGCCCGATCACCACCGCGATCCTGCCGATGGAACGCTTGAGCGAGGTTGTTGATCGCATGCGCACTGCCATCGCCGAAGGGCAGAAAATCTACTGGATCTGCCCACTGGTCGAGGAATCCGAACTGGTCGATCTCGTTTCGGCGGAAGAACGTTTCGAATCATTGAAGCCATTGCTTGGCAACAGGATCGGGCTCGTCCATGGCCGCATGACGGGACCTGAGAAAGACGCCGCCATGCTGGCCTTCAAGAGTGGCGAGACGCGTTTGCTGGTGGCGACCACAGTGATTGAAGTGGGCGTCGATGTTCCCGATGCGACAATCATCGTCATCGAACATGCCGAACGGTTTGGCCTGGCCCAGTTGCACCAGTTGCGCGGGCGAGTCGGGCGTGGGGACAAACCCTCGACCTGCCTCCTGATCTACAAGGGGCCGCTTGGTGAAGTGGCCCAGGCGCGGCTCAAGATCATGCGCGAGACCGAGGACGGTTTCCGCATCGCCGAGGAAGACCTGAAACTGCGGGGCGAAGGCGAACTCTTGGGCACGCGCCAGTCCGGCACGCCGGGTTTCCGCCTCGCCAGCATCGAAGCGCATCAGGAGTTTCTGGAAATCGCCCGTAAGGATGCGCGTTATATCTTGACGCGAGATCCCGAATTGCAGAGCACGCGCGGCGAAGCGCTGCGCATCCTGCTTTATCTGTTTGAACGAGACGAAGCCGTGCGGCTGCTTCGTGCTGGCTGATTATTCCACCGTCACCGATTTCGCCAGATTGCGTGGCTGATCCACGTCCGTTCCCATGAATACGGCTGTGTAATAGGCCAACATCTGAATCGGCAGTGCGTAGATGATCGGCGCGATAATCTCTGGTGTATCGGGGAGAATGATCGTGTGCATCGTCTTGAGCGTGCTGGCCGCGGCGCCCTTCTCATCGGTAATGAGGATGATCTTGCCGCCGCGCGCTGCTACTTCCTGCATGTTCGAAACTGTTTTCTCAAACCAATGATCATACGGGGCGATGACAATCACCGGCATGGATTCGTCGATCAGCGCAATAGGTCCGTGTTTCAATTCGCCGGCAGCATAGCCTTCCGCATGGATATAGGAGATTTCCTTGAGCTTCAGAGCGCCTTCCAGCGCAAGCGGGAAACTCGTGCCACGACCGAGATAGAGCACATGCTTGACCTGGCTGAGATCGCGGCTGATCGCTTCTATCTGTTCTTCCAGTCGCAACGCCTGGTTTGCGTAGCGTGGTATTTCGGAGAGTTCACGCACAAGTCGGCGCTCTTCTTCGTCGTTGATCGTACCGCGCATCTTGCCTGCCGCTACGGCCAATGACGCAAGCACCGCCAATTGGCAGGTAAACGCCTTCGTCGATGCAACGCCGACCTCCGGACCTGCCAAGGTCGGGAATACGGTGTTGGATTCGCGGGCCATCGTCAATTCCTTGACGTTGACGATCGTTCCGATACTCAGGCCCTGCTGTTTGCAATAGCGCAAGGACGCCAGCGTATCGGCCGTCTCGCCAGACTGTGAGACAAACAGCGCGAGGCTGTCCTTGGAAAGCGGCATTTCGCGATAGCGGAATTCAGACGCCACATCGATATCGACAGGCAGTCGGGCGATGCGCTCGAACCAGTATTTTCCGATCAGCCCGGCATAATAAGCAGTGCCACAGGCCGAGGCCGCAATGCGATCCACCTTGGAGAAATCGACAGGTGCAGCGCCAGCGCGCACAGTACCTTTGGAAAAGTCGAGATAATTCGCCAGCGTGTGGGAGATAACTTCGGGCTGCTCATGGATTTCCTTCTCCATGAAATGCCGGTGATTGCCCTTGCTGACCAGAAACGCCGTGCCCGCCGACTTTTGCACAGGGCGGTCTACGATCGCACCAGTTTCGTCATAAATGACGACGCCGTCGCGGGTCAGCACGGCCCAATCTCCATCCTCGAGATAGGACAGATTGTCAGTGAACGGCGCCAGAGCAATGGCGTCGGAGCCAAGGTACATCTCGCCTTCGCCATAACCGACTGCGAGAGGCGGACCGTTGCGCGCGGCGATCAGCAGATTGTCTTCGCCCTTGAACATGATCGCGATGGCAAAGGCGCCGCGCAGTTGCGGCAGTGTTTCACGGACCGCCTCTACGGGCGCAAGGCCGCTGTCGAGCGCGCGTGTCACCAGATGCGCCACGGTTTCCGTATCGGTCTCTGTTTCGAACGCGTACCCATCCTTTTCAAGCATGGCGCGCAGTTCGGCAAAATTCTCGATGATGCCATTGTGGATGACCGCAAGCCGCGGCGTTGTATGCGGATGCGCGTTGCGCACTGTCGGTGCGCCATGGGTGGCCCAGCGGGTGTGGCCGAGCCCGATCGTGCCGCCGAGCGGACTTTCCTTCAGGAGCCTGTCAAGATTGCCGAGCTTACCCTCGGCACGGCGGCGATCAAGAATGCCGTCATCGAGAGTTGCAACACCGGCGGAATCATAGCCGCGATATTCAAGCCGCTTCAGCGCATCCACTAATAGTGGCGCAACCTGTTCACGCCCGATAATTCCAACGATTCCACACATAAATGACTCCAATCCCCCAAAAATTTCTTCCGCTTTTGGCTAGCTCAAATTCATCATGACAGAAAAACACTTTCTGTATCTGAATCCTATACGAACAAAAGGCGTGCCTAGTCAGCCTTCTTGGCTAGTTTCTGCGCAGCATAGCGTGCACGCAATTGCACTGCCCGTCCTTCTTTGACCTCCTGCCGTGCCCGACCAAATGCGAGTGAATCGGCAGGAACATTGGCCGTAATCACGCTGCCGGAGGCGACATAGGCGTTGTCGCCAATAGAAACCGGGGCAACCAGCGAGCTGTTTGATCCGATAAACACGTTGGCGCCGATTTCGGTCAGGTGCTTGTTGTAACCGTCATAATTGCAGGTGATCGCACCGGCACCGATATTTGCCGCCGCACCCACTATCGCATCGCCGATATAGGTCAGGTGGTTGACCTTGGCGCCGACGCCGACCTTGGCGTTCTTCACTTCGACGAAGTTTCCGACCTTGGATTTTGCCGCCAGCTCCGCACCGGGACGTAAGCGCGCGAAGGGCCCGACATTGGCGTTGGGGCCAATCTTTGCTCCCTCAAAATAGGAGAAAGCGTGAATTACCGCGCCGCTCGCGATCGAAACACCTGGCCCAAAGATAATGTTCGGTTCGAGGATCGCATCGGCTTCCACCAGCGTATCATGCGCGAAAAACACTGTTTCCGGTGCCTGCATGGTGACACCGGCCAGCATCATGTCGCGGCGTTTGCGCGTTTGCCAAATCGCCTCAGCCTCGGCGAGTTCAACACGCGTGTTGATGCCAATCACATTGTCAGGCGAAATCTCGATGGCGACCACAGACTTGCCGTCCGCATTGGCGATTTCGACGACGTCGGTGAGATAATATTCTCCATTGGCATTGTCGTTGGTGATCTTGTCCAGCAGTGCGAGCGCACTATCGCCGCGCAGCGCCATCAACCCGCCATTGCACAAGCCGATTTTCTTTTCGGCCTCGTTCGCGTCTTTCTCCTCACGGATCGCGATCAAACGTCCATCCTGCTCGATCAGGCGGCCGTAACCATTCGGCACTGTGGGCCTGAAGCCCATGACCACGACGTCCGCGCCGTCGGCCAGCTTGCCGCGTGCCTGGTCCAGAGCCGCCGTTTCGATCAGTGGCGTGTCGCCGAACACCACGAGAACATCATCATAGCCGCGCGCGATACTCTCACGCGCTGCCAGGACGGCATGGGCCGTTCCAAGCCGTTCCGTCTGTTCGTGGACAGTGACATTGGAAACCTCCGAACGGACTGCTGCCTCGACCTGATCGCCACCTTTGCCGACAACCAGCGCGATATCGCGGACGCCCGCACCATGTACAGCTTTGGCAACATGGGCAACGATCGGCAGGCCTGCAATCGCATGAAGCACTTTCGGCAGGGAGGATTTCATGCGCGTGCCCTCACCGGCGGCGAGAATGACCGTGAGGCAGGAACGTGATGTCATAGCGGACTTCCAGATCAGTTGGGCTAAAGGCAATATCGTGCCGGAACATGACACGACATTGGTTTCCAATATGGAAACTCCCGCCTGTTTAGCCGAGTTGGCCGAGGATGGGAAATGTTTCGAGAAGCCAGAACGAGAATGTCTGCAAGCCGCCGGTCAGAAACAGAATGCCGGTCAATACCAGCAGGCCGCCCATGACTTTTTCCACCTTGCCGAGATGCATGCGAAATCGCGCCAGAAACCGCATGAACATGCCGGAAAACAATGCGGCAATGATAAAGGGAATGCCGAGCCCGAGCGAATAGACGGCAAGTAGCAGGGCGCCATCGGCAACCGTATCGCGGGCTCCGGCGAGCGCCAGTATGGGTCCCAGCACCGGTCCGATGCATGGCGTCCATCCAAATGCAAAGGCAAGGCCCATCACATAGGCCGCGAACGGATTAGCGGGCGTTCCTTGAGCCTGGAATCTCGCCTCCCGCGACAGGAACGCCAGCCGGAAGACGCCGAGGAAATTCAGCCCCATCAGAATGATGACGATGCCTGCGGCGATGGCGATTTCCTGTTGCCACATGCGCAGGAAGCCGCCGATGGTCGATGCGCCAGCACCGAGCAGCACGAAAACGGTCGAAAAGCCGAGAACAAAACAGAAGGACGACAGAAGAAGCGCCTGCCGCACCGGCGATATCCGTGCTGCGGACTGATCGGAGCGAAAATCTTCGACCGTCACACCGGCCATATAACAAAGATAGGGCGGAACGAGCGGCAGGACGCAAGGAGAAAGGAAAGACAGAGCGCCAGCGCCGGCAGCAGTCAGATAGGAAACATCAAGCGCCATCCGCTCTCCTTCACAGGCATTTTGACTTGTGGCGGTGGATTAAGCCGAATCTCTTTGGAATTCCAATCACCTTTTCGCCAGTTTGGCAGCAAAGCCGATGTATCCTGCTTATATTCTTTACTGCTCAGCCATGAATATCGGCCCTTTCGGCGAAAAATTACAAGAACGGCTGAAAACAAGGCTTTTTGTTGCGAAAACCTTGCACATTAGTTGTTGACCGATTGGCAAGTCGCACCTATGTTCCGCCGCACTTCCCGAGGCCACCGAGCTGGCTTCGTTTGGGAGCGCGTAGCTCAGCCGGTAGAGCAACTGACTTTTAATCAGTAGGTCCGGGGTTCGAACCCCCGCGCGCTCACCAAAAACCCTATAAAACAGAGCGTTACGCGGAGGCCACAACCACGGCTGATAGGCGTTTTCTCAGGTGTTTTCGTCGGCGCTACCACATATAAAGGTCGGCTCCAGCAAGAGTTGCGCTGGACGCGGACAATTTCCCATTAGCAGAACCTGGGCTATGATTTGATTCTGGCGCAGCCCACGCCTCCCCCCTCCGTTCGGGAAAGTATATTTTATGCGGGGCTACCTGATTGTTGAACCGACTGTTCGAGCACCAGGCATAAGGAGGGATTGTGAAAATTGCTCGCAATAGGAGGTTTTTCGATGAAATTGTCAGCGCCTATTTATCATTTGAAACGCAAAGCCAAACTTTTGTCGCGCGAAGAAAACATTCCACTTCACAAAGCACTTGACCGAACTGCGTCGAAGGAAGGCTTTAGCAGTTGGAGTTTGCTTACGGCCAACGTATCTCGAACCGTGTCCGCCAGCGAACTGCTAGCAAGATTGATCCCCGGAGACTTGGTGCTGGTCGGCGCTCGGCCGGGCCAAGGCAAAACCTTGGTCAGCCTCGAACTGGCCGTGGAGGCAATGAAACTCGGCAACAGGAGCGCTTTTTTCACGCTTGAATACACAAAGAAAGATCTTCAGGAACGCCTTGGTACAATCGGGACGGAACTAGCGCATTTCGGCGGGCTGTTCGAATTCGACAATTCCGACGCTATTAGCGCCGATTACATCGTAAAGGCGTTGGGGTCAGCGCCTCGCGGCACGTTGGTGGTTATAGACTATTTGCAGTTACTCGATCAGAAGCGTGAAAACCCGGAATTGATGGCCCAGGTCCGCAAGCTGAAATTGTTTGCTCGGGACAAGGGATTGATCCTGGTCTTTATTTCTCAGATTGATCGATCATACGATCCATCGAAGAAGCCATGTCCTGATATCAGCGATATCAGGTTGCCGAACCCGCTGGATTTGTCACTGTTCAACAAGACGTGCTTCTTGAACAATGGCGAGATTCGGTTTCAGACAGCGGGCTAACGAATCCAATTCGTTTTAATTTCCAACCGCGGGCGGTCTTATCCGCCCGCGCACTCAACAAAATATCCAAAAAATCGACTGCAACATAAATGGCAGAGCCGAAGATCCGCCCTGCCATGCTCTTCGCACCACTATTCTTTCGAAAATTTCGAATCCGGCACCACCACAAGCTTGCCAACAAATCCCTTCGCCATGAAATCGGTCTGCGCCTTATGGAATTCCGACAGGCGATACACACCGCCGACGAGCGGCCTGATCTTGCCCTCGCTTATATACCGCAGGATACGGCGGAAATCGCCGCGCGTACCCTGCGATGATCCATGCAACGCAAGCTGCTTGAGGTACATGGTGCGCAGGTCGAGCTGCACGACCGGTCCACCGATTGCGCCCGCCGTGGTGTAGCGCCCTTCGGCACGCAGGATGCGCAGCAGATCGTTAAACATCGTGCCGCCGACGAGATCGGCCACCACATCGATCGGCTTGCCGCCCGTCGCATCGTTGACGGCTGCAACAAGATCCTGTGCACCGCGCGTAACGACAGCCTCCGCACCGATATCGAGCAGTGCCTGTTCCTTGCCGGGTCCAACGAGTGCATAGGGAATTGCCCCGCGCGCCAGGGCAAGCTGGACAATGCCGGAGCCGACACCGCCGGACGCACCGGTGACAAGTATGCGTTCGCCGTGTTTCAGCCCTGCCCGTTCCAGCATCTGTTCGCCGGTAAGGTAGGCGCAGCAGAACGTCGCTAGTTCCACGTCGCTCATGTCCGTATTCACGACGTGGGCATTTTCCGCAGGCACCGCGACGTATTCCGCATAGCCGCCATCGCGGCCGTGACCGATGTAGTCGATATCGGCAAGGCTATCGTCTTCGCGGTTATAGATGGAGAAATCCACCATGACGCGCTGGCCGATGCGATCCGTTGGCACACCTTCACCGACTGCTGCGATATTGCCGACGATGTCGGTTCCCTGAATACGCGGGAAGGTCAGTGTCGGTTCTTGCCGCCGCCAGGTTGATACAGCGCCTGCGTCTTCCTCGGTGCCATAGGCGCCTTCCCGCACCCATACGTCGGTGTTGTTCATGCCGCAGGCGGTAACCGATATCAGAACTTCGCCCGCAGTTGGCGCCGGAACAGGCACGTCCTTACTGTAGACCAGCTTGTCGAGACCACCATGGCCGATGAGTTGAACCGCGGCCATGGTTTTGGGAAACTTTTCATGCTTCATCGTTGCTATCCTCAGAGTGTCTTGGCGACCGATTCAACAGCATCGACTGCGGCTTTGACGACGATGTCGGCCTCGTCACGTGTCAAACACAGTGGTGGCGCGAAACCGAGAATATCGCCCTGCGGCATGGCCCGGCCAATGACACCACGTTCGGACAGCGCGGTCGCGATCCGCGGGCCGATTTTCAGCGCGGGATCAAAGAACTTGCGATCGTCCTTGTCTGCGACAAATTCCACCGCGGCAAGCATGCCATCGCCGCGGACATCGCCGACAATCGGATGATCAGCCAGCGCCTGCGCCAGCTGCCCACGGAAATAGGCTCCCGTCTCGCCCGCATTGGTCACCAGATCGAGCTTGTCGATCAATTCGAGATTGGCGACACCAGCGGCCGTGCAGATCGGGTGTGCCGAATAGGTCCAGCCGTGACCAAGTGCCCCGAGCATATCGGAGCCCTGTACCAGAACCTGCCAGACCTTGTCCGAAACGATGACGCCGGACAGCGGCGCGTAGGCGGATGTCAGCCCCTTCGCGATGGTAATAAGGTCGGGTTTGATGCCGTAGTGGTCGGAACCGAACATGGTACCGAGACGGCCAAAGCCGGTCACGACCTCGTCGGCAATCAACAGGATGTCGTATTTATTGAGAACGGCCTGGATTTTTTCCCAATAATGCGCCGGTGGCGGCACAATACCGCCCGTGCCGAGGATCGGCTCCCCAATGAACGCGGCAACGGTCTCGGGACCTTCAGCCAGGATCATCTCTTCCAGTTTGTCGGCGCAATACTGCGAGAATTGCTCCTCGCTCATCGAGCGGTCTTCGCGGCGGAAATAATAAGGCGCTTCCGTGTGCAGGATTGGCGCGCGCGGCAGATCGAAGGCGTTGTGGAAGAGCTCAAGACCAGTCAGGCTGCCAGTCATGACACCGGAGCCGTGATAACCGCGCCAGCGTGAGATGATTTTCTTCTTTTCCGGGCGTCCGAGGACATTGTTATAGTACCAGACCAGTTTGATATTGGTCTCGTTGGCGTCCGAACCGGACAGACCGAAATAGACGCGGCTCATGCCTTCCGGGGCGCGATCAATGATCATTTTCGCCAATGTGATCGACGCATCCGTGCCGTGACCGACATAGGCGTGATAATAAGCGAGTTCCCTGGCCTGTTTGGCAATTGCGTCAGCGATTTCCGTCCGCCCATAGCCGACATTGACACAATACAGCCCGGCGAACGCATCGATACTGGTCCGCCCGGTGCTGTCGGTGATGTGAACGCCCTCGCCGCCCCTGATCACCCGGGTTGGCGTTTCGCCGCGCGCATGGGTGCCCATATGCGTCGAAGGATGGAAGAAATGATCCCGATCCCAGGCGTTCAGTTCGTTCGAGCGGTCAAGCATGATGATTTCCTTTAAATTCAATGCGTATCGATGCAGAGATATTTGAGTTCGGTGAAAGCCTCGATCCCGTGGCGCGAGCCCTCACGGCCAAGACCCGACTGTTTGATGCCTCCAAAGGGAATCGGCGCGCCTGTGATTTTCACACGGTTGATCGCGACCATTCCGTATTCCAGGCGGCGGCCAAGGCGCAGCATCCGTGCACCATCCTTGGTGACGACATAGGCCACCAGTCCATATTCGGTGGCATTCGCGCGCGCTACAACCTCGTCTTCAGTGTCGAACGTGGTGATCGCCGCGACCGGACCAAACGTCTCTTCGCGCATGATTAGTGCGTTGTCAGGCACGTTTGTCAGAAGCGTCGGCTCGTAGAAGAGCGAACCGGCCTGATGGCGTTTGCCGCCGACAAGGCAATTCGCACCGCGCGCCAAGGCGTCAGCGACCTGCTCCTCCACCTTTTGCACCGCGCGTTCGTGCATCAGGGGGCCAATATCAGCGCCTTCAGTCAATCCAGACGCAACCTTGAGCTCGACAATACGCTTGGCAAATGCCGTGGCGAAAGCGTCATGCATGGGGCGCTCGACATAGATCCGGTTGGCAGCGAGGCAATCCTGCCCTGACGTTGCGAATTTTGCATCGACGGCGATATCGACAGCGCGATCGATGTCGGCGTCCGCGAAAACGATCAACGGCGCATGGCCGCCGAGTTCCATAATCAGGTTTTTCATGGTCGGCGCACACTGCGCGGCGATCAAACGACCAATTTCCGTCGAGCCAGTGAAGCTTAGTGCACGAACCCGGGGGTCTTCACACAGACGACCCACGATGGTGGCCGCGTCACCCGTGACAATGTTAAAAACGCCACCGGGAATCCCTGCGCGGTCGGCAAGCTCGGCCAAGGCCAGCGCCGAAAGCGGCGTTTCCGACGAAGGATGTGCGACGATCGTGCAACCGGCCGCAAGCGCCGCCGCAGCTTTTCGCGTCAGCATCGCCGACGGAAAATTCCACGGCGTGACGACACCGACGACGCCCAAGGCCTCGCGCCGGACCATCATTTCAGCGCCCGGCAAGTGGCTGGTCACGCTCTCGGCATTCAGCCGTTTGGCTTCCTCAGCATACCATTCGACAAAGGAGGCTGCATATTCGATCTCGCCCCGCGATTCCGCGAGCGGCTTGCCCTGCTCCAGAGTGATGATCAGAGCCAGATCTTCCTTGGATTCGATAATCAGTTCGTACCAGCGCCGCAGCTTGGCCGTGCGCTCCTGCGGCAGGAGGTCCCGCCACAGTGGAAATGCTTTCGCGGCAGCATCGATGGCAGTTGTCGTTTGATCGGCATTGAGCTTCGAAACCCAGCCGATTGCCGCACCTGACGCCGGATCGCGGACCTCGAATGTCTGGCCGGCATCGCCTGCCGTCCAATGGCCATCGACGTATGCTAGCTCGCGCAGCATGCGGCGATCATGCAGGCCATCAAGGGCCGGATGGCGGTCTGGTCGTGCGAAATGGGCGGACATGCAGCTCTCCCGAAAATGTTCGGTACAAGGTTCGCACAATCAAAGGGAGAGAGAGACCGTTTCCCGCAGCGATCGAAGAGAGATTGTCTGCATCGGGTCCGATTTGAAGAGAGATTGACTAGCTCGGCTCGGTTGCCGTGACGAGATCGGCGACAGGCAGGATCGCATCGTCCTTAACTGTTTTCGTGACGATATAGGTGAAATATCTGTCTATGCCGATCTCGCGCTGCAAGAGCCCGTCGACCAACCGTTGGTAAGCATCGATATCACGCGCCATGACCTTCAACACATAGTCCACACCGCCGCCGACAGACCAGCACGCCACAACCTCCGGTATGGTCTTGATCGCCCGTTCGAACCGGTCGAAATCCGCCTGTCGATGTGCGCCTAGTGTCACTTCCATCAGCACGGTTGTTACGGGCGTCACCAGCCGCAGAGCAATCCGGGCATGATAACCTGTAATAATTCCGGCCTTCTCCAGCCGGCGCAGGCGCGTCCAGCATGGCGTCGGCGAGATTCCGACACGTTCAGCCAGCGCAAGTTTGGTGATCCGGCCCTCGCGCTGGATCTCGTCAAGGATGCGGATATCGATCGGATCAAGCTTGAGTGATGTCATGTCCTGCCCAACTAAATTCATCCAATAACCATGACGTTGTGATTTTTCGATTGTCAATTGCACTGACTTGGATCACTTATAAATCATGACATTATGGCGTCCAGATCCGACAACCCTCCGCCGTCCGGCCTATCTCTCATTGGCCGAACAGATTGCACGTGCAATCGCCGATGGCAAACTTGAGAACGGCATGCGCCTCCCGACCCATCGGCAGATGGCCGATGATCTGCACCTTTCGGTGCAAACCATCAGCCGTGCTTATGAAGAACTGATACGCCGTAATCTTATTTCCGGCGAAACCGGACGCGGTACGTTCGTGCGTTCGCTGCGTCGCGAGCCCGACCCGCCCTATCTGCCGGAAAGGCTCGGCGAGGTGATCGACCTTTCGATTCTGAAGCCAATTTGCGAGCCCATGCATCTGGACCGCATGAAGAAAGCGCTCGGCTGGCTGGCGGAAAACCTGCCCGCGAGTTCGGCGTTGTCGTTCCGGCCAAATGTTGTATTTCCACGCCATCGTGCCGTCGCGGTCGAATGGCTGCGGACCTGCGGGTTAGACGTACCCGCCGCGAATATCAGCCTGACCAACGGCGCGACTGCCGCAATGACCGTGGCGCTGATGAGCGCCGCACCGCCCGGATCGAAGGTCGCGACCGAAGGTATTGGCCATCATACACTGACGCCCCTCGCCTCCTATCTGGGACTGACACTCGAGGGTCTGACGATCGACGACCAGGGGATTGTTCCGGAAGCACTGGACGCTTGTTGCCGGGAGAGCGGCATTCGCGCGGTTTTCGTGCAACCATCGGTGATCAATCCCACCGCTACGCTAATGGGCATCGAGCGCCGCGCCGCCATCGTGGACGTCGCACGCCGGCATGATATCGCGATCATCGAGAGCGATATACTGGGTCCACTCGTCGAAAACCGTCCGCCGCCAATTGCGTCGCTCGCGCCGGAGCGAACCCTGTATTTCACCAGCTTCACCAAGATTGTCGTGCCCGGGCTACGCATCGGCTATCTGGTCGCGCCGGACCGCTACGTGGCTGCCGTGGCCAATCGTCATCTTGTTTCAAACTGGATGGCAACGCCGATCGTTGCCGAGATCGCAACCCGCTGGGTTTCGGACGGCACAGCGCTTGAATTGGTCAACTGGCAGCGCGAAGCACTTCGCACAAGACACGCCACCGCATCGGAAGTCCTGTCTGGAATTCCGTTCCTGTCGCATCCCCAAAGCCTGCACATCTGGTTGCCATTGACAGGAGAAAGAACCGAGGAGGCATTCGTCGCCCACGCGCGACTGCAGGGCGTGGCAATAGCAACCGGTACCTCGTTCCGAATATCAAACCATCCCTGGCATCCGGCGGTGCGCATTTCCCTTGGCTCGACGACCGAGGCCGAACTGCGCTCGGGGCTCGGGGTCGTGGCAAATTTGATGCGCGGTGATCTAGAACATCTGTTGCTCGCGATTTAATCGTTTGGCCTCAAAATTCAGCACGATCATCTATATTGTCATGATTTAATTTTTATAATTGACATGATTTCATAAGTCTCCCATCGTTAAGGGCATGAGGCTGTCTCAACCAGAAGGAGACATGCATGCCCCCATCGAATACCGCGCCGATCATCGAGATCAACGGCATCAACAAAAGCTTCGGTGCGTTCAAAGTCCTGAACGACCTGTCGTTTAGCGTTGCGCCGCGCGAAAAACTGGCGCTGATCGGCCCATCCGGATCCGGCAAGACGACAATCCTGCGCATTCTGATGACGCTCGAAGGCATCGACAGTGGTGAAATCCTTGTTGATGGGGACAATCTCTATCAGATGAAACGCAACGGCAAGTTGCAACCAGCCGACGATGCCCATCTGCATAACATGCGCGAGAAAATCGGCATGGTGTTCCAGCTGTTCAATCTCTTTCCGCACAAATGCGTTCTCGACAATGTCACCCTCGCACCGATGTTGACGAAAGGTGTGGCGCGAAAGGATGCCGAGCGCCATGCCATGGAATTGCTCGACATGGTCGGGCTAGCCGACAAGGCGAAGTCCATGCCCTCGCAATTGTCCGGCGGCCAGAAGCAGCGAGTCGCCATTGCGCGCGCCCTCGCCCTCAAGCCGAAAATCATGCTCTTCGACGAGGTCACCTCCGCACTCGATCCCGAACTTGTCGAAGAAGTGCTGAACGTTCTCTGGAAGCTTTGCCGCGAAACCGACATGACAATGCTTCTCGTTACCCACGAAATGGGTTTTGCCCACGACTTTGCCGACCGCGTTCTGTTCTTCGATCGCGGACGCATCGTCGAGGACGGCAAACCCGACGAAATCTTCCGCCATCCGAAACAGGAAAGGACGCAGGCCTTCCTGAAAAAGATCATCGCCGCTGGTCACCGCGTCTGAAGACGGGAACCCGACGATTAGCAACACAAGAAAAACCAAAGGAGCTGGGAACATGACCAAACTACCAACTATAAGCGCATTGTTGGGAGCTGCCGCACTTTCAGCATTGGTGTCTTCGATGCCCGCAAAGGCGGACGAAGCACTCGACAAGCTGAAAGCACAGGGCTTTGCCCGTATCGCCATCGCCAACGAACCGCCGTTCACGGCCGTCAAGGCCGATGGTACCGTCTCCGGTGCTGCACCAGACGTTGCACGGGCAGTGTTCAAGAAACTCGGCGTCAACGATGTTGTCGCCTCAATTTCGGAATATGGCGCCATGATCCCCGGCCTTCAGGCTGGTCGGCATGATGTCGTCACTGCCGGTCTTTTCATGAAGCCGGAGCGCTGCAACGCAGTGGCTTATTCCGAGCCAATCCTTTGCGATGCGGAAGCATTCCTGGTGAAAAAGGGCAATCCAAAAGGCTTTAAGAGCTATGCCGATATCGCCAAGGATGAAAAGGCGACGATCGGTGCACCTGGCGGTGGTACCGAAGAACGCCTTGCGCTCGAGGCCGGTGTGCCGCGTGAACGCGTCATCGTCGTGCCGGATGGCCAGAGCGGCCTGAAAATGCTGCAGGACGGTCGTATCGACACCTATTCGTTGCCGGTCCTGTCGATCAACGATCTGGTCAAGAAAGCCAATGACCCGAATCTCGAAGTGATCGCTCCCGTCCAGGGCGCTCCGGTTTATTGCGATGGCGCGGCATTCCGCAAAGGCGACACGGCTCTTCGCGATGAATTCGACAAGGTTCTGGCCGAGATGAAGACATCGGGTGAGTTCGCCAAGATCATCGAGCCCTATGGTTTCTCGGCACAGGCTGCGATGTCGACCACCCGCGAAAAGCTCTGCGCGGCCAAGTAATCCGCGACGCTTCCACCGCTTCGCGTGACAGCGAAGCGGTCATATGTTCAGCAATTCCAGCAAAGGTGGCGTAGCGATGGGCCAATGGGCCGGCTATCTGCAACTCATTCTCGACGGTGCGGTCGTGACCATCAAGCTGACGCTGATGGGCTCGGCGCTGGCGCTCGTGATGGCATTCCTGGCCGGTCTAGGGCGCTTGTCGCGCCTTGCGCCGGTGCGGTGGCTCGCGACAGCCTATATCGAATTCTTCCGCGGCACGTCGATCTTTGTTCAGCTGTTCTGGGCCTATTTCGTGTTACCGCTTTTTGGTTTCACGCTGACGCCCTTGCAGGCCGGTGTGCTCGCACTGGGCCTCAATGTAGGGGCATACGCTGCCGAAGTGGTGCGCGGCGCTATCAAATCCATCGGCAAGGAACAGTATGAGGCCTGCACCGCGCTTAACTTCAACCGCTGGCAAGGCCTTCGACATGTGATTCTTCCGCAGGCCTTCGTGCTGATGCTGCCGACCTTCGGCAACAATGCCATCGAGCTTTTGAAAGCATCTGCCGTGGTCTCGCTTATCTCCTTGTCGGACATGACGTTTCAAGCACAAGTGGTACGTGCGCAGACCGGCAGCACACTCTTTCCATTCCTCACAATACTCATTCTCTACTTCGCCATTGCCTGCGTTATCTCCTTCGCCATCCGTGGTCTCGAGCGTCATCTGACGCGCGGCCTAGACGGCATCAGATCATAGGGGGCGGCAATGGAGTGGGATTGGGCTTTCGTCATTCAAATTCTTCCGACCCTCATCGAGGGGGTGAAGATCACCATCCTCGCGACGGTCCTTGGCTACATACTGGCTGCAATTGTTGGGCTTGCCATCGCCATCATCCGGCGATCGAAAAACAAGCTGATTTCGAGGCCGATGGGCTTCGTTGCGGAGTTCATTCGCGGAACGCCTCTGCTGGTACAGCTTTATTTCATCTTTTACGTCCTGCCGGATCTTGGACTGACACTTTCGCCGCTCGTGGCTGGTGTGATCGGTCTCGGACTGCACTACGGAACCTATACGGCGGAGGTCTATCGCGCCGGCATCGACAATGTTGCGCGCGGCCAGTGGGAAGCGGCCAAGGCCTGCAACCTAAGTTCGACGCAGACCTGGACGCAGATCATCCTGCCGCAGGCATTGCCGCCAATGATTCCAGCGCTGGCTAACTACTTCATCGCCATGTTCAAGGAAACACCGCTTCTGTCCGCGATCACCGTGCTTGAACTGATGAACCAGGCACGCAGCATCGCCAACTACAACTATCGCTATATTGAGCCGATCACGCTGGTCGGAGCGTTCTTCCTCGTCATCAGCCTGATATCCGTCGTCGGGCTACGCTGGCTTGAGCGCCGCTATGGCAGGATCGACTGAGGAGTATGATCATGGACGC
The DNA here is from genome assembly GCA_963711925.1 of uncultured Alphaproteobacteria bacterium. Taxonomy (GTDB): domain Bacteria; phylum Pseudomonadota; class Alphaproteobacteria; order Rhizobiales; family Rhizobiaceae; genus Phyllobacterium. The sequence continues at coordinate 73,143 of CAVQFY010000002.1, forward strand.
CTTCCCTACGATCCATCAAACCGCCATGGCACTGGACTTTGATGACCGCCCGCTCGCCAAACGGGTTGGGCTCGTCATTCTTGCTACCGATCACACCACCGAGCCGGATTTCCAGCGTATGGTCGCCAGCGATCGCGTTGGCCTTTATACGGCGCGCATTCCCTATGCGAACCCGACCACGCCGGACAATCTGCGGCGCATGCAGCCTTCTCTTACCGAGGGCGCAAGCCTGATCCTGCCGGACGAAGATCTGGATGTGATCTGCTACTCATGCACCTCGGCTTCTGTTGTGATCGGTGACAACGAGATCGAAGCTGCAATCAACCGCGCCAAGCCAGCCGTGCCGGTCGTGACGCCGCCACTGGCAGCCGTACGTGGGCTACAGGCTCTCGGTGCAGAGCGCATCAGCATTCTCACGCCCTATACGATCGAAACCAGCACGCCGATGGCGGGCTATTTCGCTGCCAAGGGTTTCGATATTGCGAGTTTCACCTGTTTTGGTCTCGACGATGATCGCGAGATGGCGCGGATCAGTCGGCAATCGCTGATTTCCGCTGCCCGCGAAGCGATGGCAAGTGATGCGGACGCGTTGTTCATTTCTTGCACGGCACTGCGGGCGGCAAGCGTTGCGTTCGCAATCGAACAGGCAATCGGAAAGCCTGTTGTCAGCAGCAATCTGGCAACCGCATGGGCGACGCTGCGCATTTGCGACGACCTTACGCCGCGCCCCGAATTGGGCAGCCTGATGACTCAGTCCATGGCAGGTTGGTAGCGATGACTGACAGATTGGTGACCATTGCCGATATCGAGAAAGCGCGCCTGGCGCTTGAAGGCAAGGTAATGCTTACCCCTACCGTCACCTCGTCATCGCTATCGGAAAAGATGGGACTACCCGTCTATCTCAAGCTCGAACACCGCCAGACTACGGGTAGCTTCAAACTGCGTGGCGCTACCAATGCGCTGAGCCAGCTTTCAGCAACTGAAAAGCAACGCGGCGTGGTCGCGGCATCCACGGGGAACCATGGCCGCGCCCTCGCCTATGCCGCACATCTGGAAGGTATCCGCGCCGTGATTTGCATGTCGCGCTTGGTCCCGCAAAACAAGGTCGATGAAATCCGCAGCCTTGGGGCCGAAATACGCATTATCGGCAAATCGCAGGATGATGCACAAGAGGAAGTCGACCGGCTCGTGCAGAGAGATGGCCTCATCATGGTGCCGCCTTTCGACAATGCGGCCGTCATTGCCGGGCAAGGCACGCTCGGTCTCGAAATCGTTGAAGCAGTTCCGGATGTGGACACGGTTCTGGTTCCGGTATCGGGTGGTGGCCTGGCCTCGGGCGTTGCAGCGGCGATCAAAGCCAGACGTCCAGCCGCGAAGATCATCGGTTTGACTATGGATCGCGGCGCCGCCATGCGGGCCAGTCTTGATGCCGGAAAGCCGGTTTTGGTGGAAGAAAGCGAAAGCCTGGCGGATTCACTGGGCGGCGGAATTGGTATCGATAACCAGTTCACCTTCGCAATGGTCCGCGACCTGCTTGATGAGGTGATCCTGCTCTCCGAGGATGAAATCGCTGCCGGCATGGCTCATGCCTACGCCTATGAGCGCGAAATCATAGAGGGTGCAGCGGCCGTCGGCGTAGGTGCGCTGCTCGCGGGAAAAATCAAGGCAAAGGGACCGATCGTTGCCATTCTTTCCGGCCGCAATGTCGACATGAACCAGCACCGGCGCATTATCTGCGCAGACATCAGCGAAAAGGCCGAAATATGCCCCGCATGACGATCCTAACCGAAGCGGATTTGCGCAAGATCGTGTCACTCGATCTCGACGCCATCGCTTGCGTGGAATCTGCCTTCGAGGCCTTGGCGACCAAGACCGTCGCGATGCCGCCCATCCTGCGACTCGACATTCCGGAACATCGCGGCGAAGTCGATGTGAAGACCGCGTATGTTCCAGGCATCGATGGTTTTGCCATCAAGATCAGCCCCGGTTTCTTTGATAATCCCAAGCTTGGCCTGCCCAGCGTCAACGGCATGATGGTTCTGCTTAGCAGCCGCACGGGTCTGGTCGAGGCCTTGTTGCTCGACAATGGTTATCTGACCGACGTGCGTACGGCAGCGGCTGGCGCCGTTGCAGCAAAACATCTGTCGCGGCCCGAATCCAGTGTCGCGGCAATCTTCGGCGCTGGCGTTCAGGCACGCTTGCAACTCGAGGCGTTGACGCTGGTTCGCCCGATCACACAGGCGCGCATATGGGCGCGCGACATCGACAAGGCGCAGCAAGCCGCAAGCGACCTGACGGAAAGGCTCGGCATCTTGGTCACCGCTCTCGACGATCCGGAAAAGGCTGTCCGGGACGCGGATATCATCGTGACGACAACGCCCTCCTCTCAGCCAATCCTGCAAGCGAAGTGGCTGCAGCCGGGTCAGCACATTACCGCCATGGGCTCCGATGCCGAGCACAAAAACGAGCTCGATCCCGTCATCATCGCCAAAGCTGATCTCTATATCGCTGATAGCCTCAAGCAGACACGGCGCCTCGGCGAGCTGCACCACGCCATCGAAGCCGGTCTGGTAAAGGCGGAGGCGGTTTTCCCCGAGCTTGGTTCCATCATCGCGGGTTCGGTTCAGGGCCGGCCGTCACCTGAGGCAATTACCCTGGCCGATCTGACCGGCACCGGCGTGCAGGATACAGCCATTGCAACACTTGCCCGGGACCGCGCCAGACAGGCCAATGCCGGGACCAATTTCGAAAGTTGATATGGGCTTCGGCCCAAGCATGAGGAAACCACTATGACCGAGCCAAGTCTCAAGTTCACCCGGCAGGAATTTGCCGAAAGATTGCAGAAGACACGCGCTGCCATGCAAAAGCGCGGCATCGATCTTCTGATCTGCAGCGATCCCTCCAATATGGCGTGGCTGACGGGATATGATGGCTGGTCGTTCTATGTGCACCAAGCCGTGATGGTACCGCCGGAGGGCGAACCGATCTGGTACGGCCGCGGTCAGGATGCCAACGGTGCGAAGCGTACAGCCTACCTCTCACACGACAATATCATTGGTTATCCGGATAATTATGTTCAGTCGACTGAACGGCATCCGATGGATTATCTTTCAAAAATAATTGCCGAGCGCGGTTGGGACAAGCTGACCATCGCCGTCGAGATGGATAATTACTGGTTTTCGGCGGCGGCGTTCGCATCCTTGCAGAAACATTTGCCCAACGCCCGCTTCGTCGATGGGACGGCGCTCGTAAACTGGCAGCGCGCGGTGAAAAGTCCGACTGAAATTGAGTACATGCGCAAGGCCGCGCGCATCGTCGAGCTTATGCATCAGCGGATCGTCGATAAGATCGAGCCCGGTATGCGCAAATGCGATCTGGTCGCCGAGATTTACGATGCTGGCATCCGTGGAACTAATGATTTCGGTGGCGATTATCCCGCCATCGTGCCGCTGCTTCCGTCTGGCGCCGATGCCTCCGCCCCGCATCTCACCTGGGACGACAAGCCGATGAAAACCGGCGAAGGCACCTTCTTCGAGATCGCCGGCTGCTACAACCGCTATCACGTTCCACTGTCGCGCACTGTGTTCCTCGGCAAACCGACGCAGGAATTCCTCGATGCGGAAAAAGCCACACTCGAAGGTATGGAAGCCGGTCTAGCGGCGGCAAAACCCGGCAATGCGTGCGAGGATATCGCCAATGCGTTCTTCGGCATCCTGAAGAAATACGGCATCGTCAAGGATAATCGAACCGGCTACCCGATCGGCATTTCCTATCCTCCAGATTGGGGCGAACGCACAATGAGCTTGCGTCCGGGTGACAAGACCGAACTCAAGCCAGGCATGACTTTCCATTTCATGACGGGCCTTTGGCTCGATACCATGGGGCTGGAAATCACCGAAAGCATTCTGATTACCGATACTGGCGTCGAGTGCTTCGCGAATGTACCGCGCAAGCTGTTCGTCAAGAATTGAGGTCATGATGCAGCCAGATAACCTTCAGCCGTCGCCCGTCACACCGACCATCGATCTGGACAAGCAGGGCGTGCAGCATGGCTTTTTGCGGCTGCCCTATAGCCGCGATGATTCCGCCTGGGGGTCTGTTATGATCCCCATTGCGGTCATCCGTAATGGCAGCGGGCCGACCGCGCTTCTGACAGGAGGCAATCACGGCGATGAGTATGAAGGACCGATCGCACTCTTCGATCTTGCCCGCACGCTCGACGTCGGTAAGGTCAGCGGTACGGTTATCATCGTTCCGGCGATGAATTATCCGGCCTTCCGCGCTGGCACGCGCACCTCGCCGATCGACAAGGGCAATATGAACCGCAGCTATCCAGGAAAACCGGATGGCACGATAACCCAGAAGATCGCCGACTATTTCACCCGCGAATTGCTGCCGCGGGCTGATATCGTCCTCGATTTCCATTCTGGTGGCAGGACGCTGGATTTCGTACCCTTTGCCGCCGCCCATATCCTGCCAGACAAAGTGCAGGAGGCGAAGGGCTTCGACGCCGTCAAAGCGTTCTCCGCGCCCTGGTCGATGCGCATGCTCGAGATCGATGCGGTTGGCATGTATGACACGACTGTCGAGGAAATGGGCAAGGTGTTTGTCACCACCGAACTTGGCGGTGGCGGTACGGCTCGCGCCGAAACAGTCGCCATCGCCAAACGCGGCGCGATCAACGTGCTGCGGCATGCGGGTATCGTCGGCGGCAAGATAGACCAGCGCGAAACGCGCTGGCTCGATATGCCGTCGGGCGATTGCTTTTCCTTTGCGGAGGATGAAGGGCTGATCGAAACGATGGTCGATCTGGGCGATCCCGTTAAAGAAGGGCAAGTGATCGCTCGCATCCATCCGATTGGCCGCACCGGCGCCGCTCCGGCCGAAATCCGTGCAAAGCTCAGCGGGCTCCTTGCCGCACGGCATTTTCCGGGCTTGGTCAAACCGGGTGACTGCGTCGCCGTGATTGGCACCGTGGAGTGAGTATCGGGAATCGTACCGAGTGCCTTTCTGCGCATGGCATCAGACGGCGCGCGGAATTCGCAATTCGGCTCTCAGACCACCCTTGACGTCGTTCTCCAGCTTGATATCGCCGCCGCTGCGCCGGGCAATATTGCGCGCAATCGTCAGGCCAAGGCCAAATCCGCCAGTCTGCCGGTTGCGCGAGCTTTCGACCCGCCGGAATGGCTGGAACACTTCATCGAGCTTGGCCTGAGGAATACCCGGCCCTTCGTCATGGATCGTCAGCAAAATGTCGGCGCCACTTTGCATGAGACTGATATGGGCTTTTTCGCCATAGGTCACCGCGTTGTTGACGAGGTTTGTGACGCAGCGCCGCAGCGCGATCGGACGGCCGATACAGATCAGTCCGCGCGACGCATGGCTGGTTTTGTTGAATGAGGCCTGCGGAAAACTATCGGCAACCGAGTCAACCAAAGACCAGAAGTCGATCTTCTCCTGCTCTTCATCGACGATTTCATAGGTGGCGAAATCGATGACCGATCGGGATATTGCCTCGATATCGTTCAAATCATGCGTGAGCGATTGGCGCAGCGGCGATTTCCGCAACAGTTCTAGCCGCAGGCGAATGCGGGTGAGCGGCGTGCGCAGATCATGAGCCAGTGCCGCGGCAAGCTGCTCACGGTCGGCTACATACTCCCTCAATTGCGCCTGCATGGTGTTCACCGCCCGCGCCGCCGATTTATACTCGCTGCTGCCAAATTCGGGCAATGGCGGCGACTTCACATCCTCGCCGATGCGCTTGACTGCTCTTTCCAACGCCCGATACGGCGCCGTCAATCGGCGCATCGCCCAGATTGACATTGCAATTACGACCGCGGCAACAGAACCAAACAGAGGCAACGTCTGTGCCGTGAAGATCGGAGGTTCAGGCGCGATCGGCGTAACGAAATTCAGCCATTGGCCATCCTTGAACTTAATCGAGGCCGCGAGCCCGTCACTTTGGCTGAAATCCTCCGCGATATCAGAAAGCTGGCGCTCTACAATGCCGACATCGGGATCAGGCGCGCTGGGGTTTGTTGCGGGACTGGTAGGCGCGCGGTTCGAGACGCGGCGGATCCGGGCGTCGGTCACTCCGAAAGCGGTCAATCGTGCAACAAGCACATCTTCGAGCTCGGCAAGACTATCGTCCGAAGCGATGGCCGATGTCACGGCCGGCTCGTCGGACATGGAAAGAGGATTGGCCGAGTTAGACAAAGCGCTCGCAAGAAGCGATCGGTCGGATGCGGGCGCAGCATAGAGCACCTTGACGAGTGTATAGGCCCGCTCGCTCAAACGGAAAAGCTCGAGCACATTGTTGTTTTCGGTGCGATCGCGAGAAACGATTGATAGTGTTGCAACCTGCGTCGTAAGCAGGCCGGCAATCAGAATGAGCAGGATCCAGCTTGGCAGCGATTGGGGCAGGAACCGTTTCATTCCGTGCTGACTTCCGGAACGAATTGATAGCCGCCGCCCCGGATCGTCAGAATCAGTTTCGGTGAACGGGAATCATCTTCCATCTTCCGGCGTAGACGGCTGATCAAAATATCGATGCTGCGGTCGTAACCATAAGCAGCGTTGTTGCCCACCAATTCCAGCAACTGATCCCGGCTCAACATGCGTTGGGCGCTTTTGACCAACGTTTCGAGGAGATTGAACTCCGCCGTGGTTAGTTCCACACGCACGGCATCTGGAGACACAAGCCGCCTGCGCGAGCAGTCCATCGTCCAGCCAGCGAATTTGTAGATCGTGGGTTCGAGCCGCCGGTCAGGACCGGACGTGTCGAGACGGCGCAGCACTGCCCTGACCCGCGCCAGCAATTCCCTCGGATCGAACGGTTTGGAAACATAGTCGTCGGCTCCCATTTCGAGCCCTACCACCCGGTCAGTGGTCTCTGTGACGGCAGTCAGCATGATGATCGGGATACGGGAATGCATGCGGATATCCCGGCAGATTTCCATGCCGCTCTTGCCCGGAAGCATCACATCCAGAATGAGAAGGTCGATGGGCGAGCGGGAAAGCACTTCCTGCATTTCCTCGCCGTCTCGTGCAACCGAGACATGCATTCCCCGCTTTTTCAAAAACTCATGCAGGAGATCGCGAATGGCTTCATCATCGTCGACAATCAGAATATGCGCTTCGGATTTCATACTCAATTCCTGATGGCGATCGTTTTGCGCCCAGCCAGTCCGCGCGGTTCAACTCGCCGTTTTTATGCATGTTCCACTTTGGAAAGCCATGCAATTCTTCGGGACCAGGAGAGTAAACCTGCAACACCCAATGACTGGCGAAGCGGGCGGAATTCTGTCGTTCCGCGTCTTGTTACAATCCAGAAACAAAACACCACAAAGCAGAAAAACTGAGGCAACACTCTTGCACGATAAAAAGTCCGTCGACCGCGGTTGACTGGTTGAAACAGGATTTCTTCGTAACTCAAATGGCTCTTATGCGGAACATATTGACCATTTCGACAATCGTCCTGACCAGTGCGATGTTCTTCACCGCACCCATCGAGCAGTCAATGGCAGCGGAGACGCTCACCCGCACAGAATTGTGCGGCAAGCTCCAGCAGCAAGTTCAACACGCAATTACGGAACACGCCGAGGCAAAACGGGCAGCCAAGGCGAAAGCACTTCAAAAAACGGGAACGAGGTTCTGCGCAAGCAACAAGCAGGCGCAGGGGATCAGATCGTATGCCCAGGCTTTGAAGCTGCTTGGTGTGCAGCCGGTCGATGACTGACCGACTATGTCCCACAAGCCCGCATCAAAAGGAAACTGACCAATGAAAAAGTCCCTCTATACAGCTCTCGGTCTCGCCGTTGCCCTCGCTGTTTCGGCTCCGGTTATTGCTTCCAGCGCCAACGCCGCTCCTGCCGCATCGACAACTACTCCGGATACGACGACAACCGTGAAAAAGGCTCACAAGCCTGTTAAGAAGGTGCATAAGATGTCCGCCAAGAAGACTGTAAAACAGCCTGCTGCTACTACTGCTCCTGCACAATAACCTTCTGACGGCACGACATTTCTGTCGTATTCGAAACTATGCCGGCCGTGGAAACCACAGCCGGTGTAGTTTTTTGACCACGTTAATATCCAGGGTCAGCACCCTAATTTCATTTGCAAACTTTCGTTATTCAAATCCCGCATCCCATCGTAGAATCGTCTCGGTGATTCTCCTGCCAATGCATGGATCAAGAATCCGGGCCGGCGAAGCATCCTAATGCGCCGTGCGTTCAATCGGACGCACAAACGTTGAATGGGACATAGTTCTCTCAGGATTATGCTCCGGCAAACCGGTTTTATGGAGAATTGGCTATGGGCGTAGAAAGTCTTCTTATTTTTCTTCTGGTGGGATTGATAGCGGGATGGCTTGCAAGCCAGCTCGTTCGCGGAGGCGGTTTCGGTCTCGTGGGTGACCTGGTTGTCGGCGTTATCGGTGCCTTCATTGCGGGATATCTTTTTCCGAGGCTCGGTATCTCGCTCGGCAGCGGCATCATTGGTGCGATCATCGCCGCAACGGTGGGAGCGGTTATTCTGCTCTTTATTCTTCGTGCCGTTAAACGGGCCTGACTTTCCGTTCGCACAAAAAAAGCCTCCGGACCGGAAAGGTTCGGAGGCTTTTTAGTTTTTTTAAGCACTGACTTCTAGGTGTGGCTCGGCTGTGGCGCCGCGCCACCGGTATCGGAGACCGGCACCGTTTCAACCTTTGCATCCTTCTTGGAAATGAAGGTGTAGAACATCGGAACCACGAAGAGCGTGAAGATCGTGCCGACAAGAATGCCGGAGAAAATCACCAGACCGATCGAATAGCGTGCCGCAGCACCGGCACCAGTTGCCGTAATCAAAGGGATAACGCCGAGGGCCATGGCGGCTGTTGTCATCAGGATCGGACGAAGCCGTGTCTTTGCCGCCAGGATGATCGCGTCGTGTCGCGATACGCCATGCAATTCACGCTGCTGGTTGGCAAACTCCACTATGAGAATCCCATGCTTGGTGATCAATCCCACAAGAGTTATCAGTCCTACCTGCGTATAGATGTTCAGCGTGCCCAAACCGAGGTTCAGGGGCACGATCGCACCGAAAATCGACAGCGGGACCGACATCATGATGATGAACGGATCGCGGAAGCTTTCGAACTGCGCCGCGAGTACCAGATAGATCACGATCACCGCGAGGATGAAGGCAATCAGAATCGTACTGCCCTGCTCAATTTCCAGGCGCGACTGGCCTGAGTAATCCATGAAGAAGCCATCCGGCATCAAGGGAGTAGCCGTGTTGATAACCGTCTGCAGACCCTGCCCGGTGGTAACACCCGGTAGTGGCAATGCCGAAATCGTCGCCGAGTTAAGCTGGTTGAACTGTTCGATAGCAGCTGGTGATGCATTTTCCGTGATTTTGATCACTGCCGACAAAGGTACCATTTCACCGGAGGCACTCTTGACGAAATATTGGCCGAGCTTTTCCGGGTTGGACCGATAATCCTGTGGCACCTGAGGAATAATGTCGTAGCTGTTGGAATCACGATCGAATTTCGAGATCTTGCCACCACCGACCAACAACCCAAGCGTTTGGCCGATATCACTCACGGGCACGCCCAGCGCCGAAGCGCGATCGCGATCGATCGTGACAGTTACCTGCGGCGCGTTGAACGAAAGCGAATTCTGCACGATGATAAACTGACCAGAAGCCTGCGCCTTGTTCTTGATCTCTTCGGCAACTTCGAACACCTTGTCGGCTGGCCCAGTCGACTGGATAATGATTGAAATCGGCAGTCCGCCACCGGTACCTGGCAAGTCAGGCGGCGCAAAGATGAAGGCTTCGACGCCGGCAAGCGGGCTGATCATGCCTTGCAGTTCCTCTTTCAGCTGTGCTTGCGATTTGGTGCGCTCCGACCAATCCTTGAACACCCAGATGGCGAAGGCGGAATTCGTTGCGCCGAAGCCCAGGATATTGAAGCGTGTTTTCAACTCCGGCAGGTCTTTGGTCAAGGCATCGATCTGGTCCGCGTAAAGTTTGGTATATTGCGATGTCGCATATTGCGGGCCATTGACGATGGCAAACAGTGCGCCAGAATCTTCTTCGGGAGCAAGTTCAGAGTTGGTCTTGGTAAACAGGAAGCCGGTCAAGGCAACGAGTGCGATAACGATAAACAAGGTGACAAACCGGAAATTCAGCGAGCCCGCAACGCGCCGTTCATAAGCACCTTCCAGCCAACCAAAACTGCCATCAACAATTCTCTGGAACCGGCTGTGACCGCCTGCCCGCAGCAACAGCGCGCACATCATGGGTGATACGGTCAGGGCCGCCACACCGGAAATGATCACGGCACCGGCAAGCGTGAACGCGAATTCACGGAAAAGCGAGCCAGTGAGGCCGCCTGTAAATCCGAGGGGGGCGAACACGGCGGCAAGCGTGATGGTCATCGCCACGATGGGTCCGGTGATTTCCTTCATGCCTTTTAACGCGGCATCAAGCGGTCTCAGACCCTCCTCAATGTGACGATGGATATTCTCCAGAACCACGATCGCGTCATCGACGACGAGGCCAATGGCCAGAACCATCGCCAGAAGCGAGAGCAGATTGATCGAATAACCGAGCATGAACAAGAAGAAGCACACGCCGATCAGCGAAATCGGGATGGTGACGACCGGAATGATTACCGAGCGGAAAGATCCGAGGAAGAGCAGGATCACTGCAACAACGATCAGCACCGCCTCGCCGATGGTCTTGAACACTTCCTCAATCGATGAGCTGATCTGCTCCGTCGAGTCATAAACCATGTAGAGCTGCATGCCTTCGGGCAGGGTCGCTTGAATCGAGGGCAATTCCTTGCGAACAGCAGCCGTCATATCGATGGGGTTGGCGGCAGGTGTCGGGAAAATACCAAGGAAGGTACCACTGGCTCCATTGAAGCTAACGATTGTATCCTTGTTGACCGCTCCCAGCTCAACCCGTGCCACGTCACGCAGACGGATAATATTGTCGCCGTCCGACTTGATCGGCATGGCGCCAAACGCCTCAGGCGTCTGCAGTGTCGTCTTCAACGTGATGGGCGCGGCGTTGTAGAGATTTTCCACCTTGCCCGGCGCCGACAGGAAGTTCGACTGATTTATCGCCGTCAATACTTCCGTTGCAGTCGTCTTGCGCGCAGCCAGCTTGATCGGATCGATCCACACACGCATGGAAAACACCTGGCCACCCAGAATCTGCGCGTCGGCAACACCCTGAATCGTCGACATGCGCGGCTGGATAACACGCTCCAGATACTCCGTGATCTGCTCGCTGGTCATGTTCGGGTTTTGCACAGCGAGGTACATCGTCGCGAAGTCCTGACCTGTCCCCTTCGTGATCACGGGATCGTCGGCTTCTTCCGGCAGATCGCCACGCACCTGATTGACCTTGGAGATCACCTCGGTCAACGCTGCGTCCGGGTTGGCGCCAAGCTTCATCTGGACCGTAACCGTGCTCGATGACGGAGCGGAAGACGACGTCACGTAGTCGATGTTTTCCGTGGTGGTCACAGCCTTTGCAATGGGTGCCGAGATAAATCCCTGCATCAGGTCCGCGCTCGCGCCGGCATAGGTGGTCTTGATGGTGATGACCGTCTCTTCGACCTTGGGATATTGACGCACCGAAAGATTCACCAACCCCTGCGCGCCAAGCAGGATGATCATCAGAGCGACAACCGTCGACAGGACCGGACGGCGAATGAATATGTCTGAGAAATTCATTTTGTAGGCAGTCCTGATTGGGTTGTGTTAGCGGGATTCACATCATTGGCGATCTTGACTGCCGCACCTGGGTTCAATCTGTTCTGACCTGCTGTGACGACGATATCACCCTCTTTGAGACCCTTGGTTATTTCGACCACAAGACCGGAACGGCGCCCCGGTGTGACGAAAACCTGCGCAACGGTGAGCTTCTCTTCCTTCTTTTCCGCTGTCGCCGGCTGCCCAGCTGCGTTCGCGTCGGCGGATTTAGGGGCGTCTGCAGGCTTCGCTGGATCTGCTGGCTTGGCTTCATCCGGAGCGGGACGAACAACGTAGACATAATCGCCATAGAGGCTCGAAACGAGCGCCGTCTGCGGCAGCGTGAAGACATTCTCTTCTTTCGGCAGTGTCACCCGAACTTGGGAAAACTGACCTGGGCGCAAGTCTCCCTCAGAATTGTCAACCTGCGCACGAACCGAAACCAGTCTTGTAGCCGGATCGATTCTGGGTTCGATCGCCGTAATCTTGCCGTCATAGTTGATGTCAATATCCGTCAGACCGAGTTTGATCGGCTGGCCGATCTTGATCTGGCTCAGCACCTGCTCATTCACTGTAAAGTCCACGCGCATCGTCGTGAGATCCTGCAAGGAAACGACCACCGTGCCTATTGGCAGATATTGCCCGAGTTCAATGCGCGGGATGCCGACGGTGCCCTTGAAAGGCGCCTTCAACAACTTCTGGTCCATAACGGCCTGCAATTTGGCGATCTCGGCCTTCTTGGCCAAAGAGGCAGACTGCGCTTCGTCGACAGCAGAGACGGCACCGACACCTCGGGTATTGAGCGTGCGGGCACGTGCCAGGGTCTGATCCATCAGTACATCCTGCGCCCGGGCGGCAACAATGTCGGCTTTCTCGATCGCATCGTCGAGTTGCAGGAGCGGCGCGTCCTGCTCGACTATCTGATTGGCCTTGAACGGGATATCCTTGACTATACCGGCAACTTCCACCGAGAGCTCAACGCCCTGAATGGCGCTGACCGTACCGATCGCCTCGATTTCCGGCATCCACTCGCCCGGCTTGACGGTGTAAGTCGACACGGGCGCCGCTGGCTGTTGCATTGTTGCGAAGAATTGCTTGATCATCGTTTCTCTGAAGAAATTGAACCAGACCAAGCCACCAGCGACCGCCACGACCAGAATTAGAATGATCGCGGGCATCATGTAGCGCTTGATCTTGGGGAACAATGCCCAGATCAATCCAACGAAGACCAGAATGCCTATGGCTGTAGGCAGTACGTACCCCTTGAACTCCGGAGCCTTTGCCCACACCAATCCACTGATCACTACGACTAGGATTAGAATGATTACGGGTGCAATGTAGCGCTTAATCATGGAAAGGCGGCTCCAGAACAAAACAATGGCCAGCAAAAAGTCTGCCAGCCTGTCATATGGGATTAAATCGTGTGGACTTGATGGCCACGCGCAATGTACTGTACCGTCCGGACGGTAATGTCAATATGGGTTGGTAACTCGCGTAGATCGAAAGCTTTAGAATGACGACTGACACTCTCTCGACCAAAGACAAGATATTGCAGGCTGCGGCTGAAATCGCCAAGGAAGTTGGGCCTGTGCACCTTTCCCTCGATGCGGTGGCGCGGCGAGCGGGTCTTTCAAAAGGCGGATTGCTCTATACGTTTCCGACCAAGGCCAAGTTGCTGGAAGCCCTCGTTGAACAACACGTCTCCGAGTTCGACGAATCACTGCGAAAGGAAGAAGCTGCCAGGAATCACAGCCCCAACAGTGTGGTTCTCGCCTGTATTGCCGTGTATCGCGCCGAGTTCCTTTGCAATGAACCGGAACCTTCAGGTATCCTCGCGGCTATAGCCAATGACCCCGGATTTCTTGAACCCATTCGCCGTTACAACAAGCAACTACTGCAGCGCATGCGCGAAAACGCGGAAGATCCTGCACTGGCAATGATGGTGTTTCTGACGATTGAAGGTCTCCGCAGCCTTAAACTCTTCGAGATGAACCTGGTAAGCAAAGAAGAACAGATCGCTGCAATCGATCGATTGCGGAATCTGTTCGAGTCGGTCGATCCGAAAACGGCGGACGTGCTTGTAACGGCCTGATCAGGTAAAGACGGGTATATCGCCCCGTGCCCACGCTACTTGCGTTTCCTCCATGAAGCCATTGAAATTGCTGACTTCGATAGCGCCGCGAATACCTTGCATCAGCTGCTGATAGTAAGAAAGGTTATTCCATGTCAACAGCATCGCACCCAGCGCTTCTCCTGACTTGACGAGATGATGCAAATAGGCGCGACTGTAATCCCGCGCCGCCGGGCACTCTGATTCTTCGTCTAGCGGACGCGGATCATCCGCATGCCGCGCATTGCGCAGGTTCACCTTACCACGCCGCGTAAAGGCGAGCCCATGGCGCCCTGCCCGCGTCGGCATAACGCAATCAAACATATCGATACCACGCCCTACAGATTTCAGGATATCGTCGGGCGTGCCGACGCCCATGAGATAGCGCGGCTTTTCCGTTGGTAGTTCGGGACAGGTAATATCAAGCATGTCCAACATGATTTCCTGCGGCTCGCCAACCGCGAGCCCGCCGACCGCATAGCCTTTCAGGTCCATACCTTTCAGCGCCTGCGCCGAGCGGATGCGCAGATCAGCGACGTCCCCGCCCTGCACAATGCCGAACATGGCCTTGCCCGGCTGGTTGCCGAAGGCAACCTTGCAGCGCTCGGCCCAGCGCAGCGACAGTTCCATCGCCCGCTGGATGTCCTTCGGTGTAGATGGCAAGGCCACACATTCGTCCAGTTGCATCTGAATATCGGAATCCAGCAGCCCTTGAATCTCGATCGACCGCTCTGGTGTCATCTCATAAGCGCGACCGTCGATGTGCGAGCGGAACGTCACCCCGCTCTCGGTCAGCTTGCGCAATTGCGCCAGCGACATGACCTGAAATCCACCGGAATCCGTCAGGATTGGCCCAGGCCAGCGCGCAAACTCGTGCAAGCCGCCGAGTCTCGCCACGCGTTCAGCGCTTGGCCGCAGCATCAGATGATAGGTATTGCCAAGGATAATATCGGCGCCAAGCTCACGCACCTGGTCCATATACATAGCCTTGACGGTGCCACCAGTTCCAACCGGCATGAAGGCGGGGGTACGTACGGTACCGCGTGGCATGGTGATTTCGCCGCGCCGCGCCTTGCCATCCGTGGCAACCAGTTTGAATTCAAAATTTTCGCTCATGATGCGGATCGCCATAACAGGCTTGCATCGCCATAGGAATAGAAGCGGTAGTGATTCTTGATTGCATATTCATAGGCTGCATGCATACGTTCGAACCCGGCGAAGGCCGAGACCAGCATGAACAGCGTAGATCGCGGCAGGTGAAAATTGGTCATCAGCATGTCGACGGCCCGGAACTTGTAGCCAGGCGTTATGAAAATGTCCGTCGGCCCCGACCAAGACTTGATGACGCCGTTTTCGTCGGTCGCGCTTTCGAGCAGACGCAGCGATGTTGTACCGACGCTGACAACACGTCCGCCCCGCGCTTTGACCGCATTGAGCGCATCCGCCGTGCGTTGATCGACAGTGCCGATCTCCGCATGCATCTTGTGATCGGCGGTGTCATCGGCTTTCACAGGGAGAAACGTGCCCGCGCCTACGTGCAACGTCACGAAATGTTCTTCTATTCCCTGTTTCTTTAGGTCATTCAACAGTTCCGGCGTGAAATGCAGCCCCGCAGTCGGCGCGGCAACCGCACCTTCTTCCCGCGCGTAGACGGTTTGATAGTCTTCGCGATCACGACTGTCATCGGCTCGCTTCGAAGCTATATAAGGTGGCAGTGGAATATGCCCTACGGCGGCAATCGCCTGATCAAGATCGGCACCGCTGAAATCGAACACCAGCAACGCTTCGCCAGCCTCGCCCTTCTCCGTGACAGTCGCCTGCAGCGATCCGAGGAGGCAGGCATTGTTACCATGGCCGAAGTCGATCCGCTCGCCTTCCTTGATGCGCTTTGCCGGGCGCAGGAAGGCCTTCCAACGGTCTGGTCCGGCGCGCATGTGCAGCGTTGCGCTGATCTGCGCATTCACACCGTTGCGCTCGCGAAAGCCTTCAAGTTGTGCCGGTATGACTTTGGTATCATTGAAAACCAAGGCATCGCCCGGACGGAGGAAATCGCCAAGGTTTCTAACGGAACTGTCCTCGAACCCGGAGGTATTCGCCTTCACAAGCAAAAGCCGCGCTGAATCACGCGGCTCTGCAGGTCTCAATGCGATGTTCTCTTCGGGTAGGTCGAAATCGAAAAGATCAACTCGCATGATACATCAATACGATCTTATTCGGCGTCTGCTGCAACGCGCATGGAAACGATGGAGTCCGGATCCTGCACTGGCTCGCCGCGCTTGATCTTGTCGACATTGTCCATGCCTTCAATCACTTGACCCCAGATCGTATACTGACGGTTGAGGAATGCTGCATCGTCAAAGCAGATGAAGAACTGCGAATTAGCCGAGTTCGGGCTCTGCGAGCGGGCCATTGAGCAGGCGCCGCGGCCATGATTGGAGTTGGAGAATTCAGCCTTGAGATCCGGCTTGTCCGAACCGCCCATGCCGGCACGGGACGGATTGAACGAGCTGCCGCCCTGCTTGCCAAACTTGACATCGCCCGTTTGTGCCATGAAGCCGTCGATCACACGATGGAAAACGACACCGTCATAGGCGCCTTCACGTGCGAGTTCCTTGATCCGCTCGACATGACCAGGCGCGAGGTCCGGATAAAGTTCGATAACGACACTGCCCTTCGTGGTTTCGAGAAGGATCGTGTTTTCTGGGTCTTTATAGGCCATTTTGGCAATCTCCTGATTTATTAAACGTGTGATTATTTGCTCGCGCCAACGGTGACCTTGAGCATCTTGTCCGGGTTCTCGACAGCGCCATTGTCTGCCTCCGAACCTTTCTTGATCTTGTCGACGATTTCCATGCCGCTCGTGACCTTGCCGACAACCGTGTATTGACCGTTCAGCGATGGGTATTCGGTGAACATGATGAAAAACTGCGAATTGGCAGAGTTGGGGCTCTGTGCACGCGCCATGCCAACTGTTCCGCGCGCGAAAGGTTCCTTCGAGAATTCAGCGGGCAGATCAGGCCGTGTCGAACCGCCAGTGCCGGCAGCCTGCGCATTGTAGCCTTTTTCAGTGTTGCCGTACTGAACGTCACCCGTCTGCGCCATGAAGCCCGGAATGACCCGGTGGAACACGACATTATTGTAAGCGCCTTCCTTGGCGAGCGCCTTGATCTGCTCGACATGTTTCGGTGCCAGATCGGGGAGCAGCTCGATCTTGACGTCGCCGTCCTTGAGCTTGATCGTCATCGTGTTGGCATCATCGGCCCAACTCGGGTTCAAAGTTGCAAATGACAGCGATGAAACGGCAGCAACGAGAAGCGCTGTACGAAATACGGACATGGAAGTCTCCAAACTAGGATTTGAATTTTGTCTCGAGCGCGTCGGCGACAAGAGCAGGAACAAAGTGCCGGACGTCACCGCCCATGGCAGCAATTTGGCGAACCAATGTGGCAGTAATGGTGCGGACCGAAGGATCGGCCGGTAGAAACACGGTCTGTAGTTCCGGCGCCATCTTGCCATTCATGCCGGCCATCTGCATTTCGTAGTCGAGATCGGTACCGTCACGTAAACCGCGTACCATCAATGACGCTCCGTATTTGCGCGCCGCATCGATTAGCAAGCCATCGAACGCAATCACTTCGAGCCGGTTGCTGTCCTTGCCGAAAACATCGGCCGCGACGCGCTTGATCAGGTCGACCCGCTCTTCGAACGAAAACAGCGGCGCCTTGCCAGGGTGAACGCCGATCGCCACGAACACCCTGTCGGCAAGCCGCAGCGAGCCCTGCAGGACGTCCATATGGCCATTGGTGATAGGATCGAATGATCCGGCATAGATCGCGATTGTCATGAGCGTGTCCTAGCCGTTTTGCTGCGCGCTTTCAATGGTCGGTATTCGATCAGATGAACGGGAGATGAACGTAGCAATCAGCAAGCATTCAGGCGCTCTCGACTATGTGTGAGACAATCGGATGAAACCATTTCGAAGTTAGCACGTTGCTAACCATGAAAGAGCGCAAGATCGAAGGGACAAATTTATGTTTATTCTTCTGAGCATTGCCATGATGGTTGCGATGATCGTTTCCGCGATCGTCATGATTATAGAAGAAAACAAGAAGCGGGAAGCTCCTCTCAGAACACCCCGCTTTGGTGTGTATCATCATCGCCACGATCTTTAATCGTGCGATCCAAGAGCTCTAGTCTTCCTCAGAGCCGTTGGTTGTTTCTGGCGATATAGCTTCACCTTCAACCGGAATTTCAGTCTCGATATCATCGGTTTCGGTTTCCGAAATCCGCTCGACCGAAACAACCTTCTCGCCGTCGGCTGTATTGAATATCGTCACGCCCTTCGTCGAACGCCCGGCAATCCGAATGCCGTTGACCGGCACGCGGATCAACTGTCCGCCGTCAGAAACAAGCAGGATCTGGTCGGAAGCCTCGACCGGGAAGAGCGATACGAGCTTGCCGATTTCATCCGTCTTCGACGTATCGGTTGCCCGGATACCCTTGCCGCCACGTCCTGAAACGCGGAACTCGTAGGACGATGAGCGTTTGCCATATCCGTATTCACTGACCGTCAGAACAGTCTGTTCGCGATCACGCAGTTCGGCATAACGTTCCGGCGAAAGATCCGCCACATCTGTTGCTTCCTCACCAACGAGTGCCACCTCTTCTGCGTCGTCCGCACCCTGCGCGCGGCGATCGGCAGCAGCCTGCTTCAGATAGGCCGAGCGTTCGGCAGGACTTGCCTCAACGTGCCCCAGAATAGCCATCGAAATGATTTCATCGCCTGGAGCCATCGATATGCCACGAACGCCGATCGAATTGCGACCGACGAAGACACGTACGTCGGTTACCGGGAAGCGGATGCACTGGCCGCCGGCCGCAGTCAGCAACACGTCATCGAATTCGTCACACGTATCGACGCTGAGGATCTCGTCACCCTCGTCTTCAAGTTTCATCGCGATCTTGCCATTGCGATTGACCTGTACGAAATCGGACAGTTTGTTACGGCGTACTGTTCCGCGCGTCGTGGCAAACATCACATCAAGATTAGCCCAGCTCGCCTCGTCTTCCGGCAGCGGCATGATGGTGGTGATACGTTCACCCTGTTCCAGCGGCAGCATGTTGATCAAGGCCTTGCCACGCGATTGCGGTGTTCCGATCGGCAGACGCCAGACCTTTTCCTTGTAGACGATACCGCGCGACGAGAAGAACAGCATCGGTGTGTGCGTGTTGGCGACGAACAACCGTGTGACGAAATCCTCATCCTTCATCGACACGCCCGAACGGCCCTTGCCGCCGCGGCGCTGTGCGCGATAGGTCGCCAAAGGTACGCGCTTGATATAGCCGGCGTGGCTGACGGTCACGACCATGTCTTCACGGGCGATGAGGTCTTCATCGTCCATATCTGCGCCGCCATCGGTGAGCACGCTGCGGCGCGGCGTACCGAACTCGTCGCGAATGGCCACAAGTTCGTCCTTGACGATGCCCATGATACGCAAGCGCGAAGCAAGAATCTCAAGGTAATCTGCAATCTCGACGCCGATCTTGTTGAGTTCATCGGCAATTTCATCGCGTCCGAGTGCTGTCAAGCGCTGCAAGCGCAGGTCGAGAATGGCGCGCGCCTGTTCTTCCGAAAGATTGTAGGTGTTATCTTCGTTGAGTTTATGACGCGGATCCGCAATCAACTGGATCAACGGCGCGACATCACTCGCAGGCCACCGGCGTTCCATCAACTGGTCACGCGCGGTCTGCGGATCCGGCGCCCGACGGATCAATGCAATGATCTCATCGATATTGGCCACGGCGATGGCAAGACCCACCAAAACATGGGCGCGGTCACGCGCTTTGCGCAACAGGAATTTCGTGCGGCGGCTGACGACTTCCTCACGGAAGCTGACGAAAGCCCGCAATATGTCGAGAAGGTTCAGAAGCCCCGGCTTGCCGCCGTTGAGCGCCACCATGTTGGCGCCAAAGGACGACTGCAGCGGCGTGAAACGATATAGCTGGTTGATAATGACGTCAGTGACGGCATCGCGCTTCAGTTCGACGACGACGCGATAACCGTCGCGATCCGATTCATCACGGATGTCGGAAATGCCCTCGATGCGCTTTTCACGCACCAGATCGGCCATCTTCTCGATCATCGTTGCCTTGTTGACCTGATAAGGCACCTCAGTGATGATGATGGCCTCGCGGTCACCGCGCATGCTCTCGACGGCGACTTTGCCGCGCATCAGGATCGAGCCGCGGCCTGTGCTATAGGCCGAATAGATGCCGGAGCGGCCGAGGATCAGACCACCGGTCGGAAAGTCAGGACCCGGAATGTGTTCCATCATTTCCGGCAGTTCGATCGCAGGATTGTCGATCAGGGCAATACAACCGTTGATGACTTCGGCCAGATTGTGCGGAGGTACGTTCGTCGCCATGCCGACGGCAATACCGCCGGAACCATTGACGAGAAGATTGGGGAAGCGCGCCGGCAGAACCGTCGGCTCCTGCTCGCGGCCGTCATAATTGTCCTGGAAGTCGACAGTATCCTTGTCGATATCGGAGAGCAGCGACTCCGTCACCTTCTCCAGACGGCATTCTGTGTACCGCATCGCCGCTGGAGAGTCGCCATCGATCGAGCCGAAATTACCCTGCCCGTCGACCAATGGATCGCGCAGCGACCAGTCCTGCGCCATACGGACAAGCGCGTCGTAGATCGAAGCGTCACCATGCGGATGGTATTTACCCATCACTTCACCGACGACACCGGCCGACTTTCGATAGGACCGGTTCCACGACAGGCCCATTTCGTTCATGGCATGCAGGATACGTCGATGCACAGGCTTCAGGCCGTCGCGCACATCGGGCAGAGCACGGCTAACGATGACGCTCATCGCATAATCGAGATAGGAGCGCTGCATTTCCTCGATGATGGAAATCGGCTCGATCCCGAAGGACGGTCCGGATTTATCGTCTTCGGAGCCAGGAGGTGGAGTTAAATCAGACACGAGGCACTCATCTTTCGGATAGAATCAATCTTTGATCTTATAGAGGCTTTTGAAGCCAAAAGCTAATAAACGGCGCATTAATACACAGCTGAAAACCCTTTAGAATCAATGAGATAAAATAGTATTTCTCATGCGGTGAAAAACTTTGGAACTGAATTGCATGTTTCTCGACGTTGAATACCGAATCCGGTACGTTGAACCAGCTATAACGGCTGGGTTGGTGCAGCTTTAAACAGAAAAGAAAAGCAAAATCGTGGCGTACTCAGACACCATTCTCAATGCCTTTGTGACGCTCATGGTAACAATCGATCCACCGGGTCTGGCGCCATTGTTTCTGGCCCTGACGACCGGCATGAATCGGGCGGAACGCAGTCAGGTCGCACTTCGTTCCAGCCTCACCGCGTTTATTGTCCTGACGGTTTTCGCCATAGCCGGTGCGCAGATTCTCGCGCTATTCGGTATTACACTCGGCGCCTTCCGGATTGCGGGCGGCCTTTTGCTGTTCTGGATAGCTTTCGAGATGATCTTCGAGCGGCGCAACGAGCGTAAAGAGAGGAGCGCCGAGGTTGCCATCACAAGGGATCACATCCGCAACATCGCCGCCTTCCCCTTGGCGATACCGTTGATTGCCGGGCCCGGCGCGATTTCCGCAACCATTCTTCTTGCCGGAACCCTTTCGGATGCTACCTCGCGGCTCGCACTGATCGTTATCATCCTCATCTGCATAGCCTCTTGCTATGCCGTGTTTTTCCTTGCTGAGCGCATCGACCGTTTTCTGGGCGAAACAGGCCGCTCAATTTTGACCAGGCTGCTGGGTGTCATTCTCGCTGCCCTTGCCGTCCAGTTCGTGGCCGATGGGATCAGAACCCTCATCAATAGCTGATCGATGGTCAATAGCCCGGGCTGATGCGAACGTCGATGCTGTCGCTAAAGACGACCGTCAAGGGCTTGCCTGCGATAATCTCCCCGAGTTCGGGTGCGATCGCCAAAGGGACAGCTTTGTTGACGGTTTCAAGTGCTGAAGACACAAACGCCTCCTTGATGACGCGGTCGCCGCCCGGCGTTCTAAAAGTGACGCGCGGCAGTGCGATGACCGTACCATCCCGCCGCAATGCGAAGCGCAGGGTCACGCCCATCTCCTCGGCGCCAGCAGGCCGATTCCAGCAGGCCAAGAGAGCGGAGCCGATTTCTCTCGTCGAATAGATTGGATCGCTTTTGCCACACGCCTGTTCGGATGCCAGCGCGGATGTCCCCGGCAATGCGAGAGCCATCGCTACCGTGAACCAACACCAGATCGGTCGCATGACGATCAATTCAACCCGCTTCCGCTCTGATTTCATCCACGGCATCCCTCTGCGTAATCAATCGTGCGCTGCGAACACCGCTGACGGAAATCCACAGCCAGCTCAGCGCCACGGCCAAGCGGTTGCGCACGCCAATTAGAAAATAGATATGTGCAAGGCCCCAGAGCCACCAGGCCAGATAGCCCTTGAGCTTGATCCAGCCGAAATCGGTAACCGCCGCACGCTTGCCGATGGTCGCGAGATCGCCCGCATGGTGATACACAAACGGCCTTGGCGTCTGATCCCCGCTCAGCCGCGCCTTGATGGTATTGGCGATGTGCAGGCCTTGCTGCTTTGCCGCCGGAGCGATGCCGGGCACAGTGCCCTTGCCGCCATTCGAAACGGTCGCCGTGTCGCCGATCACGAATATTTCCGGGTGGCCCGGCGCAGTGAGGTCGGCATTTACGACAACGCGTCCAGCCCGGTCGGATGGCACGTTCAGCCATTTGGCAGCGGGAGATGCCTGCACGCCGGCCGCCCAGATGATGGTCTTGGCCCGCAGCGACTGACCACCGAATTCAACGCCATCGGCATGGCATTCGGTAACCGGATGACCGAGATGAACGGTCACGCCAAGCTTTTCTAGCGCCCGTTTCGCATAGTCCGAAAGATCTTCGCTGAAAGCAGGGAGCACCCGAGGGCCACCCTCGATCAGCACGACACGCGCCGTTGCCGGATCGATGACCCGGAAATCCCCTTTGAGCGTGTCACGGGCGAGATCGGCTATCGTCCCGGCAATCTCGACGCCGGTCGGACCGCCGCCAATGATCACAAGGGTCAGATATTCTGTACGTTTGGCGGGATCCGGTTCGCGCTCGGCTTGTTCAAATGCGGTCAGAATGCGCCGGCGGATCATCGTCGCGTCTTCCAGCGTCTTCAGGCCGGGTGCATAAGGCTCCCAATCGTCATGGCCGAAATAGGCGTGGCGTGCGCCGGTCGCCAGGACCAGCGTGTCATAGGGTATGGTCTCGCCATCTGCGGTTGAAACCGTCCGCGCGGCTGTGTCGACACTTTCAACGGTGCCGAGCAAGGTCTTGACGTTCTTGTACTTCCGCACAAGGTGTCTGATCGGCCAGGCAATTTCGGAAGTGGCCAGTGTCGACGTTGCGACCTGATACAGCAATGGTTGGAACAGGTGGTGATTGCGCTGATCGATGATTGTAATGTCGATATCGACATTACGGAGATTATAGACAGCCTCCAGGCCGCCGAAACCTCCGCCGACGACGACAAGGCGGTGTTTGGTGTGGGATGGCGTCTGGATTTCAGTCATGATGAGGCTCCGATGCGCAGACCGAGACCTGTCTAACAGACCAATCGCAATGCGACAATTGCGTGAAATGCCGATCAGGGATGAGTTATCGAGAGGTCTCTCAGAGGATCGATCCCGACCAGCGCCGCCCATCGTCCAGGCGTCATGCCGAAGGCTTTCTTGAACTGCCTATTGAGATGGCTTTGGTCGGTGAACCCCGTTTCGACTGCAATCCCGGCAAGCGGCTCGCCCGTCTTGATCATCTCACGCGCCCGCTGCAGGCGCCGCATCAACAAAAAGCGATGTGGACTTGTGGCATAGAGCGCACGGAAGTGCCGGGATAAAGCATAGCGATCGAGGCCGCTTACCGCTTCAAGCTCATCCGATCGTACAAGGCGCAGGGCGTGTTCTTCCAGATAATCGCGAGCCAATTGCGTTTGCCGGATCGCCGGCGCGCCCAACGGCCTGGCATCCTGCCTTGCATGCCGTGCCAAGCCGAGAGTCAGCTGCGATACAACATCATCGACCAGTAGTTCATCCAATTCCTCGTCGAGATTGCCGAGAGCTGCGGCCAAGGCATCATGGAGGGCCGGATCAGCGATGACAGGATCGTTGACGAATGGCAGTGCACCTTGGCGGTTGCCTAGCGATTGCAGCGCCAGCGCCGGTTCCAGATAGAGCATGCGATAGCGCAAACCATCATCGGTGCCCGCAGCGCCATCATGCATCTCATCCGGATGGATGACGATGATATTTCCGGGCATGCTGTGGCGCCGCTCCCCGCGATACCAGAATGTCTGCACACCGTGCAGCGTCACACCGATCGCATAGGTGTCGTGCCGGTGCAGATCATAGGCATTGCCGGCAAACCGCGCTTCGATGCGTTCAAGGCCCGGATTGGACGGAGCTGATCTAATTGCATCCTGCACGGGAAGTTCGCACAAACGTCCAAGACCACGCGCGCCCTCTTCGCCTAGAACGTCCTGCATAAGCTCAACTCTTTCCTGACTGACGGAGAACTATATCGATGTTCGATACCAAAATTGCAATCGTGTTGCGAAATGACATGGCCCCATGGCAGGCATTGAATGTGACGGCATTTCTGACGAGCGGCATTGTTGCGCAATCGCCCGACGTGATCGGCGAGCCCTATCGTGACAGGGCCGGAAATACTTATAATCCACTTTCCATCCAGCCTGTGATCGTGCTGGCTGCCGATCAGGCAACGATTTCAAGTATTCACCGCCGTTCGCTCGAACGCGACATCAAAACCTGTCTCTACATCGAGGAGATGTTTTCAACCGGCCACGACGCGGCCAATCGCGCGGTCTTCGCGCAATTCGCGCCCGATGATGCGAAAGTCGTCGGCAT
Source organism: uncultured Alphaproteobacteria bacterium (assembly GCA_963711925.1). Lineage (GTDB taxonomy): Bacteria > Pseudomonadota > Alphaproteobacteria > Rhizobiales > Rhizobiaceae > Phyllobacterium. Next base: position 97,961 of record CAVQFY010000002.1, read on the forward strand.
CGCCATGCGCGCCGATAAAAAGCTCGTCGACAAGGTTACCAAAGGCGCCAGAATGCATCCTTGAAAGCAGTTCAAAAGCCCGTTGTGACTGCAAAAACCACGAGGTAACGGGCAATCTTGGCAATGGCCACAAGTATCACGAAACTGAGCAAGGGTTCCCGCAGGACACCCGCAATCACCGTCAGTGGATCGCCAACAATCGGAGCCCAGCTCAAGAGCAGCGTCCATTTGCCATAGCGCTGATACCACGATGCGGCGCGATCAAGCTGCGTCTGACTTGCCGGAAACCACTTACGGTCGCGAAACCTGTCGATGCCTCGACCGAGCAGCCAGTTGACAACGGATCCAAGCACATTACCCGTGCTGGCCACGGCAATCAGGGCTATTGGCGAAAAGGAATTGCTGAGGAGAAGTCCGGCGAGTGCAGCTTCCGACTGCATTGGCAGTACGGTTGCAGCAATGAAAGCGACCGTGAAAAGTCCAGCATAAACGCCCAGATCATCCATCATGACTGGGCGTTTGCGCTAATCATTCTGATATCTATTGCAACCGCGTCTCAGAACGGAATTTCGTCGTCGAGATCGCGCGAGAAATTGCCGCCTGCGCTCGAAGAACTGCTCGACGATGCACTGGAACGGCCGAAATCCGAACCATCATTGTCCGAGACCTGGCCGCGGCTCGAATTGTTGTCGAACGAACGACCACCGCCAGTGTTTTCACCACGTGAATCGAGCATCTGCAATTCACCGCGGAACTTCTGCAATACGACTTCTGTCGAATAGCGGTCGTTACCCGTCTGGTCCTGCCATTTGCGGGTCTGCAGAGCACCTTCGAGATAAACCTTCATGCCCTTCTTCAAATACTGCTCGGCAACCTTGGCGAGATTGTCATTGAAGATAACGACGCTGTGCCACTCGGTCTTTTCCTTGCGCTCGCCGCTGTTCTTGTCGCGCCAGCTTTCCGATGTCGCAATACGAAGATTGACGACCGGATCGCCAGAACCGAGCCGCCGGATTTCCGGATCAGCGCCAAGATTTCCAACCAAAATGACCTTGTTGACACTGCCTGCCATGATAAAACTCCATAAATTCCGCTTTTAAAATTTCGGCCATCATACAGAAGCCGCAGCTACGACGGGCAACTGATTGCCACTATCCACAATATACAACTTCCAACAGCCTTATGCGTCAGCCGCCTTCGAAAGGCTCCTGCCAGATTTGTCAGTAGCGTTGGCGCGCGCTCTGGACACTTTCAGACCCATCTGCGCCTCACTACCGCCTCCACTCGCGTGAAGTGCTAACTTTCGTTCGATGTCAGTATCCCTGCACATTTTGTTCTTTATTTGTTCTATCACTTGCTCTAGCAATGTCAACATGGCTATGGTGATTCAGAATGGTTGGTCTCGCAATATGCGCGAAACGTACTAAATAAGGAAAGCTTCTCGCGAGAGAGCCATCCCCTCCCAAACGGCGTGCCCTCTCAAAGGCGAACAGTGATGAGCGATCAGAAATACATTTCCATTCGCGGTGCCCGCGAACATAATTTGAAAAACATCGATCTCGATCTGCCGCGCGACAAGCTGATTGTCATGACCGGCCTTTCGGGATCGGGCAAATCGTCGCTCGCGTTCGATACGATCTACGCCGAAGGGCAGCGGCGTTATGTCGAGAGCCTGTCTGCCTATGCGCGGCAGTTTCTCGAGATGATGCAGAAGCCTGACGTTGACCAGATCGACGGCCTGTCTCCGGCTATCTCCATCGAGCAGAAGACAACCAGCCGCAATCCCCGGTCGACGGTTGGCACGGTCACCGAGATTTATGATTATCTGCGTCTCCTCTACGCGCGTGTCGGCATTCCTTATTCTCCCGCGACCGGTCTGCCGATCGAAAGCCAGACCGTCAGCCAGATGGTCGATCGCGTGCTGGCGCTTGAAGAAGGCACGCGGCTGTTTATCCTTGCGCCGATTGTCCGCGGCCGTAAGGGCGAATACCGCAAGGAATTGGCCGATTTGCAGAAGCGCGGTTTCCAGCGGGTGAAGGTTGACGGCATTTTTTATGAAATCGCCGATGTCCCGGCGCTCGACAAGAAATACAAGCATGACATTGATGTCGTGGTTGACCGTATCGTCGTGCGGTCCGATATGTCTGCGCGTCTTGCCGACAGTCTCGAGACCTGCCTGAAACTCGCCGACGGCATCGCGGTCGCGGAATTTGCCGACAAGCCGCTTCCGGCCGACGAAACGGCCAGCGAATCCGCCAACAAGTCCAAGAACGATACGCATGAGCGGCTGATGTTCTCGGAGAAGTTCGCCTGTCCGGTTTCGGGGTTCACCATTTCCGAGATCGAGCCGCGTCTGTTCTCGTTCAACAATCCCTTTGGCGCCTGTCCCACCTGCGATGGTCTCGGCACGCAGAAGGCCATCGATCCGACGATGATCGTGCCCGACGAAAGCCTGACGTTGAAGAACGGCGCCATTGCCCCGTGGTCGAAGTCGAGTTCGCCTTACTACAACCAGACGCTGGATGCGCTTGGCGCCGCCTATGGTTTCAAATCTGGCGATCGCTGGCGCGATTTGAGCGAGGAAGCACAGAAAGCCATTCTTTATGGCACTGGCAGCCGCGAGGTGCAGTTCGCCTATGATGACGGCCTGCGTTCTTATCGCACCACCAAGCCGTTCGAAGGGGTCATTCCCAATCTGGAGCGCCGCTGGAAAGAGACGGACTCTGCGTGGTCGCGCGAGGAGATCGAACGTTTCATGTCCGGCACGCCCTGCCCGGCTTGCAATGGCTATCGGCTCAAGCCTGAGGCCCTGGCCGTCAAGATCGGCGGACTGCATATCGGCCAGATCACGGAAAAATCCATTCGCCATGCGGATGCGTGGTTCCGCGATATCGACAAGACATTCAACGACAAGCAAACGGAGATCGCCGCGCGCATCCTTAAGGAAATCCGCGAACGCCTGCGCTTCCTCAATGATGTCGGGCTCGACTATCTGGCGCTGTCGCGCAATTCCGGCACGCTCTCCGGCGGCGAAAGCCAGCGTATCCGATTGGCTTCGCAGATCGGTTCGGGCCTGACTGGCGTGCTCTATGTTCTCGATGAGCCGTCCATTGGCCTGCACCAGCGCGACAATGAGCAGTTGTTGAAGACCCTGCGCCATCTGCGCGATCTCGGCAACACCGTCATCGTCGTCGAGCATGACGAGGACGCGATCCTCAGCGCCGACTATGTCGTCGATATCGGCCCGGCTGCAGGTATCCATGGCGGCGAGATCATCGCGCAGGGCACGCCTGCCGATATCATGGCCAGTCCGAAATCCCTGACCGGCAAGTATCTGTCCGGTGAGATCGAAGTCGCGGTGCCTTCCGAGCGGCGCAAGATCAACAAGAAGCGCATCAAGATCGTTGGCGCGCGCGGCAATAATCTGAAAAACGTCTCGGCTGAAATTCCACTCGGCACCTTCACGGCTGTCACCGGCGTTTCCGGCGGTGGCAAATCGACATTCCTGATCGAGACGCTGTTCAAGGCCGCGTCGCGCCGCATTATGGGCTCGCGCGAACATCCGGCGGATCATGACCGCATCGAGGGGCTGGAGTTTCTCGACAAGGTCATCGATATCGACCAGTCGCCGATCGGCCGCACGCCGCGCTCCAATCCCGCGACTTATACGGGTGCGTTTACGCCGATCCGTGACTGGTTTGCCGGTCTTCCGGAAGCAAAGGCACGCGGCTACCAGCCCGGCCGCTTCTCGTTCAACGTCAAAGGCGGACGCTGCGAGGCGTGCCAGGGCGATGGCGTCATCAAGATCGAGATGCACTTCCTGCCGGATGTCTATGTCACCTGCGATGTCTGTCACGGCAAGCGTTACAATCGTGAGACGCTGGAAGTCCTGTTCAAGGGCAAGTCGATCGCCGACGTGCTCGACATGACCGTCGAGGAAGGCGCGGAGTTCTTCGCGGCTGTTCCCGCTGTACGCGACAAGCTGCAGACACTGGCCAAGGTCGGTCTCGGCTACATCCATGTCGGTCAGCAGGCCAACACACTGTCCGGCGGCGAAGCCCAGCGCATCAAGCTCGCCAAGGAACTGTCACGCAAGGCGACCGGCCGCACGCTCTATATCCTTGATGAGCCCACCACCGGCTTGCATTTCCATGACGTGGCAAAGCTGCTCGAAGTGCTGCACGAACTCGTCGACCAAGGCAATACGGTCGTCGTAATCGAGCACAATCTCGAAGTCATCAAGACGGCCGACTGGGTCATCGACCTTGGACCGCATGGCGGCGATGGCGGCGGCGAGATCGTGGCTTTTGGACGGCCTGAGGATATTGTTGAGGCCGAACGCTCCTATACCGGCCAGTTCCTCAGGGAGCTTTTGCGCCGGCGTCCGGGACACAAGGCGCAAGCCGCGGCAGAATAAACCAATATGGTCGGAAATTGCTCTAGGGAGGAGACGGAGATGACCAGCGGAACCATAAGGGCGGGCATCGGCGGTTGGACTTTCGAGCCTTGGCGCGGCACCTTTTATCCAGAGGGTCTCTCCAAGACCAAGGAACTGGAATATGCCGGCCAGCATCTGCAGACGATCGAGATCAACAGCACCTATTATGGTACGCAGAAGCCGGAAACCTTTGCCAAATGGGCGAGCCAGGTGCCAGATGGCTTCATTTTTTCGGTCAAGGGCAATCGCTTCGTCACCAACCGCCGCATTCTCGCTGAGGCAGGCGAGTCGATTGAGCGTTTCGTTAAATCCGGCATCGCCGAGCTTGGCGACCGTCTTGGACCGCTGATCTGGCAATTTGCCCCGACAAAGAAGTTTGATGTGGGTGATTTCGGCGCGTTCCTGGAACTGCTGCCGGTGAAGCAAGACGGACTGCCGCTGCGTCACGCGGTCGAGGTTCGCAATCCGTCCTTCATTGATCCGGACTTCATTGCTCTTGCTCGCAAGAAGGATGTCGCGGTGGTGTATGCGGAGCATTTCGAATATCCGGAAATTGCCGATGTGACCGCCGACTTCGTCTATGCCCGCCTGCAAAAAGGTGATGATGCCATCGAAACCGCCTATCCCGCCAAGGCGCTCGACAAATGGGCAGACCGCACCAAACTTTGGGCAAAGGGTGGTGTACCGGATGACCTCCCGCTGGCCTCTCCGAAGCAGCACCCGGAAAAGCAGCCTCGCGATGTTTTCGTCTATTTCATCCACGAAGGCAAAGTGCGCGCTCCGCAGGCAGCACAGGCTCTGACACACCGCCTGAACGCATAACCCAAGCCACTAGACCGATACCGCCTGCTTACAAAATGTGCAATCTGCGTATTTTTTCATCAACCTTCTGTAACCGTGGACGGCTTTTATGGTGATAGGCAAAGCAGGAGCCTAAAAAACCTCCTGCCACCTGCTCGATAAAATCAGGTTCCTGGAAATATTTAGACCATTCAACCGAGTTGGCATGCTTCCTGCTTTTTGTTGTGGCAAGCGGGCAAGAGGTCCGCTGCTGTACATAGGGAGATTATTCTCTGATGAAGAAAATTGAAGCCATCATCAAACCATTCAAGCTGGATGAGGTGAAAGAGGCACTGCAGGAAGTGGGGCTTCAGGGTATCACAGTGACCGAAGCCAAGGGCTTTGGCCGTCAAAAAGGTCATACTGAATTGTATCGCGGCGCCGAATATGTCGTCGACTTCCTGCCGAAGGTGAAAGTCGAGATTGTTCTGGGCGACGAATCTGTCGAGGCCGCCATCGAGGCGATCCGCAAGGCCGCACAGACCGGCCGTATCGGCGACGGAAAGATCTTTGTTTCCAACATCGAAGAAGTTGTGCGCATCCGGACCGGTGAGTCCGGCATCGACGCTATCTGATATCTGATCCCCGCCATTGATCGGCCATTCGCGCCGGCACACCACTCAATCGTCGCTGAATAAGGAAAATTGACATGACGACCGCAAAAGACATTCTGAAACAGATCAAGGACAACGACGTGAAGTTCCTTGATCTCCGCTTCACCGATCCCAAGGGGAAGCTGCAGCACGTGACGATGGATATTGCCGAAGTTGATGAAGACATGTTTGCGGATGGTGTCATGTTCGATGGCTCGTCCATTGCCGGCTGGAAGGCCATCAACGAGTCCGACATGGTTCTCATGCCTGACACCGATACGGTTCATATGGATCCGTTTTTCGCGCAGTCGACCATGGTCATCCTTTGCGACATTCTCGATCCGATTTCTGGTGAATCCTACAACCGCGATCCGCGCGGAACCGCAAAGAAGGCCGAAGCCTATATGAAGGCAGAAGGCATCGGCGACACCATCTTCGTTGGGCCGGAAGCTGAATTCTTTGTCTTCGATGACGTCAAGTACAAGGCGGATCCGTATAACACAGGCTTCAAGGTCGACTCGACCGAATTGCCGTCCAACGACGACACCGATTACGAGACCGGTAACCTTGGCCATCGTCCGCGCGTCAAGGGTGGATACTTCCCGGTCCCGCCTGTTGACAGCGCGCAGGACATGCGTTCGGAAATGCTCACGGTTCTGACCGAGATGGGCGTGCGCGTTGAAAAGCACCACCACGAAGTGGCTGCCGCTCAGCACGAACTCGGCATCAAGTTCGATGCCCTCACCCGCAACGCCGACAAGATGCTGATCTACAAGTACGTCGTGCATCAGGTCGCCAATGCCTATGGCAAGACAGCAACCTTCATGCCGAAGCCGATTTTCGGTGACAATGGTTCGGGCATGCACGTTCACATGTCGATCTGGAAGGAAGGCAAGCCGACTTTCGCCGGTAATGAATATGCCGGTCTGTCGGAAAGCTGCCTGTTCTTCATCGGCGGCATCATCAAGCACGCCAAGGCGATCAACGCCTTCACCAACCCGTCGACCAACTCCTACAAGCGTCTGGTTCCAGGCTACGAAGCTCCGGTTCTGCTCGCCTATTCGGCACGCAACCGTTCGGCTTCGTGCCGCATTCCGTTCGGCTCATCGCCGAAGTCCAAGCGTGTTGAAATCCGCTTCCCGGATCCGACAGCCAATCCTTATCTTGGCTTCGCAGCCATGCTGATGGCCGGTCTCGACGGCATCAAGAACAAGATCCATCCCGGTCAGCCGATGGACAAGGACCTCTATGACCTTCCTGCAAAGGAACTCAAGAAGATCCCGACCGTCTGCGGCTCGTTGCGTGAAGCGCTGCAAAGCCTCGACAAGGATCGCGGCTTCCTGAAAGCCGGCGGCGTGTTCGACGACGACCAGATCGATTCGTTCATTGAGCTGAAGATGGCTGAAGTGATGCGTTTCGAAATGACCCCGCATCCGGTCGAATACGACATGTACTATTCGGTCTGATCGACCGCATGCTTCCAAAAAAACCCCGGCTCGCGCCGGGGTTTTTTTCTTATTCAAACTTGTTGGAAGGATAAGAGCCGATCATTATGGGACTGAAACACCTTCAAGCATGTTCACGGCCGCCATCATTTCACGCTCGCGAACGGCTCTGCGGGCCGCGGCTTCGGCATCTTCGCCCCAGTGTTCAATCGTCCAGTCTTCATCCACATGCGCGAGCTTCCACGCTTCAGCACCGGAAATCTCGCCCTTGGCGACGGCGAGCGCGAGGATAGCCGAGCCTGTCAATGTCGTGATCGTATGCAGGGCGGCAATGGCGAACGGGTCATTGAACTGGCCAAGGTGGACACTGAAAGCGCCGAGCGCCTCGCGCGGCTGCTCGACATGCATCACCCCTTCCGCCAGCACGAAGCGGGCGCCGAGGTCCGATGCTGCCCAATCGATGATCGGGTCCCAAAGTTCGGTCTGGCGATTGACCAGCCGTTCCGGCGAACCGGCGCGATAGCACAGCATGTCAGACGAAGCGAAGCGCAGCACATCTTCCAGCACCGCCTGCGGATCATTGACGATCCCGTCAATAGCTGTGTTGGCGAGCCGTGTCGCTGGCATGCGCGCCGGGTCGATTTCCTTTTCCTGTGCGGAAAATTCGTCGGCGATCAATTGCGCCGCCGCGCGGGTCGGCAAGGCTAGGATCTGGCGGGCCGGTGTCTTCACCACGCGGCCATCCAGCTTCACAGCAAACTTGCCCTCATGCTCGGCAACCGCGGCTTCTTTATAGAAGCGCTTCGGCAGAGGCAGTTTCGACTGAATCTGGGCGCGGCGAACAGGGTCCGGATCGGAAAGTTCCTGCTTCGTATCCATGTTGAAAAGGTCGTTACGCATGGTGATAGTCCGTTGTCAGTTATCTTCGTCGCCGTCGCTCTCATCGAGCCCCAGCAGGTTCCAGGTCTGAACCATATGGGGTGGCAATGGCGCCGTTACATCGATGATGCCGCCCGAAGGGTTGGGAACACGAATCCTGCGCGCGTGCAAATGCAATCGGTTTTGGATACCTCCCGGAAACGACCAGTTGGTATCCGCCTCAAAATATTTCGGATCGCCGATAATAGGGCAGCCAATGTGGGCGGCGTGCACGCGCAGCTGATGTGTCCGGCCCGTATAGGGTTCCATCTCCAGCCAGGTCAAAACCTGACCGGCAGATTCGATGACACGATAATAGGATACAGCGTGATCTGAATCCGGCTCGCCGTGCTGGGTAACGCGCATGCGGTCGCCATCGGGCGTGGTTTCCTTGACCAGCCAGGTGGTGATCTTGTCTTCGCGCTTGCGCGGTATGCCCTTCACCAACGCCCAGTAAGTCTTCTTCGTCTCACGCTCGCGGAACGCGGCGGTCAGTGCCTGCGCCGCGCCGCGTGTGCGGGCAACGACGAGAACGCCGGACGTATCGCGGTCCAGGCGGTGAACAAGCCGCGGCTTTTCACCCTTCTTGTTGCGCCAGGCTTCCAGCATGTCATCGACATGGCGATTGACCCCTGAACCGCCCTGCACTGCCAGACCCGCCGGCTTGTTGAAGACGAAAACCTTCGGATCTTCATAGAGCAGCATCTGCTTCAGGACATCGCCGTCGTCGCGGCCACGAATGCTCTTGCCGGTCAAATGGCCCCCAGCCTTGGAATCCACCGGGAGCGGAGGGATGCGAACAGTCTGTCCGGCCTGCAATCTTGTGTCGGACTTGGCGCGCGATCCATCGATCCTTATCTGCCCGGACCGCAGTAATTTCTGCAGATGCCCGAAGCCTAAACCGGGAAAATGTACCTTGAACCAACGGTCGAGGCGCATCTCCGCCTCACCCGTATCGACTGTCTTCTGTTCTACCGCTGCCATCAACTCTGCCTTTCGATCAGGCATGCGCATAACACTATGCGGCTATTCTTGCGAGCCATAATCCAAAAAACAGGGCGCCAATGCTCAAGATCACGTTCGCCAGCACATAAAACAGGGCGGTCGCGAGTTCACCGCGCTGCCAAAGCACAACCACATCCAGCGAAAATGACGAAAATGTTGTAAATCCGCCAAGGATTCCGATAGCTATAAAGAGCCGCAGTTCGGATGAACCGTCGAAGCGGCTGGCGAGAAGTTCGATAAAGAGTCCCATCAGAAAGCCGCCAATGACATTCACCGCCAGCGTTCCGTAAGGGAAAGCCACGCCGAAAGTTCGCGCCATTCCGACGCCTACAAGATATCGCGCAACGGAACCGATCGCTCCACCTGAAGCCACAAGTAATATCGCGTTCATTTTACATTCAGCCTGCGCAGTTTATGTTGCGAACTCAAATTGTTAAATCATCACGGGACGTTACGCGACGTAGAAAAATGTTCCATACAGGAACATGGAACCATCATAACTTTAGAGCATTGAATATTGCGGTGCACAAGAGTCTGATGCAATGTCATTTCTACAGCGTTGAGTAGCGACCCCAGCAGCGGAGTGGCAAAGTGTCATTGTTAAACATCTATTGGAAATCGCTCCAATATCTCGGCGCTGAAAAGCGCGCGACTGTGTTTATCTGCGCCGTTAACGTAGCCTTGGCCCTGACGATGCTTTTTGAGCCTGTTCTTGTGGGACTGGTCATCCAGGCGATCTCGGTAAAATCCGCTATATGGCTGCCGCTGAGCCAACTGGCAGCGGTTGGTCTGTTCCATATTGGCGCTAACGTCCTGGTATCCAGAGAGGCTGATCGCCTCGCACACCGGCGCAAGCTTGCTGTGCTCACAGAGTCCTACAACCGTGTGATCAGCATGCCCCTCTCCTGGCATCATCAGCGTGGCACGTCCAACGCGATGCATACGCTTTTGCGCGCTATTGAGACCTTGTTCGGCCTGTGGCTGGAATTCATGCGTACTCACCTTGCAACTGCCGTGGCACTTTTAGGCCTTATTCCTCTGGCGTTGGTACAAGATTGGCGCCTCGCTTCGGTATTGGCTGTTCTGGGTGTGGTTTACGTCATTGTAAGCCGCGTTGTCACGGCAAAGACCAAGGATGGTCAGGCCCAGGTAGAACGTCACCACATCAAGGCTTTTAGTCACGTCACTGACTCTATGGGCAATATCTCGGTGTTGCAGAGCTATAATCGTGTCGAGGAAGAAACCCGCGCCCTGCAGACCTACGCAAAGCAGCTTCTCGACTCGCAATATCCCGTTCTCAATTGGTGGGCGTTGGCCAGCGGTATCAACCGTATGGCTGCAACCATCTCGATGATTGTTGTTCTGTTTCTCGGCTCCTATTTTGTTACGCATGGTGAAATGAACGTTGGTCAGGTGGTTGCGTTCACCGGTTTTGCTGCCCTGCTCATCGGTCGCCTCGACCAGCTCAGTGCGTTCGTGAACCAGATTTTCGCGGCCCGCGCCAAGCTCGAAGACTTCTTCGAAATGGAGGCATCCGCTGCCTATGCCGTCGAGCCAAAGGCTGCGCACGATATCGATAATGTCGGCGGCGACGTTGAGTTCGAGAATGTTACGTTCGAGTTCGCCAATTCGGCACAGGGCCTGAAGAATGTTTCGTTCAAGGCGAAGGCTGGCCAGACTGTTGCCATCGTCGGCCCGACCGGCGCCGGCAAGACAACGCTGATCAATCTCTTGCAGCGCGTCTACGATCCGAAGGAAGGCCGTATTCTGGTCGATGACATCGATACACGTATTATCAGCCGCCGTTCGCTGCGTAACGCCATTGCGACAGTGTTCCAGGATGCGGGCATGTTCAACCGCTCGATCGAGGACAATATTCGCGTCGGCCGTCCGAAGGCCAGCGAAGCGGACGTGCTTGCAGCTGCCGAAGCCGCGGATGCGAGCGACTTCATTCTCGCCAAGTCAGGCGGCTATAGCACAGTTGTCGGCGAACGCGGTTCGCAGCTCTCCGGCGGTGAACGTCAGCGTGTGGCTATTGCCCGCGCCATCCTCAAGGATGCACCGATCCTTGTGCTCGATGAGGCAACCAGTGCGCTGGACGTCGAAACGGAAGCGCGCGTCAAGGTTGCGGTTGACAAGCTGTGCCAGAACCGCACGACCTTCATCATTGCTCACCGCCTCTCTACGGTTCGCGATGCAGACATCGTGCTCTTCATGGACCAGGGCGAAATCGTCGAGTCCGGCAGCTTCGATGCGCTGGCACGGCAGAACGGCCGCTTCAGTTCGCTGCTCAAGGCCGGTGGCCTCAAACTCGACGACGATACGGCAAACGTCACGCCCTTCCCGCGCAAGCCGGAAGCTGCTTAACAGCGAAAACTCATCAATAAAAAAGGCCGCTTTTCAGCGGCCTTCAGACTGCTGACAAACCCGTCGATTTTCGGCGGGTTTTGTTTTTGGTTTTTCTGCCGCGTTTAGGGATGGTGTCCAGATGGCGGATGCATTGAGGCTTTTGGCCTCAGGCATGGGCGATCTTGGGTGGCTTGGTGAGGGCCATTGCGATCTTCTTGATGTTCTGTGCGGCGGCTGCGAGTAGGCACTGACAGGCGACGCGGGTGAGACTTCGGAACCGCGCATAGCGATGGCCATGAAGCTGCTTGGCGTCGGCAAAGGATCGTTCGACCGTCTCTTTGCGCCTCTTGTAGACTGCCTTGCCCCAGGCGGTGAGACGATGGCCGTCGGTGCGTTCGCGGGCATCGGCCCAGACATGGCGGGTGACGGTGCGGATTGCCTTGGCATTCGAGGTGCAGGAGGCCAACAGCGGGCAATTGGCGCAGATGGCCGGGTCGGATGTGTAATGCCGGTAACCGTTGCGGTCAGTAGTCGAATAGGTCAGCAACTGGCCCTCGGGGCAGCGATAGCCATCGGTCTCGGGTTCGAAGACGAACGTCGACTTGCGCATCATGCCGGGCTTGGGCGGAGTGGGATTGCGATAGCTTGTGACGCCAAGGATCTGCCGGTCTTCCAGGCCCTTGGCGATGCCCGGTGTAGCATAGCCGGCATCCAGCCCGACCGCGCCGACATCGAAGCCGAAACGGGTCTGCTGCCGGTCGAGCCTTGAGAGATAGACGATCGAGTTCATGGACATTGGCCGGCGTGACATGAGTATCGGTGATGATGGCGAGCTTGCCGTCCACCGTGCGATGATCGAGATAGAAGAAGCCCTTCGGCTTGCCATCGCGCACCATATAGCCGCTGTCTGGATCGCTGCGCGAGACCTTGGTCTTCTTCACCTCCGGCCGGCGTTCCTTGTCCTTCAAGGGCTTCTGGCCGTGCAGCTTGCGTTCGGCCTCGATCGCCGCATCCAGATCGGCCCAATAGTCGGCGCGCGACTTCTCGATCATCGCAAGATCGTATTTGCCCTTGTTGGCATTGGCCTTCAGATGGGTCGAATCCGTGTAAAGCACCGTGCCGTCGACCAGCCCGTGGCCGATCGCCTGCTCGACGATGTGATCGAAGATGTCCTGGGCAACCGATGTATCGTTGTAACGGCGGCGGCGGTTCTGGCTGAGCGTCGAGGCGTCGAACACTCCATCCGTCAGCTTCAACTGCAGAAACCAGCGATAGGCGACATTGACTTCGATCTCGCGCACCAGCTGCCGCTCCGAGCGGATGCCATAGAGATAGCCGAGGAACAGCGCCTTGAACATCAAGGTCGGGTCGAGCGGAGGGCGGCCGTTGTCGGGGCAGTAAAGTCCCGCAACACGATCATGAATGAACGAAAAGTCGATCACAGCGTCGATCTTGCGAAGCAGGTGATCCTTCGGCACCAAGCTGTCGAGCGTCACCATCTCGAGAGCCGTCTGCTGCGGCGCGGGTTTCTTCAACATGTCCCACTGAATCACAAACCCCCGGCCAAGGCCAGGGGTTTGTCAGCAATCTGAAGGGCCGCTTTTCAGCGGCCTTTTTTATTCCTCCCCGCGCTCACTGCGCAGCTTGTTCCAATAGTCGATGCGCTTGCGGACCTCGCGTTCGAAGCCACGCTCCGGCGGATCGTAAAAAGTCTGCCGGCCTAGAGCTTCCGGAAAATAATTCTGGCCTGAAAAAGCTTCGGGCTCGTCGTGATCATAGGCGTAGCCCTTGCCGTAACCCTCACCCTTCATCAGCTTCGTCGGTGCGTTGAGGATGTGCTTCGGCGGCACGAGCGAGCCGTTTTCCCTGGCCGCACGCGTCGCTGCCTTGTAAGCGGTATAGACGGCATTGGATTTCGGCGCCGTGGCAAGATAGATGCAGGCCTGCGCCAGCGCCAGTTCACCCTCCGGGGAGCCCAGATAGTCATAGGCATCCTTGGCGGCATTGCAGATCACCAGCGCCTGCGGATCGGCCATACCGATATCCTCGCTGGCCATGCGCACGAGGCGCCGCCCAAGATAGAGCGGGTCTTCACCCGCATCGAACATCCGGCAAAGGTAATAGAGCGCGGCATCGGGATCTGAACCCCGTACCGACTTATGCAACGCCGAGATGAGATTGTAGTGGCCATCCTGGCTCTTGTCGTAAACCGGCGCGCGCCGCTGCACGATCTGCTGTACCCGTTCCGCGTCGAACACTTCGCCGTCGCGTGCCGCGCGCCAAACTTCCTCGGCAAGCGTCAGGATCGCTCGCCCGTCCCCATCGGCCATGCGAACAAGGCTCGCGCGTGCCTCATCATTCAATGGTAAGGCTTTGCCTTCATGGTTCTCGGCACGTACAAGCAGCGCCGCGAGACTAGCCTCATCGAGCGGATGGAAAACCAGCACTCGGGCGCGCGACAACAAAGCGGCGTTGAGTTCGAAGGACGGGTTCTCCGTCGTCGCGCCGACAAGGACGATCGTGCCATCCTCCATCACGGGGAGGAAGGAATCCTGCTGTGCCCGGTTGAAGCGATGTATTTCGTCGACGAACAGCAGTGTCTGGCGGCCGGACATTTTGCGCGATCGCGCCATGTCGAAAACCTTCTTCAGATCGGCGACACCGGAAAAGATCGCGGAGATCTGCTCGAAGGCCAGATTGGTTTCGTTGGCGAGAAGCCGCGCCACAGTCGTCTTGCCCGTTCCGGGCGGACCCCAGAAAATCATCGAGCCGAGCGACCCGGATGCGATCATGCGCGTCAATGCACCTTCAGGTCCGGTCAAATGCTCCTGCCCGGTAACCTCACCTAAGGTTTTTGGCCGCAATCGGTCCGCAAGCGGCCGGCTTCTGTCCAATGCCGGATCGTCGTTGACCGAAAACAGGTCAGCCATATTCTGTATTTGCCTCGCTTAGCGAATGATTTGCCGGATTATGGCACCGCCGCGCTCGAAATCGAAGCGCCAAAGCACTGGATTGCTGGACATCGCCTTGCTGAGATCGGCAATCGTGCCGATTTCCGCACCATTCACGCCGCGGATAATGTCGCCGGGTCGCAGGCCAATACGCGCAGCGGGAGAATTCCGCGTAACCTTATCCACTGCCACGCCTTCCGTATCGGACGGCAATTGCAGACGCGTCGCGTTGCCTGGCGTCAGCTTGAGCACGAGTGCGCCCGATAGGGGATTTTTGCCACCGATCATCAGCTGATTGTCGGGCGAGTCGGCTCTCGGTTTTTCGAGCGAAACCGTGACATCCTTTTCCTTCGACCGGCTGAGAACACCGAGCGTGACGGCCTTGCCGATACCGGCTGTCGTCAGGCGGTAGCCCAGCCCGTCGGGATTCTCGATACGCACATCGTCGACAGTCAAAACCACATCGCCGACGAGAAGCCCGCCCTTCTCAGCAGGGCTGCCCTTCGTGATATTGGTCACCAACGCGCCGTAGGGTTGCTTCATGCCCAGTCCCTCGGCCACATCGGGCGTGACGTTCTGGAAGGTGGCACCAATATAGGGCCGCTCAAACGTGTCGGCGCCACCCTTGGCCGTCTCAACAACCGCGCGTACCATGTTGGCAGGAATGGCAAATCCGATCCCGACCGACCCGCCGGAGCGTGAGAAGATCGCCGTATTGATACCGATCAGTTTGCCATCCATGCCGATCAGCGCCCCACCGGAATTACCGGGATTGATCGCTGCATCGGTCTGGATGAAAAAATCGAAATCCGAAATGCCGACACGCGTACGCGCCTGCGCCGAGACGATACCACTCGTCACTGTCTGGCCGACACCGAAGGGATTGCCGATTGCGAGTACGAGGTCACCGACCTCGACCTTGTCGGAATCCGCCAATGCGAGCGATGGCAGGGGTTCGCCTGCATCGATCTTCAAAATTGCCAGATCGGTGGATTCGTCTTTCAGCAGAACCTTCGAATCGAACTCCCGACCATCAGACAGGGCTACCTTCACTGTATCGGCATCGCGGATCACGTGATTGTTGGTGACGATAATCCCGGAAGGATCGGTGATCACGCCTGACCCGAGCGACGATTGCACGCGCGGCGGTCCGTTGAATTGCCCGCCGCCGAAGAACTGCTCGAAGAACGGATCGCCGGCAAAGGGCGAACGGGTTTGCACCTGATGCGCTGCGTAGACGTTCACCACAGCGCCGGCTGTCTGCTTCACCAATGGCGCAAAGGAGAGCTGCAGTTCGCTGCGGGTCGCCGGCAATTGTTTCGCCGTATCCGTGGCGGTTTGCGCATGAAGCGGGACCACCATTCCGGAAAACATGGCGGTGCAGAGGAAAAGTGCCCGCGCTGATGCAGCGGCTTTGGAACTCATGTCAATCTCCCGGTACGGATGAATCAATCAAACTGTCTCGACCAATGTGGTGATTTTGAACCGAGATACCAGCCAAGAAACAAAGCAAATTTGAGACATATGATTCCAGTCGGGATGTGCACGACACCATCTTCATGGGTCGTTGTATTTGGGATAAGAATAAAACGACGATATCTCTCGAGAACGAGGACATGCCAAAAGGCCAGTTCAGAATATTTCCATGCGAAGTTACTGGTATCGAGGTGGTCGAGGCCGCGACCAGACACACCTTTCCGCGGCATTCGCATGAGCAATACGGGATTGGTGTCATCCATCAGGGCGCGCAGAAATCCTATAGCGGCCGCGGCATGGTGGAAGCAGGCCGCGGCGATGTCATTACCGTCAATCCCGGCGAGGTGCATGACGGCATGCCGATCGGCGATGCCTGCCGTTCGTGGCGCATGCTCTACTTCGATCCGGCGATCATCAGCCACGCCATTGACGATATGAACGAAGGCGCGGCGAAAACCCGCGAATTTATCCGGCCCGTGATGAGTAATGCACCTGTCGCGAACGTTTTCCAGCATCTCTTCTCAATCATGACAACCGCCAATTCGTCCGAGCTACATCGCGAAGAACTTTTGTTGCAATTGCTCCCCACGATTGTCCGCGAGCGCAATGAGCAAGACCCGGCCTCGGCGCCCATAGCCATCCATCGCGCAAGGAATTTGATCGATGATGAGCCAACTGCTTCCGTCACGCTTGCCGATCTTGCGCGAACAAGTGGATTGAGCCGGTTTCAGGTTTTGCGCGGCTTTGTCAAAGCAACGGGCTTCACACCCCATTCCTACCTGATGCAGCGTCGGATCGACCTCGCCCGCCGGTTGATCGCAAGCGGATCTGCACTGGCCGATGCAGCCGTGACGAGCGGCTTCGCTGATCAAAGTCACATGACACGCCTGTTCGTGCGCAAGTACGGCCTGTCACCCGGGGCCTACGCGGCCGCCTTCACCTGATATTCAGCTCCAGCTGCAATCCTGTTCAAGACGCACCGCTCCTGATCGGCTTCAGTTACCTCACGGAAGTCTCATAAAGGAGAACCATCGTGGGTATCGAATTCCTCATCACCTCATTGATTATCGTGGTCTCGCCGGGGACCGGTGTCGTCTACACCCTGGCGACAGGGCTGTCGCGTGGAGCCCGTGCCAGCATCGCGGCGGCCTTTGGCTGTACCATCGGTATCGTCCCGCATATGGCAGCTGCTATCGGGGGGCTGGCAGCAATCCTGCACACGAGCGCCCTTGCCTTCCACACCTTCAAATATGCCGGCGTTGCCTATCTGCTCTATATGGCATGGAACGCATTACGCGAGAATGGCTCGCTGAATGTAGAGAACGAAGGCGGGGAAAAATCGCTGATGCAGGTGACCATCACCGCAGTCCTGATCAATATCCTCAACCCGAAACTATCGATTTTCTTCCTGGCGTTTCTGCCGCAATTCGTCAGCGCCACGGAATCCCACCCGCTCTGGCGCATGCTCACCTTGAGCGGTGCCTTCATGCTGATGACCTTCGTCGTGTTCGTCGGCTATGGCCTCTTCGCCGCCTCGGTCCGCGATCATGTCATCTCACGCCCGCACATATTGACCTGGATGCGCCGAAGCTTTGCCGCTGCGTTTGTTGCACTCGGCGTAAAACTGGCACTGGCGGATCGGTAATGGACAGTTCGCAAAACTTGAACAGGCTGTTAGTCCAAGGGCTAATATTATGATCTCGAAATCTGGACTACCTTAAGCAGACCGCAGCGGGATTCAAACGTGGCAATATTGACCTTGGTTCCATATATGATACCATACTTGGGATGATCAAGGTTGGTAAAACCCTTGAACGGATGCGCAATAATCCACGAGATTGGTCCATCAATGATCTTAAGACATTGGCCAAAAGTAAAGGCATCGATTGGCGGCAGCCCGGAACCAGCCACGTGACGTTCAGCTATCCTGGTCTGATACCGTTGACAGTGCCCTCACATAAACCCGTCAAATCAATCTACGTTTTGCGCTTCCTGGATTTGCTGGATCGTGTTGGGGAAGAAAATGGCAACTGAGCACGAAACATTACCGCGTTTTGAAATAAGACCTCTGACAGAAGAAGAGGGCAGCGGCTATCTGGTAGAATTTCCCGACTATCCCGGATGCATCGCCGACGGCGAAACGCCAGAAGCTGCTCTCAAAGAAGGTCGGGACGCTCTCAAATCTTATATTGAGACATTGAAGGAACTGGGTCGAGCAGTGCCCGAGGTCGGCGAAGTATACGGCGGCCAATGGCGCCAGCGCGTGCCGAAATCCTTGCATGCCGCCCTTGCCCGACGCGCCGACCGCGAGGGCGTTTCTCTCAATATGCTTGCAACAGCGCTGCTTGCGGAGGGGCTGGGCAGGAGATCTGTAACTGATTAGAAACCTGCAACAAACAGCTCCCTCAAGAACATCGAGAGCGTCTGCATTATGCTTCACCACGTTTCTCTAGGCGTTGCTGACATCAAGCACTCTGCATCCTCCAATGATGCGGTATTCGCCCCCCTTGGGTTCGTCCGTGTCTGGGATGACATCAGACCGGGTGAAGCCGATCAAGCCGTCGGATATGGTTTGCCGGGAGGTGGCGATAAGCTGGCGATAAAACACCGCCCGGAAAAGCAATCGCCGCCGGGATCGGGGTTTCATCTCGCGTTCGCCGCGCCAAACCGCGACGCCGTTTACGGATTTTACGAGGCCGCACTGAGCAATGGGGGCAGTGATAATGGCAAGCCGGGTTTGCGACCGGATTATGGTGCAAACAATTTTGCTGCTTATGTCCTTGATCCGGACGGACATCATATCGAAGCCGTTTACAATCACCCCGAATAGAGAATGCAAACAGAAAAAGGGGGCGTAAGCCCCCTCAGACTGCTGACAAACCCGTCGATTTTCGGCGGGTTTTGTTTTTGGTTTTTCTGCCGCGTTTAGGGATGGTGTCCAGATGGCGGATGCATTGAGGCTTTTGGCCTCAGGCATGGGCGATCTTGGGTGGCTTGGTGAGGGCCATTGCGATCTTCTTGATGTTCTGTGCGGCGGCTGCGAGTAGGCACTGACAGGCGACGCGGGTGAGACTTCGGAACCGCGCATAGCGATGGCCATGAAGCTGCTTGGCGTCGGCAAAGGATCGTTCGACCGTCTCTTTGCGCCTCTTGTAGACTGCCTTGCCCCAGGCGGTGAGACGATGGCCGTCGGTGCGTTCGCGGGCATCGGCCCAGACATGGCGGGTGACGGTGCGGATTGCCTTGGCATTCGAGGTGCAGGAGGCCAACAGCGGGCAATTGGCGCAGATGGCCGGGTCGGATGTGTAATGCCGGTAACCGTTGCGGTCAGTAGTCGAATAGGTCAGCAACTGGCCCTCGGGGCAGCGATAGCCATCGGTCTCGGGTTCGAAGACGAACGTCGACTTGCGCATCATGCCGGGCTTGGGCGGAGTGGGATTGCGATAGCTTGTGACGCCAAGGATCTGCCGGTCTTCCAGGCCCTTGGCGATGCCCGGTGTAGCATAGCCGGCATCCAGCCCGACCGCGCCGACATCGAAGCCGAAACGGGTCTGCTGCCGGTCGAGCCTTGAGAGATAGACGATCGAGTCATGGACATTGGCCGGCGTGACATGAGTATCGGTGATGATGGCGAGCTTGCCGTCCACCGTGCGATGATCGAGATAGAAGAAGCCCTTCGGCTTGCCATCGCGCACCATATAGCCGCTGTCTGGATCGCTGCGCGAGACCTTGGTCTTCTTCACCTCCGGCCGGCGTTCCTTGTCCTTCAAGGGCTTCTGGCCGTGCAGCTTGCGTTCGGCCTCGATCGCCGCATCCAGATCGGCCCAATAGTCGGCGCGCGACTTCTCGATCATCGCAAGATCGTATTTGCCCTTGTTGGCATTGGCCTTCAGATGGGTCGAATCCGTGTAAAGCACCGTGCCGTCGACCAGCCCGTGGCCGATCGCCTGCTCGACGATGTGATCGAAGATGTCCTGGGCAACCGATGTATCGTTGTAACGGCGGCGGCGGTTCTGGCTGAGCGTCGAGGCGTCGAACACTCCATCCGTCAGCTTCAACTGCAGAAACCAGCGATAGGCGACATTGACTTCGATCTCGCGCACCAGCTGCCGCTCCGAGCGGATGCCATAGAGATAGCCGAGGAACAGCGCCTTGAACATCAAGGTCGGGTCGAGCGGAGGGCGGCCGTTGTCGGGGCAGTAAAGTCCCGCAACACGATCATGAATGAACGAAAAGTCGATCACAGCGTCGATCTTGCGAAGCAGGTGATCCTTCGGCACCAAGCTGTCGAGCGTCACCATCTCGAGAGCCGTCTGCTGCGGCGCGGGTTTCTTCAACATGTCCCACTGAATCACAAACCCCCGGCCAAGGCCAGGGGTTTGTCAGCAATCTGAGGGGGCGTAAGCCCCCTTCTCAATTCTCAAACCTCACTCGAAGCGTTGCTTACGCTGCTTCGGCTTCGGTTTCGCGTTCTGCTTCAACGCGGGCCAAATCCTTGGAACCCTTGGCGCTGACATCGCGATCGACGAATTCGACAACTGCGAGCGGTGCATTGTCACCGGCGCGGAAGCCCGCCTTCATGATGCGGATGTAACCGCCGTTGCGCTGGCCGTAGCGCGGCGCAAGCGTATCGAACAGCTTGGCGACGAGCTTGGCATCGCGGATAGCCGAAATGGCCTGACGACGAGCGTGCAGATCACCGCGCTTGCCGAGTGTGACAAGCTTTTCAACGATTGGACGAATTTCCTTGGCCTTGGGCAGCGTTGTCACGATCTGCTCATGCTCGATCAGTGATGCGGCCATATTGGCAAACATCGCCTTACGATGGCTGGCAGTCCGGTTAAGCTTGCGGCCTGAATTACCGTGGCGCATGAGCCTTCTCCTTAGTTTCTCTTTTTCGGGCTCATGGCCCGGGCTTTAATTTCGGGCAGAGCCCGGGTTCTTAATACTGGTCTTCGTAACGCTTCGCGAGATCTTCGATGTTCTCTGGCGGCCATGAAGGAACTTCCATACCGAGATGGAGACCCATGGAAGCGAGAACTTCCTTGATTTCGTTCAACGACTTGCGGCCGAAGTTCGGTGTGCGCAGCATCTCTGCTTCTGTCTTCTGGATGAGATCGCCAATGTAGACGATGTTGTCATTCTTCAGGCAGTTTGCCGAACGAACCGAAAGCTCGAGTTCATCGACCTTCTTGAGCAGAGCAGGATTGAACGCGAGTTCGGTAACCTGTTCCTGCTGAACTTCCTTCTGCGGCTCGTCGAAGTTGACGAAGATCGCGAGCTGGTCCTGCAAAATGCGCGCTGCATAGGCAACGGCATCCTCACCGGAGATCGAACCATCGGTCTCGATCTGCAGGATAAGCTTGTCATAATCGAGAACCTGGCCCTCGCGGGTGTTCTCGATCTTGTAGGAAACCTTGCGGACCGGCGAATAAAGGCTATCGACCGGGATCAAGCCGATCGGAGCGTCTTCAGCGCGGTTGCGGTCAGCCGGAACATAGCCCTTGCCGGTGTTGACGGTGAATTCCATGCGGATTTCAGCGCCTTCATCAAGCGTGCAGATGACGTGTTCCGGATTGAGGATCTCGATATCGCCAACAGTCTGAATGTCGCCAGCGGTAACGACGCCCGGGCCTTCCTTGCGGACGACCATGCGCTTCGGACCATCGCTCTCCATATGGATAGCGATTTCCTTGATGTTGAGGACGATGTCCGTCACATCTTCACGCACGCCGGGGATCGACGAGAATTCATGCAGAACGCCGTCGATCTGCACAGCTGTCACGGCAGCGCCGCGCAGCGAAGACAGGAGCACACGGCGCAAGGCATTGCCGAGCGTCAAGCCATAGCCGCGTTCTAGCGGCTCAGCGACGACCGTTGCCTTGGTCTTCGAGCCGGAGGTCTGGAACTCGACCTTGTTCGGCTTGATCAATTCTTGCCAGTTTTTCTGGATCATCTAATTTTTCCTTAATCCTTGCCTTTACCACCATCCAATCGTGGCATTGAGGCGTGGAAACCGCAGAGGAGCTGAAAGCCAGCTCTTGCGGCCTATGCTTGTCGCAATAAAATTATACGCGGCGACGCTTGCGCGGGCGGCAGCCATTGTGCGGGATCGGCGTTACGTCGCGGATCGACGTAATCGTGAAACCAGCAGCCTGGAGCGCACGCAGAGCCGATTCACGGCCGGAGCCAGGTCCGCAAACCTCGACTTCGAGCGAACGCATGCCATGTTCCTGTGCCTTCTTGGCGCAGTCTTCAGCAGCCATCTGTGCAGCGAAAGGCGTGGATTTACGCGAACCCTTGAAGCCCTGTGCACCGGCGGAAGACCAGGCAATCGCATTGCCCTGTGCATCCGTGATGGTGATCATCGTATTGTTGAATGTCGAATTGACGTGGGCAACGCCCGACGAAATATTCTTGCGCTCGCGACGGCGAACGCGCGTGGCTTCTTTGGCCATGGTAGTCCTTTCAGTTGATCTCGACGCCTCCGTATTTCCAGAGGCTCCACCGTGGTTTCAGTTAAAGTGCGAAACCAGCACTTGGCCGCCCGAAAAGGCGAAACCGGCGCAGCGAACCGCGCCGGGAATATTACTTCTTCTTGCCGGCGATTGCCTTGGCAGGACCCTTGCGGGTACGCGCATTGGTATGCGTGCGCTGACCACGAACCGGCAGCGAGCGACGATGACGCAGGCCGCGGTAGCAACCGAGATCCATCAGACGCTTGATGTTCATCGAAACTTCACGGCGCAGATCACCTTCAACATGGTAATCGCGATCGATCGTTTCACGAATCTGCAAGACTTCCGCATCGGTCAACTGATTGACGCGACGCTCTGCAGGAATGCCGACTTTCGCGACGATTTCCTGAGCAAACTTTTGACCAATCCCGTGAATATACTGAAGCGCGATAACAACGCGCTTGTTCGTCGGGATGTTGACGCCAGCGATACGAGCCACGTCTGTTCTCCTTGTTGACCGGCAGAGCTGGATGGCCAATGCGGCAGCCAGATGACGGGATGAAAATTATATTCGGGGACAAACACAAACGATCAGCCCCGAACCTCTTTTACCGGATCGGCGCCGACCGCTTTATATCCAAGCGAATTTGCGCCGTACTTGAAGGAATCGCTGTGAAAAGTCAACTCCTTCGATGAAATTATGTCAGTGTTATAATTCTGACAGAATTTTTTCGATCGACGCGGTGACATCTTCCATGTCCGCCATGCCATCGACCTTCCTCAGCTTTCCCTTGGCGTAGTAGTAGCCAATCAGAGGTGAGGTCTGCTTGTAGTAAGCCTCAAGGCGCGTGCGCACCGTTTCGGCATTGTCGTCCGGACGGCGCTTGAATTCCGTCGAACCGCACTTGTCGCAGACACCCGCAACATGTGGCTTCTTATTGGTGTCGTGGTAGCCGGTGCCGCACTTCGCGCAGGAATAGCGGCCGGATATACGCTCGACGAGGACATTGTCATCGACTTCGAGCTCAATCACGCAATCGAGTTCGAGACCCTTGTCGGCCAGCATCTGCTCGACTGCATCAGCCTGGATCAAAGTTCTCGGATAACCGTCGAGGATAAACCCGTTGACGGCATCCGGCTGATCGATGCGTTCTGATACGATCGCATTGACAATCTCGTCGGACACCAGCTTGCCGGCATCCATGACGGCCTTGGCGCGCAAACCGACATCGGTTCCGGCCCTGACGGCATCACGCAGCATGTCCCCCGTGGAGAGCTGCGGTACACCAAATTTTTCTACCAAGCGCTGAGACTGAGTTCCCTTACCTGCCCCCGGTGGTCCGAGAAGTATTAATCTCATCTGTTGCGTTTCCCTCCCCGGAGCTTCGACTTCTTGATCAGCCCTTCATACTGGTGCGCAATCAGATGACCCTGGATCTGCGCAACCGTATCGAGCGTAACGCTCACGACAATCAACAGCGACGTACCGCCGAGATAGAAAGGAACACCGGCCCACGAGATGAGGAATTCCGGCAGCATGCAGATGACAACGAGGTAGATCGCACCGAGGACCGTGACACGCGTCAGGACGTAATCGATATATTCAGCCGTCCGCTCGCCGGGGCGAATGCCGGGAATGAAACCGGAATGCTTCTTCAGCTGGTCGGCCGTGTCCTTCGGATTGAAGACAAGCGCCGTATAGAAGAAGGCGAAGAAGGCGATCATCGCAGCATAGAGGAGCATATAGGCAGGCTGGCCATGACCAAGCGACGACAGGATTGTCGTTGCCCAGGGCGGCATCTGGTGGGTCTGGGCGAAACCGGCGATCGTTGCCGGCAGAAGCAGCAGAGAAGAGGCGAAGATGGGCGGAATAACACCAGCAGTGTTGAGCTTGAGCGGCAGATGCGATGTGTCGCCCTGGAACATGCGGTTGCCGACCTGGCGCTTCGGATACTGGATCAGAAGGCGGCGCTGTGCACGCTCGACGAAGACGATGATACCGATGACGGCAATCGTCAGAACGATGATCGCGAGGATGATACCGGTCGACAGCGCGCCAGTACGACCAAGTTCCAGCGTCCCCGAAATAGCTTGAGGCAGATTGGCGACGATGCCGGAGAAGATGATCAGCGAGATGCCGTTACCAATGCCGCGCGCCGTAATCTGCTCACCCAGCCACATCAGGAACATCGTGCCGCCGACCAGCGTGATCACCGTCGAGAACAGGAAGAACGGGCCCGGATTGGTGACAATTCCCTGGCTGCCCTGCAGGCCCACGGCAATCGCGTAGGCCTGAACCGTTGCCAGAAGCACGGTGCCATAACGCGTATACTGATTGATGACCTTGCGGCCCTGCTCGCCATCCTTCTTCAGCTGTTCAAGCGCCGGAACGACCGACGTCATCAGCTGGACGATGATCGAAGCCGAAATATAGGGCATGATGCCGAGTGCAAAGATCGCCATGCGCGCAACAGCGCCACCGGCGAACATGTTGAACATGCCGAGAATGCCCTGCGACTGATGATTGAAGGCCTGGGCATAGGCGGCAAGGTTGATACCCGGCAGCGGGATATAGGTTCCAAGCCGGTAGACCAACAACGCGCCAAGCGTAAACCAGATGCGCTTCTTGAGCTCATCGGCCTTCGAGAAAGCAGAGAAATTGAGATTTGACGCGAGCTGTTCAGCGGCTGAAGCCATTATAGTCTCCGGTCTGTGCCCGTTAGAGCGCCGTCCTGGCCCCGATATCGGGAATCAACGGTCCTACCCAGATATGTGCCCTTAAGAAAAGGTACAAGCGGCGATCACGAAGATCGCCGCCTGAATAGTCATTTTATTCTGCAGCTGCAGGAGCAGCTGGAAGCTTGACAGTGCCGCCGGCCTTTTCGATCTTTTCGATCGCAGCCTTGGATGCACCGGAAACTTCGAAGGTTACCGCCGCCGTGATCTCGCCATCGGACAAGAGACGCACGCCATCCTTGGGGCGGCGAATAACGCCGGCAGCCTTAAGGGCTTCGATCGTGACCGTTGCCTTGGCATCGAGCTTCTTGGCGTCGATGGCAGCCTGGATACGGCCAACCGAAACGGTGTTGAAGTTCTTCGAGAAGATGTTGGTGAAACCGCGCTTTGGCAAGCGGCGGTAAACCGGCATCTGTCCGCCTTCGAAACCGTTGATGGCAACGCCCGAACGCGACTTCTGTCCCTTGACACCACGGCCGGCAGTCTTGCCGGAACCGGAACCAATACCACGGCCAACGCGCTTGCGGGCCTTGGTGGCGCCTGGATTTTCACTCAGATCATTGAGTTTCATTTGTCTAATCTCCGGTATCAAGCCTCGTCCACGACGCGGACGAGATGTTGAACCTTTGCAATCATTCCGCGAATTGAAGGCGTATCTTCAAGCGTACGGCGGCGATGCATCTTATTGAGGCCCAGGCCAATCAGCGTTGCGCGCTGTTCTGCCGGACGGCGGATAGGGCTGCCGATCTGTTCGACCGTAACCGTCTTACCCTTCTTCTTCTCAACCATGACTTTGTCCTTTAGTCTCTACAGTGAGCAGGAACCAAAGGCCCTGCCCTGCTGCGCCAATTATGGCCTATTCTTCCGAACCGACCACATCGCGGCGGCGAGCCTGCAGTGTCGAATACTTGATACCGCGCTGGGCAGCGATGTCCTTGGGGTGCATCTGATGCTTCAAGGCATCGAATGTCGCGCGAACCATGTTGTAAGGGTTCGACGAACCGAGCGACTTTGCGACAACGTCCTGCACGCCAAGCGTCTCGAAGACAGCGCGCATTGGACCACCGGCGATGATACCTGTACCAGCTGTTGCTGCACGAAGCAGAACCTTGCCGGCGCCATGACGGCCTTCAACATCGTGATGAAGGGTACGGCCCGAGCGCAGCGGTACGAAAATCATTTCGCGCTTGGCGGATTCAGTTGCCTTGCGGATAGCTTCCGGCACTTCGCGTGCCTTGCCATGACCGAAACCAACGCGGCCCTTCTGATCGCCGACAACGACGAGAGCAGCAAAACCAAAACGCCGGCCGCCCTTTACGACCTTGGCGACGCGGTTGATGTGTACGAGCTTGTCAACGAATTCGCTATCGCGCTCTTCGTTGCGGCCGCGATCTTCGCGGCTTCTCTTTTCCTGTGCCATGCTCCTAATTCCTTTTTCTTTTCCGGTAGCACGAATGATTTTACCGTGCCGTGCATCCACTTGGATCCACATAGGCCGCAGTAACGGTCCTTGTTGCGCAGAATTCCCGCAAACCGTCCGGTTCAGGGGGGCTTATGCGCTATCGAAGTCCGGCTTGCAAGAGGCGAGCCCCTGCAGTTCCGGACTTCGATATCTTTACCCTACGACCAAGTCATAAGGCTTGTGTGACCGATCAGGTCAGGACGAACCGAAAATGGTGGTTTTCGAGAACCGGAGCGCAGCGTACATTTGGTACGTGAGCACCGGATCGCAGAAAAACGCCATTTGCGGGCCGCCATGGCGTGAACGGCAGGTCTTAGAAACTAAGACCTGCTTCACGGGCAGCTTCAGCAAGTGCCTTGACACGGCCGTGGTAAATATAGGCGCCACGATCGAAGACAACTTCCTTGATGCCGGCTTTAACAGCGCGCTCTGCAACGAGCTTGCCGATCAACGCCGCTGCGTCCGAATCTGCACCGGTCTTCAGCTGGCCCTTGAGGTCAGCTTCGAGAGTGGATGCGGATGCAATTGTATGACCACGCGCATCGTCGATAACCTGCGCATAGATATTCTTTGAAGAACGGTGGACGCTGAGCCGCGGACGGTCACCGGCAACCGCCTTGAGCTGGCGGCGAACACGCGAAGCGCGACGCTGAATGATTTCTTTCGGCGATGCCATGACACGAATTCCTTACTTCTTCTTACCTTCTTTACGAACGATCTTCTCGCCCGCATATTTCACGCCCTTGCCCTTGTAAGGCTCTGGGCTACGATATTCGCGAATCTCAGCTGCGACCTGGCCAACCTGCTGCTTGTCGATACCCGTCACGACGATTTCCGTCGGCTTTGGTACGGCAACAGTAATGCCTTCCGGCACCTTGTAGACAACTTCATGGCTGAAGCCGAGCGACAGCTGCAGGTTCTTGCCCTGCATTGCAGCACGATAGCCGACGCCGCTGATTTCAAGACGCTTTTCGAAGCCGTCTTTAACACCTGTGAAGATGTTGACGACCATCGTGCGGCTCATGCCCCACTTCGAGCGAGCAACCTTGGTGTTGTCACGCGGGTTAACGCTGACAGCACCGTCTTCAAACTTGACCACAACGTCGTCATTGGCGACGAAGCTGAGCTCACCCTTGGGGCCTTTGGCCTTGATGGTCTGGCCGTCTACGCTGGCTGTTACGCCTTGCGGGACTGCCACTGGTTTTTTACCGATACGAGACATTTTTCAAACCTTTTCAAGCCGGTGCTTAGAATATCCGGCAGAGCAGTTCGCCGCCGACATTCTGTTCACGTGCCTCGTGGTCTGCCATAACGCCCTTCGGCGTCGACAGGATCGAAATACCAAGACCGTTCGCAACCTGCGGGATCGACTTGACCGAAACGTAAACGCGACGGCCAGGCTTCGAAATGCGGGTGATCTCGCGGATTACCGGCACGTTCTCAAAATACTTCAGTTCGATTTCGATCTCGGACTTGCCGTTGTCGAAATCAACCTGGCTGTATCCGCGGATATAGCCTTCGGCCTGAAGAACATCCAGAACGCGGGCGCGCAGCTTGGAGGCCGGGGTCGAAACCTTGCCCTTCTTGCGCATGGTTGCGTTACGGATACGGGTCAGCATATCGCCGAGAGGATCTGTCATAGACATCTGTCTTCTCCCTTACCAGCTCGACTTCACGATGCCAGGCACCTGGCCGAGCGAACCCAGCTGGCGCAATGCGATACGCGACATTTTGATCTTGCGGTAATAACCGCGCGGACGGCCGGAAACTTCGCAACGATTGCGAATACGGACCTTGGCGGAATTGCGTGGCAGCTCTGCCAACTGGATGGTGGCGCGGAAGCGCTCATCCAGAGGAAGCGACTGATTCATCACGACAGCCTTCAGGCGCGAACGCTTTGCAGCAAAACGCTTTACCAGAAGACCGCGGCGCTTGTTCTTTTCGACTGCGCTCGTCTTTGCCATTTCAAATACCTCGCTACGCTTGCCGTTACTGGCGGAAAGGGAAGTTGAAGGCGCGCAGGAGAGCGCGTGCTTCATCATCCGTTTTTGCAGTCGTACAAACGATGATGTCCATGCCCCAGATCTGATCAACCTTGTCGTAGTTGATTTCCGGGAACACAATGTGCTCCTTGATGCCCATGGCGAAGTTGCCACGACCGTCAAAGCTCTTCGGGTTCAGACCGCGGAAATCTCGAACGCGCGGGAGCGCGATGTTGATCAGACGGTCGATGAATTCATACATGCGCTCTTTGCGAAGGGTAACCTTCGTTCCGATCGGCATATTCTCACGCACCTTGAAGGTAGCGATCGAATTGCGCGCACGGGTAATAACCGCCTTCTGGCCGGCAATCAATGCCAGATCTTCAGCTGCGACAGTTGGCTTCTTGGAGTCGGCAGTTGCCTCGCCCACACCCATGTTGAGAACAACTTTGGTGATGCGCGGGATCTGCATCTCGTTGTCGTATTTGAACTCCTCGAGAAGCGCCTTACGTACCACTTCCTGGTACTGCTTCTTCAGACGGGGTTCGATCTTTGCATCAGCCATCGATCAGATCTCCTGAACGCTTTGCTACACGTACCTTCTTGCCGTCCTCGAGGATCTTGAAACCAACGCGGGTCGGTTTTCCATCCTTGTCGGCGATAGCAATGTTCGACAGATGGAGCGGCGCTTCTTTCGAAATGATGCCGGCTTCCTGGCTCTGTGTCTGCTTCTGGTGACGCTTTACAAGATTAACGCCGCGAACGAGCGCCTGCTCGTCCTTCGGCAAAACTTTGATTACTTCGCCGGTACGGCCCTTGTCCTTACCAGCAAGAACGACAACGCGGTCGCCTTTACGGATCTTCTGCATCGTCTGCTCCTTACAATACTTCTGGAGCCAGCGAGATGATCTTCATGTGGCTCTTTGCGCGAAGTTCGCGCGGAACCGGTCCGAAGATACGCGTGCCGATAGGCTCTTTCTTGTTGTCGATCAGGACGGCTGCGTTCTTGTCGAAACGAATAACGCTACCATCTGCGCGACGGATGTCCTTGGCGGTGCGAACAACCACCGCCTTCATCACGTCACCCTTTTTCACGCGGCCGCGCGGAATTGCTTCCTTGATCGAAACGACAATAATGTCGCCGACCGAAGCATACTTCCGCTTCGAACCGCCCAGCACCTTGATGCACATGACACGACGTGCGCCGGAATTATCCGCGACGTCGAGGTTTGTTTGCATCTGAATCATGACTAGCCGCCTTCTTCTTGTTCAACCGGACTGGGCTTTCCTTGCCCCTCGCGATTGCTGCGTCTTACATACAGATTTGTTAGCTTGCGGGGGCGTCTGTTACGACAACCCAGCATTTGTCTTTCGAAATCGGCTTGGATTCCTCGATGGAAACCATATCGCCAACCTTGAACTGGTTGCTCTCATCGTGCGCCTTGTACTTCTTGGACTGGCGCACAGTCTTCTGGAGGAGCGGATGCGAATAGCGCCGCTCGACCTTGACCACAACGGTCTTGTCGTTTTTGTCGCTCACGACAACGCCCTGCAGAATGCGTTTAGGCATGGTTTTCTTCCTTAAGCCTTGCTCTCGACCGCTTTTTGGCGGGCGACAGTCTTGATGCGCGCAATGTCACGACGGATCTGCCGGACGCGAGCGGTTTTTTCCAACTGGCCGGTTGCCTTCTGGAAGCGCAGGTTGAACTGCTCTTTCTTCAGGGAACCCAACTCTTCATTCAACTGATCGAGGCTCAAGGCCCGGACTTCTGCGGATTTCATAACATCCACCCCTTATTCTGCGATGCGCTGAATAAAGCGCGTCTTGACCGAAAGCTTGGCCGCTCCAAGACGGAGTGCCTCACGAGCGATTTCTTCCGAAACGCCGTCGAGCTCGAACATGACGCGGCCTGGTGCGACACGGGATGCCCAATAGTCGACCGAACCCTTACCTTTACCCATGCGGACTTCAGTAGGCTTCGATGTGACCGGCACATCCGGAAAAATCCGGATCCACACACGACCGGCACGCTTCATGTGACGGGTAATTGCACGGCGAGCGGCCTCGATCTCACGCGCGGTAACGCGGTTCGGCTCGAGGGCCTTCAGGCCGAAAGCACCAAAATTAAGGTCCGTGCCGCCTTTCGATACGCCGTGGATACGGCCCTTGAACTGCTTGCGGAACTTTGTGCGCTTAGGCTGCAGCATTGTTCTCTACTCCAAAATTCTCGTTTCCGAAAGACGCTATTTAAGCGTTTTCGCGGCGACGGCCCGAACCCTGATGGCTGGCATCACCTTCAACAGCGCGGCGTTCGGAAGCCATTGGATCATGCTCAAGGATTTCGCCCTTGAAGACCCAGACCTTGACGCCGCAAATGCCGTAGGCAGTGTGTGCTTCAGCAGTTCCGTAATCGATATCGGCACGAAGGGTATGCAAAGGCACGCGGCCTTCACGGTACCATTCCATACGCGCAATTTCCGCACCGCCGAGACGGCCCGAGCAATTGATACGAATGCCTTCTGCACCAAGACGCATTGCCGACTGAACGGCGCGCTTCATGGCACGGCGGAAAGCAACACGGCGTTCCAGCTGCTGCGCGATCGACTGAGCAACGAGAACTGCGTCTGTTTCCGGCTTGCGGACTTCAACGATATTGAGCGTCGTGTCGCCATTCGTCATTTCTGACAGCTTGCGGCGCAACTTCTCGATATCGGCGCCCTTCTTGCCGATGATCAGACCCGGACGTGCAGCATGGATCGTGACGCGGCACTTCTTGTGCGGACGCTCGATCACCACCTTGGAGATGGCTGCCTGCTTCAGTTCGTCCATCAGATACTTGCGGATCTTCAGGTCTTCATGCAGCAGCTTGCCGTATTCACCGGTGTTCGCGTACCAACGCGAGTCCCAGGTACGGTTGATGCCGAGGCGGAAGCCAATCGGATTAATCTTCTGGCCCATTATGCGGCCTCCCCTTTTTCCTCAGCTTCGCGAACGACGATCGTCAGATGCGAGAATGGCTTCTCGATCCGGCTTGCACGACCGCGACCACGAACATGGAAGCGCTTCATCACGACTGACTTGCCTACATAGGCTTCAGCAACAACCAGCGTATCAACATCCAGGTCATGGTTGTTTTCTGCGTTGGCGATAGCCGATTCGAGTGTCTTTTTCACCGTGCCTGCAATGCGCTTGCGCGAAAATTCCAGGTCGGCAAGAGCGGCGTTGACCTTCTTGCCACGGATCAGAGCAGCCACCAGATTAAGCTTCTGAGGGCTGATGCGGAGCGTGCGGGCAACGGCTTTCGCCTCGTTGTCCTTAAGCTGGCGCGGAGCCTTAGCCTTGCCCATCGTTATTTCCTCTTCGCCTTCTTGTCCGCGCCGTGCCCGTAATAGGTACGCGTCGGAGCGAATTCACCAAACTTGTGTCCGATCATCTCTTCGTTGACCGAAACCGGAACATGCTTGTTACCATTGTACACACCGAAGGTCAGACCGACGAACTGCGGCAGGATCGTGGAACGACGGCTCCAGATCTTGATAACTTCACTGCGACCGCCCTCACGTACCTTCTCAGCCTTCTTGAGAAGATAGCCATCGATGAACGGGCCTTTCCAAACTGAACGAGCCATTTCAGACTACCTCTCTTACTTCTTGCGCTGATGACGCGAACGAGCGATGAACTTGTCCGTCGACTTATTGGAGCGCGTCTTCTTGCCCTTCGTGGGTTTGCCCCACGGAGTAACTGGATGACGTCCGCCTGACGTACGGCCTTCACCACCACCGTGGGGGTGATCGACCGGGTTCATGGTGACACCGCGATTGTGCGGCATCCGGCCAAGCCAACGGCTGCGACCTGCCTTACCAAGGTTGATGTTGCCATGGTCAGGGTTCGATACCGCACCGACCGTAGCAAAGCACGAACCGTGGACGAGGCGCTGTTCACCTGAGTTCAGGCGAAGAATTGCCATGCCCTGGTCGCGGCCAACGAGCTGCGCATAGGTACCGGCGGAGCGAGCGATCTGACCGCCCTTGCCCGGCTTCATCTCCACATTGTGGATGATGGTGCCGACCGGCATCGCCTGCAGAGGCATTGCGTTACCCGGCTTCACGTCCGTCTGCGCGCCAGCGATAACACTGTCGCCAACGGCCAGACGCTGCGGCGCCAGGATGTAGCTCAGCTCACCGTCTTCGTAGCGGATGAGCGCAATGAACGCGGTCCGGTTCGGATCGTATTCAAGCCGTTCGACCTTGGCGGCAATGTCGTGCTTGCGACGCTTGAAATCAACGAAGCGGTATGTGCGCTTGTGACCGCCACCCTGGAAACGCACGGTAATGCGACCGGTGTTGTTACGGCCACCCTTCGACGACAGACCTTCGGTCAAAGCCTTGACAGGCTTGCCCTTGTAAAGCTCCGAACGGTCCACGATGACCAGCTGACGCTGGCTTGGTGTGGTTGGATTATAATGTTTGAGTGCCATTGTCTTTACTCCACGGCCCCTCAGAGACCAGTCGAAACATCGATCGACTGCCCTTCGGCAAGCGTCACGACTGCTTTCTTGACATCACTCTGGCGCCCGACGATGCCGCGGAACCGCTTCACCTTGCCTTTGCGCACAGCTGTATTGACTGCAGTAACCTTCACGCGGAACAGCGCTTCGACTGCGGCCTTGATTTCCGGCTTCGTTGCCTTCTTGGCTACGTTGAAGACGACCTGGTTATGTTCGGAAACCAGGGTCGACTTCTCGGTAATGACCGGGCTGACGATCACGTCGTAGTGGCGAAGATCAGTCATTTGAAACGCTCCTCGAGAGCTTCAACTGCTGCCTTGGAAAGCACGAGCTTGCCACGACGCAGGATGTCGTAAACATTGATGCCCTGAATTGGCAGAACATCGATGTTCGGGATGTTCGAAGCGGCACGGCGGAAATTCGCATCGATCTCGGCACCGCCGATAAGAAGCGCATTTTCGAGGCCAAGCTTGGCGAACTGCGAAACAAGTACCTTGGTCTTGGCTTCAGACGACAGGAGATCATCGATAATGATCAGGTCGGAAGCCTTTACCTTGGCAGACAGGGCATGACGAAGTGCAAGAGCGCGCACCTTCTTCGGCAGGTCATGATCGTGGCTGTGAACAACCGGACCGTGAGCCTTACCACCACCGCGGAACTGCGGAGCACGTGCCGAATGGTGACGGGCGCGGCCCGTACCCTTCTGCTTGTACATCTTGGCGCCGGTCCGTGCGATTTCCGAACGGCCCTTTGCCTTGTGCGTGCCCTGCTGCTTGCGAGCAAGCTGGTAACGGACCATGCGCTGAAGGATATCGTCGCGCGGCTCAAGACCGAAAATCTCCTCGGAGAGTTTCACCTTGCCGGCTTCTTTGCCTTCGAGTGTTGTGATCGAAAGGTCCATTATTCGGCTCCCTCGGTTGCCTGTGCGACTTCTGCATCAGACACGGCTGCTTCAATGTTTGCGGCCTCGTCGACTGCAAGCGCCCGGAGACCAGCTGGCTTCGGAGCATCGTCCGGCAGCGCTACCTTGACGGCATCGCGTACCAGGATCCATGCACCCTTGGAGCCAGGAACAGCACCACGAACCAGAATAAGGCCACGATCGAGGTCCGTCGAAACGACTTCGATGTTCTGTGTGGTGATACGGGTCTGACCCATATGACCGGCCATCTTCTTGCCCTTGAACACCTTGCCCGGATCCTGACGCTGACCGGTAGAACCGTGAGCGCGGTGGGTGACCGAGTTACCGTGCGTAGCGCGGTGACCGCCGAAGTTATGGCGCTTCATCGAACCGGCAAAACCCTTACCGATCGAAGTACCAGTCACATCGACCTTCTGGCCGGCAACGTAATGTTCGGCTGTCGATCTCAACACCGACATCAAGTAGATTGTCGGCAGAGACGCGGAATTCCGCGACCTTAGCCTTTGGCTCGACTGAAGCCGTCGCGAAATGACCGCGCAAGCTCTTCGTCGTATTCTTTACCTTGGCCAGACCTACACCGAGCTGAACGGCGGTGTAGCCATTCTTCTCGACTGTACGCTGAGCCACAACCTGACAATTCTCCATCCGGAGTACTGTCACCGGCACATGCTCACCTGCGTCGTTGTAGACGCGAGTTATGCCCAGCTTCTGTGCAATTACACCTGAACGCATCGGTTCGTCCTTCCGTCCTCAAGCCTTACAGCTTGATCTCGACATCAACACCAGCGGAAAGATCGAGCTTCATCAGCGCGTCAACAGTCTGCGGGGTTGGGTCTACGATATCGAGAAGACGCTTATGAGTGCGCATCTCTCTTCACTTGTTCGCGGCTTTTCTTGTCGATATGCGGCGAGCGGTTAACCGTGAACTTCCGACCGCGTAGGAAGCGGGATCGGTCCGCGCACATTGGCACCGGTACGCTTGGCAGTCGACACGATCTCCCGCGTCGAATTGTCAAGGATCCGATGATCAAACGCCTTGAGGCGAATGCGGATGTTTTGACCGTTCATTTCATCTTTTCCTTGTTTAGCGGAGACGCCGTATAGCAGGCGCCTTCCGCATAAAACCTTAAATTACTCAATAATCTTAGCAACAACCCCAGCACCGACCGTACGGCCACCTTCGCGGATTGCAAATCGCAATCCTTCTTCCATCGCAACCGGCGCTATCAATGTGACTACCATCTTGATGTTATCTCCTGGCATCACCATCTCTACACCTTCTGGCAACTGACACTCACCCGTCACGTCTGTCGTTCTGAAATAAAACTGTGGTCGATATCCTTTAAAAAATGGCGTATGACGGCCACCTTCTTCTTTCGACAGAACATATACTTCAGCTTCAAATTTCGTGTGGGGCGTTATTGTACCTGGCTTTGCTAGTACTTGTCCACGTTCAACTTCTTCGCGCTTCGTTCCTCGTAATAACACGCCAACGTTATCACCTGCTCGACCTTCATCCAACAACTTACGGAACATCTCTACACCCGTACAGATCGTCTTCGTCGTCGGCTTAATCCCAACTATCTCTAATTCTTCTCCTACCTTCACTATCCCTCTCTCTACTCGACCCGTCACCACCGTGCCTCGACCTGATATCGAAAATACATCTTCAATCGGCAACAAAAACGGTTGGTCAATCGGACGCTCCGGTATCGGTATGTATTCATCCATCACTTCAACTAACTTCATAATCGATGGCACACCAATCTCACTCTCATCACCTTCCAATGCTTTCAATGCGCTACCAATCACGATCGGCGTCTTATCACCAGGAAATTGATATGCGTCAGCAAATCTCTTACTTCCATCTCCACTAATTCTAATAATTCTTTGTCATCAACCATGTCCGCTTTATTCAAATACACCACAATGTACGGAACACCAACTTGACGCGCTAACAAAATATGTTCTCGGGTTTGCGGCATCGGACCATCCGCTGCTGATACAGACTAATATCGCTCCGTCCATCTGCGCTGCACCCGTAATCATGTTCTTCACATAGTCTGCGTGACCAGGGCAATCAACATGCGCATAGTGTCTTTTCGCTGATTGATATTCAACGTGCGAGGTCGCTATCGTGATACCTCGCGCTTTCTCTTCCGGCGCATTATCAATTTGATCGTAGCTCGCTTCCCATATTTCTTCGCAAATAACCGTCAATGCCGCCGTCAACGTCGTCTTACCATGGTCAACGTGACCTATCGTGCCTACGTTTACGTGCGGCTTCGTACGCTCAAATACTTGCTCTTAGCCATCTGAGCTCTCCGTTATATGTTCGCCTGCTCAGGCTTAACTTCAACTGTCACGCGCAACCTTATGGTTACGCAAACTTCTTCTGAATTTCCTGCGCGACTGCTGCCGGGACAGGATCATAGTGATCGAACTGCATGGTGTACTGTGCACGGCCCTGGCTCATCGAACGCAGGTTGCTCACATAACCGAACATATTGGCCAGCGGCACCTGTGCATTGATGACGGTCGCAATACCACGCGCTTCCGTACCGAGGATCTGACCACGACGTGAATTCAGATCACCGATCACGTCACCGACGTAATCTTCAGGCGTAACCACTTCGACCTTCATGATCGGCTCGAGCAACTGGGCGCCGGCCTTCTGCGCACCTTCACGGAATGCAGCGCGAGCTGCGATTTCGAAGGCAAGAACCGAAGAATGAACATCATGGTAAGCACCGTCGATCAGCGTGGCTTTCACGCCGAGCATCGGGAAGCCTGCGAGAGGACCCGCACCCATGACGCTCTGGATACCCTTTTCAACACCCGGGATGTATTCCTTCGGAACAGCACCACCGACGATCTTCGATTCGAAGATGAAATCGTCACCATCATGCGGCTCGAAGATAACCTTGATACGGGCAAACTGACCCGAACCACCGGACTGCTTCTTGTGGGTGTAGTCGATCTCGGCCTTGCGGGTGATCGATTCACGATAGGCAACCTGCGGCTGACCGACGTTGGCTTCGACCTTGAACTCGCGACGCATACGGTCAACGAGAATGTCGAGATGAAGCTCGCCCATGCCTGCGATGATCGTCTGGCCGGACTTTTCCGCTTGTCTTGACGCGGAATGAAGGATCTTCAGCTGCAAGACGATTAAGCGCGAGGCCCATCTTTTCCTGGTCGGCCTTGGTCTTCGGTTCGATCGAAATCTCGATAACCGGCTCAGGGAATATCATGCGCTCGAGGATAACCGGCTTCAGCGGATCGCAAAGCGTGTCACCTGTCGTGGTTTCCTTGAGGCCCGCCAAAGCAACGATGTCGCCGGCAAAGGCTTCTTCGATGTCTTCACGCGAGTTGGAATGCATCTGCAGCATACGGCCGATACGTTCGCGCTTTTCCTTGACCGTGTTGTCGAGCGAAATGCCCTTGGTCAGCTTGCCGGAGTAGATACGGCAGAAGGTCAGCGAGCCAACGAACGGATCGTTCATGATCTTGAAGGCGAGCATGGAAAGCGGCTCGTCGTCAGACGACTTGCGTACGGTTTCCGTATCGGTCTTCGGGTCGATGCCCTTGATCGCAGGAACGTCAACCGGCGAAGGCAGATATTCAACGACACCGTCAAGCAAAGGCTGTACGCCCTTGTTCTTGAAGGCTGAACCGCAGAATACCGGATGGAAATCAACGCGGCATGTGCCGGTGCGGATCAGGGCGCGAAGCGCGTCATTATCCGGCATGTTGCCTTCGAGATAGTCCAGCGGCTTCATCGACCTCAACAGCGGTCTCGATCAGTTTTTCGCGATACTCGGCAGCCTGTTCCTTGAGGTTATCAGGGATCTCAATGACGTCCCACTGAGCGCCGAGCTGTTCGTCGCGCCAGACGAGGGCTTTCATTTCGATCAGATCGACAACGCCCTTGAACTCTGTCTCAGCGCCGATCGGCAGCTGCATGACGAGTGCCTTGGCACCAAGACGGGTCTTGACGATGTCGACGCAGCGATAGAAATCGGCGCCGGTCTTGTCCATCTTGTTGACGAAGATCATGCGCGGAACATGATACTTCTCAGCCTGACGCCAGACGGTTTCAGTCTGCGGCTCAACACCAGCATTGGCATCGAGAAGCGCAATTGCGCCATCGAGAACACGCAGCGAACGCTCTACTTCAATGGTGAAGTCGACGTGGCCAGGAGTATCAATGCGTCGAAACGGCGCATTTTGCCGTCACGACCCTTCCAGAAGGTCGTGGTGGCAGCGGACGTGATCGTGATGCCACGCTCCTGCTCCTGCTCCATCCAATCCATGGTTGCAGCGCCATCATGGACTTCACCGATCTTGTGCGACTTGCCGGTGTAATAAAGAATACGCTCGGT
>CAVQFY010000003.1:0-881372 GCA_963711925.1 uncultured Alphaproteobacteria bacterium
ATCGGCGGCGAGCAGCCAAAATTCGGCGTCACGACCAGGTAAATCGATGTCCCCGACTTCAAGGGCGCGAAAACACTGCCAGGACGACCAAACGAGGACCAACGTCAGCGATGCAAGTTCCCAGCCAACCGTTGGTGAGAATTCGCCTGCTGCAAGCGACGTAACAGCGCCTGTCGCCGTGGCAAGGGCGATAACGGAAAACAGTCGGAGAAGTCCCAGCGCCTGGTTGTTGCTCGAGTATATGAGCGCGACGATAGCATTCTGTCGAAATCGCGTATCCTCGATAGCCAGCTTCCAGTCGTCATCTTCAAACATTCGCACCATCGCCCCCTCCCAAACAATCGCGGTCAACAATTGCACAATATCGACGCTTTGCAGTGCCTCAGCGGGCGCTAATACAGGAGCCAACCAACTCCCACCGCAAAGACAACTCCGATCAGGAACAATAGGGTGAATGTGAAGGTCCCGACGTTCACGCCGAGTTTTCTCAAACGCTCGTCCACATCATCATAACGCATCGAAAATCTCATCGTTTGCTGCATCAACCGTGAAGCTTGCGCAGGAGCAACCCAAGGCGTTCCTCAGGGGCAGCGGTGGTGAGTTCGCCTGCTGGCCTGTTTGGCACACCGCTCTTGCGGCCAGCTCTCACTTCGCTTGGCGTGTAGCCGAACTCCCTCTTGAATGCCCGGCTGAACTCTGCACCATCGCTAAAACAACGCTGCTCAGCGATCTCAATAATACGGCGTTTGTCGTTCGGGTCCGCCAATGCCGCGTGTGCATCGAGGAGACGCTGGTGCTGCAAGTAACGCATAACGCCGCCGAACGGCTCGAAC
This sequence comes from uncultured Alphaproteobacteria bacterium, assembly GCA_963711925.1. GTDB lineage: Bacteria > Pseudomonadota > Alphaproteobacteria > Rhizobiales > Rhizobiaceae > Phyllobacterium. Next base: position 834 of record CAVQFY010000003.1, read on the forward strand.
ATCCGATAAAGCCCTGTCCGTGAAATCGCGAGATCACGACGCAAGACCTTGGCATTGAACGATGGGTCGAACAATCTGGAATGCACTATGCGGCGTGCCTTTTCGAGCAACACGCGGGCAATAGGTGCCTGAGCCTCCTCGATATTGTCGAGAGAGGGCAGCACGCACGCCCGGATCATCGCCCGGGTTGCGTCCACCAGTTCAGGAAGATTCGCTGCCTCGACAGCTGGCAGCCGCTTGGCCAATCCGATGAGGTAGTCTGACAATAACCGGCCCATTGCCGTGTCGATCGCGGAGAACTCGGCAGCGCTGAGGGCACGTGCCGCCTCCGCGCAGAAGTCACGGGGAACAAACAGGATCAGCATTTCGCTATCTGTTACGTTTCCTTCAAACCAGCGGCCCAGCGAATGGACCTGGACTACGCCGGCACCGCCATGAAAGCTTCCCGCCGGACCAACTGTGCTGATGGATCCATCGAGCGGAAGGGTCAATGTCCAGTGGTCGAGCGCTTCCCTTCGCGCATGACCCGGGACACTTGCAAACTCGAGTTCGCTCGTTCTGATCCGAGAGAACGCCAGACTGCCGAGATCCCGGACTGTTTGTTTTCCTTCGAAGCCACAGGACCTGTCCCTGCGTTCGCCAAACTCGAGCATGGACGAGAAGCTATTGCGCCAGGACTCATACTGATGCTCCATCGGCACTCCTCTCGTATCAAACTTGAAAGCGGGAATAGAGGATACGCCGGGAGATGACCGCTTCGATTGGGACGGAGGGCAGTCGACGGCAGACGCCGCTGCTGCGTGTGCGAAGTTTTGATCGAGCGCCGCATCCGATGGCACGATATGATCATGAGCGTTCATAATTTCACCATTCGTTGTGCCGGAGCGACGCAAATAGGTGGCGTTGCCTCGTTGTTTGAGCCGAGCATGGGGATACTTCGATCCATTTTTGTTGGGGGAAGTACAGGCATTGCTGCTCCAAAAAAGCCACCGGAGTTGGAAATTACGCAGTTATAAATGCTTGTCTTGAAAAGTATGACACAACAACTGCAATCTGTTCAGTACGTAACTGTTACAAAACGAGTTGCACAACTGACAGTTCCTCTAACTGCAAGAGCTGGATATTAGATCGAAGCTCCGTCGGAACTGTCAAAAGACTTTGCCGATAGCAACACGGCAATCCATCTCGCCCCGGGCGTATTTTCGCAGTAGATAATGAACGCAATGAGAATGGGAACGCCAATGAACGCGCCCGGCAATCCCCACATAAAGCTCCAGAAGAACACCGAGAAAATGACGGCGAAAGGCGAGATCGCCAACGATGTGCCGATCAACAAGGGTTCAAGGTAGCTCCCAATCAGGAACTGGATCAGGTTCAGTCCGACGAAGACTGCCAGCGCCATCTGCCAGGAATCAAACTGGCCTATGGCAAAGAGCGTCGGCAGGACGGTCGCTACGAACGGTCCGAGGAATGGTATGTAATTCAGGGCGAAGGCAATTGCGCCCCAGGCAGCCGCCAGTTCGAGACCGGCGAGGTAGGCGAATGCCCAGACGATCAGCCCGGTCAGGATGCTGGCAAACGTGCGCACAAGCATGAACCGGCGTAGTTTCTTCGATATTTCGCCATTGGCATGGAGCATTCTCATCCCCTGCGGTTCAAGTGCGGGGGAGCGAAGACGCTTGCCGAAATCCTCTATTTCCAGGAGACCGAGCATGACGAAAACAAAGACCAGCAACGCAAATCCCGCGAAACTATTCAGGCGCCCGGCTAATCCCTGGGTAAAGCCGACCAGCCATGTCACGTCGAAACGGTCGGCGAGTGGACCTGCGATGGCAATGCCGTGTTCTTCCAGCCAGTCAGTCCAGTGGACATAGATATCCTGGAATCTGCGGGCATTGACAAACAGCCATTGGCCAAGCTTGCTCAAACCCCAGGTCACTGAGGATCCGACGGCGACGATGATCACGATTGTTGAGGAGAGCGTCAGGAGTAGGGCAAGCAGTTGGGGCATCCAGCGCTGCAACTTCATCTGGAGCGGTCCAACGAGTGCGATGACGAAAAGGGAGAAGACGAGCGGGACGAAGACTACCTGTCCGAAGCGGAGCAGCGCGAGAACGAGGACACCGGTTGCAAGATAGCCGATCATCGGTTTTGCATTTTGAATTGCCATGTCTTGCTTATCCGCCCCTGACCCGAACCAACCCGGTGATCCCAACTCTTTCGCGCTAGCTTTCCGAGGCTCTTTTTCGCACAAGGCCAACGACTACCGTGAGAAGCACGCCACCCAGGAGACCGGCAATGCCAATACCCACGAGAATTGCCGGTGTGTAGCCGCCGACGGCCTGGACCGCAGCATCGGCAGCACGCTCCACATGCCCGACGAAGCGGCTCACACCGGGTATGCGCCCGGCCAGCCAAATCAATGCCAGTCCTCCAATGATCCCGGTCAGAGCACTGACCGGGAGCGCAAGGCGAAGACTTTTGGCCCAGTGGGCCACGGCCATGCCTCCGGCGGCTCCGCAAACCATCTCGATGACTATCGCGATGATTGATCCTGCTGTGAACACATGCAGTTCTCCCGTGCTCTACTGCCTCAAGGGGTCACGATGTGGCCTTTTGCAGAGCGTCGCGCAGAACTTGCTCCTTGGTTTCATCCAGCGAGGTCTTGAGAACGACGCCGCCGTAACTCGAGACGTCCTTGAGAACCTTGTCGGCTGTCATCGACTGCACGAGCACGAACAGTGCGGCGTTTCCAGGCTGAATATTGGCGGCGAGCTCCTTCATGAAGTTGTCGTTGATGCCGACATCCGTCAACGCCCCGCCGAGGGCGCCCGACGCGGCACCCACCGCGGCGCCAATCAGCGGATTGAGAAAGAGGACGCCGATCAGCAAGCCCCAGAAGCTGCCGGATACCGCGCCGGCTGCCGTCGTGCTCACCATCTGGTTGAGCTTGATCTTGCCGGCGTCTGTCTTGGTGGCGATCACCGCATCGCCGAGGGTGATCAGATATTCTTTCTGGAGTGCGACGAGGCGATTGCGCACCTCCTCGGCTTTGGCTTCGGTGGGATATACGATCACAATCAGATCAGACATGGTGCCTCCAATTCACAACAATGGCTAACGCTGGAACGCGCTGCAAGAAACTATATCGTGCCGGGCGCGTCCAAGAGATTAGCCATGAATCCCAGAGCCATGCATTGTGTTTCTTTTTCCATCGAAGCGCGGTTGCACCTGACCTAAGCTGTCAATCGCTTGCCGGCGGATTGTCGGCGCTCCGCGACCGTTCGACGAAAAACGCCTTCAGGCGAGAAATATCTTCTGGCTGAATGTCTTGTGGATCGGTAACGGCAATCCAGCCATCGATATAGTGCTCCGGGGCGTAGACATGGCCGTACCCCATCGGCGAGGTCGTTGCGATCGCCATGTCGAACAGGAGCTGCAGCATTGTGACCCCGGGAATCCAGCGGAGGCTTGGCGAGACATCGGGACCGCGCGGGCTCTTCATCCAGTCCGGCTCGCGATAGAGCGCGTAAAAATCGAAGAAGGTCACGGGGTCGCTGGCATATTGAAGATAGACGATGCGAATGGGCCCCCAGTCGGCGCCTGGAATATCCAGCGAGTTGTTCTGGTTGGTAAACCTTATGATCGAACCGTCGCGGAAGCGCGGCAGCCAGGCTGGCGAGCCAGGATTTCGGTCTGCGGTGACGGAGTTCCAAACGCGGCTCTGGAAGGGTGGTCCACTCCATAGAGCGCCTTGAAAAGGGTCACCGATGATATCGTAGAGATGGGCGGAAAGTTCGGAATTCATTGCGCCAAGGCTAAGGCCATGCAGATAGAGTTTGGGGCGGCTTTGACGCGGAAGTGAAATCCAATAGTGGTATACTTCGCGAAAGAGAGCCTGACCCGCCTCGGCGCCGTAGCCAGGTTCCACCAGCAAGGATAACCAACTGCTGAGATAAGAGTATTGCATGGCAACGCTGGCGATGTCGCCACGGTGAAGATATTCGAGGGTATCGATGCCCGCAGGATCAACCCATCCGGTTCCCGTCGGAACGATCACAATCAACGCCGATCTTTCGAACGCACCGTCTCGCTTCAATTCCTCAAGGGCAAGGCTTGCTCTTTCATCGATCGTTTCCGCGGAATTCAGCCCGATATAGACCCGAATGGGATCAAGCGCTTTTGCATGGAAGAAATCGCCGATCTGCGCGCCGGTAGGTCCGGAAGCGATGAAGGCGCGCCCCTGCCGTCCCAAGTCCTGCCAGTCGAGGATCGAGCCCGGGCCGCCAGGTTTTGCAGGATCCGATGGGCGCGCTGAGTCATCATCGATCCGGGCGTCGAGCTCACGGAACGATGTGTCGACTACACGTAAGACTACCCTGAACAAGACACCCTGCGCCACGGACCAGAAGAGCGCTACCGCCAGTACACCGCCAATGACCCTGGACACGCGGCGCGGTACGAGGCGGTTCAGCCAGCGTGAGAAAAGCCGGAACGTCCGCCTGAAGAGGCGGGCGAGCAGAATGACCACCAGAAAAATGCTGAGCGCGATGGCCGCGAGCTCAACAGGTTCCACGCTTTCGACTGGCCCAAGTCCCATGAGGCTTCGTACGGTGTTCTGCCATTCAGCAGCCTTCCAGAGGAAGAGGCCAGCGGTGCCGATGCATAGAACCACCGCAATCCAATGGGCAGATTTCTGAACGCGTGCCCCTGGCACTGGAATTTCCAGATAGCGCCAGAGCCACACCGCCGCCACGCCCGCGCCATAGCCAAGTGCTGCACAGAAACCGGAGAGGGCCCCCTGCACCAGATAGGAGCGCGGCATCAGGCTCGGCGTAAGGGATGCAGCAAAGAAGAGAATCCCGACAAGGAGACCGATGGCGGAGAACGACTTTGCCAAGACTGACATATACGCTTTCAAACCGGGTTCCCCTCAAGCGACGGTATCGACTCGCTACCCCGTTGAATAGTGATGTCAATTCCGGTTGGTGTCACGTTGTTATTAACCATCCAATAGTTCATCACGTGAAATCCTTTGGCAATTGTTTTGCTTTCACTTACTCTGGTCTCGCTGGTGATGGGGGTCGACGGAACCACGACCAACGACGGTGACATGCCGTTTCATCTTGGAGGTTAACTTGCGTAAAACTGTGTGGATCTCACCAGGTCTTGCTTTTAGCCTTCTGCTCACGCCCGTGGCGTTGCCCACCGGGGCAAGTGCCGCCAGCGTCACTATCAACATCGGCTCGAGTGTCAGTAGCGGCAGGGGAATCTCGTGCGGTGAAGGCGAAAGACGGCTTCGCAATCGCGGCTTCAGGAATATCAGGCGCATCGATTGCCGCAGCCGTTTCTTCGTTTATCGCGCGTGGCGCGGCAGCAACCGCTTCGAGATCGCAATCAGGCAAAGGGATGGCCGCATAGTCGACATGCGGCGCATCAGCAGCAGGCGTTAATCGGGTCATGGCCGACCCGCTCAATTGACAAGAAAGCCGATCGCGAAGGCATTCGCGATGTCGATGAAAAAAGCCGATACCAAGGGGAGAATGATGAAGGCCATCGGTGCTGCGCCGTGGAGTTTGGTAATGGCAGTCATGTTGGCGATGGCTGTCGGCGTCGCGCCAAGGCTTATGCCACTGAATCCCCCGGCAATCACCGCGGCGTCGTAGTTTCGGCCCATCAGGGGGAATACGACGAAGAGTATGTAGGCGATCGCCGCGATTGTCTGGATCGCCAGGACGAGAAGTAGCGAGGGACCAAGCCCGCCCAGCGTCCAGAGCTGCATGCTCATCAGCGACATCGCAAGAAAGATGCTCAGCGATAGATCGGAGACAAGTGCCAGCGCGCGGGTGCGTGTCGGCCAAAAAAGCGTCGGCATGATCCGCGGAATGACATTGGTCAGGACGATCGCCGACAGCAGGCAGGCAACGAAGAGGGGCAGGCGAAATCCCAGGTCAGCCAACAGTTCATCGACCGTATAGCCGATCAGGACGGCGACGTTGAGAACAAGAATGGTGCGAAGGAGCGTGATGTGGTTGAGGTCGTCTTCGATCGCTTCGGCACCCGGCAGTCCGATCGACGGAGCTGCGTCAGGTCCTTTGAGCCGATAGCGCGCGATCAGGAGGCCTGCGACAGGACCACCGACAAGGCTCGCAATGACAAGACCAAGCGTTGCCGCCGCCACGCCAATTTCCATCGCATTGGTGAGACCGAACCGCCCGGCGAGTATGGGGGCCCAGGCAATCGTCGTGCCGTGTCCGCCGATCAGGGAAGCCGAACCGAGGAGCACGGTAATGCCTTCAGGCAATCCGAGAGCCGCGACGCTTCCGGCGGCAACAAGATTCTGGATGACGAGATAGACGAGCGTCAGTCCAAGAAGGATCATCAGCGGCTTGCCACCCGCTATCAAATCGGCAAGGCGCGCATTCAGGCCGATGCCGGTAAAAAAGTAGAGGAGCAACAAGTCTCGTGCCGCGAGGTCAAACGAGATCGCAATTCCCAAGAAGCGATAAGCGAGGAGCGTTACAAGTGCCGCGAGGAGGCCGCCGGTCACTGCTTCCGGAATGTTCCACTGCCGCAATGCCGCGCTCCGGCCGTTCAGCCCAGCGCCGATAAAGAAAACGACAATCGCTATCGTCAGACTGACAAAACCTGGAAACTCGATATTTGTCACTGGTGATCGAAACCTCATCTTGAGCTCGGCCTATGCCGCGTTGTGTGGAACGGGCCGCATGGTAATGCTGCTCGTCGTCGGTTCCTTGACGCGGAATGAGGCCACATAGAGGGCCGGCAGGAAGATCAAGGTCAGAACCGTTGCCACCAGCAATCCGCCCATGATCGCAATCGCCATCGGTCCCCAGAAAATGGTCCAGGCGATCGGGATCATGCCGAGGACGGTGGATATAGCAGTCAGCATGATGGGACGGAACCGTGATACCGTGGCGTCGATCACCGCATTCCAGACATCTGTCCCTTTGGCCCGCTCTGTTTCGATCTGTTCGATCAGGATCACGGCGTTTTTCGCGATAAGGCCGAGTAGCGACAAAATACCGAGAATAGCAACGAAGCCCAAAGGCCTGTTGAAGATGAAGAGCGAGCCCACGACGCCGATGAGCCCCATCGGGACAACGCTCAGCACCAGAAACAGACGGCTGAAACTCTTCAACTGGATCATGAGAATGGTGATCATCAGGAACAGCATGATCGGGACGACTGCAATGACCGAAGCCTGGGATTTGGCGCTTTCCTCGACCGTACCGCCAGCCACGATGCGATAAGGACCCGTCAGGCTTGCGTTGACTTTCTCGATCTCCGGCTCGAGTTCCTGGACCACAGCCTCTGGCGACGACCCGGCGCTGACGTCGGCCTGAACGGTGAGTGTCGGGACGCGGTCGCGCCGCCAGATCACAGGGAACTCCTGACCGACCTCGAATGTGGCGAACTGGCTGATGGGAACGGTTCGGCCGTTCGGAAGCGGGATTTGCAGCGTGCGCAGGTTGTCGAGTGAGACGCGTTGCTCGTCGGTTGAGCGGACGATGACGTCGATCAGATAGATGTCATCGCGCACTTGCGTGACGGCAGTTCCGGACACCACGGTGTTGAGGGCCGAAGCCAGTGCCTGTGAACTCAGGCCCAACAGACGCGCCTGATCCTGATCGATGTGAACGCGGATCATGCGGGCAGGTTCGATCCAGTCGAAATTGATGCGCTTGAGCTGCGAATTGCCGGCCATCACCTGCGCCAGGCGCTGCGCGATTTCCCGGACCTCGTTCGGATCGGGACCGCTGACGCGGTATTGCACGGGCCAGCCGACAGGCGGCCCGAGTTCGAGCAGCGAGACACGTGAAATGGCGCCAGGAACCTTTTCCGCCAATTCCTGCTCCAGACGGGCGCGGAGCCTTTCGCGACCCGGCACATCCTTTGCAACGACGACCGCCTGCGAGAAGAACTCGTTGGGCAATTCGACATTGAGCGGCAGGTAGAAACGTATCGCGCCGCGCCCGACATTTGTGCTCCAGTGCGCCACGTCCGGATCATCCCTTAAAAGAGCGTCGAGTTGGTCGGAGGCTTGCTGACTGGCTTCGATCGAAGCGTTTTGCGGCAGCCTTATATCGACGAGCAACTCGGGACGGTCCGAGGATGGAAAAAATTGTCGCGGCAGGAATGGAAGCGCCAGAAGTGCGAGCACGAAACATGCGAGCGTCAGCCCGATGGTCAGCCAACGCATTCGCAATGCACCGAGGAGCAGGCTACGGAAGAAGCGAAGAACGATGGATGGTTTTCCAGTTTCAGTTTTCTCGGGCTTTTTGAGCAGCGCTACCCCGAGAAGGGGCGAGAAAATTACGGCGCCGAGCCAGGAGACGACGAGCGCGATACTGACGACTGCGAAGATCGAGAAGGTATATTCGCCTGCCGAACTCCTCGCAAAGCCGATTGGCACGAAACCCGTCGCGGTAACGAGAGTGCCCGTCAACATGGCCGCTGCGAGCGTCCGGAACGTAAAACTCGCCGCCTCTTCCTTTTCGTCGCCGAGCGCCAGGCGCGTTGTCATGGAATCGACGGTGGTCATGGCGTCGTCGACCAAGAGGCTGAGAGCAATGATCAATGCGCCGAGTGATACGCGCTGCAGGTCGATCCCCACGATCTGCATGACCGCGAAGACCATCGCCAGCGACAGCGGAATGGCAAGGGCGACGACAGTGCCCGCGCGGATGCCGAGGCTGATGAAACTGACGGCCATGATGATCACGATTGCCTGCCACAGCGATGTGGTGAATTCGCCGATGGCGTCATCGACGACCTGCGGCTGGTTGGCGACGAGCGTGGTGTCGATGCCGATCGGAAGGTCCGCCGTGATTTCCTTCATCGCGGCGGTGATATTGCGGCCGAGTGCCAGAATATCGCCGCCCTCACGCATGGAAATCGCGAGGCCCATGGCGGGCTTGCCGTTGACGCGAAACATCGGTTGCGGCGGATCCGCATAGGCACGGTGGATCTCTGCGATGTCGCGCAGCCGGAGGAGCCGTCCGTTTGCAACAAAGTTGAGATCCCTCAGATCCTCTTCGGAATCGAAGGCTCCGCTTACACGCAGCGTCAGTCTTTCGTCGGCGGTGCGCAGCGTGCCAGATGGACTGACCACATTCTGTGCCTGCAGGGCAGTGATCACGGCAGACCTGTCGATGCCTAGACCCGCGAGTTGTTCCGTGGAAAACTCGATGAATATCCTTTCGGGCTGGGCGCCGAGCACGTCGATCTTCGATACATCCGGTACATGCAGCAAGCGCGAGCGGGCATCGTCGACATAGTCGGCAAGTTCGCGTCGGGTGAACCCGTCCGCCGTGAAACCATAAATAATGCCGAACGTATCACCAAAATCATCATCGAAGCCGGGTCCGACAATGCCGGCCGGCAATGTCGGGCGAATGTCCCCGATGCTCTTGCGCACCTGATACCAGACATCGGGAACTTCCGCCGACGTCGTGGCATCCTTCAGGTTCACGAAAATGGTCGTCACGCCGGCATTGGTGAAACTGCGCAGAAAATCGACCTCTGGTATCTCCTGAAGTTTGCGCTCGAGCCGTTCAGTAACCTGTTTCAGCGTGTCATCGAGCGTTGCACCTGGCCAGGCAGCTCTGACGACCATGGTCTTGATGGTAAATGCCGGATCCTCGTTGCGACCAAGGCTGATGAAGGCCGCAACACCAGCCACGACGACCGCGATCATCGCATAAATCACGAGCGAGCGGCTTTTCAGCGCCCATGCTGACAAATTGAAGCCGTTCATTGGGTCGATCCAAGCAAACGAACTTCCTGGCCATTGTGCAAGGCCTGAACACCCGCCGTCACGACGACCTCACCGGGGTTGAGGCCCTCGGAAATTATGACCGTGGCGGGATCAAAGCGAACGACTTCGACATTGCGCGTCGATACGGTCTTCTTGTCTTGATCGACGATCCACACCGCGGGCTGCAGGTTGAATTTGGTCAGTGCCGTCGCAGGGATCGCGATCTCCGGCGATGAAGCCAGTGTCACCCGTCCGGTGACGGTCGAGCCAAGCCGCATGGCTGCGGGAGCATCGCTCAAGCCGACGCGCACCCGAAAAGTCCGCGTTGTTGGATCCGCCTGGGGCGCAACCTCTCGCACCCGTCCAGTCGCTTTGACAGTCGCATCATCGGTCAGCGCAACGTCGATGATGGACGAATCCGGCGCCTGCCGCAGCAGTTGCGCCGGCACATCGAACACGGCGTCGCGACCATCTTGCCGAGCAACCTGCAGCACCATTTGCCCCGCTTGAACAACCTCGCCTGGCTCGGCGCCAACGGCGGTGACGGTGCCAGAGGCATCGGCATGCAATTCCGTGAAGCTCACGCGATCTTCGGCATTGTCCAACTGAGCTTGGGAACTGTCGACCTGCGATTGCGCCGAGCGCTGTGCCTGCTGCGCGACATCAAATTGCGCACGGGTCGTAAAACCCCTTTGCAACAGCGCTTCCTGTCTTTCAAATGCATTGCGCGCTTTGACCAACTGGCCTTCGGCAGCAACGAGATCAGCTTGCGCCGTCCGCAGTGCACTGACTTCATTCTGCGGATCGAGCTTTGCCAAGATCTGTCCCGGCTTGACCTCATCACCAACATTGACCAGACGTTCAATCACGCGTCCACCAAGCCGAAACGCAAAGGAGACTTCATTCTCGGCCTCGATATGGCCGGTAAGGCTGATGCTCTCGCCGAGCTTGCGATGTTCAACCGTAACGGTTCGTACAGGGCGAATGACCGGGGCGGTTTCCGTGGTCTCCTCCCGGCATCCAGCCAGCATCGGAACCGCGATCAAAAGGCCAAACAGGGCGCCTAGCGCCTGCACCCTTCGCATCGACCTATTCACTGAAACCAGCATTCTCATGCACTCCAGGAAACTCTCATAAAAATGGAACAAAACGTGTGTCTGAGGGGCAATTCGACTATAACGTCTGTCCGTGGTTTGTGATTGGTCAAAAATCCCAAATGGCTGCCTGGAATCCCAATTTCCGGCATGAGACTGGACAGAGGCCAAGACCGGTTTGTGAAGGAGTCGCCCTTGGCCGGTTGGTTATCAGCAGCGAATTGAGGAGCGGTTTGCAGCGGGAGATGAGTTGGATAGCGAATCCACTTCGGGCCAAATATTCCGCTCGCCGGCGAAGCGATTATGATTGATCCGCAGTGCCCGATACGGACGAGAGACGCCTTCAATTTCCGCAACCTCCCGGACGAGCAGGTCGCGATTCCTGTCCCATAACTGATCTGGCGTCAGGGCGCTGTGGCCAGGAAATTTGAACTGAAAGCTTGGTTTTGGGATTCCATGCCGGTCACAGACAATTAGAGCAACACTATATTCGGGAGGATGGCGCTTGCGGATTTTGTTGCAGGCTTTGAATCAATGACCTCCCTTAGGGGATGAAGGAGGTGCGCTATCTTCATTAATCGGCTTATCGTTTCTAATACGCTTTGGCGGAAGCTGCCGAGACGGTGCCGTCGACAATGGCTTATCGCTTTGTGCGATGACAAGTTGAGCACGCCGAGAAAACGCGCCCATCTGCACCTTGATTTCCTGCGACCAATTGGGCGCAATCGCTTGGCTTAACGGGAGGCATGAGATGGCCACTGCCAATATGGCATCAAAGACCGTGATGCAAAGATTCCTGGACAGCGTCGAGAAGGTGGGAAACATGGTTCCCCACCCTGTGGTCATTTTCCTGATCCTGATCGGCATCGTTATCGTTCTGTCGGCCGTGCTAAGTGCTTTCGGGGCCGCCGTCAGCTATGAGCGCATCAACCCGGACACGCACGAGATAGAAACCGCCTCGACGGCGATACGCAGCCTCCTCAACATAGAAGGCATCCGCTTTCTCTACTCCTCGCTCATTCCCAACTTCATGAGTTTCACGGCAGTGGGGCTTATGATCGCCGCCATGATCGGTGCGGGTGTTGCCGAGGAATCCGGTCTGGTCACGGCGCTGATCCGGAAACTCGTCATTGTTTCACCGAGCTGGGCGCTGACCTACATCCTGGCATTCGTGGGTATTCTTGCAAGTATTGCGGCGGATGCAGGTTATCTGGTCCTCATACCGCTCGCAGGGGTCGCCTATCTGGCGGTCGGACGGCATCCGCTGGCTGGTCTGGCGCTCGGCTTTGCGGCGGTAGCCGGCGCTTTTACTGTCAACATGCTCATCAAGCCTCTCGATGCGGTCCTCGTGGAATTCACCAATGATGCGGCGCGGCTGGTCGATCCCGAGCGATCGATCGGGCTGGCGTCGAATGTCTGGTTCTCCATCGTGTCGGTGATCTTCCTTACCGTCATTATCGCACTCATCACCGACCGTTTGATCTCGCCGCGACTGGGAGAGTATAAGCCGGATGCATCGGCCGAGGGAGGCGTTCAGAACCAGGGCGCGACGCTGTCCGAGCAGGAATCACGCGGCTTACGGTTCGCGCTCTACGGGCTCATTGGTCTCCTTGTGGTGTTCCTGCTGTTGACGGTTCCCGGTGGCGCGCCGCTCCGCAATCCCACGACGGGCGAACTGATCGGCAACTCCCCATTCATGAATGGGCTGATCGCGCTCATCATGCTCCTCTTTCTGGTCACAGGTTGGACTTACGGCATTGGCGCCGGCACGTTGCGGACGCTGACGGAGGTGATCGCGGCGATCGAAAAGTCGATCCAGAAGATGGGCGGCACGATCTTCCTGTTCTTCGTTCTCAGCCAGTTCGTCGCCTACTTTACTTATACCAACATAGGCACGGTCATGGCGCTCAGCCTTTCCGGTGCGCTACAGGCTGCAAATATCGGTGCCCTGCCACTGCTGATCGGCTTCATCGTCGTCGTCGCGATCATCGACCTGCTGCTGACCGGTGCAATTGCAAAGTGGGCGATCTTTGCTCCTGTCTTCGTGCCGCTGCTGATGAAGCTCGGCGTCGAGCCGGAAGCTGTGCTTGCGGCCTATCGGGTTGGCAATTCGCCGATGAACGCGATCACCCCGCTCAACGCCTATTTCGCTCTCGTCGTCGGCTTCGCCCAGAAATACGACAAGTCCGCGGGCGTCGGTACCATCGTCTCGCTGATGCTGCCCTATGTCGTTTTGATATTCGTGCTGTGGACGGGGCTTTTTGCCGTCTGGAAGGCGCTCGGGCTGCCGTGGGGCCTGTAACGAACACAGCGGAAACCTTGCGCGCTTGAAACTCAAACGATCGGATGGACATCATGAGCAACAACTCTATTCCCCTCGACGTCGCGGCGGCGGAAGATCACCTGATGCGATTCCTCTCGGTCGAGGGCGTAACCGGACAAGAAGCGAACATTGCCGCTGCCGTCTGCGACGCGCTGAAGAAGGTCGGCGTGCCGGAGTCGGCCATTCGTTTCGACGACGCCAACAAGCGTATCCCGGTACCGACCGAAACAGGCAATCTGATCGTGGATCTGCCTGGCACCCGGCCGGGACGGCGGCTTCTCTTTTCCACCCACCTTGACACTGTGCCGCTCTGCGCAGGCGCAAAGCCGCGTCGCGAAGGCGACCGCATCGTCTCGGACGGCACCACCGCGCTCGGCGGTGATGCCCGCACCGGCGTCGCGGTTCTTGTCGTGGTCGCCGAGACCCTTTTGAAGCATAAGCTGCCGCACCCTCCAATTACGCTCTTGTTCACTGTCCGCGAGGAAAGCGGGCTGCATGGCGCGCGAGAGCTCAACCCTGCCGAGCTCAGCGGCGCTGTCATGTGCGTCAATGTCGATGGCCAGATGGCTTCCGATCTGATCATTGGCGCTGTCGGTCAGGAGAATTGGGAAGTGGAGATCACCGGCCGCGCCTCACATGCCGGCGTTGCTCCTGAAAAGGGCATATCCGCCACGATGGTCGGAGCGATGGCTCTTGCCGAAGCGCGGCGTGCTGGCTGGTTCGGCAAGGTCGTCAAGTCAGACGGTCGGGGCACGAGCAATGTCGGCATCTTCGGCGGCAAGGACAACAAGCCTGCCGGCGATGCCACCAATGTCGTGACCGACTATGCCTTCATCAAGGGCGAGGCGCGCAGTCCCGAATCCGCCTTCGCTACGAAGATCGCCAAGGGGTACAAGGATGCTTTCACCAAAGCGCAAAGCGAGGTCAGGGATGACGCGGGTGACATGGCCGGGCTGAAATTCAGCCATGTGGCCTCATATCCGCCGTTTGAACTGGGTAAGGACACTCCGATCGTGAAGCGTGCTACCAAGGCGCTCCAGACACTCGGCATAGAGCCGGTCTATGTATTCTCCAACGGTGGACTGGATGCCAATTGGCTCGACAAACACGGCGTTCCCACCATCACCATCGGTTCCGGCCAGGCAGAGATCCATACCATCAAGGAATATGTGAACCTTCCGGAGTTTGAAAAAGGCTGCCGTATCGGCGTGCTTATGGCCACGCTCGATGACTAGCGGCCCCGCGCGGCGTCTGCATGTCGGCGGTCTCCCGAGAGGTATAATCCCTTGAGCCTGCGGTCACGCCCATATCGACTCGGGTGAATAGCTTGAGGCGATCTCGCCGCAAGGGTCGGCGTGTGTCCGGTTAGGTTTGGACGGCCCTGGCAGGGCAAATGAGGAGCCGAGCGATTGAGTCCGATAGCATACACAGCCACCATTATCGCCGTTGCCGTCGTTCTGTTCGTCTGGAACAGGCTGCCGGTCGTCTTCGTGGCCATGCTGACGGCATTGGCGCTTTGGGCGAGCGGCGTATTGACGATTGGCCAGGCGCTTAGCGGCTTCGGTGATCCGGCGGTAATCTTCATCGCGTCGCTGTTCGTTGTCAGCTCCGGGCTTGAGGTCACCGGGGTCACCGCCTGGGCCGGGCAGTTGCTTATCCGTGGTGCCGGCGAAGAAAGCCGCTCGCGTCTGTTGCTTCTGACGATGGGGCTGGTTGCGCTGCTTACTGCCCTGATCAGCGTCAACGGCGCCGTCGCGGCGCTCCTGCCTGTCGTGGTTGTTATCGCCGTCCGTCTCAAGCGTAATTCGTCGCAGTTGCTCATGCCGCTGGTTTTCTCCGCGCATGCCGGCTCCATGCTCGCACTGACGGGAACGCCGGTGAACGTGCTGGTGTCGGAAGCCGGTTTCGACGCGGGTGTCGGCGGTTTCGGTTTCTTCGAGTTCGCGCTTGTCGGCGTGCCGCTTCTGGCCGGAACCATGGCGATCATTGTGCTTTTCGGCAAGCAGCTTCTTCCCGAGCGCAACGGCGCGACGATGCCGGCCGATTTCAGTCGCCACGCCAAGACGCTGGTCGAGCAATACGGGCTCGCCAGTGGAATATACCAGTTGCGGGTGCGTGCAAGCTCGCCCTATGTGGGCGTGCCATCGTCAGGAATTGATCTGTCCGCGCATCCGGGACTGCAGCTTGTCGCTATCCAGGAGGGCGGAACGGCCGGACCACTGCGAAGGTCTCTCGTGGCCGAGGGCGACCATCTGCTGATACGCGGCGAGGCTGACGCGGCGGCTGCATTCGCGGCGCAGATGCATCTCGCGTTTCGGGACGAGAAGGCCGACGGCCAGGGCGAGGACACGTTGTTCAACCGCAGCTCGGGGCTTGCAGAAGTCGTCATCCCGCCACGCTCTGGTCTTATCGGGGAAACCGTCTTCCCGGGTATGGTGACCGAAAGTGGCGACCTGATCGTCCTGGCGGTGCAGCGCGCGGGTTCGGAAATCGCCGCCGTCAATACAGCAAAGGGAGCAGGCGGAATCGTGCTGCAGGCCGGTGACACCATGCTGCTGCAGGGAACCTGGAAAGCCCTCGACGTTCACCTCGACGACCCTGATGTTCTGGTTGTTAATTCGCCAGAGCTGGTACGTCGTCAGGCCGTACCCATGGGGCCAGGCGCGCGCCAGGCCATCGTCATTTTGCTTGCAATGGTTTTGCTTCTCGCGACGGGCATCGTGCCTCCGGCGGTGTCTGGCCTTTTGGCTGCCGGTGCGATTGTCCTGTCGGGGATCATGAATGTCGAGCAGGCCTATCGCGCGGTCGGCTGGACGACGGTCATCCTCGTCGGCGCGATGATGCCGCTTTCCACGGCGATGGTGGAAACAGGGGCGGCAAAGCTGATGGCCGAGCATCTCGTCAATCTCGTTGGCGATGCCGGTCCCGTCGCGCTTCTTGCGGGCTTGTTTATCCTGACAGCGGTGCTGGGGCAGCTCATCAGCAACACGGCAACCGCACTTATCGTCATCCCGATCGGTGTGGCGGCCGCGACAGCCATGGGCATCTCGCCTCGTCCGGTGCTCATGAGCACCGCGGTGGCGGCGGCAGCGGCATTCCTGACACCGATCGCGACGCCTACGAATCTGATGGTCATGGGCCCGGGCGGCTATGCCTTCAGCGATTACTGGAAGCTCGGTCTGCCGCTGCTGATCTGGTTTTTTCTGGTTTCTGTTTTCATCGTGCCCCTGATCTGGCGCTTCTAAGATTGCCTACTTCGATTTCACGAGCCCGGAGAAGCCGGCGACCGCCAGCAGGCTCAGGGCCCAGCCAACGACTGACTGGAAGAAATAATATCTTAGGGTGATTTGACCGTTGGGTTTTGTGGGGTCCGGTCTCCAGTACTCCTTCTGGCCAATCGACAGCACCGGTAACAGGACATCCAGCGAATACATGAGCGGGTTGAATTCCGGGTAGCTGGAAGCCTCGGGCTGACGGAGAAAGCAGGAGAGCTGGTTCTCTCCAATCTCCGCACGTCCGCCGAAGGTCTGTCCGCTGGAGGGCATATAGCGACTGTCGGTTCGCTCAACACCGCACATCGTCCACTCAAGCGAACGGAGGATGACCGGGCTGTTCGGCTTTATGGCACCATTTTTCTGAGCGAAAGCGAACACGCCGATGCCGATCGCCCAGAACAGGATCAGCCAAAGCAGCGCCAGAAGGGGCTGGCGTCCATAGCGAAGGGTTACGGCCAGGATGCCGTCCATCAACATAAGGGCAACGCGCAGCGCCGGATTCTTCGCACGCGCCCGTCGTGCGCGACGCTGCAGCCGTTCCTTGGTGATCAGAACGGCGCGGGCATCCTCATCGTGACCCATCTCCCGCAGCACAGTCGAAAGTTGCTCGTAGGGCTGCGGCCAGAAATCCGCATTCCATCGTTCAGGGGTCTGACGCGAAAGCCAGTCGAGCCTGCTTGCCGCGTCAACGGGTCCGCCGATGAACGCGCCGTACTGGCAACGGTTCAGCAGCAGGTCACCCGTCTTCGGCCAGCTTGACTGTTCGTCATCGATCGCGCCGATCGATGTGGCCGTCAGGTCGAGTACGCCTTCAACCGACGCACCCTGCCGCAGGAAGAATGCACCATCAATTATTGCGCGATTGAGCCTCAGCGCGTAGCCGTCCGGCTGCGACAGCGTCGCCGACGTGCAATCGATATCTCCCCCGAAGCGGGCACCCAGCAGGCGAGACTCCCCGACGATGGTTGCTCCTCGCAGCGCAAGGTCACCGCCCGCGACGACGGTGTCGCCATTGAGCGCGACTTCGCCGGGGCGCTCGATGCGTGCGCCGACGGCATTGAGGTCGCCACCCAGCCGGACGGCCGAAAAATTGATGCCACCGCGGATGTCGGCACCGCGCAACAGAATGGCACCGCGAGCCTCCAGTCCGTCGGCATCGAGGACGATTCCGAGGGGCGAAACGATTGATGCGCCGTCTGCCTCGATATTACCGCCTACGCGCGCGCCACGCAGGCGGATTTCTCCGGTGACGATCGCGGCCCGCAGCGATAGACACCCGCGCGCTTCAAGACGATCGGCCTGCAAGCCGGGCAACGTTGAACCGTCCAGAAAGAGGTTGTCGATAATGGCCGAACGCAGTACCGGCGAAGCCTCGAAGCAACAGTCCTTGAGACCTATGTCGCGCGGGATGCGGCACCCTTCGAGGTCGAGAATACCGGTCACCCACGCGCCGCTGAGCCTCAGCCCCTTCTCGTGCAAACGGTATTCGTTATTGCCGAGGATGAGAAAGCGCAGAAGTTCCGCGCGCACGATGCGTGATGGATCTTCCCGCTCCGGACGCAGGCCGTCTCCAAGCCTGTCGAAATCTCCCGAACTCAGATGGGCAACGATCTTGGCTTCCGCCGCATTGAGTGGTCGGAAACCAGCGAGGCTGGACCCAACGGGGATGTCAGATTCAGTTTTCGGAGGGTTCTCGTCCATGAGCGCAACGTCCCTTTCACTTCGACCGGAGAAGGGCATTGAAATGCCATCTACTCCTTAAGCAGAAGTTTGTCATTTGCCCAATCGCATTGGCCCAAAAGTGGCCGTCCAAACAGTCTAACTTCCCGCCGGACTACTGTGATTGGCATAGAGTCCCAAATCTTTGCTTCAAATACCATTCGACGGAACAAATGTAGTCATTAGATCAAATAAAAGTGGAGAATTTACCAACAAATCGCATCATCTTTCCCGAACTTTAGTTTATATTGGCGTTGGGTTATATAAGAGCTGCTTCCGCTAGTTGGATAGATCATTTCGATTTTCTACAAAGGTCGCTTGAAATGGCATCAGACCAGCACAAGGATGATAGTGGCGTTTCGCGTTCGCTGTGGGGGTCGATCAGTCTGTGGCTCCTGTTGTTTTCGCTTTGGCTGATCCTGAATTCGAGCATCGCGCTACCGGTCGTGGCCAGCGGTGCGGTGATTGCGCTGCTGATCGACTGGATTTTCATACGGCGCAGTAGCACGTGGTGGCAGGTTCTCCTGACGCCGCGAACGGTCTTCCATTTCATCGCATATACGGGCGTATTTGTCGTCGAGTTGGTGAAGGCCAACCTCAATATGCTGCGCTACGTCTATTCGCCACGCATCGACATTCGTCCTGGCATCGTCAGGATCAATATCAATCTCAAATCGCCGATCGGAAGACTGGCCCTCGCCAATTCGATCGCACTGACACCTGGCTCACTTGTCATGGCGATAAAAGACGATGCGCTCTTCATTCACTGGCTCGACGTCAGGACGCTCGATACCGAGATTGCAACCAGGATGATCGCTGGGCCATTCGAGAAACACTTGGGAGCGGTCTTTGGCTGACATCATCCTGCATATCGCCGGTGGATTGATTTTTCTGAGCATCACGTGCGGTGTGGTGCGGCTTGTCATCGGCAGGACGGTCGTCGACAGGGTCGTTGCCATCGACATGCTGACAGTGATTTCAATTTCGCTCATCGCGCTCTACGCCCATATATCCGGTCGTTTCGTCTATATTGATGTGGCGCTGGTCTATGGCCTGCTCAGTTTCCTGGCCGTGCTCGCCATTGCCCGCTTCCTCGAACGGAGGTCTTAGCGGCATGCTGGAACTTCTCGTTATCCTGGTTTGCGCCGGCATCCTCGCGAGCGGCGTCTTGGCGGTGTGCCTCAGCAATCTGTTGGCCGCGATGATCAGCGCCGGTCTCGCGAGCCTCTTTGCCGCGGTGTCTTATGTCCTGCTGGCTGCGCCTGATGTCGCGATGGCCGAAGCGGCGATCGGCTCGGGCCTGGCGACCCTGATCTTCCTTTATACGATCCGCAGAACCGGTGGTGGAAGGGAGTTGTGATGGAACTGATCGGCAGTCTGGTGATCCTGACGGGCGCTTTCTTTCTTTTTTCGGCAGGTCTCGGCCTGTTGCGCATGCCGGATGCCTTTACCCGCATCCAGGCTGGCACCAAGGCGTCGACTTTGGGCAATATTCTGGTGCTGGTCGGACTTGCTCTCTTCCACCCCGATTGGAGCGTCAAACTGCTCATAGTCGCCTATTTCGTGCTGATGACCAATCCATTGTCATCGCATGCCCTGTCACGAGCCGCCTACGCCATCGGCACACCCATGGCTGCTTCCACCATAGTCGATGCATTGCGCGGCGTGGAGAATGAACACAAGAAGGAGGGCGGAGCGGAATGAGACGCTCTTTCGCCATTCTCGCCGTGCTGATGTTCGCGGCAATCTTCTTTGGCCTGGTCAACGGGTATAGCGAACGCCAGACGCGATCGCCCCTGGCTGAATACTATCTCACGCAGGTTCCGCTCGAACTCGGCGCGCCGAATGTCGTAACAGGTATCCTGATCACCTATCGCGGCTTCGATACGCTGGGGGAGGTGGCAGTGCTCTTCATGGTGGCGGCGAGCGTCGGCGTGCTGCTCGGCAGCAAGCCCGGCGAGAAGGTGCAGGGCACCATGGCGGCAAGTAGCGAAGAGAGCGGGCCGAGCGAACTCGTCCGTACCGGCGCCGAGGTTATATTGCCGCTTGTCTTCCTGTTCGGTGCCTATGTCATCGTCAACGGGCATCTTTCCGCCGGCGGCGGCTTTCAAGGCGGTGCGGTGGTGGCGTCCGGTGTCATGCTGCTCATGTTGGCGAGTCCCGCGAGCCAATTGCGTCACGGCCTACTGAGTGTGACGGAATCGCTCGCCGGCGTCCTTTATGTGTCGATCGGAATTCTCGGCCTGGTTTTTGCCGGCGGTTTTCTGGATAGCCACATTCTGCCACTCGGCACATTTGGAACGCTGTTGAGTGCTGGCGCAATTCCCCTGATATCGGCGCTATTGGGCATTAAAGTTGGAGCGGAGCTCAGCGTTGTCATCGATCGGTTCCGAAACTGACATGGTAGGCGAGGTGAGCTGATGGGGTTGGCGGTTTCGCAGATATTGCTCGTTACGGGATTTCTCCTCTTCCTGATCGGCCTTTGGGGAATACTCGCGCACCGCAACATTCTGCGCATCATTATCGGCTTTTCGCTGATCGACACTGGCATTCACGTTGTCATGGTGGCAACCGGCTACGTGACCGGGGGAACCGCGCCAATCATCGACGCTGCATTGGAAAAGCCCGACGCTGCGGCGAACGCTGTCGATCCCATCCCTTCGGCCTTGGTCGTGACGGCCATCGTGATCGGCTTTTCCGTGACCGCGATCATGCTGTCATTCGCAATACGGCTGTACGATGCCAGGAAGACGCTCGATATCGACGCCTTTACGGAGTCGAAATGGTAGAAGCGCTGTTGCAACCGTTGAACATCTTCCTGTTCGGCCTTGGCGGCAGTTTTCTCATCCCGCTGCTTTATCGCATCGCCAAGCCCTTGCCCTCCGTAGTCTTTGTCCTTGCCCTCGCCGGTATAGTGGCAGTTTCTGGTGCTTGCCTGTGGGCGGTTTATCAGGGGCAACCGGCGTTGGAGAGCTTCACGGCTGGCAGCGCACCGCCGTATTCCATCAATCTTCGCGTTGGCCGTCGGGAGGGCGTGTGTGCTTTCAGTGTCAACATCGTCGCGCTGTTGGCGGCCTGGCATCTTTGGGACCGGTTACGTCAAAACTATGCGGCGCTGTTGCTGTTCCTGCTTTTGATCATGGGCGTCAACGGCATGGTGATGACACGGGATCTGTTCAACCTTTTTGTGTTCCTCGAAATTGTATCGATAGCAACGTACGGCCTCCTTGGCTTCGACGGTACTCCGGCAGCGCTCGCCGCCGGCTTCAAGTACATCCTGGCAACGGTGCTCGCCTCGACCTTTTTCCTCCTCGGCACGGCTCTGCTTTATCACGTGACCGGAACGCTCAACATCGATGATATGATCGTTCAGCGCGCGCAGATAGCCGGTCCCATAGGGACAACGGCGTTGCTCCTCGTGCTATCCTGCCTCATCATCGAGCTGAAGCCGTTTCCGGCAAACGGCTGGGGGCTCGATGTCTACGAGTCCGCCTCGAGCGGGGTCGCAGCACTCGTTTCCGGGGCGGTGTCGGCGGGCGTTTTCTTCGCGCTCTTCAAGCTGCTGCCGTTGTTTGAAAGCTATCTTACCCTTATGGCAGTGTCGGGCGGGGCAACGTTCCTGTTCTCCAATCTTGCCGGTCTGCGCCAGACGAATGTTCAACGGATCCTTGGCTATTCCTCGATTGCGCAATTGGGGCTGCTCACCCTGGCGCTTGCGCTGATGCGACAGCTTGGTGCCGATGCGTCGATGCCGCTCGTCGTCGGCGGTCTGTTCATCAATCACCTTCTGGCGAAGGCTGGCCTGTTCTTTCTGGCAGGCGCCGTCAATCGCCCCTACGTCGATGACTGGTCTGCAATAGCCGCACGTCCGCTGATCCTGCTCATCTTTGCGATCCTGCTCGTCGCCATCGCCGGTCTGCCGCCTTTCCCGGGTTTCTGGTCGAAATGGGAGCTCGTCATGCGCGTCGCAACAGCGGGTCAATATGCCTGGATCGCCGTCATTCTCGTGGGCTCGCTGTTCGAGGTCGCGTACATGTTCCGGTGGTTCAGGCAAGCGACCCGCGCCCCGCCGGAACAAGGTACCGTTGATCTCTCACCTGGTCGCCTTCTGCCGGCCGGTCTGTGTGCCGTGCTGCTCTGTGTTTCGGGCTACATGGCGGCAAATCTCTCGGACGCGGCCTCGCTCTGGCTGTTTGCGCCGCTCGGTGCGGGAGCCTTTCTCTGTCTGCTCGACCGGCTTCCCGGGCGCTTCAAATCAATACTCATGCTCATTGTGGTTCTTTTGCTTGGCGTCTGGATTGTCGCTCCGGTTGCGGGCATCAGCCGCCTGTTCGCGGTGCTTCTTCTTTCAGGCGGGCTGCTGGTCGCCTCAGCCGGCCTTTATCGTGCCGACCCGCGGCCCGGCTATAACCCGCTGATGGCAGTGCTCCTCCTGTCCATTGCGGCACTCCTGCGCACGAGGACGAGTCTCGAATTCTTCTTCTGTTGGGAGATGATCACCCTCTCTTCCTATTTTTTGATTGCGCAGGCGCGCAACGCCCATGCCTATGCGCTGCCATTCCTGTTGTTCTCCATCGCCTCGGCCTTTTGCCTGCTGGTCGGCTTCGCCATGGCGGCGGCCGCCAATGGAACGATTGATCTTGCTGCATTCGGGGCTGCCGGGAAGGATGCCTCGCCTGCAATTGTGATGCTTGCCTTGGGTTTCCTGATCAAGGCGGGGGCCGCGGGCGTCCATGTCTGGCTTCCCGGCGCCTATGCGGAGGCCGATGACGACCTGTCGGCGATGTTGTCGGCCGTGGTCAGCAAGGTTGCGATTTTTGGCCTGTTTTCGGTCACTTATCTCGCCATCCGCTCCGAAATTGGCCTCGACATGGCCCATGTGATGGGCTGGGTCGGCTTGGTAACGACACTATTCGGCGCGGCAATGGCGCTTCAGCAAGCCGATATGAAACGCATGCTTGCCTATTCGAGTATGAGCCAGATTGGCTATATTGTGACCGCCATCGCGCTGATGAGTCATCTTGGCTGGGTGACGGCATTGTATCTCGTTGCCAACCACCTGATGGTAAAAGCCATATTGTTCCTTGCCGCTGCCGGCGTCATCCTGCGGACGGGAACGCGGCTCCTTGACGAGAATGGCGGATTGGTCCGCAACATGCCCTTCACCTTCGCCGCCGTCGCCACCGCGCTCATATCGATGTCCGGCCTGCCTCCTCTTGCCGGATTCGGTGGCAAGTGGCTGCTTCTCGGCGCCATGGTGGAAAAGGGCTGGTATTGGCTCGCGGCAATCGCCGTCCTGGCGACATTTGCCGGTTTTCTCTACATGTTTCGTCTGGCTTACGCAGTTTTTCTCGGAGAACGGAAGGCCGAATTCGAAGCGATCAGAGAAGCGCCGATTGCGCTTCTTTTGCCGCAGTATGTCTTGATCATCGCTATTCTTGCTCTGTCCTTCTTCCCGAAGCTGTTTATGGAGCCCATTTCTGCAGCGATTGATCCCGCCTTCGCCGCGACACTGGTGTGGGATGGCATGTCGCTGGAAACGATTTACGGTTATTGGAATCCGATACCTGTCATGGCCATTACCGTCGTGATCGCAGCGGTTCTCTTTTTCGTTGTCTGGCTGCGTTACATTTACGGGTACCGGCGCGCCCCGACGACCGGTGTTGCGGTCTTTTATGAATTTTACCAACCCGTGCTTTCGCGCTTGCTGAGGCCTGTCGCAATCGCATTCTGGCGCAGCCTGTCGGATCTGACGCTTGGCGCCGCCGGATCGGTTCAAAAGATCTATACCGGCAACGGCCAGACCTACAGCCTTTATGTTCTCTGGTACGTCGTCGCCATCTATGCGATCGGGACACTCATCCGCTAAAACCTGTCGAACGAGGTGGGCTGAAAGCTCGCGCGGCAAAAGGCGGCCACCGCCCGTCTGGTCACCGCCGTGCGAGAGCAACACAACAGGGAACTGGCCGGAGGCGATCGCTGCATCGCGGCTGGCGGGTATTGCGAGGGGGCCAGCTTGCCAAGGCACCGCCTCTGCCTGAGTCGGATACCAGACAAGCCTGTCAAAGGCCTCTTCAGCGGGAACCGAAATGTGCACGATCCCGGTATGAAACGGCGCCGTCGTCCGAGCCTGCATCAGCATGTGGGCACCGTGCTGGGACCAACGCATCTGCTGCTTTTTCACCATCCCCGGGTGGCAGTCGGGGCAGACCCGTCGAAACAGAGCGTAGGTTTCCATCTCCTGGGTCACGACGGCACTCTGCAGAGCTTTCATGATCGTCTTGCTGTCGTCGATCGACAGCCCGATGTCATCGTCGCGTAGGCGCTTCCAATGTTTGTCGATCAGGATGTGGCTCGGGCAAACCTCTCCGAATTCGTTCTTGGCCTCGATCATGATCGTCCATTTATTGACAGCGTTGCCTCGGTGAACAAGGCGACGATGGTGAACCATACGATGCCAACGCATGTCCGCGCGCGGCGACACTGTTTTTGCACCCTTGACTGACTTGACGTTTCCACCCTCGTCGTCACCTTTGGAAAGTCGGTCGAGAAACGCGGTGCAGTGCAGGGACTGATGAGCAGCTCCAACAAGATGGATCTGCCAAACGAGATCATAAGATCGAACATTGTCCGGAAGGCCGGAACCCTGCGCCAGCCCCGACATGAATGCCCTTATCTGCGTTGTGGCATTGACCGGATCTGACGGCAAAACGGCGGTGCCATCTGTCGAGAACCGATATCCTTGTAGTGCCAGTATTTGTGCATGAGGTGGTCGCCCGGCGCCGAGACGGTTCGTGGCCAGCCGCCAGGAAATGCCGCTTGCGACCTGAATGGCGCAAGGGAGGCTACGCCGCGGCCTGGCTTGACACGTGCGCCCTCGTCCAATCGCGCCCTTGCACCATTCAGGTCTTCGCGGAGCGGGATTGGGTGTCTTCCAGAAAGGGAGTCTAGAGCAAATAGGAGACCGAAATGGAAAAGAAAGATGTCGACCGGTTGCGCCAGGAGGTTCCCTGCGCAGCTGTCCTGGAGGCTGCAGGCTTTGCGATCGATCCGAGGGAAAGTACGAGGCGTGCGATGAAATATCGCCGCGGCGACGGCATCATCATCGTCATTCATCAGGGCCGCGGGTGGTTCGACCCTCTTTCGGACAGAAAAGGCGACGTGTTCGCCCTCGCCTCCCACCTCCACGGCTGCGGATTTCCCGAAGCCCTGGAAAAGATCGGCAGGCTTGTGAACGTCCGGTCTGCAGAGAAAATATCGTGGCCGCCGAGGCCCGCTCCCCGGCGGTTCGCTTCCATCGCGGATCGCTGGGAAAGGCGGCGCAGGCTCTGCTTTTCCTCGCCAAGCTGGCTCTACCTCAGTCAGGTTCGCAGCATCCCCAACAGCGTTCTGCGGGCAGCGATCGGTCAGGACGTCGTTCGTGAGGGTCCCCGAGGCAGCATGTGGGCAAGACATGTCGATCGGCGATGCCGGATGACCGGCTGGGAGGAGCGCGGCCCGGATTGGCGGGGGTTTTCGGCCGGCGGATCCAAGGCCCTGTTTCGCTTTGGCAACCAGGGCGCCGGGCGCATATGCGTGACCGAGGCGGCGATCGACGCCATGAGCCTGGCTGCCCTGGAGAACATGCGGCCGGACTCCTTGTATGTCAGCACGGGCGGTGGATGGTCGCCGTGCACGGTCGCCGAGATCGAACATGCGGCAAAGGCAGGTGATATGCATTTTGTCGCCGCCACGGATGCCAATCCGCAAGGAGAGGCGTTCGCCGATCGCATCCGTCAGATCGCAGGATCGATGGGTTGCGGGTTCTCGCGGCTGAGACCGCAGGCGGATGATTGGAATGACGTCCTGCGACAAAGGGCAGTCGGATAAGAACGAGCGCTGCTCGCGAGGGGCCGCGGCAAAGGAACGATCAGACGGCTGAAGAAGAGGCCGATCGGACACTTGGCGGCTATTTGCGACCCGGCAGATCGCCGTTGGCCGGAGCGCATGCGCGAAGATTATCGAGCGGGAATCCAGCCGCTTCGCGCCATGAGCGCCGTCCGAAAGAAGCTTGATCCAGCTGTTTCGTGGCGGCGGCAATGGCAGGCAGGAACGCGGTCTGTCCAATCATGACCGTCGGGCATCACAACCCGAACGTCCTTTGGTTCTGTGTGAATCGCCGCCCTGTAGCCATCCCATTTCACCTCGTAAGCCCATTGCGATCCCGTTGGGAGTCTTGCCTTCAGCAATGCGAGGTACGGTTCAATACGGGAAGGCGTCGGATCCAAAGGCAGGTTCGGCTGCGCGGGTTGCGCGGCATACGCGGTCTGGATCGGATCGACGCTTCCGTGTCACGCAGAACAGGTTGCGATGTCTTGCGCGGCGGCTTTGTCATCCCACCATTGTAGCAGCAATTGCTTAAGACGCCGTGAGTGAATCGAAAGGAGAAACGTCGGAGGAGGAAGAGAAATCGCAGGGCTGCCCGGCGCCAAAGGCGTGGGCAAGGATGCCTCCTGCTTTGGGGTAAAACAGCTCGATGCTATCCATGAACAAGGCGACATGGTGTTGGTTGAATGAGGATTTCTGCTTGCCCCGGAATCTCCGTTCTGATTCTTATCAGCTGTCCGGGATTGGTTTTGATTCGTTATCCGTATTTCGTCCAGCTTCCATATCCCGGGAACGCGGCAGAGGTTTCTGCAAGAATGCAAGGGATATGTGATGACGATCAACCTCAGACATCCGGAAATTTCGGAAATGAAACCAAATATCA
Organism: uncultured Alphaproteobacteria bacterium; assembly: GCA_963711925.1. Lineage (GTDB taxonomy): Bacteria > Pseudomonadota > Alphaproteobacteria > Rhizobiales > Rhizobiaceae > Phyllobacterium. Next base: position 27,775 of record CAVQFY010000003.1, read on the forward strand.
CCGTATTCGGAGTCGGTGGTGGCGGTGGCAATGCCGTCAACAACATGATCCGGGAAGGACTTCAGGGCACTGAATTCGTTGTCGCGAACACCGATGCCCAGGCGCTGACGATGTCGAAAGCGGGCCGCTTGATTCAGCTCGGCGTGAATGTGACGCAGGGGCTTGGAGCGGGATCGCAGGCGGAAATTGGCCGCGCGGCCGCCGAGGAAAGCATCGATGAGATATTGGACCACCTGTCAGGCACGCATATGTGCTTTGTAACGGCAGGAATGGGCGGGGGAACCGGTACTGGCGCCGCTCCGGTCATTGCCCGGGCAGCACGCGAAGCTGGTATACTGACGGTGGCGGTTGTGACGAAGCCGTTCAATTTTGAAGGCACGCGCCGGATGAAATTCGCAGAGGACGGGCTCAAACTATTGCGGGACAGTGCTGACACCGTGATTGTGATCCCCAACCAGAACCTCTTCCGCGTTGCCGATGCCAGCACCACTTTCGCCGATGCCTTTGCGACCGCTGACAGGGTTCTTTACTCTGGAGTGGCCTGCATTACGGACTTGATGGTTCGGGAGGGTCTCATAAATCTCGATTTCGCAGACGTTAGAGCCGTGATGCGCGATATGGGTCGGGCAATGATGGGTACAGGTCAAAGCTCTGGTCCTGGCCGCGCAATGGCGGCAGCAGAAGCCGCAATCGCCAATCCGCTACTCGACGTAAATTCGATGAAGGGCGCGAAGGGTGTGCTGGTTTCAATCTCGGGTGGCCGCGACATGACGCTTTTCGAAGTTGATGAAGCTGCTACCCGAATTAGGGAAGAAGTGGATGACGAGGCCAATATCATTCTTGGCGCTACCTTCGACGATGCGCTTGAAGGCGTTTTTCGGGTATCTGTCGTCGCTACCGGGATCGCAGAAGAAGCGACGTCGAGCCAAGGCACCGCGAAGGTAGAGGAAACCATCACCTATCTGAGGCGGCAGGCTTCCTAGAAGTCAGTCATCAACCATATCCTGCACCGGATTATGCCTGGTAAGTGAACCGCGCTTCTTCAAATATGCTCAGCGACGTTTCTCGCGATCGAAAGGCTATCCTGCGCAAGCTGCGCGTACTCGGGGAGAATATCCGGTTCCTCGATTGCGGCCTGGAAGAAGTCCGGTTTAATTCGATGAAGCCGCTCTTGGATCGCGGATTTCCTACTCTTGACGTAGTGCAAGCTGGAAAGAAGAAGACGCTCGTGGTGTTGTGAGATCACCGCCAGATCGAAGGTGTCTCTCACTTTCAATTCACTGCCTCGGTGCCACAGCTTTTTGATACCGATCTCGATAAGAAACTCGTCGTCTGATATTCCTGAAACGGGATCACCGAGGACTTTGAATGGCCGAACTATCGTCTCGGTGATCTGTGCCGACACACAATAAAATCAATTTCACCTTCGGGATAACGGAGCTTCAGATAGTGAGCAGCTTCATCGTATAAGTTCGTCTCCCAAATCGCCTCGCCACCAAGCCTTGGGGGAAAGATACGGGAGGTATTGAGCATCATCGATGAATATGTCGATGTCCTTGCTCATCCTGTGCTGATGATGAAGCATTGGCGCAGTTGCACCACCGGGCAGCCACCCGTGCGGAGCTAGATTGGTTTCTCGAAGAGTTTGCAGGCCGCGAATCGCACGATCAAGCAGCGCGTGCCAATTCGCCAAATGTCTTCTCCAGGTCGGGGTTCCGCTCACCAGTGTCGCCAAAATCTCGATGTTGCTGACTGTCGAGGCGTGCAACACCCATTCGCCCATGCTTAAATCAGTGTCACAGTAAACATAGGCATCGTGTTGATGGCATGCGCGCTCATATTTTCCAGAGCTCCGCAGATTACCGTCGCCGGAGCAGGTTTGTCAGTGCTTACCTCAGGCTTCAAGATGTCTGTCGTCGTCAAGTCCTTGGATGTGCCCTCGGATTTCGCTTGCGCTCCCACATAAACGTCTGCGGCAAGAACTATAACGGGAAGTGCCGCCAATAGTGCTAGCATCGATCTCGCGACGGGACCATCCATGTGTGGAGACGACCAACCAACCACCCTATGACCCCGACGTTGGAACCATTCGAGAAGTGCCCGCTACACCAGTCCGATCCTGGCCCCTTGGGTTCCGGACCGACCCGGTTAGACCATGATACCGGCGCGATCTCGAAACCAGCATGCCGTTGCAACATAGCTACGGATCAGTGAACGGCAACTGCAGGGCGGGCGCAACGAAAGGCGATCACCTGTCGACCGAAGGCGCGCCTGGCATGGCGCTCGTCAGCCACCTCGGCCGAGGCCTGCTGTTATCTTTCCGATGCGCGCCTCGCAGACATCGTCGTTGAGAGATTGAAGGATATCGGCTGGCGCTTCGGCGAGGACTTCGATCCCGGCCATCGAGGAGAGTGTCTGCCGGCGGGCCCGGCGAGTCGCATGCAGGCACGACGGCGAGACTGCCCCGATTTGTCGAGGCAGGTGCCACGCCATCGCGGCGCCTTTACGGGTGGTCGCTGCAATCCTGCATGAGCCGGTCGTTCGTCCGGCCCGGTTCCTCGGTGTTTGCTGCGGTCTGACATGGGCGCGTCCCCGTCAAAGGCCGCTGTCGCGCCGCGTTGCGGCAGGATCACTGCGACCGCGCAAGGCAGGGCGGCGCCTGGCGCAAACCGCTCGGGGAGCGGCCCGCCCCATCCGCAACCCTTCCTCGCTTGGTCTTGCAGCGCCCTGACCTTGGGCCGGGCCGATCGCGTCCATGTCCTTTCGACCGCACCCAAGGAACAGAGCCGGACGAACGACCGGCAACCGCGGGCTTCGCTGAAACATCACAGATAAGGATCCCATCATGGCCACCAATTCCCGCTCAACGCAAAAGGTTCACCCCGCGAAATCCCGGCGCGCAACGACCCTCGAAATGGTCAGGCACGCCTGTCCGGACACTGCCCAGGCGCTACGCATCTCCGAAAGCTTCGGCCTTGCTGTCATCGATAGCGACGGCATCCGCGATCTTCATCGCTCGCAACTGATCGAGAGCGCCGAAGCGCTGAAAGACGGGCTTGGCGAAAAGGCCATGCAGATCCACATGCAGCGCATCACCGGCTCCTTCGTCGGCTCCGCCTACGGCGCCGGGCAATTCTACAGCCGCTCGGTGACAGAAGCCCGCGACCTCACCAGCAAACTCTCGAACGATTTTCGCGACGAGGATCTCGCAGGTCCGGTCGGTTTTGACAGCCGCGCCCAACGCAAGCGCGAGTTCGCCGCCGACATGGGTCTGCAGGCCCATGTGCTCAGGATGGCAGCCGAAGGCGCCGTTACCGCCTATGAACACATCACCGGCGAGACGTGGAAGCCCTACGAGCGCACGGTTGAACTGCCAGGTACATCGGTCGACCAGAAGGCGGCCAGCGTCCAGATGGCAGCACTCGAATAGGCCTCACGCGGGGCTACGGCCCCGCTTTTTTTGTTCGCTTGTCGCATCACGCTGTCCGTCCCGGATCTCGGTCTAGCTTCGGCCGGCGTATGCCGGCGCAACGGCAGGCCGTCCTCCACCTCGTTTCGGCCCGGATCTCATCTCCTGAAATCTCGAATGTCGCCAACGGGTGCGCCGTCTCCGGCCTTTGCTCTTCGACCGCCGTGACGGACCGCGATGGCGCGGTCTGCAAATCGAGGAGAAGAAGATGGGACAGGAAAACAGGAAAAGCGGTCAGGAAACGCGCGTTGATATCTACGCCCGGATCACCGACCACATCGTGGCATCGCTGGAGGAGGGCGTTCGCCCCTGGGTCCAGCCATGGAGCGCCGGCCATCTGAAGGGACGGATCACCCGGCCGCTGCGGCACAATGGTGAGCCCTATTCCGGGATCAATGTACTGTTGCTGTGGTCAGAGGCTGTGTCTCGTGGGTTCCGGTCGCCAGCGTGGATGACGTTCCGTCAGGCAACCGAACTCGATGCTCATGTCCGCAAGGGCGAGACCGGCTCGACTGTTGTCTATGCAAACCGTGTCAAGATGACCAAGACCACGGAAAACGGTGAGGAAGTGGAGCGCGACATCCCATTCCTCAAGGCCTACACAGTGTTCAATGTCGAACAGATCGATGATCTGCCCGATGAATACCGGCTCTCTCCTCCGGAAGATCTCAAACCTGTTTTGAATCGCATCGCCACAGCCGACGCTTTCTTCTCGGCAACGCAAGCTCTCATTCGTCATGGCGGTGACAAGGCCTTCTATGCTCCGGGTCCGGATCTCATCCAGATGCCGCCGATTGAAACCTTCCGTGACGCCGAATCCTATTATGCGACCCTCGCACATGAGAGTGTGCATTGGACCGGCGCAAAACATCGGATCGACCGCGATTTGTCGCGCTACACCAAGGATAGGACAGAGCGAGCCCGCGAAGAACTCGTGGCCGAACTTGGTTCGGTTTTTCTGTCCGCCGATCTCGGGATCGTGCCCGAGATGGAGCCGCGAGCGGATCATGCAAGCTACATTGCATCCTGGCTCGAGCTCTTGAAGAATGACAAGCGGTTTATCTTCTCGGCCGCCGCGCATGCCCAGAGAGCGGCCGCATATCTCCACGATCTGCAGCCGCAGGAGAACGGACCCTTACGTGCGCTCAATGGCGGTTGTTCCGTTCATTCACGTTAGGAACTGCACGGCAATAACCTCAGTTTTGCAAGCTCATCGTGCCTTGTGGTTGTAGCATTTCAGGGCGGGGCCTGTTCTGCAACTACAATTGCAGTCGAGCCTGTTAGCTTGACGAAGTGCGGGAAAGAGAAGCTCGTCATTTTGACTGCCGAGCGCTATGGCAAGCCCATGGGTTGTCTTGGGCAGATTATCGAGACCGACAATGCTTAAGCGTGAGAAAATCATTCGCTTCTTCTATTTATGCCTTAAGAAAATTGCCCTCACCGTCAAGAATACCGCAGTAGCCCGGCGGCTCGCTGGTGTGAAGCGTTCCTGACGGCTCGTCGCCCCGCCCGCACCAGAAATTTACCGACCTCCGGCCCTTCTTGCGAAGGGGATATCTGTACGCAGGATTCCTGCGATGCTGTCCCAGGCTATACCCCGATAGCTCAAATCGGATCATCGGGAATGATCCAGCCAGCGCGATTGCTCACAGCCCCCTCTATCACCGCCATTCGCGTTAGACGGATTGGTGGGACACCGGGACCAATGCCTGCCGGGTGACGGGCATAATGGCGTATAGTAATTGCCGCCGGGACTGGTGTGCGCCAGGGGCCGCCATCCTCTATTCCTTAGCCCTTGCGCAAGGCTCGCCCACTGCGGTCTCGATGGGGCATGTCTGACCGAAAACCGCCTCGCCCTGCTCGGCTCGATCGTCCTCCCGCAACGGCCGGCTCGTTTTCTTCCCCTGCCGGCTGTGCCGTCATTCCTCGCGAAACAAGAAAGCCTCGGCCCAGGCCGTCCTCCACTTCGTTGCGGCCTTGTCAGGTGCGTGCCGATCGTCCCCGGTCTGATCGACTGCCATCGAGGCCGCGATGGGCGCGGCCCGAGCAACAGAAAAGGAATACGACAATGGCAACCATCGGCTCTTTCACCGCTTCCGACAACGGCTTTTCCGGCACCATCAAGACCCTCAACCTCAACGTCAAGGCGAAGATTGTCCGGGTCGAGCGTACCTCCGAAGACGCTCCCGACTTCCGGGTTCTGGCAGGCAATGTCGAGTTCGGCGCCGGCTGGCAGAAACAGGCCCGTGAAAGCGAACGCGACTACATCTCGGTCAAGCTCGACGACCCGAGCTTCCCAGCTCCGATCTACGCGACGCTCACCGAAGTGCAGGGCCAGGAAGGCCTGCAGCTCATCTGGTCACGCAACACGCGCCGATAGCCACGAAGAAAAGCCCCGCTGCTGAACTGACCCCCGAAATTTGGACATCCATTTTCGGGGGTTTTTCAATGTCTAAATATAGCGTGGCTTTTCTCATGTCACTTGTTCAAGGTGTCCTTGAGCGCCTTGGCAGGCGCGAAGGCCAGTTTTTTCGCGGCGGCCACTTTGATGGTGGCCCCGGTCGCCGGATTGCGCGCCTCGCGCTCCGGCGTGTCCTTGACCTTGAATTTTCCGAAGCCCGGTATGGCCGTCTCGTTGCCCCCCGTCGCGGCGGCGGTGATGGCTGCGAAGACCGCTTCCACGACAGCCTTGCCTTGTACCTTGGTCAGCCCGTGTTCGCCGGCGATCTTGTCGGCGATTTCGTTGGTCGTTGTCATCTTGGTTCCCCTTCGATCCACGGAGAGATCTTTCCAGCAGCGGCAGGTTTTGTCATGGCGATTCTGACGATCACGTTCCTCAGTCAGGAAGATGTCCACAGTTTCTCACCGGTTTGTACCCCTTTGACCGCTTCCGCCGCGCGATCCTGAGGAACAGGCCGATGGCTTCTCGCTCATCGGCGCAAAAGTCGATCTTTTCCTGTCCGCGCGCCCCGATTCGCCCCCGACAACGCACGAGAGAAATCTCGCCAAACAGGGTTGGCTGAAGGTACAGCGCATAATAGCGCGCCATGTTCTTGCCGGCGTCAATGCGCTGGCAGTAAAGCTGGAACGATTGCTGGGTCATGGCCGTCAGCATCGGCGGCCATTCCATCGATGTCCAACGAGAGTTTTGAATCGATTGGGCACGACCAATTCATATTACTGATGATTGCTCTACATGGTCAGCCCGGCGGTAGCTCCGGCATGTCTCCGTCGCCAATCCGCCAGATCCAGGAGCGCAGGTCGGGTCGAGCGTCGATCATTTCGGCCAACACGGATTCGAAGTCGTCCCCGGCATTCGGCGGGACGACATAAAGTGCAACGGGCACAGGCCTGGCCTCCGGTAGCGTCGCAATCGCGACAGGCTGGGAAGACGATAAATTGAAACGCAGCCCCTTGACGCTTTTGCGACGCATCCTGGTGAGCTTCTCCAGCACACGCTCTTCATAGACGCTTTCCACCGGTAGCCACTCTCCGGTCACCGTCATCAAGGCGATATCGTTAATCGTCGTCAGTCCGGACTCCGTCGCGCCAATCGTCATGATGGCCATCAGATGCGAGGCTTCATTGGCCTGCCATAGCTCCAGCTGAGCGCTGAAGCGCGTTTGCAACGCCTTCCATGGCCGCTCGTCAATGAAAAGCGGAAAGCCGGGCATGTTCTTGATGACGACCCTGCGGCCGCTTCGTGCCGGGCCGAACGCCTTGATCTCGCCAATCAGCAGCATCAGCCTTCTTGGGCCGGTCCCGGAGTGGTGGATTTCCGCCAGCGCCATTGCGCGACGTTGCACGATGGCCGTCTTGTCTTCTGCTCGGAATGGTTCGGGGACGAATAACCGATCGACCAGTGGTTCTCCCCGCAGCGTCATGGTCCTCGCCGCTTCGACAATGTGGCTGCGAACCTGCCACCAATGCCGCTTGCCGATCCAAAGCGATGTCCATTCGGTCAATCCACCCTCGTGCCAAAGGTAATGCAGGAGCGCACGAAGCGAGAGCTTGCGTGTCTCGTTCTTGACCATTGCCGGACTTTCCGCACCACTTTTTTCGGCCGAAGTTCGGGATCCGCGCTTGGTCATGGAGAAATCCAGCGTCAAGGCGGCCACCCCGGTCGCAATATCGATCTGGATAGCGTTTCCTATCAAAGGGCCCAATCCTGTCAGTTCATAAGGGGGTTCGTACGACTCGCATCGAGGATCATGTGCGCCGCCGCTGAGAGGCATGCGCTTGATCACGAATTGATCGCCTATGTGGGCGACGTACATGGGCACGCCAGGGTTGCGGCAAAGACACAGAGGGCGCAGTTTCTCTTCATACGCTGCGGGCAGCCGTTCGAGAAGATCGGCCGCCTGTTCTTCAAAAATTTCATCGCCAATGTGAAACCTTCTCACCACGCCTTGCCTTCTTTGACGGGGTGAACGTCTTTGACGTTCATTGTGGGCACACGAGACCAAAACCGTCTGCTCCCTGCCGGTGATCATGCGTGAGGGAAAAAGCCGCCTGAGGTCGTGCTGCCCTCCGATTTTGCCGCCGCTTGCGTTCCAAAAAATCGGTCCCACCACGGGCACGGGCGCTGTCGCTGTCGCGAACCTTCACCCGTCATTCCCCACAGTCGCGACAGCCCTCTTTCACAGGCTTCACACCTAAAGCCTCAAGCGAAGCACGCGTCGAATAGGACCTGCCTGCCAAGGATAGGGTCCTCGCTCGCGTCGCGGGCAACGCCCGGCCTTTGTTCCCGGCATCATCAGTAGCCGTTTTCAGACAAATAATAATCGAGAGCGGCCTTCACGACCGCTGTCATCTTCACATCATTTTCCTGTGCCGCCCGCTGCAAACGGGCCTTCATCTCATAGTCCAGCGCGACGTTGACGAAGAATTTGACGTTGCGCTGTTTTGCGCGCTTCAGGTTTTTCAGACTGTAACGCACGTCCTCCTGCGCAATCGCGCGCGTTTCGGCCGTCTCACGTCTTTGTTGCTCACTCGGTTTTGCGAGCATAGGCGTAACGTTTCTGTCGGTCGCAGGACGAGACCCAGCCGCCGCCCCCGGCATCACTTCCGATTTCGGCTCCGTCTTGCGTGACGCAATGGCGAAATCCTTCAGATCAAGCCCTGCCTTGCTCATGCGGCATCCTCGAAAGTCCTGGAAGTTCGCCGCTGCTCTATTTCTTCGACAAGGCCCTGAACCTCGACTCGCGCTTTGCGGACCGGATCCGTCAGATCCTGCATCTGCAGCGTTCCAAGCCCGTTCTGGATCTCACGATAAATGTTGCGCTCGTGAAGCTCCGCATCGAGAAGGAGTGTACGATATCGTGCAGCGACGAGACCGGCGACGAACGGCCTGATATAGCGGTACGCTTCGAGGTGACGCCCAGGTACCGAAATGCGGGTCCGCACATTGTAATGGGCGATATTCAAACCGAATTGGTCATTGATCTCGTTAACGGCAGCAACGGCCTGACCGGCCGCCTCAAGTTCCTTGACCGCCGGCTGGATGGGCGAGATCACCAGTTCCGAAGACCGAATGAGCGTCGTCTGCAGCGAACTATCGACGCCTGGCGCGTCGATGATGATAAGGTCAAACCCGGCGCCGCGGTCTTTGATCGTCGCCTCGATCGACCGTTGCGTGGAGGCAACCGATACATCGATATGTTCCGGGACGTTGTTTTTCTCCGCGCACAACCTCCACCAGCCGGAGAGATTTTGCCGGTTGTCTGCATCGATGAGGAGGACGCGCTCACCGCGCAGCGCGTATTCTCCCGCCAGCAGCGTTACGAGCGTGGTCTTTCCCGCTCCGCCTTTGTTGCTCACCGCCGCATAGGTTCTTGCCATGATCGCTTCCATATCGTGGTGACGATAGGCGCATCATGCATCGAAACGGCAGAACAATGCAAGCCAAAACTGAATACAACATATTCATACAGGCGAATGAGCATTTCCGCCATGCATACGCGGTATACAGTGTGGAATATATTCCACACCTTACAAATGCTTGCTTCAAATGTTGAGAAGGTACATACAGAGTGAAGGTGGTTCCACTCTGTATGTACTGATAAAACAATTTGTTATGGGAAGGCGAGCTGGTGTCGGTGAGGCATTTCCCGTAGGTCGTTGCCTCTGACAACCCGCTGGGACTCTGACCGGCGTATGGAAGTTTCGAGCAACAAGCCAGAGAGAGGGAGGTAGGCGAGGACTTGAAAAACCGTTACCGAATCAGTACTGTTGATTTTGGCAGGATACGCAAATTTGTGATACAAATTTGCTGGACGATCGACGGACAGGCCGTCGATGCCGCCTGCGGCGGGATTTGAGGAAGGTCAGATGAGCGGGTCTGCACCGGATGAGAATGGCAAAGTCCCCAGGTCTGATCGCAAGACCAGGGTCGTCCACGCCCGGTTCAGCGCCATGGAAATGGCAAAAATCGAGCAGGCCGCGCAGGCTGCGGAGCTGACGGTCTCCGCCTTCATGCGGTCGCTGATCCTTGAGGGCGCCGGCGTACGCCCCTTTTTCACGGAGGAGGATCGCGTCATTCTCAGCGCGCTTCTGGCTGATCTGAGGGCAGTTGGCGTCAATCTCAACCAGCTCGCCCGCGCCGCAAACCGAAAAAAGCCGCGCACGGATGAGGAGAGGGCGGTGATCGACGATGTTCAGCGGGCCATAGCGGCGCTCCTGTACGAGATCGGCTTCTTTGCCGAACGCGGCGCCAGACTGCGCACCGGGGGAGCGTAGTGGAGTTCTTTCTTGGAGCCTTCACGGCCGAATGGGAGCGGCGGCGGGCAGCCTTGCTCCACGATCTCTCTCTCGGGCGAAGAAAGCCGGATGATGACGAGGAACGCCGCCGCCGCGGAAGTACCGCGGCGGCGGCAGGTCCCGTCGGCGCCAAGACCGGCAGCCGATTGCGAGCGGCGGGCTCCCGGCGGCGGGGAACAGGTCGCGCCCGTCCGTCTGCCGAAAGGCCGATGCGGCAGCGCTTCGAAGGCCTTGCGGCCGGTGGTCAGCCGGCCGTGGTGAAAATGGCGTCTTTCGGCTGCGGCGGCCGGCTGGGCACCATGATCAACTACGTTTCCCGCAATGGCGAAGTTTCGGTCGAGAACGAGCGTGGCGATCAGTTGCGCGGACGCGATCAGCTGTCTGCTGTGGGAAGCGAGTGGGATCACCTTCTGAAAAACCGCGCTGAGAGCCGCGACATCGGGTTGTTCAAGGTCTCCGTCACGGAAGGGCACCGTGACGGTGAGGAGGTTATGGAACGGGCGCGGGAGATCGTGAGGCAGGGCCTGGGTGATCGCGCCTTCGCCCTGGCGGTGACAATGCGGCCCGATGGCAGCGGGTTCGATATTGACGGTATCTCAGTGCTTCGAAGTGCTCGGGGGGAGCGATTGAGTGCCGACGAGAAGGCAACGGCGATCGTACAACGACGCCTTGATGAGGCTCGCAGCGGAGCGTCCGGCAGCGCAAGCTTCCGGTTCGCCGGTTATGGCAATGGAACGGATTATGGCACCAGTCGCCTGCGTTCGCTGGTGGAGGCACACAAGGGCAAGGTATGCGATGAGCAGGGGCGCGAGATCGGCGACGGCAAGCGGGCGGGAGACGTTGTTCAGCTTAAATGGCGCGGCCAGCTCCATAGCCGCAAACCGCGCGATGTCATGCATCTCGTCCTGTCGGCGCGCGCCGGAACCAATGTGCCAGCGTTTCGGGATGCGGCGCGGGATTTCCTGGGATCGCAGTTTGCCGGGCACCGTTACGTGTTTTCACTTCATGATGCCGCAAGCGATCCGAAGGCGGAGGAAACAGGGGGCAAGCGACCGCACGTTCACGTCCACGCCATCATCGCGATGCGATCGGACGCAGGTGACAGGATCGAGACGACTGTCCCGGCCTTTCGGGAGTGGCGGCTGACAATGGCCGAAAAGGCGCGCGCGCACGGCATCAACATGGAGATGACCGACCGCCGCGATCGCGTGAGTCCCCCTGCCTACTCGAAAAATCAGGTCCGGCCGATGAACATGATCGGTCGCACTCAACACGAAGGTACAAGCGCCTCCGCGCAGCGCCGATACGATACGAAACGCTCGGATGAGGAGAGCTTTCCGCACACGTCTCGCAGCCAGGCCTACTCCCGAACGGCGCAACGGGAATGGCATTCCGTCGGTGATTCTCAGCTATTGCCTACGCAGAAGGACTTTGCCAAAGCCCAGGTGATCCGGTTCGGGGCACGCCCCGCGCGTGCCGAAGGAAAGACAGGCTGGCAAGGCCAACCGTCAAATTCGGGCTCGCAATTTCGAACATATTTGGTAAAGTTGGTGGAGCTTGTTTCGGAGAATGACATGCGGCACATGACCCGACCTGAATTCGAAGCCTACGAAAAACGCGTGGAGACGGCACTCTTCCAGGCGGAGCGCTCTTTGCCACCGCATGAGCGCGACGCGTTTGCGGAAATTGCAAAGGCGGCGAGGGAACACGTCAATGTGCGCCGCGAAATTGTCGCCATGTTGGAAGAGCGCGGTCGCGATGCTGGCGACACGCCGGGTCGCAGCCCAAGCGTCAATGAGCTGGAAGACGAGAAGCTGCGATGGAATAATGCTGTCGAGCGCCACGGGTTTGCGGCCGCCGAGGTGGCAAACAAACACCTGCTCGAGATAGAGCAATCCCGGGAAGCCATCAGCCGAGCCGAGGCAGACAACCAGGATCCAGACAAAGTCAGGGCGATGAAACAGGAACTCGACAACCAGCTGATCAAGACCGCTGAGCTTGGCGCGGGCGGAAACGCCCTGATCCGGGAAGTGGCCGAAATCGATGAGGATCTGAAAAACACGCTCCAGGCTGTGGAACGTGAGCGGCACAAGGCCGAGCGCGAGCGATCCCCGTCGGGCCCAGAGGCAAACGAAGTGACCGGATTGTCGGTCCGGAGTGCTCCCAACGCAGCGTTAACGCGGCTACGTGATGACCAAAGCCGCGATGCAGATGGTCAGAAGACCGAGGAGGTGGCAGGTTCCAGTGGCGACACGACAAAGGGCGACCCAGCCAAACAGCATGTGCCGCGCCTGGAAGAACTGCAACGGGAAGCTGATGAACAAAGAGCACGCGATCGCGATGATCGAGACCGATAACAGGAGGGCAACGCCAATGCGTGACGAGAGGCGGATCATCGTCGTGGCGGAGGATACCAAAAGCAACGAGGGATTGGCGAAAGCATTCGGCATCGTGTTTGTCGTTGTCATGGGGATCGCACTGATTGACCGTGGGTTGACAATGGCATGGGCGACAGTGGTTGCTGGTTCAACTAGTACTGTTCCCCAGAGATTATGACTCTTTGACCGGATAGGCCTTGTGGAGTTTTTCCCGGGCCTTTTCGGTTGTGAACATCCATTTGATCTGTGCCTGTTGTGCATTTCGCTGCAGCTGCCAGGCAGCGACCTCGGCGATCATCTTGTCTTTGTCGTCGATCCTGCGGTCGAGGCATTGGCTTTTCAGAACGCCGATCTCGATCTCAACCATATTCAGCCAGCTTGCGTGTTTCGGCGTGTGGTGGAATTCAAGTCGCTTTAGCACGCGGCGAGCTTCGGCTGCGGGAAACGCGTCGTAAAGCGCACCGGGTGAATGGGTAGAGAGATTGTCCATGACCACACGAATGGTCGGGGCATTCGGATAGTCGATATCGACCAGTTCGCGCATGCACTCAGCAAAATCCTGGTTGGTGCGCCGATCCGTTACCTTCACCCGACGCCTGGGGTAGTGCGCGTCAAGGAAAACGAAAAGATTGACGGTGCCATTGCGGCGATATTCACAGTCGTAGCGCGCAGGCTGCATCGGCTTTGCAGGAATAGGCTTACGCACCTCTCCAATCCGTTGGACCGGGCTTTCGTCAAAGCAAACCACCGGCCTTTGCGGGTCTGGGGCTTCGGCGTAAAGATCCAGGACGTCTTCCATGCGGGCAACATATTCCCCGTCGATCTTGGGAATGCACCACATATCTTTGCGCCAGGGTTTGAGATGATTTTCGCAAAGCCTTCGGCGCACGGTCTCGCAGGAGACTTGTTCGTGATCGGTCAGCTTGACCATCTCGTCTGCCAGAAGCTCAAGCGTCCAACGTGCCCGCCCGGGCGGCGGATTGGTACAAGCTGTCGCCACCAGAAGAGCCTCCTCCTTGGCTGATAGTTTGCGGGCCACGCCGGGCCGAGGTTCCTCGCTCAACGCGCCTTCGAGATTGACTTCCACCAGCCGTCGTTTGGTGCGATAGACGGTCGATCCACTGACATTCAAGGTCGTGGCGATAACCTCGTCGCTCACACCCTCACTCGCCGCCAACAGGATCTGCGCACGCTTGAGCCTACGGGCCGAGTGGCGGCCTCCGCTCAAAAGAGCGGTCAGCTGCTCCCGTTCAAACTGGCTGAGTTCCACACGATATCTTATATTCATTTGTGCCTCCTGGTGCGGTGAAACACAGGGTAAACTCAAATGAATCAAACGTTTGGCAAAGAGCCTCTTCCCAGGGCGCCACACTTTACGCAGCTTCAGGGCCAATACCTGGCCTTCATTTATGCCTATAGCCGGATCTTCAAACGCTCTCCGGCAGAAGCTGATATGCGGCGCCACTTCCAAGTGACCGCACCATCCGTACACCAGATGGTTCTAACTCTGGAAAAAGCCGGTCTCATTCAACGCGTGCCTGGAGAAGCGCGAAGCATTCAATTGCTCATAGAGCCCGAGGCTCTGCCCATCTTGCGATAATCCAACCCGTCAGAATCTCTGTGGCGCGGTACTAGGGCCTTTCGGGCGGCGTCCGGGGATCCCCACCAACATGGGGCGGCGAATAGTTTATTCAAGATGGTCGTCAAACGTGTTCATTGCCAGACTTTTTGTTCTTTCAAGAATGCCGCTCTCGCCGGTATTCACGCAAGACCTATCTCAGCAGGGTCGGGGACCGTCTGCTTTAGAACCTCGGCTATACTCAGTCTGCCCGGGGCCGCAAGAGCCGACCCATGCGCCATTTTTGCTAGAACTGTTCGTAGCTGTTCTGCGGTCGGCCGGAGGCGGCTCTCTATTTGTGCGAGGCGATCATCCGCTATTTCCGTCCCAACGCCTCCGGTGGCTTGGCGGGCTATCGGCAAACTTCTGGCAATCAACTGCGGAGCACGGTGGCCACTGACGGAGGTCGGGGGCAAGGACCCGTCGCTCTCATCTGCATTCGACAAACCGTATTTATCCTCGAGCGCCGGCACTGGGAGGGGGATGACGAAGTCCGCTTCCGGAACCTTGGGCTGGTATTTGACGGACTGATCAGCAGCCGTCTTCAATGCGCTGTTTTCATGATATCTGAGCTTGTTTGCGAATATTGGCCGTTGTCCCTCTACGAGCAGAATCAAGCGGTCCTCCGGCATTTGCCGGACCTCCTGAGGCATCATCAGATCGCGTTCGCGAATTTGCTCCACTTCTGTCCGGCGCGGCAGACCCATCGGTTCCAGGGTGCGCGACTCCGACTTGTACCGAATGGTTTTCTTTCCGAGCGCGCGAGACGCGTATTCAGCTGTCGCCTGGTCGTTGGCGCCAAGAATAAGCTGGAGCCCGCAGTTCCCGAGGAGGGAATGTCTTGATGTTTCTCCGTAGATTTCGTCGAGGTTCTTCAGGTCCTGAATGATGAAGGCCATCTTTATTTTGTAACCCGCAACATATGGCAGCTTGTTCATGATCTCATCCATCCGCTTGAGCTGCCGAAATTCGTCGAGCAGGAAGTAGGCCGGTAAGGCCGTCGGATCGAAGTCGCGCGTCAGAAGATCCATACTTTGCTGCACGAACAGGGTCAGCAGGGGCCTCAGGATCGTGACGTCGCTGATATTGGGTGCGAGGTAAATCGAAACGGGTCGACGGCGCATGGATACAAGATCAATGTCGGTCACGTTTGTTGCAGCAATGACTCGCTCATTGCGAAAGGGCTGCATCGCCTTCTGGATATCCAGAAGCGCCGATCGCGCAGCCCTCTCATTCAAAGAAATATAGGCGTTGAAACTGTCGGTTGTGAATCGCGAAAGGCCTGGCTCGTTCTCCTTGATCAGCTTCATCAGCGCCTGCAAGTCGACCCCGGAGTTGAATATGGAGTTGACCTCGCCAAGATTGCGACGGTTTTTATAAAGGGTGCTTTCCAGAACGTAGCTGATAACGCCAGCAATGACCTGCTGAGCCGTGCCCTGCCAGACAGCGTTCTCGGATCCGATCGTCTCGGGAATAAGAATGCTGGCCATGTTCTGGATATCGATGGTTCGGCTTCCGCGATCCTGTCGGACAAAATCCAACGGGTTCCATCGGTGGGTTTTCTGCGTCCCCGGCGAAAACAGGAAAACCTGATGTCCATTGGCTTTCCGATAGCCTGCAGTATACTGGAAGATCTCGCCTTTAAGGTCGGTAACGATCATCGAGCCTGGAAACATCAACGCGTTCGGGATCACATAGCCAACCCCTTTTCCCGACCGGGTGGGGCCGACGATGAGATGATGGCGGTCATCCTGCCGTCGCAGAATGTGGCGGCCGATCCGGCCGAATACGTGGCCGTCTTTACGAAACCATTTGCCGCGGCGGATCGATGTCATGTCCTGAAACGCTGCGTCGCCCAGGGGATTGGAGGGCCGGCGCAGACCAAAAAACCCGGCAGCAGTTGCAATCGCCAGCGCCGGAGCCAGGGCGCAAAGCGCTGCGACCTGCAACGGGCGACTGCTCGAATAGAGAAGGAACTGTTGGAATGGAGCGAAGGGGTTGGCCGTTACCGTCAATTGAAGAATGCGGGCATCCTTGTATAGAAACTGGAGGATCATCGCATAGCTGATCATCCAAACCGCCATGGCGATCAGTCCGCAAAACAGCAAATAGACTGCAAGATATGCTTTGCTCATGCAACTTGCCTGGCGAAGTAAATCTCGGAGATCCTGCGGCGTCCGCCATCCCGCCGTAGCTGGATGACCACCGGGATGACCATCTGAATGTAGGACATCAGGTCGTGCTTTGAATAAGCAGACGACATCCCGGCTTGTTGCATCATCATCGCCAGCTGTTCGTAGGCACCGAGCGGTGTGTCGGCGTGGACGGTCGACATGCTGCCTGGGTGACCGGTATTGATCGCGCGCAGGAAGGCAAATGCTTCGGCGCCCCTGATTTCGCCGACGAACAGCCGGTCGGGCCGCATGCGCAGCGACGCCTCCAGCAATGACTGGATCGTCACCTGCGCAGTGCCCTGATCACCGCGCGATGCGAGAAGGTGAACGGCATTCTTCTGTGAGGGGAACAGTTCGCGCGTATCTTCCAACGTCAGAATACGCTCGAATGGGTCGATGGTTTTCAGGCAAGCGTTGAGAAAGGTCGTCTTGCCGGTCGACGTGCCGCCGCTGATCAGGATCGAGACGCGCTGCCGGATTGCGGTATGAATGAATTCGTAGATGCGCTCGCTTCGCAGTTGCTCGATCAGCGTTCTTTCCACCTCGCTGGGGCCGCCGACAGCAACCGACACCTTTTCCAGCGATCCATTGTCGCGGTACTCTTCGAGCGTGAAGTTGCTCGTTACCTGTTTCCGGATGGAAATGGCGCCGCCGTCAGCAGCCGCAGGCGGAAGAACGACTTGAATCCGCTCGCCTGTCGGCAGTGCTGCGCTCAGGATTGGATTGATACGGCTGATGAACTGGTGCGTCGCGCCGGCGACGCGCTCGCCGATATTTTCTATTTCGGACGCGCTGAGCGCCGGAATATGGTGATGCTCCATTATATCTGCTCCAAGACGCTCGATATAGACATCGCCAGGCCGATTGACCGAGATCTCGACGATGCCGGGATCGTCAAGGAATGCACGTAACGGATCGAGTGCGCGCTCGAGGAAATAATAGGGGCTGTTCTCAGCGGCGTTGATTTTGGCGAAGGCCTCGCTCATGCCGGATCTCCTTCAGCGCTTCCTCGACCGGGTCCGGATACATCGCGGAGAAATCGAGGTCCTGGCGGACATAGACGAAGATGCGCTCTCCCTGCTGAACGCTGATCGTCGGTGGGATTTTGAGGTTTTCTCCAAGCGCTTGATTGGCCATGTCGGAGAATGTCTGTGCGATCGTCTCGCGGGCAAGCTCCGCAGCGCGATCGGAATCGGACGTCCCGTCATCACTGCCGCTATATTGACCGCTGCCGTAGCCTGTGAGGTAGCTTGACCCAGCGCCAACGATCGACAGCAGGATGGCCGATCCGAAGCGCTCCCGCCACTGGTTGTCGATGAGACCGGTAAGACCGGATCTTCCCAGGGCGTCAGTGCCGATGCTGTTCAGCCTGACTGATACGCCATCATCGCGCAGTAGCCGCGTCCAAATGACGAAAATGCGTTTCTGGCCGCGGGTGATATCTGACTGATATTCACCAATAAGCCGGCTGCCCGTCGGGATCAATATTCGGCGACCGTCGAAGGAATAGACGTCCTGTGAGGTGATGGCGCGGATCTGACCTGGCAAATCGCTGTTGATCGCTGTCTCCAGGATGCCCGGGATCAATGTCCCTTCCGGTATCATCGCATCGATACGGTCAATTTGCCGGGCTTTGGCAGACCGGTCGCCGATCGCAGCGGCGGACGCCAGGAACCTGCTGTTGCGGTCTTCTCCGGCAACCGTCGGTTCTCCTTCCGGGCCTCCAGAACCGAGCGCACCTTGGCCATTATCCGTCTTGGCGGAGTCGATCACGATCTGCTTGGACAAGAAACGTTTCGGGAACTCTTCCACCATCTCTGGTTGGCTGGGCGTTTCTCCTCCCACCTCAACCACGCCGGGGGGAGGGGGAACATCAAATAGTGTCGCCTCGGAGGGATCTACCTCCTTTTCGTCCGGGGGAGGGTCGGGCAGTTTGATGACCGGCTCGGGCTCTTTGTCCGGCTGCTTCTGATCATCACGCAGAAAGGACGGTGGCCGAAAGGTCGTCGTGGTGAACTCTTCATCGCTCCTTTCATTGTCCGGGAGGCGCTTGTCCGGGGCGAAAACCACGACATAAGCGAGCGCCGCACCGCCGAGAACAAGGGCAGCGCCTCCAAGGAACTGCTTGCGACGCGCTCGCCTGTCTCTTATCGCCGCTTCATCGCCGGACAGCATTGCCTCGAGTTCGGGAGACCGCTGCATCAGTTTCCACTCCTTCGGCGCATCGTTGCATTCTTATCCGGGCTGGGGGCCATGATGTCGGGATTGGGGGCACCAAAGTCCGGTTTTCTTAGATTGAAGATGCAGGTCCACTCATCGCTGTCGCGCAGGGTGTATTGGGTCGCAGTTCCGTCGATGACGATGTATTCACCCTCACGCCGGAAGTTCCGCAACGTCTCTGTGAAGTCGGCATTGACCGCGAAGATTGCCGGCACACGGGCACCGAATTTGAAAAAGGTCTTTTTACCGTCGTCAAACACCATCAACGGCCTCAGCTTCCCGTCGCCGGAAAACGAGTAGTCGATGTTGACGTTGGCTTTGTCGATGCCCGCCATATTCGGGTTGGCGGCACGAGATTCGGCCTCCTTTCGCAACGAGGCGTTGAGATCCTTCTCCGGGTAAACGAAGCGGATTCCAAAGACCTTTTTGCCATCATCGGGCGCGTAATCATTCAGCTCGAGATAGTAGATCCGCTTTGTGGTCACCACATTCATGTTGGTGCCGACATTCTTGCCCTTTGGTTTGATGAAAAGGATATTCCCCTTGTCCGTCGTTACCACATCCCAGCTCTCGGTATCGCCGAGGGCAACGGTCTCGAACTTCTCCTCTTCATCAAAGATGATCATTGTCGAAATGCCGTAGGTGGCAAAGACGCGCACAACGTTATTGGGCTGGTAAACGACACTGGTGACCCGGGGATCGAGCCGGCCCGAGGCCGGGATTTGCGCGGCGTGGGCAGCAGGAAAAAAGGCAGCTGTTGTCATCACAGCAAGGAGGGTGCGCCCGATCATCCGCGGGTTCCCTCGGTCACCGTTTCCTGATCCCGCCGATAGTCATGAACCTGGAAGCCGAGAGGATTTTCGAAACGCCATTCGTTGGTGGCAGGCGTATCGGTATAGCGATAGCGAACGACAGCAATCCAGTGCCTTGAAATGGACTCCGTTTCAGATTGTTCGACCGTCGCAAAGCGCACGATGCCGGTGCTGGCGTTTGGAAAGGTGACCGAGGCGATCTCCGTGGTAACGCGCTTGTTGCGTCCATATAACTTTGCCGGATTCCGAGAATTGGCGGCGCTGTAGAGGTCCTGCAGTTCACGCGCCGCATTGCCGGTGGAAAGAAGGGCGGCAATCCCGAAATTTTGCTCGATAGCGTAGGGATCATAGCCCTCGCGGGAGCGGATGTAGCGCACGATATTGGCCTGGGTGACGGCCTGCTGCCCGGTCAGGTTCGCCGGCCGTGTCAGCCCGGTCTTGACCTCGATATAGCCGGTATTCTTGTCGACCTCGACGATGTATGGCTCGAAACTCTTCAACGGCACGAGCATGGCAAGGGTGGCCAGACTGACGAGGGTCGTCGCGCCGAAAATCATCGTCACGAACCATGCGAGCGCCCGAGACCGTTTTGCTTTTCCAACGATCTCCTGTTCCCAGATGTCTCCGCTTTGATAATATGTGCGTAGACGCTCATCATTCGTGTCTGCCATTACTCTTCATGCCCTCAACGTATCAGGCGCCGGTCAGGTCGGCGTGCTGTTCTGGGTGATCTTCGTTTGCATGGCCGCCCTGGCCCCGGAATTGTCGTTATCGCCGCCGCGGCCACGGTATCGATCGCGCAATGAGCGGCCCGCTCGGTAGGCCCATCGTTCTGCGGACACTGTTCCGCGTGCGGTTCCCAGCCCTAGTTTACGTGTGACCGTCGTAGCAGCATGTCCCACACCAGCACTGAGGCCTCCTGCAATCCCTTGGCCGATCGACTGGATATAGAGCATGACGAATGCGCCTGCGACGCAGAGCAGAAGAAATCCGGCTACGTCGGCCAGCGACAGTGTTCTGGTACCGCTGGCGGTGTCGATCTTCGCGAGTTCGGGGTCCATTGCAGAAATCAGGAATGAGGCGATGACATAAATGAACAGCGGGATCAGCGCATAGGTCAGCACCTGGTTAAACCATCCCACGCCGTATCCCCTTGTCTTCTCAAACAGCATGCAGGCAATGAAAATCGGTGCAGTGCCGATGAGGACCCACAGCATGACCTTCGCCAAAATGAGAATAGCGAGGGCAACAGCGATGAAGATCCCCGCGCCAACCATAATCAGAACCCCGATCATGCTGGGGAGGACAGAAAAATATCCGGACTGCTCGGCAAACGCAGATGCCGCCTGGTTTGCCGTTCTCCAGATTTGCGACAATCCATTCGTCGGCTCGGAAATCCCGGTGCCCGATGCCGCCAGTATCGCCCGCCCGACGTCCTCCGGCGTATCGTTGATCCACTGATAGAACAGATTGTTGAAATTGGCCCAAGAGCCGACCAGAGCCAGAATGATCATCATGCGGACAATACGACCGATGATTTCGGATACACCAATGCGGGCGGTGCCGAGAAATAGCTGCAAGCCGTAATAGGCAACATAAGCCACGAGCATGACCTGCAGTAGCGGCATGATTTCCTGGCCGACGACGGTGTAGGTTTCTTCCGAAAAGGTTGTTCCGGAATCCTCAATGCGCTGCAGCAGATCGCCGAGAAAATCCTCCATTGCTGCTCCTCATTCCAATCCGATGGCTGCAAAGGCGACTGGTGAATTGTTGACGGCCTGCATGGCACCGCAGTCTTGGCGGGGATCTTCCGCATAGGAGGTGAGCTCTGCCGGGCGCTTGCATGGTGCAGTCTTCTCCTTGATGCTGCCGCACCCCGATAGCGCTGTCACTGCAAGAATGATGCCCAGGCGGGCAAATGTTGGCATGCCGTCATTTTCCATAGGTAAGCGCTTTTTTGCTGTTGGAAATATCAGTCAGGCGGCGCTGGTTTTCAGCCTGCAGCGAAGTCACGGCACCGTTCATCACTCCGATCATCTCGTTGAGCGTCAGGCCTGATTGGACCTGCAATTGCGTGTTCTGATCGATGGAGCCTTTTATATCTTCTGCCTTGCCGATCTGCTGCCCGGCTGCCTCAAAGGCACTGCGCCTCGTTTCCGTTGCCTTCTGCGTGCCATTGATCAACGCCGAAACCGCAAGAACGGTGTTGACCAGTTGCTCGTAGGATTTGTCACCGGAGAAATTGCTGTTTTCCTTGCCCGAGAGCGATTTAACCAATTGCAGCCCATTGATGAACGCAGTGGCGACCTTGGAAACATCACCGCCCATACTACCGAAGTCGGGAACGCCACCCTTGATAAGGTTATCAAGCGACGGCATGGAGGAGACACTGAACCCTTGACCGATCGCCAGATTTTGCAATGGCTGGGCGCTGGCGCCGCGATCACCTGTGACGGCTTTCAGCGTATCTTCGACAGTGGTCAGAATATTCGTATTGGTGTCGAGGATACGGTCCGTCGTTTCCGCGGTCTGTTTGGCGATCCGGTAGTTCTTTTTGTCGATCACCGGGACATCGGCGTGGGCAACGCCAAGTGGAAGAACGGCGAGCGCAGCAGTTATCGTAAAAAGCTTCATGATCAGCTCCTATTGAGGTTGCAACATCAGTTGCACGTTAGCGTCGTCTTCGCGTTTTGCGACGCAAGCCTTCTGCTTCGGATCCCACACGAGATTTTGCAGGGGATGGCAAAAGCCAGTGGCATCACGGGGTTGATCGTCGCTCCTGTCGCGCGCCGTCGACCGCGACGAACTGGAAAGGTTGGACGTTGCAACCGCATTGCGGGAACCGATCAGGTCAGCCATGGCAGCGCCAAGCTTGATGACGTTGTTCATCATCTCAAGGTTGGCGTTGCGGGCAGTGGAGTTGTGGTCCCAGCTATCCTGTATTGTTCCGGTCTGCAGTCCCGCCAGTTGCTGATACCAGCTTCCGACATTGGCCAGGCTTTCCGAGGTGGCGGTGGTCGTGCCCATCGCAGTCAGGGTGCTATCGCGCATGCCGGCATATGCTGTATCGCCGCCGCCATAGTTCAAGGGAATGCCGGATTTGTCGGAGCCGCCGAAGGCCGGCAACCAGTCCTGGGTAATGCTGCGAACGTAACCTTGCGTTTCCTTGAAGGGCGGGATCCCACCGTATTTGTTGACGTTGCCGGGTCCGGCATTATAGGCGGCGAGCGCCAAAGCGACGTTGCCGTTGTAACGCCGGAGCTGCTGCTTGTAGTAGCAGGCGCCGCCTCTGAGATTCTCCTCGATGCTGTTTTCATTGACACCGAGCTGATCCGCCGTCCCGGGCATCAGCTGCGCAAGGCCTGTCGCACCGGCGCTCGAACTCGGCGCAGGGATTGAACCGGCTCTCCTGATAGACGAGCGCCAGAAACTCATTCTCGTTAACGCCCTCTTCGCGGGCAACGCGGCGAACCAGCCCCGAGATTTCGGAATTTTGCTTAGCCGCGCCGACTGGATCGTTGCGGCGCGATGGCCGGTACATCGAGCACGTCACCGACATGTTGATCGTATGGCGCTCCTTGTCCGTTGTTTCGATGTCGCTTGTTGTTTCGTCGCGTGCCGTATCCGCCTTGAGAATGGTCTGGTCGACCACCGGAACATCGGCGCCCGCGATACCCATCATTTCGAACATGGCAACGATGACGAGGGGAGCGGAGAACTGTTTCATGGCCACGCCTCCCAGCCGCAGAATTTCGCAAGCCAGGCCGAAGGCTCGTCACCGAGCTCGTTGCGCAACCGGGCGCATTCCTCGATGGTTTCCTTGCGTCCGGAGAGCACCTTGATCATGTCCGGCATTGTGCTGAGGTCGAGCCTGGCAATAACGCTGTCGCTACCGTGCTTGATCAGGAAGGTGCGTTTTTCGGGAGGCGTGGTCCGGATGAAGTTGAACTCCTTGACTGTAAGGCCGAAGCGGCTGATGTAACTTTCCTCGTCCGCGCGGGGATTGGGGAAGTGAATATTGGTCGCCGATTGCTCGATCAGGGTATGCGAGGCGGGTGCACGGGCAATGTCGGCCGCCGACTGGGTTCCAAAACCAACGATGCCGTTCTGTTTGCGGATCGTTTTCATCTTGTCGACGATGAAGGCATTGAAGGTCGCGTCCTTCAACAACCGCCAGCCTTCATCCATGAATATCATCACCGGTGTGCCGTCCAGGAACTCGTCAAGGCGATGAAAAATGTACATCAGAGCCGGCGTCCTAAGCTCCTCGCTGTCAAGGATGCTCGTCATGTCGAATCCGAAGACGCGGCTGTCCGACAGGGTGAGAACATCGTGCTGTGCGTTGAAAAGCCAGGATTTCTCTCCATCGATCCACGGCCGCAGGCGCGCGCTCAAATCGTTCGGGCCTGCACGGGATCGACCGATCAGAAGACCAGAAAAATTTGCCAGGTTGCGCTGGGCAGCCGGCTCCTGCATCAACCGCACCAGGGCACGTTCGAGAACATCTTCCTCTTCCTGATCGAAGTCGTGACCATCCCCACGTTGAAGCATCACTTTCAGCAGGCGCAGGAGAAACTCCCGGTTAGGACCTTTATTCTCAAGCTGGAGGGGATTGAAGCCGGCGGATGTACCGGGAGTCAGAACGTCGTACGCTCCATTCATAGCGCGCACAAAAATCTCTGCGCCACGGTCCTTGTCAAAAAAGACAGCCCTCGGCGCGGGCTGGACCCGGAATGCTTGCGCAAGCAGGAAAGTGAGGGCAACGGTCTTGCCGGAGCCCGTTGGCCCCGTGACCAGGAAATGACCAATGTCCCGCCGATGGAAGTTGAACCAGTAAGGGGTCTGGCTGGTCGTTTCCAAAATTGTCACCGGAGTTCCCCAATGGGTCCCTTCGGTCTGGCCGGCCGCAAAATTATGCATCGACGAAAGCCCCGCATAATTGGCGCTGGAGAGCAAAGCCTTCCGGGCGATGTAGGCGTGGTTGCCTGGAAGCTGCGCCCAGAAGCCGGCCTCAAGATTGAGGTCCTCGCGCAACCAATTGACGTTCATATCGGTGAGGCAGGCACCGAGATCGGAGACGGCTTTGTTGACGCCATCCAAATCCCGCGACAGGCAAAGCAATGTCATGTGGTGAAGGCCAAACACAGCTTCCTGGTTCATCAGGCTGTTCAACGCGAAATCGATATCGGTCTCGACATCGCTGCCGGCTTCGTCGGACGCTGCAATCTGACGCTTCAGACGCGAGATGCGCTCCTGCGCGATCGGTTTGTCCGAGATGGTAAAGGACTGCGTCAAAATGAATTCGTGGTTGACCTGCAGCAACCCGTCGAGCATGCCTGGGCCCGTGAAGGGCGGGTACTCCTTGATCGACAGCATCGCACCAAAACGGTCGTCGGCTTGTGTTGGCCCCTGCGCCTGCATGGTGCGCCTGGAAAAATGCAGCCGGGAACTGCCGACATAGTTGGCAATACTCATCCGCGGCAGTCGCATCTTTCGCGGAATACCGCAATTTACCAAACTGTGGAAGAATTCGCAGGGCTCGGAATAGGGTTCGCCATTGCGATGGATAATGCTGAGGACGCGCGCTCCGTACTTTTGCAGATCGCGGCAGATATTGCCGACAAGTTCTTCAAGTTCATCTACCGACTCCCGCAATTGCTCATCGAGCGCCGCACGCGAATTTGCCCGTTCGACCAGCCGGCGCGCTGTGTCGCCGACGGCCAGAGCACCGCGCATTCCGGAGCGCAGAACAGTCAGGTAGAGTTCATTGGTGAACATCCGTTTGTCGCTGAGCTGCGCCATGTAGCGCCTGTTCAGCAGATCGCAGAAGGGATCGTCGAAACGCCCGTCGAGATTGCCGTCGACCCGCCGTCGGATCACGGTCGACCAAAGAGAGAAGCGGCTCGATCCGAGCGCGCGGATCATCGTGTTCTGCACGACAGATCTCATGTTGAGTTCGGCCTGGTCCTCTGTCTGAAAGAACAGACCATTGAGCCGGATAACCGACAGCAGGGCTCCACTCTCAAGCTTGACGACCGCGTCGGACACATGGCGCAAATAGGGGATATGTTTGGCCATCGGCTTTTCGCGGCAGGCAGCGTTTCCAAATCCAAGTTCTTCGCGAATGAGTTTCAGCATGATTGTCACGGTCCGTAAGAATTGGCGCCCCAGAAGTACTTGTTCGGCGTCTTTGGCGTCATGCGTGCTGCAACCTGCAACACGTCGAGTATCCGGCTGTCCCACGTGCAGAGCGTGAAGAGGGCCAGATAGGCCACCGGAGCGGTCAGCAGCGCCCATACGGTTGCCGCAGTCAGCCATGCAATGATCGTTGCGCCGATCACAACGACGATAGCCATGTAAGGGACGCCCCACAGGGTCGGCGATCGGGTGAGACCGATAATCAGGGGTGTCAGGGTTGGCGTGTCATCTTTGAACTCAGCCATACGTCAGTTCCCGACAGTGGACATCAACTCATCGACAATTGCCGGCGCGCCGAACACCAGGCCGATACCAAGAACGACGGCACCAGCTGTGAACCAGCTCAACCGACCCGCAAATGCGAGAAAGCCGAGACCGATAACGGCAATGATGGCGACCAGGCGCCCGAATGGACCGGTGATAAAATCCACAACCGCCTGAACCACGGTCTGGAGCGGCGCAAAGGCCTGGTTAGTTGCCTGTGCCATGGCGATATCGCTGGCGAGAAGTTGTGACACGGCGAGCGTCAACAGGGTCACCGTAATCTGCATTGTCCTTTTTTGCCGGTCGGAAAGGATGATTTTCATTCACGTCTCCTTCACTTTAGAAATGCATGACGCCATTGACGAACCGACTGCCTCGGCCGCTCAAGGAGCCGTTTCCCTGTTCGCTGGAACCGGCGCTTTGCTTCATCGCGATTGCCGAGTGGCGCAAAGGCTCACCGTGCCGAAGTTCGAGCCCAAGCTGGTGATTGATGACCGTTGCGACGTAGCGAACGGTTTCCCCGTAGGGCGGCATCCCGCCATTGTCGTACACGGCCCGGCTTCCTGCATTGTAAGCCGCAGCCGCAAGCAACGGGTTTTGAAATTCGGCGATCAGCGCCTTGAGGTGACGAACGCCACCATCGATATTGGATCTCGGATCACACGGGTCCTGCACACCGAGAGCCGCTGCGGTGGAAGGCATAAGCTGCATGGGGCCGCGAGCACCCTTCGGACTGTTGCGGACCTGATCAAACCGGCTTTCCACCCAGGCAATAGCTTTGGCAAAACGGACGTCGATCGCGTAGGCCACTGCGGTCGCGCCGACCAAAGCTTCGATTTCTGCAGGGCTCAAAGGTGAGGGGCCGCATTCCGGTATCGCCGACGCTGACGCACTGGTTGAATATATCATATTCAGTTTGTTCGCCGGGTCTTGCTCGACAAAACCGCCTTTGTTCTGCGCAGAAAGAGATGGTGTGGTGACTGATTCGGTATCAGCAGTGTTCATGCTGTCCTCGCCGTAGGATCTTGCGACCTCGCCCGATGATCGCAACACAAACTCGCCATGCGAGATCACGCCCTCAGTCGAATTCATGGTCCGGGTAGCCTGTGCGGAGGCAATGTCGCCGGACGAAAAACGTGAAATATCAAAAGCATAAGCTTCTATCGTGCAGACTGTCAAGAAACTAATACCCGCGAGCGCGGCAACCCCCTTCAATCTCACGATACACCTCGCGTTTTGCTTGTCGGTCCCGGTGACGTTGAAATTTACAGTTGAGCCACCGGCAAAAAACTTATAATGATGCTCTAGTACTATTACTGTTTGTGTTCATATCTACACGGAAAAATTCGAATCGAAAAGCAAAAAGTTAGCTTAGGAGGTATCGAACGTGATATTACGATCGGTAACGGGCAATGTGATACCGTTCGCGGTGGCTTCGGCGGTTTGTTTGCTCGCAGGTCAAACAAGGGCAGGCGGCAAGATCGACCCCGCCTACGTCAAATCACTGGCTGTGCCGGGAAAAACGGTGCTTGTGATCGAGTATTACGATCCAGCAGGGAAGGTGGTCGACCGCAAAGGTTTTGCCTCGCCTGATGGTTTCCGGGCCGTGTCGCCCGTCGATATCGAAATAAACCCGAAAACCAGTCTTCATCTTTACGGGCTGGAGGCCTGTAACGGTGAGATGGTCAACCGGAAAGAAGGCTTTGCCGGTACATGCGCCGACTTTGCCCGGCAACAACTCGAGGTCATGTTGAGGGAAGCAAAAGTGCTGTTTTGCCGCGCCTTCCTGACAGAACGGGAGGCACCCCTGCAGGATGCGACCTGTTTCGGGTATTATAACTATCCGGGGTCGCTCGACACCGTCGATAATCTTGAAGAACAGCTCGTTTCGCTGGGTGCCCTCCGCTTGGCAAAAAAGCCGGATGGCACCATGATGCGGCCCGATCTTGCGGAAGCGGAAAAAACCGGTCGCGGCGGTCTTGGCATGTGGGCAGACCCCAGGGTGTACGGCCAATGAGATATCCACTGATCGCTATTGTCCTTGCCGCAAGCCTCTCGACATCGGCAGCCCATTCGGCACCTGCCGGATATTTCAAGATCGGTTCGGGAGCCGTCCTGGAGACTGGCGATACCTTGCTGATGGGGGGCAAACGGGTCCGGCTCTATGGTCTGCAGTCGTGTTTAAGGGGAACGAGTTACACGGATCTGTCAGGCGTAAAGCGCGATTGTGGCGAGGCGTCAATCGCGGTCCTGGCAGCGTTTATCAAGGACACAGCGCCGGTCTGCGCGCCCGTTGCCCAACAACACGACCAAACATTCGTCGTTTGCTTCGCCACGGTCGGCAGTCACGGATTGGATCTGGCAATGATGCTCATTGCCGAAGGCTTCGGTTTCGCCAGCCTGCGGCCCGATGGTCTTCCGGTGCATGCGCCTTACGCTGTTGCCGAGCAGGGCGCCCGCGACGGCCGCAAAGGCTTATGGCAGTTCAAGGACGTCCAGCACCCAGCAATATTCCTGAGCAGGGCGGCAAAGAATTCAAGGAGCGTTCCATGATCCGGCGCCTCGTACTTGCCTTGTCAGTTATGATCTTTGCATCGGACCACGGCGGCGCCGCCGACTTGCCGAATGGCCCATCCCGGAACCGAGAGGTCAGCCTGAACAAAATCACCGGGCGCGTGGCAGTCGTAGACGGACGAACACTATGGTTCGCTGGTCGGCGTATTCTCGTACGGTTGAACGAAATCGACAGCTGCGAACTGCCGCAATGGGCCTTTGATCCGGAGCCAAACGACAACAACAGCTTTCTTCCCCCGGTGCCCTGCGGTGCTCTAGCCAAAGCCTGGCTAAAGCGAAGCATTGGAAGCCGCACGGTTACCTGTAAAATAGTGTCGGTTGCCGGCTCCGATGCTATGAGCGGAATCTGTCAAGCCGGTGATATGGATCTTGCCCGGGAAATGCTGCGGGTTGGTTGGGCGAGATTGACCACAGCGTCTCCAGGCAACCCACGCTATTTCGAAACGCAACGGCATGCAGTCAACGCGCGTTATGGAATGTGGGCAACGTATGTCCTCGACATGACGGAATGGCACCAGAAGGCTGTGGACAAAACGCTGGGACGCAAGCCATTCGCCGACATCAATCTGCTTTCCGAGCGCCAAAGCGAAATCACACCTCCGTTCGCCGATGCACGCCGTCAACCATCCCGCCGTGACCGGTAAGCTTTTCAACAACAGGCTCAGGAGGAGATTTCCGTGAAGTTTATCCTTGCATCGATGCTCTCAATCCCATTTGCCGTTTGTTTCACGTCGCCCTCACAGACCAGCGATTGGGGTTGTGAGGTCCTCTTGTGTGCTGCGTCTTCCAATCCGTCCTGGCATGATGTCGCAAGCTGCCGCCCCCCGATGGAAAAGCTGATCATCGCCATGAAGAAGCCTGGGTTCTCGTGGCCGATCTGCCAGGGAGCCGGCACCGGAGAGCCGGGATATGAACGATACGCAGAGTGCCCGGCGGGCTGGACGCCGACTGCCGGTGACGGTGTCCGCCGCAATGGAGCCTCCGCGAAACAGTCGCGGTGCACGCGCCGCGAAACGACGTGCCGCCCAGGAGATCGTTCTTTGCGAGACTCGGATAGCCGAACTGTTGCCTCTGACGACGATGTCACGCGGGTTTTTTCGGACAGTCGTTCCTGCGCCTTCACAGAATTCATGCAGAGGCCGCTGCGACCCGATCCATATTATTTCGATATGAAGGACGAAGCTTCAGGTCAACGCAGCCGCTACTGGTTCAATTTGCGGAAATGACCGGGTGACTGCTCCCGCTCAAAGGTATCTGCGGCCTTGATCGAAGAAGCAAAACGAAGTGCATAGCCTTTTGACCTCGTCGTGATGTATGACATGAGCGTCATGTTTTGGGTCATTGGGAAATGAGCAAGGATTTGAAAAACCACATCGCGGAATTGGAACTGGTGCAAACCACCGATCCCGACAACGAAAAACCGGTCTACAGGAGACGGGGTTTCGACGGTATCGCGACCTTTGGAGAACTGGACAACAAACTTGGTGAAGCACTGCGGCGCTGTCGTCACAAAGAAGGTCTCAGCAGGGCGGACATAGCGAGACTTGTTGGTCTAAGCGAGCAGGTATACGGACGCTACGAACGCAACTCATCTAAAATGACGGTCAGCCGACTGATCCACCTGAGCGAGATCCTTGGGGCATCACCGCTTTCAATGTTGTTCAGCACTGCTCCTCACTTGTGGGGCAAGACAGAGGTAGAAGCGGAGAGCAGGTTCCGGATAATAGAGTTGCTGGAGGATCTTCCTGCCGAAACCATGGCTTCTGTCACAACGCTGCTTGAGACCGTCGCCGTTCTCCAAACGAAAGCAAAGAAAACCTAGGCGAGACGACTCGCGGCGCAGGCTAAAGAAACGGTTCAATCGATCTCGTTACTCGTGCGATTGTTCTTTCATCCATGGAGGTGCGGGTCTTTGCCAGCATCACGCTCAGATAAATCAACTTGGATTGGGCTCCAAAGTTGGTAGTTGGACGGACATCAACCAGAAGCTCTCGGAGGAATTGTTCTTCAAGGTTTTTGGTCGCAAGAACCCGTCGAGCCTCGCCCGTTGCCGGCACTTTCGACTGAAGTGCTTCTATAGATGTCATTAAACGAGCGTGCCGATCCAAAAGTGTCCAAAGCTCAAATTCTTCGTCCATACAATT
This sequence comes from uncultured Alphaproteobacteria bacterium, assembly GCA_963711925.1. Lineage (GTDB taxonomy): Bacteria > Pseudomonadota > Alphaproteobacteria > Rhizobiales > Rhizobiaceae > Phyllobacterium. Next base: position 58,385 of record CAVQFY010000003.1, read on the forward strand.
TCTCGAATGTTCTTGCGACCTCTGAAACATTGCGGGGTTCCTTAACAATCATGATCCGGCGCGTTTAAGAGTGCGTCGGGAGCATATTCTGGCAGCCCACGTAAGCGACTGTTCACAACGGATCACGAGCCTCTCACCCACTTCGCCAACTCGGTGTAAGGCTCTGGCTCATAGACGTATTCGAACGGTATCGCAGGATGGACCATCAATGAGAGATAGCGCCAAAGATTTTCGCGGCTGTTACTTGCCGCAAGACCATAGAAGTTTCCGCTGTTCCACGTGACGACGCAGTGTCTAAATTGTGCATACACTGCGCGCGCCATCTCTGCCAAGGTTACTTGGCCGTCGTGCATTGTTTTAAGCACTATTTTGGTTTTCCGTGCTATTTCATCGAGGCCGAAGTAATGGGTTTTAAATCCGAAGTCCTTTTGCGATTCGCGTCCCTGGTATTCTCCGGGATCGACGGTCCGGAACTTCTCCAAAAGTAAAAGGATGCCGTTATCCTTGAGATGTTGCGCGACAAATTCGATTTGCTTTAGCCGATTAGGTGAGTACATCTGAAACGTGGTGTCTTCCAAAATGAAGTCGAACCCGTCCGAAAACGGTTCGAGCTTCTTATCGGAACGGAGGTGCTCCTTGGTCAATCGATGGAAGGGACCGAGAAAAAAGCTGGCGTGGGCCGGCTTACCGAACGCCATGAAGCACTTGTAATTCTCCTCGTTCGGACTGCAAGACAACGATTGGATATTTCCTCGACTCAGTTCGGACAGAGTACGCGCCATCGTGCCTTCCGCAGTACCGAGACTGTAGAGCAACACCTCGTTCACGTTCAATTGGCTGTATCGAAGGAGCGCGTGCGCCATGCGGCATTCCTCCTCCAGGCGATACGGAATACTGCTGTGATAGTGTTGGTCGAAGAAACCCTGGCGGCGTGAATGCAGCTCGATGAAACGATGAAGAAGTGTGTCATTGGGCAAAAGACGTGTATCGGCGATGGGTCTGCGAACGGGCATTCCACTCTTGCCGGCCGCGGTCTCGGCGAAGAAGCCGGCCAGTTGGTTCAAACGCGGGCCGCGGTCGCATTCGGCGATAAAGTCCGTGAAAACTTGCATTGTAGTACACCTACGTGATTGTACTCCAGGGTACGACGCTGCCAGGCCGTCAGAGGGTTTTCGAAGTGATTATGCAGGCCCTGGTGTTGATCTGCTGCCAGCTCGCCATCCCCGAGGTGGTAGACCGCTGTTCAATAGCGCGCTTTCACCGGCATGCCGTTTTTTCATGAAAGTGCCATCATCGACCAACCGTGGGTTGATCGCGGATTGTTTGGCAACCCAAGATGAATCTATAACCCTTTGTGGTTAGTTAATTGGAGTTAGTCGGAGGGATCGCCTCTATTGACGGAGACATCTGAATTTCAGCCTGACGAGGTCCGCCGCTCGGTTCACCGAACTCTGGTCCACCACTATATTGACTGGGGTATGGTACGGGCGCACATCGTTAAAAGAACAGGTTTAACACGTCAGGAAACACGCGTTGCGCCTGACCAGCACTCGTTTTTGATAAACCTGAAAGGCGGGGCACGGTCCGGCGAGGATTTTGTCGAGGGGCGTTCGGTCGGCTTCACCCCCCGCCGTCCGGGCTCCGTCGTTTTCGTACCTGCTCACCGTGAATGGAGTGGATGGGACGAGGGGGACGCAACCGGTTCGTATTTGTTTGTCTCAGTCGATACCACGTTCATTGAGCGATCGCTCGGTTCCAAGCACGTATTGGGGTTGAAGCCAGCCATCGGGTTTCGAGATAACATTATCGAAGCCTCGCTTCAGAGGATCGCAGCGGAGGTTAAGAACCCCGATCCAATCAGTGTTATCATGGCTGAGAGCCAAGCCGTCCAGTTGTTCGTCCAGTTGCTCAGACTTGATGGCGCTGGTCCGGAGCCAGCGAAGGGTGGACTTTCACCGCTCAATCTCAAACGCATAACCGCCATCATCGAGAGCCGACCGGCGAACCCTCCGCGCCTCGAGGAACTTGCTCGGGAAATTGGCGTGAGTCGACGTCACTTCTTTCGCGCATTCAAGCAATCTACAGGCAAAACGCCTCATTCATTTGTTGCAGAACATCGGTTGAATCGCGCAGTCGATCTTCTTCGTGCTACCGATCTTTCGGCGACAGACATTGCACTGGGATGCGGATTTGCAAGTTCAAGTCACTTTACCTTTGCTTTCAAGCGAGCCTTTGGCGCCAGCCCGTCGGAGTTCCGCCGCAGATGGCGCAGTTGATCCCATTTCGGATTTTTTTGGCACGATTTTGAAAGTCCGGCACGAATCCAAAAGCGTGACGCTCGGAAATTTCCAATGATACTTGCTTAGCCATCTCCGAAAGTTGCCGATGCCTCGATCCTGTTCCGTCGCAGACTCTGGATCGCGTTCGTTTAACTGGTTCCTTGCGAGCGTGTTTGCTTCGGCCGTAGGGCGAAACGCGTACAACTTTGCTTGCGCCTGGATTCTCGTTGTTTCGGGGCACGGCGTATCAGCCGTAGCAGTGTTTTTCGCATCTTTAAGCCTCGCAGAACTGATCGCGAGCCCCCTCGGGGGATGGATGTCTGATCACTATGATCGACGTCTTCTCTGTTTGATAGCCGACGTCGTCCGCCTTCTAGCCGCGTTGGCTCTAGCGGCAGTCATGATTGCGACGGATTTGCATTGGGCGATTTGGTTGTCGACAATTCCATTCGCGGCGTGCGACCGGATGGCGCTTACAGCGTCTCAGTCCATGATACCATCCGTTGGTGCTGGTTTTCCGCTCTCGACAGCAAACTGCATCGTATTCTTTTTGATGCAATCAGGAAGTCTGGTGGCAGCAGGGCTAAGTGGTGTCTTGTTGCATGTCTCCACCCCCACGTCTACGCTCACAGCAATAGCCTTGGCTTTTGCGATGTCTGTATGTTGCATGCGTCTCGTCCGGCGAGAACGGCTCTCCCCGCAGGATACGCGCGGTGCAACTGAAATCGGTACTGCTTGTCGATGCCCGTTTGCTCCGACTAGGTGCCATATACGCACTTCTGTACATCGGCGGGCTATTGGTAAGCGTTGTTGGCCCCAGCTTCGTGTTTGAAGAACTTGGAGGCAGCGCAATAGATTTTGGACAGCTTGAAAGCGCCTGGTCCGCGGGCTCCATTATCGGTGCCATTCTTCTCATACCGCTGGTCCGGGCTTTGGACATTCCCAACTTGCAACTGATCATCCTTGCCCTTACCGCTCTTGCATTTGCGGCTCTGAAAATGTTGGATCTGCCGTGGGCGCTCCTCGCGTTTGCTTTGTTGGGCGCACTCTATAATCTGGGCAGGGTGGCTGTTGAGGTCACGCTTCAATCGAGCGTTCCCCGCGCGACCTTGGGCCGGGCAAAAGGCGCTTTGCATTGCAGCGGGGTTTTTCTCGGTTTGATTCTTTTTGGAATCGGCGCAGTGGTTTCCGCTGAGATTCACCCCTCTACAATATTTCTGGTATTTGCAGGAATCCTCGCTGTGGGTACACTTGCCCTGACCATTTTCCGAATCGATTTGGACCACAAGAGCTGAAGGGCACGCCAGACAGGCTGCTTTCTTCTCGAAGAGATTAGCTGGCCTGCAAATTACCCTGATTTTTCAGCGTAGTTACCTCCGTGGGAGAGCGAGATCTAGGCACGCCTACACGACTTCCGGCGAAGGGTAATTTACGGATTTATCTACTTGGCCCATCAACAAAGTATGTACGGAAAGCCAATGTGACATAGGCGCTGCACTCGTCGGAGTAGTGTAACCACAGATGCTACTTTTAATCGGCTTGACGGGTGGGCGGCTTTAGCAGTTCCCTGTAGCGGTATATTGAGAGCGTCGGCTATCTATAGATAACAGTGATCAATAGAGTGTGCCTATTACATTCAGTTTCAGCTATTTTTTCCCCTGTACGGCGATAACAGCTCTAGATAATCAACGCCAAGCGCCTGCGCGAGTTCATATACTGTAATGATCGTCGGATTGCGCTGGCCCCTTTCAAGTCCGCTGAGGTATTGTTGGCTGAAGCCCGAACGCTCTTCGATCTCCTCTTGGGTAAGCCCCTTTTCTCTCCGCAGACGTGAAAAGTTCTGGCCAACCAGTTTGCGCATATCCATGCCAAAAGGGTGGCAAATTATATACTATAGTGTTATCAACTATAATATGTATTATGATCTTTCGAGATAGGTCCGTATGACGCAAGAGAACGACCGTGACTGACCAGTTTTCCACTCCACGTTTCGAAACTGTTGATGGCGATGGCCTTCTTTACGGTGCTCTGTCTCCACCACTCACTTCGCCACCAGAGAACATGAAGCCCACACTCTCCTACACCGACCGTTGCGGGGCAGGGAACGGGGCTGTGTATCAAAGGAGGAACGCCAGTTCATGGCGTTTGGGTACAGATCGCTGCGGAAAGGCTTCGGCGGCGGTGGTGAGCGTGTGTGTGCGACATGGCGGGCGTGGCGCGAGGACTGCGAGGAGCGGCCGAAGCTGGTGCTGCGCCGGCTTGGACCGTCACCAAACGAATAAAACATATGAAGAGGGGGATGTGATTGCAGGATGAATGTTTTGGGAACCAGAACCGGTCAGCTGAATCCAGGTTCCCCGGAACCAAAGGCCATAGGGCTGTATCGTACAGTTTCCAACTCCCGATCATGCGAAAGCTTAGTGAGTCTCTCGCGGGCATGCAGCGAGACATATTCACTTCACGGGGAGTGATAGATGCTGATCTTTATGTGGGGCGTCAGGTTGCCGCCGTCCGCGTACAATCCGACGTAACGCAGGCTGAGCTTGCCCGCGCCGTGCGGATCAGCCCCCAGCAACGCCAAAAGTATGAGAACGCCAAAAACCGCGTCAGTGCTTCCATGCTCTTTGAACTTGCCACCTTCCTCGGCATGCCCGTCAGCCGCTTTTTCCAAGGTCTGCCGGGAAATGAGAAGCAGGAGGGCGGGGCGGCATTGCTCCCCGTCGACGAGCGGATGACATTCATAGCAGGTAGTGAGGGGCGCCGTCTCATTGAAGGTGTGATGCGGCTGCATCCTCGCGTGCGCCGCCGTGTATCCTCTCTCATCGCGGCCCTCGGCGAAGAATTGTCTGCTCTGGAGGGGGAGAAGGGATACCAACCCCCGAAAATAAATAATGGGCATGGCTGGACACCAGACACAACCCGGGCGCCCCAGTCAGTTTTTGCGTCGGATGATGAGGATCGGGGACGAACATGAGGATCTCCGCGCCGCAACCAGCGTTCAAGGTCGGTGACTGCCGAACAGCCTCGCATGAGAAAAGGTCATGGCATCACGTGGAGGCCGATCTCGTCCGGCGTACCGGGCTTGAGAAAGAGGAGACTGCGATCACCTCCAGCCTGCACGTTGTTCTTCTCAATGTGCAGGGAAACTCCGAGCGTGGCCAATACGTCATAGATGGCAGAAACGCCGGGTTTGTGCCCCGAAAGCCCGGTGCAATCCTGTTTATTCCGGCCGAATGCAGCTGGCGGGGTTGGGAAGCTGGCGCTTCGACAGCGGCCTATCTCTCAATCTTGGTGAAACCGGCGCACGTGGCAGAGCTTCTTGCCCGGGTGCCGCCCGGCTCGCTGCCGTCTCTCTCGCCTGATCTTGGCTTCGAGGATCCCATCATCATGAACGCGGCCCGGGGGATAGGAGCAGAGATCCGTGACCGCAATCCTCTCAGCACAATGCTTGTGGAGAGTTACACGGCCACAATCTTCGCCCAGCTGATGCGGAAGCAAGAATATGTGGCCCCGGTCCGCAAAGGCGGACTCGCCTCAACGAACCTTAATCGTGTGATTCAAAAAATTGACGATGAACTCACGGCTGACCTGTCGCTTTTACAACTGGCCGAACTTTGCGGTCTGAGCGTTCCCCACTTTTGCCGAGCATTCAGGCAAACGCTTGGTTGTCCGCCATACGCCTTCATTATTCGGCGCAGGATCGAGCGGGCAAAGGACTATCTCCGCCATTCCTCCATGCCCGTCACCGATATCGCCTTGTCATGCGGTTTCTCCAGCTCAAGCCATTTTTCGAATACCTTCCGTCGAGAAGTGGGCACGACCCCCTTGGGATATCGTGGCACCTGGCCAAGCAAAGCATCCGAATGATTTACTGATCAGATCCCGCACCCGGATCAATTTACTGCAAGCATGGTCGCGCTGGCTGCCGCATCCTCGGGAAAACCAGCCGAGGGTCCCCAGTGAATACTCAACCTGATACCGGTAAGTTCCGACCGGGTTCCCCTGACATGAGCGCCCCGCTGCGCGTTAAGAATCTCAGGAAGCGTTTTGGTCACCTCGAGGTCCTCAAAGGGATTTCCATGATCGCGCAGCGCGGCGATGTGATCTCCATCCTCGGAAGCAGCGGTTCAGGAAAAAGCACGCTTCTGCGATGCCTGAACCTTTTGGAAGAGCCTACCGAGGGTGAAATCTGGATTGCCGGGAGACGTGTCAGGATGAGCGGCAGTCTCGCGGGTCAGCGAGAGGTCAACGCGCTGCGCGCCAAGCTGGGGATGGTATTCCAGCACTTCAACCTTTGGTCATGCAAGACCGTTCTTGAAAACATTGTTGAAGCACCCATCCATGTTCTCGGCATCTCGAAACAAGAGGCTTGCCTTCGGGCAGAAGAGTTGCTCCTGAAAGTGGGCCTGGCTGACAAACGCCACGTTTATCCCTCTCATCTTTCCGGCGGACAACAACAAAGGATTGCTATCGCGCGCGCTCTGGCAATGGAACCAGAAATCCTTCTCTTTGACGAACCGACCTCCGCATTGGATCCAGAGTTGGTGGGGGAGGTGTTGAAGGTCATCCGCTCGCTCGCCGATGAAGGGCGCACAATGCTCATCGTCACCCATGAACTCGGATTTGCCCATCAGGTGTCCAACCGCGTCCTCTTTCTCCATCAGGGGCAGATAGAAGAGGAGGGCGCTCCGGACGAACTCTTCAGCAAGCCCTCCTCACCGCGGTTGAAACAGTTCCTCTCGGCGCATTTGGGCGAGTGTTGTCAATGATGGAATTGCAAGGCTTTGGCGATCAAATAGTGGTTGGCGCATTCACTACACTTCGCACAGCATTCACCAGTCTGACGCTCGGTATCGGCGTCGGTCTCTGCGGCGCGGCGGCAAAACGCAGCCGGCTCGTGATTATTCGGTGGCTCGCTGGATTCTACACGACGATTGTTCGCGGTGTCCCCGAACTCCTTCTCATTCTTATCCTGTACTTTGGCGGCACGGTTGCGCTGACGACGCTGTTCGGTCGTTACGTCGAGGTTGATGCGTTTGCCGCTGGCGTATTTGCACTGACGATCGTTTTCGGAGCATATGCGACCGAAGTGTTCAGGGCGGCAATTCAGGCCGTGCCTTCAGGGCAGATTGAAGCGGCCCAAACCCTTGGCCTTTCGAGGTTTTGCATATGGCATCTCGTTGTTCTCCCCCAGATGTGGCGCTACGCGTTACCTGGACTCGGTAACCTTTGGCTCACATTGCTGAAGGATACGGCGCTGATCTCCGTGGTCGGTCTCGAAGACCTGATGCGCAAGACGAGTATCGCTGCAGGGTCAACCCATGATCCCCTGACGTTCTATTCGATCGCTGCCGGCCTCTATCTGTTGTTCACCTCTGTTTCCCTGGTCGGCCTGACATTGCTTGAGCGACGCGCCGATCGCGGCATCCGGTTTGCAAAATGAGAAATCGGCCATGAACTTTTATCTGATTGTCGAAGTTCTGCCACTTCTTCTCGAAGGTATGCTGCTTACGGCACAACTGACGGTGACCTCCGTCGCGATTGGTCTTCTTGTTGCAGTTCCACTCGCGCTGTTGCGAACATCGCCGTGGCCCGTTCTCGCGTATCCCGTTCTCCTCTACACGTTCGTTTTCCGCGGAACGCCCCTTCTGGTACAGCTATTCTTCATCTATTACGGCGCCGGCCAGGCTGAGTGGATACGGTCAAGTGCTGCCTGGAGCGTATTGAGGCAGCCTTACTGGTGCGCTCTGATTGCTTTCTCCCTGAACAATGCGGCCTACACCACGGAGATTTTGCGTGGAGGAATTCGCGCGGTTCCTTCGGGTGAAATCGAAGCTGCAAAAGCTCTCGGTATGTCCTACGCGTTGCGCATTCGGCGGATCGTCCTTCCTGCTGGCTTTCGGCTCGCCCTTCCGGCGTACGTCAATGAGGTCGTCTTGATGCTGAAGGCGAGTTCTCTCGCCAGTACCATCACTCTCATGGAACTGACAGGCACGGCTCGCAAGATCGTAGCGCAGACCTTCTCTCCCTACGAGGTCTTTATATCGGCGGCACTGATCTATCTCGGCTTCACTTTTCTGATCGTTCATCTTTTTGGTCGGTTGGAAAGACATCTGGCAAGGCATCAGAAACGCATGGCTCCCACGAGCAGGAGCCGCTTTCGGGCCAAGGCAGCAGAGCAGATGCCCGCATCGCAGAAAGTAGAACAATGAAGACCGTCCCGGTGCCCCTGTCGATAGTCCGCGATTTACATCATACCACCGCCGCAGTGTTGCGAGGCAGCTGGTACGAGATCGACCTCGATGCAATCCGACACAACTACCGGCAACTCCGCAAACACCTGCCTCGGCATGTGAAGGTCTATGCGTGCCTGAAACGCAACGCATATGGTTGCGGCGCTGGTCCAGTCGCTTCGGCTTTGGCCAGGGAGGGCGTCGATGGCTTCGCGGTGGCTTCTCTGCTCGACGCGATCGCAATTCGCGAGGAGGGCATATACCAACCACTTCTGCTCTATCCGGGTGCCCTGCCTACGGCAGCGTCGACGATCAAGTCGCTCGATCTGACGGTCAGCATTTCAACCATTGACGAGCTGGAGCAATGGCGGGCTGCCAACACAAGACCGCGTGTGTTCATAAAGGTCGATCTCGGGTTCTTCCGAGCTGGGGCTACACCTTTGCAAGCGAGTAAACTTCTCGCCGCAGCGACAGGTTTTGCGGACGTGCAAGTCGAGGGCATCTACGCCCACATGAGCGAGCTGTCGACCTCACAACCATCTGATGCGTACGAGCAACTCGACAGAATGCATGCAACTTTGCGAGAAGCGCGGGGTCTCGGCTTGCGCCCAGCGGTGGTGATGATGTCGAGTACAGAGGGCGTGCTGAACCATCCGGACATGGACTTCGATGCCGTTGATCCAGGGGCACTCTTCGTTGGGCTTCCAGAGTCCGACAAGCCCACCCGCCCGGTTACATTGCGCCCTGCGCTGAAATCCATTTCTGCAAGCCTGGTTTCGGTCAAGCGCCTCGATGCTTCACTCGGCCCGGTACCCGACATTCTAGGGATGACTCCAGGAATGACACTCGGGGTGATTGGTATGGGCTGGGGAGACGGGTTTCCCAGGCAGGTTCCAAACGGTGCGGTTGGCCTTGTACGGGGAAAGCGAGCCCGGTTGCTGCCTCCCGCCCATCTTGAACACATTCGTATTGACCTAACCGACGTCCCGGAAGCTCGCTTCGGTGATCAGGTCGTGCTGCTCGGCCGTCAGGGTGATCAATCTATCTCACTCGAAGAAGTCGCCTCACTCTGGGGGACCGACATCGTCGGCCTTTATGCGCAGCTCCGGGACCATGTTCCGAGAATCTATATTACTAACCGCAACGCAAATTATGTGGGGAAGTCACAATGAATGCTTTCAGTCCATTATTAGTTCCGCTCCTTGCCGCCATGATTGTCGGGCAGGCGAATGCCCAGGACGGCAAATCGATAAGGATCGCTACAGAAGGTGCATTTCCACCCTGGAATGCGGTCGACACGACTGGAAAACCGGTCGGATTTGACATCGATGTCGGCAAGGCACTTTGCGAGCGCGCGAAACTGAAGTGCGAATTCGTGACGCAGGCATGGGACGGTATCATTCCGGCCCTGAACGTAGGCAAGTACGATGCTATCATGGCCGGGATGTCGATCACCGAAAAAAGAAAGCAGGTTATCGCCTTTTCGGATCCCTATGCACTGACCTCCAATTACTTCGTCGTCAGAAAGTCGTTTAATCTTCCTCACATGGCCAGCAGTTTGAAAGTCAATCTTTCATCCGAATCGGAAGAGGAGAAGGGCGTTCTCCAAGCCCTGAAGGACAACCTCGAAGGAAAGATTATTGGAGTGCAGGGATCGACGAACGCTGAATCTTTCGTGCGGGAATATTTCGGCGACACAGTGGACGTCCGGACATACGACAAGCAGGACAACCTGAATCTCGATCTGGTTGCAGGCCGCATCGATGGCGGATTGGCAGATTACTCGGTTTGGAAGGCATTCCTGGAGTCCAAGGATGGCGCCATGGCAGCGCTCTACGGCCCCAGAATTTCAGGCGGCCTCTTCGGCCCAGGTGTCGGTATCGGCTTGCGGAAGCAGGATAAGGAACTTGCCGAACGGTTCAATGGTGCTATCGAAGCAATTGAAGCGGATGGTTCGCTGAAAGAGATAAGCCTCAAATGGTTCGGTGCGGATTTGGTGTCGAACTGAACCAGCATTTGAGATGGATTGGCTAAGGGCTTTTTGATTTGCGCCCTGTAACCCGATCGAAAATGCGGTGTGACGGTTGAAAGCGAAGAGGGACAAGGCGCATTGGGGAAGCAATCGCGAGGTGGTATCCATCTTCGATTGGCCGGGGGGAAGGCTGTGGTGCTGCGATACAGCTTGGTTTATTGCCAAGACTTATGGCGATGTGAGTTCTCGCCGAAGCGCGACTTGCGAGATTGGAAGCTATCCCGCCCACCGGGTCTGTGCGAGCAGTTTTTGCCGGAAGACTTCTGCTGGCGTTTTATAGCCAAGACATTTTGCGCGGTGTTGCATTCAGTCTTTTGCAGATCTCCGTTAGATCACGGTCGGTGATCGACAGTGGATCAACCTCTCTCAACAGCCATTTCCTGGCCCGCCTGTTGGTGTTCTCGACCGTGCCTTTTTGCCAGGGCGACTGCGGATCGCAGAACATGGGGTAATCGCGGCGCGATCGTCCCAGCTCGATCTATAAGATGATGGCTGGCGGAGGTGGTTGCCCCCGATAAGATGGAAAAACGGGCTCACGATTGGAACCGGGCCCAAAACATCAAACGGAGAGCAGCAGACGCATCGCTTCCGGATCGCGCTTCGCCTCTTCTTTCATCTGCCGTTCGACAGTTGCGATCTTTGCGTTGCAATTTTGGAGCTGGTCGAAGTGAAGACGTGCAAGCTCGACGACCAGCAAAGGCAATGTTGTATCAGGATCTTCAATTTCCCGCTCAAGCTGACGTACGAAAGTAAGGCCGGCAGGAACGGTAATGCCATATTCCATGAGGTGGCCGCGTAGAGCATTGACGATCTGGTTTCGTTGGTGAACCAGAAGATCTCGCGTTTTGAATACCATCGCCCTTGATTGCTGTTCAGCAGTCTTCACTGGAACAAAGCGCATGGTCGGCCTTACCGCAGCTTCGCTGATAGCCTCCGCATCAGCGGCGCCGTTCTTATGTCTTTTAACAAAGGGCTTTACATAGATTGGTGGAATGAGCCTGATGTCGTGGCCAATAGCACTCATCTCTCGACTCCAGTCATGCGCCGAGCCACAAGCTTCCATAGTGATAGTGCTTGGCGGTTGGCTTGCAAGAAAGACCAGTAACTGGTCTCGCGCCAATTTCTTCCGGAACAGCGGCCTGCCAGAAACATCAGCTCCATGCAACTGGAATACGGATTTGGCCAGATCGATACCAATAATTGCGGCGCTTTCCATGGATACCTTCTCCCGTGTTAAATTAGCTCCTCGGCAGCAGTATGCTTGATAGCGCTGCGGCCAAGGAGGGGTATCCACACCATCAATGCCCAAACTGCTGGCGCTCCCGCACAATGTCCGGCCGATGCAAAATGCTCAGATGCGGACTGAAACGGCGGCCATGGCGACGCCGGGCATGCCGCGGCCGGCGGCGCGCCCGGCGTTCCGGCAGGTGATGCCACAGCTTGATCGCCTGGCCATCCTTCGAATAGGCAAACCGGTAGATTGTCTCGTGACAGACCGTCATGCCATGCCGTCCGCCTTCCAGCTTCAGACGGCCGGCGACTTGCTCGGGCGACCAGCCATGGCGAATCCGCTCGATAATCGCCTCGCGCAGTTGCGGCAGCCGAACCAGCTTGCGTCGATTGCCCCGCCTGTCCTTTGACTTCGTATCGGCGTTCGTCGAGCGTGATTTGGGAGTAGGTGCGCCGAAACGGTTGATCCATGGCGATTCCATTGTTGCGATAAGCCATTGTTATCGCTACAAAGTCGCGCTTCGAAATAGAACCCACCGGGCCATATTTTCCGTAGAGATTTAGGATTGGGTGAACATGTTCCGGTCAGGCGGGCCTTGCGTCGCATCGGCGATGTTATCCGTCAGATGGAGGAATCACCGCCCACGCCCTTGACATGACATGATCTCACCTACCGCCTTGCCGATGCGCCGAGGTCTTGCCGCATCTTCAACTTGGCGATGACGTCTGGTTGCTCCACCTACCGCGCAGCAGCAGCAAAGATTTAGCTGCGGGGCTGTAGCAGCGCCAGCACGGCTGTCGATGCGGCAAGGATGGCGGTAAGAGTTAAGGGCGCCGCGGCGCCATAGGTGTCCACGACATAGCCGCCGACAACCGCGCCGATAGTGATGGCAACCTGGAAAGAGGCGACCATCAAGCTGCCCGCGGCCTCCAGCGCGTCAGGCGCCGCGCGGGACAGATTGGTCGGTAGCACTACCGGTGCCATGCCGAAGGCGAAGCCCCACAGCGTAGCGAAGCCGAAGGCAACGCCGATATGCGCGCCCCAAAGCACCAACGCGAGCGCCGCAAACGCCATTAACGCGGCGGTGACCGCGAGAGCTATGCGGATATTGGCGTCGGCCATGCGGCCACCGGCAATATTACCGACCACAGCGGCGATGCCAAACCCGAGCAGCGCCAGGGCAATCGGCCCGGTTGCAAGGAGCGTCACCTGTTCGAGGAAGGGGCGCACATAGACTGAGCCAGCAAAATGCCCCGTCATCAGCAAAAGGATAGCAAGCATGCCGAGTTGAATACCACGCCGCCGTGTCAGCCGAAGGACATCGGCAAGACTGTTGCTTGTGGTTGCAGGCAAGGTCGGCAGGCTGAGAAACTGCAGCAGCATTGCAAGCGCGGCCAGTCCCGCTGTCATGGCCATGGCGCTGCGCCAGCCCAGCCAGTCGCTGATCAACGCACCCATCGACGGTGCGGCAATGGTGGCGAGCGAGACGCCGAGGGTGACGATAGCCATGCCACGGCCTGTCGCATTGGCGCCAACCAGCCTCGCTACGACGGCAACTGACAGCGCCCAGAAAGCGCTGAGGGCGATTCCCAGCCCGGCCCGACCTAACAATAATAGCCAGAAATCGGTCGCTACCGCGGCAAGAATATTGGAGCCGATCGCCAGGGCGCTGAGACCAACCAGCACCGTCTTGCGGTTCAATCGGCCGATGAGAACATTGCTCAACAAGGCCGTCACGGCGCCGACGGAAGCGGTGGCGGTGACGACCTGTCCGGCCGTTCCCTCGCTGATGCCCAGATCGCGCGCCATTGGCGTCAACAGACCTGCCGGCAGGAACTCGGCTGACACCAGCGCAAAGCTGGCGGCCGCCATTGAAAGGACCGCGAACCAGGTGGCCGCGCTCCATTCGACTGGCGCAGCGGCATCAAGGTCTATCACCGCGCCATCGAGCTGTAATGTTGTGTCCGTCATTGAATATCTCCAAGGTTTGGAGACATTCATAGACAAGTCTTTTCGGATGATATGTATCCTAAAATCCGAAATCCATGTCCGTTCGTCCGGAAATTGTGCGACGCACAACGCCGGGCGAGAGGCTGGTGATGCGCTTGAACGCGCGAGCGAAGGATGCCTCGGATTCATAGCCCAAACGGCTAGCGACCTCGGCAACCGACATGCCGCTTTGCCCCAACAACTCGCGGGCGAGCTGCATACGAAGACGGGCGAGATAGCGCGCAGCGCCTTCCCCTAAAACAGCGCTGAAGCGCTCGGCAAAAATCGAGCGCGATTGGCCTGCCAGGCCGGCGAGGCTTTCGAGGGTCCAGTTATGGCCGGGGTCTCGGTGCATGGCTGCCAGGGCGCGGCCGATGTGGGGATCGCGGATGGCAGCGAGCCAACCGGTGGTCGAGGCTCCGGTGCAATTGACCCAGCAGCGGATGAGCCGCGCTGTGAGCAGGTCCGCCATACGTGATAAGATGGTGGCGCTGCCCATCTGCGGTTGTGCGGCCTCCGCCGTCATAGCCGCTAGCAAGGGACCAACGATCGGGTCATTGCCGGCCACATCGCAGCCCTTGATGATTGGCGGCATCAAAGTGATCAAGGGGTTAAGCGCACAGGCGCCCAGGGCCATGGAGCCACAGAAAAGGGTGCTGGTCGCGCCTTTTCCTTCCTGTACCACTTCGCAGACGTTGCTCCCCAACTTGGTCACCTGGCAACGCTTGAGCGAGTCGCCCACAACATCCGGCGCACTGGCCAGCCGATGGGCGATGCCTTGCGGCAGCAGCACCAGATCGCCATCGTGCAACTCTTGCCACCCTAGCGCTTCGGTATGGATCCAGCATGGACCCTGGCTGACAAAGTGAAAACGAAGCAGCGGTTGTTGCGGAAAGGCGATGCTCCATGGATGTCGGAGCTCACAGCGGCCATAGTTGACGCCACTCAGACGAAAGTCTTGTAGGACTTCGCTTAGCGCATCCATCGGCATATGTGGCGGCGAAGACGGTCGGGACGAATGGTCAAGCATTTCGCCAATATAGATGCCGAGCGTCCGACGGGCAAGTAGCGGCTTTTGTTCTACACAACCGCCTTTCCGGCCACTTTCAGCGCGAAGGCATAGTATACTAGTTTGGCGGACTCTTAAGAGGCGCTGCTGTTGATTTCTACAAGACATTGACCACTTTACCATTCAGCGCTGACCCACCAACTCTATTAGAAGCTCAATATTTATCTTCGTTGTATCTCGATCAACGATGGTCAATCGCAGATGGAAAAATGGGAGGACAGGCTTGTCTCAAAAGGAGAGGCCAATGAACGAACCGGCGCTGAAATATAATGATGATGTCGAGCGGCTGATCGCCGAGCACAATGGCGATGTCCAGGCCGCGATCGCGGTGCTTCTGTCCGAACGCAATTTTCTTATCAAGGAACTCGAATATGCATCGCTTATCATGGCTATGGCTTCGCCCGAGGCTGGAGGCCGAAGATGCTCACGTCGAGGAGCCGGAGCGAACTCACCAATCGGCTGACACCGCAGATGGATGTCTTTCCCGACTATCCCGCACCGATTGGCCGCAAGGATGCCAATGGCGACCGTGAGTTGGCAATAGCCCGATGCGGCGTGCCGACGCCGCCGCAGTTTCTGAAGAGCGAAGTAAATTATGGCGTCACCAACATTCGCAATGTGAAATCGCCGCACTGGAAGCCTTGGCTCGGCCCTGCAAATCGTTGCGTTGTTCCGGCGACGAGCTTTTCCGAGTATGGCCCACACCCCGATCCCGTCACCAAAAAGAAGCCGCTGTACTGGTTTGCCCTCAACGAAAAGAAACCCCTGTTTGGTTCGCTGGCATCTGGACGGGCCGGTACAGTGTGCGGCAGGCTCTATCGAACCGACGCCTAATTGAAAGACACCACAATGGGTGAAACGCCTGTTCCCGATGACAAACAACAGCCTGAGATTGAAGCCAAGTGGAACGACAAATCGAAAGAAGAGTTAAATCTTGGGGACAAAGGTAAACATGTCTATCTGCGCGAGCAGTAACGTCACCGCCAGGGCTGATGTCCAATCGATTGAAACGCAAAGGAAGGAAGTCATTTAGATCGAGACGGCCGACCGCTACCGACGCCTCCGCTCCCGAGGGGATCGTGGCGCCAAGCGAACGAAAACGACAGGGAAGTGTCGGTGACTTGGTGCTGAATGCCGGTCGGCCGGTGCTGTCTGAGCCCGCAGTCATCGGTCTGAACCATGAGCGGCATGTATCAGACTTGCCGGTCCTGGTTCCGCCGGACGACCATGAGCGCGAGGAGAACGATGCCTATCACAATAAGCGCAATGCCCAGCGCCAGGTACTCAGTCGATCCATATCGATAACCCGAGGCAGTTATCAGGAACCCCAATATGATAACGATCAATCCGCCAAGTTTCTTGAACAATGATATCGGGTTGTTACCGTTTACAGCCATATTGAACATCCTCCATAAACGACCTGACGTCTTAACCGATGGTACTCTACGGTATCAGCAGTTGCGGCGTTGCTCAATCCGCAAGTACTGGTGGCATCTTGAGAGCTTGGCTCTCCCTACCCGCGGAAGCTGAACAGCCTTCGTGGTGTTGTCATGCTACCTTTGCTGAGCGATCGTTGGCCTAGGAAGGGCTGTATAGGACGTATAGGAATATAAGGATAATATTAATGGCGGAGAAAGCGGCAGGCGTGGCCCGTCTCGGCAAGGTCATCGAGGATAGGTGCCTCGATCGATGCGCATGCTTCGTGCCGACAGGAGCGCATAGGCGCTGAAAATATCGGCATGCCCGCCGACGGCAAGTTCGGCCGCCCAACCGGCGACAGTCGTCGTGGCCGGTGCCGTCACCGCCTTGGTGCGAAGACAGCCGCGCAGATCGTTCATGACCGCGATTGTCGTCCGGAATGCCATCTTAGCGCTCGTGATCGGGTACGGCACATTTTCAAGTTGCGCTTTGATGTACTCGGTTTCCCCTTTCGCTCCCGCAGCAGGCTCCGCATCTTGTGTCCCACAGATGCGGAGTCTGATGCGTAAGGTTGTAAACTGACGTCATAGGCCGTCCGGCTGCATCCGCAATATCAAGTATATTTCGTTATACCTTAGTTCCAAGCGTAAAGTAAAAAAACAGATGTAAGCAATTACACTTTCATAGCCTACATGAGTAAATGACTGTGCTGTGACAGCTGGATTGAATCAAATGATTAGTGGCAAGCACCGAAATTACGAAGGCTGGAACAATTAAACAATTTTAAAGAATCACAAAGATTCACGTAAATAATGATTCGTTTTCAACAGCTTAGGGATAAAGACTCACGATTGGCTCACGTTTTCGTGATAAAACGGCAACACTGTAACCTCAAGTTGCATAAGACTGCCCATTTTACCCATAAGTTCTTTGACCCCGTTGCCAAAGTTAAGTTAGATCGCCGTGTCATCAAGACACATATGGAGAGATCAACAATGAACATTAAGAGCCTTCTTATCGGCTCCGCTGCAGCCCTGGTTGCAGTTTCGGGGGCACGCGCTGCAGATGCAGTCGTTGTTGCTGAACCAGAGCCCGTCGAATACGTTCGCGTTTGCGACGCTTACGGCGCTGGCTTCTTTTACATTCCGGGGACTGAAACCTGCCTGAAGATCAGCGGCTATGTCCGTTATGATGCTGCTGGCGGCGACAATGTCTATGACGGCACCAACGTTGGCGCCAAGGACAATGAGACATGGTACAAGCGTACACGTGGTGAAGTTCGTTTCGACGCTCGTTCGGAAACCGAACTCGGCACCCTGCGTTCGTACATCCAGGGCCGTTTCCAGTACACCAACGGCGTTGACGATGGCGCTTCGCTGCCACAGGCCTGGATCGAACTCGGCGGTTTCCGCATCGGTACTGCTGACGAACTCTTCGGTTCGTGGACAGGTTATGCTGGCGGCGTCATCAACGACGACGTGATCAACTACCAGTCGGGCCAGAGCAACCAGGTCAGCTACACCTTCACTGGCGGCAATGGTTTCTCCGCTATGATCGGTGCTGAGCAGGGCCAGGACGATGTTACCGGTCTCGGCGGCAACTACGTCATTGAAGACTACATGCCACACGTTCTTGCTGGTGCGAAGTTCGAGCAGGCATGGGGCGGCGTTTCCGGCGTTGTTGGCTATGACTCCAACGTTGAAGAATTCGCTGGTAAGCTGCGTTTGGACGTAAAGTTCAACGAAATGTTCTCCGCATTCATCATGGCTGGCTATCAGTCCGGTTATGACAACGACTTCGATCCGGCCGACGGTTCAGTTGATCTCGACAACCGTAACTGGTTTGGTACTTGGGAAGGCGATTGGGCAGCTTGGGGTGGTTTCACTGTCAAGGCTACCGATAAGGCATCGATCAACGCACAGGCTGCTTGGGAAGACGAAGGCACCTATGCTCTCGCTCTTAACGTAGCTTATGAGCTGGTTCCTGGCTTCACGATCACGCCGGAAATCAACTACACCAAGTTTGATGGTGCACGCGAAGCTGCCTCCCTTGCTAATGGCGGCAACGACGACGCATTCGGCGGTATCATTCGCTTCCAGCGCAATTTCTAAGCGCCTCTTTCTAAAACATTCCGGGGGCTCAGGTCCCCGGTTCTTATACCGGAACAAGGTTTAATTTGGCGCTGTAGAAGGACTGCTTCGCCAAAGTGTGATGATGTGATCTCCAGTCGCCTCATTCTCACGAGACGGTGAGCCGCACGGCTCACCGTTTTCGTTTATAGCACTATCGCGCATCCCGAGGTTACATCACACCATATCCGATACATGATTTGCGATCGCAAGGCAGGACGTGAGCCCCGGACTTTCAATACCAAAAAGGTTAACAAGACCTTTGACACCGTGTGTGACCGGGCCCTCGATAACAAAGTCCGTAACGGATTCACCCCGTATGCTCAGCTTCGGCCTGATGCCGCTATAAGCAGGTTGCAACGAACCGTCGGCAAGACTCGGCCAATATTTGCGTATTTTGTCATAGAAGCGGTCTGCCCGTTTAGGATCGACGCTATATTCGATGGACTCCACCCATTCGACGTCGGGGCCGAACCGCATCCGCCCGTCCAGGTCAAGCGTAAGGTGAACGCCTAACCCGCCTTCTTCTGGAACTGGATAAATCAGATGCTTGAATGGTGTCTTGCCTGTTGCAGAGAAATAGTTGCCCTTGGCAAAACGTGTATCGGGTACAAACCAACGCGGTAGACCTGCAATGGATGAAGCAACGGCTGGTGCCTGGAGACCGCACGCGTTGATGAAGATGGATGCCTGGAGTTCAAACGTACGGTCGGTGCCGGCTTCGATCGTTTCGATTCGCAAACCGTCAGCATTGGCTTCAGCAGAGACTATCCGGGTGCGCAATGAAATAGCCGCACCATGATCCTGCGCGTCACCCAGCAGCGCCAACATCAAGCTGTGGCTGTCGATGATGCCCGTCGATGGCGAGAACAGTGCGGCCGTGCACGTAAGTTCAGGCTCCCGCCGGTGCGCCTCCAATTCCGACAATTGCTGGATATCAGAAACACCGCACGCTTTCGCTTTTGCTTCTATGGTATTCAACATCGGGGTTTGAATTTCGTCTGTGGCAACGATCAGCTTGCCGCAGCGGGAATGCGGAACGCCATGCCTTTCCGCAAAGGCATAAAGGGCATTTCGACCTTCGACGCAGAACCTGCCTTTCAGGCTACCTTGCGGATAATATATGCCGGCATGGATAACCTCGGAGTTGCGCGAACTCGTGCCAGTGCCGATTGTTTCGGCCTCCTCAACGATCAGGGTCTCGACACCACGACGCGCAAATGCCCGCGCGATAGCCAGCCCGATGACGCCTCCGCCCGCGATGAGGCACTCCACCCGTTCCAATCGTCAGTGCCCTCCATGCACGGCCAAAGGTGCCAGCTTCCTTTCCAGGCTTTGCAGGGTTTCGATAATCTGAAGCCCGACCCGCTCATAGCAAGGATAGTGCAAGAGATGCTCTTTGTCCCAATCTGCAGGGGAAAGGCTGCTGCCATAGTCCTGGGGAGCCGAATTCTTGAGTTCGGTCAGATACTCCTGGACGGAGATGGAAGTCGGGGGCGTACCCGTCGCCATATGCATGAACAGAGCGCGTAGCCAGAATTGTGTGGCCATGAGTTCAATGCGGATCTGTTCGTCTTCAATCATGGGTTCTCTGGTCCGATCTTTTCAATACAGCCGCCTAACTAAAGACACTTACAGGGAAAATTGATAATTGGCTTCAGGGACATCGGGCACATCCAAAAGCGGATTCTGTGTGTTCGCTCAACAATGACTATGTTGCTGGCGCTCCACATTTAAGCGATGTCAGGATGAAGCCGACTACCCCGGATTGAGTCCGACATGTTCGGTTGTCTTTGCCATTACTTCGAATGGCTATGTTACCGTTCATCTCATTGGTCAGCTTAAATGAAATAACGGGAGCAGTTATCGTCGCGATAAAATCGACGTTCTGTGCGATTCTGTGCATTTGAATTACACTTCAAAACCCATGTTATTTGCACTGATCGGGGCGTTGGGTAGGTAGACTTTTAACCAATACACGCGAGGTATCTAGGTGGGGAATGTTCGCCGGGCATATTTTATGGCGGCCTTGGAGCAATATTCGCAGGTGATTGTCAGCATATCGATGATTGCCGTTCTGTCCCGTCTATTGGACAGCACGGCGATCGGTCTTGCGGTCATCGGCCTAGGCATTGGAACCATTGCGTTTAATTTCCGAGAATTCGTGACGTCGGAATATCTCATTCAGCGCGAGAATGTTTCGGATGAAGACGTTCGAACTGGTTTTACTCTTATATTCGGCTTTTCCGTTGCGATCGCATTTTTTCTTATTCTTCTTTCCCACTGGTTCGCCGGTTTTTATTCCGAAACCGGACTGAGCGTATTCGTCTGTGTTCTGGCAATATCCGGTGTGATCGATTCACCAGTCAGTACCATCGCTGCGCTACTGCGCAGGGATATGGAATTTGGCACGCTCACGCGGATCAATGCCTTGGGAAGTATTGTAAACGCCCTGGTGACGATCACGTTGGCATGGTTCGGCTTCAGCTTTATGAGTTTTGCCTGGGGAACGCTTGCATCCGCACTGGTCAGGACGGCGATTGGATTCCATGCCCGTCCAATCTTTTGGATGTTTTATCCTCGGTTGAAGGGTTGGCATGCGTTCTTTGTGTTCGGCGGTTATAAGGGTGCTTCGACAGTCCTTGACAGAACATATGAGGCGTTGCCGCAGCTGGTGCTGGGCCGCATCATGCCATTGACTGCCGTCGGTCTCTTTAACCGCGCGAATGTTGTCTGCGGACTTCCCGACAAGATATTGCTGTCCGCTATCTTTTCCGTCGCATTTCCGGCATTTGCAGCCGAAGCCAGAGCGCACCGAAGCATCAAGGACGCCTATCTGAAAATCATCAGCTATATCACAGCACTTTATTGGCCCGCTGTTCTCGTTGTTGCTATTCTTGCGCATCCGATAGTGCATCTCGCGCTCGGGCAGGCTTGGGATGCTGCAGTTCCGCTTGTGCAAATACTGTCAGTTGCAGCCATCTTCTGGTTTCCCAACATCCTCACGTTTCCGGTACTGGTTGCCCTTGGCGCGAACCGAGAAGCATTTCGAGCAAATTTTATCGGACGAGGCATGTCGATAATTGTCATCTGTACGGCGAGCTTCTTTGGATTGTATGCGCTTGTGCTCAGTCAATTTATCGCCCTGCCGTTCCAGATGCTCATCTCGCTCATCTATGTTCGCCGGCATGCGCCATTCCACTGGCAGGAGTTGTTCGCCATACTCGGCAAAAGTGCTGTCGTAACCTTGGGAGGTGTTTTGGGACCGCTCATGGTACTTGCCGCCCATGGCTTTGCGTTCGATCTTTCTATCCTGCAGGCACTCTTTGCGGGCTTGCTCTCAGCAATCGGGTGGCTGTCAGCTCTGGTCGTCACCAAGCATCCATTCCTTGAAGAGCTTATCCGAATCGGCGGTTTGTTCATGCCAGGCCTTCTGCCGAGCAAGCAGGGAGTGCCGGCCGAATGACTATAGTGAGACCGTTAAAAGCTTGGGGATGCACGCTGTGAAGTCCGTCGATGTCGTCATACCAAACTATAATTATGGCCGCTATTTGCGGGCGTGCGTCGGCAGCGTGCTGTCGCAGGATATCGAGAAATTGCGCGTCCTGATCATCGACAACGCCTCAACCGACGACAGCCAGGAAGTGGCGCGGGAACTCGCAGCGATGGATCCCCGGGTCGAGTTGCGGCTGCGCGAAAAAAATCTCGGTCCGCACTCGTCGTTCAACGAAGGGATCGACTGGGCGGAATCGGATTATTTCCTTATATTGTGCTCCGATGATTTCCTGGTCCCTGGCGCGCTCAATCGTGCTGTTACCATCATGGAAGAAAATCCCGATATTGCTTACACCTACGGTCGGGATGTGGACATCCAGGGCGACGCCCCGATTCCCGGCATAGCGATGCAGCAGGCGACCTATCGACTGCACAGCAGCCGTTCCTTCATCGAGCGTTTCTGCCGACTGGGTGTCTTCCAGATACCCGGGCCTTCGATTGTCATCAGGACCGGCGTGCAAAAACGCACCGGTCACTACCGCACGGAACTTCCGCACAGCGACGACTACGACGTCTGGTTGCGGTTGGCGCTGCACGGCAGTGTAGCGGAACTCGATTGCATCCAGGCGGGTATTCGCACGCACGGCACAAACCGTTCCAGCGATTTGTGGGCGCGTCAGATCTTGCATATTTTGCACACGGCCGATGCCGCCGAATGCTTTTTTGCCCATGAGGGTGGCGAGATGCCCGACGCCAAATTCCTGCACCGTCTCGCGCGCCGGGGCCTGGCGGAGCGTGCCTATTGGTCAGCGATCTCGCATCTTCTTCGTGGAGAAAAGGGAGTGGGCGAGCTACTGAAGCTAGCCTTCCGCTGGCGTCCTATAACAGCGTTGCTACCGCCTGTCGGATATCTGCTTCAGAGGCCAGACACACTGCGTCGCCTCCAGCGCCTCGTCGATATGTGGACGCGTGGAACGAAACGTTTCAAGATTGGGGAAGCTGGCTCACGTCCCTGATTTCGCCCCGCTGTTCTGCGATTTCAAACAGGGTTGCATGAATGTAAGCTTCTTGCTCGGCCAGTTGCGCCCGGAAGGCAGCAATGCCTTTTTGCACTTCGACCACAAGATGCGCACGATCGGCCAGCATTTTCTCAACTTGGCGTTTCAGTACTTCGACATCGAATGTCTCGACATAGTGGCAATATTCCTCAAGCCCGGTTGCGCTCAGCAGCGCATCGTTTTTGGTCGAATAGGCCAATGAGATTACCGGACGGCCCATCCGCAACGCGCAGACGACATTGTGATAGCGGGTTGCAACAACGATATCCGTGTGTGCGATTTGGGCCATCACGTCATGCAGGGAGGTCATCTCCTCCGCCACAATATGCTTGCTGCCACTATCGGCTTCATTCCGGGGAAACATATTCATGATGTCGGTAACTGCCCGGCGATCAACGATATCTCCCGTCAACAATCTTACATTTAGTCCGCGCTCCTGCAGCCAGGAGATGAACTCGGCGATCTTGTCCAGATACGTGCGATAAATGGCCTCGCCGTCTTCGTCGGCTTTCTTCCAACCGGAGTAAGCCATTACGCCCACCCCGACGCATATTGCGGTCGGGTTGTCACGACTGGATTCCACTGCGGCAGGAAGACCAAAAGCGAGATCGGCGCTAAGCGGATCGCGACTGACGTCGAAACCGATGCTTTTCATGAAATCTCGCGATAGTTTGTCGCGATAGGATCGATAATGTGCCATCCGCGCCCCGGTTTTCAGAAACAGGCGGCTCAGAGGCAGTCTGATTGGTCCGGCGCCGATACTGACGAAGGCAATGCGCATACGGTTCAGTCTGGCGGCCAAGCACCATCTGAGGATCACAAAGGGCCAGCCAAATGCGGTTTCCTGAAAGTCATCCAATATCCCTGTTCCTGGGATAATCAGCAGATCCAGCCCGTTGAGTTGAGCGAGGATGGTATAGAATCCGACCATTTGTCGGGGAATATCAGCGAGTATCCGATTGACGCGATTGAACCAGCGACCTCTCGTAACAATGACACGGATGCTTATTGCCTCGATATTATATTTTTTCGCAATAGCCTCCGGATTGGAACAAATGCAGAGAAGCTCAGCGTCGACCTTTGACGAACGCAGAAAGTCGAGCATGGCTTCAAGTGAGCCATCATTGCCCGTATTTCCGCTGCCGAACTGACCCAGCAAGGCGATTTTCATCCAAGGCCTCTCAATCGACCTGTTTATTCTTCTACAGGACAACGTTTCATTTCAACGACTCAACTCAAGGTACTGGACGCCCCGCAAACGCAGACCGATTACGCTTGTTTGTCATTTTGATCTTGGCGCGGTCTGCTGACGAACAACACATGGCCATTGGAATAGCAGCAGCAACCGAACGATTGGGGTTCTCCTCCAAAAGGCTGCACCTGTTACCCTTCATGGCGCATTCAGCTCCGCAGGATTCTGGCTCTATGATGATCTCAATTGCGTTTCAGTGTCGGGAGGGGTCTGAGGTCAATGACCATGAAGTTCGCGTACTTTGTTCGTCCACACATCGGCGGCACGTACACCGTGTTCAAGCAATTGCGCAAAGGTCTGGCAATGCACGGGATAGACGTGCATTGGCTCGGGTTCGAACAAAGCAACCCTCTCTTGCCAGAATGGCAATCTGAGACGGCCTTTGGAACCATGGTGGAAGCGCCCGAGGCGGCAGATGAACAGGAACAGGCAAGATTGGTCGCCTCTGCAGTGCAGAACGGCGGATTCGATGGCGTTTTCGTGAATGTCCTGACTGACCGCATCCAGATGAATATCGCGCGCTATCTTCCGGCTGAAATCATGCGGATCATGATCGTCCATAATATCACGCCGGGCACCTATGCGGCGGCCGTGGCCATCAAGGATCATGTCCATGCTACGATCGGCGTATCGGAGCGCTGTCGCCGAGATCTGGTGGAGAAGTACAAATTTGATAGGGAACGCACTTTTGTAATCCCCAACGCCATCGATATCGAACCATTCACGGCAATGAAACGCGTTTCGCGTGAGGCACATGGCCTTCGAATGCTCTCTCTCGGCCGCATTGAGGACGCGTCCAAGGGCGTGTTCTGGCTGCCCGGCATCATGGATAACTCGCCCGCATCGGTGAGCCTGACAATTGCTGGTAATGGACCAGACCTTGAGCAATTGAGAAGAAAGCTGTCCCATCACAAGGAGAGGGTAACTTTTTTAGGACCGGTTCAACCAGATCGCATTCCACAACTGCTGCTCGAACACGACGTTCTGATCATGCCGTCCCGATTCGAGGGCTATCCTATGACCCTTATCGAGGCGATGGCTTCCGGGTGCGTGCCAATTGTTTCGCATATACACGGTGTGACGGATACGATTGTCGCCGATAAGAAAAGCGGCTTTCTTTTTCCTGTCGGTGACCATGCTGAGGCGGCACGGATAATTTCAGAGCTCAATGCCGACCCAGCCAAACTCGCGAGCGCTTCGTTTGCGGCAAGGAAGGCAGCCGAACACGCATTCACGTTCGAAGGAATGGCCAGCCGATATTACCACGTCATTGATCGTGTTGCCGCTACCGGGCCGGATATAGCCGCTCCGCTTGATCTGAATGACTGGTCGTTTCCGCGAGGGCTTCGTTCCGGCTTGCGCACCTACGTGCCACGACCGGTCAAGAACTGGTTGCGCGTTATGAGAGAGCGGTACCGACATACGCCTTTTGGCTCTTTCTCGTAACTGAATTGCCGAAGTGAAAACGTGGGCCGAAGCGCTCATAGTTCACCCAGTATTCTTATCACCAGCTGTGCTGGTCACGGCGTCGACAAGGTTTGGCAGATGACAGAGTTTATCAACAACTTCGAGGGATCAAATCGTCTCCGTGGACTTGCGCACCATGTAATTCCTGGCGGGGCACATACCTATGCCAAGGGCGACGACCAATATCCGGTGCTGTCGCCCGGCTTTATAGCAAAAGGTTCCGGTAGCCACGTATGGGATGTCGATGGCAATGAATACATAGAATACGGCATGGGCAACCGGGCCGTGGGCCTCGGACACGCCTATCCTCCTGTTCTTGAGGCGGCGATGCGTCAGCTGCAGCTCGGTTGCAATTTTACCCGTCCCGCCGACATAGAAGTGCAATGTGCAGAAACCTTTCTCGAGACCATCCCCGGTGCGGAGATGGTGAAGTTTTGCAAAGATGGATCAGATGCGACATCCGGTGCGGTCCGGTTGGCAAGAGCGGTGACGGGACGAGATATGATCGCGCGCTGCGGTGATCATCCGTTTTTTTCCACAGACGACTGGTTCATCGGTGACACCGAGATGAATGCAGGCATTCCTGGTGCCGTGCAGAAACTCACTGTTTGTTTTAAATACGATAATCTCGAAAGCGTACGCGCACTGTTCAACAGGTTTCCGGGGAAAATTGCGGCACTGATCCTTGAGCCATCGCGCGGCGACGACCCGAAGAATAATTTCCTCCATGCGGTGCGTGACCTTTGCCACCGAAACGGAGCTTTGTTTATTCTGGACGAAATGATTACGGGTTTTCGCTGGCACAAAGGTGGCGCCCAGCAGCTTTATGGCATTGAGCCTGATTTATCCTGTTTCGGCAAAGCGCTGGGCAACGGATTCTCGGTCTCTGCGCTTGCTGGGAAACGCGAATTCATGAAACTTGGCGGGCTGGAACAAACGGGTAGTCCGCGCGTATTCCTGCTTTCCACAACTCACGGCGCAGAAACGCACGCCTTGGCAGCAGCCATTGCCACGATGCGCATCTATCAAGATGAGCCTGTCATCGAACACCTGTACCATCAAGGTGAAGCTCTGCGAGCCGGTATAGATCAAGTTATCGCTCGTCACAGTCTCGATGAATATTTCCGGGTCACCGGCCGGTCCTGCTGTCTCGCCTATGCGACGCTCGATCAAGCGAAGACGCCGTCTCAAGCATACCGCACGCTGTTCCTGCAGGAAACGATCAAACGCGGTGTGCTTATGCCGTCGCTCGTGGTCAGCTATACGCACAGCGATGAAGATGTTGCGCGCACGGTCGAGGCAGTCGATGGCGCGCTTGGAGTCTACAAGCGCGCTCTCGAGGATGGTGTTGGCAACTATCTCGTAGGCAGGCCTTCGCAAGTGGTGTTCCGGCGCTTTAACAGGCCGCCGGTGGCCGAACGCACGCTGGAATTAGCGGGTAATGCCTGACCTGATCGGAAAATGCTTTCGCTGGTTATTTCTTACATCGGCGATGCTTTGCTCGTTCGCCGCCAATGCCCAGCAAACGGTCTTCCCTTTGCGAATCTCCGAAAACCATCGATACCTCGAAGACGCGTCAGGGCGTCCCTTTCTCCTGACAGGCGACACGGCATGGTCGTTGATCGGAGATTTGTCGCGCGAGGACGCGGACAAATATCTCGCAGATCGCCAGAGCCGCGGTTTTAACACGATACTGGTCTCCTTGATCGAGCATCGTTTCAGCCGAAATGCCCCGCGTAACTTCTACGAACACGCTCCGTTCAGCGTCGGCGGCAATTTCGCAAAGCCTGATGAGGCGTATTTTGGCGATGCCGACTGGATTCTCGAACGCGCTCGGGAGCGCGGTTTTCTGGTCCTGTTGACGCCAGCCTATTTGGGGACAAACGGTGGCGACGAGGGTTGGTATCAGGAAATGCAAGCTGCAGGTCCCGAGGCGCTCAGATCATATGGGCGCTATCTCGGACAGCGCTACCGGCATTTCGAAAACATAATTTGGGTTCAGGGTGGCGATTGGGATCCACCCACCAAGACGCTGGTAAACGCGCTCGCTGAAGGCATTGGTGAGACAGATCCTGCCGCATTGCAAACCATGCATGCGAACCGGGATACGGATGTCCTTTTGACTTGGCGGCAGGAAAAATGGCTGAGCCTCGATACGGTCTATACTTATGATGATGTCGCTGCGGCCACGCTCAAACGTTATCTTTCAGGGCCAGCAACCACGTTCTTTTTCATCGAAGGCATGTATGAAGGAGAGCACCACACTACCGAGCAAATGATACGTGAAATTGCGTATGGAGCACTTCTTTCGGGAGCCACTGGCCAAGTATTTGGCAATAATCCTATCTGGCATTTCGCCGGTCCCGCACTTTTTGGGCGGCCGATAACGTGGCAGAAGGCCCTCTCCAGTCGCGGTGCCCAGAGCATAACGCATCTCAAGGCCTTCTTCGACACCATTGCCTGGTGGACGCTCGAACCCGAGCAAGGGAAACTCCTGGTATCCCCAGAGCCACCACTTCCAGGGTATGCGATTGGCAGTCGCTCAGCCAATGGGAACCTTGCGGTGATCTACCTGTCCGAGCGCAGCAGCGTCATTCTCAATAAGGCAGCACTGTCACCAACAGCGCAACATGCGCGCTGGTTTGATCCTTCGTCCGGGCAATTCAGTCAAGCGGTAGCGAAAGGCGATGCCAAGGCAAATACCGTCACATTCGAGCTTCCGCGGACGCAAAATTCTGGGGGCTTTACCGACTGGCTGCTTCTGCTGACAAATAACGACTGAGCACACCAGCGTTCAGACAATCGCATCGGGCAAAAGGCGTAGCGCATTTGCCGAAAGTGTAGTCCGGATAGCTGGCATTCCTCCGAACTCCTCTCTCGCTGTTCAGCCCGCCCCTCAGTACCTTTCATCAGAAAAACATCTACCTGCAGAAGGACGAATAGAATGAAAGTACTCGTTACGGGACATCGCGGTTATATCGGAACGGTCATGGCGCCCTTCCTCATGAAAGCCGGGCATGAGGTTCACGGCTACGACGCCGAGCTCTATCGCAGCTGTTCTTACGCGCCTGGCGGGTCCATCGCCGATGTTCCCGCGATCTGCAAGGATGTACGCGACGTGACGGTGAGCGATCTCAAAGGCTTCGATGCCGTCATCCATCTCGCCGCATTGTCAAATGATCCGCTGAGCAACCTCAATCCGGATATCACCTATGAAATCAACCATCGCGGCAGCGTAAAATTTGCTGAAACGGCGAAGAAAGCAGGGGTTTCGCGTTTCCTTTTTGCATCTTCCTGCAGCAACTATGGCAAGTCGGGCGAGGGCATGATCGATGAGACCGGACAGCTCAATCCTGTTACGGCCTATGGCTCGTCCAAAGTGCTTGCCGAGAAGGACATTGCAAAGCTCGCCGACGACAACTTTACGCCTGTCTATTTGAGGCCTGCGACCGCATATGGTCTGTCTCCGATGCTGCGCTTTGATATCGTTCTGAACAACCTGGTTGCCTGGGCGGTCACCGAAGGTGTGATTCTGCTGAAATCCGATGGGTCGCCCTGGCGCCCCATCGTCCACATAGAAGACATCTCGCGGGCCTTCCTTGCTGCCATGGAAGCTCCGAAGGACAACGTGCACAACGAGGCATTCAACGTCGGCCAATCGGCACACAATTACCGCATTCGGGAAATTGCCGAGATCGTGGCGCAAGTCGTCCCGGGTTGCCGTCTTGAGTTCGCAGACGATGCAGGTCCCGACACACGTTCATACCGTGTAAGTTTCGAAAAAATCGCCCGGGTACTGCCCGCATTCAAGCCCGTCTGGGACGCAAAGGCGGGCGCGGAGCAGCTGCATGCAGCCTACATGAGTGCCGGATTGACCCTTCAGGAATTCGAGGGCCCCCGTTATCAACGCATCAGCCACATCCGGAAGTCCCTTGACGAGGGCACGCTCAACCAGAGCCTGCGCCGTGTTCCATCGTCGACGCGGCATCCGGCTTTGGCCG
Organism: uncultured Alphaproteobacteria bacterium; assembly: GCA_963711925.1. GTDB lineage: Bacteria > Pseudomonadota > Alphaproteobacteria > Rhizobiales > Rhizobiaceae > Phyllobacterium. The sequence continues at coordinate 88,039 of CAVQFY010000003.1, forward strand.
ATGCTGTCATATGACCATCCGTGTCTGCCATGAACAGCTTTATGGTATCCTTTGATACGATCAGATCGACGGGCGACGTCGAGGTCGATGTGGGAATCCGCATCTACGCGCTGGCCGCCCGGCTCTTTCCAATCTGCCGGAGCATAACCGGCGACGGCGTGCGTGAAACACTGCAGATCCTCGGTCAGCACATCGATCTGACGCAGTACGAAGTTCCGACCGGCACGCCGGTACTCGATTGGACAGTGCCGCAGGAGTGGAATATACGCGACGCGTACATCAAGGATCCGTCAGGTCGGAAAGTCCTCGATCTTTCGAACAACAATCTGCATGTGTTGGGCTACAGCACAGCCGTGCGACGGACGATGCCGCTTAGCGAATTGAAATCGCACATCTATAGCTTGCCCGAACAACCGGATCTCATTCCGTACCGAACGTCCTACTACAGCGAGCAGTGGGGCTTCTGTATGTCACACAACGAGCTCGTTAAACTGGAGGACGGTGAATATGAAGTCCTCATCGATTCCGAGAAGCGCGACGGACATTTGACCTACGGCGAATATGTCCACAAGGGTCAGTCGGAAAGAGATGTCCTGCTTTCCGCCCATATCTGTCATCCGTCACTCGCGAATGACAATTGTTCCGGTCTGGCACTGCTGGCCTGTCTGGCCAAAGCCTTGCGCGCACGCAAGACCCGCTACAATTATCGCTTTCTTTTCGCACCCGGAACGATCGGTGCGCTCACATGGCTTGCAGGCAATGACGACAAGATCTCGCGGATCGATCATGGACTGATCGTTTCTTGCGTTGGCGACGGTGGTGGACCCAATTACAAACGAAGCCGCCGTGGTAATTCCGTCATCGATCAGGCAATGCAGTACGTATTAAGCTCGGATGGCAGACAGGGAACGGTTAGTGATTTCAGCCCTTACGGCTATGACGAACGCCAATATTGTTCGCCCGGTTTCAATCTTCCGGTTGGGCTCTTCCAACGGAGCGCCTTTGGCACATTTCCGGAATATCACACCTCTGCTGACAATCTGGATTTCATCTCGCCGGAGCATCTCGCCTCATCCTACAGGATGATCATGGATGCGATCGATATTCTGGAGATGAATTGGACGCCAATCAATCTATTCCCGAAAGGCGAGCCTCAACTCGGCAGGCGTGGCCTCTATTCTGCACTTGGCGGCGACAAGTCTGCCGGGGAAACTGCCATGGGGTACCTTTGGGTTCTCAATCTGGCCGATGGAAATCACACACTGCTGGATATCGCACAGCAATCCGGCATGTCCTTCCGCGATATTGCCCGTGCCGCGCAGTTGCTGCTCGCAAACGGCCTGCTTGCCGAGGCCGGAGAGCAAAGTCAGGCGGGTGAGGCATCCAGCAGCGGCCAGGCTTGATCCTTGTCCGACAGGACGGTCGGCTTCGCCGGCCAGTCGATTGCAAAAACGGGGTCGTCCCACCTCACGCCCGTCGAGGCCTCCGAATTATAAAACTCGGATATGAGATAAGAGACCGTCGCGTCATCGCTAAGCGTCTGGAATCCGTGGGCGAAGCCCTTCGGGATATAGAGCTGTCGGCAATTGCTGTCGGAAAGCTCATAGGCGGCCCAGCGCCGGTAATGAGGTGAGTGCGGACGCAGATCGATAATGACGTCCAGTATAGCGCCCCTTATGCAGGAAACGACTTTTACCTCGGCATGTGGTGTTGCTTGAAAATGCATTCCCCGAAGAGTGTGCTTCTTTGCCGAATGCGACATGCTGTGCTGCACAAAAGTGGTTTCGAGCCCGTGTTCCCTGAACTCGTTGACGCAAAAGGTTCGGGCGAACGATCCGCGTTCGTCGGAGATGGGAAGCGTCTCGACAAGCCAGGCACCGTTCAGTTCTATCTCGGTAAATCTCATTCTGTTCGCCCTGTTTCAGCCATCTCTGAGGCTGTGATTTTGTCAAACTCTGCACGGGCGCGAAACTCACAATAAGAGGTAGCCTGACCGCGAGAATGGCGTCGATGATTCCCCGCCATGCGGGCCAACGCGTGTCGGGAGGGCAGGCCGCACTCCGTTTGACGGACGCCTTTTGATGACGCTCCACCGTTCGGATGAGCCCACTGATCGCATTGTCATATCGCCCGCGCGTGTTGGAGGCCGTAACTTCGGAGCCTGAGGATGGCACTTGCCCGATAGACCTTATGCGGCGGGTGACTACACGTGATCAGGAGCTGAGGCATGAATATTCAAACCAGTACTCTCTTATTGGCGAACCGCCCAAGCGACAAAGTACATTCCTGTCGCCTGTGTGGAACCGGTTTGAAGCACACTTTCATTGATCTCGGAATGTCGCCTCCCTGTGAGAGCTTTGTCCCGCGCGAGCTGATCGATTGCATGGAAGCGTACTATCCACTCCACGCTTATGTTTGCGAGGAGTGCCTGCTGGTTCAACTAAGCGAATATGTCAGCCCACAAGCCATTTTCGAAGAGTACGCGTATTTCTCTTCCTATTCCACGAGTTGGGTCGCCCATGCGAAGAAATACTGCCATCAGATGGCAGAACAACTGGAGCTTGGCCGTGACAGTCTCGTCGTCGAACTCGCCAGCAACGACGGCTACCTGCTCCAGCATTTCCTTCCGTTGAACATTCCCGTTCTCGGCGTCGAGCCAGCGGCCAATGTCGCCAAGGTTGCCATCGAGAAGGGGATCCCCACCCGCGTTGAATTTTTCGGTGAAAAATATGCGCAGCAGCTTGTGGCTGAGGGGCTGCGTGCAGACCTCATCGCCGGCAACAATGTGCTGGCGCAGGTTCCGGATCTCAACGATTTCGTCGCCGGCATGAAAATCCTGTTGAAGCCGGAAGGTGTCATTACTCTGGAGTTTCCTCACATCGAGAAACTGATCGCCGAAAACCAGTTTGACACGATCTATCATGAGCACTTCTCCTATTTCTCGCTTCTCACGATCGAACTCATGGCCGAGCGGCATGAGTTGAAGGTCATCGACGTGGAGGAGCTCGGCACACATGGTGGCTCGTTACGCGTACATCTGACGCACATGGACAGCGAGCGTCCAACGCAGCCAAGTGTAGCCCGCGTTCTGAAGAATGAGATCGATGCGGGCCTCGATAGGATCGAAGTATACACCTCGTTCGTAGAGAATGCCCGCCAGGTCAAGCGCGAGCTTCTATCGTTTCTCATAGAGGCCAAAAAAGCTGGCAAGACCATCTGCGGATATGGAGCACCGGGCAAGGGAAATACCTTGCTCAACTATTGCGGTATCGGAACCGATTTCCTCGATTTCACTGTGGACCGGAACCCCTATAAACACGGCCGCTACACACCGGGCATGCATATTCCGATCGAACCGGTTGAAGCCATCGACCTGGTGAAACCCGACTACATCCTGATCCTGCCCTGGAATCTCAAGGACGAGATCGTTGCACAGATGCGGCATGTCCAGGAATGGGGCGCGAAATTCGTGGTTCCCATTCCAGGTGTCGCCGTCATCGATCCGAAGGAGCTCAAATCATGAAGGTTGTTCTGTTCTGTGGTGGTATGGGCACCCGCATCCGGGAATATTCGGAAAACGTTCCAAAACCCATGATCCCGCTCGGCTCCCAGCCAATCCTGCGCCATGTCATGCAGTATTATGCCGACTATGGACATGATGATTTTATCCTTTGCCTCGGGTACAAAGCCAATGTGGTCAAAGACTTCTTCCTGAATTGCCGCCCGCAGACATTCTCGGATTGTGTGGTCACGGGCGATGGCAACGTCGAAGTGTTGGGAGAGTCGCAGAAGGATTGGCGTATTTCTCTCATCGACACAGGTATCTGGCGCAATATCGGAGAACGCCTCTGGGCGGTGCGCAATCAGGTCAGAAACGAAAAGATATTTCTCGCCAACTATAGTGATGGTCTGAGCAATGTCGATCTCGACGACATGATCGAAAAGTTTGAAGCCAGCGGAAAAATCGGCTGCTTCCTGGCCGTGCGACCACCCCTTACCTATCATCTTGCCGATATAGCCGAAGACGGGCGCGTGCGCGAGTTTCGATCCTCTGACCGTTCCGACATCTGGATCAATGGCGGCTACTTCCTCTTTCGCGGGGAGATATTCGACTATATGCGGGAATCGGAGGAACTCGTACTCGAACCCTTCAGCCGGCTGATCGCCGATGACATGCTCATGGCCTACAAGCACGAAGGTTTCTGGCGTTCGATGGATACGCTGCGCGATTGGCAGGCGCTCCAGGAAATGGTCGAACGGGGTGAGATGCCCTGGACAGCGCATGGAGCTCTAAAGGATGGCTCCAACATCCGTTTGGTTAAGTCGCTATGAGGCAATTGCCTTTGGCGAGACGTGGCGAACGTCTTTCTGTCCTTTGTCTTGGAGCTCATTCGGACGATATTGAAATAGGCGCAGGGGGAACAATCCTGCGCCTTATTGCCGATGGCGTTCTGCTTGACATCCATTGGTGTGTGCTGAGTGCACCTGGTGTCCGGGCAGAGGAAGCAAATGCCTCGGCTCTAGCTTTCCTCGAGGGCGCTGCGGCGCACAGGATCGAACTCGCCGAGTTCGAAGACAGCTACTTTCCCAGTCAGTCCCGCGAGATCAAACGGTGGCTGAATGCCGCGCGCGATCGGATCTCACCCGACGTGATTTTCACGCATGCTCGCGATGACGCGCATCAGGATCACCGGGAAGTTAACCGCCTCACGACCAATGTCTTTCGCGACCAGCTTGTATTGGAGTACGAGATTCCAAAATGGGATGGCGATCTGATGCAGCACAACACGTATATGCCTCTTACTGCCAGCATCATGGATCGAAAGACCGAACTTCTTCTTAAACACTTCGGCACACAGCGCTCCAAGGACTGGTTCGACGAACTGACATTCAAAGGTCTTGCCCGCCTTCGAGGTATGGAATGTCGCGCTGAAGAGCGTTTCGCCGAAGCCTTCACCAATCGCAAGTTGGCATTTACCATAGGTTGATCTTCGAGCCGCCGGCCAGGCAAAACCTCGAAACGGCCCGGGTGACGCGCCGTCGACGCACTTCAGAATCTAATGAACCACCTGCTCAAGCGATACGAATCACTGCGCTTGCCGAGTTTTACGCCGCTGTCTGGCCTTAGCGCAAAGTATAAACCTTTCCTTATGTGCTTGGCCGAACGGCAAAAGCGCGGAAAACGAACTAATGAGCGTCCCTCACGAATTAATCCAGCTTATCGCGTCGAGCTATAGCCGACTACACCGCCAAATTTTTGGCCATCGAAGGAATTATAAGAGGATTAAAGACACTAACAAATAAAGAGCGTAAATTAATATTCGTGAAAAAGAAGTGCGGCTGAACGTGTTTGTGCGCGTTCAATAGATCAACTCGCAACAAAAGATAAAAATTGGGGTAATAAAATGGAGAATACTCATCCATCCCGCTTGGGGAAAAATGAAATAGAGCCTTATGATCGCGAGATCATTGTAAATAACAGCCAACAATCGCACGATAAGTACAACGATAATCGTCACTTTCAAAAATATAGCCAAGAAGATTACTTGGCGATCGTAGACAAGCGCGCTTTGGAACGCGAATGTCTGGCACAGGCTCTGATTAATCATCACATAGGCCTCAAAGTGTTTACGTTCGGTAGTCTGGAAGAATGGCAGGCATCCAAAAAAGAACTATCGAATTTGCGTGCTGTGTTGATAAACACGGGCAATCGAACACTGGACGACGCCAACCTTACCGCTGAAATCAGCGAACTTGTCGCGACATTCCAAACGGCGGCTGTTGTCGTTGTTGCCGACAATGATGATCTGACCTTTATTTTGAAGGCCTTGGAACTTGGTGTCCGCGGATACATCCCGACAACCGTTGGTATCGAGATTTGCATGCAGGCAATCGAACTGGCGATCGCCGGTGGAAAATTCGTGCCGGCAAGCAGCGTTCTGACCTTGCGTAAGCTTCTTGGCGGCCGCAGTGACGAGTTTCGTCACATCACGACTTCTTTCACCGCGCGGCAGTCGGCAGTTGCCGAAGGTCTTCGCCGTGGCAAGGCCAACAAGATTATCGCGTACGAACTGAACCTTTGCGAAAGCACGGTAAAGGTTCACATTCGGAATATTATGAAAAAACTGGGTGCTACTAACCGGACCGAGGTTGCTTACAAAATCAGCGACATGATTCCGCATGAATCCAGATTCTGACCGGACAAGGCCAGCTAACCGATATCTGATTTTCAGAGGTATTGATCATGATCGTTTCTGAAGTTTTGCCTGCCGAGGGCGGAATGCCGCTATCGCGCATCCTTTCGCTTCTGATGAACAGGTGGCTTACGGTTCTATCGGCTATCGTTCTGTGCCTGGGGGTGGCGATCGCGGGCTATATGACCGCACCAGCCCAGTACAGCTCCGAAGCGATCCTCGCGCTTGACGTTCGCAAATTACAGGCACTTCCAAATGAATCGGTCGTTTCACCGCTTCCCCAGGAAAGTCCTGTTTTGCGAACGGAGCTCGACATTATCAGTTCGCGCTCCATGGCCGCGAAGGTACTCGCCGCGCTTGATCGTCAAGGTCTTGACTCCAGCGGCAGGATTATTCCGGCCGGACAAAGGATGCCCGTTGCGACGAATGAAGCAACTCCATCCGATCGGGCAAGAATTGATAGTCTTCTATCGAATCTCAATGTCGTCAATGATGGCCGATCATACACGATTTACATCAGCTATCATGCGAACAATCCGGAGTATTCAGCGGCTGTCGCCAATGCTTTTGGCGAAGCGTATCTCAACTATCAGATTGACCTGCAGACCTCGGCGACACGCCGTGTGAGCGAATGGCTTGGCGGAAAGCTCACCAGCCTGCGCGCGACGCTTGAGCAGTCTGAGCGTGCAGCGGCCGATTTCCGTGAGAAATCGGGACTTGTGAAGGCCAATGGCATGACGCTGCAGTCGCAGCAGATCGCTGCGCTCAACGCTGAACTCGCAACGTTTCGGGGGAAACTTGCAGGTGCCGAAGCCCGGCTTTCAACGGCAATCGACGCGTCAAAGAGCAATTCTGGCGTAGCCTTGTCGGAAATTCTCAACTCGCCGGCTATCCTGGCATTGCGGACAGAACAGTCTCGCATCGAAAGGAATATCCAACAGATCAGGGAGAGCGGAGCCACTCAAAGCGTGCAGCTGCCGCAGCTGAACTCGCAGCTTGAATCACTGAAGGGACAGATCGGTGCCGAAGTGCAACAAATCCTCGACAGTCTCAAAAACGAGATAAATGTCACGCGCCTTCAACAAGCGTCGGTCGAGTTAAATCTCAAAGAGCTGCAGGACAGTATGTCGACGGCTAATAAGGCCAATGTCCAGGCCGATCAACTGGATCGCGAAGCTTCCGCCAACCGCGCGATTTATGAGAGCTATCTGACCCGTTATAAACAAACGATCGAACAGGATGGCATTGCGACCGCCGAAGCACGCATGATTTCACGCGCCGTTCCGGCAAAGTCGAAGGTCAGCCCGCATCTGCCTGTATGGCTTGCCTTGGGTGGAATTGGCGGTATCTGTCTCGGTATGGCCGGCGCGTTCCTTATGGAATTGCGTGATAAATCCATCCGCTCGAGTGCGGCGCTTGAGGCCGCAGCACGACTACCGATCATTGGCCGGATACCGCAATTGTCCGTTCGGGAGCGAAAGGAAGCTGCCCGGATGGTTACCGACGGCAATTCGGGCTTCGGCCGTGCGATCGCGGATCTACAGGCACAGCTATTGATGTCGGCATCGACGAAGGCTGCACGGGCAATTGCCATCACGTCGGCCGGCGACCAGGAAGGCAAGACGCTGATTGTAGCAGGCCTCGCCAGGTCACTGTCCGCCACAGGTATCCGAACCGTTGTCGTTGACGCCAATTTCCGAAATCCGATGGTGGCCCATGAGTTCGGCGATCAGTTCGGTCCCTATCTTGAAGAAGTGATCCGTGGGCGGCACACGCTCGAAGCAGCGGTACAGCATGACGCTGAATCCTCTATCGACTTTGTGGCGACGCAGACCTGCCAGGTGCCGGCCGAGTTCCTCCTGGGTCATGAGCAATTTGGTAAAATGATCGCAGAACTCAAGCGCCAGTACGACATCGTTCTTATCGATACGCCCGCTCTCTCGAACAGCGCGGATGCAATACGCGCGGCGTCGCTTGCCGACACGACGGTCCTGGTCGTGCGCCGCGACGTCGCCAAATTGGAAGGTGTCATCACCGCTATCACGAAACTACGCGCAGACGGCCGGAAGGTCAGCGGCATTGTTCTCAATTGCGACCACGAAAGCCGAGGTCCGGTCGCCTTGAGTGCTCCGCTTGCTGCCTCCAAACTCGTTTCCGGGCGGCGTGTCGTCAAGCAGATGGCGGACTATACAAAACCCGCTCTTCCACCGCAAAGGCATGAGGTCGACAATGTTGTTCAGACACAAAAATAGTCGCCCGGGATTTGTTTTCCGGATCAATAAGCTGATGACCGCGTGCGCGTTCTCGTCGTTGCTCTTGTTGTCGTCGACAGCTTTGCCAGCATGGGCGGCAGAAGAAGGACCCTATAAAGTCGCATCGGGCGACATTCTTCTGATCACAGTTTATGGCGATACAGGACTCTCCGGGACGTTCCCCGTAAGCGTCGAAGGAACGATCGGATATCCCATTCTCGGCAATATTCCCGTTGCAGATCACACTATATCGGAAATCAGCAGCACGATCAGTCAGGCGTTGCTTCAACACATTCCTGGTCTTTCCGTTTCCGTTGCAATGAAGGAGTATGCGCCCGTGTATGTCATTGGCGACGTCCAGAAGCCCGGTAAATACGAATTTCGGCCTGGCATGATTGCACTCGAACTATTTGCACTGAGCGGTGGTCTGAAAGAATCAGCGGATAAGATGGACACTGCGGGAACCCAGCTGGTTACTGCGCGTCAAGAGTATTCAGACACATCCCTGCAATTGTTTGCCCAGGACGTGAAACGTGCGCGTCTCCAGGCGGAATTGGACGAAAAGCCGTTTGTATATGTCTTGGACAAGGACACTATCACCGACGATCTGCAGGCCCGCCAAAGAATTATCAACTCCGAGCGCCGGGTTTTCGATATACGCTTGGCAGCGTTGCATAGCGAAGAGAAAGCACTTCAAGATCAGAAACAAAATTATCGCGAAGAGATCGATACGCTCGAGAAAAGCACAAAGCTGCGTAACGAGGAAATTTCCCTTTTGGAACAGAATGTTGGAGCCTCGGAGAAGCTGGTCACTCAGGGGCTTACCGCACAATCGACACTGCGGGATAGCCAAAGGCAACTTTCCGCCATGCGCCGTGACGCGCTTGAATTCGGTTCATTCCTCGCCCGCGCCAGGCAAAACGAAAACGCTATCGGACAGCGGCTCCTTGCTTTGAATGAGCAGCGGGCAAATGATGCAGCCAATCAACTACGCGATATCGAACTCGATCTCATTCGCCTGAAGAAGCGACTGGCCTTCATTGTGCAGACGATGGCGGAGATCGGCGCGACGGCGCAGCGCGCGACAACGCGCGACCAGTCCGTGAAACTGACTTTCTCGGTCGCACGCATCGTCAACGGCGAGTATCAGGAATCGGAGCTGACCGAACACGATCCCATCAAGGCCGGCGATATTCTACGAGCACAGCTGACGGTGCCGAAAGATGTGGCAGCGAACAGTATCAACGGTCCTGGCTAAAAGCGGTCAAAGAGGGGTTCCGCACAAAAGAAAACAGCCAGGTTCACCTGGCTGTTTTTTCAGATTGCTGACAAACCCCTGGCCTTGGCCGGGGGTTTGTGATTCAGTGGGACATGTTGAAGAAACCCGCGCCGCAGCAGACGGCTCTCGAGATGGTGACGCTCGACAGCTTGGTGCCGAAGGATCACCTGCTTCGCAAGATCGACGCTGTGATCGACTTTTCGTTCATTCATGATCGTGTTGCGGGACTTTACTGCCCCGACAACGGCCGCCCTCCGCTCGACCCGACCTTGATGTTCAAGGCGCTGTTCCTCGGCTATCTCTATGGCATCCGCTCGGAGCGGCAGCTGGTGCGCGAGATCGAAGTCAATGTCGCCTATCGCTGGTTTCTGCAGTTGAAGCTGACGGATGGAGTGTTCGACGCCTCGACGCTCAGCCAGAACCGCCGCCGCCGTTACAACGATACATCGGTTGCCCAGGACATCTTCGATCACATCGTCGAGCAGGCGATCGGCCACGGGCTGGTCGACGGCACGGTGCTTTACACGGATTCGACCCATCTGAAGGCCAATGCCAACAAGGGCAAATACGATCTTGCGATGATCGAGAAGTCGCGCGCCGACTATTGGGCCGATCTGGATGCGGCGATCGAGGCCGAACGCAAGCTGCACGGCCAGAAGCCCTTGAAGGACAAGGAACGCCGGCCGGAGGTGAAGAAGACCAAGGTCTCGCGCAGCGATCCAGACAGCGGCTATATGGTGCGCGATGGCAAGCCGAAGGGCTTCTTCTATCTCGATCATCGCACGGTGGACGGCAAGCTCGCCATCATCACCGATACTCATGTCACGCCGGCCAATGTCCATGACTCGATCGTCTATCTCTCAAGGCTCGACCGGCAGCAGACCCGTTTCGGCTTCGATGTCGGCGCGGTCGGGCTGGATGCCGGCTATGCTACACCGGGCATCGCCAAGGGCCTGGAAGACCGGCAGATCCTTGGCGTCACAAGCTATCGCAATCCCACTCCGCCCAAGCCCGGCATGATGCGCAAGTCGACGTTCGTCTTCGAACCCGAGACCGATGGCTATCGCTGCCCCGAGGGCCAGTTGCTGACCTATTCGACTACTGACCGCAACGGTTACCGGCATTACACATCCGACCCGGCCATCTGCGCCAATTGCCCGCTGTTGGCCTCCTGCACCTCGAATGCCAAGGCAATCCGCACCGTCACCCGCCATGTCTGGGCCGATGCCCGCGAACGCACCGACGGCCATCGTCTCACCGCCTGGGGCAAGGCAGTCTACAAGAGGCGCAAAGAGACGGTCGAACGATCCTTTGCCGACGCCAAGCAGCTTCATGGCCATCGCTATGCGCGGTTCCGAAGTCTCACCCGCGTCGCCTGTCAGTGCCTACTCGCAGCCGCCGCACAGAACATCAAGAAGATCGCAATGGCCCTCACCAAGCCACCCAAGATCGCCCATGCCTGAGGCCAAAAGCCTCAATGCATCCGCCATCTGGACACCATCCCTAAACGCGGCAGAAAAACCAAAAACAAAACCCGCCGAAAATCGACGGGTTTGTCAGCAGTCTAGAAAACAGCCAGGTTCACCTGGCTGTTTTCTTGTTGATAGGGCGTTGAAGCCTATCGTCCTGCCGAAGCAATCGGCGCGATGTTGGTCGACGCGCGCATCGATTGTTGCCAGCGCATATATAGGTCGCTCAGTCCGGTCTCGAGTTCGATGCTCGGCCGCCAGCCCATGCTTTGCAGGCGCGTAGGGTCGACCAGCTTTCGCGGAGTTCCATCAGGCTTCGATGTATCGAAGACAATAGACCCCTCATAGCCAACAATCTTTGCAATCAGGATTGCGGCATCATGGATAGAGATTTCCTGGCCCGAGCCGATATTGATGAATTCCGGGCCGGCATACTGCTTCATTACAAATACACACGCGTCAGCCAGATCATCGACATGCAGGAATTCGCGTCTCGGTGTTCCGGTGCCCCAGACGACAACTGTGGAGCTTTCCGAGGTCTTGGCCTCATGCATCTTCCGGATGAGGGCGGGTAGCACATGGGAATTCTGCGGGTCGAAATTGTCGTTGGGTCCATAGAGGCTTGTCGGCATTGCCGTCAGGAAATTCTGACCATATTGGCGAGCATAGGCTTCGGCCAGCTTGAGACCGGCGATTTTTGCAACTGCATAGGCCTCGTTGGTTGGCTCCAGCGCCCCGGTCAGCAAGGAATCTTCCCGGATCGGCTGCTCGGCATATTTTGGAAAAATGCAGCTCGATCCAAGCCATAACAGTTTTTGAACGTTCAGCCTGTGCGCTGTCTGCATGATATTCATGGCGATCATCGCGTTGTCGTAAAGAAAATCAGCTGGATACGTCGAATTCGCAATGATTCCGCCAACTCTCGCGGCTGCGATGAAAATGGCATCAGGGCGCGCGTTGGCCATCCATTCTTCCGTTTCCAGCTGCCGCGTCAGATCGAGATCGTCATGAGAAACCTCAAGCAATTCACAACCCTCGCACTGGAGCCGCCGTGTCAGTGCCGAGCCCACAAGGCCGGTATGCCCTGCCACCCATACTCGCTTACCCCGGAGATCGAAGTGATGATTTTCTGACTCAACCATAGAGATCATTCCGCCCTTCTTCGCGCATGATGTTTCGCATGTCGGATTCAACCATTTCAGAGACCAGCTCATCGAATGAGATCGTGTGGGTCCAGCCGAGCGCATTTCGCGCTTTCGCCGGATTGCCAAGCAGGAGTTCGACTTCGGTCGGCCGGAAATAGCGCGGGTCGATCTCGATGAGTTCGTTTCCCGATTTCCGGTCGTAGCCGACTTCGTCGACACCGGTGCCGTTCCATTCGATTTCTTTTCCGACGTTTCCGAAGGCTTTCTCGACGAATTCGCGAACCGTATGGGTCTCGCCGGTCGCCAGAACAAAGTCGTCTGGCGTTTCATGCTGCACGATACGCCACATGCCTTCGACGTAGTCCCGGGCGTGACCCCAGTCGCGCTTGGCGTCGAGATTGCCAAGCCGCAGCCTATCCTGGAGGCCACGTTCAATGGCAGCGACAGCGCGGGTAATCTTGCGCGTCACGAAGGTCTCGCCTCGGATCGGGCTCTCATGGTTGAAGAGAATTCCGTTGGAGGCGTGAAACCCATATGCCTCGCGGTAATTGACCGTGATCCAATAGGCGTAAAGTTTAGCGGCCGCATAGGGGCTGCGCGGATAGAACGATGTCTGTTCGCTCTGCGGCGCTTCGATGCTTTTGCCGAAGAGCTCGGATGTCGAGGCCTGGTAAAAACGGCAGGTTTTTTCAATCTTCATGATGCGCATGGCTTCAAGCAAGCGCAGCGTGCCAAGCGCATCGGAATTGGCCGTATATTCCGGTGTTTCGAAGCTGACCTGAACGTGGCTTTGCGCGCCGAGATTGTAGATTTCGTCGGGCTGGACCTCCTGAACCACGCGGCAAAGGTTCGTTGCATCGGTCAGATCACCGTAATGAAGACGGAAGCGGACATCGTCGTCGTGCGGATCCTGGTACAGATGGTCGATACGAGCCGTATTGAAGGACGATGACCGCCTTTTCAGGCCATGAACGATATACCCCTTGTTGAGCAGCAGCTCGCTGAGATAGGCGCCGTCCTGTCCTGTCACACCAATGATCAATGCGGTTTTCGCGGTCATTCGTCGTTTCCAGATCGGGTTCTGTTCGGAGCTTTTTGTGCTTTAGCTTCTTGGCGCGTTTTCCCGTTCAAACAGCGGCCGAAGACAATGAGTGATTTCGATTTCACTATAGATGACGCTCATCGGGATACACTTCGGCAATAGGGATAGGATCGGCTCCCAACCCGAGGGAATACAAGACATATCGGGCAAGCTGGAGCCGCTAAAAGGGGCGGAAATCGGCCATGACCTCTCCGGAAGGAGTAGGTAGGATGACCAGCCACGGGAGGCCGTAGTGCCTTTGTTGAACTTGTCCTTGCCAGCCGTGAACTGCGACAATCCAAATCAAGAATCTGTGTTTGACAGACGGCCCTGGCTCGAGGCACTCGCAAATGAAAATCGTTTTTGCAAACCGCTATTTCTTTCCCGATCAATCAGCAACCAGCCGCATGGTATCGGGCCTTGCATTTGCGCTGGCGCGGCGCGGCTTTGAAGTGACTGCGATCGCAAGCCGAACGTTGCACGATCATTCCAATGTAACGCTACCGGCCGAAGAAATGGTGACAGGGCTCAATGTAAAACGCCTGTGGGCTACCCGATTCGGGCGCAAGAATATTTTCGGCAGGGCGATCGATTATCTCACTTTCCACCTCTCTGCGTTCCTCTGGTGCTTATGGAATCTTAAAAGCGGCGACATCTGTGTTGTCTGCACTGACCCGCCATTGCTGTCGGTCACAACCGCCTTGCCGATACGCTTGCGCCGCGCGCGGATGGTCAACTGGGTCATGGATCTCTTCCCCGAAGTGGCTATGGAACTCGGTATGCTTTCGAACAAAAGCATACCCGGTACGATCAGCAGATCGATGCGTAACTGGTCGATGCGCAAATCGGCTATGATCGTCTGTCCTACAGCGACGATGGCGTCTTACCTCAGCGATCGCGGCTTCCGGGATGGACAGGTTTTTGTCATGCACCATTGGTCTGACGGCGAGGAAATCTATCCCGTAGCGCCTGCATCCAATAGCCTGCGGACCCGCTGGGGCCTGCAGGACAAATTTGTGGTGGGGTATTCCGGCAATTTTGGTCGTGCCCACGACTTTTCAACGCTGCTCGAAGCGGCGGTTCTCCTGAGTGATCACGATGACATTCAGTTCCTGATGATCGGCGGCGGTCAGCAGCGTACGCACGTGGAAGAAGTAGTTCGGAATCGCGAGCTGAAAAATGTCATTTTCAAACCGCTCCAACCTCCCGAAAACATCGCTGAGAGTCTGAGCGCCGCTGACGCTCATATTGTATCGCTCATTCCCCGGCTCGAGCACTGCATCGTGCCAAGCAAATTCTATGGTGTTATGGCAGCCGGCCGACCGACGCTTTTCATCGGAGATCGCAACGGCGAGGTCGCGCGGGTGGTCGCATCGGCAGATTGCGGAGCGGCAGTCGAGATCGGAGAGGGGAGGAAACTCGCGGATTTCATCGTTCAAATGAAGAATGCCCCCGAGCGCCGCATGCAAATGGGGCAGAATGCAAGACGGGTTCTGGATACGGTGTTCTCGCGTGATAACGCCGTAGGTGCATGGTCCGAGGTTATGTTCAAGTTCAAGCAACAGGCCTCCCGTACATCACAGTCCTCAGTTTACGGTCCTGCGGAATGACAGGCACCGTTGTTGTTAGTCAGCTTGGCGCACGCATGCATTATGCTGTTCCGCGCATCTTCGCGTCCGAAGGGCAGCTCGCACATTTTTATACTGACATATGCGCGACCAAGAGCTGGCCCCGCATGGTAAATAGACTTCCTAAAAGCCTGCTTCCTTCGTCTGTACAGCGTTTGGTTGGGCGTGTGCCAAAAGGTGTGGCACCCGAATTGATCTCAACCTTCCCGGGGTTCGGCATTCGTTCGGCAGTACGCAGGCTTCGTCTCGCGAATGTCATTGAGGAGACGAATCACGCGGTCTGGGCAGGCTCGGAATTCTCACGCCTGGTTGCATCCAGCGGCTTTCACGGTGCGGCAGGTCTTTACGCTTTTGCCGGTGATGCATTGGAGCAAATGGTTGCCGCAAAGCAACAAGGCATGTGGACTGCGGTCGAACAAATGATTGCCCCACGGGATGTCGTCGAGGAATTGGTCAAGAGAGAGCAGCAAAGCTTTCCGGACTGGGCCGGACCTCATACCGACAATCAGTATGCCCAAGCCTTTGCAGAGCGCGAAAAAGCTGAATGGGAGCTCGCGGATATTATCATATGCCCATCAGATTTTGTCCGCCGAAACGTCATTGCGCGTGGGGGACGAGCGGAACGGTGTGTGGTCGTTCCATATGGCATCGATCCGCAATTTCCTCCTCAGGAAATTATCCGCATTGGCGGTCCGCTGCGCGTGTTGACCGTAGGGCAGGTCGGTCTGCGAAAAGGCTCCCCCTACGTCGCTGAGGCAGCGCGATTGCTCGGTACATCCGCAACTTTCCGCATGGCAGGTCCGAGCAGTCTTTCTGAGCGCGTCATGGCGCAACTTTCCAAGCATGTCGAACTGCGTGGGATCGTTCCACGCGCAGAGATGGCAGAGGAATATGATTGGGCCGATGTCTTCCTTCTACCTTCTATATGCGAAGGATCAGCCACCGCCATTTATGAGGCGCTTGCCGCCGGACTTCCTGTCATCTGCACTGAAAACGCAGGCAGCGTTGTACGTGATGGAATAGACGGGTTCGTTGTCCCCATTCGTGACGGTGAGGCGATAGCCAAAGCAGTTGCCACGTTGACGAACAATGTCGGGATGCGCGCGGCAATGTCGGAGAGTGCTGTCGAGCGCGCTGCGGACTTTACCGTCAAGCGTTATGGCGAACGTTTGCTTGCGGCATTGTCGGTACTTCCTGCACAACGCCGTGCACCGACAGGGTGTGTCGCATGAAAATAGTCCACGTCATCTCTTCCATTGATCCTGCTCAGGGAGGGCCCCAGAGCGTTTGCGTGAGGTTGGCAGCTGCACAATCGGTGCTGGGCCACGACGTGCACATCTTCAGCTATGGTGGCGTTGAGATTCAAAAGCGGGCATTTCAATCTGCTGGAGACGTCCCTTATTTCTCGCTCATCCACTGGCACTTGCTTGAAGATCCGGACCGGATCGAGCACGTTCTGTGCATCAACGGCTCACGGCAGCTGCAAAGGGTGCTGCAGGGCGCGTCGTTCGTCCATATTCACGGTGTATGGGAACCTATCCTCAAGCGCGCCGCCAGTACAGCCAGAATGAACCGCATCCCGTATTGTGTGCAGCCCCATGGCATGCTCGACGCCTGGAGCATGAATCAGAAGCGGTTGAAGAAGCGAGTAGCGTTGCTTCTTGGCTACCGCAAGATGCTCGACCAGGCAAAATTCCTGGTGATGCTCAACGCGGACGAATCCCGGCTCCTCGAATCTCTTCGCCTAAAGGCGCCAAACCTCACGATACCCAACGGTATATTCCTGGAAGAATTTGCTGATCTCCCTGAAAGAGGATTCTTTGGCGAGCGACTTTCCCTCGCTGGGGAAAAGCGTGTCGTCCTCTTCCTGTCCCGGCTGCATACCAAGAAAGGCTTGGACATTCTCGCCGACGCTTTCAAGCTTATCGCCGCATCGCATCCCGATGTCGATCTGGTCGTAGCAGGTCCGGATGGCGGTGCCCTGGAAAGCTTTGTGTCCCAGATCAGTCAACTCAATATAGCGGATCGGGTTCATTTGATCGGACCCGTTTATGGAGGAGACAAACTGCGTGCGTTGGTGGATGCCAGCTGTTTTTGCCTTCCGAGCCGCCAGGAGGGTTTCAGCATCGCCATTATCGAGGCTCTGGCCTGTGGCCTGCCAGCGGTCATCAGCGACGCCTGTCATTTTCCAGAAGTTAAAGCGGCAAATGCCGGCATAGTGGTTTCCCTCGATCCGGCCGGAGTTGCTTCCGCGCTGACCTGCGTGCTCGACAATCCGGCAATGGCGTCGATCATGGGAAAAAATGGCCAGCGGCTGGTTCGTGAGAATTACACATGGCCACGTATCGCCGAATTGACGATCCTGGGCTACTCGCCCAACGATAGGCCTAACAGGAACAGCAAGCCAGATTCGAGTTTACTGGCGCCGGCTGCCGATCACTAGGGCAGGCCGCTGCACAGGATTTGACGGGGGGCAATGAGACATGTCGCAATGGACTAACTGCAAGTATCACTGGATCGGCGGAGCACCACTTCACAAGTGCTATACCCGCTGGCGCATGCAACGCTGAAGCATCCGAAACATTAGGAATCGCATGGAAGTCGGGAATCACATGACGCACCCAGCACGCCTTTATGATGGCCCGAACCACAGCCGCGGCGTGGTCCTCGTGACGGGTTGTTCCGGTTTTATAGGCAGCGAACTGGTCGGGCAGTTGAAGTCGGCCGGCTATCGGGTGATTGGCGCGACGCGCGACGTCGACAGAATTGGCAATTACGGTCTGGAAAGTGTCCGCCTTCCTTTGCAGGACGACCCTGTCGGGGCCTTCCAGCACATCCTGCAGGGGGTCGACCATGTGGTGCATCTGGCCGCCCTTCACCACACACGGCATGCTGTTCCAGCACATATGTACCATAGCGTGAATTGCGTTCTTTCTGCCAAACTGGCAAAGGCCGCGCATCAAACCATCTCGGGAAAATTTGTCTTTGTCTCTACGATACGGGCGCAGTGCGGGACCATTCATGAGGGTGTCGCGGTGGAAAGCGATCCGCCACGGCCGACCGATGACTATGGTCGGGCCAAGCTCGCGGCTGAGATTGAAATCGCCGCCGGCTTGCCTCGCGGAAATTATACCATCCTGCGGCCCGTGCTCGTTTACGGCGCAGGTGTAGAGGCTAACTTGGCCACGCTCACGAAGCTTGCCGCATTACCAGTGCCGCTGCCGCTGAACTCGCTACCCGGCAAACGCTCCCTGCTCGACAGGGGGGCTCTTTGTCGAGCGATAATCCACAGTTTGAATGAGCCCAAGACTGACGGCGGAACCTTTATTGTTTCGGACAAAAACCCGGTAACCTTATCTCAGATTGTGGCCGCCATGCGCCGTGGCTTAGATCGAAGTCCACGGCTGTTTTCCTTTCCATCGTGGATTTTGAACCCTCTCGCAAATATCACCGGGCAAGGCGAGCGCCGCAAAAGATTGAACGGTGACCTCGTCGCAAGTTCGAGGAAGCTACAGTTGACGGGCTGGGAGCCTGTCCTCAATACTGAACGGCAAATTGAAGAATTGTCGGGCGAGGTCTATCGTCGAACTCGGACGAAGCCTGTGCGCTATGCGTCGCATTCCTCATCGCTAATTATGCTCCCAGCAGAGTCCTTTGCGTCGATCTTGCCAGGGCCCTCCTCGTGTGGTCGAGCCGTGTCGGACCCCGTCCACCACACTGAAGTCGATAAAAAGGACGACCGCGATCGCCCGCTGGAAGTGCCTGCTTGCACATCTCACCCAACTTGTGATGAGGTCGAATAGCACGCGAGGCCAGCATGTCTGTCACTCAGCACCGACGTTGACGCCACCTTGCCTTCAAGCACTTAAGTTGTTGTCAAACCTCCATCTGCGACGATGGGATCACCCCAGTACCGATCATGACTCACCTTTTTCAGTAGTATGTGGGTAGGGATGGCGTGCTCTCCCAGAAGGGGCAATTTTTCTCGGCTCCAATTTGCTAATGGTTTCGAGTGCTTTCGCAATTTCGAGTTTCAGATTATTCAGAAATGAGATGCTTTGATCGAGATCGGCACACCACTGCACAGAGAATACGACTCTTTGGCAGTTGGCTTTGCGTAACCCCGGGGCTATTTTGAAGTGCCCGGTTGAGAGCATCCAGTTGATGCGAGCGCCACTTGTGTTTCGCTGATGTTCCAAGCGGCGATCTCAGCGACGAAGCGGTGTCGCTCGCAACAGCATCGAAGCGCTCATCGACCACAATAGCCCACCATCCCGCAGCCGATCTAGGCCGCAGCAGCCTTGCTGCGGCCTCGGACGGCTTTTGCAGGATTTCCCACATAAATGGTCCAAGGATCGAGTCGGCTGAAAGCAACAGCTCTAGCGCCTAGAACCGCCCCCTCGCCAACGACGACGCCGGGTCCCACGAATGCCTCGGCTGCGATCCAGGCGTTGGAACCGACTGTGATTGGCCGGCTTTTGAGCGGAAATCCCGCGTCATCAACGTCATGGGTTCCCGTGCACAAATGCGAGCGCTGCGAAACAATGGCATAATCCTCGATTGTGACCTCTGCGACATTGTAGCAAATCACGCCAGGTCCCATCGAGGCGTACCGACCCATTCTGAGATTTCCTGGCCACCAGATTTTTGCGCTGCTGCGAACATGGGCTGAAGGATGAATATTCGCTCCGAAGCGCCGTAATACCCATGAGCGCCAACGGGTAAACGATGGTGGCGTCCACGCGGCAAGCAGATACCAAGATAGAGTCCACGCCAGCCGCATAAACCGGAATTTCAGCGCATAGGTAGCGCCACCAAAGCGGGGGAGCGGCTGCTTACCCCGTTCGAACACCCGATCCTCAAAATGCGAATGCATTGGTCTTCCTTCTCAATTTGACGCTGACGCCATGTACTGCGTGTCCGAATTTGTTCGATCGAAGACAAGTCCAATGCGCGCGGCCGGAATTCTTGCATAGATAAACGCCGGTACCACGAAGATGAGCATGTGGGGCCATATCATCACGACCCAATCCGTCTGATGAGAGATCGCGTGCATTGCTGGAATGATCGACAGAATGTAGACGAATCGTGCTGCCATCGCCCCGCTATTTGCGGACTTCCACAATCTGCACATGAGATAGGAAAGCAGCAGGAATTTCAGCGCCCCGAAATACCAGAACGACTGAAACGCGTCTGCCATTCCGGTTTCGGTCGTACCGGTGAAAGGTTGGTAATCCCTGGCAAGTGCGGGCATTGAAAACATCAGCGAACTCTTCAGCCTGTCTCCCAACAATTGGGCCGGCACATAATTGAAGACCAGGCGGTTCCAATGAAATTTGCCATAGTCGAATTCCATCATGTGTTCCGTATTGTAAATGCGGTATATGGCGTTTTGCATTTCATGGCCGCCGCCGTCGCGCATTGCATTTGCGAAATTAGCGGAAACGTCGATCTGCATGATATCCTGCCAGACCGGCCCGGAGTTTGCCCGCGTTATCTGCCGGTAGTCGCTCATACTGGTCATCAGCAAAGTACCTAGGACAATCCCGGCCAGAATGAGAAACCGGGGTATCACCCATCCGCGATAAAAGTAGAACGCTAGGGCGAATATAATCAGTAATTCCAACGCTTCACCGCGCTTGCCGGTTACCACCAACCGGTCCATATAGAAGACCAGGTCGAAGCATATTACGACTAGAGCCATCCACGAGAGTCTGTTTGCCAGACAAATTACCGCGATTGCCAAGCCGTAGGTGAGGAAGCGCCCGAAAAAAAGATACATGACAGATGCGCCGGACATCTGGACGCCGACGATCATTTCTCCTGGAAGCCGACTGAGCTTGTAGTAAAAAAATGCACCGCAAAGCGAAAACAACAGGGCAACGATCAGCAAACGCTTTTCGTCGAAATCATGTTTGAAAAAAGACAACGGCTTTGCTTTGGGGCTCCAACCGAGCCAACACATCGCCACGCATAGAATCGTGAAAAAAATCGTTTTGGCGTAAGCGTCCTCCGGCAGGAACCTATCGTTCACAAGCGCTGGCAACTGGGGGAGAATGAAGCTGAATGTTATCGCACCGACAAGAAAAGGAAACTGATATATGCGGGATTTCGATATTATCCCCCATATGAGCATCGACAGGACGAGGAGCAGGAGGATCACGGTCAGAAGCATATTCATGTCGTTGCCTCGAACCAAGGACGCGACAGGCTCGCGCTTTGCATTAGCGACCGCACCAGCAAGCGAAGTTCATACCCAATTGTTTTCGGGTATTCCTTGAGGATCTGGATGCCGTTCGGATCGAAAACGAGCGCATAATAGGCCTTCGTTGGCCCGACCGGGACAGAGATCCAGTCGACGCTTGGAGTAAACGCCTTGAAGCAAGCGATCGCGCGGCGCGAATGAAACCAACTCGTGACCAGGACGGCCCGTAGGGGTTTCATCCGGTCCAGAATTGGCTCGGAAAAGACCGCATTTTCCCAAGTTGTGGTCGATTGACACTCGACCGTGATAGCATCGGCATCCACGCCTCCTTCCATCATGTTTTGCCGAATCGAACTGCAGTCCCCCCTCCCGCTGACCAGAACCCTCGGCGCTATTCCTTGAAGCCACAGGGTAGCCGCCCAAGCGGCGCGGGCCGGTCCATCGCCGCCAAGGACAACGATGACATCCGCTTTTTCGGCTGGTGCGCGCACTGTCAACAGGGGATCGGCAAACACCAGTGCCAACGGATAGACGAAGATCAGAGGGGCAATGGCAAAACATGTGAATGCCAGGAACGCGCTAAAGTTTCTTCGGGTAAAGCTGATGGTCGCCTCGGTCTGGTTCGAATGCAGCGTCACACCGGAAGCCCCCGCTCGCGGCGCTTGAGTTCCATCATCTTGATCACAATCATATATTCGTAAGCGGCGATGAGTCGGCAGTAATGGTAGCCCTGTAAGCCATCGAGAAATCCACGACGAAACACATACATGTAAACGAAGCGCGCAGACGGGCGAAATGGGAGACGGCATGACAATTCCTTCAGGCCCTGCCGCCGCGCTTCCTCATGTCCGCTGAAAATCTGGTGCCAAGGAATTTTCCCGTTGCGCTGGCTATTGAGCGATTCCCGCGCCTCGGCGCTGGAATAGCGATTATGCTTTTCGTACCAGGCCTTCAGACCATTGTTGAAACTGTAGTGCAGGTAATGGGCATTCAGCCGTCCCGCCGGACCGTCCCCGATACATCTCATGTGCACTTCGCGTTCGAAGTGAACACGGTCAGGCCGCAGTAGCCGCGGATTCCACGTCGGATAAAGGCTGCTGTGCTTGATCCAGCGCCCCATGAACATGTTCTTGTAGCGTGCGCGAAAGAATGCCTCCGGTCTGTCAGGATCGTTGGCGATAGCAAACATTTCGTCGCGCAATTCATCTGTGCAGATTTCATCCGCGTCGGGTCCATAAACCCAAGGATACTTATACTCGATTTCCTTCATGGCGAACATGCGTTGCTGGTATTCGGAGTCGTATCTGCGCTGATAGACGCGTGCGCCGGCGGCCTTGGCGATTTCGACGGTCCGGTCGGTGCTGAAGGAATCCAGGACGACAATGTCGTCGCACCATGTGAGTGATGCCAGACACGCTGGAAGATTCATTTCTTCGTTCAAGGTCATGATCAAGACTGATATTGACAAGGGATCACTCCACACTTTGGACTAACTTAAACGGCGTCTGAAAACATGCCGGTGTTGCTGTTGGCAGTCGGCGGCGGAGACGCATGACCCATGCCTATTTCCGCGCGCATTGGAGCGGGCGGCATCGGGTTCAACTGGGCTACCGCGACCGAACGTGACTGCTGAACCCAATCCGTGCCCGCCTCACTCGTGAGAAATACAAAGGCGGAATGTGCGGCCAGCGGGATCAGCAAGGCAATGGTCATCAAATAGTTCGACGCCTCGATGATGATGCCGAAACAGCCGATTCCACCGCAAAGCGCCGATGCTGCAAGGATGATGTTCGTCGTTGTCCTCGGTGAGATCGACCTGTCGAGCAGGAGGTGGTGAAGGTGGCAACGATCGGCCGCCAATGGGCTGCGACCTGCATGAAGTCGCCGGACAATCAGGCTGAGCGTATCGATTACCGGAATGGCGACGATCCACAAAAGTACTGAAAAGGCGATGTGAGAATGGATCGACAGACTGGTCACGAGATAGGCAATGGCAGCGCCAAGCGTCGTGCTGCCAGCATCTCCCAGAAATATCTTGGCGCGCGAGAGCCAGGGACTGCGCATATTGAACGCAAGGAAACCGCCGACTGCCGCTAAGAGCACAGCAATTGGCAGTACCAATTCGCCAGCGCCTTTCCAGGCTGCAATGACCGCAAGCCAGAACAGAGCGACGGCCGCACTCCCGCCCGCCAAACCGTCTATGCCATCGATCATGTTCCAGGAGTTGATCAGGCCTACTACGAACAAAATGGCCACGACCGTAAGGAGCGGGAACGATATGCTGAGAAGGGCAGGCGGAAGTGCGATACCGGTCACAATGGTCGAACCTGAAAGAGGATTGACCAGAATAACTGCCGCAAAGAACTGCGCCGCGAGACGCTTGATTGCCGAGAGTTCGTTGCGATCGTCGATGATGCCCACAAGAATTGTGATGAGAAGGCCGGCCCAGAAGGTCAAGGGAAGCAACGATGCATTTCCGAGAACGAGCATGACCATGGTGAACGCAGCGAAGATCGCGATGCCGCCGCATAGAGGCACCACGCCATCATGCCGCTTTCTCCTGTCAGGATAGTCGACGAGCGAACACGCGTGCGAAACTTTTTTCAGCACAACGATCAGCAAGGCGCTGACTGCCAAAGCTGCTAGACAATTGGTGATCCAAACAAACAAGACACACCCCCAGTGATATGCATCCCCCGTGCGAGATGTTTTCATCTGGTCACGGCCGTACGGAATGCTTTTCATGGAGAGTAACGCCGCCACTCATGCGATACTATTTAGGAGAAGTGAGAAGCAGTTCCTCCTGATGGATGAGCCTCGCGATCTTGCCAGTGTCCCTTTGGACTAATGGAATCACGCGTATAAAAGCCTATTCTGGGTGACTTGAGTTTCAGGAGGTCGCCACCGCGGAACATGTCACGGTCGCGTCACGTTTGGTTAATTAGCTTTGCAGATCTGCAAGTATTTTCAGCATAGAACAGAATTGAAGTGGGCCTTTCAAAAATTCCTTTCCAATAAGACAAGTACAAGGGGAATACTTCTTTTCATCAGGTAGCGTAGGGTGTGAACATGAGTGTGACAGTTGCGCGTATGGGGACTGACCATATCCAGCAGGGATCCCAGGTTGAAGGCGGGTCCAAATTCCGAAGCGGTATATTCATCTATGCCGAGGCTGGAGTCGTGTTTCAGGGTTTGATGCAATCTCTCGAGAGGACATTTCCGGATGCCCGGGTTAGTCTTTCGAACAGCGTTGGCGATCCGAGCGCGCCAGACAACGACATAGGCCTCGTACTGCTTCATGCCGACTTTGCTGCCGACATCGTCGATTGCATTGCACGTTGCAAGATGCGTTTTCCAAATGCCTCTGTCACGCTGATGATCGATGAGAACAGTAGCTCCCTTAAGGAACTAACCGGCCTTTTCGACAGCAAGACAATTCAGGGACTTTTGCCCTTCAGCTTGAAACTTGATGTTTGGCTGGCGGTTGTCTGGTTATTGCTCAATGGTGGTGATTATTTTCCTTCCAACCTCATCCGTTCGATAGAAAAATCACCCGGCGCCGTGTCTGGCAATGTGTCCCAGCTCTATAGTCAGCCGGATCGCGCGTCCAACAGGGCTTGGCCCGTCAAGACACTGACGTTGCGTGAGCACGAAATCCTGCAACTTTTGTCCGAAGGCCTGCAAAACAAGATCATCGCCGACCGGCTGACGCTTTCGATCCACACCGTCAAGGTTCACGTGCACAATCTGATCCGCAAGCTTCGGGCGCATAACCGCACACAAGCGACGGCGATCTACCGCAACAGTATGAACCATAACGGGAAACCGTTCGACACAACAGCTGTGCACTGACCCCATCGCCAGTCGTCCTACCCCTTAAGCAGACGATCCTACCTCAAATTGCTCTCTTGTATGGTCTCATACCGAATATAAAATCCGTGGCATGACGATAGCACAACCACATAGATTCGACGATCAATCGAACAGAACCAGCGAATGCAAAAATGCTCTGCAATCGGCATTCGAAGAGTTGGCAGATGACGCATTGAGCGCCGGCTGGGACAGGTATGAGGTCGCTCTTGCCTTGTCTGAGCTTGGCGAGCAGCTGCTCCAGGCGACCGCCGAGAGTGCCGGCTCGGAAGCCGACATTGCGATCGCCAAGGCTATATTGGAAATAAAGCGCGCCTTCTGACGCCGTGCAAACCGGATCAGAGGCGCCTCGTGAACAATTCATGACAGCGGCAATATTTCTAACACTCTTTTCACAGAACATATCTCCTGTGCACAGTTCCTTGAATATTCTGAATTGTAGTATTTTGGTGACTCAATCGGATTTATTATTTCCGGCCACTGCTCGTCCGTGACGCTGAACCGAAACCCGGTTGGAAGCACAAAATCACCGAGAAAGCTTCCAATTATGCGTTTTTTATCAGTCGATTGTGCTTGCCTTAGGCAAAGCCTTAATTCATAGTTATTAGACTTTGTGCTGATAGCCCCTATAGTGAACTACTTCAAGCTATAGTAGAGTTAGGTGACAAGGCAGAACGGCATTATAAATTGACAGGGCTACGTATTCAGAAAATCAAATAAATCCGGGGTTTAGGTCGGAATGAAGCTGACGGTTTTTGGAGAGGCAACTGTTAGTCTGGGCGGGCAACTCGTGCCCCGCGTACCCGCGAACTTTCTTCGGATAGTCGTCTATCTGCTTCTCGAAAATCCAAATCATTCTGTCTCCCGTGGCAAGCTTTCCCAGGTCTTCTGGTCTGATACGGATCAGGCCCATGCGTCCATGAACTTGCGCCAGAGCCTGGCGCGCATCCGCAAGTTTCAGGAACAGTATGGCCTCAATCTCGTCCAGGGTGATGCGACATACGTCTATCTGAACCTGTCGCAGGTGAAGGCCGAGCTGCTCAGCATCGATCTCCTCGAATATCTTGAGTTTGCGCAACTGGGCGACATCGAGTCTGTCCTTAGCCTTGCCAACCTCTATACCGGCGACCTGCTCGCGCAGAACGAGCCGCAGAACTCCGATTTCGACGAATGGCTGGACATACAGCGCGTCAAGCTGCGCGACGATTTGATTGCGACGCTTTTGAACATGGTCAATCAGCCGGTCGGTGTCAGCATCGATGAAAAACGCCAATGCGCCCGCAAGCTGATCGAGATCGATCCCTATCAGGAGGTCGGCTACCGCACGTTGATGCAGACGGCATCGCAACTCGGCCTGATCGCCAAGGTCGAGCGCACTTTCCGCGAATGCGCCAAGAAGCTGCGCGACGATCTGGATGTCGACCCGGAAGAAGAAACGATCGAGCTTTACCAGCAGCTGTTGCCCAAGCTCTCGCCTGCGACGACGCGCGCTCTCATTCTGCCCCAGCCGGCCGGTCCTGTGCTCGGCAATGGGATGGAAATTCAGACTCCGCACTCAATCCTGGCGGCGACCCAGATCGAGCAGAACAAACAGGCTGGTTTGCCGCGGGTAATGGTCCTTTATATGCCGCACAATGCAGCCGATCCGATGGAGCAGCTTGCAGCCTCGCTGGTTGACGATATCACCATCGGGCTTTGCCGCTTGCGCACGCTCTCCGTTGTCGCGCCGTATACGTCGAAGAGAGTCGTTACCGAGTCTCCCATCGACAGTTTCGAAGGGCTGAACGAGCAATTCGGTGTCAATTATGCTGTCGACAGCAAGATCGTACGCCGCGACGGCTTCTGTTTCTTGTCGGTGAAATTGGTCGATGTTGCTACGCAGGAAATTGTCTGGGCCGAAAAACAGAAGTTCGATTATGTCCTGCCCGAGCAGCAGTACCGTCAACTGTCCATCCGCATCATCCTGTCCGTCGTTTCGGTCATCGAGAAGTCCGAACTCGACCGCTACAACAAGCTTTACCAGGATCCGAACGCCTACTACTGGTACCTTGTAGGCAAGAGAGAGTTTGAAAAACTGGACGTTGCCAAACTCCGTCAGGCGCGGCAATCGTTCAAGAACGCCCTAACGGCAGCGCCGGACTTTGTGCCGGCACTGAGCGGTATCGCGCGAACAATGCAGCGAGAGTGGTTGGTATTGGCGCGAAAAGACAAAGACATCCTGCTTGAGGGCGAACAGATTGCCAAGCGTGCTGCACCAGCCGATCCGGATGATGAGCGACCATTGCGCGAGCTTGGCACCATCAGCATGTATCTCGGCAAATTCGACGATAGCCTGGAATATTTCGACCAAGGCGAGTCGATTAATCCGCAGCATGCCGATCTCCTTGCAGACTACGCGGACGCGCTCAATCATTACGGATATCTTGATCTTTCGCTCGAAAAAATTGAACAGGCGATAGCTCTCAACCCTCTGGCTCCGGACTATTATTACTGGGTCGGTGCTGGGACGCTTCACGATCTTGATCGTTACAAAGAAGCGATTGCCTTCATCCAGCGTATGCAAAACCCGCGTGCAGCAGCCCGCCCCATGGCAGCCTGCTGGGCCATGCTCGGCGAGCGGGAAAAGGCGATTGAATGGAGAGAACGATCTTTGGAAGACAATCCGGATTTCCGAGTCGGGGACTGGATCAAGAATATGTCTCTCAGAATTCCCGAACAACGTCAAAAATATGAGGCGTCTCTGCGTGAAGCAGGATTCCAATAGTTCTCAGTTCTAATCTCATCAAAGGACCCATCTGCATGGCGAAGTATTTCATTATCGGCGAAGCCGGAAAAGACGAACTGTGGCTGGTCGACGTACAAGCCAAGACTGTCGAACAACTGACGGATGCCGATCTCAATAGTGCCGATTTTTTTAAGGATGCCAAACAGGCGAAAAAAAGTGGGGTGTCGGTAGTTAAGGGAATAAGTATTGCTGTTGCCACGGACAGTCGGTCGGCGGCCGATACTAAAATGCACTCTAACGGACCTGACAAAACATAAAATAAACGGAAATACGAGCGGAAAACAAGATGAGACAATTCTTTTCTTGATCTGAAAAAGAATCGTCATACGTTTGCCACGTGGGCTCTCCTTCATAGAAAGGTTATTCGCATGGCAAAGTTTTACATCATGAATGAACCAGAGACGAACACGCTTTGGCTCGTTGACTCGGAAACGCAGACGATCGAGCCTCTCGATCGCGATTTAATCGCCTCTTCTGGACTGGCTGGCAGTGAATTCCTTGATTCGATCGCCAACCGGCCCGGAAATATCTTTGCTGCCGATGAAAACCGGAGTGACGCTACTGGTCGCGCTCATGCTAGCGGTATGGTGATGACGGCGGGTCGGCGGAATGATCCGTCGGACCGTGCGCATTTCTTTAGCCCCGCGTCGCAAGAGGCAGATATCGTCGTGACAGTGAACGCACGGGATGGAGCATCTGACCGTGCTCACTCGAGCAGTCCGGTTGTGGCTGGTGGGTACCGCAGCAATCCGTCGGAACGTGCGCATTCTGCCGGTCCGGTTGCGGACAGCGTGTATCGCAGCAATCCGTCGGAACGCGCGCATTCTGCCGGTCCGGTTGTGGACAGCGTGTATCGCAGCAATCCGTCGGAACGCGCGCATTCTGCCGGTCCGGTTGCGGACAGCGTGTATCGCAGCAATCCGTCGGAACGCGCGCATTCTGCCGGTCCGGTTGTGGACAGCGTGTATCGCAGCAATCCGTCAGAACGTGCGCATTCCGCTGGTCCGGTTGTGGACAGCGTGTATCGCAGCAATCCGTCGGAACGCGCGCATTCTGCCGGTCCGGTTGTGGACAGCGTGTATCGCAGCAATCCGTCAGAACGTGCGCATTCCGCTGGTCCGGCTGCTTTAAACTAACTACATTGCAACGACGCTTCCAAGCGTTTGGATAGTTGCATTAATGCCTGACTCACGGCCTGATGGAGTGGCAATGAAACCATTGGCCGGGATCCCGGTTCTTGACCGCCTGGCGGCAGACGAAGTGCACCTTCGTTCTGCTTTCCGTACGGGAGAACCGTCGTCAACGAGACTTATTGATGCGGACGAAACCGTGAACCGGTTGCGGCCGCACTTTTCCCGTTTGGGCATCGTCCGGATGGCCGAGGTGACCGGCCTCGACCGGATTGGCATTCCTGTATGGATGGCCGTGCGCCCCAACAGCCGCACACTGGCCGTCAGCCAGGGAAAAGGCATAAGCGCTGCCCATGCCCGTGCTTCCGCTGTAATGGAAGCCGCTGAAATCGCCATTGCCGAAGATATTCCACTTGCTTCCGTTGCTGCCAGCCGCCGCGAGCTTCTCGACGCGGGTCATACTGTATTTGACGGGCGCATGCTTTTGATGCGCGGCGCGGACGAGGCGGGAGCCGACGAGAGCGAATACTGGCTCCAAGGTTTCGATCTTTTGAAACAGAAGCCGGTCCTCGTGCCGCGCGAACTTGTCTCGCTCGATTTCACCTCGGCGCGGCAGTCCTGGCATTATTGCCAGTCGACCGATGGCCTTGCCTCAGGCAATTGCCTGTTGGAAGCGGTCATTCACGGATTGTGCGAACGTGTCGAGCGCGATGCGACCGAGTTGTGGCGCTTCCAGCCCGACGCCGGTGTCCAGGCGCGCTGCGTTGCCCCGGCAGTTTTCGGCGATAGCGGTATTGACTGGCTGGCCGAAAGGATCGCTGCTGCCAATTTCGTCCTGAGGCTGTTCAATGTGACGTCGGATATCGGCTTGCCGGTGTTCATGGCGACGATAAGCCCGGCGACACAGCACGGCACCTATCTGCATTTCGATCTTGCCGCGGGCTATGGCTGTCATCTGTCGCCACGCGTCGCCGCCATGCGTGCGATCACCGAGGCGGCTCAGACGCGCATCACCAATATTTCCGGTGCGCGCGATGATTTCGACCCGTCCGAATATGCGCAGCGCCTCGCGCCCGATCTCGGCGTCTATATCCATGCCGAGCCATCCGATCACTGGCGGTTCGACGAGCCGGAGCCGCACATGCGCGCCAGTCTCGATACATATCTCGAACCTTTGCGCCAGCGCGGTATCGGCAGCGTCGTCGTCGTGCCGCTCGGCGGCGAGGACTACGGCATGTCCGTCTGCCGTGTTCTGGTGAATGAGCTCGAGAGTCCAGCCGGCATCCGCAAACATCGCTTTGGCGGGCGGGCACTCAACGCCATGTTGCGGCAATAGGAGAGGGCGATGAAGATCCTGTTTGCAGGCCCAAGCCTTTCCGGAACGGAATTTGTGCCGGCACGCGCCGGTGAAGACCTCGTGCTGCCGGAATATTCATTGACCTGCCGCGGCCCGGCCAAATGCGGTGAAATCACCCATGCGGTTGACCAAGGCTTTCGCGTGATCGGTCTGGTCGATGGGCGCTTCGAGGACGTCGCCGCCGTCTGGCACAAGGAAATACTTTACGCCTTGTCGCTGGGCGCCACGGTTTACGGTGCCGCCAGCATGGGCGCTTTGCGTGCTGCCGAGTGTCACCCATTCGGCATGATCGGCATTGGAACGGTGTTTGAACGCTACGCCTTTGGGGGACTGGAAGATGACGCTGCCGTGGCGCAGGTGCATGCGCCGGCCGAATTCGGCTATGTCGCCTTCAGCGAGGCCATGGTCACCGTCGATGCGACGCTCGACGCGGCTCTCATTGCCGGAACAATCACCCTCCAAGAACACATTCTAATCCGCACACGCGCCGAGGCCGTGTTTTTCAAGGAACGTACGTGGCGGCGAATCTTCGATATCGTCTCGCCCGAGATCAATCAGGCCGGTGAACGATTGAAACCGCATATCCGCAATATCAAGCGCGAGGATGCCGAATTGCTGCTCGACGTTTTACTGGAACGTCAAAGCGTGGCTCCGCGTGGAGAATTACCCACCGATTTCGCCGGCTGGCAATTCAATGAAACCGCCCAGTGGGGCAAGCTTCGGGTCTAAAACGATTGTTTCTTTCGTCCTGATTGCGCCTAATACCTATTAATTACGTGACTCTGTGAAAAAACACTCAAAAACATGCTTTGAGTCACGCTTGCGTAACGGGGTGAAACATAATCTCATCACGTGGTCGCAAGTTTAACGCATGAAAACAAAACAAAAAAGCATTCAAGCGTGTGTGGGAGCAAGCGGGCAGTTAGTGGGGGACCTACGCCGAAGTTCTAAAATTCTATTAACAGTAACTCAGAATTTCGGCGTAGCACTGACTTAGTAGGGGGTTTAGTTAGTAAATAAAGTTCAGAAAACGACAGGCGAAAGCCACGCACTACGCGCCCTCCGGGGCGCGTTTTTCTTTGTTAATCTTTGTGCAGAATTTGGAAAATGTGCTACTCGGTCTTGCCAGGCCGTTCGGCTCTACCGACCTCACCATCACCATCACCATCACCATCGTCATCGCCGGCAGCAAGCCATTGGTCCAGAATCGCGACAGACATCGGACCGAGATTGGGAATCAGCGTCAGGTCGAGTTGCCGCGCCCACGTTCGCTCAGGCTCCCAGTCCGGCGGCATGTTCCACGGAGTTCCGCCAAACTCAATCCACAACGCATTGACGATTCGTGAATGCACGGTCTTTGAGGGGCAGAATGTCTGCAGGCGATTTCGCATGGATACCCTTGGGCAAATGTTGCGTGAGATTGCATTTCCTGTTCGTCTGGCCTTGGGCAGGGCCGGCGCTATGCCCGGCAACTGCCTTCCACCCTACAATCGGATATGCAACGGAGAAACTCTTTGCCACGCGTGGCCAGGAGAGTTCTGGCCGATGCCGGGTACTGGACGGTGAGCCCGGCAATCGCAGGAATAACAGGCACCGACCCATAGAGACGGCTACCTGCTCCCGGTGTGTTTTTTCTCCGCTGTTCGCTCAGCGGTTTTTTTCTATACGGCATGATTCGGGCCCCCCAACGACCCCATTCATTCATGACATGCCCCGACGATCTAGAAGAACCTCAAGGCCTTACCTGCAAGATCGTGGTTATATGCCATACAACCTGCGTTCCCCTTGTCACACCAAGAAGTACTCATAGTTACAGCGCAATACAAATACGGTTAGATTGTAAACTACTGGATTTATATTTACATCTGTTCTTGGTTTTTTATATTTTTTGATTCCCTTTTTACAAATAAGTTATAGTATATTGACTTTTCGTCAATAATTAAAATTGATTAACAGTACTACCGAAACCGTAGCAATAATTATTATAGCTCCAGAGACGGAGCCCCCGCGCTTGGCACGAGAAATTAGTTTTCGCGATCCTGCTGGCTTATCCACCACCGGCACCTGGAGAACCGCTGTCGGCGCCTGCCGGCGCGGTGCGTCAGACCGGGATGTTTTTGAGTTTTATAAATGACCAGATCGATTTGTTCACGTCGATGACAGCGTCAATACTCGATTGAATCCGCCTCATCTCATCGTCGTCCAGCGCTTCGACTTTTCCATATTTCAGGTTGTCGTCCATATCGACAATCCGCATCAGTTGGGTTGATGCGATGCTGCCTGTCTCGTCGAACGAATAAATACAATGATTGTATTTGTTGCGCAGGCGCTGCTCGCGCGTCATCCGGTTGGTGATCTTGAGTACGGCACTCTTGGTTTCCGGGGTGGTCGAACGAATCTTTGCCAGACGCTCCAGCAGATCGATACGGGCCCTGGTCGTATTCAAGGTCAGGAAAATGACGGTTGCAGCTTCCTTGTTGGTGCTGAGCAGGTGGGCAATCAGATAGATGAACAGGCTTTCGGTGTTCGTCCATGTATAGTTGAGTTTGCCCACCAGCATCAGTACGTCATTGATGCGAGACATTTGGCTTATACGGCCCGGGCCATCTCTAGCGAGCCGTCCACGCGACTCATCCCCGTACCGTAAGCTTTAAAAGGGGGCTGGTACGCCTCCTGATCCATGCTGTTTCGGTATACCGCTGCAGCCTGGGTGCGATTGTGAACCCGAAGCTTGCGGATAAGGTTGTGCACGTGAACCTTGACGGTGTGTTCGGAGAGCGTCAGGCGATCCGCAATGAT
Source organism: uncultured Alphaproteobacteria bacterium (assembly GCA_963711925.1). Taxonomy (GTDB): domain Bacteria; phylum Pseudomonadota; class Alphaproteobacteria; order Rhizobiales; family Rhizobiaceae; genus Phyllobacterium. Next base: position 121,233 of record CAVQFY010000003.1, read on the forward strand.
CTTGTTCTGCAGACCTTCCGACAAAAGTTCCAGGATCTGGGTTTCGCGAAGCGTCAACGTTTTGATCTGCTTGCCAACTCCCGAACTGTTTTTTGCCTGGTTGCCGAACGCGTGCCCCTGTGTGCCGGACATGTTCGAATTCTTCTCGATCGAACGCATGATTGCTGAAGGATAATACTCGCCGCCGTTCAGGAGCAGCCAGATCACTGCAAGCCAGATATCGAGCTTGAGACTGAAAGGAAGCAGTCCCTGGATCTGCCGGCTATCGAATAAGTTGTTCAACTCCTGTACGCCAGCATTGTTTTCATCGATCATCATTGTGATCGATGCGCTGGGGAAACGCTTCTTGAACCGCGTGACGCATTCGGCTGGATCGGCGACGAAGCTGCTATGAACGAGCACGAGACCGACATCTTCATCAAACTCGTCGGCTTCGACGAACTTGCTGGAAAGGTGAACATCGATGTCGGGAAATGTTCTCTCCAGAGATTGAACCAGGCCCTGAAATACTGCTCCTGATTCGGCGTAGATGAATATGCCACTTTTGAACTTGGATTCCCCAGCGATCTTCGATGCATAATGATTATGGTCAGGTGTTGTTCCACTCATAATAGTCCCCTACGCCCTTTGATGAGAAGAGTATTTCTCTTCAGGATTTATTTGCGTTTTCAATTCTCGGTCCAATAAGTTCTTTTATTCATTTGCTTCAACGCGACTGTAAGCCCCCGCTACCCGTGTTGATTAACAGAGGATTAATAAAAGCCGCGTGACGCGGTCGTGACATGAAAGAGAAACGAATTGCCCGCTGATTCGAACTTTTGAAACCGGTTTCGCGTGCGAAAGGCGTTGGCTGTCAGCGCCGTCTTCCTCCCCAATATTACTTAGTAAACACCGGCATTTCCCCGCTCCTTACGCCACGTTGCAGGTCACGGTCGAAAAGAAACGGCAGAAAACGCTGAAGATTCTGTGTGCTGTGAGGACACACGAATTGCGTGGTGGACTGCGGCCAGAGGTTTAAGCAAAAATGGTAACTTACTGTCTGACCATTTGCAGCATAACGTTCAGCCGCTTGGATCTTTATAGTTTAGTGAGGGTCTGTCCAAGCAAAAACATCGTAAACATCAGTATCGTATTCAAACATGTAGTATTTTTCATGAAGAAAAATGCTGCGTTGATGATTGATGTTTGCTTAAAAAGTGAACGCATAGGGAGCTTGCATCGTAACCTCGTTGGAAATGCATAGAGGTTTTGCGCGCTCCGATACAAATCGGAGAATATAATCATGAGTGGTGGAAACAAGAACAATCAATACAATTGGCATCCAGGCAACAGCGACCCTTCGGCAACAGCCGAATCCGACGCTGGCGCATCTGCGTCCGCTGCGGCGCTTGCTCTCCAGCTGCAGGCTCAGGGACAGGGTCAGGCACAACTGGAAGCTCAAGGCCAGGGACAGGGGCAAGGTCAAAGCCAGGACCAGCATTCCAGTTCAGACAATTTCAATCTGAACGGTAATGGCAATCTCAACGGTAACCTTAATGGCAATCTCAATGCCAACGGTAACCTGAACGAGAGCGACAACCACAATACCAACACCAATACCAATACATCGACTACGGACGTCAATGTAACGGTGGACGTCGGCTTGGACGGCTATCTGCCTACCGATAATGATTTTGCCGATCTCGACCTTTCAGGCAACAGCTTCGACAACCTGTTCCTGACAGATTCGGGTAGCATCAATTTCGATCCGGGCAATGACGTTCATTTCGACAACGTCTTCAACAATGCATTTAACGGTGCGGGCACAAACACCGGCTTTGCTCTCAACCAGGTTGTTGATCTTGTCGATAATGATTCTCTCTCCGGTGTGACCCAGGCCAATGCAGGCAGTGTCACTGCAGGTGCAACTGGCGGCATTGCACATGCTGGCGACGGTATCGGTACTGATGACGGTGGATGGGGCGGCCTTGAAAGCAGCTTCTTCGGTGGTAGTCATGGTTCTTCCGGCGACTTCGATGCGGGAGACGACATATCAGGTTCGAGTGCGGCAAGTGCAGCGGCAAATCTGACATCGTCGGCCTTCACGCAGGAAATCGTCCTCGGTGCCAATCTCCAGCAGAACGCCTTCGATGCTACCGTTATCAACGGCGACTACACACACACATCCGTCGGTGACAGCGACTCCGTATAAATAACAACAAGCCGAAACTGCCAGCTTTGACGATGGTCTGCGCAAAACTTGCGCAGACCAGCATGTCGACGAGGCAGGGTGCCGCGGTAATTGACGGGGGAGCCATCAAGATGCTTGGGTTTGGCGATCAGATTTCAGAATCCATCGCACACTTCGTGGGCTATTTTCATACTTCGATAGAGGCAGCGCGAGCGCGGATCGAATATCGCGAATTCAAGGCGGCGCCGGACGGTGAACCGCATCTCAACAGTATTTTGGCCGTTGAAACGTCACCGAATCAACAATTCGATCCCGGTTCATACCAACCTAATCTGCACTATGTGCCAACGCCCTGGTCGCCGGTCGGCGAGGTAATGATGCCTTGGGTGAGTGCTGATCCAATTGAAGTGGATCTGCACGGCGTCAGGCTGCCTCACCACCACACACATCTGCATTCCTCGGGATCCGGTTTGAGCGTCTCAGGCCAACCAGCCCCCTATTTCGGTCAAGACCCATCGGAAACCTCCGTTGTCCTGCAACAGACCAGCCATTTGCAGGACAATGACATTGTGATCATGGGCACGAAAGTACCCGTGAATCTGGATTTTCCCGATGATGCGGCTTTCGCCCACCTTTCTGCGAATGCGTTCTCGATTTCCGATGCACTTACCACAGATTACGTGCCGGGCGCCGGGGACATGGCGCAGTTCTTCGCCAACGAAATCGCGAATATCCATGCGGCGGCGGATGGCCCGCTCGCCGCGACCCCAGGGGTCACTGTGATTGCGGCGCCCTCGATAGATGGCCTTTATGTCAATGGCGTTGAGACAACGACAGCGCCGGTGATCGACGATTACATACCCAACCTGTTGAAGCCTGGCGAAGCGGGCAATTCGCCGGGAACGATTACGACCACGGAGCCCACGGTTATCAGCAGCGAGGATATTGTCGGGTCAGTGACAGTTCATGCAGGCGGTAATCTCATGGTGAATGAGGTCGTGCTGAACAGCGTGAACTCGGTTGGCGCACATTTCGCTGTTGCGGGCAACTACTATCACATCGATGCGATCGTCCAGACGAATGCTTATAGCGACAGTGACACGTTCCAAAACGGCTTCGCAGGGCAGCAGTCCCTGTGCCAGCCATCGACAAACGTGATGAACATCGCCAACTTCGCTCATCATATCGATAGCGCTCAATCAGCAGCTGCGGCCGGTGACGAGCCGGTGTTCCCGCAAAACTGGCAAATCACTGTGGTCAATGGCGACTTGATCCAGATGAACTGGATCTCCCAGTATAATTTCATGTCGGACAATGATGCGCACGTGCTTACGTCCAGCGGCGTCTACACGACGATCGTCACGGGCGGAAATATGCAGGTGAATTCAGCATCGTTTGCCGATATTTGCAAATCCTACGATCTCGTCATGATCGGCGGCCATCTCTACGATGGTAATTTTATTTTCCAGACCAACATCCTGTTCGACAATGACAAATTCACCACTGGCGGAGGCGCTGGCGAGTACAATGGCGCCTTGTCGTCGAGCGACAACCTTTTGTGGAACTCGGCCAGCATTCAAAGTGGAGATTCGACCAATTGGGTAACTGGGCTTCCGTCCCATTACCTCGAAGCCATGAACGGCCTTGCCAACGGCCAGTACAATATGCCGGATGGCTTTCATGGTGATCAAACCCTTCAGGGGATCGAAGGTTTGCGGGTCCTCTACGTCTCCGGTAATGTGTACGACCTCAATTATGTTCAACAGGTGAACGTCCTCGGTGATGCCGATTACGTCGCGCATTATGAAGATGCCTTGATCAACTCATCTGATACCGTCTGGGATATCAGCACCGGGTCGAACGCTCTGATTAACGCCGCCACGATCGTTGATAGCGATAGCCACAGCGGCAGTTCCTATGTAGGCGGTGGCGTTTATTCCGATGCAATCCTGATCCAGGCCGAGCTCGTCGATTCTCATCCAGCGCCATCGGCAGGTCAGGGCCCGCCACTGGCCAACGAGGTCGTGGCATTTCTCGATAATGACGCAGATACGCCGATCAACGATGGCCACGGATCGTCTCTTCATATTCCGGACACGTCCCATTCGGTCGACGTCATGCAAACGGTTCTCGCATAAAAAGAAGAATGCTCAGGGGGCGAGGGAATTATGAAATATGATGAACAGGCTGACTTGCGGGTTATCTCCCAGCACTCGCGTCAGGCCTTGGTTGGCCGCGAACATGAGCGGGTTCAGTTCGATGAATTGCTTGCGGAGATGGAAAGCACGATCTCTTCGCTCTTCCGGCGGGAGGTCGAGGCTGCTCATTCATCCGAGGTTATCGAGCCCATCGAGATCAATCCACGGCACGCCGCGCAACCCAGTATTGCTCGCATCGAGGTCATTGAACCTGTCGCCGAAGCGGTCGTGGAAGTGCGTCAGGAGCGTCCGATGTCTGCCCCTCCCGCGAGCGCTGAAGTTGGCAAGATAATCGAAGGCGACAGGGGGCCCATCAAGGCACGTGAGCCCGTGTCTGGGGGGAATGGTGTGGGAAATGGTATAGCTGTCAATGACAATGGTGGTGGTGGCAGCTTCCACCAGCGTGTGACTGCGATCAGCTTCAGCGACAGTTTCAAGAATGGCGTCAATGCCGTACGCCGGAACCTCATCATTGCCATGGGGTTCACAATCTTCCTCAACATTCTGGTTTTGGCAATTCCGATCTATCTCTTCCAGATATCGGACCGCGTGCTGACCAGCCGATCGACGGACACGCTGGTCATGCTCACACTGGTCATCGTGGGTGCGGTCATCGTGCAGGTGATCCTCGATGCAATCCGGCGCTTTATATTAATGCGGACGGCGGTCGAAGTTGCTGTCCAGCTCGGTGCACCGATCTTGAGCGCTGCAGCGCGTGCCTCCCTCCATGGCAACGGCAAGGATTATCAGGTGCTGGGCGATCTTCAGCAACTGCGCTCATTCCTCACATCTGGCACGCTGCTGTCCTTTTTCGACGCGCCGATTGCTCCTATATTCGTCCTGGCGGTCTTCCTTGTTCACCCGCATCTTGGCTATATCGTCGTTATATCTTCGCTGCTTCTCATCGGTATTGCCTTCATCAACCAGCGTGCGACCGCAGCCTCCTTTGCCGAGGCGACCAGCTTTCAAAGCCGGGCCATGCTGCATCTCGACTCCATGTCGCGGAATTCGCAGATCATCAATGCCCTCGCGATGATCCCCGAAGCGGTACGCATCTGGGGACGGGACATGGCTGGATCCTTGCGCTCGCAAGTCAAGGCGCAGGATCGGAACATCGTGTTTGCTACCCTGTCGAAATGCTCGCGTTTGTTGACGCAGGTGACAATGCTCGGGTGGGGCGCGCATTTGGCTATCGACGGGCAGATGACCGGCGGCATGGTTGTGGCAGCGTCCATCATTGCCGGTCGCGCGCTAGCGCCAATCGAAGGGGCGATTGAGGGATGGAACAGTTTTATACAGTTCCGTTCGGCATTCGGACGCATCCGTAACCTTCTGCAAAACTCGCCCTTGAATTTTGAACGGCTGCGCCTGCCGGATCCGCAGGGCCGTCTCGACGTCGAGCGCATCCTTTATGTTCCGCCGCCCAACAAAAAGGTCATTTTGAACGGCATTTCCTTTACGCTGATGCCTGGCGAATCCATGGCGGTTATCGGCAATTCCGGCGCGGGCAAAACCACGCTTGGCAAGATGCTCGTTGGCTCGATTCTACCTACATCGGGAAGCGTTCGGCTTGATCTGATGGATTTGCGAAATTGGGACCAGCGACAGTTCGGTGAAAACATCGGCTATCTGCCGCAGGACGTTCAGCTCTTTCCGGGGACAATCAAGGCCAATATCGCCCGCATGCGTGAGGATGTCAGCGACCAGTCAATATTCGACGCCGCCGTTCTGGCCGACGTGCACGAACTGATTGCCAGCTTTCCGCAAGGCTACGAAACAATGGTCGCTGCCGATGGCGCTCCGCTATCCGGCGGCCAGAAACAGCGTATCGCTCTCGCACGCGCATTCTTCGGTAATCCGACATTGGTCGTTCTGGATGAGCCGAACTCCAATCTCGACTCACAAGGCGACGCGGCTCTCACCAAAGCGCTGTACCACGCCAAGAAACACAAGATTACCGTTGTCACGATCACGCAGCGTCCCGCTCTTCTCAGCTGTGTCGACAAGATCATGGTCTTGAACAATGGGACCGTCACCATGTTCGGCACGCGGGCCACGGTCATGGAAGCTCTTTCACGCAAGAACAAACCACAGGCACCGGTTCAAAACATCCAGGCAGCCGAGTAACGAAATAAACGAGAGGGCTTGAGTATGGCCACCACCGTATTGAACGATCTTAACTGGTATGACGATGTTCCGAGATCGATCAAGCCGTACAGCAAATTTGGTGCGATCCTGATTCTGGTCTGCTTCGGCGGGTTTGGAACATGGGCTGCCACCGCGCCTCTGGCCGCAGCTGTTATCGCGCCCGGTAGCTTCGTGGCCACAGGCAAGAACAAGGTCGTACAGCACCTGGAAGGCGGAATTATCAAGGATCTCCTGGTTCGGGAGGGCGATCACGTGAAGGAAGGTGACGAACTCGTCCACCTTGATGAGACGGCTGCCCGTGCAAATTCACAGCAATTGTTCCTGCGGCAGGCGCGCCTCGAGGCGATACTGGCGAGACTTCATGCCGTCGTTAAGGGTGAGGCGCGCTATCAGCCGCCAAAGATAATTCTCGATAACCTGGCCAATCCGGAAATCCGCGCGGTCAACGACAGTCAGGATGACAATTTCGATGCTGCGCATGCAAAATATGCCAACGAACTGGAGATGATGCAGAGAAACATTTCGGCTCTGGAATTTCGCCGTATCGGACGCAATGCCCAGATCGACGCCACCAAGACTCAGGTTGAACTTTTGAAGAATGAGTACAAGGCAAAGTATTCCCTGTTCAAGAAGGGTCTGATGGCCCGCTCCGAGGTAAGCGTGCTCGAGCGTGCCGTCGCTGATGGAGTAGGAACCATCGCGCGACTTGATGCCGAGATCATGGAAGTCAATGCGCAGATCGAGAAATTTCAGAAGGAAATGATCCAGACCAAGGATACGGAGAAACAGGCGGCACTCGACGAGATTCAAAGCGCTGAGGCCGAGCTCGACACCATACGCGAGCAAACACGGCAAGCTGATAGCGTTTTAGGCCGCACGGTGGTGAAGGCGCCCGTATCCGGCACCGTTATCAGATTGTACTACCACACGCCCGGCGGCGTTATCGAAACCGGCAAACCAATTGTCGAGATCCTGCCAACGGGCGTTCCTTTGATCATCGAAGCGCAAATTCCACGCATGCAAATTGATGAGGTGAAGGAGGGCCAGGAAGCCCATGTGCGTTTGAGCGGCCTCAACCAGCGCACCACACCGATCATTAATGGCCGTGTCGACTACGTGTCAGCCGATTCGATGGCCGATACGACCAGCGCGCAGAAGCAGGACATCTATCTCGCTCGGATCAGCATCCCCGCCAATGAGCTCGCCCGCATACGTGGTTTTACCCCAACGCCGGGGATGCCTGCGGATATTCTCATTCAAACCCATGAGCGTACGTTCTTCGAATATCTGGCGAAGCCGGTTATCGACAGTATGTCACGCGCGTTCCGCGAATATTGAGGATCTAAAAAACAAACAACGCCGTCAGCCTGGGCTGCGGCGCTGTCAACTCGACACGACACGGATCGTTGCCTAGATGCAGGCCATCCAGGCAATACGGCGAATGTCGGTGCGTGCGATGCCAAGATCAGCAAGGTTGCGATCAGTGCAAGAACGCAGTTCGTGAAGATTCTGCCGGTACTGACGATATTTCTGAATACGGTTGCGAAGGTCCATTGGTTTTACCCCTTTTTATTGCCCTCCCTGAAAAGCAACATGCTACGATTTGCATCGATTTAAAATTGCCAATGTTGCAAGGCAGCATTGTTGATGTTGCATAGCAGCACGGAACTAGGGAGGCGCGACCTTCCGAGGGCTTTTCATCAACATGCGCTTGCGGCTATACAGGTTTTATAAGCCCTTCTTCTATCTGGGATGAAATCATTGTCACAGCCGATATCTTCCGCACGAGACAGGCTCGAGCAAAGCCTTGCGCGATTGATCGCGCGCGAGGCAGATGAGCGCATCTTTGTTAAGCTCTATCCCGACACAGCCCGTGGAGAAGCCGACGCTGCCGATCGGCGTCGGCGCGAAGGCGCGAGTCTCGGACCACTCGACGGCAAGATCGTATCAATCAAGGATCTTTTTGACGTTGCCGGCGAGCCGACCTTGGCCGGCTCCGTCATCCGGCGCTCCGCCGATCCGGCAAGGGCTGACGCTGTTATTGTTGAGCGACTGCGTGCTGCCGGGACGGTGATCATCGGCAAGACGATCATGACTGAATTTGCCTTCACCGCCATCGGCTTGAATCCCCACTATCCGATAGCTCCGAACGCCGTCGATCCGGAGCGCGTCGCGGGCGGATCATCCACTGGTGCGGGTATATCGGTAGCGGAAGGCACCAGCGAAGTCTCTATCGGCTCGGATACTGGCGGTTCGGTCCGTATTCCGGCAGCGCTGAATGGCGTCGTAGGATTTAAACCTACCGCCAAGCGGGTTCCGTTGCAGGGCGCATTCCCGTTGTCTCCCAGCCTCGATTCCATCGGACCGTTGGCGCGCTCTGTTGCGAATTGCGCGATTGCCGATGCCATCATGGCGGGGGAGGCGATCTCTATCCCTGAGCCCATTTTCCTGAATGGACTGCGGATCGGTGTGCCGCGAGGGTATTTGCTTGCGGACATGGAAAAGGCGATTGCCGGTGCTTTCGAACAATGCCTGCAGGCTTGTGCAACAGCAGGAGCGATCATCGTTGACTGTTCGATCGATGATCTGATCGATGCGTTGGCCGATGCCACGTCGGTCGGCTCAATCGCCGGCATCGAAGCCAGCCGGGTCCACGCCGAATGGTTGCATGATGAGACACTGGATGTAGACCAGCGCGTCCAGCGTCCGCTCTTGCGTCGTCTTGGCGTTTCCGAATCCGATTATATCAAGCTGATGCAGAAGCGACAGGCGCTGGTGCGGCAGATGGATCAACGAATTTCCGCCTTTGATCTGTTCGCCTTGCCGACAACGCCGATTGTCGCACCAACGATCGCCTCGGTGAATAGCAACGAGGCTTTTTACAAACAGGTTGAAACGTTGCTCCTGCGCAACACGCAGATCGCCAATCAATTCGATCTGACGGCGATCAGTCTGCCGATGCCGGGCCTGACTTTGCCGGGCGGGCTGATGCTTGTCGCCCAACACGGTGCGGACAGACGGCTGCTGGCCATGGCTCTGTCCGTGGAACAGCTTCTATCCTGAGCCATATAGTCGCCGGCCCATTTGAAATGATATTCACAGGACAACTGGAAATAGCACTCGCAATTTCCAGTAATCTCGTCAGGATGCGCCACGTCTTTTAGGGAAAGTTGCTTCTATGATCCGTCATTGCGTATTTCTTCGTTTCCGTGACGATGTGCCATCCTCGGACCGTCGGTCCATCTATCGCGATCTTGAAACGCTATGTGCCAAGCTGCCGGGTGCGTTAACCATCAAATCTGGTCTGAATGTCAGTCCGGAGGAGGGCATGGACAAAGCATTTTCGGAAGGTTTTATTCTCGATTTTGCCGATGCAGCAGCGCGTGACGCCTATCTCGTTCATCCTGAACATCAGGCGATTGCCCGGCGGATCGTCTCTTCGACCGTGGACGGCACAGACGGTGTTTTTGTTTTTGATATGGAAGTTTGAGACCGATGCAGGACAAGGAATTCTTCACCAAGCTGTTTCAGGCTGCAGTCGAGGCAGCGGATCCGGAACGGACCATTGCCGCGCATCTTCCGCCGAAGCCAAAAGGACGCACGATCGTCATTGGCGCAGGCAAGGGCTCAGCGCAAATGGCCAGCGCTTTCGAGAAAGCCTGGGACACGAGACATGGGGATGCTCCGCTCGCAGGCGTCGTCGTCACGCGATATGGCTTCGGCGCGCCTTGCAAACATATCGAGATCATCGAAGCATCGCACCCGGTTCCGGATGCCGCGGGCCTTGTCGCCTCGAAACGCCTGCTGGAGACAGTGTCCGGCTTGACTGAAGACGACCTCGTCGTCGCGCTGATTTCGGGCGGCGGATCCGCGCTTCTTCCATCGCCACCTGAAGGCATGACACTCGATGACGAAATCACCGTCAACAAGGTGCTGCTTGCGTCGGGCGCGCCAATCGCGGCGATGAACGCTGTGCGCAAGCATCTGTCGACCATAAAGGGCGGGCGCCTGGCTGCAGCTGCTCATCCGGCGCGTGTCTATTCGCTGATCGTCTCGGACATTCCCGGTGACAATCCTGCCTTTGTTGCTTCCGGGCCCACAGTGACCGACGAAACGACGCGGGACGACGCGCTGAAAATCGTCGAGCGCTACAATCTTGGTCTGCCGGCGGCAGCACTAGCGCATTTGCGCTCTGCGAAGGCAGATGCACCAAAGCCCTCCGATGCGGTTTTTGCCGGCCACGAGCATCATGTGATTGCCTCAGCCGGTGTATCGCTTGAGGCTGCTGCGAAGGCCGCGCGCAATTTAGGAGTCGAGGCAGTCATACTCTCCGATGCAATCGAGGGCGAAGCGCGCGAGGTTGCCCATGTCCATGCGGCAATGGCGAAACAGGTCCTTGCCAAGAATCAACCATTCGAAAAACCGGTGGTCATACTCTCCGGCGGAGAGACGACTGTGACAGTGCGGGGCAAGGGCAAGGGCGGTCGCAACAGCGAATTCCTTCTGTCGCTCGCGATGGATATTGATGGAGCCGATGGGATCACCGCCTTTGCGGCCGACACGGATGGTATCGACGGTTCCGAAGACAATGCCGGCGCATTTGCCGATAGCACCAGCATTGCCCGGCTGCTCGCCAAAGGTCATGATGCCTCAGCTCATCTCAATCGCAATGATGCATGGACGGCGTTTGACGCAATCGATGATTTGTTCGCTCCCGGTCCTACGGGCACCAATGTTAACGATCTGCGCGCCATTCTCGTTCGCTAACTATGTTCTGACGCTTAATCGCCATCATTGGGTGGTCAACAGGGGCCGATTCATGCCAGCGTCCCTTACTGGACGCGTATTGAAAAGCCCGCGCCATCTTCTGGTGCGTTATGCAAAAGGCCCGCGCCATCTTCTGGTGCGTTATGCAAAAGGCCCGCGCCATCTTCTGGTGCGTTATACAAAAGGAAAGTCGAATGCGTATAGCATTGCCCTTGGTTGTCCTGTCTCTCATGATTGTCGCGGGTTGCACGACCGAACCAAAGACCTCGTCGCCCGCAGGGCCGTCGCCAGCCAAGGATACGCATTTTGTACCGCCGCCCAAATCGCTGACGCAGCGTGCTACGCCTTCAAAAGAGCCCACTCTTAGTGAGCAGGCAGCTGCGGACGCTGCAAAGTCTGCTGCTGCGCAATAATCAAAACTTGAATAGTTATGATCAAAACGCCGCCGACACTTCCATGTGTGCGGGCGGCGTTTTCGTACAGAACAAAGCTAAAACGTAGTGGAGAGGCCTTAAAACAACAAAACCCACCGCGGGAGGAGGTGCGGTGGGTTTCGTTGGTTATGGAGGGCCTTCTGGGAGGAGAAGAGGCCATCCGTTTCGACAGGGCCGGGAGGAGGTGACGCTGTCGAAAATTCCTGATCACAGAATAACTCAACTGACCTGATTTAATACAGATAATATTGCATAGCAGCATTGCATTTAGTGCAATGCAGCATTTTCAATTAGGCGCGTCACGCTCCAATCACGGGCACTTGACTATGCCATGGGAACGGAACCAGTCCCCATCCGTTAATAATCCATGAACGAGGCTTAAATGGCGATAAACGCTGGCCTCCAGATGTGGTTGGAAGGGGCAGGAAAATGCGCTTCTACAAATCATCGATACCCATTCTCGCAGCTGCGCTCCTTGCGTCGGCTGCTGCAGTATTGCCGGCCAATGCTTTCAATATCAAAAATCAGGCAGAAGCGTCGGAGGAAGTTAGTGAGGTCAGCAACAAACGATTCGAACAGGCTGCCTTACTTGAAGCCAGGGCGTATATTTGCGGAACCGATGAAGCCAGTGAAGCGGCGATGAAAGCGGGGATGCGGGAAACCGGACTGCCGGAAGATATAGCGGTCGAAATTGTTTCTGATCTCGCTTCTGGCCTCATCGACAAGGCAGAAGAGTCCGGATCGAAAGAAATATGCGGAAAAGCCAAAGTGCAACTTTCCGGTTATTAGCCAAGATTATTCGATAGTCGAATAAAATAATTCAATACATTCATTCACTTGGAAATAATTCAGTAAAATTTTAAAATAATTTTATGATTTAACTTAGTTCATCACGAATATTTGTAGTAACTCGAGGGCTTTTCAATACGCATATTTTGAGATTAATGTCAGATGCGAAGTCTTGGCGGAATCAGCAAACACAATTAACCATCGCCGCAAATTTCCACGAAAGTATCGGCGAATTTGTTGATAAGCACATTGGTCGCATGGCTTTTGTCCTTGCGTTAATGCGAGAAGAATTTAGTGGGATACAACTCACTATTGCGGTTCACGGGATATGGAGAGAACAGCATGAACAAGAGAGCACAAACCCTCGAAGTATTAAAAACAGAACTCTCAAAATTGTGCACACTTGCAGACAATGAAGGTTTCGAGATGATCGCCTATTTCATTGAAACTGCGATACGGGAATCTGATGAGCAGCTGTCACAGGAAACCCGCGCCATGGTCGGCATGGAACTACGCCTGGAATCGTCCCGTTCCCGCCACCTCTGAGTCTGCGTCTCCTCCTTGTTCAATCAAGCTTCAATTTTTGTGAATCATGAAATCGCACCCTCTTATTGTGCGCTTTCGCTGACCGCCTATATGAAGGCAATGACCCCGCTATCCGTCCTTGACCTTTCACCGATTGTTGCTGGCAGCGATGCGGCACAGTCTCTCCGCAATTCTCTTGATCTTGCGCAAAACGCCGAGCGCCTTGGCTACAATCGCCTCTGGCTTGCCGAACACCACAGCATGCGCGGTATCGCCAGCGCGGCGACGGCCGTTGTGATCGCACATGTCGCGGCTGGCACGTCAAAAATCCGGCTTGGCGCAGGCGGTATTATGCTGCCCAACCATTCGCCATTGATGGTGGCCGAAGCCTTTGGCACGCTGGCTTCCTTGCATCCGGGCCGTATCGATCTTGGTGTCGGCCGCGCACCGGGGACCGATCAGGTCACCGCTCAGGCGCTGCGGCGCAACCTCGATCAGGACATCAATGGCTTCCCGCAGGATGTTGTCGAATTGATGGGGTATTTCCGCGATCCGGAGCCCGGTCAGCGTGTCATAGCCGTCCCGGGCGCAGGCACGAAAGTACCTGTGTGGATATTGGGCTCCAGCCTCTTTGGCGCCCAACTCGCCGCCGCACTCGGTCTGCCTTATGCCTTCGCATCGCATTTTGCTCCAGCTGAGATGGAACGAGCGATCGAGATTTATCGCGCCCGGTTCCAGCCCTCCGAATATCTCGACAAGCCCTATGTGATGCTCGGCCTGAATGTTTTTGCTGCAGAAACCGATGATGAGGCAAAGCTTCTACAAACCTCGCAGCAGCAGGCATTCGTCAATCTGCGCACGGGCAATCCCGGACCATTACCCGCGCCAGTGAGGGGCTACGAAGAAACTCTGGATCTCCACGCGAAGGCGATTTTGCGTCAGGCGCTGTCCTGCTCGGTCGTCGGGTCGCCGGAAACCGTCAAAGCCGGCGTTCAGGATTTCATTGTGCGCACGGGAGCAGACGAGATCATGGTGACCGGTCAGATATTCGATCATCCTGCAAGAATCCGTTCTTACGAGATTCTTGCGGAAGCCATGATCGAACGACCTGAAACTGCACCGCTAAGCCGCCTGGCGTAAACCACCCGCAGCCTCGATGAAGGCGATCACGTCGTCAAGGCCGCTCCTGCGCAGCATGTCAGTGAAAACGTAAGGCTTGGCGCCGCGCTGAACCTTCGTATCTGCATTCATCACATCGAGATCAGCGCCGACATGGGGTGCAAGATCCTTCTTGTTGATGATCAGCAAATCCGAGCGCGTAATGCCCGGCCCGCCCTTGCGCGGTATTTTTTCGCCTTGGCAAACCGAAATCACATAGATTGTGAGGTCGGCGAGATCCGGCGAAAACGTCGCGGCAAGGTTGTCGCCGCCAGAACTCGATGAAGACAATATCGAGATCGGGGTGCCGCTTGTTCATCTCGGCGATGGCCTGCAGGTTGATCGTCGCATCTTCGCGGATAGCCGTGTGCGGGCAACCACCGGTCTCGACACCCATGATGCGGTCTTCCGGCAGCGCCTGCAGCCTGTTGAGGATCAGCGCGTCTTCCTTGGTGTAGATATCATTGGTCACGACAGCGATGGAATAGCGATGGCGCAGCGCCTTGCACAGCATCTCGGTGACTGTGGTCTTGCCGGACCCGACCGGTCCGCCAATCCCGATGCGAAGCGGTCCATTTTGCGAAATCATGAGCGGAATACCCTCGAATATTGTGTTTCATGTTGCATGGCCATGATGTCGGACATAATGGCGGCCGAGCCAAGGTCATCAAGACTGGAACTCGCGGCACGTTCGGCAACCGTCAATATTTGCTTTTCCATTGCCGCCATCAACGATACGCCGTGGCTTTGCCCGAGCGGCACCAACCGGACGGCGCCCTGAATGAGATTGGAAACGACGGCGTGAAGATAGGCGGCAAGCGCTGGTTCGCACGCAACCTGGTTCTCGGCTGCAACCATGGCAACGGCGACAGGATAGGGAATTTCATCCAAAAGGGTGGAATCCCGACCGCTCCAATGCCCAATAGCTTGCCGGAAAGCGTTGCCTTGCAGCATGGTCTCCATGTGCCGCTCTTTCGAACCCGCCATCGCCTCGCCAAGCTCTGATATTTCGAGGCAGTGTCCACCCGCATCTGCATCCCGCCAGCTTGCCGCGAACAAAACCGTATCGTTCCAAACCGAGCCGTGGTTGAGCAAGTCCTCGAGCCACTCCTGTAGCGATGCCTTGTCGTGGATCAAACCATCATGCACTGCCCGCTCGATCCCGTGACTGTAGGAAAACGCCCCGACGGGAAAGGCCGGTGAAAGCCACGTCATGAGGCGAAGCAAGGCGGTGTTGTCATTCATGGTGATGATCGTGTCCATGCGAATGCCCGTGTCCGCTATGATATGCCCCATGCAACGGATGGAACGGCGCGGTGATCTCGGTAACTTTCGCCCCAAGACCCTCAAGCATCGCCTTGATCACATGATCGCGCAGGATGACGATACGGCTTTCGTCGAGTTGTGCCGTCAGGTGCCTGTTGCCTAGGTGCCAAGCGAGTTCCGACAGATGTCGGCGATCCCGTGGCGTGACCTCGTAGAGCGCCTCGTCTGCGGCAATGATCTCTGCCATCCGCCCGTCTTCGAGAATGAGAACATCACCATGACCGAACGCAATAGCTTCAGGCAGATCGACGAGGATTTGTTCGCCCTGCGACAAGGTCAGCACCTTGCGCCGCAAATGCCGCTCGTCATGGGCGAGTATGACGCGGTCGAACGGCGTGCCGTGATAATGTCCGGCGTGGTCATGTCCGGTCACACGCTTCATTGTTTCTGGCCTTCGGCGTTAAAATCATCGTTCATGCACAGGAAGAAATCGATCGGCGGTGCATCACCTGTCAGTTGCGAAAGCAGCGTATGCACCTGACCGCGATGATGCGTTTGGTGGTTGAAGATCTGCGTCAGGCATCGGTCAAGCGTTGAAGTATAGGGCTCGCCCTCCATGGTGACCCAGCGGAACAGACCAGTGATCGCATTTTCATCAAACCCGTTGACCACTTCAATGATGTGGTCATCACAGGCGACCCGCGCCTGCCGCAACGCGTCGAAATTATCGTGCAGAATGACATCGAGAGAGGGGGGAACATAGTGAACGCCGGTAAAGCGTCCGAACCACAGTTTGTCGATGGCCAGAATGTGATTGAGCGTACCATGCACGGATTTGAAATAGGCGCGCCGGTCCGCGAAATAGTCTTCCCGATCAAGAGCTCCGGCTGCCTCGTAAATCCGCCCATTGGCCCATTTGTTGTAATAGGCGAGCCGCTTGAATTGATCCGTCATCGTGTTCCCCCCTCAGAACAGGAAGTAGCGCTGCGCCATCGGCAGCACGGTCGCCGGTTCGCAGGTCAACAACTCGCCATCCGCCCGCACCTCATAAGTCTCTGGATCGACCTCCACATGCGGCGTTGCATCATTGTGGATCATCGAGGCTTTGGAAATGCCGCCACGCGTGTTTTCAACGCCGATCAACTGTTTGTCGACACCGAGCGACTGGCGCAAGCCCGCCTCGACCGAAGCCTTGCTGGCAAAGATCACCGAAGAATTGCTGACATTCTTGCCATAGCCGCCAAACATGTAGCGATAGTGGACCGGCTGCGGCGTGGGAATTGACGCATTGGGATCGCCCATTGGCGCCGCAGCGATCGAGCCACCGAGCAGAACCATATCCGGCTTGATGCCGAAGAAGGCAGGGTTCCACAACACAAGATCGGCGCGCTTGCCCACCTCGATCGAGCCGATATGTTTGGACACACCCTGCGCAATTGCGGGGTTGATCGTGTACTTGGCAATGTAGCGTTTGACGCGGAAATTGTCGTTGTCGCCGGTCTCCTGCGGCAAGCTCCCACGCTGACGCTTCATTTTATCAGCGGTCTGCCATGTGCGGATAAGCACTTCGCCGACCCGCCCCATGGCCTGGCTGTCCGAGGAAATGATCGAAAACGCACCGATATCGTGCAGGATATCTTCGGCAGCGATGGTTTCCTTGCGGATACGGCTCTCGGCAAAAGCCACATCTTCGGGTATCGATGAGGAGAGGTGATGGCACACCATCAGCATGTCGAGATGTTCGGCAATGGTATTCTTCGTGTATGGCCGCGTGGGGTTGGTCGAAGATGGAATAACGTTGGGCAAGCCGCAAATCTTGATGATGTCCGGCGCATGACCGCCACCGGCGCCTTCCGTATGAAAAGCGTGAACTGTACGGCCTTTGAAAGCGGCGACCGTGTCCTCGACAAAGCCACTCTCGTTCAGCGTGTCGGTGTGGATCATCACCTGCACGTCGTACTGGTCGGCAACGGAGAGGCAATTGTCGATCGCCGCCGGCGTCGTGCCCCAGTCCTCATGCAGCTTCAGCGAGCAGGCGCCGCCGAGGATCATTTCTTCCAGCGCTTTCGGCAGCGAGGTATTGCCCTTGCCGGAAAGGCCGATGTTCATGGGTATCGCATCGAAAGACTGGATCATCCGGCCCATGTGCCAGGGACCGGGCGTACAGGTCGTCGCCAGTGTCCCATGGGCTGGTCCGGTGCCCCCGCCGAACATGGTGGTGATGCCGGACATCAGCGCCTCCTCGATCTGCTGAGGGCAGATGAAATGGATATGCGCGTCCATGCCACCGGCCGTGAGGATCTTGCCTTCGCCTGCAATGATTTCCGTGCCGGGACCGATGATGATCGTCACGCCAGGTTGCGTATCCGGATTCCCGGCCTTGCCGATGCCGATGATCAATCCATCCTTCAGGCCGACATCGGCTTTAAAGATGCCAGTATGATCGACAATCAACGCGTTGGTGATGACGGTATCGACAGCACCATCGGCACGGGCAATCTGGCTCTGGCCCATGCCGTCGCGAATGACCTTGCCCCCACCGAATTTCACCTCTTCACCATACACGGTGAAGTCCTTTTCCACCTCGATGAATAGCTCCGTATCGGCAAGGCGCACCTTGTCGCCTGTCGTTGGCCCGAACATACGGGCATAGGCGGCGCGGGTGATTTTAGCGGGCATGAAACTTCCCTCTCGTATGAATCATGGCATGGGCAACTAAAGGCACTCGCCACATTTTCGCCGTGATATTGCCTTGGAAAAACCCGATCATCGACCGCTTCA
Source organism: uncultured Alphaproteobacteria bacterium (assembly GCA_963711925.1). GTDB lineage: Bacteria > Pseudomonadota > Alphaproteobacteria > Rhizobiales > Rhizobiaceae > Phyllobacterium. Next base: position 139,469 of record CAVQFY010000003.1, read on the forward strand.
GATCGAATTCCCCATGTGAAGTGCGCCCGTCATCAGTAGATGATCGTTCGCCAATCTCGTGAAAGGAAAAACGATGCGAAAGATGATAGTGCTCGCGCTCTGCGCGGCTTTCCCGCTTGCGACTTCGGTTGCCTATGCGCAGTCCGCAGCGCCGCAGGCTCCAAACGCCGAGCAACCCGCTCCAAAGAGCGAAACTCCAGCTAAGCCGGGTGCTACGCCCATAACCACCATCAATATCGTCGATATCAACGAACTGCCGGATGCGACCAAGACCCAGGTCAACGACGCCCTTGCCAAACGTAGCGAGGCCGACATGCAGAAACTGCGCAGTTCGATCGACAAGTCGCCGCAAGTCTCCGCGGCCCTGAAGGAAAAGGGGCTGACCTCCGCAGCGGTGGTCATCGCCAGCCTCGATTCCAAAGGCCTCCTGACCCTGGTGACCAAGAAGCCGAGCTGACCGGCACGCCCTACCTGACCCATATCTGGCGTATGCGTTGCGATCGGTGTTTCTCCGGTCGCTTGTTCTCGTGGAAATGAGGTCAAGCGGATTGGTCAAAGCTTTCCCATGATCTTCTGCTGAAATCCATAGACGGTCCGGTTCCCGCTGAGTGGCACGAGCGTTACATCGCGCTCCTGTCCCGGCTCGAACCGGACCGCCGTTCCGGCTGCAATATCGAGACGCATGCCGCGCGCTTGATCGCGATCGAATGTCAGCGCTGAATTGGTTTCAAAGAAATGATAGTGCGAGCCAACCTGTACGGGGCGGTCGCCGGTGTTCGCCACCTTCAGGGTGATGTTGCTGGCGCTGGCATTGAGTTCGATTTCGCCTTCGACCGTTATGATTTCGCCGGGGATCATGCTTGGCTTCCTACCTTATCGGCTCGTGCACGGTGACCAGTTTTGTACCGTCCGGAAATGTCGCCTCGACCTGTATGTCGTGAATCATTTCCGGAATGCCCTCCATCACCTGTTCCCGGGTAATCACATGCGCTCCCGCCTGCATCAAATCGGCGACAGACCGGCCATCACGGGCTCCTTCGACGACGAAATCGCTAATTAATGCAATGGCTTCCGGATGATTGAGCTTGACGCCGCGTTCAAGTCTGCGGCGGGCGACCATCGCCGCCATGGAGATCAGGAGTTTGTCTTTCTCGCGTGGTGTCAGGTTCATTCTTTCCCCATAGCCCTATTCAGTTTTCGTTTTGCGTCTAGATTGACCAGACTTTAGGCACGCCTGCCTTTTCATTCAGCAGTTCGATCAATGGCACCAGCCGTTTCCTCAACGAATAGGCGTCACCATCGACGAGCCTCGCAAGAAGCTTGCCAGACCAGAAGGACACACCGCCTTTTGTTCCAATTATTTTCCGGCTTGGCTCAAGATGACGTTCGGCGTTGACGTCGAGCAGCAGGACGGTGGCCATGGTGCGCATCCCGCCAAACAGGGCAGGGCGGCCCAGCATCGATGCTGTGTCGGGTCCGATTGCGAAATCTTCCGCATGGATCAGTTTGCCTTCGCGGCGAATGCGCCAGCGATCGCGGAATGAACAGTGTTGGACGTCCTCTCCCATTGCCTTGCGACCGAACACGACCGGCTCCACAATCAAGGCACGGCTCGTCTCTGCGAGATCGACGGTGAGAGTTCGCCCCAACGCTGAACCCTCGAATAAAATGGTCTCTTGCGGCAGCCACGCGAGCGACGCCCGATCGCCCACCCTCAATGTGCTCGCCACGTCAGCGACACCAGCAGATGCCTTGTAGATGCGCTCGCAGGCTTGGGTGGTGACCTGCGCCCGGCAGTCATCCGCGACGTCGAACCTCCAGCGCATCTCGTCGCCCCCGGTCAGCCCCCCCGATGTATTGATCATCACCGCTCCCAGCGATTGATCGTCGGTATCGGGCAGGCGGATCTTCGCGCAGCCTTCCTGATAGAGCGTGGCGATACGCGTGCGCCCGTTGACAGGTTTGACGGCGAGATATCCCGAGCCAAAGGCACGCTGCGGCCTCGCTTCGGTAACTGGATCAGGAGGTGGGTGCACGCTCATTTCGGCACGCTATCCGAATGATCCAGCTTGCGAAAGTTCAACAGGTGCCAAGCTCTATGGCGCGCTGGTGTGCCTTGAATACGGCTCGGATCATCAGGCGCTTGAGTTTGTCATGACCCATCAACACATCGAGCGCGGCGGCGGTGGTACCTTTGGGGCTCGTCACCTGTTCGCGCAGCGTCGTCGGTGTTTCCTCGCTTGAGGCTGCGAGTACTCCCGCACCATAGACGGTCTGCATTGCCAGCAACTCGGCAGTCCTACGCTCGAGACCAGCGACAACAGCCGCTTCGGTCAGGCATTCGATGAAATGAAATACATAGGCGGGGCCGGAGCCGGAAACCGCAGTCGCCACATCGATCAGTCTTTCGTCGTCCACCGCGGCAACTTTCCCGCTGGTTTTCAGCAATGTATCGACAAATTCGGCGTCCTCATCGCTCACGTTCGGATTGCGGAACGTCACGATCATGCCCTTGCCGATTGCAGCAGGCGTATTCGGGATGGTGCGGATGATCGCGGTCTTTTCCCCCAGAAATTCCTCGAACAACGCAACCTTGACCCCGGCGGCGACGCTGACAAATGTTGCCTCGCTAGCAAAGCGCTCATAGGCTGGAAGTACGTCGCGCAGCACCTGCGGCTTGACCGCGATCACGACAATGCGTGGCGTGAGATCATCCTCGAGCCGGCTGGCGTTCGCAAGAGCATGAACACCGAGCGTTGCTGCCCGTTCGCGCAGCGCATCGGTTGGCTCGACCACTGTGACCTGATCCGGCTTCAATATACCTGCGTCCAGCCAGCCCTTGAGCATGGCAAAGCCCATATTGCCGCAACCGACCAGAACCACATTATCGACCATTTCATTCTCCCGCTGGTGTCGCGGCCACTTTGATCCAGCCGAGCGCGCCGGGTCAACTGGTCTTGTGGGAATTTATGCGCGTCGCGATTGGAACGCGTGCGGTCATACGCAGACCGAAACACGCCATGACCACCAGCAGCCACACTGGATCGGCCCGGCGAAAGAAGAAGCTCTCGAGAAAGGCGTTCATCAGCGAAAATGTCAGGCACATCATGAAAAAATCCGACAGGAACACATTTTCCCGTTTCTTAAGGCAGCGCGCATAGTCAAAAAGCGGCAGCACAATCAGAACAATGAGCGCGCAGATCATGGCCGGATAGCCCATGGCGATGGCGATATCGAGATAGCCGTTATGGGCATGAACGATGCCTCGCACGTCCCAATCGAGGTAGTAGCTTGGATTTTCCGCCTGGCGCACGACCGGCGCTTCCCAGAAACTTTCAAAACCGTAACCGCGCCACGGTGTTGTGGCCAGTTTCTCCAACCCGAACTGCCAGATGGATGTGCGGCCGGTAAACGTGGTGTCTGCACCAAATTGCGTGAGGAGATCGTGAGTGGCCGGGAAAAAGAGTGTGCCGATGGTGAAGAAGAAAAATCCGACTAAAGCTGCGGCGATCAGCAGGGCGGCGATCGTGCGAAAGCCGAACATGCACGGAAACATGACCAAGAAGACCACCAGTGGCACAAGTGCCGTCGCGGTTTTCGATCCTGTATGAGCAACGAACCAAAGCGCAAGCACGAGAAGCACGGTGCCAATCCTGCGCCAGCCACGACGGATCAGGTAGATACCAGCGAACGAGAACGCCGCCATTACCGGCCCGGCAATATTCTTATGCGCGAAAATACCGCGCCAAAGCCCCGCATGTTCGGCTTCAATTTCATTGGCGGTATGCTTCGCGAGGTCTGGCACGAGAACCAGACCGGCATAGGAGAGTGTCAGCACGGCAAAGGCAGCGATCACCAGCGCCAGCGAAAACCCGTCAGCATCGCGCGGCAGCGCCAGCACCGCGATCATGCAGAGCACGGCGATAGCAGTGAAGAGCACGGCGCGTTGAGCGGCCCCGGGATCGATGGCGACCAAGGTCGAGAGGAGAAGAAAACCGAACATGACGAGCCACATTGGACTGATGAGGGCGACAAGCGTACGCGGGTTGGCAAGCAGCATCATGGCAAGGACCGATAGGCCGCCCAGTGCGCCGAAACCGAGCTGATTGACGAGATCGCCGCCGCTCCCGGTAATCGCCGTGCTTGTCGGCTGAAACGGACGAAATGAGATCAAAAGCACGCAGAGGATCAGCGCCGCGACAAGGCTGGCGACCTGTCGCATCGGGATCCGGAATGCCGCGTCAGTTCTTTTCAGGTTGTCGATACTGCTCATTCGAATATCCGAATTCCGCCAGAACGCGGCCGACGCCAACATAGACCTGATAAAAACCGATAGACAGCGATCCGGTCTGCGCCACCTTTACTGCAGCACGAAGCGGCGAGACAGCAAGAAGCGCCAAGCTTTTCAGTACCGTTTTTGCAGCGCCAAAGGGTTCGCCGGCGCGTTTGCGCTTTTCGATCAGCGTCGAGATCACGCCATTGCGCAGCGCCCGCGCCCTGATCCAGTCAGCCTCCACGCGCCTTGCCGGGATGGTTTCGTATACCGGCGCTTCCGCGCACCAGGCGATCGTGAATCCCTTGACCACGCTGCGGCTGATGAAATCGGAATCGCCGCCGCCCATGAAGTTAAAGGCAAGGTCAAGAAACGGAAACGGCATCGCCTCAAGCACGTTGCGTCCGACAAGCAGATTGCCCGACGAATAGATGATCGGCACTCGGCCAGTTCGCGTATGATGTGGACTGAAGACAGGATGTGTCGACCACACCGCATGTTCCGGCTTGGCGAAAACCGGAAGCTGCGGCCCGCCGACAAAATCGACACCGTAGGTCTCGCGCGTCCTGCACATGTTTTCCAGCCAATTGGGATCGGCAACCTCGTCATCATCGATAACCAGAAGCGACGAGAAATTCGGAAAGGCCTTCAGCGCGGTCAACCAACCGGCGTTATAGGCGTTACAATTGCCGCGGTCATGCGCGATGATCAGCAGGCCCTGATGTTCGCCGCTTTCGAACAGCAGTTTCGCGACGGCAGCGCCCTCGCGCTTTTCCGCTTCATTCTCCATGACGATGATGGCGAAGCGCCGGTTTGTCACCTGCGCCTTCAGCGAGGCCAGGGTTTTCAACAGATGCTCCGGACGTTTGAACGTCGGCAATGTCACCACGACGTCAATCTTTTCCGGTTCGAGGCCCGGTGATTGCGCCACGATGCTGATACTGCCTTGAAGGTCGAGTTCCATCACCGGAATATGTATCCGTTATCCATGGTTGCAACTTATAGGAGTTGGTTATTCAACATTTCATTACATTCTGCGTTCAAATCCAATATTGAGAACCAAATCATCGTGGAGAGGTTCAAACCTTTGCATCTGCTGTTTGTAACATCGCTAGTTCCCGACGGTAAGCCGACCACCGGTTACGAGATTGCTAACAATGCGATCATCGATGGCCTTGTGCGTGCCGGCGCGCGCGTCACCGTGCTCGGATTCGTCTGGCCGGGCAGCAAGCCGCTTGATCCAGACAACACGATCGTCCTCGGTGAAGTCGATGTACGCAACGATACAGCGAACTTCGCGCAAAAGTTGCGGTGGCTAGGCAAGGCTATGTTGACGAACCTCACGGTTTCATCGGTCAAGCTGCGCGTCGTCACGAAGCAAAAGTTCCGCGCCGCCATCGCCTCGGTTGGCCCCTTCGATGCCTACGTGCTGAACGGCGTGCCACTGCCCGGTGCATTCGAGGACTGTTTCGCCGACAAGCCGCAAATCTTTATTGCGCATAACGTCGAACATCGCTCGGCGAGCGAGAATGCCGATGCAGCGACCAGTCCCGTACAGAGATATCTGTTCAGCCGGGAGTCCCGGCTCCTCTTCGGGCTTGAAATGCGGCTGTGCAACAAAGCGTCGTTCGTGTTCACGCTGGCCGATGACGATATCGATGCGCTGGGCTTGTCAGGAACCGGACGTGCCGCAGCACTTCCGCTCGCGACCGGCGCCGATACGGCAAAGATGACCGGTCGCAAGATCGAACGCGATCTTGGCCTGATTGGAACTTGGACGTGGCAACCGAACCGCATTGGTCTCGAATGGTTCCTGCGGGAGGTCGCACCGCATCTGGATAAGGACATCCGCGTATCCGTTGCCGGTAGTACGCCGGCTGATCTCAAAGCTGCGTGGCCTGACGTCAACTTTATTGGCCGCGTAGTGGATGCCACGGATTTCGTTTGCGGCTGCGCCGTCATCCCGCTGATCAGCCGCGCCGGAAGCGGCGTGCAGCTCAAGACAATCGAAACATTTGAACTGGGGCTGCCGAGCGTAGCCACCGCGCTGTCCGTGCGAGGCATTGCAGATATTCCGGATAATTGTGTAGTCGCCGATGATCCCGCCGGCTTTGCCAGGGCGGTCAACGCCATGGTGGCTCGCGTGCGCGCGGGCGAGGACCTGACTCGCTCAGGAGATGCCTTTCGCGCCGCGCAATTGGTGCGTTTCGATCAGCAGATAAGGTTTGGTCTGGATCGGCTTGAAACCCAGATTGCAAATGGGCGTGCAGCCGCATGAGTTTGGTCGAAACGGATATTCCGCGTCGTGCGATTCTCGGCGTACAGGTTGTCGCCTTGCCTTGGGTCGAAGCCATTGAAGCCATGCGGGAGCGTATCGCGCTACAGCGCTTCGCTCTGGTCACCTGGCTAAACGCTCACAACGCCAATCTCGCGCAGGAAAATGGTGATTTCCGTCAGGCTTTGAACCAGTTCCTTGTCCTGCCTGATGGTGTTGGTGTCGACATTGCCTCGAAACTGCTGCACGGGGCACCCTTTCCGGCAAATCTCAACGGCACGGATTTCACACCCGCCTTGCTGCAAGCTGAAACCAGCCCCTTGCGCGTGGGCTTGATTGGTGCGCGTCCGGAGGTGGTTGAAAGGGCGATGGCAAGTTTCAGACAACTCGCTTCACAGCACGAGTTTCGCGTTATCAGCGACGGGTTTTTCAAAGCCAGCGATGAACCGCGCATCCTTGAGATCCTGAAGAATTATCACCCGCATATTCTGCTCGTCGCCATGGGCGTGCCGCGCCAGGAAATGTTCATGGCGGAGCACCTCACAGCCGAGCATTGCACGCTGGCCTTTGGCGTCGGCGCGCTGTTTGATTTCACGGCGGGTGCCGTGCCTCGGGCCCCGCTGATTGTGCAAAAACTGCGCTTCGAGTGGCTTTATCGCCTTGCTCAGGAACCTGGACGTATGTGGTACCGCTACATTGTCGGCAATCCGCTTTTTCTGCTACGCGTCATGCGGGCAAAATTGAGGGGCGGCAGGGGCGCATAATGAGAACGGCACTTGTTACCGCAAGCTATGCACCTGATTTCGAGCGCTGCCGATTGCTCTGCGAAACGATCGATCGCTTCGTCACGGGTTTCACGAAGCACTATATTCTGGTCGAGCGTCGTGATGTGGCTCTGTTCAGGCAGCTCGAAGGCCCTGGCCGTGTTGTGATCGACGAGAATGATCTTTTGCCTCGCTGGATCAGGCCATTTCCCGACCTCAGCAATCTTGGCCGCCGACGCATCTGGCTCTCTCCCTGGACCATGCCGTTGCGCGGCTGGCATGTGCAGCAATTCCGCCGCATCGCGATTGCGGCTCATACGGATGAAGACGCATTCTTCTACATCGATTCCGACGTGGCCTTCCTGAAACCTTTCGACTGCGCCTCGGTCTGGCGCGGCAATGATTTGCGGCTGTTCCGCCGCGATGGCGACCTGTTGCGCCCGGTGCCCGGTGACCAGCGCATCTGGTCCGAACATGCGGGAGAGGTGCTCGGCATTGTCCCTGTCAGCCCGGCGGGGCATGACTACATCGGCACCTTGATTGCCTGGCGGCGCGATGCCCTGCTGACCATGTGCGACCATATCGAGAGGACTACCGGCCGCCACTGGATCGCCGCGATCGGACGTTCGCGCCGGTTTTCGGAATGTATGATCTATGGCCGCTATGCTGATGAGGTCCTGATGGCAAAAGGACACTATCACGACGCGGCTGAATTCTGCCGGGTCTATTGGTTTGCACCGGCACCCACGGACGAAGAGTTCCTTGCCTTCGTCGAGGCGATGACGCCGGAACAGGTGGCGATCGGAATGCAATCATTTATCGGTGACGATACGGCGCGCATCCGGAAATTGCTGGCGTAGCCTAGACCCTTCGCGCGGGTCTCCTGATGGCTCGATAGGTCAAAAACGCTGATAGAACATAAAGCACGGCGAACATCGCGTTCAGCCAGATCATCCAGTCGTGGGTGTCAAGGAACACCACAAGGATCCACGTAAGTAATCCAGCCTTGGCGGCGCCCAACACTGCAAGATTAAGCGCGCGCAGCCCTGATTGGCCCCGCGCATAAAGAATTTCCGCCTGATATTCGATGAGATTGCGCAGGCCCGGCACCAACAGTACCAGCGGCAAGAGCGAAACGACCGACGCGACGTTTGCTCCGAGGGCGCGGGGAAAAACGGCAAGGAAGATGGCAAGTGCTGCCAGACCGAGCGTCGAGACGAGAAACACGCCAAGCTCCAGCCCACCGCGAATTTTGAGCGATTTCAGCATGTCCGGCGTTCGCATCAGCTTTTGCACCAGCATCATGTTGAACGAACGGACGGGCAAGGCGGTCAAATCGACAAGGCGCATGATGATGGCATAAACACCTGCTGTCTGAGGGCCGCCTACTGCAAGCACCAGCAGCTTGTCCATTTCCGATTGGACGTAAAACAGCACCTCCGCTCCGGTGACGGCAAAGGAATCCGCCAGTCTTCTGCGATAGAGTTTGGGAATGAGGCGCAGCCGCACGCGCGGGTAGAAGAAGATGATGGCTACCATCAGCGCCAGACCATTGGCGCCCGCATACCACCAGCTCCATATTGCGAGATTGGTCACGGTCGAGAACGCGAAGAGCACTGCCGCTATCGCCCGCAACGCCGTACCGATAATGACCAGCAATGCTGCCCGGCCAAAGCGGTTCAGGCCGTTATTGACGATGACTACAACTTCCAGCGACCGCCAAAGCAACGCTTCCGCAGCAACGATTACGGCAAACGTGCCAAGCGCGAGATCCGCACCGAAGAAAACCAGATGGGTCAGATAGGCGGCAAGCATGAAAATCGGCAAAGACACGACAACCGCTGCGAGAAAGCCACCCGTATAGGCACCAATCAGTTGCGGCTTGACGGTGGAAATCCGGTAGAGCGGTGAAACGAAGCCGAAGGAAACGAGACGTGACAGCACAACGCCCGTTGCCGATGCGGTGGCAAACAGGCCGAATTCTGCAATCGACAAGGTGTTTGCCAGTGCAACAAAATAGGCGAGCGAAATCACGAGCCGTCCCGCCGATCCGCTGATCACCGAGAAATAGTCGCGGATAAGCCCTGCGTTGGCTTTCAGGTGGCGTCTGACCAATTCCATGTCCTGCCGGATATGCCTGAAACAACAGCGGGGGGAAAGCATTTGCTTCAGACGTGAATTCCGCGGGTTTCTACATCAAAAGGCTTAACGGCTCGTGTTGGCTGCTTTAGAACATGCTATAGACGATATCCAACGCGGGCTAAGTTTCAGGCATGTGGGCTCAGCTAATTAACGATTTATTTTCCATGGAACTTTAGGTTGAATTAACTGTGGAACGTTGGGTCCGCTATTGAATCGCGTTGATTGGCGATTGTGGAGTTAAGGTGGGAATGAGTAATCGTGAAAACGAGACGGCAAAGCGGCCGCGGCGCTCGCTTCTCTCGTTTGCCAGTCAGCCGGAACCCGCGAGAGAGGTCCCTGCCGAACCCGAACACGCCACGACTCCCATCCGTGGCGAAGACAATCTTGATCATTATCACCGCATGCGCGCCTTGCGTTTGGCCGCGGGTAGCGAAATCTCACAGCCGTCGTTGAGCGATATTCCCGAAGACCTCAGTTCCGAAGAGGCCGAGCAGAACGCGATCAATCGCATGCGTGCCGATATGGCCGCGATCAAGGCTGAACTCAATCGCCGCTTCGATAGTGCTGAAGAGGTTTCGCCGCAGCATGAAGACCCCGCACCGTTGATCGAAGAGCCTGCCCAGATCGAGGCAGAAACGCCAATCGTCACTGCGCGGTCTGAACCTGAGCCGTTGGAGCCAGAACCCGAACCTGTTGTCGCGCCCGTCCCGGTGCGCCGTTCTGTACCGCGCAAGGTGGAACAGCGGCCAGCGGAATATCAAAGCGACGAATGGCGGCCGCTCGTTGATCCACGCATCGTCATCAATCGCGTCGGCCGATCCAAGGCACTGATCGTCGCGACGACAATCATCGGCACGCTTATCGGCGTCGGCTATGCGATGACGTTGCCCAAGCTCTACGCGTCCACGGTCGAAGTGCTTGTCGATCCACGCGATCTCAAGATCGTCGACAAGGAGATTTCGTCGAGCCAGCTGCCTGTAGATGCCTCGCTGGCCATCGCCGAAAGCCAGTTGCGCGTCATCCAATCGAGCAGCGTCTTGACGAAAGTGATCGATCGCGCAGGGCTTGCCAAGGATCCGGAATTCAACGGTGACCTGAAGGAACGGGGCATCGTGGCGTCAATACAGGATCTGTTCTCGACCGACAGCACTCCTGATGCAACGACGCGCGAAACGGTTCTCCTGCGTAACCTCTACGATCATCTCGAAGTCGAGCGCAGCACCAAGAATTTCATCTTCAACATCACGGTGAAGTCGCGTGATCCGGAAAAGGCGGCTTTCATCGCCAATACGGTGTCCGATGTTTTCCGTGAGGAGCAAGGCAATATTCAATCCGATACCGCCCGGCAGGCAACTGAGTCACTTACCGCGCGTCTCAATGATCTGCGAGCCGGCGTTCAGGACGCTGAAAATGCCGTGCAGAAGTTCAAGGCGGAGAATGATCTTGTCGACGTGCAGGGCAGACTGATCAGCGATGATGAAATCACCCGCACGAATGACGAACTGACCCAGGCACGCAATCAGACAATCCGGCTTAAGGCGCAGGCTGACTCTATTCGCAACACGTCCGTTGAAGGCGTGCTCGGCAACACGCTGCCGGAAGAATTCCGCTCCGGTGTCATCGTTGCGCTTCGCTCACAATATGGAGCGCTGAAGCAACAGGCGGATGGTCTCGCTACCAAGCTTGGACCGCGCCATCCGCAGCTCATCCAGGCGCAGTCGCAAGCGACCGGGGTCCGCAACGAAATCCGCAACGAGCTTGGCCGTATCGCCTCTTCCGTGCAGGTTGAACTCAAGCGTTCCATGCAGCAGGAACAGGACTTGTCATCACGGCTGGCGCAGCTGAAAGCGCGTACTGCCAGCAACAACGAGGACATGGTCAAGCTGCGCGAGCTCGAGCGTGAAGTCACCGCCAAGCGCGAAGTATATGAAGCCTTCCTGTTGCGCGCCAAGGAGACCGGCGAGCTCGAGGGCATGAACACCACCAATATCCGCGTCATTTCTCCGGCACGTCCCGCGCTTGAAAGCACCGGTGGTTCGCGCAAGCTCGTGGCAATTGGCGGCCTAGTCGGCGGGCTCTTGGCTGGTCTCGGTATCGCGGCCTTGCTCGGCATGATCGAAAGCTTCCGCGCTGGCAACCGCGCTCCCGTCTATGTCGAGGATGAAACACCGATCGATCCGGCACCGCCATCCGGCGGCAAGCCTACCGTTTCGCCCGAAAGCGCCAGTCTTTCGCCTGCAGTGCCTTCCGAATCACGACTTGGCGCGGCAATCCGGCGTGCACAAACTCGGGCGTCGGATAAATCTGAGCTCGAGGACGCACCGCATTCCGCCGATGATGGGGCCGCGATTGCTGAGTTTCTGTACGAGCATTCCGATGCGCTGATGGAGCCGCGCCGCCATGACAATTCGAACATCGAGGAGATGTTGGCCGAGATTGCCGAACTGCGCGAAGTTCTGCGTCTACGTGCCGAGCTGAAAGCTGGCTGACTGCTAGTGCAACCTTGGCGTAGGTCCTTGCCCCTTGTCGTCAATGACGTAACCTCGATAGAATCGATCAAGGGTGAATGGTGCCGAGAGCGGATGCGGCTCGTCCTTGGCGATCGTCCACGCAAAGCATTTTCCTGAAATTGGCGTCGCCTTGAAGCCGCCATAGCACCAGCCCGTGTTGAGATACATGCCCGGCAGCGGACCGGTCGTGATGATCGGGGAGCCATCCATGGTCATATCCATGATGCCGCCCCACGACCGTAATAACTTGACGCGCGCCAGAGCCGGGATGAGCGCAACGAACTCGCTCATCACGTCCTCGATCACCGGCAGGTTGCCCCGCTGCGCATAGGAGTTATAGCCGTCGATGTCACCGCCGAAGACGAGCCCGCCCTTGTCCGATTGGCTGAAATAAAGATGCCCTCCGCCGAATGTCGCCACAGTATCGACCACCGGCTTGAGCGCCTCCGAGACGAAAGCTTGCAGCACATGTGATTCGAGCGGCAGGCGATCGATACCCGCGCGCCGCATGAGCTCACTGGTGTGCCCGGCGACGGCACAGCCAACCTTCTTGGCATTGATCGGCCCGCGTGTGGTCATAACCCCGGTGACCATGTCTCCGTCCTTAAGGAAGCTGGTCACTTCACAATTCTCAATGATATCGACGCCGAGCTGGTCGGCGGCGCGTGCATAGCCCCATACGACGGCATCATGCCGCGCAGTTCCGGCGCTGCGTTGCATCAATCCACCGAGAATGGGAAAACGCGCATTGCTGCTGATATCGAGCCCGGGGATCAGCTTCTTGATCTCAAACGGATTCATCAGTTCGCAATCGATGCCGTTGAGCCGCATCTGGTTGCCGCGCCGCGCATAGATATCGAGCTGGGGCAATGTGTGGGCGAGATTGACCACACCGCGCTGCGAAAACATCACATTGTAGTTGAGATCGTGGGACATGGTTTCCCACAGCTTCATCGACGCTTCGTAGAAATGCTGGTTTTCGGTAAGGAGATAATTCGAGCGGATGGCCGTGGTGTTGCGGCCGATATTGCCCGAACCGAGCCATCCCTTTTCCACCACGGCGATATTCCGCATGCCGTGCTCCTTGGCGAGGTAGTAGGCGGTAGCAAGACCATGACCGCCGCCGATGATCACCACATCATAGGCTGGTTTCGGATCGGGTTTGCGCCAGGCGGGCTTCCAGTCCTTGTTGCCGTTGAGGGCATTTTTGAGAAGGCTGAAAGCTGAATAGCGCATTATGGATTCCGGATTCGAATGAGGTTTCGCGATCATGCTTGGATTCATCGCGTTCGCCAAGCCCCGAGCGTCGTATGATCGCATTGCTCTATAAGGGCGCTTTCGCTATTGCGTCAGTCAACGCCGCTATGGCGGTATTGTTGACGCGTAAAATCAACAGAATGGCGCTCAGACCGCGAAATTCCAGGAGCAGCACATGGCAGTGACGATCAATGGCAAGGAAATTGCCGAGGACGTGGTTTCGAAGGTCAAGGCTTCCGCCGCCGATCTGATCGAAACCGGCGGAATCACACCTGGCATCGCCGTTGTGATCGTCGGCGAAGACCCTGCCAGCCAGGTTTATGTCGCCTCCAAGGGCAGGAAGGCGCGCGAATGCGGTTTTCACTCCGTGCAGCATACTTTGCTGGAAGATACCTCCGAGGACGAGTTGGTCGCGCTGGTTGAAAAGCTCAATGCCGATCCGCTGATCCATGGCATTCTTGTGCAGCTTCCTCTGCCGAAACATATCGATTCCGGTCGCATCATCCAGACCATCTCGCCCGACAAGGACGTCGACGGCTTCCATTTCATCAACGTCGGCAAGCTTGGCACCGGCGAAATCGAGACGGCTTTCGTACCCTGTACGCCAGCCGGATCGATGCTGTTGATCGAGCGCATCCTGGGACGCGATCTTTCCGGTCTCAATGCAGTCGTCATCGGCCGGTCCAACATTGTTGGCAAGCCGATGTTCAACCTGCTCCTCGCCCACAATGCAACGGTCACTATCGCTCACAGCAAGACCAAGGACCTGGCGGCCCTTTGCCGCACGGCCGATATACTGGTTGCTGCCGTCGGCAGGCCGCAGATGGTCAAGGCCGATTGGGTCAAGCCTGGCGCCACGGTGATCGATGTCGGTATCAACCGCATTCCCGCGCCGGAAAAGGGCGAGGGCAAGACACGGCTCGTTGGCGATGTGGATTTTGCCGACGTGTCGACGGTTGCAGGCGCTGTTACACCAGTCCCGGGTGGTGTCGGGCCGATGACGATTGCCATGCTGATGGCCAACACGCTTGTCGCCGCCTATCGTGCGGCCGGCAAAGCGCCGCCGCGCTTCTGAAGTTTGCTCAAATAGGGAATCCGGTTAGGGTCGGCCGAGATTCAGGACAGGGCGAGCCGAAAATGGCGCTTATCGAGAACCGGAGCGCAGTGAACATTCTCGTTCATGAGCACCGGATCGCAGAAAAGGGCCATTTGCAGGCCGTGCTGGCGTGAATATCAACAGACCCTGGAAGAACATATGCCCGAAGCCCTCAAGGTCACCAGAACCTTTGCCTTTCTGCTCGTTGACAAATTCCCGATGTTCAGCCTCGCTGCTGCCATCGACACCATACGCACGGCCAATCGCATGTCGGAGGAAGCCTTCTATTCCTGGATCATCGTGTCCGCCAACGGTGCAGCGGTGACCGCTTCGAACGGGCTGCAGATCAATGTGCAATATGCGCTTGCAGACCTGCCTCCCGCCGATATCACATTCATCTGCGCCGGGCTGACCACCGAATTTGAAGACAAGCCGAAGGTAATAGCCACCTTGCGCACGCTGGGACGTAGGGGCGCTGTGCTCGGCGGACTTAATGTCGGCAGTTACATCCTGGCAGAGGCGGGGCAGTTGGAAGGTCATCGCTGCACCATCCACTGGGAAAATCGCGCGGGATTCCAGGAACGGTTTCCTCAAATCGACTGCACCGGCAATGTCTTTGAAATCGACCGCAAACGTTATACCTGCGCAGGTGGTACGACTTCGATTGACCTGATGCTTGAGATCATCAAGCAGGATTTCAGTCCCGCTCTTGCCAATGAAGTGGCCAACCAGTTCCACCATGAACGGATACGCTCGCAAACCGATCGCCAGCGTGTCGGACCGGAGCGGGATCTTACCGGCAAATCGGAAAAGCTGCGCAAGATCGTCGAACTCATGGCCGATAATCTCGAACAGCCGAAATCCGCTGTGCGATTGGCGAAAGCCGTTGGCCTGTCCGTCCGTCAGGTGGAGCGGTTGTTCCTGCGCCATCTCAACATGACGCCTGGCCGCTATTACATGAGCCTCCGGCTGGAGCGTGCCCGTGAACTCTTGCGCCAGACCCATTCGCCCATTCTCGATGTGGCGCTGGCGACAGGCTTCACATCGCATTCCTATTTTGCGCAAAGCTACAGGGCGCAGTTCGGACGCTCGCCCTCGGATGAGCGCCGCACGACCTACTGATCGTTTGTCATATCGAGCGTTTTCAGATCGGTAAGCGCAGAGCCACCGTCCTTGGTCAGGATCGGTGCACAATGATGCAATGCTACTAAAGGCCGAATACCGAAGCGCCGTGATCAGCGCGGCCAACGACATTGCGGAATGCCGTAAAAAGCTCGCGCCCCATGCCATAGCTGTTATGGCTGATATCGACGTCCGGCGTCGGACGGGCAGCCAGAACCTCGGGATCTTCCAGAACGTCGAGCGTACCGATCTCGGCATCGAGACGCACCACATCGCCATCGCGGATCTTGCCGATGATGCCGCCATCGAGCGCTTCCGGTGTCACATGGATCGCCGCGGGGACCTTGCCGGACGCGCCGGACATGCGCCCGTCGGTGACGAGCGCCACCATGTGGCCGCGATCCTGCAACACGCCGAGGGCAGGGGTCAGCTTGTGCAGTTCGGGCATCCCATTGGCGCGCGGACCCTGGAACCGCACGATGGCGACGAAGTCGCGATCGAGCTTTCCGGCCTTGAACGCATCCTGCAGCGCGGCTTGGCTGTCGAAGACGATGGCAGGCGCCTCGATGATGTGCCGGTCAGCCTTCACCGCTGATGTCTTGATCACGGCGGTGCCGAGGTTGCCCTTGAGCATCTTCAGTCCGCCTGTGACCTGGAATGGCTGCTTGCACGTAGAAAGCACCTTCTTGTCGGCGCTTTCCGCAGCGACTGGCTCGCGCACGACTGTGCCGTTCTCGCCAAGCTTCGGCTCGATCGTATAGGCGCGCAAGCCTTCCGAGCCGCCCCAGACCGTCTTGACGTCCTCGTGCAAGAGGCCGCCATCGAGCAGTTCGCGGATGATATAACCCATGCCACCCGCCGCATGGAAATGGTTCACGTCGGCAAGACCGTTAGGGTAGACGCGGGCGAGAAGCGGAACCACATCGGAAAGATCGGAGATATCCTGCCAGGTGAGCTTGATGCCGGCGGCCGCTGCCATGGCGACCAGATGCATCGTGTGATTGGTCGAGCCGCCCGTCGCGTGCAATCCGACGACACCATTGACGATGCTGCGTTCGTCGATCATTTCGCCGACCGGTGTATATTCATTGCCGAGCGCCGTGATGGCAAGCGCGCGTTTCGCCGCTTCACGCGTCAGCGCGTCGCGCAAAGGCGTGCCCGGATTGATAAAGGACGAGCCCGGCATGTGCAGGCCCATGATCTCCATCAGCATCTGGTTGGAATTGGCCGTGCCGTAGAACGTGCAGGTGCCGGGCCCATGATAGGACTTCGACTCGGATTCAAGCAGTTCTTCGCGGCCGACCTTGCCTTCTGCATACAGCTGGCGCGTCTTCGCCTTTTCATCATTGGGAAGGCCGGTGGTCATCGGTCCAGCTGGAATGAACACCGCAGGCAGATGGCCGAACGTCAGCGCACCGATGACCAGTCCCGGCACGATCTTGTCGCAGACGCCGAGATAGACGGCCGCGTCGAACATATCGTGCGACAGGCCAATAGCGGTCGCCATCGCGATCACATCGCGCGAAAACAGGGAAAGCTCCATGCCCGGCTGACCTTGGGTCACGCCATCGCACATCGCGGGCACGCCGCCGGCAACCTGAGCCACGCCCCCAGCTTCCTTGGCCGCGGCCTTGATCAGTTGCGGATAGGTTTCGAACGGCTGGTGCGCCGAGAGCATATCATTATAGGAGGTGATGATGCCGAGATTGGCTATGACGTCGCCAGCCAGCGCTGCCTTGTCGGATGGGCTGCAGGCGGCAAACCCATGCGCAAGATTGGCACAGGCAAGCGCGGTGCGCTTTGGTTTGCGTGAGGATGCTTCGCGTAAGTGATCGAGATAGACATCGCGCGTCGGCCTCGACTGCTCGCAAATGCGATTGGTAATACTCTTCACCCGCTGAAGAACGGTCATGTCATGTCTCCTTCTGGCGTTTGCCTGGAAGTCTGGGAGCCTTCCCGGCAATCACACGCTCTGGACTTAGGGAGCCCAGAAAATCTCAAGCTCGATCGGCTCGTATCGCAATATCGCGCGTATCGGCATATCGGCCGTCGCGCCTTGGCCGAGAGCTCTTTCAAGCGTCGTTCGCTTGCCTGCGCCTTCAATATGCAGCGCTACGAAGCGTGCCTCGACGATCACCGGCAGCGTAAGTGTCAGCCTGGGCTCACCCGCGCCTTCCGCATGCATCGGCAGCACCAGTCCCGGCTGATCCGGAGAAATCGCATCGCTCAACCGGTCTCCGCCGGGGAAAAACGATGCCGTATGCCCATCGCCTCCCATGCCGAGAATGACGACATCGAATGGCTGTCCAAGCTTGGCGATTGGCTTCGCCGCTATTTTAGCACCTTCTTCGACGTCCGGCGCATCATTGTAGAGGCCGACGAAATTCGCCTTGGCCGCACCATTCTGCAAAAGCATGCTACTGACCAGCTTCTGGTTGGAACGGTCGCTGGTCGGCGGCACGAAGCGCTCATCCACCAGCGTTATCGTGATCTTCTCCCATGGCAGGTCTTTCAGCGAGAGCACCTTGAAGAAACGGGCGGGCGTCGTCCCGCCGGAGACGGCAAGCACGGCCTTGCCGCGCGCTTCACAGGCCGCTGTCAGCCGTTCCGCCACTGTCGAAGCAAAAGCTTCTGCCAGCGCATTGCCGTCGGGGAAACTATGCAATGTGTGTGCCATCAGGATGCCCGATCAGGTTTCATGCCAGGTGCGGCCATCACGCTCGATAAGAGCGATGGCTGCGGAAGGACCCCATGTCCCGGCGGTGTAGCCATAGGGCGGCTGGTCGTTCTCGGCCCACGCCTTCAGAATAGGGTCGACCCATTGCCACGCCGCAACCACTTCATCCCGCCGCATGAACAATGTCTGGTTGCCGCGTACCACATCCATAATCAGCCGTTCATAGGCGTCAGGACTGCGAGCCGTGAAGGACTCGGCAAAGGTCATGTCGAGTGGCACGTGGCGCAGGCGCATGCCTCCCGGACCTGGATCCTTGATCATCATCCACTGCTTGACGCCCTCATCCGGCTGCAGGCGGATGACGAGCTGGTTGGCGACGACACGGCCTGCGCCTTCGCCGAAGATCGAATGCGGGATAGGTTTGAACGACACGACGATTTCCGAAGCACGCGTCGCCAGCCGCTTGCCGGTGCGCAGATAGAACGGCACCCCGGCCCAGCGCCAATTGGCGATCTCGGCCTTGATCGCAACAAAGGTTTCCGTATTGCTCGGATGTTCCAGTTCTTCCGTGTAGCCCTTGACTGCACCGCCTGCCGAAGCACCGGCGCGATATTGTCCGCGTACGGTCAGTTCTTCGGAATTCTTTGCGGTAATCGGGCTCAGTGAGCGCAGCACCTTCAGCTTTTCATCACGCACCGCATCGGCATCCATCGATGCCGGAGGTTCCATTGCCACGAGGCAGAGCAACTGCATGATGTGGTTCTGCACCATATCGCGCAGCGCGCCTGCGGTGTCATAGTACCCGGCGCGGTTTTCAAGCCCCACAGCTTCCGCCACTGTGATCTGCACGTGATCGATATGCGCCGAATTCCACAATGGTTCATAGAGCGCATTGGCGAAACGCAGCGCCATCAGGTTTTGCACCGTCTCCTTGCCGAGGTAGTGATCGATGCGGAAAATCTGCTGTTCGTGGAAAACGTGACCGATCGTATCATTGAGCGCGATGGCGGATTGAAGATCGCGGCCGATCGGCTTCTCGACGATGATACGCGTGTGTTCGTGAACCAGCTTATAGCTTTTCAACCGGCTTGAAATATCCGCGAAGAGGGATGGACTGACGGCAAGATAGAAGGCGCGGACGCGTTTGGTATCATTGCCGATTTCGGCCTTCAGGTCTTCCCAGCCATTATCGGAGGTAGCATCGACCGCGACATAGGAGAGGCGCGCCAAAAACTGGTCGACCTGCTTCCTGTCAAATTCAGTGGGCTTTACAAATTCCTTGATCGCCGCTTCAGCGAACCCGCGATAGTCTGCGTTGGACATGGGCGAACGGGATGCGCCGATGATGCGGGTCGGTTCCGAGAGCTGGCCATCACGCTGGCGCTGATAAAGAGCCGGGATCAATTTACGTTCGGCAAGATCGCCGGTGCCGCCAAACACAATGCAATCAAAGGGATCAACCGGGATAATCTGACTTGTCATGGGAGAATCTCGCTATGCCTGAATGCGTCAGAAGACGCAGGGTTGTATAATCTAATCGATTTAGAATGGCCAGTCCTGATGCACGAACTGCGTCAAAATGCATTTCCAATTCGTGTCCTTTCCAATAGGCTTGCAACGAACGGGATGTGGTCATGGTACATAATCTATCCAGAGTTGTCGCACAGGATACGAATTTCCTGAACATCATAAATGGCAGACGTGTCACTGCATTAAGTCAGGAGACGATCACTGTTTTGTGTCCGTCCGATGGTTTGGCCTTTGCGACCATTCCTGCGGGCAATGCTGATGATGTGGATCGCGCTGTGCGTGCCGCCCGCGAAGCTTTCGATCATGGTCCCTGGTCGCGGATGCCCGCCTTCGAGCGCGGACGGCTTTTGACGCGGCTCGGCCAGTTGATCGAACAGCACAGTGATGAACTTGCGGCGCTCGAATCGCGCGATACCGGCAAACCCATCCGCCAGGGCAGGGCGGACGTCGCTGCCGCCATGCGTTACTATGAATTCTACGGCGGAGCGGCCGACAAAATCCATGGCGATACGATCCCGTTTCTCGATGGCTATACGGCGCTGACCCTGCGCGAACCGCATGGCGTCGTCGCCGGGATCATTCCGTGGAACTACCCGCTGCAGATCATGGCGCGGGTGGTGGGCGCAGCACTAGCCATGGGCAACACGCTTGTCATAAAGCCCGCCGAGGATGCATCGCTCTCGACCATCCGCATCGGCGAATTTGCCATCGAGGCGGGTTTTCCGGATGGTGTGCTCAATATCATCACCGGCTATGGCCGCGAGGCTGGCGCTGCGCTGTCGGCACATCCGGGCGTCGATTATGTGACCTTCACCGGTTCTCCCGCAACCGGCACAGCGATCCAGCAGGCGGCGGCCGGCAACAATCGCGGGGTTACGATGGAACTTGGCGGCAAGTCACCGCAGATCGTCTTTGCCGACGCAGATATCGAAAAGGCGCTGCCGGTCCTCGTCAATGCCATCATCCAGAATGGCGGACAGACCTGCTCGGCGGGCAGCCGCATTCTCATTGAGCGTCCGATCTATGATGAGGTCGCCGCAGCGCTTGGCGAGCGCTTCGAGAGGCTCGTTGCCGGACCGCACGATGCCGATCTCGATCTAGGGGCGATGATCAATCCGGCACAGAAGCGCAGGGTCGAAAACTACATCACATCGGCCGCCGAGGCAGGTATCGATATCATTGCGCGGGGTTCCATCGATGTCGATGCCCCGGTCACCGGCTTCTATGTAGCGCCGGTACTATTCGGTGCCGTCGATCCCACGGCCATCATCGCCCGGGAGGAGGTCTTCGGCCCGGTGCTCACCCTTTTCGCTTTTGACGACGAGCAGGAGGCCATAAGGCTCGCCAACCATACGGAATATGGGCTGGTCGCCGGCATCTGGACCAAGGACGGCGCGCGTCAGCATCGCGTTGCCAAAAGCGTGCGTGCTGGCCAGGTTTTCGTCAATGCCTATGGCGCCGGCGGCGGCATCGAATTGCCGTTTGGCGGCTTCAAGAAATCCGGTCACGGTCGCGAAAAGGGTTTCGAGGCCCTCTACGACATGTCCGCGACCAAGACGATCATCTTCCGCCACGATTGATCGAATCCACCAATGACCACCAGCATGTATGAGGAGAAGACATGAAACGTTTGGCAGGCAAGACTGCGATTATCACCGGAGGCGCATCGGGTTTCGGCGAAGCAATGGCCAAGCGCTTTGCCGCGGAAGGCGCCAATGTCGTTGTTGCAGATTTGAACCTTGTGGGCGCCGAGAAGGTCGCCGCAGATATTGGCAAGACCTCCGTTGCCGTTCATGCCGACGTTACGCGCAAGGAAGAGGTGGACGCCATGGTGAAGGCCACCATGGACGCGTTTGGCCGGATCGACATCATGGTCAACAATGCCGGCTTCACCCATCGCAATGGCTCGATGCTCGGTGTCGATGAATTGACATTCGATCTCATCGCCGCCGTCAACATGAAGGCGATCTATTATTCGGCGCTCGCTGTGGTGCCTATCATGGAAAGGCAAGGCGGCGGTTCGATTATCACCACAGCCTCGACGGCCGGCCTGCGCCCGCGTCCAGGCCTTACCTGGTACAATGCATCGAAAGGCTGGGCGATCAGCGCCACCAAATCCATGGCGGTCGAACTTGCGCCGAAGAATATCCGGGTTAATTGCCTGTGCCCGGTCGCGGGCGAAACACCGATGCTTGGCCTGTTCATGGGCGAGGACACACCGGAGAAGCGCGCGCAGTTCAAGGCAACCGTCCCGCTTGGCCGCCTGTCAACACCGCTCGACGTCGCCAATGCCGCATTGTGGCTTGCCTCGAGCGAGGCCGACTTTATTACCGGTGTTGCACTGGAAGTTGATGGCGGGCGTTGCATCTGATTGTACGATAACCCTTGAAACCTCGGCGAGGCGGGCTACATTGTTTGTGTAGCCCAAATTCCCCTGTGCTGCCCTGGCCGTTCGGACCTCCGTGGCGCTCCCATCTTTCAAGGACATCAACATGACATCGAAACCCGTCTGGCTCATCACTGGCTGTTCAACCGGGTTTGGCCGCGAACTTGCGCGCCATACGCTTGAGCTCGGTTATCCGACCGTCGTCACCGCCCGCAACGTCGCGCAGATCGAAGACCTCGCCAAAGGCCACGAAGACAATACGCTTTTACTGAAGCTCGATGTGACCAAGCCTGAGGACATTGAAAGCGCCGTCAAGGCGACAATGGCGCGTTTCGGCCGCATCGACGTGCTCGTCAACAATGCCGGCATCGGCTATTTCGCCTCCTTCGAGGAAAGCGAGATGGAGGAGGTGCGGCAGATGTTCGAGATCAACGTCTGGGGGCTCGCCAACATGACCCGCGCAGTCCTGCCGACCTTACGCAAGCAGCGCTCGGGCACCGTCGTCAATATTTCGTCGCAAGGTGGATTGGTGGCGAACCCCGCCGTCAGTTTTTACACCGCGACGAAATTCGCCGTCGAAGCGCTATCGGAAGCTCTATCGAAGGAAATCGCGCCGCTTGGTATCAAGGTGCTGATCGTCGAACCGGGTCCGTTCCGCACCGACTGGGCAGGTCGCTCGGCCAATGAAGCGCAACATACGATTGAGGACTACCGTTCCACTTCCGGTCAGCGCGCTCAGATGATACGCGAGATCAGCGGCAATCAGCCGGGTGATCCGGTCCGTGCGGCCAAGGCAATCGTTCAGGCGGTTGAAGCCAAGGATCCGCCGCTGCGCCTGCTGCTCGGCAAACAGGCATTCCAGAACGCCCACGCCAAAATTGCCGACCTTAAGAAGGATTTCGACACGTGGGAAAAAGTGACCTTGGGTGCGGATTACCCGGACGCCTAAGTCGCGACCGGCTACATTCGACCAGCTTTCAAATCACAAAGGTTGGGTCGGCCGAGTATGGTAAAAACAAAAAAATGGCCGGCGAAAAGCCGGCCAGTTTGTTATTACCGCCTGCTTCTAAATTAACTGCCGCAAGATTATGAACAGCGTGAAAGACAGCGCGATCGAAACCGGCAATGTCAGCACCCAGGCCATCAGCAAATTGCGTACCGTCGACATCTGCAGGCCCGAGCCGTTGGCAACCATCGTTCCGGCAACGCCCGACGACAGGATATGCGTGGTGCTCACCGGCAGGCCAAGACTATCCGCGGTGAAGATCGTTCCCATCGCCACCAGTTCAGCCGATGCACCCTGCCCATAGGTCAGGTGCGTCTTGCCGATCTTTTCGCCCACGGTGACGACGATGCGCTTCCAGCCGACCATGGTGCCAAGTCCGAGCGCCAGCGCCACGGCGACCTTCACCCATGTCGGAATGAACTTCGTCGCGTTGTCGATGGCCTTGTGATAGGACTTGATGGTGGTCATTTCCGCGTCCTGCAGGGGCAGGGGCTTCTGCTTTTCGACCAGTTTCAGTGCTTCGCCGATGAGATACATGTCATTGCGCGTATTGCTGACCATGCCGTTCGGGACATTGGCGACCGAACCGTAGGGCGAAATCGACGCACCGGTGTCGTCGATGAAGCGCGGCAATGCGGCCGTCATCTCGTCGCTCCAGGTTTTGGTGCGCACCGCATTATTGACCACGGCGCGAGCATCGGACACAACGATCTCCGGCTTGGCGTAACTGTGCAGCGTCGTGCTTGCCGCCGTGGAAGCGGCCTTATAGGCTTCAAGATAGTTGATGTCCGGCGTGCGGTTCAGGGCAAAAGCGGTCGGGACCACGCCGATCAGGATCAGCATGATCAGCCCCATGCCCTTTTGACCGTCGTTCGAGCCGTGGGCAAAGGAGACACCTGTACAGGTGAAAATGAGCAGAGCGCGGATCCACAATGGCGGCGGCGTGTTTCCCTTCGGTGCCTCATAAAGTGCCTTGCTCCTGACGAGCACCTTCATCGTAAGCAAAAGCAGCGCGGCAACGCCGAAGCCGATGAGCGGTGATACGAGCAGCGACATGCCAACTTCGGAGGCCTTCGACCAGTCCACGCCGCTCGTGACGGTGCCTGCCGGGGAAAGGAACTGGTTGGCAAGTCCGACGCCGATGATCGAGCCGATCAGCGTGTGCGAACTTGAAGACGGAATGCCCAGATACCAGGTGCCGAGGTTCCACAGGATTGCGGCGCTCAACAGTGAAAATACCATGGCGAGACCGGCACTGGAGCCGACCTGCATGATCAATTCGACCGGCAGCAGCGAAATGATGCCGAAGGCAACCGCGCCGCTCGCCGTCATCACGCCGAGAAAATTGAAGAAACCGGACCAGATGACAGCAAGCTCGGCCGGCAGGGAGTTGGTATAGATCACCGTTGCCACGGCGTTGGCCGTATCGTGGAAACCGTTGACGAATTCGAAACCGAGCGCGATGAGCAGCGCCAGGCCGAGCAGTATCCACGGCACGGCGACAGCACTGGTCAATTCTTCTGTCAGCGAATAGCCAACATAGACAAGACCGGCGAGGAGGATTGCAACTACCGTATAATTCGGCCATTGGCCGAGAGCGCTGGGTTTGTCGAGCGGATGATCGCTTTTCAACAGACTGGCATCAGTTGCATTACTTGCCGTCATGACCAGATCCCCAAATGGTTAACGAGGAAAGGCTATGACCCTCGCGTGAACCCTTGATGACAGCGCGAGGCGAAATTGGCGCTACTTTCGTCGTAGAGCACTTCAATCCAGCGGGACAACTTGCGCGAAACGCAGGGAATCTTTATCGCTTTTGAAACAAGAAATTCTGGAAGCGCCATGCATAAAGTCGTCATCAGCGGTACGGGCGTTTTCACGCCGGAACAGTCCATCAGCAATGCCGAACTGGTGGAGGCGTTCAACACCTACGCCACGCGGCAGAACGAGCTCCACGCCGACGAGATCGCCGCTGGCACACGCGCGCCGGTGACCATGTCCAACGAGGAGTTCATTGTCCGCGCTTCCGGCATCGAAAATCGCTACGTTCTCAACAAATCCGGCATTCTCGATCCGGACATCATGCATCCTGTGCTGCCGGAGCGTAGCGACGAGGACTTGTCGGTCATGGCGCAGATGGCCGTGCATGCGGCGAGCCTTGCCCTGACCAAAGCCGGCCGGGATACCTCGGACGTCGATGCGGTGATCTGCGCCGCCTCCAACCATGAGCGAGCCTATCCGGCGATCGCCATCGAGGTGCAGCAGGCGCTCGGCATCGAAGGCTTCGGCTTCGACATGAATGTCGCCTGTTCCTCGGCCACCTTCGGCATCCAGGCCGCCGCCGATATGATCCGCTCGGGTTCGGCCCGCGCCATCCTCATGGTCAATCCGGAGATATGTTCGGCGCATCTCGAATGGCGCGACCGCGACTGCCATTTCATCTTCGGCGATGTCTGCACCGCCGTCCTGCTCGAGCGCGATGATCTGGCAACGGCAAAGGACCGTTTCGAAATCGTCTCGACCCGCTGTCTCACCCGGTTTTCCAACAATATCCGCAACAATAACGGCTTCCTGCGCCGCACGCGCGAAGGCCACATGACCGACCGGCGCGACATGCTGTTCCGGCAGGAAGGCCGCAAGGTATTCAAGCAGGTGGTGCCGATCGTCTCCGACCTGATCTTGACCCACCTTGCCGACGAGAATATCGCGCCCGCCCACCTGTCGCGGCTGTGGCTGCACCAGGCCAACAAGGGCATGAACGATCTGATCGGCGTCAAGGTGCTTGGCCGCGAGCCGGAGCCCGGCGAACAGCCGAATATCCTGCAGGACTATGCCAATACCTCCTCGGCCGGCTCGATCATCGCCTTTTCCAAGTACTCCGACGATCTCGCCCCGGGCAGCCTCGGCGTCATCTGCTCGTTCGGGGCGGGTTATTCGGTCGGAAGTGTGATTGTAAGAAAGGTTTAGGCGGAAGGGGAGCACGGAGCTCCCCTTCGGTGGTTTTAAGGTTGACGGTGACGCCGAGCAGCGAGGCGCTGTAGTCGGCCGTATCGGTGCCATTGCCGCCATTGATCGTGTTGACACCGGAATTGCCGGTGATGTTGTCATCGGCGGGCGAACCCCAGACGTTTTCGAAATTCGCCACCACCAGATCGCCGGCTACATCGCCGCCGCTGGCCGTGGTGATGAAACCACTGCCATTGATATTCGGGCGCAGATCGATGGTGACGCCCTGAACCGAGACCTCATAGGCGAGCGTGTCGGTGCCGGCGCCGCCATTCAGCGTATCGGCGCCCATGCCGCCTTCGATCCAGTCATCGCCGGCAGCGCCGGTCAGGCTGTCATTGCCGGCAAGACCCATCAGCTTGTTGGCGAGCGCATTGCCGGTGATCGTGTCATTGGAATTGCTGCCGACGACGTTTTCGATGTTCTGCACCGTATCGGCGGCAGCGCCATTGACTGTCGCCGTGGTCAGCGCGCCATTATTGCCGAGCGTCAGGACGACGCCGATCGCGGTGAGCGCATTGCGTTCGTAGCTGACGGTATCCTCGTTCGCGCCGCCATTCAGAATGTCGAGCCCGCCGCCGCCTTCGAGCCAGTCATTGCCATTGCCGCCAGTGATCGTATCGATGCCGGCGCCGCCATAGAGCTGGTCGCTGCCGTCGCCGCCATTGATAATACTGGCGAGCGTGGTGGCGGTGCCGTTGACGAAATCGTTGCCGTTGCCAGCGTTGGCAAGGATTGTGGTCGAGGCGAGGTTGACCAGAGTATTGCGATTGGCAACATCGTTGAATGCAACGTCCAATGGACCGAGATTTACAGTTATATCATAAGGAAAGTTGTGTATCCCCAGACGTGTGAATAGTGCTGGTGCTAGAGTCATAATAATGCACTCCCTCAAAGGGTTGCGCGAGCCGGATTCCCTCCCCGGGCCTGTTACCGGCAACTACAATATCCAAATCTGTGTTTTGCTGTGATTGTACGTATCTTCAAAAAATATATTGAAAAATATATACAGGTGTTACTCTACACCTGTTTTTAAATAAATCAAATGCACTAGGAGATTGCCTGTGTTACTCGGTTATGGATATTCTTGACGTAACAATACAGATCAACACGTTGGTAAATCAGAATTTTCCTTATTAAGCTTGCCGGATCATCAGCAACGTAGTCAGATTCTGTCCATCAGCGCATACCAACTCAGCGCAAGAAACAGGAGCGGCGCGCGGAACGTCCGTCCGCCCGGAAAGGCCGGGATTTTCAGATCCTCCAGCAGCTTCAGCCGGTCGCGATTGCCGGCAATCGTCTCGGCGTAGAGCTTGCCGACGAAGTTCGAAAGCATCACACCGTGACCGGAATAACCACCGGCTGAAATCACGTTCGGCATGACCTCGCGCACGAAGGGCTGGCGCGGCAAGGTGATGCCGACGGAGCCGCCCCAGGCCTGCGTAATCTCGATATCGGCGAGCGCCGGGTAGATCTCGGCGATCTGGCGGCGGATATGCGTGCTGATATCGAGCGGATTGTCGGCCGTATAGGCCTCGCGTCCGCCGAACAGCAGTCGCCCGTCCTTTGAGCGGCGGAAATAGCGCACGACAAAACGTGAATCGTCGACGCTCTCGCCGCCGGGCAGCACCGGGCTGTCAGCACCGAGCGGCACCGTCGCGCCAATGAAGGACCGGATCGGCATGACATGTGATGCGCTGATGGGTTCGAGGTTGCCGCCATAGGCATTGACCGCGATCAACCCTTTCGCCGCCGTTACAGTGCCAGAAGCTGTGGTGACAGTAACGCGGCCATTGTCCGATGTGATCCCGGTAACCTTGGTGTTCTCGCAAAGATGCGCGCCCGCCTGCGCTGCCGCCCTGGCCGTACCGACCACCAGTCTCATCGGCTGGATATGGCCGGTGCCCTTGTCATAGGTGCCGCCAAGATAGCGCGTGGAACCAAGCCGCTCCCCAGTCTCCTTCGCATCCATGAAATGGATATGCGGATAGCCAAAGCGCGTCGCCATCAGTTCCGCATGGCGCTGGTAATCCTTGAGATAGCGCTGCTTGTGCACCACGGACATTTGCCCAGGAACGTATTCGATGTCGATCTTGTGAGTTTCGGCAAACTCCAGCAGATGGCCCTTGGCTTCCTCGGCAAGGTCGAACAGCGCCTTG
Organism: uncultured Alphaproteobacteria bacterium; assembly: GCA_963711925.1. Lineage (GTDB taxonomy): Bacteria > Pseudomonadota > Alphaproteobacteria > Rhizobiales > Rhizobiaceae > Phyllobacterium. Next base: position 167,672 of record CAVQFY010000003.1, read on the forward strand.
GCGCGGGTGAAACCATATTGATCCTCAAGCTCTTCCGCCCAGGCGCGCTGCCCGGTGCCAAGCTGCCCGCCATTGCGGCCCGACGCGCCGTCGCCAAAACGGTAGGCTTCGAGCAGCACCACGTCGACGCCAGCCGATGCCAGGTGCACCGCGGCAGAAAGGCCGGTAAAGCCGCCGCCGACAATCACGACATCGGCAGTGCGGGATCCATCCAACGCCGGATATTCGGCGCGATCGGTAATGGCGGTCTCGTACCAGGAAATGCCGGGCGAAATCGGGGATTGGTAAGTCATGTTGTTCTGCGTTCCATAATCTGCTGCGCAACTGCTGTGCGTGGTTCGACAAGCTCACCATGAGGAGGGGGTGTGTTGCAGGCCCCAAGACATGTGGCGTTGGCGGCTAGCGTTGCAGTCCACTACCACTCCCTCATGGTGAGCTTGTCGAACCACGCACAGCAGTTGCGCAGCAAAAATAACTCATGAGGACTGGAAACATTCAAACATTCAGCAGCAAAAATTCACGCTCCCACGGGCTGATAACCTCCATGAAGGTTTCAAATTCGGCGCGTTTGATGGCGGCATAGGTGATCGCAAATGACTCGCCCAGCATGGCCACCAGTTCCCTGTCCTGCTCGAACAGGATTGTCGCCTCGATCAGCCCGCGCGGCAATTCGATCAGATTGTCGTTGACCGTCGTCGACGCCGGTTCGTCCGGATCGATCTTGTTGTTCATGCCGATCAAGCCGCAGGCGAGCGACGCCGCCAGCGCCAGATAGGGATTGGCATCGGAGGAGGGGATGCGATTTTCGACGCGCCGCGCCGCCGGGTCCGAACGCGGCACGCGGAAGGCTGTCGTGCGGTTGTCATAGCCCCATTTGACGTTGACCGGCGCAGAGGCGGCCGGCGTCAAGCGGCGGTACGAGTTCACGTAGGGCGCGAACATCACCAGCGAGGCCGGCACATGCTTCTGCATACCGCCGATGAAATGCCGGAAAGCCGGGCTTTCGGTGCCATCGGGGTTGGAAAAGACGTTGCGTCCGGTTTTCTTGTCGATAATCGACTGATGGATATGCATCGCGGAACCCGGCTGACCCTGGATCGGCTTGGCCATGAAGGTCGCATACATGTCGTGCTTCAGCGCGGCTTCGCGGATGGTGCGCTTGAACAGGAACACTTGGTCGGCAAGCTCGATCGGATCGCCGTGACGCAGATTGATTTCGAGCTGCGCCGCGCCTTCTTCATGGATCAGCGTATCGATCTCCAGCCCTTGGCTCTCGGAGAAATGATAGATGTCGTCGATCAGTTCATCGAACTCGTTGACGCCGGCAATGGAATAGCCCTGGCCTCCGCCAATGGCCCGGCCGGAGCGTCCGACAGGCGGGGTGAGGGGATAATCCGGGTCCGGATTTTTCTTGACCAGATAGAATTCGATTTCGGGGGCAACGACAGCCCTCAGGCCCTTCTTGGCATAAGCGGCCATGACGCGCTTCAACACGTTGCGCGGGGTAAACTCCACGGCCTCGCCGTCCTTGTTGACAAGATCGCAGATGACCTGCGCGGTCGGGTCGCTTTCCCACGGCACTTCCGAGAGCGTCGAGAGGTCCGGCATCAGCTTCAGATCGCCGTCATCCTCCGGGTAGGAGAAGCCATGACCGTCTTCCGGATAGGAGCCCGAGATCGTCGCCATGAACACGGCGGAGGGCAGGGCCAGCGATGTATTGGAGGTGAATTTCTTCGACGGCATCATCTTGCCGCGCGCCACACCCGCTTGATCCGGCGTAATGCATTCGATGTCTTCGATATCCCGCCAGGCCAGCCATTCGGAAGCTTCGCGCCAGTTTTTCACACCGCGCGTTGCCTTGACGTAGGCGGGCGTACGCCGCCGTGTCGTGGTCCGTGCGGGCTTTTTCTCAGGAGTTTCGGAAGGCATCAATCACCAGATTTAATTGCGGTGACAGGATGATAGAGCAAAAATTTGCGCTATGGGAGGCGGGGGCGAGAAAATTGTCACCCGGCTCTTATTTCAATCTCATTTTGCTCTAGCGCGCGAGATTTACCCCGAGAAGCCGTTTGTACTCTTTCTCGGCTACCCCGTAGAAACCATCGGCCTCGATCATGAGCCCCATTCGATCGACAATGGTTATTTGTCCACGCTTTGCCCGGATCAGCCGCTTGTCTTCCAGTACATGCAAGGTTTCCGTCACCCACGGCCGCCGCACGCCAAGCATGATCGACAGGAACTCGTGCGTCAGCACGATTTCCGGACCATGGCTGCGATCATGCACCATGAGAAGCCAACGGGCCATCCGCGCCGTGACATTGGCCTGACCATTTGCCAATGCTGTGGATGCCGTCTGAATGACCATTGTATGGACATAGAGGAGCAGATAGCTGCGCAGCGTGTTGCTTGTTTCCATGGCACGTTGAAGATGCACGGTAGCAATGCTGTAACCATGGCCCGCTACCTGGATGTAGCTGTCGTGCGGCGATTGCATGCCGCCAAGAACGACCGCAGAACTGGTCATGCCGTCATTGCCGGATACGCCGACCTCGATGTCGCGGCCACTGGGCATTTTTGCGACAATCGAGGCAAGACCCGTTTCAAGAAAGTAAACTTCGGTGACGGGCGTTTGCGATTTCTCGATCACATGCCTCAACGGCAGCTTTTGTGCTTCGAGATGCGGAGCCAGCAACGCAAAATCGTTCGCGCGCATATGCCTGAGAAGCTTGTTCTCAAATCCAGATTGTGAAGCTGACATCCTGTTCCCTTCCCGCGGGAACAGAGAATCCTGCGTGATGAATTGGTATAAATATCGAAATAAAAAAATGACACAACGCACTGTCCATCAATGGACAATTATCAAATTGTCTGTCATTATTTGACCGAATAAACGGCTATATTTTTCTCTGGTCTGCATTATGACACATATTACAAAATATAAAAGGTTTACTTTACACCAGAGGACATTTGTCAATGCTGTAGAAGTATTTCTTTATGAAGAAAATAGGAAAATTATTGTAAACATTTTTTGAAATCGCGAACAGTAAAACTGACGCGAGGCCCATAGTCATATGCGACGCTCGTGCCGCTCGCAGCACTCGAATGCGGGCAGATATGTAGCAGAAATGCGAATTTGCTCGAGCGCTGGTTGTCACGGGTAACGTCAGTCACGGCTAATTGGTCAATAAATAACTGACGCGTGGAAAGTTTTATCAATACTGGTATCCCTCAGGTAAAGTTTTATTTCAAAAGGTTTGTCCATTGACAGACAAAAATTAAATTATATATTCCTCTAATCTAATATAACTATTGTATTGCTAAATTTGTTTAGCTCTTTCTGGAGGGGAAGACTTGAATGAATAACGTCTACTATTTTGCGGGCGACAACATTCTGCCTTTTTGCCAAAAGCGGTATGTCGCGCAAACCGGTCCGGATGTTGAGGAGCATAGTCCGAAGTTTTTGGTTTCAGCGCTGACCAAGAAGACGCTTGTCGGAAAATATGCTGTGCGTAAGGCAAAAAGGCGCGAGCGGATGCATCTGAGGTTTCTGAAGTCCGACTAAACACTTCAAAGGTTGTTTGGTCACCATCTTCCCAAGGCTCATTGTATCCAGGAATGGAGGGAACATGAGCATTCAAAAACCAATGCGGCCAACCGATTATCCCAATCGAGGTTTCGATTGTCAGATGGCGCTCAACGCGGAGTTCCGGCGCGCCATTGACTGTCTTGCGATGGAAGCTGGCGAAGCTGGCTGGTCGACGGATGAAACCACCAAAGCCATCATTGGGCTCGCTCTTGCCTATGCGGCAGATCAGCATATGGATCGATCGTTCGCTTCAGCCATGAACATAAGACGGCTGTTCCTGAATTAAACAGGTGATTGGACCGTTTGAGGCGAATTTCCCTTGCTTCGCTTTGTGGGCCGAACAGTTCCAATCATCAGTGCGTGGTCCGGCAACGGTCGGACCACGCATTTTGCCACACCTTCTATATCCAAAACCGCCCGCAATCTCTTGCGAGCGGTTCTGCGCGCGCCATACTGGCTTCCGACCGAAGCCAGAGAAGGCCACGGCGAGTTTATTGTCGCGTAACAACAACCGGGATTAGCAGATCGCCCCAGTTGCCGTCGCCGCCATGATGGCGGGCGGAGCGGACGAGTTCGACGGACACACCGGCGTCGACCGCCTTCATGACCGACTGGTTGAGGCGGTGCAGGTCATTGGCGACCATGCGAATGACAGCCTGCTGGTCTGTATTCATGGCCGATGATTGCTCCTCGGCCCGTTCCTTGACGCGTGTCTGCGGTGCCATGATTTTCTCCTTGGCGTTTTGTTATTTATTCTGCCGCCGGGCGGAATTGTGCCGTCTCGGTGGATTCCTTCATCGCTGTTGTCGATGATTGGCCACCGGTGATTGCCAGCGAAACCGCATCGAAATAGCCGGTACCGACTTCGCGCTGATGCTTGGTCGCTGTGTAGCCATTGGCCTCGGCGGCGAATTCCGCCTCCTGCAGTTCCGAATAGGCCGACATCTGCCGTTCCTTGTAGCCGCGCGCCAGTTCGAACATGCCGAAATTGAGCTGATGGAACCCGGCCAGCGTAATGAACTGGAATTTGTAGCCCATGGCGCCCAATTCGCGCTGGAATTTGGCGATCGTTGCCTCGTCCAGATGCTTCTTCCAATTGAAGGAAGGCGAACAATTATAGGCGAGGAGCTTATTCGGATGTTCTTTGCGTACACCTTCGGCAAAGCGCCTTGCCTGTTCCAGATCCGGCTTGGATGTCTCGCACCAGATCATGTCGCAGTGCGGCGCATAGGCGATTGCCCGGGCGATGCAAGGCTCAAGACCGTTCTTGACCTGGTAGAAGCCTTCCGTCGTCCGTCCGGCATCGTAATCGACAAAGGGCTGGTCGCGCTCGTCGATATCCGACGTCAAAAGCTTGGCGGCCTCGGCATCGGTACGGGCGATGACCAGCGTCGGCGTCCCCATGACATCGGCGGCAAGCCGCGCGGCATTCAAATTGCGGATATGCGCCGCCGTCGGGATCAGCACCTTGCCGCCGAGATGGCCGCACTTCTTTTCCGAAGCCAGTTGGTCTTCATAGTGAACGCCGGCAGCGCCAGCCTCGATGAAAGCCTTCATGATCTCGAAGGCATTGAGCGGCCCGCCAAATCCTGCTTCCGCGTCGGCAACGATCGGCGCAAACCAGGTGTCGACCGAAAGACCCTTGCCCTCCGCCGTTTCGATCTGGTCGGCGCGTTGCAACGTCTTGTTTATGCGTTTGGCCAGTTCCGGCGCCGCATTTGCCGGGTAGAGCGACTGGTCAGGATACATGGCTGAAGCTGTGTTTGCATCGGCAGCAACCTGCCATCCGGAAAGATAAATTGCCTTGAGGCCCGCGCGAACCATCTGCATAGCCTGGTTGCCCGAGAGAGCGCCCAGCGCATTGACGAAGCCATCTTCGTGGATGAGCTTCCAGAGCCGGTTGGCACCGTTCTCAGCGAGAGTATGTTTGATCTGAACCGAGCCTCGCAGTCGCTTGACATCGTCAGGTGTATAGGGGCGTTCGATACCGTCATAGCGGCCCTCCGGTGCGGTTGGTACGAGGTTGTAAAAATCAGTCATTATCGTCTCCACAAAGAATTTTATCCTGCCGCAGCCTGCCTGATAGGGAGTTTGACGGCCGCGTTGATATGACTAAATTTACATTGCAGCGCGATATGATCCAGAAATATCGCGATATCACGGTGTTTTATCGAGTTATGCTGTCACGTGTTTGACAAATCAGGATTGTAAATTTGTAAATCTTGTAATATTGAGATTAAAGGATGTTTTGTGTAAATCTTGTCACAACCGGCTTGCAATGCTGCTGTGCGTGGTTCGACAAGCTCACCATGAGGGATCGAAGTGGATTGCAATACCGACGAAATCCAACGGTGGCGATTAGCCCTGCAGCGCACCAGTAACCCTCATGGTGAGCTTGTCGAACCACGCACAGCAGCGACGCAGGCAATAGTGGGGGCCTATGGCTGAGAGCAAAATATTCGCCGGCCCGCGCATCAGGCGCATCCGCAACGAGCGCGGCTTGACGCAGACGTCGATGGCCGAGGCGCTCGGCATTTCGCCGTCGTACCTCAACCTGATCGAGCGCAACCAGCGTCCGCTCACCGTACAGCTGTTGCTGAAGCTTTCCTCCACCTACAAGATCGAGCTCGATACGCTGCAACTTGAGACCGGCTCTTCCATGGCCGCGCTCAAGGAGGTGTTTTCCGATCCGCTGCTCAATGGTGAGCTGCCAGGGGATCAGGAGCTCATCGAGATCAGCGATGCGGCGCCCAATGCCGCCACCGGCATTATCAAGCTTTATCGCGCGTACCGGGAATCATTGGAGCGGCTTTCCGGTCTGTCGGAACTTCTCGCAAAGGATGGCCGCGCACCCGCCTTGTCGGCCACCCGCCTGCCGCTGGGCGAAGTGCGTGAAGTGCTGGAGCGCCGCGCCAATCATTTTCCCCGCATCGAAGGAGAGGTCGACAGCTTCACCAGCCTGATCAAGCCCGGTGACGATCTCTTGAGCGCACTGAAAGCCTGGTTGAAGAGCGAGCACGGCATATCGGTCCGTATCTTGCCCGTCGCAACCATGCCGAACTGGCGCCGCCGTTACGACCGTCATTCTCAGCGCCTGTTCATCTCCGAACGCCTGTCGCCTTTCGACCAGCTGCGCGAAGTGGCGATGGAAGCAGCGCTGATGCGCATGCAGGTGGTCATCGCCGCGGAAATCCAGGACCTGAAACTTTCCTCCGACGAGGCGCGGCGCATTGCCCGCTTCGAGTTCGGGCGCTACGCCGCACATGCATTGATGATGCCGTATCAGTCCTTCCAGACCGCCGCTATCCGCGCGCGCTACGATATTGACGTTCTCCGTTCCCGTTTCCACGTCTCGTTTGAACAGGCAGCCAACCGCCTCACGACCCTCACGGGCAAGAGTGACATTCCGTTCTTCATGCTGGAGGTCGATCACGCGGGCAACCGTTTCCGCCGGGCAGGGGCGCAAGGCTTCCCGCAATCGCGCTTCGGCGGCGAATGCCCGAAGCTCCCCATTCACGCCGCCTTCTCCCAGCCGGGTCAGATCCTCGTTGAAGCAGTGGAAATGCCGGACGGCGCCGAGTTCCTCACGATCGCCCGCACGCTCGAGGGCCCGCAAGGCGCCTTCAATGAGCGCCCGCGCCGCACGGCCATCCTGCTCGGCTGCGACGTCGAATATGCGGATCAAACGGTCTATGGCAGTGCGCTCGGTAACAGGAGCATCAGCACACCGCCACTCGGCAAATTTGTTGGCTCGACCCCTGTCGGCCCGGCCTGCCGCCTCTGCGAACGTTCGGCCTGCCTCTCCCGCGCCGAACCGCCGGTGACGCGGCCATTGGGGCTGGACGAGATGGTGACAGGGCTGAGTGCATTCGATTTTCAGTAGGTAGACACCCGGCTGTTCGATGGGGTTCAACTAATGTCGAATTGCTAATTTCCGCTTTTAATACTCAGTTTGTTCGATTGATTTCGAATACAAGTATTAAGGCAACACATGCTTCGGCGCGGTATATTACTGGAAACCCTACGTCCGCTACTCCTGGCAATCTGTTCGACAACGCTTGCTGTCAGCCTGTCTGGTTGCCGTACTCCCACTGATCCGAGCGAGCTTGATAATAACGCCAAGCTTGCGGCAAACGCCGCAAAAAAAATGGTCAGCCAAAGAGGCGCGGCGATTGTTGTCCGGGTCGCGCCGGCGGGCAAATTTTGCTCGCCTGGCCAGGTTCGTCTGCGTCCAATAGTCGGTGGCAAAATTGATCGCAGCCGCTTTGTCGAGCGACAAAGAATCATGGGCCCGAGAGCATAGGGATATTTGCGAAGACAGCCTTTCAAATGGCGACACTTAATCTAAGCGGTGCCATGAAAACTGTTGGGGGCGGGGATATCCGCACATCCTTTGTTGCAATTGAGCCCGGACAATATGTGGTGACATGGGTGAATTGCGATGAATCCAATAAAATGACGTGGATGGGAACAGATCGCCCCCTTGTCGGTGCAGATCAAACCAGGCAAAGAGTGTGCAGTCACAACGGAGACCCGGCCCGGCCCTATTGTCCATGCACAGTTCCTTCAGACTGTGGCGAATGTAGCGGCTACTCCGTCAGGTATTAAGGGCGGACAAACACCATTCAACGCCAATGTTGGTGGAAACAACTTCATATTCCAACACGACAGAAATGGCGGGGAGGCCTATGTCATGATTAAGCTGGGAAGCTAGACGAAGGCGTAACTTTCCACCGCAAAGCACTCATGCCACCATGCCGCTAAACCGACAATGAACGGTCGTTTTCCAGACTCAACCTCCGCCGCAAGCTTGGCATTGTGCGCGCATGAGTATTTCCGCCGTGCCGCTGCCGCCCGTCGCCGGGCCTGACCCCGCCAAGACCTCTTCGGAGGCTGCGATCGGCTGCCTGCTGGTAGCGGGCGCGGCGATCGCCTGGAGCACCGGCGGGGCGCTGACGCGCTTTGTCGAAGCCAATGACAACTGGACAATCGTCTTCTGGCGCTCGGTCTTCGCAGCGCTGTTTCTGTTGTGCTTCATGCTGGTGCGCGACGGGCCGCGCGGCACATGGCGGCTGTTCCAGCATATGGGACTTGCAGGGCTCGGTGTCGCTATCTGCTTCGCCATCGCCTCATCATGCTTCATCATCGCACTGTCCTATACGACGGTCGCCAATGTGCTCCTGCTTCAGGCCGGCGTCCCGCTGTTCGCCGCCTTGATCTCGTGGATATTGTTCCGCGAACGCATCAGTTCTGCAACATGGATCGCCATCGCCGTGGTCATCGCAGGCGTCGCGATCATGGTTTCGGATTCGCTCGATGGCGAGGTCTCGCCTATCGGCGATATGCTGGCGCTGTTGATCGCGATCTCTTTTGCCATCGCCACGGTCATCACCCGCCGCAAGGCGCATCTGCGCATGACACCAGCGGTTTTCCTCGGCGTCGTCATCGCCGCCTGTGTCGCCTCGCTGATGACCGGCCAGTTCGCCGCCAGCACGCGCGATTTCGGCCTGCTCTTTGCCCTTGGTGCGGTCAATCTCGGCCTCGGTCTTGCGTTCTTTGTCAGCGGCGCCCGACTCATCCCTTCGGCGCTCGCGGCGCTGATCAGCACGCTTGAACCGGTGCTCGGACCGGTCTGGGTGTGGCTCCTGCACGATGAGGTGCCGGCTCCGCGCACGATCATCGGCGGCGCCATCATCCTCTTCGCCTTGCTCATGCATCTCGGCTGGGAATATCGACGCCAACGGCGCGTGGCGGTCGCCCGTTAGTTTGCAATCCTCCAGCACAGCAACCGCGCTGCACCCGAAAATTTCGCACTTGCGCAATTTTCAATGAGAGTGTTGCTTGAAGCCAGTTGACGAAGCCCTCGCAATCTAAAAAGGTAGGGCCAATCACGGGAACCTCGGCACAATCGAAGTGTTAGTGCCGGCATCATGGAGACAATAAATGGGTATAAAGACTGCTCTGTTGACGGCCACGCTCGCGCTCGGAATTGTCGGTTCCGCAGGGGCGGCGGATCGCGTCGTCAATATCTATAACTGGTCGGATTATATCGATCCGGCGATTCTGGAGGATTTCACCAAGGAGACCGGCATCAAGGTCGTCTACGATACCTTCGATTCCAACGAGATTCTCGAAACCAAGCTTCTCGCTGGCGGCACGGGGTACGATGTCGTGGTACCGACCGCATCTTTCCTGCAGCGTCAGATCGCAGCGGGCGTGTTCCAGAAGCTCGACAAGTCCAAGCTGCCAAACCTCTCCAATACCTGGGATGTGATCAACCAGCGGATCGACACCTACGACCCCGGCAATCAATATGCCGTGGACTATATGTGGGGAACCACCGGCCTTGGCTACAATGTCGACAAGATGAAGGAAATCACCGGTTCGGATGAAAAACCGACCTGGGATGTGCTGTTCAAGCCGGAAATGGCGGCGAAGTTCAAGGATTGCGGGATCCATATCCTCGATTCCGCTTCCGATGTCATGCCTTCCGCACTGGCGTATCTCGGTCTCAATCCCGACAGCAAGGATCCGGACGAACTGGCCAAGGCCGGCGCGTTGCTGGAATCGATCCGCCCCTATGTGCGCAAGTTCCACTCGTCGGAATATATCAATGCGCTCGCCAACGGTGATATTTGCCTGGCGCTCGGTTATTCGGGTGATATCCTCCAGGCCAAAGGGCGTGCCGAAGAGGCGAAGGCTGGCGTAAATATCGACTACGCCATTCCGGCGCAGGGCGCGCAGATGTGGTTCGATGTCATGGCTATCCCGGCCGATGCGCCGCACGTAGCGGAAGCACATGAATTCATCAACTACATGTTGAAGCCGGAAATTGCCGCCAAAGCGACGAACTTCGTTTCCTATGCCAATGGTAACAAGGCTTCGCAGGCTTCGATCGACAAGGCAATCCTTGAAAATCCGGCCGTCTATCCGACACCGGAGGTGCTGGCCAAGCTCTTCACAGTCACGCCCTACGACACGAAAACCCAGCGTGTGGTGACGCGCCTGTGGACGAAAGTGGTCACAGGCCAGTAAATCTCGAAAGACCCCGGCAGCCAATGCCGGGGTCTTTTAAAATCAAGAATAGAAAAGACCGGGGAAAATCATGAAATCATTGGGGAGCTTTCGCCGCAAGTTCGCACCTTGGAACGATCCTGCAGCGAAGCCTTTTATAGCGATCGAGAGCGTCACCAAGAAGTTCGGTGATTTCGCAGCGGTCAATGATCTGTCCCTGAATATCTACAATCGCGAATTCTTCGCGCTGCTCGGCGCTTCGGGTTGCGGCAAGTCGACCCTCCTGCGCATGCTCGCGGGCTTCGAGGAGCCGACCGCCGGGCGCATTCTCATCGATGGCCAGGATATGCGCGGCATTCCGCCCTACAAGCGCCCGGTCAACATGATGTTCCAGTCCTACGCGCTGTTTCCGCACATGACCGTCGAAGACAATATCGCTTTCGGCCTGAAGCAGGAGGGCATGGCCAAGGGGGACATCGGAGCGCGCGTTGCCGAAATGCTCAAGCTGGTGAAGCTCGAGCAATTTGCAAAGCGCAAGCCGCACCAGCTCTCTGGCGGCCAGCGACAACGTGTGGCACTTGCACGTTGTGTTGCAAAGCGTCCGAAAGTCCTGCTGCTGGACGAACCACTTGGCGCGCTCGACAAGAAACTGCGTGAGGAAACGCAGTTCGAACTCATGGACCTGCAGATGAAACTCGGCCTGACATTCGTAGTGGTCACCCATGATCAGGAAGAGGCGATGACCATGGCCGACCGCATCGCCGTCATGGACAAGGGCAAGGTCATGCAGGTGGCAACGCCTGCGGAAGTCTACGAAGCGCCGAACTCCAAATTTGTCGCTGATTTTATCGGCAATGTGAACATGTTCGAAGGCACGGCCGCTGCGGTCGCCAACGGCAAGATCGATATTGCTGTCGCACCTGAAAACCTGACAATCCGTACGGATGCGGCCTCGAAAAGTTGCACTGTCGGCCAGCCGGTCGGCTTTGCCATCAGGCCGGAGAAAATCCGTCTCAGCCGCAATCCGCCGGCCGATCCGTCGATCAATGCCGCCTATGGAGAAATGTGGGATATCGCCTATTTCGGCGACATGACGGTTTTCCACGTGAAGCTCGCAAGCGGCAGGATCATCAAGGCGGCGAGCCTTAATGCGGTGCGTACGGTCGAGGATCCGCTCGGTTATGACGATAATGTCTGGATCGATTTCGATGCCGACGCCGGTATCGTGTTGACCGCGTGAAGGAGGGCGATGTCATGCAAAAATTGATATCGTCCATTGCAAGCCGGCTGGTGATCACCGTCCCCTATCTGTGGTTGCTGATCTTCTTCCTCATTCCTTTCGTCATCGTCTTCAAGATTTCTCTGTCGGAAGTCGCTATGGCAATTCCGCCCTATACGCCCGCCTTTAATCTTTCGGCGGGCTGGCAAGGTGTCAGGGACGGTTTCGCCCAGTTCTCGTGGGACAACTATATTTGGCTCCTCGAGGACCCGCTTTATTATAAAGCCTATCTTTCCAGCCTGTTCATTGCCGCTGTTTCGACCGTCCTGACGCTCATTGTTGGTTATCCCATCGCCTATGGCATGGCGCGGGCACCGGCAACGGTACGTCCGACACTGTTGATGTTGGTCATCCTGCCGTTCTGGACGAGCTTCCTGATCCGCGTCTATGCGTGGATTGGCATTTTGAAGCCTGAAGGACTGCTCAACCAGTTCCTGCTGTGGGCCCATGTCATCGACACGCCGCTCAACATCCTCAACACCAATACGGCGGTCTTTATCGGTATCGTCTATTCCTACTTGCCATTCCTGATACTGCCGATTTACTCCGCTCTGGAAAAGATGGACTATTCGCTGGTCGAAGCCGCTGAGGATCTCGGCTGTCCGCCCATACTCGCCTTCTGGAAAATCACCTTTCGTCTGTCAATGCCGGGCGTCATCGCCGGGTGTTTCCTGGTGTTCATTCCAGCTGTCGGCGAATTCGTCATTCCGGATCTGCTTGGCGGGTCGCAAACCTTGATGATCGGCAAGACGCTATGGAACGAGTTTTTCTCCAACCGCGACTGGCCGGTTTCATCAGCCGTTGCGGTGGTCCTGCTGTTGCTCCTGGTCGTGCCGATCGTGCTGTTCCAGCGGGCCGAAGCGCGGGCGCAGGAAAGCGAGAAATAAGATGAACACAACCTGGTCTCGCTTCAACATTGCCTCGCTCGTTCTCGGCTTCGCCTTCCTCTATTTGCCGATCGTTCTTCTGGTCGTCTACTCGTTCAACGAATCCCGCCTTGTCACGGTCTGGGCCGGCTTTTCGACCAAATGGTATGTGTCGCTGTTCAACAACCAGAGCTTCATCGATGCCGCCTGGGTGACGATCCGCGTTGGTCTCGTTTCGGCCACTGTTGCGACAGTCCTTGGAACGCTCGGCGCCTTGGCGATGACCCGCTATACGCGCTTCCGGGGGCGGCTGCTGTTCTCGGCGATGATCTATGCGCCGCTGGTCATGCCGGAAGTCATTACCGGGCTATCGATGCTGTTGCTGTTCGTGGCGATCGGCTTCGACCGGGGTCTGTGGACGATGATCCTCGCGCACATCACCTTCTCCATGTGTTTTGTCGCCGTCGTCGTTCAATCGCGATTGGTAACATTCGACCGCTCGCTGGAGGAAGCGGCGATGGATCTCGGCGCAACGCCGGTCACCACCTTCTTCAAGGTTACACTGCCGGTGATCCTGCCGGCCGTGGTCTCTGGCTGGATGCTGGCCTTCACCCTTTCGATCGACGATCTGGTGATTTCAAGCTTCACTTCCGGCCCCGGCGCAACGACCCTTCCAATGCGGATTTACTCACAGGTTCGGCTTGGGGTGACACCTGAAATCAATGCCGCCTGTACCATCCTGATTGCTATCGTCGCGGTAGGAGTGATCATTGCATCCATCGCCAACAAACGCCGCGAAGTTCAAAAGGCGCGCGACGAACAGGCGGCTGCCCGGAACTGACAACTCAAGACAACTTCAGAGCCTCGGATCATCGTCCAGATACAACTCTGCGTTCGTTGTTGCTCGCTTCAAACCAAGCAATAGATGAGAAATGGCGCTGCTAGGCGCAGACGGTTTGATGGCGAAGCAGCAACACCGGGCCAGCGGTGTATCGGGGAAGACAGGCTCCCTCGACTGCGGCAAGAGCCGTCCGGGTTTACTACAAGTCGTGAGGAACAGAGGGTGGGCGAGAGCTCATCCTCTGCTCCAAGATAACATAGCATGTTCCCAAGAGTTTCCAAGAGTTATGCCCCCGGACTTTCGTCCTATTGGGAAATGATCGGCGAGATGAACGGGTTGTCCCAGGAACCGCCGATGAAAAAGCGCGTGTGATTGAAGGTCGGCTCCGGCTTGGGCGCATCGGGGGCGGCAGCGCTGGCTGGTGCCGGCGCGGGGATGGGCGCTGCGAAATCACCCGTCAATGCGAGACTCTTGCCGATCAGCGTCACGATACCGGCAAAACTGAGCGTACCCGATTTTGTCAAGATTTGCGCCGTCTCCAGCGCCGCGACGCCGTCCATGATGTTTGCCTTGACCTCGAACCTGTCGAAAGCCAGCCAGGCATCGGTCTTCTCATTGAGGCTGAAGAAGCGGTCCGTCTTCGCTTTGCCCAGGAGACTGTTGAAATCCAGGCTGCGGATTTGACCACTGCCGAAGCGCATCGACAGCGTTCCCTTGGCGTTGCCCAGCGCCGACGACCAACGGGATATCGGGCCCTTCAAGACGAGGGACATAGTTCCTTTGCCGAGCTGGAAGCGAGAACCAAAACCCAGCAGGGAGGCAATCGAAGCACTGTTCACATCGGTGCCGTTGAGGCGCAATTCACCGGTTGTTGCACCATCCCCCTCATCTGCAAGCTGGAAGCTGGCGGCAACCGATCCGTCGAACGCCGAAGCTTCGCCGATATCGAACATGGCTCGTCCATTGCGGATTTGCGCCGTCGCCGCGACCTTCGAGAGGTTGACCGTTCCGATCGTCGCCTTCTGTGTGGAAACGCGCAGGTCGAGATTGAGCTGCTTCAGAAATGCGGTATCGATGACCGCGTCCGAATCCGTCGAACCGTTGGGCAAGGGCATGAAACCTGAGAAAACCGAATGAATGTCGAGCGCTTCGAAGGCCAGCGTGCCGGTGACACTCGGGATTCCCTGATCCAGCATGACCTCGATCACGCCCTTGGCAGGGTTGTCGTTCAACGTTGCCGTCAACCCGTCCAGCTTCATCCTTGTAGCAGAGCCGGATACGGACGCGTCCAGTGCAAAGCTGCCGATCGGCGCGCCTGGAATTGTCGCCATTTTGGACCATTCGAGCGTGCGGCGCAGGGAAGGCGAAGTCAGCGAAAGTGTGCCTTCGAAGAACTGGTCCTTGGAAATATTGGCTGATCCGTTGAACGAGAGTGTCAGGGGCGTCGAGCTGAGATTGACTTGCAGAGGGCTGGTACCGCCCGCTAAAAGTAGCAATGCCCGCGTGGCCGAACTATCGATTTCCGTTTCTTCGCCGTGCCAGATGGCCTTGCCCTGGAAACTGGCAACGCCCGAAGTTTGCGGCCAGTCGAAAACGCCGCTGATGCTCGAAATCTGTTCTTCCGCGCCGTTGATTGGCCGCTTGAAGGTGACCATCGCGTCCTCGAGCCGTACGCGTCCGAACGGTTGCGATGAGACGGTGCTCATATCCGGCTTTGCAGGATTGGCTTCAACGGCGGCTCGCGCCTCCCGAACGACATCGCCGATCCGCCCGTCGCTCTTGGCAAGCGCCTCGCCGATTTCCGACAGACTCTTGATTGGCTCGTCGATGACGAATCTCGGCCGTACGATCTTGGTTTCGGTGAACTCGATATTGCCCATCAGCGCGGAAAGTAGCGACAGATCGACTTCGATACGCTCTGCCTGCATGAACGGCGCACCCTCGCTTTGCCAGGGGTTGCGAATGGTGACATCGCCCAGCGAGGCAGCGAAGATGGGAAAGAAGGATATCTGCGGCAACTGGCGCGACTCGACGCTATACCCGGTCCAGTTGCTGATTTCCTGTATGAGCCTGGCCCGGATAAGATCCGTGCTGACGAGATAGGGCAAGGCGACAAGGATTCCCCCAGCAACGAGAGCCAACATCAAGATCGTTGCGAGAAGGTTCCTTGGCCTGTACCAGGACATGAGCGTTTCCGATATTCAGTCCTTCCAGTTGCGGCCGGAAGGTTTTCTGCATTGCCATCCACGGTTTAGCGATCATGCGCGGCAATTCAAGCCGGTATAGTCCTTTTACGATCAATTTGTTGGAAATGCCGATTGCATCCCATTTGCGGATTGGCTGCCTATTCGGCCAGAACACGTGTCGAGGGGAAGGTTATCTCGACCATGGTTCCGCGACCGGGATTGGAGTCGATCGTGAAATTGGCACGGTTGGCTTCGGCCATCGCCTTGGTCAGCGGCAGGCCAAGACCGGTGCCGTCGCTGCGTGCATGCTTCGGCGTGGTGATCTGCTTGTAGGGTCGCAGGGCCTGCTCGACCTCCTGCCGTGTCATGCCGATGCCTGTGTCCCGCACGCGCAGCAGCACATCGCCGCTCGGCTCATAACTCGTGGAAACAATAACCTGTCCGCCGGGTCCCGTGAACCTGATGGCGTTGGACAGAAGGTTCAGTGCAATCTGGGTAATCGAGCGGTGATCCGCGACGATATCAGGCAGGCGCGATGTCAGGCTTGAACGGATAATGACGCGCTCGCGATTGGCTTGCGGCTGCATGATGGCGACAGCTTCCGTCAGTGTGTCGTTGAGCGATACCGCTTCGAAATCCATCTCGACGGCTCCGGCCTCGATCTTCGAAATGTCGAGAAGATCATTGACCAGCGACAGGACATGATTGCCAGAACGGCTGATATCGTTGAGATAGTCGCGGTAGCGTTCACTGCCGACAGGACCGAATTTCTCGTCCGCCATCAGTTGGGAAAAGCCGATGATAGCGTTGAGCGGTGTGCGGATCTCATGGCTGATACGTGCCAGGAATTCGCTCTTCTGGCTCGATGTACGTTCGGCCTCGCGCTTGGCGCTGAGCAGTTCTTCTTCGGCGCGCTTCCAATGGGTTATGTCGCGCAGGACAACACAATAGCCCTTGGAGGCGTCGAGCTTGCCGATCGTCATGAACAGGGGAATAAAGCGTCCCTGGCTTTCGCGGCCGATCACCTCGCGCCCGTCATTAAGCAGACTGGCGACACCATTATCTGAAAGACTGTTCAGATAATCCATTGCCGCCCGCTGGCTTTCGATGGCGAAGAGCATGGAAAAGGCTTTGCCGGTCACTTCTTCTGGCTCGTAGCCGAACAGGGCAGCGGCGGAGTGATTGACAGAGCGGATCGCGCCAGCGGAATCGAGCAGAATAACGCCGTCCGTCGCCGTATCGAGAATGGCATTGAGCTCGTCAATGCGCGTCTGCAAAAGCTGTCTTTCGCTTTCGTCGAAATGATTGGCAGACTGGGCTTGCGGCGACAGTGCAAGCAGCAGCGCGCGCTCGCCATTCTCACTGCCTTCGTCCCAGCGGACGGCCTGCAGATGCACCTGCACCCGCGTCACCGAGCCGTCGTTGCGGCGCAGGTTCATGCCGGCTTCGTGGTCATCGCCGCTGTCGTCGGCTTCATCGGCGAAGAGGATACTCAAGCCGCCCGCATCGTTGATGGCGTTGACCGAGTCATACAATATCGTGTCGAGTAACGCCGGATTTGCATAAAGTATCTGGCCGTGGCGATGGACCAGCACCGGCAAGGGAAGGGCGGCAAGAATGGATGTATCCACACCCTGCCGCGCCTGTTCGCGAATGTTTACTGCGAAATTCTCAGGCTGCGTGGGCTCGTTCCCATTACTGCCACCCGCAACAGCGAAGCCGGGACCGACCACTTCCGCATCCGGAATTTTTGCCTTCACATCTGAAGGCAGCGTTGCAGGAGGCGCAGGTTCTGCGTCACGATTGCGTTCCCGACTATCGCCCAGCACTTCACGGCGCAGTCGTTCAGCAATTTCGCGAAATGCATTCCGCTCGGCATCGTTCAGCCGCCCGTCATCGCGTGAGGGCCGTTGCATCTTGAGCGGAATGATATTGTCCGCTGTATCGGGCGTAATTTCCAGCGCAGGTTTTTCCCCGTTGAAGACGTCTGCAACGGTATCCTGCACCTCGGTCTGCTCTTTGACATCTGCACTGTCGTTCAATGTCTTGCCGGTGGCTTTTGGATCGACGGTGACATCACCCATGCGGGCAACGCCAAAACCGCGGAAACCCAGGAACGCACGGTCGCGCGAATAGATCGGCAGCGCGGCAAGTTCGATCGGCACGCGCAGATCGGTGCCTTCGATTGGCCATAGCACCGTCCGTCCTGACCATGTATCGCGCCGCTCCAGAAGCTCGGCGATCTCTTCATTGTTGTCGAGGCCACGGCTGGCTGCCATCTCACGGAAAGGTCTGCCGATGATCGACGCGGATTGCGGTCCGACAGCCGCGGCGAACTCCGGTGAAATCTCGCTGAAATTTGCCTGCGCGTCGACCTTCCAGACAAAGCGCACCGGCGCCTCGGATGGTACATATTGAAATGCGTCCGAGGATATTTTCGTGGCCGAACCAGTGGTTTCGAACGACGGCGCGAGCGAAACCTGAGGTTTGTCCTCGGTCGCAGCCACCGCATCATCTCCAACCTGTGCATCGGCAATCGGCTCTTCAGGCACAACGGCAGGTTCGGGCTGCACGTCGTCAGCCGCAATGATCTCATTTGCCTGCTCCTGTGCAATCTCCGGCTCAATCGCGAACAGCAGATGCAGGGCGGGGCTGTCCGTCAGTCTCGCAATGCCGGTGGGTACGGCGCCCTTCGCCGTCTGCACCTGACGCTTGACCAAACGGTGGCGCTCAAGCCGCACTTCGCGCACGAGATCGCCGAGGATCTTATCGTTGAATTCAAGCCTGCCGAACTGCTGCGATGCGGCGATCACCGCACCGGCAGAATCGATCATCGCTGCGTGGGTTGTCTGGTCGCCAAAGCCCTCGATCGCCAATGCTGCAATCTGCTTCTCGGAGCTTGCCTGGTCGGCATTGGCAATGGAGAGAAGAATGGTCTGCTCGCCCCGTGGCAGTGCCAGATCGCTCGCCTGGAATGTCAGGATGCGGCTGGAAAGGCCAAAGGCGATGCGCAGCGAAACAGTGCGCCCATGGCCGATGGCGGGAAAGCCGTCCAGCGCCATGAGTTGACGCCGCGCCTGGATGCCGAGTACTGCGCCGCCACCTAGGATCTCGTCGATCGAACCATAGCCAAGCATCGACGCGCCCTGGCCATTGGCCCAGATGACGTTCTGCAGATCCCGCGATATCACGACAAGCGCATCACCATTGGCAAAATGCTCGCGAATCTCGTCCAGGACGGCTATGTCGATGAATGGATATGTTCCAGACGCCATATGTTGACCAGCATGCTCCGATCGGAACAGTCGCATCCTCGCGATGTTCTTAAGACTTTGTTAATAATGATCCAGCCGTCACTCGTCCACTCGCAGCCCGTTATCTTACATGTCTTTCTCTTGGTTTAGTTAACTTCCGTCGCTGCAATACAACCGTCCACATAATAATTTCGATGTAGAAGACGCAATCGATTGTGCACTGCAAAATAAATGTTGCAACGCACAAAAAAATCCGCTATATACGGTTCATCAAATCAGCTGCAGAGGCAAATGACCATCTGCACCAAGGAAGGAGCCTATTATGAGCAAGACCACCAAACAGACTGCCGATGCGTTCTCGATCCCTGCTTTCGATGCAACCGCTGTAACCGACCAGGTTCGCGAATTCACCGAAAAGGGCGTTGCTCAGTCCAAGGAAGCCTACGCCAAGATCAAGGATCAGGCCGAAGCTGCCCAGAAGACCCTCGAAACAACTTTTGAAACTGCCCAGTCGAATGGCGCCGCTCTTTCGCTGAAGGCTTTGGCTGCGCTCCGCGCCAACACCGAAGCCAGCTTCGCTCATATCGAAGCGCTCATTGGTGTGAAGTCCTTTGGCGAAGTTATCGAACTGCAGAGCGCATTCGTTCGCAAGCAGGCTGAAGCCATCTCCGGTCAGGCCAAGGAATTCCAGGCCGTTGCTTCCAAGGCTGTCGAAGAAATCTCCGCACCGGTCAAGTCGGCTGTCGAGAAGGCAATCAAGGACGTCAAGGTCGCCTGATCAAGGCGCCGGACGACAGAATACTCTGACGGCACTCCTCCCCCTCTTGGCCGTCGGAGACGCAAGACCTGAAGGCTTCTCCGCCCGGTCTTGCATTAATGGAAAAAGGCCGGATCCTCCCCCGGCCTTTTTCTTTTTTCGATTTGTTCCTGTCTTTGTTGCATCGAACACTTGCAAAAAGCATCAATCCTTCGTATGTGACGCCTGTCAAAATATGACGGTATGCGGTCGTAGCTCAGTTGGTTAGAGCGCAGGATTGTGGCTCCTGAGGTCGGTGGTTCGAGCCCACCCGTCCGTACCATTTTTGGCGAAGCTCCCAGAATTCCAGTCAGATCTCATCGACCCGTTCGCTTCGCGATGAAGCGTGCAATGGCCGGCCCCGTCAAAAGCACGATGATGAAACGCGACGTTTGCATCGCCATCACGAATGGCAGGTCAACGTCGCTCGATGCCGCGATGATTGCAACGGAATCAGCACCGCCCGGACTTGTCGCCAGATAGGCTGTCAGCGGATCGATATCGGCCGCCACCACAAGGATTGCGGCAATTCCCCCGCAAATCGCGATCAGGGTCAGGATAGAGGCAACGACGCGAGGCAATGCGCGTGCCGCATGAACGAGAATCGGCCGGGTGAAGCGAGAGCCAATATTCCAGCCGACGACCGCATAACTCGCGGCCAAAAGCCAAGGCGGCAATACGATTTCCATCATATCCGTATTCTGCAGGATGACGCCCACGGCAAGCGGTACCAGAAGCGGCCCGGCAGGAATGCGCAGCCGCACCGCGAGCAAACTGCCAAGCCCGATGAGTAGCAACGTCTGTGCAAAACCAATCCATGAAATCGGCGGGAACCAGACGATTTCGGGAACCGACGCAGTTGGGCCGTTAGCCCATATTCTGGAGACAGCAGAAGCCACGACTGCGACGAACACCACACGCAGATATTGCATGAAAGCAACCAGGCGAATGTCGGCGCCAAAAGCCTCGGCCATCAGCGTCATCGCCGAAGCTGCACCAGGCGAAGAGCCCCAGATGGCGGTTGTACCAGGCAATACCTGCCAACGGGTCAGCAGCCAGCCGAGTGTGTTGCTTGCCACGATAACGGCACCGATGATCACCAGAAAAAGCGGCCAGTCGCGCAACATCTCGGTAAGTGCTGCCGGCTGGATACTGTGTGCGATCAGGCAGCCGATTACCCCTTGAGCGAGAACGAAAGGGCGCATTGGTATTCGGATCGCACCGCCAGCCGCAGCCACGATGATAGCCGCCGCCATCGGCCCGAGAAGGAGCGCTGCCGGCAGACGCGTCGCCTGCAGAAGCAAAAAGAACAGGAAAGACAACACGAGCAGAATTGCCCATTGCAGGCCCATGCCGCGACCGCTGAGCCCACCAGCAAAGTACCGGCTGATCCACTCCGGAACAATCATCGGAAGCCGTTCGAGACCCGGTAGGGGCACCGCGTGGAACATCCGGGAGGATTTTTTTTAAGCGGTATACATGAGCGGAGCTTTTCGGCTTCGTGGAGGCCCCGTCGGAAAGCATCTTTTGTCATCATTGCCCGTATGTCCCGCCAGTCTCAAACAAAGTTGGCCGCAGGATAAGCTTCTATTGCGCGCCGTCCACCCCCGTTTAGAGCATTCGAACCTTGGAAAATTCGCGAGAACTGCTATTGTGAGCTTGGAGCGGGGAGGAACTTTCGTCCGCCCCCATTCCTCATTTCATAAAATGAACCCGGATAGACATTGACCAGCCCGTCCGGGTTCTTTTTATGATGAGGGTAACGCTGCATGGTTTGAACCACATCGCTTTACCTCCAAGTTGGAAGCAAGGCCGTTGCCGAGGTCGAAGTGGCCAATTGCCTTCGATGCACCGGCTGGCTCGGTGCCGCTGCTTCTGCCTCCAAACTGAATGCTTTGCAATTCATCGCTTGGTCGAGGCATCAGCGCCACGAACGCCCGGTTGAAACGCGTTGCAAACAATCGGTTGCGCGGTTGTGTCAGTGGCTGGCGATGCGCCGATTCTTACTATTTGCGGGCTTTGATGTTTCATGCGAATGAAACGCCATGCGTATATTGCTCGTAGAAGACACGCACGATGTAGGGGAGGCGATCGCCAAGCGTTTCGAGGCGACTGGCCACGCCGTCGACTGGGAAACCAACGGGCGTGACGCGGCCGAAATCATCGATTTTACCGAATACGCTCTGATCATTCTCGATGTCATGCTGCCGGGAATGGATGGTTTTGAAATCCTCAAACGCATCCGTAAGTCTGGCAATGCGGTTCCCGTGCTGATCCTCACTGCGCGCTCGGAAATCGACGACCGCGTCGGTGCGCTTGATCTTGGGGCCGATGACTACCTGGTAAAGCCGTTCGATTTCCGCGAACTTGAAGCCCGGGCTCGCGTCCTGATGCGTCGTCACACCGGCGGCGAGGCGACCAATCTGATCAAGTGCGGCGATATCGCCGTGGACCGTGCGGCGCGATCCGTGCATGTCGGCAAGCGCGAAGTGCAGTTGAAGCGGCGCGAGCTGACCTTGCTCGAAGTTCTTGTTGCACGCCCCGGCCGCGTCTTCAGCAAGGATGAACTGCTCGATCAGATTTTCGGTTTCGATGAAGCTGCCAATGCCAATGCGATCGAGCTCTATATCGGGCGCCTACGCAAGAAACTTGAGGGTGCAAAGGCGCACATCGTCACCGTGCGCGGTCTCGGTTATCAACTGGTGTCCGGCGATGCGCCCTGAGATCATAAAGAACGAACCGTCGCTCTTCGGGCGTCTTGCCCGGCGCATTTCGGTTGTGCTCTTCATCGGTGCAGCGCTGCTGGTCACTGCCGCCTGGTATTATGCCGAGACGGCGGCCAACAAAGCCTATGACAGGCTGCTTGTCGGTGCTGCATTGCAGATGGCGGAAAGTCTTTCGGTCGAGGACGGCACGTTGACGGCACGTCTGCCGACCTCGGCCTTCGAATTGCTTGGCCTCGCCGAGCGTGACCGGATTTTCTATCGCGTCATCGATACGAAAGGCCAGACTCTGACCGGCTATGACGATCTAAAAACGCCGTCTCCTTTGGACAGTGCTCGCAACGTATTGAGCGTGGAGGAGGGCGTCTACAAAGGTGAACCCGTACGTATCGCCCGCGCGACCAGAGTCCTTGCTGATCCCGCGGTTTCAGGCCATGCCTACGTCATCGTAGCGCAGACCAACGAGGCGCGATTGGCGTTGACCCGGGAGCTGACTTTGCGCGCGACGATCCTCGTCTTCGTCATGAGCCTGCTGGCCTTCGTCGGTGCCATGCTGGCGATCCGCTATGCGTTGCAGCCCGTGGAACGGCTGGGAACGGCCGTTCGTCGCCGCGATCCGCATGATCTGACCCCTGTTACAGTCGACGTGCCGCGTGAGCTCGATCCCTTCGTCGGATCGATCAATCATTTCATGGGGAGGCTCAACGAACGCGTCGATCTCTTGCAGCGCTTCATCGCCGATGCCGCGCATCAGATACGCACACCACTCACGGCGCTGACGGCGCAGATCGATCTGCTCGGCGCCGGCAAGCTCGATAAGGCAGGCCGCCAGCATTTTAATCGCGTGAAGGAAAGGACCAGCGAACTTGCCCGGCTGACCAATCAGTTGCTCAGCCATGCGATGGTGATCCACCGCGCGGATTCCGTTCAGCTCGAGCCAATCAGCCTTGTCGATGTGGCGCGGCGAGCCTATCGGGCCGCCATTCCCATTACCGTCGATCCCGATATCGTCATTTCTTTCGAGGCGCCGGACGACCGGCCTTTCGTTCTCGGCGATGCAGTCAGCCTGCGCGAAGCCATCGTCAATGTGATCGACAACGCCTTGCGCCACGGGACAGACCAGCGGTTGGAGGTAAGGGTGCGCGCCAGCGATACGCAGGCCTTCGTTGAGGTCGAGGATGATGGTCCGGGCATTCCGCCGGAAAGCTGGGAAAAGGCAACGCAGCGCTTCGCCACGTCGAAATCGCACGAAGGCAGCTCAGGTCTTGGCTTCGCCATCGCGCAAGAGGTGGCGAGCGCTCATGGCGGCACGTTGAGCTTCCGCGCCCGCGACGAAAGGGGCTTTACCGTGGTGCTGACCCTGCCGCTGTTCAAGGGAGTGGTGAAGTGATCCGGATCTGTTTTGCACTCTTGATGGCTGGTTTGACCGCCGTACAAGCTTTTGCTGCCGAGGATAACAAAACGCAGTTCCCCGCATCTCAGACCGAATCCGGCAAGCTGACGATTTATTCGACAACGGATCTGGCGGCGATGAAGCCGCTGATCGAGGATTTTCAGAAGTCGTCGCCCGATGTGTCGATCGACTATATCGAATATCTGACCAACGAACTGAATGCCCTGGCCAGCGAAGCCTGCCGCAAGCAGGAGCCGCTCGGCGATCTGCTCCTGTCGTCATCGGTCGACCAGTTGCTCAAGCTCGCCAATGATGGCTGCGCCACGGCGCACACATCTCCGGAAACCCTTCGCGTTGCCGAATGGGCGAACTGGCGCGACGAGGTTTTCGGCTTCACCTATGAGCCGGCGGTCTTCGTCTATAACGCGAGCAAGGTCCCGCCCGCCGAAGTTCCACGCACCCATGTGGAACTCGCAGACCTTTTGCGTGAGCGGCTGGACTATTATCGCGGTCGCGTCGGCACCTATGATATTCGCCTGTCCGGCATCGGTTATCTGCTGGCCTTCAATGATGCGCGCCAGACGACGACCGTCTTTGGCCGTCTGCTGGAGAGCATGGCGCGCGCCTCGACCGTGGCCCGTTGTTGCACCGGCGAGATCCTGGAGGAGGTCGGCAAGGGCAATCTCTATATCGGTTACAATATGCTTGGTTCCTATGCCTATGATGCGGCCCAGCGTCACCCGGAATTGCGCGTCGTGGTACCGCGGGATTACACGCTGGTCCTGAGCCGTGGTGCGCTTATCCCGAAAGGTGCAGAGCGAGCAGATCTCGGTGCGCGGTTTCTCGACTATCTCCTGTCCGAGCGCGGCCAATCCGTAGCCCGAACCAATGCCTTCTATTTCACCGAAAGTGGTGAACTGCCGCCCGGTGTCGACGGTCCGCAGAATTTGAAAGAATCCGGAGTTGCCCAACCGATCCGCATCGGCCCGGCTCTGCTCGCGGTGCAGGACAGAGCGCAACGCCAACGGTTCATAGAAGACTGGTCACAATCGCTGATTGAATTGAACAGTCCTACCTGGACGCGCGAATAGCGGTTTTCCGAGTTTGAATAGCGGATTGCGATACCAACACGATTTTTGCGCGAGAATGTTCGAGTCTGGCACAACAAATAGCGATTCTTACACAAGAATCCTCGAATCTGGAGCAAGATTTTCAACTGCAGAGAGAAAAATGGTTGTGGCGACGCGAAATAGCTAAAACAGCGAGCCTTGAGATCCGGCCGGGACCGGTGGCTTCTTTGCAGGCGAGGGACGCTCGGGCTTCGGCTGAGATGGACGTTCGCCACCATCTGTTACGACAGCCCGTACGTCGCCGTCCTGGAAGCGCAACGTAAGATCGTCGCCTCCGGTAACAGCCGCAGCGCGCTTGATCGGCGTGCCGGAGGGATCGAGGACGATGGCGAAGCCACGCTCCAGAACACCTTGATATGACAGGGTTTTCAGCAAGCGTTCGAGTTCTCCGCTGCGCCGTTTCGTTCGGTCGAGCAGGAGATTGACAGCTTGGACCTGACGCCGGTCCAGCTGTTGCAGATGTTGCCGGTCTCTCTGTGCCAGCCGTGCGGCAGGTTCGATCGAAAGTCGCGCTGCTTGCCGGTCGAAAAGTCCGCGTCTTTTATGCAGAAAGGCCGCAAGGCAGCGCGGCAACTGATTGTCCAAGCGTTTGATTTCAAGGCGCTTTTCGCGAAGTCGCTGTTCAAGAAGCCGCGGCGACAATTGCCTTGCGCAGCCATCAAACTCGCCGCGTTTCTTCTGCGTATTCGCCTGCAAAGCCCGCCCCAGCCGTGCCGCCGTCTCGTCGAAATGCCGGCGGGGAAGCGCCAGCAATTGGTCCGCTGAAGGCAGGGCGCGGGCGAGTGCCCGTTGCGCTTGGCGGCGCCGGTCGAGATAGCGCGACATGCCTGCCGCGAACCTTGCGCCGAGGGTTGCGATATGCGCCGAAAGGTCGGCCCTGACCGGCACAGCCATCTCCGCCGCGCCGGTTGGCGTCGGTGCCCGAACGTCTGCAACAAGGTCTATCAGCGTCCAGTCAGTCTCGTGACCGACGGCAGAAATAATGGGAATTCGCGAGGCGGCGACAGCGCGCACGACGGCCTCATCATTGAAACCCCACAGGTCTTCGAGGCTGCCGCCGCCACGCGCCACGATCAGAACGTCGGGCCGAGGCAGAGCGCCGCCTCGCGCTAACCCATTGAAACCATTGATCGCATGGGCAACCTCACCGCCGGAGGTCTCACCCTGTACCCGTACCGGCCAGACCAAAACATGCAGCGGAAAACGATCCGTGATGCGGTGGATGATATCGCGGATGACAGCGCCGGTTGGTGATGTAACAACACCGATAATGCGCGGCATGAAAGGTAAAGGCTGCTTGGCGGCGGCGTCGAAAAGCCCCTCGGCACCAAGCTTGCGCTTGCGTTCTTCGAGCAAAGCCATCAGCGCGCCGGCTCCCGCCGGCTCCATCTGATCGATGACGATCTGGTATTTGGAAGAGCCCGGATAGGTTGTCAGTTTACCGGTGGCGATGACCTCCATGCCTTCTTCGGGCTGGAAGCGCAGGCGGCTCATCGATCCGCGCCAGATCACGGCTTCGATACGTGCCTTGTCGTCTTTCAACGAAAAATAGGCATGGCCGGATGAATGGGGCCCGCGATAGCCGGAAATTTCGCCGCGAACCCTTACATGCCCGAAAGTGTCCTCAACCGTGCGCTTCAATGCCCCGGAAATTTCGGAGACTGTGTATTCGGCAACATTCGATGCAGATTCGGGCTTTTCGCTCATGCGCTATTCCTAGTCCCCCTGCCATCAAGGTCAAGCCTCGGCAATCCTCGATTGTATCATTGCCAGCTCGTGAAAATTCGCTTATCGGCAAATGTGGGAAAAAGGGGAATGCAAATGCCAGCAGATATTGCGGTTAATTCCAAGGGGTTGAAACTACGTCATTATTTGCTGATAGGAGCGCTGATGATTGTTGCGGCCGCAGCTATCCTGCTCCTGATGGGACGCAACCCGATATGCACCTGTGGTACAATCAAGTTGTGGGTGGGCGAGACAAATTCATCCGACAATTCACAGCATTTGGCCGATTGGTACACGCTCTCGCATATTATCCATGGCTTTCTGTTCTACGGAATTCTCTGGCTGGTGGCCCGCAAATTGCCGGTCGGTCAGCGCCTCCTGATCGCCATTTTCGTTGAAGCTGCTTGGGAAATCTTCGAGAACACCGACATGGTCATCAATCGCTATCGTGAGGCGACCATCGCCCTTGGCTATGTCGGCGACAGTGTTCTGAATTCCGTCAGCGACATATTGTTCATGGTGCTTGGCTTCTTTTTCGCCGCCAGAGCCCCGCTCTGGCTGACGATAATTCTTGCGATTTTCTTCGAACTGCTGGCAGGTTGGGTCATTCGCGACAACCTCACTCTCAACATCGTGATGCTACTATATCCCCTCGACGCGATCAAAGCCTGGCAAGGCGGAATGTAATCACCAGCCCGGAACTAGTTCCGTTGCCCGCACCTGACGCAGACGCTGGTTCGCCAGAATTGGCGCGGAAGCCTGCGTTATCGTGACAGGCGTCGGCATTGACAGATTGTCGAGACTTTCGACGATGTGCTGCGCCAGCGCGTCGACAATAGCTGATGGTTTCGTGTGACCGCGCATGATGCCGATGCCGAATTCCGGCAGCCGGCCAAAGCCATCTGCTTCGGTCAGAACCCGCATTCCCGGACGCAAGGCGCATTCGGGCAGGATCGAGACCGCCAAGCCTGCCAGAACTGCGGCTGCGAGAACGGTGGCCGACCAGCTTGTGAAGAGAATGCGGTAGTCATGATGCATGGAGTCCAGAACATCGACCGCCGCCGCGCGCCAGATACAGGTAGGACGGCCGACTGCAAGCGGAAGTACCTGTTCTTCATGCACATTATGATGCGCTGAGGTGACCCAAAGCAGCTGTTCACTACGCACGGCTTCCGAGCGCCGCTGCTCGTCGCACTGCGTTACGAGTGCAATATCGAGCTGGCCCTTGCGGATCATTTCATCGAGATTGACCGTGGGCTCGCAGACAACGGAGAGTTCGACGCGAGGATTGGAACGGGAAAACCGCGCCATGATTTCGGGTAGGAACCGGTCAGCATAATCGTCTGGCGTGCCGATGCGGATATGTCCCTGCAATTGCGTATCGTCAAAAGCTGCGATGGTTTCGTTGTTGAGTTGCAGCATTCGCCGCGCGTAGGCCAACAGACGTTCGCCATCTTCCGTCAGCCGGTTGGTGCGACCGTCCCGTTCGAAAAGCGCCTTCGAAACGCGCTCTTCCAGCCGGCGCATCTGCATGGAAACGGCAGATTGGGTCTTGTTTACCTTGTCGGCAGCTCTTGTGAAGCTACCCAGATCGGCGATGGCCGTGAATGTCTGCAATTGGTCGAGATCAAGCGGTGCGTTCATGGCAATGTTCCCTGAATGGTTGATCCATCATTATTATTGAACGTTTACATTAAAAACATTCGTTTGAATAATCAATTATTATGGATCATTCTGCAGATGTTCAGGAAGCGCCAGTGTCCAATGACTCGGTCATAAGGCACGGGGCGTGGTGCGCGGAAAATGGTTTTTCGCGCGGTTTAACTTTCTTGATCGCCCTTCAAAAGGAGTAACGGCGATGACGACGACAACGAGAATGACTGAAGTAACTGGTTTCACCCGCTCGATCGCAGCTTTTGCGTCGCAGGCTGCCAACTTTGTCAGGCAAGTGATCGTCGCACGTCGTAATCGCAAAACGATTTTGAGCCTCGGTGAGTGGAATGACGAAATGCTGCATGATATCGGCGTCACCCGTGCCGATCTTCACTCGGCGATCGGCACCTCGCTGCTGGATGATCCGAGTGAAAGACTGGGCGCACTGGCCGATGTACGGTCGCGTGTTCGTGCTGCCCGCTCGATCATCTAAGGCTGACGATTTGACTGTTTAGCAGGCGCCCATTCACGCCGGAATCCCCTCCCGGCGCCTTCGCCTGCCTCCTGCCCGGCCCACGTTGCATATGCAAAGTGGCCGGGCTTTTTCTTGTCCCTTTTCAGCGGTAGCGATCCATCCCGCGCTTATATTGGTCGAAAATGGATTCCAGACCCTTCTGATATTGGTCATTGGCCTGTTTACCGGTATCGAACATCTGGCCGAGTATGTCTTTCAGCGGATTATCCGACGGGGCAGAAGGCGCCGGTCTTTGCTGGGCCGGAGGCTGCTGTGGTGATTGTGGCGCTGGACGCTGCTGCGCGCCACCCCCAAATATTTCTCCGAAAATCTGGCCGAGAGGATTGTCGCCAAACGGATTTTGCCCCTGGGTCGTCTCCTGAGGTGCATCGTCCTGAGGTATGCCGCGCGGCGTCGGGGCCTGCGGCGCTGCTGTGCCACCGGCGCCCTTCATCATTTCCTCGAATATCTTCCCGAGCGGGTTGTCACCGAAAGGGTTTTGCCCCTGAGCGGTGTCTTGAGGTGCAGCGTCCCCGGGGACCCTGCTACGCGGGGTCGGAGCCTGCTGAGCCGCGCCGCCAGCACCCTTCATCATCTCTTCGAAAATCTTACCCAGCGGGTTGTTGCCCAAGGGATTGCTTTGGCCTTGCGGCTGTTGCTGGCCGGCAGCACCTCCGCCGAGCATGCTTTCCAATATTTGCCCCCAAGGATTGGCGCTTGCGCCGGGTGCGCTTTGCTGACTGGAGGGTGGTTGACCGCCGCCGCCCTGGCGCATCATTTGCTCGATGAGGTCACCGATGACATTACCGCCGCCAAGACCCGCCGCTGCAAACTGGCCTGTCGACTTGTTGTACAGACCGCCCATCATCATCGAGGCAATGACCGGCAGCATCTGTTTCAATGTGTCCGCACCGACGCCCGAGACAGCTGAAGCATGGTCGGCCACGGCCCGCGACAGGTCCTTCGATCCGAAAAGCTGATCGAGAACATTCTTGCCGTTGGCAATACCCGACGGATTGAAAGCCGCTTGCGGATTGTCAAAGTAATTGACCCGCTGCCCGGCCGAGAGCGCTTGAACGAAGCCGCCAAAGCCCATAGGATCGGCCGCATTTCGCTGCAGGCCTTGGGAAAATGCGGGCATCAGCGCCTCGAGGGCGGCAACCGTCTGCTGCTGGGAGAGATTGAACTGGTTGGAAAGGGCATCAACTGCTTGTCCGCCCTGTGCCTTCACAAACATGTCTACGAGATTCATGGCGCCGATCCTCCTCCGGGCTGATGCGCGAAGGAAGATTAGCGCCGTAGTCGCACGGACTTCAATGCTTTTGTATGGTTAAACGTAATTCGCCAGATTCTTGCGAATGCGCTGCAACGGATCGACTGCAGGATCACCAGCTTCAAATTTTCTGTCGGTGATCTTTTCATAGGCCTGAATATAGACCTGCGTCGTCGCGTCGATCACGTCTTCCGGTATCTCCGGGATATCGTCCTTATAAGGATCGCAACGTTCAACCACCCAATTGCGCACGAAATCCTTGTCGAAACTGACCGGCCGCTTGCCGGGAGCATAGCTGTCGGCGAACCAGTAGCGGCTCGAATCCGGTGTATGGATTTCATCGGCCAGCACGATGTTGCCCTCATCGTCGGTACCGAATTCGTATTTCGTGTCCGCGAGAATGAGACCGCGGCTTGCCGCGATTTCCTGGCCCCGCGCGAAAAGCTTCAGCGCGTAGCCCGTAATGGTTTCCCACTGCTCCTTGGTGAGAAGTTTCTGGCTCAGGATATCCTTGGCGGTCAGCGGTTCGTCATGGCCGCCATCGAAAGCCTTTGAGGTCGGCGTGATAATCGGCGCCGGCAGCTTTTCATTATCCTGCATGCCATCGGGCAGGGTGAAGCCATACATCTCGCGCTTGCCCGCCTTGTAAAGCGTCAGGATCGACGTTCCGGTTGTGCCTGCAAGATAGCCTCGCACGACAATTTCAACCGGCAGGATCGTCAGCTTACGGCAGACCAGCACATTTGGATCGGGGTATTCGATGACGTGGTTGGGGCAGATATCCTGCGTCTGTTCGAACTGGAAACGCGCTGTCTGCGTCAGCACCTGGCCTTTCAGCGGTATGGACGCAAGAATACGGTCAAACGCGCTGATGCGGTCCGTAGCGATGATGATACGCTTTCCGTCCGGCAGATCGTAATTCTCGCGAACTTTGCCTTTGTAGTAATTCGGTAACTCGGGAATATAGGCTTCGGACAGCGCTTTGTATTTCGGCATGGTTCGGAATCCGCATGAATGATGTAGCTTCCGCATAACACATATGGCGGGCAACGGGAGTCATAATTGTCGGACTTGCGAGCGTTTAGCGCCCGCCGGTCACGTCAAGGATCGCGCCCGTCACATAGGACGACGCATCACTCAACAGCCACACGATAGACTCGCCGACTTCATCGGCAGTTCCTGCTCGACCTAGTGGCGCTGTGACGCCAAGACGCTGCGCCCGGTCGGGCTGACCGCCGCTCGCATGAATATCGGTCTCGATCAGTCCCGGCCTGACGGCGTTGACACGAATACCTTCGGGTCCAACTTCTTTGGAAAGGCCGATAGTCAGCGTATCCATGGCACCTTTCGATCCGGCATAGTCAACATATTCATTAGGACCGCCGAGCCGAGCCGCCGCAGAAGACAGAAGAACGATCGAGCCGCCATTACCACCACGCGAGCGGGCTAGATAGCGTACGCCCTCCCGCGCGCAAAGATAGGCGCCAAGCACGTTCACATCGAAGATGCGGCGCATACGTTCGATGTCCATATCCATGAGGCGCGAGCCTGGAGCAACGATACCGGCGTTGACCACAACGCCATCGAGTTGGCCCAATTCCGCAGCCTGTTCGAAGACGGATACGACGTCCGATTCGATAGCAACATCGCCCTGGATGGCTTTTGCCTTGCCGCCGGCGGCAATGATGGCCTTCACGACCTCATCGGCTGCTGATTTGTTACCCACATAATTGACACCGACCGACCAGCCGCGATGACCGGCGAGGATGGCTGCGGAGCGGCCGATGCCACGGCTCGCTCCGGTGATCAGAATTGTTTTGCTCAAGAAGTGATTCTCCGCCTAACTCAATAAGCGTATTCTACGAAAGCCGGTTCAACTGAACCACCCCAAATCGTATTGAATTGCGAGAGCATTTCTTCCGCGGACGTCGTTCCGCGCGCGATCACTTCCTCGATGGGCGCGAGATAGACAGTCTCGTCGTATCCTTCGCTATTGAGCATTGCCCGGTTCCTTAGTCCTAGGCGCGAAATCTCCAGTACTTCACGCGCAATGTCCAGGGCCGAACGGTTGCGCAGGATCGCGTGCAGACCTTTTACCGGTACCTCGTCACGCAGATATCGAACCTCCGGATAGTTCCGGGGGCGGGTAAGCGCCTCAGCAGCATTCAAGGCTTCGGTATCGTAGAGCAGGCCTACCCAAAATGCCGAGAGAGCACAGATACGCCGCAACGGGCCAACATCCGCGCCGCGCATCTCGATAAAGCGCTTAAGGCGCACCTCCGGGAATGTCGTAGTCAGATGATTGGCCCAGTCGCCCATCGTCGGCATACCGCCTGGAACCGTGTTCTTGAGCGCGCCGTTCATGAACTGCCTGAATGTCACGTGCGTGCAGTCAATATAGTGGCGGTCACGGATGATAAAATACATTGGCACGTCCAGCGCCCATTCGACATAGTCGGCGAAGCCGTAATCATCGCTGAAAATGAACGGTAGAATGCCTGTCCGGCAGTTGTCGGTATCGCGCC
This sequence comes from uncultured Alphaproteobacteria bacterium, assembly GCA_963711925.1. Classification (GTDB taxonomy): domain Bacteria; phylum Pseudomonadota; class Alphaproteobacteria; order Rhizobiales; family Rhizobiaceae; genus Phyllobacterium. The sequence continues at coordinate 200,430 of CAVQFY010000003.1, forward strand.
GGATATCCGGGCGCCACGACAGGAAGCCATTAGGCTTGCCTTCGGTGAACGGTGACATGGCAAACAGCGCCGTCGCGATGGGTTGCAGCTTTACCCCGACCTGCATCTTGCGGCGCATGTCGATTTCCGACGAAAAGTCCAGGTTCACCTGTACCGTGCAGGTGCGATACATCATGTTCAGGCCATCTTTGCCGACCTTCGGCATATAATTCGTCATGATTTTGGCGCGTGACTTCGGCATGCGCGGCGTTTCAGCGTAGCTCCATTTAGGGCTGCCGCCTACGCCGGGGAAACGAATTCCCAGCGGTTCGGCGATTTCCTGCACTTGCGCTAAATGATCACTGGTCTCGCCGCAGGTTTCATAAAGTGACTTGACCGGCGCACCGGAGAGCTCGAATTGGCCACCTGGTTCAGGAGATATGGCAATCGGGCCCGCCGGTTTATGCACGCCGTTCATCGGTTCGACAAGGCCGATGATATACCCCTCGTCCATTATCGGATCCCAGCCGAGCTTTGATTTCATGCCCTCAAGGATAGCGCGAATACCACGCGGACCATCATAGGGTACGGGACTGTTGTCGTTCGTGTAGAACGGGATTTTCTCGTGCTCGGTGCCAATACGCCAATCGGACGGCGGTTTGCTACCCTGTGCAATGTAGTCCGCCAATTCTTCCGTGGTAGAAATAGGTCTGTTGTCGACCGTATCGCGCGAGATGATAAGCTCCCCGATATTATGAGATCGCTTCGCGCGAACCGCTTTTCAAAAATGAACGCAAGCAAAGTTTTACCCGCGCCCATTTAATGCGCAAATTTCCCTAATTACGCGACAAAACGATTTAAATTATAAAAATATCTACGCATAAAGTATTACACATTATTTATATTTCGTCCAGTAGTGGAAAAACTATTACACAATGGCGTCAATACGGCATTGCAGATTTATGTATACACAACAATTCACGTGAAATATCAACACTGTGTAGTCGCGATCTAGTATCGATCAATATGCATATTCGAGGAAAGCTGGCTCGACTGAACTCCCCCACGCCGTATTGTATTGCGACAGCATCTGTTCAGCAGAAGTCGTGCCGCGCGCGACAACTTCCTCCAGCGACGAGAGATAATGCGTCTCGTCGAAGCCTTCGCTGTTGAGCTTTGCCCGATTTTTCAAGCCAAGGCGTGAGATTGCCAGCACGTCACGCGATATTTCGTGGACCGTGCGATTGCGCAATGTTGCCTGCAGACCTTTTGCCGGGACCTCGTCGCGCAGAGTTTGCACCTCAGGGTACGTCCAGTCGCGAGTCAGTGCCTCGGCGGCATTTAGTGCTTCTGTGTCATAGAGCAGCCCAACCCAGAATGCGGGAAGCGCGCAAATGCGACGCCAAGGTCCGCCGTCAGCACCGCGCATTTCGAGGAAGCGCTTCAGCCGCACTTCCGGAAACAACGTCGATAAATGATTTGTCCAGTCGCCCATATTTGGTATGCCATCCGGGATGGAGTCCTTCAGCGCACCATGCATGAATTGCCGGAATGTCACATGGGTACAATCGTGATAGCGGCCATGACGCATGACGAAATACATCGGCACGTCAAGCGCCCATTCGACATAATCGGCAAAGCCGAAATTTTCATTGAAGATGAATGGCAGCACGCCCGAACGATTGTTGTCCGTATCGCGCCATATGTTTGAACGCCATGACAGCAGACCATTTGGCTTACCCTCGGTGAAGGGTGACATGGCGAAGAGCGCCGTCGCGATGGACTGCAGTTTCACCGAAACCTGCATCTTGCGGCGCATATCGGTTTCAGACGAGAAGTCGAGGTTCACCTGGATCGTGCAGGTGCGATACATCATGTTCAGCCCGTCCTTGCCGACCTTCGGCATATAGTTGGACATGATGTTGTAGCGTGACTTCGGCATGCGTGGCGTTTCGGCGAGCGTCCATTTCGGACTTCCGCCGAGACCAAGAAAACGGATACCGAGCGGCTCGGCGATTTCGCGCACCTGCGCCAGATGGGCGTTGGATTCGCGGCAGGTCTGGTGAATAGTAACAAGAGGTGCGCCGGAAAGCTCGAACTGGCCGCCCGGTTCGAGCGAGATCGCCCCTTGGCCGGTAGGCTCGACAAGGCCGATAATATTGCCCTCATCGATGATAGGCTCCCAACCGAGCTTCGATTTCATGCCTTCGAGGATAGCGCGAATTCCGCGCGGGCCGTCATAGGGAACCGGGCTGTTGTCTTCGGTGTAGAACGGGAACTTCTCATGCTCGGTGCCGATACGCCAGTCGGACTCCGGTCTCGATCCTTGCGCAAGATAAGCGGCCAGTTCTTCGGTACCGGAAATCGGTGTTTCGTCTGTCGTGTCGCGCGCCATGGACGGTGCTTTCCCGAGATGATGAGATTGTCGCGCGTGATTGACCGTTTTCGCGCAGGAGCGCAAGCAAATTTCGCTTAGGCTTCCATCAAGAGAAATTGTAACTCACCAATCGCCGATCGTCGCCTGAATCAAGGCGAGGGCTGCAACTGCGGCCGTATCTGCCCGCAGGATACGCTGACCCAGCGGAATCGCGGTGACAAAGGGCAGCTTACGCAAGGTTTCGCGTTCCTGGTCGGAAAAGCCGCCTTCCGGCCCGATCAGCACACCAAGCGGGCCGCGAGGGAGCGATTGCAGCAGGGGCAGGGGATTGTGTGTCTCATGTCCCTCATCACAGAAAATGAGGCGGCGCTGATGGTCCCAGCCGTCCAGCAGCTTTTCGAGCTTTACAGGTTCACGAGTTTGCGGGATCGCCAGCACGCCGCATTGCTCGGCTGCCTCGATCGCATTGGCCTCGATTCGCTCGGTCCCGACGCGCGAGACCTGCGTGTGCTGGGTTATGACTGGCTGCAGAATACCGGCGCCCATTTCCACCGCCTTTTGAACCAGATAGTCGAGCCGGCCCTGTTTCAACGGTGCGAAACAATAAAGCAGATCGGGCGCGGCAGGCTGTTCTCGCGTCTGTGTCAGCGGCTCCAGGGTAAGTTTCTTTTTGCTTTCAAATCGCAATGCCGCGCGCCACTCGCCATCACGCCCATTAAAAGCGAGAATTTCATCGCCATCCTTCATCCGCAGCACGTTGGCGAGATAATTGACAGCCTCGGGACCCGTCTCGGCGCGCGTCCCAGCAGCGAGATCGACTGTAACGTAGAGCCGCTGCATTTTGTAATTTGCACGCATTGAATAACCGGAAGTTGGATTTAACTGAGCGGCGGCAGGCGGCGTTTGACTGGTGAAGACTTGACGATCGAAGTGTTTGTCTCGGCCCTTTCAGCCAGACGGTCGAGTATCATGTCGAGTTGTTCCATCGTCCGAAATTGTAATTTACCAATGAAGCAATCGTCACCCGTGACCTTGTCGCATTCGGTGATTTCCGGCGTCTCCTGGATCAGCTTTTCGACGATGTGCAGCATGCCGGGCAAGGGCCTGACGCGTACGATCGCCGTGAGGCTGTAGCCGAGAGCGACAGGATCGATGTCGATCGTAAAAGAGCGAATCACTTTTTTCTCTTCGAGGCGACGCAACCGCTCAGAAACGCTGGGCGAAGACAGGCCCACCTGATTGCTAAGCTCCTTTAGCGATATACGCGCATCATCAACGAGAATTTCGATGATCGTTCGGTCAAGTTCATCAAGCATGGCGTCCTCCGAAGGCTGCTATTTCGATTTGCCTGCAATAATAAGGTAAAATTCAGATTTGACCTTTCGAGACATATATCAAATTCCCCGCTTGCCGCATACCCTTAGCCGCATCAACAAAAGGTGTACCGACATGGAAAAAGATGTGTTGAGGGGCAGTGTCGAAATGACTGCCGCCATGATCATTTCAGGAACAATCGGCTGGTTTGTGTTGATGTCCGGCCAACCGGTTCTGTCGGTCGTGTTCTGGCGCTGCGCCATTGGTGCAGTGACGCTGCTCGCTGTTTGTGCAGCACTTGGTCTGCTCAGGCGCGACGCCATCTCGGTGAAATTGTTCGGGCTTGCCGTCATTGGCGGTATTGCAATCGTGTTGAACTGGGTTCTGCTTTTCGCCGCCTATTCACGTGCATCAATCGCCATTGCCACGACGGTCTATAACGTCCAGCCATTCATGTTGGTTGGTCTGGGTGCATTGATTTTCAGAGAAAAACTTACTGCGGCCAAGCTCTTCTGGCTGGGTTTCGCCTTCGCCGGAATGCTGCTGATCGTTCAAGCCAAACCCGGCGGTGCCTATAATGGCTCGGACTATATGACAGGTATTGCCCTGTCCCTTGGTGCAGCGTTTCTTTATGCGATCGCATCAATCGTTGCGAAGCGCCTGAAAGGCACGCCACCGCATCTCATAGCGCTCATTCAGGTCTGTGTTGGTATTGTCATGCTTGCGCCGCTTGCCGATTTAACTGCTTTGCCGCAAGGCATGCGAGAGTGGAGCAGTCTCGTGACAATCGGCGTGATCCATACCGGGGTTATGTATATCCTGCTCTATAGCGCCATCCAGAAGCTGCCAACGCACATTACCGGCTCGCTCTCCTTCATCTATCCGATTGCTGCGATTCTGGTGGACTACATCGCGTTCGGCCATGCCCTGCAACCGAGTCAGTTGATCGGATCCGCCGCCATTCTGATCGCCGCTGCAGGCACGAGCCTTGGCTGGACAATTCGCAGGTCAGTTCCTGCGAGTGTCAAGGCTTGATTCGTAACCGAATGAGCGGGTCATAGCCCGCTCTCAGTGCCTGGACGGTCGAAGGCGGGGTAAGGAGCATGATGTCCTGTGCGGGCGTATCCGATAGAGCATAGCCCTCCCACGACCAAAGATATGTCACGCCGTCTTTGACAACATAGGCGCCTTCACCACTGGCAATCATCGCCCCATTCGGTAGATCTTTTACTTGACCTTCGACGGGATGTTGCCGTTTACCGCCCTTTGCATCCAGCCGCTCCTTGTGCAGAACCGCGTCCATGGCAGGAGCAGGCTGGAGCGCTGTTCCATTGCCCGCTGCCCACCCCGCCTGGAAAGCTTTGGCCCTTTGTCGCTGGCAATAGAAACAAGGTCTATGCCCGGCCGCAAGTGCTGTCGCTTCATCAAAAAAGAACAGTTCCGTCCAGCTTTGGCGGGCCATGACATCGCGGCGCACGCCTTTGTATTCGCAGACGCAAATAATCCAGGCCCTTGTCGTCCAGCGCCTCTTCAGCAAAGTGCGGGTCGCGGGATCGTGGATGATTCCACGATTGCCCATCAGCGCGCCACGATATGGTGCAGCAACGATTTCACCAAAGGGTGTGACACGATTTTGCAGGGTCATTTGACAGCTTCCGACTCTTGGAGGCGCATGCTATCCGAGAACTTTCACTATTGCGATCATAAGGCAGGCTGCATGCGCGTTCTCGTCGTTCAGAATTATCAGGATACAGGCCTCGGGCAGGTCGGCCGCGCATTGCAAGAAGCAGACGCAACAATCGATCTGCGTCAGCCCTATCTTGGTGAAATCTTGCCGGATGACGATTTGGACCACGATGCGCTGGTCGTGCTCGGTGGCGACCAGAATGCCCTTGCCGACGACGCCTATCCTTATCTCCCCGGACTGGCGCGACTGATCAAACGTTTCGGCGATGCCGACAAGGCCGTGCTGGGGATTTGCCTTGGCAGTCAACTGGTCGCGCGTGGCTATGGTGCGGAGAATATTCTTGGCCGCCCGACCGAATTCGGATGGCATGAGGTGACCGGAACTACTGAAGCAAAGTCTGATCCCGTTTTGTCGGCTGTTTCGCAGCAGTTCCCGATTTTTCACTGGCACAGTGATACGTTCTCGCTGCCTGCGGCTGCCGTGCATCTCGCATCAAGCGCCAGGACCACGAATCAGGCATTTCGTATCGGCCGTGCGGTCTACGGCATCCAGTTTCACTTCGAAGCCGATACCGGTCTTGTCGATGAATGGAGGCGAGTGTTCCATGACCAGATCGCGCATATTGACGCCGCGTGGCTCGCCAATTACCGCACCTATCTGGAGCGCTTCGGAGCCGCGGCAGATGCGGCGGGACTGGCGCTTGCTCGCGCCTGGGTCGCGCTGATTTAAGCGCCCTTCGCGATTTCGTTGCAACTCTGCAACAGCCGAATTCTGAATCGGAGTGGATGTCGGGATTCATACAAGGCGTGTCTTCGATTCACTAGTTGGTAATTATTGCGTCCTTTATTGGCCACACTGGTTAACTGGCATGAAGCCAGACCAATAGAAACCGATGGAAACGCCCGAAATGACCACCAAGAGTGCTGCACTTTTAACTGCCGTGATGCTCTCAGCCATCCTCTTCATGGGCGTAGGTCTGTTCTCGGTGGATGCCGGTAGCCATGCGGTTTCCAGTGATGGCTACGGCGTGAGCACCTCTTTCCGCTGATAACCGGATTTACGTCGCCTCCAGGAAAAATTTCTTCTCGCCGTCGATTGCAAGCGCACTGAGACGGCCGCTGAAAACGGCGCCAGTATCCAGGTTGATCCGGTTAGGTTTGATCTCCACGTCGGTGACAGGCGTATGGCCGTGGATGATGATTTTCGGGTAGAGCCGTGGCTCGTCAAGGAATTGCTGCCTGATCCAGACGAGATCCTCAGGGTCCTGCTTATCGAGGTTGACGCCGGGACGGATACCTGCGTGGCAGAAGAAAAAATCGCCAAAAACCATTGACAGCTTCAGGCCGCGCAGAAATTCTATGTGCGCTGGCGGCACTGCGCGGAGCAGAGCATCCCGTCCGGTCACGACAGATCGCAGATCATTGAAATCGATCGAAACGCCGTAGGATAGTGCGGTCTGACGGCCGCCATTGTAGGCGAAGATTCCATTGGGCGCACCCGTAGCGAGAAATTCGAGGAACCCGATATCGTGATTTCCTGCGATAGCCAGTATCCGGTGCGTCTTTTTCTGTGCGCTGACCAAAAGATCAAGCACGCCTTTTGAATCGGGACCGCGATCGACATAGTCGCCGAGATGAACGATCACCCAGTCGAAGGGCGGTGATTTCTCGTTCTCAGCCAGAATACGCCGGTGCATTTCCTGCAAAAGATCAAGCCGGCCGTGCACATCGCCAATGGCATAGACACGCAGCCTGTCGGGTCCCCGTGCATGTTTGAAATCAACTGTTTTCATTGTGCAATTATCTTTCAATAAGCCTGCCAGTTATGCGATACCTCTTTGAAACACTGTTGCAAACCGCTTTGAACGGATAATGTCATACCGGCTAAAAGTTGGAATAGCAGAGTTAGGGAGTTTCTATGTCCGGACTGCTTATGCCGAAAGCCGACGACGCGACCATGTCGCGCCGTTTGGACGTCGTTGCGGCGTTACAGGCAATCGTTCCGGGCGAGGGTGTCGTGGATGCCACCAATGCGATGCGGGTATTTGAATCGGATGCTCTGACTGCCTATCGCCAATTGCCGCTGGTGGTCGTCCTGCCGCAAACAGTGGCGCAGGTTTCGCGCGTCCTCAAATACTGCCACGAGAATAATGTGAAGGTTGTACCACGTGGCTCGGGAACGTCCCTGTCGGGGGGCGCTCTGCCGCTCGAAGACGCGGTACTGTTGGTCATGTCGCGCTTCAATCAGATTTTGGAGATCGACTATCCGAATCGCGTCGCTGTTGTGCAGCCGGGTGTGACCAACCTCGGCATCACCAACGCGGTGCAACATGAGGGCTTCTACTATGCGCCCGATCCGTCTTCGCAGATTGCCTGCTCGATCGGCGGCAACGTCGCGGAAAACTCCGGCGGCGTGCACTGCCTGAAATACGGGCTTACTGCGAACAATGTCCTCGGTCTCGAAATGGTGCTGATCACCGGCGAAGTGATCCGGCTTGGCGGCAAGCATCTCGATTCGGAGGGCTATGATTTTCTCGGGTTGATGACCGGGTCGGAGGGGTTGCTCGGCGTCGTTACTGAAGTCACCGTGCGTATCCTGCAGAAGCCAACCACCGCGCGCGCGCTGATGGTAGGCTTTCCAACAAGCGAGGAAGCCGGACAATGCGTTGCTGATATCATCGCTGCTGGCATCATTCCGGGCGGGATGGAAATGATGGACCGCCCTGCGATACATGCAGCCGAGGACTTTGTTCATGCGGGCTATCCGCTCGATGTGGAGGCGTTGCTGATTATCGAACTCGACGGCCCGGTGGTCGAGGTCGATCACCTCATCAGCATGGTGGAAGCTATTGCTTATAGAAATGGCGCGACGACGTGCGTGATCTCGCAAAGCGAAGAAGAACGAATGGCATTCTGGGCCGGCCGCAAGGCAGCTTTCCCCGCGGTCGGACGCATTTCACCAGACTATCTGTGCATGGACGGCACGATCCCGCGCAAAGAACTGCCGAAAGTGCTGGCGGGCATGCGTGAACTATCGGAAAAATATGGCCTTCGCGTTGCCAACGTCTTTCATGCGGGAGACGGCAATCTGCATCCGCTCATTCTCTACGATGCGAATATCCCGGAGGAGCTGCACAAGGCCGAAGATTTCGGCGCCGATATCCTGCGGCTCTGTGTCAAGGTCGGTGGCGTGTTGACGGGCGAGCATGGCGTTGGCGTCGAGAAACGTGAACTGATGCCGGAAATGTTCAACGAAATCGATCTCAACCAGCAGATACGCGTCAAATGCGCTTTCGATGACAAGCACCTGCTCAATCCGGGAAAAGTGTTTCCGCAATTGCATCGATGCGCCGAGCTTGGCCGCATGCATGTGCACCGCGGACAGTTGCCATTCCCCGACATTCCGAGATTCTAAGTGTGACAACATTTACTCCCAGGACCGAGGACGAAATCGTCGAGGCCGTTCAGTGGGCACTTGGCGAACAGGCGCCGGTCGAGGTCGTTGGCCACGGCTCCAAGCGCAACCTTGGCCGTCCATTGCAGACCGAGCACACAATCGCACTTTCGAATTATTCTGGCGTGACGCTCTACGAGCCGGACGAACTGGTCCTCAGCGCCAAGGCTGGAACACCAATTGCCGAACTCGAAACCCTGCTCGCGGAGAACGGCCAGGCCTTTCAGTTTGAACCAATGGACTATGGACCACTCTTGGGGCAGTCCGTAGGGCAGGGCAGCCTTGGAGGATTGCTTGCCACCAATCTGTGCGGGCCGCGCCGCCTGAAATCGGGCTCTGCGCGCGATCATGTGCTTGGCGTTCGCGTCGTCTCGGGCCGAGGTGAATTATTCAAATCCGGCGGCCGTGTCGTCAAGAATGTGACGGGCTATGATCTGTCGAAGGGCATGGCCAATTCCTGGGGAACACTCGGGATTGCGACCGAAATAACCTTCAAGGTCTTACCCGCTCCTGAAACTGAAACTACGCTCGTTGTGCGTGGACTCGCCGATGATGAAGCGGCGCGCGCCATGGCAATTGCCATGGGTTCGAGCGGTGAGGTGGCATCCGCGGCGCATCTTCCTGTCAATGTTTCCGGCCGCGTTATCGATGGCGCGCTTGAGGGTGAAGCATCCACATTGCTGCGCCTTGAAGGTTTTGCGCCCTCGGTCAACGATCGTGCTGCCATGCTTAAAGGCCTGTTGGCGTCGGCTGGAACGATCATGGACATGTCAGGCGATACTTCTCGTAAACTGTGGCAGGAAATCCGCGACGTCATCCCTTTTGCGGACGGGACCGAACGGCCCGTTTGGCGCGTTTCGATGACGCCCATGGAGGCCTATAAGCTCGTCGCTTCGCTTCGCATGGGCGCTGCTGTTGATGCCTACTATGACTGGCAAGGTGGGTTGGTGTGGCTACGCATGGAAGGCGAGCCAGAAGCGGAAGCCGTGCGCGCGTTGATCCGCAAATATGGTGGAGGTCATGCCACTCTCGTTCGCGCGTCGACGAGCATGCGCGCCGCGTTGCCGGTGTTCGAGCCGCAGCTCGCGCCGCTGGCCGCACTGTCGAAACGGCTCAAGCAGCAATTCGATCCTAGCGGAATATTGAACCCGGGCCGCATGGTCGCAGGAGTATAGACGTGCAGACAAATTTCACTCCCGAGCAGTTGCTGGACCCCGGTGTCGAAGAATCGGAAAAGATCCTGCGCAAATGCGTGCATTGCGGTTTCTGCACCGCGACGTGTCCGACCTATGTCACCCTCGGCAACGAACTCGACAGCCCGCGCGGGCGCATCTACCTGATCAAGGACATGTTGGAAAACGGCCGTGCGGCAGACGAGCAAGTTGTCAAGCATATAGACCGCTGCCTGTCGTGCCTCGCTTGCATGACGACATGTCCTTCCGGCGTGAATTACATGCATCTGGTCGACAATGCTCGCGCCCACATCGAGAAAACCTACAAACGCCCGGTAATGAACCGGCTGACGCGGGCTTTACTGGCTCTTATCCTGCCTCACCCCGGACGTTTTCGCCTTGCGCTCAAGGCCGCAAAGCTAGGCCGTCCTCTCGCACCACTGTTCAGATCAATATCCACGCTGAAACCAATAGCCGCGATGCTTGAACTCGCACCCAAAACGGTCCCGGCAAAATCGCGCTTTGCCGAGCCTGGTTCGCATCTGCCTGAGACGTCAAGAAAGGGCAGGGTTGCGATCCTCACTGGCTGTGCCCAGCCGGTTCTGAGGCCCGGCATAAACGAAGCGACGATCGGGCTGTTGACCCGGCTTGGCATCGAAGTCGTGGTGCCGAAAGGCGAAGGATGCTGCGGCTCGCTTGTCCATCACATGGGCCGCGAAGAAGAGGCGCTCGACAATGCCCGCCGCGATATCGATGTCTGGACCCGCGAGCTTGATGCGGGTGGCCTTGATGCCATCGTGATAACGGCTTCCGGTTGCGGCACGACGATCAAGGATTATGGCTACATGCTACGGATGGATCCGGACTACAAGGACAAGGCTGCCCGTGTCTCTGACTTGGCCAAGGACATCACCGAATATCTGACGACGCTGGAACTCCCTGCGCCGAAAGAACCCTCGGGCCTTGTCGTTGCCTATCATTCCGCCTGCTCGATGCAGCACGGGCAAAAGATCACACGTCAACCCAGGGACTTGCTCAAGGCAGCAGGCTTCGTTGTAAAGGATCCCGCCGAAGGGCACCTTTGCTGCGGTTCGGCCGGAACCTACAACATCATGCAGGCGGAGATTGCCCGGACGTTGCGTGATCGCAAGGTGAAGAATATCGAGCAAACCGGTGCCAGCATGATCGCTACGGGCAATATTGGATGCATTACCCAAATCGCCAGCGGCTCGAAACTGCCGATTGTCCACACGGTTGAACTGCTGGACTGGGCCTATGGTGGACCTCGGCCTGAGGGTGTGCCGGCGCCAAAATCAATGCTGCAAGCAGCAGAATGAATAAAGAGGGCAGGGATTCAAGCGAACCCCTGCCCAGTTCCCGGCACCGCCCCCGGCACCGGCCCCCATTAACTGCCTTATCTTACAATGACCTTGGTACCGACGTTCACCCGTTCGTAGAGGTCTGTGACATCTTCGTTGCGCATGCGTATACAACCGCTTGAAACGGAATGACCAATCGTCCACGGGGCGTTGGTGCCGTGAATGCGGTAAAGCGTCGAGCCGAGATAAAGCGCGCGTGCGCCGAGAGGATTGGCAATGCCGCCTTCCATGTGCGCTGGTATGAAGCGCCCTTTCAGTCGCTCGCGCTCGATCATCTGTGCAGGCGGATACCAGTCAGGCCATTCAGCCTTGCGGCTGATGGCGTTGGTCCCAGACCAGCCAAAGCCTTCCTTGCCGACGCCGACGCCGTAGCGCTGTGCTGTGCCACCGGCCCCGACCAGATATAGAAACCGCTGCGATGTATCGATAACGATCGTTCCGGGCTTTTCCGGCCCGTCATAGGAGACCGTTTGCGGCAGGAATTTCGGATCCATCGCCCGTTGTTTTGGCCGGGTCTCGCCGGCCGGCGCTTCCGGACGTTGGAACGAAACTTCACGAACGGCCGGATTTGCGTCGGCACTTCGGCGAATTACACGGCGATCGCGTTGCTTGACTGTGCGTGCTGGTGGATCACTGAAGACGACATAACCGCGAGGATTGACCGGCGAGCCGACCGGCCTTTGGCGCAATTGCAATACCCAAGGCGCCGAAAGATCCGGGCTCATCACCACAGGCGGTCTCGTTGCGTAACGCTCGCTGGCCATCGCGCTGGGGACAAAGGCCACGGCCAGGCAGGATGCCAGAAGCAGTAAGGCAGTTCTCATCTGAATTGTTCTCAACAAACACTGCTGACAGGATTTGTCAGTTTTCGGATTGAGTTTGCCTGTCCTCCGGTAGAAAAAAGTGAATCGCGATCAATAAAATGCGATTCTTTGTTGAAACTATTTGGTGTGGTTACCGGCACGTTTTCAAAACTGGTTAACAGCAGGTGAAGTTGGAAAAGGGAGGCAATATGCAAGATGATGTCCCGGTCAAGACTGGTCTGATGACAGGCGAGGATGGCGTCACCCGTTGCTTCTGGCCGGGTACTCTTCCAGAATATGTCCACTATCATGACCATGAGTGGGGTAGACCAGTCACCGACGAGACTCGTCTTTTCGAGAAGATCTGCCTTGAAGGATTCCAGTCAGGGCTCTCGTGGCTGACCATATTGCGCAAACGGGAGAATTTCCGCGAGGCGTTTGACGGTTTCGACTATCATCGCATCGCCCGCTATGGCGAAAAGGACGTCGAACGGTTGCTTGCCAATGCCGGTATTATTCGCCATCGCGGAAAGATCAATTCTGCGATAAACAATGCCAATCGCGCGATCGAACTCGTCAAGGAGACAGGCTCACTTGCAGCCTATTTCTGGACGTTCGAGCCACCGGCAGACGAGCGCCCCAAGGTGGTCGATTATCCGACGCTTATTGCCAATCCCACCTCGACGACATCGATCCGCTTGTCCAAGGATTTGAAAAAGCGTGGCTGGAGTTTCGTAGGCCCAACGACGATGTATGCGCATATGCAGGCGATGGGCCTCGTCAACGATCATATCGAAGGCTGTAAATGTCGTCAGGAAATTGAGAAACTGCGTTCGAGCTTCAAACGGCCCAAATAACGTTCGATCCTTGCCCTTGGAGGCTCGATAGTCTAGAGCAAACCCGCTTCGGCAATCAGCTTCATTTCAGGGTATCGGATCAGCATCATGACAACGAAGGCAGACAGAGTTAAGGCGCGGCTGCCGCGCGGTTTCGTGGACCGTGTTCCGGATGATCTGCGCGCTGCCGAAAAGATGATGACGGAAATCCGCAAGGTATACGAGCTCTATGGTTTCGAGCCGGTCGAAACGCCGCTGATCGAATATACCGATGCGCTTGGCAAATTCCTGCCGGATCAGGATCGCCCCAACGAAGGCGTGTTCTCGTTCCAGGACGACGACGAGCAGTGGCTGTCACTGCGCTACGATCTGACTGCACCGCTGGCACGCTACGTCGCCGAGAATTTCGAGAGCATCCCAAAACCCTATCGCAGCTACCGCGCCGGCTGGGTGTTCCGCAACGAAAAGCCGGGCCCGGGTCGCTTCCGCCAGTTCATGCAGTTCGACGCCGATACAGTCGCTGCCCCCTCCGTCTCGGCGGATGCCGAAATGTGCATGATGATGGCCGATGTCATGGAAGCGCTGGGCATCAACCGCGGCGACTATGTGATCCGAGTCAACAACCGCAAGGTTCTCGACGGCGTGCTTGATGCAATTGGCCTTAGCGGTGACGAGAACGCCGGCAAACGTTTGGTCGTGTTGCGCGCCATCGACAAGCTGGACAAATTCGGTCTCGATGGCGTGCGCCTGCTGCTTGGCGCCGGCCGGTGGGACGGCGGCAAGGAAGGTGAGGGCGATTTCACCAAGGGCGCCGGGTTGGATGAGGATGGCATATCCAAGGTTCTAGCCTACCTTGGAACCGCCTTTCGAGAGGGTAGGCCCGATCTTATACAAAGTGGAGAAAAATCGCCCGTGGACCCCTTTGGGGAGGGTACATTTAGATCAAGCTCAATGTCGTTTGATGCTTGGCGGCAGGTGGTCGGTGTATCGAAAACAGGCCAACAAGGAATATCCGAGCTAGAGGAGCTTTCAGCTCTTTGTGTATCAGCAGGATATGATGCCGACCGAGTGATGGTCGATTCTTCGGTCGTACGCGGTCTGGAATACTATACCGGCCCCGTATTCGAAGCAGAGCTTTTGTTCGATGTCACCAATGAAAAGGGTGAAAAGGTCGTTTTCGGCTCGGTCGGTGGCGGTGGTCGCTATGACGGGCTTGTGTCGCGTTTCCGCGGCGAACCTGTCCCCGCGACCGGCATCTCAATTGGCGTCTCGCGCTTGATGACGGCGTTGAAGAATCTCGGCAAGCTCGATGTGTCCGATAATATCGGGCCCGTCGTCGTGCTGGTCATGGACAGAGATACGGCCAGCCTTGGCCGCTACCAGAAAATGGTTTCGGACCTGCGCCAGGCAGGCATCCGTGCTGAAATGTATCTCGGCGGGTCCGGCATGAAACCGCAGATGAAATATGCCGATCGCCGAGGTGCGCCTTGCGTGATCATCCAGGGCTCGCAGGAACGCGACAACGGCGAAGTACAGATCAAGGATTTGATCGAAGGCGCGCGTCTTTCTGCGGAGATTGAGGACAATGTTACCTGGCGTGAAGGCCGGCCGGCGCAAATCACAGCCAAGGAAAGCGATCTCGTCGCCGAAGTGCGCAAGATACTCGAAGCGCAGGCCGAAGATCGCGCCAACGCGGCGAAGGCCGTGTAATTGCCGATGGCTGCCTCTCGCGCCCCTGCCTTTTCCGGTGAGCTTGCCGCTCTGATCTCCGGTCGGGATGCGGAACTTGTCGATATTCCGGTCATTCAGCCGGCCGACCAGTTCCTTGATATGGCGGGTGAGGATCTGCGCCGCCGCATCTTCCTGACTGAGAATGAAAACGGCCAGAGCCTGTGCCTGAGACCAGAGTTCACGATTCCCGTTTGCCGTAATCATATCGAACGCAACGCCGCGACGCCAAAACGCTATGCCTATCTGGGCGAGGTGTTCCGCCAACGCCGCGAGGGCGGCAACGAGTTCTTCCAGGCCGGTATCGAAGACCTGGGCGATGCCAACCGTGCTCGCGCCGATGCGCGTTCACTCTCCGATGCGATCGCTGCCATCCGTCTCGTTGCGCCCAATGCGAAGCTCGAAACCCTGCTTGGCGACCAGGCGATATTCGAGGCGGTGTTGGCAGCACTTGGCTTGCCGCGCGGTTGGCAAAAGAAACTCGCGCGCGCCTTCGGCAATCCGGGCCAATTGAAGGGTTTACTTGAAGACCTCTCTTCGAATCGGCAAAATGACACGCTGCCGGATCGCTTCGCGGCACTGGTGACGAAAGGTGACGAAGCCGAACTGGCTGCAGAGCTAGAACAGGATATGCAGATCGCCGGCATTTCCCCGGGTGCCGGACGCGCGCCCATCGAGATTGCACGCCGGCTGATCGAAAAGACCACACTGGCTTCAGTGAGGCTACCCACCGGGGCCTTCTCCGCTCTGGAAAGCTTTCTTGCGATCCGCGTACCGCTTCAGTCCGCGGCTGGTCATTTGCTTGACTTCGCCCGCGCCAACGAGTTCGACCTTGGTCCTGCATTGGAGCAGTTCGAGGCGCGCGCCGCTTCGGTCGTCGAGGCAGGCATTGGACACGAAACTATCATCTACGATGCCGCTTTCGGCCGTCCGCTCGATTATTATACGGGCCTCGTCTATGAGACGCGCGCACTGAACAATGTTGATCTCGGCGCGATTGTCGGTGGCGGGCGCTATGACCGCCTGCTGACGATGCTGGGAGCCGTTGGCTCTATTCCAGGCGTCGGATTCTCGATCTGGCTCGACAGGCTGGAGCAGATCGCGGGAGAAGCACAATGACAATTACATTGGCGCTTCCATCCAAAGGTCGTCTCAAAGATCAAGCGCTTGCGGTGCTTGAAAGCGCCGGTCTGAGCGTGATCCTGCCCAATGACCAGCGTAACTACCGGGCGCAGGTCAAAGGAGAGAGCCAGATCGACATCCTGTTTCTCTCTGCCTCCGAGATCGCGCGCGAGCTTGGCTATGGCAGTGTTGATCTGGGGATAACGGGCGAGGATCTGATCCGCGAGACTTTGTCATCCGCTGATGAGCGTGTTCAGATCGAGGCGCGGCTCGGTTTCGGGCAAGCGGACGTCGTCGTTGCCGTACCTGTCGTCTGGTACGACGTGTCGACCATGGCTGATCTGGATGATGTTGCAGCAGATTTCCGCCAGCGACACGGCCGCCGCCTGCGCATTGCCACCAAATATTGGCGGCTGACGCAGCAGTTCTTCTCTCAGATGCACGGCATCCAGGTCTATCGCATCGTTGAAAGCCTTGGTGCGACCGAGGGTGCTCCGGCCTCGGGCTCCGCGGATATCATCGTCGATATCACTTCGACGGGATCGACGCTCCAAGCCAATCATCTCAAGGTTCTCGACGATGGAATAATCCTCAGATCGGAAGCCTGTCTGGTTTCATCCCGCGACACAGCCGAGGTCAACGCAGTCGAAGAATTGTCGCGGCGTATAGAAGCCGCTTTGATCAAAGGCTGATTTCGATCAACTCTCTGTGATTCCAAGCCGGTTTTGTAACCTTTCCGGCTATCCTTACGTATTTCCCTGCAGAAGACCGGTTATGATCGGTATAATGGCACAGGGAGGTTAGCCATGATGACACGTCGAACGCTTTTCGGCGGTGCGATAGCAGGGCTTGGTGCATTTGTAGCAACCCGCTTTGCGAGCGCGCCGCCCAAGGCCTATGCAGCAGGCACTTTCGAAGTCGAGCATACGGACGCGGAATGGAGAAAGCTTCTGACGCCCGAGCAGTACGACGTACTTCGCCAGGAGGGCACGGAGCGACCATTCTCAAGCCCCCTGGATCACGAGAAACGCAAAGGCACTTTTGCCTGTGCCGGCTGTGATTTGCCGTTGTTCGATTCTGACACAAAGTTCGATAGCGGCACCGGCTGGCCCAGCTTCTGGATGCCGATAAAGGGTGCGGTCAACGAAGAGACCGACAGTTCGTTTGGCATGGCGCGCACCGCAGTCGCATGTCATCGGTGCGGCGGCCACCTTGGCCACGTTTTCGATGATGGCCCGAAACCGACCGGCCTGCGTTATTGCATGAACGGCGTCGCACTGAAATTCAAACCTGTAGCCGCTTGAGCTTAAAGGACAGATATCCCATGAAACTTCGTCAAATTCTGCTCGCCACGGCGATCCTGTTGGCTCCCGGTTATGCTCTTGCCGGAGAGAGCGTCACTATGGTTCCGCCACCTGCTGTCGATCAAACAGCGGCGACTGGACCAGAAACCATCGTTCTTGCAGGCGGCTGCTTCTGGGGCGTCCAGGGCGTTTACCAGCACATGAAGGGCGTAACGAGCGCGGTCTCTGGCTATTCCGGTGGCAAGAAGGAGACTGCAAGTTACGAGATCGTAAGCGGCGGTGATACCGGTCATGCCGAGGCGGTCGAGGTGACCTTTGATCCCAAGGCTGTCAGCCTCGGGAAAATCCTGCAGGTCTATTTCTCCGTTGTCCACAACCCGACAGAACTGAATCGTCAGGGTCCGGATTCAGGAACACAATATCGCTCGGCGATTTTCACAACCAGCGCCGATCAGGAAAAGATTGCAAGGGCTTACATCGCTCAACTCGACAAGGCGAAAGCCTACTCAGAACCGATTGTCACCAACGTCTCGTCGCTGGAGAAATTCTATCCGGCCGAGGCCTATCATCAGGACTACGCCACGATCAATCCGACGCAGCCCTATATCGCTTATTACGATCTGCCGAAAATCGAGAACCTGAGCAAGTTTTTTCCACAGGACTATCGCGACAAGCCAGTACTGGTCAGTGAAACCAAAGCTTCAAACTGAATCTCACTCGCTAGAAACAAAAAAGGCCGCGTCAAGCGGCCGCGTCAAGCGGCCTTTCTCTTGTTCCCTTTCAGGGTGATCATCCGCGCTTGGCGTCGACCGAAAGTGCACCCGCACCATGCTGGGCAAGAACGAAGAAACCACCGGCGATGGCGAGGTTCTTGAAGAAATTGATCTGGTTAGCTTGATCAAAGGGCACCAGATGCGCGACTAGTGCTGTAGCAATCGTGAAAATGCCAAGCAAAATAGCTGCATATCGCGTCTGGAAACCGATAAGTATAGCCAGACCGCCCAGCAGTTCGATCAGGCCTACAACAACTGCTGTAACAGTCGGAACTGGGAGACCTAGTCCTGCGAAGTATCCTGCCGTGCCTCCAATAGCAGTCAGCTTGCCGAAGCCAGCGGGAATAAACAGGATCGAAAGCAAAATACGGCTGATCAGCGTAACTAGTGCATTGTTTGACATAGGGAATCTCTCCGGGTTTGGCGTTGAACCCCAATAGCTAAATCCGATTGTCAAACAAAGCCACTATTTTCTCGACAGATTGTTCACCGTAAAATGGTTTTCCAATCTTACTCCGGCGCAATCATCCGTTCAGCACGAACAAGGCGATCATAGTCCTCGACAGACACGTGACCGCTTGCGAGAGCCTCTTCACGGAGCGTCGTGCCATTCTTGTGAGCAGTCTTGGCAATCTTCGCCGCATTGTCGTATCCGATCGCCGGAGCCAACGCGGTGACAAGCATCAATGAACGCTCGAGAAGCTCCTTGATCCGGACTTCATCGGCTTCGATGCCCTCGACGCAGTTATCGGCGAACGACACCATGGAGTCCGCGAGAAGGCGGATCGACTGAAGCACATTCAGCGCGATGACCGGCTTGAACACGTTGAGTTCAAAGTGTCCCTGGCTCGCAGCGACAGTAACCGTGGTATGGTTGCCGAACACCTGCGTCGCGACCATGGTCAATGCCTCGGCCTGTGTCGGATTGACCTTCCCCGGCATGATCGACGAGCCCGGCTCGTTTTCCGGTAGCTTTAGCTCGCCAAGTCCTGAGCGCGGACCGGATCCGAGAAAGCGGATGTCGTTGGCAATCTTGAAGAGGTCTGCTGCAAGCGCGTTGAGGCTGCCGTGGAAATTGGCCAGCGCGCCATGGCTTGCCAATGCCTCGAACTTGTTCGGGGCGGTCTTGAAGGGCAAGCCGGTGATGTCGGACACAGCTTCGGCAAATCCTGTATCGAAGCCGATGGGGGCGTTGAGGCCGGTGCCGACAGCTGTGCCACCCTGGGCCAGGAGGAACACATCGGCAAGGCTTTGTTCAATCCGCTTTCGCGCATATTCCAATGCAGCGCGATAGCCGGAAAATTCCTGGCCAAGCGTAACGGGTGTTGCGTCCTGTGTGTGTGTACGGCCAATCTTGATGATGTCCGCAAACGCTTTTTCCTTCTTGGCCAAGGCGGCGGTCAGGTGGTCCAGTGCAGGGTAGAGGCGCTCGGTAGCTTCCACTGCTGTTGCGATATGGATTGCGGTCGGGAATGTATCGTTCGAGGACTGGCTCATATTGACGTGATCATTGGGATGTACCGGCTTCTTCGAGCCCTTGGTCCCGCCCAGCATTTCGATCGCGCGATTGGAAATGACTTCATTAGCGTTCATGTTCGACTGGGTGCCCGAACCTGTCTGCCAGACAACCAGCGGGAAATGGTCGTCAAGCTTGCCTTCAATGACTTCTTCGGCAGCCACCGTGATGGCACGGCCGATTACCTCGTCGAGCTTGCCGAGCGCCATATTCGTTTCAGCGGCGGCGCGCTTGGCTATACCCAATGCACGAACCAGTGGGATCGGCATTCTTTCGCCGCCGATCTTGAAATTATGCAGCGAGCGTTCGGTTTGCGCGCCCCAATATTTGTCCGAGGCAACTTCGATCGGGCCAAAAGTATCTGTTTCGGTACGCGTAGAGCTCATCGTGCAATTTTCCTGGTGGGAGTTGGGCAGATCACTACTGCGAAGCTCCGCGCGAGGCAAGGTTTGAGCGGCGGACGTTGGCCCTGAATTCACCCGAGTTTGGGATAAAATCGATTAATTCATTCCGGCCAAAGCAATTTTTCAGACGGACCCATGTTGCAGCTTTCCGACAGACCGGTCCTTGCGAATTGTACCGGCCGCCATCGCGCGGCTACGGACCGAAAACGCTGGAACGTATCCTTCGTTTCCAGCAGTCCCTGAAGCTAGCCCGGCAAGCTCCAAAATCCGGACTTGGGATGCTGGCGTTTGAGGCAGACTATGCGGATCAAGCTCACTTGAGTCGCGAGGTAAAAGCACTTTCAGGCGTGTCGCCATGCGTGCTCATGCAACAAATCGCGGCGTGATTGGCCGTTTTATTCAAGACAGAAAGTCTTTAGACGCTTAAGGTTATGGGTAGTAGCGCGAGGAGGACAGGGCATGGCGACACATGAGGCGCGAACCCTTCAAATTTCCATTCAACGTACTTGGAACGATGTTTATGACTACGCGAGTATCCCAGACAATCTGGTTGAATGGGCATCCGGACTTTCGTCTGCCCTGCAAAAATCAGGGGACGAATGGCTGGGGGATGGTCCCGCAGGCAAGCTTCGGCTTCGTTTCGCACCTCCAAACAAGTTTGGCGTTCTCGATCATTGGGTGATTACCGAAACTGGCGAGGAGATCTACATTCCGCTACGGGTCGTCGCCAACGGGGAAAACGCGGAGGTAACATTCACCTTGTTCCGTCTCCCGGGAATGGACGACGAAAAATTCACTGCTGACGCGGCCTGGGTAATGCGCGATCTGCAAAAGCTCAAGGACGTGCTCGAAGCACAACTTATAGAGTGAGATGAAAATGGCCAGTTCGGGCAAGGACAAGCAAATCGACTATATCGAATTCAACGTAAAGGATATTGCGGGGGCACGCAGGTTTTATGGCAATGCGTTCGGCTGGACTTTCACCGACTACGGCGCTGAATATTGCGAATTTTCCGATGGTAATCTCAAAGGCGGGTTTGCTAGCGCCGGAGAGGTCAAATCGGGTGGCCCTCTGGTCATCCTCTTCGCCGACGATATTGCGGATACGTTGAAGCAGGTCGAAAAGGCTGGCGGCAAGATTGTCAAGCCGGTCTTCAATTTCCCCGGCGGGCGCCGCTTTCATTTCACCGATCCTGAAGGATATGAGTTGGCGGTTTGGTCGGATAAATGAGCGGCCGCTTGCGCAGCCGCTCATCGGTTAATCAGGCCGCACGCGCTGTTTTGAGCCCATTCGCCCACCACACGAGCTGATCGAGCTGGTTGGTGGCGGCTTCATGGAGGTGGGGGTAATCGCCAAGCTTCTTCTCGCCCTTGACCACGCTCAGATATTCCGGGAACGCGATATGGATGCCGGTCTTCACGGAAGCGGCACTCATTTCCACGAAGACCAGCCGAAGATGTTCGATTGCACGGGCACCGCCAACGCCGCCATAACCAACAAAACCGATCGGCTTGTGAATGAACTCGCCAAGGTCGATTGCGTTCTTCAGAACTGCAGTCGGGCCGTGATTATACTCTGCAACAGTGACCACGTAGCCATCAAATTCACGCAGTTTGTTTTTCCAGCGCTCTGCTGTTTCGGTTTGAGCAGTCGTTGTGCGCTCTTCACCGAAGAAGTGCATCGGATAGTCCAGCAGATCGAGAATCTCGATCTCGATATCGTCACGTTTTCCGGCTACTTCGGCGATCCATTTGGCCGGAAATTCGGCAAAACGGCCGATTCGTGTGCTGCCAACAATGATGCCGATTTTTGCTTTAGCCATTTCAGAAATCCTTCGTCTTGGGATGGTAACTATTTGTGACCGGAGCTATATAAGTGACTGTCTGAAACCACCGCAAGGAGGCACTTTTTTGAAACCGAGCCACTTTGAAGTAACCTCCGCCTGCACGGCGGTTCATCACATTCTGGCGCGAGTAGGCGACAAATGGACGGTGCTGGTCGTCAATTATCTTGGCAATCGCTCTATGCGATTCAATGAGTTGAAGCGGGCGATCAATGGTATCTCGCAAAAGATGCTGACGAGCACATTGCGCAGCCTCGAGCGCGACGGTTTTGTCACCCGGACGGTTTTTCCGACTATTCCGCCGCGTGTGGATTACGAACTGACCGACCTTGGGCGCGACTTGCTCGTACCGGTGCGGGGACTTGGCGATTGGGCCATCAAGAACGAGCAACGTGTCAGCGAGGCTCGCGCCCGCTTCGACGCAGCCCACGGCGGCGCAGAGATCCGGTCCACATTTGGGCAAGCCGCCGAATAGAGGCTGAACATGCGATGACGCGCACGCGCTTCTCATTGAAGCCGGCGTTGACAAACCTGGAATAAAAAAAGGCGGGTCGAAACCCGCCTTCTTCGTATCTGTATCTGTTTGGAGGAGGACTTCTTAGAAGTCCATACCGCCCATGCCGCCCATTCCGCCGCCTGGCATCTGGGGAGCGCCGCCATTGTCCTTCTTCGGAGCTTCGGCGATCATGGCTTCGGTGGTGACCAGAAGACCAGCAACCGATGCAGCGTCCTGCAGAGCAGTACGAACAACCTTGACCGGATCGACGATGCCGAGAGCGATCAGATCGCCGTACTCGCCATTGGCCGCATTGTAGCCGTAGGTGTCCTTCTTGTTCTCAAGGATTTTGCCAACAACGATCGAAGCTTCATCGCCTGCGTTCGTTGCGATCTGGCGAGCCGGAGCCTGCAGAGCGCGACGAACGATGTTGATACCAGCATCCTGATCGGCATTTGCACCCTTGAGGGTAAGAGCAGCCGAAGCGCGCAGGAGAGCAACACCACCGCCAGCAACAATACCTTCTTCAACAGCCGCACGGGTTGCATTGAGGGCGTCGTCGACGCGGTCCTTCTTTTCCTTGACTTCTACTTCCGTTGCACCGCCAACGCGGATAACGGCAACGCCGCCGGCGAGCTTGGCAAGACGTTCCTGCAGCTTCTCGCGGTCGTAGTCTGAAGTGGTCTCGTCGATCTGCTGCTTGATCTGGCCGACGCGGGCGTTGATTTCCGCCTTCTTGCCATGACCGTCAACGATCGTGGTGTTTTCCTTGGTGATCGACACCTTCTTGGCGCGGCCGAGCATGTCGAGCGTAACGCTTTCGAGCTTGATGCCGAGATCTTCGGAAATTACCTGACCACCGGTGAGGATAGCGATGTCTTCAAGCATTGCCTTGCGGCGATCGCCGAAGCCAGGAGCCTTGACAGCAGCAATCTTCAGGCCGCCACGCAGCTTGTTGACGACGAGCGTAGCAAGAGCTTCGCCTTCGACGTCTTCGGAAATGATGACGAGTGGCTTGGAGGTCTGAACGACAGCTTCGAGAACCGGCAGAAGAGCCTGGAGGTTCGAAAGCTTCTTTTCGTGCAGAAGGATGTAGGCATCCTCGAGGTCAGCAACCATCTTTTCAGGGTTGGTCACGAAGTATGGCGACAGGTAGCCGCGGTCGAACTGCATGCCTTCGACGACTTCGAGTTCGGTGTCAGCGGTCTTGGCTTCTTCAACGGTGATAACACCTTCGTTGCCGACCTTCTGCATCGCCTTGGCGATCATTTCACCGATTTCGGTCTCGCCATTGGCAGAGATCGTGCCAACCTGTGCAACTTCTTCCGAAGTCTTGATCTTCTTGGCGCTCTTGCCGAGCTGCTTGACGACTTCAGCAACAGCAAGATCGATGCCGCGCTTCAGATCCATCGGGTTCATGCCGGCAGCAACAGCTTTGCCACCTTCCTGAACGATAGCCTGGGCAAGAACAGTAGCAGTCGTGGTGCCGTCACCGGCAATGTCGTTCGTCTTCGAGGCGACTTCACGCACCATCTGTGCGCCCATGTTTTCGAACTTGTCTTCAAGTTCGATTTCCTTGGCAACAGTCACGCCGTCCTTGGTGATGCGCGGAGCGCCGAAGGACTTGTCGATGACGACGTTACGGCCCTTCGGGCCGAGCGTCACCTTGACAGCGTCTGCAAGGATATTGACGCCGCGCAGCATGCGCTCACGCGCGTCGCGGCCGAATTTTACTTCTTTGGAAGCCATTTTATCTCTCCTGGGACTGAACCCGGTTTGATCGATATTCGTTGAATGAAGGACAGCCGGCGATTAGCCGAGGATGCCCAGAATGTCGGATTCCTTCATGATCAGCAGGTCTTCGCCGCCGATCTTGACTTCCGTGCCGGACCACTTGCCGAACAGGATAAGATCGCCTGCCTTGACATCGAGTGGTACGAGTTTGCCAGCTTCGTCACGAGCGCCAGTGCCTACAGAGACGATTTCGCCTTCCTGTGGCTTTTCCTTGGCAGTATCCGGAATGATGATGCCGCCTGCAGTCTTTGCTTCGGATTCGACGCGGCGTACTACGACGCGGTCGTGAAGCGGGCGGAACTTGGTCTTGGCCATGGTTAGAACCCTTGATGTTGGTGTCAAAACGATGTCGCGAACAGCTGCGCCATCCGCGTTATTAGCACTCGACATAGGTGAGTGCTAACTGCGGCCGGAGATAGTGGGATGACGTTGAAGAGTCAAGGGAAAGCTGTGATGAATCTTTCTGCGGTAAACCAAAATCGGCAATCGCAAGGCGCTCGTCCGCGCCACAGCAAGACACTTGTTCCATATAAATGTGATGCAATGATGAAAGCCGCAGGTTTAGGCTGCTTCCACGTCGATTTTGTCGATAGTGAGATTTGCGTCACCCCATGCCTTCAAGGCGTTGATAACCGGCTCCAGGCTGCGGCCGCGTTCCGAAAGTGAGTACTCTACCTTGGGCGGCACCTCGGCGTAGACCTTCCGTATGATCAGCCCATCGGCCTCCAATTCCCTTAACTGGTTGGTCAGCATGCGCTGCGTCACATTGATCAGCTTGCGGCGGATTTCGTTGAAGCGCAGCGTTCCCGACATGAGGTGATAAAGGATCACGCCTTTCCACTTGCCGTCGATCAGGTTGAGAACGCCTTCCACGGGACAACCGGCGGAGCAATCAAAGGTCTTATGGCGCACGCGTGGCATGACGGTATCCTTTTTGACACTATATGCAATATATGTGCATTCTTGCACTTCTACAGCGTAGGGCGCATTTGAGCCGTGTCAACTTATCCTGGAGTAACGATCATGCGCGCTGTCGCCTATTTCGAACCACAACCCATCACCGCTGAAACGTCGCTGGTCGATATCGACCTGCCGAAGCCCGAGGCAAGGGGAAGGGACATTCTGGTTGAAGTGAAGGCTATATCCGTCAATCCCGTCGATACCAAAATTCGGGCAGGGGTAAATCCGGAAGCGGGAACTCCCAAGGTGCTTGGCTGGGACGCGGCGGGCATGGTAGCTGCAGTGGGTCCTGAGGCCACATTTTTCAAGCCGGGTGATGAAGTGTTCTATGCCGGTGCTGTCGACCGTCCCGGCACGAACTCGGAATTTCACGTCGTCGATGAGCGGATAGTCGGGAAGAAGCCATCATCGCTGGGTTTCAGCGCTGCCGCCGCCTTGCCGCTGACGTCGATAACCGCGTGGGAAGCATTGTTTGACCGGCTTCACGTCGAAACACCGGTGGTCGGTGCGGCCAATGCCATCGTCATCATCGGCGGTGCAGGTGGAGTTGGCTCGATCGCTGTCCAGCTCGCGCGAAAATTGACGAACCTGACCGTCATTGCCACAGCGTCGCGTCCGGAGACCCAGGCTTGGGTCCGCGATCTCGGTGCTCATTACGTCATAGATCATTCAAAGCCTATCGCGGCGCAGGTGGAAGCGCTCGGCATAGGCGCTCCGGGCATCGTATTCTCAACCACCAACTCCGATGCACATCTGGCGGAGATCGCTTCGCTTCTTGCCCCACAGGGTCGTTTTGCGCTCATCGATGATCCCAAGACACTCGACGTCATGTTGCTGAAGCGCAAAAGCATATCGCTGCATTGGGAACTGATGTTTACGCGGGCGCTGTTCAAGACGCCTGACATGGATGCTCAGCATCGAATTTTGAACAAGGTGTCGGAGCTCGTTGACGAAGGGACGATCAAAACCACGCTCGCCGATGATTTCGGCCCGATCAACGCCGCCAATCTCAAGAGGGCACATGCGCTCATCGAAAGTGGCCGCGCCAAGGGCAAGATCGTTCTGTCTGGTTTTTGAGGTGGATAGGACTTGCCGGCAGGCGTCTCGTTTGCCGGCGGAATTCTAGTGGGCTACGAGACTACGAAGCAATCCCATTTATTTCCGGAGCTCCAGTGGAAAAGGTTCCCAATGCCAATAGTCTGTCAGGCCAAGGGTTTCGATCGAGCCCGCCTGCTGTTTGCGCAGAAAATTGACAAGGGCGGCCCGGTCCCGTTTCTTCAAGGGTTCGTAATATTTCGGCAAATGATCCACCCACCCTTTAGCGATGGCAGCATTGTAGTTGTGTTCGGCTGCCCGGATGTCTCTCCAAAGATAGGTGTTCGGCGGCGCTTGCCGCATCGCTTTCAGTTGAAGGTCGGCTTCCTCCAGCCGGAATCTATGGTGATCAACTTGGGATAGGTCGTAGTCGAAATCTCTCATGGAATAAATCCTTGTTAAGAGAATATATTCCTATTATTGGTGGCGATTGTAAATACGACTTTGGAACTACACCTGTCATTTTCTTGAATTCAAGAGCCGTGGACCACCCGTAGAGCCTCGGTCAGTCTTCGCCGTGCTCTTCACAAACATGGTGCGCCATATCGACGAGCATATCGGTGACATGCTTGTCGGCGAGCTCATAGAAAATCTGCTTTGCCTGCCGGTTGCCGCGCACCAGCCGCGCACCGCGTAACAGCCGCAAATGATGGCTGACCAGCGATTGTGACAGGTCGAGGCTCGCGGCGATATCCCCGACGGACCTTGGCTCGTCCAGGCAAAAGAACAGAATGCGCAGCCGCGAAGGATCGCCAAGCAGCCGGAAAGTCTCGGCAAGGATCGTCGTATCGAGCTGCGATGGGACCGCTGCCTTGCTCAATGTTTGTGATCCTCGTGACTATGGTCATGAGCCACGTGATCGTGATCACCGTGACCCGTATGATCGTGGTCGTCTTCCAAATTCGTTCCAAGGCAGCAGTCGTCGGCCACGGTGTCTGGCCAGTCGATTGCAATGGTCGAGTGTTCAATGCCGAACTTTTTCCTGAGCTCGACCTCGACCTGCTTGACCAGCAAGCGCGGGTTGGCATCCGGTTGAGGCAGTACATGCAATGTGGCAAGCGCCTTGCCCGACGTGATCATCCAGACATGCACATGCCGTACATTGGCGCAGCCGGGAACTGTTTTTTTCAGGTATTGCTCGATCTCTTCAGGGGATGCATTCGCCGGTGCACCTTCAAGAAGAATGTGCATTGAATTTCTCAACAGGGCCCAGGCGCTACGCAAGATCAGCAGACAGACGAAGACCGACAGGATGGGATCGATCGGCGTCCAGTCCGTATAATAGATGACGATAGCGGCGATGATGGTACCTACGGAACCGAGCAGATCGCCCAGCACATGCAGGATTGCACCCTTGATATTGACATGCTCGCTGTCGCCACGCGTCAGGATCCAGAACACGGCGATATTGATGACCAGCCCGATTGTCGCCACGATCAGCATGGGCCCCGCCAACACCTCGCCGGGGTTGCGGAAACGATCGACGGCCTCAATGGTAATCCAGATGAGGATGGCGAATAGCGCTATGGCATTCATCAGCCCGGCAATGACTTCAAAGCGCAAGTAGCCGAAGGTGCGCCGCTCGTCCGCGGCCCGCTTGCCGAAATGGAATGCGGCATAGGATAGCGCGAGGGCAGCCGCGTCAGTAACCATGTGGCCTGCATCGGCAATGAGTGCCAGTGAACCGGACAGCAGTCCGCCAATGACTTCGACGATCATGAAGGCGAATGTGATGAAAAAGGCAATCAGCACTTTGCGCTGATTGTCTGCCGTGATTTTCGGCGCGTGGTCGTGACCTTCGTGTGAATGCGACATGGCTTGCCCTATTGCTAACAAACATATCAATACTTGTTCATATGTATGCTGTCAACCGAGGCGTTTGCATATTCATCCACCGGCGACAAAACCGGTGGATGAATGAGCTGAGATCCAGCCTATGCGGCGAGACGGGGTTCGATCTGGTCAAGCTCCACGTGGCCGAGGAACTGGCTGCTTGTAATGGCCGGCTGACCATCCTCGATGGCATGCGCAAAGAGCACGGCCTTGTCGGTCTCAAGCTTCTGGAGGTAGCTGTGAAATCCTGGATACTCACGCCTGAGATCGAAAAGCTGCAAGTCTTCGCCCCAGCGTGCGATGCCGATGAGATAGGCATCGGCGATTGTCCTGCCGTCACCGACAAGCCATTCGCGATCTGCCAGATGTGATTGCAGACAGGCGTACCCTTCAGCCGCCTTCTCCCGGGCCAGATCGCGCAACATTTTGATCGCCGGATCACCACCATTCAGCTTGAACGCCGTCCAGGCAGGCGAAAATGCGGAGTGAAAGCTTGTATGCAGATAAGCGAGCATCTGGTTGAGCCGGTCGTGCGCTTCCGTTCCTTGCGCAAAGCCCAGTTTGAGGTTCAGATCGCGCGCTGCAATATTTTGCAGGATGGCGAAGCTTTCGCTGAGCGGCTTGCCATCCTCCAGAAGCAGTGTCGGCGTTTGCTGCTTGCTATTGACGCGCCCGTAGATGTTGCTTTTCGTCTTTGCCAGCATATCGATGCGGCTCAGGCGATAGGGTTGCCCCAGCCATTCGAGCGCAACGATCGATCCGAAAGAGCAGCCATGCGGCACGCCATAAAACAGTACAGGTTCCATTTTCATTTCCTTGATTTTGAGTTCTCGAACCGCGGTGAAATGAAACATGGCGATAGCGGTTACTATTGTAAAGAAGGCACAAAAATGTCATGATGGTACAAATTTTATACCAACATTCCAGATGGTTGGACGAAAATGAAAGACACGGTTTCGCACTGCCCCGTTGAAAACGCCATGCTCGTCCTCGCCGGGCGTTGGCGCATTCTCCTGATCTATTATCTTCTGGAGGGCACAAAGCGTTTCAGCGATCTTCGCCGTGACATGCCGAAGATTTCGCAGCGTATGCTGACGCTTGATCTGCGCGCGCTGGAGGAGGCCGGCTATGTCCGCCGGACTGTCTACCCTGAGGTTCCTGTTCGTGTTGAATACAGCCTCACCGAAGAAGGGAAGCATCTGCGGTCACTGGTTGAGGTGTTGGGCGAGTGCGGCGAGCGTCTGACAAGACATCGCAACGCAAAGGCAGCCTGATCTCATTTTCAAAATACAATCCCGCGTGACACGATTGGTCTGATCGGCTAAGCGATGGCTTCTCTTGGACTTGGGGCCAAGCGCCACCCGCTTTCTGAAAGGATCGGCATGATACATCTGCAGCGTCTTGATGAACTGATGGATCGTTATGATGTTCTCCTGTGCGATGTCTGGGGCGTTTTGCACAATGGCGTGGATTCTTTTGCTTCCGCATCAGCCGCTCTATCGCGGGCGCGGCAGGCTGGTCTGACGGTTGTGCTTATCACCAATGCGCCGCGTCGCTTCGATAGCGTCGCGCAGCAGATCCACTCGCTTGGCGTGCCTCAAACATCCTATGACCGCATCGTCACATCGGGGGACGTGACGCGCGAATTGATCCGCAATGCACCTCGCCACGTCTTTCATCTTGGCCCCGAGCGCGATGAAACACTCTATGAGGGGCTGGACGTCGAATTGGTCGAGGAACGCGAAGCAGATGTTGTCGTCTGCACTGGGTTCTTCGACGACGAAACCGAGACCCCGGAAGATTATGCCGAAATGCTGACGCGTTTCCGTTCGCGCAATTTGCCCTTCATCTGCGCCAATCCGGATATTGTCGTCGAGCGCGGCGACCGGCTTATCTGGTGTGCGGGCGCGCTTGCCCGTGACTATAGCCAGCTCGGCGGCCGGACATTGATTGCCGGCAAGCCGCATCGCCCGATCTATGAGGCCGCTGTCGCTGCTGCCGGGGAAGTCCGCGGCGAACCTGTCGATCCCGCGCGCGTCCTCGCGATCGGCGATGGTATGCTGACCGATATCAAGGGCGCGGACCTTTTCGGAATTGACGCTCTCTATATCTCCGGTGGCATCCACGCGGGTGACTATGTCATGGGCGGCGTCCACGACCTGGAAAAGCTGCTGGCATTTCTGGCCAAGCACGGCAGCAACCCGGTGGCTACAATGCCGATGTTGGCCTGAGGGTTAAAGTCGATGTCTATTCTGCGTCTGACTGATCCGACCCATTTACCCGAGCACCTCAAAGGTGCCGTCGTGGCAATCGGCAATTTTGATGGTGTGCATCGTGGCCACCAGGCAGTGCTCGAGCGCGCGCTTGAAGCTGCCCACACAGCCGGAAAGGCTTCGCTCGTCCTGACTTTCGAACCGCATCCGCGCAGCGTGTTTGTGCCTGATCAACCCGTAGACCGGCTGACACCCGCTGCTGAAAAAGCGTCGATTCTTGAGGCGTTGGGCTTTGACGCAGTGGTCGAATGCCACTTCACCCGCGATTTTTCACAGCTGACGGCGGACGACTTCGTCGATCAGATTCTCGTTGATGCGTTGGGTGCAAGCCGGATCGTCACCGGTTTCGATTTTCACTTCGGTAAAAACCGGCAAGGCGGACCGGCGTTCCTGATGGATGCGGGTGAGAAACGTGGCTTTCACGTTACCCTGGTTGATGCTTTTCGCGATGAGGGCGGCCACGCGATCTCGTCGAGCCGCATTCGCGCACTTTTCGGCGAGGGAGATGTCGTGGAGGCTGCGGGGCTGCTCGGCTATCGGCATCGGATCAGGGCGGAAGTTATTGCGGGCAAACAGCTTGGCCGGACCATTGGTTTTCCGACGGCCAACATGGTTTTGCCGCCCGAGACCCATCTAAAGCATGGTATTTACGCCGTGCGCTTCCGCAGGGCTGACGGCACGCTCTACGATGGCGTCGCCAGCTTCGGTCGCAGGCCAACCGTCGACACGGACGGCGAGCCGCTGCTCGAAACCTACGTTTTCGATTTTGCGGGAAGTCTCTACGGCGAGGTTTGCGCCGTATCTTTTTTTGGTTATCTGCGCGGCGAGGAAAAGTTCGATGGGCTGGAACCGATGATGCAACAGATCAGGCGCGACGAAGAGGAAGCCCGTGCATTGCTTCAGGGCGTCAAGCCACTTTCTCCCCTCGATCAAAGGATCAATTTCGACTGATATGGCAAATCGTTTACCATAGAAATAAATCCAATTTTATCTATCGTTTCGTAACTTCGCTCCCAAGCTTGCCGCCTCCCACGGCAGGATCTTTCGGAGTTTTTTCATGTCCATTCGTTTTATCGTCGTGCTTTCGAGCGCGCTCGCCTTCGCGAGTTCCACAGCAGTTTTTGCCGATCAGTATTATCCGGAAGATCAGACGGCCAGCGCACCGCGTGGTGAACATTGGTGGTCGGGCGACTGGTATCTGACGCTTGGTGCCAAGGGCTTTGTTGCTCCACGTTATGAGGGCGCCAAGGATTATATGCTCAGCGCTGCACCGGTTATTTCACTTGGGCGTGCAGGCAAGTCGGTTAGATTCTCTTCGCTGAACGACAATGCCTCTTTCGGCTTTATAGATACGGGTGTCTTCCGGGCTGGCCTTACGGGCAAGTTGATCACCGGTCGCGACCGAGGCGATTCCGATGATCTCAAAGGACTTCATGATATCGATTGGGGCGTCGAAGTTGGCGGCTTTGCCGAATTCTATCCGACGGACAACATTCGCGGTCGTGTCGAGGTGCGGCGCGGTATCGGCGCCCATGACGGCGTCGTTGCCGATTTTGCCATCGATGCTTTCAAGGACATCACGCCGACGGTGCGCGTTTCCGCGGGTCCGCGTGCAACGGTTGCCTCTAAGGATTATTTCAAGGAATTCTACGGTGTGACTGCCAGCGAGTCCGCCGCATCTGGCCTCGCACGGTACTCGCCGGGCGGCGGTCTCAAATCGCTTGGCGTTGGCGGTCAGATCACCTGGCAGACGACCGACAAGATCACCACGAGCGCCTATGCCGAATATAACCGCCTGATGGGTCCGGCGGCAGATTCGAGCCTTGTAAGGGAACGCGGCTCTGCCAATCAGGCGACATTGGGCGTGCAGGCGACCTACCGCTTCGACTTTGCGCTATAAGCGTTGAGGAGGCGCACGCGAAGTTTATTGCGCCTCCCTCTTTATTCTATGAGCGGTGATTGCTAAAAGCGCGGCATGAAAACCGTTTGCTGGGCTGGCGCGCAGTCCATACCTATTCAGACGATACGAATTACTGGCCCGGCCTTGCCGCGTTCCTGAAGCTTCGGCTTTGCGGTGCGGAAGGTCCGGGGCGGCGCCTTCGCGCTCTAATATGATTTCTTCGAATCTTGCCCGCTGCGATAACGCGCGGGCCCCATCACAAGCTGGAAAAATGACCGATACGTCCACGACACTCGACTATTCGAAAACGCTCTATCTGCCGCAGACGGATTTCCCCATGCGCGCCGGGTTACCCGCGAAGGAACCGGAATTCGTTGCGCGCTGGCAGGAGATGAACCTCTACAAAAAGCTGCGCGAGGATGCGAAAGAGCGTCCGCTTTATGTCCTGCATGACGGCCCGCCCTATGCCAATGGCAATATCCATATCGGCCACGCGCTGAACAAGATCCTCAAGGACGTCATCACCCGTTCGTTCCAGATGCGCGGCTACAATTCAAATTACGTGCCCGGTTGGGACTGCCACGGCCTGCCGATCGAATGGAAGATCGAGGAACAATACCGCGCCAAGGGCAAGGACAAGGACGAAGTTCCGATCAACGAATTCCGCAAGGAATGCCGCGAGTTCGCCACCAACTGGATCAAGATCCAGTCGGGCGAGTTCAAGCGGCTCGGCATTGAGGGCGATTTCGAGAACCCCTATACGACCATGGCCTTCCACGCCGAAAGCCGCATTGCCGGAGAACTGCTGAAGTTCGCCATGTCTGGCCAGCTCTATCGCGGCTCCAAGCCGGTGATGTGGTCGGTGGTTGAACGTACCGCACTGGCCGAAGCGGAAGTCGAATATCAGGATATCGAGAGCGATATGATCTGGGTGAAGTTCCCGGTGGCGAAAGGGCCATCGGATCTATCGTCGGCTCATGTCGTCATCTGGACGACTACTCCTTGGACCATCCCTGGCAACCGTGCCGTCAGCTATTCGACGCGCGTTGCCTATGGTCTCTATGAGGTCGAGTCTGCGGAGAATGATTTTGGTCCGCGCTCTGGGGAAAAGTTGATCTTCGCTGACGCACTTGCCGAAGAATCCGCCGCGAAAGCCAAGCTGACCTTCAAGCGTATCCGTACTGTCTCGGCTGATCAGCTTGCGGCGATCACGCTTGCCCATCCGTTCGAAGGTTTTGGTGGCGGTTATGAATTCGCGGTGCCCATGATCGACGGCGATCACGTCACCGACGACGCAGGTACGGGTTTCGTGCATACAGCCCCGGGCCATGGCCGCGAGGACTTTGAGGCCTGGATGAACGCAGCGCGCGACCTCGAAGCGCGTGGCATTTCGCCTGCGATCCCCTTTGCCGTTGACGACGCAGGCTATTACACCAAGGACGCGCCGGGTTTTGGACCGGATCGCGAAGGCGGGGCTGCGCGTGTCATCGACGATAATGGCAAGAAGGGTGACGCCAACAAAGCCGTCACTGACGAGCTCATCGCCCGCAATGCCTTGTTCGCGCGTGGCCGTCTGAAGCACTCTTATCCACATTCCTGGCGTTCGAAAAAGCCGGTGATCTTCCGCAACACGCCGCAATGGTTCGTCTACATGGACAAGGACCTCGGCGATCAGACCACGCTGCGTTCGCGCGCGCTCGCCGCCATCGACGAAACCCGCTTCGTACCGGCTGGCGGTCAGAACCGTCTGCGCGCCATGATCGAGGATCGTCCTGATTGGGTCCTGTCGCGCCAGCGCGCCTGGGGCGTGCCGATCTGCGTCTTCGCTGATGACCATGGCAATGTCCTTATGGATAACGCCGTCAACGCCCGCATCCTCGAAGCCTTCGAACAGGAAGGCGCCGATGCCTGGTTCGCTGACGGCGCACGAGAGCGATTCCTTGGCGAAAAAGCGAACGAACCGTGGACGCAGGTTCGCGACATTCTCGATGTCTGGTTTGATTCCGGCTCCACACATGTGTTCACGCTGGAAGACCGGCCCGACCTGAAATGGCCTGCCGACGTTTATCTCGAAGGTTCGGACCAGCATCGTGGCTGGTTCCATTCTTCGCTGCTGGAAAGCTGCGGTACGCGCGGCCGTGCGCCTTACAACACCCTTGTCACCCATGGTTTCACCATGGACGAGGAAGGGCGCAAGATGTCGAAGTCGCTCGGCAATACGGTAACACCGCAGGATGTGATCAAGGATTCCGGCGCGGATATTCTTCGCCTTTGGGTCATGACGACCGATTACTGGGAAGACCAACGCCTCGGCAAGAACATCATCCAGACCAATATCGACGCCTACCGCAAGCTCCGCAACACGATCCGCTGGATGCTCGGCACACTCGCCCACGATGAGGGCGACGAGATTGCCTATGCGGACATGCCGGAGCTGGAAAAGTTGATGCTGCACCGCCTTGCCGAACTCGATGAGGTTGTGCGCGCGGGCTATGATGCGTTCGAGTTCAAACGCATCACTCGTGCTCTGATCGACTTCATGAACGTCGAACTCTCCGCGTTCTATTTCGATATCCGCAAGGACTCGCTCTACTGCGATGCGCCGTCGAGCATCAGACGCAAAGCCTCCCTTCAGGTTGTGCGCAATCTCTTCGACCGCGTCGTTACATGGCTGGCGCCGATGCTGCCATTCACGACGGAAGAGGCATGGCTCGACCTCCATAAGGACGCCATATCGATACACCTTGAACAGTTCCGGGACACGCCGAAGGAGTGGAAGAACGATGAACTCGCCGCCAAATGGCGCAAGGTTCGCGATGTTCGCCGTGTCGTAACGGGTGCACTCGAACTGGAGCGTGCAAAGAAAACCATCGGCTCGTCGCTGGAAGCGGCGCCTGTGGTCTACATCACCGATCCGGAATTGCTTGCCGCGGTGAAGGATCTCGACATGGCCGAGATCTGCATTACCAGCGACATCACGATTAAAAGCGAAAACGCACCTTCGGATGCATTTGTCGCCGATGATGTGAAGGGCGTCGCGGTTACATCGCAGCGTGCGACGGGTATGAAGTGTGCTCGGTCGTGGCGGTATACGCACGATGTCGGCTCTGACCCAGCTTTCCCGGATGTTTCCGCCCGCGATGCCGCTGCTCTGCACGAGTTGGAAAAACTTGGAAAGCTTGCTGTTTAGAGAAGAAATGCGGATTGCTTGATACGCAATCCGCATATTTCTTTGTAAAAACATGCGCAGACTTGCTTAATGTAATTGGCCTCATGTAAAAGGCTTGCCATTGAGTTGCCTGATTTTAGAGGCAGGGCATAGATCAAGCATATTTGATCGGCAGTCAAAACTGCCCAGACATGGGTTGGAAGTAGCGGGTATGGATTTAAACGGACGCATTACGGTTTTCGGTGCACTGGTCGCGTCACTGGCGCTTGGCGGCTGCGTGTCGTCGCCTACCTATGGCACGGACAAGACTGCCGGTAGCCAGCTCCTCGACGACGTATCGAACATGGCTTCCTTCGGGTCGTCCAAGAAGAAGAACCAGATCGTATATAATCCACGTCCGGAACTGGTCCGTCCTGCCGAGGGCAAGGTAGCGCAGTTGCCGGCACCACAGAACGATGTCGTGACTGCCGACAGCGCAAACTGGCCGGAATCGCCTGAGGCGCGGCGCAAACGCATACGCGACACAGCGACCGCCAACCAGAACAATCCTAATTTCGTGCCCGAAGTCGAGAATGACATGCCTCTGGCGCAGCAATCCTCGGGAAAGCCCGAATACGGATTCTTCAACGACAAGTCTCCCGCAAATCAGGGTTCAAAGAGCAGCGCAGCGGCGGATTTTCGTGCCCGTAAGCTCGCCTCTACTGCCGGATCACCGACGACGCGGCGCTATCTGAGCGAGCCGCCGCTGGAGTATCGTGCGCCAGCGGCAACGGCCGCGGCCAATGAGCTGGGCGAGGATGAGGCCAAGAAAGAACGCGAGCGTAAAGCCGCTGCCAAAAAGGACAAAGGCTTCAGTTGGAGAAACCTCATTCCTTGGGAATAAGCTAGCGCTTCGAACGGGAATCTATACCCGCCACTGTGCGGTGGCTTCTCAGAGTTCGCCCGTGGAAAACTGTTGCTCACAGTAGCAGGCACAGCCGAATCACGCTGCAGGCGATCTGATTTTGATACTTGGAGCCAATAGCACGGAGGCTCCAACAAGGGTCATTCTCCATTGCAGGACGTTCATCGTGCTTTTTTAGCTCTCGCTGATCCAAAAGTTCGAGCGGTTTTTCGGTTCCCCGAACTTGCGGGATAATACAAACGCAGGTGCCCCAACTTCTTCCTTAAATGATTAATTTTTAACGCGTTTAATTAACCTTCGTTAGTTGGAGGTCGTAGTCCGCCTGCAGTTCAAAATACAACTTATGCGTGTCCAATTTCACCATTACAACGCTACCAATGTCTAATTGACGGGCGATTTTCGCCAAGCCATTGCAGAAAGCACTCGGTCTATCAGGTCGAAGTCGATCCTGCCGGCAACAACGATCTGACGCTTGTCTCCGGCATTGCTAATCTGACAGGGGGCATGTCAATGCGATTGCTGCAGCTGGCAACTGGCAGGCGGCTACAGGCTATACAATTCTTTCCGCCGCTGGCGGGCTCAATGGAACACACTTTCTGGATGTCTCCTCGAACCTCCAGTTCCTTGATCCAACACTCACCTGTGATGCAAACAACGTCATGTTGACTATGCGCCGCAACAGCATTGCTATTGCAGATCTGGCGGGGACGCCAAATCAGCGAAGTGCTGCGCGATCCATCGACGATTTCGCCGCGCAGAATCAAATCAATGATAGTCCACTCATTGGCAAGCTGCTGGGTTTGAACAAGCCACGCCGCCGATGACGATTGCGCAGCTTCCCGGCGAAATCCATGTGTCGCTGGCAGGCGTACTGCTCGATGACAGCCGCTTCATCCGGGATGCAGCTAACAATCGGCTCCGCTCGGCATTCGGCGATGTAACTGCGCCCTCCATATCCATCCTGGCTTGCGGCCCTGACGGAGTCGAACCTCAAGCCGTAACGAGCGACCGCTTCGCCCTGTGGGGTCAGGGCTTTGGTTCATGGGCAGACTGGGAGAGCAACGATCAAGTCGCGGGAGTTGACCGCTCCGTCGGCGGCTTCATCATAGGCGGCGATGCGCCGTTCGGCGATCACGCCCGCATTGGCATTCTTTCCGGTTATAGTCACTCCAGCATCGACGAATCCGGCCTCGGCGCCTCAGCTGACGTCGACAATTTTCATCTCGGCATCTATGGCGGGGCCGAGTTAGGAGCATTCAGGCTGCGATCAGGCGCGAGCTATACATGGCACGATATCAGCACCGATCGTTCGGTTCAGTTTACTGGATCTCAGGAGCACCTGAGTGCTGATTACAACGGCGGAACGGCTCAAATCTTCGGTGAACTTGGCTACGGTATTCAGTACAATACCATTGCGCTCGAGCCACTTGCCAATCTCTCCTATGTCAATTTGCATCTCGACAGCTTTACCGAAGAGGGCGGTGCGTCAGCGCTTGCCGCATCCTCCTCCAGTACAGACATAACATTCAGCACGCTCGGGTTCCGTGCCGCCACGCAATGGTCAGTCGGTTCCGTAGAGGCGAGGCTGCGCGGTACGATTGGCTGGCGGCATGCCTATGGCGATAACACCCCGGAGGCGAGCCTCGCATTTTCGGGGATGGGCGATTTCGAGATTTCCGGACTTCCCATCGCTCGCGATGCGGCATTGCTGGAACTGGGGTTCGACCTCGATCTGGCGCCCGCGGCTACTTTCGGCCTGGCGTATCAGGGGCAGATTGCCAGCGACGTCCAGGATCATGGCTTCAAAGCCGATCTGACCATACGGTTCTAGTAGGATATTCTGCTTAAAAATTTGAAACTGACGGATGCCACGATCCGTTGTTTTCCTTATAAAGAGACAGCGCCGCATCCACCCCCGCCAATCGAGGACTGCACCAATTGTTCATTCTGCGATTTCTAGGCCTGGTCATCCTTGTAATTTTGACGCTTATTGGCTTTCTCTGGGGCGGGTTTGCGCTCTGGTACCAACTGCCGTTCGGGATTATCGGCAAACTTGGTAGTCTGTTGCTCTGGGCGGGGATAGCTTTCGCCGTGCTGTGGCTTGAATTCAAGGGTCGCGCTTGGCGTGCTCTTATCGTCCTGGTGCCGGTAATGATCGGCCTCGGCTATTGGTGGAGCACGATTACGCCGTCCTTGAATCGCATTTGGGCGGATGATGTTGCGCAGACTGTGACCGGTACGCTCAATGGCAGTTATGTAACGCTATCCAACGTTCGCAACTTTGAATGGCAGACGCCGGCCGACTACACACCGCGCTGGGAAGTCCGGACCTATGATCTGCAAGATCTGGATTCCGTCGATCTGTTTCTGTCCTATTGGTCAAACCCCGCTATCGCCCACACATTGGTCAGCTTCGGGTTCAACAACGGCGATCACGTCGTTTTCTCCGCAGAAATCCGCAAGGAGCGCCACGAGCAATTTTCGGAAATCGGAGGATTCTTCAAGGAATTCGAACTGGCGATGATTGCCGCAGACGAACGCGACATCATTCGGCTGCGTACCAATATCCGCAAGGAAGATGTTTATCGCTATCGCATCAATCTCAAGCCGGAGATGCGGCAGGCGCTCTTCCTGTCTTATATCGACAAGGCCAATCATCTTGCCAGCACAGCAAAATTCTACAATACGATCACGGCCAATTGCACGACCGTGATTTTCGACATGGTGCGTGCCATAACCCCAGAACTGCCGCTCGACTACCGCGTCGTTCTGTCAGGCTATTTACCCGGTTATCTTTATGATCTTGGCGCCATCGATCATCAGAAACCTCTGGACGAGACGATAAAATCGTCTTCAATCAACCAGCGTGCGCTGGCTGCCGACTCGGATCCGGATTTTTCCGCGAAGATTAGGGTGAATGATTAAAGTCTCTTGGTACGGAAGAATTCTTTGAGCATGGTTTCCGCTTCCTGCTCCTGAAAACCCGAATAGACCTCCGGTACGTGGTGGCAGGTCGGCTGAGCAAAAAACCGCGCACCGTTTTCGACGCCGCCGCCTTTGATGTCCTGTGCACCGTAATAAAGTCGTCTTATGCGGGCGAACGAGATCGCAGCCGCGCACATGGTACAGGGCTCTAGCGTCACGTAGAGATCGCAGCCAGTAAGTCGCTCGTCATCGAGGATGCGGCAGGCCTCTCGAATGACAAGGATTTCCGCATGTGCTGTCGGATCGTTGAGCTCGCGCGTGCGATTGCCTGCCTGCGCCAGGATTGTTCCACCCTTGACCAGAACCGCACCGATCGGCACCTCGCCGCGCGCTGCCGCGCCATGCGCTTCGGCCATAGCTAAACTCATCGGATCGGCATTTGGGCCCACAGCGCGCTCGTCGTTTGAAGTAATCAAAGAGTTCTTAGAATTTACTCGCAAGAAAACCTCATAGCTGTTAGTTAGCCCCGCTGAAAGGCAAACATTCCATGACAAGTTCAAATGATGACGGGAAGGGCGGCAAACGTCCCTTTGAAAAGCGCAGCTTCGACAAGCGGGGCAATGATGGCGATCGCCCCAGAGGTCCCCGCAAGTTTGACGCTGCTCCCGCCAAGCGCGGTACCGAGCAACGCAAATCGCCACGTGACGAAGCACCGGCCGAAGAAGGCGAGCGTATAGCCAAGCGGTTGGCGCGCGCAGGGATTGCTTCGCGCCGCGAAGCCGAAACGATGATCGCCGCGGGTCGCGTTTCGGTCAATGGCAAGCGACTGGAAAGCCCGGCCATCAATGTCATGCCGGCCGATCGCATTGAAGTCGATGGCAAGCCTTTGCCGCAAAAAGAGCGCACGCGCCTTTGGCTCTACCATAAGCCGGCAGGTCTGGTGACGACCAACCGCGATCCGGAAGGGCGCCAGACGGTTTTTGAATCCTTACCTAAGGATATGCCACGTGTTCTTTCGGTCGGCCGCCTCGATATCAACACTGAAGGGCTGCTGCTTCTCACCAATGATGGCGGGCTTTCCCGCGCTCTTGAACTGCCGTCGACCGGTTGGCTCCGCCGCTACCGCGTTCGCGCTCATGGCAGCATCACCCAGGAAAAGCTCGACACGCTCAAGGATGGCATTGCAGTTGATGGCGTCTTCTACGGCGCGATCGAAGCGACCCTGGAACGCGAACAGGGCTCGAACGTCTGGATCATGGTGGGCTTGCGCGAGGGTAAAAACCGCGAAGTCAAGAATGTGCTCGGAGCGCTCGGACTTTCGGTCAACCGGCTGATCCGCATTTCCTATGGACCGTTCCAGCTGAGCGATCTGCCGGAAGGATCCGTACGTGAAATGAACGGCCGCACCTTGCGCGACCAGCTTGGCGAACGCCTGATCGAAGAATCCGGTGCCGATTTCGATGCACCAATCATCAATGTGTTTTCCAACGAAGCCGTCAAAGGCGAGGCAGTCCAGCAACCGAGCGAGCGTCCCGAGCGCCGTTCATCCGAGTGGATTTCCAGCGCTCCTGTTGCCAAGGCAAGGGGACCGCGCAAATCCAAAGATGAGAAGCGCGAGGAATCACTTTCGCGCTGGACGACCGACCGGAGCGAGCGGCCATCCGTGCCTCGCAGCGGCCGCGACGAGCGGCCAGCCCGTACGCCGCGCGATGGTGATCAAAAGCCGCGCAAGCCGCACGGTGTGAATTCGAAAGCTGATCGCGAGCGCAAGGAAGACGAGGCCATTGCTCCACGCAAGTCCCGCGGTGCCAACGTCTGGATGGCGCCTGGCGCTCGTCCGATGGGCAAGGCAAGGGCGAAGGCAGTGGGGGCACGAGAGGAGCGTAACCGTTCCGAAGGTCAGCGTGCAGACAAGCCCAAGCGTTTCAGTGGAGGCTCCGATAGGGTTGCGGGCGATCATCCGGCAGCAGAGCGGCCCGCTGCTGGCCGCTCGTCAGGTGGTTATGCGGGTGACAAGCCACGAGATTTCTCTCCGCGTCCGCCGCGCGGCGAAGGCGACAACGCCGAACGTCCGAAGCGAGCTTTCGGCGCAGGCCGCCCTGAGAGTTCGCGTGATGGTCCTCGCCCGGATCGTCCACCACGCGTCGGCAAGCGCGAGCGTGCTGAATTGAAAGAGCGCGAAGCCAGGGGCGATAAGCCTTTCCAGTCTGATCGTCCAACCCGTTCCGAGCGTCCCTATGGAGCCAGCGGAAAGCCAACGCGCGCGCCCGGCGGACAACCCAATAGAAGCGGCGACCGCCCGTATAGTGGTCCGAAAGGCGCTCCTCGCAGTGACGCTCCAAGAGGTGCACCGCGTGGCGGCACAGGTCGTCCGCCGCGTGGCGGCAAGCCCAAATCGTAGTAGGGCTTGAACCCATGCGGATTGTCGGCGGAAGATTTCGCGGGCGGGCATTGGCTACGCCGGGTTCCAACGTAATCCGGCCGACGACGGACCGGACACGCGAAAGCCTCTTTAATATTCTGGTGCATAATTATCCGGAAAAATTTGAATCCACGCGCGTCCTCGACCTTTTCGCCGGGACTGGCGCACTGGGGCTCGAAGCATTGTCTCGCGGCGCGCGATACGGGGTTTTCATCGAAGAATCGGCCGAAGGGCGAGGACTGATCCGCACCAATGTCGAGGCATTCGGCCTGCTCGGCAACACCAAGATATTCCGCCGTGATGCAATAAAACTTGGCGATGCAGGTACCATCGAACCGTTCGATCTGGTGTTCGCCGATCCGCCCTATGGCAAGGGGCTCGGCGAGATGGCATTCAAGTCCGCACTCGATGGCGGTTGGCTCAATCCCGACACACTTCTGGTGCTTGAAGAAGAAGCCGAAGCCGTGGTCGATCTCGATCCGCGATTTGTCGTTGTTGAAGAACGTCCTTACGGCGGAACGGTCATAAGACTTGTCACATTGAAGTCGTAAATACCGCGATTGTATCGCGATCAGTGAAACAGAACTGGATCGATTTGTATGTCCTTCGTTTTCAGCCGCGCCGTTGCGGCATTTGTCCTCATAGGCGCAGTCACCGCCTCGGCTCTCTTGGGTCCAGCGCGCGCAGATACCGCCTCCCAGACCGCGAAGGCGATCGAGACAACCAACAAGGATGACGTTTCATCGTTCTATCTGGATAACGGACTCGAAGTTGTTGTGATCCCGGATCATCGCGCACCGGTTGTCACGCACATGCTGTGGTATCACGTAGGGTCCGCAGACGAGGAACCGGGTAAATCCGGCATCGCACATTTCTTTGAACACCTGATGTTCAAGGCTACCAAGACCTATCCGGCAGGGGAATTCTCGCGCAAGGTCGCCGAAATCGGCGGACAGGAGAATGCCTTCACCTCCTACGACTACACCGCTTTCTACCAGCAGGTCGCGCCTTCTGCACTTGAAATGGTCATGACCTACGAGGCCGACCGCATGGAGAACCTCATCCTGAATGACGATGTAGTCAAAACAGAGCGTGACGTCGTACTTGAGGAGCGCCGTTCAAGGACGGACAGCAATCCTTCGGCATTGCTCTCGGAAGAGGTCAATGCAACGCTTTACCAGAACCATCCCTACAGGGTCCCGGTGATCGGCTGGCTGCACGAAATGAAACGGCTGAACCTCAAGGATGCGTTGGCATTTTATGTGAAATATTACACGCCGAACAACGCGACACTCGTCGTCTCCGGAGATGTCGATCTCGAGACGGTCAAGGCGCTGGCGGAGAAGACTTACGGCAAGGTTCCTCGCAGGGCTGAGCCGGGAAAGCGCGAGCGCCCGCAGGAACCGGAACAGAATACCAAAAGAACGGTCTCATTGGCGGATCCGCGCGTATCGCAGCCGAGTTTCCAGAAGATGTGGCTGGTACCCTCTTACACCAATGCCAAGCCAGGAGAGGCGGAAGCTCTTGATCTCTTGAGCGAAATTCTCGGTGGCTCGAACCGCAGCCGTATCTACCAGTCTTTGGTCGTGCGCGATGGATCTGCGGCAAGCGCGGGCGCCTATTATCAGGGCGGTTCACTCGATGACGGCAGTTTCGGCGTCTATGGCGCGCCGCGCGGCTCCGCCACGCTGACCGAAGTCGAAACAGGCATCGATGCGCAGATCGCCAAAATCATCAAGGATGGCGTAACCGAAGGTGAACTGGAGAAGGCGCGCAATCGTTTCCTGAAGAGCGTGATCTTTGCCCGAGACAGTCAGGCCGGTATGGCGCGCATCTATGGCTCGTCTCTCTCCACCGGCCAGACCATCAAGGATATTCAGGAATGGCCGGATCGCATTCGCGCGGTGAAGGTTCAAGACATTCAGGATGTGGCGAAGCGTTATCTCGTCGATAGCCGCTCGGTGACCAGCTATCTGATGCCAGAAGACGGAAAACCCGATGAAAAAGTGCAAGTGGAAGCACCTGTATCTGGAGAAACACAGCAGCCAGAACCGCAGGGCCAGGGAGTCATTCAATGATCGCGCCAATTATTAAGCGATTTGCCGCCGCTCTCGTTGTGATATTTTTCGCCATTGCTCCCGGTTACGCAGTCGAGATCAAGGAAGTCGTCTCGCCGAAGGGCATCAAGGCCTGGCTCGTGCAGGACGATTTCGTGCCGCTGATTTCCATACGCTTTTCATTCAAGGGCGGCTCCAATCAGGATCCGAATGGCAAAGAAGGTCTTGCCAATCTGATGACAGGCCTCTTCGATGAAGGCGCGGGTGATCTCGATTCCGAAACTTTCCAGGAAAAGCTCGACGACGTCGGTGCGGAGATGGGGTTCAACGCCGATGATGACAGCATCAACGGCTCCATCCGGATGCTGGCCGAGAAACGGGACGCTGCGGTGGATCTGCTCGCGCTTGCCGTCAATACGCCACGCTTTGACCAAGCCCCGATCGATCGCATTCGCCAGCAGGTCGTAGCTGATATCAAGGCATCCGAACGTGACCCT
This sequence comes from uncultured Alphaproteobacteria bacterium, assembly GCA_963711925.1. GTDB lineage: Bacteria > Pseudomonadota > Alphaproteobacteria > Rhizobiales > Rhizobiaceae > Phyllobacterium. Next base: position 244,446 of record CAVQFY010000003.1, read on the forward strand.
AACACTATAGCCGGCCGTAAATTTGCAGAAACGCTCTATGGCGACCATCCTTACGGCCGCCGCTCCGAAGGCACCGAAGCGAGCTTGACCTCGATAACCCACGACGATCTCGCTGCTTTTCATAGGCGTAATTTCGCCCGGGATAATCTGATCGTCGCGGTTGTCGGTTCCATCAGTCCGGAGCAACTCGGCCCGCTTCTTGACAAGGTATTCGGCGACCTTCCGGAGAAAGCTCAGCTTGAGCCGATCAGCGAAGCCAAGCTCGCCTTTGGCCAGACCACGCGCGTCGATTATGCCCTGCCGCAGACATCGATTTCCATGGTCTATCCCGGTGTCCGCCGTCAGGATGCGGATTTCTTCCCGGCCTATATCATGAACCACATTCTGGGCGGTGGAACGTTTTCCTCACGCATCTACAACGAGGTGCGGGAAAAGCGAGGTCTTGCCTATTCTGCAGGCTCGAACCTTGTTAATCGCGACCATATGGCGGCACTGATGGTGAACACGGCGACGCGGGCGGATCGCGCCAGCGAGACCTTGCAGATACTGAAAACCGAGATCGCCAAAATGGCAAAGGATGGCCCGACGGAAGAAGAACTTGTTGAGGCCAAGAAGTATCTGGTGGGATCCTATGCGGTGAATAATCTCGACTCCTCTTCGGCCGTCGCCAGTACGCTTATCGGCTTGCAAGACGAAAACCTTGGGCGGGATTACATCGACAAGCGTGCGGATCTGATCAATGCAGTTACCCTGGACCAAGTGAAGACCGTCGCGAAGAAATTGCTGGAAACTGATCCAGCTGTTCTCATTGTCGGCCCACCGCAATCCTGAGGAGATTGAAATGACATGATCGCACGCGATCTGGCAGAGGGGGATGGTTCGACCGGCGCCGGTAGCGCAACCGGAAGTCCGACCTTCGCCATCGCTTTTGGTGGTGGCGGAGCAAGGGGGCTCGCACACATCAACGTCATCGAGGCGCTGAACGAGCTTGGCATCCGCCCAACGGCAATCTCTGGCTCTTCCATCGGCGCCATCATGGGCGCAGGCATGGCTGCCGGCATGGCCGGCCGGGATATCCACGAATATGCAGTTGCTACGCTGTCGCGGCGTGCAGAAATTGCGTCACGGCTGTGGCGTCTGCGACCTGCCAGTTTCGGTGAGATGTTTGGCGGCGGCATCCGCCTCAGCCAGTTCAACATCGAAAAGGTGCTGAAGGGCTTCCTCCCCGACCGCATACCGGACACGTTCGAGGAATTGCAAGTTCCATTGAGCGTCACCGCTACTGACTTCTACGGCCAGTGCGAGGTGCCAATTGCCGAGGGCGACCTCTACAGTGCGATCGCGGCTTCGGCTGCCATACCAGCACTGTTCCGGCCCGTGCGTCGAGACAATCGCATCCTCATCGACGGCGGTATATATAATCCGGTTCCGTTCGATCACCTCAAGGACAAGGCGCAGTTTGTCATCGCTATAGATGTAGTTGGAGGACCCGAAGGTGATATCGGCAAGTTCCCTTCATCAATCGATGCAATGTTCGGTGCCAGTCAGTTGATGATGCAGTCCATCATAGCGACGCGCCTTCGCACCGATCCGCCGGCAATCTTCCTGCGCCCGAGTGTAGCCCGGTTCGGCGTGCTCGATTTCCTTCGTGTTGAGCAGGTGCTGCGCGAGTCAGCCGGCATCAAGGACGAACTGAAGCGCGCTGTTGATGCCGCCATCACCTACGTCGAGCACCGGGAACTGGAGTGAAAACGCCTACTCTGCTGGCGTAGGATCTGGTTCCACAGCGACATCCCTCTCTTCGTCAACAACTGTATCGATACGCTTGGCTTCACGCGTCGGCTTGATCAGCGGTTCTGGCGTTACTGGCCGGGTCAACAAAAGATCATTTCCCGCCGTCAAGCCTTCCGACGCTTGGATATGCAGGCGGTCCTCGTCGCGGCGTCTTATATCTTCCATGATTTCATAGGCGAGGTCTTCGCTGACGCCGAGTTCTTCCAGTGTGCGCCGGCCAAACACCAGACCGGATTCGAAGGTTTCCCGCAGCTCGTAGTGCACGCCGCGCGCCCGCAATTTGAGCGTATGGACTCGGTCGTACGAGCGAACGAAAAGTTTGATATCAGGATATTCCGCCTGGATCATTTCAACGATCTGGTCTGTGGTCTGCTTTTTATGTGTACAGACGGCGACGATCTTCGCCTGTCTTATGCCTGCCGCCTCCAGCACTTCCTTGCGCGTGCCATCGCCGAAATAAATACGGAATCCAAAACGGCCAGCAGCACGGATACGATCTGCAGATGCATCGATCACTGTCACGTCGCTGCCGCCTGCAAGAAGGATCTGTGCCGCGATCTGACCGTAACGGGAGAAGCCGATCATCATCACATCAGCGCCGGCGCCGTCAAAATCCTCGTCGATCTCGTCCTCCGCGTTCGGGTTGGCCAGAAACTTGTTTCCAAGTGCGACGGACAGCGGCATGACAGCCATAGAAAGTGTCACGACTGCCACCAGTTCTGACGCTGTGGACACACTCATCAAGCCGGCTGCAGCGGCCGCAGAAAACAACACGAAACCGAACTCACCGCCTTGCGGCAGGAAGAAAGCGATGCGGATTGCATCATTATGGTTGGAGCGGAACAGTCGCGCCAGAAGATAGACCACAAGCGCCTTGATCGCCATGAATGCAGGTACCGCAAGCAGGATTGCCAGCCAGTCGTTCACGATGACATCCAGATCCAGCGAAAGCCCCACTGCCATGAAGAACAGGCCAAGGAAAACGCCACGAAATGGTTCGATATCGGCTTCGAGTTCATGCCGGTAGGAGGATTCCGCCAGAAGGACGCCGGCGATAAAGGCCCCCATGGCCATCGATAATCCGGCAAATTGCATCAGAACCGCCGCACCGAGCACGACGAACAATGCCGCCGCGATCATCACTTCACGTGCGCCCGTATTGGCAATGAAGCGGAACAGCGGGTTGAGGAGATAGCGGCCGACAGCGACGATTGCGCCTATGCAGATGACCGCAACGAGGAATTGCCCGAGTGGGTCTGCTTTATGCTGGGCAGAGCCCGGCGCAAGTACCGGGATCATCGCGAGCAAAGGAACAATGGCGAGATCCTGGAACAGCAGGATGGCGAATGAAGTCTGGCCGTGCTGCGTGGCTGTTTCGCCGCGCTCCTCCAATATCTGCATGGCGAATGCGGTCGAGGATAGTGCCAGGCCAAACCCGGTCACAACTGCCGCCTGCCACATCATCAAGTTGAATGCGAGGATTAGCCCGGTAAGCACAGCACCCGTTACGATGACCTGTGCGGCACCAAGGCCGAAAATCGCGTGGCGCAATGTCCAGAGGCGGGATGGCTTCAACTCCAAACCAATCACGAAAAGCAGGAACACGACGCCGAGTTCGGAAAAATGCAGGACCTGTTCACCATCGGTAATGAGATTGGCCAGAGGTCCGATCAACAGACCCGCAGCGAGATATCCGAGAACCGTGCCGAGCCCAAGACGCTTAAACAGCGGCGCGGCAATAATCGCCCCTGCTAGGAGTGCCAATGCCTGAAAGTAGAGGTTGCCGCTTTGCGAGAGCATATATTTGTGACCTGGACTGTGAGATTGTTGCCTTAGGTTGCCTTGATAGACCCCAATTTGCACCATATAGGAAGGAATGCATCTGACGTTTGTCAGATAAGTCCTTGCATCCTATCATGCAATCAACGTTAGAGACGAAAATGACCGAGCCGGTAAATTCCCGCGAATTCGTAGACAATGCGACGGCACTTGTTGAAGCTGCGAAGCGTGCAGGAGCAGATGCGGCCGATGCAGTCGTTGTACGTTCGCGTTCGACTGGTGTCAGTGTGCGGCTCGGAAAAGTCGAATCGACGGAATCGTCGGAAAGCGACGAGTTTTCTCTGCGCGTTTTTGTTGGTCGTAAAGTTGCAAGCATTTCGGCCAATGCCGGCGCTGATCCCAATGTTTTGGCCGAGCGCGCCGTTGCCATGGCGAAAGTTTCGCCGGATGACGCTTATGAAGGTCTGGCCGCTCCCGAAAATCTGGTGCGCAACATTCGCGACCTCGACCTGTATGATTCAACGAACGTCGACGCGGCAGAATTAACGGAGGCAGCACTGTCTGCCGAAGAAGCTGCTCTCGCGGTAGAAGGCGTCACCAATTCCGGAGGCGGGTCTGCTTCCGCGGGAATGGGAGGCCTTGTGCTCGTTACCTCGGGCGGTTTCTCCGGGCAATATATGGGCTCACGCTTTTCCCGCTCGGTCAGTGCCATTGCGGGAAGCGGCACCGCGATGGAACGCGATTATGATTTTTCATCGCGCATCTATTTTGATACGTTGGAAGATGCTGCAGCCATTGGCCGCTCCGCCGGTGAGCGTGCCGTCAAGCGCCTTGGCGCACGTCAGGCCAAGACAGGCCGCGTCAATGTCGTTTTCGATCCACGTGTTGCCCGTGGCATTGCCAGCCATATCGCCAGCGCGATCAACGGTGCGTCAGTCGCGCGCAAGACCAGTTTTCTCAAGGATCGCATGGGGACAAAAATCCTGAGCGGCGCGATCAACGTCACCGACGATCCGTTGCGTGTTCGCGGCCCGTCCTCGCGCCCGTTCGATGGCGAAGGCCTGGAAGGTGTGCCTCTTAACGTGATCGAAAACGGCGTTCTGAAACATTGGTTGCTGTCGACCTCGACTGCCAAGGAACTCGGCTTGATCACCAACGGGCGCGGCGTTCGTTCGGGCTCGACGGTGGTCCCTTCATCGACCAACTTCGCCATAGAACCCGGAGAAAAAACACCGGAGGAGTTGATCCGCGAGGTCGGCACAGGCTTTTATGTTACAGAGCTTTTCGGTCATGGCGTCGACATGATCACTGGTGAGTACAGTCGCGGTGCTTCAGGATTCTGGATCGAAAACGGCGAACTTGCCTATCCGGTGAGTGAAGTCACCATTGCATCCAATCTGAAAGAGATGTTTCTCAATCTCATCGCGGCCAACGACATTGATCGTAATTTCGGTGTAGCCAGCCCGACACTCCTGATCGAAGGCATGACTCTTGCCGGCAAATAAGCAAAATCGCGAAGACCTCGAACTTATCCGCGAAGCCGCGGAAGGTGCAGGAAAGATTGCCTTATCCTATTTTCGCCAGGCCCCGCAGATATGGATGAAGACCGGCAATTCACCAGTCACAGAAGCTGATCTTGCCGCGGACAAATACTTGAAGGACATGCTTCTTACGGCCCGGCCCGACTATGGCTGGATATCGGAAGAAACCCTCGATGAACGGGTGGCTTCACCGAGACAACGGTTCTTTGTCGTCGATCCAATCGATGGGACCCGCGCCTTCATCGAGGGTGTGGATGTCTGGTGTGTCAGCGTGGCCGTCATTGAAAATGGCCGGCCTGTAGCGGGTGTACTCGACTGTCCGGCGCGCAACGAAATCATCACTGCGTTGCCAGGTTTCGGGGCGGAACAGAATGGCAGTGCCATTCGTGTTCAGGCTGAGAACCGGCCCTTCAAGGTGGCGGGACCAGGTGCATTTCTGAAGGGACTGCCCGAGCGTTTTCTTGCGTCCATCGAACATGCGCCCTATGTAGCCTCACTGGCATACCGCATCGCCATGGTGGCGCGTGGCGATATTGCCGGGACTTTCGTGCGCCCCAACTCGCATGATTGGGATTTGGCGGCCGCCGACCTCATCCTTTCGGAGGCGGGCGGCAATGTCTTGACAGCCGATGGCAAGCCGCTCACCTATGGCTTGCGCAATACCAGCACTGGCGATTACCGGCACGGGGCACTCATCGCGGCCAGCGGTCTACTAATGGATAACATGTTGGCCGTTGTCGCCGAAACCGCCTTCGGATAAACAGGCAATAACTTCACTTCGATCATTTGGATGGGCAACCATGAGCGAAAACACATCGGATCAAAAACAGCTGCTTCATCTCGTCTTTGGCGGCGAGTTGAAGAAACTGGGCGGCGTTGAATTTCGCGATCTCGACAAGCTCGACATTGTCGGTATCTACCCCAATTTCGAGACCGCACAGCGCGCGTGGAAATCCAAAGCGCAGCAGACAGTCGACAATGCTCACATGCGCTATTTCATCGTCCACATGCACAAACTGCTGGATCCCGTCACGGGCAAGGCGGATTGATCGCTTGGTGCGATTGCGAATAGTGGCATGATCGAAAACAGCTCAGCAACGACGAAAGCTCCCCGGCGTAAAAACGGGATGCTCAAACGTTTTTGGCGTTCGATACGTGGCCCCTTGGCCAATTCACCGATCGTTCGCTCCATGATCGCCTGGCTGATCACGCAATTTTTCCGGCTTGTTCATGCCACCAATCCCCGGCTTCCCGGATCCTCCGATCTCGAGGACATGAAGCGAGGCGGGGAGCCCTTCATCACGGTTGCCTGGCACGGTCAGCATCTCATGGCACCGTTTCTCATGCCGCGTGGTGTCCGATTTGTTGCCATGTTTTCCAAAAGCAAGGATGCCGAACTCAACGCGCGTGTCGCCGAACGTTTTGGTGTCGAGATCGTGCGCGGCTCCGGCGGGAGAGAGCGAGCGAGAGGCGCGGAAAAGGGCGGAGCGCGAGCATTGCTCGCCTTAAAAAAAGCGCTCAAGGAAGGTAAAACCGCAGCAATGATTGCTGATATCCCCCATGGAACACCGCGCGAATCCGGAATTGGCGTTGTCCTCCTTGCCAAACTGTCTGGCCGTCCAATTCTCCCGATCTGCTATCTGACATCGCGTCGCAAAATCCTGGAGAAAAGTTGGGACAAGACCACCATTCCCTTGCCCTTCGGCAAGTCGGGATTGATAGTCGGCGACCCTATTTTCGTGCCCGAGGATGCCGATGATGCAATGCTTGAAGCCAAGCGTATCGAATTGACCAACAGTTTGAATGCAAACACCATTCGGGTACATGAGCTCGTGGATGGTAGGGCATGAGTGAACGTTGGGCTCGATTTGTCCTGAGCACCTACCGATGGGTCGGTGCAGCAGCCTTCCCGATTGTTGGCGCCTATGTGGCTTTCCGTGCCAGCAAGGGCAAGGAAGAACGCGGGCGCCACGGCGAACGCTACGGGAATGCCAGCGTTGCCCGCCCTTCGGGGCCGCTGGTCTGGGTTCACGCTGCCAGCGTCGGAGAGACCTCAGCTGTGACGCCGCTTGTGGAAGCAATCATCGATACGGGCATCCATGTTGTCCTGACGACAGGAACTGTCACATCGGCGAAGATGGTGCAGGAACGTCTTGGCGACCGTGTCATTCATCAATATGTGCCGCTCGACCTGAAGCCGGCTGTCGATCGCTTTCTCACTCATTGGCAGCCGGACCTCGCGGTCATCTGCGAATCCGAAATCTGGCCCATGACGATGCTCGAACTGGGAACGCGACGGGTTCCACAGGTGCTGGTCAATGGTCGCCTGTCGGACCGCTCCTTTGCCTCTTGGCATAAACGTCCCTCGATTGCCGAGGCCCTGTTCGAAAACCTTGCGCATGTCGTTGCCCAATCCGAAGTCGACGGTGAACGGTTCCGTGCGCTTGGCGCAAGACCAGTAACGGTTTCAGGCAATCTTAAAGTCGATACGGCCGTGCCGCCGGTGAATAACGCGGAGCTCGCAGCGCTCCAGCGCATGATCGGATCGCGCAAGATATGGGCAGCCATTTCAACCCACCAGGGTGAAGAGACGGTCGTTGCGCAAGTCCACCACATGCTCAAGGCTCGGCATCGCGATTTGCTGACGATCATTGTGCCGCGCCATCCGGATCGCGCAGCGCAAATTGCCGCCGAAATCGAGAAAATGGGCATGAAAGTCGCCCTGCGCAGCCGCGGCGATCAGATCGCACCGGACACGGATATCTACCTCGGCGACACGATCGGCGATATGGGTCTCTATCTCCGTATGACTGAAATAGCCTTTGTCGGACGCTCGCTGACGGCGCAGGGTGGGCAAAACCCCCTGGAACCGGCAATGTTGAAATCGGCCATCCTTTCGGGGCGCAATGTTCAGAATTTCCGCGATTCCTATCAGCGGCTCATCAAGAATGGCGGCGCCAAGCTGGTGCGCGACAAGGATATGCTGGCCGGTGCGGTGAACTATCTTTTCAACAACCCAACCGAACGCCAGATCATGATCGATGCCGGGCTGAAGACCGTCGAAGACATGCGAGGTTCGCTGGTCCGTACAATGACGGCGCTCGAACCATTTATCCAGCCTCTTGTCTTGCAGGCACGTCTGAGCAATCGCGAAGGCGGCTGGAAATGACGAGTGAAGCGCCTCCATTCTGGTGGGAAAAGCCGGATTGGCGCGCTCGGGCCTTGAGCCCTCTGTCAAAAATTTATGGCGCTGTCGCTGGACGGCGTATTCGCCGCGCCAAGCCGCCAGCCGTGCCATTGCCGGTGCTTTGCATAGGCAATTTCACCGTCGGCGGCGCGGGCAAGACCCCCACGTCCATTGCCTTTGCCCAAGCCGCATTTGCGGCGGGTCTCAGTCCCGGCATTGTCTCACGCGGTTATGGCGGCACATTCACCGGTCTGCACCGCGTCGATCCTGACCATGACAGCGCCCGCCATGTTGGCGACGAGCCGATATTGCTGGCCCGGCATGCACCGGTCGTCGTTTGCACAGACCGCCTGGCTGGCGCAAAGGTCCTGCAAGAGGAAGGATGCGACTTCATCATAATGGATGACGGCTTCCAGAGTGCCCGACTTCACTTCGATTACGCTCTGTTGGTCGTCGACGCGGGACGTGGCATTGGCAATGGCCATGTTTTTCCCGGCGGACCCTTGCGCGCACCTTTAACCGACCAGTTGGTCCGTACCGACGCGCTATTGAAGATTGGCACAGCGAATGGTGCCGACAAACTTGTCCGAAACGCCGCGCGTGCCGCCAAGCCCGTTTATGAGGCTGTCCTGAAACCCAAAGCGCTGGAGGGGATAGCCAATACGCCGTTGCTCGCTTTTGCCGGGATTGGCGATCCATCCAAGTTCTTCAGGACACTGGAGGAGGCGGGTGCCACGGTCGCGCAAACACGATCATTCCCCGACCACCATCCCTATAGGGACGCCGACGTTTCCGACCTTCTAAAGGACGCCGAGAAAGACGGACTTACCTTGATTACAACGGCGAAAGACCATGTGCGATTGCTGGATGGCAGCCCAGCCGTAAAGGAGTTTGCGTCGCGAATCCTCGTTCTGGAAGTGGAGCTTGTTTTCAGTCATCCGCAAACGGCATTGCGTATCATTCGGGAGACACGCGACCGTGCTCGGATGCGCGCGCTCAAACGCTCATAATCTGCTGCGGAAATTCCGTATTCTCGGCGGCGCTTCGCGCATCGGTATATCGAGATTGCGGCCGGTCGTCTGGCTGTAGTTCCGATCATTCGAAAACAGAATATTGCCTCCACGCCGAATCTCGACGGCGAGCGCAACGCGCGGCACCGACCCGCTTGCCGGAATCTCGATCTCATATGCTACCGGGAAATAGCCGTTGCGGTTAAGCGTGAAACTCGTCCCACCGATCTTTGGCATGTGGGAAGAATTGCCACCGGTGGCGTCATAGGCCGTCACGAATACGACCGAACTGGCCGTAAGCCATGCAGACGACGAACCTCGCAGATAGCCGCGTATAGTTTTCGTTGGTCCGCTATAGACGGGCTGACGGCTCGCACTATCTGTCGTGCAGCCGCTCGCCAGAGTTCCGCCTGCGATAAGCGAAAACAGTGCTGCGCGACGGGTGATCACGATTTACGCCTTGCCGCGCTGGCGCAGCGCCGGGTTCAACTGGATCTCCCGTTCCAGTGAAATGCGCGCATCAGCATAGGCTTCCTGCCGCGCGACGCTCCAATATTTGAGCTCGTCGAGCGGAATTTTTTCCGACGTCACGGCACACAGTACATAGGAACCGGGCGACAGGACCTGAAAGTCGCCGTCGAGATAGCGAATCTTGGCTTCGCGTGAGCCGGGACCTTCAAATCTGTTCATCGAGTATGTTCCGGTTTTATCAATTCAATTCATTTAGGCGCCCGTACTCATGCCGGTCAAGAGCTCGAACACTTTTGAGAAGCCATCCTGATGCGGCAGCTGGTGTGGTTTTCGAGAACCGGAGCGCAGTGGATATTCTCCATGAGCACCGGAAGCGCAGAAAAACGCATCAGATGTCCGACAGGATGGAGTTATCGAAAGATTTCCTAACGGCGGCCAAACAAACGCTCAATGTCTGTCAATTTCAATTCGATATAGGTGGGGCGGCCATGATTGCACGTGCCGGAGCCCGGTGTTTCTTCCATTTGCCGCAGCAACGCGTTCATCTCATCCGGCTTCAGACGCCGTCCAGCGCGAACAGAACCATGGCACGCCATGGTCGCGGCGACATGATCGAGAATGGCTTTCAGGCCATCGGACGTATCGTGTTCTGCAATTTCGTCTGCGAGATCACGGATCAGTTTCTGTGTGTCGACTTCTCCCAGCATGGAGGGTGTTTCGCGCACGGCGATCGCACCGGGGCCGAAGGATTCGATACCGAGGCCGAAGCGTGCCAGGGTCTCCGCGTGTGCGACAAGCCGGCCCACATCTTCTTCCGGGAGATCGACGATCTCGGGGATGAGCAGCATCTGTGCGGGTAGGGGTCTCGAATGCAGGGCATTCTTCAAAGCTTCATAGACCAGCCGCTCATGTGCGGCATGCTGGTCGACAATGACCAGACTATCCTCAGTCTGTGAGACGATATAATTGGCGTGGATCTGCGCCCTGGCTGCACCCAAGGGCATCGATAACAATTGCTGCGGAGCCTCTACCATTCCGGCACGTGCATCTGCGGCGATTGCCGCGGTGCCGTCATAAAGGAACGCCTGAACTGTTTCCGCAAAGCCGTTGCTGCCCTGCGGGGCGACGGGAGCCGTCTCGAATGGGCGATAGGGCGATTGCCGGACGTCATAGTTTTGGTTGACCGCGGCTGAGCCGTGCCAGCGCTGCCCTGCTGCTGGCCAGATTGGTTCAACGCCGCCAAGTCGAAAGGAATTCAGCATAGCTTCGGCGCCGCTGGTTGCCGCGCGGATACCGGATTGGCCGAGTGCTTCGCGAATAGCTCCAACGATCAACCCGCGCACGAGCCCGGGATCGCGGAAGCGCACATCGGCTTTTGCCGGATGCACATTGACGTCGACGAGAGCCGGATCAAGATTGAGGAAAAGCACGACCACCGGATGTCGATCGCGCGAAATCACATCGGCATAGGCGCCGCGTATCGCCCCCCAGATTTGCTTGTCGCGGACAGGGCGTCCATTCACATAGGCGAATTGGTGCAGGCTGTTGGCGCGGTTGAACGCCGGAATGCCAGCAAAGCCCGACAGGCGCACACCATCGCGCATAGCGTCGATAGCAATGGCGTTTTCTGGGAATTCCTTGCCAAGCACCTGCGAAATGCGCTCCAGCATGCCGGTCGATCCCACGCCGGTTGCGGCAAGGTCCAAAGGCGCGCGGTCGCTCCCGGCGATGGAAAAGCGGATATGTGGAAAAGCAATGGCGACGCGCTTGACTACATCACTGATGGCTGAAGCTTCGGCGCGGTCAGTCTTCATGAACTTCAAGCGGGCCGGCGTCGCAAAAAACAGATCACGCACTTCGGCAATCGTTCCGCCATTCATTGGCGTCGGACGTGGTCCCTCCATTCGGCCGCCATGAACGTTGATCTCAAAACCGGAATCGGCCTCTGCTGTGCGTGATTTGACCGAAAGCCGCGATACTGAACCGATCGATGGCAGTGCTTCGCCGCGAAAGCCAAGCGCGCGTATGTCATGGACATTGTCGGTAAGTTTTGAAGTACAATGACGTGAAACGGCCAGAGACAGCTCCCTCGAGGGAATCCCCGATCCATTGTCGGTGATGCGGATCAGGTTTTTGCCGCCACCCGCCGTGACAATGTCGATGCGCGTTGCGCCGGCGTCTATGGCGTTCTCGATGAGCTCTTTCACCACGCTCGCCGGGCGTTCGATTACTTCGCCCGCGGCGATCTGGTTTATGATTGTTTCGGTCAGCTGCTTGATAGCCATCGAAAACCTATACTGGATTCGTCGTTTGACGGAAATCCGGCGGGTTGGATGTCCTCAGGAAACATTTGAAGGTCCATCTGGCTTTGGACACAAATTTGATGATAGGTCTTTTCCACAATCAAGGAGGAAACCCCCATGGCCAATTCGAAGCCGTCCTTTGTCTGGACTGATCCCTTTCTCTTGGAAGATCAATTGACCGAAGACGAGCGGATGATTCGCGATAGCGCCCGCGCCTTCGCGCAAAGCGAACTCCTGCCGCGCATCGAAGAGGCTTATCTGGAAGAAAAGACCGACCCAGACCTGTTCAAGCTGATGGGTGATGCGGGTCTTCTCGGTGTGACGTTGCCTGGGGAATACGGCACGGCCGGCGCATCCTATGTGGCCTATGGCCTGGTAGCGCGAGAAGTCGAACGGGTCGACAGCGGTTATCGCTCCATGATGAGTGTCCAGTCTTCACTGGTCATGTATCCGATCTATGCCTACGGTTCAGAAGAACAACGCAAGAAATATCTGCCGAAGCTTGCTTCCGGTGAATGGATCGGCTGTTTCGGCTTGACCGAGCCCGATGCGGGGTCCGATCCGGCAGGCATGAAGACCCGCGCCGAAAAGGTCGCGGACGGGTACCGCTTGTCTGGCTCGAAAACGTGGATTTCCAATTCACCTATAGCCGATGTCTTCGTCATCTGGGCCAAGTCCGATGCCCATGACGGCCAGATCAAGGGATTCGTGCTGGAAAAGGGCATGAAGGGTCTTTCAGCGCCGAAAATCGGGGGCAAGCTTTCGCTGCGCGCTTCGATCACGGGTGAAATTGTCATGGACGGTGTCGTCGTCGGTGAAGAGCATCTACTACCGAATGTTTCCGGCCTGAAAGGGCCTTTCGGTTGCCTCAATCGAGCACGCTACGGCATATCGTGGGGTGTAATGGGCGCTGCGGAGGATTGCTGGCAGCGGACCGTGCAGTATGGGCTTGATCGCAAGCAATTTGGCAGGCCGTTGGCTGCAACGCAACTCTTCCAGAAGAAATTCGCCGACATGCAGACGGAAATCGCTCTCGGACTGCAGGCCTCATTACGCGTTGGCCGCCTCTTCGATGAGGGCAAGGTCGCGCCCGAGATGATCAGCCTGATCAAGCGCAACAATTGCGGCAAGGCGCTCGACATTGCCCGTGTCGCCCGTGACATGCATGGCGGCAACGGCATCCAGATTGGCTATCATGTAATGCGCCACGCGCAGAACCTCGAGACGGTCAACACGTATGAAGGCACGCATGACGTGCACGCTCTCATCCTCGGCCGTGCACAGACCGGCATTCAGGCCTTCTTCTGAGCATGAGCGACAGGTCTTGCTCGGCACAAGGGGCGGTCCAGCGAACGCCCGGACGGGCCGTCGCTGACGCGACGCTGCTCTAGATTGCCCGACGCCGTATCGTCATCGATTGCGGCCTAGACGTCACCCGCGGTCTGGTCAATGCAGGACGTGGCCTCACTGTGCTTTTCGAGCGCGGCTAGAAGAATGCACAGCGCAATGCCTTCCGATGCCAGTCGAACGTCCTGAAATGACGGATATGTTGGCGCGAGGCGCAGCGTCCGGTCATGCGGGTCGCGCCCATAGGGGGAGGTGGCGCCTGCAGGGGTGAGCACTACACCGGCCTGCCGTGCAAGATCGACGACATGCCTGGCTGTTCCCTCCATAGCGTCCACACAGATAAAGTACCCGCCTTCCGGTTTCGTCCAGTTTGCAACGCCCGTGCCGGCCAGTCGTTTCTCCAGCGCCTCGATGACCGTATCGAACTTCGGGGCGATCAAGGTGCGATGAGCGTCCATATGCCGGTGCAGGCCATTGATGTTTCTTAGAAATCGCACGTGTCTGATCTGATTGAGTTTGTCCGGACCGATCGTACGCTTGCCGGCGCGCGCGAGATACCATTTCACATTGGCGGCGGATGATGCGAACAGCGCTAGACCGGCTCCTGCAAGCGTCACCTTTGAGGTCGAGGCGAAGACGAAAGCGCGATCGGGGTTGCCCGCTCGCTCGCACAATTCAAGAATGTTGGCGATTTCGTGCCGACGTTCAGTCAGATGATGCACGGCATAAGCATTATCCCAGAACAACCGGAAGTCAGGTGCTCCTGTGTGCATGGAAGCAAGACGCTGCAAGACCTCGGTCGAATAGGTTTCGCCGGACGGATTTGAATATTTTGGAACACACCACATGCCCTTGACGTCAGGGTCTGCCGCAAGTTCCTCGACCATATCCATGTCCGGTCCATTTCCCGTCAGTGGAACCGGTAACATGCGGATGCCATACTCCTCGCAGATGGAGAAGTGCCGGTCATAACCGGGCACGGGGCAGATAAAAGCCGGAGTGCCTGATTGCTCCGACCATGGTTCCATCTCGTTCGAAACGCCCTTGAACAGCGACCAGACGAGACAATCATGCATGAGAGCGAGACTGGAATTGTCCCCAACGACTACGCGGTCGGCGGGAGCTCCCATGACTGGTGAAAACAGCGCACGGACCTCAGGCAGGCCCTGCAAGCCACCATAGTTGCGCGCGTCTTCGCCGGCTTCGCTGAAATGATCTCCGTTTCCTGGCAGTGCGAGCATGCCGTTGGCGAGATCAAGCTGTTCGGGGCTCGGTTTGCCCCTGGTCATATCGATCTGCAGACCGCGGGAACGAAAAGCTTCGTATTCGCCGCGGACCCGATTGCGCAATGTCTGCAGGTCTTCGGTGCTCAAATCAGCGATTGAACTCATGTCCGGTCAGCCCTTTTGCTGCTGAACAATGCCGTAAATATTGGTTGAGCGTGCGCCCGAGCGGCAATAGGCGAGAACCGGTCCTACCACTTCTTCGAGCGCTTGCGCCATGGCATCGACATCGTCCTGCGTCAGCTGACCGGAGACAACAGGAACGTAATAAATCGGGATGCCTGCTTTTTCAGCAGCCTGAGAAATCTCTGCAAAATCCGGCTGGTCCGGCGATTCGCCGTCCGGACGATTGCAGATCAGCGCCTGATAGCCCGCTGCAACAATATCCCGCACATCATCTGGTGAAATCTGGCCGGTCACGGCAAAGCCTTCGTCAATTTGACGGATATCCATTTTATGTCCTTGAAAGTGTGGATGTTGCGAACAGCATACATCAAAAGATGGTCAATGCCACATGCAAACCGTTCTCTCGTCCGTGCGTGCCTAGAATTTAATCATATAAATTGATATGACGAAAGTATAAGCGATATTGAGCCATTTGAAGATCAGCGGCGAAGAACCGCGGACACCAAGCGCGGCAGCTCCGTGCATAATATACTGATAAATTTGAACAAATCATAAGACTGGCGCACGCCTTCGAACTTGGCACGGTCATTGCTTTGATTCCCTCGGTACAGACAACCAAAAGAGGGGTTTACCTGAATGTTCAATCTATCAGCCAGATTTATCGGAACTTTGACAGCCGCGGCGATTGGCGCGTCGCTGGCGCTGTCGCCTGCCAAAGCGGCAGACGACACGATCAAGGTCGGCATTCTGCATTCGCTATCCGGGACGATGGCGATTTCCGAGACAACCCTCAAGGATACGATGTTGTTCTTGATCGACGAGCAGAACAAGAAGGGCGGCGTTCTCGGCAAGAAGCTTGAGGCCGTCGTTGTCGATCCTGCATCCGATTGGCCGCTCTTCGCCGAAAAGGCACGCCAGTTGATCGAGCAGGATAAAGTGGCTGCAGTATTCGGCTGCTGGACATCTTCCTCGCGTAAGTCGGTTCTTCCGGTTTTCGAAGAGCTGAATTCGATGCTGTTCTACCCTGTCCAGTATGAGGGTGAAGAAAGCTCGCGCAATGTCTTCTATACGGGCGCTGCTCCGAACCAGCAGGCTATTCCAGCAGTTGACTATCTAGCCAAGGAAGAAGGTGTCGAGCGCTGGGTGCTTGCTGGTACCGATTACGTCTACCCGCAGACGACCAACAAGATTCTGAAGGCTTATCTCAACGCCAAGGGCGTCAAGGATGAGGACATCATGATCAACTACACGCCATTCGGCCAGTCCGATTGGCAGACGATCGTCTCCGATATCAAGAAGTTCGGCTCTACCGGCAAGAAGACCGCCGTGGTTTCGACCATCAATGGTGATGCCAACGTGCCTTTCTACAAGGAACTCGCCAATCAGGGCATCAAGGCGGAAGACATACCGGTCGTCGCCTTTTCGGTCGGTGAAGAAGAACTTGCTGGTCTCGACACGAAGCCGCTCGTCGGTCACCTCGCTGCCTGGAACTATTTCCAGTCGGTCGATGCGGATGCCAACGCCGAGTTCATCAAGGAGTGGCATGCCTATACCAAGAACGACAAGCGTGTGACCAACGATCCGATGGAAGCGACTTATATCGGCTTCAACATGTGGGTGAAGGCTGTCGAGGCTGCGGGCACAACGGACTCCAACGCCGTCATCGACGCGATCGTCGGCACCTCCGTTCCAAATCTTTCCGGCGGCTACGCGACGATGATGCCGAATCACCACATCACCAAGCCTGTGCTGATCGGCGAAGTACAGGACGATGGTCAGTTCGATATCGTTTATCAGACCCCTGGCCTCGTCGTCGGCGATGAATGGTCCGACTACCTTCCGGGCTCAAAAGACCTGATCTCCGATTGGCGCAAACCGATGTCGTGCGGCAACTTCAACGTTGTCAGTGGCAAGTGCGGCGGCGTTACCAATTAGGGTTTGAATTCCCACTCCCAGGCTTCGGGTCCGGGGCACATCCGAAGCTGACTCCACCCCCACCTTGCATGTGGGGGTGGAGTTTCCGCCGAAAATTTCACGACAGGATTGATTGATGCAATTGAACCGCCTGCTGTCCGCACTCGTTCTGATGCTTGGCGTCTGTTGCCACATCGTCCAGGCCAATGCGCAGACTGTCGATGACGCGAAGCTACGGCCGCTTGTTCAGGCGCTTGCAGGCGACAATTTCGACGATACGACCAAGGCCATTTCAGATTTGGTCAAGACTGGCGATCCGCGCGTTTCGACAATTCTCAATGCCCTCAGCGCGGGCGATCTCTATGTGGCAAAAGCCGACAAGACCGTCTTTCTTGGCAAGCGCGACGGCTCGGACTACGCCGCAACCGATCCGCTGACCGGCACAAAACTTGAACCCGTGTCGCGGTCGGCTGCCGACAAGATAAAGGTCAACAATCGGTTGCGCCGCGATATTGCTGCTGCCATCGGTGGTCTGACACTGATGAGCAACAGCGTTGCCGAACGTCGTTCAGCCGCCGAAGCTATCCTGAAGACGCGCGATCCAGAGTCGATCCCGCTTTTGGACCAGGCGATCGCAGTGGAAAAGGACGTAGGTGTCAAGGCGCTGATGCAACAGGCCAAAGCCGCTGCCGTACTGAGTTCCGATGCGACGGACGATGTGAAGATCACCGCCATCGCCGAAGTCAGCGCTGGCAATAGTCGCGATGCTCTGGGTTTGCTCACGCCGCTGGAAGGGGTGCAAGGTCCTGTGGGCGAGGCGGCGAAGGCTGCCATCAGCAGCATTAATACCAAGCTCGCTTTGTGGAACGGCATCCAGAACGTCGTTTATGGCCTGTCGCTGGGCTCGGTGCTGCTGCTTGCCGCTATTGGCCTCGCGATCACGTTCGGCGTCATGGGCGTCATCAACATGGCACACGGCGAAATGGTGATGATCGGCGCCTACACAACATTCGTCGTCCAGCAGATTATCCGCACTTCTGCGCCCGGCCTGTTCGATTACTCGCTGCTCATTGCCCTACCTGCCGCATTTCTCGTTTCTGGTGCAATCGGCGTGGTCATCGAGCGTGGCATCATCCGGTTTCTCTACGGACGCCCGCTTGAAACTTTACTGGCGACTTGGGGTATATCCCTTGTGTTGCAGCAGGCAATCCGTTCGTGGTTCGGCGCATCCAACGTGCAGGTCGGCAATCCATCCTGGATGGCCGGGTCCTTCGATCTTGGCTTGCTCACGCTGACATGGTCGCGCCTCTGGATCATCGTCTTTGCGCTATCCGTTTTCGCCATCCTGCAGCTTGTCCTCAAAAAAACCATGCTCGGTTTGCGTATGCGCGCGGTGACCCAAAATCGCCGCATGGCGTCTTCAATGGGCATCAGGACGCCATGGGTCGATGCACTTACATTCGGTCTGGGTTCAGGCATCGCCGGTATCGCTGGCGTGGCGCTCAGCCAGATCGACAATGTCAGTCCCAATCTTGGACAGGGTTATATCATCGACAGTTTCATGGTCGTGGTCTTTGGTGGTGTCGGCAATCTCTGGGGCACGCTGGTCGGTGCCATGTCTCTCGGCATCGCCAACAAGTTCCTCGAGCCTTTCGCCGGAGCTGTCCTCGGCAAGATCGTCGTGCTCGTCCTTATCATCCTGTTTATCCAGAAGCGCCCGCGCGGTCTCTTCGCACTCAAGGGAAGGGCCATAGAAGCATGATCACCCAATGGTTTTTCACCCACGTTGACCGGCGCGGCGGGATTGCCATCGCGCTGCTGGTCGCGATCGCCTTCCTCGTGCCGCTCTCAAACCTCCTGCTACCGGAAAGTTCACCTTTTCACATTCCAACCTATCTCGTTTCGCTGATAGGCAAATACCTCACCTATGCTTTGCTGGCGGTTGCGCTCGATCTGGTGTGGGGTTTCTGCGGAATTCTCTCGCTTGGCCATGGGGCATTCTTTGCGTTGGGCGGTTATGCAATGGGCATGTATCTCATGCGCCAAATCGGTCCGCGCGGAGTCTATGCCGATCCGGTGTTGCCGGATTTCATGGTCTTCCTCAACTGGAAGGAACTGCCTTGGTTCTGGTATGGCTTCGACAATTTCTGGTTTGCCGCGTTGATGGTCGTCCTGGTTCCAGGTGTGCTTGCCTTCGGCTTTGGCTGGCTGGCTTTTCGCTCCCGCGTCACGGGCGTTTACCTGTCGATCATTACCCAGGCGCTGACTTACGCACTACTGCTTGCCTTTTTCCGAAACGATATGGGATTTGGCGGCAATAACGGTTTGACCGATTTCAAGGATATTCTCGGCTTCAACATCCAGGCGGGGTCCACCCGCTCGATCCTGTTTGCCGCTACAGCCCTGTTTCTCGCGTTGGCAGTCTTCGTATCGAGCTTCATCATTCGGTCCAAACTCGGCAAGGTCCTTGTCGGTGTCCGCGATGCGGAAAGCCGCATGCGCTTTCTTGGCTACCGCGTTGATCGCTACAAGCTGTTTGTCTGGACCATCTCGGCCATGATGGCGGGCATCGCCGGTGCGCTTTACGTGCCGCAGGTCGGCATTATCAATCCATCGGAATTCGAGCCCGCCAATTCCATCGAGGCGGTTATCTGGGTTGCAGTGGGCGGTCGCGGTACGATCATCGGACCCATCATCGGCGCTGTTCTTGTCAATTTCGGCAAGACATATTTCACCGCGGCATTTCCGGAGATCTGGCTGTTCGCGCTGGGCGCGCTGTTCATAATCGTCACGCTGTTTTTGCCGAAGGGCATCCTCGGTCTTTATGGTTCTTGGAAAACCAGAATGGTTGACCGTGCCGCGCGAAAGAAGGATCGCTCGCCTCCACCGGTTGCCGATGAGACTGTGCAGCTTCCCGAACCTCAGGCAGCGGAATAGACCATGAAAGCGCAGGACACTCTTCTCTATCTCGATGGCGTTTCGGTCTCGTTCGACGGGTTCCGCGCTATCAACAATCTGTCGCTTGTACTGCAGGCAGGGGAAATGCGTGCAATCATCGGGCCGAACGGTGCCGGCAAGACGACGATGATGGACATCATCACCGGCAAGACAAGGCCAGATGCGGGCGACGTTTATTTCAACGGCGAGGTGGACCTGACCAAGCACGACGAGGCGGAAATCGCTCTCCTCGGTATCGGCCGCAAGTTCCAGAAGCCGACGGTTTTCGAAAGCCATACTGTAGAGGATAATCTGGTGCTGGCTCTGGCTGGTCCGCGTTCAGCGTTCTCGGCGCTGTTCCATCGCCAGAGCGCGGACGAAGCCGAACGGATCGAGGATATTCTTTATACGATCCGTCTCAACGGGAAACGTGACTGGCTCGCGGCAAACCTTTCGCACGGTCAGAAACAATGGCTCGAGATCGGCATGCTGCTGGCACAGGATCCGAAACTGTTGCTCGTCGATGAGCCGGTGGCTGGGATGACCGATGCCGAGACTGCCGAGACGGCCAAGCTGCTGCGCGAGATTGCCAAGACGCGTTCGGTTCTGGTCGTAGAGCACGACATGCATTTCGTCCGCGAACTCGATGTAAAGGTGACGTGCCTGCACGAAGGCTCGGTGCTGGCCGAAGGCTCGCTTGATTTCGTCAGTAATGATCAGCGTGTGATCGAGGTCTATCTTGGCCGATGAAAAAGGAATTCTCCCATGCTGACGGTTGAAAATGCGTCCCTGCACTATGGCGCCGCGCAGGCGCTGCGCGGTGTCTCGCTTGAAGTGAAGCCGAAATCGATCACCTGCGTTCTCGGGCGCAATGGCGTCGGCAAGACCAGCATGCTGAGAGCCATCGTCGGTCAGCACCCGCTTTCCTCCGGTTCGATCAGTTTTGAAGGATCGGCGCTGGGCAAGAAACCGCCCTACGACCGTGCCCGCGCCGGGATCGCCTTCGTGCCACAGGGGCGCGAGATTTTCCCGTTGCTCACCGTCCGCGAAAACCTCGCCACTGGCTTCGCTGCTGCCAAGCACGGCAATCGCAATGTCCCTCCGGAAGTCTTCGAACTGTTTCCGGTGTTGAAGACCATGCTCGGCCGGCGCGGCGGGGATCTTTCCGGTGGTCAGCAACAGCAGCTGGCCATTGGCCGCGCGCTGGTAACGCGACCCAAACTGCTTGTTCTCGATGAACCCACTGAAGGTATTCAGCCTTCGATCATCAAGGATATCGGCCGCGCGATCCAGTTCCTGCGCGATCAGGCTGGCCTCGCAATCCTGCTGGTCGAGCAGTATCTCGATTTCTGCCGCGAGCTTGCCGATCACGTCTACATCATGGATCGCGGAGAGATCGTTCATTCCGGCGAAGCCGCCAGCCTCGACAAACCTGAAGTGCGTAAGTTCCTGACTGTATGAAAAACTTGGCTTGCTGATTGTGCAAGATCATCGCTAGGGTCGCTTCAGAGGAGCAACCCTGCATGATCGACAAGCTGGAATTTTTTATCGCTTTAGCGCACCACAAGCATTTCGGCCGGGCGGCTGAAGAATGCGGTGTCACACAGCCCACACTTTCTGCAGCGATCCGCCAGCTTGAAAACACACTTGGCGCAGTCTTGGTCCAGCGTGGCTCCCGGTTCAACGGATTGACCTCTGAAGGCCAGCGCGTGCTCGAATGGGCGCGGCGTATTGTCGGTGATACAAGGACAATGCGCGAGGAGATCCGCGCGGCGCACTTCGGCCTTGCGGGACACGTGAAGATCGCTGCCATCCCGACGGCCCTTGCCATGGTCTCCCGACTGACCACACCCTTTCGCGAGAAGCATCCGGACGTTACATTTTCCGTGACCTCGCGAACCTCGCTTGAAGTGTTGACGCTGCTCAGCAATTTCGAGATCGATATCGGTATCAGCTACCTGGACAATGAGCCGCTCGGTCGGGTGACGTCCGTGCCCCTCTATACCGAGCGCTATCAACTCATCACTTCGGCGGGCAATACCTATTCCGATCGGAAGTCGGTCACATGGGCCGAGGTGGGGCAGCTGCCGCTTTGCCTTCTGACGATGGACATGCAGAACCGCCGCCTTATCAACAAGCATTTGCAGGAGGCCGGTGTCGAGGTTCATCCAACACTCGAATCGAATTCCATGATCGTGCTGTTCTCCCATATCAGGACCGGCAAATGGGCAAGCATCATGCCGCTCAACCTTGCCGAGACGCTTGGATTTGCCGAACCGGTCCGCGCAATCCCGATTGTCGAGCCAGACGCGCGCCATCTTGTTGGTCTTGTCGCGGCCGATCGCGAACCACACACGCCGCTGGTTTCCGCCCTGCTTCATGAGGCGCGTGCCTTGGCCCTGAGTATGGATGCACTTCGATAGGAGATTTCTATCGACCAACGAGTCTGCGGTATTGATTATGCCAACTTCTTTGATCTATTCTGGGGTCTGGGGAGAAACAAGGGAGGGCGTTGCACAATATGCAAAGCGCAAGTACCGATATCGCCAACAGAGCGATAGGCATTATCGATCAACTAAAGGGCAAAGAGGGCCCGCTTCTTCCGATCTTGCACGAATTGCAAGGCGAGTTCGGCTATGTTCCGCCGGAAACGCTGCCGTTGATCGCGAATGCCCTCAACATCTCCCGTGCCGAAGTACACGGCGTTTTTACCTTCTATCATGACTATCGCGATCATCCCGCAGGTCGGCATGTGCTGAAGCTCTGCCGTGCCGAAGCGTGTCAATCCATGGGCGGCGATGCGCTTGCCGACCGGGCGCGTCAATTGCTCGGGATCGATTGGCATGGCACGACCGCCGATGGTGCGGTCACGCTTGAACCGGTCTATTGCCTCGGCCTTTGTGCATGCGCACCTGCGGCGATGCTTGACGGCGATGTGATCGGACGCCTCGATGCCGAACAGCTCGAGGAAATCGCGGCGGAGGTGCGGCTATGACGATTACTTTTTATGTTCCGCGCGATTCTGGCGCCTTGGCGCTTGGTGCCGAGAAAGTCGCCAAATTCCTGCAGAATGAAATCGACACACGCAACATCGATGCACGCATCGTCCGCAATGGTTCGCGCGGCATGTATTGGCTGGAGCCAATGGTCGAGGTCGAAACGCCAAACGGCCGCATCGCCTATGGCCCGGTCAAGGCCTCCGACGTGGCGTCGCTGCTCGACCACGGCATGGCCGAAGGCGCGGTTAATCCTCTCTGGCTCGGCCTTACCGATCATCAGCCTTTCCTCGCCAAACAGACACGCCTGACCTTTGCCCGCTGCGGAATCACGGATCCGGTCTCCCTCGAAGATTATCGTGCCCATGATGGTCTGAAAGGTCTGGAAAATGCGCTAAAGCTATCGCCAGTCGAGATCGTGGCTCAGGTAACGGAGTCCGGCCTGCGCGGTCGCGGCGGTGCGGGCTTCCCGACCGGTATCAAATGGAAAACCGTTCTCGAAACCGCAGGGACGCAGAAATACATCGTCTGCAACGCCGATGAAGGCGATAGCGGCACTTTCGCCGATCGCATGATCATGGAAGGCGATCCCTTTGTGCTGATCGAGGGCATGGCGATTGCCGGTATCGCTGTCGGCGCGACCAAAGGCTATATCTACACGCGTTCCGAATATCCGCACGCCATCGCTGTCATGAATGACGCCCTTGAGGTCGCTCGCAAGGGCGGTGTTCTTGGCGCATCCGTGCTTGGTTCATCCTACGCCTTTGACATAGAAGTCCGCGTCGGGGCAGGCGCCTATGTTTGCGGCGAGGAAACAGCGCTGCTCGAAAGTCTCGAGGGCCGCCGCGGCATTGTTCGCGCCAAGCCGCCGCTCCCTGCCCACAAGGGGCTCTTCGGCAAGCCGACAGTCATCAACAATGTGATATCGCTGGCTTCCGTTCCTGTTATTCTCGACAAGGGCGCTCCTTTCTATAAAGATTTCGGCATGGGCCGTTCGCGCGGCACCATCCCGCTGCAGATCGCCGGCAATGTCAAATATGGCGGCCTGTTCGAAGCTGCCTTTGGCCTCACGCTCGGCGAAATCGTCGACGATATTGGCGGTGGCAGCGCCAGTGGACGTCCGGTCAAGGCTGTGCAGGTCGGTGGCCCGCTCGGCGCCTATTTCCCGCGCGAACTCTTTGATACGCCCTTTGACTACGAAGCCTTCGCCGCAAAGGATGGCCTCATCGGACATGCTGGATTGGTGGTTTTCGATGATAGCGTTGACATGCTGAAGCAGGCGCGCTTCGCCATGGAGTTCTGCGCGGTCGAATCATGCGGCAAGTGCACCCCCTGTCGCATCGGTTCAACCCGCGGTGTCGAGGTCGTCGATCGCATCTCGGCCAACATCGAGCCTGAAAAGCAGATCGAGGTTCTGACCGATTTGTGCAATACGATGAAGTTTGGCTCGCTCTGTGCCTTGGGCGGTTTCACGCCCTATCCGGTCATGAGCGCGCTAACCCATTTTCCTGAAGATTTCCGCCCGACGCCAATCGCCGTAGCGGCGGAATAGGAGCTGATTCATGTCTCTCATCGAAGAAATCGATTTCGGTACGCCAGCATCAAGATCCGAGAAGATGATCACTCTGACCATCGACGGCAACGAGGTCACAGTTCCCGAAGGCACCTCGATCATGCGCGCCTCGATGGAAGCCGGCATCAAGGTTCCAAAGCTCTGTGCAACGGATATGGTCGATGCGTTTGGCTCTTGCCGCCTCTGCCTGATCGAGATCGAAGGTCGTAACGGCACCCCCGCCTCTTGCACGACACCTGCAATGGAAGGGCTGGTCGTCCACACCCAGACCCAGCGTCTGAAGAATATCCGCAAGGGCGTGATGGAGCTTTATATCTCCGATCATCCGCTCGATTGCTTGACCTGCGCCGCCAATGGCGATTGTGAACTGCAGGACATGGCAGGCGCAGTTGGCCTTCGCGATGTGCGTTATGGCTATGAGGGCGACAACCACGTTTTCGCCAAGGCGCATGACGTTGCCAATGATCGCTGGATGCCGAAGGATGAGTCCAATCCCTATTTCACCTACGATCCGGCCAAGTGCATTGTCTGTTCGCGCTGCGTCCGTGCCTGCGAAGAAGTGCAGGGCACCTTTGCACTGACCATCGAAGGCCGTGGTTTCTCCAGCCGCGTTTCGCCTGGCATGCATGAACATTTCATCGATAGCGAGTGCGTTTCCTGTGGCGCCTGTGTCCAGGCTTGCCCCACGGCGACACTCACGGAAAAATCGGTTATCCAGATCGGCCAGCCGGAACATTCCAAGGTCACCACCTGCGCCTATTGTGGCGTTGGCTGCTCGTTCAAGGCCGAGATGCGCGGCGAAGAGCTGGTGCGCATGGTGCCGTGGAAGGACGGCAAGGCCAATCGTGGCCATTCCTGCGTCAAGGGCCGCTTCGCCTATGGCTATTCGACCCACAAGGACCGCATTCTCAATCCGATGATCCGCGAGAAGATCTCGGATCCATGGCGGGAAGTCACGTGGGAGGAAGCATACAAATACGTCGCAAACGAATTCCGCCGTATCCAGTATCAGTATGGACGTAATTCCATTGGTGGCATCACATCGTCGCGTTGCACCAATGAAGAGACATATCTTGTCCAGAAACTGGTGCGCGCCGGCTTTGGCAACAACAATGTGGACACTTGCGCCCGCGTTTGCCATTCGCCAACGGGCTATGGTCTCAAGACTACATTCGGTACTTCTGCAGGTACGCAGGATTTCGACAGCGTCGAGCACACCGACGTTGTGATGATCATCGGCGCCAATCCAACGGACGGTCACCCGGTCTTTGCTTCTCGCTTGAAGAAGCGGCTGCGCAAGGGCGCAAAACTCATTGTTGTCGATCCCCGCCGTATCGATCTGGTGCGTTCACCCCATATTGAAGCTGCACAACATCTCCCCTTGCGTCCCGGTACCAATGTGGCCGTCGTCACCTCGATGGCGCATGTGATCGTTACGGAAGGGCTCTTCAACGAGAAGTTCATCCGCGAGCGCTGCGACTGGGACGAGTTCCAGGATTGGGCAGCTTTCGTATCTTCTCCGGAGCATAGCCCGGAAGCTATCGAACAGCTTTCGGGCGTTAATCCCCAGGCTTTGCGCGAGGCCGCACGGCTTTTCGCAACCGGCGGCAATGGCGCGATCTATTACGGCCTCGGCGTTACCGAGCACAGCCAGGGTTCAACGACGGTCATGGCGATTGCCAACCTTGCCATGGCAACCGGCAATATCGGCCGTAAAGGCGTCGGCGTGAACCCGCTGCGCGGCCAGAATAATGTGCAGGGCTCCTGCGACATGGGTTCGTTCCCGCATGAACTGCCGGGCTACCGGCATATTTCCGACGAATCCACACGCGATATTTTCGACAAGCTCTGGGGCGTCAAGCTGCAGGACGAACCCGGTCTGCGCATCCCCAACATGCTCGATGCCGCCGTCGATGGCACGTTCAAGGGTATCTATATCCAGGGCGAGGACATTCTCCAGTCCGATCCTGACACCAAGCATGTTGCTGCTGGTCTCGCCGCCATGGAATGCGTCGTCGTGCATGATCTCTTCCTCAACGAGACCGCCAATTACGCCCATGTTTTCCTGCCCGGCTCGACCTTCCTTGAAAAGGACGGCACGTTTACCAATGCCGAGCGCCGCATCAATCGCGTGCGCAAGGTCATGAGCCCGCTCAACGGCTACGCCGATTGGGAGGTAACGCAAAACCTGGCAAATGCCATGGGACTTGGCTGGACCTATAGCCATCCTTCCGAGATCATGGACGAAGTCGCGCTGACGACTCCGAGTTTCGCCGGTGTTTCCTTCGACCTTCTGGACAAGGAAGGTTCCGTTCAATGGCCATGCAACGAGAAGGCGCCTTTGGGCACGCCGATCATGCATATCGACGGCTTTGCGCGCGGCAAGGGTAAGTTCATCCGCACGGAATATGTTGCGACGGACGAGCGCACGGGACCGCGTTTCCCGCTGCTCCTGACGACGGGACGTATTCTCTCGCAATACAATGTCGGTGCGCAGACCCGCCGTACGGACAACGTCGTCTGGCATGAAGAGGATCGGTTGGAGATCCATGCACACGATGCCGAACAGCGCGGCATCCGCGATGGTGATTGGGTGAAGATCACCAGCCGCTCGGGTGAAACCACCTTGCGGGCGCTCATCACCGATCGCGTATCGACGGGTGTCGTCTATACGACTTTCCACCACCCGACGACGCAGGCCAATGTCATCACCACCGACTTCTCTGATTGGGCGACCAACTGTCCTGAATACAAGGTCACGGCGGTGCAGGTCGGTGCCTCGAACGGTCCAAGCGAGTGGCAGATCGAATATGACGAGCAGGCGCGCCAGAGCAGGCGGATCGCGCCCGTGCTCGATGCGGCGGAATAGCCATGGCCGAGCAGCGCCCCACACGGCTTGTCGTGCCGCGCATCACCCGCCGCCGCAAGGGCGGCGGTGAGGTCTATGCGACAGACAGCCGGATGGTGCCCGAAGAAACGCCGGTTGCCTTCAGCTATAACGGCACGACTCATGCGGTCATGATGGCGAGTCCGGCCGATATGGAGGATTTCGCTGTCGGCTTCAGCCTGTCGGAGGGCATCATTTCTCAGCTCGACGAAATCAGTGAGATTGCCGTCGAGGAGCATGACGAAGGAATCGATGTCCAAATACTTCTGGCGGGAGAGGCTGGTCAGGAGTTGACCGATCGCCGCCGCCGTATGGCCGGACCTGTTGGTTGCGGCCTCTGCGGCATCGAGTCGATCGAGCAGGCGCTGAAACCCGTCGCATCCGTCGATCGAGCCAAACTCAAACTGACGCCGGATGAAATCGCCGAGGCGGTCAGGTTGCTCTCGCAGGTCCAGCCGCTCCACAGTGAGACCGGTGCCGTCCACGCTGCCGGATTCTATGTGCCGGGCAAGGGCGTTGTCGCGGCGCGCGAAGATGTCGGCCGTCACAATGCGCTGGACAAGCTGGCCGGTGCTCTCTGCCGCTCCGGTGTCAAGGGTAAGACGGGCGCGGTCGTCATCACCAGCCGCGTCTCAATTGAAATGGTGCAGAAAGCGGCCATCATCGGCGCTCCCGTTTTGATTGCCGTATCGGCACCGACAGCTTTGGCTATCCGCACAGCGTATGCCGCGGGTTTGACCCTTGTGGCGCTTGTGCGTGGTGATGAATTCGATGTATTTACTCGCCCTGAGCGTATCCCGGCCGCTGTGGCCCAGGTGGAAACAAAAGCAACGGAAATGCTGTTGAAGCCCAACCCTGATCCCGCCGCATCGACCCTAGTTCAAAGTCCAACCGTACGATTGGTGCAATATGGATAGTGAAAGTCACAAATCGACAGCGACCAAGCTCGTCTACATGGCCAACCAGATAGCCACGTTCTTCCATACACAGCCGAAGGACGAGGCGGTGGCCGGGGTTGCCGACCACATCAATCATTTCTGGGAGCCACGCATGCGCGAACAGTTTTTCGCGATCCTCGAACAGGAAGACAATGGCTTTGATCCTCTGGTGGTCGAAGCTGCGAAACACATCCGCAAGCCGGGGCCGGTTCCGGCCTGATCTACCAAATCCCTGATACCAACAAATCCCTGAAAAATGACTGAACCGCCAGCGGCGGAGGAGAACTTGACATGTCGGTGACAGATCGAGCAAACGCGGACGCTTTTGAAGCTCCCGGTATTCTTGACCGGGAGCGCATTGTCGCAAAGGCAGGTTTCAACCGCTGGTTGGTACCACCGGCAGCTCTTGCTATCCATCTTTGTATCGGTATGGCTTATGGTTTCAGCGTCTTTTGGCTGCCCCTGTCACGTGCCATTGGCATCGAGCAACCTGTTGCCTGCGCTGACCTCAATCTCGTGTCAGCTCTTTTCACCACGAGCTGCGACTGGCGCGTCAGTGATCTTGGCTGGATGTTTACGCTGTTTTTCGTTCTGCTCGGTTGTTCGGCAGCAATCTGGGGCGGTTGGCTGGAGCGTGTAGGGCCACGCAAGGCGGGCCTCGTTTCCGCGCTTTGCTGGTGCGGTGGTATGGTGCTTACCGCAATTGGCGTCATCACTCACCAGCTGTGGCTGATGTGGCTAGGCTCCGGCGTCATCGGAGGCATTGGCCTCGGCCTTGGTTATATTTCTCCGGTCTCAACCCTGATCAAATGGTTCCCTGATCGGCGTGGTATGGCGACCGGCATGGCGATCATGGGTTTCGGCGGTGGCGCGATGATCGGTTCGCCTTTGGCAAACCTCCTGATGAACCATTTCAAGACGCCTGAGTCGGTCGGGGTTTGGCAGACATTGCTCGTCATGGCTGCTGGCTACTTCATCTTCATGATCTGCGGTGCTTTTGGCTATCGCATTCCGCCGGCAAACTGGCGCCCGGAAGGCTGGTCGCCGCCACCGAGCAACACAACGATGATCACGAACCGGCATGTGCATCTTCGCGATGCGCACAAGACGAAGCAATTCTGGCTGATCTGGGCGGTACTTTGCCTCAATGTGTCAGCAGGTATCGGCGTTCTCGGCATGGCCTCGCCAATGTTGCAGGAGATCTTCGCCGGCAAGTTGATCGGGATGCCCGATGTGAGCTTCACGCAACTCGACGCCACGCAAAAGACGGCCGTTGCCTCGATTGCGGCAGGTTTTCTGGGTCTGCTGTCACTCTTCAACATCGGCGGACGCTTTTTCTGGGCCTCGCTATCTGACAGGCTCGGCCGCAAGCTCACCTACTTCACCTTCTTTGCCCTTGGCATCGTCCTCTATGCACTGGCGCCAACTGCCGCTCATATGGGCAGTCAGGGATTGTTCGTCGCAATCTTCTGCGTGATACTGTCTATGTACGGCGGCGGCTTCGCGACTGTTCCCGCCTATCTCGCCGATATCTTCGGTACGCAGTTCGTCGGCGCGATCCATGGCCGTCTGCTGACGGCATGGGCTACAGCGGGCATCGTCGGCCCAGTGGTCGTCAACTATATCCGCGAGTTTCAGATCAGTGCGGGTGTGCCCCGCGATCAGGTCTATGATCGCACCATGTACATCCTGGCCGGTATGCTGGCACTGGGCTTTATCGCCAATCTCTTTGTTCGCCCGCTTGCCGAGAAATGGTTTATGTCGGACGCCGAGGTAGCTGCGCTCCAGGCCAAAACCAAGACGTCCGAAGCGGGAAAAAGTGGCTCGTTCGGCATCGGTCATGGAGGGCTTGATGCAAAGGCAGCTCTTGCCTGGGCGGCCGTGGGAATTCCGATCCTTTGGGGTGTCTGGATGACGTTGCAACAAGCGATCGTCTTGTTGAAATAACGCCAGCATCAAAAATCGAGAGGCCCCGTTCGCGGGGCCTTTATCTATGCAATTTCATTGATTGCCGAAGAGCCTGCCTATCACGAGCACAAAGGGAAGCCAGAGAAGAAGAAACACGACATAAGGCGCAGGGCGCGTAATATAAGGCTCGTAATCTGCCTTCGTATTTTTGTCGTCCCTGAGCATGTGCCCCCCTACAACTTTCGTGCCTTCGGGCCAGAATTATGAAGCTGGCCGTGCGACTATGCGGCAAGTCATGTTGGGCAACAATAGCTCCCGTGTTCGTCAAAATTCATTACGGAGCAAGGCGTTACGTCCGATAGCTCATACCACCTTACTGCCCCAATTCATTAGAGTTTTAGACGTTAGTTTAATGCTTCGGAATGCAGTTGTAATCAGCTTGCCTTCTTGATAGGCGAAGCATTGAGCACTCGCTATCCTCCGCAAGGCACTCCATGCTTCGTCGATTAATCGGGCAAGAGCCCAGTCCGCTCACCGGTATTGCGCTGGCGGCACTCGGTTATTCACTTTTCGCAATTCAAGACGCGCTTGTGAAGTGGCTGGTGGCAGACTATGCGGTGCCGCAGATCCTGTTCATGCGCAGTGTGATCATCGTCATCTTTGCGGCTGCAATGGTGCGGCATGAACGGCATCCGTCAATTCTAAAAAGCCCGCATAAGCGATCGCTCGCCATTCGTGCTGCCCTGATGCTCGGCGCATGGCTCTCCTATTACTCGGCCGCGCGGCACCTCGGCCTGGCCGAAATCACCACAATGTACTTCTCGGCGCCTGTGATGGTCGTCATCCTGTCGATTTTTATCCTGAAGGAAAAGGTCGGGCTGGTGCGCTGGATCGCTTCCATCGCAGGATTCGCGGGCGTGATCCTCGCCGCAAATCCGGCGGAAGCTCCAAATCTCGTGCCTGCGGGGATGGTTTTGTTCGCCGGATTCTGCTGGGCCTGGAGCGTCATTCTCGTGCGTCTTGTCAGCCGCAGCGAGAGCACCTTCAACCAGATGATGGCCACAAGTTTCCTTTTCGCCGTCGTCTGCGGAGCGATGCTTCCCTGGCTTTGGAAAACGCCGGATCTCACCGGCTGGATATTGATGATCAGTCTGGGTCTGGTTGGCTCAGCCGGGCAGTATTTCCTCTACGAGGGTTTCCGTTATGCCCCGGCGTCGGCTCTCGCGCCGATTGAGTATAGCGGCCTTATCTGGGCGTTTCTTTACGGCTACCTGATCTGGCACGAGGTGCCGCAAATAAACGTATTCATCGGTGCAATCCTCATCGTGGCCTCAAGCCTCTGTCTGGTTTGGTGGGAGCGGCGTATGGCAATGGCGGCGCGACGGCTGACTGTCTAACCTATTGTCGGCACACGGCGCGTGGATCGAATGGCAGATCCGCCAGCTGATCGAGGTCCATGGCCTGCAATGTCGGATGCGCAAGTGGGTCCCTGTGCCAATTGGGCGCAGCGTCGCGTCCAGATTCATCTTGCTCGCTGCGAAAGCACGTCATCCAAGCTCGGAACAGAAAGAAAATCTTCACAACATGTCTCCCTTGCTTTTCCAATATGCGCTATTCTGTTCGTGTCGATTGATTAATTCAATCCAGATTGCCGAAACCTTCGTAAAGAAAATCTTCATGAAGAATTTGAACAAAGTCCATCTCAACGGGTTGAAGGCAGTGGAGGCGATCGGACGTTTGGGTTCGCTGACCAAGGCCGCGGAGGAACTCGGCGTATCGGTAAGTGCCGTCAGCCAGCAATTGATACGGACCGAAGCGCAGATCGGTCATGTGATCTTCGACCGGACCCGTGGCGGCCTCGTTTCGACGTCGTTCGGCAAGACATTTCTCGCTCGGCTGGTAGAAGGCTTCCAGCATCTTTCCAAAGCCGTTGCGCTTGCAGAAGGTGTCGATCAAACCTTGCTGCTCTCCGTGGCGCCAACCTTTGCCTCGAAATGGTTGGTACCGCGCCTCGGTCGTTTGCGTGCCGCGCATCCCGATCTGAAAATCCGCATCGATCCGTCTCCCGGTATACTTGACCTGAAAAATTCGGATATCGATCTGGCCATCAGACTCGGCAGCGGCGACTGGCAGGACGGTGAACCGGAGCACTTGTTGCCGCAGAAAATGTTTCCCGTCTGCACCCGCAGCTTTGCCGAACGGTTGAGCGAACCTGCGGACATTTTCAATCAGCCGATCATCTGTTACGAAAACCCGATGTTCAGCTGGGATGAGTGGCAGGCGGCGACAGGCCTCGCTGGCCTATTGCCGTTCGACGGACCGACCTTCTCCGATCCATGGCTCGGCCTTGATGCAGCAATCAGCGGGCAGGGCATCATGCTCGCATGGGATCTTTTTGTCGAAGACGCACTCGCGGATGGCCGGCTTGTCGCGCCATTTCCGATGCGCGTGCCATCTTCTATCGGCTATTGGCTGGTCTCGCCCAAAAACCGTAAGGCCACGCCGCAAATGCTGCACTTCCAGCGCTGGATCCGAAGCGAAATCACAAAGGAGAATGCAACCTTGTCCGCATGATCTGTTGACAAGTTATACCGAAGTTTGAACAGTGCCCGACATCAATACGAGTAGCGGTGGGAGGACTTTATGTCTATGCGCGCGGTTGTCGGTTTTTCGGCCTTCCTTCTCACTCTCTTCACCCTTTCCGTCCCCGCTGGCGCGGCAGAAACGAATCGCGATGTCGTCACCACGAAGGACGGCGATTATTTCGGTTTTGACCTGCGCACTGAACAGGATGTCACTCAGGATCAATGCGAACTGGTCTGTCTCGCCGACCAATCCTGCAAGGCATTCACCTACAACCCAAAGGTGAAATGGTGTTTTCTCAAGTCTGATTTCAATCAGCTGAAAACCTCTCCCGGTTCCGTTGCGGGCAAGGTCGTCGAAACCGCCGACGAGCCGGATATCGGCGCTGCCCCCAAGTTGCAATTCGTGTCCGACCAGTTGGTGCAAGATGCACGGCAGATCAAGGCGAGCCTGAACCTCACAGATGAGCAGAAGGCGCAAGGAGTCGATGGTCTCGTCGCCAGTGCGCGCAGGGAACTGGGCACGGGCAACATCGAGAACGCCCTTAAAGCTTTTAGAGGTGCATTGGCGGTCACGCCCGACAATGGCGCGCTCTGGCTTGAGACGGCGCGTGCGGCCAACCGCGCCGAGAAAAACACCTATATCGCCGGGCAAGCGGCGCTGGCCGCGCTCAACGGCTATCAGTTGACCCGCACGACGCAAAGCCGCGCCGATGCGCTTGCAGTACTCGGCGACGCGTTGCAAAACTCTGAGAATTATCGCGCCTCGCTTGACGCCTATAAAGCCAGTCTTGCGCTCGTCAACGCCAAGCCGGTCGAGGCTGCTTATCTTGATCTAAGATCGCGGCAAGGTTTCCGCGTCACCAATCACACCATTGATGCTGATAGCGCCATGCCGCGCGCTTGCGTCCAGTTCTCTGATCCTCTCGTGAAAATGGGTTCGGATTATGCGTCGTTCGTGACGCTGAACGGAGCTGCGCCGAAAGCTGTGGAAGCCAAGGGCAGCGAGATCTGTGTTGAGGGCCTTGAGCACGGCCAGCGCTACAAGCTCGCCCTCCGTCCCGGGCTGCCATCCGCGGTGGGTGAATCTCTTGAAGCGCCAGTCAATCTCGATATCTATATCAAGGATCGCTCTGCGATGGTCCGCTTTACGGGCGACAGTTTCGTGCTCCCTAGCACCGCACGTCGTGGTATTCCGATCGTTTCGGTCAATACGACAAGCGCCAATCTCAAGCTTTACCGCATCGGCGATCGTGGCATCGCGCCGCTTTTGACCAGTTCACAATTCCTGACCCAGATGGATGGATACAGTGCACAGCGCCTGCAGGACGAATCGGGCGAACTCGTCTGGCAAGGCACTATTGATCTTCAATCCGATCTCAACAAGGACGTGATCACCAGCTTTCCCGTCGATGAAGCCCTGCCGCAACGCAAGCCCGGCGTGTATGTTCTGACGGCTGTCTCGCCAGACGCAAAGAACGACGAATGGGATGCGCAGGCGACGCAATGGTTTGTCGTCTCCGATATTGGCCTTACGACCTATGCCGGTACTGATGGACTGAACGTTTTTGCGCGTTCACTTGCTTCTGCTCAGCCGCTCATCGGCGTCGAGCTTCAGCTGCTTGCCAAAAACAACGAGATACTCGGCACTGCCGTCACCGATACAGAGGGGCGCGCTACCTTCACCGCTGGGTTGATGCGCGGAACGGCTGCCACAGGTCCTGCGGTCATCACCGCCAAGAATGGCGATGCGGATTATGTATTCCTCGATATGACGCGAGCAGGCTTCGACCTGTCTGATCGCGGCGTTACCGGCCGTGCTGCGCCGGGCACCATCGATATTCTTGCCTGGACTGAGCGCGGCATCTACCGCGCCGGCGAAACCGTGCATGCCTCGGCATTGGCGCGCGATAATGCCGCCAACGCCATCGAGAAGTTGCCTCTGACCTTCGTGTTCAAGCGGCCTGACGGCGTGGAAGATCGCCGCATGGTCAGCGATGGCGCCAATCTCGGCGGGCATACGCTCGATCTGGAGTTGCAAGCCAACTCCATGCGCGGCACCTGGACGATGCAGATATTTACTGATCCGAAGGGTTCGCCAATCGCCGAAAAGCAATTCCTGGTTGAGGACTTCGTGCCGGACCGGGTCGAATTCGATCTGACCAGCGACGCCAAATTCATTGAAATCGGCAAGCCGACGCCGGTGAAGGTGGACGGCCGCTTTCTCTATGGTGCGCCCGCGGCGGGTCTTGAACTTGAAGGCGAAGTCGCGCTGAAGCCAACACATGAAAGCGCTGATTTTAAAGGTTATCTCTTCGGCCTAGCCGATGAGGAAGCAAGCGAAAACACCAGCGTGCCGCTCGAAGATTTGCAGCCACTGGACGAGAACGGCAAGGCCACCTTCGACGTGTCACTGGCCGACGTTCCGTCGACGACACAGCTGCTCAACGCTAATGTGGTGGTGCGCATGCAGGAAGCAGGCGGCCGCGCGGTAGAGCGTACATTAACGCTGCCGGTCAAGCAGCAAGGCTCGATGATTGGCATCAAGCCTGAATTTTCCGGTGCTCTCGCCGAGAACTCTGTTGGCAAATTCCATGTGATCGCCGTCGACGAGAATGGCCAGAAGCAGGCGATGCAGGGGCTCCAGTGGAAACTCGTCAGCGTCGAGCGCAACTATCAATGGTATCGCGACGGCAACGCATGGAAATACGAGCCGATCCTCTCCACCAAGCAGGTGGCGAATGGCCAAGTGAACGCAACCGCGGATGGTGCCGATCTTTCGGTTCCGGTGACGTGGGGTCAGTTCCGTCTGGAAGTCGAAACTGTGGCTGCAGACGGCCCGGCATCCAGCGTTCAGTTCGATGCCGGCTACTATGTCGCGACGACCTCCACAGAAACGCCTGACGGTCTCGAGATCGCCCTCGACAAGGACAATTACGCTCCTGGTGACACTGCAAAGTTGAAAGTGTCGCCGCGTTTCGCCGGTGAGCTTCTGGTCACTGTCGGTGCTGAGAGTCTGTTGACGACAAAGCGGGCAAGCATTCCCGCTGAAGGCGGTGAAATCGATATTCCGGTCACCGCCGATTGGGGCGCAG
The DNA here is from genome assembly GCA_963711925.1 of uncultured Alphaproteobacteria bacterium. Classification (GTDB taxonomy): domain Bacteria; phylum Pseudomonadota; class Alphaproteobacteria; order Rhizobiales; family Rhizobiaceae; genus Phyllobacterium. Next base: position 280,117 of record CAVQFY010000003.1, read on the forward strand.
GTGCCTACGTCACGGCCACACTGTTCCGCCCGGGCGATGCGCAGGAAACCCACATGCCGATGCGCGCCATCGGCGTCAAATGGCTGGGCGTCAATCCCGGCGATCGCAAGCTCGCGGTAAAGCTGGACACGCCGCCGAAAACCGAGCCGCGCAAGCCGCTGAATATCGCGCTACAGGTAACAGGTGCAGGCGCCAATGAAAATGCCTTCGTCACGGTTGCCGCAGTGGACGTCGGTATTCTCAACCTCACCCGCTACGAGGCGCCTGACCCCGACGGCTGGTACTTCGGTCAGCGGCAACTGGGTCTTGAAATCCGCGATCTTTACGGCCGTCTGATCGATGGCTCGCAGGGTGCAACGGGCAAGCTGCGGACTGGTGGCGACGGCGCTCAGATGCCGATGCAGGGCAGCCCGCCCACCGAAAAGCTGATTGCCTTCTTCTCCGGGCCCGTGAAACTGGACCCACAGGGAAAGGCCAATGTCACCTTCGATATTCCACAATTCAATGGTACTGCACGTCTCATGGCTGTCGCCTGGTCAAAGTCCGGTGTCGGCCATGCCACCTCCGACGTGGTCATTCGCGATCCGGTAGTTGTCACCGCCAGCCTGCCGAAATTCCTTGCCCCCGGTGACAAGTCTTCGTTGCGGCTCGATATTGCCAATACCGATGCGCCGGCCGGCGATTATCAGGTACAGGTAACCAGCAATCCTGTCGTGAAGGTCGATCAACCGGGAGCATCGCAAACCATCACTCTGACCGCTGGCGGTAAGTCTAACCTTACCCTGCCGCTCACCGGCAATCAGCCGGGCGATGGTGTTGTGTCGGTCAAGCTATCGAATGTTGCCGGTCTTTCGCTTGAACAGACCCTCAATATCCCTGTTCGACCTGCAACCTTGCCGATGACGGTACGCAAGCCGATCAAGCTCGCGCCAAACAGTAGCCTCAAAGTGGACAGCGAATTACTGGCCGGCAGCGTCTTGCAGGGCGCTTCGGTCAGCCTGAACGTCACGCGCTCGGCCGCCTTCGATATTCCCGCCTTGCTGATGACACTCGATCGCTACCCCTATGGTTGCGCAGAGCAGACGACCAGCCGCGCCTTGCCGCTGCTCTACATGAGCGAACTCGCCAGGCAATCCGGCATTGCCGACGACGGCGAGGTGCAGAAGCGCGTGCAGGAGGCGATCTACCGTGTCCTCTCCTATCAGTCTTCCTCGGGAAGTTTTGGTTTGTGGGCTCCGGGTTCCGGCGACCTTTGGCTTGATGCCTATGTCACGGATTTCCTCACCCGCGCCCGCGAGCAGAAGTACAATGTGCCGGAACAGGCTCTGGTACAGGCGCTGGAAAACCTGCAGAACTCCCTGAGCTATGACGTGAACGTCAAGGATCAGGGCAACGAGATTGCCTATGCGCTCTATGTGCTCGCGCGCAACCGCAAGGCGGCTATCAGCGATCTGCGCTACTACGCCGACACAAAACTCGCCGAGTTCCCGACGCCATTGTCACGCGCGCACCTGGCGGCTGCCTTGTCGCTTTATGGCGATGCCCAGCGTTCGCAGAGCATCTTCACCAATGCGCTGCAACAGTCGACTACGGTGACAAATGTCAGCCTGGTTCGCTCGGATTATGGATCGTCCTTGCGTGATGACGCAGCAGTGCTGGCGCTTGCTGCCGAGAGCAGACCGGTCCCGCCGATCATTCCACAACTGTCGAAGATCGTTGCCAATGAATGGGAGCACAAGATTTACACGAGCACGCAGGAGCAGACGTGGATGCTGCTGGCGGCACGTGCTGTTCAGGATGGCGACAAGGATCTACAGCTCGACATCAATGGCGCTGCCCATAGCGGAGGCTATGCGGCACGATTGACCGGCGATGAGTTGCTGGCGCAGCCAGTGACCATCACCAATGCGACCGCCGAACCTGTGTCGGCAGTGGTGACCACCGTGGCATCTCCGTCGCAGCCGCTGCCTGCCGGCGGCGATGGTTTCAACATCGAGCGGACCTACTACACGCTCGATGGCAAGGAGGCCAATGTCAGCGAGGCCAAGCAGAACGAACGTTATGTGGTCGTTCTGAAGGTGACCGAGAACAACAACTGGCCGTCGCGCGTGCTCATCACCGATCTTCTGCCTGCCGGTTTCGAAATTGACAATCCTGGCCTCGTCAATAGCGCCAGCCTGTCGAATTTCGATTGGATCGGCGAAGTGGAGGCAGCACACACGGAATTCCGCAGTGATCGTTTCGTCGCGGCCTTTGATCGGGCGACGGGGGACAATGGCGAAATCACGCTCGCCTATGTGGTCCGTGCGGTGACGCCCGGCACTTATGACCATCCGGCAGCCAGCGTTGAGGACATGTATCGTCCGCAGTTCTCTGCACGCACGTCAACCGGTCGCATGGAGGTCGTTGCAGCACAATAATGTGGTCCGCGCGCAAACTTTGCATCGGCATTTCGGCCAATCTGGTGCTGGCCACGATGCTTGCGTTTGGCCTTGACGCAGCCGACCGCACTTTTCCGCCACCCCTGGAAAAAGCACGGGAAGTCTCGACCGAGGTGCTGGATGCGGATGGACAGTTGCTGCGCGCCTTCGCCACATCCGAAGGCCGTTGGCGGCTTGGCACGACGGCAAAGGACGTCGATCCGCAATTCGTCCGCATGCTCATCGCCTATGAGGATCAGCGTTTCTGGCAGCACCGGGGCATTGACCCCATTGCACTTGCACGCGCTGCCGTGCAACTCGTCAGCAACGGCCGCATCGTCTCGGGCGCCTCAACCCTGTCCATGCAAGTGGCAAGGCTTATCGAGCCGCGCGAGGGTCGGTCGCTCAGCGCAAAGTTCCAGCAACTGGTTCGTGCCCTGCAGATCGAGCGGCGTTTGAACAAGGCGGAAATCCTCGATCTCTATTTGTCACTCGCACCCTATGGCGGCAATCTCGAGGGCATTCGCGCCGCAAGCCTTGCCTATTTTGGCAAGGAACCGCGCCGCCTTACCGTGGCACAGTCCGCACTGCTTGTCGCCTTGCCGCAATTGCCGGAAAGACGCAGGCCGGACCGCAACCTCGCCTTGGCCGAAGCAGCACGTGGCCGCGTGCTGCACCGAATGGCGGTCGAACAGGTTGTGGGCGACGGCGAGGCAGAGCGGGCAGGGCTTGGGCCGATCCCGTCACGCCGATTGCAATTGCCGGCATATGCCGCGCATCTGGCGGAGGCAGCCCAGCGCAAGGAGCCGTCTGTCAAACGGCATCAGACAACGCTGCACCGCTCGATCCAGCAGGGGCTTGAAGTGGTCGCGAAGGACGCGGCGGAGAAGCTCGGCCCCAAGGTATCCGTCGCCATGGTCATGGCCGATGTTCGCACAGGGGAGATTGTCGGCGAGGTGGGATCCGCGGATTACTTCGACGCAAGCCGGTCGGGCTGGATCGACATGACGCGAATCAACCGCTCGCCGGGTTCGACGCTCAAGCCCTTTATCTACGGCTTGGCTTTCGAGGATGGCCTGATCAGCCAGGAGACCATTATCGAGGATCGGCCCGCCGACTTCTTCGGGTACCGGCCGCGCAATTTCGATATGAGCTATCAGGGCGATGTCAGCATCAGGCAGGCGCTGCAATTGTCGCTCAACGTACCGGCTGTCCGACTGCTTGAGGTCGTCGGCCCGACGCGGCTGATGGTTCGCTTCCGGCGCTCTGAAGTCCGGCCGGTGTTGCCGCCGAATGAAGCGCCGGGCCTTGCCATCGGCCTCGGCGGTGTCGGTATCACGCTGAAGGATCTCGTGCAGCTCTATGCCGGTCTTGCCAATCGCGGCCGGCCGATGCAACTCGGCGATGGCATTCAGGACAAGCCAGGCACCATCGAAGGCGAACCATTGCTGGAACCCGTGGCGGCGTGGAACGTTGCCGACATTCTCTCCGGTGTCATGCCGCCCGTTGGCTCAGGTCAGCGCGGCATCGCCTACAAGACCGGCACGAGCTATGGTTACCGCGACGCGTGGTCGGTAGGTTTCGATGGCAATTATGTGCTTGGCGTCTGGGTCGGCCGGCCTGACAATGGCGCCGTACCGGGACTGACCGGCTACGGCTCGGCTGCACCCATTTTATTTGAAGGTTTCGCAAAATCCGGCATCGCCATCACGCCCCTGTCACCTGCACCAGCGGGCGCAGTTCGCATTGCGCAGGCGCAATTGCCAATCAGCCAGCGGCGTTTCTCGATGAATTCGAGCGGTTTGCTCGCGTCCTCGACACGCGAACCAGCACCGCAGATCGTCTATCCGCCTGAAGGCGCACGGATTGAGCTTGGAGCAACAACAGGCGGTGAAATCATGCCACTGGCGCTGAAACTCCAAGGCGGCCGCGCCCCGTTCCGTTGGCTTGCGAATGGCAAGCCTTTGCCGGAGACATCGCGCCGCCGCGTCAACCAATGGGTTCCGGACGGTAGTGGATATTCGACGCTGACCGTCATCGATGCAGTCGGCCGTGCGGCAAGCGTCCGGGTGTTTGTGAATTGAAATGGAAAAGGCGGCGCAAGTGCCGCCTTCCAATCTTTTAGCCAGCTCTGACTATCGAGCCTGCACGAGTGCCGAAATGATACCGGATGTAACGCTGATCAGAGCGTAATCATTGTCGGCCTTGACCCACTGGTAACCGCGTGGTGGTGTCTTCAGGTGATAACGGTGATAATCGCGAACAACATTGCGACGGTAGTTGGAAGGAAGTGCGTGGCCACGCGACCAGCGGGTCTTTTTCACCACCACGGTTTTCGTAACGACCCGCTTCTTTACCACGCGATCCTGCTGGTGCCCGTAATGGCCACCCTTGTAATTCTGCTGCTGGGCGAAGGCGGCAGGCGTCGCGATCAGGGAGATGGCAAGCGCTGCCAGAGCAATCTTTTTCATTTCGTTTCCTCGTCAGTTGCGCGGTTCTGTTAAACCACGGGTTGTCTTGGGACGTCCCGGTTGTAGGCCCGACGAGATGAATGAAAACTGAACACCAATCTAAACAATTTGTAATGTTTTAAAGAGTTTACGGGCAATCTTTGAAGCCGGCAAAATGAAACATCAGCCGTAGCGGCCGATGTTGAGTGGCGATGCGTCCACCTCTGGAGATTTTCCAGAGATAAGGTCGGCAAGGATGCGGCCGGAGCCGCAGGACATCGTCCAGCCAAGCGTGCCATGGCCGGTGTTGAGGTATAGATTGGCATATCTCGTACCGCCACCGATAATCGGCGGACCGTCCGGCGTCATTGGACGCAGGCCTGCCCAGAAACTTGCCTTGCTCAGATCGCCGCCTTTCGGAAAAAGATCACCGACGGAATGTTTCAGCGTCGCCTGCCTGGCATCGCGCAAGGCGAGATCATAGCCCGAAATCTCCGCCGTACCGCCAGCGCGAATCCGGTCACCAAGTCGCGTGATAGCGACCTTGTAGGTTTCATCCATGACGGTCGAAACCGGAGCAGCATCTGCGTCGGTGATAGGGACCGTGATGGAATAGCCTTTTACCGGATAGACGGGGATATGTACGCCGATACGTCGCAGCAGGAAGGGCGAGTAGCTGCCGAACGCAACGACATAGGCGTCGGCAGTCCATTCTTCCGTCTCTGTCGATACGCTGGCGATACGGCTGGTGCTGGTGTTGATGGACGTGATCGTCGTGTTGAACCGGAACTTCACTCCGGCGTCGACGCAGAGTGCAGCGAGTTTTTCCGTAAACATCTGACAGTCGCCAGTTTCATCGCCGGGAAGCCTGAGACCGCCGACAAACTTGCCGTTGACATTGGCTAATGCCGGCTCGGCGGCGATACACCCGGCGGGATCGAGAAGCTCGTAGGGAACACCAAACTGCTTCAGTACCTCGATGTCATCAGCAGCGCCGTCATATTGTTTCTGTGTACGGAAAAGCTGCAATGTGCCCTGCGTGCGTTCATCATACGGAATGTCTACCTCGGAGCGCAGCGCTTTCAGGCAATCGCGACTATATTCAGCAATTGGAACCATGCGGGACTTGTTGCGGGCATAGCGTGTCGACGTGCAGTTGCGCAGCATCTTGATCAGCCACAGCGCCATGTAAGGATCGAATTTCGGTCGCACGACGAGCGGCCCGAAATGCATCAGCATCCATTTGACCGCTTTGACCGGCACACCCGGCCCGGCCCATGGCGAGGAATAGCCCGGCGATATCTCCCCGGCATTGGCAAAGCTCGTCTCTCGTGCCGGTCCGGGCTGGCGGTCGATGACGGTGACCTCATGGCCCGCCTGCGCCAGATACCAGGCCGATGTGACGCCGACGACGCCACTGCCAAGGACGAGTACTTTCATAACCGGGAGACTCCTTCAAACAATGCGATACCCTTGGAAGAAAGGGCAATGATGATGACTCGCACTGTAGTGATGGAGAATTGTTTCTTTCCAGACATTTCTCGGCTATGCGCGGAAATGTCTTGTTTTTCCGGCGTATAAGCAAAATCTGGACAAAATAAAAGGCCGGGAAAACCCGACCTTCTCAAATTCATCTCTGCTATCAGTGCCAGTACATCCGTGGTCAAAGACGCGAAGATGAATTATTTATCAGCCAGCCTGAAGCTGATCAGCAGTCATCTTGCCGGACTTGTTGTCACGGACCAATTCGAAGCTGATCTTCTGACCGTCATTGAGGCTGCGCATACCAGCGCGCTCAACGGCAGAGATGTGTACGAATACATCTGCTGAACCATCATCTGGTTGAATGAAGCCGAAGCCTTTTGTGGAATTGAACCACTTTACTGTTCCAGTGCTCATGATGAACCCTTTCAATGGAAATATTTTAATACAGGGCACGACGCGCCATGCAGTTCTTAGCTCGATTTTTGAAGAAGGATCTTTCAGAGCGCCTGTGGCGCAATAAACTAATAACAAACTACCAAATACCGATAGCCCATACATAGGGCTAAGCGCTTGTTTCGTCAATGCCAAGGCCTGAGAAATAATTTCGAAAGACTGAACTAAAGTCTATTCCTCAGTCTTTTCGGGACTTTTCTATTTCGAAATATTTCCCAAGCACCGCGTGGGCAAAGGATGAAACACGGAATATGGGGCAGCAACGATTCGCCTGTAACGTCACAATCGCAGGACGCCCCGCACCTGTATGGAAAGTTATTTGGCTTTGGCCGTCCGGGCAGTCTTCTTTGCTTTGGGAACTGCCGGCGGCCGCGCGGCGATTTCTGCCTGCTCCTCAGCCTCTTTGGCGAGCCGCAATGCCTTCAGACGCGCGGTCTTGCTTTCCCACTTATTGGTTTCATCATTGATGATGGCGGAAGCCGCAGCTGTCGTTGCCAGGCTTTTCTGTTCCGAAGGGCTCAGGACCCGCTTCGGGCGGACACCAACTTCAGGCATCTGTTTTGGACTATGTTTCATTGCATCTCGCATTGCTGGATATGCAACCATCGCACGCGGCGGCTTCCAAGTCTATCATGCTGTCATATCTCGGCCAGAACCGAGCCCCGGCTTCCAGCCCCTTGCAAAGCCATAGGACATGGCGAGAGAAGCGTATTCGATCTCGCGCAAAAGGAACTCCCGCTCCGCCAGAAGGGCAGCAATCGTCGCCCTCACATCGCCCTGATGATAAGCCAGTGCCTCATCGATTTCATCGTCCGGTTGTTGGGATATGGCGTTCATCAGAATCTCCTTTTCACAAAGATTGCCACAACCCGGCATATATGAAAAGGAATTTGTTCCTGTTTTGTTCACATTTTGCACGACGTTCGATTGAACTCGAAAACGATTGTGAAGGACCTTCGGGGAAACTAAAATTCGGATCATCAAACGCGGAGAAGTTGCATGGGAAAGGTAATTGTTTCGTTTACGATGTCACTCGATGGCTTCATTGCCGGGCCGAACACCAGCCACAAGCATGCGATGGGTGAGGGCGGCGAACGGTTGCATCAGTGGATTTTTGATGGAGACTCTGACGTCGACCGCGAAATGGCACGGGAGATGCCTGCAAATGTGGGTGCGGTCATTCTCGGCAGGCGAACTTTCGATCTCGGGCTGCAGCATTGGGAAGATACGCCATATCCCGCACCGAGTTTCGTCATGACACACGAAAACCGCGCCCCGCTGCCGATGAAGAGCGCGGCGTTCACTTTCGTCAACGACGGTGTCGAAAGCGCTGTGCGGCAAGCAAAAGCCGCCGCAGGTGATATGGACGTCGTCGTCATGGGAGCTGATACCGCTCGGCAAATAATTGAGGCGCGGCTGGTCGATGATATCGTTCTACAACTCGCGCCAGTATTATTCGGCCAGGGGACACGCCTCTTCGAGAACATGGGCAATCAAAAAATCGAGCTGAAAAACACAAAGATACTCGCGTCGCCACTGGTCACCCATTTGCGTTACGAGGTCCTTTAGTACGAAAGCCCCAACTGTCAGCAGGGGCTTGTCGGAGAACATCAGCCCTTTGGCTTGGCCTTCGGCGTTGTGCTCTCCGCCTTTTTGATCATGGAGCTGAACGGAACGTCGGCCTTGGGGGCGACCTTCTCTTTCTTGGGTTTTCGCACTTCGCGATTACTCTTCTGTTGTCCTTTGGCCATGAGGCTCTCCTACAAAGTTACAAACTGCTGGACGAGGCTTTTCGATTGCGGGCCGCTTGCATCACAAGAGCCAAAATCGGGTGCGTACAGAATCGGTCATTTGGAATGAGATTGGCGGGTCGAGAACCTCTGACGCCGCGAAGAGCCAAACTTTGGCCAAAAGACGATTCGCAATTGTAGGTCGTCATTTGCGGCTTAATTGCGGCTCCAGATAGTGCTGGCGCGCCCCTTCGAACGGTGGTAAAATTCTACTAGTTGCCTCAAAAGTCGAAGTTTCCCCGCTGGATCCCCCGGTCCACGCGGCTTGATGGCATTTGGAGGATTCTCATTATGTTGAACCGCGCTATTACCTTCCTGAAACGGCTGAAAACCCCTGTCACAGTGTCGCCTGATACTGTCGTGAAGGCCGCAAAACCGGCGACAAAGAAACAAGCACGTCGTGTAAACCCCGACAGCGATGGACAGCAACGCCGCCTGCGGCAGCTCATCGAGCATAACCGGCTTATCTGATTGCCTCTGTCGCGCCGGTGCGGTTCTCTTCCAGCACCGGCCTTTTCCTGTCTCCTTATCCAAGACTTCCCGCAAAACGTTCCGGCAATCGATCGCGCTTGACGGCTTCCGCGATGAAATCGACGAAGACGCGGGTCTTGGCAGGCAGTAGCGTGCGGTTGGCGTAATAGATGGAGATTGGTCCCGCATCCGCATACCATTGCGGAATGAGCCGTATCAAACGGCCGTTTTCAAGATAAGGCAGGGCATCCGGCACGGCAATCAGTGTCACCCCGAGACCGAGCAGCGCCGCCTGACACATTGCCACAGGATCGTTGAGCACGATCCTCTCCGTCGGTGTTGCCAGCATTTCCTCGCCATGAACATTTCGCATTGTCCACTGCCGCACGCGGCCGGTGCGCGTAGCGCGCATGACGATTCCATCCAGCAAAGCGATGCCTTCCGGATTGGTTGGCGGGGTGCGCCCACTCATATAGCCGGGTGACGCGACGGCAATGATATGCGCCGGCGCCAGCGTCCGCGCCACAACGCCCTGCGCCAGCTCGAAGCCTCCGCCGATTGCTGCATCGAACCCTTCGGCAATCAGATCGACTTGACGATTCTCCAGTTGCCAGTCGGGGCGGATCGAAGGGTATTTCTCAAGAAAGGCGGGGAGAAGCGGCAGGATATAGCTCGTGCCGAAAGTCGGACTCATGCTGATCTTGAGCACCCCGGAGGGTCGGCCGCGATCAGTGGCGATGCTTGCGATAGCCGACTGCAGCGCATCGAGATTTCCCTGCACCGCTTGCAGAAAGTGTTCGCCGTCCTCGGTCAATGTCAATTTTCGTGTGCTGCGGTGAAAGAGCCGGACGCCCAAATTGCGCTCCAGCATTGCAACGTTCCGGCTGACCGCCGCGGGGGTTACGCCCAAACGTCTTGCTGCCGTGGAGAAGCCACCGCTTTCGGCGCTGCGTACAAAGGACTCGAGATTGGCCAGTGTTTCCATGGGTGATCTTCAACGATTGATTGAAAGTAATAAAAGCTATTACCTGCTTATCGTCAAGGAATGATTGGCCTATTCTTTCTCCAACAAATCCCATTCCCGTAACCTGAAGGAGTAAAATCATGAGCATTGGTATTATCGGATCCGGAGCAATCGGCTCGGCTTTCGCACGAGCGCTTGCTCGCGCTGGGATCGAGGCTGTCATCGCCAACAGCCGCGGCCCGGAGTCACTAAAGGATATGGTTGATGAACTCGGCCCGTCCATCAAGGCAGGAACGCGTGAACAAGCTGCGAGTGCTGATATTGTTCTTGTAGCAGTCAACTGGACAAAGCTGCCTGGAGCGCTTGCCGATCTGCCGGCCTGGAACGGCCGCATCGTCATCGACGCCAACAATCCGATCGAGGCACCGCTTTTCCAGCCGATCGACCTCAAGGGGCGCTCATCCAGTGAAGTCGTGGCGGATCTGGTGCCCGGCGCGAGGCTGGTAAAGGCGTTCAACCACCTTCTGGCGCATCTTGTCTCTGGCGATCCTCGCGCGGAAGGCGGTCGCCGCGTTCTTTTCTATTCAGGCGATGACAGCACAGCCAAAGCTGAGATTGGCACGCTCATCGAGCGGCTTGGCTTTTTCGGTCTCGATCTCGGTTCGCTGACCATCGGCTCACGGCTCGTTCAATTCCCCGGTGGGCCGTTGCCAGTCCACAATCTGGTCAAGTTCGGTTAATTGGCGGAACGCCAAAGTTCATCCGAATCTGGCGTTCGTAAGGGTGAGGCTTGGCACCGCCCGGGGAGGGCATAATAGGTAAAGTCGATGCCAAGCCCCTGCTGACGGAAATAGGGTCAGCGTAATACAACGCTGACAGAAGTCATTCGTTCCATCGTGTCCCCGCCGCCATAGACAATTCCTGTCCGCGCGAACGCGGTTCCGATCAGCCAGATAACAGCGAGAAATACCAACGCAATGGCAGCGAGTAACAAGAGGCCGGTAACTTTCACCGGCTGATGGTCATTCTCAGACATGGGGGACATCTCAAAATTGTACTGGCGCCTTAATACAACTTATGCGCGAATTATCAACGAGAACATGTGTGAGTGTAGGGGATCAAAAGATCGAAAACGTGCGGTCACGCCTGCTTGCGCCCAACAATCCGGGCGACGCGAAAATCGGCCAATCAGGCACGAAAGTGATCCGAAAGGCTGTTTGATTGCTGAGTATTCTGGTTGGCGTCACTTGCACTTCTTGATTTGACCAGCATCGTTCCGGCCTCCCAACATCCCCAAAGAATGGCCACCATGATTGCGGCCAGAATCAGAAAGTCTTTTGTTTCCAATGGTTGAAAATCGGACGGATGCATTACGCGCGTTACTCCATGACGACAGTGATCGCGGTCCCTGATCCGACGCCTATCATAGGCACGTAAAGAGCCCTATTGCTCCTGATTAGTCCTTTCGATTTAGTCCCGGAGCCGCATTGATATGGAAACCTCCATGTTGCTATGAGTGGCAACGCACGAAAGGGTAAAATCATATGGCAACCGGTGTTGTTCTCGTGACAGGAGCCTCGGGCTTCATCGGTGTGGAATTGGTCAAGCAACTCGAAGCGTCCGGCCATACGGTGATCAGGGCAACCCGAAGTGCCGGCGCTCCTGACGCAAACAACGTCCGCCTGCCTGCACCGGATGAACCTGTCGAACTCTTTGTGCGCCTCCTGGAGGACGTCGACCATGTCGTGCATCTGGCAGCAATAGCACATACGCAACTTGCCAATGCTGCCGATATCTATCACGCAGTCAACTGCACCCTCGCGGTGAAACTCGCGAAGGCTGCGCATAAAACCATCTCGGGCAAGTTTGTCTTTGTCTCATCGATACGTGCGCAATGTGCGAGTGTTCACGAGGGTGTCGCGATGGAAAGCGATCCGCCGCAACCAACCGATGATTATGGACGGGCCAAGCTTGCGGCCGAGACTGAAATCGCCGCGGCGATGCACCGTGGAAACTATACGATCCTGCGTCCCGTTCTCGTTTATGGCGCAGGTGTGAAGGGTAATATGGCGACGCTCATGAACCTCGCTGCGCTGCCTATTCCGTTGCCGCTGAAGTCCCTGACCGGTCAACGATCCCTGGTCGATCGCGCCGCTCTGTGCCGGGCCATCCTCCACAGCTTGAACGAGCCGAAAACCGATCGCGGCACGTTCATTGTCGCGGACAAACATCCGGTCACCGTACCGCAGATACTCGCCGCAATGCGACGTGGGCTCGGGCGCAATCCTGGGTTGTTCTCCTTTTCGCCCTGGATTTTGAACCTCGCCGCACGAATGACGGGTCAGGGCAATCGCTGGAAAACATTAAACGGCGACCTCGTAGCAAGCTCGGACAAGTTGCAATCGACTGGCTGGGAGGCCGTTACAAGCTCGTTGTCCAAAATTCAGAATCTGGCGGCCCGCTAATTTCCCCCTGCCTCTTGGATATTCGGTAAAGCATGTTACATTAAATCCAACGTTAATTAAAAAGCGTCCTGCTTGCGTCCTTGATGGTTCGCGCGGCGCTCGAAGGATAAGATTTTGAAAGACCCCGAGAGAGGCGCGCCAATTGCGCCGGATGGAGGGGCGTCCGGTGGTGGCACGGTGCTGAATGGCACCAAAGGTCCCACCAAGAATGGGCCCGGACCGCATGGGGATCCTGCACATCATCGGCAGGAAAGCCAGTCCGATTCCCCGGAAGGACGCTTCGACAAGAACCCTAAGAAACGTGCGCGTCGCAGAAGACGTGGCAAGTCGAAGCAATCGCCTGCTTCGACGGAGCCGATTGTTGTCTCAAGCGCTCCCGCAACTCATGGGACTATCAATGCCCCAGCCAAAACCGGTAAGAAGCGGCGGCCCAACCGTTTCCGCCGTCGTGGCCGTGCCGGGATCAAGCCGGTCGATGCCGTCGCACCGGTCGCTGCGGCGCCAGCGAACGGTTCTTCTGCGGCCCCGGTTCAAGAAACCCGGCGGCGCGAATCAAGGCATTCCGGCGGCGCGCCGCTCTATGCCGCACTCGATCTCGGCACCAACAATTGCCGGCTTCTTGTGGCATCGCCGACGCGTCCGGGACAGTTTCGTGTCGTTGATGCGTTTTCCCGTATCGTCCGCCTCGGTGAGGGCCTTGGCGCGACCGGACGCTTGAACGACAACGCAATGGATCGCGCTATCGAGGCGCTGAAGATCTGCCGCGACAAACTCGATAGCCACGACGTTCGCCGCGCCCGGCTTATCGCCACCGAAGCCTGCCGTCAGGCATCGAACGGCGAGGAGTTTCTGGCGAGGGTCAAACACGAAACCGGCCTCGAACTCGAGATCATCAATCGCCAGACCGAGGCTCGGCTTGCGGTATCCGGCTGCGGAACGCTGGTGGAGCGCGAAACAGACGCTGTCGTTCTGTTCGATATCGGCGGCGGCTCGTCCGAAATCGCGCTGATCGACGTTTCCGAACGCCGGTCGCCGCGCCTTGCCGAGCACATCATTGCATGGACATCGCTGCCTGTCGGTGTGGTGACATTGGCCGAGCGTTTCGGCGGACGTGACGTGACGACGGACAATTTCGCCGTCATGGTCGATCACGTGGCCGAACTGATCAATGACTTCTCCGAGCGTCACAAGCTTGGCGATCTGGTCAAGAGCCAGAACTTCCACCTGCTCGGCACGTCGGGAACAGTGACGACGCTGGCCGGCATTCATCTCGGACTTGAGCGCTATGACCGACGCCGCATCGATGGTGTCTGGATGCAGAACGATGACGTCACGGAAATGACCAGCAAGCTCCTGTCGTGGAGCTTCGATGAGCGGGTTGCCAATCCGTGTATCGGCGCCGACCGTGCCGATCTTGTTCTTGCCGGTTGTGCCATCCTCGATGCCATCCGCAATGTCTGGCCGAGCCAGAAGCTGCGCGTGGCGGATCGCGGCCTGCGCGAAGGTATTCTGACTGAACTCATGTCGCGTGATGGCGCGTGGCGCAATCGCTGGTTGCGTGCAACCGCATGACCCAGGAATAGGGGCCCTTATGGCTAAGACAACCACAGGCGGACGCGGCGGCACAGGCACGCGCGGCCTGCATACCAAGATCAAGAAGAAGGCCGGTACGATCAAGGAATCGTCACGGCGCTGGCTCGAACGTCATATCAACGATCCTTACGTGCAGCGCTCAAGGGCGGACGGCTATCGTTCGCGCGCGGCGTACAAATTGATCGAGATCAACGACCGCTACAAGATCCTGAAAAAGGGTCAGCGCATTATCGATCTTGGCGCCGCTCCGGGTGGCTGGAGCCAGATTGCGGCATCTATCGTTGAGTCGCCGGCCCACCAGCCCACTGTTGTTGGTATCGATTATCTGCATGTCGATCCCCTGACCGGCGTGACCTTGCTGGAAATGGATTTTCTCGATGACGCTGCACCGGAGACATTGATCGAGGCATTGGGCGGGCACCCCGATATCGTGCTGTCGGATATGGCGGCGCCGACAACGGGCCATCGCCGCACCGACCACATCCGCACAACCCACCTTTGCGAAGTCGCTGCGGACTTTGCCGTCTCGGTGCTGCGCCCGGGCGGGCATTTTCTCACCAAGACATTTCAGGGTGGCACCGAAAACGAAGTGCTCACGCTGCTGAAAAAACATTTCAAATCCGTGCACCACGTGAAGCCACCGGCGTCACGCGCGGAATCCGTCGAGCTTTATTTGCTGGCACGGGACTTCAAGGGACTACCCGACGACCGGGATTCTATAGACTGACTCTTTCTGATTGCGACCGACCGGTATCGAGTTGGAGATTATAGAATAATTTGTGAGCTACAGGACCATACATTGGATTGTTCTGGTGGTAAGGATTGGTCATCCGAGATTCACGGTTGACAAAGCTATCCTACTACTCGGCAGGCGCGGCGACCTTGATCAGCGGCCGGTGACCGGAAACCTCTGAACCCGCGTCAGGACCCAACGCCCTGAAGGACAGGCACGCCAAACCCGAAATTGCCGCCACGACAAAGAAGGCGATGTGGAAATCGGAGAGCTGCAGCGGGCCGCCGTGTATCTTGGTTGTGATCTCAAGAATACCGCCGGCAACCGCCACACCGAGCGCGATTGAAATCTGCTGGGCGACTGAACTGATCGGGGTTGCTTGGCTCGTCTGCTCGTTCGGGATATCGGCATAGGCGAGGGCGTTCGTCCCGGTGAAGAACAGCGAACGGAAAAATCCACCCACGAGCAACAGCAGGATCATCAGCCAATAGGGCGTTTCCGGCGTGAAGAATCCGTTGACCGCGACGAATATCGCGGCGACAAACGATCCATACATCAGCGAGTTGCGGAAGCCGGTTTTCCGGTAGAACCATTTTGTGACGAGCTTCATGCTCATTGCACCCAGCGCGGATACGAAGGTGATCATTCCCGATTGAAACGGCGTCAATCCGAAGCCAATCTGAAACATGAGTGGCAGGAGAAATGGTATGGCACCGACACCGATGCGGAAGAGGCTGCCGCCAACGATCGCCGCTCTGAATATCTGATTATCAAGAAGATTGAGAGCAAGCAGCGGTTCCGCCGTTCTGCGTGCGTGGAAAAGATAAAGTGCCGCGGAAATGATACCGACGATGAGCGTCGTGATCCCGACCCAGCTTGGCAACGCCGGAAGACTGACGACGGACAGGCCGAAGACGATGCCTGACGCCGCGATACCGCTTAAGAAGAAGCCGGGAACGTCAAGCGGCCGCTGCACCAAGGTTTCGATGGAAGGCAGATAGCGGGTGGCGACAATGATTCCGATGATGCCAATCGGAACGTTGATCAGGAAAATCCAGTGCCAGCTGAAATAGGTTGTCAGGAAACCGCCAACGGGTGGCCCTATCAGTGGGCCGATGAGTGCCGGCATCGTCAACCATGCCATCGCGCTGACGAGTTCATTGCGCGGCGTCGAACGCACCAGGACGAGACGACCAACGGGCGTCATCATTGCTCCGCCTACGCCTTGAAGAAAGCGCGATACGACGAATTCCAGGAGCGAACCAGAGACTGCGCAGGCGATCGATCCGAGAACAAAAACGACAATGGCGGCACGAAAAACATTCTTTGCACCAAACCTGTCGGCCATCCACCCGCTGACAGGAATGAACACCGCGAGCGAGACGAGGTAAGCGGTCAACGCAAGTTTCAGAGCAATCGGGCTTGTGCCGATGTCGGCGGCGATCGCTGGCAGCGACGTTGCTATGACGGTCGAGTCCATGTTCTCCATGAAAAGGGCGACGGCAAGGACGAGCGGAACGATACGGTTCAAGTTGAATTCCAGTTCTCAGGTCGGTGAGAAAACAGGGCGCAAATCTTGTTCTATGGGATTCGAGCGCCATATGCGGTGTCCGATAGCACCCGCGATGGGTGCGCTCAAGCGGCGATCAATCAGAAGTGATCCGGTCGCGACAGTTTTTCGGCTATTCAGCAGGAACGGACCGGCAACACTGGCGTTCCCCGGAGTTATATATACCTACGGCCAACCTCATCGCTGCCTCAAGGAGATATTCCCATGTCTGCATTCGAGATTTCCCGCCGCAATCTTTTCCTCGCATCAAGCGCCATGGCCGGCGGATTGGCAATGTCGCAGATGATAACTGAAACCGCCGAGGCAGCTGTGCCGCAATCGGACATCAAGTCTCCCGGATTCAAGCGCATCAAACTGGGCGATTTCGAAGTCACCACCCTGCTTGACGGGCTGCGCCCAGGCGATGGTCCGTTTCCAACCTTCGGTGCCAATCAAAGCCAGGAAGCCGTAGCCGAATTGATGCGCGCCAATTTCCTGCCGGAAACGAAATTCGTCAACGGTTTCACGCCGGTCCTGATCAATACCGGATCGGAACTGGTGCTCATCGACACAGGGTTCGGTGCAGGCGGTCGCGAGAATGGCCTCGGACAGCTCGAGAACTCCCATGAAAGCCGCTGGCTACACGCCCGATCAGGTGACGCTCGTTGTCATTACCCATATGCACGGCGATCACATCGGTGGTCTGATGAATGGCGAGACACCGGGCTTTCCCAATGCCCGCTACGTGGGCGGTCAGATCGAGTACGATTTCTGGACTGACGCGGCGCGCACTGGCACCAAGGCTGAAGGCAACGCAAAGGCTGTCAATGCCAAGGTCAAACCTCTCGCCGACAAGTTCACCTTCATCAAGGCTGGCGATGCGGTAGTCCCCGGCATCACCAGCGAAGCAGCCTATGGTCATACGCCCGGTCACATGATTTTCCACGTCGAATCGGCTGGCAAGCATCTTGTCCTGACCGCCGACACGGCCAATCATTACGTCGCCTCGTTGCAGCGTCCCGACTGGGAGGTCGCCTTCGATACCGACAAGGCCATGGGTGCGGCAACACGCAAAAAAGTGTTCGATATGATAGCGGCCGACAAGGTGCCATTCATCGGCTACCACATGCCGTTCCCAAGCGTGGGTTTTGCCGAGAAGCAGGAAAATGGCTATCGATTCGTGCCGGTCACCTATCAGTTCGACGTTTGATCGAATCGAGACCGCAGACACTATCCGGCGCGAGCGCGCCGGATATTGCTACAATATTATGCGGCTGGATGGCAGGAGGGATGCCAGTAATTGCGTTTTGATCTTTTCAAACCGACATATCCGTGTTACCAGCCCGTGCCAATTCACTTGAACAGAACTTGATCGGCGCCCCACCACCGTGGTGCGCCCTTTAGTCGTATTAGCCGTATTGCAAGGAAATTGGTCATGGCAAAAATCGTTGAATCCGCGACAGGCGCGCTGGCACTGACATTTGATGATGTCCTGCTCCAGCCCGGTCACTCCGAGGTTATGCCCGGCCAGACCGACATTCGCACCCGCATCGCTCCCGATATCGAACTCAACCTGCCGTTGCTCTCTGCCGCGATGGACACCGTCACCGAATCGCGCCTGGCCATTGCCATGGCGCAGGCTGGCGGCATGGGCGTGATCCACCGCAATCTGACACCGGAACTGCAGGCCGAGGAAGTCCGCCAGGTCAAGAAGTTCGAATCCGGCATGGTCGTCAATCCCGTCACCATTGGGCCGGACGCGACGCTCGCCGATGCGCAGGCGTTGATGCGGGCCCATGGCATTTCCGGCATTCCAGTCGTCGAGAATGCAGGCGAGGGCAGTCGCAAGGCAGGCCGTCTCGTCGGCATCCTGACCAACCGTGACGTACGCTTTGCCTCCGACCCTGCGCAAAAAATCTACGAACTGATGACGCGCGAAAACCTCATCACCGTGCGCGAAAACAATGTCCAGCACGAAGAAGCCAAGCGCCTTCTGCATCAGCATCGCATCGAAAAGCTGCTGGTTGTCGATGACAAGGGCTATTGCGTAGGCCTGATCACCGTCAAGGACATGGAGAAGTCGCAGCTCAACCCGAATGCCGCCAAGGATTCGCAGGGCCGCCTCCGCGTCGCCGCCGCATCCAGCGTCGGCGAAGATGGTTTCGAGCGGGCCGAGCGGCTGATTGCTGCAGGTGTCGATGTCCTTGTCATCGACACGGCCCACGGCCATTCGCAGCGCGTTCTCGATGCCGTCACCCGCGCCAAGAAAATGTCGAATGCCGTGCGGATCATTGCTGGCAATGTCGCGACGGCTGCCGGGACGCAGGCCCTCATCGATGCCGGCGCCGATGCAGTCAAGGTCGGCATCGGACCCGGCTCCATCTGCACCACGCGCATCGTCGCGGGCGTCGGCGTACCGCAACTCTCTGCGATCATGTCCGCAGTTGAGGCGGCACATAAGCATAATGTTCCGGTGATCGCCGATGGCGGCATCAAATATTCCGGTGATTTTGCCAAGGCACTTGCCGCTGGCGCTTCCGCTGCCATGGCGGGTTCAGCACTGGCCGGCACCGAGGAAAGCCCCGGCGAGGTCTATCTGTACCAGGGCCGCTCCTTCAAGGCCTATCGCGGCATGGGGTCGGTCGGCGCCATGGCGCGCGGCTCGGCGGACCGCTACTTCCAGGCGGAAGTGCGCGACGAACTGAAACTCGTGCCGGAAGGCATCGAAGGCCAGGTCGCTTATAAGGGCCCGGTCTCCGGTGTGCTTCACCAGCTCGCGGGCGGCCTCCGGGCATCCATGGGCTATGTCGGCGCAAAAAATCTGGAAGAATTCCGCGAAAAGGCTACATTTGTCCGCATCACCAATGCCGGTTTGCGCGAAAGCCATACCCATGATGTCACGATTACCCGCGAAAGCCCGAACTATCCGGGCGGTAACTGATCAGAAGTGAGGGGCGATGTCTGACACCGTCCTCCACGATCACTTCTCGACCATGGCGCGTAACAGCGCCTGGTCGAACTTCCGCCTGCTGAGCGCGTGTGAGCAGCTCACCGACGAAGAGTTCGCGCAGGAGCGCACCAGCTTCTTCCCATCCATCCAGTTGACGCTGAACCACAATCTCATCGTCGATCATATCTATATGGCCGACATGATCGGTAAGGGCCGTAAGAACATCGGCCTGGTTGGCGACATTCCCTATCCGAAAGCTTCGGACTTGAAGCAGGCACAGACAGAGTTCGATAGTAGCCTCATTGGCTTCTGTGACGATATGGAGCCAGAAGACCTCGACAAGATCGTATCGATCAGTTGGCGCACCGGCGATACATCGCAAGAGCCAATCTACCTTTTACTGTCCCACCTGTTTGTGCACCAGATCCACCATCGAGGGCAGGCACACGCCATGCTGGCAGGCACCAACGTTCCGCCGCCACAGCTCGACGAGTTCTTTCTGAACTATGACAGGCCGCGACGGCAGGGCGAGCCCTTCGCGGACTCCTAGGATCGGTGGCGTCCGATCCGCCCGAGATGCGTATCCTGAAATGAGGTCTGGAATTTTAATCCGTAACCAAGCGTACGGTCGATGGCGATATGGAAGACCCAGATAATGCCGATCGAGAGAACCAATTGAGACCCTGACCACCACCCGAGGAAGCTGATCGCCAGGGCGACAAAATAAACGTGGAACGCGTTGTAGCAGACGGCGCCGATGCGGGGACCTCTGAGGTAACCGAGCATGGAGAGGTCTGGAGCCAACACCAGCAGTGCAAACAGCCACCAGCTTAGGCCCCACATATCATAGCTGACCAATGCAAGCACTGCGATGAGTGCGGCCTCGAGCCGAAGCAATACAATTGTACTCACGGGCGACGCACTCCCCAGGATGGCTCGAATCGAGACCCAGGCCATCCTAGCACCCATTCAGGGAATGATCTTCCGTTCGCGGAGATCGGCGAAAACGCGCATGAACATTTCCTCCGTATCGACATATTCATGAAATCCGGCGCGCCGCAGCTTCGTACCGTCGGCAAAGAAATCATAATCCCAGCCGAACACCGCATCGCCAAAACCCCATGACGACACATCTTTGTAGGGCGTGTCGGCCAGACCGTGCTTCTCGATCATCTTCTTCCACAGGTCTTCCTTGTCCGCCATGATCACATTCAACGACATGGGAAGCGGCGAGGCGACTTCTAGGTCGAAAAACCGGGCAATTTTCGGCCACATCTCGCTCCAGCGGAAAAGATCGCCATTGTTGATGTTGTACGCCTGGTTGCCGCATTGTGGGTTTGTCGCGATAAAAACTGTCGCCCGCGCCAGAAGTTCCGCATCGGTCATCTCCAGCAGACTGTCATAGGCGCCGGGCTTGCCCGGAAAACGCAGCGGAATGCCGAGTTCCTTGGACATCGATGCGTAGACGGCTATCACCGAAGCAAGGTTCATAGGATTGCCCAGCGCAAAGCCGACGACGACCGAGGGGCGCAGCGCCGACCAAGTCCAGCTCTTGCCCTTCTGCAAGGCTTCCAGAAAGTCCTGCTGGTCGATGTTGAATTCCGGCGGCATGTGATTGGCATCGGTTTCGCGCGCCGGCGTTTTGAACGGTCCAAGATGTGCGCCATAGACCTTGTAACCCTGCATCAGGCTGATGTGCTCGAGGTCAGGCGCAATCGGCTCAAGTGCATTCACTGCGTTCATCAGCATGGCGAGGTTTGGCGGTACAAGCTCGGCCCAGCTAGGCCGATCCTGATACGCGGCGTAGAAAATATGCGTCACGCCGGTAAGGTGCGCGAGCTTCGCTTTGGACTCCGCCGCGTCAAGCAGGTCGACTGCGATATGACTGACCTTGCCCTCTGTCCCTCCGCCGCGGCGTGACAGGCCGACGATTTCCCAGTTTCCAAGCTCAACGAGATGGGCAATCAGGTTACCACCGATGATCCCATTGGCACCGACAACCACTGCTTTTCTGATCTTCTGACTCATAATCATCTCCAGTTCAATTACTGAACCAGATATCATTCATTCATGCAGCTTTGCGTAGGCTGGATCAGCTGATATCATTCATAAGTAATTCTTTGAGGAGTCTCATGGATAGATTCGCTGCAATGAAGACGTTTGTCCGTGTTGCGGAGCTTGGCACGCTATCCGCAGCGGCGAGGGAGACCGGTCTGACGCAGCCGGCAGTCAGTCAGCAGATCGCGGCGTTGGAGCGGCATCTGGACGTACGCCTGTTTCACCGGTCGACGCGTCAGCTGGCGCTTACCGAGGGCGGGGAGATCTTTTACCAGCACGCGCGACAGATTCTGCAGGCGGTGGACGAGGCGGAAGAGAGCGCTGGCGAATTATCCACGACCCTACGCGGAACCCTTCGTGTTCATGGTCCTGTCGGGTTTGGCCAGATGCATCTTTCACCCATCATCATCGAATTTCAGCGCCAGCATCCAGACCTGACGATTGAACTTGTTCTCGACGACCGCATTGCCGATCTGATCGCCGAAGGTGTTGATGTGGCCATCCGCTTTGGCGATATGAAATCCTCAGAACTGATCGCCAGAAAACTTGCCACATTCGAACGCATTCTCGTGGCTTCGCCGGATTACATCGCTGCGCACGGCAACCCCCAGACACCGGACGATCTCATCAAGCATCGCTACGTTCGCTTTTCGTGGTCGCCTCAGGGCGAATCGGTTCCTTTGATAGGACCCAACGGCGCATTCACGGTGCCGGTCCGCTCTACCTTCCTCGCCAACAATGCGTTTGTTTTGAACGAGGCGATAAGTACTGGTCTCGGCATCGGCGGAGCGCAACTGCCCTTGGTTCAATCGCTGCTTGATTCTGGCAAACTCGTACGCGTCCTGCCCGATTACGCCTACGCTCCGATGGATATCCATGTGGTATATGCGAGCGCGCGCTTCCTGCCGCGCAAGGTCCGCACCTTCATCGATCACCTGGCTGTCCAATTCAGATCGGTGCCGGGCTTGCACTTGGTCCGCATCCCTGAGAAGAACGTATAGACAAGTATCAGGAGGGACCATGTCACAGACCGCAATATTCTGGCCAATGATCGCGCTGACTGCAGTGATCTACGCGGTTTATTTCGTGGTTTTCGTTCGGCGCCGGGAGGCTGTGATCAGCGGGCAAGCAACCCCACGGGATTTCAAACTGCCGCTGAAGGAGCCGGAAGCCAGCGTTACCGCCATCCGCAACCTGATCAATCTCTATGAACTGCCGATGCTGTTCTATGTGGTGTGCCTTTCGCTATACGCGGTCAATGGCGCAACATTCCTTGCCGTCGTCGTGGCCTGGCTTTTCGTTGTGACACGCATCGCCCACACCATTATTCACGTCACATCAAACCGCTTGAGATTGCGCCAGCCGATTTTCGCCATCGGCTTTATCCTCAACGGTGTGTTGTGGGTCATGCTGGCGTTACACCTTGCGGTTCCACCTGTGGTTTAAGAGGACCCTTTTGAAGGAATCTACAGTGCCTCTTTTACCCTCCCCCAACGTGGGGAGGGTCGCTGCGAAGCAGCGGGGTGGGGAGATACAACCTTCATAATCCTTGATGTTTTTGCCCCCCACCCCGGCCCTTCGGTCCGACCCTCCCCACGTCGGGGGAGGGTAGGCAGTGACATCGTTGGACCCATAGAGTCGCCGTTAGGCGGCAAGATCGTCTAACTCATCCGCCGAAATCATCAAGCGGCGGCTGCAATCGACGATCGAAACCGCCAGCGCTTCGAAGTCCTCACGCCGCTCGCTCTGCTTGCGCCAGATCAAGCCGATGTCGCGTGATGGCTCCGGGTCGGCAAAGGCGACGATACGAACATTGTTGCGGCTGGCTTCGGTCCTCACCGCGATTTCCGGGATCAACGTCAGCCCCATGCCGTGGCTGACCATCTGCAGCAGTGTGGCCATGCTGGTCGCGCCATAATTGACCAGCTGGCGCTGCTTCACATTGCTGCACACCGCCAGCGCCTGATCCCGCAGGCAATGACCCTCCTCAAGCAGAAGCAGCCGCTCCAGCGCGACATCTTCCTGAGTCATGGGCGAGGTGAGAACGTCGATATCATTGTTCGATGTCGCGATCAGGAAGCGGTCACGAAACAGCGGTTTGGCGATCGTGCCTTCGCCATCGATGGGCAGAGCTGCGATGATGGCGTCGAGATCGCCAAGCCGCAAATCTTCGACCAGCTTCGAGGTGACTGCTTCGCGCAGCTCGATCGTAAGGTCGGGATAGGCCCCGCGTAGAGCGGGAATCAGCAGCGGCAGCAGATAAGGCGCAATCGTCGGAATAATGCCAAGCCGCAGCCGTCCCCTCAAGGTCCCACGCCTTTGCCCAGCAAGTTCCTCGAGCGAGCGAATTTCATCGAGAATGCCGCGTATGCGCGGCAGAAGACGCCTGCCCATCTCCGTAAGCACAACCGTCCGCCGCGTCCGCTCGAACAGTGTGGCCCCCAGGAGCAGCTCCATTTCCGCGATCTGCGCCGAGAGGGCAGGCTGGGATATGCGCGCCATCTCCGCAGCTTTGCGGAAATGCAGCGTGTTGGCGAGAATATCGAAATAGCGCATTTGGCGAACTGAAAACATGATAAGCAAATCCTATCAATAATCATTCTAAAATCAATTGGAAACTATGATTGGAAAGGTTCTATGGTTGCGTTGAGAACGCGGCTGCGAGTGCGCGCCTGCGGTTCCTATTGTCAAAACGCGAGATTCAAGGGAGAAGCCAATGGCTGACCGTCCAACATTGACAACAACTGCCGGTGCACCGGTATCCGACAACCAGAATTCCAGAACCGCCGGCGAACGCGGTCCGGTTCTGCTGGACGATTATCAGCTGCTCGAAAAGCTTGCCCACCAGAATCGCGAGCGTATTCCCGAGCGCGTTGTTCATGCCAAGGGTTGGGGCGCATTCGGCACGCTGAAGATCACCGGCGACATTTCCCGCTATACCAAGGCGAAGGCCCTGCAGCCCGGCACTGAAACGCCGCTGCTTCTGCGCTTTTCCACCGTTGCCGGCGAACTCGGCGCTGCCGATGCCGAACGCGACGTGCGCGGTTTCGCTCTGAAATTCTATACCAGCGAGGGCAATTGGGATCTCGTCGGCAACAATACGCCGGTCTTCTTCGTCCGTGATCCGCTGAAGTTCCCTGATTTTATCCACACGCAGAAGCGCCATCCGCGCACCAATATGCGCTCCACCACTGCCATGTGGGACTTCTGGTCGCTGTCGCCGGAAAGCCTGCATCAGGTGACGATCCTTATGTCCGATCGCGGCCTTCCCGTCGCGCCGATGTATATGAATGGCTATGGCTCACACACCTATTCCTTCTGGAACGACAGCGGCGAGCGCTTCTGGGTCAAGTTCCACTTCAAGACCCAGCAGGGTCACAAGTTCTACACCAATGCCGAGGCCGAAGCCCTGATCGGCAAGTCGCGCGAAACCTATCAGGAAGAGCTGTTCGGCGGCATCGAGCGCGGCCAATTCCCGAAATGGACTGTCCAGGTTCAGATCATGACCGAGGCACAAGCGGAACAGACCTCATACAATCCGTTCGACCTGACCAAAGTCTGGCCGCATGGTGAATTCCCGCCGATCGAAATCGGTGTCATGGAGCTCAACCGCAACGCTGATAACTATTTCGCCGAGATCGAACAGGCGGCATTCTCGCCGTCCAACGTCGTACCCGGCATCGGTCATTCGCCGGACAAGATGCTGCAGGCACGCGTTTTCTCCTATGCGGATGCCCATCGCTACCGCCTTGGCACGCACTACGAAGCGCTCCCGGTCAACCAGCCGAAATGCCCGGTCCATCACTATCACAAGGATGGCCAGATGAATTTCTTCGGCCAGAAGACCGGCAATGTCGACGCCTATTACGAGCCGAACAGCTTCTCCGGCGCTGCAGAACAGCCATCGGCGAAAGAGCCGCCGCTTAAGCTTTCGGGTGATGCCGACCGTTACAATCATCGCCTCGGCAATGACGACTACGGTCAGGTGACGGCGTTGTTCAACCTCTTCGACGCTGGCCAGCGCTCGCGCCTGTTCTCCAACATCGCTGCGGCTATGGATGGCGTTCCAGGCGAGATCATCGAACGGCAGCTCGTGCATTTTGGCCGCATCCATTCCGATTACGAGGCGGGCGTCCGCGCGGCCCTGAAAGAAGCGCATGGGTACGAGGCGAGCACTATCTCACAGGAAGAGAAGGGCGTCGCCGCCGAGTAGTCGCCGCTCAAGCCTGCTCCAATGCAAAATCAGAAAGCCGGAGCTTCACGCTCCGGCTTTCTTTGTTTCTATTTTTCACGCCCGTTTCACATTTTCATGGCCAACGGATGATCAACAAGCGCGGGGTCGATTGTAGCGAGAACGAGCTTTTCGACCGAGCATTGTGATAGCAGCAAGCGATCGAACGCATCGCGTGTCGGGGGTTCTGGATCAGCGGCGTTAATCACGTGGCTTGCGTTGACAGGCAGGATGGAAAGCCCGATCGCTGCGATATAACCCACGATATCTTCCAATGGCATACCCGGATCCAGTTTGCCCAGACGAGTTTTGATCGCGGTTTCCCAGAGACTTGCTACACTGACGAAGCCTATGGTCGCCGGGTCGGTGAGGCGAGATGCAATATTGGGATATTGTTTGGCCAAGCTGCGTTGAAGTAGGCTGAGCACGATATGTGTATCGAGGAGGACGCGCATCAGTCCCGGGACTGACTATGCAGGAGAAAGTCCTCGTCGAGTGGCGAATCGAAATCTTCGGCAATGAAAGGCACCGGGTTTGTAATGCCCTTGGAGCGAAGGTAGGCTTCTCCGGAAGCCAAATCGACACCACCGCGTTTTTGATGGGGCACCAAATCAACGATTGGACGTCCGTTACGGGTGACCACGATAGTCTCGCCCGCCTCAACTTCTCGAGCAAGTTCAGTCAGGTGATTTTTTGCGTCCCGGATTGAAACCGTCTTCATGAAGAAAAAGTAGCTGCATGTGGCCACATTGTCAATTCTAGCCGGAGTTCGCGCTCCGGCTTTCTTTTCTTCCCGGGCCCATGTATGCGACACTCTTGATTGAATAAAGGAATGCATATGCGACTTGGTGGACGCCTGCAGGCGGCAATCGAAGTTCTGGAAGATATTGAAAATCGCAAGCGGCCAGCTTCTGACGCCTTGAAAGATTGGGGCTTGTCACATCGCTTTGCCGGTGCGGGGGACCGCGCGGTCATTGGCAATATCGTCTATGACGCGCTCCGGCGGAAACTATCGATCGGCTGGCGCATGGACAGCGATGCAGCGCGCCACATCGCATTTGGTGTTTTGCTGTCCGATGCGGAACTCGATATCGCGGAAGTAAACACAGCGCTCGAAGGTGACAAGTTCGCGCCGGAACCCCTGGAAGCCGAACGCATGGCGGTCTGGGGTGAGCGCGATCTCGCCTCGGCGCCGGATCATATCCGCGCCGATGTGCCGGAATGGTGCATACCGCATTTCCAGGCGATCTTCGGCGACAAGTGGGTCGAAGAAGCTGCCGCACTCAGCGACCGGCCGCCGGTCGATTTGCGCGTCAACACGCTGAAAGCCGATCGTGAAAAAGTTCTGAAGGAACTCGCGCGTGCTGGCGCGAACCCGGCGCCATTACTTGAAACTGCCGTACGCGTACCGCCTCTGCGTGCCATGGGCCGGCACCCGAACGTTCAGGCGGAACCCGCCTTCCAACGCGGCCTGTTCGAGGTACAGGATCTGGGTTCTCAGCTTGCTGCCAAGCTCAGCAACGCCAAGGCTGGCGAACAGGTATTGGATTATTGTGCCGGGGCCGGGGGCAAGACCTTGGCGCTCGCGGCGGAAATGGGCAACAAGGGTCAAATTCACGCCTACGATGCCGAACGCGCCCGGCTTGCGCCCATATTCGACAGATTGAAGCGGGCAGGGGTCCGCAATGCGCAGGCACATGCCAATGTCAGCGATCTTGTCCCGCTCGAGGGCCAGATGGATATGGTTCTGGTCGATGCGCCTTGCACCGGTTCGGGCACGTGGCGGCGCAGGCCCGACGCCAAGTGGCGCCTTAGCGACCAGCAGCTGGAGCGCCGCGAAGTGGAGCAGCGCGAAGTGCTCGATGCAGCCAAGGCCTACGTGAAGCCTGGCGGCCGCCTGGTCTATATTACCTGCTCGCTGTTCGCGCCCGAGAACGGCGATCAGGTCGCCGCGTTTCTTCACGCCAACAGCGATTATAGCGCCGTCGATACGCAGCCCTTGTGGGCGCAGGCGGTGTCTGCCCAATCAGGATTGAAGCCACTGTTCAAGGATGGAACGGCCATTCTTTCCCCGCTATCCACTTCGACCGACGGATTTTTCATTTCGGTTCTCAGGCGGGAAAAATAAAGCTACAAACTGGCTGCGACCTTCGTAGAAGAGAGGATATGCATGTCCCGTTCCCAAGCGCTTCTGTTGTTTCTCGTACTGGTCATCGGCGGCGGTCTCGCCATAGGCTATATAACTCTTCCCGGCGAATGGTATGCCGGTCTCATCAAACCCTCCTTCAATCCGCCAAACTGGATTTTTGCGCCGGTATGGACAATCCTCTACATCCTCATAGCCATTGCCGGATGGCGGGTGTGGGATCGTGGACTGACTGTTCCCCAAGAGTTCTGGTGGGTGCAGCTGGTGCTGAATTTCCTCTGGTCGCCGGCCTTTTTCGGCTTCCAGCAGATGGGTCTCGCGCTCGTTGTCATCGTTCTCCTGCTCGTAACCATCATTGGCTTTATCAAAGTGACGTGGAACTCCGAGCCTGCGTCGGCGATCTTGTTTGTGCCATACCTTCTGTGGGTCGCCTTCGCGGCGCTTCTCAATGCGTCGCTCTGGAGGCTCAATGCAGCCTGAAATGTTCGAGGATGTAACCATGATCGGCGGGAAACGTGTCCTCTATGTCATGGCCGTTGATGCGGAATACGGACCGCATTTGCAGCGGTTGTTCACGCCGCTGATCACCGGAGTCGGTCCGGTCGAAGCGGCTGTGAGCGTGTCGGCAACGCTGGCTAGCCTTGCGGCAAATGGTGCGCTGCCAAACCTCGTCGTTTCGCTCGGTTCAGCCGGCTCGCGCACGCTCGAACAGACGGAAGTGTATCAAGCCACCAGCGTTTCGTACCGCGACATGGATGCCTCGGCCCTTGGGTTCAAAAAAGGCGCGACACCCTTTCTCGACCTTCCCGTGGTCGTCCCGCTCCCGTGTCGTATACCCGGCGTGAAGGAAGCTTCGCTGTCGACGGGAGCTAACATCGTCTCCGGCAGCGCCTATGATCAGATCGCCGCGGACATGGTCGAGATGGAAACCTTCGCCGTGCTGCGCGCGTGCCAGCGTTTCGAAATTCCATTGATCGGTCTGCGCGGTATCTCCGATGGTTCAGCAGACCTTCGCCATGTGGATGACTGGAAGGAATATCTGCACGTGATCGACGAAAAGCTGGCAGTGGCAGTCGAGACAATGGCTGCGGCGATTGAGGATCGTTCGTTGATTATTTGATCTCTGTCACCATTTCTTGAATCAGGATTGCAACCGCTTCAGCCAGCTTGTGAACAATCGGAATCACTTTTTCAGTAGGCGCCAGTAACCCATTGCGCCGACTCGACATTTGCTTTAAAGGCCCGCCATGAACACACCCACTCATCCCGATACAGTCCTCATCGTCGATTTCGGCAGTCAGGTGACGCAGCTGATTGCACGCCGCGTGCGCGAAGCCGGCGTCTATTCCGAGATCGTTCCATTCCAGTCCGCAGGCGAAGCTTTCCATCGCATCAAGCCGAAAGCGGTCATCCTTTCCGGTAGCCCGCATTCCACTGTCGATATCGGCAGTCCGCGTGCGCCGCAGGAAGTCTTCGACGCAAACATCCCGGTTCTCGGCATCTGTTATGGCGAACAGACCATGTGCGCCCAACTCGGCGGCAAGGTCGAGGCGGGGCATCATCGTGAATTCGGCCGGGCCTTTCTCGATATTCAGGATGAATGCGCGCTGTTCGATGGCGTCTGGGCCAAGGGTACGCGCCATCAGGTGTGGATGAGCCACGGCGACAAGGTCATGCAGATCCCCGATGGCTTCAAGGTTGTCGGCACATCGACTGGCGCGCCCTTCGCGGCGATCGCCAACGAGGCCAGGAAATACTACGCCGTCCAGTTCCACCCGGAAGTGGTGCATACACCGGATGGAGCGAAGCTTCTTGAAAACTTCGTCCATCGCATTGCCGGAATCAAGGGCGACTGGTCGATGTCGGCCTACCGCGAAAAGGCGGTCGACCTCATCCGCCAGCAGGTCGGCGACAAGAAAGTCATCTGTGCTTTGTCTGGCGGCGTCGACTCGTCCGTTGCGGCCTTGCTGATCCATGAAGCGGTAGGCGACCAGCTGACCTGCATCCTCGTTGACCACGGTCTGATGCGCAAGAACGAGGCGGCGGATGTCGTTCAGATGTTCCGCGAGCATTACAACCTGCCGCTTATTCTCGTCGATGCGCAAGATCGCTTCATCGATGCGCTGGAAGGCGAAGCCGACCCCGAAAAGAAGCGCAAGACAATTGGCAGACTTTTCATCGAAGTCTTTGAGGAAGAAGCCAAAAAGCTTGGTGGCGCTGATTTCCTAGCGCAGGGTACACTGTATCCCGACGTTATCGAGAGCGTCTCCTTCACCGGCGGCCCATCGGTGACGATCAAGTCGCACCACAATGTCGGCGGCCTTCCCGACCGCATGAACATGAAGCTGGTCGAACCGCTGCGCGAACTCTTCAAGGATGAGGTGCGGGTGCTCGGCAAGGAACTCGGTCTGCCAGATCATTTCATCGGCCGCCATCCATTCCCTGGGCCGGGCCTCGCCATTCGCTGCCCGGGCGGCATCACCCGCGAAAAGCTGGAAATCCTGCGTGAGGCCGATGCGGTCTATCTCGATGAGATCCGCAAGGCGGGCCTCTACGATGTCATCTGGCAGGCTTTCGCCGTGCTGCTGCCGGTGCAAACCGTCGGCGTGATGGGCGATGGCCGCACCTATGAATTCGTCTGCGCCCTTCGCGCTGTAACGTCGGTCGATGGCATGACCGCCGACTTCTATCATTACGACATGAGCTTTCTCGGCCAGGCGGCAACCCGTATCATCAATGAAGTCAAGGGCATCAACCGCGTTGTCTATGACGTCACTTCAAAGCCGCCGGGCACGATCGAATGGGAGTGACAGGGAGTACTGTAGGATAAATTAGGATACTAAAGCGTACCAGGTGCGATGTCGTGCCCGCGATAGTAGGCGATAGTACTCGCATCGCTCTGTGAACTGCATGGCGTGCCAATGTATCCGGAGGTTTGGATTTTCGACTGTTGAGCAGGTCTGTCCAGCTGATCACATTTTGACTGCCGGAGGTCTGGCCAATCTACCTACCAACGCGAATGTAATTAACCGCGGATCCAAGACGACACTGATAAACCCAAGATTATCCACAGCGGTCTGCTGATCAGCAGTCATCTCATAAGGGCACCATTGCAAATTTTGGGGCGAATGCAGGCGATCTGTAAATGGCCAAACTGATGGCCGCTGGCTTGCGACACTCGCGAGGGCTAATGCAGCAAGGATTTCAAACTGTTCTGCGAGAAACAGGGATGGTAGACAAACTGGGACAGCGGCCACACTTCTGACAAATCCGTCGACATTGGATAGACGGTATGGCGCAAGTGCCAAAGCCTCTGTCGAAAGAACCATGATGTCCGTTTCCACTGCCCCGCAACCATTCAATCAGCGGAAACGACTTCTGGTCGTCCAGGGATTAAGCATTGCGGCGATCGGCTCGCTGTTGTTCTCTCGACCCGGTTGGGATGAAGCATCTATCTTTCACGAGGTTGTCGAGATGACAGGCTTTGTCCTGATCCTCGTCTGCATATTCGGGAGATTGTGGAGCATCTTATATGTGGGAGGCCGGAAGAATAGCGAGTTGGCGATAAGCGGGCCATACTCGGTCACCCGCAATCCTCTATATCTGTTTTCGACTATCGGAGCATTTGGCATCGGCCTCATGTTTGGATCGATAATCGTTGCCGCATGCCTGGGTTT
The DNA here is from genome assembly GCA_963711925.1 of uncultured Alphaproteobacteria bacterium. GTDB lineage: Bacteria > Pseudomonadota > Alphaproteobacteria > Rhizobiales > Rhizobiaceae > Phyllobacterium. Next base: position 311,552 of record CAVQFY010000003.1, read on the forward strand.
CGGCACCTATGCGGTGTTCAGGGAGACCGCCCGAAAGGAAGAGGCGTTTCTTCGTGACAAATTTGGCACGGAGTTCGAAGCATATGCAGCCAGAACGCCGCGGTACTGGCCAAAGCCATGGCTTTATCAGGACGAGCATGAGCACAGATTCTCCACGAAAGCGTTAGGAAGCACATTCTTCGATGCCCTCTATTTCCTGGCGATCTTTCCTGCCATCGAGGGCATCGAATACCTCCAGACAACCGGTTATCTGCCAACGTATTTTTGGCTATTTTGATCCCAAGGTCGAGGTATACCGCCGACGACAACTTTACCTGCCTGTCGGCGCTGTCACTTTGTTTTTGGTTTAACGAATAGTCGATATTGATCATGGGATGAGCCAGCCCATCGCCAATTACAAGAACCACCGGTTCCCGCCAGAAATCATCGCCCGTGCCGTCTGGCTCTATTGCCGGTTTCCGCTCAGCCTACGCCACGTTGAGGAAACCACCGGCGAATATCTGTGGCCCAAGGAGGCAAGCGCGCGCTATGCCGGTGGTCTGCTGCGCCGGGTGAACGCGGCGCAGCGTGTTGTCGATCGCACGCATTGGTCTTGCCTTTAAATCGTCATTCGAGTGGCCGGTCATCGTCCGCCGCCCTGACAGTTGCGAGGCGCACCAAGGCAGCGGCGACGCCGGCGCCGTATTCAGGATCGGCCTTCGTGCAGTTGGCGACGTGGCGTTCCTGGATGTGCACGGCCGCTCCGCCGACGGCGCGGGCGGTGTTGTCGAACAGCGTCTGGCGCTGAGCCGCGTTCATCTTGCGGAACAGGTCGCCGGGCTGCTGGTAGTGATCGTCATCGACGCGGTGATCCCAGTGGGCGGCCTCGCCCTCGATCTCGAGCGGCGGCTCGTTCAGGTCAGGCTGATCGGTCCATTCGCCCCGGCTGTTCGGGAAATAGGTCGGCGTCCGCCGAGATTCCCGTCGGTGCGCATGGCGCCGTCGCGGTGGTAGCTATGGAACGGGCACTTGGGCGCGTTGACCGGGATGTGGTTGAAGTTGACGCCGAGCCGGTAGCGCTGGGTGTCGCCGTAGGAGAACAGACGCGCCTGCAGCATCTTGTCGGGCGAGAAGCTGATGCCCGGCACGATGTTGGCCGGGGAGAACGCGGCCTGCTCGACCTCGGCGAAGACGTTCTCCGGGTTGCGGTTCAGCTCGAAGTAGCCGACCTCGATCAGCGGGAAATCCACCTTTGGCCAGACCTTGGTGAGGTCGAAGGGATTGAACGGGAACGCCTTGGCCTCGGCGTCGGTCATCACCTGGATGAACAGCGTCCAGCGCGGGAAATCGCCGCGCTCGATGCTGTCGAACAGATCGCGCTGGTGCGTCTCGCGATCCTTCCCGACCAGGGTTTCGGCCTCCGCATCGGTCAGGTTCTCGATGCCCTGCTGGGTACGGAAGTGGAATTTCACCCAGGTCCGCTCATTGGCGGCGTTGATGAAGCTGTAGGTGTGGCTGCCGAAGCCGTGCATGTGGCGATAGCTCCTCGGGATGCCGCGCTCGCTCATGACGATCGTGACCTGGTGAAGCGCTTCCGGGCAGCAATGTCCAGAAGTCCCAGTTGTTGTCGGCGCTGCGCATGCCGGTGCGCGGGTCACGCTTGATGGCGTGGTTCAGGTCCGGGAAGCGCAGCGGGTCGCGGAAGAAGAACACGGGGGTGTTGTTGCCCACCATGTCCCAGTTGCCTTCCTCGGTGTAGAACTTCAGCGCGAAGCCCCGGATGTCGCGCTCGGCGTCGGCCGCGCCGCGCTCGCCGGCGACGGTCGAGAAGCGGGCGAACATCGGGGTCTGCTTGCCGATCTCCGAGAAGATCTTGGCCTTGGTGTAGCGGCTGATGTCGTGCGTGACGGTGAACGTGCCGAAACGCGCCGGAGCCTTTGGCGTGCATGCGACGCTCGGGAATCACCTCGCGGTCGAAGTGCGCGAGCTTCTCGATCAGCCAGATGTCCTGCAGGAGCGCCGGTCCTCGGCGGCCGGCCGTCTGGATGTTGAGGTTGTCGCTGACGGGTGCTCCGGTCGCATGGGTTAGATATGGCGGTTTGTCGGTCATTGGACGGTCCTTCGTTCGTGTGCTGCCTCGGGCGCGTTCGGGAGGGCCAGGCGGCGCGGTTGTCGTTCGGGGTGGATCAGCCGTGCCAGTCCGAGCAGCGGATGACGCTGCAGAAGTTGCCGCGGTGGAAATGCGGCTCCTTGTCGGCGATGACGTCGGCCTTGACGTTGCCGAAGGTCGTGTCCGGCTTGTGCTTGATGCCGTCGTAGAACGCCTGGATGATGTCTTCCTTGAACTGCGGCGTGCGCGGGAAGGCTTTCACGACGGCCTCGCGCTCTTCGTCGGAATATTCCTTGTAGGTGAGGCCGAGCACATCCATCTCGACGCCCGCGGTCACCAGCGCGACGACCGGGTGCATGTGGACCGGCACGCCCGGCGTGGTGTGCAGCGCGATCGCGGTCCAGACCGTGTAGGCGTCCTCCTCGGGAATGCCATGGCTGCGCAGGAAGTCGCGGGCGGCGTGGGCGCCGTCGACCTCGAACCGCTCGTGCTGGCTGCTGTGGCCCGGCATCAGGCCGATGTCGTGGAACATCGCGCCGGCGTAGAGCAGCTCCCGATCGAACTTCAGCTCGCGGTGCACCCCGGCGAGCGCCCCGAAATGATAGACGCGGCTCGAATGGTTGAAGAGCAGATCGGTCTCGGTGTCGCGGATGTACTCGGTGATCGCGCGCGCCAGCTTGCTGTCGGGTATGGCCGCCGCTTCGACTATCTGTGTCATTGCTTTCTCCTGCATTTTTTGCTCGTCAGGACGATAAATCCGGGCTAGGTTGTCTGCAATTGACTGTGACACGGCGAATACAGACAAATCCGGGCTGAGGCGGACGCGAGCATGAATGTGAAGGCAAAAACGGTTGTGATCGTCGCGCTGCCCGGTGTGCAGCTTCTTGACGTGTCCGGTCCCCTCGACGTGTTTGCCGAGGCGAACGTACAGGCCGGCTATGCGGCGTATCGGCTGCTGGTGGCGGCGGGGGAGCCAGGACCGATCCGAAGCTCGTCAGGTGTGCGGCTGATGCCTGACAGGATCATCGACCGCGATATCGAGGAAGGAATCGACACGCTTCTCGTAGCGGGATGTCCGAATGCCGCCGACGTCCTCGCTGACGGCATGGTTGTCGACTGGCTGCGACGCAGAGCACCAACCGCGCGACGCTTCGGATCGGTTTGCAGCGGCGCGTTCTTCCTGGCGGCCGCTGGTCTGCTCGACGGCCGCAGGGTGACGACCCACTGGGCGGTCGCGGAGCAGTTGGCCCTCAAATACCCGACGGTCATTGTCGATCAGGACGCGATCCACATCAGCGACGGCCAGCTCAGGACGGCGGCGGGCGTGACGGCCGGTCTCGATTTGGCGCTGGCGCTGGTGGAAGAGGATCTCGGGCACGAGATCGCGATGAGGGTCGCGAGCCAGCTCGTCATGTTCTTCAAGCGCCCGGGCGGACAGATGCAGTTCAGCCGCAAGGGCGAAGCCGTGCCGGCGGGTCGCGCTGCGCTCCAGGAGCTTCAGCGTTGGGTGGCCGCCAATCCGGCGCTCGACCATAGCGTCGCCAGCCTTGCGAGGCGCATGGAGCTAAGCCCGCGCCATTTTGCGCGGCTGTTTCGAAGCGAAGTTGGAATCACGCCCGCGACTTGGGTCGAGGAGACCCGCGTGAGCGCCGCCCGGCAACTGTTGGAGCAAGGCCGCGAAGCGCCAAAACAGGTCGCCGCGCATTGCGGATTCGCTGACGCTGACACACTGCGCCGTGCGTTCGCCCGCCATGTCGGGGTCACGCCCGCCGAATACCGCAAGCGCTTCGCGCGGATCGCCGCCTAGCTGCACCCCGCCTTTCCCGTCAGCGATAGGCCGGAAGAAATGAATGCCGGATCCGATGCCTGGACTCGCCATGCCCCGGCTGGTGTTATGCGGTCCGGGGTCAATGGTCTCTATGATATGGGTGCCAATGTCTGAGAATGGTTGGCTGACCGGCGTGAAGGCACTGCGCTAACGGCCGGCGGCTCGCGGTGGTATGGCCCTGAGAATGCGCGAGTCTCCGGCGTGCAATGGAAGCCTGCTGATTTCTACGCGGTCTATGTCGGATTCCGATGTGCGTATGATTTATAGCGACATACCCACAACTGCAGCCAGTGCTGGCACTCAAGCCCTTGCCAGTTCCTCGACGCCGCAAGAGACTGTGTTGCCGTTGCTGCCTGGTCCATGCTCTGCAGGCTGTCGCAATAAAGATCGCGGTGACAAATAGCAGTTCGAAGGTTCGATCCGTTCGGTCTCCACAGCAACTGGCCGGTCGCCTATATCACATCGGCCCAAGCGTGCCGAACCATGAATCGAAACCAATGACAAATAGACCGAGGAACGATCTCGACAATGGTTCCCCGGCGAATCGCGCGCAAGGCATGCGGCCGGTCAAGGGTGGCTTACGGAACAAATCTGTGGCGGTTGACAAACGCCCGCGCGATCATCGGCGATCTGAACCTTGGCCAAACCGGCAAAGCCGCACAATGCCGTTCAGCTTTTTCTTAGATCTCCTGCTCGATCTGCCTGCGCATTTCATCGGCGAGGGGAGTTAACGTCTCGGGCGAAACGGGACCGACAAGGCTGTAGCCATTTCCCTCCTTCGACCACGTAACTCCCTGCACCTGGCGGGTTGAGTGTTGCGCCATGGGCGAATTCTGATCGACGGCCATGGGTCGCGTCAGCATGACCAGCCGAGTGCCACGGTCATCGTCATACATGAACATACCGGCAGGCCCGTGAGCTGTGGCAACAAGGCGGCCACCCATGAAACGATATCCGGATGCCGAGAGATCCGGCACGGAAACGGTATGGCGCAGCCGGTTCGAAACCCACTTGATCAGGTCGGCCTGGTCGGAAGCCTTGATTTCGACGGGACGCCCCTTGTCGGCAGCATAGACCTGATAGGTATAGGCTGCCTCGTTGGCGAGGGCGACAATGCCTCCTGATGCCGGTGGAAACAGGCCGTGAAGGGACCAGCCCGCCATGCCCCCAAGGCAAAGCAGTACTACCGATGCAGCGGCTGCGCGCCAGAGGGGAAAGCGATATCTTTGCCGGGCATCGATCATACGGGCAAGATTGAGCTCGGGTGGCACGGGTTCATCTGCAATCGGTGCCAATGCTGCCCGTAGATCATCGCGCTGTTTACCGTAGCTCTCGATGCGCCGCGCCACGTCAGGCTGCTGGTGCAGATACTCGGCGACCTCGTCGCGCCTTGCCGAATTAAGGGCGTTATCGACGTAAGCCTGCAGATCGTCTTCGGTGATAGGGCGGTTGTTCATTTGACTCTCCTCAAATGAGGACTGGTATCCGATTGCAATTCGCCGTCGAGGGTTTGTCGCAGCCTATCGCGGCCGCGTGCCAGCCGTGACATCACGGTGCCAATGGGGAGATCAAGGACCTTAGCCGTCTCGGCATAGGACAAATCCTCGACGGAAACGAGAAGGATGACGCTGCGCTGGTCTTCGGGCAGGGTGCCCAGGGCGCGCAGCACATCATTTTGGTGCAAGCGATCCTCTTGCGCAGGCCGTCGGGTCAATGCAGCATCCTGAACATCGTCAAGAGCGACATGTGCACCGCGCCAGGTCGACTGCCGTAAACGGTTGATCGCGAGATTGTGGAGGATGGTGAATATCCACGTTTTGGCATTGCCGTCTTCGCGCCGTTGATGCCAGCGGCTGATCGCGCGCTCAAGACAGTCCTGAACCAGATCGTCAGCCGCCGAACGATCCCGCATGAGGCTGCGCGCATATCGGCGCAACGCAGGTATCAGTGGCTCGATCAGAACAATCATATCCGACATGATCGAGGACCTCTCGATTCTTTAAACCGGCGCAATTCGTCAAGAATAGCATGAACAAGGAGCATATGCCGCCCGCATCGGAAAGCGCTTGAGCGGAGCGAATGCGGGCGGCGGTTTGTCATAGGGCTTGCACTTGTACCGGCTTGCCGAGCTTGTCGGCTTTGCCCTCGACAATCACCAAATAACGACTCGGGACATCTTGCCCGGACTGCACCAACTGGCGGATCGGCCCGACGGCATTGACAATGGCGGAGCCCGCCGGATTGGTCATGAATGCTGCAAGAGGCTCGAGCGTTCCGCCGCCATCGGCCTGAGGGGCCAAGGCAAGCACATAGGGCCGTTTGGGTTCGAGGCCTGTGACCGAAGCCTGCAGCACCTGTGAAAGACCCTGATCGAACAGCGACACGCTGGTGGGTTCGTTATCACCCGGCGTCGCGTTCGCAACAGGAGCTAGTGTCAGATGGGCTGCCTGCCCGGAAACGCCCAGCGGCTGCAGTCCCTTGGTACCGTCACCTTCGGGAACGGCATTCGGGACATAGGCGAGGGCTTGCGGAGCCTGTCCGATCGGGACCGTCGCGATCACCTTATTGGTGAGCGTGTCGATCGCTGCCAAAGCGTCGGCATTTTCCAGGCCGACATATATCCGCGTTCCGTCCCCTGACGGCCAGATCCCATGCGGCAGGTTGCCAACAGGAATTGTCGCCACCTGCTCGAACGTGTCGGTGCGGAAGACCTTGACCTGGTTCAATCCACCGATAGTAACATAGGCGAACATGCCATTGGCATTACGGACAATGTTGACGTGATTGGTGATCGGTCCTGTATCGAGCGTCTTGAGAAGATTGAACGGCGGCCTGGCGTCGAACACTTGCGTCTTTCCCACGTCTTTCAGTGTGAACCACACCTGACTACCGTCGGGTGTTGCCGCGATGTTGGGGCAGAACGGACTCTCCTGCTTTACGTGACCGATTATCTGGTGGTCGGCCACCGAAATCACCACGGTTTCGGGATTGAAGGACGAGCAGACGTAGCCGTATTTGCCATCCGGAGAAAAGATCTGCATGCCCGGTCCTGCCGGAACCTTGACGCGGGTTTTCTCCTCGAATGTTTGGGCATCAAGAACCGCGATATAATCCTCGCCGCGCACCGTGACCCAGACTTCCTTACCGTCAGGGGTGAAGAAGGCCTCGTGCGGTGCTCGTCCGACATAGGTTACATGCTTGACCGCATTGGTCGCTGTATCGATGAAACTCACCGAATTGGTGCCGATGGAAACGACTGCGAGGGTTTTGTGGTCCGGCGAAAAGCCCATGCCGTGCACCAGCACCTGGCCGCGATAGAGCGGGCTCAAGTTACCGGGCTGCGGATCGCCAAGTCGAATGACGCCCAGGAGCTTGTTGTCGACTGGATCTGTGACGGAAACGGTGTTGGAGAACTGCTCCGCCGCATAGACGCGGTCGCGATGGCTTATCGGTACATCCGGGCTCGACGCAAGTCCGGGAGCCTGTCCGGCCAATGCAGGTGCAGATCCGGCAAGGATCGCGCTCACCAAAAGCGTCATTGTGGAAGATCTGGATTTCATCATCGGTTCCTATTTCATGTTCATGTGAGGGGACATCATCATCGAGTCGTGCGACATCAAATGAATGTCTGAAGCTGGCGCTGCGGTGACCTGTGTGGGCGAGGGCACCGAAGGCGGTAGAGGCTCACCAACCGCAAGACGCATAGCGGCGATTTCCTGCTGCTGGGTGATGATGATTTCCTGAGCAAGGCGCTTGAGCTGCTCGTTGTGGCCGTAGCGAAGTACAGCCAGAGCCATATCGATGGCACCTTGGTGATGTGGCACCATCATCGCCACGAAGTCGCGGTCAACATCGCCGGTCGGTTTGACGGCCATGTCGGTCATCATTTTGGTCATTGCAGCGTCATTTTCCATGAGGAAGGGTGCTTCATCTGCCAAATTGGATTGGCTCGCACTTCCGTTGCCAGGTTCTGCGTGCGACGGGTCATGCGCCGAGGCGATCGACGGGCAGGCAATGACAAGGGCGCCGATCAGAAATGTCGCACTGTTGCGAAGGGGATGGCGATGGAACATCTGTTGAACTCCAATTGCGATTTGATGGTGGTTCAAATGTTGGACAGACGACGTCGCGTTTTATTCCGTGGTCGCACCACTTTTTTTGAGTAGGTGGATCGCGTTGCGAGGCAGGCGTTTTGCGCAGGAGCGGCATGATACACACCGCCCCTGCGCATTCTCCTCAGGACATTCAGGGTTACGGCGCGGCTATGTGCCATGTGTTGTTGAGGAAGCCATCGCCGGTGATGTCACCGGGCTTCTTGTCGTTTTTCCACGTGTAGAGCGGCCGGTCCTTGTAGGCCCATTGGGCTTTACCGTCGTCCCGCTTGACGATGGAATAGTCACCGTCGGCCTTCGCGCTGGATGCGGCAAAGAACGGCGGCCAATTGACAGCGCAAGGACCGTTGCACACCGATTTGCCTTTGATATCCTGGTCAAAAACGTAAAGCGTCATGCCCTTCGCATCGGTGAGTGTTTTGCCGTTGGCGGTTTCCCCGATTCTGGCCGGAGGCGGCGCAGCGGCAAAGGCAACAGGAATGGTGACAAGGGTTGCGGCGACAAGCACCGCTCGAAACACTTATTTCGGCATCTGATGTTCTCCTCTGGCCGAGATTGACCAGACCTAAGACACCTGCAAACCTGTGTTTATTCCCGGCTGTGCAAAAAAATCTTAATTGGCGAGCGTCAGAACAATGCAGTCGATCAACCACCACAGCATTTGAGGAAGACCAATAATGTGCCAATTCTCTAACTCAATTAAGTGCTGTCCGACACAATGAGGACGGCTATACGAGTTCAGACGCTTACTCGCCGATCAAGGCTTGGGTCGACCAGGAGGCTGGCGTTCAAGACACCAACAACGGTGCGGGACGCAACGACGATCCAGATCACGACCAGTGCCGCCACAAGCACGTCGCCGAACGCATCGATAAAGGCAACGTGAAAGATCGAACCAAGACGGAGAGTTGCCACCGCGTAGACCCCAAGCGGAAACGTGTAGCCCCACCAGCCAATATTGAATGGCAACCCGTCGCGTACATAGCGCAGGGTGATGACTATCGCCGTCACTAGCCACCACAGCCCATAGCCCCATAGCAAAAGGGCGGCCAGCGCGCTTGCCCCGGACATGGCCGAGGAGAGGCTGTCGAGGCCATTTTCGGTGAGAACAGGGCCGCCGTTGGTGGCAAACAAGGCCAGGCCGAGAGCGCCGGTACCGATCGGCCCAAGAGCGAGCCAACTGGTCGCTGCCATTCCCGCGTGTGGCAGATTGTGGACAATCATGCGCAGAAACAGAATGACGAGGATACCAAGAGCCAGTGGGACAGAAAATGCCCAAAGGACAAAGCTTGCGATGAGTACATTCAGCTGTGTGGTCGGATCGGCGACTTGGGGCAGCAACAGTCCCCCGCTGACCGCTGCCACTTCTCCCGCAACAATCGGCAGCAGCCAGACGGCGCTCATCTGGTCGATGGCGTGGTCCTGCCGGGTGAACATCATGAATGGAATAGCCAGCCCGATGACGATCGCAAGTACAGCATCGATCCACCAGAGGACGAATGCAATTTCGACGGACATTTCACCGAGCATGGGCGCGCCGAACAGAAGGAAACCGTTAACTATGGTCGCGAGCCCCATCGGAATGCAACCAAAAAACATCGACAAAATGGGATGGCCGAACACCCGGCCAGCCTCCTCCGGATAGAGGATCCATCGGGCGGTGTAAGTGCATGCGAAGGCACAAAACAACAGAATATTGAGGCACCACAAAGCTGCTCCGATCGTGAACAGGATTGGCATCTGTGAGAACTGGCCGAGAGAGACAGCGAGGATACCCGTTCCCATAGTGACGGCAAACCAGTTGAGCGTGAAATGCCTGATGATTTCTCGCATGCTGCCGAAGGTCCCCCTGCGTGTCCGCAAACGGGAACGGTCTTGTATAATCGTGGTCATGTTGATTTTCCTATCTTCCGAACGAAGGATAGCGTGAAGAAAAATTCACTTCCAACGATTTATCTATGTAAAATCATTCGAGAAAATCGATCAATTGTGTCGGTATCGGCGCGGAGGCCGACTTATCGCGCGGAGGTGATGCTTATGACTTCTCGAACAATTGCGGATATTTGTGGAGGTTGCAGCTCTCGAGCATATCACCAAAGCGGCCGCCCGCCTGAACATGACACAGTCGGCCGTCAGTGCTGCAGTTACATCCCTGGAGGCCCGTCACGGCGTCACTCTTTTCGATCGCGTCGGCCGCTCTGTCGTCCTCAATCACACCGGACGATTATTCCTCAAGCAAGCCCTAGCCGTTCTCGCCAGTGCCAAAGCTGCCGAAGCCGCACTTATGGATTTATCCGGTCTAATGCATGGTGAACTGTCGATTATGGCGAGCCAGACGATTGGCAGCTACTGGTTGCCGGCAAAACTCGCCGCTTATCGAACGAGGTATCCGGGGATCAGACTCGATGTACGGATTGGCAATACCGCCGAGGTTGCCGATGCCGTGTCACTGGGGGAGGTCGAGGTCGGCCTGATCGAATGGCCCACCGAAAAAAGAGGCGTGACGGCGAGGCAGGTTGCAGTCGATACCATGATCATTGTCGTGGCACCGGGTCATCCTTGGGCTGGCACCGGTAAATCCATCGGTGAATTTCAGGGTACGCCCTGGGTGCTGCGCGAGCCAGGTTCTGGAACGCGTCTTGCCTTCGAAAATATGCTCCATGAAAAGCGCGCTGACGCAAAGATGATCGACATAGCGCTCGTGCTGCCAAGCAATGAAGCCGTCATCAGAGCTGTCGAAGCGGGGCTCGGCGCCACACTTGTATCGCGAAGTGTCGCTGCCTCACTGTTGCACAGCGGCCTATTGGCCGAAGTCAAAGCGACTTCCGCTCCACGGCCGTTCTTCTTGCTCAGACATGAGGAACGTTACCGAAGCAAGGCAGCCGACGCGCTCGAAGCATTGATTGCCGAAGGTCAATCGTAGCAGAATGTGCTGCGTGCTGCTGCGGAATCGCTGCTTCGCATATGGTCGGAAAGCAAACCCTCGCCCGGCGTGACACGGACATTCCGGAGACGCAAACCGGTGACAACACACCGATACGCGTTGCGGTTGAGTGCGGCTTCGCGGATGTTGACACATTTCGTCGTGCATTTCACCGACATGTAAGGCAACCCGGCGGAGTATCTCACTACCACTCATCGGTGTCGCTGCAGCAATAATCGATGGTCGCCTTAACGTTGTAGGCTGGCTGTTGTTCCTGACCCCAACGTCCGTGCATTCGCCACTTGCGCGATAATCGGCTGTGCACCACTGGCAGCTAAAGCAATGACCTGCTCGTCCGTTGGTCCGGCATTGGTAACGAGTGTCCAGGACCGCGGAAGAACTGTCCAGGCAGATTGTTCTGCCCGACCCAGCTTCGTCGCATCCGCCAGAACAACCACGTCACGCGATTGCTCGATCATCGCGCTTTTAACAAAGGCCTGGTCCAGGCTTGCTTCGCAAAGTCCGCGTCCGGCTACGACACCATCGGCGCTCATGAAGACCCGGTCCGCAGTCATGCGCCTCATACATTCAATAGCCAGCGGCCCGACGGTTCCCATGCTTACCGCACGCACTGAGCCGCCCAGGACGATAAGTTCGATGTCCGGTTCGTTCGCGAGAACCGGTAAGAGGGCCAGGTTCGTGGTAATGACGCGCAGGCGCCTCCCACGCAGCAATTGGGCAAATGCGAGGACAGTTGTGCCGGCATCAAGGATGAGGGTATCCCCGTCTTTAACAAGTTCCATTGCGGCGCTGGCAATAGCTTGCTTCTCCAGATCCTGCGACTCCAGACGCTGATCAAGCGTCTTCTCGGGACCATGTGTCGCGAGAACAGCGCCGCCATATGTTCTTAGAACCGCATTCTCATCGGACAGCCGCTGCAGGTCGCGCCTGACCGTCGAAGCTGATACAGCGAGGCGATCGGCAAGAACGCCAACGTCAACTTCGCCGGCGCGCAGAGCGTCGAGAAGAAGCGAGCGGCGTTCTTTGCTGCGCATGGACAATACCCCACATGATGACGATAGGCCGTCTTACGCTGCCGCTGCCTTGGGTGCAAGGTCGACCGCCTGGCGTAGCGCTTCCAAGAGGCTGCGCTCGTCGGCAATCCCCTTGCCGGCGATATCAAAAGCTGTGCCGTGATCGACAGAGGTCCGGATGACGGGCAAGCCCACAGACACGTTAACTCCCGCTTCAAGGCCTAGAACCTTGATTGGACCATGCCCCTGGTCATGATACATGGCGACAACCATGTCATAGTCGCCCCGTCCTGCAAGGAAAAAAAGTGTGTCGGCGGGCAATGGGCCCCGCACATCCCATCCTTTGGCTTTGCAGGCCTCGACCGCGGGTGTGATCTTCTCAGCCTCTTCTCCACGCCCGAAAAGACCGTTCTCGCCCGCATGGGGATTTATGGCGCATACTCCGATTTTCGGGTTTGCAATCCCGGCCTTTGTCAGCGTGTCGTATCCGCGGGTGATCACCCTCTCGACGAGGCCTGGCTCGATTTTGGCGATCGCATCCAGGAGGCCGATATGGGTAGTGACATGAATGACGCGCAGCTTTGGCGAGACGAGCATCATGGACACTTCGGGTGTGCCAGTAAGATATGCGAGCAGCTCCGTGTGGCCCGGAAACTTGTGACCAGCGGCGTGGAGGGCTTCCTTGCTGAGCGGTGCTGTGCAAATAGCATGAGCCTGTCCGGAACTGACGACTTCGACTGCCTTCTTGATGTATTGAAAGGCAGCCTCGCCCGATATCGCGGAGACCTCGCCGAAGGGCAAGTCGCGGGGCACCAGCTTGAGATCGACGCATTGAACGCTGTCTGATGAAAACTGCGCCTTCGCCGGGTCGTCAAGTGCCACGACCCCCAGCTGGGTGCCGATGATCACGCCTGCCTGGCGCAGCCTTTGGGCATCGCCAATTACCAACGGATTGCACATGCTATGCACGCTCGGGTGAGCCAAGGCTTTCATAATGATCTCCGGGCCAATCCCCGCAGGGTCACCCATGGTGATCGCAATAGTTGGTCTGCTCATGCAAACGATCCCTTCTGACGAATGCTGACAAGTTTATTGGCAATGCGTAAAAGACTAGATTCGTCGCCAAATGCACCTGCCTTTGTGACGACGGGAATGGACAGATCCCCAAGTGTGAGGCCGAGCGCTACTCCCGGCTCGATTTCGTCGACCAAGCGAATGCCATTGACGCCGAAATGAGACAGCAATGCCGAGGCCGTCTCGCCGCCGGTCGCGGCAAATGCGCTCATTCTGGACGCGGTCGGCTTCAGAGCCTCGGCAAGGCCCGATGCCAGACGACGGCCCAGCGCCATATTTGGCTCACCGTTCATTCCGATCTCCACGAGGACATCCTGACCCGCATCGAGGTGACCAGCGACACGCTCTCCGAGTGCCCGGCGTTCCTCGCCGTCGCAAAGCAGGATATGCGGATCTACCAGGACATGAACAACGCGACCGCTGTCGGCCAGAGTCTTGGCGCCCAATCTTGAGGTTGCGGCAAGCGAACCCACGACAATTAGGGCACCCTTTTTGGATGCGGTGAATGAAGGCGGTCCGCAAGGGATTTTCGGCTCAAGCGCCGCAATGGCCTGGGCGAGGCCGGCGCTGCCAATGAGTAGTGTTTCCTTTGCCGCCGGCAGGCTTGCCTCCGCGATCCGAAGAAGATCGTCATTTGTCTCGGCGTCGCAAACTGCAACGGTGCTGATGGCCGCTATGGCACTCAGGGCCGCTCGCAGCACTGCCTCGCCGCCGCGGATCGTGGATAGAGGTATCTTTTGCGCCACAACGCCGGCGGTTGCCAGTACCTCCACGAGGTCCGCGGTCGGATAGGTATGATCGCGCCGCCATAACTCGGTTTCTTCAAGCGGGCGTCCGGCGACATGTATGCGACCATTGATAGTGGTGCGTGCCGTGTCGGGAAATGCAGGCGCAAAGACGCCGAAGGCACCCGATCGCAATTTCAGATGCTCTAGCGCCATCGCGGTCTCGGCTGCGGGCTGGCCGCGCAAGGTAGAGTCGATCTTCTTGAACAGCGCCCGCTCATCATCATGCAGCCTTTCAAGGGCAACCTTGTGCGCTTGCACTGCGGTCTGCGCATCCATGGCGCGGCTGTCGGCATCGTAGGAAAAGACTGCAGGCCGTGCCGCGAGATCGACCACGCCTCCACCCCAGCTGACGGTGGACGCCTGACCCCGACGAGCAAAAGCAATGGCGCAATCGGCAGCACCTGTCAGATCATCTGCGAGTATGAACCACCCCATCAATGTGCCTCCGGCGCTCCGGCGTAAACCGGTGCTGCTGGCTCTGATGCGGGCTCGTCCTCATGGTCTTCCGGACGACCGAAGGTCTTTGCTGCCCACGCAGTTACGAGCGGTACGAGAATCGCGGTGACGACTACGCAGGCAGCAACAAGCATTGTCGCTGGCGCAGCCGCTTCCGCGTATGCCGGGTTCGCGGCCGCGACGATCGCCGGAACAGCAGCGGCATTGCCTGCTGTTGAAGCCGCAGCGACGCCGGCGACGCCAGTTCCACCTGTCGCCCGGTCGGCAAAAAACAGGGCAACACCTGTCACGACGACCACCGCCACACCTAGCCCAAGCCCTAGCAGCCCCGCATGCCACACCTTCATCAGATCGAGACCGGTGCCGAGTGAGAAAGCGAAAAACGGAATCAAAACAGGGATGGCGCGGCTAAGAAATTCGCGCATGCTGCGATCAAGGTTCCCCAGAATCATGCCGACGACCAAGGGCAGGATCGCGCCAACAAGTGTCTGCCAGGGAAATGCGGACAAGCCGGCCACACCAAGTGTAACCATCGTCAGGAATGGACCGGACTCCAGTGACATAATCGAGTAGGCACCGATGTCACGTGGCCGACCGTATTGACCCATCAGTGCCATATAGAGGCCGCCATTTGTATCGTTCATCGCTGCAACGATGGCAAGAGCAGATATGCCCGTGAACAGGCCGCCGGTCACCGGCGCCTCTCCCAGCAAATGGCCGAAGATTATACCAAGCAGCACGGCCATGCCGACTTTCACCGACAACAGTGTACCACCTTTCTTGAGGAGATAAGGCGTTGTCTTGAAATCGATGCTTGCCCCCATGCAAACGTAAAACACCGCGAGAATTGAAAGCGCCCCGGTGAACAGTGCGCCGGTAAACGAACCGAAGGTCTTCGGCGTGTCCGGGAAAAATGTTGCTATCAGGGCACCCAACAGCAACGGCACAACCATCATGCCGCCGGGAACACGTTCAATAGCTGATTTGATTGGAATTTGCATAATTTCCTCCCTGTGTGCGCAAATCGCGCAAATGATTATGCCAGCATAAGCCAATTGTCCATAACATTTGCGCAATATACGCAAATGTGATCGATGACTTGCGCACTTTAGTCATTGTAGTCAGCTGTGTGATGACCGCTGGCTCATCGGTGATGGCGGGCGTGCGGTTCTTCACGATGTCGGGCTGGATCATCCTTAGACCGGTTGTGGGAGACGATCTCGGTCGGGGAGCTCAGCGTCACAGGACCGCACCGATAAAATCATTCCGCTCGCCATAGTGACGTGAAAGGTCGGTCCGCACCGGCAGTTGGGTCGGACGATGGAAACGGCAGGCTGCGCATGCGTTGCTGCATTGCTGCGGTCGGCGCGTCGCGGCAAATGTCCCAACTCTGTCCCGGCGGATAAGCGCCCACCACGAGGAAATCCCCGCTAGCTTCCAGGCGGCAATGCCCGGTCCCCGCCGGCAGGATTACCACATCCCCTGCCTGAACGTTTACCTCCTTGCCGCCAGGGCCGCCCAGCATGAGCTTTGCGGATCCTGCGGCGAACCCGAGCACCTCATGCGCCGTCGAATGGTAGTGATGATAGCTATAGACCCCATTTCGCCACTGCGGTGGCCAGCCGTTTCGCTCAAACATCGCCTCGACTGATGAGGTCATGTCGTGCCGGCTATGGCCATCGAGGGCACCACGATAATGCAGAACCGGAAGATGAATGTTGTTCGGCACCCAACCATTGGGACCAAATTGTATCGCATCAGGAGCTACTGGCGCGGCTATCGCTTCCGCACCAATGGACGTCGCTCCGAAGAAGCCCATAGCCCCAACGAAGCTGTTGAACTTTCTTCGATCAATGTCCGGCATTTCAAGGCCTTTCCAATTTGGGGGAGGCGCTTCCTCGTGCAGCTTTCCCTGCCTTAGCCGCGGCAGCGTTTCAGAGATACGCTATGGGCATCAGGCCACACCGATCGATTAACCGGTCAATGGCGCCGAGGGCGAAGTTCGCGCTCGGCTCGTCCACGAACAATCCATCTTCAATCTTGCTGGCTATACTGCCGATAACAACCTGCGGCGCCGGGACTGGAACCGCCTGTATGGCCAGCAAGGTCTCGTTCAGCTGCGCTTGTGCACGCACGCCACCAGTAAATGCCGGCGAAATTGATATGGCGAGTACCGGCTTGCCGGTCAGCGAAGATTTTCCGAACGGCCTCGATGCCCAGTCAAGCGCATTCTTGAGCACACCTGGAATGCCGTGATTGTATTCCGGCATCACGATGACGATCCCGTCGCTTTCCATGATGGATCGTCGGAATGCCGTCACTTGCTCCGGTGCAGCCAGGCCATCGTGATCCTCGTTGTAAAGCGGCATATTCAGGTTGCAAATCTCCATTGACACGCTTGTTTGCAACCGTTTTTGCAGGGCATTGAGTACGGCCAGCGAATATGATCCTTTACGCAGGCTTCCGGGGAGACCGAGAAGCCGCGTAGTTTGAATTAGATGATCCACGCGACAAACCTCTCTCAAACGCTCGGGGCAAGAGGCCCGCTGCCGGCGCCTGTGGAATTGATGGTCTCGGCGATCTCGTTCATGTCGGCGTGCGTCAATTCAAGCGTTGAAGCGTCGATCCAGCCATCGACCTGTGCCGGACTGCGCGCGCCGACAATGGCGCCGGTGACGCCGGGCCAAGCCAGCGTCCACGCGACCGCGACGGCCGGCACCGTTGTACCATGACGCTCTGCGATCGGCTTGAAGGCATCGGCAAGCTTCACATTGCGCTCGAATTTTTCTCCGGTGAACTCGACATTGCGCGAGCGCCAATCGTCCTTTGGCAGAGCCTTGACCCGTTCGACGGAAAAGCGACCTGTGAGGAGACCTGCCTGCATGGGGCTGTAGACGATGATGCCGGTTCCATGACTATGGCACCAGGGCAATTCATCCTTTGCCATATCGCGGCGGATCGCAGAAAATGGCGGTTGCAGGGTGTCAACATGGCCGAGCCGTTCCGCCGCTTCCAGTTGCGCGGCATTGTGGTTGGAAAGGCCTGCGGCGCGAATCTTGCCTTCTTTTTTCAGATCAAGCAGCGTCTGCCAGTATTCTTCAAGAGGAGTGCCGTCTTCGGCCGGCCAATGCATCTGATAAAGGTCTATGCGTTCGACGCCGAGGCGCTTCAGCGAGTTTTCGACCTCATTGCGGATACTCGCAGAAGCGCCCAGCCGCCGTGGTAGCTCCTTGCGGTCGTTCTCGTTCCAGACCAGCCCGCATTTTGTGAAGACATAGGGCCGCTCTGCTTCGGGGATGTCGGCAAGCGCTTTGCCCACAAGTTCTTCGGAATGGCCGAGACCATAGATCGCTGCAGTGTCGATCCAGTTGATGCCGCGATCGACCGCATGCCGGATGGCGGCGATTGAATCACTGTCGTCTTGCGAGCCCCAGCCAACAGCCCAGTCGGCACCGCCAATTGCCCAGGCACCGAAGCCGACGCGCGTAATTTCCATGTCGGTGCGTCCGAAGCGGCGGGTGGGGACGGTGGTTGCTGTTGCGGAAGATTTATTTGCGGTCATGTGCTGTCTCCTGTTCGCCATGCTATCTAAAGCCACGATCTTGCCGCCACCGCTCGGGATACCGGCACATCACTGCGGGTATCGGTAATTGCCGTCAATCAATGAAACAATAGGCGGATGGTCAATGGATCAGTGAGTGCAATTCATCGATAGAGTTATGCGAAACACCGTTGTTGGTCATCTTAGAGGATTCAACTCGCGTATGACCTGAATGAGGGCTCCGACGCCGAAAGGGGAGTTGGCCCCTGCTGGAGTAATACATTGAAAGCGGCGGTCCGAAGGAAGCCCACTCGGGGAGCACTACCAGTGCTTTCGGCCGGTGCGTAAGATCCGACCAAAATTGCGGGACCGGAGTTCGGTCTTATCTCGTCAATCTCGGGTCATCGTAGACAGACGGATTGTAGACTTTGGGCACCAATCAAAAGCGCCCTTATCGGCATTTTCAAGGAACAGTTATCAGTGAACTATCGATATTGAACTGGCGCCTTGTATTTGAGAAAATCTGACCTGACGACGGGGTCAGCAGTTCGATCCCGTTCGTCTCGACCGCACCGTCAGCCTAGGCAGATTACGGTAAGTTGCTTACTTATACGTGCGAACCCGCGGCGATCGCCTGAATAACATCGTCCGCACTCTCCGCGACGCGGCCAAAATAAAGCCCGAAATTCTTTAATGCTGCATCGTGCATGCCTTGGTCGCAGTCGGCGCACGCATCCGATACCATGACACAGCCGAATCCACGATCAGCAGCGTCGCGCGCGGTGGTTTCGACGCAGCAACTCGTGACCACGCCAGCCAAGACGAGATTCTCGACGCCCATGCGGTCCAGTACATTCTGGATCTCGCTGCCGTTAAACGCGCCCTGCGTCGTCTTGCGAATCACGGTCTCCCCTTCCAACGGCGCAACCTCGTCGCGAAACGCGTAGTCTGGGTTGCCAGTCCACCACAAATCCGCGATGCCAGCCGCCCGCTCAAGACTGCGAGTCCAATCACGAAATCGCGATGGGCAATCACGCAGGTCCTGGTAGGCGCTGCCGATCGCAAGATGAACAATCGGCCTTTCCGCATTGCGGAACGCATCAAGCAACTTGCGCATGGCGGGAATTGCCGTGCGCTCCAGCCGATCGACGTAGTAGTCCATTGAGCCCGGTTCTATTGCTTCGCACGCCTTGACCCAACCACGACCAGCTGCCGCATCGCTGTACTGGACGTCGATGATGACCAATGCGGTGGCAGCGCGATCGGAAAGATCGACCGGCGGAATTGTGAGTGATAGATCGTTGAATACCGCGGCCGACTGCTGTTGTGGCATATCAAATTCCCCGAACTAGGTTGAAGGATCGCATTTGTCTTCGTGGTGCATCCAGCGGCCTCGCAATGCGGACGCCGGTTAAAGCGGCCCGACTATGAGTGCTGATTGTGGAAGGCACTCGCTCCAAGGCGACACTGGCTTATGTTGCGGCGACCCGGCGCGATGACAGTGGCAAGGCAATCGCTTGGATACTATCGGAAGTGCCCCGCATACCATCGGTTCCGTCATGAGCTCTGTTCGGCTGGCATCAAATGCTGTATCGCAATCGGAGGTTTAGGCTTTATCTCGTGATTGTCGATCTTGCAGGCAACATCCGCATCAAAACGTCATCCTTTCGAACGAAGTGATGCCACAATGCAGCCAATGCATGCAGCCCAGCGAGGATCAAAATGCCATTGGCGCCAAGGTCGTGCAATTCTTTGATGAGACCTGCTGTAGAGCGATCCGGCCGGAACGGGGCGGGGACGGCGAATAGGCCAAAGAAGCTCAAGGCGTCGCCCCTGAACCATGTCAAGAGAATGCCGAGGACTGGGATAACAATCAGCAGTGCATAGAGGGCAAAATGACCGGTCTTGGCCAATGTACGCTCGATACCTGTCATTGATGCGGGAAGTTCTGGAACACCGTTGATAAGACGTAGAACAACACGCCAAACGACAAACGCCGCCAATAGCAAACCGAACGAAATGTGCAGCCACCAGGCGAAGGCGCGACTTGGATCGCCTCGTTCGAAAAGACTATCGCCAAATGTGAGCCCATAGAGGCCCAGGACCAAAACGAACATCAGCCAGTGCAGTGCTTTTTGAGACGACGAATAGACGTTGGACCTCATAATTGAGAACTCCAGTTTATGACCATTCAAATCCGTATTCAGATTTGGGCAAAGCAATGTTCGTGAATGCGGATTTTCCTTCTCTTACGAAATTGTAATCTCAAACTGCTTTTGCCCATGGGGTAATCGGGGATTTTCGATCATAATGGCCGGAAATCGTCCACAGCCAAGGCTGGGTGGCAGGTTACGGCACTGGAATATAATTTCTCCAGTTGTGCTCTTCATTGAACCCAAGGACCTCGCGAATTTTCCGATTTGCGATCGGCGCTTCGAACTCGCCAAGCTCACGGTGTACCGGTGTGCCGGGCGCCCAACGCTTGAGGAATTCCCGTGTCGGCTCCGTTGCCGTGATCGTGTCGTTGACCGCATTGAATACTTGGTATCCGAGGCCATCTTTCTCGATGCAACGGTGGACAATCTGCCCGAGATCGCGGGCGTCAATATAGCTCCAGGCGTTGCGTTTGCGCGAAGGCGGGTCAGCGAGGAAGCGCGGGAAGCGGTCGTACTCGTGCGGTTCGATGACGTTACCGATCCTGAGTGCGTAAACGTCAGCTCTCGTGCGCATTGCGAATGCGCGCGCCGTCTTCTCGTTGACCACCTTGGAAAGGCCATAGCTGTCCATCGGATCGACGTCATAGTCCTCCTCGAGCGGAAAGGCATGGAAATCCTTGTCGCCCTCTGCAAAGCACACGCCGTAGGTCGTTTCGCTGGAGGCAATGATCACCTTGCGGATGCCGAGCTTTAGCGCCGCCTCGATGACATTGTAGGTGGAGATAACGTTGACCTGGAAAGTCGTATTGTCCGGCTTCATCAGTATGCGCGGGACGGCGGCAAAATGGACGACAGCGTCAATAGCATCGGGCCCCTTGCCTGTCTCGAGCCCATCGAAACCGAAATGCATAGAAAGTGCGTTGAATGTTTGACCGCTATCAGTGAGGTCGGTGATCAGGGTGTTGACGCCGGGACACTCGAGCGGCACAAGGTCGAGGTTAAGGACCTGATGCCCCTTGTTCAGCAGGTAGGGCACAACGTGTCGGCCAGCTTTTCCGCTGCCGCCGGTAAAGACGATTCGCTTGCTCATGAGGTGAAAGTCTCCGATCTTGGTAGAGATGATGCCCGTATCCCCGTGTCTCGATAGAGAGACAGGGTCTTCAGGGCATAAGTTGGCCACCATTTACCTCCAGCGTCTGCCCGATCAGGTAGCCGGAAAGGGCGTCGGAAGCGAGGAAAAGGTAAGAGCCGACACAGTCTTCCGCAGTGCCGAGGCGCCCTTGGGGGATTGTGGCCAGCGCGGCGTCGAGTTGGGCTCGCGTGGAATACCGTTCATGGAAAGGCGTGGTTATCACCCCTGGCGCCACCGCGTTGACGCGGATCCCAAAGGGTATGAGTTCCTTTGCCATGCCCCGCGTGACATTGGACACGAATGCTTTGGACGAGCCATAAAGGCCTGCGCCGTTGCTTGCGCCGTTGCGGGCAGCGATCGAAGTGGTATTGATGATGAACCCGCCACGTACTTTGAGATGCGGGATGGCGGCGGTCGAAGCGGAAAGCACCGAGCGTGCATTGAGGTCCATCACCGCCTCGTAGTGGTCGTCGGTCATTTCTCCATATGGCACCCGGGCGACCATGCCGCCGGCATTGTTGATGAGCCCGTCGAGTCGTCCGAATGTTGCCGCGGTCTCTTCGACCATGCGCGCCATCTCGCCAGAGCGTGCCGCGTCGCCGCGTACCAGCGCAATCTTTCCACCGGCGTCCCGGATCTCGCCGGCAAGCTTTTCAGCGGCGTCGATGCTGGAATTGTAGTGTAAACCGACCGAAGCACCTTGCGCGGCGAACGCGCGGGCAAGTGCCGCCCCAATGCCTGTGGAAGCTCCGGTAATGAGTACGGCCTTACCGGCGATATCGGAAATTTTAATCTGTGGTTCGGGCATGCGTCTCTCCCAAGCGGCGATGGCCGCAAATGATGTAAAATCTGTCAGTGTCGTCAGTACATTTAGAAGGGCGCGAGAAATTGGTTTTGCACGGTGACAAAGCCCGGCCTGTCTTGGCAACACGGCAACGAATCAGGCGCAGATGTCACACGTCCCAGACAGGGCACCAGTCGCCATTGACCAACCGCATGCCCTTCTCGAGTCCTGCGAGCCGCCTGACCTCATCTGCAGTCAAAGCGATCGTTCGGGCTTCGAAATTGGAAACGATGCGATCCTTCCTGCTTGAGGACGGGATGACGATCAGACCCTTTGCCATTAGAAACGCCAGGGCGATCTGCTCGCCAGTTGCACTATGCGCCTTGCCGATTTCTTCAAGCACCGGATCACCGACCACCGCACCGCGCGCCAAAGGCGAATAGGCGGTGACCGGAATCCCGAGCTTTTCGCAATGATCGATGATGGGACGGTTTTGCATGTAGACGTGGCATTCGACCTGGTTGGTCGCGATCTTGCGATTGCCAAACAACTGGATCGTCTCGTCGATCAGCGCCTTCGTGAAGTTTGATACGCCGATGCGCTTGGCGAGACCGGTATCAAATGCCTCGATGAACTGCCTGACATAATCCTCCAGCGGATACGTATTATGCGGCGATGGCCAGTGGAGCAGGAGTAGATCGACCTGGTCCGTCTGAAGCTTCTCAAGGCTCTCCTTCACCGATGGCATGACTTTACCCGGCGCGAAATTGTCGGGTTTGACCTTGGTGGTGATGAAGATATCGCTACGGGAAACGCCCGCATCCTTGATGCCGCGGGCGACATCCTGTTCGTTGTTGTAGCCTTGGGCGGTATCGATGTGACGACAGCCTGCTTCCAGTGCCCGGATGACGCCGTTATAGGCTTCATCACCTGGGCGATTCCATGTGCCGTAACCCATCTGCGGGATGCCGGCGACCGTTGGCTTAATAATCATTTCGCTTTCCCTCGAACTCGTTCATTTTAATCCAGCTATTCCGGAGGTAACCGCTCGTCGATCACCACATCCAGGTTTGAGGTGTCTCAGGCTTCGCTCGATTGCGCACGCCAGAGATCAACGCCGCCTTCGGTTGCCTCGTCGTCTATCTTGCGTAGTTCTTCCGGGCTGAAAGCGAGGTTATTCAAGGCGTCGAGGGAATCATCGAGTTGAGCGACATTGCGTGCTCCAACTAATGCTGACGTGACGCGCGCGTCGCGCAGGGCCCAGGCGATTGCCATCTGAGCGAGTGATTGGCCGCGCTCCTGCGCCATCCCATTGAGCACCCGCACGCGCGTCAGGTTTTCCTCGCTCAACAGCTTCTCGTTGAACGACCCGCCCCGCGCGGCGCGTGCATCTGTCGGTACGCCGTTCAGATATTTGGAGGTCAGCAGGCCCTGTGCCAAAGGGGAGAAAGCGATACAACCAGCGCCCAGCTCTTCCAGAGTATCGAGCAGGCCTTCCTCAATCCAGCGATTCAGCATCGAATAAGACGGCTGATGGATCAAAAGCGGGATGCCCTCGGCCCGAAGGATGCGTTCGGCCGCTCGTGTCCGTTCGGGCCCATAGGAAGACAGGCCGACATAGAGCGCCTTGCCCTGGCGCACCATCTGCACGAGCGCACCCATCGTTTCCTCCAGTGGAACGTCAGGTGTGGGGCGGTGGGAGTAAAAAATATCAACGTAGTCCAGGCCCATGCGGATCAGGCTGTGATCCAAGGATGCCAGAATGTGCTTACGCGAACCGCCAAGGCCGTAGGGGCCAGGCCACATGTCCCAACCCGCCTTGGAAGAAATGATCATTTCTTCGCGATGCTTCGAAAAATCCTTGTCCAGGATGAGCCCGAAATTTTCCTCAGCAGAGCCATAAGGCGGCCCGTAATTGTTGGCCAGATCAAAGTGGGTAACACCTCGGTCAAAGGCGTGCCGAATGACGGAGCGGCCCGTTTCGAAGACATCAGCTCCACCGAAATTCTGCCAAAGTCCAAGCGATATTGGGGGTAGCTTTAGTCCAGATTGCCCGCAACGGCGGTATTCGACTGACTCATATCTCTTCGCATCTGCCATGTACATTTGTTGCCTCAAAAACCATCTTGCCGACACCGCTCGGGAGATCGGCGTATCACTTTGCCTATCGGTAATTGCGGTCAATCGATGAAACAATGGGCAAATGGTCAATGGATCAGTGAGCAGAATTCATCGTTCGAGTGTATGAAAACACTGCTGATGGGTCATCTCAAGGGGTCCAGCTCGCGTATCACCTGGATGAGGGCCCCGACCCCAAAGGGGAGTTGACGTCTGCTTGAATAATACATCGAAAACGGCGGTCCGAAGGATGACCACTCGGGGAGGACAATCTCCAACCGACCGGCCATCAGGTGCGGGCGGGCAAGCTTTTCCAGACAGTAGGCGAGACCAGCGCCACCGATCGCGGCACTGATTGCAAGATCGGATTCGCCAGAGATCAAGGCACCTGGAACGTCAATTTCGCGCCGCTCCTCACCACGTTCGAATTCCCACTTGTAGATCTGACCTCGTCCCGTGCGGATTCGGATGCATTGATGCGAGTTCAGGTCTTCCGGCACCTCAGGCCGGCCATGCCGATCAAGATAATCGGGAGCCCCGACGGTCACCCATTTGAGCGGAGCGGTCAAAGGAATGGCGATCATGTCTTCAGGGATCGTCCCACCGTACCTCAGTCCGGCGTCGAAGCCTTCTGCGGTCACATCCACGAAGTAATCATCAACAGCAATTTCCAGGTCGATATTGGGGAACCGTTGCAAAAAAACAGGCAGGGCGGGTGTCAGCAGCAGGCTAGCGGCATCCTTCAAGACATTGATGCGAATGCTGCCCGCAGCGCCCTGATGATGCCCGTGCAACTCCTCCAGCCCTGTACTGATGAGATCAAGGCCGGCGGAGATCTTCTCCGCCAGCGCCTTGCCAGCAGCCGTCGGCGCAACGCTGCGGCTCGTCCGGTTGAGAAGGCGAACGCCAAGCCTCGTTTCAAGCGCCCTCATGCTATGACTAAGGGCGGAGGCCGTTACGTCCAGATGATCAGCGGCCTTGCGGAAACTGCGAAATTGAACAATTGCCAGAAAGTTCGACAGTTCATAGACTTCAGTTCGTTTGAGCGGCATGTTTCTCTCGAGAAAGTTTATGTGACAATACCAGTGATTTCGGCCGGTGCCTAAGATCCGACCAAAATTACAGGACCTGAGTTCGGCCTTATCTCGTGAAAACTTGGTCGCCGTAGACAGAAGGATTGTATGCTGGGGCACCTTCAATAGTGCCCTTAGACGCATTTTTCAAACGAGCCGTTATCGACGTTGAATTCATTTTAGCCGACCTAATGCAAACCTGAATTGAGACACCTCCACGGTTCCTTGGAAAACGTGGCCGTCATCGGTATTATGGGGGCGGCTATCCATTGAGGACCACGAACATGGCAGCTGAATGGATTCCACTGCTGAAGGGGCATGCTGACCTGATTCAGAATCTTGTCCAGGAAGTTCCCAGGGCACTCGCGTGCCCAAGCCTCTCCCTTGAGCAAGCGACACGGCTCCACGCGGTCATCGAGAAAGGCGTTCGCGACTTTGACGAGCTCCTGCAAATCATGGATCAAGCGGACGTCGATGAGGAGTATCGAGAAGCTGCGGAAAGTCTTGCCCACACCTGGCACCTGCAGAATGAGGCTGAAGACAAAGTGCGATCAATGAGTGAATCCGGACCGTCTCCAGATCGGGTTCGTGAAGACGACGTATCAGCTGAACTCAACGACAATGATGAAGAAGACTGGGTCGATATCGATCATCGGGACAAAACATAGAGTTGGATCGTGGGGTGCGTTTGCGACAAGACTTTCTAATTTTGCGTGGACATGCGTCCGGCAGCCCTGTGAGATTGAACGAATACTGGGTACCCCTCCGTCATACTGCTGTTATCATACTCGACGATGATCACGGTTGCCCCAGAACGGGAAGCTGTTCACCCTTGGATTGATCTCTTGCAAGGCAAGGCTGCGCAGCAACCCTTGCGCTTGCAACCGCTCGACTGTCAGTTCCATGCAATTCGCAACTTCCCACACCGCGTCCTGAAGATCGCTGGAGACAACGGAAAGGCGCCTTTCGATTGTGCAGCCGGCTTGTTTGACAAGCTCCACCACATCGTCGGGGGACAACAAGGGTAGCCATCGCACCCTGAAACAGGACGGCCATAAGATGAGGTACCTGGGCCGGCTCCTTGGGCACCAGATCCCATTCGGAAATGTAGAGGCGATCTGTCCAGTCGCTTAATCGGGCCAGAGTGCGCCGAAGGCGATCGGGGGAGGCAAAATACCATGTCGAGTGGGCAAGAACGGCGCAGTCATATTTTGCCAACGGGAGAGTAGGGGCCGGCCCGAGAACGACCGTATCGTAGAGAAATGTAGTCGTTCGTGCATGGCGGGAGCGACGAATTCGCTCGGCGGCCTCAGCGAAGGTGAAAGGTGCGCCGGATGTGCAGGCATCAGCATCGACCGCGGTGACGGAACCGGAGGGGCCGACGGCCGCGAGCGACATATCGCCCTGGCCACACCCAATCTCGAGTACATTCCAGCCCTCGGGAATGTCCCACGCCGTGACGATCCGCCACCTGAACTCGGTCTGCGCGAGCTGAATGTCGAAATCCTGTTGTGAAATCCGAGGTCGAAAAGCAAGTCTGCTGCGCCTGGCAACGTCATTGTGCTGATGCTCCTGTGAGGTTGGTCGTCAACGGAACTGTCACGGAGGCAGCCTCTCATCCGACCTGTTCCGCGCCGGCCTTCGCCGCCTTGCGGAATGCTCCTGGCGTGAGGCCCGTCTCGCGCTTGAATGCACGGTTGAAGGCCGCCACCGAGTCGTAGCCGGCCTCGCGCGCCACCGCAGCGACGGAGGCGCCGCTGCGCTGGATGTGGCGGCTGGCGCGATAGATGCGCCAGCGAGTGAGATAGTCGAGCGGGGTCTGCCCGACTACCGCCTTGAAGCGTGCGGCGAAGGCGGAGCGGGACATCCCGGCCTGTTTCGCCAACAGATCCAATGTCCAGTTTGCTGCCGGCTCGGTGTGCATCGCCTCGACTGCGCGCGCCAGGTTTCGGTCGCAGATTGCCGCCAGCCAGCCGACTCCCGGTCCGCCGGGCTGTGCGGAGTAGGCCCGGATCGCATGCACGAAGAGCAGCTCGAACAGGCGGCTGACCGCGGCTTCCGAGCCGAGGCCGGGCGCCTCGGTCTCGCCGGCTAGCAACTCCAGCACCGACTGAAAGGCCAGGCTGCGGTTCCGGTCGAGCTTTAGATGGAGCAGCCGCGGCAGGACGCTGATGAGCGGCCGCAGATCTAACCTGTCCATTTCGAAGGAGCCACTGACAAAGGTCGTGGGCGCGCCACCACCGCCGACCTCGATCCGATGACCGATACGGAGCTTCTCTACATCGACGCACGGTATCGGCAGTGAGGCTTCATGATCGTACATCCGATACGGCTCGTCATCGAGCATGATGAAGACATCGCCGCCACGAAGGTGGATCGGCTCCGGATGATTGACCGTAGTGAGGACACCCGAGCCGCGCACGACGAGAACGAACTTGACCGCTCGGTCACCCTGTGATGCCCAGGCCCATGGGGCGGTAGCCTCCAGTCGCGTGAAGGTCGCGCTGCGAATTCGCATCTCGACGAGAGT
Organism: uncultured Alphaproteobacteria bacterium; assembly: GCA_963711925.1. Taxonomy (GTDB): domain Bacteria; phylum Pseudomonadota; class Alphaproteobacteria; order Rhizobiales; family Rhizobiaceae; genus Phyllobacterium. The sequence continues at coordinate 339,190 of CAVQFY010000003.1, forward strand.
TTCGGTCAGGGGGTCCATAATTCCACGCTGTTCTGGACGATCGAGCAATAAACTAGGACTTTCGATAGCTTAAAGAAGTTGATAGCGCACATACATGTGCATCGTAAAGGAGATGCATGTCATGGCGAAAGCGAATTATCCGATGGAGCAGGTACGGCGCGGCAAGGCACGCTACTGCCGCTGCGTAGATACCAGGCAATGGGATGAACTCGCCGCTCTTTTCGTCCCAGAGCCAACGATCGAGATGCTCGATCCCGACGGAAACACCATTGCCGCCTTAGCCGGCGGGAAGGATTTGCGAGCGTTGTTCGCAACTTTCTCGACGGCGCGCGCTCAAGCCACCATTTGCACAATGCCGAGATCGACATCGTCTCCGAGCGTGAGATCACCGCGATCTGGGCGATGGAAGGCATCGTCGTCAATCCCGCCCCTCGGGCTGACCAGCCGGCGCGGTTGCACGGCTATGGTCACTATCACGAAACATGGATCCATAGCGCGGAGGGCTGGCGCATCGCGCGCCTGCTGCTGCGCCGGACGATCCTCGAAATCACTCAGAATTAAAGGAATATCCCCATGACTGACGATCCGATCCGGGTGGGCATCATCGGCGTCCATCCCGAAAAGGGCTGGGCGACGATGACCCATATTCCCGCGCTGCAGCAGCTTCCCGAATTTCGCCTGACTGCGATCAGCCACCGCAATGCGGAGGCAGTTCAAGCCGCCGCCCAAAAATTCAACGTTCCTCATGCACTGACGACGAACGAGGCGTTGATGAACCATCCGGAGGTTGACGTGGTGGTTATCGCTGTCAAGGTTCCGCACCACCTCGACCTCGTCACCCGTGTGATCGACGCCGGCAAGGCCGTCTTTTCGGAGTGGCCGCTCGGCATGAACCTCGCCGACACCGTGACGATGCGCGACCGGGCGAAGGCGAAGGGCGTAGCGACCACAATCGGCCTCCAGACGCGCGCGACGCCGGCCTTCGCCCACATCCGGGACCTCATCCGGGACGGCTATGTTGGCGAGGTCCTGTCTGCGACGATGATCGGCTCCGGCATCACCTTCGGCGCGTCTATGAGCGAGACCTTCGCCTACACGCTCGACCCTGCAATGGGCGCCGGCATGCAAAACGTCGTCTTTGCCCATTCGATCGACGGATTGCTCGACGTGCTTGGCAGCCGGTTTGAGACGGTGGACGCCAGGTATGCCATTCGCCGCAAGGCGACCCGGACCGACGAGACGGGCGCCGTGCTGCCGATGACTGTTCCGGACCAGGTCGTCGTGAACGGCACGCTGGCGAACGGCGTGGTTGTGGCTACGCACTTTCGCGGCGGCCTGTCGCGCGGGACCAACTTCCATCTCGAGATCAACGGCACGGGAGGGGACATCATTCTCACCAGCCCGGTCGGCTATACGGGCTTCGGCGGCTTTAGGCTGATGGGCGCGAGCGCCGGCGATCAGGCGCTGCAAGCGATCGAGATACCGGCGTTTTACGGCATGGATCACTTTGCCGAAGGGCCGTCGCAAGGCATTGCCGTCGCCTATGCCAGGATGGCATCCGACATGCGGCGGGGCACCCGCCTCAGCCCAACCTTCGACGACGCCGTCGAATTGCATCGCCTTATCGATGCGATCGAGCGCAGCGCCGGTTTCGAGCGAGGCCACTTAAGATGAAGGCGGTCAGGATGAGGCGGCCCGGCGGAACCGAGGCGCTAGAATGGGTCGATCTGCTGGATCCCGCGCCCGGTCCGGGCGAGGCGCTGGTCGAGATCGCCGCCGCGGGGGTCAACTTCATGGACATCGGCGCCCGACGCGGTGTCATCTGGACCGACCTGCCGGATCCGAAGATCCTGGGCGTCGAAGGTGCGGGCCGCATCGTCGCCGTGGGCGACGGCGTAACCGAGTTTAGGCCGGGCCAGCGCGTCGCCTGGGTCTATGGTCCGGGCAGCTACGCGCAACGCATCGCGTTGCCGGTTACCTCGCTTGCGCCCGTGCCGGATGCGATCAGCGACAGCACGGCGGCAGCGCTGATGATGCAGGGGCTGACCGCCAGCCATTTCGCGACGGACTTCCATCCTGTTCAGCCGGGTGATGTCGCACTGGTTCACGCCGCCGCGGGCGGCGTCGGCCTGCTGCTGACGCAATTGATCAAGCTGCGCGGTGGTCGGGTCATCGGCCGGGTTTCGAGCGAGGACAAGGTGGCCGCCGCGAGGGACGCCGGCGCGGATCATGTCATTGTGAACAGCGACGGCAAGTTCGCCGACGAGGCGCTGCGGCTGACGGGGGGTGAAGGCGTGCACGCCGTCTACGACGGCTCGGGGCCGGCGACGTTTGAGGATTCTGTGGCTTCGTTGCGGCGCTCCGGTACGTTCTGCTGGTTCGGCCCGGTGCTGGGTGCCCCACAATCCTTGGAGCTCATGCAACTGCCGAAGAGCATCAAGATCGGCTATGCTGTCTTCCTGGACCATATCCACACTCCCTCGCTCTTCCGCGAGCGCACCGCGGCGCTGTTCGGACTGGTTGGAAGCAGGGACCTCAAGGTCAAGATTGGGGGAGAATACGCCCTGGCGAACGCCGCGCAGGCGCATCAGCATATGGAAAGCAGAAGCAGCGTCGGAAAGCTGCTCCTCATTCCCTAGTGGTTCGCTTTGAAAGCCCGCAACATAGAGAAAAGAAGGAAACTATGAGTACGCAAACCTGGTTCATCACCGGCGCATCAAGCGGCCTCGGCGCCTCGGTCGCGAATGCGGCGTTGCGCGCCGGCCACCGTGTCGCTGTTACCGCGCGGGACAAAGTTCGTCTCGAGAAGCTGACCGAAGCCCATCCCGACGCCGTGCTCCCCTGTCAATGGATCTGACCAAACCATCCGAGATCAAGACTGCGATCACCACCGCCGAGAAATGGCATGGCGGTATCGATGTGCTCGTGAACAACGCCGCGCTTGGCTATCTCGCGGCCATTGAGGAGCAGAATATCCGGACGCTGTTTGACACGAATGTGTTCGGCGTCGCGAGCACAATCCGGGCAGTCCTGCCTGGTATGCGCGCCCGGGCAAGCGGGACGATCATCAACGTGTCGTCCCTTAACGGTGTCGTCTCCATGCCCGCGCTCGGCTATTACAGCGCGTCAAAACACGCGCTCGAAGGTTTGACCGAAGCCTTGTCTCAAGAGGTCGCTCCGCTGGGCATCAAGGTGCTGTCTATCCAACCAGGCGGCTTCCGCACCGGTATCGTCGAACGCAATCTGCGAAGCCCGAAGATCGACGCCTATGGCCCTACCGCGCACGCGGTCATGGGAATGCTGTTGAATGACAAGGACGGCGTTTACGCGCCGGGTGATCCGGATCGCATGGCGGAAATACTCGTCAACTTGGTGAAGTCGGGCGACATGTTGGTGAAGTCGGGCGACATACCCCAGCGGCTCAGCATGGGTGCCGACAGTTGGGGTGCCATCACGGCGAACCTGGACGAGCGGCGAGCTGAATATGAGCAGTGGAAAGATCTGTCCCACAGCACCTATTTCGCATGACGGATTGAAAGCAGTACCCGGTCGGTCTCGCCTCTGCTCATTCCGGAATCAGGTGTTGCCGACCGGTGACTCGTCTTGCGTGTACGACGGCTGGCGCTTTGCAAGTCGTGCCCCAAAAACACCGAAGGGTTCATCCTCGTCGTTCTGAAACCGAACCATGCCGCTCGTCGAAAGCCTTCTGCGCGGCTCGCAGGGCCTCGGCATGCTCCATGGTCCACGCATTCAAGGCCGCGAAGGGTTTATCGAGCGATCGGCCGAGCGGGGTCCGCGCTACTGAGCCCGGCAAGAGATCAGTGCTGAATAACGACCTTGCCTACGATATTGCGCGTGCCGTAGTGCGTGATGGCAGCCTTGGCGTCGTCGAATGCATATACGCTATCGATTACCGGCCGGATGCCATGCTGTTCCATCGCCCGGCACATGTCCTCGAGATCTCGGCGGCTTCCAATTGTCACCGCGCGAAAGCCGACCCGGCTCATGAACATGGTCATGAAGTCGACGCCGCCTTCTAGAGGCTTTTCCGTCCGATCCCCATCGAATCGACGAGCATCTGGGCCGAACTACCCTCGAATCCATGCTCGCTGGAGACGTCGATCGCGCCGTCCGTGTCGAATTCCCGCGGGAACGATCGTTCATAGCGAATCCGAGATTAATCGGCTACGAGGCGATTTGCCCTAATTGCAACGAAAAAATGCCCTTCTTGGAGCGGTGACGGTACTTTTCGAGACGGCTTGGGCGCGCCGTCGAACGCCGCAAAGTGCAAAAAACCGCCCGATTGGTCCCGATAGTTGGTGAAACCTCAAAATATTTTTTGCGGCGATTTTCCCTTTAAAATCAACAGCGTAACTTTTTGACGGTCTTGATGTCGGAATTTGCGCGACGCTGAAAAATATTTGACAGTGATTTCAATGGGTTATATGCTGTTTAAATAATCGAATGGGCCGTAAGGGTAGTAGAAACGGCGGTAGACGGTGGCGAACGGGCAAGGTTTTTCGGAACACTGCCCCCGATAGACGATGAAAGATAGCGATCAATCGAAAATGTAACCGAATGTACCGATCATCTCCGCAATCCTCATCTGGATACAGTTTGCCGAAGACCTACGCCAGTATCATCACGGTCGCGCAGTCCTGGCTATAATCACAGCTGGAGGAACCTACAGGTCATCGGTTATCTGCCTTCCCATGCTCCCGCGGAAAAGCAGTTAATTGGATTTTCGATCGCTAATCCCATGGTTTGAGCGAGTCATCGGCGTTTTTCCATCATATGCCCAATGGACCGGTTCGCAACGATTGGAACCTATGCCCACCCCACATGATCTGCTTTGCTAAGCTTCAGAAACAGATCGAACCAAAACCGATACTCGGGTCCTTTTCGACCGTCGTCCGCCGCGAACGTGCAGTACGCGACCGACGTCGTCGGATCTTTTCTATATTTGTCGATCGCAGCATCGATCGCCTCGTCCTCGGTCAAGACCTCCCAGCCGTCAATCACGCTGTCATGATTTCGCATGTCGGCTAATCCAAACTGAGCGATTGGACCTATGAGACCAGGAGAACCGCCGACTTCATAAGTGTCTACCCCCGATACGAAAATAAACCCAAATGTATCCGCTGACAAGTCTATCCACTGCAGTACCATTCCAAGCCATAGTGTCCCGCCGCACAGTTTAGCGTGGCGGCGGCTGAATGTCAGGGGTCGAGCCAAGCGGGGAGTAAGCGTCATCGGAAACGGTGTTGCTCTTCTGCAACGAAATTCTGGCTCACACCTACAATGCGAAATTGCATACTTGTTTATCAGCCAATGTCGTGTAGCGTGATGCCACTCGCAACCAATCAGAGGAGACGTGAAATGACATCTATTCTCGTGTTTACGCGCCTCTCTGGTGGAACGGCTGTGCTGGCTTCGATGCGATGCGTATCCCGCCCAAGCCGACATTGGCACCAGGGCTTTTAAGCCCCGAATTTCTGCCGTTTGGCATTCTCCCATTACCCTGACGTGACTGGCTGACGGAGCGACTGTTCGCATTTCCACGTCCGCATCTACGCGTCTTTGACCTTCGAGAGGACCGGCTGCGTTGTTGCACCGGGATAGAAAATCATGCGCGAAGCACAAGCTTTAGTAGTTGATACCCTTGCGGCTACGGTAGATGAACTGTGCCAAAAATTCGGCATCTGGAAGACCGCACGTGCGTTGCTTCTGGCCGTCTGGAGGCGCCATCAAATGAAGAACCACATCTCCCACCTGTCAAATCGCATGCGCCAGGATATCGGCCTCCCGGATAGTGGAGAAGCGCCCCGATTTCCCCTTTGGGATATCCGGCCCTAGTGAGCGGCTGTGGTTGGGAGAGAAGTGCGAGGCGAGGGGCCGTCAGTGGCGTCCCTCGCTCTGTTCCTTGGACGCTCGATGCGGGAAGGCGAGATTACGCAGTTGAGTTCGGCCTCATATGTAGTTTTCGCACCCACCGAGGGGCTTCCGGCCTCGGAGCAGACTGGATCGTTTTCACTGAGAAATGGCTGCCAGCGTGGCAGCTCCAAGCGTGGCTTGCCTGCAGATCATCGGCGGATTGGGCACCGGCATGGCAATCCTTAGGCTGTCGCTGACCTACGAAATGATCCGCGGTTTCAAGCCCGGCTTTCCGCTGATCGGCTGAAAGGAAGGCCGCCGGATCAGACGGCCTTCAGATAGTCGGCCCAGCGTGGATCCTGCATGACCGAGCGGGCACGCATGTGCTTCCAGGCGCCGTATTTGTAGAAATCGAAATCGAGCGCCGAGACGACATTCTGGACCATGGCCCACGTAGACCATTTCATGTCGGCGAGCGCCCGATGTACCGTGAGACGGGCCTTCATTTGCGGATCGAAGCGGCCGAAATATTCCTCGATGACTTCGGCTTCCACGGCGTCCGGGAAAAACATCTCGCCGCACCAGATACCAATATCGTAGCAGCGGTCGTTGTTGGACGCATATTCATAGTCGATCAGCATCAGCGATTTATCGCCGGCGATCATGAAATTGCCGGGCATCGGATCGTTGAAACAGGCGACGAGATCGATGCCGGAGGCCTCCAGCGCCGCCCGCGCCAGCCGGTACTGCTTGTATAGCCAGGCGAAGTCTGCCGGAAAGGCGCCATTGAGCTCGCGCACCTGGTCGATATGTTCGTCGATCATGTCGAAGACGGTCTTGGTCAACGGCAGTTTTCCCGAACCGTTGAAGGTACGATAGAGTCCGATTGCAGCCTTGCGCACGGCAGGGTCATGGAAATCGCGGTTGGTGCAGGCGCGGCGGCCTTCGATGTAGTCTGCGATCTCGACGCCCTTGTCCGCCAGATATTCATAGATCTTCGGCCCGATGCCGAGATCCTGCGCCCGGCGGCTCGCATCGAGTGCTGCATTTCGATCGATAAACATTTCGGTACCACGGCCTGGAACTTTGACGAAAAAGCTCCCTGGCTCGCCCGTGACACGAATGCGCCAGTTGGAATTGCTGATGCCGCCATGCACCGGACCATAGTGGAGTTCGCGTCCTGACCATGATTCGACCGCGCGCAGCACGGCTTCGATCTCCGCTTCCGCCTCGTTTGCCGCTTCTCCCAATCGTTTTTCCATGGTTAGATCCTTAGAGTGTGCGAAGCATGTATTCGAAGTGCGGATTGCGAAGCGCCGTCCGGCAGCGTAAAAGGCGCCATTGCGCATATTTCAGGAATTCGACACCGCCGCGCGGCGAAACCTTGTTCATCAGTGCGCCCCACATGCCCCAAAGCAGATCGTCGGCTATGCCATAAAGGCGGCAGCGATTCAGGGACGTCTGGCGGAATTGCCCCTCGAAGATTTCGAGCGCCGGCTGCATTTCAGTGTCGAACTGGAAAGCCTCGTTGAGCAGAATGCCGATGTCGTAGAAGGGATCGACGTTGCGGGCTTCATCGAAATCAACCAGTTGCACGGCGCCATCCGGCCCGATCATGATGTTGGAGGCAAGACCGTCTGCATGGGCTGGTTTTTCATCGAAGCCGTTGGCGAGGATCACCGCTTCAATATCGCCGACGCAATCGCGCATCCACCAGCCGTCTGCGGCGACCTCCGCGATGGCGGCGTGCGCGAGCGCTTTCTCGACAATACGGATACGATCGAACACCGTTGATGTTTCGCCGAGCGGCTCGCTGCCGTGGAGAGTTTTCTTGGCAGCAATGACACTTTCCAGAACATCCCGCTTAAGCAGATCATCCATCCTGGCGGTGCGCCAGATATCCGGAAGCCGGTTGAAAACGACAGCGGAAACCTCCGTGTTATGCCAAAGGGGTGCAGGCGTCAGGCCCAGGGTTGAAGCCTGACGCGCAGCGGTAACGGACCTGTCGAAATCGATGAAATCCGACTGGTCCGCATGGAGAACCTTGAGGAAATAGGAGGCAGGCACATCACCCTTGGCGACAAACCAATTCTGGCTGTCAACGGCGCGATGCGACGGCGAGGCGACGCCGGAAATGCCCGGTTCATAACGCATATCGGCGTTTGCCCAGTCGGGAACGGTCCGGATAGCAGCTTCCGCCTCCTCCTCATCCACCGTTGACGCCTGACCGAGTGCCTTCATAGTACCAATCCTTCAATCCGTGGCTTTCAGGATGTTGCCGTTGACGCAGAATTTCCACAGCATGGCGCTGAGGATTTCCGTGCCCAGCAACCGGTCTTCCGGCGTGGTGAATTCCGTCGGATGGTGGATGACGCCGCCGACGCTCGGTACGGCAATGACAACGGCCGGGGAAACAGCTGTCATGCTGATCGCGTCATGTCCGCCGATGGTGTCGAGTAGCAGGGTTTCGAGGCCGAAGCTGTCCGCGGTTTCCAGCGCAAGGGCCACCAGACCTTCATCCATGTTTCCGGCGCGGCGGCGATCGATCGAGCGCACCTCGACTTCCACGTCCGATTTTGGCGCAAAGGTCTGCCTTCTCGTTGAGCTGCGCTTCCGCCCAGGCGAGCACATCAGGCTTGGCGGAGCGCAGCTCGATGAACATCACCGCTTCGCCAGGCACGACGTTCGGCGAATTCGGATAAACTTCGAGCCGGCCGCAGGAGGTGTGCAGGTCGAGCCCGGCCTCATCGGCAAAGCCCTTCAGTTCCGCGATCAGGTAGGCTGCGGCCAGCAGCGCGTCCTGCCGTTCGGCCATGGGCGTCGGACCGGTGTGCGCTTGGCGGCCGATAAAGGCGAGGCGGTATTTGACGTCGCCCCAAAAGCGGTTGAAGGCGGCAAAGCGCATGCCCGTCTTTTCGAGCTCGGCGGAACCCTCGATGTGCAGTTCGATCAGCGCGTCGGGAATGACAGGGCCGAAGGTGCCGGCGTAGCCGATATCGTCAGAGCCTCCTTGACGGAAATGCCGTCGCCGTCCCTGCGCCCGAGCGCGAAATCAAGCGTCAGTTCGCCGGCGTTGACGCCGCTGCCGAGAAGGCTCGGCTGGAAGCGGGCGCCTTCTTCGTTGGTCCAGTTGACGATGATGAAATTGACCTTCGGCGCAATGCCGGTTGCGGCGACCTGTCTGCGGATCGCCTCGATCGCGCTGCAGGCGGCGATCACGCCATAGGCTCCGTCGAAGCGGCCACCGTTCGGCTGGCTGTCGAGATGCGATCCGGTCATGATGTAGGGCGCATCCGTCCGGCCCAGTCGAGGAAGCCGTACATGTTGCCGATCGGGTCGATCTCTACGCGCAGACCGGACTTCTTCAGCCAGTTCGCCAACCAGTCGCGGCGCCTTGTCTTCCTGCGACAGGGTCAGCCGCGTCATCGAGCCACCCGGCCCGCCGCCGAAAACGGACACCTCGTCCATCATCCGATGCAGGGCTTCGGCATCGATTTCGGGAAGGGATACCGGATCGTTGCGGATTTCAAGCATAAATCACCTTCACTTGCGCCTCTTCAAGCTTTGCAAGGAAGTCTGCTCGCGGAGGCGCGTCGGTGATGAGCAGATCGATGTCACGAAAATCATAGGTGCAGAAATTGCCCTGGCGACCGAACTTGCTGCTGTCGGCTAGCATCACGATCTGCTTGGCATGGCGGCGCAGCGCGCGGCGCACCAGAGCTTCGTCCTCCCCAAGGTCCATGAAGCCGAGATTGCTGTCGACGGTCACCGCGCTGACGAAGGCGATATCGAACAGATGCTCGCGGATGACATTGATGGTGTCGGTGCCGAGAAACGCCCGGTAGCTCGGCCGCAGAACGCCGCCGACGGCGACGACGTTGTTGGTTCCGCCGCCGACAGGGTCTGGATGATATCCAGCGAATTGGTGTAGATGTTGATCGCGGCCGATCGACCAGATAGCGCGACAAGGCCAGCATCGTCGTGCCGGTGTCGACGAAGATCTTGGTGTGGTCGCGCAGGTGTTTGGCCGCCAGGGTCGCGATCTTTGCCTTTTCGCGCGCATTGACGCGCATCCGTTGCGAGATCGGCTGGTCGGCGTCGCGCCGCGGCGTCACGCCGCCGCCATAGATGCAGCGCAGGTGCCCTTCCATTTCCAGCTGCTTCAGGTCGCGGCGCACGGTTTCCGGGCTGACGGAAAACTCCGCCGCCAGTTCCTTGACCGTGACCCGGCCATGCTTGGCCAGTTCTTCGAGCATGTGTTGCAGACGTGCCTGCGGATGATCGGTCATGAGGGTTTTCCCGGTCACACGCCCATCGGCCAGTCTATTGATCCAGCGTTCCGCGCGGGCTCTTCTTCTTTCATCGCTCTGATCCTCCCGGTTTCGATGCAATTTGCGGTTTCAAGCTGCCGCATGGGAAAGCGTGTTTTCCACCAGAAAGCAAGCAGCCAGGTCCTTGTTGCCACGGGCGGTCAGACCGGGCTCTGCTTGCGACAGCGGCCGAAGGCGTGCGGGCAGCGGCTGGCGAAGCTGCAGCCGGGCGGCAGGTCGATCGGGCTCGGCGGCTCGCCTTCGAGCAGGCAGTCCTCCGGCTTGTAGCGGCGCTCCTCCAGCGTCGGCACGGCGCTGAGCAGCGCCTTGGTATAGGGATGGCCGGGATCGAAGAACAGCCGGGTGTTGTCGGCGAGCTCGACGACCTCGCCGAGATACATGACGGCGACGCGGTTGCAGACGCGCCGCACCATCGCGAGGTCGTGCGAGATGAAGACGTAGGTCAGGCCGTGCTGCGCCTGCAGCTGCTCGAACAGCTTCGAGCAGCCTGAACTGCTCGGTCTGGTCGAGCGCCGACAGCGTCTCGTCCATGATCAGCACCTTCGGCTCCAGCACCATGGCGCGGGCGACATTGACGCGCTGGCGCTGGCCGGCGCTCAAGCCCGAGCGGCAGTTCGTCGTAGAGCTGCCCGGGCAGCCCGACCTCGCCCATCACGCGAGCACGCGGTCGCGCAACGCCCGCGCCCTTGGCGATGCCGTGGATCTTCAGCGGCTCCTCGATGATGGCGCCGATCGAGGTGCGCGGCGGCAGGGAATTGAACGGATCCTGCAGCACCAGCTGGAAATCGCGCCGGAACTTCAGCAAGTCCCTTGCCCGAGAGCCTGGCGATATCCTGTCCGTCGCAGAGGATATGGCCGCTGTCGGCCGTTCGAGCCGGCTGAGCAGGCGCATCAGCGTCGACTTGCCGCAGCCGGATTCGCCGACGATGCCGAAGTTCTCGCCCGGAAAGACGTCGAAGGTGACGTTGCGCACGGCGCGCACCGTGCTGTAGCTGGCGAAGGTGCCGCGCTTGCGCACCCGGTAGGAACGGGTGACGTCGCGAATGCTGATGATCGGCTCGCGGATCTGCTGCCGGCGATCGATCGCCACCGCATCGCTCGTCCAGATCTTCGGGATCTGGCTGATCAGCTCGCGGGTATAGGGATGCTGCGGCGCGTTGACGAGCTCCTTCGGCGTCTGCCGCTCGACGACCTTGCCTCGTCCAGCACCAGGATCTCGTCGGCGACCTCGCTCACCATCGGCAGCGACGACGAGACGAAGACGATCGCCGTGTCGAAACGCGTCGGTCAGCTCCCGCATCAGGCGCAGGATCTGGGCGGCGACGGTGACGTCGAGCGGCTGGGTGACGTTGTCGGCGACGAGGAAGGCCGGATTGCTGACCAGCGCATCGACGATCAGCGCGCGCTGCATCATGCCGCCGCTGAACTGGGAGGGATATTCGTGAAAGCGCATCTGCGGCGAGGGGATGCGCACCGCGTCAAGCAGGTCGATGACCCGCTTTCTGGCCTCCGTCGTCGGGATCTCCGGCACGACCGCGCGCAGCTTCTCGACGATCTGCTGGCCGACCGGCAGGGTCGGATCGAGCGCGCCCGCCGGATTGGCGCCGACATAGGCGATCTCGCGGCGCAAGCGTGCGCATCTGCCTGTGCCGGCAGATCGAGGATGTTCTGCGACTTGTAGACGACCGAGCCGGACGCGACCGCAGCGGCGGGTCGATCCAGTTGACCAGTGCCCGCGACAGCACGGTCTTGCCGGCGCCGCTCTCGCCGATGATGCCGAGGATTTCGCGTGGCGCCAGATCGAAGCCGATGTCGGAAAGGATCGGGCGCACGCTCGCCGCCCGTTCCAGGTCGACGCTCAGATTGCGAACCTCGAGAAGCGGTGTGCTGGTCAGATCAGCCTCCATAGATGCGGTTGCGGGCCCGTTCCAGCGAAGCGCCCATCAGGTTGATGCTGGTCAGGCACAGACAGAGGAACACGCCCGGCATGGTGGCGATCCACCAGGCGTTGAGCAGGTACTTGCGGCCGTCGGCGATGATGTTGCCGAAGGTCGGCGTCGGCGGCTGCACGCCGATGCCGATGAAGCCGAGGATCGACTCGAAGATCATCATCCGGGCGACGTCGAGCACGGCGACGAAGGCGATCGGCGGCAGGATCATCGGCGCCAGCAGGCGCACCATGATGCGGAAATCCGAGGCGCCGAAGATCTCGGCGGCGCGCACATATTCCCGCTTGCGCTCGGTCATGACGACGCTGCGGGTGACGCGGGCATAGACCGGCCAGCTCGAGAGGCCGAGCACCAGGATGATCGCCGGGATCGTCGGCCGCGAGACGCCGAGGATGGTGATGGCGAGGATGATCATCGGGATCGACAGCTGCGCGTCGGTCAGGCGCATGATCACCATGTCGACCCGGCCGCCGTAGTAGCCGGCGATCGTGCCGAGCGAGCAGCCGATGACCAGCATGACGAGCACGGTGGAAAGCGCCGATCAGCAGCGAGTAGCGCAGGCCGACCAGGCAGCGCACCAGCATGTCGCGGCCGATCTGGTCGGTGCCGAGCGGTGCGCCCAGCTCCATTTTTCGCCCAGGAACGGCGGGGCATGCAGACGCGTCGACACGTTCATCTTGGTGGGGTCGATGCCGCTCAGTTCCGGATAGAGCAGGGCGGCCAGCACCAGCACGATGAAGATGGCAGCGCCGACGCGGAATTCGTTGGAGGCCAGGGCGATCCGCCAGATGCGCCGGGCGATCGAAGCGCCGCGTTGCGTTGCCGGGACCGGGATTGCCGGGATGTCTGTCTCGTCACGCTCATCAGTATTCCAGCCTTGGATCGATCATGGTGGCAATCAGGTCGACTGCGATGTTGATGAAGACGAAGATCGCGCTGGTGACGATGGCGATCCCCTGGATCAGCGGGAAGTCGCGCTGCAGCACCGCGTTGATGGTCAGAAGGCCGAGGCCCGGATAGTCGAAGATGAATTCGACGACGAGGACGCCGCCGAGCAGGCCGCTGATCTGGATGCCGATCAGGTTGAGCAGCGGAACGGAGGCGTTGCGCAGCGCATGGGCGACGATGATGCGCGCGCGGCTCAGGCCGCGCACATTGCCGACCGCGATGAAAGGTTCCATCATGACCGCTGCCAACGGATCCGGTCAGCGTGCGGATCAGCACCGGCGACAGTTCGACGGCCAGCACGATCGCCGGCAGGATCGTATAGGCAAAGCCGCGGTAGCCGATCGCCGGCAGCCAGCCGAGCTTGACCGACAGAAGCATGGCAAGCACGATGCCGAGCCAGAAGTTCGGCAGCGATATGAAGATCGAGGAGATATAGAAGGCCACCCGGTCCGGCCATCGTCCGGGCGCGAGCCCGCCGGGAATGCCGACGAGGAACGAGAAGATCAGCGCGAAAATGATCGCCAGGCCGCCGAGCTGCAGCGTCATCGGCAACGTGTCGCCGATCAGGGTGAGCACCTCGGCGCGTTCGCCACGGGTGGAATCGCCGAAACTGGAGCCGCCGGTCGAGGCGCCGCTTGCAGGCCGCACGAAGGATTGTCCGAGATCGCCCCTGACGACGCCGCTCATGTAGCGGCCGAACTGCACCAGGATGGGATCACGCAGGCCCATGTCCTTGGCGATCTGCTCGATCAGCGCTTCGGGCGCCATGCCGCCGGCCATCAGCCGGACCGGATCGCCGGGAACGACACGCAGCAGCGTGAAGATCAGCAGCGTCACCAGAAAGACGATCAACGCGCCTTGCGCCAGCCGGCGAACCAGAAAACTGAGAATGAACATTTCATATCCTGACAGCAATCGGAGCGAACCGTCCTGAGCGGGCGTGACCGCGGTCGTTTGTGACATCATAGGCGAAACGCGGAACCTCTGCGACGCCGGCACTCCGGCGCCGCAGGAAAGCCAAGGCAGCATCAGCCGAAGGTGCGCCTTCGAGGCGTCCATCGAGCCGTCAGGATAGATGAAGAGGCCGGCCAGCGACTTGTCCATCGCGTGGATCATCACCGAGGTGAACAGCGACAGGGCAGGCACCTTCTCGGCAAGCATCGGCATGGTTTCGGTCTGCAGGATCTTCTTGCGCTCTTCGAGCGACGCGGCACTGCGCTCCTTGTCGAGTGTCGCGTCGATTTCCTTATCGACGATGCCGGTGATGCGCTTCGAGGTCGAATGGAAATGCGTGCGCAGCACGAGGTCGGGCTCGGGCGAACCGGTCGACCAGCCGCAATCGACCATATGGCCGGGGCCGCCGCCCGGACGGTCGTAGAGGCGTTCGTTCCAGGCCGCGATTTCCAGAACGGAGAGCGACACCTGAAAACCCTGTTCCTGCAGCATGGCGGTGATGACTTCGCCGTATTCCTTGGTCTTCGGGTAGAAGCCGACGGAGGTGATGTATTCGAGCGGCGGCAGGCCCTCGCCCTTCGGGAAGCCGGCCTCGGCCAGCAGCGCCTGGCATTTTTCCGGGCTGTATTCCGGGTAGTTCGGCAGGTCGATATAGCCGAACTTCACCGGCGACACGTAATTGGACGAAGCATGACCGGCCGAGCCCAGAATTTCGACGATCATCGAGCGGTCGATCGCGTGGCAGGCCGCCTTGCGGATGAGCGGGTTGTCGAACGGCGCCTTCGAGCAGCGGAACCAGAGATACTTGTTCTCGACCGAGACGACGCTGCTGATGGCGATCTTGTCGTTGCCCTCGAGCGAGGTCACCTGTTCCGGCTCCAGACGCTCGACGATCGAGGCCTGGCCATTGAGCAGGGACAGCATGCGTGTCGTGCTGTCGCCGACGAAATTGAAGCTGATGCCGGGGATCTTCGGCGCACCGAGGAAATAGTCCGGATAGGCTTCGAGGATCGTGGCATTGCCTTCCTGCTTGACGAACTTGAACGGGCCGGTGCCGTTCAGGCGCTGCGTCAGCGGGCCGTTGGGGCCGCCGGCGACATCGGTCGCCGACATGATCGGCAGGTATGAGGCGAGGAAGATGAACAGATGGGCCGGATAGCCGCCCTTCGAGGTGTCGACGATGACCGTGTAGTCGTCAGGGGTGGTGATCGTAAGCGTATCGGTCGGGCCGGGATAGAATTGCGCCGGGCGGTCGGGGCCGGAGCCGTATTCGAAGGTCGCCTTGACGTCTTCGGCCTTGAAGGGCTTGCCGTCGTGGAATTTCACGCCTTCGCGCAGCTTGATCTCGAGCTTGTTCGGCTCGAGCAGCTTGATGCTGGTGGCCAGTTCATAGACCACTTCGTCAGGCTTTTCGACGCGCATCGGCGTGCGCGTCAGGAAGCCCATGACGAAGCCTTCGATGTTCTTCTGCGACAGCGTCGTGTGGCCGGTCGGGTCCCAGTTGCCCGTGATGTTTTCCGCCGACAGGAACACCATCGTCTTGCCCGTCTGGGCAAAGGCCGAGGAGAACAGGAAATCCGGATTGATCTGCAGGAGACCGGCGCCGGCGCCAGCCGCACCGAGCCCGGCGAGGAAATTGCGTCTGCTGATGTCATTCATAAGCTGTTTCCCTTTTTGTGGTTTTATGTGGCTTTCTTATTATTCCACGATATCGGGCAATCGCGCGCTTTTCAATGGCCTATCTTCCAATTGTCGCATTAGTGTTGATGTACCGGGCAGTAGTGCCAAGGAAGAGAATGCCTAAACCGTATGCATTCCTTTGCCTTTTCGGCATTCCAATCCGGCTTACGGGACGAAAAATGCTTTATTTTAATGGTTGCGTGGCGAAGTATTGAGCAACGGATCCTTTTCCTGTGCAAAAGTTTGGGTGGAATACTTTTTTAAAACCACAAATCCACATTGGCAATTTTGCAAATTTCCGCGCTTACCTCGTGGTTTATTGCGGTGGATGGCATCGTAAAGCTTAACCGGACGTACTTGCGACCCCCCGTCCACCGCAACCTGACTATTTGAAGCATAGACAAATGGTATACCAATAGTATACACAACTTGGCATGGAATGGAGAACACCTTGAGCGAGAGTTTGCCAACCAGTGTGAATGAACAAACGCTGACGCAAAATGCGTTCGACGCGTTGCTGACGATGATCAAGGTCGGCACGTTGCCAGACGGGGCTGTCGTCAATGAGCGTCGGCTTGCACATGAGCTTGGCCTTTCCCGCACGCCTGTTCGCGAAGCGCTCGGACGGCTAGAAGGACAGAATTACATTCGCCGTTCGGGCCGAACCTTGCTCGTCAACGGTGTGGCGTTAGCCGAAATTCTTGAAATCATGTCGGTACGCAAGTTGCTGGAGGCGGATGCCGCGCGCTCTGCTGCAGGCAAGATGTCTGCCGCGAAGCTTGCCGGTATCCGGTCGCAGCTTGTCTCGATGCAAGATCGCGATCAGGTGTCGCCGGATCATCACTGGGAAGTCGATGATCTCGTCCATCTCGGGATTGCGGAGGCCGGCGGCAACAAGCTGCTTCGTCGCCTCATTGGGGAGTTGCGCACCAGAACCCGGATGTTCGGCAAGGAACGCATTCCGGGGCGGTTCGAACCGGGACGCGCCGAACATCTCGCTATACTTGACGCTATCGAAGCGGGGGACGGCGAGGCAGCCGCGAACGCCATGGCAGCACATATCGAGGGCGCGCGCAGCGCCATTATCAGATCGGTGACAGGAGATATTTCGCAGTGACGCGTTTGAGTGCCGATGCCCGTGGGGTCTACGTGATTGCAGTAACACCGTTCGACGAGCGTGGCGTGCTCGATCTCGAAAGCGTCGACCGGATGGTCGATTTTTATGCCGATGCTGGCGCTGACGGTCTCACCGTGCTCGGCATGATGGGCGAAGCACCGAAATTGACGACCGCCGAGTCCAGCCAGTTGGTTGACCGGGTGATTGCCCGCGCCGGAAACATGCCGGTTGTTGTCGGTGTTTCTGCTCCCGGTTTCGCGGCGATGAAGGATCTGACGCACTCCGTCATGGAGGCAGGCGCCGCAGGTGTCATGATTGCGCCGACCGCCGGCCTGAAGACCGACGACCAGATCGTTGCCTACTACCAGATGGCAGGTGACGTTCTCGGGGCCGATGTGCCGATCGTCGTCCAGGATTTTCCGCTGTCGACGAACGTGCATTTCAGCAATGCCGCTCTCGGTCGCATCGTCGAGAGCGTTCCAAGCATCGTAATGCTGAAACACGAAGACTGGCCCGGCCTGTCGAAAATCGAAGCGTTGCGTGTCGCCGAAAATGCAGGCCGCAGACGGATCTCGATCCTGACCGGCAATGGCGGGATTTTCCTTCCCGAAGAAATCGAACGCGGTGCAGACGGCGCGATGACCGGATTCGCCTATCCGGAGATGATGGTGGATGTCTGCCGTCTTTGCGCCGAGGGACAGCGGGAGCGTGCCCAGGATGTTTTCGACGCCTATCTGCCGCTTGCCCGCTACGAGCAGCAGCCGGGCTCCGGGCTCGCGGTGCGCAAATATGTCATGGCGCGGCGCGGCGTGATTGCCTCCGCAACCTTGCGGCGGCCCGGCCCGGTTCTCTCCTCCGCCGATGTCGCCGATATCGAATGGCTGATCGGGCGTCAGGAAAAGAAGCTGAAGGAGATCGGCGCATGAAGCTCGAACTGGAAGGCAAGAGAGTGCTTGTCGCCGGTGCAAGCCGAGGTCTGGGCGAGGCGATCGCGCGTTCTTTGGCGGAAGAGGGATGCCGGGTCGTCGCGGCGGCCCGCACCGTCGAGAAAATCGAGGCCTGGAAGGGCGCACTTCCGACGGAGATCGGTGCAAGGATCGATGGGCGGCGCTTCGACCTCGCTGCCATAGAAAGTATCGACGTGCTCGCAGACGAACTTCTTGCTTCGGGCGGTGTTGATATCCTCATCAACAATTGCGGCGGGCCTGCTGCCGGTGGCGCTCTCGGCTCGTCCATGGAGGCATGGAACAAGGCGTTCCAGTCTATGGCGTCGTCCGTCTTTCATCTGACCGACCGACTTGTGCGACCGATGATCGAGAGGAAATGGGGCCGCGTCATTACTATCGGTTCATCCGGCATCGAGCAGCCGATCCCGAATCTGGCGCTGTCGAATGGCATCAGGGCGGCGGTTGCGGGTTGGTCGAAGAGCCTCTCGGCGGAGGTCGCGGCCGATGGTGTCACCGTCAACATGGTGCTACCCGGTCGGATCGACACCGAACGGGTGCAAAGTCTCGATGCGGCGCGCGCGACGCGCGAGAACGTGGATGTCGAAGATGTGCGGACGTTGTCGGCAAAGGAGATACCGGCGCGGCGCTACGGACGTCCGGAGGAGTTTGCCGCCGTTGTCGTGTTTCTCGCCAGCGCGCCCGCTGCCTACGTCACCGGCTCAATGGTCCGCATCGACGGCGGACTGATCAAATCCATCTAGAAAGCAGAATCATGGCTCCAAGGCGTCTCCTTTACTTGCAGAATGGCCGTTCGCAGAAAACGGTTGCGGCGCTCGACGACCGCTTCGAAAGCTGGGGTCT
Source organism: uncultured Alphaproteobacteria bacterium (assembly GCA_963711925.1). Classification (GTDB taxonomy): domain Bacteria; phylum Pseudomonadota; class Alphaproteobacteria; order Rhizobiales; family Rhizobiaceae; genus Phyllobacterium. The sequence continues at coordinate 357,851 of CAVQFY010000003.1, forward strand.
CGCCGTCGATCGCTATTGGGCGCATCAGAATCAGTTTCCGGACGATCTTTCCGGCTATGACGGGATTTTCCTCTCCGGCAGTCCGCATGGAGCCTATGAAGACGTAGCCTTTATCCACCGCGAGCACGATCTGATCCGGGATGCTGCGGACAAGCAAATTCCGATGCTCGGCATCTGCTTTGGAAGCCAGATCCTCGCTTCCGCCCTGTGCGGCGGCGATCAGGTGTTCCGACGCTCTTTCTGCGAGGTCGGCTACAAATGGCTGACCGCCACTCCGGCAGCGTCGAGCGATCCCATCGCCGGCGGAATTGCGCCAAGTGTCTATATGTTCGTCTGGCACAACGACGAGGTACGCGGTGATCACCCGGACATGACCATTCTGGCGCAGAGCGACATCTGCCCCAACCAGATCTGGCGATACAAGGACCAGCCGATCTGGGGAATTCAAGGCCATCCCGAAATCACGCTGGAGCAATCCCGCATCTGGTTCGAGGAAAACCGCGCACGCATGGAGCAGGACGGCGCTGATATCGACGATCTGCACGCGACTGCGGATGAAGCCCTGGCCGCAAAGACAATGCTGAGAAAATTTGCTGATCTCGTTGCAAATGCGTGAAGCCATCAACGGCTTCTCGCAACAAAAAAACTGTCCCGGCGGGAGGAAAAATGAGTGTCAAACCGTCAATGGGGAACGAAAATGAAGAAACGAATTTGTAGCATTCTTGCCGCTGTTGTGACCTTGGTGGCAACGCTGACGGCTGCACATGCAGCTGAAATGGTTTTTGCGAGCTGGGGTGGCGCTTATCAGAACGCCATCAAGGAAGCCTGGATTAAGCCGTTTTCGGAGAAGACGGGAATCGACGTCATCGAGGATACGGAGCCGGAGATCGCCCGCATCAAGGGAATGGTCGATACCGGAAAGGTCGAATGGGATGTCGTGACAGCCGGCGGCCCAGGCCTGATGCAGGGTGCTGCGGCTGGCCTTTTCGAAAAGATCACGCCTGAGATGGTCGACCAGACCAATGTTCTGCCGGACGCCCGCAGCGATTATGGCGTTCCGTCAGAAATCTTCTCGACCGTCATCGGTTATTCGAAGAAGGCCTTTCCCGATGGCGGGCCCAAGACGTTCGCCGATTTCTGGGATGTGAAGAAATTTCCTGGCAAGCGCTCCTTGCCAGACAAGCCGTCCACCGTTCTTGAGGCCGCCCTGATCGCCGATGGCGTGCCGACCGCCGATGTTTACAAGGTGCTGGGCACGAAGGAAGGTATGGAACGTGCCCTGAACAAGGTCCGCCAGATCAAGCCCGATGTCGCGGTCTGGTGGTCGAGCGGCGCGCAACCGGTGCAGGCGCTCGGCAGTGGCGAGGTTGTCATGGCTCTCGGCTGGAATGGCCGCTTTCAGGCAGGCATCGACGATGGTCTCGATATCGCGATGTCGTGGGATCAGGCCATAGCGCAGGTCGGCTACTTCATGATCGTCAAAGGCGCACCGAACAAGGATGCGGCGATTAAGTTCCTGAACTACATCATCGACCCGGAAGTTCAATCGCGCTTCAGCAAATATGTCGCCTATGGTCCCGTGACCCCGAAATCGATGCCGCTCATCGACGCGGAACGTTCCGCGCGCCTTCCCTCGACGTCCGAACGCATCGATCACTCGCTGTTCATGGATATCAAATGGTGGGCGGACAATTCCGTCTCCGCCAACGAGGCCTACAAGGGCGTCCTGCAGGAATAGCTTTCACCGCTGGCCGGGGCGCTCGTGCCCCGGCCGACGCATTGCGACAAATCCAGCAAGATATTTAGAACACGTACGGGGAATACATCGTGGTCCAGACAAATTACTGGTTCGAGAAAAGCGAGTACGAGGCGCGTCTTGCCCGCGTGCAGACGGTGCTCATCGAGAAAAAGCAGGATGCGCTGCTTGCTTTCATGCCGGAAACGGTGACCTATCTCACCGGGTTCTTCACGCGAGCCTATACATCGTTCCAGTTCGCGATCGTTCCGGCCGAGGGCGAACCGACGCTTATCTGCCGCGATGTCGAGGAATATTACCTCGACAGCACCTGTATATTCCCGGACCGCGTGATGTGGAACGACAGCGACGATCCGGCGGCGGTCGCGGTCGGCGCGATCCGTTCCCGTCTCGGGGCAAGACCCCGGCTTGCGGTCGAAATGGCGGCATGGCCGCTTTCGGTGGCGCGCTATGAGGGGTTGAAGGCTGGGTTGCCGGACGCGACATGGAGCGACGAAAGCCGCCTTGTTACCGAAATGCGCTTCATCAAGTCACCGGCGGAGATCGCCTGCCAGCGCCGTGCGGCGAAGGCTTCGGAAGCGGGCATGACGGCGGCGATCGCATCCGCGAAGCCCGGCACGAGCGAGCGTGAAATGGCGGCGGAGATATGTGCGGCGATGATCCGCGCGGGCAGCGATCTGCCGGGGCCGGGCGTCATGTCCTCGGGGGAGCGCGCCTACCATCTGCATGGCGGATATACGGATCGGGTGCTCGAACACGGTGATATCGTCCAGATCGAGACGACGCCCAATGTCCGGCATTACCACGCCCGCTTCATGCGGCCGATCCGCGTCGCGCAAGCAAGCGACGCGGACTATCGCATCGTCGAAAAGCTCATCGAAATTCAGGATGCGGCGCTTGCCGAGGTCCGACCCGGTGTCGCAGCGACCGTCCCTGACGCCATCTACCGGGAGGGTGTCCTGTCCGCCGGGTTGAGAGATACCTACACCAACAAGACCTTCTATTCCGTCGGTCTGCTTCTGGCTCCCTCGGGGGGCGAACCGTTGGAAGCAGCGCCCGGATGCACATGGAATTTCACGCCGGGAATGACGTTCCATACCTATGTGCTGGCGCGGGGCTTCGGCATGTCCGAAACCATCACGATCACCGACACCGGCTATGAACGCCTGACCAATTTCCCGCGCCAGTTGTTCGTGAGCTGAAGAAGCCGGAGGTAGAGCAATGCGCGACATGGCGACAGCGACCGCGCTTCGACCCCGACCCCGGCGGCGCGGTTCCCGTCTACCGTGGCTTGGCGCCGGGCCGCTGCTTGTCTTTCTGACGCTGCTTTTCGCCTGGCCGGTCTTCTCGCTGCTTGGCCTAGGTTTCGGCGAGACGGGTTTCACCCTGGCTCACTACGTCAGGATCGCTGAAGTTCCCGTTTATCGGCGGGTCCTTCAGAACACGTTCCTGATCTCGCTCGGCGTCACGCTTCTATGCGTCGTTCTCAGCTATCCCGTCGCCTATCTCCTGGCGACGGTGCGTCCGGGTCTACGCAAGATCCTGCTGGTCGTCGTGCTGTTGCCGTTCTGGACGAGCGCGCTCGTGCGCACGACCGCGTGGATCGTCATCCTGCAGAAGAATGGCATTCTCAACGAATTGCTGACCTCGATCCGGCTGATCGATGAGCCCATCGCCTTCGTCTACAATCTTTCCGGCGTGCTGATCGGCATGACGCATGTGTTGATGCCCTTCGTCATTCTTCCGCTCTATGCCTCCTTCCGGAACATCGACCAGTCGCTCATTCAGGCGGCAGAGGGGCTCGGCGCGAGCCCTCTGGCCATCGGCAGGCGCATCATCGTTCCGCTGACGGCGCCGGGAGTGATTGCGGGCGCTACGATCGTGTTCATGAATGCGCTCGGCTATTACATCACCCCGGCGCTCATGGGCGGGCCGGGCCAGAGCATGATCGCGATGCTGATTGCCGACAATATCAACTCCGATCTGAACTGGGGGCTTGCGGCAGCGCTCTCGGTCGTACTCCTCGTATCGACCCTCGTGCTCTTCATCGTCTTTCAACGCGTGTTCGGCCTGGAGAAATTGTTTTCGGGAAGCGGCAGCCGTGGCGCGGCGACGCCGTTCGGGCCGAGCCGCCGGCGAAGCGGCGGCGGACGGCTGAGCGCCGCCGCCGGCTTCGCGATACTTCTGTTTCTCATCGCACCGATCATCATCGTTTTCCCGATGAGCCTGGGCACGTCGCCGTTCCTCAAATTTCCGCCTGACAGTTACAGCCTGCGCTGGTTCGAGAGCTTCTTTTCGGACCCGAAATGGGTGAGAAGCATCTGGAATTCGCTGAAAGCTGCCTCTGTCGCGACACCTTTGTCCGTCGTCCTCGGCAGCGCAGCCGCCATCGGCGTCAGCAGGATACGCCCGTCGTTCCGACCGTGGCTGGAGACGGTCTTCATCCTGCCGATGGTTATGCCGGTCATCATTCTTGCCGTCGGTCTGTTCTATCTGCTTGGCCCGCTGGGCGTTCTCGGCAGCCCGTTCACGCTCGGTCTCGCCCAGACGGTTCTCTGCGCGCCTTATGTCTTCATAACGGTGCGGGCTGCCCTGAGAGGATTTGACCCCTCGCTGGAACTAGCTGCGCTCAATCTCGGCGCGTCGTGGCCGACGATGTTCCGTCGCGTGATGCTGCCGGGGATCGCGCCGGGGATACTCGCAGGTGCTGTGTTCGCATTCATTCAGTCGTTCGATGACGTGGTCCTGGCGCTGTTCCTGACCAATGTCAGGTCACGGACCCTTCCACGCGCCATGTATGAGGGGATGGCGCATGAAATCGATCCGACGATCGTCGCGGCGTCCGCGCTGATCATTCTGTTCACGATTGCCGTCCTGACCGTCAACCTTGTCGTCTCCCGGAGAACCAGTAATGCGCGATGAACCTTTGGGAAAACCCGTGAGCATACGCGGCCTCAACAAGAGCTACGGCGATGTCGAGGTCCTGCACGGCATCTTCATGGAAATCAAGGCGGGCGAATTCTGTACCCTGCTTGGCGCGTCGGGTTCGGGGAAGACGACGATCCTCAAGATTATTGCCGGCTTCGAAGATTTCATCGAGGGTGAGATCGATGTCGGGGGGCGTGATATCGGAAGCGTTCCGGTTTCGAAGCGCAACGTAGGCATGGTGTTCCAGAACTATGCGCTCTTTCCGCACATGACCGTGCGCCGTAATGTCGCCTTCGGTGTTGAGATGCGAAAACTCAAAGGCTCTGACGTCAAACGAAAGGTCGACGCTGTGTTGCGGCTCGTCGGTCTGGAAGAACTGGGCGAGCGGATGCCCGGCGATCTCTCCGGCGGCCAGCAGCAACGGGTGGCGCTGGCGCGAGCCCTGGTCATCAACCCTGACATCCTGCTCATGGACGAGCCGCTGGGCGCGCTCGACAAGAACCTTCGCCACTCAATCCAGCTCCAGTTGAAGAATCTTCATCGTGAGCTTGGTATCACCATCATCTACGTCACCCACGATCAGGAAGAAGCACTGAACCTGTCGGACAAGATCGCGATCATGGACAACGGCAGGATTGTCCAGCACGGCACGCCGCAGGAGCTTTATTTCAAGCCCGTGAATGCCTTTGTCGCGGGCTTTCTAGGCGAGTGCAATTTCCTCATCGATAATGACGGCAAGCCCTTTGCTGTGCGACCGGAAAACATCAAGCTGGACATGGAAGGCACGGGCGAAGGCCACAGGATCGATGCCACGATCGAGAACGTCGTTTTTCTTGGCGCGGGCAACAAGATCATTGCGAGATCGGGCGAGATACAAATTGTTGCCAACGTCGGAAACAACGCTGCGGTGTCTTCTCTCGCGTCCGGGCAACCGATCCGGTTCTCAGTGGCGACAACAGATATCATGGATATTGGATCTTTCTGATTTCACCAAAAGATCGCGCACTTCCTGTCCTCTGGGTTGTCGCGCTTCATAGGATTATTGGCTTGCCTTGATCCTGATAGGCTTAGCGTCGATAGTGACGTACTGAAGCCGATGTGCCGCCTCTTCTTTATCGTCACTCTCAAGTGCCCAGATTCCTTTCCAGGTGCTCGATATGACCGGCGATTTCGGTGCCAGTCGCGATCCAGACGTCGCCCTTCGCTTGAACATGGCGCAGAAAATCCCTGAGAATATGCCAACGCATTGGCCGTCCTGAAACTTGCGGATGCAGGACAAGCGTGGTTACGCCGCCCCATGCATGCGTTGCCTCAAATTCGTCGATCCATAGCGGAAGAATCGCTTCGCGCCCGAAGAGTGCGCGTGGACTGGTCCGGCTCGACATTCCGAAGTTCCAGTCGTCGAAGGCAAAATCGACAGGGATTTCAACGACGCCTGGCTTGCCGTCCGCGAGTTCGTGGCGATAGGGCAGTATGTCGTCGCGGAACGAACTCGAATAGCGAATGCCAGCCTTCGCCAGATAGGCAAGAAGTTCGGGGAAATTTTCACCTGATGGTGCCCGATAGCCAATTGGCCTCACGCCCAGTGCCTTCTCCAGTGCCTCGAACCCACGGTCTATCTCCTCGAAGGATTCGTCCAGTTTCTCGCAGTCCGGCATCTTGTGCAGATAACCATGATGGCCGATCTCGTGACCCGGCTTCACGATGGGCTCGCACGTGGCCGGATGCGCCAGCGCAGTCCAGCCCGGAACGAAGAATGTTGCCCTAAGTGCTAGCTCGTCCATGAGTTCCAGTATTTTCCCAATCCCCGTGCGACGGCGGATAAGTCGCGTTACGCAGGAGCAGATGGGGATATCGTCGACTAGAGCGTTTCAGCTTTTAACGGAAGCGTATCCTGCGTTTTCAAAGTAGTTGCTGCATTCGCGTGGTTCGATGGTCGTGATGAGTTGGCCGATATGGCGCCAGGTGTCCTCGACGGTTCGTTTCTGGGCGTCTCGCATCCAGTGCTTGATTTTGGCGAAGGCCTGCTCGATCGGGTTGAAGTCCGGGGAGTAGGGCGGCAGGTACCAGAGCCTGGCGCCGGCGGCGTGGATCATCTGCCGGATGGCGGCCGACTTGTGTGAGCCGAGATTGTCCATGACGACGATGTCGCCGGGTTCCAGCACCGGTACGAGTTGCTGCTCGACATAGGCCCGGAAGCACTGGCCGTTGATGGGTCCGTCGAAGACGCAAGGGGCCGCGAGCCTATCGCAACGCAACGCCCCGAGGAAGGTCAGCGTGCGCCAGTGGCCATGCGGGGCGAAGCCGCGCAGGCGCCTGCCACGTGGCCCCCAGCCGCGCAGGGGCGCCATGTTGGTCTTGATCCAGGTCTCGTCGATGAACACCAGCCGGCGCGGATCAAGGCGCGCCTGCCAGTTCCGCCAGCGTTGCCGCCGCCGTGCGATGTCGGCGCGCGCCTGCTCAAGCGCGAACAGCGTTTTTTTTGAATCGCAGGCCCTCGCGCCGCAGGAACTTCCACACCGTGTCGTGCGACACCTTCACCCCGCGCGCCGCCAGTTCCGCCTTCAGCCCATGCAGCGACAGATGCGGCGTCTGATGGATCCGCTCGGCGATGAACGCCCGGTGTGGCTCCAAAACACGCTTGCGATGCCCGCCCATCTTGCCCGGTGCCACCGAACCGGTCGTACGATACCGCTGAGACCACTTCACCGCCGACGACACCGCAATGCCGAAACGAGCCGCCACCGACCGGCAACTCTCGCCGGCGCCGATCGCGGCCACAACACGCTCACGAAGATCTTTCGAAAGAGGTCGAGTCATCCGATGCTGGCCTCCTATCCAGCCAACATCTTGAATCACAAAATCGGCTAAACTGGAATCCCTATCGATTCTGTTAAACGCTGAACCGCTCTAGTGGGTGCTAAGCCAAGACGAACGGCAACTGCCGCGGCGACTTGCCGGTCAACCGCGCAACCGCATTGGCGAAGGCAGGAGCGAGCGGCGGCAGGCCGGGTTCGCCCATACCGGTTGGCGCATCGGCGCTCGGCACAATGTGGACATCGAACGCTGGCACATCCGTAATGCGCGCCACCGTATAGTCGCTGAAGTTGCTCTGCTCCACAACGCCGTCCTTGAGCGTGATTGCCGAACCTGCCAGGCACATCGACAGCCCCATGATCGCTGCGCCCTGTACCTGGGCTTCTATCGTCCGAGGGTTTACGGCGAGATTGCAGTGCACGCCGGAGGTAACACGGTGTAATTTCGGCCGGCCGTCCGTGACGGACGCTTCCACCACGTACGCGACCACGGAATCGAAGGACTCGTGAACCGCCACGCCCCAGGCTCTGCCCTCAGGCAGCAAGGTCTTTCCATAACCACTCTTATCGACGGCCAGCTGTAATGCGTCTCGATGGCGCGGATGGTCGTCTCCAAAAAGCTGCATGCGATAAGCGACGGGGTCTTGGTTCGTTGCGCGGGCGATATCGTCGAGCAGGGTTTCCATTACGAAAGCGGTGTGTGTGGAGCCGACGCTGCGCCACCACAAGACTGGAACGTTGACCTTGGGATGATGGACTGTCAGCCGCATAGGCAACCCATAGGGCTCGCGCATGCCTTCCGTCGCCGTGCTGTCAACACCGTCTTTCACCTGGAATTCGCCAAACACAGTGCCCGTGGTGATGGATTGGCCCACAATGACGTGATCCCATGCCAACACCTTGCCGCTTTCATCAAAGCCGATGCGGGCGCGATGAAGGTGCATGGGGCGGTAATACCCGCCCCGGATATCGTCCTCGCGGCTCCACAGCGTGCGTATCGGCGCAGTCAATCCGGCGGCACGCGCTGCTTTGGCGACTTGGCAGGCCTCCACCACTGTGTCGCTCGTACTTGAGAAACGACGGCCAAAGCCGCCGCCCGCCATTTGCACGTTCAGTTTGACCTGCTCTGGTTTCAGACCCAAAGCATTCGCCGCAGCACCTGCGTCGAGGCCGGCACACTGACTGCCGACCCAGATCTCGGCGCTCTCAACTGTCAGGGCTACCGTACAGTTCAAGGGCTCCATCGCCGCATGGGCAAGGTACGGGAAAATGAACTCGGCTTCGAGTTGCCGGGGTGCAGTCGCAAGCGGCGCCACGTCGGCGTCGAACTTAAGCGAGCCTGGGCTCGCGGCCAGTTCCCGATACTGGGCAAGCTGCCGTTCGCTATCGACCTTTTCCACCGCCGATGTGTTCCATTCCAACGTCAGGGCGTCTCGGCCCCGGGTGGCCTGCCAATATCCGTCAGCGACCACGGCCACCCCTTCGGCACCGCCGTCCAGCGGCACTCGAAGGACCGCCTTCACGCCCTTTATTGCCCGTGCCGCGCTTTCGTCCAGCGACGCTATCTTGCCGCCGAACACTGGTGGGCGGGCAACGACGGCTGTCAATTGTCCCGGGAGTTTGAAGTCGATACCAAAGGCCTGCTGTCCACTGCTTTTCGCTTTTGCATCGAGCCGCTGGGTGGGTTGGCCGATGATGCGGAAGTCTTTCGGATCCTTCAGCGCGATCGTCTGAGGCACGGGAAAGGCCATGGCCGCCTCGGCAAGCTCGCCGTAGCCAAGCTTGCGCCCGCCGGTGCCCAGAACCATGCCGGCCTCCGTGCGCAGAGTGGAAACGTCCACATTCCAGCGCGCTGCGGCGGCACCCAGTAGCATGGCACGCACTCTCGCGCCGAGTTCACGATACTGCGTAAAGCTGTTCTTGATCGTGTGGGAACCGCCAGTTAGGTGAATACCAAAGAGAGGGTCCGCGTAGGCCATATCGTTAGTGCCGAGCTGGCTGCGCACCAGGCTCCAGTCCGCGTCGAGCTCCTCTGCAAGGATCATGGGCAATGCCGTGTGGACACCCTGGCCGAATTCCAGCCGATTGATGGTAACCGTAACCTCGCCGTTGGGTGCGATGTGTACAAAGGCGGAGGGCTGTTCGGTTGGCTTGAGGTTGTTGGTCGCGGTGGACGCACCACTCGTTTGTGCACTGGCGAGGTGGGGAAACACGCCGACTGCCAGCCCGAAGCCTCCGGCCATCTTGAGAAAGCTGCGGCGCGGCAGCGCCTGAGCGGCCGTGGAACGACCCCGTTCCAGCATGTGCTGCAGCGCGCGCGGCAACTCACTATAATCGATGTTGGGCAACATAGGACGTCTCCTTCAGACGAGAGTGCTGGCGGCGTCAGCTATAGCGGCGCGGATACGGTCATAAGTTCCACAGCGACAGATGTTGCCTTGCATTGCGGTGTCGATATCGGCAGAGGTCGGCTGGGTGCCGGCGGATAAGCTGGCGAGAAAGGCCGTCGCGCTCATTATCTGACCACTCTGACAGTAGCCACATTGGGCGACATCGTGCTTGATCCATGCGGCATGCACAGCGGCGCCGACGCGGTCGGCGCCATCGGTCACCTTCTCAATTGTGGTAACTTTCAGGCCCTCAGCTGCCGAGATGGGTGTGCTGCAGGAGCGGATCGCCTCGCCATCCAGATGCACGGTGCAAGCGCCGCAAAGCGCCGCGCCGCAGCCGAACTTAGTGCCGGTCATGCCCAGCGTGTCACGCAGGACCCATAAGATCGGCGTTTCAGGGTCGGCGTCGACCTCATGATCGCGGCCGTTGATGTTAAGTGTGGTCATGGTAGGTCGGTTCTCCTCAATTGCTCCACACGAATGCGCTGCAGCACAGCGCCTCGGGCTGATGGCTCCTGCAGCTTGCGACGATAGCGCGCCTGGAAGAGCGCGATTAGATCGGCTGATCTGCATGACCTTAGAAAGGTGATTTCTGAATGCGTATCGAAAAACGAGCCGACCAGTCTGCCGCCAAGCTCGATGTTCGTTCCATTTAGTGGCGAGCCATACCCACCTACTGCGACAATGATTTCAGGTATGCGATAATGTTTTGCCGATCTTCCGGCTTGGTCACACTCACCGTCATGGTGGTTTTCGCAACAACATTTCGGGGAGCCGCGAGAAACCGGTCCAGTGTTGCCTCGTCCCATACCAATCCGGAGGATTTCATGGCAGCCGAATAGCGAAAGGCCTCAACGGAGCCGGCGAGACGCCCGATAACTCCGCCGAGGCCGGGACCGGCTTTTCCCTGGTCGGTAGTTGTATGACAGGCAGAACAGCGTTGAAACGCCTTTTGCCCCAAGGCAACGTCTCCCTCCGCAAGGCCAGGAGCTATCGTTGAGAGTAGAACCAGGCCACAGGCGGCGATATAAGTCAAAATTTTCGGCATGAGTGTTTTCCCGAGATGGCACGCTGCAAATGCACCTGAGGACGATTGTGGTTGCATAGTGCTGGTGTTGGCGACTTGCGCTTCAAAAGCGTTCCGTCGGTGGGCTAAGTAGCCTGCGCATGAGTTTAGAATGAGCCATCTGTCGAATTCGACATTTCCACATGGGCGCGAAGTTCTTCGAGCCTTGTTTCGAGGGCTGGACCAAATGCCGCAAGAGCGTCGCTACCAGCGACGAACTGCTGAGGCGGATTTTCCATCCCGGCGATCTTCACAAGGACATCGGCGAGTTTCGCTGGATCGCCCTGCTGTTTGCCATCATAGCCTGACCACATATCTTTCGCAGTTCCTTCCACGGCATAGTCGTCAATGCTACTGTTTCCATATTTGGCATTTTGTGCGTCAAGAAGGTTTGTCCGAAAGAAACCCGGCGCGACTGCCGTGAGCTTGATGCCGAACTGTCCGACTTCTTGAGACACCGATTGAGATAGTCCCTCGACAGCAAACTTGGCAGCGCTATAGGCACTGCAGTGCTTGAAGCCCATGACTCCGGCAAGCGAACTGATATTGATGATCTGGCCCGAGCGCTGTTTACGCATAACCGGAAGGACCGCGCGCATAGCGTAAATGACACCGTACAGATTGGTCGAGATAAGCCCGTCGATTTCGGCGGTGGTCAATTCTTCGAAGTTTCCGAGCAGGCTGTAGCCCGCATTGTTGAGCAGAACGTCGATGCGACCGAACGTCTTCACGGCCTCTTCAGCAGCGGCCTTAGCCTGGGCTTCATTGGCAACGTCCAATTGAACAAGGGCGACACTCTCGCTTGCCACATCGCGCAGAGCGTTATGAACCTTATCGAGATTTCGACCAGTCGCGACGACTTTATCGCCAGCCTTCAGGGCCGCTCTGGCTGTTGCTGCGCCGATGCCGCTACCCGCGCCTGTGATGAACCATACCTTACTCATAATGCATCCTTGCTGTGGAATGTCGGGAACGTAACCGGCTTACGCAGCGGTGATTAGACGGTATTATCAGCATGGACTTAGAAATGGTGTTTATGAATGCGTGGAGACAAAGCGGGCCAACTCGAAACTTCGAAGTGCTTTTGCAAATTTCAACCCTCCACCACGAGGAGGGTTGAGACCTTGGCGGGACTTGGCAAGACGACAGTGGGGTAGGTACTCAGACTGTTTGGTCAACAAGCCCCATTTGCATTGCATTCATGCGCCCACCGCGCACTGTCAACGCCGAGATTGCAGTTCGCAGCTCTACGAGGTCCTCAGGCGTCAGCTCGACGCGGAGTACCCCCAGGTTCCCATTCAGGTGGTCGATGTTGCGTGTGCCGGGGATTGGAACGATGAACGGCTTCTGCGCCAGCAACCACGCCAGGGCAATCTGGGAAGGAGTTGCACCCTTCTTTTCGCCGAATTGCTTGAGCAACTCAACGAACGGCATATTGGCTGCAATGTTTTCGGGGCTGAAGCGATCGAAGGTCGTTCGAAGATCGGTCTTCCGGTCCAGTTTGGTGTTGGCATCGATCTTCCCGGTCAGGTATCCCATTCCAAAGGGGCCCACGGCACGAAACCGATGCCGAGTTCCTCGCAGGCGGCAAGAACGCCGTTCGTTTCAGGGCCTCTTTCCATAATGGAGTATTCGGTCTGGACTGCCGCAACGGGTTGAACGGCATGTGCTCGCCGGATTGTCCGCGCGCTTGGTTCCGAAAGACCGAAATGCAAGACCTTGCCTTCCTGGATAAGGTCTTTGACCGCTCCGGCAACATCTTCGATCGGCACGTTGGGATCGACGCGGTGCTGGTAGAAGAGGTCGATGCGATCGGTCTTCAAGCGCTTGAGAGAAGCCTCGGCGATCTGCTTGATCCGTTCCGGGCGGCTATTCAGACCAATCGTGCCATCGATCGCGAAGCCGAACTTGGTCGCGATTTTGACCTGGTCGCGGATGGGCGCCAATGCTTCCCCAACGAGCTCTTCGCTTGTGTATGGACCGTACACCTCAGCGGTGTCGAAGAAGGTGACGCCCTTTTCGTGGGCTGCGCGAATGGTGCTAACGCCTTGATTCTCGTTGGCTGGAGGTCCGTAATTTGCGCTGATGCTCATGCAACCAGCACCAACTTCCGAAACCGCCAGCGTACCGAGCTTCCGAGTTTTCATCTGGCTTTCTCCTGTCTGGAGCATGCTGCTACTGCCCTGTATCTGATCCGCTGATGCAGCCCAAACTGACGAAGCGACGGGCAGCATTGCCCCGGCGAGAGCGGTCTTGATCAATAATTCACGGCGACCAATGCCCAACCGACTTTCACGACTCGAACCAGCCACTTGCTTATCGTTGTCCATGTCTTGTCTCCTGAAACTGACGGCACGCGGTCATTGCATCTGAGGAGGGACACGCTGCACAACATCACCGTTGCGCCCATGCCATCAGGATCATGTCGCCGAAACGGCGGTGTTAACGCCCGTCCTCAACGACAAGATAAGGAGCGCAGCAGAATGCGATTAGGTGGCATTATCTGCATGGGGTTAGAAATGGCATTGATGAATGCCAAGGCTCAATGGAGTGCAGGCAATTGACTGTACTGCAACACCCGTGACCGGTAGGCGATACCAATTGGTCGCGACTAGCCCCTGTAGCGGAGGGCCTCAACGAGCAGTGAGAAAGCCGGGGTGTGCTGTCGCCTGCTTGGATAGTAGAGGTGATACCCCGGATAAGGCGGGCACCAGTCTTCCAGCACACGAAGCAGGCGACCTGCCGCAATATGGTCTGAGACCTGGCTCTCGAACACATAGACGAGCCCTATCCCGTCGAGAGCGGCGTTTTCCAACATCTCATTGTCGTTGAGGACGAGCGAACCGCTCACGCGCGCCTCCAGTTCAACGCCCTCACGCTCGAATTCCCAGGCGTAAAGTCCGCCTCCCTTGATCTGCCGGTAACTGACGCAATTGTGGTCGTTAAGGTCGCGTGGGGTTTTCGGTGGCTTGCGATTGGCAAAGTAGGAGGGCGAACCCACAACGGCCATCCGGACATCGGGGCCCACCCGCACCGATATCATGTCCTTTTCGACCTGCTCTCCCAAGCGTATCCCGGCGTCAAACCGGCCCGCGACGATATCGGTGAGCCCTTCATCGACACTGACTTCGACAGTAATGTCGGGATATTCAGGCAGGAGCTTCAGCAATATTGGCCACAGCACCACTCTGGCAGCATGTCGGAACGTCGTGATCCTGATCGTACCTGCGGGCTTGTCACGAAGAGCGGCTAGCGCGGCAATTTCATTGTCAATATGATCGAAAGCAGGGCGTAGGCTATGAAACAGCCTTTCGCCCGCCTCCGTCATAGACAGGCTGCGAGTTGTCCGCGAGATAAGGCGCACATCAAGTCGTTGCTCAAGCATCCTGACAGCATAGCTGAGGGCGGACTGGGAGAGGCCGAGTTTCGCGGCAGCGCGCGTGAAGCTGCCTTCTTCGGCCACGGCGATGAATGCCGCAAGTTCGCTAAAATCGCCTTTTCTCATTTATCAATCCCATTTCTAACTGCATGCGAATTATAGCGGGTAATCAGTGTACTTGTCCCACACTATTTGATCCCCAGCGCCACATGCCGTGGTGTCGACAGGACAAATAGAGATGAGCAAGACATACCCCAAACTTTTCGATACCTATGCCTTCGCCAAGGGGATCACACTTCGCAATCGGGTTGTCATGGCCCCCATGACGACTTGGTCGGGCAATGACGATGGAACGGTCTCGGACGAAGAAGTTGCCTACTATCGCCGCAGGGCAAAAGGTGCAGGTCTTATGCTGACCGGCTGCACCCATGTCATGCCGGATGGAATTGGCTTTACGGGCGAATTTGCGTCTTGTGACGACAGCTTCACGCCGAGCCTCCGCCGTCTCGCCGAAGCCGCCAGGAGCGGCGGTGCGCCTGCGATCCTGCAGATTTTCCACGCTGGCAACAAGGCAGTCCCTGCACTGGTTCCTGGCGGTGAAATTGTCAGCGCGAGTTCTCTCAAGGCTGCGCCGGGACCGTTCAACACCGGCGACATTGTCCCTCGAGCCCTCGGCCATGATGAAATCCTCGACGTCATCGATGCGTTTGGCCAGGCGACGCGCCGCGCCATCCATGCAGGTTTCGATGGTATCGAGTTGCATGGCGCGCACGGCTTTCTGATCCAGAACTTCTTCTCGCCGCTGTTCAATCAGCGCGGTGATGAGTGGGGTGGCTCGCTCGAGAACCGCATGCGCTTCCCGCTTGCCGTCGTCGGTGAGGTCAAGCGCATCATAGAGCTGCATGCGGAACGGCCATTCCTGCTGGGCTACCGGATTTCGCCGGAGGAGCCGGACGAAGGCGGTCTTCGGATAAACGACACATATGAACTCCTCGACCATCTCACGGATGGTAGGGTGGACTACATTCACGTGTCACTTTCGAGTGTGCTCGACGCCAAGCCGATTGAGGATACAAGCGGCCAGCCTATTGCAGAACTCATCGTCGAGCGCGTGGGAGGCCGAGTCCCCGTCATCGCCGCAGGGCGGATCAGAAAGCCCGAACAGGCCGAGACCGCCCTCGAACTCGGCCTGTCCCTCGTGGCCGTCGGTCAGGGGCTTGTAATGAACCCGGAATGGGTCGATCTCGCCCAGAATGAAAAGGCCGATGAAATCGACACAGCACTTGACCCCAGCGAGCTTTCCAAGATTGTCCTTCCGGCTAAACTCTGGAACGTTATTCATGCCACGACGGGTTGGTTCGAAATACGGACGTAAGTATCGGAAGCGAGGGCGGATCGGGTGGAAGACATCGCGCGTTGGCTAGCGAATGACGCACCCCACGACAGCGTCAAGGCATTGTTTATCGCCTTCTGTCAGGAGGTCGTCCGCTCTGGCATTCCGGTCGGGCGAGCCTCTCTCGGCCTCGAGGTGCTGCATCCTGAGTTGAGCGGATGGCAACACATCTGGACGAGTGAGGGCCACTCGGTCCGAGCGTCCGACCGGGCCACGGCGTCGACGTCGGAAACCTACCTCAATAGCCCGACCCGCATCGTTGATGAGACGGGTAGGCCATTTCGCCGGTTGCTTGATGCACCGAATTCTGATCTGCCGCTCCTGGATGAGTTACGTCGCGAGAGCATGACCGATTACGTCATGTATCCGTTGTCCTTCCTGGATCAGACCAGGACCGCCGTGATTTCGTTTGCCACACGACAGACCGCGGGTTTTGATGGCGGATCTCTTGATAGGCTCGAACTCGCGGCAAACCTCCTCAGTCCTTACCTGGAGCGGCATGTCCTGCAGCGTATTGCAGTAGATTTGCTCGATACTTATGTCGGCCACAATACGGGGCAATTGATCATCGAGGGGCGTGTGGACCGTGGTTCTGCCGAACTGATCGAGGCGGCGATCTGGTTTGCTGATCTGCGGGGCTTCACGCTACTCTCCGAGCAGTCGCCGATCCCCGAAGTGCTCGCACTTCTAAACGCGTGGTTCGGTACCATAGGTGAGGTTGTCGAGGCGCATGGCGGGGAGATACTCAAATTCATGGGCGATTCTGTGCTGGCGATATTTCCCACCTCGGCCGACCAGGATCGCGCGACAGCCTGCGGGAAAGCTATGGCCGCCGCACAGGAGTTTTTTCGTCGAAATGATGCCGAAAATGATCGCAGAATATCTTCTGGACTTCCGCCTGTCACGCATGGTCTGGCCCTGCACGTCGGCGAAGTGGCCTATGGCAATGTCGGCGCGTCGCGCCGGTTGGATTTCACCGTCATCGGCCCAGCCGTGAATCAGGCAAGCCGGCTTCTGTATTTGGCAAAGCGGCTCAACCGGGAAGTCCTTATCTCATCCGCCCTTGCGAAAGAGGTCAATGAGCCCCTGGTCGCTCTTGGGCGCTATCGTCTTCGGGACATCAAGCAGGCGCAGCAAGTCTACACTTTGCCCGAGTAAGTCTCTACCGATTGGCATTTGGAAAAGGTGGCTCTAGGATAGGGCTAGCTTCATGGCGTTCAATTCGTTGCTTCATAGTTGGCGTTCGTCGGCGTGATGGGCCTCGCTCGCAAATGATCCTTAAGCAGACATCTATCCATCCGCTTCTGTTACAAATCCTTATATATTGCAAATTAAGACTGAGGGTCTATAACATCCATTATGATTGCCCAGACCCACCGAGATCGCGCCCTTGAGGTTGCACGTCGACAAGGAATCGCGCGTGGGCGCGATTTCGATGCCGCCGGCGTGCCGCGTGTTTATCTCCAAAGGCTGCGCGACGAGGGAGTTCTCCAGCAGGTCGGCCGTGGCCTCTACAAACTGGCGGGCGCTGAGGTCGCCAGCGCCACCAGCCTGGCAGAAGCCGCACGCATACAGCCAAAAGGGGTCATCGGCCTGCTGTCGGCGCTGCAATTCCACAACCTCACGACCCAGACGCCGCATGCCGTGTGGATGCTGCTTGGGCCAAAGGACTGGGCGCCGACCAATCCGTCGGTCTCGCTGAAGGTCGTCCGCGCCAGCGGTGAGGCGCTGAGGGCCGGCATTGAAATTCATCAGGTCGACGGCGTGCCTGTCCCGATCACGTCGCCAGCGAAGACCGTCGCCGATTGTTTCAAGCACCGCAACAAGATCGGCCTCGATGTTGCGATCGAGGCACTGCGGGATCTCATCAAATCGCGAAAGGGGCGGGTAGGGCTGAACGAGCTCTGGCGTTACGCTGAGATCGATCGCGTCCAGACCGTAATGCGTCCCTACATCGAGGCCATGGTTTCATGAAGGCGCCGAAGAATATTGGCGTCTCTGTACGCGATCGGCTGACGCAGCGCGCTCGCGAACGTCGTGAGAACGCCCCAGCTGCTGATGACGCGTTTGCCATCGAGCGCGTGCTCTATCGTCTGAGTGTTTCGCCGTACCGGGATCGCTTCGTCCTCAAGGGTGCGATGCTGTTCAACCTGTGGGCGCCTGTGCCCTACCGTGCCACCGGCGACCTCGATCTCCTCGGTTTTGGCGAGAACGCTCCTGCTACCATCGCCGCCGTATTTGTCGAAATCCTTGCCACACAGGTTGAAGATGACGGGGTAATCTTCCGGCCCGAGACGCTGCGTGCCGCCCCGGCACGCGAGGAAGAGGAATATGCTGGCGTGCGGTTGGACTTCGTGGCCGAACTCGCTGGCGCGCGCCTGCCCATGCATGTCGACGTTGGATACGGCGATGTGATCACGCCGGAGCCGGTCGACATCGAATATCCTGCACTTCTGGGACAGCCAGCGCCGCACCTCAGAGCCTATCCACCCGAAACTGTTGTGGCGGAGAAGTTCCAGGCCATGGTGGCGCTCGACATGCTCAATTCGCGCATGAAGGATTTCTTCGATCTCTGGGCCATCGCGGGCGCCTTCTCCTTTGAAGGAGGAGTTCTGGCGCGGGCGATCCAGACGACCTTCGAGCGCCGCGAGACGCGGCTTCCCACCGAAACGCCACTGGCGCTGACGGCGGGCTTCGCCGAGGCAAAGCAAGTCCAATGGGCGGCGTTTCTGAGGCGGACCGAGATCGCCCTCGCGCCGGAACCGCTTCCGGAAATCCAGGCGCGCATCGCCGAACTGGTGATGCCACCCACGATCGCAACGACTGAGGCTGCGCCTTTCAATGCGCAGTGGGTCGCCGGTGGTTCATGGGTCGACGGATAGCATTTCAAGGTTGCGCATAGAACTCTACGCGCAACTACGGCAGTCTCTGCGCAACTATAAATACAGGCGGGTGCCGAGACGATGGCATCGTTTTTCCAAGCGTGATATGGCTCAATGACGGTACTTTTCGTCGCCAACGCCAAGGCGACGGTTCGCCGGAAAATTCTGTCAGAGGGTCGATTGACGCCGATAGTTGCCGAAACCACAAAAAAATTTTGGCGCCGATTTTCCCTTTGAAATCAAAAGCGTAGCATTCTGACAGGCCCGGCGTCGGAGTTTTCCCGCCGCCAGAATAAATTTGCAAGCAATTTCAATTGGTTATATGCTGTTTAAACAATAGAGTGGGAGTAGGGGGAAAATCGGCGGCAATAGCGTAGTTTCGGGGGACTGGTCGCCTACTGGCGAGCACACGCAAACTCTCTTTTGATCGCTTCGAACGCTCCTTTCAAACCACTTGGGAAGACTATTGCCTCTGCCGTGCCGCAAGCGTTACCCGCTGACTGGTAGCTGGATGTACCCCTTCCGAACCGGCAAGAACGCGATTGACCGTTGCAATCGATACGTCAGCGGCGTTCGCTAGATCACGTATTGTAGGTCGCCGCAACGAAACCCCCGAATGATTTTGCGAAAACTACGTCCAAATGCTTTCCGGAGTCAGAATGTCAAACGGGACGATTCTCTGTTCGATTGATGACGCATCCCTACGCTCAATCAAGCGCAGCATGACATCAATCAGTTCCTGCGGCATCTTATCAATAGGGTGGCACAGCGATGCGGTGATCAAACCTTCGCTCAATCCTTTGCGGGTTTCGGGTCCGATGTCAGAACAAACGATCCGGATCATGCGCTGCCTGTCCAGCGGCAATTCACGCAAAGCGCGCAAGACGCCGGAAATTCCGCCGCCGTTTACGAAAATACCCCTAAGGTCCGGCTCTTCTTCAATCAGTCGGCGGACGATTGCATAGGCATTTTCGGGCACCTCGTGAGTGAGCTGCGTTTCGCTAACACTGAAAGCGGAGGCATGCTCGCGCATATAGGAGCGAAAACTGGCATCTGCGATATCCTGACACTGATAGCGATTACTCCCGACGAGGGGGAAGACCTTGCCCGGACCATCGGCCGTCTGACTGATAAACCACGCTGCCGTGCGTCCCCTTTTCCAGTTGTCCGTCCCGACGAAGCCTGCCCGGCTAGCGGCCGATAAATCGGTCACGTACGCCACAACCGGAATGCCCCTGCCGCGCAATTCATCGATTGCCTGACTGACAAGCGGATGGTCGGCTGTCACAACGGCAATGGCGTCCGCGGTCTGTCCCATCCTCAGCAGATTGGCTGACACCGCTTCGGGGGAAAGATCATCTTCGAAGACAACATTAGGCTCGATGACCGCATCGGCTCGTCGCATCGAGGCCGACATCAATGCTTCTGCCCACATCTGATAGAGCGGTCGATGAGACTGCTGCATCAGGAATCCCAGGTTTCGATGCGGGAGGTTGTCGCGTTTACGCCGCTGCAGGGCTCCCAAGCCATAAAAACCAATCTGATTGGCGGCATCCAGAATGCGGTCTACCGTTTCCGCTCGAACCGTTCCCGTCCCGTGCAGAAGCCTGTTTATCGTCGAGAGGCTGACATCTGCGGTCTTCGCCAGATCAGAGATGGTTGGCCTGTTCATTCAAAAGTTCCGTTTGTTTCATTTGTGAATGGCATGCTTTGGAATGAAATGCTCCTCAACCAGCCAAGATGGTTCCATTCTGGCATTCCAAAGGCTACAGATCAAGACGCAATTACTGCAGCCATCGATGGATGGAATTGGGAGGAGAATTTGATGAAACGTATGAAGCACTTTTGTGTGGCCTTGCTTGCGACCACTATTGTGTCTTTCGCCGCTCCGGTGGCTTTTGCGGCAAACATCGCAGTCGTCGGGGGTAAGACGGACGACGAGTTTTGGAACCGCATCAAGAAGGGCGTTGATGACGCCCGCCTCGTCGTTGAGAAGAACGGCGGCAAGGTCAGCTATCTCCAGCTGCAGACCTACGACAATCTTGGTCCGGACGCCGCACAGCTCGTGCGCACTGCCATCAGCCAAGGCGTGGAGGGTATCGTCGTTCCGAACTGGGTCCCAGAGGCGGAAGACGAGGCGATCAAGGCTGCAATCGGCGCCGGGATCAAGGTTATCCTCATGAATGCGGGTAGTATCGAAAAAGCCCGTGAACTAGGCGCCATTAATTATGTTGGCTCAGATGAATTCGTCGCGGGTAAGGCAGGCGGCGAATACCTTGGCTCGAAAGGCGCGAAGAATGTCATTTGCGTCAACACTGTTCCAGGCGCGGCCAATCAGGAGGCGCGATGCAAAGGCGTCATCGACGGCATTACCGCGAAAGGTGGCAAGGGAAAGCAGCTGCCGCTGCCAGCGACCAGCTTCGGCGACCAGACGGCAATTGCTGAAGCAGTGAAGGCGACGCTGCTGCAGGATGATACCATCGATGGTGTGATTAATGTCAGCGCGACAGATGCAGATGCGGCCGCAAGCGGCATCAGCCAGGCGGGTAAAGTTGGAAAGGTTGTCCATGGCACTTTCGACCTGAATGCCTCAGGGCTGGCGCGTATCAAGGATGGATCCCAGACCTTTGCAATCGACCAGCAGCCCTATCTCCAATCGTTGCTTGGCGTGACGCTGCTTGCCTCCACCATCGACTACGGTACGGCTCTGCCGACCGCTCCGGTTCTGACGGGTCCAGGCATTGTTGATGCATCAAACATCGATGCCACTTTGGCCGGCGTAGAAAAGGGCGCTCGCTAAGCAAATCGCCCGGTTCGGTCCGTAGCGGGGCTATGGACCGGCGTTATCAGGTGTCCGGCCACACGCGTTCAACCGCGTAAAGAGTCGAGCCCAAAAATGGGATCTCTCCTATGAGCAACTTTTCCTTCGGAAATCTTTTCCGCCGACCCGAGGCGGGAGCCTTTCTCGGACTGATCGGTGTCCTTGTCTTTTTTGTCGTGTTCGGGAGTACGAAGTTTCTTGAACCAGCCGGTGCTGCGAGCTGGCTGAACGTTGCGGCCAACCTCGGCATCGTTGCGCTTCCCATCGGACTTTTGATGATCGCCGGTGAGCTCGACATTTCGATTGGCGCGATGATACCCGCGGGCTCCATGATGGTCGCCGTGCTTTCGGGACATTACGATTTTCCAATCTGGATCGGAATGCTGGGCTCCATCTTGCTCGGCCTCGTCGTCGGCCTGATCAATGGCATCCTGGTCGTTCGCACAGCGGTCCCATCGCTGATTGTCACCCTCGGCACACTGTTTGCCGTCCAGGGCCTTACCTTAGGATTTTCGGTTTTTGTAACCGGTACCACAAGTGTTGCATTGACTGCGGACCCTTGGGCCAAGTTTGTCTTCGGCCAATTCCTTGGGGGATCGTTTCAAGTCATCATCCTGTGGTGGTTTGCCATAACGGCCCTGTTCATCTTCTTCATCCACTACTCCCCTTATGGAAACTGGATCTTTGCAATGGGCGGCGACAAGGTCAGCGCCCGCAATGCTGGCATTCCGACAAGCCGATTGACCATCACCCTGTTCGTTCTCTCAGCTGTCAGTGCCTCATTCGTTGGGATGTGCCAGGCGATCCTGTTCAACTCCGCCCAGGTCTCCGGTGGAATGACCTTCATCTTCAACTCGATCATCTCGGTTGTCGTCGGTGGTGTTCTGCTCACGGGCGGCTTCGGCTCAGTAATCGGAATATTCTTCGGCACAATCACCTTCGCCATCGTCAATCAGGGCATCTATTTCACGACGTTCGATCGCAACTGGTCGAGCTTGATCATCGGCATCATGCTGCTACTGGCTGTCCTGATGAACAACACCTTCCGCAACATGGCGCTGGCCTACAGGCCGAAGAAGAAGTGAGGGATATGCGATGACCACTCCAATTTTGGAATTACGCAACATCGACAAGTCCTTCGGCCCGATCGATGTGCTTCACGATATCTCGCTCAAGGTGCATGCAGGTGAAGTGCTCTGCCTTCTCGGTGATAACGGTGCAGGCAAATCAACACTGATCAAGACCATGGCTGGCGTCTTCAAGCCCAGTTCCGGCGAGTTGCTGATGGATGGCAAACTCGTCGAGTTTCGCGGTCCGCGGGATGCCCAGGAAGCCGGGATTTCGACGGTGCATCAGTTCGGCGGCACGTTCCCGCTTATGTCGATCGGCCGATCCTTTTTCATCGGTGTCGAGCCGACCAAAGGCCTCGGCCCGTTCAAGGTTTACGACCGGAAAAAGGCCAACGAGATTGCCGTCAAGGCGGTGCAGGAATTCGGCATCACCCGCATCGATGACGGCGACCGGCTTATCGGTGGTCTGTCGGGTGGCGAGCGCCAATCGCTGGCGATCGCCCGGGCAGTCCACTTCGGAGCCAGGGTACTGATTCTTGATGAGCCTACCGCGGCGCTTGGCGTCAAGGAAGCGGCGCACGTCCTGCGGATCGTGCTGGAGGCACGCCGACGTGGCCTCGCTGTGATCTTTATCACCCATCAGGTGACGCATGCGATGACCGTCGGCAACCATTTTGCGGTGCTGATCCGTGGCGCGGTTGCCGCCGATTTCCGCAAGGGCGAAAGGTCCCGCGAAGAAATCACTGATCTGATGGCAGGCGGCGAAGCCATGGCGGAACTCGAGGCTGAGATCGAAGGCCATCTCGCAGCACAACACAATCCTCCCGCGGCTTGAAGGCCGAACCTGCCCCCCGGCCGCCACCGGCCGGGGGTTCTTTAACAGCCGCCAACACTCGGAGTAAAACATATGAAGATCGCTCTCGACCCGTTCATGCATCGCCATTTGAGCCTTGAGCAACTGCCTGCCAAGGTGAAAGAACTCGGCTACGACTGGATTGAACTTTCTCCTCGCGGAGACTTCCTTGAGTGGTTCAAGGCGCCCCGCGTATTTCCTGATCGGATCAAATCGTTCAAGCGTGCACTGAAGGATGCAAACGTCGGAATTGCTTCTATCCTGCCGATGTATCGCTGGGCCTCCAACGACGAGGCCGAGCGGCAAGCCGCCGTCAAGCACTGGAAGCGTGCCATCGAGATCGCGGTCGAGATGGAAGTGGATGTGATGAATTCGGAATTCGGCCGCGGACCGCATCCCGACAAGGGATCCTGCTACTGCTGCCACACAGGCAGCATGATCGAGACCTGTGAGGATGCATGGTGGCGCTCGATGGAGGAGTTGGTGCCTCTCTTCGAGAGGGAAGGCATCAACCTTCATGTCGAGCCACATCCCGAAGACTGGTGCGAGACACTGCAACCCGCCGTGGACATCATCCGCACGGTGAACTCCAAGAACGTCAAGTTCCTTTATTGCGCCCCTCATACCTTCTACTTCGGCGACGATACGAAAGCGATGCTGCGGGAATGTGCTGATGTGTTGGCTCATGTTCATGTTGGCGATACGTTCAATCACAAGGCCAGTTCGGGCTTGCGTTACATTCTCAATCCGCCGGGCACGCAGGCGCGCGTCCATCAGCATCTTAATATCGGCCAGGGCGAAGTGCCGTGGGACGATTTCTTCGGTACACTGGCCGAGGTGGGCTTTGACGGGATCATGACGGCCTGCGTCTTCGCTTGGGAGGACAAGGCCGACCATTCGGGCACGTTTATGCGCTCCGAGATGCAGCGTTACGTGGACAAATACTGGAAGAAATAGGCCAGAGAGGCCAAGGCGCGGAAGCAACCGCATAGGCAAGTTTCAACGAGACAGCTTACGTCGGCGACGGGACCCTCCCGCCGCAGGGCGGAGCTTTGGTAAACCAAAGCCGGCACGAGGCCGGAGGAGAACAGACATGATAAATGGCGAACGACGGATAGAACGGCCACTGCGCTGGGGTATGGTCGGCGGTGGACGCACCGGTCAGGTGGGCTACAAGCATCGGACCGGAGCTTTGCGGGACGGAACCTACAAACTCATCTGCGGGGCCTTCGATCTTGACGCCGCGCGTGGCGGCGACTTCGGCGTCAAACTCGGTGTCGAGGCTGATCGCTGCTATGCCGATTACAAGGAACTGATCGCCAAGGAGACAGCGCGTGAGGACGGTGTCGAAGTCGTCTCGATCGCCACGCCAAACTTCACACACTACGAAATCACCAAGGCTTGCCTTGAAGCCGGCCTCCATGTGGTCTGCGAGAAGCCGCTATTCTTTACCGTTGAGGAATGCGATGAAGTTGCGAAACTGGCCGAGGAAAAAGGTCTGATCGTCGGGGTAACCTATGGTTTCACCGGCCATCCGCTGGTTCATCAGATGGCAGCCATGGTGAAGAAGGGCATGCTCGGCGATATCCGCATCGTCGACATGCAGTATACCCACGGCTTCAATGCTGGCGACGACATTGGCGCGGGCGAGGCTCTAAAATGGCGTACCAATCCGAAGACCGCTGGCCCGACTTTCGTTCTCGGCGACATCGGCACGCATCTCTATTACCTCTCCGAAGTCGTTCTGCCGCATCTGAAGATCGAAAGGCTCCTTTGCGACCGCAAGGCCTTCATCCCGACCCGTGCACCGCTCGAGGACCACGCAACAGTTCTGATGCATTATGACAACGGAGCTCGTGGTCGCCTGTGGGTTTCGTCTGTCAATGCGGGCAATATGGGTTCGCAGCGCTATCGTTTCGTTGGCTCAAAGGCTTCCATCGAATGGTCGGACGCGCATCCTGACCAGCTGATCTACGAAGTTCAGGGTGAACCGAACCGCATCCTGCATCACGGCATGCCCTATCTTGAAGAGGAAAGCCTTGCCGTTGACCGCATGGGTGCGCTGCATACGGAAGGTCTCGGCGATAGCTGGTCGAATATCTATCTCTGGATCGCACAGGCGATCGACGCGAAAAATCGCGGCGACGAAGCCTTCCTGAAGACGCACCACTACCCCGGCATCAAGGCGGGCACCGAGGGTGTTCGCTGGTTGGAAAACTGCGTCCGTTCGGCCGATGCAGGCTCCGCCTGGGTCGATTTCAAGTGACAAAAGAGAGGCGCGTCGCTGCCCACGTCATCGAGCGCCCCGACAATCTCTACTCCGGAAAGATAGCACAATGAAACTTTCGATCTGCACCGACGTGATGGGCGACCTGTCATTCACCGATATGCTCGACAAATGTGTAAAGCTCGGCGTTGAAGGCATTGAAATGACTGGTGGCGGCTGGTCTCGCGCGCCGCATTTCCGCGCTGACGAGCTTCTGGCTGACAAGGGGCTCTTGAAAACCAAACTCAAGGAAATCGACGCGCGCGGTCTGGAGATCGCGGCACTGAACTGCTCGGCCAATCCTCTCGATCCCGGTGACATGGGCAAGCGCCATCGCAAGGAGATGGAACAAACCATCCGGCTCGCCGGCGAGATTGGGATCAAGACCATCGTGACGATGTCCGGGTTGCCGGAAGCGGCACCTGGCGACAGCGTGCCCAACTGGCTTGTCTACACCAAGAGCTGGCCCGATGAGATGCCGGAGCGCGACCGCTATCAGTGGGAAGACCGTGCCTTTCCGCTTTGGCACGATCTGGTGAAGCTCGCCAGGGAACTAGGCGTTGAAAAATACGCGCTTGAAAACTTCTCGGCTATGCTCGTCTGGAGTCCGGAAACCCTGTTTCGCCTGCGCAACGAGGTTGGCGCGTCCGTTGGCATGAATCTCGACCCGTCGCACCTAATGTGGATGGGCGCGGATCCGATCGCCTCGGCGCGTGCGCTCGGTCCGGCCATCCACCATTGCCACGGCAAGGATACCCGTATCGAACGCGGGCTCGCGGATGTAAATGGCCTGCTTGAGCTGAAGGACGTGACCGACGTTGCGAACCGCTCCTGGAATTACGTTGCCGTCGGGGCAGGCCACGACCTGCAATGGTGGAAGGAGTTCTTCTCTGTGGTCCGCATGGTCGGCTACAATGGTTGGGTCAGCCTCGAGATGGAAGACTTCACCATGTCGACCGACGCTGGCATCCAGTCCTCCATTGACGCGCTGCAGGCGACGATCAGCCGCTGATTTCCGCGCGGGCCGCTGTTCGCGGCCCGTTAACTCCTTGAGGACGAGATGGCTAACCCGATCACAATTACTACCGCGCCCTGCTGCTGGGGTGTCGATGATGTGAAGAACCCGCATCTGCCCCATTGGGAGAAGGTGCTCGACGAGGCGCAGGCGGCCGGATTTGGCGGACTTGAGCTCGGACCGTATGGTTATCTGCCGCTCGACCATGGCCTGGTGTCTGAGGCGCTCAACCAACGCGGCCTGAAGGTTGTCGCTGGAACGATCTTTGACGATCTCGTTTCGCCGTCGAACCGCGACAATCTGCTGCGCCAGACCGAAGAGATTTGCGCGCTGGTCACCAAATTGCCGAAGCCCGAGACCCATCCGGGCCAACGCTATGCGGCGCCCTTTCTGACGGTGATGGACTGGGGACATGACGAGCGAGACTATGCTGCCGGTCATTCGGACCGTGCCCCCCGACTTGACGATGCCGCATGGGACGCGATGGTCGAAAACATCCGCGCCATCGCGAGGCTTGCTCGTGACACTTATGGTGTACGCGCCACTATCCATCCGCACGCCGGCGGCTATATCGAATTTGCTGACGAACTGGAGCGTTTGGCGGACGACGTTCCCGCCGAGCTGGCAGGCCTCTGCCTTGACACCGGGCATATGGCCTATTCCGCGATGGACCCCGTTGCCACCTTGCGCCGCTATTGGGACCGCGTCGACTATATCCATTTCAAGGACATCGATTCCGAAACCTACCGGGAAGTGATGGGCGAGCGTATCCGCTTCTTCGACGCTTGTGCCAAAGGCGTCATGTGTCCGATCGGGCGTGGCTCTATCGATTATCCAGCCATCCGCACACTTCTCACAGAACTTGACTACAGCGGTTACATCACCATCGAACAGGAGCGCGATCCGCGTAACACCGGTTCAATCCTTGAGGATTTGGCCGCCAGCCGGTCTTTCCTCGCGCGCACCGGTTTCTGAACAGCTCGGACATGAAATCGCTCGACGTCATCACCATCGGCCGGTCCCCGGTCGACCTCTACGGCCTGCAGGTTGGCGGACGACTGGAGGATATGGGCTCGTTCAACGGGACTACTTATTCCGTCGCTGTCGATCCCTCAGGTGCGGACGGCTCGACACGTGCCCTCCATCAACGAGAAACGAATTTGAACAACACGGTCAGCATCTAAGCGCAATCGTCGCGATGTAGGATCTCGATGGTCGGTATGGCTTTCGATAGTTGCCTTGGCGTTCTTGCAGGCTTGCCGGCAAAATTCCGGCTTTGCGCGGGACGTTTGTTTCAGCCGGAGGCCAAATGATCGTCAGGCGTTTCATGTTCATAGAGCTGGTCCATGCTCAATGAGGCTACTTCGGCAAATGGAGCCTGGCTCTTCACGCGACCGCCACTAAGGACCACAACATCATCGCAAAATGCGATCGTGCTCCGATGATGGCTGATCACGATCGTTGTACGCCGTCCGGCCCTCAATTTTAGGGTCTCGACGATCGCCGCTTCCGAGAGACCGTCCACAGCGTTTGTGGCTTCGTCCAGAATCAAGATGTCGGGATCACGCACCATTGCTCTTGCCAGTGCAATGCGTTGCCGCTGTCCGGCTGACAGATTGACACCCCTGTAGCCAACGATCGTTTGATACCCATAAGGCATGTTTTCTATAAACTCGTGTGCCTCGGCTAATTTTGCTGCGCGCTTCGCGTCACCGGCGGTCGCTACGTCTTGCCCGTAGGTGATGTTCTCCAGAATCGTACCGTCCACAAGTTCCAGGTCCTGGCTGGCCAACGCGATCTGGCTTCGCCATTGGATGGGGTCGATCTGGTTCAAGGGCACGCCATCAACGATGATATGCCCCTCATCCGGATCCACAAATCTGCAGAGAAGGTTCACCACCGTGGTTTTGCCGGCACCTGATCGACCAATGATTGCTGTCGAGCAACCGCTGCGGATTTCGAAGGTCGCGGAATGCAACACCGCAGCGCGGGAACCTGAACCAGGGTATCTAAAGGTCACGCCGTCGAAATGCATCCGTTGACGTAAGCCATGGGCAGGCTGCGTGCCTGCCGGAGGCTTCGGCTTGTCCGACGAATCCAGCAACCATCTCACTTCTTCCAGTGACCCGCTCCAACCCTGGATCTGGCTCCACGACAATTGCAGGGCACGCATATGCGGCTGTAGCCGGTAAAGCAGGACGATGAATGCAACGATCACCGGAAAACTCACGTTCACGAACCAGGCGCCCACAACCACTGCCAGGAAGAGCATCGCATGCAGCACCTCGGTCAGCGGCGGTAGTGCCCCCTGCCGGGTTTGGAGGACGAAGCCGGCCCGGCGAACGGCGTCCGATGCTTCGTCGAAAACTACCTTTTCACGCTGCTCCTGCCCAAAGATACGGATCAGCCGTCCGGCATGCACGAGATGGAGCATTCTGGATGCAAGTTCGCCATTGAGCGATGTGACACTACGGCTCGGATCTTTCAGACTGGCCGAGAGAATGGCATGCGCCAGTTGGACCAGCGCCAGACCCAGCGCGACGAACAATGTCATCGGCCAGGACAGAAGCAGAAGGAAACCCAGCAGAATGATTGCGGCCGACGCGCTCACAATCGAGGCGAGGACGGTCTGAATGGCATCCGATGCGCGCCACGATTCATTGGAGATGATATTCAGCAGTCGCCCGGGACTCTGTTGCAGGAAGAACGGGTATCCTATGCTCAGGAGCTGCTGCGAGAGCGCGCTTCGAATGGAGTGGCTCGCTTTCCCATAGATGTAAGTCGTAAGCACGGTGTTGGAAAATGCCAAAACGTTCTTCAGCGTGATCAAAGCAAGCACAATGACTGCGATCACAACAAGTCGTTCTCCATCATCCAACCCCGATCCAACTTGTTGGAAGACAGCAGAGAGGCCGCCCATTGCCGCGTCATTCTCATGACCGGCAATGATGCTCAGCATGGGGATAACGAGACCGATCCCGGCGCCCTCAAGCGCAGCGCTGCTCAGACCGAGGACGACCACAGCCGAAAGCAGGGGCAATTGCCGCCCCAGCGCGTCTCGCAGCATCTGCGTGCCTGGCAATACGAATTGCAACATGATGTCACCTTAGCTGAAGAGTTGCCTGTTTGTCTTGACGCATGTCTCGGCGACGCAGCCGTTTTGTTAATAGAAGACCCGCGAACGCGACAGCGCCCAGCAAGTTCATGAACACGATTGGCCAGTGCGACAGGTGCAGTTCAGGATCGAATCGTGGGCCGCCGAAAAGCTCCTTGCAGGCCGATCTCACGGTCCAACAGAAATGGCGAAGCAGCCATGGCGCGCATCGGATATGCTTCACGTAAAGCCCCCCATTGCCCAGGCTGTAATTTCGGTGAAGCCTCTCGACATCCTGGCGAGAGCTTCGGCCGTGGTGGTGGAAGACAGTCATGTCGGGCACATATTCAACCGGGACGCTGAGCTGAAATGCGCGTATCAGGTAGTCGGTGTCCTCCGCAGCGCGCAGCGGCGCGCCCGCGCCGAGCCGCTCGTCGAAATGGCCGATACGGGCCGCGACCTCGCGATGCATCGTCATATTGCAGCCGAGCACGAAGCCGCCGGGATGGACGTCGCGGGTAAGCCGCGCCCGCGCAGCCGACCGCTTGACCGTGAACGGCAAATCATTGGGATTGCCGAGATCAACTCGGCCGCCGCGGATGACTAACCGCTCGCCCGTCGCATAATGACGCTCCAGATCACGGAGATAGCCACGATGAACTTCGCAATCGTCGTCAATGAAAATGACAATACCACCCCGCGCACGCGCCAGCCCGGCATTGCGTGCGGCGGCCAAGCCGGGACGCGCTTCCACAAGCAGTGTAATCGCAACATCCGAGTCCGCAGCCACGCTGGTCACGTATTCTGGCGTGCTATCCGTCGAGCCGTTGTCGACAACGACGAGTTCGCTCGTGAAGGAAGGATGGAAGAGGCATGCTGCCTCAATCGATCTAATGCAGGCGGCAAGAGCCGCGGCGCGGTTTCGCGTACACACAATGAAACTTGCATGCACCGGTTCTTCCGAGGCCGGCGGAGCAACTGTTGACAGCGCGCGCGCCATCTTGAAACTGTGTTGGGCGGTCTGGTGGAGTTCGGTATCCATTCTCGCTCAGCCGATTAGATCATAGCGAGGAAGGACGGTCGCAGCGGGCACGGATTGCAAGTACCGGGATAGTGCGTCGACCTGCCTATTGGCCGCAATTGAAATGCCACTGAACCACGGCATGTAAGCGCCGGGAAGAAGACTATAACGTTCGCGGCGCCGAATGAGCCCCCATTTTTGCGTGCGAGTTAAGAACTCATGCGTTAACTCCGGTCGCTGTTCATCACCGATGAGCTGGTAGATGAAGTAGAAGAGGTTCAAGGTGCCTTCTTCATAGCTCGGCCGTATCGCGGCGGGCTGTGCGGAGATCTTCTCTTCGAGCCCCAGGATACATTCGGCAACCTGCTGAACACTGTTCGTCGTCACGGCGTCGGCGATGTCCTCGAAGGCGTCAGGATTGTCGACCAAACCTTCTCGCTCGAGATTCTCGGCAACGATCTTCAGATGCGTCTTGCGCATTTGTCGCTTGTGCTTGTTTGTGACGCTTTCGTCGTGGATACGGTAGGCGACCAAACTCTCACCGATCATTGCCGCTGAAAAGCGATCTGTAATCCGCCTGAAAAGATCGAAATCTTCTGCGTGGACGTAGCGCGCGTCATAGAAAAGCATCTCATCCGGGATGACTTTCCTGTTGTAGACCACGGTCGAGTGCATGAAGATCGTAAAGAACTTCGATAAAATCCCTAAATTTGCCCACTGGTAGAGCGGATCGAGTGAGCCCCGCACAATACGGTCGCCAATGAGTGTATCGATTGCCGTCCCGCAGATTGCGAGGTGGGGTTGCTGCTTGAATACCGAGACTTGGCGCGACAGGCGGGCTGTGTAGCAGACGTCATCTGCATCCATCCTGGCGACCAGCTCGCCCTTGGCCAGGGCCAAGCCCTCGTTCAACGTCGCGATGAGCCCGCGGTTTTCTCGTGAGACAATGGATATACGACCGTCAGCCTTCTGGTATCTCTCAAGGACTTGCAAGGAGCGGTCGGTCGAGCCGTCATCGATCGCGATGACCTCCAGACGCTCATAGTCTTGCCGCAGAATGCTGGCCAGCGCTGCGTCCAGATACGGTTCACCGTTGTAGACAGGCAGCAGGACGGAAACCAGTGGAATGGACATGGCACAGCTCGATCAGTTGATTGACGATTGAGGGTTCGGGAGAGCATTGCTGTCATCGATTGTATCGCGCAGATAAGCGGGGATCCCCTGGTCTTTTGTTCCGTGAAGCCCCTGAGCGGTGCTGCGATCTTTTTGAACGACGTAAGGGAAGAAATCTTTTAGCGCGTTGATCCGCTTTTCCAGGACCAGCCACGAGATGGAAGCGAGCATCAGTGTACCCGCACCTGCGATGAGGAACCGACCGAATCCTTGCTCCGAGACATTGATAGGTATCCAGGGCTGAGCCTTGACGATCAATGCAAGAACGATTGCGTGAAAAAGGTAAACGCCGTAGCTGATGCGACCCAGGGCAGTCAGTGGCGGGGATTCAACAAGCCGACCGACATAACCGCCCAATCCTGCCGAACAGTAGCCCACAATCATCACGAGCGGAACGAGAGGAAGGACCTCCAGACCGATCCAGCGTGCCCAATCCTGCGCCATGGGCACCGGCGTCGGTCTGAACCACAACAGAATGAGGAAGGCGGCGGCGAGCGGCACCCAGCTCATCCTCATCCAACGGGGCGGGAGCGCGGTCTTCGATCGCCAGGCAGCGAGCAATGCACCGCATGCCAGTGCGTCCATCGATGCCGGAGGAAGCAGATCACGCGCGAGAGAAGGTGTTCCCGTAACAGGCCAGTAGAAGCGAAATGCTATCGAAAAGAGGATGACGCCGATGCAAATCCGTTCGATCGAACGACGCGGTGCCAACAGAATAATCAACGGCCAGATGACGTAGAATTGCTCTTCGATGCTCAAACTCCAAGTATGACATAAGATCCACGGCGTCCACTCATCGCGAAGGGCATACCAGAAGTTCGAAAGGTAAAACGCGTGCCAGACCAGCACTCGTTTGGATTCCTCCAGACCAGCCAGCCAGACGAAGCCCAACATGCCAAAATATGGGGGGAAAATGCGCAATGCCCGGCGAACGTAAAACGACTTTAGGGCGGCCATCGGTTCGAATTCCGCGGCGGAGCGCGCCTCCAGGAGAAGCCGCGTAATCAGGAACCCGCTCAGCACGAAGAACAGGCGGACTCCGACGTGGCCCCAATAGGAGCCATCGGCAGCAAAAAAATGCGCATACAGTACCATGGCGACGGCAACGGCTCTCAGACCGTCCAACTGTCGATAACGCACATTCGACATCGGGACCCCTCAGCGTTCAGCTATGCCGGCAAGCTCCTGGACCGCGCCAATTCTCCAATCAGCTACGGTTCTTGCCGAATGGCCTCCCTCATTAAACCCAACAAACAGGTTCTCTCGGGGCGTGATCACCTCGGCGGAAGTAGCGCCACCTTGTTTGGCGCAGAACAATCGAGGCTGCTTCTATTTGGCACGTGGCGGAAGGAGCAAGGTGCTCGCCTGCCGACATTGCCTCGCTTCTTCCCTACCAAACTTGTGCCGCACCGTAATCAGACTTTGGTCTTATTGCGGTGCGGCATTAGTCGGGCGCAATCTAGGTCCGACGCAACAGGTCATAGTGAATCCCGATGCTGCGATGAGAGAACTGACCCGCAGCGTGGGACGCTCGCTATGACGCGGTCTCCCTTTAGGAGCGCGCAAAGCCCTGCGAATCTGAGCCACTCTTTTGATGGACGGGTGGGCGCACCACCAGGTACATGTGCCGGATCCGATGATCGCGCCTTATAGTAAGACAAAGCCCGATCAACCGGAACGCAAATTACCGGCAGACCGGGCCTTTTTGAGCCTGCGTGAAAAAGAAGGCAAGCAATTGGCAGGCCCTTGCCGGCGCGCAAGGCGCCGACGCCACAAAATACTCTTGGATTGGTAATGATAAATCGGACTAAAGGCCCAATTCTAAAATCAAAAGGCCTAACGCCACGCCTCAATATCCATCAGCCAAGCTTCCGCCGGATAACTCGCTCGATGGCGTGGGGGATACGCGTTAGGCCTATTGATTTTTTTGGGTAGGTCTTTGGTCCGATTTCTCGTTCCCTGAATAAGAGTATCTTGGACTGCTGGCAGGTCCCTGTCGGGATGCAATTTCGAAGCGTTTATTGAGAAGGTGGACAATGGTTCAATTCAAAGTTGGTCTCGTCACAGCAGCGTGTCTCGGTTTGTTTATTACCGGCGCAATGTTTGCAACCACCGATCATTTCAATCCCGTAGGTTCGGCCTTTGCCAAAAACGGCGGCGGCAATGGTGGTGGTAACGGCAATGGTGGTGGCAACGGCAATGCCGGTGGAAACGGGAACAACGGTGGAAACCATGGCAAGTCGTCCGAGCGCGGCAATTCTGTAAATGCCCACGACAAAGCCAAGGTTGAAAAATCATCTCTGAACACTGACGATGATAAAAATAGCTTGGGTCCGCTGAACGCTGCGCATGCGTCTGCTCGGGCAAGGGAACGGGCCGCACCGAACTCAGCCGTTGGCAAGATTGCAACTTACGAGCGCAGCCGGCAAGAGGCTTTGGCGCTGACTGACCCTGCACTGAGGGAGCGGGCGCTTGACGATGCAGTTGCACAGCTCGAAACCGCCTTTGGCCGTACGCTCACTACAGCGCAAATCGATCGCATCGACTCATTGCTGGATGCGCGCCACTAAGATCTTCTGGGGCTTCTATCTGCGGTAATCTTCGTCCGAGGACTGAGCCTTCAAGTCCAAATCCCCTATTCGGCAATCGATGCCTCTGGCTTTAAAGAAGCTTCGCATCCATCGTTTCGGTCTGAATGTTCGACCGATCGCTGCTGCGAGGGAATTCTCATTGTTGGATTCTAGGCTCCAAACAATGTGACTTTTCGAGCTATTCGCACGCTTAGGGTAAGCGTATAGATGGAGACCTGGAGGTTGACGACGACAAGAGCCAGACCACCCCATGGATTTCTGGCGAGGCCTTGCCATGGACATTTGCACGGTGACAGACATTGCAGTAACCATGACGCGCGACATATCACGTAGGACAAAAAGCGGTCGTTCGCGACCGTTATCGGTCGTGACAGTGATACGACCGCACACGTTTTCAGAGGAACAAATAACCGCGAACCACCGTTCCAGGACTGCTCGAATCTAATGGAGATAAACAATGAAAGCATCGGGTTATCGGTGCCCACCTATCGTTCGAATTTCGTTTGGATCAACTGGCTTTGGGCCAACTCGCCGTACACAGCCATGAATCTGCTGACCCGCTGGAATTCCCAGTCTCTTGCAAAGCAGTTTTTACTAGCTGGAGGATTGGTCTCGGTGGGCGTGATGATTTTGATTGGCGCTTTTGTGGCGGGCATAATTGAAGCTGCCGTTACTCGTAATTCGGCCGCGGCTACCGCTTTGTACGTGGACAGCGTTATCGCGCCCATTCTTCCCGATATGCAGACCAATCAGATACTCGACGAGACGGTTACGCGTGCGTTGGATGAGACGCTGGGACAGGGGGCATTGGCTAGCAGGCTCATGTCTTTCAGGCTCTGGCGAAGCGACGGGCTGGTTCTCTATTCCAACGACAAGAGGCTTATGGGCAAGCACTTCGACGTCAACGACGACCTGAAGACAGCGTTCGCTGGCAAAATGGTGGCTAATTTCAACAAGATTGACGATGTTGAAAGCAAAGCTGAACTTGCAAGCGGCAAGCCACTTCTGGAGATCTATAATCCGGTCCTCCAACCTTGGTCGGGCAAAGTGGTTGCCGTATCGGAATTTTATGAGCTAGCCGACGAATTTCAGCACAGTCTGGATCAGGCGCGCCTGCGCAGCTGGCTTGCTGTAGCCTTCTTTACACTGGCTTTTTTTCTGGTCTTGTCAGTTATCGTGTTCCGCGGAAGCAAGACCATCGACGACCAACGCCGGGACCTGAAGCAACGGGTGAGCGAACTTTCCGATCTGCTCCTGCAAAACAAGACGTTACATTCACGCGTCCAACGAGCCTCGCAGCGAAACACTGCGATGAATGAAAGCTATCTCAGGCGGATAGGGGCAGATCTACATGACGGTCCAGCACAACAGATGGCATTTGCTGCGCTTCGATTGGATAGCGATCTCCTGATTGACCCTGCCGTGCCGGGAGAAACCCGCGAGCGCGAAGTGATGGCCATAAAGGAAAGCCTGGACGAGGCGATGCGTGAAATCCGGAGCATCTGCGACGGCCTTGTGCTGCCGCATATCGAGGCGGCCGATTTGCCGGAAATCATCCAACGGGCTGTCAAAGCGCACGAGTATCGCACCGGCTCGAGCGTCGATTTATCGATATCAGGCACGCGGCCGCAGCTCGAACCTTCGGCAAAAATTTGCATTTACCGCTTTATTCAAGAAGCCTTGAACAACAGCTTCCGGCACGGCGGAGGCATTGAACAACGGGTTGTGGAGACCTTGCGGGGTGAGCGCGTTGTAGTCGATGTCGCTGACAGCGGACCGGGATTCGATCCTGCCGCTGTCTGTCGTACCAGTATTGGACTTGCCGGGCTGAGAGACCGAGTGGAAAGCCTTGGGGGCCGTTTCACCATCGAGTCTTCGCCACGAGGGACGCGGGTGCGGATGTCACTGAATTTGAACGGACTGGAGCAGGCGTAATGACCGGACTATGTATTGCAGTGATCGACGATCATCCGTTATTCAGGGAGGGGGTCAAGCGTAGCCTCGGTGAAATCAGCGGCTTCCAGATCGTTGGAGAAGGCTGCACGAAGGAGGACGCGATCCGGATTGCCCGTGATCATCGCCCAGACGTTATTCTAATGGACATCTCGATGCCAGGCGGAGGTCTAGACGCGATCTCGCCGATCCTCGAGCATTTCCCCGACCAAAAGATCATCATGCTGACTGTGTCAGAGAGGAGTGACGACGTGACGAAGGCTCTGAACAGCGGCGCGAAAGCATATGTCCTCAAGGGCATCGGCTCACGGGCGCTGGCCGAAATAATCCGAGCTGTTGCCTCTGGCGAAGGTTATGTTTCTCCGGCCCTATCGGCCCGGATGCTATCGGATCTGTCGTCCATCTCCCATGCGCCCAACAAGACTGATCCGATCTCCGAACTCTCCAGTCGCGAGTATGAGGTCTTGGATCTTGCTGCGGCCGGATTGAGCAACAAGCGGATTGCGCTGAAGCTCGACATTCACGAAAAAACTGTAAAGCACCACATGGGGCGCATATTTGCGAAACTTAACGTCACAAACAGGACGGAAGCCGCGATGGCACTGCGTGACGCTGGTCACGAAACTCGCTTGGTATAATCGGGCGATGCATGGGTGCGCCCAACGTGCAAACGATCAGCGGGCGAACGATTGTAATCTCGATTGATCAGCGTTTGTTGCTGTGCGGTTAATGATTGTGCGCCCCTTCGCATCCTTCATCATGTAGCGCCCGGCATCAATCCTTTCGCTCATTCCATTCTTGTGGCGAACTTCAATCGAGGAGTCATCGACTTCCACGTTTTCGCGGGGTGTGGATTGATTGGTGGTCGTGCCCTTTTCACCACTGCTTGTGCCCGTATTGTCGTTTTTCCCGTCCTTGCCGCTATTACCTTTCCCGTTCCCTCCGCCGCTGCTTCCACTGCCGCCTCCATTGCCATTGCCGTTGCCGCCTCCATTGCCGTTGCCACCGCCGTTGCCGTTGCCACCTCCATTACCGCCACCGTTGCCCCCATCTTTTGCCCACGCCGATTGTGCGTGCAAACTCAGAGATTTACCGTCGAGGGTGATTTCAAAAGGCGTCGCCACCAATGCCCCCGCTACGAAAGCGCTACATAGAAGCGGAGCCAGTCCAAAACGGGTATGCATAGTGTCTCCTAGAAGTTCTGTCCTCAGAACAGACGCAGGACAAAGGAAAGGGCTGGTCTCTGTTGCGGCTCAAAGCAACTGCGGTCGCAGAGCTAGCGCGGCCTCATGAGGCTCCCCCGAATTTGGCACGTCGCGCTCGTGTGTCAACAGTGCCATACCGTTCCATACCAAACGATTGCCTCGCGGTATTCCGACTTTGGTCTGATCATCGATTGTCATAAGTCTCATCATTCGCTGGTCTGAAGCCCGAGAGAGGAACGTGACCGCCCTTGCGGCGTTTGAAGCGTATCGCTCTATGCAGCGCGACGGCGTTGGATGCAACTTAATCAGGGTCATCAATTCGACCTTCGTGGAGGAACCAGTGATCCAGTGATATTGAATGTGCCGCCTTCCAATTCAAATCGAACCCCGCAAAGGATGACGATATGAAATGTCTGATCACCGCGCTTGCTGCCTGGACGATGGCTGTCAATGGTGCGTTCGCAGACGATGCGAAAGTGACCAGGCCGCAGCAGTTCGCGGACTTGGCGACGGTTGCCAATATGTTTGAAATGCAGTCGAGCGAACTTGCCGTAAAGCAGGCAAAAGACGATCACGAGGGAATTCGCAAAGCATATGATCGCGGATCATTTGATGACGGACAATTGATGGGGTCGTAGAGGCTCGGAACTCGATCCATCGAACGCCCAATGCAGCCGAGCCTCTTCATTGCCGCACAAAAATCAGACTTTGGTCTGGTCTCGGACTTGGCATAAGTCCGACGCTTCCTAAGGCTGAAGCCCAACGGAGGAACGAAGTCACCAGTCCTGGGTTGGCGTAGGGCATTGCCGCGCATATGAAAGGTCGGGCGGCAACGCCGCAGACCTGTCAGGATTATCACCAAAGCCAAGTTGCCGTCCACGTAGACGTCAGGAGGCCGCTTTGGCTATCCAAAATAAGAAACGAGCCAGCTTCTTGAGATTCATAAACTCGAAAGGACCCTCTTGTGACAACGAAAATAATTCGACGATCCGAAGAATTTGAAAAACTTCCGATTGGAGGGCTCTTGAAACGATCGTTCGATGTGTTCGCCGCGGTCCTTGCTCTTGTCCTTCTCAGCCCGCTGTTTATGCTGCTCTCCTGTCTGGTCAAATTGTCGGATGGCGGACCTGTACTCTATCGCCATCGCCGCGTCGGGCGCGGTGGGAATGCATTCTATTGCCTCAAATTTCGTACCATGGTTACAAACGGCGACGCCGTCCTTGAGGCCCATTTCGCCGCAAATCCGGAGGCACGCACCCAATGGTTGGCGGCACGAAAGCTGCAGGTCGATCCGCGGGTCACCAATGTCGGCCTCGTATTGCGAAAATTGAGCCTCGATGAACTGCCGCAGCTGGTTAACATTCTTCGCGGCGAGATGAGTCTCGTTGGGCCGCGTCCTGTAGTGAAGGATGAGATCGAGCTCTATGGTTCCGCCGCAACATACTATTTCAAATCCCGCCCCGGCCTGACTGGTGTGTGGCAGATCAGCGGGCGTAATGACGTCAACTATGACGAACGCGTTGCTTTCGACAAGCATTACGTTGAAAACTGGTCCTTTCAGAAGGATATCATAATCATTCTCAAGACCATTCCCGCCGTATGCGCTTCTCGTGGAACGTACTGATACAGGGTGTCCGCTTCACTGAGAATTCAAGTTCTGCCTCCCCATGCTCCCGCGGATCTGTTCAGAGCCAACTCATCTGCTCTGGTTCGATACGACCACGGCCTCATCATTCTCGCTGGTTCCGGCGGCGCGCCATCGCTCAGCTGCAAGCTCGATGAATTCCTTGACCAGGGGCGAAAGGTGTCGGCTGCTCGGGTATACGACATGCAGGCCGCCGACCGGTGTCGTGTAATCGTCGAGAACGCGGCGCAATTGCCTGTCCTTGATAGACACCTCGGCGACCCGGTAGGGTAATTGGGCGATGCCGTAGCCTGCAATCGCAGCGGCAAACACCGCCTGCATTTCGTTGGCGGCGAAGCGTCCAGACACCGTAACCGTTTCCTGGCCATGCGAGCCTTCCAACACCCAGTGCGCATTGGCTGTCGACGGGCCCGCGATGACGCAGTGGTGGCGAGCGAGGTCCGCCGGCACTACTGGCACGCCATGACGCGCGAGATAGTCCGGGCTGGCGCACAGAATTCTATGCGTAGAGCCGAGCTTGCGGGCGATCAGCGTGGAGTCTGGAAGGATCCCGGTGCGGAATGAGAGGTCTATACCGTTCTCGACCAGATTGAGCTTGTCGTCAGTCAGGCGCAACTCGACTTTTGTTTTCGGATACGTCGCTAGAAAATCGAAAATCGTGCTGGACAGAAAGTAACCGCCAAAGCCGACTGGAGCCGATATTCGGATTGTGCCCGAAGGCTCTGCTCTCGCTTCCGCGAGCCGTAGATTCGCATCTTCGATTGTCCGCAGCGCCTGTCTGCTCTGCTCGTAGTAGAGACGTCCTGCGTCCGTCACATTGAGGCTGCGTGTCGTGCGCTGAAGCAAACGGACCCCGATCTCACGCTCAAGCGCGGCAATGCGGCGGCTGACCGTGGTCTTGGGCATGCCCAGCAGGCGCGCGGCGGCGGTGAAGCTACCGGCCTCGATGACGCGAGCGAACACCACAATATCGTTAAGATCGAGCATTGTATCCATTATTGGGACGATGTTTCCCAATTATAGTCTATTATGAACCAATGTCACAATTCCTAACTTTGCTCCGTGCGAAACAAAAAGGAGCAGACACATGACCACCAAACGAAGCGTTCTGGTTACCGGTGCTACTGGCCAGCAAGGGGGAGCAGTTGCCCGCGCACTGCTGTCCCGAGGACATCGCGTCAAGGCGCTGACCCGTAACCCGGATAGCGATGCTGCGCGACAGTTGAAGTCGGAGGGTGCTGACGTCGTCGTTGGCGATCTCGGTGACGCGACATCCGTTCTGAAGGCTGCAAATGACGTCGGCACGATGTTTTTGATGGGCAACAGCTACGAGGCCGGGGTGGAGGAGGAAACCCGCCAGGGGATCCGTGCCGCCGACGCTGCGAAGGCTGCCGGCGTCGGCCATTTGATCTATTCGTCCGTCGCCGATGCCGACAAGAAGACAGGTATCCCGCATTTCGAAAGCAAGTATCTCGTCGAGAAACATGTCGCCGGGCTTGGCATCCCCTACACAATCAGCGCGCCGGTCGCCTTCATGGAGAATATCGTCGCGCCGTGGTCGATCGGTGCGCTGCGCCAAGGCACGCATGCCTTCGCGATGCCTCCCAAACGCGTCCTTCAACTGGTAGCCTTGGCGGACATCGGGGCTTTCGTTGCCGCCTTGGCCGAGCGGCGCGAGCACGTGTTCGGCAAGCGGTTCGATTTCGCCGGGGACGAGATATCCGGTGAGGAGCAGGCGAAAATCCTCTCGCAAGCCATCGGCCGCCCGATCAACTACCAGGAAATCCCGATCGCCGCGGCTCGCCAGCAAAGCGAGGATGCGGCACTCATGTTCGAATGGTTCGACCGCGTCGGCTACGACGTCGATATTGCTGCCTTGCACAGGGATTTTCAGGAAGTCCGCTGGCACAGTTTTGCCGACTGGGCGCGCAAGTTTGACTGGAGTACTCTTGAACGGACGTCTTCTACCTTCTGAGTTCCTATAGAACACCGGGTGATGAAACCCGGGCGGAAGCAGATCAGCAGCAATGGACAAGCTGGGGTCCGCTTCCCACCGAGCCCGTGTGAAAACTCGGCAATGAACGAATCTCCAAGAATAACGTTTCCCGAGTTTGACGCGGGCAAACGGCAGCAATGGGGCCAACAGCGGTCATCATTGCGCTACAAGCGATCTCCACAGGGTGCGGTCCCGCGTGAAAACTGAATGTTGAAACGCCAGCCAAAATCAAAAGGTTAAGTTTTTGACGGTCTCGTTAGCAGCGTATGAAGCGGAGGAATAAATTCTCGACAATAAAAACGAATGCTTGGGGCGGTAAAAATTATAGAGTGGGAGTAGCGGGAAATCGGCGGCAATAGCGTAGGTTCGCGTAGAGCTCGAGCTTAGCATAGCGTTGCACATCGGTGGGTCTTCGATGATCACCCGCTCATCGTGCCTGCGCGGGAAAAAGGTGCCTGCCGGTCGACCAAAAAGAGGACCAGGTCCGCCTCCTCGCTCGCCGTTACTTCAATCATGGTTTGGTCGGCGCTGATCGTTAACGCAGTATGCGTTTCGGCTTGTTTGTCTCCAACCGATACCGCGCCGCGGAAAACATACAGCCAGCGATCGAACCCCGGGACCGTCGGCAGGTCGATGCTTCCACCCGCCGACAGGTGGGTATCGTAGAGGTAAATGGCCTGGCGAACGAAGCTCGGCGCTGCTGATCCCATCGGCCCGGTCAGCAGCCGCCACTGGTCGTTTCGTTTCGCCTCGTCCAGATCGATGAACTGAACGCGTGGTTCCATGTTCGCGGCCTCGGGCCGCACGAAGATCTGAAGCATCTCGATTGGATCGTCTCCGAGCACCGCCTCTTCATGCGAGAAACCTGCCCCGGCGTTCATCACCATCAAACGATCGGACGAGATGACTTCGCTCTTTCCGGCTGAATCGGTGTGCTGCATGCGGCCCGAGCGCATGTAGCTGATGATCTCATCGTTGCGATGCTCGTGCATCTTTACGACGAGGCCGGGCTGCAGTCGGGCATGATCGATAAGGCCGAGCCCGCCGAAGCCTGCGTCATCCCGTTGCCCCAGAGAAATACCTGGGCGGATGCGGCGGAGTTGGAACGGGCCCTGCGCCCTGATCAGATGGGTATCAGGCGGTACGACGCCAGTTCCACTGATAGCAGTTGCTTCTACGGTCATGTTCTTTACTCCTTGGCTTCGTGCGGGCTGGATATTGGTTAGGACTGGATGGGCGGAAGCACGTCGGTGAACAGCAACTGGATGAGTTTCTGCCCGTTCGGCGTGCCCCAGTTCTGGGCAAGTTCCGCGATCATGGTGTTGGTCGCCGTCAAAACGACGCCGGCGTCCTGCATGCGGCGGCGCGACATGTCCTCGGAAAGCTCATACGGCGAACCTGAAGCGTCCATGACAGCCTGCACGTTATAACCTTCGCCAACCGCGTCGATCGCCGGGAAGACGAGGCATACGTCGGTCGTTACGCCGGCCATGATCAGGTTCTTCCGCCCAGTCGCCTCGACCGCCGCCTTGAAGTTGGCGTCTGTCCAGGCGTTGACGATACCTTCGCGCTTGACGCGCTTCTCGAAAGCCTCCGGCAGAATGTCTTTCAACTCCGGCAGCAACGGTCCCTGCAGCCGGTCTTCCTGGCTGGAGGTCAGCACGGTCGGGATGCCAAGGATGCTGGCGGTCTTGGCCAGCGCCAGCGACATGCGCTTGGCCTGCTCGACGTCGATGTTCTTGATGAGTTGCATAGTGCCGACCTGATGGTCGATCAGCAGAAGCGCCGAGTTCTCCGGGGTGAATGTGGTGGTCATGGCTAATCTCCTGTGCTCGATGAGCGTCATTGCTCGTTCTGGAAGGTAGAGTTGGAACGAAGTCTTGGGGAGACTTGATATTTGCCATCGTCATGTTCCATAAATGGAACATGACGACATTTGGCGACTTTGACGGCCTCGCGCTGTTTATCCGCATCGCACAAGCCGGCGGGCTGGCCTCGGCCGAACGCGCAACGGGTATCCCGAAGGCCACGCTCTCGCGCCGGCTATCAGCGCTGGAGGAGACCCTGAACGTCCGGCTTGTGCGCCGGACAAAGAAGGGAGTGGTCCTCACCGAACAGGGACAGCAACTCTTCGAGCGAGGCCAGACCGCCTTCATGCTGGCTGAGCAGGCTGTCGCCGAGGTTCAGGATGACCGCGTCGCAGTGTCGGGCACAGTTCGCTTGTCGCTTCCTCCAGACATGGCGACCGCGGTCCTTGCCCCGGCTCTGATCGGCTTCAAGACCAGATATCCCGACGTCACAATAGAGATGACGCTTGCGGATCGCAGGGTTTCACTCATCGAAGAAGGCTACGATCTCGTCGTTCGCATGGGACCGGTTGCGGACTCCGAACTCATGTTCAGGAAAATCGCCAATTTGCCGCGCGCGCTGGTCGCGAGCCCCGCCTTCCTCTCTGAACATTCCGATCTGAGCACTCCACAGGACCTGGAAATGCTGCCAGCTCTCGCGATCCGCCGTGATCTGGTCGAATGGGATCTGAAAGATGCTCACGGGACCCGCGCAACCGTACGTCCCAGGATCGGCTTTGCCGCAAACCGCCAGACCATTCTTGTCGACGCTGCCCGCGCTGGTCTTGGTATCGCCAATCTGCCCGAGTTCCTGATCGAGGATGCCATGGCAACCGGCGCACTCGTTCCCGTCCTGCCTGATTGGGAGC
The DNA here is from genome assembly GCA_963711925.1 of uncultured Alphaproteobacteria bacterium. GTDB lineage: Bacteria > Pseudomonadota > Alphaproteobacteria > Rhizobiales > Rhizobiaceae > Phyllobacterium. The sequence goes on from CAVQFY010000003.1 coordinate 401,880, forward strand.
CGTCACCCGTAGAGATGACCGCATTGTGGCAAAGGGACAGGATCACAGGACGCCTGATCAAGGCCATCGTCGGAGCATTTGAGGAAGCGTTGTCTGCCAAACCTGCCGAGGTCTAGAGCCCTTTCCGGCCATATTGGCCGTACTCTGTTTCTCGGCGGGCGAGACAATCCACGCGGAAGGTGTTTCCCGGGTCACTCTAAAGGTGACCACGTCATAACGCCTCGGCATAGGGAAAGATCAGTTTTCCAGACGCCATCTCGCCCGGAGCGACGACGACCTGCTTCGATCCGTCTTTGAACTGGTCGGCCTCGTGACCCTCTATGCCCTGGAACTGAACTTGCAGGACGCGCGGATGCGCCCATTCCCCGTTCTTGCCGAATTTGACATCACCCATGACCATGTTGAAGGTGGAATTCCTCGTGAAGGTCGACAGGGCGGCGTCATCCAGGCCCCCGGTCGCTTCGACGGCCTGTGCGACGACCTGCATCTGGGCGTAGGCCAGCGGCGCCATGTAATGCCCCAGGAGGTCGACGCCGGCGTCGCCGGCGCGTGCCTGATAAGTATTCAGAAATTCCTGAACCCCGGGGAACATCATCTTGGCGACCGGTGCCCAATATTCGTAGTTCACGAAGCCGTTGAGCAGCGGCCCTAGCGTGGCTTTCACCGCTGTGTTCTGCGGACCGATCATGCCGGCGCCGACCATCTTCGGGCGGAAGGGGTGCTCGTGGATGGCGCGCACGAGGCCGATCGAGTCATCGAGATAGGAGCAGAGAAACAGCAGGTCGCAGTTGCTTTCGGCGACAGCGTCGATGACGGGCGTAAAGTCGCTGGTCACCAACGGATAAGTGGCCTCGTGGACGATCCGAAAGTCGTACTTCTCGGCATTGGCCTTCGCGCCGAGAATGGGATTGCGGGAGAATTCTGCGTCGGCCGACAGGAGCGCCACGGTTGCGGGCCGCGGCCTCTGCTCTGCGGCGAGTGCAAAGAACCCTTCCGTGAGCGCGGCATTCGGATCCGGGCCGGTCGGGATCATGGCAAAGTAGTTCGGATAGGCGAGCGCGTTGTTGACGCCCAGCCCCATCAATCCGACGAAAAAGCGTTGCCGTTCCATGATCAGCGGCATCGCCGGCAATATCGTGTTGGTGCCGTAACCGCCGATGACGAGATCGACCTTATCTTCGTCCATCATGCGTTCGTAGATACCGGGAACGAGTGAAGCGTCCGCACGATCGTCGTAGCGGACGAGTTCGACGGGGCGGCCGAGCAGGCCGCCTCGTCTGTTGATGTCTTCCCGCCAAATATCGTGGGCGAGCCGAGCCGACAGGCTGTTGCCCGCGAGCGGACCGGTCAGCGACAAGCAGTACCCGATACGGATTGGCGACGTGCCAGGCATGTCAGACGCCTGCGCCAGCCCGCCCGGCGAGAAGCTGCAGTTCCCAGGCCAGGGCCACGGCACTGGCACCACCATGTTCGAGAACGACACCCGCGACGCCAGCCGCCGTCTCTTCGCGTGCCCAATCACGCTGCCATTCGCCCAACACGGCAAGCCAGGTGATCGGCACGGCACCGGCGGCGACCATGCGGTGCACGGCCATGTCATGAGCCTCCAGCGTGACACCGCCTGAGGCATCGGTGACGATGAAGACGTCATATCCTTCGGCGAGCGCCTGGATCGCCGGCATGGCGAGGCAGATCTCGGTGTAGAGCGCAGCCAGAATGAGCTGCTTGCGCCCGCTCTTCTTCACGATGTCGGTAACCTTCGGGTCTTCCCAGGTGTTGATGAAGGTGCGGTCGATCGGCTTCTGGTCCGGGAACACGTCTTGCAGACCCTTGATGATATAGCCGCCACGTTCTTCGATCACCGTTGTCAGGATCGCCGGCACGTTGAAGACCTTCGCCGTCTTGGCGAGGCCAATGACGTTGTTGATGATCGTCGTCGGCTCGTGGCTGTTCAGATTGGTGAACTGATAGGGCTGATGGTCGATCAACACGAGGATACTGTCTTCGGGGCGAAGCAGGGCTTCGAGACCAGTCTTGGGCATGGGAAACTCCTTGGGATATGCAGGCTGCGGCTCAGGCGCCGGCAGGATCGATAAAGACGTGAAGGGTTTGGATGAGGCCGCCTTCGAATCGGGCGACATCGGTTCCGGTGACGGCTACGGGACCGTTCGGTGGCCCGGATTGCCAGCGCAGCCGCCCGACACCGTGGTGGCCGATGGCGGAGCCGATTGCGGTGAAGGCGAAGCTTGGCGGCAGGCTCGACAATAGCGCATCCACCGCCTGATCGATGGCAGCGTGGCCGGTCGCCGAGGCATCCGGCTCGTAGAGCACGGCGTCTTCGGCATAGAGTTCGCGGATCGCCGCGATGCGCCGCTCAGCGTCGCGCTCGCCGAATACCCGCACGAGATTTGCCTGCATCCGGGCGCCATAGTCGATAGATTCTGCAATCATCGTCTGCCTTCCGAGGTCATGGATTCCGGAAGACGAGTGTCGTCAAACGCAACGGCTTCGCTCGCCTGTCCGGTCGAGCGGATATTGCCTTGCCACCTTGCGGAAGACACTGTTCGAATCTGCGATTTTTAGTCGGAATCCGCTATGAGATCGCCCGTCAGCTTATCCGATCGCGTCGCCACGCCGCCGGCGTCGCTCCAGTGAGTTTCCGGAACGTCCGCCCGAAATGGACCGCGTCGGCAAAGCCGGTGGCATCGGCGACATGTTCGAGCGAAGCGCGGGTATCGATCAGCAGGGCTTGTGCGCGCCGGATGCGTGCGTCGAGCTGCCATTGATAAGGTGCCATCCCCGTCGAGGCCTTGAACGCCCGACTGAAGTGCGACTGTGACAGGCCCGCCAGCGCCGCCAGATGCGCGAGGTCGACGCGCTCAGGCAGGTGTGCGTCCAGATATTCGAAAATACGCCGAAGTTGCCAGGGCGCCAGGCCCCTGCTGTCCGCGTCGGGCTCCGGCGGATCGGTGAAGAGCCGCGCCACTATCGCGGCCGTCAACCCGTCGCCATAGAGTTGCGTCGATGGATCTGGGTCGTTCACCGCATCGGAGAGCAGCTTGACCAAGGTCCAGATGCGATCGTCGGAAAAGCGCAGCCGCGGCGTGGCGGTCGCGTCTGCGTCGAAATTGGTGGCCAGTCGTTCGCCCAGCACCGTCAGATCGAAGGTCAGGGTTGCGTCCTTCACAAAACGCGTGTCGGCGCTATAGCCCCACATCTCCATGCCGGCCAGAGCGAAGTGCATGTGCCTGGGCATATAGCCGATCGGACAGGGCTGGTCCTCGCGCAGGCGCGGTTCGCAATGGCTTCCCACCTCTTCCAGCAGAACGCTGAGGCGGGTTTCGGTCTCGTAAAGAAGATGATGGGCCACCCGACCGGCGCAATGGAACTCGGTGATGTCGACGCGCACGCCGTTCCATGCGCGCCGGACTGCCGACAGGCTCAGCACGTTCTCGGGAAGGGGGGCAGGCGGTCGATGCGGGTGGCCAGTGATTTTTGCTCCGAGTGTTGACGCGAGATCATGTAATTGATGTCTAGTCCAATAGAGAAAAATTTTAAACCCGTTACAGGGAGCAGAACGCTACTAGAAACGTCCCTGAGGGCGCTTTTCTATTTTGGGCTGGTCACGCGACGATCGAGGTACCGCAGTCGCCTGATAAAATAGCATTGACTAATGAATTAGTATACGCTAATGGTTTACTCATGACCGAAGCCGCCACCATCAATGCTGTCCTGCGCACGCTTGCTGATCCCACCAGACGAGCCATATTCGAGCGGGTCGTCAGTTCCGACGAGATTACCGTGGTCGAGCTGACGCGGGGGAGTGGCGTGACACAGGGCGCCATCTCTCAACATCTCAAATCATTGAAGCAGGCGGGCTTGGTCGCCGAGCGCCCCGAGGGCCGGAACGTCTATTATCGCGCCCAGCCCGAGGGCCTCGAGCCGCTCGTCGATTGGATGAGCCACTACGGCGTCTTCTGGCGCGAGCGCTTTGCAAATCTGAGAACATTGCTGAAGGAGATTGATCCATGAACGACGCGGCGTTGAAGTCAGGCACGCAAGACATCGTGGTTGACGAGGTCTTCCCTCATGCACCGGAGACGATCTGGAAAACGCTGACAACCGGCGAAATGATTGCCCGCTGGATGATGGCACCGACAGGTTTCGAGCCGGTGGAGGGCAAGCAGTTCACGTTCCAGACGACGCCGGCCGGCGCGTGGGACGGCACCATCCGCTGCCAGGTATTGGAGGTGATTCCGAATGAACGCTTCGTCTATGCCTGGAAAGGCGGACAAGAGGGCAATGTTGGCTACGGCTCTCGCCTGGACACCGTTGTCACGTTCACGCTGTCCAGGGTTGAAAACGGAACGCGCCTTCGCCTTGTCCATTCCGGCTTCGTCACGCCGAAGAATGACACTGCTTTCAAGAACATGAGCGATGGATGGCCGAAGGTCTTCAAAAACCTCAACACCGTCGCTGCGGAACAGGTCTCATCAAAAAAGCCGCACTGATAAAGTTGAAGACGATCGCATCGGAAGTTGGCGCACGAGCCAACGCAAGAAAAAGACAGGCATCTCAACCGACAGGAGGTTAGCTATGCACAATCAAGTCGTTTCACGAGATGAGTGGCTTACAGCCCGGCTTGGGCTGCTCAAGGAGGAGAAGGAGCTGACGCGGCGCAGCGACGAGCTGGCGCGGCGACGGCAGGAGCTGCCCTGGGTCAGGATCGACAAGGAATATCGCTTTGAGACCGACGAAGGGAGCGCATCGCTCGTCGATCTCTTCCAAGGGCGCTCGCAGCTCCTCATGTACCATTTCATGTTCGGGCCAGACTACACGGGTGGATGTCCGTCCTGCTCGGCGATCGCCGACGGCTTTGATCGCTCGGTCGTCCACCTCGCCAATCATGATGTCACGCTCGCTGCGGTTTCGCGGGCTCCGCTAGCGAAGCTGCAAGCGTACAAGCAGCGGATGGGTTGGACGTTTCCATGGGCGTCCTCGTTCGGCAGCGACTTCAACGCAGACTTCAATGTCTCGTTCACCGAAGAGCAACAGCGCGAGGGCATCGAATACAACTACGAGCGCGAGACTCCGGCGCCCGTCGCCGAGATACCCTCGCGCTCGACACCCGACGGGGCCACTGTGGGCGCGGCCATGTCCGGAACCGACAAAGCGACGTACACGCGCGAGAGGCCGGGCATGAGCGCGTTCGCGCTTGAGGACGGCGTCGTCTACCACACCTATTCCGCCTATGCGCGCGGACTGGACGGCCTCTGGGGCATGTACCAGTGGCTCGATCGAGCTCCGAAGGGACGCAACGAGGCGGGCGTCTGGTGGCGCCGCCACGACGAGTACAACAAGGGCTGACTTCGCGCTTTATACAGGAGAGAAAACATGAGCAAGGCTTATACCGGCGGATGCGCCTGCGGCGCCATCCGTTATGAAATCTCGGCCGAACCGCTGGTGATGAACGAATGTCAGTGCCGCGACTGCCAGCGGAAGAGCGGCACCGGGCACGGATCGTATCTGACCTTCGCGGACCGGGAGAGCGTGAAACTCCAGGGTGAAGCGAAGCAATGGGACATCGTTGGCGATAGCGGCAATGTGAAGACGCGCGCCTTCTGCCCCACCTGCGGCTCACCGGTCTATCTGATGTTCTCGGCCATGCCTGATCTGTTTACCGTGCACGCCGCGAGCCTCGACGATCCAAGCCGGTACGAGCCGCAGATGGTGACGTATGGCGTGCGCGGTTACGCATGGGACCATGTCGATCCAGCCTTGCCGAAATTCGACAAGATGCCGCCAATGTGAAATGCAGCCTGACTTGGCGCGTGTGAAGTGTGAGTGACCGGGCGAGGCTTTTCCTCAACGGTACAGAGGCGCCCGGTCGCTCTTTTTGAAACTCTTGATCATTTGTTCTGGTCTAACGCATCGGTCAAAAAAGCGCTTGTCACAAATGTCATGACGTCATATTGTTTGGATCATGATGTGGCACGAAACAGATCTCGTAGAGGGACCGATACCGATGTGGTCGCAAATCGCGGAGCGACTGCGGCGCGCCATCGGGGACGGCGCATTCAAGCCAGGCGAGGTATTGCCCGGCGAAGCCGAGCTCAACCGGCGCTTTGGCGTCAGCAGGACCACCTCGCGTGCAGCGCTCGATTATCTTGAGACGGAAGGCCTGATCAGCCGCAAATCCGGTCGCGGCTCGATCGTGATCGAGCCGCGCATCGACCGGCCGCTGAACCGTTTGTCCTCTTTCTCCGAGGACATGCGGGTGAGGGGACTGAAGCCGAGCTATCGGACGCGGTCACTGCAACTCACGCTGGCGAGCCAGTCCGTGGCTGCGGAATTGAAGATTGCGCCGAATTCTCCGGTTCTCGAAATCGATCGCCTCTTGCTGGCCGACGGGAACCCGATGGCGACGTCGCTAACCTATCTTGCTCCTGTGGCATTCGAGCGATCCGGCCTGCCCACCACGAACAACCTGGACACTGGCTCGCTCTACACCTGGCTCAGCGACGCCGCTGGCGTCACGCTGACGGGCGGACATGAGCGGATCGAAGGGGCGATCGCCGATGCAGACACGGTCCGAAGCCTCGGGCTGAAACACCCCGCGGCGGTTCTTGTCTGCCATCGCACGTCGTGGACCTCGGCAAACCAACCCGTCGAATACGTTATCCTGCACTACCGGGCAGATCGCTACAGTTTCCAGGTAGGTCTCGCCCGTTCGTAGCCAGCCTGGTACTGCCCAACACAAAGACTGAATACAGAAAGTACAATCATGACCACGCAACCGAAGTCCATCTATCGCGCCAAACCAAATGCCATTCAGGAAATCTTTGGCCGGCGCAAGGCTGTCATCGGCGTGATCCATTCGCTGCCTTTGCCGGGTTCGCCCAACTACGACGGGGAGCCGATGGAAGACGTCATTGCTTTTGCCGTGGCAGAGGCAGGACGCTACAAGGATGGCGGTGTGGATGGCCTGATCGTCGAGAACCATGGCGATATCCCTTTCGCCAAGCCGGATCGCCTCGGCCCGGAAACCGCTGCAGCGATGGCGGTAATGACGGATGCAGTTCGGCGTCACAGTGGCCTGCCGATCGGCGTCAACGTTCTTGCCAATGGCGCGGTCCAGGCGCTCGCCGTTGCCAAGGCTGCCGGTGCGGCTTTCGTCCGCGTCAACCAGTGGTCGAATGCCTACGTCGCCAATGAAGGGCTGATGGATGGTCCGGCCGGCGAAGCCACCCGTTACAGGGCGTGGCTGCGGGCAAAATCCGTGCGCATCTTTGCCGACGTGCACGTCAAGCACGGCGCCCATGCAATCACCGGCGATCGCACCATCACCGAACTTGCGCGTGATAACGAATTCTTCGATGCCGATGTCGCAATCGCCACGGGCCAGCGCACAGGCGATAGCGCTACGATGGATGAGCTGCAAACGATTGCATCCGGCACATCGTTGCCGGTTGCCGTTGGTTCAGGTGTCACCCCCGACAATGTCGGCGATATCTTCACCGTGGCGGACGCAGTCATCGTTGCCAGCTACCTGAAGCATGACGGCGCATGGTGGAATCCGGTTGACCCGGAGCGTCTGCAGATATTCATGCAGGCCGTCAAAAAAGCCAGGAGCTGACGAGGTCATGGGGCGGGTGCTCGTTCTCGGCAATGCGGGGCTGGATCTGTCCCTCCGGCTGCCACACTTGCCGGCGAAGGGCGAAACGCTGCTCGGCGATAGCACGGGCAGTGCGCCCGGCGGCAAGGGTCTCAATCAGGCGGTCGCTGCGGCGCGGACGGGCGCGCAGGTCATTTTCCACGCCCCCATCGGTCATGATGCTCAGGGAGAAGAGATCGCAATTGCTCTGGAGCGCGAAGGCTTCGTTGACCTCGAGCTGTACCGCATGTCCTATCCAAGTGATTTCTCGTTGCTGATGGTTCTGCCGGATGGGGAAAACAGCATAGCCAGTGCCGGTACCTGTGCGGCTGCGCTCAGCGAGGAAATGGCAAAATCCTTTGCAGCGCAAGCCGGGCAGGGCGATATCGTGGTCCTGCAGGGTAATTTGACCAGCGCGAGTACCAGGGCAGCTCTTGCAGAAGCGTCCGCACATGGGGCAACCACGCTGCTCAACCCCGCGCCGCTGTGGTGGGATGTGGAGCCGCTCTTGCCCTATTGCGATATTGTCGTCGTTAACCGCGGCGAAGCGGAAGCCATCACCGGACATTCTGAACCGGCGGAAGCCGCGGCTGCGCTGTGCAACCTCGGTGCCGCATCGACCATCGTCACCTTGGGTGCGGGCGGCTGCCTGACCTTCGATAGCGACGGCTCAAGCCAGCATCATCCGGCACCACAGGTCGACGCGGTGGATACGACCGGCTGCGGCGATACATTCTGCGGCGTGCTCGCGGCGATGCTGGCCGGTGGAAGGGACCGCAATGTGGCCATTGCTATCGCGCAAAGCGCCGCCGCTCTGACCGCACAACGCCGCGGTGCCTTTGCGGCCTTGCCCAGCCGGGCGGAATTCGCCGGGCTTCTCGCCCAAAGCGAGGGGCCCCGGTAATCCGTCGTGAGGGGCGGGAAATTGCCGCAGCATCGGTGGCCTGCTTGAAGTGAACTCGCCAATATTGTCGAATGCGGCCGCCGCATCGGCAATATGGAGAAATCATGCATCATTCGCCAGGACGTGTCGTCGTCACATCGCCCTTCTTCGATGACGAGGCACTTGCCTGTCTAAAGGACAATGGATGCGATGTGGAGATTGCAAATGGACAGCCCGACGGGAGTCTGACAGCAGCGCAACTCACCGATCTGCTCCACGGCGCCGCTGGCTGGATCGTTGGTCAGGCTTATGTCACGCGCGAATTGTTGGCCTCTCTGCCTGATCTCCAGGTCCTGGCACGGCGTGGCGTCGGCTACGACCGTGTCGACGTCGATGCCGTAAGGGACCTCGGCCGCGTTCTTACTATCGGCGCGGGCGGCAACGATGCATCGGTTGCCGACCATACGATCGGTTTGATGCTGGCGGTGGCAAGGCGTTTGCGCGAATCGCAAAACCGCATGCTCGCAGGCAACTGGTCTATTCTGATAAGCTCCGATCTTTCCGGGAAAACCGTAGGCATTATCGGTCTTGGGCGTATCGGCAAAAGTCTGGTGCAGCGCTTGAAGGGTTTCGACACCCGCATTCTCGTCTGTCATCCACGGCCTGATGAAGAATATGGCAGAGCCAACGGCATTACGTATGTTGATCTTGAGACGTTGCTCCGGCAGAGCGACGTCGTGAGTGTGCACGCCCCTTTGACCCAGGGCACCCGATTCCTGATTGATAGTGCCGCGCTTGCGCTCATGAAGCCCACGGCCATTCTGATCAACACCGCACGAGGCGGCCTGGTCGACGACCGGGATCTACTGCATGCGCTGAAGGAAGGACGGATCGCCGGAGCCGGACTGGATGTCTATCTCAGCGAAAGCGATCCGGCGTTCAAGCCCATCTCGGAAGAACTCATCGCGCTGCCGAATGTGATCGCGACGCCGCATTCTGCCGGCTCGTCGCTGGAGGCATTGGCCCGCACCAACTTGGTTGCGGCGCAATCCGTCATTTCGGTTTTCGACGGCGAAAAGCTGCCTGAAGCATGTGTCATCGCCGATGGGCGGCCAGTTAATCCTCGTTCGTTGTAAAAAGCCCGATTCACATGGTCTTCACGTGGGCCACCAGCTGATCGAGCGCCTTGCCCCAACCGTCGTGGAAGCCCATTTCCTCATGCTGTTTCTTGCCCGCCTCGTCGCGATGGATGGCCATGGCGGTATAGCGCGTGCTGCTTCCCTCACTTGCGAACGAGACAACTCCCGTAAAGAATGGATTTTCTGAAGGCCGGTATCCGGGCAGCAGTGCGTCGGTAAAAACCAGACGCTCATTCGGCACGACCTCCAGATAGCAACCCATATCTGGAAATTCCTTTCCCTCCGGCGATACCATGACGGTGCGAAACATGCCGCCGGGGCGCAGGTCGATCTCGCATTCCTTTGTCGACCACGGCTTCGGCGTGAACCATTTGACGATATGCTCCGGCGTTGTCCAGGCTTTCCACACGAGATCGCGCGGAACATCGATGACCCGTTCGAGGACGAGGTCGAGCTTGGGATCCGGTTTGATGATCAAAGGCTTGTTCATGTGTTCTGCTCCTTGAGTGTCATAAGATATTCGTCGAGTTGATCGAGACGCCGTTCCCACAACTGGCGTTGTTTCGCCAACCAGTCTTCCACCAGTTTCAAAGGTTCGGGCGCGAGCCTGTAAGTCCTCACACGTCCGGTTTTTCTGGAACTCACCAGCCCGCACGTCTCCAGAATTTTCAGATGTTCGACGAAGGAGGGCAGGGCCATGTCAAACGGCTCCGCAAGTTCGCTGACAGAGGCGGGGCTGCTGCCAAGCCGCTCCAGTACATGACGCCGCGTCGGGTCGGACAGCGCGCGAAAAACACCGTCGATGGGCGGTAGACTCGATACTCGATTGACGGCGAGGCCGGTCATCACGGATCCCTTTCGTGCCTGTTTAAGTGGCAATTTGCGATAACACTTAGGATATTTCCTAAGTGTTGACAACCCATAGCGAACTAAATTGATCGCCCGTTGCAAAAAGCCGTAATGTTTTCGCAATTGAGGTCGTTCATGCCGCGTCGCACCACGAATCAGGTAGCGAACACGGCAGGAACCAAGTGTCATGACGACAAGCGATGTGTGGATTTTCATTCGTGCGCTGATCACCAATCCGTCTCGCGTCAGCGCGATCGCCCCTTCGAGTGCGGCCTTGGCCAGATTGATCACCAGCGAAATCAGCGCCGCTTCCGGGCCGGTGCTTGAGCTTGGTCCCGGCACCGGCGTTTTCACAGATGCCTTGCTGGCGCGGGGAGTAAGTCCCGGTAACCTGACCCTTGTCGAATATGGCGCTGAATTCGCACGACTGCTTCAGACACGTTTTCCCGGAATGCGAATCCTGCAAATGGATGCCTCGCAGCTCGGCGGACAGGAATTGTTCAAGGCCGAGCCAGCCGGTGCGGTCGTCAGCGGCCTGCCATTCCTGAGCATGCCAGACAAGGTCGGCGCTATTCTCGGCGGCGCATTCAGCAATTTGCGCAACGATGGTGCGTTCTACCAGTTCACCTATGGCTTTCGCTGTCCTGTGCCGAAAGCCGTGCTCGAAGAACTGGACCTCGAGGCCGTGTGCATCGGTCGCGCCTTCTGCAATCTGCCGCCAGCGGCAGTCTATCGCATCACGCGGCGTGGCGTGCAGATCAAGCAGACTATCGGATAGCCGTCGAACCACGCACAACAAATCTGCACCCCAACCAATCACCCAAAATCACGTAACGATCAAATTTATTGGCTTGTCACTCCACGACGCGGAGATAATGTCCGGCGCATGATTCCAGCCGCCACATCTCCCGTACGTCTCGCCCTTGGCGGGCTCGTGGCAATGGCAGTCGGCATGGGCATCGGACGATTCATCTTCACGCCGATTCTTCCCGGTATGATGAGCGATCTCGGTCTGTCGCCCGGCGATGCCGGACTCGTTGCCTCGGCCAACTACCTCGGTTACCTGCTCGGGGCCATCATTGCCGGCTTTGGCTGGGCGTCCGGAATAGAGCGACCACTCGTCTATGCTTCGTTGACAGCAAGCGCCGCGCTTTGTTTCGCTATGAGTGTCAGTGACGGGGTAATCCTCTTCGCCGCCATCCGCTTCTTTGCCGGCCTTGCCAGTGCTTTCATGCTGGTGTTCACCGCAACGATTGTTTTCAGTCACCTCGCCGCTGCCAATCGGCAGGATTTGCAGGCAATGCATTTTGGCGGCGTCGGCACCGGCATCGCGATCTCGTCGCTGCTCGTTGCCTTCAGTTCCGCCAGCGGGCATGGCTGGCGGGAAGACTGGATTGGCGCGGCAATTCTTTCCGTTCTCGGCCTCATCGCCGTCTTCGCGCTGATCCGACAAGGCCCGGTGCGCAGCGGTTCGGCCGCAGCGGAGCCGCCCATCGTCTGGACGCCGGAATTCATCAAGATCAACATTGCCTATGGCCTGTTCGGCTTCGGCTACATCATCACCGCAACATTCATCATCGCCATCGTCCGCTCCGGCCACGCCAGCACTTGGATGGAAGCGCTGGTCTGGTTCGTGACAGGCACCGCCGGCGCCATATCCGTCTGGCTCTGGACACCGCTTCTGCGGCGCACCGGCCCGTTTTTCGCTCTGGGGCTGGGATGCGCTGTTCAAGCGGTAGGCGTTGCCGCGAGCGTCGTCCTGCCATCGCCGATAGGGCCTTTGCTGGGTGGTCTCTTGCTGGGCCTGACCTTTATCGTCATCACTGCCTTCGGCTTTCAGGCGGGGCGTGTGCTGCTGCCGCATTCGCAGCGCCGCGTCATGGCGGTGATGACCGCCGCATTCGGTATCGGCCAGATCATCGGCCCTTTGATCGGCGGATATGTCGCCAATATCACCGGTGACTTCACCATTGCCACGCTTGCCGCTGCAACGGGTCTCGTCTTCGCGGCGCTCTTTGCGTTTTCGGCCGGGCGGCAAAAGCGTTGATAAGCAGTTGGTTTTCCGGGTTGCATTACCATTGTGCGTGGTTCGACAAGCTCACCATGAGGGAGATTGAAGATCGCAGTAACTGGAAAGCGCCCCATAGCTGACAAGCAACCTGCTACCCTGCAACACCGTGGCGCACTGCAATTAACCACCTCCCTCATGGTGAGCCCCGTCGAACCACGCACGGCTGTTTTGCGACAATTTGAGACACCGGATACCCGCCTCATTACAGCAATTTAATTACGACGGTTTCTTCTTTGCCCTATTCATGCTGTTAAACTCATGCAACTCGTAACATCAGAAAACTGCACGACTTTTCACTCGAGGAACCTACCACCGTGTTTGTCTCATTCTTCCCCCAGCCAAAGCTTTTCTTTTCTTCGGCGGTGCTTTGGTCCCTGGCGGCCGTCCTGTTCTGGTTTTTTGTCGGCGAGCAGCTGGGTGCATATATCGGCCTGCCACCAGCAAATCCAGGCGCCCCCCCGATCATCGGCATCGCCAGCTTCTGGACTCCCGCGTTCCTGTGGTTCTACATTTACTTTGCGATAGTCGTCGCAATTTTTGCGAGCTTCTGGGCTTGGTATTCACCGCACAGATGGCAGCGCTGGTCGGTCCTCGGATCCGCGTTCATTCTCTTCGTCACCTATTTCCAGGTGCAGGTGAGCGTAGCGGTCAACAATTGGTACGGCCCGTTCTACAATCTCATCCAGACTGCGGTGTCGAAGTCAGCGCCCGTGACCTATGCGCAATTCTATGAGGGTGTCAGCCAATTTCTCGGCGTGGCGCTTGTTGGCGTTACGGTCAGTGTCCTGCTGGCGTTCTTTGTCAGCCACTATATCTTCCGCTGGCGCACGGCGATGAACGAATTTTACATGTCCCACTGGAGCCAGTTGCGGCATATCGAAGGTGCTTCGCAGCGTGTTCAGGAAGACACCATGCGCTTTGCCGAAACGATGGAGGGTCTTGGTGTCAGGCTTATTGACTCGTTCATGACACTCATCGCCTTTATTCCGGTACTCATCGCCCTCTCAGCCAACATCACCGAACTGCCCCTCATTGGCGAGGTGCCACATCCTTTAGTTTTCGCGGCGATCTTTTGGTCGATTTTCGGTACGGTGGTGCTTGCCGGAGTGGGCGTGAAATTGCCGGGCTTGCAGTTTCGCAATCAGCGTGTGGAAGCCGCCTACCGCAAGGAACTCGTCTACGGCGAAGACCATGAAGACAGAGCTCAACCCCCGGTCGTCGCCGATCTCTTCTCCAACGTCCGGCGCAACTATTTCCGGCTGTATTTCCATTATATGTATTTTAATGTCGCTCGATATCTCTACCTGCAGACCGACAATATCTTCTCGCTGGTCGTGCTCATTCCTTCGATTGTCGCCGGTAAGATCACCCTTGGTACCATGAACCAAATCAGCGGAGCGTTCGGACAGGTGACGTCATCGTTCCAGTATCTCGTGAACTCATGGACGACGATCGTCGAGCTTATCTCAATTTACAAACGTCTGCGCGCTTTTGAAGCTGTGATCTACGATGAGCCACTACCGGCCATCGACGAACAATATCTGCAGACACAAACCGAAGAAGCTTGATTCTTTAAACACAACGAGCGGCGGTCAGATACCGCCGCTCGCTGCCGGTTTTACCAACTCCGCGCCGGCAACCGGCGCCGTTCCGCCGGTCTCCTTCAGATATTCGCTATAGGTGGTGCAGCGCACATCCGCTTTGACACAGACCTCACTGGTAAAACGTTCCAGCGCGCGCCAATAAGCATCACCGTTCATCAGTGTGAAGTGCAGTCCGATCTGAAACGGAATGCGCTTGCCTTGATACTGCTGGTCGAAAGCGCCTTTGAAGGCTGCATAGGCACGGTTCTCGAATTCGTCCAGATGATCGGGACGCTCTACCGCGCCGGTGTGACGAACGAAGAGATTGTAGTCCATGGCGATCACGGGCTTGTTCCTCGGCCCTTCATCGATCGTCGGTAGTCCGAACTGATAGAGACCACCGGAATGCAGCGGCAAAGCAGGGCCGCGCGAAACACCGCTGCCGTCGAAGACATAGCCCTTGTCCTTTAACGCTGAAAGCAGCGCCGGACCCTCTGAAAGATAAGGCGCGCGAAACCCGCGTATTTCCGTATCGACAAAGCGCTTCCAGCCTTCCGGCTCCGGATCAGTGCCATATTTGCTCCAGGCATCGCTGAGTACCTGTTTGTAGGTGGTCAGTTCACGTTCCCAATCCGCTTTCGACCATGTCTTGCCGTCGAAATGCCCGCAAGCATGGCTGGCGATCTCGTTGCCCTCGTTGCGGGCGCGCCAGATATTGTCGAGCCGCTTGGCGATATCTTCCTTTGAGGTGGCAAAGCCGATATTGGAACGTCCGGCGGGTTCATTCGGCGCCTGATAGGATTTGCGGTCGTCGCGGTCGATGAGGAATACGCACGACAGGAAATAGGTGAACTTCGCATTGGAACGCTGTGCCAGGGCGCGACTGCGGTCCCAAAGCTCATTGCTGCCGGAATTATCGAATGAAATCAGCACATATTGCGGCTTGGCGGCGCCGATGGAACCGCGTAGTTCCACGCCGCTATTCGCCAAGGCAGGCACGGACAATGAGAACGCGAGGGACGCGGTGAGGACTGAGCAGATCGAACGCATGATGATTGATACGCGGCTCCGGGGAGGGAGGCCTGTCGCTACAGGTGAAATGTGGCGATGATCGGACGCGGCGATCCACCGCAAGCGATGCGCCTTCTAACCCGTGCCGCATGGGTCTATCTTCCCGCCAGCCATTGCATTGGGGAGAGCGGTCATGCTGGTACTTGTCCTTGGGATCATCGTTTTTCTGGGAGTTCATTCGGTGCGCATCGTTGCGCCGGAATGGCGTCTGGCGAAAATCGAGCAATGGGGCGAGAACACGTGGAAAGGGCTCTACTCGGTCATTTCGCTCATCGGCTTCGTGGTTCTCGTCTGGGGTTACGGCATTGCCCGGCCCGATGCGCCTATTATCTATGAACCGCCCGTCTGGATGAAGCATATCACCGAACTGCTGATGCTGTTCGCCTTCATTTTCCTGGGGCTCTTCATCGCCAAGCCCGGCCGCATGAAACCGGCGCTGAAACATCCGATGCTCATCGCCATCAAGACCTGGGCACTGGCGCATCTGCTCGCCAATGGCGATCTCGCCTCGCTCATCCTATTTCTGTCGTTCCTGGCCTGGGCCGTCGTCGATCGCATCGCCATCAAGCGGCAGGAACGAGCAGGTCTCGCACCGGCCTACATCGTGCCGGGTCCGGTTTCGAACGATATCATTGGCATTGTCATTGGGCTGGTATTCTACGCGCTCTTCGTGTGGAAATTGCATGCGCTTTTGATCGGCGTTCAACCGATGTAACGGCAATGTAGGGGCTATTTTCAACTTAGCCCTTACATCGCGTAACTTTTCCGACTAAAAGCCCCTGAACTCCATGCGCGGACGGCGAAAGTCGCACCGCGTTTTATCAATTGATCCGGTGGCGTAAGGCGACCCAAGAGGCACCATGACTGACGACGGCTTTTTCCGTGAGGTAAATGAGGAACTGCGCTCCGACAAGGTGAAGGCGATCTGGACCCGCTACGGCTCGCTGCTGATCGGCGCGGTTGTGGCGCTTGTTGTCGGCACAGGCGTCTTTGCCTTCTATGAATACTGGACGGAAAAGCAGGCCTCGCAGTCTGGCGATCAGTTTCTCGCTGCGCTCAACCTTGTCCGTGACGGCAAGAACGACGAAGCATTGAAGACCCTCGATCAACTGGAGAAGGATGGTTACGGCGCTTATCCGGTCTTGGCGCGCATGCGTGCTGCCGGTGTCATCGCACAGAAGGGCGATCTCGCCGGTGCGGTTGCAGCCTTCGACAAGGTCTCCGCCGACACTTCCATTCCGCAGGCTATCCGCGATCTTGCCAAGCTCCGCGCCGCCTTCATTCTCATTGATACCGGCTCCTATGATGATGTGGCGAGCCGCGTCGAGACACTCTCCTCCGACAGCAATCCGATGCGTCATTCCGCTCGCGAAGCGCTCGGCCTCGCCGCCTGGAAAGCTGGCCGCGGCGCGGACGCAACCAAGCTGTTCCAGCAAATTTCCGACGATCAGGCTGCACCGGCCAATGTCCGCCAGTTCGCCGAAACGATGCTCGATCTCTTGAAGAGCACGGGCGCCACACCTGCCGCTGCCGCCGGCTGAAGAGAATAGGAATTCTGAGCCGATGAGCTTTACCGTCGCAATAATCGGCCGTCCGAATGTCGGGAAGTCCACGCTGTTCAACCGGCTCGTCGGCCGCAAGATCGCACTTGTCGACGATCTGCCTGGCGTTACCCGTGACCGCCGCGTCCATGGCGCCAAGCTTTACGATCTGAAGTTCGACGTCATCGATACGGCGGGTCTCGAAGAGGTCGACAGCGAATCGCTCGAAGGCCGCATGCGCGCCCAGACCGAGCTTGCAATTGGCGAAGCCGATCTCATCCTCTTCCTCGTCGATGCCAAGGCAGGCATCACGCCGACGGATGTGACCTTCGCCGATCTGGCTCGCCGATCTGGCAAGAAGGTAATTCTCGTCGCAAACAAGGCCGAAGCGCGCGGTGCCGAATCCGGCATGTACGATTCCTATGCGCTCGGTCTCGGCGAGCCGACGCCGATTTCAGCGGAACACGGCCAGGGCTTTCCGGATCTGCGCGATGCGATTGTCGAAATCATGGGCGAAGAACGCGTCTTCCCCGACGAGCACAAAAAGGATGATGCGGACGATTCCGTGGCCGTCATCATCCCCGCCGTCCCGCGCTCGCTCGATGAACTGATTGGCGATGATATCGATGATCCTGACGCCGAGGATATCCCGGCCTATGATGCGTCGAAGCCCTTACGCATCGCCATTGTCGGACGCCCCAATGCGGGTAAGTCGACGCTGGTCAATACGATGCTCGGCGAAGACCGCCTGCTGACCGGCCCGGAAGCGGGTATCACCCGCGATTCCATTTCCGTCGATTGGGAGTGGAACGGCCGCAAGATCAAGCTTTTCGATACAGCCGGTCTGCGCCGCAAGTCCCGCGTGCAGGGCAAACTGGAAAAGCTTTCCGTCGGCGATGCACTGCGTGCCATCCGCTTTGCCGAAGTCGTCATCATCGTGCTCGATGCGACGATCCCCTTCGAGAAACAGGACCTGCAGATCGCCGATCTGATCATTCGCGAGGGCCGTGCGCCGGTCATCGCGTTCAACAAATGGGACCTCGTCGAGAACCGGCAGATGGTGCTGGCTGATCTGCGCGAGAAGACCGAGCGGCTTTTGCCGCAGATACGCGGCATCAGAGCCGTGCCGATTTCCGGTGAGCGCAATCAGGGCATTGACAAGCTGATGGCCGCCGTTGCCTCGACGGATGAAATCTGGAACCGCCGCATCTCGACCGGCCGGCTAAATCGCTGGCTCGAAGGCGTTCTTGCGCATCACCCACCACCCGCGGTCGCCGGACGGCGTCTCAAGATCAAATACATCACGCAGGTGAAGACGCGCCCGCCCGGCTTTGTCATTTCCTGTTCGCGTCCCGATGCGTTTCCGACATCCTATGTCCGCTATCTGGCCAATGGGATCCGCGAAACGTTCGATATTCAGGGCGTGCCTATCCGGCTTGTGCTCCGAACCTCGGACAATCCCTTCGCCGGACGGGCAAAGAAGAAGCGGTAGGGGAGGATTTTCACCACCATTCTTCCCACTCTGTTAACCCTCCATCAAGGTTAATGCTTCATTTTTACGACCAGAATTGTTCGGTTGTGAGTGGGGTATCGGCGTGCGTTTCTCTGGGTTGTTGCGGGCGGGTTCCCGGCTGAAGAATCGGACAGATCGGAATATCATTGGTCCATTGATCATCGGAGTGGCCATCTATCTGCTCTCGCCGACAGTCACCGCCTACCAGGACATGGCGAGCATGCTGTCGGGTTCGGAATCCGGGCAGGGCCGCTGGACCTCCTATCTGGAGAAATCACCGGCCGGTTCGATCCAGAAGGCCAACATGTCCTTTGTTGACGACAAGGCGATCACTTCCAGTATTCCTGCAAGCGGCATCAATGCTCCCGGCATCGGCCCGATCGTCATCAACGGCTCGCAGAAAGCACCGGGCGCGACACCCGACGAAGATCGTATCAACCGCGCTGAAAAACAGGGCCGGATTGTCACAATCTCTAAAAAAGCACCGCCCAAGGCCTTCAGCGCCGGTTCTATCCTGCAGCGGCAGAGCATGCTGATCCGCCCGACCCATGGCGTCGAGGTCGAGATGGCCTTTGCCAAGCCGAAGATCGCCGGCAAGGAATTCGAGATCGCTCTCGCGTTCCACAAGCGCGTCCCCGACAAGCCTGAGCCGGACCTGCCGCCGATGCTGGCGAGCCTCGTCAACAACAATCAGCCCGATGTCTTGGCGCTTGGCTATGCGCCTGCGGCCCCCGATTATTCCAAGACATCTCCGTTCGACACGATCTTGAACGAACCGAAACTCCCGGGCCGTTTCATCCCGCAGCTCGGCGCGGGTGACCATGACTGGCTTGCAACGCCATTGCCTCCAGTCGTCTTCAGCAAGGAAGAACAGAAATGCCTTGCAACTGCCATATATTTTGAAGCGAGGAGCGAGAGTGTCAAAGGTCAGGCGGCCGTGGCACAGGTCATACTCAATCGCGTGCGCAATCCCGCTTATCCGAAAACCATCTGCAAAGTCGTCTACCAGAACGACGACTGGATCAATCGCTGCCAGTTTTCCTTTGCCTGCGAAGGGCGCAAATTGAACGTCACCGAGCCCAAGCAATGGAAAGTTGCGCAGGAGATCGCCATGGCAGTCACGTCCGGCCGCATCTTCCTCCCCGAGATTGGCTCAGCCACACATTATCATGCGGTCTATGTGCGGGCGATGTGGGCGCACACGATGAAGCGCATCGACAGGATCGGCCAGCACATCTTCTACCGCACGTATGGCGGCGGCTGGATTTGATTTTCACGCGCTTGGAAACAGCAGGAAAGCTGCTATATTGTTTCTGGAGTGGGGAACGAGCTTTCGCCCGTCCCCCATTCCTGATTATCTGAATTGAACCCGGATCGACATTGTCCAGCCTGTCCGGGTTCTTTTCATTATCAGGGTGACGCTCAGCGGTTTATACCACATCGCTCACCTCCAGATTTGAGGGCAGGGCCTTTGCCCAAAGGTCGAAGCGGCCATCCCTCCGATGCACCGGCTGGCTCGGTGCTTTCTGCTCTAGCCCTCAAATTCCAGAAATCTGTCCGTTTTCATTTACGGTTGGATCGATGCGACCCGCAAGAAACGCAGGGTTGAACCAGACAGCGCGACAGTTTGAAATTGTCGTGTCGAACCACTGATCTGGTTCCAATCCGCGCCTCATATCTGCGGGATCGACAGGGATTCGACCGCAAAATTTCGATCGAGAGGTGAGACATATAGTCATATTTGGCTAACATATTGAATTTCACCACGAAAATTACCCTTGAGAGTCTCGGGTATCTGCCTTGACTAGCGCGGGTCGTAACAATATGTTGCGCGCGACTTCGAAGCGGGGGTGAAGCCTCGCATTCAGCGTGTAAAGGACATGCCATTGGCCACGGGTAAGGATCCCGATAAGTCAGGTTCTGTCGGTGGCACGCCGGATGCAGGGAAGATGCTGACTTCGGAGGAACTGGAGAGCCGTCGCCGCTCTCTGGAAGCGAAGCTTGCTTCCAGAGGTGCAGCACGCAAGTCCGGTTCGGAAGACAAGGGGACGGAAACCGCTTCCGGTGTCGCGCAGGCCATGAAATTGTCGAGCGAGTTTATCGCGGGCGTTTTGGTTGGTGCGGGGTTGGGCTGGTTAGCTGACCGATTTTTGGGTACTTCACCTTGGGGGCTGATCATTCTGCTCCTCCTTGGTTTTTGTGCTGGAACGCTGAATATCCTGCGCTCTGCGGGACGTGTGGCGGAAAACCGTGGTGTGCAGTCCATCAAGGACGCCAAACGCGACAGACCGGAATAGATCTTGCGGCTGATGTCCGCGGGAATGATGCAAGAGAGACGAGGTTAGAGTGTCCAACGATCCGATTCATCAATTCCATATCACCAAATGGATTCCAATCGATCTGGGTGGAATTGATCTATCCTTCACCAACTCGTCGGCCTTTATGGTTGCAACGATTGGCGTTGCCTCCGCGTTCCTCTATCTGACCTCGTCCAATCGCGGTCTCATCCCGACTCGCCTGCAGTCCGTGTCTGAAATGGCCTATGAATTCGTCGCTTCGACGTTGCGCGAATCGGCTGGCAGTGCCGGAATGAAATTCTTCCCGTTCGTTTTTTCGCTGTTCATGTTCGTGCTCGTTGCGAATATGCTCGGCATGTTCCCTTACTTCTTCACCGTAACCAGCCAGATCATTGTCACCTTTGCCCTAGCGGTCCTCGTTATCGGGACTGTGCTTGTTTATGGTTTTGCCAAGCACGGCTTCAAGTTTCTCGGCGTGTTCGTGCCTTCCGGTGTCCCCGCGCTGCTGCTCTTGCTGGTGGTGCCGATCGAGATTATCTCGTTCCTTTCTCGACCGATCAGCCTCTCGGTTCGTCTCTTCGCCAACATGCTTGCCGGCCACATCACGTTGAAGGTGTTCGCAGGTTTCGTAGCCTCGCTAAGCGCGCTCGGTGCGCTCGGTGTCGGTGGCGCTATCCTGCCGCTCGCAATGACAGTTGCTCTGACCGGTCTCGAATTCCTGGTGGCTTTCCTTCAGGCCTACGTCTTCACCGTGCTTACCTGCATGTACCTGAACGACGCAGTCCATCCTGGCGGTCACTAAGAAAGACTTCACCGGCGGTCTCCGCCAAACGCAATCTATTAATGACTAAAATATCCAAAGGAGTTTAATATGGATCCGGTAGCAGCAAAGTACATCGGTGCAGGTCTTGCCTGTTTTGGTATGGCCGGAACGGCCCTCGGCCTCGGCAATATTTTCGGGAGCTATCTCTCCGGTGCGTTGCGCAACCCTTCAGCAGCTGATGGCCAGTTTGGCCGCCTGGTATTCGGCTTTGCCGTTACCGAAGCTTTGGGCATCTTCTCGCTGCTCATCGCTCTTCTGCTTCTCTTCGCTGTTTAATTTGAACGGCGCTTGAGACTGGCTGCGCTCTGCGTGGCCAGTTTCTTGACTGCAGCAAACAGTGTTTGCTGATTTGGGAAACGCCCGACTTCAAGGGGATTATATATGTTTGTGTCTTCGGCCCACGCCGCATCCACAACGGAAACAGTCGCTCAGACCGACACGCATGGTACACCCGAACCGGCTGTACCGGGCGCGGCGCCTGACGCCCATGCAACTGAGACGCATACTGAAACCGGTGTGCCGCATCAGCAAGGTGTTTTCCCGCCATTCGATTCCACCCACTTTGCATCACAGATTCTCTGGCTGGCGCTGACATTTGCCGTCTTCTACCTGTTCCTGTCGCGGGTCATCCTGCCGCGCATCGGCGGCATCATCGAGACAAGGCGTGATCGTATTGCGACCGATCTCGATCAGGCTGCTCGCATGAAGCAGGAATCGGACGAGGCATTTGCTGCTTACGAGCAGGAACTTGCCGACGCCAAGAAGAAGGCCGGTAGCATTGCCCAGACGGCCCGCGACGAAGCCAAGGTGAAATCCGACGCTGAACAGGCGGAGGTCTCGGCTGCTCTCGAAAAGAAACTGAGCGACGCCGAAGCCAGCATTGCCGCCATCAAGGACAAGGCAATGAAGGAAGTCGGTAACATCGCTGAAGACACCGCAACCGAGATCGTCAGGAAAATTCTTGGCGGAAGCATCGACAAGGCGAGCATTTCCGCCGCGGTCAAAGCTGTTCGGGGCTGAGGAGAATCACAATGGAATTGGACGCAACATTCTATGCCCTGGTTGGCCTCGTTATCTTCCTCGCACTGGTAGTCTATCTCAAGGTTCCAGCTGTCGTGAACAAGTCGCTCGATGGCCGCGCTGACCGCATTCGTGACGAACTGGAAGAAGCCCGCCGCCTGCGTGAGGAAGCACAATCCTTGCTCGCGGAGTTTCAGCGCAAGCGCAAGGAAGCCGAGAAAGAGGCAACCGAGATCGTTGCCATCGCTCAGCGCGAGGCCCATGGCATGCTCGAGGAAGCCAAGAAGAAAACCGAGGAGTATGTTGCCCGACGCAACAAGCTTGCCGAGCAGAAGATCGCTCAGGCCGAGACCGAGGCTGTCAACGAAGTTCGTGCCTCCGCTGTCGATATAGCCGTTGCTGCTGCCAGTCGCATCCTCGCCGACAAGGTGGATGCCAAGGCATCGGCCGACTTCTTCAAGTCATCACTGACTGAAGTAAAATCCCGCCTTAACTGAGAATGGGAAAATCGAACTTTCACGAAGCCGCCGCAAGGCGGCTTTCTCTTTTTGAAAGTTTCGCGTCGATCTGAATCTCGCAGACGTTCTATGCAGAAATCTTCGAATCTCACACAAGAGTTCGCGATTCCTATGCAAGAACGTGCGATTCTGGCGCAAGAATTTCAACCGATGAGTGCAATTTGGTGGTGCTGAGTTGAAATACTAGGCTTGGCGCTCTTTCAGCGGTGAAAAGCTGAAGCGGTGCAAACCGACCATCGGACCGTGTGTTTCCATAGCGTTGCGATGGAACTCGGTTCCATAGCCGGCATGCATTTCCAGACCATAAAGTGGAAAATATTTTCCGGTCTGGGTCATCATCCGGTCGCGTGTCACCTTGGCGAGGATCGATGCCGCAGCGATCGATACGGAACGCTGGTCGCCCTTGATGAGGGCCGTTGCCGGGCAGGGGAGCCCGGGCGCCACATCGCGGCCGTCGATCAAGGCGTGGCCGGGAAGAATGGCGAGACCGCAGACAGCCCGGCGCATCGCCTCAAGTGCAGCCTTCAGGATATCGGTTGCATCGATCACCGGTGCGGAAATGCTCGACACTGCGCAAGCGAGCGCTGTTTCTGTAATGATATCAAATAGTTCCTCGCGACGTTGCGCTGTCAGTCGCTTCGAATCATCAAGACCATCAGGAATTTTCTTCGGGTTCAAAATGACGGCGGCAGCCACAACCGGCCCCGCCAGCGGACCACGTCCCGCCTCGTCTATACCGACGACAAACTCAATTCCGCTGCGCATAAGCTTCCGCTCGCTGACAAAATCCGGTTTGCCAGGTTCAATAGGAATAAGCAGAGAATCAGAGCGCGATCGAGCCATGTTGCGACGAGCCTCGCATTCGCTCTGATTCTCTGCAAGTCCCCTGGCGCAGATGGGGCGGACGCCAGGGTCACGTCAGGCTCGATGGGGTCTGCCTGACGGAATTAAGCTATTGATTCTATGTACAATCTCCCTGGGAAATTCTCATGCTGGCTTATAACAGCGACAATTGTTCGCTTCCGGGTGTCGCCTCGAACAGGTCCGTCCGCAGGCGCCGCTTGTTTACATTGATGCCGAGTCGCTTGGCGGCGATCTCGAATCGCCTGCCGATCTGCCATGCGTAAGGTCCTTCGCCGCGCATGCGTTTACCCCATTCCGCATCGTAATCCTTGCCGCCGCGCATCGATCGCACCAGCGAGAGAACGTGGCGATAGCGGTCCGGATAATTACGCAGCAGCCAATCCTTGAAGATCGGGCTAACCTCGAGGGGCAGGCGTAAAAGGACATATCCGGCCTCCAGCGCCCCCATTGCATGAGCACTATCGAGGATGCGTTCAATCTCATGATCGTTGAGACCTGGAATAATCGGGGCAACCATGACGCTAACCGGAATACCGGCGTCCGATAGACTGCGAAGCGCTTGCAAGCGCCGTGTCGGGGTCGAGGCGCGGGGCTCCATGGTGCGCGCCAGCTTTCCATCGAGCGTCGTCACAGACAGGGCTACCTTGGCGAGACCTTTCTCGGCCATGCGCGCCAGAATATCCTGATCGCGCATCACCAATGCGGATTTCGTAACAATTCCAACGGGATGCTGGTGTGCTTCGAGCACCTGAAGGATATCACGCATGATACGCCATTTCTTCTCGACCGGCTGATAGGGATCGGTGTTGGTACCGATCGCGATCGTCTTTGCGGTATAGCCAGGCTTCGACAATTCCTTGTCCAGCATCTTCGCCGCGTCAGGCTTGGCAAAGAGCTTCGATTCGAAATCCAATCCGGCAGAAAGCCCCATATACGTATGTGTCGGGCGGGCAAAACAATAGATGCAACCATGCTCGCAGCCGCGATACGGATTGATCGAACGGTCGAAGCCGATATCCGGCGAGTCATTGCGGGTAATGATCGTTCGTGGCTTTTCCACCTGAACTTCGGTCTTGAAAGGAGGCAAATCCTCGATACTTTCCCAGCCATCATCGTAGACATGGCGCGTTTCGGCTTCGAACCTGCCGGTTGGATTGATGCCGGCGCCACGTCCGCGACGTCGCTCATGATCGATCCGTAGACCGGCTTCCTCGATCAAGGCATTGGCATGTTGTGCCCGACCTTGTCCGAAGGCTGCCTTGTCTGCTTGCACCACAATGTTCATTTGCATTCTCCTTGAGGCGGTAGCGAAACGAGTCGCTCATGCAACATGAATGTATTCCTAGCAAAGTTTGAGAACAAAGCAAGAACAATCTGCATCGAAAGGAGTGATGGAAATTCTTATAATAATACTATATTGGCTCCTGATGATTTCCGTCCTGATTGAAACCCAAAATTCGGATGAGGCTTTGGCCAGAACGCTCGGCGTTCTGGTGGGAGGTGCTGTCGAAGGCATTTTGAGCGACGTGGTCATCATTGATCACGGCTCTGTCGATCAGACCCATCGCGTTGCCGATGCGGCCGGCTGCATCTTTCTGCAGGATCAGACTTTGATCGACGGGTTCAGGCGGGCGCGCAGCGAATGGTTTCTGTTTCTCGAACCCGGCGCGAGACTGTTGGATGGGTGGATCGAACCCGTTGCGACGCATGCAGAACGCATGCAGGGGCCGGCTTGCTTCACCCGGTCTCACACCCACCGCAGGCCATTTTTGAGCCGCGTGTTCTCCCCAGGCAATCCCTTGGCTGATGGTTTATTGATTTCGAAGCGGCAGTCGATGGCTTTGTTCAGCCCGGGCAAAAAGGCGGTCGATATAGCGCGCGGCCTCGCTATGAAACGGCTTCGGGCAGAGATCATTCCGGCCGCTTCGAAATAAGGTTCAACCCTTGCCGCTGCGCCTCAGATGTTCGTCCAGCCTCGGCATGATCTCGACGAAATTGCACGGCATGTGCCGGTAATCCAGCTGATACTGCAGAATATTATCCCAGGCATCCTTGCAGGCACCCGGCGAGCCCGGAATCACAAAGACGAAGGTTGCGTTGACCACGCCGCCGGTCGCCCGCGATTGAATCGTCGACGTCCCGATCTTGTCATAGGAAACCCGGTGAAACACTTCGGAAAAGCCATCCATGCGTTTCTCGAAGATCGGTTCCAGAGCCTCCGGGGTAAC
Source organism: uncultured Alphaproteobacteria bacterium (assembly GCA_963711925.1). GTDB lineage: Bacteria > Pseudomonadota > Alphaproteobacteria > Rhizobiales > Rhizobiaceae > Phyllobacterium. The sequence goes on from CAVQFY010000003.1 coordinate 427,934, forward strand.
ATCGCGGCCGGTAAAGCCAGTGCCGCCCGTGGTAATAATCACGTCGATTTGCGGGTCCTTCGACCACGAGAGCACACGGTCACGGATTTTCTCCCGATCATCGGTAACGATGGCGCGTTCCGCCAATGTATGGCCAGCGGCGAGGAGCCGCTCTGTCAGTGTGCTTCCTGACTTGTCGTCTTCGAGCGTGCGCGTATCGGACACCGTCAGAACGGCAATTTTGACCGGTACAAACGGACGTGTCTCATCGATGCGAGCCAAGATCAGCTTCCTTCCATGACACTGTGAGTGGCGACGACAAACCAGTCTGGGTGGCGTTGCCGAAGCCCTGTCGCTGCGGCTTCCGCTTCTTCAGCGCTGTCATAAATAGCAAAACACGTGCCGCCGGATCCCGACATCCGCACAAGCCGTGAAGCGGTGTTTCGCAGCGCATTCATCGTAACGACGATTGTTGGAGCCAGCTTTTCGGTAGCGGAAGACAGATGGTTTTCCGTTCCGGCAAGATAGGAACAGACATGATCGATGGTGGATAGCGATGACAGCGCAGGCAAGGGCGGGTTGTCCCGCTTCTGAAGACCCGCAAACACTTGCGGCGTTGAGATCGAAACGCCGTTGTTGACGAGGACCATTGGCAATCGGGGAAAACCGGCAAGAGGCTCGATCTCGTCGCCGATACCTCGCGCGATGAGAGGCTTGCCATGCAGGCACATGGGGACATCCGCACCCAAAGTCAGACCAATTTCAGGTAGGCGCTCTGTTTCAATATTCCAAAGCGTCGTCAGTGCACACAGTGCGGCTGCAGCGTCGCTCGACCCACCCCCTATGCCGGAAGCAATTGGAAGACGTTTTTCAAGGTGAATAGCAACCGGAACGGCCTGCTCGGGAAACAGGGTGCGCAGGGCATCCCTTGCCTTGAGCACAAGATTGCTTGCGTCACTCGGCAAGTCGCTCCCGAACGGGCCGGACATCTCGAAGGAATCGACCAGCGCCTGTTTCACGCTCACTTTGTCGCCAAAACGCGCGAACACAACGAGGCTGTCGAGAAGATGATAGCCATCATCCCTGCGCCCTGTTATGTGCAGCGCCAGATTAATCTTGGCGGGGGCAATCAGGCTGATCGTACGCTCTACACTGTCCAGCATGGGGATCAGTCTTTACGCAGACGGTATTCGCCGGTCTCGGGATCCTGTACGAGCGTTCCCTGCGCGCGGTTCTGCACTTCTTTTTCAGCCTCGCGAACCCGCTTAGAAACGCGCTCCGCTTCTTTCTTGAATGAACGATAGCCGTAATAGGCAGCACAGCCGACTAGGGCAAAAAAGATCAACTGTGGCATCGCGCATAAACCTCAAAAAGCGATATCATTCCTCACCGACAATAGCACGGAGCGCCGGGCTTGCCAAAATCCGGGTTGATCCGATCATAGTCCAAATCGCGACCAAAGCGCGCGTTCTTCAGCGGCGTCGATCAGGCCGATGGCCAAATTCGCCCCGAGTGCCTCAATTTTGGTCTCGGCCGACGGTAATTTGCGTCCGAACAGACCGCGCGGCTGCGAGATGAGCTTTAACCTCGTTTTCGGGCCGTATTGAGACAGAAGATGGGAACGCATATCCCCGAGACCATCGACCAATCCGAGTTCAACGCCTCTGGTTCCGGTCCAGAACAGGCCCGTAAACAGATCGGGATTGTCACTCAGCTTTTCGCCGCGGCGCTCCTTGACCAGATTGATGAAAGTCTCGTGGATTTCCAGCTGCAGCGCCTTCAAATGCTCGATATCTTCCTTGTTTTCGGGCCGGAACGGATCGAGCGTTGCCTTGTTTTTGCCGGCCGTATGCACCCGGCGCTCGACCCCGATTTTCTTGATGAGATCGGTGAAGCCAAAGCTTGCGGAAACGACGCCTATGGAACCAACGATGGAGGATGGATCAGCGATAATCTCATCACCGGCGACAGCGATCATGTAGCCGCCTGAGGCGGCGACGTCCTCGACGAACACGTAGACCTTCTTGTTCTTCTCAGTCGCCAGATCGCGAATGCGTCGATAAATCAGCCGCGATTGTACCGGCGAACCACCCGGAGAATTGATGGAAATGGCGACAGCCGGTGCATCCTTTTCCGCGAATGCCTTCTCCAGAACAGAGGCCGTCGATGCGAGCGACAGGTTTTGCCGGAACGGACCGCCACCGGTCATGATCATGCCATGCAGGCGAACAACCGGAATCTCCTGATAATCAGGGCGCCAGCGACGGGGCAGTAATTTCCGGATAAATCGAGCCAAGCGTGTCTCCTCTTGAGGGTATGCCGTCAGGACCATGTAGGCTACATGCATGAAATCACAATGGTGCCCAAGTCTAAAAAAGCGACGTCAGCCCATTATTGATGGCGATTGCCCGCTCGGTAAATTCATTTCCCGTCTCGTGATGCAAGACAACGGCAGGATATAATGACAGCCCGGCGCGGCTTCCCCTGATGCCCTTGACCACAATTCTGATCGCGGCGTCCTGCGGTCTCGGGTGCACGGGAACGATGATCAATCCGCCAAAGCGTCCCTCAAGGGCATCGAGCAAGTCGGTTATCGATGCCGGCCGGGCGATGATCCCGATCGAGCCGCCCGGCTTGACGATGGCCGCAGCAGTCCTCATCCACTGCTCCATCATGCCCTTTGTCATGACATGCGCCTCCGCCTTGACCGGATCGGGTGTAGAGCGGTCGGTCGGCTGGTTGAAGGGTGGGTTCATGATGGCAAAGTCAAAGCTGTTATCACCAAGTCCTGCCGCAACACGCGCCTTGCCGGTCAGGGTCACATCTGCCTGGATGACCTCGGCGCGGTGAGAAAATGCGCTGTTCTCAGGCAGTGCCAGCGAATTCCGCGCAAATTCAGCCATAAAGTCCGATCGTTCAATCAAGGCCGCTGTTGAGCCCGTACATCGGGAGAGCACGGCAAGCCCTGCTGCGCCGGCACCGGCGCCGAGATCGGCGATCCGTCCGGTGAAATCATTCGGCACCACACTGGCCAGGATCATCGCGTCCACACCGGAACGGTGCCCCTTCGCAGCTGGCTGCAACAGGTAAAATCTGCCGCGATGAAACGCGTCCTTCGTGTGTGAGGCGTCGGCAGCAAGCTTGGAGCGAGATTCGATCATATTGAACCAGTTCTGTTTCTCGGATGGCGAGACAATCCACGAGGAAGGTGGCGAGGTCGACGCTTTTCCATCGTCCGATGCCGCCTGACAAAGTGGGTGGCCGCCAGCCGGAAACCCAGCCGTTGGTTTGCATTTGCAAAACAACAAGCTATCAAACCCGCTGATCGAATTATCCGCGTTTCGCAGAAACGCGGTTCGATCAGTGGGCCGGTTGAATTCGGCCCAAATCCTTCGGGCCTCGGCTTCGTCCGGTGGGTAAACATCGGTCTAACCAAACCCCTTGACCTTGAACCAAATTCCCTCCGGCAGAACGATTCAATATGGCCGAATCTCGCTCTAAGTCAGTCGCGAAGCTCCTGTTCGATACCGGCGTCTGTAAGCAGTTGTCTCACTTCTTTTTCGCGGTCGGCATCGACCATGATGCGGCGTCCAAGAATACCAAGTGAGCCCTCGAGAATGCTCATGTTCGAGTCCGCGATGAAATGATTGATTTTGGCTTCCTTCAACAGTGATTCGACAAAAGAGATTAGAACCGGGTCATTCGTACGCAATATTTCAATCATTTTGGCTACCGTTGCGGGATGGCGCAAAGCGCTGTGCCCTGATTGTATGGAGGTGTGTGAAGGCTTATCACGAATTTGTAACCCGGACGCAAATTTTGCGCGCCAATTCGCCACTTGCGGGTTACAGGCTGTCAAAATAAGGTGTCGCCGCATCATGCCAGAACCGTAGGGAGTTTCGTTTTGGGCGTCGTTGTCAGTCTGGACGATAAGAAAAACAGTACAGGATCAGTGCAGCCGCTGATCGATTTGACTCATGCAGACATGACACGTGTCAACGAGCTTATACTGTCGAAGGCCGGGTCTGACGTCGAGATGATACCGGAGGTTGCGAACCATCTGATCTCTTCCGGCGGCAAGCGTCTGCGCCCGATGATCACGCTCGCTGCAGCTCGCATGTTCGGTTACAAGGGCGATGGCCATGTCAAACTTGCGACCAGCGTCGAGTTCATGCATACGGCGACATTGCTCCATGATGATGTTGTTGACGAAAGCGATCTGCGTCGCGGAAAGCGCACGGCGCGCATGATCTGGGGCAACCAGGCAAGCGTTCTCGTTGGGGATTTTCTGTTGGGCCAGGCTTTCAAGATGATGGTCGACGTTGGCTCGCTTGAAGCGCTCGACGTGCTTGCGACTTCAGCATCCGTCATTGCCGAAGGGGAGGTCATGCAGCTTGCGGCGGCAAAAAACCTCGAAACAACGGAAGACGAATATCTCGCCGTGATCAAGGCGAAGACGGCGGCGCTTTTTTCCGCAGCCGCCGAAGTCGGTCCGATCATCGCTTCCGCATCGCGGACGGATCGCCACGCGCTACGCTCCTATGGTCTCAATCTCGGGCTTGCCTTCCAGCTTGTCGACGATGCCCTGGATTACGGCGGCAATGCCAAGGATCTGGGCAAGAACACCGGTGATGATTTCCGCGAGGGCAAGATTACCTTGCCTGTCGTGCTCACCTACCGGCGCGGAACACCGGAAGAGCGGCTTTTCTGGAAAGCGTCACTGGAAAACGGTGCAAATGATGACAAAGGCCTGGAAAAAGCCAAAGGATTGATGACGCGTTATGGCGCATTGAGTGATACAATACAGCGTGCGCGGCATTTCGGCGGCATTGCGCGAGATGCATTGGCACCGCTCGATCGTTCGCCGCAGAAGGATGCACTTCTCGAAGTCATTGATTTCTGCATCAGCCGGGTCAATTGATGAACTCTCGCAACGCGGGGAGAGCCGGCATCCGAATCTTCGATCAACCTTGAGTGAAAACCGTAAAAAGGCCATGGTTTTCTTGAGGATTCGGACAATCAATTCAATTTTGGAAAGTAAAGAGGGTTTCTGTTATGCAGCGTAGTAAATTGCTTGGCTCCGTCATGGGCGCAACACTCGCTGCGTTTACAGTGGGGGCTGCCTCGGCCCAGGCCGCAACCAACAACACACCGACATTGAATGCTGGCACATTGTCCGGTGCATTTCTTTCTGCGCGTACAGCCGAGCGCAGCAATGACTTCGACAGCGCCGTCTCGTTTTACCGGCAGGCGCTGGCCTATGACCCGAAGAATACGGAATTGCGGCAAAGCCTGATGCTGGTCCTTCTGACCAACGGTCAGTTCAAGCAAGCGCTACCGCTCGCGGAAGAGCTGAAGGCCGTTCCGGAAATCGAACGGTTTTCACGATTGGCTCTGGGTATAGATGCCCTCAACAGGAAACAATACCGGCAAGTCGATACACTGATGATGCTGTCGCTCCAGTCCGATCTCGACCGCATGATCACGGGACTTGTTGCAGCTTGGGCAAAGGCCGGTGCGGGCAAGCCTAATGAAGCCTTGTCGATGATTGACAAGCTGCAGGGGCCGGAAGGTTTCACACTGTTCAAAACCTATAATTCCGCACTGATCGCGGACATGGCGGGACAGAAGGATAAGGCTGCGACGTTCTACCAGAGCGCGATCGACGACAAGACCAATATTGCAGCAGCGCCCGACACCTATGAACGTCTCGTCGAAGCCTATGCTTCATTCAAGATGCGCTCGGGCGACAAGGAAGGTGCTCAGGCCTTGGTGAAGGAAGCATCCGAGGTCCTTTCTGGCCGCATGGTCCTCGCCGAATTCGGCAAGCAGATTGCTGATGCAAAGACGGTAAAACCACTAATACAGACACCGCAGCAGGGTGCGGCAGAGGTGCTTTATACGGTTGCGACAGCCATTAACCGCAATGGCGGCGAAGCCTTCTCGAAACTCTACCTGCAGATGTCCTTGCCGCTTCGGCCAGATCACGACGCAACGCTGTATCAGCTCGGCGACATCAGCGCCAAGCTCGAGCAGTCGGACAAGGCGATCGACTATTTCGGCAAGATTTCAGCCGGTTCTGCCTATAGCCGCGATGCCGAGATGCAACTCGCCATCAATCTGGCGATTCTGAAGCGCAATGATGAGGCCATTCAGCACCTGAATGGCCTGCTCAAGAGCGAACCCGACGATATGCGCACCTATCTTGCGATCGGCAGTATCTACTCGCAGGACAAGAATTATCAGAAGGCAGCGGAAACCTACGATCAGGCTGTCGCTGTGCTCAAGGAACCGACCCGCAACGACTGGACGATTTTCTACCAGCGCGGGATTTCCTACGAACGTCTGAAGCAGTGGGACAAGGCCGAGCCGAATTTCCTCAAAGCGCTCGAACTTTATCCGGATCAGCCCCAGGTGCTGAACTATCTTGGTTATTCCTGGATCGACATGAATACCAAGCTTGAGCAAGGTCTTGATCTGATCAAGAAAGCCGTTCAAGCCCGTCCTCAGGACGGCTATATCGTCGATTCCCTCGGATGGGCTTACTACCGCCTGGGCCGCTATGACGACGCGGTAACCCAGCTCGAACAGGCCGTGAAGCTGCGTGCGGAAGATGCGACGATCAACGACCATCTGGGTGATGCCTATTGGCGTGCAGGGCGCAGGCTGGAAGCAACGTTCCAATGGGCGCATGCACGGGATTCGAAGCCCGAGCCTGAAGATCTGGTCAAGATCGAAGAGAAGCTGAAGAACGGCCTTCCCGATGAAAAGGATCCGGGCGTAGCCAAGAATGGCCCCGACGTACCGAAGCCGCCTGTCGCGCCGGCGCCAGCACCGGCTCCCGACAAGAAGGGCTGATCGCTTCCTTTTGCTTGACCGGCTGGAGTGCAGGTCTTAGGACGTGCACTCCATTCCTTCTCGTCAAAAAGGCCGTCCGGTGACCGCTTCACTTCCTGATCACATGCTGCCGACCCGCTCGTTTCAGGGTCTCATTCTGACGCTGCATAATTACTGGGCCCAGCATGGCTGCGTGATCCTGCAGCCCTATGACATGGAAGTCGGCGCCGGCACATTCCACCCCGCAACCACATTGCGCTCGCTTGGACCAAAGCCCTGGAAGGCAGCCTACGTGCAGCCATCGCGCCGCCCGAAGGACGGGCGCTACGGCGAAAACCCGAACCGCCTGCAGCATTATTACCAGTACCAGGTGATCATGAAGCCGTCGCCACCCAATCTGCAGGAGCTCTATCTTGGCTCGCTGCGGGCGATCGGTCTTGATCCGCTGCTGCACGATATCCGTTTCGTTGAGGATGATTGGGAAAGCCCGACACTCGGTGCCTGGGGGCTTGGCTGGGAATGCTGGTGCGACGGCATGGAAGTCTCGCAGTTCACCTATTTCCAGCAGGTCTGTGGCATTGAGTGCACCCCGGTCTCGGGTGAGCTGACCTACGGTCTGGAACGCCTCGCCACGTATGTGCAGGGCGTCGACAATGTCTATGACCTGAATTTCAATGGTCTCGAAGGCGATGAAAAGGTCACCTATGGCGACGTGTTTCTGCAGGCCGAGCAGGAATATTCGCGGCACAATTTCGAGCACGCCAATACGGCCATTCTGCTGCGGCATTTCGAGGATGCTGAAGCCGAGTGCGAGGCACTGTTGCGCGCTGGCGCGCCTAAGTCAGGCGACAACAGCCCGCTGCACAAGATGGTGCTGCCTGCGTACGACCAGTGCATCAAGGCCTCGCACGCCTTCAATCTTCTCGACGCGCGCGGCGTTATTTCCGTAACCGAGCGGCAGAGCTATATTCTGCGGGTCCGAAACCTCGCGCGGCAATGCGGTGAGGCGTTCCTGCTGACGGAAGCTGGTGGCGCAAATTTCAAAAACGAGTCCGTATAATGCCTGATCTTTTGCTCGAACTTCGCTCGGAAGAAATTCCCGCCCGCATGCAGCGCAAGGCCGCTGGCGACTTGAAGAAGCTCGTGACCGATGCATTGGTCGAGGCAGGTCTCACATATGAGGCCGCCGGCGACTATTGGACACCGCGCCGCTTGACGCTGGACATACGTGGTCTCACAGCGCGTTCCAAGGACGTGCATGAGGATCGTAAAGGACCGAGCGTCACCGCCCCGGAGCAGGCGATTGCAGGCTTCCTGCGCTCTGCTGGCCTTGTCGATATATCCGAGGCACACGTTCATACCGATCCGAAGAAGGGCGATTTCTACGTCGCTCATCTGACCAAGCCCGGCCGCGCTGCGGAAGAGATCATCGCAGAAATCATGCCGAAGATCATCATCGCGTTTCCCTGGCCGAAATCCATGCGTTGGGGCAAAGCCTCGTCAAAGCCGGGCAGCTTGCGTTGGGTGCGTCCGCTGCAATCCATCATCTGCACATTCGGTCCCGAAACCGAAGAGCCGGTCGTTGTCGACTTCGAGATCGACGGTTTGCGCGCCGGCAATGTCACCTATGGCCATCGGTTCCTGAGCGACGGCCAGCCGATCACCGTTCGTCGCTTCGATGACTACGTCGCCAAGCTCGAAAAGGCCAAGGTCGTTCTCGATGCGGATCGCCGCAAGGAAATCATTCTTTCCGACGCGCAGAACATCGCATTCGCATCCGGTCTTGAACTGGTCGAGGATGAGGCGCTTCTTGAGGAAGTGTCGGGCCTTGTTGAATGGCCGGTGGTCCTCATGGGCGAGTTCGAGGAAGAATTCCTGGCTATTCCGCCGGAAGTTATCCGCCTGACGATCAAGACCAACCAGAAATGCTTCGTTACGCGCAAGCAGGGCGAAAGCGACAAGCTGTCCAACAAGTTCATTCTCGTTTCCAACATCGAAGCGACAGACGGCGGACGCGAGATCGCCCACGGCAATGGCAAAGTCGTGCGCGCGCGTCTTTCCGACGCGCTCTACTTTTGGAACACGGATCAGCACGATCTGCCGGATATGCACACACTGGCGCCCGCCGCGATCAAGTTCGATCTTGATCTCAAGAAGCCGCTCGATCAGCGCATGGCGAGGCTCGATGCACTGAATGTCACCTTCCACGCCAAGCTTGGTACACAGGGCGAACGCGTCACCCGCATCAAGACCCTTGCGCGCGAAATCGCCCCGCTGGTCCGCGCCGATCCAGCGCTGGCAATGCGCGCCGCCGTACTCGCCAAGGCCGATCTCACGACCGAAATCGTCGGCGAGTTTCCGGAACTGCAGGGCGGCATGGGCCGCAAATATGCGCTGTTGCAGAAGGAACATCCTTCCGTTGCCGCTGCGATCGAGGAACATTACAAGCCGCAAGGTCCGTCAGATTTTGTGCCGGCCGATCCGGTTTCGGTTGCTGTTGCGCTGGCCGACAAGCTCGATACACTCGTCGGCTTCTGGTCCATCGACGAGAAACCGACCGGTTCGAAAGATCCTTTTGCCCTGCGCCGTGCGGCCCTTGGTGTCATACGCCTGTTGCTGTCAAGCGCATGGAAAATTGAACTGCTGCCATTGTTTCAATCGGCATTCATCCAGCTGCGCGAAGAAAAGATCGAACAGCGTATCGAACATTTCGAGGAAGACCAGGCGGCCCAGGATTCCGGCGATGTGGACGGCGAGGAAGATGTCACCAACGCCATCGCCGGCTTCGAGAAGCGCATCCGCGGTCAGCTCTCCGAGCGGTCGCAGCCGATTCTCCTCGATCTGCTCAGCTTCTTCCATGAACGCCTGAAAGTGCATCTGCGCGAACTCGGCGCACGCTACGATCTGATTGATGCCGTGCTGACCGAAGGAGCTGACAATCTGTTGCTGATCGCGCGCCGGGTCGAAGCGCTGGTGGTCTTTCTCAATACTGAAGACGGCAAGAACCTTCTTGCCGGCACCAAGCGTGCGGCCAACATTCTGAGCGCCGAGGAAAAAAAGGGAACGCCGATATCCCCGGTCGTCGATGCCGAACTCTTCACGCAGGAAGAAGAGCGGGTGCTTTCAGCGGCGGTGAATCAAGCTGCGAGCCAGGCGGCGCAAGCGATTCAAAATGAAGACTTTTCCGGCGCCATGATCGCACTTAGCGCGTTGCGTGAACCAGTTGATTCATTCTTTGAGAAGGTGCTGGTTAACGACGACAATCCGGACATTCGCGCCAACCGTCTGGCATTGCTCTCCCGCATCAGGACAGCGACGAACACGGTCGCTGATTTCTCGAAAATCGCGGGATAACAACAGGATAGGCGCTGTTGTTAGCGCCTGTCTACTGCACGCCGGCGCGCAGCGGCGTCTCGCCAACATCGGCGATAACCTTTTCAGGTGCCGGTTGGCCCGGCTGGACAAGCGGTGATGCATTGGCTGCCATCATCGAATCGGATTGTGTTCCGTTGCCCTGCAGCCGCGCCATATATTGGCGGGAGCGCGCGCGCCGTTCAGCATAGGCTTTCAGCCTGGCTGCCTCTTTTGCCTTTTGCGCAAGGCAAGGTGAGCATATCGGATTGCCGTTTGCGTCGAAGCTGTCATAGCCGACATAGGAGACGGAATTTGGCTTTGCCGATGTTCCGACTTCCTCAATCGAGCCAGCTTGGGCGGATACCGTGAAGAGCGCAATGGTCGTTGCGGCAATGATTTGGCGAAGCATGACAAACCGGTCCCTGTTCTTTTCTTGCCCGACAGTTAACAGCGATTTATTGCCAAGCCTTGCTCAGGATGGATTCAATTTTATGCATGATGTCATTCGGCGTGTTCATCAGCACATACTTGCAGCAAGTGTTCTCCATCGTGTAGGCAATGCACGCGATCGGAGATAGCTTTGGCACGAATCCTTGCAGCAGACGAGCAAGCAATCCTGACGGCAGCCTCTACGCTCGCCGAGGGTAAGCTTGTCGCCATTCCCACCGAAACCGTGTATGGGCTTGCGGCGGATGCCACCAATGGCGAGGCGGTAGCCAGGATTTTCGAGGCCAAGGGCAGGCCGCATTTCAACCCGCTGATCTGCCATGTATCAGATATTGCCATGGCGGCACGGTATGCGGTCATCGATCCCCTATCGAGGCGATTGATGGACGCGTTCTGGCCCGGTCCTCTCACATTGGTATTGCCCTTGAAACCAGACACCGCCATTCATCCCCTGGTGGCGGCAGGTCTTGATACGATAGCCCTGCGGATGCCGCGCGGGATTGCCGGAAGGATCATTGCTGCGCTCGACAGACCGCTCGCGGCTCCCAGTGCCAATACGTCGGGAAAGATCAGCGGCACGAGCGCCAAGGCCGTCGCAGATGATCTTGGACAAAAGATTGCGCTGATACTCGATGCCGGGCCATCGGAAGTCGGACTGGAATCCACTATCGTCAAAGTGCAGGGGGATGCTGTCCTGCTGTTGCGTCCCGGTGGCCTTGCCGCTGAAGACATCGAGGCGGCAATCGGTAGAAAACTCAAACGTCTGGATCAGCGCGCTGCTATCCAGGCGCCCGGCATGATGGTCTCACACTATGCGCCATCGGCGGCGTTGCGTCTGAACGCCCACGAGTTGCGGGAAGGGGAGGCGTTACTTGCTTTCGGTCCTGCGCGAGCCGACGGGGCAGAACTTGCAGTGGCAAGTCTGAATCTGAGCGAGGACGGCAATTTAGGCGAAGCCGCCGCCAATCTCTTTGAATATTTAAAACGCCTCGACAATCTCGGCAGTGCAGTAATTGCCGTGGAGCCAATCCCATTCAACGGGCTTGGCGAAGCCATCAATGACCGGCTCGTTCGTGCTGCCGCTCCCCGTGTAACTTCAATCGCTGAAACGGAACAGATAAAATGACGCTGACGCCAGATCTCATTCAACGTTTTGTCGCGCTTGTTGGTGAGAAGTACGCGTTGCGCGATACGAACGACATCGAACCCTATCTCGTCGAGCCACGCGACAAATTCGGTGGCAGGACGTCACTGGTGTTGCGCCCTGCTGAGGTGGAAGAGGTTGCCGCAATCCTGAAACTGGCATCCGAAGCGGGTATCGGGATTGTTCCCCAAGGTGGTAACACGGGCCTGGTTGGCGGGCAGGTACCCGACGAAAGCGGCAGCCAGGTTATTCTCTCGCTGTCCCGGCTGAACAGGATTCGTTCCATCGATACTTCAGGTAACCTTGCCATCGTCGAGGCAGGCGTTGTCCTGCACAAGCTGCAGGAAGCAGTTGAACAGGCGGGCCGGTTGTTTCCGCTGTCATTGGGCTCGGAGGGTTCGTGCCAGATCGGCGGAAATCTCTCGTCCAATGCGGGTGGAACTGCGGTGCTGGCATATGGCAATACGCGCGAACTCTGTCTTGGCGTTGAAGTCGTGCTGCCGACAGGCGAAATCCTGAACGATCTCCGCACCGTCAAGAAGGACAATACCGGCTATGATCTGAAAGACCTGTTTATCGGCGCGGAAGGTACGCTCGGCGTGATAACAGCCGCGGTCATGAAGCTCTTCCCCCTGCCAAAGGGCAAGGGCGTCGCCTATGCCGGTCTTGCCAGTCCGGGTGATGCACTGAAACTCTTGAGCCTCGCGCAAAGCCATGCCGGATCATCGTTGACTGGTTTCGAACTCATGCCGCGTATCGGCGTGGAGTTTTCGGCAGCGCACACGGATGGCGTGCGAGATCCCTTGCAGGAACCGCACAACTGGTACGTGCTGATCGATATTTCCTCGTCGCGCTCCGCCGAGGATGCGCGGGAAACCATCGAAGCAATCCTGACGGAAGCCTTCGAGGCGGGCCTCGTCGAAGATGCGACGATCGCGGAAAGTACGGCACAGGAGAGATCATTCTGGCATATGCGGGAGGCGATGTCCGATGCGCAGAAGCCGGAAGGCGGCTCGATCAAGCACGACATTTCAATTCCCGTGGCCCGCATTCCGGAATTCATTGCTGACGCGGACGCTGCCGTACTTGGTCTTATCCCGGGCGCCCGCATCGTTTCCTTTGGGCACATGGGCGATGGCAATTTGCACTACAATATTTCCCAACCGGTTGCCGCCGACAAGCAGGCGTTTCTCGATCGCTGGATCGAAGTCAACAAGCGCGTCCACGATATCGTGCGCGCCTATCAAGGTTCGATCTCGGCAGAGCACGGCATTGGCCAGTTGAAGCGCAAGGAACTGTCGGAGACGAAATCGCCGGTGGCTCTCGATCTCATGCGCCGGATCAAGAAGTCCTTCGATCCTGCCGGTATCATGAACCCCGGAAAAGTCATCTGATTCCGTCAATCATCTGTTCATACCCCTTACCGGAATCTTGGTGCTGGTTGGGTTTCGATAACCATTCCACCTAATCAGAAAGGGTTAACCCCGTTCGTTAAGCGGGATTGGGAAAGTTGGCGCCTATTGTTGCCCTAACGAGACCGGAAAATGGTCCGCACTACAGGGAAATACAGAGAAGACCGGAAAACCGGCTCTCAGGATCGACAGAAGGCGTCACATGAAGAAAACCGGAGCCAAGCCGGTTTGGGCAGGTCGGGAATTCCGGCTTGACCCATTCCACCTGCCACAGACGGTCACCTACGCCACGCGCGACGACCGTAACGATATCACGTTCACGCTGCACGAACGGGGTGCAGTGGTGAAGCGATTGCTGCCGGCAAGTCATCTGCCTGTGTCGCTCGCCTTACCCGCTTGTGCCTTTCTCGGCGTGACAGCGCGCGCCGCCGAGGACGAGCGTGGCGACATCACGGTAACATTGGAACTTATGCACACGGACCCGCACCTCTCGGTGCCACTGTTGGTCGCCCACGACCTCAATGACATCGCCGCTGATTGGCGCGCCTGGTCGGCGCTGTTCAAACTGCCGATGATGTTGGTCGAGGAAGACGGTGTTGCGCGGCAGTTGGAACAGAGTATCGGACCTGTTGCCGTTACGGCGCCAAAAGAGCGCCGTCAAGGCCGCGAGCCGCGTCGCCGCCGTCCTCGCTTTCTCGCCCGCCGCAAGATGGGGGATCTCGGCCTGCGCCTCGTAATTGGCGGCGAGGAGATTATCGCTCATGGCGGGAAATAGGGGACAGGAAACTCCAAAATGGGGATAAGTTTGGTGCAAATCAACACTTCTCCACAAAGGTTGGCTGCTATCCTTGTAGTCCGGATGGCAATGCTGCTGTGCGTGGTTCGACAAGCTCACCATAAGGGAGGTGGGTGGGTTGCTGGGATAGTCGCCAGGATTCGAGCGTAACAATTCCCATCGTTGTTGCGGACAGATTATCCTAACAACGTTGCAGTATTTTTCTCCGTGGCACCAATCCACGTCCCTCATGGTGAGCTTGTCGAACCACGCACAGCAGCATTGCCATCCAGCAAAATTGGCGCCCCCAGACAAAAATAATCGTGGCTGTTTATCCACGCCTTGCAAACCTCGGTTATTCTGATCCGGTCCTTTCCATGGGGAGCTGCTTCCGGAGCCGTTCGAAAGTGGGGAAGGACGGCGTGTCAGTGGGCGGGCAACGGACCCGGGCACTGGCCGACCTGTTCGTCTTCGGGGGTCAATCTGTGCATTAGAGGCAGATATTGCCTCCGTTGTTGACGCCAAACGCCAATCGTGCGGACACTGCACCGACGGCGACGATGGGCCCGGACTCCAGGCGCTCATCCACTCGCTCCGCGGAACAGGCAGAAGATGGCCGGCAGGGGGACAACGTCAGCGGGCGGTCTTCGGATCGCATTACTTATCTACCAGGACGCGCTTCGACGACCGCCCGTCTTCCCAACCACCATTCAATGGCCAGACTCGAGATGAGGGCATGGCAAGGGAAAAGCACACCCGGTTCTTTGACATCTTGAGTAAGCTCAGAACAGCGGCTTGACGACTGTCCACAACGCGCCAAAAACCAGCCCCAGGAAGATCAACCAGCCGACGACAGTGTTTGACTTGAACAGCCGCAGGCATTCATTCGGATTGTCGATGTCGAGCGTCATGATCTGGCGATACATATGAGCGCCCGCAGCCAGCAATCCGGCCACCGCTGGCATAGGGACTTCAGCCACCGCAAATGCGCCGAGAAACAGAGCCAGCGCGCCGCCATAAAGCACGATCAGGGCTTCGCGCGTGCGGCTGCCGAACAGTCTTGCTGTCGAATGCACGCCGACCAAAGCATCGTCTTCCTTGTCCTGATGGGCGTAGATCGTGTCATAGCCGATCACCCACAGGATCGATCCGGCATAGAGCAGGACAGCAGGCCAGTCGAGCGAACCGAAATGCGCGGACCATCCGACAAGCGCACCCCAGGAAAACGCAAGCCCCAGAACAAGTTGTGGCCAGTTGGTGATTCGCTTCATGAACGGATAGATCGCAACGATAACAAGCGATCCAATGGCGAGGAGTACGGTGAACAGGTTGAACTGCACCACGACCGCCAATCCCACGAGCGCTTGCAAAATCAGAAATAACTTCGCCTGTTTGCGCGTCACCTGGCCTGACGGGAGAGGCCGCGAGCGCGTCCGAGCTACCTTATTGTCGATGTCTTCGTCGGCAAGGTCATTATAAGTACAACCCGCGCCGCGCATGGCGATAGCGCCGATCAGAAACAGGACCAAATGATACGGCGAAGGCAACACTGACCACAGCGGAGCGCCGACCTTTGCACCGGCGGCTGCGGCAAGGGCGGTTGCCCACCAGCATGGCCATAGCAGGAGCCACCAACCGATTGGCCGGTCCCAGCGTGCAAGTTGCGCATAGGGCCAGAGCCAGTTGGGCAATGCCCGGTAAACCCAATGGCCCGACGGCGCATCAAAAACGCGGCCGCGGGTTTCCGTTGACTGAATGATGTCTTTTTCTGATGTCATGGTTTGACCTTGCAGTGGTCATCTCCGCAGTCAAGCATTATACGCGGTTTTTCCGGGCAAATCAGTGTTGCGCGCTTGACCGTTACGGCATGACACCATACCGAGACGACAAATTCTTTCAATGCGGAGCAGAATTTCGATGAACGTCTTGCTGATAGGTTCGGGTGGCCGCGAACATGCTCTGGCCTGGAAGATCGCGGCTTCGCCCGTATTGACGAAGCTCTTTTGCGCGCCCGGCAATCCAGGTATCGCAAATGTCGCCGAATGCGTTGCGCTCGATCCCGCAAACCACTTGGCCATCATCGCCTTCTGTCAGGAAAACAACATCGATTTTGTTGTCGTCGGGCCGGAAGCGCCGCTGGTAGCGGGGATCGCTGATGATCTGCGCGCCGCAGAGGAATTTCGGTCTTCGGCCCTTCAAAGGCTGCCGCACGCCTTGAAGGTTCGAAAGGCTTCACCAAAGACCTTTGCGCCCAATTCGATATTCCGACCGGCAAGTATCAGCGCTTCACCCAGGCTGAAGCAGCCAAGGCCTATATCCTGCAGGAAGGCGTGCCGATTGTCGTGAAGGCCGATGGTCTGGCTGCAGGCAAGGGCGTCGTAGTTGCCTTCGAGCTTCAGGAAGCTCTTGACGCTGTAGCTGCCTGCTTCGAAGGCGCATTCGGCGGAGCCGGTGCCGAAGTGGTAGTGGAGGAATATCTCGAGGGTGAAGAGGCCAGCTTCTTTTGCCTGTGCGATGGCAAGACAGCGTTACCATTTGGCACCGCCCAAGACCATAAGCGTGTCGGCGATGGCGATACCGGTGCCAATACTGGCGGCATGGGTGCTTACTCGCCGGCGCCGGTGATGACGCAGGCGATGATCGACCTCACCATGCGCGACCTGATCGAGCCGACGATGCGTGGCATGGCCGAGATCGGCGCGCCGTTCACCGGTGTTTTGTTTGCCGGTTTGATGATCACCAGGGATGGCCCGAAATTGATCGAGTACAACACGCGTTTCGGCGATCCGGAAACGCAGGTACTGATGCTGCGTCTGAAGGATGATCTGCTGTTGCTGCTGAAAGCCGCAGCCGACGGGGCACTCGATCAGATGTCCGTTCGCTGGAATGACGATCCAGCGCTGACCGTGGTCATGGCCGCGAGAGGTTATCCAGCGGCACCGGAAAAAGGCAGCGTGATCAGAGGCGTTGACGTCGCTGGTAGTAGCGAGAACGTCGAGATTTTCCACGCGGGAACGGCGGAGAAGAATGGCGAGCTGATTGCCAATGGCGGCCGGGTGCTCAACATTACCGCAAGCGGCAAGACCGTTCAGGGAGCCCAGGCGGCCGCTTACGCGACGATTGCGAAGATCGATTGGCCAGAGGGTTTTTACCGCCACGACATTGGCTGGCGCGCCATCGACCGGGAAAAGGCTCTATAGAAACGGCGTCAACGCCGGGTATCGGATACGGTCTGATGCATCCATAGCCATATTGGTCTTCTTCAAACATGCCGTCGAGATACCGAGAAGCAGGCTTTCACCGAGGTGATCAATCTTGTAGGCGGCAGACTGACTGAGCGCGAGAGACAGCGCGTCCACGGTGAGAGTCCGGATGCCGAGCTTGCTCGTTGGTGCCGGTGCGAGGGAAGCCGTTATCGTAACGTCAACCGCCGGCTTGGCCGGAGGGAGCAAAGGCTCGGCAGAAGCCACAAGTATCGGCTGTTGATCCGGCTTGTCGCCGGGTGTCGGCAGATTGTCCGGCGGAACCGCCTTGACCAAGCCACCGAACGGCCATGTCCTTTTAAGCTCGGTCACCGTCATGTCGGCAATGTTGACGTCGATGTCCCGGCTGGTCCCGGGCGGGCGATAAGGACAGCGCCGCTCTGTGCAATTGTTCTGCGATGTGAACTGCCAAAGCGCATAATCCTGCCAGTTACCTTTAGGGAAATGCGGGGCAATATCCGATTGATAACGCGCATACCAGAGCGGCAGGCGCGACAGGATGGGCAACTCGAGCCGGTGGTCAGCGATATATCGCGCGGTTATGCCGTTCGTGTAGAGAACCGGATAACGTCCGGTGCGAAACTTGATGTGCTCGGCAAAAATCTGCGCATCCTGCAATGACATGAATTTCTCAGGATCATTGTCCTCGATATCGATCGCCATCAATTCGTCGTCAGCGGGGTCGGTGTAATCGACGAAGTGATTGGCCTGCTCAATGGGATTGCCCGGACGGCCAAGATGATAGGCCCCCCATTTCAGTCCCAGCGCTTTGGCAAGTTGGCGGCGTGTCTGGTACAATTCGCGGGAGACAGAATAATTGCGCCATATGCGCTTGCATAGTTCCTGTTGCATCGCATCGACAATTCGGTTGCAATGGTAGTTGGCTGGCATGCCATCGGAGCCTTTGTGGATGAAGGCTGCAACGCGCGGGTCCTTGACGATTTCCATAAGGTTGAATGAATTGTGTTCGTAACCGTCGAGTATGATCGCGCGTTCCTTGTTTGCCCACGGCGACCGGAACTCTGACGCCCCATACGTCGGGCCGCCAGAAAACAGGGCGGCAACGATCATAGCAAAAGCACGCACGCGGATCGTCAAATGGGGTTTCCCTCACCTCGCGAACAAGTCTCCAGAAGCGATAGTACCGAATGATGGTCGCTGCATCGCGGTTAATATATCGTTAGTCACCGCTAATTACGGCTAATAGGCGGCCATCTGGGGCGGGATATCCACTTGCCATCCAGATATCTTACGTTTACGTAAAAATCCACTTGCCTTGCATGGTGGTGGGGTTGCAATGTGCACCTTCGCAACCAGCATAACCGGATGAGGAGACATGATCGATGTACCGCGCGCCCGTCGACCAAATCGCCCACACTCTGAAGAAAATTGCCGGACTCGATGATGCTATCGCGCAGGGACGTTTCGCTGATCTGTCAGACGATCTTGTAGACGCTATTCTTGAAGAAGCGGGGAAGTTCGCAACCACCCGCATTGCGCCGCTGCTCGAGGTCGGTGACAAATATGGTACTCCGCTCAAGGATGCAGAAGTGACCATGCCGCCGGGCTGGAAAGACGTCTACGGGGAATGGATTGCGGGCGGCTGGAACGCCTTGACCGGCACGCAGGAATTCGGCGGGCAGGGCTTGCCGATGATGCTGGCGATCGCGACGTTCGAAATGTGGAATTCGGGCTCGATGGCCTTCGGCATAGGACCAACTCTGACGCTCGGCGCCATCGAGGCGTTGGAAGCACATGCAACCGACGAGCTGAAGCAGACCTATCTGCCGAAGCTTATATCGGGTGAATGGATGGGAACCATGAACCTTACCGAGCCGCAGGCAGGTTCCGATGTTGGTGCTTTGCGGACCAGGGCCGAGCGTGCCGGTGATGGTACATATCGCATTTTCGGTACCAAGATATTCATCACATACGGCGAACACGATCTCACGGAGAATATCGTTCATATGGTACTGGCACGGCTGCCTGATGCGCCGGCAGGTACCAAGGGCATTTCATTGTTCCTCGTGCCAAAGTTTCTGGTCAACGAGGACGGATCCCTGGGACCGCGCAATGACGTCTTCTGTGGCGGCATCGAGCACAAAACGGGAATCCATGGCTCTCCCACCTGCACGATGATTTATGGCGATGGTTTCGCCAAGAACCAGAAGGCTGGCGCGATCGGTTGGCTGATAGGCGAAGAAAATCGCGGTCTCGCCTGCATGTTCACCATGATGAACAATGCACGCCTCGCGGTTGGCATTCAAGGTGTCGCTGTGGCGGAGGCTGCCTACCAGAAGTCTCTAGCCTATGCGCAAGAGCGCCGTCAGATGCGGGCGCCGGGCTGGATGGGCGAGGGCATGAGCCCGATCATCGAGCATCCGGACGTACAGCGCAATTTGTTGACGATGAAGGGTTTGACAGGGGCGGCTCGCTCGATTGCCTATGCATGTGCCCATGCATTGGATATGGCAAAAACAGGGTCGGGCGACGATGCTCGGCACTGGGCAGATCGCGCCAATCTGTTGACCCCGGTCGCCAAGGCATTCTCCACCGATATTGGCGTTGATGTGGCATCCATTGGCATCCAGATTCATGGCGGCATGGGCTATATCGAAGAAACGGGCGCTGCACAGTTCCTGCGCGACGCTCGCATCGCTCCAATCTACGAAGGCACCAACGGTATCCAGGCGATTGATCTCGTCCAGCGCAAGTTGTCCTTGGGCGGCGGCGAGCATATCAAGGGCTATATCGCTGAGCTGCGGGATGTTGCGAACGCTGTTACGGCTTTAAATAGCGCTGACTTTGGAGAAACGGGAACGCGTCTCCATGCTGCTCTGAACGATCTGGAATCGGCTAGCCTTTGGCTGCAGCAGGCGCTGGCCAACGGCGAAATCAGCGAGGCCTATTCGGGCGCGACGCCATATCTCAGGCTCTTTGGGCTTGCTGCAGGTGCGACATATCTCGCAAAAGGCGCGTTGGCGGACAAGAACTCCGGGCGCACGGCGCTGGCGCGATTCTTCGCCGAAAACCTCCTCTCCGAAACGTCAGCGCTGAAAGATCGCATTGTGCATGGCGCACCGAGTTTGCTCGGCGCGCGTTCGGCTCTCGTCTGATAAGGAAAATATATGTCCGACCACATTCAAATCGAGCGCCATGGCGCTGTCCAGATCATCCGGATGAACAGGCCGGAGAAGAAAAACGCACTTACACGGGCCATGTATACTACGATGAGGGAGGCGATAATCGGCGGTGACGCCGACGCGTCTGTTCGAGCGCATGTGTTCTTTGGCGTGTCGGGCGCTTTTTCATCTGGCAATGATTTGCAGGACTTCATGGCCTTTGCCACCACAGGTAATATGGGCAGTGAAGTCTTTGATTTTCTTATAGCGCTGGCAGGCGCAAAAAAGCCTATCCTGGCAGGTGTAGACGGTCTTGCGATCGGTATCGGCGCGACAATTCATTTCCACTGCGATCTGACCTTCGCCACCCCGCAGTCATTCTTCAAAACTCCTTTCGTCGACCTTGGCTTGGTCCCGGAAGCAGGATCAAGCCTTCTTGGACCGGCGCTGATGGGGCACCAAAAAGCATTTGCGTTTCTTGCGATGGGCGACGGACTGACTGCAGTTGAAGCCAAGGAAGCCGGGCTGGTGTACAAGCTGGTCGAAACGGAGGAACTCGAGAGCACTGTTTTGAAGATGGCGGCCGAGGTTGCGGCAAAGCCGCCAGAAGCCATGCAGATTTCGCGCGATCTTCTGCGTAGGCCACGGGAAGACGTTGTCGAGCGTATCAAACTAGAGGCAAAGCATTTTGCCGAGCGCCTCCGATCGGAGGAGGCACGCAATGCTTTGATGGCCTTTCTCACGCGCAAGAAGGGCTAGGGATACAGGCGCGCCTTGCTCCAGTCACCTTCAGGTGCGTCACGGCTGAAGACCACCCGGTCATGCAGGCGGAATGGCCGATCATGCCAGAACTCGATAGAGGTCGGGCGAATACGGAAACCGGACCAGTATGAAGGGCGCGGGATTTCGCCAATCGCGTAGCGCGCAGTGTATTCGGCAACGGCCTTTTCCAGAGCAAATCGGCTTTCAAGCGGGCGGGATTGTTTTGAAGCCCAGGCGCCGATACGGCTTCCGCGCGGGCGCGTTGCATAGTAGGCGTCGGCCTCCTCGTCGCTGACGACCTCGACCGGACCGCGGATGCGGACTTGACGACGAAGCGTCTTCCAGTGAAAGCACATGGCAGCCTTCATCGAACCAAGAATTTCGCTGCCCTTCTGGCTTTCGAAATTTGTATAGAAAACAAAGCCATGGCTATCGAATCCCTTAAGCAGCACCATGCGAACATCTGGCAGCCCATCCTCGTCAACTGTTGCCAGCGCCACGGCGTTGGGATCATTGGGCTCTGTTTTGCTCGCCTCCGCCAGCCATTCTTCGAAAAGTGCGAACGGTTCGGATTTCTCCGTGAAGTCATCTGTTGTTAACTTCATTTAATCCATAGTCCCATAGTCATTTCGGATTGACCTTGTTAAAGAGAGGTATGTGTTTGGCGTTTCTACGATCTGATAGCAAGAAATTTGGTGCAAAAAAACAGCATTGGCGCGGGCCTTATCCCGGCTTTGCCGTTGGAGTTGCCCTATGCTTGCTGTCTGGCTGCGCCATGAAGAATTTTAGCATCGAGAAAGCGGTTCCTGACCAGGCCACAGTAACAGGCTCCGTCACGCCCGCACAGCCGGTCGACGGTAAGGGCTCGTCAGATCAATTGACAGTGCGCAACATCGTTTCGGCACTGAATTTCACGCAATGGGGCAACAAGCCGGTTCCCTGGTCAAATCCCGAAACGGGCAGCCAAGGAACAATTACGGCCATTGCCGAGAAGAAAGACGACGCTGGTCTTTGCCGGGAGTTCCAGACTTCGCGCGAGTCATTTGATGGTGTCATGATCTACAAGGGCGAGACCTGCATGCAGAATGGCGGGCAGTGGACATTGAAATCCTTCGCGCCTATGTAGCAGGGTGAATACCTTGTACTATTTTTCCGCTTTTTCGTCTTGAATCTCTGGAATTTCTTCCTATTCGTGAGCATATAGCAGCGGAATCCCAAGACATCTCGCTCCTTGCGAAGAAAGGCAGACACATGCGCGATCCCTATAGCGTTTTGGGCGTCGCCAAGACGGCGAAGCCTGAGGAAGTAAAATCGGCGTTTCGCAAACTCGCCAAGAAATATCATCCCGATCAGAATCAGGATGACCCGAAGGCTCAGGCAAAATTCTCTGAAATCAACCAGGCTTACGAAATCGTCGGTGACAAGGAACGTCGCGGCCAGTTTGACCGAGGCGAGATTGACGCCGAAGGTAAACAGCGCGCGCCACAAGGGTTCGAGGGATTTTCGGGCACTGGTGGCGGTGATCCGTTTGCCGGATTTGGCGGTGCCCGCCGTCCGGGTAACTTTGAATTTCGCAGCGGCGGCTCGTCCGGCTTGGGCGCCGAAGACATTTTGAGCAGCCTGTTTGGCGAGACCGCCGGCATGGGCGGCTTTGGTGGGGCTACGCGCCGCGCGGGTCCACGCAAGGGTGCCGATCTGCAAGCAACGATCGATATCAGCCTCGAGCAGGCAGCGGGCGCCGAAAAAGTCGAGGCCATATTCCCAAATGGCAAGAGGCTGGCGATCAAACTGCCCGCACAGGTTGAAAATGGTCAAACGATTCGCCTGAAAGGTCAGGGAGAAGCCATTCCTGGTGGCACCCCGGGGGATGCTTTGGTCACTGTCCGTTTCAAACCGCATCCGAAATTCCGCATCGAAGGAAGAGATCTTCATGTCGAATTGCCGGTTTCGTTGCGCGATGCGGCTCTCGGCTCGCGCCAGGAAGTCGAGACGCTCAATGGCCGTGTCGCCGTCAATATAGCGCCATGGACCAGCTCTGACAGGGTTTTACGGCTGAAAGGCAAGGGTTTACCGAAGAAGCCGGATGGCCACGGTGATCTGTTTGCCCATGTCCGCATCATGTTGCCGGAAAATGGCGATCCAGCTTTGGAAACTTTTTTGCGCGATTCCGGTCACTGAAAATCCAAAACCAGATTGACACCGTGCTTGAAGCCCGGCGCGGGCTGTGCGATACCCCACATCAATCATAAGTCTCATGAAGGGTTGGTATATGACCGCCAAAACTGGTTTGATGCAAGGTAAACGCGGCCTGATAATGGGTGTCGCAAACAATCGGTCAATCGCCTGGGGCATCGCCAAGGCAGCGCACGACGCCGGTGCCGAACTTGCATTTACCTATCAGGGCGATGCTTTGAAAAAGCGCGTCGAGCCGCTTGCCCAGGAGCTCGGCGCTTTTCTGTGCGGCCATTGCGATGTTTCAGATGCGTCGACCATCGACGCCTGTTTTGCTGCGCTTGAGGAGCACTGGGGCAAGATCGATTTCCTCGTCCACGCGATCGGTTTCTCCGATAAGGACGAACTCACGGGTCGCTACGTCGACACGTCGGAAGCCAATTTCACCAAGACCATGCTGATTTCGGTCTTTTCGTTAACGGCGGTTGCCAAGCGGGCGGAAAAGCTGATGACCGACGGCGGCTCCATTCTGACGCTGACTTATTATGGCGCGGAAAAGGTCATGCCGAACTATAATGTCATGGGCGTTGCGAAGGCGGCGCTTGAGGCGAGCGTCAAATATCTGGCTGTCGATCTCGGCCCGGATAATATTCGCGTCAATGCGATTTCCGCGGGCCCAATCAAAACCCTTGCCGCTTCTGGCATCGGTGACTTCCGCTACATCCTCAAGTGGAACGAGTACAACGCGCCGCTACGCCGAACGGTGACCATCGAAGAAGTTGGAGATGCGGGTCTCTATTTCCTTTCTGACCTGTCGCGATCTGTCACGGGCGAGATACATCATGCTGATAGTGGTTATCATGTGGTTGGCATGAAGGCAGTCGACGCACCGGATATCTCTGTCGTCAAGGATTGAACTCCAAGTGATCTTGCCTGACTCGGTGATCTACTTTTCTCGTCATGGCGAGACGGACTGGAACGTCACCGAGCGAATCCAGGGACAGGCAGATATAGATATCAACGCACGTGGCCGTACTCAAGCCGACCGCAACGGCGATCTGATGAAATCATTGATCGGCGATGGTGCAGGATTTGATTTCGTTGCGAGCCCTCTGAGGCGCACGCGTGAGACTATGGAGCGCATAAGGACGCGCATGGGTCTCGATCCCACGAACTATCGAACGGATCCTCGCCTGATGGAAGTGAGTTTCGGTGACTGGCAGGGCCTCTTCATTGAAGATATAGCCGCCAAAACGCCGGAACTTGTACAAGAACGGGCAAGAGACAAGTGGAACTTTGTACCGCCAGCGGGAGAAAGTTACGCGATGTTGGGCGTCAGGGTTGCGAGCTGGCTGTCGGAGGTAAGGGGGCCTACCGTATGCGTATGCCATGGCGGTTGCTTGCGAACGATATTCCAGATGGTCAACAAACTGGATGGACACGACGCGGCAAATTTGGTCATCACCCAAGATCAGATTTTGCGTCTGGAAAACGGTCAACTCACCTGGGTATAGCTATTCAGTGGTCTCTTCGATGTCGGTAATGAACCGCTCCTTATTGACCACATCAAACATCAACGTAACCTTCATCCCCTGCTCGATAACGCTCAGATCGAATTCGCCAGGCAGTTTGTAGACCTTGCCATCGTCGAGGGTAATCGTCGAATTGTCTTCGTCGATCTTGGTGATTGTGCCTTGCGCATCGTCAGCCAGTGCGCCAACCGGAAGCAGGGAGGCGATGAACATGAATGTTGCTACGATGAAGCGCATTTTATTTCCCTCTTTATCGAATCTGAATGCTGGTCGATAACGCAAGTTAGAGCTTCCATTTGTGGCAAAAGAATTGCTTTTTTTATGTGGGATAAAGGAATTTCAACGGCGGGTTTGACCACAGGAGTAAACGCTCATAAAACCGCCTTCATAAACGCAGGTAGCCCTCATGTCGCATAATACGTTCGGTCATCTTTTTCGCGTCACCACCTGGGGTGAAAGTCACGGAATTGCGCTTGGATGCGTTGTCGATGGCTGTCCTCCCGGCATTTCCTTCACGGAAGCCGAAATCCAGGCCTATCTCGACAAGCGCAAACCCGGCCAGTCGAAATATACGACGCAACGCCGCGAGCCTGATCAGGTGCGGGTTCTTTCGGGCGTGATGTTGCAAGGTGATGGCGTTACCATGGTTTCGACCGGTACGCCGATCTCGATGATGATCGAGAATACTGATCAGCGCTCAAAGGACTATGGCGATATTGCCCGCCAGTATCGTCCGGGTCACGCGGACTACACCTATGATGTCAAGTATGGCATCCGCGACTATCGTGGCGGTGGGCGTTCCTCGGCGCGTGAAACCGCCGCGCGTGTTGCCGCTGGTGCTATCGCCCGCAAGGTGGTGCCTGGTCTGATCGTGCGTGGCGCACTGGTGGGGATGGGCGTTCATACTATCGACCGCGGCCGCTGGGATTGGGATGAGGTCGACAACAATCCATTCTTTACGCCGGATGCGGGATCGGTCGATACATTTGCCGCCTATCTCGACGGTATTCGCAAGGCTGGCTCGTCCATTGGTGCTATCGTTGAAGTGGTGGCGGAGAACGTTCCGGCAGGTCTCGGTGCGCCGGTCTACGGCAAGCTTGATCAGGATATCGCAAGCTATCTCATGTCGATCAATGCCGTGAAAGGTGTGGAAATCGGCGACGGTTTCGACACCGCTAAACTTACCGGCGAAGAAAATGCCGATGAAATGCGCATGGGCAATGACGGCAAGCCGATATTCTTGTCGAACCACGCCGGTGGTATACTGGGTGGTATCTCAAGCGGTGCACCGGTGGTTGCGCGCTTTGCCGTGAAGCCGACCTCGTCGATCTTGACGCCGCGCAGGAGCATCGATGCTGATGGCAATCAGGTGGACATCGTAACCAAAGGCAGGCACGACCCATGCGTTGGCATTCGCGCTGTGCCGATCGGCGAGGCGATGGTTGCTTGCGCCATCGCTGATCATTACCTCAGACATCGCGGTCAAACTGGCCGTAGCTAATCAAAAGGACGCTCATATGGCCTACAATCAAAAACGGGTCGTCGATGCGCTACGCGCTTTCGAACGCGGCGAAATCGTCGTCGTCATGGATGATGACGGGCGCGAGAACGAAGGCGACCTGATCGTTGCCGCAGTCCATTGCACCCCGGAAAAGATGGCATTCATCGTGCGTCACACCTCGGGCATTGTTTGCGCCCCGATGCCCCGAGATCATGCGCGTCGGCTCAATCTAGCGCCGATGGTAGCTGATAATGACGCGCCGCATTCGACGGCTTTCACCGTGACGGTCGATTACAAGCACGGGACAACGACTGGTATTTCCGCCGACGACCGCACCCTGACTGTCCGCAATCTTGCCAATCCCAATTCCGGTGCCGTGGACTTCGTTCGCCCAGGTCATATCTTTCCGCTCGTTGCTCGTGAAGGTGGCGTGCTGATGCGTTCAGGCCATACGGAAGCAGCAGTCGATCTCTGCAAGCTCGCCGGGCTTCCGCCCGTAGGAGTCATCTGTGAGCTGGTAAACGATGATGGCTCTGTCATGCGCGGCCCGCAGGTGGCAAACTTTGCCGAAACCCATAAGCTGCAACAGGTGACGGTCGCTGATCTCATCGCTTATCGTCAGCGCAAGGAAACCTTGATCGAGCGCATTGGTGAATACGAGATTGATACCTGCGCTGGTAAAGCCAAGGCGATTACCTACGCCCTGCCGTGGGAGCCCATGCACCATGCGGCCATCGTCTACGGCGATATCCGCGATGGTGAGGACGTTCCAGTACGTCTGCAGCGCGAGGACGTTCTGAGCGATGTTTTTGGCGCGCGCAACACGCTCGACAGCATCATGAAACGCATCGCCGAGGAAAAGCGCGGCGTTATCGTTTATCTGCGTGAAGGCTCTGTAGGGGTTGGCCGGGATGATGACCGCAACCGCGCAACCTTGCAGGATCGCGAAGTCCATGCCGAAGCGCGGGTGCGCGAGGAGGAATGGCGACAGATCGGGCTTGGCGCACAGATACTGAAGGATCTCGGCATTACGTCGATCCGCCTGCTATCTTCGCGTGAGCGCCACTATGTCGGCCTCGAAGGCTTTGGTATCCAGATCACCAAAACCGATATTATTTGAATACTGGCTCCGCTTCTTGCGAAGGCGGCTTCAAAATAGCAAGGAATGGTCGTTGCATTTGCTATAATCTCGCTGAATAGGCTCATTCAGCGAGGAGACTGCCATGACCGCTCCCCATCCCTCCAAGACTCATATCGGCAATCACGAACTGCATCCCGAGACGTTGATGCTGAACTACGGCTACGACCCTGAACTTTCGGAGGGTGCGGTCAAGCCACCAGTATTCCTGACGTCCACCTTCGTGTTCAAGTCGGCAGAAGAAGGACGAGATTTCTTCGACTTTGTCTCTGGCCGCAAGGAACCACCGGCCGGCACAGGGGCAGGGCTGGTCTATTCCCGCTTCAATCATCCCAATAGTGAAATTGTCGAGGATCGGCTTGCCGTTTACGAGCGAACGGAAAGCTGTGCTGTGTTCTCCTCAGGCATGTCGGCGATTGCCACGACTTTGTTCGCTTTTGTGCGTCCTGGCGACGCGATCCTGCATTCACAACCGCTCTATGGCGGCACGGAAACACTGCTCGCCAAGACCTTTCTCAACATGGGCGTCGCCGCAGTTGGCTTCGCGGATGGCGTCAATGAAGCTTCGGTCCAGGCAGCTGCCGAAGAGGCAATGCAGAAGGGCCGCGTTTCGGTTATTCTTATCGAAACGCCCGCCAATCCGACCAACAGCCTCGTTGACGTGGCGATGATCCGTCGGATAGCCGAAGCGATCGGCGAACGACAGGGACACCGTCCTGTGATCGCCTGCGACAACACTCTGCTGGGACCTGTCTTCCAACGGCCCATCGAGCATGGCGCGGATATTTCGCTCTATTCGCTTACCAAGTATGTCGGGGGGCACTCCGATCTGATCGCCGGAGCAGCGCTCGGATCAAAAGCCGTGATGAAACAGGTCAAGGCGCTGCGTGGCGCAATCGGTACTCAGTTGGATCCGCATTCCTGCTGGATGCTGGGACGCTCGCTCGAAACACTCAGCATTCGCATGGAAAAGGCCGACAATAACGCATTGGCGATTGCCGATTTCCTCCGCGACCATCCGAAGGTCGAGAAAATCCACTACCTGCCATATCACGAAGCGTCTTCGCCACTCGGCAAGACTTTTGCCGCCCAGTGCACCGGGGCTGGCTCGACCTTCTCGTTTGACATTGTGGGCGGACAGCCGGCAGCCTTCAAGTTCCTCAACGCATTGCAGATATTAAAACTGGCCGTCAGCCTTGGGGGTACGGAATCGTTGGCCAGCCATCCGGCAACGATGACTCATTCGGGCGTCCCTATCGACGTTCGCCAGCGCATTGGTGTGCTGGATTCGACTATTCGGCTATCGATTGGCATCGAGCATCCGGATGATTTGATTGCCGATCTGGCGCAAGCCTTGAGCGTAGCCTAACCTCTCGAACGTGCAGCAACAGGAAAATTGATTCACTTCGCTCTTGTGCGACATCGACAGGCTGGTGCAATTTAGGCGTGACCGCTTCGGTCATGCTGATGCCTCTTTGCAGTTGCAGAAAAGCTTTCATGGTCACACGTCTTTATTCGCATCCGATCTATCTCGAACATCTGACGCCTCCGGGACATCCTGAGCGCCCGGACCGGCTAAGGGCTTTGAACAAAGTACTTGAAGATACCGCCTTTGATGCATTGGATCGCGTTCAGTCACCGATGGGCGACGAGGCGACGATCCTTTATGCGCATCCCGAAACGTTTCGTGAACGTGTACGCAACACGATCCCGCAAGAGGGGCTGACGCGCGTCGATTCGGACACAACGGTGAGCCCGAAAAGTTGGGAAGCGGTTTTGACCGCAATCGGTGCCGCCAATGCTGCCGTTGACGATGTCTTCACAGGCAGAGCGGACAATGTGTTCGTGGCGTCGCGTCCGCCTGGTCACCACGCGGAGCGGGACAAAGCCATGGGCTTTTGCCTGTTCAACAACGCCGCCATCGCAGCCCGTCATGCGCAGAAGGCTCATGGCATCGAACGCGTTGCAATCGTCGACTGGGACGTACATCACGGCAATGGCACACAGGACATCTTCTGGGATGATCCGTCAGTGCTTTATTCTTCGACGCACCAGATGCCTCTCTATCCCGGTACCGGAGCCAAAGACGAAACTGGCGCGGGTAATATTGTCAACGCACCGCTCAGCCCCCAGACGGGTAGCGACCATTTTCGCGAGGCATTCAACACACGCATTCTCCCAGCCATCGATGCGTTTCAGCCGGAACTGATAATCATTTCCGCCGGCTTTGATGCGCATCACCGTGACCCGCTGGCGGAGCTCAATCTAAACGAAGACGATTTTGACTGGGCAACGGGTGCTCTTATGGAAAGAGCTGGGAGCTATGCATCAAACCGCCTTGTCAGCCTTCTGGAAGGCGGATACGACCTCAAGGGAATGTCGCTCTCGGCGGGCGCACATATCAGACGCTTGATGGGAGGTTGAAGCATGGCCGACGTACAGAACAATTCCGATATCGCCGTCATGAGCTTCGAACAGGCACTCGATCAACTGGAAAAGATCGTCGACGATCTGGAGCGTGGCGATGTGCCACTGGAACAGTCGATCCGCATCTATGAGCGCGGGGAGGCTTTAAAGAAGCATTGCGATACCCTGCTGCGTGCCGCCGAAGACAAGGTGGAAAAGATTCGCCTTGGCCGCAACGGTGAACCTGTCGGTACCGAGCCGCTCGATCCGGAGTGACACCAAACCACGCTGTTCAGCCGTGTCCTGAATGGTTATGGTGGGCTCCGACAATCGGGAGTAGCTTCCATGAGTTTTTTCCCCTGCCCAGACCCGAAGCCAGGCGACGCGACCGCCGTCGATGCCATCGAGACGCTGATCATACCGCGCACCAGTGATATCGGTGGGCTCGAGGTGCGTCGTGCCTTGCCGAGCGCGAAGCGCCGGCTCGTCGGACCATTCATTTTCTTCGACCGGATGGGCCCGGCGATCCTTCGCCCGACCGATGCTCTGGATGTCCGCCCGCATCCACATATTGGTCTGTCTACCGTAACCTATCTCTTTGATGGAAATATACGTCACCGCGACAGCCTCGGCACCGAGATGGTGATTACTCCTGGCGACGTCAATCTGATGACAGCGGGTCGTGGTATTGTCCATTCCGAGCGTTCGCCGGAAGAACTACGCACTCAACCTTTGCCGATCTCGGGCTTGCAGACGTGGCTGGCGCTGCCGGATCATTTGGAAGAAATAGATCCGGCCTTTGCCAACACTGGAGCCAGCGAGCTTCCCGTATTGCGCGAAGCAGGTATGGACGCGCACGTCGTCATGGGCAAGTTTCATGGCGCTGGTTCCGGAGTGAAGCAGCACACAGAGACGCTCTACGTGGATATTCGACTGCAGCCCGGAGCTTGTATCCAGATACCCGCCAATGCTGCCGAGGAACGGGCTATCTATACGCTGGACGGGTCGGTGGAAATTGCTGGAGAGGTTTTTCCGGCCGATCGTCTTTTGGTATTCCGTACCGGCGATGAGATCGTCGTCCACGCATCGGAAGGTGCGCATTTCATGCTGTTCGGCGGCGCTGCTCTGCCGTCAAAGCGTTATATCTGGTGGAATTTCGTCTCGTCATCCAAGGAGCGGATCGAACAGGCGAAAGAGGAATGGCGTTCCGGGCGATTTGATATCGTACCTGGCGACGAGGAGGAATTCATACCCTTGCCTGAAAATTGACTTGCAGGGGAATGATTCTCCGCTTCTTGCTGGTCTGGTGGTTTTCATTTAGGGAACGGCAAGAATTGAGCTTGGAACTGGAACCTGTGCTTTGGCCAAGAATTTTGAAACAACGCTGCTTGATCGCGTCAAAATCCCTTCGGATTTGCGCCAATTGCCGGAATCCGATCTGCCGCAACTGACGCAGGAACTGCGCACCGAACTGATTGATGCGGTTTCGACCACCGGCGGACATCTCGGCGCGGGGCTTGGCGTTGTCGAACTTACAGTCGCGCTTCATCATGTTTTCGATACGCCACACGACCGCATCATCTGGGATGTTGGCCATCAGGCCTATCCGCACAAGATACTGACGGGTCGGCGCGACCGCATCCGCACCCTGCGACAGGAAGGCGGGCTTTCCGGCTTCACCAAGCGCAGCGAGAGCGAATACGATCCGTTTGGCGCGGCCCATTCCTCCACATCGATTTCTGCTGGTCTGGGTATGGCGGTAGCCAGCGATCTGTCCGGCACAAAACGCAACGTGATCTCGGTGATTGGTGATGGCGCGATGTCCGCAGGTATGGCCTACGAGGCTATGAACAATGCCGGTGCGCTCGACGCACGCCTTATCGTCATTCTCAACGACAATGATATGTCGATTGCACCGCCGACAGGTGCGATGAGTGCCTATCTTGCCCGACTTGTTTCCGGACGTGCCTATCGTTCGTTTCGTGAGACTGCAAAGCAGCTTGCAAAGAACCTGCCGAAATTCCTGCAGGAGAAAGCTCGGCTCTCGGAAGAATACGCGCGTGGCTTCTGGACCGGCGGCACGATGTTCGAGGAACTTGGCTTCTACTATGTCGGCCCGATCGATGGACACAATCTCGATCACCTGCTGCCCGTTTTGAAGAACGTCCGCGACACCATGGATGGGCCGGTTCTAATTCATGTCGTCACCCAGAAGGGCAAGGGCTATGCTCCGGCGGAGGCTGCGGCGGACAAATATCACGGGGTCAACAAATTCGATGTGATCACCGGCGCACAGGCGAAGCCGCCGGCCAACGCACCGAGCTATACGAAAGTCTTTGCCACCAGTCTGATCGAGGAGGCGCGTCACGACGACAGGATTGTCGCGATCACCGCTGCCATGCCGGGCGGTACTGGACTCGATCTTTTCGGTGAGGCTTTCCCCGAGCGTACTTTCGATGTCGGCATCGCGGAACAGCATGCCGTGACCTTCGCAGCGGGTCTGGCGAGCGAGGGTTTCAAGCCATTTGCCGCGATCTATTCGACATTCCTGCAGCGTGGCTATGATCAAGTGGTTCATGACGTGTCGCTGCAGAACCTCCCAGTGCGCTTTCCGATCGATCGGGCGGGACTGGTGGGCGCCGACGGCGCGACCCATGCTGGTTCTTTCGATACAGGTTTCCTAGCTGCGCTACCGGGCTTTGTCGTGATGGCCGCATCAGACGAGGCAGAACTTCGCCACATGGTACGCACGGCGGCTGAATACGATGACGGCCCGATCTCGTTTCGTTATCCCCGCGGCGACGGCGTTGGCGTCGATCTGCCGGAACGCGGACAAGCACTACAGATCGGCAAAGGCAGGATCGTCCGCGAGGGCTCGAAGGTAGCACTCTTGTCCTTTGGCACGCGCCTTCAGGAATGTCTGGCTGCCGCAGATGAGCTGGATGCGGCAGGACTTTCGACGACTGTTGCGGATGCTCGCTTTGCCAAGCCATTGGACGAAGATCTGATTCGTCGGCTGGCGCGCGAGCACGAGATTCTTGTTACGGTGGAGGAAGGCGCAATCGGCGGATTCGCTTCGCATGTTCTGCACTTCCTGAGCCGCGATGGGCTGTTGGATAACGGTCTCCGTGTCCGCACGCTGACCTTGCCCGACCTTTATCTCGACCATGCCAAACCGGAGACGCTGTACGTCCGTGCAGGTCTCGATAGTGCCGGCATCGTGCAAACGGTGTTTGCCGCGCTGGGGCGCGACCGCATGGTTGCACCGGTCCGCGCGTAAGACGGTTTGATGCGTCTCGATCAACTCTTGGTGGAAAAGAGGCTGTTTGCAAGTCGGTCGCGAGCACGCGATGCCATTGTGCGCGGTACGGTGCAAATTGATGGAGCTGTCGTCACCAAACCGGGTGCGACGATTGCGGAAACTGCAATTATTAGCGTCGATGATCCGGCAAGCGCCTATGTATCCCGCGCTGCTCTTAAACTCATTACAGGAACTCGATCATTTTGCCATTGATGTGAAGGGTCAAGCGGCTCTCGACATCGGTGCGTCCACCGGTGGTTTCAGCCAAGTTCTGCTCGAGCGCGGTGCAGAACTCGTTATCGCTGTCGATGTCGGCCACAGTCAGTTGCACGAGAGTCTGAGGGCCGACGAACGCGTTATCAATCTTGAAGCGTTAAATGCCCGGGAGCTGACCCGAGAGCATCTGAAGGGCCACAAGATCGACCTCGTTGTTTCCGACGTCAGCTTCATTTCGTTGAAACTCGCGCTGCCACCTGCTCTGGCACTTGCGGATCCGGGCAGCCATTGCGTGCTTCTGGTCAAGCCGCAATTCGAGGCGGGACGGCAAGCCATCGGCAAGGGTGGTATTTTGCGCGACGCGAAGGATGGTGAACGCGTCGCAAATGATCTAAGGAACTGGCTGGATGGATTGCCGGGCTGGGAAGCGCTGGGGCTTTGCCCTTCGCCCATCGAGGGTGGTGATGGCAATCGCGAGTTTCTGCTGGCAGGCCTGAAAAGCAAAGCCTGAAAGCGAAGCTTGAAAAAGCAAAGCCTGAAAGCGAAGCTTGAAAAAGCAAAGCCTGAAAGCGAAGCTTGAAAAAGCAAAGATTGAAAAGAAAAGATTAATGAGTACGCGCGTAACGATTGAACGGATGGGCGCCGGCGGCGACGGCATTGCCGCCACTTCGGCTGGAAGCGCCTATGTGCCGTTTTCTCTGCCCGGCGAAGTCGCCAATGTTGCGCTGGAAAATGGGCGCGCAACCCTCATGGCGTTACTGGAACCATCGCCCGAGCGTATTGCGCCCGCCTGCCGACACTTCGAGGAGTGTGGCGGCTGCACGTTGCAGCATTGGCAGGAAAATGCCTATCAGGACTGGAAACGATCGCTCGTCCAGGATGCGCTTGCGGGCAGGGGGCTGACATTCATGCTTGACCGTCTTGTGCCCTGCGCGCCGCAGACCCGGCGCCGCGCGGTTTTTGCCGTCCGCACGAGTGAGAGGGGCGCCGTACTCGGTTTCAACAAGCACCTCAGTCACGAACTGATTGATATCGTCGAATGTCCGGTAACAGTTCCCGAAATCGTCGCGCGTCTTAACGATTTGCGCGACCTCGTCGCTGTTCTCGGTGGAGGGATGAAGCCGTTCAGGCTGACGGTAACCTCAACCGCCTCAGGCCTGGATATTATGGCGTCAGGATGCGGCGCACCCGATGCCGCGAAACGTCAGGCGCTGACCGCTCTGGTTATCAAAAAGGATTTTGCCAGGCTGAGCTTTGAAGGCGAAATCATTGTGGAGCCGCGGAAGCCGATCGTTCATTTCGGTAAGGTGCCGGTCTTCTTGCCGCCGGGCGGATTTTTGCAGGCAACCGCCGAGGCCGAGGCAGCCATGTCAACGCTGGTATCCGGCCATCTTGGCAAGGCCAAGAAAACCATCGACCTTTTTTGCGGATCGGGAACATTTGCATTGAGGATGGCAGAGAAATCCGCAGTCCATGCGGTAGAAGGTGACCAGGCGGCAGTCGACGCTCTCGATCGTAGCGTTCGCTATGTCCAGGGACTAAAGCCGGTCACGGTGGAGCGCCGCGATCTTTTTCGGCGTCCGTTTCTGGCGCGAGAGCTAAAGCCGTTTACCGGTCTCGTCTTTGACCCGCCCCGCGCGGGCGCGGAAGCACAGGCGATTGAAATTGCAAAATCATCTGTACCGAAAGTGGTGGCAGTCTCGTGCAATCCTGTCACGCTTGCCCGCGATCTGAGCATCCTCGTCAAGGGTGGTTACAGGATCGACCGCGTGGTGCCAATCGACCAGTTTCTCTGGTCGTCGCATGTTGAAGCGGTGACTTTGCTGTCGAAGAAGTAGGCGGGGGCAGCTACACCGCTGTCCCACCTACGGTCATCTGATCCATCCGCAGATGGGGCTGGCCGACGCCGACTGGTACCCATTGACCGCCCTTGCCGCAATTGCCGATGCCCGTGTCCAACTGCAGGTCATTGCCAATCATGGAAATGCGTTGCATCGCATCGGGACCATTGCCGATCAGCATCGCGCCCTTGACTGGGGCGCCGATCTTGCCGTTTTCAATCATGTAGGCCTCGGTGCAGCCGAAGACGAATTTGCCGGATGTGATGTCCACTTGGCCACCGCCGAACGAAACGGCATAAATACCGTTCTTGACCGAGGCGATGATTTCTTCCGGCGTCTTGTCGCCGCCGAGCATATAGGTATTGGTCATACGGGGCATCGGTGCATGAGCATAGGATTCTCGTCGCCCGTTGCCTGTTGGCTCCATTCCCATCAGGCGGGCATTTTGCCGGTCCTGCATATAACCGACCAGAATGCCGTCATCGATCAATACTGTCTTGTTGGTCGGCATGCCCTCATCGTCGACTGTCAGGGAACCGCGCCGTTCGGAGATCGTGCCATCATCGACAACGGTCACGCCTTTCGACGCTACCTTTTGGCCCAGTAATCCGGCAAATGCGGAGGTTTTCTTCCGGTTGAAGTCGCCTTCAAGTCCGTGTCCTACAGCTTCGTGGAGCATCACGCCCGGCCATCCGCTGGAAAGCACGATATCAAATGTTCCTGCAGGAGCGGGGATGGCTTCCAGATTGACCAGGGCCTGGCGCAGCGCTTCATCGGCTGCGTACTGCCATTTATCGGCTGCGATGAACTCGCCAAATCCCTTGCGCCCGCCTGCGCCATAAGTGCCACTTTCCTGTCGATCGCCGTCACCAACAACAACCGAGACATTCAAGCGAACCATCGGGCGTACATCGCGCACGAAATGACCATCGGCACGCAAGATTTCCACCTGCTGCCATGATGCCGCAAGCGAGACCGAAACCTGCCGCACCTTGGGGTCCTTGGCACGGAGATAGGCATCGATCTCCTGCAGAAGTTTTACTTTCGCCTCGAAACTTGGTGAACCCAGCGGGTTTTCGTCGCTATAAAGGCTGCGGTTTGTGCCGGGTGGTGCAGCTGTATAGGAGCCTGCATATCCCGTCCGAACGGCCGAGGCTGCATCGGAAGCGCGCTTGAGTGCGCCAAGCGACAACTCACCCGCATGGGCGTAACCAACCGAATCACCGGCGACGGCGCGCAAACCAAATCCCTGATCCTGGTTGAAGGAGCCGTTCTTAAGACGGCCGTTGTCAAAGGCAAGGCCCTCTGATTCTCTGTACTCAATGAAGAGTTCGCCATCATCCGCACCATCGAGGCTTTGCTTGACGGTTTCGAGGATTTTTTCGCGAGGGGCGTCAAAACTGTCGATCAGGCTTTTCATGAGACTGGGTCCGGTTCAAATTGCATGAACCGGATGTAGGCCTTCGAAAGGCTCGCGACAACCGCAATCTTGCTTGAAACTTATGGGAGAGCGTCGAAACCTTCGCCAAACCCATTGAGTTCAACCGGAATGCCGATACCTTCTTCTGGTGTCTGGAACACAATGAACGTTGCAGCCTTGCCGGTCTTCAGCGTCTGGACAAGCTGGTCTTCAAGGATAACTTCCGCATAGCAGCCATCTTCAAAGCAGCGGACGAAATAGGCACGGCCGATGTCCTTGCCATCTACATTCAGGCCAAGGCCGTTTGGCAAAAGCACACCGAGTGGCGCGAGGACGCGCAGGATTTTGGCCTTGTTGTCGGCGGTTTTCAGGACAACGACGGAGAGGCCCATCTCGGGGCGATCCGCTGCAACGACGTTCTGGATCAGCGCGCATTGCTCCGACTTGGCGCCCGCAGGCGTATCGCAAAGGATCGACCAGGCGCCATGGGTGGATTTGACCGTGCCACTCTGCTGCGCCGCCATTGCGGCACCCGCAACGACAGTCATTGACAGGGCAAGCAGACCGGCAGCGATGCTACGTAGCGCGAAAGAGAACATGTAGGCTCCAAAACGAATCATCCAGACGTTAAACCGCTCCGCCCCGGATGAAAAGAATACCGCTCCAACACTCCCCAGCATAGCGCGGCCAGTGAGATGTCGTGTAGCGGAAAAATGGCCGGATTGTGAGCCAAACGGCTCTTCGCGATGCAAAATGGCTGCGAGGATGAAAAAACCTGCTTGTTCAACTGTGAAGGGCTGGCGAATGGCAAAGCCGCGCGCAAAAATGCCGCATGGGATCACGTTCGCCTTCCTTGCGATGTAGGCTAATGTGTGATTTGAACGCGGCATATACCCGGGCCATCACGCTGCCCGGTCCTAGTGTATGGAATCAAAGCTTCATTCGGGAGATTTCTAGGTGAAGAAGAATATTGTCACGCTGATGGGTATCCTGAGTGGCCTGTTAAGTGCCGGCACTGCATATGCAGCGCAACCTGAGCCTTGGCAGATGACGTTCCAACCGGCAGCTTCTGCCATCATGGAGCAGATCGAGTGGTTTGAGCGCTACACATTGTGGTTTATCGTTCCGATCACGCTTTTCGTCATGGTTCTACTGGCTTGGGTGATGTACCGCTATCGCGCCAGCGCCAATCCGGTCCCGTCAAAGACGAGCCATAATACGGCGGTTGAGATTGTCTGGACCGTGGGCCCGGTGGTTATTCTTCTTTTTCTGGCGATTCCATCCTTCCAGTTGCTGACGGCGCAATATTCGCCCGAAGATCCCAAGCTGACCATCAAGGCCACCGGCTATCAATGGTATTGGGGGTATGAGTATCAGGCGGGCGATGCCCCGGTTTCATTTGACTCCGTCATGTTGAAAGAGACCGACCGCGCTGGGACCGGCAAGGAAGACAAAAAAGCCTACCCCCGCTTGCTGGCAGTCGACAATGAAATGGTCGTACCTGTTAATACGACCGTGCGTTTGCTGGTCACCGGTGCAGACGTCATCCACTCCTTCTCCATGCCCGCCTTCGGCGTGAAAATGGACGCCGTTGCTGGCCGCAGCAACGAGACCTGGTTCAAGGCCAACAAGGAAGGCATGTACTACGGTCAGTGCTCGCAGATTTGCGGCAAGGATCATGCCTTCATGCCGATCGCGATCCATGTCGTTTCACAAGATCAATACAATGCGTGGTTTGCTGCCGCCGGGAAAGATCTTCCGGGTGCCTACAAGACGCTGACCGCAGCAATTGACGCAGACAAGAATGTAAGCGTGGCTGGCAACTAAGCCGGCTTTACGCGATTTATTGAGGAACGGGAGCACTTTGATGGCAGGTTCTGCAGCTCACGAAGCACACGACGCCCACAAGCCAACAGGCTGGACGCGTTGGGTCTATTCGACCAATCACAAGGACATCGGTACGCTGTATCTGATCTTCGCAATCATTGCTGGTATCATCGGTGGTTGTCTTTCGATCGCCATGCGTGCCGAGCTACAGCAGCCCGGCATCCAGATATTCCACGGTCTGGCATCCATGGTTTACGGCTTTGAAGGCGACGCAGCTATCGATGCCGGCAAGCAAATGTACAATGTGTTTTCGACCGCGCACGGTCTGATCATGATCTTCTTTATGGTCATGCCAGCGCTCATTGGTGGTTTCGCCAACTGGATGGTACCGATCATGATTGGCGCCCCGGATATGGCATTCCCGCGTATGAACAATATTTCATTCTGGCTGCTTCCCCCGGCGCTCCTCCTGTTGATCTTGTCGATGTTTGTTCCGGGTCCTGCCGGTGGCTTTGGCACGGGCGGCGGCTGGACGATCTATCCGCCGTATTCAACATCAGGTCAGCCTGGTCCGGCGATGGATTTCGCCATCCTCGCTCTCCACATCGCCGGTGCATCATCTATCCTGGGTGCTATCAACTTCATCACCACGATTTTCAACATGCGCGCTCCAGGCATGACACTGCACAAGATGCCGCTGTTTGCCTGGTCAGTTCTGATCACTGCTTTCCTGCTGCTGCTGGCTTTGCCGGTTCTGGCGGGTGGTATCACCATGCTGCTTACGGACCGCAACTTCGGAACCGCCTTCTTTGCACCGGAGGGTGGCGGTGATCCGCTGCTGTTCCAGCATCTATTCTGGTTCTTTGGTCACCCTGAAGTTTACATCATGATTTTGCCAGCCTTCGGCATCGTCAGCCACATTGTTTCTACATTCTCGCGCAAACCGATCTTCGGTTATCTCGGAATGGCCTACGCCATGGTTGCCATTGGTGTTGTCGGCTTCATTGTCTGGGCCCACCACATGTATACGGTCGGTCTGTCGCTCGATACACAGCGCTACTTCGTCTTCGCGACGATGGTTATCGCAGTGCCAACAGGTGTAAAAATCTTCTCTTGGATCGCCACGATGTGGGGCGGTTCCATCGAGTTCAAACCACCAATGGTCTGGGCAATCGGCTTCATCTTTCTGTTCACCGTTGGTGGCGTGACGGGTGTTCAGCTTGCCAATGCCGGTCTCGATCGTTCGTTGCATGACACCTACTATGTGATTGCACACTTCCATTACGTGCTGTCGCTGGGCGCGGTGTTCGGTATCTTCGCTGGCTGGTACTACTGGTTCCCGAAAATGACCGGTTACATGTACAACCACAAGATTGCCCACACGCATTTCTGGGTTATGTTCATCGGCGTCAATCTTGTGTTCTTCCCCCAGCATTTCCTCGGTCTTGCCGGGATGCCACGCCGCTACATCGACTATCCGGATGCGTTTGCGGGCTGGAACGAAGTATCGTCGATTGGTTCCTATATTTCCGGTGTCGGTGTGTTGATCTTCCTGTTTGGCGTCTTCGAGGCGTTCGCCAAGAAGCGCGAGGCTGGTGCCAACCCTTGGGGTGCGGGTGCAACGACGCTCGAATGGCAGCTCTCGTCGCCTCCACCGTTCCATCAGTGGGAACAGCTCCCGCGCATCAAGTAACATTCAATGCCGGGATTCCCAAGGGTCGTCCCGGCATTGAATAAATCAAGACGGATCAAATGGCAGTGATTGAGAAAAACGCAAACCTTGATGCGAGCATCGGCCTCTCGGAAGCCAATGCATCGGATTATATTGCGCTGCTCAAGCCACGCGTTATGTCACTGGTCGTCTTTACCGGCTTCGTTGGTATGATGGCTGCTCCGGGACAGATCAATCCCGTATTGGCTGCGATCGCGATCCTTTGCATTGCGGTGGGCGCAGGTGCATCCGGCGCGCTCAACATGTGGTACGATGCAGACATCGATGCCATCATGAAGCGTACTGCCAAGCGGCCGATCCCTGCAGGGCGCATCTCGCGGGAAGAGGTGTTGACCTTTGGCCTTCTGCTTTCGGCCTTTTCGGTCGTAACGCTGGGCCTCTTCGTCAATCTATTGTCGGCCTTTCTCTTGGCCTTCACGATCTTCTTTTATGTCGTCGTTTACACGATGTGGCTGAAGCGCTCTACGCCGCAGAACATTGTGATCGGTGGCGCTGCAGGTGCGTTTCCGCCGATGATAGGTTGGGCTGCGGTGACCAATTCCATCAGCATGGAAAGCATCGTCCTTTTCCTTATTATCTTCCTGTGGACGCCCCCGCATTTTTGGGCATTGTCGCTGTTCATGTCGGATGATTATGAAAAGGCAAAGATTCCGATGATGCCCAATGTCGCGGGCGCTGCATCGACGAAATTCCAGATTTTCCTGTACACTGTGCTGGTAGCGCCTGTCGGTGTGTTGCCTTGGATCATGGGATTTGCCGGACCTGTTTACGGCGTGTTTTCCGCGGCGATGGGTGTCGCGTTCCTCGCATCCGCGTGGACTGTGTGGCAAGCTCCGGTAGGCGATGCAATGATGAAGCCCGCAAAGAAGATGTTTGCATTCTCCATCTTCTATCTTTTCAGCCTGTATGCGGTGCTCCTCTGTGAAATTCTGGTTCGCAAGGCGCTTCTGGTAGCTGGTGTTTGATATGAGCAACGATATGGTAACTCTCACGGACAAGCAGAAGAGGGCGCAGCGTAGCCGCTCCTTGGCGCTCGCGCTGGCTTTGGCCGCGTTCGTCCTCGTTGTCTATGTGGGAACATGGGCGAAAATCGGCGCCAATCACACTCCGCAAGAGGCTCCCGTGACGAGGCCCGCGCAATGAGCAATGCTGTACAGAAACGCAAGGTTTCCGACCGGACGATTGCGATTTCTTGCCTCGCCTTCTTCTTCGGCATGGTGGGTATGGCGTTTGCTGCCGTTCCACTCTACGCGATGTTCTGTCAGGTCACCGGATATGGCGGTACGACGCAGCGTGTCGAACAGATGTCCGATACCATTCTCGACAAGAAAATCACGATCCGTTTCGATGCCAATACTTCAGGCGGTTTGCCTTGGCGTTTCGAACCAGTTCAGCGTGAAGTCACGATGAATATCGGCGAGACAAAGCTGATCAAATATGAAGCCAAGAATATCGTTGAGAAGCCGACTGCGGGCCGTGCGTCATTCAATGTGACGCCGCAGGCCGCAGGCGCCTATTTCAACAAGGTTGAGTGCTTCTGCTTCACGGATACGGTCCTGAAGCCGGGCGAAGACCTGGAGATGCCGGTCGTCTTTTTTGTCGATCCGGACATCGTCAACGCGCCTGAACTGAAGGGCGTCAACACGATCACCCTGTCCTACACATTCTTTCCGATCCCGATACCAGCGCCGCTTGCTGCCAATACCGAGGTGAAGAAGAATGGTACATCGGGACAGCTCTAAACTGCGCTGGCTCGCTGCCGGTGTCTAAACCAATGAACAGACCTTGCGGGGGTTAAAATGGCCGAAACGCACCAAAAGAACCACGACTATCACATTATCGATCCCAGTCCCTGGCCATTTCTCGGCTCGGTTGGCGCGTTTGTCCTCGCCATTGGCGGCATCGCTTTCATGCGTTATCACAGCGGTGGCGAGCTTGTGCTTTTCAACGCCAACCTGACCAGCCCATGGATCCTTCTTATCGGCGTGATGATCGTTCTCTATACGATGTACGGCTGGTGGTCAGATACGATCAAGGAAAGCAAGGAAGGTCATCACACGCGGGTTGTTTCACTGCACCTGCGCTACGGCATGATCATGTTCATCGCCTCCGAAGTGATGTTCTTCGTTGCGTGGTTCTGGGCTTTCTTCGACGCCAGCCTTTTCCCTGGAGAGGCTTCGCAAGTGGCGCGGACCGCGTACACGGGCGGCATGTGGCCCCCGAAGGGTATTGAAGTTCTCGACCCACTGCACCTGCCGCTCTACAACACCGTCATTCTGCTGCTCTCTGGCACGACGGTCACATGGGCGCACCATGCCCTGATACACAATGACCGCAAGGGCTTGATCACTGGCCTGACGCTGACTGTGCTGCTCGGCCTGCTGTTCTCGTCTGTGCAGGCCTATGAGTATGCGCACGCTCCGTTTGCATTCAAGGACTCGATCTACGGTGCAACATTCTTCATGGCGACCGGCTTTCATGGCTTCCATGTCATTATCGGAACCATCTTCCTCGCTGTTTGCCTGCTTCGGTCGCTCCGCGGTGACTTTACACCGACGAAGCATTTCGGCTTCGAGGCTGCCGCGTGGTACTGGCACTTCGTTGACGTGGTCTGGCTGTTCCTGTTCTTCTCGATCTATGTCTGGGCCTCCTGGGGTGCTCCGATAGCCGTCGAATAGGTGGACCGAGCCGAAATATTGCGGGCGGTCGTGGAAACACGGCCGCCCTCACTTTTTCAGCACATTCCTGCGCAAGCATCCGATATAGTGATCTGAATCCATAGGCTTCTCCAGCATTGAGCGCACATGACAAATGAATGAAGATACGGCATTGTACCCGCCAGTCGACCCGGTCACGGCTGGTGTAAAAGCGTGCTGCCCCCGCTGTGGACAGGGTAAATTGTTCGATGGCTTCCTGACTCCGGCCAAGCGTTGTTCCAGTTGTCGGCTCGATTACTCCTTTATCGATACGGGCGAAGGTCCTGCAGTCCTCGTTATGCTTTTGATCGGCTTCATCGTTGTGGGTCTCGCCCTCTGGATGGAGGTAACACTCGATCCACCCCTGTGGCTGCATTTCATCCTGTGGGTTCCGCTGGCTCTCGTGCTTTGCCTGGCGGCGCTGCGCTGGATGAAGGGCGTTCTGATTGCATTGCAGTACAAGCACAAAGCTGCCGAGGGTCAG
Organism: uncultured Alphaproteobacteria bacterium; assembly: GCA_963711925.1. GTDB lineage: Bacteria > Pseudomonadota > Alphaproteobacteria > Rhizobiales > Rhizobiaceae > Phyllobacterium. The sequence goes on from CAVQFY010000003.1 coordinate 471,295, forward strand.
CTTGATACGCTGGATAGCCATGACTGATCGGGTGACGAATTTACAAGCCAACGGCTTCCCCTGGATAAAGATTGTCCTTGGTGCAATCGTATTCGCGATGCTGATTGCACTTGGGACGTGGCAGGTCGAACGCCTGTACTGGAAAGAAGGATTGCTGGCAGAGATAGAAGCCAGAACCCACGCAACGCCAGTTCCCCTGGCGGAGATGGAAAAAATCTGGGCAACTGCAAAGGATGTCGACTACCGGACGGTGACGGCTACCGGACGATTGCTCAACCATCGGGAGCGCCACTATTTCGCGACCTATGACGGTACTTCCGGGTTCTATGTGTACACGCCGCTTTTGCTCGACGACGGCCGAGCAGTCTTCATCAATCGGGGCTTTGTCCCCTACGACAAGAAGAATTCCGTAACGCGGCCTGAAGGCGAGGTCGAAGGGCAGGTGACGGTAACGGGGCTCGCACGTAATCCGCTTTTTGCCAAGCCTTCGTCTATCGTGCCGAACAATGATCTTGTGACCAATATCTACTATTGGAAGGATCTCCCGACGATGGCGGGGCAGTCCGGCATTGCCGAAGATCGACTGGTTCCATTCTTCATCGATGCCGACAAAACGCCAAATCCCGGTGGCCTACCGGTTGGCGGCGTCACGATCATCGACCTGCCGAACAGCCACCTGCAATATGCTGTCACCTGGTATGGCCTGGCTGCGACGTTGCTTGCGGTCGCGGGAATTTCGCTTTGGCAGCGATACCATCCCAAAGATCCAAACGAGCCCGAGGTCAGCCAATCTGAAGCTTCGGACTTGACTTCACGCTGATTGCCGCCCAATTCCAACAACATCGCAACGCTTCTATGAGACACGACACGATGGCTGACAAGAAACCACTGACAATCCGCCTCTGCGGACCGCGCGGTTTTTGCGCTGGTGTGGATCGCGCCATTCAGATCGTCGTCCTGGCATTGAAGAAATATGGCGCGCCTGTCTACGTTCGCCATGAGATCGTGCACAATCGCTATGTGGTCGAAGGCCTGCAAGCTCGCGGTGCTGTTTTTGTCGAAGAACTCGACGAAATTCCTGCAGAGCATCGCAGTCAGCCCGTGGTCTTTTCTGCGCATGGGGTGCCAAAATCGGTTCCCTCCGATGCCGAAAGCAAGAACCTGTTCTATCTCGATGCGACATGCCCGTTGGTATCGAAGGTTCATAAGCAGGCCATGCGCCACCAGCGGCTCGGCCGCCATGTCATCCTTGTGGGTCACTCCGGGCACCCTGAGGTGATCGGCACCATGGGCCAATTGCCCGAAGGCGCGGTGACGCTCGTCGAAACCATCGCTGATGCCGAAACCTACATCCCCGAGGATCCCGATAACCTCGGCTTTGTCACGCAGACAACGCTGTCCGTCGACGATACCGCCGGGATCATCGCCACCTTGCAGCGCCGCTTCCCTGCGCTGACCGCGCCGGCTGCGGAGTCGATCTGTTACGCCACGACCAATCGCCAGGATGCTGTGAAAGCGGCAGCGCCGGGCTGCGACCTGTTCCTTGTCGTCGGAGCGCCGAACTCCTCCAATTCCAAACGCCTCGTAGAGGTCGCCGAGCGATCGGGTGCCGAACAGTCTCTGCTGGTCCAGCGAGCAGCCGATATCGACTGGAGCTTGCTCGGCGACATTTCGGTGGTCGGACTATCCGCTGGCGCTTCGGCTCCGGAAATCATCGTTGACGAAATCATCCAGTCCTTTTCGGAGCGCTATATCGTGTCGATCGAACTCGCGGAGACAACCATCGAAACCGAGAATTTCCATGTCATGCGCGATCTCCGCGATGTGGAATTGACGAGCCGCGACATGGCCTTCGTCAACGGAAGCCGGTAAGATATGGCCGTCTATACCGATATCAATGAAATCGACCTCGCACATTTCCTCAAGGATTACGATATCGGCGAGCTGCTTTCGTACAAGGGCATTGCCGAGGGTGTCGAAAACTCCAACTATCTGCTGCATACGAGCACTGGATCATACATTCTGACGTTGTACGAGAAACGCGTGAACAGCAACGATCTGCCTTTCTTTCTCGGGCTGATGCGTCATCTGGCGGGCAAGGGCATAAGTTGCCCTCTGCCAGTGAATCAGAAGTCCGGTTCGAGCATAGGCGAGCTTGCCGGTCGACCGGCCGCGATCGTGACGTTTCTCGAAGGGATGTGGATGCGCCGGCCGACAGTGCAGCATTGTCATGCCTTGGGAGAGGCAATGGCGCGAATGCACGTCGCCGGCGAGGATTTCCCCATGCGCCGCCGCAATGCGCTTTCGGTAGAAGGCTGGAGGCCCCTATGGGATAATTCAAAGGCCAGTGCGGATCGGGTTGAGCCCGGTCTGGCAAAAGAGACGGAAGATGATCTTGCCTTCTTTGAGGCAAATTGGCCATCGCACTTGCCCTCCGGTGTCATCCATGCCGATCTCTTTCCCGACAATGTCTTCTTTCTGGGAAACAAGCTGTCAGGACTGATCGATTTCTATTTCGCCTGCACCGATCTACTCGCCTACGATGTCGCCGTTTGCATGAATGCCTGGTGTTTTGAAAAAGATCACTCCTTCAATCTTACCAAGGGCATAGCCTTGCTTCGCGGCTACAACTCGGTTCGGCCTCTGTCGGCAGAAGAGGCGGCAAGCTTGCCTATCCTTGCACGTGGTTCGGCGCTGCGTTTCATGCTGACCAGACTCTATGATTGGCTGAACACGCCCGAAGGCAGCTTGGTCGTCAAGAAAGACCCTATGGAATATATCCGCCGAATGCGCTTTCACCGCCAGATCAAGTCGCCTGAGGAATATGGTCTTGTTCTCGAAGGATCGAAAGCGTGAAGGAGATTCAGGCCTTTACCGATGGAGCTTGTTCCGGCAATCCCGGCCCGGGAGGCTGGGGTGCGGTTCTACGCTGGAACGGCAATGAAAAGGAACTCTCGGGCGGCGAGGCGGACACGACCAACAATCGCATGGAGTTGATGGCGGCGATCTCGGCGTTGAATGCCCTGAAGGAGCCTTGCCAGGTCGATCTTTATACGGATTCGGTCTATGTCCGTGACGGTATTTCCGGTTGGATCGACGGCTGGAAGCGTAACGGCTGGAAAACCGCCGCGAAGAAGCCGGTGAAGAATGCCGAACTCTGGCAAGCGCTGGATGAGGCGCGCAAGCGCCACAAGGTTGTCTGGCATTGGGTCAAAGGGCACGCAGGCCATCCGGAGAACGAGCGTGCCGATGAACTGGCCCGTGCCGGTATGGCGCCATTCAAACAAAAGCGAATGCCGCAGGTTTGAAAAGGCCGGTGTCCGGCTTGAGTATCCCTTCCGTACTTTGTGATTTATCGTGTCAAAGAACCGGGTGTGCTTTCCCCTTGCCACACCCGCTTTCGCGTCTGGCCATTGAATGGTGGGTGGGAAGACGGGCGGTCGTCGAAGCGCGTCCTGGTAGATAAGTAATGCGATCCGAAGACCGCCCGCTGACGTTGTCCCCCTGCCGGCCATCTTCTGCCTGTTCCGCGGAGCGAGTGGATGAGCGCCTGGAGTCCGGGCCCATCGTCGCCGTCGGTGCAGTGTCCGCACGATTGGCGTTTGGCGTCAACAACGGAGGCAATATCTGCCTCTATGCACAGATTGACCCCCGAAGACGAACAGGTCGGCCAGCGCCCGGGTCCGTTGCCCGCCCACTGACACGCCGTCCTTCCCCACTTTCGAACGGCTCCGGAAGCAGCTCCCCATGGAAAGGACCGGATGAGAATAACCGAGGTTTGCAAGGCGGGGATAAACAGCCACGATTATTTTTGTCTGGGGGCGCCAATTTTGCTGGATGGCAATGCTGCTGTGCGTGGTTCGACAGGCTCACCATGAGGGAGATTGAGGATTGCACCGATAGTCACCAACCCCCGAGTTCTTGGCTCCACTGCAGCCCACCACCTCCCTCATGGTGAGCTTGTCGAACCACGCACAGCAGTATTGCCAAAACCCGAACACCGACAGCAAATGTCTCTCACCCCTCCCCCCTTGTGGGGAGGGACGGAGCGAAGCGACGGGGAGGGGTTGTTTGGATTTGCACCCAAAACTTATCCCGACTCTGATACGCTTTTACTCTAAAGCTGTTCGAGAATAGTAGCGGCGCTCGATGTGATGGCCTGACCAGGCGATTCTTCGATGTTGAGCTGCTTCACGACACCGTCTTCAACCAGCATTGAATAGCGCTTGGAGCGTACGCCCATATTACCGGCACCAAGATCAATATCGAGACCGACAGCCTTGGTGAAGGTGGCATTGCCGTCAGAGAGGTACTGAATCTTGCCCTCGCCATTCGTTGCCTTGGCCCAGGCGCCCATGACATGCGGATCATTAACGGCAACAACCACGATGGAATCGATACCCTTTGCCAGAATGGCATCACGGTTTTCAAGATAACCGGGCAGGTGATTCATGCTGCAGGTCGGCGTGAATGCGCCAGGAACAGCAAAGAGAACAATTCTCTTGCCCTTGAACAGCGCGTCGGCGCGCACTTCGCTGACACCCTCGTCGGATTTTGTCTTGAATGTGGCGTCCGGCAAACGCTCGCCTACCTTGATCGTCATGAATTGGCTCCCTGTGATGTGATGATGTGAGACCTACCGCAGATAGGATGCACGCCTGGAAAAGTCGAGGATTTTGATCGCTATTCCTGCACGCCGATTGTTCCCGTGACAGCGTTGTCTCCCTGAACAAGCGTGTAGTTGAGAGGAGGCGTCTTTTTGTCCTTTCCGGAGGTAATCCGCACCGCAAATACAGCGCTTTTGGCCTCGCGGCTTTTCAGCTTTGACATGCCAAACGTGACGATGCCACCACCCGCGACGAAAATATCGGTGTTTGGATCATCAGAAGGGAGGTCGACGGTCATCCGTACATGATCGTCCTTGCGGATGGCGCTGCGCACGCCAAACGTGGTCGTGGCTTGGCCCGGCAGCTGCTCAAAAGCTGAATCTATCAGTGTTTTGGTCAGAGGATCGGTTGGTTTTGTGTTGTCGACGGCAAAGTCAAATTCCGCTTTGACGGGGATACAGATCGTCTCGCATATTCCCAAAAAAGCGTGGCCTTTCAGGTGAGCGGGCTTGGCAGGATCAGCGAGGGTCAGCGTAACCGGCAGAGCTATCGGCTTCTTGTACCCAGCCCAATGGGTGTTGCCGTCATCGAAGCGATGCGGCGTTGGGAACGAGAGCGCAAAGCTTTTGATATTCGTGCTTTCGGTGAGGTCGAGTTCCGGCGGCACCCCGGCATCACCCGGTTCTCTCCAGTAGGTCTTCCAGCCCGGATCAAGGTCGATCTGTAAGGCTCCGCGGATTTCCGGCGACGGCTGTACGGGATTATCGATGATCAGCCGGACGCTGCCACCCGGCGTTTTCGTCCAATCAGAATTGGCAGCATTGGCCGGAGCAGCAAAAGCAATGGCAGCTATCAGAAAAAGCAATTTAATTTTCATTTTCGGACCATTGCAGGCCTTTTGGACGCTATCAAGGATATGCTTGATTTTGCCCATCATTTCTGTGTGAGAAGCAATCAACGCAGGAAAAATATCCTCGGGCGTCCAAACATCATTTATAATTCCTTACCAAGGCCGTTGTCATTTACAGAATCCTTGGTACTTTTATTCTCATGGAAATTTTCAGAGACGCCAACAAAGAGACTGGATTTCTGAACGGACAGTTCCTTCTCGCGATGCCGGGAATGGATGACAGCCGTTTTGCGCGTTCGGTCATCTATGTTTGTGCGCACTCTGAAAAGGGTGCTATGGGCCTGATCATCAACCGTGTCCAGGACATGGAATTTTCGGACATCCTTGTTCAGCTTGGTGTTCTCGACGAGCAGCAGGCAATCATGATGCCCGAACGGACCAGAGATTTTCTGGTACGCAATGGCGGGCCCGTTGAAATGCGGCGGGGTTTCGTCCTGCATTCAGATGATTATCTCACGGATTCAACCATGCCTGTCGCGGAAGAGATATGCCTGACGGGAACCGTGGATATCCTGCGCGCCATTTCTGGCGGACGGGGACCGCGCAAAGCCTTGATGACCTTGGGATATTCGGGCTGGGCCTCCGGTCAGCTCGAAACCGAAATTGCCAATAATGGCTGGCTCACCTGCAAGGCACCGCAGGAACTGCTTTTCGATACGGACATCGACAGTAAATACGACCGAATTCTCGCTTATATGGGCGTTGATCCTTCGAGGTTGGCTACTATCGCCGGACACGCCTGAAGACCCCTCGCCAATTCACCCTGACGGCCATCTGATGTGATTTTCTCGACTTCCGGTGCTCATGGACGAATATGTCCACTGCGCTCCGGTTCTCAAAAACCACACCAGTTGACTCATCAGGTTGAATTCTCAAGAGGTCTTTGCTACGACGCTTTCGATTGCTGGAACTGCTCACGCAGCAGTTTCGTTGCGACGTCCAACGTTAACGGCGGGCTGAACATGAAGCTCTGCGCATATTCGCAACCCATCTGGCGGAGTTGCAGCGCATCGCTTTCGTTCTCGATACCCTCCGTCACAACCGACAATCCGAGATCGTGTGCCATGCTGATCATGGAACGAAGCAGCGTTACCTTCTGCGGCTGATCCGCCTTCAGGAAGGACCGGTCGATCTTGATCATGTCGAACGGGAAGGAAGTCAGGTATGACAGCGAAGAGTAGCCCGTACCGAAATCATCGAGAGAAACACCGACGCCCATCGCCTTGATGCTGGAGAGGACATAGTTGGAGCGTTCCGGATTCTCCATCATCAGGGATTCAGTGAGTTCCAGTTTCAGGCTCGCCGGCTCGATCTGCGTTTGCAGAAGCACCGATCGTACGTCATCGATCAGATCCTGACGGATCAGTTGGCTGCTGGAAATATTGACCGAAACGAAAAGAGGCGAGGCGCCAAGATTGCGCTGCCAGTTGACGAGGTCTTCCGCCGCCCTTTGCATGGCAAAGAGACCAAGCTGCACGATAAGACCCGAGCTCTCGGCAATCGGAATGAATTCCGACGGCGGAATCGAGCCGCGGCGCGGGTGATCCCAGCGCATCAGGGCCTCAAAACCTGCGATCGTGTTGTCCTCCAGCCGCACGATCGGCTGGTATGCCATGTGAATTTCATGACGTTCGAGGGCGCGGCGCAGATCCGATTCAAGCTGCAGCCTGTCACTGCCCACCGCACGGAACGCCGGCCTGAACGGCTCGATACGATCACCGCCGAACCGCTTGGCCTGGAACATGGCAAGCTCGGCATCCTTCACCAGATCTTCCGGCGAAGCAGCTGTACCGCTCGTCCAGGTGATGAGCCCGAGTGAAGCGGTCAAAACGATTTCGCGTTTGGAAAACGCGATCGGCGCACGGATGGCCTGCTTCACCGCTTCCGCAAACGCGGCAATTTTGGCGGGTTCGCTTTCAGAAACGAGAATAAGGCCGAACTGGTCGGCAGACAGACGGCTAAGGGTGTCCTGAGGACGCAGCAGGCGATGCAGGCGGCGCGAGATGGTCAGAAGGAATGTGTCGCCTGCAGACATGCCGAGCCCGTCATTGACCTGTTTGAACCTGTCAATGTCGATGATGAATACGGTTGGGCGGATTCGGCTCTCGGTCTGCGCCATGGTGATCACGGAGCCCAAGCGATCGAGGAAGAGCTCACGGTTGGGCAGGCCCGTCAGATTATCGTGGACAGCATCGTGCAGCAGGCGTTCTTCGGCTTTCTTTTGCTCAGTAACGTCGATGAGGGTGCCGACACAACGGACGATTTCACCATCGGAACCGATGACCGGACGAGCTTTCAGCGAATACCAGTAGTAGTGGCCGTCATTGGCACGCAGGCGGAAGACTTGCGAAATACGGCCACGCCTGTTCTCGAGAATAACGTCCAGCGTCGTGCGAAAGCGATCGCGGTCATCCGCATGGAGGCTCGGGAGCCAATTGCGCACGGCACCATGCAGGGAACTTGCCGATGCTCCAAGGAAATTGGTGAGGTCGGGGGTGGTAACGACACGATCGCGCGGTACATCCCAGTCCCAGACGATATCACCTGAACCGATGATGGCGAGCGCCTGACGCTCCACGTCCGAGAACAACCCTTGTTGCAGCGCACCGCCGGAAAATGCGTGCTGCATGACGGTGAAGCCAATTAGCAGGACAATGAGAACCAGGCCACCGGCGAGGGCTGGCTGAATGATGTCGTTGGCGAGAATTCCGGAGACGGTCAGCCAACTGCCCATCAGCCAGACCAGCAGGAGAATCCAGGTGGGTATCAGCATGATCGCTCGATCATAACTTCGGAAGGAGAAGAAGCCGATCAGCACGATGCCGGAAATAATGGTCAGGGCGAAGGAGAAGCGGGCGATACCGGCCGCGATAGGCGGGTCGAAAATGGCGACACCAGAGACGATACCCAACCCGAGAATCCAAGTGAGCGCGCCATAGCTGAAATTGTCATGCCATCGGTTGAGATTGAGGTAGGTGAAAAGGAAGATCACCAGCGTTGCCGCCAGCGCGACCTCGGTGCCCGCTCGCCACATCTGCTCATTGCCGGGCGTTATCTCGATCAGCTTGTTCCAGAAGCCGAAATCGACGCAGATATAGGCAAGAACTGCCCATGCAAGCGCGGCTGTCGCGGGGAAAAGCGAGGTGCCTTTGACGACGAACAGAATGGTCAGGAACAGGGCAAGCAAGCCAGCAATTCCGAGGAGAATGCCGCGGTAGAGCGTATAGGAATTGACCGTATCCTTGTAGGCATTCGGCTCCCAGACATAGACCTGGGGCAGGTTAGGCGAAGCAAGCTCGGCAACAAGTGTGATCACTGATCCGGGATTGAGCGTGATCAGGAAAATATCAGCATCTTCACTCGCCTGCCGGTCCAGCGCGAAGCCTTCACTCGGGGTTATCGAGAGTATGCGGGTCGAACCTAGGTCGGGCCAGACGAAGCCGGAGCCGACAAGACGGAAGTGCGGCGCTACGATCAACCGGTCGATCTGCTCGTCAGTAGGATTGGCGAGAGCGAAGGCTGCCCAGTCGCCGGTTGAGCGCTTGTCATTTGCCGGCACTTCGATGCGCCTGACAATGCCATCCGTGCCAGGGGCCGTGGAAACCTGGAAGGTTTCGCCCTGGTTTCTGTAGACTTCGACGGCTTTGGACAGATCGAGCGCCGTACTTTCCTTGGTGATTTTGATCGTTTCGAAGGCGTTTGCGGCCGTGTGCATGGATATCAGCAAGATGACGAGCATAAAAACTCGCGATAAGCCTTTCAGCATATATGCCGTCAATGATGCCACCGATACAACCTTCATAACACTAGCGCCGTACATCGTCTTCAATCAGTGAGAAGAGCAGATGATCTTGCCACATACCATTTATCTTTAAGTAGGAGCGTAGCAGTCCTTCCCTCTGAAATCCGGCTTTTTCGAGAAGGCGGATCGATCTTTCATTGCTTGGAATACAAGCGGCTTCGAGCCGGTGCAACCTTACCTTGGTAAAAGCGTAGGGGATAAGCAGGTTCAGCGCTTCATGCATGAAGCCCTGTCCGGCAAAAGGCTCGCCGATCCAGTAGCCGATCATGCCATTTTGACCGACACCTCTTCTGATGTTGCCAAGCGTGATGCCGCCCAGAAGGCGTGAATCCGAATTGCGAAACAGGAAGAAAGGATGCGCCGTGCCGGCTGCGGCTTCCTCGTCATAGTGGCGGATCCTGTGCCGGAACGCTGCGCGCTCAAGATCGTCGACCGCCCAAAGCGGTTCCCACGGCGAGAGAAACTCGCGGCTTTGCGCCCGTAAAGTGGACCACGCGCGATAATCGGAGAGCTGCGGCGGTCGCAAATAGAGCCGCTCGCCCTGCAGGGGCGGCGAAGCGCTTTTCAGGAAGGGCAGGGCGATCATGGCCTTTAGAGCCTCGAACGATGATATTGGTGCAGTTCTGTTTCCCGGATGGGGAGACAATCCACGCGGAAGGTGGCAAGGTCGATGTTTTTCCATCGTCCGATGCCGGCTGACAAAGTGGGTGTCCGCCAGCCGGAAACCCGAAGGGCCGGGTGAATTTGCTTCAAATCCTTCGGGCTTCGGCTTGGTCCGATGGAAAGGCATCGGCCTCGCCAAACCCCTCGACCTTGAACCAAATTCCCTCCAGCAGAACGCAGCAATATCATCGTTCGAGGCTCTCTAGCCGTCAAACTGCTATTTTTCGGGGACTTGCTGTTACAGAAGTAAGCCCCTGACGGACATCCGCAAATTTCATCAGTGAACCGACCGGACCGACGGCAGCAATCGTTGGCGTCGTGTCGAGAAAAAGCCGCCCGGCAAGGTCGGTCAATCGTTCGGTTGTGATCTTTGACAGTCGTTCGACGAGCTCTTCGGTCGAGACGGCGTGCCCGTAAAGCAGCATCTGGCGCGCAATCTGGCCGGCCCTGCTGGCCGCACTTTCATGCGACATCAACAGGCTGGCACGATACTGCGCGCGTGCGCGGTTCAATTCTTCCTGACTGATATCACGAGCAGCTTCGTGCAGCTCATTGATGATAACAGGAACGAGCTTTTTGAGATGGTTGCGGCCAGTTGCAGCGTGAATGCCAAAGATACCCGTATCCGAAAAACCCCAATGGAACGCATAGACCGAATAGCACAATCCACGTTTCTCGCGCACCTCCTGGAAGAGGCGGGAAGACATGCCGCCGCCAAGGATCATGGCAAGCAATTGCGAAGCGTAGAAATCGCGAACGTGGTAGGCACGACCCTCGAAGCCAATGACGACCTGAGCATCCATTAGATTGCGTTGTTCACGGAAGTCGCCGCCGACATAATGCGAGAGATCGGGTTCTGGTGCCGTGGACTTGGTGCGGAACGAACCCAGTCGTTTCTCGACTTCCCGCACGAACTCATCGTGTTTCACACCGCCGGCGGCGACAACGACCATGCGCTCGGCACTGTATTGTTCGTCCATATAGCGGCGAAGGTCGGCGGAAGAGAAGGACTGTACCGTTTCCGGAGTTCCAAGTATGGTCCGGCCGATTGTCTGGTTTTGAAAGGCTGCTTCCGTGAAGCGGTCGAACACAACATCGTCGGGCGTATCGTGAGCCGCCCCGATTTCCTGCATGACGACGTTTTTTTCGCGCTCGAGTTCTTCAACGTCGAACTTCGAACTGGTCATGATGTCGGTTAGAATATCGATCGCCAGAGGCATGTCATCACGCAAGACGCGCGCATAATAGGATGTGGTTTCGACACTGGTGGCCGCATTGATCTCGCCGCCTACGTCTTCAATGTCAGCGGCAATTTTCCAGGCTGAACGATTTTCAGTTCCCTTGAACGCCATATGTTCGAGAAGATGGGCAATACCATGCTGATGGTTCGCCTCGTTTCTCGATCCCGCCTTGACCCAGATGCCAAGTGCTACACTCTCCAAATGCGGCATTGTCTCTGTCGCAATCGTCAGACCGTTGGAGAGGCGACTGATTTCAACGCCCATTCAATGCTCCTTACCCGCCGCTCTTGAATGTCGGCTCACATACTCTTCCACACTTTTAAGGTCATTGGGAAGTGCCGTATACTGTTCTTTTCTCTGCATGAGGTCGCCCAGCCAGAGCGGAAGGTTCGGATGAATGCCGCTCGCTGCCTCGACGGCATCGGGAAATTTCGCCGGATGAGCAGTGGCAAGTACGACACTTGGCGTTTCCCATCCGATCTTCTCCCGCGCAACTTTCAGTCCAATGGCGGAATGTGGATCAAGAAGATAGCCGGATTGCTTCAGGACATTTGCGATTGCTTCATCGGTTTCGACCTTTGTAGAGCGCCCGGCATCAAATTCGGCGCGGATTGCGGCAAGCACAGTGTCGGAAATCGTGAAGCTGCCCGATTGTTTCAACCCGCCCATCAAGCGACGCACAGCAATGGCGTCCCTCCCATGCGCTTCGAAAAGCAAACGCTCGAAATTGGATGAAACCTGTATGTCCATGGAAGGCGATGTGGTGTGCAATACGCCCCGCGTTTCATAAATCCCCGTTTCGATCGTGCGGGTCAAAATATCGTTATCATTGGTCGCAATGACCAAACGGTCGATGGGAAGACCCATGCGTTTTGCGACATAACCCGCGAAAATATCGCCGAAATTGCCAGTTGGAACGGTGAACGACACAGAGCGGTCAGGACTTCCGAGCGAAACGGCTGCCGTGAAATAATAGACAATTTGCGGCATGATCCGCGCCCAGTTGATCGAATTCACGCCCGACAATGAAAGGGAATCGCGGAAGGCCAAATCGTTGAACATGCCTTTGACCAACGACTGGCAATCATCGAAATTGCCTTCAACAGCAAGCGCGTAAACATTCGGTGCTGCTGAGGTTGTCATCTGCCGCTGCTGCACGGGCGAAACGCGATTATGCGGAAACAGAATGAAGATATCAGTGCGATCCCGATTGGCAAACGCTTCAATGGCTGCGCCGCCCGTATCGCCGGAAGTTGCGCCGACAATCGTGGCGCGTTCATTGCGCTTGGTCAGGATATAATCCATCAGGCGCGCCAACAGCTGCATCGCCACATCCTTGAAGGCGAGGGTTGGTCCGTGGAAAAGCTCGAGAATAAATTCGTTGTGCCGGGTCTGCACCAAGGGGCAGACCGCCTCGTGGCGGAACGTACCGTAGGCCTCATGCACCATTTTCTCGAAATCAGCCTGGTCTATGTCGCCGGCGACAAAGGGCGTCAGAACCTGAATGGCGACTTCCGCATAGGTTTTGCCGCGCAGCGAGTGGATTTCAGCAGCGGAAAACTGTGGAAATTCCTGGGGAAGATAAAGCCCGCCATCACGAGCAAGACCAGACAAAAGGGCATCGGAAAAACCCAAAACGGGGGCTTCTCCACGGGTACTTACATATTTCATCTCGGTCGCCTCATGTAATTTGCTCAATGTTGCTATCGCTGCCTTGGTCAAAAAAAGGCTGCAATGCCCCGTCGCATTATTTCCTTACCGTTGGTATAGAACACGCTCATTCGTCAAGGTTCGTTCTTCAAGGAAAGTTCAGTTCATGAAGTCAGAAGCACAAAAATCTCTGCCCTTCTATCAACTTTGCGCCCCGGTTTGTGCAATGATTTTTGCTGTAGGTCTTGCAGGATGCTCTACGAACGGCACCAATGCTGAAGACCCGAACAGTCCGAAAGCGCAGGCTACCGCCGAGGCACAAAAGCGCATCACAGCGTCCGAATTGACTGCATTCTGCCCTTCAGTCACCATCCGCGAAGGGACCTCTGTTCTCACAAACTATGGAAAATCCGCTGACAAGACGCCGGAGAACCTGATCTATCAGGCGTCGATTTCGAACCAGACACGGTCGTGCCAATCAAGCGACGGCACCATGACCATGAATGTGGCTGTTTCGGGCAAGGTTGTGCCTGGCGCCAAGTTCACACCCGGCACAATCACAGTGCCCATCCGTGTCGCAGTCATTCAGGGAACAAATGTACTGTACTCGACACTGCACAAGCAGGCGATCTCTGCCACGGACGGCAATGCTGCTACGCAGTTCGTTTTCAAGGATCCTAATGTGAGTTTCCCCAAGCCAACGGCACAAAACATTCAAGTGTTTATTGGTTTCGACGAAGGGCCGGCAAGCGCGGCCTCAAAATCACAGCCGAAGACACAGTAAGAAAAGGCTGGCATCGTGCCAGCCTTTCTTTAAATCAGACCGCTTCCGACCATACCGTCATCGCTTCGATAACTGCGGGCAGGTCGCGGTGACGGCTGATCACCGTTTCTGCGCCGGCATCGGTCAACTTGTCGGCGTGTCCGGGATAGGTGTGAGCGCCGCCGGTAAAACCAATCACCCGCATGCCAGCCGCCCTTGCCGCATGAACGCCGTGGCTCGAATCTTCGATGACGATGGCGCGAGCAGGATCTACGTTGAATTGCTTGGCCGCAAACAGATAAACATCTGGGGCCGGCTTGGGTTTCTGCGCCCCGACTTCACGCGCCGAGAAGATATGCGGCGCGAAGAGATCATAGAGCGTGCTCTGCTCAAGCATCATCTTCAGTGAAGAACTGATTGAATTCGATGCAACGCATTTCGGATATTTCAAAGCTGCGATGACCTCTTCGGCGCCCTCGATGACATTGAGTTCGTTGCGCAGCTTGTAGTCCATCTGCCGCGCCAATTCCTCGATCAAGGAAGCCGAGATCGGAATGCCGGATTCCTTCTCGACCTGAAGCAGTATATCCGTCCAGGTCAGTCCGGCAAAACGTTCGGCGATGTCTTCTGGTTCGATGGGGTAGCCCGACTGCGTCAGCAACTGGGATTCGACTTCGGCGGCAAGAATTTCTGAATCGACGAGCACGCCATCGCAGTCGAAAATAATAAGCTGTGGTTCCATTAGTTATACCTGTTCATGAAATAGTGCCGCAACAGCAGCGGCTCTGGTCTTTTTTGGGGGATGTCGGGCATCGACTACACGCTTATGGCCGTCGCGTCAAAGACCACAACTGCATTTCATCGATGCGATTTCATTCGCGCTTAGAGCCCGTTTGGAAACTCTACTGTGGCGGTCATCTGACGCGATTTTCTGCGCTTCCGGTGCTCACGTACTTGAGTACGCTGCGCTCCGGTTCTCGAAAACCACGCCATATGCCTCGCCGCAGCGACTTTCCCGAAGGGCTCTTAACGCGATATTTACCGTGTGCGGTAACCATAACGCCATGTAACGCGTCTCCAGTAATCGAGTATCAAATGTCAGTTGTCCGTCTCGTGAATGAACTGTCCCAGGCAGCACCGCAATCTACCTGGATCGACACTATTCTCAAAGGCGACTGCGTCGCCGCACTCAACCGTTTGCCTGATCATTCGATCGACATCATCTTCGCCGATCCGCCGTATAACCTTCAGCTCGAGGGCGATCTGCATCGCCCGGACCAGTCGAAGGTGGATGCGGTCAACGATCATTGGGACCAATTCGAAAGTTTCCAAGCGTATGACGCGTTCACGCGCGCCTGGCTTCTCGCATGCCGCCGTGTGCTGAAGCCAAACGGCACGATCTGGGTCATCGGCTCCTATCACAACATTTTCCGTGTCGGCGCGACAATGCAGGATCTCGGATTCTGGATGCTCAACGACATCATCTGGCGCAAGAACAATCCGATGCCGAATTTTCGCGGACGCCGGTTCCAGAACGCCCACGAGACCATGATATGGGCATCGCGCGATCAGAAATCAAAGGGCTACACGTTCAATTACGAAGCCATGAAGGCGGCCAATGACGATCTGCAGATGCGCTCGGATTGGCTTTTCCCGATTTGCACCGGCTCGGAGCGTCTTAAAGATGAGAATGGCGACAAGATACACCCAACCCAGAAGCCAGAGGCCCTGCTTGCCCGGCTTCTCATGGCTTCATCGAAACCAGGGGATATCATTCTCGATCCGTTCTTTGGATCGGGAACCACCGGTGCCGTCGCAAAACGGCTTGGACGTCACTTTGTCGGCATCGAACGGGAACAGAAATATATCGATGCTGCGACGGCTCGCATCGCTGCGGTGGACGCACTGGGCGGGGCTGAACTCACCGTCATGACCAGCAAGCGCGCGGAACCGCGTGTCGCTTTCGGCAGCATCATTGAATCCGGCATGTTGAAGCCCGGTGCGATACTGAGCGATGCGCGCAAGCGCCATGCCGCTATCGTGCGTGCCGATGGAACTGTAACCGCCAGTGGCGAAGCCGGATCCATCCACCGCATGGGCGCGAAAGTGCAGGGGCTAGATGCCTGCAACGGCTGGACATTCTGGCACTTCGAAGATGAAGGCGTGCTCAAGCCGATCGATGAATTGCGCAAGCAGGTACGCACCGGCATGGTTTCCGCAGGCGGTTAAGTCTGGCTACCAGTCCCGCCCAGCAGCAGAAACGCCCGGTGGTCTCCGGGCGTTGGCTGTCGCTCAGACGTTGATACCGAGATATTTCAAGTCGGCCTTAAGCCTTTCTGGATCGATGAATTGCACCGATTGCCAGCCTGCGGCCTTGGCACCGGCAACATTTTTGGCGCTGTCATCGATGAAAAGCGTTGCGGAAGGCTCAAGTTCAAAAGTAGCGATGTGGTGATCGTAGATTGCCTTGTCCGGCTTGATCAGGCCGATATCGCCGGAAATAGTAACGCCGCGGCTCTCGGTCAGGAAAGGGTATCGCTCCCAGGCCTCGCGCAAAGTATCTGAGGCGAAATTGGTTAGCATCGTGACGTCATGACCATCGGCGATCAGCTTGCGCATGATCTCGACGCTGCCATCTATCGAATGCGGCACCATCATGTGCCAGTTCCGCCGGAACGCGCGGATATGATGCTCGCGGTCGGGGAAGTCGGCAATGAGAAGCGCCTCGGCTTCCGGCCACTTCCGTCCCCGATCTTGCTCGATATTCCATTCATGGGTGCAGATGTTGTCGAAGAACCATTTGCGCTCAGTGGCATCGGGAATGACGTTCAGGAAAGCCGCATGCGGGTCGTAGTGGATAAGAACCATGCCAATGTCGAAAACGATATGCTTGACTTGTGTCATTCTATTTTCTTCTCCTTGCGAATGCGTCCGGAATGGCGGCAGCAATGGCCTTTTTCATGACCGTGGGCAACGCCTCACCCTCGAGTTTTTCGACTTTGACCCACCAGCCATCGGCAATGGTCTTTTTCTCTACGTCATGGGCTGCGTAAATTTTAAGACGCAATTCGAAATGCGTAAAAACATGGGTGATGCTGCCGGCGGCGATCCAGTTTGCCGGGAAGGGGGCCGTATCCAACCCGGTTCCCCCATCCAGACGTGCAGTCCATGCTGTCGTCGGCACTTCCGCCATCCCGCCGAGCAAGCCAGTCTCTGCCCGGCTGCGTAAATGAATCTCATCATCCGAAATAGCGACGAAGGCCGCCCCAACCCGAACGGGCTTCTCTTTCTTGGGCGCCTTGACCGGAAAGAATTCCGGATCCGTTGTTCGCAGCGCCTGGCAATTGTCGTTGAGCGGGCAAATGACGCATGCGGGCCGCTTGGGTGTACAGATCGTTGCTCCCAGATCCATCATTGCCTGCGCAAAATCCCCCGATCTCTCATCAGGTGTAAGCGCCTGCATGCGTATCCGGATTTCAGGCTTGGCGAACGGCAGAGGAGTTGCGAGAGCATAGAGCCGCGTGATTACGCGCTCCACATTGCCGTCGACAACCGCCATGGGTAGATCAAATGCAATCGAGGCGATCGCGGCCGCTGTATAATCGCCAATACCCGGCAGCGACTTCAAGCTGGCCAGATCGGACGGGAAACACCCGCCATGTTCCGCACAGATGATATCGGCACATTTCTTCAGGTTTCGTGCGCGTGAATAGTAGCCAAGGCCTGCCCAGGCACGCAGCACATCATCCTGACTGGCGGCGGCCAGATCCACCACTGTTGGCCATTTTTCGATGAAAAAGCGGAAATAGGATTTGACGGCTTCAACCGTCGTCTGTTGCAGCATGATTTCGGAAAGCCAGATCCGATAGGGATCGGCAGCGACGCCTGCGAGACGCTCGCGCGGCGAAATGCGCCATGGTAGAATTCGATGGTGGGAATCATACCATAGTAGTAGTTGGGTGGTTATGGGTTGCATCAATTCCAAACTGCGCTACACGAAGCCCTGACGGTTCTAAAAAACGGTTGCAAGCATGAATTTCATAATCATTCGGAACCATAGATGCTTCCAGATAAGTTAGCCAAGGCGGTGATGCTCCCCACACGGGGACATTTCATCGGAATCGATCGCAACAATCGCCTCTTTACATTTGTGTTTGCGCTTTTTCCGGGTTTGCTGGCAAGCGGAACTTCCGTGACCCTGGTGTGCGCCTTCCTATGGGCCACCTTTTCGCTGGCCACGAAGCGCTTCCGATTCACTATGAACAAAACCGACAAGATCGTGGCGTGGTGTCTGACTTTCTATGTGCTGGTGACCGTATTTTCGGTGATTATTCATCCGAACCCGGCCAAGGGCGGTGCCTTTGTGCTGAAAATGATCCCGTTCCTCGCGATCTGGGCAGTCTTGCCACGACTTCGGATGAGCATTTCCGGTCGCTTGATACCATTTTTGATTACAGGTGCCGGCATCGGCATGATCGGCTCGCTTATGTTCAGTATTGGGCAGATCATATTCCTGTCTCCCCGAGCCGAGGGGGGCGCCGGCAATGCCGCCGTCTTCGGGTTGTTCACAGTTTTATTTGGCAGCATTTCCCTGCTCAATGCTCACTCAGACAGCAAGGCGGAACGCTTCATCGCGATCGCTGGTTTTGCATGTGGTCTTGTGTGCGCTTTTCTTTCCGGCACGCGTTCGGCCTGGCTGGTCATGCCTTTACACTTTGCCATCTTGTATTGGTACTTGCGGGGACAAACCCTGCCGACAATCACTAATGTCGTGAAGGTGGTTGGAGCTGTCATAATCGTTGCCGTCGTTGCCCTGGCGGCGATGAAAGTGACGGAACGTTATCATGCGCTCGAAAGTGATATCGTTCAGATGGATCATCAGCCGGACAGTATCAATTCGTTGAATGCGCGATTGATGCTGTGGTCAGCCGCCAAGCGGGCTTTTCTGGCGTCGCCACTGATCGGCTATGGTCCGCAAAATCGCATGTCCCGAGTCAACGAGATTCTGAATTTGCCTCCTGAAAAGCAAATGTCTTTTACTCACGTTCACAACGGTCTTTTGAATGCCGCTGTTGATGGCGGTATATTGGGTGTGCTGGCGGTGCTCGGGCTTCTCGCTGCTCCGATAATCGCCGCGCGCAGGAAAGAGCCCGGGCCGGGCCGCGATCTCGCGACCGCTATTTCTCTATTGCTGGTGACGAGTTATGTGATTACGGGCGCACTGGGCATCATGTTCGGACATGATGCGACGGATGCGGTTTTCATCTACCTTACGTTAATGATCTGCTGGATAGCAGGAACATCGCCGTATCTGTCCATACCGCAGGTATCCGCCTGTGCAGAAGGCGACATACTTGCTTTAGGTGAATTGGATCAAACGCGCGTCGTGGCGAAGATCGATTAAAATGATGTTGGGCAATTTATGAAGGCCATCGTTACTGGAGCAGCGGGTTTTATCGGATTTCACGTTGCGAAACGGCTCGTGAGCGAAGGTTTTGACGTTATCGCGATCGACAATCTCAACGATTATTATCCTGTAGCGCTCAAGGAAGCCCGGCTTTCTGCGCTGGATGGCCTCTCCAACATTCGTTTTCTCCGCGCGAACATAGCCAATCCGAACGAACTTTCCGCGGCGATTGGCGACGATGCGGATGCCGACATTATCGTACACCTCGCGGCACAGGCGGGCGTACGCTACTCGGTCGAAAATCCGGCGGCCTATGTCGATGCCAACGTACATGGTCAGGTGACGATTTTCGAGCAGGCGCTGAAAATGCCAAAACGGCCACCCGTAGTCTACGCCAGTTCGTCATCGGTCTACGGCGCCAACACCAAAGTTCCATTCTCCGAGAACGATCCCGTCGATCATCCCGTTTCGGTTTACGCTGCGACAAAGCGCTCGGCTGAGCTTCTCGCCCATTCATATCGGCACGTGCACAAGGTCGCTTCAACAGGCCTGCGGTTCTTTACCGTCTATGGCCCCTACGGCCGTCCGGATATGGCTCCCTGGCTTTTTACGGACGCGATTTTGCGGGGCGAGCCGATCAAGGTTTACAATCACGGCCATATGCAGCGCGATTTCACGTTCATTGATGATATCGTCGATGGTGTTTTTGGCGCCGTAAACCGCATACTAGCGAATCCTGATGGAACAGCGCCGGTGTATAATCTCGGCAACAACAAGCCAGTTGCCTTGACGCGTTTTATCGAAATCATCGAGGAGGCCTGTGGCCGCAAGGCCATCAAACAATTTGAGCCGATGCCGCCTGCTGACGTCAAGCGTACCTTTGCGGACATAGAATTGGCCTCTCGCGACCTTGGCTTTTCCCCGGCGACTTTGCTGGAAGACGGTATTCCTTTGTTCGTCGAATGGTTTCGCGGCTATAATGGCCGTTGAAACTTTCTCTGGAGCAGGTGCGCCGGTCCGATGAGCGATGACCGCAGCAAAAAGGGTTTCCGACCACTTGCCGATCCCGCCGCAGGCATCCTCGATCCGGTGTTGCGCAAGCGGGCGGGGATCACGATCGAGCTTGTCCAGGCCTGGGAAGAGGTTGTCGGGCCGGCCCTGGGCGAAAAATCCCGGCCGCTCAAGCTGCTTTGGCCGCGTCGCGCGCATGAGGATGATCCGTTCCAACCGGCAACGCTCGTGGTTGCCTGTCAGGGTTTCACGGCCATGCGAATTCAACACGAAACGGGCGAAATCATCAGCCGGGTCAATGCATTTCTGGGATTTGCCGCTGTCGGGCGGATAAAGATCGAGCAGAAGCCGGTCGAACAGCCGGTTGCAAAACGCCGGACCCTGCCGCCCGTGGACGCGGCAACAGCTGACAAGATCAGCCGCTCGCTCGAACCGATCGAGGATGACGGTCTGCGTGAAGCGCTGCAACGGCTGGGTCAAAGCATTTACGCCGATAAGAGGAAACGATAATTCTTATCGGTATGAATTCATTGACCTTGCATCACGAAAAATTCAAAGACAGAACGCATACTGTGCCTTAAAGAAACTGGCATGGGCCACTAACGAGTCAAGACTTGTAATTGCATAATCAACACCGGAGACAGGTGATCTTATGACTGAATTGCTGACACGCAGAAGAATTCTGACGCTCGCCGCTGTTTCCACGGCTGCCATCGCTTTGGCCGCTGGCACGGAGGCTTGGGCACAAGAAACTGCACCTAACGCCACTCCTGTCCCGAATACATCCGATGTAAAGGTCCCGCCTGCGGCGGGTACAGTCGACGAGGCCAAGCTGCTTGCGCCCGGCACCTTGAAAGATATCGTAATGGGCAAGGCGGATGCTCCGGTGACGATTGTTGAATACGCATCGATGACTTGCCCGCACTGCGCGCATTTCGCAACGACGACCCTGCCTACGATCAAGGAAAAATACATCGATACGGGCAAGGCGAAGCTGATCCTGCGCGAGTTCCCCTTTGATCCGCGCGCCGCGGCGGCCTTCATGCTGGCACGTTGCGCTCCTGAAGAGCGCTATTACCCGCTGGTCGATGTTCTGTTCAAACAGCAGGAACAGTGGGCAGGAGCGGCAAATGCGGAAGAACCTTTGCTGCAAATCTCCAAATTGGCTGGTTTTACACAGGAGTCCTTCAAGGCTTGCTTGACGAACCAAAAACTTCTGGATGATGTGAATGCTGTGCGTGAGCGCGGAGCCAATGAATTCGGAGTGAATTCCACTCCGACATTCTTCATCAATGGCACCAGATACTCGGGAGCCCTATCGGTTGACGAAATGTCAGCGATCATCGACGGACTGCTTAAGTAACCGCCAGCTGGTTTCCGGCGGACGCTTCGTCGTGTCCGTCGGCATATCTTTTGTTTTCGCGGTGTTTGTCGGAAAGGGCATCTGATGCGCTTTACCAAGCTCCGCCTGCTCGGCTTTAAATCGTTCGTAGAACCGGCCGAATTTGTCATCGAAAGCGGTCTGACCGGCGTTGTCGGACCGAATGGCTGCGGCAAATCCAATCTCGTTGAAGCATTGCGCTGGGTTATGGGCGAAAGCTCATACAAGAACATGCGCGCATCCGGGATGGATGACGTCATCTTCTCCGGTTCGGGCACACGCCCGTCGCGCAACACCGCGGAAGTCACGCTTTTCCTCGACAATCAGGACCGCAGCGCTCCTTCGGCTTTCAACAATGCGGACGAACTTCAGGTCTCTAGGCGCATCGAACGCGAGGCCGGCTCGGTTTATCGCATCAATGGCAAGGATGCCCGCGCCAAGGATGTGCAGTTGTTATTTGCCGATCAATCGACGGGTGCCCGGTCACCTTCGATGGTCGGGCAGGGCCGTATCGGCGAACTCATTCAGGCAAAACCTCAGGCGCGCAGGGCCTTGTTGGAGGAGGCCGCGGGCATCTCCGGACTGCATACCCGCCGACATGAAGCGGAATTGCGCTTGCGCGCAGCGGAGCAGAACCTTGAGCGGCTCGAGGATGTCGTCGGCGAACTTGAAACGCAGATCGAGAGCTTGAAGCGGCAATCGCGGCAGGCAAACCGCTTCAAAGGCCTGTCCGCCGATATTCGCCAGTCCGAAGCGATTTTGCTGCATTTGAAATGGTCCGTCGCCAAGGCGCAGGAAGGCGAAGCCCAATCGGCTCTGTCAATCGCCACGTCTGGCGTCGGTGATCAGGCACAAAAGCAGATGAACGCCGCCAAGGAACAGGCGATTGGCGCGCACAAATTGCCGGATTTGCGTGAGGCCGAAGCCAGGGCTGCAGCCGTATTGCAGCGTTTGACGATTGCCCGGTCGCAGCTCAGTGAAGAAGCGGAGCGCGTGCGCGCCCGCCAAAGTGAGCTGGAAAAGCGCCTTGCGCAGTTCACGGTGGACATTGCCCGCGAAGAGCAGATGGTGCGCGACAATGCCGATGTACTGGAGCGTCTCGACGCCGAGGAGCGGTCGCTCAACGAAGAAAATGCCAATGCCGGTGAACGCGAGATCGAAACGCGTGCCGAATTCGAGCGTGCCGACGCCAAGCTGAAAGAAAGCGAAGCAGCACTAGCCAAGGTTACTGCCGAGCGCGCGGAAGTGTCGGCGGAGCGTGCGCAGGTCGAGCGGAACTTGCGCGAAAGTGCCGAGCGGCGCGAACGCCTCATGCGCCAAATGAGCGATGTGGAGCGCGACCTGTCTGCTGTCGCGGTCCAGATCAGCGCGCTGGCTGATCCGGTTGAAAAACAAGGTCTGGTGGAAGCCGCTGAAGCTGCTCTTGAGGAGGCTGAAGATTCAGCTCTTGCTGCTGAAACTGCTGTCGAAACAGCGCGCCGGCGGGAGACCGAACTTCGGCAGCCGGTGCAGGAAGCACGCAGCAATCTGGGCCGCATAGAGACGGAAGCGAATACGCTCGCCAAGATGATCAACATTGGCGGGTCGGACCTGTTTCCCGCGGTCGTAGAGGCGCTGAAAGTCGAGAAGGGCTATGAAGTTGCTCTTGGCGCTGCCTTGGGTGAGGATCTCGACGCACCTACGGACAAAAGCGCTCCGGTCTTCTGGGGTGAGGTCGATGGTTCGGAGGATCCGGCATTGCCGGCAGGTCCTCGATCCTTGGCGGAATTTGTCCACGCTCCACGTCAGCTGGCGCGCCGTCTCGCCCAGATCGGTATTGTCGGTGAAGCAGACGGGGCGCGGCTGCAATCTGCACTCAAGCCGGGTCAGCGACTAGTCAGCCGGGACGGTGCGCTGTGGCGCTGGGATGGGTATACGGCGAGCGCTGATGCACCAACGCCGGCTGCGCAGCGCCTTGCACAAAAGAACCGGCTGGCGGAACTCGACCTTGAAGTGGTCGAGGCAACGAAACTTTTGCGTATGGCGGAAGCTGCGATAGCCGTGGCCGAAGCAGATGTGCGCCAATCCGTGGAAACTGAACGGACGGCACGTGACAACTGGCGCGGCATGCAGCGGGTCGTGAGCGATGCTCGCGAAGCACTCGCTGCCGCCGAGCGTGCCAGCGGGCAATTGTCCAGCCGCCGTGCCGCGCTCGAAGAGGGCAAGGCTCGCCTGGCCGAAACCCTGGAGGAAACGCAGGAACAGTTCGTCGAGGCAGAAACACGGCTTGCGAGCGCTCCCGACCTCGAGGAAGTCAATACCCGGCTCGCCAGTCTGACGAGCGAAGTCACGCTGGACCGCGCTGCGCTGGCGGAAGCGCGGGCCGTTCATGATGGTCTGCGCCGCGAAGCCGAAAACCGCCAGCGTCGCCTCGAAGCGATCGGCTACGAGCGCAAGAGCTGGATCGGGCGCGCCGACAATGCGGATCGCCAGATCAAATCGCTCGCCGAACGGCGTCTTGAGGCCGAACGCGAGGCGGAAAATCTCGCTGATGCTCCTGACGAACTCGCCGAGCGCAACCGCATATTGCTTTCGCAATTGTCCGAAGCGGAGACGCTGCGCAAGGATGCGGCCGATAAGCTCGCTGTTGCGGAAAACAAGCAGCGGGAGTTGGACCAGGCGGCTACCGATGCCATTCAGGCTCTGGCGACGGCACGAGAGGGCAGGGCACGCGCCGAGGAACGGCTGGCCGCGGCCCAGGAGCGCCGCAAGGACGCCGAGATACGTATTGCCGAGGCGCTGAATTGTGCTCCACATGAGGCGATGAAACTGACCGGACTGGGACCGAACGATCCGCTGCCGGATGTCGACGCCATCGAGCGCAACCTGGAACGTCTGAAGATCGAACGTGAACGCCTCGGTGCGGTCAACCTGCGGGCGGAGGAAGAGCAGGAAGAGCTTTCCGCGCGGCTCGAGGCGATTATCACCGAGCGTGAGGATATCATCGAGGCAGTCAAGAAACTGCGCCAGGCAATTCAGAGTCTGAACCGCGAAGGCCGCGAGCGGTTGCTCGCCGCTTTCGAGGTAGTGAATGTCCAGTTTCGGCGCCTGTTCACGCACCTGTTTGGTGGCGGTACGGCAGAACTGCAGTTGATCGAATCCGACGATCCGCTCGAAGCTGGTCTCGAAATTCTGGCCCGTCCACCGGGCAAGAAGCCCCAGACCATGACGCTCCTGTCCGGCGGCGAGCAGGCCTTGACGGCGATGGCGCTGATCTTCGCAGTGTTCCTGACCAATCCGGCGCCGATCTGTGTCCTCGACGAAGTGGACGCGCCGCTCGATGATCACAATGTCGAGCGCTTCTGCAATCTGATGGATGAAATGGCGGCGTCCACCGACACACGATTTGTGGTCATTACCCACAATCCAATCACCATGGCGCGGATGAACCGTCTCTTCGGTGTAACGATGGCCGAACAGGGCGTGAGCCAACTGGTCTCGGTCGATCTTCAGACCGCAGAGCAGCTACGTGAAGCAAGCTGATCGGCCGCAAATGACGAAGGATTTCAAAGCTTAATGCGGATTTACTCTGCTAATCGATTTGAATGCTGCGATGCAGCATTTTTTAATGGTGCTTGACGAATTGATCGCGTAGACCTCTCTTGTGCTTCAGCGGCAAGGGAGGCTGCAATGGTGAAATGGGTCTACACATTTGGCGACGGCAAGGCGGAAGGATCCGCCGGTGATCGTAATCTGTTGGGTGGAAAAGGCGCAAATCTTGCTGAGATGTGCGCGCTTGGTTTGCCGGTGCCACCGGGATTCACCATCACGACTGATGTTTGCAGCTGGTACTACGACAATGGCCGCAAATATCCGGGCTCGCTCGACGCAGATGTAAAAACCTCTCTTGCCCATATTGCCACGATCACCGGCCGTAACTTTGGCGACAGGGAAAAGCCGCTGCTGGTCTCCGTGCGCTCCGGCGCGCGCGCGTCCATGCCTGGAATGATGGACACAGTGCTCAATCTAGGTCTCAACGACGAGACCGTGGAGGCCATTGCCCGCGAAACAGGCGATGCACGCTTTGCGTATGACAGCTATCGCCGCTTCATCCAGATGTATTCGGACGTTGTCATGGGGCTC
The DNA here is from genome assembly GCA_963711925.1 of uncultured Alphaproteobacteria bacterium. Taxonomy (GTDB): domain Bacteria; phylum Pseudomonadota; class Alphaproteobacteria; order Rhizobiales; family Rhizobiaceae; genus Phyllobacterium. The sequence continues at coordinate 496,852 of CAVQFY010000003.1, forward strand.
GATCATTCGGTATTTGAAGAGATTCTCGAAGATACGAAGGCCAATCTCGGCCATGAGGTCGACACGGCACTGACTGCCGACGACTGGAAGAATGTCATTGCCCTCTACAAAGCCAAGATCGAAGACGAACTCGAAGAGCCTTTCCCGCAGGACCCCGAGAAGCAGCTTTGGGGTGCAATCAGCGCTGTTTTTTCCAGCTGGATGAACGCCCGTGCGATTACCTACCGGCGCTTGCACAATATTCCCGAAAGCTGGGGTACGGCTGTCAGTGTTCAGGCGATGGTTTTCGGTAATATGGGCGATCGTTCGGCGACAGGCGTTGCCTTCACACGCAATCCATCCACCGGTGAAAAGAAGCTCTACGGCGAGTTCCTCGTCAACGCGCAAGGCGAGGATGTCGTCGCCGGTATCCGCACGCCGCAGAACATCACCGAAGACGCACGTATCGCGGCGGGCTCGGACAAGCCGTCGCTCGAGAAGATTATGCCTGCGGCATTTGCCGAGTTTTGTGCGGTGTCAGATCGGCTTGAGAAGCACTACACCGACATGCAGGATCTCGAATTCACCATCGAGAACGGCAAGCTGTGGATGCTGCAGACCCGGTCCGGCAAGCGCACGGCGAAAGCTGCGCTGAAGATTGCCGTGGAGATGGCAGAAGAAGGCCTGATCTCACGCGAGGAAGCGGTCCTGCGCATCGATCCCGCTTCGCTTGACCAACTGCTACATCCCACGATCGATCCAGGCGCCGAGCGTAACATCATCGGTACCGGTCTTCCGGCATCTCCGGGCGCCGCAACAGGTGAAATCGTGTTCTCTTCGGAAGATGCCGAACAACTGAAAGCCGAAGGGCGAAAAGCCATCCTGGTTCGTATCGAGACCAGCCCCGAAGACATTCACGGCATGCATGCCGCCGAAGCGATCCTGACCACGCGTGGCGGTATGACCAGCCACGCGGCTGTCGTCGCGCGCGGCATGGGCAAGCCTTGCGTTTCAGGTGCCGGCTCGCTACGCGTCGATTATCGTAATGAAACGCTGGTGGCCATGGGCGTTGTGCTGAAGAAGGGCGATATCATCACCATCGACGGCGGCATCGGTCAGGTACTGAAAGGCGCCGTGCCTATGCGGCAGCCGGAACTTTCCGGAGATTTCGGCAAGATCATGGAATGGGCTGACAAGACGCGGCGCATGAAAGTGCGTGCCAATGCCGAAACGCCGGTCGATGCCCGCACGGCCCGGTCATTCGGGGCTGAAGGCATTGGACTTTGCCGTACCGAGCATATGTTTTTCGAAGGCGAACGTATCGTCGCCATGCGTGAAATGATCCTCGCCGACAACGAGAAAGGCCGTCGTGCTGCGCTCGACAAATTATTGCCGATGCAGCGTTCCGATTTCGTGGAACTGTTCGAAATCATGAATGGTCTGCCGGTTACTATTCGCCTGCTCGATCCGCCGTTGCATGAGTTCCTGCCGAAGACCGAGGAAGAGATCGCCGAAGTCGCTGCGGCGATGAATGTCAACGCCGACAAGCTGCGCGAGCGAACCGATAGCCTGCACGAAACCAACCCGATGCTCGGCCATCGCGGCTGCCGTCTCGCCATTTCCTATCCGGAAATTGCGGAAATGCAGGCGCGGGCGATTTTCGAAGCCGCGGTCGAAGCGGCCAAATCGACGGGCGCACCTGTCGAACCGGAGATCATGGTTCCACTCGTCGGGTTGCGTGCCGAACTCGATTTCGTCAAGGCGCGCATCGATGCGGTTGCTGCCGATGTGATGAAAGAGGCTGATATCAAGATCAACTATCTTGTAGGAACGATGATCGAGCTGCCGCGTGCCGCCATCCGGGCCCACTCGATTGCGGAAGTTGCCGAGTTTTTCTCGTTTGGAACCAACGACTTGACCCAGACGACATTCGGTATCTCGCGCGATGACGCATCCTCCTTCCTGATGACCTATCAGACGAAGGGCATCATCGAGCAGGATCCTTTCGTGTCGATCGACATCGATGGGGTGGGCGAGCTGGTTCGGATCGGCGCCGACAAGGGCAGGGCAACCCGGCCCGGTATCAAGCTTGGCATATGCGGCGAACATGGCGGAGACCCGGCATCGATCCACTTCTGCGAGGACGTCGGGCTCGATTATGTTTCCTGCTCGCCTTTCCGCGTGCCGATCGCCCGTTTGGCAGCGGCGCAGGCATCTGCAAAGGCGAAGAATGCCTGAAGCATGCCTGCCATAAATATGCTCGGTTTCGCGCGCTCTGTCCGCGCGAAATTCCTCAAGACATGGCGACAATCATGCGTTCAGCAACGGCAATCATTACTGCAACTGTTCTCTGTGCCTCTGTTGCCATGGCCTTAGCCAGCGAGCATCCGCATTTCGTCGAACCAAAACTTTTCATTGCCAAGGGCGGCGATGCGAGGCCGCAGGTAGCATTGACCCTGGACGCCTGTTCCGGCCAGACCGATCAGCGCATCGTCAATACGTTGGTCGATAACAAAATTCCCGCGACGATCTTCGTGACCGGCCGCTGGCTCAAGCGCAATGCCGCCTCGGTTGCCATCATGAAAGCGCATCCGGACCTGTTTGAGCTTGAGAATCATGGACTTAACCATGTCCCTGCCATCGATAACCAACCGACCATGTTCGGACTGAAAACGGCGGGTTCATTGCCGGCGATCCGTGCCGAAATTCAGGGTGGAGTGGATGCGATGGCTGCTGTTCCGCTAACGAAACCCGTCTGGTACCGCGATGCGACCGCCCGCTACAGCGACAATGCCGTGACGCTGATCCATGACATGGGTTACCGCGTTGCCGGCTATTCGCTCAACGCCGATGCCGGCGCGTCACTTATGGCTGCGCAGGTGAAAAAGCGCATCGCGGCGGCCAAGGACGGTGACGTCATCATTGCGCACATCAACCAGCCGACGCATGTCGCCGGGGCGGGCGTGGTCGAGGGTGTGCTGGCTTTGAAGCAGAAGGGTTTCCGCTTTGTCCGTCTTGAAGATGTCCACGAGTCGGACGCACCTGTTCACGAAGGTGTCTAACTCAGACTTTATGCCGCTACGGAAAAAATCGTCTAATTGACACAGTGTCTTGGCCGTTAAAAGCTCAGGCAAAACAAAGCGTTACGCTCACAACACAATAAACGAAGAAGGGCAGTCTTTTGACCGCCCTTTTGCTTGATCAGTTCAAATTATTGCGCGCGTAACCCATTCTTCGAGACATGCGCCTCGGTATCGTTCAGTGCCAGTTCGAAGCGGTTGAACAACTCGTTGAGCTCGTCTTCGGTGATGATCATCGGCGGGCAGAACGCAATGGAATCGCCAATCGCACGGAGCACAGCACCATGTCCTTCGAGGAAACGCGCGAGCTGTGCAGCGACGCCGTGCGCCGGATCGAAGGAGCGCTTGGTCTTCTTGTCGGCAACGAGCTCGACAGCGCCCATCAGGCCGGAGTTGCGCACTTCGCCCACCAGTGGATGGTCCTTGACCTTGGCGAGCCGCGCCTCGAAAGTCGGCGTAAGTGCCCGTACAACCTCAACAATATTGCGGCGCTGGTAAATCTCGATTGCCTTCACACCAAGAGCGCAGCCGACCGGATGACCCCCATAGGTGAAGCCGTGCCCGAAACTGCCGAGCTGTGCGCTATGGTCGACATAGGCCTGATATACATCTTCCGGCACCAGCACAGCACCAAGCGGCGCATAGGCTGCGGTAAGCTGTTTGGCGGCCGAAATCGTCGTCGGTGTCATTCCGACAGTCTGGCTACCCCACCAGTTTCCTGTGCGCCCGAAGCCATTGATGACTTCGTCGGCGATGATCAGAATATCATGCTCGCGTAAGGTGGGTTCAATGGCGGCGAAGTAGCTTGATGGCGGGACAAGCACGCCGCCAGCGCCCATGACAGGTTCGGCGATGAAGGCGGCAATCGTCTCTGGCCCCTCCCGTTCAATCATATCTTTCAAGGACTTGGCGAGGCGCGTCACAAATTCCGCTTCGTTTTCGCCTTCCAGGGCGAAGCGGTAAAAATGCGGGCAATCCGTGTGCAGAATGCCTTCGACCGGCAGGTCCCAGCCTTTGTGGTTTCCGGCCAGTCCCGTCAGCGAAGCGGCCATCACAGTCACGCCGTGATAAGCCTTGATGCGGGAGATGATCTTCTTCTTTTTCGGCCGCCCGAGCGCATTATTATAGTACCAGGCGAGCTTGACCTGCGTGTCGTTGGCCTCGGAACCGGAGGAGGTATAGAACACCTTCGAAATCGGCACCGGCGCGATTTCCTTAAGCTTTTCAGCAAGTTCGATGGCAGGCTCCATGCCCTTGCCGCCGAAGAGGTGGTAATAGGGCAGCGTGCGCATCTGCTCGGTGGCAGCCTCGATCATCTCTTCATCGCCGAAGCCCAAGCCCGCACACCAGAGGCCAGACATGCCCTCGATATATTCCTTGCCTTGCGTATCGTAGAGGTAGACACCCTTGCCGTGTCCCATCACCAGTGGACCGATCTCCGGAAGCTTGTGCAGGGGCGTATAAGGGTGCAGAACCGCGTTGATATCGCGCTGCTGGACATTGGTGAGAGGGTGGCCATTTGCCATTTGGTAACTCCGGCTTTGAAAGATTTGCGACCTTAGCCAGTTGCGTTTGAAAGAGCAAAGCGAAGCGCCAGGAAAGCTCATTGCAACCTTGCTAACCAAAATTTCAACTCAGGGTGCAGAAAAGCATCCCGAAATTGACTATTCTTGTACAGGAATCGCCAGGTCTTGTGGCATTTTCGCGTATTGTTGCGCAAAAACCTCGCCGGAATACAATGGCGCGGCTCTAGGTCCGAAACCGTTTGATGAGCGCGGCAAAATCCATACCGAGTTTGCTTGGGGGGGCGGTCTCGGGTTGATCCGTGGTGACCGTCAAACTGGTTCCGTCATTGCCGAGCATCACGAACACGGTCTGGTCGGTCGTACCGTCCGAAACAGAAATGGCGGCGATCCGCTGCTGATCGCTGTTTTCCGGTGCTCTGATATTGAAGACCACTTCGCCATTGACGAGGTTGGCCGCCTTCTGCAGGGCGCCCTCAAAACCGTCGGCGACAATGTCCTGGGCACCGAGCGCAAGCTCGATTTCCACAACTTCAAGCGAAACCGCTTTGCCAGCCTCAGGCATATTGTCGGGCCTCGTAATCTTCATTTCACAATGCGGCTTGCACGCCGCCCTCTGTTTCCTGCAACAATTTTACCCAAATCAGGCGGGCGATCATGTCAGCACTGTGACATCCGATCCACTCATAAAGTGTAAACGGCATATATCTGTCGCAAACGCGCGAGCCAGAAGAGGGTTCCTCAAGGGGTGTCATCGAAGTGTCACCTCGACAGGTTAATGCATCCGGCGTCGATGTATTGAAGTTTATTCAAAGTTACAGCGTCAGAGCTGCACAGCATCGGATCGATTAAACTATAGTACTATAAAAACTGATCAATATTGTCGTCCTAATTTCAGAATAGGTTTCGTTGCGGGGTTTTAAATTGCATATTTTTTCGTCCAGATCGATTTTTCTATCGCTTGCCATGCCACTCCTCGCCTCGTGCAACGGTTCCGATGCACCGAAGCAGCCCGATGTTTCACAGGCGACTTTCGACACGCAGTCGGCGGAACTCGCGACGACCAAAGGAGCCCTCGCAAAAGCTGAGGCAGAAAAGGCAGAGCTTGTTACAGCCCGGGACGAGAATGCGGCCGCGTTGGCCAAACTTCAGGCAGATCTCGATCAAGCCAAGGCCAATGGAACAATCAGCGCTGCCACCGCGGCCAGGCTGCAGGGTGAACTCGATGCGGCAATCGCCGATGGGGCGTTGAGCGCTGCGGACGTAAAACGGCTGACCGGCGAGCTTGCGGAGGCCAAAAGGCAGCTTGCGGCGCTTCAGCCAGAAGTTTGTCAGTAGCCCCGTTTTTCGGTGCCGGTAGCAGCGACCGGTCACCAACGATTTCAATTTCTATAAATTTCGGAAGCCATTATGGACAGACGCGATTTCATCAAGATGCTCGGTATAGCCGGCACCAATGCGGCAGCTTATGCAGCCTGTTCGACCTATATGCAGCAGGCGCTGGCGGAATCGACAGTCATGAACGATTTGCTCAGCGCTGATCCGCATTGCGCCAAAGGCTCACTGAAAGATATCGAGCACGTGATAATCCTGATGCAGGAGAACCGCTCCTTCGACCATTATTTTGGCACGTTGCGCGGCGTTCGTGGCTTTGGCGATCCACGGCCATTGAAAATGAAGGATGGCGAGCCGGTCTGGCATCAACCGCAAAGCAATGCATCCGCTCAAAGGGTACGGCCTTACCGCCTGCCCAAGGGTGCCAGCGCCGATACGGACGCCGGAAATGTTTTTCTGCAGGATCCCGCGCATGGCTACAATGACGGGCTTGCCGCATGGAACAGGGGCCTGAGTGACAAGTGGATTCCCAATAAAGACATCGTCACGATGGCGCATTATATCGAGGCCGATATTCCGCTTTATTTCAAACTGGCCAAGACATTCACCATGTGCGACGCCTATTTCTGTTCGCACAATGGCGCGACCGATCCCAATCGCAGTTACGGGTACCTGCAACGGCAAAACCGACAATGGCTATTTCAGCTCGTACAATAACAGCGTCCCGGATAACGATTCGCGCAGGCCTAATTGGAAAACCTATCCGGAAAAACTTGAAGAGCTCAAGGTCGACTGGAAATTCTATCAGGACGGCTTGACCTGGACGGACGATCCATTTGCCGGGAACTACGGCGACAACACGCTGGAGTTTTTCAAGCAGTACCGCGGAACGAGGAAGCCGAAGCGAACAGCGATCAATATAAAAAACCAGACCGTAAACTCGGTTTTGCGGACAGAAGCGAATACAAAATCGCAGTTCGAGCAGGACATTATTGACAACAAACTCCCGGCAGTCTCGTGGATCGTTCCGCCGGAAGCCTTCACTACGTCCCAAATATCCGCCGCATTTTGGCGAGTACTACCTCAATGAGATTTTGCGCGCGCTCCTTGCCAACAAGGATGTCTGGCATAAAACGGCCCTCTTGATCACCTATGACGAGAATGGCGGCTTTTTTGACCATGTGCTTCCACCTGTTCCACCCCTCGACGCCGACATGGGGCTTGTTTCGGCAGGCATCACGATACCGGCTGAATCAGCTTCCCGCGATTTCAATTCGGAGCGATCGGTCGACAACAGAAAGACAGTGGTCGGGATGGGAGCGCGCGTTCCGATGCTCATCATCTCGCCCTGGAGCGCTGGCGGGCGGGTTTGCTCGGAAACGTTCGATCACACCTCTGTTCTCAGATTTCTCGATACCTGGCTCATCGCCAGGGAGAAACAGCCGAAAGACGCGCCTGTCTTTACCAATATCTCGTCGTGGCGGCGCGCCATTGCCGGCGATCTGACCAGCGCTTTCGATTTTGACCGGACAAACGTCAATCCGATGGACCAACTGATCGATACGGTCCGGCCGGTCAGGATTTTTACCCCGAGCGAGAGAGCAACTGCGCATAACGCCCCTGAATTCAAGCCAACCATTGCCGATGTGAACGCCGATCCCGGTGCGAAAAAGCCGGTTGCTTCCAAACAGGACCAGACGCGTTGCGAGATACTGCCCTTGGCCTATGATTTTCAGGTTCTGGCTGCCCTGAGACCTGACAAACGGCTGCAGTTCACATTCAAGAATGCCGGCAAGCTCGGTGTGGCTCTTTCGGTTTTGCCCAATGACCGTAACGAAGGCGCGTGGTTTTATCGTTTAGAGGGGGCAAGACGGGCGAGACGACAAAACAGGTTCTGGACGATTTCGGGACGGATAACAAACTGGCTGCAGGAAAGGCCAAAGGCGATTATTTCTTCAGCGTGCACGGACCCAATGGTTATCTGGCCGAATTCCGCGGCAATTCGCAGGACGGTTCGCAATTGGCTCTCGCCGATATTGTCGATATGAAACCCCTGGATGTGGGAAATACGCTTCAATTCGTCTTTGGCGCCTGGCCGTCGGCGAATGGCAAGCTGAAAATGGTCAGTGCCTATACCGGCGTTGAGGCAATAATCGATAACGGAACGAAAACATTCGATATCACCACAAGAGACGGCTGGTACGATATTTCGTTCGTCGATGCAGTCAACGCCTCGCGCTATCTGCGCCGCTATGCTGGACACCTCGAAAATGGCAAGATCAGCAAGAGCGATCCGGCCATCGGACTTAAATATGACGAGACGAAGCGGGTATATGTAGCGCTGACGGCGTAGAAGGAAGGGCCAGTCAGGGCGGTTCACCTGCTTGTGTCGAAGCAAAATTGCGATTAGCTGTTTGCGCCATTCATAGACCAGCAATGCCAGGATTCCATGCGACCGCACATTCGACGCCGCCGATCGATTTCCGCCAGATGGTCTGTTCGCACAGCGTTTCTTGCCGCGATCCTGTTTGTGCTTTCCGGTGTTGGTCATCGGTTTGAGCGCATCGAGACGCCGGAGTTTCTCTGGCTGCTCGCCATTGTTGCCGGTCTGGCGCTGCTCGCACTCCTGCTCGCCATCAAGGGCTTCACCAGCGTGTGGCGTCGCGGCGATCTCGGTTTCCCCAGTGCCTTCTGGGGCACGGTGATTGCACTCGTCGTGCTGGCGCCTTTCGCCACCACGCTCTATCAGGCACTGAAGCTGCCAACGATCTACGATATCTCGACCGACATCACGGACCCGCCGGGGCTGTTTGCGACAGGGCAAAGGACGGAGCGTATGAATCCGGTCGTGAATGATGAAGAAAGCCGGGTGCTTCAATCCAGCGCTTACCCGCAGGTGACAGGCCGCCGCTATGATGGCTCACCGGACAGGATACTGACCGCGGTCAATACGGTTATCGCCAATAATGGCTGGACCATCGTGAGCCAAAAGGGCGAGCCGGGCGTTGATGAGGAAATCCTGCTCGAAGTGGTGGCACGGACATGGCTTCTCGGCTTTACCAGCGATGTGGTGATCCGCCTCTCCGACGAGGGCGAAACGACCTATGTCGATATGCGGTCTGTGTCCCGCTACGGCATTCATGATCTTGGCGAAAACGCCGACCGCATTACAGCATTCATGACCGCGCTCGATGCCGAGGTGCAAAGTGCACAGCCGGAGGAAGAAACCACTCAGCCCGAGCAATAAATGCCGTCGATCGCAGGGTTTCCCTCTGTCTGTACGGCGCCGCGCGCAACGAGGTCTTCGAGATGCGCAAGCACTGACAGGGCGGCAGCGCCATGCAGGCGCGGATCGGTTTCGCGGTAGATCACCTTGACCATGGCGGGAATGGTCCGGTCTCCGGCCCTTACCCGTTCCAGAATGGCGCGTTCGCGCATTTTCCGGTGCGCTTTTAATCCGCGCACAAAGGTTTTCGGCTTGGTCACCGGGCCGCCATGGCCCGGAAAGTAAACGCGATCATGCCGGGCGAGCAGCCGGTCCAGCGACGCCATGTAGTCCGACATGGAACCGTCGGGCGGCGCGACGATGGAGGTCGACCATGCCATGACATGATCGGCCGAAAACAGGATGTCGGTTCCTTCGAGTGCAAAAACGACATGGTTTGCCGTGTGGCCGGGTGTGTAAATGATGCGAAGCGCCCAGCCGTCGCCTTGGATAAGCGAGTTGTCTGGTGCGGTGAGGTCGGGCACGAATTCCGTATCGCCGCTGGCATCGAGCAGATTGACCTCGCCGATATGCAACGCGCGGGAAGGGCGGTGCACGCCCTCGGCGACGAGAATGGCGCCGAGTTCATCCTTCAGCACGCTCGCCAGGGGCGAATGATCGCGGTGGGTGTGGCTGACGAAAATATGGCTGACCGGCCGGCCGGCTATGGCACGCAGCAGCGCCGCCCTATGCGCATCGTCGATGGGACCGGGATCGATCAGCGCCAGGGCGTCTTTGCCGATCAGGTACGAGTTCGTGCCGTGGAAGGTAAAGGGGCTCGGGTTGTTGACGGTAACGCGCTGCACATCCGGCGCGATATCGACGGCCTCGCCATAATGCGGCGCGAATACATTGTCGAAAACGAGGTTCATATCGATAATACCCTGTGAGGCTTTCGACGTATTGCAGTGCAGAATAAACCTCAATATACCTTTTCAATAATTCGGCGAAAGCCAATACGGAGGATACGAATATGACTGCTGCCCAGACCCGTTCTCTCGCCGAAACTTTCCAGCCGGAGGGCCAGCTTGCCAAGGCCGTGTGGTTTGTCTCGCTCGCTCTTGCCGGCACGGCCCTGATGACACTTGCCGCCAAGGTCAAGGTCGACATGGTCTTCGTCAACGTGACGATGCAGACTTTTGCTCTCTTTGCTATCTCCGCGGCCTATGGCTCCCGTCTCGCTGTCGCTACCATGGCGCTTTACCTGCTCGAAGGTGCGCTCGGCATGCCGGTATTCACCGGGACGCCGGAAAAGGGCCTTGGACTTGCCTATATGGTTGGACCGACTGGCGGCTATCTTCTGTCCTACATTGCCGCGGCATGGATAGTCGGCGTTGCCGCTGACAAGGGCTATGCCCGCAATCCGCTTGTCCTTGGTGCAGCTATGCTGGCCGCTGAAGTGGTTATCCTCGGAATGGGCTTTTTGTGGATGGCCTATCTCTTCGGCGTCGAAAAGGCGCTCGCTTTTGGCGTTGGCGTTTTCATCATCGGCGATATCTTGAAGCTCGCGTTGGCCGCTGCGATCGTTCCGGCCCTGGGGTCCTTGCTCAAGCGCCGGTAATGGGGGAGATTTCCGTCTCCGTACACAATGAGCGAACGAAGCTGCTGGCAAGTGCAATTGATCGCCTCTCGACGGCTTGTTTCGTCGCGGGGTTCATCGCTCCAACGGCTACAATTGGCTTCTCGTTAACCACGTCGTTCTCGACTATCGTTTGGATTCTAGCTGCTGGTGTATTACATTTGGTAGCACGACATATTTTGAAAGGTCTGAAAGCATGAATTTCGAACAAGCCTTCTACCTTTTCATTTTGCCCGTCGCTATTGCCGTTGGCGGGTTGGGTGTCGCGGTATTCAATGATTATTGGAACCGCAGGAACGATAAGCAACGCCATTTGCACTAGAAGCTTCTCCTTGTCCGACTATCCGCGCAATCTGATTGGCTATGGCCGCAATCCACCCGACCCGAAATGGCCGGGTGGCGCCAAGCTCGCCGTGCAGTTCGTGGTCAATTACGAGGAGGGCGGCGAGAGCTCGATACTCGACAATGATCCGGCATCCGAATGTCTGCTGTCGGAGATCGTCGGAGCACAGGCCTGGCCCGGTCAGCGCAACCTCAACATGGAATCGATCTACGAATATGGGTCGCGCGCTGGTTTCTGGCGGCTTTGGCGCATGTTCACGCGCCGCAACCTGCCGGTAACCGTCTATGGCGTGACACTCGCCATGGCACGCAACCCGGAAGCGGTTGCGGCTATGAAAGAGGCCGATTGGGAGATCGCAAGTCATGGCCTGCGCTGGCTCGAATACAAGGACTGTCCGGAAGAGGTCGAGCGCCAGCATATCCTTGAGGCGGTGCGGCTGCATACGGAAATCACCGGATCACGGCCGCTCGGGATCTATCAGGGGAAGCCTTCGGACAACACGCTGAAGATTGTCATGGAGGAGGGCGGCTTTGTCTATTCCGCTGACAGCTACGCCGATGAGCTGCCCTATTGGGTCGAAGGTCCGAAGGGACCGCACCTGATCGTGCCCTATACGCTCGACGCCAACGATATGCGCTTTGCGACGCCGCAGGGCTTCAACTCCGGCGATCAGTTCTTCACCTATCTGAAAGACACGTTCGATTATTTGCTCGGCGAAGGCAAGGACGGCGCGCCGAAGATGATGTCGGTCGGGCTGCATTGCCGTCTGGTGGGACGTCCGGGACGGGCGGCCGCGCTGGAACGCTTCCTCGATTACATCCAGCACCATGAAGACGTGTGGATCACGCGCCGCATCGATATTGCGCGTCATTGGTACCAACACTACCCTTACAATGGCGGCGCATGAGAATCATCGATCTTGAGGTCCGGCCGCTGACCAAGCCAGCATTCGCGCCGTTCGGGGATGTGATCGAAACGGAAGGCGCTGAAATGCGCTTGATCAATAACGGCACAACAGAGCGCTATCATGATCTCGCCAACGTCGATGTGACGGGCAACGGCGCACGGGTGCTGGTCAATATCTTCCGCGGCAAGGCCTTTGCGCCGCCTGTCGATATCACCATGCTGGAGCGCCATCCGCTTGGCAGCCAGGCCTTCATGCCGCTGCAGAACCGGCCATTTCTGGTTGTGGTGGCTGAGGATGACGGCGGCAAGCCGGCGATGCCGGTTGCATTTCGGTGCAGTGGCACTCAGGGCGTCAATTACGCCCGCAATGCCTGGCATCACCCACTGATATCGCTGGAAGAGACCTCGGATTTTCTCGTGGTCGATCGTGGCGGCGAGGGCAATAATCTCGAGGAGTTTTTCTGGCGGGATCGGGTCTACAGGATTGAAAAGCTTGTCGTTTGAATAAGGCGATAAATGCTTTCCCCTTGACGCCCAAGCCCAGCCGGTCGAAGCTGGCACCATGTCACAAACGATACGTTTTTTTCTGAATGGTCAAAAGCAGCAAGCCTCGGTTCGGCCGGATACGACAGTGCTGGACTGGCTGCGCAGCGGGCCGCGGCTGACCGGTACCAAGGAGGGCTGCGCGGAGGGCGATTGCGGGGCATGCTCGGTGCTGATCGGCGATCCAGCAGGCGATGCCGTGCACTATCAAGCGGCCAACAGCTGCATTCTCGCCATGGGCCAAATCGATGGCCGGGCATTGGTGACCGTCGAGGGCTTGAAGGGAGAGCAATTGCACCCGGTCCAGGCGGCGATGGCGGAGAATGGTTCGTCCCAGTGCGGCTTCTGCACGCCGGGTATCGTGATTGCGTTAGCAGGTCTTGCAGCGCAGAAGAGCGCTGCGGGTGCAGAGGTGGCCGCGGCCAACTCTCAGGCTGACGACGATGCCATCCACGATGCGCTGGCCGGTAATCTCTGTCGCTGCACGGGCTACCGGCCGATCGTCGAAGCGGCGCGCAAGGTTGGAAGTGCGACGATTGCGGGCCCGCATGTCGCTGCCTTCGCCAAGATTGAACCACGCACAACGATTTCGGCGTCCGGTTCGACATTCCATCAGCCTGCATCGCTGAATGATCTGCTGCAACTGCGCAAGGAAAAGCCGCAAGCAATTCTGCTCGGCGGTGGTACCGACCTTGGCGTGGCATTGGCGGATTATCATTCCGACTGGGACGAGGTGATTTCGCTTGCCCGTGTGCGCGAACTGCGCGCCATTCGTGAAACCGAAAATCATTTGAGTTTTGGGGCGGCGGTAACGTGGGAAGAGATTCTCGCCAGCGTTACAGACTACTACCCCTCTTTCGCGACCTTGATCCGCCGTTTTGGCTCGACCCAGATACGCTCCATGGGAACCATCGGCGGTAATATCGGCACCGCAAGCCCGATCGGCGACGGCCCGCCGGCGCTGATTGCGCTCGGCGCCGAGATTGAACTTGCTTCGCTGAGCGGCCACCGTTTTCTGGCGCTCGAAGATTTCTTCCTCGACTATCGCAAGACCGAACTCCGCCCAGACGAGGTGATTGCGTCGGTATCGATCCCCAAGCCGGTCGACGGGCAGGAGTTTCGCGTCTACAAGATTTCCAAGCGCTACGATCAGGATATCTCGACGGTCTGTGCGGCGTTTTCCATCGTCCGCGAAGAGGGGCAGGTTCGCAACGCCCGCATTGCCTTCGGCGGCATGGCGGCGACGCCGCAACGTGCCCTAAAGGCTGAACAGGCTCTCATTGGCAGCAGTTTCGATGATAGGGCAACGAATGCCTGTGCTGCTGCTATTTCGGCGCAATTCAAACCGCTGACCGATTGGCGCGGCAGTGCCGAGTATCGCTTGCAGCTTGCGGCAAATCTGGCTGAACGCTTCTGGCGTGATGTTGCCGGTGAAGTCGTGGAGGTCATGGCACGATGAAGTGTGTAGTGCATGCGAAGCAGATGGCTCCCACCCTCCCCCAACGTGGGGAGGGTCGCTGCTCAGCAGCGGGGTGGGGGGGCCAGAGCGCGCTTTTCGCCCCCCACCCCGGACGTAAGGTCCGACCCTCCCCACGTTGGGGGAGGATAAGAACCGAGCGATTCCATATACATTGGAGTGCGCTATGAATATCGATGCCAAGATCGTCCAGCGCAGCATTGTCGGCAAAGGCATTGCCCACGATTCCGCCGCGCGTCACGTCGCGGGCGAAGCGAACTATATCGACGATATGCCGGAACTGCCTGGCACATTGCACGCGGCGTTTGTGCTTTCACCCGTCGCGCACGGCAAGCTGAATGGCTTCGATGCCTCCGAAGCGCTGGCAATGGATGGCGTCGCCGGCGTCTGGGCAGCGAAAGATGTGCCCGGTCACAATGAAGTCGGCCCGATCCTCAATGGCGAAACGCTCTTTGCCGAAGACATTGTCGACCATGAGGGCCGGGTGATTGCCGTTGTTGCGGCGCAGGATTTCGAAACCGCATATAGGGCTGCGAAGAAGATAAAACTCGACATTGAGAAGCTCGAGCCGGTGCTTGATATCGAGGAGGCGCACCGGCGCAAGAGCTATGTACTGCCGCCGCAGGCGGTGATCGAGGGTGACGTCGACAAGGCATTGGCCGACGCGCCGCATGTCTTCTCCGGCAAGCTGCATATGGGCGGGCAGGATCATTTCTATCTCGAAACCCATATCGCCTACGCCATTCCCGGCGAAAACGGGGAAATGCTGGTGCATTCTTCGACCCAGCATCCGACTGAGGTGCAACATCACGTTGCTGGCATTCTCGGCCTGCATGCCAACGCGGTCGAGTGTCAGGTACGGCGCATGGGCGGAGGGTTTGGCGGCAAGGAAAGCCAGCCGACGATCATCGCCGGTGCCGCGGCGCTGGTTGCGGCCACGACCGGCAAGCCTTGCAAGATGCGGCTCAAACGCCGTGACGACATGATCGCCACCGGCAAGCGCCACGATTATGTCGCCAACTGGAAGGTTGGCGTCGACAACCGGGGCCGCATTCTCGGCCTCGACGTCGAATATCTCGCACGCGCAGGCAATTTGCCGGACCTGACAGGGCCGGTTATCACGCGCACGCTGACCCATACCGACAATTCTTATTTCATCCCCAATGCGCGCTTTATCGGCCATGCCTGCAAGACAAATACGGTGTCCAACACGGCATTTCGAGGCTTCGGCGGTCCGCAAGGGATAATCACCATCGAGGCTGTGATCGATACGATCGCTCGGGAGTTAAAGCTTGATCCCAATGCGGTTCGCGCGGTCAACTACTACGGCGACGAAACCGGCGACATGACGCCCTACGGACAGAAGGTCGAGGATAATCGTCTGGTCGAAGTGACGGATGCGGTGCTGGCTTCCGCCGAGTGGCAATATCGCCGCACCGAAATCGATGCGCACAATGCCACCAATCCGGTTATCCGGCGCGGGCTGGCGATGATGCCGATCAAGTTCGGCATTTCGTTCAACCTGACCTCGCTCAATCAGGCCGGTGCGCTGGTCCATGTCTATCTCGATGGGTCGATATTTTTGAACCATGGCGGCACCGAAATGGGGCAGGGCCTCTTCGTCAAGGTTGCGCAGGTTGTCGCCGAGGTGTTCCAGGTCGAACTCGACATGGTGCGCATTTCATCCACCGCGACCGGCAAGGTGCCGAACACCAGCGCGACGGCGGCGTCTACCGGCTCCGACCTCAACGGCATGGCCGCGTTCAAGGCCGCGACAGCCATAAAGGCGCGCATGACACGAGTGGCGGCGGACCATTTCGATGTCGAAGAAGAGGTGATCATCTATCGCGAAGGCCGCGTCCACGCCGACAATCGCTCGATTTCCTTCGGTGAACTCGCGAAGATGGCCTGGGCCAAGCGGGTGCAGCTTTCCGAAGCCGGGCACTACGCGACGCCGAAAATTCATTGGGACGGCAAGACGATGAAGGGCCGGCCTTTCTTTTATTTCAGCTACGGCGCTGCTGTGGCGGAAGTTGCGGTGGATACGCTTACCGGCGAAACGCGCTGCCTGCGCGCGGATATCCTGCAGGATGTCGGATCGCCCCTCAATCCTGCCATTGACCTTGGACAGATCGAAGGCGCCTTCGTGCAGGGCATGGGCTGGGTGACATGTGAAGAACTCTGGTGGGACAAGGCCGGCAAGCTGCGGACTGTCGGGCCGTCGACCTACAAGATACCCGGATCGCGCGACGTGCCGCCTGAGTTCAATGTCCGTATTCTCGACAATATGCCGAACCGCGAGGAGACCGTGTTCCGTTCCAAGGCCATCGGCGAACCGCCCTTGATGCTGGGCATTTCGGTCTGGCTGGCCATTCGCGATGCCATCGCTTCGATTGGCACGTGCGTGCCGCAGCTGGATTCTCCCGCGACACCGGAAGCGGTATTGCGCTCGGTGCTGGATGCGAAGGGACGCACGAATGACGCTCGATGAGTTGAACAAGGCAAGCGCAGCGAATTTTGTTGCGGCGCTCGGCGGCATATTCGAGCATTCGCCCTGGGTGCCGGAAAGCGTGGCGGGGTCGCGGCCCTTTTCCAGCGTGGAAGATTTGCACGCAGCAATGGTGGCCACTGTGAAAAAGGCCGGTCAGGTGGCGCAACTCGGGCTTATTCGCGCCCATCCTGATCTGGCCGGGAAAACTGCGCGACAAGGCAGCCTGACGGCGGAATCCACGAGCGAACAAAAGGGTGCGGGTCTCGACCGTCTGACGAACAGCGAATTCGAGGAATTTCACCGACTGAACAATGCCTATCAGAGCCGTTTCGGTTTCCCTTTCATTCTTGCGGTGCGGGGTCATGACAAGCATTCGATCATGGAGGCGTTCCGCCAACGCCTGAACCACAATTCCGGTGAAGAGGTGATCGAAGCATTGCGACAGATCGCATTGATCGCACGCTTTCGTCTCGACGATTTATTTGCATGAGGAGCTTTTGATGGGAAAGTTATCCACACATGTGCTCGATACGGCGGCGGGAAAGCCGGCCACGGGCATGGCATTGACCTTGCATCGCATCGATGAGAACGGACGGCAGTTGCTCAAGACCGCTGTTACGAATGCTGACGGCAGGACAGATGAGTTGTTGCTGTCGCCCAACGAGATGATAGCCGGACAGTATGAGCTGACGTTCTTCGTCGAGGATTACTTCAAGGGTTCCCAGATTGCGCGCGACGAGCCTCCCTTCCTTGACGATATTCCGATCCGCTTTGCAATTTCGAACGCCGATGGCAATTATCACGTGCCGCTGCTGGTGACGCCCTGGGGGTATTCTACTTATAGAGGAAGTTGAGAGAATTCTTCCTGCATTGCTGCTGTGCGTGGTTCGACAAGCTCACCATGAGGGAGGTGAGTTGATTGCAGGGTAGTCTCCCAGCGTTGGTATTCGTGGCTCCAGCAAACCACATCCTACCTCATGGTGAGCTTGTCGAACCACGTACAGCAGCATTGCTCACCCATAAATTCCGCTCACACTGAAACTACGAGCTTCATCGATCTTGAAATAGACGAGGTTGGATGCGGACGCAGGGGACTGCTCCCTGCAGGCGATGGTCGTACTCCCTGTGCCATGAGTATTGAGCAGAAGGCCATCCTGCCGGAAGACACTGTCCAGAAGTTTCCGCATAAGCGGCGAAACATCCACGGCGATCAGATTGGTAACAGGATCACCGAGCTGGATCGTATCGTCCGCGGACCATTGCTTGACATCATCGGCGTTGCTTACTTGCAGCTGGTTGGCTGCCGTGTCCCATTTGGCGAAGGCTGGTTGCGCAGGCGATTTGGTTATATTCCAGATGCGGATCATCGACAGACCGCGCATAGCGGGGCCAAAGAATTCTCCGGCTATATCGGTGGTGAAGGTCACGAGATCGGCGCTAGTCAGAGCCAGTTTGGCAATCTTCGGGGCTTGGGTGGGAACGCCCGGTGGCTGGAAAATCACTGTGCCGTTGTCCGTTTCGGGAAGGAAAATCAGGCTGGACTGTTTCTTGCCAGTAGCTGCATGGGCAACTCCTGAGGGAAAGCGGATGATCCCCGTGGCGCTATCGACGACCATGGCGTCATGCCATTGATCGCCGTCCGCGCTGGTCTTGATACGAAAATCGCGACCCCACATCGTGCCCATTTCAGCCCGGCCTTCATAATTTGACTGGAAAAGCACCGAGGCGGCCTGGCCATCGTCCGCCTTGTTTATTTTCAGCTGATGGCCGCTGCCAACATGATCGAACAGCGCGGCGGCACTTTTCAAGGCCAGCCGGTTGTTGTCGTCGGCGATCGTGTTGATGCCGACGGAATCTACCGGGTTGGTGCCGGTCTTGACCTCGCTCCATGAAGTCTGATTGAAGACCACGAAGCCGTGCTCCTCTGCCACCCAGGCGTACCAGCCCTCTTGCGGCTGGAAGAACGCCCAGGCTCCATCCTGCCATGCGCCGATCTGGTTGGTCTTGCCGGCCCACGGGGCGGCTGCCTCGGACGCCACGATGTAACGGTCTCCTTCCAAGGGTTCCTGCGGGGCACTATTCAATTTGCGGCTCAGCACCGAGAGTTGCACCAGCGCGTCGAGCGCGCGGATGGCTTCATTGTGGGTGACATGCTTCTGCGCCTGCGAAGGCGCGATATAGGGTAGTCTGAGGTTCGTCGTCTGGTCCATCTGGCTGTCCTTTTAGTGTCGTCAAGACAAAGACTCTAAGGCCGCCCAACATCTGTTGGATAAACCGCCAGCGGGAAAACGGCCGGGACGACAACCTCGCAACGTGTTTTCCAACGAGCGATACAACCCTGCATTCGTTGTGCACAGCGAGTAATCAAACCATGGTTTGAATGTTTTCAGGCGAAAGCAGCAGCATCGAGCCAGCCGGTGCATTCGAAGAGGATCGGCCGCTTCGACCGAGGCGAGGGCCTCGCCAGGAAACCGGAGGTGAACGCGATATGTGGTATCTACCACTGGGCATCACCCTAGAAGTGAAAAAGACCCGGACGAGCTGGCATCTCGTAATCCGGGTCCATTTCATAACCTAAGGAAAAGAGGGGCGGGCGGAAGCCTGCCCCTTACTCCAGGCTCCAACATACCTGAGTTTCTGTTGATTTCCAAGCACGTCCTGGTTGTCCGTCGAAACCGGCATTGCATTTATAACGCCCTATGTTACTGGTCTTGCGTTTGTTTAAGGTTCAATACGAGGGGACACTGAACCAGCAGGTCTTTATTCTCCGAGCACTGAGGATTAATGAAATTGGAAATCTTTCGGCAAAGCGTCTCGATGATGCCGCGTCGTTACAAGCAGATACTCCTTGTCTTATTCGACATGGTCACGCTGACTTTCGCCATTTGGCTCAGCTATCTGCTGAGATTCGGGGAGTTTTTTATCCCGAACAGCGAACAGGCTTTGCTGATGATCGCTGCGCCGCTGATCGGGCTGCCGGTGTTCGTCCGTTTCGGGCTTTATCGCTCTGTCATCCGTTATCTGCCTGACAAGGCGATCTGGACGATGATTCAGGCTGTGACGATCTCCGTCATCCTCTGGGTCTGTCTCGCCTTCCTGACACTGATGACCGGTGCCGAAGGTGTGCCGCGCGCCATTCCGTTTCTGTATTGGGTCCTCAGCATCGGGCTCATCTGCGGCAGCCGTTTCGCCGCCAAATGGCTGCTGTGGAGCCCCTTGCGCGAAAAGCTGCTGGCGCGGCAGTGTCTCATATTCGGGGCGGGTGATGCCGGCCGCCAGTTGGCCAATGCCCTGAGATCACAGAACGAAGTTTTCGTCGCGGGTTTTGTCGATGATGACAAGAGCCTGCATGGCATGGATATACTCGGCATCCGTGTCTATCCGACATCGCAGCTCGAAACGCTCATCGATAATTTCGGCATCAACGAGATGATCGTGACAACCTCGGCTCTGAGCGGCATTCAGCGCCGCCGGCTGATCGGCAGGTTGAAGTCACTTGACGTCAAGGTGCGAATTCTTCCGGCGATTTCGGATCTGACAGCCGGTAAATATATCGTCAGCCAGCTGCGCGATATCGACATCGATGACCTGCTCGGCCGCTCGCCGGTGCCGGCTGATCCTATCCTGCTCGACAAGACGGTGGAAAACCGTACCGTTCTCGTGACCGGCGCTGGCGGATCGATCGGATCGGAGCTTTGCCGCACCATCGTCAAGCTGGCCCCGGCCAAGCTGGTGATTTTCGACGTCAACGAACACAGTATCTACCAACTGCACCGCGAGCTGGCCGCTGTCAGCGATTGCCTGGTGATTCCAGTGCTTGGATCGATCGCCGATGCGCCGCTGATCAGAACCGTTCTTGCGACGCACAAGATCGAGAATGTCTATCATTGCGCCGCCTACAAACACGTGCCTCTGGTTGAGGAAAATGTTGTCGAAGGTGCGCGCAACAACGTCATTGGCACGGATGTGCTGGCGGGGTTATCGCGCGAGGCGGGGGTCCGGAACTTTGTCCTGATTTCGTCCGACAAGGCGGTGCGGCCATCGAATGTCATGGGCGCAACCAAGCGCTGGGCCGAGCTTATCGTACGCTTTTATGGCGACGAAGCGAGCAGGCAGGGCAGCGGCCAGATATTCGCTTCGGTCCGCTTCGGCAACGTGATCGGTTCAAGTGGTTCGGTCGTGCCGCTGTTTCGCGAGCAGATCGCCCATGGCGGTCCGTTGACGGTCACTCATGACGACATGACCCGTTATTTCATGTCGGTGCGTGAGGCGGCGGAACTGATCATCCAGGCCGGCGCGCTTTCCGACGGCGGTGATATCCTGCTGCTCGAAATGGGCGAGGCCGTCCGCATCCGTGATCTTGCGGAAAACATGATCCTGCTGGCAGGCCTTTCGATCAGGGACAGCACCCATCCGGAGGGTGACATCGAAATCGTCACCGTCGGCATACGCGATGGCGAGAAGCTGCATGAAGAGCTGTTCTATGATCCGACCGGGGTGTCGCCGACGGTGCATTCGAAAATTCTGCGCGCCAAGCGCGGAGCCAACTCCGTGGATCATTTTCCCGAAGCCATCGCAGAATTGCGGCAGCTGATCGAAAAGCAGGACGCGGATGCCGTGCGCAAACTGCTTTTCGAATACGCGACCTCCTAGAGCCTGAACGCTCCTAGCTGGATCTCGCCCGAAAGCGGAGTAGAACGAACCCGACGCCAATCAGCGCGACGAGAACACCTGCGACACGAAACAGACCATGTTGTGCCGCTGCCACGGCGCAGGCTCCGAGCACAAGATTAAGGACGCCGACGTTGATGACTATGCTCCAGACAGACCGGGCGGAGCGCCTCGCTACCTGATAGGCGTGCTTGGAATGGGCGGCGAAAATGTTGTCGCCGGCGCCTAGCCGCATGAACAGCGTCGACGTGGCATCGGCAATGAAGAACAGCGGCAGGATCAGCCCGGCCCAGATCGACAGATCATGGCCAAGCCGGAAGAAGGCAAGGCCACTCAACAGACCGATGGAGAGGCTGCCGGAATCGCCCAGAAACACGCTGGCTTTCGGCCGGTTGAAAATAGCAAAGCCCGCAAGCCCGCCCGCAATCGAAGCGGCAAGGCTGCCGGTGCCAAAGGCAGCAAGACCAAAAGCCGAAAAGCCCGCTAACAGCGCCAGGGGAATGCCGAGGCCAGAAACGACCATCAGGTCGAGCCCGTCCATGAAATTGGTCAGATTGATGAAATAGATGAGGGCTAGTACGAGGAGGCCACGTTCCACAAGGAAAGGCAGGAGTTCCGGCAGCAGCCGAAAGTCCACGCCGAGCCCATACACGGCAATTGCCGAGGCCGCGAGTTGCGATGCCAACCGGATTGTTTCGGGCAGATGATGGCGATCATCGAGGAAACCGACAACCCATAACAGGGTGGCGGCAAGGCTCGCGGAACGTAGAAACTGGCTATCGAGCCCGGCTGCGGGACCAAATATCCAAAGCGAGGCAACAATCACCGGAACAATGGCGAGGCCGCCCAATTGCCGCGCTGCCTGTGTATGATTGGAGCGCTCGGTCACCGCAGCGCCGAGGAAATCAGCAGGAAGTACACGCATGATGATCGCCAGCAAGACGGCACTGGCGACGGCGGTGGCAAGAAAAGGAGCGATGATGGCGGCCAAGCGTGGTTATCCTCGACGTGAAACGAGCCACCCTTGTCACGAAAATATTGCGGAAACAATTGTGAAGAGCGACAAACTCTCCGATCATTCACATTGCGCAAGCTGGAACCAGAGGTTATAAGGCCGCGCTGTCACGCGGATTATTCAAATCCGCGCTGACATTTTGGGGCGTAGCCAAGTGGTAAGGCAGCGGTTTTTGGTACCGCCATTCGGAGGTTCGAACCCTCCCGCCCCAGCCAGACATTTCATTGCGAAAATTCTACCCGATCAGTTCGCGGCAGCGAGTTTGACGATTTCCTTCCACAACCAAGCACAGCAAGAGCTGTTTCTTTCCGGCAAATCATTGCTATAGATCAGTTGCAAAAAGGCTGTTGATCAAAGAGGAAACAGACATGGCACGTCGCATCGCGGTCGTCGGCAGCAACATGACCGATCTCGTCACATCGATCATCCGTATGCCTGCGCCAGGAGAAACACTGGAAGCACCGGCATTCTCGATGGGCTTTGGCGGCAAGGGCGCCAATCAGGCTGTCGCTGCCGCGAGGCTTGGCGCCGACGTGATGATGGTCACCAAGGTTGGCGACGACGTTTTCGGTCAAAGCACCATCGACAACCTCAAGAGCAATGGCATCGACATTTCTCACGTGGGGACTGTTACCGGCAAATCGAGCGGCGTTGCGCCGATCTTCGTCGACGCGAGCGGCGAGAACTCGATCTTTATCATCAAGGGCGCGAACAACGATCTGCTGCCGGCCGATATCGATGCCGCCGCAGAAGACCTGAAGCGCTGCGACCTCATTTTGATGCAATTGGAAGTGCCGCTTGAGACGGTCTATTACACGATCGCCTTTGCCGACCGGCATGGCATCGAAACGATTCTCAATCCAGCGCCCGCTGCACCTGATCTCGATCCGAAACAGGTTACCAAGGCGACCTTCGTCATTCCCAACGAAACCGAACTGGCGCTGCTGACCGGCATGCCCACCGGAACCGATGCCGAGATCGAAAAAGCGGCTCGTTCCTTGATCGACAAGGGCATCCGCACAGTGATCGTGACGCTTGGTTCGCGCGGCGCGCGCCTGATCACATCGGATTCATCGACATTGATCGAGCCGCTGAAGGTCACGCCGAAAGACACGACGGGGGCTGGCGATGCTTTCATCGGCAGCTTCGCCCGCTATTATGTGGAAGGCCGTGAGCTCGAAGCCTCGCTGAAGAAAGCGGCGCTCTATGCCGCTGATTCGATTACGCGTGAAGGCACACAGAAGTCCTATGCCGACTTTAAACAGTTCAACGAATTTCTCGCGCGGCTTCAGGGGCAATAGAACTGCGGAATGAAAACTTTTGATCGCATTGTGGGGAATACCGCAGGAATTCTTGCCGCGCTGTCTATCGTTGGATTCGTGACATTTCTTGCACTGTTTTTGTACAAACCTGCCGGGGATCGCCCCGACCCGGATTATCACCGCTATCTGGAGACATTGGATCGGGTAAGTGTACAGCTTAATCAACGCGGGATGGAGGATGCTATGGATCTTTCAGAACTCAATCACGGTGATTGGACGACCGCTTGTCTCTTTGGCGGATACACAAGACCAGCCGAGAAAATGGGGAAGCTTGGTGCCAACATCACGGAAAATGACCAGAGGCGTATGAGTGAGGCGAGCGGATTTCGTTTGTCTCCGGTTGAAGAGTTCGAGGTGGTTATCGCGTACATGGACTTAAGCAACAACGCTCATTTTATCCACTTCGACACTGGCATAGGTCCCGAAGGGCAGCATCGCGAGAGTTGTGTCTCAAAGCCTCAGACACGGCTCGTCCTTGTGCCCTCATGAGGCGGTCTGATTCGAATAATGCAAGGAGGGCCGATGCACTGCTGCACAATTCGACGAATTTCTCGTGCAATAAGTAAATTTGGGAGGAAAACATGCTCAAGAACCTGGATCCATTGCTGAATGCGGACGTGCTCTATGCGCTGAGAGCCATGGGCCATGGCGACCGGCTGGTCATCTGCGACACGAACTTTCCGGGGGATTCCATCGCACGTCAGACGCGGCTCGGCCGCCTGTTGCGGATCGACGCGGTGACCGCGCCGAGGGCCGCGCGTGCCATTCTCTCGGTCATGCCGCTCGACACGTTCATCGATGATGCCGCCGCGCGGATGGAAATCGTCGGCAGTCCGGACGAGATTCCCGATGTGCAGGTGGAGATGCAGGCCGAGATCGATGCCGCCGAAGGCAAGCATTGGCCAATGGTCTCTATCGACCGTATGGCTTTCTATGAGCACGCCAAGAATGCCTATTGCGTCATCGCCACCGGCGAGCGCCGGTTTTATGGGTGCTTCATATTCGCCAAGGGTGTGATCCCACCGGAGACAGCCTGATATAATAACAATTTTCAGGATTGAAAAAAGTGGGACCTGGTGCTATCTATCGGCATGAGAACGGACGTTCAAAACAGCATGGTTCACAAGGGCGGCTCGCAAGGCACGCATCAAAGATGCAGAACTCTGTAAGGCAATCCAACAGGTATCTCTCGGGCAAGTGGACGATTTGGGTGGCGGCGTTTTCAAGAAACGTTTGAATGAGAACATGCACCGATCAATCATCCTCGCGAAGCCGGACGGGTTTTGGGTCTACGAGTATCTGTTCGCCAAAAAGGGATAGGGCCAACATCAGAGATGATGAGCTTTTGAGTTTCCGGCAACTTGTGAAAGCATATTCTGGGCTGACGCCGACGCAGCTCCAGCAATTACTGCAGGACGGAGATTTTGTGGAGATATGCAATGACTAAAGCTAGCAAATACAAGTCCGATGCGTTTGAAGCAATTCATTCCTCGGCCAAGGCGCTTTATAAGGTTGGGGCAATCAGCAAGGCTACACTACGGAGTTTCGACGAGAATAGTCTGACAGTCCCGGAGTTCGAACCCCAGGCGATCAAAGCGCTTCGTGAGAGGAATCACGTGAGCCAGCCAGTGTTCGCACGCTATCTGAATACCAGTGAATCGACGATTCAGAAATGGGAGAGCGGAGCGAAGCGACCCAGTGGATTGGCATTGAAGCTACTTACCGTTGTGGAGAAGCATGGACTAGACGTGCTAAATTGAATGGGTAGTAGACCATAAGCAGCGCTGCACAAACATCCGGGATCAATTTTCCGCGGATTGCGAGTTTTAAAAAACCTCGACTCCGGCTTTGCCTCGCTTTGGAATCGTGTTCTGATATTTTGTGGTTGATGGCAATAAATTGGCGCGAATTTCGCTTCCGTTGTGAAACCATCCTTTCCTTAAATTGCGCCCTTCCACTATGTTGCCGCGAGCAATGGCGGTATTGATACGCCGCCTGATTCAGCCGATATTGCTGCGTCGGACGCCCGCCAACGAGAGTGGATAGTAATTTTCATGACCAAGAACCTGACGCATCTCCAGCGTCTTGAAGCCGAAGCAATCCATATATTTCGCGAGGTCGCGGCGACTTTTTCCAATCCTGTGATGCTCTATTCGATCGGCAAGGATTCGTCCGTCATGCTGCATCTGGCGATGAAGGCCTTCTATCCGGCCAAGCCGCCATTTCCGTTCCTGCATGTCGACAGCACGTGGAAATTCAAGGAAATGATCGCGTTTCGTGATTCAGAAGCGGAGCGGTTCGGCTTCGACCTTCTCGTTCACAGCAATCAGGAAGGCATCGAACAGGGCATCGGTCCTTTCACGCATGGCTCCAATACGCACACCCACATCATGAAGACAGTTGCGCTCCGGCAGGCGCTCGACAAGTACGGCTTCGATGCCGCCTTCGGCGGTGCACGGCGCGACGAGGAAAAGTCCCGCGCCAAGGAGCGGATTTTCTCGTTCCGCAATGCGCAGCATTCCTGGGACCCGAAGAACCAGCGGCCGGAAATGTGGAAGATCTACAACACGCGCGTTGCCAAGGGTGAATCCATCCGCGTGTTTCCGATCTCCAACTGGACGGAACTCGACATCTGGCAGTACATCATGCAGGAGGAAATACCGATCGTTCCGCTGTATTTTGCCGCAAGGCGTCCGGTGGTCGAGCGCGACGGTATGCTGATCATGCGCGACGATGAACGGATGCAACTGCTTCCCGGCGAAGTACTGCAGCAGAAAATGGTGCGTTTCCGTACCCTTGGCTGCTATCCTCTGACTGGTGCAGTCGAATCCGGTGCGGCAACGTTGCCGGAAATCGTCAGCGAAATGCTGGTCTCCCGCACCTCCGAGCGGCAGGGCCGTATGATCGACAAGGATGAGGCCGGTTCGATGGAGAAGAAGAAGCGTGAGGGCTATTTCTGATGAGAAAATTGGCCCAGATCGAGACTTCCGCTGCAGAATCAGCGGCCGAGGAAATCAACGCCTATATGGCTGAACAGGAAAAGAAATCGCTGCTGCGCTTTCTCACCTGCGGCTCTGTCGATGACGGCAAATCCACGCTGATCGGCCGGTTGCTCTATGACACCAAGCTGATCTTCGAGGACCAGCTGGCAGCACTGACCAAGGATAGCCGCAAACACGGCACCAATGGCGAAGATATCGATTTCGCATTGCTGGTGGATGGCCTTGAAGCTGAGCGCGAGCAGGGCATCACCATCGATGTCGCCTATCGCTTCTTCTCGACGCCGAAACGCAAATTCATCGTCGCTGATACGCCCGGCCACGAGCAGTATACCCGCAACATGGCGACGGGCGCTTCGACTGCCGACCTCGCCATTGTGCTGGTCGACGCGCGGCAGGGCATTCTGCGCCAGACACGGCGCCATAGTTTCATTGCGTCTCTGCTAGGTATTCGCAACATCATTCTTGCCGTCAACAAGATCGATCTCGTGGATTATTCGCAGGATGTCTTCGACAAGATTGTTACGGATTATCAGGAGTTTGCGAGCAAACTTGGATTCAATACAATACAGGCGATCCCGCTTTCGGCTCGTTTCGGCGACAATGTCATTGGTCCGTCTGCCAACCTGCCCTGGTACAAGGGACCGGCGCTACTGCAGCAACTGGAGAACGTTCCGCTGGACAGCGCGGACGAAGCACGTCCTTTCCGCTTTCCGGTGCAGTTCGTCAACCGTCCCAATCTCGACTTTCGCGGTTTTTCCGGCACCATAGCGTCGGGCACCGTTGCGCCAGGTGATGAAGTCGTCGTTGCCAAATCCGGCAAGTCTTCGCGCGTCAAGCGCATCGTCACATGGGATGGCGATCTGGCAAGTGCTGGCGAGGGCCAGGCGGTCACCATCGTTCTCGATGACGAGATCGAGGTTTCGCGCGGCAATATGCTGGTGGCACCCGATGCAAGGCCGGAAGTCGCAGACCAGTTCGCTGCCAACGTCGTGTGGTTCGCCGAACATGCGCTGATACCGGGTCGTTCCTATATCCTGCGCACGGAAACCGATCAGGTCACTGCGACGATCACCGATCTCAAATATCGAATCGATATCAATAGTTTCGCGCAGGAAGCGGCCAAATCGCTTGACCTGAATGAGGTCGGCGTCGTCAATATCTCGACGCAGGAGCCTGTCGCCTTCGATCCCTACAAGTCGAACCGTTCGACGGGCTCGTTCATCCTGATCGATCGTCTTACCAATGCGACCGTCGGTGCCGGCATGATCGACTTCGCCCTACGCCGTGCTTCCAACGTGCATTGGCAGGCGCTCGACGTCGACAAGGCATCGCGTGCGGCGCAGAAAGACCAGAAGCCGGCAGTCCTGTGGTTCACGGGTCTTTCGGGCTCGGGCAAATCGACTGTCGCCAATCTGGTTGAAAAGCGGCTGTCCTCACTGGGCAAGCACACCTACATCCTCGATGGCGACAATGTCCGTCACGGCCTCAATCGCGATCTCGGCTTCACCGAGGAAGACCGCGTCGAGAATATCCGCCGCGTTGGCGAGGTGGCAAAGTTGATGGCGGATGCGGGCCTGATCGTGCTCGTCTCGTTCATTTCGCCCTTCCGCTCCGAACGCCGGATGGTGCGCGAGCTGTTGAGCGACGGGGAGTTCATGGAAATCTTCGTGGACACGCCCTTCGAGGAGTGCGCACGGCGCGATCCGAAAGGGCTCTATGCCAAGGCCTTGCGCGGCGAGATCAAGAATTTCACCGGCGTGGACTCGCCCTACGAGGCGCCGGAGAATCCGGAACTTCACCTGAAGACCGTTGGCCGGACGACAGAAGAGCTTGCCTCCGAGGTTGAAAAGCTGCTCACTGAACACGGCATCATCTTCAACTACGATCAAAGTTCGTGGTCGATCTAGAAACGAGCATCCGGTGACAGTCCTTTCCGCACTTCCGCCAATCGATCGTCAGGCTCTGCTTACGGTCTTTGAAGACACGGCGATTGCCGCCGGGCGCGAAATTCTGCGAATCTATATAGAGGGCTGCGACGTTGCGTTGAAAGACGACAAGTCGCCGGTGACGGCGGCCGATCATGCGGCCGAAGCCATTATCCTGAACGCGTTGCGCCATGCAACGCCCGACATTCCGATTGTGGCGGAAGAGGAAATTTCCGGCGGCCATGTACCCGGCGATCTCGGCGACCGGTTTTATCTTGTGGATCCACTCGACGGCACCCGCGAATTCGTCAATCGCAATGGTGATTTCACCGTCAATATCGCCCTGATCGAACACGGCGCTCCGGTGCTCGGTATCGTCTATGCTCCAGTGCGTGGATGGTTGTTTACGGGCGGGCCAAAGGGTGCGGAGGAGGTAACCATCGACCACATGGGGAGCGTAACCACGCGCAACAGCATTTCTTGCAGGTCTGCGCCGAAGGAAATGATCGCTGTCGCCAGCCGTTCGCACCGCACGCCGGAAACTGACGAATATCTGAAGGATTTCATCGTCGCCGATTGCGTGTCGGTTGGCTCATCGATCAAATTCGGACTGCTGGCGCGAGGCGAGGCGGATATCTATCCGCGGCTCAGCCGTACGATGGAATGGGATACGGCGGCAGGCGATGCGGTGTTGCGCGCTGCGGGTGGCATCACGCTGACACTTGAGGGCAAGCCGCTGACCTATGGCCGCCGCAACCAGGCCAATGACGCCGACTTCGCCAATCCGAGCTTCGTGGCACGCGGGAAGCTCTAGCCCGAGCGCTTCCGTAACAGCAACGTCACTACGAAAAACGCGCCGACCGAGCTTGTGACGATGCCGATGGGCAGTTCCTGCGGCGCGAGCAGGAGCCGTGCTGCAAGGTCGCTCAGGAGGATCAACATTGCGCCGAGCAGTGCGCAGGTGAGGATCAGGCCCGCATGGAGCTGACCGGCAAAACGCCGGGCTATATGCGGGATCATCAAGCCGATAAAGCCGATGACACCAGCGACCGAAACAAAGATCGCCGTTGAAAATGCGCAGACGATAAACACCACGTTGCGGGTACGATTGACGCGGACGCCAAGGCTTTCCGCCGTGTGTTCTCCAGCCAGAAACGCATCGAGATTGCGGTGGTTATAGAGCGCGTAGACGAGGATTGCGGCAAGGCCGAGCATCGCCAGCGGGAGATTTTCCCAGCGCGCGAGGCCAAGTCCGCCGAGCGTCCAGAACAGCACCGAATGGGCAGCGCGCTGATCACCGGAAAACACCATGTAGTTGGTGAGCGCGGCGAACAGGAACGAGACGGCAAGACCCGCAAGGATCATGCGTTCCGGCCCCTGACCCTGCACCCGCCGCACCAGCAGCAGGACAATGACGGCAGCGAGCATACCGCCGCTGAATGCGGCCATGGGCAAAGTCCAGATACCGAAACGGTCGCCGAAAATGCTGATGACCGAGACTGCACCGGCGGCAGCACCAGAGGACAGACCAAACAGGAATGGGTCGGCGAGATCGTTGCGCGTTACCGTCTGCAACATCGCACCGACAATGCCGAGCCCGGCGCCGACGCAGATGGCGAGTATGACGCGTGGCAAGCGCAGATCGACGATAATGCGCTCGATTGGTAGCGTTGTGGTCAGATCGCCGATACCTGCCGCATGGGCGAGGGCATTGAAGACATCGGCCAAGGGAATGACAGTCGAACCATAAGCGATCGAAAGCACAGCGAGGGCGATGACCAGCATCACCCCTGCCATGAACGATATGCGTTGTCCGGCTGGCACTCAGAAGGCTTCCGGATGCATGGCTTTGGCGATTTTCCCGATCGCTTCGATATTGGCCGGACCGGGGGTGATCTCGGCATAGCGCAGCGCCACGAAACGCTCATTCTTCACCGCATCGGTTTCTTTCATTGCGGGATGCGATTTGAGGAAGTCGAGCAGCTTCTGATAACCTGCACCATCCTGATAATCGAGCAGGATGAGGAATTGCGGGTTGCGAGCCGCGACCGTTTCCCACGATGTGGTGCCCCAACTCGTTTCCATGTCGGACATGATGTTGGTACCGCCAGCCTCATGGATCAGCGCTGTCGGCATGGCGAACTTGCCAGCAGTGAAAGGTTTGTCCTCGCCAGAATCATAGAGAAAAACGCGGGTCTCGCCGTTGCCGCTGATTTTCTTCCTGATCTCGGCAAGCTGTGTCTTCCAGCCGGCAACCAATGCGTCGGCCTGCGGCTCCTTGCCGAAAATCTTGCCGAGTTTTGCTATGTCGCCATAGAGCAGATCCATCGAGGCGGCGGGGCGGTTCTTGTCGAGATGCACGCAGCTCTCGGTCAACACCAATGTCGTGATGCCGTAGGGAGCAAGCGTATCCGGCGTCACATCACCGCCAGGTTTCATTCCGTAGTACCAGCCGGCAAAGAAGAAATCCGGATTGACGGCGACGAGATTTTCGACCGTCGGTTCCTTGGACGCGAGCTCGGGAATTGACCCAAGCTGCTGCTTGAAAGCGTCATCCACCTTGTACCAGCCGGTAATGCCGGTGACGCCGACCATCGAAGGTTGCAGGCCCAGCGCGAAGGCCATCTCGCTCATGTTGAGATCCTGAATCACGGCTCGCTTCGGCGCGGCATCGAAAGTCAACGGCTTGCCGCAACTATCGACGGTGACCGGAAATGCGAGGGCAGGTGCAGCCAGAACCGAAAACGCGGCGGCGAGAAAGGTTATTTTCATCAGATGCTCCGTTAAATTGCAGATGTGCACGTTTCCGGCGCCTCAAAAACCATGAGGTCGCGATTCTGGTAGGGGTGGCGCAGTCGCAAAACGTCGAGGTTGAAAACGTCGCCGACGACACGCGGCGTCAGCGTTTCATCGGGTGTGCCGCTTGCCACTACCCGCGCGCTGTGCATGACGGCGACATGCGTGGCAACGGGCGCGACGAGCGGCAGATCGTGCAGAACGGCGATCGTCGTCACGTCCAGCCCGGCGACGAGCGACAGCAGTTCACTACGCGCCTTGGGGTCGAGATGGTTGGTTGGTTCGTCGAGAAACAGGACAGCCGGTTGTTGGGCAATGGCACGCGCCAATTGTACGCGCTGCCGTTCGCCGCCCGAGAGCGAACCGATTGGCCGCTGCGCGAATTGTGCAATGCCGGCGCGTCCAAGTGCCTCGGCGACGATTTCGCGATCCTTTGTCCTGGTGCAGGCGCCGATATGAGGAATACGGCCAAGGCAAACGTAGTCTTCAACGAGAAGCTGCAGTTCCGGCGTATCGGTCTGGCCCACAAAAGCAAACTGCCGGGCGCGCTCAAGCGGCGTCAAACGGCTGACGCTGCTGCCATTGAGTGTGATTTTGCCGGAGGTCGGTGGCAGCAGACCGGCAAGCATGCGCAGTAAGGTCGATTTTCCGGCGCCGTTCGGTCCGATGATCGCGAGGCGTGAACCGCATTCGATCGTCAGGGATGCCGCATCGACGAGGGTTTCGCCAGCGATGCGATAGGTCACGGCGTCGGCGTTGAGCACGATGTGGCTCATGAGTGAGATTCTCCGGGTGTTGAAACGCGGCAAAAGTTACATTGCAAATCACCAATTACGTAACGTTATAACGTTTGTAAAGAGCGTCGGCATGAAAGGAGGTCGGTGGACAGACTTGGCGGGACGGGAAATCTGGAGATGTTCATGCCTGTCCATTTGTTGAGGACAGGATCAAGGAACGGACAATGCAGCGCTGCCAAACAGGCACAGACCTATAGACGAGATCTGCCGCAGCGGGAAACATCGCATCGCTCCCGGCACACCCCGTCCGGTTCGAATATCACTATTGATGGCAGGTCTCCTGGCTCACGGATCTCAGCTTTGCCTTGCCTTCCCGATCTTTCGATCAGTGGCGTCATCAGGCATCGCTCACCGCTTACAGTTGCGGGGGCAGCCACGGTCTCGGTCCCTTTTGGGTACGCCTCACCGTGTTCCCTTTTCATCTCCAGCGTTGTCTTGCCGAAGAAACCATCGCGCCAATCACTAGATGAAAGAACGTTCGAATGGAACCTTTTTCGCTTAAGTATGTAGGACTTGGAAAAGTGGTGAAAAATGCTATGTTCTGTTTTGGAGTGAGAGGCAAGCTTTCGCCTGCCTCTCGTTTCCTGGTTTATTGAAAGAAGACTCGGATGGTGAGTGTCCAGCTCGTCCGGGTCTTTTTCAATTCCAGGGTGATACGCGGTGGTAAGAACCACATAGCGTCACCTCCTGTCTTGCGAGCAAGGCCATTGCCCTGAGGTCGGAGAGGCCAATCTTCTCCGATGCACCGGCTGGCACGGCGCTTGCTGCGTCACTCGCAAAACGAAACGAAGGTGCCGTTGCTTAGCGTTGGCGGCAACGAATGCAGGGTTGCATTCGTCAGGTAGCGGCGGCGTCCCAAGTTGTGTGACGCAAGCCCTTTAATGCGGCAAACATCTGATATGCTAAAATAATTGGCACAGGACATTTAACAAAGGAATGGAGTAGGCTACGTTTCTCCGGAGACAGGCATTTCAAAAAAACAATTTGAGGCGACATGGCAATTCACGCAGCAGTCTATCATCTGACGCACTACAAATATGACCGCCCGATCATGCTCGGGCCGCAAGTGATCCGCCTGCAGCCTGCGCCTCATTCCCGCACGAAAGTCCTGAGCCATTCGCTGAAGGTCAGTCCGGCAAATCATTTCGTCAATTTGCAGCAGGACCCCTATGGTAATTTTCTGGCACGCTTCGTCTTCCCGGAGCCGGTGACGGAACTGAAGATTGAAGTCGATCTCATTGCCGATATGACGGTCTACAATCCATTCGACTTTTTCGTCGAACCTGTTGCCGAGACCTGGCCCTTCGCTTACCCGGACGACATAAAAGACGATCTGTCGATCTATCTCAAGCCAGAACCCATCGGTCCGCTGCTGTCGAATTTTCTCGCGACTGTCGATCGCACCCCGACCAACACCGTGAATTTCGTCGTGGATCTCAATGCGCGTATCCAGCGCGAGATCGGCTACGTCATTCGAATGGAAACCGGCGTGCAGGAGCCGGAAGTAACGCTGGATGTGCGTACAGGTTCTTGCCGCGATTCGAGTTGGCTGCTGGTGCAGGCGCTGCGGCATCTCGGGCTCGCGGCGCGCTTTGTTTCCGGTTACCTGATCCAGCTAAAGCCCGATCTGGTTTCGCTCGACGGGCCGGCCGGTACGAGCCAGGATTTCACCGATCTTCATGCGTGGTGCGAGGTCTATCTGCCGGGTGCCGGCTGGATCGGTCTTGATCCGACATCCGGTCTGTTGACGGGCGAGAGTCACGTGCCACTTGCCGCCACGCCTCATTATCGCAATGCCGCGCCCATCTCCGGCATGGCGGAACCGGCGAATGTCGAGTTCGGTTTCGATATGCGTGTTACGCGCGTTTCCGAACATCCGCGCATTACCAAGCCGTTCTCCGATGAATCTTGGACCGCGCTGGATGCGCTTGGTGAAAAGGTCGACGCCTTCCTGAAAGAGCGCGACGTGCGCCTGACCATGGGCGGCGAACCGACGTTCGTATCGATCGACGACTTCGAATCTGGCGAGTGGAATACCGATGCGGTCGGCCCGACCAAGCGTGAGAAGGCTGACAAGCTGATCCGCCGTCTGCGCGAGCGTTTTGCCCCCGGCGGGTTTTTGCACTACGGGCAGGGGAAGTGGTATCCCGGCGAGAGCCTGCCGCGCTGGACCTTCTCCCTCTACTGGCGCAAGGACGGCAAACCGATCTGGGTCAATCCGGATTTGATCGCGGCGGAGAACAGCAAGGCCAAGGTCGAGCCGGACGATGCGGGCAAGCTGCTTACGGGCATTGCCGAAGTGCTCGGTGTCGAGAACGAGATGGTCGCGCCTGCCTATGAAGACCCGGCGGAATGGATCGTCAAGGAAGGCAACCTCCCGGCAAATGTCGATCCGTCCAATTCAAAGCTTAAGGACCCCGAAGAGCGCAGCCGCATGGCCCGCGTCTTCGAACGCGGTTTGACGGAGCCCACGGGTTTCGTTCTGCCGGTGCAGCGATGGAACAGCCAGGCGGCCGCCGGTCCACGCTGGCGCAGCGAGAAATGGACAACGCGCAGAGGCAAACTGTTCCTTGTGCCGGGGGATTCTCCGGTCGGTTATCGTCTGCCGCTCGGTTCTTTGCCGCACGTTCCCCCGTCGGAATATCCGTTTATCGTGCCCGTAGACCCGTCGGTCGAGCGTGGCCCTCTGCCGGATTCTGTCGCGCAGCCCGGAGCCGCCGCAGCACGAGATGCGCCGCAAACCGTGGCGTCGTTCACGGCAGCCGAGGGCATCCAACAGGAGCGTGTGGAGCAGGAGCTTGGGGAAATCGGCGGTGCGGTGCGTACGGCCATTTCGGTCGAACCGCGTGACGGCCGGTTGAGTGTCTTCATGCCGCCCGTCGAGGCGCTGGAAGACTATCTGGAACTGGTCGGCGCGGCGGAAGCCGCAGCGGCAAAGCTGGGGCTGCCGGTTCATATCGAAGGTTACGGGCCGCCGCAGGATCATCGTATCAACGTCATTCGCGTTGCGCCCGATCCTGGTGTCATCGAAGTCAATGTGCATCCGGCATCCAACTGGCGGGAATGTGTCGAGACCACGACAGCGATCTATGAAGAGGCGCGGCAGACACGGCTCGGTGCCGACAAGTTTATGATCGACGGCCGTCATACGGGTACGGGTGGCGGCAATCACGTCGTTGTCGGCGGCGAGACGCCGAACAACAGTCCGTTCCTGCGGCGGCCCGATCTGTTGAAGAGTCTTGTGCTGCACTGGCAGCGCCACCCTTCGCTGTCCTATCTGTTCTCGGGGATGTTCATCGGCCCGACCAGTCAGGCGCCGCGATTCGACGAGGCGCGCCACGACAGTCTCTACGAGCTCGAAATCGCCATGGCACAGGTGCCGTTGCCGGGCAAGGGCACGCCGCCGCTGCCCTGGCTGGTCGACCGGCTGTTCCGCAATCTGCTGGTTGATGTAACGGGCAACACGCATCGCTCGGAGATCTGTATCGACAAGCTGTTTTCGCCGGATGGACCGACAGGCCGACTGGGTCTGGTCGAGTTTCGCGGATTCGAGATGCCACCCAATGCCCGTATGAGCTTGGCACAGCAATTGCTGGTGCGGGCATTGATCGCGCGGTTCTGGAACAAGCCCATCGAGGGGAGTTTTGTGCGCTGGGGCACGACGCTGCATGATCGTTTCATGCTTCCAGCCTTTGTGTGGCAGGACTTCCTGGATGTGTTGGCTGACCTGCGCCAGAACGGTTTTGATTTCCGTCCGGAATGGTTCGAGGCACAACTGGAATTCCGCTTTCCGTTCTGCGGCGAAATCGAGAATGAAGGCGTCAAGCTTGAACTGCGCCAAGCGCTGGAACCTTGGCATGTCATGGGTGAGCAGGGCGCAATCGGCGGTACGGTTCGTTTTGTCGACAGCTCGGTCGAGCGGCTTCAGGTCAAGGTGGAGGGCTTCAATCCCGCCCGCCACAGCGTCGCCTGCAACGGTCGCGAAGTACCGCTGAAAATGACCGATACCCAAGGCAGTGCTGTCGCTGGCGTCCGCTACAAGGCCTGGCAGCCGCGGTCCGGACTGCATCCGATGATCCCGGTCAATACGCCGCTGGTTTTCGACCTGTACGATCAATGGTCGGGGCGTGCTATCGGCGGTTGCGTCTATCATGTCGCACACCCGGGCGGGCGCAGCTATGATACGTTCCCGGTCAATTCGAATGAGGCGGAGGCACGCAGGCTCACCCGGTTTGAGCCGCGCGGGCATACGGCTGGCGGATACGAGCTCAGGAAGGAACAGCCCGCAGCCGAGTTTCCAATGACGCTCGATCTGCGAAGGCCGCGTCCGAATTGAGTACAGGAAAGATCGGGAGACTGAAAGGAAGCATGTCCGCAAGCAAGCCAGCACAATCGCTGTCCGAAACCGAGGTGAAATCCGGTCCCGGCCTGCTTGCAAGCTATACGCCGCTGCCTGATGTCGCCGATGAAATGATCGATCCATCGGGCGCGGTGCGTCCAGGCTGGGAAACGCTGCTTCATGCACTCGACCAGATCGGTCCGGAAAAACTGGCGACGCGTTTTGCCCGCGCCAACCAATATTTGCTCGATGCCGGAGTGTTCTACCGGGTCTATGACGAGAACGGCACGCAGGAACGCGAATGGCCGCTGGCGCATATTCCAATCCTGATCAATGAGGCAGATTGGCAGTCAATCACTGCCGGTCTCACGCAGCGCGCAGACCTGCTGGAGGATATTGTCGCCGATATCTATGGCGAGACCAAACTTATCCGCGAAGGCATATTGCCGCCGGATCTCATCGCTTCCAATCCGGAATTCCTCCATCCGCTGGCGGGCGTAAAACCTGCGAGCGGCCACTTCCTGCATTTCTGCGCTTTTGAGCTTGGGCGGGCTCCGAACGGTCAATGGTGGGTGCTGGGTGATCGCACGCAGGCGGCCTCTGGCGCTGGTTTCGCGCTGGAAAACAGGGTGGCGACGACCCGGGCCCTTTCGGACATTTCTGGCGCCATGAATGTTCACCGGCTGGCGGGATTCTTCAAGGATTTCCGCGATTCGCTGCAGGGTCTTGTGACCGATCCGCAAGGCCGCGCCGCAATTCTGACGCCCGGACCCAACAACGAGACGTATTTTGAACATGCCTACATTGCCCGCTATCTGGGTTTCATGCTTCTGGAAGGCGATGACCTGACGGTTAGCAAGGGCAGGGTGATGGTCCGCACTGTCTCCGGCCTCAAGCCTGTGGACGTGTTATGGCGGCGCATGGATGCCGCATATATGGACCCGCTCGAGCTTAAATCCGACTCATGGATCGGCACGCCGGGTATCGTCAGCGCACTGCGGCAGCAATCGGTCTCGCTGGTCAATGCGCTCGGGTCCGGGATACTCGAAACACGTGCGCTGCTGGCGTTTCTCCCGGCGATTTCCAAAGCCTTGCACAATCGTGACCTCGCGTTGCCGAGCATCGCCACATGGTGGTGCGGGCAGGAGAAAGAGCGCAAACATGTCATGAACCGGCTCGACCAGATGATGGTTGGCCCTGCACTGTCAACACGTCTGCCTTTCGAGGACGTTGACGCGACAAAGCTCGGCTCGTCGCTCGATGCAGATGCCAAGGCGGCGCTTCTTGCCCGCTTGGAAAACGATGGCCGCGGACTGGTCGGCCAGGAGGCGGTCAAGCTCTCGACGACGCCGGTCTATGTCGATGGCAAGCTGGAGCCGCGGCCCTTCGTGCTGCGCGTGTTTGCGGCGCGTCACCGGGATGGTTGGAGCTTCATGCCGGGCGGCTTTGCACGGGTTGGCCGCACGATGGATACGGCGGCGATTGCGATGCAGCGAGGCGGGCAGGCAGCCGATGTCTGGATTACCAGCAGTGGAGCTGTGCCCAGGGATACGCTGCTGCCGCGCGAGGACGACACATTCCGCCGCAATGTGCCGGGCACGCTGCCGAGCCGCGCCGCCGAAAATCTGATGTGGATGGGGCGTTACATCGAACGCGCTGAAGGCACCGCGCGGATATTGCGCGCCTGCCACGCGCGTTATGCCGAAGCGGCCAACATGGATATTCCGCTGCTGACGGAAATGCGTGCCTATCTTAAGCCGCTGGGCATCAATCTCGATACGGCCATTCCGAAGGGACTGCAGCGCTCGATCGATGGCGCGATGTTGAGCGCCGGACGCGTTCGCGACCGCTTCTCGCCCGACGGCTGGCTGGCATTGCGCGATCTATCGAAGACCATCCACCGCTTCCAGGATGCCGTTTCACCCGGCGATGACACGACCCGCGCCATGACAATCATCCTGCGCAAGCTCGCCGGGTTCTCCGGTCTGGTGCATGAAAACATGTATCGTTTCACCGGCTGGCGTTTCCTGGAAATCGGCCGCAGACTGGAGCGCGGCATCCAGATGGCGCGCGTTCTGGCGACATTGTCGCGCCACGATGCGGCCGAGGGGGCGCTGGAAATGCTGCTCGAGATCGGCGATAGCGTCATGACACACCGGCGCCAGTACAGCGTCTATTCCGGCCGTCTCAGTGTGCTCGACCTGCTGGCGCTCGATCCGCTCAATCCGCGCTCGATCATCTTCCAGCTCGACGCGTTGAAGACAGAGTTCGGCCTGCTCCCGGCGCGCGATACGGGCACAAATATGCCTGTTTTTTCAAAGGAAGTGCTGCGGCTGCATACGGAACTTGCGATCATGGAGGCGCATGAACTGACGCCCGAAAAGCTGGACACGATTGCCTACGAGATTGGCACGTTGTCCGATACGATTTCCGACACCTATTTCGCGTGAAGGCCCTAGCATGCTCTATAATATCCGCCTTCATCTCCATTACGACTACGAGCGGTCGGCCGCGGGCGGGCGGCACCATATCCGCGTCATGCCGCAGGCGATGCCTGGAGTTCAGCGCGTTATTGCCTCCAGCCTTTCCTTTGATCCGGTTTCAGCGGAGCGCTCTGAATACATCGATTTTTTCTCCAATAATGTCACGTCGATCGTCTATCGCAATCCGCATGAAACGCTGGATGTGACAATGACCGCGCGGGTCAACGTCACCCGCCCACAGACCATGCTCGATGTTTCGCCAGATCTTGCGGGGCTGCAAAAGGAGATCCGCAGCGTCTGGTCGATTGCCGCCGACGCGCCACATCATTTCCTGACCACCAGCGCTCATGCAGCGATCGATCCGGACATCACCGCATACGCCGCTCAAAGCCTTGCTCAGGCGCGGACGGTGACAGAGGTAGTCAATGATCTCAACGGGCGCATCTATCACGAGTTCAAGTATGACGGCGACGCGACAGACGTGCGGACCAGCGCTCGTCAAGCTTTCGACCTCAAGGCTGGCGTATGCCAGGATTTCAGCCACGTGATGATCGCAGGGCTGCGTGGCCTTGGCATTCCTGCAGGTTATGTCAGCGGCTTTCTGCGGACTATCCCCCGGCCGGGCAAAGAACGGCTGGAAGGCGCTGACGCCATGCATGCCTGGGTGCGTGCATGGTGCGGACGCGAGGCCGGATGGCAGGAATTCGACCCGACCAACAACATGGTTGCCGGGAACGATCACATCACCATCGGCTACGGCCGCGATTACGCGGATGTTTCGCCCATTGTCGGCGTGCTGAAGACCAGTGGCTCGCAGGCGGGCAAGCAATCGGTCGACGTGATCCCGCTGGAGTGAGAAGGAAGTTAAACGGATTGCGTGCAAAGTTTGCCGCTTCTTACCCTCCCCCAACGTGGGGAGGGTCGCTGCCTAGCAGCGCGGTGGGGGGCGGAGGCGATAGAATAGAGTCTATTCGCCGGGACTGCTTGTTGAGATTCCGATCCATTGCCCCCCAACCTTCGGTCCGACCCTCCCCACGTTGGGGGAGGGTAAGAAGCGGCACCATTCACGATATTATTGAAACGGTTTTTCTTGGTTTCTGGAAATCCCGAGAATATGGTCTGCACCATGCTTCCCATTCCGCCATTGATGCTCACCACCGGTCCCGTTCCCGCCTATCCGGAAGTGCTTGCGGCGCTGGGATCGCCGGTGCTTTATGACTATCATCCGGCATTCCAGACCTGGTATGCAGCGGTTATAGAGAAGCTCAGGCAAGCCCTGCGAACCGGCATTGCTCCGGTGATCATGCAGGGCGAGGCTATTCTTGGCATCGAAGCAGCTGCCGCTGCGCTGATTGCCAAGGGCGACGTGGTTCTCAACCTCGTTTCAGGTGTCTATGGCAAGGGTTTCGCCGGCTGGGCGGCGCGCTACGGCAAGGAACTCATCGAACTCGCTGTACCCTATGACGAGATCATTGATCCGCAAGCGGTTCGCGAGATATTGCACAGACGGCCCGATATTTCGGTCGTGTCGCTGTGCCATCACGACACGCCCTCCGGTACACTCAATCCGTTGAACGAAATCGGAAAGGTGGTTGCCGGGCACGGCGCTTATTTCATTGTTGATGCTGTGTCGTCTTTTGGCGGCATGGACGCGCATCCGCAGGATGCCCATGTCGATATCTTCATCACATCCCCGTCCAAATGCCTGGGCAGCACCCCGGGCCTGAGCCTCATCGCAGTCAGCGAGCGCGCCTGGGAGAAGATCGAAGCCAACCCGGATGCGCCGCGCGGTTCGTTCCTCAGCCTTGCTGCCTGGAAAGACGCGTCGGAGCCGGGCAGGCCATTTCCGGTAACGCCGTCCATAGCCGAGATCTATGCGCTGGACGCCGCGCTCGATCGCTATGCGGAGGAGGGTCCCGAAAACGTCTGGGCCCGCCATGCGCTGACCGCGGCGATCGCGCGGAAAGGCCTGTTCGACCTCGGGCTGTCCCTGTGGCCCAAGGAAGAAGCTTTCTGCTCGCCCACAGCGACTGCTTTCAAGGTGCCGGAAGGCATCGGTGACGTGGCGCTGCGCGACTGTCTGTTGAATGATCACGGCATTCTGGTTTCGCTGGGGCGCGGCGAGACTGCGGGGAAAATTCTGCGCATCGGCCATATGGGCGCTTCGGCGGAACCGGCCTTTGCTCGCCAGATCATTTCCGCGTTGAGCGGTATTTTATCCCGGCCCCTTCACCCTTGACCTGAGAGGATTGCAACAATGTCCCGTATCCTGTTGAACCGACGCGCTTTTCTCGCCACGACCGTCAGCATCGGTGCGATGACGGTTTTGCCCGAATGGGCCCAGGCGCAGGCAGCGACGCCTGTCAAAGGCGGGCGCCTTGTCGTCGCTGGGGATAGCGAACCGGCAAACCTCAATCCCGCTATTGTCGCGTCCAACGGCGTGTTCTTCGTCGCGAGCAAGGTCATCGAGCCGCTGGCCGAACAATCCTATGACGGCAAGGACGGGCTGGCCCCGCGTCTCGCTGTTTCCTGGGAAGGATCGGCTGACGGACTCACCGCAAAGTTCAAGCTGCGCGAGGGTGTGACTTGGCACGATGGCAAACCATTTACCTCGGCGGATGTGGCATTCTCCGCACTGGAGGTCTGGAAGAAGCTGCAAAATCTTGGGCGTGTGGTGTTCAAGAACCTCGAAAGCGTCGAGACGCCAGACGATCACACCGTTGTCTTCAAGTTTTCACAGCCGACGCCATTTCAGCTTATCCGCAACGCCTTGCCTGTGGTCACCTCGGTCGTGCCGAAGCATCTTTATGAGGGCACGGATATTGCCAAGAACCCCGCCAATCAGAAGCTTGTCGGCACCGGGCCATTCGAGTTTGGCGAATACAAACCCGGCGAATATTACTTGCTCAAGAAAAACGATGCCTATTGGCAGAAGGACGAGCCGCTGCTCGATGAGATCGTCTACCAGTTCCTGCCGGACCGCGCGGCGGCTGGCAACGCGCTCGAAGCCGAGGAGATACAGCTTGCGGCTTTCTCGGCCGTGCCACTCGCCGATCTCGATCGCATCTCCAAGGTGTCGGGGTTGAAGGTCTACTCCAACGGTTATGAAGGACTTACCTACCAGCTGATCGTCGAGATCAATCACCGTCGCAAGGAATTGGCCGATGTGAAAGTACGTCAGGCAATCGCGCATGCCATCGATCATGATTTCGTGGTCAAGACGATCTTCCTGGGTTACGCAAAGTCCTCGACCGGGCCTGTGCCGGCCTACGACAAGACTTTCTACGAGCCCAATGTCGCTGCCTATGCCTTCGATCCGGCAAAGGCTGAGGCATTGCTCGACGAGGCGGGCTACAAGCGTGGCGCGGATGGCAATCGCTTCAAGCTGAAGTTGCTGCCTGCCCCTTTCTTCAATGAAACCAAGCAATTCGGCGACTATCTTCGCCAGGCACTGGCCAAGATCGGCATTGATGCTCAAATCGTCAGCAACGATACGCCGGCACATCTGAAGGCTGTCTATACCGATCATGATTTCGATATTACCGTTGCAACGCCGGTCTATCGTTCCGATCCTGCAATTTCCACGACGATCCTGTTCGAAAGCGGCCTGCCTGCGGGCGTCCCTTTCTCCAACCAGTATGGCTATGCCAATGCAGACGTCGACAAGCTGATTAAGGATGCCGCCTCGGAGATCGATGCCGGCAAGCGTGCGGGGCTGTACAAGGAATTGCAGAAGAAGGTGGCCGACGATCTGCCGCTGATCAATGTCGCCGAGTTCTCCTTCATCACCGTGGCGCGCGACAGCGTGCAGAATGTATCGAACAATCCGCGTTGGGCGGTTTCGAATTGGTCGGATGTGTGGTTGAAGGCGTAGAGAAACCTAGGCCGTCCAGTCTTCGACCTTCAGGCCTTCCACCCTTTTGAACTCGCGCATATTGTTGGTTATGACGGTCAAGTCCCGAGCTTTTGCCTGCCCTGCGATAAGCACATCGTAAGGCCCTATCGGCGCACCGGTCTGAGCGAGTGCACTACGCAACTCTCCCGATACCCGCGCGTCTTCCTGATCGAACTCCAGAATGGGAAAATCGAGCAGAAGCAGACGCAGGGCTTCCAGATTGAAGGAAACCTTCTGGCTTTTATAGACCCCGAAATAGAGTTCATACGCGACGACCGGGGGGATCCCAATCTCGCCTTCACGTTTTTCAAGAATGTGGCGGACCAACGAATCTGACTTCCGCGACACCAGGTGAATGACAGCGTTGGTATCGAGAACATAACGCATCATTTGAACAGAACGTCCAGTTCTGGCCGTTCCTGCTCCGGTGACTGCTCGCGACCATTTGCCATGAAGTCTTCGCTGAAACCGTGTTCGAGGGCCGCTTTGAGCGAACTCCACGCTTTCTTATCGGATTTGTGTGGACGCAGGATGAGAGCGTCACCCTCGCGAGAAATTTCAACTTCGTCGACATTCAGGCGGAATTCTTTCGGCAGACGAACGGCCTGCGAATTGCCGGAGTTAAACACTTTTGCAATCTGCGACATGTGCTTATCCTGTGAGTGAGCAACGTATATACTAAGATGTATATACGACTTGGTCCGCTGGCGCAAACTCGTTTGTTTTTCACCAGCAATCCCTCTAAACTCGAACTGTATTCGCGCCAGCCGGAGTTCTCCTTGCCGCCTCTCGTTTCCTTTTTCCTGAGACGTCTGCTAATGGCGCTTCCGGTTCTGATCGTTGTGCTGGTCGGCAGCTTCCTGCTGCTTGAGGTGGCGTCCGGCGATGCGGTGGATTCCTATGTTGCGCGGTCCGGTAGCATGGATGCCGAACAGA
The DNA here is from genome assembly GCA_963711925.1 of uncultured Alphaproteobacteria bacterium. Classification (GTDB taxonomy): domain Bacteria; phylum Pseudomonadota; class Alphaproteobacteria; order Rhizobiales; family Rhizobiaceae; genus Phyllobacterium. Next base: position 540,554 of record CAVQFY010000003.1, read on the forward strand.
TCGCACAGCTTCGTCAGGAATGGGGCCTCGACCAAGGACCACTCTATCGCTTCAAGGCCTATACGTCGGCGCTCGTTCGAGGCGATCTTGGCTGGTCTACAGCCTTCGAACGGCCCGTTGGTTCGGTCATACTGGAACGGTTGCCGATCACATTGCTGCTGATGGGTATCGCCACGGCGCTGGCGTTTTTTCTCGGTTCACTGCTCGGCGTCATCGCCGGAGCAAACCCCGAATCGATTCGCGACCGCTTTCTATCCACCGGTTCGCTTGCCCTGTACGCGGTCCCGGGCTTCTGGCTTGGTCTTGTGCTGATCGTGATCTTTGCCGTCGATCTGCGCTGGCTGCCCATCGGCGGCATTGAGTCCGTCGCGTCCGGTAAAACAGGCTTTGCGCGCGTGGGTGATATAGGTGCCCATTTGATCCTGCCCGTTGCCTCGCTCGCGATGGTCTATCTCGCCCTCTATTTACGCTTGATGCGCGACCGGATGAGTGAGATCTGGCACGATCCTTTCGTGAAAGCACTCCAAGCGCGTGGATTGAGCCGGCGGCGTATCGTCTGGCGCCATGTCGCGCGCAATGCAGTGCTGCCGGTTGTAACCATGCTGGGCTTGCAGGCGGCGGCGATGCTTGGCGGCAGCGTTGTGGTGGAAAGCGTCTTTGCCATTCCCGGCTTTGGCCGCTTGGCCGCAGAGGCGGTGGCGCGGCGCGATACGCCGCTCCTGCTCGGTGTGATCCTGTGCAGCGCCATCACCGTCATCATCGTCAATCTGCTTGTCGATCTCGCCTATGCCAAGCTTGACCCACGCGTAAGGGTAGGGCGATGACCATCATCTGGCGGCAACTCACTTGGGAAGGACGCATCGGGGTCAGCCTGCTTGCGGTGCTTGTCCTGATGGCGCTTCTCGCACCATTGATTGCGCCGGGCGATCCGCTGGCGATTACCGGCGAACCCATGCTCCGGCCATTTGCATCCGCTGCGCACATGCTTGGTACCGATCGCCTTGGCCGCGACGTGTTTGCCGGGCTGTTGCATGGTACGCGCACAACGTTGCTGGTCGCGTTTTTCTCGGCGGCGGTTGCATTGATCGTCGGCAGTATCGTTGGCACGCTGGCGGGATTTCTCGGCGGCATCGCCGATACGGTGTTGATGCGCATTACCGAGGCGTTTCAGACTGTGCCGGGCTTCCTGCTGGCGCTTGCCGCCATCAGCGTCACCGGGCCGAGCGTGCCGACGCTGATCTTTGCTATCAGCCTAGGTAACTGGACACAGGCTGCGCGGATAACGCGCGCCGAGGTGCTGTCACTGCGCGAGCGCGATTTTGTTGCCGCAGCGCGAACGCTTGGCATGCGCCCGCTGGAGATCGCCTTTCGGGAAATCCTTCCCAATGCTTTCGGCCCGACGGCCTCGCTGGCTGCTATCTCCGTCGCCGCCGCCATCCTGATCGAGGCGGCGCTGTCATTCCTCGGCTTCGGTGACCCGAACCGGGCCACCTGGGGCAGCATGATCGCCGAAGGCCGCACTGTCCTGCGCACCGCGCCCTATCTGTCGATCGTTCCGGGTATCGCCCTGGTGGTGACTGTCCTTGGCGTACATTTGCTCGGACGCGGGCTGTCACGGACGGAAAGACTGCAGCCATGACAGAGACTTACCTGCATATCCGGAATCTGGGTGTGAACTACGGCGAGACTGCCGCTTTGCAGGACATATCCCTGGATCTTGCCACAGGCGGCAGGCTGGCGGTGATCGGTGAGAGTGGCTCGGGCAAGTCGACGCTCGCGATGGCCATTGCGGGCCTCTTGCCCAAATCGGCGCAACCCGAGGGATCGATCGATTTCCCGGGTTTCCCCCACCGACCGAGGCTCGGCAAAGATATTGGTGTGCTGTTTCAGGACCCGAGCGGCAGTCTCGACCCTGTGACAAGGGTCGGTGACCAGATCGCCGAAGTGATCATGACCCATCAGGGCTCAGGCTGGATATCGGCGCGGGTCCGGGCGGTGGAACTGCTCGATCGCGTGCGTATCCCGAATGCTTTGTCGCGGCTCAACAGCTATCCGCATGAGTTTTCCGGCGGACAAAAGCAGCGTATCGCGCTCGCTGCCGCCTTGGCGGGCAATCCCTCGCTGCTCATTGCCGACGAGCCAACCAGCGCGCTCGATACGGTGGTGCAGAGGCACATCGTCAATCTGCTCGATGAGCTGGTGCGGGAGAGTGGCCTGACGCTGCTGTTCGTCACTCACGATATCGCGCTGGCATCGGAGCGCGCTGACCAGATCGCGGTGCTCTACCAGGGCAGGTTGGTTGAAACCGGCGTGGCTACCGAAGTGCTTGGCCAGCCCGGGCATCCCTATACGAAAGCATTGATCGGCACGCATATTTCGCTGGATACGCCGCGCCGGAAGCGGCTCGCGGAAATAGATATGAGCCAGCTGCAATGACGGAAAGCTCGGTTGCATTGCCGGTGCTGGAGGTGAAAGACCTTGCCAAGCGCTTTGGAGATCGCGGTGCTGCCGGGCTGAAGGAGGTGAGTTTTTCAGTTTCGAGCGGTGAAACCCTCGCGGTCGTGGGTGCTTCCGGTTCCGGCAAGACGACGCTGGCGCAGTTGATCATGCGGCTTGCAAACCCGGATGCTGGTTCGATTCATCTCCATGGCCGGGATATTACCGCGCTGCACGGTGAACCCCTGCGGCGCTTGCGACCAACGTTTCAGATGGTGTTTCAGGATCCACTGGCGGCGTTCAATCCGCGTGCCAGTGTCCGCCGCATTTTGGAAGATCCATTGCGGATACATGCACTTGCCGCAAAGGATGATTACGACACAGTTATTGCCGCTGCGCTGGACCGCGTTGGCCTCAGCGCAGCATTCATGCAGCGTTTGCCGCTCGAACTCTCGGGCGGGCAACGGCAACGTATCGCCATTGCCCGCGCGATCCTGACAAAGCCGGATCTCATCGTGCTCGACGAACCGGTATCGGCGCTGGACGTTTCCGTGCGCGCGCAAATCCTTAATCTCCTGCTTGATCTGCAGGATGAGACGGGTGTCGCCTACCTCTTCATCTCGCACGATCTTGCCGTCGTACGGGCTTTTGCCGACCGGATAGTTGTGATGGAGGAAGGGCGGATCGTCGAAAGTGGCACGACGGACCAAGTGCTTGCAGGGCCGCAGGCGAAGGCGACACGGGTGTTGATCGAGGCGGTGCCGCGATTGCCACACTGATCCGGCGGCGATCAAACCGCGTGAATTCAAAGGGTTATACCGAGCCCGCCGTTTCCTACGGCGGGCCTTGCAGCGATGGCCCGGGACTCAGGCGTGAGCGTGGGGGTGGTGATAACCCCAGACTGCCCAAGCCGATACAGCGGCGACGAGCAGCCCGAGAATCACATGAGTCCACATCGCGTTCACGTTCGCTGCAAAACTAAGCAGCCAGGGAGACGCAATAAGCCAGAGACCAAGAACCAGATTTGCCCATTCTTCCCATTCGGCGAATGCCGAAATTGCTGCGACTGCCAAAACAGCGAGTGCAATCCCGACGATCCAAGCGTTCCAGGTCGGTGTGGTTTCAGCCACAAATCCCAAGACCCAAGGGGAGATAAACAGGCATACCGCCAAGACCAGGTTAACCCAATCCTGAGTCCTTTTGCCTTCCATCAGAGTGTTTGCCATGACAACCTCCAAATATGAAGCGTAAGCAAAGCACCAATGTTCGCGTGCACTGCACGCTTCAAACTAAAAATAAACACGCACAAGGCCGCATTCAAGAGGTTACACGGGCAATATTACAGCGCACCTTTTCCTCATCTTCTCCACGAAAAAGTCCAGCTTTGCGTTTTCTTCCACAGGGGGAAATCAAAAGGTCGAAATCAAGGATTCACAATCGGCTGTTCGTATGAGAGGATATACCCGGTGAATCGGCCATGGTGGATTGCGGCCGGCCATCTTCGTGTTGCTGTGGTCGCCGGGCCGACGGTTTCGTCAGCTGCATACGACGAGCAAGTAGCTGCGACTCAAAGGAATGGCATGGAAGACGAGGTTACCACCTTCGGTATGCCAGCATCAATGAGAACGGAGAAATGCACGATGGTGCACCAATGCATTGTAATCGGCGCGCTTTTGCTGCTGTTCGCTCTTTTGGGAGCACTGTCGTGGCTTTCGAGGGACGATCCGTGGCCAAACCAGCCGGTTCCCCGGGTCATCGAAGAATCGCCGCCCGCTTCTTGAGCTTCGATCAGATAAGCAAGCACGCTGTATTCGCATGCATTTGCCTTCGTCTCTTGTTCGATCGACACTCGGCCGGAAATTGACTAGAGGCCCAAGTCAACGGCTTAATCCTTTTTTACCTCAAATTCCTGAATCCCCAATCCTGTAAAACTGTAATAAACGGGCGCATGGCAAATTTCCCTTATCCGGAGTTCGAATGCTCAAACTGCAAAGCGATCATGATCGCGGTGCGGCGCAACGTGTCGGAATCCAGCGCCATTGTTTGCAGCCGCTGCGGCGGGTTCCTCGGGACCTTCGCTGATTTGGAAAAACAAAGTTTGCTGAAATCCCAACGGATGTCGGCTGACGGGAGCGCTCCGTGATAAATCCGGGCTTCCCGGCCTTTTGAACTGTGAAAGTATCTTTGAGAAGGTCCAGATTGAACGCCGGGTGCGTCCGATTATGATCGGGGCAAAAAGTGAGGCCCAGATTGCCGCATCAAAAGCGATGGACGATACTGAGCCTCTATCGGGATGACTGTCGAACTCGCTCAACGCTTTCCCGACACAGATACAACTCCCTGATGCCGGAATTGTTCCCAAAAAAACGGAAAATTGCGTTATCAGTCAGCGTGAACAAGCCTGATAATTCACTTGTGGCCATGGCTCCATTTTTTGACCAAATATACAAGCGTTCCGGTCCAAGCGATTGCTGCGAGCATCGCTAAAATAAGAGCAAAGTGACTGTTCATGAACAGATTAGTCCTTCTTTAGAAAAGCTCGGCTATTGCGAGCGACCCGAGGGCGGAAGTCCAAGCTTTGTTGCCGGAGGATAGCCTTCGACTCATCAATTGTCTTGTTGCGCTGCATCACTGTCAAATCACATTGCGCTCCGATTGCTTTTTATTCACAGAGGCGGGCAAGGTAAACACTTTCTATCGGCGGCCGAATTGCCAGCAATCAGCCTGCGTCAATGGGTGCGTTGCAAACCGCCAAGTCTGTTCCTACATCGACTACGGTCAGCGCGGTCCTCCTCCCATTTTCCGCGCTGGCTGTTCCCCTCTGGAGGTTTTTTTAACCTTCACAATTAGGCCGGGCTTCTTCTAGCCCGGCTCTTTTTTGCGTTCCGGCGATGCGCACAATTCATCCAGCACGACCTCGGTCAAAGCCTGTGCAATTTCTCCACCCACGTTGTGACCCTCTCGGCCATCGTCGTCAGGTGGTCGGCAGCCGTGAAGCCAGATACGCTCTTGCGAGGCCTGAGATCGTGGTCGCCGTCTTCAAGCCAGAGAAGCTCGATACTGTCCGAGAGCCCATAATTCAGGACTTCCTCCCGGGTGCCGAATTCGTCGCGTGTCCCCTGGCAAATCAGTGCCGGTGTAGTCAGCCCGGCGAGATGCTTCGTACGGAGCTGCTCCGGCTTGCCGGATGGATGAAACGGATAACCCAAGCAAAGGAGTCCGGCGACTTTTCCGGCCGCATGCAGATCATCAGCGATCATGCTGGCGACCCGCCCGCCCATCGACTTGCCGCCAATAACCAGCCTGCCTTTGGCGCCGAGTTCAGTGACCGCCGTTATATATTCGGGTTTGAGCGTCTCGGCGCGAGGCGGAGGTTTCCGGGTCCCCGATGTGCGGCGGGCTGCCATATAGCCGAACTCGAAACGGACGACGCGAAATCCTGCCGCGGCAAGTGCCTTGGCGACTGCTTCCATCGATGCAGAATCCATTGGCGCGCCCGCACCATGAGCAAGAAGGATGGTGACAGCGGCATCGTCAGCCCCGTCGAACAGAAATCTTTCGCGCATATCAAGGATTTCACAATTTAATCACTGGTCGGAGTGAGAGGATTCGAACCTCCGACCCCGTCGTCCCGAACGACGTGCGCTACCAGGCTGCGCTACACTCCGTGACCAGTAAGCGCGGTATATAACGTCCGGTTTCCGCGCCCGCAAGTTGTTTCCTGCGCCGATTTTTGATTATAGCGGCGGGAACTTGGGGTGACGCGCGAAACAGCCGATTTATCTACTGGGATCAGGGTGGAAAGTCTTGTATCCATTCGAAACGCAAAGTTTGGGGCGCTTGAGCAGCGGGAATGCAATCAATGGCGACGGAAAAGCAAAAGATCATCAGCTTTGTCATGAGCGGCGGTGTCGGGTCCCGGTTGTGGCCGCTATCACGGGAGGATTTTCCCAAACAATTTCACAATCTCTCCGGGCAGGGCTCGATGCTGCTGCGCACCGTCAAGCGCATGGCCGCCCGAACAGGCGATGTTGCCGCCCCTGTCTATCTGCTGGCCTCGGAACGGCACTCCGATCACATCAACCAGGATCTGGCCGGCGTCAATCTCGGCGGTGGCAGACCTATCCTCGAACCGATGGGCCGCAACACCGCGTCCGCAGTCGTTCTGGCAACGGAGGTAACTCTGCGCGAGCATGGTGATGAACTTGTGCTTGTGGTGCCGTCCGATCATGAGATAACCACCGACCGCGATTTCTGGAACACGGTAGAAGCCGGAATCGGCGCTGCGAATGATGGCCGCATCGTTGTCTTCGGCATCCAGCCGGATCGCCCCGAAACCGGGTATGGCTATATCGAGGTCGGCCTCCAAGCCGGCGATATTCGCGACGTCGTGCGTTTTGTGGAAAAACCAAACGAAAAGACCGCCAAGCAATATCTCGAATCAGGCAATTTTCTCTGGAACGCAGGCATTTTCCTTTTCCGGGCCAGTGTCATGCGCGATGCATTTAAAACCCAGGCACTGGATATCTGGGATAGCGCCATCGCCGCTCTCGACCAGGCAGACACAAATATCTCGGGCACCTACTTGCCTCATGAGCTTTACGCGGCTGTGCCTTCGATCTCGGTCGACTATGCGATCATGGAACACGCGCAGGACATCGCACTCGTCCCCGCAACATTCCGCTGGAACGATCTCGGCTCGTGGCAATCGCTGCTGGAAGTGGGCTCGGTCGATGGCAACGGCAACGTGATCGTCGGCGACGTTGTGGCGATCGATTGCGAACATAGCTATTTGCGCAGCGATGGGCGGTTGCTTTCTGCTGTAGGCCTGCGTGATACGGCCGTGGTCGCCACCGCGGATGCAACTTTCGTCGCGCCGGTAAGCGAAAGCCAGAATGTACGCAAGGTTGTCGAGCAACTCGAGAAGACCGGACGGCTCGAAACCAAATTCACACCCGCGCAGGATCGGCTTCCCCATGTCGGGGCCTATGGCAATCGAGTGCGTCACTGGCTCTTCGATGAAACATTGCCGCTATGGTCTACAGTGGGTGTCGACGACAGACATGGTGGCTTCCATGAGGCGCTTTCCTTCGACGCGATTCCCATCAACAAAACCAAACGCATGCGTACAATGGCCCGGCAGATCTACGCTTTTGCCGTTGCACATGAGATGGGCTGGGATGGACCTGCCAACGCACTGATCGACCATGGAATCAGCTACATCAAAAAAGGCCGTACTGACCGTGGCGGCTGGACCAAGACATTCAACCAGGACGGCAGCGTTCTGGATCCTACCGAGGATGCCTATGATCAGTCATGCGTCTTGCTCGCTTTGGCCCATGCACACAAGGCAGGCCACAAGGAGGCATTGGCGCTCGGCACTGAAACCTTTGTATTTATCGATGACTATCTGGCTGACGCACGGTTGACAGGTTTCCTTGAGACGCCGGGTGATACGGGCCTGCGACGGGCCAATCCGCACATGCATCTGCTCGAAGCCTTTCTCGCCTGGCACAACGCGACGGGCAATCGCGACTATCTTCAAAGAGCCGCACGGATTGTCGATCTGTTCCGGCACCACATGTTCGACGCGGAAACCTGGACGTTGGGCGAATATTTCAGCAATGATTGGGCGCGCGCGCCCGGCGAGCAAGGGGAGTGGACCGAGCCGGGCCATCATTTTGAATGGGCTTCGCTGTTGGCCGACTTTGCAGCTGCATCCGGTCAAAAGGATGTCATTCGCTATGGACGAAAACTCTATGCTTCGGCGATTGCGAATGGCCTCAACCGCTCGACAGAGCTTGCCTACAATGCTGTGTCGCGACAAGGACTGCCGCTGGACACAAATTCACGCAGCTGGCCGCAGACCGAAGCCGTCAAGGCCGCCATCGCGCTTGATGGCAACGGCGGACCGGATCTGAAGCCTGAGGTGGAAGCGCGGGTAGGCCGTCTCTTTCGCTGGCATATCGAACCCGCGCCAAAGGGGCTGTGGATCGACCTCATCGACGAAACAGGAAAGGCCAAGGCCGAAGACGTTCCGGCCTCGATTTTCTATCATTTGGTGTGTGCGCTGACGCAGTATGTGGCTTACGTCGGCAAGAAACCGGTATGAGCTTGCATGATGTGATAGCAGTTACTATATTGCTAGCATGAACAGCAAGCAGAGACGGATCCTTGCGGCAATATTCAGGGATCCGGTTTCCGGGACCATTGAATGGGCTGCGATCGAAAATCTGCTTGTTGCGGCGGGCGCGAACATCCTCGAAGGAAGTGGTTCCCGCGTCAAATTCGAGAAAGATGGTGAGCTCGAGAGTTTCCATCGTCCGCACCCGGCCAAGGAAGCCAAGCGCTATCAGGTTCGTGCGGCTCGGGACTTTCTGATACGAATTGGAGTTAAACCATGAACGTCATGCACTATAAAAACTATTCCGCACGGATAGAATATGATGACGAAGATGAAATCCTCTTCGGCAAGATCGCCGGTATTCGCGATGGTGTCAGCTTTCACGCGGAAAGTGTGGCCGAACTCAAGCAAGCGTTTCATGAGGCCGTCGATGATTACATTGCGACATGTGCAAAAATCGGCAGGGAACCGCAGAAGCCGTACTCCGGCAAGATGATGTTTCGCGTACGCCCGGAAACACATCGCAAGGCGGCAATTGCCGCCGAGCTTTCTGGCAAAAGTCTCAATCAATGGGCGGCAGATGCTTTGGACGAAGCTGCAGACCACTATGCTGAGGGTCACCTCGGCGCTTGAGTTGTCCCAACTCAGTAAGGGCTTTCGACATTGCCGGTTTCGACATAGACCGATTTGATCTGGCTGTAGTGGTAGAGCGCGGCCAGACCGTTTTCGCGGCCAACACCCGATTGCTTGAAGCCGCCAAACGGCATTTCCACGGGCGCGAGATTGTAAGTGTTGATCCAGCAAGTGCCGGCCTTGAGCTGGCTGATGACGCGGTGGGCGCGCGACAGGTCCTTGGTGAATACACCGGCTGACAGGCCGAACTCCGTATTGTTGGCGCGGGCGATGACTTCGTCCTCCTCCTTGAAATCGAGAACGGCCATGACCGGGCCAAAGATTTCCTCGCGGGCAATGACCATGTCGTCGGTCACATTGGTGAAGATGGTCGGCTCAACGAAGCATCCGCCCTCGAAGCCCTGCATCTGCGGCACACCACCGCCAAAATGCAGTGTTGCGCCTTCGGCCTTGCCCTTTTCGATGTAGGACACGACCTTGTCGCGCTGTGCAGCGTTGACCAGCGGCCCGAGGTGGATTTCGGGGTCGAGCGGATCGCCGAGGCGGATAGCTTTTGTGCGCGTGGTCAGACGATCGAGGAATTGGTCCTTGATGCCGCCCTGCACGAAGACACGCGTGCCATTGGAGCAGACCTGGCCCGTCGAATAGAAATTGCCGAGCAAAGCGCCACCAACGGCGTTCTCCACGTCCGCATCATTGAAGATGATCAGTGGCGACTTGCCGCCGAGTTCCATCGTTGCGTGCTTCATGTGCGAGCCAGCCTGCGCAAGGACGCGCTTGCCTGTCGGGACCGAGCCGGTCAGCGAGACCTTGGCAACGAGCGGATGGTCGACCAACTGCGAACCGACATCGCCAAAGCCCTGCAATACGTTGAAAAGACCATCCGGCAGACCCGCCTCCTTGTAGACTTCCGCCAAGGCGAGGGCGGAGAGCGGTGTGTTTTCGGAAGGCTTGAAGATCATGGCATTGCCGGCGGCGAGCGCCGGAGCAGACTTCCAGCCCGCTCCCTGAATGGGATAGTTCCATGCACCGATACCAACGCAGACGCCCAGAGCCTCGCGACGCGTGTAAGCATAGGATCCGCCAAGCTCGATCATCTCGCCGTTGAACCCGGCGATGATACCGCCGTAGAATTCCAGCGCATCAGCGGCGGAGGCGGGATCGGCAACCAGTGTTTCCTGGATAGCCTTGCCGGTATCGAGCGTTTCGAGTTCAGCGATTTCGGCATTGCGGGCGCGCAGGATATCGGCGGCGCGGCGCAGGATGCGGCCACGTTCCACGGGCTTTAGCGCGGCCCAGGCCGGTTGCGCCGCGGCCGCAGCCTGGACTGCCTGCTCGATCAGGGCAGGAGTGGCGCCGAACAGCTTGGCGATTATCTCGCCGGTTGCCGGATAGATCACATCAAGCGGCCTGCCCTCTTTGTCTTCGACGAAGCGGCCATTGATGAAATGCGATGCCTTGGGCTGCGCGCGCATGGTATTCTCCTTGGGTTTATAAGATCAGCATAGGCGATGTGTGTGGTTCGACAAGCTCACCATGAGGGAAGTGAGTTGATTGCAACACCAATCACCAATGTTGTAGCTCTCGGCTCCCAGCCATCAACAACGTCCCTGCTTCCTGCCATCCACAACCTCCCTCATGGTGAGCTTGTCGAACCACGCACAGCAGCGATGCGAGCAGAAAAAGTTGGAGCATGGCCACTTATCGGTCACTCACCTGCCAGTGCGGATTGATCCACGGTTCCTGGTTGGATCGGGGCAGGGGATCGCGGCCAAGAATATGATCGGAGGCCTTTTCGCCGGCCATGATCGACGGACCATTGAGGTTGCCATTGGTGACGCGAGGGAAGATCGAACTATCGGCAACACGAAGTCCTTCGACGCCGATCACCCGGCACTGCGGATCGACCACGGCCATCGGATCACTGACAGCCCCCATCTTGCAGGTGCCGCAAGGATGGAAGGCGCTCTCCGCATGTTCGCGCAGGAAATCATCGATCTCCTCGTCGGACTGCACTTGCGCCCCGGGTGAAATCTCCTTGCCACGATAAGGATCAAGTGCTGCCTGAGCGAAAATCTCGCGCGTCAGCCGTACGGCATGGCGGAAATCCGCCCAGTCGTCGGGGTGCGACATATAATTGAAAACGATCTTCGGCTTCTCGAACGGATCGGAGGAGCGGAGCGTCACGCTCCCGCGCGACTTCGAGCGCATCGGACCGACATGCGCCTGGAAGCCATGCCCTTTTACTGCAGCCCGGCCGTCATAACGGATAGCTGCGGGCAGGAAATGGTACTGGATGTCCGGATAGTCCACGCCTGGCTTTGAACGCACGAAAGCTGCGGATTCAAAATGGTTGGTTGCGCCATGCCCGGTCTTGAAGAACAGCCATTCGGCACCGATTATGGCTTTGGAGAAAAGCCCGAGCCTGGAATTCAGGGTGATCGGCTTCAGGCTCTCCTGCTGGATATAGACCTCCATATGGTCCTGCAGGTTCTGGCCGACGCCGGGCCGGTCTGCGAGGACTGGAATACCATGTTCCTTAAGATGCGCGGCAGGACCGATGCCGGACAGCATCAGCAGCTTGGGCGAATTGATGGACGAGGCCGCGATGATCACTTCGCGCCGGGCGCGGATCACCTCCGTCCTGCGACGCCGCGTGATTTCGACACCGGTTGCCCGTCCGCTCTCGATGATCACGCGTCGGGCGAAACCGCTGACCAGAGTCATATTTTTTTGCTTTAGCGCCGGCCGCAAATAAGCATTGGCCGCTGACCAGCGGCGGCCATTGTGGATAGTTTGCTCCATGGCGCCAAAGCCTTCCTGCTTCGAGCCATTATAATCGTCCGTAACTTCAAAACCCGCCTGCCGGCCCGCGTCGACAAAGGCGTGAAACAACGGATTGTCGCGCTGCCCGCGCTGCACATGCATGGGCCCATCCGTACCGCGCCATCCGGGTTCGCCGCCGTGCGAATGTTCCATGCGCTTGAAATAGGGCAGCACATCCGCATAAGACCATCCGGTCGCACCGCTTTCCGCCCAATGGTCGAAATCATGCGCATGGCCGCGCACATAAACCATGCCGTTGATCGAGGATGATCCGCCGATGACCTTGCCGCGCGGGGTCACCAGCGTGCGCCCGCCAAGGTGCGGCTCCGGCTCGGAGGTAAAGCCCCAATCATAGGTGCTCATGTTCATCGGGAAGGACAGCGCCGCCGGCATCTGGATGAATGGTCCGATATCGGTCCCGCCAAACTCAACGACGATCACGGAATATTTGCCGTCCTCCGACAGGCGGTAAGCCATGGCGGAACCCGCAGAACCAGAACCGATGATGACGAAATCTGCTTCCATAACGCTTTTCTTGCTCACTCGCCCCGCGGATAGCGGGCATTCTCTTCCAGAACGTTCAAGTCCATATGATTGCGCATGTAGCGCTCCGAGGCCTTCTGCAGCGGCTGATAATCCCACGGATAGTAGGAGCCATTGCGCAGCGCCTCGTAGACAACCCAGCGCCGCGCCTGACTTTCGCGCACCGCGGTATCGAACTCGGTCATATCCCAGCGCGCGCGGACCTTCGCCGTGAAATCGACGAGCAGTTTGGCCTGAGCGGGATCGCCGGCGAGGTTGGTCAGCTCGTGCGGATCCGACTCAAGATCAAAAAGTTGCGGCGGGTCGATCTCACAATGCACGAACTTGTATTTGCTTGTCCTGATGCAAACGAGCGGCGCGTTCGAGCCCTCCGCCGCATATTCCATCAGGACTGGACCCACGCGGTCCTTGCCATTCATGAGCGGCGTCAGGTCTTCGCCGTCGGTCCATGGCAGGACTTCGGCAATGTCGATGCCTCCGAGGGCCGCGAGCGTCGGGTTGATGTCAAGCGTCGAGACGGGCTGGCTGACCAATTGCGGCACGATGCCTTTGCCCGCGATCATCAGCGGCACGCGCGCCGAGCCCTCGAAAAAGTTCATCTTGAACCACAGGCCGCGCTCACCAAGCATGTCGCCATGATCTGACGTGAAGACGATGATGGTGTCGTCCAGCATCCGTGTGGTCTGGAGCACTTCGAGAATTTCGCCGATCTTGTCGTCGATATAGGAGATGTTGGCGAGATAGCCCTGACGCGCGCGGCGAACCTGCTCCGGAGTGATATCGAAACTCGCGGTGTTCGCAGGCTTCCAGCAGCCGCTGTGAATGCGGGTCCTGTTCCTCAAATGGAATAGCGCCGACGTTTGGCTCGAGCGCTGGAGAACCTTCGTAAAGGTCCCAATATTTGCGCCGCGCAACATAGGGGTCATGCGGGTGGGTGAACGAGACCGTCAGACACCACGGGCGCCGCGAAGCGTCATCCGCCTCGCGCGACAGCTGGTAGAGTTTCTGCCGGGCGTGGAATGCTACCTCGTCGTCATACTCCATCTGGTTGGTGATTTCGGCAACGCCCGCGCCGGTCACCGAGCCGAGATTGTGGTACCACCAGTCGATCCGCTCGCCCGGCTTGCGATAGTCTGGTGTCCAGCCAAAATCCGCCGGGTAGATATCCGTGGTCAGGCGCTCTTCAAGGCCGTGCAACTGGTCGGGACCGACGAAATGCATCTTGCCGGAGAGGCCGGTATAATAGCCCGCGCGGCGCAGATGGTGCGCGTAGGTCGGGATATCCGAGACGAATTCGGCTGCATTGTCATAGACCCGGGTGCGTGATGGCAGCTGGCCTGACATAAGCGAAGCGCGGGCAGGGGCGCAAAGTGGCGAAGCTGTGTAGGTATTTGCAAAGCGGACCGAGCGCTGCGCCAGGGCATTCAGGTGCGGCGCATGGATGAACTCCGCCGGACCGTCCGGAAACAGTGTTCCGTTCAGCTGGTCGACCATCAGGATAAGTATATTCGGCTTCATGCAAGCTCCGGCGGCGACTAAATTCATCCTTATAACATTTTCCATATGGCAATGACGGTCGCTGTTTCAGTTACGTCATTGTGCACCGCATGACGACCGATATTTCTGGCTGTCCTTGCCAGATTTAAAATGAAACAATCGGCATATGAAGGTTCACCTTGAATCAAGACTGGTTCATGGTTAGCTCAAGAGAAAGAGATTTTGGAGGAATTGAGATGACAGCCTGTATCGTAGGATGGTCGCATCTGCCGTTCGGAAAACTGGAAGGCGAAACCGTTGAAAGTCTGATCGTCAAGGCAGCGATCGGCGCCCTCGATCATGCCGGCATCGGTCCGGAGGACGTCGACGAGATCGTGCTTGGTCATTTCAATGCGGGTTTCTCGCCGCAGGATTTCACCGCCAGTCTTGTCCTGCAGGCCAGCGATGCCTTTCGCTTCAAGCCCGCCACACGTGTTGAAAACGCTTGCGCAACCGGCTCAGCAGCCGTGCATCAGGGCATAAAGACAATTCGCGCCGGTGCTGCGAAAGTCGTACTGGTCGTGGGTGTCGAGAAAATGACGTCGACTCCCGGTCCGGAAATCGGGAAGAATTTGCTGAAGGCATCATATTTGCCGGAAGAGGGCGAGATTCCGGCCGGGTTTGCCGGTGTGTTCGGCCAGATCGCTGCCGCCTATTTCCAGAAATATGGTGACCAATCCGACGCGCTTGCAATGATCGCCGCCAAGAACCACAAGAATGGTGTCAACAACCCCTACGCGCAGATGCGCAAGGATCTCGGCTATGATTTCTGCAGGCAGGAGAGCGAGAAGAACCCGTTCGTCGCTGGTCCGCTGAAGCGCACAGACTGCTCACTGGTTTCCGACGGTGCCGCCGCGCTGGTTCTGACCGACACACAAACAGCCTTGAAGATGAGGCGCGCAGTGGCGTTTCGTGCGGCGGCACACGTTCAGGATTTCCTGCCGATTTCCAAGCGCGACATATTGCTGTTCGAAGGCTGTTCGGAAGGCTGGAAGCGCGCCTTGGACCAGGCTGGGGTGACCATCGACGATCTCTCCTTCGTCGAAACGCATGATTGCTTCACCATCGCCGAATTGATCGAGTACGAGGCGATGGGACTGGCGAAACCGGGCGAGGGCGCCAAAGTTGCGCTGGAGGGCCAGACAGCCATGGGCGGCCGCCTGCCGGTCAATCCTTCCGGCGGTCTGAAAGCCAAGGGCCACCCGATCGGTGCCAGCGGTGTCTCGATGCATGTGCTGTCATCAATGCAATTGACTGGAGAAGCAGGCGGCATTCAGGTGCCGGACGCGAAGCTCGCGGGTATCTTCAACATGGGTGGTGCAGCGGTCGCCAATTATGTTTCGGTGCTTGAACGGATCAAGTGACCTAAAAACCAACCCTGCCGAATCCGGGAACCTTAAGTCCCGGATTCAAAACATCCACACCTGCAACCAAGCCCATGAAATTTATCTCGAAACCGCTGCGGGAACCAGCAGAAACGCCAGCGTAACCGAAAAGCGTAGCGTGAAAGTTCTCCCAATCATCGTCGATTGCGAACAGCTTGCCATCCGTTGGAAAATCACGCCCAACTGCATTTGATGGCAACACGATGCCAATTTCGGGAACAGAACGGAGAATATGCGCAACGAAGCTATTTGAGTTCGGGCCCGGCCAGATCGTGTAGTTACCGGGCTTTCCAAAGGGATATTGCTCGATCGCGGCTTCGATCTTCGGAATTAGCGCGTCCGCTTCAGCACCATGAACCTCGTGCACTACAAATGGCGAATTGGAATACCAGTGTCCGTCAGCGTCGTAGGCATTCTTGCGTACCGGCGTGCCCCAGCCGACAACATCATACCGTTCGTAATTTGTTGCAGCCGCTGGCTTCAATACTAGCCAGGAATGCAACGACAGGGCGCCCTTTAAACCGCCCGTGCGCGCGGCGAGAATATAGATCGACGCCTCACCAATTTCTGGCTTGGCAGGAATAATACCGCTCGAGCTCCAGTCTGCGCTGCGCCAATTGTCTTCGTGACGTTGGGTCATCCACCATCCGGCAGCGGTTAGAGAGGGAACAATGAAAAGGACGAAGATACCGAGTGCCAGGCGAACGAATATTTTGAACACGCGGCTTTCTCCATTGGAAAGGGGAACAGACCACCCTATAACACCATGGATTCCGGCTGATTTAGGTCAATATCCTGTGGAATGTGGGGCACGATGAGCAATCCGGTTCTGGTTGAAGTTTTTCGCGGCGAAACGGTGGAGAGCCGTCATCGTGGCGCGGTGATTGTGACTGATGGCGATGGCAAGATTGTCTTCTCGCTGGGCGATATCGAGCGGCCTACCTTCCCGCGTTCGGCGATCAAGGCCATCCAGGCTCTGCCGCTGGTCGAGAGCGGCGCTGCCGATGCCTACGGCTTCGGTGATGCGGAACTTGCCATGGCATGCGCCTCACACTCCGGGGAGCCGCAACATGTGGCGAAGGCGGCCGATATGCTGGGTCGCGCCGGACTGGATGTTTCGGCGCTCGAGTGCGGCTCGCACTGGCCATCACAGCAGCCTGTCCTGATTGCGCTGGCGAAAAGTGGCGAGGAGCCGACGTCGCTGCATAATAACTGCTCGGGCAAGCATGCGGGATTTCTGTGCACCTGCAGGCATCTGGGCATTGAGACGCGCGGCTATTCCGCGTTGGGCTCGCCAGAACAGGACATGGTGCGCGATGCGATGGAAAGCGTCACCGGTGCGGCTCATACGCTGGATCGCTGCGGTACCGATGGTTGCTCCATACCGACATACGCCATACCCCTGAAGAACCTGGCGCATGGCTTTGCCCGAATGGCAACGGGAGTTGGATTCGAGCCGCTACGTGCCGCAGCTGCACGGCGTCTCCTGGAAGCCTCCATGGCGGCGCCATTCTATGTTGCGGGCACCCATCGCGCTTGCACGCTTTTGATGGAGATGGCGCCAAACCGCATCTTCGTGAAGGGCGGTGCGGAGGGCGTCTACGTCGGTGCATTGCCGGAACTCGGACTCGGCATCGCGATCAAGTGCGATGACGGGAGCGCGCGCGCCTCGGAGGCCATCATCGCCACCGTTCTCGCCAGAATCTACCGCAACGAGGACGAACTGGAGTCCAAACTCGATCGTTTTGCCGATCGCGAAATGCGCAACTGGAACGGTATTACCTACGGGGTCATCAGCCCGACTGAAGCGCTGACCGACGCCGACATCAACTAACGATATTCCGCTCCACGGTGAGGTTTGGATAGACTTGCGCGCTCTTCTGGGTCAGGTCCTTGACCTTTACATCAGCCCAACTGTGACCGACGATGCCGCCATTCCGGGAACCCTGAATGATGTTCTCACTGATTATGGCTGAACCGACACCCTCGACGACGCTGACATAGATGCCTTCGCCGGACCCGCGGACGATGTTTCCAGTTGCAATGACATTGCGCATGTAGGCGCCCCAACCGAGCTGAATGCCGTAAAGCGGTGCGTTTTCAACCACATTACCTGTAACCGAGATGTCTGCCTCAACGCTGATGCCGATACCGAATGTTCCAGGATATGGACCCTTGGTTGAGAGGTTGCGGACTACGTTGCCGCTGCAGGTACCGAGCCGTCCGCCGTTATCGAAATTGACCATCGATATGCCGTTGGCGGCGTGATCGACGAGATTATTGGCGATGACTGCGCCTTCGAAGGCAAACTCGGAGTAGATCGCGGTTTCGCCGCTCGCGGTACAATTATTTCCGGTGATCTGCAAATTGCTGGCGCTGTTGCCGCGGATCGCGCTGAAATCGCTATTGTTGATGATGTTGTTGGAAACGACGACATTATTGGCACGAAAGATATTGATGGCATTACCGTTCTGGCCCGTACCGCCAGCATCCGCCCTGATCTTTTCCACCCGGTTCCCGCTTATGATTGTACCATCACGGCCTTGCTCGTAGCGTTGGACGAGAATGCCGCCGTTGCCGCAATCGCTGATCTCGTTATTGGTGATCTGCAATCCTGTCGAGTCCGCAGCGAATATGGCCGCGTCGCTGGCGCCGGAAATGCGGGACATTTCGATGCGCCCGCTGCATTTGAAAAGGTCTACGGCATTCTTGTGTGCACCGACAATCTGGCAATCATCGAGCACGATATGTGCGATATTGCTGGCTTCGAACAGCCCACGTGTGCCTTCACCCAGCGGTCTGCCATCCCCATCGATCACAAGACCATTGAGCTGGACATGCTCGGACCCATTTGCGGTGACGAGGCCACTCTTGCCGCCAAACAGTAGGCGAGACTTGCCGGAAACACCGACCAGATTGACATAGGCGGGAAACTGGACACCGGAGACAATATAGGTTCCAGGGGGCAGGAATATTTGCTGCCCCGCCGAACTGGCTTTGGTCAGCAACGCATTCAACTTGCCCGTCTGATCATCGGGCGATCCGGGCCGCAAGCCGAATTCCATGGCGTTGATCGACGCGGATATAGTCTGCGCTTGCGCGCTGCGCGGCAGAAGGCTGCCGCTGGCAAGCCCGGCCAGACCCGTCAGGACAAGGCGTCGATTGATCATGTTTCTATCCGTGGAACAGGAGGTGAGAGTGACCGGAGGATTGCACTTGCTGTCGGGGCTAGCAAGGCCTACCTTCATTAGATGAGCGGCGCATTTACAAAACAGGATGACACCAATTCCTCGATTGATCTTGGGGAACGACCGGTCAGTTCGCATCGCAATCTGGTGACCGAAAGGGGGCTGGCCCTGATCGATGCTGAGATAGCCACATTGCACGAGGCCTTGGCCAAGGGTAATGCCGAGGCTGATCGCGAGCTGATTGCCCGTGCATCGCGCGATTTGCGCTACTGGACCGCGCGACGGGAAACAGCCGAAGTCTCGCATCCAGACCCCAAGAGTGACGTGGTGCGGTTCGGCATGAGTGTCACAATCGAGGATGACCATGGCAAGGCGCAAACCTGGGCAATCGTTGGCGAGGACGAGGTGGATGCAAGCCACGGCAAAATCTCGCATGTCTCGCCGATGGCCAAGATGATGTTTGGCAAGTCTGTTGGCGATACGTTCGAGCTGAACGGTCACGAGTGGGAAATCACCGCGATCAACGCTGCACCCTGAATTTAAACCTCCATTTGAGCAGTTAGGCTCAAGCGATTCAATTCAAAGCGTTTTCACACCGGCTCGATATGATCGCGAAAGAACGCCGCTGCGCCGGTTTCGTCAATTTCGCCCGCAGCGACGCTCATCACAAACGAGTAAAGTGTGCCATGGTCGGCAGTCGGCATGTAGCGGTTGACAACCAGGAAGGCGAGCGCCGCAGCGAGCGCCGTGCGCTTGTTTCCATCGACAAAGGCGTGGTTTCGTGCCAGACCGAACATGTAAGATCCGGCCAGGTCTGCTATGTCTGGATCGCCATAATGAGATTTGTTCTCGGCACGCACCAAAGCCGATTCGAGGGCATTTTCGTCCCTCAAACCGTGAGCCCCGCCGTGACGATGCAACTGTTCCGCGTGCATTGCTTCCACAGATAAGCGGGACAGAAATTTCCAACTCATTCAGCGAGCTTTTGAAAAACGGTTTTGTATTTATCCATCATACTACGCGCCGCTTCCATCTGTTGCTCGAAAGAATCGTCAGTGGGCCTCAGAGTAAATCCGTCGGCGGTGACGATCACTTCAAGCTGATCACCTGCTTTTAGATTGTGCCGGTCAAGCACATCCTTCGGTAGGATGACACCTTCCGAATTGCCAATTTTCCGCACAGTCACATTCATGACCTTGACTCCAATGTTATAACGCAAGGTATAACGTATGTGCATGACATATACAAGCGTAGTTGTCAGCCTTACAACCAGCCCTTCTTGCGGAAGATCAACAGCGGGATGACCGCGGAGGCGATCATCAGGCCGATTGCCATCGGATAGCCCCAGACTTCATCGAGTTCCGGCATGAAATGGAAATTCATGCCGTAGATCGATGCGACAAGCGTCGGCGGCATGAAAGCAACAGCTGCTACCGAGAAAATCTTGATGATGGCATTCTGTTCGATCGAGATGAGCCCCACGACCGTATCCAGCAGGAAGGTAACTTTGTTGGAAAGAAAATCGACATAGGTGCTGAGCGATTGCGTATCGCGCTCCAGCGACTTGATCGTTGCCCGCATATCCTTCTTGTTCAAGTACTCGTCGGGAATAGCCGCCGTATAGACGAGGAGGCGGCTGACGCCAGCGATACTTTCACGAACCTTTGACAGAAAGGCACCTTGAATACCGATGTTGTTCAGACTGTCCCTGAAATTCTTCGTTGTCATCGGCTTGTCATTCTCGGACCGACGGAAGATCGCGTGGGAATTCACATCAATATCGCCGGCAACGCCTTCAAGAATGTCCGCGATGCGGTCGGTCACGGCTTCGATTAGTCCCAGCAGAATATTGATGCCGCCGCATTTGGGTGTGACGAGACCATTCCCCGGCTTGGTCGCGCGGCTGATAAACAGACTGAACGCTTTCGGCTCGGTGTATCGCACCGTCACGAGCAGCTTTCCCGTGAGAATGAAGGATACCGGAGCGATGCCGTGGTGCTTCAATTCGGTGGAATGCAGGATCGAAGCCGTCAAATACTGTGCGCCATTTTCGGCGTAGAAGCGGCTGGATTCCTCGATTTCGATCATATCCTCGTGGGTAGGTATGGTGGCCTTGGTCCAGTTCTCAACCTGGACGTCCTCATCGTGCGTCGGATTAATAAGATCGATCCAGACTGCATTTGCCGGCAACTCTGCACCCGCCAGGGCCGCGCTGGGCATGAGGTAATCGTCTTCGAGCGTGTAGACATAAATCATTTCACAGCGAATCCAGCAAGGTATCGATCAGTTTCTCGGCCGCCTCGCCGATCACCGTGCCGGGCGGGAAGATTGCAGTCGCCCCAGCGTCGAGGACCGCATCGTAATCCTGCGGCGGTATGACACCGCCCACTATGATAAGGATATCGTCTCGCTCGCGGTGTTTCAGCGCTTCCTTCAGTTCCGGTACGAGTGTCAGATGTCCAGCAGCCAGAGACGAGACGCCGACAATATCGACATTGCTTTCAACGGCGAGTTCCGCCACTTCTTCGGGCGTCTGGAACATCGCGCCGACAATAACCTCGAAGCCGAGATCGCCGAAGGCCGTAGCGATGACTTTCTGGCCGCGATCATGACCATCCTGACCCATCTTTGCGACTAGAATCCGTGGCTTTGTCCCGGTGCGTTTTTCGTAGGTAGCTGCCTTGGCCTCAACCCGGTCGATGACTTCGCTTTTGCCGGCTTCCTTGCGGTAAACACCCGAAATCGTATGGATTTCAGCTACATGCCGGCCGTAGGTCTTTTCCAGCGCCAGCGAGATTTCGCCGACTGTCGCCCGGGCACGGGCTGCCTTGATGGCAAAGTCGAGCAGATTGCCTTTGCCGGTCTTAGCTGCGCTGGTTAGCGCCGACAGAGCCGCATCGACGGCTGTTACATCGCGCGTGCCCTTCAATCGCTGCAACTTGGAAAGCTGGCGGGCGCGAACTTCCGCATTGTCCACCTTCAATACGTCGACTTCCATGTCCTCAGTCGGGCGGTAGGAGTTGACGCCGACGACCGGTTGTTGGCCGCTGTCGATGCGGGCCTGCGTACGTGCTGCTGCGGCTTCGATGCGCATTTTTGGAATGCCCTGCTCGATGGCTTTGGCCATGCCGCCGAGCGCCTCGACCTCCTCAATATGGGCGAAAGCACGCGCGGCAAGATCATGCGTCAGCCGTTCGACATAGGCGGATCCACCCCACGGATCGATCATACGCGTCGTGCCCGATTCCTTTTGCAAAATGAGCTGCGTGCTACGAGCGATGTGAGCCGAATGGTCGGTTGGAAGGGCCAGCGCCTCGTCGAATGAATTGGTGTGAAGCGACTGGGTGTGCCCTTGCGTCGAAGCCATGGCCTCGATCATGGTGCGCACGATGTTGTTGTACGGATCCTGCGCTGTCAGCGACCAGCCGGACGTCTGCGAATGGGTGCGCAGCGAGAGTGAACGTTCGTCCTTTGGATCGAAGTTCTTCTTCATCAGCACCGCCCAGAGCAGGCGCGCCGCGCGCAGCTTGGCGACTTCCATGAAGAAATTCATGCCAATTGCCCAGAAGAAGGAGAGGCGCGGCGCGAAACTGTCGATATCCTGGCCGGCCGCAACGCCCGCGCGCGCATATTCAATGCCGTCGGCGATCGTGTAGGCGAGCTCGAGATCCGCGGTCGCACCCGCCTCCTGCATGTGATAGCCAGAAATCGATATCGAGTTGAACTTCGGCATGTTTTCCGATGTGTACGAAAAGATATCCGAAACAATTCGCATCGATGGCTGCGGCGGGTAGATGTAAGTGTTGCGCACCATGAACTCCTTCAGAATATCGTTCTGAATGGTTCCAGCGAGTTGTTTTTGGCTGACGCCCTGTTCTTCCGCCGCGACAATGTAGAGCGCCAGTATTGGCAGCACTGCGCCGTTCATGGTCATGGAAACGGTCATTTCGCCAAGCGGAATTCCATCGAACAACTGTTGCATATCGAGAATGGAATCGATGGCAACGCCCGCCATGCCGACATCGCCGGCAACGCGCGGATGATCGCTGTCGTAGCCGCGATGGGTGGCAAGGTCGAAGGCCACGGAAAGGCCCTTCTGGCCAGCGCCGAGATTACGCCTGTAAAAGGCGTTAGACTCTTCCGCTGTCGAGAAGCCGGCATATTGGCGGATCGTCCAGGGTTGCTGTACGTACATCGTCGGATACGGACCGCGAATGAAGGGTGGGGCGCCCGGAAAACTGTCGAGGTACGGCAGGCTGCGCAGCGCTACGTCGCTATAGGAGCGCTTGACCCCGATGCCCTCCGGCGTCTTCCAGACCGCGGCCTCCGGCGTCGGGGCGAGGGTCTTCGGCTCTTGCCAATCGATCTTGGTGAAATCCGGAATTCTCATTTTATTCAGAGGCCTGCAAGGTTTCATCGATGCGCGGGAAGGCTAGCGGTTCACAATGAACGACGCCATCCGTCGGCAAAGGCATGTGGGGTGCATCGAGCACGGTGACGGGCCGTTCTTTCCGGGCAGGGAAGAGCGTCGTGCCGACGATGGCGCGTTTGCCGGAACTATACTCCTTCGCCCGGGCCTCGCGGGCCTCGACGATACGCTCCTGAAACTTGCCGTCGACGAGGCTCTGCAGAATGCCGCCGTCGCGCTCAAGCGCCTGAAATTCCTTCCATGCCGCCTCACAAAGATTCTCGGTCAGGCTTTCGACGGCGCCGGAACCGCAGGCAGGATCGGCGACGAATGCCAGATTGCTTTCGTTGGCGAGGATGAGCTGCGTGTTGCGGGCGAGGCGTCGCGCAAAGGCGTCGGGCAAGCCATGGGAAATGGTGTGCGGCAGGATCGCGATCGAATCGGCACCGCCAATGGCGGCAGCAGAAGCCGCGATCGTCGTGCGCAGGATGTTGGTTTCGGGGTCGAGCCTGGTCATCATCCGGTATGACGTTTCCGCATGGATCGTTGCCTGCGAAGGGCGCATGCTGCCACAGGCCTCCTGC
Source organism: uncultured Alphaproteobacteria bacterium (assembly GCA_963711925.1). Taxonomy (GTDB): domain Bacteria; phylum Pseudomonadota; class Alphaproteobacteria; order Rhizobiales; family Rhizobiaceae; genus Phyllobacterium. The sequence goes on from CAVQFY010000003.1 coordinate 564,217, forward strand.
AACCGGGCCCATAGACGCCGCAATGCCCGAACCTTGGCGATCGAAACGAACTGATCCTGATCGACCGAGAGGGCAAAACCGATATGCGGAGCGGCATAGACGATGGGTTGACGCGCCTCTTCGAACAGCCGGAAATGGCCGGTGGTAATGGATAACATGGCGCCGAGTTCCTGCGCCTCGGTCGCACCTGCATTGTGGTAGACACGGCCATCCGCCTCAAGCACGATGCCTGGAAGATCGGATGAGAAAAAGCCGGAAAGAGACTGCGGCAGCGAAGCTTTGAGCGCTGCAAGGCTCATACGCAGGCGGCCCGTTCCAGCCAAAGTGGCGGCGGGATCGATGCCAAGCGAGAAGCTCAGCGTCTTCGGATTGACGTCACGGGGGCGCATGTAATCCACGAACCAATCGGCACAGGCGCGGCTTTTCGGATGCACATCCATGCGCAGATGAATCATGTCGAGATGAACGCCGTAGAGAACCTTGTCGACCGCTTCGCGCGTGGAGGGGAGGCCATAGCCAAAGGCGTTCGGTGCGCCTTCGAAGACCAGCGCGATTCCGGTGGCGCCATTTTCCAACTCTTCCAGAAGTTGCCTGTTGGCGCGAACCGGATCCGGGTCATCGATGCGCTGCACGATATGCCAGGGCTGCGACGGATTCTTGCGCGGGGTCAGCTGCGCCTTGCGGCGTCGTTCATAGAGTGGCTCGATGGCGATATCGTCATCAGTCCTCGAGATCAGGGAATCGTCGAAATCCGCACCTCTAAGGGCTTTTTGCGCAAGTTTGACCCAAGCCTCCCGGTCAATCGGCGCAAATTCAGTTTGCTTGAGCAGTGACGCGTCCATGCTTTCTCCCGGTTGCCCGTATTTTTGTGTTCGACTTTAGGGGGAGTCATGCTGCTTCGCAACAAAGCAAAGTGCCGCTCCACCCAACATATTGAAAGCATGCGTTTTTTCGTTAGCGCGGGTTTCGGGTGGCTGGGGCGGAGCGGACGTGAAAGGCTGAGACCGAAATGAAAACCTGAAAGGTCAAAGAATGAACATTTTAATGGGAAAGACGGCCATTGTGACCGGCGCAAGCTCTGGCATTGGTTATGAGACCGCACGACTTTTCGCCAACGAAGGTGCAAACGTAGTCGTGGCCGCACGGCGTCAAAACGAGCTTGAAAAGCTTGTCGCAGCGATCGAATGGGACGGCGGAAAAGCCATCGCGCTTGCTGGCGACGTCAGCGATGAAGGTTACGCCAAGTCATTGGTTGAATTGGCGGAAACCACCTTTGGCGGGCTGGATATCGCCTTCAACAATGCTGGCACAAATGGCGAGATGGGACCAACGTCGGAAGTCTCGCTCGAAGGCTGGCAGGAGGCGTTGAACGTCAATCTGACGGGAGCTTTCCTCGGAGCGAAATACCAGATTCCCGCGCTGCAAAGACGAGGCGGTGGCTCGCTGATTTTCACGTCGACTTTTGTCGGCCACACGGTGGGAATGCCGGGCACCGCGGCCTATGCCGCCAGCAAGGCAGGGGTCATCGGTCTGATGAAGACACTCGCCGCAGAGCTTGGTCCGCAAGGCATCAGAGTCAATGCGATCCTGCCTGGCGGTACCGCCACCAGCATGGCGGAAGCCTGGGTCGACACACCGGAGAAGCTCGCTTTTGTTGAGGGATTGCACGCACTTAAGCGGCGGGCAATGCCTGAAGAAATCGCCCGATCGGTGCTCTACCTTGCGTCGGATGCTTCAAGCTTTACGACGGGCTCGGCGATGCTGGTGGATGGCGGTGTCTCGATCAACCGCACATGAAAAATTAATACAGGAGTTGCTGTTGAAAATATCAAACTTCTGGCTGGGCCGCGCCAAAGGTTTTCGAGAAGAAGTCTTTGGTAGACGGCAGAGCCCAACTAATTCTTCTGCTTGAAGGATATCCGGTCCAAATAACGCGTTTCCAATACTGCAATAAGCATGGATCGAATTGCACGCTCGTGGTCCATCACGTCTCGTCGTCTGGGCCGGTTCGGATCACTTTTCCTCGAAGCAAGAGATTTCAAGTACCAAGCACGAGCCTGATCAGCATCTTTCGCAACACCCAATCCTACGTCGTAGATAATCGCTAGCATCTCTTGCGATTCTGGGTCTCCGTTCCCCGCTGCCTTGGAATATATTCTTTCGGCGCGTTGATACCATTGGTTTGCCTTCGACTCATCCTTGGCTACGCCGTGGCCCGTAACATAGAGGTAGCCGAGCGCCAGTTGTGCCTCCGGACAATTTTGATCTGCTGCTTTCGAGTACCATTCGTATGATTCAGCAAGGTGTCTACCGTATTGATCACCTCGTTCATTTGAGTACCCTAAGTTATACTGCGCGACAGCATATCCTTTTTGCGCAGATTGAAGAAACAATTCATGTGACTCAGATGGATCGCTATTGTGATTGAGCGCGCTAATTAAGCTCAAGCTATACATTGAGGGCGCGTGTCCTTGTTTGGCGGCCAAAGAGAACCAATGCTTCGCGGCTAGCGCGTTCAGAGGGGGCATCGTGCTGTTGTAGTAGTAAAGTCCCAAGTGATACTGCGCTTCTGTGTCGCCCTGTTTGGCTTTGCGCTCAATTGTCGCCAACTTGGCACGGTTATTGGAAACGGTTGCTTCACTATGTGCTGCGTGGGACCAAAACGCGAATGCTGTCAGAAAAAACATAAGAAAGAGCATTGGCGCACGCATGTCGTAACCCTGTAAACAAAAATTGATCTGACTATTGGTAATATATTCCAGTGTTTGCAAACAAATAGTGCCGGGAAAATCCGTAACGATGCTCGAATCAAAAATATTACTACAAGCGATAGGGCGGGAAGTATACTTTGTTAGCTAATGACGCGCGCCCATTGGCGCGTGTCATTCTCTGATTGGCTGCTGTTCGCTCAAACGAATTGGCTCAAACCTGGAATGGAATTCACCACTTCGTCGACCGGTCCACTGCCGGCTTTTTCACGAGCAAAAGCAATGGTTTCCTTGGAGATTCCGGTGATTTCGCCCATGCCGAGACCGATGCCCATCAGCTTGGAACCGAGGCCCATGACGCCAGGCATCAGGCCGGAAAGACCGCCGCCGCTGTTGTTGGCCTCGGCGATGGCAGCTTCCGCGCCGGGAACGCCGGCGATCAGCTGGTCAACCTTGTCGGCCGGCGCTTCCTTTTGCAGAAATGCCAGAATCAGACCGACGGCCTTGCGAGCCGTATCCGGATCGGTACCGACATTGGCGGAAATGCGCGCGATAAGTTCGTCCATGACTTCAATCTCCCGTCTGACATGAATTACGTTTACGTAATATGCGGGAATATTCCTCCGCACAAGCGTTAAGTCAATCTGGATCATTCTCTCAACCTCGTACAATCAAATTGCAATCGGACGATGAAATTCCTGCGCCAGATTCGCACTTTCTTGCATGGGAATCACACAGTCATGTGCAGGAGTTGTCTTTTTCTGTTCCTTTTGCATTCCGGTTTTTGCGGGTCGTCTGCAATTTTCCGGACACGATAAAAGCTTGGCCATTGTCGCATGGAGTTTGGCTGTTTATACCGTGGATAAAGCGACCGTCGCGACGAGGACAAACAACATGGCCGATGACAGTATTTTCCTTGGTGCAAGCCGCAAACCCGACGACACCTACCAGCAGGCCGAGTCTCTGCTGCTGAAATTCGGCAACCGGCATGGTCTGGTCACCGGTGCAACCGGTACGGGTAAGACGGTCACGCTGCAAGTTCTGGCTGAGGGTTTTTCGAAAGCCGGCGTTCCGGTTTTCTGCGCAGACATCAAGGGCGATCTTTCGGGTATCGGCGCCAAGGGTGAAGAGAAGGATTTCCTCGTCAAGCGTGCCGCTGACATCAAGCTCGATCCTTACGCCCTGTCCGCATCGCCGGTCATCTTCTGGGACATTTTCGGCGAGCAGGGTCATCCGATCCGTGCCACGATTTCGGAGATGGGTCCGTTGTTGCTGTCACGCCTGATGAACCTGACGGAAGCCCAGGAAGGCGTTCTCAACATCGCCTTCAAGATCGCCGACGAGGAGGGGCTGCTGCTCCTCGACATGAAGGACCTGCAATCTCTGCTCGTCAACATCGCAGAACGGGCCGAGGAAATCTCCGCGCGTTACGGCAATGTCACCAAACCTTCGGTCGGCGCCATCCAGCGCTCGCTGCTGGTGCTGGAACAGCAGGGGGGCACGAAATTCTTCGGCGAGCCGGCGCTGAAGATCGCCGACATCATGCGGACCGACACCAACGGACGCGGCCTCGTCAGCGTGCTTGCCGCCGACAAGCTGATGATGAACCCGCGGCTTTATTCGACGTTCCTGCTGTGGCTGTTGTCCGAGCTCTTCGAGGAACTGCCGGAAATCGGCGATCCGGAGAAGCCACGCCTGGTATTCTTCTTCGACGAAGCACATCTGCTCTTCAATGAAGCGCCGAAAGCGCTGCTCACCCGCGTCGAGCAGGTGGTGCGGCTGATCCGCTCCAAGGGCGTCGGCGTATTCTTCATTTCGCAGAACCCGCTGGACGTGCCGGAGACGGTGCTGGCGCAGCTCGGCAACCGTTTGCAGCACGCGCTCAGGGCATATACGCCACGCGAGCAGAATGCGGTGAAGACCGCAGCCGATACCTTCCGCGCAAATCCGGCATTCAACACGTTTGAAGCCATTACCAACCTTGCCACCGGCGAGGCGCTTGTGTCGACGCTTGCCGACAAGGGCGTGCCCTCTATGGTGCAGCGAACATTGATCCGCCCGCCGGCAGGACGCATCGGACCGCTGACGAGCGACGAGCGCCAAACGCTGATCAATGCAAGCCCGGTTGCCGGCATGTATGACGAAATGGTCGACCGCGAATCCGCTTACGAGCTTTTGCAGAAGAAAGCGGAGCAGGCGAAGACCGAAACCGAAGTGCAGGAGGCCAGTGCCGATAGCACGGGCGGCTGGAAGTTGCCCGATTTCCTCGGAGGCGAGAGCACGCCGGGACCGCGCGGCGGCCAACCGAGAGCTCGCCAGACCGTGGCCGAGGCCGCGATGAAATCCGTCGTGCGCTCCGTTGGAAGTTCGCTCGGGCGCGCACTGGTGCGCGGGATTTTGGGTAGTCTATCCAGACGGTGAGAGATCGCTAACCGCGATAGCCGCCTTGATCGAGATATTGCTGCTCTTCCGGGCGCATCGCGCGACCCAAGATCGGATTGCGATGCGGAAAGCGGCCAAACCTTTGGACGATGTCACAATGGTGCTGTGCATGGGACAGGGTCGGCTCTCCCAGCCGTTTGCCAAGCTCGACCGACAGCAACTGGTCCGGCAGGCTTTCCGAATGTCCAAACGGCAGGTACAGGAATAGGCGCATTTCTGGTTCGATAGCGTTGTCGTAACCGGCTACCAGCGCATCGCTGGCAACGTCTCGCGCCATTTGGTCGGTCTCGTACATGCGAGGCGTGCCGCGAAAGGCATTGCGCGGGAATTGATCGAGAAGAATGACCAAGGCCAACGCTCCGGTCGGTGTCGAAAGCCAATCGCAAAGCTCGCTGCGGGCCGCCGCCTCGTGCAGATCGAGAAAGCGCTGCCGGAAACGGCGGTCAAAGTCATGATCCTTGGCGAACCAAAGCGCTGGACCCGCCGCACGCCAGAAGTCAACAACTGCTTCGCCTGATGTCGCGTTGATCGTCGATACTGTAGCCGAAATCACGTCACTTCCAGGGTTGTCGGCGGCCCTTGCGCGATCCGACCCTATGAACGGTAGACCTCCGACCAGAGATGCCATTTCCAGAAAGGCTTCCAGACTGGCAGGTGTTTTCAAGTTCCAGGGCATTTCAAGCTCCTACGTTGCTGGACGAGAATTCGTGGTCACAACATTTCAGATGCATGATGATGAATCCAATGATATGATTTCAGTGATATGCTGAATGAAAGTAATCTATCGCGCATCGATCTTAATTTGCTCGTGCTGTTCGCCACGGTTCTTGAGGAGCGTCATGTCGGCCGTGCCGCCGAGAGGCTCAACCTTTCGCCATCAGCCGTCAGTCATGGTTTGAAGCGGTTGCGACGGCTGTTGAACGATCCGCTCTTTCTACGAACGCCGAAGGGTATGGTGCCCACAGTCCGGGCAACTGAACTCGGAGAGCCAGTTTCGGAGGTGCTTGCCCGTATTGGCGATATTGTCTCGGCAGCCGAGGTCTTTGATGCATCGACATCACGACGGCGCTTTATCATTGGTGCGCCGGACGGTGTCTCGGCGGTGTTACTGCCCCTACTGCTGAATGAGCTTCAGATACTTGCTCCGGGCATCGATCTTGCAGTGAGACAGCTTCTACCACCCAGCAGGGCGAGAGGCCTGCAAAGCGCGTGGGAGCCCGTGCTTGAGGAACTGGAGGCGGGTACGCTGGATTTAGCAATCGTGCCGCTTGAAACGGTGCCGGCTCGCTTTGTGATGTCGACCCTCTACGAAGAGAGTTTCGTGATCGTGACGAGGACAGGGCATGGCTATTCCAGAGATCCCTCGCTGGATCAGTACTGCGATATGCAGCATATCCTCGTATCGCTTACAGGCGACAGCCACGGCATGTTTGATGATTATCTCGCGGCGCTCGGCCGTTCGCGCCGAGTTGCCTTGACGGTCCCCAATTTCATGCAGGCCATGCTGATGCTGTCCGGGACGGATTTCGTGACTGCAGTGCCCAGACGGCTTGCTGACGCATATGCAGGGCGGCTCGACCTTGAGATTGCCGAGGTGCCTCTTGAACGGCCGCCTGATCAGATACGTGCCGTCGCGACCAAGGCGGCGATGATGGACATGGGTGTCGCCTGGCTACTCGACGTGGTTGAGAAAACGTCGCGACAAAGCTAATGCATTCAGCTCTCCTGTTCCCCAGTTCCATCAAGAACGATCCAGGCGGGAGCATGGTCGCTGGCGTGGTCCCAGCCTCGCACGTGACGATCGACATCAGCGCCGCTCAAACGGCCTGCAATCGACGGACTGAGCAGGAGATGGTCGAGGCGCAGCCCGGCATTCCGCCCCCAGGCATTCCTGAAATAGTCCCAGAACGTGTAGATCTTTTCGTCAGGGTGCATATGCCGAATAGCATCGGTCCATCCTTGCGCAACAAGCTCGGCGAAGGCCCGCCTTACCTCCGGGCGGAAGAGCGCGTCGTCGATCCAGCGCTCCGGTTTGTAGACGTCGAGATCCGTCGGCATGACATTGTAGTCGCCGGCAAGGACGATGGGTGCTCCTGTCGCAAGGAGCTCTGCCGCCCGTTGTGAAAAGCGCTGATACCACCGGAGCTTGTAATCGAACTTTGGTCCGGGCGCTGGATTTCCATTCGGAAAATACATGCAGCCGATCAAGACACCATTCACGGCCGCTTCAATGTAGCGGCTATGGGTATCGTCCGGATCTCCGGGCAGGTCGCGGGTGGTCTCGATAGGCTCGGCGTCCCTGGCCAGGATGGCGACACCGTTCCAGCTCTTTTGCCCGTGCCAGATCGCGCCATATCCGGCGGCGCGAATCGCTCGCTCGGGAAATTTTTCCTGAGGCGCCTTGAGCTCCTGCAAGCAAACGACGTCCGGCTCCGCCTCTGCAAGCCAGCGCAACAGCAAGGAGAGCCGGCCGTTGATACCATTCACGTTGAATGTGGCAATCTTCATTTGAGCCGGGAACGTTTCCGATAGTGCGTCGAGTCGTTGTCGGCATCATGAGATAAAGCCGGGCGCAATGGAAGCCGCGCCCGGCCTGGACAAGTCAAATCGGATGAAAGCTGGCCTTCCTCAAGCCTGCTTGCCCCGCCATACAATATCGCTGACATTGAGCTTCTTCGGCACGATCTTGAGGTCGAAGAATTCATCGGCCAGCGCCTGCTGATAGGCAACGGCTTCCGGCGTAACGCCCGCGACCTTGCTGAGATCGGCTCCCTCGCGTGTCAGCACGACCCTCTCGATATCCTCCGGCACGCCGGTGATCTTCGCAAGCGTCCGGATCGTTTCGTCGAGATTTTCCTGGGCTCCCCGGCCGACGAGCGCCAGTTCTTCAAGGACGTCCGCCAGTAGATCGCCATGCGATGCGGCGAAGTCGCCATTGCTGAGGAAGAAGGACCAGGACTTGACGATGCCCTTTCCAGTTGCCAAAACCCGCGTTTCCGGGCGCTTCTCGGCCACGGCAAAATAGGGATCCCATATCGTCCAGGCGTCGATCTGACCTGCGGTGAAGGCAGCGGCCGCATCGGGAGGCGCGAGGTCGGATGCAACGATGTCGGACACAGTCAAGCCTGCCGTTCGCAAAGCCTTGACTGTGAAATTATGTGCGCTCGATCCGCGCTTGAAAGCGACGCGTTTGCCCTTGAGATCGGCAATAGAGTGAAATGGCGAGTCCTTATGGACAAGAATGGCGGACCCGTCCGGCGCGCCCCGATAGGTTCCGGCATAGACCAGATTTCCGCCTGCCGCCTGCGCGAAAAGCGGAGGAACGTCGCCTGTCGGTCCAAAATCGATGGCGCCTGCACCGAGCGCTTCCAAAAGTGGTGGACCAGACGAGAACTCCGACCAGCTGACACTGATGCCGCGCTTTTCGAAACGCTTTTCCAGCGCGCCGTTGCCCTTGGCCAATGCCAGAACACCGTTTTTCTGCCAGCCGATGCGCAGTGCCTTCGGCTGTTCAGAAGCGCTGCGTGCATTGAAGGGCAGGGCTGTTGTTGCCGCGGCGGCGCCCAGCAAGGCGAGAGTTTGTCTGCGATTGAACATGCGAGGCATCCTTTCCATAGCGTTGGTCTTGCCGGGAAGGATGGCGCAAAGGATCGGCGTCAGCGACGTCAGAACGTGCGAACAATCGCGGGGATGGGGAAAATCATGCCCGTTTTGGCGAAGGCGGCGAAATCACTTCGCCGCGGGAAAGCCGTTCGGATGCGCGGGCACAGCCTTGAGATAGGCCGCAATCGCGTCACGATCGGCAGACTGGAGGTGTGCCAAATTGGTCACGACGTCTGTCATCGAGCCACCAAGCGAGTCGAAATCAGGCGTGAAGCCGCTCTCCAGCGCGTAGGAAATATCCTTCTGGGACCAGCTATCAATGCCGCCCTCGCCGCCGGTTATGTTCGGGATGACGCCCTTCTTGCCCTCAGGCGCCACGGCGCCCGCCAGCCATTGCGCCTTGTCCGGCCCGCCAATGGCATTGCGTGGTGTGTGACACTCGCCGCAATGGCCGGGGCCTTCGACCAGATATTGGCCGCGTTTGATCGCATCGGTGGCATTGGGAACAGTCAGGACCGGCTGCGGCGACAGATAGAGTTGCTTCCACAGGCCGAGACCGCGCCGGATATTGAAGGGGAAACTGAGCTTATGCGGCCCGGCGACGTTGTCCGAAGGCGGCAAGGTCTTCAGGAAAGCGTAGAGATCGGCAATATCCTGCACCTGCATGCGCGCATAGGACGTGTAGGGGAAGGCCGGGTAAAAATGCCTGCCATCCGGCGAGACACCTTCCATCATCGCATTGGCGAGGTCGGCGAAGGACCAGTCGCCGATGCCTTGTTTCGAGGGGGAAATGTTTGGCGCCACAAAGGTGCCAAACGGCGTGACGAGATTGACACCGCCTGCCAGCACCAGCCGTGCATCGCCCTTGGCACCCGGCGCTGCATGGCAGGAGGCACAGCCTCCTTGCCAGAAGACATTCATGCCGCGTTGCGGATCACCTGGCGCTGCCGCGGCAAGCTTTGCCGGATCGACATGGGACGGCGCCGAGAGAAACCAGAACCCGGCCCCGCCAATCAGCGCCAGAATGATGATGAGCAATGCGAGCTTGCGCATCATTCAGCAATCTCAATCCTTCTTGATGCGGAAGGCCTTGTGGCAGGAGGCGCAATTTTCGGCTACCTGGTTGAAGACCACCTTGAAACTTTCGAGGTCTTCCGGGTTGGCGGCCGCGGCCGCGGCGGCATCCTTCTTATACTTGGCGACGGCCGCGACAAAACCGGCATTGTCTTCCCAGATCTTTGGCGAAACGGTGGTCTTGCCCTGGTCGGAGCCAGCCGGGAACAGCGTCGCGACATCGATCTTCTGCGCATCCTCGTTCAGATGCGTCAGTGCGGCCTTCACCGCATCGGCGTCGTACGGCTTTTCACCCTTGATAATCGGCGTGATGCTCCCGACGGTCTTGCCCTGATCCTTCATGAGCGCCTGGCGGTCTGCGAGCGCATCGGCACTTGCCGGTGCCGAAAGGACTGTGATGGCAAGCAAAGGCGCCGCAGCGAAAGAAATCAATCTATTCATGGAGGGTCTCCGGCACTTGTGGCTAAAACTGTTTGGCTTCAAGGGGTTCGGTTGGCACTGTAGATTAAAGATCGCGAAAAGCACCCGCGGGCAGCGATCACATTTTCGTTTATCAGCTGCCATGGCAACAAAAAGCCCCGGCGTGTGCCGCCGGGGCTCGTCGTAGTCTCAGAATTGCAAATAAATACCACTCCTGCGGTAGTACCGAGGATAGTAGGGGTCGTCCCAACCGCGATAGTATGGGCGGTCCCACCTGCGATAGTAGCCCGGGCGATCCCAACGGCGAGAGTAGTACGGGCGGTCCCACCGGCGATGCCACCTGCGGTCCGAGCGATAATACCGGCGGTCCCATCTGCGGTGATGCCGGCGCTCCCACCGGTCACGATGCCTCACGGTTTGCACGTTTGGGTCTGAAGTCGCGACCTTCGAGGTCTCGACCGGCTGCTGAATCATTAACGGCGCGGCGCCGGCCGTTTCGACCGGTACAAGCGTCCCCATCGACACCAAGACGGCGCTTAGGGCTGAAATCAACTTTCTCATTGTTCCTCCAGTGAAAGCCCTACCTTTCGCAAGGGCTTTCAACACGTAAACGTCCCTGAGTTATCAGACTTACGTCCAATTCCCTGAACTTGGGATGAACAACGGCTATCACAAGGCAAAGGCTCAACGTTCTGCGATCACTTATCGAATCACGCTGCCTGGATGCGTGATAAATACGCATTGCGAATGAAGCCTGGCGCTATCAATTCTTGGACTGCAATGTTCGCCCTAAAAGCAATGGCGAGAAGCCCAGGCATCGCCGCCGGGTTGAATATAATGTGCCGGTCATCGATGAACGATAACCGGCTCAATACCGACGGAAGCGCAGGTCTGCGTTCGAAGGATGATTTAGTCGAGAGTTATGCGTGTTTGTAAATCGGCTTGTGATGCTTGTGCCATACATGATGTCTTGGATGATGCACGACGTGATGGCGATGATGATGACGGACGATGTGGTGCCTGTGATGGATCGGCTCAGCGGCGCTTGCGCTGGTGGCAAGTACGGGTGCTGAAATGGCGAGGGCAACAGCAAGGCCGAGAGCTGTGTAAAGAGACGTTTTCATATCCTTGGGTTTCCTTTTGATAAGGTGACAGAAGAGCAGGGACCTGCAACGTGCAGGCGTAGAATCAGTCCACCCTTTACTTATCCGATACTGATGTTTCGGCCCTATTTCCCGCCTGTGGCGTTTCATTTCTGCAATGTTTCTCGAATATGGCGAGAAGTCGCATCAACGACTGCCAAATTGACAGAGCTGGTTCGCAGGTGTGTCTGAATGCAAAACGGCCCCGCCAATGACGGGGCCGTCTATGTGCGCAACAAGCGACAATGCCGCCGGTATAGTCATGAGAATATCAGCGCTCACTCGCCTCGCTTGTCGCCTCGTCCTGCGTAAAGGTCCGGCGTAGATGCACGACCTTGGCGGCAGCGTTCTGGATATATGTTGTCGGGGAGCGCAGCATTTCATCGCGCATGCGGCGTTCGACTTCCTTGGCTGCCTCGAGACGCCGATCGAGCAGTTCGCAGTCGACGCCCGCCGCCTTGAGTTCAGCGCAGGAACGTTCGAGTCTTGCGACTTCGCGTCGCGCCTGATCATGAAAATCAATGGCGATCATCAATAGAGAAGTGGCTCGGCAAAATTGGACAGTATTATAAGTGGAATTTCTGCGCGAACAGAGCCAGAAGAGTGGCTATTTGAGCAGGAGTTAACATGACGCGACGCGTACGCCGGAATCACGCAGCGAGCTTCAAGGCAAAGGTGGCCTTGGCCGCAATTAAGGGGGAGAAGACACTGGCCGAGTTGGCGCAGCATTACGACGTGCATCCGAACCAGATCACGGATTGGAAGAAGCAGCTTCTCGAAGGGGCTGCGAACGTGTTCGGCGCGACGGACAAGCCAGAGCCGACGGTCGACGTGAAAGTTTTGCATGCCAAGATCGGAGAGTTGACGCTGGCCAACGATTTTTTAGGGTCAGCGCTCGACAAGATCGGCTGGTCGGGGAGCGCAAAGCGATGATCGACCGCGAGCATGATCTGCCGGTTACGAAACAGGCCGTTGAACTCGGGATCAGCCGTGGCAGCGTCTACTATTTGCCTAAGCCAGCATCGGCGGAAGATCTCAAGCTGATGCGCCGCATCGACGAGCTGCATCTCGATTACCCGTTCGCGGGCAGCCGGATGTTGCAGAAGCTGCTGAAGCGCGAGGGCTATGAGACGGGTCGCCTGCATGTGCGGACCTTGATGAAACGCATGGGTATCGAGGCGCTGTACCGCAAGCCGCGCACGTCAAAGCCCGGCGACGGGCACAAGATCTACCCGTATCTGCTGAACAAGCTGGCAGTGACAAAGCCCAACCAGGTCTGGGCTACGGATCTGACCTATATCCCGATGGCCCGCGGGTTCTGCTATCTGGTTGCGGTCATCGACTGGTTCACGCGCAGGGTTCTAGCGTGGCGGCTGTCGATCACCATGGACGCGGCGTTCTGCATCGAAGCTGTCGAGGAGGCGCTGGCGAGATACGGCAAGCCCGAGATTTTCAACTCGGACCAGGGTAGCCAGTTCACCAGCCATGACTTTACCCAGATTCTCCTCGACCAGGAGATCAAGATCAGCATGGATGGAAAAGGCGCATGGCGCGACAACGTCTTCGTCGAACGTCTCTGGCGATCGGTGAAATACGAAGAGGTCTATCTCAAAGCCTACAACAGCGTCCGCGAGGCGCGCGCGTCGATCGGAAAGTATCTCGAGTTTTATAACCAGCAACGGCCTCATTCCAGCCTTGACGGCAGGACACCGGATGAGGCTTACTTCACACCGTTACCGCTTCCCGAGGCGGCTTAACCAGAGGCAGAGTTCCACTTATAAATCGGGAATTCCTGTTCAAACAAACCGAGCCACTTCTATAGAATGTTTTCCAATCTGGCTTCCCTGAAATTATCGTTAGTGGCAATAGGCGCCGGTAGTCGCGGCGCTATAAAAATATGGTTCGTTGTCATGCCGTGGTATTGAGGCAAATCGCAGGCGTTCGAATGTGGCAGCGCTGTCCCCATGCATTGGCCGTCGAATCGGGACAGTGAGTTGAACTCACCCGGTTAAATAGCAGATCGCGTCCCATATAAATTGTTCCCGACAAAATTAACAAAATAATCTCTGCGACGCTTTCGCGCCATTGGCGTTTGTTGCGGATAGGCTAACGCCACACATGCCACAGGCCATCTGAGCGATGAGATCGCTATCACAACCGAGCCCCACTGCCTGAACTGTAAATGGCGGAACAGCCGAAACTCTTGCGACGATCAGGTGAAAGTGACAGCATTGTCCCTATTGGCGGCAACCGAATCTGAGTAATAAGGTACTTTTGATAATATCATTTATTTGAAAGAACTCTTTTGACAACGAAGCCGGATTCCCTGCGAGACGTATTGATCATCGAAGACCAGCACTTGATGCGCCTCGCGCTTGTACACGAGTTGCAAGCGGCAATTCCTGACTGCGTCATCCATGCGGCCGCAACGGCGGAGGCAGCATTGGAGCTGATCAACTCCAATCAGTTTGCGCTTATTCTTATTGACCCTGGTCTGCCGGGTTATGATCCGCGATCCGAGGTAGATCGCCTGAGGACCATAAGTACGATCGTGGAGCGATCGCCTGCCGCTATACACATTGTCGTCACCGGTGCGGAGAGTGCAGAAGAATGGGAACAGGTCCGCAATTTCGGAGTTGCCGGCTACATTGCCAAAAACAGCCTCAAACCTGGCACTATGGCCGCGATTTTGCAGACGATAGCTGACCACGGACGCTGCGTTGGTCTGATGCACGAAACCAGCATTTCACCGGAGGTCTATCACACGTTGCTCTCTCCAAGGGAGCAGGAACTTGTACAGTGGATGATACAGAGACCGGAGGGTACTAGCCGGAAGGTAATCTATGACCAGCTTGGCAATCATCTCAATATTGATGCGGCCTCCGCGGAGCGCTACTACAAGCGGGCGCGGGCCAAACTTTTGAAGTTCGGGCAGTTGCCGAACTCACTGTAATGTGGCTTAGTCCTATCGCTTATTTCGATATTTGATTTCATCAGTTTATTTCAGCACCGGCTCGCCCCCGTCAAAGTCAGAATGCGGACCGGTTTGGGTGCATTTTTATGAAGAACGTTCTGAAAGTCATTTTGTGTCTGGCCGTCCTTGTAAATTCCACCCTTGCGAGATCGCAATCTCCTGATCCCGACATTCTGACGATCGAGCAGACAGCTGGAAAAACAGCGACCTATACAGAAGAACAGTTGCGCGGCACGTTTGATCTGCACGAGAGAACAACGGCAACGCCCTGGAGCAAAAAAGGCCGGAGGACAAGCTTTCGCGGTCCCTTGCTCAAGGACATACTCGCCAAGAGCGACCTTGCTGATGTGAAAGAATTCGAGATTGTCGCCTACAATGATTTCATCGCAAGGGTCACAAGCAAAGAGATCGATACTTTTTCACCCATAATGGCCATCGAACAGCAGTGTGTGGAAGAGGACAGGACGAGCGGTCTTTGTAAGGCCGGCCAATTGTACAGGCCGCTGTCGATCGATGACGGTGGACCCTTTTATCTGGTCTGGCCGCTCCAGGAGCTTCCACCTTCCTATATCCTCAGCCGCAAGTCCATTTGGGTGTGGTTTGTCGTGACCGTGCGCCCCAGTCGATGAGGCGCGCGATCCGCCGGATGCTGCCGTTTTTCCTCCATGCAGGTCTGATCATCTCGTTATGTCTCAGCATTTGGTCGTTACTGCGCACAGACACCTATAGGCAACAAACAGAACTCACACTTAGCCAAGCCTCGGAAATCCGATGGCGATTGGCCCAATCAAGAGAAAAAGCAGCCCGAATAAGCGGCTATCTTGAATTGTCCATGAACACGAGGCGCAATGATTCCCGATTATTGCAGGATGTTCGATTGTTGCGGTTCAACCTGAAATTGATTGCAAGTCTCGACTACGCAGCCGCGTTCATCAAACCGCCAAACATGGCCACCCTTCGATGCCGCCACCGGAAATGACGGATGCCGCCGTGCGAACGATACTGGAGCTCGATTCGATCAATGAAGGTTTGATGTTGGTAGGACATACCCGCGCCAAGGTATCGCCTGCACCGCTCGGCCAAATCATCGAAAACATCGTCAAAAACAGCAAAAGCGCACTGAACGTAGACGCCGATGATGAAGCGCTTGCCGTCAATGTCCCCGCATCACAGTTCCACTTGCTGATCGACGAACTCGTGCGAAATGCTGTCAACGCGGTCGCCGGGCACGCCGATCCCATCATCGCCATCACGGGTAGCGTGCGGCGGCGATTCCTGCGCCGTTCGCAACTGGTCCTGACCGTCAGCGACAATGGCGGAGGAATGAGCCGGGATCTGCTGGCCAAGGCAAAGCAACCGTTCTTTTCCACCAAAGCGGGCGGGCATGTTGGTCTCGGTCTCACCAATTGTGTGGAACTCGTCAAGACCATGGCCGGGAGTTTGGATATCAGTTCTACACCCGGCAAGGGAACCTCGGTCAGGATCCGCTATTCACTCTGAACAGCGTTCAAGGGCCGGCGCGGAAGTTTCTTTACGGCCATGCGCGGCCAGCCACAGATTGTCCAGGCACCGCAGTTCATCGCCGTCAATCTGATCCAGATGCAGCCAATACTCGCCGCTGGGGAAATAATAGCCGAGTGTTTCTTCCCTGATTTCGGCGCGTTGCAATTCTGCCTCGTCGATCTGCCGCAAGACGCTGTCGGCACGAAACCGGGCATCCGCCCGCGACCACTCTCCAAGCTGGCCGATATCGACGCGCGGAAAAACCAGCCGGCTTGTATCCAGTTGCGAAAGATTGACGCAAATGCATCCCTGACGTGCTGCCGCAATCATCAGCCGTCCGGTCTTTGCTTCAAGGCTCTGCAGCGTCACATCAGGGCGTAGCGGGTCCGCTGTGCCATAGCCGTAAAAATGCGTCGGCCCGATATGGTTGTAGTTCATGTCACAGCCGAGGAATGCCAGCACGTCCGGCTTGAGCACATGCAGGGCCCAGTAGGCCGACGTCAGGGACATTGTCGCACCGGCATAGACAAAGCCGCCATAGGCGTTCTGTGCAGGAACATAGTCGGCGGCCGTGTGGATGTTGCGGCCGCGCGTCAGTTCAGGTGATGGCATTGAGCTGGGCGGGAAGTCACCGGCGTGGAGAAGATGATCCCAATCGTCGCGCACGCGCCAGGCGTTGTTGATCGCAACGATCGCATCGAAAGGCGCACGATGCCACTCACGCGATCTCACGGCATCTGGTGCACTGCCAAGTATGAGCACTATTTTGGGAGTTGATGCGGGGGGCATTGGTTCTTAACGGTCTCATTCCCGGCGAGGATCATGTGCAAATTAGCCCAATCGTCTGCAGCTGTCTTCTTAACAATTCGTCTCACGTGCGTGAAGCGGATTCCCTTGCAGTCCCTTGCATGCGAACGCAAAATGTAGCTGTACGGCAACGTTGGATGCGAACGCGGCAAAGACGGCCGGCATGCAATTGCTTGACTAGCAAAAAGGCCCCGCCAATGACGGGGCCGTTTTGATAATCTCTAAAGCTGCTTACTTGGCTTTTCCGTAAAGCTCTTCGACATATTCCCAGTTGATCAGGTTATCGACGAACGCTTCCAGATATTTCGGGCGGGCGTTGCGATAGTCGATGTAGTAGGAATGTTCCCAGACATCGACGCCGAGGATCGGCGTTCCGCCGTGAACCAGCGGGTTCTCGCCATTCGGTGTCTTGGAGATTTCGAGCTTGCCGTTCTTCACGGAGAGCCAGGCCCAGCCGGACCCGAACTGCGTGGTGCCCGCAGCAATGAAATCGGTGCGGAACTTGTCATAGCCGCCGAGATCGGATTCAACCGCCTTTTCAAGCGCGCCCGGAAGCTTCTTGCCGCCGCCGCCTTTTTTCAGCCAATGCCAGAAATGCAGATGGTTGTAATGCTGGCCGGCATTGTTGAAGAGGCCGGCATTCTTGCCGTAGGACTGCTTGACGATCTCTTCGAGCGAAAGGTTCTCAAGACCGGCTTCGGCAGCCAGTTTGTTGCCGTTGTCAACGTAAGCCTTGTGGTGCTTGTCGTGGTGATATTCGAGCGTTTCGCGCGACATGTAGGGTGCGAGCGCATCGTAATCATACGGCAGTGCGGGCAATTCGAAAGCCATGGAAGTCTCCTCTTCGATTCAATTGTGACCGGATTGGCTGCCCGGGAGGGCCCCGGAATGGGAAGGTCGCCAATCCTGACAAAACCTGCGTTCGTTACATAGGTCCGTATTTCTTCAGGAGCAATGCGAAACGGATCAATATTTCGGTTCGATCCGTTTTTGAGGGTTAGATTTTCGGCGTCGAGTGCGCGAACTCCCAATAAAGCTCCCGCGCTTTTTTCGCGATCGGACCCGGTTGAAGATCGCGATCCTCAATACGGATAACGGGAACCACCTTCGAATGGTTCCCCGTCGAGAAAATCTCGTCGGCATTGAGGAAATCCTGCACGCTCAGCGTCGTCTGCGTGGTGCGGAAACCGTAGTCCGCAAGCACATCGATCGTGCGTGACCGCGTAATGCCGGAAAGGAACGTACCGTTCGGCGCTGGTGTGAAAATATGACCGTCCTTGACCATGAAAATGTTGGACGTGCCCGTCTCGGCGACATTGCCGAGCATATCGAGCACCAGCGCATTGTCGAAGCCGCGCGAGCGTGCCTCAAGAATCGCCCTGGCATTGTTCGGGTAAAGACAGCCCGCCTTGGCATTGGTCGGCATGGTTTCGAATGTCGGGCGGCGGAATGGCGAAACGCTGATCGAAAAGCCGCTCGGCTCGATCATCGGCGCCTCGTAGAGGCAAAGGCAAAACCGCGTCGAATCCGGATCGGCGGGCACGCCCATATAGCCGCCATGCTCGCCCCAGTACATCGGCCTGATATAGACGGCGGTCTTGCCGTCGAATTTCTTCAAGCCATCTTTCGCAAGGCCGATGATTTCCTCGGTGCTCATCGTCGGCATGAGGCCCATGGCGATTGCCGACGTGTTGACGCGGGCTGAATGCTTGTCGAGATCGGGCGAAACGCCCTCGAACCAGCGCCCGCCATCGAAAACAGAAGAAGCCAGCCACATCGCGTGACTGCGCGGTCCGATCAAGGGCACATTTCCTTCGTACCAGTCGCCATCGACATAGGTCCATGTCACTGTTTGAGCTTGAGTATTGACCGCCATGATACCGATTCCGTCCCGCTGATAATTTTTTCCATCGAAATGCACTTCGGAGGCGCGGTCAATGGCTGTGTTGGTTGAAGTGAAGGTGATTCCGCTTTCCGTAAGCCCGCGCTATCCATAATCCACCCTCTCACAAAGTGTTTATCGGCAGTTGAACGGGCAATTCCCTTACGCGAGAGCTTTTTGTTGCGGCGCGGCAACACTCGCCGAGCCGCCTTGTTTGCGCCCTATTGTCAACGGTTAGCCGCCATAATCATTGTGCGTTTAGGGCGAGACAAACTCCTTGCTCACCCATCCCGTCACCAACTTGGTTCAATGATGCAAAACACACTTTCCCGTCGCGGTTTTCTGGCTGCATTGACTGCAACCGCAGCAGCTGGTCTCGCAGGCTGCGCCCAGATCCGCGACGACAGGCCAGTCATCCAGGTCGACGACTACGGCAATCCCCTGGCGACGCCGCAAATGGATGTCGATCCGGCTTTCGCCTCCTTTCAATCCATGTATTCGGCGCGCGAGGACGACGGCTTCATGCTGCCGGCGATCCCGATCGAAAAGATGGACAAGCGCTATCTGCGCCAGATCGTGCAGGACCCGACCGGCGAGCAGCCGGGGACGATCGTCGTCGATACGACCGACAAATTCTTGTATCAGGTGCGTGAAGGCGGACAGGCGATCCGCTATGGCGTTGGAATCGGCAAGGAAGGTTTTGCGTGGTCTGGCCGCGCCGTGGTCCAGTGGAAACGCCATTGGCCAACCTGGACGCCGCCGGACGAAATGGTCGCCCGCCAGCCGGAACTGGTGCAGTACAGTGCCAGGAACGGCGGCATGCAGCCCGGCCTGAAAAATCCGCTCGGCGCCCGCGCGCTTTATCTCTTCAAGGATGGCGTCGACACGCTCTACCGCCTGCACGGCTCGCCGGAATGGTGGTCGATCGGCAAGGCCGTGTCGTCGGGCTGCGTCCGCCTGATCAACCAGGACATCATCGACCTTTATGACCGCGTGCCGAACAAGACGCCGGTTCTGGTGACGTAGGTCACGCTCGATACCAAGATCAAAAGGCCGATGGAGTGATTCACCGGCCTTTTTGTTTGGGTAGTCAACTCGTTGTCTTGAACTTTCGGCGAATTGACGCCGCTTTGCAACCCGACATATTCAAAACCGCATCTACTTGGCTAATGCTCCTTGGGAGGGGAGCAGCAACTTTCAGCGCCACCATTTTTATAATCCATATTTTATCAATTTAAGACTTCCCCGGGAGGAATAATGACTTTCAAGAAAACCCTTTTTATGGGGCTGCTCGGCTGCACCATACTTGCCGGCTGCAACGGCTCGGATAGTGCCAACAACACGAGCGACGATACCGCCACCACCTTTGCCGATCTGAACGCCCGCATCGACCAGCCCGACTATACAGAGCCGACGGCCAAGGAACTGCCAGGCGTGCAGAACATTCAGTAGTACGAAAACGGGCCGCCATTGGCGGCCCGTACACGCTGGCTGGCGAAAACGCTATCGCTTTTTGCAGCTGATCAGCACGGAATTGCCGTCGGTGTATTTGCTGCGCATCGTATAAAGCCAGCCTTGGCATTCCTGCATCGATGTGAAGCAGCGAAACGCCGAAACCGACACATTGTCGCCGCCCATGGAGATGATCGGATTGTCGGTCGTGCCCGTATACTGGCCGAGGATGATCCCCGAGCCGCGCGGCGGCGTGTTGCAGCGCTGGCCGGCATATTCGCTGACGTTCTTGCGAACGGCCGCCTGTACTTGCGACATATCCGTGAGAGCGAGCACCGGCTGCGCCAGAAAACCCAGCGTAAGCATCAGGGCGAATGCGTTTCTTTTCATCTATAACCTCCGAGGCCATTCAAGAACAAACCAGCGTCCGAATCCCCGAGCGGGCGTTACGCATTTATAGCCCATTTCAACGCGCAAGTAACTGCGCGAACGCTGCACCACGGCGAAGTGAAGGGTGCGTGAAACGGCTAACGGCGTGCTGTCAGCACCTTCTGACAGGTCGGCGACAAGTTACTCAAATTGTTTCTCAGGCATGCGATAGCTCGCCCGCCCCCCAAGGCGACCGAGCTGCAAAGCCTGCGGAAATCCGGTCCGCAGGATTGGCGCACGATAGCCATCTCCTCACGCGGCGTGAAAGCCGGAGCGGGTTGCGTCGCGGTGGCGGCCGGGGCTGTAGCCGGTGCTGTGGCCGGAGACGTCGCTGTTGCTGCCGGTGCGGACTTACTTCCTCCGAGGGCCGCCAGTGCGGACTGACATGCGGAGGAAAGTGCCGAGCTATGTGTTGCAGACAGGTAAGCGCGGCCTGACCCCCGGGCGATACACCCGAACATTGCGCCATGAAATCGGAACGGCATGCTGACTTTATGGCGCTTTGCTGTGCCGCGGTTGGTTGCTGGGCAGCGGCCACACCGGCGAAAAGACCGGTCATACACAGCATGGCAATAAACAGACCGCCCCTGCGGTCTGTACATTTTCTGATGTCTTTGAGCATCGAACCTCTCCCTGGAATGCGATCCCAAGCAGGTTGACACGCTATTTCGACCGAGCAAGTACGTTACAGTTACGAGAGGCCGACGGTGGCTGGTTCGTCCGTTTTCGCTTGCTCACCGGACGCAGGGTCCCGCTGACCAGGAGATGCGCCATAAGCGGCCATTGTAGTGTTCGTGCCATCACCGGACGCTATCATGGGGTTGCGTTTCATCACAAGATTTCGATTTTACTCTGATCTTTGTCCGCAATACGCTCGTCTATGCTCTAAGTCCGCATCAGGGAGAGACGCTATGAGACGCAGGCTTGCATTTGTCGCGGCCGCTTTGGCCTGTTCGGTCATGGGGGCCCATGCCCAAGACACCACCATGAGTTTTTTCGTCACCAGTGTAAATCCCGGTAAGGGCGGCGATCTCGGCGGCCTTGCGGGTGCGGATGCCTATTGCAACACGCTCGCCACGGCCACGGGCTCGACGGGCAAAACCTGGAAGGCCTACCTTTCCACCGATGCCGAGGACGCCAAAGACCGCATCGGCCAAGGTCCGTGGTACAACGCCAGGGCCGAAAAGATAGCCGACGATGTCGCCTCGCTGCACAGCGGCAAGAACAACCTGACCAAGCAGACGGCCCTCAACGAGAAAGGCGAAGTCATCAACGGCCGCGGTGACACACCGAACCGCCACGACATTCTGACGGGGTCGAAGGCCGACGGCACCGCTGCACCGGAAACATGCGGCAACTGGACGATGGGAGGTGCGGAGGGTGCCGCGATTGTCGGTCACAGCGACCGCACTGGCTTGAACGATTCCGCCGAGGCCAAATCCTGGAATTCCTCACATCCCACGCGCGGCGGCTGCACGCAGGAGGCTTTCAAAGGCACCGGCGGCGACGGTCTCTTTTACTGCTTCGCAGCAAACTGATCGGAATGGCATCTCCCGTCAGCAATTACCGTGCCACTTGCCTGAGGGAATCTTTGCGCCGCCGAGGCTGCACATTGACGCATTATTTCCTGCGGCCACGAAGCGAACTCAGTTGGCTCCAAGTGCGGTGGCCGTCTTTCGACTTCATCGCGTCCCAATAGGATTTCTCAAGGGCCACGATCTCGTCCTTCGTTGGCATGGCATGAGCCCTCATGACGTCCTCCTGCGATGTTGTATCCTCGCAAAACGCCCTGCATCTGCCTCAGTTCCGGCAACGCCGCCGTAAAACGGAAGTCATCAGAATATCATTGATGTCCGTGAGCCCCAGCGACACCATAATCGTACGCGGTTGCACGACTGGCGTTTTCGCCCGCCAGTGCGACGTCGATCGAAGCCACACCTGCGGGCAGGCTGCGAGCATCCACGGATCAGTGACCGCTTCGGGCCAACTCGGTCAGGGATCCGGAAAAGCCTTATGTCCGGTTATGTTTGTTGGCAAGCACGAGGGGCATAGTCGATCCGATGCCCCCATCGTTCACACCCCGGTTTTTCCAACCAGTTTCAACGCATAAGCGTAGACATAGGCGACTTCTTCCAGCCGGGAGAAACGTCCGGAGGCGCCGGCGTGCCCCGCATCCATATTGATGCGGAAGAGCACCGGGTTATCGTCCGTCTTGATGTCCCGCAGCTTCGCCACCCATTTTGCCGGTTCCCAATAGGTCACGCGCGGGTCGGTGAGGCCCGCGACGGCAAGGATCGGCGGATAATCCTGCGCCACGATGTTGTCGTAGGGCGAATAGGAGGCCATGTAGGCGTAGTCGGTGGCCGAGGTGATGGGATTGCCCCATTCGGTCCATTCCGGCGGGGTGAGCGGCAGCGTGTCATCGAGCATGGTGTTGATGACATCGACAAAGGGCACTTCGGCGATGATGCCGCCAAAATTTGCCGGCGCCATGTTTGCTATTGCACCCATCAGCAAGCCACCCGCGGAACCACCCTGCGCAACGATGCGGTCATGGCTGGTAAATCCCTTCGCGACAAGGTGATCGGACGCGGCAATGAAATCGGTGAAGGTGTTTTTCTTCTTCAGGCGCTTGCCGTTTTCGTACCAGTCGTAGCCCTTGTCCTTGCCGCCGCGAATATGGGCGATGGCATAGATGAAGCCGCGATCCGCCAATGACAGGCAGTTGGTGTTGAAGCTTGCCGGTATGGTGATGCCGTAGGAGCCATAGCCGTAGAGCAAGCAAGGCGCCGAGCCATCGATCCTGGTGTCGCGATGATAGACGATTGAAATGGGTACGATCTCGCCGTCCGGCGCCGGTGCGAGCAGGCGGCGCGTGACGTAATCGTCCGGATTGTGGCCAGAAGGCACTTCCTGCGTTTTCAGGAGGGTGCGTTCGCGCGTGCGCATGTTGTAATCATAGAGCTGCGTCGGCGTAGTCATGGACGAATAGGAGAAACGGATGACCTCCGTGTCGTATTCGGCACTACCCTGCAGACCAAGCGCATAGGCTTCCTCGTCGAACGAGACGGAATGCTGCTCGCCGGTATGGCGGTCGCGGATGACAATACGAGGCAAGCCGTTCTCGCGCTCCAGCCAGACAAGATGGTTGCTATAGGCTGAATGGCCGAGGAGCAGCCGTCCTGTCTTGTGGGCGACAACTTCGGTCCAGTTGGCTTTCTCCGGCGCACCGACCGGCGCGCTCATGATCTTGAAATCCTTGGCGCCGTCGGCATTGGTGAGAATATAGAAGACATCGCCGCCTTCGGTGAGGCTGTATTCGACGCCGGTCTGCCGTTCGGCGACAAGCTTGGGCTCGGCACTCGCGTCATTGGCCGGGAGGAGCCAGATTTCCGACGTCTCGTGGTCGTGGATATCGATGAAGACAAAATCGTTGAGCGTGCTGCCGCCGACACCGAGGAAGAAGCCCGGATCCTTTTCCTCGTGAATCAGACGGTCCTCGCTCTCGGGCTGGCCAAGCTGATGGTAGAACAGGCGGGATGGCCGATGGTTGGCATCGACACGCGTGTAATAAAAGCCATTCGACTGGGCATTCCAGACGCCGCCACCGGAGGTATCGCTGACGGTCTCGGTGGTATCCTGCAGCGTTGCAAGGTCACGTACCTTCAGCGTGAAGAACTCGGAACCCTTGTCATCAAATCCCCAGATCATCTTGCTGTGATCGGGAGAGTGATCGGCGGACGCCAGCCGGAAATAGGCTCTGCCTTCGCCTTCGAGATCGCCGTCGAGCAGCATGGTCTCCGCGCCGCCATCACGTGGCGTGCGGAAAAAACGCGGCTGCTGACCGCCGGTCTTGTAAGACGTGCCATAGGCGTAGGGCCCGTCCTTGGAGGGAACTGACGAATTGTCCTCCTTGATACGGCCCTTCATCTCATCGAAAAGTCTGGCTTGAAGGTCCTTTGTATCGGCCATCAGCGATGACTGATAGGCGTTTTCCTCTTCCAGATGCGAACGAATCGCCGGATCGAGCGTGGAGGGATCGCGAAAAACGTCCTGCCAGTTGTCCGCGCGCATCCACGCGTAATCGTCTGTGCGGGTGATGCCGTGGCGGGTATCGGATACGGGTCGCTTCTCGGATTGTGGTGCCGGGGTGCTCAAAAAACGGGGCATATTGGTCATGGAAAAACTTTCGATGATTTGCCGCCGGATAGAAAAATCCGCCGGAAAGAGGCAGTCGGGAACAGGTGTAAAGCAAGTTACCGGCTGGTCAATCCTGATCAAAGACTGACGCGTTGCCATTCATGCAATAGCGCAAGCCGGTCGGGGGAGGGCCGTCCGGGAAAACATGACCAAGATGGGCATCGCAATCGGCACATTTTATCTCTGTCCTGACCATGCCATAGGAACGGTCCTCGATAGCATTGACGGCATCGGGCTCTACAGGCGCGGTGAAGCTGGGCCATCCCGTGCCTGATTCATATTTGTTTTCAGAGCAATAGAGAGGACGATGACAGCAGACGCATTTGTACAGACCTTTGAGCTTGCTGTCGAAGTTCGGGCTGGAAAAAGCCCGCTCCGTCCCATGATTTCTGGTGATTTGATATTGCTCTGGCGTGAGCTGTTCACGCCATTCCGCATCGGTTTTAATGACCTTGAATGTTTTCTTGTTCATCTTCGGTTCCTTTTTACGCAGATGTAGGCACGAACACTGCTTGCCGCAACATCCGTTATTATAGAATGCTTAAGCATCGCGATTCATTCCTCATTTTTGCCATTTTTTGTCTTAGTTGTATGGCGCAAATCCTTTTGCATGCGCATTTTGTTAGTGCAGATGCAATCCGATTCCGGCTTTCTTGGGTCTATTCTGACCGTCGCTTGATAAACTCTGGCTGTGGAAATATTTGAAATATTTCTTTTGCAGACGAAGTATTGATTTGACAAATTCAGCGAAATACGGAATAGATTGTTACCAATGGCGTAGGAGACTTCGCCTCTTATCGAGTTTATATTGGTGATTTTAATCTACCTATCCAGATTTCAAATTAGACGAAGGAATTGGACTTAGATGACCACGTTCGACAATTCAAACACAACTGGCAGTGACGTACTGCTGGAACTCACGGCAGAATTGGTTGCTGCTTATGTGAGCAATAATTCGGTACCGGCTGGCGATTTGCCCAGCCTTATCGCCGATGTTCATGCGGCTCTTGGCCGGGTTGGTGGCGGTTTGGAAGCCGTAACTGCCATCCAGGAAAAACCAAAGCCGGCCATCAACCCCAAGAAGTCTGTCGCGGATGACTTTATTGTCTGCCTCGAAGACGGCAAGAAGTTCAAGTCATTGAAGCGCCATCTGATGACGCATTACAATTTGACCCCTGAACAGTATCGCGAGAAGTGGGATCTCGATCCTTCTTATCCGATGGTCGCTCCGAATTATGCAGCAGCCCGTTCGCGCCTGGCAAAGAACATGGGCCTGGGCCGCAAACGCAAGAAGGCCGCTTAACACGACCTTTGCCAATCCGCGGCCAGGGCATCTGATGCGGTTTCTGCCATCCGATGCTCACGGATCCTGCGTTGCAAGCGCGAGGGGCCGCGTCGACAGGGCCTTTGATATATCTTTAGTATAGTGACAGAGCGGCGCCGGAAGGCGCCGTTTTGCATTTGTGGGCGGTGGTTTGATCTCCGACGCGTGAGAAAACCATTGGCAACATACTGCTGTGCGTGGTTCGTAATTCGACAGGCTCACTATCAAGCTCACCACGAGGGATGTGAGTTGATGGCAGCGATGTGTGGCGAGGCGGCTAGCGTTGCTTTGTAATCTTCGTGGGCGAGCTTGTCGAACCACGCACAGCAGTCACGCCACAGGCAAGCGTATTATCCTTGGCGGGAACTTCCAGCATAGATGACTTCAAGGTATCGAGCGCCTGCTTCAAGCCAATGTGCCGATTGAGATCATAGCTCCAATGTCCCTTGGCGCCCTTGAGCCGCTCGCGCTCGATCAGGCGTTTGAGACGCCTGCACATATGCGACTTGTTTTCATCGTCCTGCACAATCAAGCCGTCCAAATCGGCATTGCAAAAAATTTGTAGGGCGAGGCGCTGCCTCGCTTCGCTGATGTGCCTGTCCTTGGCGGCGAGAAAGGCCTTTCGCTGCTTGTTCCAATCAATTTCCGACATGCGCTCCATTCCTTCATTTGCGGATGGATGCAGTATGGCGAACCTCCGGTGAGGTAGGATAAAAGTCCTTGATATATTCCTTCTTGAAGAAATAGCGCAACGTTAACAACGAATTAATATGGAATGACGGGAAAACTTATCCACGTTCTTGATACGGAATTTATAAGAAGATATTCCTATCACTGAAGTGGAGTGAGAATGTCTTCGAGTTTGCCCCGTTTGATCCGCTCTGGAGCCGAAGCACAGGCCGTAATCGATACGCTGAGGGCGAGGCGCTGCCGTTTCAAGCGGCCTGTGCTGGTGGTCGCCAATGAGGAAGCACCGGTTGATGACCGCCTCTTTCAGCTATGCGACGGAGTCCTCGATATTCTGTCTGCCTATTTCAACGTCAACGGGCGCGATCTGCGTTCCCATTCGCGCTGCGAACGTTCGGTAGCGCGGGTACGGCAGATCGGTATGTACGTGGCTCATGTCGCGCTGGCGCTGACCATGAGCGAAGTGGGGCGCGCCTTTGGCCGCGACCGCAGCACGGTCAATCATGCCTGCCACCTGATAGAAGACATGCGCGAGGATCTGGAATTCGACCGGATTATCCAGACGATCGAAAGCATCATCAGGGTTGCTTTCGTACAAAGCGGGAGGCTGCGCGCGTGAACAGCCCGACTGACAAGGAGATAGCGCGGCTGTTGCGTTTTATCGCCAAAGGGACTGCTCCCGTTGTCGAGACACGGAACCGCGACAAGCTGATGCTGGAAAGCGGTGCGCATGGCACGATTTCCACGGAGCGAAATGCCGTGAAATTAGTGCTGAGCCAAGGTCTTGCAACGCTCGGCAAGGGCAGGCTCTCGATCAGCGATGCGGGGCGCGCCTGGCTGCGTCGCCTCGAATGCACGAACGATCCCTACGCAGGGCAGCATCGCAACGAAGCAACACTCATCATTGCCGACGAGAGCGGATCAACGCGGGTGCGCAGCAACGATGCGGAATCGCCGCTGGCAATGCTGCGCAAGCGCAAGGATGCACAAGGTCAGCCATTGATCGGCGACGAGGCGTTCAAGGCCGGCGAGCGGCTTCGATCCGATTTTACTATCGGCAATCTCATACCGTCGATCGGCGTCAATTGGGATGTGACAGGATCCGGTTCGCGGGCCAATGGTGTGCTTGAAATCACCGACGCGGCACTTGCAGCGCGTCAACGTGTCGAGAAAGCACTGGCAGCGGTCGGACCGGAACTTTCCGGCGTGCTGATCGATGTCTGTTGTTTTCTCAAGGGGGCTGGAAATGGTGGAACGCGAACGGCAATGGCCGGTGCGATCGGCGAAGCTGATCCTGAAGACCGCGCTGGCAGTCCTCGACCGGCATTATCATCCAGCCTCGCCTACGCGAAGGAACTCTCGGATTATTCACTGGGGCAGCGAGGATTACCGGCCGGTTATAAACTAAAGGAGAATTGGCATGCGCCACCGAAGGCAATTTACAAATGATACATGGAGATATCAAAATGGCGCTGCAAATCCGCGACAGCCACATTGACGCCATGGTGAGCGAACTCCAAAGCTTGACCCAAGCTCGCACCAGACAGAGGTCGTGCGTAATGCGCTGCAACACGAACTTGCGCGAGTTCGTGCATCACTGCACGTGACTCAAGCTATGCAACTCAAGGCTAGGGATGATGCGATCAAAAGCCCGGTGAGGGCGATGCCGTGATGACGGAAGGTGCCGCCCTGCGAAACGGCCTAATGCTGTGTAACCTCGGCGGGGGCAAGTACTGCCTGCGCTTCATTGCGGATGCGGCCGATCATGGCGCGCAAGCCGTTGGATCGCTGCGGCGTCAGATGTTCGTCGAGACCGAGTTTCTTCAGGATGGCTTCGGGATTGATTGCCATTATTTCGGAAGCCCGTTTGCCGGAATAGAGCACCATCATGATCGCAACGAGACCGCGCACGATATGCGCATCGAAATCGCCGACAAATTCGATGACAGGATCGGCATCACCGTTGAGCGTGCTCTTGAGCCAAACCTGGCTGACGCAGCCTCGGACCTTGTGCACAGCATCGCGCGCTTCTTCCGGATAAGGCTTCAGGTCACGGCCGAGATCGATGACATAGCGATAGCGGTCTTCCCAATCGTCGAGAAAGTCAAAATCAGCAAAAATATCGTCAATTGTCTGTGCCATGCGTCACTTCCCTTTCAGGGACATATAGTGATTTGAATGGCCAACGTCACCGTTTTAATCAAAAAAGCCTGTCATTTCTTGGCTACTGTCCCGGTCTGGGTCTTGTCGTCAACCTCGTTCGTGCGTTCGCGCTGGCGCACAGCAGCCTCGAGGATTTCCCGCAAAGCCATTTCGCGCAGCTTTGCCTTGATCGTATCCACCTGGTTGGCTCCCGCTGTTCCGCCGTGGGCTGCATTTACTGCCGCGTCGGGGTTTAGCGCGTCGGGCTTTTTCGTATCTTGGCCGAACCGGTTGTCGAGATATTCATAGCCGACCTTGGCGACTTCGTTGGCGCGCACACCGGCACTGGAAAGCGCGGCCTTGCCGGTCTCGCAGGCCTGCGGCTTACGGGTGCAGAAGTCGCTAAGGTCGCTGATCGTCTCCTGTGCAGCAAGAAAGGCCTCGATCGGGCCGGGCTGAGCAACACCCTGCGGCTGGTCCTTCCAGTCCACCGGAATGAACAGGGAGATCAGCATCATCCAGAAGCAGAACTTGATCGCAAACCTGATCAGAAAGAACATTTCAGCAGTCCTCTATAATGTCGCCACGCAGCCCTTCATGATGAGACATTGACACAGATCAGGCAAAAACCCGTTGAAACCCATTTCTGCATTTGAGTGATCTTAGAAACGAAGGATTAACATTCGTTGAGGGCAAAAACCGGCTCTTTGCGATTCGGACGGCCAAGCTGCTCAAAGCCGAAACCCTTCATTTACCATGACCGTCACAATCGCTTGAAACCGGGTTCGCATGACCTCGGGGAGCCCGGCTTTATCCTTTCCTTAAAGCCTCATCTGCAAAAGTTAACGCTGACAGGAATGTTGCAGAGAACATTCGGGAAATGACCGCGACATGTCTGGCTCTGGCCGGATTTTGCGGAAAGCAGGAAAAAACTGGTGCCGATTCACTCCGTCACACAATCCACAATTGCGGCAGGCTACAACCGCCTGTGCAAGCGCTGGGTCAGTCCGTCCGCCGACGCTGCCGCTGCTGAGCGGGACGCGCGCATGGCCGGCGCTTTTCTTGGCATGCCGCTGATGCTGGCCATCGCGATGATCACCAGTCACGCGATTGCCGGCGAGATCGCCGGTGTGGTCAGCCTGGTTGCCGGCATCCTCGCTCTGCCGATGATATTCTGCGGTGTACTCTCGCTGTCGAAGAACAGCGCATTGGTTGGTATGAGCGCGCTTGGTGCTTATGGACTGTCCATCGCTGCTATCGGCGTTACAGCTGCATCAGCCGATTTGCTGCTGTGGATCATGGCCGCGGCGATTCCTCTTGAAGCCTGGTTCGTCTGCCGTACGGAAAAATCCATTCGCGTGTCGGCCGGCATTGCTGCCGCTGTGCTTGCTACGCTGCTTGTCGCGGCGCTGCGGGCGGATGGCAGCGTAACCCTGGCGCCTCTCACGCTTATGGCCTCGTTCGGGTACCTCGCAACTTTGATCATAAGGACCGCCCAAGCGCTGTCTGCGCGCACGATTGCGGCCCGCCGCGATGATCGTGTCGCCGATCTTGAAAGCGCGATTGAGGGCGTTGTCGTCAGCCTCGGGATGGACGGGCTCATTCTCTCACTGTCGTCCAAGGCGCAGGATCAGTTCGGCATTGCCCGCAACCTCCTGGTCGGCACGCCGCTGCTCGATCGCGTGCATGTGTCGGACCGCGTGCAGTTTCTCGGCTTCCTGTCGGATATGAAAAACGGCGCTTCCGGCGCGATGGTCGAGCTCAAATTGCGCTGCGTCGCGCCCGGCGAGACATCGAAACACGCCCATAGCGTGCGCTTTGCCACCTATCGCTTGCGTGCCGTCCCGCACAGTCAAAGCGAGGGATTTGTGGTCGTCGCAACCGATATTTCGCAGGCCGTTGCCGACCGCGATGCGCTGGTGATTGCGCGCCGCGAAGTCGAAACCGCTGAAATCGCCAAAGGCCGTTTCCTTGCTTCAGTCAGCCATGAGCTGCGCACACCGCTCAATTCGATCATCGGCTTTTCCGATGTGCTGCTGCAGGAGATTTGCGGCAAGCTGCCGGACGGACGCCAGCGCGAATACGTGGAGCTTGTAAACCGTTCCGGCAATCATCTTCTTTCGGTCGTCAATGCCATTCTCGATGTGTCGAAGATCGAGGCCGGCACCTATCCGATCTTCACGGAGAGCTTCGCCTTCAAGAATGCCGTGACCATGGTGCACGACATGATGGCGCATCAGGCCTCGCAAAAAGGCGTGACCCTGTGCGATCGTGTCAGCCCGCGTATCGGCAATGTCGTTGCCGACAGCCGGGCCATCAATCAGGTGCTGATCAACCTCGTCTCGAACGCCATCAAGTTTACCGAAAGCGGCGGCGTCGTCACCATCGACGCGCTGATCGAAGACGATATGCTGGCTTTCTCCGTCAGCGACACAGGCATCGGGATTGCAGAAGCCGATCTGAAGACATTGGGCCAGCCTTTCCGGCAGGTGCAGAACGATTACACGCGAACCCATGAAGGCACGGGCCTCGGTCTTGCCACGGTCAAGGGCCTCGTGGGACTGCATGACGGCGACCTTAAGATCAAGAGCGTTCCGGGGCAGGGCACGGTTGTCGACGTGCGTATTCCGCTGAACGGTCCCGTCCTTGAGTACGTCGAGGATGAGCAAGCGAACATCGTCGAATTCAAGATCGAAAGCGATATCGAGGGAGGTTCCCATGCGGAAGCCCGTAGGTCGGCCTAGCAACAGCAAGCGGCGCGCGCCGAGGCGGGGCAGGTTCGCCGTGGCCCTCTTCGCAACCGGCAGTCTGATCGCCAGCAACCCCGGCATTGCAGGAGGCACAACCGCCTTTCTGGTGACGCTTGGTTTCATTTCCGCGAATGCACTCTGGTATCAGCCGCATGTGCATGAGGGCGTGTTCTTCCGCACGCGGCCAGAACTCGTTTTCAAACCCATCAAGCAGAGTAATATTTCGTTGCCGGGCGGTACATCGCAGGCTGCGCCAGCGGACGCTCCCATTCGCAAGGTAAAATCTGTCCCGGTACCCCAAAGCCCCGATCCGATTGCCGCCGCCATCAATGGCGATCCTGTCCTGGCGGCAGGCGGCGATCCGGAAGTGGCAAAGTTGCAGCAGAAACTGCTGGCACTCGGCTTTTACAGCGGCACTGTCGACGGGATATCAGGCAAGGGCACCCGCGCCGCGATCGACGCCTATCGCAAGGCGACAGCCGATATGGGCATCGAGCCGGAACAGACGGTCGACAATGCCAGCGAAACCACGGCCAGTATCGCCGTACCGGCGAAGAAGCCGGACCATTCCGAGGAAAAGGCGACTGTCCAGAAGATTTCAACCAGTCCGGCACAAGACAGCGCAGCCGTTTCGACCGCTGGCGGCTTGTCGCCCGCCGAGATCGTGCGCGTTCAAGCCGGCCTGCGGGCGTTCGGCAACGATATGGTCGAGATCGACGGCAAGGTCGGCGCCTCCACCAAAAATGCCGTGAGCGAATTCCAGAAACTGTTCCGCTTGCAGGTAACCGGGGAGCCGGATGAAAAGCTTCTCGCCAAGATGCAGGAAATCGGCCTGATCAACTAAATTCGGCTCCTGATGGCCTGCAAATGGCGTTTTTGTGCGCTCCGGTGCTCACGTACAAGATGTACGCTGCGCTCCGGTACTCAAAAAACCACCATTTTCGTCTCATCATGAGCCGAATTTTCCACCGCCAAGGATTGGGGCCATGCGCCTGACCTCTGAATTCTGGGTTTCCGCTTTGATGCGCCGCATCAATGGCACCGGCGCGTTTGCAGCGCTGAGCAACAAGGGTGCGGCAGAGGCGGGCGCTATCTTCATCAAATTCCGCAATGCGGACGGGAGCTATGATCTGTTTGGGCCGGCACCGCAAATGTTCTACGACGAGACGAAGCCGGACGAGCGGCTGTTCACACCGTTGAAAGCCGGCGTTGCCGAAATAGAGATCAACGATGATCTGGAAAAGCAGAAGCGCTGGGATCGCGATTTGTGGATTGTCGAGATTGAAGATTATCGCGGCGACAGGGCCGAGTTATTTCCCGTGACCATGGACTAGGAAACCTTGCGCGCGCCGTTCTCGAAATCCGCGGCCATCTCGCGCAGTTTCTGCCGTAGTTTCTGCGAGTTTTCCTGGACCTTCCAGCGCTCGATGGTCGTCTGCGCTTTTTCCTGATCGATCTGGCGATAGGATTGCACGAAGAGCCGCAGGGAATGCAGATCCTTGTGCACAAGGCCGAACAACCCGGTAAGGACCAGATGCGCGGCCTCTGCTGAAAGACCGAGAGACGCCAGCGCGATCGTCAGTTCCGCATTCAGGCCATGGCCGACAATGCGCCTGGCACTGTCCGGATCAAGCTTGAGCGCTTTGGCGAATTCCTCCTCGAAGAATGTGGTCTGGTCGAGAAGAGCCGCGTCGACAAGATGCTCGGCCAACGCCTGATCGCTGGAGAAGCCGGCATCGCTTTCCCGCATCAGCGCCTTCAGCGCTTCGCGGGTTTCACGCAGACGTGGTGATTCCGGGGTGGGCGTGGTGTCAGGCATTTGGTCGTCCCCGCTCTCGCCAATATTCGATTGAAGCTCCAAGGCGCGTTCAATGGCAGGATCGTTGAAGCCGTGGAGGACATGCAGGAGCTCGGGATCAGCAATCTGCCGCCGCGCGATGGCCCGCGCATGGCCGATACCTTTATGCATGATGATATCGGTCAGGTCGGTGGGCGTCAGAACCGGCGAGCGCAACAGCAGCGGCGCAGAAATATCCACCTCGTCCTCGGCAAGCGCAAGGACGAGCCGCTTCGGTGCATGGGAGAATTCCGACAAGGCGGCAGCCGCATGGCGGCGCACGCGTTGCGAGGCGAGCGCGAGGAGGGGAACTGCGAGATCCTCGAGTTGCTGCGCATCGCTCTTTGCCGGTCTTGCGACACAGCAGAAGGCGGTAATCGACGCGGTCAGGAGATCGTCAGCCTTGCTGCCGCTACTGCGGTCTTCAAGCGCCCGAAACTCAGGATACTTCACGAACACACTCCACTCGACGCAGTACGAGGTTAAACAATGGCTAAAATTAGCTGCGAAGCGTTAGCAACCCGTTAACCATCGGCATGTCTAATGAAATTATGGCGCAAATCGTGCGCGCGTAAGCATCTGCGTATCAAGGAGATCAACGAACCAATACGGATGGGCGATATGGGGTTTGTCATCACATTTCCAGGCAGCGCAATAAAACGCCGCCCCATTGCAGAAACCAAACGGCAGACGACAGCCGAAATCATGATTTTTCCCGGGGTGCGCTACGAGCGCTATACAACGGAAGCGCCCAAGCGCGCCAAATCAAAACCACCACGCAGATATTTCGATACGATGCCGCAGCCGGGTTGAAGCGCTGCCCATTATTCTTGCAGTTTCATATCCTGATTACAAAATCCTCTTTTCTACAAGTCCGCGCTTGACACAAGCCAAGGGCGCCTATCCTATTGTGCATTATTACGCGCGATAATTTTATTCTTTCAAACTTTAAGCCAGAGAGATTTTCAATGTCATCAATTGCCGACACCGTCGAGAGTATCGACGCCGTTTCCCCTTCCGCCCATCCGAAGCGCTTGGCCTTTGCCAGCATGATCGGCACGACGCTGGAATACTACGACTTCACGATCTACAACACGATGGCGGCGCTGGTCTTCAGCCAGTTGTTCTTCCCGAGCGTCGATCCGATGGTCGGGACGATGCTGGCCTTTTCCACCTACGCGGTCGGCTACCTGTCACGCCCCCTGGGCGGCCTGTTCTTCGGCCGTCTCGGCGACAAGATCGGCCGCCGCGCAGTGCTTGTGATTACCTTGATCGTCATGGGACTGACGACCGCCATCATCGGCTTGCTGCCAACCTATGGCTCGGTCGGAATAGCCGCACCGGTACTCCTGATAACGTTGCGCTTCGTGCAGGGTGTTGCACTGGGCGGTGAGTGGGCTGGCGCAGTTCTGCTGGCCGTCGAACATGGACGTCAGGACCAGCGCGGGCTCAACGCCTCATGGACACAGATGGGGCCGGCATTGGGCACCCTTCTCGGGACCGGTCTGATCTATGGCTTTACGTCGCTGATGGATAACGAGACTTTCCTCGCGTGGGGCTGGCGCATTCCTTTTCTTCTCAGTCTTGCGCTGGTCTCGTTTGGCCTTTGGGTCCGCAGCGGCGTTGAGGAATCACCGATGTTCAAGCATCTGGAAGAAGCGCATACCAGGGCCAAGGCGCCGATCAAGGAGGTTGTAACCACGCATTGGCGGCGGCTTTTGTTGGCCGGTGGTTCGCGTATCGGTGGCGATGTGCTCTATGGGTTGATCGTTGTGTTCACCCTGACCTACGTGACCACCGTACTGCAATTGCCGAAATCCACGGCGTTGATGGCTCTCTTGATAGGCACGGGGTTCAATGCGCTGGCCGTTCCACTCTTTGCGATCTTGTCCGATCGTTGGGGCCGGCGACCCGTGCTCGCACTCGGTGTCGTGAGCGCAATAGTCTGGGCTTTCCTTATGTTCGCGCTGCTCGACACGACGCAGACCTTGGCAATCGTGCTGGCGTCGGTCGGCGGACTGATTGTGCATGCCTGTCTCTACGGACCGCAGGCATCGTTCATCATCGAGCAATTCCCCACCCGCATCCGCTTCACCGGCGCGTCGCTCGCCTATACGTTCGCCGGGATCGTCGTCGGCGGCTTCGCTCCGTTGATCATGGCGGCGCTGTTCAAGACCTATTCCAGCTCATTCGCCATCTCGATCTATGTGGCGGGCGCGGCTTGCGTGACGGGACTGGTGCTGCTGCTGGCTCGCGAAACAGCGCATAGGCCACTGGAGGAATAGCGGGTCAAATGGCTGTGGCGCCCAGTTATTTGCCGCCGCAGCCACGCGGTATAGTCCAGCATCTGTGCGTCATAGCAGGGCCATCCGCGGCCGCTGTGTCTGACAGCAAAGATTACTGCTGGAGCCCCGGATAGGCCCAAAGGCCCGAGACACGCATCAGATCCCGATAAATCACCAGACGCTCGTCAGCCGACACCTTTGCTGCTTCCTCGACCGAAGGCGCGTCAAGCGCCACCACCGGCAACACATTTGCGGAAATGTCGTATTGTTTCAGCGCATCTTCGAGCAGCGTCTGGGCGCGGCGCATATGGCTGGAGCTCGTCACAAGAATGACGCTGTCTGCCGTATGGCGCTTGAGCAGATTAGCGACGTTCAACACATTGCCGACCGTATCTTTCGACTTGTCCTCGATCAGAATCCGGTCGCGGTCAACCCCGTGCTCGACGAGCCATTTCATCATCACATCGCCTTCGGTGACGCCTGCCTGCGGCTGCCCCCCGGTAACCATGACCCGTGCTGTCGGATTTGCCTGTGCGGCCTTAAGCGCCACATCCAGCCGGTCGAGCAACGGCTTGTCGGCGGTGCCATCCTTGGCCAAGGCATAGCCGAGGGCCACGATCATCACCTTGCCGGGCACGGCCGGAACCTCAGTATTCGGCTTTTCTGCCATGATCTGTTCGGCGCGAACGAAGCGATGGCGATAGGCCTCGGCCCTGTCGCGATCAAGCCCGGATAAGCCCTGATGGGCCAGGGCCGCCTCTGTTTCATCATTGCCAACCCGCGCCAAAGCCTCAAGCCAGGCCTGCGCCTCAAACGACGTCTGATCCTTGGCGAGGATACCCTCGTAGGTTGCACGCGCCCCGTCGACATTCTTTTGCAGGATCTGTGAGGAAGCGATGGCAAAGCGAAAATCCAGCCTTTCCGGCGCCAGTTTCGAAGCCTCGGCAAAGGACTGCTCGACCACGTCATAGCGGCCATGCAGCGTGATGCCCTTGAAAATCTCGGCTTCCGCCTTTTTGACGTCGCCGCCCGACCAGTAATACTGCATCCCGGTATCAACGAGCGTCTTGATCCTTTCTGCATTCTGCTGATCGAAGGCATAGGCGGAAGGCGAGGTAATGAGAGCGAGCAGAACAATAGTTCCGGCGATAGCGAATTTTTTCATGGAATCTCCCGGTTTTTGACGGTCTTGGCCCCGGCAGGGGAAGGCAATGCCAAGAGTGCCACGTTAAACGCGCGATCACGTTTTGCAACGATGAAAAGCTCCTTGGCCTTTTCCGCGCAACGCAAAATACCTATCTGATTGGGACGCGGGCAATCACTCGGAGCAGAGCCGATGTTTATCGTTTCCTTGACCTATGTCGTGCCGTTGGACGAGGTGGATGCGGTTATCCCGGCCCATGTTGCGTTTCTCGAAAAACATTATGCGACCGGTACGTTTCTGGCGTCGGGCGCGAAGGTGCCGCGGACGGGTGGGATCATTCTCGCCAAGGCCAGCAGCGAAGACGCCCTGCAGGAGATTCTGGCCGAAGACCCGTTCCACCAGAAAAAACTTGCCTATTACGATGTGCAGGAATTCGTGCCGTCGAGAACGCAGGCGGGCCTGGAGGGCCTGAAGGGTTGAATTGTGACTTAAAGCAAAGGCGTGCAACTTGCGCTTTTCAGAAAGGCATCGACCTGTTGTTTCCAGGAATCGTCCGGCACGAAACTGCGCACGACGACAAAGCCTTCATCCATATCAGCTTCGATCAGCACCGAGTTTTCCGCCGCGGCAGGCTTGGTCTTGTTGAGCTCGATCATCTGCAGCGGGGTGGCGATGACCAGATCGAGCTGATCGGCAATCGCTGTGCGGTCGTTGATCGAATAGATGTTTTCGCCCTGGCGGTTGTAGACGGAGATCGACCAGTAGGGGGTGGTGCCGACGCCGGTGATGTGGGCGGGCAGGTCCTCGATATCGAAGCGGCAGGCTGCTGCCTGAAACAGCGGATCAAAGGCGAGCGGCACGGTACCAGGTGCGCCTTGCCGTGTCACGCCATGGAATTGCCAGTCATCGCCATAGGCGGAAATTCGCGACCATGCGTTGCGATCGGAATAGAAGGGGACGAGCAGAACAACGGCGATGTGAACGAGGCCAGCGCCGATGATGCCAACGAGCAGGGCGCGGAAAAACTTACCCATCGCAGCTGATCCTCGTGACCGCCGGAAACGTCATGTCGACGAGACCCGAATTGCTGCCAACGGGCGTGTCGTAGAGCGTCATCACCAGCACCATCCGTCCCGCGCCCGACGTCGCCAGCCAGTTTCCCGGTTGAGCCTTGGGCGAAACGAGGACGACGAACTGGCCCTTCTCCTGGCGGAGTATCTGCCGCGAATGCAGCGCAGGCAGGCGATCTTTGCCTGGATCAAGCGCAATGAGCGAGCGATCGGCTGCATAGAGCGTCCAGAAGCGGGAGTTGGGGCTGTTGCCTTGGATCTTGTAGGAGCAGCGCCGATCGAGTGTCTGGCCCTGATTGTCGTTGTAGGCATAGAAGGCGAGGCCCTCGGCCGACCCAAGCGGAAAGGCGCCTTCGCGTGCGGCGCGTGCCTTTGCATAGGGATCGGAAAGAGGGGTGCCTGCCTCCGGGTGCCCGGTCCACTGGCCTATGGTGAGGACGCCGAAACCATCGAAGCGGTTCACAGCATACCATGCGCTCAGCGTGCCGCCGCCGACGGCAATCACAAGCGCAATGAGGGCAAGGAAAACATTTCGAAGCATGGATTAGAGCATCGGACGGTAAATAGGACGCAGTTCAGTTTCGCGGATGGCGAGACAACCCACGCGAAAGGTGGCGAGGCCGATGTCTTTCCATCGGACGAAGCTACCTGACAAAGTGGTTGGCCGCCAGCCGGAAACCCGAAGGGCCGGGTGAATTTGGCCCAAATCCTTCGGGCTTCGGCTTCGTCCGATGGAAAGGCATCGGCCTCGCCAAACCCCTTGACCTTGAACCAAATTCCCTCCGGCAGAACGCGTCATATTTACCGTCCGATGCTCTAAGGAGTACACGCGAGTATCGGTGCACGCAATCAAAGCGCCGAGACTTTCGAGGGCAGGATTGGCAATTTGAGCTGCGGCGCGGCCTTCAACGCCTGGCCGATTTCGCGGATGGCTGTCGCCGTAGCGCCAGAAAGAACCCGTGGCCGCTCCTCTACCTTCAGCGCGTCGCTGTCATCGTCGGCCGCCTCGGCCTTCGCCGCCGCGACTTTATCCTGCTTCGGCATGGCAGGATCTATGCCGGGAATGGCTTTGAGATCGATATTCTGATGGGCGTAGTTCATGAATCGCTGCCACGTCATTGCCGGAAGAATGCCGCCGGTCAGTTCCTTGGTGGGGGTGAAATTGTCGTTGCCGAACCAGACGGCTGCCGTGTAGTTGCCAGTGAACCCGACGAACCACGCGTCGCGATAGCTTTGCGTGGTGCCTGTCTTGCCTGCCGCACGCGTCATCGGCAAGGCGGCGCGCCGGCCGGTTCCCCATTCGGGAACTTGCGACAGCATGATGTTCATGTTGTTTGCCGCCGTTTCGGAGAGAACCCGATGCGGTTTCACGCCATCCTTCTTCCAGTCCCACAGAACATCGCCATTCTGGCTCAAAATCTGCGTGAAAGGATGGCGCATGCCGGCGATGCCGCCAGTCGCGAAGACGTTATAACCGGTTGCCTGGTCCATGACGGTCATGCCCGATGTACCCAGCACCATGGTCTTGTGCGAACTGATGGGCGATTCAACGCCAAAGGCCTTGGTCAAGGCAACGATAGGCGCGGTGGTCAGATAATCCTTGGCGAGGCGGACCGGCACTGTATTGATCGATTTGACCAGCGCCGTGGTGAGGTCGATCTTCCCCAGATATTGGCGGGAGTAATTCTGCGGTGACCAGTTGCCCCAGGAAACCGCGCCACCGGAGACTAGTGTCTTCGGGGTCATGCCCTTTTCCATGGCCGCGGCATAGACATAGGGCTTGAATGACGAGCCTGCCTGCCGCAGGGCGGCCGTGGCGCGATTAAACTGGCTTTCGCCGTAGTCGCGCCCGCCGACGATGGCCCTGACGGCGCCGTTGTTTTCCAGGACGACGATGGCGGCTTGAGTGACGTGATATTCCTTGCCGAACTGGCGAAGGTGATATTCTGCCGACTCTTCCGCTGCCTTCTGGATACCAGTATCGAGCGTGGTGCGGACGACGAGCGTATGGGTCGGCATTTTCTGCGCGACCTTCTTGACTTCATCAAACGCCCAATCGAGGAAGTAATCCGGACTTTCCGACCGGCCGCGATCAACTACGGTTGCCGGGTTGCGGCGTGCACCGACCACCTGGCCTTCGGTCATCAATCCGCCCTGGACGAGATTGGATAGCACCACATTGGCTCTGGCGCGGGCGGCAGGCAGGTTGACATGCGGTGCATATTTCGCCGGCGCCTTGAACAGGCCCGCCAGCATCGCCGCTTCGGCCAGATTGACGTCCTTGATGCTCTTGCCGAAATAGAACTGTGAAGCGGCCGCGATGCCGAACGTGCCGCCGCCCATATAGGCGCGGTCGAGGTATGTCTGCAGGATTTCCTTCTTGCTGAGGTTCGACTCCAACCAGAGCGCGAGGAAGGCTTCCTTGATCTTGCGGTCAATGCTTCGCTCATTGTTGAGGAACAGGTTTTTCGCCAGCTGCTGAGTAATGGTCGAGCCGCCCTGGACAACGGAATTGGCGCGCAAGTTTTCCGTCATGGCGCGCGAAAGCCCGAGGAAATCAATGCCGAAATGGTCGAAGAAGCGCCGGTCTTCGGTTGCGAGAACCGCCTTGATGACATGGTCCGGCAACTCGTCAATGGGCACGGCGCTGCGATGCAGGATACCGCGCTGGCCAATCTCGTTGCCGTAGCGGTCAAGGAACGTCACGGCGAAGTCGTCACGCGTGCGCCAGTTCTTTTCCGTCTCGTGAAAGGCAGGAATGGCTAGCGTCAGCATGAGCACAGAACCGACCGTGCCCCAGGTGAACGCTTCGCCAAGGACTTCGAAAATCGCGCGTCGCCAGCCGGTGACATGGAAGCGGCGGAAGAAGATGGTGGTGTCTTCCCAGAATTCGGCGAGGCGAAAGCGCAACTCGTAAAGGGTCGAATCGATCCAGGCATCAAGTCCAAGCAGCGGCGAGACCTTGAATCGCTGGCGTTCCTTGTCCGGCCGTGGCTCGTTCATCAAACTTCTTGCCTGCCCTGTCGTCAGCCATATCTTCCAGAGAAGAATATGGTGTAGCCGATTACGTTTAACAGCTTCTGAAGGTGGCCGTTTAAGCGATATTTTGGCTATTCATCCCACAAAAAAAGACTAACGCCTTTTCGCCCGTTAAGACAGTGGTTACGCGACACGAATTGCATATTCATGGACAGCTGTGGCTCAAAAGTTTCTGCTTGCAATTGATCTGATCCGATGGATTGGTGTCATTTTGGAAGCTTGGGGAGCAAAAGCATGTCCATTGAGCATTGGCTGGCATTCGTTGCAGCGTCGGCAATTCTTCTCGCCATTCCTGGTCCGACGATCCTTCTTGTCATATCCTATGCGCTTGGTCATGGCCGCCGCTTTGCTGCGGCGACTGTCGCGGGTGTCGCGCTTGGCGATTTCACTGCAATGACCGCCTCCATGCTCGGACTTGGCGCCTTGCTCGCGGCATCGGCAACGATCTTCACTGTGTTGAAATGGGTTGGTGCCGCCTATCTTATCTACCTCGGGGTCAAACTCTGGCGCGCGCCGATCGCCAAGCCTGAAACCGGCGAAATGCCGGAAAAGAACGAGAAGGCGTACCGCATCTTCCTCCATGCCTATGTGGTAACCGCGCTCAACCCCAAGAGCATTATCTTCTTCGTAGCGTTTCTGCCGCAGTTCCTTGATACAACGCGCCCGATCTTCACGCAGATGGTGATCTTCGAAGCTACCTTTCTCGTCCTCGCCACACTGAACGCCGGAACCTACGCGTTGATGGCTTCGATGGCGCGACAGACCATCCGCAAGCCCAAGGTCCAGCGTATCGTAAACCGGACAGGCGGATCGCTTATGATCGGAGCTGGTCTTTTGGCGCTGGGCTGGAAGAAAGCGGCGGCTGCGTAGCTTATTGATGTTTGTCAAAACTGCTATATATTATATTTAAATATAACTTGGAGTTGTAGTCAATAATGGGTCAGACAATTACATTAAGGAGAGTCGGCGGATCGACGATGCTCGCTCTACCAAAAACCGTTTTGGATATCCTGGACGTTTCGGCCAACGCCCAGGTGGATTTATCGATTGAAGGTGATACCGTCGTGATTGCCAAGCATAAGCCGCGTCGTTTGTCTTTGGAAGAGCGCTTGGCGATGTGTGATTTCTCAGTGCCAATGACAGACGAGGAGCGCGAATGGCTCGATGCTCCCGCTGTGGGCAAAGAAATCATTTGATGGATAAGGGCGACATCTATCTCGTTGATCTCGACCCAACCATAGGACATGAACAGCGTGGAAAGCGCCGGGTGATGGTTGTATCCTCCGGCGTTGCGAACCGGCTTACAGGTCTTGCGGTCATTGTTCCTGTAACGGGAGGGGGCGAATTCGCCCGCAACAGGGGCTTTGCGGTTAGCCTCACGGGTGCTGGCATGACGACAGATGGCGTTGTCTTGTGCAGTCAGATGAGAACGATCGATCTTCGCGCTCGCGGAGGCAAAAAGCTTGAAAAAGCACCATCACATATTGTCGATGAAGTTGTTGCTGCTGTTGTATCTCTGTTCGAGTAAAGGATAGTTTTCATAATTAGGAAAATAGTCCTTGACTGTGTAACGGTTGTCCTGTAGGTCTTAGTCATCGTCGGAAATGTGACTCCAATATCTCGCGGGCTGGCTCGGCGAGTGGAGCCGTTTTGGCTCTTATCTCAAGGACAATCCATGATAGTCAATTTTGCCGCCGCCATGCGCCGGCGAAGCGCATTTGCGCTGTGCCGCGAATATGGCATATCCGCCGCTGAGATTGCGCCGTTGCTGGGAGTGGACGAACAGAAATTTCTACGCGGCCTTAAACACGACGGTCTGTCGTATAGTGATATGCAACATGGAAACAGTCAGTTGCGGCTTGCCCAACGGATCATGGATCTGCTGCGCAAGGAACTGGAAACGCTTTCTTCGCTGGATGAAGAAGTGTCGGTCAAGGCGAGGCTCGATGCCTTGGCACTCCTTGCCCGCACGATAGAACGTGTCAGTGATCTACAGGAGCGCCTCGCAACCGACAGAGCGCAAACTGCGGGTGGGTTGAGTGCTGATGAGCTGCGCGCCGTCCTGAAACGCATTGATGAAAGGATCGATGAACCTGCTGATAGCCGTGCAAGAGAACTGGTCCGGGAAGAACTTGAACGAAAGAGAGTCGAAAGCAGTCGAGCGGGAATGGATTTGCCAGGGAAGGACGGCGCAGCAACCGCCGCGCAGTGAATGGCAGACATGGCTGATCCTCGGGGGACGAGGGTCCGGCAAGACGCGTATGGGCGCGGAGTGGGTCAACGGCACGGCGCTTTCCCTGCCGCCATTTGCATCGAAAAGATCGTGCAATATCGCGCTGGTTGGCGAGACATTGGCAGATGTGCGCGAAGTGATGATCGACGGGCCGTCGGGCATCATGTCGGTATCGCGCGCCGAGAGGCCGCGTTACGAGATGACACGGCGACGCCTTGTCTGGACGAGCGGTGCTACGGCGTCGATGTTTTCATCGGAAGATCCGGACAGCCTGCGCGGCCCGCAGTTCGACGCGGCCTGGTGCGATGAGCTCTGCAAATGGAAACATGTGCAGGAGACCTGGGACATGCTGCAATTTGGCTTACGTCTCGGGTTGAATCCGCGGCAGGTGGTGACAACGACGCCAAGGCCCCTGCCATTGCTCAAGAACATGCTCGCCGATCCGGCGATCCGGGTCAGGCGCATGAG
The DNA here is from genome assembly GCA_963711925.1 of uncultured Alphaproteobacteria bacterium. Taxonomy (GTDB): domain Bacteria; phylum Pseudomonadota; class Alphaproteobacteria; order Rhizobiales; family Rhizobiaceae; genus Phyllobacterium. Next base: position 607,832 of record CAVQFY010000003.1, read on the forward strand.
GATGCAGGAGAATGCCGCCAATCTCGCACCGGGTTTCGTCAGACACGTGAACGGGCTTTACGGCGGCAGCAGGCTTGGACGGCAGGAACTCGACGGGGAACTGATCGAGGAAAGCGAGGGTGCACTCTGGTCGCGGCTGATGATGGAGGATGTGTTTTCGTCAGACGTGCCGGAGCTGAAGCGCATTGTTGTTGCCATCGATCCTCCGGCGACAGCGACAAAGAAATCCGACGCCTGCGGTATAGTGGCCGCCGGTCTCGACGAGAACGGAATGGCCTGGGTGCTTGCGGATGAAAGTTTCGCACCGGCCAAGCCGCATGAATGGGCGAGGCGCGCAATCGCGCTCTATTACAGGCTCGAGGCCGACCTGATGATTGCCGAAGTTAACCAGGGCGGAGACATGGTGGCTGCGGTGATCGCAGCAGAAGATGATAGCGTGCCTGTTCGGCCAGTACGGGCCAATCGCGGCAAGGCATTGCGGGCCGAACCTATCGCTGCGTTCTACGAACAGGGGCGGGTGACGGGAATTGGGAGGTGGTGCAGTTTCTCAATGCCGAGGAATAAGAGCGATCATTGGCGATTGAGCGGCCTGCTGCGAGGTCTGTGTGGAACAGAACGTGAGGCGATGCAACCAAGACCGGAAGGCACGCCGTTCATCCTGATGAATGGTGCGATCAACCCGGCTGGATTGAAAGCAGAGGAAACCGGTCTCGAACTCAACTGGCGCATCGGCGCATCGGGTGAGGACTTCACCGATCAGTTCTTCAGCACGGTGGCACAGACCGGTGGCCTTCGTGCATTGCAGCCGCTCGAACCCGTGCAGGTCCGGTCGCGAACGGGTCCAAATGGCGACGTCCACATCAGTTGGATAAGGCGCGGGCGAATCGATGCCGACAGCTGGCTCGCGTCCGATATTCCTCTCGGCGAAGAGCGCGAGGCTTATCGCGTCGAAATACAAAAGGATGAAAAACTGCTTCGGTCCGTCGATGTCGCGAGCCCGAACTGGACCTATACCGCTTCGCAGCGGCTGGGTGATCTCGGCAGCCTTGGGTCCGAAGTCGACTTCAGCGTCGCGATGATTTCTGCCGTCGTGGGGCCAGGGAGATCCATACGCTGCAAACTGTCGGGTAAATGATTTTTTGAGAATAAATCCGTTTGAAAAAGAGGAATTGATGATGACCAATGAAAAACCCTGGTTTCTGTCGAAGACCGTCTGGGCATCGATCGTGACAATCCTGCTCTCCTGTTCGAGCTTCTTTCACATATCGACCGATGGCATAGATCAGGAGTCGCTTACCGATACGATTATGCAGTTTGTGACTGCCATAAGTGGAATTGTTGCACTTTTCGGCCGAGTAAGCGCAACAGCGCTCATTACACGTAAAGAAATATGATGTTAAAAGGCGTGAACTTGTGGCAATCCTGTCGGCCACATTACCAAACGTTCATGCATCGTTCAGACAGCAACCGATAATAATGACGCCATGATGAAACACCTCTTTATCTCCTTGCCCCTAGCGGGCCTGATCTCAGTCGCTGGCGTCTTTAGCGCCGGCGCTGCCTTCGCCGCAGATTGTTCGTCTGTCGGGCAACGGGTGGCGGACTCGCAAGGCGGTACACTTGCGCGCGCCACATCGGTTGTGCAGAACGGCAAAGAAGTCTGCGTCGTGGTTGTGCTGATCCCCGGCAAGGACGGCGAACGTCCACGCCGCGTGGAAGTCGCCGTACCAGCAAGCTGATCCGTATACCGCCGGCAAGGGAAATTCTCCATGCGAATACTCGTCGTCGAAGATGATCGTGACCTCAATCGTCAGCTCGTCGATGCGTTGACTGATGCCGGTTATGTGGTCGACAAGGCTTCCGACGGCGAGGAAGGTCACTTTCTTGGCGATACCGAACCCTATGACGCGGTAATCCTTGACATTGGCTTGCCGCAAATGGACGGGCTGACCGTCCTGGAAAAATGGCGCCGGGACGGGCGGATCATGCCCGTTCTCTTGCTCACGGCGCGTGACCGCTGGAGCGACAAGGTCGCAGGTATCGATGCCGGCGCCGACGATTATGTCGCCAAGCCATTCCATATTGAGGAAGTGCTGGCGCGCTTGCGGGCGCTCATCCGGCGCGCTGCGGGTCATGCCTCATCGGAAATCACCTGTGGCCCGCTGCGTCTCGACACCAAGACATCGAAGGCGACAGTCAACGGTACTGCGTTGAAGCTCACTTCGCATGAGTTCCGGCTCTTGTCCTATCTCATGCATCACATGGACGAGGTGGTTTCCAGGACCGAACTGGTGGAGCACTTGTACGATCAGGATTTCGATCGGGATTCCAATACGATCGAAGTGTTTGTTGGCCGCTTGCGCAAGAAAATGGGCATGGATCTCATCGAAACCATCCGGGGGATGGGTTATAGGATCAAGTCGCAGGACAGCAAAGTCTGATTGTGCGTGGTTGTCGAACCACGCACCGCATTTTATGCATCGTTGCAGGAAGAAGGGACAACGTGTGAAAAGCCCGCTGACCGGCTATCTTCCCAGCCCACGCTCCCTGTCGCTCCGCGTCATCATGCTCTCGACGCTGTGGACCATCATCTCCTTCGTTGCAATCGCCACCATCATTTCGACGATATACGGCGAATCGCGCCTGCTAAGCTTTAAGCAGCTGCTTTCCGCTCATCTTTTCAGTGTGATCGCTTCTGTCAGCGTCAATGACGGCACGCTTGCCGGTCGTCCCGATCCGGGCGAAGTGCGCTATTCAAGCCCGCTTTCCGGCTGGTACTGGTCGGTCGAGCCAGTCGCCGACAATCTGAAGGGTTCGCTCAAATCCGTATCGCTTGGCGATCGGGAAATCGATTCCCCCTCGACGCTGAACGTTCCATTCGATACTTCCTTTCAACGTTCCTATACCGAGCCAGGACCAAATGGCCAGCAGCTCTCGGTTGTCGAAACCGAGGTTGTGCTCGACGCGGAAAATCGTGTTGCCCGGTTCAGGGTCATGGGAAATCTAAGCGAGGTCGAAGGCGAGATCGCCCATTTCCGCAACACGCTCTATTTTTATCTCGGCATATTCGGTCTTGGCGGTACCCTGATCAACGCCGCGGTCATTCTCTTCGGCCTTCGTCCGCTCGACCGCGTTCGCCGTTCGCTTGCCGATATTCGCGAAGGCAAGGTTTCGCGGCTGGATGAACGTTTGCCCGACGAGATCGCGCCGCTTGCCCGCGAAATGAACGCGCTGATCGAAAACAACCGCCGTATCATGGAGCGCTCGCGCACTCAGGTAGGCAATCTTGCGCATTCGCTCAAAACGCCGCTCTCCGTTCTGGTCAATGAAAGCCGGACCATCGGCGGAACGGACGGGCGCATCATTGCCGAGCAAAGCGAGGCGATGCAGGTTCAGGTGCAGCATTATCTGCAGCGGGCGCGCATTGCCGCACAGCGCGATAGCGTGGTGTTTCGCGCCCCGGTTACCCCGATCCTCACCCGGTTGGTGCGGGTCACCACGAAACTCAATCCGGAAATGGATGTTCAGTTCAACAACTACATGGATGACGCGATTTTTGCCGGAGAACAGGAAGATCTGGAGGAGATCGTCGGCAATCTTCTGGAAAATGCCGGAAAATGGGGACGCAGTGTTATCAGACTAACCCTCGCCAAGGTGGATAGCGGGCTGGAGATCAGCGTCGAGGATGACGGGGACGGTCTTGCTCCCGGGCAGATCAAGGATGCGCTGACACGCGGCAAGCGGCTCGACGAGAGCAAGCCGGGGACGGGTCTCGGGCTTTCGATCGTCCACGATACGGTGCGCGAATATGGCGGTGCGTTGCGGCTGGAGCGAAGCGCCGACCTCGGCGGTCTGGCCGCGCGGCTGACACTTCCGGTTGCGGGCAACTGAATCGCGCTTGCAAGCGAACGACTAATCAGGCCATAAAAGGCTATTGTAAAGGGCACCTTAAAACGGACCGATGATGAAATTCCTTATAGCTATTTCCCTGCTTGCTGTCGTTGTTTTGGCCGGCTGTTCCACGACATCCGCCCCCAAGAGCAATGGTGGCAGTACGCTGAGCAGGCTCACAGGCGGGTCAAAACAGCCGGCTACAACTGGTGTGCTCGCAGCGCTGGGCAATGGCTTGATCGGAAACAATGCGTCCCTTGACGCATCGGATCGCAAACGCGCTCTGCAAGCCGAATATCAAGCGCTCGAATATTCTCCAGCCGGCAAAGTCGTAGAATGGAAGAACAGCAGCGGCAGCCGTACCGGTGAAGTCGTTGCGGCGCAGCCCTATCAGGTCGGCTCGCAAAACTGCCGCCAATATACGCATACGGTGCGCATTGACGGTACACCGCAATCAGCACGCGGCACTGCGTGCCGGAACGAGGATGGCAGCTGGACACCGCTCACCTAGCATCCACCCTCATGGGCACCTGATGCGATTTTCTCCACTCCGGTGCTCACGGACCAAACGTCCGTTGCGCTCCGGTTCTCGAAAACCACACCATCTGCCTCATCAGGCTGCATGCTCAAAACGTTCACAGTATTTGCGGCGAATTGCCCTATCAATTTAAATCCATTTGGATTTTAGGCGGGGGTAGGGGTATGTCTCAGCCATGATTTTCTGGATTTCCGCTGCTGTTCTGACCGTGGGCGCGACGCTGCTTGTGCTTTTGCCATTGACGCGGCGCGTCCAAGCACCCGTGTCGGACAATCAATATGACGTCGAGGTTTATCGCGATCAGTTGCGCGAGCTCGATGCAGATGAAGAGCGCGGCCTGATCGACCCTGTCAGCAGTGAGCAGGCACGCGCCGAAATCGGTCGTCGCCTTCTCAAATCGGCAAAGGCAGTGGAAGTCGACAAGGCGATTGTCCGGCCAAAGAAAAGCGCAACGCGCGAATGGCTCACGCTCGCAACTGTCCTGGCCATCCCACTGATATCGTGGGGAATTTACACCAAGACAGGATCGCCTGATCTTCCAGCACAACCGTTGGCGGAGCGGCTTGCCAAACCTGCGGACCAGAGCACGCCAGCGGAACTGATTGCACGCGCCGAAGCGCATCTCGCGCTCAATCCCGATGACGGGCAGGGCTGGGAAGTGCTGGCACCGATCTATCTGAGGCTGGGCCGCCCGGCCGATGCCGTCACCGCCTATCAACACGCGATCCGACTCAATGGTGACAGCGCGGCGCGCCAACTGGGACTGGGGCAGGCGATGTCCGCCGCCGCCAATGGCAAAATCACGCCCGAAGCGGAAGCGGTGTTCAGGCACGCCCTTGAACTGGACCCCAAAGATATGCGGCCCCAATTTTACATTATTGATGGCTGGATGCAGCAGGGCCGCCTGCCGGAGGCGCGAGACCTGATCCGCAAGCTGTTGGCCGAAGCGCCTGCAGATGTTCCATGGCGCGATCAGGCCCAAGCGGCATTGACCCGGCTAGACCATGAAATCGCCGGTGATGCGCCGGACGTCAGCGATGTCGAGAAAACCGGTCCGGATGCTTCGCAGGTCGAAGCTGCCGCGGGCATGAACAGCCAGGACCGCGCCGCGATGATCGAAGGCATGGTTTCGAACCTTGCCGAAAAATTGAAACAATCGCCTGATGATATCGAGGGCTGGGAGCGGCTCGTCCGGTCCTATGTGGTTCTCAATCGGCCCAATGACGCACTGGAAGCACTGGCCCGGGCGAGAAAAGTGCTTGGTGCGGACAAGGTTGCACGGCTCGACGTGGTAGCAAACGAGCTCGGCCTCGCCGATGAACCGGACCAACCGGAGAACAATTGATGACGCGCAAACAAAAGCGGCTTTCGGTGATTGGCGGCGGGCTGCTGGTCCTGGCGGTTGCAGCGGCGCTGGTGCTCTTCGCACTTCAGCAGAAGATTGCGTTTTTCCGCATGCCCTCCGACATACAGACATCCGATGTGACATCGGAGTCGCGCTTCCGTCTTGGGGGGCTGGTCGAAAAGGGTAGCGTTGTCCGCGGAGATGGTACGAGGATCAGTTTTTCCGTCACCGATCATGTCAAAAGCGTTCCCGTGACCTATGATGGCATCCTGCCGGATCTGTTCCGCGAAGATCAGGGTGTTGTGATCGAGGGCAGGTTCATGCCCGGCGGCGCATTCGTTGCCGACAGTGTGCTCGCCAAGCATGACGAGAATTATATGCCGAAGGAAGTCGCCGATAGCCTGAAAGCCAAGGGTGTCTGGCAGGAAGGGAGCAAGCAGTGACCGTCGAACTCGGACATTTCGCGCTGGTGCTGGCGTTGGCGCTTTCGATCATTCAGGCGGTGTTGCCAGTGCTCGGCGCACGCCGCAATGATGACCGCATGATGGCGGTGGCGGTCCCGGCTTCGTTCACCGTATTCGCGCTGATCGCACTGTCTTTTGCCGCACTGACATCTGCCCATGTTCTTTCCGACTTTTCCGTGCAGAACGTCTTCGAAAACTCACACTCGCAAAAGCCGCTGCTCTACAAATTCACCGGTGTCTGGGGTAATCATGAAGGCTCGATGCTGCTCTGGGTGTTGATCCTCAGCTTCTTCACAGCCCTCGTCGCTTTCTTCGGCAATAATCTGCCGCCTGCGTTGAAAGCCAATGTTCTCGGCGTGCAGGCATGGATTGGCAGCGCTTTCCTCCTGTTCATCGTTGCCACATCCAATCCGTTTGCCCGCCTCAATCCAGCGCCCGTCGAAGGCCAGGATCTCAACCCGATCCTGCAGGATATCGGCCTCGCCATCCATCCGCCCATGCTCTATCTCGGCTATGTCGGTTTCTCCGTCTGTTTCTCCTTTGCGGTTGCAGCGTTGATCGATGGCCGCATCGATGCCGCCTGGGCCCGCTGGGTGCGGCCTTGGACCTTGACGGCATGGATATTCCTGACCGGTGGCATCGCCATGGGTTCCTACTGGGCCTATTACGAGCTTGGCTGGGGCGGCTGGTGGTTCTGGGATCCGGTCGAAAACGCGTCCTTCATGCCATGGCTCGCGGGTACCGCGCTGCTGCATTCGGCGCTGGTCATGGAGAAGCGTTCCGCTCTGAAAATCTGGACCGTACTCCTCGCCATCCTGACCTTCTCCCTGTCGCTGCTTGGTACATTCCTCGTTCGCTCGGGCGTGCTGACCTCGGTGCATACATTCGCCACCGATCCAGGACGCGGCCTGTTCATCCTCGCCATTCTCGTGCTGTTCATCGGCGGGTCGCTGGCGCTTTTTGCCTGGCGGGCGCAGACGCTGGCGCCGGGCGGGCTGTTCCAGCCGATCTCGCGCGAGGGGGCGCTGGTCTTTAACAATCTTTTTCTGACGACTGCCGCCGCCACGGTGCTGATTGGCACGCTCTACCCGCTGCTGCTGGAATCGCTGACCGGCGAAAAGATTTCCGTCGGCGCACCGTTCTTCAATCTGACGTTTGGCCCGTTGATGATCCCGTTGCTTGCAGCCGTCCCGTTCGGGCCGCTGCTGGCGTGGAAGCGCGGCGATATCCTCGCCGTGGCGCAGCGGTTGATGACGGCCTTTTTCATAGCCCTGCTTGTCGTGGCATTCGTGCTTTACAAGACTTCGGCTTCCGGCGTGCTCGCGGCCTTCGGCATCGGCCTTGCCGTCTGGCTGATGCTTGGCGCGGTGACTGATCTGTCGCTCAAAGCCGGCTTCGGCAAGACCTCCATCCGTGGCATGGCACAGCGTATCATAGGCCTGCCGCGCTCCGTATTCGGAACCGCCTTCGCGCATTTCGGTCTCGGCATTACTCTGCTCGGCATTGTTGCGACAACTACCTTTGCCACCGAAAGCGTGCTGGTGATGAAGCCGGGCGACGGCATCAGGGCAGGCGGGTATACGCTGCGTTTTGACCGCGTCGACACGGTCAAGGGCTCGAACTATATGGAGGACCAGGGCAAGTTCACCATTCTCAACGATGCCGGCCAACCCGTGACAGACCTTACGTCTGCAAAACGCTTTTTCCCGGTTCGCAAGATGCAGACGACCGAAGCCGGCATCAGGACATTCATGTTCAGCCAGCTTTATGTTTCGCTGGGCGATGCGGCCAAGGATGGCGGTATCGTCGTCAGAATCTGGTGGAAGCCGCTGGTGACGCTGATCTGGCTAGGCGGAGTCGTGATGATGATCGGCGGCGGCATGTCGCTGCTCGACCGGCGCCTGCGCATTGGCGCGCCGAGCAGGGCCAAGTCGCGACCTGCGCGAGCCGTCGCATGAGACGCCTTATCTCAGCTCTGGCCCTCGGCTTGGCACTTTGCTTTGCTGCAACCGGCGCGCAAGCTCTGTCGCCGGACGAAATGCTGTCCAATCCGGTGCTGGAAAGGCGCGCACGCACCATCTCCGCCGAGTTGCGCTGCATGGTGTGCCAGAACGAGTCCATCGACGATTCCAATGCCGATCTCGCCCGGGACTTACGCGTGCTGGTGCGCGAGAGGCTCGTTGCCGGCGATACGGACGAGCAGGTGCTGGAGTTTCTCGTCGCGCGCTACGGCGAATTCGTCCTGCTCAGGCCGCGGCTGCAGATGAGCACGCTGCTGCTCTGGGGCTTTCCTATTGCAGTTCTGCTCGTCGGCGGCGTCGCGATTGTCCTCTCGATCCGGCGGCGGCGCGCGAGTTCTATGGAAACGACGCCGCTCTCCGAGAGCGAGAAGAAGCAGCTGAAGAAGCTCTTCGCTGCACCCGGCGATTGAGTTCAGCCTTTCGCGGGCAACATGCGCGTTAGCACGCGGTCCTTCAACACATAATGATGCAGTAGCGCGGCAAGGGCGTGAAATCCGGCGACAATGATGATCGCCCATGCGACGTTGTTGTGCAACCAGCCAAAAGTCGACCGAAGACCCGGCGCCAGTGTAACGTGGGGAATGGTGAAGAGGCCAAAGAAGGTGAAGGGCTCATTCTGCACCCAGCGGAACAGGAAGCCGAGTGCGGCTTGCAGGCACAGCAAAACGTAAAGCGCGATATGGACTGTCTTCGCGGCAATTGCTTGAAGACCCGTCGTTGCAGGTGACAGCCGCCGTCCCTGTACCAACCGCCAGATGACCCGCATGACTATAATAGCGGCGAGCAAAATTCCGAGCGATATGTGCAGCGTCTGCAATTCTCCGCGCAGTGGCGTTCCCCGAGGCAAAAACCCCCACGTCTCCGCGCTGGCAAAAAGCGAAACCACCAAAATTGCAGTCAGCCAATGCAGGATAATCGTCGCGCGGTCATACGTTTGCCGCGTTGAATGCGCGGCTGCGGTGCCCGTTACCGGGTTGGCCATGATAATTACTCCTGAAATCGCAATGTGGAATAGAACACGCAAAAACCGTCGATTATTCGCGCGAGAATGTAAAATGTATTATTTGTAATGGTGTGCAGCGTGAGGTCAGGCTTCCTCGAAGCCTTTCAAGATCACACTGACATTGCGAGCGTGGACGGATTCGTAGGGCCCATAATAGCTGATCACGCCCGAGGCAAAATCTTCGGCTACGAAGGTTCTTAGGTCCTGTTCCGCCAGTTCCGGCTCGTGGGCCAAGCGCATTAGTTTGGTCACATAATTGCGCGTGGCCGCGATCAATTCCGGTCCGTAGCCACCTGCAACGATCGTTCCCTCCGCGCCATGGTTGGGCAGGATTTTATCGATGTCCCACCCTGCCATGCGCTCCAGATCGCGCAAATGATGCTCCAGCCGTCTTGGCTCGGCGACATAAGTGATCGGCTCTTCCAGCGCATCGCCCGCCAGCATCAGCTTGCGCTGCGGCAGGATCAGCATTGTCCCGTCGTGGCTGTGAATGTCGACATGGCGCAGTTCCACATCGATATCGCCGACCTTCAATTGCAGCTCTGTCTCAAAGGTACGGTTCGGCATGATGAGCGGCATGATCGCCGGGTTGTCGTTCTCCAGCCGCTCGCGATTGTCGCGCATTGCCTGCGCGGTAAGCGTATTGGCGATGATCTCGCAATCGGCAAAGACTTCGTTCCCGGCAACGTGATCCACATGCCAATGGCTGAGCACCACGCGGATGTGACGCACACCAGCCTTTTCCAGCGTGTTTCGGATGATCCGGGCGTGGGGAAGCGAGATGCTGGTGTCATAGACCAGCGCTTCGCCGCCAGAAACGATGGCATAGGAACAAACGCCGAGCGAATAGGCGCCATCGTCAAGCCAGTTGGGGTATTCGGAATAAGCGCGGATACCTTCAATCCTGCCATCGTAGAACGCATAGACTTCATCATAGGGACGGTGAATGCGCAGGGTCGATCCTAGCGGCTGCATTGGCTGAACTCCGTTTTGACGGCGCTCGAACTGAATCGGCGCGCCCAGCGACGTTAGGGTAATTTCGGTCAATTGGCATCAAATAGCGGCCCGCATTAGACCAAAGTATAATGCTTTTTACAGAAAAAGTTAAAAATTACATGTGTAAAGTTTAGATCTCCCATTGAGTCATATATCACCTTGCTGTATTGGACAGCACATATTTACAAACAGAGTTTCGTTTTCCGTTGGTTTGGTTGCCAAGCAGGACGCCGGCATCTCTAAAGCTATTCCAATAAAACGCCTGGTAGCAATTCTGCTATTACAGGTTGTATTTTTAGTTGTTTCAATTTTTACGCGCATTGCGCTCAAATTCATGCGGAAGAGATATTGTCATGACGATGATTGCCGTCGCAAGACGTAATCAAAGTATATCAAATCGAAGTAAACCCACACGTTTCGTGCAGAACTGGATTGCCGCAGCGGATGCGAGCCGCTCGCTTCGCCGTCGTCTGAGCGCCATTCTGCGCATGTCCTGCCGCTCGCTCGGCATGAAGCGCGGTCGCGGGTTGGGGATGCTGGGGATTGGCGGGACGGTTGCTGGCGTTGCGATCGCAACAGCGATGGTAGTTGCGCTCCCAGTGCAAGCGTTGGCGGGAGGTTTTTTTGTCAATGATGGCCCCAACGGTGATTGTACAGCGATTGGCAACGGCCCCTCAATTACAAGAGCTACAGGCGACAACTGCGACTATAAAGACAGATACGCTCAGACAAACCGCGTTCACTTCTTTGTTTATGGTGGCGGTGCAGGGGTAGATTCGCTCAGTTTGGGTGGTTATCTTTTTATAAATAAAGGTTGGATCGGTCTGAACGATGTTGCAAACGGGACCTATGCAATGTCCATCGGCGATGGTGGTACCTGGGCATCAGCCACAGACAGCATTGCCATTGGCAACCGGGCAAAGGCAAACGGCAAGGGCTCAATCGCACTAGGCGCCGATTCCGTCGCGAATGGAGCTGGCCTTGGCAATGCCGCCTATCTCGTCGGCGGGACTTCGGTCTCCGAGTTGAATATTGGTTCTCGCCGGATAACGGATGTGGCCGCCGGTGCGTTGGGCACAGACGCTGCAAATATACCGACGGCAAGAAGACCAACCTGATCAGCAATGTCGCTACGGGCGCGGCGGACAATGATGCGGTGAACGTCAAGCAGCTCAAGGACAAGATCAACGAGGTCACAACGACGGTCAACAACAAGTACAATGAATATCTCGATCAGTCGAAGACCTACACCAGCGAGACTGGAAAGGTTCGTGCCAATCTCACCGGCGTTACCAGCGGTGGCGAGGTCGGTGTCGGTGCCGGCTTGAGCTTCACATTGAACTGAGAAACATCGTGATCAGGCAAGCAATCAAACTGCCCCTTTGGATAGCTTGCCTGCTCCTGTCCGGCTGGTCGCCCTCCACCGGACAGGAGATCTCTCCGTCTGGGTTCAGCATCAAGCCGTCCGTGGTTGCCGTTCGGAAGGGAGCGGAACTCGGGCGCTATCGCCGCATCATCCAGCCCTTCGAAAACTGGGAGCTGATATGCGACGAAAACCTCAAGGCAAAGAAGAAGATCTGCAATATCACGCAGTCAATTCTCGATAGGGAGGGGCGGTTCGCATTCAGCTGGTCGGTTGCCGCGACGGAACAGGGCAAGCCGATCATGATCCTGCGAACGCGGCCCGGCCTTGGAATGAAAAAGCCGTTAAATTTCCCGGGCCGGACGGAACCGGTGATTGCCGAAACATACGCTTGTGATCCAAGCGTGTGCGTCGCGCTGCTTCCTGTCGGACCGGTGCTGCGTGAGCAAATCGCCAAAGCTGCAATTGTCCAGATATCCTATCAGGACATTGAGAACCTTGCCTTCGAAGCTCCTTTGCAAGGCGTATCGGCAGCACTCGCCGCCATCAAATGACGAGTCGGAAATACTTGAGGCTTTCCGCGCAACCTTAAAAATTTGTCATGTTACGGAAATGGCGACGTAACATTCTTATCTGTATCACTGTTGGTATAAAACGATCGGATATCGATCGAACGCCCAAGGAGATACATTTTATGTCGAACAATCGTAAGTCCTCTGTTTACCGCACGGGTATCGCCGCCGCGCTGTTGTCCTCGGCTCTCGTCGGAGGCTTTCTGGCGACCGGACCGCTTAGCGCCATTGTCCCGGCGCAAGCCGAGGCTGTGCGTGTAGATGCTCCCCAGCAGCCCGGCTTTGCCGATGTCGTCGAAAAAGTCAGCCCGGCTGTCGTCAGCGTTCGTGTCAAGAGCGCCATCCACGACACCGCCGATGACGGTTCCAGTATTCCGGGGCTCGATCAGCTACCCGACGATAATCCCATGAAGCGGTTCTTCTATGAATTCCAGCAGCGCCCCGGCCAGCGTGGCATGGAGCAGCGCAAGTCGCAGCGCGACCAAAACCGCCCGGATCGCATTCGTCCGACTGCGCAGGGTTCCGGCTTCTTCATCTCCGAAGACGGCTATCTCGTGACCAACAACCATGTTGTCGAGGATGGTACCGCCTATACGGTCGTGCTCAATGACGGTACCGAACTCGATGCCAAGCTGATTGGCAAGGACAAGCGTACAGATCTCGCCGTGCTCAAGGTCGATGACAAGCGCAAATTCACCTATGTGAACTTCGGTGATGATAACCAGGTTCGCGTCGGACAGTGGGTCGTTGCCGTCGGCAATCCATTCGGCCTCGGTGGCACGGTAACCGCTGGTATCGTGTCGGCGCGCGGCCGCGATATCGGCGCAGGTCCTTATGACGACTTCCTGCAGATCGACGCAGCCGTAAACCGCGGCAACTCCGGCGGCCCGGCTTTCAATCTGAACGGCGAAGTTGTTGGCATCAATACGGCGATCTTCTCGCCTTCGGGTGGCAGTGTTGGTATTGCGTTTGCCATTCCGGCGACGACCGCCAAGAATGTTGTCGACCAGCTGATCAAGACCGGCTCGGTTTCGCGTGGCTGGATCGGTGTTCAGATACAGCCCGTCAGCAAGGAAATCGCTGAATCTCTCGGCCTTGCAGAAGAAAAAGGCGCACTTGTTGCCGAGCCGCAGGCCGATGGGCCGGCCGCCAAGGCTGGTGTGGCCGCCGGTGACGTGATCACTGCGGTCAACGGTGACAAAGTCGCTGATCCGCGTGATCTTGCCAAGAAGATTGCGGCAATCAGCGCCGGCAAGGATGCGGAGCTGACCGTCTGGCGCAAGGGCGAGGCCAAGTCGATCAATGTTGCGATCAAGCCTTACCCGCAGGACGACCAGCAGGCCAACGCTACTCCGCAGCAGGATGAACAGGCAAAGCCTTCGGCTCTTGATGATTACGGCCTGACAGTCATGCCATCCGATGATGGCAAGGGTGTTGTGGTGACAGATGTCGATCGTCAGGGCGATGCCGCCGACAAGGGCATCGCGACAGGCGACATCATCGTCTCGGTCAACAACAAGCCGGTGAAGACCGGCGCGGAAATCGATACTGCGATTGCCGATGCATCGAAGACCGGCCGTAAGGCTGTCCTCCTTCAGGTGCAGACCAATGATCAGTCGCGATTTGTGGCCCTGCCGATCAATCAGGGTTAACCTGACCAGATAGAGGTTGCGGAGGCGCTGCATCCCCCACCCCGCTAGCGCCAAAGCACAAAAGGGCGGCAGATCCTTCGATAATCTGCCGCCCGCTTTTCTTTCTGTATTGTACAGGGCACTTCACTCATTCACCGAAACCGGCTTAATGTGACGCCATGAAGATTCTCGTAATCGAAGATGACCGCGAAGCGGCCCGTTACCTGGAGAAGGCCTTTGCCGAGGCGGGCCACTCGGCGGATGTCGCTGGCGACGGTGAAACCGGCTACACGCTGGCGGAGCAGGGGACCTACGATGCACTTGTCGTCGACCGTATGCTGCCGCGCCGCGACGGTCTTTCCGTCGTTGCAGCCCTGCGGGCTCAGGGCAATGATACGCCGGCGCTGATCCTTTCTGCTCTCGGTCAGGTCGACGATCGCGTCACCGGCCTCAGGGCTGGCGGTGACGACTATCTGACCAAACCCTATGCTTTCTCGGAACTGCTGGCCCGCATCGAAGTCCTGCAAAGGCGATCGAGCCCGAAAGAGGCTGAGACTGTCTACCGCGTTGGCGACCTCGAACTCGACCGTCTGTCGCATACCGCCAGGCGGGCCGGGCAGGTTATCATTCTGCAGCCGCGCGAATTCCGCCTGCTCGAATATCTGATGCGCCATTCCGGACAGGTTGTGACCCGCACAATGCTGCTGGAGCATGTCTGGGATTATCATTTCGATCCGCAGACGAACGTCATCGATGTGCATGTCTCGCGCTTGCGCGGCAAGATCGAAAAGGGCTTTGAAACACCCCTTCTGCACACGGTGCGTGGAGCCGGCTACATGCTGAAAGCGACCGCCGGAACCGATGCATGAGCCGTTTCCGTGCCATGATGAAAATGACAGCTGTCCGGCTGTCAGCCCTTTACCTCATACTGTTCACGATCTGCGCGCTGGTATTGGTGTTCTATATCACCAGCTCCTCCGTCCGGCTTCTGACGACGCAGACCGAGACGGCCATCAATGAAGAAGTCGAGAGTATCGGTCAGGTCTACCAGCGTGGCGGTATCGTGGGTCTCGTGCGCACGATCGACCGGCGAGGGCGTCAGCCGGGCGCGTATCTTTATCTCGTAACTGACTCAGCAGGGCGCATCGTTGCCGGTAATGTCCAAAGCATCGAAGTAGGTGTTCTGCAGACTGAAGGCTGGATTGAGCGTCCCATCACCTATGAACGCTACAATGAAGGCAATGATCCGCAGGTGCACACTGCCATTGCGCGGGTAATCGTCATGCCGAATGGCATAAGGGTGATGGTTGGGCGCGATCTTGGCGAACCGGAGCAGGTGCGACTCATCGTGCGCCGCGCGCTCATGGCCGCTCTCGGCATCATGGGTGTCGGTGCGTTCCTGATATGGTTCTTTGTCGGGCGGCGAGCGTTGCAGCGTATTGACGAGGTATCGGTTGCTTCGCAGCGCATCATGGGCGGCGATCTCGCGGGGCGGCTTCCGGTAAGCGGATCCGGCGATGAGTTCGACCGCCTTTCGGAAAACCTCAACGGTATGCTGGCGCGCATTCAGGAATTGAACGAAGGCGTCAGGCACGTTTCCGACAACATCGCCCATGATCTGAAGACGCCGCTGACACGTATGCACAATCGCGCTGAATCGGCACTGTCAAACGCGAAGACCACGAAGGCTTATCGCGCCGCCATGGAAGGCATGATCAGCGACTCCGATCAGCTGATACGAACATTCAACGCGATCCTGATGATCTCGCGCCTCGAATCCGGCTATTCGACCGAAACGATGGAACCGATTGCGCTATCGACAATCGTCGAAGACGTTTTCGAGTTATACGAGCCTTCGGCCGAGGAGGCGGGCGTCAAGCTTACCCTTGGACCAATCGACGAAACGCCGGTCAAGGCGAACCGCGAGCTGATCGGGCAAACCATTTCCAATCTCGTCGACAATGCCATCAAATATGCGAGCGCCAGTGAAAACCCGGTTGAAGTAACGCTTTCCGTTGAAAAGCAGGAAGACAAGGTCAAGGTCATCGTTGCTGATAACGGTCCTGGCATCCCGGCAGATCAGGTGGGCCGGGCAACGGAACGCTTCGTGCGTTTGGAGGAAAGCCGTTCGCAACCGGGTTCGGGGCTGGGATTGAGCCTTGCCAAGGCAGTGATGAAATTGCACGGTGGCACGCTGGAACTGACGGACAATGCGCCGGGGTTGCGAGCAGTGCTTGTTTTTCCGGTGGGAGAGGAAAATGCATGAATGCCAAGGCCGGCGCGGCTAATCTTGACGAGAAACCTTTCTTTTCCAGCGATTTGCGTGAACTGACGCCACTCGACGAGAAGAATGCCGCTACCCTTCTGCATGAACTTCTCGAAAAAGCTGCGGAAAAACAATCCTTCAGCATCGCCGCTCTGAAAGACAACAAGCCCGCCGCGCGCTTTCTGTCCGCTGTTCTCGATCTTTCACCCTATCTGCGCAACGTCCTGCTTCGCCGCCCGACAATCATCGAGCCATTGTTTGAAGTAGGCCTGGCAAAGCGCCTCGAAGCGTTGATGCAGGAGATTGCTGCGTGCTCGGAAGGCGCCACGGTCGCCGAAGCCGGCATCATGACTGCACTTCGGCAACTGAAACTCGAGGGCCATGTGCTGATCGCCCTCGGCGATCTCTCCGGATTGTTCACGACCAAAGATACCACGTTGTGGCTGTCGCGGCTCGCTGAGGAATGTGTCAGCGCTGCCGTGCGGTTCCTGCTGCGCGATGCACATGAGGCGGGCAAGCTCAAGCTGCCCGACCCGACACATCCGGCGGAGGGAAGCGGCTGGATCATTCTGGCGATGGGAAAATTCGGCGCTTTCGAGCTGAACTATTCTTCCGATATCGACCTGATCATCTTCATTGACGAGCAAAGCCCTGCGATCATCGATCCTTATGAGTGCGTAGAAACCTTTTCGCGACTGACTCGCCGCCTTGTCCGTATCCTGCAGGATCGCACCGCCGACGGCTATGTGTTCCGTACGGACTTGCGCCTGCGGCCGGATCCCGGTTCAACACCGCTGGCCATCCCGGTTGTTGCCGCGCTCAACTATTACGAAGGTCGCGGGCAAAACTGGGAACGAGCCGCGATGATAAAGGCGCGCCCGGTCGCCGGCGACATTGATGCGGGTAAGCGTGTTCTGGCTGAACTCGCACCTTACGTCTGGCGCAAATATCTCGACTATGCCGCGATCGCCGATGTGCACTCGATCAAACGGCAGATCCACGCGCACAAGGGCCACGGCGAGATCGCCGTGCGCGGCCACAATGTGAAGCTTGGTCGCGGTGGTATCCGCGAGATCGAATTCTTCGTGCAGACGCAGCAACTGATCGCCGGTGGCCGCTTTCCGCAGCTGCGCGGTTCGCGAACTGTCGATATGCTTGGCGCGCTGCAGGGGCTAGGCTGGATCAGCGCCGATGCACGCGACACGCTGGCGCAAAAATATGGCTTCCTGCGCGATGTCGAGCATCGTATCCAGATGATTGCCGACGAGCAGACCCACACGCTGCCGGAGGACGACGAGAACTTCCTGCGCGTGGCCCATATGATGGGTTACAAGAATGGCGAGACCTTCGCCGAGGATTTCAGGCGGGCACTTCAGACCGTAGAAATGCATTACGCAGCGCTGTTTGAACAGGCACAGGACCTGACCAGTGAGTCCGGCAATCTGGTTTTCACCGGCGACGTCGATGACCCGGATACACTCAAGACGCTGGAAAAATTCGGCTTCAAACGGCCAAGTGATATTTGCCGCGTGATCCGGACCTGGCATTTCGGCCGCTATCGCGCAACGCAATCCGCGGAATCGCGCGAGCGCCTGACTGAGTTAACCCCTGTCCTGCTCAAGGCCTTTGGTGCAACCAGCCGGGCCGATGAGGCGCTGATGCGGTTCGATGAGATGATCAAGGGATTGCCTGCGGGCATCCAGTTGTTCAGCCTGCTGCAATCCAATCCGCGCCTTCTCGACCTTTTGGTGCTGATCATGGGCGCCGCGCCGCGGCTTGCCGATATCATCACTCGCAAGCCCCATATTTTCGACGGCATGCTCGATCCCGCGATCTTTGCCGATGTGCCGACGCGCGCCTATCTGGCCGAACGGCTGGAAGGCTTTCTCGGGCCCTCGAAGGTTTATGAGGATATTCTCGACCGCCTGCGCATCTTCGCAGCCGAGCATCGTTTTCTGATCGGTATCAGGCTGCTGACCGGGGCAATTGACGGCGGACGCGCAGGGAAAGCCTTTTCCGACCTTGCCGATCTGGTCATCGACCGGGCATTGCACGCGGTTATTAACGAATTTGCGACCAAGCATGGCAAAATCGCTGGCGGGCGCATTGCCATTCTCGGCATGGGCAAGCTTGGCAGCCGTGAACTGACCGCGGGCTCCGATATCGATCTCATCCTGCTCTATGATCACGATGAGCAGGCGGAAGAGTTGAACGGCGACAAGCCACTTCCACCGTCGCAATACTACATGCGCTTGACCCAGCGGCTGATTGCAGCGCTTTCGGCACCGACCGCCGAGGGCGTTCTCTATGAAGTCGATTTTCGTCTGCGTCCCTCCGGCAACAAGGGGCCGGTGGCAACACACATCGACGCATTCCGTAAGTATCAGCGGACGGACGCCTGGACTTGGGAGCACATGGCGCTGACGCGCGCCCGGCCAGTGGCCGGGGATATCGCATTCTTTGGTGAAATCGAGCAGGAAGTCACCGAGATTCTGGCATTGCCGCGCGACACCGCAAAGATTGCCAAGGATGTCGCCGAAATGCGGGCACTGATCGAGACAGAGAAGCCGCCGCGGGATGCGTGGGATTTGAAGCTAGTGCCGGGCGGCATTATCGATCTGGAATTCATCGCGCAATTTGCCGTGCTCACCGGCAAGGTGGAGGGGCCGGTTATCGCGCAATCGACGGCCGAGGTTTTGGCAAAACTCAAGCCAGGCGTTGTCGATCCCGCCGTCATCGACAGTCTCGCTGAGGCCGCTAACCTTTACACGGGCGTTACCCAGATCATCCGTCTCTGTTTGAACGGCGATGTAAAGCGTGAGGATTTCCCGCCCGGCCTTGGCGAACTTCTCTGTCGCGCCTGCGATCTCCCCGATCTCGACCGCGTCGAGACCTATCTAAAAGAAGCGGCCAAATCTGTCCGGAAGAACTTTGACAGCCTGCTCAAGAGCGCCAGGAAACCGTGACTTCATTATGGAATATCGGCTTGAACTGATATCGGTTTTAGCCTATATTGAGCGATGAGTTGGATCGTCCAAGAGCATCCTGATTTTTCCAAGGAACGAGCAGCGCTCGACCCACAAATCATGGACAAGCTGGCTGAAGCGGTCCTCACTCTCCAGGCGGAAGGGCCTCTGCATTGGGACGACCTCTTGTCGATACCCTATACGGTTCGAGACACTCAAATATGAAGGAAATTCGTTTTGCTCTCAAAGGATCGTGGCGATTTGCCTTCGCCTTCGATCCGGATCGTCAGGCGATTATCCTGTTTGGCGGGAACAAGGAGGGCATCAATCAGACGCGATTCTATAAGTCTCTTATTAAGAACGCGGACAGGCGCTTCGATGAATGGTTGCAAGCAAAGGACTAAAGCATGGCACAGTACAAGAAATCAGACTTTCGACCTGCGCAGGAATGGATCGACGCTCTTCCGAAAGAGCGCCGGGAGAAAATTTATGCCGGTGCCGCCGCTACCATCGAAGCAATCCATCTTAGAGAAGTTCGCAAGGCTTTGGAGGTGACGCAGACGGCCCTTTCCAATCAAACTGGACTGAAACAGGGCGAAATCTCCAGAATCGAAAATCATCCGGAAACCGTACAACTCAGGACGCTGGAGAAGTACGTGCGCGGCCTGGGCGGAACGTTCAAACTCGTCGCCGATTTTCCGGACGGAACTCATGCGGAGATACCGCTTCGTTCAGGTAGGCCAGTGAAGTCCCGCGTGACCGTCGAGACGACAGTCAATGGCCAAAAGTCCAAGGCAAAGCGCTCGGCTTAAACGTGGAGCAGATCGACGCGTACACTCAAGTTCGGTGATCTGCAGCACAGCCATTCTCGCAGGAGCCTCGCCGGCATTGCCGACCATTTCGGTGACGCCGGCGGCAACAAGGAAGCCTTCGCCTGGTTGCAGTGTCCGTGTGTCCCCGCTGGACTTCAACGTCAACGGAGCCTCTATGGCGGCAATGT
Source organism: uncultured Alphaproteobacteria bacterium (assembly GCA_963711925.1). Lineage (GTDB taxonomy): Bacteria > Pseudomonadota > Alphaproteobacteria > Rhizobiales > Rhizobiaceae > Phyllobacterium. The sequence goes on from CAVQFY010000003.1 coordinate 627,888, forward strand.
AGGATGGGCCATGTTCGTTCAATACCGTGTCGCTGGCTCCCGAGGGCAGGGTCTTGATGTCCTGTTTCACCTTGAAGGGTCGCTCGGTCACCTTCTGGTTTCGGAATATCACCTTGAAGGGATTTGACGAGTTGACGTTGACGATCATACTCGTTGGAGCGCCCAGAGCCGTGCAGATATCCCGGAAGGGCGCTCCTGCACGCATGACGTGGGTCGACAGATAGTGCATCTCGCCGCCATCCTCGTTTCCTCCCGTGTGCACAGTGAGATCGCGCACCAAAAGCGTCTTCTGCGCCGGTACTTTCGTCGTGGTGCGCCTTTGTCAGCCGTCCACCAGAAGCCCGTGCCCTTGATAGTCGTCACGCATTCAATGCCATCATGCAAATGGGTTGGGAACAGACCATTACCCTTGACGACGACAACTTCATACCAGACGTCCCAATCGCCAGTGATTAGGGACATCAACGTCGCAAACACCTTCAGTAATATTGCTTGGCGCAACTTGTTGTGCCTTCAAAGTTGTAGGTGGAGGAATGGCGGCGGCACAAGTCAACAACACCAAGCATGAGAATTTCTTCAACATGACAGTTCTACATAATATATAAATCATATTGTATAGTAAATTTCGGAGATTTGATAGATGGATAAGTTATATTTGTGAAAAAATAGTTTTAGTACTACAGCAATCTAGTCGGTATCCGCACAGACACAATAGTGCCTATACCTTCGGTTGAGCGTATTTTCAGCGCACCACCGTGGAGTTGAGTTAACGAACGAGAAATTGCCAAGCCTAATCCTGAACCGGCATGCGATTTGGTGAACTGATTTTCGACTTGTTCAAAGGGTTGTCCGATTTTCTTCAGCGCTTCTTTAGGTATACCGCAACCCGTATCTTCGATGGTCAAGACGAGAGCCCCCGAAACCTTGCGAGCACGAACCGAGATGCGCCCACCCGTATCGGTGAATTTCACCGCATTCGACAAGAGGTTGATCAGGATCTGTTTGATGGCGCGACGGTCGGCATTGAGCGTGACGCTTTCCGCGATCCTGGTCTCGACCTTAACATCCTTCTCCTGCGCCTGTAGCGACACGACGCGTACGGTCTCGCGGATCAGCGGACAAAGATCGATCTCCTCGCGATCCAGCGAGAAATGCCCGGCCTCGATCTTCGACATGTCGAGTATGTCGTTGATGACGTTGAGGAGGTAGTTGCCGCTGGTATGGATGTCGTGGACATACTCCACGTAGCGGTCGGAGCCGAGCGCGCCGAACGTTCCCGAATGCATGATTTCCGAGAAGCCGATAATGGCATTGAGTGGCGTGCGCAGTTCGTGTGACATGTTGGCGAGGAATTCGGACTTCGCCCGGTTGGCAGCTTCCGCGCGTTCCTTCTCCACGGCGTATTTGCTGTTGAGTTCTGTAAGCTCCAACGTACGCTCGATCTCGGATTTGCGGGCGAGACTGAGGTCGTGAATTGTCGCCATCAAGCGGCGTTCGCTGTCCACCAACCGTTCTTCATGCACTTTCAACTGGGTGATATCGGTGCCGACAGAAACAAGGCCGCCATCCTGAGTGCGCCGTTCATTGACCTGCAACCAACGGCCATCGGCCAACTGCCGCTCGAAAGTCAGCGCGCCATTGCGCCCGTGTTCATTGGCCATACGCTTTTCGAAGGCGACCGCGCGGATACGGGGCTCGAGCTCTTCGCGACCAATGCCCGGCAGCAGGCACTCATTGGCGAGCCCCGAATATTCGTTGAACTTGCTGTTCGACATGACCAGACGGTTGTCGGCATCCCAAAGGACGAAGGTCTCGGAAATGCTTTCGATCGCTTCACGGATACGCTGGTCGGCCTGTGCTGTCGCCTGTACGAAACGGTGCTGTTCGCTGACATCGACGGCGACGCCAACGAGATGAAGATCACCGACATTCGCATCGGCGACCTGCGCGCGCACACGCATCCAGACCCAATAGCCTTCCGCGTGGCGCATGCGGAAAACGCGGTCCATCTGGCTGATCTCGCCGGCTGCAACCTGTGCCGCGACGCTGTAAAGCGTGTCGTCGTCCGGATGGACGATTGACGATATATCGCCAAGCGAAAGAATGGCGTCGTGGGCTTCATAGCCGAGCATTTCATACATGGATCGCGACCAGTAAACCCGGCCCCGCGCCATATCCCAATCCCACAGCCCGCAGCGACCGCGGGCCAATGCCGTATCGACCCGTGCTTGCGTGTGCTGATAAAGCTCGTCCGCATCCTGTGCGCGGGCGGCCTGGCTGAAATAGGCATAGAGCACGATCAGCATGATTGTCGCCGTTCCGGCGAACATCGTGACGTTGATAGAGACGACCCGGCGCCAGTCGGCGAAAATGGCCTCGACCGGATGCATGACGAAGACTGAATAGGCGCCATTGCCAGAACGGCTCAAGGCGGCGAGGGCAGGCGTGCCTTCAACCTTTACCGGCATCGCCCCGGCCCGATCGCCAAAGAGGAACAGCGGCTGCCCTTCACCGACGAAGCTTTCGAGGTTCCTGTTGCGCCAGTGATCGCCGCTGTCCGACGACGCAACGATGTTGGCTTCATCGTTGGCGATGGCGAACCACATTCCCGATGGGATCAAATCATTCGCCCGTATTTCGCTGATGATATTCTGCAGGTCGCCAGCACTCAGTTTTTGACCGCTGTTCATGCGATTATCGATGACACTCGCCACATGGCTGGCGGCCATGGACAAGGTCGCGCGCGCCGTACGCTCCGTGTCGTCACGCCAACCGAGAAGCGACATGGAACGCGCAAGGGCAAGTGCGAGCAAGAAGATGATTATGAGCGGAGGAATTGCACGGCGAAGATAGGGCTCCGCGGCGAGCAGCTTGCCGTAGGCAGGATCGGCGAGAAGTTTTATGTGACCCGAAAGCCGGTTGCGCCCCCGCGCATTGACCCGGCTTTTGGCATAATTCTTCCCCGTCGGCGCGCGATACGCGTCCGCATTTGCCATCGAATGGCCCCCTCATTCTTCATTTTAATCAGTGATTTGCTTCGGCACGCCGCACATCCGAAGCACCTGTAGTGAATCAAAACTGATTCTGCGTGTCTAGTCCCTTTGTTAAATATTTATCAATACTTATGGCGAGCCAAAACTATAATCAAAGGACGAGTCATAACTCCTTGAAATGACTCAAAATACCCTCGGGCGCTCCCGAGGATCACGAACAAACAGGACAGTGGATAACCTCCGGCGGGACCTATCAGGCCAACGTTCGCTCGACGATATCCCGCACGTCGGCCGAAAGTCCGGTCTCCACCGCGATCATCGCCAGCGATTCACGCGCATGTTCGCGCCGCACCGGTTCGAACGATCGCCACGAGCGCATCGCCGTCAGAAGCCGTGCAGCAAGCTGCGGGTTCTTTTTGTCGATGGTCAGGATTGTCTCTGCAAAGAACTTGTAGCTCGAACCATCCGCACGATTGAAACCGGTCTGGTTGCCGCTGGAAAATGCGCCGATCAAAGCACGGGTGCGGTTGGGATTGTCGAGCGAAAACAGCTTGTGCGTCATCAGTTCGCGCACCTTGTCCAGCGCCCCATTTCCCGGCTGCATCGCCTGCACGACGAACCATTTGTCCATGACCAGCGGATCATTGCCGAAGCGCGCCTCAAACGCCTGCAACGCGTGGTTTGTCGCCTCGCTGTCCCCAAAGCGCTGGACGAGCACACCAAGCGCGGCCGCGCGATCGGTCATGTTGTCAGCGTTCTTAAACTGCGCTGCGGCGCGCTTCGAGCTGCCTTCGGCTACGCTGAGATAATCGAGCAGAACGTTGCGCAGCGCTCTGCGACCGGCGCCAGTTGCATCGGGCTTGAACGAACCTTTCTGCTCCAGCGTGCCATAGGTTTGCGCGAACTTCTCCGCATGGGCGTCTGCCACCGCGCTGATCAACGCATCACGGCTGCCAAGAATGGCATCCGGGTCGATATTGGCTCCGAGTTCGCGCGCGATGTCGCTTTCGGAAGGAATGCTGAGGCACAGCGCCCGGAACGCCTCGTCCAGCGTTGTATTGAAGGCGATTTCGCCGAGAAGCTTGATCGAAGAATTCTCGATCGTCGCGGGCTTGCCGCCGCGCACACGTTTCGAATTGCTTGTGAGCTTGGCATTAAGCAACTGGGTGAGGGCCTGCCACCGCGTCACCTCATCGCCGTCATTGCGGGCGAGGAAAGCCAGATCGGTTCGGGTCAATTCGCTGGTCAGAGTAACCGGCGCCGAAAAGCCGCGCAGCAGCGATGGCACAGGGCGTTCCGAAATACCGGAAAAGCTGAATCGTTCCTTGCGCTTGCGCAAATGGATAACGTCGTCTTTGACGAGACCTCCCTTGGCTGAACGTGGTTTGAGCTCGCGACCCTTGGCCCCGAGCAGTGCAAACCGCACCGGAATGTGCATTGGCTTTTTCGAAGGCTGTCCCGGCGTCGCCTTCAGCGACTGCTCGATCTCGATTTCGAAGGTCTTCGTCGCCTGATCGTAATCGTACGTGATGGCGAGATTGGGCGTACCGGCCTGGTCGTACCAGAGCGCAAACTGGCTCAGGTCTTCGCCCGACGCATCCTCGAATACCTTGATGAAATCCTCGATGGTCGCGGCGTCGCCGTCATGACGTTCGAAATAGAGGTCCATGCCCTTGCGAAAAACATCCGGCCCGAGAATGGTGCGGATCATGCGCACGACCTCCGAACCCTTTTCGTAGACAGTCGACGTATAGAAATTATTGATCTCGCGAAACTGACGCGGACGCACCGGGTGGGCGAGGGGGCCCGCATCTTCGGGGAACTGATGCGCCTTGAGGCCCTTTACTTCCGCGATGCGCTTGACGGCACGTGAACGCATGTCGGCGGAAAACTCATGATCGCGGTAGACCGTCAGCCCTTCCTTCAGGCAAAGCTGGAACCAATCGCGGCAAGTGATTCTGTTTCCTGTCCAATTATGGAAATATTCATGGGCGATGACCGCTTCGATCCCGGCATAATCCGTGTCCGTTGCGGTGTCCGGATCGGCCAACACGTACTTGTCGTTGAAAACGTTGAGCCCCTTGTTTTCCATAGCGCCCATGTTGAAATCGGATACCGCGACGACGTTGAATACGTCGAGATCATATTCGCGGCCGAAGGCATCCTCATCCCATTTCATCGAACGCTTCAGCGCATCCATGGCGTAAAGGGCGCGTGGCCCCTTGCCGTGCTCGACATAGATGCCGAGATCGACATGTCGTCCCGAAGCGGTTGTGAATGTATCGGTGATCACGCCAAGATCGCCGGCGACGAGCGCGAAGAGATAGGCGGGCTTCGGATGCGGATCATGCCAGATGGCGAAATGACGGCCGTTGGTAAGTGCCCCCTTATCTTGAGGGTTGCCATTCGACAGTAGCAACGGTGCTTCGCTGCGCTCGGCTTCGATGCGCACCGTATAGACCGAGAGCATATCCGGACGGTCGAGGAAATAGGTGATGCGGCGGAACCCTTCCGCCTCGCACTGGGTGCAATAGACGTCGCTCGACCGGTACAGCCCGGTCAATTGCCGGTTCGTGGTCGGGTTAATTTCCGTGGTGATCTCAAGCGTGAAAGTGCCGCCTTGCGGCAGGCCGCGAATTTCGAGACGATCCGGTGTGGCCACATAGGCATTGTCGCCAAGGTCTGCGCCATCGACGCGGATATTGACGAGCTTCAGTTCATCGCCGTCCAGAATGAGAGGCGCATCAGCGGCAACGCCGTTCCTGCGCTCGATCTGCAATGTGGATTTGACGATAGTGCGCTCGGGGTGGAGGCAAAAATCGAGGTGGGTTTCGGGAATGAGAAAATCGGTGGGCTTGTAATCTTCCAGATGAAAAACCTGGCCGGTATCGGTACGCATCTTCTAATTGTCCTTATTGATGGCGGGGACCCTATCCATCTTTTTTGTGAGGCACAACAAATGCCGATTTGTTTGGTACACAAACGCAACGTGAATGATTGCCTCTGGTGTGGCCGCTTAAACCATCCTAAAGATATATCAGTCTACAATTCCGTAACGCGGACCAATTACTCTTTCCTCAAGGAATTTCAGTGTGTCTAGCATTGTTCACCCGCGAGACGGTGAACCACTTGGCGCAGATCGTGTGCGCAGCACCAATGTCATGCTGGGCATTGGCCTCAAGGTCGCTTCAGTCTGCGTGTTTGTCTGTATGTCGAGCCTGCTGAAAGCATCGGACGGTATTCCCGCGGGTCAGCTTGTGTTCTTCCGCTCCTTCTTCGCGATCTTTCCGGTCATCGCCTTTATCGCTTGGCAGGGACAGATGGCGGTCGCATTCAAGACTTCCGAACCCTTCAGTCATTTCTGGCGCGGCTTCGTCGGCGTCAGCGCCATGAGCCTCACCTTTTACGGTCTGACCAAGCTTCCCTTGCCCGAGTCGATCGCAATCAGCTATGCAACACCGCTGCTGACGGTCGTGTGCAGTGCCATTTTCCTGCGCGAAACGGTACGCCTGTATCGCTGGTCGGCAGTGTGCTTCGGTCTTGTCGGCGTGGTCATCATCCTTTGGCCGCGCATGTCGTTCTTTACCGGGGAAACCGAATTCGGGGCGGACCAGGCCGTTGGGGCTCTCGCCACCCTGGGCGGTGCCGGACTTGCCGCCATCGCCATGCTGCTGGTGCGCAAGCTGGTGCAGACAGAGCGCACGCCGACCATCGTTGTCTATTTTTCCATAGCCTCGAGTGTTATTGCACTGGTCAGCCTGCCGTTCGGTTGGGTTTGGCCCACAACTTTTCAGTTGACCTGTCTGATCCTCGCCGGAATTGCCGGCGGCGTTGCGCAGATTCTTTTGACCGAAAGTTACCGCCACGCGGATATGTCGGCGATTGCGCCATTCGAATACACATCCATGTTGCTGGGTCTTGCCCTCGGCTATCTGCTATTCGGTGATATTCCGACTGCGGAGATGATCACCGGCGCCGCGATCGTCATCAGCGCCGGCATTTTCATCATCTACCGCGAGCATCGGCTCGGCCTCGCCCGGGCACGTGCCCGCAAGGTCTCGACGCCACAGGGTTAGTCTTCCTGTGCAGCCTCGCTCAGGGGATGCAGTTGGAAAGTCTCCGGCGTCTGTGGCCGGTCATGCGGCCGAATGGCGAAATCGGGGCGCTCGGACGGGGCTTGCGATGCACGGCGCAGGCTGCGCCAGAACGCGTAGGAACCATAGGCCGCATAGCTGATCACCATGGTGATGAAGAACCCCGAAGGTCCATTCAAATCCATTAACCGGCCGGCGATCTGCGGCCCGATCATGCTGCCAATGCCGTAAACGATCAGCAGGCCACTGGAAATCTTGACGAATTCGCTGGGTTCGGCGAAGTCGTTGGCGTGCGCCACATTGAGCGAATAGATCGGAAACAGCACTGTGCCGAAGACGAACATCAACGTATAGATCACCCACGGCGTTGTGGGCTGGACCATGATCATCGTCAGCGAGATTGCGACACCGCCAATCCCGGCCACGACCATGACATAGCGCCTGTCAACGAAGTCTGAGATACGGCCGATTGGATACTGGAAGATCGCTCCGCCGATCATCGAACTCGCGATCATGGTCGCGATGCCGAAGGTCGATAATCCGATCTCGCGCCCATAAATCGCTGACAGGAAGTTCCACGCACCGGCGATGATCCCCGCAAGCAGCGAGCCAATCAACGCAGCGGGCGATTTGCGGTAAAGCCCGGGAAGGTCGAGCGATACCTGCGTCAGAGGGCGGGGCGACTGCGCATTTGAGAGACCTGTCGGCACCAGGGCGCCGGCATAGATCAACGCTCCGATCATGAACAACGCCTGTGTCGCAGGATCGCCAAACGGGAGAATATATTGGCCGACGAGCAACCCGAGCATGGAAACGATCATGTAGATCGAAAACACCATGCCGCGTGTCGAATTGGTGACGCGCTCGTTCAGCCAGCTCTCGATGACCATGTAGCTGCCCGCCAGTGAAAAACCGGCCAGCGCCCGGAAGAGTGTCCACGCCCAGGGATCGATGATCAGCCCGTGCATCAGCATCGACATGCTGAGGAGAGTGAGGAGCACGGCGAAAACGCGGACGTGTCCGACTCGCCGCACGAGACGCGGAACGATGATGCAGCCGCCGGTGAACGCCAGCGCGTAACCCGTGCCGAGCCAGCCGACGGTCGTTGGAGACCAGCCTTCCATACCGGCGCGCAAGGGGAGGAGGATTCCCGCCAGTCCCCCTGCAGTCAGCATCAGAAACGTGCTGGTCAATAATGCCGTGATCGGCAAGAGCTGGCGAAACATATATGTATCCTGCGTTTCAGTCTTCGAAACTACAGGTTCGAATGTTCTTGCGAGCCAAGGATTACGACACGGGCATTCCAGTTTTGCGGCAGACCTAATCGGTCAGTGCACGCAACCGCATTTTGACGCCGATGAAATCGCGCCAGGCAAAACGCTTCTGGGCGGGGTTACGCAGGAGATAGGCGGGATGCAGCGTTGGCATGACAGGTATCTGGATTCCCGATGCGGTCATGTGGGTTTTCCAGTTGCCACGCAGGCGCAAAATGCCCTCCGTAGCGTTGGTCAAGGCCTTGGCCGCCGGACCGCCGAGTGCGACCAGCAGCTTTGGAGCCGCGAGTTCAATCTGACGCTCGAAGAACGGCCGGCAAATCTCGGTTTCGAGCGGCGTCGGCGTGCGGTTGCCGGGCGGACGCCATGGAATGGTATTGGCGATGTAGACGCTGGTTCTGTCGAGGCCGATGGCCGCAAACATGCGATCGAGCAGTTGTCCCGAACGGCCGATGAACGGAACGCCTTCAAGATCCTCTTCACGCCCTGGCGCCTCGCCAACAAACATGATCGAAGCGGTTGGATTTCCGTCGGCGAACACGAGGTTCTTGGCGGTGAATTTGAGATTGCAGCCATCGAATGCGGCGAGCTGTTCGCGCAGCTCCTCAAGCGTGGCGGCACTCGAAGCCAGCTGCCGCGCCATCGCAATCTTTGCGTCGTCGGGAACCGTAGCCTTGCCGAGTACAGGTGGCGTCGGTTGGCTCGCCGCCAGTCTCTCAGGGCGCTGCTGCTGGGAAGGCCGAGATGCAGGCGCGGGCGGAGCAACAGCCCGCTTTGCTTCAACTTGCGAAAATCGGTCGACTGGCGCGTCCTCGAGCGGCGTATCAACGCCGGCCTCGGCATAGAAGTGCAGCAGTTCGCGCAAATTGGTCAATCGATAATCCTTTTCCCTCTGAAGTCGCAAATTGCGGGCGGCAATGCAAGCTCATCTCGTTTCAAGAGGAGGGAATGCGCGGCTCCTGCACCAGATAAAACACACGTTTTGGCGTGAAGTCAGCAATCGGAAAATCAAAACTTGCACCAAAAGTCGGATCGATCTTGCCATCCCGAAACACCATGCGGTCATAAGGTTCGAAATCATCGCTATATCTACCGTAACCCGTGGAACGGATCATGCCCCTCTTGTCGCCGGGTTGGTAGAAGGACAGACCGTCGCCATAGTCGCTTGGTACGTTCAGCTGTTCCTGCAGCTCAAACTCAAACTCGACCCAAGGATGCCCGCTGCTGTTGGTCGCCCGGACACGCAGATAAAAAAGGATCCCGACGTCTTCGCTCGGATTTAGCTGCGCAATTTTTTCCGTGCGAATGACGAGGGTCGTCGGGGTCACAGAGGGGAATTCCTCCGTAAGGATGATCGGATCTTGCGATGTCCCCGTACCGCTGACGGAGCGAATGATGAAACCACCAAGCTCATCGGAAAACGAATAAGGGCCCGCGGTCCAGAGCTGCGGATCTTCTTGTGCCGACGCATTTGTAATATATCCGACAAAAAGCATACAGATGGCCATCGTGCCACGCAGCATCCAGTTCATGCGGAATAGTTTCATCAGGTCTCCCATCGGTTGGCATGCGAGACAATTAGCTGAATTATGACTGAAACCACGTCCAGTGCAAACACTCCATGAGCGTGTTAAATATTGACGTTTACGTTAAAGTAATTATAGATTCCGCCAGCCGTCGTGAAATGAGGGCAATTGGCCGCATCTGGAACGCGTGACTGCCTATATCATACGGCTATTGTTGCGCTACAAATCGGGAAAATACTGCACAAAAAGTGCTTACGGGAATGATCATCAGGAGGATTGCATGAGCGAGACAACCGAACTTCAAGAGCGGGAGAGCATGGAGTTTGATGTTGTGATTGTTGGAGGAGGGCCAGCTGGCCTCTCGGCAGCTATCAGGCTCAAGCAAATCAATCCTGAACTATCGGTGGTGGTGCTCGAAAAAGGTGGTGAAGTCGGCGCGCATATCCTTTCCGGAGCAGTGGTCGATCCGATCGGCGTCGATAAGCTCCTGCCGGGCTGGCGTGACGAGGAGGGACATCCTTTCAGAGACTTCCGTGACAGCCGACCATTTTTTGGTCCTCGGGCATTCCGGCTCGGTGCGCCTGCCCAATTTTGCCATGCCGCCGCTGATGAACAATCATGGTAATTTCATCGTCTCGCTCGGCAATGTCTGCCGCTGGCTCGGCACCAAGGCGGAAGAACTGGGCGTCGAGATTTACCCCGGGTTCGCCGGTTCGGAAGTGCTCTACGATGACAACGGCGCTGTAGTCGGTGTCGCCACCGGCGATATGGGCATCGAAAAGGATGGCAGCCATGGACCGGCCTATACGCGTGGTATGGCGCTGCTCGGCAAATATGTGCTGATTGCGGAAGGCGCGCGCGGATCACTCGCCAAGCAATTGATCAACAAATTCAAGCTCGATGAAGGCAAGGAACCGGCGAAATACGGTATCGGCCTCAAGGAGCTATGGCAGATCGATCCGGCCAAGCACAGGCTTGGCCTCGTACAGCATTCGTTCGGCTGGCCGCTGGATATGAAGACCGGCGGTGGATCGTTCCTCTATCATCTCGAGGACAATACGGTCGCCGTTGGCTTCGTCATGCACCTCAACTACAAGAACCCGTATTTGTCACCATTCGAGGAATTCCAGCGCTTCAAGACCCATCCGGCCATCCGCGGCATCTTCGAAGGTGGCAAACGTTTGGGTTATGGTGCGCGCGCGATCACCGAAGGCGGCTGGCAGTCGGTGCCGAAACTGTCCTTCCCCGGTGGTGCGCTGCTCGGCTGCTCGGCTGGCTTCGTCAATGTGCCGCGCATCAAGGGTTCGCATAATGCCATGCTCTCCGGAATGCTTGCCGCCGAACATGTAGCCGAAGCGCTTGCCGCCGGGCGCGCCAATGACGAACTCACCGCCTACGAGAACGCCTGGCGCTCAAGCGAGATCGGCAAGGATCTGAAGCGCGTGCGTAACGTCAAGCCAATGTGGTCAAAGCTCGGCACGATAGGCGGGGTCATGCTTGGCGGTCTCGATATGTGGCTCAACACGATTTTCGGCGGCTGGTCGCCCTTCGGCACGTGGAAACACGGCAAGACCGATGCGGCCTCGCTCGAACCGGCCGCCAAATACAGCCCGATCGCCTATCCGAAGCCGGATGGTGTCCTGACCTTCGACCGGCTGTCCTCGGTGTTCCTGTCGAACACCAATCATGAGGAGAACGAGCCGGTACACCTGATCGTCAAGGATATGGGCCTGCAGAAATCCTCGGAGCTTGACATCTATGCCGGTCCATCGGCGCGCTATTGCCCGGCAGGCGTCTATGAATGGGTCGAGGAGACGACCGGACCGAAGTTCGTGATCAACGCGCAGAATTGCGTCCACTGCAAGACCTGCGACATCAAGGATCCCAACCAGAACATCAACTGGGTACCGCCACAGGGCGGCGAGGGACCGGTGTATCAGAATATGTGATTGAGCAGCCCGGCATGTGCCGGGCTTTGGGCGATGCCTTGACGGGAGTTTTCATGATCACCTGCTATTTGAAGTATGTCATTGACCCCTACAAGATCGATGAATTTGAGGAATATGGCCGCCGCTGGATCGCGCTTGTCAATCGTTTGGGCGGGACTCATCATGGATACCTGCTGCCGAGCGAGGGTGTAAGCAACGTTGCCTATGCCACGTTCAGTTTTCCGAGCTTTGCTGCCTATGAGGACTATCGCCAGCGCGCGGCGAAGGACCTGGAATGCCAACAGGTACTTGAGATTGAAAAGCGCAATCGCAGTATTGTGAGCTACGAGCGCAGTTTCCTGCGTCCGGTATTCGAATAGCAATCGGTATTTTCTCAGTTGGAAAGCATCACTGTCTGCTGATCGGGACCACCATCGTCGTCGGCGCCGCTGATGGAAAAGCGCAACAGCAACGGCAGATGATCCGAGCCGACAGGCGGGAGTGTTTCGAACTCGTGTTTGGATGATGCGATCTGAAACGAGGATGTGATCGATCGGCAGGCCAACCCAGCGCGCCACACGCGCCAGTGCGCCGTTGACGAGCCAGCTGGGCCGCAACCCTTCGGCTGAGGACGTTTTGCTCGCGTCAGTGATGTTCTTGAGCGTCTGGCTCCAGGATACGGCATTGAAATCCCCGGCGATAATCATTGGACCTTGCAGCCGCTCGAAATAAGGCTTGATCGTTTCCACGTTTCCGGCTTGGGAATAAGGCCACGGCCAGTCGAGGTGGAGCGCGGTGATAATGGCGCTGCGCCCGCCGAAATCGATGCGCGCGAGGCCGATCAGGCTATCGACACATTGTGGCGTGGTTCCAAGGGCGAACGGACGGCGCGAGAGGATCGCAACGCCGCCAATATGGCTGCGATTGGGGCAATAGAGATTGTAAGGATACCGCGCCTCGATCCCTTTGAGTTTTGGACGCCAGGCCGTGGAAACTTCCTGCAAGGTGATGACATCGGGTGCTTCTCGCGCAATCAAGCGAAGAACATCGGCTTGGTGACGATTGTCATAGCGCAGGTTCAACTGCATCAGCTTGTATTCCGGTTGAGCCGTTTCAGCCTCGGCGGAAGGTGCCGGAGAGGGAACAAGCACTGTACCAAGCGCGGTCAGTGCCAACACCATGGCCATCAGACCTTCCCGCCACAGTCCAAAAATAAGGGCTGGAATGGCCGATACGGCCATCAGTATTGCAAGATGCATGCGGAAATGCGCAAAGGAATCGAATAGCGGATGGGCCGCGCCGAAAAATCCCAATACCAGCGGTACCGAAAACACTACCGGTATCAATACGGCGGCAAGTCTCATCCACGATAGCTTGTTGTCTGTCGTCATGCTCCGCATTAAACCGCCAATTGCGACGCAATCAAGATGAGAGTTTCTGTGGCGGTGAGGACAACCCGCAGCGCTGTTTGCCCACCCTTTATGCAACCCTGCATTCGTTGTGGTCTGCGACAATTCCAGCCATGTGTGGCGGAGTTTTGTAGGCAGAAGCAGCAGGCACCGAGCGAACTGATGCATCGGGAAGATGGGCCTCCCGACCGGCAAGGGCCTTGCGTATAAAACTGGAGGTGAACTATGCGGTTTTTACCGTTTAGCGTCACGCTGACAATGAAAAGAACCCGGACGAGTTGGTCGCTCAGCATCCGGGTTCAATTCAGCTAGTCAGCAAAAGAAGGGGCGGGTGAAAATCCGCTCCTCACTCCAAAAGAGAATATAGCAGTTTTCCAACCAATTCCAAGCTGCGCCATTTTGGACTTTAGACGAATGACAGAGACGAATAGGCTGAGATTTCAGACGAGACTCAACGTCTTTGAGGAGGCATCCCATGCTCGTAAAACGCATCGTTCCAAATTTCGCATGTCCTGACCCGGGCAGCGTTCGTGACTTCTACGAAAACTTGCTAGAACTGAAAGTCGTCATGGATCATGGATGGATTCTGACATTTGCATCCGACATTTCGGCAAGGCCGCAGATCAGCATCGCGAGCGAAGGAGGGTCAGGCACCCCTGTGCCCGACATTTCGATCGAAGTGGACAATGTCGATATGGTCTATGAGCGGGCGCGAACAGCCGGCTATGAAATCGCTTATGACATCGCAGATGAGCCTTGGGGAGTCCGGCGCTTCTACGTCCGCGATCCAACGGGGCGATTGGTCAACATCTTGGCCCATGCTGTTGAATGAGATCACAAGAGCTTTTTCAGTCCAGTCAAAAGTCCATTATGCTCGCCGTCTGTGAGCAGTTCTTCGAGTTTGCCATGTGAATAATTCCATATCGGCAGGACTTCCGACAGCAGGCGCATGCCGTCCGGCGTCAGTGCCATGAGGCGGCTGCGTTTGTCGGCGGGATCGACCACGACCGTCACCAGGCCGCGGCGCTCCAACGGTTTGAGGGCAGCGGTGAGTGTGGTTCGGTCCATCGCGAGCAATGAGGCTACGGAACTCAGATTGGGCGGTGCCGGCCGGTTCAGCGACATCAGCAGCGAAAACTGCCCGTTGGTGAGATCATAGGGCCGCAATGCTTCATCAAAGCGCCGGGCGAGAGCACGCGCCGCCCGTTGTACAGCAAGGCACAGGCACGTATCGCGAACATGGATCGTTGTTTCGTAAGGGACTGAAATCGGCTTTGACATGGCCTATATATGTTGATATCAACGTAATTGTCAATATTCAATCACAAGCCATCTGTATAGTCCGGTGCATCATGATAAGGAGGAGCCATCATGTCCAATTCCGGTAATTTTGTTTGGTACGAGCTCATGACCAGCGACGCAAACGCCGCGGAGGGCTTTTACAGCCACGTGATTGGCTGGGGTGCACAAGACGCTGGCCATCCGAGCATGAAATATACTTTGCTGAAAGTCGGTGAAGCGCCGGTTGCAGGCATGATGACGACACCAGAGGGCTGCAACACCGGCGTCGAATCGATGTGGTCTGGCTATATCGCGGTCGATGACGTCGATCAGTTTGCCTCGCGCGTAAAGGATGCGGGAGGCAAGATAACGGTTGAGCCGCAGGATATCCCGGATGTCGGGAGGTTTGCAGTTGCCGCTGACCCACAAGGCGCGCCTTTCACTCTGTTCAAGCCGTCGATGCAAGATCGCGGCGACTATCCCAAGCCACCCACACAGGGCACGATTGGCTGGCACGAATTGGAATCGAGCGACTGGGAAAAGGCTTATACTTTCTATTCCGGCCTATTCGGCTGGACGAAGGGTGAGGCGATCGATATGGGCCCGATGGGCATCTACCAGATTATAGAGCGTGACGGTGAAATGTTCGGCGCGATGATGAACAGGTCAGAACCATCCGCGCCTATAGTGTGGCGGTATTACTTCTGCGTTGAGGATGTCACTGCAGCGGAAGGCCGCATCAAGGAAAAGGGCGGACAGCTGCTCTTTGGCCCAGTGGAGGTTCCGGGCGGTCAGTGGATTTTGCATGCTAGCGATCCGCAAGGCGTGTGGTTCGCGCTGGTAGGTCCGCGCTCCTGATTTACTGAAACGCCATCTCGTAGAAACTGCGCAACTTTCTGGAGTGCAGTTTCTCCGGAGGCATTTCAGCCAGCTTCTCCAGGGCGCGGATACCGATCTGCAGGTGCTGCGCCACCTGGCGTTTATAGAACTCCGTCGCCATGCCGGGCAGTTTCAATTCGCCGTGCAGTGGTTTGTCTGAAACGCAAAGCAGCGTCCCGTAAGGCACGCGGAAACGAAAACCATTCGCCGCGATCGTCGCCGATTCCATGTCGAGGGCGATCGCGCGCGATTGCGACAGCCGTTTGACGGGGCCGCGCTGGTCGCGAAGTTCCCAGTTGCGGTTGTCGATTGTCGCCACCGTACCTGTACGCATGATGCGCTTGAGGTCGTAGCCCTCGAGCCCGGTGATTTCCGCTACCGCTTGCTCGAGTGCTACCTGCACTTCGGCCAATGCAGGAAATCGGCACCCAGACCGGCAGATCGTCATCGAGCACATGGTCCTCGCGCACATAGGCATGGGCGAGTACGTAGTCGCCGAGCGCCTGCGTATTGCGCAAGCCGGCGCAGTGACCAAGCATCAGCCAGGCATGTGGACGAAGCACGGCGATATGGTCGGTGATCGTCTTGGCGTTGGAAGGACCTACGCCAATATTGACCATAGTGATCCCGGAACCATTGCTGCGCGCAAGATGGTAGGCAGGCATTTGCGGCAGCCGCCCCAGCGGCAGGCCGGAGGAGGGCGCATCGTCGCCCGCTTCGGTCACCAGATTGCCGGGTTCGATGAAACGTTCATAACCACCGCTGCCCTTCGCCATGAGGCTGCGCGCGAGCGCGCAGAATTCGTCGATGTAGAACTGGTAGTTGGTGAAGAGCACATAGTTCTGGAAATGCACCGGCCGCGTTGCCGTATAGTGCGACAGCCGGTGCAGCGAATAATCCACGCGCTGCGCCGTGAAGGGTGAAAGCGGCATTATGCTGTCGAGATCGTCGCTTTCGTATTCACCGTTGACGATGCGGTCATCGGTGGCAGCAAGATCCGGTACGTCGAACAGATCGCGCAAGGGGCGGGTGAATGCATCCGCCACCGACGATTCCACATGCGTGCCTTCGAGGAAGGCAAAGTGAATGGGGATCGGTGTTGTCGATTCCTGCACCGTAACCGGACCGCCATGATTGCGGATCAGCAGCCTTATCTGTTCCTCGAGATAATTATCAAAAAGGTCAGGCCGCGTGATGGTCGCCGCATATTCACCGGGTGCCGATACGTGACCGAAAGCCAGGCGGGAGTCGATCTGGGCATAGCTGGATGTCGAAAGACGCACTTCCGGATAAAACGCGCGGAAATGTATCGTGTCCTTCGCTTCGCCCCTTGCCACTTTATCAAAGGCATCGCGCAGGAACTGCGTATTGCGCTCATAAAGCGCACCTAACGCCTGAACAGCTGCTTTAGCGTCTGTGAATTCTCGCGGTTCGACATGGCTGGGCATACTGATAGCCGCGGGTTTCTTGGTTCCGATTCTTTTGTCCATTCCCCAATATAGTGACATCGCGTGACACTTGAAAAGCAGCGAAGTTTTTAAACTCTCTGCAGACTGACGAGGAGAACAAGCCCTATGCCGCCATTGGACGGGTTGCGTCCCTCGTAACTGGCGGCAAAAGCCACGACAGGGCCAACAAGAATGGCCGAGAAAATCAATGCCCGCAGAAAAAGCAGCGATAGATTTGCAGTTGACTGTATCATGGTCCCCTCGCTCCTTTCCGGTGCGGCTTGTGCATTGTTGGTTTCGAGACAATGACAGACGCGGGCTGAACGAAAGCTGATGTGATCGTTCATCGCGCGTTCAACCAGAGGTGCGATTTCTTGAGTTACACTTGTGATCGGCAGCCAGAACCCTATGTTCTCCCGTGACATTCCCCCGTTCTCCCGGAGACTGACATGACGACACAGACCAAGCCGATCGAATTGTACTATTGGCCCACGCCCAATGGCTGGAAAATCTCCATCATGCTTGAGGAATTGGGCGTTCCTTATGATCTGAAGCTGATCAATATCGGCAAGGGCGATCAATTCGAACCATCGTTTCTGAAAATCGCTCCCAACAACCGCATGCCTGCTATCGTCGATCCCGAGGGTCCGGATGGAAAACCAATTTCGGTGTTCGAATCCGGTGCGATCCTGCAATATCTCGGCCGCAAGTTCGGCAGGTTCTATCCGCAGGATGAACGGACGCGCGTTCAAGTCGAGGAATGGCTGTTCTGGCAGGTTGGGGGCCTCGGACCGATGGCAGGGCAGGCCCACCATTTCCGTCAGTATGCGCCGGAAAAGATCGAATACGGCATCAACCGTTATACGAACGAGGTCAACCGTCTCTACGGCGTCATGAACCGTCGTCTTGAGGCGAGGGACTATCTGGCCGGAGATTATTCAATTGCTGATATGGCTTCCTACGGTTGGACGATCTCTCATGCCAACCAAGGGCAGGATCTTAACGATTTTCCCAATCTGAAGCGCTGGTTTGAGGCAATTGGAGCTCGCCCGGCCGTACAGCGCGGCGTAGATGTGGGCAAGGCGGAACGCCGTAGTATTGCTGACGATGAAGAAGCAAAGAAGATTCTCTTTGGTCAAAAAGCCCGTTAGACCGGACGGCGATAAGGGTGATCAGGATAGAGAAGTCTCCTTACCGGGCTTCTCGTAGCCCTGAAAGCAAAAAGGCAGCCATGGAGGGACCGCCATGGCTGCCTGTCGTTTGCCCGTGACCAGCGAAGGATCTGTCCGGGCGCCTTGGTCCTGTATTGCTCAGCCCAAGCGATAGTGCCTGGGCAACACACCAAGTACAAAAGCAACGCAGAGTTGTTCCTGTTCTCGGCCTCCCAGAATTTCATTCAGACTTTGCATGCAGGGAGGGATGCACACACAAACGACGGGTTACATTATAGCTCAACAACACAGGATAAAAGAGTTTCAATATTGGGCATTTTCGAAACAACTTCACGCTGAAAGTTAAGAGATACGAGAAAGCATGCACTCCCGCAATTATACCTTAGTCTAAATCGATTAAATCTTCTGCAATCTTGGGTTTCAAAACAGCCACTGGTATTACATCAGTTCGTCACAAATGGCGGACTTCAGCGGGTGTTTGTTCCCAAAGATCATGTTTTCCATCTTGGTATTCGATCGGTGCGTTCACCAGATTTTCGGGTGTCAAATCGTCCAGACAAGCGAGGTTTATCGCATAGAATGCACCCATATCCTCTGTCCTTCCGCGGCCGAAGGGCTTGATACCGCATGTCCGGCAGAAGAAATGGAGGATGCTCCTGCTCCCGAACTGGTATTCTGTCAAAAAATCTCTGCCGGCCGTCAATCGAAGTGCATTTTCACCGATAAACGCCTTCCAAAATCTGGTTTTTGAACAGAACGAGCAGTTGCATTTGCTTGTGCCTTCATCGAGATCGAAGTCCGCCTCGAAGCGGACGGCACCGCAATGGCAGCTTCCGTGATATGTCCTTTTCACTGGAGCCTCCTTATGTGAGAAACAGGCTATCTCCGCTTAATTAACTGCTGAGTTAAATAACTATCGGGTTAATAAAAGATACAGCCGCAAACGTCAAGTTTGTGCCAGCACTTTTTTGGGCCACAAATTTTCCTTGGAAATTGCCACTTCGAATATCAGCTTGCACCCGGCGAGAATCCTCGCCGCTATACTTTCGGAGATGGAGATGAGAAATGGGTCGTCGTATCACGCGCCGCGGGGCGCTGATTGGTTCAATGCTGGCACTACCGGCGCTTGTTCTGTCGCAGAGGTCAACGATAGCAGCATCAGTGAGCCGGGTGGACCTCGCCGGCGCGTTCAAGGCATTCGAACAGGAAACCGGAGCGCGCCTTGGAGTCTCGGCACACGATACCGGCAGCGATAATCGCATCGAGTATCGCCAGAACGAGCGCTTTGCCATGTGCAGCACTTTCAAGTTTCTCGCCGCAGCTGCCGTGCTTGCGCGTGTGGACCGCAAGGAGGAACAACTCGACCGGGTCATCATCTATAAGAAAAGCGATCTCGTTTCCTATTCGCCGGTAACCGAAAAGCATGTTGGCAAGGGCATGTCTCTCGAAGCCATATGTGAGGCAGCCATCACGATGAGTGATAATACGGCTGGTAATCTCATCCTCGATAGTCTTGGTGGACCCAAGGAGCTAACGAAATATGCGCGCGGCCTTGGCGATGCGACGTTTCGGCTCGACAGACGCGAAACTGAACTCAACGAGGCAAAACCTGGCGATGAACGAGACACGATCACGCCGTCAGCTATCCTGAAAGACCTGCAGAAGACAGCTCTCGGCGATGTATTATCCAGATCGTCACGCGATCAGCTGACCGAGTGGTTGCTCGGGAACAAGACCGGAGACAAACGCTTGCGCGCTGGCCTGCCAAAAGATTGGACCGTTGGCGACAAGACGGGAACCAGCGACAGCGGTATGGCCAACGACATTGCCGTCATCTGGCCACCAAACCGCAAGCCCATTCTGCTTGCCGTCTATCTGTATGACCCAAAGGGCACGCCCGACAGCCGCAATGACATTCACAAGAAGGTCGCGCGGCTGATAGCCGAGAATATCTGAGGGCAACGGTTTTGGAGGACAACCCACCAAGGATCGCAGGGCCATTCAATTCAACCCTGCGTTCGTTGCAGACGAAGGTAAAGAACGTCATTCGTTGATTGTCTTATGGGTGAAGCAGCAAGCACCGAGCCAGCCGGTGCAAAGAGGAGGACGGGCCACCTCGACCATGGCAAAGGCCCTGCCTGTGAGATTTGGAGGTGCGCTATGCGGTATATGCCGTTTAGGGTCACCCTAGAATTGAAAAGGACCGGACAGGCTGGCAAGTCATCGTCCGGGTCCACTTTTCAATAAACTAGGAAGAGGGAGGCGGGCGAGAACCTCCTCCTGCTCCAAGGACACGATAACACTTTCCGTCGTATTGCCAAGCGGCATCTGCTCCTGGCGTCTGGACTGGTCTACTGCCTGGTCAGACTCTCGCTCTTGCAGATCAGCCCGCCCATCACGCATCCGGAGAGCGACAGCTTGCTCCCGCTGGCCGTCGCCTTGCCATTATAGGTTTTGCCTTCATCGAGCTTGTTGACGGTGCCCTTATAGGATCCGTCCTTGCCGGACATAGAACCAATCGATTTGCCTTTGTATTCGCCTGTCAACACAGTACCGCAATAGGAATCGCCGCCGCACAACGAATACTGAATGATCGTTCCGTTGGGTCGCTTCCAGGAGCCGACGATAGGCTCTTCTGCAAAGGCAGGGCCTGACATGAGGACAAAACCAGCACAAGCCAACAATAATTTACGTTTCATAGTTTTCCTCCCGAATGTATCAAATGAACATTGCCGTGCTCATTTCTCATAATCTTACGCAAACGTAAACGTAATTCAAGCGATCGATGAATGGAAGATGTGTAGTTGGCAAGGGCGCAGAATCCCGGTCGTGGCGCCCTGCCGTGGCAGAGAGCTAAACAAGGCGCCGCCCGATAAACCTGTACTTGGTTAGCAAAGACTTGAAATGGCTGAGCAGCATTTTAGGCGAATTTTCGGCAAAAGCCTGCAATTGCTGGGGCGTTATATTTAACGAAGTCCGAAATTTACGAGTTGTTTTTGTTTTGTTTGGGCTCGGTTAATCATGCGCCTTAACAGCAATTTCAAGCCTATGCTGCATTCTCGGAAGCATCGAAAGAGCACGCCAAACAACAAAACAGGCGGTTCTCAGAAGTCTAACAGGGCTTTTCGTCAAGTAACGTTTTGGGTTCAACAAAGGATTTGGTAAAATGGCACGCTTTGATCTTCAGAGTACCGATAGTGGACATGCCGGTGGCTCGGCGCAGACGGATATTCTCTTCGAAATGGGCATCATGCACGCAACCGGCCGCGACTGCGCCGTTGATCTCGTCGCCGCCCATAAGTGGTTCAACATCGCCGCCATCAAGGGGTGCGACCGGGCAGCCGAACTGCGGGCTGAACTTGCCCAGTCAATGTCGAAGCCCGACATCGCTGCAGCTCTACGTGCTGCGCGTGAATGGATGACGTCCCACTAACCTGTCCGATATTGTCTGTGTAAATCCCATATTGTGAACTCAATCACAACGGGTTATCGTAATATCTGCAACCATAGGTATGGTCTTGGTTGTCTGATATCGAAATAGGGCGCTGCTGTAAGAAAGGAATAGCTTACCAGCATGACGGAGAATCTTCGAGGTCGAATTGCGATGCCGTAAGTGCAATGGACGGCAACTGATCGATCTCTGGAAGAACTGAGTCAAACTTTTATACGGTTTTACGGTGGTAGGCTTCGCTTGCCACCGCGATATTTTTTTATTTTCTCTGCAATTTCGATGACTTATTATTAAAAAAATGAAATAGATGTCTAGTCACGACATTATTGTACTTGAGTAAATTTAAGGGTTTGCGAACAGCAAGATATCCGTTAAGTAAACGACCAGTGAGTGCGTATGATTCTTGATGAAGACGGGAAAACGATGCTGGACGATCTTGAAGGATTGTTATCGAGATTAGAGGATGCTCAAAAACAGCTGATATTAATGTCTGCCAAGTCAAAAGCATTCCCAGATAACACTACAATGAAAAAAGTTGCCATTTTAGCTCTCAACATTTCCGCGGTTGAAGCGCTCATTGTTGACGAACAGGGCCAGAAGACGCGACCAACAAAAGCCAACGATTGAGAGTGGAACCCCAGCCGTGGTTTTGGCTGGAGTTCGTTCCGCCAGCCGCTCAGACGCCTGCCGGACCCACGCGTGTCGCTTCGAACAGGAACCAGTGCCTGCGTTCTGATTCGTCTATGAAGTTCTCGATGATACTTGTCGTGGCGCTGTCACGATGCTCGCTGCAGAGTTCGTGAACCTGACGCAGATAGCCGATAAAGGTTTTTGTATCGTCGCGCAGTTCCGCCAGCATATCTTCCGGTGTGACGAAATTGGCATCGTTGTCAGGGATGCGCTGTTGCGCGCCGATTTGCCCGATGGATTTCAACGTCGTGCCGCCTATTTTGCGTACCCGCTCTGCAAGAACATCGGTCATCGCGAAGATTTGCTCCGCCTGCTCGTCCAGCAGAAGATGGTAATCGCGAAAGTGCGGGCCGCTCATATGCCAGTGAAAATTCTTGGTCTTCATGTAGAGCGCGAATGTATCGGCTAGCAGGGCATTAACCGCTCCTGCGATATCGCGTACTGCATTACCGCCCAGATCGCTGGGTGTAGCGGTTGGTGCACGTTTAATTGTCTTCAGGGATTTTGCAGCCATGGGTCGATCTCCTCGAAAGTGACGGGAACTCGTGGATTGGGCGCCCGGCGTGGACGCCGACTAGTTTCTACCACGGGTCATCCGGCATTTCTGCCTCAATTCTTGGTTGTGTCGGCAGGTGCTTCCTCAAACCGCACCAGTGGTGAATTCTCTTTCACCTGCGAACTCTCGGAAACGATCTCGGCAACCTTGCCATCATGCGGCGCGGTGATCGAGTGCTCCATTTTCATCGCCTCGAGCACCAGCAATATCTGGCCTTTTTTAACCAGATCACCCACCGCTACCCGCACGGATTTCACCAGGCCCGGCATCGGAGCGGTAAGCCGGTCACCCGTGCTGCCTGCCTGTTCGGCGAGCAAGAAAGGATCGGCCACGCTGAACGTCGTTGCTGTTTCACTTGCGAGGACGGCTACGCCATGCGGTATTGTCACGGTTTTCGCCCGCAAATTGATGCCTTTGCCGGTGATGTGCCAGCCCGGCGGTTCATGCCGCACGCGCACTTCGATAGTGGCGTCCGGTCCGGAAATCGCATAACGCTCGTCTCCCAGCACGGAGACACCAAACCGGGCGATCTGTCCGGCCTCTTCGAGCATGACGGGGTAGGCCAGCTTGTCATGATGGCTATAGCCGCGCAGGGCAGTCCACGGATCACCGAGGACAGGTCTCTTTAGAAGGCCGCTGGCCGAGAGGATAGCCAGCTCTTTCGCACCTGCTGGCGTAGCGACGGGAACGATCAATCCTGCAAGATCGCGGTCGATCAATCCTGTATCGACGTCACCGGCAGAAAAACCCTGATGACGGATCAACGCTGCCAGAAAAGGCGCGTTGGTGGTTGTTCCGGCAATCTCTGTCTGGTTCAGCGCGCTTTCCATTGCGGCAAGCGCTGACGGGCGTTCAGCGCCGTGCACGACAAGCTTGGCGATCATCGGATCGTAGTAGGGCGAGATCGTATCGCCGGCCCGAACGCCGGTTTCGACGCGAACCTCGCCGTCCTTCACCGCGCTGGGAAACGATAGATGGTGCAGCGTGCCGATGGCTGGCAGGAAACTTTTTGCCGGGTCTTCCGCATAGAGCCGCGCCTCGATGGCATGGCCGTTCAGCGGGATTTGCTTTTGGGCAAGCGGCAGCTTTTCGCCAGCAGCCACACGCAATTGCCATTCCACCAGATCGAGCCCGGTGATCATCTCGGTCACCGGATGTTCCACCTGCAGCCGCGTGTTCATTTCCATGAACCAGAACCGGTCGGGCTTCAGCCCTTCCGTGGCATCGACGATAAACTCGATCGTGCCCGCGCCGGAATAGTTGATCGCCTGCGCCGCCTTGACGGCCGCATTGGTCATCGCGGCGCGCACCTCTGCGGTGATGCCAGGGGCAGGGGCTTCCTCAATGACCTTCTGGTGGCGGCGCTGCAGCGAACAATCGCGCTCGTAGAGATGCACCACATTGCCGTGATTGTCGCCAAACACCTGCACTTCGATGTGGCGCGGCTTGGCAATGTATTTTTCCACGAGCACCCGGTCGTCGCCAAAAGCGCTCTTGGCCTCGCGCCGTGCACTGCCAAGCGCCTCGGCGAAATCATTAGGATCATCGACTTTGCGCATGCCCTTGCCGCCGCCGCCGGCGCGCGCCTTGATCAGCACAGGATAGCCGATTTCCCGTGCCTTCCCGGCAAGTACCACCAGTTCCTGCGCCTCACCGTGATAGCCGGGGACGACAGGAACGCCTGCCTTCTCCATCAAACGCTTTGCGGCATCCTTCAGGCCCATCGCCCGGATAGAATCCGCCGAGGGTCCGATGAACACGAGCCCCGCCTTGACCACCGCATCGACAAAACCCGGATTCTCGGAGAGGAACCCATAGCCGGGATGAATAGCTTCGGCTCCCGTCTTGAGCGCCGCCTCGATGATGTGGTCGGCACGCAGATAGCTGTCGGTGACTGGCGAGGGCCCGATATAGACGGCCTCGTCTGCCATCGCCACGTGCAGCGCGTGCGCATCTGCATCGGAATAGACCGCAACGGTGCCGATACCCATTTTTTGCGCTGTACGAATGACGCGGCAGGCGATCTCACCACGATTGGCAATGAGGATTCTGGAGAATGTCATGAAAGCTGTTCCTTCGCCTCTATATGCCGCTTGGCGCTCTCATCCGAGAAACAACAGAAAATAACCTGCTTTGGCACTGATGATTGAGCAAGAATGTTCGCGACGCTTTTGACAGCAATTCTTGCAGCGTCGTCTGCCGGAAAACGATAAACGCCGGTGGAAATGGCGGGGAAGGCAATTGCTTCCAATCCATATTCCTTAGCGAGCGCGAGAGAGCTGGCATAACAGGACGCCAGGAGTTCCCGTTCATTATTGCCGCCGCCATTCCAGACCGGACCCACCGTGTGAATGATGTATTTTGCCGGCAGCCGATAACCTTTGGTGATCTTGGCCTCGCCCATCTTGCAGCCATTCAGCATGCGGCATTCGGCATCCAGTTCCGGTCCAGCCGCGCGATGAATCGCGCCATCTACTCCGCCACCACCCAGTAGCGACGAATTCGCCGCGTTGACGATGGCATCGACCTTCAGTTTCGTGATGTCGCCGGTATGAATATGCATTCGTTCGCTGACGTTGTTCATCCTTACATCCTGAAAACGCCGGATCTGGTTTCCTCCACAGGTGCGTTGAGTGCGGCGGAGAGCGAAAGCGCCAGCACTTCGCGGCTTTTAGCGGGGTCGATAATGCCGTCATCCCACAGCCGGGCAGAGGAATAAAGCGGGTGCCCTTCGCGTTCATATTTTTCGAGGATGGGCGCGCGGAAAGCGGCTTCATCTGAAGCCGACCATTCGCCTCCCTTGCGCTCGATCCCCTCGCGCTTGACGAGTGCGAGAACCGTGGCCGCCTGTTCGCCGCCCATGACGGAGATGCGGGCATTCGGCCACATCCACAGAAAGCGCGGCGAGAAGGCGCGCCCGCACATGCCGTAATTGCCGGCGCCAAACGAACCGCCGACGATCATCGTCACCTTGGGCACCCGCGCAGTCGCGACCGCCGTGACAAGCTTTGCCCCATCCTTGGCGATACCCCGCGCCTCGTAGGAGCGCCCGACCATGAAGCCGGTGATATTCTGCAGGAAGACCAGCGGGATGCCGCGCTGTGTGCACAGTTCGATGAAATGCGTGCCTTTAAGGGCGCTTGCGGAAAACAGCACGCCATTATTGGCGATGATGCCAACCGGCATACCGTAGAGATGGGCGAAACCGGTTATCAGCGTCGTGCCGTAATTCTGTTTGAACTCGTCGAATTCCGATCCATCGACAATCCGGGCGATTAGTTCGCGCGCATCATAGGGTTGGCGCAGATCGCTCGGGATAATGCCGTAAAGTTCATGGGAATCGTAAAGTGGCGGAATCACTTTGCGAAGGTCGAGACCTATCTCTTTCTTTCGGTTCAGATTTCCGACAATGCGTCGGGCAATTGCCAGCGCATGCGCATCATCTATCGCATAGTGATCGGCAACGCCGGACTCACGTGTGTGGACCTCGGCGCCACCGAGATCTTCAGCCGAAACGTCCTCGCCCGTCGCAGCTTTCACCAAAGGGGGACCGGCGAGGAAGATGGTCGCCTGACCCTTCACCATGATGGTCTCTTCCGACATGGCGGGCACATAGGCGCCGCCCGCGGTACACGATCCCATGACGACGGCGATCTGCGGAATGCCAGCCGCAGACATGTTCGCCTGGTTGTAGAAGATGCGGCCGAAATGCTCGCGGTCCGGAAAGACCTCGTCTTGATTGGGAAGATTTGCTCCTCCGGAATCTACCAGATAGATGCACGGCAGATTGTTCTGCATGGCGATCTCCTGCGCCCGCAGATGTTTTTTCACAGTCAGGGGATAGTAGGTGCCGCCCTTCACCGTCGCGTCATTGACGACGATCATCACTTCCTTGCCGGAAACACGTCCGATCCCGGCGATCAGGCCGGCGGAAGAGATAGTGTCCTCATACATGCTCCAGGCGGCGAATTGCCCGATCTCGAGAAAGGGCGACCCTGCGTCCAGCAGCTGCGCCAGCCTGTCGCGCGGGAGGAGCTTGCCGCGCGAGATATGACGCTCACGCGCATCATCGGTCCCACCCTTCGTCACCAATTCCGCCTTGGCTTGGATATCACCGACAAGCGCCTGCATCCGCTTTGAATTAGCGGCAAAGGCCTCGGATGTGGTGCTGATCTGGGAGGTGAGGATGGGCATGCGGTCTCCTAGCGAATGAGTTCAACAGGACAGCCTAGATCAAGCGTGGCCCAAATACGATCGGCAGTAACAGCAGTACCACGATGATGAAGAGCCGTGGCGATGCAGGCACGGTCACCGAGAGAAAGGACATCGCTGCTGGCGCGCTTTCGTAGCTGTCCAGCGGTAACAGCGAGCGCTTGATTGAAGTCGATCACCGTTATGTCGCTTGCCTGGATGTAATTCAGCGCCACGTTTTCGCTAAAATCGAACTCAATGCACTTCGTCATGATTTCGGCCAGATTGACGCTGCTCAACAACGCGCCTTCAACCAAAGCTGCGGCCCGTTCCTGGCCCGGCTCTCCCAGCAGGATTGCTATCAAGGCAGAAGTGTCGAGAATAAGCACACTCACTTGCCGTCGTCCAATAATGGTAGGCCGTGCCTTTTGCGCCAGGCATTGGCTTCCTCGCTGTCGCGTGCGGCTTCTGCCCGACGTTCCGCGATAAGCTCATCGACCACGCTTACGCCCGGATTATTTTTTTTGAATTTTTGTGCTTCGACGTGAACACGCTTAAGCGCCGCTTGTTGCGACAGAACACGAAGCTCGCCATCGACGATCTGGGCAACGACAGTATCTCCAGGCTTCACAAACATTGCAGCGCGCATATCTGCGGGAATTACTATGCGGCCGGCAGCACCAATCTTCAGCCTTACGCGGCCGAGGGATACAAGCCCTTCGGATTGCCCCTCGAATGGCTGCTGATCCTCTGAAAATCCTGTGGGGGTGGCCATTGTTTTCTCCGTGTCATACTCTTCATGACATTCCATTTTTCATAAGTTATGGCAACTAGTCACAAGTATGGCATAAAAGGGCGTTTATGTCATCAGGCACTCTCGGCAAACATCTCCCGGCCGATCAGCATGCGCCGTATCTCGCTTGTACCCGCGCCGATTTCGTAAAGCTTGGCATCGCGCAGAAGCCGTCCGGTCGGATAGTCGTTGATATAGCCATTGCCGCCCAACGCCTGGATCGCCTCCAGCGCGCACCAAGTCGCTTTTTCTGCGGCGTATAGAACGCAGCCCGCGGCATCCTTGCGTGTGGTTTCGCCGCGGTCACAGGCCGCCGCCACCGCGTAGACATAGGCGCGGCACGCATTCGTCGTCGTGTACATGTCCGCCAGCTTGCCCTGCATCAGTTGAAATTCGCCGATCGGCTGACCGAATTGTTTCCGCTCATGCACATAGGGCACTACGACATCCAGGCAGGCGTCCATCACTCCCAAAGGTCCACCGGCAAGGACGACGCGCTCATAGTCCAGTCCTGACATGAGGATTTTGGCACCTTGGCCCTCTTCGCCAAGCACATTTTCGAACGGCACTTCGCAATCCTCGAACACGAGCTCGCACGTATTCGAACCGCGCATGCCAAGCTTGTCCAGCTTCTGTGCAGTGGTAAAACCCTTGAATTCCTTTTCGATCAGAAATGCGGTGATTCCGCGCGAGCCCGCGGCGGGATCGGACTTGGCGTAGACCACCAATGTGCTGGCGTCGGGACCATTGGTGATCCACATTTTGTTGCCGTTCAACACATAGCGGTCGTTCTTCTTGTCGGCTCGCAATTTCATCGAAACGACGTCGGAACCTGCGCCCGGTTCCGACATGGCGAGTGCACCGACATGTTCGCCCGAGCAGAGCTTCGGTAGAAACTGCGCCTTCTGTTCCGGCGTGCCCCATCGATTGATCTGATTGACGCAAAGATTGGAATGCGCACCATAGGAGAGACCGACAGATGCCGAAGCGCGGGAGATTTCTTCCACCGCAATCGTGTGGGCGAGGTATCCGAGGCCGGATCCGCCATATTCCGGGTCTGCGGTCATGCCAAGCAGACCAAGCTCACCCATCTTCTGCCAAAGATGCATGGGAAACTGGTTGGATTTATCGGTCTCGGCCGCCAGCGGTGCTATCTCCGCCTGCGCAAAGCGATGCACCGTTTCCCGCAGTGCTTCGATCTCCTCAGAGACTCCGAATCTTAGGCCCGACTGGTACATTCCGTCCTCCCGTTTTAGTTGTCGCGATGTTCTTGGCGCCAACAAGGCGCAATCCCATCGACACATATTTTTCTGCGACCTCATCGACTGTAAGCCGATCATCGGG
Organism: uncultured Alphaproteobacteria bacterium; assembly: GCA_963711925.1. Lineage (GTDB taxonomy): Bacteria > Pseudomonadota > Alphaproteobacteria > Rhizobiales > Rhizobiaceae > Phyllobacterium. The sequence goes on from CAVQFY010000003.1 coordinate 656,917, forward strand.
CTTGAACCAGACGGTTACGCCTGTGATCATCGCGATAATGGCGCGGGTCGTCAGCGCAATATCATCGATCGCAAATTCGCGCGCATCCATGCCGTCGTCGAGTATATCGCGAAGACTGTTCTCGTATCGCGCGCGCAATTCGACAATAGTTGCCCGGTTTTCCGGGCTAAGGCTTCGCAACTCCATATTTGCAATGTGCACATCGTCACGGCGCTCCACATGGAAGCGAATGTGGAAACGGATGAAAGCGGAGAGCCTCTCAAGCGCCGTATGAGCTTTGCGGCTCTCGGCTTCCCAAGCGCCGAGCAAGCGATCCATATGATCCCGCATAACCGAAAACAGCAACTGCTGCTTGTTCGGGTAGTAGCGATAGAAGGCTGCGGACTGGACGCCTACCTCGTCGGCGAGCTGGCGCATCGACATCGCTTGATAGCCGACGCGGGCAATCAACTGCTTCGCCGCAGCATCGATTGCGCTGCGCGTTCTTTCGCCATCTGAACCAGTTGTACGTGCCATGGCAAATTAATAAAACGAACGTTCGATTAATTCAAGCATGTTGCTAGACGAAGGTATGGATAGAGGAGGGGTAGCGATGCATGTAGCGAATTGGAGTCTAATTCATCAATCGATTTTCAGAGTGGGTTTCATGTTTGAACGACGCATTTCTCGTCTATCCGCTACCCTGATTACAGTAATTTTCCTGCCGCTGGCACTAGCCTCGTCTGCAAACGCCCTGAGCATGAAAGAGTGCAGCGTCAAGTACAAGGCGGCACAGAGCGCCGGCGAAGCAGGAGGGGTTTCGTGGAGCGCGTTCCGCAAAACACAATGCACGACGCCCGCTGATACAGCGGCTACCGATTCAACGAATCCCGCACCGGCAGAGGCCAAAACAAAAACGACTGAAGAAAAGCCAGAAAAGACGGCGAAGAAAGCCGAAGTCGTAACTAAATCCCCATCAGCAAAGACGACGTTTCCGTCGTCGATAGCTGCCAAATTTGCCGCAGAAAAGCCTGCCAAGGCCCGCATGCACACATGCCTTGAGCAATATCACGCGAACAAGAATGGCGGTACGCTTGGCGGTACGCGCTGGATCGAGAAAGGCGGCGGCTACTACAAGCTTTGCAACGCCAAGCTGAAGGGTGAAGGTTAAGGAATTTCAGACTTATGGCTCAAAAACTCACACAGCTGGAGAGCTTGAAATCCGGTGATGGTGTGGCGGTGGCACATTTGACGATATGGAACATCGCGTCGCATTTCTGGAACAATCGTTTGGGAAAATGGATGCCAAATTGGGCACCCTGGTCAGTGACGTTTCGTCCCTGAAGGGAGATGTCTCTTCGCTGAAAGGAGACCTCTCATCTTTGAAGGAAGATACCTCATACCTAAAAGGTAAAATGGAGGATATCTCCTATGTTCGGGGCAAGATGGAGGATTTGTCTTATCTGAAGGGAAAGGTGGATAACCTTCCGACCACCATCTGCTTGGGTTTGTTGTGGCGGTGTTGGCAATGGCGGGTTTGGCTAAATACTTTACGCCTTGATCGGAAAAGCCCGATCGCTATCTCTTGAAGTCCAGTCCCCGCAACGCTGTCGCTGCGACGATAACCCATCCGAGAATGAGCAATGATCCTCCGAGCGGTGCGGCGAAGGCGAACAACCGATCGCCGGCAATATCGCGCGAAACGAGATCGCCAATGAAGAACAAAAGTCCAAGCACCAGCACCCACCCGCCGAAATAGGCCGCCCGGCTGATTCTTGCCAGTGCCGACAGCGCCAGAAATGCCGGAGCATGGATGAACAGGATCGGCGCGATCGTGGCCATGTGACCTTCCGCGCTGTGGGCCGCCGCCGCATAGGCCGCGATACCCGCAGCCCCGAACAGTCCGCCGAAGCCGGCAAAAATCCGATTGATATCCAAGCTATTCTCCGTTTCTGAACTTTGTACGGGCTCAGCGTTTACCTCACGGCGGCCAAGGCCCGCGGAAGCTGCTGTTCGAAATAGTCAAGTTCTTCATCGAGACCGACGCTTACGCGGATACAGCGATCCAGCACCGGCGCCATTGGTTTACGCACGAAGACATCGCGGTCGATCAGAGCGTTGAGAACGGCGAGGGCAAATGGCCCATCGCGCCCGCAATCAATAGTGACGAAATTGGTAGCGGAGGGAATCGCCGTCAGGCCATTCTTCGCGGCAATCTGCACGATGCGCTCGCGTCCCGCGATGATCCGGGCAATGACCGCTTTGAGATAATCCTGATCCTTCAGCGCTGCGAGCGCGGCGATCTGGGTCAGCTTGTTCATACCGAAATGGTTGCGGATTTTGTCGAAGGCGAGGATCTGCTTTTCTGAGCCGATAGCATAGCCGCAGCGCATGCCGGCGAGGCCATAGGCCTTGGAAAAAGTGCGCATGCGCAGAATATTCGGCCGCGAAATATCGATTGGCGGCAAAGCGCCTGCTGGGGCCGTTTCGCCATAAGCCTCATCGAGGATCAGCATCGTATTTTTCGGCAGCGCATCGATAAAGCGCTCGATTTCCGCCGCTGCCCACCATGTCCCCATCGGATTGTCGGGGTTGGAGAAATAGACGAGCGGCGCCTGTTCGCGCTTCACGGCATCAAGCAGCGCATCGAGGTCTTCGTGGTCGTCGCGATACGGCACCGTCACCAGCCGTCCGCCAAAGCCGGCCACATGGAAATTGAATGTCGGATAGGCACCGAGCGATGTGACGACCGGGGTGCCCTCACTCACATATTGGCGCACGGCGAGCCCGAGCAGTGTATCGACACCCTCGCCAACGACGACGTTGGCAGGCGCAACACCGAGATGCGCGGCAAGCGCAAGCTTTAGGTCGAAATTCTCCGGATCAGCGTATTTCCAAGCCTCCCCGGCATGGCCTTGTACAGCGGCAATGACTGAAGGCGCCGGGCCGAAGCCACTCTCATTGGCTCCAAGCCGTGCGGCGAAAAATCGTTTACGCTTACGTTCCAAGGCTTCCGGTCCAACGAACGGCACGGTAGAGGGCAGGGAGTTGATGAGGGGGATAAGCAGCGGTTCCATGCCCACAGCGATATCAGTTTTTATGTCGGCGAAAAGCAAAATTTCACTCTTTTGCGTCGAAGTCACAGTTCGAAGTCTCGATCACATATCGTCTTCCAGCGGAACCAATTCATTGCCGTGGGGTTTTCCTCCCATTGGGGACGTATAGAAGCAACAGAGAGGCAACATAATGAAAAGTGTTCTTATAGTAACTGCAGTGGCGTTTTTCGCCACCTCCGGTCTGGCGATTGCCCAGGACCGCGTTGTCGTTGAAGTACCACAGTCTGCCCGGGATTATGTTATCGCGAATCCGGCAGATCCGGTTGTCATTGAGGGTGATCTGTCACAGGGTTACGTCGTGCCTGAGGGTGTCGTGGTGCGGCCAATTCCCGAAAGCCCCGGCTATGGCTATATCTATGTTGATGGCCGTCCTGTGATTGTTTCCATGGAAAACCGCGAGGTTGTCTATCTTTCGGACGATTCCGGGGAAGTGCCGGATGACGTTGTCAGGTACATCGAGACCAATCCTACTGATCCGGTGGTGTTCGACGGTGATATCACTACGGGCACCGTCATACCGGATGACGTGCCGCTGGTCGCCGTGCCTGATCAACCGCGCTACTCTTACGTTTATGTGCAGGATCGTCCTGCACTTGTCGAAAGAAACACGCGCCGGGTCATCTGGGTTCGGTAAAAATTATATCACTTGAACAGCGCCTGCTCGCTCTTCGGGGCGGGTGGGTGTTTTACCATCGGCGGTGGCGATAATACCGATAACGATTATCATAAATGATCAGCGGCGTGTTGAATTGCATCTGTTCGAATTGTGCGCGGCTGGCCGCGCGCCGGTCTAAATCAAGATTGAGCAGGCAGTTTGCGAAAGCATCGGTCCCACGCCGGAAACCGTAGGATGAGCAGGTCTGGTTATCGAGTGCCCGCCGCTCTTCCGGTGTCATCGACACGCATCCGGCAATGAAGAGTGTGAACAGCAATGCAGAACTCGTGCCTAACTTCATCGGTTCCCCCTGCGAGACTTTAGGCAGCATGCCAATGATCAATTGTAGCTGATCCGATCAAGCTTGAGTTCGCGCCGCAGCTCATCACGCCGCTGAATCAGGGCATAGCGTTCCTCTTGAAGCTTTTGGAGACGAGCTTCAAACCTTCTGGACGCGTGATGAGCTAACCAGGCCGCTCAGTGCAAGGAAGACCGCCCCAATAGGTCCTCCGAAAGAGCCAGTACAAAGAACCAATCGCTCATAATTGTAGCTCTCCCAACAAAGACCTCGCCAGCAAATGTAGGGCAAGGGCGGCTAAAATACAAATGACAAGCGTGCCGGCGATCCAGTTTTCGGCGGGAGTTTCATAAACCAGCTTATCCGTAAAATTCATCGCTCTGTTATCCATGGCGAGCCCATAAACCAGTGTTGCGAGCGGCGTCGCAAAGCCAACCGTGAAGAACACGGTACCGATTCGATCGAGCGAAGTGGTGAGTAGTTTGCAGCGCTCGTTGTTGACCAATGTCAGCCATGCTTCTTTGGCAACTTGCTGCCTGATCCGTTTTTCGACCTCTTCGAGGTCGTGATCGGGCATAGGGGCCGTCTTACTCATGCTTTGCCTCACTGTACTCGCGCTACACAACGCGGCACTATCCCAATTGCTTGAGACATTTAACAGCCAGACTTTGGTTGGATGAACTGATCGCGGAGGGCTTGGGACTATCAGCCAACCTTCAAGTTGCGAGAAAAACACCGGCAATCATGAGAATAATCACTGCTCCTGCCAGGATCGGCAGGATTGAAAAATCCGAAGAAGTAGGTTGAGGCCTCAATACCAATTTGGCAAAGCCAGCAGAATGGTGGCTGCTATCTGGGTGCATACGACAAAAGTAACGAACGGGATAAACCCGTCACTGACCTTTCGATTATCATTTGCTGCGGCAAAGCTCATAAGGACTGCTCCCGATTGGACGATCCCTACAAATAACGAAGGATCATGATCGTCAGTGCCGAATTTCGGCTTGGTCACGCAACTGTAACAGTTTGAAACCTTTTGTCACCCAAAAAGTTCCGGTCCCTGTTCAACTTTGCCGTGATAGCCTTTCCGGCAGTGAAATATTGCTGCTGCAATGCAGAAGAAATTCTTCAGTTCCAGTGGTTTAGTCCCGGCGGTGCAAAACTTGTGCAAGCTCTGCACCGCCGGTGATTTTTGTTACTCGGCAGGCGTCGCCGCCGGAGCAATCGTGCCCGAATTGTGGCCGACCTCGCCTTCGAAATGGCTGCCATGGGTAGAGTGCCTGAGCGGACGGTTACCCGTCAGGGCGCGGACCAGCACATAGAAGACCGGTGTCATGAACAGGCCGAACAGCGTCACGCCGATCATTCCGGCAAACACCGCGACGCCCATGGCGCTGCGCATTTCCGCGCCGGCGCCGGTCGATGTAACGAGAGGTACCACGCCCATGATGAAGGCAAGTGACGTCATCAGGATCGGTCTGAGCCGCAGGCGGCTTGCCTCGATCACAGCCTTGAATGGTGTCGACCCGGCAAACTCCAGTTCCCGCGCAAACTCGACGATCAGGATGGCGTTCTTGGCGGAGAGCCCGACAAGCACGATCAGCCCAATCTGCGTGAAGACGTTGTTGTCTCCCGCCGTCAGCCAGACGCCGGCGAGGGCGGCCAGCAATCCGAGCGGCACGATCATGATGATCGACAGTGGCAGCGACAGGCTTTCGTACTGTGCCGAGAGGACGAGGAAGACCAGGAGGATTGACAGCGGGAAGATAAGATAGGCCGAGTTGCCCGCAATGATCTCCTGGTAGGTCAGTTCCGTCCATTCGAAGCCGATCCCGGGCGGGAGGGTTTCGGCGGCAATCTTCTCCACAGCAGCGCGGGCTTGACCCGACGAATAGCCGGGAGCTGCATTGCCGTTCACGTCGGCAGCGAGGAAGCCGTTATAGCGCATGGCGCGATCCGGTCCGGCGCTGGAGGAGACGTTGACGAGGGCCGACAGCGGGATCATCTCACCCGAACCCGATCGTACCTTCAGGTCGCCGATATCTTCAGACTTGGCCCGGAAGTTCGACTCCGCCTGCATGCGGACGGAATAGGTGCGTCCGAACTTGTTGAAGTCGTTAACGTAGACCGAACCGAGATAGATCTGCAGCGTATTGAAGATTTCCGGCAGCGATACATCGAGTTGGCGTGCCTTGGCACGGTCAACATCGGCGTAGAGCTGTGGAACATTGATCTGATAGCTGGTGAACAGACCTGTCAGCTCCGGCGCAGCGGCCGCCTTGGCGAGGAACGCCTTGGTTGCATCGTCGAGAGCCTGATAACCCAGACCATTGCGATCTTCGATCTGCAGCTTGAACCCGCCGATCGAGCCAAGACCCTGGACCGGAGGCGGCGGGAAGACCGCGCTAAACAATTCCTGGATGCCGGCAATTTGCTGATTGAGGGCCATGGCGATCGCACCGGCACTCAGGTCCGGCGTCTTGCGCTCTTCGAAGGGCTTCAGCGAAACGAAGACCACACCTGCATTCGAGCTGTTGGTGAAACCGGCAATCGACAGACCGGGGAAAGCAATGGTGCTTTGTACACCCGGGATTTTCAGGGCCATGTCCCCGATGCGCCGGACGACCGCTTCCGTCCGGTCAAGCGTTGCACCATCTGGCAGCTGCGTGAAGCCCACCAGATATTGCTTGTCCTGTGGCGGCACGAAACCGCCGGGCACGCTCTTGAACATGAACGCGGTTGCGCCGATGAGGACCAGATAAATCCCCATCATCACCGTCTTGCGCGAGATCACGCCGCGAACGCCCTTGCTGTAACCGTTGGCGCCACGCGTGAAGACGGCATTGAAGCCGCGGAACAGCCATCCCAGTGTCAGGTCCATGAAGCGGGTCAGGCGATCCTTCGGCTGGTCGTGTCCCTTGAGTAGCAATGCGGCGAGGGCAGGCGACAACGTGAGGGAGTTGAATGCCGAGATGACCGTCGAGATGGCGATGGTCAACGCGAACTGACGGTAGAATTGCCCCGTCAGTCCGGTGATGAAGGCAAGCGGTACGAACACCGCAACCAGAACCAGCGCAATCGCGATGATCGGTCCGGACACTTCGCGCATGGCCTGGATCGTCGCTTGCCGTGGCGCCAGACCGTTCTCGATATTTCGCTCGACGTTCTCGACCACCACGATGGCGTCATCGACAACGATACCGATGGCAAGGACAAGACCGAACAGGCTGAGCGCATTGATCGAGAAGCCGAACAGATGCATCACCGCAAACGTCCCGACGATGGATATCGGCACCGCAATGAGCGGGATGATTGATGCGCGCCACGTCTGCAGGAACAGGATGACCACCAGAACGACCAGCAACACGGCTTCGAGCAGCGTATGGATGACGGCCTCGATCGAAGCGCGGACGAACTGGGTCGTATCGTAGACGATCTGGTAATCCACGCCTTCCGGCATGGTCAGCTTCATCTCGTTCATCGCGGCACGAACTTCGTCGGCGATCTGGATCGCGTTGGAACCTGGTGCCTGGAAGATCGGGATAGCGACGGCGCTCTTGTTGTCGAGCAGCGAGCGCAGCGAATAGTCTGCTGCACCAAGCTCGATACGGGCAATGTCGCTCAAATGCGTAATCGCGCCATTGGCGGCGGTCTTGACGATGATCTGGCCGAATTCTTCCTCGGACTGCAACCGTCCTTGCGCGTTCACCGTCAATTGCAGATCGACACTGTTCGAGTTAGGCGAAGCGCCGATGGTGCCGGCAGCAGCCTGCACATTCTGCGCGCGGATTTCGTTCAGAACATCCGTCGCTGACAGGCCGAGCTCCGCCGTCTTCTGCGGATCGAGCCAGATACGCATCGAATAGTCGCCAGACCCAAACAACTGTACGTCGCCCACACCATTGATGCGGGCAAGCCGGTCCTTGATGTTGATCAGGGCGTAATTGCGCAGATAAGTGATGTCGTAGCGATTATTCGGAGAGATCAGGTTGACCACGAGCATCAGGTCCGGCGAGCTTTTCACCGTGGTGATGCCGAGACTGCGCACTTCTTCCGGCAAGCGTGGTTCCGCCTGCGAGACGCGGTTCTGCACCAGCTGCTGCGCCTTGTCCGGATCAGTGCCGAGAGCAAAGGTAACAGTCAGCGTCATCTGGCCGTCGGCTGTCGCCTGGCTGCCCATATAGAGCATGCCTTCGACGCCGTTGATCTGCTCTTCCATTGGCGTCGCGACTGTCTCTGCGATGACCTTCGGATTTGCACCCGGATATTGTGCCCGCACCACGATGGATGGGGGCACAACGTCCGGATATTCCGAAACAGGCATTGTCGTCAGCGAAATCAGGCCGCCGAGGAAAATGATGAAAGAAAGAACGCCCGCAAAGATCGGGCGGTCGATAAAGAAGTTGGAGATATTCATATCAATTCCGCCTGCCCGATGCGGGCCCCTGGATATTTATTGTTTGAGCTTGGCCTGGTCCGCCAGCGCCTGCTGGTCGGGAGCCTTGCCGCCCATCGCCACCATCTCCGGTGCAACGAGCGAGCCAGGGCGAATGCGCTGCAGGCCATTGACCACGATCTTGTCATCCGCCTGCAATCCAGCCGTGACGATCCGCAAGCCATCGGCCTTGGCGCCGAGCGAGATTTCGCGATACTCGACCACGTTCTTCGGATTGACGACCATGACGAACTTCTTGTTCTGGTCGGTTCCGACAGCCTTTTCGTCGACCAGCAATTCGTGCCGCTCTGTCGCCTGGCCCATCCGGACCTTTGCGAACTGGCCAGGCATCAGCTTGCCATTGGCATTGTCGAACACCGCGCGAACCTTGACGGTACCGCTCGACGCGTCGACGCTGTTGTTGATCAGCTGCAACTTGCCGCTAATCCCGTCCTGGCCGTGCACGTCCATCTGAACCGGGATGCGATTGACGAAATCGCGGCTGTTCAGGCCCTCGGGGAGATCGGCGAGCGCGTTGGCAACGACGTTCTCATCGGCTTCGAAGCTGGCATAGATCGGGCTGATCGAAACCAGCGAGGTCAGCAGCGGCGAGCTCGGGCCGTCGGCGATCAGATTGCCGGCAGTGATTTCGATACGGCCGACGCGACCGCTGATCGGCGCGCGAATATCTGTCCAGTCGAGGTTGAGCATGGCCGTCTGCAGCACTGCCTGTGCGGCTTCGAGGTCCGCCTGGGCGCTGATCTGCACATTCAGACGTTGATCGTAATCGCTCTGCGAAGCAAAGCGCGAGGTCACCAGCTGCTTGCCGCGTTCAAGTTCGCTCTTGGCATAGGCGAGCTTTGATTGGGCGGAGGCCACCTGCGCCTTTGCGCGCGCAACTTCCGCCTCATACGGCGCTGGATCGATCTTGACCAAGAGGTCGCCCTGCTTGACGATCGCGCCTTCCTTGAAGGCAACCGACTGAATGGCGCCGGCAACGCGTGAGCGAACTTCGACCTGGTCGACCGCTTCAAGCCGTCCGGAGAATTCGCTCCACTGCGTCACGAGCTTTGGCTGTACGATCGCGACCGAAACCGGAGTGGCTGGCGCCGGCGCGGCTTGGCTCTTCTCGCCTTCCGCGTGGCTCTGCTGCAGGTCGAAAAAATGCGTACCGCCGACCGTTGCAAGTGTCAGGACCAGAGCGCTGGCATAAAGGCTTTTTCTTAAAGTGCTGATTGACATCGTGGTCATCCTGCTTTGAAAGTTTCCGCCATTGGGAGGATGGCAATCTGAATTCGAACACCGAATTGAGCATTGACGTTTTATACCGACCGGTATAGAACGGTTGATATAAGGCGGCGAGGTAACAGCTGTCAATGGAATTTTATACCGATCGGTATAATTCTTTTAGGGAGTGTTGTCCATGGGACGGCCCAGGGAATTTGATGCGGATGATGCCTTGCAGACGGCTTTGGAGCTATTCTGGCGCAAGGGCTATGAAGGTACATCCATCACTGACCTGACCGACGGCATGGGCATCACCAAACCCAGTCTTTACGGGACCTTCGGCAACAAGGAAGAGCTCTTCCGCATGGCGCTTCAGCGCTATGAGCAGAACTATATGGCCTTCTTCTGGAAGGCACTGGAGCAGCCCAGTGCGCGCGTTGTTGCGCTCGATGTATTGCATGGCTTTGCCGATGCCCAGACTGAAGAGTGCAATCCGGGTGGCTGCCTTGGCATCAATGCGGCCATGGGTTGCAGCGAAGCCGCGGAAGCGATCCAGAAAACCGTTATCGAGCGTCGCCAGATAGGGCAGAAGGCGCTGGCCCGGCGTTTCGAACGCGCCAAACGAGAGGGTGATCTTCCCGCTGACAGCAATCCGGACGATCTGGCACGTTATCTTCTGACGATTGCCCAGGGCACTGCTGTCCAGGCATCGAGCGGCGCTGGTCGCGACGAAATCTACCGGCTGATCGATATCGCCATGAAGTCTTTTCCGGGTTCGAACTAGCGACCCAATCCTAATTCAGTCTGATGGCATGAGGGTGGATCAGGTGAGCCTGTTCCTGAACATCCACGCCGAAAACGGTAGTGTAACCGCGGCTATCGCCACCAGAGCGAGCATTTCCGGCAGCAATTGCCTTATTCCCGCACCCTCCAGGTAGACCTGATGCGTGATGCTGATCGCATAACGCAGGGGATTGATCAGCGTGAGGTACTGCAGGATTTCCGGCATATTGCCGATCGGCGCCGTCAGGCCCGACAAAAGCATGAACGGCATCAACAGCACGAATGAATAGATCATCGCCTGCTGCATATTGGCGGCCAGCGATGAGATGAACAGTCCGATACCAACGGCGGCCGCCAGAAACAGCACGAGCCCCAGGTAGAGAATGAAATAGGAGCCTTCGAAGGGGATCTGGAACCACAGCTGGGCAACGAGCAGGATCGTGGTCGATTGGCTAAGGCCCACAAGCATGGATGGAAGCGCCTTGCCAACCATGATCTCGGACGGTCTGAACGGCGTCACCAGCAACTGGTCGAAGGTCCCGGCCTCGCGCTCACGGGCAACAGACATGGCGGTCAGCATCAATGTCATCATCATGGTGATCGTGCCAATCAGTGACGGAATCATATACCACCGCGTCTCAAGGCTCGGATTATACCAGGCACGTGTCGTGACCCTGATGCCATCATTCGCATCCTGACCGTTCTCCTCACGCCATTGCGTCGTGAAGTCCGTCGCGATCGTGCTGATATAGCTCTGCGCGGTCCCGGCCGTGTTGGAATTGCGTCCATCGGCGATGATTTGCAACTTGGCAGGCATTCCGGCCATCAGCCGTCTTTCGAAATCCTGGTCGATGACCACCACCAGTAGAACGCGGGTGTCATTGATGAAATCGTCGATGTCCGATGTCCGTTGCAAGGTCGCAACGCGGGTAAAAATGCCGGATCCGTCGAGCTTGGCAACGAGTTCGACGGATGCCGCGCTGTGGTCGTGATCGAGCACCGCATAGGGCACATTGTTGAGATCGTAACTCGCGGCATAGCCGAAAATCAGGCATTGCAGGATAGGCGGCAGGACCAGCACGATACGGCTTTTGGGATCCTTGAACATTGCCAGCAATTCCTTGCGGATCAGCGCGACAATTCGGAAAAAGGATTCTTTCATCGCCGCTTCACCCAAGTTTCTTGCGTGTGGCGAACACGGACGCAGTCATGAGCAGGGTAGCCATCACTGCTAGCACAGCCGCATTGGGCAGGATGACTGCCCAGATATCGCCGGCTAGAAACAGCGTCTGCAGCACGCTGACGAAATAGCGCGCCGGGAAGATGTATGTAATGCCCTGGATCAGCAGCGGCATGCTCCTGATGTCGAACATGAAACCGGATAGCATCATCGCGGGCAGGAAGGTGATGATCAGCGTGATCTGGCTGGCGACGAATTGATTCTTGGTGATCGAGGAGATCAAAAGTCCGATACCGAGCGCCACCAGCAGATAGAGCATCGATACGATGACCAATATCCACAGGGACCCGCGCAAGGGCACGCCAAACAGCACCTGACTGCCAATGATCGAGAGTGCCAGCCCCAGCATGCCGAGGACGAAATAGGGTACGATCTTGCCGAGCAGGATTTCGCCCGGCCGGGCAGGGGTGACGAACAACGCCTCGAACGTGCCACGTTCCCATTCGCGCGCTATAACCAGTGCCGTCAACAATGCGCCGATCAGCGTCATGACCAGAACGATCAGACCCGGCACCAGAAAATAGGTGCTGTCATTGGCCTCGTTGAACCAGAGCCGCGTCTGCAGGTCGATCGACGCGCCGGAATTCAGGACCATTCCTTGCGCAGCCTCGCGTGCCAGCCACGTTCCGACAGCGCCTTGCGCATAGCCGAGCGCGATACGGGCTGTGTTGGCATCGCTGCCATTGACGACGACCTGAATTTCGGCCGTGCCGTTCTGCACATCGCGGGCGAATTGCTGTGGTATGCGCACGATACCGCTGACGGTCTTGTTCGCAAGCAGCCGCTCCGCCTCGGCCATGGTCTTGACCGGATGCGTCTGGAAGTAATCCGACAGTTCGAAGCCGGAGACTGCGGCGCTCGCCTCTGCCGAGGATTCCTCCATGACCAGCGCGACGGGCAGGTTTTTAAGATCGAACGAAAGCCCGTAACCGAAGAGGACCAACAGGATCATCGGCATGACGATGCCGACGGCGATGCTGCTCGGATCACGCACCACCTGCCAGCTCTCCTTACGCACCAATGCGAGGATACGGCGCAGGCTGCCGTGTCGGGACGAGGGCGCGGGCATCACGCGGCTTCCCGCTTGTCTCGCCGGGATTCTTCGACGATGGCGATGAAGGCGTCCTCCATGTTGGGTTCCTCGCCGTTTTTCGGCTTGGCGTGGGCGCGTATTTCGGCGGGTGTTCCCTCGGCAAGATTACGCCCCGCATCGAGAATGATGATGCGGTCGCAATATTCAGCCTCTTCCATGAAATGCGTGGTGACGATCACCGTTACACCCTGTTCGGAAAGCGCTGTAATACGTCCCCAGAATTCGCGCCGCGCCAATGGATCAGCTCCGCTGGTGGCTTCATCCAGAAACAGAATATCCGGCTCGTGCAGCAAGGCGGCAGCCATGGCAAGGCGCTGCTTGAAACCACCCGGTAACTGCCCGCTCGGCAGCGTCGCCAGTTCCCCAAGCTCGAATTGCTCCTTCGACCACGCGACGCGGTCACGTTTCTTCTGCCCGCGCAAACCGTAGGCGCTGGCGAAGAAGTCGAGATTTTCATCGACTGACAGATCGCCATAGAGCGAGAATTTCTGCGCCACGTAACCGAGATTCTGCCGCGCTTCCGCCCGCGAGGTGCGCAGGTCTGCACCAGCGACGCGCAGGGTGCCGCTGGTTGCCGGCATCAACCCGCACAACATGCGGAACGTCGTACTTTTGCCGGCGCCGTTCGGTCCAAGAAGTCCGTAAATCTCACCGCGTTTCACCTGAAAGCTGACATGATCGACGGCGGTGAAATCGCCGAATTTGCGCACGAGATCGTGGACTTCGACCGAGATCTCGTCGCCAGCGGCTGTCTTGGGGCGCTCCAGCTCCACCTCGCTGGAATGGCTCTTGGTCGCCACGGCGCTGAACAGCACCATGAAACCATCCTCGAAACGCGCGTTTGCCGGCTGGAGTTTGATGGCTTTGCCGTCAACTTTGATGTCACCCTTGAAGTCCGGCTGCTTTACCACCCGCACCTTGCCTGCCTCCGGCACCGCGTCGACAACGCCTTCCTGCCGGAACAGCCGCGCCTGCAGCGACCGCGCGTTCGTGTCCTTGCCCGGTGTTGCGATGAACACGTTGTCCTTCGCCTGTTCCGTGATTTCGTCAGGCTTGCCTTGCGCCAGAACCTTGCCCTGATGCATGACGACGGTGTGGTCGCAGAGTTCGGCCTCATCAAGGTAGGAGGTGCTGACAACGACCGTCAGCTTGTCTTCGTGCACGAGCGTCGTGACGATCTCCCATAATTCGCGCCGCGACAGCGGATCGACGCCCACGGTCGGCTCATCCAGCAGAAGGAGTTCCGGCGCGCGCACCAGCGTGCAGGCGAGCCCGAGTTTCTGCTTCATCCCGCCGGAAAGCTTGCCGGCAAGACGCTGGGTGAAACGCCCGAGATCGGTCATTTCCATCAGCCGCGGGTAAATCTCCCTGCGCTGTTCCCTGGTGATGCCGTGCAGGTCGGCATAAAGATCGAGATTCTGCTGAACGCTCAGATCCTCATAGAGGCCGAATTTCTGTGGCATGTAGCCGATGCGGTTTTGTATCGTCTGCGGATCGGCGGCGACATCCACGCCGAGTACGGAGAGCTCGCCACTGTCGGCGACCATCAGCCCGGCAATCAGGCGCAGCAGCGTGGTCTTGCCCGCGCCATCCGGCCCGACCAGCGCGGTCAAGGTGCCCTGCCGCGCTTCGAACGAGACGCCTTCCAGCGCCTTGACAGTCTCGCCCGTATCGCGGCGGAAGCTCTTGTGGATGGTCCGCGCCGTGACGGGATTGGTTGGCGCGGGCCCGGTCATGGCGTTGCCTTGCTGTCCGCATTCTGGGGCAGGGGCTTTGGCGCCGCGTCTGACAAGAGCTTTACCGTGGCGGGCATGCCGAGCCGGAGCAGATCATCCTTGTCCTCAACGAAAATCCGCACCTCGTAGACGAGGCTCGAGCGCAGATCTTCGGTCTCCACTGTCTTCGGCGTGAATTCCGCCACCGGCGAGATGAAGCCGACCCAGCCGTCAAGCGGGCGATCGGGGAAACTGTCGGATGTAATCTTGGCGCGCATGCCGGAACGGACATGGCCGAGATTGACCTCCGACACATAGGCCCTGACCCATTTGGTGCCGATGGTCGCAAGCGAGAATACCGGCTTCGTTGGAGCTGCCATTTCGCCCGGCTCCATCAGGCGCGAGCGTATGACTGCATCGAACGGCGCAACCAGCTCGGCATCGTCCAGTTCCTGCCGTATCAGCGCGAGTTGGGCTTCGCTGCCGCGTAGTTGCGCCTCGGCCTGCAGCAGTTCTTCGGCGCGCGGACCGGCAATGGCGAGATCAAGCGCGCTTTGCGCCACTTCGACCTTGGCGTCGGCAACGCCTGCCGCGGCCTTTGCCGTATCGAGATCCTGTTTGCTGATGGTGGCCGTTGCCGTCAAGGCCGCCCGCCGCTCATATTGTATGGTGGCGTTGGCCGCATCCGCCTTGGCGGAGGCGAGATTGGCCCGGGCCTGGGCAATCTCCTCAGGACGGCTGCCGTTGCGAAGTTTCATCACCATGGCGCGTTGCGCGGCGACAGTCGCATCGGCTTCCCGTACCTGCGGCGCCAGGCGGTTGGTATCGAGCCGTGCCAGCACCTGGCCCTTCTTGACGATGTCGCCTTCCTCGACCAGTACGCCGGCTATACGCTCCGAGCCATTGAAGGCGAGGGAGGCTTGGCGCAAATCGACATTGCCGTAAAGCGTCAACACGTCAGTGCCGGCCGGCCGGTGCATATACCACCATGCTCCGCCGCCAATCGCAGCGAGGGCCAGAAGGAGAATGATTATTCGAAGAGGTTTGCTCATTTCACAAACATAGCCCTACAAATATAATATGTCAAATTTGAATTTGAATTTTAACTTTCAAAAATTTCAAATCACGTGTAAGGTGATTCCCATGGCAAGGAAAACACCACGAAAACTACCCGGCCGCCGCGAAGACGGCGCCACGACGAAGGCTCAGATTCTGGAAGCCGCGGGCGAGGTTTTCGCCGAAAAAGGTTTCGATCGCGCCACCGGCAAGGAGATCGCCGAGCGGGCAGGGAGCAACTCGGCCGCGGTCAATTACTACTATGGCGGAATAGAAGGCCTCTACACCGAAGTGCTTATAGAAGCCCATCGCCGGCTTTTGACCTACGACAAGCTCGCTGCACTGGCGGAAGGGCCTGGGGAGCCGGCCGAGAAACTCACGACCCTCATCGGTCTGATCACCCGAACGATCACCGGCCCAAGTTCGTCGTCTTGGGCGCTACGTGTGCTCAGCCGCGAAGTTCTCTCGCCGTCGCCGGCATTTGCGGTTCTGCTCAAGCAGGAGATCCTGCCGAAGAAGCTGGTCATCACAGGCCTTGTAGGCTCAGTTCTCGGATTGCCGCATGATCATCCGGCTGTGGCCCGCTGTGCACTCAATATCATGGCTCCTTTTGCCCTGCTTCTTGTCGGAAGCGGCCAAGTGATCACTCAGATCCTGCCCGGACTCACTCCGGCGGAACCTGATGCACAGGAAGCCATCGTCGAGCATTTTCAACGCTTTGCCCTTGCCGGGTTGACGGCAACGGCGGCGGCGCTGCGCTCAAACGATCACTGATGCGTATCTTTGGAACTATCGGGATGCCTGTCCTTGGGGACTACATAGGCAGGCTCGTCATTTTTCTTTTGTGACTTGGCAATCGCTTCCCGCAGCATCTGCCATTCTCTTTCGTGGCGCTGGTAAACGTCCTGCGGAACAGTTTGTATCGTCATGTGGGTTCTCCGAATGAGTTGATAGCCCGATAACGATGAGATAAGGCGCCCGTTCCAGGAGTGCCATTCAAGATTTGCAACCGCCATTTACAGTTCCGAAATGTCAGTCCGGTCGCACCCGGATCGGACGTGGAGGTGTGCGCATTTACCATACGTGGCAGTCCTGACACTGGAACTTTATCGTTCATCGTAAGTTCATCGATGTAGGTGCACCAATGGTTGCATCACTTCACAGGAGGCATTCATGCACAAAACGCTAACCGCCATTTCGGCAGCCATGCTCGGATTGGCAATGTTGCTGACATCCGCCGTTTCATCCTTCGCCGCGCCCATTTCGCCTGCCACGTTGCAGGTAACTTCAAATGTCGAGCAGGTCAGGGATCGGAAGGATTGGAAGCGCCATCACTATAACTCCCGGCGTGACTGGCGCCGTGACCGCCATGAGTGGCGTAGGTCACACTATAGCAGCCGCCGTGATTGGCGTCGGTCGCATTGGGACAACCGGCGCGATTATCGCGGCTACAGGTACCATCGCGGCAACAGGTATCTGTACGGCAACGGCTATGTAGGCAAGAGCTGGCAATAACGGTACCTGTGCAGAAAGAGTGGGGCGGTTCAAAGAAGCCGCCCTTTTTTATTGAGGCTTCGACAAAGCCTCATAGCCGACACGAACCTTCTCCGCGAGCGTCAGCAATCTGTCCTTACAGGTTTTCGCGTCGAGATCCGCCGGTTGTTTCGGCGAGGCGATCACTGTCCTCAACCAGCCGCGTACGGTGCTATCCGCCTCATCGGCCGATTTGCCGAGCCCTTTCAGAACTGTTTCGCTGCTTTCGATGGCCGAATAATGCGGCTCGCGCCCGAGTGCGTCCTGGCACTGATATGAAACAGTCACGAGATTTTTCGCATCCGCGATGACCCGGCTCTCGCTGACGCTCTTGCCGCCCGTCGTCGCGCACGCCGATAGAGCCGCCGCAATCAATACCATGCCCAAAACTGAAATTCGCATCTCTTCCCCCGATCCCTCGAGCGCAGGCTATTCAACCGGCGCGGTGGTGTCGAGAGGGCTGATATGGAGACAGCAGCTCACTACGGAACGAGCAGGTGCTGGCTCCGGTCCTCCTTCGGCGCGAGTTCGCGACGTAGGCAAAGAGCCGTGCCTTCGCAAGAATCTCTTACTTCAGCCCATTAGCCCCGCAGGATCGGTCATCATCCAGCAGCCTTTGCGTGCATGAATCGATCAAGCATTGTCGTATCGATTTTGGTGTAGTCCCAATTGGCTAAGGACAGAACGGTCGAATAGGTGCCTAATATGATCCACAGAAGCCGCAAAGGCATGGTGAGGGGGGAGCAAATCATGGGTCCAATATCGATCGCATTGGTCGACGACCATCCGCTTATGCTGGCGGGGGTCGTCAATCTCTTTGAGGTAAACAATGACTTTACTGTCGTTGCCAAGGGAGCCACTGCCGATGATGCTGTTCAAATCAACAGAAGTCTGCGTCCGGATGTTATGGTCCTCGACCTGTTCATGCCCGGCAATGTTTTTGAGGCTATTACCGAGATCGTTACAAAATCGGGCGGCACAAAAGTGGTTGCTTTTACTGCAATGACCGCAAGCGACTATGCCGTAAGGGCGCTCAATGCGGGTGCCAGTGGCTATGTCCTGAAAGGCAGTAGTGCCGAAGAGCTCATTCAAGGTGTCAGGGCAGCCCATTGCGGCGAAACCTACATAACTCCAAGCTTTGCCTGCAAGGTAATCGAGGCATTGAGAGTTGCTTCCTTGCGACGAATGTCTGCCGGTCCCATCAAACTGAGCATTCGCGAGGAGCAAATCGTCCGGCTGTTGCTGCGAGGGTTTACCAATCGCGAAATTGCCGTGGGGCTTGGCATAGGGGAGAAGACGGTCAAGAACTATATGACGATCCTGATGCAGAAATTGCATGCCCGAAATCGGCTCGAAGTTCTTATTGCCGCGCAGAAGCTTGATGTCGGCGATCACGGGGAGCCAATGTCGCGCCATTAGACGCAACAATTCCCTCCGGCAGAACGATTCTATTCAGGCATGAAAGGCTCTAGGCCGAGTTATTTTCTAGCGGCACGGATACGATCAACTGCGTGCCCTTTGCGCGGCGCTGCTCGATCTGAACTGAGCCGCCAAAAGCTTCCACGCGGTTGCGGATACCCTGAAGCCCCAGAGGATGCCTGCGCCCTGTTGTCTTGACATCTTGTTCCGCACTTGGGCCCGCATCACTGACAATAACGGTAATTACATTGGCATCGGCCGAAGCAGTTACACGCTGTTCACGCGCCGCAGCATGCCGGAACGCGTTGTTCAGCCCCTCCTGAACAACACGGTAAAGGCAAATCTTCAAAGGATGCGCGACGTTTTCAGGCAGACCATCATAGCTCGCGCTGACGACGGAACCTGTCGCATATTCATGACGCTCGACAGCTACTCGAAGAGCTGCTTTCAGCGAAATGTTTTCGATCTCTGGCAGAACTAGCCCTGTCGAGAGTTCGCGCAGTTCTGTAAGCACCTGGCTTACCAGCCGCGAGGGATGCAGTTCCTCAGGCGGATTTTCAGACAGACCTGATTGCTTCGCCGCGCCGGGAGAACTACCTCCAAGCCGGAGGATCAAAAGACTAAGGAGCTGAACCGGTCCGTCGTGCAGGTCCGAGCCTATGCGATTGAGCAGCGTCTCGTTGGATTTGGTGGCGTCCATACGGGCGCGGTCGGCTGCCTTGCGAAGTGTTTTGTTCTGCTCAGCCAATGCCTGCGCATTGGTCAGTTGGGACTTCAGCTTTACGCGCTGGCTTTCGATGATATTGCTTGCGCGCCTGACGATGAGAAAAAGCAAACCCATGATTGCCAGGGTAGTCGCACCGACAATAGCCCAGGTATGGCGTTGAACCCGGTTGCGCTCAGCGATAAACCCCGCTGCTTCCTCATAGAGTTCCCCCACGGCAATCACGTCGCGTGAACCCGGGCGGTAAATGGGAGCGTAGATTTCGATCATCGAGTGATTGTCGCCATGCGTGACCTCGCCTTCATCATTGTGTCCAACTTCCAGTTGCGAAACGACCGTCCCTGCAAACGCCTTGTCGATATCGGCCGATGGAAACCGTTTTCCGGTCAATGATTTATCCGTGCTGTAGACGACGCTGCCGTCCTTGCGCCAAACTCGAAAGCCTTCCACGCGCTCTGCCAGCTCCGTCCCGATCAACAAATCATCGAGTTCCTTCTGACCGTCAGCAGATACATTCAGACCACCGGGTCCTTCTTCCACATGACGGGCAAGAAAGCCTTCAACGTAGAGTGCGCCGGCGTCAGCCCGGCTGCGCAACTGGTTTGCGGCGATCTGCGAGCTTAGCCATTCACCCAGCACTACCATTGATCCACAAACGATAAGCGTTGCCACAATAAGAAATTGCGCTGTCAAATCAAGGCCTTGCCAATATCTGAACAGATTGCGGGGCTTCGAACGCTTCCCTTTGTCCTTAGGGCCATAGGTCCCATTCTCGTTCAGGCCCAAGGTCCCGCCTTTCCGAAGACGAAAGTCTGTGAATTTGACTGGACCTTCCGAACTATCAAGTTTGCCTCCCCCTCGACATCATCCGACCATCGAAACTCGTGCCGAAGTTATTTTGAACCAGTTTGTTCCATTGTTCTGCGAACGGTCAAGAGAAACCAAGTTGAGGGTCAAAGTAAATGCGTCGGCATGAGCAGACGTAAAGAGGAAGCAGCGCCCGACGCGGCGATTTCTTGTGGTCCAAAGGGAGAGTAAAATGGTAACCTATATTCGTTCTGATCTCGATTTCATCCTGAAACAAATCAAGATCTCGGAGGATCACGCGCTCTATGTGCAGACGAACGGAGCGCAGGGCGCGCCGTTGTACGGCCCGAGCTTGAACGCAAATCCCGCGTCAGTCCCTTCCTATAACGTCGCCTGGGGCCTGCGCACGGTCGATGGTTCCTACAATCACCTGCTGCCCGGCCAGGAGCAATGGGGCGCCTCGGACCACGAGTTCCCTGAGCTGATGGTGCCCGATTATCGGACCGCGATCGCCATGATTGACTTTGATGGCCCCGGACCGGGAGCTGCAGTGGCGGTCCCGATTCCCTACACCCCCGGTAACGACGTTGATGGACCGGGAACCAACGCCGGACCGGGCGACGTCATCGATCCCTCGATTCGCATCATTTCCAATCTCATCGTCGACCAGACGCTGGGCAACCCCTCGGCTATCCTGACCGCGCTGCAAAATGCTGGCGTTGACGATCCTGGCCTGGTCATCACCGGGCAGATCTCGGATGCCTATGCGCCGCTACGTCCGCTGTTCATCGATGTCGCGGAAGCGCAACGGGCGCAGGCTTCAGCCGCAGCAGCGGCAGCGGCCAACCCGGGCAACGCTACCCTCCAGGCGGCATTGGTGACTGCCAATACGAATCTGGATGCTGCAGAACTTGCACTCGAGACCGCCGCCGGCGTGCCGGGCGGACTTACCGAGCTGCTCGGACTCCACGGCATCACGCTCGACGGCGCCAACCTCCACATTCCCAACGTCGCTCCGGACGAGGGCCTGTCGGCGCCGTTCAACTCCTGGTTCACCCTGTTCGGCCAGTTCTTCGATCACGGCCTCGATCTCGTGAACAAGGGCGGTAATGGCTCAGTGATGATCCCGCTGCAGCCCGACGACCCGCTCTGGGACCCGACCCCGGGCGCACCGAACTTCATGATCCTGACCCGCGCCACGACCTCGCCCGGTGCTGACGGCGTGCTCGGCAACAATCCCGCAACGCCGCAGGACGAAAGTCTGGACGACGGCCGTCCGGTCAACACGACCACGGCCTATGTCGACCAGAACCAGACCTATACTTCGCATCCCTCGCACCAGGTCTTCCTGCGCCAGTATGTGTCGACCGCGGATGGTCCGGTGGCGACCGGCAAGCTTATCGAAGGTGCCAATGGCGGCATGGCGACATGGGCCGAACTGAAGGCGCAGGCGGCAACTGTCCTCGGCATCCAGCTGACAGACCTGGATGTCACCGCGGTGCCGCTGATGCGGACCGACCCCTACGGCAACTTCATCCCGGGCGCCAATGGCTACCCGCAACTGATCCTCGGCATTGGCGTGGACGGCGTCCCCAATACGTCTGACGACGTGGTTATCGAGGGGAATCCCGCTGATCCGGTCGATCCCCACAACGTCTTCGGCACCGTTGCCCCCGAGCTTCCGGTACGTTCGGTCTTTACGAACCACGCCTTCCTTGCCGATATAGCGCATGGCGCAGCTCCGGACGGTCTTGCCGATGGCGACACCGAAATCGGCGGTAACATTCCCGTAGACGGGCAGTATGATAACGAACTGCTCGACGCGCATTTCGTCGCCGGTGACGGCCGCGTCAACGAGAATATCGGCCTGACAGCCGTACACCATGTGTTCCATTCAGAGCACAACCGGCTTGTCGACCATACCAAGGAAGTCGCCTTTGCCGACGCCCAGGCCATTCTCGATGGCGGCGGGTCGGAGGCCGAGGCCGTAGCCTTCCTCAACGAATGGCTGGCAGTCGATGTGGCGAGTGTTCCGGCAAGCGCAGCTGGGCTGATCTGGGACGGCGAACGTCTCTTCCAGGCGGCCAAGTTCGGCACCGAGATGCAGTACCAGCACCTGGTGTTCGAGGAATTCGCCCGCAAGGTGCAGCCGACCATCAACACCTTCCTCGTGCCCGATGGTTTCGACACCACGATCGATCCCTCGATCGTCGCCGAGTTCGCGCATGTGGTCTATCGCTTCGGCCACTCGATGCTGACCGAGCAGATCGACCAGTTCGACCCGAACTTCGCGCCTAACCACATCAGCCTGATCCAGGGCTTCCTCAACCCCACGGCCTTTACCGGCCCTGGCGGCACCATCGACGATGATGTCGCCGCCGGCGCAATCATACGTGGCATGACCCGACAGGTTGGCAATGACATCGACGAGTTCGTGACCAGTGCCTTACGCAACAACCTGCTCGGCTTGCCGCTCGACCTCGCGACCATCAACCTGGCCCGCGGCCGTGACACTGGTGTGCCCTCGCTCAACGAGGCCCGCCGCACCTTCTACGAGGCGACCGCCCAGGACGTCCGGCTCAAGCCCTACGAGAGCTGGGTCGACTACGCCGGTCACCTCAAGCACGAGGCATCGATCATCAACTTCATCGCGGCTTATGGCACGCATGACCTGATCGAGGCGGAGGCCACAGTCGTCGGCAAGCGGGCAGCCGCAATGGCTCTCATCTTCGGTACCCCGCAGGGTGTCGACGACAATGGCGACGGGATCGACGACCGCACCATCGCGCCTGCTGCCGACGCCAGCGATTTCCTCAACGGCCTGGGAGCCTATGCGGCAGACCTGGGCGGTCTGGAGAACATCGATCTCTGGATCGGTGGCCTCGCCGAGGAAGTCATGCCGTTCGGCGGCATGCTCGGCGCCACCTTCAACTTCGTGTTCGAAGTGCAGATGGAGAAGCTGCAGAGCGGTGACCGCTTCTACTACCTGCAGCGCCTCGACGGCCTGCATCTGTTCGGCGAGATGGAGAACAACTCCTTCGCGGCGATGATCATGCGCAACACCAATGCGACCCACCTGCCGTCGGACGTGTTCTCGACGCCGGGCCTCATCCTCGAAGTCGACCCGACGCGCCAGTTCAACGACCTGGACGGCAACGGTACGCTGGAAGGCGGCGATCCCGTCGGCGGCGGCATCCTCACGCCGCTCGTGGTTCGCAATAACCCGGCTACGGCCGGGCTGGACACCAATTACCTGCGCTACACCGGCGACGACCATGTGGTGCTCGGTGGCACCAACGCGGCCGACACCATCATCGCCGGCATCGGCGACGACACGCTCTTCGGCGATGGCGGCAACGACAACATGGAAGGTGGTTTCGGCAACGACATCATCAACGGCGGCGACGGCGACGACATCATCAAGGACTCCGGCGGCGACGACAACATCAAGGCCGGCGCGGGCAACGACGTGGTCCATGCCGGACCCGGTCTCGACCTGGTGATGGGCAATGACGGCCAGGACTTCATCTTCCTGGGCACTGACGAAGGCTCGGAAGTATTTGCCGGCACCGGCAACGACTTTATCTACGGCAACAAGAACGCCGAGCGCATCCTCGGCAACGAAGGCAACGACTGGATCGAAACTGGTACCTTCGACGGTGCTCCTGGCGACAATTTCGACGAAGTCTTCGCCCATGACGGCATCGACGGGCACGACGTGTTCCTCGGCGATGGCGGCTTTGACGAGTTCATCGGCGAAGGCGGCGACGACATCATGGTCGGCAGTGCCGGTCGTGGCAAGATGGTGGGCATGTCCGGCTTCGACTGGGCGACCTATAAGGACAACCTGACCGGCGTGAACGCCGACCTGTCCATCCCGATCATCTTCGACGAAGCACCGACTTTGCCGCAGAACGCGGCGCTGGACGAGTTCGAGTCGATGGAGGGATTCTCCGGCACGCGCTTCAACGACGTACTGAAGGGCACGCAGGACGTGGCCGCAGATCGCGCACCGTTGCTTGAAGGTGGCACGACGGGCTATCTCGGCAGCGTGCTGGATGCAGAGGGTATCGCCCTCATCCAGGGCCTGCAGGATGTTCTCGGCGCCGGCGTCACAACCTTTGATGGTGGAGATATCATCCTCGGCGGCGACGGCAGCGATGCCATCACCGGCAATGGCGGCGATGACATCATCGACGGCGACAAGTACCTCGACGTCCAGATCGGCGTCTTCGCCGTCGGAGATACCGAGCATGTCGGCCCGCCGATCGCATTGCACAAGTCGATGACGACGCTCGCCGCCAGTATGTTCAACGGCTCGATCAATCCCGGCCAGCTCGGCATCGTGCGAATGATCAAGAACAGCACCACGGAGGAAGAACTTAGCTCTACCGATACCATCGTCGACAGCGACGGCATTGCCGATGTCGATCGGGCGATCTTCTCTGGCGCACGAGACGAATACGATATCGACTTCAATACCGATGGGACCATCACCGTTGCCCATACCGGCGGTCTGGCGACTGATGGCACGGATACGCTCCGCAATATCGAAGTCCTCGACTTCACGGACCAGGATATCTCGCTGGTGGCCCCGACGCTCGATCTCAACGGCGATGTCACTACCACGACAACCGTATCCTTTCCTCAGGCCTATCGTGATACCTTCGATACGGCTGCCCATAACAACAGCAATGGCACCACCGGTTGGGCGGCGACGCCTTGGGTGGAGGGTAACGACACGACAACAGGAAATGTGGTCACTGGCGGGCAGATCCAACTCGACAACGGCACCAACGAACTGCGCTTTGTCAGCGGCGACGGCGCGTCGATAGCACGCACGGTCAATCTCAGCGGCCTGACCACGGCGACCCTGTCCTTTAGCTATGATCGGCTCAACAACGGTAACAGTATCGATGCCGGCGAGACGGTTCAGGTGCAATACTCGGCCTCTGGATCGTTTGCGCCTGGAAATTTCACGGTACTGCAAACGATCGATAGCAATTCTGGAGGCTTCACTGGTGCGGGAACGAGTACTTTCAACCTGAACCTCGCCGGAGCAGGGGCCAATTCGGCCATCCGATTTGTTTCCTCTGCGATCAGCACGACGGGCGAAGAGGTCCGGATCGACAACTTCAACATCGCTACCACGACCACGACGACCACCACCACTCCTGGCACGCCCGGCAACAACTATGTGACGAACTACGCGGAAAATGGCGTTGGCGTCGCAATCGCCGCCGGTGCACGGATCACTGATGACGGCCCGACCATGGCCTCGGCCCGTGTCGTTCTCACCAATGCCAGTGCCGGCGATCTGCTGACGGTGCTCGGTGGGCTGCCGGGCGGCATCACATCGGCGGTCGACACCAGCGTTGCCGGTCAGATCACCTTGACCCTGACTGGCAGTACCTCGCTCGCCAACTACCAGACTGCGATCGGGCAGGTCCGCTACTCCAACAACTCGGAGAACCCGACCGCTGGCGCACGCACCCTGCAGGTCACTGTCAATGACGGCCTGCTCGACAGCGCGGTTGCCACGACGACTGTGAATGTTACCGCCACGAACGATGCGCCGGCCGCCAATAACGACACGGTCATCACCAATGTGGCCGCGAACACTGCGTTCTCCATCTCTCAGGCAGCTCTGCTCGCCAACGATACTGACCCGGAAGGTTCACCGGTCAGCATCACGGCGGTGAGCGGCGCCACCGGCCTCGCAACGGGACCAACATTGGGAGCAGGGATCATTACCCTCTCCGACAATGCGACGGCCGGCGGCTCCTTCACCTATACCGGCAGCGACGGTGTACTGACCGACCCTGCGACGGTGACTGTCAACCGCGTCACGACCGCCAATATCACCGGCACCGGAGCCAACGACATCATCGTCGGCAACACCGGCATCAACGCAATCACCGGCGGTGGCGGCAATGACCACATCGACGCCGGCGACGGCGGCGATACGATCAGCGGCCGGCACCGGCAACGACATCGTCCTGGGCGGCACCGGAAACGATACCGTGAACTGGACTACCGGTGACGGCTTCGACATCATCGACGGTGGAGCCGGCGCTACCGATACCTTCGTGTTGACCGGGGGGGCCGAGACCGAGACATTCCGCATCTATGCGAGGGCAGCAGCCATTGCCGCGGGGATTGCGGTGTCGGGAGCCAATACCGAGATCGTCATCACCCGGACGGTTGGACTGACGACGACCGTCATTGCGGAACTCGACAACATTGAGGAGATCACTGTCAACACGCTCAACACGACTGCCAACAACGGCAACAACCCCACCACAGCGGATGGCGGCACGGTAATGGTGACACGATTCAGGTCATCGGCAACTTCAATGCGCCCTTCACAAGCCTGAACTTCAACACCATCACCATCGATGGTAATACCGGCGACGATACAGTTGATATCTCCGCCTTGACCTCGGCACACCGGATCGTCTTCAAGTCCAACGGCGGCAACGACACCATCGTCGGCACGCTCCGTCCCCAGGACGTGATCGAACTGCCAAGCGGGGCGACCATCGCAGACTATGAAGCAACGATAGAAGATGGCGTCACAACACTGACCAGCAGCGAGCATACCATCACATTTACTGCCCCCGATGGCATGCCCCAGATTGGCGGAGATCCGGTGGAAGATGATGATCCTGCACCAGGAACAGGTTCGGAATCACCAGGGGCTCCGGTTGTGGGTACAGCCAATGCGGACGTTCTGCTTGGCACTGTCAACGGCGAAACGATCATCGCGCTTGGCGGCAGTGACACGGTCATGGGCGGCGCTGGAGCGGATGTCATCCGCGGTGATGAAGGCGACGACTTCATCAGTGCACAAGACGGCGATGACATGGCTTTCGGCGGTGCCGGCAGCGATGACGTTCTCGGCGGGGCTGGCAACGACATGCTCTACGGCGATGCCGGATCAGACCGCATCTTCGGCGATGCTGGAAACGATCTGATCAACACCGGTTCCGGTAACGACACCGCGCATGGTGGAGATGGCAATGACATGTTCGTCGCTGAAGCCAGCGACGGGAATGACAGCTACTACGGCGATGCCGGCAACGATACGCTCGACATGGCTGCAATTACTGCCAACCTGACAGTCGATCTCGGAACGGGCTTTGCGGGCCGGGGTAGTGCATCAAGCAGTCAATCGGGCAACGACACACTTTGGAATGTCGAGAATGTCGCGACCGGGTCCGGTAACGATACGATCACTGCAAGCAGTGCCGTCAATGTCATCGACGGCGGAGCAGGTAACGACACATTCCGCTTCCTCTCCGCAGGGGACGCAGATGGGGATACGATCGCCGGCTTCCAGCCGGGAGACAAGATCGACCTTACCGGTGTCGACGCCAATAACGGTGCGGGTGGTAATCAGTCCTTCACCCTGGTTGCAGCCTCGACACTAAGTGGTGCAGCACAACTGGTTGTCACGCATGAAACGCGTGAGGACGGTGACTATACGATTGTTCAAGGTAGCGTCGATGGAGACAGCGGAGCCGAACTGCGCTTGAGCATCAAGGGGAACCATAACCTCACCAGCTCGGACTTCCATCTGTAAGTCCGGGAACTGCGGCGAGCCGGCATCACCGGCTCGCCGCGCATACCAATAAGAAAAAAGGGGGGGGCCACGAGGATGCATTCCAGATTTGATTTTGCCGGCCGACCGGCAAGCAACATGCCACGCTTCGAACCGTTTCAGCGTCGTAATGCCGGCGCTATCGGCGTTCCGGGGGGTGGAAGCCTGGTGAAGGCGCTGCGTCTGCCGTGGCTCCCGCTCTACCTCCTCGCAGTTTGTGCGTATCAGCCCGTTCTGGGCCGACAGGCGTTCATTGCTGCGTTGGCCATGGCAGTCATGACGATTTCTGCAGAAGTGTTGACGAAGCGCCTCACCACCACGTGGGCGTCCAGGAAGTGCCGGCGTGCCAAACCACAGGCGAGCTCAACATATTGGATTTGAACTGGCAAGCGCGGTCCACCGTGTGGTCGCTCGGCTGAAAGCTCAACAAGAAAACGGTAAGAAAAAATGCGTTCGAAAACCCCATTGACTGGCACCAAGCGGAAAAATGCCGAGAAGCTGACGCAAGGCTTTCGCGGGATATTCGTGTTTCTCTTCACCACCTCCGGCGTCATCAACATTCTGGCGCTGACCGGCTCCTTCTACATGCTGCAGATCTATGATCGCGCCTTGACCAGCGGCAGCGTTCCCACGCTGCTGGCTTTGTCGGCATTGGCGATCGGCCTTTACCTGTTCCAGGGCATGTTCGATATCATCCGCTCGCAGGTGCTGGTGCGTATCGGAGCGCGTCTCGACGCCAGGATTGCCCCCATGGCACATCAGGTCGCGATCGATATGCCCCGCTTTGGCTTTTCGACGGCAGAGGCACTGGAGCGCGGCCGCGATGTCGATACGGTACGCGGCTTTCTCGGCAGCCAGGGCCCCGTCGCCCTGTTCGATCTGCCGTGGATGCCGCTCTACCTCATCTTTGTCTATATGCTCCACCCATATCTCGGCGCGTTGACATTTGCCGGTGCATTCATCTTGTCCATCCTGACGATTGTAACCGAGCTCATGACCCGCCGCCTGGCAAGCTCGACCCATCAAGCGGCTATTGCTCGCAATGCGATCGCCGATTCAAATGCCCGCAATGCCGATATTCTCAAGGCGATGGGCTTTGCTGGACGAGCGGTCGACCGGTTCAACCGAGCCAATCAGGAACACCTCGAACTTCAAACGCGGACGAATGACATCAGCGGCACATTTAGTGCGATCTCGCGTGTTCTCCGCATGCTCCTCCAGTCGGCGGTACTTGGACTCGGTGCCTGGCTGACGATTCAGGGCGAGCTTTCCGCCGGTGCTATCATTGCAGCTTCTGTCGCTTCGGCGCGGGCGCTTGCTCCCGTCGATCTTGCAATCGGCAACTGGAAGGGTGTTGTCTCGGCGCGCACTGCATTCCAACGGCTCAAGGAAACGGTCGTCGCATTATCGGCGATTGAAGCGCCCATGGATCTGCCGGCGCCCACCGGATCGTTGAAAGTAGAAAAGATCACAGTTGCCGCACCGGGGTCCGGTCGCATACTCCTGAGCGACGTCAGTTTCGAGATCAAAGCCGGGCAAGCACTTGGCATTATTGGTCCGAGCGGCGGAGGCAAGACAACCCTCGCGCGTGCCCTGACAGGCATTTGGCCGACGCTGCGCGGCAGCGTGCGACTGGATGATGCCGAACTGACGCAGTGGTCGGACGGCAAGCTTGGCCAGTACATGGGCTATCTCCCGCAGGATGTGGCGTTGCTGGATGCAACGGTTGAGGAAAATATCTCGCGTCTTGAGCCCAAGGTCGACGCGCGGGCAATCGTGGAAGCCGCGCAGATCACAGGCATCCATGAGATGATCGTGCGTATGCCGGATGGTTACCGCACTGCGCTGGGTCCGCAAGGGGCATCGCTTTCGGCCGGGCAGCGCCAGCGTATAGGGCTTGCGCGCGCTCTCTATCGCAATCCTTTCATTGTCGTCATGGACGAGCCGAATTCCAATCTCGACGGCGAAGGCGAGATGGCGCTGACCCAGACAATCAAGGCCATCCGTGAACGCGGTGGTATCGCCATCGTCATTGCACACCGGCCAAGCGCTCTTGCCGCAGTCGATATGGTTGCCGTCATCCAGAACGGCAAGATGGTGGCTTTCGGACCCAAGGACGAGATTCTCAAATCGTCCGTACCCGCAGAGACAGTCAACAGACCCGCACCTGCAGCACAAAATGCGCCGCGCGTCACATCGAGGGTTTCAGCATGATGATCGATGTCAAAGGAACCAAATCCGCCAAGCCCGAACCGGAAGAGTCGCATGAACATTACGTTCTGAAGAACCAGGACAAGCGCTCCCATGCGCCGCTGTTTTTCACGGTGTTTCTCACCGGGCTCGCGGTTTACCTCAAAAGCGCCTTCCCGCGGCTCGCCAGTGACGAGCGGCAGGAAGAAGCCAAGCCTCAAGCTCCGGAGCAGTCCGGATCGCCTGAAGTCGCGGCCGCTGGCGCTCCCGTAGTGACGACGGAGCTCGAAGAAGCGGCGAGAGAAAAGTCCGGTTCAGGCCGGCAATTGTTTGATTCCGGAAACTGGCGCTATGAGCTTTCCGATTCGCCGATGATCGAGTTCCAAAAACTCAACCTGCCAAGCTCGGCACTGTTGAGAAACTTTGGCGGCGTATCGTTCTCCTTCCATGCGGCAAATGACAATGCATGGCGCGGTGGCCGGATATCGAATCTGGCCTCCGGCGGTGGTGGGGGTTCACAGCCCCAGGCTGCACCGGTTTATGACATCGACCTCGGCGAGGATGTCGCTGACGACGAGGACGCCGATCCGGATGAGGAGAAAGCCGTCAATCGTGCTCCCCGCGTCAATGGACCGGTTTATCTCGCGGATGTCTTCGGCTGCGCGGTCGCGCTGATCGGCCTTTCCGATCTCCTGCGCGGCGCGTCTGATCCGGATGGCGATGCGCTCCGCATACAGAATATTACGGTATCGTCGGGAACGCTGACGCAAACCGCAAGTGGCTGGTATTTCGATGCGGCGATGCTCGGTCCTGTGACGGTCACCTATCAGATCACCGATGGCAAGGTTTCGATCCTGCAGACGGCCCAGTTCTCGGTGTTGAAGACACCGCCGATCATCGGCACCCAAGGCGATGATGTCCTCGTCGGAACAAACTGCGCCGACGACGTCGACGGGCGCGATGGGAACGATAACATCGACAGCCGGGGCGGCAATGACACTGTCAATGGCGGCAATGGCAACGACCATATCATCGCCGGCAGCGGTAATGATCTTATCTTCGCGGGGGCTGGCGACGACATTGTTCTCGCCGGTCTCGGTGACGATCAGGTCTTCGGCGGCAGCGGCAATGATCGGCTGTTCGGCGAAGAAGGCCGCGACACCATCTTCGGCGAAAGCGGCGATGACACGATCAGCGGCGGCAATGATGACGACCTGCTGTTCGGCGGCGAGGGCAATGACAGCGTCGCAGGTGATCTCGGCCGCGATACGATCCATGGCGATGCCGGCAATGACAAGCTGGATGGTGGCGGCGACAACGATATCATCTTTGGCCAGGCAGGCGCCGACGTTCTCGTCGGAGGGTCCGGGAATGATTTGCTCATTGGCGGTGACGACGAAGATATCGTGCGCGGCGACGATGGCGACGATACCGTCGTAGTCGATACCGATGAGGTCGCTGATCAATATGATGGCGGTGGCGGCAAAGACACGCTCGATTACACCGCAGTCCTGCACGGCAGCACGATCGATCTCGACGAAGGTACTGCATCCAGTGACGAGATTGGTGAGGATACGATCTCAAACTTCGAGGTTCTGCTGGCCGGGGCGGGGCAGGATGACATTCAAGGCAGCGATGCGGCGGAGGAGATCCATGGCAATGGCGGCGATGATGTGATCGATGGCGGTGGCGGCGCTGACATCGTGTCGGGCGGCGAGGGCAATGATCAACTGTCGGATGGGGCAGGGACGGATACGGTCAGCGGCGACGGTGGCCACGACACGGTCGCAGCAGCCATGGATGCGGCGGCTGATACGTATGATGGCGGCGGCGGCATCGACACGCTCGACTATTCGGCCGCGCTGATGAACGTGGTCGTCGATCTGGTCGCTGCCAATGCCAGCGGAGCGGAAATCGGTACGGACAGCATCACCAATTTCGAGGTGATCAAGGGCGGCGAAGGTGATGACGAGGTTACGGGAAGTGATGATGACGAGACGCTGATCGGCAACGGCGGGGATGATGTCATCTCCGGCGGCGATGGCGCTGACACCCTTTACGGGGGCGCCGGCAATGACGTGATTGCAGATGGCGCAGGAGCCGACTGCGTGCTGGCAGGGACCGGCGACGACATCGTACAAGCGGCCGCCGATGGCACCAATGACATCTATGACGGCGAGGCCGGATCCGACACCCTCGATTACTCGCAGTCGGCTCAGGGCGTCCTTGTCGATCTGGACACGGGCGCAGCGACAGGATTCGATATCGGCCAAGATGTGATTTCCGGCTTCGAAAAGGTAGTCGGCAGCACCGGCAACGATCAGATAAATGTCGGTACCACCGCCATGATCCTGGAGGGTGGCGGAGGAGCCGATACTTTCGAGTTCCAGATTCCGGAAGGCAGTTCCAGTGCCGAGGTGATCCACCAGATCCTCGATTTCATGGTTGGCGATCGCATCGAAATGTCCAGGTACGAGATATTCGAGGATGTCATCAATAACCTGGAAGACCGGTTCGAGGAGGTTTACGGCGAGGATGCCGACGCGCAACCGCTGCCGATCCGGGTTCGTCACGAGGGAACGGACGAACTGCAACAGACGCTGATCGAGGTCGATATGGACCGCAACGAACACTATGAAATGACGATCAATCTGAACGGTCATCATATGCTGATGATTGTCGAAAATCCCTGAGTGAAATGCCATTGTGACGTGAACTGGAGTGAATGATGTTCGGCCGACAAAAACAAAAAAACAATGCCAACGGGTCGCTAATGCAGATCGAGCCGGAAAACAGTTTCCCCGTGGGGCCGCGTGTCTTTGCCGGCATTACCCTCGGCATGCTTCTGTTCGTGGGCGCAGGCGGTTGGGCCGCCACCGCGCAGCTCACCGGGGCGATCATTGCACCGGGGATGGTCAAGGTTGATCAGAACCTGAAGTCGATCCAGCACCGGGATGGCGGCATCATCAGCGAGATAGCCGTCAGGGAAGGTGATTTCGTCACCAAAGGCCAAGTCATGCTGCGGCTTGACGATGCCGAGACGCGCGCTGAACTTTCGATCGTTCGCACCCAGCTCGTCGAACTGATGGCGAAACAGGCCCGCCTGATGGCCGAGCGCGACAATCTCGACGCGATTATCCTGGCACCGGAACTCTCCGCCAGGATTGACGACTTCCAGCACGTGTTCTTCGGTGAAAATCGCATGTTCGAGGGCAACCGCCAGAACCGCAAAAGCCAGAAAGAACAGCTGGCTCTGGGGATCAATCAGCTCGGCGAGGAAATCAAGGGGCTTGAGTCGCAGCGCGATGCCAAGATCGACGAGATCGCGCTGGTCAAGACCGAACATGGCAAGATCAAGGGGTTGACTGACAAGCGTTTGATCGAGACTTCACGCAAATACATCATAGACCGCGAAATGGCCAAGCTTTTAGGAGAGCGGGGCGAAGTCGAAGCCAACATTGCGCGCGCCAAAGCCCGCATGAGCGAAATCCAGCTGCAGATCATTGCCATCGATGAAACGGCACGCACGGAAGCACAGCGTGAACTCAGTTCCATAGAACCAAAGCTCTCCGAACTCAGGGAACGGCGTGTGGCTATCGAGGACCGGCTCGCCCGCGCAGACATTCGCGCACCGCTATCCGGAACCGTCAACGAGCTGGCGGTCCATACGATCGGTGGCGTTATCACCCCTGCCGAAAAGCTGGTCACGCTTGTTCCAGCAGATGCAGCGCTGAAGATAGAGGCGAAACTGTCGCCGACCGATATCGATCAGGTTTTCGTCGGGCAGCCGGCAAAGCTCCGCTTTTCCGCTTTCAACCAGCGTACGACACCCGAATTGTACGGAAGTGTTGCTTATGTCTCTGCGGCGACCAGCAGCGATCCTTCAACCGGACAAGTCTATTATCTGGCCGATGTGATCGTTCCCGCCGATGAGCTCGAAAAGCTCGGCAACAGCAAGCTCCTGCCAGGCATGCCCGTCGAGGTTTTCGTTTCGACAGAACAGCGTACGGCGATGTCCTTCCTGTCCAAGCCGCTCGCCGATCAGTTCAACCGCGCATTCCGGGAGCAATAGCATCGACAAAGCGGCGCCTTCCTTTCGAAAGGAACAGCAGGGTGCCGCTCTCTACAATGCCGGGCTTGTCCGCTTTTGGCTCAACGCAACCGCATAAGCAGGAATTACTCAGGCGCCTTGAGATAACTGACAACGGCATCCGCAATCATGTTGCGATGGCGCTCCATGGTTTCCGGTTTTGACAGGTCCCGGCGGAATATCGTTCCAAACGTATATCGGTTCGAAACCCGGAAGAAGCAAAACGCGCTGATCATCATATGCACATCAACTGGGTCGGCGTTCCGGCGAAAAACCTTGTCCCTTATGCCGCGCTTCAGGATGCCAGCAATCGTCTCGATCACGGAGACGTTCAAATCGCGGATCGCTTCGGATCGAAGCATATGGGCGGCATGATGAATATTCTCGATACTGACCAATCGAACGAAATCCGGATTGGCCTCATCATGATTGAACGTGGTTGAGATCAATGTTCGCAACGCCGCCTCCGGCGGCAGGTTCGTAAGCTCCAAATCCGCTTCAAGTGTTCGGATCTTGCGGTACGATCGTTCTAACACAGCGAGGTATAGACCCTCTTTGCTGCCGAAATAATAATAGATCATACGTTTGGAAGTTCGGGTGCGTTCCGCGATGGCATCGACCCGGGCCCCCGCAAGACCATGCGTTGAAAACTCCTCCGTTGCCACGACGAGGATATCTTCCTGCGTTCTCTGCGGATCGTTCTTTCTTGCACTCGCCGAACCGTCGGTCAATTCAAGTCCCATCGCATCAAGCAGTTGAATGTAAAAGTGAAAATCCGGGACGTGTGAAATATTCGCCCCGAATACCCTATCTCGGCGTCTACGAAGTCATATTCACCTTCAATCGATCTTTCAATAGAAGCGCTTGACATTCGAACTGGTTAGTACATTTTAGGACAATATGCAATTTGGCCTGTGCTGGAGGAGCGCAGACCATGCGGACATGGTGCCGGGGTTTTCGGACGGCGCATGCCCTTCGCATGTAAAAAAGACTGTTCTGAACAGTTCACTCGCGGGAGGAGCGAATGGCGCGCATAATCGAATTCTGCTTTCTCATGCTGAAGGTTGCAATCGCACTGTTGCTTGCGGGCATGGTGGTACTGGTTTTCGGCAATGTCGTCCTACGCTACGCGTTCAATCAGGGCATCACTTACTCCGAAGAACTCGCGCGGTTGTTTTTCATATGGCTGACGTTCCTTGGTGCTGTTGTCGCCATGCATGAACATGGGCATCTGGGCGTCGATTCTGTTATCCGGCGTTTGCCGCCAAATATTGCCAAGGCGGCCGTTTTGGCCGGACATTTCCTCATGCTGGTGGCGACATGGTTATTGATCAGCGGCAGCTGGGATCAGACACTGATCAACCTGCATGTCAAAGCACCTGCGACCGGTATCTCCATGGCTTTCTTTTATGGTGCAGGCCTCGCGTTCGGGGTTCCCGCATTCCTGATCCTTCTTTGGGATGTCTTTTGCGTCGCAACTGGCCGTATCGATCTGGCGACTGCCGAGCTTGTACGCGACTCCGAAGAGCAGATCGCTGACGATGACCACTCAAGCACGGGGCTAGGCCGTCCTGTGAATACTCTGGGGAGCCAAGGATGACGGTAGCAATTTTCCTTGGTGCACTTCTCGGGCCCATGGCGCTGGGCGTCCCGATCGCCTTCGCTCTGATTGTCAGCGGCGTCGCGCTCATGATGTATCTCGGCATGTTCGATGCGCAGATCGTTGCGCAAAATGTGTTGAACGGCGCAGACAGCTTTCCATTGATGGCAGTCCCGTTCTTCATGCTTGCTGGCGAAGTGATGAACACCGGGGGCCTGTCGCGGCGCATCGTCGATCTGGCCATGGCTTTGGTCGGCCATATCCGCGGCGGTCTGGGTTTCGTGGCGATCTTTGCCGCTTGCGTGCTGTCGAGCCTTTCAGGATCTGCCGTGGCCGATGCGGCCGCGCTGGGGACCCTGCTGTTGCCGATGATGCTGAAATCGGGCCATGATCCGGCGCGAGCGGGCGGGTTGCTTGCCTCGGCGTCGATCATTGGACCGATCATCCCGCCTTCGATTGGTTTCATCCTCTATGGCGTCGTCGGCGGCGTGTCGATTACCAAGCTGTTTCTTGCCGGGATATTTCCCGGTCTCTTGATTGCCATGGCGCTGTGCATCACGTGGCTGATTGTTGCCAGCAAGGAGCAATTGAGCCTGCCCCCACGACAATCCGGCGCTGTCCGGTTGAAGGCATTCATCGACAGCATCTGGGCCCTCATGCTGCCGCTTATCATCATCATAGGGCTGAAATTCGGTGTGTTCACGCCCACCGAAGCAGGGGTGGTCGCCGCCGTTTATTCGCTCTTCGTTGCCATGGTGATCTATCGCGAATTGCCGCCAGCAAAACTTTTCCATGTTTTCGTCGCCGCTGCGAAGATTACGGCTGTCGTCATGTTTCTCGTCGCGGCGGCAGCGGTTTCCGCGTGGCTGATCACGGTGGCTGACGTGCCGGGCGATCTCGCCGCGCTCATCCAGCCATTGATGGGCAATCAGACATTGCTGCTGCTCGCCATCATGGTTCTCGTGGTGCTCGTCGGCACCGCAATGGATATGACGCCTACCATCCTCATCATGACACCGGTGCTGATGCCGATCATCAAAGAGGCAGGGATCGATCCCGTGTATTTCGGCGTCCTGTTCATCATCAACAACTCGATCGGCCTCATCACGCCGCCGGTCGGCACCGTGCTCAACGTCATCTGCGGAATATCGAAACTTTCGATGGAAGAGCTGATGAAGGGAGTCATGCCATTTCTCATCGCTGAACTCATCGTGCTGCTCCTGCTTGTCCTGTTTCCGCAACTGGTAATGGTTCCGGTGAGCTGGCTCGGACATTGAAGAGCAGGTGGCACGTGACGAAAAGAATTCAACCGGCCGTGGGGAGACACCGGCCAACATTGGGAGGAAAAAATGCTGAATAAATTGATGAAAGTCCTTGTAGGAGTGGCACTGCCACTCGCACTGTTGACGACTGGTCCGGCCATGGCCGAGCTCCGCGAGCATCAGCTCAAATTTGCATCGGCCAACAACAAGGGCCATCCGCAGGTCATGGGCATGGAGAAGTTCGCGGATCTCGTGAAGGAAAAGAGCAGCGGCAAAATTACCGTGAAGCTTTTCCCGGGAGGCGTGCTGGGCGGAGACGTTCAGACGGTTTCCGCCCTTCAGGGCGGGGTGATCGAAATGACAGTACTGAACGCCGGGATACTGGCCGGCAACGTCAAGCAGTTCGGCGCGGTCGATCTGCCCTTCCTGTTTAACAGCGGTGAAGAGGCAGACAAGGTCATGGACGGCCCGTTCGGCACCAGCCTCATCAAAATGCTGCCGGATACTGGCCTTGTCGGGCTTGCCTATTGGGAGCTCGGTTTTCGAAATCTGACCAACAACCGGCATCCGGTAGCAAAGCTCGAAGACATCAAGGGTTTGAAAATCCGCACGATCCAGTCGCCAATTCCCATTGAGCTTTTCAACAGTCTCGGCGCGAATGCGGTGCCCATGCCATATACCGAACTCTATACCGCGCTCGAAACAGGAACGGTGGACGGTCAGGAAAATCCCGCGGCGAATATCGTGAACGCGAAATTCTATGAAGTTCAAAAGTACATGACGATTACGCGCCACCAGTACAATCCGCAGATCGTGCTGATCAGCAAGAAGTTCTGGGACGGGCTGAATGATGAAGAAAAGGCCGTATTGCAGTCGGCGGCAGACGAAGCGCGCGATTATCAGCGAAAGGTTTCGCGTGAGCAGGACGCGGCATCGATCGACGAGATCAAGAAGACCGGGATGGAAGTCACTGAACTCAGCCCGGAGGAAACACAGAAACTTCGCGACGCGGTCAAGCCGATGATCGACAAGTTCAGCGCGGACATTGGCACAGAGACCGTTACGGAACTCTTCAAGGAACTGAACGCAGCACGCGGCCAGTAGAGGTACAAGTCAGCCCGCGCTCTGCAGCGGGCTGACTTGCTCGATAGTCCAAGGTCGTGCCGAGCTCGAACGAGCGGAATGGAAATGATGAGCGAGACATTGTTGAAGCCGACAAAGGCGGGGCTCATTGGGGCAGGCATCCAGGCTTCGCTCACGCCCGCCATGCACATGAAGGAAGGCAGGGCGCAGGGGCTCTCCTATGAATATGACCTGATCGACCTCAATCAGCTTGGTGCATCGATCGACGATCTTCCTCGGCTCCTTTCTGAAGCGGAGGAACGTGGCTTTTCAGGTCTCAATATTACGCATCCCTGCAAGCAGGCGGTCATGCCTCACCTTGATGAACTTTCCGCCGATGCCAGATCGATCGGTGCCGTAAATACCGTCGTTCTGAAGGATGGACGGCGCTACGGCCACAATACCGATTGGTGGGGTTTTGCCCAGAGCTTCCGTCGCGGCCTTCCCGGGGTCGACACGTCGTTTGTGGTTCAGCTCGGCGCGGGAGGCGCAGGGGTCGCAACCGCATATGCAGCTTTGTCGCTGGGAGTGGCGAAGCTTGCCGTATTTGATCGCGAACGACAGCGCGCCATTGCGCTGTGCAGGTCAATGCAGCAGATCTTCCCCGACGCGCAAATCATCGCTGGAGGTGATCTTCTGGAGGCGATGCAGCAGGCGTCGGGATTGATCCATGCCACACCCACTGGCATGTCTGGGTATCCTGGCTTGCCGTTACCGGCGGATATGCTTGATCGACGCCATTGGGTGGCGGAAATTGTCTACTTTCCCCTGGAGACGGAATTGTTGAGGCAGGCACGCCAGCACGGCTGTCCAACGCTCGATGGCGGGGGCATGGCGGTATTCCAGGCTGTCGGAGCCTTTCAGCTTTTTACCGGCCTGCAGCCTGATGCGAACCGGATGCTCGACCATTTCAAGTCCATGACCGCATAGAACGCTTTCCTTCATAGACGCAAGGATCCGGCAATGAAGACTTCAATTGCAACAGTTTCAATCAGTGGCGATCTCCCTGAAAAGCTGGATGCGATCGCAAAGGCAGGTTTCACCGGTGTTGAGATTTTCGAGAACGACTTTCTGGCTTTCGATGCGAACCCGCGCGATGTCGGCAGGTTGGTCAGGGATCACGGATTGGCGATCACCCTGTTTCAGCCCTTTCGTGATTTCGAAGGAATGCCGGAACCACATCGATCCCGCGCATTCGATCGGGCCGAACGCAAATTCGATGTAATGCAGGAATTGGGAACGGACCTCGTGCTTGTCTGTTCGAACGTATCGCCAATCGCGTTGGGTGGATTGGATCGTGCTGCGGATGACTTTCGCGAGCTTGGCGAACGTGCAAAAAAACGCGGATTGCGCGTTGGATACGAAGCGCTCGCCTGGGGGCGGCACATCAATGATCATCGTGACGCGTGGGAAATCGTGCGCCGCGCTGATCACACCAGTGTCGGGCTGATCCTGGACAGCTTCCATACGCTGGCGCGAAAGATCGATGTCAATTCGATCCGCTCGATTCCCAAGGAAAAAATATTCATTGTCCAGCTTGCCGATGCCCCGCTCATCGACATGGATCTCCTGTACTGGAGCCGCCACTACCGCAACATGCCAGGGGAGGGGGATCTACCGGTCGTGGATTTCATGCGAGCCGTCGCTGCAACCGGCTATGATGGATTTCTGTCACTGGAAATTTTCAATGACCAGTTTCGTGGCGGCTCGCCCCGTTCGATAGCGCTGGATGGTCATCGATCGCTTATCTATCTGGGCGACCAGATGCAGCGCCGCGAGCCGGAGGTGGCCATTGCGCTGCCAACGATGCCGGACCGCACCCAAGTCGATGGCGTGGCATTTGTTGAGTTTTCTGCCAGCGAGGAGGAGGCCGAAGAACTCGGCGGGCTTTTGCGCACATTGGGTTTCCACGTCGCTGGTCAGCACAAAACGAAGCTGGTGACGCTTTACCGGCAAGGTGGGATCAATCTTGTCATCAACACCGAGCATGAAGGATTTGCTCGCTCCTCTTATCTGGTCCATGGCACATCGGCCTACGCGATCGGCCTCGAGGTGGATGATGCGAAAGCAACCGCCGAACGCGCACGCGCCCTTATCGCAGAGCCCTTCGAGCAAACCGTCGGGCCGGGCGAGCTGACGATGCCGGCGATCCGCGGGGTCGGTGGCGGTATCATTTATTTTGTCGATCAAAAGTCTGATCTCAAAAATATATGGGAGATCGAGTTCAACATGATTGCGGGTGGAAAGCCGCGGGATGGTGTGGGGCTTCAACGCGTTGACCATATCGCCCAGACCATGAAGTACGACGAGATGCTGACTTGGGTCCTATTCTACACTTCGATTTTCAAGGCGCATAAAACGCCGATGGTCGATATCGTCGATCCTGCGGGCATCGTGCGCAGCCAGGTGATTGAAAACGATAACGGCCGGTTCCGCCTGACACTCAATGGTGCAGAAAACCGCACTACCCTTGCGGGACATTTCATCGCCGAAAATTTCGGGTCCGGCGTCCAGCATCTGGCGTTTGAGACCAGCGACATCTTTGCGACTGCGTCTGCGCTCCATAAAAACGGCTTCACGCCACTTCAGATCTCTTCCAATTACTACGATGATCTGGAAGCACGATTCGGTCTCGATATAGAACTTTCCGACAGGCTGAGGTCGGCAAACATCCTTTATGACCGTGATGAAAACGGTGAATACTTTCAGCTGTACAGTCCGAACTACGGCGAGGGTTTCTTTTTTGAAATCGTTCAGCGCAACGGATACCGAGGTTACGGTGCCTCCAACTCAATCTTCAGAATCGCTGCACAAAAGCGCCATTTGAGGCCAAAAGGCATGCCGCGCGCTTGATCAAATCTTAAGCTTGAGCAAGGTGGAACGTTCTGGGCAGGCATGCAGGTTAAGCGGAAGCAGCATTTTCGGTAAGCCGCCCCACTTCGTCAGAGACCGCGCCATTGAGAATCGTTTCAAATTTTTCCAATGCCCGCGCGACGTTGGCCCCGTCCATCACCCTGTGGTCGTAGTGGATACGAACATTCACCGACCCGTCATTACCGATTGGGCCGTAGTTGAGCAGTGTCGTCAAAGGTGTCAGCGGGTTGAGCGACTCTGCTCCGAGGCCCGAATATACCGACAGTTGGAATGTGCCGAAATAGTTTGCCCGTTGTCGGCCGATATTCAAGCCCAGCCACATCGTCAACCGCCTGAACAATGCCGGCGTACGCGCAAAGCTCAAGGCTTGCCTAAACTCTTTGACCTCCATCACCGGACGCGACCGGGCTCCCTGGATCAACTCTTCGAGTTCCTTAATGGAGCGGTGTTCAGGATCCTTGATGCGGCTCAGCAGTACAGCCCGCTCGCCATCATGCTCACGCTCATGGGCAATGGAAGCAACGCTGACGGGATATTCGTAGAGCTGCGGCCAAGGGAACTTCACATAGGCACGCCGCAACTCCGGGGTCTCCTGGGAGAGAAGCGCATACCCCCTCAAGAAGAGCACGGTCCAGGAGGGCTTGACATGTTGCGCTGTCCTGGCCCGCAAGAGTGGGCCTATGTTCATCTGACGCTGTACCGTAACCCGAGGCACTACGATCGAAAACTTCATCAGGTCGTTGACAAGGCGTCGGGGCGCCGAAAGCTTGAGGGCTCGGCCTCGCATCGTATGACCTCTAGTAGATGTAAGGGATGATTCTCTTGGTCCTCGTCATATAATCTTGGTATTGTGGGCCGAAATTCTCCAACATCATACGCTCTTCCTTGTTTACCCGCAGAAAAAAAAGGATTGCGAGGCCGATCAAGCCCATCGGACCCACGAGCCAATTTGCGAGCAGCAGGGCTTGGCTCAGTGCCATGAGCAGGAACGAGGTGTACATCGGGTGGCGGACGAAGGCATAGGGTCCGGAGGTGACAAGCTTGTGCTTCTCGCGGATCTCGAGCGTAATCGACCAATTCCGGCCCAACTCCTTGTGCGATCTGCGGAAAACCCATAATGCGAGCAACAGGATGACCGTACCAATGGCAATCGCCCACACGCTCGGGACATAGTCGGTGGTTTGCGGGATGCCGGTGGCGACGTAGAATCCAGGCAGGACTGCAAGGCCAAAGAACGCAAGGGCCAGCGCTGTTCTGTCGGAGCGCGTCCGGGCGTCGCGTAAAACCTTTACGCGCTTGGCGCGGCGCTCGAACGGGTATCGGATGACAAACCAGGCGACGATGCCGAGCAGCCACACGATCTCGCCAACTGAAGCCACCGAGATGCTCACGCTACCGGTACCCTTTTTCCGCGAACTGACTTCTTCATTAGCCGTGCTCAATGCACTGCAGCCTTATCGGCTGACACACGCTCAGATACAGTGGCTCTCAAAATCTAACCTGCGGGCCCCGTGTACCCGATAGCATTCGGGCCCCCGTTCATCTCCCGAAGCTTTGTTATATATTGTTGCGGGCGAAGCCAGATGCCGGGAGCTTTATAGCCCATCGAGCCAGCGATTTCCCCCACAAAAGCATTGCAATTATAGACCGTCGCTTGCCATAAACGGGATCTGGCCTGAAGCTTTCGGATGTACGCAACGACTTTCCGATATTCGGGTTCACTCAGCATGACACGCCAACTCGCCGATCTGTACTTGTCTTCCAGATCGCCGTCGCTCGCTCCGGTCTCGGCCGGCACGGGGATGTAATGACCGAGAACGTAGGGGACGACGCTATCTGAAGCCGGATGAAGGCCTGCCACTTCTCTGTCGATAGGCTCACCGGCTTTGTTCAGCCGCCCAAAGATTACATATGAGTGGCCGTAGGTAAGAGCGTAACGGGAGCGGAATTCGATGAAATACCGGCCTTCTGCTACCTGACGTGTCGCTGCTTCTTTGCCGCTTTGCGCCTTCGATAGCGGCGGCGCTCCGGTTTCTGTAGAGCCTTGATTGTTGTAGGCCACTACATTGGGTTTGATTCCAGTATCCGACGCGCACCCGCTTAGCGCAATCACAAGCGAAGCCAGAATCGATAGACGGCCATTCAAGAACGCCATACCATCCTCACCAGTCTCGAGCCATTAACCATCGCAAAATACTTACGACCGGTTTTATACCTATAGGGCGCCGGCGGCATGCGATCGAAAGAAATGGGAGGCGTGGAACTACCACTACCTCCCACAGTAATAAGATTACTTATACACCGGCGCGGCTGCGGGCTCTTCAGCGACTGGCGGCGGAGCTTTCCCCTTACCAATCGACCCACAGGCACTTAGACTGGCAACAGCTAACGTGGCAACTACAACAAATAGAATCCTGCTCATTAGACAATCCTTTCCCTCAAAGGCGAGTAGGTTATCGATGGTAGAGTACTACCAATGGTAGAGTATCACAAAAAGTAATGAAGGCTAGGGCCCGGAAGCGGAAACACACAGGTAGTGTCTCTATTGCCACAACGTATTGTCTGACACCCATTGGAATCGGTAAAATCGACAACTTTAACTGCTCATAATACCAAGTTGCTAAATGATCACGACCGGCGTTCCTAACGGCGTGCGCTCGTAGAGGTAAAGGGCGTCTTCATTTGTCAGACGGATGCAGCCGTTCGAAACAGCTTGGCCGATTAACCAGGGCTGGTTTGTGCCGTGCAGACGGAACATGGTGTCGCGTCCGCCCCGGAAGAGATAGAGCGCACATGCACCAAGCGGATTATTTGGCCCACCGGGCACACCCCCCGCGTACTGTGCCAGGTCCGGCTTTCGCCGTATCATACTCTGGGTGGGCGTCCACGAGGGCCACTCTTCCTTGCGCCCGATCGTTGCGTTGCCCTTCATGGTGAGCCCTTCCTCGCCAACCGAGATACCGTATCGCGTCGCCCATCCGCCTTCCTCTACGGTATAGAGAAAACGTTCGTATGTATTGACGACGATGGTTCCAGGGGCTTCAGATCCAGTATACTGAACGTGTTGGCGTCGTAATCGAGGATCCATAAATGGTCGCTGGGCAAAGCCAAAAGCGAGGGGGTCCCCCACTTGTCGGGCCGCAGCCGTACAACCGGAAACTATAGCCAGGCTGGACAATAACAGTCCCCGGCGCGTCAACTTGGCATTGTTCATTTCGACCTGGTCCCCAGCACGGATTTTGTCCACCCTAACATTCGAGCGCCTGCTGGCCAAGTCTCCTGCGTCAGCCCGCGACGACAGCCGAACCAGCGCGAGCGACTGTAGCTTGCCCGGCGTCTTGCTGCCGACGATTATGCTATATCCTTGATAGCGTCGAGAGGGCCCTTCAGCGCAGTGCGTGGCGGCACAAGTTGCGGCTGGATGAGATAAGTCTCCACTGCCGGACGGTTCTCCGACATGATCTCGAAAGCCTTGGTGATCATCCCCTCGATATCCTGCCGGATCATGATAACAGGGAAAGGCAGGAACGACCCGAAAGGATCGTAATCGTAACAGCCGACGACAATATCAAGGAACGCTTCGTTCGGATGCTGCGCCATGAAACGCAAAAGCCCTTCGAAATTGATGGACGAATTGATGAACAATCCGCGTGGCAGTTTGCCCTCACGCGCATAGAATCGCTCGAACGCAATCTGTGCCATGTTGGGCGAATAGCCGGTCGGTTCTATGCATCTGTCGGAGTCGCCCTGCATCAGTTCGCGC
Source organism: uncultured Alphaproteobacteria bacterium (assembly GCA_963711925.1). Lineage (GTDB taxonomy): Bacteria > Pseudomonadota > Alphaproteobacteria > Rhizobiales > Rhizobiaceae > Phyllobacterium. The sequence continues at coordinate 701,501 of CAVQFY010000003.1, forward strand.
TTGATGGCGCGAAATCCGCGAATACGTTCCCGGCTCGCGTGGTCATCGCGTCCGCCGAACAGATAAAGTTCATCGGGTCCGAGCTTAGGATCGTCGGTGAAATGACGGATTATGGCCTCCGTCAGCATACGCGCACCCTGATAATTATCACTGATAACGGACGGAGCCTTGGTGCCCGGCAGATCGATGTTGACGTGTTTGAGGCCTGACGCGATGCAGACGGCATGAACGCCGTCGGGATCAGTAGCGCCAGCCACGATCAGCTCGTCGACAGAATAGGAAATCAGCGTTTCCACTGTTCGCCTTTCTTCTTCCGGATCGCGACAGGCGCTGACGACGATAGGGCATTGCCCGCGGCTGCGGGCATGCGCCTCGAACGTCTGCGCCATCGATGAAAAATAGCGGTTGTCGTGAACGGGGAGGAGAAGGCCGACCAGACCGGACCTGGAACTGCGCAGCCCCCGCGCCTGAAGGTTGGCGGTGTATTGATGTTCTTCCGCCAGATCGCGGATCAGATTCGCAGTGCTCTCCTTGATGCGCCGCTTGCGCCACGTACCGTTGAGAACTGCGCTGACCGTGGATGGCGAACTTCCGGAAAGAACCGACAGGTCGTAAATCGTCGCCTTTTTCTTCGGTTGATGTTCCATCCCGTTCTCCTGCGGTTGTCTTAGTGCCAAACTCCGCTTGACGAAAGATTAAAACTGACTGATATTCATTGCACCATCGATTGTGCAAATATGCAACCGTCATGGTGAAATTGGATGCCGCGAGGAGGCGGTGGCTGAGAAAGTGGGAACTTCCAGACCATTTTGGTTCTGCAGGTGCCCATTGCCCAGTTGGATGATAAGCTCCTGTGGGGAGCAAAGTGGAGGAGGAATTCATATGAGAAAGTTTCTGATCGCTGCGTTTGCAGCGTCACTGTCCTTGGCGGCCACATTTGCGGCAACTGCCGCCGACAGCGGCAAAGTCGGTATCGTCGTCAAGATCGGCGGCATTCCGTGGTTCAATGCCATGGATGCCGGCATCAAGGAGCAGGGCAAGAAGATCGGTGTCGATGCTTTCATGGTAGGTCCGACGAGCGCCGATCCGGCACTTCAGGTACGCGCCATCGAGGATCTGATTGCGCAAGGCGTGAAAGTTATCGGCGTCGTGCCAAACGATGCCAAGGTGCTTGAGCCAGTGCTGAGCAAGGCCAAGGAAAAAGGCATCATCGTCATTACGCACGAGTCGCCGAGCCAGAAAGGTGCGGACTGGGATTTCGAACTTGCTTCTTCCACCGGCTTTGGTGAAGCGCATGCCAAGCTTCTCGCCGAAAAGATGGGCGGCAAGGGTGAATATGCTGTTTTCGTTGGATCGCTGACCGTTCCCCTGCACAATGCATGGGCCGATGCTGCCAACGAATATATCAAGAAAAACTATCCGGACATGAAGCTCGTCGGCGAACGCTACGGCGTTGCCGAGGACGTGGACAAGAGCCGCTCGACTGCGCTCGATCTCATTTCGGCGCATCCAGATCTCAAGGGCTTCCTCGCTTTCGGCAGTCAGGGTCCGATCGGTGCAGGACGCGCTGTCGAGGAGCGCCGCAAGACCGGCGAGATCTTCGTGCTTGGACCGTTCTCGCCAGGTCAGGGACAAAAGCTCATCAAGTCCGATGCCATTTCCGGCGGCTTCATGTGGAATCCGAAACAGGCCGGCGAAGTGTTCGTCACCTTGGCCGACAAGCTCATGAAGGGTGAGAAAATCAAGGATGGCGATAACATCGAGGGTCTGGGTGTGATCCACCCGGATTTCGAGAACCACAACATCATCGTCGACCAGCTTGTGCCCATCAACAAGGAAACCGTGGCAGATCTGGCCAAGATGGGTCTTTGATCAGCAATGGTTCTTCCTGCTGCCGGTGTGGTTGCGCCGGCAGCGTCAAGTCTCCGATTTTGACAGGCACCTATGATGGCAGATATTCCGAGCACGGTCAGTGGCGTGAAGCCGCTCTTGTCTTTGCACAACATCAATATGACCTTCGGCGGCATCAAGGCGCTCAAAAATGTGAGCTTCGAAGTGCTGCCGGGCGAAGTCCATTGTCTTGCCGGCGAAAACGGATCCGGCAAGAGCACGCTCATCAAGATCATAACCGGGGTCTATCGTCCGGAAACCGGTGCGGTCATCGATTATGACGGGCAAACCTATTCGCATATGTCCCCCGTCACTGCCCAGGCCGGCGGAATTCAGGTGATCTGGCAGGATCTTGCCCTGTTTCCCGAGATGACGGTTGCAGAAAACATCGCATTCCAGACGGTGATTGGTCGCTGGCCACGGTTCGTGAACTATCGCACCATGCGTGAAATTGCGGTCAAGGCACTCAGGCGCCTTGGCGTCGCACTGGATGTCGATGCACCGCTCAAGGACTACTCGATTGCCCAGCGCCAGATTGTAGCCATCGCCCGCGCGCTCGTCGGCGAAGCGAAGCTCGTTTTCATGGACGAACCGACAGCTTCCCTGACGCAGTCCGAGACCGACCATCTGATCGAGATCGTCCGCTCGTTGTCAGCTTCCGGCGTCGCAGTGGTGTTCGTCAGTCACCGTCTGGCCGAAGTGCTGGAGATTTCCAACCGTCTCACCGTGCTGCGCGATGGCGCCCTGGTTGGCGTCTACCCGGTAGAAGGCATGACGCAGTCACGTGTCACCGAACTGATGACCGGCAAGAATTTTGACCAGCAGGTGCGGGCAAAGTCAGTTGCCGATAACCCGATCGTGCTTGAGGTCAAAAGGCTTTCGCGCCCGGGTCAATTCCACGATATTTCATTCAACGTGCGGCGCGGTGAAACGCTCGGTATAACCGGGTTGCTGGGCGCAGGACGCACGGAACTCGCGCTGGCGCTCTTCGGCATGCTCAAGCCCCGGTCCGGATCTGTCTCGCTGCACGGGAAGCCGGTCCGCTTTTCATCGAACCGCGATGCGATCAAGGCCGGGATTGCCTATCTTTCGGAAGACCGCCTGTCGCTCGGCCTTATCCAGCCCCAGTCGATCGCTGACAATCTGGTGATTGCCTCACTCGATCGGGTCAAATCCGGCGGGTTGTTGTCCGATGACCGAAAACGGCAATTGGTCGCGCGCTGGATCGCCGATCTCGGCGTGAAGATAGGCAGGCAGAGCGATGCGGTCTCGACCTTGTCCGGCGGCAACCAGCAGCGTATTGCGATCGCCAAATGGCTGGCCACGGACCCGAAGCTCCTCATTCTCGATGCGCCGACCGTCGGCGTCGATGTGGGTGCTCGCGCCGGAATCTTCGAGATTGTGGCTAAACTTGCCGAGAGCGGGCTTGCCATCATCCTGATCTCGGACGAAGTGCCTGAAGTCTATTTCAACGCAGACCGGGTGCTGCACATGGCCCAAGGCAGGGTTGCGGGCTGGTTCGATCCCCGGTCGTGCAGCCTTCAGGAAATCGAGGCCGCCGTCTATGCGTAAGCTCGTTCAATCCCACGCGACCGAGTTTGCGCTGCTCGCGGTCATAGCGGCCATCTGCGCGGTTCTTTCGCTGACGACAGACAGTTTCTTCTCTTTGGGCAATGCGTTCGATCTGCTGAACACGAGCTCCGTCAACATCATCTTCGCCGTCGGGCTTCTTGTGGTTCTCATTGCGGGCGGCATCGATATCTCATTTGCCGTTGCCGCATCGGTTGTTCAATACGTCACCGCCCTGATCCTTGGCTACGTTGGTGGCGGCGGCTGGATAAGCGGGCTATTGATCGCCGGCAGTCTCGGCATATTGCTCGGGGCATTCAACGCCTTCCTGATCCACCGGTTTCGCATCATTTCCATTGTCGCGACCATCGCCACCTTCAACATCTACTTCGGATTGTTGATGTTCTTCACGCAAGGCGTATCGATCTACGATCTGCCGGATTGGCTGACAGACAGGGTGGTCTTGTTCGAACATGAAATGGCCGACGGAACATGGGCGGAAATTACCTTGCCCGTGCTTGTCATGGTAATCTGCGTCATTGCGACATGGCTCTTCATAACCCGCACCACGACGGGGAGGCAGCTATACGCCTTCGGCGATAATCCCGAAGGGGCGCGTCGCTTCGGCATCAATATCGGCGCCATGCAATTCATCGCGTTCGGATGGCTCGGAATGATGGCGGGGATCGCCGGTCTGATCCAGGCGCATTATGCGCAGGAGGTCGTGCCGAACGCGCTATACGGACGCGAGCTCGACGTACTGGCCGCAGTCGTCCTTGGGGGCGCAAGGCTTGGCGGCGGCAAGGGTTCGGTTCTCGGCTGCGTCCTCGGCGTCCTTCTCATCGCCATCACCCAAAATGGATTGAACCTGCTCGGCGTATCGCCGTTCGCCTTCAAGATGATCGTCGGCGCAATCATCCTCGTCGCGATCACGCTCTCGAATACCAGCCTCGAAAAGCTGCTGCCGTTCATGCAAGGACCCCGCCGATGAACGCCGCGATAAACCGCATCAAAGAGTTGGTCGGCCCCGAAATGGCAGGGCCGGGCTTTGCCTTCGTGGCGGTGATGCTGTTCTTCAGTCTCGCGTCTCCGCAATTCCTCAGTGCTGCAACGTTCGGCTCGGTAGCATTCCAGCTGCCTGAACTCGGCCTGCTGACCCTTGCGATGTTGCTCCCGGTTCTGACCGGCGGCCTCAATCTGGCAATCACCTTTACGGCGAACCTGGCCGGGCTGACCGTTGCCTGGGTGCTTCAGGCCAATGGCGGCGTCGATGCCGGCATGGCATCTTTCGTTCTAGGGTGCATTCTGGCGATCGCGGTCGGCGCTGCGACCGGTGTCGTGATGGGCCTGGTGATCGCCTATACGCGCGCTCATCCGATCCTCGTTTCACTGTCGATGATGATCTTCGTGCGCGGCCTCGGCGAATTCCTGACCCGTGGCGGCGACATCTCCGGTTTCCCTGCATTTCTGCAGCCGATCGGCCACGGCAGCCTTCTCGGCATTCCCATACCCCTCCTGATATTCATCGTGTGCGTGCTTGTCTGGCATGTGCTTTTGACGCGGCTGAAGCTTGGCTTCAATACCTATATGATCGGCTCCAACATCGACGCAGCGCGCTATTCCGGCGTCAACACCCGCAAGGTGCTGGTGCTGGTCTATACACTCTCTGGCGCCATGTCCGCGGTGGCAGGCATCATCATGCTCGCGCGGTTCAATTCCGTGCGCGTCGGCCATGGCGAGTCGTACCTCTTGATCACCGTGCTCGCCTGCTTTCTTGGCGGCGTCAATCCCTTCGGCGGGTTCGGACGCGTGATCCCGGTGTTCGTAGCACTGGTCGTTCTTCAGCTTCTCTCGTCGGGGCTGAACCTGATGGGGGCCAACCAGCATCTGGCAACTGCGGTCTGGGGCATTCTCCTGATCGCCGTCATGATCCTGCGTTGGCTCGCCGCTCAGCTCATGATTTTCAATCGCAGAAAAGGATAAGAAAATGTCTGTTCAGGGATTTGGCGTTCACACCAGCATGTGGACGATGAACTGGGACCGCGACGGCGCCGAGAGAGCCATTGCGGCGGCGGTCAAATACAAGATGGACTTCATCGAGATCGCGCTTTTGAATGCTCCCGCCGTCGATGCAGCGCACACGCGAGCGCTTCTGGACAAGCATGAACTACCGGCAGTCTGCTCGCTCGGCCTGCCAGAATCGGCATGGGCTTCAGTCCGTCCGGATGCGGCGATCGAGCATCTCAGGGTCGCTATAGACAAGACCGCTGAAATGGGCGCGGTAGCCCTCTCAGGCGTCATCTTCGGCGGCATCGGTGAACGAACCGGTGTGCCCCCGACGGAAGGCGAATATGAGAATATCGCCCGGGTGCTGACGGCGGCCTCTAAACATGCCAGGACGCGCGGCATCGAACTGGGCGTCGAGGCCGTCAATCGCTATGAAAACCATTTGATCAATACTGGCTGGCAGGCGGTGCAGATGATCGAGCGCGTCGGCGCTGACAACATCTTTGTTCATCTCGACACATACCACATGAACATCGAGGAGAAGGGCGCTGCCAACGGTATTCTCGATGCACGGGAACATCTGAAATATATCCATCTTTCAGAGAGTGATCGTGGAACCCCGGGCTACGGCAACTGTCCCTGGGACGAGATTTATGCGGCGCTCGCAGCCATAGGCTTCAGGGGCGGACTGGCAATGGAAAGCTTTATCAACATGCCGCCGGAAGTTGCCTACGGTTTGGCTGTATGGCGCCCCGTCGCCAAAGACGAGGAAGAAGTCATGGGCAATGGGCTGCCCTTCCTGCGCAACAAGGCGAAGCAATACGGCCTCATCTGAGACATCGCCAGCGCGTTCTCTCTCTTCACGATCAGTGACGTAACTTCGGTGGCGTCGCTGGTTCCCGGGCCATGCGACAACTCCGCTCGAGGGTAGGGAACACAGTTTGGTACCAGTGCCGGAACGACAGTTACGCGGTAGCAGGCGAATGGCAGAATTTCATGTTTGCTCCCGTCAGGAGAAAACGATTCGGGTAACGATACATACATTGCACCCAAAAGGAATCCCTGAAATCTCTCTGAACCAGGGAGAAGGCGCGTGTGTCCTAAATCGAATTATTTAGAAACACTTAGCTGGATTTGGCCCTGCGGAACAAGTGCCACCTCTTTTGCGTTGACCCGGCATGATCAATCTCGATTTTCTTGCCGTCACGATTGAAATCGACGAGACAGGTGAGCTGCGGAACGTGAGTTCCGTTGCAGAGGCTTCCGAAATCCTTCGTCAGAATTGGCCGGTTCAACGTGGCAAGGAACTTTCGAGAGCCCGGCGCGCCTGCCTCGATGCAATGGAAGGTACGGGGAGCGTGGAGGAGGCGAGAACTGCCTTCGTCGCTGCTGCCAAGGAAGCCGGCGTACTGGTTTGGAACAGTGCTTGGCAGTTTTGACCTCCGCCATCTGTTGGGAATGCGATTTTTGGGTGAAACGGAACAAAATCCTTGCAAACACAGGGTTTCATCTTTAGTCAGCGTCCTCGGAGAGGTGGCCGAGTGGTCGAAGGCGCTCCCCTGCTAAGGGAGTAGACCCGTTAAACGGTCTCGAGGGTTCGAATCCCTTCCTCTCCGCCATTTAATTGGCTTAAGATATTGATTTTATTCAATAAAAGTATTTTACCCCGGTTTCAACCCCACTTCTAATCCCACTTTGACTTGCTGTCGTGTGCGAGATGCTTGCGACTTTGTGAAGAACTCGCTAGAGGCTTTGGCCAAAAGGCGGCGGCGCACGACATAGCACCGTTCGGGGATTGGGAAAAAATATCAGTATGCCGGGTTTATCACGTCAATATCGCGGCTATCGTTTTGGAATAGCAGAACGCGCCCGGGCTCGTGCTCGCTACGAGGCCATAGTTTGGAAGTGCCTTCGTGACGCTACCACTGTGGTTCCGAGCGCAATCGACCAATGCCCGGACGGATTCAGGCTTATGACCCTGGCGGCGGAACACGTGCGACACGCATCTGATTGGAATCTGAACTGGGGTGAGAATTTCGAGTGGTGGATAGCCCAAACAAAGAGATTCGGCTGTGCAATCTTGGTTCACGATACGCTGTGCGGATTGGTTATGGGAAAACTTAACGACCAGAAGTCCTGTTTATCAATCACGATGATAGAGGGGAGCCCAGATCCATCTCATCCTCTTAAGGGGCGTATTCTTGACATCGCAGAATTGGCTGCCATTATATTCGCACAGAAGGTTGGAGCTGCAGAAATACGGCTCATTAACCCCTTAGATGATGTTTTGAACTATTATCTAGCGAGTGGGTTTACATTTATTGAGGGAAACCCTAACTACTGTGTAAAGCGAGTGCAACCATGACTGCCTTGGCGTTTAAAAAACGGGAAATAGAAAAACCAATCTCTAGAGAACGTCCGCGTACGAGTGCGCAGGATGCTCTTGGAGCGTTTTTCCGTGGGCGCAATCAGCTGAAGAAGACTTTCCAGGGCGAAGAACGGATGGGAATAACCGCCGATCAAGCGCGGTTGGCTAAGCTTTAACCGCCAATTTTGCTATTTGACAGCGCCCGCCATCGTGCGGGGTTTTTCGTTTTTAAGAGTTGCAGACGTTTGCAACTCCACCTTTGCACAGTGAGGAAGGTCCAAACGACACACTTAACGAAAAATTAAGTGTGTCGTTTTCCAGATTCCAGCAGTCCGTTACTCCGCCGCGCCCTTGGGTAAAAACCCGCGCGACTCCAAGTCAGCCACGATCAGCATCTCAATATAAGCCGCGACGGTTCGCCGGTCGGCTTTTGCAGCTTTCTCCAGCGCATCCTTAACCACGGGCTCCACTCTGATTCCCAAACTTGCTGACCGAACCATCTATTCTCCTTACCGTGTGCGATTGTTAGCAGATGTTAGTTGACAACTGCTAGTGATTTGCTAACATCAGATTACAACAGCTATCAATGTAATGCAATGTTGGTAAACGTCTATCCAATTGTTATCACCTGGGGAGCTATTCCATGACTATCAATCCCGTGATCGAGTTTAGCGAAAATAGAGAGGCCGAACTGCGCCAACGCCGCCTATCGACATGGAACCCATGCTGCTCAAGAATCTCATAGGCTGGAATCCAGTAAACCCCGGTGGATTCCATTGCCACACTGGTGACGCCGCAGGCTGTAAACCATTCCGCAAGCTCGTGAAGATCCTGCGTGAAAGTTCCAAATGAACGCACCGGCACTTCTGAATGCTCCGGGTTTACGGCCGCCATATGCATGGTCGAGCCGATATCGATAGCAGCAGCGCCTGCGTTGACCTGCTTCAAATCCGGGCGGCCGCCGGTCTTCTTCCTCGCCATGACAAATCCTCCTCGCACCTGGCAGCAGGAGGGTCTGGGCTATGCTAATTCGTCATCTTCCTAACCGGGATCACCGTATTCGGCGTCACCAATCTCAAGTGCGCATCAGCCCATGAACCACGTTTTTTAACGGGATCTGATGTCTCCAATAAGCCGACGGTTGCTACCCTCCATGGCAGCGACGGTAGCACAGGCTGTTTCTACCGCGCACAGGCGGGCCAAGACCCGGGACCGTTTTTTAGAATATCGCGCTCCGCCTTCAGCTTCGCGACCTCGCGCCGCAGCCGTTCGATCTCAAGCTGTTCCGGCTTCATCTGTCCATGCCCTGGAAAGGACTGGACCGGATCGGAGCCATGCTCCCTGATCCATTTGCGCAGCACATTCTCGTGGACATCGAGGTCGCGGGCAGCCTGTGCAACAGCGACACCACGCTCCTTCACCAGCGCTTCAAGCTTGTATTCGCGGCTGAACTTTCGTCTTTGCATTCATACTCTCCGGTTTCATGCAGAACACCTTAACTCAGTGTCTATGAAACCGGCAGCAGGCCATAGATCTGGCTCTCAAGGAACTGCAGGTGATGGCCTATTCCTTGGTAGAACAGGTCTGAGATATCAGAGTGGCGAGCCTCGATAGCTTGGGTGACCTCGTCAATATGAACATCTTTGCCGAAGATCGTTCGCGTTCCCTTTGGCATCCGCGACAGGCGCTCATTCTTGAACACCATTGCGCTGAATACCTTCTTGATCCCATTCCTATGGTCCTCGAGCCCCGGCACGTCATAGAGGTCGTCATCGTCAGGCAATATGCCTTTCATGCCGTAGAGTGGGCGCGGACCCATCTGACCATAGTCGAGTTCCACAATGTCTTCGTCCCCAGGCCAAGGGTAGTGCGAGGGCGCGGACTTAACGGGAGTCCACGCCGCGCGGTGGTGAAATCGGCCGAGGGAGAGATCGCCCTGCCGGTCAGGGCTGCCGGGAAAGGGATCGGCGCCCGATCGAACAGGACAGCAGGTACTGATTGACTGGGCAACTTATCCGAATGTCTGCACCATCCAATACGCAAGCGTTGAGACGACTGTGAGAGCCCACATTTGAAGCCAGCGTCGGTCAGAGAAAAAATAGATGAATGTGTTGTATTATAGCACTAGTGCTGAGTATATCTGACAACGTAGATGGCCGAAAAACTATTTCTCTTGTTTAATAGGTGCGTGCTATGTTGCTGCCTCCTGTAATTCAAAATGCAGATATTCTCGTTTGGGCTGTAAGCGAGGCGAAAGCGGGTACTCTTACGCAGTGTCTTGGCGTAGCTACGCGATTCAATGCGAATCCAACAGAAAAAGTTGTCGTTAAGGAACGACGTCTTAAGCGTATTTTTGCAAAGCCCATTTTTAATTCTGCTGAAAGAGGGCCCGACTTAATCGTGTCTTGTGGCTCTCGCCCAGAAGAACATGTATTACGCATTGATCGAGCCTATAAGAAAAAACCATTCAAAGTTCATCTTCAACGGCCCAAGGTCCACGGCTACGATCTGTGTTTTGTATCCCGTCATGATTGGACACCGGATCTTACCGACCGGGCGGAGTATCATCCCGTAGTAGGTGTGCCGCACCGCATCACTGCGGATCGCTTGGCACATCTCCGTGACGACGCGCGCGATAGATATGCTCCGAATGGCGAACGTGTCGCCGCCATTTTCGTTGGCGGGTCGAATGGTGCGTATGTTTACGACGCGGCATCGCTTCGCAACATTTCAAAAACTATTTTGCTTTTGGCAGAACAGGATTGGAAAGTCCTCGTATCGACTTCTCGACGGTCTGACCAAGCCACGCTGGACGCGCTGCTTCATATCCGCAGCAATAAAATTGAAGTATGGGATCGTAGTGGAAATAATCCCTACCTTGGTTACGTTGCTGCTGCTGATGCGTTCCTCATTGCCAAAGATTCCATCACCATGCCCTGCGAAGCGCTCGCAACGGGCAAGCCTGTTTATTCATTAAATCTTAGCCACATTCCAGGCCCGCGTTTGGAGAAATTTGAAGGATTTCATCGCGATCTAGAGTGGGAATTAAACTTGACCCGAAGCTTTCAGGACGAGTTGAAGGCCTACCCCTATGTTGCGTTAAATGAAACCGATCGGATTGCGTCTATTGTAGCTAACGCCATCGCCGTGAAAGATGGCAGTCAAGTCACCTAAACAGATCCTAGTGGAAGCAATGACTTGAACTAGGCACGGCGTCTTGCCTTCGCCTTCCCCACATAAACGACTTCCCCGTTGGTGGCACCCGTTCCGGCTCGTCGACGTAGTTGCCCGCCTCCTTAGCAGCCTGAATGAACGCGAAGCGTGCCGCTCCAGGTGAGAGGTTTCCTTCAAGGCACGACGAGCGGGCGTGTTTGGCAGCGGAAAGCCTGTAGCCTATAAGGCTGTTTCACCGGTGTCCGGCCGGAGGCATCGGAAAGTATCTACATGCGAGCCATGTGATGCAGATGAACGCGATAGTAATTAAAAGCGTAGACACCGTTTCTTCAGCTCCGAGCGGAAACCCGTTCCATGATGAACCTGTCATCGACGGCGTATTGGCTGCCTGTCGGCCCAGCCGCGTGTTGGTCTATGGACACGTCATGTCCCCTGATGAATGGCTCTACGGGGAACAACTGCAACAGTCCAATATAGGCGTTTTCTGTTCCCGCCGGTGGGCCAAGGTCTCTCAGCTATCAGGCCTTTGGTCATAATTCCATTTATCGATCCTCAGATTGATTGTTATCATTCTGAAATCACTACATTATTTTCTTGTGCCATCCGCCCTAAATGGCATGAGGCTCGGCCTTGAAGTATGCGACCAACACTATACTCGGCCGAGCCTCTCTTTTTACCCGCCGCAACTACAAGAACTGATCATCCTGCTCGACGGTGGACACTGGAACCCAACGTCACATTGACCCTTTACTGACATTAAATTCGGGGTTATGGCCGACGAACGACGTAGCCATAGTAGTTGCTGGCACCGAAGAAGACGCCATCCTCGGAGTCGATACGGAGGCCTTCCGCCCAGGCATCCGCCTCCTGGTCCGTCATGACGCCGGATTTGGGCAGCAACCGGCGAAAGGACTCGATAGCGGGTGCCCAAAAGTCCGCCTTACCCACTTCGGCAACAATGTAGGGAAACGTTGCAACCAGCTGCAGACCAGCCGCTTGAAGCAAACGGGGCATCTGGCGCATCACCCGCGGACTGGTCACGACGCCAGCGACAACCGCATCGTCGTAGGCTTTGCCCTTGGCAGGATCGGCGTGTCCGAAAGTCATGGAGGCGTAGTCGCCATCGAATATCCCGATCATTCCACCGGGCCGGACGAGGCGTGCAGCTTCCCTGATGGCAACCAGCGGATCATCGACATGGCTGAGCAACGTATGCGCAACCAGGGCATCAAAGGCGCCATCGGCCAGTTCCAGTTTTCGGCTGTCACCCGCCCGAAATTCAGTGCGATCATCCAAGCCTTCATCTGCTGCAAGTTGGGATGCTGCACGTGCCAGCGCCTCGCTCAGGTCAATACCGAGCACACGTCCCGAAAATCCTGGACGGCGAGCAATTGCGCGCGCGGCGACCCCGGTACCGCATCCGATGTCGAGCACCGTTTTGGCCGCATCTATCTGCATGGCATCGAGGTAGTCGCGAAGCATTCCGTCGAATATTGGATGCTTTCCGCGCGTTTCCAATCGTGTGACGATAACCTGCAGCAGCGAACTATCAAGCTTGTCGGTGACAGCATAGGGATCACTGGGCTTCATGGCATCCTCCGTTCAATTCCACCTGTGAAAAATCGGTGCACCGCAATGCTACCTCTCTGGCAACCCTGCCTTGGCGAGATCAGCGAGATAGGTCGTGAGAAGCGGTTCGACGTATTGGGGTTGTTTCGTTGTCGGCCACACCGCTTCCTTTTGGATGGTCCAGCCCGGTTTGCTTTTGAGAAGTCTTGTGATGGTGGCGCGGGCCTCGTCCAGCTTGCCGAGGCGCACGTAGGCTGCTGCCAGATTGACATCCCAGGGTGCCTTCATTTTTTGGAATGTAGTCACAGAATCTGCCGGACGGTCGGCGAAATAATAGGCGATGGCGAGCCAAGCGTAATAAAAATCCATCGGGCTGGCATCGCGCCGGATCGATTCTTCCAGCCATTCAATCGCCCGGTCGATTTTGCCGGAGTTGACCAGATAGCTCGCAAGATCGGCGCGGGCAAATGCGTCATACGGGACGAGCTTTGCTGCCGCCTCGGCTTCAACGACCGAGCGCTCGAAATCGCCTTCATGCAATTGGTACACGATTGCCATCATCCAATGAGACAACAAGGTCTCTTGCCGCGATTTTTGTGGCATCGCCGCTGCTTCTTTGGCGAGCTTCCAACCCGTTTCCGTGTCGCGCCAGGGATCGTCCGATCTGTCGTTGTATAAATCCTGAAAATAGGTGGCTGCCAGTTTCGTCCGCAGCAGTGCGGAGTCGGGAAATTTAACCAGTCCTTCCTGCCAGATTTGCCGAGCCTGTGCGTTCCCCTCCTTAGTGAATTGGAAGAACAACTGATGGCCACGCAGATAATAGTCGTATTCCTCCAGGCTCGGGGCGGATTTGCTCCAGGCGTCTGTTTCCTCCTTTTTCCTGATTTCTCCCGTCAACCCGGCAACGGTGTCATAGATTCTGTTGGCAACATTGTCCTGCAAGACGGCCACGTCGCCGCTCTCTTCGTCATAGCGGTCGGCCCAAACGTGGTCGCCGGTCAGGGCGTCGATGAGCTGGGCCGTGACGCGCACCTTGCCACCCGCTTTTCGGACGCTTCCTTCTATCACGTAGCTGACTTTCAGGTCTTGCGCTACCTGCTGAACCTTCACCGGCTTGTCATAGACGAAGCTCGAGGTGCGGGAGACAACGCGCAGACCCGGATAGGACGACAGCATGGTGATGATGTCCTCGGCGATACCGGAGCCGAGATAGTCCTGGGCCGGATCGCCGCTCATATTGGCGAAGGGCAAGACCGCGATCGAGGATTCGCGCGCCAAAGCCCCAGGAGGTTTCAGAGCGTACCACGCACCGCCAACAGCGATCAGCAGGGCGAGGAGGCCGCCGATTGCGGCGGTGAACCAGGATTTTCCCTGTTTGCCCGCACGTCTCGGCGGTAACGGAATTCCATCGAACTTGACGCGGAATATCTGGATCGGCTCAGCGATGTTCTTCACCTTCTGCTGGCCCATCGCCTCAAAGCCGAAGGAGAGTTTCTTCTCCACCTCACGTGCCACCTTGGCCGACACGCAAATGCCGCCGGAATCGGCGAGCTGTTCGAGCCGCGCGGCGATGTTGACGCCATCACCGTAGCAGTCATCTCCTTCAACGATCACTTCGCCGATATTGATGCCGATCCGTACCTGAATACGTTGATTATCCGGGACGTTAAGGTTGCGTTCCAACAGCCCCCGTTGGAGGCTCACCGCGCATTCGACCGCATCCACAACGCTGCCGAACTCCGCCAGAAGTCCGTCTCCCATAAGTTTGAAGATACGGCCATGGTGCCGGGCGATTTCAGGTTCGAACAGTTCCTTTCGTCCGGCCCTGAGACGCTCGAAGGTCCCCAGTTCGTCCTGCTCCATGAGTGTGGAGTAGCCAACGACATCGGCGGCAAGAATGGCAGCAAGCTTCCGGTCCATGACCGTCCCCTTGTTTGGGTCGCATATGCTTGCCCAACAATATCACAGACTGGACAAACCGCCTTGCGAATAAGTTGGTGCGGAACGGCGTGTCGCCCTACGGGAAACAGCTTGCAACCGCTCCAATACAGGAGTTTCCTGTTGCCGCTGGGATTTACCACGCCAGGGGGTTGATCTAAGCGCTGCCTCGATTTGTTGTGGGTTACCGGTCAGGCGCAGCCAAATCCGAGCCGGAGGGGAACCCAATGAAAATTTCCGGGTTTGTTGGAAATGCGCCGGTTTGCCCGCGCTGATCTGAGCACCGCTAATCTATTTTGGTCGGACCCTTGTTGCCTGACTCAAACCCGGTCCATGTCGAGCCGATGTTCAACCAAGTGTTCTTCGGTTGCAGCGTCTTGAATCCCACGCTTCCCTGGCCCAATGCCGCCCCCCGATCGAAGACATTCTTGTAGAGGATCGTGTTGTATTTGCGTGAACTGTACAGAGACGGGGCCTTGAAATTTCCGCTGTACGTCCACACGAGTTGAAAGGCGTCGATGAAGCCGAATTTGACATTGGTGAACCGGTTTCCTTCAAAGACGGTGCCATTGTAATCCGCGCCATTATATCCCCACGACTCGAATTCCACGCCGATATGCGCCAGCCTGGTGAAGGTGTTCTTGCGGTAGATATTGCCGAGGCCACCCCAGACACCCGCAACACCTGAATCGGTGAAGGTCGTGCCGACATAAAGCCCGCTATTGCTGTCACTGACCGTATTGTTGGAATATTGCAGGAAATACGGGCTCAAGCCGTTGGCCGAGCTCAAGGCGACAGTCATCATGCCATGGCGCATCTGCGAGATGCGGTTTTGATCGACAACCGCATCATAGACATTACCGTAGAGCAGGACGGCGGTGGAGTCGGAATCATGCTTGAAATAGCTTGGGCGGCCCTGGAAAGTGTTGTTGTAGATCGCGACCTGCGAAGCCGCAGCAGCAAGGGCGAACCGGCTTGAGTTATCGGGGATGACATTCCATGCTTTATCGAGAGTCGCCGTGTTCTCGCTCACCGAGACGATGTGGCGGCGCTGTCCTGCACCTGTGCCGCCAACGATAACCAGATCCTGGCCTCCGGCCTTGTCTGAGGCTGACAATGACGAGAACGTAACCGTGCTGGCGGTGGCTGCCTTGAAACCATCTTTCAGATCGCTGCCGACCATCTCAAAACAAATCTGTTCACCCTTGTTGCAGTCCACCTTCGAGCAGTCGTGGGGTGCAGCCTGATGCGAGACATTGTCTCCCCAATACATGTTCTTCATGCTGCCGTGATGGCCTTGTGCAACAAAAAATCGGCCGATACCGTGTCCGTCGTCACGGCTCTCATCGGCGTTGGCGAGATCGTTACCCACCATCGAAAACTCACGCCCGCCCCAAAGCGCGACGACCGACTCGCCATATCCAGTCATACGAAACCGGTTGTTGCTCATGAAAATCTGCCGGCTGCTACCGTAGAAGGAGCCGTTCTCGATCAGTTCGGAGCTATCGATATAAAGACCCGATGCGTCGTGCGCTTCCATCGCCGGTGCGCCCCAAGCCTTGAGCCGCATGGATTGCAGCCGCAGGTTTGAGACCGATGGTATCCACAGCAGAGGCGACTCGATATTGCTGTTGGCGTTGAGCGTCAGTTTTTCGAATTGCGCATTGCGGTTCGCATCGACAACCATGCTGCCGGGAGTCTTTTTCCCGAGCCTGATCTCGGTGGCGTCCATACCATCGCCCAGCCAGCGCACATTATCCGGCGCTCTGAGCACCGAATTGATGACATAGGTTCCGGCCGGAAAATGGACCGTCGCCGGAGCGGCGCTTGCCGCCGTCATCAAAGCTGTCTCGATGGCGGCTGTATCGTCGGCCGCGCCATCGCCTCTGGCGCCGAAGCTTTTCACGTCGAAGCTTTGCCGATCCTGCCCGGCCCAGGGCGATTGGCCGGCAATGCTCAACGCCAAGGGTCCGCTCCAGCCGAAACGCCCGCCATGGCCATTATGGACCCAGACTTCATAGGATCCGGTTGCAAGATCAGGGACCTTGAAATCGACCTTGAAAGGATTGACCGAAACCGGCGTCACATAGCGCCCGGCACCGTTTGCGGGCTTGATATAAATGAACGATGCCGATGTGCCGTTGGACTTCGCCAGATTTCGCCCATAGACCGAAATCGTCGCTCCCGGAACAGCATTGTCGGGTCCGAGCCACCAGCCTTCTGTGCGGTTGATGGCGAAAGCCTTGCCACCCGCGTCATCGCGTTTCGGCCGGATCAGGTACATCGACCAGGCGGGGAGGGATTCCGGCAAGAGGACCGTCGCCGCCGTATCATCGGCGCGCAATGGCGGGGTCGAGATCACCGACCCTTCCTGGCCGGACGGTGCCTGCGAAAAGACATCGAAGCTCGTCGCTCCATCCAGCTCCACGCCGGTCATCGAGACGACTTCATCGCGGTCCGCTGTTTTTGAAATCTCCGCAATAGCAGGGGCGGAGGCGCTGCTGGCGAAGACGGGGGGATCGAAGGCGTCTGCGCCTTGCGGCAATTCCGGCTCAGGACTCGGAACCGGAAAACCGAAATCGCCGGGGACCGCGCGCTGGGTGTTGTCGTCTGCCCTTGAAGCCTCGGGCAAAAGTGCCGATCCCACCCAAGCCACAACAACCAGGGCGAGACATTTCGTAAATCGGCTCATGCCTTGACCCGTCAATGAAGATGCTGATGTAACCAATTGAAATATAAGGCATGAGTTGCGTTGAGATGCAAGTCACGTCGAGGTGAAAATGGCCGGTTTCTAGAACCGGAGCGCAGCCTACATTGAGTACGTGAGTACTGGAGCCGCAGAAAACCGCCATTTGCAGGCTGTCATGACTGGAATATTGATACACCCTAATCGAGGCCGATACGTTTTGCACCCTGTCGGAAGAGAGCCTCGGCATCGGGCGTAAACTGGAACGTAGCAAGAAAATCGTTGGCGCAATACTGCGGAAGTGTCTTGCGGATGGCAGCAGAAAAAGCCCGGCCTTCGTCGAGCCGTCCAGCCAGCGCAAGGCAATGAGCGGCTATCGCCAGAATGATGGCATGGGCATTCGGCCGCGCTGCTGCCTTCAGGGCCCATTCAGCCGCTTCATCGAACTGGCCGAGACGGACATGTGCCATGGCACGCGCCCCCAGCATGCCGAACAGCAGCGGATCGACCGGGCTCAAATGCCGCGAATGGTCGGACGATCCGATGGCGGCTGTCGGATCGCCTGACTGTGACTGAACAAACGAAAGCGCGTAGTGGCCGAGCGCGAAGTTCGGGCTGAGTTCCACCGCTCTTTCCAGTTCACCGAGCGACTCGTCCTGGCGATGCCGCAGCCACAGGGCCCGGCCCATGGCCCAATGTGCGGCGGGATTATTATCATCGACGAGCAGGCTTTGACCGGCCGTATCGTACGCCCGGTCGCTTTCCTTCTCATAGTCGCCCCACCGTTGAAAAGCATTCTGCCAGTGGGTGAAAGACAGGCCTGCATGGGCTCTGGCAAAGGTCGGATCAAGCTTTACCGCCACGCCGAAAAAATGCTGGGCAAGCTCGTTTTCCTGCCGCGTAAACCTGTACATGTGCCAGAGGCCGCGGTGATAGGCTTCCCAGGCATTGAGCGAGTTCGGTGTCTTGAGGATCGCACGGTTACGCTCGACCATCTCGATCTCGCTTGAGATCGACGAGACAATCCTGTTGCCGATCTCATCGAGAACCAGAAACGTGTCGTCCAGTTTGTGATCGAAAACCTCGGCCCAGATAATCCGCGCAGTGCGCACCTCGACAAGCTCCACCCGCACGAGAATGCGGTTGCCCAGATACCGCACGGCACCGCTGGCGACGTAATCCACGTTCAGACGACGGCCGGCGTCCTCGGGACCGATGTTCCGCTCGGCGAGGGCAAAAACCGAACCGCGCGCGATCACGAAAAAGCTTTTCAGCCTGGCGAGGCGGGTGATGATGTCGTGGGTAAGGCCATCCGCCAGCCCACCCCGCGCGTTGTCGGCCTCATGGTGAAACGGCATCACCGCAAGCGAGGCGTGCCGGGCTGAAACAGAGCCAATTTCGGCAGTAACCAGTTCCACGCGCGGCGCGGCTGGAAGGTGGATTAGACCCGCAGACGGCAGCGCGTTTGGCCTCGCATTTTTGATCGCGAGCCACGCCTCGCGTACGGGGCTGAAGTCGAGCCCCTCCAATTCGAACAGCCGGGCTGCCGCAGCAAGGTGTTCCTCGCATTCACCAAGCTGACCGCGCCCGGCCAGCGTGGCGAGCAAAGCCAGATGCGCCCGCGCATCGAAGGGTGCGAGTTCGACCCACTTTTCCAGATAGGGGGAAATCTCCTCCGAATCCGCCGGCAGGCCTCTCACCAGATGTTCAAGCACAGCGGCGTGACAGGACCGGAAACGGCGTCGTTGGGCAATCAGCCAGTTGTTGAAATGCGGGCTGCGATCGATTTCCAGCCCATCGAGAAAATCACCCGCGAACAGGCGGGCAAGCTCCCGCAGCCGCGGCAGATCGAGCGTCTCTATTCCTTTTTCCGCAGCCGAGGCGATATGAATGGCATCGACAAAACAGCCATCGAGATCGAGCCTGATCGCGTCGCCAGCCGTTTCAATTCTTTGGTGGCCCGGCTCATTGAGAACGCTTCTCAGCTTGCTGAGACACCAGCGAAGTTCGCCCCGTGGATCGTTGGGCACATCCCACAACAGATCGCAGAGGCGGCTGCGTCCCACCGCGTGCGGCGCAAGTGCCAGATAGGCAAAAAGAGCGCGCACCTTGCGTGAGGCGGGAAGTTCCTGTGTGACACCGCTCTGGGCGATTGTCAGGGGACCGAGCATCCGCACGGAAATACCGGCAGCATGGCCGGTCAACTCTACCAAAGCAGATTCCACGTGCGTTCCCACGCCTGTTTCCACGATGCCCCCCACATTTTTCTTCTATCATGGAAATCGAAAAGTTGCATCCGCGCCGGATCTGTTCGGCCGGTAGGCCAATAATGAGGGAGAAATTTCGTGACAACGCAAGCGACAATCAGAACGACTACCGGGCGAGGCCGTCTCTTCGACAGTATTCTCGATACCGTCGGGGATACGCCGGTAATCAGGATCAACAATCTCGCTCCCGATCATGCCAAAATTTATGTGAAGGCCGAATTCTTCAATCCGGCTTCGTCCGTGAAGGACCGGCTGGCCCTCAACATCATCGAAGAGGCCGAGCGCAATGGCACCCTGAAGCCGGGCCAGACCGTCGTCGAGGCGACCAGCGGCAATACCGGGATAGGTCTTGCCATGGTTTGTGCGCAGAAAGGCTATCCACTGGTCGTGACCATGGCTGACAGCTTCTCCATCGAACGCCGCAAGCTGATGCGCATGCTCGGGGCCAAGGTCGTGCTGACGCCCCGCGCGCAGAAGGGCTTTGGCATGTACCAGAAGGCGGTGGAACTCGCGGAGATGAATGGCTGGTTTCTGGCGCGTCAGTTCGAGACCGAGGCCAATGCCGATATTCATGAGGCAACGACGGCACGCGAGATCATCAATGATTTCGCGGGATCAAGGCTCGACTACTTCGTGACCGGCTATGGAACGGGCGGCACTGTCGCCGGTGTTGGCCGCGTATTGCGGCGGGAGCGGCCGGAGACGCGGATCGTTCTCAGCGAGCCGGCCAATGCGCAGTTGCTTGGTAGCGGCAAGGCGCAGGAGCGCGGCGCAGGTGGTGCACCGGCTGCCAGCCATCCGGCCTTCGAACCCCATCCGATTCAAGGCTGGACGCCGGATTTCATTCCATACGTGCTGCAGGAAGCTATCGACCACACCTTATATGACCAGGTGATACCGACGGCCGGGCCTGAAGGTATCAAATGGGCACGCGCGCTTGCGCAAAAAGAGGGCATTTTCACGGGCATCTCCGGTGGCGCAACCTTCGCTGTGGCGCATCGCATCGCAGAAACTGCAGCCGAAGGGTCGGTTATCCTGTGCATGCTGCCCGATACGGGCGAACGCTACATGACGACGCCGCTCTTCGAAGGGATCGAAGCCGAAATGGACGAGGAGGAGACCGCGCTTTCGCGATCGACGCCAGGATTCCAGTTTGCTGCCGAGTGATCGGAGGTTCGAAATGGACACACCGCCCAAGTCTGCGGGGATGAACGCCGAAGAAACGCTCGACCCGGGCGACTGGGAGGGTGTGCAGGCGCTGTCGCATCAGGTCATCGACGATGCGGTCGGTTACCTGCGCAATGTTCGCGAGCGCCCGGTCTGGCAAGACATGCCGGATCGGGTGAAGGCTTTCTTCGATGCACCTTTGCCGCAATCACCCGCGCCCCTTGCCGATGTTTATCGCGCGGTGTCCGACACGGTGATGTCCTATCCCATGGGCAACATCCATCCGCGTTTCTGGTCGTGGTACATGGGGTCGAGCAATTTTACCGGCGCGCTCGGAGATTTTCTGGCGGCAATCCAGGGCTCGAACCTTGGTGGCGGCAATCATGCAGCGGCGCTCATGGACCAACAGGTCGTCAACTGGTGCAAGGAGATGCTGGGTTTTCCAGCGTCCGCCAGCGGCACGCTGGTCAGCGGCGGCTCGATGGCCAATATCATTGGCCTGACCGTGGCCCGGAACACCAAGGCCGGCATCGACGTACGCGAACACGGCGTCGCTGCAATCGAAAGGCCTCTGCGCTTCTATGGCTCGGATCAGCTTCATAGCTGTCACCGCAAGGCGATGGAGGCGCTTGGGCTGGGCAATGAAGCTCTCAGGCGCATTTCGACGGACGCCGAACTGCGGATTGACCTTTCCGCCCTGCGCGCGGCAATCGCGGAGGATCGCGCCGCGGGCTTCCAACCCGCCTGCGTCATCGGAACAGCCGGCACCGTGAACACGGGCGCCTTCGACGATCTGCAAGGTTTGGCGACACTGGCGGCGGAGGAGGGCCTCTGGTTCCACGTCGATGGCTGCATCGGCGCGCTCATCGCCATCGCGCCGGGGAATGCGTGGCGCGTTGCCGGCATCGAGCGCGCGGATTCCATCGCGCTCGATCCGCATAAATGGCTACATGCTCCATTTGAAGTCGGCTGCGCCCTGATCCGCGATGCCGTCGCACATCGTGAGACATTTGCGGTGACGCCGGAATATCTGGAAATGACGTCGCGGGGCCTTGCATCGGCCAATTGGCTGCATGAATACGGGTTGCAGACCTCACGCGGGTTTCGCGCGCTGAAAGTGTGGATGTCGCTCAAGGAACATGGACTCCTGAAGTTCGGGCGTCTTATCGACCAGAATATAGGGCAGGGGCATTACCTCAATAGTCTGGTCGAGGCCGAGCCGCTTCTGGAACTGGTTGCGACCACCAGCATTAATATCGTTTGCTATCGCTATCGTCCGGAAGGATTTAGTGGCGAACAGCTCAAGGCGCTCAACACAGAGATCATGCTGAGACTGCAGGAGGAAGGTACTGCCTGCATTTCGGATACGACCGTCCACGGCGAGCATTGCCTTCGCGTCGCAATCAACAATCACCGGACCCGGCGCGAGGATCTCGACCTTCTGGTCCGCGAAACCTTGCGCCTTGGCGGTGAGATCGCCAGCAGAAGCGAGAGCACTTCATAATTTCGTGGAAAACACCCCCACCTCCCCCATCCAGGGGGAGGTGGGGCGCTCGTGCCTGGCCGCCTCTTCACCCTCCCCTTGATGGGGAGGGTCGGACCAAAGGTCCGGGGTGGGGTGGCAGAGCTGCTTCCGCCAAAACCCGAATTTCTCTAGAGCAAGTTACGAAGGGCAGGCGGCGCCTGTTGCGACCCAGGCCTTGATCAATTCACCGAATGCTTCCTGCGTTCCGGGAACCGGCTCCCTGCCATCACCCGGATGCCAGCCCCATCCAACGAGATCGTCATGCGCCATATGCTCGACGATCTCATCGAGGTTCTTGCCGCCATTGCGTTGCGGGTCCTTGATCTGGTTACAGATATAACCGAGAGACTTGCCCTCCCAGGCCATTTCAATCGGCGCCAGATGCCAGTTCGGATTGCCGGGAATGCTCTTGATCGTCTCGGCTTGCCCGATGACTTTCACATTCTCAGGCCCGTGGCAGGTGTTGCACTGCATTCCTGGCATGCCCATGCCACCTTCGCCGCGCGAGACGGGCGGCTGGTGTGGATGCATGGAAATATCCTGCAATGGCCTGTCACTCGCCGGATGGCAATTGACGCAGCGCGGATGCTCGATGACTTTTCCAGCTTCCTCGAAAAGCGCAACGGAACGCTGTTTCTCGTCAGTGATTGACTGAAACGACGATGCGGGTTTGAGCTCCTCTTTTGCCGCAACGGGCTTGTCCTGAGCACGCGAAATACTCGAGACGGCAAGCCCGCCATTGACCGCAAGACACACTGCGAGCGAGATGTAAGCGATGTTCCGTTTCATCCTGCGCGCCCCTCAAGCCGATAGTACGTTGACGATCGGCAGCTGCCGGACGGGATTATTGGTCAGCCGCCGCCAGGCGTTGGCGACTGCAGGACCGACCGGGGGCACACCCGGTTCGCCGACACCGGTCGGGTTTTCCGTCGACGGGATGATCGCGACTTCGACTGCCGGCATCTCGTTGATGCGTAATGACCGGTAGTCGTGGAAGTTCGATTGGACGATCTTGCCGCCATCTCCAAGAGTGATCGCGTCGAACAGTACCGCGCCGAGACCGTAGCCGATCCCGCCTTCCATCTGTGCGGCGATGACGTTGGGATTGATCGCGATGCCGCAATCCACAGCGCACCAGACCTTGTGCACGCGGGGCGCGCCGTCTTCACCGAGCGAAATCTCGACGATCTGCGCCACATAAGTGCCGAAGCTCTTGACGACGGCAACACCGCGTTCGCGTCCGTCAGGTATTGGCGAACCCCAGTTGGCCATCTCGGCGACCTTCTTGAGCGTTCCCATATGCCGGGGTTCTTTGCTTAGCAGCGCCAGTCGGCCCTCGACCGGATCCTTGCCGACCTTCTGCAGCAACTCGTCGACGAAAGACTCGACCGCGAAGCCCGTATGCGTGTGCCCGACTGAGCGCCACCACAGCGGCGGTACCTCAAGTTTGGTATTGTGCGAGATTACACGCAGGTTCGGGATCGTGTACGGGAGATCCGAAGCGCCTTCGACCGACGTGGAGTCGAGGTCGGCCTTGCCCATGATCGACTGGCCGACGATTATCTGGTCCCAGCCAACGATCTGGCCGTCGGCATCCATGGCGCCGCGCATCTTGTGCACATACATCGGCCGGTAGTAGCCACCGCGAATGTCGTCCTCGCGCGTCCACATGTGCTTGACCGGACGCGTACCGTCGGTAGCGCCGAAAACCGCAGAGGCCTCCTGCATGTAAGGCGAGCCGAACTGCGCCTTGCGGCCGAAGCTGCCGCCGGTGATCTGCGTGTTTACACGAACCTTGGCAGGATCGAGGCTCAGTATTTTTGCCGCTGTGTTCTTGTCCATGCCGGGGAATTGCGCCCCGGTATAGATATCGAGCGACCCATCGGCTGCCTTGATGAACACAGCGTCGAGCGGCTCCATGGGCGCATGCGCGAGGAACGGGAAGGTCATCGTGGCTTCGAGTGATTGCACACCTTGGCCGCTGAATGCCTTGTCGACATCACCATTGTGCGTTGCCTGGATACCCTTCTCAGCGAAGAGTTTCGTGTAGTCGGCAGTAAGCTGGTCGCTTGACCGGGTTTCCGCCCTGGAGAGGTCCCACTCGACCTTCAAGGCGGCCCGGCCCTTCAATGCAGCAAAGGTGTTGTCCGCATAGACAGCCACACCCTGTGGCACCTGCTTGACATCAACGACGCCCGGCACCTTGCGCGCGTCGCTATCGTCAAAGGACTTCACCGTCGCACCGAAATGCGCTGGGTGCTCGACGACTGCGTAAAGCATGTTGTCGGCGGTCACATCCAGCGTAAAAACCGCCGTCCCGTTGGTCTTGCTCAAGGTGTCGAGCTTCGGAAGCTCCTTTCCGATCAGCACGAAATCCTTCGGGTCTTTCAGCTTGGGTTCCGCGGGCGGTGTCTGCATTGCGGCCTTGCTTGCAAATGCGCCGAAGCCGCTTTCTTTGCCGGAAGCTGCATGTTTGATCCGGCCTTTCGAGACCATGATCTCGCTTGCAGGAACATTCCATTCGGTGGCCGCAGCCGATACCAGCATGGCGCGCGCAATTGCGCCTGCCTTGCGAAGCTGCTCGTAGGAATTGGCAATGGATGTCGAGCCGCCGGTGCCCTGCAAGCCAAAGATGAGGTTGGCGTAGACCTTGTCATCGGCTGGCGAGTGTACGGCGCGCATCTGGCTCCAGTCGGCATCGAGTTCTTCAGCTACAATGGTTGATAATCCAGTGAACGGGCCCTGGCCGAATTCGATATGCTTCGACAGCACCGTAACCGTATCGTCGGCACCGATCTTTACGAAGGCGTTCATCTGCGAAAGCGTTTCTGCGCCTCCAGCCTGGACACCTTCCAGTGCGTGTGCGGAAAACACTTTTGGCGCGAGTGTGAAGCCGATGACGAGCCCGGCACCTGCGAGGAACGACCGGCGTGTGCTTTTGATGGTGTGAATGGTCATGGCTCAGCCCTCCATCGTGTCGGCGGCGTTGTGGATCGCCTGCCGGATACGATGATAGGTGGCGCATCGACAGATATTGCCTGCCATCGCGCCGTCGATATCATCATCATTGGGCTTCGGCGTCGTTTGGAGAAGCGCCACCGCGGACATGATCTGTCCGGATTGACAGTACCCACATTGCGGCACGTCTATAGCCACCCACGCTTTCTGAATCGCCTCGGCTTCCTTGCCTTCGATGCCTTCGATCGTGATGATGTCCGAGCCGTCGACAGTTGAAATCGGCGTTATGCAGCTGCGGCGAGTCGTGCCGTCCATGTGGACCGTGCAGGCGCCGCACTGGGCAATACCGCAACCATATTTCGTTCCGGTGAGTTTTTCGAAGTCGCGGATGACCCAGAGCAACGGGGTGTCCGGATCCCCGTCGAAAGTCCGTTCTTGTCCATTGAGTTTGAAGGTGATCATGTTCGTGTCCCGCATCTGGCTGTGCACGTGGGGCGTGCTGGCTTGAGTTGGTCTGTCCTGACGTGTCCAGGCTGCACCGAACATGGTAGCCGCCGGGCGAGGGGTCAAGACACGTTTCTGCTATCAGGACCAGGATGCACCGCGCCAGCTCGAAATAATTTTCCGGGGCCTGTCGGGTGCTCTGGCCGCTGTTCGTCTTAACTGCATTGGCTCATTTAAGTTCCGAGGAGACGAAGATGAAATTTCTATCAGGCCTTTTTGCAGTCGCTGCAGTCGCGTTGACCATGGCGTCAACAGCATACGCCGCTACAACAAACCCGACGAAAAGCGGGTACGTGGAAGCCGGTGGCGTCAACTACTACTATGAAATACAGGGAGAAGGTGCAGGCAAGCCGTTGCTTCTGCTGCATGGGGGGCTTGGCTCCACAGATATGTTCCAGCCGATCATGCCGCGCCTCATCAAGGGTCGGCAGGTTATTGCCGTCGACCTGCAGGGCCATGGCCGCACCGAGCTTGGCAACCGTCCGATGAGCCTTGAAGCGATGGGCGATGACATGGCCACAATCCTGAAGTCCCTCGGTTACGACAAGGCCGACGTCCTTGGTTATTCGTTCGGTGGCGGCGTGGCGTTCCGGCTGGCCGTCCAGCATCCGGAGGTCGTTGACCGTGTCGCGCTGGTTTCGGCAGGCTATGCTCAGGACGGTTTCTATCCGGAGATGATCAAGATGCAGGCGATGATGAACCCGGGCATGGCGGAAATGATGAAGGACACGCCCATGTACAAAGGCTACATGGCGGTCGCTCCGAAGCCCGAGGACTTCCCCCGGCTCATGGGCGCGATGGGTGATTTCATGCGCAAGCCCTACGATTATTCCGCCGACGTCGCCAGGCTGAAGATGCCGGTGATGCTGGTGTTTGCCGACAGTGACATGTACCGGCCCGAACATGAGATAAAGTTCTACCAGATGCTGGGCGGTGGCTTGAGGGACGCGGGCTGGATGCGGGAGACCATGTCGCAGAACCGTCTGGCGATCATCCCGAACCGCACGCATTACGACATTTTCTTTGCGCCGGAACTCGCCGACACCGTCATGCCGTTTCTGGACGGGCAGGACAAGGTCAAGACCTGGGACGATGTGGTGAACGCCGCTAACTAGTGCCCGTCCATAAACGTCAAGCTTTTGAAATCATTTGGTAAATCGCGACAGAGCGCGAGACAAGGCCCGGCGGCTTCAGGTACACTTTAGCATCAAGCCACTGATTCTAAAGAGAAACCCGCAACCCCCGGAGCCGACAATGCGCCAAGAACGCACCGTCCAAGTCAGTATATTCGATCTTTTCGCCTCGCACGAGATCGGCTGCGAACTGAAGGCGATGTCGGACTGGCTGGAGGAGCATCGCGAACTTGTTGGCTTGGTGGCGCGAGACCTACGCCGGAATAGCATCAAGGCGACCGGGCGCCAAGGCCTGCCTGCTGAGGCGGTCTTGCGTTGCGCGCTGCTGAAGCAATACCGGCAACTGAGCTATCAGGAATTGTCCTTCCATCTGGAAGACTCCGCCTCGTTTCGCGCTTTCGCGCGGCTGCCATGGTCATGGTGCCCGCAGAAGTCGGTGCTGCAGAAGACGATCAGCGCAATCCGGCCACAGACCTGGGAAGAGATCAATCGGGCACTGCTTCTGAGCGCTCGGCAGGCGAGGCTGGAGGATGGCAGTGTCGTGCGGTTGGACAGCACCGTCACCGCAGCACCGATCCATGAACCGAGCGACAGCAGCCTGCTGTGGGATACCGTGCGGATCATGGTGCGCCTCCTGAAGCGGGCGAACACCCTGATCGGCGACGCCGGCGTGGCATGGCGAGACCATTGCCGCGCGGCCAAGAAGCGCGCTCGCAAGATTCAGTTCACACGCGGTCGGCCGAACCGTGTCCAACTCTACCGTGAGTTGATCGCAATCGCCCGCACGACTTTGGCCTATCTGGACCAGGCGAGCGAGCGCCTGACTGTGGCGACCAATCCCTCTGTCGAACCGTGGCAGATTGAGGCTCGTCACTATCGGCCCCTGATCGAACGCATCATTACTCAGAGCGAGCGGCGTGTACTGGTCGGCGAAACTGTGCCGGCGGGTGAGAAGCTGATCAGTCTGTTCGAACCCCATGCCGATATCATCGTCAAAGGCAGTCGCGACGTCGAATACGGCCATAAGCTCAATCTGACCGCCGGCAGGAGCGGCATGATCCTCGATCTGGTGGTGGAGATTGGCAATCCGACTGATAGCAATCGGTTGCTGCCTATGCTGGAGCGCCACATCGCCTTCTATGGCAACGCACCACGGCAGGCGGCGGCCGATGGCGGCTTTGCCACGCGTGACAACTTGGTCGCAGCGAAGGCTCGCGGCGTTCGCGACATGGCCTTCCACAAAAAGGCTGGCCTTCGGATTGAGGACATGGTCAAAAGCAATTGGGTCTATCGCAAGCTACGCAACTTCCGCGCCGGCATCGAGGCCGGCATCTCCTGCCTGAAGCGTGCCTACGGCCTGGCGCGTTGCACCTGGCGCGGCCTTCATCACTTCAAGAGTTATGTCTGGTCCTCGGTCGTGGCCTACAACCTCGTCCTCCTCACGCGCCTCAAACCGACCTGATGCCGACCCGGCATTGCAGCTCAGCCTGCCTCGCGCCAACCCAGCGCCGTGCGCGCGATTACCCCAGAACTTCACCCCTGACGAAAAACCAGCGCCCCGGATCCCGTCCACACCCTCCACGCGACGCAAGACCCAAGACAAGTCATTGCAAACCCTACAAAATATGCGTGTTTATGGACGGAAACTAACTAGGGCAAGGTTCGTGGCACTTGGCCGGTACCTCTGCCTGGACTGCGCTTCCGTATAACCTTCCAAAAGCGTATGATGGCAAGCGGCGTGGTACTACACATCGCCTGCGTTTCGACGGGGGACAAGCGCATGGTGGCGACGGACAAGGTTTTGCGGGAGCGATCCCGGATATTTATGATCGGCTGATGGTCCCGCTGATCTTTGAACCATTTGCGTGCGATCTTGCCGGGCGCGTTGCCGGGCTCAAGCCCCGAAACGTTCTGGAGATCGCAGCCGGGACCGGTGTTCTGACGCGCGCCATGGCATCCCGGCTGGATGCGGAAACGCAGATTGTGGCGTCTGACCTCAATCAGCCAATGCTTGAACTTGCGAAGTCGAGACAGGGCGATGACGGTCGAATCGTCTGGCAGCAGGCGGATGCGCTTACGCTTCCCTTCGAGCCGCAAATGTTCGATGTCGTTGCCTGCCAGTTCGGTGTGATGTTCTTTCCGGACAAGGTCCAGGGTTACAAGGAGGCCCACCGAGTCCTGAAGCCGGGAGGACACTACCTTTTCAATGTCTGGGACAAACTTGCGACGAATGACTTTCCCCAAGCGGTGACAACGGCGCTGGAAGGG
Organism: uncultured Alphaproteobacteria bacterium; assembly: GCA_963711925.1. Taxonomy (GTDB): domain Bacteria; phylum Pseudomonadota; class Alphaproteobacteria; order Rhizobiales; family Rhizobiaceae; genus Phyllobacterium. Next base: position 730,524 of record CAVQFY010000003.1, read on the forward strand.
CTGTTTCCGGACGATCCGCCTCGTTTTATGGCAAGAACTCCGCACGGCTATTGGGATCTGGAAGTGATCCGTGACGAACTGGCGGCCGCCGGCTTCCGGTCGATTGCGATCGAAACTGTGGACCAGACAAGCCGTGCCAATTCTGCCCACGATGCCGCGACCGCCTTTTGCCAGGGAACACCGCTCAGAAACGAAATCGAGGTTCGGTCACCGTCTGGTCTGGAGGCCGCAACAGAGCGCGCGGCGGAAGCCTTGGCACAGCAATTCGGGAACGGCGTCATTGAAGGCGGGATCAGGGCACATGTCGTTACCGCTGTCCGGTAAAAGGGGCGGGCGACCACCGCACTGGATGGCCGCATTTCGAGGCACAATCGGTGCCCTGCGGCTTACCGCGCAACGACCGGCGAAACCTCGAAATTATGCCGAGTGTTGCCGATGGTCAGAACAGTTCCCCACAACACAAACAAGACGGCCGCCAGCAAAACGGCCATGATCAGGAAGTCCCGCAGTTCCAAAGGTTCAATGTCGCGATTCCGCATATCACTGGTCCCGATTCGTTTTCTTGTATTGTGCGGAAACAGCTTATTTCCCTCAATAAATCGCCGCCTCGCTAAAATTGATTAGTTTGCGTGCGGTGACAGACCTGACATTTAGCTGCCATTCGCCAGCCAAAAACCGCTGTTTATTTATGAGATTTTGATATCTCCGGACCAAACCTCCAATCGATTTCATATATGTTTCCGGCTAATCTTCGGGGGTCTCCGCAAGGGGGACTCGTTGCTGGCTGGACTTCATATGAATCGGCCAGGAACGGCCATCATACAAAGTGGCCTGCGCGGGTTCGACGCGCGGTCCATTCGCATTTGGAGGTTACGGTTATGCGTGATCTTTCTATTCTGCTCGCCGTCGTCGTCGTTCTGATCCTGGCGTTCCAGAAGCAGCACACCCATCGCTAGAGCTGGACGGCTTTAAAAACTTCACAATTTCAGCCATGCCTGCAAAGGCATCGGGGCTCGGCTCGGCCTTGTCCCCCTGGGTTTACGAGAGTCGGGCCTCGTTCATTTACCGGCATAATGTGCCGGCGGAACCTTACGAGCAGATTTGGCAGATGCCTACAGCGATAGAGACCGCGAAGCCGAAGATGAGTAAATGGCACCACATCGGCGTGGTGTAATGCATGACGGTGTCTTCTTCTTCATCTTCGTGCATGAATGCCCTCTTGACGTTGAGCCGTGCCCTATCAGGTCAATGTGAACGTTGGATGTCAAGGGGCGCTTGAAATTCCTGGAAAAGCTGCTGCCGCTGGTTGGGACATCGTTACAATTCTAACTATTCTTGTTTCCGCGCTCACGGGAACATTTCAGCGTGTTGCGGGTTTGGCCATCTGGGCCCCCGAAAAGGATGACGAAAATGGATCTGCATGTCTCATTGGCGGCGGCGGCTCTCGGGCTTGTATTGGCCGTTTCGCCCGCGCGTGCCGAACCCAGGACCGCAGTTGCTGTAGCGAATTTTGATTTTCTCGATACGTCCGGCGAAGCAAAGGATCAAAGCGAGACCCATGTCCGAAGGCTGAAGGCGCTGTCGGATTTTCTGCGCGAGCAGCTGGCCGGCAGCAGCAAGCTAGAACTCATGAAGCTTCCTTGCGAGGCTGCGCAATGCACGGCAACAGATCCCGGTTTCGAGCAACTGGCACAACAGGCCAAGCAGGCGGGCGCGCGGTTCGTCGTTATCGGTATCGTCAAAAAGACAAGCACGCTGATCGGCTGGATCGAATATTCCGTACTCAGGGTCGACGACCAGCGGGCTGTTTGTGGGGAATTGATCACCTATCGGGGAGATACGGACGAATCCTGGCGCCGCGCCGCAAAGTTTTCGGCAGGCCAGATCGTCAATCGCTGCCAATTTGGCGCGTGAGTATTACGCGTTCGTCTCAGTTGTACACAAGCTTCGGCTCCTGCGGCGCATCGGTGCGCGTCTCTTTCTGCCTGAGTTCTGCCAGCTTTAGCGCGGCTGCAGCGGCAAGGTCAGAAAATATCGTGTCGAGCGCGTTTGCAGCTTCATGCAGCGCGTCGACAAGATCGACCGCGCCGATCTCCTCTGCCAGCCTTCGCATTTCTTCCGCGTGGTTTTCCAGAAAGAGATGGAGCCGCGTCGCCTGATCCAGCGTCAGAGCTTCATAGGCGAGAAACCTCGGTATTTTTTCACTTAGCTGCTCCGCCAGATCGTTTTTCTCACGAAGTATATCCAACCATTGTGCCATGCATGGCCTCCGATGTGCCGGATCAAACCCTTGCAGAGGAGGGGCGACACGTCAATTAATCGTCGATACTAGATATGTGTAATGCAGATGTATTATCCGACTGCTGTTTTTCTTGGGAAGCGCAGCCGTATTTTCTGGAAGTACTTTGAACCTTTGTGAAGCGGACCTGATAGGTCCAGACACGCAAATATCACTTCTGCTCGCGTGCAGAACCGGGTATGGCTCAACCTGACATATATCATGGCGTTAATCTCGGGAGCCCCTATATTGAACGAAACTGCAATATCGGAAGCCTCGATGAACAACGACTTTCAGGCCGACATTGATGCGATCGGCCGGATTGATGCTGTGCCGACCATCCTCGATGTCGTTTGCCGCGCGACAGGCATGGGTTTTGCCGCCGTAGCGCGGGTAACCGAAGATCGATGGGTCGCCTGTCAGGTCCTCGACGGGATTAATTTCGGTCTCAAGCCCGGCGGCGAACTCGCGGTCAAAACCACGATCTGCGATGAAATACGCGGCAGCCACAAAGCAGTGATCATCGATGAAGTCGCGAAGGATGAAGTCTATTCGGCGCATCACACGCCGGCGATCTACGGCTTTCAAAGCTATATTTCCATGCCTATCGTTCTCCCTGACGGTTCGTTTTTCGGCACGCTCTGCGCCATCGACCCGCGGCCGGCACGCCTTGATAATCCCCAGACGATCGGCATGTTCAAACTGTTTGCCGAATTGATCGCCTTTCATCTGCATGCGCATGAACGCCTGGCGAAGACCGAAGCGGCGCTTGTCGACGAGCGCAGGATTTCCGAATTTCGCGAACAATTCGTTGCGGTGCTCGGCCATGATCTGCGCAATCCGGTCGCATCGATTCAATCCGGCACGCGCATGCTGCTTCGTTCGCCGCTCGACGAAAAGGCGAAAAGCATTGTCAAACTGATTCGTGGCAGTGCGGTGCGCATGTCGGGTCTGATCGACAATGTGCTTGATCTGGCGCGCGCCAGGCTTGGCGGCGGCGTTGTGCTGGAAGTCGATGATGCCGAGCCCTTGAAGCCGACATTGATCCAGGTCATCGAGGAATTGGCTTCCGTGCGGACCGAGCATCCCGTTGAGGCGCATCTCGATTTTGAAGATCCGGTGAAATGCGACCGGGTCAGGATTGGTCAGCTCCTGTCGAACCTCCTTGGCAATGCCCTGACGCACGGTCCGGAAAATGGTCCCATTCGCGTCCATGCATCGATCGATGCCGGCACGTTCGAGTTGTGGGTGGCCAACACCGGCGACCCAATCCCGCCCGAAGCGAAGGAGCAATTGTTCCTGCCGTTCTTCCGCCGCGAAGCACGCCCGGGCCAACAGGGATTGGGGCTTGGGCTCTATATCGCCTCGGAGATTGCGCGGGTACATGGCGGAACCCTCGATGTTTCCTCGACTGTTGAAGAAACACGGTTCACCTTCCGCATGCCCTTGTTCCAATAGATCGATGAGCGCCCGATACCGGGCGTCGGAATATCCAGATCAATGGCGTTCGAGCACGGCCACGCGGCTGTCGAGATCATTCGTCGCAAGGTGGGCATAGCGCATTGTCATCGACAGTGTCTGGTGACCGAGCCAGATTTGAACACGCCTGATATCGATACCGCCGCGTACCAGCCGCGACGCGCAGGTGTGGCGCAGAATATGCGGAACCACCTGATCGTCCGATCCGAGCCCGACCTCCGCCTTCGCCTCGTTCCATATTGCGCGAAAACGCACTTGTGTGTGCATGGCGAAAGGGCCTTTCAACCGGCCATGCGGAATATTCACGACCTCTCTCACGCGTGCGGTCAAAGGGACCGTGCGGCTGCGGCCGGACTTCGTCAGCCAGAAGGTCGACCGCGCATCCTGCAAGTCGTTCCAGTTGAGGCCGATCGCCTCGCCGAGCCGGCAACCCGTATCGACCAAAAACACGCTGAGCCTGTAGCTGTCTTCACAGCGCGCGCGGATCGCCGAAAAAAGTCGTTGCTCCTCTTCCGCCTCGAGGAAGCGGATACGCCCCTGCCGCTCTTTCTGGCGGCGGAATTCCGGCAAATTATAGATATCACCCATTTTGCACGCCTTCCGCAGCAGCTTGCTCAATGCAGCCATCTTTCTATTGATGGTTGCATTGCTGTTGCCGCGTTCGCGTAGCGTGCCGATCACAGAATCGAGCATTTCCTGCGTGAATACGCTGAAACGCTCGCCGCTCAATATCTCGCCGATTTCCCCAAGGAAGGACCGGACATTGGTCTTGTGTGAACCTTCGTCCCAGAGAATGCTGATATATTGTGCCGTCAAATTATTGAGAGAATGTTCTTTGACCAGCCGTTTGACCCCATGATCCGCCGATGCGTAACTGAGATCGTACTGGAACCGGACCGGAAAAGCCGTTTCAGGCGGAGGAGGGCCCATGCCCATCGCGGAGATCGTCATAATGATTGCGCTCTAATCGATAAAACAAACATCGGAATAATATTCGGGACAATATGCGACGAGTTGTAATCGTCTTTTCCGAAAGCGCAATCCAGGAACCTATGCCTCTTTAGGCTAATAGACTTCCGTTTGATAAAGCCATAACCGGCTCCATCAACGTCCAACCTCGAAGGTTGCTCTACAGACATCTCACCATCTCCCCGGTCCGCGACCGGTTAGAAATCCTTCTCTCTAAATGTCTGTGCGTTGCTCTACGAACGCTGAAAAATTAATCGTTGAATATGAATTTCGGGAAAAACCAACACCGGGAAAAATCCGGCGTTGGCTTATGTGTCAGCTAATCAAATGATCAGAAGTTGTGGCCTGCTGCCGGTTTTTCGGACACGAGGTTAAGCGAATGATACCTTGGATGGCATCATCCTTTGCAACCGCCGTACGAGCCTGGCGAGCATCATCGAACTTGGTGTAGTTGACTTCCGGCGTGATGACGAAACCTGGAACCAGCTGGTAAGCTACATTCAAAGCAGCAGCGATCGTGCCTTCGTCTTCGTAACCAACTTGTGCATTGACTGTTGCCTTGCCTGTGACCTTGGCAGCAATACCTCCCCAGACAGCGTATTTGCCATTCCGTTTCCTTGTCTGCGCTATTGTTGAAATTGTAGCGAAGCTCGGCATAGGAGCGCAATGTGCCGAGCTCGGTTTCCGAGCGGGCATGGAAGCGGAGAAGCGCGCGGGCGCGCCAGTCATAGGTGCCGCGATCGACACCTGTATAGGCATCGTCGCCGGCATGAATTTGCGCACGGACATAGCCGCGGACCTTCAGGCAGGTTTCGGTGCCGGGGATATAGAAGAAGCCGGCGCCGTATGCGTCGCAGATGCGAACATATTCAACAGGCTCTGGTTCAGCGACAACGACTGCGTCTGCAGCGCGGGCGCCGGTTACTGCAACGAGGGCTGCAGTGGAGCCGAGAAGTAGGCTCTTGATGTTCATTTCTGACCTCCAGTCAAGATTCGAGCGGAGGTTCCGGGAAATCATCGGCTGGACGAGCTGCAGGGCCCGTAAAAGCTGGGGTCTGTAGGCTAATGCCCAACCGTACTGGAGAAGAGATTGACGATGAGAACGCCGGCAATGATCAAGCTCAGACCGAGAATCGCAGCAATATCCAGCGATTGCTTAAACCAGAACCAGCCGACGGCGGCGATCAGCACGATCCCGGCGCCCGACCAGATTGCATAAACGACGCCAACGGGGATCGTCCTGATTGGAATCGAAAGCAGATAGAACGCTGCTCCATAGCCGGCAATGCAAACCAGCGACGGCCATAGCCTGGTGAATCCGTCAGCCTGCTTAAGGGCGGATGTGGCCACCACTTCGCAGACTATGGCGATAACGAGGTAGAGATAAGTCATGTCAAATCACCATTCAGGGAGGCGGCAAATTGTTGATTCGATGCAGCGGTCAGCTTGAAACATGCGTGTAATGGCCGATTCTACGCGGAATTGTAGGTCCAATCCCGCCATGATCCGACAAGATTTTATTAAAAACCGGGTTACCAATATTAATGAGTGGTAAAGATATTGCAGGACCCGCGGCGATTTCGTGGCTTTTGTGCAACAGCGCTCTGGCATAGAGCCCTCACAAGGTGCCGATGCGGACATTCGTGGTTGAAACCCCGGCGCTGGCGAGTATGGTCTGTCGAGAGGAAGGGCGTTCATCGCATTTCTTCTTGGACTTAGGGGATGGGGACAGGTTGTCCTTCAGCCAAATTGGAATGCCCAGACCCATTTTTAACTTTGACTGGAGGTCAGAAATGAACATCAAGAGCCTACTCATCGGCTCCGCTGCAGCCCTGGTTGCAGTATCAGGGGCACGCGCTGCAGATGCAGTCGTCGTCGCTGAACCAGAGCCCGTCGAATACGTTCGCGTTTGCGACGCATACGGCGCTGGCTTCTTCTATATTCCGGGGACCGAAACCTGCCTCAAGATCAGCGGCTACGTTCGTTATGATGCTGCCGGCGGCGACAATGTCTATGACGGCACCAACGTAGGCGCCAAGGACAACGAAACCTGGTACAAGCGTACACGTGCAGAAGTTCGTTTCGACGCTCGTACGGAAACCGAACTCGGCACTCTGCGTTCGTACATCCAGGGCCGTTTCCAGTACACCAACGGCATCGATGATGGCGGTTCGCTGCCACAGGCATGGATCGAACTCGGCGGTTTCCGCATCGGTACTGCTGACGAACTCTTCGGTTCGTGGACAGATTATGCCGGCGCGATCATCAACGACGACGTGATCAACTACCAGTCGGGCCAGAGCAACCAGGTCAGCTACACTTTCGTTGGTGGCAATGGTTTCTCCGCAATGATCGGTGCTGAACAGGGTCAGGACGATGTTACCGGCCTCGGCGGCAACTATGTCATCGAAGACTACATGCCACACGTTCTCGCTGGTGCGAAGTTCGAGCAGGGTTGGGGCAAGGTCTCCGGCGTTGTTGGCTATGACTCCAACGTTGAAGAATTTGCTGGAAAGCTGCGTTTGGACGTAAAGTTCAACGAAATGTTCTCTGCTTGGATCATGGGTGGTTATCAGTCCGGTTATAACAACGACTTCGATCCGGACACGGGCGCAGTTGATCTCGATAGCCGCAACTGGTTCGGTACATGGGAAGGCGATTGGGCAGCTTGGGGCGGTATCTCCGTCAAGGCTACCGATAAGGCAACCATCAATGGTCAGGCTGCTTGGGAAGACGAAGGCACCTACGCTTTTGCTCTTAACGTAGCTTACGAGCTGGTTCCTGGCTTCACGATCACACCGGAAATCAACTACACCAAGTTTGACGGTGCCCGTCTGGCTGCTTCCGAGTTTAACGGCGGTGGTGACGACGCATTCGGCGGTATCATCCGCTTCCAGCGCAACTTCTAATCCTTCAAAGGATTGGTTGATTTTGGACCCGGCAGCGCAAGCTGCCGGGTTTTCTTTTGTCAAAATCCCGCGCGGAAAGCTTTCTGCGCAATGTTTATGGCAGCTGGACACATCACTGTGTTGAAAAGGCCATAAAGAGTGGGCAGACATGAATATTGGTACAGGTGAGACGAGAAAGTATTGAATATATGCACACGATCAAGAACTGGTTCTGGCCAGGCGTAATCACCATTGCGCTGCTGACGGTTTTAGCCGTGTGGTTTTTGACAGATCCGATCGACCGCGAGCTTACCGAAACGGCCAACAATGCGCTCGAATCGGAAAATACCTGGGCGAGCGCCGAGATCGATGGCCGCGATCTGACCCTGAAGGGCATCGCACCATCCGAGGAAGCTCTTGCCACCGCATTGAAAATCGCCAGAGAGACGAGAGGTGTGCGCGTCGTCGATAATCAGGCGACACTTTTGCCTTTGGCCGTTCCATTTTCCTTCGTGGTCACCAAGTCCGATGAAGGTATACTGCTCTCCGGCAATGTTCCCTATGGCGATGCTCGCGCCAAGATCCTTGCCGCCGCGGAAAATGCCATGCCCGGCATCGAAATACTCGACGAGATGGCTGTAGCGCGCGGCGCGCCGCAGGGCTTTTTCGATCTCGTCAGCTTCGCGTTGGCGCAAGCGGCGCAATTGACCAATGGCGAAGTGGAAATTTCAGGTGAAACCTATAACATCAGGGGTACCGCTGCCAATTCGAATGACTATGATAGCTTGAATGCTGCTCTGCACACAGCGCTTCCCGGCAATGGCAAGCCGGGCGAGGTGAAGCTGGAAGTGCCGGCCAACACCAGCAGCAACTAGCCAGCAGCAATTGGGAGGGTAGATGCATGTGGTATTTGGTCAGCCAGCTCTGGCTCTTTCTGTTGATTGCTGTTCTTGTGGGCTTCTATGTCGGCTGGTCAACCCAGGGTTGAGCGTTTGATAAGCTGCATGAACTCGGGTCGGGATGGGATAACGGATCATGGTCATGTTCATTTTGTCGTCGCTGTTCCTCATTGCCGCCGCCTTTATTATCGGGGCGATTTTAGGCAATCTTTCCAAGAGGTTCTCGGCAAAAAGAGATTCTGTTTCTGAAAGCTCGACCCGCGCCGCCGATGCGCGGCTGGCATCGCTGTCTCTGCTTGGAACGGCTGCCAACGATGACGTAAAGAAATCGGCCAAGGACGCAGCAGCGATGATTCCGCCGGCCGAACCCGTTCCGGCGCCAGACCCTGCAATATCGGACCGCAGCACAAGATCAGCACGCAAGACAGCCGCACCGAAAAAGGCGCCGGCGAAGACCGAAGCGAAAGTCGTGCGCAGCCCCAGGCAGGATGACAAGAACCGCCCGGCGGTGCTCAAGACCGCACGCCGCGGCAAGCCCGACAAACTCACCGCGATCAATGGCATTGGCACGGTGATAGAATCGAAACTCTTCGCGCTCGGTATTTTCCACTACGACCAGATCGCCGGCTGGACTACCGACGAAGCCGCTTGGGTCAGCGAGGAAATCGGCTTCCCCGGCCGCGCCCATCGCGAGGACTGGATCAAGCAGGCGGCGGGTTTGGTGAAGCCGGTGGTGAAAACAAAGCCAACGGCCGCGCCGAAAAAACCCGCACCGAAGCCAGCAAGAAAACGCAGCTGAGCGCTTGTCCCTCCCTGTGAAGAGGGGATTCCCTAAACTTGCATGGCAATGCGGCTGTGCGTGGTTCGTCGTTCGACAAGCTCACGATGAAGAAGCTCACCATGAGGGAGGGTGTTGATTGCAAAATAATCGGAGATATTGGCGCTCTGAGTTCCTTACAAAACTCATCTCCTCAACACCTCAGGATTATCTTTGCAAAACTCAACCTTCGTCATGGTGAGCTTCTTCATCGTGAGCTTGTCGAACGACGAACCACGCACAGCCGCATTGCTAACCTAATAAAAACACCACGGTTCGCGCTCTAAACCGGCCCTGTGCCACGACCAAAAGGAACCCTATAATATGACCTACTATATCGGAATTCTCGATGGCACTGATGATGTATGGCGCGTTCGCATTCCGGATGTTCCCGGACCCGCGGGGCTTGCCTCGATAGCTCTTTCCGGTATTTGAGCTTCGCTACGCCCGCTAAGATTTCGAAATCGCTTTCTTTCCACGGAGAAAAATAATTGGCACAGCCTGTCGTGGCGTAACCTGCCGGCTTTTTTGACCAACCAGAATTCTTCATACTGTAACCAATGGATGAAATACCTGTCTGGGCAAGCTTTTGGCAGCGTCGACGAATTCACGCAGCCTCCTAAACCGCCCGCAAATCCACGCCGGCGACGAACGCCGCGATCAACTCGGGCAATCGTCCCGTTTCCAGCATTGGCGCGTGGCCTTGACCCGCCACATTGATCACCTGCAGCGCCGGGTGTCTGCGCGTCATCTCCTCGACCGTTTCCGGTGCCAGTAGCGGTGTGTTTTCTCCTCGAACGACCAGCAGCGGCAGTTCAGCCAGCAAATCGAACTGCGCCCACAAATCCGGCAGTTTCTGCGTGAAGTCGATGCCTTGCAGCGTCTTTACCAGGTTCGGGTCGTAGTCGGGGCGGATCACCCCATCGATCTCGCGGTAAATCGCATGGGCAAAGCGCTCCCAGTCCGCATCCCTCAGCGCTGGAAACGTCGCGCCATGCACGAAACGTTGCAGGTCCACCGCCTCGGACCAGTCCTTCGGCATGCGCGGATTGCTCAAATACTGGCTGATCTGCAGCAATCCCGCCGGTGCGATCTCCGGGCCGATGTCATTGAGGATCACGCCGGCCAGCAACTGCGGCGCAATGGCAGCGAGGATGTGAATGATCAGCCCGCCGCGCGACGTCCCAAGAAACACCGCCTGCTCAATCCCGAGCACCTGGAGCCCTGCAATGATATCGCCGGCTTCGGTGCCGATATTATAATGTGTGATGTCCGGATCATAGGCCGACAGCCCGCGCCCGCGATAATCGAAGCTGGTCACCTGCCGCGGCGTTTCTGGATGTTGCGCCAGTGACAGGGCCAAATCATGGAAATCTCTGGTGTTTCGTGTCAGGCCGGGCAGGCACACCACGGGCAGGCTCTGCACTTTACGCGCTGGTTCATACACCCGCGCGTAAAGCTTCAACCCGTCCGGTGCATCAAAGGTGATCTCACGGACCATTCTCGCGTTGTTCCCATTTTGTTTGAACCGTCTGCCTGGGGGGCTCCAATCAACACGTGAAGCTGTTTTGGCCAAGTAATCAGCCACGCCGTCCGGCGGTCAGATCGCTTTCGATCTGCGCCTTGCCGGTAAGCCGCGCCTTATAGACTTCGTAGTTCTCCATCACCCGCTGCACGTAATTGCGTGTCTCGGTATAGGGAATGCGCTCGATCCAGTCGACCACTTCGTCGAGTGGCTTGCCGCGCGGGTCGCCATACTTCGCCATCCACTCATTGGCGCGGGTCGGGCCGGCATTGTAGCCGGCAAAGGTAAGCACATACGAACCATCGAACTTCGAGATCTGCTCGCCGAGGAATTTCGCGCCGAGCGTCGCATTATAGGCGGCGTCCGTGGTCAGGCGATCCTTCGAATAGCTCATGCCGGCGCGGGTGGCGACGCCCTTGGCCGTCCCGGGCAAGAGCTGCAGCAGGCCGCGCGCCCCGGCGCTCGATACGGCGGCGGGGTTGAATTCGCTCTCCTGCCGGGCGATCGCATAGGCGAGGGCAGTGCCGGATCCGGAAATATTGGCGTTGCCGGGAATGGCGCCGATCGGATGCGACAGCGCACCCACATCGATGCCGCGCTGAGCCGCGGCCTTGCCGACTCGCAGCGCCACATAATGGTTGTTCTTGCGCTCCGCCATCACCGCCAGCAGTGCCAGCTCGCCGGGGCTGTCGAGTTCCTGTGCGAGGCTCGTATAAAGCATCGCGGCGCGTGAATCGTATCCCGTATCCTCCAGCCGCTGGATCGCCCGCACAGCTTCGCGCTGCGCGAAGCGCGTACGGTCGGCGTCGGAAGGACGCGGGTAGGGCAGTTGCAGGCTGGATTGACCGAGCTTTGCAGCCGAAAGCTGGCCGTAGAACGTCGTGCCATAGCGCGAAGCCCGCGCGTAATAATCGTTTGCGCTCCCCGCGCTGCCTGCTTCCGCCGCGCGGCCAAGCCAGTAATACGCTCGGGAAGCCGACATCGGCTTCGACGAAATCTCGGCGATCCGCGCAAAATGCTTCTGCGCCGTTTTCGGGTCGTTCAGCGCCCGGAGCGCTACCCAGCCCGCGTGAAACTCTGCATCCGCCGCGACGGTGGGAAGTCTCGGCGCTGTGCATCGCCGCCACACGGTAGGCGCGCTTGGCATCGCCAACGTCGAGCAATTCGCGCGAAAGCACCCGGCGCTCGGTCCACCACGCATCCGGATCGACGAGCGAAGCTGCATCGCGCGGCGCAGTGGCCATCACATCCGCCGCTTCCTTGAATTTCTCCTGCCGCCGCAAATATTGCGCCTTGGCAAAGATGTAGGCGGCGTTCTGCGCCCACGAACCATCCACCTGCGCCAGCTTCTTGCCCGCATCCGGCGCCTTTTGCAGCACGGCGGCAAAGGCCTGATACAGCGATGTCGCGCCGGCAAGCTTGGCGACGCGCCCGGCCGACTTGACCTTGCCTTCATAAAGCATGGTCAGCATCCGCGTCAGGTGATCCTCGCGCGAAATGACTCCGGAAAACTCCTTGAGGATCATGGCCTCCTGGCCGTCATCCAGCTTCTTCGTCCGCCAGAAGGGCCCGAGGATTTGTCGCGCGGCGCGCTGGTTCCCGCTGGCCACATAGGCGCGCGCAAGGATCACCACGCCTTCGGTGGTCTGCGGCGCCGTGTTGCCAAAAGCGTTGATGACCACCGATGGCGCCGGGTTTTCCTTGAAAAGCGCCCGCTCGGAATTATTGCGGAAGGTCGCCATGCCGGGCCAGCCCGGCAGTTCGGTCGCGGCCTGCGCAATCTCCGAACTCGGTATGCCCGGCGCATTGGAGAGGCCGATCGCCCAAGTCAATATATGCCTGTCGAGCGCCTGCGACGGCAGCCCGTTGCGGATGCCGAGCGCCCGCCTCACATCGCCGGAGGACAGCGCGTCTAGCCCGCTCTTCAGGCTCCCGGCGATCGCGGAAGGCTTCGACGGCTGGGTAATGCCTGCCGTCGTCACCGGGTCTGGATGCATCGCCGCCTGGATGGCCGGGCTGACGCGGGTCTGCGTCGAGGCGAAAGGCTTCAGCCCGGGAATAGGGATAGCTGCCGAAGGCACAGGATTTTGGGCGTGCGAAGCCGACGGCTGCAACACCATTGGCCACGCCAACGTGAGGCCAAGAAGAACATGACGCGATACAGAAGTTCTCAGCATTCAGACTACCGGTTATTTGAAGCGGATCTTGGTGGCCCCTGATCCGGATAGGAGAAGACCAGATAATAGTGGCGGACGTATGAAAGCAGTCTTAACGAAAGGTTAGCCCAGCCTTTCAAATTTGAACAGGTGCCTCTGTAATCCTTGTTTTTTCCACCCATCGGCGTTTCCATGCATCCTCTGGTGAATTCCACTAACGTCGTTGTTGCTGATTTAACAGTACTGATCGGCGGTACTAGTAAAAATAGAACTCAAAGCAGCGTAATTTAATACTTTGTGATCAATGAGGACGATGCAATCAACTCATTGTAATATCTAAGTTTATGAAAGTGTCATTTGATAATTTCTTTTACAATGACAGTTAAATATACCAAAGAGCAAACTAATTATTATTTCCTATGTCCTCTGAAAGACGTAGTATTTACGATGTATTGCGGAGGTTGAAGGCCTCTTCATGGTGGCTGCCCCCGTGATCCTTAACGGGAGGGAATGAATCATGGCAATACCAGCATTTTCACAACAGTTGCTTGATCTGCTTGGCATTCGCCAGGATGGCGCGCTGTTCGAGTTCAACAACCAGAACAACGCCGTCAATGGCACCAGTGCCGACGAGCATTTCGTCATGAATGGCGGCAATGACTCGGTAAACGCCGGCGGCGGCTGCGATTTCATCGAAGGCGGCACCGGCAATGATGCGCTCAATGGCGACGACGGCAATGATTATATCGAAGGCGGCACGGGCAATGACGCCATGAATGGCGGCGCCGGCATCGATACGCTCGGCTAAGTCCCAAATTATCCTCCCGCTTTTGCGCGGCCGACTGCAACTGACAAGTGTATCACTACCTTGGGTTGTGGCCGTGCTGCCTCAAACTCAGGCTGCAAAATGTTCTTGGAACAATTTTCCAAGTTTTCGGTCGCGACCATACTTTCGTATCATGCCGTATCCTCCAGTACGGCAAAAATCGAAAAACGCGCTTTGCATCTCATATAAATGAAAACTTAATTGAACGAGCGTTCTTTTAATGCTGGCCTTGGAACCGGTTTTCGCGGGTGTTTTGGCCGTCCATGTGCGTTCCGGGACGGATTTCGGCACATGAAATATTCAAGAACATGCGATTCTTGCACAAACATTGCCGATTCCCATACAAGAAACCTCGATTCTGGCGCAGGAATTTCAACTAGAGAGGGAAATTTAGTTGTCTCAAGTTGATGATTTCCATCACCAAAAGGAACTTGTAACCAAAAGCCCGCGCGACTATGGTGCGCCACCTCAAGACCCATGCGTTCATTGGCAACGGCTTGGGGGTAATTGCTGTTATTCTGGAGTTTCCCATGCTGAAAGGCTCAATCACCGCTCTCGTCACGCCCTTCGATCAGGATGGCGCGTTCGATGAGAAAGCCTTTCGTGGCTTCGTTTCCTGGCAAATAGACAATGGAACCAATGGCTTGGTCCCTGTCGGGACCACGGGCGAATCGCCGACGCTTTCCCATGCCGAACACAAGCGCGTCGTCGAGCTTTGCATCGAGGAAGCTCAAGGCAAAGTGCCGGTGATTGCAGGCGCCGGCTCCAACAATACGCGCGAAGCCATTGAATTAGCTGAGTTTTCTGAAAAGGCCGGTGCGGACGCCATTCTCGTCGTCACGCCCTATTACAACAAGCCGAGCCAGCGCGGGCTCTATGCCCATTACGCCGCGATTGCCGAAGCCGTGTCGCTGCCGATCATCATCTACAATATTCCGGGCCGGTCGATCATCGACATGACGCCGGAGACGATGGGCCAACTCGCCAATGATTTCAAGAACATAGCGGGCGTCAAGGATGCGACCGGCAAGATCGAGCGCGTCTCCGAACAGCGTATCACCTGCGGCAAGGATTTCATCCAGCTTTCCGGCGAGGATGCGACGGCGCTCGGCTTCAACGCCCATGGCGGCCATGGCTGTATATCGGTGACGTCGAACGTCGCGCCGCGCCTTTGTGCGGAATTTCAGGCGGCGACATTGGCCGGTGAATACAATAAGGCATTGTTATTGCAAGATAAATTGATGCCGTTGCACAAGGCGTTGTTCCTCGAGCCCAACCCGTCCGGACCGAAATATGCGCTTGCGAAGCTTGGCAAAATGCAGAACGTGCTGCGTTCGCCGATGGTACAGGTCGAGGCTCATACCGCCGAGCGTATCGATCAGGCGATGCGGCATGCCGGTCTGGTCAATTAAGGTTCGGAATCCCATATAAATTGCATGAACAAGCCAAAAACTGCCGCAAAACTCATCACGGTCCGCAAAATCATTGCGGAAAACCGTAAAGCCCGCTTCAATTTCGAGATTCTCGACACGCTGGAGGCTGGCATCGTTTTGCAGGGCACCGAGGTCAAGTCGCTGCGCCGCAACCAGTCGAATATTGCCGAGAGCTACGCCAGTTTCGAGAATGGCGAGTTCTGGCTGATCAACTCCTATATTCCCGAGTATCTGCAAGCCAACCGCTTCAACCACGAGCCGCGCCGCCACCGTAAGCTATTGATAAGCAAGCGGGAAATGTCGCGGCTGGCGCAGTCGGTCGATCGCGAGGGCATGACCGTCGTGCCTTTGAAACTCTACTTCAACGACCAGGGCAGGGCCAAGCTTGAGATCGCCGTCGCACGCGGCAAGAAGCTGCACGACAAGCGTCAGACGGAAAAAGAACGCGACTGGAACCGCGAGAAGTCACGCCTGATGAAAGAGCGCGGCTGAATTCCTTGCCATCAACTACCTCCCTCATGGTGAGCTTGTCGAACCACGCACTGCTGCAATGCGTGGTTCGACAAGCTCACCATGAGGGAGGTTATGGGTCTGCAATTACGTAGCAATATCATCAAGATAGCGCCTTACCTCACCAAACACGCTCTTGAACATCTCTGTCGTCAACCGCCCAGTGTTGGTGTTGTAGCGCGAGCAATGATAGCTCGAAAAGATGCGGACATTGCCGATTGCCGATTGCATGCCATGGCTGAACGGGAACTTCGCCGCGGGCTGCCCGAACGCCCGGACCGTCGATTGATGCGAAATGGTGCCTAGCGTGACAATGGCGCGCAAATTCACGAATTGCTCGATAGTCGGGGTCAAAAACCGCCGGCAATTGCTGATCTCGCCGCCAACCGGCTTGTTTTCCGGTGGAACGCAGCGAACCGCATTGGTGATGGCCGTATCGATGAGTTCAAGCCCGTCATCCGGCCTTGCGGCAAAGGTGCCGCGTGAAAAGCCGAATTCATTCAATGTGTTATAGAGAAGGTCGCCGGCATAGTCGCCGGTGAATGGTCGCCCTGTGCGGTTGGCGCCGCGCAGGCCCGGCGCCAGTCCGACGATCAACAACCTGACCGATTGGACGCCATTGACGGGCAGGAACGTCGGTACAGGCGCGTTGTGCCAGCCCGGCTCCTTCACCCGCCATTCGGCGATGAAATCATGCAGGCGGACACATATGGGGCAGTCGGGAGAAGGTTCGACGCTCAAACCTTTTGCGATCAATAATCGACCTGTTCTTCTTCGACCCGCTGACGCGGCGCCCGCTCGGAAGGCTCGCGCCCGATCTCGGCCCGGAGCGATGTCAGATCGATGAAGTGATCGGCCTGGCGGCGCAATTCGTCGGAAATCATTGGTGGCTGCGTCGACAGCGTCGAAACGACGCTGACCTTGCGGCCCTTGCGCTGCAGCGCCTCGACCAGCGAGCGGAAATCGCCATCACCGGAGAAGATCACGAAATGATCAACGGTATCAGTCAGTTGCATGGCATCGACAGCAAGTTCGATATCCATATTGCCCTTGATCTTGCGGCGGCCAGCAGAATCCGTGAATTCCTTCGCAGGCTTGGTCACAACCTTGTAACCATTATAGTCGAGCCAATCGATCAGCGGCCGAATTGAAGAATACTCCTGGTCTTCGACGAGAGCAGTATAATAATAGGCGCGCAACAAATAGCCGCGTTTCTGGAAAGCCGCGAGAAGTTTGCGGTAATCTATATCAAAACCGAGTACCTTGGATGCTGCGTAGAGATTGGCACCATCGATAAACAGGACGATTTTCTCGCGGGGATCAAACATAATAACGTTCCATTTCAAAAAATCTGAGCTTCAATTTCAAATCAGCTGGAGAATAACAAAGCCCGATCTGACCTTATACGAAAGTTGAATATTAAGTACGTCGGGTTGCGGCAAAAGCCAAGACCTTCATTGAAGATTTGTATATGTTTTTGGACATAAGTGCTCAACAATTAGTGAGGTCCCACACCACAATCGTTTCAAGTACCGCGAACTTGCAAGCGCTTTTGCTTGTTTTTTGCGCGCAAGCACGTTATGTCCCCATTAATCCGCTAATTCAGTTAAAAATGAAAGGGGCAGTTTATGGCCCGCGTCACTGTTGAAGATTGCGTTGACAAGGTTGAGAACCGTTTTGAACTGGTTCTGCTGGCCAGTCACCGCGCGCGCCTGATTTCGCAAGGTGCAGCGATCACCATCGATCGCGACAACGATAAGAACCCGGTGGTTGCTCTGCGCGAAATCGCAGAAGAAACGCTTTCTCCCGGCGACCTGAAGGAAGATCTCATTCATTCGCTGCAGAAGCATGTGGAAGTTGATGAGCCGGAAGCCGTCGCCGTGCCGCAGGTAACTGCCGACATCGATGTGACCGAAGCTGTTGAAGCCGATGCCGATGAGAATATCTCCTTCGATTCCATGTCTGAGGAAGAATTGCTTGCCGGTATCGAAGGGCTGGTAGCCCCCGAGAAGAGCGACGACTACTAAGAGACCTGATTAGAACGTCTCTACATCAAATGTCTTTTTGATGCGTCGCAGTCTCTGCGGCGCATTATTTTTGCGTCTTGGTAACGCAATTACCATATAGGCGGCATAACAATTCTATCTTCGACTAAATTCTGTGTGTGTGTAACTCCGGAGGCCCCCGTCCATGATGCGTCAGTATGAGCTTGTCGAGCGTGTCCAGCGTTACAAGCCTGACGTCAATGAGGCGCTGCTCAACAAAGCGTATGTCTATGCCATGCAGAAGCATGGTCACCAGAAACGCGCATCAGGCGACCCCTACTTTTCCCATCCACTGGAAGTCGCCGCCATCCTGACAGATATGCACCTCGACGAGGCGACGATCGCCATCGCCCTGCTGCATGACACTATCGAGGATACCTCCGCCACGCGGCAGGAAATCGATACACTGTTCGGCCCGGACATCGGCAAGCTGGTCGAGGGGCTGACCAAGCTGAAAAAGCTTGATCTTGTGTCGAAAAAGGCTGTTCAGGCTGAAAATCTGCGTAAACTGCTGCTGGCGATCTCGGACGACGTGCGCGTTCTCTTGGTGAAGCTTGCCGACCGCCTGCACAATATGCGCACGCTTCACCATGTGCCCGAAGACAAGCGCCTGCGCATCTCGGAAGAGACGATGGACATCTACGCGCCGCTCGCCGGCCGCATGGGTATGCAGGATATGCGCGAGGAGCTGGAACAGCTCGCGTTCCGTTACATCAACCCGGAAGCCTTCAACGCCGTCACCAATCGGCTGGCGGAATTGATGGAGAAGAACAAGGCGACGCTGAAGCAGATCGAAACCGACCTTTCCAGTCTGTTCGAAAAACATGGCGTCAAGGCCGGTGTCAAAAGCCGGCAGAAGAAAGCCTGGTCGGTTTTTCGCAAGATGGAAAGCAAGGGCCTTTCCTTCGAGCAGTTGTCGGACATTTTCGGGTTTCGGGTCGTCGTCGATACGGTTGCCGATTGTTACAACGCTCTCGGTATCATTCACACGACATGGTCAATGGTTCCGGGACGTTTCAAGGACTATATCTCTACGCCGAAGCAAAACGATTACCGGTCGATCCATACCACCATCGTAGGTCCGTCGCGCCAGCGTGTCGAACTGCAGATCCGCACCCGCGAGATGAATGACATTGCCGAATATGGCGTCGCGGCGCATTCCATCTACAAGGATCGCGGCAGTGCGCAAAATCCCCACGTCATTTCGACTGAAACCAACGCCTATGCATGGCTGCGTCAGACCATTGAAGCACTGGCGGAAGGCGACAATCCGGAAGAATTTCTCGAACACACCAAGCTCGAGCTGTTCCAGGACCAGGTCTTCTGCTTCACGCCGAAGGGCCGCTTGATCGCATTGCCGCGCGGCGCGACACCAATTGATTTCGCCTATGCTGTTCACACGAATATTGGCGACAGCTGCGTTGGCGCCAAGGTCAATGGCCGCATCATGCCACTGATGACTGTGCTGCATAATGGCGACGAAGTGGAGATCATCCGCTCAAAGGCACAGACACCGCCCGCAGCCTGGGAATCGATCGTCGTAACCGGCAAGGCGCGCGCCGCCATTCGCCGTGCAACCCGGCTTGCCGTTCGCAAGCAGTATTCCGGCCTCGGCATGCAGATCCTCGAGCGGGCGTTCGAGCGGGCAGGGAAGGTCTATTCCCGCGATGAGCTGAAAAAGGGCCTGCCGCGTCTGGCGCGCAAGGAAATCGACGATGTCCTGGCGGCAGTTGGCCGCGGTGAATTGCCATCGTCCGACGTGATGAAAGCGGTCTATCCGGAATATCAGGACGCCAAGCCTAAGCCGATTGCCGCCGACCGTGAGGAGGGTTGGGTAAATTTCCGCAACACATCCGGCATGATATTCAAAATGCCAGAAGGTGCGGAGGCTGCTGGTCTGGAGCCAGGCGGACCAAACGCCCTGCCGATCCGTGGCGCCAGCCCCGACATGCCGGTGCATTTCTCGCCGGAAGGCGCGGTACCCGGCGATCGAATCGTCGGCATTCTCCAGCCGGGTGCAGGAATGACAATCTATCCGATCCAGTCGTCGGCGCTGATGGCCTATGACGATCAGCCTGAGCGCTGGATCGATGTCCGCTGGGATATCGACGAGAGCCGGCGGGACCGGTTCCCGGCGCGTATCAGCATTTCGGCGATCAATGCGCCGGGATCGCTTGCGGAAATCGCGCAGATCATTGCCGAAAATGAGACCAACATCCACAATCTTTCGATGGTCCGCACAGCACCGGATTTCACGCAGATGATCGTTGACCTCGAAGTGTGGAACTTGAAACATCTCAATCGGATATTGTCAAAACTTAAAGAGAGCAAATGCGTCAGCGATGCGCAGCGCGTTAGTGGATAGAGAGGCGGGAATGAATACAAACGAGGTTTTGGGCGTTTTTCGCGAGGCCGGTGCGGTGCTCGAAGGCCACTTCATCTTGACATCAGGGCTGCGCAGTCCAATCTTTTTGCAAAAAGCGCGCGTCTTCATGCATGCGGACAAAACCGAACGTGTCTGCCGCGGTCTCGCGGAGAAAATCAAAGACGCCGGACTTGGCCAAATTGATTATGTGGTTGGTCCCGCTATCGGTGGTATCATCCCGGCCTACGAGACATCACGGCATCTTGGTGTTCCAGCGATCTGGGTCGAGCGGGAAAACGGTGTTTTCAAGCTCCGCCGCTTTGAGATCGCCCAAGGCGCTCGTGTTGTAATCGTTGAAGATATCGTAACGACTGGACTTTCTATCCGTGAAACGGTGACTTGCCTGCAGGAGTTGGGAGCGAACGTGCTGGCGGCAGCCTGTATCATCGACCGGTCTGCTGGAAAAAGTGATGTCGGCGTACCATTAATAGCGCTGGCGGAATATGAAGTGCCGGCCTATCCTGCTGATAAACTTCCGCCCGAACTTGCCGCAATTCCGCCCGTTAAGCCCGGTAGTCGCAACATCTGAATTGAATGAACCAAAGTGGATTTGACACGTTCAAAGTATACGTGTGCTTTGGTGCAGAGGGACTTGAATAGAAATGCTCTTTAAGAGGCGTAAAGAACCTTGCCTGCGGGAACGGCTGCGCGTGGCTTTGTGGCCACGCCGCTCGATCGGCCGGTCTTTGCGCTATTTCGGCAAGCGTGTTCTACGGCTTCGAGCAACACCGCACGCAATAGCGACCGGATTTGCATGTGGCATCTTCGCGGCATTCATTCCGCTTCTCGGCGTCCATATCGCGGTTGCCCTGACCATCGCTTGGTTAATCGGGGGCAACATCGCGGCGGCTGTTATTGGAACAACGCTGGGTAACCCATTGATACTACCTTTTATTTGGGCGGCGACGCTTGAAGTTGGCCGCTTTGTACTGAGTGGCAATCTCAGTGGAGATCCTTTGCCGCCGCATCTCGGCTCCATGCTCAGGCATCTGGATTTTGGGGTTCTTTGGCAGCCGCTCATTGAGCCTATGCTGATCGGCGCCGTTCCGCTTGGTCTCGTTACCGCGCTGGTTATCTATTTCCCGGTTCGCTGGGCCGTAGCAAGCTTTCAGCATCGGCGGCACAAAGCGACGTACCGTCTCGAAAAGGCAACTGAGCCGACATGATCATCGGAATCGGTAGCGATTTGATCGATATCAGGCGTATCGAAAAAACGCTCGAACGCCACGGCAGTCGCTTCATTGACAGGGTCTATACTCGGATAGAGCAGGCGAAGTCTGACCGTCGGAAAGAGCGCGCAGCTTCCTATGCCAAACGCTTTGCTGCGAAAGAGGCTTGCGCCAAGGCTCTCGGTACCGGCCTGTCACGCGGTGTGTTCTGGCGCGATATGGGCGTCGTCAACCTGCCAAGCGGTGCACCGACTATGCAACTTACGAATGGAGCGGCTGAACGGCTCTCGGCAATTACTCCAGACGGCTGTTCCACGCGAATTCATTTGACCATCACCGATGATTTTCCCCTTGCACAAGCATTTGTGATTATCGAGGCGCTGAGAATCGAAGAATAGCCGTAATCAAACGGCATTGAGCGGCATTGCCCCCCGCGCGTTCAGCGGTTAAGAGGGGGCACATTTGGTTTTTGGAGATATGAGACACGTGAGCGACAAAGCTGTTGTGAAGAATTCTGGTGGTCTTGGTGAGACGATCAGCGTTATCGTGCAGGCGCTGCTGCTCGCACTGGTCATCCGGACATTGCTGTTTCAGCCCTTCAACATCCCCTCAGGCTCGATGAGGCCGACGCTGCTTGAAGGCGACTATTTGTTCGTCTCGAAGTTCTCTTACGGCTATTCCAAATATTCAATTCCGTTTGCGCCAGACTTGTTTTCAGGCCGCATCTGGGGTGGTGAGCCGAAACGCGGTGATATCGCCGTATTCCGCAAGCCCAATGACACGTCGCTGGACTTCATCAAGCGCGTGATTGGCCTGCCTGGTGACAAGGTCCAGATGCGCGGCGGTGTGCTCTATATCAATGATGTGGCCGTGCCGCGCGAGAAGGTTGGTCAGATCGACAATCCCGACGTGACGGAGGTCAACCGGCCCGTCGACGTCTATCGCGAGACGCTGCCGAACGGCATCACCTATGATACGCTCGACCTGACGCCAAACGGCCTTGGCGACGATACGCGGGAATTCGTGGTTCCAGCCGGTCACTACTTCATGATGGGCGACAACCGCGACAATTCGAGCGACAGCCGCTTTGACGTCGGCTATGTTCCGCTTGAGAATTTCATTGGTCGCGCCAACATCATCTTCTTCTCGATCGCCGGTAAGGCAAGTCCGCTGGAGCTCTGGCGTTGGCCGTCTGAAGTTCGCTTTGGCCGACTGTTGAACAGCGTTAACGGCGCTCCACACTCAGTCCAGAACAATTGATGGTCCTATGAGCCTGTCCGCCGACGCCGTTCGCAGACTGGAGGAAAAAACCAGGCACACTTTTCGCGATCTCGGCCGTCTGGAACGTGCGCTTACACACGCAAGTGCGCGGCCGTCAGCCGGGTCCGATTATGAGCGTCTGGAGTTCCTGGGTGATCGCGTTCTCGGACTGGTAATTGCCGAACTGCTGTTCCGGGCCTATCCGACAGCAACAGAAGGCGAGTTGTCATTGCGGTTGAATTCCCTCGTCAATGCCGATACTTGCGCTTCTGTTGCCGACGAGATTGGCTTGCATGAATTCATTCGCACTGGTTCCGATGTGAAGGGGCTAGCGGACAAGCGGCTCAAAAGTCTACGCGCCGACGTTGTGGAATCGCTTATTGCCACGATTTATCTGGACGGCGGGCTGGAAGCGGCGCAACCTTTCATCGAGCACTATTGGGATGCCCGTTCGCGCGAGATCAATTCCGCGCAGCGCGATCCGAAGACAGAATTGCAGGAATGGGCGCATCAGCAGAACGGCGCCCAACCCTTTTACAGCGTGGTCGACCGCACCGGTCCTGACCATGATCCACAATTTACGGTGAAGGTCGATGTCAAGGGCTTCGATCCGGCCACGGGTGTTGGCCGCTCAAAACGTATTGCCGAACAGGAAGCTGCGGTTGCTCTGCTCTACCGTGAAGGCGTCCGCCAGAAGGCGCAGGAAGAAGATACATAATGACCGAACAAGAACAGACAACAGAAGCTGATCCAAAGCCCGATGTTCCAACCCGCTCGGGCTTTATCGCTTTGATTGGCGCGCCGAACGCCGGGAAATCGACGCTGGTCAACCAGCTTGTCGGCAGCAAGGTGTCGATCGTCACGCACAAGGTGCAGACGACGCGTGCGCTCGTGCGCGGCATCGTCATCCATGAGCAGACACAGATGGTGCTGGTCGACACGCCGGGTATTTTCAAGCCGAAACGCCGTCTCGACCGTGCGATGGTCACGACCGCTTGGGGCGGAGCCAAGGACGCTGATCTCGTTCTGGTGCTTATCGATGTAGAGCAGGGGATCGATGAAGAGGCTGAAGCCATTCTCGGCAGTCTCCACGAGAAGAAGCGCAAGGTGATACTCGTCCTCAACAAGGTCGATCGCATCGAAGCGCCGAAGCTGCTGGAGCTGGCGCAAAAGGCCAACGAGAAGGTCAATTTCGACAAGACCTTCATGATCTCCGCGCTGAAGGGCTATGGTTGCAAGGATTTGTTGAAATACCTCGCCGACAACCTGCCGGAAGGACCGTGGTATTATCCGGAAGATCAGATTTCCGATATGCCGATGCGTATGCTTGCAGCGGAGATCACCCGAGAGAAGCTTTATCTGCGCCTGCACAATGAGTTACCCTATTCGTCGCACATCGAGACGGAAAGCTGGGAAGAAAAGCCAGATGGTTCTGTGCGCATCCAACAGGTCATCTACGTCGAGCGCGACAGTCAAAAGAAGATCGTGCTCGGCCATGAGGGTCAAGCGATCAAATCCATTGGCCAAGCGGCGCGCAAGGAGCTGATGGAAATCCTCGAACAGAAGGTGCACCTGTTCCTCTTCGTCAAGGTTCGCGACAACTGGGGCAACGATCCCGAACGCTACCGCGAAATGGGCCTTGAATTCCCGAACTCATAGCGCCAGTCTCGTTATATGGAATGGCGAGACGAGGGCATTATCCTTGGAACGAGGCGGCACGGGGAAACCAGCGCCATCCTTGAACTGATGACGCGCGAGCACGGCCGTCATATGGGACTGGTACGTGGCGGACGCTCCCGGCGTATGCAGCCGCTGCTTCAGGTCGGCAATCGCGTCGACGTCATCTGGCGCGCGCGCATCGACGAACATCTCGGTATGATGCAGGTCGAGCCCGTCAGCTTTTCCGCGGCCCGCCTCATCGAGCAGCCGGTGGCGCTCTACGGGCTACAGCTCGCGGCCTCGCATTTGCGTCTGTTGCCGGAACGCGATCCGCATCAAAACCTGTTTGAAACTCTGGCGATCATCCTTGAGCATTGCGAAGACACGTTGATCGCCGGCGAACTGCTTGTGCGCTTTGAATTGATGATGCTGGAGGAGTTGGGATTCGGCCTTGATCTGAAGCGCTGCGCGTCAACAGGCAGCGATCAGGATCTGGCCTATGTATCGCCGAAATCCGGACGCGCAGTATCGCGCGATGCCGGTGCACCCTGGGCCGACAAGCTTCTGCCCATGCCGCCCTTCCTGGTCAGCTCGAGCGTGCGAGCTGCATCTCTTGCCGAGATCATGGCCGCGTTTCGGTTGACCAGCGTCTTCTTCACCCGCCATGTCTGGGAGCCGCGGGCGCAGAAGCCTCCCGAAGCGCGGGACGGCTTTCTGAACGCCGTTGCCAGATCATTGTCGAATTCGGTGATTTCCGTTTCTGAAATCGGCCAGTTTCCATAAAACTTGTTGAAAAACTGCAACTTTGCGGTCTGAGATTCGCCAAACCCAGTTCTGGCGGAAGTCATGCGTTGACTCAGCAAATCGCATATGAATAAACATTGTTGCATTGCAGAATACAAATGTTCTGTTGATGCAGCGGTCGAGGAGGACTGCGGGGGAGGAATGAATGGATAATATCTTGACGGGCTTGAAAGCCGCCGTCGACACAATGGGACCCACTGTCCTGTTGCCAATTGTAATTTTCATTATCGCATTGGTTTTGGGAGCAAAGCCGGGCAGGGCGTTCCGGGCAGCCGTTACAATCGGCGTTGCCTTCATCGGTATCAATCTGGTTCTCGGGCTGATGCTCACATCCATTGGCGATGTTGCCAAGGCGATCGTCACCAACACCGGCATACAGCGTGACATCGTCGATGTTGGCTGGCCTTCGGCTGCAGCGATCGCCTTTGGATCTTCCGTCGGTCTGTGGGTCATCCCCATCGCCATCGCGGTCAATATCGCACTGTTGCTGACGCGCCTGACCCGCACGCTCAACGTCGATGTGTGGAACTTCTGGCACTTCGCCTTTATCGGCTCGCTCGCCGTCGCAGCTACGAACAGCTTGACCTATGGACTGATCGTTGCGGCGCTGATGGTCGCGCTTTGCCTGTTGTTTGCGGACTGGTCCGCCAGAGCCGTGCAAAAGTTCTACGGCATTCCAGGCATTTCTGTTCCGCATCTCGCATCGGCGCAAATTCTGCCGATCGCGATCGTGCTCAACTGGATTATCGACCGTATTCCTGGCATCAACAAGATCGAGCTCAACACCGAGACCTTCGAACGACGCTTCGGCGTTTTTGGTGAACCTGTCATTCTTGGCCTGATCATCGGTTTAGTGCTCGGCATTATCGCCTATTACAACGCCGGTGATTTCGGCGTGGTGCTGACCAAGGTGCTGCAGACCGGCATGACGCTGGCAGCCGTGATGCTGCTCTTGCCGCGCATGGTCAAGATACTGATGGAAGGTCTGTTGCCGGTCTCCGACGCGGCGCAGGACTTCGTGCGCAAGCGGACCGGTGACCGTGAACTGCTGGTCGGGCTCGATTCTGCAATCCTCATTGGCCATCCGGCTGCGATCTCGTCATCGTTGATCCTGGTGCCGATTGCGATCATCCTGTCGATCATTCTGCCGGGAAACCGCGTCATCCTGTTTGCCGATCTGGCAGTTATCCCGTTTCTCGTTGCCATGACCGCACCACTGCTCAAGGGCAACGTCTTCCGTATGGTAATCGTCGGCACGGTCACGCTGGCTGTGGGCTTCTACGTTGCCAATGCCCTTGCGCCACTCTTTACCGCTGCAGCTCAATCGTCAGGCTTCCAGATGCCTGCAAATGCTGTGCAGATTACCAGCGTTGTTGATGGCTTCTTGTGGATCCCCTATGTCGTCATCGCACTTATCCAGAACCTCGGCGCTGTCGGGCTTGCCGTGCTGGCAATCGTGATCGCCGGATCGTTCTGGGCCTATCGTCGCAACACGGCAGCGTGGGAACGCGCGGCAGGTGCTGACGATGATGAAACTGCTTAAGACAAGTTCAGTGGAGTAGTTGAATGGCACGAGCCTTGATGAATTTTCTTGATCCCGGGGCAATCGTCCTCGGGCTCAAGGCCGCGACAGATCAGGAAGTCATCCGCATATTGGCAGGACGCTTGGAAATCTTGGGCTATGTGAAACCGAGCTTTGCCGATGCCGTTCTTGCGCGCGAGGCGATGCTGCCAACCGGCCTTCCGCTCGGAGGTGACAATAACGTAGCCGTTCCGCATACAGACCCGGAACACGTACTGAGGCCGGGTTTGGCCCTTGCAACACTCGTTGAGCCGGTGTCGTTTTCCAATATGGAAGATCCGGACGAAAAGCTGAAGGTCCGTGTAGTTTTTCTGATGGCGCTCAACGACAAGGACAAGCAGATAGAAATGTTGCAAGAGATCGCCGGAACGATTCAGTCGCCCGAAATTATCTCGGCGCTGATCCAGTCCAAATCGGTGGAAGACGTATCCCGTCTTCTCGGATAAGTTGTATTAAAAAATTAGAGAGGAACCCATGGCTAAACAGAAAACCGTGCTTTTCGCATGTGGAACGGGCATCGCAACGTCAACAGTAGTCGCTCATGCAGTCGAAGATGCGATGAAGGAGCGCGGCATCCGCTTCAATTCAAGGCAGTGCAAGACGACGGAAGTGGCGGGGCAGATCGATGATGTCGATCTCGTCATCACAACCGCGCAACTACCGAAGGATCTGGGCAAGCCTGTTATCACCACACTCGCCTTTCTGACAGGTATCGGAAAAGCGGATGCACTCGACAAGATTGAAGCTGCCCTACGAGGCTGAATTTGGATGCTTATATTGAATAGATCCGCCGTTCGTTGGCTTGAGCGGCGGATTTTGTTTGCGTCGAAGAGTTATTCCGCGGGCTGAAGGGCAGGGCGTAAGGCCGCGCTTTCCTGGATTGGCCAGTGAACAACCGCCGCGAAGAGACCCAGCACTACACCGAGCCACCAGACGGGATCGTAGCTGCCGAAGTGGTCATAGAGGTATCCGCCGAGCCAGACACCGAGGAACGAGCCGATCTGGTGTGAGAAGAACACGATGCCACCCAGCATGCCGAGATAGCGGGTACCGAACATGATGGCGACGAGCGAGTTTGTCGGCGGCACAGTGGAGAGCCACATCAGTCCCATGAGGATTGCAAAGACAATCACCGAGGTTCCCGTTTGTGGCAAAAGCAGGAACGCCGTCACCAATATCGAACGCCCGAGATAGAGAAACGCCAGAAACTTCGGCTTGGAATAGCGTTGGCTGATCACGCCTGAAGCGAGCGAACCGATAATATTGAAAAAGCCGATGAGCGCGAGAGCGAGCACCGCGTAGGTCGCATCGATGCCGATATCTCCGATATAGGCCGGGAAGTGCGCGGTGATGAACGCGACCTGAAACCCACAGACGAAGAAGCCGGTGGTTAGCAACAAATAACTCTTGTGGCCAAAGGCTTCTTTCAGCGCTTGACCAATCGACTGTTTGTATTGGGCTCCAACCATCGTTCCGCTGGAGGAATTGCCTCGCAGCGGGATGGCGAGAAGCGGGATGATCAGCATGGCTATCCCGAGATAGACCAAACCGTCGGACCAGCCGAACCGGTCGATCAAACCCTGGCTGATCGGCGCAAAAACGAACATGCCTGCTGAACCGGCCGCCGTGCCGATACCGAAGACGAAGGTCCGATTGGCCGCTGAAACGTTGCGTGCAAAGGACGACAGGATGACGCCGAAAGAGCCAGCCGCAATGCCAAGGCCCACGAGCACGCCGCCGCCGAGATAGAGAATGCCCGGCGACGTGGCCCAGGCCATCACCACCAAACCACTCGAATAGAGGATAGCCGACAGAAGCAGCACACGCCACGTGCCATACTTGTCAGCAATCGCACCGAAGAATGGCTGCCCCGCACCCCAAAACAGGTTCTGCAGCGCCATGGCCATGCCGAATGTGCTTCTGTCCCAACCTTTTTCCGCCAGCAGCGGCAGTTGGAAAAATCCCATTGCGGAGCGAGGCCCGAATGTCAGGAGGGCAATGAGACAACCTGCGATAATAATCAGCCATGGCACGCCGGACTGTTTGACGGCACGTACCTCGTTCTGCGGCATGGTGCGTTCCTTTTTCTGCAAATGCAGGATTATCCCATTTGTCATCCCAATCAATTGAATTGAGTTGATTGGTACTTAAATGAGTTTGATGGGTAGTCAGGATTCGGGATATTGCGCAGCGTGTGCAATAGGGTGAATAAGGGATTGATTTTATGCGTTTATTACTGCCATTTCTGGTGCTGGGCGGGATAATTCTCGGCGGTTGCGCCAACTCTGGCAGCGTCAGTCCGCTCGTCTGGTGTGACCGGCCAAGCGATCGCGATGCAAAGGTGTTTACCGATTGCACACCGCCAATTGGCGGCGATAGTCCGCAGAGACGTTATTTACAAGAGCGCCGGTACAATGATTACCGTCAGTCCAGGGGCGGATAGTTCTGGGAGGGGAGAGGTCGTCTTAGGACACGCCCGACGTATCTTTCCCCCGCGAGTTACAAAAGCTCGATTATCAACCCTTGAAGCCAGCGAAATAATCCCCTATGTAAATCGGGACGGCCTCGCCGTTTTTCTTTTGATCATAAATATGCTCAAAGTGAGTATAAATGATCGATGACCGCAACCCGGGCCGCTTACCGGGTGGAAGAGTGTCCAGGAGGAAATGGATATGACCAGCACTGCCCGCATCAAGACTGACCGCATGTCCGGTCAAACCGCAGCGGATCGCTTTGGTGTTCTCGACATGCCCGATCTCTCCTATACGCCTGAAATTGCAGCAGAAACCGAGCATCTCTACGAGCGCGTCGCTCACCATATCCCGCGCCTGGAATGGCCCGTCTACGCGCCTTATGTGGCTGCCATCAACCGTCTTAAGAAACAGCGCAACGCTGTTATCCTTGCTCACAACTATCAGACGCCGGAGATTTTTCATTGTGTGGCCGACATCGTCGGCGACTCTCTCCAGCTCGCCAAGGAAGCCACGAAGGTCGACGCGGAAATCATCGTTCAATGCGGTGTGCACTTCATGGCGGAGACGTCCAAGTTGCTCAATCCGCATAAGACAGTGCTGATCCCGGACATGAGAGCTGGTTGTTCGCTGGCCGAGTTGATCACCGGTGCTGACGTTCGCCTTCTGCGCGAAACCTATCCGGGTGTGCCAATCGTCACCTATGTGAACACTTCCGCGGAAGTGAAGGCGGAAAGTGACATTTGCTGCACGTCGGCCAATGCGGTTGAAGTCGTGGAGAGCTTCGGCGTCGATCGTGTTCTATGTATTCCGGACGAATTTCTCGCGCAGAATGTTGCCGCACAGACGAACGTCAAGATATTGACGTGGAAGGGCCATTGCGAAGTTCACGAGCGGTTCACAGCGGATGAATTGCTCGCCTACAGGGCAGCCGATCCTGATGTTCAGATTATTGCCCATCCGGAATGCCCGCCGGAGGTCGTTGCGATCGCAGACTTCACCGGTTCCACCAGCGGCATGATCAACTATGTGAGGGATAACCGCCCGGCCAAAGTGCTTCTGGTGACCGAATGCTCCATGGCTGCGAACATCGAGTCGGAAGTGCCGGACGTAAAGTTCATCAAACCGTGCAATCTCTGCCCGCATATGAAGCGCATCACGCTGCCGAACATCCTCGAAAGCCTTGTCTATATGCGTGAGGAAATTCACGTCGATCCACTGATCGCCGAACGGGCTCGGCTCGCAGTTGAACGCATGGTCAATTTGAAGAACTGAGGCCGGAGACGACGCTGATGTCCATTCAATCTGATCCCGTCATCATTATCGGTGGCGGCCTTGCCGGTCTTTTCTGTGCGCTGAAACTCGCACCCCGGCCTGTCACTATCCTTGCAGCGGCGCCCATCGGCCGCGGCGCATCCTCGGCTTGGGCGCAAGCAGGCATCGCTGCTGCGGTCTCGGAAGGCGACACCAAGGAAAAGCACGTCGCCGATACGGTTGCGGCTGGCGACGGTATCGTTGATGAAAACATTGCTCGCCTGATGGCCAGCGAGGCGGTGTCCCGCGTTCATGACCTTCTTGGCTACGGCGTTCCCTTTGACCGCGATCTCGAAGGCAGGCTGCAGGTCTCGCGCGAGGCAGCGCACTCGGAAAGCCGCATCGTCAGGGTGCGTGGTGACATGGCGGGCCGCGCCATTATGCAGGCGCTCGTCAGGACTGTGGAAAACACACCGTCCATTCGCGTGATGGAAGGGTATGTCGTTGAAGACCTGATGAATGAGAACGCTGCGGTAACCGGTGTCATCGCGCGAATGGAAGCAGGACGCGGCAAGCAGGTAAAGCTTTTTTCGCGAACGGTGGTTATCGCGACCGGAGGCATCGGCCACCTCTACGCGGTCACTACAAACCCTTCCGAAGCGCGCGGAGAAGGCATCGGCATGGCGGCGCGCGCGGGCGCGATGATGGCGGACATGGAATTCGTGCAATTCCACCCGACTTCGCTCGATGTTCACAAGGATCCCGCGCCGCTGGCGACGGAGGCCCTTCGCGGTCATGGCGCGACACTGATCAATCGCACCGGTGAGCGTTTCATGCTCAAGCTTGATCCCGCTGCGGAACTTGGGCCCCGTGATGTCGTGGCGCGAGGCATTTATGCCGAAGTCATGGCAGGCCGCGGAGCCTGGCTTGACTGTACCAAAGCTGTTGGCGCAGCGTTTCCTGAAGAATTTCCGACCGTTTACAAATATTGCCGCGATGCTGGCATCGATCCGGTCATCGATCCCATTCCGGTCGTCCCTGCCGCGCACTACTTCATGGGCGGTATTCTGACGGACGCCGACGGACGCACGTCAATTGACGGGCTTTGGGCTTGTGGCGAATGCACCTCTACGGGAGCGCATGGCGCAAATCGGCTGGCGTCCAATTCCCTGCTTGAAGCCGTCGTGTTTTCGGCGCGCATTGCCGCCAACATCGGCAAAGGTGACACCAAACTCACAGAAGATTGGTCGAAGGGCTCGGTCGACAGGGATGATCTGGTCGCTGAAGCAGATACGGCAGCGATGACCACGCTGCGCAAGACGATGAGCGCAAGTTTCGGCGTCATCCGCGGCCGCAAAGGCATGCTTGAAGGCCTAAAAACCATCCTTCAACTGGAAAAAACCAATCACGATGCAGCCTTTCGCAATGTATTGGCGACGGCAAAGCTGGTCGCTGTCAGTGCCTTGCGACGCGAGGAAAGCCGCGGCGGCCATTTCCGCACTGACTTTCCGGAGAAGCGGGCTGAATGGCAGCACAGGACATTTCTCACATTATCCGACGCCGAAGCTGCGTTAAATGAAATGATGGAGTTGGCCTGATGGCTGCAAACATGCAAAAGGCCTTCCTGCCATCTCTACCACAACTGCTGATCGAGGGCGCCGTGCGTGCTGCCTTGCTCGAAGATCTGGGCCGGGCAGGGGATATCACGACAAACGCAACGCTGCCTGAGGATACGACCGCCAGTGCTGTGCTCTCAAGCCGCGAAGCCGGTACGATCTGCGGCATGGATTTTGCGCGCACCGCTTTTGCGCTGATGGACCCAGAGTTGAAATTCACTGTGCTGGCCAAAGATGGCGCAAGGGTCAAGCCGGGCGATCATATTGCACGGGTCGAACGTAATGCCCGCGCCATTCTCTCCGCCGAACGTGTCGCACTCAATTTTCTCATGCATCTGAGCGGCATTGCCAGTACTACGGCAAAATTCGCCGATTTGATTTCCCACACCAACGCCAGGGTTTGTGACACACGCAAAACCATTCCCGGTATGCGCGCTTTCGCCAAATATGCGGTGAAGTGCGGTGGCGGCTCCAATCATCGTTTCGGTCTCGACGATGCGATCCTGATCAAGGACAACCACGTTGCAGTGGCCGGCGGCGTCGCAAAGGCCATTCTCGCCGCACGCGCCTATGCCGGACATCTGGTCAAGATCGAGGTGGAAGTCGATGGCCTCGAGCAATTTGAGGAAGCGCTTTCCGTTCACGCCGATGTGATTCTTCTTGATAATATGGAGCCGGAACTGCTTGAAAAGGCTGTGAAAATCAATGGTGGTCGCGCGAAACTTGAAGCATCCGGCAATATAACGTTTGACACGATCAGGGCAATTGCTGAAACCGGTGTCGATTATATCTCGACATCGAAAATTACCATGGCAGCGCCAACGCTGGATATCGGACTGGACATCGAAGTCAAATGAAGGTCATCGCCACGATCGCTGAACTGCGCGCTGCCCTCAAAGCCGAGCGCCTCAAAGGCAAATCCATCGGTCTCGTACCGACGATGGGCTATTTGCACATTGGCCATATGACGCTGGTTCGCCACTCGAAAGGCGCATGCGATATCACGGTAGTCTCGATCTTCGTCAATCCGACGCAGTTCGGACCGAATGAGGATCTTTCGGCCTATCCGCGCGACATGGCAGGCGATCTGGCCAAGCTAGAAGCCGAGGGCGTCGATTACGTCTTCACTCCCCAGGTTGCGGAGATATACCGACCGGGCGCCCATACGATTGTCGACAACCCGGTGCTGTCGCGGATACTGATCGGCAAGATCCGCCCTGGGCATTTTCGCGGCGTAACAACCGTAGTCACCAAATTGTTCAATATCGTCCAGCCGGATCATGCGTTTTTCGGCGAGAAGGACTATCAGCAACTGACGATCATCCGCCGGATGGTTGCCGATCTTGATATGCCAATTGAAATAACCGGTGTGGCGACCGTGCGCGAGGATGATGGCCTCGCGTGTTCGTCGCGCAATGCGATGCTGACACCTGCCGACCGCAAGGCTGCCGTCATCCTGGCGAAATCGCTGGCTCAGGCGGAGGAATTGTTCGGCCAAGGCCAGCGATCGGTTCCGGTCATCCGCAATGCGGTTCGCGCAGTTCTCGAAACCGAGAAACGCGGCGAGATTGAATCCGTCGATATTCGCGATGCGCGGACACTTGATCCGGTCTCGGGCAAATTCAGGCAGCCAGTCGTCATTTTGTTGACAGTCCGCTTCGGCAAGGTGCGTCTGATCGATCAGCGTGTCATCGGCTGAACGGGGAAGAGGGAGGAGGAGTTATGAGTCAGGAAATTGTCACTCGCCGGGTCACCGCACCGGAAATACGTAACCGCAAGGGCGGCGAGCCAATCGTCGCACTGACCTCCTATCATGCCAATACCGCGCGCATCGTCGACCGGCACGCCGATATTCTACTCGTTGGCGACAGTCTCGGCATGGTTCTCTACGCGATGGAGTCAACGCTCGACGTATCGCTCGATTTGATGATTGCTCATGGCCGCGCCGTGGTGCGCGGTTCTGCCCACGCGCTGGTTGTGGTGGATATGCCGTTTGGTTCCTATGAGGAAAGCCCCGAGATTGCGTTCCGCAATGCCGCTCGCGTCATGCGGGAGACCGGCTGCGGCGCGGTCAAGCTGGAAGGCGGCGTGCGCATGGCTGGCACGATCCGCTTCCTGATCGAGCGCGGCATACCGGTGATGGCGCATATCGGGTTGACGCCTCAATCCGTCAACACGCTCGGTGGCTTCAAGACGCAAGGCCGCGACACGGCCCTGTGGCCGCTGATAAAGGCCGATGCAAAAGCGGTCAGCGACGCTGGCGCGTTTTCCGTGGTGCTTGAAGGTATTGTCGAGCCGTTGGCGGCTGAGATTTCGCGCGAAATCGCGATTCCGACGATTGGTATTGGTGGGTCGAAGGAATGCGACGGTCAGATCCTCGTGCTCGAGGACATGCTCGGCTACAATCCGAAACCG
This sequence comes from uncultured Alphaproteobacteria bacterium, assembly GCA_963711925.1. Lineage (GTDB taxonomy): Bacteria > Pseudomonadota > Alphaproteobacteria > Rhizobiales > Rhizobiaceae > Phyllobacterium. The sequence continues at coordinate 765,004 of CAVQFY010000003.1, forward strand.
CCGAAATTCGTCAAGGTCTATGGCGCTGTCGGCACGGCTATCGACGAAGCTGTCAAAGCCTACGCGGGTGACGTCCGTTCGCGAAAATTTCCGGGCGATGAAAATGTCTATATGCTGAAGTAGGTAGCTAGCTGCGCTTCTTTCGTTCGGTATCAGCGCCCTGCCAATATTCCATAGTGGCGGATTTATCGTAGCCTTCACCCATCAATCGCACGCCCACGCGCCCGGTTTCCGGATAGAACACGACTTCATTCGGGCTTTTTTCGCCGATCATTATAAACCGGCAAGGCGCATCGCTGTGATTGTAAAACGAATGTCCGACTTTCTGGCCCGCCGGAAAGCAGACGTGATCTCCTGCCTTCATCGGATAGGTTTTGTCGCCCAGCCGCAGCGTCATCGCGCCTTCGAGGATGAAGGCCTGTTCCTCCTCGAGCATATGATAGTGATTAAGGCTCGACTCCATCCCCGGCGCCAGCTCTTCCAGAGCGACGCCAACATGGCTGGCGCCGCCAAACCCTGAGAGATAGCGAAATGTGCTGCCGTAGCGAGTACCTTCTGACCATTCCTCCATGGGAACGCTCTCCGATGCGAATGGCTCGGAGATTCCCTCGGCGTTGAGCGATGTTGGCTTGTCGTTCATTTGTCCCTCCTATCCTCTGCCGCCGACACGCAGCCCCGCCACGCTACGTTCTTCCAGCACATTGTGACGGAAGCGATAAAGCGCTGCCGGACGCCCTCGCGCCTGCGTCTGTTCTGCGCCTGTGGGCTCCACGAGCTCGGTCGTTTCGACCAATCTGCGGAAATTCTGCTTGTGCAGGTGGCGTCCGGAAATCGCCTCCACGGTCTCCTGGAGCGCGGTCAGGGTAAAGGTTGGGGGCATTAACTCAAATATCACAGGCCGATATTTCAGCTTGGCTCGCAGCCGTGAGATTGCGGTGGCGAGAATGCGCCGATGATCGAAACTCATTGGAAGCCCCAGGATGCGCGAAAGGTGCGTTCCTTCGGCGCGCCCATCCCGCGCTGCCTCCTCTATCAATCCCGCTTCATACAGGAGTTCGTAACGTTCGAGCACACGCTCTTCATCCCACACAATTCCATCGTCTCCGAACGCGAGCCGGAAACGGCTTAGCCGCGCGGGGATACCACTTTCTCCAGCCCACGCGCGCAAAGCAGGACGGATCGTCTCATCGATCATTGCCGGCTTGCCGCGACGCCAATCTTCCCAAGGGAGGAACGAATACCAGCTGCGCCAGCGGGCGCCGGATTTGCGCAGGGCTTCTCCATCATCGGTTATGCGCGTGAGCGCGAGATAACCGACTGAAACAATGTGCAGGTCGCGATCTTCGGCGGTTTTGTGGCGGCCGCGATCACCGAAAGTGTAGAGCTGTTCGACATATCCAAGACGTAGAGGCGTCTGCTCCGCCACCCATTCACGCAGGCCGGTCTCGAATGTTCGATGCAGCAGCGGATTGAACGGGCCAAAGGGCAGCTCGTCGCGCTCGCTGTCATCGCCTGAAGGTGTGGTCAAGATCAGCGGATCGTTGTTCGCTACAGCCACGATGGCGGCGCTTAAGTTTATCTCAACAGCGTTCGGCGCACCGGTCATGCTCACACCGACAGCGGAAGAATGAACGGCGTGCCTTCAAATGCCTCTTCACCCCGACCAATCGCCTTGATCGCATCTACCATTTTGCCCTTGCGAACGAGTATATCATCGGCGAGCGCCACTAGTCGTCCATTCGGCGTTGCAGACGGGGCATTCTGGCGCAATTTCTGCGCCAACCACACTTCATCAAGCTCCGGATTAAGTGCAATCGCGGTGATATAGGCCGCAGCGGTCGAACGTGAGATTCCGGCATAGCAGTGGATGAGCAAGGGTGCTTTGCGGTCCCAATGCCCGCCAAAAGCGATCAGCTGGCTGATATGGTCGGCAACGGGATGCGTCATGCCTTCCGCAGGCTCGAGAATATCGTTGAATCCAAGAAACAGATGACGCGCCTCAAGAATCTCTATGGGGCGGGGCACAACTGTATCGGCATTGATCAGAGTTATCATGTCGCGCGCGCCGAAGCGTGTGGCAGACTCGGCAATGCGCGAAAGGGGAGAAACAACAATATGCGGCATAAACTTATCTCCGGCTCTGCGCACGTTGCTCATTAAGTATAGCAAAACGCAGCAGAAAAGCATTTTGCGCATTCTGGGTCGCGAGTGCCGTCAAGTCGAGACCTTGCGGATCAATTCCGCGGGGACGCCCGAAAAACTGTACCGCTTCTTTCTCCGCAAACCCTGCAAGGCGCGTCGCTTCATAATAGGCGGCGATTGCATCCGCCCGCTTGATCAGGGCACGTAAATTTTGGTGAACGATGGGCGCAAGCGAAAAGCGCAGATGAATGGCATGCTGCAGTCTCAATTCGACGCTCTTGTAATCTCCACCGACAACGGCTTTGAACGGCGAAATCATGTCGCCGATCACATATTCCGGCGCGTCATGCAAAAGAGTTATCAGGCGCTGTTCCGTCGTTGCTTCCGGCACGATCCTCCCGAAGATTTCCTCGACGAGCAGCGAATGCTGCGCCACCGAGAAAGCATGCTCGCCCACAGTCTGGCCATTCCAGCGCGCAACACGCGACAGCCCCTGCGCAATGTCCTCGATTTCAATATCGAGCGGCGAGGGGTCAAGCAAATCCAGTCGCCGCCCAGAGAGCATGCGCTGCCAGGCCCGAAATTCTGCTTTCTTCAATTCACTCGGTCGCGGCTTTGCCGGTCGCAGCATCCCTATTCCCCGATCAGGCCTCTTGCGTAGCCTCCGGGAATGTAAACCGGTGTTCGGGAGGAATGGCAAGGTGGATCAGAATATCTCCTGCCAGAATGGGTATGCCGCTATCCATCGCGTCCTTCACACGGTCGATGCGAACGAGAGCAAGGCCAGATGATCCTGCAACACTGCCGAGCGTGCCAATCTCGCGTTCTTTGGCGGTTATTGATGTACCAGCCTCCGGCAGATCCGATGCGCCAGTAACGGTCAGAATACGCCGTCGTGCAGTGCCGCGGTGCTGCATACGCGAGACAACTTCCTGACCGACAAAGCAGCCCTTCCTGAATGAAACGCCGCCTGTCTGATCCAGATTGATATCATGCGGAAAGGCATCGCCGAGAGCATAATCCATTGGAGCTTCCGCTACACCGTGAGCGATGCGCAGGGAGGCCCACGCCGTTTCATCCTGGTCTGTGAACGGACCATCCCCATAGTGTCGTGTGACATTCAGCGCTTGGGGAAAACGCCGGTCACGCACTGTTGAATCTGTTTCTAAAGCGTTGGACTCATTTTCCCAGGAAACCTGGACAAGCGACTCTGAATCCACGGCTATTTGCACTTTGGCGCGCAGTTTATAGAGCATCAGCCGCTTCAACAAACCATCAGCGGAAATCTGCAGTGTATCTAGCCGTAAGCCATCCCTATAACGCGAAACGAGAAATTCGAACAGGATCTTGCCTTGTGGATTGAGCAAGGCGCCCGGTTTCAGATCGCCTTGCTCCAGCGTGTCGAGATCGGTGGTAATGAGGTTTTGCAGGAAATCTTCGGCATCCTCGCCCGTAACATTCAGGATTGCTCTTCCGCTTAAACTTAGCCGTGGCATTCGATCACCCTTGCCTTTCCTGTCCCTGTTACGTAATCCGCAAGGGACGCGTTCGCAAGGCTGGAGTGGAAAGCAAATGGCTCAGACGTTCGACACGATTTTCAGGAGCGGTATTGTCGTCAATCAGGATGGCGTCGGCTTGCGCGATGTGGGCATTAGCAACGGCCGCATCGCCGCTATCGGCAATCTTGGCCAAGCTTCGGCGGGCGAGATTATTGACGCAACTGGCTTACATATTCTTCCGGGTGTCGTCGATAGCCAGGTCCATTTTCGCGAGCCCGGTCTTGAACACAAGGAAGATCTGGAAAGCGGTTCGCGTTCCGCAGTGCTTGGCGGAGTGACAGCAGTCTTTGAAATGCCAAACACCAAGCCGCTCACTACCTCCGCTGAAACGCTGGAGGACAAGGTGCGGCGCGGCCACCATCGCATGCACTGCGACTTTGCGTTCTGGGTTGGCGGCACACGCGACAATGCGGGTGATGTCGCCGAGCTTGAACGGCTACCCGGCGCTGCTGGTATTAAAGTTTTCATGGGCTCTTCCACTGGCGATCTCCTTGTCGAGGACGACGATGGCGTGCGTTCTATCCTGAAAAACACCCGCCGCCGCGCAGCTTTCCATTCAGAAGACGAATTCCGCCTGCGCGAACGCGAAAACCTGCGCGTTCCAGGTGATCCTTCGTCCCATCCAGTATGGCGCGACGAGATCGCGGCGCTGCAATGCACGCAGCGCCTGGTACAGATCGCCCGCGAAACCGGCGCGCGTATTCATGTTCTCCATATCTCCACCGCTGAGGAGATCGATTTCCTAGGCGACCACAAGGACGTTGCGAGTTGCGAAGCGACGCCGCATCATTTGACCCTCGATGCCAGCCAATACGCGACGCTTGGAACATTGCTGCAGATGAACCCACCGGTGCGCGACGCGCGGCATCGCGATGGCGTCTGGAAAGGCATCGGGCAGGGGATTGTCGATGTGCTCGGCTCGGACCATGCACCGCATACGCTCGAAGAAAAATCAAAGCCCTATCCGGCGTCGCCATCCGGCATGACCGGCGTGCAGACACTGGTACCGATCATGCTCGACCACGTAAACGCTGGCCGTATGTCGATCGAGCGTTTTGTTGATCTGAGCTCGCACGGCCCTAACCGCCTGTTCGGCATGGCCCGCAAGGGACGTATTGCGGTCGGTTACGATGCCGATTTGACCATCGTCGACATGAAGCGGCGCGAAACAATCACCAATGCGCAGGTCGGTTCAAAGGCTGGCTGGACGCCCTATAACGGCAAGACAGTGACCGGCTGGCCAGTCGGCACAATCATCCGCGGCAACAAGGTCATGTGGGAAGGCGAGATCGTGACGCCAAGCCGAGGCGAGCCGGTGTTGTTCGGCGAGGCGCTTCAGGGCAAATAAATCTGAGCCTTCATGAAGGTAATGGCCGATCCTGTGATCAGCACGCGGTCACCTGCAAGTTCGCAAAGCAGATGGCCGCCGCGCTTCGAGCGTTGAAACGCCGAAAGCCTGGTTTTGCCCAGATTTTCCGCCCAATAGGGCACGAGCGTTGCATGGATCGAGCCAGTCACCGGATCCTCCGGAATGCCAGCATGCGGAACGAAATAGCGCGAAACAAAATCATGTTCGCTGCCCCTTGCCGTAATCACGAGGCCAAATGGGTCGAGCCGCGCGATCTTCGGCAAATCGGGAATGAAGTCGAGGACTGCTTGCTCATTCTTCAGCACAACAAAAATGTTTTCGAAGTTCTGGAATGCCGATACGTGGTTGCCGCCAGTAATTTCGTCGAGCAATGGAGGAATTTCGCCGATCGGCTCTGGCGGAAAGCTTGGAAAATCAAGCCGATAGGCCGAGTTGTTCCTGTTGACGCGCAATGCACCGACCCTGGTATGAAAAACCAGCTCGCCCTCCACGCCAAGCTCTGTTGCCAAGACGTGCGATGTCGCAAGTGTAGCGTGGCCGCAAAAATTTACTTCGTGTACGGGCGTGAACCAACGCAGATCCCAGCCACTCGAGTTGCGCCTGACGAACGCGGTCTCGGCCAGATTGTTCTCGCTGGCGATAGCTTGCATAACCTCGACGGGCAGCCAATCATCGAGGACAAGCACAGCTGCCGGGTTTCCGCTGAAGAGCTCGGTGGTAAATGCGTCCACCTGATACATCGTCAATTGTTGCATTGATAAAATCCTTGGAGGGCAATCGTCACCAAACTAGGCGATGCCGGGCAAGGGTCAATGCGGAAAATCCAGATGGCGAAGTTTTTCAGGATTTCGCATGATGTAGATCGCCTTGATCTTGCCGTCCTCGATTTCAAGCGCGGTGGTCTGTGGAATCCCGTCATACTCGCTTGTCACGAAGCCAGGCAAACCATCGATCAAGCCTTCATGCAGAACTGGCGGCAATCTGTACGCCGCGCGGCGCGATACATCGCCAAAGAACAGGCAAACATTCTCCATCATGTAGATCGGATTGATCACAGCGGGACGAATTCCACCGCCATCGGCGTAGAGAACGACGTCGTCTGCCAATAGAGACTGCAGGGCTCGCATGTCACCACTACGTGATGCGTTGAAAAAAGCATTGGCGATATTTTTGCCTTGCTCGTCCGAAACCGGAAAACGCGGTTTTGCTTTCTGGACGTGGTTGCGCGCGCGGCTCGCAAGTTGTCGACACGTCGCCGGATCACGGCCGATTGTCTCGGCAATCTGGTTGAAATCCTGACCGAATACATCGTGCAGAAGGAACGCTGCGCGCTCCAGTGGCGACAATCGCTCCAGCGCCATCATCAGCGTCAAGGTAATATCGCTATCGGACTCGTCTTCGCTCGGATCGAATATGGGCTCCGGCAACCAGTTCCCCACATAGGTTTCTCTGCGAACGCGTGCGGACTTCAAATGGTCGAGGCAAAGCCGCGTGATTGTGCGTACGAGGAAGGCTTCCTCGCTGCGGACATCAGACCGGTCGGCCTGATGCCAGCGAATGAAACCTTCCTGAACGATGTCCTCCGCCTCCGCGACTGACCCGAGCATGCGGTACGCAATGCGGATCAGTCGTGGCCTGAGGCGGTTGAACGTGTCAGCGATATCGTCATGCTGCGGCACGGTCTTTTTCTACCGGATGAACTTGACGAAACCCGATGGCGATACGGTTCCACGAATTGATGGTGACGATCATTAAGGTCAACTGGACCATCTCCTCTTCGGTAAAGTGCTGCTTCAATGCTTCATAGTCGGCATCGGGTGCCTGCGTCTCGGATATTAGCGTCAATGCTTCGGTCCAAGCCAGTGCGGCACGCTCACGGTCGCTATAAAGCGGGGATTCACGCCAGCCATTTAGCAGATAAAGCCTCTGCTCGGTCTCACCATTCTTGCGGGCATCTTTCGAGTGCATATCGAGGCAAAAGGCGCAATGGTTGATCTGCGACGAACGCATTTTGACCAATTCTAGCAGGCTCTTCTCTAGCCCTGCATTTTCGACGCTCTCGCTCATCTTGATCATGGGCTGGAGGGCTGGATTGTTAAAGAGGTTCAATCTTGGTTTCATCGTCTATCTCCTTGTCCGGCATTCAGTTGCCTGAACACCAGACGAGACAGCTCTGCCGAACGTGACATCAACGCGAAAAAATCATTTGAAAAATTAAGCCATCTGGCGACTAGCGCGCGCCAAGGCATGGCGGATCAGCCGATCAATTAGTTCTGGATACGGCACGCCGCTTGCTGCGAATGTCTTTGGGTACATGCTGATATCAGTAAAACCCGGCATAGTATTGATTTCGTTGATCAACACGTGCCCATCTGAACGCAAAAAGAAATCGACACGGGCAATTCCTTCACAACCCAGCGCAATGAATGCGCTTTTCGCCATGTCCTGAAGAACGGCTGTAGTACTCTCATCAAGATAGGCAGGCACAGTTAGAGCCGCCCCCTCTGCATCGATATATTTTGCCTCGTAGGAGTAGAAGCCGTGAGCCGGGGCAGGAGCGATCTCACCTGGAACGGATACGCGCAACGTGCCGTCTTCTTCCTCAAGGACGCCTAATTCAATCTCCCGTGCCTCGACGAACTCCTCGACCAAAACGCGACGATCAAATAACAGGGCGTTGTCGATGGCCGATCGGAGATCGTCGATCGTCTTGGCCTTGCTCACCCCGACGGAGGAACCCTGTCTCACAGGCTTGACGAAGAGTGGCCAACCCAAATCTCGTGAAATCACTTCGATGTCTGGCGAATCTTGCTGGCTGATCGTCAAGCTGCGGGCCACCGGCAAACCGGCTTGGGACAGCAAACATTTGGCTTGATGCTTGTCCATGGCTGCTGCCGAACCGAAAATGCCGCATCCGACATAGGCCATGCCTGCAACTTCCGCCAAACCTTGAACAGAGCCATCTTCACCGAATTGGCCATGCAATACGGGTATCAGCACATCAACTGGCGTCATTTCATATGCGGGAGCGGATTGCGGAAGGACAAGCGCTCGACCTTTGCCGCCGGGTAGGAAGCTGATCTGCGCGCCGTTCTCGGGCACAGATTGGGGAAACCCATCGTCAATGAGTAGCCATTGGCCCTGTCGCGTAATGCCGATCAGGACGACTTCGTATTTTTCTTGGTCTATGGCTTGGGCGACGTTTCGGGCTGACATAACGGAAACATCATGTTCGGCTGACTTGCCGCCAAACAGAATTGCAACGTGTAATCTGGACATGCTGAAACGTCTCACCTTGAAAAGAGGAGATGAAATGAGGACTTCTGAAGGAGTTTAATCGCCGGTGACGAAAAACCGCCAGCGCCCCTTGGGGGTAATGCCAAGGCGGTAGAATACATAAGTACCGAATTGCTTCATCTCGTCATAGTCGCCGGCGGTGACGATCTGGAAGAGTTCGACTTTCTGCTTGGCGTCGAGCTTATCGAGCGGGTAAGCGAAGAAATAGGGCCAGACATAGAGCTCGTCGGCGGTGCCGGCGTCGAGATGCACATAGCCAGACTCAAGCACATCGACCAGAATGGCGAGGATTTCCTGACCATCCGCATCGCCCGCGAGGCTCTTCAGATAGACGAGCGGATCGCCGTCGATATCCGTCAGTGACAGCATGGTCACGTCATCGCCAGAACCGATCAGCGGCCGGAGCGCCTCGATCGATCCGGACTTTGCCGCGGTAAGAATAAGCTCGCGCATTTTCTGCACGGGGAAGGGCAGTTTGGTGACGTCGTACTCAACCTGCGGCGTCGGTGCGCCTTCCTTGGCGTTCGGCATGGCAGGATTGTTGCTCTGAGCAGCGTCATCCCCACCGTCGGTTGCTGCCGGTGCCTGCGCTGGCTGCTCCGGCGCTGGTTTATCAGGCGGCGGAGTTTGCGTTTCACCGGCTGGCTTCTGCTCGCCATTCGGCTTGGCAGGCTCGGCGGCTTTGGGAAGTTCTTCTTTCTTGATCTCGCTCAATGCGAGCTGAACGAGCGCATCACGGCTGGCAGAAAAAGCCGGAAAGCTGAAAGCACAGACCGCCGCAGCTAGAAGACAGGTTCTGGCAATCGCGGAGGCGGAAAAGTGCTTTTCAAGCATGCAGGATCACCAGTTATTGCAGGATGCGATTCGATGAAAATTCACCCGCAGAAATACGTTCACGCAAGCCATCGAGCAAGGCCAATGCGGACACTTCGCCGTTATCACGGATCAGTTCCGTCAATGCGGTGGCAAAAGCGGCTTCAGCCATAATTTCAGGCTCTATACCCTCAAGCGTGCCATCAGCCCAGACTTCATTCTGATATTCGATCGCAACCAGCTTTTTTTCTTCTGCAACCAACCTATCAAGGTCTGTCGACGTCATGTTCATGATATACCATCCTTGGCCGAAGCCAATTCTTAAACTACCGCTAAACAATACCATAGGTTTTGTTTAAAATGCGGTTCATTGGCTTCAACAGTTAAAGCCCGGTTAATTTCCATAGCCCGATACGATCTCCGAAGAAAGTCTTGTTCCTTCGATTTGGTAGCGGTCAATCGCCGCAATCGCCTGGCTCGTGCAGGTTGAATAAGTTTCGTTGAATGTACGATATCCGCGGTTGAAACTGGCGATCAGCTTCGCCTTGCGCGCGGGGTCCGGATTCTCCGCCAGAAGCAGAGAATCCATGCGATCTCGCCACTGGTTGCTTCTCTCACCGCAAAGGTTACGCAGCGAATGAACCGATCCGAGAACCTCGGCCAAACGTAGGAGCTTTGCCTCATAAAGGGGATCGACCGCATAAGCGGGCGCCGCCGTGGCGATTGCCGTCAAAAACGCTGTGATTACTATGGTACGCCGCACGAGACAACCCCGAGACTAATTCCCCGAAAAGGTTGTTGCCCGAAAGCTTGGCATCTTCAAGGCGTCCGTGGTTAATACGCTCAAATTTTAAATTCGCCAGCCAATTCATGTACAACGTCGAGCACGCTTTCGGTCACGTCGAATGCCGCCATTTCTTCTACCCGGAGCCAATGCACCGCGGCCGCATCATCCGCGGCGATGGCTTCTCCCATGGGATCACGCGCCAGAAACACGGCGAGACGGAAAGGCTTCGGCGTCGGAAATTCCGATGTCGAATAGTCGAATGTGACGGTCGTGAGATACGTCACCTCTGTTGCTGTAATACCGGTTTCCTCGTGTAGTTCGCGAATTGCTGCTTCTTGCGGCGTCTCGCCCTTCTCGCGTCGCCCACCGGGAAATGCCAGCCGGCCCTTTGACGGTTCACGTGCTCGCTCGACCAGCAGGAAGGCTTGATCGCGGATACAAACGGCCGAGACACCATCGACAGTGGCGGAGAGGGGAATTTGCTCCATATGTCAGGCCTAAGCGGTGAGGGAAGTTTTGACAAGGCCAGCTTGACGCTGCATGTCAAATACAGATGATCGCCACTCCCGGAGCAAGCCAGGTATACTGCATGTGCGCACGTTTTTCACTCCTTGAAACACCTGAAGAGGTCTCGGCTTATCTCGCGCTCATGGAGCTCGAGACTTTTCCGCCGCGCTACAATATCGCGCCGACACAGCCCATCCTCATGGTGGTCAGCGGTGAAACACCGCCGCCCGGCAGCAACCGGCCTGATCGCAGGGCGTTTCTGGTGCGGTGGGGCTTTATTCCTGGCTGGGTGAAAGATACCGCCAATTATCCGCTTATGATCAATGCCCGTTCGGAAACGGCAATCGAGAAGGCATCGTTCAAGGCGGCGATGCGTCACCGCCGTGCACTCATCCCGGCCTCGGGTTTCTACGAATGGCGGCGGGACGGCAACAAGAAATCGCAAGCCTATTGGGTTCGGCCCCGCAACGGCGGTCTTGTCGCCTTCGCCGGTATCTACGAACCGTGGGCCAATGCGGAAGGCTCTGAAATGGATACAGGCGCAATCCTGACGACGAACGCCAGCGAGGACCTGCGTTTCATCCATGAGCGCATGCCCGTTATCGTCGAGCAGAAAGATTTTGCCCGCTGGCTCGATTGCAAGACACAGGAGCCGCGCCATGTCGCCGACCTCATGAAGCCGGTCCAGGCGGATTTCTTCGAAGCCATTCCGGTGTCTGACAAGGTCAACAAGTTTGCCAACACCGGTCCGGAAATTCAGGAACGGTTCATTGAGACGTTGACCGAAGCGAAAAAACAAACCAGATCCAAGCCAGACCTTGACAACCAATTGAAGCTTTTCTGAGCACACCGCTCCATTTCACCAGGATTCTCACACGATGTTTTCGGCCGCACTTTCCGGTTTTCTCCTCGGCGCGTCATTGATCATTGCCATCGGAGCGCAGAACGCCTTCATATTGCGGCAAGGCTTGCTGCGAGAGCACGTCTTTATCTTGAGCCTTATTTGCGCCCTATCGGATGCGCTGTTGATCACTGCGGGCGTCGCCGGGCTTGGCACGCTTATCGCCCAATCGCCAAAACTGATCTCTTTCGTGACGCTGGGCGGCGCGGCGTTTCTGTTCTGGTATGCTTCGGTGGCGTTCCGGCGCGCTTTCCACCCGGAGGTGCTGCAAGCGGCGACAACAGGCGACGGTAACTTGAAGGTGGCGATAGGCACCGTTCTGGCGCTGACCTTCCTCAACCCGCATGTCTATCTTGATACGGTGGTCTTGCTTGGGGGCCTCTCGGCCCGCTTCGACGGTGTCAACCGCGCGTCCTATGGCGCAGGCGCCGCTCTTGCGTCCTTCGTATGGTTTTTTGGCCTCGGCTATGGTGCGAGGCTGTTGCAGCCGATTTTTGCCAAGCCGGCCGCCTGGCGTGTTCTTGACGTTCTGATCGGCCTCGTCATGGCCGGCATTGCTCTAAGCCTGTTAGTCCGTTTCCTGCACAATTGAAGCAAACTTCAACTGCGGGCGCTGGCGAACGGTGCTGAGTACGGCTGCGAGGATCGCGGCTGGCCCGATCGCGCCGTATTGTGAGGTGAGATTGTCCGGTCGGACGCTTTCGCGCGGCTTTGCCGTTGGTTGGGCATCGGTCATGGGTCTGGTCCTTTTAAGCGGGGCCTATTCCCCTAAAGTCGAAGACATGAGGATTCCCGTTCAAATTGGCCGGAAAAAAGGCACTTTTCGGGAGGATTTTAGGCTTTCCGGTTAATTTGGGTTAACCATCGAGAAGTCGGCAGAAATGCAACACTTGGTCTTTCGCGGTGATACTTGACGATTGACGCGCACTCGACCATAAATGCCCGCATGAAAACGTCGCCTGTAACGATTATTATTACCTGTCGGATTATTATCAGCTAGCACTCGCTGGCCCGGCCGTTTTCGTCTCAAAAATCCTGATAAAAGATGTGAAACGCACCGGTCGCCAGACCCGTGATGATATGCATTTGACATTGAAAACCAGAGATTTGAGCAGCCATGCCGCAGGAACTGAAGCTTTACAACACGTTCACGCGTTCGAAGGAAACCTTCGTACCGATCGATCCGAACAACGTGCGCATGTATGTCTGCGGCCCGACCGTCTATGATTACGCTCACATCGGCAATGCAAGGCCCGTCATCGTCTTCGACGTGCTGTTCCGCCTGTTGCGCCACATTTATGGTGCAGATCATGTCACCTATGTGCGCAACATCACCGACGTAGACGACAAGATCAATGCGCGGGCAGCTCGCGATTATCCGGATCTGCCGCTGAATGAAGCTATCCGCAAAGTCACCGAAGCGACCAACAGTCAATTTCAGGCGGATGTGGCAGCACTCGGCAATCTGCAGCCTTCGTATCAACCGCGGGCAACCGAATACATCGCTGAAATGGTGGCGATGATTGATCGTCTCGTCGAGCGAGGCGTTGCCTATGTAGCGGATAGCCACGTGCTGTTTTCACCGTCGGCAATGAATGCCGCCAAGGGCCCGCGTTATGGCTTGCTCTCCCGCCGTTCATCGGAAGACATGATTGCCGGCGCACGCGTCGATGTTGCGTCTTACAAACGAGACGAGATGGATTTCGTTTTGTGGAAACCGTCCAAAGAAGGTGAGCCTGGCTGGCCGTCGCCTGCCGGTATTGCTGGCCTCGGTCGTCCGGGTTGGCATATCGAGTGCTCGGCCATGTCGATGGCGAAGCTGCTGGAACCGTTCGGCGGCGGTCTCCAATGCGATGACCCGATGAAAAACACCTTCGACATCCATGCGGGTGGCATCGATCTGGTCTTTCCGCACCATGAAAACGAGCTTGCCCAGTCCTGCTGCGCCCTTGGCACGGTTCGGATGGCCAACGTCTGGATGCACAACGGTTTTCTGCAGGTCGAAGGTCAGAAAATGGCGAAGAGTGCCGGCAATTTCGTGACGATCAACGAATTGCTGGAGACCAGTGTCTTCGGCGGCCGTAAGTGGCCCGGCGAAGTGTTACGCCTTGCCATGCTTATGACCAACTATCGCGAACCCATCGACTTCAGCATTCGAAAGCTGGAAGAAGCCGAGAATATCCTTGCCAAAGCTCGCGAATATGTGGGCGATGCCGCAATCGGTGCAATCCCGGATGAGGCGATTGATATTATGTCTGACGACCTCGCAACGCCAAGCCTCATCAACTGGCTGGCATCGATCAGAAAATCGCGGGTGCTCGATCCGGCAGCTTATCGTGCGGCGTTCGGATTGCTGGGTATCGACTTAAGCGTGGGTGCCGTCTCGTCCGATCTGGAAAGCGAGATCGAGGTCAAAATCAACAATCGCTTGGCGCTGCTTGCGGCCAAGAGTTTTGCTGAAGCTGATCGCATACGCGATGAATTGCTGGAAAAAGGCATTCAATTGAAGGACGGAAAAGATCCGGCAACGGGCGAACGCGTCACGACGTGGGAGGTGAAGCGATGAGTCTCGACAACAAGCCCGTCTACACTGGCGGTTGCCAATGCGGAGCAATCCGTTTTCGCGTCGAAGGCACGCTCGGTGACGCATCAATCTGTCATTGCCGCATGTGCCAGAAGGCCTTCGGCAATTTCTTAGCGCCACTGACATCGGTCCGCGGCACGGATTTTGAGTGGACGCGGGGCGAGCCCAAGCGGTTTCAATCGTCCAATCACGTCAAACGCGGCTTTTGCGCGAACTGCGGAACCCCGCTGACCTATGAAGCGCCGGACGGCATGGCGCTCGCTATCGGTGCGTTCGATGAACCGGAAGAATTGGCGCCCACCGTCCAGTGGGGTCTGGAAGACAAGCTGCCCTATGTCGATGATCTATCCAGCTTGCCCGGCCATACATCCGAAAGCGATCCGGCATCGGCGGAATTTCTGAAAACAATGATATCCTACCAGCACCCCGACCATGACACGGATCAGTGGCCGCCAATGCGCATGCAGGGGGAGGCGGACAAGTGACAAAAGAACGGATCTACCTCTTCGACACGACATTGCGCGACGGCCAGCAAACACCCGGCATCGACTTTTCGGTCGAGGACAAGAAGGTCATTGCGGCCATGCTCGATGAGTTCGGCTTCGACTATGTCGAGGGCGGTTATCCCGGCGCCAACCCGACCGATACTGCGTTCTTTGCCGAAAAGCGTACGAAACGCGCAAAATTTGCAGCTTTCGGCATGACGAAACGCGCCGGTGTCTCTGCCTCCAACGATCCCGGACTTGGCGCGCTCATTCGCTCATCAGCCGATACGGTGTGTTTCGTCGGCAAGAGCTGGGACTATCACGTCAGGGTCGCGCTCGGCTGCACCAATGAGGAAAACCTCGCATCCATTGATGCCTCCGTCAAAGCTGCTATCGAGGCGGGCAAAGAAGCCATCGTCGATTGTGAACATTTCTTCGATGGCTATAAGGCCAACCCGGATTATGCGCTGGCCTGCGCCAAGACTGCCTACAATGCAGGAGCCCGCTGGGTCGTGCTGTGCGATACCAATGGCGGCACGCAGCCGGCTGAAATCGACGAGATCGTCCGCGTGGTGACGAAATCCATTCCCGGCGATCACCTCGGCATCCACGCTCATAATGATACCGAACAGGCCGTTGCCAACTCGCTTGCAGCGATAGATGCGGGTGTTCGCCACGTACAGGGCACTTTGAATGGCATCGGCGAGCGTTGCGGCAACGCCAATCTGGTGACGATTATACCGACCCTGATGCTGAAGCCCAATTGGGCTGACCGCTTCGAAACCGGGATCAGTCTCGAGAAATTGCAGGGGCTGTCCCGCCTGTCACGAAGTTTCGATGAACTGCTCAATCGCGCGCCCAATGCGCAAGGTGCCTTCGTCGGCGCATCGGCCTTTGCCACCAAGGCCGGCATCCACGCTTCCGCCTTGATCAAGGAACCCGCCACCTATGAACATGTGCCACCGGAGACGGTTGGCAATCGCCGCAAGGTCATGGTTTCGGACCAGGGTGGCAAATCGAATTTCATCAACGAATTGGAACGTCGCGGCATTCCGGTGACCAAGTCGGATCCTCGGCTCGACACGTTGATCGCGCTGGTAAAGGAACATGAGTCTGAGGGCTATGCCTACGAGGGCGCCGATGCCAGTTTCGAGCTCTTGGCTCGGCGTACACTCGGCACCATACCAGAATTCTTCAAGGTCGAAGTCCTTCCGCTGCATGGTCGAACGGCGCTTCGACGCAAATGGTAATATCAAGACCGTCTCGGAGGCCGTTGTCCGCATGGAGGTCGACGGCGAGACGCGGATGTCCGTCGCGGAAGGGCACGGCCCGGTCAATGCGCTCGATCTGGCGTTGCGGAAGGACATGGGCCGCTACCAGGGCGAGATCAGCGATCTGGTGCTCGCAGATTTCAAGGTGCGCATCCTGAATGGCGGCACAGAAGCCATCACGCGCGTGCTCATCGAGTCAACCGATTCCAGCAATGTGCGCTGGTGGACGGTCGGTGTTTCGGACAATATCATCGACGCATCGTTCCAGGCACTGATGGACTCCATTGTCTATAAACTGATGAAAAACCGCGATTTGGCAGGTAGAATCGCCGCCGAATAGGTTAATTTGTCTCGAAATCGTCAGAATCTGAGCGAAAACATCAAACCGCTTGATCCATCGATCAGTCGAATTCAATAGACGGCATGCGATGCGAGGACTAGGACTTCGCACCATGACCGAGCAAATCAACAGCAGCGCCAACCTGGCAACGTCCGGCCCCTCCATCCGCATGTCGGACGGAAGGAAGGGCTTTCTCTTTGCGCTGTTCGCTTATTTGCTTTGGGGCGCGCTGCCGTTCTATTTGAAGATGGTCGAGCATATCCCAGCCACGGAAGTGGTGGCGCATCGTATTGTCTGGTCGATTCCCATTGGCGTCCTGTTGCTCTGGTGGCTGGGCCTATTGGGGGATCTGAAGATTGCCCTGACAACGCCGCGCATGTTCGCTATGGCCACGTTGACCGCTTTCCTGATTTCTATCAACTGGGGAACGTATGTATGGGCGATCGGCAATAACCGAACCATTGACGCCTCTTTGGGCTACTATATCAACCCCTTGGTAAATGTAGTTCTCGCCGCTGTTTTTCTGGGCGAACGACTTTCGAAAGCGCAATTGGTTGCTGTCGCTTTGGCGGCTTCGGCGGTCGTCCTGTTGACCGTCTCCTCCGGCGGTCTGCCATGGATTTCACTCGTTCTTGCCTTCAGCTTTGGATTTTACGGCTTTTTTCGCAAGACGTTGCCCATTGGCCCTATCCAGGGATTCACGCTGGAAGTCATGATACTGTCCATTCCTTCTCTCGGATTCATTGTCTGGACCCTGACACAGGGTACCAGCCATTTCTTTAGCGGCGATACGCACGACGTCGGCCTGTTGTTGTTTTCCGGTCCGGCCACGGCGGTGCCGTTCATCCTCTATGCTTTCGGCGCGAAACTTCTGCGTTACACGACGATTGGATTGATGCAATATATTGCGCCGACGATCGTATTTCTCATCGCCATCTTCGTTTTCGGCGAACCATTCTCGCGCGTACAGCTGATCGCCTTCCTTTTGATCTGGGCCGCCCTTGCAATCTATACTTGGTCGATGGTGCACGAAGCACGGAAAACACGGTTGGCATCAACTGCCTAATTGCGGGATCCGCCAATCTTCCTCACCACGAGATAGACCATTCCCGAAATACCCAATGCCAATGCGGCGATGAGCCAGAAACCATGTCCGTTCTCTGCCAGCGGCAGGCCACCAGTATTCATGCCGAAAAGACCACTGATGACGGTGCTTGGCAAAAGAACGGCGGTCATTACGGACAGGACGTAGAGAAACCTGTTCGACTGATCCGTCAGTTTCGCCAGAAGTTCGTCCTGAAGCAGGCGTGCGCGC
Organism: uncultured Alphaproteobacteria bacterium; assembly: GCA_963711925.1. Classification (GTDB taxonomy): domain Bacteria; phylum Pseudomonadota; class Alphaproteobacteria; order Rhizobiales; family Rhizobiaceae; genus Phyllobacterium. The sequence continues at coordinate 782,374 of CAVQFY010000003.1, forward strand.
TGCTGTAGTTGCTCCCCTTCCGCATGCAATGTTTCTGCGCGGCGCGACAATCCTTCAACAAGATCGTCCAATTCCTCCGGGAAGACCCTGCGATCCGCGTGATCGATATGCCGGAACAGGCCGGTCGCCGCCGTGAGATAGCGGTGAAATACAACGATCTGACGCCGGACCGGTACGAGACGTTCCCGCTCGCCCTGCCAGTTCTCGCCGACGATATGGTCCTCGATGGAATCGAGGGTTTCTGAGAGTTTGGTGATCTCTGTTTTGAGAAGATCGAGAAAACGCCGGAAAATCGCATTGAACAGGGCGATCGGAGATTTCGGTTTCACCTTGCTGGCCAGGATGGCTTGGCGCACGTCGTCGACGGACTGCAGCGGGTGACGCCGTCCGCTGATGAAAAGACGGTCGTTGAAAGCGAATCGGAAATAACCAAGCTCTCGCGGATCGCCATAATGCTTGTGCTGTAAATCCGGTAATTCGCCGTAAAGCCAGCCCTCTTCATAGGTAATCTGATACTGATCACCGGGGGACAGCAATGCTTCCCGCACCACTTCCGGCAGGCTTTCGTCAGTTTCGAGATTGCGCCGTGCCCGCGCATCGGCAAGGCCGTAACTCTTCCATACCCATGCGGTTTCTGCTCCGGCAGCCGGAGATGGCAATAGTGTACCGTCCCCGCGAAAGCCGTGAGCGATGACAAACTCATCATTTTGGAGGAGGGCTGCGTTGCTTGGGGGATCGGGGGTTATATTGTCCGCCATGAGATCCCCTTGCCGCTACAGCCGCTCTATGATTGCTTCATTGCCTTCCCGGTCGCCTCGCGCAGCAGCGTTGAGGATGGCGGGTACGATCTCTTCCGGCTTCTCTACCACAAGCGGATTGACCAAATGTGACGTGTGTACAAACCCTTCGGCTTTCATGTGCTCGATGAGGGCCAGCATCGGATTCCAGAATCCGTTGATGTTGGCGAAGACCATCGGCTTCCGATGACGGCCGAGTTGCGCCCATGTCATGATCTCGACGATCTCTTCCACAGTACCGATACCGCCAGGTAAAGTAACGAACGCATCGGACCGCTCGAACATCTTATGCTTGCGCTCATGCATGTCTTCGGTAACAATGAGCTCCGAAAGCTGGCCAAGCGCGTGTTCGGTGGCCTCTTTGTTCATGAGGAATTTGGGAATAATTCCTGTGACTTTGCCGCCCGCAGACATGACACCGTCTGCAACTGCGCCCATAATGCCTTTGGTGCCGCCGCCGTAGACAAGCTCAAGCCCGTGCTCAGCTATCGTTTTGCCGAGAAGCTTGCCGCTTTGCTTGTAAATCGGGTCGCGACCCGGTGAGGAGCCGCAATAGACGCAAATGGATCGAATCTTGCTCATCCAATGAGTGGTGCCTTGCACATCACAAAACGTCAAGGCGGTATGAATGCGACAAAAGTTTCATACGCCGGCTTCGTTATGGTACGTCGAAAGAATGGGTCTGAATCTAAAGGGTTTTCTTGTAGCGTGACAGAAAAGACGCTAGAGCAAAAGGAACAATAGGATCGGGGAACGATGTTCGAGAATAAATTTGCGCTTTTGGGATTTGGTACTGTCGTTGCTGCCGGCCTTGTTGCGGCCTATGTGGGCCTGATGCCGGGTAAGCCGGTCGTGGAGCAACCGGCCCCTGTGATGAATGGAACTGTGCAGACACAGCCTACAGCGCCCGCGACAAACTCCGAACCCCAAATTCAGCCTTTGACGACCGTACCCGATACCAACATTGCTTCCGGACAGGCTATGCCGGCTCCGCCGCCGGCCGTTGCAACTAATGGCGCGCCTACCTTCGATGTTTTGCGCGTCGATCCCTCAGGCACCATTGTGATTGCCGGCAATGCCGCAAAAAATGCGACGGTTGACCTCCTGTCGCGCTCGAACGTCATCGGCACAACCAAATCGACCGAGAATGGTGATTTTGTTATTGCGCTGGATGATCCGCTGAAGCCAGGCGACTACCAGCTTGTCTTGCGTTCGACAACACAAGACGGCACCGCCATGACCTCACTTGAGACGGCGATAGTTTCCATTCCAGAGTCAAAGACGGGTCAGGTATTGGCTCTTGTCGAACAATCCGGCCAGCCAAGCCGCATGATTACGAAGCCCGAGCCGGTAGAGCCCGCGCCTTCGGCAACCACCCAGCCAACGACAGTTGCCGCACCCAAGGGCGACAAGCCGGTCGTGCCACCTGCTGAGAAGGCGCTCATCGCTGTGGAAGCAGTTGAGATAGAAGGCAACAAGATTTTCATCGCCGGTACTGCCCAGGCAGGATCAGCGGTCAAGGTCTATGCAAATTCCGCTCTGCTTGGAACGACGAAGACAGCACCCAACGGCCGGTTCCTGGTACAGACTGTTCAGCAGCTGGCTGTCGGGGACTATATCATTCGTGCTGATATGCTGGGCAAGGATGGCGTGACGGTCGTGGCCAGAGCCGCGGTTCCGTTCAAGCGCGAGGCCGGCGAGCGCGTCTCGGCTGTCGCACCGGCAATCCAGGGCGCCGACACCCAGACCGAGACTGGTGCCGTTACACCACAAACCGACGGACAGGTGCCGCAAATCGCCGACGCAGGCACACCGCTGCAGAATGTCGATGGATCGGTGATTATCCGCCGCGGTGACAGTCTTTGGCAGATTTCTCGCCGTACCTATGGCGCGGGCATGCGTTACACGACTATCTATTTGGCCAACAAAGAACAGATCCGTAACCCGGATATGATTTTCCCAGGTCAGGTTTTTGCCTTGCCGGAAAAAGATAAACCCGTCGTTCAATAGAAAAGACCGGCTGTAGAAACCCGTTTTTCGGAAAAGTCCGATTGCATTTTTCCTTGCGCCGGAAAATTATATCGTTTATCGCCGATGAACGATGAAATGCACGGGCCCGTTCCAACACCATTCTGATGCCGATACAGCGCGCACTCTTGCCGCGTTAGCACATCCAGCGCGGTTGCGCATTGTTCGCGAGCTCGCGTGTCTGGACGCTTCGTGCTGCAAGGATATCGTCGCGGGACTTGATCTGGCGCAATCGACCGTATCGCAACATTTGAAAATTCTCGTTGATGCCGGTCTAGTCCACTACAAGCAATTGGGCCAGAGGTCTCATTACAGCATCAATCCCGCAGCTTTTGCCAGCGTCGCCGCTCTCGTTAGCGATATGGCCAGTCTTTGCTGTCCACCAGAAACAATCATCGGGGAAACGCCGCCGTTGCCCGATCTCCAAATTGCCATCAAGGATTAACAGTGGCCAATAAAACCGTCTCAGACGAGTTTGGGAAGACCCTTCAGACAATTCGAAACCTCTGGCCTTATATGTGGCCGATGGAACGCCCCGATTTAAGAATGCGAGTCGTCTGGGCCTCCGTTTATCTGATCATCTCGAAAGTGGTTTTGATCCTCGTACCCTATTTTTTCAAATGGGCGACGAATGCCTTGAACGGAAAATTCGAGGCTTCTGATCTGGTACCAGCGCTTCTCGTCGGTCCGCTCATGCTCGTGGCGGCCTATAACGCCGCACGCATCGTGCAGGCGGGTTTAAACCAGCTGCGCGATGCGCTCTTCGCCAGCGTTGGCCAATATGCCGTGCGAAAACTTGCCTATAAGACCTTCGTACATATGCATGAATTGTCGCTACGTTTCCATGTAGAACGCCGCACCGGAGGTCTTTCACGTATTATCGAACGTGGAACGAAGGGCATCGAAACCATTGTTCGCTTTACCATCTTGAACACGGCGCCGACGATCATCGAGTTCCTCATGACTGCCGTCATTTTCGCCGTTACCTATGGAATGTCTTATCTCGCCGTCGTGGTTGCGACAGTCTGGCTCTATACGTGGTTCACCGTGCGTGCGAGCGACTGGCGTATCGGCATTCGCCGCGACATGAACGCATCCGACACGGACGCCAACTCCAAGGCGATCGACTCACTGCTGAACTATGAAACCGTTAAATATTTCGGCAACGAGAATATGGAAGCCGGGCGCTTCGATGCCGCCATGGCACGTTATGAGATTTCGGCGACACGCATCTGGACTTCGCTCGGCTGGCTCAACTTTGGACAGGCGGTTATTTTCGGCATTGGCATGGCGGTCATGATGATCATGTCGGGCAGGGAGGTGCTTGCCGGAACGCAGACACTCGGCGATTTCGTTTTCATCAACGCAATGCTGATGCAATTGTCCGTCCCGCTCAATTTTATCGGCTTCATTTATCGCGAAGTGCGTCAGGGCCTGACGGATATCGAGCAGATGTTCGATCTTCTTGATGTTGAGCAGGAAGTGATGGACAGGCCGAATGCCAAGCCGCTGGTCATCGAACGCGGTGCCGTGCGCTTCGACAATGTGCAGTTTGCCTATGATCCAAAGCGCCCCATCCTGAAAGGTGTGAGCTTCGAAGTGCCTGCGGGCAAGACCGTGGCTATCGTTGGGCCCTCCGGCGCGGGCAAATCGACCCTATCGCGGCTGTTGTTCCGTTTTTATGATATTCAGAGCGGATCGATCACTGTCGACGGTCAGGATATCCGTGACGTGACGCAGGACAGCTTGCGGTCGGCTATCGGCATGGTTCCGCAGGATACCGTCCTCTTCAACGACACCATTGCTTATAATATCCGCTATGGCCGCATCACTGCGACGGAGGCCGAGATGCGTAATGCGGCCGAGCTGGCACAGATTGGCCCCTTTATCGAGACCCTGCCTGAAGGCTATGACGCTATGGTCGGTGAGCGCGGCCTGAAGCTTTCTGGCGGCGAAAAGCAGCGTGTGGCGATTGCAAGAACAATCCTGAAGGCTCCGCCTATTCTGATCCTGGATGAGGCGACATCGGCGCTCGACAGCGCCACTGAGCATGAAATCCAGTCCGCGCTTGACCTCGTCAGCCGCAATCGCACGACATTGGTCATCGCTCATCGTCTCTCCACCATCATTGGAGCTGACGACATCATCGTCCTGAAGGACGGTGTAATCGCCGAGCGCGGTACACATGCGAAACTTTTGGCCAGGAGGGGGCTCTATGCCTCCATGTGGAACCGTCAGCGCGAGGCTACAGAAGCTGAAGAGCGTTTGCGCCGCGTACAGGCGGAAGACGACCTTGGCGTTATCGTGCGTGGAAAGCCCGCTATGCCGGCTTGAAGGGTTTGCTCCATCTCCGATTCTCCGATAAGTAACGCGCGAACTCCGTTGGCGCGATTGCCAATCCATGGAACATGAGCTGCCGGCACAATCAGGAACATATTAATGAGTCTTGTCGATTCCATCCGCAACACCTTGGTGCCCATCCACAAGGAGGGCTATCCGTTCATCGCCGGGTTTGCCGGGGCGACGGTAATCCTTGGCTATTTCTGGGAACCGTTGTTCTGGATTGGTCTCATTCTGACGGCCTGGTGCATCTATTTCTACCGCGACCCGCAGCGCGTGACGCCCACCGATGACAAGCTGGTCATCAGTCCGGCGGATGGTATCGTTTCGGCAGTGGGACCTGCTATCCCGCCGCGCGAGCTGGGTTTGGGCGACAAGGAGATGACCCGGATATCCGTGTTCATGAATGTCTTTTCCTGTCACATCAATCGTGCTCCGGTACGCGGCCGTATAACAACGATCGTCCACAAGCCGGGCAAGTTCCTCAACGCCGAGCTCGACAAGGCAAGCGCGGAAAATGAGCGCAACAGCGTCTTGATCGATAGCCCGAACGGCGAAGTAGCCGTTGTGCAGATCGCAGGGCTGGTGGCGCGTCGTATCGTCTGCTGGGCCGATGAAAACACTGCCATTTCGATTGGCGAACGGTTCGGTCTCATTCGATTCGGCTCGCGGGTGGATGTTTATCTGCCGGAGGGTTTTACGCCGCGTGTCGCGATTGGCCAGACTGCAGTCGGTGGCGAGTCCGTCATTGCTGAGTTTGGCGGCGCGGCAAGCGCTCCATTGGTTCGAATTAGTTGAGGCAGGACGCATGACCGAAACTGAAGTCGATCCATTGTTTGATGAGAAGCCGCAGACTGCCGAACCGGTTGGACGGCGCATTCCCATGCGGTATCTCGCCCCTAATGTCATCACTGTTCTCGCCATTTGTGCCGGGCTGACGGGTATCCGGCTCGCCTTCGAAAATCGTTTTGAGCTGGCCGTATCCATGGTTCTCGTGGCAGCATTTCTCGATGGGATCGATGGGCGTATCGCCCGTATGATGAAGGGCTCGACAAAATTCGGTGCTCAGATGGATTCGCTCGCCGATATCGTCAACTTCGGCGTTGCGCCGGCGCTCGTGCTTTATGCCTATATGCTCGATCAGGCGCGCTCTTTTGGCTGGATCGCCGCGCTGCTGTACTGCATTGCATGCTGTCTGCGCCTTGCGCGCTTCAATGTGATGCTCGATGTGGTGGGCAAACCGCTCTGGCAAAACAACTTCTTCACGGGTGTACCGGCTCCGGCAGGCGCCATGCTGGTCATGTTGCCGGTCTATCTCGGTTTTCTGGGCCTCGCGCCCACTCGTACGCTGGCTTTCGCCGCATCCGCCTATACCGTCGGTGTCGCTGTCCTGATGATCAGCCGCCTGCCAGTTTACAGCGGCAAGGCTGCAGGTACCAAGCTGCGTTCGGACTGGGTCATGCCAACGCTTCTATTCATCGTCGTCTATGTAGCGTTTCTGATGAGCTACACGTGGCAAACGCTGACACTGACGACTATCGCCTTTTTCATCACGCTGCCATTCAGTGCGCGGGCGTGGAAGCGGTACGAGGCGGCGGATCGTGCCGCCTTGGCAAACGCTGAAAGCGCTGGTTCCGAAACCACATCCTGACTTCGGAACCATAGTGCATCACTGACCGGCCCTAAGCGTACGGTTAAAGGCGTCGCTGATCATACTGACCAGTTGAGCATGAATTTGCGCGCGGGATCGCCCGCCGCGGTCATCGCAAAGCGGATCGTCTATCTTCTCTGCCTTGAGAATGTCGTGAGCGCCGAGTTTGCATTCGGCAAACATGCTATAATGGCTTGCATCTTCGATCACTGCATACCTCGCATTTGAAATGGCTTTTGAGATCCCGGAGGCTTGTAGGGTAGGGGGAATTTCGCCAGGTCGCCCAAGATTAATGATATCAACCGGAATTTTAATGCTGGCAAAGCTTTTGAATTCAAAGATATCGGATGGGGCAGGATCAATCGCCATGGCAAACCGAATGCGTTCGTCTCTATTATCACGGCCGGCGGGTTGCAAATTCATAGCATGAAGATCAACGCCGCTTTGTCTGATCCACCCACAAAGAGAAGGATTGAGCAAGTCCGTATCGCAATAGCCTGCGAGGAGCTGCGGGTTTACACGAGCCCCCGCTATTGCCAAGGCTGTGTTACCACCCATCGAAAGACCAAGAGCACCAATTTTGTCTTGATCAAGGTGATTCTGGAAAAAATTTTCCTTCTGTATTGCAGTCAAGGCTTCCGCGAGATCGGCAGGCCGCAACCAGAGCTTGATAGTTTCGGCTGCAGATTTGTTTTTACCCGTATTCCCCGGATGAGTAGGAGCGGCAACAACGAAGCCTTGGCTTGCTAAAGGTGTTGCAATCCAACTCAAAGCTTGCGCGCTGCCGGCTAACCCGGCACCATGTGAAAGCAGAATGAGCGGAAATTTGCCCTCAGAGATTGGGGCATCACGCGTGGCGGATGTTCCCGTGAAAAACGCGGTCTCACCAAGAATGACCTTTTCACCACCTGCTTGCGCTGGATACCAAACGGTCACATCGAGATCGACACCGCGTTCTTTCGAGGGCGCAAGGATCTGGCGTACACCGACAATATTATCGGCGTTCGCAATTTGCATCATTGCGAGAGATAAAATGGTTGCAGCACAAAATGCAGTTGAAAATTTCATGGCATCTCCTTGAGTGGCGCTTTGATAGGCGGGCTCGATGGAGCGGTATCGATGCACTATTTTCGACCTCGATCACAATTTCGGTCGTCCTTGATCGTGATTACGGACATATTGGCCTTTTGAATTTGCGGGTTTGGCTTACATGCTCTTTGTCCCATTGCCCTTCGTCGTCGCTTTCTTGCTTCTCATCCTGCTGGTCAAGATGATCAGGCGGAACGACGGCAATGCTCCAAATCCGTTCTTTACAGCCCTGATCGCCGTCTATGTGCTGCAATCTGTGGTGATCGGCGTGCGATGGGGTTATGGCGTCCTACAGATACTGCCGGTTCAGGCAGTTCTTGCCGCAATCGTTCCCTCGCTCGCTTGGTTGAGTTTCGAAGGGCTGCGAGATGGGCGGTCGCCGTTGCAACGACCACTGCTCCTGTTGCACGCACTTCCGGCGCTGCTGATCGTGGGGTTCGTCGCTTTCTGGCCAGCGCCGATTTCCCTCTCCCTCATTTTGATATTTCTCGGCTATGGTATCGCGCTCACATGGCTTGCATGGGCGGGACCGAATGCGCTCGGTTCATCGAGGCTTGATGGGGTCATCAGCACCTACCGCGCTTTGCAGGTCACGGCCTTCTCCATATTGGCTTCGGGCCTGATCGATATTGTCATCAGCCTTGACTTCGCTGAAACCGGCGGCGTCTATTCGGGTGGCATCGTGGCCTTTGGCAATGTATTGGCTCTGCTCATTCTAGGAGCTTCTGCGACGGTCGCCGGAACCAGCCAGCCACCATCAGAAGAGGCAGCGGAAGAGGGCGCCGAAGCCGCCTCGGTGACTGTCCCCAGCGCTGAGGATACGGAAATAGCAGCCTCGCTCGATACATTGATGCAGTCCCGTACGCTCTACCGCGATGTCGATCTCAATTTGAACCGGCTAGCCCGAAAAATCGGTCTGTCAATCCGGCAAGTCTCGACTGCCATCAACCGCGTCAAAGCGATGAGCGTCTCGCAGTATGTGAATGATTATAGGGTGAAGGAGGCCTGCCGTCTGCTCGCTGACACGGACGAGCCGATCACGCGGATCATGTTTGATGCCGGCTTTCAGACGAAGTCGAATTTCAACCGCGAGTTCCTGCGTCTGACAGGCATGAGCCCGAAGGCGTGGCGTGCCCGCGCCTCTGTCACAACAGGGAAGGCGGAAAAGATTATCCGCCTCGTGAGCTAGCTCGGGTCGTTATAACTCAGCAATTTTCCTGCACGCACATCGTAGAGCTTGCCGGTCGCATCGAGTGCTGGATCGCAGAGGAGGGCAATCTTTGCCGCAACCTCTGCCGGTGTTGGCAGCGTTTCGGGATCTTCACCGGGCATGGCCTGCGCGCGCAAAGCGGTACGGGTTGCACCGGGATTGACGGAATTAACGCGCAGCCGTGTCTGGCGTGATTCCTCAGCCCAGGTGCGGGCCATCACCTCCACAGCGGCCTTGGAAGCTGCATAGGGACCCCAATAGGCACGCGCCGTATGCGCGACGCCAGACGACAACAGGATTGCGCGGCCCGCGTCAGAAAGCTTCAGAAGCGGATCGGTGGTGCGTATCAGTCGCCAGACGCTGGAAACATTGATCGTCATCAGCTTGTCGAAGACTTTTGCCTCCACGTGTCCGATCGGCGAAATCGTTCCGAGAATGCCGGCATTGGCGACAAAAATATCGAGCTTGCCCCAGCGCTCATGAATGGAACCGCCAAGGCGGTCGATGGCGAGCATATCGGTGAGGTCCAATGGAACAAGCGTTGCCCCTCCGCCCGCTGCTTTGATTTCGTCGTCGAGTTCTTCAAGCCCGCCCACTGTGCGGGCAACGGCAATGACATGGGCGCCGCGTGCAGCGAGTTCTTTGGAAAGAGAATAGCCAATGCCACGGGATGCACCGGTAACAAGCGCAAGCTTGCCGTCCAGCCGAAAACTGCCGTCAGAAATCATGGAAACTTAACCGTTGTTAGCAAGAAGCGAGAACTGGCGAACGTTGCTCCCATCCTTATCAAGAAGCCGTGTGGGATAGTCGCCAGTGAAGTAGTGGTCGGTAAAGAGCGGCGAGCGTGGATCGCGGGGAGCGCCGCTGACAGCCTTGTACAGGCCGTCGATTGACAGAAATGCCAGGGAATCCGCCCCGATATAATCGCACATCGCGTCAAGGTCCGCATATTGGTTGGCCAGCAGCTTGTCCGCGTCCGGCGTGTCGATGCCGTAGAAGTCTGGATGGAAAATCATCGGGCTGGCAACACGGATGTGAACCTCGCTTGCACCTGCATCGCGGATCATCTGCACGATTTTCACCGACGTCGTGCCGCGTACGATGGAATCGTCAACGAGTACGACGCGCTTGCCTTCGATGACGGCCCGATTAGCCGAGTGCTTCAGCTTCACCCCAAAGGCGCGGATCGATTGGGTAGGTTCGATGAATGTCCGGCCGACATAATGGTTGCGGATGATGCCGAGCTCGAAGGGAATGCCGCTTGCCTGCGCAAAGCCAATGGCTGCAGGGGTACCGCCGTCCGGAACTGGAACAACCACATCGGCCTCGAGTGGTGCTTCCATGGCGAGATTGATGCCCATATTCTTGCGGGCATTGTAAACGTTGCGTCCACCAACAACGGAATCCGGCCGAGCGAAGTAGACGTATTCAAACAGGCAAAGCCGTTCGCGCTTCGGAGTTTGCGGCTTGTACGTATCGATGCTGATCGAGCCATCAGCCTGGATTTCGCAGACAACCACTTCACCGTTTTCGATATCACGCACGAATTTCGCACCGATAATGTCGAGCGCACAGGTTTCGGAAGCAAAGATCGGCTTGCCATCGAGGTCACCCATCACGAGCGGGCGAATGCCGATCGGGTCACGCGCAGCAATGAGCTTGGTGCGGGTGAGGGCGAGCATCGCGTAACCGCCCTCCATCTGGCGGATTGCATCGATGAAGCGGTCGCTCGAAGAGGCGTGGCGCGAACGGGCAATGAGATGCAGCACAACTTCCGTATCGGAATTGGACTGACAGATAGCACCATCGGCAATAAGCTGGCGGCGCAATGTCAGGCCATTGGTGAAATTGCCGTTGTGAGCAATGGCAATGCCACCGACCTCGAGTTCGGCCAAAAGCGGCTGCACGTTGCGCAGGACCGTATCGCCGGTGGTCGAATACCGTACATGGCCAATCGCCCTGTCACCGGGCAACTGAGCGAGGGTCGCCGGGTTGGTGTAGTGGTCGCCGACGAGACCCATACGACGTTCCGAGCAGAACTGCTTTCCATCATAGGAGACGATACCGGCTGCTTCCTGTCCGCGATGCTGCAGGGCATGCAGCCCGAGCGCAGTCAGAGTTGCTGCGTCGGGATGCCCCAAAATGCCAAACACACCGCACTCTTCGTGCAGTGTGTCGTCATCGAGGGACATCAATTGATTATCGTCACGAGAAATGTCGGTCATTGCCGCCAGCCCTTTCGCCCCAAGGTTACCTGGGATCGAGTCAATTGTGCCTGTTGTCCATTATGCCATGTATATGGAGCATTACCAAGTAAACGCCAAGGCCTGATAAATGCCAATATTGACGCAGTTGTGTTCTTCGAACCGCACTATGGTTGGTTTGTCGAGCCTTCTGGCGGAATGTCTTCTTTCGGTTCTGGCGCCGTGGTGCCTTCGGGTGTTGCATCCGGAGCCGCTGTCGTACCGGGCTTCAGGCGATTGAGGATTGTTGATTCGGGATCTTCCGGCAGCAAACCAATCAGTTTTGCACCAAGTTGGTCAATCATTGGTTTGGATTTTGCCTGACCAACCCATGCCGGCTGATTTTCAGGAACCAGCCAATTGAAGAACAGCATCGCGACAACGACAAGGAGAATGCCCCGCGCCGCACCGAAGAGGAAACCCAACGTACGATCAAGCGCGCCGATACGGCTGTCGATAATGAAATCAGCAATCTTCATGGTGATGATCGATACAACAATCAGTGTAACGATGAAGACCAGACCGGCGGCTGCAATCTGAGCAATCGTTTCGTTGCTGATATAAGGCGTCAGAAACGGGATGACTGGCTTGTAGAACAGATAGGCTGCTGCAGCCGCTGCTGCCCAGGAAACAACGGAAAGCACTTCGCGGGAAAAGCCGCGCACCATGGCAAGGACCGCTGAAACGAGGGTGATGCCCAATAGAATTCCGTCAAGCAACGTTATCGGCATTTTATTTTCGTCCCCATATCAGTCGTCGCGTTGTCTTTTACCCGGTCCCGACGCCGCGATCCGGGCCACAAGGTCCGGCAGCGAGGCGGTCTCGGTCAGACGAGCATTGCCGTTCTTTGCCACGTCGTTGCTTCCCTTGGGAAGAACAGCCTGCTTGAACCCAAGCTTATCTGCTTCCTTCAGCCTCTGCACAGCATGCGCCACCGGGCGAACCGCACCAGATAAACTGACTTCGCCGAAATAGACGCAATCTGCGGGAAGGGCAATACCGGCAATTGAGGAAACCAGTGCAGATGCAACTGCAAGGTCTGCTGCAGGCTCGGTTATTCGATATCCGCCTGCTACATTGAGGTACACATCGTGCTGTCCGAACCGCACGCCGCAATGCGCTTCGAGCACAGCGAGGATCATCGAAAGCCGGTTACCATCCCACCCAACAACCGCACGACGGGGCGTCCCGAGCGTGGAGGGCGCCACCAGCGCCTGGATTTCGACAAGTATCGGGCGTGTGCCTTCCATCCCGGCAAAAACCGCCGCGCCTGGAGACTTTTCATTGCGTTCACCCAGGAAGAGCTCGGAAGGATTGGCGACCTCGCGCAATCCCTTGTCCGACATCTCAAATACTCCGATCTCGTCCGTCGGCCCGAATCGGTTTTTGACGGTTCGAAGGATGCGGTAATGATGGCCGCCTTCACCTTCGAAATAGAGCACCGCATCGACCATATGTTCGATCACGCGCGGCCCGGCAATCTGGCCATCCTTGGTCACATGGCCGACGAGAACGACTGCTGCGCCGGTCTGCTTGGCATAGCGGATCATTGCCTGCGCGCCGGCTCGCACCTGCGTCACTGTGCCGGGGGCAGAATCGGCGGCATCAGTCCACAACGTCTGGATCGAATCGATAATGATCAAATCTGGCCGCTTCGAATCGGAGATGGTCGCCAGAATGTCTTCGACATTGGTTTCTGCAGCGAGCAGCACGTCGGTATCAGCCGCATGCAATCGCTGGGCGCGCAGCCTGATCTGCGCCACAGCTTCTTCACCTGAAACATAAACAACGCGATGACCCTGGCGCGCGAGCGCAGCTGCCGCTTGCGTCAGCAATGTGGATTTGCCGATGCCCGGATCGCCGCCGATGAGGATCGCAGAGCCACGAACGAATCCTCCACCGGTAACGCGATCGAGTTCACCAATGCCGGACTGGATGCGCGGTGCGTCCTCGATTTCGCCAGAGAGTGTGGTCAGCGCCACCGCGCGACCCTTGCGGCCCGACAATTTGCCGGGTCCGCTGCCGATGCCGCCGGATGTGCCTTCTTCAACAAGTGTGTTCCACTCGCCGCACTCGTCGCACTTGCCCGCCCAGCGCGTGTGTACGGCACCACAGTTTTGGCAGATGAATTGAATTCTAGCCTTGGCCATTAATTGCTTTCGGATTTGAGATAGCGGCGGTGATAGCGGTTCCCAAGGTTGGTAAGCAACTCATATCCGATCGTGCCTGCGGCGCGGGCGGCATCATCAAGCGCGATGTTCGGCCCGATCAGCTCAATATAGTCACCCGGCTTCACAGTTTTTCCAGCAAGCTCGGTGATATCGAAGGACGTGAGGTCCATGGTAACGCGGCCGATGATCGGCACTTTCTTGCCCGCAATGAAGCCTTCTCCGCCGTTGGGCACAGCGTTACGCAGTGGCACGCCGCTACCCGATGCGGAACGAAGGTAGCCGTCCGCATAGCCCACCGAGCAAATGGCGATACGTGTGTCGCGTTTCAGTGTCGCGGTGGCGCCATAGCCTACAGTCTCGCCTTTCAGACCAGTACGGATTTGCACGATGCGCGCTTCCAGGGTGACTACGGGACGCATGGGGTTGGCGACGCCTGAGAATGGTTCGCCGCCATACAGGGCAACCCCGGGGCGACTGAGTTCATATTCGCCGATTCCTGCGTGGAAAATTCCGGGCGAATTGGCAATGCTTGATTCAATTCCTGCAAAAGCCACTCGAAGCTTTTGAAATGATTCGAACTGCTTCCTGTTCAACGCATGCGCCTGATCGTCAGCCGTGGCGAGATGTGTCATCAGCAAAATGGGCTTTTCGTTCCGTTCATCGGCTGCAAAAGCCAAGGCTTCGTCCACGCTAAGACCGAGCCGGTTCATGCCGGTATCCACATGCAGCGCAAAGGGAAGCCTGTCCTTTCGACGGGCATTCAGGCTCTTCCATAGACCAAGCTCATGCAGCGAGCCGAGGACGGGGATGAGGTCGGATTGTTCATAGGCGGAAAATGCATCAGCGAAAAAACCGTTGAGCACGAATACACGCGCATCGGGCGCGACAGCTTTTACCCGCAGACCTTCCTCCGCCAGCGCGACAAAGAATGTCCGGCAGCCCGCCTGCCACAACGCCGGTACGACATGCACAATGCCGAGGCCATAGGCGTCCGCCTTGACGACGGCACTGGCCTGTGCGGGTTTCGACTTTTCGGCGAGAAGCTGCCAATTCCCCACAAGCGCATCGAGATCGATTGTTAACCGCGCACCGGCGAGTCGAGGATCAGCACCGGTTGTGATGATCTGAGGCTTTTTGACAGTCAAAGGCTCACTCGAACCGTTCAGGAAGATGCGAATCTTCGGCGAGATCGGTAAAGCGGGTGAATTCTGCCTGGAATGCCAGTCTAACCGTGCCTGTCGGACCGTGACGCTGCTTGGCAACGATGACTTCTGCCTTGCCGGTCGCTTCGTTGAGATCAGCCTGCCATTTGAAGTGCTCTTCAGTCCCGACCTTCGGCTCCTTGTTCTTGATGTAATATTCGTCGCGATAGACGAAAAGCACCACGTCGGCGTCCTGCTCGATCGACCCTGATTCGCGCAAGTCGGAAAGCTGCGGGTGTTTGTCTTCGCGACTTTCCACCTGACGCGATAGCTGGGAGAGGGCAATGATCGGCGTGTTCAGTTCCTTGCCAAGCGCCTTCAGGCCCGTGGTGATTTCGGTAATTTCCTGCACGCGGTTTTCCGACGCCCGCTTGGAGGAACCCTGCATCAGCTGAATATAGTCGATGACCAGAACGTCGAGCCCACGCTGGCGCTTCAGACGCCGTGCACGTGCTGCAAGCTGGGCAATTGAAATACCACCGGTCTGGTCGATATAGAGCGGCACCTTCTGCATGTGCTGCGAGCAGGCAACCAGCTTTTCGAAATCGGCCTCGCTGATTTCACCGCGGCGGATTTTCGACGAACTGATTTCGGATTGCTCGGAAATGATACGCGTCGCCAGCTGTTCCGACGACATTTCGAGCGAGAAGAACCCGACGACGCCGCCATTCTTGGCTTTGAATGTGCCATCTGCCAATTGCTCCGGTTCGTAAGCCGCGGCTATGTTGAAAGCGATGTTGGTGGCAAGCGAGGTCTTGCCCATGCCCGGACGTCCGGCGAGGACAATCAGGTCGGATGGCTGCAGACCGCCCATGCGTGCATCGAGTGCGCGAATGCCGGTCGAAATGCCGGAAAGATGGCCGTCGCGCATGAAGGCAGCATTGGCCATGTCGACGGCGGTCTTGACGGCGTCGGTAAAGGTCTGGAAACCGCCATCGTAGCGGCCGGTTTCAGCAAGTTCGAACAGGCGCCGTTCCGCATCCTCGATCTGACCTTGTGGCGCCACGTCGACCGGCGCGTCATAGGCGATGTTGACCATATCCTCGCCGATGGTGATCAGCGCGCGGCGGGTGGCGAGATCATAGATCGCCCGTCCGTAGTCTTCGGCGTTGATGATGGTCACCGCTTCGGCGGCGAGGCGGGCGAGATATTGCATCACCGTCATCTCGCCGATCTTGGCGTCAGCCGGCATGAATGTCTTCAGCGTCACCGGATTCGCCATCTTGCCCATGCGAATCATGTCGGAGGCGACTTCGAAGATCTTGCGATGCAGCGGTTCGTTGAAATGGGTCGGCTTCAGAAAGTCGGAAACACGGTAGAACGCGTCATTATTGACGAGAATGGCCCCAAGCAAGGCCTGCTCGGCCTCGATATTATTCGGGGCCTCGCGGTAAAGCGTATCCCGCGCCTCGTTGATCTTGCGTACCGTAGCTTCAGCCATTTTGTATTTTCCCGTTCTCCGATCACTATGGCCATGGCGCTTTTATCGACGCAATGCAGAGGCGGAATATACATTTCCATCCACAGCAAGAAGTACAAAACAGGATGTTTACAGCTTGACTCAGTACCACTGATTTGGCGCGTGATTCGCGTGAACAGTCTACACCTTGCACATCAAATATCGCAATTTTGGATGCTGTGGAAAAGCAAATGAAAATCCATCCGCAGAGAGCCTGCGGATGGATGAGAAATGGTGCTGGTCGACGTAACCGGATTATTGGGTTTACCGACCTGCCACCGATTCTTTCGTCTCGACCTGGCTGTTTGCCGAACTGCGTTCGCACTCCAGCCGCTTGAGTCGCTTTTCTTCCTTTTCGATATAATTGCGCGTAATCGGCACTGCCTCCTGCTGGTGTGCCAGCTGGATCTGGAACACCACCAGGTTCTGCCAGCGGAAGGCCGCTTCCGAAGCGGCGAGATAGAACTCCCACATGCGGCAGAAGCGTTCGTCATAAATCGCCTTGGCTTTTTCGCGATTCTCCATGAACCGTTCCCGCCAGATCCGCAGTGTGTCCGCATAGTGGAGACGCAGGATCTCGATGTCGGTAATCACCAGTCCGGCCTTCTCGATGTGGGGAAGGATTTCCGAAAGTGCTGGAATATAGCCGCCCGGGAATATGTATTTCTGGATGAAGGCGTTGGTGTAGGACGGTCCGTCGGAACGCCCGATTGAGTGCAGAAGGAATACGCCATCCTTCTTCAGCAGCCGCGCTGTGTGCTGGAAATATTCCGGGAAATGCCCGATTCCGACATGTTCGAACATGCCGACTGACACGATCCGGTCGAAGCTTTCTTCGATGGTCCGGTAGTCCCGCAAGCTGAACTGCGCCTGCGCAGTCAGGCCTTCTTCAAATGCGCGCTTGTTGGCTATGCCAAACTGTTCCTGCGACAGCGTCACGCCGGTGACTTTGGCTTCGAGATGCTTGGCGAGATAAATTCCAAGCCCGCCCCAGCCGCAGCCGATATCAAGCGTCTTGTGGCCCTTTTGGACCAGCAGCTTGGCTGCGATGTGACGCTTCTTCGCCAGTTGCGCTTCTTCAAGCGTTGCATCCGGCCGCTCGAAATAGGCGCATGAATATTGCATGTCCGTATCGAGGAACAATCTGTAGAGATCTTCCGACAGATCGTAGTGACGCTGTACATTGCTCGATGCACGGGTCAGCGTATTCATCTGGTGCAGTCGGCGGGTGGCGCGCCGGATACCTTCGATCGCCAGCATCCAGGGTTCCTTGGCAACGGTCGCCCCGGTATTTTCGAAAATAATCTTCAGGACGTCATAAATATCGCCTTCGAGAACATCGATATCGCCGTTCATATAGGCTTCTGGGAAGTGCAGCGATGGGTCGAAAGCGATCTTCCGTTCGGCCGCTGCGCTGTTGATGCGAAAGGCGAACTGCTCGCCGGTTCCATCACCGAAGGTCTGGGATTTACCGGTAGAGTCAGTGATAACCAAAGTGCCAGTGTAGATCATCCGCGAGAGCGCGGCTTTGAGTATGGCATTCATGAACAATCTCCATCATTGACGACAGAGCTCGGCCATTAGCAGGCTCGGGAGGGAGCCGTGGTCGGGCGTGGTAGGACAAACAAATCTAATCGTTTTTTTGTTCCTGAAAAGCAAAAAAATACCCGGCATTGCTGCCGGGTACTTTCAAAATGTTGATGAGATCATTCGAAAGAATGATCTATCGAAGAAAGATCAGGCGTTTTCTTCGCCGTCTTCGTCTTCATCGAAGAATTCGTCCGCAAGCGGAACTTCTTCAATACCGTAGATCGCTTCAGCGGATGTAAGATTTTCACCCTTTACCTGACGTTCGGCTTCGTCGGCCGTACGAGCAATATTGATGGTAACGGTTGCTTCGACTTCCGGATGAAGCGTCAGAACGATCTTGTGCAGACCGATGGTCTTGATCGGCGTGTTCAGTTCAACCTGGTTGCGGTTGATCGAGAAACCTTCAGCAGTGATCAGGTCAGCGATATCGCGTGTCGAAACTGACCCGTAAAGCTGACCGGTTTCACCAGCCGAACGGACGGCGATGAACGACTTGCCGTCAAGCTTTTCGGCGATCGCCTGTGCTTCGGTCTTGCGCTCGAGGTTGCGTGCTTCGAGCTGGGCGCGCTGGCCTTCGAACTTTTTCTTGTTGGCTTCGTTGGCACGAAGAGCCTTGCCCTGTGGCAGCAGGAAATTACGGGCAAAGCCGTCCTTTACCTTGACTGTTTCTCCCATCTGGCCGAGGCGGCTGATACGTTCGAGAAGAATGACTTCCATTTGAATTATCCTTTCAATTCTAATTGTCGTTGTTGGGTGGTGTTGTATTTGCAGCCTTCGAAACCGGTGCGTTGCGTGACGTGTCGAACAGACCGGCCAGAAGGAAGAGGAAGAGCACGAAGGCGAAAAGCAGAACCGCGAGGTAAGCGAACCACAGCGCCACAGGACGCCAAGGCGCACCGCGCGTTCTCGCGTGCAGTATGGCGAAACCCGCCATCGTGAAACCGGCACCGAGCGCACCGGCAATAGCTGTCGCGGCATAGCCGATGCCGCCCGGCAAAAAGCAGGCAGCGCAGGCGATGGCAAAAATAATCAGGGCGGCACGTGGCATGCGCAGTGCGCGCGGCCAGTCGTCATGTGGACGCCGCAGTCTGCCGGAAGCGGCCGTCAGCCGCAGCGCCAGATAGAGATTGGCGACGATCATCATCATCCATACTGCGGGTTGCAACGCGGGCAGTACGCGCACGACGAAGAGTGCCATGCTCTGCGCGACATCCGCGTTTGCAGCGAGTTCAGGATTACTTGCCGCAAGTTGCTGGCCCAGCGATTTCGCCAGTTCGCCGGCAAGTTCATCGCCAAAGCCTACGAGCATGCCGATGACGATGAAGCTCGCAGCGACGATCAGCGCGAGGCGCAACAGGGTATCAGCAAGCGGGTACCAGACGGTAACGTCTTTCGGTCCGCCGATTTCTTCGGCAGGACGTGCAAGGCCGGTAAAGTAAGATGCTGCGGCGGCAGGAAGTGCAGTAATCAAGACAATGATCAGCGCGGCCATTGGCGCAGCAAGTACGGAAACGGCGATCGCCATGGAAAGGGCGGCAATCAAGCCGGCAGCTGTACCCCAGCCGAGAGCGGCGACAAAAATGGGCAGCGGCGAAAACAGCAGTAGCGCCATGGCGAGGGTCGATTGCGTGATCACGCCAACCGAAAGCAGCGCGGCGCTAAGCCCCGCTAACACTCCAATGCCAATATCTTTTGCAGTCAGTTTCATTTCGCTCGCTGTCCTGCTTGCCGAAGCAGTTAGAGGTGGTTCTTAAACCAGTGCCTCAACTTGGGTTTTCTAGTTCACCAGACCCGCGCCCATCGCGGATGGAGAAATGAAGGCGGCAGCGTTTGACCCGCCGCCTCCGATAACGCGTCTTACTTTACAACGTAAGGCAGCAGACCAAGGAAACGGGCACGCTTGATCGCCTGGGCGAGTTCGCGCTGCTTCTTCTGGCTGACAGCCGTGATACGGGAAGGAACGATCTTGCCACGCTCGGAAATGTAGCGCGACAGGAGCTTGACGTCCTTGTAGTCGATCTTCGGCGCATTGGCACCCGAGAACGGGCACGTCTTGCGGCGGCGATGGAATGGACGGCGGGTCGGGATCTGATTGATATCAACCATTATTCTGCTCCTTCACCGGCTTCGTTGTCACGCGGACGGCGTGGACGGCGCGGACGGTCGTCATCGCGGCCACCGAACTTGTTATCGTCGCGGTCGCGGCGATCGTCACGGCGTGCGAGCATGGCCGACTGGCCTTCCTCGTGTTCATCAACGCGGATCGTCATGAAACGCAGGACGTCTTCGTTGATCCGCTGCTGGCGCTCGAGCTCTGCCACAGCCGCTGCCGGAGCAGTGATGTTCAGCAGGGAGTAATACGCCTTGCGGTTCTTGTTGATACGATAGGTGAGGGCACGAAGTCCCCAGCTTTCAATACGCCCGACTGAGCCGCCATTGGTCTCGATGATACCCTTGTACTGTTCTACAAGCGCATCGACCTGCTGCTGCGAAATGTCCTGTCGAGCAAGGAACACATGTTCATAAAGAGCCATTGTCTTTGCCTTTCTTCGTTAATATTGCCCGGAATCAACGGTAAACCTCTGCGAATCTCTCTGCCGGAAACCGGCGAAGAAAGGACGCTGATGGAGACGATCGAGAGCGGAGACACGGGAGGCTGAAGCTTTTATGCTTCGACGGATCGAAATCCGGCCCTCCGTTCAGCCCCCAGCTGACGCCGAGCAATGAACGGGCGGCTTATACGGGCAAACGTTAAAAGAAGCAACCCGGCTGGAAATTTTATGCGAACGGAAGCCTTTGACCTTGTAAATCAGGGAAACGCGAGCTTGTCGAACCACGCAAAGCGCCACTGCTATCTTAATTCGAACCATTCTTACAGTTTATAACCCATGCATCAAAGCTTGACTTAGCGCTTGCTGATAGGCACATCGCGCGGCAGATTGGCAAATATACGCAACAACTGGAGGCGTCTCCCATGTCCATTGCATTCACCTTTCCAGGTCAGGGAAGCCAGGTCGTTGGCATGGGAAAGGCGTTGGCGGAGAATTTCCCTGAGGCTCGTGCAGTTTTTGACGAAGTGGATGAAGCGCTGGGCGAAAAGCTGTCTTCTATCATCTGGGAAGGCCCGGAAGAAACTTTGACGCTGACCGCCAACGCACAGCCCGCACTTATGGCAGTGTCCATCGCCGTATTTCGCGTGTTGGAGTCCAAGGGCATATCTTTGAAGGACAAAGTCGCCTTCGTTGCCGGCCATTCTCTCGGTGAATATTCCGCACTTTGCGCAGCCGGCACCTTCTCGGTATCGGACACTGCGCGCCTACTGCGCATTCGCGGCAATGCCATGCAGAAAGCCGTGCCCGCGGGCGAGGGCGCCATGGCCGCCATCATCGGCCTTGAACATGAGGACGTTGAGGCGATTTGTGCCGAAGCCTCAAAGCAGGGCCCTGTACAGATCGCCAACGACAATGGCGGCGGCCAGTTGGTCATTTCCGGAGCAAAACTCCCCGTAGAGGCAGCGGCCGCACTTGCATCCGCAAAGGGAGCCAAGCGTGCGATCATGTTGCCGGTGTCCGCTCCCTTCCACTCCGCTCTCATGGAGCCCGCCGCTGAAGCCATGCGAGTAGCGCTGGCGAACGTCTCCAAGAACGATCCGGTTGTGCCGCTCATTGCCAATGTCCGCGCAGCGCCGGTCAAGTCTGCGAACGAAATCGCGGCCTTGCTGGTCGAGCAGGTGACAGGGCAAGTGCGCTGGCGCGAGACCGTACAGTGGCTTGGCGAAAACGGTGTGACCACGCTTTACGAGATCGGTGCCGGCAAAGTGCTGACTGGCCTGGCGCGCCGTATCAACAAGGACATTTCCGGTATCGCCGTTGGCACCCCGGAAGACATCGATGCGGCTGTGGCTGCCTTGAACGCTTGAAAAGGAACGCGCAATGTTTGATCTCACAGGCCGCAAGGCTCTTATCACGGGTGCGACGGGTGGTATTGGCGAGGCAACCGCCCGCGCGCTCCACGCACAGGGCGCAATCGTGGGTCTTCACGGTACCCGTGTCGAAAAGCTCGAAGCTTTGGCGGCCGATCTTGGCGAACGTGTCAAGATTTTTCCGGCTAATCTCTCCAATCGCGATGAGGTCAAGGCGCTTGGCGAGAAGGCCGAAGCCGATCTCGAAGGCGTTGAAATTCTTGTCAACAATGCAGGCATAACCAAGGACGGCCTGTTTGTACGCATGAGTGATGCGGATTGGGATAACGTGCTTGAGGTCAACCTCACTGCTGTTTTCCGGCTGACCCGCGAACTCACCCATCCCATGATGCGCCGCCGCTATGGCCGCATCATCAACATCACCTCTGTGGTGGGTGTGACCGGCAATCCCGGCCAGACCAACTACGCCGCGTCCAAGGCTGGTATGATCGGCTTCTCCAAGTCTCTTGCTCAGGAGATCGCCAGCCGCAACGTCACAGTCAATTGTGTGGCGCCTGGGTTTATCGAATCGGCCATGACAGACAAGCTCAATGATAAGCAGAAGGAAGGCATCATGTCGGTCATTCCGATGCGCCGGATGGGCACGGGCGCCGAAATTGCTTCGTCGGTTGTCTATCTTGCCAGCAACGAAGCCGCCTACGTTACCGGCCAGACCATCCACGTCAATGGCGGCATGGTGATGATCTGATCCAGAACGCACCGGTTGCATAATTGCACCCGATGGTATCGGTGGGTATTGGTCTCAATCACATTTATGAGATTGAGGCCGCGAATAAAGCGTGATAAGTCGCGCACCAGTCTGGGCAATCAAACCGATTTGATACCCTTTCAATTCCGCAAGGAAAGAGCCGCGAGGGTGGGTGTTTTAGCTGTTAAACAGAGCAGAACAACCATCTTATTGCTTGATTAGAGTCATCCGTGCCGCTAACCAAGGCATAGGGAAAAACAACAGGTTGAGGTTTCCACATGAGTGATACTGCAGAACGCGTCAAGAAAATCGTTATTGAGCATCTGGGCGTTGATGCCGAGAAAGTCACCGATGGTGCGAGCTTCATCGACGATCTGGGCGCCGACAGCCTTGATACTGTCGAGCTCGTGATGGCTTTTGAAGAAGAGTTTGGCGTCGAAATCCCCGACGATGCTGCCGAGACGATTCTGACAGTCGGCGATGCCGTCAAGTTCATCGACAAAGCATCTGCCTGATTTTTGTTCGGCCCTGCAGCGCATGGATCGTGATATAAGGTATTTAGCCTTGCTCGTTCGTGCGTTGGGCCGGAAACAATCATGTTGCATTCGATAGTTAAGGATCTGCCATGAGGCGCGTTGTCATAACCGGCCTTGGGCTGGTTTCTCCTCTTGCATCCGGGGTTGAACTCACCTGGTCGCGGCTTCTTGCCGGACAGAGTGGTGCCCGGCTTGTCACGGAATTTGAAGTCGAAGATCTGCCTTGCAAGATTGCTTGCCGTATTCCGGTAGGCGATGGTTCTGATGGCACATTCAATCCCGACGATTGGATGGAGCCGAAGGAGCAGCGCAAGGTCGATCCTTTTATTATTTATGCCGTCGCGGCTGCCGACCAGGCTCTTGCGGATGCCAAATGGGCGCCCGAAAGCGATGAGGACCAGATTCGTACCGGTGTTTTGATCGGGTCCGGCATTGGCGGGCTCGAAGGCATTGTAGAGGCTGGTTACACGCTCCGCGACAAGGGTCCCCGGCGTATCTCTCCCTTCTTCATTCCGGGCCGCCTGATCAATCTGGCGTCTGGTCAGGTCTCGATCAAGCATAAACTGCGCGGGCCGAACCATGCGGTCGTTACCGCTT
The DNA here is from genome assembly GCA_963711925.1 of uncultured Alphaproteobacteria bacterium. Classification (GTDB taxonomy): domain Bacteria; phylum Pseudomonadota; class Alphaproteobacteria; order Rhizobiales; family Rhizobiaceae; genus Phyllobacterium. Next base: position 805,957 of record CAVQFY010000003.1, read on the forward strand.
GTTCGACCGGCGCGCACGCTATCGGTGACGCGTCACGTTTGATCGCTTTCGGTGATGCCGACGTGATGGTAGCTGGAGGGACAGAATCGCCAGTCAGTCGCATTTCACTAGCCGGCTTTGCTGCCTGCAAGGCGTTGTCCACCGCCCGTAATGATGATCCGACGACCGCATCGAGGCCTTACGACGAAGACCGCGATGGCTTCGTCATGGGCGAGGGCGCTGGAGTTGTCGTGCTTGAAGAACTGGAACATGCGCTGGCTCGCGGTGCAAAGATATATGCCGAGGTCATCGGCTATGGCCTTTCTGGCGACGCTTACCACATCACCGCACCGTCGGAGAGCGGTGAAGGTGCACAGCGCTCGATGGAAATGGCATTGAAGCGTGCAGGCATAACGCCGGACGACGTCGATTACATCAATTCGCACGGCACATCGACGATGGCCGACACGATTGAACTCAGTGCAGTCGAACGTGTTGTTGGTGATGCCGCTTCAAAAATTTCAATGTCGTCTACAAAGTCTTCTATCGGCCATCTTCTTGGCGCCGCCGGTTCGACTGAAGCGATTTTCTGCGTCTTGGCGATCCGTGACAACATTGCTCCGGCAACGATCAATCTCGACAAGCCGTCCAAGGAAACCAAGATCGACCTCGTTCCGCACAAGCCGCGTGAACGCAAGATCGATATCGCGCTGTCCAACTCGTTTGGATTTGGCGGCACCAACGCCTCGCTCGTGATGCGGCGTTACCAACAGTGATTGATTCCATGGCGGAAGCGCTTTCGCGCTTTCGCCATATTCGCAATCGATTCTACCGGTATCAGCCGGTATCATGCCCCGAGGTGCTTGCGTGAGCTCAGATCAGCAGTCTGAAGAGACAAACGGTTCAACCGCCGCTGCCGCGCCGGATCGCAAACCGATTGTCCCGCAATCGGCTTCTGAGGCCTTGCGACCAGAACCCGGTACACCACCGCCTGCACCGAAACGGCGCTCGCGGCGGGCGCGCAGCCAGATCGTCGTTTTTGCCAATTTCATGCTGTCGCTCGTCGTGCTTGTGGTTCTTGCCGCCGCTGCCGCAGTCTATTTCGGCAAGCTCGCCTTCAATGAACCCGGGCCTGCAGACACTGCAACCAACTACGTTGTGAAGAGTGGTACTGGAATTGTTGAGATAGCCGACGGGCTGGAGCGGCGTGGCATCATCAGTGATGCGCGGGTCTTCAAGTACGGCGTGCAGGCCTATGGCCACCAAGGCGACATGAAGGCCGGCGAGTATGAAATCAAGGCACATGCATCCATGCGCGAGATCATGGATCTCTTGCGCAGCGGAAAATCGGTACTTCGTTCCCTGACGATTCCCGAAGGACTCACCGTCGAGCAAATCTTCCAGCGCGTGCGCGAAGATGACGTGCTTGTCGGCGATTTGCCTGCAATCATGCCGGACGAAGGGTCGCTTTTCGCCAATACGATGCGGTTCTCCCGGGGCACAACGCGCGAAGAGCTTATCAGGAAGATGCAGGCTGATCAGAAAAAGCTGGTCGAAGACATATGGGAGCGCCGCGATCCCGACGTTCCGCTGAAGACGATAGAAGAATTTGTAACGCTTGCATCCATCGTCGAAAAAGAGACCGGCAAGGCGGACGAGCGTCCGCGTGTCGCCGCCGTCTTCATCAACCGGTTGAACAAGCGCATGCGTCTTCAGTCAGACCCGACGATCATCTATGGCCTGTTTGGCGGCAAGGGAAAACCATCCGATCGGCCGATCCTCAAATCCGACCTCGAGAAGCCTACACCGTACAATACTTACACGATCAATGGCTTGCCACCGGGGCCGATTGCAAATCCTGGTCGTGACGCGCTGGAAGCTGTTGCTCATCCGTCGCAGACCAAGGACCTTTACTTCGTTGCCGATGGCACTGGCGGACACGTATTCGCCGAGACGCTTGAAGAGCACAATGATAATGTGAAGCGTTGGCGCGAGGTCGAGAAGAACCGCCTCGATGAAGCTGCCAAGGCGGCAACCGGCGACAAGAATGCATCGCCGGACGCAGATAGCGGAAATTGATACTGGAAAGGCCTGACGGAGTTCGGGTCTTTCGTTCCAGGGGGTAGATATGTCATTGCAAAGCATGACGGGATTTGCCCGTCACCTCCGGAACAGTGCCGGGGTGCAAATCTCGTGGGAGATCAAGTCCGTCAATGGCAAGGGTCTCGACGTGCGGTTTCGCCTGCCGACGGGTCTTGAAACGATCGAGCAAAAAGCCCGGGCCCTTCTAAGCCAGCATTTCAAGCGCGGTAATTTCCAGGCGGCCCTTACCGTTGATCGCAGTGCGGGGATTGCCAAAGCGATCATCAATGAACCACTGTTGAAGGAATTGGCCGCAATCGCAGCTCGGCTGCGTGAGGACTATGGTCTGGCTGCATCGACGCCGGAAGGCCTGATGGCGCTCCGCGGGGTCCTGGAGTCACCGCAGGAGATCGCGGCCGCACCTGAGGATCAGCACAAGCTTGAAGAAGCGGTCCTGACTATCCTGGACGAGACGCTGATTCAGTTAGTGCATAACCGCCAAGCTGAAGGCAAGGCGCTTGGCGAGATTCTGACGGTGCAGATCGCAGCGATCGAAATGCTGGTGGAGCAGGCAAGGCTTGATCCCAGCCGCTCGTTCGATGCTGTTCGCGCACGTCTTGCTGCACAGGTCTCATTGCTCCTCGACGCTGCCCCGGCACTGGATGAATCGCGGTTGCACATGGAAGCCGCATTTCTGGCAACGAAGGCCGACATCCAGGAGGAGATCGACCGGCTGGAAATGCATGTCGCCGCCGCCCGTGCCCTCCTCAAGGACGGCAATGGCGTTGGCCGCAAGCTCGATTTCCTGACCCAGGAATTCAACCGCGAGGCGAATACGCTCTGTTCCAAGGCCAATGCCGCTTCAATTACATCGATTGGGCTTGACCTGAAGGCTGTTGTGGATCAATTGCGCGAGCAAATACAGAATCTGGAGTAACCATGCCCAACAGCATAAAAAGACGCGGTCTTATGCTCGTCCTGTCATCGCCATCCGGAGCGGGTAAGTCGACGATTGCACGGTTGCTGCTGAATGATAAGGAGAAGCTTGAGCTCGCGCTGTCGATCAGCGTGACGACACGTCCGCGCCGCGCCAGCGAGATCGATGGCGTGCATTATCATTTCATTCCAACGCGCGAGTTCGAACGGCTGCGCGACAGCGACGCGTTGATCGAATGGGCGGAGGTCCATGGCAATTTTTACGGGACGCCGCGAGAGGCTGCTGAAAATGCGCTCGCCGATGGTCAGGACATGCTTTTCGACATCGACTGGCAAGGTGCTCTGCAACTGCAGGAAAAGATGAAAGGCGATGTGGTCAGCATTTTCATTCTGCCCCCATCCATGGCTGATCTGAAACAGCGGCTTCATCGTCGTGCCGAGGACGCTGAAGATGTCATAAACATGCGCCTGAACAATGCCCGCAATGAAATCGAGCGCTGGCGGTCTTACGACTATGTCATAGTCAACGAAGATCTGGACCGCGCCTATCATCAGGTCCAGTCGATCGTCACCGCCGAACGCCTGCGCCGTGACCGCTGCCCCGGCCTGTTCGATTTCGTAAGCAGTCTTCTCGACGAAAAGCTCGATTAAAGCGCGTTAGCCAGAGCTACAAACTCGTCTATTGAAAGCGTTTCGGCCCGGCGCGTCGGATCAACCCCGACCTTGGCAAGCAGCGCTTCACCACCAAGGGATTTGATACTCTGTCGCAGCATCTTGCGCCTCTGGCCAAAGGCCGCCTGAGTGACTCGCCCTAGCGTTGCCGCATCACAGGCAAGCGGTGATGCACGCGGTATCAAATGGACGACTGAGGACGTAACCTTCGGCGGCGGCGTAAACGCTTGCGGCGGCACATCGAACGTAATCTTTGCCTCTGTTCGCCAGCCCGCCAGCACGCCGAGACGGCCATAAGCATCCGAGCCTGGACGCGCGACGATGCGCTCAGCCACTTCGCGTTGGAACATGAGCGTCAGTGACGCATAGAAAGGCGGCCATGGTTCACTCAATAACCAACCGATCAACAATTGCGTGCCGACATTATAGGGAAGGTTGGCGACAATCTTGACCTTGTCGCTGCGTGCTAACGCTGCGAAATCCGTGTCCAGAGCATCCCCGGCGATGACACGAAGCCGGTCGGGATAATGACCGGATATTTCCTGCAAGGCCGCCAGGCAGCGTTCGTCGCGCTCGATGGCAATGACATTTGCCCCTTGAGCGAGCAGGGCGCGTGTGAGGCCACCGGGGCCGGGCCCTACTTCAATGACCGTCTGATCTTTCAAATCGCCAGCCTGCCGCGCGATTTTCGCCGTAAGGTTGAGGTCAAACAGAAAATTCTGCCCAAGCGATTTCTTCGCCATCAAATCATGACGCTCGATGACCTCGCGCAGCGGTGGGAGGCTATCTATGCTCATGCAGCGGGATGTTTCGCGCTGGCGCGGTTTTTCGCCAGTTCGTCGGCAAGCCGCAGGGCTGCAATGAGGCTGTCTGGTTTGGCCTTGCCGGATCCCGCGATATCGAACGCTGTGCCATGATCCGGTGAGGTGCGCACGAATGGCAGCCCGAGCGTGACATTGACGCTATCGTCGAAACCCAGGGTCTTGGCCGGGATCAATGCCTGGTCGTGATACATGCAGATGGCGGCATCGTATGTGGCTCGCGCCGCAGCATGGAACATTGTATCTGCGGGAAGCGGCCCCCGTGCGTCGATACCCTCTGTCCGCAGCGTTTCCACCGCCGGCCGCACGACCACCTCATCTTCCATGCCCATGCTGCCGCCTTCGCCTGCATGCGGATTTAGTCCGGCGATGGCAAGCCGTGGGTGGGCGATGCCGAACTCACTCTTGAGCGCCAACGCAGTGATGCGGCAGACGGTCAGGATTGTCGCCGTGTCGAGAACGGCGGCAACCTTGTTCAAGGCAATGTGAATTGTAACGGGAACAGCCCGGAGCTGCGGTCCAGCTAACATCATGACCGGCGTTACCTCGTATCCCAGATGCTCGCCTGCAAGATGCGCTAAAAACTCCGTATGGCCCGGAAATTTGAAGCCCGCCTCGTAGAGCGGCTTCTTGGCGATCGGGCAGGTGACGACAGCGCGCGCCTGCCCGGAAAGTGTCAGCGCAACCGCTTTTTCAATGGCCTCGATGGTTCCGGCTGCATTTTCCGACAGCGGCACGCCCGGGTGATCTGATTGCCGGTTCGTCAGCGGCACGATTGGCAGTGCCCCGCCAAATATACCGGCTGCGTCCCCGGGTGTCGTGATTTCCATAGGCACGTTCACGCCCAACCACGTGGCGCGCGCGGCCATCAATTCCGCGTTGGCGAGTAGGAAAAATGCTGGAAGATTCGTTTGACCACGCATTGCCCACGCGGCCATTGCGATCTCTGGTCCAATACCCGAAGGATCACCTGAACTGACGGCGAGAGCGGCTTTCATGCCAATGCAATCCCATCATTCAGAGACGATTTTCGCCTTGCTGCGCAGTTCCTCGAGATATTTCTTGTCGACCGCGGCAGCTGTCGCATCCTGCTTGCCATCTCCAGCGGCCGCTGTGGCTTCCTGGGAAAAGACGAGACGGGCAACGCGGTCGTCGGAGACTTGCCGGGTCGAGCAAACGCCGAGAAACTCAACGCCCTTGTCCGTGTCTTGAACGGCGGTCGCATGACCGACCGCCGTGGCAGTGACCAGTTTTGACCATTCTGGCGGCAGCTCCTGCTCGACGAATTTCCCGAGATCGCGCACCGTGACATCCAAAGTGCCCTTGGCGATATCGCGGGTTGTCTGACAGCCGCTGAAGCGTGCACGCATGGCGTTGGCTTCACCGCGCCGTTTCGCCAGAATGCCGCGATTATTGGCAGGCACGACGAATATCACCTGCTGCAATTGATATTCGGTGGAGACGGGCTTCTTCCCGCCGTCCTTGAGCATGCGCTGCACTGCATCCTGCTCGGAAACCCTGGTTCCGCCTTGGGTGCGGTTGCGCGTTGCGAGCGCGCGGCCCCAACTCATCTGCATACGGATATATTCTTTGAAGTGCTGCGGAGTAACCCCGGCCTTGTCCAACACGCCGTTGAGCTGATTGAGCGTCATCTTGTTGTTGGTAGCAAAGCGAGCAAACGCGTCGTTCACTTCGTTATCTGAAACAAGCAAGTTGAGACGTTTCAGTTCCTGACGCTTGAGCGCCTCCTCGGTCAATTCATCCCGCGCCTGCTGTGTCAGGTTTCCTTTCTTATGCTGCAATTTCAGAAAGGCAGCGCGCTTTGAAATATCGTAATCGGTGATGGCAGCTCCGTTGACGACAATCTTGATCTCGTTCGCCACAGCAGTCGATGTCGCGCCTGTCGCCAGGGCAGAGCCCAATGCGGCTACCATCGCCGCTGCAAGAATATGCTTCCTCACCATCGTTCTCAACTTTATCCGATCGTTGACCATTCTCACCGAATGGCCTGCAGTTTCAATTCTGAGGTGTTCGTTTCTTCTTTATTGTCGCTTTACTAAGGCAAAAGCATGACTGGCCGCAAGTGCGGCCAGCTTATACAATAAGATTAGATGCCGCCGATATCGACCGGCTTGCCGATTCCCCATAGGGTCCGGAACGAGATATTGAAGCCGAACGTCGTGGTCTTGTCACCCTCGACGTTGTTCACAGTTACCGGTTGCTCCTGAGTGTAGTACATGCTGTACGTGAAACACTCGTCATCATAGGCAAGCGCAGCGGTACGTTTTACAAGCGTACTTGACACAAGATCATACGTTCCGGAGCCGAGGAGTCGCCAATTTGGCGTCAACTTGGCCTGTCCGCCGACAGTGACTTCCTGGCGGTCGTCGGGGAAACCATAGGTTTCCTGTGCGGCGATGAAAGCGTATTTCACATAAACAGAGCCATATTTACCAGAGGTCGTCGTTGCCACTGTTACACGCTTGACTTCAAAATCGTCCTTATCGAATCTTCCGCCAGTCGTGAAATTGAACGCGCCTTTATTTGCACCGATCATCGCGACATAGTCGGAACGGGCCGATTCCAGTCCAGATTCGGCACCAGCATTGACAAAATCTGGCGATGCAAAGGAATTGAGCCCGCCTAGCTGGAACGACTGGCCAGCAATACCATTCAAGCCCCAGCCATTGTTGAAAGTACCAGAGTAACGAAGGCCGAGATTAGCGCGCGTACCGCCCTCAACGCGATCATAGCCCGAGAACTTGTCCCGTTCGAACAGGCTTGACGCATCGAACACGAAGCTTTGTGCATCTTCATTCGGCATCTCGCCCGCATAGGATTCGTTGTTGCGAACGAAAAGCTGGGCCGTCGGCTCGAGCACGTGAGACGAGTTGGTGGCTGTAAACAGGATTGGCCATTTCGTTTCAAGACCGGCGGTAGCCATCGGACGGAAAGCATCAGAACGTGTGACACCGTCTGTATCGGAATCGACATACATACCATCGCCTCGTAGGGCGAGAATGGGAGTGATGACCAATCCGCTTGCGCTGATAAACGAGCGTTTCCATTCGGCTTCCCCGGTAATACGGCCATCGTCGCCTTTAATGCCGGCTATGTAACCTGTCCGATCGACACCGTTGAAATTACCGTCAAATTTGTCACGATGCAGCGCCTGCAAGTTCAAATCGAAATTGAGTTCGCCGCCCGCAACAGACTGCGTCGGCGTGTACGCATAGTCCAGGCTCGGCAGTACCCAGGGTTGCTTCTGCTCGGAGGAACTTGGATTGGAATCTTCGAAACCCTCTTGAACATGGAACCGGTAGAGACTGAGATCGAAATAGTTTCGGTCGTGCAGGCCACGCAGATAGACTTGGTCGGTAATGTTGTAGTTGTCGTAGTTTTCGATGCCGTAGCGATAGGCGAAAGCCTTGTCTGACTGAGCCAGGACATTCCAGCCATACGTCCAGCGCGGGTTTATATTGAACGCGCCCGTCGATCCAATCATCCCGCGCGTCGTACTGTTTTGATCAACCTCATCGGAGTCGGAAAATGCACCAGGATCGCGCTGGTCGATGCCCGCAAGCTTGATCGTATATTGACCGTTGGCCAGCCGGTGACGCCATTCGGCTTCACCGAGGAAACCCTGCTGGGTATAGTAAGTTCCCTGCAACGTCAGGTCGTAATTGGGAGCCAGCGCCCAGAAATAGGGAACGGTGACACCGGAACCCAACTCCGTCTCGTGGCGATAGCTCGGAATCAGGAAGCCGCTCTTGCGCTTGACTGTCGGGTCGGCAATTTCGAATGCCGGCAGGAATGCCAGCGGCATGCCGAACATCTCGAAGCGGCCACGTTCAAAGCGAATGGTCTTCTTCTTGCCGTTCCAGATAATCTTCTGGGCGCGCACCTGCCACAGCGGCGCTCTATCGGGTTTCGCCCGGCAGGGCTCGCACGCGGTATAGATGCCGTTGTTGAATGTCGTAAGTTCGCCGCCGATGCGCTCGGCACTTTCGGCTGCAAAGCGGGTATTATCGGCAGCTTCAACGCGCAATGCGTTGACGAAGCCTTCCTTGAAATCATCGGTAACGTCCAGGTTTTCCGCATAGATGCGGTTACCGTCCTTTTCGACGATCTCGACCTTGCCTTCCGCCTTCAGGCGGCCGGTGTTCTGGTCATAGGTGACTTTCCGCGCGACGAGGCGGTTTCCGTCATAGTCGATCTGCACGCCGCCGACCGCGGAAATGGTCTTGGCGTTGATGTCATAGACAAGCTCATCCGACTCCAGCAGCAATTGTGCGTTCGGATCAGTTTTTATGTTTCCGACGAGTGCGTCACCCGTTTGGGCGTAGGCTGGGAGTGAAATCCCGCCCGCAAGGCATAGCAAGGCCGTGCTGCACGCAAGTCGTGCAAGCCACGCCGGCAACACCGAGCGCGTTACATTCAATCCCACTCTAACCATCCTCCTTGTGCAACAGAAAGGAGACCCCAAAAAATGTCGCAATCAACACGGGTGTCCATGCGGCAATGAAAGGCGGAACGAATCCCGCATTACCAAATGCCTTGACCACAACAGTGACGACATAAAGCACGAAGCCTGCGAGGACGCCACCCAGAATCATCGTGCCCGATTGGCCAAACCGAACAAATTTCAACGAAACGGTTGCAGCGATTAAAGTCATCGCCATCAGAAGAGCCGGCAAAGCCAATAAAGACTGGAAATGCATGTCAAAAGCGTTGGCCGGATAGCCAAAAGAGCGAGCTGCGGCAATTTTGTTACGCAGCTCAAAAAAAGGAATTGTTTCGGGTCGGGCCAGGCTTTCTTCAACGAATTCAGGGCGAAGGTGGGTTGGAATGCGCACCGTTTGCTCGGAAACCGGCCTCTCTCCCAGCACAAATTTTGTCACCTGATTCAGCTGCCAGAAACCGTCGTCCAGATCGGCAGTCTTGGCATCCAGCCGTTCGATTACGTCCTGATTCTTGTCAAGGCGAATGAAGACAGCATCGACGAGGCGCAATCCACGGTTGACGATCGACTTGGAACCAATGATCGTCTCGCCCTCATCGGTTTTTTGCCGCAGCCAGGGGACGCGATCCGCCGATACGTCGTTGGCTTTGCCGGCGCGCCAGTTCGCCGTAATCTGCTCGCTTCGCTCAAAACCCCAAGCGGCAAGAGGATTGACGACTAGCACAGCCGCGAGACCAAAGAGGAAAGCCCCCGTGCAGGCAGGAAGGAGGAACTGCCACGCGGAAACGCCGACAGAACGGGCCACGACCAGTTCATACTTGCGATTGAGCGAGATGAGCGTCGCCATCGCTGCAAACAGCGCAATGAACGGAAACACCTGCTGCATGATGTAGGGAATGCGCATCGCCGACAATCCGAAAGCCTGAATCGCCGAGTAGTCGGGCAAAGCCGAGAGCTTCCCCGATAATTCAGTGAAATCGAGGATCAGGGCCAGCGCAAAGCTGCCCATCAGGAAATAGGATGTAATCGTCACATAGCGGAGGAAGAAATAGCGTCCGAGCGTCCAGCCGATCATTAGCGATGTCCCCCGCGTTTGCGGCCGAACAACCTCGCTCCGGCACCGGCGAATGCAGCCTGTCTGGTTTCAAAAACACTCTTGAACCAGTTGCTCCATTTAACCGGAATACCGATCTGCCGGTTTGTTGCAAGCGCATAAATCGCCGAAAGCCCCGCGAGAATCGGAATTGCAAACAACAGTGGCAGCATTGTCGCATTTTTATCCGTGCTCTGGCCGGTCGAATATCCCAGCCAGAACACAATGAGACACAGCGTAATGGCGGTGAAGGAGGCGGAAATACGCGCTTCGCGATGTGAACGCGAGTTTGCGGCTGCGGCGAGGGAAATCAGGGCAAAAACGATCGGATACATCCAATCCGACAGGCGCTTGTAAAGCTCGGACGTGTAGCGAAGCGGCCGCTGCTGATATTGTTTATCATTCGGGTCCGGATTCATAAGGTAGTCAAGCGTCCGGTCCTTCGGAAAGATCGTGGCTTCCTTGTCGTCGGACGAAAGAAATGCTGCAAGATCAAGAGCATAGGTGTTGAACTTGATTATGGACACATTACCGGTCTGCACGTCGCGCCGATCGACCTCACCATCCTTCATGATCAGCAGACTCTGATCGGCGGTTTCAACGACAAGCCCTTCCTTGGCGTAATAGATGAGATCCGTTGTCTTGTCGCGCGAATCTGAGACGAACAAGCCCTTGATTGTGCCATTGGAATCGCGGTTCTCGATCTGAAGGTAGAGATCCGTATCGATCTCCCTGAACGAGCCCTGTTGAACCACGAGATTGATCACATCGCCACGCGCCTCGGCCACCATCTGGCGCATGTTCATCTGCGAATACGGCACCACGAAGTTGGAAATAAGGAAGGATGCAGCTGCGATGACCACAGCAAAGAGCATGACAGGCCGGATTACGGCGGAACGAGGCGCGCCGGCCGCATTGATCACCACCAGCTCGGAATCCTGGTTCATCGTCGAAAGCGTTTGTGTCACGGCAATAACCAGCGCAAACGGCATGACCACGGGGAAGGCGGATGGAAGCAGATTGGAACTGAACTTGAGAATATAGAAGAAGCTCTGGCCGCTGGTCGTCAAAAAATTGATGCGGCCAAGCACCTGGACGATCCATGTGATTCCGACCGCTGAAAGCAGAACGGCAAAAAACATGACGACGATCCGTCGCAAGATGTATATCTCAATCAGGCGCATGTCATGTTTCGCAAAAAGAGTTCCGCCACCTTGTTCGACCAGCCGTTCATTAAAGCCCGACTGTCCAATCCATGCCGTGGGAGCCAAGGCATTATTTTGAGCTTTATGGGACGAACCCGTTACATGTTCAATAAACCCGACATATGTTTAATCTAGTCAGGCTTGGCTAAAAATAGGCGAAGAAAGCTAGTTAACAAGGTCTTAGTCAATCCCTTCATGATCACCCCTTCATTCATCAACATTGATGATTATGAAAGTCACATTTTTGTTCAAACCGGAGATATCATGTCCAAACGTCCATCCATCAGTTTCGCAAAATATGCAGCCGTCGACAGTGGCACTGCGATCTTGCTTGTTGCCGGTGAAGGCAAAGCCGCTGCAGAAGCCGAATTCTGTTGTCGGACAGGCATTGCTGTCGCGTATCATCGATGTCTCGGATTTCAAGGGAAAACTGGCGGCGAGCCTCTCCACGCTCGCTCCTGCCGGAACCGAACTGGAGCGGCTGGTGCTTGTTGGTGCCGGAGATCCCGCCAAGCTGAAGGCTGACGATTGGCTGAAAATCGGCGGTGCCGCTCTTTCGAAGATCGGAAAATCGAAGAACGTTTCGGTGATCCTCGCTTTACCCGAAGCGGACATCTCCCCGGAAAACGCTGCGGAGTTTGCACTTGGGATACTGCTTCGTGCCTACACGTTCGACAAGTACAAGACGAAAAAGGGCAAGGACGAGGGTGAGAAGGAAGATAAATTTGTAGCCAGCATCACCATCCAGGTCGCGGATCCGCAGGCGGCCAAAAAAGCGTTCGCCAATGCCGAGGCAGTGGCGGGCGGCGTCATTCTGGCACGCAATCTCGTCAACGAACCTGCCAATGTTCTGGGGCCCGTCGAATTTGCTGAATACGTTGAAGAACTGAAGAAGCTCGATGTCAAAGTCGAGATTCTTACCGAGAAAGACATGAAGAAGCTCGGTATGGGCTCACTCCTTGGCGTGGCGCAAGGGTCCACGCGTCCGGCGCGTCTCGCTGTCATGGAATGGCAGGGCGGCAAAAGCAAAGACAGGCCGATCGCCTTTGTCGGCAAGGGTGTCACCTTCGATTCCGGCGGACTTTCCATAAAAACCGCAGGTGGTATGGAAGAGATGAAGGGCGATATGGGCGGTGCGGCGGCAGTAACCGGCCTTATGCACGCGCTTGCTTCGCGCAAGGCCAAGGTCAATGTCGTTGGTGTTATCGGGATCGTTGAAAACATGATCAATGGTGACGCCCAGCGCCCGGGCGATATCGTCACGTCCATGTCGGGCCAGACGATCGAAGTGCTCAACACCGACGCAGAAGGGCGGCTCGTCCTCGCAGATGCGCTTTATTATTGTAATGATCGGTTCCAGCCTAAATTCATGATCAATCTCGCGACTTTGACCGGCGCCATCATGGTCGCACTCGGCGTATATCAAGCAGGGCTGTTTTCCAATGATGATGCACTCGCCGCGCAACTCTTCGATGCCGGTCAGGCAACCGGTGAAAGGCTCTGGCGCATGCCGCTCGGTACGGAATACGACAAGCTCATCGACACCAAGAATGCCGACATGAAGAACATCGGCGGCCGTCATGGCGGTGCGATCATCGCCGCACAGTTCCTGCAGCGCTTCGTGGGCGACACGCCTTGGGCCCATCTTGATATTGCCGGCACGGCCATAGGCGCGCCGACCAACGAATACAGCCAGTCCTGGGCTTCGGGGTACGGCGTTCGCCTTCTCGACAGGCTGGTTCGAGACAATTTCGAAGGATAGTTCCGTTGGAGGTCAAACTCTACGGAACCGAAGAGAGCGTCTATACCCGCATGGCGCGGCTCGTTCTGCTGGCCAAGAAGGTCGAGTTTGCGTTGATCGAGGCAGATCCGTTTGAAGGCGGCAGCCTACCGGGGGATTACGATCTCCGGCATCCCTTCAGGCGTGTTCCGGCACTCGAAATGAATGGCGTCCGTCTTTATGAGACGGATGCCATCGTCCACTACATCGATGCTGTTATTGAACATCCCAAGCTTGTGCCGTCCGGAGCCAAAGACAGTGCGCGGATGCGCCAGATCATGCGAGTAGTCGATAATTATGCCTATCGCCCGCTGGTCTGGGGTCTCTATGTTCCGGTTTACTGGCGCGAGGGGCTCGAGCCGACCGGCGAGGACGTCGAGAACTCGCGGCACGTCCTTGGCGTGCTTGAAGGTTTCATGGATTCTTCGCCCGACGCCGGTTTCAATGATTGGACGTTGGCAACGTGCTACCTCGCCAGCGTGCTGGCCGCGGCCGATAGCGTAGCACCCGGTTCTTCACTGATTGACGAACGACCACGCTTGCGGGAATGGTGGAACCGTATCAGAACTGAGCCGATCATGCTGAAGACCAGATCGAAACACACGAAATTCTGACCCTTGGGTAAAATGACCGAAATCCTCTTCTACCATCTGACTGAATCGACGCTGGAGAACGCATTGCCCGGTCTGGTCGAGCGTTCACTCGACCGCCAGTGGAAAGTTGTCATCCAGACAGGTTCGGAAGAGCGGCGTGACAGTCTCGACAACCATCTTTGGACCTGGTCCGATGCGTCGTTCCTTGCGCATGCGACGGACCAGGAGCCTCATCCGGAAGAACAGCCGATAATCCTGACGACTGGTGATGCCAATCCGAATGGCGCGACCGTGCGCTTTGTCGTCGATGGCGCCGCGCCGCAAAATGTCGAAGCCTATGAACGGTTGGTGCTGATGTTTGATGGCCACGATCAGCAGCAACTGGAACAGGCGAGGGCGCAATGGAAACTGTTGAAAGAACAGGGTCACAAATTGACCTACTGGCAGCAGAACGCCGAAGGGCGGTGGGAAAAGAAGGCTTGAGAAACTGCTGATGCGTCTGCTTTTACTACTCCTCTTGGTCGCTGGAATTGTGCTCGGGATTGGCTATCCCTGGGTGGTTGGCAATTTTTCCGGCGAGGAAATCGGCTCATGGCGCATCCATGATCGTCCCGGACCCTACAAACCAGTTACTGTAACTTTGACCTCGGACGATGCTCCGGTGCGCGCCTTCGTTGACATGCAGCCTTTGCGCAATTTTGTCCCTTCCGTAGGACGTTCGGCGCTGACCGCTGTTGTAACGCGGCAAGGCAAGGACGTTCTCGTCAAGACCCTGAGCTACGAGAACAGCAAAGCCACCAACAAAGGCTCGCCGCAAGGTCCGCAAGTCTTCCGCGACAGCATCGGTGATATCGATCCGGTGGAAGATGGCGATTATGTATTCACCATCGGACCGGGCGATTTCGACGGCCTTGAAGTGGCAGAGGTTGATCTTGTCTTGCGCAAGGGCGTGACGGCGGTCGACTGGAGGGCCATGCCTGCCGGTATCGCGCTGATTGTCATCAGTCTTTTTGGGTTCGTTCGCCTGAGCCGCAATCGAACGGCTGCAGCGCGCAGTGTGCCACCGCCACCCAAATGGGGCAGATGATGGCAGACCAGGCAGGGACCTTTCCGAAGATCCTTACCGAAAGGCTGCGTCTGCGCCGGTTCGAGCCAAAAGATGATGCCGGCCTCCACGCCTGTATTGGCGATGCAAATCTCGTGCGCTATTGGGATTTTTCTGCCTGCAAGAACATCCAGGAGACACGGAGCTGGGTGAGGGTTCTCGCCAAGACGACCTCGCCTGACGAATCCGTCGCTTGGGCAGTCGCCGAAAAGGACACCGATCACTGCATTGGCATGGTCAATTACCATCACCGGGAGCCGCTCAACCGCAGGCTGGAAATTGGCTACATTCTTCGATCGGAATGGCATGGCCGGGGTCTTATGAGCGAGGCGGTACAAGCGGTAATGTCCCATTGCATCACCAAGCTGAATACCCGCCGCATCGCCGCGGTGATCCATCCTGATAATGCGTCGTCCATCAGGTTAGTGACGCGACTTGGTTTCACGTGCGAGGGTGGCCCGCTGCGCGATTACTGGCGCGTCGGCAACAATTACATGAGCCCGATGCTCTACAGTTTCATCGCGAGCTGACGTTCCTCATTGTGCTTTTCGACGATGCGATAGGCGCAGCGCCGCGCGCCCTTCAATATATGTTCGAAGCGCTCGACCTCAACATTCGGTCCGAGCGCCGCCTGAAACACCTCAAGCTCTGACCGGCATAGTTTCTGGCAGGCTTTGGCCGCAACGCAGATAGGGCAGTGATTCTCGATCAGGATGAGTGCGCCGCCACCCTCGTGATTAACTTCCGCCATATAGCCCTCCGCCGAACGAATCTCGGCGAGTTGTTCAACTTTCTCCTTTATTGAATCAAATGGTTCGAGCGCGGCGCGATATTGAGCGAGCGTCAATTTCTCACGATGGGAGATCAACTGATCGAGTCCGGCATCACCGAAGACGGCTGACACCGACGCCAGAAGGTCCGCCGTCAATCCAGCGTGGTTGTCGGGGAACTGGGCGTTTCCGGCATCGGTCAGATGCCAGAACCGTTTGGGCCGGCCCACACTCTCACGGCTGTCTTCGAAAGCGACAAGACCGTCTTCATGCAGCCGTCCCAGCATCTGGCGGACTGCTACGGCAGTAACGCCAAGCCTGTCACCTAGAGTAGAAGCTGTCTGAGCTCCGGACACTTTCAGCAAATAGAGCATGCGATTTGTCGTACGATCCTGCATCATTGCATTATAACAATTACAATTAAAAAAGCTATTGCTTGTTTTATTATGCGGAATATAAAAAGAGAAAAATTGTTAAATTGAGGAAATGCCATGAACGATCCCACAGAACCCGGCAAGACCAGTTGGTCGGAGCTGCTCACGCCCCGTTATTCGGCCGCGACCGCAACGCTCTGCCTGGGCGTGGCGCTCTTTGCGTTCAATGGTTTTCTCGTTTCCACGTCATTGCCAACCGCAGTGCGGGAAATTGGCGGACTTGAGCTGATTTCGTGGGCATTCACGCTCTATCTGGTTCTTTCTATTGTCGGCGGCGCCAGCGGCGCGCTGCTGAAGGCAAGACTTGGGGCAAGAACAGCCCTCGTCGGTTCGGCACTGGTCTTTCTTGCAGGAACGCTCATTGCGGCCTTTGCCTCTTCGATGACGGAAGTTCTGATTGGCCGCGCATTGCAAGGTTTGGGAGAGGGGATCATCGCCGCGACCTGCTACGCGCTTATACCTGAGCTTTTCCCTTCGCGTCTTGTCGCCAAGGTTTTCGGTGCAGAAGCCGTGGTATGGGCGGTTGCTGCCTTTGGCGGACCGCTGGTATCCGGATTGCTCACCGAGCACCTGTCCTGGCGCGCTGCATTCCTCGTCAATGTGCCCATGGCACTCATTTTTCTGGCGCTGGTCTTCCGCATCGTCCCGAAATTTTCCGGTGAAGTGCAGCGCATGAGCGTGCCCTTCTTGCGGCTTTCGGCCATAGGTTGCGGCATCATGCTGGTTGCCCTGGCCAGCATCATGCCGACCGTCGCCATGGAGGTTTTGTTCGTTGTCGGCGCGGCAGTCGTTCTGGCTTCCGTCATCGCAGTAGACCGGCGCAGCCGCACGCCGCTCTTTCCCTCCGACGCGTTCGCGCTGAATTCCACGGTCGGTATCGGGTTATGGGTTGTGCTGTTCATGCCGGTGGCCCAGGCTGCGACTTCGGTCTATCTGGTTATGACGCTGCAAAATCTCTGGGGCTATGGTCCAACCAAGGCAGGGGCCTTCAACGCCACCTTCGCCATCGCCTGGAGTACCTGTGCGATCCTCGTCGCCAACCTGCAGGATCCGCGCCACCGCGCCTGGATGATCCGGCTCGGACCGACACTGCTCGTCGCTGGCCTTGCTATTATTGTCGTCGGATTTTCCAGGGATATGCCGCTGGTGGTCATGCTGGGTCAGATACTTATCGGCACGGGATTCGGCGTCAGTTGGGGCTTCCTCAGCCAGACCGTCATGGAGTCGGCACGCAGCGGCGAACGCGATCGCGCCTCGGCACTACTCCCGACGCTGCAATCGGCCGGTTACGCCATCGGTGCCGCTGTCGCCGGGCTCGCTGCCAATGCTGCTGGCTACCCTGAGGCGACTAGCCCGGACGCGCTGCGCGACGCCACAATGACGATCTTCATAGTCTCGACGATCATCGGTCTTGGTGCGCTGGTAGCAGGCTATGCTCTGCCGTTGAAAAAGAAGACGCTTCTGGCGGTTGAAATGCAAAAAAGTTGAGAATAGCGGCGATGAAGGTCAGAGGTCCGCCATCGCCTCTTCATATTCGCCGGAAAGCATAAGCCATTCTTCTTCCGCGCGGGCGAGCGAAGATTTGGCATAGCCGATTTCCTTGCCGATCTGCGTCGCCTTGGCCGGTTCACGCGAATAGATAACCGGATCGGCAAGTTGTATCTGCAACGAGTCGATCTTCTTCTGGAAGCGATGCACCTGGGCTTCCGCCTCCTGGATTTTCTTCTGCAAAGGCTTCAAAGCCTCGCGCTTCTGCGCGGCAAGCTTGCGTTGCTCGGCCTTGCTCAGTTTCTGGCCTTCCTCCACAACGATCTTGTTGCCAGACCGCTCTGCTTTCGCATCCGCCAAAACCAGCGCGCGATAGGCATCGAGATCGCCGTCATAGGGCGCAACACCGCCATCACGCACCAGCCAAAGCCGGTCCATGGTCGCTTCGATCAAATGCCTGTCGTGGGCGATCAGGATAACAGCGCCATCGAAATCATTGAGTGCGTGCATCAGTGCTTCACGGCTGTCGATGTCGAGATGGTTCGTTGGCTCGTCGAGGATGAGCAGATTCGGACCCTGGAAGGTTGCGAGACCCATCAAAAGCCGCGCTTTTTCGCCACCCGACAGGTCTTTCGCCGCCGTGTTCATCTTGACCGTGGCCAGACCCATACGGGAAACGCGTGCGCGCACCTTCGATTCCGGAGCATCCGGCATCAGTTTGCGTACATGCTCGATCGCGTTGTCCTCGGGGATCAGATCATCGAGCTGATGCTGGGCAAAAAACGAGATTTTCAGGTTCGGCGCGACCGTCATCTTGCCCTTTTGCAAAGGCAGGCGTCCACCGATCAGCTTGGCCAGCGTCGATTTGCCATTGCCGTTCGAGCCGAGCAGCGCGATCCGATCATCTGCGTCGATGCGCAGATTGAGATGCTTCAAAATGGGGTGGCCAGGCGTGTAGCCGACTTCGCCGCTTTCAATGGCGATGATCGGCGATGCCACCACTTTTTCCGGTTCCGGAAAATGGAATGGCATTACGTGATCTTCGATGTGAGCCGAGATTGGCTTCAGCTTCTGCAACGCCTTCAGGCGGGATTGCGCCTGTTTGGCCTTGGACGCCTTGGCTCGGAACCGCTCGACGAACGCCTCCATATGGCTGCGTTGCGCTTCCTGCTTCACGCGCTGCTTCTGCTGTAACTCCAGAGCCTCGCTGCGCAGCCGCTCGAACTGATCGTAATTGCCCTGCCAAAGCGTCAGCTTGGTCTGGTCGAGATGAATGATCGAGTTCACCGCCGAATTGAGAAGATCGCGGTCATGGCTGATCAGGATCACCGTGTGCGGATAACGGCGCACATAGTCCTCAAGCCACAGCGTGCCTTCAAGATCGAGATAGTTGGTGGGCTCGTCGAGCAGCAGCAAGTCGGGCTCGGCAAAAAGAACTGCTGCGAGAGCCACACGCATGCGCCAGCCGCCCGAGAACGACGAGGCAGGGCGCTTTTGCGCTTCCGCATCGAAGCCAAGGCCGGAAAGAATAGCTCCTGCGCGCGCCTCGGCCGAATGCGCATCGATATCCGCAAGCCGTATGTGGATGTCGGCGATGCGGTGAGGGTCGGTGGCCGTCTCGGCCTCCGCCAGCAAATCAGTCCGCTCGGTATCGGCGGCAAGCACGATCTCGATCAGGGAATCCTCGGTGCCCGGCGCTTCCTGCGCGACTTGACCGATCTTGATGTTCTTCGGCAGGAAGAAGTCGCCGGTTTCGGCGTGGAGTTCACCGGTAATCACCTTGAACAGCGTTGATTTGCCCGCGCCATTGCGTCCGACCAAGCCCGCCTTCGTGCCGGATGGCAGGTTCAAGCTGGCGTGGTCGATGAGCAGGCGGCCGGCCATACGCACGGATATATCGTCGAGAATAAGCATGGCCGCGCTTTTGCACGGGAAATAGCTTTTCCGCAAGACTGTAAGGCTGCATATCTGCTGTGCGCTTTGGATAGGGACTTCACAATCGCCTAGGAGTACGGCCTGCCTTCTTCCGTTCGCTGGAACTGGATGAGATCGAAGGATGGCGCAGATTTTCCCAGCGCTGTCAAAATGGAGTGAGCCTGACCTCGATGGTGCGTCTGGTGGTTGAAGAGATGTGCAAGAGCCGGGGCGAGACGTTGACTTATCGTTCGCATATCGCTGACCGTCGTGTAGGTGAAGCGGCCGGCAATATCGGTGTTGTCCAGGCTAACAACCCAGTCGATGATGCGTGCATCTTCCTTCACACGCGCTGCGTGAAGAGTCTCAAGCTGATCGAAGAGAATGGCATTAAGCATTTTCGGCGCATCGCCTTGGCCGGTAAAGCGATAAAGCCAGATACGATCAGTCACCAGCAAATGGTTCAACGTGCCGTGCAGCGACGAGAAGTACGCGCGCATGTCGCGCCGGTATTCTTCATCTTCAAGCTCCGCCGCCGCAGCGAAGAGACGTTCATTGGCCCAGCGATTGTAGGCGGCAAGCATGCGGAAATGCTGCTTCATCACGTTGACTTTCTGTAAATAAACGTCAGTATTATTGACATAATATCTGAAAGAGGAGTTTCTGCGATGGGAATCATTCTGCACGAGCTTGTCGGTACCGATCAAGGCCGTCCTTTCAGCCCACATTGTTGGAAAACAGTCATGTCGTTGGCCCATAAGGGCCTTCCATTTGATCGCAACCGTGTTTCCTTCAGGGAGATACCGAAACTCGAGAACGGCTATTCGGCCAAAGTGCCGATCATTCGCGACGAAGACAAGCTCGTAGCGGATTCCTTCGCGATCGCCCTCTATCTGGAGAACCAATATCCGGACCGTCCGTCACTGTTTAAAGGTGAGGGTGGCCGGGCCATGGCCCGCTTTGTCGAGGGCTGGTCGCAGATGATCATCCACCCTTTCATCAACGTAGTGATCCTTATGTCTGTCCACGATCTCCTTGATGCTTCCAACCAGGCTTATTTCCGCGAAAGTCGTGAAAAGATGTTTGGCCGCAAACTCGAGGAAGTAGCTGCGACGCGCGATGCGAAACGCGAGGCCTTTACAGCAAGCCTTGAACCCATCCGCAAGATGCTGTTATCGCAGCCCTTTATCGGCGGTGAGAGCCCGTTGTTTGCCGACTATGTTGTGTTTGGCGCCTTTCAATGGGTGCGCGTTCTGACGACTTATAAACTGTTCGATGCAGGCGATCCGGTACAGGATTGGTTCGAGCGTTGCCTTGACCTGCATGGCGGCGTTGCACGCGAGATCAGAGCTGCGGTGTAACAGACCTATTGAGAATTCAGCTTGATGAGTCGGCTGGTGCGGCTTTCGAGAACCGGAGCTCAGTGGAGACTTGCCTGTCCATGAGCACTGGAAGCGCAGAAGGTGGCATCAGATGGCTATCAGAGCCGATTGGCAAAAGGTCTATTGGCAAATGGGCTCCCTGACGCTATAGAGCCGCCACCATTCCCCCAAATGACAAGGTTTCCCCAATGGCAATTGAACGCACTTTTTCGATGATCAAGCCCGACGCGACCCGCCGCAATCTCACCGGTGCCATCACCCAGAAGTTTGAAGAGGCTGGCCTTCGCGTTGTTGCTTCCAAACGCGTATGGATGAGCCGGCGTGAAGCAGAGGGCTTCTACGCCGTGCACAAGGAACGTCCGTTCTTCGGCGAACTGGTCGAGTCCATGTCCTCCGGGCCGACCATTGTTCAGGTTCTCGAAGGCGAGAACGCCATTGCCCGCAACCGTGAAATCATGGGCGCGACCAATCCGGCCAATGCCGATGAAGGTACAATCCGCAAGACCTTTGCTCTCTCCATCGGCGAGAACTCGGTTCATGGTTCAGATGCCCCGGAGACTGCCGCAGAAGAAATCGCTTACTGGTTCTCCGGCACCGAAATCGTCGGCTGATACTCCGCTACACGAATAAAAAAGCCGGGCGAAAACGCCCGGCTTTTTTATTGGATCATCAATTTTGTTGCGAGAGCCGCGCGATAGTTTTTCCGGCTTCGTCGTGCAGAAGCAGTTTGCCAGTGTCGGCATCGATCGCATAGGACCGCGTCCGTTCAAGCGCGGAGAAGAACGTCTGCTCCTGATCCATCAGCGCCGCCGCGCACATCATGCGTGTTGCAGCCGCGGGTTTGAAAGAAAGTGTGGATCCGGTAATCACGGCGCTGGTCATGAAGCGGTTGCATCCGCCTGATCCGTTCGCCGAACCGTCTGCATTAATTGTCAACGTTGTTTGCGCATTATCGATGACACCACCACCATCGATATCTTCGGCAAGCCAGGTAACATCCCTGATCTCGCTTCCCGGTTCGTCACTGCGGGCGGAAAATGATAAAACCAGCAACACCAGCACGGCCACGAAGCCGATGATGAGTGAACCAATAGCGACGCGATTCATTTCGCTTGTCGCCAGCGCTTGAGGGCTTCGGCATCTGTTGTCTTGGCCTCGACCCAGTCGCTTTGCTCACCGTCGACCAAATGCTGCTTCTTCCAGAAAGGTGCGGCATTCTTCAAATAGTCCATCAGGAAGGACGCGGCTTCGAAAGCTGCTTGCCGGTGGGCGGAGGCGGCAACGACAAGGACGATGTTCTCTCCCGGCTTGATAAAACCGTAGCGATGCACGACGGTCAGCCCCGTCAAACTCCAGCGATCCAGGGTTTCCTCGGCGATACGGCCAATTTCAACCTCCGCCATACCTGGATAATGTTCGATTTCAAGCGCCGCCAGCGTCCCGGCCTCATCCCGGCAAAGGCCGCTGAATGTCACCACCGCGCCAATGCCGCGGCGATCCCTGGTGATGCGGTCGATTTCGGCGGCTGTATCGAAATCCTCAGCCTGGATGCGGATGAGTGGTTCGACCGTGCTCATGCTGCTTCATCCCCCGGTCATCGGCGGGAAAAGCGCAATTTCATGTGCGCCTTTGATTGGCGCATCGTGCTCGACATGTTCCTGATCGATCGCGACGCGGATCACATCCTGATATTCGAGCGCCAGTTCATATTCTTCGCCGCGCGTTTTGAGATGGGCCAGCAAGTCATTGACCGTCACGATTGACGGTTCGAGGTCGAGATATTCCTCGCCCTTGCCGATCCGCTCACGCACCCATGCGAAGTAGACGAGTTTGGTCATTGGTCAATCCACCACGTGTTTCAGCCCGGCCCGGAAATAATCCCAGCCAGTGTACAGCGTTATGAGTGCGGCAATCCACAACAGAATAATACCGAGAATGGTGATCACGGGCACAATCTCGTCGCCGGCAGGTCCCGCCAGCAGAAACGCTATTGCGACCATCTGGATCGTGGTCTTCCACTTGGCAAGCTGGCTCACCGGCACGCTGACCTTGAGCTCCGCCAGATATTCGCGCAGGCCCGATACCAGAATTTCGCGGCAAAGGATGATAATGGCAGCCCAGAGCGACCAGCCGGCGATCGTTCCATCGGCTGCCAGCAGCAGCAGGCAGGCCGAAACCAGCAGCTTGTCGGCAATCGGATCGAGCATGCGACCGATGGTTGAAGTCTGCTTCCAGATGCGCGCCAGATAGCCATCCAGGAAATCGGTTATGCTGGCAATAGCGAAGATAGCCAGAGCGCCCCAGCGCGCCGCATCGCTGGATTGCAGGCGTCCTTCCAGAAAGAAGCACACGACGACAAGAGGGACGGCGATTATTCGAGCATAGGTAAGAATATTCGGCAGAGAGTAGGCGTTGTTCTTGGGCATATTTCCAACCAATCAAAGCGCATGACCCCAAAAATCGTCTTTGATTTTTGGAAAGGATCATGCGCCAAACAAAAATGCTACTGGGTCCTTTGTGCGTCCAATTGGACGCACGGCCAGTAGTGCCGATCAAAAGGGTTCGTCCGGCAAACGTCAAGCTCATCAATGGGGAGTCGGGCGCATTTATGTCCCGATTGCAGTAGTTAGGGTTTCATGTACGGAAATGATCGCGAATTGTAGTGGCCATAGCTTCAGATATACCGTCGACCTTCATCAAATCTTCGACGGCCGCCCGAGAAACCGCCTTCGCCGTCCCGAACTGATGCAACAGCGCGCGCTTGCGCGACGGTCCGATTCCCGCAATTTCATCCAGCGGATTCTTGACCATCTCTTTCTTGCGCTTGGCCCGATGCGTGCCGATAGCGAAGCGGTGTGCCTCATCGCGCAGGCGCTGCAGGAAATACAGCACCGGATCGCGCGGCGGAAGGGTAAAGGATGGCTTTCCCTCCATGAAGAACCGTTCGCGTCCCGCGTCGCGATCGACACCCTTGGCAACGCCGATGGCGGTAACCTTGTCGGCAATACCCATCTCCTGCAGGATGCCGCGGACGGCGCTCATCTGCCCCTGACCGCCATCGATCAGGATTATGTCGGGCCAAGCCGGGAAAGCATCGGAATCATCGTCGAATTCATCGATCTCTACATCCTCCGCCGGCGCATCCTTCGTTTCCGGTGTGCCGTGCTCCTTGACCAGGCGGCTGAAGCGCCGCTCGATCACTTCGCGCATCATGCCGAAATCGTCGCCCGGCGTGATGTCCGTTGAGCGGATATTGAACTTGCGATACTGGTTTTTGACGAAACCTTCTGGCCCGGCCACGATCATCCCACCGATGGCATTGGTGCCCATGATGTGGGAGTTGTCGTATACTTCGATACGCCGGGGCGTCTTTTCCAGCCCGAAGGTCTCGGCCACTCCCTTGAGCAGGCGCGATTGCGATGACGTCTCCGCCAACTGGCGCCCGAGAGCTTCGCGCGCATTGCTGAGTGCATGTTCGACCAGATCCCGTTTCTCGCCGCGCTGCGGAACTGTAATCGCGACTTTACGATCCGATTTCGCTGTCAGTGCAACGCCGAGCAATTCCTGATCCTCGACAGTTTCCGAAAGCATGATCAGCGCCGGGCAGGGCTTGTCGTCGTAGAACTGCGAAAGGAATGCACCGAGAACTTCGGCGGCTGAGAGCGACGAATCCGCCTTGGGATAATAGGCGCGGTTGCCCCAGTTCTGGCCAGTGCGGAAGAAAAATACCTGGATGCAGGTCACGCCGCCATCCTGATAAATGGCAAAAACGTCGGCTTCTTCTACCGATTGCGGATTGATGCCGGAATGCGCCTGGACATGTGACAGGGCCGACAAGCGGTCGCGATAAACTGCTGCCCGCTCAAAATCGAGATCAGCCGAAGCCTCACGCATCGCATCGGACAAATGCGTCTTCACCGCTTGGCTTTTGCCTGAAAGAAACGCCTTGGTTTCGCTAACCAGTTCGTCATAATCCGCGTCGCTGATCTCGCCGGTGCAAGGACCGGAGCAGCGCTTGATCTGGTAGAGCAGGCAAGGGCGCGTGCGGTTTTCGTAGAACGAATCCGTGCAGGTGCGCAGAAGGAATGCGCGCTGGAGCGCATTGATCGTGCGCCCGACTGCACCCGCCGATGCGAACGGACCGAAATAATCGCCCCTGCTCGACCGCGCACCGCGATGCTTGAAAATCCCAGGCGCAAGCCGGCGATCGGTCTGCTTGGGTGCTGTGAGAAGGATATACGGGAACGACTTGTCGTCCCGCATCAGCACATTAAAACGCGGCCGCAAGCGCTTGATGAGGTTAGCTTCCAGGAGCAGCGCTTCCGTCTCTGTGCGGGTGACCACGAACTCCATTTTCATGGTCTCGCGTATCATCCGCGCGATACGATTGTTGTGGCCCTGACCGCGCGCGTAATTGGAGACGCGCTTCTTCAGGCTGTGTGCCTTGCCGACGTAGAGCACGTCGCCGGCCTCGTTGAACATGCGGTAAACGCCCGGCTTGTTCGGCAAGCGCTTGACCAGCGCAGCGATCACGTCAGCGCCGCTGGTTCCATCGCTGACAATCGTTGAATCCCACTCGATCGCGCTGATCAGCGCCGCAACGTCGCGCACAGGTTCGTTGCTTTCCTCGATGGGCTCGTCCAAATCCTCATCGAGGGACAAATCGATATCGTCTTCCTTCACGTCGTCGGAAAGAAGCTGTTTCGGACTGGAGTGATTTGCCGGGTCGTTCATTCATCAATTCCTGATACATCCGGCGTTTCCCAAGCCAGATGCTGTCCTCCGTCGAGGGCGATCATTTGCCCGGTGATGGAGCGTATTTCCCACAAATAGCGGATTGTACGGCCGAATTCTGAAAGATCCGGCCCGTGTTTTAAAAGGAGGGTGCTTACCTGCCGATCGAAATCGGCCTGGCTCTGTCTGTCACTCGGCATGGCCGGTCCCGGTGCGATGCTGTTGACGCGGATCCGCGGTGCGAGAGCTTGGGCTAGTGTCTGCGTTGCGGTCCACAGCGCTGATTTTGACAACGTATAAGAGACGAATTTCGGCATGAGTTTCCAAACGCGCTGATCGATCATATTGACAACCAGACCATCCTTGTCCGCCGGCAGTGCCGCCGCCATTGCATCCGCCAGGAGCACCGGCGCCTTCACATGGACGGCAAAATGCCTGTCCCAGATGGCGTCGTCTGCGAGATTACCGATGCCGTCTTCCTGAAAGATCGAGGCATTGTTGACAAGCAATTGAACCGGCCCAAGTTGATCCTGTGCGTCGCGAACAAGGCGGCGCACTGCATTGCTGTCGGCAAGATCGGCCTGCACGACACAAGCCGTGCCACCCGCTGCATAGATGTCCGTTAAAAGCTCTTCACCTTCGTCGCGCGAACGATTGCAATGAATTGCTACCGCAAAGCCATGGGCAGCCAGATCCTGTACAATCGCCTTGCCGATCCGCTTTGCGCCACCGGTTACAAGAACAACGGGCTGATCAGTCTTCAAGTGGTGGCTCCTTCATGCAGCGATTCAGTCACGAATATAGGGATTGCGGCTTGAAAGCGCGAGAGTGAAAGGCCGATCCAGTGTCAGTAATGAA
Source organism: uncultured Alphaproteobacteria bacterium (assembly GCA_963711925.1). GTDB lineage: Bacteria > Pseudomonadota > Alphaproteobacteria > Rhizobiales > Rhizobiaceae > Phyllobacterium. The sequence continues at coordinate 832,265 of CAVQFY010000003.1, forward strand.
GAGATGCAGTCGATCATCCAAGTTCAGCCGCGCCAGGATGGGCGGCGTCCGTATAGCGTCGCAAATTCTTCTTGCAATCCAAGACGAATGACAATCTTAAGCATCCATTAAGTCTGTTATATTGCGCTGCAATATTGAGAGACTTTCGATTAGATTCTTCGCCAATATCGATTGGTATCTATCTTATTGGTTTATTTTCAAATCATTGAGATCATTGACGAATTCTGGATGTTGCATAAAAAACACATCGCATTTCCGCCATTTTCTGGACAGTTTCTTTTCACAGTGCGGAGCAAGTGCCGCCACAATGCGGGACGAATGTCTGCCTCGTCAAGCGGACGCAATTCTTGGTTTTTCCCCCGACCAGTGCCCGCTCCGTGTAAAAGAGTTTAAAAAAGGAGATTGCCCATGCGCACTCTTAAAACAACGATCCTCGCTTCGGCGGCTGTGCTCACGCTCTCCGCTCCTGTATTTGCCGCCGACGCCATCCAGGAACAGCCCCCAGCACCGGCTCCTATCGAAGCACCAGCTGCTGCTGATTGGTCCGGCGCCTACCTTGGTGCCTATGGCGGTTACGGCTGGAACAAGCACAAGACCGAAGGCGCTGGCGACATCAACGCCGACGGCTTCAAGGGCGGTGCTTACGGTGGTTACAACTTCCAGAACGGTCAGTTTGTCTACGGCGGTGAAGCCGACCTCGGCTACTCTGGTGGTGATGAAACCCGTGATGGCATCAAGGCGAAGCAGGGTGTCGAAGGCTCAGTTCGTGCCCGCGCCGGTATCGCACTTGATCCGGTCTTGTTGTATGGCACAGGCGGTCTTGCAGTGACCAACAGCAAGCTGTCTTCTGATACAGGCAGCGACTCCAACACTCGCATTGGCTGGACGGTTGGTGCCGGTGCCGAAGCCAAGATCACACAGAACATCGTTGGCCGCGTTGAATATCGCTATAGCGATTACGGCAAGAAAGACTTCGATCTCGGCGGTCTTGACGACGTTTCCAGCAAGCTGACGACGAACGAAATTCGTCTCGGCGTTGGATACAAGTTCTAAGACAGGCATGACCCAAAAAGAGCCGGGCAGGAAACTGTCCGGCTCTTTTTTTGTTCTACTTCGGCAGCAGGGCCGCCAGCTCCGGATGCAGCTCCTCGAAACGTTTCTGCCAGCGCTTTAGTTTCGAGCGGCCCTTTTCCCATTTGCCTTCGAAGCGCAGGCTCGCATAGGCGAGGGCGGCAGCAAGCGCGATATGCCCGCCATGGATTTTCTTGCTCAAGCGCGGTGGCGCGGCATTGAGGTGGTCAAGCACCCGGATGGCCTTGCCCCACTGGCGATCCAGCCATGGCTGATGGATCTTTTCCTCCGGATGGAAGCGGCGCTCATAGACATGCGCCAGCAGGACATCGCACAGTCCGTCGGCAATCGATTCCAGCTGTTCAGCTTCGAGACGTTTTTCCGCATTGCGCGGGAAAATTTTGTTGCCCGACATGCGGTTCAGATATTGCGTTATGACGCGGCTGTCGAAAATAGCCTTGCCATCATCCAGAATGAGCGTTGGAATCTTACCGAGCGGATTGGCGCTGATCAATTCAGTCGGTTCTGCATTGCTGTCCACCTGCACACTCTCGACAGGAACCCCCGCATAAAGCGCCGCCATGCGGACCTTGGTACTGTAGGGTGACGCGGGGGAAAAAAGAACTTTCGGCACGGTGAGCTCCTATTGATCGCGATTCGCTGCCGGAACCGTAAACCTGGGATCATGTTTCGCAAAGCGCGACATTTTCGCAAGGTTATTGCGAAGCGGGCATTTCCACGGAACGCCGGCGACACGATGAACGCTCGACTTCGGGGCAGGAGCGGAAGTTCAGATCCTTGGTCAGACATACACGCACTTCCCGTAGATAATCGCTGTCGCAGGTAACGGCGATCCCTTCTTTGGCAAGGCCCGGATTGGCGGAAACGAAGGCTTGTTCCAGCACCTGCGGATTAACCGGTGCGCGCGGGGTCGGCTGGCGGTACGCGGATGGAATCGCTACCCGCTTTACCGCTTGGCGTATCACCGAGAAATAGTCCTGCTGCGTCAGGCCGGTGCAGGACCCATGCTTGCGCCATTCATAGGTGACAAGGCCGGGCGACGGCATGATGTCGGACAATTGTTTGGCTTGGGCAAAGGGAACATTTCGCGGCTGCGACGTGTCGCAATCCTGCGGGTAACCTTGTTCGTATTGCGGCCACAGCCCATGCACGACGAAGCCATACGGATGACCTGACGAGCACTGTTGCTTGTTGGCATCCGGGCCTTCCGCCGCGCAATAGCTGGGTGACCATGAAAGGGCGAGGACATAGAAGTCGAAGCCCGTACCGGAGGGCAGTGACAGGGGCTCCGCGGTCTGCCGTTCCACCGGCGCATCCGAAGAATGCTCAACAGGAACGTTCGTTGCGGTCGTGTTCTCTTCGCGCAGATATGAAAGGATAGTAATCCCGACCAGCGCCGCAAACAGCACATAGCGAGCCAGCTTGCCAATCGGCATATTCTAGCTTTGATCAGTAAAGGGTGCGGCAGTTACCGTTATAAACGTGCCAGCGATCAAATCCGGCAACACAAAATTCAACATTGTTGCCGATCCCGACAAAGCCCTGGCCTTCTTCGACCAGATACCAGACCGGACGTTGATCGCCATCCGAAAGATGCGCGGTTGCGCGGCAATAATGGCGCGCCACGGCATCCATCTCCGGATCGCGACTTGGCTCGAAATGCGTCAAGCGCACATCGGTGAAATCCCGGATTCCCACCTGAGGCAGATTTGGCACATGGCGCACCTGATAGGAAAACCTGTTAACGATGCGATTGAGGATGCGTGCCTGCCCGCATGTATCGTCGTAACCGGGGCCACTTTCGATATAGTCTGCAGCCCGTGCCGGTGCGGCAGCTGATGCCAGCGCTACACCGACGGCGAAACTTGCAGCAAGAAACGATGATACGCGTGCCATAGGATCACTCTCCGTGAAATCTCTCTGTAGCCGCAATCTCAACCAGCGCTTGCGTTCGGTCAAGCGCCAACTTGCTCGCCGCGTATCCAATCGAGGGTGAAACCGGCATTCTGTCCTTCACTGAGGATTTTTGACAACGCTGGCAGCATGGTGCGCAGTTCGTCATCGAGCGTATACGGCGGATTGACGATGATCATGCCGGTGCCATCCAGCCGCGCTTCCAGCGAGGGTGCGCGAATCATGAGTTCCGTCCGCAATATCTTGGGGATACCCGTCTCCTGCAGCGCGGCAGCGAAACGCCGCACCTCCTGCTGATCCTTGACCGGATACCATAAAGCGAAGGTTCCACCGGAAAAGCGCTTGTGTGCTCGCACCAGTCCATCGACCAGCCGGTCGAATTCGCCTGCCGCTTCGAACGGTGGATCGACCAGTACAAGCCCGCGCTTCTCCTTCGGCGGTAAATGTGCACCGAGTGCCAGCCAACCATCGAGCATCGTCACGCGAACCTGAATATCGCCTTCGAATGTCTCCGCCAACAAATCAGCATCTTCCGGATGCAATTCCAATGCGGAAAGCCGGTCCTGGCGGCGCAGCAGATGCCGTACGATCAGCGGTGACCCCGGATAGTGCCGCATCTCGCCATCTGCATTTTCCGCGCGTACGGTATCGAGATAGGGCTTGATCAGCTCCGCAACCTTGGCATCGAGCTTGGCGTCGAGCAGCCGTCCAACGCCGTTCTGCCATTCGCCGGTCTTGCCCGCCTCGACGCCGTGCAGATCGTACCGGCCAATGCCCGCATGGGTATCGATGACGCGAAAGGCCTGCTCCTTGCGTTGGAGATAAAGCACAATCCGCGTCAGGATGATGTGTTTGACCACATCGGCGAAATTGCCGGCATGATAGGCGTGTCGGTAGTTCATGGTCCGCTTCTCTCATGACGCGAGCCTGGTCGCAAGCGGCTTGGTACCTTGTCATTTTCCCTGATGTCAAAGTCCTATGCTATTGACCTTACGTCCGATCCTCACTGCCTTTAGCAATCCAGAAATTTGCCAAAGGCGTTCGATTGGAGAACCCAGATCAATTGACGTGTCATAGTTCACAATACTTCAACAGACATACACGCCAGCCACGCAGCGCCGGACCGTGCGCCTCGTACTACGCCGTGCAACGCCAGCAACACTGACAGGGGTGAGTGGCCGCCCGACCCTTGCTTCTGCCGATGTGACAAAACTGATGCCCGGAATGGGCAGTTCCGTTCCCGCTTCCAGCAAGAACGAAGAGACTATCCCTGTCAGCAGGGCAATCTCGAGTTTCCTTGAAAAGGTCATTTGGTGCCTCCCACAGCAAAATGGTCCGGAATTTCATCGATGTTTACAAGTTTTTTCGGATTATCGACCTTCTTGGCATCGGTCGGGGCCCTGAAAGAGAAATTGTCCGCGACGACATCCGTCCCGGTCTTCCAGTCACTGATTTGAACGCTGTATTGCGGGGCTTGATCGCCTTTAGGATCGGTGATGACATACCTGCAGGGATAAGGCTGGTCACCTTGGGCAACCCATATCTGCCAATCAACTTCCTTCGCCCGGAATGCCAGATGATCGCACTCGGTGCCCCCGATCACACCACTGCCAAGATCCTTCACGTCGACGACATCGTTCATCAGCTCGCCGTAAACGTCCCCCAAGAGGAGATCAGCGCCCGGCACAGGCCTGTTGTAGGTGTACCGCAACTCGTCGATCAAATGGTCTATCGTGCCCGGCACTTCGAACTGGGCGTAGAGATTGTCATCCTTGCCGAAAAGCGTCAGGGTCTTTCCGTCGAATGTCATCTCTACATTGGCAAACCCGCCGGAGCGAGTTGCACGAATCTTGTCTGGCCTGCCCACTTCCATCGTTCCCGAGCTTGCCAGCATGAGTTTCTGGTGGTCCTTGGTGACGACCTCGAGATTGGTGTCATATTTGAAGGAAATGGCCTTTTGCGCCGCAAGATAGTCCGACATCCCCTTGAGGATAGTTTTTGCTTCGGCTTCGCCTGCCGATGCGCCCGTCGGTGTTCCGGACGCAATCATCAGAGCGAGCACCGCAGATGAAAGTGTGGCTGCGGTGGATTGCATCGTTTTTCGAGCTATTGTTTTCATCGAGTACGCCTCCCTTTGGTATCGCGTTTGCCGGATATCGTCCCGATCCCCACGCAGTCACAGAATGGTTTCAGCTGGCGCAATCCACTTCAGCAAATACAGCCTCACGCTGGCACCGCATTTGTGAACGCCTGAGCTTTAGTCGCCATCGTCTCGGTCATCATCGTCGTCATCATCGAATCTCGAAGGATCGACGACGGGGAGAAGGAAAATACGCCAGTCCGCCTGACCTCCAGGAAGGCCCGACTGGCCAGCCGTTGTTCGACTAGCTTGCCAGGTTTCAGCTTCCTTCGGGAGCGCTCCACGCAAATTGATTTCCGCGACACCGTCCCAGAGGCAACGGCCCTGGTTTTGGAACACATGCAGGTCCCGCCGTAACGCCTCGTCCGACAGAAGCGCCTTGGCATCATCTTCAGTTGCCGCGTCAAAAGCGACTATTCCTCGTCCTAAAATCTCGGCAACGAACACGCTCATTTTTCGATCCTCCCAGGTCGCTGTTGATAGCCTCCGATGGCTGAAAACGTTCTGGGTTCAGAAGCTTTGTCTTCAGCAACACCTCGCACACCATGTCCTCGGGCGGTTCAGCTTTCGCCCTCTACCAATTTCAATTTGGCATCAGCAGCCTTCTTGCGTGCAATGGTTTCGCCGGAAGCGGCGGCCATGGCATTTCCCGAATGATCCTCGCCGCCTGCGACCTGCACCGTTGGTGACGCAAAGCCGATGCCGTTCAACGCAAAGGCTTCGCGGATCATCGCGTAGGCGCGACGCCGGATCGAGGACTGGTGGCCGGGCTTCGTCATCACGGCGAAGCTCAGGTTGATGCCATAATCGCTAAAGGCCTCCACGCCCTTCATCTTCACCGTTTCGATGATCTGCGGGCCGAGTTCCTCGTCCTCGAGCAGCGCCGCGCCGACCCCCTTCACCAGCTTTTTCACCTTGACGAGGTCGGCGTCGAAGTTGACCGAGATGAGGAACTTGTCGATGACCCAATCCCGACTCATGTTCTGCACCGCTCCCAACGTACCGAACGGAACGGTGAAAATGGGACCGCGGTGGTGGCGCAGTTTGACCGAGCGGATACCGAAGGATTCAACGGTGCCCATGTAGCTGCCGCTCTTGATATATTCTCCGACCCGAAAAGCATCATCGGTCATGTAGAAGATGCCGCTGATGATGTCCCTGACCAGCGACTGCGAGCCGAAGCCGATCGCAACACCGAAAATGCCCGCACCCGCGATCAATGGACCGATTGCCACGCCGAGGCCGGACAGCACCATCAGGACAGCAAGCGTGGCTATGAGCACAGCGAGGAAGTTGCGCAGGATCGGCAGCAGCGTCATCAGCCGTCCGCTGCGGGCGAGTGCAGCTTCATCGCCGCCTTCGATGCGGGCGCGTTCGATGCGCTGGTTGATGAAGCCCTTGACCATGTGCCAGATCAGATCCGCTGCGAGCAGAATGACGATGCCGCTCAAGACGCCACGGATCATGCGGCTGGCAGCCTCGTCCTCCATCAATCCGCTTGCGCGCAAGCGGATGACTGCGGCGAGCCAAACGACTGCAAGCGCGATGATGATCACCCTTGCGCCCCGCTCGATGAGCACTTCAAATACGGGATTCCCGGCCTTTGGCGCATCATCAGGGCCGGAGAAGAACGACTTCACGATTGTGCTGGTCGTTCTCAAGATCGGTGGGAGGATCAGGGCGTATATGCCGACCCACAAAGCAAGGCTCATGCCGGCAACCCATAACAGCCAGAGCAGGCACAGATAGAGTGTGAGCAGCCACTCCTTGACGCGATAGGCCCGGGAAGCAACGGGTGCTTCCGGGCGGCGCCATACGGTTTCGATGGCGACCGCCAGGAGGCCAAGGCCGAGTATGTAAACGATCAGGCTCTTGACGTTGGGTGTGAAATTGAGCGCGGTCATCACTCGGGCCGCCGCCCATCCCGTAAAGAAGATGCCTGCGAACAAGACAACCCGTCGATACCAGAAGGCGGCCTTCACGTCATCCATTGGAATGAGACGCATGGTGCCCTGGCTGCCATCATTCAACTGCCGACGGTCCATTCCGAGCAGGATGGCGGTCACTCGGATGATAACGCGCCAGGCGATCAGCGCGACAAGCATGGGTAGGACGAGCATGGCCAGCAGCGGCGGCCATGTGAAGGCGTGGAAGGCACCGACACTGACAAAGGCAAAGACCACCAGAGGGGTCATGGCCGCGAAAATCGAGCGACCGATGACGTGGTGGCGTGCGGGCGGATCTGCCTCAATCGCTGCCGGTGCAGCCATTTGTCGGCTTGCTTGGCTGAGGATACGTCGGACGACAAATTCGGCACCGAAGCCAAGTGCAGCAAATGCGACGAAGAGCACCAAGATCGCTGCCGGACCTCTCCCGTTGATTTCGATCATGATCGTTGACCGTGCCCCCGAAAATTCAGCGGGAACTGCCGGGATGGCTTGTACAATGCCGCGCAGATGGGCACGAACGGCGTTTGACCAAACCATAAAGTTGTTCGCTGTCGGCGCGTCGGGTACCTCGGCCCCTGCGGCGGGTGGCGTTCCCTTTGTGGCGATCCAGGCTTTGATTTCCGGATCGTCGAGGAGTTTGATCAGTTCTTCAACCTTCGCGGGAGGCGGCGGCGCTGCCGCGGTCTGCGCTGGCGAAGGCGTGAGAGATGCCCACAACAAAGTGAGGCTCAACGCCAGCAGGACGCTTACCTTGGCGGTCAAGTCCCGGATTGCAGCAATGTGCATTCAAAACCCCTGACGTGCAATTTCGACATTATACGCTCAAGAAGTCGGCCTGTCTCAAAAACCAATGGGTGGGGGAGCCTCCGCCAAGCGTTCGCTTACAAAAGGCATCTCTGTGACTGCCATTGCATCAGAGAGCTAGTGGCCTCCGAATACGAGGATCTGGACGGGCAGCATCAGTCATTGCATTCGAGATAATGGAACAGCCAACCGTGATGTGCTGTTCAAATCTGGTGGTTTGCTACCTGATTCCGGAATTTGCCATCCGTCGCAAATCTGTCATACAGCGCAGCAGGCACACTCGTATGGCTGGCGTGCTGCGGGTGAGCAATAATGTCCGGAACCGTCGTCCTCATCGTGCTGTTTGCAGCACTCATGCATGCAAGCTGGAATGCCGTCGTCAAATCCGAGGGCAACAAGTTCCTCAACACGGTAGTCGTCGTCACGTCTGCCGGCTTGATCGCAGCAATATGCCTGCCGTTCTTGTCGCCGCCGGCACGCGAAAGCTGGCCCTTCCTCGCTGCTTCGGGTGTCGCCCAGGTCATTTATCTTGTGCTAGTCGCCGCTGCCTATCGCAGTGGGGACATGAGCCAGGCCTATCCGATCATGCGCGGCACCGCGCCGTTGATCGTCGCCGTCGCCAGTGGGCCCCTCATCGGGGAAGTGCTTTCGCTGCAGAAATGGACAGGAATCGCACTGATCTGCGGCGGCGTCCTCGCGCTGGCGCTGGAGTTGCGGCGCCGCGCCGGTTCAAATCCCACTACGACCATGCTTGCGCTCATCAACGCCATGGTCATTGCTTCCTACACCCTGATCGACGGTGTAGGCGTTCGCCATTCTGGTGCGCCGGCTTCCTATACGATGTGGGTCTTTGTCCTGAATGCCCTCCCACTGCTCGTCTGGACAATGATCATGCGCCCGGGTGAATTATGGCCGCATTTCCTCAAGCGGACGCGCCTCGCAACAATCGGCGGCGTTGGCACGCTTGGCTCCTATGGGTTGGCGCTTTGGGCCATGACCATGGCGCCAGTCGCGGCGGTCGCGGCTTTGCGGGAAACATCGATCCTGTTTGCCATCGCCATCTCGGCATTCATCCTCAAGGAAAACATCGGCACCAAACGTCTGGCAGCCGTGGCGCTGATCGCGATGGGTGCGGCCGTCATGCGTCTGGCTTAAATTTTTGTAATCTACTGGCAAACCTTGATTGCGCATCCTATCTGCAATTGCGAGTTTTCGTTCGGGCCTGCCTCGTTCATTCCTGATGGATATATCTTGGATATTTGCACCTTCTGGTACGGCCCGTCCCTGCGTTTCGTGGACCAGATTTGTCTGGCATCAATGGTGCTGGCCGGGCATCGCGTAAAGCTGTTTTCATACAGCAAGATTGATAACGTCCCGGTCGGCATCGAAGTTCACGATGCCGAGCAAATCCTCCCCCGTGACACCTTCGCGCGGATCAACCGTAACTTTCCGGATACGACGCGCGGTGTTTCGATCCTCCAGTTCAGCGATCTGTTCCGGGTTATGTTGATGAAGTATGGCCAGGGAGCCTGGCTCGATACGGATGTTTACCTGCTGAAGCCATTCCTCCCATCGCGGCTCGAACCATATCTGGCGCGCGAAAATCTGACGAGGCTTGGTGTTTCCGCTCTGTATCTGCCGATGGGAAATCCGATCATCAGCGATTTCGTCGCATACATCAAAGGAACTGAAATACTCCCAAATTGGCTCGGCTTTCACCGGCGGCTGATAAAGCCCGCCTTGGCTCGCTTGAACGGCGAAGAAGTCACGACGGCGATGATCGGGCATACCGTTTTCGGCAATGACGGTATTTCACGTCTGGCGCGGCGGCATGGCTTCTTCAGGGAGGCTGCCCCGAAGGAAAGCTTTTATTACTGGACCGGTCGCGACGCGTTGAGGATATTCGATCCGAAGTACAGCTTGGAGCCGACGCACCATAAGGATTTCGTCGGGTTCCACATTCACAAGAAAAAGCCGACGAATTTACCCGCCGAGCCCGGCAGTTTCTATCATTGGGCGATCGAAAGGGTGCAGCACCTGCTCGCTTGAACTATTCCGGCCGCATGTGGAAATAAGGCTTTGCCTCTTCCACCGCCCTCGCGAAAGATGGGCGGTTCATCAGCCTGTCCAGATAGTCCGAGACGATCCGATGTTCGGAACCGAGTGGCACAGTCAGATTGGCATAGAAAAGTGCCGGTGATGCGGAGCAATCGGCCAAAGTATATTGATCTCCAGCCGCCCAGACACTCTCCTTCAGCCTGTTTTCCAATACGGCATAAGCAGTTCCCAGTTTGGTCGTGGCCTCGTCCACTCCGAAAGGATCTTTTTTGCCTTCCGGGCGGAGCTTGTCGCCGACGATCTTCTGCATATGCGTGTGTACGTGCAGATCGAAGAAGCGATCAAACCACCGCGCTTCGTACGCCATCTCGGGGTCGGTTGGCAAAAGCTGTGCCTTTCCGGGATAGTACATTTCCAGATACTCGATAATTGGAGTCGATTCTGGAATAAGCCTGTCTCGCGCCTCATCGCATAACAGCGGAAACTTTCTGATCGGCCACATCTCTGTGAAGCGTGCATTTTCCACCGCATCCCCAAAATTGACGATGTTTGCTTCGAAGGGCAGATCCTTCTCATAAAGCGCAGTCAAAACCTTCATGCAGTAGGACGATAGCGGGTGATAATACAGCTTGAGTGACATCTCGTTCCTCCAACCCCATATACTAAAGTAGGTACTTAACTATCAAGCTGTGAAGTCTGCGTCAAGAGCTTGTCACCAAGACAAAAAGCAGCATTTGTGACTGCCGGAATTTGCGCTATGGATAGATAATGAACAAACCTGTCCTTCTCCGCACGGGCCATTCCGCCTGTCCCCACGATTGCCCTTCGACCTGTGCCCTTGACATCGAGGTGCTCGACACGGGCCATATCGGCCGTGTACGCGGTGCCAAGGAGAACAGCTACACCGCTGGCGTCATCTGCGCCAAGGTTGCCCGCTATGCTGAGCGCATTCATCATCCTGAACGACTGCTGCAGCCCGTCATTCGTGGCGGTGCCAAGGGGGAGGGCGTGTGGAAAGACGCGAGCTGGGAGGCCGCCCTCGACCTGATCGCGGAACGATTCCTAAAGGCTGAAGCCGAGTATGGCTCCGAGAGCGTCTGGCCCTATTACTATGCTGGAACGATGGGGCTTGTGCAGCGCAATTCGATCCATCGCCTGCGCCACGCCAAGAAATATTCCAACCAGTTCGACAGCATCTGTACGAACTTGGCCTGGACCGGCTTCTTCGCCGGCACAGGCAAGCTCGGCGGTGTGGATCCGCGCGAAATGGCAAAGTCGGATTGTGTCGTGATCTGGGGCACCAATGCTGCAGCGACACAGGTCAATGTCATGACCCACGCAGTCCGAGCCCGCAAGGAGCGCGGAGCCAAGATCGTCGCCATCGACATTTACGAGACTGCCACTGTCCGGCAGGCAGATCTGGGGCTTGTCCTCAAGCCGGGGACCGATGGTGCCTTCGCCTGTGCCGTCATGCATGTTCTGTTCCGCGATGGGCTTGCCGATTGGGATTATCTCAACGCCTACACGGATGATCCAAAGGGGCTGGAGCAGCATCTCAAGGATCGTACGCCTGAATGGGCTGCCGCGATCACGGGACTGACAATTGCTGAGATCGAGGAATTCGCCCGGCTCGTCGGCACGACCAAGCGGACATTCTTCCGCTTGGGCTATGGTTTTGCCCGCCAGCGCAATGGCGCGGTCAACATGCACGCGGCGCTGTCGATCCCTGCCGTAACGGGCTCCTGGAAATATGAGGGCGGGGGAGGGTTCCACTCCAATTCCGGCATTTTCCGCATGGACAAGCGCGAGATCGAAGGCCGCGCATTCGTCGATCCATCAATCCGGCACATCGACCAATGCAAGATCGGTCCGGCGCTTACCGGAGATCCGGCTGCGCTCTATGGCGGCCCGCCAGTCATGGCCATGTTGGTGCAGAATACCAATCCCGCCAACGTCGCGCCGGAACAGCGTCTGGTGAAACAGGGCATGTTGCGCGATGATCTGTTCATGGCCGTGCATGAGCAGTTCATGACCGATACGGCCAAGCTCGCAGATGTCGTTCTGCCAGCCACCATGTTCATGGAACATGATGATATTTATCGTGGCGGCGGCCAGCAGCACATCGTCCTTGGTCCGAAGCTGATCGAGGGTCCCGGCGAGACCCGCCCGAACCTCTTTGTCATCAATGAATTGGCGAAACGCCTCGGCGTGGGTGATTTCCCCGGCTTTGATCTCGACGCGAAAACGCTGATCGACAACATGATGGCAGCGAGCAATCTGCCTGGCTTCGACGTGCTGAAGGAGACCCGCTGGCTCGATATCCAGCCGGATTTCGAAACGGCGCATTACGAAAAAGGTTTCAGCTGGCCGGACGGCAAGTTCCGCTTCAAACCGGATTGGACCAATGGTCCGTCACCTAACCGCCCGCCGCAATCAATGGGCCTGCAAGGTCCGTTCGAAGCATTGCCGCAATGGCCGGACTACTGGCAGGCAATTGAGATTGCCGATGAGAAGCATCCGTTCCGGCTGGCGACGTCGCCTGCGCATAATTTCCTGAATTCCACCTTCGCCGAAACACCGACATCGGTTGCCAAGGAGCGGCGGCCGGAATTGCTGATCCATCCGGAAGATGCGGCCGAACTCGGTATCGAAGACGGCGCGCGCGTCGAAATTGGCAATGATCGCGGCGAGGTCATCGTGCATGCACGTATTCAGGCCGTGACCAAACGCGGTGTGGTGATCTCCGAAGGCATCTTCGCCAACTCGGCTTTCGAGCGGGGCGAGGGGATCAATGTTCTGACCGGCGCCGATTCCCCGGCACCCAATGGCGGCGCTGCCTTCCACGACAACAAGGTCTGGGTGAGGTTGGCTGGGGCGTTCTAGTCGGTAAAAACCGTCCGCCCATCCTTCATCACGGCTTTGCCGCTCGCAACCAACGCGAGCGCCCGCACATAGGTCTCGTGCTCCACTGACAGCACCCGTTCGGCAAGCGTGTCAGGCGTATCCCCCGTTTTCACCGGCACGGCTGTCTGGGCAATGATCGGGCCTTCATCCGTGCCTGCAGTGACAAAATGCACGGTGCAGCCGTGCACGCGCATCCCCGCTTCGAGCACCTGTTCATGTGTATGCAGGCCTTTAAACAGTGGCAAAAGGGAAGGATGGATATTGAGCATCCTTCCTTCCCACTCGCTTACGAACTCCGGTGAGATGATCCGCATGTAGCCCGCGAGGCAGACGATATCGGCCTTTGCCGTGCGCAAAGCGTCGGAAACAGCCCTTTCATGCTCGCTTTTCGAAGCATGGTCGCGATGCGGAATGGCAAGCGCCGGAATGCCCTGCGCGCGCGCCGTGTCCAGCCCGCCGGCATCGGCTTTGTTGGCGATGACCGCGACGATCTCTGCCGCATAGTCGGGCATTTTCGCCGCTTCGATCAGCGCACTCATGTTGGAGCCGCGCCCGGATATCAGGATGGCGACACGTTTCTTCGGCGTGCTCACAGCGCCAAATTGCCTTGATAGACGACACCTGTATCAGCCCGTGCAACCATTTTGCCGAGGCGCACAGCCTCTTCGCCCTTTGCTTTCAGCGCTGAGAGCACAGCATCGACATTCTCGGCCGCGACCACAGCAATCATTCCGATACCACAATTGAACGTCCGCAGCATTTCATCGCGCTCGACGCCGCCCGTCTTTGCCAGCCATGAAAATACCGGCGGGACCCTGATGACCGAAAGATCGATGCTTGCCGTCAGTGTCTTCGGCAACACACGCGGAATGTTGTCCGGGAACCCGCCGCCGGTGATATGCGCCAGCGCTTTGATCGCATTGGTTTCGCGGATGGCAGCAAGCAGCGGCTTCACATAGATGCGCGTCGGCGTCAGCAGTGCCTGCCCAAGCGTCGTCCCGGATTTGAATGGCGCGTCGGCATCCCAGCCAAGGCCGGAAAGCTCGACAATTCGTCTTACGAGCGAAAAGCCGTTGGAGTGAACTCCGGAGGAGGCGAGACCCAGAATGACATCGCCCTCGGCAATATCGCCGGATGGCAGCAGTTGGTTGCGCTCAGCTGCGCCCACGGCAAAGCCGGCAAGGTCATAATCGCCATCGCGGTACATGCCTGGCATTTCCGCCGTTTCGCCGCCAATCAGCGCACAGCCTGCCTGCAGGCAGCCTTCGGCAATACCAGTGACGATGGCCGCGCCCTGGTCGGGATCAAGCTTGCCGGTGGCAAAATAATCGAGAAAGAACAGCGGTTCTGCGCCCTGCACGACGAGGTCATTGACGCACATGGCGACAAGATCGATGCCGACCGTGTCATGCACACCCGCATCGATGGCGATCTTGAGTTTGGTTCCGACGCCGTCATTCGCCGCGACAAGCACTGGATCAGTGAAACCCGCGGCCTTCAGATCAAACAGCCCGCCAAAACCGCCAATCTCACCATCGGCTCCCGGCCGACGTGTCGAACGCACGATCGGCTTGATCTTTTCTACAAGCAGATTGCCGGCATCGATATCTACACCCGCCTGCGCATAGGTAAGGCCATTCTTGCCACCTTTGGCGGGCTCATTCTTGGTATTCATGATCTGCTCCGGATAAGGTCGTAAACTCAAGAATAGGTTCGAAATGGTATGAGGCTTTTCGTTTGGATACGAGGAGCAAAGGCGACGGAAATGTTTATCCATTTTCGAGCCTTTGCGACAAAGTAGCCGTGCGAAAAAACCATATCCTCCGGACGCCGAAACGGCTACAAGCTGCAATGTCGAACCGCTTGGCCGGGGGAAAGACCCCGCCCATCACGCTTCTCCTCGCATCTTTTTGCCGTTTCAGGCGCCATTGTCGATCCTATTCTTGAGTTTCCGACCTGTTGCCCGCGAAATGGCACGACTCTCGCGCTGCTGCAAGGTCTGGATACAGCACCGTGAAAGAAAACGCTACTTATCGACATCTTGCCTGCCGTTTGGGCTTGAGCAATGCAGTCATTCTCTCCACTTAGGTTAAGGTGCATTGCATAAGGAAGCGGACCCAGTGACCATTCCCAACTACATCACGATCTTCCGCTTCATTCTCGTCCCGTTCATCGTGATGGCCTTGCTGTCCGGATATGTGGGAGCCGCATTGACAGGCCTTGTTATCGCCGGCGTTTCCGACGGCATCGATGGTTTCATTGCACGGCGCTACAATCAAGGTTCTGAGCTCGGTGCCTATCTCGATCCGATCGCCGACAAACTCCTCCTGGTTTCGCTGTTCGTGGTGCTTGGCTTTCTGGACGAACTGCCAGTCTGGCTGGTTGTCATCGTCGTTTCGCGCGATATCTTTATTATCGGCGCGGTGCTCCTCGGTGCCGTCATCGGCAAACCATTGGAAATGCACCCGCTGCTGGTGTCCAAGGCGAATACGGCGTTTCAGATTATCCTTGTCGCGGTCACACTGGCGGATATTGCATTTGAATTTTCACTCACCGGCAGCCGCATGATACTTGTATGGATAGTTGCCCTCTTGACCGCAGCTTCCGCGACCGCCTATCTCATGACGTGGACAAAACATATGGCAGGATATGAGCAAGAGCGTAAGCAAGACTAAAACGGATCCTGTTCCGGTCGAAATTCCGGACAAGGACATTCACGTCGATGTCCAGGTCAGTACGCTTGGCGCAAGCGTACGCCGCCAAGCCGTATTCTGGACAGGCGCGATGCTTTTCCTGGCGCTTTTCCTCTACATCTTCTCATCGATCCTCCTGCCGTTCGTCGCTGGACTTGTACTCGCTTATTTTCTTGATCCTGTGGCGGATCATCTGCAACGCCTGGGCCTGTCCCGGCTGCTGGCGACTATTGTCATCCTCGTCCTGTTTGTCGTCACCTTTGCGCTGCTGTTGATCATCCTCGTGCCTGTGCTTGCCACGCAGATGAGTGATTTCATCGTGCGCCTGCCGAGCTATGTCTCGCGCCTGCAGGAACTCATCGCCAATCGCGATTCGCAATGGTTGAAGGATTTTATCGGCGTCGATGCTTCAGTTATCCGCAACAGCCTGGATTCGCTTCTCCAGCAGGGCGCTGGCTTCCTCACCACACTGCTCCAGTCGATCTGGAGTTCGGGCAAGACCCTGATCGATGTGGTGGCGCTTTTCGTCGTAACGCCTGTGGTCGCCTTCTATATGCTGCTCGACTGGGACCGCATGGTTAACGAGATCGACAGTCTCGTTCCGCGTGAACACGTCAATACCGT
Source organism: uncultured Alphaproteobacteria bacterium (assembly GCA_963711925.1). Lineage (GTDB taxonomy): Bacteria > Pseudomonadota > Alphaproteobacteria > Rhizobiales > Rhizobiaceae > Phyllobacterium. Next base: position 848,443 of record CAVQFY010000003.1, read on the forward strand.
TCGTGTCATTGCGCGCGACATGAACAAAGCCATAGCCGGTTTCGTCCGCGGGCAGGGCACGGTGTGCCTTCTCCTCGGCATCATCTATGCGGTCGGCCTCACGGTCACCGGGCTGAATTTCGGCCTGCTGATTGGTCTCTTCGCCGGTCTGATCAGCTTCATACCCTATGTGGGCTCGCTGGTCGGCCTGCTTCTGGCCCTCGGCGTCGCGCTGGTGCAGTTCTGGCCCGACTATATTAATGTTCTCTATGTCGCGATTGCATTCGGTATAGGACAGTTCATCGAGGGCAATATCCTTCAGCCGAAACTCGTCGGCTCCTCCGTTGGCCTGCACCCCGTCTGGCTGATGTTCGCGCTGTTCGCCTTCGGCTCGCTGTTGGGTTTCACTGGCATGCTCATCGCCGTACCGACTGCGGCCGCCGTGGGTGTTCTCGTGCGCTTTGTCATCCACCGCTATCAGCAATCCCCGCTCTACACAGGTGAGTATCGCAAAAGCGAGAAGAGCAAAGAAATCAGATGACAGTGCAGCGCTGCTGGCTGTATTTCATCGCTCCATGATTAGCACCCCTACACCGCGTCAGCTGCCGCTCGATCTCGGCCATGAACCGGGTTACTCCCGCGACGATTTGATCGTGTCCGCGTCGAACATGGCGGCGATTGACATTGTTGATCGCTGGCCGGGCTGGATATCGCCTGTCGTTGTGCTCGCCGGTCCAACGGGCTCGGGCAAGACGCATCTTGCAGCGGTCTGGAGGGCGGAGGCTGACGCCATTGTTCTCGATCCACGCAACATCGGCACCGCATCGGGCGAGAAAGGCCCCTTCCTGATCGACGACATTGGTTCAGGTCCGATCGACGAATCCGGCCTGTTTCACCTGATCAACAGTGTGCGCCAGAGCGGCTCGAGTTTGCTGATGACCTCGCGCAAATGGCCTGCCAGTTGGCCGGTGACCTTGCCGGACCTCGCCTCCCGGCTGAAGGCAGCGACGACCGTGGAGATCGGCGAACCGGACGACATGCTGCTCTCGGGCGTTCTCTACAAGCTCTTCGCCGACCGGCAGATCGCCGTCGATCCCAATGTCATCAACTTTCTCGTCAGCCATATCGAGCGCTCGCTCTCTACCGCTAATCGCGTCGTCGAGCGGCTGGACCGCACAGCACTCGAAAAGAAGTCGAAGATCACCCGCGCCTTGGCTGCGAGCGTTGTCACGGCAATCGATGAAGGACAGACGGCATTTGATCTTTGAGAGTGAAGGGGTCGACTGCGGCGTTCTGTCGTCATTTGCTTTTTATCGCGATCGCAAATTTATAGTTTGCTTCTCGGCAGTGTCTCGGCAGCGGAACCACTGGTGAGGCAACCGTTGAAGAACACGGAGCGTAGCGCAGCCTGGTAGCGCGTCTGGTTGGGACCAGTGTCTTTCCCCACTTCGGCTGTTCCGAAAACGTCATCATAAGATCGGCGCTCGCAACCACCTCGCTTAGAACCCATTTTGACCCCGGGGTCGTTTTGGAACATGAAGTTCGCCATGAGAGCACCAATCGAGTTAGATTAGTACGCTTTGTTTCCGCTAACTCTGCTGAAGGAATAATCATGAACAGACCAACAACGGCTCTTCTTCCTTTGGTCTTAACTATCGGTTTGCATTCCCCGTTTGCATTTGCCGAAGAGGACAGTGCATCGCAGCTCGCAACCATCAACAAGATCATAAGAGGTGAGGGAAAGCCCGGTGAAACCGCTACAGCTAAGAACGGGGAGGTTATTTACACCGTTCTAGAAGGTGGCATCGTCGAAATCAGGAATTTACGCTACAACACGGTGCAACGTTTCAGTACAATAAAGTCGAATGATAACAACAGGTCAAAATAGCAACGCTTATATTTGCCATTGTTCGCAACATGGTCGACAGAAGCTACGCAGGTTCAGTCAAAGGAGACATCCAAATACGTTGAAATCGGACTTTTGAGACAGAGCGCGTTAGAACACCGACGCGACTTTTTTCCATCTGGGTTATAGTCATTTTCAATTCTGCTATCGCCGAAGACAGGATTCTGACGAAGGGAAGAGATCGATGGAACTGTTCGACCTTAAGGGACAAGTAGCGATGGTTACGGGTTCGGGCAGCGGCATCGGCCAGGCTATTGCGATTGGTTTGGCCGAGGCTGGAGCCGACGTAGGCTGCTTTGGCCATCTCTCAAACGGCGGCTTGAACGGAACGGCGGATAAAATTCGCGCTCTTGGCCGCCGAGCCTTGACGCTCGAAGGCACCGTAACCTCTGCCGCGGACCTGAAGGGAGCGGTCGATCTGATAGAAAAAGAGCTTGGCTCTTTGACTGTTTCGGTCAACAACGCAGGTATTGGTGCTGGCGGAGACGCCGAGACGCTTCCACTGGAGAACTGGCAACGGGTCTATGATGTAAATGTAACTGGTGTTTTTTTGTCCTGCCAGGCGCAAGCACGCGTAATGCTTCCCCGAAAGAGGGGCTCCATCATTAACATTGCCTCAATGTCAGGCTCGATAGTCAATCGTGATTTGAAACAAGCCGACTACAACTCATCCAAGGCTGCGGTTATCCACCTGTCAAAAAGCCTGGCGATGGAATGGATTGACCGAGGTATCCGGGTCAATTCGATCAGCCCGGGCTACACGCTGACACCCATGAATCGTCGAGCTGAAGTCGCTGATCAGGTGAAAATGTTCGAACGGGACACCCCCATGGGCCGCCTGGCAGTTCCCGAAGAAATAGTCGGTCCTGCCATATTCCTTTCAAGCCGGGCTTCTTCATTCGTAACAGGTATCGATCTCGTCGTTGATGGCGGTTTTACGTGTTGGTAGCCGCGCGCGAGAACAAGACATTCCCCTGAAAGTACGATACGGTTAAATGCTTATACGTTGTCAGCACCGACTGGCGTGAGTTGCGGAAGTGCTTGCGGAATCGCCGCCAACCCCGAAAGATTGATTTGTCACATGTTTCAGAGGCTAGAAATCGACGCTTCCAGCTGATTCTGATCAAACCGTCGCATTACGACGACAATGGATATGTGATCCGTTGGTGGCGAGCCATGATTCCCTCGAATTCGCTCGCTGCTCTTTACGGCATTGCCCTTGACTGCGCGGATCGTGAGGTGCTCGGTCCGGATATTGCCATCGACATCACGGTCATTGACGAGACCAATACACATGTCAACATTTCGGCGCTTCTCGCTCAATTTCGGCAAAACGACAATTTCGGAATGGTCGCTCTGATTGGTGTCCAGTCCAATCAATATCCGCGCGCGCTCGATATTGCCCGCCCGTTCCGCGATGCATCGCTGCCCGTCGCCATGGGAGGCTTTCACGTGTCGGGTTGCCTGGCCATGCTTGATGGAAGCGCTGTCGGGCTTGACGCCTGTCGCGAGATGGGAATTTCCATGTTTGCCGGCGAGGCCGAAGGCCGGCTGGAGACCGTGCTGTGTGATGCTGCATCTGGCCGCCTGCAACCGCTTTACAATTTCATGAATGATCTGCCTGGTATTGAAGGCGCGCCCGTACCGTTCCTGCCGAAGCGCTATATCGAGCACACCCTTGGTCTCAGCGCGAGCTTCGATGCGGGACGAGGCTGTCCCTATCAATGTTCATTCTGCACCATCATCAATGTGCAGGGACGCAAATCGCGCTTCCGCTCGGCTGATGACGTCGAGAAGCTCGTGCGCCTCAACTGGGCGCACGGCATCCACAAGTTCTTCATTACCGACGATAATTTCGCGCGAAACAAAGAGTGGGAAGCGATATTCGATCGGCTGATAATTCTGAAGGAGAAAGAAGGAATCCCGCTTGGCCTGATGATCCAGGTCGATACGCTCTGCCACCGGATCGAAAACTTCGTGGAGAAGGCGAAGCGTGCTGGTGTCACCCGCGTTTTCATCGGACTGGAGAACGTCAATCCGGACAATCTCATCGCGGCCAAGAAGGCCCAGAACAAGATCACCGAATACCGCAAGATGCTGCTCGCGTGGAAGGGGCAGGGCATCATGACGCTGGCTGGCTATATCCTCGGCTTTCCAGCGGACACGCCCGAAACAATCAGACGTGATATTGCGATCATTCAAGAAGAGCTCCCGATCGATGTCATTGAGTTCTTCTGCCTTACACCGCTGCCGGGATCGGAGGACCATCAGGTCCTGTGGAAAAACGGCGTCGAGATGGACGCCGATCTCAACCTCTACGATGTCGAGCATGTCTGCACTGCCCACGCCAAGATGAGCAAGCGTGAATGGGAGGCCATTTATCGGGAGGCGTGGTCGCTCTACTACACGCCGAAACACATGAAGACCCTGCTGCGTCGTGCGATTGCAACCGGCGTTCCAGTGGCCAGTCTTGTCAAGGTGCTTGTCGCGTTCGCGACGATGGTCCCTCTCGAGCACGTGCATCCATTGCAGAGCGGCATCCTGCGTTTGAAACGTCCCTCAGAACGACGACCCGAAATGCCGCGCGAAAATCCCTTGATCTTTTGGCCTCGCTTCGTTTGGGGAACGCTTGCCAAGCACGTCATCCTTGCCGCTGCGATTGTCCGGCTGGTCTCGACGGCGCTCTTGATTTCGCAAAACCCGGGCTCGAGGAAATACATGGATCGGGCCTTGATGGCCGTCGGTGCTGATGACGAAGAGAAACTTGATCTCTTCACCAAGACGACAGGTGGCAGCGCGGCGGTGAACCATGTGAAAAAGATCGCGCGGCTGACACACCCAGATCGAGCCGTCTGACGCGCCCCATAGAGGATGGGACGGTCCAATCGATCTGGACTAACCCAGGCAGCGGTTCACCCGCTGATGGCGATCATTTCGATCCGACATGCGAGCCACATCAAGCATTTGAAAGGCGCTGCAATATTTCCAAAGAGAGGGACCGTTAGGTGGCCACGCGAACTGTTCCAGCCAAGTCGAACGTCACTTCTTGGGAACACGCCCGCACCAATGTATCCTTCAGATACTGCGGACCAGTCAGCGTGATCTGACCGCTGGTAACGATCTGCTCCAGAGGCGCAGGGCGTCCGAGATAGTAGCCCTGCGCTTCGTCGCAGCCCTCGGTGTTCAGAAGTGAAAGCTGGCCATGGGTTTCGATGCCTTCGGCCAAAACAGGGATGTCGAGACTTTTGCCTAGCGCCAGCACCGCCCGGATGATCGCTTTTGCTTGAGGACTGGTCTCGACTTCGCTCATGAAGAAGCGATCCAGCTTGATCTTGTCGAACGGGAAGGCCCGCAATGTTTCGAGGGAAGAATAGCCCGTTCCGAAATCATCGAGGGCAATGGTCACGCCAAGCGCCTTGATCCGTCGCAGGATATGTAGCGACCGGGCCTTGTCCGCGAAAATGGTGGATTCCGTCAATTCCAGTTCCAGCCGGGTCGGAGGCAGTCCCGTTTGGAGCAGCACCTCGTGAACAAGAGTTCGGCAGGTCGGCATGGACGAACTGAACCGGGGAGAGGTTGATTGCGACCTTGAATGGCGGCTCCCAGGATGTTGCCTCGGTGCATGCCGTTCTCAGTACCCACTCACCCAGTTGCAGGATGAGGCCGTTTTCTTCGGCCAGCGGGATAAACTCGGAGGGCGGGATAAAGCCATGTTTCGGATGCTCCCAGCGCAGCAGCGCCTCATAGCCACGAATTTCTCCCGTGGAGACGGACGTCTGCACCTGATAGTGGACGTCGAGCTGGCCATTCTCCATAGCCTCCCGCAGTTCGCTCGCCAAGGCTCTGCGGGCCCTGACCGTTTCATCCATAGACTGTTCGTAAAAGCAGATCGCTGTGCTCGCATCCGCCTTGGCCCGATACATGGCAAGGTCGGCATTGCTGATCAGTGCTCCCGTGCTGTCAGCATTGTCGGGATAGATGGCAACGCCCATGCTGGCTCCGGTCGTGACCTCATAATCATCCAGGCGAATGGGTTTGAAGAGCGTCGTTTCAAGCCGGGTCAGAAAATCGACAAGTTCGGTGTGGCTTCGTGTGCGGTGAACGGCGGCGAATTCATCTCCCCCAAGCCGCGCGACGAATTCTCCGTCGCGCAGAAGGCTGGTCATGCGCTGCGCAAGAATCCTCAGCACTTCATCCCCGGTACCATGGCCGCGAAGATCGTTGATCTCCTTAAAGCGATCGAGATCAATGCCAATCAGGGCGACCTTGCCCCCTGCATCTTCCGCGATCGCGACCTCATGAGCGAGGTAGTCGTTGAAGCTTGCCCTGTTGGGTAGGCCCGTCAGGCTGTCGTTCAGGGCCATATGGCGAAGCTGCTGATAGGATTCTGCGCGCACACTGTCATCGATGAGATAGCTGGCAAGTCCCGTACCAACGATAATCAACGCGACTGCGGCGACAGCAAGCGCCAGCGCGTGCAAGGCAGCGGGATTGGAATAGGCCCCCTCGACCAGCATTGGCGAAACCCGAAAGGCGGTCATTCCCGTGAAATGCAAACTGACGATCGCGAGCACCAGCACGCCCGTCGCGATGAATTTGTCGCCCCAGAAGGCGCGACGCAGCGCGAAGTGCAGTGCCAGAGCGGTGAACGCGACCGACAATATGACCGACGCCACCAGATAAGACATGTCCCATGAGACGATGCCCTGCACGCGGTATGCCAGCATGCCGGTATAGTGCATGGCTGATATCGCCAAGCCCACGATGCCGCCCCCGACAACCGGGGCCAGTCGCGTGACGCCGCTTGCCGCCACGATGAAGCCCAATGCTGCGCCCGCCATGGCAATGAGTAGGGAAACAATCGTTAGGACTGGATCGAAACTAACCGGGACACCCGGTTCATAAGCGATCATCGCTATGAAATGCGTGCACCAGATCGATGATCCGGCTGCGGCGGCGGTCAGGAAATGCCATCCAGCCTGTTGTAGACCCGTTGTGCCAGTCGTCCGGTGGAACAGGCGAATGATTGCCCAGGAGCCGGCCACACAGACAGTTGCTGCAACGAGTACCAGCCAAATATTGTGCTCAAAGGCCACGCACCCCAGTACAGTCAGCATTGTCGGATCGGCTTTCACTCAAGACGTTTCGTCTTCCAGCTTAACCTCGGAGGCTTGATACAGGATTAACAATTTCGATCGATAGCCATCGAAGTATCTTGATACCTTGGATCCTTGGAGCGTACGCAATGGGCAGGAATGCCAAGCTCTGGCTGCTGCATTGCACATGCGATCGCTAGCCTGACATTGTGATGCTGGACTCAAAGTCGGCCATGTCGAAAAGCGCATACTCACTGGGTGAAAAATCCAGCGCCACGGCAGATGGCACGATGATCGCGCGCTCGCCGAGCGACCATTCGGCGGCCCTTGCTGCCAGCTTCGCTGGAACCATCTCCAAGCCGCCCGGGCCGGGCGGAACGTCGTAGGTGGCATGCGCGTCGTGAGGGATGAGAACCCGATAGCCTCGTTGCATCGCAGCCCGTGCGGTTGCCGCTACGCACATTTCCGAAAGCAATCCACAAATAGCCACCGAGAATACGCGATGTTTTGTCAGCACGGCGTCAAGGCCAGTGCCGTCGAAGCCGTCATCCTTGTCCTTGGCAAGCACGAAATCCCCGTCATGCAGCTCGAAGAACAGCTCCCAGCCTGGCTGTCCGGGTTCGTCCGGAGATCCGAGATCGCCGTCATTTTGAAGAAAAATGATCGGCACGCCGGTAAACCGCGCCCGATCGAGCAATACCCTGATTGCTTTCTCCAGGCGGACATGGTCGGGCACCGCGTGCGGGCCTGACATGAGAGCCTTCTGAACATCCACGACCACGAGAGCGTCTGCCATTGCGACGAATTCCGCAGAAAGGCTCATGATATTCCCAGAAGGGTGCACCTGGTCTTGGAACTCAACTCGGTCGCCCCGTTTTTACTGTCGGTCCTATGGTGCCTTACACCCATAACTTGATGTTTACACATGGCTTGAAAACACCTCAGGATACTATGCGGCATTCAAAACGCCAGTCCAAGTGGATCTCCAGACGTTCGGAATTGCAGAGCCGATAACTTACGCCTGGACTGGTATTCACAGTATTAAGATGAAATAATTTCCTGATCGCGGGCTCTGTAAAGAGCGTCGATTGCTGTTTGTATCTCTACCAAGTTCTTCAGAGGGCCAGGGTTTGCACCGTTCTGGGCGATTTGAAGGATTTCTTGGCGACGCGAGGATATCAGTTCCTTGATCGCTGCATCGATTTCTTTGACGTGCTGTATTGACATAGTTTCTCCGAAAATAACCAACAGTTTTCATGTGCGGCTTACTCACAATTGAGTCAAACCATACCACAACCTGATTCTGCCAAAGGTTGAGTAATTATAACGTACAGGTCTTGATAATCGCGCTTGGCGTTCAACGGAACTGAGGTTGTGTTGAGAAGTGCCTAAACGATTTGATTTCGTCTGATTGCTGCGACGAATGCGCACCACCCTGGCGACTATGACAAATCCTGAGCAATTCCATTGCTGCGTTAGGGAGTTGCGAACCCTTCGGGAGTGTAAGCGCACGCCACATATTCATCTGCAGCAGCTCGGGTGCGCTGCCAGGCGAGCACACGACGCGGTTACGTTACGCGCCACCGACATTCATGCGAGGGAGGAATGCTATGCAGAGTCGTAATGAGTCTCTTCTGACCAGTGCTTTCGTTCTGCTTGTTGCAGATTACCATCCACTGGCAGCCAGGACACAGTCGGGCGCGCCCCAGGAGTCCAGCCCGCCCGCAACCCTTGGCCCACAGACAGTGTCTAACGCAGCAGCCGTTGCTTCTGAAAGAACGGATAGGTTCATTCCATTGCCGTCACCTCGGCACCGCGGGAGCGGAGTTCTGCGAGAAGACTATAGGGCCCGCTCAGCAACCCGATCGGCAGTATGGCGAAGGCATTGGTCCCGGCCGGCAGGTTTGCGATCCGCTCGACGAAAAGCGCGCGTATGCGGTCGGCATCCATGAAGTCGGTGGGTGTGAAAATTCCCTTGGCGGCGATTTCCTCTCCAAGGATGGCGATCTCCGCGCTTTTTCGAGCCTTGTAAAGTTCGTCCAAATAGCCGCCGATTGGCCCGACCCGGCGGCGTAGATCGAGAAGATAGGCGATCGAATCGGGCCCGACGGAATTGACGATCTCCAAGGTCAGGGGCTTTTGCATGGAGCGCATTTCGCCGTCGGAGACGAGCGTTTTGACAGCGCGCCCAATGGAAAGTCCATAGTTGGCAAGCTCAAGTCCGATACTTGGCGCGTCGGGACCGAAGAAATGCTGCCCTTCACTAAGAAGAAGCAAGCTCGCCTCGAAACCGGATATTTTTTCGATCGTGTTCCTCGCTGGCGACGTCGAGAGAATCGTCTTGAGCTCGTCCTGATGGGGCTTCGCTAAGCCCGGGAAGACGGGTTTGAGATCGCTGTTCTTGAACTTGGTGGTGGACAGAGTAAGGCTCGGGTTCATATCGATCAGGACCAATTTGGATTGGTCTATCAGGCGTTTTCCCTCGGCCGTGATTTCGGGAAAGAAGTCGGCCCGGACGCGTAGATGACCGAACAATACGAGATCTTGAGACGGAAACTTGGCACGCCAAAACAAGGAGCTATCCTCGTTTGCCGCTCGCGACATCCCGGGCAACGAAAGCACGCCCGCAAGTACCGCAAACTGGCGGCGGTTGATGCGCATGGCTGCCTCCTCGTTGATCCGTCCCATGGCCTCGTCCATGGCGCTGCGTTATTGAATTAACCTCGTCAAACAGCATTTGTTCCGGTGGTCGCAGGATTCCGGAACTTGATCCCACGGGGAGTGACTAGCGGCCGGCACAATGCAGAGTTCGGCTGCTTTAACACACTCAGTTGGTCATGGAAGCTGACTTCCCCGTGGATCTACTCCGAACATTTGGCTATGACGGCTGGTCCACAAGATTCAAAGTTGAATGCAGTGGAATAGTAGCCGCCATTGTCGTTCATAGCGTTTTTAGTTAATCGAACGCGAATCGTGGCGTTCATATAGGTCCGGCCAACCAAGGTCGTGCCGTATGTCGTCGGGCAGGCCCTCGAGTGCGGTCTCCGTTGCCCTCAGGTTGCGTGCTCGCAGATATCTGTCACGTGCAACCTCGGCAGCCTTAATCACAAGGTTGGCTCCGTTGAGGATCACCTCGGCAAAGCCGTTCAGGTGGTGATCATGGTTTTTATGGTGCGTGTTCATGGAAAGTCTCCTAAATCCCGCGGCCCAATCTTCGTTGCCGCATTAACTTCCCAAACAGTTTCCTCCTAATTCATCGTTCAATCAAATGAAATTGATGCATACATTGAATCAATTAAATTGATTTGCTCTCCGTTATACTTCCGACTGAAAGGGGGCTTAAGCCTGCGTCCTTCTTCGCCAGCACCCTCCCGCGACCCGGCACATGTCCGGCAAATTTGATTTGTCCTAGCCGACGCGCATTTCCTCGGTGAGGACTTCAAAGCGAGACAAGACCGATGGACCGAAGCTGGTCGATATGGCGACATCGGTGGCATCTCGCCCTCTGGCCATCAATATGCGCCCAATTCTTGGTATGTTATGGCGCGCATCGACGGTGTGCCAATGTCCGCCGAGATAGACCTCGAACCAGGCATTAAAATCCATGGGGTCGGGATTGAAGGGAACACCGATGTCGCCAAGATAGCCCGTACAATAGCGCGCAGGAATATTCATGCAGCGGCACAATGTGATCGCAAGGTGGGCGAAATCGCGACAGACGCCAGTCCTCTCTGTATATCCCCCGTGGGCCGTCCTCAAGACATCAGCCTTCTGGTAGTCGAAGCTGATGTGATTGTGAACAAAGTCGCGGATCGCCTCGACACGCGGCCATCCCGGTGGCGTCGACGAGAATTGTGTCCAGGCAAAATCGCCAAGACGGTCTGTCTCGCAATAGCGGCTGCCGAGAAGGAAGACGAGAACATCGTCGGGCAAATCCTTGATATCGTGTTGAACGGCATCACGTGGAAAGATGTCCGGCTCGCCGCTGTCATAAATTTCGAACTCGGACGAAATTGTTGTTACTCCTTGTGGTGCCACGATACGGGTGCAGGCATTCCCAAAGCTGTCAGTATAACCCCGCGCTTCGATCGGTCGGTCGAAGGCAAGTACTTGGTCGCTAAGGAGGTCGATGCGCCGTGATGGATGGATGTTCAGAACCAGTAGCATCGATGTTGCCTGCGGGCATTCATAGCCCAATGTGAACCCGGCGCGTATCTTCATCGTCTCTCCCTTTGCTGAAGCGATAACCGCCGCATCCGCAGCGAATACGAGCAACGCCGGCAAGCGGCGAGGGTTCCCTTCAACCCTCAATCGTTGGAGAAGATCCTGCTGTTTCCGTCGTGACATTCACTTGCACCGACATTCCCTTGTAATCAGAGGGCCTTCCATCATAACTACCTGTCAGAGGGATGGCCTGCCGTGGGTCCCGGGCGACTGCAACGCGTATCAGATCGCGATTGCCTACGATGCCGTTGGTCGGATCAAATTCCACCCATCCTGCTCCGGGGAGATAGATCTGGCACCAGGCATGCGTGGATCCGCCCCCACGTGTTATCGAACCGTCTCGGCCAGGGACATAGATGTACCCTGTCACAAATCTCGCTGCTAAGCCGAGTGAGCGGGCCGCTTCCATCATCAGGACCGCAAAATCCCGACATGTACCCCGACGGAATTGCAAGGTGTCGAGTGGCGTCTGCGTGCCGCTCGCCAAACGGCGCTCGTATACGAAGCTCTCATGAATTGCGTAACACATGGTCATCAAGAGATGCCCGGTTTCGGTCGGATGTCCAATACGAACAAATTGCCGGGCCCAACGACCGAGATCACCGTCAGGATCAGGATGGTGACGCGCGATCGTCCGCTCCAAATCGATCATCTCGTCGCCGTCGTAACTAAAGGGATAAGTGAGCGCCTCTTCGTCGATCTGAAGATCGAGGGCGACATGCGGTGTATGTTCCAGGCGAATATGACTTTGAAAGCGCAACTCCATTGCTGGTTCGGCGATTTGCACGATCGCAACACAATTCCCGAAGACGTCATGGATCCAGCGGACTAGCTGTGGAGTTGGATTGACAACAAGCGTGGCCTCCAGCAGGCGCTGGTCGAAACTGTCCCGCGGACGAAACATGAGCCGATGCTCACCGAATGCCACGGGCCTCAGGTACCGATAGACGGTTGAATGTCGCACCGAAAAAATGGTCATAGCGGATTCTTACGTCGCACGAGCTGTTCAGCAAAGTCCCATTCGGAACTTTACGTTTTCTGACTTGTTTTCTTGGATTGGTGGTCGGCTCAACTCGGAAGAGAGAATACCACTTGGAAGCATTTTCACTCAACTGTCGGCAGATGAAATTGTCCGAATTGATTGAAAGGAATGGTTGTGGCGATCGATCAAAAGAGTCCGATACGCAATCACTTGCTGTCGAATTTGTCTGAGAAGGACCTGGCTTTGCTGCTGCCCAAAATGCAGGTCGTGCCATTGAAACTTCGACAGGAAATTGAGACGCCGGGGAAAACGCTCCAACATGTCTATTTTCTTGAAAGCGGAATCGCGTCGATGATGGCGAGCTTGCCGCGCGCTCGCGATCTGGAAGTTGGTCTGTTTGGGAGAGATGGGATGTCTGGATCGGCGCTTCTCCAATACGATGATCAAAGCGCATATCGGACGGTGGTTCAAATGAGTGGAAGCGCTTTTCGGATCGATGCGTCCGATCTTGTTAAAGCAATTTCGGTTAGTGTACCCATGAAAATGCTGTTCACACGATTTGCGCGCGCGCTTTCAATTCAGGTGGGATCAACTGCTATCGCCAACGGACATTCAAAATTGGAAGATCGATTGGCCCGCTGGGTGTTGCTAGCTCATGACAGGGTGGACGGCGACAGCATGTTTTTCACGCATGAGCATTTGGCTCGCATGCTGGGCGTCAGAAGAGCAGGCGTAACCGTCGCTCTCCATGTCTTGGAAGGAAAAGGCCTTATACGATCCAAGCGATCGGAGATCGTAGTTTTAGACCGCGAGGGTTTGATGGAACTTGCGGACGGTGCCTATGGTCTGGCCGAAGAAGAATCGGTGCGTTTGACAGGCTGGTCGTTAAGGCAGACTCAACAGCGCTGTTGATGTGAGAATTGTGAGGTCATTCAATTGAACTGGCCGACAACATTCCACGAAGTCTTTCACAAGAGGAACAATAATCGTTTGGCGTAGTTCTTTCCGCACTCGCCACATTGGTGGCGAATTAACCTGAAGGGACGACCCATGGTCACCAAAACACTGGATACATTATTTCATGAGACACTGAAGGATATCTACTACGCTGAGCGAAAGATTCTGAAGGCTTTGCCCAAAATGGCAAAAGGCGCAGACTCCCCGGAGTTAAAGGCCGCTTTCGAGAAGCACCGGAACGAGACAGAAATCCACGTGGAGCGTCTCGAGCAGGTTTTCGAGATTTTCGGCAAGCGTGCACAAGGCAAAACCTGCGAGGCGATCGAAGGTATCATTGCTGAGGGTGAAGAAGTACTAGACGATTTTAAGGGCGAGCCGGCTCTTGACGCCGGCCTGGTTTCGTCAGCTCAAGCCGTCGAGCACTACGAGATAGCTCGCTATGGCACGTTGGCACGTTGGGCTGATCAATTAGGCATGAAGGATGCTCTGGCACTTCTGGTCCAAACCCTGGAAGAAGAGATAGCAACCGACGCGGCCCTAACCAAACTCGCCGAAGGCGGCGTAAACGGCAAAGCCCTAAAAGTGGCAGCGTAGTAGCAACCGTGCCCATTCCAGTGGAGTGGGCACGGGTTTTCATCAGTGAGGAGGTCACCCATGCAATTGATTGATACGCGTGTAACACCCGAAACGCCAGGAATGGGGCGCTATTCGGTAAAATTCGTAGGCGAAGGCGGGGAATCGATTTCGGTAACGCTTAGGGACGAACGGTCAGAGGCTGAGTTTAACATTGACAGTCTCATCACGAAGGCCACAGCAATTATGATCCAGGTCGCTACATTTTCTCATTGCGATGCGCCGATCTCCTTCAGTTCGCTTCCAAATCAAACTCACTCTCTTGGCCGCGAACGGTGCACGGAAGATCGTGCAGTGGACAACGAGATTCTGGAAGAACAACTTCAGGAGAGCTCAGAAGATAGCTGTCGTGGCAGTGATCCGGTCCCCGAGGTGAGCACCGCAATTTCGGGACAGCCTGAAGAGGTCGCGCGATAGGTTAAACAAACTGGCTTTCTCGATGAAGGGGCCTCCGATGCCGATATTTAGTTTTGTGTTTCATGAAGACGTTGTTCTTGAAGACGTGAAAGCAATTGAACTTGCGGATTATGAGCGCGCCCTTGCGGAAGCTAAGCAAGCGGCCAAGGAAACCCTTGTTGACGGCGTTCTTGATGGCCTCGATCCAACGACTTGGGTCGTTCGCGTATATAATGAGCCGGGTGAGCTGATCGGAACCATATTTTTCGCGGATCTATTAAAAGCAGATCCCGATGGTCGGAGCGATTGGCGGCACGCTTGAATGAACTTCTGACAGATTAGTACGATAGCGCACTAAGTCCCAGTCGTGGGGAACACTTCACTTCTCGCGATGTTGAGTATGCGCTGGAAATTCATTCAGTGAACATTGGAGGAAACAGTGCCAAATAATCAAGGCAATAAATCAAATAGCAGCAAGGGCGGCGCGAAAAGCTCGGACGACAAGCAGGCCAAGAGTGGCTCAACGGGAAGTGCGTCTGACAAGCAGTCCAAAGGTGGCGAGAGCAGCAAGAGCCGTTGACGCCACAACTTGTTTACGCAGGAACGGTGGCCCTATGTCGGGCCACCGAACGTTCAAAAATCGTGGGATCAGTGGCGATCGACGAGCTTCTTGTGCATTGATATCCAATTATGGTTTTCGACATGCCGACCATAGGCGCTCGTGCACGAGTGATGGGAACCTGACCGAAGGCAATGGAACCGAATGTTCCGACAAGGTCCCTTAGCGGACATTTCGACGTTGTTCGAACTCGACGGGAACATCTCCCAGTTCCGGTGGTTCCTCAGTTGATCGGAAAGCCGATCGTGAAAAGGAGGCACCATGAAACGTATTGCACTTGCGCTGGGCGCACTTTCCATTCTTTCGGCAGCTTATGCGCAGGAGGCGACGAAGCCGGCGACGGATACGCAAACACCTGCCATCGCGACGCCCGATACCCAGAATCCTGCAGCCCCCGTTGCGGGCGAAAATAGCTTCACTGAGGGTCAGGCTAAGGAGCGAATTGAAGGCAAGGGGTATGCCGAGATTACTGCTTTGACAAAGGGCGAAGATGGCATCTGGACAGCTTCGGCCATGAAAGACGGCAAGCCATTTGAGGTCAAACTCGACTACCAGGGCAACATCACCGAAACCGCTAAATAATTCCTCAGGGAGATTTCCATGCAAACAGTAACAGGACTTTACGATAATTACGATGACGCTCGCGCTCTGGTCAACGAACTGGAAAATGCGGGCATCTCCTCATCCGATATCAGTATCATCGGACGCGAGAGTGAAACCAATGAAACCCACGCTGGTGAAGGCGCGGCGACTGGAGCTGGCATTGGCGCGGTCTTGGGTGGAGCAGGCGGCCTTCTTGCTGGACTTGGTATGCTTGCCATTCCCGGCGTGGGACCCGTCGTGGCCGCTGGTTGGCTTGCTGCAACTGCAGCAGGCGTTGCCGGCGGTGCGGTTGCCGGCGGTGCGGCAGGTGGCATCATCGGCTCGTTGACGAGCGCGGGTGTCGATGAAGATGATGCGCATGTCTATGCCGAGGGCGTGCGCAGGGGCGGCACTTTGGTTTCCGTTAGAGTGGATGACGATCAAGCAGAAGTGGCTCGATCTGTCATCAACGATAACGCCCCCGTGGATCTCAATGCGCGCCGTGCCATCTATAGCAAAGAGGGATGGGAGCGTTTCGACGAAAGCAGCCCTGAATATACCGACGAAGAACTGGCTCGCGAGCGCGATCGGATACGCGATTATCGATCAGTATAATTACCTGGTCTTTTGGTCCGAGCGCTGAGAACAAAAGCCGCGCTCGGACTAACTGTACCAAAATGAGTGTCGAGTTCATCCTGTCGTTGCGGATGCCCCTCCGCTCCCGCTTTCCACGGCCTTTGTCTGCGTCGCCGATGATTGATCAGGTCACTCGACGTTGGAGTCCTTGCAGCGATACGTGAACTTATATTCCCCTTCAGGCTTTCCTGGGTTCCTGTCGTCTCCCGGGTCATGATAACAAGCGCCCCACCTGATCCCGGCACGCCCACCAATTCTCAAAAGCTGCACCCCCCCCTTTGCGGCGATCAGCGTGGCCGGATACAACTGATCACCCTGATGCTGTAGCACGCTCGAACAATTCACTGGTTTATCGGACGTCTCCTCGAAGCAGATTTCGATGACCACTTCACGATCACAGTTATTGACGAAGAGCCATCCACTTTCGTTTTCGGTTCCGGATACGCAGCTCTTGGCCCCGTCGCCAAAAGACGGGCTGACTTGGCCGGAAGACAGGATGAAGGCGATCACGGCAAGCGTCCTGTATTTCAAAAGGCTCATGTGATTCAAGTTAATGCGCCCCCGATTCGTCAAAATGATTTTTAGGAGCAGCCTACGACGACTATTTTATCTTGGCCAGACGGCAAACTTATAACGGAGGCATCCAAAGTGCAGCGGCCTTGAACGGCAGCAATGGATGAAGAGCGGACGTACAAATGTTTCAAAAAGGCTCTTCTGCCTTCTCGGTCCGATACAACGTTAAATTCGTTTCCCGACGCTCGATCTCATTCACCGCAGCCAAAGAATACTGGAATGTTCGATAGCGTACAGTTTGGCCGACTGGGGGAACGGTTACATCTTCGATGCATTGTCGTCTCATCACGAGGACGAGACATGATTGCAATCGATCCCATTTACCAAGACTTCAAGTTGGAGATTAACTCTAGGGCGGAACTTGTTGATCTTGTGCCGGCGTTAAGGGCATTCGCAAGGTCATTCCATAGGAATACAGATGACGCAGACGATCTGGTCCAGGAAACGCTCAAAAAAGCACTTGGATCATTGAACCAGTTTACACCGGGGACGAGTATGAAGTCATGGTTGTTCACCATCATGAGAAATACTTTCAATACGGCGATAAAGCGCCGGCTGCGGGAGGTCACAGGCAGTCACAAAGATATTGCTGAAAACGGACCCTCGAGGCCCGCATCGCAGGAATGGACGATGCGGGGTCATGAACTTGAAACTGCTTTGCATCAACTCGATCCGGATTTCCGGCAAGCCATTATGCTCGTTTGTGTGATGGGTGTTAGTTACGACGAAGCTGCAGAAATCTGTGACTGCCCTATTGGTACCGTCAAGAGCAGATTGAACAGGGCTAAAGCCCACCTCTTGGAAATGTTGGGTGAAAAGTCCCGTGACGGAATTCTAGAAGCTCCCCAGCCCTGCCTGTCGCAGTAGATCAACTCGCGGCTCCCGACACCGACAGCAATTGTATCCATGCCGGGAACAATACGACGCCCTGATGGTTGGACGAGGCATAGCCGACGGATCAAGGTCCAGCACGATGGTATCCAAAGATAGGGCCAAAAGGGTAACGCGCAGTTCGGAAACGCCCGCGATGGAACCTGGACGTGGCCGCGCGGCCGATGGCCCGTCGGAAATTCCACCATTGGGATGGAAGGATGTTCTCTTCAGAGTCTACCATTCGCTCGAGCACGATCGGGTTATGCTAATTGCGGCTGGCTCAACGTTCTATTTGCTCCTCGCTCTGTTTCCAGCGCTAACGGCGTTCGTATCACTCTACGGGTTTATGGCGGATCCCACCACGGTCGCCGGCAACACATCACTGCTCGTTGGAATTTTGCCCTACGACGCAATTGACTTGATCCGAGCGCAGCTTGAGGCTCTTGCCACGCAGGACGTCAAAGTACTCAGTCTGGGATTCCTGCTCGGGCTCTCGGTGGCGCTGTGGAGCGCGAACAATGGTGTTAAAGCGATATTCGAAGCGTTGAACGTCGCGTACGGACAGAATGAAACCCGTAGCTTCTTGAGGTTAAATCTGATCTCGTTCGTCTTTACCTTCGGCGGCATTTTCTTTGGAATTATCTTGAGTATCGCGTTGAGTCTGATGCCACGCGGGCTGGACGGCTGGAGTCCAGTATTAGTCCACATCGCGCGGTGGCCACTCATGGCAGTCGTCGTTGTTGCTGCCATCTCGGTCATTTATCGGTTTGGCCCGGACCGAGAACATGCAAAGTGGCGCTGGCTTTCGTGGGGAGCCGCTTTATCGGCCTTGGTGTGGATTGCTACATCGGCAGGTTTCACATTCTATCTTACCAACTTCGCCGACTATAACGCTACGTACGGCGCATTGGGTGCAGTAGCCGGCCTGATGATGTGGACGTGGATCTCGTTGATAATCCTCATTCTTGGCGCAGAACTAAACGCCGAATTGGAACATCAAACTGCAATCGACAGTACGACCGGAGAGCCACTTCCCATGGGAGAGCGAGGAGCAGTGGTGGCCGATACGCTCGGCGAATCTGCACGGTGAAAAACCGATGAGATCTTCAGTTTCGGTATCGTCACTTCAGCAATCCAGCCGTGCGCAGAGCATCTTCGATCACGCCGCTGACTGTTCGGTTGGCATGTCGTGGAGTTTCCGGCTCCTGATGAGAGATGGCATTCGTTTCCTGTTCAACAATCGGCGTTCTCTCGTTCTCAAGCAGTCCCCAAGAATTGGCGATATGCCAAGTAGATGAAATTCCAACGTCAAGCATGAAGGGGCGGGGAGATCCGTAACTGTTTTCACCAACACCTTTGAGTGGAGTGCCGTGGCCCATGCCGTTGATCGTGTACGCTTCAACTACGGCAGTACCTTCTGTGTTGCTCCATCTGCGCACGGGATGGCCATTCAGCATTCCAGTATTTGGCGTTTGGTCAAATCCATGCAGGCCACACCACTGTCCGAGGATTGCTTCCATGTTGATCGGATCGACAGTTCTATCGGCGGTGCCGTGCCACACGGAAATGGAGGGCCACGGTCCCTGGTAATCCGATGCGCGCCGGACCCGATCAGCAAGAACGTGGCTTTCCTGCAAGCCATGGCCGCGCATCCGGTCGAATGCCTCGGGGATGCTTGACGCGCTACCGTACGGCAAACCTGCGATGATGGCGCCGCCTTTGAACATCTCGGGATAAGTGGCAAGCATGGCCGCGGCCATCGCGCCGCCTGCTGATAAGCCAGTCACATAGATTTTTGCCGGGTGTATGGAAAGCCTGTCCCTCAGGACTTCAATCATCTGACTGATTGAATGGACCTCTCCTTGGCCTCGAGTCGTGTCTTCAGTGGCAAACCAATTGAAGCAAAGGTTCGGATTATTTTTTCGCTGCTGTTCGGGAAAGAGCAAGGCAAATCCGTACCTGTCGGCCAGATCCGACCATCCTGAGCCGTTCTCATGGTCGGCTGCCGTTTGTGTGCAGCCATGTAGGACGACCACAAGTGGCGATCCAGGCTCGAAGGTCTTCGGAATATACGTCCACGCGAGCAGGTCTCCGGGATTTGAACCGAAGTCCGGCAAAATACGCAAACGCGTGTTCGACTTCGTCCCGGTCGTCTGAGACAGGCGGCGCTGTTCATTCAGGCGTTTGATTGTATTTGCGATATTCCTCATGACAGCGTCCTCATTGGTCAACGACCAGGATGGCGCTGATCCATGGCTAACGCATCTCAAAAGCAATCGTTGCTGCACTGCACAAATTATTTGCGCTGAAGGTGGTCAGGCCGAAACATTGCACGAGCGGCAGACGTCCGCCCAACAACGGGATGGCGTTTCCGGTGTGGCGTGGTTGTTCCTCCGAGGTCTGCGCGGGAACCTTGACCTTGTCCGCCTTGGCGGCAGGTATCATCAGCTCCGGCTGACTTGGGCGCGACGGCCTCTGACTCAATCAATCCCGGCCCGCACCGTCTCGACAGTCAGCGACCCTCCCGGAAGCGGACGCAGCAGGTCCGTCTCGGGCCTCGTCAGATTTATCCATGCGGCCCAATTCTCGGGGCGAAGCACGACCACTTGGCGGTTGTGGTACGGTTCCACGTCCGGTCCCGGCATCGTTGTCAGCATCGCAAAGGCTGGGGGATGGTTGCCTTGTCCGTCGCGCCAGATGCCGGCGATCGCCAGGAAGGGCACGTCGTTCAGGGCGAACCGATGCTTCGCTTTCGGATATTTCTTGCCAGTGAATTCGAAGAAGGCGCTCGCCGGTATGAGGCATCGCTTGCTGTCAGAAAATTGTCGTCCCTCCGATCTGAAGTTGAATACGGGTCCGCCGCGCCCCGACGGTGGGAAGCTGAAATTCATCTGCGAAAGTTCGATTTTGTCTCCGGCGGCGCGCATTACCGGAGCCATTTCATTAATCTTGACATCGTCAGCCTGTGGGAGATCGAGCTCGCTCTGATGGGCAGGAATACCAAGCTCTAGTTTCTGCATCATGTCGCAGTATTCGGCCCAACGGATATGCTGCTCATAGTCGTTACACATGACGGCTAAAGTAGCGCAGCTCCCCCTTCATTTCGAGGGGGAGGGCGCAACAAGGAGGTTTGTCATGGATTGGGATCGTGTGGAGGGAAATTGGATGCAGGTGAAAGGCAAGATCAAGGATCAAGGCCAGGTTAAGCCGGATTTCAGGTTTGGCGTTTCCACCTAATCCCAAAAAAATACGGCGCTCAACTCGTTTCCGAGGAGCGCCGTATTGCCCCGGAGATAGACGAGCGTCATTGCTGGCTGCTCTCAATCTCATTTACGGGTGGATCGAATAGATGGGTGTAGGAAGACGCAATTGCAAGGGGCTATGTTGGCAGCCCGTTTATCAGGGCGTTGAGATCGTGATTGCCGAACGCAAGTGACCATGCGTCAACATGGGTGGACTTAGAATAGCTGAATGGACGGACAAACGACGTCAGGCAGGAGGAGTATCATGGCCGATTCCCGTTTCACCATCATTGAAGCTCCGTCCGTTCTTGGCCTTTTCCCGAAAGGCGTCGAGACGCTACCCGATGCCTTGCTCGGGGCTGGCCTCGCCGAGCGATTGAATGCGCGACATGTCGGGCGCGTTGAACCGCCGCCTTACGATGATCGCCGCGACCCCGAGACGCTGTTGCTCAACCCGCAGGGCATCAAGGATTATTCGATTAAGCTCGCAAATGCAGTCACCCCCGTACTTCAAGCAGGCGAGTTTCCGATCGTGCTCGGTGGCGATTGTTCAATCATGCTTGGCTGCCTGCTCGCGCTCAAGCGCCGTGACCGCTACGGGTTGCTGTTCCTTGACGGCCACGCCGACTTCTACCAGCCTGAGGCCGAACCGAATGGCGAGGTGGCATCTATGGAACTTGCGCTCGCCGCGGGTCGCGGACCTGCCCTCGTGGCGGAACTGGAAGGAAAGCGGCCATTGGTGCGTGATGAGGATGTCGTCGCGTTCGGGCGGCGTGATGGTGAGGAATCCGCAGAACATGGCAGCCAGCGTATCGAAGATACGGCGATCCAGGTCATCGACTTGCAGGAAGTTCGCGAATACGGCGCTGTTGACGCTGCCGGCAGAGCCGTCGCCTATCTGTCTCGGCCAGAACTCTCTGGCTTTTGGGTGCACCTCGACGCTGACGTGCTTGATGACGCCGTAATGCCGGCGGTCGACTACCGCATGCCAGGTGGGCTGTCGTGGGATGAGTTGGCGACGGTGCTTCGGGTGGTGGTCGCTTCGGGCAGGGCCGTCGGCCTTGACGTTACGATCTTCAATCCGAAGCTGGACACCGACGGCTCCATTGCAAAGGTGTTCGTCGACACGCTCGCCGGAGAGTTGCGCCGATAGGTATCCGTGCCTAACCGGACCAAAGCTTGCGCTTCGGCTCCACTCCGCCGCTCCAACGTACGAATATATTCAGCTGATTGATAAACTTAGCGTTTGGATTTTGCAGATGCCTTCGCCTTGGCGGGTGCGGCAGCCTTTGCAGGTGCCTTCGCCTTGGCCGGTGCAGCAGACTTTGCAGGTGTCTTCGCCTTGGCCGGTGCAGCAGCCTTTGCAGGTGTCTTCGCCTTGGCCGGTGCGGCGGCCTTTGCAGGTGCCTTCGACTTGGCGGGTGCGGCAGCCTTTGCAGATGCCTTGGCCTTGGCGGGTGCGGCAGACTTTGCAGGTGCCTTCGCCTTGGCGGGTGCGGCAGACTTTGCAGGTGCTTTCGCCTTGGCAGGTGCGGCAGACTTTGCAGGTGCTTTCGCCTTGGCGGGGGCGGCAGCCTTTGCAGGTGCCTTCACCTTGGCGGGTGCGGCAGACTTTGCAGGTGCTTTCGCCTTGGCAGGTGCGGCAGACTTTGCAGGTGCTTTCGCCTTGGCAGGTGCGGCAGACTTTGCAGGTGCTTTCGCCTTGGCGGGGGCGGCAGCCTTTGCAGGCGCCTTCGCCTTGGCGGGTGCGGCGGACTTTGCTGACTTCTTGTTGGCTGCTTGCGTCAACGCTGAAGCGGCAACACTTTTGACCGACGCTGCAGTCTTAGGGTTTTTAAGCAACTTTGACGCCTTGCTCGCAACCGCTTTCGAAGTCTTTTCGGTTTTGGCCATGTCAAATCCTCCTCCGATAAATTCGATTAAACCAAGTCTTTATTTGTGGATGATTCGGCCCGATTCACAATGGAAAAAGCTTTCGTTGACGTCCAACTAAGAAATTGTGCACAACAACATTGGTAAGTTTTACTAATGGGTGGGCTGATTACTGGTTTTCGAGTTTGAAATAGGGGAGATTATCTATCGCTTTTTTGGTGGCGACACTGACATCGCCAACATCCTTGGCCCGCTGTCCCAGCACCATGCAAGCACAGACGGTACCTTGCTTGCATACTCCCGATGAAGATGCCTATGGGGTTGCATATGAGCAGATCGACGACTTCGTGGAGGCAAAGCATGTCCACCCCGCCCTTTACCCTTAAGCGCCTAACGTCAGATGACGTCTTCCTTCTTCGTCAGTTGAATGCTTTGTTCGGACAAGCATTTTCCGATTGCGAGACATACGGAAACGACCCGCCAAGTGATGCCTATATGAAGGATTTGCTTGCTAAGGATCACGTCGTGGCCCTGGTCGCGATGGCAGGCGAAGTTGTGACGGGTGGGCTTGTCGCTTACGAGCTCGACAAGTTTGAGAAGGCGCGACGTGAGTTCTATATTTATGACCTTGCGGTGGATGAAAAGTATCGTCGGCAAGGAATAGCGATGTCCCTTATCAACCACTTGAGAGATATCGCCAAGCGCCGCGGCGCCTGGGTCGTGTACGTTCAGGCGGGTTACGGTGATGACGCGGCGATTGCACTGTACGAAAAGCTCGGCGTTCGCGAGGATGTCTTTCATTTCGACATAGGGATCGACCCGTAACTGAGGAATAGTAACCCGATATTCCATCAACAACCCTTCTGACTGTCTGCTCCGGTCCAAAGGCGATGTGTGCTGTTGCATCATGGCGGTTATCTTGAACGGGGCTTACTGATATGGCGAACGCGACGCCGATCCCGGCCTGATCAATGTCAGTTCGCTACGCGAGCCGTTGCTTCGCGAAGCCGCGATGGCATCAGCAGGTCACCTGCGGTAAGGTGCTGAACCGGAGTGCACCGCACTCCGTGAAGGGGGCCGGATATGGAGCGCCACCTCGCAGCCGTCCTGATTGCCGATGTCGTCGGTTATAGCCGTTTAAGCGAGATCGACGAAGAGGGAACGCGCGCTCGTTTCCAGGCTGATCTCAACGATACCTTCGAGCCCAAGATCGTCGAGCACCACGGCCGGCTGGTAAAGACCATGGGCGACGGCATATTGGCCGAATTTCACAGCGTGGTCGATGCGTTACGCTGTGCCGTCCAAATCCAGCTACGGAAGGCAAAGGAAAATGATGCGGCGCCGCCAAACCAACGGCTCGATTTCAGGATAGGCGTCAATCTCGGCGACATCATCGTTGAGGCGGACGACATCCACGGCGACGGTGTCAACGTCGCGAACCGGATACAGGCACTGGCCGAGCCTGGCGGAGTGGCGATTTCCGGGACGGCGTACGATCAGGTAAGAACGAAGGTTGCTGTGGGCTTTGCCTCGCTGGGCGAGCAGAAGGTCAAGAATATCGCTGAACCAATCCGGGTATACCAAGTCTTGCTCGACCCGGCCGCTGCAGGAAAAACAACTGAAGCGAGTAAGCCCCGTCGCTCCTGGCGCGCTCCGGCAGCCGTCGCGGCAGTCATTGCGCTCCTCTTGGTGGGAGCGACTGCCTGGTGGCAACCGTGGCGGATTGCGAGCGAACAGCCTAGCGTGCGGAATGTTGTTACGGCCGACACCAGGCCGTCCTTGGTCGTGCTGCCGTTTGACAATCTTGGCAGCGACGCAGAACAAGGTTATCTCGCCGATGGCATTACCGAGGACCTGACGACAGAACTGGCCCGAGTTCCCGGGCTTTTCGTGATCTCCCGGAACGCGGCCTTCACCTACAAGAACAAGTCATTGCAACCAGCACAAATCGCGACTGAGCTAAAAGTGCGCTACCTGCTTGAAGGAAGCATTCGCCGCGTCGGCGACGACATGCGTATCAATGCACAACTTATCGATGCGACCACCAATGGGCATATCTGGGCAGAACGATTTGACGGGGCGTGGAATGAGGTGTTCGAACTGCAGGACAAAATGGTTAGCAATATCGGGACAGCCCTGAAGCTGAGGCTGATCGAAGGCCAGCTGGCCGCGAAGATTGCCGGCGGAACCAGTAATTCGGCAGCATACGAAGCATACTTGCGTGGCCGCGAACTCGAGCTCAGGGAGAAGCCCGAGGACTGGGTGGAAGCCGATAAAGCACTACGAGCAGGCATTGGCTCTCGATCCGAAGTTCGGAAACGCGTCCGCGGCACTCGCCTGGATCTATCGGGAAGCACAGTGGAGCGAGGCACGGTCGAAGCTTTAGGGCTTTCGATCGACGAAGCTCGAAATAAGGCCAGATGCATATTTCATAGCGGCCGCGAAGAATCCCTCTCCGATGTACTACAGAACTCCTCACTGCGAAGGTTGAACATGCAGCAAAGGTCTGATGAGGCAATCGCGGCCGCGGAACGGGCCATAGCGCTCGATGCGAGCGATCCTGCCAACTACGAGTCGCTGAGTATTGCCATGATCTACAATGGCAGGGCGATGGATGGTCTCGGCTACCTTGATGCGGCCTCCCGTGTCGATCCACTTTGGACACGCTGGCGCTATCTCCTTGCCGGATCAAGCCTATTTCTCTTGGAACGCTACGAGGGAAGCTGCCGCAACGTTGGAGAAGATCGAGCCGGAGGCGAGGGAGACTACATATTGGGATTTTTGGTCCAATTACGACGGCCTCATGCTTGCTCATTTCCAGCCTACGCGCAGCTTGGGCAAAGCGCGGATGCTGCTAAAGCCCGTGAGAGACTGAAACCCTATCTGGCAATAGCGCAAGACCCGGAATATACCGGACTGATGGCGGCGGGATCGAATCCCCGTTCAAGCATTACCCCGATCTCGAACGGGTGTTAGCGGGCCTACGCAAGGCAGGCCTTCCTGAACTGTCATTCGGGTTGGATCCAGACGTCGCCGGATCGCCTTGACGGAGCAGCGATAAGGTCGTTGCTCTTTGGTCACGAAGTACAGGGACGCAATCTCGGTACAGGTGAAGCGTATCGGCGGGCAACGGCAGACGACGGCACAACCCGCGTCAATGTCGGTGACTGGTCCGACACCGGCAGAAGCCAGATTGAGGGCGATCTGCTCTGTTTCCTTTACCCATCAGATGGCTCGAATCTGCACTGTCATTTTCCGCAATCCCTGGGCACGTTGGCGCAGAAGAACGAATACTTCTTCATTACCCAGTGGGACAGATTTGAATTCTCAGTTGTGAAGTGATGTTGGTCGACCCACGGATTCGTTGAAAGCAGACTTTGGTGGTTGTCGGAGTCCAGTCCTTCGCCGGCGGTTGCCGATCTATAAAAGCAACCATGCTCAGTGTGCTGTGCAAAGACAAGTTATTGCATGGTTGAAAACCTTGGCGGGTACTGTTCATTGGGCGATTAGAGCAGGGTCAACACTGCCTCTCCGCTGGTCACTACCATATCCCACTACAGGCAAAGCGTGGGTTTTCCTGATCGCTAAAAGCCCGAGCAGTGCTCAGATCAAGCATTACAAGATCTGGGTATTAAACCAACGTATGATACAGGGACCGTCATGCTGAACCTACGTTTGAGGATAGCTTCAACAAATCTGGAAGCTTCGAATTTAGGAGTAAACCATGAGAAAATCAGCAACGATCTTAGCGGTAGCAGCACTAGGCGCAATGATGGCGGTCGGTTCAGCAACCGAATCGATGGCGCGCGGACATGACGGGGGGCACGGTTATGGCGGGGGCGGCAGACATGAAATCTTCAGGGGCCATCATGGGTTTGGTGGCCATTATGGGTTCCGCGGCAATTACGGCAACTTCAGGAACGGCTTCCATAGAGGGCACTTCCGGCACTTCAGGCATCACGATTATTACTGGGGCAACCCTTACTACTCCTGCGGGTTCCCGTTTCTCTTCGGCGGCGGCGACCCCTACTACTGCCAGTAATCCACCGCAGACACGTCAAAACCGAGTTCCCCGCAACGGGAACTCGTATCGCGTGCGTCCAATCGAGCATGCAATACGTTAACCGTTGCGCTCCTCGTTTTGGTATCCATCGTACTCCGCGGTATCGCAGTGACAGCCGGAATGAAAAGTGGGCTGTTCAGCCTTCGCCCTCGTTTTCGATATGGACAATGGCTCCACAATCTTTGCAATGCACTGCATCGGCATCATGCCGACTGAGGCCACAGTTCGAACATACGTAGCGAACTTTATTCGGCCGGAACAACACTTGGGCAAGGCGCAAGAAGAGCGTTACGCCAAAAATCATGATCGACACGGAGATCAATCGGCCCGTCGTGCCCTCAAGCGTGATGTCTCCAAAACCCGTGGTCGTCAGGGCAGTGACGGTGAAGTACAGCGCGTCGGCGTAGTTGGCGATCTCTGCGTTTGACCGGTGCTGCGTCTCGTAAACCAAACCCGTCATGATGAATAGAAACACCAAAAGATTGAGGACCGCGATCACGGCATCTTCGCGTCGGCGAATAAACGGGAAGTCGATGCGCAGTCGAGCGAGAACCTGATAGGTATGTAACAACCGAAGGGTGCGAAGAATTCGCAGAAATCCGAAACCCTCGCCAGAAAGAGGGGCAAGAAATGAGAAAACGGCGGCCAAATCCGCAATCGTGGAAGGTCGAAAAATTGATCGCATCGACATCTCGCCAATCGAAAAACGAGCCATCAGATCGAGCAAGATAACTAGACCAATGCCAGCGTCTGCCCACTCAACGACCTGGGTCCGCGGAAGAAAGGATGTGCCGATCACGAACAAGATGGTGGCGATATCGAAAGCCAGCAACATATACCGGAACAGGTGTGCCCTGTTGGTGTTTTTCTCATACAGCTCCGATATCAACTTGGTCACGACAATCCTGTCATCACGTTCAACTGCAACCTATAAGGTAGAATTCGTTTGCAGATACCATCAAACGAAAATTTCGCGAACAGAAGAGTGACACGTCAGTTCGAGGATCATCGCGGTACGCGGGAAACGCTTGAATAGATCGCCGAACACGTCCATATGCCGCGCAAACGATCGTTGTCGGGTGTCTTGAGATAAGCATGGCGTTTCCGCCATGATCTCGGTGGAACGCAATGCTCGGCGCAGGAATTCTATCCGAAACTCTGTGGTAGTTACCGTGGGACTTTTGGTGCCACATGTTGCCTTTGCAACCATTAGTTCGGTTTTCTGCTTATTTCGTGTTTTGAGCTATTGCTTTCTGATGACGAAAACTCTAGGGACAGCAGCGTCAAACAAAGGACGGAGCGTAGCGCAGCCTGGTAGCGCATCTGGTTTGGGACCAGAGGGTCGGGAGTTCGAATCTCTCCGCTCCGACCACTTCACGCAATATGCCGCTGGAAGTGAGTTGAAGCCTGTAATATATCGGGATTGCAGACAAAGGAATCTCTTCAATGGCAGCACGCATCTACCGCCCGGCAAAAACCGCAATGCAGTCTGGCAAGGCCAAGGCCGACACCTGGACGCTCGAATTCGAGCCGGAACTGCCGCGCAAGGTTGAGCCGCTGATGGGTTATACCTCGTCGCGGGACATGAAGAGCCAGATTCGCCTGACCTTCGAGACGAAGGAAGAGGCGATCGCCTACGCGCAAAAGAATGCCATTGATTATACGGTGCAGGAGCCCAAGGAGACGCGTCGGCGCGTGGTTTCCTATTCGGAAAACTTCCGCTTCGACCGCAAGCAGCCCTGGACGCACTGATTTTTACTGTATTTTTCGATTTTTCCGGCGAAGATTGCTGCTGCCGGAATACAATTGGTCCCGTAGCTCAGCTGGATAGAGCACCGGCCTTCTAAGCCGACGGTCACTGGTTCGAATCCAGTCGGGATCGCCATTATTTTTGATACGTCCGTCAGAGCCCAATACCAGTCAAGCGCCGACGAAGGCAAGAAGTGCGCCAAAGTCCCCGGCGTCGGCCTTGCGCAAGGCGTGAAGGTAAGCACTCCGCCGCCCATTATCAGCCTGCAGATCAAATCCATTCGCCCATTCAATGCGGACGTGATCGTAGTAGTCTTCCAGAAACACATCTGCGGCAATGCGCGTGTGCCGTCCGTTGCCGTTCGGAAATGGATGAATTTGCACCAAACGGTGGTGGAAACGGGCTGCCGCCTCTAACGGAGGAAAGACATTATGATCGGCCCAATAACGAGCATTCTCCAAGTGCATGTGAACCTGCACCGGGATTTGGAGTGGATCAACACCAATGGTCTTTTCGGTTAGACGATAAGTGCCAGCCCAATTCCAAACATCCCCGAATAAACGGATATGCAAGGTCCGGATAAAATCATCGGTAAGAATATCGCCGCCGCGCCGCCGCCCGAGCCATAAGAGACCCTGCTCAATGTTGGCCTGCTCTAACTCATCGAGTTCGCCGCGCATTGTAATGTGCTTGAATTTAAGTCCGTTGATTTCATCCGGTTCAAGGGGCGTTGCGCCGTCGGGTTCTTCAAACACTAACGGCTTTCCCAGAAGTTGGTAGGCATACGGCGGATAAGATCATCCGCAAGCCGATCTATCTCGGTTTGAGTCTGCTCCGGCGGTAGGGATTGTTGTTCTAGGGCCATGTGGGAGCTTGCACGCTGCACCAACCCTTCCGCTTTTCTTAATGCCTGCGCCCTGATGACGTCTTCCACCTTTCCATTTGGAACAATGGCGTAAACAAATTTTCCTCCAAGTGCGTGTGCCATTTTCTCCATCTGACTGAGAGTAATAGCGCCATCGCGTTCGTTACGTTCGGCTTGGTAAATGGCGGCTTTGGTGATTCCAGCTCTTTTAGCCAGCTGTGGACCGCTCATGGATAATGCCTTGCGCAACGTTGCAATCCACCCTTCAGAGGGAATGCGGAGGGCACTCACTTGCTGCAACGCATTATCGGCCAATTTCCTGTATTGACGCTTTGCCGCCTCTTTTACACTCATGATAATGCCTTGCCATCAACGAAAAGGATATCAGTTGATATACATTATCATATAACAAGTCAATCAGTTGATATGCAAACAGAGACTGGAAGAATATCAACAGATATCCGCGATCTCTCAGGGAGGTGGCTTTGGCAGCAGCTGGATGCGAAACATCCGAGTTTAAATCAAGGGCGGCCCGGGGAATATAAAGGCATGCTTTTTGGCACGATAAATGGCTGCAACAGGTTCGAGCTTACTGTCAAAAGCATGCCGATCAATACTACTAAGCGACAGGGCGCGGAAAATCGCCTGTTAGGTGATCACAGCCGCAACTTCTGGCAGGCAGATATTCGAATATCCATGGGCGTCTCTATCTGTTTCCTGAGACTGTTTGCGAATTCTTTGCAAAATGATTTTTCACCCATGATTTTGCAATCGCCTGATCGAATCCAGCCTCATGCCAGCCATGGCCAGTCGGCAGCATATGGTAGCTCACGCATGCTCTTGAGCAGCGAAACTGTTCTTCGATGATTGGCGCATCCTCAGGGCTTCGGCGGTTGTCGAACTGCCCGGCCAAGATGAGAACCGGATAATTTGCAAGCGCTGGGAATTCCTTATCCGGTGACGGAGATAACGGTCTTAGGAGGATCGCGCCTGAGGTCATCTCGGCGTTGTGGCAGATCGCCGACGCCGAGATGATAGCCCCGTTCGAATAACCCACCAAGATCGGAGCGCGATGAAAACCGTGGTGCGATGAGGCATAGGCGATAAAATTACACAGATCAGCCGTGCGAACATTCAAATCGTTCTCGTCCAGAGTCCGGTCCGGGTTTCGCCGAAAAAATGCAAATCCGCCTTCCCAAGGAATTCCGCCACGCAAGGCCATGTAAGTCGCGTTCGGTGAAATGGACTCAGAAAAATCAATCAAGTCTGCTTCTGTCCCACCACTTCCGTGTAACAGAATAAGCGGCGGAAGTTCCGAACCCGTCTGGCGAATGTCGTAGTAGAAACCTGCTGCTTGTGGCATTCCGAATTCCTTTAGCCCCCATTCATTCGCCATCGATAATGGCTGTCGAAACTCTGTTTGGGTCTGCGATGGTTTCGTCAGCCTGCCGTCTAAGCTGGCCAGTGCATGCGAAAGAAATCGCAGCCATGAAGCCGATGATGACACAGATGGCCAAGCCAGGGGAAACTCCGAATTGATGCATGAAAAACGCGAACACGAATGGCGCTGCCGAAGATGCAACCAATCGGAAAGCCGTGGCTTGCCCAACCCTTTCGCCATAGCCTTGACTGCCGAACAGTGCGAGGGGAAGGGTGCCTTGGGCAATGCTTGATAGTCCGCTGCCAAGCCCGAATATCACCGCAAATGCCAGCGCACCCGTGAGCCAGTTGCCGCTCGACAGAAGAAGTGCAATGGCAACCGACATGAGGGCCGCCGAGATAATTGCCAGGCTAAGAGGCTCAAGCCTGTTCCCACTTAGAAGGCTGACCAATCGGCTTGCCACCTGGGCAGGACCAAACAACGTGCCGACGAGGACGCTGACATTTCCCAATCCCAGCGCCGTCAGAATCGGCAACATGTGGATCAGGACTGCAGCGTTCACGAACCCCAGGAACGCGAAGCCAGAAACCATCAGGAGAAACCCGGCCCGCAGTTGCTCTTTCGGCAGCGAGCCCTCGACTATGGGGGTACTGATATTCTTTGCAGTTTTACGGCGATTGCCGGAAAGCATGGACAACCAATAATGTATAGGCAGACCCAACATCAAATGAGCCACCGCGAACACATAATACACCTCGCGCCAAGTCAGGGATTCGTGGAGGGCGGCAGTCAGGGGCCAGAATATGGTCGAGGCGAATCCGGCGATCAGCGTGAGATGGGTGATCCGTATTTTTGCCGTTTCAGGATTTAACTGCACTAGGAGTGCGAAGGCAGCGTTGTAGAGCACAAAAGAGGATGCTAGCTCGACGGCCACGAGCGATATAGCGAAGATGATGCCGTTTGTAGCCAAGGCACAGGCGAAAAGAGCAATGGCAGCTCCAATCGAGCCAAGCGCCATCATCGGGCCCGCACCATACCGGTCGATCCAGCGCCCCACCCATGGGGATGCCAAGCCACCCGCCAAAAGTGATGCCGAAAACACTCCGAAAATCCAGTCCGAGTGCCAACCGAAGTCTTTTCCCATCGAAGCCGCGAGGACACTGAAGCTATAATACAGCGTCCCGTAGCCGATGATTTGAGTGAGACCCAGCGCCGCGACGACGAGCCGATCTTGGGTTAGCAATCTGGATATGGAGCCCAATTTCAGATCATGCCTCGCAGGGTACTGAACATGCATCGACGGCCGGATCACAGCGCCCTTGGCAGCAATCTTTCATCAAGAACTCGATTAATCCTGAAAGTGCTGGGTAGACCGCGCTGTATATGATCGAACGGGCCTCTCGCCGGGACTGGATCAATCCTGCCCTTTCCAGATGGCTCAGATGAAACGAAATCTTGGAGGACGAGGCGTTCATGGCGTCACCGACAGCGCCCGCTGGCATTCCATCAGGTCCGGCGATGACGAGAAGCCGTACGATCCGAAGCCGCGTTTCCTGGGAGAGCGATGCGAAGGCTTCGAGGGCTTGCATTTCGTTCATAATTACCTCAATATCTCAAAAGATGTTGAAATAAGGATAGACGATCATGAACATCATTACCAGTCCCCATCACATCGAATTTCATGCTGACGGATCGCTGAGCAGAGTGCTCGCTGCCTTGGAGCCGCACGCTGATAAAGCGCTGGTCATTGAATATGGCGGGCGGACAATTCAGGCGGGCTATCATGTAACCGAAGTGAAAGCCGGATCGTTCGTCACGCTTGACTGCGGCGGCATTCCTGATCAGTGGCACGAAACGATCCTGCAAGTCGAAGACCTCGCTTCAACCGATGGACGCGACTTCATGAGCGTGCAGAAGTTTCGAGGCATTCTCGCTCAGGTCGCCACCAAGATCGAACTCGACAATGATGCGCGGTTGACCTTCGAGGTGGGATTGCCCGAAACCCCGATGCAAATATTCGATGCAGATAGTCTGCGGGTTGATGCTGACCGAGTTGTCCTGAGCTTGGCCTCGCGTCCTGCAATCTGCAAGCCTAGGCATCGGGCCGCTCAAGCCACGGCTGCTACATCATGCTGTGGTCCCTCGTCAAAAACCGCTGGCTGCTGTTCCTAGGGCAGGAGAATACTAGTGCCCACAAGGAAGCCATCCATTGACGATATACGCGGGTTTCGTTTGCTAATTTCAGAGAATCCGAATGGAAGTGAAGCATCACTTTCAAGTGAATGTCTGTTCATGGTCGCG
>CAVQFY010000004.1:0-179682 GCA_963711925.1 uncultured Alphaproteobacteria bacterium
CAACAAAATCAAACAGTTAGCACTTTATGCCAGCAGCCGGTCCCGATAAGAGACCCGAAAAGCACCGTCGATTTGGACCATCCCATTGCCATCGAGTTCTGGCTCTTGGAGTCGTTGCCAAACGCCTGCGCGATTAACTACCAGCATCTGTGTGCCGCGGTTTGCCGCTGCGGAATGCATTGCTGTCTCGGTAGGTTGGAGCCTGGGCTGTGATTTCTTAGTCTTTCCGCCAAGCCGCATATAGAACTTGGCCGCACCGGAGGGTCCTGGATGCCCCACCGGAAAAAGCGGCGAAAGACGGCCGAAGAGTAACACACATTCCTCGCCATTCGCGTAGAGCGTTACGAAGCGGTGTTGAAGCTGGCGACGTTGATGCTGCACTCCGCACCTACGCTCTGTTTATGGCATAAGGCCCGTGGAAATTCGCCGAACTGGGTCCCAGGAAACGTCGCTAACGTTTGCATTGCACCCAAAGGCTCACTGGCTCATGCGTCTCCCTTCGGTTCCGGAGGGTTGGGAGCAGCTACTGAGCCGTAATTGTCGTGGAGACGCCACCAGGTATAGGGATCATCCTGAGGACGCCCGGGCGGCGCTTCCTGCCAAGCCTCCTGCCGACCTAACGGCGTCATGTCGAGAAATGACCAGACGGGACCTACTTCTTCGATACCGCGTCCGTTCAGAAAGTAGGTGCGGAAAATACGCTCACCGCGCCGGACGAAGACGTTGATGCCGAACATTTCTTCAACACCGAAATCCCGGGAGAACCGCACTTCGGGCAGCGAATAGAAAGGGATATGGTTCCATCCCATCCGTTCGCGCAGTCTCTCAATCTTGTCGACAGGGGCGGCAGTAACGAAGGCAAGGGTCGTGTCGCGTGCTGCAAGATGGGCAGGATGAACGACGGTGTCCGCAAACAGCGAGCAACCGCTGCACGCCCCATCCGGCCAATTCTCGACATCGGCCGCATAGAAGAAACGATAGACGACAAGCTGTCGTCGTCCTTCGAACAGCCCCAGCAGATCCCTATCACCATTCGTGCCCATGAATTTGTAATTGCAATCAACTTCGGTCACCGGAAGCAGTCTGCGCTTGGCAGCCAGACGATCCTTGGCCTTCATCAGGGCCTTTTCCTCCACGAGCAGCTTCTCCCGGGCAGCGTTCCATTCATCTTCCGAAACCACATCGAAGTCGCCAATGGGTTCGCGCATCGACGGAGCCAGGACTCCGGGACCTTCTTGTCGAGCCATATCCTCCTCCGCTGAAAATATTGCATGTTCGCGTGAAACGGCTATGCAACACGCGGGTTCCAAGGGAATGATTTTTCTGCGGCTTGAAGCTTCTAAGCTGCTGAGCACAACCGTCTGCTTTCCACCCGAAACCAACCCTCGAGTGGGTCGGATTGCGAGGTCGGCAGAGGATCCGATGATGACATTACGCAGGTCGTCTAAACGTCTTCTTTTTACTCGACATTTCTCGAAAGCTGCCTGACCGACATCCGCCCAATCTCGGTCATTCCCGATTTATGGATTCACGACCTAGGTCGGTTTCATCGCAGAATGACTGCCAGGCGCAAAATATCGCGCTAGAGGCGTCCCGGGTTTTCTCATGTCCAAACCAACGCCAGCAACACGATCTGTATGACATCCGCGCAAACCTTGCCCACGGTAGCCGATTACTGTTAGGCGATGCTGGAGGCATGCCTTGGGGAGGAATGCGGGCGCGGGAAGAGGACCAAGCCATGCGGTTTGTGCAAGCGCGGTACTACCGTTGATCCTTCACGACTGGCTGGGGCTCGTTGGGCTAATATTCGACATTAAACAACGGCGAAGTGTAACCGCGCGTCACCGTCAATCTTTAAAGTCGGCTTTTTTGCATACCGGCTCCCCCTGAAGGGCGTACATCCGGCAATACTGCACCTCGCCTGTGACCTGATCCAATTGCCATATCGCACCAGCGCCGGACGGAAAATAAAATCCAGCGGTATAAGTCGCTATGTTCGATCCATCCGGAATTTTGGTGTCGAACAGTACGTATCTCTCGCATCCCACCTGCAAATTTACTGAGGCTTGCTGCCACAGGGCTGCACAATTGTAGACCTTCTTCGTCTTATGATTCAAAAAGTAGGCTTGCGACGTATACTCACCGGTGCCGCCACCGGCCTGATGCACTATGAGTTCAAAGTCTGCCGCTGTTGCAGGAAAGAGGGACGAGCTCAGAATCGTTGCTATCAGAAGTATACGCATGGCGACCCTTTCTAATTGATGTAGGATAAAATCATACAGGAAAAGGCATTCCGTCAAAGCACTGCGTTGCCTCCCGCTGCATTGGCTGCCGGGCAGGTATGCGCGGGCCCCCCAGCCTTCAGGGAAACTCCCAATTGTGCCGTACCATGACGCGGACTAATTTTAATGGCTGGTATTGGCGACCCCGGGCCCGGTGCCCTGCAACATCTCGCCCCGCGTGCTGGTTGCGCGTGATCACATTTGAGGCTCCCCGCGCAACACGGCGATCATGCGGTGGGTTTCCGTCAGTCCCCAACCCGCACGAAGCGCTGCCGCAACCAACGGCTGGATATCGGCCTCGTGGCCAAGCGCCATTACGCTTGGCCGCAGCGCATTGGCCAAGTCGGTTTCGCGCTCGACGTAAAACCCTGTTCGGGGTGGCGGTTGGATAGGGCCGAACGGGTCAGCCATGGCGAGTGGAAACTATCAAGAGCGGCTCCGTTGGTTCGAAACCAACAACTGCTGGACCGGCGACAGGGTTCCAGCGGGACCGGAAAATTTGCCGCATTGCCTTACCGGGCCGCCTCATTGAATCTTGCCCCATGACACATGCCCTTACATGGCGGCGCACCAAAATCGGTGGCGTTGAACTGCGCAATGACTTTTGCGCTTTTGTCGATGGCAATGTGAACGTTGCCCGCATTTACAAAATGAAGCGTTCACGCAGCCACATCGTCTGGTCGTGCAACATGAGCGTCAGCGGCGATTCCGGCTCGGTGCTGACCCGTCGCGAGGCCATTGCTTGGGTTGAGAAGCGACTTGTACGCTTTGCAGCAACCAATGCCGATATCGAACCGCAGGCGTGGGCACCGGACGAACGCAGCGGGCAGCTGCGGCGCTTGCGTCATGAGAACCCGAACGCCTATGCCGAACTCGTCGAGGATTTGCGCTGCGGCAAGGTCGCGCGTATGCCGCTGCTGCCCAGCCGGTAACGGGGACTATCCCGGCCCGCCTCAGGGAAACTCCCGATTGTTGCCTGCTCTGTCGGAGCGTAAATTATTGGGCTAGGCAAAGGTCTACCCCGTCCCGCGCCTCCACTCATAACCGCCGCTGCGGCCCAGGTCCGGCGGCGGTTTTTTTACTTTTACAATCCTTTAACCGGAGCATGGTTCTTTCGCCACGATGATAACGGTAACGCGGAATTCGGCAGCAGCCGGCATTAATAAAGACCTTGGCGCGAAGCTGAGGGGCTTCCGTTTGGCCGCTGGCATCAGCCAAATTGATCTCGGCGCATCTATGGGCATTTCGGGAACGCAAATCCAAAAGTACGAGAGCGGCAGCAACCGCATGGCCGTCTCGACTTTGATACAGTTTTGCGGGGTGCTTCAGCTGGAACTGTCGGCGTTCCTTGGGGACTACCTTCCCCGGCGGTAACAGTCTGGCCCGACCCGGCGATGCGCCAAACCCCATGACGCAGGGTGGCATCGCCCCGCAGCTTGTGACTTCACCCGCCAATGACAAATTCAGCGATCGTTCTACGCCCGCTTCTGATCGATATCGCGCAGGTAAGCCCGCCCGCCCAGCACGGCGATCATGCGGTAGACTTCCGTCAATTCCCAGCCTGCACGAAACGCGGCCACAATGCCGAATCTCAATTTCAAAAAAAGCAATGAAAACAGTAATTCCAATTTGGCAAATGCCGAACTTCCAAGAGCGCCACCTTACCGCGCTCGGAGGCCGTCGGCGATAAAGCTATTGTGTTGGTGAATTTACGAATCGAGCGGAAGCCTTCTTGTGGCAGCTGCGCGCAACTATTTGTCTGAGCACCGCAAGCTCAACCCCTCGCAAATCTGTATGACGGCGGCGGACTGCTGAACCGCCCATCTCGAGCGGTCGCACCCTTTAATTTT
Organism: uncultured Alphaproteobacteria bacterium; assembly: GCA_963711925.1. Lineage (GTDB taxonomy): Bacteria > Pseudomonadota > Alphaproteobacteria > Rhizobiales > Rhizobiaceae > Phyllobacterium. Next base: position 4,133 of record CAVQFY010000004.1, read on the forward strand.
CAGTTTCGCACATTTCAAGTGATACGCCTGAGTTCACAATGCTACATATGATTAAACAAATTTGCAGGGCCTTATTTAGAGACCTAGACGGGCAATCACCCCGCAGTTCGACGCCAGTCAAAGTTGATAGTTACGAGAGCACAGACAAAAAGAAAGCGCTAAACGGCTATGCGGCAAGAGCGCTTATAGAAAGCTATCCAAAGGCTAAAGTTGTGTACGTCATCGATGGCGATACAGTCATCGTCACGAAGGGATGGGACAAAATAAAGATCCGGCTGGATGCGATCGATTGCCCGGAGGACGGCCAGCACTGGGGGGATACCGCTGCACATGGCCTCATAAAGCTGGTCGGTGGACGAAATGTGCATCTTGAAGAGCATGGGATAGACTGCCACGGGAGAACATTGGCTACGATCTATGTTCAATGCGCGAATGGCGAGGAGTGGATAAACGTCAATGAGCGGATGGTTACTCTTGGCCACGCATGGGTAATGCGCAGATTCTACGATCATTTACCAAAAGACAGACAAGGTAAGTTGAATTACTTGGAGAACTGGGCCAGGTCAAAGAAGGTTGGTCTGTGGCGCACCCAAAACCCCGTACCGCCGTGGCAATGGCGCAACGGCAGTTGAGGTTTAGTCCAATCGCGTCCGACCGTCGCTTTGAGTTTTGGGCTGTAAACCGCCAAGTTCCTCGCCAAGACCGGAAATTGTGGACCGCGACAGATGGAAGTGCATTTGAGTCAGTAATTTCAAACAAACGCAGTTGACACGATTGGATGTCCAAACTGAACAAAACCAAATTTGCTTAGAGCTGCCAGCGGGCGTAATAATAAATGCTGCCACCCGTGAGTGCTCCCATGCCGCACAATTACAGTAATACTGTTCAGTCACTTTCCTTAGGTCCAACGGGTATGGGAGTGCCCGCTCGGTTGGCTTTGGCCCATCTCGAACGAAAACACATCGATCCGGACCCGCTACTTAAACGGTGCGGCCTGGAACGCGCTTCGCTCGATGAACGCAAGCGCATCAAACTGGCCTCGCAGATCGCGTTTCTGAACGAAGTTGGCGGTGCAATCGGCAATGAGTGGTTCGGGCTGGATCTGGCCGATCAGGTTGATTTGCGCGAGATGGGGATGATCTACTACGTGGCATCGTCGTCGCATATTTTGGAAGACGCACTCCGCCGCCTGATGCGATATGTGCGGTTGGGCAATGAGGCACTCGTGCTCCAGATGGACCAGGGAGCAATCTGCCGGATAACGCTTTCCTATTCAGGTGTTGCCCGCCACAGGGATCGCCATCAGACAGAGTTTCTGACAATGGTACTCCTGCGGCTGTGTCGCCAGCTTCTCGGCCAGCACATTGTTCCTGTCTCCGCGAGTTTCATCCATCACCGTATCGGTAATCTTGGTGCGATCCGGCAGAGATTTGGCTGTGATATCGAGTTCGATGCCTTTGCCGACCAACTGAGCTTCGATGGAGCCTTGCTGAAGCGACCGATAGTTGGAGACGACCCGCATCTCAACGAAATAATGGTCAAGCTCTGTGAGGATACGCTCGCTGCCCGGGCATCCAACGTCAGTCCGTTCCGCACGCTGGTCGAGAACACCATCGCCCCGCTTCTTCCTCACGCGGAGGCAAATGCGGCCAATGTGGCAAGGCGGCTGGGCTTAAGCGAACGGACGTTTGCCCGACGTCTGGCCGCGGACGGGGTTTCCTTTGGTGATATCCTCGACGGCCTGCGCCGTGAAATGGCGCTCAGCTACCTGCAAGATGGGCTTCAGGCCTCTCAGATCGCTTGGCTGCTCGGCTTTCATCAATTGAGTTCGTTCAGCCATGCCTGCCGTCGCTGGACAGGCAAATGCCCATCGGAACATCGGCGCGCCTACAAGCAAAGATTGGTCGCCTGAACTACGACCTTGCGGCGATGCAAATTGGTCTTTTGCCGGATAGAGGCAGCCAAAGTTTGTCTCTTTAAGCCAATGCTTTGCGCTTTGACGCCAACCCACTTGCAGATTTGACTGTGGCCACAATCTTTCCGTTCGAGTTGAGGAACGGGACAATCCTGAGCTTTGCTTCATTTCGAACACGCAATGCGAGCACGAAACCAGCATCACAGTGTTTGATAAGCAGTGGCCACAACTCGCGGCTATGCGTCGCACCGCAGCTGCCTCCCACGTGAAGACGGAAACATCTCGCAATTTCGTTCGCGACGTCAATTACACGTAATCCCGTTCAGGAACAGGGCTAAGAAAGCAAGTCGATGACAAATAAATTGGACGAGATAATGCAAATGATCCACGCCGCTGACAGGGCAGCGGAGTGGCGCTTCATGCAGGTTGGACCGCTTGGCCGCTATCTGGCATTGGAACATTCCATCACGCCGACACTGCGCGGCGAAGAGGTCGGAATGCAGTGGGTGAAGAAACAGTGGGAGATCGCGGACGACTTTGATGCCCAGCCCATGCGGAAGAGCGTTACCGCATGCCCGTCAGGCGGCTGGTGGCGGCACCGTTTCCTGCCGCGGGATCGGGCTACGATGCACTTGTTGCGCTGTTGCGCATTGCCGACGACAGTCCATCGCACGACCCGCAGACGGATGAACTGGGAGACTTCATTTGTCTGCATGGCAATGATGGTTATGAAGACGAAGAGCGCGCGGAAGTCCTGCGCAATATCCCGTTGGAATTCGTCAACGGTTTTTGGACCGGCGTTAAGGAAGGCTACGACGAATTCGACGACGCTCGATAACACAAATGGACCGACGCCATCAGCACTGACTATCCAGCAATACGCCGTCTTCAACGCACTCTAAGAAACGGGAAGCACAACCAAGATGGAATCCTCTCATCCTTCTCTTCGTCGCCTATTTTTTCCCAGCGATTGTTGCGGCGGCGCGTCGGCAGAACAATGCCACCGCGATTTTCGTCCTCAATCTCTTCCTGGGCTGGACTTTGCTCGGCTGGGTTATTGCGCTGGTCTGGGCCTTGACGAAATCGGCAAAGGTAGCCGCACGAAACCACGATGAACCCCGCCGTTGAAACCATGTTGGTGGCGCTATTTTGCATCGCCGTCAGCTTCACTGTGGTCTTGGTCCTATGATCCTGATGAAATGAACCAACTGAACATATTGAAACTATCGGGAAGCGCAGCGCGCCCGCGCATTGGCATCGGCAAAATTGCAGGTTGCGCTGCGGCTGGCAGCGCGATTTACGTCGGGCTATTTCCTCGGCAATGATTGCGTAGTTTCCCGGCGAGCTTAGGTGGAAAGCCCGATTGTGGCCGAAAGCGGCGGCATCCAATGATGCGATTGCCGTGGCGGCGGTTGATCCATCCTCCTCAGTGTCTTTGTGATATGTTTCGGCCATGAAAGAATCGCGCAAGGCACAGATCATACTTCGGGCGACGTTCTACAACGGCTTGGCCATTACCCTGTTCGCTGTCGCCGGACTCGGTTCTTATTTCTTTTTTGCCAGGTTCAGTCACGATCGATTATGGGGCCTTGTCATCCTAGCCTCGGCGCTGCTCGTCAGCATTGTTCTGCATCAAATAGGCTACCGGCATCTGCGCAGGCTGGACGAGGATTAGATGGGCGGGACTTCCGGCTCAACCCGCTACTTACGCTGGTTGATCGCAATTACTCAATCGCGTTCCTTTGCCCGCGGTGTGGCAGGACAGTGGCTTTGCGGTGCGATGGATAATCGCCATTGTTGGAACTGCTCGTTTATCCAACAGTAACCTTAAGTCGAAATGGCTGTTGATCAGTAGCAACTCGGTTATTAATTGTCCCTTGACGTTTGTCGCAAGCGAATGTCTCGACCCAGCCCCTGCAGAGTCCACATGCCATGCGGGCTGGGTCTTTTCCTTCCCCTTCGAAAAGGAACTATCCCGGCCCGCCTCAGGGGAACTCCTGATTGTCGCCTGCCCCATCGGAGCGTAAATTATCGGGGTACTCTGGTGGAAGTTCCTGAAAAAGCCAGCCATGAAGACCACGGCCTGCTGAACTGGCAATCCCGCCTTCAGCAATAAATGGCAGCCCTATAGGAGAGTTTTAATTATGCCTAAATTAAAGCCTCTAATCACCGCTGCGGTGATTGCAATTTCTTTTTTAAGTACTTCAGAAATATCATTCGCGGCTCAGCAAGCGCAACAGCGCCAACAAGCCCGTGACGTCCGCCAACAAGCTCGCCCCGAAGCTCGACAAACGAAGCAAGATTGTCGTGCGGCCAACCAGAAAAGCAACGCTGCGTGCCGTCAGGACAAGCGACATACTAAGCAGGACGCTCGTAAGACGGGCCGAGATATAAAGTATTGAAGGTGGAGGCTCGGCATTCAGTCGAGCCTTTTTTTGATAACCGGATCACGCATTGGCCTAACAACCATCGAGACGGGGTAGTCGTTAGCGCAGTCGACGACGACACCATGCAAACCTCAGCAATTAAACAAGGTGCAACGGGCACCCACAAAGGGGAACATTCATGCGAAACTTCCTGACACTCATCGCGGCTACGACGATAACAGTTTCGTCTGCGATAGCAGCTAACGCACAAAGCCAAAATCCCCTCCCTAAGGCGAGCGATGTGCTCGTCCGATATGGGAAGGACATCGAGGGCTGGACCATCTATACAAATCAAACTCGCGGAGATTGTTTGATCGTGCGCGACTTTGGCCAAGGATCGGTGCAAATGGGCGTTACCGCAAATCAGGAGGTCGGATATCTCGGCGTGTTCACGAAGGCGGATATCGGCCTTAGGAACGGGAACACGACGGACATCTTCGTCGCTCTCGACCGCAATCTTTATAAGGGTGTCGCTACCAGCACGAGTGGTGAACTCAAAGGCGGACTTTCTGGCGGCTACATCTTGACAGACGACCCGAAGTTCAAGCGAGACGTAGCAAAGAAATATGAAATGACCGTGTTTCCCGAGACCAAGGGGACCTTCGTCGTCGATCTGAAGGGGACTTTCAAGGCAATGGCAGCGGGAAAAAAGTGCCTCAAGCATTGACCGAGCGCTCGTAGCGAGCACTGGCGCAAAAGACCCGCCGTTGGGGTTCAAGCACAACGACGGGTAGGGGTAACCAATCGGGACGGGTATGGACACGATTGGACAATTAATTATGTCGCAAAAGAGGCCTTGCCACAACGGGACTTTCCCTAGGTAACAAGGTCACTTTGTCAACCCAAGGCCCCCCTTCGTGCATTGATTTTTCCCTGCGACAGGGCAAACCGGCCCAGTCGACTCGAAGGGCTTTAACCATTGGAAACAGCAACCCCGACCGCCGGATCCATTTGGCCCGTACTGCCTCGACAAACATAGCGTAGCAAGCTGCTCAGGATCAATGTATGGTCTGTTCTGCAAGAGAACGGCCGAGTCGTTAAACCGCGCATGGTTCGAAAGGCGATGGATGACCGAGACGTCCAGCCGGGATCCCCATGAAAACATCCCGCAGTCCCGGCACCGCCGGCTCATCAAGATGGACCCGCCTAAATGAACGCGACCATAAATACGTTCGTCCTCGTCTTGGCATCGATCTTTCCGGTGGTCAATCCGCCAGGTTCCGCACTCGTCTTCCTCGGGTTGACCCGTGGTGCAACACCTGAGATCCGCGCTGTCCTTGCTCGGCGGATCGCGTTGAACTCGTTCGTCCTCTTGGTCTGTTCGTTCTTGCTTGGCGCACTCATCCTCCAGTTTTATGGGATTTCAATTCCCATACTTCGCGTCGCTGGCGGGTTCATTGTCGCTGTCTCAGGCTGGAAACTCCTCAATGAAGGAAGCAAGAAGGAACTGGAAGCGCCGGCAGGCGGAGTTCCGCGCACCAATCTGCTGGATCAGGCCTTCTATCCGCTGACCCTCCCCCTCACGACAGGGCCAGGCTCCATGGCCGTGGTGATCAGCATCGGGCTTTCGGAGGCGACGGTTACAGGTCCTGCCGAAAGGCTCATATTCGTCATGGCAAGCGTCGTCGCCATAGCCGTCCTGGCATTGACCATCCTGCTTTGCTTCAGCTATGCGGATCGCAGCCAAAGGATTCTGGGCCCTGGCGGCACTGATATCGCCGTGCGGCTTTCGGCATTCATTCTGTTTTGCCTCGGCTTGCAGATCCTCTGGTCGGGCGGCAGCGAGCTGTTGAGATCCGTTCTCTACGCAGGTTCTCCTCCACCGCTACCCACGCCGTAGTCGGCAACAGGGCAAGTGGAATTTAGCCGGCTATGACCCCCACGATCACCGTTCCCCAAGTCGTAAGCAGGATATGTCCAATGGGGACCGCCGGCGTATAACCGAGCACGGCAACCGGACTCCCCGACCGGTCCTGCACCGCCGCCATGCCGGCGGTCATCGTCTGCGCCCCGGCCAGCCCGCCGAGGAGCAGTATGGGGTTCATGCCGAGCAGGTAGCGCCCGACGTAGAGTCCTACGAACATGGGCATCAGGGTAACGACCACGCCGCCAAATAGTAGGCCGACGCCCGCCTCCGCGATGGCTGAGAAGAAGATGGGGCCGGCATGGAGGCCGGTCATTGCCACGAAGGCGGCAAGACCAAGTGCCGTCATCAGCGAGACGGCTCCATCCGGTATGCGGCCGAAGAGCGGAAAGCGCGTGCGCATATGCCCCACGACCAGCCCCGCCAGCAAGGTTCCCACGCTGGTGCTCAAAGAGATCCGCATATCCCCGATAGGAAAGGTGACGAGAACGCCGACAAGCCCTCCAAGGAAGATTGCGAGGCCGAGAACGAAGAAGTCGGTCGAAGCCGTCGGTGCGATAATGACACCTACCCGCTTGGAGGCGCGCGAGACGACAGCCTCCGGCCCCACCAACCGCAGAATGTCGCCGCGCTGCACCAATATCCCAGGTGCAAGCGGAAGGTTCTGGCTCCCGCGCGTGATGGCTCGCAGATAGAGGCTGCGGGTCCAGTCTTCCTTGGCCGCGTCCGCGATACTGCGGCCGTCAAGGTCGCGGCTTGTTACAAGGACGTCGGCGACTGACACTGGGATATCAAGGAGTTCGCGATCCTCTACCTCGGCGGCACGCTGACCGAGCAACTCCACCAGGGTCTCTCGCCTGCCAGACACCGCGACCACATCCTCTGGGCTCAAGACGAACTCCGGGCTTGCCTCAATAACTCGCTCGCCGTGTCGCACGCGCTGGATGAACAGCCGGTGCTCCGGAAATTTAGCCTCAGCTGCAGCTACGGATAGTCCTGCGATTGGCGCGCCCTCCGCGATCCGGTAGGCGCGCAACTCGAACCTATGCCAAGCGGACGCGACCCCCGCCGCCGTCCGCGTAATGCCGAGCTCGTGCTCCAGCTTAAGCGCCTCGGTCGCCAGGTCGATGCCAAGCAATTTTGGGCCCAGCACACTGCAGAACAAAATAACGCCAACGGCGCCGAAGACGTAGCAGACCGCGTCGGCTACCGCGACATGTGCGACCAGCCGGGCACGCTCATCCTCCATAAGCGGGAGCGCGTTGATGGCTTCGGTCGCCGTGCCCATCGCCGGACTCTCCGTGAGCGCGCCCGACACAAGTCCCGCAGCAAAGCCCGGATCAAGCCCCAGGGCCTTGGCGATTACGATGGCAGTGAGCAGCCCTGTCACACACACAACCACGGCGAGCAGTACGGGCTTCAACCCGTCTCGTTTGAGGGCCTGCAGGAACTGCGGCCCGACCGAATAGCCAATGCCAAAAAGAAACAGAAGGAACAGCAACGACTTCGCCATGCCGGCAATCGGAACGTGGGCGAATTGACCGATCAAAATACCGGCGAAGAGGGAGCCGGTAACAGGCCCAAGGCCGAAGCCTCTGACCTTCACGCCACCGATCAAGTAGCCGATGCTGATCGCAAGAAACACGGCGAGCTCCGGATACTTAACTAGGAATTGCTCGAACCAAACCATAGCCATATCTCCCCCGCGACGACCTTCGCGCTTGAACACGATCAGCTCAGTATCAAGGCGCCGTGGAGAACGCGTTCAACGGCTTCGCTTTTGCAGCGATCGCATTCAGGTGGCATTAGTTTGAGGGCCTTGGCTTTCTCGTACCGTGGATTTCCTTCACATCAAGTTTTCGCAGTCGATCGTCTCTTGGGTCAGCACCTTGCCCGACAAAGGTTGCCGCGGCCGCTATCTCAAGCCCGGTCGTCCACACCAAGCATGCGAGCCGTCGAAACAAAAAGAAAGTACGTTACAGTAACGACACGAGGTGAGGCTCCATCATAGGTAGGCCAGGCTGTCTTTTGTTTAAGCTTCCGGTGGAATGCGGCATAGTGTGGCCCTTCAGTGACAGCAATGACAACTCTGTCGTGGTATTTCTTATCCAGGTTGAGGGATGGCTGCGAAATTCATTGAAACTGCAGTACTCGAACCTACTCGAACGTTGCCAAATACAAGCGCCGATGGGGGACCGCATGGTTGTTCGAACTCTTCTTCTAGCCTCTGCTGGAGCAATTATTGCCGTATCGGCAGCGCATGCTGCGGATGCAGTGGTTGTGGCTGAACCCGAACCGGTCGAGTATGTCCGGGTCTGCGATGCCTACGGCGCGGGCTTCTTCTATATTCCCGGCACGGAAACCTGCCTGAAATTTGGCGGCTATCTGCGTTTTGAAGTGGCCGGCGGCGACAATGTCTATACCGGCGGTCATGTCGGCGGTGAGAACGACACATGGTACTCCCGCACGCGTGCCGAACTGCGTTTCGATGCGCGCTCCGAGACCGAACTCGGCACTTTGCGCTCTTACATCGACGGCCGGTTCCAATACACGAACGGCGATGATGCCGGCGGGCTCCTTCATCAGGCCTTCATCGAACTCGGCGGTTTCCAGATCGGCGTCAATGACGTCATCTTTGGTTCTTGGCTGAATTATGCCGGCAACATCATCAGGGACGACGTGATCCAGTACGGTGCCGACAGCATGTCCAGCAACGCAATCAGCTATACATATAATGCCGGCAACGGGTTTTCTGCCATCATCGCCGCCGAGCAAGGGTCGGAGACGAATGGTTACGACTACGTCATTGATGATTATATGCCCCACGTTCTCGCCGGTGTGAAATACGAACAGTCTTGGGGGACGGTGGCCGGGGTCATCGGCTACGACTCGGTGCAGGAAGACATCGGGGTCAAAGCGCGGCTGGACGTCAATTTTACCGACACGCTATCCGCCTGGATAATGGGCGGCTATCAGTCCGACTACGACGACGACTCGTTCATCACCAATCAAAATCGCAACTGGTACGGACCATGGGAAGGCGACTGGGCCGCGTGGGGCGGGTTTGCCGCCAAGGTCACCGACAAGGCGACCATCAACGCGCAAGCCGCCTATGAAGAACAAGGAACCTGGGCGCTTGCTCTCAACGTGAACTACGAGCTTGTTCCGGGTTTCATGATCAGACCGGAAGTCAACTACACCAAGTTCGGCGGTGCACGCAAAGAGGAAGCCCTCCTCGAAAGCGGAGAGGACGACGCAGTCGGGGGTATCGTTCGCTTCCAACGCAACTTCTAAGTGCAGGGCGTGGATAGGACGCCGGGAGGGTGCGTGGAACCGCTATGTCCTTTCCACCGGCCCTCCGAACTCCGCGGCGAAATGGCAAACGCGAACAGTAAGGCCCACTGCGTCGCGTGCGACAACGACGAACCTTGTCGCTCAACTGGCATAGGTAGTATTGCTCTCGGTTCACAGCCTCGGCAATTATAACGCCAGCGGCGCAGCGCCGGGCCACGCCGGCAACGTTGACCGGCTTGAGTGGACGACTGAGCTTGGCCTCTGCTGTCGTCACGTGAGCGGATTGAGTTACCCTGCCCCAAGGCCTGAATATACCGACAGTTGGATGTGCCGAAGCGGTTTGGTCTTTGCCCACCGATGTTCAGCCCGAGCCTGATTGAGTTGTTAGCTTTCACCGCCTCTTAGTCAACGGCAAGCAGACATTATAGGCGTCGGACGTAACGAGTATCCCGGAATCCCAGTCCATCGCGTTTGGTCGTTTGTAGCGAAGTCAGAAGCTGATTTCTATTCATGTCCAAGCTTCCAGACAATTGACCAAGTAGTCCTCTCTTTGATTCTGCTCGACACTCAGCCGTCACACCACAGGGCACATTTTGCAGTTTGTTGTCATCGGCGGAGCCTTGACGACGTCATCGCCAAAGCATCCGTATCGTCCAAAGCGGGCTGTCAAGACAAGATCATCGCGAAGTAGCCAAACACCGTGAGCAGGACCCCTGAAACCGCATAGCCGACGGGGAAACCGATCCAGGGTACATTCGATTGGATTTCAACGGCCGCCTCTCGGCAAGGCCCGCTGTGGCTGCGCGCGCCGGCCACAGCGCCCATAAGTATAGCTGGGTTCATTTTGAATATGTGAAAGCCGATGGCCCAGACTATGACTGGCGGAACCGAGCAGGCGACGAAGCCAACGAGGAAAATCTTGAGCGCGAGCGCCCCCGTCAGCTGGGAAAGGAGCGAGTTGCCGGCATTGATGCCAACGATGGCGACAAACACGACAAGGCCGAGATCCTCCAGGATGTTGCGTGCAGCCGACGGGGTATTGCCGAAGAAGCGCAAACGGGATGCCAGCGACGAGACGATCACGCCCGAGACCAACAGGCCGCCCGCATTGCCCAGTCCAATCGATGCCCCAAACGCCGGGAACTGGATTGCACCAATCAACAAGCCCAAAATCATGCCGAGCGAAAGCGTCAGAAGGTCGGTCGCGGTGGACGGCCTTATCACCCGTCCGAACAGTGCTCCGACTTTCGTGACCGCCTCCTTCAGTCCGACCACGGTCACGACGTCCATCCGCTGCAATTTGGTGTCGTTGCCGATGGGCAGCCGCACACCGCCTCGTTCGAGCCCCGTTACCTGCAGCTGATCGACGCCAGGCAGAGCTCGCCATTCCTCGCGTGTCTTTTTGACGATTTCGCCGTTGGTGACGAGAATCTCCGCAGTGTCGAGCGGAATATCTAGAGCAACTTTGTCTGCGACTTCCGGCCCGATCAAGCCCATCTTGTCGGAGAGCGTCTCCCGCCGGCCGCCGAGCGCGATGACGTCGCCAAGTTGGAGTGAAAGCGTTCCCGTGAGTTCTTGGCGCGCACCGCCCCGCACCACGTTCACCACACGGTATTCCGGATTCTCGTGCAGCAACTCACGCACTGTGCGCCCTTTCCAGGCCGCGTTCTCGAGCCGATAGGCGCGTAGCCCTCCGGCCGTCCAGCCGGACAGCGTCGGTGCATCGCCGCTCGCCACCCCGTGCTCGGCCTCGTATGCGCGGGCCGCGGCACGGGCATCCACGCCCCACCACTTGGGCAGGTACTTGGTGATCAAGATGATGCCGACCGTACCCCAGATGTAGGTGATGCCATAAGAGAGCGCAATCATCGCGCTCGCCTGCTCGGGTGTCGTGCCGGCCGGTAGAGTCAGCGCCCCTGAGGTCACGGCTTGTTCGGCCGATCCAATCGCCGCGGACATGGTCTGGGAGCCGGCGAGCATTCCGCCTGCCGTCCCCAACGGCAGATCGAACATAATTGCGCCGAGCACGACGATCGTCAGTCCCAAGATGCAACTGACGAACGCCAATATGGTGAATTTGATCCCGTCCCCGCCCAAGCTGTTCATGAACGACGGTCCGACCCGCAGTCCAACGCCGTACATGAACAGGTAATAAAACATGCTCTTCGTAAAATTGTTCAACTCCAACTTCACGCCATAAATCGATCCGACGACGGCGAGCCCGCAGCCAACGATTATGGCAGCCGCCACCATGCCGAGCCCGTAGCCCATCACACTCTGCCGTCCTATCCAAACCGCGAGCCCTACGGTCAGGAAGAGCAGCATGAAGGGGTTGGCATTGAGAAACTCGAAGAATGTTTGCATGTCGCTTTCCCCTTCAGCGTTTCGACTTGGCGGAGATGACATCGGGCCTCAATAGCTTCAGCCCGCGCGCTTTCTCGTAGCCGTGAATCTCCTTCACATCGAGTTTGCGCATAAATTCGATGGTCTCTTGTGTGATCACCTGGCCGGGCACCATGATCGGGAAGCCGGGTGGATAAGGAATGACGAAATTGGCTGAGACCATTTCCGGCCCTTCGCGAAGCCGGCGGTCGCATTCTTCTCCGTGCAGGGTCACGTATTCGCAACCCGCGGCGTCGTAGGCACCGTAGAAGGCGGTGCGCATGTCTCCCTCGGGCGTGGACCGCCCCGCGTCCTGACGGAACGCCTCATGGAAATGACTGAAGTTCGGCAGGTCCGGCACATCGGTCATCAAAGACTTCACGCGGGCTGCAAAAGCGTCCTGCTCTCCGCTGCCCCCGTGGGCGAGGCGCGTCTCGATACCGTTGCAGATCTCCAGCAGGACGCGGAGCAACTGCGCGATGTCGCTGCGCGTATTGTTGATGTTGGATTGCAAAAGGACCGAATTGCGCGACGTTTTGTTGAGTTGGATGTCGTATGTATTGGCGAGCAACGCCTTGAACTCGGTTCCGTCGAAACCTGCCGTTCCGCATACCAACGTCATCCGGGTGGGGTCGAGGCAGAACTCGTCTTCGTGCATGCTGCGGACCTGCTCGGCCCATGTCGTGCCTGGAGCCAGGAAATCAACGAACCCGCTGTTGCGGTATTCTGCCGGAACCATGCCATCGGCACCGAGCACCTTGAAATACTTCGAGATCAAGGGATGGGAGTTGACCTCGCGCCGAATGGAGAGCGATATCTCGATCGCGTTCAACACGAGGCCGTAGCCTTCCAGCTCCATCTGCCGCCGCGCCACGTCCAGACTGCCGATCAGTTGCTGGTTCGGGCTGGTCGAGGCATGGGTGAAAACCGCCTCGTGGAACTGCGATTCGACTGTGTGGAAGTCGACGTCCTTGACGAGCACCATAGAGCCTTGACGCAGCGCCGACATCGATTTGTGCGTAGAATGGGTCTGGTAGACGCGAACCCGCACCTTGCGCGGGTCCGGGATCAGCCGCGTCTCCAGCAACTTATCTGCCGAAGGGTCCGAACCGAGCTCGTCCTGTTGCTTCTCGTATGCCTTGATCGAGGCGGGATCGTGTATCCAAGCGCCGATCGCGGACGCTGCGCCCATTGCGGTTCTGGGACGCAATATGGGCGAAAAACGCGCAAAACCGAACCACGCCTCATCCCAGAGGAACACGAGGTCCGGCTTGATGGCGAGGCATTCCTCCATGACGCGGCGCGTGTTGTAGATGTGGCCGTCGAAGGTGCAGTTGGTCAGGTCCACCATCTTGACCCGATCGAGTCTGCCCTCCGCCTTGAGGTCCAGAAGCGCCTTTTTTATGCTGGCGAGAGGCACTGCGCCGTACATCGAGTATTCGGTCATCGGAAATGCGTCGACATAGAGCGGTTGCCCACCCGCAAGCACCAAGCCGTAATGATGGGACTTGTGGCAATTGCGGTCGAGGATGACGATGTCACCCGGGGCCACAATCGCCTGGTGCACCATTTTGTTCGAGGTGCTGGTTCCGTTGGTCACAAAGAACGCGTGGTCTGCCCCGAAAGCGCGCGCGGCCATCTCCTGTGAACGTTTGATGTTGCCCGTCGGCTCAAGCAGGCTGTCGAGACCGCCGGTTGTCGCACTGCTTTCTGCAAGAAACAGATTGATGCCGTAGAACTCGCCCATATCGCGGATCCAGTCGGACTTGAACACTGACTTGCCACGAGCGATCGGAAGCGCATGGAAGGTGCTAATCGGCCGCCGGGCGTATTTCTTCAAATTGTCGAAGAAAGGCGTTTCGAACCGCCGCTGGATGCCTTCGAGCACGGATAGATGGAGCTCCAACGGCTCCTCGATGGCATAGAGCACCCGACGTATGGAAGCGGCCCGCGGATCGCCGGCCAAACTCTCCACCCGGCGATCCGAGAGCAGATAGACGTCGAGCTCCGGCCGCAAGCGCTTCAGCGAATTGGCCAACAGCAGCGACAGATCAGCGTCTTCCCTTCTCGCTTCCTCGGGCACGAGGTTGGCCAGAACACTCCGCAGCACGGGAGCCGGGTGGCGCGAGGTATATGTGAAGCCCTCGAAAATCGTCACGGCGGCAATATAGGGATTTATGATGGCGGCGCAGATTGCATCCTCGAAGCTTTCCACCGCGACCATCTCGTAGATGAACGCGTCCTCCGGCCGGCGCAGCTTCCGCATTTCCGCGATTTGATAGACGGCGTGCGTGGTGGCACCAGGTGCGACCATCAGCATCTCGAAATAGGGACGCCTTGCCTCCCTGCCGCCCAGCGTCGGCGGCAGAACGTCGGCGGGCGAGTCGGCAACCTCGTCGGCAGTACCCCACTCGGCTGCGTCGTACTTGAAGTCGCGTGTGACGATGGCGGCAGAGACACGCCGCACCAGTTCGGTGAAGCCAACAGCATTGTCGCCCTGCAACTTGTTCGCGCAGCGCCGCCATCAGTCCGGAGCCGGGAAACGCATGGAACTCCTCGATGGGCCCCAACTCTGCAAAAGCCGCTTCAACCGCGACCTTGTCGGACCGCCCGCTCGACCAGGCCCGCGAAGCACCCACGATATCGCGCCAGCGATCCGCACGTGCTGCCGGCATTGAGAAGAAATGGTCGATTCGGTGATCGGATGTCTTGGCTTTTGTCGTCATCACCTGTCTCCTTGCCTCCAGTGTCGAGTTGAGTTAGTCGGCATCATCGAAGCTGAGGCCACCTTCAGCGGGGTCGCACAGTCGCGTTGCAAAGTCATGTCTCCCGATCATGGCTTTTGCCTGCGGCAATGGGCAAGTACGTTACTGTATCCAACAGTCGCGAAGGGCGACCGATACTCATGCTACTTGCACGCCTGCTAGTCTCACGCCCATGTATTCGTGCCGACTGCGACGATCATTGTGGTGGGTGACGAGGACATCTTCCGTGGAAAGTGGCGAAAATCGGCAATGATATCAGCAACAAAGCGGACAGAACGCACCACTGCAGATACGTCAAGTAGGTCTACCCGCCATTCGCGGGACGCCACCTCTGTCGATCCTCACGCCGCTTGGCGGTCGCAACTGCCGGCACCGCCGCACTTCCTCTGGGACGAGGTGCGGGCGAAATACGCGGGTGTATGATACAGTAACATAGTCTCGGGTGGAGGAGCATTGCGGCGTGTTTCAAGACATACCGCAAGCGGAAATGAGAAACGGCAGCCTATTGTAGTTGACCCAAAAGTCACAATAGTTCGCCTCTTTGCCCTCTGGATTGATTTTTTCGAAAGCGACTACCGCCTCCTCGAAGCGGTCCATTGAGAAGGAAGCCAAGAGAGGGACGCGGTCGCGCAGCGCCTCGAAAGAACTAAGGTGTGGCTATCGGGGCGCTACCCATATGTTCTCGATCCGACGACCAGTTCTTAACACTTTCCATAGTAGCCTAGAGTGGTTGGCCTACTTCAACTTGATGAAAAGGATCTTCGAATGAACAGAGCTCTGATCACCGTCGTTGCCGTACTAACAGTAATGAGTTTAAGTGCCTGCGGATCAATCGGCAAAGGAAAAGCTCCTCCGCCAATGGCGGAACCGACTGCAGCGCCAGTGTATAAATAAAGGCTGCTTCTGTGCTATGGGAAGGTGAGTCCACCTTCCCATTCCATCGATCGCAAGACACCGGCCCTATACACGACGTGCGATCCCGCCGTAAATACTTAACGTCGGTTGGAACTAGCTTGTACCTTGTCCGGAGCGTATTACAACAGCGCTTTTTCCGCCCAGTCAGCGGTTTTCACCGCCGCATCCGACGACTGACAAAGATCCGCTTTAGGCCGATACTGTTGAAAAACTCGTTGTTGCAGGCGCTTGGGACGCATGATTCAATCCTCTGAGTGATTTGGCAGGGGATCAGGCGATGATGGGATTTCAGGCGGCTCCGGCGCAGCTCTTCTACGATTTCTGCCTCGATGAGCACGTGCCGGCCGATCATCTTCTGCGCCGGATCGACAACCACCTGGACCTCGATAGCGTCCGCACGCAGTTGAATCCCTACTACAGCAGCACGGGTCGGCCCTCGATCGATCCAGAACTGATGATGCGAATGCTGATCATCGGCTACAGCATGGGCATCCGGTCGGAGCGCCGGCTGTGCGAGGAGGTTCATCTCAATCTCGCCTGACCGTTTGTTCTGCCGGCTGGGACTGGACGGCAAGGTACCGGACCATTCCAGCTTCTCGAAGAACCGCCACGGGCGGTTCCGGCAAAGCGATATCCTTCGGCATCTGTTCGAGACGGTGGTGGAGCGCTGCCTGACGCAGGGACTGGTTGGGACTGAAGGCTTTGCCGTCGATGCCAGTTTGATTGCTGCCGACGCCAACAAGCAGCGCTCGGTGCCCGGCTCGGAATGGAATATCCAGGAGGCGAAGGATAATGCCGGGCGTTCCGTGCAGGAATATCTGGCGGTCCTCGATGATGCCGCCTTCGGAGCAGCTTCGCAGGTGATGCCCAAGTTCATTTCCCTGTCGGACCCGGCAGCCCAATGGACCGGAGCACATAAAGGCCACGCCTTCTTCGCCTACGCCACCAACTATCTGATCGACACCGACCATGGCGTCATTCTCGATGTTGAAGCCACCCGTGCCATCCGCCAGGCGGAAGTTGGCGCATCCCGCACGATGATCGAGCGAACCGGGATCCGCTTTGGCCTGAAACCGCGCTAGGTGGTGGCGGACAGCGCCTACGGCTCTGCCGACAATCTGGCCTGGCTGGTCAAGGACAAGAAGATCGCGCCGCACATTCCTGTGTTCGACAAATCGCACCGGACGGACGGGACCTTCTCGCGTTCAGACTTCACCTGGGACGGTGAGAATGATCGCTACATCTGCCCGGCAGCCAAGGAACTGAAGCAGTTCCACCGAACCTATGAGACCGCCAGATCAGGGATCACGAGCGAGGGCACCCGGCTTTACCGGGCCCGCAAGAAGGATTGCGATGCCTGTGAACTCAAACAGCGTTGCTGCCCGAATGCAGTTGCTCGCAAAGTCCCACGCGATCGCAATGAGGATGCGGCAGGCAAGGACGGTCGCGCAAAAACTTAACCTCAGCGAAAGGACATTCGCGCGGCGACTGGCGGCCGAGGGGTCAAGCTTTGGTGAAATCCTCGACCGGATGCGACGCGATCTTGCCATACGCTATCTTGAACAAAACCTTCGAGCGTCGGACATCACATGGCGACTTGGCTTCCAGCAGCCGAGCGCCTTTAGCCACGCGTGCCGACGTTGGACCGGCAAGAGCCCGCAGGAATATCGCAAGCAAAAGCTTCAACACGTAACGACATTGCTTTGAAACACCCCTTTTGATTGCCTGCTTGGCAATAGAAACTAACTTCCTGCACCAACTTTAACAACCTTGACTTCTACCGACAAGTAATTGGCGTCCCAGAGCAAGCTGGGGCACACTGCGCATGCTATTCGCAGCGATCGAAAATTCAGACGGCTTTAGCCGCGTCGATTTTGCTCGCACCGCGGGCCGTGAGGCCCCGGACAGCGGTAGTGCGTTTCCCCCAATGGCGCCGATGCGTTCGCGTTGCCGACGTCGTCGGTGCGTCGTCGAGCGAAGCGGTTCGCATCCAGATTAATTGGGCGACCAAAAACCGGCAGTCGATGGGCACGGAAAATTTCTACATCAACCGTCAAGAACGTCGCCGCCGCGCATTCGGCGGGCTTCATCACTGACGGCGAAGCTGCGTTCACGCTCGGCTTCGAAGCGCCCAAGCCAAAGCCGGTGGTAGCGGCATAAGCGAAAGCGAAATTTCGAAACGCCCGCAAAGGCGTCATTGCCCGCGCGGCGCGAGGCAGTCTGATGAGAAAGCCGACGAAAGGAAGGACAAGACCAAAATGGAACTTTTAATTATCCTCTGGCTCATGTGCGGCATTACCGCTGCCGTGATAGCCAGCTCGAGAGGCCGCAGCGGCTTCGGCTGGTTCTTCATCGGAGCGCTCTGCGGCATTTTCGGACTGATCCTGGTTTGCGCCATGCCGAAGGTGGCACGATGAACCGCCTCCTTATCGCACTCATCGTGAGTGCCGGAACGCTCGGCGGCGCAAAGGCCGCTGAACCTACGCCAGACACCCTCGGAACGGCCATGGCCGGTCTTACTATCTCCCACGATGTTTGCGGCACCTCCCACGCCGACGTTACGACCGGGAAAAAGTGGCTCTACATCCTCGCAGCAGCGAACGGCATGAACAGCGCCGTGGTCGATGAGGCAGCTGCCGCGTCGTGGCTCGCCTCCTTCAACACAACCGTCTCGCCGAATCTCATTGTTTACGAGGCGAAAAAAGCCGGGGCCTGCGTGGCGGTCGATGAATTCGTCAGTACGGCGAAGGCGGCAGGCTTTTGAAATAAAAACACGCCGCGAACCCAACGACCTGCGCTGGTACGAATGGCCGTTTTTTATCCTCGTCGTGATCATCGGCTCGTTCTTCGCCAAGGATGTATAGCGACGCCTACAAACAACTCACTCTAAGAAAACAGGAAACAAAAAATTGAAAAAGAAACTTCTCACCGCCGCATTGTTCAGCGTGATCGCTTTCAACGCAGCACAGGCCACCAGCGCCACAGACAAAATCGACATGTACGGCAAGACCATGGCCTCGCTCGATTTTGCCGTAGACATGTGCGGCATGACAGCAAACGACGTAGCCAAGGCGCGCGTCGCGATTTACCAACTGGCCAGCGCCGACGGATTGAATTAGGACGTCGTCGATGAAGCGGCAAGCGTGGCGCTCCCTTTTTCCTTCACATACCGCATCAAAAACACGCCGAACCTTGCAAAGTACGAAATTCAACAGACCCGGTTGTGCGCCAAGATGGCCGAGGCTGTGGCCGTAATGAAAGCCAACGCGGCAAGCATTGCCAGCAGAGCCGAAATAGCAGCCGACACCACCCCGCTCGGTCACGGCACGCCGACGTACACTCTGAAGTATGGCGCTTACCCGATCGAGACCGGCCTCTATTGGGCAAAATGCAGGGAGCTGCGCGACAACTGGAACGCCCAGGCGAACGACGCCAACGGGCGCACCTGCGTCAAGGAAGAGGCGGCGGTTGAATGAAAACGACCCTTGGAATCCTCGTCGCCATCACCTGCATCGTAGTCATCGGCTTCGCTGGCAACAGCTTTTATCGCCAAAAACAGGCCGACGCGGCAGCGGAAGCCGCCCGACCGCTGGAGGCGGCGCGCAGTATTTGCCACCAGTACGGCAGGAAGCTGGTCCCAGCGATGTGTGACCTCGCGGAAGGAACGCCGCGCTACACGCCGGGGCATTCGTACAATAGGTAAATCGCAACGGCGCGAGTGCCGTCATTGCCCGCGGCGCGAGGCAGTCTGATGAGAAAGTTGCCGTTTCCGAACTTGCCAGGCGCGGATACCGGGTCTTTCGGAGGCCAAAAACAGGAAAACAGGCGAATGAGGACGGTCCTCACCGCCTCAGCGGTTGCCATAATGGCAATACGGGCGGGATGCAATACGCAGTCTTGCCGAAATATCTCGACTATTGAAACCACAGGAAAACGACCAAATGAACAGACTACTCTCATCCATCGCGTTTCTCGCGCTGAGCGCCGCACCGGCCTTGGCGCAGGATTACGCCAGTATACCAGCCAGCGTCCGTGCGCAGATCAGCCAGAAATGCGCCAACAAGTGGAGCGACGACTATTCTATGCGCGCCTATTGTATCAAAGAGGACTCGGCTGGCTATCTGGAATTGCAGCAACTTAGTGGTGAATTGGTACCACCAGCACCGTCACCTGCGGCACCGGCAATGGTCTACAAGGCACCGGTTGATAGGGCACCGTCAGCGTCGAGTGTCTACTATCCTAATTGCAGCGCCGCGCGTGCTGCGGGTGCAGCACCAATCCAAATCGGGGAACCCGGTTATGCACGCAAACTTGACCGTGATGGCGACGGCGTCGCGTGCGAATAATTTCCCTAACCTACGAAGGACCACATCATGGACTATGTTGCAGTTTTTTGGATCATGTGCGGCATCACTACAGCCATCGTTGCCTCAGCCAAAGGCCGCAACTTTCGATCGCTTGGCGTTATCCTGGGCATCTACGACCCTCATCATTGTCTTCCCCGTGCTACGACTTTCGGAGGCTTTGATGTGAGGATCTACCTCATACTTACAGCTATGATGATGGCGGTCGCAGGTTGCATACAGGCTGATGCTGCCGAACACATCCACATTGTAGATGGCGACACGCTGTCCATCGACGGCACCCGCATCCGCATCGTTGACATCGACACGCCGGAAACCTTCCGCTCGCGCTGCGAAAACGAGCTGGTCCTCGGCCTCAAGGCAAAACAACGGCTGCGCCAGCTCGTCGATCAGGGTCAGGTGCATTACGAGGCAACCGGCATCGACCGCTTCGGTCGGACGCTGGCCCGCGTCTACATCGATCTCGACGACGGCCCGGTCAATATTGGCGAGGCCTTGATGAACGAAGGTTTCGCGCTCCCGTACAAACCCGGTGGAGCCGACAAGCTGCGCCGCCTCCAAGTCTGGTGCGGGCCAGACGCCAAGCTCGACTATTAATCGCACCAATAACAAAACGGATAAGGAAAAATGACCAACGGCAAACGCACACTTGCGCGACGCAAGCGCATTTATACTGCCCAGCAGGAACAGAACCTCGGCTATCGCGTCCATTGGAAGCGCTTTTATATAGCCTACTTCATCGAAGCCGCCATCGTCGGCGCGAGCGTTTTTGCCGGATGGCAGTTCGCCAATCGATACGCTGGCGACGAACCGGCAGCAGCGGCACCGATGCAGGTGGCCGCGCTTGGCAGCTGGATCATGCCAACCATGCACCAAAGCGATGCTTGGAAGATGGCGATCATCGCCACGCTGGCGATCGCCGCTGCCGAACTGGCCCGCCTGCCGCTGGTGCAGGGTTTCCGCACGCAACGCTCGAAGATCATGCGCGGCTTTCTCCTGCTTGGCGTCCTGATGATGTGCGTCGTAACGACGAAGTCCATGAGCCAAGTCATGGAGCAGATGTTCCACCCGCGCCTGCGCTTCGTGCAGACGGCAAGCGCCGACCTGAAGATAGCGCAGGCCGAGTACGGCAAGATCGATGCGCAGCGGGGCGGGGCGCAAGCCAACGCCAAGCCGCTGACGGAATTGCTCGAACGCCTCGATGCGCAGATCGCCGATCTCAACAAATCCTTGCAGGGCCTCGGTCCGCAACCAGCACAGCGCAAGGTCATTGTTCGCGTCAAGCGCCGCAACGGCAAAAAGGTCTGGTACGAAAACCTCACCACCTACAAGGACGTGCCATGGTCCGGCAAGGCGCTGGTTGACCAGATCAACGATGCCCGCGCCAAGCGCCAGCAAGCCGCCGAAAGGCAGAACGATGCCGGTATGACCGTGGTCAACTTCGACCAGCAGATCGCCGAGCAGCGCAACCTGGTCACGGTGAAGGAAAACGCCTTGCGCGATGCGGTCAACAATTCGCAGCTGCATTCCTTCACCGCGATGGTGTTCGGCAAAGACCCGGTCGAGGTGACCGATGGCGAGGTCCATTGGTTCCTGCGGTTCTTCGTGTTGATCCCGGCGCTGATGATCGCGCTCGCCTCGTCGCTGCTGATGATGTCCGCCTACGAGCGAATCACGCCAAAGCGTCGCCCGGAAGAAAAATTCAACCTCGATATCAACACCGACGGGACGCTCGCCGCCTTCGTTCGGTCAACCGCCTCACAAGTCTTGAAAGGTAAAAACTGAAAATGGAACTGCCAGAGGATATCAATCTAACCCGCGCACTCACCGCCGAGTTGGTTTCGCGCGGCTACATGCTGCGGTCGCAAACGACGCGGAATGTGCTTTACGGCTCCGCCGCCCTTGCCCTTGCCATTGGCGTCAGCATCGCCGCCATCGTCTACGCCAACAACCAGAAGCTCGACATGGAAGCGTTGAAACAGGTGTTGGCGCAGATGCCGGAACTCAAGGTGGCGACGATCCCGGCGCTTACGCTTGAACCGCCAGCGCCGCTCAAGCTGGAAGAAGGCACGGTCAGGCTCGCTGAAGGTGGTGTGGTCGGGATCGACCCGAACGCTACGGTCAACGTCCAAGGCGCGGTGACGACGGCACAGCCGCCTGTACAGCCGCCGTTAACGGCGCAGCCGCAAAAGACTGACGGCGGTGATGCGATCAGACGCGAGGTGACGGTGTTCAACTCTGTGGCGTTCGGCAAGGGCCTAGTCGTTACCGGCTGGCGCTACGCCAACGGCACCGGCAAAACACCGACCGGGCAATATTGCTATTTCAGCCAAGCCACGTCGGACGGCACCGAGCGGAAAATCGACATTGCTACCAATCGCGTGCCGGACACTGCCGGGCGCAAGCTGGTGCCGAATTTCGATGCGGCGCTGACACGATGCGTGTGGCTATGATGAAAAGTAACTCCACCGTTGAAACCATGCTGGTGGGGCTTTGAAGTAGTGTCGTCGAGCCCGCTCGACAGCAGCTCGCTTACCAAGACTTGACAGGCCCCCGGGGCTTCATCGGCAGGTACCGGGGGTGGCCGAGAAGGGGCCCAAGCCTTGTTCGCATAACGCAAGAGTTGTACCATATGCCACCTTTGAAATCGTCTGCCGCGCCACGACAATCCTCTTCATTCTTTGAAGTTGGCCCGACAATCAGGACGAAAGGACGCGCTATGCGCCGGTACGCCGTAGAATTCATCGGGACGTTCTTTCTCGTGTTGACAATCGGCTGCACCGGGATGGCCGCGGCTGAGGGCGTAATTGCTCCGTTGGCCATAGGGAGCGTGCTGATGGTAATGATCTATGCGGGGGCCCACATTTCGGGCGCCCACTATAACCCGGCAGTCACGCTCGGGGTGTTCCTGCGGGGGCGGTGTCCTGCTTCGGACGTTCTGCCGTACTGGGGAGCGCAACTGCTCGGCGCGGCCGTTGCGGCGTGGATCGTCGGCTTCGCCCTTAAGGGCGCGGCAGTCACTCCATTCGTTGCCCCCGTATTTGGGGCGTTTCTGGCCGAGTTCCTTTTCACATTTGCGCTGGTGTACGTCGTGTTGAACGTGGCTACGGTCGACGCAACAAAAGGCAATTCCTACTTCGGCCTCGCCATCGGCTTCACGGTCCTGGCTGGCGCATTCGCCGTCGGCCAAGTGTCGGGAGCGGCGTTCAACCCGGCCGTCGCCATCGGCGCCTCGATCCGGGGCATGCTGCCGTGGTCTAACCTATGGCTCTATATCATTGCGGAACTGCTCGGAGGGGCCGCAGCGGCGTTCGTCTTTAAGGCGCTCGACCCAAATAGCCCGCCCGCATAGTACGGGCATCCCGGCTTGGTTCCACTGGCTCACAAATATGCCCGGAGCAGGGTGACCACCGGCGGCCCCCGCTTCATCGGCAGGTACCCCGGGGGTGGAGAAAAGGGGCTCACCCAAGAATGACCGCGTTCCCGCGTCCATCAGGCGCCCGGTGCGACACTGATGGGAAGCTTCAGGTCGATCAGCCGCGCCTGCAACAAAGAAAGTGTAAAGTGGTCGCGTGCATCGACCCATCGGCTGTCTTCGTTGGCAAGGTCACCCTCACAGAACACAAGGTGCGGCTGTTCGGTTGAGCGCTTGAGGGTGGGACCGAGATCGAGCGTCCTCAAAATTTGAAAGGCCTTTGCGGTTGGGCCGGTCTCAATGTCGAACCGGGTCGCCACCAATATTCATCGACAGGCTCATCATTGCGCTCGGGCCCGATGTCATCCTTGGGTCCAAATGCGCTGCGCCTCACGCTCCGTCCGATGGGGGATGCCCTCGCGGACAAAGAATTCGCGCCAAGTTGGCTGTGTTGCCGGTTGTCGAGTTACATCAACATAAGCCCACAGCATCTAAATCCCTATGCCGTTAGTCCGATTTGTCGAATTGATAGTGGACGCTTTTCATCGGATCGTGCGCCTTAAAAACAAAAAAATGGGGGCAGTCTGTGAGTACCGTATGGGAGAAACGGATTTTACTATCAAAATTTCTGATATCAGCAATGGCGGCGACAGCCCTCGGCAGCGCCAGCAACGCTGCTACCTTCGAGATCATCTCGGACTACCCCGACATTATGGTCATCAACGGCGAGATCAAGGAGAGCGACGGCATCAATTTCATCCGGGCGCTCGTCTCGTCGCCAACGCCCATCAAACTATTGCGTCTCAACTCATTGGGCGGCGAAATGGTCGCCGGTAAAGTCATTGCCGCGATGACCCGCACCATGATGCTGAATACGCTGGTTGGCAACAAGGACACGTGCGCCTCAATGTGCGTATTGATCTTCGCTGCCGGTATCAAGCGTATGCATTTTTCGACGGGCTCGATCGGCGTTCATTCGCTTGGCAGCTATTACCCAAACGTCAACCGGTCGTTCGGGGACGACAGGTAAAATCAATAGTTTATAGAGATACGCTCGCGCGTATATGCGTCGTATCACAATAGAAAACGGCCAGCTCTGGGTGAGCCGGCCGTCTGATTTATTGCAGGCCGCGCTAGTTAGCGGGCGCCGGTTTTGCTGGATCCGGAGCGGGAGTCTGTGCTGGTGCTGGCGTTGCAGGCTCGGTTGTCGTTGCCGGCGGCGTCGTTGTGGTTTCTGCCGGCTTCTCGTTACAACCCGCCAACGTGAAGGCAGCGAGAGCAACAAACGGTAGGAAAAACTTGAGTTTCATCACGTCTCCTCCTGATGAGTTTCGTCCCTACGTGTAGCATGTGACACTCTTGTGGATTAGAACAGTCCAGTTTTTTCAAGCTTTGTCACCGCCTGTTAGACAAAGTTATGCGACCCGACTCAGGAGCTGACCTATTATCAAAATACTGCCACATCGATTTGCGGTAGCAGGGTCCAGTTCAACCTCCAAGCTGGCCCCGATTCTCCCACCCCAGAGCAAACTTAACCTGCCTTTCAGAGGCAGGTTTTTTTATGTACGGGGATGCTCCACGCGTCATGATATTGTCCCTGCCGGTCGTGTCGGTTAAATCTCTCGCATGATTTTCGCTTCCCCTCTCGTCACCGGCCGGCTGGTCCAGCGCTACAAGCGCTTTCTTGCCGATATTATTCTCGATGATGGCAATCCGATCACCAGCTCGGTTCCCAACACCGGCTCCATGCTCGGCCTGACGGACCCGGGGATCAGGGTGTGGCTGTCGCTTTCGGACGGATTGAAACGCAAATATCCGCACACTTTGCAGATGGTTGAGACGCAGGGCATCATGGTCGGCATCAATACGGGCCTGCCAAATCGCATCGCTGAAGAAGCGATCCTGTCGGGTCTGCTGCCCTCTTTAAGTGGCTATGGGGAGTTGAAGCGCGAGCAGAAATACGGCCTGAATTCGCGCATCGATATCCTGCTACGTGACCCGCAACGCCCCGACGCTTATGTCGAGGTCAAGAATGTGCATTTCTCAAGATCCGCCGGACTTGCCGAATTTCCCGATTCACCGACCGCACGCGGCGCGAAACATCTGGACGAGCTTGGCAACATGGTTGAAAATGGTCATCGTGGTGTCATGCTCTACGTCATCCAGCGCGGAGACTGTGACCGTTTGAAAATCTGCGGCGATCTCGACCCTGTTTATGCCGCCGCTTTCGAACGGGCAATGAGGCGCGGGGTTGAAGCTTACGCAGTAAAATGCCACATCACGCCCACAGGTATCGCTGCGATCAGCACGATGCCAATTATCGATTGACACCAACCGGAACGGACATGGTCACCTATCTCGACGCACAGAGCGCGCCCTTGAAAAATACCGGGCAGATCAGGCTTCACGGCCCAGAGGGTTTTGCAGCCATCCGCAAGGCGTGCCTGTTGACCGCCCGCTGCCTGGATGAGCTCGCATCTATCGTTGCGCCGGGCGTGACGACCAACACCATCGATCGTTTTGTCTTCGAGTTCGGTGCTGATCATGGTGCCCTGCCTGCAACGCTGAACTATCGCGGCTATACGAAATCCAGCTGCACCTCGATAAATCACGTGGTCTGCCACGGCATTCCGGATGACAAGCCGTTGCGTGAGGGCGACATCGTCAATATCGACGTGACCTACATCCTGGACGGCTGGCATGGCGATTCAAGCCGCATGTACCCGGTCGGTGAAATCAAACGCGCCGCGGAGCGGCTAATGGAAGTCACCCATGAGAGCTTGATGCGCGGCATTGCGGCGGTACGTCCGGGCGCCCGAACAGGCGCTATCGGCGCGGCGATCCAGACCTATGCGGAATCGGAGCGTTGCTCGGTTGTTCGCGATTTTTGCGGCCATGGTGTCGGTCAACTTTTCCACGACGCGCCCAACATTCTGCATTACGGCACGCCTAACGAAGGCGTCGAGATGCGCGAAGGTATGATCTTTACCATCGAGCCGATGATCAATCTCGGGCGTCCACATGTGAAGGTACTGGCCGATGGCTGGACAGCCGTTACCCGTGACCGCTCGCTTACCGCACAATATGAGCATACGGTCGGCATTACCAAGGACGGCTGTGAGGTTTTCACCCTGTCCCCTGCCGGCCTGTTCGCGCCGGGCTTGAAACTCGAATAGGACAACAAGGTAGATGAGCGAAGAAAAGCCCGAACCGACTTTCTTCCTCAACGAAACCTCCACAAAACTCTCACCGAAACAACCTGCCGTTGAACCGGATAGTCCCGGACGCAACGCGGAGCAGAAGATTGAGGCTGACGAGGAGCCTCCGCATTATCTCGGCCATCGTGAACGCATGAAAGAGCGATTTCAGAATGTCGGGCATGCGGGTTTTGCCGACTATGAAATGCTGGAGATGCTCCTCTATCGATCGATACGCCAAGGTGATACCAAGCCCTTGGCCAAGGCTTTGATCGCCCGTTTTGGTTCCCTGGCCGAAATTCTCGGCGCTCCCGAACATCTCCTTATGGAGGTGAAAGGCTGCGGCCCGGTCACAGCTTTCGACCTTAGATTTGTCTCCGCTCTTACCCATCGCATGATCCGCAGCGATATCCGCGAAAAGACGGTGTTAAGCTCGTGGAGCAAGGTTATGGATTATTGCGTCGCGGCAATGGCCTTCGAGCCACGCGAGCAGTTTCGCATCCTGTTTCTCGACAAAAAGAACGCGCTGATTGCCGACGAAGTGCAACAAGTCGGCACGGTCGATCATACCCCGGTCTATCCACGTGAAGTCATCGCGCGGGCGCTACAACTCTCGGCCAGCGCTATAATCCTGGCGCACAACCATCCTTCCGGTGATCCGACGCCCTCAAAGGCAGATATCGATATCACCAAAACCATTGCCAATATCGGTGCGCAAATGGGTATTGTCGTGCATGATCACATCATCATCGGCAAGAATGGCCACGCCAGTCTCAAAGGTCTCAAACTTTTCTGACGTCACCGCAAACATAATCAAATGCGCCATGCGAAAAGCCCTTACTTCGATAGCTGCTTCAATGGAGGTTTGAATGAATCCGGTTGAAAAGGCGATCTGGTTTATCGAAGGGCATTTTGCCGAAGATATTTCGCTCGATGATGTTGCGGCTTCGGCGGGGTTGTCGCGTTTCTATATGTCGCGCGCCTTTGCCGCTGTTACGGGCTGTTCGGTCAGTGGTTACGTTCGTGGCCGCCGGTTGACCGAAGCCGCGAAGATTTTGTGCAACGGTGCTCCCGATATCCTCTGCGTTGCACTCGGTGCCGGTTACAACTCCCATGAAGCATTCACCCGGGCTTTCCGCGATCAGTTCGGCCTCACGCCCGAACAGGTCCGCGCGCAAGCCCATGTCGATAACATCCCATTGGTGGAGGCTTTAAAAATGGACGAGTCCTTTGTGGTAAATCTGGAAACACCCCGCATTGAGAACGCGAAGCAATTGCTCATTGCCGGCATCGGCGCGCGCTACAATTGCGAAAGCAGCAAGGCAATCCCGTCGCAATGGCAACGGTTCAACCCGTACGCCGGCCATGTACCCGGTCAGGTCGGAAACGTCTATTACGGTGTCTGCTGCAACAGCGACGATGACAATAATTTCGATTATATCGCAGGCGTCGAGGTTACGGATTTCTCCGATATTCCGGACGAATTCAGTCGCGTGCGCCTTCCGGTCCAGAAATACCTGGTTTTTATCCACAAGGATCATATCTCGACGATCCGAAGTACAATGATGACCATCTGGGGCAAATTCCTGCCGGAATCCGGTCATGACATCGCCGACGCACCTAATTTCGAGCGCTATGGTCCCGAGTTCGACCCCCGAACCGGAAATGGTGGTCTTGAAATATGGATCCCGATCAAGGATTAGTGACGTCCCGTAGAGCGGCGGCAGTTCGCCGCTGCTCTACACTGCTGACATATCGCCGTCAGCACGAATTCCGCTATGATCGTTCCATTAGAATCTGATCGGAGCGCAGACCATGCTGCAAGCCTGCCTGAACGGCGGACGAACCCGGGATTTCCATGCTGCGGTGCCCTTTACCGCGGCAGAACTCGCCCGCGATGCGGCGCAAAGCATCGCGGCGGGTGCACAGGAACTGCATGTGCATCCGCGCGGTGCGGATGGCGCCGAGAGCCTGGAGCCCGATGACGTCGCTCAGGCGATCCTCGCGATCCGCAGCAGCGTCCCCGCCATTCCTGTCGGACTGTCCACCCATTGGCGCATTCCGCCTGGAGGCAAGGCTCGGCAAAAGCCAATTGAGCAGTGGACTGTGCTGCCGGATTACGTTTCCATCAATCTCATCGAGGAGGATGCAGCGGAAATGATCGCGCTGGTCCTAGCCAAGGGCATGGGCGTTGAGGCCGGCATCTGGTCTGTCAGCGATGCGGAGTGTTTCGTAGCCTTGCCCGATGCTGCCAAATGTCTTCGTGTGTTGATCGAAATCAATGAACAGGATGCAGACGAAGGCCTCGTCGCCGCGACCGGAATCATATCCGTTCTTGATCAGGCCAATTCCGCTCTTCCCATTTTGCTGCATGGCGATGAAGCGAGTGTCTGGCCAATGTTCAGGGAGGCCATGGCGCGAGGCTATGACAGTCGCATCGGGCTGGAAGACGGCCGGTTTCTGCCTTCCGGCATATTGGCAAAGGACAATGCCGACATCATCCGCGCTGCCGTTCGCCTCGCCCGGGCCTGTTAGGTACACCTCCTGTGATGTCAGGATTTCTGCGATGCTGCCAATGTAGCAAGCGCGCCGCCAGAAAGACGATAAAACACCTTTTCCTGCTGCTCCAGCGCACCGAGGTTTGCGTAGAAATTCAACAGCCGTGAATTCTCACGATCGGCAGTCCAGTCAACGCGCTTGTGCCCGCGCTGTACGGCAACCTCGGCAATCACTTGCATGAGTAGCTTTCCTGCTCCGCTCCCCCGAAATGCCGAACGAACGTAAAGTTCCTTCAAGAAAATACCGGACTTCGGGCCGGGACCCGGATAGATCGTCGAAAACACCGCAAAGCCAATGATTGTACTCGCTTCAGCGACCAGTATCTCGATCCCGGCGGGTAGCCGTGCGAGATCGCTGACAATCGACTCCACTGGAGGGCAGAATACTTGGCAGTGGTTCTGCATTTCCTCGAACAGGAGGGCGAGTGCAGTGTTGTCTGCCGGAATGTGCGGTCGAATCTCAATCAAGGGGTAAGACTCCCGAGCGTTGCAAATGAGTTGATGCATTACGCTAACAAAAAAGGCCGCTTCAAGCGGCCTTTTTCCAGATCATTCGTTGAAGCTTATGCCTCGTCGTCAGTCTTCTTCTTGGCGGCCTTTTTCGGCGCCGCCTTCTTGGCAGGCTTCTTGGCTTCGTTCGACTTGGCGTCAGCCTCGTCGTCAGCCATCAGCGCTTCCTTGGTCACCTTCTTGTCGGTGACGTTGATGTTCGACAAAAGGTGATCGACCACCTTTTCCTCGAAGAGCGGAGCACGGAGATTGTTGACTGCTTCCGGCGTCTTGCGGAAGAATTCATAGATCTGCTGTTCCTGACCCGGATACTGGCGGACCTGATCATAAACGGCACGCTGCAGTTCTTCCTCGGTTACTTCGATACCAGCCTTGTTGCCGATTTCGGAGAGAACGAGACCAAGGCGAACGCGGCGTTCGGCGAGCTTGCGATATTCGTCGCGTGCTTCTTCTTCGGTCGTGTCTTCGTCTTCGAAAGTCTTGCCGGCTTCCTGCAGGTCGTGGCCGATTTGCGCCCAGATATTGTTGAACTCGGCATTGACCAGACGTTCTGGCAATTCGAACTGATATTCGCCGTCGAGCGCGTCGAGAATCTGGCGCTTCACTTTCTGGCGAGTGAACTTGCCGTATTGGCTTTCGATCTGCTCGCGGATGACCTGGCGGAGGCGGTCGGCACTTTCGATGCCAAGCTTCTTGGCGGTCTCGTCATTGATCTCGAGCTCGCCCGGCTTGGCCACTTCCTTGACGGTAACGTCGAAAGTTGCGTCCTTGCCTGCAAGATGAGCGGCCTGGTATTCGGCGGGGAACGTCACCTTGATCTGCTTTTCGTCGCCAGCCTTGGCACCGATCAACTGATCTTCGAAGCCAGGAATGAACTGCCCGGAACCGAGAACCAGCGTTGCGTCACTGTCGGCGCCGCCATCGAAAGGAACATCATCGACCTTGCCGAGGTAATCCATGGTGATGCGGTCGCCGCTTTCAGCCTTGCCCTTCTTCGTTTCAAAGGTCTGGGCAGAGCTTGCAACACGCTTGACCTGCTCTTCGACTTCCTCATCGGAGACATCAACGACTTCGCGCGTGACGTTGATCTTGGAGGTGTCCTTGATTTCGATGGCAGGCAGAACTTCATAATTCAGCGAGAATTCGAAATCGGCCTGACCGCTCAAAACCTTTTCCGCTTCCTTCTCGTCCTCGGTCATAACGACTTCAGGCTGGGTAGCTGATTTTTCATTGCGCTCGGCAAGGATCGTACGTGATGAATTGCTCAAGATCTCATTGACGACTTCAGCCATGAACGACTTGCCATACATCTTGCGCAGATGGGCCATCGGGACCTTGCCTGGACGGAAGCCATTGATGCGCGCTTTTGCGCTGGCGCCTTGGAGGCGTTCGGAAAGCTTTGCTTCCAGATCCTTGGCCGGAACAACGACCTTGATCTCGCGCTTCAGCCCTTGATTGAGCGTTTCAGTAACCTGCATGTCCAAACCTTCACTTTTTTAACATTTGTCCCGCCGTAGCCGGCTCGTTCGCCAAATTGCGGGAGAAAATCTCATGCCATCGTGGCTTCTGGTTCGGATGGAGTGAGCAAGGCTCTACCATCCGCGTTGATTTTATTGCTTTATTTCTAACTCAACTTCGTTTTGTGGCACAGATTGTATCACAGATTACGGTACAAAGTTACGGAAGAAATTGCACCCTCACCGATTGGTCGCTCCCTTTACTTGCCTTACGTATAAAAATCAATGGTGGAGCCTTTGACCGGATGAAATTGCTTGTCATCGGCCGGATACCACCCGCGATTGCAGGGTGACAACGAAATCGAACTGTGCAAATCTCCCCGTACGGGGTTTTGAGATCGATTGATTATGGCCGCGCCTTGTCCAAAAGGCGCCGTATTTGAATCGCGTCGAAGCTCCGCGAATTGACTTGCAATATTAGTTTGATCGTCCGCGGAAACCTGTCTTCGAGCTGTTTCAATCGATTGGGCAGATTGGCATTTTCTCCCCGTACGACACACTTGGAAGTATCACTGCCATGGAGGCCTTCCCCTTGTCACGAGCGTTGATTACAGCCTTAAAGCTTGGTTTTACCGCCGCCGCCCTGTCGGCATCAGCAGCCCTCGCCCAGGAGGCCGCGGCCCCACCTCCTCCTCCCACCGTGACGGTCGCGAAACCGGTCGTGCGCGACGTGGTCGACAGCGATGAATTTATCGGACGTTTCGAAGCCGTCGACCAGGTCTCCGTCCGTTCACGCATCGATGGCTATCTCGATACCGTTCATTTCACCGATGGCGCATTGGTAAAGAAAGGCGATCCGCTTTTCACGATTGATCAGCGGCCTTATGTCACCGCGCTGGCGCAGGCACAATCGTCGCTCGAAGTTGCCAAGACAACGCTGACTTACGCTGAAGCACAGTTCAAGCGGACGGAATCGCTCACCGGCAGCGGCACACTGTCGGTATCGACGCTCGATGACCAGCGCCGCGCTTTCCTGGCGGGCCAAGCCAGTGTGGCTGGCGCTCAGGCGGCTGTCGACAACGCTCAGCTCAATCTTGTGTATACCCAGATCACTGCACCGCAGGACGGCCGCATCGATCGCCGGCTGATTTCAGTCGGCAATCTGGTCAATGCCAATGACACGGTCCTGACGACGATCGTCTCGCTTGACCCGATCGATTTCTATTTCGACGTCGATGAGCGGAACCTGCTCAACTACGCACGGACGGCACGCGAACGTGGAAGCAATTTGCAGGAAGGCGGTGGCGGCCTCGACGTCACTGTCAAGCTCACGGACTCCAACGAACCGCCGGTCAAGGGCAAACTCGACTTTGCTGAAAACCGGCTCGATAATGCGACGGGAACGATGCGCGTTCGGGCGCGCTTCGCCAATCCGAAATTCATTCTGCAGCCGGGGCTTTTTGGCCGGGTCGAAGTGGCCGCGTCGAATACGTACAAGGGTGTTCTCGTCCCTGACGAAGCTATCGGTTCCGACCAGAATGAAAGGATTGTCTTTGTCGTCGGCGAAGACGGCAGCGTGACCACCAAGCCTGTTCGGGTAGGGCCGAAGCTTTATGGTTATCGTGTTATTCGCGAGGGGTTGACTGGTGACGAGACGATCGTCGTCAATGGATTGATGCGCGTTCGCCCCGGCGGCAAGGTCAAACCCGAACTCGTCCAGCTTCCGCAAGAGGCGAAGATGGCGGAGGCCAGCCAATGAGGTTTGCGCATTTCTTCATCGATCGGCCGATCTTCGCATCTGTCCTTTCGATCGTACTGCTGCTTGTCGGCAGTATTGCCTATACACAGCTCCCCGTCGCCCAATATCCGGAAATCGCCCCACCGACCATCGTGGTGCGCACGTCCTATCCGGGCGCCGATGCGGAGACCATTGCGAATACTGTGGCGACGCCGATCGAGCAGCAGATCAACGGCGTCGAAGACATGCTTTACATGTCATCCTATTCGACCGCAGACGGCTCAATGTCGCTGACGATCACTTTCAAGCTTGGTACCGATCTCGATAAGGCGCAGGTGCTTGTGCAGAACCGTGTCGCGATCGCTGTGCCTCAGCTGCCAGAAGACGTGCAGCGCAACGGCATAACCACGACGAAAAGCTCGCCTGACCTCATGATGGTCGTGCACGTGCTTTCGCCGGATAACCGCTATGACCAGCTCTACGCGTCGAACTACGCCAACACCCGCATTCGCGACGTGCTTTTACGACTCGACGGTGTGGGCGACATCACCATTTTCGGTGAGCGTCAATATTCGATGCGGGTCTGGCTCGATCCGCAGAAGCTGGCCGCCTATAGCATGACGTCGGGCGATGTCGTGCAGGCCTTGCGCGACCAGAATGTTCAGGTCAATGGTGGTGAAATCGGCGGACCGCCAACGTCTGGCACAAACGCTTTTCAGTATACTGTCACGATGCAGGGCCGCTTCGACGACGCAAGGCAATTTCGCTATGTGATCGTCAAGACCGGCGCAGACGGCCGCCTCGTCCAGTTGCAGGATGTTGCCCGCATTGAACTTGGTGCGAAAGACTATGTGACCAACAGCTATCTCGATGGCAGTCCAGCTGTCGCACTCGGCATTTTCAGCCGTCCGGGGACCAATGCGCTTGCGGCGGCGGCGACAATCAAGTCGACAATGCAGGAGCTTGCCAAGGACTTTCCTCCAGGGCTTAAATACGACATCGTCTACGATCCCACTGAATTCATCGCCGAATCGATCAACGACGTTTACACGACGATCTTCGAAGCAGTGATTCTGGTCGCACTGGTCGTGCTCGTCTTCCTGCAATCGTGGCGCACCGCAATCATTCCCATCGTTGCCATCCCGGTCTCGTTGATCGGCACGTTTGCCATTCTCCTCGCCTTCGGCTTTTCGCTGAATATGCTGACCCTGTTTGGCCTCGTCCTCGCCATCGGCATCGTGGTGGATGACGCGATCGTCGTCGTCGAAAACGTCGAACGTAATCTGGCAGCTGGAATGACGCCGAAGCAGGCATCCCATACGACCATGGATGAAGTGGGCACCGCTGTTATCGCCATCTCGCTGGTGCTGATTGCAGTGTTCGTACCAACAGCTTTCATTCCCGGCATTTCCGGCCAGTTCTACCTGCAATTTGCCGTGACGATTTCTGCGGCGACAGCGATTTCAGCTCTCAACTCGCTGACGTTGTCTCCCGCCCTGGCAGCACTTGTCCTGCGTCCGCACGATCACGCGCTTTCCAAAAACCCATTGGCGCGTTTCGGGCGAAGCCTTGCCAATGGCTTCAACAGAGGCTTCGATAAAATGGCGTCGGGCTATTCCTGGGTGGTAAGGCACCTTGTGGGATCGACTATTGGCCTCATTGGCTCGTTTCTCGTGTTCGTAGGGCTGCTCGGCGCAACGTGGTACATGTCGAACATCGTGCCGCGCGGTTTCATTCCTCAAATGGATCAGGGCTACGCCATCGTCGTCATCCAGCTTCCCGATGGTGCGTCCCTCGCCCGCACCGATGCGGTGGTTCAACAGGCATCGAAGATTATCCGAGGCATCCCCGGCGTCAGAAACTCGGTGGCCTTTGCCGGTTTCAGTGGTGCTACTTTCACCAATGCGTCGAACGCCGGTGTCGTCTTCGCGCCATTCGATTCATTCGATGAGCGCATCAAGAACGGGCAATCGGCGAGTTCGATCATCGGCCAGATTTATGGAAGCCTGCAGAGCATACAGGAAGCCTTCATCATCGCGGTGCCGCCGCCTTCTATTCGCGGTGTCGGCAACGCCGGTGGTTTCAAGATGCAGCTCCTCGATCGCGACAGTTCCGATATGCGCCGCGTTCTCGCTCTGGCCCAGCAGATGATGGGAGAAGCCAACCAGACACCGGGCCTTACCGGCGTTTATACGACGTTCTCCGCCTCGAGCCCGCAATATTTCCTTGAGATCGACCGCGACAAGGCTCGGGCATTGAATGTGCCTATTCCCAACATTTTTGAAGCGCTGTCGATCAATCTTGGCACGTCCTATGTGAACGATTTCAATGCTTACGGCCGTGTTTATCAAGTTCGCGCGCAGGCCGATCAGCAGTATCGCGTTGATCGTGCGGACATTCTTGCGCTGAAAGTTCGCTCGGCAACCGGCGCGCTGGTCCCGTTGGGTACACTTGTCGAAATCAGGGATACAACCGGCCCATCGCTCGTGCAGCGGTACAATATGTATGTGTCGGTTCCGCTCCAGGGCAATTCTGCTCCCGGGGTTTCGACAGGCACCGGGCTCGACAAGATGGAGGAGCTTGCAGCGAAAACATTGCCTTCCGGCACAACTTTCAACTGGACCGAACTTGCTTTGCAGGAAAGAAGCACCGGCAATACGGCCATACTCATTTTCGGCCTTTCCGTGGTCTTCGTCTTCCTTGCGCTGGCCGCTCAATATGAAAGCTGGGTCCTGCCGCTGGCGATCATCCTGATCGTTCCATTGGCAGTGCTGGCTGCACTCATCGGAGTGCACCTGCGAGGTATGGACAACAATATCCTGACGCAAATCGGCCTCGTCGTCCTGATTGGACTGGCGGCGAAGAATGCGATTCTGATCGTCGAATTCGCCCGACAACACGAGGAGGAAGGTGCCACACCGGTAGAAGCGGCCATCGAGGCCAGCCGCCTTCGCCTGCGTCCGATCCTGATGACTGCCTTCGCCTTCATCTTCGGCGTTGTTCCGCTGATGATCGCACAAGGTCCCGGCGCGGAAATGCGTCAGTCACTGGGTACAGCGGTGTTTTCCGGCATGCTCGGGGTTACGTTCTTCGGCCTGTTCCTGACACCGGTGTTCTACGTCGCACTCCGGTCGTTTGGCCGCAAACGCAAGGTAGTGGTGGAAGAAGCCCCAGCCCACTAGCGAAATGGCGCGAGGCTTTCGAGCCTCGCGCAGCAAAGCTGCTCCCAACAGCAAAGCCCCGTTATAGTTACTGTTACGTACTTTATTCAAAATTCGACAACATGCATGCTGCGCCTGCACGGACGGTATTGGCCGGGTGGGGTAAGTGGTCGGTTGCGGCCATGGCAGCGTTAAGGGGAATGGGATATGGACGACACGTTACATCCGGCGGCGATAGAACACCTGCCGGTTTTTGTCACTGCCCCAGGCCAAACCGACTGGCTGTTCAATGGGGTCGTCGTGTTCCTTTTGGCCATGATCCTCATAGTCGGCAATTTCTACTTTAAACTCCATGCCCTGCCCGAGCACATGGCGCACCGGGGGAAAAAGGTGCAGATGGAAATTGTGGCCGTCCTGGCGCTCATCTCCCTTTTCACCCACAACCATGTCTTCTGGATTGCCGGCCTGTTGCTGGCGATGATTGACCTGCCGGATTTCTCGACGCCGATGGTTTCAATTGCACAGTCGCTCGAGAAACTGTCTGGACGCGATACAGCCGGCGAGGATGAGGCAATCGTCTCACCCCCTGAACCGGAGCAAAAAACTGACACCGCGGGTGGGGGTATCTGAGTCATGTTCGAGTTGCTTCTCTGTTCACTGCTCACAGTCTTTCCGGACTATCTTTTCCGCCGTTACGTGCAAGGCAAGCGTCTTGGGCGGGAAATCAACCTCTACACCGTATGGTTTGAGCTGCGCTGGGGCATCACTGCGTGCCTGTTGCTGACTGTTTTATTGATCACCCTCATTTTTTACTATCATCCGTCAACAAAGAACGTCACCGCGGTATTCCGGACCGTCAGCATCCTTCCCGAGACCACCGGCCGCGTTGCCGAGGTGTTTGTCGGCGTCAATGCAACGGTCGCAGCCGGGGACCCGCTGTTTCGGCTTGATAGTTCTGAACAGGAAGCCGCGCGAGAGACGGCACAACGCCAAATCGCTGAAGCCGTCGCCCAGACCGCCGTGGCACAAACCGAGCTTGCCGCCGCGGACGGGCTCATCCAGCAGGCGCAAGGTGCCTACCAGCAGTCTCTGGACGAGCTGGCAACCAGGCAAGAGCTTTTGCGGCGCAATGCCGACGTCTCGGTTCGAGAGGTCGAGCGCTTGCAAATCGCTGCGGATGGCCGGAAGGGCGCGCTCGACGCCGCTGTCGCCAACAAACGGACCATCGAGACAAGACTTTCATCGCTCCTGCCTGCCCAGAAGGCGAGTGCAGAAGCAGCGCTTGCGCAGGCACAGGTGGAGCTGGATAAAACCCTGGTTCGGGCGGGTGTCGCCGGAACGGTCCAGCAGTTCGTACTGCGGCCTGGCGACGTTGTAAACACAATGATACGACCCGCCGGGATCCTTGTCCCGCAAGAAGCTGGGCGTGTAAACCTGGTTGCCGGCTTTGGCCAGATCGAGGCACAGGTGATGAAGAAGGGCATGATTGCCGAGGCCACATGTATCGGGAAGCCTTTTACGATCATCCCCATGGTCGTGACCGAAGTGCAGGATGTCATTGCTGCGGGACAACTCCGGGCAACGGATCAACTGATCGACGTGCAGCAGTTGGCGCGGGGAGGTTCGCTGACAGTATTTCTGCAGCCGCTCTATCCGGGGCTGCTGGAGGGAATTCCGCCGGGCAGTAGCTGCATCGCAAACGCGTATACCAACAACCACGATGCGCTCGCAGCGAAAGATATCAGCACTTCACGTTGGGTATTCCTGCACGTCGTGGATACGGTCGCGATCGTGCATGCCATGATCCTTCGCATGCAGGCACTGATGCTGCCCGTCCAGACTCTCGTGTTCGGCGGCCACTAAGCGATCTTGTAGCTAGGCTTCAGAGCTACCGCTGATGTGATGCGATCGGTACTACGCGCCGCCGAAAAGGTTCAAGGAGATCGACGTCGCCGTTCCTGCCGACTATCGCAGTTTGACAAGCAGCTCGCGGGCTCCAAGAAGGTCGGGTGTATCATGACCTTCAGTGAAGCCGTCATAAATCGGCGCGAGGACATCAAAAGCCGTCTTGCGTTCGCCACGCTCGGCACAAAGCCGGGCGAGCGCAGTGCTGGCCCGCAGTTGATACATTTTGCATCCTTGGTTGGCGGCGATATCGATCGCCCTCTTGAAGGCGGCTTCGGCCGCCTCGCGAGCGTCGCCGGAATCATCAAGTAGCAAAAGTTCGCCGCGCTCGCGTTCGAGTTCGGCATTGCACCAGCTCTCCAGGGTTCTCCCAGCAATCTGGGCCGCTTCGACAATGATTCTGAGTCCGGCCGCACGTCGTCCTGCCTTACGCTGACTGGCGGCAAGCAGGCAAAGGTAGTGCGGCATCCGCAGCCCCGCGCCGGTTTCGGCGAATTCCTTAAACGCCGCTTGATAGGCGGCGAGCCCTTCCTCAAGACAACCCTGTTCTGCGATGGCCCAGGCGCGCACAAGCGCGCTCCACGCGCCGTAATAATCAAACCGATACTCCAGGCAGAGGCTACGGGCTTCCTCAGCGATTCTAAGCGTCGCCTCCGGCTCGCGTCGGAACTGGTGCAGCATCGCGAGGTAAGCGAGCGCGATCACTATACTGAAAGGGTGCGCAACTTCCCTGGCGAGCGCAAGCCCTTCCTCGCCGGTTTGCAGGGCGCGGTCAGGGTAGCCGAGATGCCAGTCGCAGTGGGCGATATATGCACGGCAGAAGACCCCCATATTGATGCCATATACCTCTGAGTGAAAACGGCCGTGATAGTCGCCGGCCTCCAAGCTCCGCTGGAGCCAATCGCGGGCGACCTGGAATTTGCCGAGATGGAATGTCGGTGCCCCGGCGAAATGATAGGCCTCAACGGGAAACGTCGGGTCGCCCATCCGATGCGCAAGGTCGACTGCTTCATCGATGAGTTTCGTCGCCTCGCGAAGGTTGCCGCGCACGTGGTAGACATATCCTAGCCCTCTTATCGCGGTGAAGAGATCCGCGTCGTTGTCAAGTTCCCGGCTGAGTTCCCTGGCGCGTTGATAGACAACCTCCGCTTCTCGTGACGCAAACCCCTTCGTGGCCAGGATCGGGCCACCGAGCGCCAGTTGCAGCGACAGCTCCAATCGTGAGCGAGGCTCGCCGGCAGGAAGCGCCGCAAGGCTCGCCAGCCCGGACCGCAGATGCGCGATTGCTTCCACGTTAGCCGAGCGGCCTGCCGCAAGTCGGCCCGCCCGCAGCCAGTACCCGACCGCCTTGTCGAAGAGCCCGGCGTCGTCGAAGTGGCGGGCGACCAGTTCGGGCCGCGCTTCGAGCGTTTGGGGAAAGTCCGTCTCCAGCGCAGTGGCAATATTCGCATGCAACTCCTGGCGACGCTTCCGGAGCAAACTCTGATATGCAGCATCACGTACCAGCGCATGCTTGAAGATGTACGTCGTCGCCGGCGGAACGCCGCGGCGGAAGACGAGCTCGGCGGCGACCAGTCGTTCCAGCGCGGCCACGAGATCAGCGTCCGGCAGCGGCACCACGGCCGCAAGCAGTTCATGATCGAACTCGCGGCCAATGCAGGCGCCGATCTGCGCTACCTCCTTTACCGGTGCGAGCCGATCGAGGCGGGCCATCAGCGAGTCGTGAAGTGTTGCGGGTATCGCCAGCGGAGGGAGGGACCCATCGAGGACGTAGCGGTCACCGGTGTCCCTGAGCAATCCTGATTCGAGCACAGTCTTGGTCAGCTCTTCGGTGAAGAGCGGCACACCCTCCGTTCGCGCCAGGATCTGCTCGAGCACTTCCGCAGGCAGCGACTTGCCAGCGACCCGCTCGACCAGCGACCGTACCTGAGCCTCCGGCAGCCTGTTCAGCGTGAGC
This sequence comes from uncultured Alphaproteobacteria bacterium, assembly GCA_963711925.1. GTDB lineage: Bacteria > Pseudomonadota > Alphaproteobacteria > Rhizobiales > Rhizobiaceae > Phyllobacterium. Next base: position 43,956 of record CAVQFY010000004.1, read on the forward strand.
AGCGTGACATGGGGAAAGCCGATCCAGGGCGGGGCCTGCTCCGGCCGAAACGTCGCGATGAGGAGCACAGGCAGGCGCTGGAGGCGCTCGACCATCTGATCGAAGAGTTCGCGGGAAGTCGGATCAAGCCAGTGCACGTCCTCCAGCACCACCAGCACCGGGCCGCGCACCGCGAGCCCCTCGAGCTGCGTGAGAAATGCGCGGAAGAGAAGCCCCTTCTTCTGCAGCGACGACATCGCCGCAAGTGCATGCTGCGAGCCGATCGGAATGCCGAGCAGGTCGGCAAAAAGCGCTACCGCGTTGTTGGGCTTTTCTGCTGTTTCATGCAGCAGGGATTCAAGTTTGTCGAGGCGGGTATCACCGGCATCGTCCGGCGTAAATCCTGCCGCCCGCTCCAGTTGCGTGACAAAGGGAAAGAGAGCGCTGTTGACGTGATGCGGCGAGCAAGCGTAGCTGAGCGATATCTTGGACTCCCCCTGCAGCCGCTCGCGCAGGGCAAGCACCAACCGCGACTTGCCGATGCCGGGTTCACCTGAAATGAGAGCGACCTGCCCACCCCCCTCCTTTATCTGCCGCCAACGCGACAACACGAGGTCGAGTTCCTCGTCGCGGCCGACAAGCCCGGTGACTCGCGTTCCATGAAGCGCTTCAAACCGGCTTTCCGCTTTCCCCTCGCCCGTTACTCGCCAGGCCAGCACTGGTACGGCGAAGCCCTTCAGTGAGCACGGCGCCAGTTGGGAGAGCTCGAACAGGTCGCCGACAAGCCGGCGCGTAGTGTCGGCGATGACCACCGCGCCGACCCCCGCGAATTCCTGCAGCCGGGCCGCAAGATTGGGCGTCTCACCCGCTATTCCACGCTCCTGCGCCTCGCCCACCCCTAAGAGGTCGCCGACAACAACAAGCCCGGTAGCAATACCGACGCGTGCATTGAGGCGGTTGCCGTCCGCGCTCAATTCTGAAATGCCGGCCACCAGGGCGAGTCCGGCCCGCACCGCGCGTTCAGCATCGTCCTCATGCGCTTGGGGATACCCGAAGTAGATCAGCGCACCATCGCCCATATATTTGGCGACGAAACCGCAGTATTGGCTGACGAGATCACCAACCCGCGCATGGTAGATCTGAAGGAGTTCCTGCATATCTTCCGGATCGAGGCTTGCAGACAGTGCTGTCGAGCCTACAAGGTCACAGAACATGACCGTGAGCTGTCGCCGCTCGGCCCGATCGGGAGCCTTTTGATCTACGGTATCCGGTCGCGCCGTCAGTTCGCCAACCGCGTCAAGTATCTTCCTCCGGTGGCCTACGGCCGAAACGCCAATCTCCTTCAAATCGCCTGCTGTTAAAAGAGGCAAGACCTCAAGGTCGACCCCGTTGTCACGAAACGCTTGTTCGTAGGTCTGCAGGCCGAGGCCGCGCAGCCATTGCCCAATGTCCAAGTCACCTCCGTGCGGGGCTCCGTTCGCCTCCTGAATACCTTTCCGCTTACTTGAGACGCTACGCTTTTGGCTGGACGTTCTGGTTCAGCCGGAACAGATTGTCCGGGTCGTATTTGGCTTTCAGCGCCGCCAGCCTTGCATAGTTGCTGCCATACGCCTCGGCTACTCTGTCTTTCTCATCGTCAGGCATGAAATTGACATAGACGCCGCCAGTCGCGTGAGGCGCAGTCGCCGTAAAGAGCCCACGAGCCCATTTGATTGAGGCCTGCTCGTCTCCACGCTCGCGCCATCTTGTATGCACGTTCATCACATAATTTGCGTCGCGATGCGGATAGGCGGTTGCGTCCAAGCGCACGCGGCTGCTGGCACCACCGAGCTGGCCCAAAAAGATCTCGCATTCCGAAGTCGGCAATGTACCAACGTAATCGATAAGCGTGTCGAACAGCCCGTCGCTCAATGCTGTGAAATTATGCGATTTCCAATAGTTAAACGCCCCTGGCGTGAGCAGCGGATCGAACGCAGTCTGCCAGGCAGCGTAAGGCTGCACGCCGATCACGTCGGCGATCGGCTCGCCCAGTGCGCGAAGCGCCGCAAGCGCGCCTTCTGCTTTATCCGGCTCACCGGCATAGCAGACAGCGAAGACGAGGATTTCCTTGCCATGCACATCGGCCGGCAGGAACGGCAAAGGCGGTGCCTTGCGCAGCACCACCCAGATTGTAAGTTCGTCGGGAGCGGCCGCCGCCACCTCGCGATAGCCGGCAAGAAGTTCGCGGGCGCGGGCAAACGGATGGACAATCAGACCCGATACCAGATCGGGACCGACAGGATGCAGTTTGAACTCGAACGACGTCACCACGCCGAAATTGCCGCCGCCGCCGCGGATGGCCCAGAAAAGATCGGGGTTGTCCGTTGCGCTCGCCTGAACGAGGGTGCCGTCGGCAGTCACCACGTCGGCCGAGATAAGATTGTCCACGGTGAAACCGAATTTGCGGCTGAGCCAGCCGAATCCCCCGCCGAGCGTGAGGCCCGCCACCCCGGTGGTCGAGTTGATGCCAAGCGGCGTGGCAAGACCGAACGCTTGCGCCTCTTTGTCGAACTCACCGAGCGTCACGCCGGGCTCTACCCGCGCGGTGCGCGTCTTCGGATCGACGCGAACGGAGCGCATTGGCGACAGGTCGATCAGCAGGCCGCCCTCGCAGACGGCGTTGCCAGAAATGTTGTGGCCCCCGCCGCGCACGGCCACGAGGAGCCCGTTGTCGCGCGCAAGGCGTACGGCCCGCATCACATCGCTCGCGCCGTGGCAGCGCACGACGGCGGCTGGCCTCCGGTCGATCATGGCGTTCCATATCGTCCGCGCCTCGTCATACCCGGCTTCGTTCGGCAGACACAAATTGCCGCGAAGCTGTGTCTGCAACGCCGTCAGGATGTCGTTTGAAAGGGCGATCTTCTCGCCCTGGAGCCCGTTGAACTGAATTTCGGTCATACCACCGCCTCCCTCATAGTCCGGTGGGTGCGGCTATTGGAAAGGATATACTTTCGGAGATTGCCGCCGCCCGCGACTTGGGTCCTTCCCCCCTCGATTCCGATGCCTTCATTGATATGGCCTCCGGAATCTCGTCGATTGTTTTTGTAGTGTCTATCCTAGCATTAAAGGAGCGTCATGGCGATTGCGAATGAATGCAAAAGCGCCTCGGCGTAAATTCTCACAGTCATTGAGGCTTGCTAATGCCTCGCTTCGATGTCGCAATTCTCAACGAAATCGAATCTCTGGCCGGTCGTCAATGTCGAGGCCGGGGCGTTCGGGGAAGACACTTTGGCGATTAGTGCAGCGACCGCCGCCGGTTCGCGCGGGTCACTGTCATAGGCGCACGGCGATGCCAGAACTGCGATACCGATCAGGCATTTGATGGCAAACTGCATAACGAAACTCCTTCCGATCATTTCACATTATTATTATTACAATAATCATTGTGATAATAATTGTATCAATCCCATTTGATGCTTACAAGTACGATAATCATTTGCGTCATAATTATTTCACCGGAGAACCCAATGACCAGAAAGGCACCTCCCCGCACCGAGACTGCGAAACTGGCAGATTTCATGTGCTTCTCGATCTACTCGGCCAACCTTGCCTACTCGCGGGTCTACAAACCCGTCCTGGACGAGCTCGGCCTCACCTACCCGCAATACATAACAATTATCTCTTTGTGGGAAGAGGATCAGCAGACGGTCAAAGGCTTGAGCGAGAATCTGTTTCTGGAACCGAGTACCATGACGCCAATGCTGAAACGGCTTGAGGCCATGGGATATCTCAGCCGTACAAGGGATACCGAGGACGAGCGCAACGTCCGAATTTCGCTGACCCATGCGGGACGCCGCCTTCGCGAGAAAGGCTTCGGCCTTGGCGAGGTGACGGTGAAAGCCTCGGGTCTGACGCCCGAGGAGTTTCCGATCCTGCAAAGGGCCATCACGAACCTGCGCGATAACCTTGTGAAGGCCAGCAAAGGTGAGCTTTGACTTCTCCATCAACCTTGACTGCCCAAGACCAGAACAGGCTTTTCCCGACAGGATTGTGGGAAGAATCGTTTCAGATCACTCCCGACATGCTGAACCACGCCTTGGGCGCCCCGGAAACAGCCACCCGCGAACACTGGGGTTTGTGCGCCGACACCACTGATAATGGCATGTATCACGGGCGGGGCCAATCTTGGCGCGTCGGCGGCAGATGAGCTACCCAGCGCGGCTCCGACGAGACCGAGCAAACGTCCGGCCACAAGGAATGGGTGGATGCTCCGATACGCTTCAGGATTTTCGATTGAGTTTTGTTATGCATGATTGTCTCCTCACCCAAAGGTGAAAACGAAAGCTTCAACGCCCGGGTCAAGAAAGCGAACTTCAAAGGTTCGTTCTTTGATGTCACCCGCCTGACGCACCATCTGATAAAGGCGTGTTTGAGTGACGGTCCCGTTGCCGTCGGCATTGGCATCCGCGCCATGGTTTTCGCCCGGAACTTTGCCATCGACCTTCACCTGGAACCGCACCGGTTTGCCGTCAGCGCCGGGTCCAAGAACGAGGTGCAGGTCACGCGCCATGAATCTGTAGGTGATAGCGCCGCCTTGTTGATTGAGCGTTGCCTGTTCAGGCCCGACCGTCCAATTGCCGGCCAGTCCCCATTCATTGAGCCGCGGCTCCGCCGTTGTATAGTCCTGCGCGGTATCACCGTTCAGACCTTCTGGAGATACAAAGTTCGCTGCCCGCTGATAGCCGATGTAAGTCTCGGAGGATCGGATGTTGCCAAGATCAGGTGCCACCTGCGCACCCGTGGCATCTGGCTTTATGGCCTCGTTATCCGCCTTCAGGCTTCCAGCTTCCGCCAGCAGATCCTGGATGATCTTTTCGGACTTGTCGTAGTCACCTTCACCGAAATGATGGTATCTGATCTGCCCGTTTGCATCGATGAAGTAATGGGCCGGCCAGTAACTATTCTGGAATGCCCGCCAGATTTTGAAGTTGTTATCGACCGCAACCGGATAGCCGATCTGGAAATCACTGATCGCCTTCTTGACGTTGTCGATCTTCTTTTCGAAGGCGAATTCCGGTGCATGTACGCCGATCACCACGAGGCCCTGATCCTTGTACTTCTCCGCCCAGGCCCGAACGTAGGGAACAGTCCGAATGCAATTGATGCAGGAGTATGTCCAGAAATCGACCAGCACGACCTTGCCGCGCAGCTGCTCGGTGGTCAGTGGCGGCGAATTCAACCATTCGACCGCACCGTCAAGGGACGGGAACTGCCCCTCAACCGGCAGATCGCTGCGAAACTTCTGACCCGGGTCGGCCGCCAGCACCATGCTGCTTGCAACGCCTTTAGACACCGGCTTGAATGCATCCAGAAGCGCCTGCTCGACCTTACCCGTACCGGAACTGGAGAGACGGGCGAGAAGGCCGGTATCGGCGCCAAATCCGATGGCAACGACACCACAAAGGACGGCAATGCCAAGGCCACGACGCAGCCATTCACCGGCGCCCAGCGAATGCTTCATGGCGGCAAAGACCCGTCCACCGATCAGAAGGGCAACGGCGAGCGACGTCGCAGCACCCGCCGAATAGGCCACCAGCAGCAGTGTTGTCTGAACGTTCGCGCCCTGAAGAGCGGCACCCGTCAGGACCAAGCCCAGAATCGGTCCGGCACAGGGCGCCCAGAGCAAACCCGTCGCAGTGCCAAGAAGCAGTGAGCTGAAGACCGTAGGAACCGAGCGCGGCCCACCGGTCGAATTCAAAAGTCTGTTTGCGAACGCAACGATCGGCCTCGTCAGGATAGTGGCAAGCTGTGGTGAGAGAAGCGTCATACCGAAAACAGCGAGCAGCGCGATCGCAGCATAGCGGCCGTATTCATTGGCATGAATCGCCCAGCTTCCGCCAACTGCTGCAAGCGTGGCCACCAAGGCAAAGGTAATTGCCATGCCGGCGAGCATCGGCAGCGTGCTTTTGACGAAAGGCTGCCCCGCGCGGGCGAAGACAAAGGGAAGAACCGGAAGGATGCACGGACTAAGGATCGTCAGCATACCTGCCAGGTAACCAATAACCAGAAGGGTCATCATCGTTTCCTTTGGAGTGATTGATGGGGCGCCAAGGCGCAGCGGCCGAAAAACCAGCCCTTGATCGCATAGGGCCTCGCGGATGTATCCCGCATGTGTCGGGATTGGAGTTAAAGTGTACCGAAGTGTGCGAGGGAGGCGGCCTGTTGCATTGCGATACAAAGACGAGTTCTGCTTTGTCCATCGCGGGTGCCCTTCAAATTGGGCGCATCAATGGATGGATATTTCCGCCGAGAGTCCACCGCCGTCGCGATTGCGCAGTTTGAGTGAGGCGCCTGTGGCAAGCGCAAGTTGATGTGCGATGGCCAATCCCAGTCCGGTCCCCCCGGTTCCCCGGTTTCGCGACTGCTCGAGCCGGAAGAATGGTTGGAGAACGGCTTCAAGCTGATCTTCTGGAATGCCGGGACCGCGGTCCAGCACCTTTATGGTGACTGAGCCTTGGGCATCCTTTTCCAGATGAACTTCGGCACTTCCGCCGAATTTAAGGGCATTATCGATAAGATTGGTGAAGATGCGGCGCAGGGCGTGCGGCCGCGTTTCGATGGCGGCATTGATCTTGCCGTTTATCGTTACGGCTTTGCCTGTATCCTGATAATCATAGACGAGGCTTTCCATGAACGACCCGACGTCTATCCGAGAGGATTTCTCCGTGTTTCCATGGGCGCTACGAGCATAGGCCACCCCTTCGTGGATGAGGCGCTCGATCTCGGCCAGATCCTGGACCAGTTTGTCCTTCTCGACGGAGTCTTCGGCGAATTCGGCGCGAAGCTTCATGCGTGTGATCGGCGTTTGAAGGTCATGTGAGATCGCCGCGAGGATCTGCACCCGCTCCTCTAGATAGTGTGCGATACGGTCTCGCATCGCGTTGAACGCCGTTGCGGCATAGGCGACTTCGCTCGGTCCGGTTTCGCTCAATCGCGGCGCTTTTTTGTTCGGGTCGAGCGCGTCGGCGGCATTGGCAAGATTCACGAGCGGACGTATCGCCTGACGAACGGCAAACCAGCTGCAAAGAATGAGAAGAATGAGTTGCGCTAGAAGCACATATGGCAACCACTCCGCCAAGGGCATGGTCGCGGGGTTCACATCGATCGTCAGTGGATTGCCATCGCTCAACGTCAGATGAGCCTGAAGACGTTTGCCGTCACCCGGTATGGATTCGACCTGGATAGGAAAACGCTGGCCGCCGGCTTCTTGTATTTTCGCGGCGATCTCGGCTCCGCGGTTGCTCATGTCAGGAACGCCGGCCAAGCCAGGGCCTAATACAAATCGGTACGTCCCCCGGTCGAGCCGCATCAGCCAATCTGCTCGCTCTTCGGCCGGCAGGCGATCCAGTATGGCAATCGAGGTCGCTACGTCATTCTCGAGCGTGTTCAGCATCACAGTCTTGGTCGTCATGTAGCGTTCAAGAAACAGAGCGCTGAACGAAAGTCCGTGGGCAACCGTCAGGCCGGTCAGAAGGATCAGGAACAACCTCCACCCCAAAGTCCGGGGCCATGGCCAAAATCGCCGGATCACCGCTCCGTCGGTCATTGGCGGAGCTCGGAAATCTCGACGGGCATTGAGAAGACGTAGCCCTCACTGCGAACGGTCTTGATATAGGCGGACTCGCGCGCATCGTCGCTAAGGCGCTGGCGAAGCCGGCTCACCAGAAGGTCGATGGATCTGTCGAATAGCTCGGCTTCGCGTCCTTGCGTGAGATTCAACAGTTGATCCCGGTTGAGGACACGCTGCGGATGATCGACAAACACGCGCAGCAATCGATATTCGGCACCGCTGAGCGCAACGGCGGTCCCATTCCGGTCAAGCAGATGCCGACTGGTCGTATCCAGTTGCCACTCGCCAAATGTCAACAATTGGCCAACCTCCGTAATCTGAAGATTCGGTGGAAGCATGCGGGTCCGGCGCAATACGGCCTTGATCCGCGCCAGCAGCTCCCGCGCGGCAAAAGGCTTTGCCAGATAGTCATCAGCGCCCATCTCCAGGCCTACAATACGATCGGTTTCATCGTTGCGGGCCGTCAGCATGAGGACAGGTGTCGCCTTGTGTTTGCCCGCCCGCAGCTCGCGACACAAAACCAGGCCGTCATCCCCCGGCATCATGACATCGAGAACGATGAGATCGACAGAGTCTGCCTCCAGAAATGCTCGCATGTGCCGCCCGTCTGCTGCCACAGTCACGCGCAGGCCGTTCTTCTTGAGATAGCTCGAAACCAGCTCCCGGATTTCACGATCGTCATCGACGATCAGGATGTGGTCGATGTGATCCATCGTAAAGGCACCTTCGTTCAAGTTCACTCATAGCATTACTATTATAATTATCATAATAATGATTATGATACAATCTAATCCAGGCTAAGCAGGGCGCCTGATCAATAACCATCGACGTCGACGACAGCTTGGGCAAACGCCTGCGGGGCTTCCTGTGGCAGATTGTGGCCGATACCGCCATTGACGGTACGGTGTATGTATTTTCCCGAGAATTTGCCGGCATAAGCTGCCGGTTCGGGGTGCGGCGCGCCATTTGCGTCACTTTCCAGGGTGATTGTCGGCACGGTTATGATAGGAGCCCGGGCTAGCTGCTTTTCCAAAGCATCATACTGCGGCTCGCCTCCAGCCAGGCCAAGTCGCCAGCGGTAGTTATGGATTACGATTTCAACATGATCCGGGTTGTTGAAAGCTTCGGCGGATCTATCAAACGTAGCGTCGTCAAAATTCCATTTCGGTGAAGCAATCTGCCATATGAGCCGCGCGAATTCGCGCCGATTGTTCTCATAGCCGAGTCGACCGCGTTCCGTGGCAAAGTAAAACTGATACCACCAGGCGAGTTCTGCCTTCGGTGGCAGCGGTTTCTTGTTGGCTTCCTGGCTGCCGATCAAATAGCCGCTGACGGAGACCATGGCCTTGCAGCGCTCGGGCCAAAGCGCCGCAATGATATTGGCCGTGCGGGCTCCCCAATCGCAACCAGCGACAATCGCCTTCTCGATCTTGAGCGCATCCATAAGCGCGATGATATCCGCAGCGATTACCGATTGCTGGCCGTTGCGGGGCGTGTCACGCGACAGGAAATATGTCGTGCCGTAGCCGCGCAGATACGGGACGATCACCCGGTAACCCTTCGAACCCAGCAGAGGGGCAACGTCGACAAAACTATAAATGTCATAGGGCCAGCCATGCAGAAGAATGACCACAGGCCCATCGGCAGGGCCGGCTTCGGCGTATCCGATATTGAGAACGCCGGCATCGATCTGTTTGAGTGGGCCGAACGACGTGTTCGTCCCTGGCTTGATCGCGGGGAGTGTCTCGGCCTTCGTGGCGGTGGACTGCGCTTTCGCAACACCGACTACGCCGAACTCGGCGACAGCAATGGTCATGGCTGCAACGCCAAGAAAACCACGACGATGATGATTGATTTCTCCGGACATCGTACTCTCTCTCTGATTGGCACGGTTGCGAAAAGGCACTCCCTTTGTATCCGCCATGTGTCCCAATCCATCGAATTTGAATGCTGATGTAGCTTTCCTGCGTCCGGATACATTTGCGTACACTACAGCTTTGTCGGGAACCAAGGAATGACCTGATTGCGCTTTGCGAACCCAGACGTTCAGCCGATTTCTGGCGGATTCAAATAGATCGGCTGCTCGTTGGAAGGACTAGAGTATTTAATTCGCCACCCAATTTTGCACCGCGTACACTCCTGCGAAGGTCCGGAAGCCCAGGATATTCGTTGCCAAGCTACTGGCCACCGGATACTGCGAGCTGGACGGCTGTGCTGGATTGCATCTTCCTTTTCACTGAGCGACGCGACTACGTCGCCAAAGCAACAGCAGGTCGGGGTGAAATGGGAGGCCGTCATAACTTCGGGAGATTGGTCAACACTGCCAACTGCACGAAGGTCAAGGTGCCGGGGTGCCAGTGGCGATTTCCGGAAGTGTTCCGTCTATCGCTACTTATTGTCGGCCCCGCCCGTTCCGCTTGAGGCTACCCAAGGCGAAAATTTTGCGACCGAACCCCGCAGCACGCGCATGCATGGTTCTCAACCGCATGCTATCGTGTGCACGCCCTAAATCCGTCCGTGTGAAGTGATGACAGCATAAAGCTGACATCATAGACCGAAATGCGCCGGAGCGCCGATCTGTGCAACAACGCCCGACCGCCTGCCATAGCTGGAGCTCGAGGCGCATATTTCAAGCAGGCGATCCGCACAAGCTGATCGAGCACAAGGAGTACATCGCTCTACACGGCGACGACATTCCCGAAATCACGTGCTGGACATGGGGAAAGGCAACGGCTTTGGGAGAGCTGCGATCGACGGAAGCTGACAACGATTAAGCCAGGAGGGCTGGACGTGAAAGTATTCGTGATTAGGCATGGGGAGACCGAGTGGAGTCTGAGCGGGCAACACACGGGCACAACAGAAGTCCCCTTGACTGATAACGGACGACGACAGGCGGAACGGATGCGGCCAGTGTTGGCCAGGCAGACGTTCGGGCTTGTTCTCGTGAGCCCGCTGCAGCGTGCGCAGGAGACTTGTGGCTTGGCGGGCCTCGGCGAAGGGGCCATCATCGACTCAAGCTTGATGGAGTGGAACTACGGCGAATACGAGGGGCTAACGCCCCAGCAAATCCAGGCAAAGCGGCCGGACTGGTTGATCTTCCGGGATGGATGCCCGGGCGGCGAGACGCCGAGGCAGGTGGCTGCTCGTGTGGATCAGGTCGTGGCCCGGGCGCGGGCTGCAGACGGGGACGTTGCTCTATTCGCGCATGGGCACGTGCTGCGCGTGCTTGGGGCGCGATGGATTGGACTACCGCCGCGTGCCGGACAGCATTTTCTCCTGGATACGGGCACGTTGAGCGTTCTCGCCTACTACCACGAGATACCAGCAGTGAGGATCTGGAATGGACATGTCGCTGACTAGTCTCCCCAGAGAGCTGTCGGCCGCGGTCACCCGATCCACGCGGCATAGTAGCGCCCCGAGCGGAAGCTGGTCGGGTCCTGAACTGAGGCCCTAACGGTCGCCGCGATGAGCGGTCCGACGCCCGGAATGCTGGTCAGCCGTCGTGTGACCTCATCAGCTTTCACCGTGGCCTGAATCTTGCCGTCGAGCTTCTCGATGCGTCGTTAAAGTCTCGATCTGATCGGCCATTTCAAGCAAAGCTACCCGCCATGTTGCAACCGAGCCTTGGATCAATGAAGCGCGGGCAAAAACACCGTGAACGTGAATTGCGCCACGCGTCTACCCCGCACATCGTTCAACCGAATTTTGGATCCAGATTCCCAGACCGATAACGCTTCGCCATCTCGGAAACAGGCAGCGCCTGGATCGCAGCAGCATTGCCAGACGCTCCGAATTCCTCGAAGCGTTGACGACAGAGCCTGGTTAGCGCCGCCATCGCAGGCTTAAGATATTTGCGGGGGTCGAATTCGCTGCGATCCTCCATCAGAACTTTGCGGATTTGCCCGGTCATTGCCATACGGCAATCGGTATCGATGTTGACCTTGCGGACGCCGTTGCTGATGCCCCGCAGGATTTCCTCCACGGGCACTCCCCACGTCGGTTTCATCTCGCCGCCGTATTTGTTGATCATCTCCTGGAGTTCTTTTGGCACCGAGGATGAACCGTGCATGACGAGGTGCGTGTTCGGCAACTTGCGGTGAATTTCTTCGATCACATTCATTGCCAGCACCGCGCCATCAGGTTTTCGGCTAAACTTGTAGGCGCCATGCGACGTACCCATAGCAATGGCCAGCGCATCGACTTTCGTTTCTGCAACGAATTTCACCGCTTCATCCGGATCGGTAAGCAGTTGATCGTGGCTAAGTGGCCCTTCGGCGCCATGACCATCCTCTTTGTCGCCCATTCCAGTCTCCAGAGAGCCCAGAACGCCAAGCTCGCCTTCGACCGATATGCCGCCAAGATGCGCCATATCGACCACCGCTTTCGTTACCCCGACATTGTATTGCCAGTCACCCGGAGTCTTGCCATCAGCCATGATGGAGCCGTCCATCATCACCGAGGTGAACCCCGACTGGATGGCGGTCATGCAGGTCCCGGCCTCATTACCGTGGTCAAGATGCACGCAGACCGGAATTCGAGGATATATTTCCGTCACCGCATCCATCATATGCTTCAACATGATGTCGTTGGCATAAGCTCGAGCACCGCGCGAGATCTGCAGGATGACAGGAGCGTCCACTGCGTGCGCCGCCTCCATGATGGCAAGCGCTTGCTCCATGTTGCTCATATTGAAGGCGGGTACGCCGTAGCCTTTCTCGGCGGCGTGGTCGAGTAATTGTCTGAGTGTGATGCGTGCCATCAAGGTCCTCCATTCGATACGGCGGCGTCAGAAACGATCTTTTTGCAAATAGGTTGCGACCATTTCGACCTCTTCGGAGGCGCCGCAAACGAGCGGTGTACGTTCATGATAAGTGGCAGGAATCTTGTCCAGGATTGTTTGAATACCGTCCGACGCCTTCCCGTTGGCCTGCGTGCAGAGAAAGGCGATCGGGTTTGCCTCGTAGATCAGCCGCACTCGTCCTTCAGCGTAGCCTGGGCTTGCTGTCGCCTACATGGCAAAATAGCCCATTTCGGCGAAGAATTCGATGAAGTTCTCCTACGGGAGTGAAATAGCGGTATCATGGAATTGGGTGAGCCATCCGCCCTTTGCTATGAAGCAAGAGAAGCGAGGTGCTCACATGACCGAGACATTTGTAATTGCGCAAGGTGGTGGACCGACGGCGGTCATCAACCAGACCCTGGCGGGCGTGGTGGTGGAGGCCCGTAAGCGCTATCCGAGTGCCCGGATCTTGGGCGCGCTACACGGCGTACGCGGAATTCGTGATGCGAATTTCGTGGATCTTTCTGGACTGGAGGAACAAGAACTCCGGCGTCTCGCCGCAACGCCAAGCGCCGCTCTTGGCAGCACCCGCGACAAGCCTGATATCGCCTATTGTGAAACAATCTTGAAAGGTCTGCGCCAAACCGGAGCGACCGCGTTCGTTTATATTGGTGGAAACGACACAGCCGCGACGCAGCAGATCCTAACCGAAGCGGCGGGCGGCGATATCGTCTTCGTGCACGCACCCAAGACAATAGACAATGATCTTGTCGAAAACGATCATACGCCAGGCTTCATATCCGCTGCGGAATTCATAGCCGGCGCATTTGTCAGTGTTGATCTGGATTTTCGTGCTTTGCCCGGTATCTATGTCGGCATCATCATGGGCAGGCAAGCCGGCTTTCTGACCACCGCGGCAGCTGCGTGGCAGCAGTACAGCGACAGTGCGCCCCACCTCGTCTACGTGCCGGAGCGGGCACTTTCTGCAGGACGGTTCGTCGATGATGTCCGAGCTGTCGTTAGCCGTTATGGCAGGTGTATCGTGGCTATGTCGGAAGGCGTCACGGCCGAAGATGGCCGCTCAGTGGTCGAAAGTATCGTTCCGTCCAACCGGCTCGAACGCGACGCCCATGGCAATGTCCGTCTTTCCGGCGGTGATCTGGGGATGGCAATTGAGCAGGCTCTTAGAAAAGGTCTGCCCGGAGTGCGCGTGCGGGTCGACACGTTTGGCTATCTGCCTCGCGGCAATATCAGCACGATCAACCAGACAGACGCGCATGAGGCGTTCGAAGCGGGCGTTTTTGCAGTTGAGGCGGCCGAGCGAGGTGGCGGATCGGTAGCGCTGCAATACGAAGGCGGCGCAACAACCCCTCGAACTCGTGCCGCTTGCAAATGTTGCCGGCAAAACCCGCCACCTGCCGGACGACTTCCTTTCGCCTGAAGGCAATCAGATTTCGCCAGAATGCAGGGGCTACCTGGAGCGATTGCTACCCAAGCGCTTCGAACTCGCAAAGCCGTTTGTCTAAAATCCTGCATTCAAGGCGCATGTCCCTTCTCGGTCAACGCGATCGTACCGTCAGGGCGCTTTAGAATACGGTCGAAGGCGGGGTCAAAGAGCCGCGGCAGTCAATCGGGTGCCTCTGCCGCCGCGTCGCCTATTTTGCCAGACCCTTGCGGACAAGGCATGCTGGCCCCCTCGCTCACCACTGGGAAGGAGGCAGGAATAAGGTACCGCTTGTGCAATTACGTTAAGGCTCGGAATTTGTTACAGTAACGTACTTTCAGCATTCAATTTTTTATTCCCTATTGCGTGGGCGCCACAAGCGATCTGAGTGACCAGGATAGTCTGTGGGGTAGGTTTCAGTGTTAGGATCGCATTACAACTCAAGACCAACACGCCCGCCCAACTTCCAGCAAGGGCGGAACTTGTCCGGTAACAGCGTCAGCGTTAGACTAAATCTGCGAAAGCTCTGCTAACGGTGCCGAGATAGAAAGAGATTAACGGCGGGAAAAAGGATTCGACAAATGGAATACTTGCAATCTAGGATAGTTCTTCGCGTAAAATCGCGTTTACTGGTTGTATTCACGTCCATCCTTACTCCCACGTTATTGTTACTGTCTACAATTTTTAACTTTCAAGCGCATGCCAAGGATGTGTCGTTTATTGATTTTCCCTTCTTGGTCCATTGTGAGGCAGGCGGCATAGATCGTGCCTACTATTTATCCAAGATTACTCCCGACGGAGTAGCCGTCTATATTTCGCCCGACAATCTAGCCGGCACAGTGACCATAAATGGCGCTGCGGAGCCAGCAATGGGTGGAGAAGGGCCGGGAAATTGCTCAGGAAAAACACTTCAGGAACTACGGTCGGCGGGTCAAGCATTTTACCTGCAACGCTGATCCGATCTTTTTATTAAGTATTCTTCCCTGAAACAAACCTTTGGCGAATTGTTGATAGGGGTCCAACCGCGCGCCTAAAGCCATCCTCCTGAAAATCCTGCGCGTCGCAATCCAGCTACGATTGGCTTGCATCGCCGCATGATGTTCCAGAGCAGGCCGCTGCGGTAGTTTTCGATCATCAAAACCACGGGTCCTTGGTCAATGCCAAAGTGATAGGGACTCACCCACCGTCCGGTCGGATTGTCCTTGACGGTATAAGTCAGATTGAATGACGGCTTGAACCCGTATAGCCGCTTCATGCCAATGTTCATCCGGCCAAAGTTGCGGACGGTTGGAACGACTATCTCCGGCGCAAACGGCAGTGATGCCACGACTACCCACGGCGCGACAGTGCCATCGTCCGGGCCGAACGGAGCACCGCGGGCGTTGTAGTCGAAGAACTCCCGGTCGACACCGTCTATCCTGCGAGTGCCCCAGCCGGGCCCGTCGCACGCGGTAAATCCCCAACAATGCTCTCCATAGCCGGCATATTGCATCGGATTGTGAATTGCATATTGTTGCTGGACAAAGGTTGCATGCCGACTATTTTCGAAATAGTCGCTATCATGTTCGCGCATAAATTCGTCCTGAATGCTGCGAAAGTCTATCCACATATGCGATAGCTGGTGGGTGAACAGAGGCCCGGAATAAAGCAGTTCCCGGCCATAGATATTTCTCCATTCGTATGTCTCGGTGTATGCCGCAAAGCTTTCGGGAGGCAATGGATACGTTGGTGAGCCAAGGCCGATGATGTAAAGCAGCAGGCCCTCGTCGTATCCCCGCCACCGATGGGGAATGAAGCCGCTTTCCGGATGCCAGCCGTGCGTCAACGTTGCGCCACCGTTTCGGGCCCAGTTCCAGTCGGCACGCTTGTAAAGGTCCATCGCGAGCTGACGGATTTCCGTTTCATCGGGGGTGTCACGATCAAAATAGGTGGCGACAGTTAAAGCTCCCGCGAACAAAAAGGCCGAGTCGATCGTTGACAGCTCGCACTGCCACACACGGCGTCCAGTCTCCATATCCAGAAAATGATAGAAAAAGCCTTTGTAACCGGATGAGTCTGGTTCTGGTCCTTGCGGACAGGACATCAGGAAACGCAGGCGCTTGCGGGTAATCTTTGCGGCGTATTCGCGTATTATGATGCCCCGTTCGACAACGACCGGAATGGTTGCCAGTGCCATGCCTATGGCGGCGATACTTGCCGGCGTGTTCGGTTCCGTCTTGTCCCGAACCAAGCCATTGTCCGGATTTGTGCAGTGGAGATAATAAAGCAGGGTGGTGAACTGCAGCCGGCCGAGGTCACTGTCCGTCGGCAAGCGATCGAGATCAACATCGGTAGAGGGTAGCTCGATCATGACCGCTAACCGATCGTAACTTGGACTTCGTGCGTATGACTATCTTCAACAAGCGGGACGCTTTTGTTTATGACGGGGTTGCCATCCAGCGTCACCGACCGGACGCCTCGGCCGATCCCTTTGGCATTATCGAAATGGATGCGGTAGGTAGCCGAACCATGCTTATATGTGATCTCATAGGCGGGCCAACTCGTGGGAACGCAGGGCTCAAACCGCAAAAATCTACCTTCCCGGTGCAGACCCAGGATTGCCTCCATGGCAACACGATAAAGCCAGCTGGCAGAGCCGGTGTACCACGACCACCCGCCTCGGCCGGTGTGGGGAGGAGCGCCATATATGTCTGCACAAACGACATATGGCTCCACCTTGTAGCGCTCAACCAGATCTCTCGTCGTTCCGTGGCAAATCGGATTGATGAGGTTCCAAAGGGTCAAAGCTAAGTCACCGTCACCCTGCAATGCGGTGGCCCAGACGACCCAGGTTGCCGCGTGCGTATATTGCCCACCATTCTCACGAATGCCCGGAACATAGCCCTTGATGTAGCCTGGCTGGAGCACCCCTTTATCAAAAGGGGGATCGAAGAGTTTGATCACCTTGGCCTCTTTGAGAACGAGCCGGTCGTGGACCGCCCTCAACGCCTGCGACGCGCGTTCGGCATCGGCCGCGCCCGAAATGACAGCCCAGGCTTGCGGGAGAGCGTCGATCTGGCATTCATCATTCACAGACGAACCGAGCGGCGTGCCATCATCAAAATATGCCCGGCGATACCATGCACCATCCCAGGCGTTAGACTCGAGGGCTACGCGCAATGCCTCGGCCCGATCGCGACACCACTTGGCGCGGTACTTGTCCCCACGAGACCGAGAGATTGTTGCGAACGATCTCAAGACCGTCAAAAAGAACCATCCGTTCCAGACACTTTCTCCCTTGCCCTCAGCACCGACCTTGTTCATGCCGTCGTTCCAGTCCCCGGTCCCCATAAGGGGGAGCTGATGGCTCCCTAGTCGATAACCGTGCTTCAGCGCCCGGACGCAGTGTTCGTAGATTGTGCCCGTTTGCTCACTGGTGGCCGGTGTGTTGAAGTCTTCCTCCTGGTCGTCTTTAAGAACCGCTGATTTGAGGAAGGGTACGACCTCATCAAGCAGTTGAACATCGCCGGTCGTCGAGACGTAGTGGTGAACAACATAGGGAAGGAAATAAAGATCGTCGGTGATCCGGGTACGCACTCCGACGCCGGATGGGGGGTGCCACCAGTGCTGAACGTCGCCCTCTTCAAATTGGCGTGCTGCCGAGCGCAGGATGTGTGAGCGGGTCTCATCCGGTGCGCTATGGATCAGTGCCATCACATCCTGAAGCTGGTCGCGAAAACCGTATGCCCCACCCGACTGATAGTTTGATGTGCGGGCCCATACTCGGCACGCGAGTACTTGGTACAACAACCATCGATTCATCATCAAATTCATGCCGAGATCCGGCGTCGTGATTTGTACCTTGTCCAGAACCTCGTCCCAATCCCGGGATACCGCTGACAGGCTCTCGCCCGCGCGATCCGGGTCGGCGTATTCACGCACAAGTCTCCGGACTTCATCCAGGCTTTTGGCCTGCCCGAGAACAAAGACAACCTCTCTGGTTTCGCCCGCGTGCAGGACCACATCCACATTTAGAGCGGCGCACGGATCGACCGATGGACCAAAACGCTCCGCCAGATCAGCTCGTTGCAAGGCGGCAGGACGAGATACGGAACCGTATTTGCCAAGAAACTCCGTGCGGTCGGATGTCGTTGACCTCGCCGCTGGACTGGCGGCCGCGAAGGCGATCTTTCCAGCGAAATCGCCTGCCCAAGGATTTGTCGCGAGGATAGCACCTGAATCGACATCGCGGTTGCACACGACTTGCATTGCAGCCTTTTCACGTTGCGTTCCAAGTACCCATTCGACGTAATAGGTTGCCGTTAACTGGCGGCTTCGGGTGTCCTCGTTCCAGAGTTTCAGACAGATGACCTTGAGGCTGTCCTGGGGTGGGACGAAAACCGTCATCTCCTGCTTTAGATGTCGGCTTAGATTGATGTAGCGCGTATAGCCTTGACCGTGACGGACGGACACTGGGGCGGAAGGTCCCATCGGCAGGGGTGTGGGTGTCCAAATTTCTCCAGTTTCGTAGTCCCGCAGGTAAACGACTTCTCCCGGCTGATCCGAAACCGGGTCGTTCGACCACGGTGTAAGCCGGTTCATCTGACAGTTGTCCGACCATGTATAGCCAAGGCCAGCTTCGGTGGTCAGGCAGCCAAAGCTGGGGTTCGCGAGGACGTTTGTCCATGGAGCCGGCGGTAAGGTTGTGGATCCCGATTTGAACCTCCCTACCTTCATAACATACTCGCGCCCACCATCGGAAAAGCCCCCGAATTCGTTCCAGTAATGCAAATTTTCTGGCGAGACGGGTGGCGGGTCTGCGGTATCGTCACTCATTCGGGCGGCGAACTCCCCTGGAGGTAACGAAGCAGGGGAAGATACTCGAGGGAGCTGGTCAGCAAGAGACCCGCCGTTCCCTATTAGAACAAGCCGTGCCGCAGCGGTAATTGTCGCGAGGTCGTTCCCTGCAGTACCGCTGTCGGAGACAACGAAAATCCCTCCAGACTTGCCGGTCATTTCCGTTTGCTGCGGCGAGAAAAAAGTCTGCTCCAGTTCCCTAGTACCACCACGCTCATCAAAAAGGACGAGGTCGAACGCCAAGCCTCTGCGCCGGCCGAAGTCGTGGGCCGCCATCACTTGGCGAATGAGAGCTTCGTCTCGTTTGGCATCGACACGAGCCAACGCGATTGGCAAGTCGCCGGAAATACCGTGAGCCCAGAGCACATTCGGATCAAGTCGATCTTGTGGGTGGGCCCTTTCTTGCCCCATGCAGGGATCACCCACCGCCATACATCCGGCCAGCTTGTTGAACACCGAAACGTCGCCGGGTGTAAGCCCGAATTCATCAAGCTCGCGCTTGTATCTCTCCAATGATCCGCAGAACGCTTGCTCGACCGCACTGAACTTCGAGTATTGCTCGGCGATTGCCTGGATGGCCGACGGGTTATCCGCGGCTCCCGTCACAAAGGCGACGTGCGCTTCCGCACCCGGACCAACACGGACTGTCCGTCGTAGGCAGACGATCGGATCGAGGACAGGGCCGGTCGTCCCGGAAAGCGATGTACGGGCGTCAAATATTGCAGGATTAGCGGCCGTGCGTCCTCGGCCGAGGAATCGGAGCCGATCAGTCTCGTATTCGAGCCCTTTTTGGGTTTGTTCGCTCGAGGACGATCCATGGATTGCCCAAGTCGGTTTCTCGTTCACATCGCGTGGCCTGCGGCGTGCAAATAAAGCGCCCGTCGTGCGGTCGTACGTCGTTTCGACGAATAGTTTGGTGAACGCGAGGTGTGCTTGGTCTGCACGACGATTGTTGAGGCAGACTTCAGCATAGCTTGTCAATTCGAGGGTTCGCTCCCTTGCACCATGATTGATGATCGTCAGCAAGCGAACCTCGGCGTCGGCATCTCCTGCGACACAGACTTTCCAGAAAGTCTCTATGTCGCCGGAACGGCAGCGAAACTCCGCCCTGTCTCCGTGAAAGGCGTGTTCCCCGACTACGCCCGGCTCAACGATCGGTTGCCTTCCGATAGACCACAGGCTGTTGTCGGCCAGATCCCGAACGTAGCAAAACTGTCCCCAGCAATCGCGCGTGAAGTCCGCTTGCCACCGAGTAACGTCGATGCCCTGCCAGCTCCCGTAACCTGCGCCCGCTGCCGTGATGAAGACACTATAACGGCCGTTGGACAGCAAAGCGACGTCGGAGTCCGCACCCGTCAGATCCGGAACACCATCGTGTCGTACCGCCTCGGGCTCGCTCGTTGGCACAGGAACCTCCATTTGGCTGGGTTGCGTGTTAGCTCAGGCGTTGTCTCCTTCCGTCGAGGTGCGCGTCGACTTGCTTGGACCGCCTTTCAAGCCCCATTTCCAGCCGCTTATTGCTGGCATGTCGTCGCCGTATTTCTCGATATATTGCCTGTGTTCGACCAGCATCTCGTGAATTGCCTGTTTGAAATAGGCGGCACGAGCACCCAATTGCGGGAGCCTGTCAATCACGTCTTCGACCAGGTGGAAGCGGTCGATTTCGTTCAGGACCGCCATGTCGAATGGCGTCGTCGTCGTTCCTTCTTCCTTGTAGCCGCGGACGTGCAGATTATTATGGTTCGTCCGGCGGTAGGTGAGGCGGTGGATGAGCCATGGATAGCCATGGAAGGCGAATATGATCGGCTTGTTCCTGGTGAACAGGGCGTCAAAATCGGGATCCGACAATCCGTGCGGATGCTCCTTCGTGCGGCTGGAGCTTCATGAGATTCACGACGTTGATGACGCGGACTTTCAATTCCGGCATGTGCTCCCGGATCAGCTCGACTGCGGCCAAGGTCTCGAGAGTTGGTACATCGCCGCAACAAGCCATCACCACGTCGGGCTCAGCTCCTTTGTCGTTGCTTGCCCATTCCCAGATGCCGAGCCCCGCATTGCAGTGCTTGATGGCTTGATCCATCGTCAGCCATTGTGGTGCCGGCTGCTTGCCGGCCACCACGACGTTGACATAGTTGCGGCTGCGCAAGCAGTGATCGGTGACCGACAGAAGCGTATTGGCGTCTGGCGGCAAATAGATGCGGATGACCTCTGCCTTTTTGTTCGCCACGTGATCGAGGAAGCCTGGGTCCTGGTGGCTGAAACCATTGTGGTCCTGCCGCCAGACGTGTGAACTCAGAAAGTAGTTAAGCGAGGCGATTGGTCGCCGCCAGGGAATATGGTTGCACACCTTCAGCCACTTGGCATGCTGGTTGAACATCGAATCGATGATATGGATAAAGGCTTCATAGCAGGAGAAAGAAGCCATGCCGGCCGGTAAGCAGATAGCCTTCGAGCCAGCCTTGGCATTGATGCTCGCTGAGTACCTCCATCACGCGGCCGTCCGGTGACAGGTGATCGTCCTCTGGATAGATCTCCGCCATGAAGCAGCGATCGGTGACCTCCAGTACATCCTGCCATCGATTTGAGTTGTTCTCGTCCGGACTGAACAGGCGGAAGTTCTTGCTGCGCATGTTCAGTTTCATGACATCCCGGAGGAACTTGCCCATCACCCGCGCAGACTCGGTTATGGTTCGTCCTGGCGCGGGAACCGATACGGCATAGTCCCGGAAGTCGGGCATTCTCAGGTCGCGCAACAGCAGACCGCCGTTCGGTCTGCGGATTGTCACTCATGCGACGATGTCCGATCGGAGCCAGCTCGGCCAGTTCAGGTTTGAACTGCCCGTCTTTGTCGAACAGTTCCTCGGGCCGGTAACTCTTCATCCATTTCTGGAGAATTTTGATATGTTCGGGCTTGTCCATGTCTCCCATGGGGACTTGATGCGCGCGCCAGTAGTCCTCGCACTTCTTGCCATCTATCTCAGCCGGGCAGGTCCAACCCTTCGGCGTGCGGAAAACAATCATCGGCCAGGCAGGACGTTTCAGGTCGCCCTTGGTGCGGGCATTCTTCCAAATTCTGTTGATTTCCGTCACGGCAGTATCCAGCGCACCGGCCAATTGCTGGTGAACACTCTCCGGATCTCGGCCTTCGACGAAATACGGCGCGTAACCCATTCCCTCGAAGAATTTCTGCAGTTCGTTCTTGGGAATGCGAGCAAGGAAGCACGGGTTGGCAATCTTGTAGCCGTTCAGGTGCAGGATCGGCAGTACGCTCCGTCGCGCGCAGGGTTCAGGAATTTGTTACCGTGCCAGCCGTCGCAAGCGGACCTGTCTCGGCCTCTCCATCGCCCACAATGCACGCGACAATCAGGTCCGGGTTGTCGAACGCCGCCCCGTAGGCGTGGCTGAGGGCATAGCCCAGTTCGCCGCCCTCATGTATGCTGCCAGGTGTTTCCGGGGCAACGTGGCTGGGGATACCCCCGGGGAAGCTGAACTGCTTGAACAGCGCCTTCATGCCTTCGATGTCTTGGCTGATGTTGGGATAGACCTCGCTATAAGTGCCTTCGAGATAGGCATGTGCGACCAGAGCGGGTCCGCCATGTCCGGGGCCAATGATGTAAATCATGTCGAGATCATCGCGTTTGATCACACGATTGAGGTGGACGTAGAGCATGTTCAAACCCGGCGTCGTGCCCCAGTGGCCGAGCAGGCGTGGTTTTATGTGCTCACGCTTCAATGACGCTTTGAGTAGCGGATTATCCAGAAGATAGATCTGGCCCACCGATAAATAGTTCGAGGCGCGCCAATAAGCGTCCATCGACTTCAGTTCTTGGTCAGAAAGCGGCATCTTACCAGCTGAACTCGCGTCACTCGACGGTCGAGCGGTACGTGCAGTTGTAAGCGAAACCATTGTTGCCTCCCGTTTAGGACCCAGACGGTCGGCGGGGTCCGTGGCTGAATGTTGATCTGCGCTTCTGTTTTTATGTGAGACGTTCCGGAAACTTGCCCGGCAATCAATTTACGGTGTTTTCGCTGCTGGCCTTGAAGCGCTTTAACGCGGGCGCATCATCATATACACTCAAATCCCTCGTGTACTTGGCAGCTATGAACCCTACACGACTTAAACGACTTTGTCGCGCCCGATATGTAATTTGTATTCAGTGACTGAAGTAACTCTCCAGTCTAAAAAAGAATTTATCCGGCTCACAATATGACTTTGTGTTCAGGCAGATTCGTTGTCCAAGTCCATTCGCCTTCCTGGTTGCAGGTCAAGATCGCGTCGTACAGACCCTCAGCCCCGCTGGTTCCCCCGCTGTTGAGATAGGCGATTGAATGCTCGGAAAGCGTGTGAAGGATTCTGCGGAATTCTTCGGCGCCGAGCGTTGTGTCAAGCCGGTCAAGGAAGACGAACCGAGGCCCCGCGAGAATAATACCGATCAAGGCCAACAGTTGTTGTTCGCGCAGCGAAAGTACCGCGTCCCAGTCCCTTTCTTTGTCTAACCCGCCTGCCTGGCCGACATCGAGATCGAATTCATGTAAAAGATGTAGAATTCGGTCATCCGAGATGTCGGACGACTTATCCGGAGGCAGCAGAGTCTGCCGCAATGTACCTGGCATCAGATAGGGTTGCTGTGGGAGAAACATGACGCCGCCGCGGCCAGGGCGGAAGATGCGACCGCTACCTGCGGTGGGAATACCGGCTGTCGCCTTGAACAAGGCCACACGCGCCGCTTGGTTGGGTCCTGTGATCAGCACCCGGGTTCCCAACCCGACAGATACCGACAAGTCCCGCATGATAGGTTCTCCATCTGCCGATGACAGCAAGATCAGGTGCTCGAAGCCAAGACCGCTGTCGTCTTCGACAACCTGGATGGCCGACGGCAAGACTGGTGCGTGCTATTGTTCGATAGCCTCAAGAAGAGAGCTTAGCCGGGCGACCAGAGCGGAAGCCGGCATCCTTGTCGAGTTGGTCGTAGTTCAGCTTGATGAGAGGGCGGCCGAGGGTAATTGTCAGATAAGAGCCGCAAGCGGCATAGACGACAGCTACGACAAACAGCAGCGGGCTGATCGACCACAGCACGCCCGAAAAGGCCAGGATTGTGAGACCGCTGTTGAATATCATAATGATAAATGAGAGCGTGGTGATCGTGAAGGCACGAACGTCATCAGCGATCCGCTGATCGGGATGAGTGAGTTGCCCCGAAGAACCCAAGTGGAAATAGGTTGCATCGGCCAGATAGAGTTTGACTGCCCGTCGGGTGAGGAATTCCCTCCAGAGCAGCGCCAAACGCTCTTCAGTGAATCGCGCAATGACCGCAACGACGGTGGAGGCCGCGAAGACCCCAATGTAGAAGATGGCTTGCTGAAAGAATTCTTCCGTTTCTCGGTCCGCGATGGCAGTCATGAAGTTCCTGCCGACGTAGCTGTTGACGACGTTCAGTGCATTGATCCGCAACAGAAGGACCAAGCCGGCGAGCATCCGTCTCGCTTTCACTCCGGCCTCGGAGCTCATAAAGATCTTGATCGCGCGTACAAAGCGAACTGCTGTTATCTTGAGGGGAGTTTCCTGCTTATCCATGACATCCCTCGGCATGTTAATAGACTTAAAAGTTGCACACCGTTCATCCGGCGGTGAAGAGGCGGCGGACGAGAAGACCAATAGCCACGTACTAGCCCACCAAATTCTCTGGACCAGGGCGGGCTGTCGATCCGGTGGAATTCTTGCCCTGGGATGAGGGTCGATTCAGAAGTGGCTCGGCAAAATTGGACAGTATTATAAGTGGAATTTCTGCGCGAACAGAGCCAGAAGAGTGGCTATTTGAGCAGGAGTTAACATGACGCGACGCGTACGCCGGAATCACGCAGCGAGCTTCAAGGCAAAGGTGGCCTTGGCCGCAATTAAGGGGGAGAAGACACTGGCCGAGTTGGCGCAGCATTACGACGTGCATCCGAACCAGATCACGGATTGGAAGAAGCAGCTTCTCGAAGGGGCTGCGAACGTGTTCGGCGCGACGGACAAGCCAGAGCCGACGGTCGACGTGAGAGTTTTACATGCCAAGATCGGAGAGTTGACGCTGGCCAACGATTTTTTAGGGTCAGCGCTCGACAAGATCGGCTGGTCGGGGAGCGCAAAGCGATGATCGACCGCGAGCATGATCTGCCGGTTACGAAACAGGCCGTTGAACTCGGGATCAGCCGTGGCAGCGTCTACTATTTGCCTAAGCCAGCATCGGCGGAAGATCTCAAGCTGATGCGCCGCATCGACGAGCTGCATCTCGATTACCCGTTCGCGGGCAGCCGGATGTTGCAGAAGCTGCTGAAGCGCGAGGGCTATGAGACGGGTCGCCTGCATGTGCGGACCTTGATGAAACGCATGGGTATCGAGGCGCTGTACCGCAAGCCGCGCACGTCAAAGCCCGGCGACGGGCACAAGATCTACCCGTATCTGCTGAACAAGCTGGCAGTGACAAAGCCCAACCAGGTCTGGGCTACGGATCTGACCTATATCCCGATGGCCCGCGGGTTCTGCTATCTGGTTGCGGTCATCGACTGGTTCACGCGCAGGGTTCTAGCGTGGCGGCTGTCGATCACCATGGACGCGGCGTTCTGCATCGAAGCTGTCGAGGAGGCGCTGGCGAGATACGGCAAGCCCGAGATTTTCAACTCGGACCAGGGTAGCCAGTTCACCAGCCATGACTTTACCCAGGTTCTCCTCGACCAGGAGATCAAGATCAGCATGGATGGAAAAGGCGCATGGCGCGACAACGTCTTCGTCGAACGTCTCTGGCGATCGGTGAAATACGAAGAGGTCTATCTCAAAGCCTACAACAGCGTCCGCGAGGCGCGCGCGTCGATCGGAAAGTATCTCGAGTTTTATAACCAGCAACGGCCTCATTCCAGCCTTGACGGCAGGACACCGGATGAGGCTTACTTCACACCGTTACCGCTTCCCGAGGCGGCTTAACCAGAGGCAGAGTTCCACTTATAAATCGGGAATTCCTGTTCAAACAAACCGAGCCACTTCTATTCAGTATGCTCGCGATGTGGCCACACCCCCAAGGTGCCCAACCTCTTTGCAGGCCGTCTCAGTATCCTAATGACCACCAACCCCCCGCAACCTCAGCCTACCAGTGGTTAGATCCGCGACCAGCAACAACGGTTTCAAAACCGATTGGTGCGTAGTTTTACCAGAGGTCGATCGCAAAGTTCGACGTTCTTGACGGATCGAAACTATTCACCAGAGTTTGATTTTATCTTGTTTTCCCGACCATGACCACAACGGCAACATGGACTTCTGTCGCTGTCGGAACCGGGAACGGCGCGCGTTCGTTTTCGACTATCGCCGGCGCAGCGCAAAGCTCTAGCCCGTTCGGATCAGTCAGGTCGCGACGCAAGGTTCGCGCTCACGCTGATGCTATATCTAAGACAGGGTGGCCCTGCCGATTGGTTGCATCATGTGCATGTGCTAAGAAAGGTCCGCTGCTGGCGAAGGAATGTGCATGGCGTTTGCCGACCCGCGTCTCCGGACCGCGCCGACAGAGGAGGGTTGATCAATGGACACGATTCTCGTCGTTAATGCCGGCTCGTCTAGCCTGAAATTCGAGGTGTTCGCCGTCGGTACCACCTTGACCAAGCTGGTAAAAGGCCAAGTGGAAGGTATCGGAAACGCGCCGCACTTTACGGTCAAAAATGCGAGGGGGGAGCAGGCCGTTGACCGAAGTTATTCATCCGGAGATGTTCCAGACCTTGCCGCGGCCATGCATCATGTCGGTACGTGGTTGAGGGAGCAACATAAGGGGCAACTTGTGGCCGTTGGTCACCGGGTCGTCCATGGCGGGCCGGATTACACGCGCCCGGTGCGTGTCGATCAAGTCGTCCTGAAGGACCTTGAGCAATATGTACCGCTTGCACCGCTTCACCAGCCTAACAATCTCACTCCCATCCGCACTTTGCTGGAGCGCCGGTCAGGCCTCCCGCAGATCGCCTGCTTTGATACGTCGTTTCATCTCGGGCATGACCCTGTAACGGATCACTACGCAATTCCGGCGCGATTTTTTTCTGAGGGTGTCCGGCGATACGGCTTCCATGGGCTGTCATATGAATATGTGGCAGGTCGTCTCAAGGAGATTGCGCCAGATATTGCCAAGCGACGCGTGATCGTTGCTCATCTTGGCAATGGCGCTTCCATGTGTGCATTGAGAGACGGACACAGCCTAGAGTGTACATTTGGCTTCACGGCCCTAGATGGGTTGCCTATGGGGACGCGATGCGGGCAGATCGATCCTGGCGTCCTGCTCTATCTTATGGAACAGGGCGGGATGACGACGTCAGAACTGCAGGACATGCTCTACAATGAGTCGGGGCTAAAAGGGTTGTCCGGCATCAGCAGCGACGTGCGCGATCTTCTGGCGAGCAACGATGTCCGCGCAGTACTGGCCCTTGACCATTTTGTCCATCGCATCTGTCTCAATGCAGGCGCGCTCGCCGCCGCGCTGGGTGGCCTTGACGCGTTCGTGTTCACTGCCGGTATCGGCGAGAATTCGCCAATCATGCGCGAGCGGATAGCAAAAAAGCTTAGCTGGTTGGGGGCGCACCTAGATCCCGCGCGCAACGAAAGCGGCGAAACCCTTGTCTCGACGGTTGATAGCCGGGTCGCGCTCTATTTAGTGCCAACCGACGAAGAATTGATGATTGCAAAGCATACGCTTGGTGTGATTGCAGCATAGCAGAAAGTCCAATGCGTCAAACTGTAGGCTTCCCAGAATATCGGCAGGATAGCCGAAGAAACCAAAAATGATAGATGATGCCTTGAAAGGCTCAACGCGGCCCGTGTGTTGGCACCGTCACGTAGCAGTTTGACCGTCGCGATCTGGAAGCGGCGTTCACAACCGGCAACCGAGGTTGTTCACCGTGACGACCCGGTGACGATCTCGGACGGGGCTACGAACTGGTGTCTCTGATTAACGCGGTAATCCAAGCCTTGTAGTCGCGGACTGTCTTCGCGCAAAAGTACCGCATGAAAGATCGCGATGCGGTGACGGACACCATCACCAGTTCCTGAATGCACGCCTCTAGCACGCTGGGTACGAGAAACGGCCCCATCTGGGCGTCAGCGACTGTTTCTGAAAAATAATAACAAAAACAACAGCATACCGAAAAACTATGGTGCGGATAGAGGGACTCGAACCCCCACGGTCTCCCGCCAGAACCTAAATCTGGTGCGTCTACCAATTTCGCCATATCCGCAGATGGAAGCATGACCCCCAAGCGCCGGTCTCTATATCACCCTCTCTCCAAGGGTCAAAGGAAAAAGCCCGGTTTGCGGCAGCAATAATATCAGCCGCCTGGATCAGTATCCGAAGTCAGTAAATCGGCTCTTCGTAAAGCACCTTGCCATTGTCCTTCAGCGCGCGGATCTGCGCATCTCCCGCGCTTGATACGGCGATCACCGCCTCGATCTTGTGTTCCAATTGCTGATCCTCGATCGCCCGACCCTGACCTTCCGGCACATAGTAGCGCTCGATGCCGTAGGTGACGCGGAGCTGGCTGTAGCTCGCCGCATTGGCAAAGCTGGAGGTGCGGCCGCGCAGCTGCACTTCGTTTGCCGGTAAATCCTCACGCTTTTGCCATGAGGCGCCAGCAAACGTCCACACGCCCCCGTCGCCCTCTTTCACCGTCACGTAGACATCAGCGGGACCAGCGGTTGCAGGAACCGTGCCGGCGATCTTGCCTGCTTCGATATTGGAGATGGCGTAGCGAAGAACAACGTAGTCGCCACGCATGATGTCATGCGGATCGACAGGCTCGCTCTGCAGTGTGATATCGGTGCCATTGCGCAGGATGGACACGTGCTGCTGGACCATGGCGTAGAGCACACCTGACTGCAAAAGCGCCACCGCAGCCCCAAGCCAGAGAAAACGATTGATCTTTATTGTCATACCGTTACCTGCCTTTTCGGATTCCTTTTCTGAAGCCGTCGCTCCATGCGGATCACAAAGGCGGCGAGAAGCAGAACGAGAACACCGGCACTGAGGAAGAAGCTCGCGGTACCGATCATCGTGCCGATCGTCTCGAAAGCCAGATAAAGGACTTCCAGCGAGAAGACCGTATAGGCAATCCACCGTACCGCGAGATTGCGATGGCCCGAAAGCACCAGACCGGCTATCGAGCAGCCGAGGATGGCAAATCCGACCAGGACTTGATTGGGAATGCTATCATCGGCGATGCCGTTAGTGGCTATATCGAACTGAAAAAACAACAGCGCGACGAGCAGCATAAAGAAGCCGTAGGCGCCCAATGGCTCGGCCCAACCGGTTATGCGCTCCAACAAGCCCGGACGCACGCCGTCCATCATGAAGAATGCACCACCGAGGAACGCAGCCAGCCACAGGATGGTTGCGTCATCGAGATCGATCCGAACGACAAGAACATACGTGATTAGCAATAGAGCGATGAGATGCCGTGCCGCCTTCCCCTTTGTGTACCACACGAGGCCTGCACAGATGAAAAGCAGGACCGGCACCAGCCAGAGATAATTGAAGGGCTCGCCCGTGGCGCGTTCGAGCGAACAGAACAGGTAGAAGCCTGTGATGGCAGCACTTGCCGAAACAAGCACGGGTGAGCGCAGCAACAGCGCCGCAACCATCGTGCCGGCGACCCAAAGCAGCACCGCGTCCGCTGTGTCGCCCGACAGATGGTACATCTGACCGATGAGGGCAATGCCGGCCCCGAAGGTGATCGCCGCAATCAGATAGAGTGCCTGGCTGAAGCGATTGTCGCCCGCGCTTTCCCGCCACGCGCCGCCGACATAGCCAAGCCAAAGCACCGAGATGATCATCCCGACACGAACCAGGCGCGGGATCGCCTCCCAGTTTGCTGCGACAAGCGAGATGATCGCCGCACCGAGAAGAACCGCACCGAGCACCGCAAGGATTCCGCCAAGACCAAAGCCGGAGCGGCGACTTTCCAAGTCCTTGCGGAGTCGATCGGCGGTGGCATCGTCGATCAGCCCATTCCGCTGCCAGCGCGCGATATGTTTCCTCAATCCAATGGTGAGTGGCACGGATGCTCCCTTGAGTCTTCTGCAGTCCCAACTA
Source organism: uncultured Alphaproteobacteria bacterium (assembly GCA_963711925.1). Lineage (GTDB taxonomy): Bacteria > Pseudomonadota > Alphaproteobacteria > Rhizobiales > Rhizobiaceae > Phyllobacterium. The sequence continues at coordinate 73,697 of CAVQFY010000004.1, forward strand.
ACGCCAGTGAGGACAAAAACGCAATTGTGCCGCGTTTTGCAGAGTTTGCCCTAAAGCGGACGTTTGTGCGCCGCAACAATTAACGCCGATTAATGGTGCATTGCAACAATTGCATAGCTGACCTGCAAACTTGGCTCTGCAACTTCAGGGGGTCGTGCACTATCTTCCACTCAACGATCAAGAGTGATCAACCAAACAACAAACCGAAGTGGTGAATGAAATGAACCTTATCCGCTCTTACAGCAACTGGCGCCGTTATCGTGACACGGTTTCCGAGCTGAACCGTCTGTCGACCCGTGAACTCAGCGATCTGGGCATTGCCCGTTCGGACATCCCGTTCGTCGCCAAGAAGTCTGCAGTACGCTAAACGAATACAAGAATATCGCCGGGCTTTATCCTCCTCCCAAAGTCCCCGCGATCGAAGACCAGCACTCCTCCTCCCAGCTGGTCTTTACAAAACGACACCCACCGCACCTCCTCCCGCGGTGGGTGTTGTTGTTTCTGGGGTCTGTTCCAGGCTTTATCTCTGTCCGCCGTAGCCCCGGCGGTGCCATTCCGCCGAGAGCATCACATCAGGTGGCCCACCTCCGGGTTCGTACCAGGAGTCGACCACCCAAGAAGTGCCGGAATCATCCCGAAGAACGGCGGTGAAATGCGGATAGCGGCCATCGAGAAAGCTTCCGCGCGAATCGCGCTGCGCGACTCGATGATGGCGCAATAGACCAGCGCCCTGCAGGTAACGGAGAAAATGATCGGTATTGGTGGATTCGTCCACGCAGTCCATCTGCCCCTTCTCGCGGCCTTTGCCGAAATCCATCTTCGGCCGGTCGGTTACGCCGATCACCGCTTTGCTACGCTGCTCGAAAATCTGCACCGCACGGCGTATAGCCGCACGCTCCGCTGCCGGTGATGCACGCCCGCCCGACATGATGGATGCAATCTGCGAACGATCCGCAGACGTCAGCGTCACCAGCGTTTGAAAGGTGCAGCCATAGCCGTGACAAATGCGGAAGCTTTGCGCCCCGGCAGGGGCACACAAAGCGGCAAACAGAAAAAGCGGTAGACATCGCAGGATGATACGCATCTCACGACTGTAGCGACCGCCATTGTTGAAGCCTACAGGATTCGCGGCGTATGGTTGCTAATTTTTGATTTCGTTCCGGCTGGAAACGCTAGGGATTCGAGCCTACAGTCCTCTCGCCACCTCGAATCCCCGGAGTAGAAATATGGAAAAACGTCGTCTTGGCCGCAAAGGCCTGTCCATTGCGCCATTGGTTTTGGGCGGTAATGTTTTCGGCTGGACTGCCGACAAGAAAACCTCCTTCGAGCTGCTAGATCGTTTTGTCGATGCCGGTTTCAACGCAATCGACACGGCGGATGGCTATTCGCGTTGGGTACCCGGGAATGAAGGCGGCGAATCCGAAACGATCATTGGCGAATGGATCAAAGCACGCAACGCGCGCGACAAAGTCGTTATTATTACCAAAGTCGGCTCCGATATGGGCCAAGGCAAGAAGGATCTTTCGGCCGCTTACATCGCCAAGGCCGTCGAGGCTTCATTGAAGCGGCTGCAGATCGACGCCATCGATCTTTATCTCTCGCATTGGCCCGATCCCGATACTCCGTATGAGGAAACACTCGGTGCCTATCAAAAGCTGCTGAGGGAGGGCAAGATCAAATCGATCGGCGCGTCCAATCTCAGTGCGGACCAGCTGCGGGCAGCGATCGATGTCTCAGAGACCAAAGACCTGCCGCGATACAATGTGCTGCAGCCGGAGTACAATCTTTACGATCGCAGCGAATTCGACGGAAAGTTGCGCGATCTCTGCGTCTCCGAAAATATCGGCGTAATCACTTATTTCGGGCTCGCCAGAGGTTTCCTCTCCGGCAAATATCGCAGTGAAGCCGATTTGGGCAAAAGCCCGCGTGGCGACGGTGTGAAGAACTATCTCAACCCTCGCGGTTATCGCATTCTGGCTGCGCTGGACGCAGTATCGACCAAGCACAACGCCAAACAGGCCGAAGTTGCTATCGCCTGGATCATCCAGCGTAAGGGCGTCACCGCGCCGATCGCCAGCGCCACGTCACTGGAACAGCTCGAAAGTCTGATCAGAGCGGCAGCTCTGAAGCTCGACAAGGATGACGTGGCGGAACTCGACCAAGCCAGCGCCTGATCATTTCGCAAGGATCAAAGCCGCCGCGATCAATTGCGGCGGCTTTTGCATTGATGCCCGGCACCAAAAAGACTATTGGAAGCGCATGTCACACAAACCTGTTCATATTGTTGGCGGCGGTCTCGCCGGTTCCGAAGCTTCATGGCAACTTGCCGAAGCGGGCATTCCCGTCATCCTGCACGAAATGCGTCCTGTTCGCGGCACGGACGCGCACAAGACGCAGGATCTGGCCGAACTCGTCTGTTCCAATTCCTTCCGCTCCGACGACGCCGAGACCAATGCGGTAGGCGTGTTGCATGCGGAAATGCGCCTTGCCAACTCGCTGATCATGGCCTCCGCCGATGCGCATCAGGTTCCCGCCGGGAGTGCGCTTGCCGTTGACCGTGACGGTTTCGCTGAGGCTGTCACCGCACGCATTGAAGCGCATCCGCTGATCACCATCCAGCGCGAGGAAATCACCGGGTTGCCACCCGCCGAATGGGACAAGGTCATCATCGCTACCGGCCCGCTGACGGCTCCGTCACTCGCCGAGGCAATCGGCAAGGAAACCAGCGCCGATGCGCTGGCTTTTTTCGACGCTATTGCGCCAATCGTGCATTTCGATTCCATCGATATGGCGACTTGCTGGTTCCAGTCGCGCTACGACAAGGTTGGGCCGGGCGGCAACGGCAAGGACTATATCAACTGCCCGATGACCAAGGAGCAGTATGAAAATTTTATTCAGGCGCTCATTGCCGGTGACAAAACCGAATTCAAGGAGTGGGAAGGTACACCCTATTTCGACGGCTGCCTGCCGATCGAGGTGATGGCGGAGCGCGGTCCGGAGACCCTGCGTCACGGACCGATGAAGCCGATGGGACTGACCAATGCACACAACCCGACCGTCAAAGCCTATGCGGTTGTCCAGCTGCGGCAGGACAATGCACTCGGCACGCTCTACAATATGGTCGGCTTCCAGACCAAGCTGAAATATGGCGCGCAGACCGACATCTTCCGCATGATCCCGGGGCTTGAGAACGCCGAATTCGCGCGTCTCGGCGGGCTGCATCGCAACACCTACCTGAATTCACCAATCCTGCTCGACCCGACCCTGCAATTGAAAAGCCGGCCGGGCCTGCGCTTTGCCGGCCAGATCACCGGTTGCGAAGGCTATGTGGAATCTGCCGCGATCGGTTTGCTGGCCGGTCGCTTCGCCGCGGCCGAACGACTTGGCCAGGCCTATACGCCCCCGCCTCTGACGACAGCTTTCGGCGCGCTGCTCGGTCACATCACCGGCGGGCACCTTGTGACCGATGAAGAGCCGGGCAAACGTTCTTTCCAGCCGATGAATGTCAATTACGGTCTGTTCCCGCCCATCGAAGCACCAAAGTCCGAGGGCAAGCGTCTGCGTGGCAAGGAGAAGTCAAACGCCAAGAAACGTGCCATGAGCGCGCGTGCGCTGGCTGACTGTCGTTTGTGGCTTGGTCTTCCGGCAATTGCAGAAGCGGCGGAATAAGTCCTAGCGCGTCGATGCCCTGAACATCGCCCATTGGCGGCGGAGCGGCGAGATGTCGGCGACTTCATTGGCCGCATTGAAGCCGCTGGCTTTCAGTTTCTCGAGATAGGTTCGGGTAATCGCGGCTGGCACATAGGCCGGGCGAAGTGTTGCCGGCAACGTCTTCGCAGCGGTTTCGAATTTTGCGAAATGTTCCCCGGCAAGCGCGATCATCGCATCGATCGCGCGTTTGATTGCCGCTTTGTCCGAGCCAGCCAGCAGCGTCGCGGCGCTGCATCCTACGACCTCCAGAATATCCGCAGGAATATAGACCTGGCCGCGACGCCGATGCAAAGGTAGCAGGCGCAAAAGCCCCGCAACAGCCTGCGCCACGCCCGCATGACCCGCCACATTTGCGTGTTCGGGCGCTTTCTCGGCATCCAGGACCAAGGAGGCAAGCTGGATCAGCGCCGAGGCCGTTTCGCCGCAATAGCCCTCCAGATCGTTGCGGCTTGGCATCGGGTCGTTATACAGGTCGAATATCCGCGCCTCGCAATAATTGTCGAAGGCAGCGCGCGGCAGATCGTGGGCCTTGATCGCATCAAGAAGCGCGGCAGCGACTGGATTTGCTGAAGCTGCACCATGCTCCGTCCCATTGATAAGGTCGCGCCACCATTGCAGCCGCACCTCGCCCGGAAGCGGGTCGTGGATCAGATCGCGAATGCGGGCGATTTCCGAGTTGAAAGCGTAAAGCGCGGCCAGTGCACCGCGTTTGCCTTCCGGGGCGTAAAGCACGGAGAGATAACGATCAGGATCGGCATCCCGCAGCAATTGCAAACAGTGGGTTTCGTTGGCGTTCATGGGCGTGAGATATAGGGGCGCGTTGGATTAATCCACTGCTATCAGTGCTGCAGCCACGGCGCGATCTTCCGCCAACAGAACATTGTAAGTCCGCACGGCCGCACCGGTACTCATCGGATCGGACGATATACGATATTTGCGCAGCTCATCGCGCAGTTCCTGCGGCAGCCGTCGCAGTTCCGTCCCCGTCCCCACCAGAAGTATTTCGATATCGGCCGCTTGCTCAAGCACAAGCGAAAAATCCGCAATAGTCAGAATTGGCAGCGTTTTGGGCTCCCAGCCATGAATGCCAGTAGGGAGACAGAGGATGGAGCCGCGATGCGACATGTCGGCAAAGCGAAACCCGCCATTGCCATAGGCATCGATGGGTGCACGCCCGGGGAAGTGCGCGTCCCGAATTTCAATGCCTTTAGCCAATGATCTAAACTCCGTTCTGGTCCGAAAGCGTGGCCGGTGGCCCCACGTCGACCGAGTTCTTACCCTTTAGACCAAACAGCATCAACAATGGACCAGCAACAAAGATCGACGAGTAGGTTGCAACGATGATGCCGACGCCAAGGACCAGCGCGAACGATTTCACGTCCTCACCGCCGTAAAGATAGAGAACGATCAGCGCCAGAAAAGTCGCAAGCGATGTCAGGATAGTGCGCGACAGGGTCTGGTTGATCGACGCATCGAGAAGCGCCGACAACGACATGCTGCTGCCGTATCGCCGCAAATTCTCGCGCACCCGGTCGTAGATGACCACCGTATCATTGAGTGAGTAACCGACGATCGCCAGCAAGGCCGCGATACTCCACAGATTGAATTCCATCTGGAAGACGATGAACATGCCAAGCAGCAACAGTACGTCATGGATGGTCGCGAGAATGGCGCCAAGCGCGAAATGCCATTCGAAGCGGAACCACACATAAACAAAGATTACAGCCAACGAGAGCCCGACGGCGAGCATTCCGGCGTGTGATAGTTCGCTTGATACGGAAGGTCCGATGACGTCAATGCGCCGGAAATCAAATTCGTCCTGCAATTCGCCGCGGATTTTCACGCCGACGGTCTGCTCGGCGTCCTCGCCCTCACCCTGGCTGCCCACGGTGATCAAGGCGCGGTCATCCGATTTGAACGGTTCGATCTTGATATCGCCGATATTCAGATCTTCCAACCGGCTATAAACATCGTCGAGATCGATTGCACCTTCGTGCGACTGAATCTCGACCATGGTACCGCCTTTGAAATCGATACCGAAATTCATGCCGACAATGGCGAACAGCACGATCGCAGCGATGCTCGACAGCGCCGAGAAGCCGAGCGTCAGTCCACGAAATCTCATGAAGGGAATCTTTGTGTCGTTAGGAACGAGTTTAAGCAGCGCGCCCGGAACTTCCTTCGGTCGTGCCCACTGAACCCAGACGGATACTAGCCAGCGTGTCAACGTAAACGTTGTGAACAACGTCGTGACAATACCGATCGTAACCGTCAGCGCAAAACCGTGCACCGGCCCCGAGCCAAGGGTGAACAGCACAAGCGCTGCAATCAGGGTCGTGACATTGGCGTCGACAATTGTAGCAAGCGCCCGCGAAAATCCGGAATCGATAGCCTGGATAACGGAAAAGCCAGCGCGTCTGTCCTCGCGAATGCGCTCGTAGATCAGAACATTGGAATCGACCGCCATGCCGATGGTCAGCACTATACCGGCAACACCCGCCAAGGTCAGCGGAGCACCGAACAGCGTCAACACCGCCAGGATCAGGATCACGTTGACGATAAGCGCGATGTTGGCGATGACGCCGAGCACGCCGTAGGTCAAAAGCATGAAGATGATAACAAGAGCCGCGCCGATGAGGGCAGCGATCTTGCCTGACGCGACAGCCGCTGCACCAAGATCGGTACCGACCGTCCTTTCCTCGATGACGGTGACGTTCGTCGGTAAAGCTCCCGCCCGCATGACGAGTGCGAGGTTGCTTGCTCCGGAAAGATCGAAATTGCCGGAGATTTGACCTGTATTCCCGGGTATTTCTTCGCTGATAACCGGTGCTGAAAGCACCTGGTTGTCGAGGACGATAGCGAAGGATTTCCCGACATTAGCCTTGGTCGCCTTTGAGAAACGGTCCGCGCCAATGCTGTCCAGCCTGAATGTGATGACGGGTTCCTGCGTTGCCGTATCGATACCAGCCTGCGCGTCGACGAAATTTTTGTTCGAGACCAGTGGCTCTGTCTTGACCAGATAGGCAACGGGCGGATCGTCGAACGAATAGACCACCTCATCGCCTTCTGGCGGCGTGCCGTCGATCGCCTGTTGCACAGGCACCGAATCATCCACCATCTGGAAATGCAGTTCGCCGGTGAGGCTCAGGATGTCCTTGAGCAATTGCGAGTCATAGAGCCCGGGGACTTCGACAAGCACACGGCCGTTGCGCTGCCCCTCGACATTGGGATTGGTGTAGCCGAGTTCGCTGAGACGGCGCGAAAGCACCGCAATCGTCGCGTCCGTATCCGGCAGATGGTCCTTGTCGACCTGCAGGCGCAGGCGCGAACCACCTTCGAGGTCGAGGCCCAGCGCCATCTGCTTCTTCGGCAACCAGTCCGGCAGGTTCACCAATTGGTCTTGAGTGAAGAGATTTGGCAGCGCCAGAATAACACCGGCTAAAACAACAGCCCAGATGAGTACGGTTTTCCAGCGGCTAAAATAGAGCATACAACCAAGACCTTGAGCCTAGAATCAGAAGGGCGGCTCAACGGCCGCCCTGTCACTATGCCTTATTTCTTGTTGTCGGCAACCGGTTCGCCCTTGACGCGGACATCGGCAACCATACCGCGCAAAACGCGCGCTTTGACACCTTCGCCGATCTCGACGTCGAGTTCACCAGTATCTTCATAGACTTTGGTCACCTTGGCAATGAAACCACCACCGGTGATGATCGTGTCGCCACGACGGATGTTCTTCAGCTGTTCTTCACGCTTCTTCGCCGCCGTGCGCTGTGGACGAATGATCAGGAAGTACATGATCACGAAGATCAGGATGAACGGCAGGATGCTCATAAGCATTTCCGGTGCGCCACCGACACCCGTTGCCTGTGCATATGCGGGAGTTACGAACATTGAGACAACCTCCAGAGAAAACCAGATTCGAAAGGACTTGAGCCAGCGCAATACAATGTTTGGGGCGTCAAAAGCAACCGTACAAAACTGTGTGTCCTGCTTTTCGAATTATCTTCAACATGATAGTCGCATATACGCGGAAAAAACGAAGGCTTGATGAGAATGTCCGACGAATTGCTGACCGATAAACTTGACCGGCTGATTGCAGTACTGGAGCGCATGGCGCCACCAAAGCCCCAGCCAGTCGATCTCGATGTGGCGGATTGTTTCGTGTGGAATCCCGATCGTCTAGCCTTTGATCCCGTGCAAAAGGTCAACCGCGTCGACATCTCGCTGATCCGCGGTGTGGACAATGTTCGCGACATCCTCTTCGACAACACGAAGCGCTTCGCGGATGGTTTGCAGGCAAATAATGTTCTGCTGTGGGGTGCGCGCGGCATGGGCAAGTCGTCGCTGGTGAAGGCGGTGCATGCTTCGGTCAACGCTGCCGCCCCTGCTGGCGGCCACCCGCTGAAACTCGTCGAAATTCACCGCGAAGATATCGGCAGCCTCCCTGCCCTGATGGCTGCGATCAAGGACACGGATTACCGGTTCATCCTGTTCTGCGACGACCTTTCCTTCGACCACGACGACACCTCATACAAATCGCTGAAGGCGGCGCTGGAAGGCGGCGTCGAGGGCCGGCCGGACAATGTGATTTTCTACGCCACATCGAACCGCCGTCATCTCCTGCCCCGCGACATGATCGAGAATGAGCGCTCGACAGCGATCAATCCATCTGAAGCGGTCGAGGAAAAAGTCTCGCTCTCCGACCGCTTCGGGCTTTGGCTAGGCTTCCACAAATGCAGTCAGGATGATTATTTGTCGATGATCGACGGCTACGCCGCGCATTTCGACCTGCCCATGGCAAAGGAACAGCTGCATGCGCAGGCGCTGGAATGGTCCACGACGCGTGGGTCGCGTTCCGGCCGTGTCGCCTGGCAATTCACGCAGGATCTCGCGGGTCGTCTCGGCAAGAAACTTTAGACACGACAAAGCCCGCACCTTTCGGCACGGGCTTCAATCATATTCCTGATCGATCAGGATTCGAGATATTTCGTCGGGTCAACCGGCGTCGAGTTCTTGCGAACTTCGAAGTGCAGCATCGGCGTCGTCGCATTACCGGTCATGCCCGACACTCCAAGCTGTTCGCCCCGCTTGACCTTCTGGCCGCGCTGCACATCCAGCTTGCTGGCATTGCCGTAGACGGTCACGAGGCCGTTGTCGTGGCGGACCAGCACCGTGTTGCCAAATTCCTTCAGCCCATCGCCGGAGTAGATGACCACTCCATTTTCAGCCGCCTTGATCGGCGTACCCTCAGGCACCGAAATGTTGATCCCGTCGCTGCCCTTGCCGTAGTTGGCGACAACACGGCCGCGAACCGGCCAGCGCATTCCCGTGACGCCGGTCGCCGACGGTGCTGCGGCAACATCCTTGTCCGCGTTCTCGATGACCTTCTCACTGGCCTGCGGCGGCGTATAAGGCTTGGCCGCCGTATCAGCCTTCGGAGCGGCAGCAGCCTGCGTCGCTGCACTTGCAACGACCTTCGTCTGTTCGACGGGCGGCGTCGAAGCGGTCTTGACCTGATCGACGGCGCCCTTCGGCTTCATGGTGTTGGCAACATTCTGAGCCAGCGCGGAATTCGATGGTGGGATGATCAGCGACTGGCCAATGCGGACAGTGCCATCCTTCATATTGTTCGCCTGCTTGATCGCCTCAACATTACTGCCGGTTTTGCGCGATATCGCATGCAGGGTGTCGCCGCTCTGGACTGTATAAGAGCTCTGGCTGTTTGCCTTCGCAACGGTCGTCGACGCAGCTACCTGCTTGTTCACCTGCGGTGTCTGAACGACGGCAACGTCATTCGAATGCTGCACCGGCGCGGGCTTTGCAGGCATCTTTGCTTCACGGCCATCCGGGGTCTTCAATGTACCGGAAGCGGACCCCAACGGTGCGGCCCGCATAGGCTCTGCCGAAGCAACCTGTTGCTGACGTATTGGCGCCGCGCTGGCAACGGGTGCGAGAGCCGGACGCGTTGGCTGTGACGAGACTGGTGGCAGTGCTGACGTGCTTGCAGCGCCGACGGGCGGCAGGCTGCTACGCTGGACACCACCGCTGCGGTTGACTGAAGCGGTCTGCGTTGAATCGACCGGCGGCGTATAAGGCTGTGGACCCGTGTTGGAAGACTGCATGATCGATTTCTGATTGTCACTGTAACCGGAACTGAAATCGGCGCTGGTGAAGCGCTGCACGCCCGAACTGCAGCCCGCCGCAGCACCGGCAACCATGAGAATAGCGGCATTCAGAGCCAGCCGCCGTGACGCTTTGTCTAGTGTACTCAAACGCATCGCATATCCCGCCCGTACTCAATACAAGAATATTGGACTCATTAGATCGCGTTAATGTTACTCGACCGTTAAAGAGCGAATAAAATTTGTAAAAAATTCACCAAACTCGTAAACGGTCAGAGCGCCGCGGCGACACCTTCCAGCAAAGGCAGCAACCTTACAGACATCAAGTCGTGGCGCTCGAAACGGCTGCCGATCTTCGACAGGCGCGCCATCACCTGCCTGCCGTCGAGCGGACCGATTGGCGCGATCATAACGCCATTGGAAGACAGGAGATCGACGAACTGGCGCGGCATGCTTTCGAACGCGCCCCAGACGATAATGCGATCGAATGGCCCGTCATGCACAAGACCGTGCCGGCCATCGGCGTGTTTGACGAATGTGTTCTCGATCTTCAGCGCCGACAGACGCTGCTGTGCCAGTTCGACGAGCGAACGATAGCGCTCCAGCGACAGAACGCGCCCCGCAAGCCGCGCCATGACCGCCGCCGTAAAACCAGAGCCTGTGCCGATTTCAAGCACACGGTGCGTGGGCTCAAGATCGAGCGAATGGATCAACTGTGCCTGCAGATCGAGCGCTTCGATGAACTCACCGCATTCGATGGGCAGCGTTCCCGTGCCATAGGCCACATTGCCGAGGTTACCGTTGACGAAAGCCATGCGCGGCGTCGCCTCAAAGGCACTTATCAGCCGTTGATCCGACAGGCCCAAGGCTCGCATGCGCAGTACAAAAGCCGCAAATCCTTCACGTTCAGACATCGCAACCTTCATGCAATTGCACTCGCAAGGGTTGCAAGCGTGTCATGTGCTGTCAGGTCGAGCTGCAGCGGCGTGATGGAAATGAAATTCCTGGCAAGTGCGGCCACGTCGCTGTTCTCCGCCGGCACATCCTTGCCGCGACCATAACGCAGCCAGTAATAGGGCAAGCCGCGTCCGTCATGGCGCTCTTCTATGGTGAGGCCATGCGAAAGCTTGCCTTGTGCCGTGACCCGCGTCCCGGCGATTTCCGAAGCGCTGCAGCTCGGGAAATTGATGTTTATGAGAACGCTCTTTGCCAGTTCGACGTCCAGCACCTTCTTGAGAAGCGCAGGTGCCCGCTCCTCCACGACTTCCCAGGGCAGCACGCGCGCGCCGCCGTCGAGATTGTATTCCTGTGACAGGGCGATGGATTTGATGCCGAGCAGCGTGCCCTCGATGGCTCCGGCGACAGTCCCCGAATAGGTAACGTCATCAGCCATGTTCGAGCCCGAATTGACGCCTGAAAGGATCAGATCAGGGGCGTCCGGCATCAAGTGTTTGACACCCATGATGACGCAATCCGTCGGCGTGCCGCGCACGGCATAGTGCCGCTCGTCGATCTTGCGCAGACGCAACGGGTTGGAGAGGGTCAGCGAATGCGCCAGACCGCTCTGGTCGGTCTCGGGCGCTACCACCCAGATATCATCAGACAGCTGGCGGGCAATGCGTTCAAGCACGCTCAGACCTTCCGCATGAATACCATCATCGTTGGTCAGAAGAATGCGCATTGCCTGCCCCTTAAGCTGCTTTTTCGATCCGTTTCAGTCCACCCATATAGGGCAAGAGTGCATCAGGAACTGTGACGCTGCCGTCCTCATTCTGATAATTTTCGACAACGGCAATCAGCGCGCGCCCCACGGCGGTCCCTGAACCGTTCAGCGTGTGAACGAAACGCGTGGACTTCTCGCCTTCGGGCCGGTAGCGGGCATTCATGCGGCGGGCCTGGAAATCGCCGCAGACCGAGCAGCTGGAAATTTCGCGATAGGCTTTCTGCCCCGGCAACCAGACTTCCAGGTCATATGTCTTCTGCGCGCCAAAGCCCATATCCCCCGTGCACAGCGTCATGGTCCGGAACGACAGGTCAAGACGCTTCAACACTTCCTCGGCACACGAAGTCATCCGCTCATGTTCCTCGATGGAATGCGCGGCGTCGGTGATCGATACGAGTTCGACCTTCATGAATTGGTGCTGGCGCAGCATGCCGCGTGTGTCGCGCCCGGCTGAACCGGCCTCCGAGCGGAAGCAGGCGGTTAGCGCCGTCATGCGGATCGGCAGATCGCGAATGTCGAGTATCTCCTCGCGCACCAGATTGGTCAGTGGCACTTCGGCGGTCGGGATCAGATAGCGGCCATCCGTAGTCTGGAACAGATCCTCCGCGAACTTCGGCAACTGGCCGGTGCCGTACAGCACGTCATCGTTCACCAGCAGCGGCGGACTGACCTCGGTGTAGCCGTGTTCGGTCGTGTGCAGGTCAAGCATGAACTGACCAAGGGCGCGTTCCAACCGGGCCAACTGGCTCTTCAGCACCGTAAAGCGGCTGCCGGAAAGCTTCGCTGCCCGCTCGAAATCCATATAGCCGAGCTTTTCGCCGATCTCGAAATGCTCTTTCGGTTCGAATGAAAAGTTCTTGAGGTACCCGACGCGGCGCGTCTCAACATTGCTGGCCTCGTCTTTGCCAACCGGCACGTCAGCGAGCGGTATGTTCGGAAGTACAGATAATGCATCGCTCAGCGCGCGGTCGAGCTGTCGTTCTTCCTCTTCGGCAGAGGTCAGAAACAACTTGATCTCGGCGACCTCCGCCTTGAGACGGTCGGCCGTGGCCTGATCCTTGGCGCCCATTGCCTTGCCGATCTCTTTCGAGGCGGCATTGCGGCGTTCCTGTGCTTCCTGCAGTTTGGCAATATGCTGACGGCGCTTTTCGTCGAGCTCGATCAAACGGGACGATGCCGGCTCGTTGCCCCGTTTGGCCAGAGCTGCGTCAAGCGCTTGCGGATTCTCTCGGATCCATTTGATATCGAGCATAGGAATAAAGCCGTATTGGAGTGAATGAGTTGACTAAGGACGCAGGCGCCCGGCGAAATCTGTGGCCCGTCAGGACGAGACTTCGCTGGACTCTGATTGCGCTTTGGCATCAGCCGCCGCACGCTTTTTCTCGACCAGACGCGCCATCCAGATGGAAATCTCGTAGAGAATGATCGTCGGGAGCGCAAGACCGATCTGGCTGACCGGATCGGGCGGCGTGATCACCGCAGCGACGATGAAGGCGAGCACGATCGCATATTTGCGCTTCGACTTCAGTCCTTCGTAACCGACCAAACCGACACGCGCCAGCAAGGTTGTAACAACCGGAAGCTGGAACACCAGACCGAAGGCGAATATCAGCGTCATGATCAGGCTGAGATATTCGGAAACCTTCGGCAACAGCGAAATCTGCACTTCGCCTGCCCCACCGGTCTGCTGCATGGCGAGGAAGAACCACATGACCATCGGCGTGAAGAAGAAATAGACCAGCGCGCCGCCCATAAGGAAAAGGATCGGTGATGCGATAAGGAATGGCAGAAACGCCATGCGCTCATTCTTGTAGAGACCGGGCGCGACGAATTTATAGATTTGCGATGCGATGACGGGGAATGCAATGACAATACCGCCAAACATGGCGATCTTGACTTGCGTGAAGAAGAATTCCTGGGGCGCGGTATAGATGAGCTGCGCCTTTGCGGGATCAAACCCGGCCCAGCCGACCGCCCATTGATAGGGAATGACCAGCAGATTGAATAATTGCTTGCCGAAATGAAAGCATCCGAGAAACGCGACAAAGAAGGCAAGCAAAGCCCAGATCAAGCGGCGGCGCAGCTCGATCAAATGCTCGATCAATGGCGCCGAACTCTTGTCAATGTCGTCGTCGGTTCTGCTCAAGATATCGTCCCCGTATCGCCAGCCTTAGCCCGCGGCTTCGCCGTTCTTTTTACTGATGTTTTGGCTGGCTCGGCCGCAGCGACAACCGGCTCGGTCTTTTTCCTTGACACGACTTTAGTGGCTTTTGGCGCCGGTTGAGACTTTTTGGCCGGAGCAGCCGTGTTGGCTTTGACCTCCACGGCGGCCGGCTTCGGCTTGACCTTTGTGGGCTTCTTCGCAACCGTCTCAGGAGCAGCCAGCGGTTCCATCACCTGCGGCTGCAACTGCGTTGCCCCCGGCGCGGATGGATCCGGCACAGCAACATTGTCCTTGGCCGTCACCGTGGCATCTTTCAAGCTGGAGCGAATTTCCTCGCCAATGGTCCGGACAGGATCAAAGACTTTGCGGATATCGCTGCGAGGATCGAGGCTCTTCGCATCATTGATGATGTCGCGAACGTCATCAAGTTCCGCCTCCTTGAGCGCTTCATCGAACTGCCGCCGGAATTCCCCCGCGGTCGCGCGAAATTTCGTCGTCGCCTTGCCGAATGCACGCAGCATTTTCGGCAAATCCTTCGGCCCGACCACCACGATCAAGACGATCACGATCACCAGGATTTCCGACCAACCAACTTCAAACATTCATCATGCTCCAGCCACAACGCAGCGATACGGCCACGTGAGGGAAAAGGCCTTGCCTCATCGCTTAAGACTTAGTGGTCTTTTCCTTGACTGAATTCACCGGCTGGCTTGTCTGATTATCAATCGTCTTGGAGTCATCGGCGGCGGCGGCATCGTCGTCGCTCATGCCACTCTTGAAATTCTTGATACCTTTGGCAACGTCACCCATGAGTTCCGGAATCTTGCCGCGACCGAAAAGAAGAAGCACGACGGCAAGCACGATAAGCCAGTGCCAGATTGAAAAACTACCCATTTGATCCTCACATTCGCCCAACAGTTTGGGCTCATCTATGCCTTTTCCCCGTGCTTTTCAAACACAAGTGCATTCCGTTGTTTCACATTCATGTAAACGACACGCAAGTCCGAAGTGAAATCCGGGCCGCGAATTTTACTCGATGCGCTAATTTGTAGCCAAAAAGCTTGTCTCAATCATGTTCGACGCGAGGCGTCAAAAGACCAAGTTCCTCGAGGTCGATGTCCGTCAAAGGATCTTCATCCTCGGTCAGTTCGTCCGGGTCGTTGACCGGAACCGGAATAGCAAAATTCGTTGGCATACGCGTGGAAAGCAGCCCGGCGCCGCGCAATTCGTCAATCCCCGGCAGATCGCGCACTTCCTGAAGGCCGAAATGGTCGAGGAATGAAGCAGTGGTACCGTAGGTAATGGGACGGCCGGGTGTCCGGCGGCGGCCACGGAATTTGATCCAGCCGGTTTCCATCAGCACATCGAGGGTGCCTTTCGAAGTCTCGACACCACGAATGTCTTCAAGCTCCGCGCGTGTCACAGGCTGATGATAGGCGATGATCGCCAGAACCTCCAGCGCCGCGCGCGACAGTTTCTTTTGCTGAACGGCCTCGCGGTTCATCAGGAAGGCAAGATCGGCAGCCGTGCGGAATGCCCATGCGCCTCCGGTCTGGCGCAGATTGATGCCGCGCTTGGAGTAAATCTCCTGCAATTCGCCAAGCAGTGCGGCGACGTCGACACCGGACGGCAGGCGCTCGCGCAACGCCTTTTCCGTCACAGGCTCCGCCGACGCAAACAATATGGCCTCCGCCATACGCAACGCTTCCGAAACGGAAACTGACGAATTCCAATTGCCGGCAGGCAATTCGAGTTCATCATCGTCATCGTCGATGTGGTTCTGAATGCTATCAGCCATTGGCCACACCCTCCAGCGGCTCGGTCTGCTTATCGAGCCTGTTGCGCAGGTAGATCGGGTTGAACGCACCGGTCTGGCGGATTTCCAGGTGCCCTTCCCGAACCATCTCCAGGCTGGCGGCAAATGAGCTGGCCATGGCCGTGGCCCGCTCCGCCGGCGAAAAGATAAATTCCAGCAGGTAATGATCGAGCGCTGTCCAATCCTTCAACTCGCCAACCAGCCGCATCAGGATTTCGCGCGCGTCCTTCAGCGACCAGACAGTACGCCGCGCAATCTGCACATGCGATGTAGCGCGTTTCTGCCGCTGCGAAGCGTAGGCGGTCAAAAGCTCGTAAAGCGTCGCAGCATAGGTGTTGGCCTGATCGACGATCACCGCTTCGGGCATGCCACGCGCAAAAACATCGCGGCCTAGCCTGTTACGGTTGATCAGTTTCGACGCTGCATCACGCATTGCCTCCAGCCGCTTCAGCCGGAACTGCAGTGTTGCCGCAAGCTCCTCGCCGCTCTCGCCATCGTCGCCCGGCGCCTTGGGGATCAGAAGCTTTGACTTGAGATAGGTGAGCCAAGCCGCCATGACGAGATAATCGGCAGCAAGCTCAAGCCGCAATGCCTGAGCTTGGCGGATAAAGATCAGATATTGCTCGACCAGCGCGAGCACGGAAATCCGCGCGAGATCGACACGCTGGTTGCGAGCCAGATGCAGCAACAGATCAAGCGGTCCCTCGAAACCCTTGATATCAATGACAAGTGAGGGTTCGCTGGCGGCGCGATCGACCTGGCTTTCCCACAACGGCTCCATGGGAGCCGTGCCATTGCCATTCATCTTTTGCTCGCTTGCTGCCAAAACTTTCTCCTTACTGCGCCGTGCGTCCTCTTGGACGCACAAAGGACGCAGTAACACTTCGAATTGGCGCATAATCCTTTCCAAAACCCATTTCGGTTTTGGGGTTATGCGCTATGCCACCGCCTCGAAAGTGCGCTGGAATTCTTCCCGGAGCTCTTCCTCGTTCGAAGTGTCCGGCTCTTTTCGATATTCAATCGCCCGCTGCGCGCGCTCGAATGCCTTGCCTTCGAGCTCCGGTGTGCAGGCGGCAACGGCCTTCATTTGTT
The DNA here is from genome assembly GCA_963711925.1 of uncultured Alphaproteobacteria bacterium. Taxonomy (GTDB): domain Bacteria; phylum Pseudomonadota; class Alphaproteobacteria; order Rhizobiales; family Rhizobiaceae; genus Phyllobacterium. The sequence continues at coordinate 90,328 of CAVQFY010000004.1, forward strand.
CCATGATGCCGTGGCAATGAAGCACGATATCAAGCCCCGCCGCAAAGATTGCTTTGGTCCGATCGAAATAATCCCCAGAAAGTGCGTTCATGGAGACGTCATCGCTCATCAGCAGCCCGTCGAAACCTATATAGTCGCGGATGATCTCTTCGACCACCTTGCCGGAGGTCGTCGCCGGGTTCTTCGGATCGACAGCTGAAAAGATGACATGAGCGCTCATCGCCATCGGTAGGTCAGCCAAAGCCCGGAACGGGGCAAAGTCATGTTCGGCGAGTTCTTCGAGCGGCGTCGTGACCGTCGGCAATTCATGGTGCGTGTCGGCGAAGGCGCGGCCGTGCCCCGGAATATGCTTGATCACCGGCAGCATGCCGCCCGCTAGCAAACCATCCGCAGCCGCGCGGCCCATGGCGGTCACGATCTCCGGATGCTTGCCGTAAGCGCGCGTGCCGATCACATCATTGGCTCCCTCGATCGGAACGTCGAGCACCGGCAGGCAATCCACATTGATGCCGAGCTTGAGCAGATCAAACGCATGCAAGCGTGACAGCAGCCATGCGGAACGCAGGCCGAGTTCCTCATTCTTCCGGAAAAGCGCACCAAGCTGCGAGCCTGAAGGATAGTTCGGCACAAGCGGCGGCCGCAGACGTTGCACGCGCCCGCCTTCCTGATCAATCAGGACGAGCGCGTCGTCGCGGTGCACCAGATCACGCAGATGCGCGCACAGGTCCTCGATCTGCGCAGGCTCGCCGATATTGCGGGCAAACAGAATAAAACCCCACGGCCGCTCATCGCGAAAGAATGCGATTTCATCTGAGGTCAGTTTCAAACCGGTCGTGCCGGCAATCCATGCTTTTGATTCGCTCATAGGTGGAGTTTACTTCAATTCAATGCATATGGCACAGGCACTGCTGAACATTTGCGAAACGCTACGGAGATTAGCCGCTGGCTGTTTTTCGTGGACGGCCACCCTTCGCACCATTTGCTCTGGCCGCTGCAGACTTCGCAGGTGAAATGGCTTTTCCCGCCACACGAGCAAGTTCACGAGTCATCCAGGCCCGAGTACCGAAGATGCCTGACACCAGTGCGGGCACATAGAGATCGACGTCCAGCTTTGGCCAATGCAAATTGAGGCCGACCCCATCTACCTCAATATCAGCGAGATCCTCTTCACCCGCATTTTGTAAATCCTGCACGAAATGAACGGGAAAGGCATAACTGCAACCATTGATCAGGTCGATCACAACACGCCGGGTGATACCATCATAGCGAGCCAGCGATGCCCGAGGTTCGACCAATAGTGTTTCTTGTCCCTTGGCCTCCGCCAAATCGAATTGCGCGTCAGTCAGGGTTTCCAAGGATACGCTCCCATTCCAGTTTGAATATTTCGCGGTTTTCACTAACCTCCGCCATCAGCCGCTTCATGTCAGAGCGCTTTATGCCGATACTGTAAACCAACTCGGGCGCAGCGCCGAACCATAGAGATTGATCTTCGCCTGTCCCGCTCCAGTAATATGGATATGTGCCGGTTCGTGGTCGACTGTGTAAATCACAAAACGAAAACCATAGGCACGGTGGATAACAACCATGAGCAATATAATCCCATCTGTTGGGTTTTACAATCAATATCGCGCCAATTCTACGGCGCTCAAAACTCTGAAAATAAGCGAACAATATTAGATCAGCTTATCAGCCGACTGCACCAGCGCAAACAGAAAAGGCTCCGCCAATGACGGAGCCTTTTCAATAGTATACGGGAGACTTCTACTGTGTCACGAAGCAGCTGCCACCTGCAGTCTTGTACTTGGCGCAGAGTGCGTTCGCGTCGCTCTTGGAGCCAACCGGAATGCGAACGCGGAAGAACGTGCCCTTGCCGGCAATCTCGGCCTGTTTGATATCGACACCGCGTCCGCCGATCACACTTGCATATTTCTGCGACAGCGATGCGTATGTTTTCTGCGCACCTTCAACGTTCGGCTGCGAAGCGATCTGGATCAGATAGCTGCCTGCTGGAGCCGCAGAGGCGACCTGCTGACCCGCTGCGTTCTTCGGCGGAACACGATCGACGATGTCGAGCGGTTGTTCCGCGGGGCGGGATTCAACCACCGGGATATTCTTCGGCCCGACGGATGCAACCGTTTCCGGAGTAATCTTCTTCGTCGCGACAGGCTTGGCGGGCAGTTTGCCGGCAGCCGGCGCCGGTTTTGCAGCAACAGCTGCTGGTGCAGCAGCAACAGGAGCAGGTTCTGGTGCAGCAGCTTCGGCAGGTGCAGCATTCTGCACAGGCGCAGCTGCCTGGTCGTCCTGCATCAATGAGCCAATTTCGTCGTCATCGGTTGTTGACGGCGCTGCGGGCGCACTTGCGCTAACGGGAGCGAGGGCAGTAGGGCGGTCGGCAGGAGCAGCGGCCGGGCCGGCACTAACCGGATCGACCGGCTCTGGAATGGAGGCAACCATGGTGCCATCCGGTTTAACGACCATCGTCTGCACTTTTCGAGGCGCAATTGCGCTGTTCCGTTCCGGCGGCGCTGCATCTGCAGTCGCGTCTGCGGTAGCTGGATCAACGCGAGCCTCTACCTTGTCGCCTGCAGCAGGCGCATCATCGGCTGGCATATTGTCCGTGGCCGCAACGCTGCTGTCCTCGTCGGCGGGAAGGTCCATAGGATCCTCCCGCGTTGTCACAAGCTGATCCTGCTTCGGTGCTTCTGGAGCGGTCGTCGCGTTCTTGTCGTAAACTGCCTTGTCCTGGTTTGGGACAATCGCCGTGCTGGCCGTTTCCGGCTGAACCTTGATCGGCGTCTTGTCGGCCATGATGACGACAGGTTCGCCGCTCGAACCACCGGTCCACTTATAGGCGACGGCACCGGCGACAGCGAGCAAAACAACTGCTGCTGCGACACCGGGAACGAACAGATTACTGCGGCGACGCGCCGTCGGCTCAGTCTGTCCATAGGACGTTGCAGCTATATCGACATTGTCCTGGCGCGGATCATAGCCAAAATCCAGATCTTCTTCAGGACCATAGGCAGGCATTGTCGCGCGGCTCTGTTGTGTGCGGGCTGCGCCCGTGGCAACGGCAGCGGCGCCGGCTGCTGCGGCATACCCCGCCGGATTGTATGTGCCCTGCTCTGCCTGATTGCCGAAGACATCGGCAAAAATGTCGGCATAATCGTCTTTCGCGGCTTCGGGTTTGGAAGGCTCCTCTGCAGCGGTATATCCGCCGCGCGAATCTTCCGCTTCGATCGAACCGAATACCTCGGCGAATTCGTTTTCGAGCTCGCCCAGACCGTTATGCTGCGGGACATCATCCTCGTAGTTCACGGCCGGAAGATCGAGCGATTCCGTGTAATCGACACGGTTTTCCGTCACCGCTACCGTATCGACATCCGGAGCCGCGTTGATCGACGATGCCGCACGGTCAAGCTCGTCGGCATAATCGCTCAGATCATGGACCTCAGGCAATTTTGGTGCGCTGGCGATAGGTGTGGCAACAGGCACCTCGATCTGCTCATGAGCAGGCGCATAGGACTGCTCGACGCTTTGGTAGAGCGGGAATACCGGCTCGGCCTGTGCGGCAGGTTCGTTGTCTTCCTCTTCATCAGCGGTAACTTCGAAATCATCGAATGCGGCTATGAGTTCGTCTGTGTCGAAATCCTCTTCCGCCGAATCATGTACCTGCCCGCTGGCAGCTTCAGCTTCATAAACCGCTGGTTCCGGTTCGGGAGCCTGATAGTTGACCGGCTCTGGCGCATTGGATGGCTGCTGATAGGCTGTCGTGCGGCTGATCGAAGGCGCGATCTCGGTCCGACCGGGGACCTGCGTCTGCGAGCCATAGCCCCAGGAAGCGTTGACCGAGCGCTGCGTGACCGGCTGGGCCGATCCTGCAAGCAAGTTTTCAAGTTCATCTTCGAGGCTGAGTGACGGTGCGGCGACAACCGGGCGCTCTTCATACCGCGGAGCAGCAGCTTCTACCGGGGCGTCAATACCCTCGCCTGCCTCTCTATCCACATAAACAGCCTCGGGCTCGTAATCGGCATAGTCGGGTTCTTCATAGGCGGCCGTGGGTTCGACGGCAGCTTCCCGACGATCGTAGGAGGGTTCGGCCGCCGTCAACTCGCGCTCTATGGACTCTTGAAAATCCCGGGCGGCAAGCTGATCATCCTCAGCATCATTGTCAGCGGACTGAGGCGCGGCTTGCTCATCAAAGCCCCCCATCAGCTCGCGTTCGAGATCCATAGCAAAATCATCGTTGGATCCGGTTGACGACTCGTCCTCGGACGTTCCCATGATACGGGAAAGCTCCATCAGAGGGTCGTTATTACCCGATCGCGAATCATCCTGCCGGTGAGAACGCTGAAGATAGTTGTCCGCCATGGCGTTAATCCTGTACTCTCAACTGTGGGACGTCCGAAAACGTCACGCATTGGCCTTACCAGCGCAATGTGGGCAAAAGTTGACAGGATTGCTACGCTTTTCAGCGCATTCTAGCGCATTTCAGTCGGGGCGTCCGCACCTATTATTGACAATCCGGACGTCAGGACCTTCGAAACAACCTGAACCAGCCCTAGCCTGGCTTCGGACAAGTTTGGATCGTTAACCTTAATAAAACGTAAGTCCGGGTTTTCGGTTCCCTTGTTCCACTGCGTATGCAGCGAACTTGCGAGGTCGTAGAGGTAGAAAGCAAGCCTGTGCGGCTCCTGATGCAGAGCCGCCGTTTCGATCAGCCGAGGGTATTCCGCCAGCTTGCGAATCAGCGCGATTTCACTCTCATCCGTCAGCAAACCAAAGTGCTGTGCGCTTGCCGCCAATTGAATTTCGCCGATCCCGAGCTGTTCGATCGCCTGCCGGAAAACCGAATGGCAACGCGCCGAAGCATACTGGACGTAGAAGACCGGATTATCCTTGGAATGCTCGGTGACCTTGGCGAAGTCGAAATCAAGCGGCGCGTCGTTTTTCCGGTAGAGCATCATGAACCGGACCGGATCCCGCCCGACTTCCTCCACCACATCGCGCAAGGTGACGAACTCACCTGACCGCTTCGACATCCGCACCGGTTCGCCGTTGCGGTAGAGCTTCACCAGTTGGCAAATCAATACAGTCAGCTTCGCCGTTCCGCCGGAAACAGCCCGCGCCAGCAATTCGAGCCGCTTGATATAACCGCCGTGATCGGCGCCAAGGACATAGATCATCTCGTCGAAATGCCGGTCGTACTTATCCTTGAAATAGGCAACGTCCGCGGCGAAATAGGTGAACTGGCCGTCCGACTTGACCAGAGGCCGATCAATATCGTCGCCAACATCGGTTGACCGGAACAACGTTTGCTCGCGGTCTTCCCAATCTTCCGGCAACTGACCCTTGGGTGGCGGCAGCTTGCCCTTGTACACATGCCCCTTCAGCGTCAGATCGTTGATAGCAGACCGGATCAGCTTGGCATTGTTCGCATGAAGTGTCCGCTCGGAGAAAAACACGTCGTGATGGACATTGAGCGAGGCAAGATCGTCTCGGATCATCACCATCATCGCATCAATCGTCCGGCCCTTGACGATTGCGAGCGCTTCATCCTCTGGCATCTCCAGGAGTTTCGTGCCGTAATCGGCGGCGAGCGCCTGCCCTACCGGCACGAGATAATCGCCCGGATAGAGTCCTGCGGGAATCTCGCCGATCTGCTCGCCCAGCGCCTCGCGATACCGCAGCATCACCGAACTCGCCAGCACATCGATCTGCGCGCCGGCATCATTGATGTAATATTCCTTGGCAACGTCATAACCGGCAAACTTGAGCAGATTTGCCAGCGCATCGCCAACGACCGCGCCCCGGCAATGACCGACATGCATCGGCCCCGTAGGATTGGCGGAAACGTATTCGACGTTGACCCGGTGGCCATAGCCGAGCTTCGATCGGCCATAATTGAGTCCAGCACCCAGCATGACGGCGAGCTGCCGATGCCAGTAGATATCCTTGAGCCGCAAATTGATGAAGCCAGGTCCGGCGACATCGACGGAGCCCACGTCGGGATCATTTTTCAGCGCATCGCCAATTCTGACAGCAAGTTCGCGTGGATTTTGCCCAACGGCCTTGGAGAGCACCATGGCCGCATTCGTCGCGATATCGCCATGGCTGGGATCGCGCGGCGGCTCGACACCCACGCGTGACAGATCGACCGCAGCACCATCTGTGGTTTTTAAATCAAGCGCTTGCAGGGCGTTCTTAATCCGCGCGTCGAAATCGGCGAAGATGTTCATGACGTCATACTCATTCGGGGTTCTTGTTGTCTTGGTCAAACGGCCGCCGCGATTATCTCCCCCCTTGCGGGGGAGAAAGGATTTTCCTGGATTTAGCCTCTTCGCTAAATCCTTGGAAAATCCAAGAGAGGGGATAATACATGTTGCAAATCCCCTCTCTTGCGATTTCTAGCACTTAGCCCAGAGGCTAAGATGCTGAAATCGCTTTCTCTCCCACAAGGGGAGAGATAATCGACATCGACCTTTGCGATAATTCAACGCGTCTCTATGCCAATTCGGGCGTATGGTCAAACAACCGCCGATGTTCCCGCACAGCATAGGTATCGGTCATACCGCTGAGAAAATCCGACACCAGCCGCGCCTGCGCACGCATGTCGCCCTGTTTCTCGCTCTCCCGCCAGCCTTCGGGCATACATTGTTCATCGACCAGATAAGCATCGAACAAGTCTCTCACAATTCTGTCGGCGGATTTTCGCACCCGCACCACACTCTCGTGAAAATAAAGATTCTTGTAGAGGAACGCCTTTAGCAGCTTTTCCTGATCGCGTAGCGGTGCAGAAAATCCGATGAGCGTTTTCCCTGCATCGTGAATATCGCGGAGCGTCTGCGGCTGAAGCTCTTCCAGATTGGCCTGTGCGCTTCTGATAACATCCTCCACCATGAGCGTGATTTGCCGGCGGACAATCTCGTGCGATGTGCGAGCTTCATCGAGGGCCGGATATTTCTGCCGGACAGCGTGCAGGATATCCCCAATTATCGCCACCTCTTCCAGCGCATCAAGCGTCAGCAGACCTGAGCGCAGCCCGTCATCAATATCATGGGCATTATAGGCAATATCGTCGGCAATCGCCGCGCATTGCGCTTCCAATGAAGCGTAGCGCGCAAGTTCCAGATCATGCTGGGCATTATATTCGAGGATTGCAGCTGGCACCGGATGTCCCAGCCCATTGCCCTGTTTATCCATCAGCGGGCCATTATGTTTGACCAGACCCTCCAGCGTTTCCCAGGTCAAGTTCAGCCCATCGAACTCGGCGTAACGCTTCTCAAGATTTGTCACGATGCGCAGGGATTGCGCATTGTGATCGAAACCACCAAAGTCACGCATCTTGTCGTTGAGCGCGTCTTCGCCGGTGTGGCCGAACGGCGTATGGCCGAAATCATGCACCAGCGCGATTGCTTCGGCGAGATCCTCATCGAGCCGCATCGACCGCGCCAGCGCCCGAGCAATTTGCGCCACTTCGATCGTATGTGTCAGCCTCGTACGATAATGATCACCCTCATGCGCGATGAAGACCTGCGTCTTGTGCTTCAGGCGCCGGAATGCGGTGGAGTGGATGATACGGTCGCGGTCGCGCTGAAACACCGTGCGCGTCGGGCTTTCGCTTTCGGGCACAAGCCGTCCACGGCTTTCCTCGGGATCGCAAGCGTATGGTGCCCTCTCCCTGTAACCGAAACCAATACCCTGCATAGACATATTTGACTGTTCCTTGATCGTTCGCGCTTACTCGTGTTGCATGACCATGTGCGTGGTTCGACAAGCTCACCATGAGGGAGGTTGGTGAAGGAAGCCAGGATCTGCAATGTTGGCGATTGTCATTGCAATCAACCTACTTCCCTCATGGTGAGCCCCGTCGAACCACGCACATCATATATGCTATCCCGAGGGTATCGCGACGTTGACTTCGCAGTCGCCAATTCTTAGCTATGGTGTATGATGAACGGCAAGGCGTGACATTACAATGTCAACGCGTTGGCAGGAGTGGCGGAGTGATCCGCAAAGGAACTGTGAAGAATGACCGACGTTGCAAATGTTTCTGTCTCCGATGCCGCTGCAAAGCGCATTTCGGCGATTCTGCAGTCTGATCCGGAAAAGACCGCCTTGCGCATTTCCGTTGAAGGCGGCGGCTGCTCGGGTTTTTCCTATAAGTATGATTTGGTCGATGTGCAGGAAGCGGATGACATCGTCATCGAGAAACTCGGCGCAAAGGTTTTGATCGACCAGATTTCCCTGCCCTATATCGGCGGTTCGGAGATCGATTTCGTTGATGATCTGATGGGCCAGTCGTTCCAGATTCGCAATCCGAACGCGACTTCGTCCTGCGGTTGCGGAACAAGCTTCTCAGTCTGATATCCCCTTGAATCTGCCGCCGTTGCAACCAGAGCGCAAGCCCATGAAAATCGTCACCTGGAACATCAACGGCGTCAAAGCCCGTATCGAAGTGCTGACGACGTGGCTGCAGGAGTCCAATCCGGACATCGTCTGCCTGCAGGAAATCAAATCCGTCGATGAAGGCTTTCCGCGCTTTGAGATCGAAGCGCTTGGCTATCATGTCGAGACAAACGGCCAGAAGGGTTTCAACGGCGTTGCCATATTATCGAAGCAAACACCCGACGAGGTCAATCGCGGTCTCCCCGGCGACGATGCCGATGAACATGCGCGCTTCATCGAGGCCGTTTTCTCGACCGAGAAGGGAGCGCTTCGCGTCGTCTCGCTATACCTGCCCAACGGCAACCCGATCAACACCGAGAAATTTCCTTACAAGATAAGCTGGATGGCGCGGCTGGAGCGCTGGGCGGAAGAGCGGCTGGCACTTGAAGAGCCGCTCATTCTGGCTGGCGACTACAATGTCATTCCCGAGCCTATCGACGCCAAGGTTCCGGAGGCCTGGGTCAATGATGCGCTGTTCCAGCCGGCAACCCGCCAGTCATTCAGACGTCTTGAAAACCTCGGCTTTACCGATGCTGTCCGCAGTGTCACCGATAAGGGCGACGTCTACACATTCTGGGATTATCAGGCTGGCGCCTGGCAGAAAAACAATGGCATCCGCATCGACCACCTGATGCTCTCGCCGGAAGCTGCGAACATGCTCGAGTCCGCCAGCATCGAAAAACATGTCCGCGCTTGGGAAAAGCCGTCGGATCATGTCCCCGTGGCAATTTCGATTGCCTGATGCCGCGATGGTGGATTGGCGCAGAGGTCTCTCAGAAATCGCCGGTCTTGACGATATCTTCGGCCAGCACCATTGCGGTGCGCCGGTCGGCCTCGTCGGAAATTGAAAAAGCCTGTTCCTGTATATCGCGGATCCATACTCGGTCCTGCTTGTTGGCATGCTCAAGCGCGGCAGTCATCATCGCCAGCCCGCGCACCGTCTTACCCGCCTGAAACAACAGATTGCCGAGCATGGCCTGCGCACCCGCATGGCCCTTTTGCGCTGAAAGCCGGAACCAGCGTGCGGCCTGGTTGGGACTGGGCTGTCCGCCCTCACCCTTCATCAGCATCTTGCCAAGCTCGAACTGTGCTTCTGAATCGCCGAAATTCGATGCCGCCTGCAAATAGAGATCGCGCGCCGCACTCGGATTGGAATTGATCGGTGAATTGGGAATGCCGCGTTTCACGTAGCCGGCCAGCGCGACAAGCGCGTCGGCGACATAGCTTTCATTCTCGGTGCCCTGGTCCGCGCCTTCATGGATGACCTGTTCAAACATCTTGTAGGCTTCGTAATCGTCTTCCTTGACGCCGTCGCCCTCTGCATACATGCGCGCCAGCTTCCAGTTGGCTCCCTGATGCCCCTTCTCCGCGGCAAAACGCAATGCCTTGACCGCCTCGTCCTTGTGGCCGTTCTTGTAGGCAGAAAAACCGAACTTGAAAAGCGCGAACGGGCTGGAGTCCTCCTTCACTTCATTCTGCGTATCGAAGGCAAAACAGGGCATGGTCATAGCGCTCATCAAAAGGCCAAACCCGACAATTGGACCAAAGAAACGATCAGCGATGAGCATGACTATATTCTTCCTTTGCCCTCACCGGATGTGTCGCAGCGTTTCCGCGCGCCATGCGAACGGTTTGGGCGCAATTCCCGCCAGAGCGCGTCATCGCGGCAACTAGCAACGGGAAGCCTAAATTTCGCATATCATTCCAGCGAACTTTTGACCGCTTTCCGGCAATTATGGGGCCAGTGAAAACGAACATACTTGAATCGAAAGCATAAGACGGGCGCGATGGCGCAAGAATCGTGGAGGAGCCGGGTATCATCTTACGGCTTGAAGTTTTTGCCTTTGGAACAAGTATCGCGTCCATCATTTCCCCATGCGGAACATCTGTACTGTTACTCGATGTATTCAACCGTCCCAGGTTGCCGCCCCTTCGAGGTGCTCCGGGTTTGTGGCGCAAAATGGGCAAATTCGGTCCCCGCCTCGGCCCCGAAGATCATCGCTCGGAAGTGTTGCTGAATCGTCACAAAATTTGATCGCACGAAGGCGGACAGCATGCACAAAAAAGCCCGGCACTTGGCCGGGCTCAGATTGCTGACAAACCCCTGGCCTTGGCCGGGGGTTTGTGATTCAGTGGGACATGTTGAAGAAACCCGCGCCGCAGCAGACGGCTCTCGAGATGGTGACGCTCGACAGCTTGGTGCCGAAGGATCACCTGCTTCGCAAGATCGACGCTGTGATCGACTTTTCGTTCATTCATGATCGTGTTGCGGGACTTTACTGCCCCGACAACGGCCGCCCTCCGCTCGACCCGACCTTGATGTTCAAGGCGCTGTTCCTCGGCTATCTCTATGGCATCCGCTCGGAGCGGCAGCTGGTGCGCGAGATCGAAGTCAATGTCGCCTATCGCTGGTTTCTGCAGTTGAAGCTGACGGATGGAGTGTTCGACGCCTCGACGCTCAGCCAGAACCGCCGCCGCCGTTACAACGATACATCGGTTGCCCAGGACATCTTCGATCACATCGTCGAGCAGGCGATCGGCCACGGGCTGGTCGACGGCACGGTGCTTTACACGGATTCGACCCATCTGAAGGCCAATGCCAACAAGGGCAAATACGATCTTGCGATGATCGAGAAGTCGCGCGCCGACTATTGGGCCGATCTGGATGCGGCGATCGAGGCCGAACGCAAGCTGCACGGCCAGAAGCCCTTGAAGGACAAGGAACGCCGGCCGGAGGTGAAGAAGACCAAGGTCTCGCGCAGCGATCCAGACAGCGGCTATATGGTGCGCGATGGCAAGCCGAAGGGCTTCTTCTATCTCGATCATCGCACGGTGGACGGCAAGCTCGCCATCATCACCGATACTCATGTCACGCCGGCCAATGTCCATGACTCGATCGTCTATCTCTCAAGGCTCGACCGGCAGCAGACCCGTTTCGGCTTCGATGTCGGCGCGGTCGGGCTGGATGCCGGCTATGCTACACCGGGCATCGCCAAGGGCCTGGAAGACCGGCAGATCCTTGGCGTCACAAGCTATCGCAATCCCACTCCGCCCAAGCCCGGCATGATGCGCAAGTCGACGTTCGTCTTCGAACCCGAGACCGATGGCTATCGCTGCCCCGAGGGCCAGTTGCTGACCTATTCGACTACTGACCGCAACGGTTACCGGCATTACACATCCGACCCGGCCATCTGCGCCAATTGCCCGCTGTTGGCCTCCTGCACCTCGAATGCCAAGGCAATCCGCACCGTCACCCGCCATGTCTGGGCCGATGCCCGCGAACGCACCGACGGCCATCGTCTCACCGCCTGGGGCAAGGCAGTCTACAAGAGGCGCAAAGAGACGGTCGAACGATCCTTTGCCGACGCCAAGCAGCTTCATGGCCATCGCTATGCGCGGTTCCGAAGTCTCACCCGCGTCGCCTGTCAGTGCCTACTCGCAGCCGCCGCACAGAACATCAAGAAGATCGCAATGGCCCTCACCAAGCCACCCAAGATCGCCCATGCCTGAGGCCAAAAGCCTCAATGCATCCGCCATCTGGACACCATCCCTAAACGCGGCAGAAAAACCAAAAACAAAACCCGCCGAAAATCGACGGGTTTGTCAGCAGTCTGAGCCCGGCCTTGGCCGGGCTTTTTAAAGTTGATTAATGGCGTCAGAACTTGACCTTGCCGGAGATTGACAGGGCGCTGACGAAATCGTCGCCAAAGTCGTAGGTCACGTCATTGCCGCATCCGCCTGTCTTCGGACACGCTGTCGGGCCATAAGAACCTGAGGCCAGCATGCCAACCGCACCACCAAGACGCAGTTCGACATTCTTGCTAGGCGCGTAAGACACACCACCGGAAAGCAGGTAGGTGTCCGTCTGTGTGGTCAAACCGGTCGAGGTGCCACGGTCCCAGCTAAGCTGCGCTGATCCGCTCCACTGCTCGTTGAACTTGTGGCCAATGCCGGCAGCAACTGTCCAGCCATCCTGGAACATAAGATCGAGTGTGGTCAGCAAGGCTGGTGATGTCGGACCGCATGCCACAACGCCCTTGGTCGATGTTGGGCAGAAGGCGACGACGCTTAGAACACTCCAATCCACCCATTTGACCGAGCCGAATGCCAGCCAGTTAGGAGCGATACCAGTTTGAAGCTTGAATTCAACGGATTGCGGCATCGTAGCCGTGCCGTAGACGTCCGTAATCCTGTTGGCAAACGGATTTGTCGGCAGTGGTGGAAGGCCCGTCAGGTCGACGGTACCATTGATCTGGCCAAGGTCGATCTCGGCATTGTAGATGAGGCTTGCACGGAAGGCGATTTCCGGAAGTTCGTACGCAGCACCAATGCGCCAGCCCCAGCCATCCGCGTCGAGGTCAAGCTTGCCCTGACCATCGAACAACGCAGCCGCCGGTCCGAAGGCTGGCGGGCCCACGACCAGACGGTTTTTGTAGCCTGAAATTTCCTGGTAGGACACGCCACCGATCGCACGGAGCTGACCTTTGCCCACGTCGAATTTGTACGAGCAGGTCAAACCGTAATCATTGCTCCTGATGTCGGTCTCGATGTTCTGGATTGCACCGACCCAGTCCGCACCAGGATTGGTATGGACGCCCCATGGCTGGCTGTAGGAGGCAAGGCAATCGGCGTCAGGCGTGAGGCCAACCTTTGCGCCAAAGCGCGGAACCGTATAGCTCGGGGTCTCGTGTGTCGACGTGGCGCCGCCACCGATACCGTCCGCTCCCAATCCGTCGGCCGGGTTTGTGTCAACGGCGTTCTTGATCTTGCGATCCGGCATGACGTAGATCACGCCTGCTTCCGAAGCAAAACGCTCCTGATCAAAAAGCAGATCCCAGTTGTAGCCATTGCGCTCCAGCCCCCCGGCCTGTGCAGCAGAAGCCACGCTTGTCAAAAGCAACGCCCCACCCAAAATCGTCGAAATAGCTTTAGACATTAAGTCCTAAGTCCTCCCCGAAGCCTTAAAAACTTCCTGATCCCCGCACAGTTCAGGAAAATTATTACCAATACGTAATACCTAACAAATCGCGGCTTGCGCGCAATCACCAGAAAGTCACCTGTTCCGGATGACGAAACGGCCGAAAACGGAAAAAGCCGTAAAATCGCGACCAAGCGACAAAAATTTTGCAGATTTAGCGCTAATCCGAAATGATTAGCGACCAAATTGAGGGATTTTTGGCCAAAAAACCGCGTTGTTGCTCAAATGCAACGGCGGTCAAAAATGACGGAATTAGGGCTTTTGCCGGGCCAAAATGGGAGCCTCCCCTCGTTTTCGAGGGGAAACCCGATTGAACCCGCGCCGGATTCGCGCCGACGAGTGACACGACGCTTCAGCCTGCTTCGCGCACTCTGCGGATGGCTGTTTCAATCTTCTCGGCAGCAGCCTGAAGTTCCAACGACCGCTCACGTTCCGCGTCGACGATTTCCGGTTTCGCGTTGGCGACGAATCTCTCATTGCCGAGCTTCTTGCCGATCTTGTCAATTTCATCGGCTATCTTCCCCGCTTCCTTGGTGAGGCGTGCAATCTCCGCATTCACATCGATCAAACTACCCAACGGCAAACAGGCCGTCGCTTCACCGATGACAAACTGCGCCGACCCCTTCGGCGTATCGTCGGCGAGCGTAATCGTCTCGACACGTGCGCGCCATTTGATCGAGGCGTCATGGCGCTGCAAGCGTTCCTTCGTCACCTCATTGGCCCCGATGACCACAAGCGGCGCTACCGCCGATGCCGGGACATTCATCTCGGCGCGTACGGAGCGGATACCGCTAACCAGATCGATCAGCCAGTTGATGTCAGCTGCAGCCTCGGCATCCACGAAGTCCGGTTGCGGCCAGCCAGCATGGCACAGCAGCGTCGCGCGGGTCTGCCCTTCGCCTGCCGTGAGCGCCCAGAGCTCTTCCGTCATGAACGGCATGAAAGGATGCAACAACTTATAGATCTCATCGAGCACATAGGCGGCACATGCCTGCGCTTCCGCCCTGGCTTCCGCGTCCTCTCCGTTGAACATTGGCTTTAACAGTTCGATGTACCAGTCACAGAACTGGTTCCAGACAAAGCGATACGCCGCACCTGCCGCCTCGTTGAACCGGTAGCTGGTAATACCGTCCGTGACGTCGCGCACCGTATTGGTGAGTTCCGTCAAAATCCAGCGATTGACATTCAGCTTGGCATTCTCGGGACGGAATGACGGATCGCGCGCGACACCGTTCATTTCGGCAAAGCGTGTCGAATTCCACAGCTTGGTGCCGAAATTGCGATAGCCGGCAATGCGGCTCGGGTCGAGTTTCACATCGCGACCCTGCGCCGCCATGATCGCGAGGGTGAAACGCAGCGCATCCGCGCCATACTCGTCGATCAGTTCCAGCGGGTCGATAACGTTGCCTTTCGACTTCGACATCTTGGCGCCGTTCTTGTCGCGGACCAGCGCATGCACATAGACCGTGTGGAACGGCTCTTCGTTCATGAAGTGCAGACCCATCATCATCATCCGGGCGACCCAGAAGAAAATGATGTCAAAGCCGGTAACCAGAACATCGGTCTGGTAATAGGTCGCAAGTTCCGGCGTCTTGTCGGGCCAGCCCAGCGTCGAGAATGGCCAGAGCGCAGACGAGAACCAGGTATCGAGCACATCCTCGTCGCGGGTCAGGATTTCGCCCGGCTTGAAGTTTTCGAGCAGGTCCTGCACGTGCGCCTTCATCGGTCCTTCATGCGCGAGGTAGTGTTGGACAGCGGCGCTCAGCGCCTCTTCCTCGCTACGTTCTACGAAAACCTGTCCGTCCGGCCCATACCATGCAGGTATCTGATGCCCCCACCAGAGTTGGCGCGAGATCGTCCACGGCTGGATATTCTCCATCCATTCAAAGTAGGTCTTTTCCCAGTTCTTCGGCACGAAATTGGTTCTGCCCTCGCGCACGCTGGCGATCGCAGGCTTGGCAAGCTCGGCTGCATTCACATACCACTGGTCGGTAAGGTAAGGTTCGATCGGCACATCGCCGCGATCGCCATGCGGGACCGCATGCGTGTGATCGTCGATCTTTTCGAGGTAGCCGCCCTCTTCCATCATGCTGACAATCAGCTTGCGCGCGGCAAAACGGTCCTTGCCGTCGAGAACGTGAATGAGTTGACTGAGGTTTCTGGATGGCTCCAGACCTTCGAGGAAATCGTCATTGTCCTTCAGATGAATAGACGCATCCGTATTGAGAATATTGATCGCCGGCAGATCATGACGCTTGCCGACCTCGAAATCGTTGAAATCATGGGCGGGCGTGATCTTGACCGCACCGGAACCGGCTTCCGGATCGGCATAATCATCGGCAACGATCGGAATATGACGCCCGACAAGCGGCAGCACGACATTATTGTCGATCAGCGCATGATAGCGTGCATCGTCCGGATTGACCGCGACGCCCGTATCGCCAAGCATGGTCTCGGGTCTCGTCGTCGCGACGACAATGTACGTGTGCGGGTTTTCCGGATCGAACGCCACGTTTTCAAGCGGATAGCGGAAGTGCCAGAGATGCCCCTTGACCTCGCGCTGCTCCACTTCGAGGTCAGAAATTGCAGTGAGCAATTTCGGATCCCAATTGACGAGACGCTTGTCCTTGTAGATCAAGCCTTCCTTGTAAAGTGTTACGAAGACTTCGAGAACGGCCTTGGACAAACCCTCGTCCATGGTAAAGCGCTCGCGCGACCAATCGCAGGATGCGCCGAGGCGTTTGAGCTGATCGGCGATGATACCGCCCGACTCTGCCTTCCATTCCCAGACCCGCTCGACGAACTTCTCGCGGCCCATCTCGCGGCGGCCCGGCTGCTGACGTTCCATCAGCTGGCGCTCGACAACCATCTGCGTGGCGATACCGGCATGATCCATACCCGGCTGCCAAAGTACATTCTTGCCGCGCATACGCTCGAAACGCACGAGAATGTCCTGGATCGTGTTGTTAAGCGCGTGGCCCATATGCAGCGAGCCGGTCACATTCGGCGGCGGTATGACGATGGAAAATGCCTCGGCGCCTGGCTTTGAACCAGCTCCGGCCTTGAAGGCACCGGCCTCGTCCCAGCGTTTTGCGATCTCAGGCTCTACGGCCGCGGCATCATACGTCTTCTCAAGCATGCAAAGTGTCCGTCATTTGCGGAAAAGGGATTGGCTACGGTGTAAACCCAATGGCCGGAGATAAGTCAATGCTGACGTGTCGTTAACCCAATCACGCAGAAAGCGAGAGATTCACCTTTCGGACAATTGCCTTATTACAACCACAACGATTACTTGGACGAAATTCATCCAAGAGGTTTTTCATGAAAGTGCTGAATTCAATTGTACTGGTCGGGGCATCGCTGGCCATCACCGCTTGTACCTCGTCTGGTATGCGGAGCATGGATTACAAGAAGAATCTCTCAGATCCTGTCGCTAAACGGACGTTGTTGGCTCAATGTATTAGTGACTTCCACCGCCAACCGGAGAACAAGCGCACAAACATGGCAATGGTGATCCGCGTGTCGGAAAAAGATGCCCCATCCGTGTTTTGCAAACGCCTCGTTGATGGCATCGCCAGCGGCCGGATAACGACTTCCGACGTTGAGACCACAAATAGCCAGCATATCTCTCCCAAAGTGCTTAAAGTCATCTTGGGTCAATAACCACAACATACACTGTCGCTAACGAGCTACCGGCGGCCGCCTCGTGCCACGCGCTCGATCTCTTCGCGTACGAGGCGTTCGACCAGTGTCGGCAAATTATTGTCGAGCCAGTCCTGCAGCAGAGGCCGCATGAGTTCCTGCGCGATCTCATCAAATGAGCGCCGCTGTTCGCTCCTGACCGCGAATGACAGATCGTCAAAGGCGGCGCTGACCTGACGCTCGGCCGTTTCGGAAAGGATCGGCTCGAGGGCGCGCTGCAGATCGAGCGATGCTTCCTCATCGACGTTCGCGTCCGGCTGTTCGGCTGCAGGCGCCGTTGCAGCGGGCGAGGTCTCGCCAGGTTCGGCGAAATCGATTTCGCTCGCGACCTCGACAGGTTCCGCAATGAATTCCTGTTCTGGCGTCGGTGCCGGGGAAGCTTCTGGCGTTAGCAACCCCTCACGCGCTTCTTCGACAGGCGCGACAGTATCTTCAATTGGCTCTGTCTGTGGTCCGGCCGGAGCCGTTGGCAATTTCTGGCTCTCTGCCACAGGTGCCGGCTTTGCAGTTTCTCGCTCAACCAGCTTCGATTGCAGCGGCGAAACAGGGCGTTCCATTGCTGGTTCATAGGATCGAGGCGCTGCCGGGACGGCGATACCCTGGCGCGGCGGAAGCTCGGCCTCCTCGCTCAAGTGCGCCGCAGGTCGGGCCTCGGAAACAGCTACGGGGGGCGGTACATCGGAGTTAACCGGCTGTGGCGCGGTTTCCTCCGGGCGCCCCGTATCGCTCTCCTCGATGATGCGGCGGATCGACGCGAGAATCTCCTCCATGGAGGGTTCCCGGGCGACGCTGGATGATTGTGCCATGATACTCTTGCCCACTACATCTTGTTTCATTGCGCTGCAACGAATCTGTATTCAGTGTAGAGGCTTGCATCGGGTTTGAGAATCCCCGCGGGGAATGTTTGCGGCTAACCCACAGACTTTTGTGAAAACCGGCCTAAAAAGCAGTTTGCCGCCAAGTGATGACCTGACGGCAAATAATTCATGGTCGAACAATTAGCGGAAGTCAGCGACCGTCCGGCGTACGCAGGCCGATCCACTTGTCCTTCACAGCGTCATAGTGCTCTTCAGGACGATATTCCGCGACCTGCAAGCCGATCTGCCCCGGGCTCAGGCGCCCTACCGCGAGAAGAACGGCATAGCTTGTCACGACACTGTCGCGTTCCGCCTGTGCCAGGCTAACCTGTCCGGTCAGCACATCGGCTTGGGCGTTCAACACGTCAAGTGTCGTGCGCTGGCCAACTTTGCGTTCTTCGATAACGCCGTTCAAGGCGAGTTCCGCCGCCGCAACCACGGACCTTTGCGCAACGATCTGCGCTTTCGCCGATTCCATTTGCGAATAGGCAGTCGCGATTGCCTGGCGCACATTGTCACGCGCCACATCGACTTCGATGCGCCGCTGTCCCAATGTTTCCTTGGACTGGCGAACGAGAGCAGATGTTCTGCCGCCGCTATAGATAGGAATTGTCACCTGGATTCCGGCAGAAGCCTGGCTCGAATCTGTCGTGTCTCCAGTTATCCCACCCGAAAAAATCTCGTTGCGGGACACAGATCCTTGAAGGCCGATCTGTGGCAGAAGCTGACCTTCCTGTGCTTTCACGTTGTATCCGGCCGAATCGACCGCATATTGTGTAGCCAGGATCGCCGGATGGTTGTTGGTGGCAATGCTGAAGGCCTGATCCATGGATCTCGGCAGTGACTTCGAGGCCATCGACGCAGCCTTCAAGCGGTCGGGCGCGGCTCCGATAATCTGGATGTATGTGGCTTCGGCATTCTTTTCGTCGGATTTTGCCGCTGCCAGCGTTGCGATGGCGGAAGCTTTGGAAGCCTCGGCTTGCGCAACGTCCGTACGCGTTCCCTCGCCAACATCGAAACGCGCCCGTGCGGCGCGCAACTGTTCGTCGAGGAACTCGAGGTTTCTCTGCCGCAGGATGACGATCTGGCGGGTAAGATAGACATCCATGAATGCCTGTGCAGCACTGAACAAAAGGTTCTGCTCGCTGTTACGCAGGTTTTCACGCGCGGCCAACACCTGTGTTTTTGCAGAAGCAACGTTGTTCTTCGTCGTGAACCCGTCGAACAGCAGCTGGTTGACGGTGATACCGAATGTCCCTACATCCGCGCGGCCATTGGCGCCGCCATCGAACCGTTCCGACGTCGTGGTGAGGGATGCATTCCCATTTACAGTCGGACGATACGCCGATTTTGCAACTGCAACGCCTTCATCGGTGACGCGTACGCCTGCCCTGTCGGCATTGACCGTGGAGTTTCTCTCATAGGCCTTGGCCATTGCTCCAAATATGGTCTCAGCCATCGAAGGCGTAGAGGTTAGTACCGTGGCTGACAACAGCGCTGCGGTTAATAATCGCTTGCCCGCTATGAACACTATAAACCCCTTCATTCTACCAATATTCCGACCGAACCATTCGGTTCGACAGTCTGCTTTAGATAGCTATCAATCTCTGGGTTGACCACAGGGGCATTCCCTAAAATGCAAACAAAGTGGCCAACCGTTGCACTTTTGTCTCATGTGCAACAGGTTTCAGAACTCGAACTCTGCTATTTTCTCGAACCCGGGGAGCGTTTTGACAGCGGAATTGAATGCGCGACGCCCTGAAACGATTCCGTCATGTTTGACGTAAAGCATTGATTTCCCAGCGTTTCCCGCACCTTCAACAACCACAAGCCGTCCCCCGTCTTTCAACTGATCAAATAATGACGCAGGAACGTGATCAACGCTACCCTCAATTAGAACTACGTCATAGGGCGCCTCGGGCGCGTGTCCGCTTTCGAGCAGCCCGTTGACGACGACTACATTTCCGAACCCGAGCGACGACAGATTTGACCTGGCTTCGTCCGCCAATGTGGCGTCGCATTCGACCGCAATCACAGAACGCGCGACAAGGGACAGGACCGCCGAGGAATAGCCAGTGGCGCATCCAACATCGAGCACGACATCGTCCGGCTGGATATTGGCGAGTTGCGCAAGCTTGGCGAAAGGCGAAGGCTGCATCAGATAACGGCCATCCGAAATAAGGACGTCATCATCGATATAGGCGAGCGGCATACGCACACTCGGCACGAACTTCTCGCGCGGGACATCGAGAAAGGCCTGGAGCAATGGCTTGTCGGTCACGTCAGTCGTGCGCAACTGATTGTCGACCATCTTGATCCGCAGGTCTTCGAAATTCAGCGTCATGGTCTACAAGCTCTCTTCAAGGCACTCGCAATACAAGCCTTGCAAGCGCGGGACATGCTCCTGACAATCGGCAGACCTTACAGTCTGTATGGTTACCGGTCTGTGACCAGGAGCAATAATTTATCTGAGGATGTGGCAAAAATTTACATCAGCGTCAATGAATGACTAACGCCGCAGGCTGACCCGGCTTCCAATAATTTTCGGATGAGGCGTCCGTGCACCACCTTTGATAGGTCCCTTAACCCTAGGATTATTCCGGGATTGAACAGATTGCCTGCACCTGTCATTCTATACTTGCAGATGGGAGTCGTTCTGCAAACAGTGGGAATGCAAAGCAGATGATCGAGATCAAGGGATTCAATGAGTTCCCTATAAGCCAGGATGAACTGACCGGGCTGGCGGACAGAGCCGCGCTTGAAGATCATCTCGATAGTCTTTGTGGTTCCTATGCCCAAAGTGACTTCGATGACCGCCTGCAATTTGCTATTCTTTGTATTGATCTCGATGGTTTCAAGAAATTCAATGACCAATATGGACGCGCCGAAGGCGATAGTCTTTTGAAGCTTGTCGCAGATCGCCTGCAATCATGCCTGCGCAAGAATGATGTCGTCTATCGCATGGGGGGCGATGAATTTGCAATTGTCCTGTTGCAGGTGACGGCCAATGAGGTTGCCAGCGTCGCCGACCGTATCATCGGGTCGGTTTCGCAGCCTTACGATCTTGGCGGTGCCGAACCCGTGGCCATCAGCGTCACGATAGGCGCCGCGCTGGCACCGCGCGACGGCGATACGCCGGAAAGCCTGCTTTGGTGCGGCGATGCCGCGCTTTATATCGCCAAGAAAGCCGGCAAAGGCGTCTATCGCAGATACTCCGAACGGCGCTCCAGTTAAGGTAAACCGCCTGGAGCATATCGGGTTTGACCCAGTTGCTGCGCAACAGTTCCAAGCTCGCGGCTTGCAATCTCATCATATCGGGTTGCGGTAACGGGCATCATCCACTAGGGCTAATTGTTTAGCTGACTACTATTGGGTGATACGATGAGCCGAATTGAATTCACGCCGAAATTTGCGTTGTTTCTCTTCACTGCGCTGGTAATAAATGCGCTTTATTTCTGGCTGACGATAAACCCTGCCGATGTCTCCGTTTCATTGGATGAGTCGGGACCTATCGAGACAGTGCAACTCATCTACCTTGCAGGCGCAGCTTTGCTGTTCCTTGCCGCGGCAGCGTTATTGTCGATCGCGGAGCGAATGTTTTGCATTGGCCTGGCCATGCTGAGCCTTGTCTTCTTCTTTCGCGAACTGGAGGTCGAAAAAGTCGGCCCGTTCGGCACCTATCTCGAAAGCAAATCATTCCGGATTCACGAGACAATCGCGATCGCCGCAGTCGCTATTCTCTACCTTGTTCTTCGTTGGAGACTGATTGGCGACGTAGCGCGTTTTGTATTCAATAAATCGGCTTGGCCATTCTATGTGGCAGCTTTGCTCCTCTTGCTAGGTGCGATTTTCGAGATATTTCACGGACCGGTTCCAAATCAGATAAAGGAAGAGATCGCCGAATGCAGCAGCTACCTGGCGCTGCTGCTCATTGCGGTAGCGGTCTGTTACCAGCAGCCGGCCGCTATCCTCCGCAGCAAGTCTGCGGAACTTCTGATTATAGTCGCAATGGTTACTCTATTCGCCGGAACATGCTGGCTCACGGAACATGTTTATATCTCGGCGCGCGCCCACACCGTAACCGGTAATTGAAGTGGATTTCGTGAATGGAGGCCTCGCCCGGAATCGAACCGGGGTGCAAGGATTTGCAGTCCTCTGCGTAACCACTCCGCCACGAGGCCTCAAAGTCGCCAGGCTATAAGGATAACCCGTTGAATTCACGGATTGGTTCAATATGGAAGGCCGCAGGGCTAGTCAAGCCATTCCGCAAGAAATCCTTAGCTCATTCTGAACGGTGACAGCCGC
Source organism: uncultured Alphaproteobacteria bacterium (assembly GCA_963711925.1). Taxonomy (GTDB): domain Bacteria; phylum Pseudomonadota; class Alphaproteobacteria; order Rhizobiales; family Rhizobiaceae; genus Phyllobacterium. Next base: position 112,618 of record CAVQFY010000004.1, read on the forward strand.
CGCTCGCAGAGCGATTGATTACGTTCATTTAATTTCATTTCGTCGCACAGGCGCGATACGATGCCTCCGAAAGCCACAGCCATTCACAGGCAAAGGAGTATCAGGATCATGGCGGATCGAGTCGCAAAGGCAAATGCGTTTTTCCTCATGGCCCTGCCCTTCCTGCTGCCGTCAAACGCCTCCGCGCAACAGGCAAGTCCGGCTGGCACCGAAACCATCGTCATGCTGCGTCACGGCGAGAAGCCGGAGGCGGGACTTGGCCAGATCAGTTGTCAGGGCCTCAACCGCGCGCTTGCCCTCCCCGCAACAATCGAGAGGAAATTCGGCAAGCCCGATGCAATTTACGCGCCGGATCCTTCCGACCAGAAAAAAGACGATGGCAAATATTATAACTACGTGCGACCGCTCGCGACCATCGAGCCCGCTGCGGTAAAATTCGGACTCCCCGTCGATACAAGTTTTGGCCTGACAGATATTCAGGGATTGCGGGAATTGATCGACCAGCCCGAAAACCGTAGCGCGCTGATTGTCGTCGCCTGGGAGCACAAACAGATTGAGCAACTTGCTCGCGACTTCATGAGCGCGCATGGCGCCGATCCTGAAACTGTGCCGAAATGGCATGGCAAGGATTTCGATAGTCTCTACGTGATCATGATCGATCGCTCGAAACCGTCTGCGTCAATTACCTTCGAGCGCATGAGCGAAGGCCTGAACGGACAATCCACGAACTGCCCTTCATAACAGCGATATGCCGCCTAGCTTTTGTCTTTGTCGGAAGAAAACCACCCGCTTTTCCAGCGGCGGCCGAGCTTGACTTCGATCTGTCGGCGTTTGCGTCTCACGATTGCCGAATCCTGCGAAAGGACGACCAGTCCCAGCGGAACCATCCAGAAGCCTAGAACAGGCAGGAAACCGAGCGCGCCACCGGCGACCAGCACCCCGCCAAGCGTGCGGCGCATTGCCACCGATTGCGGCACGGGCAAATGGCGGCCAAAAATTCGCAGACGATGGCGCTTCTTGTGGCCGTGATGCGTCGAATTTGCTTGGCTTTCGGTGTCTTTGGGACCTTCAGACAAAAATCTTCTCTCTCCGTCAATTTACGTTGAAAGCCGCATGTAGGAACGATTTCGCCCCATGTCATCATTCTGTTATGCAGATAACTCGAAAAAAATCGAAATGGTGCTTTGCAAAAGCGAAACCCTTTTGCTATAGGCCACTTCGCTGATGAATAAGCAGCTGTTCCCCGGTAGCTCAGTGGTAGAGCAATCGGCTGTTAACCGATCGGTCGCTGGTTCGAATCCGGCCCGGGGAGCCACTATAACAGTCTAACGTATTGATATCGTTGGACAGATATGGTCACCATACAAACCTTCCCTGCTATTTTCCCCCAATGCAGTTTAGTTAGACTGCAGAGTGTGCTCCGCGAATCCATCTTGGTTGTCGATTCTGTCGAATTGATGGGGCGAGTCGTGTGGTTCTCGCGCGCTCCTTTTCTGTAGTGGTCGCTCCCGGATGATCGTATGGCTGACAGCACCGATGCGTCATGGAAGGCAGAGACGATCGCGGACTTTTGGAACTCGTACTCCTCGTCGGTTACGCTGCCGGAACCGCCAACCACTTGGATCTGCCCCGGGGAGCCATTTTTTAGACCTGGCACGTTGAATGTTCCTCAGGCGAGATCGAACATCACGCGCCGTTCACGACGATCTGAATTGTAACGTGTCAGATAGAACATATCTCCACCAAGGCGCACAATTGTGCGTCGAAACTTTCGTGAGGAGGAGAAATGCGATGTCTATCAAATCTCTGTTTGCCGTCGCCGTAATAGGATTAAGCTTGTTGCTTTCTGGATGTCTTGACAGCGGTGTCGCTACGTACCAACCGTATCACCCGGATTGGACTGGTTCCAACGGAGTTAGTTCCGGTCATAGCAAGAAGTAACGTGTGAACGCCTCAGACCTCTCAAATCGCCAGAGATGCAAGCGATGCACCCATGAATGGCGCAGGGCCAACCGTCGCAACCGCGATGCAAAAGGGCCGCCGTTCGGCGACCCTTCAATTACGCTGTGTTTTCATCACGCTGGAACCTTTTAGGCACGCATTTGTTGAACCCATCAAAAGATCTGCACATTCGGGAGGAAATGTAATGTCGATGAAAACTTTGATCGTGGCAACGGTGATCGGCCTGTCGGGTCTGTCGGTCTGCGGGTGCGTCGAGACTACCGGGCCATACTATGGCGGGTACAGTGGATATGGCGGCTATTACGGCACCACCATTTATGATGGCGGCTATTATGATGGCCCCCGCTACTATAGGCCCCGCTACAATAATTACCGCCGCTATGACGGACACCGGGATGACTGGCGCCGCCGCAACGGTGGCAACAATGATTGGCGGAATGATTCCAACCGGGGTGACGACTGGAGGCGCCGCAACGACAACCAGGCGCGGGCAGAGCGTCCAAATACACCGAGGCCACCGCGAAACGACAGTCGCCCGCCAAGTCAGCCCGATATATACGTTCCTCCAGTGAGTAGACCTGGCGGATACATGGGTAATCAGCAACGCTAGCATGAGTAGAGGCATTGTCTGAGACAACAGGTGGTGCCGGGGATATTCCACGGCGCCGGTATTTCAGTCAAACATGCTTGGGTGGTTCCCGTACTTCATCGGGGTTCGGCACTGGCATTTCATCGGGTAAGCGGTCGGGTGGCGGTTCCTCGACCGGTATCTCCGCCGGCATTGGATTGGGCTCGGGCGGCAGTTCATCCGGCCTCGGCGCGGGACCGGGCTCGCTTGGCCTGTTCGTGTCGGGTCCTGGCTTCGGGATTGGTGCTGGATCACCCATGTCAATTCCTCCTTTTATCCTGGGTTTAATCCCGAGCGTCCGTGAATGTTCCGCTGCTTCTTGCAAGAGTTCGGGGTTTATGCTCGAATCGCTGTTATCCCATTTGCAACAATCGTAGCCGCACATGTCGTTCAGACCGCCGCAAAGCATCTCCGCCAGCTTCGACCGGAACAGCCCGCCCAACGCCATCGATATGGAAATCATGGCTGAAATGGCCGCCGCCCTTGGCCGCGCTGGCGAGAAGGTCGAGCGGACATTGGAAAAGCTGAATGTTGCGCCGGAAGCGGAGCGCATCCTGCACCTGAAGGCCGCCGCTCGCGCAGTCCACGCCTATTTCATCCAGCGCGAGTTATGCGGCCTGCGCAATCACGATGACGCCATCCGTCACTACGGCATTCCGCGCGCAGTGCTGGTGAGATTGGGTGCTGTCTGATCAAACGAAGACCGCTGAGGACACCCGCAGCGGTCTGAAATACGCCTACTTCCCGGATGCTTCTTCTTCAAACATCACTGCCACATCCGAATTGGCGGACAGCCGAACCTTGTTGCCTTCCACCTCCGCCACCAGCGATGTTGAAATATAGTGATGGTGACCCTTGTGCGAGCCCTCCCCGCTATCCTTCTTGGTCAATTTGATCCGCGATCCATCCACTTGGTCAACGGTCCCGATATGGACACCATCGGCGCCGATCACTTCCATATGTTCCTTGATACGTGTTGCAGTCATAACCTACCTCCAATGGATGATGCGTCAGGAACGCGCGAAATGAACTTTGGATGCATTGCTGCGTTGAAGGCTTACGGGACCGATGGGAAAGCTTTATTCTGTTGCAGGATTTTCAAAGAAAGCATTACTTTTAAATGACCCACGAGATTTTGACGCCTGGAGAGATGGGCAAAGCGGACAAGCTGACAATCGCCGCCGGTCCTTGCGATGGCTATGGCCTGATGCTGAATGCCGGGTCTGCCATTGCCAGCCACATTCTCGCGAAACACGGCGACGCGTCCGAATTTCACGTCCTGTGCGGACCGGGAAACAATGGCGGTGATGGCTATGTCATTGCGCGCCTGCTCTCTGAGAGCAGCGCCGTGGTGCATGTCTGGTCCTCTGGCACACCAAAGCCACAGACCGACGCGGCACAAGCGCTTCAAGACTGTCCCATTGAGCCCCGGCCCATCGGCAAGTTCCGGCCGTCACCCGGCTGTCTCATAGTCGATGCGCTGTTCGGCGCAGGATTGAACAAAGAGGTGAAAGGCGAAGCAGCCGAGGCAATCCAGCGTGCCAATGAAGCATCGGTAAGGCGTATTGCAGTCGATGTGCCATCGGGGCTCGACGGCTTGACAGGCCAACCGCTCGGACCGGTCTTCAAGGCGGACTGTACGATCACCTTTTTTCGCAAGAAGCCCGGTCATTTGCTTTATCCGGGACGGCACCTGTGCGGCGAGTTGATCGTCGCGGATATCGGTATTCGCAGGGATGTTCTCGCCACCATTCAGCCGTCGTGCTTTGAAAATACGCCAGACCTGTGGTGGCAGTGGCTCCCGGTGGCGGAAGCCGATACCCACAAATACAAACGTGGTCACGTCGCGGTGTTTTCCGGCGGTGCAACCGCAACAGGCGCGGCGCGGCTATCGGCGTTGGCGGCGGCGCGCAGTGGTGCCGGTGCGGTGACACTTCTATCGCCAGCCGAAGCGCTGGCCGTCAATGCCACCCACCTAACCTCGATCATGCTCAGCCGCTGCGATCATCAGGAAGATTTGCGAACCTTTATCGAAACACGCAAAGCGTCCGCCTTCGTGCTTGGGCCGGGTTTTGGTATTGGTGAAAAAGCCCGCGATTTTGCCCTCGTCTTGCTACGGAACCAGACTGCTAAGCTGGTCTTCGATGCCGACGCCATCACGTCGTTTCAGGATCATCCGGATGTCCTCTTCAACGCCGCGCGTACCGCACCGGAAATCCGTCTGGTGCTGACACCGCACGAAGGCGAGTTCAAGCGCCTGTTTCCCGATATCGTCGAGAACGAGACACCTTCCAAGGTCGAAAGGGCCCGCGCTGCCGCCATCCGTGCCCATGCGATCATCATCTACAAGGGTGCCGATACGGTTATCGCATCTCCGGATGGCCGTGCCGCAATCAATACCAACGGAACACCGCTTCTGGCCACAGCAGGTTCCGGCGACGTGCTTGCCGGCCTTGCTGCCGGGTTAATGGCGCAGGGCATGCCTGCGTTCGAGGCGGCCTGTGCGGCGGTCTTCATTCACGGCGCTGCGGCGCGCAGCCTGGGTTTCGGCTTGATCGCCGAGGATCTTCCAGCCGTGGCGGCAATTGTCCTTACCGATCTGTTAGATGATTTGGTTCAGGAGTGATACCAGGTTGGACAATCAGATACAAAGACGGAGGGAATTGACGATGAGAGTGTTTTTGCGAGTGACTGCTTCTCTAATGATGGCGACCTTGGCCGGATGCGCCGCCATCACGTACGCCAAGGATAATTATGCAGGCATTTCGCCCCAGCAATTTAAAGCAGCCAATGGCGACAGATACACCATCTACGACAATATCGCTCAAAGCAGGCTGATGATCGGACCGGCAGGCAGCGCTTCTGCAACGCAAGGCTTCGTCAAAGGTCTTGGTCTCGGTTCTGTTCCCCCTGTCGTCTATCGCGATGTTGCCGAGCAATATCTGCGGTCTACCGAGCGCAACTGCACTGCGCAGGATGTGACGCTCATCCTCGATCCGCGATACGAAGTGCGCTACCGTTGCGACCGCACACGGGGACCTGCGGATGTTCTGCTTGGCCCGGCTTAACCCAATCTTGATTGCATTTGCTCTCGCCTATTAACCCTCTCTTTACCTTGATCGTTCACCTTGTTCTCAAGCGCGATTTGTACGGCGTACGCGCTTCCGAATTCCTGCGATGCGTCATCATTCCGTCGTAATGGCAGGCTAATACTTGGTCATAGCGAATAGCTTATTTCCATTTTTGACCACGGATGTACTGGCACTGGTGTCGAGGTAAGCTTAGGAAGGTCGGGTAGCTCCCGGCCTTTTGCTTTTTTCAGCAGTACGCTCTAGGCGCGAACTCATTAACCGCCGCCAATGACCTGTTTCAGATGTCAAACGCGCACGAACAATATATCGATTATTCGACTGAACGGAGACGGGACGATGGACATTCGATCGACACTGACGGAGCTTTGTGAGGCTTTCAACGCGCACGATCTTGAGCGCATCATGGCGTTCTTCTCTGACGATTGTGTCTTGGAGATGCCGAGGGGAAGCAGCCCTTGGGGTTCTCGTTTCGAGGGCAAGCAGAACGTACGAGAAGCGCTGGCAACGCGCTTTGAAGGCTTGCCTGATGTCCACTACGGCAACGAGGAGCATTTTGTGGATTCGGCTGCCGATACCGGCATCTCAAAATGGACTCTCACAGGCACCACCCGCGGGGGGACGAGAAAGGAGGTCCAAGGTTGTGACTTCTACACGTTTCGCAACGGCAAGGTGATCCGCAAGGACTCATACTGGAAAATCTTGGAGTAGTAGTCCGATGCTGGCCCATCGCGTCAGTTTGCGAAATCGCAGCAATCGGTCGCTTGCGCAGAGTAGCGGGCGTTCAGCGAACGCCACTTACGGAACCGCTTTATGAGTACGTGCCCTAATAGGTCACCGTGACGACAATCGTGTCGCTGTAGACGCCCGGCGTCGGCGTCCTCTGAGGCGGAATCCGCGCATAGACTGGCAGGTTCTGTGCAAGACCGGTGCCCGTATTGCCAACGGTGTTGGTCGGCGTCACATCCCCCCATGGCAGGCTTCGCGCCGCATTGCTGTACAGACCATAGGTGATGAACTCCACGCCCCTGGTCATCCGCCGCGCGACCGGGCCGGCATTGGCACCGCCTTGGCTCAGCGCCACCGTATAGGGTGTCGTCGGTGAACAGGCGATCGATACTTGGCCGTTCACATCGACATTGGTGCTGAGCACACCGCGCGTGCCAAAATCGATATCTTGCGCCGAGACAATGCAATCCTTTGCCACCGCCATGCTTATGGTGAAGGAGTTCGGAAATCCTCCAAGCCCGGTAGCGACGCCGCTTGTGCCGAGCCAAAAAAAAGCACATGAAAACGCCAATCGCGCCGATCCATTAAGCATGGTTCGCATTCTCAACTCCTTGGTCATGGGATGAAAAACGTATCTCGAGCAAAGACTTATCGCAGGGAGTTCAGGTCAGTTCAGGTTCTGGTCTGGTCCGTCGGGGAGGACACCGGCCGCGCCAGATCTTGAAACCTGCCCGAACTCCCTGCAGCAGGACGGCTGATAATTAGAGATGAGCGGCTCTAATAGGTGACCGTCACCGCAACAGTATCGGAATAGAGACCAATCGATGGCGTCGTTTGTACTGGCAAGCGCCGCCCGTAAACCGGATAGTCTTGCGGGCTACCGTTGCCGGTTGCAGCGACAGTGTCGGTCGGGATTGTCACGCCCCAGACGGATGTGAAGCCGGCGTCCTTGTAGAGATTATAGTTGAGTGTCTCGGCACCCGAACCACCGGTCATTTGCCGGGCCGCTGCCGAAGCGGTGGCACTGGTCCCGAGGCCAAGGCCAACGGAATATGGCGTCCCGGTTGTGCATTGAACTGCGATACGACCAATCTTATCGATATTGGCGTCAATGACGCCGTGCTCTCCAAAGTCGATAAAGTCACCCGAAACCAGCTTGCACTCGGCAGTGATGGTGGCACGAACCTGGAAGGCTACCGTGGTCGTGACTGCCAGCGCGGCGCTGGAAAAGCACACACTTGTGAAAAAGCCTGCTGCAATGGCACGAGAAATGGAGATGCCGTGTTTCATGAAATATCTCCGAAGACACGGCTAGGTCTGGCAGCCGCTCTGCTTGGTTAAAATCAATTTGAATATGCGACAATATTTCTACATCTATAGTCTTATATCGTTATGCTTAGATTGTGAAGCAACCTGAACGCGCGTTTGGTAGAATTTGTCTCTTTCATCGCCCTGTCAGTCCACCAAATGACTCAAGAGCCTCCTGCAACCTCCAAACGGGCCAGCGACAATTCGGTGAAGGCCGATCTGACGGTGCGGTTTGATCACGTCCCTGTCATTGACGAGGAACGATACATCTTGAATATTTGTCTTTTGGTGGCAAATATTGAGTCGGCCAAATGAAAGATCAGACGGATGACCAACAAGATCGGGATCACTACTTCCGAAACACTGGCGCAGCTGAAGTGGCTGACACCGGAGAATGTCGGCGCGGCATTGAAGGGTCTCCCGCTCAAAGTGCAGGCCGCCTTGCGTGCTGCGGCACATCTGCCGCGTGGCACGCTGACCATCACCACGCCGGACAAGCGCATCTTCAAGGTGGGCGGCAGGCAGCACGGCCCGGATGCATCCCTCATCCTGTACAACTGGAACTTGCCGCGCCGCGCCTTTGCCAGCGGCACGATCGGTGTCGCCGAATCCTATATGGATGGCGATTGGGATAGCCCTGACGTGACCACCTTCCTTGAACTCTTCGTGCTCAACGAGCAGGTAGGCGAGGATCTTGCCGGTGGGTCGAACTGGTTCATCAACACGGTACAACGGCTGCGCCACTGGCTGAACGATAATACGCGTACCCGGTCCCGAAAAAATATCTCGGCGCATTACGATCTCGGCAACGCCTTCTACCGCGAATGGCTGGATCCGACGATGACCTATTCGTCGGCGCTGTTTGGCGAAGGCGCCAATGACCTTGAAAGCGCCCAGACCGCAAAGTACCGGGCGCTGGCCCGCAATATAGGCATCACGCCCGGAAGCCGCGTTCTGGAGATTGGCTGTGGCTGGGGCGGCTTTGCCGAATATACGGCGCGCGAGGTTGGCGCGCATGTCACCGGGCTGACCATCAGCCGTGAGCAATTCGATTACGCGACGCAGCGCATCCAGAAGGCCGGGCTTTCGGGCAAGGTCGAGATCAAGTTTCAGGATTATCGCGACGAGACGGGCAAATACGACCACGTGGCCTCGATCGAGATGTTCGAGGCAGTCGGTGAAAAATATTGGCCCGTGTTCTTCGGCAAGGTCAAGGATTGCCTCAATCCGGGTGGCAGCGCCGGCATGCAGATCATCACCATCAACGACAAGTCCTTCGATCGCTATCGCAAGCGACCGGACTTCATCCAACGTTATGTCTTTCCGGGTGGCATGTTGCCCACGCCGGAGAAACTGAAAAGCCTCGGCAAGGATTTCGGCCTCGACCTCTATCGAGAGAATGTCTTCCCGCAGGATTATGCAAGGACGCTTGCCGAGTGGCGCGAGCGATTCTGGGGTTCGTGGGACCGGCTGCGGCATCTCGGCTTCGATGGCCGTTTTAAAAAGCTCTGGGAGTTCTACCTCTTCTACTGCGAGGCTGGTTTCCGTTCCGAATATATCGACGTCCGTCAGGTGTTTTACAAATCATGACGACGGATAAGCTCGATGACGCTTTTGAACGTATCTGGACAATCGCCGAGTCACTGCACCTCCCCGAGCTTGTGCGCAGCATGACCCATGGCACACCCTCATTGAAAGTGAAGACCTCGTTCATCGGGCGTTTGAAGGATAGCGAGACTTTTGCAATCCACTGCCCGCTCGAGGAGAAACCGCTCTTGATGGAGAGCGTTCCGAACATCTATTTCGAAACCGACCACTACAAAGGTTGGCCTTACATCCTTATGCATCTGGAAGCTGTGTCCGACGCGGAACTTGGCCATCGCATCAAACTTGCCTGGAATGCCAGGGCGCCGGCGAAGGTGAAAAAAGCGCTTGCAGCGGAGTAAAAACGATGGAAAACGGCCGGCACGGCCGTTTGATCGTGCGCAGGCAGATCGGAAAAGGTTTTCGCACGATAATGTCTGACCCTTGCGCAAGAAGTGCCGATTTTTGCACAAGAAAGTGCGAATCCGGAATGCTTTTCGCTATCCCCGCGTGTGTTCTAGTTGTGCCGGGTTGCTAGTTTGGCTCGATAAGTGCGGTTTCGACCCCCAAACCGGTCCGATCCGCCACTTCGCGTAAAGCAAAGGATGAGTTGATCTTGGTAACGTGCGGCATGGCGGACAACCAGAATTTATGTATACGCTCGTAATCCTCAAGATCCTTGGCAGCAATGCGCAAAAGATAGTCATATTCGCCCGACATCAGATAGCAGACCAATACATTGGGGCAGAGTTTTACTGCGGTTTCAAACTCGCGCAGCTGTTTGTCCGCTTGGCCAGACAGCGAAATGTTGACGATAACGATTACCGGGTGGCCAAGCATCTTGTTGGAAAGCCGAGCATGGTAGCCACGGATGACGCCGGATTTCTCCAGAATATCCAGCCGCCGCGAGCAGGCCGATTGCGACAGCCCGACCTTCTCTGCGAGGGTCGCATTCGACATGCGGCCATCTTTTTGCAAGCTGTCCAGAATAGCGATATCAATCCTGTCTATTGTCATTATTCGTTCTTTCCTCGGAGAACTGTAAGTTTTGCGCAAGAATATTCGAAAAATTATCCACCGTCGAGGCTTCTAGGCAAGGACATGCGACGCGATTTGTGGTGTTATATTTGTCTCAAAGGGAACATCTAAAGACACCAAACAGGAGGCATTATGCGCGTTGGCTGCCCGAAGGAAATCAAAAACCATGAATATCGCGTCGGTCTCACTCCGGGGGCCGTACGCGAATACATCGCCCACGGCCATGAGGTCATCGTCCAGTCCGGAGCTGGCATTGGGATAGGCGCCGATGACGGAGCCTATCAGGCGGCAGGCGCAAAAGTCGTCAAGACTGCCGCAGAAGTTTTCCAGCAGGCAGACATGATCGTCAAAGTGAAAGAGCCGCAGCCTTCGGAATGGGCGCAGCTTCGTGAAGGTCAGCTGCTTTATACATATCTCCATCTCGCTCCGGATCCCGAACAGACCAAGGGTTTGCTGGCCTCTGGTGTTACAGCGATCGCCTATGAAACAGTCACCGACGACCGTGGCGGCCTGCCGTTGCTTGCGCCGATGTCCGAAGTTGCTGGCCGCCTTGCCATCCAGGCTGGTGCGACTGCGCTTCAAAAGGCCAATGGCGGCCGAGGCGTTCTACTTGGCGGCGTCCCCGGCGTACTGCCGGGCAAGGTAACGATAATCGGCGGCGGGGTCGTTGGCATCAATGCCGCGATGATGGCGACCGGCCTTGGCGCCGACGTTACCATCCTTGATCGCGCCATTCCCCGCCTGCGCCAGCTGGATGACATCTTCCGCGGGCGTATTCACACACGTTACTCGACAATCGAAGCTCTCGATGATGAGGTATTCTCTGCCGATATCGTTGTGGGTGCGGTTTTGATCCCGGGTGCTGCCGCTCCAAAGCTCGTAACGCGCGAAATGCTTTCCGGAATGAAAAAGGGTGCTGTTATCGTTGACGTTGCTATCGATCAGGGCGGCTGCTTTGAAACATCGCACGCGACCACTCATTCAGACCCGACTTATGAAGTGGATGGAATAATCCATTACTGCGTTGCCAACATGCCGGGCGCCGTCCCGGTGACGTCCGCGCATGCCTTGAACAATGCGACCTTGCAGTATGGCCTGCAGTTGGCTGATCGAGGCGTCAAGGCACTCGTTGACAATCCGCATCTGCGCAATGGGCTTAACGTCCACAAGGGCCGCATCACCAATCAGGCCGTCGCCGAGGCGCTCGGCCTCGAAATGGTCGAGGCAAAATCCGCCATAGCTGCCTGATATTACTGCATAAAATGGAGAGCCCGGACACAAAATGTCCGGGCTTTTTCATGCAAGTTCAATGCGGCACTGGAAGCAATTGTTCCTTGCTGACCGCATATGGACATAGGCAACGTCGTCCCGTTTCAGCAACGCCTCAGCTCGGCTCGGGATTCTATCCGTCGTGATCACACCGCCTGTGCCGTAGACGATGCGATCCTGACAGGAGTAGCCGCGAAGTATATAATCGCTGTTCTCTTTGAACATCTCCGGAATCTCCGCTGTTTCCATGTGACGCTCACAATCGTCTGCGTGCAGGAATATGGGGCCCGTTTCAGCGTAGGGTTGCGGTGCGGGGAATGGTCGGTACGACAAGATCAAGTATTTTTCGCCCGCCTTTACATTCTGCAAACAATGCCGGCAAGGAACACCATCACCGTCGGAAGTATACGTTTCCGGAGTCTGGCCGTTCGCATCGACTCCGCCCGCTTGATAATAACGAGCCAGTGTTGTTGTCATCGCAATATATCGGATCGGTTTCATGGATGTCTCCTCTGTTAAGACAAGGAAACACCCAAAACTCGCACGAAACCACCCGATTCTTGCAGAATGCTATTTCGTGACGCTGATGTGAACAGTGACGTAACTGTAAACATCACTGCCGGGTGCTTTACTCGAAATGACCACGTTGTCGGTACCGACAAATCCGGATCTGGAAGTGTAAAACGCCCCAACTGCCGCTACTTTATGTGCGTTACATTTCTGTTGCGGATGGCCTTGCCTGAATGATGGAGAAACGGACCCTCGCCAGAGATCAATTGTGCCATGGGTCGGGGCGGTTATAACTTTGAAATCTGGAGTTTTACCACTAGAACAATCAGGATTGACCATATAGTTGCTTAAAAGACCGGTTTTATGGCCTGACTTCGCCGGGAACGTATAAATCGCAGATCCGGTCCTCGTAAACTTGAGGTCATCTGTTTGACAAGCAGAAACCAAAAAGCCTGCCACTATCAAAGACAGGCCGCACACCACGTTCTTCAAATTCATTCTTGCCCCCCAAAGAATCACTCAATAAATCGTCTATAAAGGGGTATTCTGGAATTGCCTATAAGACAAAAGGCAAATTTGAAGTCTGTTTATCCTAGTCCCAAGCTTCTATTTCTGCTTCCGCAAAACTGACCGGCTTGAAGCCCATTCTTTGATACATTTGCAGTGCGCGTGGACTATCCAGCGTATTTGTTTCGATGATTACCTTTTGCGGGCTGCTCATCCATGCCGTAGAGATTGCTTCATTCAGAAAGAACTTGGCCAGACCCCTGCCCTGGAACTCAGGCACAAGGCCGAAATACAGGATTTCGGTTACGCCCTGTTGCTCGTCCAGAACGAGTTCAAAAAAGCCAGCTGGCGATCCATCAGCGTAAAGGATGTTTATATCGACGTTGCTGCGATGGATGATCGCCGCCAAATCTTCGTCATTCAAGCGCCGATGCACGGACCAATGATGTGGCTTTCCCACCTGCTCATAGAGAAACCGATAGAATGGCAGCGAAATCTTCGTCGCCTGCATCAGAGCAAGTTTGAAACTGACTGGCGTTGGCACCGATTGCGTTGGCCGGTCCGTCATTTCCAGATGCGTGACACGCGTCTTCAATATGCGAGGTCTGGTCATGACTATGCTTCGCCGGTAACGACGGGCGTGTCTTTGTCGCCGCCCCATTCGGTCCAGGAACCATCATAGAGCATGTTGTCCTTGTGACCGACGGATTCGAGTGCAAGCGTGATGACTGCGGCAGTGATTCCTGACCCGCAACTGGTCACGACCGGCCGCGACAGGTCCACGCCGGCATCATCGAGGACCTTCCTTAAGCCACTAATATCTTTCAGATATCCGTTGTCCGCGAGGCTCGACGACGGAACGCTGCGCGCTCCCGGTATATGGCCCGAACGTACCCCCGCGCGAGGCTCGGGGTCGACACCTTTGAAGCGGCCGGCCGAGCGCGCATCGGCGATCTGCCGTGACTTGCTTTCAACGATCTCGCGCATTTCGGCAAAATTCGCCACCTTGCCCGAATCAAACTTGGGGGCGAACGCGGACGGGGCAATCTTGGTCACCTCGGCGGTGACCGGCCTGGCTGCGTTTTTCCAGTTATCGAAACCTCCATCCAGTATAAGGACGTTCTTCGCGCCGAAGGTCCGGAACATCCACCAGACGCGGGGCGAGGTAAACATTCCGGGTCCATCATAGACGACGATCGTATCGTCGTTGGTGATGCCCATGCTGCTCACGGCTGCCGCGAAAGCTTCCGGTTTGAGTAGGGTGTGTGGCAGCGATGAATCCGGATCCGACATCTCGTCATGGTCGAAGAAAATTGCACCCGGAATATGGGCTGCGTCATATTCAGCTTTAGCATCGCGGTTTTGAGCCGGAAGGTACCAGGAAGCATCAAGAATGGTGAGACCCGGTTGACCAAGTCTTTCCTGCAACCAATCGGGTGAAACCACAAAAGGGCTCTTGTCTGCCACGGTCATACTCCCTCCGGCAAAGGACCAAAGCGGATACGGAACCGCCTGTTTTCCTTGCCTTTCTTTTCGATTTTACCGATGTGGATCGCGCCCACTTCACCCGTCGTCGCAACATGCGTGCCGCCGCACGGCTGCGAATCCACGGAGGCATCTTTACCGATGCAAACCAGCCTGATCCGCCCCGTTCCTGTTGGCGGCCTGACATTTTTGGATTTGATCAGGCCGGGATTTGCAGCCAATTCTTCATCCGTGATCCAGCGTGTGAATACCGGATGATTGGCGTTCACCAGTTCCATCATCTTCTGGGTAATGCTTTCTTTGGTCACACCCGCGTCCGGCAGATCAAAGTCCACACGGCTGTCGTCTTCGCTGACCGCTGCACCCGTGATTGGAAACGGACAAACAACACTGAGCAGATGGCATGCCGTATGCATCCGCATCAGCTTGTAGCGCCGGACCCAATCGATGCGCAAAGTCAGCTTTTCGCCGATAGCGGGTACGGGCTGATCGGGCGCCGGTACATGGATGATCTCTTCCTTGGTTTCACCGGTGACCGTTGCAGTGATGGCAATCGTTGAGCCGTCAGCGCGAACAAAAAGGCCGGTGTCGCCGGGTTGACCGCCCGAAGTGGCGTAGAACACGGTTCGGTCGGTGAGGATGCCGCCGCGCTCGTTTATCGCCAATACTGTCGCATCGATCTCCTTAAGATAAGAATCGTCGCGAAAAAGAATTGCCGTATCATATGCCATCAGGATTTATTCTCGAAGGGAACGGATATGTTGGTCGTTGCTTCCATCCATGCCGGAACTGGAAGTTCTTTGGAGCGCAAGAATTCCGGATTGAACATTTTCGACTGATAGCGGTTGCCGTAGTCGCAGAGCACCGTCACGATAATCTTGTCCGGCCCCATATCCCGCGCCATGCGGATCGCTCCGGCAATATTAATTCCCGACGATCCCCCCAAACACAGCCCCTCCTCCGTCACGAGATCAAAAACGATCTCGAGCGCTTCGGCATCCGGGATCTGATAGGAAAAGTCTGGCGTGAAACCTTCAAGATTGGCAGTTACACGGCCCTGTCCGATGCCTTCAGTGATGGAACTGCCCTCTGATTTGAACTCGCCCGTGGTGTAGTAGGAAAATAGTGCCGCGCCAAGCGGATCAGCAAGTCCGATCTTGATACTAGCGTCTCGTGCTTTCAGTCCCTGCGCGACACCAGCCAATGTGCCGCCCGAGCCAACTGCACAGATAAACCCATCCACCTTGCCGTTCGTATCGCGCCAGATCTCCTGTGCCGTTGTCGCTACATGCGCCTGACGATTGGCGACATTATCGAACTGATTGGCCCAGATCGCGCCATTCGGTTCGGTTTTTGCCATCTGCTCAGCAAGACGGCCAGAGACCTTCACATAATTGTCTGGGTTCCTGTAGGGAACAGCGGGCACTTCGACCAACTCGGCACCGAGCAGCCGCAGGGCATCTTTCTTTTCCTGGCTCTGGGTTTCGGGAATAACGATCACGGTGCGGTAGCCAAGTGTCTTGGCAACCATAGTGAGGCCTATACCCGTGTTACCAGCAGTGCCCTCGACAATCACACCGCCCCGCCGCAGAAGCCCGCGCTCTTCCGCATCGCGGATTATATAGAGTGCCGCGCGATCCTTGACCGATTGGCCCGGATTCAAAAATTCGGCCTTCCCGTAGATTTCGCAGCCAGTGAGATCGGAAGCCTTCTTAAGACGAATGAGCGGCGTGTTTCCGATGGTGTCGATCACTGAATCATACATGGGCCAAGTCCTTCATTCTGCTTGGCTTGAACCTATTTGTCCCAATCAAACCGTTCAAGCACAGAATTTTCAAAGCGGATATTTGCACATAAAAAGACCGCCGACACGATGTGCCGGCGGCCTGATTGTACGTCAGTAAAAGCCCTTAAGCAGCCCTCGCGCCGAAGCCTTTTTTGTTCCGGCGGAACGGACGCTTCTGTGCGGGTGCACCGCCATCATTGCTCCATATTTTTTCGCCACGTGCTTCACGCGGCTTGCCGGCAGACTGGCCACGATGCGGCTTCTTGCCTGGAGCGCCATTGCCACCTTCACGGCGTGGCGGACGCTGGTCGCTGTTGGCGGCACGAGCAGGCAGGCTCGAAAGGTCGATCGGCGAGTCCGCCAACGGCAGACGCATACGCGTAACGCGTTCGACAGCCTTGAACTTGGAAGCCTCTTCTGCCGGATCATACAGCGTAACCGCATTACCCGATGCACCGTTACGGCCCGTGCGGCCGATGCGGTGAACATAGCTCTCTGGCTCGTCAGGCAGGTCGAAATTGATCACGTGGCTAATGCCAACGACATCAATGCCGCGCGCAGCGATATCGGTTGCGACCAGAATGCGTACGGAACCATCCTTGAAGCCATTCAACGCACGCTGACGTGCATTTTGTGACTTGTTACCGTGAATGGCCGCAACATTGTAGCCGTCCTTTTCCAGAACGCGTGTAACGGCGTCGGCACCATGCTTGGTCCGGGTGAAGACGATGACCGAAGACAAGGCCTCGTCCTTGAGCATGGCGGAGAGAACCTGCTTCTTCTGCTTGGTCGGAATCATGTGCACGACCTGCTTGATCTCGGCAGCCGTTGTGCCCTGTGGCGCAACTTCAACGCGGACAGGATTGCGCAACAGGGTAGCAGCCAATGTTGCCACTTCCTGCGGCATCGTCGCGGAGAACAGCGCCGTCTGGCGATCGCGATGAGTACCCTTGGCAATGCGCTTCACATCATTGATGAAACCCATGTCGAGCATGCGGTCAGCCTCGTCGAGCACGAGCCAGCGCGTCTCCGAGAGATCGACGCGGTTGTCGCGCACAAGGTCGGTCAAACGACCAGGCGTTGCAATCAAGACATCGACGCCAGCCTGCATCTTGTTGATCTGCGCAATGCGCGAGACACCACCAAGAACGAGTGCGGTCGAAATGTGCGCGCCTTTTGCGAGCGTGCGGAACGTCTCTTCGATCTGCACGGCAAGTTCGCGGGTTGGAGCGAGAACCAATGCGCGTGCGGTCTTGCCCTTGCGCTTGTCACCGATGGTGATGATTTTCTGCAGGATCGGCAGGGCGAAAGCCGCTGTCTTGCCGGAGCCTGTCTGGGCGATGCCAAGGATATCCTGACCGGCAAGCTGTGCCGGGATAGCCTGTGCCTGGATGGGCTTGGGAGTAGCCATTCCGGCTGCCTCGACTGCTTTGAGCAGGACGGCGTTCAGACCCATGGCGGCAAAGCCGTTTGTTTCAATAGTTTCCAATTCAATCTTCTTTCACTGGCCAGACGCGAATGTTCGCGGGCCACACAACGCATCGCAGGGCGCAACCTGCATGCAACAATATTTGGATGAACGACGAGACGCGAAGAACTCTTGGCGTGGGGCCAGAGGATCAATGCGACTTGCGCAGCCGTGCCCGCCGCATCATGCGAGGGTCTCAGACGCCACAAGTCCTGGTTCGGAAGACCGGAGTGACCGGTCCAAGCGCCTGAACGGCATATGGGCTCATCCACGCCAAAATGCAAACGATTTTATTGTGCGGCGCAAAATGGTCCGGTCATTTGGCAAAACGCTTGGCCCCGACGACACACAAGATGACGGCGATAGTGATGGCGATCATTGGCCAACTGACGGATTCATGCAGCAGCGTCGCGGCGAGAACAAGACCGAAGAAGGGTTGCAGGAGTTGCAGCTGACCGACAGCGGCAATTCCGCCCTGCGCAAGTCCGCGATACCAGAAGATGAAACCAATCAGCATCGAAAACAGCGAGACATAGAAAAGGCCGATCCAGGCGGGTTGGTTGATCGTGCTCAAATCCGAAGGCAAAACGTAGAGGGTTAGGGGCAACATGACTGGTAGCGAAAGCACCAACGCCCAGCAGATCACCTGCCAGCCGCCGAGTTTGCGCGACAGTTGGGCACCCTCTGCATAGCCAAGACCGCAAACGACAATTGCCCCGAACATCAACAGATCCCCGGTCAGTGATGCGGCGAAATTCTGCGTCAACGCAAATCCGGCAACGAGCAGGCTGCCGATGCAGGAAAACAGCCAGAACATGGGACGCATGCGTTCACCGCCGCGCAAGACACCAAAAATGGCGGTCGCAAGCGGCAGAAGACCGATAAACACAATGGAATGGGCGGACGTTATGTGGCGGAGCGCCAGGGCCGTAAGAAGGGGAAAGCCAACAACGACGCCCATGGCAGTTACGAACAGCGGAGCGAGATCCGCTCTCGTTGGGCGCTTTTCACGGAACGCCAGTAGCAGCGCAAGCGCCAGCGCGGCCGCAATCGTGGCACGAGCACCGGTCACGAATATTGGATCGAAGCCGGCAACGGCTGCACGTGTCGCCGGCAACGACCCGCTGAAAATAAGAACGCCGATAAATCCGTTGATCCAGCCGCTCGTTACCTTGTCCATATTTCTCTCTGCCATGCGATCACATTGTCCGCTGTATCGGCCCTACGCAGTGGGTTTGCCAGACACGGTGCAGTACAATATAAACAAACTGTCATGGAACGATGAGCAGTACAGATGAATGAAATCCTTGGATTTGTGGTCGGAAGCGGCACACTGGTCAATCGCGTGACGAATGAGATTCGTCAGCGCATTGCGGGGCGCACACTTATGCCGGGCGCGAAACTACCTTCGATCCGAAGCTTTGCCGACACGATGTCGGTATCAAAATCAACGGTTGTCGAAGCGTATGATCGGCTCGTGGCGGAAGGTCTCATTCATCCCCGACGCGGATCGGGTTTTTATGTCGCAGGTCACCTGCCGCCTTTGTCACTGGCTGAAATCGGGCCGCGGCTGGACCACGCCATTGATCCGCTTTGGGTCTCGCGCACGTCACTTGATGCAAACGACGACATGGCAACACCCGGCTGTGGTTGGCTGCCCCATTCTTGGATGCCTCAATCGGGGATTCGCCGCGCTCTGCGCGCCATGGCAAGGGCGGATGAGCCCTCGCTCACCGACTATTCGTCACCACTCGGGTTGAAACCATTGCGCCAACTGCTCGCACGCCGCATGGGTGAACATGGCATTGAGGCCGCAGCCGATCAGATCATGCTGACGGAATCGGGCACGCAGGCGATCGATCTTCTTTGCCGCTTCCTTATAGAGCCCGGCGATGCGGTGATCGTCGACGACCCCTGCTACTTCAATTTCCACGCCTTGCTCAAGGCGCATCGTGCCAAGGTTATCGGCGTACCATACACACCGAATGGTCCCGACCTCAACCGTTTTGCCGAAGTGGTAGCGGAATACAGCCCTCGCCTCTACATCACCAATTCCGCCCTGCATAACCCGACTGGCGCAGTGCTTGCCCCCGTCGTCGCCCACCGGCTGCTCAAGCTTGCTGAACAGCACGATCTGACAATCATCGAAGATGATATTTTTGCCGATTTCGAACATGAACCAGCGCCGCGGCTGGCAGCCTTCGATGGCCTCGACAGGGTCGTGCATATTGGCAGCTTTTCGAAATCGCTGTCGGCATCGGTTCGCTGCGGTTTTGTCGCTGCGCGACGCGATTGGATCGAAGGGCTGGTGGATTTGCGCATAGCTACATCCTTTGGCGGCGGGCGCCTGGCTGCAGAACTTGTGCTGTTCATGCTGAAGGATGGAACCTATCGCAAGCATATGGATGGCCTGCGCGCGCAACTGGCGCGGAACATGGGCGAGACAATCGCCAAGCTAAAATCAATGGGTATTGTTCCGTGGATCGAGCCGCGCGGCGGCATGTTCCTGTGGTGCAAACTGCCGGAAGGCGTGGACGCTGCAAGAATCGCACAGTGCGGACTGGCGGAAGGGATCATTTTCGCGCCAGGCAATGTGTTCAGCCAGTCGCAGGCCGCACATTCCTATATGCGTTTTAACGTAGCGCAGTGCGCCGACCCGCGTATTTTCATGGTGCTGGAAAGACTCATTGCCGATCAGACTGCCGCTGCCAATTCCTGAAGAGCCAGGACGGTACGCCAGTTACGCGCAGTGAGTGGCACTTTCAGTACCCTATCAAGCGCGAGAGCGAGCTTGGACGTGCCGAAACCATCAGGCGTATAGAGATACAGCACGCGATTCCTGATCGTGAAACTTTCGGTTTCGGTCGCCTTCCCGGCAAAATTGTCGAGTGCAGCGTCAGTCGGGTCGTCGTCAAGGATTACGGCATGAAGCGACTTTGGATTTTCATCTGCCTGCGGATACGGATTTTTCCCGATCATGCAGTTCCATTCATCGATGCTGCGAATGGAGACACGCGATTCAAAACCAAACGTTTTCGAAAAAATACCCGAAATTGTCTCGGCAATCTGGCGCGCTGTCTTGTTGGATCCAAGAACGACATTGCCGCTCTGGACATAGGTTTGGACACTTTCCAAGCCCGCCTCACCCAGCACTTTCCGCAGCGTTTCCATCTTCACTTTTTTGTTGCCGCCAACATTGATGCCGCGAAAAAGCACGATATAGGTTGTCACTTTGCATCCTTCCCCAGTTGCTTTGCCAAATGGGCCAGCTTGAGCACTGTATTCCAGTTTCTCGCTGTAGCTGCAATCTTCAATGTTGTTTCAATCTTAGGATGTAGTTTTGCGTCGGAGATGCCTTGCGGTGTATAATAATACAGCACCCTGCCTCTTATCTCGAACTGCTCTGGGCCCATCGCTTTTTGCTCAAGCGCCTTCACAGCTTCGACATCCGGCGTCCGCTCGAGAATCAACGCATGAAGTTTCGCCGGTTCACTCACAGCCAGCGGGAACGGATTATCGGTGATAAGCTTGGTCCATTGCGCTTTGCTAACGATCATGATGTGCTTCGAGAAACCAAAATGCTCCAGTGCGATCGTAGCCACACGCTTGACGATGCGCTTTGGTGTATCGTTTGAGACAAGAACGACATTGCCGGTGTTGATATAGGTAACGACCACCTCGAAACCATCTTCGATCAATGCTGCCTTCAATGGCTGCACAGGCAGCAATGTATCGCCGCCGACACCACGAAACAGGATGATCCAGGTGGTCATCTACCTCCTCAGATTATCAATCCGGCAATGGTCTCGTTATCAGTGATGTCCTGATAGGCCCAGCCCGCCTCGTCAAAACGTTTGAACAGCGTGTCGAAATTGACCTTGTTCTTGGTTTCTATACCGATGAGCACGGAGCCGAAATTACGTGCGGACTTCTTGAGGTATTCGAATCGGGCGACATCATCTTCTGGTCCGAGCAAGTCAAGAAACGACCGCAAGGCGCCAGGCCGTTGGGGAAACCGGAAGATGAAATATTTCTTCAGCCCCTCATAGCGCAGTGACCGCTCCTTCAGCTCCGGCAGCCGTTCGAAATCGAAATTGCTGCCGGATATGACCAGCACGATCCGCTTATTCTTGATATCGCTCTTCTTGAAATCCTTGAGCGCGTCGATGGCGAGAGCACCTGCCGGCTCCACAACAATGCCTTCGACATTGAGCATTTCAAGAATAGTCGAGCTCAGGCGATTTTCCGGGATCAAAGTCACAGAATCCGCTGTGAAGCCTTTGAGAAGTTTGAAGTTTTCCCGACCAATCTCGGCGACTGCGGCGCCGTCCACGAAATTATCCACCGTATCAAGTTTGACGCGTTTACCTGCTTCGAGACTGCGTTTCAGGCTTGGCGCGCCGGCAGGTTCAACGAAGCGGAAGCGTGTTTCCCAGCCGAGATCGCCCAGATATCGTGTAACACCGCCCGAAAGCCCGCCTCCACCGACGGGCAAGATCATCAAGTCAGGCTTGCGTTTGTCCGGCAGTTGCGCGGCAATTTCATGCGCTACCGTGGCTTGTCCAGTGATGATATCCATATGGTCGAAGGGCGGAACCATGACTGCGCCGGTCTCGGCAGCATAGTCCTGTGCTGCTGCATAGCACTGGTCAAAAATATCGCCGAAGAGGCGTATCTCGATGAACTCGCCGCCGAAACTGCGCGTCTTGTCGATCTTCTGCTGCGGCGTCGTAACGGGCATAAAGACGACGCCCTTTTTGCCAAAATGCCGGCAGATAAAGGCAAAGCCCTGCGCGTGGTTTCCGGCCGATGCACAAACGAAGGATGCGTTCTCCGATTTATGTTCGTTCAAATAATGAGAGATGAAATTGAACGCACCTCTGATCTTGTAGGACCGCACCGGCGACAAGTCTTCGCGCTTGAGCCAGATTTGCGCACCGTATTTATGGGAGAGATAGTGATTGAGTTGCAGCGGCGTTTCCGGGAAAAGCGCGCGCATTTTTGTCGTCGCGCGATCCACGGCCTTGATGAATGCAGTCATAGGAACAGATCAACCTTCTCGAATGTTCTGACATCGATAATGCCGACATCCGAAATACGCAATTCGGGAATGACAACCAGCGCCAGCAACGAATGTTGCATATAGGCATTGTTGAGACTGCAACCCATGGCGCGCATGGCACCGACGAGTTTGTCTGCCTTCGCCGCAACGACTTCCGCGCGTTGATCTGACATAAGACCCGCGATTGGCATCTCTACCATGGCGAGTTCGCGGCCTTTTGAGAACAGAACCACACCACCACCAACCTCACCAAGTCGATTCGCAGCCTTGGCCATATCGTCCTTATTGGTCCCGACAACGATCATGTGGTGACTGTCATGGGCAACGGTCGAGGCCATCGCGCAGTCGAGCGTATAGCCAAAGCCAGATACGAAGCCATTGACCACCTTTCCCGTGCCACGATGCCTCTCGACGAGCGCGATCTGGCAAACATCATTTCGCCGGTCCATCTGAACGATGCCGTCTAAAACGGACAACTCCGCTTCCAGCGCTTTTGTCGGCGCCTGATTTTCGATGACGCCGATAACGCGCGCGGTGACATGTTTGGCAGGTTTCGGTGATTTGATGTCGAAATCCCTGGCTTGCAGCTTCTTGCCGAGCTTGATCGTATTCTTGGCGAATGCCGGATAGTTGTAAGCCGGTATTTCCGCGACGAGCTTGCCCTTTTCCGCAACGAGCGTCCCGCGGGCGTAAACACGGTCAATTGTCAGTTCTGCAAGGTTTGACACGATCAGAAAATCAGCGAGACGTCCCGGCGTGATCGACCCGATTTCGCGCTCCAGCCGAAAGTGCTGCGCTGTGTTGAGTGTCGCCATCTGGATCGCTGTCACAGGCTTTAACCCTTGGGCTATGGCGTGACGCACAACACGGTCCATATGACCTTCGTTCACAAGCGTGCCGGAATGGCTATCGTCGGTACATAGTATGAAATTACGTGGATCGAGGCCCCGCTCCGTAACAGCTTTAATCTGGCGGGCAACATCGTACCAGGCGGATCCAAGGCGGAGCATTGCACGCATACCCTGGCGCACACGGGCTATGGCATCCTCCATCCGTGTACCTTCGTGGTCATCTTCTGGGCCACCGGCAACATAGCCGTGAAACGCACGGCCGAGCTCCGGCGAAGCGAAATGTCCTCCGACGGTCTTGCCGGCGTTTACCGTTGCATCGATACCACCGCGCATGGTGGCATCGTTGTTAGCAACCCCCGGAAAGTTCATGACCTCGCCGAGGCCGATGATATTGGGCCATGTCATTGCTTCGGCGACGTCCGCCGGACTGATGGACGCGCCTGCATTTTCCAGGCCGGGTGCCGACGGAACGCAACTCGGCATCTGCACATGCACATTGATGGGCATGGCAAGCGCTTCATCGTGCATCAGCCGAACACCATCGAGCCCCAGCACATTGGCGATCTCGTGCGGGTCAATAAACATCGAGGTCGTTCCATGGGGAATGACTGCGCGCGTGAACTCGGTCACCGTGACCATGCCGCTTTCGACGTGCATGTGAGCGTCGCAAAGACCCGGCACAAGATAACGGCCGCCCGCGTCAACGACCTTCGTTTTCGGACCGATGCAATGTTCAGCGCCTTGACCAACAAAGGCAAAACGCCCCGCCACGATGGCTATATCGATACCTGCAATGACTTCGCCAGAATAGACGCTGACCAGACGGCCATTGCGCACGACCAAATCCGCATGTTTGCGGCCCATGGCGACATCTACCAGCAACGGTGCTGATTCCGTCCATGTCCGCGGCCTGTTGGCGGTTTTTGCCTGTTTGCTCATCGTTATCACCTCTGGTCATTCAGTCTGTACGAACAATGCATATACCAAAAAGAGCGTTGCGGCCCTGTTCACAGTAGAATTGTCAAAAAAATCAGCGAAATCCATGAATTACTTGACAGAACCCCTATCGTTGCGTCCGATAGGTCGAATGCTGCGCTCCGAAAATAGCGTTGCCGATATTCGGGAGGAAAATGGCGTTGGCCCTGCCATCGGCGCCGGTCAATTCATATGTATTATTCTGGGAGGAACATTATGCGCAAACTGTTTATTTCACTGGCTGCCACGGCAGCCCTCGCTCTGATCTCTGGTGCAGCAGGCGCCCAAGGCTATCCTGAACGAAGCATCACCATGGTCGTGCCATTCGCTGCGGGTGGGCCAACCGATACTGTGACGCGCCTCGTTGCTGAATCCATGTCAAAGGACCTCGGCCAGCAGATTATCGTCGAAAACGTCGGCGGCGCCGGCGGCACGTTAGGCGCCTCGCAGGTGGCAAAGGCGGACCCGGACGGCTACACTCTGCTGCTCCATCATATCGGAATGGCAACCAGTGCCACGCTCTACCGTAAATTGCCCTATGACACGCTCAATGCCTTCGAATATGTCGGACTCGTCACAGACGTTCCAATGACTATTGTCGCAAAGAAGGATTTCGAACCGGCGGATCTCAAAGGCCTCGTCGAATACGTCAAGGCAAATGCCGACAAGATCACCTTGGCAAATGCGGGTATCGGCGCTGCTTCGCATCTTTGCGGGATGTTGTTCATGAGCGAGATCAAGACCCCACTGACCACTGTTCCTTACAAAGGTACAGGTCCTGCCATGACCGATCTTCTTGGTGGGCAAGTGGATCTGATGTGCGACCAGACGACCAACACGGTGAAACAGATCAAGGGCAATACGATCAAGGCATATGCAGTGACATCGGCCAAGCGGCTAGACGCCCTTCCAGATCTTCCGACTGTTGCGGAAGCTGGCTTGCCCGGAATGCAGGTCGGTATCTGGCACGGAATATATGCACCGAAGGGAACGCCTGCAGAAGTTACTGAAAAGCTGTCGGCATCCTTGCAGAAAGCCCTGAAAGACCCCAACATCGTCGAGCGATTTGCTGAACTTGGCACTGTGCCCGTGACGGACGCCGAAGCGACACCCGCAGGTCTCAAGTCGAAGCTTGAAAGCGAAGTGGCGCGCTGGAAGCCGGTCATCGAAGCTGCAGGTCAATATGCCGATTGATTGAAGCTAGGTCAGGAACAGTAGAATGCTCCTGACCCTTTCATCAAAGCGTCGTTAAATGACAGTGGGGAAAAATGAAATCTTTGAGTTTTAGCTCGCGCGATCTGATTTGCGGCGCGCTGTTCATAGTCATAGGTCTATTCTTTGCCGTACAGGCATATGGCCTCGATCTTGGAACAGCGGTTCGCATGGGCCCCGGTTATTTTCCATTTGTATTGGCGGGAATTCTTATACTCCTTGGCGTTATCGTCATTATCCAAGGCACACAACTCGAGCACGAGCCGATGGGACCGATCGCTTGGCGCGGCCTACTATTCATTTTGCCCGCCCCGATCCTGTTCGGTTTGACCGTTCGGGGCCTTGGGTTCGTTCCTTCCCTGTTTCTTACCGGTCTTCTGGCTGCATTCGCCAGCACAAAAATGCGCCCGGGAACCGCACTGCTTCTGGTTGGCGGATTAACCCTCTTTTCCGTGATTGTCTTCAGCTATGCCCTTGGCCTGCCCTTCCGGCGTTTTGGCCCTTGGCTTGGACAGTGAGAGAGCGCCATGGATCTTCTTAGCAATCTTGCCCTCGGCTTTGCCACCGCTGCCTCGCCTTACAACCTTTTGTTTTGTTTCATCGGCGTCATTCTCGGCACGCTTATCGGCGTTCTTCCCGGCATCGGTGCTACAGCGACTATCGCCATGCTTCTACCCCTAACGTTCCAGCTCGAACCCGTCTCCTCCCTTATCATGCTGGCCGGCATCTATTACGGAGCGCAATATGGCGGCTCGACCACCGCCATCCTGATCAATATGCCAGGCGAATCCTCATCGGCCGTTACAGCCATCGATGGATACCAGATGGCCCGCAAAGGTCGTGCCGGAGCAGCGCTTGCTATCGCAGCGATAGGTTCGTTCTTTGCCGGAACAGTATCCACCATTCTAGTTGCGGTGTTCGCGCCGCCTTTGACGGCCATCGCGTTGAGATTTGGTTCGGCGGAATACTTTTCCTTGATGATCGTTGGTCTTGTTTCGTCCGTTGCACTCGCCCATGGTTCTGTGGTCAAGGCGCTCGGCATGGTCGTTCTAGGCCTTCTTCTCGGCCTCGTGGGGACAGACATTTATACCGGCACACCGCGATTCAACCTCGGAATTCTCGAACTGTCGGATGGCTTGAATTTTGTGGCGCTCGCGGTCGGTGTGTTCGGTATTGCAGAAATTCTCCGCAATCTTGAAAACGAACATGAGCGCGATGTGGTTATCAAGAAAGTCAGCAATCTTCTGCCAACCCGCGAGGACTGGAAGGCGATGGCCGGACCAATTCTTCGCGGAACCGCTATCGGTTCCGCCTTGGGGATTTTACCAGGAGGGGGTGCAATTTTGGCGTCGTTCGCGTCTTATACTGTCGAGAAACGCATCTCGAAAACGCCGGGCGAGTTCGGTAAGGGCGCAATCGCCGGTGTTGCAGGTCCGGAATCCGCCAACAATGCTGGTGCACAAACATCGTTCATTCCTATGCTGACTCTCGGCATTCCTGCTAACCCCGTCATGGCATTGATGATTGGCGCCATGATTATTCAGGGTATTGTGCCAGGACCCAACGTCGCTACGGAGCAGCCCGCATTGTTTTGGGGAATTATTGCTTCCATGTGGATCGGCAATCTGATGTTGATCATGCTCAATTTGCCATTGATTGGCCTTTGGGTGAAACTGCTGACTATCCCCTATTATATGTTGTTTCCCGCCATTATCGCCTTCTGTTCGATCGGCGTTTACAGCGTCAATTCCAATGTGTTCGATCTCTATGCGGTGGCCTTTTTTGGCCTCATAGGCTACGGGCTGGCGAAGCTCCGCTGTGAGCCGGCACCCCTGCTACTCGGTTTCGTGCTCGGGCCGCTACTGGAAGAGCATCTTCGCCGGGCGATGATCATGTCGCGCGGCGATCCTACGACTTTCGTCAGTCGACCTATCAGCCTAGTGCTCTTGCTCCTCGCAGCCGCTGTTCTCGTGGTCGTGCTTTTGCCGAGTATCCGTAAGAAACGCGACGAGGTATTTGTTGAGGACTAACCGACTGCTTCATTTCGCCGGGATAATGAAGTAGCTAACCCGCTGCGACCGATCGGGATAGTGTTTGTAGGTGAGATCCAAATGTTTGATGTCGACCGGTGGCGAGGCGATACCGGCTCCGTTAAGCAGACTGAGTACATCTGGATTCATCTCATCTCCAAACCAGACGAAAAGCGCTGGAAAGTGGATCCGTGAGGTTGCATTCGGCATTTCCAGATGAACCGGATTTATCGAATTGTCGAAGAGGCGCAGATTACCAGGCAACTGCGCTCCATCTGACACGACCGTCTGATAGTTTCCTTCGGAGCGTGTTATGCCAAAAAGCCTGGCGTAGTCCAGCTGACCGATAGAGGGCGCTTTACCATCGCGGGCGTATAAAATATTCACTGCCAGTCCAGGAATAACGATCAAGCCACAGATTGTACCGACAATGGCAAAGCGTTTTAGCGGTAGGTCGGATTTGATATAGCGTCCCAATAGCATTGCAAGATACAGCGGGCTTAAAAACAGAACGGGTTGGAGCCAGCGATCTTTGACTTCCGCAGCACCACTGATAAGGACCGCGACAAAAACGGCAGCCAGCGCAAACAGCAGAATTCTGGTGATAAATTTTTCACCGTCACTCCAGATTTGGGGCGTCGATATCTCGGTGCGGCTTCTCCACCATGCAAGAGCAAAGAACACCAGCGCCACACCCGAGAAAAGAATACCATTCAGGAAGAGCTTCCATTCGCCGTGGAGCCGACTGGTGACGAACTTCCCTCCCTCATTGATTTCAAATTTATGAGACCGCGCCAACAGGTTATCGATATGTGCAAGTGTCCAAAGCCCGGTTGGCGTTATCGCGGCGATAAACACGATCAATGTCAGAATACTCTTGCAGGACAGCAGAACCGATCGATATGCGGGAATGGAAAAACCGGCCAAAATCAATGCTAAGAGGAAGAAACTTGCGTTGAATTTACCGAGAAAGCCCGCCGCAATACCAAGTCCAAGCAGTGCAGCGGAAATCCAGGAACGCGATTTCATATGCCAGGCAAAGGCCAGGAACGCCCATGCACAACCCGTCGTCCCGCCCACTGAATGCGTCAGTGTCCGCTGGGACTCCCAAGCGATCTGCGGCAACAAAAATATGCCGATCATGCCTGCCGCAGCGACAGATTTCGACAGTCCGAGCAGGCGTGCGCCAAAATACACGCTAACGAACAGGCTTGCCAGCATACAGAATTTGATCAGGTATATTGTAAACAGGCTGATTCCAAGAAGATCACCGGCAATGCTGTTGATCCAGGTATAGAGCGGCGCCTGTGAACCGCCATAACCCCACTGCAACGCACCGACATAGGCCAGTTGTTCTGCGTCGTCGACGCCTGCACCATTCGAGATCGTCGTTAGAAAAAAGACCTGGAATGCGAAATAGAACAAGACGAATACGAGCGCTGGATTTTGTAGGATTGCTTGCCTGAAAGTTGCCAGCGGGAATTGGTACGGAACAGTGGACATAGCGATTTCTTTGCTTCAAGAGTTCGCGTTCTAGTCCAGGTTGCATCCCAAATCCACCAGAGATGAGACTTTGGCTGTAAAACGTTCGTTAAGCGGATAGCGACTTAGCTGGAAATCGCGATTTTCAGCGCGGCTGATCGTTCATGCTGCAAAACATCGTTGACGGAATCATCTGAACCGTCGAAAAGCATAAGCGCGCGGACGTGGTGAAATCGGTAGACACAACAGACTTAAAATCTGTCGGCCATTGGTCATGCGGGTTCAAGTCCCGCCGTCCGCACCATCTTGCAACGTTGGGACATAGGAGCACGGCAGGATTTGCCGGCATCTACGTTACCCTCAATTCATGTTGGTTTGAATCAGCCGTGCAGCTTGATCGCAATTCTGCAACGCGGTTGCCCTGGCCTTCGCCCCTCGAGTTCCCAAGTCGATGGTTGACGCGATTCATCGCCCTCTGCAGTTGTCGTGATGCCATCAGTACTTTTGCCATGACAGGTCCTCCAGCTTTGCAATTTTCCGATGGTCGAGCCGCCACAGCACGGCAAAGTACGCATTTCCGCACGTTAAAACAAACACATCGCGAGAAACTGTTCACCATTTGAAATGGCTTGCGACGATCTGATTGGAGAATTACGGTTGCCTTCCCGCTAGGAGAATTTTTATGACTGATGACGTTGTGACTGCAGCCATGCTGGCCATTGGCGATGAATTGCTGTCAGGCCGGACAAAGGACAAGAACATAGGCCACCTCGCTGATATTCTCACTGCCGTCGGTATCGATCTCGAAGAAGTGCGCATCGTTCCGGACGAAGAAGACCGTATTATCGAAGCACTCAATGCCCTGCGGGAACGTTATGAGTATGTCTTCACATCTGGCGGGATCGGACCAACCCACGACGACATAACGGCTGATGCAATTGCAAAAGCGTTTGGTGTGCCTTGTGAGCATGACGCGAAAGCGATGAAACTCATGGGTGATAATTATGCGTCACGCGGCATCGAATTCACCGAAAGTCGCCAGCGCATGGCGCGTATGCCGCATGGTTCTGCTCACATCGACAATCCCGTCTCGACCGCACCGGGCTTCCATATCGGTAATGTCTACGTGATGGCAGGCGTCCCATCGGTTTTCCAAGCCATGCTCGACAATGTGATTCCGACGCTGAGAGTAGGAAAGAAGCTGCTGTCCAGCTCAGTGAATTGCCCCTTTGGTGAAGGCGCGATTGCTGTCGCCCTGCGTGATATTCAGGCCGCCCATCCTGATACGATCATAGGGTCCTATCCGAAATACGAAAACGGCAAATTCTCGACTGAACTGGTTATCAGAGCGCGCGACGAACAGAAACTTGTAGCCGCGGCAACGGCTGTAAAGGAGATGGTTGCGAATATCGCTTCTGTAAACTATGCGCGCTGATCTGCGTTGAAGCTGACCTGCGTTGAATCTACGCAAGCTGTCCAAAACACAAAGCAATTGTTGCGCTGAGGGCGTATAATGTTGCTTGATGCACCTGACGATGCAACAACCGATGGAGGCCAGTATGGCATTTCGCACGATCATCGCTTTTATACGCAGTGAGCGCGAAGCGAAGAGGGTTATAGGCGCTGCGAGGTTGATCGCTTCGTCCAGCGAGCGCACGCATATCATCGGCCTCTATACGATTCCCTCTCCGATTGTTTATGCCGATCCCACGGGTTTCGCAGATACGACATTGTTCGAAGCGCATGAACAGCGCCATAAGGAAAACTCGGAAGCGATTGCCGCCCTTTTCGGTGCGGAAATGTCTACCGGCACCATTTCCCATGAATTTCGCATTGTCCGATCCGAAAGCAGCAGCCCCTCCGCCGGTGTAACGCAAAGCGCCCTCCGCGCCGACATCATAATCGCCGGTCAACCTGATCCTGATGATCCCGACAGCGTCAACGATGTCACCGACCCATTGGTCATGGAAAGCGGACGACCCGTTTTGTTTGTCCCTTACAAAACACAGCTGCCGGAAAAGATCGATCGCGTTGTTGTTGCCTTTAACGGCAAGCGCGAAGCATCGCGCGCTGCATTCGATTCACTCCCCTTACTGCTCAAGGCCGAAAGTGTCGATATCATCTGGGTTGACCCCAAGAAATCCAACGATCCGAATATCGATATCCCCGGCACACCGCTTTCTGATGCGCTTCGCCGCCACGGCGTCAATGTACATCCCCACACTATCAATTCGAATGGTGAATCTGCCGACAAGGTGTTACGGCGCCGGATTGCCGAAAACAACGCGTCATTGTTCGTAATGGGGGCTTATAGCCAGTCTCGATTAAAGGAATGGGTCTTCGGGGGTGTCACCAGTTCTATAATGGCCGACATGCCTTGTCTGACATTGATGTCGCGTTGAATACACCGAAATAAATCACACATTTCTCATCAGAACACATCGCGGACAGCGCAAGCTGCTTGCCATGGGCTTGCTTTTACCGCTATTGCGAAATGCATTCTTGGCGGATTTTCCGCTACATTGTATTTTTCTGATGGAGTGCGCGCCATGTCCCTTCCCGACAAAGCTTTTCCGGTCTCCTGGGACCAATTCCATAGGGATGCCCGCGCCCTAGCCTGGCGTGTCGCCGGCATGCAGCGTGAGTGGCGTGCTATGGTCGCGATTACCCGGGGCGGTCTGGTTCCTGCCGCCATCATCTGCCGTGAGCTCGGCATCCGGATGATCGAAACCGTATGCATCGCGTCCTATCACGATTATGATGAACAAGGCGAACTCAAGGTTCTGAAGGATGTCGACTCCCGGCTTCTGGAAAATGAAGGCGAAGGCATTCTGGTCGTCGACGACCTGACCGATACAGGCAAGACAGCGGCAATTGTTCGCGCAATGATGCCTAAGGCGCATTTCGCAACCGTCTATGCCAAACCTAAGGGGCGACCGCTCATCGACACCTTCGTAACGGAAGTTTCACAAGATACCTGGATCTATTTCCCT
The DNA here is from genome assembly GCA_963711925.1 of uncultured Alphaproteobacteria bacterium. Taxonomy (GTDB): domain Bacteria; phylum Pseudomonadota; class Alphaproteobacteria; order Rhizobiales; family Rhizobiaceae; genus Phyllobacterium. The sequence goes on from CAVQFY010000004.1 coordinate 144,586, forward strand.
TGGGACATGGGCCTGACTTACCAAGAGCCGATCACCAAGGGCCACGGTGGGTAGAAATTGTTTTCCTGCTAAAGCCAGCCGCTCTTGCGGAACCGCCAGAAGAGGGTCAAGCACACGAGCACGATCGCGCCAAGGACCCAATAATATCCATTGGGAGAATCAAGTTCAGGCATATGCTTGAAATTCATTCCGTAAATGCCAGCAATAGCTGTCGGTACGGCCAATATCGCGGCCCAAGAGGCCAGGCGCTTGGAAATAACCGTCTCTTGGCTTTGGCCGACGAGTAAACTCGCTTCAAAGGCGAATGCGAGGACTTCACGCAAACCGTCGATCTTCTCCTGAACTGTGCGAACGTGATCTGTTACGTCCCTGAAGTGTGGCTGCATCGCGGTCTGAATTTGTGGAAGATCTGTGTTGCTGAGTTGTCCGCAAACATCGACAAGCGGGCCAATTGCATTACGCAGGCGCAAAAGATCCCTCCGCAACATATAGAGTCGTTCGATATCGCTGCTGGTCATGGGTTTAGTGAGAACGCGATCCTCGATCGATTCCACCTCATCATGAATAGCCTCCAATACGGGCATGTAGTTATCAACGATGAAGTCGAGAATTGCATAGAGAATGAAGTCCTCGCCTTTGGCGAGCGCATAGGGTGAGGTCTCCCAATGCTGGCGGACCGCCGCATATGAAGTCGACGCCCCATGTCGAACGCTTACAATATATCCCTTTCCGAGGAAGACGTGCGTTTCACCGAACGCCACACGGCCATCAATAAGTTGTGCCGTTCGCGCCACGATGAAAATCGCATCGCCATACTGTTCGAGCTTGGGGCGCTGATGCGCATGTTCAGCATCCTCGATAGCCAAGCTATGCAGTCCAAACTGCTTTTGAACCCGGTGCAGAAGTTCACCATTCGGCTCCAATAAACCGATCCAGACGACATGTCCCTCTTTGTGAGTCCACGTGCCAGCTTCATCGATCGATATATCCGCGATGCGCTGGCCGTTAGCATAGACACACGATGCTACAACACTAACATTTTCATCCTCTGGAGTTGTAACATCCAATGGAGGAACTTCTTCGAACGACGATCGAGAAAATGTCATTGTGCCTCCAATTTTGCCGTTTGGCGCAGGTTATCCCTTGTAGTCCCGCCTTTCCAGTTATCTCTTAGTCGTGTCCCGACCCTATTGCTCGGCGGCTGTCACTCGAATGACTGATGTGATTTTTTTGCACTGCTGTTCAAAAAAATGTCATAAGTCGCGTATATGCAGCAAACTGTAGCCGATGAACGATTGCGAATTATGCGAATTGGTTCACTCTTGCTGGAAAACAAGACCGGAACGAGCGGAACATTGAACGTAACCTATCAAAACGAGATCGTAACGGATAAGCGGATCGAAATGCCCGACGGCAAAGTCTGCCAAGTCGCCGCGCTCGTGTATCGCGTAAAAAAAAATCTGCCTGAAATTCTCCTGATCACGAGTCGTGGCACGGGCCGCTGGGTGCTGCCTAAAGGTTGGCCGCAGATCGGCAAGACTTTTGCTCAATCTGCCCAGAGAGAAGCCTATGAAGAAGCTGGCGTGCGCGGCGACGTAGCACCCTTCTCAATCGGCACCTACACATATGAAAAGCATGACATGGGCGATGGTGAATGTGGTGATTTCGTCGTTGATGTTTTTCCTATGCACTTTTCGCATCAGGAAAAGAATTGGCCCGAGCGCGGCGAACGTCGACTCGATTGGGTCAGCATCGAGGAATCTGCGCGGCGCGTCGAAGAGCCTGGATTGAAGGCCCTCATTGCAAGCTTTGATCCCGGAATCGTAACTATTCGCTAAAGCGCCGTCCGCTTGACGAGCCTTGGCCCCAACCGGATTCCCTGGTTTTCTCACATATTTATAGCATTCCCCGGCGGCCCCGACTCTTTGGCCGCTGCCAATATCTGGCTGGGTTTCTCCCCGTTATCCACATATGTGACACACAAGATATTGCGGTCACAATTATGTAAAAAACTATGACTTGACGCTTGCACGCGAGTCATTTTTTATGGTGAACGGCGTTGCGTTGGTGGCGTGACCGGAGTGTCTGTAACCGGCCTTTTTCCAGTTTATACAATGTTTGCCAGAGCTTGCACCTTATGGTGCACGCAAACGATAAGCTATGTTTGAAGTGGGGAAATCGTTTGCATGCAGGAAAATATTTTGTTGGGTAAATGGCAAATTAACACTATATTTAGTGTTTACAGGCAGAATAATTACCAGATAGTGTGACAGTCCTTAAGGGGTAAGAATCACACAACAGGCGTCAAAATAAGGGCCATCAAGCCCAGAAATGACGCGGGAAACCGCGTCGATGAGGGCCAAGGTGTAGCAGCCGGTTTCAGCGATTTGGAATCGGTTAGGCGGAATTGTGTCCGAGCGCGCACAACCCTTCACACGGCGCCCGATGGATACTATATATAGGGACAAGGACGAGAAAGATGCGGATCGAACGGCGTTTTACCAAAGAGAACCAGTCAGCCTATGCGGAGATCGAATTTCGTGTAGCGACGAGTGAGATCAAAAACCCGGACGGATCGATCGTTTTCCGTCTGGAGAATATCGATGTTCCGGCACAGTTCAGTCAGGTGGCAGCAGATATTCTCGCACAGAAGTATTTCCGCAAGGCCGGCGTGCCTGCCAAGCTGAAGAAGGTTGAGGAAAACTCGGTTCCTTCCTGGCTGTGGCGTTCCGTTGCCGATGAAGAAGCCCTGGCTGCACTGCCTGTCGATGAACGGTATGGCTCCGAGATGGATGCGCGCCAGGTTTTCGACCGTCTTGCCGGTACTTGGACCTATTGGGGCTGGAAGGGCAAGTATTTCGATAGCGAAGCCGATGCCCTCGCCTTCCGCGACGAGCTGGCCTATATGCTTGCCACCCAGCGCGTTGCGCCTAATTCGCCGCAATGGTTCAATACAGGCTTGCACTGGGCTTATGGTATTGATGGTCCCGGTCAAGGCCACTATTATGTCGACCCGGACACCGGCAAGCTGACCAAATCCAAATCTTCCTACGAGCATCCGCAACCGCATGCGTGCTTCATCCAGTCCGTCGCTGACGATCTGGTCAATGAAGGCGGCATCATGGATTTGTGGGTACGTGAAGCACGTCTGTTCAAATATGGCTCCGGCACGGGTTCGAATTTCTCTTATCTGCGCGGCGAAGGCGAAAAACTGTCCGGCGGCGGCCGTTCCTCCGGACTTATGTCTTTCCTGAAGATTGGTGACCGCGCTGCGGGCGCCATCAAGTCGGGCGGCACGACCCGCCGTGCTGCCAAGATGGTGGTTGTCGACGTCGATCATCCGGATATCGAGGAATATATCGACTGGAAGGTGAAGGAAGAGCAGAAGGTTGCGGCGCTGGTCACCGGCTCCAAAATCGTCAAGCAGCATCTCGCCGCCATCATGAAGGCTTGCGTCAATTGCGAGGCTGACAATGGCGATTGCTACGAGCCATCCAAAAATCCGGCGCTGAAGCGTGAAATCAAGGCTGCGAAGAAAAACCAGGTTCCCGAGAACTATATCCAGCGCGTCATCCAGTTTGCCAAGCAGGGCTACACGGATATCGATTTCAAGACCTATGACACGGACTGGGATTCGGAAGCCTATCTGACTGTTGCAGGCCAGAACTCCAACAATTCCGTTTCGCTCAAGGATGAATTCCTGCGCGCTGTTGAAAGCGACGGTAATTGGAACTTGACCGCCCGCAAGGACGGCAAAGTAATGAAGACGCTGAAGGCCCGCGATCTGTGGGAAAAGATCGGCTATGCCGCGTGGGCATCCGCTGATCCGGGGCTGCATTTCAACACGACTATGAATGATTGGCACACCTGCCCCGCCGCCGGTCCGATCCGCGCATCCAATCCATGCTCAGAATATATGTTCCTGGACGATACGGCTTGCAATCTCGCCTCGATCAACCTGCTTGCCTATCGTGGCAAGGACGGCAAATTCGATGTTGTAGGTTATGAGCATACGGCGCGTCTGTGGACCATCGTTCTCGAAATTTCCGTGATGATGGCGCAATTCCCCTCCAAGGAAATTGCCAAGCTGTCCTACGAATACCGCACGCTCGGTCTTGGCTATGCGAATATTGGTGGTCTGTTGATGACCTCGGGTATCCCTTATGACAGTGCTGAAGGCCGTGCTATCGGCGGCGCGCTTACCGCGATCATGACCGGCACTGCCTATGCGACCTCCGCCGAGATGGCCAAGGAACTCGGTGCGTTCAATGGCTATGCCCCGAACGCTGCCAACATGCTGCGCGTTATCCGCAACCATCGCCGCGCCGCGCATGGCGAGAACCAGGGCTACGAAGGCCTCGCCGTAAATCCTGTTGCCCTGATTGCGGCCGATTGCCCGGATCAGGATCTGATCGCCCATGCAAAAGCTGCTTGGGACAAGGCGCTGAAGCTTGGGACAAAGCATGGCTACCGCAATGCGCAAGCCACCGTTATCGCCCCGACAGGCACCATCGGCCTTGTCATGGACTGCGACACAACCGGTATCGAGCCGGACTTTGCACTGGTCAAGTTCAAGAAGCTGGCTGGTGGCGGCTACTTCAAGATCATCAACCGTGCCGTGCCCGAAGCTCTGCGCACGCTTGGCTACTCGGAAAGCCAGATCGCCGAGATTGAGGCGTATGCCGTTGGCCACGGCAATCTCAACCAAGCGCCCGGCATCAACCCCGGTTCGCTGAAGGCCAAGGGCTTTACCGACGAGATCATCGCGACGCTCAATACAGCGCTGAAATCAGCTTTCGACATTAAATTCGCAGTCAACAAGTGGACGATCGGTGAAGACTTCGCCAAGGATGTTCTCGGTTTCACTGACGAGCTGCTCAACGACATGTCCTTCGAGATATTGCCAGCCCTCGGCTTCTCCAAGAAGGAAATCGAAGCCGCCAATATCCACATTTGCGGTGCGATGACACTCGAAGGCGCTCCCTTCCTCAAGGAAGAGCATTATCCGGTTTTCGATTGCGCCAACCCTTGCGGCAAGATCGGTAAGCGCTACCTTTCGGTTGACAGCCATATCCGTATGATGGCCGCCGCACAGCCCTTCATCTCCGGTGCGATCTCCAAGACCATCAACATGGCGAACGAAGCGACTGTTGAGGATTGCAAGTCTGCTTACATGCTCTCCTGGAAGCTGGCACTGAAGGCCAATGCACTCTACCGCGACGGGTCCAAGCTGTCGCAGCCGCTGAATTCTTCGTTGCTCGCCGATGATGACGAGGATGAAGACGATGCAATGGAGGCGCTGATCGAAGCGCCAGCAGCTGCCCGTGCCGTTCAGATTACCGAAAAGATCGTAGAGCGTATCGTCGAACGTTATGTTCATGATCGTGAGAAATTGCCGAACCGTCGCAAGGGTTACACTCAGAAGGCAGTCGTTGGCGGTCACAAGGTCTATCTGCGGACCGGCGAGTTCGATGATGGCCGTCTCGGTGAGATCTTCATCGACATGCACAAGGAAGGTGCTGCTTTCCGGGCCATGATGAACAACTTCGCCATTGCCATTTCGCTGGGACTGCAATACGGCGTGCCGCTGGAGGAGTATGTAGAGGCCTTTACCTTCACCAAGTTCGAACCGGCCGGCATGGTTCAGGGCAACGACGCTATCAAGAACGCCACGTCGATCCTCGACTATCTGTTCCGCGAGCTCGCTGTCTCCTATCTTGACCGCCATGACCTCGCCCATGTCGATCAGTCGGACTTCTCCAACACCTCGCTTGGCCGCGGTATTTCTGAGGGCAAAACCCAGCCAGTCTCGAAGGGCCTGACACGCGGCGCTTCTCTGACTGTCGTTTCGCCGAACAAGGCTGATCCGAAGGGTTTTAGCAGCGCAGGGGGAACAGGCGCTGTCAGCGCGCCCAAGGCAACTGCGTCATCAAATGTCACGACCCTCGCCAGCCGCTCGGCAACTGCAATTGCTGCAAAACCAACGATTGCGGTGGTCAGCCAGGAATCGACAGCCTTCAAGCGCGACTATGAGGAACGTGCGAAGGATCAGGCAGGCGCAACTCCGGCCTCTGCCCTGTTCGAGGACGCTGATGCAGAAGCCGCAGCCGAAGAAGCCAAAGCCGACGCAAAGAAGGTAATGTCCGACCGCCGCATCAAGTCGATGATGCAGGGCTATACCGGCGACAGCTGCTCGGAATGCTCGAACTTTACGATGGTTCGTAATGGGACATGCTTGAAGTGCGACACGTGCGGGAATACATCCGGCTGCTCGTAATGTGCCGACTTGGTGGTGGGAGATGTCAGAAGTAACTCAAGATGGCCCCACGGTAACTTAATCGGTCGGAAGAGTTGATCCAAATGTCCCGACCCTTCGTTATCGGATGCGCGTAATGTCAAAGACCCGAACGACAATCGTTGGGGTCTTTGCTTTTTGACGCATATTTTTACGGCCATGCGAGCGGAAAACGGTGTGTCGGCAAACACATAGGTAGGAGAGATTTAGCCAGAGGTTGCCTCAAAATGATAGGTTTCCATCTTTTTGGGGCAATTGCACAGGTGCGGAACAGCAACCTTCCCAGATGCGAAGTCGCCGGGCACGCGTGACCGTAATCGTACTTTGCTTTTGATCTTTCGTATTTGTGAGTAAGCTGACAGAAGTTCTCACCTTACGGTAAGTTTAGACGGTCGGAAAAGTTGATCGAACTCTCTGCACCCATTGAGGCTTCGAAATATAGCTGCGACGCTGAAATCTCACTTGCATTGCCAGCACGGCCCAAAGGCAGCAACCTCACTCGTTTGCACTCTATCGTTAGCGTAGCGCTGCGCATTCTGCGAAATGCATAAACCCGAAATGTCAAATTCAATAAACTGCGACAAGATCGATGCGGCAATCTGATCCGTTATTCGTGCATCTAGTCAGCGCTCGTCTGTCAATTTCATATTTGTTTGCCCGGCACTCAGCGAGGCGGGTTAGTACGCAAGCTTGGCATCTTGTCCGCACCAGATTTGCAGGCGATGCAGCTTGTCTTCGGCACCGGGTGTGTATGGGAGCGCGAATCCTTCGGCCATTGGTCTGCCCCCATCGGGTGATCCGGGTTTACTGTTAGTGCATGTTTGGTTTGAAGCGCTTGGAGTCGGTGGTCCGGATGCAGTGCTAGCCTTCGACGGCAATTGACCCAGTTGGGTCCTGTGAAGTTACTGCCCGCAAAGTATATTCCAGGGGCGCGATGTTTCCAAGGGCCATGGGAGGGCGACTGACATTGTAGTCGATTCTCCATGCTTCGATCAGTGCCCTGGCTTCAGCGATCGTCGCGAACCAGTGGACATTCAGGCATTCATCCCGAAATGACCCGTTGAAGCTCTCGATGAAGGCATTGTCCGTTGGTTTGCCCGGGCGGGAGAAGTCGATCCGTGTGCCATGATGATAAGCCCAAAGATCGACAAGGTGTCCGGTGAACTCGGCACCATTGTCAGCAAACAGGTATGTTGGCGCGCCGCGTTGTTTGACCAGGCGATTGAGAACCTCGACGACATGTTCACCGCGCAGCCTTTGGCCAACCTCGATGGCCAGGCTTTCCCGACTAAAGACATCGATCACCGTCAAGGCGCGGAACTTCTGTCCATTGCCGAGCTGGTCGTGGACGAAGTCAAGGGTCCATGCCTGATTGGGTCTTGTGGGTTGATGCCGTGCTTGCCTGTGTACGAGCATTTTGCGTCGGCGCGGTTGTTTGCTGCGTAAAGCCAGCCCTTCTTCGCGGTAGAGCCGATAGACAAGGTTGCGTCCGACACTCCAGCCGTCACGCCTCAGCATGACATGCACGCGACGGTAGCCATAGCGGATCCGGGTCCGGACAATGTCCCGCATGCGTTGGCGCAGTTCCGTCCTTGGATCTTTTCTGCTCGGCTTGCGCTGGGTCGATCGATGCTGGCGCGTCAAACAACAGGCCCGCCGCTGGCTGTAGCCGTGACACGCCGTCACGTAGGCGACAACTTCTTTCATGAGCGCTGGCCGGGGAATTTTTTTGACAGAACATCCTGCAGCACAGCTTTGTCGAGGCTCAGTTCGGCCACCAGTTTCTTCAGCCGGGCATTCTCGTCAAGCACAAGCTTCAACTCGCGAACCTGATCCGATTCAGCCCGGCATACTGCTTCTTCCAACGATAAAACGTCTGTTCGGATATGCCGACCTGCCGGATCAGATCAGCGACAGGCAGACCAAGCTCCGCCTGCTTCAATACCGCGACAATCTGCTCGACTGAAAACCGTTTCTTCTTCATGGCAAATCTCCTTTCAACAAGAGGGAAATCCGCCGAAAACTAACACCAGATAGGGGCCACTTTCACCATGTCACATCAGCTCGCCAACTACGCCTGAAATCAATAGTTGGGGGAGACGCACGCCCGTCGAGGACCGTAGTAGGGCTGGAACGTGTTGTCGTAAGCCCTATAGGACCGGTAGCGGGCATAGCACCAGCGCGTGTGTGTGTTGCCGCCATAATAGGCCTGGCGGTAATTGCGTGGCGCGTAGTAGCGCGGACGGTAATAGGTCGGCCCGTAATAGCTCTGATCGTAGTAGCTGGGGCCATAATACCTCGGCTGCGCCAGCAATCCGCCGATGATTACGCCAGTCGCGAGCCCGCCCAGTGCCCAAGCCCAATCGTCGTTACCATTGTGGTGTCCATACCCGCGGTAGCCTCGATAGCCGCCCCGGTATCCACGGTTGTAACCGCCGCGGTAACGCCTGTACTGGACCGGCTGCGCCTCTTGGACTTCGATCTTCGGCACGGCAACGGTGGGAAACGCCATGGCCGGCGGGGCGCTCGTCAGCGCCGTCACCAGCGACAGGGCAAAGATTGCTAACCTTTTCATTGGCTTCACCTTTCCTCTACAGTGCTCCGCGTCGAAGACGGCGCGCAAGGACGCTGCAGCCCTTTAACTGCTCTGCGCAATTTTACTCCAAAATTGATTTTGACTCGAGAAATTATGCGTTAGCAGGAAAGCTTTCTTTCAAAAATGGTCCATTCGCGGTGTCGCATCGCCGCGCGCGAAAAACGCATTTTGTTGATCGCGAACGCTCGTATCGTTGGCCCTCTTTCCATCCGGTGCGGTCCTCCCCGATTCATCTAGAGGAGTGTCCGCATTGGGCCGCCAAAAGCTGACGCTCGACAGCAGCAGGAACGCATCCTTTGAGCTGCATTTGAACTGACCGCGAGGATTATCTCGGGCACGGAGTGTCGGAGTCTCGTTTAGCCAATCGTCTTCAAGACAGACAAGCTATGGAGAACAGCGATGACTATTACAATTACCGCCTTTGAACGGTCGCCCGATGGCGGCAAGGGTCTGGCGCGTGACATGCGCGTTCGCTGGGCGTTCGAAGAAGTTGGCCAGCCTTACGACGTTCGTCATCTTTCGTTTAAAGCGATGAAGGAACCCGCGCATCTCGCGCTTCATCCTTTCGGGCAGATTCCGACCTGTGAAGAAGGCGATCTCGCTCTGTTCGAGTCGGGGGCAATCGTGTTCCATATCGCGGAGCGCCATGCGGGCCTGCTGCCGGACGATGCCAATGCCAGCGCGCGCGCGATCACTTGGATGTTTGCCGCAATCAGCACGGTGGAACCGCCGATCCTTGAGCGTCAAGTAGCCATGTTTGCGGAGGGCGACAGGAGCTGGGCCGCGCAGCGCCTGCCTCTCGTCGACGACCGCATCCGGGACCGGCTGGGCGAACTTTCCGCCCGACTTGGCGATGCCGACTGGCTCGACGGGGCGTTCAGCGCCGGGGACCTCATGATGGTGCACGTGCTGCTCAGGTTGAAAGGATCGGGTATATTGGACGAATATCCCAACCTCTCCGCCTATGTCGCCCGCGGCGAAGCGCGGCCTGCATACAAGCGTGCTTTCGACGCTCAGTTGGCGGTTTTCACCGCCGCATCGACCGGCTGAGAAAGGTCCGCTTTGGGCCGATATCGTTGAAAAACTCGGAGTTTGAGTATCCTCGACGCTCTGCGCGAGGTTTTCAGGACGATTGCAAGGCGGCCCTGGCTCTGACGCGGCTGATGGCAGTGTGCCGCAGGCCATCAAATTGCCATGGCGGCCGTTGGCAGGCGTGAAGGCCTGAGCATAAGTGGTGGGCAGGCCGCATGGATTTACCTGACGAAGTCCGAGACCGGTTACCCCGATGTTCGGAACCTAATTGCCTATCGTCAGTTTCCCAGCACCGGACACAGGGGGAACCATCCCAATCTCGCTTGTTATTGGGTCGCCGATTTTTTCCAGGTCGGTTGGGAACCATGATTGCTACGCGCCAATTCATGGACTCACTAAATTAGAGGGTGAGTTAGGTGCTCAACCTCCCTTTTTCATAGTCCGGCGGTCGGTGCCGCTCAGCACCTTTTTGGAGCAACATTTAGGGCAACAAACCAATCGGTTCATGGAAGCATCCTAAGAACAGAGTTGCAATCAGTTTGTATCGCACGGCACAGAGTAGCGACAGAACCGCTCTAATACAGCCCGGGAATCAGCCGCCACGTGCGGGCGCAGTAGGCCGCGTACGTGTTGCCAAACTGCGTGCGCAACAGCGCCTCTTCCGAGCGGATGCGTGCAACGATCGGCGGTATAAGCAGCGCAGTGAGCAACAAGCCGACCCCGGAACGAAAGGCCAGGGCCCACCCCAGCGAGTTGACCAGTAACCCGAGATAGCTGGGGTGGCGGATGACACCATAGACACCGCCGGTGACCAGTGTGTGCCCGGGCTGGATGGCGACCAGCCCGCTGAACCGATCCCCGAGCACGAAAACCGGCCAGAGACGCAGCGCGCCGCCGACAGCGAAGAGAAGGACGCCAAGCCAGCGAATGGTATCGCCGTCGATGGTCCAGTATTCCATCCGGTCAGCATAGGCGGGAAGATAGCCGTTCAGCAGGCCGATCAATCCAAGGGGCAGGAGCACCCATCGGTTGCTGCGGTCTTCCCGCTGACCTGGGCTCAAATTTCCACCGGCGAATAGCGAGACGCCCGCCAATATGAAAACCGCGACCGCGAGAGCGACGAGCGCCGGATGGGAGAAGAAGGCCGCAAGCCCGCCCCAGCCAAGCACGGCTAGGCCGAGATAGGCGACTGTCGCAACCACGATGAATATTGACCTGATGACCATGAATCATCTCCACGAGAGGCGGTCGGTGCGATTGTCGAGGCTGACGATCCAATTCGGCTCGGTGCATCAACGCCCTCCCCTAAGCCATTTCGGGCACCAACACAGTGTTCAAATGGCGCATCTAGTCCATCGCATGCCGGATAATCTTCGACATGCGGGTAAGGAACGCCGGTCTGGACGATGCGACAAGCTTCCATGACAAAATCGTCTTCGCCATCTTCCGCGGCAGGACTCCGATGGATAGAAACCACGTCGCAAGGACGGCGCGACGCCGCAGGGATGCGTTCATTTCCAGACTGGCGGCCACGCCTGCAACGGCCAAAGCCAGCTTGGAATCGTCGGCGACGGGGTGCCGGCTTCTGTCCACGCACAGAGACGCCAGACGCTCTTCCAGATGAACCGGATCGCGCAGATTGGCATCAGGCGGTACCGACAGACCGATCTCCGCCGCTTGGTCCGACAGGGCTTCCATACGACGGAAATCATGCTGCACCCGCCAGCGTGCGCGTTGGCCAAATTTCTCTGCAAAGACCGAATGATTGCTCCCATGGATTCGGTAAGCTCCGAGGCAGGTCTCTATCGACGTCACATTCCCATAGAGAGGTGCCAGTGTAACCAGATATCCGTCAGCCCCTTGCCGGAAATCCGGTTCAGGGATCGGCATAATCATTTCCAGCGCCGACCGATCAAAGGCTAGACCGCTTGTCACCTGGGTTTGGTAACGCCCCTTGCGCAAGAGTTTCGGAACAACATCACCAGAGTCGAACGGCAGTTCGGGCGGAGGAAAGATATCCTTGATCTGTTGTTGTTCATCGACGACATGCAGTCTGAATTGCATCTGGGCGATTGTCTCTTCCCATTCACTAACCGCTTCGGATACCGCATTCGGATAAAGGTAATCGTCTGCGTCGAGGAAAAGAACGATCTTTCCGGAGCACGCCGCGAATCCGGTGTTGAATGCCGCCGCATGCCCGCCATTTCGTGCTCTCAGGCACGGGCGCACCCTGCCGCCATATGATTCGATGATCTCCACAGAATCGTCGGTCGATTCATCATCGACAATGATGACCTCGACATCTCCATAATCCTGCTCCAGAGCACTATCGATGCATGGGCGCAGAAAGCGTGCATAATTGTAGTTGGAAATGATAATCGATACCGGGATGCGGTCAACGGCGGAATACATTGCATTGAGCCTCAGCATTTTGTTTCGGTCGTGGCGAACTGCAATTCAGGCCACTGATTCAATCTGATCAGGCGTGGAAAACCCCTTGTCAGGAGTCTGCATCTGGTTGTGTCCTAGTTATGACAAGGGACGAAAGAGTTCCTCGCGACTTCACGCACTAGCCAACCTCGCGCCAATGATGACCCTGTGGAAGAGCGTCCGCCGCTTGGCTACGTCACCGCGCGATCACGGGTTCCATCCATCGCTGCCGTATTGACGGGTAATGATCTCGAGAAGATGGCCGTTCGGTTCCTCGAAATAAATGCCGCGGCCGCCGTCGTGGTGATTGATCTCGCCGAGCTGCGTCCGGCTAGGGTCAGCCCAGTACGGGAGATTCCGTTCACGGATCCTACCGAAGATTTCGTCGAACTCGGCTTCGCTGACCAGGAACGCATAATGCTGCGGCGTAATTTCGCCGTCGGTATCCATGTAGTCGAGGTTGGCACCGTTTTCGGTCGTGACCATCTGGAAAGGCCCCCAGCGCCTCGGGGCTGGAAGGCCAAGCATTTCCGCCAAGAATTTTGCCGACGCCTCGCTGTCGCGGACCAACAGTATTGTGTGGTTGAAATCAATAGCCATGCCATCACTCCCTGTGATCTCTCCTCGCACGTCGCTCAGAGTTGTTCCATGACTGAAGCGACGCGGCACGAGATGGGATCGAAGACCATGATACGGGACATTACTTAATTTACGGACCGAACGAAAGGACACCGAGGGTTTTTCAGACTTCAATCGCCAAGTGGTCGTGCTTCGTCCCGAGGACTGGGCGGCATGGATTTACCTGACGAAGTCCGAGGCAGAACTGCTGCGGCCGCTTCCGGAGGGCTCGCTGACGGTGGAAGCCGTGCGGGTGGGGACCGAGTGACTTGTGCATATCAGCGCGCCCGGCATTAATCATTCTTTGGGTCAGTTTCAGCCGTGCAGGTCGCCAAGCCCGCCAGCGCTGCCGAAACATTCGCGCGAGTGGCCATGCTTGTGCTGCGGCCGCCTTGCATGTCGCCAGGGATAGTTTCATATCCCTTCCAGAAGGATCGTGGTGACCGATCATGGATATCTGGTCCGACATTTAAGGGCAAACTGCTCACCTGCCCGTCGCTAGCGCTTTGCAGTATCGGAATCGCTTGCCGCGCGCTCGAGAACGGTTCGGGTCACCTCACCTGCATGCTCCGCGAGCCAGGTTGCCATAGCCTCTTCCTCGGTTAAGATTTCCTTGCATACTGATTGGGTTTCCGTGTCGCCAGCGTAACCGGCAGCTTCGATAAGCATCTTGTAGCTGGCGATCTCCAGAAAAGTTTGACCAACTATCGTCGACATAGGAGGTCACTATGAAACATGTAGTTCCCGAACAACTGAACGTCCTTGATAAAACCGATCCCGACTGCTCGCGCCATGTTTTTTCGCGCACCGAGCGTCTGGAACGTTGGGTAGAACTCCTTGAACGCAATCCAAAGCGGCGACTTTCGGCATTTTATCTGACCGAGTTTCAAGCCACTGGGACGCGTGATGCCATGCGCGCCGAGGGTTCCGCGCTTATCGTCGCCTTTGAGGATTCCTACCTCCGCGCATCGGGCTTGGCCAACGACAGCTACGGCGAAGCCAAGCGCTTCTTCGAAATCACCGACCATCAATTGCATCGGATGGTCTGCTATTGTCATGTCGGTGTCGGCGTGAGCGCTGGCACTACTGCGCGCCATGTTCGCAGACTCCTTGCCCCGAAACAGACGGGGAGATTTGGCTGGCTGCGACAACTGCTTGCGATATAGCGTTCGCGTACTTTGCAAACGCGAACGTCCGCTCCGCGCTGCGAGGGCACAGGAGAAGACTAACGTTTTCAGGCTGCACATTAATGCCGTGCAGCCGCTCTGGTCCCGTCGATCAGTTTTTCGGCTTGTTGATGGGAATATGGCCCTCGTGAATCAGCATTCCGAGACCCGTCTCTAAGGAATTGAGTGATGACAAAGACCAGCGCCTGATCAGGCTTTCCAGGATTCAAGCTGACGCCGTCTTCAGAGCCTTTTGGGAAGCATGCTTGTAGCGGAACTGCATAACAAGGGGCGCGATCTGGATCGGACACGGGTGGTCGAAGGATTCCACATCAGAGTATTCGGCTATGCGTCGAGTAAGGGCCGGATGCGTATGACTTTGAGCCGATCACTAGCGCCTATCTGGAAGCGGCCGACGATTTGCATGTTAGAACACCCTATTCGAAGACTGTTATCGAGCAAATGCGCGCTATTCCATGGGCGCACTGGGACGAGGAATTGCGGGCGTGGCGCGTGCCGTTCCGATCTTATGAGGAACTGCTACATCGATGGACCACCATAGAGGCCGCCGCTCGCCGGAACGAGCCGGAGGAGCGCAAGCGGCGGTTAGAGCTGCAGCAAAATTCGTCCACTTATAAGGCTGCTCAGCTTCGCTATGCCGAACGGCGACGCCGACGATATCCCCCTGCCCTCGGAAGATCTGCCACCGCTCGAGCGTCCGTTAATGACGGAACGGTATGGCATCGTGACATTTACGGGCGTATCCGGGGAGTTGGTTGACCCCGCCACGCTGGCGTTGTTTTACCCGCATGCTGCTATCGCCATGTTCGACTACGTGTGGGGCACGTGGCGAATGCCTACGCTTTCGGAGCTCGTAGCAACATGGCCCGCTCGTCATGAGCCTGAGCTTATGGAGCATTCACGCGGATGGTGGCAGCCTACTCTGAGTGAGCTGCGATTGGCACGGCGACGGGCGCGGTCCGTCGAGCGCCGAAGGCAGCGGTTGTCTCCAATGACCTAGTAATCCTCTTGCGTTCTTCGCAGCCTTCCATGAGCGAAGTACCCGAATTTGAGAATACTTGAGAATGTTCAATTCCTCCAACGGGTACGACGCCTATTTGAAGAGCGGTTTGTTGGCCGAGGCACACCAGGAAAGGCGGGACCAGGATCCCGCCTTTCGTTGCAGTTTGGTATTCGGCTGGGACGATTTAACCTGCGCTCAATTGATCGGCGGACATCTTGCCGGATTTGTTATCGCGCACCAACTCGTAACTGATTTTCTGCCCGTCGTTCAAACTGCGCATTCCGGCGCGTTCCACGGCAGAAATATGGACGAAGACATCAGCGCCGCCGTCATCGGGCTGGATAAAACCGAAACCCTTGGTTGCATTGAACCATTTCACAGTACCTGTTGCCACGATGAATCCTCCCTGTAGCAAATTCGAACAATATCGTTCACCCCCTCCAGGATCAACCCTTGGTTGTGGAAACAACCAACCAGAGTTATCTTGCGATCCAATCTCTACTTGAAATCGCGTGTCTTCACTTTGATCGTATCGATGTGGCCGTAGGGATCAAACAAATCTCGCGCCTTCATGCCCTTTGGTACTGAGCGCGGATCGGAACGCGGCACGGTTCGGCGCTGCACGAACGTCTTTAGCAATTTCTGGATGGCTAAATCCGCCGGCATGACACTAGGCAAGATAGCGCTTGAACCAGTCGGTTGTCCGGCCCCAGGCAAGCTTGGCCGCCGCTTCGTCATACCGTGGTGTCGAGTCGTTGTGGAACCCATGATTGACGCCTGGGTAGATGTAAGCCTCATAGGTCTTATTGTGCGCCTTTAGGGCAGCCTCGTATGCGGGCCATCCCTCGTCGATGCCCTTGTCGAGCTCGGCATAGTGGAGCAGCAGCGGAGCTTTGATACGTGGCACATCTTCCGACCGCGGCTGCCGGCCATAAAACGGAACAGCGGCCGCAAGCTCCGGGTACGCGACGGCCGCCGCATTGGCGACACCTCCGCCGTAGCAGAAACCTGTGATACCGACTTTCCCGGTGGTCAGATCGCTTTGCATCATAAACTCGACCGCAGCAAAGAAGTCATTCATCAGCTTCTCAGGATCTACCTGCTGCTGGAGTTCCTTGCCCTTTTCATCGTTGCCCGGATAGCCTCCGACAGATGTGAGACCGTCTGGCGCAAGAGCGACGAACCCAGCTTTCGCCACGCGCCGCGCCACGTCCTCGATATAGGGATTGAGGCCGCGATTCTCGTGGACCACCACCACCGCAGCCACCTTCCCTGGTGCTTTGGCCGGGCGGACAAGGTAGCCGCGAACCTCACCATTTCCTTTGGGCGAAGGATAGGTGATGTACTCGGCGACGATATCGGGATCGGTAAACTCGACCTGTGTGGCCAGGGCATAGTTCGGGCTCATCAAGGATAGTATGGCAGTCGCAGTCAGGCCGCCTACGGCGAATTTTCCGGCCTGGTCCAGGAATTCACGCTTGGTGATTCTCCCATGCGCGTAATAGTCATAAAGTTCGAGCAATTCCTGCGGGAAATCTTTCGCTGTAAGGCGTGTCATGGGCCGCTCCTCCTACGGGTTAGCGACAGAGTACACGAGATCAGCAAGCTGTCTTCTCAACATTCCGCGAGTGACGTATCGATTTCAATCGAGCAGAAACGTTGCCAACGAGGATGTTGCGCCCCAATTCAGCGTCCGCTTTGGGGCCAACCACTCCGGTCCGCGGAACCCGTAATCAAGCAGCCGCGCGTTCCGAGAGGGGCCGCGGACGCAGTTTCGCCCTCAGGACTGCGGGAGGTGATAAGTGGCATCGTTCACTACGAGGTCCGTTCCCGGTGGGTGTCGCCGAAGTCCGACGCCGAGCGGCCCAAGCGCCTGCACGAGGCCAAACCCGGTTTCTTGATCGTAAGTGAGCGCATGACCATGAACAACTTGCCGGTCATGGCGTATCAGCCAAACCTCTTCGGCTTCGGTAAAACGTATGGGCGCGCGAAAACGATCCAGCTCGAGTCGAGTCACGCGTCGATGATCTCACAATCGGAGGCCGTGGCGGCCCTCATCCTCGAGGCGGCAGGCATGGGTTCGAGAGGTTGACAAGTTGTACGGTCGCTGGATGCATTGAAATTTCTCACCCAAAGTCTGACTATATAGTTGCGAAGATGGGTCCTCGTGGCGTGCGCATATCCGGAATTAGGTTGCGTCAAAGCCGTACTCATACATGGGGCTTGGGACGGATGGAGTGGAGAAGGTAATCGTGGTCTTCCAGATGATGCATGCGCGGCACCTTGCAGGTGACCTTCGCTAGACGAGGTACACCAAGTCACCAGCTAAATGGACTTGACCTCGCCCCCATCCATGCGGAGCGCCGAACCAGTCATCCAGTGCGCGCCGGGAGATACGAGAAACGCCATCAGTTCCGCGATTTCTTCCGGTTCACCGTAGCGCGCAATGCCTGCATCTTGCGGGAATTTCGCCATGGCCGCCTCCACCGTTATTGCATGAATAGATGCCCAGTGGTCAAGATAGGACTGGCGGCGGCCCGTCATGACCGGACCGGGGAGCACGCTGTTGACCTGCACGCCGTCGGTAATTCCGCGGTCGGAAAAAGCCTTGTCCAATGCCACAATTGCCGCGTTGATCGTGCCCACAGCTGCGTACGGTGCCTTGGGAAATACGGCGGAGTTCCCCGACATCAGCACGACCGACCCCTTGGCGTCTTTTAGGGCGGGCCACGCTGCGAGGGTTAGCCGCCGTGCTCCGTGCAGTTTAAGCGCCAAACCGCTGTCCCACTGTTCGTCCGGCATCTCAAAAAGATCGATCTGCGGCACAGCGTCGGCGATATTCAGAAGTGCGTCAACGCGGCCAAATGCCGATAGCGTCTTGTCAACGACCTCCTTTGCTGCGGCAGGTTCAGACAAGTCGAGATCAAGCGCTAGCGCTTCAGCACCATCCGCCCTCACCGACGCGGCAGTTACGAGGACGATTGCAGAGAAGTCTCGCGCGAGCCGGATTGCAGTGGAAAGACCGATGCCCTGGCTTGCGCCCGTGACGATTGCCACTCGTTTCTGCATGATAGCTCTCCAATTTTTGCCAAGTCTATCGGGACGATTTAGCGAGAAAGGAATTCTCGGATTGCCGCAGCAATCTCAGTGGCGTGCGTCTCCAGCGCAAAATGTCCCGTGTCGAAGAACCGGACATCGGCATCGGGGATATCGCGCTTGAATGCCTCAGCGCCGGGTGGCAGGAAGAAAGGATCGTTTCGCCCCCACACCGCAAGAAACGGTGGCTGGTGAGTACGGAAATAGTTCTGAAAATCCGGATAGAGAGCAACATTGCTCTTGTAGTCGCCGAAAAGGTCGAGCTGTATGTCGTCTGCACCGGGCCGTGCGAGGTAGAAATTATCGAGCGACTGGCCATCGGGGGACACCTTGGCAACATCGGTCACGCCATGCGTATATTGCCAATTTGTAGCTTCAGGAGTGAGCATGCTGCGCAGCGCAGCGCGATTTTCCTGCGATGGCTCTTGCCAGTACGCCCGGATCGGGTTCCATCCGTCGCTCAATCCCTCTTCATAGGCATTGCCGTTTTGCGAGATTATCCCGGCTATGCGCTCCGGATGCCGCATTGCCAGCCGAAACCCGGTCGGTGCGCCATAGTCGAAGACATAGATGGTGAAGCGCTCGAGACCGATGACCTCCGTGAAGCGTTCGATCACTGCCGCAATGTTATCGAAACTGTATTTGAATTTGTCGCGCGCGGGCATGTCCGATTGACCAAAGCCGGGAAGGTCCGGTGCAATAACGCGAAACCTGTCTGCCAGAAGCGGGATCAGGTCACGAAACATGTGTCCGGCACTCGGGAACCCGTGCAGGAGCAGCAGCGTCGGGGCATCGGCCGGGCCGGCCTCACGGTAGAAGACTTTAAACCCGTCCGTATCCACGGTCAGATATTTGATGGCTGTCATTGGGCTTCTCCTCTGTGAATGACAAAACTCCTATCAGTTTTGTGGACTTGCTATCATCGTAACCAGTGCCGCCAGCCGATCTGCGGTCGTCCTTTGCTCAGTCATTTGGCGACCCCATTGAAAGCACAATCCATCAACGTGCCTCGCGGATTGCTTCTATGATCATGTCGACGACAACGCCGGGGGCGCTGATGCTTGGCGTGTGATCGACCGGATGCGCCCTTACCCTCGCCTTCATGCGGTCGGCCATAAAGCGCTGTGTGCCAGCGACTATCATGCGATCGTCCTCCGCCAATAAATACCAGCTGGGCAGGCTCCGCCACGAAGGAGTGCCCACGGGGACGGTGATGCAGGGAACCGCAATCGGCCGCTGAACCGCCGCCAATACAACCTGCGTCTCTGGCGGAGCGTTCTGTGCAAAGGCATTGGCGAAGGCATCCTCGGGAAGCCAGATCAGCGAATCCTCATCCGGCGCAAGCTTTGGCGCTTTGGGGTGGGGTTCGGCACGGTAAAACACATCCGCCACCGTTTCTCCTTCAACCGGAGCGAGTGCAGCCACGTAAATCAGCGACCTGACTTTGTCGGATTGCGTTTCTCCAATCACAGCGCCCGCATAGGCATGGCCGGCGAGCACAACAGGACCGTCGACGCGAGCGAGCGTTCGGCCAACAGCGGCCACGTCGTCAGCCAGGGAGGTCAATGGCAAAGGTGCGGCCACGGCTTTGATGCCTTGGCCCTTGAGAGAAGCAATCACGCTTCCCCAGCTCGATCCATCAGCCCATGCGCCATGGACGAGCACGACGGTGATGTCTTCGAAACGCATTACCTCTCTCCTGGGTAGAGAAATTGCTAACCTGTTTAATCGCTTTGGAGAGGTTACGCATTGAGAGCATAACTTGTCAACAGGCATCCGAATGGTTACTTACATTCGAGTTGAAAATTCGTCGCACCGGAAGGCCGAAATGGAGCATCGTTACCCACCCGCTATTTTCATTGCTGACAGTCCCGGTCTGGATTTCTTGAACTCGGTTGCCACGCCGATTGATTCAGAGGTCGACTGGCTCGCCAGCGGTGATGGCCTGATCGATTGGTTGGCGCAGACGAAACTTGTTCCGGCGACGGTGCTTGCTGAGTTCAAGGCAAGCGCGATGCCCGGTGAACTCGACAAGATCGCCGATCGGGCAAGAAATCTTCGCGAATGGTTCCGGCAGTTTGTCAGGGACCGGAAAGGAGCTGCTCTGACCTCCGATCATCTTAAGGACCTGGAACCCCTTAACAGCCTAATTCGGCGTGATGAGGCATTCACTGAAATCGTCGCAGCCGAGGATGGTGGGAGTCTCACATCAGTGACGTCGCGCCGTTGGCGGTCGGCTGAATTGCTGCTCTTGCCGATTGGTGAATCCTTGGCAAAATTTGTCTGCGAAGAAGACTTCGCCAACGTGAAGGCCTGCGAAGGGCACGCTTGCACACTCATGTTCGTTGATCGCACCCGGCGGAAGGCGCGACGGTGGTGCAGCATGGCAATCTGTGGAAACAGGGCAAAACAGGCAGCCCATCGCAGGCGGTCGAAAAGGGACAGGGCGGCGTGAAACGATCTTGAAGGTCGCTTGGATACGTTATGTCGAACAGGGTATCGATCTCACAGGAATCATCAATCAACAGTGGATTTTTATCTCCACGTTGCTGCTAATTGATTGAGTGGGACCAAAGACCCCGAGCCACGCGCCATTGAGCTACTTCAACATGGCTTGATCAATTTGCTCGACGCAGTCTATCTCGTTCTTTGGCCACAGCGTCGTCTGTGAATTCTGGCGAGTTCTCATAAAGCTTGAGCGTATCGAGAACGATGGAGAAACGATTTACCGTTTCAGGATCGCTTAGGAAGAGCTGAGGCTAGCTTGCCGTCAACTGCCGAGTTTTCGCACGGTCTGCATGGGAAATTTGCGACGCGACGAGTAAAGCGACCGCTTTCGGCCGGAAGGCCGTGGCGCTTCATTTGAGAATATTCTCGCCCATCAAGGATTGGCCTACACCGCGGTCGGGAGGAGCTCTGCAATGGCCAGCTGTGCCCATATTGCCTTTCTCGCCTTCCTCGTTTTGGGACTATTGCCTAGAATTGCACTGGCCGCGGAGCCTTTCGCCCCGAGCTGGATCAAGAATGTACCCGTAGCCAAACCGTGGCCATAGAGATTGTTGCGGATTGGAACCAGGTCGAACGGTATCGCAGGGACAACATCCGGACCGATATTATCGACTTCAACGGATACTGGGGCGGCAATCTTACGATTAGCCCGGAATCCCCGCAGGATTGAAGCCTTTAGGAAAAGGCGGCGTTTTTTCGCCATACACCAGAGATCCAGTGGATCAACTAGCCAACACTCTCCAGCTTTCCTGAAGGTAGCAAGCCCCAGATGCGACAGGTCGAGAACGGGTTTATCACGCAAACCAATGTTTAGCAGAGTGATACCAGCGTATAATATAAAACGCGCGCATTTTGCTCCACTCGTACAAGATACAGCGGCGATCCGTCGTCGACTCTTGTTGTAATTCCCGCCTGCGGGCGGACAGGATGATGATTGAGAAGATAATGACAGTTAAATCAACACACACCGAGGCTATGTCTACCACGGGCCGGATTGAAGAGCTCAAGGACAAGATAGAAAGTCTTGAAGCTAGTTTGGATAGTGCTATCGAAATTGCATATCTACGCGGCGCGACCGAATGGGTTCGTCACAACTATCCATCGCAGCACGCGCGGCTATATAGGCGATTTGACAGCTGTGTTGCTTGAGCTTGCGCACCCCGCGCCGACCACTAGCGGTTAGCTATGCTGACAATGGGCGGGGATACAGCCTCGATGGCCCTCACCCGTGATCGGTCAGCGCCAGATGGCATGTAGACTTCCGCGACGAAAGCTTGCGTCGTGGCGTGGCAGCTGGTCATCCGTACCTATGAATGATCCTAGATGTATTCTCTATTCTTCCACCCATTCGCGAATGGGTGGTGGGAAAACGGCCTGTATTGTTGATCTGGAGCCGCAACTGATCTGTTGATGGAGAGGTGTCGATGCGACTGTTGTTGATCGAAGACGACGCAAATTTCGGTTCTGTATTGAAAAAAGCGCTGGAGAAGCACTCTTATGGTGTGGACTGGATGCAAGATGGGGAATTGGGTCTCGCCGCGCTTGAAGATCTAAACTACAGCGTCGTCATTCTCGACCTCAACTTGCCGAAACTCAGTGGAATCGATGTTGTCCGGGCGACACGGCGAAGGAAGAACATGGTTCCGATATTGCTCCTGTCCGCTATGGGTACGCAGCTGCATAAGGTGGAAGGACTTGATAGTGGCGCTGACGACTATCTCGTCAAACCCTTTGACTTGGACGAATTGCTGGCACGGCTAAGGGCCTTGGCTCGAAGGCGGGACGGACGTCCGGAAATCGTCCTGAAATCGGGAGACGTTGAAATCGATCCTGCCGCCATGGTCGTCCGCAGCGCTTCAGCACAAGTCGCGATGACCGCCAAGGAGTTCCAAATGCTCAAGCTTCTTATGGAGCGCGCCGGCAAGTACGTGACAAAGAGCGATATCGAGTATGCGCTTTACAGTGCCGAAAGCGCCGTAGAGAGCAACACAACGGAAGTGGTGATCTATAATCTGCGCAAGAAGCTCGGCAGCGACTTTATCAAGTCGACCCGAGGCGTGGGATACATGGTTGGTCGACACTGACAACCAAGCATTCCCACTGGAGGTTACGGGGCTTGGGGACACCTACTCCCATCGGATCGATACATCGAATAGTATCGCGAAACCTCGAGCCGATAGTATGGCCATCAACGATTCACGGGTGAGGCCTTCGGTGGAAGCTGGTAGGTAAACATGATGATCAGCAGAGGTATCAAAGTTATCAGCGCCAGCATGGCCCATGCATCATTGATGGATTGTACCATAGCCGCCCTTGCAACCATTGGGCTGAAAATACTCTGCGCAATCGCATCGAATTTACTCGGCATATGTGCGACAACCTCGTTAGCAGGCATTCCGATAAATCTTTCCGTCCGTTGATCGCCCGCCAGCAAACCGTTGGCAATTGCGATGCCGTGCGTTGTTGATCGCGTGTAAATTACCGTGTCAATCAGCGCCAGGCCTATTGCGCCGCCAAGATTGCGCATCAGATTGAATAGGCCGCTGGCATCCGGAACCCGATCATCTTGGAGATTACCAAGCGCAAGGCGCGTCGGCGGAAGCAGGCAAAACATTATGGCCAGACCTCTAACAACTTGGGGCCAGAACATCCCGGCAGCATCGGTTTGCGGTGACTGAAAGGCACTGCAACCGAGGCCAACTGCAAACAACAGAAAGCCTATGGTTGACAACAACCTCGCTTCGACCCGTTGTTCCAGCATGACGGCAATGGGAGCGACCATCAGTTGCACAATGCCGCCCACAAGCATTATCTCGCCTATTCGCAACGCGTTGTGACCCCTGACGAAAGCCAGGAAAACGGGCATCAGATATACCGAGCCGAATAGACCGAATCCCAGAACGAAACTCAGAATGCAGCCAATTGTAAAATTTCGGTCCTTGAAGTTATGCAAATCAACGATAGGCGTGAGCGACTTCCATGTCCGCCGGGTAAAGGCAACCAGCATAAGCACACTGAAAACCGAAAGGGACAGAACGACGGGGCTGAGCCAGCCGCGTTGCGGCGCTTCTTTCAATGCGATCTCCAATGCGGCAAGACCCATCGCCATCATTGCCAGCGATTGAAAATCAATCGAACGGAAGTATTTGAGTTCCAGTGGTTGGAGCGGAAGCAGCAATGCTGCCAACAATGCCGCAACCAGGCCAGGTACGACATTGATCAGAAAGAGCCAGTGCCAAGAGTAGGTCTCGGTTATCCACCCTCCAATGATTGGTCCCACAGTCGGAGCCATGACGGCGACGACACCAGCAACGGTTGTGGCGATGCTTTGTTGCCGCTGCGGAAACAGCAGGAAAACCGCAGAGAAAACTGACGGGATCAAGGTCCCACCCGAAAACCCTTGCAAGACGCGCCAGCACAGCAGGGCATTGAAACTATCGCTTTGTGCACACCCGACAGACGCAGCGGTAAACAGCAGGCTGCCAGATACAAAAAGCCAACGCATGCTGAGCAATCGGGTCAAGAAGCCTGTCAGCGGGATCGCGACTACCTCGGCGATCAGATAGGCAGTCTGAATCCAGCTCATTTGATCTGGATTGATTCCCAAAGCCCCCTGGATTGTTGGTAGCGACGTAGCGACGATCTGGACGTCGAGAATGGCCATGAACATGCCGATGCACATTGCGAAAAAGCCCAGCCAAGTCGAAAGACTTGGCAACCGCGCTTCGCCTGCATCAGGGTCTTGCATCATGGCGCAACTCCGAAAGCGCGGAATTCTCTTCCCGAATCCTTACCGCCAGAACGAAGGCATTCAGCGCGGAGAATCCAAGAGCATACCATACCAACCCAAAGCACAAGGGCAGCACCGCGATCTCTCCGATCACGACGACATAATTCGGATGCGCAAGGAAGCGGTAGGGCCCGGTTCTAACAAGGGGGCTTCCCGGCAAAACGATAATACGCGTGGTCCAGCGCTTGCCCAACGTCGCAAGCACCCAAAACCGCAATACTTGAAGCAATATGAAAACGGCAAGCCATCCTGGTTCGATCGGCTTATCCCAGGCAAAAATCCACAAGCCGACAAGCCAGGCAGCATGCAGCGCCACGATGAACACATAATGCTCTGATGCGGCCTCGCATGCTCCCTTCGCGAGCAGAGCCTTGGTGTTACGTCTGGCGAGCAAGAGTTCGCCCAGGCGCTCGATAGTAACGAAAGCGAGAAGCGCCGACGCCGCGATCATGCGGCTCTCTTGAGTGAAACACAGCTGACGCTGAAGCCCGGGCCCATCGCAGTCAGCAACGTGCGGGATGGCAAACCCTGCTCGACGACGCGATCCAGAACGAACAGCGCCGTAGGGGCCGACATATTTCCATAGTTGGATAATATGTCACGCTCATGGTCCAAGCTGCCTTGACCAAGGGAAAGCGCAGTCTCCAGCGCAGTCACGACTTTCGCACCGCCAGGGTGGCAGGCAAATCTATCGATATCCGCAAGTTCAAGATCCGCGCGCCCGAGGATTCCGGAAATTGCCGGGGCGATGCGCTCTTCGGCGAAAGGCGGAATATCGCGATCGAAAATGACGCCGAAACCCTGTTTGTCAACGCTCCAACCCATTATGCCCAGCGTGTCGGGCCAGGTGTGCTGGCCGGACATCTCGACGCCTGCAATTCCTTCATTTGCAACCTTCAGGACGCATGCCGCCGCGCCATCCCCAAAAAGCGCACTGGCAACGATATTGGCTTTTGTCAGTTGATCCAACCGGAACGCCAATGTGCAGAGTTCGACAGCGACCAGCAGGACGACCGTTCCAGGTCTTGACGTTGCAAGTCGGGAGGCAATGGAGAACCCGGATACACCGCCGGCACAGCCCAGGCCAAATACGGGCACTCGCTCAATCTCATCGCGAAATCCCATTTGTTGTGCCACGCGGGCTTCCAGACTTGGAGTGGCGATACCCGTTGACGAAACTGTGACGACCGTGTCGACGTCTTTTCCCCTGATGCCTGCCTTCTCCAAGGCGTCCTTGGCCGCCGAGGAGAACAAACTGCACGCTCCCTCGATATAAGCGGCATTTCTTTCCGGCCACCCCAAAGGTTCCAGATACCATTCTAGTGGTTGGACAGCGTAGCGCGTGCGAATGCCTGAACTCTCGAAGACTTTCGCCAAACGGTCAAAGTCTCTGAATCGGGCCGAAAAGGCCTGATGTGCCGCTGCGGCGGCGTCACGTTGCTGAATGATGTGGGTGGGCACTGCTGTGCCGATTGATATCAGTTTCACGGATTGAGACATCGACACTCCTTGGTGATAGCGCCCCTGCTATCCACGTGGCACAAGTGCTGCCACGTGGACCTTGCAGGACACGTCTGTTCGACAACACTTGAACTGGTATCAATATTCGGAAGAATAATTATACCACTAGGGGCTCGATGTTCGGCGGAACCTGCCTGCCCCAAGATGACAAACTTGCGGTGAATGTTTAAAGGCCGTCGAACAAGGAAATGCCGGCGCTACTTAACCTCGGCCGCTAAAAAGCCGTTCACCTCGGACTAAGTACGGGGCTCGCTTACCATGAACCAATGTCTAATGTTCTGATACGAGCGTATAATACAAAACGCCTACAGTTTCCCCAATTCTACAAAGATTGTAGCGGCGATCCGTTGTCTAGTCTTGTGCAACACCCGCTCATGGCGGGAAATGTTGATTGGAACGCAAATGCCTAATAGAGCGATAAATGGAGAAACTCCCCTGGCGGCCAACCAAACGCGAAGCCTCCAGGTCACCATCGACGGCCTCAAGGCCAACCTCGACAGCGCTGTGGAGGCAGCATTTCTCCATGGCCCGACCGAATGGGTTCGTCTTAATCACCCGACGCATTACGAGCGGTTGCTCATGCGATTTGATGACAGCGCCTTGCTGGGAGAGCACAGGTATCTCAACTGAGGGTCGTGCAATGTCCACAATCACCATGATCCTGTGCCACGGCACCGATGCCGATTTCAGGGGCTTCGACTTTAGTGAGTGCAACGACAGTGGCGCATTCGGCCGCGGGTTCTATTTCTCCAACGATATGGAACTTGAGCGGCAGTATTCGAACGGTCTCGATCCGATCATTGCAGGGGTGACGCTGAAGAACCCCTATATTTTTGATAAACGCCTTTCGTATGATGAGTGGATCGCCGCGCCGATCGAGCATGCACGCGAGAGATTGATTGGAATGGGGTATGACGGGGTCCTGATCCTCCAAGACAGCTATGTCGAAGTTGTCGCTTTCTACCCACGACAGATTCAAGGCTACGGCCGCCACCCTCATCCCGCAATTCCTGATCCGAAAACTGAACATCCCGCCCTTGTAGAAGCTTAGATTCTTGCTGGGGAGGTTTCGGACATAACCATCGCACCCAAGTGGTGTTCGTGCATTGTGTGAATGAAAGAACGGAGAACAAGAATGCCTCTTGGTAGAACGCCAAAATTGCTGCTGGGTCTTATGTTGGGAACAGCCTGTTTGATGTCGTTGTCGCTAGAGAGCAACGCGCAAAGCACGATGATGAAGTCAAACAACCAGCCCAGCGGCCAGACATCCAGTCACGTCAATGTACGCGGGACAATCGAAAGCGTCGCCGGAAAGACGTTGGTTATCAAAACGCGCGAAGGCGGCGAGGCAACAATCACCTTGGCTGATGACTTGACTGTCAACAGCGTGACCAAAGCATCGATAGACAACATCAAGGAAGGTGATTTTGTCGGCATTGCCAATGTTCCGACAAGCGGAGGCACCAGCAGTGCGCTCGAAGTCGTCATCTTCCCGGTCGCCCTCAAGGGGATTGGCGAGGGCAACTATGCCTGGGATCTGAAGCCGAACAGCAGCATGACCAATGCGACCGTCGCAAATGCCGTCAAGGGCGTGGACGGGCGGACGGTTACCGTCACCTATCAGGGCGGCCAAAAGAAGATCGCAATTCCTGACAACACGCCGATCGTGTCGCTCGCCGTTGCTACGAAGGACGATCTGAAGCCAGGCGCAACAGTGTTTGCCCCCTCGGAATTCGGAGCCGATAGCAAGTTCACCTCACATCGTGTCGTCGTCGGCACTGATGGCGTGGTTCCACCGATGTAACGGCGGTCTCAGCGGGGTTCATGGTGATGAACGAACACCAAATGAGGGCCGAACTCTCGCACTATCTCGGCCAGCTATGGCGATTTGGGATTGTCCTTTCCCGCGATGGCCCGGTCGCCGAGAGGCTCGTCGAACAGACATGCATGCGAGCGCTGGAGCGCGAACCTGTATTGTTCGGTACTCAGCGTATGGACTGCTGGTTGTTTTCCATACTGCACTCGGTCTGCTTCAATGGTTATCGCTCCCACAGCTGTCGACCTGGCCAAATTAACGACAACAATCGTGTGGGGTCTGCCCTGCGCGAAGAAAGCCTCCACATTAGTGAGGGTGCCGGGCTGGTCTCGCAGGCGATGGACTTGCCGGATCTCTATCGGGCAACAGTGTTCCTTGCCTATGTCGAGGGCATGTCTCACCGCGAGGTTGCAGGGGTTCTCGCATTGCCGATCGACACCGTCATCAACGCTCTCACCGATGCTCGGGCTTTGTTGGCAGGAAGCACAAGCCTTCCAAAAGATCTCAGCCGGGAGAAGCCGTATAGGCACAAGTAGAGACCGTCAATTTCCTTCTGATCCTCCCACGTAGATGGCAGGAACGTACGTATTCTAATGGCGGTTCGTCCACTTTCTTCGCGATCATGTTATAGATGCCGCGCCGGATCAAACATCAACCCCATTGCAAGATTTAGTTCGTGGGCATCAGGCACACCTAATGCAATTGCTCAGGTTGCATGAGACGGGGCGATCCCGGATATAACCCCTACCGCAGGTCGGAAATGCGCCAATACAAGACATTGCGTTGTGCTCGAAATTCTACAGGATAAGGGCTTGGAAGAAGCCTGTCGGGTCCGCTGGGGGTCGCTTCTATCGGACAGAGCCTCCAAGGGCGTAGCGTGAGTGTATTCCACAGCCGCGCAGCCGCGGCCACCACGTCACAGCCTTAGCATTGGTAATCAATACCATCTGACCAATCCTGA
The DNA here is from genome assembly GCA_963711925.1 of uncultured Alphaproteobacteria bacterium. GTDB lineage: Bacteria > Pseudomonadota > Alphaproteobacteria > Rhizobiales > Rhizobiaceae > Phyllobacterium. The sequence goes on from CAVQFY010000004.1 coordinate 173,439, forward strand.
GGCATCGTCGCATAGACCCTGAATTCGCGCCCATGACGCGCGGCGTTGAAACGTGACAGCCTTGCCCGTTACGATTGAACGAGGATTACCAATGTCTCAGGCAACACTCCGTCATGCGCCATCGCATCCACAGCTGGCTTGGTCTGCATAAAGGCCACCAAGCGGGCCATGTCGGCAACGTCCATGACCAAGCCAACTCGGTTGGACGCTTGAGGGTCGACAAACGTGCGAATATTTGTGACGCCAATGGGTTCAAAAATCTCTTTACGGACTGGTGAAGCGAGCCAGTATTTCACGTCTTTGACATCGTGGTAGGCCATTATGGTAGGCATTACATCCTCCTCTTGTGACCCCAAATAAAAGCCAAGCAAAACACTAAGCGTCGTCGGTTTTTATTTCAACAATATTGCGCGGAAGGGCTGCTTGCTCGTCCGAGCCCATCGGGACCGAGGGCAAACGTATTCACAAAAGTCGATTGGGGGCCGCCGTCCAATTAGACGAAATGTCCACTTTTTGGGCCCGCAGCCATCCAGCATCGCCCGCTCTGCGCGAATTCCAGTCATTAGCAGCAGATGCAACAGCAGGCTTGCGATGATTGTCCCAATAATACGGTGTTCGAACTTGTTCTCATAGTTGTCACTACAACCAAGCCACGTCGGCTCCTGATTGAAACCAACGAATTACCTGTGGATCTGTGCATCACTCATGGATCGCAGCTGGGCGGTGAGTGCAGAATCTGATCCAGTTTCCAATGTGATTTCGCATAGTCACCCTCGCGTTTCCTGTAGTAGACGCGGAACAATCAGCCAAGCTACATATAGTGTGTACCTGAGCGACCGGGATAAGCTTTATTTCCCCCCGATCCACAATAACAACCAACGTTTAGTCAGGTGCAAACCAGTGTATAATTAAAAACGCTAACGGTTCCGTTTATATTTCTTTCGACGCAGTAAATCTATTCTGCAGTTGATCTGAACTTGGTTGGAGCCGTACATGAGCAAGAAATCAGAGCATGAAAACCGTATTCATGAACTTGAACACGAAATCTACGAGGCCGTGGAGATAGCATACCTGCGCGGCGCAAGCGATTGGGTCCGCACCCATTATCCGCAACATTACAAGCGCCTACATATGCAATATGACAGTTGCGTAGCTTAAGAATTTGTCCGAACTGACTAGCAAGAATGTTACCTGGTGTTCGATGGCATGCTTGCTTACAACCTCTTGGCCTTCGTCGAGTACGTCTCGAAGGTGATGAACTGCAAAAGCAATCGCCCAATCTTATTTTTTGACAATTCGGGCCCGTCCCCACTCGTGCCGCTTCGAAAAGCGTTGGGTGGATTCGCCGCAATAGACGGGAAAATCGTAACGGTAGGGGAAATAGCAGTCTTTAAATTGAGGGTACCAATAATTATTGACACGCCAAAGTCCGCTACTGCGATGCACATGGTATTTGTGAGCACCATGACCTTTACCGTGCGCCATCGATATGGTCGCCGAGCCGGACGCCAACAGAGCGCCTAAAGCCAACGTCAATAAGATTGTTCCTGATTTTCTCATAGTTCGCTCGCTCCTATTGTTGGAAGTCGATGCCGGAGAATTTCATCAGAAACTACCGCGTAATATGTACGGGGGCATCCCTTGAGAGATGATTGAAATTGCTTTCAAATCCGGCCCCGTTTTAGCGGAGCGCGGATTTGAACTGCAGTCATTGACAGTAGTCGAAGGGCGAATTCCAATAGAACGGATATTCGCAGGAATAGTATCCGTAATTATCGTCACGGCGAAAATTCCTGAAGTGATCCCTGCGGTCTCCAAATCGGTTGTGGCTTACGTTACGGGCACCGCCGAAGTTGTGATCGCCACCGCCGAAGCCGCGGCCGATACTATGGTCGCCGTGGCCAAAACCACCGAAGCCTCTACCGCCGCCGCCAAAGCCCCGTCCGCCTCCACCAAAGCCATGACCGCCACCGCCCATACCCCCGCTATGGCTTCCACCTCCGTCGTGCCCGCCGCCACCGTGACCGCCGCCACCACCACCGCCGTGTGCCATTGATCCAGTCGCCGAGCCGACAGCTACCATTGCCCCTAAGGCCAATACCGCCAGCGCTGTTACAGATTTTCTCATAACTAACTCCTTAACTTGTAAGCTTTCTCATTCAATAAGGGAGCAAACTAGATGTAGTTACGGGAGTCAGCCGCTTTAATTATACCATCGTATAAGTACGATGATCTTGTAGTGTGAGTACCAGTACTCGAGAATCTGATATTGTAGATTTCTTCGAGGTTGCCTAAGCGCAGCATTACCACATATGCGTGCACAATTACTTTCACACGCATATCCATCAACTCACTTCCCGAATGGGCTGGTCAATGGAGATCAGCCCATTCGGAGGATGCTTAAAGGGCTGACAGGACTACCAGCAGTAGTAGGGGTCGCCGCCTCCGAAGAGAAACGGGAATCCGCAGGAATAGTAGGGGTTGCCGAAGTAATAATCGTGAGACCCAAAACGCCTGAAGTGCCGAAAGTTTCTGAAGTGACCTCGGTTGTGGAAACCATAGTGGTAGAAGTGGCCGCGGTTGCCATGAAATCCGCCAAAGTGCTGACCACCGTGGAAGCCGTGGCTCCTGAAGATTTCATGACCGCCGCCGTGAAAACCTCCATGGCCTCCGTGTCCACGCGCCATCGATTCTGTCGCAGAGCCAACCGCCATCACCGCGCCCAAGGCTGCTACCGCCAGGATTGTCGCTGATTTTCTCATAATTCGCTCCTAAATATCGTGTTTTCATTTCATTGAGAGTTACTTTGATGTGGGGGCGGTTAGTGCTCCGGGCGAATCAGAGTTTGGTGATGGGATTGTGTACGTGCCGTGATGCGAGTTGTGTACGGCAGAATCGTCCGATTAACGCCCTTATCGGGCACGAAACGCTCCTTGAGCACCCGATCAACATTGTGTTAAATTTTGTCCATTGGTTAGGAAAACGTAGTATCGCCCTTTAGCAAACTGTTTGTTAATCGCGATGGGTAGCCTGATCAGCGCCTGCCGTAGCGATAGTATCCCGCTCTCAACGAGAAGCCTGGTTAAACGCGCACCGCACTCGAATGGGTATGATGATTAGAAACCGCGCTCATGTCCCAATTGTACTTGCGATGATCCTATCCGGAACTGGGGTAAATGCGGCCGAGGAGGCTCCCCCGTCCTATTCAGAAACCACGCTCACGGGTGACTGGAACGATTATAGAAGTTGGCTCCGCGATAAGGGCGTCATCTTCACAATAACTCAAACCAGCGATTGGCTCGGCAACGTATCGGGCGGCGTGCGGACGGGGACTGCCTATGACGGCGTTTTCCAGTTGCAAGGCGATTTCGATATGGATCGGCTGACCGGCTGGACTGGCGGCAAGATCCATATCTCGGGATATGCAATCCAAGGCGAAGGTCTGTCGAAGCGCAACCTCGGTAACCTGTTGACCGTGACTTCGGTCGAGGCCGACAGCGGCGTAAGGCTCGGTGAATATTATATTGCGCAGAGCCTGATGAAAGATTCCGTTACGCTTAAGATCGGGCAGATTCTGGCAGACCAGAATTTTGCGATCAGCAACACTGCAGGTCTTTTTGTGAATTCCACGTTCGGCTTTCCCGGCCTTTTTGCTGTCGACCTCCCCGAAGGAGGTCCAGCTTATCCCTTCGCCGCGCCGGGGGGACAAGTCATTGTAAAGCCCGACGATGCATGGACACTCCAGGCGGCAGTTTTCAACGGCCGTCCGACAACCGATGCCAACGGGTTCGGTATTTCGCTCGGCGATGGAGTTCTCGCCATTGCCGAGGCATCCTACGCTTATACGCCCGCCAAGGGTGATCCCGGCCTACCCGGTACATACAAGATTGGCATGTGGTATAATTCGGAAACTTTCGACAGTCTCTCCACCGCATCGAACGGCGTATCACTCGCTAGCCCTGTGGCGAGCGGCAGCCCTATGCGACGCTCAGGAAATTATGCGATCTACGCCATTGTCGACCAAACACTCTGGCAGGAGCCCGGCAGCAGTGACAATGGTCTCAACGGATTTGTCCGCGTTGCGATCGCACCCGAGCAAGATCGCAACAGCATCAACTGGTACGTCGATATGGGTATGACTTACAAGGGGCTTTTGCCGGGACGTAACAGCGATACCGCAGGGATCGGCTTCGCCTACGCGAAAATGAGCAACAGCGTGTCGAATCTAGCGAAAGCGGACATTGCGTTCAGCGGCATGTCGCAGCCCATTTCAGACTACGAGGCTGTGATTGAAGTCACATACCAGGCGCAAGTTACGCAGTGGCTGGCTGTGCAGCCCTTCTTCCAATATATCATTCATCCGGGCGGCAATGCGGCCGATCCTAACAATCCTGGCTCGGCGATTGGGAATGCTGCCGTTTTCGGGCTGCGAACCGCCGTCACTTTCTAAAAAACGCCGATGTGGGGCGGCATACTGGCCGCCGCGATTGTCCTTTGTAAGATCCCTTTCTCAGGGGGTTGGGTCGGATCGAGAAGTCGCCGAGCATGCCGGGTCTCCATACAAGCCCAGTATCTATCCTCTTCTCGCTTGCCGCGAACAGCGTTGAAGCGGATCACGAATTTGATGGAGGGGGAAGAGTCGGTAAATGCTGCCGGGATAAGGCTTAAAACTGACCACGTGTTTAGGCAAACCATACCAATGTATACTTACGCATTGGGCTGATTGTTTGTACCCCTTCTACCGCGCCTGTCGAACACCGATGGGCATGGTAGTTCCCCCGGCTACCACGCTTCAGTTTCCCCCCGCCTGAAGCACGGACATTCCTCCGTTGTGTCCGCAAAAGACCGCCTGGCTCATCCTCTGGGCGGTCTTTTGTTCCACGGAGCGGAAGACAACAGGAAGCACAAAATGAAGCAGACACTTGCAATCGTTTTGCACTCGATCCTGATATCAGGGGCCTTAATCTCCGGATCATGGGCTTCTCCCCACGGACACAAAGTTCACCATGGCTAAGTGCGAGGTCTCACATCAAAGGGACAGACATGAGACGCCAGCTTTGACACAGGCTTCGTATTATCGTTCCCCGGATTGGAATCCCTTGATGTTCACTCGCTCGCTATTCACTTTTGCAGCTCTTGCGGTTTTTTCGGTTTCCGCGGTCGCTCAGGACATTCCTGCAGAGCTTGCGCCTCCGCAAGGTGCCACGCTGCTGGGCAGGTACGCCGCGAAGGGGGTTCAGATATACGTCTGTCGTGCAAAAGGGGTTACAAACGAATGGGACTTCAAGGCCCCTGAGGCCGAGCTTACTGATGCACGGGGCAAGCCGTTCGCCAAGCACTATGGCGGTCCGACATGGGAAGCGGACGACGGTTCCAAGGTCGAAGGCAAGGCCTTGGTAACCGAACCCGCTCCGAAGTCAGGCGCGATTCCCTGGCTGCTATTGTCGGCGAATTCTTCGGCATCGGGGGTACTTGCCGGCGTGCGTTTTGTCCAACGTATCAACACTTCCGGCGGAGCCGGGCCGATCGGCACGTGTCAGACGGTCGGGTCAGAGCAGCGTGCCGACTACACGGCCGACTACATCTTCTATAAGTGATCATCCTCTCTGACATCGGCTTAGCGGATTGCGTCCAGTGCGGCGACGCCGCTGGCGTATCGGTGTTCCCCAAGCCGGGAGATCGCCAACAGTGCTCAATGAGCCTTCGACAAAGTTCACAAGGCCAGGCGTTCGATGCGATCGATCACTTCTTCACAATCAAAAGGTTTTTTGAAATAGGCAGTAGCCCCAGCTGCCATGACCTGCCTGTGTATCCGCTCATCCTCGAATGCGGTAATGAATATGACTGGCGTGGTGTCGCCGGTCCTGCGCAGCGTATCGAACAGCTCTACGCCGCCCATCCCCTCCATCTGCACATCCGTTATCAGGCAGTCAATTTCGATGGAGTCTCTTTGGGCCAGGAAAGCCTCGGCGTTCGTAAAACCATGGACATCGAGGCCGTGAGATCCGATCAGATTCTCCAGGGCAGCCAGCAATGATGCGTCGTCCTCGACGACAGCTATGGATTTCAGATGGGACAAGGAAAGCCTTTTGCGTACTCAACGCGCTTTAACAACACTCCAAACAAATGCGCCTGTGCGCGACTAAATTCAATCATACTCAAGTTTACATAGTTCACATTCAGCGGTTACGTTTTCAGGTGAGGCAGGATCGTCTCGTATTCCTTGACAAGCTCGGCGAGCGTC
>CAVQFY010000005.1:0-444733 GCA_963711925.1 uncultured Alphaproteobacteria bacterium
TCGATGCGATCGATCACTTCTTCACAATCAAAAGGTTTTTTGAAATAGGCAGTAGCTCCAGCTGCCATGACCTGCCTGTGTATCCGCTCATCCTCGAATGCGGTAATGAATATGACTGGCGTGGTGTCGCCGGTCCTGCGCAGCGTATCGAACAGCTCTACGCCGCCCATCCCCTCCATCTGCACATCCGTTATCAGGCAGTCAATTTCGATGGAGTCTCTTTGAGCCAGGAAAGCCTCGGCGTTCGTAAAACCATGAACATCGAGGCCGTGAGATCCGATCAGATTCTCCAGGGCAGCCAGCAATGATGCGTCGTCCTCGACGACAGCTATGGATTTCAGATGGGACAAGGAAAGCCTTTTGCGTACTCAACGCGCTTTAACAACACTCCAAACAAATGCGCCTGTGCGCAACTAAATTCAATCATACTCAAGTTTACATAGTTCACATTCAGCGGTTACGTTTTCAGGTGAGGCAGGATCGTCTCGTATTCCTTGACAAGCTCGGCGAGCGTCCGCACCCCCATCTTTTCCATCACACGGCCGCGATGGATTTTTACTGTTATTTCACTGACGCCCAGTTCGCCGGCAATCTGTTTGTTCATGAGGCCTGTCGTCACCAAGGCAATTACCTGGCGTTCACGCATCGTCAGGCTCTCATACCGCGTCATAAGCGCGGATACTTCACCATCGACAGCTCGGCGGCTCCGGTCCAGCGCCAACGCATTAGAGACTGCATCGAGCATGTCCTGGTCGCGGAACGGCTTGATGAGGAAATCGATCGCACCCGCCTTCATCGCCCGCACGGACATCGGAACATCACCGTGGCCCGTCATGAAGACAATCGGAATGTTGTTGCCAACCTTCGCCAACTGATTCTGGAAGTCGAGGCCACTGACACCCGGAAGCCGGATATCCAGGACAAGGCAACTCTCCGACGTGCCCTTTGCAAGACGAACCAGGAGTTCCGACGTCGAACCGAACAGCTCGACACGCATTCCGACCGATTCAAACAGATTGCGTAACGCCTCCCGCAAGTGCACGTCGTCGTCAACGACAAAGACAAGCGGCGATGTTGGCTCCGCCATCATCTGGTCTCCGTTTCCGCAGGAATGGTGAATTCGAAAGTTGTTCCCGCACCCGGTCGGGAGTTGGCAGTAATACTCCCTCCATGGGCATTCACGATGGATCGGCAAATTGACAGGCCCATTCCCATGCCTTCAGGCTTGGTCGTGTAGAAGGGGATGAACAGCTTTTCCCGGGTCTCAGGTGTAAGCCCTGGCCCGTTATCGTGAATTTTCACGAGGGCCGCGCGTTCATCGGCAATCGACTCTATCAGCAGTTTCCGAATATTTGCCGATGCCTGTGACATCGCCTGAATAGCGTTTAACAGCAGGTTCAGGATTACTTGCTGCAGTTGTACCCTGTCACCACAGACCTGCGGAAGATCGGCAGCCAAAGCGAATTGCAGGCTTACCCGGTTGATATCAATTTCCCTTTGGACCAGTGCAACCGTCTCTTCCAGAACCTCGTTCAGATCGACGTGCGCAGCGACCGTAGACGACTTCTTCGACAATGCACGCAAGTTCTTGATGATCTCGCTGGCGCGTTTGGCATCGGCGACCATGCTCTCCATCGAAGATTGAACTTTCGCCAGATCCGGCTCGTCACGTTTCAGCCAACGCAAACCTGCTCCCCCATTGGCAATCATGGCAGCCAACGGTTGATTAAGTTCATGGGCGATCGACACTGTCAGTTCTCCAAGCGTTGCGACCCGGGCAACATGTGTCAACTCCATTCGGGCGGAATGAAGCTGATTTTCGGTTGCTCTCCTCGCGGTTACATCCATGATGCTGATCAAGACCATGTCGAGAGCCGGACAATCTGCGGGGAACGCAACGTTATAGAGAACAACGAGTTGTGCACCCTCGGCATTGTAGATCACTGTTTCAGCTTCATAGCTGGAATTCCCGGCCCATAGCGCTGCGAGGAACTTCCATGACTTGTCCATATCCGCGGTGATGATAGTCGGCAGCATCGTCTCGAGCGCATTGATGTCTGCGACATTGAATATCTTCAGAGCGGTTTCGTTCGCGTTGATCAGCCGTACGGTTTGCGGAATCTTGCGTACAAATCCGGGATAGAGTTCCTGCGCTTGATCGATGTCCCGTACGCCGTCGCTCTTAAGCTTTTCAATAGCGTCCTTAAGACCGCTGAAATCCATCTGGAGAATGCCGACACCCGTCGCCAGAAAAATCGTGCGATATCGCAGTTCACTTTCGGCCAAAACATTGATTGAGGTTTTCAAGCGGAAACCGAGAAATGTTGTGATCGCAATAGCAGCAAGGCTGACCAGGCAACGCCCTAAGGATTCCTCAAGTTCAGGGAGATCGTCCCCATGCGATATTAAAAAGCCCAGCAGGGTAAGTCCCATGCAGGCCGCGCCGATCAGTACTATGCCAGTCTGGCCCGCAAAATTAAGGGCCAACAGCACCACGGCGACGTAGAGCACGGCGATGGCAATGTCCAATGTCGTGAAAGTGTCCAACAGGAAAACCGCTGAAGTGATGAGTGCTGCAGCGAGAGGTGAAAATCTTGACATGCGATTCCCCCTACAATCCGACTGAATTGCAAATAGTAAATCAACTACACAGCTTGGATAATCCTTAATACCATAACTCGTGCCTGTTTACAGCCGCCGGAAGGGCGTTGCATTTGCAGTCCGGAATGCCACCGGTAGCAAACCAAAGTATGATCCTGACAAACCAACGCGTTATTCACCCGCACGTCTGTATGATGGATCATCCACCGTCGCCTCGTTACCGTCGGGCAGAGAGTTGCGAAAGAGTGGTAACCATGAAGGCCAGTTCAATACACGATCATCCTATTCTGCATGGCCGCTGCAGCTTCAGCGACGAAGGTCCGTCAGCAGCACCTGCCCGTTACCGGTCCTACTATTCCGGAAGCCGTACGTTCCTTGCACACCACCACTTCCGCCTGTCTTTGATTAAGCATCTTTGAGATCGGGGTGCAGTCCCTCCAGACACAAGGTTTTAACGTGATGGAAAAGCTCGATACGAATTGGATGATAATGCTTGTGGCGGGTTCCGCCATGATCGTGACGACTGTATTCGCCCTGAATTGATAGATTATACAATGAATAACGAATTCACGGCTGAATAACTATTTCTCAATCACGACTTTTCACACGTATTTTACTTATTGTTAGCTTACATTTATCTCGCTGATATCTTAGATAAGCTTAGCAAGCCGGGAACCGCCGGCGATGGATAACATTCAGCGTGACGCGACGGAACCAGACGGTCTTGCAAGCAGGAGGGCGATCAACCCCGTTCGCCCTCAAGTTCAGGAGACGCGAAGAATGCGCTCTTTAATATTCAGTACAGCATTAGCCGCCGTGTTTATCGCCACACCATTCACATCCGCTTTTGCACGCGGCGGCGGTATGGGAGGCGGTCATGGCGGCGGCATGGGTGGCTTTCACTCGGGGCAGTCTATCGGCGGCACCCACCAGAATTTTACTGGCAGCGCCCGCAGCAACTCCAACCGCATTAATCTTCCCCGGTCGACTGTAGGACCACGGAGTCAGTCGTTCACGTCAGGGGCGCAGATGGACGAAAATTCAGTGGGCCAAGCAACAGCCACTCCTGGCAATACCGATATTAGAGTGCATTGAACGAATACAAATCTGGTTATGCCAAGCGACAAGAGAGCGCCATCCACGCGCTCTCTTGTGCATTTTTATGTAAATGAGAAATAAGTACTATGGCGATTTGTTTAAACGAGCAGAACGGTGGTCGCTCCCCGCCGGCAGGAAATCCTGCAGAGGTGGTGCGCGCGAGCGAAGGTGGTTCGTGGAGCACGAGGCAGAGGGCATTGCTGAGCCAAACGGAACCGGAGCAGCAGGATTAGAGCGCCTGGCGCGGCTGGTTCTGGACGTGCTCATGGCGATGGAAGTGCCCGAATGGTTCCTGAATGATTGGCCTGTTCTGGAGGCAACGCGTCGCGGGACGCCTCAGCAGTTGCCAGGACACTGGGCCACACCGACTCTTTCAAGTGGGCAAGAGCTTCGAGCGCATTTGGCGCGGCCGATTGGGCCAGAGCCCCGGATGCGCCGGGTGATTGCGAGTCACCATGGCAAGGCACGTTCATTCAAACCTCGGTCGATAAATGACCAACTGTGCGAAATACTCAATCTAGGAGAAGCCCCATGTATCTGAAATTGATTGGCACAACAGCGGTAGTTACTGGATCCACCGCAGGCATCGGGCTTGTAATCGCCAAGCGGCTAGCTGCAGAGGGTGCGAATGTCGTCATCGTCGGCCGATCGCACGCCAAGCGGGACGAAGCAGCAACGATCGTCGCCTCTGCAACGTCTTCCATTGCTTTGCAGATGATTCAAGACTGGGAGAGATCAAGTTGCTGTAACTGTCTCAACAATCCCTGAACGCGGTTCTGCGCACAAACCGCATCAACAGTTGCCGTATGCAGTTCACGACGAATCTCATCCGCATCCGACGCCGAAACGAAGGGCGTAGGCCCATGTCCCTGCCCGGCCACGAGCCACGCCAAACTTATTCCTAGTATCCCTGTCATAAGCGGCATGTGATAGGATTCCGGCGCTGCCCTGTCACACTCCCAATCGATCCAGATTTGCGATGTAACGCCAAGTTGGCATGCGGCTTCCTCGATGGTCTGCATTGCCGATTCGCGGGCAAGCGAAATCCGTCCGCCGAGCGTGTCGTCCTGCGCATGGTACTGACAAAAATCATCTACCAACATATTCATGTTCCTTTCCATTTTAGAAAATACGAATGCCCTGCACTGGCGCGCGCCGCATTGTTGGCCTCCTGGCCTTTTGAAGTCGCTCCTTCGGTTCTGGGATCAATGGTGCGGCGGCTTGTCGTCATCACCGGAAACAGACTGAAGATTGAGGACGGTACCCTCTGGAATGCACCACGGCGGCCGGAGCAAATTCGCTCTCGAACAAGGCAAAATGCACGGCAGAGCCGCGGTCGGCAAATAAACCGCCCACCAGTCCTCTTTCATCGCAGACAACCCAGTTCCCATCAGCATCACGGCCAAGGATCAAACGTTTGTCTGATCCGGTCGCGGATCGTATGAGGCCTTGAACACCCGTTTCGGACACTCCTTTTACACTCATGACGGTTTCACCTGGCATCAGCGGCAACGTACTCGAGGGCAACCAGCCAGCTCTTACCCGAGGATGGCACTTCGGCCAGGATAATAAGGCACAGGCGCACGAGACCTGGCTCGGGGCCCAAGCACGACAAACAGTCTACGAAAGGGCAATCGCACGACTTCAAAATAGAAAGGGAAAAATATTTTATCGATGGGTCGCAAATCGGAAATATATCAAAATATTATAAAAATATACTGAGTAATTGCGAGGATGCTTCGCTGTCGGTAATCGATTTCCAACGGGCCGCGGACACACCGCAGTGGCAAATTCCCAGGTCACGCCTTACGATCCTGCCTTGGCGGTTTTTACAAGGAGATTTGCCATGAACGAAGAGGCCATCAACACCGCTCTGCGCCAGTTCCTGAAAGTGGTCGGCATCACCTCCCAGCGCGAGATGGAAAAGGCCATCCGCAAGGCGATAGCCGATGGCCGGCTGAAAGGCAGCGAGACGCTGTCGGCCAAGGTGGTGCTCACCCTCGATAAGGTCGGGCTTACCCACACCATCGACGGGACGATCAAGCTTCAATAAAGGCTGCGCTCAATCGCAACCCGGCGAACGCGTTGGCCGGAATGATAGAGCCCGAAAAATGGGTGAAGAAGCTCTGGCAATTCAACCGACGATCACCCAAGCGAGCTGGCGGGATCTGAGTTACTATACCGACACTTCCATCGCCGATGGTGAAATTGCCGATCTCGCCAAGATTGGATTGCCAGAGAAGTGATGGCAATCCGGCTCGAATGGGTCTGACCTCGAACTATTTGACCTTCTTCACATAATCGACGAAAATATGAGCTTCCTTGGCAGCTTCGATAAATGCAGAGCGAGCATCGGCGGCCGATGCTTTTCCGTCCAAGGCGTCAAAGCAACACTGACGTGCTGCCTTTAATTTTTGGCCCTCATGGATCGGCCACTTCATCAACAGATATTCTGCCGCCTCGGAAATAGAACAAATGTTCCGGGGCTTGCCTAAGCGGCGCGATTCAATTGTCACTGGTGGAAATGGGTAGCTCATATTGCCAAAATGCGCCCGTTGTTCATTTCAATTCAATTCCCAGAATTCGGTAACAACCGTCACCAAAGTCTGCTTGGCGCAAAAAACTGACCTCGTCCCTAGAGACATGTCGGCCGTCAAAGGAAAATGGGAGCCTATTCGCCACAACAGCAGTATGATGCAACTCAACCAGGACGGCCATTAATTCGTCATCGATTGTTACCAACGTGGGAGAGTTGCGGTTCACTTTAACATCGGCGCGCGCACTGCCATCTGTGACCCAGATTTCAGCATGGAACTTTGCCGATTTCTCGGTAAAAATCCTCAGTTCCGAGTCCAGTTCAAGTCTTGGTGCGACTTTTAATTCGATCAACTCGCCGGATACGAGCTTGCCCTTGAAACATCTGACGCGGTGACCGATAATCCTTTGTCGCTCAGGGTCAGGATTGAAACGAATTTCTGAACTCGCGATCAGATGCAATTTCTGATGGACCAGAAAGTTCGCGTCTCGCACTTCGATATTCATTGAACGACCTTAGATTTGAGTGTTAGTCGATAATCTGACTGGCACAGCAAACTCAAAGCGACTCACGATGTCTTGGAATTGTTCGGATATCTTGGACCCGTCAGTCCATTCTCGCAACTCGATAGCTCTTGAATGATGTCCTGCGGAGGCACAAGCGCTGCTCCGTGAAAACAACGCAAAGGAAATAGGACATCGCAACGGCCGCGCCTGCGGAAAACAAGCTCTCCAACGTCATCGGTCGTACCCCTGCTTCGAAGGGTTGTCGCTGTTATAGAAAGCCCTGTTCATGGCCTGCCGAAGCTCAGTCTCGCGGAATGACCCCAATGCTATTGCGACGGCCCTGTAGATATCGGCTTCAAAACTTTTATCCTCGATTTCCTCAATCCGGCTCGCGTCAGGCAGTCCGTTTCTGTCGTTTGAATTATCTCTCATTTGCGTTCCGATCATTTGGCCCGCGCAGCAGGCGGTTGCTATCAGTTATGGAGACGATGCTTACGGCAAAGCCGCCCCTTCGCACGGGTCATAGTGGGCGAAAATGCCGGGGTTTTGAATTATACACTGGTATCGAAGCACTGAACCTTGGTTGCTACTCCTCGACCGCGCCATTTGTATTCGCCTTCATCATGCATGGGCTGGGGATCGGACCGTCCCTGCTGCTCTGCGTCGCCGTCGGGTCCATGGCAGCGACGTCGTTTGCGCTCATCGGACGGCAGCCGCGATACGACCGAAGGAATCAGTTTCGGCAACAGGATAACGGCATCGCGGGCGGCTGCCTCGTCATTTGCCCGAATGTTTCACAGGTACGCGAGTATAAACAAACACTCACCTGAAAGTGATGGATGAAAGAATTCTACCCAACTTGCATCTGTCACTAACAATAGAAATATCTGCGTCACTTGGAGCGGAACGACGCTGCGTTCTGATTTCAGATATCCTCCCACAAAGATGCGAGAATCCATGATAAGCAGACGATTATTATTGAGCGGATTGGCGATGGCTATGCTCGCTCCTGTTGCCGCTTCGGCGGCGGCAAACAAGCAGTTCCATCTCGATCCCAAGTACCAGCCTCAGACCGTGCCTTATGATACGAAACTTCCGGTTGGCTCCGTAGTGGTCGATCCAAAAAACAAATTCCTCTATCTAATCGAAGACTCAACAAGCGCGCGTCGCTACGGCATAGGCGTAGGGCGGGCCGGCCTTGCATGGTCGGGCGAGGCAATTGTGGGACGGAAGGCAACGTGGCCGCGTTGGATTCCAACGAATGACATGATCGAGCGCGAACCTGCGAAATACGAGAAATACGCGGTCGGTCTCGACGGTGGGCCCACGAATCCACTGGGTGCTCGCGCCCTCTACCTCTACCAAAACGGCCGCGATACATACTATCGCATTCACGGCACTACAGACCCGTCCTCAATCGGCAAGGCTGTATCCAACGGGTGCATTCATATGACGAACGATCAGGTTATTGAACTCTATGATCTCGTCCCGGTCGGCACGAAGGTCGTGGTCTTGGATCCCGCCTCAATGTCCTCTCCACGCTCGTGATCCAATACGTGTGACACGTCCGGTGATCCCAGTCTTAGACTGAGGGACTTATTGAAGCGGTCAAAGGGTCTCCGTGCAGACGATCAGCCTCGGTCCCGGTACCTTCGCAGTCACGACGGCGCTGCGGTGATGGGTCGAAACGCGTCCCTGATCATCGTGGCCATACCATCAATAGCGGCGCTTTTCATGCGAGGATTGCGTCTGAGAACCACATTCGAGGAATCAATCTGGGGGAAGCCGTCTGCTTCCGTCAGGGCGCGACAACCTGCCGGGATATTGCTGCTGGCAAGCGGTGCGATCGCCAGACCCGACACGGCTGCAATCTTGAGTCCGCCGCTCGTGTCGCAACTATAGGCTACGCGATAGTTGATTTTGGCTTTGTCCAAGGATCCGACAGCGAATTTCTTGCACCAGCTGGAGCGCTCATAGATCGCAACCGGGACGACGTCATTCTCATGAACGCAATGCACTTCCGAGGTCACCCAAACCGTCGGATCAACAAAAAGCACCTCCCCGGTCGTCGGCTGGTCCTGATCGAAAATCACCGCGAGATCGAGTTCGTCGGCGTCGATGGCCGCCAACTGTGCGGCCGAATAGCCACATTTCACGGTCACTTGGACATGCGGATGCTGGCTCGCGAAGGCTGCCAAGGCGCGCGGCAGTACAGTGTAGCCATATTCTTCGGGAATACCGATCCGCACGGGACCACCGAGCGGTTTCGCCCGTATCGCCGCGGCCGCCTCGTCCAGCAAACCGATGATCCTGTTGGCGCTGACGAGCAGGAGCTTTCCTTGTGGAGTCAACGCCACGCCGCGTGAGCCTCGCTCGAAAAGGCTCTCACCCAGGGTCTCTTCGAGCCGCTTGATCTGAATGCTGACCGCCGATTGTGTTCTGCCGACTTGTTCTGCGGCACGGGTGACGTTCCCGGCCGCAGCCACGGCCACAAACGTACGCAGCAGTTCACTGTCCAACGGCAGATTCACAACGAAGCTTTCGATAAAAATTACAGATGGCAGCCATGATTTCTATTCGTTTGTTAAATGTCAAGCTGTGGCGAATCCTGTATCTCGGTCCAGGAGCGCCAAATGCACAACGTCCGATATCGTGTGATACAATTCGTCAGAGTATGGCGGACCGCCAGACACGAGCGGCGGTTGTTGCTGGAAGTCTTGAGCAAGCCAGGCGATCGACTGCTCGTCGACGCCGGCATCACCAGGGAGGATGCACTCCGGATCGTCCGCAGCGATTTGATGATGCCGCTCTGGTGGCATTCGTCAGTCCCGCAGTGTATCTCCCAATGCGCGCACCGCAGTTGGTCTGATTTTCGATACCATTGAGCGGCTCACCACACTGACAAGTCCCGGAGGCCGATCATGGCAGCACAACACGTTCACGAAATCGATGCGGCGATAAAGGAACTCACATCTTCCCGCCGGCAGGAAATCCTGCAGATTGCCCAAAACGGGGCAAACCCGGGTCCGTTGAAGAACCTGGTGGAGATACAAACGGCGATTGATGCCTTGTATCGTGCACGCGAACAGGAGAGCACGTGATTGGTGGACGTAAGTCGTGGAGCACGAGGTAAAGGGCATGACTGAGCTAAGTGGAGCCGGAACAGCTGGTCCAGAGCGGCTGGCGGGCCTGGTTCTGGACGTTGTCAAAAAGATAGAAGTGCATGTTTTGTCCGATGCCACATGGTTCGCCCGCCCGTTGCTCGGTTAGCGGACACAATGTGGTGGGCGATGAGAGACTCGAACTCTCGACCCTCTGATCAAAAATCGTGATGCAGTCAACAATCGAGTTCCGGCGATTCAATGTGATCTAAAGATCTCCGGTCGACATTTGGAATGCTAAGAGCCCTACCTCTAGATTTCGGGAATGTGGCCCGCATTGTGATCCGCCCGTGAATATTGGCTGCTACGACCGATCTATTTTGAATCACACAAATGGGTTGCGCCGGCAGCAATGTCGGGCAATCCTTGAATGGCACCCAGCCACCGACGTCAGGGCCAAGGCTTCCGAATACAGGAGCGGTTCCCACGTTATCGGAGCGATCTAGTCCGAACGCCGTTCGACGAGCTAGCGGACCACGAGCGAAGCCTCCGTTGGCGATTTCAGTTCCGCTTCATCCAGGCATAATTTTCCGCTCAGTCATTCCTGCTAGAATTCTCACTCTGACACGCGGAGCCTTTGCGCACGCTTACCGCGAAGTATCGACGGCCATGTTTTCAGATTTGGATATGCGCTCGCGACGCAAAGAGCATTCAACGGAATAAAGGAAACGGTTCCATGGCCCACATCGTGCTTATCAACCCCCGTTTTGAAGCCTCTTATTGGGGGCTAGAACATGCCCTGCCGCTTTTCGATGCCAAGGCCAATTTGCCGGTGGCGTGCTTGCCTTTGCTGGCCGCACTTACACCGCCCGAGCACACGATCACACTTATCGACGAGAACGTCGAAGACATCGACTATGATCTGTGTGCGCGTGCCGACATCGTTGGCCTTACGGGGATGATCGTACAACGGTTTCGCATGAAGGAGATCCTACGCGAATTGAAGCAGCGCAACTGCTTCGTCGTTATTGGTGGCCCATGGATCACGGTGCAGGAGACTTACTTCGGGGATATCGTCGATGTCGCCTTTATCGGCGAGGCCGAAGAAACCTGGCCGCGTTTCCTCACTGAATGGGTCGAACAGCGACATGCTCGCCGTTACGAGCAGACCGATAGAACTGATATGGGCACGATTCCGGTGCCACGCTTTGATCTTCTGAAGATGAACGATTACGCGGTCGGCAGCATCCAATTCTCTCGTGGCTGCCCTTTTACCTGCGAGTTCTGCGATATCATCGTCGTGTTCGGCCGCAAGCCCCGCATCAAGACGGGTCGACAGATTCTCGCGGAAATGGAGGCTCTACTGGCCACTGGAATGGATACGGCCTTCATCGTCGACGACAACCTCATCGGCAACAAGAAGGCGATCAAGGAGGTATTGCGCGAGGTCATTGCATGGCAGGTTGAGCACGATTATCCGATGACCTTTGTCACCGAGGCTTCAATCGACCTCGCAGACGATCCGGAATTGATGGAACTGATGGTCGACACAAATATCCGCGTGGTCTTCATCGGCATCGAGACGCCGAACGAGGCTGCGTTGCGGGAGACCAAAAAGCTGCAGAATGTGCGCAAGGGGGCAACCATGCTGGAGAGGGTCCACACTATTCAACGGGCCGGTATGGAAGTCTGGTGCGGCATGATCCTCGGCTTTGACAGTGACGACGCCTCGATTTTCGACGCTCAACGCGCCTTCATCAAGGAGGCGCGCATCGTCAACGCCATGGTCGGCATGTTGGCGGCGATCCCAAAGACCCCGCTCTATGCCCGGCTGCTCAAGGAAGGGCGACTTGATCCCGCCGATCAGCAACCCTTTGGTACCAATGTCCTTCCGCTCAATATCAGCCGTGAGGCACTACGCGATGGCTATCTTGCCGTCATGGACGACCTTCACAAACCACAGGCCTATTTCGATCGGCTCGACGCACTTTATCTCGAAGAGCGCATCGAGCCTGAACGAACGCGGCTGCGGCATCTGCGCCGCCATCCGTTGCAGCTTGCCAAACTCAATGCCCTGTGGATGTTCGAGGCCCTTGGCATTTTCCTGAGGCTGATGCGCAGCGTCCCGGATAAAGAACTGCGCCGCATCTATCGCCAGCGGCTATGGACCATGCTCAAACGCCGGCGCTCTCCGGTCGTGATGCAGATCTATGCGATCAAATGCGCGATGCACTATCATGCCCATACGATGATCTCGCAAATGCAATCGGGGAACATCGTCAATTCATTTTGAGAGCGACAATTCTCGGGCCACGACTGTTCACAGCCACAATATGACGATATTCGCGACAGAGATGGCTGACATGCAGATGTGAACGCAACGGTCAAATGTCTTCTGTGGACGCCCGTCGGCGGCATCGACGTGCCATAGTAGGGTGATCGCAACCGCCACGAGAAGAGGAGGCGTCCACCGCATCCGCAATCGCCGCATTCCGCTTTGCACCAAGACCGGACCTTTAATGATTGTCCGCTGTGAGCCAGAAGTGGACGGTCATGATCGTAGCCGTTTTGTTGCAATCTGCCCGATCGGTAGCCTTGCCATATCAATCCGACAAAGGAATTGACAGCCCGACCTTGACGCCATCCGGTTGTAAGTGAATTCACACCAGCGGAGAACATCGTCTGCTTGCGTGTCGGCATAGCATGGCAGGCGTCCACGTGATAGCATCCCGGCTTGGGAGATGCTGCATGGAGCGACGCCTCGTTACCATCATGGCTGCCGATGTGGTCGGTTATTCTGCCCGGATGGAGCTGTCAGAAAGCGAGACGATCCGGCAACTATCCGCGCTTACCAAGATGTTGGGCGAACAAGTCGGACGGTATAGTGGCCGAGTGTTCTCCAGAGCCGGCGACGGCTTCTTGTCCGAGTTTTCAAGCCCAGTGATGGCGGTTCAATCTGGATTTCAAATCCAGAGTATTCTTCGTGCTTCGGGCAAGGAAGGTGGCATTCAGCTCCGCATTGGCATCCACTTGGCGGACGCGGTAGTCGATGGGAAAGATCTTCTTGGTGACGGAGTCAATATTGCCGCCCGGGTGGAGGGGCTTGCCGAGCCGGGATCTGTTCTCATTACCCAAACCGTATTCGATCATGTCAAACGAATGGCAACGCTTCAGTTTGAAGATTTGGGCGAACGACCCCTCAAGAACATTTCCGAGCCCATCCGGCTTTATCGAGTTGTTGGAGAACTCGAAGATCACGGAACCCAGGAAGCCGTTCAGGCATTTACAAATGGCATCTCCAATGCGAATTCCGGACCGCCGATCATTGCTGTTTTGCCGTTTGAGAATCTGGGGAGCGACAAACGCTGGATCCGCTTGGCGGACGGTCTTTCGGCTGACATTATCGTCGATCTCGCACGCTATTCAGACCTTGCAGTGGTTGCCAGACAAACGATGCTGGCTTTCAAGGGACAGCGCTACGACCTGCGGTCCATCGGGCGAGAATTGAATGCTGACTACCTGCTTGAAGGAAGTCTGCAGGCGACCAGAAACCAAGTGCGCATTTCGGTGCAGCTCGTTGATGCCCGAAGCGGTGCTGACCTCTGGGCAGAACGCTATGAAAAACCGATAGGCGACCTGTTTGCCATACAGGATTCGGTAACCGAAAACGTTGTCAATGTCCTCGCCTGTTGCTGCGGCAAGCTCGCACATCTCCGGCGGGTCGAGGCTCGGCGCAAGCCACCCGCCAGTCTGGGGGCCTACGACTATTATCTGCTTGGCGTCGAACAACTTAACCTGTACACCCCCGCCTCGAATGCCGAAGCGATCCGTTTGCTGTCACACGCTGTCGCGCTGGACCCGGTGCTCGCGCGAGCCTGGTCAACGTTGGGGTTCGCATACGCGGTGCAGGGCAGTAATGCATTCAACGATGACCCGTCCGTGTCGTTGGAACAGTTTCGCTTCTGTGCGGAGAAAGCCCTGTCCCTCGATCCTGGAGATAGCGCGGCGCGTCAAGGCACAGGTGATCTTCGCGCCTGCAAAGGCGATTTTGACGGCGCAATAAAGGAAAATACGCGCGCCCTCGCGGCTGCTCCAAATGACGGCGACACACTGGCGCTGGTTGCCGGAAGCCGTGCGCTCGCGGCCGGCGATCCTCAAGAGGGCTACCTGCTGATAAACCGAGCACTCTCCATCAATGCTCTCGCACCATCCTGGTATTTCAGCATGCTTGGTCGCGTGACTTTTGTTATTGGGAATTATCAGGAATGTATTGCGGCGTTCCGTCGTGCCCCAGAAATGCCGTCGACACTGATGTTTCTTGCCATGGCACATGCCATGCTCGATGAAATGGGTGAAGCAGCAGCGCTCGCTTATCGGCTTGCGAGGGAGTATCCGGGCTTTACCACCGAGAAGTTTGTCGCCGGCTATCCCGTGACCAACCCTCCGGCCCTAGCGGCGGTCCGGCAAGGCGCAAAGCGTGCAGGATTGGCTTAGGGGGAAACCGCTCAGCTATCGACGAAGTGCATTCCCATGAGCGCGCGATTAATCTGCTTTGGGCCGTCATTGCGCCATGTGTGGACGGCTCCACGTTGGCAAGGGATTTCTTGATGTATCGCGTCCCGGTTGCTGCGGCCATGTGTTCGACCTGTTATTGCGGCGCTCATGAGCCGCTGGCCATAATGCCTTCCGCGGAGACGGGGCCCGACCAACAGCACGCGCCCTGAGGCGCTCTGGCGCAAATGGGTTTTCCTGTTTCCCGATGTCGACCGTTTTCGCATTACATCGCGTCTGCCCTTCCCAAACTCAAAATCCACGGCTCTCCCAGTGGGACTATGCCGTGACTTGTGGTTCTCTGTAACGTTCGCCGCTCGACATGATGGCCCAGATCATCCGCGCCATCTTGTTGGCAAGCGCGACCGCAGCGATCTTCGTTGCGCTACGCGCAAGAAGCTGGACCAGCCAGGGCCGCCTTGTCCCATGCCGCTGGGCATAGCGGATGACCGCGAGCGCACCAACGACGAGCAACTGCCGCAGATAACGATCTCCTTGTTTGTGATCCCTCCGAGCCGCTCCTTGCCGTCGCTGGAGTCCTGCCGCGGTACGAGACCGATCCACGCCGCCAGGTTCCGACCCGATTTAAATGATCGGGGATCAGGAACCGCAGCCACGAGCGCACTGGCGAGCCCGTTTCACAAATGATCATTTGCCGGGTCGCCAGTGTCAAAACGGCTGAAAACGGAACCTGTCTGAATCCCAAATGCATCGCTCGCGAAATATTTACCAGCCGTGATTAGGCAGCATGCATGTTATATGCTAAACCATCATAAGCATCCTTACGAGTTTATCTCCTCATGAACAACGAACCCACACTTGGCTTCCTGCTGCACGAAGTCGCTCGCCTGTTGCGTAAACGGTTCGAGCAGCACGCGAAGTGTTGTGGCTTGACCCGTACGCACTGGCAGACGCTGGCCTACCTTGCCACTAACGAGGGCATCCACCAGGCGGGCCTCGCGGAGATCCTTGAAATCGAGCCGATTACGTTGATGCGCATTCTGGACAAGCTCGAGGAACGCAACTTGATCGAGCGCCGCCCTCACGCGACGGACCGACGCATCAGGTTGCTGTATCTGCGCGAGGAGACGCGCCCGCTGCTCGCCTCCGTGCGTGTGATGGGAGAGGCCACTCGTGCCGAAGCCCTTGCCGATGTTCCGGCGGAAGACCGCGAACATCTCATTCGAACACTAACCCTTATGAAGTCTAATCTGATCGACGCATGCCAAACGCCGGTTGAAGACGGAAAGAAAAATCATGGCTGATGGTTCCTCGCACACTCCTGCTGACACAGACAACGTCATATCCTTGCCGCGCAACGACGCGGTTATGGAGAAAGCCGATCCGACTATCGAGAACGCTCTTGCTGTTCCCGTCTCCAACGAAGTCGTGGCCGTGGCCCCGCCGGCGCGGCCGCGCCGGAGCGGTCGGCGCACGGTCCTGTTTGCTTTGTTGCCCGCCGTCCTGATCATAGGGGGATACTTCTACGCCACTGGCGGACAGGTGATGTCGTCCGACAACGCCTACATCCAGGCCGACACCGTCGGCGTATCGACGGACGTCTCGGGAACGGTCCAGTCGATCGAAGTGCGCGACAACGAACAGGTCAAGCAAGGGCAGGTGCTCTTCCGTCTCGATCCTGAAGTCTACAACATTGCGCTCGCCGGTGCGAAAGCCCAGCTCGGGGTCGTCCGAAACCAAATCCTCAATCTCGAGGCGAGCTACAAGCAGTCGCTGGCCGAGATAACCCAGGCCGAAGCCGATCTGCCTTTCTTCCAGACGACGCTCAAGCGTCAGCAGGATCTGAACGCCAGCTCGTTCGCCTCCAAGGCCACATATGACCAAGCCAAACATGATCTCGACGCCGCACAGCAGAAGGTGGACGTCGCCAAGGCCGAAGCTGCGGCAACCTTGGCCCAGCTCGGCGGCGATGCCGAACAGAAGCCCGAACAGAACCCGTCCTACCTTCAGGCGCAGTCGAATGTAGACAACGCCCAGCGCAATCTCGACCACACGATTGTCCACGCTCCGTTCGACGGGATCGTCACCAACGTCAGCGCGCTGCAGGTCGGTGCACATCTTGATGCGTCGAAGGCGGGATTCAGCCTCGTGTCGAACGCCCGCATGTGGATCGCCGCCAGCCCGAAGGAAACGGAACTCACCTATGTTCGCGTCGGCCAGAAGGTAAACATCGACGTCGACACATATCCGGACGATCACTGGACAGGGATGGTCACCAGCATCAGCCCGGCTTCAGGTTCCAGCTTCTCGCTGCTGCCCGCCCAGAACACCACGGGCAACTGGGTCAAGGTCGTGCAGCGCATCCCCATGTTGGTGAGCATTGACGACATGCAGGGCAAGCCGCCGTTGCGTGTCGGGATGAGCACCATGGTCGGTGTCGGCACCGACCATGCCCGCGGTCTGCCCACGTTCATCGAAAATCTGTTCGGCATGTCGGGTAGCAAGAAAAATGGCTAACACGGCTTCACTCCCAAGCGCACCGCTCGTCGCCAACCGCGGTGCCATAACCGCCTGCGTCATCCTTGCGGTGATCATGCAGGCGCTCGACACGACGATCGCCAATGTGGCGTTGCCCTATATCCAGGGCAGCGTTTCGGCCAGCGCCGACCAGGTAAATTGGGTCCTGACCTCCTATATTGTCGCCGCGGCGATCATGACGCCGTCGTCGGGCTTCCTCGCCGCCCGCTTCGGCCGCAAGAATGTCCTCATGACCGCCATCATCGGCTTCGTCGCCGCATCGATTCTTTGCGGACTCGCACAATCGCTTCCGCAGATCGTCCTCTTCCGGCTGATGCAAGGCTTGTTCGGTGCCGCCCTCGTGCCGCTGTCGCAGGGCATCCTGCTCGACATCTATTCCCTGGAGGAGCGTGGTTCCGCCATGGCACTTTTCGGTGTCTCCGTCATGGTCGGCCCTGTTCTCGGCCCCGTCATCGGCGGCTGGCTGACCGATCATCTTTCGTGGCGCTGGGTCTTCTACATCAACATTCCCATCGGGGTTTTGGCGTTTGCGGGCATCATGGTCTTCGTGAAGGAAACCAAAATTGACACCCAGGCCAAGCTCGACTGGTTCGGCTTCGGCACCTTGAGTCTCGCCATTGCCGCGCTGCAGCTCTTCCTCGACCGCGGCGAACAGCTGAACTGGTTTTCCTCCGGCGAGATCATCGTGGAGGCACTCGTCGCCGCATCGGCATTCTACCTGCTCATTGTCCATACCTTTACGGCGAAGAACTCCTTCATCAATCCACGTCTCTTCCTCGACCGCAATTTCTCGGTGAGCATGCTCTTCATCTTTGTCGTCGGTGTCACCTATCTGGCGTCGCTGGCGCTGATGACGCCCTACCTTCAGACCCTCATGGGCTACCCGGTCGTCACGGCCGGCATTGTCATGGGTCCACGCGGCGTCGGCACGATGCTCTGCATGTTCATCGTCGGCAGACTGATCGGCAAGGTCGACACCCGCATCCTGTTGGCGACTGGTCTCGGACTGACCGCGTGGGCCATGTACGACATGACCGGGTGGACTCCCGACGTGTCGCAATGGACGATCGTCTCGGTCGGCTTCATCCAGGGCGCGGGTCTGGGCTTCCTCTTCGTGCCGCTGACAACGGTGGCGTTCTCGACGCTCCCGGCACACATGCGCAGTGAGGGAACCGGCCTCTACAATCTGTCGCGCAACATCGGCTCCAGCGCCGGCATTTCCATGGTCAGCGCCCTCCTTGTAGAGAACGTCCAGATCAACCACGAAAACATCGCCGCCTATGTGACGCCCTTCAACCACGCCTTCGACTCGCCGGTCATGCAGGAGTTCATGAATCCGCTGACCGCGGCGGGCCGGGCGGCACTCGACGGCACGGTAACTCTGCAGGCGACGATCATCGCCTATATGGACGACTTCAAGCTGCTGATGCTGATGTCGCTGGCCGTCATGCCGTTGGTGCTCTTGTTGCGAAAGCCGTCGACGCCCCCCGCAATAGATCACAGTGCCATAATGGAATAGCCACGCCAAAGTATTCTGATAGCAACAGCCGGGCGGTTTGAGGATTATCGCATGCACCCGGAACGCAAGTCGTGGGGATCGTTCGGCTTTGACAAGGCTACAGGCTGGAGCGGTATTGCAACGAACAGAGTAGCGGCGGCTCGGCTGCTATACGCGGCGCAGTGGTATTTTCCATGCAAGCAGCGTTGCGGCAGCGGTGAAAACTGCGTTCGTCAAAAAAACCATCTGAAAAGCTGTTGCTGCAACCATCTTCGTCTCGGCATCCCCGGCGTTGCGGCCGTGTGCGATCATGGTGGCGAAGATCGCGCTGGCATCGGCTCCCCACAGGGCCACCGTCATGAACAAGACAGCACTCGTCAAAGCGGTTCCCAAGGCTGCTCCAATGGACCGAGAGAACTGGACGAAGCCAGCCGCTACGCCGAGCGCAGATGGTCCCGCCGAGATCTGCACAGTGAGTTGCACCACCGCCATGGTGGGGCCCATTGCTATGACCGCTCATCTCAATCACTTGGGGAAAATGCCAGTTTCTGGACATTCAGCGGCCATCAGGTTCCGCAAGGGAACGAGCCGGACATATTTTGTGTTGAATGCGGCCGGCCGGATGATGGAGGACCTCGACCAGTTTGCGAAGCGTTGGGGTGCGGAATTAGTTTATCGGCGCATCGTCTAGTTTAGCACTTTCTGATGTCGATCGGCGAACGTTGGTGGGCAAGGTGGGACGGCTGCTAACCGTCCCTTGAAAGTGACCCTACGCTACACGATTGATCCGATACGTGATGTCGTAGCGTGTGTCCTCATCCTGATCCACGTAGTCGTGCCGCACGCGATATTGCAATGGTATCTTATCGACGAATTGCGGATTGACCGTGATCTTACCAGCCGTGACATAGCTTGAAATCGATGGGGCGGGATAATTCTCGCTCGTTAACGCCGTCAGATCGCCTGTTGAGTACCCCAAGCTGTCCTCGATGATCAGATCGGCGGGAGCCCACAGCGCAATGATCAGATCGATGCCCGCTGTGACCAATGCTCCTATTCCGATGGCGATCCATGCGTACGGTCCGAGCTTGGCAATAGCCGCAATTCCCCCCGCGGCCGAAAGACCGGCGGTGATGTACTTCCATTGATCCTTGACCAGATCGACGAAGATGTCCTTCCAGTCGGTGATCATGTTGTCATAGGCATCTTGGCCATCGACCTCATGTCCGAGCGCCGTGACGACAACTGCGGCGATCGGTTGTTGCTGGTCGAAGAGCACGCGGTTCAAAGTTCGGTTTTCCGCGGAATCGACATCTCCGAATACCGGGAACTTATTGGTGACGGCTTCGCTCATGGTAAGATCAGGGAAAAGCGCAATCGTCAGGAACGTCAGTCCGACCTCGTCAGAACCGGCCCACGTGGGCGACGATTCCTTCCGGCATCCAAGGCGTTCTGCAGTTATCTGAAACCTCGCCGTCGATGCTGGCAATACGTTGATGAACTCGGTATTGGAAATCATCGACGGTCCCAACGATGCGATGCCAGTGATATTCGGGACAACGACCTGTATCTCGTAAATCGCTGGCGGCAGGTCGTCAGGGAGCCGGAATGTAATTCTGTCATCGACGCGGCAATCATTGATCAGCACCGAGTCGCCGTTTGCATTGGTTTCCCTGACGGGCGTTGTGATGTCTCCAAAAACATGGGCATCTACTTCGCGGACGACTGTCGC
This sequence comes from uncultured Alphaproteobacteria bacterium, assembly GCA_963711925.1. Taxonomy (GTDB): domain Bacteria; phylum Pseudomonadota; class Alphaproteobacteria; order Rhizobiales; family Rhizobiaceae; genus Phyllobacterium. The sequence continues at coordinate 20,123 of CAVQFY010000005.1, forward strand.
CGGGGGCCGTGCGGTCAATCTGACCTTCGCGTCGGTGCTGAAGTAGTTCACACCCCGCAGAACCGCTGAGTTGCCCGCCTCGATATCGAGGACGCGCAAACAGACTTCCTCATTGAAACGGTGACCGGGACAATCGTCAGTTCGAACCTGGCAAACGACTTGAACCGTGCCGTTGACGATTTGAGACGAACAATCGTGTTGCACTTCATCGGGAAGAAGGTCTCCCGGAGTAAGCGCAGGAATGAAATTTGCGGTTCGCAGGTCATTGATCCGGCATATTCGAACCTGGGTGAAGAAATCTTCTCCGACAGGTTCATAGACGCGGATTTGTCCCGGCCGTTCCTGTTCGGGCGCTTCTGGATCATTGAATATCACGAGGCCGGTGCGCCGGGTAAGCTCCTGTAGCACCGCCGTGGACAGCCCGTCGGCATCTATCGGCTGATCCTCATCCAAAGCCAACGATGTGTCGAAAAGCTTCTTCCGTTCCTCTTTCGGCAATCCGTCGTAGGAGGACACCGCACAGGACATCACTTCACGCATCTGAGGCGTCATTCTGGACAAAATAGCAAAGGACGAACTCTCCAAAGCGTTCGCTGGCGGTTTGTTGAGAAGGTATCGCCGAATGGTGTGAAGCGTACTTGCCGCCAACGCACTTGGCACAGGTGTCCCCTGGCTCCACTTGTTCAGCCTTTGCTCGCGGCTGAGCTTGTGTTTTCGTCCGGCTGGTACGGCAAGACAAGAACCGGCAGGTCTAGCAGGTCCGCAGTCTTTTGGGCCGCCGCCTTTGGGTTCGCAAGGCGTGGAGCAATTGTAGATGTTGATGGTGCCGGTGCTTTTGATATGGATGTTTATGTTGCAGCTGGCGGCAGCATTCGGCGAGCAAGGTTCCTTGTCCGGTTTTTTATCCGGTTCCTTGCTGGTCCCACCTGTTGATCGAGGCTCCTCCACGTCTTTCTTCGATCCGTCTGATTTTACGTCGGATTTACTCATGGTCCCCCTCCCTTCACGAGTTCAACACGTTCAGCATTCACCGCATGTCGTCGTTGATACCGAGGGTGATTTCCAACGTCCCAGCGAAAATCGACACCCTGACCACTCTGGACTTCCCGCAAAGCGGCCCATGCGCATTGCCACTCCTGTAACGGTGTGGCCCAATTCATTTCTGATCAATCGACCATTGCGACCGAAGTCGCGAAGCGGATGCAAAGCAATTCGGAAAATCCGTGCTGCTTGATACCTGATGAAACAGTCCATCAGGTGATGTGCACGGACGACACACTGAAGGCTGATGCGATGATATAACCGGAGCTGGGTAATTCTAAGTACGTAACAGTTACAAACGAGGCGGCAAGCCGGCTCTATGATGGAATCCGCACCTGGCTACAGTTGCTTGCGCTGTCGTCCGGGCCGAGTATGGTTGCCATCGAGAAACGCCATCTATCTCTTTGGAAGTGACTTCTCTGTCCCCAATGCCTCTGCGTGATACCACGCGCCATCTGCGGCCTCGCACGCGACCTCATGTTCAGTGCTTGTGAGGTTGTGCGCGGCTGGGACGAGCGCGCGCTTGGCCGGAAACAATAAGATTGTTGCGGATGTGACGTCTGGGCCGTTACTCATCATTTCTCTTCCCGATTGCCAACTGGTCCGTGATGGACCTTTCGGCGGTAATTTTATGGTGCTGCATGCGACTGGAGTGAGCAATAATTTCGAGATGACCGATATCTTCCTTACTGAAAGCTTCAAATAACCCTTCCAGAACAAGCGAGGTGCCATTGGGACTACTCCAGTTGGGGAATTGAGCAACGCCGGGATCAACAATGGTTCCTGTTATAGATTTGATCGGTCTGCGAGCTAAATCCAATCACCCGATGTTTCAATGCGCAAGACTGTGTTACCGTTTTGGAAGCGATTCGAAGTGGGGTATCCAGTTGGAGCAGCGAATTGAACGGGGGGAAAGCCAAGTCCGGAGAAATTCGGCGAGCGGTCCCGTGTCGTCGATGCGCACCTTCTGGGGGTTGATGAGAGCCTACTGGTTCTCGGATCGCTGGATGGAGGCTTGGCTTCTCACTGTCGCCATAGGGCTGCTGACGGCCGCCGCAAGCAAGGCGAGCGTGTGGATGGCCGTGGCCTCGGGTGAACTTCTCAACTCGATCGTCGGCATCCGCGACCCTTTCGTCCCCAATCCCGTTGCTGTCATAATGGCGAACGCCGGGTTTCTGGTCCTCTTGATGGTTATGAAAGAGGCGGGCTTTATCGGATTTCGCCATCTTCTGTCTACGACGCTACATAGAAAATGGCGAGGCTGGTTGAACGGCAGGTTCAACGAGGCCCTGCTCGACAACAACCACACCCACTATCACCTGCAACAGGGATCGACTTCGGACGACGGCATACAGATGCCTGAGGCCATTGATCAGCGCATGCAGGAATCGATCAAGTCGATGACCGGAGGCGCGATCGGTCTGGCCATGGGTATTCTGAGCGTCGCGATGTCCGTGCTTTTCGTCGGCCAGAAACTGTTGGAGATGTCGACTGAGGTCGCTGGTCTCGAATTCCTCGGGAGCTACGGCAGCGCGGTGCTCGCCTTTGCCGCAATCGTCGTCTACGTGCCTTTCAACACCTGGTTCGCCGTGAGGATCGGAGCCGTCCTCGAGAAGCTGACGATCCAGATTCAGCTGACGGAAGGAAGCTACAGAAAGGAATTGACGACGTTCCTTCGTCGCAGTTTCCACGTCGCGGCATCGAGCGGCGAAAATGTGCAGAAGTCCGTAAACGAGAACCTTTACTCCGGCGTGGACAGCGCGTGGGGACGCTTCAACAAGTATGACGCGTTCTATGTGTCATTCTCGTCGATCTACAATTTCTTCGGCGCGAAGATCGTCGCCTATCTGCCGGGGCTCCTGCCCTACATGGGCAACACCGTCAGCCTCAAGAACTACATTACAGGCGCGGAACTCGTCGGCTCGATGATAAATGAATGCTCATGGTTCATTCAGGTGATGCCGGCGATCGCCAACCTGAGGGGGAATGCAAAACTCGTCACGGAACTTGCGGAGGCAGTCGAGGTGGTTCGGCATCCGTCGGCCTTTTACCAAACGAACGGCGTCAGTGAGTTCAAATACTCCACCCAGCATGAGCGTTTCGGACTGAGCGTCCGCAATCTTGAACTGATGCACCGTGACCGGCATGCCGCCCCATTTTTGACGGTGGCGAACATCAGTTTTCGCAAAGGTGACTGGACCTACCTGAAGGGCGGCTCAGGTACGGGCAAAACCTGCCTTCTGAAAGCGATAAACGGTCTCTGGGGCTATGGACGCGGGGACGTCGTTTACCCCGAAAGCGCTTCGATCATGTATGCCGCCCAAGAGGTCAAGCTCCCGAGCGTTTCATTGAAACAGCTAGCATGCCTCCCGCTGGACGAACGCGAATTCACCGATGCTACGGTGGCGGCGGCTCTCCACCGTGCCGGCATGGGCGAATTCATCGAACATTTGGAGCAGGAAGCCCGAGACGGCAGTTCGTGGGACGAGACGTTATCGGGGGGACAGAAACAGAAACTGGTGCTCGCACGCATACTCCTGCATAAACCCGCGATCTTGTTCCTGGACGAGGCAACCGGACAACTTGACCCGGAATCGAAGACTGCCTTCCATCAAGCAATCAAAAATCACTGCCGCTCGATCATCGTCATCAGCGTCATGCACGAACAAGAACCGCCGAAAGCTGCCGACGGCACCGACTTCTATTCTTATGTGCTGGAAATCAGGGGCGGTCGTGCCGTGTTGATGGTCAATGATACGGCCGACACCGCGTCGCGCCCTGACGTGGCACTTCCGCTGGTAGCCGCCGAGTAACCGTTCGGGGCCATCCCGCGCTTGAACAGCGAACCGCTTGCGTTATCATCGCTTTCGCATCGGACGACCCAAGGGAAATCCATGAACATTCGGAAGACTGCGCGTCTCGCTTTCGCTGTCGCCATGTTTCTCGGGATGCCGACACAATCGAATGCGCGAACGATCGATCCGGAACAAAATGCCATTTGCGCTGCAATGGCACAGCCGATTGTCACTGCGTTGGGTGCAACGATAACGGACAGAACTGACACTATGTACTTCCTTGCGATCGGAGACTTCAAGGACATTCATTTTATTTGCGACAGGACCAATTCCTTGAGGCAGTTCGACGGCATCGACATTTCGTACAACGACGAAGGAGATCCGCCGGAATCGTGGTGGACGATCCTCGGGCTCGCCGGAGCGGCTTATTCAGGAAGAACGAAAGCAGATGTCGTGGAGTTGGCGAGGTCTTGCCTTGCCGAAGCAGCCGCCGATGCTCTTGGCCAGATTACGTCAAATCAGATTCACATTGTATGCAGTACCGGGCAGCCGGGAACGCGCATCTACATCCGGATTTTCCCAGAACAAGAAAACTGACCACGGTGTGGGCTGGGTTCTGTCCGGTTTTCGGAGCAGAAAAGCTTGATGGTGAAGCCGTCAAGCGGGCGTAGATTTTAACTTCGGGCGACGCGGCGTGGCCGCGTTACTATGTTTGCTGTGGGCGAATTGGTTTCTTTTTTGCTAGAATCAGCCGTAAGTTGGCTCCGGCCCGCAGACCGCGCACAGCCGGATTCGTTAAATGCCCGGCTGCAACGAATTAGGTAATTGCGTCGCTACCGAGCACGCGAACAGGAAGGAGTACATTCCTGAATAAGCGGACGCAGTTCATTCGGCTGCGGAGACTGGACCGCAAGACACGTCCGATGCAGAAATCAAGGACGTCGTCGTTCGACTGGAGGCTTCAACAATCTTTACCCGCAGGTTCTTCCGCGGAGGTATATGCTCGCGATCTGCGCTCCGTTGTGCCGCAGAATACGTACGTAGGAACCAAAATCCCTCCCGGCCAGTTTGGCACTCACAAGCTCCACATCGACAATGTCCCCGGCATTCAAATTTCCTGCATAAAAGACGTCACGATCGAAACTTTCCAATTGTGCTGGGTAGAATCCGAGTTCTTGTCTGATAATGCCGTCGGCTATGGCTGGGAAGTTTGAAAAGTAAAGGAGCCCCGCGCCATTAAAATCCCGAACTACATCGGGTTCAAATGTTTTCCGTGCGCGCACTTCGGTTTGATCTAAGTGGAAACCGAAATGAACAGCAGCGGTTTTGCTTCTTAATGCATCTGCAACCTGGGGAAAACCTCGCTGGTCGATTTCCGGCAAACCGTCGATCGAGACACGCGCGATCGAATGATTGTCACCCTCACGAGCCCGAACAACAAACGTCGAGATCATTTCCACTGAGCCGGCTGGTGTTCCGTTCGCTTCCAAATCGTGGCGACTCCAGCACTGGGTGCGGGAAATCCGCCGAACACTCGAAGAAATCGTCAGCACAGAGTTGGCCTTTATCCTCAGCAGCTTTACGCCGTTCATGGAAAGCGCCGATATCGCGGCATAAACCTCCCTGCCCTCGCGGTCGCGAAAGTCGGCATCTTCCATGTTTGCGGCACGTGCCACCAGCAACCAGTGACGGTGACCAAGCTCCTTAAGCAGCCAGCTTTCAGACAGGCCAAAAGGCGTGAGATGTGGCATGCCCATGAGGACGTTTGGCGACAAAGCCCGGTCAAGCTCCGTTTGTCCCCATGGGAACTCAAGCGATGAATCCAGACGGATGTTCATCACACTCGAATCTCGGCTCGTGCCTCAGCACGCCGCATCGGTGTCTCAAGACTGTTTGCCAAATTGGCGACTACGTATTCCGCATCTTTACCCACGCCAAGGAAACGACCGGATCCCCATGTCCAAAGCCAAGGCATGCCAAGCACATATACGCCTTTCATGCTCGTGACGCCGCGACGATGTGCCGGATAGCCAGTTCCATCGAAGATCGGGAGCTCCACGAATGACCAGTCCGAACGAAAACCAGTACTCCAGACGATACTCGTAATGCCTTCGGCCACGGGATCGAGGAGCTGTAGATGCTGATCCGGCTGCCATACAGGCTCGTAATGTTTCCCTGGAGGTGCGTTAATGCCTTCGTTTTCAATGTGTCGATCAATCAGCCCGCAGATTCCATTGTAGACCGCGTCGGCCGAATCGAGGTTGCGGACAAGATCGTCGTTGAAGTGCATGCCGTCATTCGAAATCTCCGTCAGCCGGCCGTATAGTTTCATTCCTTCCTTCGCGAACTGGCGCAGGTCAATATCGCGACCGCCATCGCGACCCGTCAGATAGTGGTTGGCATTCTTTCGAACTTTTTCTTTAAGCGGATGGTCCTCGACCGGAAGGTCGTACTGGCCAAGGTCTGCGAGCCAATCGACCGCATCCCGGCCACGGTAAAAGCGAGGACACCGCGGGGCACTTCCGGTGACCAGATGCACCTGACGGCCGGACAAATGAAGATCTTCCGCAATCTGGCACCCCGATTGACCTGAGCCAACCACCATTACGGCACCTTCCGGCAACTGTTTGTCGTTGCGGTACTGCGAAGAATGGATTTGCGTTACGCTATCCGGAAGCCGTTCGGCGATCCGTGGGATGTTGGGTGTATGATATGCGCTGACAGCCAGGATCACGGCGTCGGCTGTGACGTCGCCAACGCTGCTTTCTACCCTGAATACATCATCGCCCCGCGAAACCCGCGAAACGGCGACACCTTCCCACACAGGAGCAGAAATCTTCCTCGCGAACTCCTCCACGTAGGCGACGATATCGTGCTTCACCATAAAACCGTGTGGCTCATCTCCTGGATAGGGAAAATCGGGAAGCTGACATTGCCAATTCGGCGTCACCAGACAGAAGGCATCCCAGCGTTGCGTTTTCCACGTGTGAGCGATCGTATGTTTTTCGAAGATCACATGGTCAATGCCTTCGCGCGATAGATGCATACTGGCGGAAAGCCCAGCTTGGCCGCCGCCAACGACAATGACGGGATAATGAGGTCGTAGATCTGTGCGTTCCATCTGGGTTCCTCTAAATGATGAAGCTCTGACAAAGGACCGTAGCGTCGGGTTGCCCCGCGAAGGACTGGGCCCGCGCCCGAATGCGCTCAAGTTGGTGAAAGGCGAGCGAGCAGGGGGAACCGTACTTGGCCTGAACCCTGTCACTAGCGATGGTCAGCGCGTCGGTGGTGCGAACAAGAAATTCGGCAATCGGATAGCGCTCGCCTTCGGCAAGAAAGTCATTCACGACAAGTGACGGCGAATAGCAGGTCTCTTCTTCGCCATTGGGCCAGATCACGATGAAGCGCATCTCAGGCATAGGCGGACTCCTCAAGGCTGTGATAGGTGCGAAGATGAGACTTGGCGACAGCCTTCCAATCGTGTCGCTTGGCGACCAAAAGCCCGCGGGGGATCACCACTTCGCGAAGGGCCGTATTCAACGACAGCTCCATGGCATCGATGATTGTTCTCAAGTTGTCGGGTTTGCACCAGATGACATCATGCTCTTCGAGATACTCGGTGAACGGTTCGATGGCCGACGTCACGACAGGAGTCCCACTCGCCATGGCCTCCAACACCACCAGACCAAAACCCTCCTTGATTGACGGGAAGATAAGGGAATTGGCGAGCCGATAGAGTGCTGGCATGTCACGGTCGTTTATCGGACCGAGAATATGAATATTCGATGCGTTTGGTCCAGCCAGCCGGAGACACGCATCAAACCGTGCGCGGTAAGTCTCGTGATCCAAGAGAGAAACGCCGCCTGCTATCAAAAGCTGACTATCCGGCCGCACGTTTCTGAACTCAAGAAATGCCTCAAGAATGCTCAGGGTGTTCTTGCGCTCTTCTACTCCGCCAACGCTCAAAAAGACTGGTCCCGGCCCTAGACCAAGCTGCTTGCGAAGTTCGTGGTCGTTGAGGTTCGCTGTCGGAAAATAGCGCGCCAGGTCGACGCCATTGCCTACAACTTCGGCCTGAATTCCATAACTGGATTGCAGCGCCGCTTGCCACTTTCGGCTGACGGAAAAATGTGCATCCGCGCTGAGTATCGATCGTTCCTGCAGGGCCATCAGAGTCTGGATCAACAAAGCTGTCGATGTGATGAACCGTTCGGACAAAACCGTTGATGAGCCCGCGCTCCTTCAATGTCGCCAGGGCGTTGCCGGAGATGCCGTCGTGGGCATGGAATAGATCAAAATCCTGCGTTCCCGCTTGAGCAAAATAATCAACGTATTCGGCGATCCGCTGCTCAACCATTGCGGTGATATCGAGGCTTGCGGGGCCCACAGGAATGCCGACCGCGCTGCATCGTGTTTGGCGGAAGAAACCTGTGCCACGGGAATCTGGAGCAAAGAGCGTCAGATCATATCCCAAATCACTTAATGCATCGGAAAGCGCCATTGCATGGACCACGCCACCTCGCGGGTTGGTGGAATGGGTCAACATCGCGATGTGCAGGAAGCTTTTCATGCCGCTTCCTCGCCGCCTTGGGTGGGCACCGAGAGCCGCATCAGCGGCTGGGTCTGATGGTCCCTGACCAAGGCGCGCGAACTGCCGTCCGTGATCGTGACTTCACTGCCCGAATGAACGGAACCGATCGCCGAGGCCGTTACTCCGCGATCGGTGAAACGCCTGATGACAGCATCGACATTTCTTGGAGTGACCGACAAAAGGTAGCCGAAACTCGGAAATGTTAGCAGCCAGCGTTCGAGCTCGATGCCGTCAGGCACGGGAATGGCCGTTATATCGATCTCGATGCCGACGCCGGAACATTCTGCAAGCATGATGCTCGTGCCAATGATACCGCCCTGGCTGATGTCTTTGGCGGCGACGGCCAGTCCGCACTCGGCTATCTGTGGCAGTACCTCCAGATCGCCGCGCAATCGCGCTTGGGGAGCTTTCGTTGCCGCGTCCCAATTGGAAAACGGCTCGCGATAACCCCCGCGATGATCGATTGCTGCAATCAGCTGATCGCCCGGTTTGGCATCGAAACTGCTTAGTAGTTTCGTCGCCCGGCCCAGAATGGCGACCGACAACTGGCCGCGGTCGGTCTGGACATTGGTGTGGCCGCCGACGATGGGCACGCCGAACGCCGTTGCAGCTGCGCGCATACCTTCGAGCACGGGAATGGCTTGGCTTTCGCCGTTGGCCCAGATCGCATCAGCGATGGCGACTGGCCGTCCGCCCATTGCAGCAATGTCGGAAATATTGACCATGACGCCGCACCAGCCGGCAAACCACGGATCACCCGCCACGAACTCGTTCATAAAACCTTCGATGGCAAAGAGCAGATGGCCGTCACCATCCGGAATGGCGGCGCAATCGTCGCCGACAGCAATTCCCTGCCCCTTAAGGCCAAGAGCCGCAGCCGCTGCGCCTATATCCTGCTTGGCCGCAACGCCCCTGCTGGCTGCCAATGTCTGCGCAAGGGAATGGATATCCGGAACAGTTTTCATCAAGCAGCCTTTCGCGGGAGGGCAACGAATCCTGTCTCCGGCGACAAGCAAGGCGGGTAGTATTCGAGGTTTGCGGTCATACGCAGATGCGGTCGGCCGTGGATCTCGAACTCGCCTTGAGTGTGCCAATGCAACCGGGTGAAGAGTGGCCCGTTCTGACTTTGCACATTGGCGAAAAATTTTTGGCAACCCATCGCATGAGCTGACGAGACCGCGAGCCGGATCAGCGTCGCTCCCAATGCCCCAATCTTGCGGAAATCGCTTGCCACTGCGAGGCGCGATCCCCACCAGATACCGGGTTCATCCTCATGGATCCTGACGGTTCCAACTACCGCGTCAGCGGTGACACCGAGCATGGACAGTGCGACAATCGGGATTGCATGATCGTCGGTCTGGTCCCGGTCATCATTGGCAAAAATGCCCTGCTCGTCGCAGAAAACGGAACGACGCAGCGCATGTGCCTGCTCCCGCTCCCAGCGGCACGTAGCGAATTTCACCTGGAATTCGCTTACGGAAAAGGGACTGAATGGTTCGAGGATCATCTGGTCAGCATCCTTTCGTAGGTCGAGAGCGCGGAACAGGCCCCGCATTTGCCGCAGCCAGCCTTGATATCGACGGCCCTCAGTCCGCTTTCGACCAGCTTGTTTGACAACGGCCCGAGGATTGAATGCATGAAGTCTGGTTCGGGCGCGGGGTGGCTTTCGAGTGGTGTGCCGGCGATCGGTACGAACGGCACCACAAAGGGATAGACCCCGATGGCGATGAGACGCTCGCAAATGTCTAGGATCGCTTCGCAGGTGTCACCCAGCCCCGCAAGAATGTAGGTGGAGACCTGGCCGCGCCCGAACACGGGAACGGCGGCCGCGAACGAAGCAAAGTATTTTTCCAGGCTGACTTGCGCCTTTCCGGGCATAATGCGCGCCCGTATCCCCGGCGTGACGGCTTCCAGATGCATGCCAAGTGCATCGACACCTGCCTCTTTCATACGGGCAAACCAGACATCGTCTTCCGGTGGCTCGCATTGTGCCTGAATGGGCAGGTTGACCGCGGCCTTGATGGCTCGCGCGCTGTCGGCAAGGATCGATGCTCCACGGTCGTCACCTTTGGGCGTCCCCGTGGTCATGACCATGTGCTTGACGCCGTCGAGCTCAACCGCCGCTTTGGCGACTTCCGCCAATTGGTCGGGCGTCTTGTGGGCTATCGTGCGGCCGGCAGCCAATGACTGTCCGATTGCGCAGAACTGGCAGGTCTTGGTCCGGCTTTGATAGCGTATGCAGGTTTGCAGAATGGTTGTCGCAAGGACATCACGTCCATGAAGAACGGCGATCTTCGAATAGGGAATGCCATCCGCAGTCGACCGCTCGTAGAACCTGGGTCGAAGCGGAAACGTGACTTCACCAAGGACCGCGCCATCGCGGCTGATTTGGCTCCTGCCGTCACCGTCGGGCTTTTCAACCAGATAGGGACTGTCGAAAGCCGGGGCCGTGTGCACGGGCACCATCACGGTCATCCCGTCAATGGTAACGGCCTTATGGTCCGACGGTCCTGCTCCGCCGCGCCTGCTTTCGAGGCCAACCTTTGGATCAACAAGCCTAACGCCGAAGGACTGCAACTCGTTGATCAGTTGCTCCGTTGGCAGCGCTGTCGTCTTCTGCATCGTTCTGTGTCCCTTTGTTGGTTTTGGAAAAGGCCTCTGGAAGCTCCGCCATGGGTTGTGTCTGGCGATTGTCGAGAACGAGTTGCAGGAGTTCGGGCCGGGCATAATGACCAACCGAATCCATCATGCGCTTTCGTTTGACGATCAGGCCCATATCGAGATCGGCGATGAGTATGCCCTCGCCCTCGGTCAGCGGCGGCACGATATGGCTTCCCTCGGGGGATATGATGGCGGTCATGCAGCCGCCCCGCAGTGTTTTTTGCAGCCCTTGGTCCGGGGTGACGGAGGCTATCTGCTCATCCGTGAGCCATCCCGTTGCATTGACAACAAAGCAACCGCTTTCCAGCGCGTGGTGCCGGATCGTGACTTCGATCTGCTCGGCGAATATCGGGCCGACAAGGGAGCCTGGAAACTGCGCGACATGTATTTCCTCGTGCTGGGCCATCAGCGCGTAGCGGGCGAGCGGGTTATAGTGTTCCCAGCAGGCAAGCGCGCCTACACGGCCAACTGCCGTCTCAACCACCTGCAGCCCAGATCCGTCGCCTTGCCCCCAGATCATCCGTTCGTGAAAAGTCGGAGTGATCTTCCGGCGTTTGAGGGCGAGGCGACCATCAGCATCGAAAATCAGCTGCGTATTATAGAGCGAACCGTGATCGCGCTCGTTGATACCGAGGACTACAACGATGCAGTTGTCGCGGGCGCAGGCAGCTACGCTGTTTGTTTCGTCACTCGGAACAGTGACGGCTTCCTTGTACAGCCGGATGTGCTCTTTCCCGGAAAGTACGGGAGGCAAGACGAACGAAAAATATGGATACCAGGGAACAAACGTTTCGGGGAAGACCACGAGATCAGCACCCTTGGAAGACGCCTCGCGGATGGCGTCCAGTACCTTCACCATTGTCTTGCTGCGCGATGTCAAATCAGGTGAAATCTGCACAGCAGCTGCCCTGATGGTTGGTGTATCAGACATTGCAGGTCTCCTTGAAAGCGGCGATGAAGAGGACGGACATTGCCCGCCCTCTCTGCTGAAAAAATCCGATCAAAGGGTCCAGGTATCGAGCACGAAAGCTTCATCGCGGCGGTGGAGAAGAATGAGGTCAAGGACATCAAGCGGACTGATCGGCTGAATGCCTTCAATCAAAGAAGGCTCACCGTGGCCGTAAAGGGCCTGCAGCGCAAAACGGCAGGCATAGACCTTGCCACCTTCGGAAATGAACTTGCTGATCTGGTTGTTGAAGTTGAGATGACCTGGAAAGGCCTCATCGCCGAGTTTCGGGAAACCCCGTTGCACGCCCAACGTCACACCGGGCCCGTAAAGCAGGATCGACGTTTCGAAACCTTTGCGCTTCAAGCGCGTCGCTTGCAGCAGGTTGACGAACCCGATCGATCCCTCAAACGCAACGGTATGGAACGTGACAAGGGCCTTCTCACCATCCTTGGCTTGAACGTCCTCAAAGACCTTCTCTTCATAGTCGACAAAGAAATCACCCTTCTCGTGGGCTGGCTTGGTAACTGCGGGCATTGGCGGCTCCTGACTAATTTGAACGAGCGTTTCATACGCAACAAGAGCATTGCAATAGCCGTGCCAAATTGAATGTGCCTAATTAGCAGTCAACTGTATCAAATTTCCATTCAATTATGCATTCATTGTCCGCTGAAATATTGTACATCGAGACTCGTGCTGTTCGTCGGAGTATATTCCGCTGAAGCATTTTTGTGCACACATGCACTGGATCGATGCGCTCAATCTACGGTCAATGTGCTACGGTTCATTCGAACACCGAGTTCGAATGCTTAAGTTTTCCCGACTCCTCCTTTCCGCGTGACAGTTGGAGGCAGCCGCAATATACAGTCAATCCGATCAATCCATTAGGGATGTCGAAAATGTGGAATCCCGACCTGTCAGTCAGTGCTGGGCCTTTGTATCTGGCTATCGCAGAGGCCATCGCGTCGGATGTGCGCAGCGGTCGACTGCGTGCCGGCGATCGACTGCCGCCGCAGCGTGAACTTGCCAGGCGGCTCGACATAGACTTCACGACAGTGGCCAGGGGATACGTCGAAGCGCGGAAACGCGGGCTCGTCGACGCCCACATCGGGCGAGGAACTTTTGTGCTGGCGACGCCCGAAGCGCAATTGTCGATCCTCCCTATCGGCACGCCAGATCCAAAGCGGCAGGAACTGATAGATTTATCAATGAATCTCCCGCCTGAACCGGACGATCCTGATTTGATTGCCAGAATGCGTGAGGGGCTATCGACTGTTGCCGCGAATATGGTGCCCCTGCTCCGCTATCAGAGCTTCGGCGGCTCTGCTCAGGACAAGGAAGCGGCTTCGGCATGGCTAAGTCGCCGCGGACTTGTACCCTCGCAGCAACGGGTATTTGTCACACCAGGGGCGCACCCTGCGATACTCGCGATCTTTAGCATGCTAGCCAAACCTGGCCAGACAATCCTGTCGGAAAATATAACTTATCCTGGTGCTCGCTCCATTGCGGCACAGCTGCGCTTACACATGCATGGACTGCCAATGGACGAAAAGGGCATATTGCCGGATGCGTTCTCGGATGCCTGCGAAAAGATGGCTCCAAAGGCCCTCTATCTCAATCCCACCCTGCAGAATCCGACCACCATCACAATCCCTGAAAAACGACGAGCGGAGATATGTGCAGTTGCACGTCGCTTCCATGTCCCCATTGTTGAGGATGACGCCTATGGTTTCATTCCCGTGCACGCCCCCGCCCCTCTCGCCACGATCGCACCCGACCTGGTGTGGCATATAGGGGGCCTGGCGAAATGCATCGGTGCGGGCCTTCGGCTGGCGTACGTTGTGGCCCCTGATACTCGCGCGATCTGGCCGTTTGTAAGCGCGATGAAAGCTTCCAACGTCATGGCATCCCCATTGACCGTCGCTCTGGCCACGCGCTGGATCGAAGACGGAACGGCCGATATGATCTTGCGCTTTATCCGGAAGGAAACCGGGGCCCGCCAGGCAATGGCCGCTGAAATGCTTGCTCCGGGAAGCTTCAAGGCTGATCCGCTTAGTTTCAATATTTGGCTGCCGTTGAGCAATGGCTGGACCAGGTCCGGATTGATAAATCACATGCGCGCGTCAGGTATTGGGGTCTTGGCAAGCGATGCCTTTACAGTGGGCGGAACCCCGGCAGAAGCCGCCAGGGTGTGTTTGGGAGGGCCGATATCGCGACCACAGCTAAGACTCGGGTTGGAATATCTTGCGCACGCGCTGGAAGGGTCTCCGGAAATGGCATCGGCATTCTTCTGACGACACGGTGCCAACATTCACACGATGCGTTGATGGTTTTGCAAGTGATTAAAGGGCAACATTCAAGGCCAGGACCTCGGCCCCCATTCGACACCCTCAATTAACACGTCTATTTGAGGCGCATCTTGACTCTTTTGGATAACGGAACAAATATAGAACATACGCGGTGCGACGGCCGTTCAACTGACAATTTGGAAACTGGAAAACCTCTGTCTGAAATGGGGACAGACAGGCTTGTCTCAAAAGGAGAAGCCAATGAACGGATCGGTGCTGAAACATGATGATGAGGTCCATCAGCTGATTGCCTAGCACAATGGGGATGTGCATGCCGCGATTGGGATGCTGCTGTCCGAACGTGATTTCCTGATGAAGGAACTCCAATATGCTTCCATCGCTAGGGGCCACGGCTTTGCCCGTGGCTGGAGGCCGAAGACGATTACACCGAGGGACTAACCATGACGAGGAGCAGAGGAGCCCCCCGGTAGGCATCATCGACCGTGAGTATCCGTTTCAGATCGCCATAGTGGCATGCGAAGTTTCCTGGCGATTTGAAAACGTGACGTTTCCGTCTCAAAAGCTCGGGTGCTGGCGACTAAACCATACCCTTTTTGTCGATGATGAGCGTTTTATCATTTACTGCTTTCCCCCAACGAGAGAGCGCCGAGTGCTTCCTCATGGCGTTCGATGGCGAGTGGATTACACCGGCAGAACGGACTAAAGGCACGTGGCGGTCAAAGAATGTGCGTATGAGGGTGGGCAGAGATGTCTCCTAAGCGATATCTTAGGCCGATCAAGGAGACCGCACGGTTTTCGGATCTGGAAAGCTGGGACGATCTGTTTGCATATTGCATCCACTGTGGTCGGATAGGTTCATTGGATCGATATGCATTGGAAGGGAAATATGGAAAACACACGATCGTCCACGGTTAAAACAGAAAACTGCGCTGCATTGTTTGCGGATCGCGGGAAATGAATATGATCGGTGCCAGGAACAAGCTGAGAGACTAGCTGATGTGCAACCTTTATAACGCCACCACGACCCATGAGGCCATGCGCCAGCTGTTCCTGCCAATCAACGACCTGACCAACCGGCTGACACCGCAGATGGATGTCTTTCCCGATTATCCCGCTCCTATTGGACGGAAGGATGCCAACGGCGACCGCGAGTTGGCAATCGCTCGATGGGGCATGCCGACGCCGCCGCAGTTTCTCAAGGGCGAAGTCGATAACGGTGTCACCAATATCCGCAACGTCAAATCACCGCATTGGCAGGCTTGGCTCGGCCCGGCCAACCGTTGCGTTATTCCCGCGACAAGCTTTTCGGAATACGGCAAGGTTCCGGATCCGGTGACGAAGAAGAAGCCGCTGCACTGGTTGGCCCTCAACGAGGAAAAACCGCTGTTCTGGTTCGCAGGGATCTGGACGAGCTGGTACAGCGTTAGGAAGAAAAAGGAAGGGCCGGTGCAGGCCAATATCTTCGCGTTTCTGACGACCTTCCCGAATGCCGTCGTCAAGCCGATCCATGAACAAGCGATGCCGGTCATTTTGTGTACGTCCGAGGAAATCGACATTTGGATGAATGCGCGAGCCGAAGAAGCGCTGAGGTTGCAAAGGCCCCTGCCCGACAATGAACTGATTGTCTTGCCACAACCGAAGGCAGGGGAAGAACAGCCCCTGCTGCTCTGATCGGAGGATTGAGCCATGCCATGGAAAGTCAGGTTCCGCGATAGGGATTTCATTGGAAACGAAGGCTGGGATCCGGAGTTTGAATATGAGGTCAGGGAGGCTTTGACAGCCACGCAGGAGCTTTCAGGTTCTGCAGAAATAGTTTTTCATTTGAAGGGCGAACATATTGACGATGTGACCCTTCACGAATCCTCCGATCCCGACGAGTTCCCGTTTAGTGGCGTTCACGGTCATCATCCCGAACTCGGTGAGGTGTTTATCTTCTCAGGCGTGCCCGACGAAGGCGAAGGACAATTGATCGCACTTTACAGCGCGAAAGACTTTGGTGAGCCGCCCTACAACGATGAGCAGTTCACAGGTGACGGCTCATGACTATTCCTGGGCCGACGCGCACTAGAAACGATCCGGAACGCTTCGCTGACTGTCAGCGGGCGGTGGAAGACCGAATGCTTGAGCTCCTGGGAGACGCCCAGGTTGCCGGATGGTCCAAGGAAGAGGTTTTGGCCGCGATGATCGAAGTTGCCGAGAATACCAATCTGGCAATGCATCCAAACGTGCTGCTTTCTGTTGAGACAGAACTGAGAAAATTGATGAAGAAAAAGGATGTCTGAGTTGATGTGACATGGTTAACCAGACGTGACGGCAGGGCGGACAGGACAGTTTTGCTGGTTTCCGGTCTTGGCCAACGAAATGGCAGGCGAGCGCATATCCCGTCCGATCGATGCTGTCGCAATTACCAAAGCGGAGCTGCAACATGCTGAGAACAGTTCCCATGACTGAAACTGATTTGACAGAGGTTTTCATTTTCGATCAAGGGGATGCTGCGAACTTTGTGCCGCCGGCGAGCCGCACAGATTCGGGACGATCGCCGGGCCATTCGAATTGCTGGCCAAAGCTCAGCATCAGGTAGATTTATGATCTACCCGCAGCAGCCTTATAATCCGGTCAGTGACCGTTTTTGACATGGAGATTGCCATGAACGAAGATGCCCTCAACACCTCTCTGCGCCGGTTCCTCAAAGTGGTCGGAGTCACCTCCCAGCGCGAGATCGAAATAGCCATCCGCGAGGCGATAGCCGATGGCCGACTTAAAGGCGGCGAGACGCTGTCAGCCAGGGTGGTGCTTACACTCGAAAAGGTCGGGCTCTCCCACACCATCGACGGTACGATCGAGCTTCAATAACAGCTGCAATTGCCGCAGCTCATGACGCGGAGGCACTGCGGGATAAACACCCCTTGGCATCAGTCATCATGCTGCGCGCAATAATCGACTTCGCGCTCTACCGCGCACGAACCGCCCGATACAAACATGCTGCCCGCCATTTAGTTGAAGCCAAGCGGCTTTCAGAGGAGATTGAAGACTGGAATTCTCATGAAGAATCCGTCGCGGACCTTGGATCCAAGCACAAGAGCACGACCGGGTTTTGGAAGCTTGCATCCATGAAACACGCTCTTTAATGGCCCGACCGAAGAAGGAGCGCGCGTTGCCCAGCCTTTGCGCAGCTTTTGCGAACCCCTCCTCGATTTCGGCGGGCGCATGCCGTACCGCGTCCTGCAAACCCTCTATGACGGGTTGTTTCCCAAGGGTCGAGACCGCTGCTACTGGAAATCGACATACCTTAAGAACCTGGATTAGGATTTTGCGGAAGCCAAAGGCTGGCCATTCCAACTCGGTTTCGGCCGTATGATCCTGCAGTTCTTCACGATCCTCTACGACTACCCAAAAGAGCGTTTTTTCCTTCGACACTCAGTTGAGGGTCCTGACTGAAGATGCCTGCCGGTACCCCAGCGGATCGAACTTGTCACGGAGCCAATCCGCGCCTAGTGTTCGCGCAGGATAAGCGCACTCGAACACCAAGGGGATGGGGCCTCGGTGACATAATGGATGCGACATCAGCACATCGCGTTACCTACGCCGTCAACGGTGTCATACGTGCAGCCAATATTGAGCCATCGGTGACGCTGCTTGATTTGCTGCGTGAGAAATTCGATCTTACGGGCACCAAAAAGGGATGCGACCACGGCCAATGTGGTGCATGCACGGTGCTTCTCAACGGCCGCCGGATCAACAGTTGCCTGGTGCTCGCCGTCAGCCGCAACGGCTCGGTGGTTACAACTATCGAAGGCATAGGGAATTCCAACGAACTTCATCCCCTGCAGGAAGCGTTTATAAGGCACGACGCGCTTCAATGTGGTTACTGTACGCCCGGGCAAATCTGCTCGGCTATCGGCTTGATCTCGGAAGGAACAGCCAAGACGCGCGACGAGATACGTGAATCCATGAGCGGCAACCTCTGCCGCTGTGGTGCGTACACGGGGATCGTTGACGCGATCGAAGAGGTCATGACAGCAGCGGCCAACACAAAGACTGTGCCATGAGACGGTTCACATACCTGCGTGCCGCGAGCATAGATCAGGCAATCGAAGGACTTTCTGTCCAATCTAACGCAAAACTGTTGGCTGGAGGCACCAACCTCGTAGATTTGATGAAGTACGACGTTGCGACGCCGACCACCATAATCGACATCAATGATCTTCCCCTCAGAGAAATCACGGAAACTGCGGATAGAGGACTGAGGATCGGCGCGCTCGTGACAAATTCGGACGTTGCGGTTCACCCAGCCGTTACGGACCACTATCCGTTGCTGGCCAGTGCCATCCTCGCCGGCGCGTCGGCGCAGTTGCGCAATGCCGCCACGGTCGCGGGCAACCTCATGCAGAGAACGCGTTGCTCGTATTTCTATGATGTGATGACACCGTGCAACAAGCGATCGCCGGGTACCGGATGTCCGGCGCGGACGGGGCTGAACCGCAACCATGCCATTCTCGGGGCAAGCCAACTTTGCGTGGCCACCCATCCGTCCGACATGTGCGTCGCCCTCGCCGCCATCGGAGCGACAATAATAGCTCAAGGCCCAAATGGAGTGCGGTCAATTCCTTTGGCTGACTTTCACAGGTTGCCAGGCGATGCGCCCGAGATGGACACGACTCTGCTTGGCGACGAAGTCATTCTCGGTATCGAGTTGCCCCCGGTTCTCGAGCATCACCGATACAGCTATTTGAAGATCCGTGATCGCCTGTCTTACGCCTTTGCCATCGTATCGGCCGCTGTGTTGCTGACGATCGACGACACCGCAGCGGTCTCGACGGCCCAAATAGCCTTGGGCGGCGTTGCGCACAAGCCCTGGCGGAAAACAGATGCGGAGGCATTGCTTGTCGGACGGCCCGCATCTCGTGTGAACTTCGAACAGTTCGCATCAATGCTGTTGTCAGGCGCTGTGTCGTTGTCGGAGAACGACTTCAAAATAGACCTTGCCCGCAGAACCGTCGTTCGAGCGCTCGAACAGGCCGCATCACGAACGCCGCAGTCGCAGTCCGACAAGCGTATCCATTGAGGGGAAAGATGGATCAAGAGCAAACGATCACGGGCAAAAGCGTCTTTCGAATAGACGGGCCGCCGAAGGTTCGGGGCGAGGCTAAATATGCTGCCGAATACAAAGTTCCCGATCTCCTGCATGCCTACGTCGTGACGGCATCGATCGCCAAAGGCCGGATACTGTCGATCGATCTTGCTGCCGCCGGGCGTTTTCCGGGCGGGGTCGAGATTCTGACCCACGAAAATCGCCCGTGGTTTTGGCCGGCCTCATTTCTTTATAAGGATGCAGCGGGTCCGCCGGGAAAACCGTTCATGCCGCTATACGACGACCACGTTCATTTCAGCGGTCAACCCGTGGCTCTGGTTATAGCCGAAAGCTATGAAGCCGCGCGTGATGCCGCTGCTTTGATCAGTGTCACGTATAAGGCAGAGCAACATGTAACTGACCTCGCAGCATCAACGGCCTTCATACCGCGAAAACACCGGATTGGTGTCGCCCACGTCCCTCCTCCGACGGGAGACGCCGACCGGGCATTCGCGGCGGCCCCGGTGAAAATCGAGTCCACCTACACCACCTCTTCGGAAAACCATCACCCGATGGAACTGTTTGCAACGACGGTGGAGTGGGGTGACAAGATCGTCACTGTTTACGACAAGACGCAAAGTCCAAAGAGCGTGGAACTCTTTCTAAAAGTCGCCTTCCGCTTGATCGGACGCAAAGTGCGGGTTGTAAGCAGCTATGTCGGCGGTGCGTTCGGTCTTGGTCTACGACCCCAGCAATCGGTCATTCTGGCGGTGATGGCGGCAAAGGCGCTCAAACGGTCTGTCCGGCTGGTTCTTCCACGCGATCACATGTTTGCGCTTGGATACCGCGCAAACGCCGTCCAAACCGTATCACTCGCGGCCGACGAGAAAGGCCGCTTGCAAGCGATCAGACATCGAGCCGTGGCCGCCACCTCGCAATTCGAGGATGCCCAGGATCCGATGCTACTTTTCTCTGCAAGCCTTTATCGCTGCGACAACGTCAAGCTATCCTACGAGCTCGCAAAACTTGACACCGTTTCGCCATGCGATATGCGCGCTCCGGGTGCGGCGACAGGAATGTTTGCGCTGGAATGCGCGATGGACGAGCTGGCTTACGCCGTCAATGTAGACCCTCTGGCCCTGCGCCTCACAAACTACACGGAGCGCGATCAGAGCGAAAACCGCCCGTTCAGCAGTAAGGCGCTGCGCGAATGCTATGCTCAGGGAAGCGAGCGTTTTGGCTGGGACAAGCGCAGTCACGCCCCGCGGTCGATGCGGGAGGATAAAGAACTGATCGGCTGGGGCATGGCTACAGGAGCCTGGGAGGCTGCGATGTCACCCGCGCCCGCGCGGGCAGAAGTAAGGCTCAGAAGCGACGGGAAGTTCGAAGTGACATCGTCCATCACCGACATCGGCACCGGCACCTACACGATCCTCAGCCAGATCGCAGCGGACGCGCTTGAAACGACAATGGAACGCGTTGTGGTGCGGCTCGGAGATTCAGCGTTGCCCTTCAATCCCATTCAGGGAGGCTCTTGGACCGCCGCAACCTCAGGCGCTGCTGTGCAGTCCGCTTGCCGCAAGCTCAAGTCGAAGATCGGGACGCGGGCGAAGCAAGCAGGCGTTCTGCGACGTCGGCAGGGTGCGGAGTTACTTTCTGCATCCGCTTTGGTCGATTTGTTGAAACTCCAACGGGGCGGTGAATTGAGCGCAACCGCCACGATCTTTAGCCTCCCGTTTGGCAAGAAATTCTCCAGCGCCACGCATGCGGCAGTTTTCGCCGAGGTGCGGGTCGATGAGGAGCTGTCGATGGTTCGTGTCACCCGTCTCGTGTGTGCCGTAGCCGCCGGCCGCATACTAAATCCCAACACCGCCCGCAGCCAGATCATCGGCGCAACTGTAATGGGGATCGGGAAAGCGTTGCACGAGGATGCTGCATTCGATCACAACCTCGGCCGATGCATGGCGCACAGTTTCGGTGACTATCACATTCCTTCGAATGCCGACGTGTACGATATAGACGTCTTATTCGTCGATGAAACGGATAACCACGTAAGCCCGCTCGGTGTGAAGGGGGTGGGCGAAATCGGGGTCGTTGCAGTGGCACCCGCCATCGCAAACGCAATTTTCCATGCAACGGGACAAAGGATGCGAGATCTACCGATCACCATCGATCGTCTAGCTCACGCCAGAAGTCGGGCCTCATAGCACAAGTTCTTGCGTGGTCCGGTAGCGGCGCTCGACTTTCAAGTTGTTTCTCGCAGAATTTGCCTTTAGCCATTGAGATCGGCGAAAAGCTCATCAGGTGTCGCAAAGCGAGCCTTACGAGCTTTCCTGATTTCACGGGCCTCAGCTTATTGCGGGCATCAGCCATGGCGACAGATTTTTCATATTTCTTGTCACGGTTGTGCAGGCAATTGGCTGGGTCTACGTCTGCTTTAGGCTGGGTTTAGAATTGCTTCCGCCAGCTCAGTCCACGTGGCGTCTTTCAAGCCGTGGCCACCATCCAACCGCGAAGCGTCGGAGAGAACATAAAATAATCTACAAATGACCACGGATGCGTGGAATGGTCTGGGACCGCTAGAGCCGCTGGAACCAAAAGAAAGGCCGGAGGCGAAGCATTCACGTTCGGGGGAAAGAATGTGGATGCGTTTTCGGCTGCTCCGGCCAGTTTCTGACCAGCAATCAGTTGAGAAAATTTGCCAGTCATCTAACCCGAAGAATACTCCTGATCCGGGGTCCGGTATGTGTGGCAAAATGGTCAATCACCTAAAGGTGTAGAGCCAGAAAAGGGACCGGAGTGCGAAGCGCTCAAGGGGTGCGGAAGAAGGAGGAGAGCCAGACATACGAGCCCCCACGTTGCTGTCCCTTCTCCTCTCTCTCCCCCCAACTGACCGCTTTAGCGGAGGAAACATTGGTCCCAAGGACGGGGTGCTAACAGCGGTCCGCGCGGTCAGGTTACACCCGTTTTGAGCTGCCGTATAAATGGCCATCTGGCCATCCACCGAAAGGCGTAATCCCCGCCAAATTCTGGTAAGCTGTTCCGGCACTGGGAGGATGACCGACCCGAGCAAGGGAGGGGCAACGCGGATGAAGGTTGATACCGTTGAACCGGAGAAGCAAGCGGCTCAGCTGGTGGCGCACCCTTCGGGTGCGGGGCTGGGTCTGGCGTAGGTTGTCGAGCAGCAACTAGCCGCAACCGAGACCCGACTTGGGCCCGATTTCGATCCTAGCCTCGCCTAGCTGTCGCAACAGATGCAGCAGAACTTCTTCTCCACGTCCTCCACCGTGATCGTGAGGGGACCACGAGCGGCGCGGCAAATGGCTTTGGGGCCAGAAGCAGTCATTCACTGTGATCGCTGCCTTAAGCGGTCATCCAAGCTTAGAAAGCTCGGCGGGAGATGAAATTCGAATGGCCGCATCGACATTCGCGGGCAGCTTGAACCGTCGGCGATACTCACCTGGCGTCAGTCCAGCGAGCCTCCGAAAGAGACGACGAAAAGACGCAAGATCAGAATATCCCACCTCAAACGCGATCTCGTCGATCGGCGTGTCCTCGAGTTCCAGCATCTGTTTGGCTTCCTCGACCCGGAGCCATTGAATATATTCGAGTGGCG
Organism: uncultured Alphaproteobacteria bacterium; assembly: GCA_963711925.1. GTDB lineage: Bacteria > Pseudomonadota > Alphaproteobacteria > Rhizobiales > Rhizobiaceae > Phyllobacterium. The sequence continues at coordinate 43,153 of CAVQFY010000005.1, forward strand.
AATAACCAGTCGCTTTCCTGAACCGCCGATCGAACGACCTCTTCGGCAAGCCGGAGAGCTGAAGCAGTTCGGAAAGAATTTCTCCCGAATGGTAGTGCGACGGGGCATATTCCTGGCACTTTTTGACAACCGCGTCCCGGTGATCGCCATTTGCAATCATGGATGCATAGGGCAACTGGCCGTCACGATGCCATTGATAGAGGAAAAGCTTGGATATGCGGATCGCTTCCGCGGTTCCGGCATGACGAGCAATGAGGTATAGCGTCAGGTCCTGCCAGGATGATGCACCACCAGCGCAAACGATGGAGTGGCCGGCACCGGCTTGGACCAGGATGCGCTCTTCCTTGAGGTCGACTTTCGGATACTGGCTGCGGAACAATGGCGCATACATCCAGTGGGTCGTGGCCGAGTACCCGTCCAGCAGCCCCGCCTCGGCAAGCACAATCGAGCCTCCACAGGCCGCAAGCAGCTGTGCGCCCCGCCGGTGCATCGCGACAATCCAGTTAAGCAGCCTGCGGTCTAGAGCGCGCACAGATTGAGGCGTGTCAACGAGAACGTTTGGAACGAGCACATAGTCCGTCTCTTCGATGTCGTCGATTGTGGCCTGGGGCATGATGGTCACGCCGGTGATCAAGGTCAGAGGGCCAGGGTCGGCCGCTACCAGGCGGGGCGAAAACAGCACCTCACTGGTCGGCTCGTTGGAACTACTCTTCCAGTTCGCGCCGGCTATCCAGAGCGTATCGAAGATACCGTACATGATAGAAGGGTCACATTCGGGAAACGCCACAATGCTGACGCGCAATGGGCGTTTCCGGTTCGGAGAATGTGGCTCAATCCGCTTCATAGCGGCCAGTCTGCCTCTGTTGAGAAGAGTTCGCAACACGTAAACGACTCTTCGAAACCGGCGGCATTCCGCCGTCTAATGGAAAGGGTTGTTACCTCAATGGAGCTGAATACAGAAAAACTGCAGGCGCTTCTGGGTGTCATGGTCAATGAGCTCGGTGCAGCGCAGAACGCTGCCCTCGTGATCGTGGGCGAAGAACTGGACCTCTATCGCAATATGAAGGGCCGGGGCCCGATCTCAGCCGGCCAGCTGGCGGGGGCCACCGACACCGGGGAGCGCTACATCCAAGAATGGCTCTCGGCCCAGGCAGCGTCGGGATTTATTGACTACGACGCGGCAACCGGAAAGTTCGAACTCTCTCCCGAACAGGCGGCTGTATTCGCGATTGATGACAGTCCGGTCAACATGATTGGAGGGTTCCAGGCACTTGACGCCGTTTATGCCGATCGTGGGAAGCTGACACACGCGTTTCGACACGGCGGCGGCGTTTCCTGGAAAGAGCGTTGCAACTGCATGTTCTGCGGCACGGACCGTTTCTTCCGGCCGGGCTACAAGGCCAACCTGATCGAGAACTGGCTTCCTTCACTCGAAGGCGTCGTCGAGAAGCTAGAGCGCGGCTCATTGGTGGCGGATGTCGGTTGCGGTTTCGGCTCATCGACGCTTCTCATGGCCAGGGCGTTTCCGAACTCGCACTTTGTCGGCATCGACTTTCATGCTCCGTCGATCGAGCATGCAAGCGAGCACGCGAATGGAATGACTAATGTGCGGTTCACGACCGCACGTGCACAGGACTTCGGCGGCGTGGGCTTCGATCTCGTCACAATATTCGATGCCCTTCATGACATGGGGGATCCCGTCGGTGCCGTCCGTCATATCGCAAACGCAGTTAAGCCCGATGGTACGCTGATGGTGGTCGAACCGATGGCGGGTGACAAACTAGCGGATAACCTCAATCCGGTGGGCCGCATCTTTTATGCTGCTTCGGCCAACACCTGCGTTCCGGCCTCTTTGGGGCAGGAAGTGGGCGCAGCACTTGGTGCGCAAGCTGGTCAGGCGAAGCTGACGGAAGTGCTCAACGCAGGCGGTTTTTCCAAGGTACGTCGATCCACAGAGACCCCTTTCAACATGGTGCTCGAAGCCTGCCTTTAGTGCTTGGAATGCGCCGATTGAGGTACCGTAATTGGAAATACGAGAGGCTGGCCGATGGCGACCCTCTCGGGATCTAGCTACAAATCAATACACAGCCCATCTGCAAATCGTTCGCTCCGAACATGCCTCTAAAGTTTCAAAAGCCGTGGTCCGTGTTGGGCTAGAAGCAACCGTTCAGTAGTGTTCGCTTCTCTAATCGGGCATTTGGGTCAAGCTCTTTTTTAATTTTCCGGCAGCCTGGTCGTTCACGCGGGTCACGCTTCTCTTCGCAGTCGATTGGCTCCCTTGCGTTCGGAGCCGCTGCATGCATGCATGGGATCAGGGTCTGGAAAGCCTCGCTTTGCGACGCGCTCGAAGCGCAGCAGACATTAACGGCTTCATCCATCCCGTCGTCCGCGTGGGACGATCCGGCCAGGATCGAGTTCGAAGGCTCTGTCAAATCATGCAGATGCCTCCGATCCGAACCGGAACTCTGTGCCGTCGATCCACATCCGATGAAGCACGACGGCAATCTTGCGGGCGACAGCGACGATGGCTCGCCGCCGTCCCTTGGTCTTCATCAGCCGCACGCCCCATGCCTTCAGGCTGCTCCAGGCAATCGACCGCATCAGCATCGCGTTGGCGGCTGCATAGAGCGTCGCCCGCACGTCGGCGTCGCCGGCATGGGAGATCCGGCCGGGATTGTCCTTCTCGCCGGACTGGAAGCGTCGCGGCGTCAGCCCGAAGTGAGTGCCGACAGTGCGCGAGCTTTTGAAGCGGGTGGGATCGTCAACTGCGGCCTTGAAGCTCAAAGCCGTCACGTATCCGACACCTGGAACACTCATGAACCGCGTAGTGACGGAGTCTTGGTGCGCCGCTCTTCGGACACGTCGATCGAGTTCAAGAAAGGTTTCCAGGAGCATCTGCCTGGCCTGCAACATCGGTAGGAGCGCATGGCTTGGTGCAGGATCGCTTTCGATCGTGTCTCGGACGGCCGCATCGAACGCACCACCCCGCAGACGCATCGGCAGTTTGACGTCGAAGACCTTCAGAAGCCCGCGGATTTCATTTTCAAGGTCGATGCATTTCCGCTGCATGACCTTGCGGCTGGTGAGCAGTGCACGGATGTAATGGCTTTCGACGCTCTTGACATGCACCCGACTATACCAACCCGATCGCAACAGTTGGGCGATGCCGCGAGCGTCGTTTTTGTCGGTCTTGTTGCGCATGGCCGAAAGAGCGGCATTGACCTGCCGAGCCTCCATGCACACGACGTCGAACCCCGCTTCTTTCAGTCCGTAGGTCAGATGTTGAGTGAGCGTGCCAGCTTCCAGCCCTATCTGATGGATCGGTTCGCCAAACTCGCGCAGGCAGCGAACCAGGTCCGGCACGTCGGATGGGACGGATCGCTCGAGCCGAACCTTCCCATCCTGGTCAATAATGCAGATCGCCACTGAGCGCAGCGACACGTCCAAAGCAGCATAAAACATCGTCATCTCCCTTCATCTCGGCCAAGCCGGGATAGCAGTGGGAGCTCGTCCCTGGTGGGACCGCCCGATTACACATGCTTTGCGCCATTTCCGGACATTGGCCCCTCGATCTGCTCCCCTCCTAGCTGGCATTGCCTCCATTAGCGACTCGGAGGGGTCCTCAGTGCGCTCGCACGATGTTAAACTGCCTCCGACTACACGGAGGATGTCATGGACATTGCCGGGTGGCTTGCGGGCCTTGGGCTCGCCAAATACGCCACGACCTTCGCCAAGAACGAGATCACCCCCGAGGTGCTTCCGCATCTGTCGGATGCGGACCTTAAGGCGTTGGGGCTGCCGATGGGCCCGAGGAAGCTCGTGTTGGCCGCAATCACGGAGCTTGGCAAGTCCGATATGCCGGCGGCCGGTTCAACGCCCCGCCCGGAGACAGAACGTCGCCAGTTGACGGTGATGTTTGTCGATCTGGTTGGATCGACCGCGTTGTCAGGCCAGCTGGACCCGGAAGAGATGGCGGAGGTGATCCGGAAGTATCAGAACGCTGTGTCCGAGGAGATCATGCGTGTGGATGGCCATGTCGCGAAGTTCATGGGCGATGGGGTGTTGGCCTATTTCGGCTGGCCGCGGGCGCACGAGGACGAGGCCGAACGGGCTGTGCGGGCCGGCCTCGCCATCGCCGCAGCAGTCGCCAAGCTGGTGACGCCAGCGAAGGAGCCTCTGGGAGCCCGGGTCGGCATCGCAACGGGTCTGGTGGTGGTGGGCGATCTCATCGGCAAGGGCGCGGCGCAGGAGGCAGCGGTGGTCGGCGAAACGCCAAACCTGGCGGCACGACTGCAATCACTGGCCGAGGTCGGCTGTGTTGTGGTAGCCGAACCGACGCGGCGGCTGCTTGGCGAGTTTTTCGAGCTGATCGATCTCGGCACGCACGACCTCAGGGGTTTCGGCCAGCCTGTGCAAGCGTGGCTGGTCGTTGGCCAGAGCCAAGCCGAGGGCCGCTTCGAGGCGCTGCACGGGATGCGGCTGATGTCGCTCGTCGGCCGCGATCAGGAACTGGCCCTGCTCCTCGAATGTTGGCGGCGGGCGAAGGGCGGCAGAGGTCAGGTAGCTCTGCTGTCGGGCGAGCCGGGAATCGGCAAATCGCGCATCGCGGTCGCCCTGCGCGAGCGGCTCCGCAACGAAGAATGCGTGTCGCTGCGCTATCACGGCTCGCCCTATCACACAAACAGCGCGCTGTTCCCGGTGCTGGACCAGCTGCGCCGGGCCGCCGGACTCGAGCACTACGATGTGCCCGAGGTGAAATTGGCTAAGTTACAGGCGTTGCTTGCCTTGGCTGTTTCTCACCCGAAATCGGCACTCCCATTGATCGCTGAACATTTGGGGATCCCGACAAAAGATCATTACCCGCGCCCTGAGGATGCACCGGAACAGAAAAAAGCGAAGATATTTCAGGCGCTGATCGCCCAACTCGAAGGCCTTGCGGCTAGGCAGCCTGTGCTCATGACGGCCGAGGATGCTCACTGGTTCGATCCCACAAGCCTCGAACTGTTCGATCGCGTCGTCGATCGGATCGAACGGCTGCCGGTGCTGCTGGTTGTTACCTTTCGGCCTGAGTTCGCGCCGCGCTGGACCAGCCGGCCGCACGTGACACTGCTGACCCTCAATCGTCTAGGGCAGAACGAAAGCACTGTGCTGATTGACCATCTCTCCGGCGGGCGGCCGCTTCCTGTCGAAGTACAAGCGCATATTCTCTCCAAGACCGAAGGTGTGCCGCTATTCGTCGAGGAGCTGACAAAAGCGGTGCTCGAATCGGGACTGCTGCACGAAACCGGCAAGCGGTACGAGCTCACCGGCTCACTACCGCCGCTTGCCATCCCCTCCACGCTGCAGGACTCACTCCTGGCTCGCCTTGATCGGTTGACGCCGGTTAAGGAAATAGCGCAGATCGGCGCTGTCATCGGCCGCGAGTTCAGCTACGAGTTGCTCGCGGCGACCGCGCAGATGGACGAGGCGAAGCTCAGGACCGCTCTGGACGAACTTGTCCGCGCCGAACTGGCATTTTGCCGGGACACACCCCCGGATGCAATTTACACCTTCAAGCATGCTCTGGTGCGGGATGCCGCCTACGAGTCGCTGCTGAAGAGCCGACGCCAGCAACTCCACTGCAGGATCGCCACGGTCCTGCGCGAACGCTTTCCAGACCGCGTGGAAGCGGAGCCGGAGGTGCTTGCCCATCATGCAACCGAGGGCGGACTGATCGATGATGCCGTGTCGTACTGGCACAAGGCGGGCTTGCGCGCAAACCATCGGTCGGCCGACGCCGAAGCCATCGCCCACCTCTCCAAAGGACTTGATCTTCTCGCGACACTTCCCGAAACTCCGGCCCGCCACAACCGCGAGATCGACCTCCAGCTTGCCCTTGGCATTCCACAGGTCGCCGCCAAGGGCCATGGGTCAGCCGAGGCCATGGCGGCCTACACACGGGCACAGGAGCTGTGCAACATACTCGGCAGCGAGACGTCCCAATTCTTCCCGGTCTTGCGAGGACTGTGGACCTGCAATCGCGCCCGGGGACAGATGCGCACGGCGCGCGACCTCGCCGACCAGCTCGTCACGATCGCCCGGCGCTCGGGGGACCAGTCCCTGCTGCTGGAGGCCCATCACACCCAATGGACGACGCAATACTGCCTCGGCGAGTGGCAGTCGGTATGCGAGCACACCGCACAGGGTCTCGCGCTCTACCGACCCGAGCATTTCTCTCACACTTTCATGTACGGCGGTCACGACGCTGCGGTATGCGCCACTGCCCACGAGGGTGTAAGCCTGTGGATGCTCGGCTTTCCAGACCGGGCGCTGGCCCGCGCTGAAGACGCCGTTGCCTTGGCGCGTAAACTGGCCCACCCCCCCAGCCTTATGCACGCCCTTTGGTATGCGATCATCCTTTACTGCTTTCGCCGCGATGACAACGCAGCTCGGGAAAACATTGAGGCGGTGCTGCAGATGGCGCATGACTGGAACCCGCGCTGGATCCCCTATGCCACCCTGCAGATGGCCTACATTTCGGCGCATGAGAGCAAACAGCAAGCTCGGGTGTGCATGAGCGCGATCCAGGAGGCGCTGGCAGCCCACCTGTCCGATGACGTTGAGGTGACGGGCTTTCATACGTGCCTTTTCGCCAGCGTCTGCGGACTTGCCGGCGAAGCAGAGGCCGGCATGAACGCTTTGAAGCCAGCAATAGCTGAGGTAGCGGCTACCGGCGCTTGCCTCTGGGAGTCAGAACTTCACCGGATCGCTGGAAATCTCCTGCTCGGCTACGCAACAATCGATGTCGAACGAAGCAAAGCACATTATCTCCGTGCCATCGAGGTAGCTCGGGAACAGCACGCCGCATCCCTCGATCTGCGCGCATCGACCTCGCTTGCTCGCCTGTGGGCCCACGGTGGGGAGCGGCAGAATGCCTACGACATGCTCGCCCCTGTCTATGCCCGGTTCACCGAGGGCTTTGATACGCGCGACCTCGTCGATGCCAAGGAATTGCTGGACCATCTTCGATAGATGCAATTGCGAACGGTCAAAGATCGTACCGAGCAACCTCACCTTCCTTCCGCTAGTCTGCTGCACGACGCACGCTCAGCTGAGCGACTTCATGGGAGTCCTCTAATGTCACGGTGGCTTGGCAATCGTCATAGCTGGAGGGGCTCGTCTTTCCCGACCGCGTCCAAACCTGTCGCGCGCGGGATCGAAGTTCCCCGTCATGATCCGACTCGGTGGAGAGGCCAATCTCGCGAATCCAAATGATCAACTTTTGGAATGTTCGCATACGGCCCAGCAGCGAACGTTGTCCGCCCGTCAGCGCCTGAGGCCGCCACTACGAATATTTGATCGTCGAGTTCGGGCCGAAGCCAGCCACGCTATCCAGTGATTATTATGAATGCTTGAAGTCATGATGTATAGTGGTGGGTTTAGGTGGTCGTTCTGAGAGGGGACCCCTGATGATCATTGCGGCTTGGCTAGAGAGTTTAGGGCTTGGACAGTATGCCCAAGCCTTTGAGAGTAATGCGATTGATGCTGAGACACTGCCCAAGCTGACCCCCGAAGATCTAAAGGAGGTCGGCGTCGCTGCTCTCGCGCACAGAAAGAAAATCCTCGAAGCAATCGCTGCACTCCAGAGCGACCAGCACGCCTCGTATTTGCGGTCTTCAACCGGCACAAAGGCAATCACTTCTCGCCACCAATCCTTCCCGGTTCGGCCACGTGAAGCCGAGAGACGCCAGCTCACAGTGATGTTCGTCGATCTTGTGGGTTCGACAGGTCTGTCTACCCATCTTGATCCTGAGGAAATGGGCGCGGTCTTGCGGCAATTCCAGAATGCAGTTGCTGGCGACGTTGTCCGTTTCGACGGCTATGTCGCGAAACTCATGGGCGATGGCGTCCTTGCATATTTCGGTTGGCCGCAGACACATGAGGATGAAGCGGAACGTGCCGTCCGCGCGGGACTTGCCGTTGTTGAAACCGTCAAAGCCCTTTCCACGAATGACCACCAGCAACTTTCCTGCCGTATCGGCATCGCGACCGGCCTGGTTGTCGTCGGAGAGCTGATAGGCACCGGGGCCGCACAGGAAAACGCTGTCGTTGGCGAGACACCTAATCTCGCCGCCCGCTTGCAAACGCTTGCCGAGCCGGACACGGTGCTTATCTCCGAACTGACGTTTCGACTGATGGGGAAGCTTTTCGAGGTGAGGCGGATCCGTCCGCAGAAGCTGCACGGCTTCGACACACCTACCAATTCCTACCAGGTAATTGCAGAGGGCCGAGCGGAAGGCCGTTTCGACGCTCTCCATGTTGGAGGCACAGCACCGCTGGCCGGCCGAGATCCGGAAGTTGCCCTCCTGGTTGAGCGATGGAACCTTGCGGCGTCGGGGGAAGGACAAGTCGTGGAACTGTTTGGAGAGGCGGGGATTGGCAAGTCACGCATTCTCCAGGAGCTTCGCGAGCGTCTAAAAGAGGAGCCTATCACGTATCTGCGCTACTTCTGCTCGCCATACCATACAGAGAGCGCACTTTATCCTGTCACAGACCAGTTGCTGCGGGCGGCGGACATCAACCGAACGGACCCGCCAGAAAAGCAGTTGATGTTCCTGGAGGAAGCGCTTTCAACGGCGCAGAGTCCTGAGGAGGCGATCCCCCTGATTGCCGCCCTGCTCGCAATCCCCACGGACAACCGTTATCCGAAGCTCGACCTGATGCCCCAAAAGCAAAAGGCGCGGACTTTCGAGGTCTTGATCGAACAGCTTGAGGCGCTCGCAACCAACAACCCTGTCCTCATGCTGCTTGAAGACGCTCACTATCTTGACCATGTCTCCGCGGAACTCTTCGACGTCATCGTTGACCGAATGCAACGACTCCCCATCATGCTGGTTGCCACCTATCGTCCGGAAGGAATTGTACGTTGGAACGGATTTCCCCATGCGACCGTACTGACGCTGAATAGGTTGAGCAGAGCGCAAGCGGCTTCCATCATCACGATTATGACGGGAGGAAAACAACTCCCCGCACCAGTTCTCGATCAGATACTTTCCAAGACCGAAGGCGTGCCACTCTTCATCGAAGAATTGACCAAAGTCATCCTGGAATCTGGCCTGCTCAACGAGAACGGCCAACACTACAAATTGTCCGGTCCGCTACCCCCATTAGCAGTTCCTGCGACCCTGCATGACTCTTTGATGGCCCGACTTGATCGGCTCGCCTCGGTCCGGGAGGTTGCCCAGATCGGTGCCGTGATCGGGCGGGAGTTTAGCCACGAATTACTCGTCGCGGCCGCCGGTTTGCCGGAAGTTGAACTTGAGCGAGCAACAGACCAGCTCGTGACAGCCGGCTTGGTGTTCCGTCGAGGCGGCGGGAGCCAGGTCAGCTACGCCTTCAAACATGCCCTAGTACAGGATGCTGCATACGGAAGCCTTCTTTTGAGTCGTCGGCAGCAATTGCACGCACGCATCGCGCGCATCCTGGAGGAACGCTTTCCGGAGATGGTGGCGACCGAACCTGAATTGCTCGCTCATCATTTCGGCCAGGCTTCGCTTGTCGAGAAGGCGGTCGAGTACCACGAGTTGGCCGGAAGGCGTGCGTTATCGCGTTCATCCCCTTCGGAAGCTCTCATTCGGTTCGGAAACGCGCTGAGCGGATTGACCATCCTTCCGGCCTCAAGGGAGCGTACGAGGCGTGAGCTTTCGATTCAGGTGGCGTTAGGCAGTACGCTGGTCGCCGTTCACGGATTTGCCGCACCTGAGACGGGGGCGGCATACCTGCGGGCGCAGGAATTGTGTGAGGAAATGGGCGAGATACAAGAGCTGTTTCCCGTGCTTTACGGCCTTTGCCTTTATCATCTCTATGCCGCCGAACTGGCGGAAGCACGCCGCGACGCGGACAGGCTATTGGAATTGGCCAACAGCAACAATGAGCGCCGCCTCTTGTTCTTCGCCCACCGTGCGGCAGGCGTTAGCGCCCTACCTGCGGGCGAATTTTCGCGCGCGCGCACACATTTGACGGAAGCTTTGGCGCTCTACGATCCACAGGAGCATCGATCTCCGGCGTTCGTTTACGCCTTTGACCCGCGAGTCGTATGCCTCGACTATTTGGCGCGAGCCCAGTTGATTCTCGGCCTGCCTGACCAAGCTCTTGCAACAAATGAGGAAGCGGTGGGAGAAGCGAGAAGGATCGGACACCGCAATAGCCTTGCGCTGCCGCTGTTCTTTGGCGGGGTGATGCGCCAAATTCTCTGCGACGGTAAGGGAGTGAAGCTCTGTGCCGGGGAACTTGCGCAAATATCGGGAGAGGCCGGATTTCGGTTCTGGCAAGCGGGAGCGACGATCCTGCAGGCGTGGGTCTTAGCAGACGAAGGCGAAATAGACCGCGGCCGGACCGATCTGCAGAGAGGCGTCTTTGAGTGGAGGAGCACAGGGGCACGGTACATGTCGCCCTACTTCGCCGCCCTGTTGGCACAAATCGAGCTGAAAGCTGGCAATCCTGCGGCGGCACTCGAATTGCTCGAAGACGCGCAAATGATCATTGAACGGACTAACGAGCGTTGGTTCGCAGCCGAGGTGTTCCGTCTCCAGGGAGAGGCCCTGCTCCAGCTTGGGCCCGAAGGGGCCATAACGGCAGCGGATCGGTTCGGTGACGCTCTGACCACAGCACGTTCACAGGATGCGCGTTTTTGGGAGCTTCGCGCGGCAATGGGACTTGTCCGCATTGGCAATGCCGAATTCAATGCACGCGAGCGACTTGCCGAAATTTTCTCGAGTTTCACCGAAGGAGCAGCGTTGCCGGATCTGAAAGCCGCGCAAATGCTTGCAGCGACAGTGGGATCAGCATAACCAACAAGAGTGGAAGGCTATCATGCCGGAATCCGACATCAATACAGCCGTGAAAGAAGCACAGCACCGCTGGAACACAGCATTCAACAGCGGAGATGCAGCAGCAGTTGCGGCGCTTTACACCTTGGACGGCATTGTACTGCCCCCCGTTCATGCTGCCGTGAAGGGAACGCAATGGTTCTTGGAAAACTTGCCTGCATACATGGAACTGACGCACGGTGGACACGACTAGCTGTGTCCCGTAGTTCAAGTTGAGCTTGATTTTGGGCCACTGGGGAATCGCCCGATGGGCATCTAGATGTGCAGGAAATGAATGATACGGGTAAGCTCCACCACAAGACGATAAGCGGCTGACTCCCCCCGAACGGGCAATGGGGCGTAGATGAGAAGGGGTGCGGCGAGGTGAAGGATTTCTATCCTCGTGCTATGGTGCCGGCTTCCAGGATGACGGTCAGCAGCCAATGCTGCCGACCGCTCAAGATCATCGCCGATCTGGTCGGTTCGAGTGGGTGCAACCATTAATGATAGTGGCAACGCTTTCCATTAAAATTAGGGTCTCAAGACGATGAAACCAACACGTCGATCAGTCCTCGCTGCATTTGTGGCCGTACCGTCGATTAAAACGGCAAGTATATTAGAAGCGAATGCCCTCAGCGCACAATCCGCTCTCGAGTTGACGCCGGCATGCCAGGACGCGGATGAGTTGACCATTGCGCAGACTGAAGGACCATATTACAAGCCCAGCTCACCACTCAAACAGGATTTTGCCGCCGACGCGCCTGACGGGATCAGGATCACCATAGCCGGATTCGCGCTCGCGAAGGACTGCACATCCATCAACAGGGCACTTGTCGAACTTTGGCACGCCGATGAGCATGGCTCGTACGACCGCGTCGGCTACAGGTTGCGTGGTCATCAGTTCACCGATGAGCGCGGCCGCTGGTGGTTTTCGACCATCATTCCATCGCTCTATCCGGGGCGCACGCGCCACTACCATGTGAAAGTCCAAAAGCCAGGCGGGAGCGTCTTGACGACCCAGCTGTATTTTCCGGGCGAGACCCTGAACGCAAGCGACCGGATATTTGATAAGCGGCTTTTGCTCCGAATGCGCGACACAGCTGACGGAAAATTCGGTCGCTTCGACTTCATTGTGTAAGGCGCTGGTCTGCTCCGCTATCATACCGCAGCAGTTTCTAAATGACCGCTTTGCCCACTTCCGGACATTCATTAGTGTCGACTTCGCGCCGCCACTACCGGAGAAGGAAGGCCCCGTTCAAGCCGATATCTTCGCGTTTCTGACGACCTTCCCGAATGCCGCGACCCGGAACGCTTCGCTGACTGTCAGCGGGCAGTGGAAAACCGAATGCTTGAGCTTCTGGGAGACGCCCAGGACTCTTGATAAGGTGACGGTTGTCGTCCGACGGCGTTCGCGTCAGACCATGGATCGCTGCAATCTTGCCAGGTCTGCGCTGCAGACCAGGCTGAACGCCAGGAGGGGATCGGGATCCAGACTCTTGGTGAGCGCTTCCGTGGCGAGTTGCCGAAGCTCCACTCTCGGCTTCAGGGAAATCTCGAGGATGGCCCTGAGCGCGGCCTCCGCTGCGCCGATGACATCCGATGAAGCAAAGAACCGCATTCGGTTGATAAGCCCGATCAGGTGTTGTTCATCGCCGCTGAGCTCGATGTCGTCTCGTGTGTAGGCACGCAGCAGCAGGTTCGACGCGTACATCACGAAGTCGACGTAGACCCCCTCCCGCTTTGTGATTTCCTCGGCGACACGCTGCAGCCGATATTGACCGCGATGCGTGTAAATGGCCGCCATCAGCGAAGCCCCGGCACCAAGGAGCGCTCCCAGCAGCGCGAAGACAGGACTGAGAAAGGCTGGATCAATGTTCATATCAATACGAGACCTGACCGTCGACGAGCTGCCCGCTCGAAGGAGAAAGTTCGCGTTTCAATACGTCGCGAGCCTCGCCGCTGATAACCGAGACCGGAGCCGCAACGGCCACGCGGGCCGCCGACCCGGCAAAATTAGCAGCCGCCATCCCCGCTCGATCCGCAAATGACGCCTCTCGTCCCGATAGCGATTGCCCGGCCAGCCGTCTCCCAAGCAGGCGTACGATCTCAGGACTGTCGGCAAAGGCATTGTGGCCGAGCGGATCGTTCGAGGCGATGGCGCTCGTGTCGATGACCGAAACGCCAAGTTCTTCAAGGACAGAGGCATATGGTTTGAGATCTGCGCCACCGACACGGTCGACGCCGCCCGAGAGCCAGCCAGAGACCTCCAGAGCCTTGTCGCGTGTCGACGTCAGGATCGCAAAATGCGGCCGCTTTGGCCCCATTTCGATGAACTGGCGGCGAAACACATCGATATCGATGTCTGGCGATGCAAGGATGACATTTTTGATCTTGGCCGGGATAGATTTTTCGCGCATGGCAACACCGCGCAGTGCCTCCGCCGCGAGCCAGGTCCCCATCGAATGCGCGAGGATGGTCACGTCGTCGACATCGGGGCTTCGGGTGGCCTGAAGGATCAGATCCTCCAGGGCTCGCCGCGAGTAGTTGGCGCTCTCTTTGTCATAAAGATAGTCGAAAACCCGCGCCCGCGATGGCCAGGCGAAGAGAATCGGTGCCGCATCGGTACCTGAGTCGTGAACGATCTGGGCGAAGCGAAAGACGGCGTCGGCATAGGTGTTGTTGAAGCCATGGACAAAGATGAGCACCTGCCGCCTGGCGTTGCGATTCTTGCGAAACCACTTGAAAGCCTGCCCTTCCGTCGCAACCTTGCCGGCTTCAAGGACTGCAAACTCCTTTTGCGGATTCGGCGGTAAGCGTGAGGGCCATTGCACCTTGCCGATCTTGCGGTTTCGATCTGGAGGAATGGAGACGGAGACGTTGTTGAGCGAGATCGCCGTTCCGCGCTCGCCTGAATAGAGTCGACCGGGATCGTCCGATGATTTGCGCGTCGTCGCAACCAGCATGTTCACCCGGCTGGCGTCGCTTGCGGCCACGGCCACCTGAGGAGGTTGAAGGACGTTTGCCACCCGGGTCGCGCAGCCGGTTATGGCGACGGACATGAGCACCGCCACCGAAAGCAGCTGACGAGGGCCTCTCCGGTCTGTCGCCGGGGCCGGCCACGAGCGGCCGATCCCTTGCACGGAGAAAATGCTTCGAAAGCGGTTGGAAGACATTCTGACGTACATCTCAGTGCTCCCCGATCTCGCGCGGTATCCGGAACCAGGCGACATAGAGCGCCGGCAGGAAGAGAAGCGTCAGTGCCGTACCCACGACGATGCCGCCCATCATTGCGTAGGCCATGGGTCCCCAGAATATCTCGTGCGAGATCGGTATCAGCGCCAAGGTGGCCGCAGCGGCGGTCAGCATGATCGGCCGCATACGATGTTCGGTCGCCTCGACCACCGCCTTCCATGCCGACATTCCCTCCGCGCGCAATTCCTCGATCTGCACGATCAGGATCACCGAATTGCGGATGAGGATGCCGACGAGCGCGAGCACGCCAAGGAGGGCGACGAAGCCGAGCGGAGCATGGCTCAGATAAAGGGCCGCGACGACGCCGATGAGGGCCAACGGGGCAACCGAGAACACCAGGAACAGCCTGTGGAAGCCTTGAAGCTGCACCATCAGCAGTGTTGCCATGACGAGGAGCATGGCCGGGATCACGCTCGCGATCGGACCCTGCGATTTGGCGCTTTCCTCCACCGCACCGGCGACTTCGACGTGATAGCCTGCCGGCAACGTCTTTTCGAACGCCGCAATCTTGTCGGTGAGCGCTTTGACAATGGTTGCCGGCTGCGTCACATCGCTGATCCCGGCCTTGACGGTGATCGTCGGGAGCCTGTCGCGCCGCCAGACCGTCGGCTGTTCGAGCTCATAGCGGAACGTTGCGACCGACGACAACGGCACCGACTGGCCGCTGCTGGCTTGCAGCTGCAGGTCGAGCAGCGTGTCGATCGAGCCGCGCTCCTTTTCCGCGGCGCGGCCGACGACATCGACGAGATAGATGTCGTCGCGGACCTGCGTTACCGAGTCCCCTTGAACGACGGTGTTGAGCGCCATGGCGATGTCCTGAGACGAGACGCCAAGCTGGCGCGCCTTGTCCTGCATCACGTCGATCTTCACAACGCGCGCCGGTTCATTCCAGTCAAAGGCAAGGTTCTTGAGGGAAGGATGGGTGCCTACGACAGTTCCCAGTTTTTGTGCCAGATCGCGCACCGTCTGAAGATCCTCGCCGGACACGCGGTACTGAATCGGCTTGCCGACCGGGGGGCCGATTTCCAGGAGCTTCACATAGGCGTCAGTTCCGGGAAAGGTCCTCTGAAGGTAAGCTTCGACGTCCTTCTTCAGCTTGTCGCGGACATCGAGCCCTTTGGTGACGATGACGGTCTGCCCGAAGGCAACGTCGGCCGGCTGGACGTCGAAGGAAAGAACGAAGCGCGGCGCGCCCCGGCCGACATAGGTCGACCAATGCTCGACCGCGGGGTTGCCGGCCAGCACCTCACGCTCGAATTGACCCATCTGACGGCCCGTTTCGGCAATCGAACTGTTCTGCGGCAGGTTCCAGTCAATGATGAGTTCCGGACGGTCGGAGCTCGGAAAGAACTGCTGCTGCACCATGGACAGGCCGACGACTGATCCGGCGAAGAGGAGAACCGTGCCGATGATCGTCATCCAGCGCCAGCGCAGGCAGAATTGCAGCAAGTGCGAAAATACCTTCGCGGACCAGCCCTTGTGTTCTGCGTGCTTCTTCATCGACTTGGGCAGCAGGGTCACGCCGAT
The DNA here is from genome assembly GCA_963711925.1 of uncultured Alphaproteobacteria bacterium. Taxonomy (GTDB): domain Bacteria; phylum Pseudomonadota; class Alphaproteobacteria; order Rhizobiales; family Rhizobiaceae; genus Phyllobacterium. Next base: position 58,779 of record CAVQFY010000005.1, read on the forward strand.
GAGGGGCGTGAACACCACGGCAACGATCCAGGATACGATGAGTGATACGGCGATGACGACGAAGAGGGTGAAGGTGAACTCGCCGGCGCTGCTCTTGTTGAAGGCGACCGGGATGAAGCCCGCGACGGTCACGAGCGTGCCCGTGAGCATCGGGAAGGCTGTGGACGTGTAGACATAGGTGGCGGCCTTGGTGAGACTGTCACCCAATTCCAGCCGCGCCACCATCATCTCGACCGCGATCATGGCGTCGTCAACGAGAAGGCCGAGCGCGATGATGAGCGCTCCGAGCGAGATCCGCTGCAGAGAAATGCCAAAATAGAGCATCACCATGAAGGTGATGGCCAAGACGAGGGGAATCGCGATCGCCACGACAAGCCCGGCACGGAATCCGAGACTGATGAAACTGATCGCAAGCACGATGGCGACCGCCTCGAACAGGGCTTTTGTGAAGCCTCCGACTGCCTCGTGAACCACAGCCGGCTGATCGGAGACCTGTTCGACCGAAACGCCGACCGGAAGTTCCTGAATGATCTCGGTGATGGTCTTTTCAAGCGCTTCGCCGAAGGCCAGCAGGTTGCCGCCTGTCTTCATGCCAATCGCAAGCCCGATCGCCGGCTTCCCGTTGAAGCGGAAGAGCGAGCTTGGCGGATCGACATAGCCGCGACTGATGCTGGCGACGTCCGTCAGCGCAAAGAAGCGGTCGTTTACCCTCAGATTAATGCCGCGCAAGGTGTCTTCGGAGAGAAAGCGGCCGCCGACGCGCAAGGCGATGCGCTCCGGACCCGCCTCAACGAAACCGGACTGCGTCACGGCGTTTTGCGCCTGCAGTGCCGAGATGATCGCCGCGCGGTCGAGGCCGAGGGCAGCGATCTTGCGGGTCGAGAACTCGAGATAAATGACCTCGTCCTGCGCTCCGACGATGTCGACCTTGCCCACATCCGGCAGTTTGAGGATCTGGGTTCGGGCGTCCTCGGCGAAATCGCGCAACTCCCGCCGACTCAGCCCGTCGCCGCTAAAGGCAAAGATATTGCCGTAGACGTCGCCGAACTGATCATCGAAGAACGGACCGGCCACCCCTTGGGGGAACTCGTGCCTGATATCGTCAATCAGGTTGCGCACACGCGACCAGGTGGGCTTGACGTCCTGCGCGTTTGTCTTCGGCAGCAGATCGACGAAGACGATCGTCTGACCGGCGGTGGTGATACTGCGGGTATGCTCGAGATTGTCGAGTTCCTGCAGCTTCTTTTCGATACGGTCGGTTACCTGCTGCGTCACTTCCTGAGCAGACGCGCCGGGCCACTGGGCCTGGATCACCATCGTTTTAATTGTGAAGGACGGGTCTTCCTCGCGGCCGAGAGCCATGTAGGCATACGCGCCGGCCACTGCGAAGATGATCATGAAATACCAGACGAGCGAGCGATGCTCGAGCGCCCAGTCTGAAAGGTTGAACTTGTTCACGGGCGCTGCTCCTGTTGTGTTCTCACGGCCTGTCCCTCGGCCAGCTGGTTGACGCCGGCGACGACCACTTCTTCTCCGTCCTTGAGCCCGGATAGGACCCGGACGGAGCGGACGCTGCTCGAGGAGATGTCGAGCCGTACGGATCTCAGTGAAACGGTGTGGGATGCCGGGTCGACCACCCAGACGCAGTCAGTGCCATCGCTCTTGACTACCGCCGTTGCAGGCAGCACGACGGGTAGCCCCTGCTGCGTCTTTGGCGGCGTAGCGGTGACCACCGATCCAAGACGGAAAACTTCCGGTGCCTTGTCGATAGCGATTTTCAGCCTGTGGGTGCGGGTGCCGGCATCGGCCTGCGGCCCGATCTCGCGCAGGATGCCTGAGGTCCGCAGCGTGCCATCGAGCTGAAGTGCGATGTCGAAATGATCGCCCACGCGCACGGATCGGAGGTACTCTTCCGGAACGTCGACGATCACGTCACGCTGATCAAGCCGAGCGAGTGTGAGGACTGGCTGACCGGCAGTGGCCGTCTGTCCGACTTCCACGGACGTGTCCGCGACGACACCATCGAACTCGGCCTTCAGCTTGGCATACCCAAGCTGCTCGCGCGCCTTATCGAGGCTGGCATTTGCCTTTGCCACGTTCGCCTGCGCCGATTTCAACTCCTGCTCGGCGAGATCCAGATCCGCGGTGCTCGCGGCGCTCGTCGCGGCCAGCCTCTGCTTGCGGTCCTGCGTCAACAGGGCGTTGCCACGCTGCGCTTCAGCGCTGCGCAGATCGGCTTCGGCGCTGCGGACGGCGAGTTCAAGAGCGAGCGGATCAATCTCGGCCACGATGTCGCCCGCCCGCACCAGGTCACCCACACCCGCTTTACGCGATACGACGCGCCCCAACGTGCGAAATGCAAGATCGGTTTGCACCCCCGCCTGGATGATGCCAGGAAAGCGCACTGTCTGCGCCTGCGCGGCACTGGCGGCTACTGACTTGACGGGGCGCGGCTTGCCCAGCTCGCCAGAGCCAGCGTCCTGATCGCAGCCGGCAACAAGTGCGACTGCCGCAAGGACTGAAAGCGAGTAATGAAAGCGGTAACGGGCCATTTTATTTATCCTCCCAGGCCACGGTTTGACCTTCTTTGAGAAACTTTCCTCCCTCGGTGACGATCAGGTCCTGCGGTGCGATACCGCCGGACCCGATCACGTCGCCGTCGCGGTACCTTGCGACTGCGATCTTCCGGAGGGAGACAGAACTGTTGCCCGGCGCGACAAGCCACACGGCGGGCTCGCCTTTGGCGGAGGCGATAGCACTCGCAGGCAGGACGATCCCCTTCCGCGGCGGGGAACGGAATTCACCGACAACGGGCGTGCCTAGCGGCCATTGCGCATCTTCGGGGAGTGCCACCTTGATACGGATGGTTCCAGTTCTCGTGTCGATGAAGGGAGAGACCTCCCTGACCGTCGCCCGCGTTTCGGGAGCGCGATCCGCCACCGGCGCAATATCGACACCGGGTAACGGCTGACCTTCGAGGAAAAAGGCCTCGAAGACATTGAAAACGGCGTCGCGGGCACCATTATGGGCGAGTGTGAAGGCGGACTGCGCCGCCGACACCACCCTTCCGACCTCGATGTCCCGCGCGGTTATGATCCCGTCGGCGTCGGCTTTCAGTTTGGTGTAGGAAAGAGCGTCCTCTGCCGTCCCCAGCGCCATTTCGGCAGCCTCCAGTGAGGCTTGCGCCGTTCGCAAATCCTTGTCCGCTTCATCAAAGGTCGCTTGCGAGATGGACCGCGAGCGCAGCAGCGCCTCATACCGCTCGAACGTCAGGGTCTTCTGTCTGGCAATCGCTTGCGCCGACTGCAGCCCGGCCCGGGCGACTTCCACATCGGCACGCTGTTCGCTGTCATCGAGGCGGGCGAGAATGTCGCCGGCGTGCACGGGCGAACTGACGTCGACAAAGCGCTCGATCACCCTGCCGCTTACCCGGAACGACAGGCTAGACTGGATCCGCGCTTTCACCTCGCCGGTAATCTCCGCTCGCGGCTGATATTCGGCCGAGGAGGCGTGAATGGCGCGAACATGCTGCGGCGGCGGTGCGACTTCTGCTTTGTCTTCGCAGGCGGCGAGTTGGACGCAGGCGAGACCGATTCCAATAAGACGTACAGGCTGCATTTTTTGCTCCATTACGGTTTGCAACCAAAGAGGTATGAGCCAGGCATGCAGCTCAGCCTCCGCGAGAGGGTTCGAGTTTTGATGGTGGTGAGAAATCCGCGCTTGCCGTGGCGGCTCATCATTTGTGTGACTATTAAGTCATTTCGACCTTTTAGTCAATATGAAATACGCGCATAGGTGCTGTGCAAAAGAATGGATATGCGAGTCCCTCCGGCTTCGTACTGGACTTTGAGGTCAATATGACTTATTTGTAGGTAGAATTTGAGGAATCACGATGGCAAACGTTAACCTGATCCGCCGCGCCGAAATTGGACGCGAAAAGCGCGTGAGGACCCGTGCGCAGCTTGTTGAAGCTGCCAATGCGCTGTTTGCCGGACGGGCCGTGGAATCCGTCACGGTCGATGATGTGGTTCAGGAGGCAGGCGTCGCGAAGGGAACGTTCTACACTCATTTTGATAGCCTGGAAGCATTGACCGCGGCGGTCGCGGAGGAATTGGTCCAGTCGTTCGATGAACTGCTGCAGCCGGGCCGGGCCTCCATCGCCGAGCCTGCCCTTCGCATTGCTTTCGGCTGCAGAGCATTCATCGACAAGGCCCTCAATGACTCCCGATGGGCCGCCGTCGCCGCAAGAATGACAGCCGCCAATCCGCAAAGCGGCGAAAATATCCGCCGCCGTCTCCTTGAGGACCTCCAACACTTATCGGAGGAAGCGCCGTCCACGGAGCTGAAACTCGAGATTGTCGTCGGGATTATGCTCCACATGTTGCGTGTGATCGGTGAAGACAGGCTGTCCTCGTTCGACCCTGACTTTGTCGTCAGTGCCATCTTGCGCGCGATCGGCCTCAGCCCCCAGCAGGCGGGGTCGGTGCTCAAGCGCCTGCCAGCTGCTGGCATGTAGAAGTCCTGGTCTGCAAGAATAGACTGGCCGGACAACGTGCCATCATGTCGATAGGGACAGGAGCACTCCCGAGCGCTCGAAGCGCCGCCTCCAGTGCTTTGCAACGCAATTCAGGCGTTGGGGTTCGCTCGAGAGTGCCACGGGCCACCTGCAGTCAAATTCCGACGAAGATGTCAGTGGCGAGTTCCGGGTCGAGCACGGTCATTTGCCCTAGTGTCATCGCTTCGGCGATATCGGCCGTCAGCTTGTCGCGAACTCCGCGGCCGAACTCGTTTGGCTTTTGCGAGGCCTGTACTACCAGCCGCGCCCAGGGAGTATCGGAAACCGCCTTTTCCAGGGATTGCGCAAATGCGAAGGACAGCCGCGCGACCGGATTGCGCAACCCGGCATGAGGAGGTGCCAGTACCTCGTCAAAGCTCCGTTCCAGCTGCACATTCACCGCCGCAATCAACTCCTCGACATTGTCGAAGTGATAGTAAAACGTGCCCTTGGCGAGGCCCGCCGCCTCTGCCACGGCATCCAAGGTCAGCGCAGCCCCTTCCGCAAGCAGCGTCGCTCCCGCCTTGAGGATTTGGGCGCGTGTCCTCTCCCGCCGGTCGCGTCCGATTTTTGCCCGCCGTGCCAGATCAATCTTTGCCATTAGCCATCCTCTTTCAAACTTTCATATTGACTTTTTAGTCGAAATGACATTAAAGTTCAATTGAGATGTAACGGACGACTGCGCGTTTGTTATGAAATCCTGCTGCTACACACGTGTGAGGTTATTGATGCCATCCCTTCTTCATCTCGATTCCAGCATACTCGGGGAAAACTCGGTGAGCCGGGCGCTTTCGTCGGCGGTGGTCGCACGGCTCCAGTCTCTCGATCCGATGATTGAAGTGGTCTATCGCGACCTTGCGGCTCAACCGATCCCGCACCTGTCGGGCAATTACGTGGGCGTGGTCCGGGCGGGTCTGAAAGCCGGCCACGATGCCGCATTAAAGGCGGACCTTGCGCTTGGGACAAACGTTCTTGACGAGTTGTTGGCCGCCGACACGGTCGTTCTCGGCGTCGCGCAGTACAATTTCAGCGTGCCCAGCCAGCTGAAGGCGTGGATCGATCGTATCGCGGTCCCCGGCAAGACCTTCCGTTACACGGAAAAGGGACCCGAAGGCCTGCTTGGCAGCAAACGCGTCATCATGGCGCTGGCGCGCGGCGGCTTTTACGGACCGGGCTCCCCGGCCGAGAGTTTCGAGCACACGCTGAGTTATTTGAGAAGTGTGCTCGCTTTCATCGGCATCGTTGATCCTGAAGTCATCACTGCCGACGGCGTCAATATCAGCGCCCAGCAGCGCGAGTTATCGTTAAAGGCGGCGCAGGCCGAGATCGGTACCCTTGCGATAGCGTAAGTGCTTGACCTGCATCGCGAGTTCTTCGATCCCCTTCAACTCATCGAGGAGAGGCCGGCCATCGAGGTAGACTCGAAAAGCGCGCAGCATGACCGCTTCGAGCCATGCGTGGACGGCTCCCGTTGGCAAGGGATTTCTTGATGTGCTGCGATCCCGTTCGGTGCGGCCATGTGTTCGGCCTGTCAGTGCGGCGCTCATAAGCCGCTGGCTATAATGCCGATGTTGACATCTTTGGCCCAGCGATTCATCAAAGACTTTATGAAATCACAGGAACTACTGCTCGCGTCCGAGCTCACATCAGGTTTTCCAAAAATCCGTTCGATCCTTGCGGATAGACTTGCGGGCACAAAACTCATGATCGTCCCCACAGCCGCTTACGGCGAAGGATGGAAGCCGGACTACGAGAGCCACTACCGCCCATTTGAAGAAATCGGCTTTGAGGTTATTGACTATGACCTCGTCGGCAAGACGGCGGATGAGGTGAAGGTCGCTCTCGGGAAGGTCAGTGCCATTTACATGAGCGGAGGTAACACCTTCTACCTCCTCGATCACATGCGCAAAAGCGGCTTCTTTGATCACGTGCGCGAACGGATTAGGGAAGGACTGGTCTATATCGGCTCAAGCGCCGGCTCGATTGTCGTGACACCGGACATCGGTTACGCGGACGCCCTCGACGACCGATCAAAGGCAGAGCAAAACGACGATATTGGTCTCAACCTGGTGAATTTTTCGATCCTGCCGCACATGGATCATGCCAGCTTCAGCGCATTGGTTCAGAAAACCTACAAAGCGTTTGAAGGCAATGGGACGATGTGCCTCGGCCTCAACGATGATCAGGTCATCCACGTTGTGGGCGATTCATTCAAGGTGATTTGAGGCTAGCTAAACTTTCCCACAAATACCGCTTTGCGCCCCAGTAGCGGTCAACAGCACAGCACGCAGCGCTGACCGGCACTGGGGTCCTCCTTGAGAGGATTAGACAACCGCCCGTAGTGGACTGGATACTAAGGCAAGTACCTTCTTGTCTTGACAGTCTTGCTTGATTACCTTACTAAGGCACATGCCTTACCATTCGACCCCCCTCGACCTTGCCTTTCACGCCCTCAGCGACCCGACCCGCCGCGCGGTGTTGTCGCGGCTGGCCGAGGGCGAGGTGCCGGTCAGCGCCCTCGCCGAGCCTTTCGACATGGCGCTGCCCTCCTTCGCCCAGCATCTCAAGGTGCTGGAGGATTGCGGGCTGATCGTCAGCGAGAAACGCGGGCGCAGCCGCTGGTGCAAGCTGGTGCAGGCGCGATTCGACGAGGCGGCGGACTGGATGGAAGCGGAGCGTCGGCGCTGGGCCGAGCGGTTGGATCAGTTGGAAGTCTACTTGGACAAAACGAAAGAGGATGGTGAAGGAAATGGCAAACCTGTTTGAGACATGGGCGCTCGACCGCGAAATCGTGCTGGTGAAGCTGCTCAAGCACCCACGCGACAAGGTCTTCGCCGCCTGGATGGACCCAAAGGCGCTTGCCGAATGGTACGGTCCGACCGGCCTCAGCATCGAGACCCACGAAGCCGATATCCGCGAGGGCGGGGTCTGGCGGTTCGACATGGTGGGCCTGTTCGAGGGTCGGGAGCAGCGCTTCCCCAATCTCATGCGCTTTTTGGAGATCGTGCCGAACGAGCGGATCGTGATCGACTACGGCACGCCCGAGCCCAACGACCCCGACCGTTTCCGCACCACAGTAACCTTCGATGAGCAGTCCGACGGCAAGACGGTGCTGACCATGCGCCAACTCCATCCTAGCCGCGAGCGGCGGCGGGTGGTCATCGGCTTCGGCGCGGTGGAATACGGGCTACAGACGCTTGACGGCCTCGCCGCCTGGCTGGACGGCTGAGTCCTTGGCCCCTCGGTGCCACTCGCGCCCGTTGCGATGGCCGAGGCGGCCTGCACCGAGCGCGATTGCTATACGTTTCATGGTGCCTCCTTATGTGACCGACTATCGATCAGTGGAGTGACAACCCGCCGTTGCTGCCAATGTTCCGGTAAATTGCGCAATTCGCCATGAGTTTATTTTTACGGCTGCATGGAACCAAGGACGCAGTTCGAAAAGTTCCCTCAACTGCGATGACTGAGCCAACGCCACACTTCTTCCAAGACAAGATGTCTCGGAACTATCCACTCATTTTACCGTTTCGAATGACATCCTTTCATTCCAAACCCACTCTCCTTGAAAGCCGTTTCCCATGCGCCTTTTCACCTGCGACAACTGCAAGAATGTTGTCTTTTTCGACAATCGCCGATGCGTTCAGTGCAAATTCAGGCTGGCCTACGAACCTGTTCATATGACAATGCGCGCGATCAGCCCCGAGGCGGAAGGTTCGTGGCGGTTTGTGACCGGCGAAAGGCTAGAAGCACGCATGTGCGCAAACGCATCCTTTGATGTTTGCAATTGGCTAGTCGATCCTTCGCAGAGCCAATATTTCTGCCTGTCCTGCCGTCACAATCGCCTGGTGCCATCCGTCAACACATCAGAGGGCTTAAACCATTGGCGCAAGATCAGTTAGGCGCAGCAGCACCTTTTCTATTCCATTTTTCGCTGGAATCTTCCCCATCCCGATCGCACTGAGGATCCAACGGGCGGACTGGTTTTCGATTTCCTCGAAGATCAGCATCTTCCCAGTGGAATGATTGTACCTGCGATGAGTGGCCACGACGAAGGTCTGATCACCATTCGTGCCGCCGAGGCCGATGATGCGACACGTGAAGAGGCGAGGCAGTCGGTCCATGAATTATACCGAACGTTGCTTGGTCACCTTCGTCACGAAAGCGGGCATTTCATATGGAACAAGCTTGTCCGCGACGGCAATGACCTGGAGAACTGCCGTTCAGTGTTTGGCGATGAGCAGGCAGATTATGAAAAAGCTCTGCAGCACTATTATGCCAATGGTCCCCTCCCGGGATGGCAGGAAAGCTTCGTCTCGGCTTACGCAAGCTCCCATCCGTGGGAGGACTTTGCCGAATGCTTTGCACACTATATCCATATCGTTGACAGCCTTGAGACCGCACGCGCATTCGGCATCGCCGCAAAACCGCCAGAGCATCTGGCAATGGCAGCATCAATCGATTTTGATCCTTATCAAGCGAATAGCGCCGAACAACTCGTGAACACCTGGGTCCCACTCAGCATTGCCATCAATTCTATACAGCGCAGCATGGGTCAGTCCGATTCATATCCGTTCGTTTTGTCCTCGCCGGTTATCGTCAAACTCGAATACCTGCATCGCCTTGTTCAGAAGTTCGAGCAGCAACCGGCAGGTCGCGGACAAGGAGACCCAGATCAGTTAGGAGATCGCTGATGGGTTTCGAACCAAGAACCTGTGAAAGGTGGTGGTCGTCCTGCCGTCGACGTCGAGGACGACACCTCTGTAAGGGATTGAGGGATAAAGCCGCTTCTTCAATCAAGCTTGCGAACAAAGGACCGCCGATCCGCCGATTGGAATTTTATAATGTGTCTTTTTCTTCCGGAACAAATTCTCTGTCTCAGGGTTGCATTTTCGACATTGTGTCACATGGAGAAATTGAAATGGAAAATGCCGGAATCGGTTGGATTGCCGCGATCATCATTGGTGGTCTTGCAGGCTGGTTTGCTGAGATGTTCATGAAAAGCAATACAGGCGTTATGATGAACATCATTTTGGGAATCGTGGGGGCCGTCATAGCCAATGCGTTGCTATCGTTTTTTGGCGTTATCCTGACGGGCTGGCTGGGCTATTTGGTCGCCGGATTTATCGGCGCGTGCATTCTCATCGCAGTCGGCCGCATGTTTCGCGGAACCAGGGCAGTCTGAGATCGTAGCACTCGGTCCCCGGTGAAAGAGATTTCGCCGGGGTTACTCGACGGGGTCGATGAGGCCACCAGTCTTCCAGAACATTACAGGATTGACCAATGCAAATCGAAACCACGCCCAATGCAGATGAAGCCGAAATTGGAAGCGACACCTACCTGATTGACCAGGTTCTTGAACACCGCAAAAAAAGCGCCGAGTGAAGCAATATCGCAAGATATACCTATGTCGGAGCAACTGGCGGCGCTGTGCGGAGATTGGCCGGTGCTTCTTCGGCGAGTCTTATCGCCGAAGAAGCAACGGCCATCGTGGCTCAAGCGCCAGCACGGCTAAGTTCCGAAGCAGAAAGTCAATTTCACAAGCGCCCTGTCATCTCGCTGCTCGCCATTGCCATTTTGAGCTTTCATCTAACACATGCGCTCTTTGGCAGGTCTCGCAGGATGAGATGACAACCATGGAAGCACCCCCGCTTGAACGCAAGCTCGTTGCAATTCTGGCGGCCGATGTGGAAGCGCATTCGCGATTACCGCACGCGCCTCGTACGTAATATTCGCGATAGCTGTCGGGGTCACGTGGACCACGTCACCACCTCAAGATCAGACACCTTCACAGGTCCATGCTGCGATGTGAAACTCAACGATTGGCCGGTACTTTGCTGCTGCGACACACCGCCGATTTGGTGATCTTTGGTGTCATAGAGGGTGATACGGCCTCCCACTTTGATTGCCAATCGCCGGCTCTCGGGAAAAAATGCATAGTGAAGGTCATTTTGCGAGCCTGTGGACGATGCTCGGCCCAAATTCTGCGGCCACCAGTTGCCCGCAGATCCAAAGGCAGCTCGATCGGTCTCTCCGTAACCCTGGTCCTGGGATTGGCTTCGTCGGGACGTATCCCGCTCTACCTTGCCCTTACTCACGAGCCCTGCAACTTCAGAACACATCGCCGCGACTTTTGCCTTAAGTCCGTTGTTGAACATGTCCCCGACCATGATCATTCCGCCCCCCGACCATTGCCCCATGCCACCAAGTTCGGGATGGTTGAATTGTGCCTGCGTACCACCACTCGCCGTCATCGCAGTCAAAAGATGTTCCACCGCTTCCACGCTAACATCGTGTCGTTTGGCGATGCGTTCGAGAATTTGTTGGCTGTCCTTACTGATCTTCATACCTGGATTCCTTACCGAAATAGCAATATTCGACAACGGTCATCGAAAACAGACGACCCCAATTCACAGGGTGCGGCTTGTCTTATCCGCTGCTAAGCCATGGCTGCTGTGCCACACCGCGTCAGATTGCATATCGTTTCCGTCATTGAGCATGAAAGGCTTGGGCTTTCTGCCCTTGCCTTCTGCAATCATTTCCATGGTTCGGCCGGAAGCGATCGAAGTGTCTTTGCTCAGATTGGAAGCACCAGCTTTTTCGACTGCGAATTCATCCCGATGCTTGATTAACAGCCAATTCGTGCGTTTACCGCCATCTTGGCCAAACTTCATACGCACCAGAACGAAGCTGCCGTGCAAACGCTTGCCCTCCAACTTGAACTTGAAATCACCATCCTCAATTGATTGTTGAGGGCTTTGATCGCTTTCCGGCTCCCAGTAGCCGCGATCCCACAGCATCACCGTGCCACCGCCATATTGGCCTTTGGGGATGGTGCCTTCGAAGTCACCGTAATCCAGCGGATGGTCCTCCACCTCGACTGCGAGTCGTTTGTCATGTGGATCGAGGGAGGGTCCCTTGGTCACCGCCCAAGATTTAAACACACCATCCAGCTCGAGACGCAGATCATAATGAAGCCGCGTCGCATCATGCTTTTGAATGATAAAGCGGGAGCGATTCGAAGCCTTGAGTACGCTTTTGCCGCTGGGCTCACTGGTGATGTTGAAATCACGTTTGGCCTGGTATTTTGAGAGTTTGTCGTTCGGCATCGCGACGCTTCATTAATTTTTGCTCAGAAAATTGCTCTCATGATCAATATCAAATCTGCACGGGTTTGATATTGTCTATGCTGATTGATCCCGCGATTACGCCGCGCACCAGGTCGGTTCGATCCGTTTCAACTTTGATTACGGTGTAAAGTTTGGCGTCTCTGAACGCACTTGCGTTGATCGTCGTCACATCGTCAGCCGGCGCTGAATCGATTTCCATAAAGTCGAGTTCACGCCCTGCGGCAACAATTCTCGCGTCGCCGGTTGTGCGGGCAGCTACAAGCACCTCCCCTTGATAGGGCGAGTTTTGCCAGCGCGGATCATCAGCGGATGCCGTCGGTACCAGCCGATATAGGTGAAGCGTCTCGCCCATTCCCGGTACAGGCGATGCGCGGCTCTCCGCGTCCGCAACTTGCGCATGGCTTTCGACGGAATGGCCAAAAGTTGTGGCACTACTTCTGGCATTTGCCTCATCCCCATCCGCTTTTTTATCGTTCGACATCACATGCCTCTTGCTGAGTTTGCTCTCAACTTCAAACGTCATGATATCGGGAATGTTCCACGATCCCACCCGCGGCTTTGTTATATGGGGTGCAGGTCAGCTGTAGGCTTCCAACCGAACACGGAGATCGCACGGATTAACCCGCGATCGTTACAGGAGATCGCTATCGACTGGCGCGTTAGAAAATTCCAACAACCTAAGTATTGGTGGGTCTCTGAACACCAGATGTTCCGAAAAACACTTGCGAAATCCACGACTTATAGCGGGTGGGACTACCGATTAAATCGTAACCAGGGAACAGTGCATGGAAATGACTGTCCAAACGCTATGACGGCAAACCCAAACTCTGCTGTAGGCAACCTTTGCCGAAAACGTTTCTCCGTAATACGTTCCGCCAATTCTGGCGCGCAACGAAACCGAAGCTGCAGTGGTCATCGGCTTGATGATGCGATCATAAACGTCGAGTTGATCAAGCTTGAGAACTCCCGTCCGATAGGCCTCAAGTTCCTGAGACTTGTCGGCCCGCCGACCAAGATGGTCGATGGAAGTCATGTCATCGGCGAGCAAGGACTCCAGCACCTCGACGCCACCAGCCAGCATGGCCAACCTAAGTTGCTCTTCCAAAGTGTCGATGGTTGTTTCATCCGTCATGGTCATCGATAAGCTAGCACGGTTCTGCGCCGGCCTCACGCGCCTTCTCGGCGACAAGTGCATCGATGGCACGCCGAACCTCGGTAAAACTCCATCCTGACAATTCAGCTTCGTCGGCAATGGCCAGAATTTCTTTCGTTGAGACCTCATCCAGGAAGCGTTCGCGCAAGGCCTCCATGCAATGAGCATGGCGATGTTCGGGACTTTCGTATTCTACCTGGGTCAGAGGTCCGACAATAGAAGCTCGCATCACGGCACGTACTCCATCGTATCAATCACCGTACGCGCACCAATGGTCATGATATTTTGATCTTCCCACTTGAAAGGAACCATCACTATCCGACCCGACTCCAGATACTGAGGCTCGCGACTGCCGGAAAGTCCTCTTGGGTGGGCATCGTTATCGCTCACTAAGTTCAGTCTGCCGCCTCTGCCGAAAAGGCAGCAGAGCAATGCCAAGCATTAGCTTTTGCAATCCTTATCAGTTGCCATCAAACAGCGTTTTTAGCTACCTGAGCAGAACTATGATACTCCTGACATATGTTGGGAGACCCAAAGTTATGTTCTTAGGAGCCAAAGTTCCGAACCAAATGTAACAAATAACGGGACTTAGCGATTTTTTTGGTCCCGTTGTTTTGCAGCAAGAGACGATCATCGCGTCGATCAAGATCACGAACTTCGCGGAAATATAGAAATGAGATCCCGGACAAATTTCGTGTCCGGGTTTTCATTTACAGAACAAAACATGAATGGAATCCGAGCGACGTCGCCAAGGTCCTCTACGCACTCGTCTCATTGTTGGAAAGAGCATCACCCATGGGCATTCAGTTTAACTTCGACACAGCCGCCGCGATCGACTTTGTCGATGGCCTGTTGATGGACGTAGCCCGTCGGGTCCAAGTGCCTCCAATAAAGCACGAGGAGGCCATCGCCCACTATACGGGGCTGTGCGAACATGTTGATCGCGTTGGCAGTCCTTTAGAGGATAAGGTGCTGGAAAATTATCCGTCTGGTAGCTTCTCCATTCATGCTAAATCCTTGCAGCACGACGTCGACGTGGTTGTTGAAGTAGACGTACCAGAGGGAACTGATCCTGAATGGATGCTTGACACGCTCTTTTCCGCAATTAAGGGACAACCCGGCCCAAAATATTACGACTTTCCCATCAAGTGTAATTCCCGATGCATAACTGCGGAATTAGGTAGCAAAAACCACCAGATCTGAAAGCTAGCAATGCCGACTTTTTCAACGGTGTCCTCGACTAGCGGTCGTTGACATTAGGCCGTATTATCAAGCAATAGATCCGGAGCGGAACAAGCGTGCCGCACGTCATTTGACACGCAAACCGTAGCGTGGCGTTGCCGTATTAGAGCGCGAATGTTCAACTGCGATCAGAAAGGGAGCACCTTCATGGATTCCGATGGATCGATTGTCACTCCTTTCACTCGCCTGCTCGGTATTCGCCATCCAATCGTGTCGGCCCCGATGGGGCGTGCCTCTCGACCGGAACTTGCCGCAGCAGTGACCAACGCCGGCGGCCTCGGCGGGCTTGGCTTCAGTTGGGACAGCCCAGAGCGCATCGACGAGCTAGTTGGTGCCGTGCGTCAGCTTACCAATGACGGTCCCTTCCTCGCCAACTTCGTTCTTGAATGGGATCAGCATGAGAGAATGGAAACCGCGCTCTCGGCCGGCGCTCGAATCATCTCTTTCTTCTGGGGTGACATCGCACCCTACATGGATCGTGCAAAGGCCGCGGGTGCGCTGGTCGTCCACACCGTCGGGACACCGGAGGAGGCGCGTCGATCAGTTGATCTTGGTGTGGATGTTCTGGTGGCCCAGGGCAACGAAGCGGGCGGTCACGTCTGGAGCCGGCTGTCGACGATGGTGCTCGTGCCTCTTGTGGCCGACGTCGCCGGGAAGGTGCCCGTTCTCGCGGCTGGTGGAATTGCCGATGGGCGAGGCCTTGCAGCGGCTCTCATGCTTGGCGCATCAGGTGTATGGCTCGGCACACGGTTTCTTGCCTCGATCGAAGCGGCTTGCCACTCCGATTACAAGCGCCGTCTCGTCGAAGCTGCCGCGAGTGACACGATCGAAACCACTCTTTTTGACGGAGGCTGGCCGGATGCACCCAGTCGGGTACTGCGCAACCGCACGGTCGAGGCATGGGAAGCGGCGGGTCGCCCCAAGTCGGGTTCCCGACCTAGGGAGGGCGAGGAGATTGGCCGCACACCTGATGGCAATCCGGTACGGCGGTACTCGTTCGCCAGCCTGCTCAGTGACGGTCAGGGGGACATCGACGACTTCGTCATTTACGCGGGCGAGTCCGTCGGACTGGTGCGTGAGGTTGTACCAGCGTCTGAGATTGTCAGAGCCTTGATCGCTGATGCGGCACAGGCTATCGCGCAGCGAGCCGGGCACTCGACAAAGGGTTGAGAGGACAGCATGTTGTGATCCTCAGGGGACATTGAAACCTTCACGGCGCACGAAGCCACGATCTCGTGGCATCTGCTACATTATTCCAGAGAATCTCAACTCGTTTACGCTTCAACTCTACCCTTATATTGACACACCACTGCTCTTGGTCTGCTTCACCAATGCTACCTACGGCGCAGGCTCGATTTCAAATCTGGTGGTTTTTGCTACCTAATTCCGCATTGATTGACCATTTGCTCAACGTCCAATCAACATGACCGGAAGTGTTGGTATCGTAGTAAATGTCCTAGCTTCCCAAGAAGCTAGCGCGGTATACCATGCGAACCAACAAGATATGTTCAAGACGTTCTCATCATTGCCGCAGGGCTATTCTCAATCGTCGGCTATTTTATGGGGAGTGCAGCTAGGCTTGGGTTGGTTCTGTCGGCGTAACGATCCTACTCGTTGCACTCCTGTTCTGGAGGATCGACCAACGTTCTCGCCATCTTATTAAGATAGGGGAGCAAGGTTATGCGGAATTAGGTAGCAAAGACCACCAACCAACGTCTATGTTATTGAAAAATAATCTCATTGTGTTGATGCTATTATAAGGTCGAAATTCTTCATCACCCTAGCATCAGGCACGAAAGGTCCGCTTCAGGTCCAATATCGGCCATGTTCCGGATGTTTCGACAGCGTTGATTCCGTGCGATGGCTCGTAAGCGCCAAGCTGAGGCCGTTAAGGGGGCGTAATTCCAAGGCCGGGGTGCAATGGCGCGGCAGTCCGGCGATTGCTTCGCCCACATGTCCTTCGGATGCATCGATCCCTTACGTTTGATGTACGCCTCCTAGACCACGGTATGATTTCGTCTCCATTGCGAATGGAGATAATGAACCACATCAGAAACGGAACAGTCAGGACGAGACGACCATGAGTATGGACAATACCTCACACCCCCGCAGACCGAAACGAAATGGCCGGCGGTATGGAGGGCGATCATGGACGTATATGAGGCAGTCACAAGCCGACGGGCGGTGCGCGCATTCAAGGACGAGCCTGTGTCGAGGGAAGTGCTTGAGCGCGTGCTGTCCGCCGCAGCTTGGTCGCCGTCCGGATCGAACATCCAGCCGTGGAACACCTACGTGCTGACTGGCGCGCCGCTGGCCGAGCTCAAGACGAACGCCGTCGAGCGCGTGGCCCACGGCGACCCTTGGGACAAGCGGCAGTACAAGATGTACCCGCCCGTGCTGAAGTCCCCGTACGGGGAGCGCCGATCCACCTTCGGCAAGGAGCGCTACAGCGCGCTCGGCATTGCGCGCGAGGACTGGGAGGCGCGCCAGCGGGCAGCCATCGCCAACTGGAGCTGTTTCGGCGCGCCCGCCGCGCTATTCTGCTACATCGACCGCGACCTGGGACGGCCCCAATGGGCCGATGTCGGCATGTATCTGCAGACCGTCATGCTGCTGCTCCGCGCCGAAGGGCTACACAGTGTCACGCAGATGGCGTGGTCGCAGGTTCGCGAGACGGTCGCGGAGGTCCTGTCACCCCCGGAAGAGCTCATCCTCTTCTGCGGCATGTCGATCGGGTACGAGGATCCCGCGGTAAGTTCTGCCCGTACAGACCGCGCCCCGCTCGCCGAGACGGTCACGTTCGTCGACGATTAGTTGCTTGCGCTCAAAGGACAAGAGACCCCTTCTATATTGGAGAACGCCATGACCACACATAAGGTAGGCTATTTCATCGGCAGCCTCGCCAAGGACTCGATCAATCGCAAGCTCGCCAAGGCGTTGGTGCGGTTAGCCCCGCCGGAACTTGAGATGTCGGAGATATCCTTCAAGGACCTGCCGCTCTACAGCTACGACTATGACGCCGACTACCCTCCGGCTGGCAAGGCATTCAAGGCGGCAATTGCGGCCGTCGACGCCGTGCTGTTCATCACGCCCGAATACAATCGATCCATACCCGGCGGGCTGAAAAACGCAATCGACTGGGCGAGCCGCCCCTACGGCACCAACTCGTTCACACGCAGGCCGTCAGCGGTGATCGGCACGTCGCCGGGCGCGATAGGCACAGCAGTCGCCCAGCAGAATTTGCGCAGCGTGCTTAGTTTCTGCAACTCTCCCCAGATGAATGCCCCGGAAGCCTACATCCAGTTCACACCGGGGCTCATCACCGATGACGGCGAGGTCACGAACGACACCACCGCCGATTTCCTTCGCACTTTCATGCAGGACTTCCATGTCTTCATCGCAAGGGTTCGCTCAGTGCTGCCGAAAGATGCCTAGAGGCATCACGACAACTGTACGGTACTTTGGACGAACCATTGACCTTCGGCTACGTCATACAGGATTTCAGATCTGGTGGTTTTTGGTACCGGTCGTCTTGATCGTCATCTCTGCATTCCGCTTCCGGATTCCACGGGACGGGAAGGCATGTTGCGGTGGCACCTGAACGGGTCTCTGTTAGGCGAGGATCTGGGACCTGTTGTCAATCGAACCGAGGGCTCGACGGGTGCTGACCTTGAACAACTCGTGCGTCAGGCTCGCCGAAAAGCGCGGCGGCTCAAGCGGGAGCTGACGATCGACGATCTCACAGATGTACTGCCCGAACACTTCCCCTTGCCTGCCGAACAGCTTTATCGGTCTGCCGTTCACGAGTGCGGCCATGCGATCGTGGGCATGGCACTTGGGTTTGATGTGCTGTCCGTTTCGATCGTCAGCCACATCGTGCTTTCTACCGATAAACCACAATATGACGGCATGACCCAATTTGGGCGAATGCAGACATGGGAGGGCAGACGGGATCAACATTTTGCAACCATTGCCCGCGTGCTCGGTGGAACTGCAGCAGAGCAGGTTATTCTTGGGTCGCGGGCGGCCGGGGCTGGTGGTCAGCCTCTCTCCGATCTCTATACGGCCACTCTCTTGGCTGCGCGTCTGGAAGCGAGCTACGGCTTAGGGCAGCAGCTCACATATCTTTCTGCAGATACTGAAGAAGACGTCCTCGCATTATTGCAGGACAATTCGGATCTCCTTTGTCGCGTTGAGCAAACGCTTCAAAGCGAATTTGCCCGCGCCAAACAAATCGTCGAGAAACGGAAAATTGCGATCCAGAGGTTGGCCGCGTCGTTAGTCGAGAAAGGCCATCTCTCGGGCGAAGATATGGAGTCAATCTTAAAGAAACGTAGGAGGATTTGATGCGCTTCCTGGTTAGTTTGAGACCGCGTCATTGTCGATCTGAACCTAGATCACATCTCCGAATAAGGGACGGCCGTATGCTACCAGACCAGATAGCGCCCAGTTTCCTAGCAAAGCTTTGTGCCTGTAAGTCTCCTTTTCGGGTAAATGCATAGACCTCCCGCCCTTGCCACTTGCATATTTGCGCGATGATGTGAGCCGCACCGCGCCCAAGGCCGCTACCGCCAGGATTGTCGCCGATTTTCTCATAATTCGCTCCTAATATCGTGTACTGTTTTTGTCATCGGGAGTTACTTTGATGTGGGGGCGATAGGTACTCCGGGCCAATCAGAGTTTGGTGATGCGATTGTGTACGTGCCGTAAGGTCCATCCAGGTCCCGGCGGGTTGCAGATAGCGTGAGGTAACTGAGTGCGATTCTGTCGCATGTGATTCCCAATTCCGCACACTAGGTAGCGAACAAGACCCTCAACAACATCGATACTCATCATGACGACATCCCGACCACTTAAAGTATGCATTTACGGCGCTGGGGCTATTGGCGGAACTATGGGCGTACTGCTGGCTCTGGCGGGGGCTGACGTCAGCGTCATCGCCCATGACGCAACGCTTGCGGCAATCAAGAATGACGGCCTTCAATTGACGAAAGACGGCAAGACACACCGTGTCCACGTTCAGGTAACTGATGACCCCTCGCAACTGGGCCCGCAAGATTATGTAATCGTATCGGTGAAAGCGCCCTCGCTTGAGGACGTGGCGCTACATCTTGCGCCGTTGTTGTACCCCGACACCAAAGTTATCACCGCAATGAATGGTGTCCCTTGGTGGTTCTTCGTCGGTGGCAATGGGGTGCTGAGGAACACGCGTCTGGCCGCCGTAGATCCACATGGGACTGTCGAAAAGGCCATACCCTTGGCACAGACGGTCGGCTGTGTCGTCTACATGGCTTGCTCTGTCGATACGCCCGGAAAAGTCCGGCACAACAGT
Organism: uncultured Alphaproteobacteria bacterium; assembly: GCA_963711925.1. Lineage (GTDB taxonomy): Bacteria > Pseudomonadota > Alphaproteobacteria > Rhizobiales > Rhizobiaceae > Phyllobacterium. The sequence goes on from CAVQFY010000005.1 coordinate 78,188, forward strand.
GGAAACAAGCTCGTTATTGGCTATGCGGACAACAGCCCGGTTGACGGGTTGGACGACATCAAGGACCTGCTCAACGCGGCAGGGTTTTCCTGTCACGTCACCGCGGCCATACGGAACGATATCTGGTACAAACTGTGGGGGAACCTCAGCATCAACCCGATCAGCCTGCTTACAGGTGAGACAAGCGACATCATCATCAATGATCCTCTCGTCTACGATCTCTGCGTCCACATGATGCAGGAAGCTGCGGCGATAGGAGAAGCCATCGATATTCCTATGACAGTTTCCACGGCGGACATGATCGGACGAGCAAGGGCCTTGGGCGCGTTTAAAACGTCGATGCTGCAGGATACGGAGGCTGGAAAGCCCGTTGAGTTGGATGCCTTGTTAACTGTGGCTCATGACATCGGAAAGATCGTCGACGTGCCAACGCCTTTTATCGACAGCGTGTTGGGCTTGGCGCGATTGCGCGCTCGAAAGCTGGGGCTTTTCGACAGGGCCGCATAATTATGCGAGACCAGTTGGGTAAGCGGATGCCAGTTACTGACGCGTTTAGGCAAACCATACCAATGTATAATTTCGGATAGGGCTGGTTGGTTGTATCCCATCAGCGCGCCTGTCGATACCGATAGGACTGGTAGTTTCCCCCGGCTACCAGACTTCAGCACTCCCCCGGCTGAAGCCGGGACATCCTCCGTTGTGTCCCCAAAAGACCGCCTGGGTCTTCCCCCTTGGCGGTCTTTTGTTTTCACGAAGCGGGGGACAACAAGGAAGCACAAAATGAAGCAGACCCTTGCAATCGTCTTGCACTCGATCGTGATATCAGGGGCCTTAGTCTACGGATCATGGGCCTATCCCCACGGGCACAATGTTCACCAAGGCGAAGTGCGTGGAGATGTGGACGCCCACCATCACAGGGACGGCCATAAGAATTTGCCATGCTGGGAAAATGAGATTTGGCAGGGCCAGGTCTGGAGTGACTTCTTGTAGCTCTCTTAGCGGCCGTTCCAGCTAATGGAAGACGCCTTGTTACCAAGTCACACACAAGGATTTAACGTTATGGAAAAGCTCGATACGATTTGGATGATAATGCTTGTGGTTGGTTCTGCCATGGTCGTGACGTCCGTATTTACCACAGGTGATGTATTCGCACTGAATTGATCGGTTACGCGATGAATAACTATTTCATGCCTGAATAACTACTTATAGATCACAACTTCTCACACGTATTTTACTTATCGTTAACTTACATTTATCCCACTGATATCTTAAATAACCTTAGCAACCGGGAACCGCCGGCGGTGGATAACATTCAGCGTGACGCGACGGAACCAGACGGTCTTGCAAGCAGGAGGGGCGATCACCCCGTTCGCCCTCAAGTTCAGGAGACGCGAAAATGCGCTCTTTAATATTCAGTACGGCATTGGGCGCAGTGTTTATCGCCACACCATTCGCATCCGCTTTTGCACGCGGCGGCGGCATGGGTAGCGGTCATGGCGGCGGCATGGGCGGCGGCGGCCATAACGGCGGCGGCTTTCACTCGGGGCAGTCCATTGGCAGTGCCCGTCAAAACTCTAACAGCATGGAACTCCGGCCCCGCTCGAACGTGGGCACACCAGGCCAGTCCTTCGCCTCGGGATCCAGAATGGACATGAATTCAGTGGGCCAATCAACAGCCACTCCAGGCAATACCGCTATCAGGGTGCATTGACCAGAATACGGATTCATTACTGCCAAGCCACAAGAGAGCGCCATACCCGCGCTCTCTTGTGCATTTTTAAGGAATTAGGTAGCAAAGACCACCAAAAACCCCTCACTTGCTGAACCTATGTTAGGATAGCTTTCAACAATCTTGAGCTTCCAATTTTAGGAGCGAACTATGAGGAAATCAGGAACAATCTTATTGACGTTGGCTTTTGGCGCTATGTTGGCGTCCGGCTCGGCGACCATATCGATAGCGGACGGTAAAGGTCATGGCGCTCACAAATACCACGGGCATCGCATTAGCGGACTTTGGCGTGCCAATGGTTATTGGTACCCTCAATTTAAAGACTGCTATTTCCCGTACCGTTACGATTTTCCCATCTATTGCGACGAATCCACTAAACGCCATTCGAAGCGGAACGAGTGGGGACGGGGCCGAATGCCTATTATCAAAAAATAAGGTCGAACGATTGCAGGCATGGCCTCAGGAAGTTGCCGAACTCGTGGCATTTCTTGCTTCAACCCGCGCTGGCTCGATACATGGTGTCGACTACGTCATAGACGGTGGCACCCTTCCTACCGTCTAGGTCGACAGCTCTTAGCGAGCGACTGGGTTAAGAATTCGCGAATGCTCTGCGCAATTGGTGATTATTGTGAAGCTACGTTGCCGGACAGCAAGATCTTTGTTGCGAACAGGCGCGAGGAACTCTTCCTCACTGCAGCTGCGGCTTTCTGAGAAAGCTGTTGCGATCGGCTGACTTTACGCGCAGCCATGCTTCGCGGCCGTTGCGCAGGACTCTGATCGGGATCTCTGCGCCAGCGGGGCCGCTGGTCCACACCTTCCGGTAAAAATCCGCCAACCCATCAACCTCCTCGCCTCGAATTTCCGAGATGATGTCGCCCTGACGCAGGCCGGCTTCAGCCGCCGGGCCCCCTTGGCTGACGCTCATAACCACGACCTTGCCGTTGCTCTCGGCGGAGAAAGCCCCGAGCCAAGGCCGCGGCGGCTTGTTAACTCGTCCGCGCTTGAGTAGATCATCCAGGATCGGCGGCAACAAATTGATCGGTACGATCATATTGATGTCCGCAATCTCTCCATTTTTGCTCATTTGCAAGTTAAGCGAGCCGATGCCCAAGAGTTTGCCGTCCGCGTCAAGCAGTGCAGCCCCTCCCCAGGAAGGATGAGCCGGCGCAATGAAGATCGCCTCATCCAGTACGTACTCCCAATAGCCGGCAAATTCCTGCTTGGCGACAATGTTCGCTCGGACGAACTGGCCGATCCCGTCCGCAAGCACAACGGGATCTCCTACCTTGGCTTTGGCCGCGTCGCCAAAGTCCACCGCAGCCACGCCGAGCGGTCCAAGCGCCTGCACGATGCCAAAGCCCGTTTCTTGATCGTAGGCTAGCGCATGACCAGGAATAACTTGCCCGTCACGGCGCGTCAGCCAAACCTCTTCGGCTTCGGTAATGAGATAGCCGATCGTGAGCACCAGCCCGTCCTCCCGAATGACCACACCGCTACCCTCTCTCAGGGTACCCAGCGTCGTCGCTGTAAACGCGTCATCGGGAATTGTGGAGCGTACAGTTATGATTGACTGCACAGTCGTATCGATACTCATGGTTTCAATCCTGGCAAGACCCGGCAAAGACTGCATTGGCGAGCTGAGCGGGAAACATATCGCCCTGTATAGGTGTGAAGTTCCACGGCCAGACACAAGGCCCCGAATATAAAGTGTCTCCCATACCGCGCTCGTCATGAGCCCAAGCTGATGGAGCGTTCACGCGGATGGTGGCAGCCTACCTGGGGCGAGCTGCGATTGGTACGGCGACGGGCGCGGTCCGTACCTCGCTGAAACTACGATCCCAATTTACGTTGCCAATTGCCAAAGAACGTCAGACTTTCCAAGGTAGTTGTGAGCGGAACATATTCAAAGCCGACACTCTTATCGAATCCGGTCCGAATCAGGGCGTCGAGTGTACCATCCAAGTCTAAGTCTCCTGTTCCTGGCTGACGTCAACAAACCCAAATTGGTGCGACCAAAAATATGGACGATCTCCAGCGCTTTGGCATAGTCAGCGATATAGTAACCGGGTATTGCGGCCTTGCTGATAGCTTCTAACAGCAAGGTAACGCCGTCCCTGAGATACGCTTCACGGCATAGTCGATATTGCGAAATCTTGATGATATTCCTGAAAACGGGCATGGCCCTGTCAAGAGTATAATATCGGAATGCCTCCCCTCCCTCGATCCTCACTCATCTTCCAAAGAAGATCATCGTTAAGATCCGAAGAGTTCTTCCGGTTGTTTCAAGGGCGCTCATCAGCGCAACACGAAATCTGTTTCCAAATGGTGAACTACCAGGTTCTCGATCGGATCCGCGTGCGCTTCTACAACCCAAGGCGTCGCCACTCGACACTGGACCATCTCGCGCCGGAACGATTTGGTCCTGGAACCAACTTGCGTGGAATTAGGGTTAACCTCGTGTCCGAAAAACCGGCAGCAGGCCATAGTTCGGAACTTTGGGTCTCCCAACATGAGGAGTAATTTGTCGCCAAACACATAGGCTGGCTAGATAAAAATCAAAGCTGCCTCTAATTAGCAATCTGCCCCTTCTGATTGTAACAATCACATTGTTACAATCAGAAAATCATGTACGAGGCGCGTCGTCCCAAGCGGGAAAGCCGCCTGCAAACATTCTTGAATCCGCCCCACTACCCGACTGAGACCAGTCTGGCTCAATAGCTGGATATGGCACTTGGCGTCTCATATCGCGACATCATTGATCAGCCGTCGTGATCATGTGGCATTAGCGGGTCAAACCGCTGCCGGGTGAGCCTCAACAACGGAATAATCGCTACATACGCCCGAACGTTAGCTTGGGCCACTTGTGGACATTCATTCATGTCCGCTTCTCTAATCGGGCATTTGGGTCAAGCTCTTTGCGCCAAAATCTCAGGTCATCTAGCTGCGCCGCACCTGCCAGGCAAGGTGCGCCAGCGCACCGCCGACACTTATCAATTGGATCCCGAGCAGCAATCCGACGAGCCACAGCGCCGTGACGGGGAGGCTTGCCCAAAGCACCAGGGAGAGCACGATACCGACGAGCCCGCTGGCCAACACCCAGCCCCAATGGGGGAATGGTCGGATGGTCAACGCAAAGACGATCTTTGAAATGCCTTCGATCATGAAGAAGACAATCAGGAGAAGCGTTACCGTCAGCAGGCCTTGCGCCGGATCGCGCAGGAAGAGGAAACCGATAAGCAGGGCGAGGATAACGGAGACAAGTTGCAGCCAAAAGTGCGGCACATGCCGCGCTCCCAAAAGGCTGATGCCCTGCGCAACGCCACTGATGATCAACAGCCAGCCCAATAAGATGATGACCGCCACTGACGAGATAATGGGATAGATGATCGCAAGGACCCCTGCTGCGACGAGCAGCGCACCTTGAATGAGATACCACAACGAGTACCGCTTGACCGCTTCCCGCATGGCCTCACGGAAAACCTCCGCGGCCGTATCCAATGACATAGCCATGATACTGCTCCATTTTTTTCCCGCAGCGCCGCAAACCTGCCAGTACCCGGCCCAAAAAACCGGGCATCCATACCGCGGAATAGCCACATCCGCAGATCATGAATATTGCTTTCACGACGCGCAAGTACGTAACGGTAACACGTGGAGGGGAAATATCTGTCGACATGGTTGCCTTTGTGGAGAAGGCACATCCCGACCTATCGGAGGCAAATGATATGTTCCAGGTCACAGGACTGTGTGGCACTTTAAGCGGTTTCGCGCTCCATACACACCTCGGCCTCCAGACTTTCAATATCCCGGTATATTGAGGCTGTGGCGAGAACCTGTCCGCCGCTTTTGTAGTGCAGCATGCAGTCCTTCGCTTTGATGTCACCGTCAACGACAATCTCATCCCATTTTCCTGCGTGACCAACGTAGTTGATCGGGACTTCATAGTGCTGGCTCCAGAAGAACGGCACGGCGTCGAACTTTTCCTGCTGTCCAAGCATGTTGAGTGCAGCAATCTGCCCTTGGCGTTGCGCGACCACCCAATGCTCGACACGAATGTTTTGACCGGAATGCGGATCAGGCCAGCGCGCGATGTCGCCCGCCGCATAAATCCCCGGCACGCTTGTCTCGAGACAGGCATCGACCACAACACCGTTATCGATGGCAAGGCCAGCCTGCTCGGCCAAGGCGAGGCGCGGTTGTACCCCGATGCCGGCAACAACGAAGTCGGCCTCCTGCACGGTGCCGCTCTTGAGCCGAACTTTTGAACCGTCGATTGCCACCACCGTGTCTTCGAGATGAAAAATGACGCCATGCTCTTCATGGAGTGCTCGGATGAAATCCCCCATCTCCGGCCCGAGAACGCGCTCCATCGGCCGCTTGTTCGGCGCGACGACATGAACTTCGATATCGCGTGCGCGTAGAGCGGCAGCCACCTCGAGCCCGATAAAGCTGGCCCCGATCACGACGGCACGTCGAGCGCTCTTAGCTGCAGCGATGATGGCGCGGCTGTCATCGAGCGTACGCAGTGTATAAACATTCGGCTGATCCGCGCCGGGTATGGTCAAGCGCACTGGTTCCGCGCCGGTTGCCAGGAGAAGCCGATCATAGGGAATCCTGTCTCCGCTAGCAGTCGTGACATCTTGCGAGAAAGTGTCGATCGAAGTGACCTCCGTCCGAAGCCGAAGGTCGATTTTCGCCTTGCTATAATACTTGTCCGACCGCAGCGGCACCCATTCTTCGGGCGCGGTGCCCGCCAGGTAATCCTTCGAAAGGTTCGGTCGGTCAACCGGAGCGGCGGTGTCCGCACTCAGCATGACAATGCTGCCCTGAAAATCCCGCCGGCGAAGCATTTCCGCAGCGGCAAAACCCGCCGCACCGCCACCAACTATGACGATGTTGTCCGGCGCGGCCGATAGCGATGGCTGTGCCTGTTTTTGGTCATCGCGTTTGTGCTGAACGAAGAGATTTCCATCTCGCTCATCGACGCGCCAGCACGACAATGAGCTTAGAGCCGGTGCGCGGATAGCTTCGCCGCTGCGCAGATCGAAGCATGCGTGGTGCCAGGGACAGCGCACCGTGGTTTCCACCACTAGTCCGTCGATGAGGGGTCCGTGATAGTGGCTGCAGTAAGCATCGATCGCGAAGACCTCGTCCGCCACGCGCAAAAGGAGGACGTCCTGTTGGCCGACATGCCCGAGTAGCTTCCCTCCGTCGAGGGCAGTAACAGGAACTCCCTGTGTCAGATCTGGGCCGCTTGGGGACTGGATTTCAACCATGGGTGTCTCCTTCGATAGCGAACAGATGGCAGCCTTGAAGCCAATACAGATGATTGTCAGTTCGGCCTCACCATATTACGACCTGTTATACCGGGATAGAAGGCCCCACAATCGATTGACTGTTACAGCCCCGGCAATCTATCAGAATCCCCGTAGACCACCGGCAGACGGACTTTAACTACTGGCCCAGACAGCCGACAACTCCTCAATCGTGCAAAGCAACGCGTCGCCCCTGTACTTCATGCCTTCCATCGCACGGCCGGCAGCTTCTGCATCACCACCGCCGCAAGCATCGGTCACCACGATCGGAATAAGACCGAGGTCAGCGCCATGGCCTACGGTGGGTTCAATCCCGATTTCAGTGGCGATACCGCAGATAACAAAACTCTTCAGACCACAGTCGCGCATTGCAATCGCCAGAGGCGTTCCCTCAAAGGCCGAGAATGTGATTTTGTCAAAAATCGCTTCGTCTTTACGCACGTCGAGTTCCGGGGCAAGTGCGAAGCCTGGGCTATCACGCAGAAACCACGGATCCACGTCGTCCGCCGACGTTTTGCGCTGCCAAGCCATCATTTGCCGGACCTGAAAAACGCCAACCATACGTTTCGGCAAAGACATATGCCGCATGAAGAATATGCATATCCCTTCCGAACGGGCAATTTTCAGAACCTGCAGCACACGCTCCAAAACCTTCGGGCCATCCTTCAACTGGCGTAATATGCCAATCTGCATGTCATAGACAATGAGAGCTGTCGTCTGGGGCAGCGCTGTTTCAGCGAGGTTCTCTGGAACGATAAGGCCGTGAAAATTCTGCATCGAGTCTCCTCCTTGGCTGACCTTGGTCAAACTGGTTATCTACGACAAATCAAAATGTACGTTATCATCATCGCGTCTAGAAAATTGCAACCAGCCATGGAGACCAGGCATAGTTCAGATGGGCCGTGTACATCGCTATGCGCATTGCTATAGATAAATGCGACAGTCCAACGGTGCGTCACGACAATGGGTCCATCTCCAAGAAATAATTTGAGAACAGTTTTGCGGATCGATTTTCCGGACAGGGAGAAAATCGGTCGTGGAAAGATGCAATTGCTCGAACACATTCGTGAAACGGGCTCCATTTCTGCAGCTGGTCGCGCCATGGACATGTCGTATCGACGGGCTTGGCTTCTTGTCAGCGCCATGAATGCGATGTTCTCCCAACCGGTCGTGGACTCTCAGCGCGGCGGTAAGCAGGGCGGCGGCGCTGTGGTCACCGAGTTCGGTGAGAAACTGCTCAGCCGCTTTCGCAGCATGGAAAAGAAAGTCGAAACTGCCGTTGCTTCAGATATTGCCTGGCTTGATGCCAATCGCAGCCAGAGCAGGTCTTCGGCACCCAAGACTGATGTTAAAGAGGCTCCAACGCGACGGTCTTGATAATGGCAAAGACCGGCATTCCCGCCTGCAAGCCTAGCCTCTCACAAGAAAGTTCGGTGATACGGGCCATTATTACGGTTCCTTGGCAATCGACTTTAACATCTGCTGTGCCCGTGTCGGAGGTGATCGCGCTTACCGTCCCTTCGAGAATGTTGAGCGCACTCAACTGTTCGGGCCTAACCGTCGAAAGCATTACATCTTTGGCGAGGATGTGGACGCGAACGCCTTTTCCTACCGCGATTTCGGCACCTGAAACATAAATCTGGGACATTTTGATCCCGATCGTCGCCAGCTTGTGCTTTGGATCGTAATTGACGACCTTTCCCTCCACGAGTGAACCTGCTTCGCGCCGATCTGCTGCGATTGAAATTGAGGTCTGACTCAAGACATCAGCGGCTGTACCGGCCATTGCAACCTTGCCATCGCTTAATACGATGACCCGATCTGCAAGACGCGCCACTTCTGACACCGAGTGGCTGACATAAATAATGGGGATATTCATTTCATCGCGCAAAGCCTCGAGATAAGGAAGAATTTCCGTCTTCCTCGTATCGTCGAGCGCAGCGAGCGGCTCGTCCATCAGGAGCAGACGCGGCGACGACAACAAGGCACGGCCAATGGCCACACGCTGTTTTTCCCCGCCGGATAGTTTGCCCGGACGCCGGTCCAAAATCGCACCAATACCTAGCAAGTCGATGATCTTCGATAGATCGTCCGAGCGCCGCGATTTCGGAGTAAACCAGCGGCCGTAATTGAGATTTTGCTGAACTGTCAGATGTGGAAAGAGCCGCCCTTCTTGAAATACGGTGCCGAAACGGCGCTTGTGTTTGGGAACGAATATTCCCTTCCTTGTATCAACGAGCACGTCGCCATCAAAAACAATCCTGCCTTGATCCGGTTGCGCAAGTCCCGCGATAATGCGGATGACCGAGGTCTTTCCGGAACCGGAACGTCCGAACAACGCCGTGACGCCGCAGTCGGACGTGAAAGCTGCGTCAAGGGCGAATTTCCCAAGCATATGTCTTGATTCAAAGGTCAAAGTCATTCGATGTCTACCCTGCGTCCTACAAGGTAGCCCATGAACTCTGAGGCCATCAAAGCTGCCATGGAAATGATGACTGAGATGATCGTCAGGCGAAATGCACCCGCATCACCGCCCGGTACCTGCGTGAAGGTGTAGATTGCAGCCGACAATGTCTGTGTTTCCCCCGGGATATTGGAAACGAATGTTATCGTCGCACCAAATTCGCCCATGGCTTTGGCAAAGGAGAGGATCATGCCGGCGATGATCCCTGGCAGGATAAGTGGCAAGGTCACTGTCGCGAATACCCAAGACGGACTTGCTCCGAGCGTTCCCGCAGCATCTTCAAGCCTCCGGTCGACTGCTTCTATGGACAGCCGGATGCTGCGGACCATCAACGGGAAACCCATCACCCCGCAAGCCAATGCGGCGCCCGTCCAGCGAAACGACAGGACAATACCGAAATGTTCGGCCAGAAACGCACCGATCGGGCCACGTCGGCCAAAGAGAATAAGAAGAATAAAGCCGGTGACGACGGGAGGAAGAATCAAAGGAAGATGGATCAGGCCATTGAGGATCGATTTGCCCCAGAATTTTCCGCGTGCGAGCAATAGACCCACGAGGATGCCGAGGGGCAGGCTGGCAAGCATCGCGACGGACGCAATTCGAAGGCTGAGGTGGACTGCAGTCCATTCTTCCTTGCTCAGTGAGAACCAGTCCAAAAACGTCAGCCCCCGCCCGCTTGTGTTCTATTGCGAGGCTCCCGCAGTGCTAGCCACTGGAGCCCGCGGGATTACTTGAGTACCGTAAATCCCTGCTTTTCGAAGAATGGCACAGCTTTCTCTGATTTGATGTAATCAAACAGCGACACCGCGTCAGCATTCTTGCTGTCGCTGAGGATAGCAACCGGATAGATGATTGCGGGGTGGCTGTCATCGGGGAAAGTGCCGACGATCTTGACTTCTTTGTCGGCCGCCGCATCCGTCTGATAGACGATGCCAAGGGGCGCTTCGCCGCGCGATACAAGTAAAAGCGCCGCGCGCACGCTTTCCGCGCCGGCAACTTTGCCTTCTACCGACGACCATACGCCAAGGGATTCCAGAGCAGCCTTGCCATATTTGCCGGCCGGGACTGAATCAACAGCACCCATTGCGAGACGGCCATCGCCCAACAATTTGGCGAGGTCGAAACCCTTCTTGATTTCGACCGGATCGGCCCTGTCTTTCGCTGCCACCAGAACGATGCGGTTCCCCAATAGATTTTTGCGGGTATCCGCCTTGATCAGGTTCTTCTTCGCAACATAGTCCATCCAGTCGAGATCAGCCGAGATGAAGATATCGGCAGGTGCACCAGAACTCGATCTGCTTGGCCAGAGCCGAGCTCGCTGCGTAGGAGATTGTAGCTTCCTTGCCCGATTCCTTCTGCCACGTGGCTGTTACCTCGTCCAATGCGTTCTTGAGGCTGGCTGCTGCGAAAACGGTAACCTTCTCCGCCGCTTGTGCTGGCACTGCCAGTAATGTCGTGCCAAACCACGCTGCCACAAACGCTGCGATAGTCATACTAATCCATTGACGATGAACGCCCATATTCAATCTCCGATAGGCTCCGAAATATTTACCTGAATATATCGGGCGCTTCACAGATAGCTAGTGTTATATTTCGATGAATATATTGAAAGTGCGGCGCCGACGGAGATTACTTGAGGGACGTTTGACGGAGTGTACCTCTAGCGTGGCCGTTCGTTGACGTAAATTGACGCCTCTTTCGCTGCTTCGACGAAGGCGTGCCTGACATCGTCTGGATGCAATCGACCTGCACGAGCATCAATGCAAGCTTGCCGCGCACTGACATATTTCTCGCCGCAGTTTTTAGGCCAATATTTAGCAAGGACTTCATCAGCGGATTCAACACATGACACATGTCGTATGAGGTGCATGCGGTCTGTGATGGTCACATGTTCAAAAGCCATTCTTGTCATAATGCTTGAACGCAACTCTTCAATTTGAGTTCCGCGTAACAGCTGTCCAGGATCAAAAGTGATCATGGCGCGCGAAATTGGTTTGGCTCACCGGTCACGCGGATTACCAAGGTCCGGAGTCCGAGACCGTGAATATTCGTCAATCCGCGGAAGGTCGTCAGCGAATTCAATCCATGGAAGCTTCAGTCGCCAATATGTTTGTGCCTCCGGTGGAAATCGCTCGGGATGGTCAAAAAAGCCGATCGTCAAATAGAGTTCATCAGCAATCCCGTCGTCCGAATAGCCGATAGATGTACCGCAGTCCGCGCAAAAGCTTCGAACGACGCCAGGCGTTTTCGAGAATGTTTTTGGCTGACCACGCTTCAGTTGGAATTGCGCAGGTCGATAGCCAACCCAGATGGTCAGCGGACCTCCAATAGCACGGCGGCAATCATCGTCGTGATCGTAGCAAATCCAGGACGGGTCGCCCTCGACCTCCGCTACGATGGCTCCACAGAAACATGCACAGGTTTCCAACCTTGGTGCCATTTCAAATCTCCTCCATTGAGGGTCACCAACCAGGCACTGTCACTGGAACCTTCTTTCGCAGCCCTCGTTAAAAATCAATCTACCAACAATGAGGACGGTACCATGGCGACCGAAAAAACATTCGACACCGACCGAGGCAGCGGCGGCGAAACACACCAGCACGTGCCTGAAAAGGGGCCGCATGATGGTGCCGACCATCTCACCACCAATCAGGGCATCCGCATCACCGATAATCAGAACAGTTTAAAGGCAGGCGAACGCGGCCCGACATTGCTTGAAGATTTCGTCCTTCGTGAAAAGATCTTTCATTTTGACCATGAACGCATTCCCGAACGAATTGTTCATGCCCGTGGATCGGCTGCGCACGGCTACTTCGAACTCTACGAGTCTCTTTCCGACATTACCAAAGCTGATCTTTTCCAGCGCGCGGGTGAAAGGACGCCTGTATTTACTCGCTTTTCGACTGTCGCAGGTGGAGCTGGCTCGGTTGATACGCCGAGAGATGTCCGCGGCTTTGCCGTGAAATTCTATACGAAGGAAGGCAATTGGGACCTCGTTGGCAACAATATTCCTGTCTTCTTCATTCAGGATGCCATCAAGTTTCCCGATCTCGTTCACGCCGTAAAAATGGAGGCCGACCGTGCCTTTCCTCAAGCCGGAAGTGCACACGATACTTTCTGGGATTGGGCTTCACTGATGCCCGAGACCACACACATGTTGATGTGGGCGATGTCGGATCGCACTCTTCCCCGGTCGCTACGCATGATGCAAGGTTTCGGTATCCATACCTTCCGCCTTGTCAATGCAGAGGGAAAATCCACCTTCGTTAAATTCCATTGGCGACCTAAACTTGGCATCCAGTCAACTCTATGGGATGAGGCATTAAAGCTTCAGGCAGCTGACAATGATTATCACCGCCGCGACCTGTGGGAAGCGATTAGTTCAGGAAACTATCCGGAATGGGAACTCGGATTGCAATTGTTCGATCAGAAATTTGCTGACGATCAACCATACGATGTGCTCGAACTCGACGAAGATAATCCCCGAAGAAGTCCTTCCACTTCGGATGGTCGGGCGCATGGTTCTCGACCGGAATCCTGATAATTTTTTCGCAGAAACCGAACAGGTTGCCTACTGCCCGGCCAATATCGTGCCGGGTATTGATTTCAGCAATGACCCGCTCTTGCAGGGTCGTCTGTTCAGCTATCTCGATACGCAAAAGTCACGACTTGGAACAGCCAATTTTCACCAACTGCCTATCAACGCGCCGAAATGTCCGGTCATGAATTTCCAGCGTGATGGGCAGATGCAAATGAACGTGCCCAAGGGCCGTGCTAATTATGAACCCAACAGTCTGGCATCCCATGGTGAGGAGAGCGGACCGCGCGAATGCCCTGTAACGGGATTCGGCACCTACGAAGGCCGTGCCGATCGTGAGGAGCAAGGCGATAAACTACGTGTTCGCGCTGAACTCTTTTCCGATCACTACAGCCAAGCTCGACTGTTCTGGCGCTCGCAACAACCATCAGAGCAAGCACACATCGCCTCTTCGTTCGTATTCGAACTTTCCAAGGTCGGGCTCGAACAAGTGCCGCCGAGGATGGTGGGCAATCTACGCAATGTTGACGAGGAACTGGCTAAACGGGTGGCGAATGGTCTCGCGATAGAACTACCAGACAAGAATCCGGCCGCACGGGAGCCGATTGACATGGACCCCTCACCCGCTCTCAGTATTCATTCGAAGATGATCGAGACGCTCAATGGCCGAAAAGTCGGGATTCTCATCGCCGACGGGAGCGATGCCCCGATGCTTAGAACGTTGCAGAAAGCGGTCACAGATGCAGGCGGGCAGCCGTTTCTGGTCGCGCCTAAGGTCGGCGGAGCCAAACTCTCTGACGGGAAACAAAAGAAGGCAGACGGCCAGTTACTAGGATCGCCCTCACAATTGTTCGACGCAGTGGTAGTCTTGCTCTCGCAGGACGGCACGAAGCTTTTGATGAAGGAGGGTGCAGCCATACAGTGGGTCATGGATGCGTTCGGACACCTGAAGGCGATAGGTTACACCTCTGCATCCCGACCCCTGCTCGAGAAGGCCGGGATTGACCCAGACGATGGTGTGGTTGAACTGGATAAGGATTTCGCCGAGAAAGCAGGAAAGCGTTATTGGCAACGTGAACCGAACATACGGCTTTTGGCCTAGTTCAAAGGGAAAGCATGGCAAACGACTGGCTTGCACGATTGAAGGGCCACGCTGATCTTGTTCAGCGGTTGGTGAAAGAGATTCCGAAAGCACTGGACAAGCCCAATCTTTCGCTTGATCAAGCAACCCGCCTGCATGCGGTCATCGAAAAGGGGGCGCGGGATTTCGACGAGGTGCGTGAACTCATGGATGAACTCGAATTGGACGAGTCGTACAACAGGGCAGCGGATAGTCTCGCGAAAATATGGTTGCACTTATCGAGTGCGTCTGAAGAGAGAGTGCGGGCCTTGCAGGATGTCAATGATGAAACCGGGGAATATGGGTGAAACCGCAATAGACAGCAAAATCAGCTAAAAATAATCTGACACCACTGTCGGAATAAACCTCTCGCGCTCGTCCTTTGGGAAATCCTGGTAATGATTTCAACCATTGGAGTATCTGGTCATGGAAATTGCTGGACAGACACCAACTGTCTCGAACAAAGCGATCTGGGTTGGACGCGTTCCTAGCAGCCTTGTCATTCTTTTCATGCTTTTTGACGGCAGCATCAAATTGATACCGCTGGATATCGTCATACAAACCAATACTCAGTTGGGATACCCGGATAGCATCAACCTGGCGCGGGGCCTCGGCATCCTCCTCCTCGTCTGCACAGCACTTTATGCATTTCCGCGAACTTCGGTTCTCGGCGCAATTCTTTTGACTGGATATCTTGGCGGAGCGATCGCCACACAGCTGCGTGTCGGGACCCCTGTCCTCAGTCATCTGTTGTTTGGCTTCTATCTCGGCTTGATGGTCTGGGGCGGCTTGTATTTTCGCGATGCGCGCATACGGGCACTAATTCCCACTACTCGTTAGGTTAAATGAACAACGTCGTGCGTATTTCGCGGCGACAGGGACAGAGGATGCAACTTTAACACGAATTTAAGTCACTTTATCTAGGGTTCAGCGAACACTGTCAGCATGGTGGTAATCAAATGCGCAGAACCCATCACCGGCAACTCGAACCCAGAGACTTCCTGATCCTGGCCATTCTGTTTGTTTTGGTCCTTGGGGCATGCTGGCTTGTGGGGACAAGTTTTCTGGATTCGGCCAATGCAGATCACTCTCTAGGTTCCGGAGTGGTGAGCGAAGCTCCTTAATCTCAAGCCAGTCGCAATTGAATTTCGCGTAGCAGATAAAGACGAAGCTTTACACCTAATCAGATCGCCGCGGCGCTAATCACTGCGTCGTCACCATCGGCCCACTGTCCGAACCTTTTGGCGCAGTGAATGGCATGGTGAATACCTGACCAGCGATGCCTTCTGCCAGTCCCGACGAAAAAGTCAAAGGCGTGCAGTTGCTCAGCGCATCGATCGCCGACGCAATAAATTGCTCACGGACCTTGTCGTTTCCGTCGACAGCGATACTGGTTGGCCTTGGCTTGCCAATCAGAGTTCCATCACGCTTGAAGCTGAAGCTCAGCGTCACGGATCCTTTGGAATCTGATGGTGCTTTCCAGCAGGTGTCAATTGCACGCCCGACGTCATCCATCGTCTTCAGCGCTTCTGCCCGAGATGGCGTTGCCAGACACATCAGAAGTACGCTTGTGATTGCGAGAGGTTTGAAAACGTTCATTTCGTTACTCCTACCCTTCAATGCTACAAAGCAGAATCGGTTGCAGCATGAACATCATCGTGATCGCACTAAGTATTTTATCATCATATTGCTGCGATAAAACAGAATTCGGCATAAAAAACGAAGGATAGGGTAAAGATTGGCAAGCCGCACGCTCAGCACGACCTGCCATTTTTATTCAATTTTTACAGTCCGTTGGCTTTCAGGATAGCCGGAGCGTTTTCTTTGGTAATGGCTTCGGTATCGAGGACGATCTTCTTTTCCACTTTCTCACCTGCCAGCACCTTTAGCGCCTGACGCAAGCCTTCCGCTCCCGGCGTTGGATAGAGGAATGTCGCCGCCAATTCCCCCTTGTTCACCCACTGAACGCCTTCATTCGGTAGTCCATCCACACCGATAAAAAGAATATTCTTCTCGCGGCCAGCGTCCTTTGCAGCGAGGTAGGCACCATAGGCCATCGGGTCATTGTGACCATAGACAAGCGTTATGTCTTCATGGTTGCGCAAGGCAGTCGCCATGATGTTATAGGCCTGATCCTGCTTCCAGTCGCCTGATTGCTTGTCGAGGAGATATTTTATACCGGGCTCAGAGTCGGTATTCTTATGAAAGCCGTTGCTGCGATCGTGGCTGGCCTGGGTCCCGAGTCCGCCCCAAATTTCGACGACTGTACCCTTGGCTTTACCCTTGCCGCCAAGGAGTTCGACTGCATATTTTCCTGCCGCTTCGCCGATGACGACATTGTCGCCACCAATCCACTGGGTGTATTTCTCTGTGTCGACGTTACGATCGAGCACAATGACAGGAATTCCGGCATCCATGGCTTTCTCGACAACGCCGGTCAGGCCTGCCAACTCCTTCGGAGAAATCAGGATCGCATCTACTTCCTGACGAATGAAGTTTTCGACATCCGCGACTTGTTTTTCCGTCTTGTCCTGCCCGTCTGCAACCAGAAGTTCAACATTGGCATGTTTCTTGGCTTCAGCTTCGAGGTCCTTGTTGAACTGGACGCGCCATGGCTCAACGGTCGTCGTCTGGCTGAAACCGATAACGTATTTGTCCTTTGCTTCTGCGATGGACGCGTTGAAGGCGAACGGCGCAATCAGCGTCGTCGCCATTGCCCATTTGGCAAATTGTCTACGGGTAATGCTCATTTTCTCTCTCCCTTTGTGCTTTGTTGGCTGCGAGTTAGTCGCCGGGTCCTTGCGGATTCTTGATTTGGTTGGGCACGGATTTGTCCAACCCATCACGCGCCCTGAGTTGCGACAGAAAGAACAACCAGCCGCTTGAACGCCTCTCCTGCAGCAGGACCGCGATGATTATGATCGCGCCTTTCAGAACAAGCTGGGTGTTGCTGTCTATATTGTTGAGTTGGAGGATATTGCTGAGAAAGCCGAATATAAGGACGCCAACCAGCGTTCCGATCATCGATCCTCGACCGCCCATGAGGCTTGTGCCACCAATCACGACGGCTGCAATTGCATCGAGCTCGAGCCCCATGCCGGCATCCGGTTTCCCCTGCCGGTACTGTGCGACATAGAGAATGCCGGCGAGTGCGGCCAGGTATCCCGAAATGGCATAAACCGTGATCTTAACACGCCATACAGGGACACCAGCGAGACGCGCAGCTTCCTCGTTGCCACCGATGGCGTAGATATAACGGCCGAACTTTGTAAACTTCAGGATTACCCAAAATAGCAGGATTATACCGGCGAAGATGACTCCGGGTACCGGGATGATTCCAAATATCAGCGAACGCAACGCCTCGAAATCTTCCGTTGCATTGCTTCCCGTGTAGACCGGCCACACGGCAGTGTTCTGACCTGCAGTTAATCGAGCGATCCCGAGGCCCGCGACCATCATGGCCAGGGTGACGATGAAGGGTTGTAGGCGCCCTCCGACAATAACCAGTCCGTTGATGGTACCAAGCATGAAGCCGACCGCCGGGACAACAAGGAGAACCAGCAGAACACCAGCCTTCCCTTCGGAACTCAACGCCACTCCGAGAGCTACTGCCACGGCAGTGACAACAGCAACAACCAGCGCGAGTTTTGACATCCCAGGAAAGTTAGCACCTGCGTCGACTGCAGCTCTTCTCTGTAGATTGATGCCAAATGTGAGAACGCCCAGAACGAACAAGAATGCCAGGAGGAATATTGCCGGAACGCCAAGCAAATAAGCGGAAGACCATCCCTCATTGGTCAAAAGCATTGCGCAAACGACTGATCCCAGTGCCAACACCGAACCAACCGAAAGATCGATCCCAGCGATCAAGATAACCAAAGTCATCCCCACGGCTGTGATGCCTGTGACAGAAATCTGCCGAAAAACATCAGACAGATTTCCAAAAGATAAGAAGATGTTATGGCCTTTTGATGAGACAGGCGAGGACACCACCCCCACGAGAAAAAGCAGTACCAGGCCCCAATAGAGCTTGGTGGACTTTAGAACGCTTTTCAGTCGTCCCGAGCTGTTTGATGATGGCATGATCCGCTCGCTTGTATTCGTCATGCAGCTTCTCCCGTGAGCGCATTTCCCAGGGGCGTCGCAAGCTCCATTACCCGTTCTTCCGAAAATTCACGGCTCTCGATGATTCGTGTCGCCCTGCCCTCGCACATCACGAGAATGCGGTTTGAAAGCGCCAACAGTTCCGGCAGTTCCGAACTGACCATCACAATCGCCACCCCCGATTGAGCAAGCTTTCTCAGAAGATCATAAATCTCGTCCTTCGCACCGACATCGATGCCCCGCGTTGGTTCATCGAGCAGCACCACCTTCGGCTTTGTTTCAAGCCATTTGCCAAGAACAATCTTTTGCTGGTTTCCTCCACTCAACTCGTCGATGTGTTGATCCGGCCCTTGGCAGCGAACGCGCATCGCCTTGATTATACGACTGGCGACGGCAGTTTCCCGAAATTTCGTCACCCAACCGAGCGGCGCAATCCATGGGAGAGAAGGCAGAACTGCGTTGGATCGAATATCCGCATGCATCAAAAGCCCCGTGCCTTTGCGATCTTCAGTGAGGAAAGCGATCCCCTTTGAAACCGATCCACGCGGTGTCAGCGATTGAGCACGGGAACTGATACCCGCACGGTGAACCGAACCCGAGCGCTTGCCGATTGCTGCACCGAATATGAGTTCCAGCACTTCGGTCCGGCCTGAGCCGAGCAGACCACCGATGCCGAGTATTTCGCCGGCATGGAGGTCGAAACTCACGTCATTGACGACACTGTGAATCCGGCCGCGCGAGTTCGGTTGCTGTAGACCAAGATTTCTCACGGACAAGACGATCGGATTGTTCGAGACGGATGCATTGGGCTCCTGCTTTTTCAGCTCTCGTCCGACCATCATCCGGATCACATCACGTTCGCTGATATCACCCGATCGCCGCGTTGCGATAAAATTACCATCGCGCAGTACAGTGATCTTGTCGGCCAGAGCGAAAACCTCGCTCATGCGATGCGAGATATACACAATTGCCACGCCTTGACGCGCCAACCCGCGAACAAAGCTCGCGAGGCGCTGGGCCTCGGCTTCCGACAAAGCAGATGTTGGCTCATCAAGCACGAGCACATCCGCATCGAGGGACAGCGCTCTCGCAATCTCCACCAGTTGCTGCTCGCCAACCCGCAGGTTCTCGACGTCCGCACGCGGGTCGATATCGATACCGAATCTTGCAAGAATTTCCGCGCTTCGGGCTTCAATTTCCGCGTAGTCAATGAACAATCCGGCTTTAAGCGGTTCGCGTCCCAGAAAAATATTCTCTGAAACGCTGAGGCTTGGAATGAGATTGAGTTCCTGATGGATGATTGCGACGCCGTTGCGTTCCGCTTCCTTGGGCGTCGCAAAATCGACCTCCCGTCCGCGAACAGTCATTTGTCCGCCGCTTCGACGATGAACGCCGCTCAAAACCTTGACGAGCGTCGACTTGCCCGCACCATTTTCGCCCATTACGGCATGGATTTCGCCAGCATAGACATCGAGATCGATGCTTCGTAGAGCCACGACGTGAGCAAAGGATTTGCTGATCCCGCGTAACGAGACGATTGGGGACTGGCTCTCCAAAATGCTCCTCCCAAAACATTCTTTCAAGTTGGTGTGTAACATGTTAGATGTTATTGGATCAGAGTCAAATAGTTTAGCTTTGATCGTTTACCGGATTTTCGCAGCCACAATGGGGAGTTCTTGAACTTGCAGCTTCCTTCTCCGAGCAGAAACTTCAAGGAGCAAAAGGTCGTCTCGGTCACGCGCAAAGACCAGGTTTATACGATATTGAGGCAAGCCATAATTTCATCGCAACTGTCACCAGGAGAGGCGATCCGCAAGGAGCTTGTCGCTGCACAGTTGGGCGTTTCCCGTACCCCGGTCAGCGATGCAATAAACCGGCTAGCCGATGAAGGCCTGGTCGAAATTTACCCCCAGACAGGAACCTTCGTTGCGCGGCTGTGGCTCGACAAGATCGAAACGGCTCAGTTCGTGCGCGTCGCACTTGAGACGGCCGCAATTCGCCGTGCTGCTGAGCGCGCCACCCCTGAAACCATCACTCGTTTTCGGCAGAATCTGGAACGACAGCGCAAAGCCGCTGACAAGCAGGATTTCGAACAGTTCTATGAACTCGACGAAGCACTGCACGATCTTATTTGCGATGCGGCAGGACTGGTGGGCCTGCGTGAAATCGTATCAAAAGAAAGAAGCCAGATCGATCGTGTGAGACGCCTTCTGCTCCACTACGAAACCCGGATGATCGAAACTTTGGCAGAGCACGAAGCGATTATCTCGGCCATCGCCGATAAAGATCCCGACCGGGCTGCAAAAACGATAGAGGCCCATATCGCCCAGATGGGTAAAATGCTCTTGCATCTACGCGAAAAACGGCCGGAACTGTTTGGACGCTAGTCGTGAAGAGCGCGCGAAATAGCAGAACCAACGGTCAGTTTGCGGAACGTCGCTTCAAAGCCGCCTCTTTCCGGCGAGCAGGCCATAATACCGACAGAGGCGTCAGCGCTTGAGAACGGCGCTAGCCGGGCGAGTTGCCAAGCCGCGCCATTGACTGAAAACTGCACGCGAACTGCATCGCCGTGGCGCGTCAGCCGTACTGTTACCTCATCAGCGGTGCTCGAACCATGAAGAGGAATGACCGACCAATCCGATGTGCCGGTGGTAACCACGACGCTGAAATGCATCAACCCATCCGTAAATTCTATGCCGGTCTTGATCCAATTACGTTGGTCGATGCGCAGCATCAGCCCTGCCTGATCGTAGAGTTTCTGATAGTCTCCTCGAACGGTGACGCTGACCGTGAAATCACCGCTGACCGGCGTCAAATAAGCATGGCCATTGTCCCGCTCGAAACCATAAAACGTCTGCTGCCAGAAGTCGGTCTTTTCCTTGGTGACGAGACTGAGTTCGTCGGCATCGCTATTGAAGGCCGCAGGTTCGTTCAACCAGCTGAATTTCTTGCTCATGGATCACCGTTTCAGCGCTGTAGTTTATTCGAAGACATGTGCCTTCCCAAGCACGGCTATCTGAACACGACTACCTACCGGCGGCAAATTGATACTCGTCGTTTTGATTAACAATGACGCCCCGTCAGTCAGCGAAATGGCAATGGAACACGATGCCCCACCGAATTCAATTCGGGTGATGTCCCCATAGCAGCCATTTGAAACCTCGTCGGCATCAATAGAGATCGGAGAAAGAACCACCTGTTCCGGCCTTAGCATGATTTCGGCGGGACCAGCATGCGATGAATTGGTTTCGATGCGGCCGAGTGGGCAAACAGCCCAACCATCGTTTAGTTGGGCCTCCATGATAATGGCGTCGCCTAAAAAGGCGGCAGTGTATGGATCCCGTGGGTTCAAATAAAGATCCTGCGGCGCACCGACTTGTAGAAGCTTGCCTTCCCGCAAAATGGCGACCTGATCGGCAAACGAAAGAGCCTCGGCCTGATCATGGGTGACCAATATGGAAGTAATTTTCTGAGTGCGCAGCACCTCGGCCACCGATGTCCTGATACCTTCGCGAAGACCTGCATCCAGCGCAGAAAACGGCTCATCGAAAAGCATCAGTTTCGGCTGTCTCGCAAGCGCACGAGCAAGCGCGACACGCTGTTGCTGACCGCCGGACAGTTGGTGCGGACGTCTATCCAGCATCGTCCGCGTGAGTTCGACCATATCCATCAAGGCCAGAATGCGTTTGTCGCGTTGCGGAGTATTTCGTTCAAGTCCGAACCCGATGTTGTCGCTGACCGTCAAGTGCGGAAACAAGGCACCATGCTGCGCAACGATGCCGATACCGCGCCGATGTGCAGGTACAACGGCAGGTCCGTTCGCCAGGACACTTCCGTCCAAGACGACACGCCCGGCATCTGGTACTTCAAATCCGGCAATCAACCGCAGCAGTGTAGTCTTGCCGGACCCAGAGGGTCCAACGATAGCGGTACGACTGCCTGCCGGAACATCGATACTGACAGTGTCCAGGCCAACAACTTTTCCATAGCGCTTGCTAACGCCGGTGACGGTTAGAAAGGTCATCGTCCGCCCATTCTCTTCGATTGTGCATAAAGCAGGAGTGTCATGGGCAGTGACAAGAGCACCATCATGAGCGCGTATGGTGCCGCACCCACATAGTCAATCTCGCTGGTCAGCGACCAGAATTGCATGGCAAGCGTCCGGGTGCCGTTTGGCGCGAGCATCAGCGTGGCGGTCAATTCGTTGGTTATCCCGAGTCCCACCAGCGCCATACTGACTGCAACGCCGGGTGCAGCAAGCCGCATGGTAATTTGCGTCACGGCTTGCATGGGCGACCGCCCAAGAGCCATGGCAGCCTGCTCAAGCTCTACGGGCACTTGCGCGATACTGGCACGCAAACCAACGAGCGACCTCGGAAGAAACAGCAGGGCATAGGCAAGCAGCAACGTGAATACTGTCTGGTACAAGGGAAGAGCCACGCGCACCGTAATTGTAACCAGCGCCAGTGCCACCACGACGCCTGGCAACGAACCGACATAGTAATGGCACGCCTCCATGAGCCGCTGCAGGCGGCCCGGCGCGCGGACCGAAAGCCAAGCCATTGGCACCGTGATTATGGTAGTCAACAAAGCTCCCGCGACAGCAAAGAGTAAAGTTTGGCCGAAAGCCATGCCGATCAAATCCAGTCGCCAGACGCTGATTCCCCCGACGACAAGCCAACGGCCGAGAGTTACAAACGGAACGCCGAGAGACAGTCCGGCAGTCAGCAGGCAAATCAGAATTCCCGGAAGCGCCAGCCAACCCAATCCTTGCTTGACCGGATGACGCGGAGCGCCGGAGCCAACCCGGGCATAACGTTCATTGCCTCGCAAAAGTGCCTCAAGGCCAAGGAGCCCGAAGCAGCACAGGACCAGCACACCACCGAGCACATTGGCAGCGGGACCGTTGAAGGCCGATTGGAACTGGTCGACGATCGCTGTCGTGAACGTGTCAAACCGTATCATGACATAGAGGCCATATTCGGCGAGGAGGTGTAGCCCGATGAGCAATGAGCCACCGCAAATGGCGAGACGCAACTGCGGCAGTACGGCAAAGAAGAAGACGCGCCAAGGACCATTGCCGAGCGAAGCTGCCGCGTCCTCAATTGCCGGATCGAGGCGACGAATCTGGGCCGATACCGGCAGGTACAGGAATGGAAAATATGCCAAAACCGACACCAGAACGCCGCCGAAAAGTCCATGCAGATTGGGCACGAGGCTTACCCAGGCATAACTGTGAACAAAAGCCGGCACTGCAAGCGGCGCTACAGAGAGCCAGGCCCAGATACGCGCGCCATGGAGATCGGTACGCTCCGTCAACCATGCAAGCGTTACTGCAAGCACGATGGAGATCGGAATCGTGACCGCTAGTAATAGAACAGTATTGATTAGAAGTTCACCAACTCGGGGGCGGAATATCAGGGCGGAGGTGGTTTCCCAACCGGTCTGGATACCTATCCAGATGACGAACCCGACAGGCAGCAACGAGAAAAGCGAAACGATCGCAGCTGCCACAACCACAGGCGCATGCGATACCCCACGGCGCCGGATGAGCGTGTGGGAAGCTTGGAGAAGTTCGCCTGGCTGGTAAACTGACTGGCTTGGCGGCAACGTAAATTGCTTTCATTGTTACAGTTACGGTTCAGTTCAAAGGCTGCACTCGTCGCTGCATTGAAATGAGCAATATCCCCGATGGACGTATCGGGGATATTGCTGGCAGGCTGTTAGCTCGACCGGTGTGTTACGGCTAGAGCAAGCCCGCCGCAGTCATCAGATCGGTGACCTTTTTGCTGTCCAGCGTTGATGGATCAACCTTTGGAGCTTGCAGGTCAGCCAGTGGAACCAACTTAGGATTGGATGCAGCACCCTCACCTACGGCATATTCAAAGGATGTACCATCACGCAGAACCGCCTGGCCGCCTTTGCCGGTAACCCACTTCACGAACGCCTGTGCCTCGTCTTTATGCTTGCTGGACGCCAAGACGCCACCACCGGAGACGCTGACAAATGCACCTGGGTCTTCATTCTTGAAGAAGTGCAGGCCAACGTTCTTGCTATTCTCACCGGTCTTGGCCTGATCACCAAAGTAGTAATAATGGTATATGACCGCTCCCTCGATCTGGCCAGCGTTGACGGCTTTCATCGCAGTGCTGTTGCCCTTATAGGGAGTGAAATTTACCTTCATTGCCTTCAGCCATGTAGCGGTCGCCTCTTCGCCCTTGAGTTGGAGAAGCGCACCTACGATTGCCTGGAAGTCAGCACCGGACGGCGATGCAGCCCAACGGCCTTTCCAGCTTGCGTCTGCGAGATCCAGCATGGACTTTGGCAGCTTGTCCTCGGTCAGCTTGGTCTTGTCATAAGCGAAGACAGTCGAGCGGGCCGCAACACCCGCCCAATGACCATTGGCCGGACGATAATTTTCGGGCACCTGAGCAAGCGTATCGGCGTTCAGCACCTCAAACAGGTTTGCTTTGTCGACGAGTGCCATACCGGGTGAATTTTCTGTCAAGTACACGTCCGCAGGCGAGGCAGCACCTTCCTGGACAAGCTGGTTGGCGAATTCCATGTCGCTGCCATTGCGGAGCGTCACCTTGATGCCGGTCTCCTTGGTGAAACCGTCAGCCCAAGCCTGGGTCAGGCTCTCATGTTGTGCGTTGTAGACAACAATACCATCTGACTGGCTCTGTGCCGTCGCCAGCATTGTCGAGCCGGCAAGACCAGTGGCGAAGACCACAGCTCCAGCCAGCGATGATAGAGAAAATTTCATGGCGACCTCCGTTTTATGGGCATGCGCTTGAACAGCTGCAATCGCCTCCCGATAATCATTTATGAGGAAAAGTGTCAACTTATATTATCGAACGAAGACTATAGTCGAATAGCATACACCAGCAATTTACGCGGCGTCCGATTGCGTTCATATCGCTGACAAATACATCAGGCACATTGCGCCCCACCGTGCGATTCGCACCCGCTCCCAATCTTTTTATTCCCCGCCCTCAAAGTGCACCACATGCTAGGAGTTTGCATGTCCCAATCCATTAAACCATCCGTCGCGCGATATGCAGCTAGCAGCAATTCCGACGTGCCCAGACATTTGGGAACGCGCTACGATGCGAATGGCACTTTCCTGCCAGAACCCGGCAATACCGTCGTCTGTCATCTGGTGAAGGGTTCTGCCTCGGAACGCGCTGTGCTCGAGGTGCGGGATCGTATGCTGTCGATGCCTGATGCCAGCAAACTTGCTTTCACGCCCGTATCCAGCCTGCACATGACCCTGTTTCAAGGCATCATCGAATATCGCCGTTCGTTGCCGTACTGGCCCGAAGATATTCCGCTCGGCACCAGCATCGATGAGATGACGCGCTTCTATCTGAAACGCCTGGAAGAATTTGAGGGCTGTGGCTCATTCAAGATCAAGGTGATCGATGTCACTCCCGTCGGTTTGACGGTCAAGGGAGCAAGTTTGGAGGACGAGGCAGTCATAAAGGCATGGCGCGACACTCTAGCGGTGCCATTTGGATACCGTCATCCCGATCACGATACATACGTTTTTCATATCACCTTCGCTTATCTCATTGATTGGTTGGCTGACGACCGCCTGCCCGCATGGCAGAAACTGTTTGATGATTGTCTCTTCTGTCTCGAACAGGAGGCGCCGATTATCGAAATCCAGCCGCCTGCCCTTTGCAGCTTCAACGACATGAACCACTTTGAAGAACTGCTGGTTCTGGGTAGCAAGCATCATCGAGCATCTGCGTTGAGCATGGCGAAATAAGCATACGCATCGCAGTCCCGGTTGCGTCGACCGCCGGGCGGCCCGCAACTTCATAAAACTGTCACATTCGGGAAACGGAAAATTGAAGGGTCAGGGGAAAATATAAATCTAAATGATTATCTTCCCCCGGAGTTTTCCCCATGAGTTTTCGTCCAGCCGAAATGTTGGTTTTGCGTCGTTTTGGCGATGATCAGCTCGTTACCCTCGCCAAACTAGCCATCGAAACCGCCTTTCAGCCCGTTGTTGAAGCAGAGAGCGGGGCGACCTTTGGCTATGAATCGTTGATGCGCGGCTATGACCGCCTGGGTTTCCAATCACCTTTGGAACTTCTGGACAAAGCTCACGACGTCGATCAATTGCTGGAGCTCGAGCAAATGGTCAACAGTCGCGCCTTTGCAGGGTTCGGTGGATTGCCTGGTTATAACCAGCGAATGCTCTTTATCAATATGGACGCAAGGCTCATTGGCCTCGGCAGCGATATCGTGGAACGCCTCACCAATCATCTGACCAAGGCGGGGATACGCCCCTCCTCGATCTGCTTCGAATTGTCTGAACGCTTCGACAACGCGCAGGATCCGGCATTTTTCGAACTCATCAAAAAGCTCCGCCTTTCCGGTTTCAAACTGGCTATCGATGATTTTGGCGTCGGCTTCAACGGCCTTAAGCTGCTCTGCGACTATGCAACGGACTACGTCAAAATCGATCGCCACTTCGTGTCGAAGCTGGATGCCACACCGCGCAAACGCCACATCGTCAAACAGATCGTCCAGACCGCGCATATGCTTGGCGCCAGGGTCATCGCTGAAGGGGTTGAAACCGAAGCAGAATTTGTAATCTGCCGGGAACTTGGCTGCGATCTCGTACAAGGATATTTCATCGCACGCCCTACCACACATTTTGGGGAATTGCAGGATTCGTATCCTCATCTCGAACAGGCAGGGTCGTTGCGTAGGCAGACAACAACGTTGGACAGCATCCTGATTAGGGCGCAGGTACAACGCCTGCCTGCCGTGCGGGAAAATGATGATCTCGACAAGGTCTTCGAGCTTTTCCGCAAGAACCCGCAACAAAGCTTCTTTCCCATCCTCGGCGCTAATGACGAGCCACGCGGCGTACTGCATGAGCATCATGTCAAGGGCAGAATTTACCACCCGTTCGGCCGTGACCTGCTAAAGAACCGCATCTACCAGCGCGGCATCGCGCATTTCGTCACCGATGCGCCCATTGCTGATATCAATACGCCTGCTGAGCAAATGCTGAAAATCTTCGCTGGCATGAATGGCAGCGATTGCGTGATTCTGACAGAAAACCTTCGTTATGCTGGCGTTCTTTCAGCCTCGTCGCTTCTGAAAATCATCAATGAGAAGTTGCTCAAGACCGCTCAGGATCAGAATCCCCTAACCAGCCTTCCGGGTAACAGATCCATTCGCGACTATGTTCAGGATGTCATGCGTGATGGCTCTGACGCGCGATATTTCTGCTATTTCGACTTCGACAATTTCAAGCCATTCAATGATCATTATGGCTTTCAGAAGGGCGACCTAGCCATTGCCCTTTTCGCCTCTTTGCTTAGGCATCATTTCGTCGGAGAGGATAAATTCCTCGGTCATGTTGGTGGCGATGACTTTTTCGTTGGCATAACAGGAGGAACACGCGCTGAGCTGGAACCAATACTGACGCAACTGTTGCGGGATTTCAGCGCTAATGTCCGCGAACTTTACAGCCCGGAAGATCGCGCGGCTGGTGTAATCCTCGCCCATGACCGGACAGGTGGCGAACGTCAATTTCCGCTAATGCGCTGCAGTGTTGCAGTGCTGGAAATCGCCGAAGGTCATATGCAGGTGGACGTAAACCGTGTCAGCGCGTCAATCGCCGCCATCAAGGCTTCGGCAAAGGAAAGCGTGACAGGTTTAGTCTTCAGCGGATTGAGCGAAATGTAGCGGTAGCGACCCACCGATAGAAGCGGGCCGCTACATAAATTGTTACTTCGGCTGGCGCGATGCGACCGCTTCCATCAGTTTGCCAGCAAGCATCTCATACTTCTCGTCGTAGTGATGATCGCCTTCCAGTTGAATCTTCTGGACCGCAGCCAGAGACGGAGCTGTACAGGCTGTATCGTCCTCTTCTGAACCATAAACGCATAGGACCTTGTCCAGCGGCAGCTTCGCAACTGCGGGCGCTACTTCGTTGTCGCCTCCCAATCCGAGCCAAGCGCCGACCGATACCTGAAACGGCGTCGTTTCTTCCGTGCCGATCAAGCCGACGAGGGAGACACGGTCTTGCAACGGCTTCGGCAAAAAAGGCCAGGAAAACGGGATGGTGTTGGCGCCGAAGGAATAGCCGAGCAAAACCACTGGCAATTTGCCTGTGGGATCGGCCTTGGCGACAATCCTCGTAATGTCCTTTGCAATGTCTTCCGGTTTGCGTAGCGACCAGAAGTAGCGCAGCGAATCGACGCCGACCACGTGAACACTCTTTTTTGCAATGATATCACCAACAGATTTGTCGATATCACGCCAGCCGCCGTCGCCGGAGAAAAATACAGCCACATATTGCGCCGGTCCGTTGCCTGCGGGGATGTCAATGATTGGCAAGGCCTCTGCCGAAGCGTCTTCTTTGGCGATATCCACTGCTGCGTCAGCCGCCATTACAAAACGCTCAGCCTTGGTCGCGCCAATTTTTTCCTGAGCGAGAAAGAACCCTGCGCTCGGAGGGCCCTTAGGATCAGTGTCGGGCTTTTCCCGAACAATCGTCGCCGGATTGGGTAGATCAGCGTCATAGGAATAGCTGAACCCCTCGCCGGGAACAGCTTCGTAATCCGCTCCTTCGCACGAAGGCAATCTGGTCTTCAGCGCCACCGATGGATCAACCGCTACCGCACCGGCAAGCGTGGCAGCTGGAGCATCGGACATCGACGCGTAAGCCATGACACCACCCTCGCCGATACCGATAACCACCGGATGCATATAGGTGTCCACGGCAATCTGGCGTTGGGCTTCTTTGGCCACACCTTCAAGATCAGAAACGAAATATGTACAATCGCCGGTATCCTGATCGAGTTCATTGCGCCATTTCTCCAGATCTACGGTCAGCACAAGAAAATCGCGTTCCAGCAGCAATTTCGTCAAGGCTTCATCGTCCGCGCCAAGACCGCCCTTTTGCGACACGAGGATAGCAATGCCCGTCGGTTTGCCGGCTGGCTGCAATAGCGGCACGTCGTTCAAGCGCTCGGAAGAAATCAGGATTCGCTTGCCCAATGGCCCGAAACCAAACCGCGGGAGAAAGTGAAGCGTGGCGGAAAGAGCGATGCTGACAACGAGAAGTGCAAGAATGGCGAGAAGGTAGGGCCTGCGTAGGAATTTCATCGTTTAAAGACCTCGAAGGGGCTGCCGCTCACCAGGTTCGTCGCATCAATCAACGAACGCGGTGTCGCGAGACCCGGGGGGCAAATCAGATAGTAGGGTGTCCATTTCGGGCCGAACTTATCCTTGAAAGCACGCAATCCGTCAAATCGATAAAATTCAGCGCCGCGACGGTAGATAAACGAACCGATACGGTTCCATCGCGAGGCCAGATGGCTATCGGAAAGGCCTGATAGCGGAGCGGCGCCAAGATTGAACCAGCGATAGCCTTCACCCTTCGCTGCCATCAGGAGATTGGCGAACAGACCGTCCATGATAACGCTGGACGCATCAGGCACATGCCGCATCAGATCGACGGCAATTTCCTGATTATCCGCCCCGCGCCAGACGTTGGCGAAGGCTACGATCGCGCCTTCCTTACGCAGGACTGCAATGTCGAAGTGGGAAAGGTACGCGTTTTCAAATGAGCCAAGCGAAAAACGCTTTTCGGAACCGGATTTCATTTCAAGCCAGGCATCGGATACAGCGCGAAGCTCATCCATGATGTCCGGCGTCTGGTCTCTCGACATGATCTCGAAACGGATCCCCTCCTTTTCCAGACGACGGGCCGCATAGCGCAGCGGTTGGCGCTTGGAGCCCTCAAGCGAAAAATCGCTGAGGTCGACACGAGCGACTTCGCCGAGTTTCAACGCTGTCAACCCCATATCGAGGAACAGAGGTAGTCTTTCCGGACCTACCCCATAAAATACCGTTCTCGTACCAGTACGATCGGCAAGCCCTCTGAAAGCCCAGGCAAGATCGGCAACGGCATCATCGCTGCCTACCGGCTCACCCATCGAAACCAGACTTCCGCCCGAGCGGGCATACATGACAAAGCCTTTTCCTTTGGGGTCCATCAGGAAGCGCTTGTCGCCAAGCAGCGCAAGCGCATCGGAAGCTCTTGGGGACGCGGCAACGAAATCAGGCACCTGTTCTGGAATAGGCTGCGCACGCAGTTTACCGCGGCCAACACCATTGATGATTGTATTGATCGTTATCGCGGCGAGAAACGTCAGGACGAGAACAGAGACACGCAGAAAACGCGATGCCTGGGCATCCCAGGCAAATTCCCACCAGAGTTCATTCGCGTATTCCACATGCCGATAGGCAAAAAGACCGAGCCAAAGGATAGCAAACGCCGTTGTGCCGACGCTGGCCAGCCAGCCCCAGGACAAGCTGAAATGCTCGCCCAGCGGTTTGCGATAGAATAAATCGCGAAACAGCAGAAGGGTGCCTGCCATCAAGGCAAGCATGAGAGCTTCTTCCCAGGCAAAGGCCTTGGTCAGCGCGAAGATTGCACCGAGGCTGAAAAGGACCAACGCCAGGAACCAAGCGCGCCAGAGACGCCGTGCCAGGCCGCGCGCAACGATCAGCAGCGCCAATCCAACGAAACTCGCCCCAAGATGAGACATTTCCAGAAACGGCATCGGCAATATGTCAGCAAGCATTTCCAGCCGGTGGTGGAGATCGGGAACGACCGCGGAAATCAGCAGAACGATACCGCCAAGAAAGGCAATACCAGCCGAGAGTGGAGGGATGAGCGGCTCGAACATTCGCACAGCTGAAATGGTCGGGCCGGCGATCAGATGGCGACGGCGCAGGATTTCGGAAACGACGAAACCGGCTATTGCCACCAGAAACGGTATGAGGGTGTAGATGACGCGATATGCGACAAGCGCCGCTATAGCGTCCGGGTTTTGCCCCAGACCCAGACCCGCAACAATGGTTGCTTCAAACGCACCAATGCCACCAGGAGCGTGGCTGATAATACCAAGAGCAACCGCAACCACATATACGAGCGCAAACGCCGGAATACTGCTCACAGAACCTGCGGGAAGCAGCACGTAGAGCGTTGCGGCAGCGGCGGCCACATCGACCAGGCCCGCCAGGATTTGCATGAGCGCGCCCTGCGACGTAGGCAAGCGAACCGACAGCCGGCCAATATTGAGCGTACGCTCGCGCCGCGAAAGCCAGTACAACAATACCGCCACCGCAACGAGAACCAATATACCGATCATCTGATCGACAACCGGTCCGAATGACACGATCCAGGGTACCCGCGATGGATCGATGACAAGGGCGACAGCGATCATGATGGTGAAGGCAAACCAGATCGCCATCCAGGAGGTACCGATAATCCGGCCGATATCAGCGATATCGATGCCCTCGGCAGCATAGACCCGGTAGCGAAGCGCACCGCCGGTAAGCAGCGAAAACCCGAGCGCGTTGGAGATTGCATATCCCGCACCACCCGCCATGGCGGATATGTGATAGGGCACCCGCCCCGGTGCTATCGTTTCAACCGCGACGACGTCATAGAGCGCAACGGCCGCGAAACTCACGAACGTAAAGAAAAGCGCGGTCAACAGAACACTGCCTGGTATGGCATGGATGGATTGTTTGACATCGTGGAACGAAATGCCACTCGAAAGGTGATCCAGAACCAGCAAGCCGATCACCGCAACGGCAATTCCGAAAAATGCGAACAATGCCGATTTTGTTTTCTTGCCCCACGGCAGTCTGGACTGCGCGCGCGCTTCAATCCTCCGTATTTGCTTTTCGTTACCAGGAATAGACGTCATGATGTGTTCCGGAGCCAGAAACGGATTAAAAACAATACTGATTTCACCATGAAATTGTGACGGCGTCATTAGCCCTGCAATAATGGCGGGATTGCGCCGAGAACAAAGGCAAATTAGACTACGGCCGGATCAATACCGGTTGAAATACTTAGGACCTATTATTTGAATATTGGCGCTATGGCAACTTCGACTTAAGCCGGATCCAACACCAGATGGCGATGGCTCCCTGGCGCTTTGACTCGCCCAATAGCCGCCGATGGCGGTTTCAGGCCCATGCCTTCTGCAATGGCCGTTGCCACGGAATTGCTGTTTTGAATAAGAAAGGAATAACGCAGCTTGGAGAGCCGGATACGCTCGGCGACATCAACTGCAGCGCGCCAGCGCCCGGCGATGGATGTGTAGTTGCCCTCCATCAGCAATGTTGTGCGCGACGTAGGACGCACATAGAACTCAGGGCAATAGACAAGGTCGCGTTTCGCGTAATCAGTGACAACGGCTGTCAGCGGCCCACGGATCGCGCAATAGTTGAAACTGCCATCCGCATTGGCCGCACCGCCATTGATTTCGAAGAGCGGCCCGCCTATTTCATCGGTCCAGACAACAAAATTATGGCTGGCAATACCGGCGAAACGCGGGATTGGATAGGAGCCAAAAAGAATGCGGTGGTTCATGAAACGGCTGCTCTGGATGACGGAATTATGACTAAAGAGACTCCTCAATAAAGTATTTATTTTCAAAGGCAACACTCTGGTTATTCACAGAATTTTGACCCTTTTTTACTAAGCCAACACACTATCACTGCAATGGAACGCAACAACGGGAAATTGCCGCTGAAACGTCCATTTCTCCCCTAAACCGCACTTATTCGTTGGAAACATCGCGGCGTTTCCAGAAAATACTGCGATAAAATTTATTTTGCCTGTCCTGCAAATTGGCAAACAGCAACTACTTCATTCGTTGACGAAGCATCAGCGTCACAGAACACGTATCCGTATCTGACTAATTCCATCACCCTCTGTCTTCTCAGGCAGCATCGCACATACTAGGTGTTATAGAGACCAGACAAACGGCCGATGCACCCGTCATATGCAGCGGCATAACGCCCTCCATAAGGATTCTGACCTTCCATGCATCAGAGACTTGACTTGCGAAATCCGCCGAATGCGGACGACAGCGATGATTTCCTGCTGGAGCAGGTGCAACGGGCGAGTTTCCGCTATTTCTGGGAGGGGGCTCATCCGCAAAGTGGTCTCGCGCGTGACCGGTCCGGTCGAACCTCTGATCCAAACAATGACCTCGTCGCCATTGGCGGGTCGGGCTTCGGCTTCATGGCTCTGCTTGTTGCAGTTGAGCGTGGCTGGATCTCCCGTGATGATGCCCTCCTCCGTATTGACAAGATGCTGTCGGCGCTCGAGCGCACGACACGCTATCAAGGCGTCTTTCCGCACTTCATCAACGGCGCGGATGGCACGACAGTGCCATTTACGCGTCTCGACGATGGCGGCGATCTGGTAGAGACCTCGTTCCTCATTCAAGGACTGATCTGTGTCCGGCAGTATTTTGCTTCCAAGGCGCCCGAAGACATTGCCATCCGTGACCGGATCAATCGGCTCTGGACATCCGTGCAAT
This sequence comes from uncultured Alphaproteobacteria bacterium, assembly GCA_963711925.1. Taxonomy (GTDB): domain Bacteria; phylum Pseudomonadota; class Alphaproteobacteria; order Rhizobiales; family Rhizobiaceae; genus Phyllobacterium. The sequence goes on from CAVQFY010000005.1 coordinate 111,844, forward strand.
GGAATTCCCACATCAAACCGGGTGAGAAGGTTCTCTACTGGCATCACAGTCCCAAATTTGGTTGGGCGCGCAATGTGCCGATCCGAGGCTGGAATGAAGCTCTAATCACCTACGTTTTGGCTACCGCATCGTCTGACTATGGTATTGACGCCGATCTCTATCACGAGGGTTTTGCGGCAAACGGCGCCGTTATCAATGGCCGCGATTATTACGGCGTGACGCTGCCCTTGGGTCCGGACTTCGGCGGCCCTCTGTTCTTTGCTCACTATTCCTTCTGCGGACTCGATCCGCGTGGCCTCACAGACCAGTATGCCGATTACTGGTTGCAAAATTGCAGCCACGCGCGGATCAACTACCTGCATAGCGTTTACAATCCGCATGGATACACCGGCTATGGTCAGGATTGCTGGGGTCTGTCATCGAGTCATGGCCCCAAAGGTTACCGAGTCAGTTCCCCCGGTTCAGATTTTGGTCTGATTGCACCTACTGCGGCTCTCAGCAGCCTCCCCTACCTACCGGAGCAATCCATGCGAGCCTTGCGCCATTTCCTGACGCTCCCATATCGCAAGATCAACGGCCGTTTCGGCTTCATTGATGCATTTTCGCCCACGAGCAAATGGTTTGCCAGAACCTATCTCGCGATCGATCAGGGCCCGATGATCGCGATGATAGAGAACCACAGAAGCGGCCTTCTATGGAAACTCTTCATGAGTGCGCCAGAAATCCAGAATTCCCTGCGAAAACTTGGCTTTGCGAGCCCTCATCTGGTTGTACGACCGGAACCGAACCGCGGCTGAGGCATTGCGTCTGTCGGGACAATTGATCATCCTCCGATCGAACTCCGCGTCCCCCAATCAAGGATCAGACATGAAAATCCATGCTGTTTTCAACCGCGATGGCGGTACGTTTCGCACCATGGACATCAAGTTGTTCGCTGAAACAGCGAAGGAAATTTTTGAAAAGCACGGCCATACGTTTGAGAGTGACATCGTCGCTGGCAGGAGCATCGTCAAGGCGCTGCAAAAAGTTGCAACGGAGGGGGGCGAACACGTGCTGATGGCAGGCGGTGGCGACGGCACCATTTCTGCTGCAGCCGATGTTGCCTGGAAAGCCAAGGTTCCGCTTGCAGTGCTTCCCGCCGGAACCATGAATCTTTTTGCACGGGCCCTTAAAATTCCTCTGGATCTTAATGCAGCCTTGGAAAGCCTTGCCAGCGGCTCCATCAAGGCGGTCGACATCTCCACCGCCAACGAGGAAAGTTTCGTTCATCAGTTTTCGATCGGCTTCCAGCCACAGATGATAAAATTTCGCAATACGCTCGAGTATCGCTCGCGCTGGGGGAAGCGTCTTGCAAGCATACGCGCCTTTGCCAAAGCCATGAGCAATCCTCCGCGCTTCGCCGTGCGGATGATTGTCGACGGCGCTCCTGCTGAGCGAAACGTCTCGGCTATGTCGATTTCCAATAATCCCTACGGACAGGGCATGCTGCCGGTGCCAGACTCGCTCGATCGTGGACAACTTGGCCTTTATATTGCGGGCAGGCTCACACCGGTTGCGTTGATAAAACTGGCATTCACCGTTGTGACCGGATCGTGGCGCCGCAATCCCGACGTGGACGAAGTTCTTGCGAAAGAGGTTGAATTACACTTTCCGCACCTGCGCCGGAGCGCGAAAGCGACCATCGACGGTGAGTTGGTCCCACTCGCGCGCGACGTCAAGATCACGATTCACGCGGGTGAACTTCAGGTGCTCGTTCCACCAGACCTGCTATCCAAATGAAAACGGCACGGTTTTTGACCGCGCCGTTCAATCCCGCTGGATGTAATATCAGCTGCTTTTCTTTGACTTCTTGACCGGCGCCGGCTCACCAGCAGCCTTTTTCGCCGCAGCTTCCTCGGCAGCGAGCTGGTCGGCACTCTTCGGCATCGTGTCGACAACGGAACGAACTTTCCCCTTGTCGGTAACTGTGCACATGGCGTCGCGGATATCGACCTTCAAGCGCACCTGATTTAAACCGCCACCCACTGGTTCGGCGTCCACGGCTTTGATGTTGCTTTCGCCCATGAAGTATTTGGAAGACGCTGCCGCAATGCACGGTTGAGCCAGTGCGGCGTTCACAGGTGGCCGTATGGGCGCAAACGTTGGTATCGTTGGCATCATGCTGGGCGCGCCGGTCGTCGAACATGCTGCCAATGGAATGAGGACTACCAAAGGGGTAATCCGGCTCAAAATATGGGTAAGCAGGCGCATTGTTCTCTCCGCAAAGTCTTATCGCAGGACTGGATATAGGCCGGAAACTATTCGCTTTTCGCCATTTGTCTAGTGGCACAACTGCCACAACGGGACTTTATTGCCACGAGTTCGCGCCAGCCTTCAGGGAGAGACTGATAGCATCCAGTTAAGCACGCCGCGCCAGTCGGTCATGCGGATTGGCGTACCATGGTTGCCACTCTCGAACCGGTGAAAGTGTACGGGATAATCCGGTGTCGATGCCCGTATATTCCGATAAAACGCTTCCTGCTTGTCGACAGCAAAAACCGGATCGCGGCTGCCATGCCCGAAAAAGACAGGTACGCGCCGCTTGAACGGGGCTGATCCGATGAAGTGCTCATCCCACAGTGATCCAAGAATGATAAGACCGGAGATATTCCTGGATGTTTGGGCATCTTGCGCAAGTCTCCAGCACAAGGATCCGCCCATTGATCCGCAGGCAACAAAAAGCTTGGCGCGGGGCGATTGCGCTTTGAAATAATCGATCACACCAGAAACCTCGATTTCGCCCTTGTCTCCAAAGTCGCTGAATTCCGGTGTGATATAGAGTCCTCCATTGCGGTCCATCAGGTTTTTCAGGCGATTGAAGTTACCGCCGAACGTAAAGTCGTTCATACCCTGCTGGCGATTACCGCCTTGGCCATGCAAATAAATGGTGATGATAGACGCGCCGGCGTGCTGACCGACCGTCATGACTTTTACAGGACCGTTGTTCGTGGTTACAACAAGGTCTTTTTGCGAACGTTTCGGCTGCAGTGAGATGTAGTTCTGTTTGACGCGCCGTTCTGGCACCTGATCGCGGCCGTTAATATCGCGCACTTCGTTGTAATCAACGACGACATAGTCTCCGCCATCTCCGGTCTTCAGAATACCGGGATAGGCAAAGAGATTGTCCTTGTAAGGTTCGAGCTGCAATGCTGACGCGGAGCTCGAAAGGCAGAGAGAAGCCAACGCGCCGAGAATAAAAGACCTGATCAAGCGAATTTCCTATCGGATGGGCTCTATGATAGTACCACCCGCGCGATGCAGCATATCCGGCGTATCGACGTCAAGGGCAGCAGCCTCGCCGAGTTCCACATCGATCACCGGAACATCGCCGCGCTCGATCAAATGCCGAGCACCGACATCGCCGGCAAGCGTGAATACTTCATCGAACAGAATACGCGGCAGGATAACCGGATTACCGCGTTTGCCTTCGAAAGTTGCCCTTACGACGGATTGCCCGCGCGCGCTTTGAAACCGCCTGATCATATTCTGCAGATCGGCCGCGGACAGCGCCGGCATATCGGCCAGGAGCATCATCACACCATCAGCTGACGATGGTACGTTCCTGATCGCGGTCTGCAATGACGAAGCAAGCCCGCTGGCATAGTCCTTGTTGAGGGCGATCACCACGTTGAGTCCGTCCAGTGCCCCGCTGCACTGCTCCGCCATATGGCCGAGCACAGCGACGACAGGACGCCCACCAGCCTCGATCGCTGTCTGTGCCGAGCGGCGTATCAACGGCACATCATCGAAGGTGGCCAGTAATTTATTCGGCCCCATCATGCGGGTCGATTGACCGGCAGCAAGCAGCGCGATTGCAACGTTGGGCCGCGCTGCCAACGGACGTGGATCGCGCGGTTGCGGACGCGTAGGAATTTCCATCAACAGACCTCCAACGCCCATCCCGACAATATCTGTTTTGGTGACGAGAATATTCGCCATCAGCCGGTCGAGCACCCAATCAAAGCCATTTTCTTTGGGGCTTCGTGCGCAACCGGGGGCGCCGATCAACGGCTTTTCGTCGAGTTCAGCAAGGATCAACAGGTTTCCCGGATCGACCGGCATACCGATATGATTGACTGTACCGCCCGCCGCTCTGATGGCGGCTGGGACGATGTCGTCCTGATCGACCACCGCGGAGGCACCAAAGACGACGACAAAGTCATTTGCTTTCTGCAGCTCACGTATCGCTTCCGCCAGCGGTTTGCTCGCATGGGGCGGGCGCAGTTCGGATGTCACAAATCCGTGGTTCGCCGCAATCCGCGCTTCGATGACACGGCGCGTCTTGTCGAGCACAGTTGCCTTAACGGACGGCAGTGTTGTCTGGATCAACCCGATGCGCGAGCCTGCAAAACCCTGCACCCCGAAGGCTGTGCGACCGCGTGCCAACTCCGCAATCCTGTCAATTACAGACGCAGAGACTGCAAAGGGGATGATCTTGATGGTGGCGACCATTTGCTGCTGCTCAACCCGATCAAAGGCTTTCAATGTAGCGATCGTAACCGAAGGATCGACCGCATTGATGGCATTGATCAAATCAGCGTTGACCGTGAGAAGCCCGGCTGTTTCGGCGTAGCAATTGACCCGGCCCGTCGATGCTGACCCTGCCCGCACGCCAAACCACTGCAATGCTTCGGTTATTCGCCTGGCCGCTTCATTTTCTTCGAGATCAGTATCTTGCAGGCGCGCTGCAATGACATGGGTCACTCCCACTGCGCGCAATTGCCCAATGTCGTCTACGGTCAGCACATGGCCCTTTTTCAGTTTCAGGACGCCCGCATGGGTCGAGTGCGCAAGGATGGCGCCAAGCGCATCTTCAAGAGGAATTTCGCCGAAAATCATGCTGTCTTTTCCAAATGCAGCGTGGCCTGCAATCCCCTTGCCCGGAATGCCTTGATCACCTCGCCGAGAACAGCAACGGCGATCTCGGCAGGGCTCGCCGCACCAATATCGAGGCCGATCGGTGAGTGGATCAATCCTATCTGATCATCGCTGAGCCCTAGTGCTTTGAGGCGCCCAACACGCTTTGCGTGGGTCTTGCGACTGCCCAGTGCTCCAACATAGAAACATCCGGCACTTAGGGCCCGCTCCAGCGGTTGATCATCGATTTTCGGATCATGCGTGACAACAGCAACCGCCGTATAGGGATCGAGCGGACGCGTTTCGAGCACATCCTGCGGCCATTCTGCAAAGAGTTTGACATCGGGGAAGCGCTCCGGCGTGGCAAACGCCGTACGCGGATCGATGATTTCCATGTCGTAGCCCGCAATTTTTGCCATGGGAGCCAATGCTTGGCTGATATGCACGGCGCCGATTACAACAAGACGCGGCGGCGGTATGTGAACGTTCAAAAAGAAGGAACGGCCCTCAATCTCAGCTACGCCTGACTTTCCGGACAAGAACGCCTGCCTGACCGCATCTCCGAGCAAACCGGCGACCGGATCGCTCTCCTTGATCACCCGGCCACGCCCGTCGCCAAGATCGGTCAGCAGTAATGCCGCGCGGCGTGCTTGCCGTTCTTCATTGAGTTTCTTCAGACAGTAGGGATCCATGCTCAGCCCAGCCGTTCGACATAGACTTTGATACGCCCGCCACAGGACAGACCCACCTCCCACGCAGTCTCGTCGGCGACACCGAACTCAAGCATACGGGGTGTACCCTGGCTGATAACATCCATGGCTTCGGCAATGACCGAACCTTCTACGCAGCCGCCAGAAACCGACCCTTCAAAATTGCCGGCCTCGTCGATCACCAAATGGCTGCCAACCGGGCGCGGCGCCGAGCCCCAGGTTTCCACGACGGTGGCAATCGCCACGTCACGGCCTTCCGCCATCCAGCGTTCGGCAATCAATAGCGGATCTCGTATTTGTTCAGAAGGATTGAGCATTGTACGACAGTACCACAAACATCAATATTGGTGCAACCAGCGCTTCGGATCGTCATTCCTGTTATGCGGACGGCTGAGCGCCCGGCACAGATCGTCCAAGGCATCCATATTGTGCACGGCACGGAAGTCGTCAACGTAGGGTAACATCACTTTTACGCCACGTGCGCGCGGTTCAAAACCTTCAAAACGCAACAAAGGATTGAGCCAGATCAATCGACGGCAGGATTTCGATAACCGCTCCATCTCCACTTCGAGACCGACAGTATCCTCTCGTTCCAATCCGTCGGTAATCAACAGGACTACAGCGCCTTGGCCAAGCACACGTCTCGACCAGTGACGATTGAATTCCCGCAAGGTCTCGCCAATACGTGTACCACCTGACCAGTCCTGCACAGCGTCGGTGCAATGGGCAATCGCATCATCCGGATCGCGGTAACGTAGCGATCGCGTGATATTGCTAAGCCGCGTGCCAAAGACGAAGCAGTGGACCCGGCGGCGTTTCGCCATCATCGCATGCATAAAATGCAGAAAAATGCGGGTATACTGGCTCATGGAACCGGAAATGTCGGCAAGTACGACCAATGGCGGGTGAACTTCGCGGCGCGAGCGGAATTTTGGCAAGATGAGATCGCCACCGGTCCTTAAGCTCGCACGCATCATCGCTCTTGGATCGATGCGCGCGCCCTTGGGATCACTGCGGAAACGCCTCGTCTCAACCGCATCGACGGGCAGCGTCAGCTCATCCATCGCCCGGCGCGCTTGATTGAGCTCGTCGGCCGACATCTGGGCGAAGTCCTTGGTCCGCAGCACCTCCTTGCCGGAAAATGTGAACCGTGCATCCACGTCAATCTCCGGCGGTGGTTCTCCAGGCTGGTTGCGCGAACTGCCCTTGAACAGAGCTTCGGCGACGCGGGCTTCGGCAGCCTTCGGCTTCGATCGTTCACGCGCCATGGCGACAGGCGAGAACATGGCCAGCATTTTCTCGATCAGCTCGCGCGAACGCCAGTAAAGCCGGAAGGCCTCATCGAATGTCGCATGGTCCTCGTGCCGGTTCACCAACACGCTATGCAGTGTCCAATAAAAATCATCTCGAGAGCCGATACCACCGGCCAAAACCGCTTCGATCGCGTCCCGGACGGAAGCCGGACCAACCCGCAATCCGGCCTTGCGCAAGGTCCGGGCAAAATAGACGATATTGTCGGCGAGGCGGCTGTCAGACCGCGCTATCTCAGGTGATGAGGTGAATGTTTCCATGTCACGCCGCGTTGAGCTCCGCCTTGATCTCATCGAGAATTCGCCGCCCTTCGCCCCCGGAAATCCTGGCGATATCGTCCTGATATTTGAGCAGAACGCCGATGGTGTCCGATACGGTTTCCGGATCGAGCGCGAGCTTGTCCATTTCGGTCAAAGCGCCAGCCCAATCGATGGTTTCAGCAACCCCCGGAAGCTTGAACAGGTCCAAATCGCGCAGCTTCTGTACATAACGGACGATCTCGTCCGACAGGCGTTCATTGGCTGCCGGAACTTTGCGGCGGACAATCTCAAGCTCACGCTCGGCGGAGGGATAGTCTACCCAATGATAGAGGCACCGGCGTTTCAACGCATCGTGAATCTCGCGCGTCCGATTGGTCGTTATGATGACGACCGGAGGTTCGGCAGCACGGATGGTTCCAAGTTCGGGAATCGTGACCTGATAATCCGACAGCACTTCAAGCAGGAAGGCTTCAAAGGCTTCATCCGTCCGGTCGAGCTCATCGATCAGGAAGATCGGAGCTTTGCCCGGTTTGCCTGACAGTGCCTGCAGAACAGGCCTGCGGATCAAGAATTTCTCTGAAAAAACATTGCGTTCTATGGCTTTCTTATCGACCTTGCCGCTGGCTTCATCCAGACGAATCTCGATCATCTGCGCGGCATAATTCCACTCATACACAGCAGAAGAAACGTCGAGCCCTTCATAGCACTGCAGGCGGATCAGCGGCCGGTCCAGGGTTGCCGCGAGTACTTTTGCGATCTCGGTCTTGCCAACTCCCGCCTCGCCCTCGAGAAACAGCGGCCTTTTCATGCGCAAGCTGAGGAACAGCACCGTCGCCAGCGCACGGTCCGCGACATATCCGCCAGCCTCAAGCAGAGCCAGGGTATCTTCGATCGATTGCGGCAGTTCAGCCATCCTGACCCTAGTCCCCTGCACTGCGATAGGAGCGATTGAGATAGATCAATGATCGGCCAGGATCACCTATATTGATGGCGGTGACCTTGCCATAGATCACATAATGCGTTGCCACGTCATGCGTTGCGATGATGCGGCAATCAAAGCTCGCCAAGGCGTTCATGAGCACGGGAGCGCCCGTTTGCAAAGTCTGCCACTGCCCGAGCGCAAACCTGTCCTGCTGAGACAAATCGCCTTTGCCAGAGAAGGCTTCCGAAAGTGCCTGTTGTTCAAAGGACAGTGTATTCAGGGCGAAAACCTGATTCTCGATGAACAGGTGATTGAAGTCATGATTGCGGTTGAGACAAACGAGCATGGTCGCCGGATCGTCGGAAACCGAGCATACTGCCGAAATCGTAACGCCGCGGCGGCCCGCCGGACCATCCGTGGTAAGGATATGAACCGCCTCGGCAAAATGGCTCATGGCATTGCGAAATGCGAGCGGCTCTATTTTCTGATCTTTGGCAATTAGCACAATTCTATTTCCGTTGTCTGAACCATCACTATCGCAACATGTGTCTCAACCATAGGGGCAGATGATTTTTTCCGATAACTTCCTTTTATATAGCGCGAGATTGCGCAGAGTGAAGGAAACGGTTACCGAAAACATGGTAGAGCAGAACTTGCTCTAGTAATTCCCATCCAAGAGGAAACGGCATTTTCGCAATGAACTCCATGATACGCGCCGCGACATTTGGCCTTTGCATGGCTGCCAGCAGTGTCGCACATGCGGAAGACAAGATTGGCGTTATCGCGCCGCTTTCAGGTCCCTTTGCGCGCCTCGGAACGCAAGTTGTCGATGGCGCGGCGATTGCCGTTGCTGCGAACAAGAGCGGCCAGGCTGTCTCGATCACAACTGCTGATGACCAATGCAGCGCGGCAGGCGGTGAGGCGGCAGCAAAACAGCTGGTGCAGGCAAATGTGGTGATCGTCATTGGTTTTCTTTGCGCTGAATCGCTCGAAGCAGCTCTGCCAATCCTCAATCAGAAGGGCATTCCAATCATTACTCCGGCAATACGGGCGCAAACGCTGACGGAATTACGCGCCGATCAGCCTTATCCTGTCTTCAGGATCGCGCCGTCTGCCCGCAATGAGACCAACGAAACCGGTGATATCCTCGCCGGGCTCTGGCATTCAGAACCTTTCGCAATCATCGATGACGGCACGATCTTCGGGCGTGAACTTGCGGCAGGTGTGCGCGCACGTCTGGAAGAAAAGGGCCTGAAGCCGGTCTTTGCTGATACCTACCGTCCCGGCCTCGACAATCAGAATGCACTGGTCAGTCGGCTGAAACGCGCAGGCGCCACACAGGTTTTCGTCGGCGGCGAACGCGACGACGTTGCCGCCATCGGCCGAAGTGCTGCGGCGCTCGCCTATCCTCTGGCCATTGTCAGTGGCGAAGCGATGAACGCCAAAGGCAATGGCGGCGATCTTGCCGTTGGAACAATGATGATCGCACCACGCGAGCCGCAAACGCTGGAAAGTGCCCGAAACGCCAAAAATGCGATCGAATTGGCTGGAAAAGTCCCGGAAGGCTATACAGTACCAGCCTATGCGGCTGCAGAAGTGACACTTCAGGTGCTGACGGCAGCCCAATCACAGGCCGGATCCCTGACGGAACTCCTTCGCAAGAATGTCTTCGAAACGGCGCTTGGCACGGTACAGTTCAATGTCCGTGGCGAGCGTATTGCCGACAGCTACCGTTTGCAGAAATTCGACGGGAAGCAGTTTGTGCTGGAGACCAACTGATGTCGATGAGGACCGGCCCGCGCAACCTGATCACCGACGTCGCCGGGCTGACAGTCGGGAACGCCTCGGATAGCAAGGTCAAGTCCGGCAGCACTGTCATTTTATGCGAAAACCCAGCAACGGCGGCGGTTCAGGTGCTGGGCGGTGCGCCGGGTACACGAGAAACCGACCTTCTTGAGCCGCACAATACGGTCGAGGCGATCAACGCGCTGGTTTTATCGGGTGGATCGGCGTTCGGGCTGGACGCTGCGTCCGGAGTCCAGGCTGCACTTCGCGAGAAGGGTGTCGGGTTCGAGGCCGGCACACAGCGTATTCCCATAGTCCCCGGCGCAGTTCTCTTCGACATGCTGAATGGCGGCGACAAGGAATGGGGACGTTATCCACCCTATCGCGAGCTTGGCTATGAGGCCGCACAGTCCGCATCGAGCGATTTCGCCCTTGGAACCATCGGCGCTGGAACCGGCGCAACGGTCAAGGGCCTGAAGGGCGGGCTCGGCTCGGCTTCATCGCTGCTTGAAAGCGGCACGATCATAGGCGCCCTCGTCGCGGTCAATGCGCTCGGTTCAGTAACCGTCGGAAAAAGCAGGCATTTCTGGGCTGCTCCCTTCGAAATCGGCGACGAGTTCGGCGGGCTTGGCTTGCCGCACCCCCTCCCGAGCGACGCTGTCGAGGTTAGAACAAAGTTCAACAATGCGGCGCGTGACACCAACACGACGATCGGGGTCATCGCCACTGATCTGATACTCACCACGGCTCAAGCGAAGCGTCTCGCCATCGCCGCCCATGACGGTTACGCCCGCGCAATCTGGCCCGCTCACACGCCTTTTGATGGCGACCTCGTGTTCGCGCTCGCTACCGGGACCAGCGACAGAACGCCGGAAATAGCTGAATTCATTGACCTTTGTGCCGCTGCAGCCTCGACCATGGCGCGCGCCGTAGCACGCGGCGTCCATGCCGCTACGCCTGCGGATAACGATCCCTTCCCCGTCTGGCGCTCGCTTCGCTGAACAGTTTCGATTGTGCGATACAGCCGCTCGTGATAACCGGCGCCCACAACATTTCTACCGGAGACAGATCATGAGCCGTCCGCTCGTCATATCACCTTCCATCCTCGCCTCGGATTTTTCGAAGCTTGGCTCGGAAGTAAATTCTGTTTTGCAGGCGGGCGCCGACTGGATCCATATCGACGTGATGGACGGGCATTTCGTCCCCAACATCACCTTTGGCCCGGAAGTGGTGAAAGCCATCCGGCCGCTAACAGACGCGGTTTTCGACACACATTTGATGATTTCGCCCTGCGATCCCTATCTCGAAGCCTTTGCCAAGGCTGGTTCGGATATCATCACGATCCACGCGGAAGCCGGACCGCACCTGCACCGCTCGCTCCAGGCCATTCGGGCGCTCGGCAAGAAGGCTGGTGTCGCCATCAATCCCGCCACGCCGGAATCCGCTCTCGAATACGTGTTGAACGACGTCGATCTTATCCTCGTGATGACGGTGAATCCCGGTTTCGGCGGGCAGAAATTCATTACGGAAACCTTGGAAAAGATCAAGAATATCAAGGTGATGATCGGTGATCGCAAGATCGACCTCGAAGTCGATGGAGGTATCACCGCGGAGACGGCACCCTTGGCCGTGGCCGCGGGGGCCAACGCCTTGGTAGCTGGATCAGCGATCTATAAGGGCGGGACAGAGGCGGCCTACAAGGCCAACATCGACCTCCTTCGCAGTTCAATCCACAAGGGATCATGATGGTTTTCCGCTGCGCTTTTCTCGCCACGCTCGTTATGCTCCTCCCAGTCTCAGCATGGGCCGGAGACGCGGCAAAGCTCGATATTATTGGTTTTTCCAAGGATGGCGGGACGTTTGCCTTTGAAGAATATGGCGTCCAGGATGGCTCCGGCTTCCCCTACGCCAACCGGTTCTATATCGACACGGCAACCGACAAGTTTTTAGCGAAAACGCCGGTTCGGGTCAGGCTGGATGATGAAAATTCATCAGTGGAAAACGCCCGCGACAAGGCGGGACGCGACGCACAAGGCGTGACTTCCCTCAGCGATGAAGAACTGCGCGCCAATGCAGGCAATGCCGTGGCATCAAACCCGGTGACGGAGCTTTCGGCCGACCCATTCAAGGTGAAAATCAACCCGAGATTTGTGTTCCCTGCCATTGATCCGGCATTGACTCTACAGCTCGAAGAGATTGCCGTTCCGCCGAGCGAAACCTGCCAAAACCTCGGTGAAATCAAGGGCTTCCGCCTGACGCTTGTCGAAGACAAGCCGGACGCCAAGCCTGAAATTCTGCACGAAGACAGTGCCGTCCCGGGCAGCCGCGGCTGCCCGCTGGGCTATAGTATTGGCGCTATCCAGACCCTATATCCAGACGGCGGAAAACCAGTAATGGCAGTGATGATTGCCGTACGTGGAACCGGTTTCGAGGGCCCGGATTACCGCTGGCTGGCAGTCACCAGGCAGCGATAGGCGCAAAAGTCGCCACAAGGTGCGTTGAGTGATCGGCCTTGCTCTGATAGACCGCCTCTAAAGCCTACACAGGACAGGAAAACATATGATCCCGCGCTATTCGCGTCCCGAAATGGTCGCCATCTGGTCTCCGGAAACGAAATTCCGCATCTGGTTCGAAATCGAGGCGCATGCCTGCGACGCGCTTGCCGAGCTAGGCGTCATCCCGAAGGAAGCGGCGAAAACCATCTGGGAAAAGGGCGGCGCTGCTACTTTCGACATCGATCGCATCGACGAGATCGAGCGCGAGACCAAGCACGATGTCATTGCTTTCCTTACACATTTAGCCGAAATCGTCGGTCCGGACGCGCGTTTCGTGCACCAGGGCATGACGTCGTCCGACGTGCTCGACACCTGTTTCAATGTGCAATTGATGCGCGCCAGCGATATCCTTCTCGATGATCTGGACAAGCTTTTGGCGGCCCTGAAGAAACGCGCTTTCGAACACAAGGATACGGTCACCATCGGCCGTAGCCATGGCATCCACGCCGAGCCGACGACGTTCGGCGTCAAGCTGGCACAGGCCTATGCCGAGTTCGAACGCTGCCGTAACCGTCTCGTCGCGGCACGCGCGGAGATTGCAACCTGCGCTATCTCCGGCGCTGTCGGCACCTTCGCCAATATAGACCCGCGCGTAGAAGAACATGTCGCCAAGGCGTTGGGAATGCAGGCAGAACCGGTTTCGACGCAGGTGATTCCGCGTGACCGCCATGCCATGTACTTCGCAACTCTGGGTGTTATCGCTTCGTCTGTCGAGCGGCTCTCCGTCGAGATCCGCCACCTGCAGCGGACCGAGGTCCTGGAGGCGGAAGAGTACTTTTCGCCGGGTCAGAAGGGCTCGTCGGCCATGCCGCACAAGCGCAATCCGGTGCTGACCGAGAACATGACCGGCCTCGCCCGTATGGTCCGCGCCTTTGCTCTGCCAGCGATGGAGAATGTTGCGCTATGGCATGAACGCGATATTTCCCACTCTTCGGTCGAGCGCATGATCGGTCCAGACGCGACGATCACCCTTGATTTCGCCCTGGCACGCATGGTCGGCGTCATTGAAAAGCTTTTGGTCTATCCGGATAACATGTTGAAAAACATGAACAAATTCCGCGGGTTGATCCATTCACAGCGCGTGCTTCTGGCGCTGACGCAGGCTGGTGTTTCGCGCGAGGATTCCTACCGCCTGGTGCAGCGCAACGCCATGAAGGTATGGGAACACGGCGCCGATTTCCTCGAAGAACTGCTGGCCGACGCCGATGTTCGCGCCGCCCTGCCCGAAGCGACGATCCGCGAGAAGTTCGACCTTGGCTATCACACCAAACATGTCGACACGATCTTCAAACGCGTGTTTGGCTCAACTGGCAACAACTGAATTAAAGCCTCAGGTTGATAAAAGCATCCCGGATTCGAGGATTCTTGCATAGGAATTGCATGTTCTTGTGCGAGAGTCGCTTGGGTTTGCGCAATTCATCCGGCGGAATAGCGGTTACGCACGGCGAAACGGCAAAAAACCGCCAGTAAAAACGGGGTTGTTCGGGAAATTAATTGAACGAGCGTTCTATTAATTTTTCCGGGATTTTACAGGTTGGAGTTGTAACGGGTTGAAACGCCGTAACGGCGCGTACGGAGCGCCTCTCTCTCTCTGCCAGCACTTCTCCATTGTCCTCAAGCACCCGCTCTCCGTGATCCTCGGGCACCCACCTCTCCATCCTCGGGGGCCTCCCTCTCCGTCATCCTCGGGCTTGACCCGAGGACCCACGGCTGAGAAGCACAATGGTCTCGGCTAATCTCGACTCTATCCAGGTAGGCAAAGGCAGGGAGGCAGGTCCTTCATTGGTGACATTCCCATATGGAAAGCGTTGCGTGAAGTGATAACGCAGCGTTCCCTTGCCTTGGGTCCTCAGGTCAAGCCCGAGGATGACGGAGACGGAAGTGCTCGACGATTGTTGGAGATGGAGGCGGCTGACAACGAGGGAGCACGTAAGCGCCCACTAACCCTTCATCGGCACAATGCGGATGACGTTACCCCAGGGGTCAACGATCTCGCGCTCGTCCTTGGCATCGGCAGAGCTGAACTCGGCCCACGCAAGCCCCGAGCGGTCGTTGTCGCGGCGTCCGGCGCCGCGGCTCTGCCAGGAATTGGCAGCGACGTGGTGATGGTAGCCGCCTGTTGACATAAACACCGCACTACCGCCAAACCCGGCAACCGTCTGCAACCCGAGTTCGTTCTGCCACCAGCTTTCGGCCTCTTTGGCGTTACCGACGCGCAGATGCAGATGGCCGACCATCGTTCCATCCGGCGCAACGTCAAAAGGTACCTCGTTGCCGGGTTCGCCGAGCAGATTGCCGACATCCAGCGCCTCGGTGCCCATCTGCACGGAAGAGCCGTTCCATTTCCAGTTCTCATGCGGCCGGTCGGCATAAATCTCGACGCCGTTGCCTTCGGGGTCGGTCAGATAGATCGCCTCGCTGACCAGATGATCGGAAGCGCCGACAATCGGCGTGCGCTTGTCGATTGCCCGCCTGGCCCAGCGGGCCAGATCGGCGCGCGCCGGCAGCAAAAACGCTGTGTGGTAAAGACCGGCGCTGTGTGGATCATCGGCACGAACAGCCGGCGCCTGTTCGATCTCGAGAAGCGGCGTTTCGCCTGTACCGAGAATGACCGACTGGCCTTTGCGCGAAATCTCGCGCAGGCCGACAACGTCCTCATAATATTTCGCCAGCGCATCGGCGTCCTTGGCTTTGATGCCAACCTTCGACACATGAGTCGGCGCTGTCGCTGCAAAAGGTATATTATCCATCGTTATCTCCGCGCGGGCTGTTCCCGCCGTCGCGACAAAGGCCACTGCACCACCAACCACATCCCGGCGTGTGAGTTTCATCCGCATCCCCTCGCAACATATCCGTTTCGTTATGGATAAGGTCGGCTTTATCCACGCTGGAGACAAGCCCAGCAGGATCGAACAGCATGTTCACAAATAGTGAACCGATCGAAGGAGATTGTTTACTGCAATTTCTTCTGAGCGATTGTCCCAAAGACGATAATCACGCTGCCTCAATTTTTTCCCGCGCAGCGCTCGCCATAAACGCGGAACGAGTCACCCCTCGTAGCGTCGCAGCCTCATCTATAGCATCCAGCAATCCTGCATCCATTGTGAGATTGGCCCGTACTGTTCGTCCTGAATCGAGAGCCAGTGGAATCATAACGGCCATTTCGCCGGCTTCAAGCTCACCTGATGCAAGGATGGCCGAAATCGAAGTTGGAGCCGGAATTTCGAACCCACCGCCGCGCTTATGAGCCATCACGTCACGAAGTGCGATTGTCACGTCAGCAATTGCTTGTTCCGGGCTTGCACCCGCACCAACACAGCCCGGTACATCGGGAATGCGTACACCCCAGACAGCGTCAACTCCATCCAGGATTCCAACATAATAGGTCATTTTGCTATGTTCCTTTCAGTCGTGGCCTATAGGCCAACAACGGATCGCTCACATCCAACCCGCTGCTTTTGCGATAGATCTCGCACTTCCGGGGGATAATTCCCGGTGACGTGGCACCGGAATCATCAGTTCCGGTTTATCCTTGCGAATAAAGCGGTCGTGATTGCCGCCACCGACATTGACCCACCCCTCAGCTTCCAGCCGCGCCACGATCTTGCGTGTGTTGATCTCTGGCTTGGGCATCTCAAGCCATCGTTAGTGCAATATAATGCACCAATCTGGCACAAAGATCAATGACATTCGTGCATATAAATGCACCATTACTGCAAATCCGAAGAAGGGTAGTATCTGGAATACTCGAGCGTGCCTGGTGCCGGCAAATAGCAGAAGCCGATTATCTCTCCTTTGCGGGAAAGAAAGTGATTTCAGCATCTTAGCTCTTGCAAAGTGCTAGAAATCGCCAGAGAGGGGAATATGTTCAACATGCTCAAACAATCCCCTCTCTGGGATTTTTCTAAGGATTTAGCAAAGGGGCCAAATCCAAGAAAATCCTTTCTCTCCCGCAAGGGGAGAGATAATCGGCATCGGCTGTCGCGACCTGCTCACCGTGCTGTATTGCGATCCCGCCGCAATTTTCCTAAATACGGCGCATGAAAGTCAAAGACACCGATATCCTCATCGTCCCCGGTTATACCAATTCCGGCCCAGACCACTGGCAGACGCGCTGGGAGACCAAGCTTTCAACGGCGCGCCGTGTCGAGCAGGCCGAGTGGGCGAAACCCGTGCGCGAGGACTGGGTGGCGGAGGTGGTGAAATCCATCAACGCGGCGACGCGCCCGGTGGTCGTGGTCGCGCATTCGCTTGGTGTGCCGACCTTCATCCACGCCATTCCCGAGATTGGCGACAAGGTCAAAGGCGCATTCCTGGTGACGCCACCGGACGTTTCCAACCCGAAAATCCGGCCGAAGCACCTGATGACATTTGGCCCCTACCCGCTTGAGCCATTTACCTTTCCGTCCATCGTCGTCGCCAGCCGCAACGATCACTATTGCTCTTACGAGGTGGCGGACGAACTCGCGGCATCATGGGGTTCGATGATCATCGATGCCGGCGATAGCGGTCATCTCAATTCGGAATCCGGTCACGGCCCCTGGCCGGAGGGCTCCATGGTTTTTGCGCAGTTCCTGTCAAGGCTTTGAGCCGGCTGACATAAGGGAGAGATGTCTTCCTTGATCTCTGCGGGCATTGCTATAGGCTCGACCGAAGCAGTGTCTGCGGACAGCAAAAACTGCGCTTAAATGGAGGAAACAGACATGAAACTCTACTCGCGGCCGCTATCCCCCTATTCCTCCATCATCCGCTGCATCGCCTACTACAAGCAAGCTCCCATTAAAATCGTCGCGCCACCTGCGGGTTTTCCGATCCCTGAAGAGTTCCGCGCCATTTCGCCGTTCAACCGCATCCCTGTGCTAATTACTGGCTCCGGCCTTACTATCGTCGAAGCCTCGGTGATTGCCGAATATCTGGAAGAGCATTTCCCCGAGCCATCGCTTCTTCCTGAGGATTCCCGCGATCGCGCAATCGTGCGCATGACAGCACGCACCGCCGAACTCGAGGTACTGGCGCCGGTCATGGAACTTTTCGAGCTGTTCTTCATGAAGTCGAAGGATGACGCGCGTATCAGCAAGCTGTTCAAGCAGATGGAGATCGGCTTGACTGAAATCGAAAACCGCATCGGCAACGGCCCTTACGCGCTGGGCGACCAGATGACTCTGGCAGACGCCTGGCTGACGCCGACACGTTTTGTCTTCAATAATTTCCGTGTCGTGTCGGGCCGCGAGGATTTGCTCGATCCCTATCCGAAATTCGATGCCCTTCAGCAACTGATTATTCAGGATCCGGTGCTATCGCTGGTCTGGTACGAGATGACGGACGGGCTCAAAGTGTTCCAGGGCGAACTCGAGTCCGCCTGAATTTCCCCTTATCGCGCATAAGACCATGCGCAGTTTCAAGTGCACCTGCGTCCCTTGCTCACCAAGGGGCTCACGGCGCAGGTGTGGAGAATGAAGTATGAAGACGCCGACGATCGCAATCGCCGTAATAGTTTCGCTCGCGGCGCTTGCCGGATGCCAGTCGAAAGGCAAACCCGGACCTGGCTCGCTGGCCTTCGCATCGGAAAAAGCCGCTCTGCCAACAATGGAGCGCGTGGCAATTGCCGCCAATAATTGCTGGTTCAAATCGGGCGATTCAAACTTCAAGCCTTACCGTCTCGCCCCGGAACTGAATTCCTATTCGGGACGTCCGCGCATTCTCGTTGTCCCGGCGAGCAATCCGGGCGGACGCCCGCTTCTCGTCGTGCACGCGGAAGGCAATCCGGCGAAGGTCGAAGCCTTCGGTCCGCTCATGAGCAATTCTGCCGGCAATCGCATCGCCGCGGATGTGCGGCGGTGGGCCGGTGGGCAGACATCCTGCTCAGCGACGTCCTGACAAATCCACCCCGATGGTCATCGGACTGAATTCTCAGAACGCCGCTCGGCGAGCGTCAAGTTTCAATTCGAGTAGTAATTTCCAAGATTGGCCTCGACATGGTCGCGGGTCAGACCAAGGTCTTTCAGTCCATCATCGCCAAGTCGGCCGAGCTGTAGACGGGTTCTGCGGTCCGCGACTGCATGCTCCAGCCAACCCGCGAAGCGGATAAGTATTCCAGATTGAAAAGTGCGTGTCAGGTACGAGGGAGATGACCCGACGGGATCTACAAAAACAGGACGCATATTCGCCTCCATTTGACGTGCATCGACCGCTATATCGGTGCGAGCGCCATTGTTTGCAAGATGGGCCGATCAATCCCAGAAGAAGCGTTTGACTTCACGCCGTGCCTCGGCCGGGGCAACACCGATGTCTTTCAGCAGATCGTTGTTGAGCTCGCTCAGATGCATGCGCGTCCGGCGCTTCAACATTGCTCGACCAAACCAGGCGAACAAAGCCGGGATTGTACCTGACATTGCGTGCTTCTGAGTGCCACCACCATGCGTTTCAGCAGGGCATTTCACCTCTATTGTGTCAATTGTACTCATAGTGTCGATCCTTCCAAGCCAAATTGACTCGAATTTGCTACGAAAGTTCTATGTATTGACTCAATTGAAATCGCAATATTATAATTGTTACCATGACAAATTGGCTTCCCGATCTGGAACAAGGCAAGGGTCCGCTTTATCTGCGACTGGCAGAGCGGATCGAAACCGACATTGCCGAGGGCATTCTCGCACCCGGCACGAAACTGCCGCCGCAGCGCAACCTCGCCTTCGATATCGGCGTGACGATAGGAACGGTCGGCCGCGCCTATAATCTCATCCGCGAGCGCGGCCTTGTCAGCGGCGAAGTCGGGCGGGGCACCTATGTGACGGATCACAAGGGCGGCTCGCTGGTTCAGGCGCCGCCGCATACGGAGCCGTTTGGCGGAACGCGCGGTCCGGTGGCCACACCTGGCAAGATTCGCATGGACTCGACGGCTGCCATCGAGGTCGGCCAGTCCGACGTGATGGAACGGCTGCTGGCGGAAATCACCAGGCAATTTCCGCGCGAGATGTCGAGCTATTCCCGTACCCTTCCCGCATCATGGCAGGAGGCCGGAAGCAAATGGCTTTCCGGCGCAGGGTGGACACCGGAGCCGGCCTCTGTCGTCCCGACACTCGGCGCGCATTCGGCAATCCTCGCGGTCATCGCGGCGATTACGGTTCCCGGCGACAGGGTCGCCTTCGAGGACCTGACCTATTGTTCGGCGGCACGCAGCGTCAATCTCATGGGGCGGCGCAGCATCATTCTCCATACGGAAAACGGCAGCGCGACGCCCGACGATTTCGAGCGGCTCTGTGCGCAGCAGCATCCGAAGCTGGTTTTTCTGATGCCGTCGCTGCACAACCCAACGGCGACAACCATGCCGGAGGAGCACCGCAGGGCGATTGTCGAGATCGCACGGCGCTATAATGTGTGGATCATCGAGGACGAGATTTACGGCTCGGTGATGGGCCACGATCACATCAAGATTGCCGATCTCGCGCCGGAGCGGACATTTCACATTGGCGGTCTGTCGAAATCCGTAGCGGCGGGCGTGCGCGGCGGCTGGGTCGCCTGCCCTCCGCATCTGGCGGCGCGCGTGCACACGGCGCATAAGATGGTCACGGGCGGCATGCCTTTCATCATGGCCGAACTTGGCGCGCAACTGGTCAATTCAGGCGAAGCCGATGCAATCCGCGCCAAGGTCCGTATCGAGATCGCAGCGCGCGAGGCGATTGCCCGCTCGGTCTTTGCCGGCATGGAGTTCTCCTCGCAGCCGCTTTCGCCGTTTTTATGGATGAAACTGCCGGACCCGTGGCTGTCAGGCACGTTCAAGAGCGCGGCGCTGAATGAAGGCGTGCTCGTCGACGATGAAGACGAGTTCAAACCCGGCCGCACGGAGAAGGTATTCCACCGCGTACGCCTCGGCTTGACAGTGCCGAACACAGGCGACGAGGTGGCTCAAGGCTTCAGCATTTTGCGGCGGTTGATGGAAACGGACAACGCGAGCTATGACAGTTATTCTTGAGATATCATTTCGACAGTCGAACAGATAAGCTCGCGTTCATATTCTGACGCGGTCATTTTTTAAAGAGATTGATTTATGCTTTTTTTGATATTAAATGATTTACCATGAGGTGGCACGTCGATGTTCTAAACGACGCCGTCGCCAGTGAATTGGATGCATGGCCAGTCGAGGTTCGAGCAGCGCTTGCCAAAATTATCGAACGAATCGAGGCCGTTGGCCTGACAAAAATGCGGGAGCCACATGTCAAACATCTGCGGGACAGGATTTGGGAAATGCGCCCAAGTGCGATCGGTAATGATGGCAGGGCTCTCTACGTGACCGCGAGAGGATCCAGAATCGTCATCGTGGCCGCCTTTATGAAAAAGAGCCAGAAAACCCCACAGAGGTGGCTTGATTTGGCGCAAGAGAGGGCGAAAGGCGTAGTCTGATGACCATACCCTTTAAAACTCTGAAAGAACGCTGGAATGCCGATCCCGCATTCCGTGCGGCCTACGACAAGATAGGCGCCGAGATGGAGATTGCTTTTGCGATTGCCGAAGCGCGCCATCGCGCCAAACTCACACAGGCCCAACTGGCTGATAAAATCGGTTCCTCACAGGCAATGGTCGCCCGATGGGAAAGAGGCACAACCATGCCTTCAACCAAGTCCTTGACGAAGGTGGCGCAGGCGACGGGTTCGCGCCTGCGCGTTCAGCTGGAAGCCGAATAGCGCCTCTATTCTCTAGCCCTTGCCCAAATACGGAATGGTCCCTGCGATATCGGTATCGTCGATGAGCTGGAAGCGGCTTTCGCTGCCTTCTTGGCGCGCCTTGCCGTGAGGAGCGTATTCCGGATCATTTGCAAAGGCCATGGCGGCATCCGCATCAGGAAACTGGATAAGGGCGATGAGCGTCGTCTCCAGTGGCTTGCCTTCAAGCACTTTGATATTGCCGCTGCGTGAAAGATATTTGCCGCCATGTTTCGCCGCGATATCATGCACGACAGCTGCATATTCCGGTACCCACTTGTCATCAGTTATTTTAACGTCCGCGATCAAGTAAACCGTCATTGCATTCCTCCTATGGCGGGCTGTAAAAGCCCGTTGCGTCTGGTGACCCAAATGCAGTGTGGCACGGGGAAGCGCTCACTTCCAGTTGCAGAAACGCTTGGCCTAGATCGCCGTGAAGCCGTTATCGACGAAGAGATGTGTGCCGGTTATAAAACTCGCTTCGTCGCTGGCAAGGAAAAGCGCCGCGCGGGCCACCTCCTCCGGTTCGCCGATGCGCCCCTGCGCCGCGCTCATTGCCTCGTCCGAGACATCTACGCCTCGCTTCTGCAATTCGTCCACCTCGCGCAAACCGTGCGGTGTGCGGATGAAACCCGGGCAAACCGCATTGCACCTTATGTTCTTGTCGCGAAACTCGACGGCGATGGCCCGCGCGAACATGTGACACGCACCTTTGGTCGTATCGTAAAGCACTTCCATGGGCGTTGCCGCCACGGCCGAAATGGACGAGGTGCAGACGATCGAACCGCCGCCAGCGTCGAGCATGTGCGGGATGACGGCGCGCGTCATCAGATACATCGAGCGCACATTGACCGCATGCAGCCAGTCCCACTCTTCGACCGTCGTTTCAAGGAACGGCTTGATGACGATGGTGCCGGCATGATTGAAGAGAACAGTGACGTTGCCGTATTTTCCGGCGACACCAGCGACGGCCTTTTGCACTTGCGCCTCATCCGAAACGTCGGCGACGAAATAGCTGGCCACACCGCCAGCGGCTGTAATTTCCGCTACCGTAGCAGCAGATGCCTGCTCGTTGCGATCGACGATCGCGACCTTTGCGCCCTCCGCAGCGAAGAGCTTCGAGGCGGCGCCTCCCATGCCCGTGGCTCCACCGGAAACGATTGCCACCTTGCCTGCCAGCCTGCTACCGCGTGGCAATTGGGACTGATCATCGGATTGTGTAAAGCGCTGCAAGAACGTCCCTCCCATCGGGGAATGTTACTGGCTGGGACGCTTCTTGGCCAGCGCTATCAACGTCCAACCGAAATCGTTGGCCTCCATAAACCGCTGAAACCGATCACCTATCAATGTATTCATATATCGATTGAATGTTCGGGAACTCAGGATGCGCATAAATCCCCGATTTGCTTTGAGTGTCACGGACGAGACATCCGTGATGACGAAGTTTTTCTCTCAGAGAGACACCAGCTCCTGTCGATTTACCCACTTGCGAATCTGCCCCGGCTTGGGCGGAGGAAGGCGATTGTATGCAAGACCGGCTGATTTTGAGTGGCCAACATCAAAGACCCGTTGGGACGCAAGTGCTTTGCCAACTTAGCCATAAATGCGGGTTGGTTCTCAACATGGGATAGCACTTCAAGAGCAACGATGACATCGAACTGTTCAACACCGAAATCGAGAGCCATGAAGTCTCCCGATACAAGTTTGACGACGGGCATCCGCTTTTGAGCATTTTCCAGTACTTCATTCGAAAGATCGGTTCCGGTCACTTGCCCGTATTGCGCCAATTCTTCGCAAAACCAGCAGGCTGCGCAGCCCACCTCTAGAATGTCGAGATCGCGCCGGCCCATCAAATCCAGCCAGTTGCGAACAATCTTGGCTTGCCGGTACGACACTTCATCAAGTTGTTGCTCGCGGGTCGACGAATTCCATTCATTCCAGAATTGCTGCTGCAATGGGACTGGGTCGGCCATGTTTTTTTCCAGGCTCACGAATTCCACCCTGGGGGCCAGCGTAACAACTTTTTGTTTGCTGGCTACGTAACTTAACCAGTGACCATTACCCATATCTACTTACTGCTGTTCTCTTTTTTCATTCAGCCTTTTAACCTGATGAGATGAGGTTTCGGTTTAATCATGCAGTGAAGCCGAGCTGCGGAAGTCTGGATACGGACATGAACCTACATCAACGAGCGCGGACAAGCGTCGCATCCTCGTCTGCTGCCCTCTCTGTTGATTCAGTCCTTTTTCCTATCGCACCATACGACTACATAAGCTAAAGAAGCCGAAAGCTCTCCCACGCACGGATATTCCAGGACCCATGACCATTTCCAATACTGTCAAGATCACACCGGAACTCGTGGCTTCGCACGGCCTGAAGCCGGACGAATATCAGCGCATCCTCGACCTGATCGGTCGTGAGCCGAGCTTTACCGAGCTTGGCATATTCTCCGCCATGTGGAACGAGCATTGCTCATATAAATCTTCGAAGAAGTGGCTGCGTACGCTGCCGACCACAGGCCCGCAGGTCATTCAGGGCCCGGGCGAAAATGCCGGTGTCGTCGATATCGGTGATGGTGATTGCGTCGTCTTCAAGATGGAGAGCCACAATCACCCCTCCTATATCGAGCCCTATCAGGGCGCGGCGACCGGCGTTGGCGGTATCCTGCGCGATGTGTTCACCATGGGCGCGCGACCGATTGCGGCGATGAATGCGCTGCGCTTCGGCGAACCGGCGCATCCGAAGACGCGTCACCTCGTTTCCGGCGCGGTCGAGGGTGTCGGCGGATACGGTAACTCGTTCGGCGTGCCGACAGTTGGCGGTGAGGTCAATTTCGATGCCCGCTACAATGGCAATATCCTGGTCAACGCGTTTGCTGCGGGTCTTGCCAAGACCGATGCGATCTTCCTTTCGGAAGCCAAGGGTGTCGGCTTGCCGGTCGTCTATCTCGGTGCCAAGACCGGACGTGACGGTGTCGGCGGCGCGACCATGGCATCGGCGGAATTCGACGAATCCATCGAGGAAAAGCGGCCGACCGTGCAGGTTGGCGATCCCTTCACCGAAAAATGCCTGCTGGAGGCTTCGCTGGAGCTGATGGCATCTGGCGCGGTCATCGCCATTCAGGACATGGGTGCCGCTGGTCTCACCTGTTCGGCCGTGGAAATGGGCGCCAAGGGCAATCTCGGCATCGAATTGAACCTCAATTCTGTCCCGGTGCGTGAAGAGCGTATGACCGCCTATGAGATGATGCTGTCCGAAAGCCAGGAACGCATGCTGATGGTGCTGCGCCCGGAAAAGGAAGAAGAGGCCGAGGGCATTTTCAGGAAATGGGGGCTGGATTTTGCTATCGTCGGCTACACGACCGACGATCTGCGCTTCCGGGTTCTGCATGATGGCGAGGAAGTCGCCAACCTGCCGATCAAGGATCTCGGCGATCAGGCTCCGGAATACGACCGGCCATGGATGGAACCAGGCAAGCATGCGCCGCTGCCTGCAGCCAATGTGCCGGAGGTCGAGGATTATGGCGCGGCGCTGCTGCAAATGCTCAATTCACCCGATCTCTCATCGCGGCGCTGGGTCTACGAGCAATATGACACACTGATCCAGGGCAACTCCCTGCAGGTGCCGGGCGGCGACGCCGGCGTGGTGCGCGTCGATGGCCATCACAGCAAGGCTCTGGCCTTTTCGTCCGACGTGACGCCACGTTATTGCGAGGCGGACCCCTATGAGGGCGGCAAGCAGGCGGTCGCCGAATGCTGGCGCAATTTGACGGCGGTCGGCGCAGAACCGCTGGCTGCCACCGACAATCTCAATTTCGGTAATCCCGAGCGTCCGGAAATCATGGGCCAGCTGGTGAAGGCAATTGGTGGCATCGGCGATGCCTGCCGCGCGCTGGCATTCCCCATCGTTTCCGGCAATGTCTCGCTCTACAACGAGACCAACGGCCAGGCGATCCTGCCGACGCCAACCATTGCCGGTGTCGGCCTCATCCCTGATTGGACCAAGACCGCGAAGATCGGCGGCATGCGCGATGGCGATATCCTGATACTCGTCGGCGGTGACGGCACGCATCTTGGCCAGTCGATTTATCTTCGTGATCTGCATGGCCGCGCGGATGGCCCTGCTCCGGCGGTCGATCTCAGCCTGGAGAAGCGCAACGGCGATTTCATCCGCTCCGCCATCCGCAACGGCCAGGTGGCGGCCTGCCATGACCTGTCCGATGGCGGCCTTGCCATTGCGCTCAGCGAGATGTGCATGGCTTCAGGCAAAGGTGCGAGCGTTGACATCGGCGAAACCGCGCCGCATGCGCTACTGTTCGGTGAGGACCAGGCGCGCTACGTCGTGGCCGTAGCGCCGGACATGGCGAACCTCGTCATGCTGAACGCCGAAGGCTGCGGCGTTCCTTTCCGCAAGCTCGGAACTGTTGGCGGCAGTGCATTGACGATCGGACGCCTGCTCTCCATATCTATAGAGGACCTGACACAAGCCCACGAATCGTGGTTCCCTGACTATATGAGCGGTCAGGCAGAAGATATAATACAGGCCGCTTGAGGAGAACGACACATGGCAATGGACGCGCGCGATATCGAAAAAATGATTCGAGACGCCATTCCGGATGCGAAGGTAACGATCCGCGATCTCGCGGGTGATGGTGACCATTATGCCGCCGAAGTCGTCGCGGAAAGCTTCCGTGGAAAGTCGCGCGTTCAGCAGCACCAGATGGTCTATGACGCGCTGAAGGGCAATATGGGCGGGGTGTTGCACGCCCTCGCCTTGCAAACCAGCGCGCCGGAATAACGGCGCACTATCTATTTACTGTACCGATTTATTTGACAGATTGTAATTTTTAACTTACATGTTGAAATGACTCAATTTAAGCAGTCTGCCACGTTCAGCGTGCTCATTTGATAATTCTGCCTTTGTGTGGCGGCGACAAAAGCACTCAAGATAAAGATATCAGGGTGGCCAAACAAATCGCCGCCCAGTGGAAAGATGACAATGGCTGAGAAATTCTACGATTTCGACCCTGCAGAAATGCTCGACTCCGATGAGGCCGTGGAAATGTTCCTGACCGAAGCCATGGCGACCGGTGACGCAAAGTTTATTGCGGCAGCCCTCGGCGTGGTAGCCCGTGCAAAGGGCATGAGCAAGATTGCCAGTCAAACAGGATTGGCACGTGAGCATCTTTACAAGTGCCTGAGCGAAACCGGGAATCCCACACTTGAAACAACTGTGGCTGTCCTGAAAGCAATGGGATTTCATTTGGCTCCGCGACAGGATGGAGCAGCGGCAGGAAATCCCCCTCATTGATTGTCGAGCCCCGCACTCCCAACTATAGACAAGTTACTTGCGTTCACGCGCCCATCGTGCTTTTTCTGGGCAAAGAATTGAGGTAGATTAACCTCAAAGCGTTTTTTTGGCCGTGATTCCTCCCTCGCGGCCGCGAAAGGAACCGAAATGAGCGGTATAAACGAATTCATCGACAATGAAGTCAAAAGCAACGACGTCGTTCTCTTCATGAAGGGCACCCCCGGATTTCCACAGTGCGGTTTCTCCGGTCAGGTTGTGCAGATCCTCGACTATATCGGTGTCGATTATAAAGGCGTGAATATTCTTTCCTCCAATGAACTTCGTCAGGGCATCAAGGACTATTCCAACTGGCCGACCATCCCGCAGCTCTATGTGAAGGGTGAGTTCGTCGGTGGATGTGACATCATCCGCGAAATGTTCCAGGCGGGCGAATTGCAGTCTCTCCTCAGCGAAAAGGGCGTTGCTACCAAGGCCGCCTGATTACGCAATAAGTTCAATTGGTTCCGGGCAAATCCGGAATCTCATGTTAAAGGCGTCGGCCGTTCCGACGCCTTTGCTTTTGTTTTGCAGGTTTTGAAAATGGATGCCTCCGCCAACACCGCTCCCTCACGCCTCCAGGGAATGGGTAAAGTTGAATTCATCGGCCTGATGGCAATGTTGATGGCGGTCAATTCGATGGCAATCGATGTCATGCTGCCGGCATTGCAGCAGATCGGCGCCGCACTTGGCATCAGCAGCGAGAATCATCGGCAATATGTGATTTCGGCTTACCTGCTGGGTTTTTCCGTCGCGCAGCTGTTCTTCGGACCGCTGTCGGACCGTTTTGGGCGCAAGGTTCCGATTTTCTGCGGGCTGATCATCTACATCGCTTCGGCCATGGCCTGCGTCTTTGTCCCGAGTTTCGGCGCGCTGCTGTTTTTCCGGGCGTTGCAGGGCATCGGCTCGGCTGCTACCCGGGTCATCGCCATTTCGATTGTTCGTGACGTCTATGGCGGCCGGCAGATGGCTGAGGCCATGTCGCTGATCATGATGGTGTTCATGATCGTGCCGGTTATCGCGCCGGGAACCGGTCAGATCGTGATGCTGTTTGGCGACTGGCGGCTGATATTCATTTTCATGGCCCTGATGGCAACTTCCGTCGCGATCTGGATGTTCTTCCGGTTGCCTGAGACGATGGATCCCCTGGACCGCAGGCCGTTTACCGTCGTCTCGGTCGCGCGCGCATTCAAGATCGTGCTGACGAACCGGGTTGCACTTTGCTACGCTCTCGCAAGCGCTTTCATCTTTGGGGCGATGTTCGGCTTCATCAATTCGGCGCAGCAGATCTATGTCGAGATTTACCACCTCGGCGTGTGGTTCCCGCTCGCCTTCTCCGTGGTCGCGATCACCATGTCGTTCTCGTCCTTCATGAACTCGCGCTTTGTCGGCCGCTTTGGCATGCGTCGCCTTTCGCATGGCGCATTGCTTGCCTTTATGGCCATCAATGGCATCTGGTTGTTGCTGACCCTTTTCGGACCGCAGCCGACGCCATTCCTGCTCTATCTCCTGTTGTTCTCACTGGCGATGTTCCAGTTCGGCTGGATCGGCTCGAACTTCAATTCGCTGGCGATGGAGCCGCTGGGGCACGTTGCCGGGACGGCATCATCCGTGCTCGGCTTCATGGGCACGGCGGGCGGCGCTGCCATAGGTGCGATGATCGGCCAGGCTTATGATGGAACAACCCTGCCATTGGTCACAGGGTTTTTCGTGCTGTCGCTGATCGGGCTTGTTTTTGTGCTCATCGCGGAACGGGGCAAATTGTTCCAGCCGCACAACAAGCCGATTTGATATCAAAAAGCGAGATTTATATCAATTCGTACGATCAACGCGGCCTTGTCTGGCAATCAGTAGCGGCCGCAAAGCCTGCCGTATCTCTTCCAGAAAACTCGGGCTGAATTGTCCACGCGGTATCTGATTGGGTTCAAAAAAATAGGACCGTTCAGCAATATCATAATTGTATTCGCCGACCGTGATCCAGCCACGCTTGAACATCGAAAGACCGGCACGGCGGATTTCGAGCGGTGGGATTTCCAGGGTGGCTTGACCTCGAAAAGGCGGTGTTCCTGAAATCGGCAGAATGACTAGATGGGTAACATTCTGACGCGCATCTGCCATGGTAATGGCGACGCAAACTGGACGGTCCTTCTCGCTGTGCTCCCGTCCCTCGTTCTCTTGCCAGCGCCAGAGGTATGGATAGGTAACGATTGATCCGTTCGGAAAGCGGTCAGTCATCCTTGCCGGCCTGATACTCGGCCGACTGGCGGTCGAGCTCATTCACCAGGAGCTCGGCAAGTTCAGGGGGAGTTTCACCCGGCCCGTAGGCGCGTCTTGGATTGTCATTGCTGATCAGGCGATCAAATGTTTCCGCAGAAAGCACGACCACGGAGGCGCGCCCATGCTTGGTGAGTGTGATAGGTTCACGCTGCGCTTCGTCGTGGTACCTGCCGAAATTTCTTATAAATTCAGCTGTTGAAACAGTTTTTGTGCTCATCTCAATGCCCTCACAATAATTTTCTGTATTATACATATAATATGTATATCTTCAATTGAGAACTCGAACCCCTCAATCCACCGACAACCCGGCGAAATCAAAAATCTTCCGATCCAGCAGATGGCTCGGGCGCGTATTCGCCAGCGCGCGGATCATGATCTCCTTGCGGCCCGGCATGCGCTTTTCAATATCCGACAGCATCGCCTTCATCATGTTACGCTGCAGACCGTCCTGGCTACCGCACAGGTCACAGGGAATAATCGGGAACTGCATGGCGGCGGCGAACTTTTCCAGATCGTCCTCGGCGCAGTAGCTCAATGGTCGCAGCAACATGAGATCGCCCTCGTCGTTAAGCAGCTTCGGCGGCATCGCCGCAAGGCGTCCGCCGTGGAAGAGGTTCATCAGGAAGGTCTCGAGGATATCCTCGCGGTGGTGGCCAAGCACCAGCGCCGAACAGCCCTCCTCGCGTGCCACGCGATAAAGATGGCCACGCCTGAGCCGGGAGCAGAGCGAACAATAGGTCTGATTTTCCGGCACCTTTTCGGTGACGATCGAATAGGTATCCTTGTACTCGATGCGATGCTCGATGCCGTTCGCCTTAAGAAAATCCGGCAAGATATGCTTGGGGAAGTTCGGCTGTCCTTGATCGAGATTGCAGGCGAGGAGTTCCACTGGTAGGAGCCCGCGCCATTTCAGATCGAGCAGTAGCGCCAGCAGCCCATAGGAATCCTTGCCGCCCGAAAGCCCGATCAGCCAGCGCTCGCCCGGCTTTACCATGGCGAAATCTTCGAGTGCCTGCCGCGTGTTGCGCAACAGCCGCTTGCGCAGCTTGTTGAACTCGACATTGGACGGCACGCCGAGAAACATCGGGTGACAACCGGCGACGTCGGTCAATTCGCGGTCTGGCAAATCTGGCTCATGAATGGTCATGTAAACACCTCATTGCGCTTGTCTTGCATCGCCAACAGCGCCAATGCAAGCGCTCTATCCCTTACTCCTGCGCAACTCCGGACGGAAAACCGCTTCACACTTTTCCTGGATTTGCACTATTGCCCGAACACCGACCAGCCGGTGCGCTGCGCCAGAAGTTCCAGCGCTGCCGAGCCGAGTAGTGAATTGCCGACGTCATTCAAGCCCGGCGACCACACGGCAATCGATGCCTTGCCGGGCGCGATGGCGAGAATACCGCCGCCGACACCACTCTTGCCCGGCAGACCAACGCGATAGGCGAAATCGCCCGAGCCATCATAGTGGCCGCACATCAGCATCAGCGCATTGATGCGGCGCGCCCGGCTGGCAGAAACCACGCTGCCGCCATTGAGCGGATTACGCCCGGCCGAAGCGAGATAAAGCCCGGCATGTGCAAGCTGGCGGCACGACATGGCGATGGCGCAGTGGTGGAAATAGACGCCGAGCACATGTTCGACCGGATGATCGAGATTGCGAAAGGCTTTCATGAAATTCGCCAGCGCCACATTGCGATATCCGGTCTGGGTCTCCGAACGGGCGACATTGTGATCGATGGCAATGCTTTCATCATCGGCGAGGTGCCGGATGAACTGCACGATCTCGCCAATCGCTTCCTTGGGCAGGTGTCCGGCCAGCACGACATCGGCTACTGCGATCGCACCGGCGTTGATGAAGGGATTGCGCGGCTTGCCCTTCTCCTGCTCGAGCTGGACGATGGAATTGAACGCGTTGCCCGACGGCTCCCGCCCCACCCGCTTCCACAAGCCATCGCCGATCTTGCCGAGCGCCAGGGTCAGGGTAAAAACTTTCGAGATGCTCTGGACCGAAAATGCGGTATCCGCATCACCCGCCGTATGAATCTTGCCATCCACCGTGACCAGCGCGATGCCAAACTGCTTCGGATCGACCGTGGCGAGTTCCGGAACATAGTCCGCGAGCTTGCCCTCGCCGATGCGGCTGGCGAGATCGCTATAGACACTGTCGACGACGGCCTGAAGGTCGGTCATGCGGATGCTCCGGCTGAGACAATAAAAAAGCCGCCAGGATTTCTCCGGCGGCTTCTTTTAAAACTTGAGGCTGATTAACGCGAATAGAATTCGACAACCAGGTTCGGTTCCATCTGTACGGCGTATGGCACATCGGAGAAGGCCGGAACGCGGCTGTACTTCGCAACCATCTTGTTGTGATCGACTTCGAGATATTCCGGAACATCACGTTCAGCCAGCTGAACGGCTTCCAGAACGATCACGAGCTGCTTCGACTTCTCGCGCACTTCGATCACATCGCCAGCCTTGCAGATGTAGGACTGGATGTTGGTGCGGCGGCCGTTGACGTTGACATGGCCGTGGTTGACGAACTGACGCGCTGCGAAGATCGTCGGAACGAACTTGGCGCGGTACACGATCGCATCCAGACGCAACTCGAGCAGACCGATGAGCTGTTCACCGGTATCGCCCTTGCGGCGAGCGGCTTCTTCATAGGTCTTGCGGAACTGCTTTTCCGAAATGTCGCCGTAGAAGCCCTTGAGCTTCTGCTTTGCGCGCAGCTGCACGCCGAAATCGGAGAGCTTGCTCTTGCGACGCTGACCATGCTGGCCGGGGCCATATTCACGGCGGTTGACCGGGGACTTCGGACGGCCCCAGATGTTTTCGCCAAGACGGCGGTCGATTTTATATTTGGACGATTCGCGCTTGCTCATCGCATTTCCTTTCAAACAAATCAAACCAAGGCTCAACGCCCCGGTTCAAGGAAACGCGCCCTCCTCTGCCTTCCGTTTTCGAAGACTGACAGAATGACCCACGCACGCTTTGCGAGATCACTCACGGGACACGTCAAATGAAACGCAGAGCTCGTTGAAGCCCTGCGCTGGGGTGGCTTCTAGTGTGAAGGTTTCATGATGTCAAGCCAGACCCGCATGTTTCAGCACATCATATAAATTGAAACCGATGCCGTATTTCACACGTTAGGGTAGACGCTCAACAGGAGTAGAGCCGGTAATGACCCTATTCTCGCGGCAGTCGCATTGCTCGACGATCGTTCTTCTATCCCTCACAGCCTTTATTGCAAGCACCATAATCATCGGTTCGGCCGGTGATGCGGATGCGCGGCACCGGCGTGGTCACCACACGAAGGTTGTACGTCCGCCCCGCACGCCAGCAGTTCCGTTGCCCGTCGTGCCACCGATACCGCTAGACAACCCACGCGCAGCTGCCGCGCCGGAAGCACCGAAACCTGAGGAAAAGCCAGCGACAGAGGTCCAGAAGGCTGACCCGCAGACGACGCCCGTTCCCGAGCAGAAACCCGCGCCCGAGACGAAACCGGCGGAAAAACCCGCAGAGCCACCCAAGCCAGAATCGCCCAAGGCTGAGCAACAGGGACCGATGCCCGATACAGCAAAGGATGAGGCCAAGCCGGAACACGAAGAGAGTGTCGAAAAGGCTGATCCATCGACATCGCCAGAGCGTGTCTATCAGAGCGCCTGCCCTGCACTGATGAACGGCGAGATCGTCGGCGAGCTGATCCCACCCCTGTCAGAGGGTGTTTGCGGCGAACGCTCGCCCTTGAAAGTTACCGCGATCGGCAAGGACAATGCGGTCAAGCTCGCCGCGGCCATCACCACCAATTGCGCGATGGCAGGTACGCTGGCGAACTGGGTGGTTGAAGTACAGAAGGAGGCGCAGAAGGATTTTGGTGCGGAGATCGAAAGCATAACCACGGGCTCGGACTATCAGTGCCGCAAGGTGAACAATGGCCACAAGGGACGGGTTTCGGAGCATGCCTTCGCCAATGCGGTCGATATCGTCGCGTTCAAATTCAAGAACGGCAAGACGACGGAATTGACTTCAGGATGGAAGGGCAAGCCGGAAGAACAGACATTCTGGCGCGCGCTGCATAAAGCGAGCTGCGACCGTTTCATGACCGTGATCGGCCCCGATGGCGATGCCGCGCACCAAGGCAATCTGCACCTCGATCTCGGCTGTCACGGAAAAAAATGTGAGGCGCGCATCTGCGAGTAGCAGCGTTCGCCTCGAGTTTGAATTCCGATCAGTGTTTAGTGGACTTCTTCTTAGGAAGGTTTTTGCGATCGGTTTCTGCGAATTCTTCAAGCTGTTTCTCGCTCATCGATTCATACATGCCCTTCGAGGCGCCCTTGAGCTCGCTTTTCTTGGTCTGGCCGCGCTTTGCCGAAAGCGCCGCGCCAGCGGCTTTCTGCTGGGCCTGGGATTTTGCCGGCATTGTCATTCTCCCTGCGAAATGTTGCACAGGGGAAGAAACGCAAAGGATGGGTGCGGGTTCCAAAGTCGAGGTTATGGTGCGTGGTTCGACAAGCTCACCATGAGGGAGGTGGGCTGATTGCAGGGAGTCAAGAACACCCAGCATGCCGGATTTCCTCATGAGCACCCACATCCCTCATGGTGAGCTTGTCGAACCACGCGCCACTATTCTTCTCTCGCCTCATCGAACGCCTTGCGCGCGTCACGCAGATGATCCCGATTGGCCACGGCCCATTCGCCCAGCGCGCCCACCGGAACGGCGATCGAATGGCCGATCTCAGTCAGCGCATAGGTCACTTCCGGCGGTGAGGTTGGCTTGACCGTACGACTGACGAGACCATCGCGCTCCAGCGAACGAAGCGTCACGGTCAGCATGCGCTGGGATATGCCCTCGATCATGCGGCGCAGCACATTGAAGCGGCGCGGGCCCGACTGAAGGTTGATCAGCGTCAACAGGCTCCATGAATCGCCGACAATATCCAACACCTCCCGCATCGGGCACCCGCCAGCACCATCCGGTTGCATGGCCGGCATCGATTCAAGCAACGGTACTTTACCTTCGGTCTTTGCGTGAATACTCATCGTGGATCCTTCGGCGGTTACTTCCATGTGCCCTGAAACGGAAAAAGTGCGTACTTCTCAAAATCTTCTAGCACAGCTAGTTATGAATAGTAACCAGAAAACGATGCGTACCCGCATCAAGGAGCTACTATGAAGATCGCATTGATTGGCGCCACCGGCTTTGTGGGCACAGAGATTTTGAAGGAAGCTGTCGCGCGCGGCGATAGCGTCACCGCCCTGGTCCGCAGCCCCGGCAAGGTGGAAAAGCTCAATGGCGTTTCGGCCGTGGAGGCCGATGCGCTCGACACGGCCGGCCTCGCAGCCAAACTCAAGGGCCATGACGTCGTCATTTCAGCCTATAATCCGGGCTGGTCCAACCCGGACATCAAGGCAGTCCATATCCAAGCCAGCAAATCGATCACAGAGGCTACCAAGCAGGTTGGCATCAAACGGCTGATCGTTATTGGCGGTGCGGGGAGCCTGTATAATGAGGCTGGCGGTCAGTTCGTCGACGGCGACGGCTTCCCGGCCGAATACAGGGAAGGTGCGTTGGGTGCACGGCAGGCGCTGAACGATCTGCGCAACGAACACGATCTCGACTGGAGCTTTGTATCGCCGCCATTTGGTCTTGCTCCCGGTGCGCGAACGGGAAAGTACCGCCTCGGCAAGGACCATCCGGTTTTCGATGCCGATGGCAAGAGCGCCATCAGCGTCAGCGATCTGGCTGTGGCGATTTTGGATGAAGCGGAAAAGCCAAAGCATATCAGAGAGCGGTTCACGGTGGCTTATTGATCTGGAGCAACGGTCGATGCCGATTATCTCTCCCCTTGCGCGAGAGAAAGGATTTTCTTGGATTTAGCCTCTTTGCTAAATCCTTGGAAAATCCAAGTGAGGGGATTTTTTGATATGACAGATTACCATCCCCTCTCTGGCGATTTCTAGCACTTAGCGAGAGCTAAGATGCTGAAATCGCTTTCTCCCCCACAAGGGGGGAGATAGGCAAACCACCCCGGTATCCTTTTGGTGCCTCGGCAACCACGGCGTGCGTTCTTCACATAGCCTCATCCTGCGCTTAACTATGCAGCAAAGTTTAACGTAGGGTACGACCATGGAACTCGGCATATATACATTTGCAGGGATGAGCCCCGATCCCGCGACCGGCGTGGCCATCAGCGCGCATCAGCGCATGCAAAACCTCATCGAGGAGATGGTGCTCGCCGATGAGGTCGGGCTCGATGTGTTTGGCATCGGAGAGCATCACCGCCCGGATTTCGTCATCTCGACGCCGGCAATCGCCTTGGCGGCGGGCGCTTCGCGCACGAAGAACATCCGCCTGACAAGTGCTGTGACCGTCTTGAGTTCCGATGATCCAGTGCGCGTTTTCCAGGAATATGCGACGCTCGACCTGATTTCTTCCGGTCGCGCCGAAATCATGGCCGGACGCGGTTCGTTCATCGAATCCTTTCCGCTGTTCGGCTACGACCTCAACGATTACGACGAACTCTTTGCCGAAAAGCTCGACCTGCTTTTGAAGCTGCGCGCCAGCGAGCGCGTGACCTGGAGCGGTAATTTTCGTGCGCCGATCAACAATCTCGCCGTCTATCCGCGCCCGTTGCAGGATCCCCTGCCCGTCTGGATCGCCGTCGGCGGCACCCCGGCATCTGTCGTCCGCGCCGGCACGCTCGGCCTGCCGCTTGCCGTGGCGATCATCGGCGGCGAACCGCATCGCTTTGCACCACTGGTCGATCTCTATCGCCAATCGGGCGCCAAGGCCGGACATGCGCCGGAAAAGCTGAAAGTCAGCATCAATTCGCATGGCTATATCGCGGAGAACTCACAGGCCGCGGCGGACGAATACTGGCCGTCCTACGAGGTGGTGATGAACAAGATCGGGCGCGAGCGCGGTTGGCCGCCGAGCAACCGCAACCAATACGAGGCCGGACGCTCGATGCGCGGCGCGCTGCTGATTGGCTCGCCGCAGGAGATCATCGACAAGATCATGCTGCAGTACACCTATTTCCAGCATGACCGTTTCATGCTGCAGATCGATCTCGGCAGCCTGCCCCATGCGAACACGCTGAAGGCAATCGAGCTTTACGGCACCAAGGTCGCGCCGGTAATCAGGAAGGAACTGGGCGGTGTGAAAGGGAAGATCGAGGCTGAGACGCTGGCGTAGCGCCTGAAAGATAGTAGCCGGGCACCCCTGCCCCAATTTGCGCCCGAATTCACTCGATTGTCTGGACGCTCGGCGGGGCCTTCGACTTGCTTTTCACCACGGGAGAGCGCGCGGTCATGAAACCGGAAATCTCGCTGAACTGGAGATAACCGTCACGGTTATCATCGATTTCGGCGAAATGGTCGGCCATGAAACCCCAGCCGGCGTCTTTCGCCCCCTGCGCGGTGAGCAGATGATTGGAATGCCCGGCTGCCTCTTCGAAGCGTTGCCTCAAGTCGTTGTCGACCTCCTTTTGCAGGCTTTGTTGCGTCAATGGCTCGCGGACTGTTCCGGGCGGATCGGGGGGCGGAAAGCCCAACCGCTCGCCAGCGCTAACCTGCGAAAGATTAACGATGATGACTGAGATAGTGAGCAGGACCGCAGCAAAAAAATCAAAATACCGCATAGGATACTCCTAGTTCAAGGGAACGGCTGATTTGGTGGTCGTTGCAGGCGGTACCTTGAATGGCGGCGCGTCGTAATATTCGTCGAGCGCCGCCTTCATCGGAACCCGGGCTTCCTCGGACGTATAGGTCATATGACCGCCCTTGAAATTCTTGACCGGAACGCGATCGCCGAGACCGATGCTCTTCAGGTCGAGTTCTGTCTGGTAGAACGGCGTGATGAGATCGTAATAGCCGTGCAGCACCAGCACTTTCAGGGAAGGATCGTAGCCAACGTGGCCGAAAGAGCTGGAAGCCCGGTTGTACTGGTTCTACCAGGGCTCCAATTCCAATTTTTGTTGGCGGGGCTCTGACCGCCAGCAACATTGCTGGACATATAGGTTGTCGTGGCGCGATAGTTGAGAAAGTCAGGGAGAAGATCGGCAATGCCCTTATCGAACGCGTCATCCTCATAATAGCTCGGATCGTACGGATCTACGCCATTGATCTTCGGAATTATCATACGGGCGTCGTAGGCGTTGTAAGCGTAATCCTTCCTGGTCAAGAACATGAAATCGGTGTATTTCTTGTTAGGATTGGTCCTCAAGGAGTCACTGGAAATACCGGTCTTGTCCTGCATATCCTGCAGGAATTGCTTGCCGGCCATGCTCGCGGCATAGTCTGTCCACTCGGCCGGTTTACTTTTATTCAGAAATTTCTCAAGCGCAGGACTGTAAGTTCCGCTAACGAATGTTCTCAATGTATCAACTGACCCCGGTATGGTCGCCAGACCATTCACCTTCGACAATTTGAAAACGTCAGCAAGCATTGCATAGGCAGGCACAAATCCCGCACAAGACGCCCCGCCATAACGGCAACTCGAGACGTAACTCAAGATAGGCGCATTGAGGATGATTCCCGAGAGCACAACCGGGTCCTTTCCGGATGGATCCGGGTCGAACTGGCTCTTCCCGCCCTCCTCGATCAGCCTCGACAATATCGGAACGCGAATTCCCGAGTAGGATTCCCCATAAATGTATTTCGGTGACAGCTGGCGTTTGTTGACGTTCACATAGCGGACAATGAAATCGCGGACGATCTTCGCATCGACCTCCGGCCCCCAAAACTCTCTGTTCGTGTGCGGCTTGATCGCTTGCGAATAGCCGGCACCCGGAGGATCGACAAACACCAGATCTGTCTTGTCGAGAAGCGACTCTTCACTTTCAATCAAGGGAAAACTGCTTGGCCGCTTCTTGAGCGCACTTGCCGGTATTTCGGGTTCGCCCGTCTTGAGACGCTTTGGCGCAAAGGAACCCATGTGCAGCCAGATCGACGGTTCGCCGGGGCCGCCGTTGAAGAAGAAGGTGACCGGTCTCTGCTCGTGCGGAAGGCCTTCGCGCGTACATGCCATATAGAAGATGGATGCCTGTGCGTCTTTCTTGTCGGGGTTTTTCGGGTCCTTGGGCGCATAAGCGATAAGATGACCCGCCTTGGCGGTGAAAGGCACCGACTTTCCGCCAAGCTTTATCGTTTGCCGCTTGACTGACGGCGTTTCGCTCACTGCTGTCAGCTCAAGCGCCGCATCAGGGCCCGGGGTATAGGCAATCTTGTCCGTGACCGCGTTGTCCTTCGGCGCCACGAGGTCGAAGGCCTCATTCTCCATCCCGGCTTTCATGAACATCTCAGCTGCGTCTTGCCCCAATCCAGCCAGCTTGAACATCTCTGCCGCTTCCTTTGACAGACCAGCCAGTTTGAACATATCAGCGGCGTCCTTGGACATACCCGCTTGCTTGAACAAGTCCGCTGCTTCCTTGAATTTTCCCGCCTCCTTGAACGCATTTGCCCTGATGATCAGGGCTTCCAGCTTGGCCGCGTTGATAATTTCTTTGCCCAAACCCTTGAGCCGCTCAAATTCTTCGCGCGCATGTCTGAGCTCACCCTCTTTGGCCTCAGCTTCCGTCTTGAGATCGTCAAGCGTCTTTCGCGCCGCTGCAATCTTGCCGGGATTGTCCCCGTCCTCGCGGGTGAGGTCGTCGAGTGCTTTTTGCGCAAGATTCAGTTCTGCCGTCTTGGTAGTGACCTGTGCTTGCAGGCTGATCAGCTCGTCTTGCGCCTCCTTGATTGTCCCCTTCTTGTCCGCACCATCGCCCTGGAGCTTTTCGAGTTCAGCTTTTGCGGTGTTCAGATCGATCGTCTTTAGCCGCGCCTCCTCCACCAAAGCGTTCAATTTTGTTTGAGCCTCGGCAATTTCGCCCGGCGTGCCCTTGCCGTCACCCTGCAGGCGTTCGAGTTCTTTCTGCGCCACAGCGATTTTACCCGGATTGCCCGCATCCGTGCGCGTGAGATTGTCGAATGCATCCTGTGCGATCTTCAACTCATCTGTCTTGGTCTGCGCGCTCCTGAGAAGGCCCTTTAGCCTCTCATCCGCCTCAGCGATCTTTCCCGGCTTGTCCGCACGTCGCCCTCAAGCTCTTTCAGTGCAGCTTGAGCTTGCGTGAGTTCATCCGCTTTGATGCGAGCCTGCTCGATCAAGCTTTCCAGCTTCGTTTACGCCTCGGTGAGCGCCCTGCCCTTCGTCCCGGCCTGCGCTTCAAGCTCATCCACCTTTTTCTGCGCCGCCGCGATTTCAGCCGCGAGCTGCGCCTGCCGGGCGGCGGCATCGGCAAGCGTTTGCTTGCCCGCCTTTATTTGAGCATTGACCTCGCCCAGCTGTGTCTTGGCGTTGGCGAGATCGGCGAACGTGCTGTCTTCCGTCTCGGGTTGCGGTGCTTGGGAGGAAGAATCATTACAGGCTGAAAAACAAAGGACGGCGAAAATGCCGAGGATGCGTAAATTCATTTTCGTTCTCAAAAATTGCTAAAAAAGCAATCAATGAACAACGCTGCGTTGTAAGGCAATTAGGCTAAAGTTGCAGAGAGCCTATTTTTTAACAACTAGTTGAAAAGATTATAATTTAGGCAACGACCCGTTCAGATCGTGTTGAGGCCAAAACCCTGCATCAGACGCCGCGTCGAGAAATCAGGATTGCCGGAGGTGAAGACGGCGATATCATCGCCATGTTCGGGCTCGGCACCAGTGCCATTCGGCTTGATCAGCGACAGCGCGCGGCGGGCGATTGCCTCCGCCGGATCAAGCCAGTCCACCGGCCAGGGTGCAAGGCGCCGGAAGACATTGGCAAGAAAGGGATAGTGCGTGCAGGCAAGCACGACGATATCGGTGCGGTCGCCGTCCTTCTCGTAGAAACACGGCGCGATTTCCGCGCCTATGGCTTCGTCATCGATGTGATCGCCGCGGATATGCGCTTCGGCCATGCGGGCCAGATTCTGGCTGCCGACAAGACGCACATGACACTTTGTGGCGAAGGATTGGATAAGGTCGCGGGTATAGGCACGCTTGACGGTGCCGGGCGTTGCCAGCACTGTGACGAGGCCTGACGAGGTGCGCTCGGCGGCCGGTTTGATCGCGGGGACTGTGCCAACGAAAGGCACAGCTGGATAAGCTTTGCGAAGATCATCAAGCACCAGCGTCGAGGCGGTGTTACAGGCGATGATTGCAATCTCCGGGTCGTGTTCAGCGATCAAGCCGCCAAACATGTCGACGATGCGCGCGCACAAAGCGCCCTCCTCCCATTCGCCATAGGGAAACCCGGCATCGTCAGCGATATAGACGAACCGCCGGTCAGGCATCAGCACCCTCGCCTCGCGCAAAACGGTCAGGCCGCCAATCCCGCTGTCGAAGACAATGATCGGCCGGTCCGCTGTTTCTTCACTCATCGCTTGGTGTTTCCTCGCTGACTTTTTTGGTCGGTGGTTTCTCACGTTTGCGCCCTTCCGGCGCGCCGGAGCCACGCGGGGTCTTCGGACTGAAATAATCGAGCGACACGAGAACGCCGCGCAGGAGTTTCAATTCGGAATCGGAAAAGCCCGCCCGGGTGAGCACGCCGCGCAAATTATTGACCATGATTTCCTTGCGCGCCATCGGCCGGAAGTAGCCGCGCGCCTGCAAAGCGTCTTCGAGGTGGTTGAAAAAGCCCTGCAACTGCTCCTTCGGCGCGGGCTCGAGCTCCGGTCCACGAAAGGCCGTGTCGGTGTGTTTCTCCAGACCTGATTTCATCCACTCATAGGACATGAGCAAAACTGCCTGTGCAATGTTCAGCGACGAGAATGCCGGATTGACCGGGAAGGTCACCAGCTCATCCGCAAGGCTGACTTCGTCATTATTGAGGCCGAAGCGCTCGCGGCCGAAAAGAATGCCGGTCTTCTCGCCATTGTTGAAACGCTGGCGCAAGGTTTGTCCAGCCTCGACGGGGCCGCGCACCTGTTTGAAGGCATCACGCTCGCGCGCCGTGGTTGCATAGACAAAATGCAGATCCTTGATCGCCGATGGCAGATCATCGTAGACCTGCGCCGCATCGATGATGTGGTCGGCTTTGCTGGCGGCAGAGCGTGCCTTGTCGTTGGGAAATTCCTCGCGCGGCTTGACGAGGCGCAATTCCGCCAAGCCGAAATTTGCCATGGCCCGTGCCACCATGCCGATATTCTCCGGCAGTTGCGGCTCGACCAAAATGATCGCCGGGCCTTCGGCAATCAGGGTGCGCTGTCTGTCTGTACCGGCCATTTGAGTTCCTTAGCTGACGTTCCGCCCTCATAGCTCGCGTTTTTTTGATGAGCAATGCTGCTGTGCCAACCATAAAGGCTCCGATCGCGAATATTCTGGAAAGTTTATCTCAAACCATCGCAGGCTCACTTTGCGTTCTGCGACCACGGTGCTATAGGGGCGCGAACCCTCACTTTAATCCAGTGCTGACACCCCCAGACGCAGCAAAAAAGAGGCTGACTATCCATGGCAAAGATCAAGGTTGCAAATCCGGTCGTCGAGCTTGATGGCGACGAGATGACTCGCATCATCTGGCAATATATCAAGGAAAAACTGATCCATCCTTACCTCGACATCGACCTGAAATATTACGACCTCGGGATCGAGCACCGCGATGCGACCAACGATCAGGTCACGATCGATGCAGCCAACGCGATCAAGCAATATGGCGTCGGCGTCAAATGCGCCACCATCACCCCGGACGAGCAGCGCGTTGAAGAGTTCGGCCTGAAGAAGATGTGGAAGTCGCCCAACGGCACGATCCGCAACATTCTCGGCGGTGTCATCTTCCGCGAGCCGATCATTGCGAAGAACGTTCCCCGCCTGGTTCCGGGTTGGACCCAGCCGATCATTGTCGGCCGTCATGCTTTCGGCGATCAGTACCGCGCCACCGATTTCAAGTTCCCCGGCAAGGGCAAGCTGTCGATCAAATTCGTCGGCGAAGACGGTGCAACCATCGAGCACGAAGTCTATGACGCACCGAGCGCCGGCGTCGCCATGGCCATGTACAATCTCGACGACTCGATCCGCGATTTTGCAAGAGCTTCGCTGAACTACGCGCACAATCGCGGCGTTCCCTGCTATCTGTCGACCAAGAACACCATCCTCAAGGCCTATGACGGCCGCTTCAAGGATATTTTCCAGGAAGTATTCGACGCGGAATTCAAGGACAAGTTCGCGGCCAAGAAGATCACCTATGAGCATCGCCTGATCGACGACATGGTGGCTTCGGCGCTGAAGTGGTCCGGCGGCTATGTCTGGGCCTGCAAAAACTATGACGGCGACGTGCAGTCCGATATCGTGGCGCAGGGCTTTGGCTCGCTCGGCCTGATGACCTCTGTGCTGATGACGCCGGACGGCCAGACAGTGGAAGCAGAAGCCGCGCACGGCACGGTGACCCGCCACTACCGCCAGCATGAGAAGGGCGAAGAGACGTCAACCAACTCCATCGCCTCTATCTTCGCCTGGACGCGCGGCCTTGCGCATCGCGCCAAGCTCGACGGCAATGCTGAGCTGGAGCGCTTTGCTCTCACACTCGAGAAGGTCTGCGTCGATACCGTCGAAGCCGGCTACATGACCAAGGATCTCGCCTTGCTCATCGGTCCGGATCAGCCCTGGCTGTCGACCACAGGTTTCCTCGACAAGATCAACGAGAACCTGTCGAAAGCCATGGCTGCCTGAACCAAATCTGGTTAAGCTTGCAACGCCCCGGTTCGCCGGGGCTTTTTTGTTTGTGGTAAAAGTTGATGGCAAAATATACGACAGCATTGTTGACATAATCGCGATTTTGCAGTCGAGTGCCTTCACAAAATTGCGGAGGAATGAAATGAGCGACTGGGATGCCCGGTATTCGGCACGCACAGGCAAAATGCGCGCTTCGGAAGTTCGTGAGCTGTTAAAGCTGCTTGACCAGCCGGGCATCATTTCCTTTGCGGGCGGCATTCCGGACCCCGCACTCTTCCCCAAAGAGGCGATCAAAGACGCATATGCCGAAGTTCTGGCCGAGAACGCGGATGCAGCGCTGCAATATTCGGTGAGCGAAGGCTATAAGCCGCTGCGGCAATGGCTGGTTCAGCATATGGCGGCGCTTGGGGTGGCCTGCGGCATCGACAACATCATCATCACCACCGGATCACAGCAGGCACTCGATTATCTTGGCAAGCTGTTCATTTCTCCGGGCGATACGATCCTCACCACATGGCCGACCTATCTCGGCGCGCTACAGGCGTTCAATGCCTACGAGCCGCGCTATGACCGCCTGATCCCTGAAGGCGGCAACATGACGCCTGACGCCTACAGGGCCAATGCGCAAGCGGCGAGAGGTAAGGTCAAGCTCGCATACCTCACTGCAGATTTTTCCAATCCGACAGGTGAAACCATCGGCCGCAGCGACCGCATGAAGCTGGTTGAGTTGGCCCATGAACTGAATATACCGCTGGTTGAAGACGCGGCATATCGGGCCCTGCGCTACGACGGGGAGAACGCCCCTTCGCTGCTTGCCCTGGATATCGAGCGCGAAGGTCATATCGACCGCACGCGCGTCCTCTATTCCGGCAGCTTCTCCAAAACCCTGACGCCGGGTTTGCGTGTCGGCTGGATCTGCGCCGCGCAGCCTGTCATCACCAAGCTGGTCCTGATCAAGCAGGCGGCAGACCTGCACAGCCCGACCATCAACCAGATGGTCATCCATCACGTGGCGGAGCGTCACTTCGACGGGCAGGTGGAAAAG
The DNA here is from genome assembly GCA_963711925.1 of uncultured Alphaproteobacteria bacterium. Taxonomy (GTDB): domain Bacteria; phylum Pseudomonadota; class Alphaproteobacteria; order Rhizobiales; family Rhizobiaceae; genus Phyllobacterium. Next base: position 155,330 of record CAVQFY010000005.1, read on the forward strand.
GCCAGAGAGCATTACCGGCAACGGCGCGATCACATGCTGAACGCCCTGGCACAATACATGCCGGACGGCGTGACATGGACAAAGCCGGAAGGCGGCATGTTCGTCTGGATGACGTTGCCGGAGAATATGGATGGTGCAACGCTGCTGGCCCGATCGATCGAGCAGATTCGCGTGGCTTTCGTGCCGGGCGCTGCATTCCACGCCGACGGCACCGGCAGGAACACAATCAGGCTGAACTTCTCCCTGCCGGATGCCGAGGCAATCGATACCGGCATGCAACGTCTTGGCGGGCTGATCAAAATCGAAATGCAGCACATCCGGAAATAGCCGCCCAAATGTGGCAACTATTTACCGGATCGCAAGTCTCGTGTTCCTGCGGTATGATTGAGCGTCACAGCGCCATCGAACAGAGGGGACTGAAACGATGACCACGCAGCATTTCTTTTTCCGGTTGATCCCGCCGCGCCCTACTTTTGCCGACGATATGGACGATGACGAACAGGAACTGATGCGCCAGCATGTGACCTATGTCAGCGAATACTTCGAAGAGGGAACCGTTCTCGCCTATGGTCCGGTGCAGGATCCGGATGGCTGGTTCGGCATCGCGCTCCTGGAAGTGCTGAGCCATGACGAGGCGGTACAATTTGCCGAGAACGACCCGACGGTGATGGCTGGTTTGAATAGCTATAGTATCGCACCGATGCATATCGCGGCAGCGCGCGGCTTTCGCGTGGGGTGATCCAGGGTAAGGCCTGTTAATCTGGTCGAGGCTTTTCGTTTGGATACAGTGCCTCTTCACGTAGACGCAACTCTCCCGATTTCGCATCCAATTCCAAAGCTAGATCCGGGTAGGGCTTCGGAGGCGGCTGGATCAGCTGGATCGTCGACGCAGCGGGCGCAACAAGCTGTTTTTTGAGCTTCAGCACCTCGCCAAATGCCTGCGCTGATGCCTTCCCATTGATCCTTCGCAGCTTGCCTACCAACGCGAAAGCAAAACCATTTTGCGCCGCTGCCAGAAAATCGGCCTCGCTCAGAAGTACAATCCCTGTCTCTTCAATCAGACACGGCGCTTGGAAGCAAATCCCCTTTTGCGACACGCCTTTGCTGTAGTCGAGCTGCTTTCCAAAGCTCCAAGCCTCAACAAACGAGGCCTTGCCATAGCTATTGAAGCGGGTCTCAAAGCCATATCCCGATTTCATCGAATAAAAAGGTCTGATTTGTAAAAATTCGAAAACAGCGTAATAGGCGGTAACTACCGGTCCGTAGGCTATCTGATCACCCACGTGTACATCTTTGACAATTGCTGACTGTGTTATGCATGAACAAAGTGCAATCGCGAGCGCCAGCAGAATAAAGATGCGCTTCACCAAGCCAAACTCCCAAGCAATGTATGAGCAACAGTCCAGGTACCTTTTTTGCGGCACAAATAACCTCGGCAACACAGGTAAAAAATGACAAGTATTCGAAGCATTCCTGCTCACGAGTACAGTGCAGTCCAGATTTTAAGTTGATGTATAACACATTCTGGAACATCCTAGTAATATCAGCGAAATAAACTATCCTACATAATATGCACAGACACAGGTCTAAAGCAATTCTCTACAACTAAACACTTAGTCGCACCTGCCAATATATTACCAATAACAACTTGGGATAGTTTCCGGCCGCTTGATACACGCGGCCGGAGTGACAAAGCTATCCTGCCAAGGCCTCGCGCACGGCCGACACCGCTTCTTCGGCCTTGGAGCCATCGGGGCCGCCGGCCTGCGCCATGTCCGGACGTCCGCCACCGCCTGCCCCGCCGAGTGCAGCGGAGGCAACGCGGACGAGATCGACGGCGCTGAACTTGCCGACGAGATCATCGGTGACGCCAACGACAGCGCTGGCCTTGCCATCGTCGGAAACGCCAATGAATGTGACGACGCCGGAACCGACGGTCTTCTTCGCATCGTCGGCGAGCGGCTTCAGGTCACGCGGATTGACGCCGCTGACAACCTTGCCGATGAAACCGACGCCATTGACCGTTTCGGACTGCGCGCCACCGGAAGCCGGACCGGCCAGCGCCAGCTGTTTGCGGGCTTCGGTCAGTTCGCGTTCAAGTTTGCGGCGCTCGTCCATCAGCGCCGAGACGCGCGACAATGCATCGGCAGGCGATGACTTCAGCACGCCGGCGATTGCCTTGACCCGCTCGTCCTGTTCTTCGAGATAGCGGCGGGCCGCCTCACCCGTCAGCGCTTCCAGGCGGCGCACGCCGGCGGCGACGGCGCCTTCGGAAACCACGCGGATCAGGCCAATATCGCCGGTGGCGCGCACATGCGTGCCGCCGCAAAGCTCGGTCGAATAGCTCTTGCCGGCCTTGTCACCGTGCAGCGCCGTGCCCATGGAAACCACGCGCACCTCATCGCCATATTTTTCGCCGAACAGCGCCATCGCGCCCTCCGCAATCGCATCATCCACGGCCATCAGACGCGTCGTTACCGGCGCATTCTGCAGGACGATCTCATTGGCGAGATCCTCTATGACCGCAAGCTCCTTTTCCGAAATCGGCTTTGGATGCGAGAAGTCGAAACGCAGCCGGTCCGGCGCCACCAACGAACCCTTTTGTGCGACATGGGTGCCGAGCGTCTCGCGAAGCGCCTCATGCAAGAGATGCGTTGCCGAATGGTTGGAGCGGATGCGGGTACGACGCGCATGATCGACGGTCAGTTCGACCGGCGAATCCACCTTCACAGTGCCTTTGGTCACGGTGCCGATATGAACGAAAACGCCGTCATTCTTCTTCTGTGTGTCAGTGACACTGACGCTAAATCCATCGCCGGAGATGGTGCCGGTATCGCCCTGCTGGCCCCCGGATTCACCGTAGAACGGCGTCTGGTTGACGACGATCGACACCGCATCGCCTTCGCTTGCCGTATCGACAAGAGCGCCGTTCTGCACCAGCGCAGTGATAACGCCTTCGGCCTTTTCCGTTTCATAGCCAAGGAACTCGGTTGCGCCGACCTTATCGCGCACGGAGAACCACACGGTTTCCGTTGCCGCATCGCCCGATCCGGACCAGTGCGCACGGGCTTCGGCCTTCTGCCGTTCCATGGCAGCCGCAAAACTGTCCGTATCGACGCTGATGCCGCGCTGGCGCAGTGCATCCTGCGTCAGGTCGAGCGGGAAGCCGAACGTGTCATAGAGCTTGAATGCTGTTTCGCCGTCGAGGCTGTCGCCCTCGCCCAAGGTTTCCGTTGCTTCGCCAAGCAGGCCAAGGCCACGTTCGAGCGTCTTGCGGAAACGGGTTTCCTCAAGCTTCAACGTTTCGGAAATCAGCGACTCCGCCCGGATCAATTCCGGATAAGCCTGTCCCATCTCGCGCACCAGCGCCGGAAGCAGGCGATACATCAACGGATCTTTGGCACCAAGCAGCTGCGCATGACGCATGGCGCGCCGCATGATACGGCGTAGGACATAGCCGCGACCTTCATTCGACGGCAGCACGCCATCGGCGATCAGGAAACTCGACGAACGCAGATGATCGGCGATGACACGGTGGCTGGCGCGGAACGGACCTTCCGCCTTGACGCCTGTTGCTTCTTCGGAAGCGTGGATCAGTGTCTGGAAAAGATCGATATCGTAATTATCGTGCTTGCCCTGCAGAACCGCGGCAAGGCGCTCCAGCCCCATCCCGGTATCGATGGACGGACGTGGCAGATCGATGCGCTGTTCCTTTGTTACCTGCTCGAACTGCATGAAGACGAGATTCCAGATCTCGATGAAGCGATCACCATCCTCATCGGCACTGCCGGGAGGACCGCCCCAGATATCTTCGCCATGATCGTAGAAAATTTCGGAGCAAGGACCGCACGGACCGGTATCTCCCATAGCCCAGAAATTGTCGCTGGTGGCGATACGAATGATGCGATGCTCGGGCAGGCCGGCGATCTTCTTCCAAAGGTCAAAAGCAACGTCATCCGTGTGATAGACGGTGACAGTGAGCTTGTCTTGGGCAAGGCCGAATTCCTTGGTGATCAGGTTCCAGGCCAGCGAAATCGCCTCTTCCTTGAAATAATCACCGAACGAGAAATTGCCCAGCATCTCGAAGAAAGTGTGGTGCCGCGCGGTATAACCGACATTGTCGAGGTCATTGTGCTTGCCGCCAGCGCGAACACATTTCTGCGATGTGGTAGCGCGGCTGTAGGGACGCTGTTCAACGCCGGTAAAAACGTTTTTGAACTGGACCATGCCGGCATTGGTGAACATCAGCGTCGGATCATTGCGCGGGACAAGCGGGCTCGACGCCACGATCTCATGGCCATTCTTCTTGAAATAGTTCAGAAATGTCGACCTGATCTCGTTGACGCCACTCATTTTATTGCCTTCTTGCCTGCTTTGTCAGAAACGGAATTTGCCCCATCTCACGCTGAAGGGGCAGAACGCAACGCTTGTAGCGACAGGGCCGCGAACTGTCCAGAAAATCCCTGAGGCTGGGCTCAACCTACATATGGTGAGCATGTCGAACCGCATATAGGTGGTGCGTGGTTCGACAAGCTCACCATGAGGGGATGGATTCTCACCATGAGGGGATAGAGGGGTTGACAAAGAAAAGACCCTCGCCCCGCAACCATACAAAAAAACCCGCAGCCAGACGGGTTGCGGGTTTATCGTCAAGGACCGGAAACGATCTCGCTTGACAAATCAGCCTTCGGCGGCGTCCGGACCATCGTCTTCGATGTCGTCCGGACCCTTGTCGAGCATCTGCTCGGCGATGAGACCGGCATTCTGGCGCAGCACCAGTTCGATCTCGTTGGCGATTTCCGGATTTTCCTTGAGGAAGAGTTTCGCATTGTCGCGGCCCTGGCCGAGGCGCTGCGAATTGTAGGAGAACCAGGAACCGGATTTTTCCACGATACCGGCCTTGACGCCGAGATCGACCAGCTCGCCGGTCTTGGAAACGCCTTCGCCATACATGATGTCGAATTCGACCTGCTTGAAGGGCGGAGCCAGCTTGTTCTTGACGACCTTGACGCGGGTCTGGTTGCCGACAACCTCATCGCGCTCTTTCAGCGAACCTATGCGGCGAATATCGAGACGGACGGATGCATAGAACTTCAGCGCGTTGCCGCCTGTCGTGGTTTCGGGCGAGCCGAACATGACGCCGATCTTCATGCGTATCTGGTTGATGAAGATGACCATGCAGTTCGACCGCGAGATCGAAGCGGTGAGCTTGCGCAGCGCCTGGCTCATCAGTCGGGCCTGCAGGCCCGGCAGACTATCACCCATCTCACCCTCGATTTCAGCGCGAGGCGTCAGAGCGGCAACCGAGTCCACCACCAGCACATCGATCGCACCGGAACGCACCAGCGTATCGGTGATCTCCAGCGCCTGCTCGCCGGTATCCGGCTGCGAGATCAAAAGGTTTTCCAGATCGACGCCAAGCTTACGGGCATAGACGGGATCAAGCGCATGTTCGGCATCGACAAAGGCGCAAATGCCGCCCTTCTTCTGGGCCTCGGCAATTGTGTGCAGGGCAAGCGTCGTCTTACCGGAGCTTTCCGGACCGTAAATCTCGACGATGCGGCCTTTCGGCAAACCGCCGACGCCAAGGGCAATATCCAGCGACAGCGAGCCGGTCGAAACCGTTTCGATTTCCACCACCTGCTCATTGCGTCCAAGCCGCATGATCGAGCCCTTACCAAAAGCCCTCTCGATCTGGGACAATGCCGCATCCAGCGCTTTCGTTTTATCCACCGAATTACCCTCAACCAACCGCAACGAATTTTGAGCCATGTTACACTACCCCTGTGTTGTGCATGAAGTCCGGATTGTTCATGTATGTGGATTTATTTGTATCTGTTTTGTTCTCATTTGGCAACAGGCATAAGCCCTTGTAAAACAATGACAACAGAAAAATGTTCGCAAAATGTTCCCCTCTGGGCGTGACGTTCTGTCCACATCTCCTGGACTGGCATTCCGACGCCTTTCATCGAACCGGGGCTCGCCGTTTCGAATCGCTCATATCATTGCACCGCGCTCTCCGGCGTTCTAGAGAGGAGCGCGGGCACGCATGCCCACAACTTGAAGTTTTGTCCGGACACACAATCAACCATGATCCAAGTCACCAAGCCGTTGCTCTTCGCTGTCGGCGGCGCTCATCTCGACCGGCGCGGCCAAAGCCTCGTGCCCTTCGTGCCCGGCGCCTCCAATCCGGGCGTCATGCGCGAAGAGCCCGGCGGCGGCGTTTTTAACGCGCTACGGCTGGCCGTACAGCGTGGTATAGCTGCCGAGATTCTCTCGGTGCGCGGCGGTGACAGGATCGGTGAATTGATCGGCACGGCGATCCAGACGGCCGGCATCAAGGACGGCTCGGTCGTCTATATGGATCGCGCAACGCCAAGCTACACGGCCATTCTCGACGAGTATGGCGATGTGGTCGCCGGCATTGCCGACATGGAACTTTATGAGTTCGCTTTGCCCCGGCAATTAACGCGCCGCAAGGTGCGCGATTCAATCGCCGTGGCCGAGGCAGTTTTCTGCGATGCCAACCTGCCTTCGGATGCGTTGCAGCGGCTGGCCGGGCTCGTTGGCGAACGGCCCCTGTTTGCACTGGCGATTTCGCCGGCAAAGGTGCCTCGCCTGGCGCCGATCTTCGGCAATCTGACCTGCCTGTTCATGAACCGGCGCGAAGCGCTGGCACTGACGGGGCTTGGTCCCGATGCCGAACTGAGCGACATATATAAGGCGTTGCGCGCCAATGGCCTTTGTGGCGCTGTCGTCAGCAATGGCGGCAATGCCGCCCTCGCCTTTTCCGGCGACGAGGTGTTTTCGATCTATCCGCCCGCGGTTGACGATATCGCCGATGTTACCGGGGCGGGCGACGCCTTGGCGGGCGGCACGATTGCCGCACTCATGCGCGGGCTGGCGTTTAGCGAAGCCGTCCGCGAGGGTCTGGCAGCATCGATGCTGACGCTGACAATCCATTCGGCCAGCGCCCGTTTTACAAGACTGGAGTTCGACAGCGCGCTTGCACAAATACCGGCTGCAACTGCTCTCGTATAAAAAGGACAATGATAATGACCAAAGTTTTGAACCCCTTCATGGACTTTGCCCCTGCGGTTCAAGAGGCGCTTGACGCCGGCAAGCCGGTGGTGGCGCTGGAAAGCACCATCATCACCCATGGCATGCCCTATCCCGATAACAGCCGCATGGCCACCGATGTCGAGGCGATCATCACGGCAGAGGGCGCGGTTCCGGCCACCATCGCCATTGTCGACGGTCGTTTGAAAATCGGTCTCTCCGCTGAAGAGCGCGAAGCGCTGGCGCAGGTCAAGGGTGCGATGAAGCTCTCGCGCGCCGATCTCGCCTTTGCGCTGTCAGAAGGCCTAACCGGCGGCACGACGGTTGCGGCGACAATGCTCGCCGCGCACCTTGCCGGTATCAAGGTTTTCGCGACGGGCGGCATTGGCGGCGTGCACAAGGGGGCGGAGCTGAGTTTCGATATTTCCGCCGATCTGGAAGAGCTTGGCCGAACACCGGTCATCGTGGTTTCGGCAGGCGCCAAGGCTATACTCGATATCGAGAAAACCCTGGAAGTGCTTGAAACCAAAGGCGTACCGGTCGTGGTCTATGGCGCGGATGTGCTGCCAGCGTTCTGGTCGCGGCAGTCTTCAATCAAGGCTCCGTTACGCCTTGATACCGCCGATGCCATTGCAAGGTTTCAGGCGGCGCGTGATGCGATCGGCGTTGTCGGCGGCATGCTGATCGCCAATCCTATCCCCGAGGCAAGCGAAATCCCGGCGGCAATCATGGGCGGCTACATTCGCGAGGCGATTACCCGCGCCACGAAAAAGGGCGTCACCGGCAAAGCGGTAACGCCCTTTCTTCTCTCGGAACTTCTCGACATCACCAAGGGCGAGAGCCTCAAGGCGAACATTGCTCTCGTCGAGAACAATGCGCGCCTTGCGGCCAAAATAGCAGTAGCCTTGACTACTCGGTAAGCGGCGAAATCTGGATCTCGACGCGGCGATTCTGCGCGCGGCCAGCTTCGGTGGCATTGGTTGCCACGGGCTGCGTCGGGCCATAACCGCGAACGTCGAAGCGGCGGTTGTCGATGCCCTGTTGCGTCAGGTAATTGGAAACCGACAGGGCGCGGCGTTCGGACAGCAGCTGGTTGTGCTGCAGGCTGCCGGTCGAATCCGTATGGCCCGCCACATCGACAATCGTCCGGTCAAACTTGCGCAAGACGATGGCAACGGAACCCAGCGTTGAGAAGAATTCCGGCTTCACCTGATCCTGATCGGTGTTGAAGGTGATCGCGGACGGCATGTTGAGGATGATCCGGTCGCCATTGCGTGTCACCGAAACGCCTGTGCCCTGCAACTGTGCGCGCAGTTCCGATTCCTGGCGATCCATGTAATTGCCGATCGCGCCGCCGCTGAGCGCGCCGATGCCTGCGCCAATCAGCGCCGCATTGCGGCCGGATTTGCCACCGCCGCCAACCGCCAGACCAGTCAGCGCGCCGACCGCCGTGCCGATCATGGCACCGCCGGCCGTGTTCGACATTTTCTGCTGGCCCGTATAGGGGTCGGTCGTGGTGCAGCCCGCAAGAAAGGTCGCGGCAAGGCAGCCGATGGCAAATCTCTTCATCATGGAATCAGGTCCCCGGTTGGATGTGGCACGGAATATACGAGTGATTCGGGCAAAAGAAGGGTAAAGAAACGGGGCGCGCGCAGGCCAATCGAAATTCGTTTGGTTTGGGCCAACGGCAGCCAGCCAGCATGTCAAATCTGCCACGAGCGGCCCTGTTGAAGCACATTGATACCTGCCCGGAACTGAACGCCGGAAGGATTTGCCTCATATACCGGCAAGAGGCGAAATATAGTTCTGCAATTGTCCCGCAACGAGGACGTTTATTGGTTGCTCAAAATATGAGCTAACTGCTACTGATTTAGGCAGATACCCAAGCGTCAAGCGCCACGCTTTTCACGGTCAATCTAACAGACGGATAATTTCACGATGCCTTTGAGCACCCTCAAGCGCTTCATCCCTGCGGTTGCGCCGATCAGCAAGTATGAGCGTTTCAGAGCGTGCATCGGTGCACTCGTAGGCATCCTGGTGACAGGCCTCGTCAGCAAACTTGCGTTGGGTCCAGGCGTCAGTCTTCCTCTCCTTATTGCTCCCATGGGCGCATCGGCTGTGCTACTCTTCGCCGCGCCAACGAGCCCGCTGGCACAGCCTTGGTCGATACTCGGCGGCAACATGCTGTCCGCATTTGTTGGCGTTTCATTCGCGCTTATAATACCGGATCCGATCATTGCGTCGGCGCTGGCCGTTTCGGTCGCCATTGGCCTGATGCTGGCGCTCGGTTGTCTCCATCCCCCCAGCGGGGCAGTTGCGTTAACAGCCGTGTTGGGCGGTCCGGTGTTGCAAGCCGAAGGATACAGCTTCGTCTTCTGGCCAGTCGGCCTCAATTCCATCCTGTTGCTGGCGTCAGCGGTGGTATTTAACAACCTGGCAGGGCGGCGCTATCCCCATCTTGCACCGGCTCCTCAGGTCAACATCCACGATACGGCAGACTTGCCACCCACGGCTCGCTTGGGATTTGTCCCCAGCGATCTGCAGGACGTGCTGGCTCAGTATGACGAGATCGTCAATGTCAGCCCGGACGAGCTTGATGCGTTGTTGCATCGGGCTCAGATCCGCGCCTATGAGAGACGATCGGGCGAGATCACCTGTGCGCAGATCATGTCCAAGGATGTCGCAACGGTGCGCCCCGAAACAGATCTGCGCGAGGCCTGGAAGCTCCTCATCAATCACCGTGTCAAGGCGCTGCCCGTCACGTCACCGGACGGAGACTTGGTCGGTATCATCACCCAGACGGACTTCATGCGGGCATCGCTTTTGGCCGATGATGGCCGCCTCCATCTCGGTTGGCGTGTCCGCGTCGGAAACCGGTTCCGATTGGCGCGCCAATCCAGGCACACGGTGGCCGACATAATGACACGACGTGTCCAGTCGGCCGTACCTGAAACCATGATTGCCAAGCTCGTGCCCCCGATGGCAGACATGGGTCTGCATCACATGCCCGTTGTTGATGCAAACAACCGTGTCGTTGGCATAGTCACACAATCAGACCTGATTGCAGCGCTGTTTCAGGAAAGGCAATCCGGCTCCGCAGAAATCGGGATCGCGAAACTGGACGATAACAATCGAGCGGCCTAGCTCGATATCGCTCGCTCCAAGCTCCAGTACTATGCGGCGCGCGGCGGCCCTCTAACATGCGAAACATCATCACGCTCGAATATCTTGAACGTATTCCGGCCGGCTGCTTTGGCTGCATAAAGAGCAGTGTCCGCTTTCTTGAAGAGCTCTGATTGTGTGCACCCGTCGACAAGCGCAATCCCGACGGAGGCACCAAGCTTGATCTGTTGACCACAATGAAGAACGGGCTTGCTCAGAGCTTCGACGATCTCATGGGCAAGGGTTGCCGTTGCGGTCGGACTGAAATGAAGTCCCAACAGAATTCCAAATTCATCGCCGCCAATTCTTGCGACAACCTCCGCCTCGCCACAAACACTCTTGAGACGATCAGCAAGTTCTTTCAGGCAATCGTCACCAACAGCATGGCCCAATGTGTCATTGACCTTCTTGAAGCCGTCAAGATCGACAAGCAGCAGCGCTCCGCAGGAATTCCCGGTCCCGTCGCGTTCGCAAAGGCCCGAGAGCTTCGATTGAAACTGGCTGCGATTGGCAAGCCCGGTCATGAGATCGTATTCTGCCAGGTACTTCGTCCGATCCAGAAGAATTTTTTGCTCAGTGATATCCTGTTTCATGCCAAAAATGCGGACAGGGACGCCTCCTTCACACTCAACGGTTGCGGTCAACCGTATCCAGCGATGATTGCCCTTCACCGTCATGATCTCGGCATCCATACTGAATCCACTACGGTCCTCGATCGCTCTGGTTCGCCGTCTGTGAAGCTCTTTGGCGGTCTGTTCCGAGTAGCACTTGACGATTTCACTCCGGTTGAGGATCGACCCACGTGGAAGATCGAACATGTCGTAGACCACGTCGGTCCAATGCAATGTCTCGTCAGGAAGGCTGCACTCCCATACACCAATCCTGGCAGCTACGGACGCTCTAGCGAAGATCTTGCGAGTGTGCGTGAGTGCCGCGGTTTGCTCGCGGATTAAAGACTCCTTTGCCTCTAATTCCGCCGTCAAGCGAATGATGGTATCGGCATCGCTAAGTTCGGTACTTGGGATATCGGACATATTGGGCTCTATGGTCTCTTATGGTGCGATGCACATATTGATGCTGAAGCAATTAATGCTTTCTGTAGAGCGCTTCGTCTATCGGAAAGTTGATCTAGGAAATTTTCTTGGTATCCAGCTGCTGAACGGCTGCGCTGCCCGCGACGGCTGGGCCCGCCAATTCATCAAGGTCGGGACCATGCACGCCATATGGCGATGTTCCTTACGCAGATTGCCGTCATTGACTTGGACGGCGCCACTTTGGCGCCGTCCTTCACTCGATCTCAGCGCAGCGGTTTGAAAGCGGCCCTGAGGTCGGCGGTAATGTACTCCGGCTGTTCCCAAGCCGCGAAGTGCCCGCCTTTGTCGTGTTTGTTGTAAAATATGAGTTTGGGATAGGCTTTCTCTGCCCAACTTCTGGGAGCCTGGTAGAGCTCGTCAGGAAAGGCGCTTACGGCCACCGGTATGGTAATGTGTTTCGGGGCGAAAAAGGGGAGCTTGCTTTCCCAATAAAGACGGGCCGAAGAGACCGCCGTATTCGTCAACCAGTAGAGTGTGATGTTGTCGACGATGTCCTCTCGTGTAAGACCCTCGGGTACACCGTCAAAGACGCGTGCGATGAGTGCGTAACTGCTTGCGTCGTGGTCAAGCATCCAGGCGGCGAGACCCACAGGCGAGTCCTCGATCGCGTAGAGCGTCTGCGGACGGTTCCCCATCTCTTGGGCGTAGGCCAAGCCGTGCTTGTAGAAAAAGTCGAGCTGCTCATAGGCATGTTTCTCATCGTCCGAGAGGCCCGATGGCGGCGGGCCGCCGGACTGTAGTGCCTTTGCAATGTCGTCTGGTACAGTGGCGGGCATGTTAGTGTGAATGCCGAGCAATCCCGGAGGTGTCTGCAGCGCCATCTGCTCCGTGACGGCGTTTCCCCAGTCGCCGCCCTGGGCAACATAGCGGGAATAGCCGAGGCGCTTCATCAACGTAATCCAGGCGCTGGCGATGCGAACAGGATCCCAGCCGGTAACAGTAGGCTGTCCCGAAAAGCCATAGCCCGGCAGCGACGGGATCACGACGTCGAACGAGTCTTCGGCCTTCGCGCCGTTTGCGGTTGGATCGGTGAGTGGGCCGATGATCTTCAACTGCTCGATGATCGAGCCCGGCCAACCATGCGTGATGATGACCGGAAGCGCATCGGGATTCTTCGAACGAACGTGGATGAAGTGAACGTCGACTCCATCGATGTTTGTCATGAATTGCGGCAAGGCATTGAGCTTCGCTTCCATCTTGCGCCAATCGTAATCGGTCGCCCAATATTGTGCGAGCTTCTGGATTGTCGCGAACTGCACACCCTGCGATGCATCCGTGACGATTTCCTTGCTCGGCCACTTCGTCGCGGCAACCCGCCTGCGCAGATCGGCAAGTTGCTCATCCGGATAATGAACGCTGAACGGGCGGATTTCGTCGCTCGTGGACGCCCGCGCCGGAGACGCTGGAAAAAGGCTCGCGGCAGCTGTGCCGATGGCCGACATGGCGAGCAAGGAGCCGCCGGTCAGCAAGATGTCGCGCCTGCTCGCGTTTGCTTTGTCTGGCATTGTAGTCCTCCCATTGGTCGGGCCAAAACAGACGACATGTTCCTGCGGGGGTAATACGAGAACGTTACGGCCGTGGCATCTCGTTTGCTCTGTGTGTGCGAAAACTCCACGCCGCGATGCTGACAACAGACTGAGTGGCGTGAGCCGCCAATGATTGTTTCTGGATATGTGTCGGGGCAAGTACGTAACGGTAACATCCATCTCGCCAAAAATCTGCAGCGTCTCCCAACTGGTATGGACATGGATTTCAAAATACCGTCCAATAGATCATTGAGTTTATGGTCCGCTCGACGATGCTTATCGAGATGATCATTCGATATGATGTGAACCAGACTTACCGGGAGGAACTATCAGTGGCATTGAATAGGCGCGTTATTTTAGGCTTGGCGATTGGTTCGATGATCGCATCGGCATTACCGGCTGCAGCAGAAACATTCCCGGATCGCACGGTCACGCTTGTGGTGCCTTTTGCGGCCGGTGGCTCGACTGACCTCGTTGCCCGTCTGGTGGCAGCAAATATGTCGACCACGCTCGGACAGCAAGTGATCGTCGAGAATGTTGGAGGTGCCGGTGGAAATCTCGGAGCTGCTCGGGTGGCCCGAGCGGAACCGGATGGTTACACGATCCTCATGGGAACGGTTGCAACTCACGCCCTTAATCCGCTTATGCTAAAAACGAAACCTTACGATCCTGTCGCTGATTTTGCGCCGATTTCCCTTTTGGTCCTTGTCCCCAATGTTTTGGTGATCAACCCGCAATTGCCAGTTAACAACGTGAAGGAGCTTATCCAGCTCCTCAAAGACAACCCTGACAAATATTCTTATGCATCGTCCGGAAACGGCACTCCGCTTCATTTATCCGGCGAACTTTTCAAAAGCATGGCCGGGGTTTCCATGGAACATATTCCATACAAGGGCTCTGGGCCGGCATTGAATGATCTCCTTGGCAATCAGGTTTCGATAATGTTTGACAACCTGCCTTCTTCCTCGGCGCATATAAAGGCCGGGACACTGAAAGCACTCGGTGTTACGACGAAGGATCGAGCCCCTTCCTTTCCCGACGTACCAACGGTCGCTGAGGCTGTACCGGGTTACGAGACCTATTCCTGGAATGCATTGTTTGCCCCCACCGGAACCCCGCCCGAGGTTGTGGCCCGCCTCAACGAGGCAGCCAATGCTGCATTGAAAAATCCTGCCGTCGTTGCACGTATGAAAGACTTTAGTGCATCGATTGTCGGTTCAACGCCAGACCAGCTGGCGTCGCACGTAAAGGCAGAAATCCAGAAATGGGAGCCTGTCGTGAAAAGCACGGGCGTGACACTGGATTGATACGACGCACAGAATCCTGGAGCACATGAGGGTTAAATCCCCCTCACGCGCGCCATGGCATAAGCATCGGCATAACGCCCCCCTTTGAATGCGTTGGCCCTCAGCAATCCTTCCGTCTCGAATCCGAATTTTTCGTAGAGACGGATGGCAGGCGCGTTGTCCGTAAACACCGTCAGTTCGATGCGCTTGATGTTCAGCCAATTGTCGGCGGCATCGATCAGGGCGCCGAGCAGTGCCTTGCCGATGCCTTTGCCGGTGAAATCGTCATGCACGCCAATGCCAAGCTCCGCCGCGTGCAACCGCCGTCCCTCGAACCGATGCATGCCGGCCAACCCGACAATCTGTCCCTCGATCTCGGCAACGATGCTGAGCGTACTGGTACCGTGGCCCTCAAGCCATTTTCGCGTCTGTTCCAGACTTTGATAGGGCAATCGCAAGGTTCCGGCGCGGTAGAGCGGCAGGTTCGATAGAATTGTTATCTGTTCGAAATCAGTGACACGGGTTGAGCGGATCGAAAATCCGCTGGCCTTGGATGGCGATGTCGGCTGTTCAGGCATTTGGCTCTCCATTTTCATGAGGAGAGCAGGATCAAACCCTGCACGCCTCAGTGGCAGGGTTTGGTGAAAGTTCGCGTCGATCTCAGCGCAACAGCTCTCCACCACCCCTGCCGGGGAGCACGGAAATAGCCATCATGGTGATCGAGCGAATGGTCATGGCACCGATCATTCTCTATTCGTTACGGGATTTCAATACGATTTTTGGATCGATGCGTCTGCCCGAGGTTAAAGCAGCTTCATCAACGTTGCCAGAACACCAAATCCAACCGTCATCATCACACCAAGACGTAGCGTCAGTGCCAGCGTTTGAGTTGTTAACGCGGCAGCCAGATCGGATTTGGTAACGAGTTCGGCCATGATAAAATCCCTCGCAGCTTCGGCATGCGTTTCGGCGTGCTGCTGGTCTATGCCACCCTCTCGCAACCGTTTTGAATAACCAAGAGTATCAAAAGCTATCGCCATCGTCATGTTCTTTCTTGAAGAGCCAGACGATAACTTCTCATAATAATTTCAACAATTTCAATACGACTTTTGACTCATTTTCTGAAGGTTGTTCAAAATATTTGAGGCTTGCCGCAACCTGAATTCGTTTGCGCTGCTGGCCCCGATCAAACATGCTCCGCGCCATTCGAAACGTGAAAGGCGAGCATCATGACCGACACCTCACAAGCACCAGTTGCAATCATCACCGGCGGGGGACGTGGCATGGGTGCTGCCATCGCCCGCGAATTGCACGAGCGCGGCTATCGCCTCGGGCTGATGTCGCCGTCCGGCAGCGCGGTCGAACTTGCGGCCGAGCTTGGCGGTGTCGGTATCAAGGGTTCTGCTGGCGAGGCAAAAGATCTGGAGGCCTTGGTTGCCGCGACCGTCGACGCCTATGGCCGCGTCGATGCTGTGGTCAATCATACCGGCCATCCGCCGAAGGGCGATCTTCTCGATATCACGGATGAAAAATGGGCGATCGGCAATGATCTGATGGTGTTGAGCGTGGTGCGCATGGCGCGGCTGGTGACGCCCTATATGCTGAAGCAGGGTAAGGGCGCCTGGGTGAATATCACGACGTTCGCTGCCTTCGAGCCGAGCCTCGTCTTTCCTGTCTCCTGCGCTTACCGCGCGGCCGCCGGCGCCTACACCAAGCTCTATGCCGACCGCTATGGCGCCGACAATATCCGCATGAATGCACTTCTGCCGGGGTTCATCGATAGTCTGGATCACAAGCCGGGAACCGAAGACGCTGTTCCGATGAAAAGGCTTGGGACGATGGCGGAAATCGCCAAGACCACAGCATTCCTGCTATCCGACGATGCGGGCTATATCACCGGCCAGAATATACGGATCGATGGCGGCGTCACGCGGCATGTCTAGGAAAGGGTGACACCGAATGCCTCGCGCAGCTGCCTCTGGCCGTTCGGGGTCACCGATACGGCACGGGTGCCTTCGATCCGCCTGATCCAGCCATTGTCAAAACAGTGACTGCACAGTGCCGCGCCTATTGCCCCGGCAAGATGCGGACGGCGCTCGCTCCAGTCGAGACATGGCCGGCACAGGATGCGGCTGCGCTTGGCTGTCAATGCTCCGATATCGATACCGGCGCGGCCGAACAGCGCCAGTCCGCTGTCCATTACCTCGCCCGCATCAAGGCCGAGATCGAGATGGCCCGCATTGATCAGCGCATCGGTGATTGAAACGCCGAGATGTCCGGCCAGATGATCGTAGCAGGTGCGCCCTGCCCTCAGCGCCGCATCGCGCGGGCCGGTACGCAGCGGCCTGGCTGTGACTTCCGGCGCGGCGAGCCGCATGATGCTCTCAATCATCTGGGCGACGGCAGGCGAGGCCAGCCGGTGATAGCGATGCCGCCCCTGCTTTTCGACCGCGAGAAGCCCGGCCTCCGTCATGCGCGTCAGATGGCTGCTGGCGGTCTGCGCGGTGATGCCGGCAAGCTGCGCCAGTTCCGATGCGGTCAGCGCACGGCCATCCATCAGCCCATTGAGCATGCTCGCACGGCCGGGGTCACCGGCAAGCGCCGCTATTTCCGCAAATCTCGCATTGTTCGACATGGTCGCTTCCGTATTCGTTCGCTGGTCCAGTCTGATCCAACAAAGATGATGATGCTTCGAAAACGATCGAAGTATCAAGCGCTCATTGGGGCCTATAGCGGTGGTCGGCAACCAACGAAGGAGCGAGCGAAATGACCATCACCTGTTTCATCAAATATGAAATCGATCCTTATCAGAAGGACGCTTTCGAGGAATATGCGCGCAACTGGAACGAGGCGATCCCGCGTTGCGGCGCAGATCTCATCGGTTATTATACACCGCATGAAGGCTCTGCCACGCTGGCCTACGGCGTCTATAACATCGAAAATCTGGCGACTTACGAAGCCTATCGCGCGCGACTCATGGCCGACCCACTCGGCCGTGCCAACTACGAATTTTCCAGGGAAAAGCGCTTTATCCGGCGCGAAGACCGTACATTCCTGCGCCTCGTAACGGGAACAAACGAAGGAATACGCCAATGATTGCGGTGATTTTTGAAGTGGAGCCGGCTGAGGGGCGCGGCAAGGATTATTTTGACAGGGCAGCGGACCTGAAGCCGCTGCTGGAAACGATGGACGGTTTTATTTCCGTCGAGCGGTTTCGCAGCCTTGCCAACGAGAACCGCTACCTTTCGTTGTCTTTCTGGCGAGATGAAGCTTCAGTGACGGCTTGGCGCCAGACCGAGGAACATCGTTTGGCTCAACGTGACGGCCGCGCCGGGATCTTTGCCGACTACCGGCTGCGGATTGCGTCCGTTATACGTGATTATGGGTTGCGTGCCCGTGATGAAGCTCCGCTTGATGCGCGCGTGTACCATCACGCTTGAACCTGATGGTTGCGCTGGGCACAGGCCGGTCCAGGGCCACGCATATAGTGGCGCTCGGGCCGGTAGCTCGGGGCAATGAATTCACGGACGACGCGAAGCGTATCGCGCAGCTGGATAATCATGGTCATCATTTTTGGTCTCTTGGTTTTGGCATACCGGACGAGGCCGATAGCGATCAATTAGCTAAAATTTAATGCATAAAGATGAACGCCTCCTGAACGGCGTTGGTTAAAATCAGATGAATTCATGAAAAATTAGCCTTAACCAGTTGGGCAGAAAGATTTTTCCGGAACAGGAAAAGGGCCAAAATTCGCCGTTTTCCCTTCAACAATGCGCCCGAAATGTCGTGGAATCGCGTGGATTTCTACAGGAATCGAATCACGCATTCCCAATCAATATCCCCGTCGCCAGCACCAGTCCGCCGCCGAGCACGACCTGGATGGCGGCGCGGAAAAATGGCGTTTCCATGAAGCGGTGCTGGATATAGGCGATGGCCCAGAGCTCGATGAAGACGACAATCGCGGCGATTGTCGTGGCCGTCCAGAAATCCGAAATGAGATAGGGCAGCGCGTGGCCGAGACCGCCTATCGCCGTCATCAGGCCATTGGCGAGGCCGCGCTTCAAAGGTGACCCGCGGCCGGATAATTTGCCGTCATCATGGGCAGCTTCGGTGAAGCCCATCGAAATACCCGCGCCGAGTGAAGCAGACAGGCCGACGAGAAACGTTTGCCACGTATCCTGCGTAGCGAAGGCGGCGGCGAAGATCGGCGCAAGGGTCGAGACGGAACCATCCATCAGACCGGCGAGGCCTGGCTGGATAAAGGTCAGGATGAACTGCCGCCGCTCCGTCTGCTTCTCGACCTCCTGCACATCGTCGGGCGTATGCTGCACACCGAGCCGGTGCGCCAGTGATTCGTGCGCCTTTTCTGCAATGGCAAGATCGCCGAGAAGCTTGCGCGTGGAGGCATCGCGCACGAGTTTCAGCGCTTCCGTATAAAAGCGGTAGGCCTGTTCCTCCATCTTCTCGGCCATCTCCCGCACCTTGTCGATGCCGAGCGGGCGAACCAGCCAGTCGGGCTTGCGCTCAAGATAACCGCGCACGTGCTCCCTGCGGATGAGTGGGATCTGATTGCCGAAACGCTCCTGATGCAAATCAATCAATGCCTGACGATGCCGGTTTTCCTCCTCGGCCATCTCATCGAACACTTTGGCGCTCTGCGGAAAATCCTCGCGCAAGCCATCCGCATAGGCGAGGTAAATCCGCGCATCGTCCTCTTCCGAGGAAATGGCCAAAGCCAGCAATTGCTGTTCGGAGAGGGCTTCAAAGGCGTGGCGGCGATGACCGAAAAAGCGGCTGAGCATGGTACGACCCTATATTAGAATAATTCTAAACTATAAATTCGAGGCCCTGTGTTCAAGATGTAATCGGGTTCTTTTCACGGTCCATGGACAGAAGCCGGACCTCGGGGTATCGTCCGCCTCCGCCAACTTATCCTGACAGAGAACCATCATGACGCTTGCCGGTTTTGTTGCCTATTCTGGTGCCCTCGCCATCGCCGCTGCTATCCCCGGACCGGGTGTGACTGCCCTCGTCGCGCGGGCGCTCGGCTCGGGGTTTCGCTCATCGCTGTTCATGTCGCTCGGGCTGATCATCGGCGACCTCACTTATTTGACCGCAGTGGTACTTGGTCTTGCCATGGTGGCGCAGACATTCGGAACTATATTCCTCGTGATCAAATGGGCGGGCGTCGCCTACCTTGCCTACCTCGCCTGGGGGTTCTGGACATCCGGCATATCGGCGGAAAAGATTGAAGCCAAGAAAAGTCGCGGCGGTGCGCTCTCCAGCGTTGTGGCTGGCTTGACAGTGACACTTGGCAATCCAAAGACCATGCTCTTCTATATCGCGCTCACGCCAACTCTCGTCGATCTACATACGATCACTCTGGCTGACTATTCTATCCTCGCTGCGCTGACCGTATTGGTGCTGCTTGTGGTGCTCGTGCCCTATCTGGCGCTGGCAGCGAGGGCGCGAGGACTGCTCGCCTCCCCGCGGGCACTGAAACGGCTGAACCGCACCGCCGCAGCCTTCATGGCGGGCGCTGCGCTCGCCATCGCCGGGCGCTCCTCCTGAGCTGGAATGATATTACAGCTGTAGCCAAATATTAGTATTTTCTTCCAATCGTAAACGGGTTTGCGCATGGGCCCAACTAGGAATTTTCAGGCGTGGCCCATAAGATCGCCTCACGACCCAAAACAGGATCAGGAGAAATTCATGAGCAATGATAGCGCGCGCAAGCCCGGCCGTGGCCGCATCTATAATTCCATTGTCGATACGATCGGTGATACGCCCATTATCCGCCTCGACAAACTGGCCAAGGAAAAGGGTGTCGGCGCGAACCTTCTCGCCAAGCTCGAATTCTTCAATCCTATCTCAAGCGTCAAGGACCGTATCGGCGTTGCGCTGATCGAGGCTCTGGAAACGCAGGGCAAGGCCACGCCCGGCAAGACGACGCTCATCGAGCCGACATCGGGCAATACCGGGATCGCGCTGGCCTTCGCGGCCGCCGCCAAGGGCTATCGCCTTATCCTCACCATGCCCGAAACCATGTCGGTAGAACGCCGCAAGATGCTTAAACTGCTCGGCGCCGAGCTGGTGCTGACCGAAGGCGCCAAAGGCATGAAGGGGGCCATCGCCAAGGCCAACGAGTTGGTCGAGACCATTGGAGACGCGGTCATCCCCGGCCAGTTCGACAATCCGGCCAACCCGGAAATCCATCGTCGTACCACCGCCGAGGAAATCTGGAACGACACCGACGGCACAGTCGATATTCTGGTTGCCGGCATCGGCACCGGCGGCACGATTACCGGCGTTGGCCAGGTGTTGAAGCAACGCAAGCCGAGTGTTCTGGTTGTCGCGGTGGAGCCGAAGGATTCGCCCATTCTTTCCGGTGGCAATCCCGGCCCTCACAAGATCCAGGGTATCGGCGCGGGCTTTGCGCCTGCCGTTCTCGATACGCATATCTATGATGAGGTCGTGCAGGTCTCGAACGAGGATTCCTTTGCCAATGCGCGGCTCGTGGCGCGGCTCGAAGGCGTGCCGGTTGGCATTTCGTCGGGGGCAGCACTGACGGCGGCGATAGAGGTTGGCCAGCGTCCGGAGAACAAGGGCAAGAACCTTGTGGTGATCATCCCTTCCTTCGCCGAGCGGTATCTGTCGACAGCACTGTTTGAAGGTCTGGATGGTTGAACGGAATGGCGGAGGCGGGTGGAGTAATCTGGAGCAAGTTCCTTCAACCGCCAATTCGTCAGATCGGCGTCTGCCGATCAGTCACCTTGCCTTTGTAGGGTGTGACCTTGATATCCCCCTCACGCATACGTTTGTGCGATGTTATAGCTGTTCTGCATGCGCATAAGCGTATCCATCGATACGCCGAATGCTTTTTCAAGACGTAACGCCATTTCCGGCGACAAGGCCGCATGTTCGTTCAAAAGGGCTGACAGAGCGGGACGCGTTACCCCGAGCACGCTCGCAGCCGCTGTCACAGAAAGCCCCAGAGGCTCTATAATTTCAGACTTCACAAAACCGCCCGGATGGGACGGATTCTTGATACGAATGCCGGCTGAAGCGTTCATCGCTGCCTCCTTAGTGGTAATCTTCATAATCCAGATCAGTGATCTCTATCTCATCTCGATCTATAAAAAACGTAAGACGCCAATTCTTCGATACAAAGAGGCTCCATGTGCCTTTGCGGTCTCCAGTCAATTGGTGCGCTTTCCAGCTGGGAATTGAATACAACTCATCTTCCCTTTCCATATCCTGGAGAAAGGTAATGATTTTACGGATCTTTGGAACAACGGCTGGCTGCAATCCTGCAGAAATATCGTTTTCGACAAAATCGAATCCCGTCAAGCTACACTTTACAATATAAACTTGAAGTTCTGGACGACATCACCCTCCAGGACGTAGCTACTCGCTCTCCAGCATTTCCTTGACTGCCGTTGCCAGCTGTTTCAGCGAAAACGGCTTTGGCAGGAAGCCAAACTTGGCATCCTCCGGCAGGTTTCGTGCGAAGGCATCTTCCGCATAACCCGAGACGAAGATGAATTTGATATCGCCGTAATCCTTGCGCAATTCGCGCAGCAGCGTCGGGCCGTCCATTTCGGGCATGACCACGTCGGAAACGATGATGTCCACTTTGCCATCGAGTTCCTTCATCACCTCGAGCGCTTCGACGCCGCTGGATGCCTCGTGCACTGTGTAGCCGCGTGACTGCAGGGCGCGAACCCCGCCCATGCGGACGGCATCCTCGTCTTCGACCAGGAGGACGGTTGCGGAACCGGAGAGATCGGTGGCTTTTTCCGTCTTCTTCTCCTTTTTCGGCATTTCGGCCGGGACGATTTCTCCATCGGCGTTCAGCACGTCTGGCTTTTTTTCCTCCACGTAGCGCGGCAGGAAAATGCGGAAGGTCGTACCCTTGCCAAGCTCGGACTCGGCGTGGATCGAGCCGCCCGTCTGCTTGATGATACCATAAACCATCGAGAGGCCGAGACCCGTTCCCTTGCCAACTTCCTTCGTTGTAAAGAACGGCTCGAAAATCTTCTCGATCACGTCCGGGGTCATGCCGGTGCCGCTGTCTTCTACCTCGACCAGCACATAATCGCCCGGAACGAGATCGCGATAATTGAGTTCGGCGCTCTCGGCTTCGGTCACGTTGCGCGTGCGCAGTGTCAGGTTGCCACCTTCGGGCATCGCATCGCGCGCATTGACTGTGAGATTGACCACGACCTGTTCGAACTGGCCAAGATCGGCACGCACCGGCCACAGGTCGCGTCCATGTTCGATCTTGAGATTGACTTGCGTGCCGGCAAGCCGCGTCAGCAGCATGCGTACATCGGCGATCACATCGGTGAGGTTGAGCACTTCCGGCCGCAAGGTCTGGCGGCGCGAGAATGCGAGGAGCTGCCGCACCAGCGAAGCAGCACGATTGGCGTTCTGCTTGATGTTCATGATATCAGCAAAGGACGGATCCGATGCCCGATGATTGGTCAGAAGCAGATCGGAAGACATGATGATTGCGGTAAGCACATTGTTGAAATCATGTGCGATACCGCCCGCAAGCTGCCCCACGGCCTGCATTTTCTGGCTTTGCGCCATTGTGGCTTCCAGCGCCTTCTGTTCCGTGGTTTCAACCACAGAAACGATGGCTGCTTCCTCGGCGCCGTCTTCCGAGCCCGCGTCGAAGACCGGGCTGATATAGAAACGCAGATGCCGGTCCTCATTGCCGGGGATCACCGTATCAACCGGGGAAATCTCGGCCTTGCCGGCAAATGCTGCGGCCAACGCCCGATCGAAAGCTTCGCGGTCGCGTTCATGCACAACGGTTTCGAGCGGAATGCGCCGGTCGATATCATCCCGGTCGACGACGGGAGCGAAAAGGCCAAGGAACCGCGCATTGGTGCGCAAGATCTTGCCGGTTGCATCGACCGCGGCGATGGCCATGGACGCGGAATTGAAGAAACGCGTGAACCGTACTTCGGCAGCGCGCAATGCCGCCGAATTGTCCTCGCCTTCGGCGCGGTTGAGGACGATGGTACGGGTCGGGCCGCGCCTGCCGTCACGCTGCGCCTGCACGCGGTGGTAGAAGCGCACGGCGAGGCTCTGGCCATTGGATTTGGCAAGGTCGAGGTCGATGACCGTGTTGCGGCTGGTGCCGGGTTCGGTCTTGACTGCGTTGATGAGCGCCATGCCATTTCCCGCGACGATATCGCGAACCATCATCGAGCCGGGCGTAAACCGCGTCAGGTCGACGCCGAGCCATTCCGCCAGCGTCGCATTGATATAGATGATGCGGCCATCCGGATCGGCGGAGAAGAAGCCGGCCGGGGCGTGATCGAGGTGATCGATGGCTTCCTGGATATCCTGGAAATAGCGCTCCTGCTCGGCGCGTTCCGCCGAAATATCGGCGATCTGCCATGCGTAGACGGGCGTTGTCTGATCAGGAATGCCCGCAACCGGCCGCGCCTTGACCCGGTACCAGGTCGGCACAGGTTCACGCGATGGATCGAGCGGCCGGGACAGGCGCAGTTCTTCCTGGCCGGAAACGCCGTCGCGCACGGCATTGGCGAGGCGGTAGATCGGGTCAGAAGCTGCAGCTTCACTGGAAAGAATATGTTCGATCGCCCGCACATCATTGGAATTGGTAACGCCTGTCAGTTCGGCATAGGCCCTGTTGGCATAGACGATACGGCCCTTCTGGTCGCAGACGACTGTGCCTTCCGGAAAAGTATCGACAAAGGCGCGGGTGAGTTCATCGCTGGTGCCGCGCGGCGTAAACTGGATGACATTGATTGCCGAGCCGAACAGATAGAACACGCCGGTCATGGCAAGCGTGCCAAGAAGACCAAGCAGGAACTGCTGTCCGAGCTGATCACGATAGATGAAATAGAGGACCGAAACACCGACTAGCAACAAACCGAGAAGAACCAGACGCAAGCCCGCCTTGTTCGATTTCGTGTTCGCGATGATCGGTTCTGGATAAAGATCGCTGTTCGTTTCTTGAGACATGCGTCTCAAACCCCTTTTCTTCATCACCGGCGCAATTGCATCAAGCCGATGTTCAATACCGAATCGTTTGGATCATATCTTCGGCGCGGTATAAACCCCATCCTTTATATGGCCGCGATTATTCCACGGTTTCGCCGCTCCTTCGGGCCAGACTCTCCGCGCTGTTGACATTCTTGACAACGGTCATCCCGATGACATAAATGTCAACATGGATGCTGTCTTACTTGAGCGATCAAAACAGGTTTTTCCAGATGGCACTGTCATCGAAATCGTCATCTGGAAAGTTCCAGAACCGGTGCGGGGAAGCACACATCTTTTCAAGTATCGCCTCTATTGCGGCTGGAACAATGAGCGGATAGTCGGCTTTGATAATGAACGGGGTAAAGGAGATCGTTGCCATCTTGACGGCAAAGAATATCCGTATCGGTTTACAACGCCCGACACCTTGTTGGACGACTTCAGAGCAGAACTTTTGAAAAGGAGACCGCAGCAATGAAGCAAGCGCTTGTCCAGATACGCAGTGATGCGGATGCAGTATTGGCGGAAACCCTTGCGCGGACAGCGCAGGCGATGCGAACGGGCACGCCTTCAGACCCTGTTGCCACCTTTACATTTAGTTCCCCGGCTCAACTGTTTTCGGTTATTAGTCAGAAGCGTTGGGAATTGATCGAGCATTTGCAAAAGATTGGACCTTCAAGTGTTCGTGGTCTTGCACGCTCACTTCAGCGCGACGTGAGACGCGTTCACGATGATGTGGCGATCCTCATAGAGTGGGGCATTGTGGAGCGGTCTGAGGACAAAAAAGTTTTTGTCCCCTACGACGTGATCCACGCCGATTTCAATCTTCGCGCTGTTGCATAAAGAGGAGAGTTTATTATGAACGCTTGGCTTGCCACTATTGTTGGCGAAAGCGCTGCCCCTATCGTGGGATTTATTCTTCTGTTCATTCTGGTGATCGCCCTGCTTCTCCTGGTCTTCGCAGTATTGCGGCGGGTGACCGGCGGAACATTTGTCGCGGGCGGACGCAACCGTCAGGTGCGCCTTTCGGTCACCGATGCAGCGGCTGTCGACAATCGCAGGCGCCTGGTACTCGTCCGGCGTGACGATGTCGAGCATCTGATCCTGATCGGCGGTCCCAGCGATGTGGTCATCGAGCAGAACATTCGCCAGTTTGCGAAACAGCCACGGGTCGAACCGGCAGTGCCCGCAACGGCGCCAGAGCCTGAACCAAATCCGGAAATCAGAATCGCGGAAGCACCGCGTGCGAAGCCTGTACCGATAGCGGCGCCATCCTCCGCTGCATCGCCCGCAGCGCCCGTTCAGACAGCGCCGGCGCCACAGATACCGCTTCGCCCGGCACCGCCACAACAGGCAGAGCCGCCAAGGGAAATGCGCCCGCCCGAACCACCGAAACGGGCCGAGGCACCAACGGCCCCCTTGCCGCCGATCCCGCCCATGCAATCCATCCCGCCAGTCTCGAAGGCTCCGGAAGCCGCGCTCGTCGCACCGGTCGAGACGCCAACAGTAAACGCCCCTGCCCGGGACAATGGCTGGCAGCGAACCGCCTCGCCGTCTTTCGGAACCGCACCCCGCGCCGAACCGAAGATAGACGTGCCCGAGCCCGCCAAAGATGTGGCTGCGTCGGAATCCAGGACGACAACAGCCGCTGCCTTCCCCTTTGCCGTGCGCAACGAACCAGTTGCCTCGACGTATGACGAACCAACGTTGAATAGCTCCGAGGAAACGGACGAGCCTGAAGTCGCCTTGGGCGACATGGACTTCAGCGATGCATTCGAGACAGATCTTGGAAGCGAGCTCAACGTTGCGCCGGGCAAGGAAGAAAAGCCCGAAAAACAGGACAGCATCGAAGACGAGATGGAACGGCTGCTGGGCGAACTTTCCCGCCCCGAGAAGCGTTGAGACCCTTCGATAATCCACCTGATGGACACCTGACGCGATTTTCTGTGCGTCCGGTGCTCATGGACGAAGAGGCCACTCCGCTCCGGTTCTCGAAAACCACGCCATCTGCTTCATCAGGCTCAATTCTCTGGAACTGCTTTAATCACTACAGAAACAAAAAGGCCCGGAAAACCGGGCCTTTTCTAATTCGTTACAGCTCAGTCGTCGCGATAGACTTTTTCGCGCCGTTCATGACGTTCCTGAGCTTCGATAGACAAGGTTGCGATCGGACGCGCGTCGAGGCGCTTCAGGCTGATCGGATCGCCGGTTTCCTCGCAAAAACCGTAGGTCCCATCATCGATGCGCTGCAATGCGGCGTCAATCTTGGAGATAAGCTTGCGCTGGCGGTCACGGGCCCGAAGCTCAATGGCACGGTCCGTTTCGGATGATGCACGGTCTGCGATATCCGGCAGATTGGCATTTTCCTGCTGCAGGATCTCAAGCGTTTCGCGCGCCTCCCGCAGAATATCATTTTTCCAGTTGATCAGTTTTTCACGAAAATAGGATTTCTGCCGATCACTCATGAAGGGCTCGTCATCCGTGGGCTTGTAGTCAAGATCGATAAGTTTATTCATCTTTGAATCACCCTGCACCTATGAGACGCGAGGAGGCCTATATAGGTCGTGTCAGATTGGCGCACAACTACAAAAAGACGTGTAAATCAAAGAAAGAAACCATGATTTTTTGCTCAAATTATTGGCAAAAACGGCAGGATTCATCAATTCTCTCACCAAAAATACGAAGAAACGGTGACAAATTTCGGCATTTTATAGCTCCAACGCTCTACTATCGGTTGTAGCCCGCCTTGCAAAGATGCATGCCGCCCAGAAATTCTGCAGGCCTGTTTTGCACAATTATTTGATAATCGTCACATTTGCCGCAGAGGATTTATCCAACATTTGCGTCTTTCGGGGAAGCGTGGCACCTGTTGAGTAGTACGATCGTCGGGAGTTGCAATATGAGCCAGGTCTATTTGCTGCGGCATGCAAAAGCGGTCTGGCCATCCCCCGGCCAGAAAGACTTCGACCGAACGCTGGACACGGACGGCATCGAAGCCGCCAAGATCCTGGGTGAGGAACTGAGGCGCTCCGGACTGAAACCCGAGATCGTTTTATGTTCACCCGCGATCAGGGCACGACAGACCCTCGAATATGTTGATGTCGCGCCTCCCTTCATTCTCGAAGAATCCGAAAAACTCTATTCGGCCGGTCCCGACGCCTATCTCATGGCGATCCGCATGGCCGGGCTTGAACACGAGGCAGCCAACTCCGTCATGCTGGTTGGTCATAACCCGATGATGGAGGAACTGGCTACCGCCCTCGCCGGCCGTGGAACTCCGCCCTCGCATCCGACGTTCGTATCCGGGTTTCCGACAGCAGCCCTTGCCGTTATCCAGTTTGACGGTCCGCTTGCAGAAATCCGCCCGGGAACCGGGACATTACAGGCGTTCTTTTCTCCTTCCGAACATCTCTAAGACCGTTTGATAAATCCACCTCTGATGGACATCTGATGCGATTTTCTCCGCTTCCGGTGCTCATGAACCCAAAAGTTCACTGCCAACCGGGTCTCGAAAACCACACCAGCTGCCTCATCAGGCTGAATTCTGAAACGGTCTCAAAACTATGATTCTCTTGCCTTTGACATGCGAGACACCCAAATGGGCTGAGACTAGCGCGGCCATAGGACGTTTGAATTGGGAACACTGACGACACTTACCGACGAAGCGAAAATCGCTCTCGATACGCTGGCCGACCGCACCAGCGCACTCATGTCCCCATCGCTACGGCTCGGTGTCACCGGCCTTTCTCGTGCCGGCAAGACTGTCTTCATCACCGCGCTGGTGCATAATCTGATCCATGGCGGCCGCCTCCCGCTGTTTGAGGCGCAGAAATCCGGACGTATTGCCCGCGCCTACCTCGAAGAGCAGCCCGATGATGCAGTCCCGCGCTTTCAGTATGAGGATCATCTGAAGGCGCTGATCGACGAGCGCATCTGGCCGGACTCGACGCGGGCAATCTCCGAACTGCGCCTGACAATCGAATATGAATCCGCCTCGATGTGGAACCGCATGTTCTCCGGCGGCAAGCTTTCCGTCGATATTGTCGACTATCCCGGCGAATGGCTGCTCGATCTGCCGCTGCTGGGTAAAACCTATACAGAGTTTTCCAGGGATTCGTTTGAACTTGCGCAGCTTGAAAGCCATCGCGACCTCGCGGCCGACTGGTTCAAGGTGTCGGACAGTGCAGATGGCGATGCCAACGCCGATGAAATGACAGCCCAGCGCCTGGCAAAGAGCTTCACCGATTATCTGAAGGCAGGAAAGGCCGACGAACGCGCGCTGTCGACACTGCCGCCCGGCCGTTTCTTGATGCCCGGCGACCTTGAGGGTTCGCCCGCGCTTACCTTCGCCCCGTTGCCGAGGCTCGAAAGCGGGAAACCCCGCCCCGGTTCACTGGCGGCGATGATGGAGCGCCGCTACGAGGCATACAAGACCCATGTGGTGAAGCCGTTCTTCCGCGAGCATATTGCCCGGCTCGACCGGCAGATCGTGCTTGTCGACGCCATGCAGGCAATGAACGCCGGACCGTCGGCCGTAGCTGATCTGGAACGGGCGCTGACGGAAATCCTCTCGTGCTTCCGCCCCGGCAGCACGAATTTCCTGAGTGGCCTCGTGCAACGGCGCATCAGCCGCATTCTCGTTGCCGCAACCAAGGCCGATCATTTGCACCACGAGAGCCACGACCGCCTGCAGGCTATTGTGCGCCGCCTGGTCGATCGCGCTGTCAGCCGTGCCGATTTTTCTGGCGCAAGCGTCGATGTGCTGGCGATGGCCGCGGTCCGCACCACACGCGAGGCGACGGTGACGCAGGGCAAGGAAACGCTGCCGGTCATCATCGGAACACCACTGAAAGGCGAGACCATCAACGGCGAAAAATTTGACGGAAGAACCGAAACAGCCATATTTCCCGGTGACTTGCCGGCAAGACCTGATTCAATCTTCGAACATCCGGAATCGATTTCTGAAGACCCGGCCATCCGTTTCGTCCGCTTCCGCCCGCCCCGGCTGGAAAAAACCGCTGAAGGTTTCACCCTGTCGTTGCCGCATATAAGGCTCGATCGCGCGCTACAGTTCCTCATCGGAGATCGCCTCGCATGACGGATCAAAACCATCGCAAACCGGCCTCGTTTCGTATCGATCAGCCTGAGGCTCCGCATAAGCCAGCATCTGCCTTGGCACAGCCGCGCAAACCGACCGCGATCAAGGATGTTGCGGTAATCACACCGGCGGCCGTTGATGTTTTCGACCTCGATCCGGAAGCGGCGAGCGAACTCGATGCGCTGACACCGCCGCCTGCTCTGGCGCAGAAGAAGCGCTTTTCTTTCGCCTCCGTGCTCACCGGCGCGCTCGGAGTGCTGGTGTCTCTGGCGCTGGGCCTATGGGCCGACAATCTCATTCGTACGCTGTTCGAGCGTGCGCCATGGCTTGGCTGGGTGGCGCTGGGCGTCAGCGCCCTTGCAGCTTTTGCGTTGATTGCCATTGTCATCAGGGAGGGGCTGGCCTTGCGCCGCCTCGCCTCGGTACAGAACCTGCGTGACGAGGCTGCCCGGGCCGCGGTCGATAATGACGCTCGCGCGGCGAAGGCTGTCGTCGGCAAGCTCGTCTCCATTGCCGAAACCTTGCCCGCTACAGCCAAAGGCCGTGCGGTGCTGCACGATTTGCGCGATGACGTGATCGACGGACGGGATTTGATCCGCCTTACGGAAACCGAGCTCCTCCGCCCGCTCGACCGGCAAGCGCGTGAAATGATCCTTGCCGCCTCAAAACGCGTCTCGATCGTCACCGCGGTCAGTCCGCGTGCACTTGTCGATATCGGCTATGTGGTGTTCGAATCGGCACGTCTCATCCGGCGGCTTTCCGAACTCTACGGCGGCAGACCGGGCACTCTTGGCTTCCTCAAGCTCACGCGCAATGTCATCGCGCATCTTGCCGTCACCGGCACGGTAGCGATGGGCGACAGCATCATCCAGCAGCTGGTTGGCCACGGTTTGGCAGCACGGCTTTCCGCGCGGCTGGGTGAAGGCGTCATCAATGGATTGATGACCGCCCGCATCGGCATCTCTGCCATGGATCTCGTGCGACCCTTCCCGTTCAACGCGGAAAGACGTCCGAGCATCGGCGATTTCATTGGCGATCTGGCACGTATCGGTGGTGCAAAAAAGCCATAGCGCCCAAGAACCGGTCCGCGCAGGGTTGCAATTTAGCAGGAAATCGCAACCATCCATTAACCATTCCGAACGATGATCGCTTAAGTGCCCCATTCCAATGATTTGTGTTGAGTCTTGTCGATGAAAAGAAGCGCAGCAGCCGCTACCCTGTCCCTGTTTGCCTGCGCGTTTCTGGCGTCGCCGGCACAAGCCAAGGACAAGGACGCCGAATTCTTCCAGACCGTAGAAGGTCAATGGGTCGGTCCCGGCGAGATTGTTGCCGGCAAGTACAAGGGCACCAAATTCGTCTGCACGCTCGATGGCACAACGCCCGCGGAAAAGGCCGGCATGACGCTGGACGGCAGCTGCCGCGTCGGTATTTTCAACCAGCCAATGAAGGCAACGATCGTTCGCGCAGGCAACAGCTACAAGGGCAGCTTCCTCGATGGTTCGGCCGGTAAGGGTCTCGACATAACCGGCGGCAATGTCTCCGGCAACCGCGTTGTGCTCGCCATCAGCCGCAAACAATTGAACGGCGCCATGCAGGCCAAATTCAACGATGACAACACGATGAACGTAACCATTTCCGTCCGGCTGGATGAAGCCTTGATCCCGGTTGTAGGTATGACGTTGAAGCGCGTTGACGGGGCCGCCGTGGGTAGTATCGCGAAGAACTAGCGTTCAATCCCGCGCTTTTCAGACAAATCGCTAAAGCTCTTGATCTTCACGCTATGGCCACCAAATTTTGCCGTTATTTCTAGCTCACCGCCCATTGCCTCAATAAACCGGCGAAGCGTGCTGACATACATATCGGCCCGTTTTTCAATCTTGGCGACTGATCCCTGTCCAACTTGCAGCGTTTGCGCAAGTTCATCCTGCGACAACTTCATTGCACGCCTCACTTCGGCAAGGTCCATCTCCTCCTCCAAACTCAAGGAAACAATCTCCACTTGCTGTTGCGCTTCTGGTGTCATGCGCGCGCGTAATTCTGCAAATGAAAGTCTACCGGCCATCTTTCTCTTCCTCTTCCAGCTCCGCTAGATACACATCGTAGAGATTGTCCGCGGTTGGGACCATCCTATCGTAAAAACGCTTGTCACCGGTTTTGTCACCGCCGATAAGCAAAATAGCCGAGCGACGGGGATCGAAGGCATAGAATATCCGTATCGGTTTGCCGCCGGATTGGATCCTCTCGCATACGGTCGTGTCTCGATGCGCTGATCCCACTGGAATAAGGGAAAGGCAAATTTGGTCCACGCTGCTCAAGTTTGCCGACATATGCAACTACGCTGATTTGCTCGCTTTCACTAAGCGTTTCCCACCATTGTCCAAACTCGTCCGTATATTCAACTGGCCACTGCATAGCAATATTATGCCTTTCATGGAATAATAAAATAGGTAGGGTCGTAATTATTAGAGCTCGTTCATTTCCACCAGCCCGCATCGTTGCGGGCTTCTTCAATGCCGGTCGTGTCGCAACGAGCAGCCCATTCCGCGGCGGTCCTGCCATTGATCACCAGATCCGGCGCGATATCGGCGAGCGGCACCATCACGAAGGCGCGCTCGGTCATGCGTGGATGCGGCAAAATCAGCGTCGGGCTTTCGAATTCTTCCAGACCCTCATAGGCGAGCACGTCGATATCGATGATCCGCGGCCCCCAACGTTCGAGCCGCTGACGTTTCAGGTGCTTTTCCACATCGAGACAAGCCGCGAGTAGCGCTTCCGGATCGAGAGAGGTTTCAACCTCGGCGCAGGCATTGTGGAACCAGGCCTGATCTGTCTTGCCCCATGGCGGAGTCTTGTAGACCGGCGACACCCTGAGAACGCGCGTGTCACTTCGCCGATGCAGCGCGCGCAATGCCTTCGCCATCGAAGCAACTGGATCGCCGATATTGCCGCCAAGCCCGAGCCACGCTTTGTGTTTCGGAGCTGTCATTTCCTCTCTCTGCGCGATTGCAGCACGGCATCCGCCAACGCCAACGCGCTCTGGCTCATCGCGACATTATGCACCCGGAAAATGTCTGCGCCGGCGATCCGTAGAATCGCTGACGACGCGGACGTCGCGATATCCCATTCCTGTTGCTCACCGCCCGAGGTGGCGCGCAGGAAACGTTTGCGCGACGTGCCGACAAGAAACGGATAGCCGAAAGCCGAGAGCTCAGCAAAACGATCGATCAGCGCGATATTTTCGGCCGTGTCCTTGGCAAAGCCGAAGCCTGGATCGAGCACGATCTGGTCACGCGAAACGCCGGCTACCTTGGCTATTTCCAGCGAACGGTTGAGAAAGGCAAATTGATCGGCAATGACATCCGGATCGCGTTCCCGCTCGCGTCCCGTATGCATGATGACCAGCCCGGCGCCGGTTTCCGCCGCAAGATCGGCAATGGCAGGCTCGCGCTGCACGCCCCAGACGTCATTGACGATATGGGCGCCGGCAGCGACGGCGAGCCGGGCGGTTTCCTCGCGGTAGGTATCGACGGAGATGATAATATCCGTCTCCTTTACCAGCGCTTCGATCACCGGCAGAACGCGCGATTGCTCGACTTCAGGCTCGACGCGCGTGGCGCCCGGACGGGTCGATTCGCCGCCCACATCGATGATTGACGCGCCGTCAGCGATCATCTCCCGCGCGCCCTCCAACGCCTGATCCAGAGAATAATGCACACCGCCATCGGAAAAGGAGTCCGGGGTGACATTGAGGACGCCCATGATCAGTGCGCGTTCGCCCAACATCAGAGACCGGCCATGTGCCAGTTTCCATTCTCTTTGCATCGGCGCGCTCCTTGAACTTCACAAATCCTTGTCCTGTTTTTGATCAGAACGTGCGTAACGTCAATTCATCCGCAATGTTTTTGACGATAGTGTCAGGATCGGGCAGACTTGGCTGAAAAGGAAATACCAAATGCATGTTTTAGCCAAAGCTGTATCGCTCGGTATGGCGCTTTTCATGGCTGTACCCGCCGCCAACGCGGCAACGGTCCTGCGCAAATACGAATATTTCGCGCTGAACGGCCGCACGGCAGCCGATCTTGATCGCGAACTGTATCGCCGTGGACCGGTTCTGCAAAAAACGGGCCAGCGTC
The DNA here is from genome assembly GCA_963711925.1 of uncultured Alphaproteobacteria bacterium. Lineage (GTDB taxonomy): Bacteria > Pseudomonadota > Alphaproteobacteria > Rhizobiales > Rhizobiaceae > Phyllobacterium. The sequence continues at coordinate 188,711 of CAVQFY010000005.1, forward strand.
ATCCCGGCATGACGAAGATGCGCTTCACCAACAGGATAAAATACGGTTCGGATGGCAAGAACTGCCGTGTTGTTGACGCAAACATCGTCGTTCATGCCCAGGTGTACCTGCCGCGCTGGGTACAGCGGCGTACGGCGAAGCCGGATCTCGCCCTGATCTGGGATACGCTATCCGCAGACATCAAGCGGCACGAGGAAAGCCATATCGTCATCGCGCGCACAGCTGCGGGCGATATGGAGCGCGCAATCAAGGCGTTACCTTGGCGTAGCGATTGCACCGTATTGAAAGCCGATATCGATGGTCTGACAACCAAGCTGATGAAGCAGCACGACCTTGCGCAAATCCAGTTCGATCGCGTCGAGGCCGTCAATTTCGACAGCAGATTCGAGCGGCTTCTGGTTTTCCGGCTGCAACGCGAGTTCGCAAAAACTCCCTGATTACTGGTTCACGCCGAGCTTCTTCTGCAGGCTGGTCGATGATGTCGTGTACTGGAACACAATGCGCTCGCCGGGACTGACGACATGCTTGGCCGCCTGGGTCATCAGCGCCGCCTCGTGGAAGCCCGAGAGAATGAGCTTCAGCTTGCCGGGATAGGTATTGATATCGCCGATAGCGAAAATGCCGGGCTCTGATGTCTCAAAGGTTTCGACACTGACCGGAATGAGATTTTCGTGCAGGTTAAGACCCCAATCGGCGATCGGTCCGAGCTTCATTGTCAGACCGAAGAACGGCAAGAGGCGCGTAACGGGAATGTCGATTTCACCTTCGGCACCCTTGACCGTTGCGTGCGAGAGTTGGCCATCCTCGCCTTTCAGCCCGGAAACCTGACCGAGTTCAAAGCGGACGCTGCCGCTTTCAACCAGTTCAAACATCTTCTTGACGCTGTCCGGTGCTGCACGAAATTCGGCGCGGCGGTGAACGACGGTAAGGCTGCGCGCGATCGGCTGCAGGTTTAGCGCCCAATCGAGTGCGGAATCGCCGCCACCGGCAATCAGTATGTCCTGATCGCGAAATTCCTCCATGCGGCGCACGGAATAGAAGACACTCTTGCCCTCATAGGCCTCGATGCCGGGAACCGGCGGACGCTTCGGCTGGAACGAGCCACCACCGGCGGCGATTACCACGACCTTGGCTTCGAAAACCTCCGCCTCATCGGTCTCTACATGGAATGTTCCATCCGCCTGCCGCTCGAGCTTGGTGACCATTCGATTGAAATGGAACTGTGGGGCGAACGGCTTGATCTGCTCCATCAGCTTTTCAGTCAGATCGTGCCCGCTGATGATCGGCCAAGCCGGAATGTCGTAGATCGGCTTTTCCGGATAAAGCTCGGCACATTGGCCGCCGGGACGGTCGAGAATATCGATGAGATGGCATTTGAGATCGTAAAGACCAAGCTCGAACACCGCAAACAGACCAACAGGCCCGGCACCAATGATCACAACATCGGTTTTGATAATCTCGCTCATGGAAAAATTCCTCATGCCAGGACGTGCTGTGCCGTGCAGATAATTGGGATAATGGCTGGTGCGTCCAGGACGCACGGGCTGCACAGCGCGTAACGATTGCCCTCGCCAAGGTCAAGAGAATGCATTCCCTTGGGCCGCCAAATTCGTCCCTCAGGTGCTTATTCTAATCGGTCGATGAGAAAATATCAGCAGGCATCATCAAGACTGGCGCTCAGGGACATGGACCACGAGACCGTCAAGGTCGTCGGAAACTCGAATCTGGCACGACAAGCGCGAATTGGGGCGAACATCATAGGCGAAGTCCAACATGTCCTCTTCCATCGCTTCGGGCTCGCCGGTCGTGGAGGTCCATTCTTCATCGACATAAACATGGCAAGTGGCGCAGGCGCATGCACCGCCGCACTCCGCATCGATGCCCGGCACTGCATTGCGGATGGCATTTTCCATCACGGTCGAGCCATTCTCCGCGTTCGCTTCAATGCGCGCGCCGTCATGAGTGACAAAAGTGATCTTTGCCATAAAAATTCGCCCCAAAGCAGGAAAGTTACCGCTCACATAGGGATTTTGGCGGGCAAGTCAATTGTATTCCCTGACGCAGTCTCTATCGCTCGGCGGCTTCATGGCGTGCGGTGGTGAATGCCGGAAGGTGCTCGATAATCCAGTGCCAGAGTGGAACTGTTTGCAAAAGAAGCTCATATCCGAGCGGCGTGAGTTCGTATTCAACCCGCGGTGGTACCTGGGGATAAAGCGTTCGGGTGATCAGCCCGTCCCGCTCCAGCATGCGCAAGGTTTGCGTCAATACCTTCTGGCTGATGCCGCCTACCCGCTCGAGCACGCGGGAAAACCGCAAAGGCCCACCTGCAGCTTGCAATATCTGCAATGTGCGCAGCGGCCACTTCGCCGAGACCCGCTCGAGCATTTCACGCGCAAACTCGTCCTGTTCATCGGTCATGGTGGCGCAAAAGTCGATGACTTGCTGTGGAGGTTGGGCGGTCACTTCGGTTCCTTAGTTACCAACAGGTATGTATAGTTCCAACCGGTGCCTTCTTTCAAGAAGATACTATTGGTCCTATATCGCTTGCCAGTAGATAAAGGAGACATCCATGGCACAGGTATGGTTGATTACGGGCAGCTCCCGTGGCCTCGGTCGGTCGTTGGCAGAGGCAGTACTACAAGCGGGCCACAAGCTCGTCGCTACAGCGCGCAATCCTTCACAGCTTTCCGACCTGGCGAAACGTTATGGCGACCAGGTCCGCATATTCGAACTCGACGTGACAGACCCAGCAGCGGCAGACGCGGCGATAAAAAGCGCAGTCGATACGTTCGGGCGGCTCGATGTCCTTGTCAACAATGCAGGCTATGGCAATGTCAACGCGATTGAAGACACAAGCCTTGAGGAATTCCGGGCGCAGATCGACACCAATCTGTTTGGCGTCATCAATGTCACCAAGGCCGCAATCCCGGTGATGCGTGAGCAGAAATCTGGCCACATCATCCAGTTTTCTTCGGTCGGCGGCCGAATTGGTGCGCTGGGCCGCGCGCCCTATTCCGCCGCAAAGTGGGGCGTCGAGGGTTTCTCGGAAGTGCTGGCCAAAGAGGTTGGGCCGCTGGGCATCAAGGTGACAATCATCGAGCCGGGTGGTTTTCGTACCGACTTTGCCGGCGCTTCGACGACGATACAGAATGGACGTCCCGAATATGATGCAACCGTGGGCGTAGTGGCCCGCTTCCAGCGTGATTACAATGGCAAGCAGCCGGGCGATCCAGTCAGGGCCGCAACAGTCGTCCTTACCATTGCCAGCCTCGATGAGCCTCCGCTACGACTGTTGCTCGGCAGCGACGCTGCGAACGCGGTCGAAAAGAACGATCTCGCGAAGATCGAGGCCGACCGGAAATGGCGGACATCGAGCGTTTCGACCGACTTTGATACTAGCGCGTTATAGCGGCTATATAATCGCGGACATCATCGATGACCGGTCCCATATCCTTGATTTTCTTCGTATCGCTGGGTGCCTGTTCGATAGCCTCGGCCATCTCGGCAACCCGAAACGCTCCGACCGCACGCGCTGAACCTTTCAGCGATTTGGCGAGACGAACGCGCTCGTCAGTGTTGGCGTGAGCCAGCCGATCGACGATGCCGCATGTCTGGCGAGAAAACAGGCTGAGAATTTCGGTTTCGACGGCCCTGTTGCCAAACGTCTCGCGTGTCAAATGGACGAGATCGATTGGCCGCTTGCGCGATGGCTTCGACTTTTCGCCTCCCGGCGATGCAAAGGCCATCGATGCTTGTTGTGCCATTGGGGTACTCTCCTGAACGCATTACAATTGAACTAACAACTCTACTCAAATGCCTCTGATTTAAGGTTAAAACGTGGCAAGCGTTGCGGGGAAATGGCCGGTTATGGTGAACAGGAGGTAAATTTTGGTGTTCGTATGAAATTTCGCTCGACCTGAAAAAATTAACCTTGTGTTTAAACTTTTAAGCATTTCCCGAATCCATTGTTTCTTTCCAATCCATGTGCCAGTACGATACAGTAGCGGTGTAGAGAGTATGGTGCGGTGGGCTTCACATGTGGTCACCGCCCAATATTGTGAGGTAAACATGGCCACAGCCCCGAAAAGCAAAGCAGTGAAGGCCGACGACGAACTTGGCCAAGCTCTTGAAAAGGCTCTAGAAATCGATTTCGATGAGTCCACGCTTGGGATGGATATGGATTTGTCACCTATCGATGACGAACTCTTGTCCTTCACTGATCTGGAAGCGCAGATATCGCAGGCAGCCCAGGAATTGGCAGCGGAAAAGCATACCCCGCCTGCAACCCCGGAACCTGTAAGCGCGCCAGAAATCAAAGCGCCTGTCGCGGCTGAGCCACCCATTCCTCTTCCTGCACCAAAGCCACAGATCAAGGCTGCCAACCCTATACCTGCCGCACCGCCCGCACCGCCCAAGGCGCCAGCCGTGCCTGCACAGACATTCAAGCCGGCAAATGATGATTTGCTGCAGACCGCGACGGTGTCGCGCCCGTCGAGTTCCGTCCCGGCGCCAAAATCCTATGGCCTGTTAACAGTGATCGTCAGCGTCCTTTGGGCGGTGGCAGTGCTTGCTCTCGGCAATGCGCTTTATGGCTCCGAGCTGAGGTCTATTCGTTCCGTCGCAGATTTTGCTGCAGCACCTCACGCAATTGCAATGGTCGTCGCCATTATCGTGCCGATCATGCTGTTCTGGGCCTTTGCAGTCATGATTCGCCGCGCCCAGGAAATGCAATATGCTGCGCGCTCCATGGCAGAAGCCGCGATGCGCCTGTCCGAACCGGAAATGATGTCTTCGGACCGTGTCACCTCGCTGGGCCAAGCGGTACGCCGCGAAGTCGCAGCCATGAGCGAAGGTGTCGAACGGACACTTGCCCGTGCCGTCGAACTCGAAACACTCGTGCAGACCGAAGTCAACCAGCTCGAACGCGTCTATACGGACAATGAATATCGCATCCGTACGCTCGTCGACCGCCTCGGCGGCGAACGCGAATCCGTCATTGGCCATGCCGAACGCGTCCGCGCTTCTATTTCGAGCGCACATGAGCAATTGAAGGACGAACTGTCGCAAGCGGGCGATTCATTGCGCGACAATCTCGCCAATGCTTCGACCAACCTGACCATGTCGATCAGCCAGTCCGGCGAGACCCTTATCGACCGGCTGACACAGAGCGGGCAGAATATCTCCGAGTCAATCGTTTCGCGTTCGGACGACATTTCACACAAGATCAGCACTTCCGGCGAAGCCTTTGCAAATCTTCTGGAAATGCGCATTGCGGCTCTATCCGAACAGACCGATGCCGTAACGATGAAACTGGCCGATACGCTTGATGGCCGCACGAACAGCATGCTGTCGCTGCTGGGGAATGCCACGCAGACGCTGGTCGGCGAATTCGATACGCGCCTCGCCGGTCTCGACACCACCATCAACGAACGTGGACGTTCGCTCCTCGCCGAGTTTGAAACCCGCGCGCAGTCGCTGGATACAAGCACCGAACGCCTCAATTCTGCACTCGAGGCACGCGCCCGCCAGATCAATGAACAGCTGATCGAACGTACCCGCGATATCGCCAAGACCTTTACCGATGGTCGCGCCTCGATCGACGGTATCGTCGATGAGACCAAGGCAAAGATCGGCAACGACCTCTCAAGCCTGTCTGACTCAGTCGGCAGCCTCCTCTCCACAAATGCGGCAGCCTTTGCCGACAAACTGGTCGAGAGCCGCGAAGCGCTTGCCGCAACGCTGTCGGTCGAAACGGACCGTGCAGCCAACGTCATTCGCGAACAGGCCGGCCAGATCGGCGATCATACGTCGAACCTCAAAACAGTTCTCGAAAGCAGCACTGCAGCCATCGGCCAGATTATCGGAGGGCATGGCTCATCCCTGGAAAGCCAGGCTGCGGGCTTGCGCGCTGCGCTCGATGACAATGATGCGCGCATCGGCTCGGCGCTCGAGCAGCACGCCAAGGCGATCGAAGATCGCACATCGGGCATGCATGCCGCCTTCTCCGATACGGATGCCAAAATCCGCGAAACGCTGGACGAGCATGCACGCACCATCGATCTGCGCAGCTCCACCATCGAAGCGGCCATCCAGGCCAACGATTCGCGGATCGGCCAGACGCTCGACGCTCATGCCAAGATCATCGAAGACCGCACCTCCGGCATGCGCGCCGCATTCGTCGATACGCACGCCAAGATTGCACAGACCCTCGACCACCATGCCAAGAGCCTTGACGAGCGCAACCAGGAAATCCAGCTGGCCCTATCGAGCAGCGACGGCAAACTTGAAGAAACACTGGCAGCACATACGCAGGCTATCGATGCCCGCAACGCCGAAATCCAGTCGACATTGCTCACGAGCGGCAGACGCATCGATGAAACGCTGGGTGGTTTCATCGAACTCGGTGGATGACCGTACCAACCGTATCGAGTCGGCGCTGACCAGCAGCGATGCGCGTATCAGCGATGTCCTTGCATCCCATGCGAGCGCCATCGAGGATCGCACCGCCGGTATCGAGCAGGCGCTTAGCAACAGTGATCAACGGATCGGCCAGACTCTCGCCTCACATGCGACCTCGCTTGACGAGCGCACCGCAGGCATCCAGTCGGCGCTTGAAAATACCCATGCTCGCATCGGCGAGACGCTTGCCCAGCACGCGAACGACATTGAGGATCGCACCTCGGGCATTCGTTCGGTGCTGGATAACAGCAACAGCCAGATCGCGAATACGCTTAGCACGCATGCAAATGATATCGAGGAACGCGCTGCAGGCATCCGCGCCACGCTCGATAACAGCAACAGCCAGTTTGGCGAAACACTCGCATCGCATGTCGGCGCTCTGGAAGAACGTGCCGCCGCCATCCGCGCCGCACTTGCCGACAGCGACACCCGCATCGGTGACACGTTGAACGAACATGCGGGTGTGCTCGATGACCGCATCGCCGGCATCCGCGCCGCCATGGAACAAGGCAATGCCGCCATTGGCCAGACCTTGGACAACCAGGCAAGCGCCATCAGCGACCGTACTGTTGCGCTGCAGGCCATCTTGCAGGACAGTGCCGAAGTGCTGGCCAAGGCCTTCGACAACCATGGTGGAACCATCGACGAACGCACATCGACGATGCAGAACGCTCTGGCGATGGGCGTCGAAAATGTACGCAAATCGCTCGAACAGAGTGCGACCGTCGTGGCCCGCAGTCTGCGGGACAAGATCACCGAGGCCGCCTCTTCCCTTACCGGCGAGGCACAGAAGGCCGGGGAGGCACTCGACGGTCATGGCGAGGCATTCAGCCAGCGCATGAACGAAAGCCTTGCGGAAACCGAGAGGCGTCTCGGCGAACGTGCCCGCGAAGCCGCTGCCAATCTGGAAGCACTCGAAGCGCGATTCTCGGCGGCAACGGATTCGACTGCATCGAAGCTGGCGGAAAGCACGCGCGAACTGAACGAAGTTCTCGCTGCCCGCTCGCAGGAGATCATAGGCATCCTCGACAATACGGCACAGCCGCTGGTCGACAGCCTCGCCGACAATGGCCGTACGCTGGCTTCGCAGTTGGTCGAGGCGACAACCGCGGCAACCGAACGCCTGCGCGTCGAAAACGCGGCCTTGATCAATGCGATCGCCAGCCGCACGGCGGAGACCATCACGGCCGTTCAGGCTGCGAAAGCCGGCCTCACGGACGACGTCAGCAATCTGATCGACCGCCTCTCCGCTTCCAATGCGAAGCTCGGCGAACTGATCGACATGGCGACCAAGAACCTTGGCGACATCGACGGGCGTCTCCTCGACACGACCACGACCTTCGCCGAAAACGCAACGAAAGCTGCGGAGTCGTTCCAGACATCCACCCGTCTCATCGACGGCAATCTGGGCAAGCTCTCGCAACTGTCGAACTCGACGCTGACGGACATTTCCGCCATCGCCAAGAGCTTCGAAGAACATGGCAGCATGCTGGACAAGGCATCCGAACTCATCAACGCGTCGCAGTCGAACCTCGCATCGACCTTCGACGAACGTCAGGAAGCGCTGCAGAAGCTCGCCGCCGGCTTGATTTCGAAATCGGAAAGCGTCGAAAAGACCATGCGTTCGTTCGAATCGCTGGTTTCCTCGGCATTCGACCGTGCCGAAGGCCGGGCAACCCAGACGACCGAACAGATCCGCAACTCGATCTCGGAAGTCGTCGAACAGGCATCGCAGAAGTTCGCCAATGCAACGGACGAAATTCGCCGGTCTTCCGCCGCAATCCGCGCGGAACTCGAGGAAACCCGTTCTGAATTGCAACGCGGCGTCATGGACATGCCGGAAGAAGCCAAGCAGTCGACGGCGCAGATGCGCAAGGCTGTGTCCGAGCAGATCAACGCTTTGAAGGAACTTGCGGAAATCGTTCAGAAATCCGGCCGTTTGACCGATGTTGGCGAGGCCCGCGCCGTGCGCGCCGCAACGCCAACCCGGACATCGGCCGTTGCAGCGCAGCCGCAACGCACCGAACCGGCGGCCGCCCCACGGGCAGCCGCACCGGCTTCTACACCGGCACAAGCGCCTGCAATACGCGGCAGCCTTGACGTTCGTGGCAACGCAGCTCCGGCTGCACGCCCTGCCGGTAATGGTTGGGTTTCGGATCTCTTGCGCCGCGCATCGAGCGACGAGGCTCAAGCCGAGCCAAAGGCGAAGGCACCCGAGACTGGCGGCCGCTCACCTGGCCAGGTCGTTGAATCGCTGAACTCCCTGTCAATCGACATCACCCGCGCGATCGACCATGAGGCTTCAGTCGAACTCTGGCAGCGTTATCGCGCTGGCGAACGCAATGTGTTCACCCGCCGTCTCTACACGCTCAAGGGCCAGCAGACATTTGACGAGATCAAACGCAAGTACCAGGGCGACAGCGAATTCAAACGCGCTGTTGACCGTTACATGGATGATTTCGAACGCCTGCTGGAAGACGTTTCCCGCAACGACCGCGACAATGTCATGGCGCAGAACTACCTGACGTCGGACACGGGCAAGGTCTATACGATGCTGGCGCACGCGAGCAACCGGCTGAAGTAGGCATTGGTATATGGGATATGAAAAACGCGGCCTCGGCCGCGTTTTTTGTTGGGGAGAACCAGGACAGGGAGATAACCCCGTCTAAATCACCGAAAGCGTCCACGTAACGATATCGCTCGTGGTGCTGTCAAAAGCCCTGTCGAGCGCCGCGATATAAGACGCATTCCCCTGCCCGTTTGCTGGCCCGCCCACCGGAGATGTCGAGCGGAAGACGCGCGACGAACGCACGGTTCCATTCTTGTCGTTCAATATCTTGATGGCGATTTCGACAACAGCGGCATTACCGCCGGAAACGTTGATATTGAAAGAACGGATGTCGCTGATCACCTGATAGTCGATGGCAAGGCCTTCACCTGGACGGCCGACGCCGCCAAGACGCCCGGTGCTTTCGAAAGCCTGCACCAACCGCGATTGCACAATGTTTGGCAAACGGTCGGCCCACTGGGCGCCCTTGAGAAAGGCAATCGAATTCGGGCCGGAACGGACAACGACATTTTCGCCGTCGAGAGCCTTGAGTGCGGACGGCGCCGCAATCAGTATCTGGCGTCCCTGCTTTTTCGGCGAAGAGACCGACGGTGAAGCACTGGAAAGATCGAACGTATCAAGCTTTTTGGAACTGGCGCAGGCTGAAACGGACAAAGCCATCAGCAGAGCGGCAATAGTCGTTCTTGTTTTCACCAGCGCCCCTCTGTCCGTGTCATGCGAACGCACCAACCCGTTGACTTTCATGCGATGCGAATCGGCCAAAGTCAACGGCGTGTGCGTCCGTCATATTCAGGAACGCTTCCTCCCCCACCGAAAATCACACGCTGCGGGTTCTTTTCAAGATCGGTGATTGCCCGTTCAATGCGCTGTACCGACTGACGGCTCTCATTTACGAGCGCCTGAACGTCGCGCAGACCCTGCCCGGAGAATCGATTGATGTTATCGGTGATCGGCCCCAGCCGGGCGTTGAGATTATCGGCGACCGCGCGATAGGATTTGAGTGTGTCCTGCGCTTCCCTGACGACGCTGCCGTCCTGATCCGATAGCTGCTTGTCGAGCTTGGCCAGAACGCCATCGACCCGCGTCGATGCAGTGTTGAGGCGGGTCATCATTTGCCGCGCTTCTTTTACCACAGCCTGAACATCTTCAGCGCTCTGGCTGAATTTGTCGATGACATCGGAATTGTTGGCGAGCGCGTCGGTGAACTTCTTGGTGTTGCTGACCGTGTCGACCAGCGGCCCCTTCACCTCGGTAATGAAGCTTTCAATAGTACCCACTGCACCATCGACACGCTCAAGGATTGTCTGCGCCTTCTGCAAAAGGTTGTTCACCACCGAAGGATCGGCATCCATACGGGCGATCTGATCGTCTTTAGCTGCTTCTTCCAAGAGATTGGGCTCGTTGAGCTTTCCGCCCTTAAGCTCGATGAAGGCCTGTCCGGTGAGGCCGGCAAAGCCCAATGTGGCCTGCGTGGAGCGGGTGATCGGCGTTGTCGCGTTGACTTCCGTCTGGGCGATAACAGCATCGGGATTATTGGCATCGATGGACAGGCGCCGCACGCTGCCGACCTTGATGCCGTTGAACAGAACCTGGCTGCCTTCAGCCAGTCCGGTGACAGAGCCAACAATACGGATTTCGAGTGTCGCGGTTTCGCTGCGGTCGCCATAGCGGGCGATCCAATAGACGAATCCAAAGGCGAGAATACACACTACGAGCGTGAAGACACCGACCAGGACATAGTTGGCTTTCGTTTCCATAGATTACTTCGTCTGATCCTGCTCTACCCTTGGTTGTCCTCTGGTTTGCCCGTTCGTCGATCGCCGCCTGTTGTCGCCATTGGATACGATCTGGCGTGCTCGCTTTCCGCGGAAATATTCCTGAACCCACGGATCATCGAACGCCAGCATATCTTCAATGGTTCCCTCAACGAGAACCTTCTTTTTCCCCAATACCGCGATTCGGTCGCAAACAGCGAACAGGCTGTCGAGGTCATGGGTCACCATATAGACCGTCAATCCCATCGTATCGCGCAAATTGGCGATAAGTTCGTCGAATTCCGCTGCACCGATCGGATCGAGGCCCGAAGTCGGTTCGTCGAGAAAGACTATTTCCGGATCGAGCGATAGGGCCCGGGCCAATGCGGCGCGCTTGATCATGCCGCCCGAAAGCTCAGACGGGAATTTCTCCGCAGTATCGGGTTTGAGGCCGACGAGTTCGATTTTCAGCCGTGCGAGCTCATCCATGAGCCTTTGCGGGATATCGAGATATTCGCGCATCGGCACCTGGATATTTTCAAGCACGGTCAATGCCGAAAACAACGCGCCCTGCTGGAATAAAACGCCCATGCGCATATCGACGCCCAACTTTTCCTGCTCCGAGGCACGATCTATATCATGGCCGAATATTTTGATTTGGCCGCTCTGCTTCTGGTTGAGACCGAGGATCGCTCGCATCAGCACCGACTTGCCGGTGCCAGACGCACCGACAAAGCCGAGAATCTCGCCGCGATAGACGTCAAGTGAGAGGTGATCGAGAATCTTTGCCTTGCCGAAGGAGACGCTGACATCCTTTACCGAAAGGATCACCTCGTGTGTGTCGGGATCAGATTGTCTGTTTGATGCGGGAGTCATTTCGCCTTGGCTCAAAAATTGATCGATGCGTAGAAGATTGCGAAAATGCCATCGACCACGATCACAACGAAAATGGATTTCACCACAGAGGCCGTCACCCGCTGGCCGAGGGACTCGGCGCTGCCGCCAACTTTCATGCCTTCGACCGAAGCCATGATGCCGATGATCATCGCCATGAACGGCGCTTTGATCAAACCGGCCAGATAGCTCGACGTATCGATTGCGTCGCGTAACCGCTGAATAAACGCATCGGGCGTGATGCCCGAATAAGCCCAGGTGATTCCGATTGCGCCGCCGAGAGCCGCGAAGTCTGCAATGATCGTCAACAATGGCAGGGCAATCACCAGCGCCACCAGACGCGGAAACACCAGAACGCCGACAGGATTGAGACCAATGACGGTCAGCGCGTCAGTTTCCTCGCGCATTTTCATCGAGCCGATTTCGGCGGTGATGGCGCTGCCGGAGCGGCCGGCGATCATGATGGCGGTCAGGAGCACGCCGATCTCGCGCAACACCAGAATTCCGACGAGATCGACAACGAATATCTCGGCACCAAAATAGCGAAGCTGGAATGCGCCCTGCTGCGCGATGATCGCACCAATGATCGTCGACATCAGCACCACCACCGGTACGGCGCCGATACCCATACTGTCCAGCTGGTGTACAATCGCAGCCGGCCTGATACCGCTGCGTCCGCTGCCCTTCATCTGCGCACCGCGCACGGTTGCGCCGAGGATGTGCATTGCTTTGGTAAAGTCGTCGCCAAAAGCGTAAACAGTCCTGCCGATCGTCTCCAAAAAGCGAATCAACAGAGTTGGCCGTTCGATATGAACGGGCTCCTCAGACGCGGATGCAGCCTCGCCGACCGCGTCGAACAACGCGCCCCAGCTTTCGGACTGTCCTTCGACGGTAACCTGCTTGCCTGCCTTTTCCAGGGTGGTGCGCAGGCGTTCGATCACCCACGTTCCGGCTGTATCAAGCAATTCGATGCCGGAAAGTTCGATTACGGCGCTGGAAAAACTCTTGTCTTGGCCAATTTCGCGCATGCGGTCATCGACACGGCGAACATTGCGTGTGGTCCATGCACCCGATAGCGCGATCGTCGCGCGATCGCCGTCCTTGCTGAATTCAACGTGAGGCGGCGATGCGGTAGAAGCACTTGAATTGTTTGCTCTATCGGTCAACATCACACACACATATCGAGTCTCGTGCTTCCTGTCACTTGAACAATTAAGGCGTGAAATATGGTTCTGAGCGTAGAAATATCCGTGGAGCGCTGGCCTATTGCCGGAACGTTTACAATCTCCCGCGGTTCGAAAACCGAGGCCGCCATCGTGCTCTGTACGCTGAGTGACGGAATGTTCACCGGACGCGGCGAATGCGTGCCCTATGCCCGCTATGGCGAAAGCCTGGAATCCGTCTGCGCCGAGATCGAAGGATTGCGCGGGGTCTTGGCAAATGGCGCTACTCGGGATGATCTACCAGGGCTGATCGGGGCTGGTGCCGCCCGCAACGCCGTCGATTGTGCCCTATGGGACCTCGAGGCCAAACGCAGTGGCAAAGCTGTAGCGGAAATTCTCGGGCTATCTCCCCTGCACGATCTCACAACCGCAGTGACCGTCTCCTTTGGCGATCCGGAGACGATGGCAGTCGCGGCTCGCGCTTTTGCCGACCGGCCTTTGATCAAGGTCAAGGTCGGCGGTGAAAACGATGCCGCGCGCATTCGAGCAGTCGCGGACGCTGCACCTTCAAGCCGTATCATCCTCGATGCCAATGAAGGTTGGACCGACGACAATATCGTCGAAAACATGCTGGCAGCAGCAAAGGCGGGCGTCGTGCTTATTGAACAACCTTTGCCAGCCGGTAAGGACGCCATCCTCGCTAAGATACCGCATCCGGTGCCAATCTGCGCCGATGAAAGCGCCCATGGCACGGACGACCTGCATATGTTGCTTGGCCGCTATGACAGCATCAATATCAAGCTCGACAAGACCGGCGGGCTGACGGAAGCACTGCGCATGCAAAAGCGCGCTCGCGAACTGGGTTTTGGCATCATGGTTGGCTGCATGGTCGGAACATCGTTGGCCATGGCACCCGCAGTATTAGTGGCGCAGGACGCGGATTTCGTCGATCTGGATGGACCTCTCATCCTGAAGGAAGATCGCAAACCCGGCCTCCTTTTCGACGGCAGCCGCGTCTCTCCGCCCGCCCCTGAACTCTGGGGCTAATTCTCTCGTTGCTCAAGTCGCAACGAAACGATTGCGAGGCCCAGACCCACGGCTGCAAGCGCCACCATTGCGTAAAACCCGTAAATGCCGGTGGCGCTGTAGAGCGGACCGGACGCCATGGTGGCAATCGCGAGCGATGTACCAATGAAAAAGGTCGAAAGCCCTTGCGCAGTGCCGCCGCGTTCCTCGGGTATGGTAAGCGCGATCATTTTCTGCATGCCAAGGAATGACAACGCGAAGGAAAAGGCGTGCAGGCTCTGGACAGCGAGAAACCCGGTAACGCCAAGACCGGCGGGGGCAATAAGCGGAAATACCGCCCAGCGAAACATCGCAGCTGCCGAGCCGATCATCAGAACTTTGGCCGGATGAAGACGACCGAACAATCGGCGGAAAAACGTAAACATGATCACTTCCGCCACGACGGAAATCGACCACAGCGCGCCGATCATGGTCTCTTCAATGCCGATCGATTTCCAGTAGATCGCGGAAAAGCTGTAGCCATACGCGTGGCTGGCCTGCGTGATGCCGGTGGCGATCAGAAAGGTGACGAAGGCCGGTCTGCGCAACGCTCTTCCCGCATCGGCGACATCCATATCCGACAGCGGCGAAAGACGCCTCGGCTTGCCGATGCGGGGCACAATGAAACTCATGCCGCATGCTGCAACAAGCGTAGCTAGAAGTGCCCATGGAATGATGTGTTCGCCCACCTGCTGGATGAACACGCCGCCAATGAAGGACGTGAGAAGAAACGATATCGAGCCCCAGACCCGCATCTTCGCAAAATCGGCGCCGTACCGGCGCACACCCGATAGCGCGATCGTATCGGCCAGCGGCACCTGTGATGTCCACGGCGGAGCTAACATCAACGATACGATGAGAATTCCGACAAAACCGAACGGGACGAAATAGAAGGCGGCGACGATGACGGCCAGGATCGTCGCCATGGTCAATATATGCGCCCGGTCATTGGAGCGATCGGCGAGCATCGAAACCAGCGGCGCAGCGACGACACGCACGAACAGCGGCATGGACAGCACGATGGAGATTTGTGTCGGTGTCAGCGCGCGATACTCAAGCCACAACGGAAAATACGGCAGATGCAGGCCGCTCGAAGTGAAAATCGCAAAATAAGCCAGTGCAACCCGCAGCTCGAAACGAAACGGCATACCCTGGCTGGTGTCCGCAGGAGCGGCTGTCATAGAAAAACTTTCGGAAGATCGAGCGGTTCAGGCGGAATCGCAACGGAATTGCCTGAGATTCGCAACTATCACGAAATTCACCAAGCAGCTAGAAACGGCTGGGCAATGATCGCAATTAATATGACGCTATCGCGCCGATATGGCCCGGCTGGATTTTACCCTGTGAGCGGAAAGTTCCCTCGCACCGACGATCGTCGTCAGCACGCTCTCGAAAATATCGGCGCAGGCTTCCCAGCTGAAGCCCTCGAGCCTAGCGTCGGGATCGACCGGGCCCATCTCCAGCGCGCCCAATGCGGCCTTCTGCAGATTATCCGAGAGGATGCCGGCACCTGACGCGCCGATGACATCCTTTGGACCCGGTACGGGATAGCCGGCGACAGGAAGTCCGCATGCGATGGCTTCCAGCAGGACAAGGCCGAACGTATCGGTGCGGCTCGGAAACACGAATACGTCCGATCCGGCATAGAAACGGGCAAGGGTCTCACCCTCTTGCTTCCCGGCAAACACCGCTTCCGGATATTTCCGCTTCAAATCGTCGAGATCGGGGCCGTCACCGACGATAAGTTTCGTACCCGGCAGATCGAGAGACAGGAAAGCTTCGAGGTTCTTTTCAGGGGCCACCCGTCCAACGCAGAGAAAGATGGGTCGGGGCAGCTTGAGATCGACGTCCGGCTGCGGCCGGAAGAGTTCGCGGTCGACACCGCGCGTCCACACCTTCAGCGTTTCAAAGCCGCGTTCAGCCAGTTCGTCATGGATAGATTGCGTCGGGACAAGGCAATGTTCGGCGGCATTGTGGAAACGCCGCAGGAAACCGTACGACCACGACAGAGGAACCGGCAGCCGCTCACGCAGATACTCGGGAAAACGCGTATGAAAGCTGGTGGTAAAACGCCAATTGTTCTTCAGGCACGCACGTCGTGCCATGATGCCGAGAGGACCTTCGGTCGCGATATGGACGAAAGCCGGTTGCAGTGCTTCGATCCGCGCCCTGATCGCCGACGGGTGCGTCAATGCCAGACGGATTTCCGGGTAGGTCGGGCAAGGTGCGGAGCGATAATCGGCCGGCGAGATGATCGTCACTTCAAAGCCGCGCGCTTCCATCTGCTCGCGCAGCTTGGTCAGTGTCCGGACCACGCCATTGACCTGCGGATGCCACGCATCAGAGACAATAACCAGGCGTTTTGCTTGACCCTCAGGCTGCATTCGCCGCCTTTGGACGCTTGTCAGCCAGCTGAACGACAGGCGCGAAGCCGGCTTGTTCGCCGATCAGGTGGGTCCACGACAGGAGTTCCATGCGCCCATCGAAATGCTCGACGATGGCCGTGCAGCTTTCTACCCAGTCGCCGGTATTGATGTATTCGATGCCGTCGATCTGTTCGATCGTGGCATGATGGATGTGGCCGCAAATCACCCCGTCGGCACCGATGCGCCGGGCTTCATCCGACACCACCGTCTGGAACGAACCGATGAAATTGACAGCCTTCTTGACGCGGAACTTTGCCCAGGCCGAGAACGACCAGTAGCGCAGGCCCAGCATGCGCCGGACCTTGTTCATGATTGTGTTGATGGCAAGCGCGGCATCATAGGCCCAATCGCCGAGATAGGCGATATGGCGGGCATTGCGAACGACCACGTCAAACTGGTCGCCATGGATGACGAGGAATTTCCTGCCGTCGGCGGTCTCGTGCATGATCCGGTCCATGACCTCGATCCCGCCGAAATGCGTTCCCTGGAAATCACGAAGAAACTCGTCATGATTGCCGGCGATGTAGAGGATACGCGCGCCCTTGCGGCTCTTGCGCAGGAGCTTCTGCACGATGTCATTGTGTTCTTGCGGCCAATGCCAGTTGCGGCGCAGGCGCCAGCCATCAACGATATCACCGACCAGAAAGATCGTGTCGGCATCGTGGTGTTTCAGAAAATCCAGAAGAAAATTGGCCTTTGCGCCTTTCGAGCCGAGATGCACATCGGACAGGAAAAGCGTACGGAACTTGCGGGCCTCAATCTCGACCATGATGCTGATCTCCGTTCAGCTGACGCAAAGGCGCGTCCATTTGCGCTGACACAAACCTGATTCATGCAACAGTCTTATGACGGCACGGAAAAGTGCAGGTTTTCGCAAGATAAGCACTTGTAACAATATCGAGTTCGGTTATGCCTCTGGATGACATTTTAGCGTGCTGGAAAATTTGAAACGCCAGTGTATAAACGCGCGAGCCAAATCCCCCGGAGGACATCGTCAATGGCCAAGGACAAAACGCCCAGCAACTCTGACCTTGAAGAAAGCGCGCTGTTTTATCATCGCTTTCCTCAGCCCGGTAAGCTGGAGATCCAGGCGACGAAGCCGCTTGGAAATCAGCGCGATCTTGCCCTTGCCTATTCGCCCGGCGTCGCCGCTCCCTGTCTGGCGATCCACGAGAATCCCGCAACGGCCGCCGATTATACCAGCCGCGCAAATCTGGTGGCGGTTATCTCCAATGGCACCGCTGTCCTCGGTCTCGGCAATATCGGCCCGCTCGCTTCCAAGCCCGTCATGGAGGGCAAGGCCGTCCTCTTCAAGAAATTCGCCAATATCGATGTATTCGACATCGAAATCGATGCGCAGGAAATCAACAAGATCGTCGAAGTGGTAGCGGCTCTCGAGCCGACATTCGGCGGTATCAATCTCGAGGACATCAAGTCGCCCGAATGTTTCGAAGTCGAGGAACAACTTCGCGCGAAAATGAACATTCCGGTCTTTCACGATGACCAGCACGGAACTGCGATCATTGTGGCGGCGGCTATTCTCAACGGCATGGAGCTGGCAGGAAAAGATCTCTCCAAGATCAAGATCGTCGCTTCCGGCGCCGGCGCTGCGGCAATTGCCTGCCTCAATCTCCTGGTGAAGCTTGGTGTCGATCGCAAGAACATCTGGGTCTGCGATCTCGACGGCGTTGTCTATGAAGGCCGCAATACACTGATGGACCGCTGGAAATCGGTCTACGTGCAGAAAACCGATGCGCGGGTTCTCGCAGACGTTATTGGCGGGGCGGATGTTTTTCTCGGCCTTTCAGCAGCTGGTGTGCTGAAGCCGGACCTCTTAAAGCAGATGGCGCCGAACCCGCTGATCATGGCTCTCGCCAATCCCAACCCGGAGATCATGCCGGATGAGGCGCGTGCCGCGCGCGCCGATGCAATGATTTGCACGGGACGATCGGATTTTCCAAACCAGGTCAACAACGTCCTTTGCTTCCCCTTCATCTTCCGCGGCGCACTCGATTGCGGCGCGCGGGCGATCAACGAGGAAATGAAGATGGCGGCGGTGCAAGCGATTGCCGCACTTGCTCGCGAGGAACCATCGGACGTGGCCGCCCGCGCCTATTCTGGCGAGACACCCACCTTCGGACCGAATTATCTTATCCCCTCGCCGTTCGATCAGCGCCTCATTCTGCGAATCGCGCCGGCCGTCGCCAAAGCAGCGATGGACACCGGCGTTGCCGAACGTCCAATCGAGGATTTTGACGCCTATCTCGACCGGTTGAACCGCTTCGTCTTCCGCTCTGGCCTGATCATGAAGCCCATCTTCACAGCGGCTAAAACGGCCGAGAAGAAGCGCGTAATCTATGCGGATGGCGAGGACGAGCGTGTCTTGCGCGCAGCGCAGGTTGTGCTGGAGGAAGGCATAGCCATCCCGACGCTGATCGGGCGCCCGCAGGTCATAGAGACGCGCCTGCAGCGCTACGGGTTGAAGATCAAGATCGGCACCGATTTCGACGTCATCAATCCCGAAGATGATCCGCGTTATCGCGATTATGTCGACCTGCTGCTCAATCTCACAGGACGACGCGGCACGACGCCGGAAGTGGCTCGCACCATGGTTCGCGCCAGTGGCACCGTCATCGCAGCGCTTGCTATTGTTCGCGGTGAAGCTGACGCGATGATCTGCGGTCTTGAGGGCCGTTTCGAGCGGCACCTGCGCAATGTGGACCAGATTATCGGCAAACTGGAGGGCATACGTAATTTCTCGGCGCTGAGCCTGCTGATATCGCAACGCGGCGTGCTGTTCCTGACTGACACTTATGTCAACATTGATCCGACGGCCGAGGAAATTGCTGAAAAGACGGTTCTTGCCGCTAACGAAATCCGCCGGTTCGGCATCGAGCCCAAGGCCGCCTTGCTATCCCATTCGAACTTTGGTTCACGCGATTCAGAAAGCGCTGCAAAAATGCGGACCGCGTCGGAAATTCTGCGCGTCAAGGCACCGGAACTGGAGCAGGACGGCGAAATGCATGGCGATTCCGCCCTGTCGGCAATCCTGCGCGAGCGCGTGCTTCCGCATTCGCGGCTGAGTGATGAAGCCAATCTGCTGGTGTTCCCGAATCTCGATGCGGCGAACATCACGCTGAACGTCGTCAAATCTGTCACCGATGCGTTGCATGTCGGCCCAATCCTGCTCGGCGCCGCCAAGCCCGCACATATCCTGACGCCATCCGTGACATCGCGCGGCATCGTCAACATGACGGCGCTGGCGGTTGTGGAGGCATCACAACGCGTTGATTGACGTTCCGGTGTCTTATTGCTGCCGCAAGGCCGTGGCTGGTTCGTGGGACTTCCCCGAATCTTGGGCCGTTGTATGAACCGGATATTTCAGATCGCCTTCGTAGCAGCGGCTGCTCTCTTGGCGGCGGCGCAATTTTCTTCCGCGAATACAGATATTTGCGCGCGCATGTTCGATCGCCTTGACGAGCTCAACCGCAACGCCGACGTCGATGACTTCGAACTCAGTTTGCGGCGCGACCGGGTGGAGGCCGCGCTCGATGCAAATAACTGTTCTGCCGCAGACGAGCGTGCTTCTGAGGAGCTGCAGCACGATTCGGCCCAACCGCAGCCATATGAAGTTCTGGGGAAAGAGTCGGAACCGGTCGAGTCGGAAATGAGCACGGCGCCGGTCTATGGCGGCCGGTACCAGACGCTTTGCGTGCGCACATGCGACGGCTACTATTTCCCAATGACCTATGAAACCGGCGCGGAGAACTTCTCACGCGATCAGGCGCAGTGCCAGTCGCAGTGTCCCGGTGCCAAGCTGTATTATCAGCCCACAGACAATCCAAATCCTGAAAGAATGACTTCGTTAAGCGGCGAAGATTACAAGGATATGCCGAATGCCTTCAAATTCAGGAAGGTTGGAGCGAATGCAACGCCGCAATGCGGTTGCCAGAGATCGGCCGCAAATTTCAGCACATTGGGAAATCCAGCCGCGGCGACATCTGCAACAGGAAAGCCCGGCGAACCTGCCAAAGTCGTCGAACCTGTAAAACCCGTTGAAACCACAGTCGAGCCGACAGTGCCTGTGTCGCAGCCGACTGAAAATCCATCATCCATCATTCAGATGGGTGAACCAGCTCCGGCCAAGACAGAAGCCCCGTTGCCGCAGCCGCTTAGCGATGACAAGCCCATCGATCCGAACCGCAAGGTCAGGGTCGTCGGGCCAACGTTCCTTCCCGACCAAGAAGGGGCAGTAAATCTGCGAGCTCCGGACCAGAAGACAGCCCGGTGAGCGTGATACGCAGCGGCATGAATAGCGGCTTGCCCTTGCGACCGCTCTGGAGTTTCACCGCATCGGTCCACAGTTTCCAGGTCTCGCGGTTCCACGGCTCCGGCGGCAGCAGATCGAAGGCCGCGGATACAAACTCTCGATCCTCTTCGGCAAGTACTTCATCGCTCGAAGGGCCATCCTTGATGATTTTCCACCAGTTGACCGCATCTGAAACGCGCGAAAGATTACCGCGCACGGCGAGCCAGAATGCCTCTGCCTGAAAGCCTTCTATACCAAGCCGTTTGAGGCGGTCCTCTGCAACACTAAAAGGCATCGTGTGGATCAGCGTGCGGTTCAGCGTATCAAGTTCGGCCGGATCGAACTTGGAAGCCGACTTTGACGTCGCCGCAGGATCGAAAATGTCAGCCAGCGTCGCCATATCGGGCACGGCGGTGACATTTTCCGAAGTTCCAATCAGAACGGCAAGACTGGCGACAGCCATGGGTTCGTAGCCGTCACGACGCAAACTGCCGATCGAAAGCGCGCCGGTACGCTTGGATATCCCCTCGCCTGACGCTGTCGTCAAAAGGTTGATATGACCGAGCTCGGGGACCTTTGCCCCAAGAGCCTCGATGATCGAAATCTGCACACCACTATTGGTAATGTGGTCGTTGCCGCGGATGATATGGGAGATCTCCATGTCGATGTCGTCGACGACCGACGTAAACGTGTAAAGGTAAGTGCCATCTTCACGCACCAGAACCGGATCGGACAGAGAGGCGAGGTCGACGGTCTCCCTGTCGCGCACAAGATCGTCCCAGTGAACTTCGGTCCGAGCTACTGAAAATGGATCGTCCTTGAAGTTTGGCAGCAGGAACCGCCAATGCGGGCGGCGCCCTTCTGCCTCAAGCTTCTCCCTGTCGGCAGCGGTCAGTTTCAGAGCGTCCCGGCCATAGATTGGCGGCAGGCGGCGGGCCAGGCGCAGCTTGCGCTTGCGTTCGAGTTCCTCGGCGGTCTCATAGCAGGGATAAAGCACGCCCGCTGCCTTGAGCCTCTCCGCCGCAGCATCATAGATCGGAATACGCTTCGACTGGTATTCGATGCGCACTGGTGTGATCCCCAGCCAGTCAAGGTCCGCGATCGTCGCCTCTGCGTACTCCGTTTTGGAACGCACGGTATCCGTGTCGTCGAAGCGCAGGATGAATCGGCCATTGTTTTTCAGCGCGAAAAGCCAGTTGAACAAGGCAATGCGCGTATTGCCGATGTGGATATAGCCGGTCGGAGATGGTGCAAAACGGACGGTAATGGTCATGCTTGGGGCATATCGGATAGAGCCCGGAATGGCAATATGGGCCGCGCGCACACGCGGCCCATCGTTTTAATCGTCGTTCAATACCAAGCCCTTGGTCAGCTCCAGGGTCTGCAATTCGAACAGGCCGCGGTAAATGCCGCCATTGAGCCCGATCAATGCCTCGTGGTTGCCTTCCTCGGCGATCCGGCCATGGTCGAAAACCAGAAGCCGGTCGAGAGAGCGCACAGTCGACAGACGGTGAGCGATCACCAGTGTCGTCCGTCCCAGCATCAGCCGTTCCATCGCTTGCTGGATCAGCACTTCCGATTCTGAATCAAGGCTGGAAGTCGCCTCGTCCAGAATAAGAACTGGAGCATCCGCAAGGAAAGCCCGCGCTATCGCCACTCTCTGACGTTCGCCGCCGGAAAGCTTGACACCGCGCTCACCCACCAGCGTGCTATACCCCTTCGGCAACGCCGAAATGAAGTCGTGCGCACTGGCCTGCCTTGCAGCCTCTTCGATCTCCTCCTGCGAGGCACCGGGCCTCGCATAGGCGATATTCTCCGCCAGAGAGCGATGAAACAGGATCGGCTCCTGTTGCACGATAGCGATCTGCTGGCGCAGTGAAGCCTGCGTGACCCCGGCAATATCCTGACCATCGATCAGGATTTGGCCCGACTTCACATCGTGCAGACGCTGGATCAGCTTGACGAAGGTCGTCTTGCCCGAACCGGAATGCCCAACCAGACCGACGCGCTCGCCTGCGCGGATCGTCACCGAAAACCGGTCGTAGAGCGGCAGGCGGTGAGCACCGTAGTGGAAGGTGACATTGTCAAACTCGATCTTGCCATTGCTGATCCGGATTGGCTTGGCGCCGAACCGGTCTTCAATGCCAAGCGGTTGACTCTGGATGTCAACAAGCTCCTCCATGTCATTGACCGAGCGCTGCAAATTACGGATGTGCATGCCGACTTCCCGCAGATAGCCCTGCAGGATGAAGAAGGATGTGAGCACGAAGGTGATATCACCCGCACTCGCCTGTCCCTTCGACCACAGGACCAGCGCGAAGCCGATAATGGCCGCCCGAAGCACAAGCAACATCGAGCCTTGCGTCGTACCGTTCCACGTACCGCGGACCCAGGTGCGCGCCGTCCGGTCCCTCCATTTGGTCAAAACCTTGGCAAGACGCGCATCCTCACGGCTTTCGGCACCGAAGCCCTTCACCACCATGTTGCAACTGACAGCGTCAGCCAGCGAACCGCCAAGCTTTGTGTCCCAACGATTGGCAAGACGTGCCATGGGCGCAACGTAACCGAGCGACAGCGATGCGGTGACCGCAACGAACAGCAACGATCCAATTCCGATGATGAGGCCCATCAACGGCCAATACCAAGCCATCAGTGCTGTCGAGCCAATCAGCATGATGACTGACGGAAACAGCGCCAGCAGAAGCGTATCGTTCAACAAGTCCAGCGCCCACATGCCACGCGTCACCTTACGGACCGTCGAGCCGGCAAAGCTGTTGGCATGCCAGTCGGTCGAAAAACGCTGGATACGGTAGAAAGCCCCCGAGGCAATTTCTGTCATCATGTTCAATGTCAGATCAACGATCTGCATGAAAGTGATGTGCCGCAGGATGATCGCACCCAGCGACAAGGCAAGCAGCGTCGAGAACGCGGCGATTGCAGCATCCCATACGACCGCCTCTGTGGCATGGCCATTGACCACGGCATCGACGAGCCGGCCCGAATAGAGCGGCGTCAACACATCGGCCAGTGTCGAGAGCAACACTGCACCAGCAATAACGGCGATACGCACCGGCTGCCTTTGCCAATGCAACCAGGTGAATCCAAGAACGCTGCGGAATGCACCGCCGCGCAGGTCTTTACGAAATAAAGCCATGACGATTGCCCGATGCCAAAACGCACCGGCCTCAATAGGGTATGTAAAAACGAGAATGCCGTGAAAAGGGTATGGTATCAGTACGGCATGAATGATCTGGCCACTCGCCTGTACACAGGAAAGGCCATTATCGGCGATGAGTTATCTTGACCGGTGAAGTCAACCGAAAGGCAAACAGGCCTTTCATCATCACGTGTCAGGAACGAGCGCCGCCCCGCGGGGACATATACATGGGTGCCATTCAAGAACCTCCCGGTCGCTATTGCCGGAGGTCGGCTTATAATTGAATCGTTTTACGCCGCCAAGTGTCTTTTTTACGCTAGCGTTTTTTCGAAAATCAGGTGCGGCCGGATTGCAACAGTCTACTGCGATCGATCCCGGAACCTGTTGGTGATGGGATAGCGCCGATCGCGGCCGAAATTTTTCTTTGTCACCTTTACACCGGGCGCGGACTGCCGGCGCTTGTATTCAGCAATGTAGAGCAGATGCTCGATACGCTCGACCGTCGCGCGATCATGACCGCGTTCGACGATTTCATCGACACCCATCTCGTGTTCGACAAGGCATTCGAGGATATCGTCGAGAACCGGATAAGGCGGCAGCGAATCCTGGTCGGTCTGGTTTTCGCGCAGTTCGGCCGATGGCGCTTTGCTGATGATATTGACCGGAATGACTTCGCCAGATGGACCTAGCCCCCCTGCGGGGACGTTCTTGTTGCGCCATTCGGACATGGCATAGACCTGCATCTTGTAGAGGTCCTTGATCGGATTGTAGCCGCCGTTCATGTCGCCATAGAGCGTGGCATAGCCAACCGACATTTCCGACTTGTTGCCCGTGGTGACAACCATGGAACCGAACTTGTTGGAAATCGCCATCAGGATTGTACCGCGGGCGCGGCTCTGCAGGTTTTCCTCGGTAATGCCCTCCTTTGTGCCTTCGAATGTTGGTCCAAGCGCCTTGAGGAAACCCTGCACCGGCTCAAAAATTGGCACGATGTCATAGCGGCAACCAAGCAGATTGGCGCAGTCTTCAGCATCCTTGAGAGAATCCTTCGATGTGTAGGTGTAGGGCATCATGACGGCGCGCAGGCGCTCCTCGCCCAGCGCATCCACTGCAAGCGCCGCACAGATCGCCGAGTCGATACCGCCGGAGAGGCCAAGCACAACATCCTTGAAGCCGTTCTTGTTGACGTAGTCACGCAGCCCGAGCATGCAGGCGCGGTAATTCGCCTCCTCGCCTTCCGGGATGCGCGACATCGGACCTTCGCTGCACGCCCAGCCATTTGATCCACGCCGCCACGTGGTGACGATCAGCTGCTCCTCGAATTGCGACATCTGGAATGCGAGGTTCTTGTCGCCATTGAAGGCAAACGAGGCTCCATCGAAAATCAGGTCGTCCTGCCCGCCGAGCTGGTTGGCGAAAATCAATGGCAGACCAGTTTCGATGACCTGCCGCAGCGCTACCTGATAGCGCACGTCAAGCTTGCCGCGATAATAAGGCGAGCCATTCGGTACGCAGAGGATTTCCGCACCGCTCTCCGCCAATGTCTCGCAGACACCGAGATCGCCCCAGATATCTTCGCAAATGGGGATACCGATGCGAACGCCGCGGAAATTGACAGGGCCAGGCATCGGGCCGGGCTGGAACACACGCTTTTCGTCGAACTCGCCATAATTTGGCAGATCGACCTTGAAGCGCTCGGCAATCACCTTGCCGCCGTCCAGCACCATGACAGAATTGTGCAGCCCAGATTCACGCTTCAGGGGCGTGCCGATAATCACACCGGGCCCGCCATCCGCCGTATCCAAGGCGAAATCCTGAACGGCCTTTTCGCAAGCTTCGATAAAGGCGCGCTTCAGCACCAGATCCTCCGGCGGATAACCGGAAATGAAAAGCTCGGTGTAGAGGATCAGATCGGCGTCCTGACGGGCAGCGTCGGCGCGAGCCTCACGGGCTTTTGCAAGATTGCCCTTGATATCACCCAGCACTGGATTGAGCTGAGCGATGGCGATACGAAGAGTGTCTGTATTTTTGCTCATACTGAACATATATCGTTTCGTTGGTGGAAAAACAATGTTTGATCAAGCGCCGATCAGGAAAAAAACACGCTCCAGATGGTGTAGAACCAGACGGTAGCCACAAGGATAACCGAGATCAGCACAGCAAGCGATCCGCAATCCTTGGCGATCTGGATCTCGTGATGAAAATCCAGTGAAACCGCATCACAGGCAGCCTCGATACCGGTGTTGAGCACCTCGATCATAATGAGAAACAGCACCGATCCGGTCAGAAGGAGAAAGGAAAGACCTGACGGCGCAATGAACGCCGCAACAGGAATGGAGAGAATGAACAGCATAAGTTCCTGCTGAACGGCCTTCTCATGCTGTGCCAGATGCTTCAGCGCACGCATGGAGTTTATGAATGCCAGTACCAGACGCCGCATGCCTGCCCCCGTATTTCCACAAAGGCAGCTATAAAGCGAGAACGGCGCGCGTCAATCCTGTCAGTCCCCTGCAACTATAACACCGCCACCGCTTTTGGCGTATTTCGGCAGATCATCGTGGATTTGATAATAGTCGCCCTTGTCGTCGACGAAAATATGGCTTTCCCCATGCAGGTCGGACGGTCGATCGAACGAGCCTGCCATCACCGAGATATAGTCAAGATCCTTGTGTTTCCAGAAAAGCGCCGAGCCGCAATTCTTGCAGAAACCACGGCGCGCGAAGTCGCTTGCCTCGTACCAGGTGATGTTTTCTTCGCCGGAAATGTCGATCGAATCGTCCTGCACATTGGTTGCTGCGTAGAAATGGCCCGACTGTTTGCGGCATTGCGAGCAATGGCAATAGACGACGCCGCGCAACTTTCCGCGGGTTTCGAAATGTACCTTGCCACACAGGCATGACCCCCGATGCAACTCCATATCGCCACCTCCTTGTTGCTAAAGACGAAACATAAGCGACGCCGCGGGCGACGCCTTTCGTATTCACGTCTTTGCTGGACGCTTCGACGACAGTAGCAACAGGAAAGCCCCGAAGACAGCGGACAGCAGCGAACCGAGCAGCACGCCAAGCTTGGTTTCATCCTGCAACAATGGCGAATTCGCGAAGGCGAGCAGGCCGATAAACAGGCTCATGGTGAAGCCGATGCCGCATAGAGTGGCGACGCCATACATCTGCAACCAGGTTGTGCCGGCAGGACGCTCGGCGAGACGCAGCTTGATAGCCAGCCATGCAAACGAGAATACGCCGATTTGCTTGCCCACAAACAGGCCGGCCGCGACACCGAGCGGAACCGGATCGGCGAGATTTGACAGCGAAACACCACTGAAGGAAACGCCGGCATTGGCAAAACCGAAGATGGGCACGATGAGAAAGCCAACCCACGGCTGGACGGCATGCTCGAGTTCAACCAGTGGCGAGCCGGCCTCCCCCTTTGCGCCGCGCAACGGGATAGCCAGGGCAAGCAGCACACCGGCAATCGTCGCATGGATGCCGGATTTGAAAACAAGAATCCACAGGATCACCCCGAGAAAGAGGTAAGCCCAGAGCCGGATCATCCCCATTATGTTCATCAACATAAGTATGGTGAAAACAGCGGCGACGCCCGCCAAGGCGGGGATGTTCAGTCCTTCCGAGTAAAACAAGGCAATGATGATGACCGCGCCAAGATCATCAATGATGGCGAGTGCGGTCAGAAAGACCTTCACTGACAATGGAACGCGCGACCCGAGCAATGACAGAACGCCGAGTGAAAAGGCAATATCGGTGGCAGTCGGGATGGCCCAGCCGCGAATTGTTTCACCCTCATTGAAGGCAAGGAAGATCAGCGCCGGAACGACCATACCGCCCACAGCGGCAAAACCGGGTAATGCGCGGCGCGACCAGCTCGACAGTTGGCCGCTGATCATTTCGCGCTTGATTTCAAGGCCAACCAGCAGGAAGAAAACGGCCATCAAGGCGTCATTGACCCAATGAAGGATGCTCAGGCCGCCAACATAGGTTTTCAGCAGACCGAAATAATCTTCGCGCAAGGGAGAGTTGGCGACAATCAGTGCCAACGCCGCGACCGCCATCAAAATGATGCCGCCGGCGGCCTCACTCTCAATGAACGAACGGAAAGACGCAGACAGGCGGATTCGGCGTACGGGTTTTGGATCCATGCTGCCTTGATAGAATCCCGAAACGCAAAACTCCAGCCCAAATGCCTTGATTACTGAAATTGAAAAAGGCGGCCCGAAGGACCGCCTTTTAATTGCGCATATACTTTGAGATCAGGCGTTGACGGCCATTTTCTGCGGATGGCTGTCGCGCTCTTTCTTGAGGAGTTCAGCAACGAGAAACGCCAGTTCCAGCGCCTGATCGGCGTTAAGCCGCGGGTCGCAATGGGTGTGGTAGCGATCCTGCAGGTCTTCCGCCGAAATTGCCCGCGCACCGCCTGTGCATTCCGTGACGTTGTTGCCGGTCATCTCGATGTGGATGCCGCCCGGATAGGTTCCTTCCGCGTGATGCACTCCAAAGAAGGTCTCGACCTCCTTCAGGATACGGTCGAAAGGTCGCGTCTTGTAGCCATTGGCTGTAATGGTATTGCCATGCATCGGGTCACAGGACCAGACAACCTGACGGCCTTCCTTCTGCACCGCGCGGATCAGCTTCGGCAGATGATCACCAACCTTGTCGTGGCCGAAACGGGCGATCAGAGTCAAACGGCCGGCTTCGTTGGCAGGGTTGAGCAGATCGATCAGGCGTAGCAAATCATCCGGTTCCAGCGACGGGCCGCATTTGAGGCCCAGCGGGTTTTTGATACCGCGGCAATATTCGACATGGGCATGATCCGCCTGACGCGTGCGATCACCGACCCAGATCATATGGCCGGACGTCGCATACCAGTCGCCAGACGTTGAATCGACACGAGTCAGCGCTTCCTCATAGCCAAGCAGCAGTGCTTCGTGGCTGGTATAGAAATCCGTCTCGCGCAACTGCGCGTTGGTTTCCGCGGTGATGCCAACGGCACGCATGAAGTCGACCGTTTCGGAGATACGGCGTGCCAGCTGGCCGTAACGCTCGCCTTGCGGGCTGTCTGCTACGAAACCCAGCATCCACTGGTTGACGTTCTCCAGATTGGCATAACCGCCCTGGGCGAAAGCGCGCAGCAGATTCAGCGTCGCGGCGGACTGGCGGTAGGCCATCTCCTGGCGGGCCGGGTCTGGTGTGCGCGACTGTTCGGTGAACTCGGTGCCGTTGATGATATCACCGCGATAGATCGGGAGCTCGATACCGTTCTTGATTTCGGTATCAGAGGTGCGCGGCTTGGCGAACTGACCGGCGATACGGCCAACCTTGACGATGGGCTGTGAAGCGCCAAACGTCAAAACGACGGCCATTTGCAGGAAGACGCGGAAGAAATCGCGAATATTATCCGCACCATGTTCGGCAAAGCTCTCGGCGCAATCACCGCCCTGCAACAGGAAGCTTTCACCCCTGGAAACAGCCGCGAGCTGCTTCTTGAGCTTGCGCGCTTCACCTGCAAAAACCAGTGGCGGATAAGTACGAAGACGGGCCTCGACATCGCTCACAGCCTGAGCGTCCGGATAATAAGGCACCTGCTTGATAGGTTTGCCTCTCCAGGAAGTCGGTGTCCAGTTCTTGGTCATTATTGCACCTGTTACTTGCTTTCCACATTGGTAGCGTTTGTTTGAAACTATCCGGTCTTCCCGGAAGGCGCTCATATAGTCCAATTATGAGGGATATACCAGTCCTGTTAATGGGTGCGAAGACAAAGGGAATTCGCAACTGCCGCGCTCGCGCCTGCAGCCGTTACCATGGAAATGACAGGGTACTGTTCTTGAGGGATCTTGACCTTAAGTGAGCTTGCCGGCAGTGGCATCGTTTATTTTCGGCGCATCGGCAAAGTTCGCGCCGATCTCGGCCAGCAACCGGTCGAACATATCGATTTCTTTGTCGCTCAGCTTCACGGCTCGCGGATAGGTCGGCGACGGCCGGTCCTTATAGATCGGCGTGTTGAAATATTCCGTTTTGAGGACGAAATGACGAAGTCCCTCTTCGCCATGCTCGACCAGGAAACCCTGCATGACAGCATCCAGATAGGATTGCAGGATCATCGGCGGGTCCGGATGAACTGGTACATATTGGTGCGCCTCATAGACGAAGATCGGAACGCCGTCCGGCAAAGGTGCTGCGGTCTCGATATCCTCAGGCAGGACGCTGCGGCGGTCGTAATTTTGCTCGCGCAGATCGACCGCCGGAAGGTTTTCGAGATAGTCGAAAATCAACAGGCCATCCACGCTGGCGCCCTCCTCCCGGCACACCGACAACAGTGCTATCGGAATATTCGCCGCGCTTGGGCTAGCACGCCACTGTCTCCGCCACCCGTAAAGTTTCGCCGGAATGGCGTGAACGATATTGGTTCGTAATGTGTGACGGTTTACCAGCGAGCCGTAACCGAAATAAGCGACAAGCTTGCCGCTCTTCGCAAGGTTTTCGATATCATTCATCAATCGACACGCTCGCCATTCAACAGTCTATAGCTCGGCTTGTACATGGTCACCAGTTCTTCTGAAGCAGTAGGATGCACCGCCATTGTGCGGTCAAAATCGTCTTTGGTGCACCCAGCCTTGATGGGAATGGCCAAAAGTTGAGCCATTTCGCCCGCATCGGGCCCCAATATATGCGCACCGATGACCTTTCGGCTGACGGCATCGACGATGAGCTTCGTCAGCATCTTGTCCTTGGCGCCGGAGAGTGTATTGCGCATCGGGCGGAACAGAGCGCGGTAAACCTCGATCTCCTTGAATTCCCTGGCTGCATCTTCTTCGGTCAGTCCCACGGTACCGATTTCAGGCTGGGAGAAAACGGCCGTAGCGATCTGACGATGATCGGGTTTGGTCGGATTGTTCTTGAAAGCGGTTTCCAGGAAGCACATCGCCTCATGAATGGCGACGGGCGTCAGCTGGACACGATTGGTCACATCACCCACCGCCCAAATGTTAGCCTTGGTCGTGCGCGAATACGCGTCGACCTTGATGGCGCCGATCTCGTCGACCTCGACACCCGCCGGCTCAAGGCCCAGCGATGTCGTGTTGGGTACGCGGCCAATGGCCAGCATAACCTGATCGGCGACGAGTTCATCGCCAGAATAGAGACGCACGGCAAGACGAGCGTCTTCCCTGCGCTTCACTTCCTGGATGACCTCCACGCACCGCACTCGGATACCCTTCGCAGTCATGGCAGCGTGAAGCAGTTGGCGCAGATCGCGGTCGAAGCGCGAAAGGATTTCCTTGCCGCGGTAGATCAGCGTCGTTTCAACGCCAAGGCCGTGGAAAATATTCGCGAACTCAACAGCGATGTAGCCGCCGCCCTCGATGATGATGGTCTTTGGCAGTTTCTCCAGATGAAATGCCTCATTGGAACTGATGCACAACTCGTGCCCTGGCAGAGCCGGATGCGGGTTAGGGTGGCCGCCGGTCGCGATGAGAATCTGGTCAGCCGTAAACCGCTTACCAGTCTTGAGGATTTCGATCGTGTGATCGTCGATGAGGACCGCCCGGCTGTCAAAAATCTCAACATCGGAATTGTCGAGTCCCTGCCGATACAACCCTTCCAGTCTCGCGATCTCGCGGTCCTTGTTGGCGACCAATGTTGGCCAGTCGAACTTCGTTTCGCCAACGCTCCAGCCATATCCCGCGGCGGCTTCGAAATGTTCGGGAAACTGTGACGCATAGACAAAAAGTTTCTTCGGAACGCAGCCTCGGATAACACACGTACCGCCCATCCGGTATTCCTCGGCGAGCCCGACCTTCTTGCCCATAGCACCGGCAAGCCGGCCTGCACGAACACCGCCTGACCCTCCCCCGATGACGAAAAGGTCGTAGTCATAGCTTGGCATGGTGGAAACACTCCGAATCTGATGAGCAGTTCATATGGGTTGTATAGTGGCGACTTAAAAGAACAAAGCCCGGCTTTGCGGCCGGGCTTTGCAGAATATCATTATTTGGTCAAAGCTCAGGGCTTTGGTTGAGCCGGTGTGGCTGGAGCCGGTGCCTGCGCAGGGGCAGTTGCAGCCGCTGCGGCCACGACCTTCTCGGCGACGGCCTGGGCCAGATCGCGCGCGATACCGCGCTGCCAGATGCCGGCTGCCTTCATCACTTCACGCGTTACGATCGGGCCTTCCGACAAAAGCTTCTTGCCCGCAGGGGAATTGTAGAAGCCGGTGATAGCGTTCAGTTCTTCTTCATTGAAGGACACGGCATAAGCTCGGGCAGCTTCATTTTCGAGATCAGCTCGGCGCGCTGCAAGCGCCAACGACTGTTCGTCGACGGCCGTACTGATGATGGATTCGAGATTGGGATCCTTCTGGATCAATTCACCCTTCAGCTGCTGTGCAACACTCGGCAGGATTGAGTCAAACTGGTCCGTTGCCTTGATTGCGGAAATAGCGGCCCGGGCAGCAGCCAGATGCGACGGGGTGATGGTATTGTTCGTGTTCGTATCCTGCGCCTGGGCGGCGCAGAGACCGCCAAGCATGATTACGATAGACAAAGGTGCAATCAAGCGGCGGAAGCCAGTTGCTCGGTTCATGAATTTATCGCTCCGTTTTCGACGTTGTCGCACACCGCCCAAAAATCATCCTCGATTTTCAAAAGGCTTTGCGCAGATTCAAAGTACACCTGCTTCCTGTGCCTCTAAGCAGATGCACGGCTCAGCAGCGTTCTGATCCCGTCAGCACCGGCCAAAATGGCCACGCGCGCCAGTCCCAGAAAAAGTCCATGCTCCACCACGCCGGGTATGGCGTGCAGAGCGTCCGATAAAGCTCTTGTATCCGGAATGCGGCCAAAAGATGCATCCAGGATCAAATGCCCGCCGTCTGTAACAAATGCTTCGTCTCCCGTCATCCTCAATGTAACAGGACCCACAAGTCCGAGCCTGCCGGCAGCCTTCTCAATGGCAAGTTTTGTCGCTTCAAGCCCAAAACGATTGACTTCGATGGGCAAGGGAAAAGTACCGAGCGCATCGACCAGCTTCAATTCATCGGCGATCACGATCATCTCGCTCGAAGCTGCTGCGACGATCTTTTCGCGCAGCAACGCACCACCACCGCCTTTAATCAGGGCGAGTTCAGGGTCAACTTCATCGGCCCCGTCAATCGTAAGGTCAAGCTGCGGGGTTTCTTCCAGAGTGGTGAGCTTGACGCCGAGTTCACGGCAGAGAGCCGCGGTACGTTCGGATGTGGGTACGCCAATGACATTCATTCCGGATGCTACCTTAGCAGCCAAAAGCCGCACAAATTCCTCTGCAGTCGAGCCCGTTCCAATTCCAAGGCGCATGCCGTCCTTGACGTAGGTCAGGGCCTCGGCGGCGGCTTTGATTTTCAGCGATTTGGCATCCATGGATGGTGCGCCCTCTTGTAGCTTTGACTTGTCTTCGCTTTGACTTGACACTGGGCTCCCTAACACGTCAGGCAATCGGGTCAAGGCTCATCGCTTGATTTTGAACCCACCTTATACTTCAGTGGGAGAAGGTCACCTCACGAAACCGGCAAAAATCCGCCACTGGTTTCGCTATCGGCACAGATGCCACAGGAATATAAATGTCCAAACCAATTGTCGTATTTGATCTTGATGGAACTCTGGTGGATACCGCCCCGGATCTCCTCGATAGTCTCAATCATTGCCTTGACGAAGCAGGCCTGCAAAAGGTCGATCCAGTCACCCTGCGCCGTTATGTCGGGCAAGGCGGACGTGTGATGATTGAAAGAGCATTCGAAGCACAGCAAAAACTGCTGAGCCCAGAACAGCTCGACTGGCTGGTTGATATCTTTATAGAGCACTACGGCGCCAACATGCCCGGCCACTCCGCCCTTTATGAAGGTGCCGAGCAGGCGATGGAAGACCTGTCGAACGCCGGCTACCTGCTGGCGGTCTGCACCAACAAGTTCGAAGGCCTGTCCGTCAACCTCCTGGGGGGGCTTGGTCAATCATCGCGATTCAGTGCGATTTGCGGTTCCGATACTTTCGCTTTCCGTAAGCCTGATCCCCGCCATCTGGTTGAAACTATCCGCAAGGCTGGCGGCGATCCGGAGCGCGCAGTGATGATCGGCGACAGTCAGACGGATATCAACACGGCAAAGGCCGCGGGAATTCCCGTAATCGCCGTAGATTTCGGCTATTCGGATCTGCCGGTTGCAACTTATGAACCCAGCCGGATCATCTCACACTATCGTGAGTTGAAGGTTAAGCTTACAGACGATTTGATAGGTGCGGTCAGCGCCTGAAGCGACTGAATTGGAACGATTTTTTTGGCTGCGCGTTAACCAGCTGCAGGTGTTAGGCGGCTTTGGCCTACCATCCGACGTTTTTTGCTCTTACATTGAAATCGGGCGCATAGTCCCGGGATTCCAGGAGGAAAAATTGAGGAAACTAACTTCAATACTGGCCGCTCTTGCGATGTCGGTGGGCATGACATCGGTCGGGCCAATACCCGCCTTTTCGGCGCCCCTCTCGCCCTTGAGTGTTGAAACCAGCAGCCCCAACATCGAACAGGTACAATATAGACGTCATTATCGCGGAGGGCGCTACTATGGCGGAGGCCGCTACTATCGCGGAGGCGGCTACTATGGCGGAGGTCGTTACTATCGCGGAGACCGATATTGGTACGGAGGTCACCGAGGTTACAATTATTATCGTCCCGGTTACCGTTACTATAACGGTGCATGGTTTCCGCTGGCCGCTTTCGGCACAGGCGTTATAGTCGGCAACGCTATTGCTCCTCGCCCGGTTTATCGCGCTGACGGTTCACACACACAATGGTGCTATAATCGTTATCGGTCGTACCGGGCCTATGACAATACGTACCAGCCCAACAACGGCCCCCGTCGTCAATGTGTCTCTCCTTACTAAACACGACTAAATGATTCCAAAGCCCGGCTTCCCAATGGCAGCCGGGCTTTTTTGTTGGTGAGCACACCGCGGAGCGCCTATGCATTAGACGAAGATCGAATTGCACTTGCCTCCATCTCGTTATAGGTGCCTAATTTTTGAGCCGTGCTTCTGCAGTCATCCCTAGACAATGGAATGTGCTTGCATTTTTTGCTGAACCCGCTTGAATGACGCTTATATGAAGGGGATTTTGAGTGAAGCCATTTGATGAGATGATCAAAACCGGCGGTGATGTGCGCCCGCCATATGAACGGCTAAAATGCTGGCTGGATACCCAGAACCCTGAGCGGTTGGCTCAAAAGTCGCTCGACGCAGAGAATGTTTTTCGCAAGACCGGGATTACCTTTGCAGTCTATGGCGATGAAGAAGCCGCCGAACGCCTCATACCCTTCGATATCATTCCCCGTATCATCACCGGCAATGAATGGCGCCGCCTGTCGCAAGGTATCGAGCAGCGCGTCATGGCGCTCAACGCGTTTCTTGATGATATCTATCACCGCCAGGAAATAATCCGAGCCGGCCGCATTCCACGAGAATTGTTCACCCACAACGAGGCTTATCTGCCGGAGATGGTCGGGTTTCGCCCGCCAGGTAACGTTTATACGCACATTATCGGCGTCGATATCGTAAGGACGGAAGAGAACCAGTTCTACGTTCTGGAAGACAATGCGCGCACACCCTCCGGCGTTTCGTATATGCTGGAAAACCGCGAAACAATGATGCAGCTATTTCCGGAGCTGTTCCAGCAGATCAAGGTGCGTCCTGTCGAGACCTATCCCAAGCTGCTGCGCCAGTCATTGGCGGCAGTTGCTCCGCCGGGATGCAAGGGTACGCCGACCATCGCCGTGCTGACGCCGGGCATCTATAATTCCGCCTATTTCGAACACGCGTTCCTCGCCGATCAGATGGGCGTTGAACTTGTCGAGGGTAGTGACCTCAAGATCGAAAACGGCAAGGTGGTCATGCGGACCACCGAGGGCAATCGCGCCATCGACGTGCTCTATCGACGGGTTGACGATTCCTTCCTCGACCCCCTCACCTTCCGCCGTGATTCCGCACTCGGCGTTGCCGGCATCATGGATGTCTATCGCTCGGGTAACATCACCATCGCCAACGCCCCGGGTACCGGGATTGCCGACGACAAGGCGCTCTATTCCTATATGCCAGAGATCGTTGAATTCTATACCGGTCGCAAGGCGATCCTTGAGAATGTACCGACGCACCGCTGCTCGGAACCGGACACGCTCAAATATGTCCTCGAAAACCTTTCCGATCTCGTCGTCAAGGAAGTTCACGGCTCTGGCGGATACGGGATGCTCGTTGGCCCGGCGGCTTCAAAGAAGGAGTGTGAGGCGTTCGCCCTCAAGTTGAAAGCCAACCCGAAGAACTACATCGCACAACCGACGCTGGCACTTTCGACCACGCCGATCATGACCGAAAAGGGTCTCGCGCCGCGCCATGTGGATCTGCGGCCCTTCGTTCTGGTCTCCGACCGCATACGCATCACCCCAGGCGGGCTGACGCGTGTCGCATTGAAAGAGGGCTCGCTTGTCGTCAATTCCAGTCAGGGCGGAGGTACGAAGGATACTTGGGTACTGGACGACTAGATATGTTCTGAGGGGAATAAGAACCGCTCAAGACGGTTCCAGAACTACAACGAGAGGGATACCACTAAAAAATGCTTCTTGGCCGAACCGCAAATGGTCTCTACTGGATGTTCCGCTACATAGAGCGGGCAGAGAATATGGCGCGCCTGATCGATGCCGGCTTGCGTATGGCCTTGACGAAGACATCCGACGCACCGGAGGAATGGTCATCTGTACTGATGAGCGCCGGCGTCAAGATCGGGTATGACAACAAGTACAAGGAATACAACGCGAGCCTGGTATCGGATTTCCTGTTGCGCGATCTAGGCAATCCTTCGAGTGTAATGGCCTGCGTTGAAACTGCCCGCTCCAACGCGCGCATGGTGCGCACAGCGCTGACACGTGAGGCTTGGGAAAGCGTCAACGAGACCTGGATGGTGCTAAAATCAACCCTGGCCTCGGCGATTCCGGAAACTGATCTTCCGCGTGTGCTCGACCAGATCAAGCGTGAAACCGCGATCATTCGCGGGGCTTTTCACGGGACCATGCTGCGTAATGAAATTTTCAATTTCGCGCGCATTGGCACATTCATCGAACGGGCGGATAACACCGCGCGCATTCTCGACGTCAAATATTATGTCCTGCTGCCCTCAATTTCCTATGTCGGCACGACACTCGACAACTTTCAGTGGGAATCGATCCTGCGTTCCGTTTCCGCCCATCGCTCGTATCGCTGGGTTTATGATGTCGAATACAATCCCGTGAACATTGCGGATTATCTTATCTTGAACTCGCGCATGCCGCGGTCGCTGAACTTCTGCTACTCGAATATCGTGGATAATCTGAAATACCTTGCCATCGACTACGGCAAGCGGCACGAATGCCATGACATGTCCGAGGGCATCATGACACGGCTAGAGAACAATGAGATCCGCACCATTTTTGACAATGGGTTACACGAATTCCTGAGCGATCTCATTTATCAGACGAACAGCTTGAGCAGCAAGATTGCTCACGCCTACAACTTCGATTGAAGATCATGCTTCTGAATATCCGGCACAATTCCCACTATCGTTACGACGCCCCCGTCCACTATTCGGTGCTACGCCTGCGCATGCATCCGCAGAGCAGCCCGGGGCAAAAGGTGATCGATTGGGCGCTTAACGTCGAGGGCGCAACGCAGGAAGCGAACTACCGCGACGGCTATGGCAATCGCACCATGCTGATAAGGCTTGATCGCGACGTCGAGGAACTCGTCATACGCGCTGAAGGCCATGTCGAAACCGAGGATCGCACTGGCGTTCTCGGCAAGGTCTATAATTTCATGCCGATATGGCTCTACGAGCGCGAAACGGACCTGACCAAAGCAGGCGATGCGATCCGCGAATTGGCAGCAAGCTTACCGGCCAAGAGCGATAAACTGGCAATCATGCATGATCTGATGGGACTGTTGCATCAGAAAGTTGCCTACACGCCAGGCACTACCAACATCAACACGACCGCCGAAGAAGCACTCATCAACGGCAGCGGTGTTTGCCAGGACCATACGCATATTTTCATTTCCGCGGCCCGCCTGCTCAACATCCCCGCCCGCTACGTCTCGGGGTATCTTATGCTGAACAACACCATCGAACAGACGGCAAGCCACGCTTGGGCCGAGGCCCACATAGAAGGACTGGGCTGGGTTGGGTTCGATGCGGCCAATGATATTTGTCCGAATGAAACCTATGTGCGTCTGGCATGCGGCCTCGATTACCGCGAAGCGGCACCAGTTTCCGGTGTACGCTTTGGACCGGGCATTGAATCACTTGCCGTAGAGGTCAATGTAGAGCAGTAATCGCTCTGCTATCGGGATTCGGGATTCGCTATGACTTACTGCGTGGGGCTCAAACTGGACCGCGGCCTTGTGTTCATGTCTGACACGAGAACAAATGCCGGTGTCGACAATATCTCCACGTTCAAGAAAATGTATACGTGGGCCAAGACAGGCGACCGCGTCATCACGCTGCTCTCCTCTGGTAACCTTGCAACAACCCAGGCTGTCATCAGCATCCTGAATGAACGCACCAAGCAGCCATCTGAACGATCGCCGTCGATCTACGACATGCCATCGATGTTCCAGACGGCAAGGCTCGTTGGCGACACGATAAGACATGTCATCGACGAGGTGGATTCCGGCGGGCAACGTGCCGATTCATTCGGCGCATCGATTATCCTCGGTGGTCAGATCAAAGGCGGCGATCCGCGGCTTTTTCTGATCTATCCCGAGGGAAATTTCATTGAATCGACGCCTGATACGCCCTTCTTCCAGATCGGCGAGCATAAATATGGCAAGCCGATCCTCGTGCGTTCCTACGATCCGGCGATGACCTTTGAGGAGGCGACCAAGCTTTTGCTGGTGTCCTTCGATTCGACGTTGAAATCCAACCTCTCGGTGGGTTTGCCGCTAGATCTGCAATTCTACGAGTTGGACAGTCTCAAACTTGGCTTCGAAAAACGCATTGAACGCCATGATCCCTATTACGAAATTATTTCCGAGGGCTGGTCGCAGGCCTTGAAACTCGCGTTCCAAAGCCTGCCGCCTTTCGAGATCAAATCCGACGAATGACGTTGCCCCTATAGCGTCGCAGTCTGGACGCTTGCTGCCTGCCTGACGGCGCGTGTCTTGATAAACGCTTTTTCGAGATACGCATCGCGCTGATAGACGTCATCGTAATACTTGATCTCGCCTGTTGTCGCATCCGGCCATGCGGTGAAATAGGACACGTAGACGGGCAACTGCTCCTTTACCTTGACGCTGCGTTCGTTCTTGCCGAAATACTGCTTCAAATCTTCGACTGGTACGCCGAGCACTGCCGCAGCCATGTCACGCGGACGCTCCAGGCGGATGCAGCCATGGCTCAACGCCCGCATGTCCCGCTTGAAATAAGATTTGGCCGGCGTGTCATGCATGTAGATGTCGTGGCTGTTCGGGAAGAGGATCTTCAGTTCACCCAAGGCGTTGTCGAGGCTCGGCTTCTGGCGAATGCCGACCCCGCCACCATTTGAAGCAACCTGATACCAGTTGATCGAGCTCGATGGAACCACACGGCCCGATTTGTCATAGACCTCGTATCCGCTATTCTCGAGATAGGACGGGTTGCTGAGTATTTTCGGCATCATCTCGTTGAGAATGATCGAGCGCGGCACCCCCCAGGATGGATTGAAGACAACAGTCTCGATCGTGTCGTCGAAGAAATAGGTCTGGTTCGTAGGCGAGCCGACGACAATATTCATTGCCAGCTTTTCGGTGTTGTCGTCGAAATACTGGGCTCGGTAGGCAGGCTGATTGATGAAGACATAACGCTTGCCGAAATCATGCGGCAACCAGCGCAGCCGCTCCATCGAATAAAGAATACGGTCGCGTTTTGACGAGGTTGTTTCAGTTTGAAGCGATTTGATGGTGCCGCTGCCGATTATACCGTCGCCTTTGCGCCCTTGTGCCTTCTGAAAGTCCTTGATGGCCTCGACCAGGCTATCATCATAGACATCGCCATTCTCATTGGACGCCAGTACGGTTTCATGCTTCGCGAGATAATCCTTTGGCGCTTTCGCCCTGATCAACGCCACGACGTTGCGTATTTCCGGGTTTGTTTCACCTGGACGGATCATTGTGTCCGGAGCGATGCGCACGGTTGGTTCGCTGTTCTCGGCAAGCTCGTGCAAACTCTGCTTCAGCTCGGCATACCATTTATTTTGCGGTTCGAATGCAACAAGCGTCGCGCTCGGATCGTTCGAGGAAGCAAGCTGATCCAATACCTCACGCGGCTTGATGCGACCCGCGGGGAAATCATGGAACCCGCTGAGACGATTTGGATTGATGCGACCTTCGCCCTGGTCCATCGCGTAACGCAGTGCCCGCGCCGACATCGATAATTCGAAATCCGCAAGCTGCTTTAACCGGGCGGGGATATTGGCACGGTCATAATCATCGCTCGGCACCGTAACCGCGTAGTCTTGCGGATCAAGACCATCTTCGGCAGCTTTTGCAAAAAGCGCGACGACGGCCTTGGCCTGCCGTGTCACATCGTAGGATGCTGTCCAAATCGGATGCTGTTTCGTAGCATAGTATGAGACGATCGCATCGGAGATTTCCTTCTCCGCCATGACATGAGCAGCCTTCAGATGATCGATCTTCAGACCGAATTCATCCATAGCCATCGATGGCGATACATCCATACCATGATCGGCTGAGGCCGTGATTTGCATATCGACTTTCGAGAAATCGACCTGAACCAAACCTTCGGGCTTGTAGTCGTAATTTGTGGGCGCTGTGACCACCACGCGCTTGATGGGAGCGGCCGGGCGCTTGGCGCTCCCGCCTCTGAAGGATTGGTCGTCCTCCAGCCTGCCCGGATGAACTTGGCGGGTCTGATCGACGGGCCGGGATTCGATACGTCGATTACCAAACAGCAATTCCATCAGATTGTTCGCTGCTGAAGCCGGCGACATCGGGACGGCTGTGGCCGACAACATCGCAGCCAGAAAGATTGCATGTTTTTTGGAATAGGAATTCATGATGCGCGCCCAGCTGGAACTGTGTTGCCCACGGATGAACATGGGCCATGGATGAGGTGTGTAGCCAGTTTGACCGCATCGTATTTAGATTCTTTTAACAATGCCCCGCCGCCAAATATTAACTCGCCTCCGCACAATTTTAAGCTGTGTGCCGGTTTTGACACATTGATCCCGGCTCACCTTCACATTCATGTTGATTCATCACACAATAGCTGAACCAGCCAGTTCTTTTGTAAATCTTGCAGTAATGTCACAGAAGAAATGGCTCACTACATCGAACTGGGGGATGCGATGAACAAGTTTTTCAGCATGTAGTTGTTGTGCTTGGCAGTATTTAGAATGAATTCTTTAACAGCGCATGCAAAGGCGCAGGATAGACTGAACAAGGAAATATTTCTCGGAGCCAACCCGAACACCAGGCTGGCAAATATCGATCGGATCACGCACCTATCGCGCGCAAATCTGTGTCATTCTTTACAACCTAAGGTTCTGAATATCCTGAGCTAGCTCAAATCACTCGCCGCGGCGTGAATGGCTCACGGCTTAGGCCTTTTTGGTTGAGCTCATCGAGATAGGCCTGCCAGCGTGTATCCTTGTGACGGCCAAGATCGATCAGATAATCCCAACTGAACAGGCCGGTATCATGCAAGTCGTCAAAAATGATGCGCACCGCATAGTTGCCAACCGGTTCCATCTTGGCAATCTCGACATTGATCTTGCCCGGCACGGTCTGGCGCTGTTCCGGTGAGTGCCCCTGCACTTCCGCCGAAGGTGACGCGACTCGCAAAAGCTCCGCCGTCAGGACATAGCTTTCACCATTGTCGAAGGTAACCGCGAGTGACCGGCGGTCTTTGCTTACGCGCAGTTCTTTGGGCCAGGCATCAGTCATCGTGAACGCTCCTCGTGCTCCGCTCTTCTGTAAGCACACGCGTTAGACGTCGCAAGCCGGTAAAGCACGGCACTTGGAAATGTCGCGAAAAGTGATATGTTTCTGGAGTGAGGAGCGAGCTTTCGCCCGCCCCTCTTTCCTGGAAGTTGAATCGAACCCGGATCGTGACTGACCAGCCAGTCCGGGTTCTTTTCATTTCCAGGGCGATACTAAACGGCAGATACCGCATAGTTCACCTCCAAGTTTCGAAAGCAAGGCCCGCTACCGCGGTTGAAGTGGCCCATCTTCTCCAATGCACCGGCTGGCTCAGTGCAGACTGTTTCGCTTTCGAACGGCCAAGTCTCCACATTGTTGGATACTGTCGGCAACGAACGCAGGGTTGAATAAAACTGCGCGCAAAGGCGTACGCGGTTGTCTTGAAAAGGTACCTGACCACGACTGGACAATTGGCGGCCGGCATCCTATCTCTTTGGTAGGAGGAAGCTCTTGGACCACGCAGTATTGCTCGACACAGCGGCACATCAGGCACCCATGATCGACCCTTTCGGGCGAACGATCAGTTATTTGCGCGTATCCGTGACGGATCGGTGCGATTTCCGCTGCACCTATTGCATGTCGGAACATATGACGTTCCTGCCGAAAAAGGATCTCCTGACCCTTGAAGAACTGGATCGGCTTTGCACGGCTTTCATCGAAAAAGGCGTGAAAAAACTTCGCCTTACCGGCGGCGAGCCGCTGGTTCGCAAGAATATCATGCATCTGATCGGCGAACTTTCGCGTCATCTGCAGTCCGGTGCACTGGAAGAGTTGACGCTTACCACGAACGGATCGCAGCTCGCACGCTTTGCGCCCGAACTGGCTGGCCATGGCGTCAAGCGCATCAATGTATCGCTCGATACGCTCGATTCTGACAAATTCCGCGCCATTACCCGCTGGGGTGACTTTAACCGGGTTATGGAAGGCATTGACGCCGCTCAAGAAGCCGGCATCAAGGTCAAGTTGAACGCGGTGGCCCTCAAAGGCTTCAATGATCACGAGATTCCGGAGATGATCCGCTGGGCTCATGGGCGCGGTATGGATCTGACCCTGATCGAAACCATGCCGATGGGTGAAATAGATCTCGACCGTACGGACCAGTATCTGCCGTTGTCACTGCTTCGGGCCAAGCTCAGCGAACAATTCACTTTGAACGACATTGCCTACAAGACCGGCGGTCCTGCCCGCTATGTCGAGATCAAGGAAACCGGCGGGCGCGTTGGCTTCATCACGCCGATGACCCATAATTTCTGCGAGAGTTGCAACCGGGTACGTCTGACTTGCACCGGCACGCTTTACATGTGCCTGGGTCAGGAAGACGCGGCTGATCTGCGCGAACCGTTGCGCGCGTCAGAGGGCAATGAACTTCTGAACAATGCCATTGACGAAGCAATCGGCCGCAAGCCGAAGGGCCACGACTTTATCATTGACCGTCGTCACAATCGCCCGGCAGTCTCGCGCCATATGAGCGTCACAGGCGGCTGAGCCTCTCCAAACATTCCGGATGCACCGAGAAGCGCAGGTTGATATATCGACTGAAGCGATTCTGGAGGAGAATCGCGTCCTCATTCGGAAATGACAATCTTGGCGCTATCTCCCAATTTGCGTGGCAGTCTTTTTATGGCCATCGGCATGGCAAGCTTCACTTTCAATGATGCGACGGTCAAATTCGTCGCCGAAGACATGAATATGGGCCAGGTCATGCTGGTACGCAGTTCGATTTCGACGGTACTGATCCTCGCGCTCGCCTGGCACAAGGGCATGCTGGTACCGCTGCGTGAAGCCCTGCATAAGATGACCATCTTGCGGGTGATCGGTGAAGTGGTCGGCACCGTCAGTTTTCTTGTCGCTCTGGTTCACGTGCCACTCGCCTTGACCTCGGCTATTCTGCAGGCCCTGCCGCTGGTGGTGACCCTTGGCGCAGCATTGTTCTTCGGTGAACCGGTTGGCTGGCGGCGCTGGATTGCAATCATTGTCGGCTTCATCGGCGTACTCATAATCGTCCGGCCGAGCCATAACGGTGTCAGTCCATATATTCTGCTGATCGTGGTCACAGTGATTTTTGCTTCAATGCGTGATCTCGCGACGCGCAAAGTCCCAAGGACGATCCCAGTGCTCATGATATCCGCCCTGACCTCCATAGGTGTAGGTCTTGCCGGGATAGGAATGATCGGGCCGCTTGGCGGATGGACACCAATGTCTTTGACAAACACGTTGCTTCTGACGCTTGCGGCCTGTTGCGTCATGGTTGCGTATCACTTCATCATTCTGGCCATGCGAGAAGGCGAAATCGCCTTTGTTGCTCCGTTTCGCTACACCAGCCTTATCTGGGCGATCCTGCTCGGCTATCTGTTTTTCGGCGACCTGCCAGATGTCCCGATGATCGTCGGTTCCATCATCGTGATTGGCAGCGGGCTTTATACGCTCTACCGTGAGCGCATTGTCGGCCGCTTGAAACCGGTCGCAACCACGACAGCGGCGGCGGCGACGTCACCTGACGGAGTATAGGCGTGCGAATTGCGGGTATAATACTGGCTGGCGGACAATCGCGAAGGATGGATGGGGTGGACAAGGCCCTGCTGCCATTTGGCGACCGGCGCGTGATCGACCATGTCCATGAGCGCCTGTCACGTCAGATCACGCCAGTGGCGCTGAACAGCAATAACGAGCCTGTACTCTTTTCGGATTTGCCAGTTCCCGTGATCCCCGACGATATTGACGGGTTTGCCGGTCCCCTCGCCGGCGTTCTGGCAGCAATGGAATGGGCGAACAATCAGGCGCTGCCGTTTACCCAT
Source organism: uncultured Alphaproteobacteria bacterium (assembly GCA_963711925.1). Lineage (GTDB taxonomy): Bacteria > Pseudomonadota > Alphaproteobacteria > Rhizobiales > Rhizobiaceae > Phyllobacterium. Next base: position 233,318 of record CAVQFY010000005.1, read on the forward strand.
ATTGTGACCGTGGCGACAGACACGCCATTCTTTCCTGACGATCTGGTTCATACACTTCGCCACGCTGTCGCCGATACTCCGGGACATATCGGAGTCGCGGCTTCGGGAAACAGGCTGCATCCGGTTTTCGGCCTCTGGCCGGTTTTACTCAAGAATGATCTTCGCCGCTGGCTGAGCGATGAGAACAATCGCCGCGTTATTGCCTGGATCCAGGGACATCCGCACAAGATTGCGGAATTTCCTATTGTGACGACGCAATCCGGCGCATCCTTCGACCCGTTTTTCAACATCAATACGCCCGAGGATATTGCCGAGGCACGGCAAAGATGGAACGCCATACCATGACGCATCGCATATTCGGGATAACCGGCTGGAAGAACTCGGGAAAGACTACGCTTACTGTCAAACTCATCAGCGAATTGACAAGCCGGGGCTGGAAAGTTGCCACCGTGAAGCACGCTCATCACGATTTTGACATCGACAAGGAAGGGACCGACTCATACCGCCACCGCAAGGCAGGCGCTGGCGAAGTGGCGATCGTTTCGGATCGCCGCTGGGCGCTTATGCATGAACTGGCCAATGAAAGTGAGCCGCCCCTCGCTGATATTATTGCGCGTTTCGCGCCCTGTGACCTTGTTCTGGTCGAAGGCTACAAGCGTGAAAACCACAAGAAGATCGAAACGCGCCGCACAGAAGGCAGGTCAGGTGAGCGATTAGCGACAGGCGATTCAACTATCGTTGCAATCGCCAGCGATTACGTAATCCAGGACGAAAAAATACCCGTCTATAAACTTGATGACATCTCCGCCTTGGCCGATTTGATCGAACGCGAAACGGAACTTTCCCGGTAAGCGCGTCATAAAACGTAATTTCAACCACCGCGCGCGCAATAAAAGTATAAGGGCCAGATTGCTCATGTAATTTTGCCGGTCAAATTCGTTTGTTGAAGCAAGATTCCCGGTTGCAATTGGTAGAAAACTAGTGGGAATATCCATGTCAGGAGCAGTGACATAAACTGCGACCTTGCCCGGAAGGCTGTCCAAAAAGAATAGGGGAACAGCCGGGTCGTAAAAGAGAGGTTCAAATAAATGCGTATTATTAAGCGTCTCGCACTCGCGATTTCCGCTGCAGCTCTGGCCTTATCCATGGGCGCAGCGCACGCAGAGGACGCACTGAAACTGACAATCGCTTCCGAAGGGGCCTATCCGCCCTTCAACAATCTGACCCCCGACGGCAAGCTGGAAGGCTTCGACATCGATATCGGCAATGCGCTTTGTGCAGAAATGAAGGCCGAGTGCACCTGGGTATCACAGGATTGGGACGGCATGATTCCGGCACTGCAGGCTGGCAAGTTCGATGCGATCATCGCGTCCATGTCGATCACACCCGAACGTCTGGAAAAGGTCGACTTCTCCAAGAAGTACTACAATACGCCCCCCGCGATTGCCGTGCCGAAAGATTCCGACGTCAAGGACATCACGCCGGACTCTTTGAAAGGCAAAACGCTCGGCGTGCAAGGGTCGACCAGTCATTCGAACTATGCCCAAGCCAAGTATAGCGGTTCGGAAATCAAGATGTACCCGACATCCGACGAGTACAAACTCGATATTGCCAATGGCCGTATCGATGCAGTCATGGACGATGTCGTCGTTCTCGGCCAGTGGCTCGATAGCGACGCCGGCTCATGCTGCAAGCTCCTTGGCACGATTACGCCTGACCCCGCGATCCATGGTCCAGGTGCCGGCGTGACAGTGAAGAAGGGCAATACCGCTCTGGCGGACAAGTTCACCACAGCCATTGCAGCGATCCGCGCGAACGGAAAGTATAAGGAAATCAACGATAAGTACTTCAAGATCGACGTTTATGGCGGTGAGGATTGAGCCCGACGCACTGACTTGATAAGAAATGTGGATGGCGGTTCAACCGCCATCCACCGCTTTGGTTACAAAAATGACGGGCAGGCTCGTAGAAGAGCCATTGGGGAACAGCCCGCAAATATGAAAGCTGCCTATGGAAGGCTCAATAGCACTACTGGGTTTTGGTGAGGGCGGTTGGGGTCCGAGCATTGCAAGTGGCGTTCTTGTAACGGTCAGTCTGGCGCTCGCCACGCTACCCATCGGGCTGGTGATCGGCTTCTTCATCGCCCTTGGCAAGCAATCGCTCGAACCTTCCGTCAAGCTTGCTGCAAACATGTATACGACGATTTTTCGCGGCTTGCCTGAACTGCTCACCTTGTTCGTGGTCTATTTTGGCGCGCAGATCGGCATTCAGAAGCTGGGTCAACTGCTTGGCTACGGAGGCACGCTCGAGATCAATTCATTTATCGCCGGGATGTTTGCGCTGGGGGTCGTATTTTCATCCTATGCCAGCGAAGTGTTCCTTTCGGCCTTTCGCGCAATACCAAAAGGTCAGTATGAGGGCGGCTATGCCATTGGTCTTTCCAACGGTCAGACGATGCGCATGGTCATCCTGCCGCAATTGATTCGCATCGCGCTCCCGGGACTTGCCAATCTTTGGATGATCCTGCTCAAGGATACGGCTCTCGTTTCCGCCATTGGACTTGCCGATATATTGCGCCAGACCGGGGTTGCGGCCCGGGTCACAAAGCACGCCTTTTTGTTCTTTGGGACAGCGTGCATGATCTATCTCGTGCTCGCCATTCTTTCATCCTTTGTTATCGACGCGATCGAACGCTCATCAGCCAAGAGCGGGGTAAAGCGATGACGGAAAGCTTCATTAATGCACGGCCCGCAACGGTTATGCGCCCGCCTGCGCCGCCCAAAAAATGGACCAGGGGCCGGGTCATAGGCCATCTGCTTGTGGGTCTTTGGACTGCCCTTCTCATCGGACTGCTCGTCTATCTCTACAGTGCCTGGAACATCGAACTCATTCAGAAGTACGGCCCTACATATCTCGAGGGCCTCAAGACCACGATCGGTCTCGTCGGCTCCTCGATCGTTCTCGGTGCGCTGATTTCGATACCGGTTGCCCTCGGCAGGATGAGCAAGAACCCCATCGCTGCATCCATTGCCTATGCCTATGTTTATTTTTTCCGTGGAACACCTCTGATCGCACAGGTTTTTTTGTTCTATTACGGTCTCGGTTCGTTCAAGCCCCAGCTTGAATCTGTCGGGTTGTGGGTATTCTTCCGCGAAGCCTGGTATTGCGCCCTGTTGGCGTTTGCCCTGAACACGGCGGCTTATCAGGCCGAAATATTGCGCGGTGCCATCCGCAGCGTTCCGCTTGGACAATGGGAGGGAGCGGCATCGCTTGGCGTTTCCAAATTCGTTACGTTCTGGAAGGTGATCCTGCCGCAAGCTTTGATCGTCGCTTTGCGGCCCTACGGCAACGAGATCATTCTGATGATCAAGGGTTCGGCAATTGTGGCTTTGATCACCGTCTACGATCTCATGGGCTACACAAGGCTTGCCTATTCGCGGACCTTTGATTTCCAGGCCTATCTCTGGGCTGCGATCATTTATCTGATTTTAGTGGAAATTCTCCGGCATATCTGGGATTGGTTGGAGCGTCGCATCACGCGCCATCTCATACGTTGAGAACAAACCCATCGAAGAGAATCCACCATGCTGAAAATCTGGGGCCGGACAAATTCGACCAACGTCAAGAAGGCGCTTTGGGCCGCCGAGGAAGTTGGCGTTGCGTACGAGAACATTCCTGCTGGCGGCGCCTATGGCATCGTGTCCGATCCTGCCTATCGTACCATGAACCCCAACGGGTTGGTTCCAACGCTGGAAGACAAGGATCTGGTGCTTTGGGAAAGCAACACGATCGTTCGTTATCTTGCCGCGCAGTATGGTCAGTCGACGCTCTATTTCGAAGATGCTGCGACAAGGGCCAAGGCGGAACGGTGGATGGACTGGGCAACGTCCACGCTTGCGGCTCCGTTCCGTGATGTGTTCTGGAATCTCGTCCGCCAGACTCCTGACAAGCGGGACCATGCCGCAGTGGAAAGGGGGCTTCAGGCTTGCAGCGAGCTGTTTGCCATTGTCGACGCTACACTCGCCTCGCAGCCTTATCTGTCCGGCGCGAAATTCGGCGTGGGCGACATCCCTCTCGGCTGCATCGCTTATGCGTGGTTCGAAATGCCGATCGAGCGGCCACATCATCCTCATCTTGAAGCCTGGTACAAACGCTTGAAAGAGCGCCCTGCCTACCAGAAAGTCGTGATGATCGCCCTCACCTAGAGCATCTCCAGCTTAGAATCATTCGTTCGGCTTCAGGCGCCATGCCGAGCAGGTCGCGTCGCAGGAAACCATCGCCTTCCCGGTCATTATCCCGGCCCTTTGCAGCCGCCAAGAAGCGCTTCAAGCTACGCTGGCACTATTGGGCCGGATGAACGGTCAGGGCGCTTCTTATTCATCGCGACAATCGCAATCCCGGTCAGCACCAGGGTAGCGGCGCTCACTATCGCCCGGACGGTGTTCCAGAATTGCCAGGGTACGGAATAGTCCTGCCAGATGCGCCATGCCTGGTCAGCTTGCTCGGGCACATCGATCATTACTAGCGCCTCGTTCATCGGCACGTTGATGGCCATGGTCAGGATCATGCCACCGAACAGATAGAGGAGACCGGCCGCACTGAACGCTGCCGCAGCTACCTTCAGCCGTGAGGCGAAGGCCAGTGCGGCGGTTACGAACAGGGCGAACGGCGTGCCGAAGAATGCCGGTGCGAACACAGCATTGCGCACAGAAGCGTTCATCGCCTACATCGCCTTGATCGCGATCACGGGATCAGCAGCGTCCAGTCCCCACATTGTCGAACAGATCCAGGCATAGAAGAAGCCGAAAATCGCACCGCTCAAGATGAGCGACAGGAAGGCGAACGCATACAGCAACGCAATCATGATGAAGTGTCCTTGTCTGGCGTGGGTGGGCGTGCGCCAGGCGCGTGGAGCCTTATGAACAGATCAAATGCGCGATGCGACCTGCGGGCTGCTTCCCGTGTCGACAGTTCGTCAATGACCCCGATCACCCGCCGAATCTGGAGATCGCCGATCAGCAGGCTGATATAGATTTCCGCCGCTTCCGCCGGGTCGTCGCACAGTATCAGGCCGGCCCGCTGAGCGCTCTCAAGAAGATCGCGGACAAGCGGCGCGATGGTGTCGCGTCCGGCCCTGGCGATCGTCTGGCCGAGTGTGCCGGTATCGCTGACATCACCGGCGGCAGCACGGTTGAGCGTGACGGCCCTGTCGCCGGTTACCAGCGCAAGAAGAACGGGCCCCAGCGCGGCCAGAGTTTCGAGCGGATTATCGCCTTGCCGGAGCGCATCCTCCAGAAGCTCCCTCGCCCGGCGCGCATTGGCTTCAACAAGCGCGCAGAACAGGGCTTGTTTGCTGCCGTACCAATTATAAAGGGTTTCGTTGGAAGCAGACGCCCGTCGGGCAATGGCGAGCACTGAGGTACTCTTATAGCCGGCTTCCTTTAGCACCGCATAAGCGGCCTCCTCGATCCGTTCCCGTCGTGCAGTCCGCGCCGGCGTCATCACCGTCCTTACCCCTTTTTGACGTTAAAACCGTAAATATTTGTACGGTAATTTGCAAGAGGAGAAGCGCCTGGTGCTGCAAAACTTAGAAATAATCCCCATGCCATTGGTTGTGAGGGGTACAATCAGTGAATCCGCAAGGATTGCGATCATTGTGACGAGAGGAAAAAGACTCTGCTGACAGGCTCCAGCTATCGCCTGCGCCAAATCGCTTGCGCTGCCGCGAGCGCAAGGCAAAGCATGCCGAGCGTCAGCGGAAAGCCTTGGACGCCGACCAGGTCCATGACTGCGCCGGTGACCGGCGGTCCCGTGATGCCGCCGGCACCCCAGACCATTGCGAAAGCCGCATTGCCCGCCATCAGCATCGAGCCAGAAAAGCGTTCGCCAAGTTCGATCAGCGCCATTGTGTAGATGCCGAACGACACAGCGCCCCAAATGAAGGCGATCGGCCAGACAAACACTGAGTTGAATGACCACGACAACAGCAGGCAACCAAACGCCGCCGTCAACGCGCAGAACATTAGAGCCCGGTGCGAGCCGTGTCTTTCCGCGAGCATGCCAAGTGGAATCTGCAGCGCGATGTTGCCCGCGACGAAGATGGCGAGCAGCGCCGAGATCCTTGCTTCCGGACTGCCGTGGCCCTGGCCATAGACCGACATCAGCGTCAGCGTTACCTGCTCGAACACCGCCGCGGCGAACACTGCGAACAGAAGCAGCATCGCCTGTGGCATGAAAAGTCCGACAGAAGCCCGCTCCTCATGATCAATATCAAGTTCAGGTATTTTCGGCAGCACCCTGGACAGACAAAGGCCGCACAACATGAAAGCCGAGATGCCCACTATGAAAGGCGGCCAACCCTGCGTTCCGACGAGGGCAAGGGTGAACGGCCCCAGCGCAAAGCCGGCGGAAATAACCGACGTATACACGCCCATAATGCGGCCGCGCTTTGCCGGCGGCGTCAGCATGATCATCCAGGTCTCGCTGATCACGTAGAGCGGATTGACCGAAAAGCCTAGCAGGAAGCGCAGCGGAAACCACAGGAAGACGTTCTGCTGCCAGCCGATGAGGGCAAGCAGCAGAGCCGACAAGCCGGCACAGGACAGCGCTGTTCGCCCTGCCCCGAAGCGTCGCGACAGCCACGGGATGAGCGGCGCCGACAGGATGAAACCGAGGGGCGTCATCGCCGCCGACAGGCCGATCAGACTGGATGACATGCCCTGCCGCTGCAGGATAAAGCTGAGCAGCGGGTAGCTGAGCCCTTGCGCAATGGCGAAGACTGAAACCGTCGCGATGACGCCTGCAAGTGCTGCCCATGGCGTTGCCGCCGGTTGAATTTGCGACTCTTCTCCTGCCATCGGTTTACTCTTCCGCGGATCCCGCTCTACCCGTAAAGGATGGGCAGGTGCTCAATTCCAGAATAGTTATAGCTCTCGAAACGTTGCCCGCCAGCTCTCATTTTGTCGGAAGGAGATTGATCTCTTTCCAAGCCCAAGCGGATGATCATCCGGCTGCGCGCAGTTTGTTTGGCTCGGAAAACCAACGCTCCGCATGTCGGGAGCTGACCACCTCGTTCGTCCTTGGGTCGCATACCCCGGTCGGGGCGCCGTTCGATGAACGGACGGCCGCTTGGCGCAACGTGATTTAGAGAAGGAATACCATGATGAAGGTCACTCAGCATCTCTGGTTCGATAAGGACATGGAGACCGCCATCGGCTTCTACGCATCCCTGATTCCTGGCTCGTCGGTCCACTGGATCTCAGGCCTGCCCGCCGATAGCCCGAGCGGACCTGCGGGCAGTGTCAAGATCGCATCCTTCACGCTCGGCGACCAACGCTACATGGCCATCGAGGCCGGTCCCCTCGATCCATTCAACCACAGCTTCTCGATCATCGTTGAATGCGAAACCCAGGCGGAGATCGACCGTCTCTGGAATGCTCTGAAAGAGGGCGGCTCGACGGAGCACTGCGGCTGGCTGAGGGACCGCTGGGGCCTCTCTTGGCAGATCACGCCCAAGCGGCTCGGCGAGCTCATGGGTGATCCCGACCGTGGCAAGGCCAAGCGCGTCGCAGAAGCAATGCTCACGATGGTGAAGTTCGACATCGCCAGCCTCGAATCGGCCGCGAGAGGCTGAGCCCGACGGTGCTCGAACGCTGCCGTTCACTCCTGCAGCGCAAACACCGCGCACGGCTCTGCGATGCCGCGCAGCCTGTGCTCACCGAGCGGGATCAATAGCTGCGTCGTTTCCGCCGCGAAGGCGCCCGAGAACAACACTGTGCGGCCGAGCGGTCGGCACAAGCCCTCCAGCCGGCTCACCAGATTGACCGCGGGGCCGATTGCGGTGAAATCCAGCCGGTCGGCAGTGCCAATATTGCCCCACAGCATCTCGCCGAGATGCAGCGCCGTGCCGAATGACAGAGGCGGCACGGCTTGCGCGGCGCGGGTGCGATTAAGATGGTCCATCCCGGCGCGTGCGGCGGCGACCGCGCGCAGCGCTGCATCGCATGCGGCGGCAGCGTCGCGCTCTCCGATCGGGAAGATCGCCAGTACACCGTCGCCAATGAATTTTAGTACCTCGCCGCCGAAGGCATGGATGGCACCGGCGATCCGATCGAACCAGGCGTCGAGTGCGGCGATCACCTTCCTTGCCTCCGTCGACTCTGACAACTCGGTGAATCCGCGCAGGTCGGCAAAAAGCAGGGCCGCCCGGATGGTCTCACCGGGCTCGCGCCGCAAACGGCCGGCCAGCACCTGCGCCGCGCTGCGCCGACCGAGGTAGGTCGTTAACAGCGCATTCATCGTTGAGCGAGCGGCCAAGAGGGCGAGCGGCGCGGCGGCAAACCGCGCAACCTCACGCAGCAGCTCCGTTTCGGCCCCACTGAACGGCCGGCTCGCCGTCCAGCTAAGCACGGGACCATCACTTGAGCCGCCGGCGAAATCCTCCTGCACGACGCCGGTGCTGAGGCCAGCCAGCCAGCTGCGAGCGACATGGGTATGCTCGGGATCGGCAGGCGTGGCCAAGTTCAGCGCCTCTATCACTCTTCCTGTATCGGCGCGCCACAGCCAAGTGCGCCGCTCAATCACCGGGTGCGGCGCCGCTTGGGTGAGCGCGCCACCGGTCAGCGGCACACCGTCGGCGACGATCCGTGCGGCGAGCACTGTCAGGAAGGCGTCGCCGTCCGGCACGTCGATCGCCTTGTCGACCAGGAAGGAAAGAGCGGACGGCAGTCGCATAACCACCATCATGCAGCGATGTCGGAGGCCTGTCACGAGATTTTGCTTCTTGCGCGAAATCTCGGTTGGCTTACATTGCGCCAAGGCTGGAATGACATTGCGTCCTTAGCTGGGAGGAGATCGCGATGACCGAGACACTTCGCAGTGAGATCGAGATCGCTGCCCCGCAAGCAACGGTCTTCGCCTTCCTCACCGATCCCGACAAGATTCTGCGCTGGATGGGTACGAAGGCGACTGTCGAGCCACACCCGGGTGGCATCTATCTCCTCAGCATGAACGACACGCACACTGCCCGCGGCCAGTTCACGGAGGTGATCCCTGTCCACCGCCTGGCCTACAGCTTTGGCTGGGAAGGGAACGAGAATGTGCCGCCAGGGTCGGGCCTGATCGAGATCGACCTCGTCGAGACGGACGGGGGCACACTGGTGCGCTTCACCCATGGCGGATTGCCCGACGAAAAAGAACGCGCCAACCACGAAAAGGGCTGGAACCATTATTTGCGCAGGCTGGCCGTTGCCGCGGCTGGTGGCGACCCGGGACCGGATACACCTCTCGATGCGTGAAGGCCAGGAGCCCCCTTCACACCGTCTACATCGGGCTTGAAACAGCGATCCGCCTACCGGAAAGCCGTGATGATCGCCCTCACCTGAGAAATCATTCTTTCGGCTTCAGACGCCACACGCCGAGCAGGCCATCCTGATAGCTCCGCTCATCGGTTGGAATGGCAATGGCTTCAGTGTCAGCCCACTTCTGCGCGAAATCGCGGTAATTGGAAGAAAACATGTTTCCTGATTGGCCAGTCGTCTGGATATAAGTCGAGCGATTGAGATCGGCCAGATCGAACAAGCCACGATAGCTGGTGCCATGCGTTACGCGGAATGGATTGCTTTCATCCGTAAACGATGACCTGCCACGATCCAGCGTATAGGCACCGCCTGATGCAGGTACGGTGACATTGAAGAGCTGGTCGAGCGGGCTGACTTGTGAAAACGGCCGGTGCGCTCCGTACGCGTAGTGTAACGTGCCCCAAGTCCATTTGGAACGGTCCGAGCCGAGACGCACGTCAAGATCTTTGATCGCATCGGCGAGTGACAGTGCCAGAATATCGCTGCAACTCTCTTTCTCCGGCGTGCGACCATCATCGCACCAGTCGCGAGACGGATTTGGTCCGAGCCAGCGCAGCATGGCATTCACCCGCTCTCGCCAATAAGAGGGGAAGGCTTCGCCAAGATCATCTTCAAGAATGCGCTTGGTCGCCATCCTCAGCCAGGCATTGAACAGAAGAGGCTCGATGCGTGTGCGGTCCTCAACAAAATCCCACGCCTGCAACTGCTTGATGACATCGAGGTCCACATCACTCCGGCCAGCGACCAGCTTGAGCATGACCGGCACCAAGGCGGCATAGGCGTTGTCCAGGGTATCTCCCTGCACCTTGCTATTGGTTTCCAGCGTTTGCTGGTTCGCACCATAGATCAACGTCTTGATTCGATCGAAACGCCAAGGCTCGTCCCAATCGAAGGTGAGAAAATGCGGATAACTCGCATCAACTATCTTGGTGTTGGCCGTCGCCAGGACGTTCTCTGTGGGATTAGAGACGCGCGGCAACTGCTCGTAGGGAATAAAGCCTTTCCAGTCATAGGCCGCATCCCAACCGGGCGAAGGGGCGCGCCCCATGATCTGGTTGGCCGGATCGCGCACGGGCACTCTGCCCGGTGCGATCAGGCCGATATTTCCATCGACATCGGCGATCACGATGGACTGCATCGGCGTCACGAAATCGCGCATACCGTTCTGAAAATCCGATACGCTGGCAAAGTCCCAAAGCTTCAAGCCGGCAGAGATCGTCTTGTCGTCGCCAGCCAGAGCGGTCCAGGACAGGGACGCAACCGTGCCATCCGGCAGATAGTGGTCCAGTCCGCGATAATCGGCGGGCAAGACCGGACCATGACGCGTTATCAGGCGGTCGAAGTTGATGGTGTCCGCTCCCTTGACCCTGATTGCCACGTTTATCTTTTCAAACGGCTGAAAACCTTCCGGCGTCTGATATTCGCCGGCGTTGGCCGGATTGATCCGTTCTATGAAGATGTCCTGAACATCGGAACCAGTGTTTGTGAAGCCCCACGCGACCTTGTCGTTACGTCCGAGCAAGACCAGCGGGGCGCCCGGTAAGGTCACACCAACGAGGTTTTTCGACGAACCATCACCGTTTTTGACCTGTAGATGTGCCAGATACCAGATGCCGGGCGCGGACAACCCCAGATGCGGGTCGTTGGCGAGGATCGGCTTGCCGGTTTCGGTCCGGGCGCCACCGACAACCCAATTGTTCGACGCGCCAGTCGACATGATCCCGTTCAGCAAGGCAAACTGCCTTTCGGCTTCAACCGCACCGGCTTTCAGCGTGCCGTTTGGCAAGCCGAGCACCTGACGCAAATCCGGCAAGGGTGGCGGCGTGTCACCCGGCACTGGCGGCTCCAGATCAGTAATCTCGGCATCGTTCATGCCAAGGCGGGCAAACTTCAATCTCAAGACTTCGTCGTCGATATTCGCGGCGAGCGTCACGGACATCAGTTTCAGCGTTACAATCACGTCAGCAGGCGTCCACTTTTCGGGCGAATGGCCGAGAATAACGAATTCCGGCGAATATTTGGAGCCGAAGGTCGGCCCTGCGCTGTCAATAAATGCATTGATTCCGCGCACATAAGCGTCGATCTTCTTCCGGTCAGGCTCATCGAGCGATGCGACGGAGCTTTGGGCGGATTCATAAAGGCCGATCGAGTGGATAAAGCGGTCGGTGGAGATAGTCTTGTCACCGAAAAGCTCGGACAGACGTCCCTGCCCGGCCATACGGTTTATTTCCATTTGCCAGAGTCGCTCCTGCGCATGGACAAAGCCAAGAGCTGTCAGGACGTCTTCGACCGAATTAGCGCTGATATGGGGGACAGCATTCTTGTCGCGCGTGACAGTGACCGGCGCGGATAAATCCGCAAGCACCATCTCACCGGTTGCGGGTGCTACCGAACGGGCGAGCCAGACGTAACCGAGGATGGCGCCGAGCAATGCGATGGGGACGAGGGAGAAAACAATCCACAATAGGCCTTTGATGATCCGCCGCATTGTCCTAACGTCCCCCGATACTCAACACATGGCCTATCTGACAGAGGAAACTAGGGAATGGCAACAGTCGCTTTTATTGGTCTTGGCGTCATGGGATATCCGATGGCGGGTCATCTGAAATCGCGGGGCGTCCATGACGTTACGGTCTTCAATCGCAGCAGCGAGAAGGCGAAGAAATGGGCCGAGCAATTTGGTGGTGCCGATGCCCCAACGCCAAAGGAGGCTGCGGCGGACAAGGATTTCGTCTTCTCCTGTGTCGGCAATGATGACGATCTGCGCTCGGTGACGATCGGTGAAAACGGCGCCTTTCACTCGATGAAGAAGGGCGCGATTTTCATCGATAACACAACGGCATCAGCCGAAGTCGCCCGGGAACTCGACGTGGAAGCATGCAAGCGTGGCTTCCACTTTCTCGATGCTCCCGTCTCTGGTGGTCAGGCCGGCGCGGAAAATGGTGCCCTCACCGTCATGGTCGGCGGCGAGCAGGAGGCATTCGACAAGGCAAAGCCGGTCATCGAATCCTTTGCCAAGATGGTTGGACTGATGGGGCCGGTCGGTGCCGGACAATTGACCAAAATGATCAATCAGATCTGCATTGCAGGGTTGGTCCAGGGTCTCGCGGAAGGCATTCATTTCGGCAAGAAAGCCGGTCTCGATATCGAAAAAGTGATTGAGGTGATTTCGAAAGGTGCCGCCGGCTCATGGCAGATGGAAAACCGCCACAAGACGATGAATGCCGGAAAATATGATTTCGGCTTTGCGGTGGACTGGATGCGCAAGGACCTCGGTATCTGCCTTGCAGAAGCCGACCGCAGCAATGCCAAATTGCCTGTTACGGCCTTGATCGATCAGTTCTACAAGGATGTGCAGATCATGGGCGGCAACCGCTGGGATACTTCATCCCTGCTGGCGCGACTGGAGAAGTAGCCAATCGCGCAGGGTTCGAACGTAAAAACTCAGTTCGATTCCTTCTCGATGCTCATGTAATCCAGCGGCAATTCGGTGGTGTATTTGATCTGCTCCATGGCAAAGGCAGACGATACATCCCGAATATCGATCTTGCTGATCAGCCGTTTATAGACCGCGTCATAGGCAGCAATGTCCGGCACGACAACGCGCAGGAGATAGTCGACATCGCCGCTCATGCGATAAAATTCAACCACTTCCGGGAATTCTTGAACAACTTCCGAGAAGCGCTTGAGCCATTCATTGCTGTGCGAACCAGTTCGGATCGAGACGAAGACTGTGACACGTGTGTTGACGCGGACAGGGTCCAGGATGGCGACACGGCGCTGAATCACGCCATCCTCTTCCAGCTTCTGGATACGACGCCAGCAAGGCGTTGTCGAAAGCCCGACTTTCTTGGCGACATCTGCTACGGCAAGCGTTGCATCCTCTTGCAGGAGGCGAAGAATCTTTCGGTCGAGTCTGTCCATGTTTGCTTACTATCCCATTGGAATGGGATACTTTATGGTCTGATAATCTGGCAGCGTACAAGAAAATTATTCTAAACTTTGCAAATCCAGAAAAAATTTCATTCTGAAAGCTATGAAGTTAGAATTCTGACCTTGTCTCGAAGCAGGGGAAGAACGTCTTGCGCGAACCATGGATTCTTTTTCAACCAGGAGCTGTTGCGCCAGGAGGGATGCGGCAGGGGCAAAATCGACGGGCCAGATTCTGGCTCGAAGTAGTCGCGCCAGTTAGCAACCGTTTCAGTCATGCTGGCGCGGCGTCGTCGTCCGAGATGATAGGCCTGTGCATATTGGCCAATCGTCAGGACAAGGTCGATCTGCGGCATGGACCGAAACACACGGTCGTGCCACGTTTCGCGGCATTCACGCCGAGGGGGAAGATCGCTGCCATGCGCGTCATAGCCAGGAAAGCAGAAGCCCATCGGGACAATGGCGAACTTGTCCGCATCGTAGAACGTTTCGCGGTCAACACCCAGCCAATCACGCAACCGAACGCCTGACGGATCATTGAACGGCAAGCCCGTATTATGCACGCGAATGCCTGGCGCCTGCCCGCAAATGACGATGCGCGCCGTTGCGGAGAGCACGCATACCGGGTTGGGTTCATCCGGCAGAGGAACGCCATAGCGCGGAGCATCACGACATATCCGGCACGCTTTGATTTCCCACGACAGTGTATCAAGTAATGGCGGCAAGTCGCTCAAATCTCACGCTTTGGCGCTAGGGCGGCTCGACACTGTATCGTGCCAGCGCCTGAGGTTACCCAGTTCTTCAGGCATTTGTATCCTGGCAAGTTTCAAAAAGTCGATCGACACGAGCAGCGTGATATCGGCAATCGAGAAGTCGTTGCCGGCTATGAATTCATTCGTTGCGAGTTGATCATCCATGATTCTCATCGAAGTCAGCGCCTTGGGCCGGTTCGCCTCGCCCCAAGCGGGAATTTGTGGGATCTCCCATTCGACCATCGCCGGATGCGTATGCCGGAATGCCGCCATCACGACTGCGAGTAGGTGAAGATCGGCGCGGCGGTTCCACATTTCCACTTGCGCCTTGCCGATGGCGCCTGTGCCAAACAAGGGAGGGTCCGGATACAGCTCCTCAAAGTAACGCGAGATCGCTACGGATTCACTGATGACCGTACCATTATCGAGCTCAAGCGCCGGCAGGCGCTGAAATGGGTTGAGCGCCGTGAATTCAGGCGTCTTGTGCTCCATGGCAGTCATATCGATTGGCACCAGCGGCACTTCGATGCCCTTCTCCGCCAGGAAAATGCGAATGCGGCGCGGATTGGGCGCACGCCCTCCATCATATAGTTTCACCAGAGTCCTCCCGCTAAGCCAATGATCCAGCCGACGAATTGATCAATCAGGTTCGTGGCCCGGTCGGGTTGCGGCTGTGGTGCTTCCGGCAATTGCTCGTGCTCCCTGCGCCAATCCTGCGGCGCCTCAAACTTTCCGGACCATAGACCTTTTTTGTCCCTTCGGGCTTGCAATTCCACATCACGATAATCGCCATAAGCGATCGCCTGTCCAGCCTCAACCATGGCACGATTGAGATTTGTCTCTCCGACAAAACAGACAGCAAGGCTGCGATTGTACTTGTCGTGGCCATTCCCTTCGCAGCGGGCCGGTTTGCCCTGGATCAGCCTTATCAAGGTCTGCCGGGATGCTTGTCCGCACGCAGTGGTTCCACAATTCTGGTTGAGCTCAGGGGCATCAATGCCTTCAAGACGAATATGGTTCCCTGAAATTGAAAGCGTATCGCCGTCAATGACATAGGCTTTGCCTGCCAGCGACTGCGTAGGGGCTTTGGGTTGGCTGAGCTTTGCCACCAGCAAGGCGACCAAGACAAAGAAGATCACCATCAGGCTGTAATCCAGCACTTTGCGCCCAAATGAACGCGGTGCCGACGGCGTGCGCCGCCATCGGGGGCGATAGTTGCGGTACCCTCTGCTCATTGTCGTTTTATCGGAAAAAGAAGGTTCATATAAGCCCTTGGAGCTAATCCGATTGATCGCATTCTCTGCATTGGTTTGATGGTGTGTTAATCATTTGTGAATAGGCTTGCGATGCAATGCTGCCACAAGTGCAGATCTATAGCCATCTGGAACGAGGCGCATGGCATCACTCGACGCGACCAGTGCAGACAAGAATATTGTTGATCGCCGCAGATTGCCGCGCAACAAGGATTTGACTGCCGTCATGCGGGGAGCACGTGACCGTCTGATGGAGCGTGCGGGCGTCCATCATTTCGATCGCGAACTTCTCTTTATGCACACGCGTGCCTTGATCATCAACTCAGCGACTATCCCCCTTTTGATTGCCATGATTGTCGTCATAGGCGTGTTCGCCGGGTTCGACAGAACGATCGTCTTGTGGGCAGGCTTCACGATCGGACTTTATGCCGTTCTCGGGCTTCTGGCACGCCACCTGGAAAAAACAGGCCTGGCCAATGAGGAAATTCGAAAATGGCAAATGATCTATCTGAGCGGTCATTTCATGACCAGTCTTGGATGGGCCTACTTCACCTTCCTCGATTGTACAGCCTGCGGCACCAATCTCTTTCCAGTGATCAAGGCCGTTGTCATTATCTTGGTGATGGCCATTACCGCGATTATTTCCTCGGCATTGCGTGCAGCCATTCTGGCGGCATTTACCTTGCCCGTCCTGAGCTACACATTGCTGGCGTGGAAGCATTTCGACAATCCGGTGCAGGCGACGATGGTGATCATGCTGGTTGCCGGGCTGGCCTTTTTCTACCTGGTCGCAACCCGGCTCAACCAGTCGGTAGCAATCACTTTGGCATTGCAGGCCGAGAAGGATGCGCTGATCGCCGAACTCGAGACCGCTAATGCCATGTCCGACGAAGGCAGACGCCGTGCGGAGGAAGCCAATCTTGCCAAGTCGCGCTTTCTTGCTTCCATGAGCCACGAATTGCGTACGCCCCTTAATGCCATTCTCGGTTTCTCGGAGGTCATGGCCAAGGAAGTGCTCGGGCCGATCCAGAACGGGACCTACCGCGAATACGCTAGTGACATTCATGCTTCCGGCGAACATCTGCTCAATCTTATTAATGAAATACTCGATCTGAGCCGGATCGAGGCCGGTCGATACTCGATCAATGACGAGCCGCTGTTACTGACTGACATTGCCAGCGAATGCATCCACATGATGAATTTGAAGGCTCGCAACAAGGATATCGCCCTTATACCGCAGTTCGAGACCGGGATGCTGCGCCTCAAGGCTGATGAGCGCTCGATTCGTCAAATATTGCTTAATCTCATGGCCAATGCGGTCAAGTTCACCCCCCCGAACGGCAAGATCTATGTCAAAGTGGGCTGGACTGCGGGAGGCGGGCAGTACATCTCCGTTCGTGATACCGGACCGGGAATTCCGCCGGAAGAGATCCCCATCGTTCTTTCAGCTTTCGGTCAGGGATCGATCGCAATCAAGAATGCCGAACAGGGAACCGGTCTCGGTCTTCCCATCGTACAGGCACTCGTTCATGTCCATGATGGAGAATTCCATCTGTTCTCCAAGCTGCGCGAGGGTACGGAAGCATTGGCGACCTTCCCGCGCAGCCGTGTCCTTCAAGGCACCCCGGCAAAGCACAACAAGCCCCTCCAGAAAAAAGCTGCCTAGAATACTCAGGTTCAATTTATTGTTATTTGCTCGTTGGTGAGCGGCCCTGCATTGCTCATGGCAGCGCAACAATGAACGGGAACATTTCTCAATGAATTCAAACGGCAATAACCGTCCTCTGATCGTCCCCGCCCTTGGTGGCATCTATGCCGCTCTGGGTGAGCTCTCGGAAACGATCCTGCGGGTCGTCGCCGGTGCCGCACTCGTCGTGCATGGCTCCGGCAAAATCGTCAATCCTATGGGCGCGGTGGAAATGGTTGAAGGCCTTGGCTTCTATCCCGGCGTGTTCTGGTCGCCGCTTCTCGCAGCAACCGAATTCTTTGGTGGCATCCTGCTGACCATTGGCCTGCTCACCCGCCCCGCTGCAATCGCGACGACGATCGTGCTTGCCGTCACCATATATTTCCACGGCTTCGTGCAGGGACAAGGCTGGAGCGGTTCAGAAAAGTCCGTCCTATGGACGGCAATTCTCTTTTTCTTCGCCATTCGCGGCGCAAGCAACTACTCCGTCGACGCCAGGATCGGTAAAGAGTTTTAAACTCTTACCACTTGAAAAGGCCTGCTTTCGCAGGCCTCAGACTGCTGACAAACCCGTCGATTTTCGGCGGGTTTTGTTTTTGGTTTTTCTGCCGCGTTTAGGGATGGTGTCCAGATGGCGGATGCATTGAGGCTTTTGGCCTCAGGCATGGGCGATCTTGGGTGGCTTGGTGAGGGCCATTGCGATCTTCTTGATGTTCTGTGCGGCGGCTGCGAGTAGGCACTGACAGGCGACGCGGGTGAGACTTCGGAACCGCGCATAGCGATGGCCATGAAGCTGCTTGGCGTCGGCAAAGGATCGTTCGACCGTCTCTTTGCGCCTCTTGTAGACTGCCTTGCCCCAGGCGGTGAGACGATGGCCGTCGGTGCGTTCGCGGGCATCGGCCCAGACATGGCGGGTGACGGTGCGGATTGCCCTGGCATTCGAGGTGCAGGAGGCCAACAGCGGGCAATTGGCGCAGATGGCCGGGTCGGATGTGTAATGCCGGTAACCGTTGCGGTCAGTAGTCGAATAGGTCAGCAACTGGCCCTCGGGGCAGCGATAGCCATCGGTCTCGGGTTCGAAGACGAACGTCGACTTGCGCATCATGCCGGGCTTGGGCGGAGTGGGATTGCGATAGCTTGTGACGCCAAGGATCTGCCGGTCTTCCAGGCCCTTGGCGATGCCCGGTGTAGCATAGCCGGCATCCAGCCCGACCGCGCCGACATCGAAGCCGAAACGGGTCTGCTGCCGGTCGAGCCTTGAGAGATAGACGATCGAGTCATGGACATTGGCCGGCGTGACATGAGTATCGGTGATGATGGCGAGCTTGCCGTCCACCGTGCGATGATCGAGATAGAAGAAGCCCTTCGGCTTGCCATCGCGCACCATATAGCCGCTGTCTGGATCGCTGCGCGAGACCTTGGTCTTCTTCACCTCCGGCCGGCGTTCCTTGTCCTTCAAGGGCTTCTGGCCGTGCAGCTTGCGTTCGGCCTCGATCGCCGCATCCAGATCGGCCCAATAGTCGGCGCGCGACTTCTCGATCATCGCAAGATCGTATTTGCCCTTGTTGGCATTGGCCTTCAGATGGGTCGAATCCGTGTAAAGCACCGTGCCGTCGACCAGCCCGTGGCCGATCGCCTGCTCGACGATGTGATCGAAGATGTCCTGGGCAACCGATGTATCGTTGTAACGGCGGCGGCGGTTCTGGCTGAGCGTCGAGGCGTCGAACACTCCATCCGTCAGCTTCAACTGCAGAAACCAGCGATAGGCGACATTGACTTCGATCTCGCGCACCAGCTGCCGCTCCGAGCGGATGCCATAGAGATAGCCGAGGAACAGCGCCTTGAACATCAAGGTCGGGTCGAGCGGAGGGCGGCCGTTGTCGGGGCAGTAAAGTCCCGCAACACGATCATGAATGAACGAAAAGTCGATCACAGCGTCGATCTTGCGAAGCAGGTGATCCTTCGGCACCAAGCTGTCGAGCGTCACCATCTCGAGAGCCGTCTGCTGCGGCGCGGGTTTCTTCAACATGTCCCACTGAATCACAAACCCCCGGCCAAGGCCAGGGGTTTGTCAGCAATCTGAGGCCTGCTTTCGCAGGCCTTTTTTATTCAGTCGCGATTGCTGACACCGGCCTGATCGAATGTCGCCATACCGCTATGGCAGAGCGCAGCTGCCTTGACGATGCCCGCCGCAAGTGCGGCGCCGGTGCCTTCGCCGAGCCGCATTCCGAGATCAAGCAACGGCTTTTTGCCAAGCTTCTCCAGAACCTTGCGATGGCCCGGCTCCGCTGAGACATGGCCGAACAGGCAGTGGTCGATCGCTTCCGAATTGGCGGCATGCAGGATCGCCGCAGCGGCGGTGGCCACGTAGCCATCGATGATCACCGGAATTTTTTCCACACGTGTCGCAAGAATAGCGCCAGCCATCGCCGCGATTTCACGGCCACCGAGGCGTCGCAACACTTCCAGCGGGTCTTTCAAATGCGAAGCATGCAGTGCGACCGCTGTGCGAACCGCGTCTGCCTTGCGCTTCATTCCTTCGCTGTTGGCACCGGTGCCTGGACCAACCCATTCTTCCGCCGTGCCGCCATAGAGGCCATGGAAAATCGCGGCGGCAATCGTCGTATTGCCAATCCCCATCTCGCCAATGCACAGAAGATCGGTGCCACCGGCGATCGATTCCATGCCGAACGCCATGGTCGCTGCGCAGGTCTTTTCGTCCATGGCGGCTTCTTCGGTGATATCGGCGGTCGGATATTCGAGCGCGAGATCGAATATCTTCAGCCCAAGGTCATTGGCGATGCAGATCTGATTGATAGCAGCACCGCCCGCAGCGAAATTTTCCACCATCTGCGCCGTGACCGAGGACGGATAGGGCGAGACGCCCTTGGCGGTAACACCATGATTGCCTGCAAAGACCGCGACGAGCGGCCGGGTGATCTGCGGGCGCGAACGTCCTGTCCATGCGGCAAGCCATTCGACAATCTCTTCCAAACGCCCAAGTGCACCCGGTGGCTTCGTCAATGTCGCATCGCGCTTGCGCACAGCCGCAACGGCGGCCTCGTCAGGCCCGGGTAATGTCTCGATGAGAGTGCGGAAATCGTCAAATGGCAAGCCGGTGGTCATGATATCCCTTGCGATCAAGTCTTCATGGCAAATTAGCAAACACCGTCCTATAAGCGCTGGGAAAGAAAACGCAAAGGTCAACCGGCGGCGCAGAGTGTCGCGACCTCAGTGATTTAAGGGCAGCAGCATGGATTTGGTCAATGACACGATGCGGGCGCTGGCCTTTCTCTCACGACTGCCCGTCCCGCAACGCTGGTTTGAAGGCTATGACGGCTCGCTCGGTAGCACCATGCGCGGCTTTCCCTTGGCGGGTATGCTCATCGCCCTGCCCGCCTCGCTTGCCCTGGTGATCGCGCATGCCTTTGACCTTCCCGAGATCGTCACAGCGCTGTTGGTTGTTGTCGCATTGATCATCACCACCGGTGCATTGCACGAGGACGGACTTGCTGACGTAGCCGACGGCTTCTACGGAGGCACGTCGATTGATCGGCGGCTGGAGATCATGAAAGACTCGGCGACGGGTTCTTACGGTGTACTTGCCCTGATTATCTCTGTGTTCTTGCGGACAGCACTGCTTAGCACGGTTCTCGACGAGATCGGTGTATTCCATGCCAGTAGTTGTCGTCATAGGGACAGAAGCCGCCAGTCGCTCCGTGATGGCGAAATTCTGGCAGAGCCTGCCATCCGTGCGAGCCGGCGGTGTCGCCGATCAATCAGGAACCCCCACCGCCGACAGCGCCAATTTTGCACTCATCATAGGCGCTGTCGTGCTTGCAATCAGCTATGGCGCTGCTGGTGGGCTCTGGGCAATCGGCTTCGCAGCATGTTTGACGGCGCTGGTCTTCCTCGGCTTTTCCACACTGTGCCGCGAAAAGATAGGCGGGCAAACCGGCGACACTCTCGGCGCCATGCAGCAGCTCACGACGATTTCACTGCTGCTTGGTCTTGTCATTGCACTT
The DNA here is from genome assembly GCA_963711925.1 of uncultured Alphaproteobacteria bacterium. Taxonomy (GTDB): domain Bacteria; phylum Pseudomonadota; class Alphaproteobacteria; order Rhizobiales; family Rhizobiaceae; genus Phyllobacterium. The sequence goes on from CAVQFY010000005.1 coordinate 254,324, forward strand.
TAACCGTACCAAATCTCTCACATGAGCATCATCGAGTCACCTTGCATCCTCGTCTGCGCCATCGATATGAAGACCGGTTTTTGCTTCGGTTGCGGACGTACGCGCGAGGAAATAGGTGCATGGTCGATCATGACGCCTGAGACTCGCCGCAGCGTCATGGCAGGTCTCCCAGCGCGGCTCGATACGGTTGAGCGACGCCCTCGCCGCGAAACGCGGCGCAGCCGCATGGCACGCGAAAAGCAAGAGGGCTGATTGAAAATGAGCCGCCTGTTCTGGATCATCATTGCCTTGATAGGCGCCACCTTGCTGCTGTTGATGGCAAACAATGACAGTGGTTCTACGTTAGGTATTGCCAATGACGATTTCGCCCGTTTCGCCTATATGGGCATCTGGGGCGTCGTCCTCGGCTCAGTTCTGCTCGGTTCCGGCATTCCTCTCAGCCATTTCCTGCGCAGTATGGCGATCTGGGTCGTCATTTTTCTCGCGATCGTTGCAGGCTACCAATACCGGTACGAGTTGCAGGACGTTGGCCACCGGATAACGGCAGGACTGATCCCCGGAAGCCCTATTTCCAATCGCGATGGCAATGGAACTATCACTGTAACCTTGGCCAAGGCGGATAGTGGTCATTTCGAGGTTCGGGGCGAAGTAAATGGCGCGACGGTACCATTCATCATTGATACCGGGGCCTCGTCGATCGTGCTCTCGGCGGAAGATGCTCGCCGGGCCGGGCTCGATCCGGACAAGCTCTCCTACAAAACACCAATCATGACCGCTAACGGTATGGCGACCGCGGCCAGTATCACTCTGGACAGTATCAAGATCGGCGCCATTGAACGCCGCAATATCCGCGCTATGGTGACCGAGGACGGACGAATGGCAGGCAGTCTGCTTGGCATGAATTTCTTGAATACGCTCAGCGGCTTTTCCGTGCGCGGCGACCGCTTGATTCTCTCGGACTAAGCCGCCGCGTCAGCAGGAACGGTCTCGATTGCTTCGTAGGCCCGGCGGATCACCTCACTGGTCGCGCCAGTCTGATTGGCTTCAGTCGACAGCATTTGCCGCCAGCGCCGGGCACCCGCCACGCCATGAAACAGGCCCACCATGTGACGCGTAGTGTGCGACAGCCGACCGCCGTGTGCGATATGAGCATCGGCATAATCGCACATATGGCCAATGATTGCCTCGATTGCAGGCGCCGCGTTTTCGCTGCCGTATATAATCCTGTCGACGTCGAGCAACAACATTGGATCGTTGTAGATCGCGCGGCCAAGCATGACACCGTCAACGTGATTCAAATGCTGAAGTGCTTCATCGAGCGTTTGAATACCGCCGTTGATCCCAATGAATTGATTCGGATTTTGCTGCTTCAGACGGTAGACGCGAGCATAGTCCAGCGGCGGAATATCGCGGTTTTCCTTGGGTGAAAGCCCCTTGAGCCAGGCCTTGCGGGCATGCACCCACAACGCATCGGCACCGGCTTGGAATACACTGGCAGCTAGTTCATCAAGAGCAATTTCCGTGTCCTGATCGTCGACACCGATGCGGCATTTGACCGTCACGGGAATTGCGACCGCGTGCTTCATCGCCTCGACGCTTGAGGCAACAATAAGCGGCGTTCTCATCAGGCAAGCGCCGAATGTGCCGGATTGAACACGGTCAGACGGGCAGCCTACATTGAGATTGATTTCCTGATAGCCCATCGCCTCGCCAATGCGCGCGGCTTCGGCCAGTTTGACAGGATCGGATCCTCCGAGTTGCAGTGCAACGGGATGTTCCGCTTCAGCAAACCCAAGAATGCGCTCGCGATTGCCGTGGATCGCAGCATCGGCGACCACCATTTCCGTGTAGAGCAAGGCATGGCGCGTGAACTGTCGATGGAACGCCCGGCAATGCCGGTCCGTCCAATCGATCATAGGGGCTACCGCAAAACGGTTGCCGGCATAGCCTTTGATTGTTTCAGTTCTATTGATCACTACAGAACCTTTTCGGTCTATTTCCCGATTATCGGTCTTTCTAGCCAGTGAACCGCCATGTCGGATGCCGGCCTCTCATAAGGCGCAAAGTAGAAATTGTCTACTCGACAGACCTGGTGGAAGCAAAACTCCAAATAGTCTTGTCTCTCCTCGCGTGGCAAAATCGCAACAGAGATTTCCGAACCCGCGGTTCGATAATAGTTCGGTTTTGCGCCTGCCAGAGAACAGGAATATGCATCGGTTGGGGACATGAGCTTGTGAACTATCTTTTTAATCGGAGATCAGAAATGAACATCAAAAGCTTCCTCCTCGGCTCTGCTGCTGCCCTCCTAGCAGCATCGGGCGCACGCGCTGCAGATGCAGTGGTTGTGGCCGAACCGGAGCCTGTCGAATACGTAAAAGTCTGTGACGCCTATGGCGCTGGTTTCTTTTACATTCCCGGTACTGAAACTTGCCTGAAAGTCAGTGGTTATATGCGTTTCGACGCCCAGGGCGGCGACGATGTCTATAATGGCGGCAAACTTGACACATGGGTCAACCACACCCGCGCAGAGGTCCGCTTCGATGCCCGTTCCGAAACAGAGCTGGGTACATTGCGTTCATACATTCAAAGCCGTTTCGATTATCAAGACGGTGTCGATGAAGGAGCATCAATTCCTCAGGCATTCATCGAGTTGGGCGGCTTTCGCATCGGTATTGCAGATGAAATCTTCGGTGCCTGGAACGGCTACGCCGGCGATATCATTCAGGACGATGTGATCAACTACAACAGCTGGGAAACCAATCAGGTCAGCTACACCTTCACTGGCGGTAACGGTTTTTCAGCAATCATCGCTGCGGAACAAGGCTCCGTCAATGACGGTTTCGACGGCTACGTTATCGACAATTACATGCCGCACGTCATGGGCGGCCTGAAACTCGAGCAGGGTTGGGGTAAGATTTCCGGCATCGTCGGTTACGATTCCAATGTGGAAGAATTTGCCGCAAAAGCTCGTCTGGATGTCAACGTTACCGACAAGGTTACGCTATGGGCCATGGGCGCCTATCAATCGGGCTACGACGACACACGCGAAGAGCGGAACTTCCTCACACCGTGGCAAGGTGATTGGGCGGCGTGGGGTGGTATTGCCGCCAAGGTTACCGACAAGGCGACTATCAACGGCCAGGCTGCTTACGAATCGGAAGGCACCTACGCTCTCGCACTTAACGTAGCCTACGAACTCGTTCCGGGTTTCACGATCACGCCGGAAATCAACTACACCAAATTTGACAATTTCCGTCGCACCGATGGCACCCTCGTCAACGACGACGCGTTCGGCGGTATCATCCGCTTCCAGCGCAACTTCTAAGCATAGGACAGTTGCCTAGATCCGGAGGTAATTGCCTCCGGATTTTCTGTTTTTGCTAAGCGAACAGGCTAAATCTGTTCCGAAACGGCAGCAAACGCTGCAGACTTCTTCAAGACTGCAACGAACTCGTTACCAGCGTCTGAAACCGCACCGGAATTATCGATCATAATCGCATCCGCCGGATCGCAGGGATTAGGCGCTGCCCGCGTCAGACGGCGCTGGATTTCAGCGGCGTCTTCGCGTCCGCGCGAGGCGAGCCGCTTCGCCAGAACCTCATGCGATGCGGTGATGTGCACAACGATGAAATTGGCATAGGCTGCACGAAGCGCGGGCAATACGCCGCGCGAGACATTAGCAATCGCTACGGCCCCGCGCTCGACCTCGTCGTCAACAGACTTCGGCAGGCCATAATGCAGGCCATGGGCTTCCCAGAAATGCGAGAATTCCCCTGCCCGTTTTGCCGCCAGGAACTGCTCTTCGCTCAGCGTGTCATGATCTTCCGCGTCTACCGATGACGGGCGGGTCACCACACGGCGAACAAAGTGATAGCCCGGCTGATCGTTAAGCGCAGCGCGAGCGAAATCGATGATGGTGTCTTTTCCGGCGCCGCTCGGACCTACAACGGCAACGAAGGCACCGTTGCGTAGCGGTGCAGATGCGGGATTGAGCGCCCGCTCTATCATTCCCGCCATCATACGACCCGGCGACCTTCCCGCCAGACTGTACGCACCACTGGAATATGCTCATCAACACGAACCCGCACGAGATCGGCGCGCTTGCCGATTTCGATCACACCGCGATCTTTGAAACCTACAGCCTCTGCCGGGTTCTTTGTCACCAGACGCACCGCATCCGGCAGCGTGATCCCATCAACGGTTTCGCCAAGGAAAAAGGTCGACTGAATCAGACTGAAGGGAATGTAGTCGGAGGACAGAATATCGAGATGACCGTGTTCGACCAATTCGCGTGCGGAGACGTTTCCCGAATGCGAACCGCCGCGTACCACATTCGGTGCACCCATCAATACAGAAAGGCCAGCCTGTTTCGAGGCAGCGGCAGCTTCGAGCGTCGTTGGAAACTCTGCCACATGAATGCCTTGCTCGACCGCTTCGTCCACATGGGCGCGCGTCGCATCATCGTGGCTGGCCAGAACAATCCCGCGCTCGCGGCAGAGATCCGCAATCGCCTTGCGCTGCGGTCCGGAATTCTTCGCAAACTCTGCCATGCGCTTCTCGCAAAACGCATTGAACTCCTTGTCCGAGAGCTTCAGCTTGCGCTGGTAATAATAGGCATAGGTTTCCAGACTGACGAACTGCCGCTGACCCGGTGCATGATCCATCAAAGACGCCAGGCGAACACGGCTGTCATTGTCGAAGTGAGCGAAACCCTCAAGGCAATCAGGAGCCGATACTTCACAGCGCAAATGGATATAGTGATCGGCGCGCAACCGACCTTGTTCGACGCTGTCTTCAATCGCATCGGCGAGCTTGCGGCTTTCGTCAGCGGACATGTCCGCATCTTCGTCCAGCCCGACCCGCAAGGCATCGAGGACCGTAGTGATGCCCGACGTGGCGATTTGCGCGTCATGAGCAAGGACCGCTGCAATCGGATTCCAGCGAACCCGTGGACGCGGCATGTAGTGGCCTTCGAGATGGTCAGTGTGCAGTTCGATCAGCCCGGGAATGAGGTAATCGCCTCCGAAATCCTCACCGCCAGAAACAGAACCTTCAGAGATATCAGCAATCTTGCCATCTCGGATCACAACCGTCCCGGAGATGACGTCATCTTCAAGGACAATTTTTGCGTTGTTCAAGATCAATTCGGCGGACATTTTAGGCAGTCTTTCTTCTGTTGGTTCCTGCTAGCGGGTGCAGCGAGTGTATTTCAAAAGGGAAACCGGGCTCGACTTCGGTAAAAAGTGCCAGATTATTGATTTCAACAGGCTCTTCCAGAACAGGTTCCAGGAATTCGCCCAATATCCGTTCGATTTTAGGGCGATCACGTTCAGCAACAATTCCAGTAAGTGTCATATGAAAGCGAAAATCCTCAAAAACGTACGGGTAGCCCCATTGTTCGAGATTTCGCCGCTGCGACACTGTCATTCTTTCTGGATTGCGCCGTTTGATTTCCTCTTCAGTTGGATGAGCACGGAAGCGGTCAAGCGTCACGACAACGTCGTTCGCCAGCTGATTGAGGCGCGCCACGGGCTCTTCAGGCACGAGGGCGAAAAATCCGTCGAGATTGGCGATCTGCAGTTTCGGGATCTCGACCGGATCAATGGATGAGGCAAAATGCATGAGTGCCGACAGAAGCTCTTTTTCCTCAAAGCCGTCGGCAAGGTGGAACGGGGCCTTCAGGGTGCCATGAAAGCCATAGCGACGTGCCGATGCCGTCAAGAGCGTAAAATCCTCATGTGCCAGGTCGCGGATCTGCGGCGGCCTTACCGGTTGCCCGGTAAAGGCATTTCGGCCAAGCCAGTTCGCCGCGACTTTCAGAAGCGGGTCACTTGATGGCGGCGTGAAATAAATTGCGTAGCGCATGCTGATTCCTCCGGAGCATCCTCGCGTTACGCTCCGATTATGACAAGCCTTTGAACGCTGTCTATTTAATGCTGGGGCTTTCCGATCAGCCGTGAACGCAGGGCATTGGATATGCCATCGAATATGAACACAACCAAGAGGATCAAGAGCACCATATAGGCGACGTTTTCCCAGTTCTTGTTGGTGCGCATCGCTTCCCAGAGCTTGAGGCCGATACCACCAGCGCCGACTGCACCGATGATTGTCGCGCCGCGGATATTCGATTCCCATTGGTAAAGCGTCTGGCTGATCATGACAGGCACGACTTGCGGCATCACACCGTAGCGCTGGACTAGAACGTGATTTGCGCCGGTCGACTGCACACCCTCACGCGGCTTGTCATCAATGTTTTCAAGCCCTTCGGAATAAATCTTCCCAAGGGTACCAGTCTCTGTCAGGAAGATCGCAGCACTACCCGCAAGGGGACCGGGTCCAAACGCACGGGTAAAGAACAAAGCCCAGATCAGCATGTCGACCGAGCGCAGAAAATCGAAGAAGCGCTTGAACGATTGGTTAACAAAACGGCTGGATGTGATGTTGCGGGCAGCAAGGAACGCCAGGGGAAAGCTGACCACTGCACCTAAAATTGTTCCAAGGAACGCCATGATGATGGTCTGCAAGAGTTTGACCCAAACATCCCCGTGCTGCCATTCGCCATTGTTGAGGAAATTATCGACGGCGAGCGACAGGTTTGATCTCCCGGGTTCGATCTGCGGCCCGGTGGTCACGAGACTAAGGACCTCGCCGACCGATTTTCCAAAAAAGGGCGATTGCGGATCGAAGATGAAATTGGCCCAGCCGAGAAAACGTTTGCGGATCTTGACGCGGTCGGCCTCGACACGCACTTCGCCGGCAAATCCCATATCGGCGACGACATCCTCATCATAGACGCTGACCCAGGATGGTACATTGCCTTCGATTGTTGGTTTCCCGCCCGTTAGCTCCACCAGCACGGATTCGCCATGTGCCGTCAGCGTTGCTTCGGTGTCGCTGAAAGTCACTGCCCGGCCCGGCCCGCGAATTTCAACGGTCATGGTTCGATCGCTGTTCTGCTTTACCCAGTCAGGGTTCGGATCGTTTCCCAATGGCGAAAATCGCGGGTATTTCGGCGTGATCGTGTCGCCCTCTAGCCGAAACTCAGCCTGTACATCGTAGCTGATCCATTGGCTCAGATAGATGCCAACGCGTTCCCAATGGCCTTCCGAAAGCGCCTTCGGAACCTCGAAGAACCAGACGGCGTAGATACCGTAGAGGAATAGGCTGATGACCATTAGGAGAGGCGCAAAGCGCTTGAAAAAGGAGCGCTGGAAGACCTCAGGATAACGCCCCTGGATTGATTCTGCCTGGCTTGCATCGATAAGGGTCATGGCATCCTCAATGCTTGAGAAGAAAGGCGTTTTCGCCGACCAGACGGCGCCGCAGCCATGCGGAAAACTGATCAACGGCAAAGATGGTGACGAAAAGCAGCAGCACGAGCGCCAGAGTCTTGGCGCCAAAACCGCGTGAGATCGAGAGCTTCAATTCTTCACCGATGCCGCCGCCACCGACTGCACCGATGATGGTTGAGGCGCGAACGTTGATTTCAAGCCGCAGCAGTGCATAGGACATGAAATTCGGCAAAACCTGCGGCAGGGCGGCAAAACGCACGCGTTCGGTCCAGCTTGCACCAACAGAGCGTATACCCTCGTCCGAGCGCATATCTACATTCTCGATAACTTCGTAGAACAGCTTGCCCAGCGCGCCGATACAATGCAGACTTATCGCAATGATGGCGGCGATCGGTCCAATCGAAAGAATGGCCGAAAAAAGTCCGGCTATGACGATCTCTGGAAAAGCGCGTAGGAACTCCATGAGCCGCTTGACCACAATACGGATTGGGTTGGCGGGCGTAAAATTGCGCGCAGCCATGAAGCTGAGCGGAACCGCGAAAATAAACCCGATAATGGTGGAGACCAGCGCCACATTGAATGTGATAATCATTAGTTCGAAATACTCAGGAATATACCAGTCGCCCCAAACATAAACCCGCCCGAGATCGAAATTGAACTCCTGGCCGCCCTTGTCGTTGGGACTTGCAATGTCGAACAACGCTCGCCACACGTCGCTCCAGTCCTTGGGCACGAGCCAGCTGAGAAAATCGAAGAGGTGGGGGAGACGATCGAAAAAATGGCCGGCATTGCTTTCGTCGGCAAAACGAACAGAGCCCACGAACCCGATGAACAGCACAAGCAGGCCGAGGCCCGTATACATCCGGCGGCGTGCCACGACCTTTCGCCAAGATTCGGCGATATCGTGCGAACTCTGCAACTGTGGCTGGGGGTCGGCAAACGTCATGAGTTGATCCGCATGGAGCGCACAAGAAAAAGGGTGGCCGTTACCAGCCACCCCGTGATTGATCGCAAGCCTCAGCCGCCGATCGCGTTTTTGCGGATGTCGATGACTGCATTGTAGAATTCGGGTTTCACTGGCTGGTAGCCCTTGTAGTCACCGCCTTCGACAGCTTCGAAGCACTTCTTGTCGGTGGTCGGCAATTTCATGAAGAAATCGGCGAGCTTGGCATGCCATTCATCGCCAATGCCGTTGCGAACAACCAGCGGACCGTTAGGGATGAGCGGCGAACGCCACACTTCGACCAGCAGGCTCGGATCGACAGCGCCCTTATCAACTTCCTTGCGGAATGTGCCGGAGGTGTAGCCATCCTTGAAATCGCCGAGGCCCGAGGAATCGTCTACAGCAACGTCGACTTTGCCGTCATAAGCGGCAAGTAGATTGTTCTCATGACCGCCATTGAACTGTGTCTTGGCAAAGAACTTGTCGTTCGGCATGCCAGTGGTCTTGGGGATCTGGGTCAACGGTACCAGATAGCCGGAGGTTGAATCCGGATCGGCGTAGCCGAGGGTCTTGCCCTTGGCATCGGCGATCGTCTTGATGCCAGAATCCTTGCGGGCGAGACCGATGGAATAATAGCCGGTCGAACCGTCTGTCTGCTGCGTGGTTAGGATCGGAGTAACAGCCTTGGGGTCCTTGATATAGACCGCAGCGTAGCCGGAAGCGCCGAGTTCGGCGAAATCAAGTGTGCCGCCGAGCAGGCCCTGGATAACGCCGTCATAATCAGCAGCGGGAAACAGCGAAACCTTTTCGAAACCAAAGGTTTGCTTGAGGTGGTCGGCAAGGCAACCGAAATTGCGCAGACGGTCGGTCTCGTTTTCGCCGCCGAGGATGCCGATGCGGAATTCCTTGAGGTCTTCAGCACGGGCCATTGTGCCGGTGAACATCGCGCTGAGCGCGATAGCACCGAGAAGGGCTTTTTTGAACAACATGGTTCTCTCCTGTCAAACGTCCAATGAGTTTGTGATCCGGTTTCGTATGGGCCCGTAACGTGGGCAAGACGATCTTTTTACGCTCAACGCGCGGCCAGAATGGCCTCCAACTCCGGGATTGGCTTCTGCGAACCGCGTACGATACTCGTCGAGGTAATGGCTTCTGAAAACGCGTCCTTGAGGCCGTCGGCGCCGTAGATGCGGCGGGCGGCTAGTTCAGTCAGATCATCCGGACTGCCATCGAAGACGATCTTGCCGCCCTGCATACCAATGATCCGCTCGCAAAAATGCCGGGCGGTATCGAGCGTATGCAGATTGGTGATGACAGTCAGGCCTTCCTTCTCATTGATGTCGCGCAGCGACTCCATGACGACCTGCGCATTGCGCGGATCGAGCGAAGCGATAGGCTCATCAGCAAGAATGACTTTGGGGTTCTGCATCAGCGCGCGAGCTATCGCGACGCGCTGCTGCTGACCTCCGGACAATGTGCCGGCTCTCTGAAGGGCCGTCTTGGCGATATCCAGCCGATCGAGAGCGGCGACCGCCATGGCACGTTCATCACTGGAGAAGATGCCGAGAAGACTCTTGATCGTCGAACGATGGTTCAGACGGCCGAGAAGCACATTTGTCAAGACATCAAGACGTGGCACAAGATTGAACTGCTGGAAGATCATCGCACAGTCGCGCTGCCAATTGCGCAGGTGCGATCCGCGCAGCTTGGCAACATCGGTTCCCTCGAACAGGATCGAGCCCTCAGAAGGATCGATAAGCCGATTGATCATGCGCAGCAGGGTCGACTTGCCGGCACCCGATCGGCCAATAATGCCAACCATCTGGCCTTGCGGAATTTCAACATTGACGTTGTCGATGGCGATATTGCTGCCAAAGCGCCGCGTCACGTTTTCAATCTTCAGCATTCGTCGATCCCTTTTGGCCGTTGACCCGTCCTAGAGGGATTGTGTGAACCTGCGATGGCATTTTCATTTCAGTTACGTGACAACTGCGGATCGTATTCTCAGGCCGTGTGTTATCCACGGAAAACCCTATCTGGAGGGTGCAAACGACAACGGGAGCGGCACACAAATTTGCGTGATCCGCCCCCGAAACCCTGCAGTTCAAAATCGGATAAAGCCCAGTGGTGGACTTATGCCGCTACGCCATTTGATACCGAAAATGCCATGACATCGATGATCCTGTCGGCGACGGCTTCCCGCACATCCTGATCATGGAAGATGCCAAGCATGGCAATGCCCGCGTCCTTCTTCCGCTGGATCATCGAGACCACTACATCGCGGTTTTTGGCATCGAGCGATGCGGTAGGTTCGTCGAGAAGCAGGATCGGGTGATCGGTGATGAAGCCCCGGGCAATGTTGACGCGCTGCTGTTCGCCGCCCGAGAACGTTGCGGGTGGCAATGACCACAGGCGTTCCGGCAGATTGAGGCCGGCAAGCAATGATCCGGCCTTATCGCGTGCTTCAGTGCGGTCGACACCGCGCGCCATCAAAGGCTCTGCAACGACGTCCAGCGCTGAAACGCGCGGTACTGTGCGCAGAAACTGGCTCACATAGCCGATCATGTCGCGGCGAATGCCGAGCATCGTGCGCGGATCAGCGGCGGCAACGTCTATGAGCCGGTCGCGATAGGGTACGATGATCTGCCCCCTATCCACGGCATAATTGCCGTAGACCATCTTCAGGATCGAGCTCTTGCCCGCCCCGGACGGTCCGCCAAGCACGGCACATTCGCCCGCCTTGATGGAGAAGGAGACGTTTGCCACCACGGGCAAACGTATACCGTCGCGCAAATGCATGGTGAAACTCTTGGCGACATCGGAAACAACGAGAGGTGTCGGCATGATTTTCTCCTAGACTTGCAGGATGGAGGAAACGAGTAGCTGGGTATAAGGCGCCTGCGGATCATCGAGAACGCGATCCGTGAGCCCGGTCTCAACGATGTGACCATCCTTCATCACCATCATCCGGTGCGAGAGCAGACGCGCCACGGCAAGATCATGGGTGACGACGATGGCCGCCAGACCGAGATCGCTGACGAGACCACGCAGCAGATCGAGAAGTCTTGCCTGGACCGACACATCAAGACCACCTGTGGGCTCATCCATGAACACTAGTCGCGGATTGGTGACGAGATTACGGGCGATCTGCAGCCGCTGACGCATGCCGCCGGAAAAGGCACGCGGCTGATCGTCGATACGATCCGCGGCAATTTCAACGCGGCCGAGCCAATCGGTAGCACTCGCCCGGATTTTGCCATAGTGCCTGTCGCCGACTGCCATAAGGCGCTCGCCAACATTGGCACCAGCGGAGACGGTCATGCGCAATCCATCGGCGGGATTTTGATGGACGAAACCCCAGTCCGTACGCATCAGAAAGCGCCGCTCGGCCTCGCTCATGCGGTAGAGATCGCGGAACTGGCCATCGCGCATCCGGTATTCGACCGAACCAGTGGAAGGCGCAAGGCGCGTCGCCACGCAGTCCAGCAGCGTCGTCTTGCCTGAACCAGATTCTCCAACGACGGCAAGAACTTCGCCCGGCCACAACTCGAAGGAGACGTTTTGGCAGCCGATGCGGCTTCCATAGAATTTCGACAGCGCGTTGACTTTCAGGAGTGGTGTATCATTCATTCTGCTGCCTCCGCCGGGTTGGCTGAAAGATGACCGCGATGGCCCTCTGCCTGACGGTCTTCACAAAAATCCGTATCCGAGCAGACAAACATGCTGCCGCCTTTGTCATCGAGAATGACTTCATCAAGATAGCTGCCCTTGGCGCCACAGAGCGCGCAGGGCTCCGAGAAGGTCTGTATCTCGAATGGATGATCCTCGAAATCGAGGCTGACAACTTCCGTATAGGGCGGGATGGCGTAGATGCGCTTTTCGCGCCCTGCCCCGAACAGTTGCAACGCTGGAGAATTATGCATCTTTGGGTTGTCGAATTTTGGCGTGGGTGACGGGTCCATCACGTAACGGCCCTCGACTTTCACCGGATAGGCATAGGTCGTGGCAATGCGGCCGTGGCGGGCGATGTCCTCATAAAGCTTCACGTGCATGAGTCCATATTCTTCCAGCGCATGCATCTTTCGCGTCTCGGTCTCGCGGGGCTCAAGAAAACGCAGTGGTTCCGGGATCGGCACCTGATAGACGAGTGTCTGTCCAGCCTGCAGTGCTGTCTCGGGGATGCGGTGGCGCGTCTGGATGATCGTCGCCTCCGTTGTTTTGGTGGTCACCCGGACGTTGGAAACCTTCTGGAAGAAGGCACGGATCGACACGGCATTGGTCGTATCGTCCGCACCCTGATCGATTACTTTCAATGTATCGTCCGGGCCGATCACAGCGGCCGTCACCTGCACACCGCCAGTACCCCAGCCATAAGGCATTGGCATTTCGCGCGAGGCGAACGGCACTTGATAACCTGGAATGGCAATGGCCTTGAGAATAGCGCGGCGGATCATCCGCTTCGTCTGTTCGTCGAGATAGGCGAAATTGTAACTCGCAAGCTCGGTCATTCTGCAGCCTCTTTGGTATCGCTGTTTTCGCTCTCGCGGCTTTCCTGCTCGCCGCGCATACGGCGCACGAGGTCAAGTTCCGCCTGGAAGTCGACGTAATGCGGTAGTTTCAAATGCTCGACGAAGCCGGTGGACTGCACATTGTCGCTGTGGGAGATGACGAATTCCTCGTCCTGCGCGGCAGCAGTAATGTCCTCGCCAAGCTCCCTCGCCCGCAATGCGCGGTCACACAGTGCCATCGACATGGATTTGCGCTCGCTCTGGCCGAATACGAGGCCATAGCCGCGGGTAAATTGAGGAGGCTGCTTGGAGGAGCCTTTGAACTGATTGATCATCTGGCATTCGGTGACGCGAATGCGGCCCAGCGTCAGCGGGAAATCAAGTTCGGCAACCTCAAGTTCAATTTCGACTTCGCCAATACGAATTTCACCAGCAAATGGATGGCTGCGGCCGTAGCCTCGCTGTGTCGAATAGGCGAGACCGAGAAGAAATCCCTCATCACCTCGTGCCAGCGCTTGTAGCCGCAAATCGCGCTCAAGCGGGAACGACAAGGGCTCGCGTGTGAGATCGCCTGTCTCCACGCCCTCCGGCATGTCGCCATCGGCTTCGATCATGCCGTCATGGCCAAGAATATCGGTAACGCGCGGTGTATGTTCGTGCGCTTCAATGCGACGATCAGCCGTCTCGACTACGCCATCGTCAGCAAGCTCCGGGTCAAGCAGACGATGCGTATAGTCGAACGTCGGACCGAGTAACTGTCCGCCGGGCAAATCCTTGAACGTCGCCGATATGCGCCGTTCGATTGCCATCTGCGAGGTCTCCACCGGCTTGGTGTAGCCAAACCGCGGCAATGTGGTGCGATAGGCGCGAACGAGAAAGATCGCTTCGATCATGTCGCCACGCGCCTGCTTCACCGCCAGCGCTGCGAGTTCGGTGTCATAGAGCGAACCTTCAGCCATGACGCGGTCGACTGCCAACGCAAGCTGCTCAACGATCTGGTCAAGGCCTATCGCCGGCACTGAGCGATCGCCGCGGCGGCGGTCAGCCAGCAGTTTGTGCGCATTGCGAATGGCGGCTTCACCGCCCTTGACGGCAACATACATGGCTCACGCCTCCTTTTTCGAAATGCGCGTGGTGCGCGGCATTGCAGCGAGTGCGCCTTTGCCAGCAAAGATCAGGTCGATACCGCGCGGAAAGGCCCCGCGATTGGCGGCCCATTGATCAACGAACATTCTCGGCAACTGGCTTGGTGCAAATGCCTGGGTCTCCTTGATGCCTGGGCCACTCAGCGTTAGTTCTTCTGGCCCATTGAATCCGTCGACCTGTAGAATGATCGTGGTCGAGCGATCCGGGTATTCCGACGATCCTTTGGCAAACGATTCGAATGACGGCATCGTCTCGAGGTCGCTGACCAAGGCAAATTGCGCATCGGATGGGTTCGGCGTTAGCTCAAGCCCTGTGTGAAACTTCAGCCAGCCAAGAGCGGCCTCCGAACTGGTAATCGACTTGTCGCACCAGACTGTCGCGTCGTGATCGAACAGAGTTGCGGCCACTGAAGCGGCAACCGGGGAAATCGGCGATGGAGCCGACGTGAGGTTGCCGATTTCAATAACGCGGCCCGGATTGGCCATGGCGTCCATCAGAGCCCGAAAGACCTCCTGGGAATTGAAAACAACGTCACTGAAACCGCCCTCGTAAACCTGCGTAACTGCGCGCATCAATTATCACCCCGCACCATTGTGAAGAAATCGACCTTGGTCGCGGCCGTCTCGGCTCGTCTGTCTTCGAGATTGTCGTTGAGGCGCTGCGCAATAGGGGCAAGGATCGTGTCCTCAACCACCTGACGATAGGCCGGTTCCTGCCATAGCGCATCGAAGACAGCAGCAAGACGAACCTTCTCGCTCGAACGTCCAAGTGCGTAAGCATGACCGACAGCGCCATTGCCGAGCCGCACCGTTGCACGCGTGACTGTCGCCTCACCCAGATTGAAGGGTGCACCGCCGCCACCGATGCGTCCCCGCACCATAACGAGGCCGGTTTCCGGCCCACGCAAGGTCTCGACTTGCGGCTTGTCCGCCCAATGCGCCCAGAAATCCTGCATCTCCTGCACAGTTGCCTGTGCCAGCAAGGCCATGGCAGCCTTGCGCCCGAAATCAGCTTCGCCAGCAGTGGGAGTGGCGCTTGAATTTTCGTTGCCCATTGACACCTCGTTAAAATTTGTCTAGTCATCTATACAATTAGACAATACCTATGTTTATAAATCAGGTCAATGACAGGAGCATGACAAAGCGTGACGTCGGCACGATTCATCACACGCAACAGCGGCGTCGCTGTCTGGCGTCAGATCGCGGATCAGATCAGGGGCGATATCTCGGCGGGGAAAATGGCGACCGGCGCGCGCATGCCGCCCGAGGTCGAATTGGCGACACGTTTCGCGGTCAATCGCCACACGATCCGCAGTGCTATAGCCGCGCTCACCAAAGAGGGTGTCCTGCGAGCCGAACAGGGACGCGGTACTTTTGTCGCCAACAGCAAGAAGCTCACATACCGTATAGGCGAGCGCACGCGTTTTTCGCAGATCCTCTCGACCCAGGTGCGCGAAACCAAGGGCATATTGCTTGCCCACCGCATTGAGGAAGCGCCCGCCGATGTTGCCCAGGCGCTAAATATGCAGTCGGGGGAAGTGGTCAGAATCGACACGATGCACACCGCCGACGGCAATCCGGTTTCCTGCGCTACGGCTTGGTTCGATGCAGCGCGCGTACCAAACGTAGCGGAGGATTATCGCTCATCCGGTTCGATAACATTTGCTCTTAAAGCAGCGGGAATCGACGACTATCTGCGCAAATCGACACTCATCGCGGCGCGCCACGCCGAAGCAGAGGAGCTACGGCACCTAAAACTCTCGCCTGGCGCGATCGTCCTCGTCGCCACCGCCGTCAATGTCGATATCGAAGGCCATCCAATTCAATATTCAAAGACCCGCTTTGCGGCGGATCGGATGGAGATTGCCATCGACAACAATAAGAATGCTGGCTGAACTACCACATTGTTTTTGCGGCACGTTCCGGCCATTCACGATCATAAGCGTCGCCGCCCACCCGATCTTCGCTGAGAGCGGCCAGAATCTGGCCGGGCGTTGGAAACTCTTTTGGCGAGCGATGTCTTGCCGGATTCCACAATTCCGAGCGGATCAAAGCACGGGCGCATTGAAAATAGGCTTCCTCAACCTCTACGACAGTGACGGAACGCGGGGCCCTGCCATCGACGATGAAACTATCAAGCAATGCTTGATCAGTGTCGATGAATGCACGGCCGTTGACACGAAACGTCGTGGTCAGTCCGGGAATGAGGAAGAGCAGTGCAACGCGCGGGTCGCGAACAATGTTGCGGAGCGAGTCAACGCGATTGTTGCCGCGGCGATCCGGCATCACCAAGGTCCGTTCATCGTGTATCCGCACGAAACCTGCTAGATCACCGCGCGGTGAACAATCGAGACCTTCAGGACCACTTGTCGCCAGCGCCACAAAGGGCGATCCCTCGATCAACTGCCGGTATTCAGGGGTGATTCGAGCTGCAATCTTGGCTGTCGACGCTTCCGTTATGCCACCGCCATAGATGGCTTCCAGCTGTTCAATCGTCGTGATCCGCGACATTCAATTCTCCTTCAAGACGTATTCGCCGACTAACATGGCATGACAAAGTGATTATGACAGTTCGCGTTTTTATGAAATGACAGCGGCAATACACTCGTATATCAGTCGCGACGACCGGAATAGCGGAGGATTTCATGAGCGGATTTGCAGCTATTGGCGAGTGCATGATCGAATTGTCTGGCGCCAATGGCGATCAGTGGCGCATGGGTTTTGCAGGCGACACCCTCAACACCACATGGTATGTACGCGCCCTCACCGGAGCGGACTTCGCTGTCGATTATGTTACCGCCTTCGGCGACGATCCTTTCTCAGTCAAACAGCGCAAATTCCTCCGCGATAATGGCATTAACACCGCCCATAGTCCGACCATCGTTGGCGCGCGCCCCGGCATTTATGCCATCACGCTAACCGGCAGCGAGCGCTCATTCACTTATTGGCGCAACGACGCTGCGGCGCGTCATCTTGCCGACGATCCTGACGCCTTGGCGAAGAGTGTCGAAGGTCGGCAGATCATCTATTTTTCAGGTATCACGATGGGCATTCTGAGCCCCAAGAGCCGCCAGAACGTACTGAATGCTGTCAGCAATGCGCGCCGTCAGGGCTCGCTTGTCGTCTTCGATGCCAATTACCGCCCGCGCCTGTGGGAAAATGTCGAGACAGCGCGGCAGGTTTTGAGCAATGCGTTTCACGTCACTGACATCGCGCTGCCGACGTTTCCGGATGAGAACGCTCTGTTCGGTGACGCAACGCCTGCAGATACCGCGGCACGCATCGCGGGCTATGGCGTGCGCGAGATCGTCGTCAAGGATGGGACGGAACCGGCACTCGTCATTGCGGGCGGAACGAGTACCGAGGTTGCCGCCGTGCGCGCCAATGCCGTCGATACAACGGGCGCTGGCGACAGCTTTAACGGCGGTTACATTGCTTCGCGCCTCGCCGGTCTCGATCCGCTCGTCGCGGCGGCCAATGCGCACAAAGTGGCCGCCCGAGTTGTCGAGTTCCATGGCGCCCTCGCCCCGATGGACGAAGCGCGGAAAGCATTCGACGCCTAGGATTTCGCCTTCTTGAAGCTGTATTTGGTCATCTGGCTGTAGACTTCGTCAGGACGCAAGATAGCTTGGGGGAAATAGGGAAAGTGCGTCGAGTCAGGCCAGGTCTGCGCTTCGAAGCAAAGGCCTGCATAATTGTCATAGGTCTTGCCAGTCAGCCCGATGGGTGGTTTTCCACCTAGCGTATTCGCCGCGTAGAATTGCACGCCGGGCTCAGTCGTAGAGACATTCATCTCGACGCCGGAATGGGCACCCTTCACCGAGGCGACAAGGCATAGCGGACGGCGTTGTGCAGCAAGACAAAAATTGTTGTCGTAGACCACCTGCTTACCCTCCACTTCACGCCGAACGGCTCGAAATTCGCGGAAATCGTGTGTGGTATCTGCGACCGGCATAACCCGGCCATCGGGCAGGAGGTCACTGTCCGTCGGCAAATAGGCTTGCGCATCGATCCTGACGTGATGATCAAGCGCCTCGGTTGCGCCACCGTCATCGAGGTTGAAATAGCTATGATGTGCAAGGTTGCAGATCGTCGGCTTATCCGTGACGGCATCCATGCGGATCACAAGAGTACCCTTTGATTCCAGCATGTAGGTACAGGTGATCGTCAGATTGCCCGGGAAACCCATCTCGCCATCGCCGAGCTGCACGGTCAGCGTGACGTAATCCGGACCAATCGCGACGACATCCCAGATGCGCTTGCCCGCGCCGCGGCTCCCGCCATGGATATTGTGCCGACCGTGAAAATTTTTCTCCAGCTCGTAGGTCTTGTCATCGATCGTGAGTTCACCGTCACGAATGCGGTTGATGGAACGGCCTATCGTTGCGCCGAGGTAGGGCGAATACGCAGGATAATCAGCAAAATCCCGATAGCCCAAGACCAGCGGATGTTCGTGCCCCTTGAGGCGCAAATCCTGAATAACTGCGCCCCATGTCAGCACGTTGGCGGTTAGTCCCCCGCCCGAAATTGTAATGCGGTGAACTGCCTCGCCCTCGGGCGAGTGGCCAAAAACTTCCGTATTCATCTATTTTACAACCCCAAACCGCCGACGCAGACATATTTCGTATCGAGATAATCTTCGATTCCCTGGTGGCCGCCTTCCTTGCCGAGGCCGGATTCCTTCAGGCCGCCGAACGGGGCTTCCACCGTGGTGATCATTCCTTCATTGACGCCAACCAGACCGTATTTCAGGCCCTCCGAGACGCGGAACACCCTGCCAAGATCTTGCGTGTAGAAATAGCTGGCGAGACCGAATTGCGTGTCGTTGGCAAGGTCGATTGCTTCCTGCTCGGTCTGGAACTTATAAATCGGTGCCACAGGCCCAAAGATTTCCTCCTTGGTGAAGAGCATTTCCGGCGTGGCGCCAGCGATCACAGTAGGCTCGAAGAAACTGCCACCAAGCGCATGACGTTTTCCGCCGGTAATAATCTTCCCGCCCTTCTGTTTGGCATCGGCGATGAATTCCTCGACCTTTTCGACGGCTTTTTCATCGATCAAGGGTCCCTGCTGGGTACCCTCTTCCAGGCCATTTCCGATCTTGAGCTTTTCCGTCGCGGCAGCAAACTTTTCGACAAATGCGTCATAAATACCCGCCTGGACCAGGAACCGGTTAGTGCAGACGCAGGTCTGGCCGGAGTTACGGAACTTCGCAATGATTGCCCCGTCGACAGCGCGATCTATGTCGGCATCATCGAAAACGATGAACGGCGCATTGCCGCCAAGCTCCATCGAGACTTTCTTGACCGTGTCGGCAGCCTGCTTGATCAGGATTTTGCCGATCTCTGTCGATCCGGTGAAGGTGATCTTGCGAACGAGCGGGTTGCTGGTGATCTCGCCGCCGATTTCGGTGGCGGAGCCAGTCAAAATGTTGACGACGCCTTTTGGAATGCCGACCTCTTCACATAAAGCACCCCAGACCAGACCTGAATAAGGCGTCTGTGTGGCAGGCTTGACCACCGCCGTGCAGCCGGACGCCAGTGCCGGACCGATCTTGCGCGCAAGCATCGAGGAAGGAAAATTCCAGGGTGTTATCGCGGCAATGACGCCTACAGGTTCCTTCGTGACCAGAATTCTCCGATCAGCCCAGGGCGAAGGGACAACATCGCCATAAGTGCGGCGGGCTTCCTCGGCATACCACAGGATATAGGCAGCCGACATGCCGACCTCGCCCTTGGATTCCGCAAGAGACTTGCCCTGTTCGAGCGTAAGCAATTCCGCGAGCGCATCCTGATTGTCCAAAATGGCATCGTGCAGCTTGCGCATCAGTTTCGAGCGCTCAAGCACAGACGCCTTGCGCCATGTCTTGAAGGCCTCAGCAGCGGCGTTGATCGCGCGCTTTGTCTCGGCCTTGCCCGAATTTGGCACGGTACCGATCTTCAAGCCGGTAGCAGGGTTGATGACGTCGATTGTCTTGCCGGAATCTGCCGCCACCCACTCACCGTTGATGAGGTTTGCCTGCTTCATGAACTGGCTGGATTTCTGCAACATCATGTTTCTCCCTGTGTTCGAAGGGTTATTGTTGTTCGTGAGTTCCGTGAAGGATAACCCTGCACTGCGCTTGGCAATGTGCGCCTTGGTCAAGGCGTTAGGGGTTACCCTGCTCCTTTTTGTCAAAAGCTGCAACTATCCGAATATGCGCGTCACGACTGAAATCCAGAACGCCAGTGTCAGCGCTGAAAGCGCCGTCGCCATGACCATGGAATTTGATGCAAGCGCCTGACCGGTACCGAAGCGCGTCGCAATGAGATAGGAATTGACGCCCGCAGGAAGCGCAGCAGCAGCCACGGCAATTTTTGCGGTGAAAGGCGGCAGTCCGATGAACCACGCCGCGCCCAGTACGACGGCGGGCATGAGCAACAGCTTGATTGCAGACATGGTCAGCGCCGCGGCAATATTGCCGGAAACGCCGAACTTTTTCAGCCCCATGCCCATCGCGAACAGGGCAACCGGCCCCGCAACGCTCCCCAATGTCTGGATCAATGAGTCGGCAACATCGGGCATCCGCAGCCCCGTCAAGCGCCATAACCAACCGGACAGTATTCCCAAAACAAAGGGATTATGCAGCAGGCTCTTGAAGAATGAACCGGCGACAGCGGCCCAATGGCTCTCCCCTTCGTACACACCGTCGCGACGCATTGCGAATTCGTGCAGCGTGATCGAGGCAGCCATCATGATCGGCATGTGGATCGCAACGATGAGGGACAGAATCGCAAAGCCTTCCTGACCGAAAACACCAAGCATGAGCGGCATGCCAAGAAACACGAGATTTGAGAACGCGCCGGAAACACCCGCCACGACGCCGGCGCGGTTGTCCCTGCCAAAAAACACCTTGATCGCAATATCCGACGCGGCCCAGGCGACAATCACGCCAATGAAGTAGGCGATCCACAGGGGCCAGGGTGCAGTGCCGTGAAAATCAGCCGTCACCATCGTCCTGAAGAGCAACAAGGGTGCCGCAATCATGAAAACAAAATCAGACAGCCCATCACCGACCCGCTCATCCAGCAGTTTGAAATGCGCTGCTGCATAAGCGATGGCAATCACACCAAAAACGACGATGATTGTTTGAACGAGACCCATCGTGTTCCGCAATAGGCTGGCAAATCATGTGACGCAAGACGTTCTAATCTCATCACTTTATTTTTCTTCAACAAATCACCATCTCGACTGCTAAGGAGACTGATGTTGAAGCAATTGCGCCCTTGGGCATTTCTTGTGTTTGCCATGCTCATGAGCACCTTCCTGGCCGTTCCGTCTGCATTTGCGACAGATGCTGCCTGGGCGAGAGTGCAGCGGGGCGGATATACGATTCTCATTCAAGGTGCAGACGTCTCTGGCACCTTAAGTCCTAGCGTGGATAACTCAGTTGATTGTTCGGCTACGCAGACGCTTTCCGATCGCGGGCGCCAACTGGCCCAAAAACTCGGGGCGCGCTTTGCTGCACGCGGCGTGCAAATCGACAAGGTGCTCACCAGTTCGACGTGCAATGCGCGGGAAACCGCCCGGCTTTCCTTCGGCTCGACACCCACTGAAATTTTCCAGCCGCTCGATCCCTTGGCAGGCGACGATGCAACCCGGATCGAACAAATTCGCGCGGTGATCACGGCGTTCAAGGGTTCCGGCAATCTGGTAATGATGACCGATCGCGCCAATATAACGGCTCTGACAGGTGTTACGCCGCGTCCAACAGAGGCGGTTGTGGTTTCCAAAGCGGAGGAAGGCGAAACGGTCCATATCGCTGGAAGAATCATATTCGACTAATCACAGCGCAAGCTTTGGTCTTTCCCTAGGCTGTGAAAAAAGCTAGATACCGGCACATCAGACATCAGTGCCTTCGTCAAAGGCATCGTAAGCAAAGGAAAATCAATTGTCCGAAACATTCGACAAAGTCGCCGATATCATTGCCGAAACCAGTGAAATCGACCGCGACTCCATCACGCCGGAAAGCCATACGATTGACGATCTCGGCATCGATAGCCTTGATTTTCTCGATATCGTTTTCGCGATCGACAAGGCCTTCGGTATCAAGATCCCGCTCGAACAGTGGACGCAGGAAGTCAATGACGGCAAGGTTCCGACCGAAGAGTATTTCGTGTTGAAGAATCTCTGCGCCAAAATCGATGAACTCGTCGCTGCAAAGAACGCCTGATTTCCGGGCCCAATTCGGACAGGCTCCATCTATCCACCTAAACCGGGTGCACCGTATAAACGGTGTTGCGAGACAATGCAGAACAACACCGTCGTTATCACTGGTATCGGGCTGATTTCATCACTGGGCGAAGGCGTCGATGCCCATTGGCAGGCTTTCAACGGTGCGGCCGAGCCTCACATCGATAGCGAAACATTCAAACCGTATACGGTCCATCCCTTGGGTGAGGTCGACTGGAACAACCAGATTCCGAAGCGCGGCGACCAGCGGCAGATGGAAACGTGGCAACGCATCGGCACCTACACCGCTGGCCTTGCGCTGCAAGATGCCGGCATCAAGGACAACGAATCACTCTGCGCTACCATGGATATGGTGGTGGCGGCTGGCGGCGGCGAGCGCGACGTTGCCGTCGACAAGCAGATTCTGGCCGAGGCGCGTGTCCGCAACGATCTCGGCACGATGCTGAATGAAAAATTGACGACCGAGCTCCGGCCTACACTGTTCCTGGCACAGCTTTCGAACCTGCTTGCCGGCAACATCTCTATTGTTCATAAGGTTACAGGCTCGTCGCGCACCTTTATGGGAGAAGAAGGTGCAGGCATTTCAGCGATCGATACGACAGTTGCACGCATTCGGTCCGGCCAGAGCACACATGCGCTCGTTGGCGGTGCCTACAATTCCGAACACCCGGATATGCTGCTCGGTTATGAATTGAACGGCATGCTCAAGACCGATGGTTGGGCGCCTCTCTGGCAGCGGGAAGACACCGCTGGTGGCGGTATCGTCACCGGCTCGGGCGGAGCGTTCCTCGTTCTGGAAAGCGCGGATCATGCAAAAAAACGTGGCGCACGTGTTTATGCTGCTATTGACGGCATCTACAGCGCGCAAATTCGCCGCAGCCGTCATGATTTGACCGAAACCGTCGCCAAGCTGGTCGGTGCTGCCAGCGCAGACAAGGCCGCCGATTTGATCATCTCGGGCGCCACCGGCGCGAAAGGTATAACGGCAGCCGAAAAAGCAGCGCTCGATACGTTCTCAAGTTCGGTGGTGCGTGGCGTTGCTGGGAAACTCGGCCACTTGCGCGAGGCGCAATTCTCTCTTGTCGTCGCGCTTGCCGCGCTGAGCGTTTTCAAGGGGTCGGCTTTCCCGCCGGTCGATGCCGAAAACGAAAAAGCTGGACCGTCCAGCATCGACACCGCGCTGGCAACTTCCATTGGCGGGACCCGCGGCGAAGGTGTTGCCCTCCTGGTCAAAGTTTAAGGGATATTTGCATGTCCAAGTACACTGATCATCTCGGCCGTCCCCTCGTTGCCATTACCGGTCTCGGGGTTGTCTCACCATTGGGACAGGGCAAGGAAGAGAACTGGGCGGCGCTGACTTCCGGAACTTCCGGTATCCACACGATCACTCGTTTTGCCCTCGATAATCTGCGTACACAGATCGCTGGGACTGTCGATTTTCTGGAGGAAAGTACCAAGGGTGCATCGGCGCTATCGCAAAAGCTGGCCTCGCTCGCAGCCGAAGAAGCCATATCGCAAGCCGGATTCCCTATCGATGATTTTGGCGGCCCGCTTTTCCTGGCAGCACCACCGGTCGAGCTCGAATGGCGCAATCGTTTTGCCCTGGACGCATTGGTGAAGTCCGAAGGCGAGCCGGGATATGAGCTGCTGCTCGCCGCATGCCGGCGTGGGCCACAGGTCGACATGTTCAACACGGTCGAATTTGGCTACATCGCAGAATGCCTGGCGGATACATTCGGCACGCGCGGCCTGCCGGTTACACTTTCCACGGCCTGTGCTTCGGGCGCGACCGCCATTCAGCTCGGTGTGGAAGCGATCCGTCGCGGCGAAAGCGACCGCGTCCTGTCGATCGGTACCGATGGTTCCGTTTCCGCTGAAGCGCTGATCCGTTTCTCACTTCTCTCTGCCCTCTCAACTCATAACGAGCCTGCTCACAAGGCGGCAAAGCCTTTCTCCAAGGACCGCGATGGTTTCGTCATGGCCGAGGGTTCCGGCGCGCTGGTGATGGAATCGCTCGAATCAGCCGTAGCGCGCGGTGCAAATATTCTCGGCATCATGCGCGGTTGCGGTGAAAAGGCCGACGACTTCCACCGTACCCGCTCGAAGCCGGACGGTTCGCCTGCCATCGGCGCGGTGCGCGCCTCGCTGGAAGATGCAGGTATCAAGGAAGATGCGATCGACTACGTTAACGCCCATGGCACTTCGACGCCGGAAAACGACAAAATGGAATATCTGGCGCTCTCGACGGTCTTTGGAGACCGCATTTCATCGCTCCCCGTATCCTCAAACAAGTCGATGATTGGTCACACGCTGACCGCCGCCGGTGCAATCGAAGCCGTATTCTCTGTGCTGACCATTCAGACCGGCACGATCCCGCCGACGATCAACTACGACAATCCGGATCCGGCAATTGTCATGGATGTCGTTCCCAAC
Source organism: uncultured Alphaproteobacteria bacterium (assembly GCA_963711925.1). Taxonomy (GTDB): domain Bacteria; phylum Pseudomonadota; class Alphaproteobacteria; order Rhizobiales; family Rhizobiaceae; genus Phyllobacterium. The sequence continues at coordinate 278,874 of CAVQFY010000005.1, forward strand.
GTGAAGCGCGAGGCAAGCGTCTCATCGGTGCTTTCCAGCTCATTCGGGTTCGGCGGGCAAAATACGTGTCTTGTCATGACGGCAGAACCGAACTAATCCGTGGCCTGAATAAGGAAACGGATATGCGCGCATTACAATTGATTGAAGACCGCAAGCTCGAGATTGTCGATCTTGCGCCCCCACCCCCGCCCGGTCCGGGCGAAGTGACGGTCAATATCAAGGCTGTCGCGCTCAATCACATCGACGTCTGGGGCTGGCGTGGCATGGCCTTTGCCAAGCGCAAGATGCCCCTGACGATCGGTGCGGAAGCATCCGGTGTCGTCGATGCGATCGGCCAAGGTGTAAGCAACCTCATGCCCGGCCAACTCGTTTCGATCTATGGTGCGCAGACCTGCGGACTGTGCCGTCCCTGCCGCGAAGGGCGCGACAATCTCTGCGAGCATGTTTCTGGCGTGCACGGCTTCCATCTGGACGGCTTTGCCCAGGAAAAAGTCAACCTCAAAGCCCGCCTGCTCGTCCCCGCGCCTCCCGGCGTCGATGAAATCGGCGCTGCTGTTGCGCCCGTCACATTCGGTACGGTCGAGCACATGCTGTTCGACAACGCCAAGCTTGAGCCAGGCGAAACAATTCTGGTTCACGCGGGCGGCTCAGGCATCGGCTCGGCAGCGATCCAGCTCGCCAAGAAGATCGGCTGCACAGTGATCACCACCGTCGGGTCCGACAACAAGATCGACAAGGCCAAGGCACTCGGCGCCGATCACGTCATCAATTATCGCGAGGACCGCTTCGAGGGCGTCGTGCGCAAGCTGACGAAAAAGAAGGGCGTCGATGTGGTCTTTGAGCATGTCGGCGCTGATACTTGGGCCGGTTCCATGTTGTCGCTGCGGCGCGGTGGTCGGCTCGTTACCTGCGGCTCGACATCGGGCGTCTCCACCAGCATGAACCTGATGATGCTGTTCCAGCAGCAGCTGAAATTGCTCGGCTCGTTCGGTTGCCGCATGGAAAACATGGCTGATGCCATGCAGAAGATGGCGCGCGGCCTCGTCCATCCGGTGATCGATACGGAAGTGAGCTTCGACGATATCGATACGGCGTTGAAGCGGATGGAAGGCCGGGACGTCTTTGGCAAGATCATCCTGCGCGTCAATTAACTCTCCATGAATCTCAAATTAAAGCTTACTCTGTTCCGCTGGAGCCAGAAGTTGAAGAAATTCAACTACTGGCTGTCGGCCTTTGTTATTTTCGGTATTCTCAAAGTACTCCGTTTGCTGCCCGCGAAGGCTGCTATGGATTTTACTGATGCGGCCGCACGTAAAATTGGCCCCCTGATGGGACGGCATCGCGTGGCGATGATCAATTTGCGCAAGGCCTATCCGGAAAAAACCGAAGAGGAACTGCAGCAGATTGCCCGCGATATGTGGGGAAGCATGGCACGGCTCACTGCCGAATATGTCTTTCTGGATGCGATCTTCGACTACGATCCGCACAGCGACAAGACCGGGCTGATCGAAGTTCAGGGCCGCGAAATCTTCGAACGCATCCGCGACGAGAAGGATCGGCCGCATATTTTTTTCACAGGGCATACCGGCAATTTCGAACTGCTGCCGATCTGCGCAGCGACATTCGACCTGAACGTCACCGCCCTGTTTCGCCCACCGAATAATCCCTATGTCGCCAAGAAGATCCTAGGGGCTCGCCGCACCAACATGGGGCATCTGGTTCCATCGAAGGCCGGCGCCGCGTGGTCGCTCGCCACCGTCCTCAACAACAACGGCAATGTCGGCATGCTGGTCGATCAAAAATTCAAACGCGGCATCGCTTCGACCTTCTTCAGTCGACCATGCAAGACCAATCCGCTTCTCGCGAAACTGGCACGGCAATATGACTGCGATGTCTATCCCGCCCGCTGTGTGCGTCTGCCCGGTGGCCGGTTCCGGTTGGAGCTTGAAGAGAAAATGGATCTGCCTCGCGATGAAAAAGGCGCAGTTGATCTGGCTGCAACCGCTCAAGCGCTGAACGATAAGGTCGAGACCTGGGTACGTGAATACCCCGGCCAGTGGATGTGGTTCCACAAGCGCTGGAACAGCTAATCTCAGTAGTAATTCGTGACCGCATGTCTGGCTTCGGCGAAAAACAGCCAGCGCTCGACAAAAACTCCGAAAAAATGCGCGATGACGCCGATAGCGAGCGCGATCTGAGCGGCCAGCCCGCCCCCAGTCGCGAGAGCCAGCAAAAGCGCTAGAATGGGCAAGATTGCACCGAACACGAAACCGACGACCCAGAGCTTTGCGGCGTGCTTACGGGCAACGCGAAAGCCCATCTCTCGCGTCAAATAGTTGTCCAGCGCATGCGGACGCTCAAACAACCTTACCTTGCCGATGAAGCCAAGGCCGGTCGCAGTTTCCGGCGTCGAAATAGACAGGAGTGTTGTAGCACGGTTGCGCCACACCATCTTGGCAATCAGCGCCAGAAGTACGAAGAGGAGCGCCAGCAACTCCTCGACTAGCCCATTTCCGCCCGCGAAAGCGCTTGCCAGCAAAAATCCACCGGCCAGCGAAAACAACAGGAAACACAGTGGCGTCAGTTTCGTATGCCATGAGTCGACAGTCTTGAGCGACGCATAGATCATGGACGTGCAATAGACTGTCACGAGCGACCCAAGAACACTGATCAGCCCCAAAATCGCATCATGTCTATCGGAGAGGATCGCGAGCGCAGCACTTAGCGTCAGGGGAACAAACGTTGCGATCGCCATTACACCCTCGCGCGATAACCAGCTGGAACGCCATTGACTCAAGGCCCGCCATGCCCGTTGTGGATTTCCGAGATGCAAAAGCGACGCCGTCAGTCCAATGCTGATCAGTGCCAATGATGTGAAATAAGCAAGCTTGGTCGATGACAGTGACGGGTCAAGAAAACCCAAGCCAAGCACAATCGCGAGCCCGTAACCCAGACCTGACAGCGTCGTGAAGACAATAATCGAAGTGGCTGGATGCATGAATTAAATCCGGTCCAGCGTCTTGTCGAGCCAAGCGAAAAATCCGCGTGCTCCTTCGGTATTCTCGGCAAGCGGAATGATCGGCGCGCTATCGCTCAAGGACGTGCGGGGCCGCGGCGGGAGATATTTGTTGGTGGGCCGTGTTTCCTGCTCCGGCATGAGATCGAAACCACCGCGTTCGGCCACCATGATTGACACATCGGAGTTCGGATCGCCGAGATCGCCATAGTGCCGCGCATTGACAGGACAGGTCCTGACACAGGAGGGCACACGGTCTTCCTGCTTCAATGTCTCGTTGTAAACGCGGTCGACACACAGCGTGCACTTCTTCATCACACCGGCAGCCAGGTCCATCTCGCGCGCACCATAAGCGCAGGCCCACGCGCAAAGTCCGCAGCCTATGCACTTGTCTTCATCCACCAGTACGATGCCGTCTTCGGCACGTTTGTATGAGGCGCCGGTTGGACAGACCGTAACGCAGGGCGCATCCTCGCAATGCAGGCACGATTTGGGGAAGTGTACCACCCGGGCGTCACCAGCTTCGCCGATGATCTGCCCGCCTTCGGGCACCACTTCAAAACTGTGGATGCGATTAAGAAACGTCCCCGAAACATCCTCGCCATAGGGATGCTGGTCCGACAGCGCACTGCCATAGCCGCCAGTGTTCCATTCCTTGCAACTGATCACGCAAGCATGGCAGCCGACACAGACATCGAGGTCTATGACGAGCCCGAGTTTCTTCGAGGTGCGATTTTGCGGCAGGCTGGTCATTTTGGCGCCCACTCCTGCCCATAGCGTAGTTCATCGACTGACTGTTGCTGGCTGCCGGGTCGCTTGATCGTAGCGAAATGCGGCTCGCTGATCTCCGCCGCCGCCTCGGCCTTTTCAATGCGCACGCGCAAATCGTACCAGGCTGCCTGCCCGGTGATTGGATCGGAATTCGACCAGCGCATCCCATCCGCCTTTGGCGGCAGCAGCTCATGGATGAGGTGGTTCAGCAGAAACCCCTTCGTCGCTTCCGGCGCATTCGGATCGAGCGCCCATGCGCCCTTGCGCTTGCCGATGGCATTCCATGTCCACATGGTTTTGCCATTCACCGCATCGGTCCGCGCGATTTCGCATTTAATGCGGCCGTGATGGGAAATAACCCACGCCCAATCGCCATCCTTCAGCCCAAGCTCATCGCAAATCATGCCCGGAACATAGAGCGGATTTTTTGTATGTATCTGCCGCAGCCATGCATTCTGCGAGCCCCAGGAGTGATACATCGCCATCGGCCTCTGGGTGATCGCATGGTAGGGGAACTCTGCGATATCGACACCCTGTTCTTCAAAGGGACGGTACCAGTCCGGCAACGGGTCGAAACAGTCGAGCAGGCGTTGCCTGTATTGTTGAGGAGCGACAGGCCGTCGGATACCGAGCGCCGATAGGCGGAACTTCTGCAGCGTCTCGACATAGAGCTGAATAGTGACCGGCTGGGGCGCATCGAAAAAACCCATATCGATTGCAAACTGTTGATAGGCGGCATTGTGATGCTTGAAATACCGAGCCTCATCCGGAATGTGCTTCATCCAGAACGCACCGTGATCGATGTAGTTTTTCAACTGGTCTTCATTGGGCGCACCCCTGCCCTCATCACCAGCATCCGCACCGCGCCAACCCGATAACGGACCAATACCCGGCTTGCGCTGATGATTGACGATATAGTCGGCATAGTCCTTGTATAGCGCCAAGCCTCTGTCATCGACAAAGCCTGGCAGCTTCAGGCGGGCTCCGAGATCGATCAGTACTGACTGAAAACCGCGTACATCGCGATCCGGCTTCAACACCGGCCAACGGATCGCATCGCAGGCAGCATCCGGTTCGGAGATCGGCCGGTCGAGCAGGGAAATACAATCGTGACGCTCCAGATAGGTGGTATCCGGCAGGACGAGATCGGCATAGGCCACCATTTCCGATGAATAGGCGTCCGAATAGATGATCTTCGGGATTTTATATTCCCCTGTGGCCTCGTCGCGTGCCTCCAGCATCTTGATCGCGCCGCGCGTGTTCATCGACGAGTTCCACGCCATGTTCGCCATGTAGAGGAACAGCACATCGACCGGATAGGGATCGCCTGCGCATGCATTGGCGATGACCATATGCATCATGCCGTGGGCAGAAAGCGGCGCTTCCCAGGAGAACGCCTTGTCGATGCGCTGCGGCTTGCCTTCGCTATCAACCAGCAGATCTTCAGGTCCGAGTGGATAGCCGAGATGCGGCCCTGCCAAAGGCTGACCAGGCTTTACATGTTCCGCCTTGCCATGCGGTCTGGGATGGGCTGTTACCGGTTTCGGATATGGCGGTTTATAGCGATAGCCGCCGGGGCAATCGATGGAGCCGATGATTGTCTGCAGCACATGCAATGCACGCGCCGATTGAAAGCCATTCGAATGGGCGGAGATGCCACGCATGGCATGAAAGCTCACGGGCCGGCCGATCATGACGTCGTGCTGCTCGCCCTTCATGTCGGTCCATGGTTGTTCGACGATAATCTCTTCTTCGAAAGCCACGCGGGCGATTTCCGAAGCCAGCCCACGAATTGTGGCCGCCGCAATCCCCGTTTCCGCCGCGACTGCTTCCGGGGTATATTTCGGATCGAGATATTTTTCAGCCATCAAGCGCAAGACACTGCGCACTTTCCGGCCATCTTCAGTAACGAAGTCAGCATTAAGATCAGCGACATGTCCCGGCTCGTCAAACCGCACGAGCGCGCCGGATTTGCGGTCGCGCACCAGCGCCTTTCCGAGATCATCGCGCAAGAAAAGCCCGTGATCTTCCTTGCCTTCGTCGTCGATCACCAGCCACGGCGCATTGGTGTAGCGCTGGAGATAATCGAGATCAATTCTGCCAGTTCGAAAGAGCTCGTGAATGACGGCAAGGATCAGCAAGCCGTCGGTGCCTGGACGTATCCCGATCCAGTTGTCGGCAATGGCGGAATAGCCGGTACGCACCGGATTGACCGACACAAAACGCGCACCGCGCTTTTTCAGCTTGGAGATGCCTATCTTGATCGGATTGGAGTCATGATCCTCCGCCACACCGAACAGCACAAACAGCTTGGTCTTGTCCCAGTCCGGCGCGCCAAACTCCCAGAAAGCCCCACCGATGGTATAAATTCCCGCGGCTGCCATGTTGACGGAACAAAATCCGCCATGCGCGGCATAATTCGGGGTGCCGAAATTTTGCGCCCAGAAACTGGTCAGCGCCTGGCTCTGATCACGGCCGGTGAAGAAAGCCAATTTTTGTGGAGCGGTCTCGCGCACGGGTTGCAGCCAATCGACAGCCAACGACAAGGCTTCTTCCCAGCTGATTTCCTTGAATTCGCCTGAACCGCGTGGTCCTGTCCGCAACAGCGGCGCTCGCAATCGGGCTGGCGAATAATGCTGCATGATCCCGGCGGAACCCTTGGCACACAATACGCCCTTGTTGATAGGATGATCGCGATTGCCCTCGATATAGCGGACCTTACCGTCCTTCAGGTGCACATCGATACCGCAACGGCAGGCACACATGTAGCAGGTGGTTTTGCGGATCTCATCACCAACCGGCTCCGACAGGGCAAGGTTCGGTTCTGAATTCATTCCGTATGGGCCCCGCTGATCGCATGCACTACAAATGGTTTTATAAGAACAATTCCAAACCACCAAACACACAAACGACATCTCCCAAGGAAAACGCCATTCACGATTGGCAAGAACTTGCCTCTTGCCAAATCGGGACATCGGCTGATTTGATGGGCGAATGGATGAAAAGCTATCCCGCGCTGTCGAAAAACGCCGTGACGACCTGATCGCGCTGACGCGTGAACTCATTCGTTTTCCAACGATAAATCCGCCGGGTGAGGCATATACACCTTGTGCCGAATATCTCGCCAAGCGGTTGCAGAAAATCGGCTTTGAGACCCAGTTGATTCGTGGCGAAGGGACGCCCGGCGATACGGACCGCTATCCGCGTACCAATGTCGTCGCCCGTTTTGATGGCCGAACACATGGCCAGACTGTGCATTTCAATTCGCATATCGATGTCGTAGACACCGGCGAGGGCTGGACCGTCGATCCGTTCGAAGGCGTCGTCAAGGACGGCAAGATCTATGGCCGTGGCGCCTGTGATATGAAGGGTGGGCTTGCTGCTTCGATCATCGCAGCAGAAGCTTTTTTAGAAGTCTATCCGGATTTTTCCGGCGCCATAGAAATATCCGGCACTGTGGACGAGGAATCGGGTGGTTTTGGCGGCGTTGCCTATCTCGCCAGCAAAGGCTTCTTCTCAAAGCCACGCGTCGATCACGTCATCATCCCCGAACCACTCAACAAAGATCGCATCTGCCTTGGCCATCGCGGCGTCTGGTGGGCGGAAATCGAGACCAAAGGCGAGATTGCCCACGGTTCCATGCCATTTCTGGGTGATTGCGCAGTCCGCCACATGGGCGCGGTGCTCGACGCCTTCGAGAAGGAACTGTTTCCGGCTCTCGACAAGAAAGTGACGCGTATGCCCGTCGTTCCGGAGGGCGCGCGCCGATCGACGATGAACATCAATTCTATCCATGGAGGCCAGACCGATGATTATACCGGCCTGCCTTCGCCCAATGTGCCGGATTCCTGCCGTCTGACCATCGATCGCCGTTTTCTGCTTGAGGAAGATATCGCCGAGGTAAAGCGCGAGGTCATTTCAATTCTCGATCGGCTGCAGTGGGAGCGGCCGAAATTTCACTACAACATTCGCGACGTCATGGAAGTGCAGCCGCTAATGACCGAACGCGATGCGCCGGTCGTGACCGCGGTCGCGGAGGGAATTAGGTCGGTTTTCGGTCGAGAACCGCAATATGTGATATCGCCCGGCACTTACGATCAAAAGCACATCGCGCGCATCGGGCTCCTGCATGACTGTATCGCATACGGACCCGGCATACTCGATCTCGCGCATCGGCCGGATGAGTATGTCGGCATCGAGGATATGATCGAGTCGGCCAAGGTCATGGCGCTCGGTGTGAAAGTGTTACTGTCGGGATCAGCCTAAGCGGCAAAGTGTTGGGGGAGTCATCGAAATGAAGTTCTGGAAGTCAGCCGTCACCGGCGTGGCAATCGCACTATTCTCGTCGATGACAGCCTACGCGAAGACCGATCTGGTGCTCGGCATCGTGCTTGAGCCACCGCATCTCGATCCGACCGCCGGCGCCGCGGCGGCAATCGACGAGATCGTCTATGCCAATATATTCGAGGGGCTGACACGGATTGGTCCCAAGGGGGATGTTCTTCCCGCCCTTGCCGTAAGCTGGACGCAATCGGACGACGGCAAGGTCTACACATTCAAGCTGCACAAGGACGTTAAATTCCACGACGGCACATCATTCGAGGCTGATGACGTCAAGTTTTCGCTCGATCGCGCTCGCGGCGACAAATCCACCAACGCGCAAAAGGGCCTGTTCGCCGCAATCGATACGGTTGATGTGATCGAACCCCTGACGGTCAAAGTCACGTTGAAGCAACCAAGCGGTGACTTCCTCTATAACATGGGTTGGGGAGACGCAGTGATCGTGGCGCCCGAGAGTGCCGAGACCAACAAGGAAAAGCCGATCGGGACCGGGCCTTTCAAATTCGACAGCTGGGCCAAGGGCTCGCAGATCGTCATTACCAAAAACGCCGATTATTGGGGAAGGCCGGCGTTGCTCGACAAAGCGACATTCCGTGTTATTCCAGATCCGGCTGCAGCAACGGCGGCGCTTTTGGCGGGCGATGTGCAAGCTTTTCCGGTCTTTCCAAGCTACGAGACCATTCCGCAATTCCAAGCCGACCCGCGTTTCAAGGTGGTCATCGGCACGACCGAGGGCGAAACGGTCCTTGGATTCAACAACAAGAAGCCGCCCTTCGACAATCCAAAGGTTCGTCAGGCAATCGCCCATGCCATTGACCGTAAAGCGCTGATCGATGGCGCCATGTTCGGGCTTGGGACGCCGATCGGCTCGTTCTTTCCGCCGCACCACCCCGCCTACCTCGATCTGACGTCTGAGACTGCCTACGATCCCGAGCTTGCAAAGAAGCTTCTTGCCGAGGCAGGTCATGCCGATGGTTTCAAGACAACGCTGAAACTCCCGCCGCCCACCTACGCGCGGCGCGGTGGTGAAATTATCGCGGCCGAACTGCGCGAAATCGGCGTCGAGGCTGAAATCATTCCGGTGGAATGGGCGCAGTGGCTTGATCAGGTTTTCAAGAATAAAGACTACGATATGACGATCGTCTCACACACCGAGCCGAATGACCTCAACATTTTTGCCCGCGACGACTACTACTTCAATTATGACGATGCCGCCTTCAAGGACGTGATCAAGCAGATCGACGCCACTTCCGACAGCGCCAAACGCACCGGGCTCTATCAGCAAGCGCAGAAGATCCTGGCAACTGATGTACCTGCAGCGTTTCTGTTCCAGCTGCCGAAAACCGGCGTCTGGGATGCGAAGATCGAAGGGCTTTGGGAGAACGGCCCAATTCAAGCCAATGATTTGACCGCTGTGAAGTGGGCGGACTAATGACCACCGGGCATGGCATGGCCACCCAATGCTGAGCTATGCCGCAAAGCGCACGTCGATCGGCATTCTCACGCTATTGGCTGCGTCCATCGTCGTCTTTGCTGTGCTTGAAGTCGTACCCGGCGATCCCGCACGACTGATGCTGGGGATGAATGCCACAGAGGACGCCGTCCATACTCTGCAAGAGCAGATGGGGCTCAATCAACCACTGATTATACGTTATTTCAGTTGGCTCGGCGGACTGCTTAGTGGGGACTTGGGCAAGTCCTACACCTATTCGGTTCCTGTCTTTGATCTCATAAAGGAACGTGTTGCAGTTTCATTGCCGCTCGCCGTGATTTCCCTGGCGCTGTCCACCTTGATCGCCATCCCGGTTGGCATGTTCTCCGCATCAAGGCGCGGCAAGCTCTCCGGTACGGTAACTATGGGTGTTGCACAGGTGGGTGTCGCCATACCAAATTTCTGGTTCGCACTGCTCTTGGTCTATGTTTTCGCCGTAGCACTGCGGCTCGTTCCAGCTGGCGGCTTCCCAGGTTGGAGTGCGGGCTTCGGTGTGAGCCTCAAATCGCTGATCCTGCCATCGATTGCACTCGCCTTGCCGCAAGCGGCGATCCTTGCCCGCGTTACCCGTTCCGCCTTGCTGGACGTGCTCAGCGAGGATTACATTCGCACAGCCCGAGCCAAGGGGCTTTCCAGGCGCCAGGTATTATACCGCCATGCCTTGCGCAATGCTCTCATTCCAGTCCTGACAATTCTAGGCTTGCAATTCGCGTTCTTGCTTGCGGGTACAATCATCATTGAGAACGTCTTCTATCTGCCCGGTCTCGGTCGTTTGGTGTTCCAGGCAATCACTCAGCGCGACCTGATCGTCGTAGAGGGCGTAGTGATGCTGCTCGTTGCAACCGTGATTCTTGTCAATCTGCTGGTTGATCTTTCCTATGCCATCGTCGATCCGCGTCTGCGGAGCCGTCCATGAACGTTGCGTGGCAAGAGAATATCGGGAAAGCGCTTACGAACAGATCGTTTTTCATCGGCCTGACTATCACGGGCATTATCGCGCTGATGGCGTTGATATCCTTCGTCTGGACACCTTACGCGGTCGGTGCATTCGATATTGCCGGCAAGTTGAAACCACCGTCCGCTACACATTGGCTCGGCACCGATCATTTTGGCCGCGACATTCTTTCGATGATCATGGTCGGCAGCCGCAATTCCATCGCTGTGGCCCTTGTTTCGGTAGCGATCGGCGCAGGCATCGGCGTTCCGCTTGGGCTTTGGGGCGCAGCCAGTGGCAGCGTCGTCGACGAGGTACTGATGCGCTTCAACGACCTGATCTTCGCTTTTCCTGCGCTCCTTTCCGCGGTAATGATCACCGCGGTCTTTGGCCCCGGTACGATCAACGCAATTATTGCCATCGGTATCTTCAATATTCCGGTCTTTGCCCGTGTTGCGCGTGCGGCGGCACTATCTCTTTGGCCACGTGAATTTGTCATCGCGGCCCGCGCGATCGGCAAAGGGCCGGCGCGAATTACGCTCGACCACATCCTACCCAACATGGCGCCCCTTCTCATCGTGCAGGGAACGATCCAGTTTTCGCTCGGTATTCTCGCCGAAGCGGGTCTTTCCTATGTTGGACTCGGTTCCCAACCTCCCATGCCAAGTTGGGGACGCATGCTTTTCGAAGCTCAGACGATGATCAGCATAGCACCATACATGGCGCTGTTTCCCGGCCTCGCCATCGTCATCACTGTGCTCGGGCTTAATTTGCTGGGCGACGGGCTGCGCGACGTGCTTGACCCAAAATTCAATGAAGGAAACTAAAAAAGCAGTCCTACCAAAAAGAGTATCAGGATGGCGGCGGTGAAAATTCCGGTCGTAACACTGAAGATATTGAGCGCATCTTCGATGTTTTCGGCGCCGGCATCGCGTCGCCCTGCCCCGTTCAGCATTGGCTCGTTGGCCACCACGCCGCCATAGATACGCGGACCTGCAAGCGCCACTTCGATAGCGCCGGCCATCGCCGCTTCCGGCCAACCTGCATTGGGTGAGCGATGCAGGCGAGCATCGCGCATCATCACATTGAATGATCGAAGCGCCGCATCATAACCATGCACGATCCAGGCCGCTGCCGAGATCAGAACGCCCGTCAATCTTGCAGGTATCCAGTTGGCGACATCATCGAATTTGGCCGCGAACCGGCCAAAATCACGGTATCGATCGTTCATATGTCCGATCATCGAATCTGCCGTATTCAACATCTTGTAGGCAAAAAGCCCGGGAAGCCCGAGCAAAGCAAACCAGAATGCTGGCGCAATGATGCCATCGGAGGTATTTTCTGCAAGACTTTCGATGGCCGCACGGCTGACGGCCGCGTCATCCAGCACTTCCGGATCGCGCCCGACAATCATCGAGACTGCACGCCGGGCGCCGACGATACCTTCTTCGCGCAAGGCTACTGCGACACGCTCGACATGGTCGCCCAAGCTTTTTTGCGCCAGAAATACCGCAACAATCAGCGCCTCGATCAAACCGCCAAACGGTTGAATCGTCCGCAGCACCAGATGTACAAGAATGCCAATGACCGCTGCCAGTGCAAGCAAACCCAGCGTAGCAAGAAAACCATCACGACGCCTCTCGTAATCTGACTCGCTCGCCTTATTAAACTGTTTGTCCGCGAAATCGATGGCCTTGCCGAATAGAACCACAGGATGCGGAACCTTCTGCCACAACCAGTCTGGATCGCCGAAACTGCGATCCGCGAGCAAGGCAAGAAACAGAATCAAGAGATTGATTTCCATTGATGATTCGATCCTGCTCAATCAGCTTTGTACTGCCCCCAAGGCACCCCTGACACGTCGCTCCAAACGCTCAGCTGCATTTTCATCCAATGGCAGACCAAAACGCAACCATTGTGGCGCGTAGTCAAATTTTCTGGTCAGAACGTGTTGTTTGCAAAGCGCTTCATGAAGCAAATGGGCTTGTCTGAACTCCACCAAGGAAAACAACATCGTTCCACCTGCTTCGGCAAGGCCCGCTTCAGCGAGAACAATCGTGAGCAACTCGCGCCGAGCCCTCAACCGCTCTAAATAGTCAGCGAGGCGATTCGTATCGCAGAATGCCTGGGTTGCGATAGTCAGTGCAGGACCCGATACCGCCCATGGGCCAAGCCGGTGCTTGAGCGCCTGAGCAATCTCGCGCGTCGTCAACGCAAAGCCCAAACGCAGCCCCCCAAGACCGAAGAATTTGCCGAAGGATTTGAGAATAATCAGCCCACTCATACCTGCTTGCGCTGCGATGCTCACTTCAGGATGCGGATCGGCGAAAGCTTCGTCGACAATAAGAACACCCCCTCTGCTGCCCATTCGCTTAGCCAGTTCAAGCAAAGGTTCCCTTGGGATAATTCGCCCGTCCGGGTTGTTCGGATTGACGATGACAGCAACGTGCGCAGATGGCGGAATCTCGTCGATGCTTGCACAGTCCGAAATCAGCCAGCCGGCGTTAAGGAAAGACGCCCTGTGCTCCTGGTAGGTCGGACCGACGATAGCCACTTCGCCCTTGGCCACTATATCGGGCAATATCTGAATCAGCGACTGTGTCCCCGGCGCAGCAACAATTCCCGTGTCACTCCTTGCGCCGTAGTAGTCTCGGGCAGCGTTGAGGGTCTGCGCGAACAGTTTTGCGTCCGGCAACCGGTTCCAGATTTCGAGGCCAATCGGCGGCAGAGGAAATACTTCCGGATTGATACCGGTCGAGAGATCGATCCAGTCTCCTGGCATTCCACCAAAACGTTCCACGGCGCTATCAAGTGCGCCTCCATGTTCAATCTGCATCATCCCGCCAAATCAATTATATGCATATAGGAGCCGCAGACCGATCCAACGCGCAGCCCCGCCTCGCCCAAGTCTTCACCCAATGCATCCCGAACACGGAAGAGCCGCGCGGCACTTCCCTCCCGGACTATACTGGCATAGTGGAATTCATGACCGGTCATAGCTGCCTGAAAGGGCGCCGCGGCGAGCGGCTCCATCCTGCGATAACCGAGATGCAATTTGCGTTTTGCGAAGCTAGTTTCAACCGGCAAAAGTCCGAGCATTTGGTGAGTTGCGCCCATCGCATCCTCAATGCTCTCTCCAAGCACCATATATCCCCCGCATTCCCCATAGATGGGGACATCCCTGGCCGCGGCGTTCTTGATGCCAGAAGCAAAGTTACCCGCTTGCGCGAGGCGTCCAGCATGAAGCTCTGGATAACCTCCGGGCAAATAGATTGCATCGCTGTCGCCGGCCGGCGCTTCATCTGCAAGGGGCGAAAAGTAACTTATATTGGCGCCGCGCCGCCGCCAACCGTCCAACAGATGCCAGTAGGAAAAAGCAAAAGCGTTATCGCGAGCGACCGCTATCCTTTGGCCAAGAGGCGGAATGCGAGCGACATTGGCCATGGATTCCGTGGAACCGTAGCGTCCAGCAATCTGCTGGATATTTTTCAGATCGATCCGTTCGCTGACGACCGATCCAGCGTAATCAATAAACGCGTCAATATCTAGATGTTCACCTGCCTGAACGAGACCGAGATGCCGTTCCGGCAATTGCAGTCTCTCGTCGCGAGGCAATGAACCAAGGACCGGTATGCCGACGAGTTCTAGCGCCGACCGCAGCATGGCTTCATGGCGCGCACTGCCGACCCGATTGAGGATGAGTCCTGCAATCATCACATTGCGGCGGAAATCACGAAAGCCGCTGACGAGCGCCGCGATCGAATGCGATTGCCGTGCGCAATCGACGACCAAAATAACTGGAAGCGACAAATGTGTCGCAAGATCCGCGGCAGAACCCTGCCCATCCCTAGCACCGTCGAACAGGCCCATCATGCCTTCGACAACAAGCATCTTGCCGCCCTCGGTATGACGCGCAGCAAGCGCGCTTATGAGGTCCGGTCGCATGGCCCACGGATCGAGATTGACGCAAGGGACACCGCTCGCGACCGTATGATAAGCAGGATCGATGTAATCGGGACCCGCCTTTGCCGGCGCAATCTCCGCCCCCAGATTGCGCAGCGCACGCAAAAGCCCCAGCGACACTGTTGTCTTTCCGCTACCCGACGATGGAGCGGCGATCAGTACACCTTTCATCCCGCATCCTTTTCCTTGCGGGTTCCGAGCGGATCCTGCGTTAGCAGGCGGCCCTCCGACGCACCGAGCCAGTCGAGAGCGGCGCGCAGGCGTACAACTTGCCCAACAACAACGATGGCGGGAGGCCGCAGGCCTGATTGTTGAACATCAATCTCGGCGTTCTCCAGCGTTGTCTCCAGTACCTGCTGCTCGCCCGTCGTGGCATTGCAGACGAAGGCCGTCGGTTCATCCTTCGAACGGCCCGCTGCAATCAGCCGCGAAGCGATCAAGCCTATATGCTTCATTGCCATATACATGACGATGACCGAAGAACCCTTGGCGATACTGCTCCAGTCCATCGAATCGGGAATAAGGCCGGTGGCATCGTGCCCGGTCAGAAAGGTTACACTCTGATTCGTTTCGCGGTGTGTGACAGGTATACCCGCATAGGCAAGACCACCGATCCCGGCAGTAATGCCGGGAACAATGCGGAATGGTATATTGTGTTCGACCAACGTCAGTGCTTCCTCGCCACCTCTCCCGAATACGAAAGGATCGCCACCCTTCAATCGCAGGACGCGCTTGTCCGACCGCGCCAGCTCAACAAGGCGCAACGAGATATCACGCTGTTGTGGTGATGGTTTGCCGCCACGCTTGCCAGCATATTCAAGTGTCGCTGCCGGACCGGCAAACGACAGGCAATCCTCATTAACCAGCGCGTCATAGACGACAACATCCGCTTGTTCGAGCGCATTGACTGCATGCAGCGTCAAAAGGCCAGGGTCGCCCGGTCCTGCCCCGACGAGCCAGACGTGTCCCGCTTCAAACTTTGGCAATTTCAGTTTCATTGCGCCCATCGCTTAACCCGATCTTTGCGCATAGCACAATTTTTCTGACCGCAAGCATGAACTTATCGGAAAAATCATGCAACGGGCGCATAAGCTGGTCTATAAGATGGGCATGAGCGACGAACCTGATGCAGGATTGCGGAAACCCGACGAGACGAGCGAGCGCCCCTTGCGCCGCGGCTGGACGACGGGTGCGTGTGCGACTGCCGCTACCAAAGCCGCATTGATCGCTTTGATCACGGGTGAATTCCCCGATCCTGTAGCGATTATCCTGCCCAAGGGTGAAGTTCCGCACTTCCAGCTGGCGATCGAATCGATCGGCGATGGTTATGCCATGGCAGGTATTGTCAAAGATGCCGGCGATGATCCCGATGTCACGCATGGCGCCACGATAATCTCGACGGTGTTTCCTGCACCGCCGGGAAGCGGCATCCAGTTTGTTGCAGGCGAAGGCGTCGGCACGGTTACCCTGCCCGGTCTTCCCATCTCGCCTGGAGAACCCGCTATCAATCCCGTACCGCGTGAAATGATGACCCGGATTTGTGAGGAAATCTGCGCGCAGTATGATCTTCCGGCAGATCTCGTCATCACGATCTCTGTGCCTGAGGGCGAGGAGATTGCCAAGAAAACATGGAATCCGCGTCTTGGTATTGTCGGCGGCATCTCCATCCTCGGCACCACGGGCATTGTCCATCCCTTTTCGTGCGCGGCCTGGATACACTCCATCCACCGCGGCATTGACGTGTCACGTGCGGCAGGCCTCAAGCATGTTCTTGCCGCAACCGGCTCCACCTCCGAGGATGCGGCGCAAGCCATCTATCATCTGCCTGAGATTGCGCTGCTCGACATGGGAGATTTTGCCGGCGGGCTGCTCAAATATCTGCGGGTCCATCCCATTGATCGCCTGACCATCGCCGGCGGCTTCGCCAAGCTGACCAAACTGGCTCAAGGCGCACTGGATCTTCACTCAGGACGCAGCCAGGTCAGCATGACGTTCCTTGCCGACGAGGCGGAAAAGCTCGGCCTCGATCCAAATCTGAGAGAGCGCATTTTGAATGCCAACACCGCGCAGGAAGTGCTTGAATTGACTCAAAATCTGGAGATCGACCTTGCTCTCCCTATCGCAACAAAGGCGAAAGAAACTGCCCTCGCGACACTCAAAGGAGCGCCGGTCGAAGTAGAGGTCATCGTTACCGATCGCAGGGGTACGGTTCTTTCCCGTGTCTAATGGTCCGATTCTCATTCTCGGTGGCACTGCCGAAGCCTCAAAACTCGCAGCCCGGCTTGTGGTGGAAGGCCATCGCGTGATCTCATCACTGGCAGGGCGCACCCGCGATCCGGCAAAGCTTGAGGGCGAAGTACGCATCGGCGGATTCGGGGGCGCAAGAGGGCTCATTGGTTACATTGTACGCGAGAACGTATCGCTGCTTATCGACGCTACGCACCCATTCGCAACCCAGATATCGGATAACGCGCTCCTCGCGGCAGCTTCAACTAAAACTCCATTCGTCCGGCTGGAACGCCCGGTGTGGCACTCGAAGCCGGGCGACAATTGGACAAGCGTCACGTCACTTGAACGGGCAGTTTCAGCCATTCCCGCAAAGGCCCGCGTGCTGTTAGCGCTTGGACGCCAACACATTGCTCCCTTTTCTCGTCGCGGTGACGTGCATTTCGTCGTGCGTATGATAGATCCACCGGAAACGCCTCTCGATCTCATCGATTTCGAGCTGGAGCTGTCAAAGCCGGGCAAAGTTGAAGATGAAACAGCTTTCCTGACTGCAAAGCGCCTGACCCATATCATTTGCCGCAATTCCGGCGGCGCTGCGTCCTATACCAAGATCAAAGCCGCGCGTGATCTCGGCATTCCCGTCATTATGATCGATCGTCCGGATCGCCCCGGCACACATACGGTGCCTGATATCGAAAACATTATCAGCTTTGTTGATGAAACTCTTGGCTCACTCTGAACGAGCGCGTAGCGAGTGGGTATGACCTTTGTGATAGAGCGCCGAATCTCGGAATGTATCTGCGACCAAGCCACGCCCGACAAAAATCATCGCCGAGCGGCTCAAACCTGAGGCCTTCACCTTGCCGGCAATATCGGCAAGCGTTCCATGAATAAACAGCTCATCCGGCCAACCGACGCGATAGGAAACAATGACGGGACAATCAGCGCCATAGAGCGGGGTAAGTTCGGTTTCGATACGAGCCAGATTGCGAACCGACAGGTGGATAACCAACGTCGCTCCCGATTTCCCCAGCGTTGCGAGATCCTCTCCCTCCGGCATCGCCGAAGACTTCATCGAGGTGCGCGTCAGAATAATGGTCTGGCATACTTCCGGAACTGTCAGTTCCTTCTTCAAGGCAGCAGCAGCGGCAGCGAACGCCGGAACGCCCGGGGTCACATCATAGTCGATCCCCAAAGCATCGAGGCGACGCATTTGCTCTGCTACCGCGCTGTATATAGACGGATCGCCGGAGTGAACCCGCGCCACATCCTTGCCTTCGGCATCGGCCCGTTCGAACTCCGCAATGATCTCGTCGAGTGTGAGTGAGGATGTATCAACCACCCGTGCGCCCTTGGGTACTTCAGCGACCATTTCGGGCGGAACCAGCGATCCGGCGTACAGGCACACCGGGCAGGACTGGATAAGCTTCAATCCGCGCACGGTGATCAGGTCAGGTGCGCCGGGGCCTGCGCCGATAAAATGGACTGTCATTGTTTGAACCCGTTTAACCCTTCACCGCAAGCGCCGCAGTGGCATGAGCGGATTTTGTCTTTCCGATCACCAGTACGCCGTCTGAACCCACAGCCGCAAGTGCGGCGGCTTCGGCCACGCCGTGACATCCTGTCAGGGCAAAAACGCGCTCCGACGGATTGAGTAAGCGCAGTGTCTGCTCTTCCAACACGGCAGCACTGAAATAACTGACAGAAACGTCCAATTGCTGCGACACGTAGGCAAGAGCGGGCTCTCCGCGGCGCAGATCGATCGAATAAGCAGCGGTCAAATCAGCCGCGCCAATCCCGGCTTCTTCCAGTACTTTCCGGGCAAGCTCCAGCAATTCTTGTGGCTCGCACCCTCGCTCGCACCCTAGTCCAAGCGCATAAATCGACAGAGTCATCCGTGTTTCTTATGCAGTTCTTCCGGCGTCACTCCCAAAAGATCGGCCGTCTTGCGGATCAGATTGGCTTCCTGAGCGTCCAGTTCATCGTCGGCATTCGCAATCGCCAAAAGATGGCGCAGCAACAACACTTTGCGTTCAAACGGCACGTCAGCAAAGGCGAGCGCTGCCTGTGTGCTCGTTGTTTCATAGCCGAAATCCTTGAGATACTCAGCTACTTCACCAAACCCATCGGGTGAAATGCCGAAATCATTCGAAGCGATACGCAGAATCGCGGCATATTCCGCTTTACCAGTCTTACCATCCGCCAATGCGACATGTAGCAGTAGCAAAAGCTCTGCTGTCAACACCGGATCATCGGCGACCTTCTGCACTGCACTTTTTGTCCCAAGGAATGCAGTAATGCGATCAAAAATGGTTTCGCTCATGTTACCCCCAAATTGTCTCTACTGATTGATTGCAGTACAGACAGTCGAATTCAAGTAGCGAAACGCCTCAGGCTGATATGCGCATCCATAAAACTAGAATTCGATCCCCTTCTGGGCCTTGATGCCCGAGCGGAAGGGATGCTTGATCATTTCCATCTCGGTCACAAGGTCTGCAAACTCGATGAGTTCGTCCTTGGCGTTTCGGCCGGTGATGATCACATGCTTCATGTGCGGCTTCTGCTTCAGAACCTCGATGATTTCCTCAATCGGCAGATAATCGTAACGCAAGGCGATATTCAGCTCATCGCAGAGCACCAGTTCTGTTTCGTCGTCAAGGATCATTGTCTTCGCCTGGTCCCAGGCATTGCGCGCCATGGCGATGTCACGGGCCCGATCCTGTGTTTCCCAAGTGAACCCCTCGCCCATGGCGGAGATCGTCACCTGCTCGGGAAATTTCTCCAGAACCCAGCGCTCCCCTGTGTCCCAGGAGCCCTTGACGAACTGGACGACACCAATCTTCATGCCATGACCGAGTGCCCGGAACACCACGCCAAAACCGGCAGTAGATTTTCCCTTGCCCTTCCCGGTATTGACAATCACAAGGCCTTTTTCATCCGTCTTTGTCGCCAGGATCTTGTCACGCACCGCCTTTTTTTTGCGCATTTTATCAGCGTGGCGCTCGTTGATTTCTTCTTCGGTCAGATTCTGCAATTTTTGTGATTTTTCAGCCATTTGGCCTCTCCTTCCGAATCATAACTTCAAGCAGCAAGCTTGCTGAGTTCATAGCGCGCCGAGTTGGAACGCGGTGTCCAGAAATCGCGTGTCACTGCTTGTTCCAGCTTTTCCGCGATGTCGCGCAAGGCATGCGGGTTCTTTTGCGTCAGGAAAGCCCGTACATCGTCATCTACCAGGAATGCCTGATAAACAGCCTCGAAATGGTGGTTGCCGACAGCGCCGGTCGTTGCGGCAAAGGCAAAGAGATAGTCCACCGTTGCAGCCATCTCGAAGGCGCCTTTGTAACCATGACGCATGACGCCGGCTATCCATTTGGGATTGGTCACGCGGCCGCGTACTGTGCGGGCAATTTCCTCTTCCAATGTGCGGATGGTGGGCTTTTCAGGGCGTGAGTGGTCATTATGGTAGATCGTCGGACGCACACCCGATACGAGTTCCACCGCCGCCGACATGCCGCCCTCAAACTGGTAGTAGTCATCGGAATCGAGCAGATCATGTTCGCGATTGTCCTGATTCTGCACGACGGCGTTCACCGTGCGTAGCCGCTCTTCAAGCAGGCCTCGCTCAGCTTTGCCTTCTTCGCCGGCGCCATAGGCATAGCCGCCCCAGACGAGCCAGGCTTCGGCCAGATCGTCACGTTTGGCCCAGTCGCCCTCATCCATCAACGCCTGTAGTCCGGCACCGTAAGCACCGGGCTTGGAACCGAACACGCGGAACCCTGCGCGCTGGCTGGCCAGTTTTTCATCGATACCGTCCGCAACAAGCCGCTTCTGTTCATTGCGCATGCGCGCAGCGATGGGATTATCCTGCAAATCCTCATTAAGTGCGCCAACCGCTCGCACAGCCGTGTCGAATAGCGCAATCTGGTCCGGAAAAGCATCGCGGAAAAATCCGGAAATGCGCAAGGTCACGTCAACACGTGGGCGTCCAAGTAACGCTGTCGAGATGATTTCATAGCCAGTGACGCGGCGCGATGCCATATCCCAGACGGGCTTCACCCCGATCAGCGCGAGCGCTTGCGCAATATCATCACCGCCGGTACGCATGTTAGACGTGCCCCATGCCGTGAGGCCAAACGAGGTCGGCCATTCGCCATGATCCTGCGTATAGCGCCGGATCAAAAGCTCGGCGGATTTCTGCCCCAATTCCCATGCCGCTGGGGTCGGTACAGCGCGCGTATCAACGGAAAAGAAGTTACGGCCAGTCGGCAGAACATCTGGCCTGCCGCGTGTTGGCGCTCCCGAAGGTCCTGGCGCAACGAACCGGCCATTGAGCGCTGCTAGCAAAGCATCCATCTCGGCCTCGCCGCAGGCAGTTACCGCCGGATGCAGATTGGTGCGAATACCTTCAAGGACCGTAGCTGTAGCCGTCCAGCTTTCCGGGCACGCGACTTCCCCTGCGACCAGGTTCGCAGCCAAAACCTCGACGCGCTCCACCGCATCGCCAGCAATACGCCAAGGCTCATCCGAAACCGTCTGGAGGATATCGGGTCGCGGACCGTTCCACGGCTTGGCCATCTCGCAATCCAGTGGATCAAAGCCGTCAAGTCCCAGATCAAGCGCAATCGCACGCTGCAGGCTTTGATCGGCACCATGTCCGGAACCGCGTGGCACACGGGCCAACGCGACAACGAGATCAGTCAGCAGACGCCCTTCCGGTGATCGTCCGAAAACATGCAGGCCATCGCGGATTTGCATTTCCTTCAAATCGCAAAGATACGCATCGAGTTTTTGCAAGGCGAGATCGTCGGGATCGTGGTCATGTATACCTGCATCGCTGTCGAGGCCGATATCGCGCACTAAATCGAGAATTTGAACCTTCAGCCGCACAAGCCTGCGTGGATCAACGCCGGATGCCTCGTAATATTCGTCCACCAGCGCTTCAAGGTCTTTCAGCGGACCATAGCTCTCGGCGCGCGTCAGCGGCGGTGTCAGGTGGTCGATAATAACGGCGGATGAGCGACGCTTGGCCTGCGTCCCTTCTCCCGGGTCGTTGACGATGAAAGGATAGATATGCGGGATGGGGCCAAGCACCGCTTCCGGATAGCAAGCCTCCGACAAAGCGAGCGACTTGCCCGGCAGCCATTCCAGATTGCCGTGCTTGCCGACATGGACGATGGCGTGAGCACCATAAATCTCGCGCAGATAGGCATAAAAAGCCAAATAACCGTGAGGCGGTACCAGATCCGGTGAATGGTACGTCTCTTTCGGATCAATATTGTAACCGCGGGCAGGCTGGATGCCGACGAGCGTTTCGCCGAAGCGCGCAAGCGGCAACGCGAATATCTCAGCCTGCTTCATAAAGTATGGATCGGCGTCAGGCTCGCCCCAGCGGGCAATAACGGCCATTTGAATCGTTTGCGGAAGTTTCTCGAAGAAGCTCTTATATTGGTCCAGAGAAATGGTTTCGCGGATTTCCCTTCCATCGCTCGCGGCATTTGTTGGCCCGGCCATTAAATATTTGATCAGCGCGTCACCGTCGACCGGAATATCGGCAACCGGATAGCCCAGCTCGGACATTGTGTTCAGTACATGCCATGTTCCCGCAGGTGTATCGAGTCCTACACCATTGCCGAGCCGCCCATCGCGGTTTGGATAATTGGCCATGATCAGCGCTGCCCGCCGCTCCTCGGGCTTCGTAGCTCTGAGCCTCGCCCAGTTCGCCGCCAGCGCCGCAACGAACTCAACGCGATCGGTCAATGGTTCATGCGTAACGATATTAGCT
The DNA here is from genome assembly GCA_963711925.1 of uncultured Alphaproteobacteria bacterium. Taxonomy (GTDB): domain Bacteria; phylum Pseudomonadota; class Alphaproteobacteria; order Rhizobiales; family Rhizobiaceae; genus Phyllobacterium. Next base: position 301,399 of record CAVQFY010000005.1, read on the forward strand.
TGCGTCCGCTCGTCGTAATGCCGCGCCGATTTGAACGAAACGGCGCGTGACAACACGCGTCCATCAACCTCAGGGAGTGCCACATTCATGGCCAGATCGCGGGCAGACAGACCTTGATCGGAGCCGCGCCACTGCTCAACGCTTGATCCGGAGAAGATCACCTGCAGTACCATCGCGCCATCATGTTCAAGCACGGTGGCTTTGCGCGCACTACCCGGCGCGGACACAGCGAACCCTGTAGCATTGAGCACGACCGCAGGCGGAGCTTCACCGAAAATGCTCTCCAGCGTCGCCACCGATACCGGGTCTTTCAAACTGGAAACGAATACGGGCAAGGGGTTGAGACCCTTGGCTTTTAGTGCCTCAATCAATGCTTCCACCGGCTGCGTCTGTCCGCTTTGCACCAGCGCCCGGTAAAAGCAGATCGCAACCACCGACGCATTTTCCCGCCAGTGCCCCCGCATTTCAGTAAGCGATGGCGCGGCACTGCCCGGCCACCATAACCCAGCTTTCAAAAGCGGCGCAGCTTCCTGCGGCTTGTCCCTGCCATCGATCAACGATCCGCAATAGTCGAGAAAACGTGAGGCGTTCTGTGCTCCACCCTCAAGCAGATAGTACCAGAGTGCATCGCGATCACTGCGCGGGATAGTGGAAAATCGATCCAGGCCCGCGTCGGGCTTGTCGTCACCGGGAAGCACCGCAAGCGATACCTTGTGATTTACAGCACAGGCGTGCAGCGCTTCGAGTCCATAAGGCCAATAGCTTTCGCCACCAATAATCCGCACGATGATGAGCTTTGCGTGACGCGCGGTGCGTTCGACATAAGCGTCCACGGACATGGGATGCGCCAGAGCCATCATATTGGCAAGGCGTAACGATACGACGTCGTTTTGTCGCCGGGCAGAGCTAATGCTCGCCAGCTCCGTATCGGCAGCAGAGAGAAACAGCACATCTCCCGGCGTCTGGCCGAGGTCGATGGCCTCGGTGCCTTCAGCTATCGTGCCTTTCTGGGCAAGCAGGAGATGCATTCCGTTTCCTATCAGGCCGCTGCGGCGTTCATAGCAGTTGTGATCCCGGCAGTGTCGATGTCGTGCAGACCGATGACGACAAGCCGCGTCTGGCGTTCTTCACCGGGATTCCAGCTGCGGTCGAAATAATGTTCGATGCGTGAACCCACAGCCTGCACCACCATACGCATCGGCTTGCCGGGAACATCTACGAAGCCCTTGAGCCGCAAAACGTCGTGATCTGCAATCACCGCTTTGAGTTTTTCGACGAAGGATTTCGGCTCGGCCACCGGGCCAAGCCCGACGATGAAGCTTTCGAACTCATCGTGGTCGTGCTCTTCTCCGGCCGCGTGCTCAATCTCGTGATGTGATTTGCGGTTGGCGATGTCTTCTTCGGTACCAACGCCCAGTCCGAGCAGCAATTCATTGCTGAGCTTGCCAAAACTCGCCGAGACCATGTTGAGCGAGCGTGAGGAACGGCTCTGTACATCGCTGCGGACGCCGTTCAACTGCGCATCGCTGATAAGGTCTGTCTTGTTCAACACGATGAGATCTGCTGCGCGTATCTGATCCTCGAAGAGCTCTTCCAGCGGGCTGTCATGATCCAGCGATTCATCCTGTTCGCGTTGCGCATCGACCTTGTCATGGTCGTCGGCAAAGCGGCCTTCCGAAACGGCTGCTGCATCGATAACTGTCACCACACCATCGACGGTTACCTGCGTCTTGATTTCAGGCCAGTTGAACGCGGCAACAAGCGGCTGCGGCAACGCCAATCCCGATGTCTCGATAACGATATGATCAAACCGATCCGGGCGGTCGAGCAGCTTGGTCATGGTAGGGATGAAATCATCGGCAACAGTACAACAGATGCAGCCATTGTTAAGCTCGATCATATCCTCATCACGGCAAGCCTCGATGCCGCAACCTTTAAGCAGATTGCCGTCAACGCCAAGATCACCAAACTCGTTGATGATCAACGCGATGCGCTTGCCGTTGGCGTTTTCGAGCATATTGCGGATCATCGTCGTTTTTCCAGAACCGAGAAAGCCGGTGATGACGGTTGCCGGAATCTTGTGACCCTGCATGGTGTTATCCCTTCATTTTGAGTGGCAGACCTGCCGCCACGAAATAGACTGTTGCCGCAGCACGCGCCACAGCTTGGTGGAGGTGACCCGCATGATCGCGAAACTCGCGGGACATGGGGTTTTCCGGAACAATGCCCAGACCAACTTCGTTGGAAACAAATACCACGGCGCCCTTGAGGAGCGGCAGCGTCGCAACAAGTCTCGCCGTCTCCGCCTCTATATTGCGCTCGGCCATCATCAGATTGGTGAGCCACAGCGTGAGGCAATCGACAAGCACCGCTCTGCCGTCCGCACATTCGCTTTGCAAGTTACCGACAAGGTCGAGCGGTTCTTCGATTGTCGCCCAAGCGGAACCGCGCCGTGCCTTGTGCAGGCCGATGCGATCAGACATTTCTTCGTCCCACGCCCTGCCGGTTGCGAGATAGACTGCGTCCATGCCAGACGCCTCGATCAACCCTTCCGCAAAGGAGGATTTACCGGAACGCGCGCCGCCAAGAACAAAGGTAACTCCGCGTTCCAGCGCGACCATCAGGCATCGAGCTCCGATGCCGCATAGTGCTGAATGGTCCAGCCAAGCGCTGTTCCCAGCACAACCCAGAAGAACAGGTTGGTGGCGAGCGTCGAAACCGCAAATTCCGATGCAAGCGTGGGCGGTACGGCGGAGGTAAGGTCGTCCACTTCCGGTGCGCCATAGACGTGCGGAGCAACGATCAGGACCACACCCATAATTTTTGCCCATATCTCATCGCGAAGCACGATGAGATAGACGCCCCCTGCTGTCAGAAGAACCGTGATCAACCACCATGCCTGCCTCGCAGCAAGGTCTGCCACAGGCATTGCCGGTAGCTCCGGTGCAAGGCTGAATGCGGGCGCTAGGTTGAAAATGAAGAATCCCGCAAGACCCCAATACATGCCGTTTTGCAGCGTGATTTTGCGGCCCAGCAAAAGCGCAGCAGCGCCTGTAATGAGGGCAAAGCCCGCACCGGCGACAAGGTTGATCAGCAGCGTGTTGCCGAAGCGTCCAAAGGGCAGTGCCGGGCTGGCTTCTTCTTCGTGTTCATGTGCAGCCATCGCGACGGGTGCGCTGTCCGCGGTCGTTGCTGCAGCCGGATCAGCGGTTGCATGCTCATGCCCACCAGCATTTTCATACTCTTCGGCATGAAGAATAAGCGGAACGCTCCGCACATACATGGCCGGCGTCAAAAGGATACCGGCAAACAAACCAGCTACGATCGTAGCCAGGAGATATTTGACCAACATGAATCTACTCCCAAATCCTAAAGCAAGCTGCCGGGTACGTAAAAACGCCCCGGGCAAACAAACCGTAATTTTTCAATGCGTAAGCGCTGGACGCTGAATTCGTTTATTCAGCCATTACCAGACTCAATGGCAAGGGAATCCGTATGAATGGCGGGTGTCGTGCGCGGTATCATGGAGCGTTTCCGAGTGGGAAAGACCGACACCATAAATGATGAACACACCAAGCATAAGCGAGAACACCGCCGTCGTCAGACGCGAAGCGAGCGGGAGAGAAATCGTAGTCGAAGTACGTGCAGCAGCCATAACAACCTCCGTGCAGGGCCAGAAGGGACAATCCCCCTCGGTTTTGGGCACTATTGCCCTATGACTGGCAGGTCTCCTGGCTCGCGGGTCACAAGATCAATGCCGCCTTCCCGGTTTCCCAGTGGCTGCCATCAGCTTTCGCTTCCGGCGCTGACATTGACCCTCGCCGCTCTACAGTCGCGGGGTCGGCTGCGGTTTGGCCGCCCTGATGGGTACGGCCGTCGCATTCCCTTTTGATCCCTTGGCCTTTGGCCGATACGGGAACCAATCATGGGTTCGACGTTATTCATCAAGCGCCGGAAATGTCAAACGAAACTGCGACATCAATAACACCTGCCGCGTCATCAACGCGGTTTGGACATCAACAATGCATCGATATCGAGCACTTCCGCGAGTTGGCCGGCTATCGAATCGAGAGCGGCGTCCACTCCGGCACTATAGTCGAATGCGTCGGCAGCAATGCCAATTGATCGCAGCAATGCCGTTCTGAAGGCATCCGCCCCGAACAGTCCATGCATGTATGTTCCGAAAACTTTACCGTCGGCGGACATCGCGCCATCTTCGATACCATTGATGCGGGACGTGGGCCGCTCGCAATCCGGGCCTGTCGTTCTACCGAGATGTATCTCATAGCCCTTCAAAGGCACACCGAACTGTAGCGAGTGCGCCTCGACATTGCGCACTATCTTTTCGGGCTCCATTGCCGTGTCGATATCGAGATGACCGAGCCCCTCAACTTCCGCGACACTTCCTTCAATTCCGTCGGGATCGCGGACAGTCCGGCCGAGCATCTGGTACCCCCCGCAAATGCCGAGGATGTGGCCGCCGCGCCGCCTGTGCATGTCGAGATCCCGGTCCCAGCCATTCTCGCGGAAACGTAGAAGATCACCAATCGTCGATTTGGAACCCGGAATAATCACCAATCCAGCATCCGCGGGCAACCTTTCGCCGCTTCTGACCATGACCACATCTACCTGCGGTTCGGCCATCAGCGGATCGAGATCATCAAAATTAGCAATCCGATCGAGTACCGGGACGGCGACCTTAAGCGCACGCCCCTCGCCTTTGACGAGGCGTTCGAGCACAACGGAATCCTCTGCTGGTAACCTCGAGGCATCCTTCAACCATGGCACGATGCCGAATGATGGCCAGCCGGTAAATTGCGTTATGGATTTGAGGCCATCGTCGAACAGCGAAACATCGCCGCGAAACTTGTTGATGATGTAGCCAACGATCATGTCCCGATCCTGCGGCTGAAGAATCGCATGTGTGCCCACAATCGAAGCGATCACACCGCCACGATCGATATCGCCAACCAGCACCACCGGAACACTGGCCAGTGTGGCAAAGCCCATATTGGCAATGTCCCCGGCACGCAGGTTGATCTCCGCAGGTGAGCCCGCTCCTTCAACGATAACGAGATCAGCTCCATCGCGTACGATATCCCACGACGCCATCACCGCATCGAGAAGCTGCGCCTTGAATTTCTGGTAATCCCTGCCCTTTGCCTGTCCCCAAACCTTGCCCTGGACAATGATCTGACTGCCAGTTTCCGATTGCGGCTTCAGCAACACTGGATTCATATGCACCGATGATGGTACGCCACAGGCAAGCGCCTGGAGCCATTGTGCCCGGCCGATCTCGCCGCCATCGTCGCTGACCGCGGCATTATTGGACATGTTTTGCGGTTTGAAGGGGCGTACCTTCAGCCCGCGATTACGTGCAAGGCGGCAAAGTCCGGCCACCAGGACGGATTTCCCAACATCAGAGCCTGTTCCTTGCAACATGATTGCGTGTGTCATGGGCCTTGAGTAGCGGATATGTCTTTCTCTTCCTAGCCCCACCGAAGACGTTGCGCACCTTGGCGCATGGGATAGAGTGATGGGCAATGAGAATACAGGGAGGTTACCATGGATACGGTCGTGGATTTGCCGTCCAACCAGTTTGAACTCAATGAGGATCAACTGGCAATCCAGGACATGGCCCGGGCGTTTGCGGCAGACCGCGTTGCGCCGAATGCGCTCGCCTGGGATCGCGACAAACATTTTCCGGCAGACGTTATTCGTGAAACCGGCCCGCTGGGCATGGGCGGGATTTATGTGCGCGAAGATGTGGGCGGGTCGGGGTTGAAACGGCTCGATGCAGTGCTGATTTTCGAGGCCTTGTCAGCGGCGTGCCCGGCATTCTCAGCGTTCATATCGATCCACAATATGGGAACATGGATGATCGATCTCTTTGGAAATGACGAGCAGCGTCAGCGCTTCGTGCCAAGATTGACATCGATGGAATGGCTGGCGAGCTATTGTCTGACAGAGCCTAATTCAGGCTCGGATGCTGCTGCGCTGAAGACCCGCGCAGTGCGGGACGGCGATGATTATGTGCTCAACGGCGCCAAGCAGTTCATTTCAGGTGCGGGCGATTCGGACGTTTATGTCACCATGGTTCGGACCGGTGAGGATGGACCCAAGGGGATCTCGGCACTCGTCGTACCTAAGGACGCCCCAGGTCTTTCGTTCGGCGCCAACGAGTTCAAGATGGGCTGGAACGCCCAATCCACGAGGCAGGTCATTTTCGACAATTGCCGGGTTCCGGTGGCAAACCGGCTCGGCGAAGAAGGCGACGGTTTCCGCATCGCCATGGGCGGGCTTGATGGCGGGCGCCTCAATATCGCTGCCTGCTCTCTCGGTGGCGCGCAGTCTGCGCTCGATAAGGCAGTCGCTTACGCTGCTGAGCGCAAGGCTTTCGGCAAAGCTATCAACCAGTTCCAGGCCCTGCAGTTCAAGCTTGCCGACATGGAGACGGACCTCTCCGCCGCGCGCATGCTGCTCTATACCGCAGCCTCGAAGTTGGATCGCAAGACCCATGATGCTTCGAAGTGGTCGGCCATGGCCAAGCGCTTCGTTACCGACACCGGCTTCGATGTTGCCAATGACGCGCTGCAAATCCATGGTGGCTATGGCTATCTGCACGATTACGGCGTCGAAAAAATCGTCCGGGACCTTCGCGTTCACCAGATTCTGGAAGGCACGAACGAAATCATGCGGGTCATCATCGCACGGCATATGACAAACCGTTGAAACAAAACCACAATTAGGGAGAAACGCCGCGATGACGACAGTCGCTTTTATTGGTCTCGGACACATGGGTAATCCCATGGCCGCCAATCTGGTCAAGGCTGGACACAAGATCCTTGGCTTCGACCTTGTGCCGGAAAATCTTGACGTGGCGCAAGGCAATGGTGTGACAATCATGGCAAACGCCGGTGCCGCCGTCGCTGATGCCGACGTCGTCATTACGATGCTGCCGGCCGGAAAACATGTGCTGTCTGTCTATGATAACGTTGCAAACAGCGCCAAAAGCGGCACCGTTTTCATCGATTCATCCACAATTGATGTTGATTCCGCCCGCAAAGCCCACAAGATTGCGCGAGATAACGGCTTGTTGTCAGTTGATGCGCCGGTCTCTGGTGGCATCGGCGGCGCCGCGGCAGGCACGCTGACCTTTATGGTTGGCGGTAGCGCAGATGCATTCGCCGCGGCGGAACCGCTCCTGAAGCCGATGGCGGGCCGCATTGTTCATTGCGGCGAGGCTGGCAACGGTCAGGCCGCCAAGATCTGCAACAATATGATCCTCGGCATCTCGATGATCGGCGTCAGCGAAGCCTTCACTCTGGCAGAAAAACTCGGCCTGTCGCATCAGGCGCTGTTCGATGTCGCATCGACCTCGTCCGGTCAATGCTGGTCGTTGACGACCTATTGTCCGGTACCTGGTCCAGTCGCGACTTCTCCAGCCAATAATGGCTATAAACCAGGATTTGCAGCAGCGTTAATGCTGAAGGATCTGACATTGTCTCAGGAAGCGGCCAGGAGCGTTGGCGCAGCAACGCCGCTTGGGGCTCATGCTGAAGAGATTTACGCAGCGTTCGGCGCAGCGGGCAACGAGGCCTCGGATTTCTCCGGGATCATCAACTTCTTACGGGAGTCAAAGCGCGAGAGCTGAACATTCTCTGGAAAACATCCAGAAAATCACCAAATTTAGATTTGCTTAAGCTCTCGCTAACCTCGCGGTAACGATGTCCGGTTAAAACTTTACGGGTGAGCAGAACAAGACCCTGCTCTCCTGCTCCGGATCAGGTACTGCGTACCGGAGTTGCAATTTCTGCCGAGTATCATCCGGCAAAACCACGTATAATTGGAAAAGACCGCACTGCTCCATTTCGGACAGGGCGGTCTTTTTATTTTTCCAACGTCAAATATACCGCCACCTGACCGGTAGCGGTTCCAAGACGAATTCGTTGGATGATCAGCCGGCCGAGCGCGTCCAGATGAACGACACTGCCGACGCAATGCCGCTTTTAAGATTGCTGTTCGGAGCGCTGCTCTTTTCGGTGGCATTCCACGAAATGTGAACGCGGTTGTTTCGGTTAAAAATATAGAGCATTTCTGCACCTCGAAGAGAAAACTGTTGTTGCCCTTCAAATGCGCTTGTTGCCTAAAGTTTGATCAGGAAAATTCGCCATAGCATGTCGCATTTACCGCATTCATTCCTGCAAATTTGCATGGCAGCCATGCCAAAATCGTCTGCCGATCCTGAAGGCTGGGCCGCCTGCTGCAAAATGGCAGATTGGCGCGGACAGAGGAGGTCGTGGAGCTGCGGAGCACGACATATCGAGGCAAAGCATGGCCCGTTTCAAATGAATTGATAAAGGAAACTGCCTAAAGCGTTGATCTTTCATCTGTTGGTTTGTTACGATACCGCCATGAGCATTGTCACATTGGCATCGTATTCATTTCCCCGGCGTCGCTATATCGACAGGCCTTGTCGCGATGCACCGCATTTATTCAAAGAAAGCATTGCATTCTGCCGGGATAAGGATGCCAAATGGCACATAAGCGAACGACTGGGTAAGACAGTACCAAGTTAGAATTCGTATTCGGGTGAACTGTCAAAGAGTGGGAGATAAAGCACATGAAGAAGCTACTCGCTTCAACTATACTCGCCGCTGGTCTTTTCGGCTATGCCGGATCGGCATCGGCCGCAGAATGCGGTACTGTAACAATCGCCAATATGAACTGGCCGTCGGCCGAAGCTTTGGCCAACCTGGACAAGATTATACTAACAGAAGGTTATGGCTGCGACGCCGAGCTTGTCGCTGGCGACACGGTTCCAACCTTTACGTCGATGTTAGAAAAGGGTCAGCCGGACATCGCGCCCGAGGGCTGGCTCAACACTGTCCGTGACCTCCTTGAGAAGGCCGTCAAGGAAGAGCGACTGGTCCTGGCGGCGCCTGCCATTACCGAAGGCGGCACGGAAAGCTGGTGGATCCCTAAATATTTTGCCGATGCACACCCGGACATCAAGACGATTGCGGATGCGATGAAACACCCGGAGCTGTTCCCCGCTCCGGAAGATCCGAAGAAGGGTGCGGTTTACAACTGCCCATCGGGTTGGGCTTGCCAGATCACGACGACCAATTTTTATAAGGCCTATGGAGGCGACAAAAACGGCTTCACGCTTGTCGATACAGGATCGGCTGCCGGTCTCGATGGCTCGATCGCCAAGGCGTACGAGCGCAAAGAACCATGGCTCGGGTACTACTGGGGCCCAACCGCTATCCTGGGCAAATATCCCATGGTCAAGCTGGACAATGGCGTACCGTTTGATGAAGCCGAATGGAAACGCTGCACTGTCGTTGCCGATTGCCCCGATCCAAAGCCCAATGGTTGGGCGAAGTCAGATATCTACACCGTTGTCACGAAGAAATTTTCCGACGCTGCTGGCCCCGCCTTCGACTATCTGAAAAAGCGGCAGCTTTCGACTGAAGAGTTCAACAAGCTGCTGGCCTGGATGGTTGACAACCAGGCTACGGGTGAAGATGGCGCCAAATATTACCTCAAGAATAATGAGGCGGTCTGGACAAAGTGGGTCTCGCCGGAAGCCGCGGAGAAGATCAAAGCTTCCGTGCAATAATTGTCAGATACGGCGAAGCAGCGCTTCGCCGTATCCCACTCTTGATAGGTTGAACGCCATCACGTTCAACCGCTTCAGCCATTCAGGAGCGTAGCGCTTTGGGTGGCTATAGAAGGGGCACCGACAAATGGATTGGTTTTACTCATTTCCGAATATGAATGACGACACGCTGCGCAACCTGAAAAAGACGATGGATGAGGGTTTCAAGGCTTTCACCCGTCAGTACGGCGATGTTATCGAGTCGTTTTTTCAGCCCCTGCAGTATTTCCTTATTCAGGCAGAACGTTTCATGACGACAACGCCATGGCCGGTCATGATCCTTCTCATTGGCGGCATTGCATGGATTGCCAGCCGCAACTGGAAAATCGTAGGCGGTACCATCCTGACCCTCCTCCTCATCGGATATTTCGATATGTGGAGTGATGCGATGAAGACCATCGCCATGATCTTCGTTGGCACGGTCGTGTCGATCGTCGTTGGTATCCCGATTGGCATCGTGATGGCGCGTTCTGACAGTTTTCAGCGAATGGTCAATCCGATCCTTGACGTCATGCAGACTATGCCAAGCTTCGTCTACTTGATTCCGGTGGTGATGTTGCTGGGCATCGGCAAGGTCCCAGGCCTCATTGCCGTGGTTATCTACGCTATTCCGCCGATGATCCGCCTGACCAATCTTGGTATCAGGCTCGTCGACAAAGACGTGCTGGAGGCAGCGGATGCATTCGGTTCCTCTAGCTGGCAGCGCTTGAGAAACGTCCAGATTCCCCTCGCTCTCCCGACAATCATGGCCGGTATCAATCAGACAATCATGATGGCATTGGCCATGGTGGTTATCGCATCGATGATCGGTGTCCAGGGCCTTGGACAGCCGGTGTTGCGTTCGGTCAACGGCCAGTTTTTCTCGCTTGGACTTTTCAACGGCCTTGCCATTGTTGGCATAGCCATCATCTTCGACCGCGTTAGTCAGGCCTATGGCAAGCGTCTTCAAAAGCACCAGGAGGTTGTCCATGGCTGATCGTTCGGTTCAGGGAGCAGGCATCAAGATCAAGAATCTCTACAAGATATTCGGACAGAGACCGCAAGCCTATGTCGACGCCGTCAAGAAAGGCATGTCGAAAACCGAACTGAACGAACAGCACGGACACGTTCTTGGCTTGCGAGACATCAACATCGATATGCCGGCTGGTTGTATCCAGGTGGTGATGGGGCTTTCGGGTTCCGGCAAGTCTACGTTGATCCGTCACATCAACCGCCTGATCGATCCAACGGCAGGTGAAGTCGTCATCGATGGCGCCGATGTCTGCAAGATGAACCAGAACGACCTACGCCAGTTCCGGCGTCACAAGACCGCGATGGTTTTTCAGAAGTTTGCTTTGCTGCCCCATCGTACGGTGCTGGATAACACCGTCTATGGTCTTGAAATCCAGGGCCTGTCGCGGGAAAAGCAAGAGGAGCAGGCTCGTCGCTGGATTGGCCGGGTCGGATTGAAAGGGTTTGAGGACCATTATCCCAACCAGCTTTCAGGCGGCATGCAACAGCGCGTCGGTCTCGCTCGTGCCCTGACCAACGACGCTCCCATCCTGCTTATGGACGAGGCCTTTTCGGCGCTTGATCCGCTTATTCGCATGGACATGCAATCGGTTCTTCTCGACCTGCAGAAGGAAATCAAGAAAACCGTCGTTTTCATTACCCACGATCTCGACGAGGCGCTACGCCTTGGTGATCGAATCGCGATCCTGCGTGACGGTGAAGTCGTGCAACAGGGAACCGGCCAGGACATCGTTCTGCAACCTGCGGATGAATATATTTCGAGCTTCGTGAAAGAGGTCAATCGTGGCCGGGTCATCATGGTCGACACGATCGCCACCCAATCCGGAGCGCTCGCTGCGACAGGCGGTGTGACCGTTAAAACCGGTACGATTCTCGAAGAAGCGGCCAAGACGATGACCGACGCCAACCAGCAGTATGCAACGGTTATTGATGACAATGGGAAGCCCACTGGCATCATCAGCATGAACAGTTTGATTCAGGCGATGGTCACACCGATAAGCCATCTGACATCGAAGGCTGCAGCGGAATAATCAGACGCATTCAGGTGTCGCTTCCCTTGCGCTTGGCGTCGCTCACGCCGCGCACGCTGCACTCTCCTCTCGCGATAGTGCATCATCGCCTGTAACGGGTGCGAATGAGGGCATGAGCAATGAGTGAACCTGCAGTTGAAATCGATACAAATGCTTCATCTCGTGATCATGGCAGGCGCGGCGGTCGAGCGCGGCCACGCAGTGTTGAAAGCGGCGCTTTCGATCAGCCACCATCCCGTCAGCTCAAAATCCCTTTCAAGCCAACCAACATAGTTTCCGATGACGAACTGGAATCGATCCATAATGCCTCGCTGAAGGTCTTGCAGGAAATCGGTGTCGATGTCCTGCACGACGGTGCCCGTGAAATCATGAAGAAGGCCGGCGCTGATGTAACCCCCGGCACAATGCGCGTGCATTTCGACAAGGAAATGATCCTGGAGTATGTCAGCCATGCACCTTCGGAATTCACGTTGCATGCCCGCAATCCTGCACACAATGTCCGCTTTGGCGGTAATAATCTGATTTTCGCGCAAATGGGATCAGCGCCGAACTGCTCCGACACCGACAATGGCAGGCGCTCCGGCAATCAGGCGGATTTCCGCAATTTCCTGAAACTGGCGCAGATGCACAACATCATCAATGCAACTGGCGGCTATCCGGTCGAACCGATAGATATACACCCTTCGGTACGACACCTCGAATGCATTCGCGACCTCGCCACGCTGACCGACAAACCGTTTCACATCTATTCACTGGGCAAGGAACGCAACCAGGACGGCATCGCGATTGCGCGCCTCGCCCGCGGCGTTAGTCATGAACAGTTGCAGAACGAAGCGTCTTGCTACACGATCATCAACACCAATTCACCGTTGAAGCTCGACATTCCGATGATGGAAGGCATTATCCAGATGTCGGGCAATGGCCAGATCGTCATTGTCACTCCCTTTACCCTCGCGGGCGCCATGGCCCCTGTGACCATCGCCGGCGCGCTGGTCCAACAGAATGCCGAGGCACTAGCCGGTATTTCCTTTACCCAGATGGTCAAGAAGGGTGCTCCCGTCGGGTATGGCGGCTTCACCTCGAACGTTGACATGAAATCCGGCGCGCCCGCGTTTGGTACGCCTGAATATATGAAAGCGCAGATGGTCGGCGGGCAACTGGCGCGTCGCTACAACATCCCTTACCGCACCTCCAATGTCTGCGCAGCCAACACAGTCGACGCGCAGGCTGCTTACGAGTCCGTGTTTTCGCTTTGGGGCGCGATCCAGGGCGGCGGCAATTTCATGCTGCATTCGGCAGGTTGGCTGGAAGGTGGATTATGTTGTTCCTACGAAAAGATGATTCTCGATTTCGATCTCTTGCAGATGGTCGCGGAATTTCTGACGCCGCTTGATTTGTCGGAGGATGCGCTGGGGCTCGATGCCATGCGCGATGTTGGCCCGGGGGGGCATTTCTTCGGCACGGCCCACACACAGTCTCGCTACAAGACAGCCTTCTATGCCCCGATCATTTCCGACTGGCGCAATTATGAAAGCTGGCAAGAAGCTGGTTCACCAACTGCAATCGAGCGAGCCAATCGTGTGTGGAAAGAACGACTGGCTACCTATGTGAAGCCGGCAATCGATCCGGCGATCGAAGAGGAAATCAATGCCTTCGTCGCAAGACGTAAGGCCGAAGGCGGCGCGCCCACTGATTTCTGATCGGTTGAATCAAACTCTCAACACATTGAATCACATTTTTATACAAGAGGCACAAGAGTATGAAATCGCACGTTAAAGCAGTGGTCATTGGCGGCGGTGTTGTTGGATGTTCCGTTCTTTATCATCTTGCCCGCGCCGGATGGACCGACGTCCTGTTGATTGAGCGGTCGGAACTCACATCCGGTTCATCCTGGCATGCTGCCGGCGGGTTCCATACCCTCAACGGCGACCCGAACGTTGCCAAGCTGCAGGCATATACGGTCAGCCTCTACAACGAAATCGAGGAACTGTCCGGCCAGTCCTGCGGCCTCCACCTGACCGGCGGCGTCATGATGGCGGATTCGCCGGAGCGCATGGATTTTCTGCGCCTTGCTCACGCTCGCGGCCGCTACCTCGGCATGGACACGGAGCTAATCACGCCATCCGAAGCCAAGGCGATGTTTCCTCTTATGGACGAGACCAACTTCGTCGGAGCCATGTGGGACCCGGTCGAGGGTCACCTTGACCCATCTGGCACGACCCACGCCTATGCCAAGGCGGCGCGCAAGCTTGGCGCGGAAATTAGCCTGCGCAACCGCGTCGTTGAACTGACGCAGGAGGTCGATGGCACGTGGAATGTCATAACTGAGCAAGGTACGGTGAAAGCCGAGCACGTGGTGAACTGTGGCGGTCTGTGGGCGCGCGAAGTCGGCCGCATGGTGGGCCTTGAGCTACCGGTGCTCGCCATGGAGCACATGTACCTCCTTACTGAGGACGTTCCCGAAGTCATGGAGTTCAACAAATCCACTGGGCGCGAACTTATCGGGGTCATGGATTTCAAGGGTGAGATTTATACCCGCCAGGAGCGCAACGGCATCCTGCTCGGCACCTATGAAAAGGCAGCGAAGCCATGGTCACCGGTCAACACGCCATGGGACTTCGGCCACGAGCTTTTGCCGCCGGATATCGACCGTATCGCGCCCTCCCTCGAAGTCGGCTTCAAGCATTTTCCCGGCATCGAAAAGGCCGGGATCAAGCAGATCATCAACGGTCCCTTCACCTTCGCACCGGATGGCAACCCGCTCGTCGGTCCGGTTCCGGGTCTCACCAACTATTGGACGGCCTGCGCCGTCATGGCTGGTTTCAGCCAAGGCGGCGGCGTTGGCCTCGCGCTCTCCAATTGGATGGTACATGGCGAGCCAGGCTTCGACGTATGGGGCATGGATGTAGCCCGCTTCGGTGAGTGGGCAACCTTGCGCTATACCAATGCCAAGGTCCGGGAGAACTACTCGCGCAGATTCTCCATTCGCTTTCCCAACGAAGAACTGCCCGCTGCGCGTCCCCAGCAGACCACGCCTCTCTACGACATCATGCTCGCGCAGAATGCTGTCATGGGCGATTCCTGGGGCCTTGAAACGCCGCTCTGGTTCGCGCCCAGGGGTACTGAACCGCGCGATATCGTATCTTATCATCGCTCGAACGACTTCGAGCATGTCGGCAACGAGGTTCGGGCCACGCGCGAAAACGTCGGTGTTACGGAAATCGCCAACTTCGCCAAGTATGAAGTGACAGGCGCGGGCGCCGAGGCTTTTCTGTCGCGCCTGATGACCAACACCATGCCGAGAACAGGGCGCCTTGTCTTGACCCCCATGCTCAATGAGGAAGGCAAGCTTATTGGTGATTTTACAATCGCCAAGGCAGCCGATGACAGGTTCCTCATTTGGGGGTCATCAGCCGCCCAGCGCTATCACATGCGCTGGTTCCAGAAGCAGCAGCCGAAGGACGGTTCGGTCCGCATTCACCGTTTCGATCAGACGCTGGTGGGTCTGGCAATTGCCGGTCCGAAAGCGCGCGATCTCCTTGCAAAACTCGTCGACGAAGATGTGTCGAACGCGGCGTTCCGCTTCATGGATTTCCGCGAAATGGCTGTCGGCGGCGCCACCTGCAAGGTCAATCGCATCTCCTACACTGGTGACCTCGGCTATGAGATATGGATGGAGCCTGCCTATCAGCGTCTTGTGTACAAGGCGATCAAGGAGGCCGGTGCCGAATACAACATTGTGGATTTCGGCATGCGCGCACTGCTCGCCATGCGGCTCGAGAAGAACTTCCCGACATGGTTCCGTGAGTTGCGTCCAATCTACGGGCCATACGAAGGTTCGATGGACCGCTTCATCAAGCTTTCCAAGAATGATTTCATCGGCCGGGAAGCGGCAGCCAGGGAAAAGGCGGAATTCGACGCTGGCACCAGCACGAAATTGCGCCGTGTTTCGTTCCTGATCGACATACCGAATGGCGACGGCGCCGCCGACGTCATGGGCGATGAACCCATCTGGGCCAAAGTCTCCAAGGATTATGGCGTCGTACAGGCGAGCCATGGCGTCGGTGCGCCACGTTTTGATGGGACAGGACAAGTGGTTGCCAATGCCGGTGACATAGGTGCCGTTCAGGGTGATTGGCGCGTCGTTGGCTGGGTCACATCCGGCGGCTACGCCCATTATGTTGGCCAATCGATGGCCCAGGGCTACGTGCCGGCAGAGCTCGCGACAAGCGAAGTTCAAGGCTTGTTCGAAGTGGAGATCCTCGGCGTTCGCCGGGCCGCCCGGATCAATCTCGAACCACCGTTCGATCCGTCAGGCGAAAAAATGCGGGGGTAATTCGAACGCCGAGATAAAGGGCAGGCCTTTGCGCTTGCCCGTCCAGCCGACAACGACCAAGGCGCTGGCCGCTTCGTCATAACGCTGCGCCAGTTCCCAGGATTTGCAATCGATCGCAGCGATATCTGCTCGGCCAGACGCAATGGCCTCGATGGAATGGCGATGCCCGCCGGTCTCCGTATGGCTGACAAACAGATCCAGTGTCTCTCCCTGAGCTTCAAGGTCCCGCTGAAGAGCGAGATAGCCGGACATCGAGTCGTGACTGTTGAACGCGAGGCGTTTCTGCCGCATCACTTCCACAGGCAGCCTCGCCTCTCCGCCGAGTGCCGCCTTGACAGGCATCCCCTCGCCGCGCCGCATGACCAGTGCGCTTGAGTAAAGTTCGCCATCTCCACCATCAACGCCCGAGTAGTCATCCTGCCCGACAACATGAACATGCGCTTGAAGGCCCAATTCCAGCGGGCCCCAGCAGGTTTGGGCAAAGAGCAAATCAGGGTGACACCACAGCGTCGGCCGATCCAACCCGTCGGGCGGAAGTACAGCTGGATCCGGGGCGATGACATTGCCCCATTTATCCTTGATGCCACCGGGAACGGCTGGCAGGTCAGCATTCCGGCGCGTAAGGAATTCTGGCGCATCAAAACCATTTGACCGCAGGATGTCACGCAACACAGCCCATTGCGCGTCAACTTCCGCGCGCCGTTCCGGCCAATCATACATCGGCAATGCCGCAACGAGACTCATGCCAGATATTTACTCTTTTGGCGGCTCGGCGGGAATAGGCATCGTTGAACCGCCCTGCAAGCTGATGCCATGGCGGCGTGGGCGGAACGCGCGAGCGGTGGCCGGCTCACGACGCAGAATGGGGTGAACGACTTCCTGCTTCTTGCGGAATGCATATGCACGCAAAATCTCGAAATAGTTGCGGAAGACATAGCCGCCATTCATCCGCTGCCATTCCTCACGCTGTTCGCGATAGAGTTCTGGAAGATCGTACCAAGGAACAGTCGGCCGTTTGTGGTGCACAAAATGCAGGTTGTTGTTGAGGAAGATGAGAGCGAGTGGCGATTTCTCCACGATAATTGTTCGCCCATCCGGGCGCTCCGACCATTGATGCTCGCAATAACTGCGGATTGAAATTATAGCCAGGCCCCAATACACCGACGTCATGGCGTAAAGCCAAAGCGGAATGCCGAAGACTAGCCATACGATTGTAAGCATTGGAATTAGCCCGGCGAAATGCAAGAGCCAAGCGGTGCCCGTCTTCCTGTCACCGCCCGCGACCAATTTCACCTCCGTGATCACAAAGCCGACAACCATCAATAGCGGGCCAATTATGATCCGGCCGCTCAGCGTATTGTTCCAGTTGAGCAACGATTTGACCAACGCTGGCAGTTTTTCCCAATCGCCCATCGCGCGGAAATAGCTTTCCGGATCATCATAGGGATCTGTCAGCCGTTCATCCGCATGGTGCTTCAGGTGAAGATGCTTGTAGCGGCGATAAGGAAAGACCAGTCCAATCGGCAGCGAGATAAGGATTTCATTGACAACCCCACTCCGCGTCGGATGACCGTGGAGAGCCTCATGCTGTAGGGAGGAATGCAACGCGACGGAAACAGCCATCGCGGCCAAAGCAACAATCGGCATCGTACCGTAGACGTAATAGCCGGATATAAACCATAGGCCGTAGCAGGCTGTCATCAGGGCAATGGTTGGCCACTCAATGCCGGTGCGCTTTCGCGAATGCTGGGATTGTGAAGAGGGTATTTCGGTATGTCTTTCTGATTCCATGATTTTCATGGTCTCACTGTCAGGAGCTGTCAGCAATGCGATTCTTGTGAGAATGTGTTGATTTTGCGCACCAAATGGCGCAATTGTTGTGAATTATAAACAACGTGGTGCAAATATGGATAAACGCGACCTTTCCCGCCTGTTTCAGGAGCGGATCAAGAGTCTCCTTGTCAGGAGCGGTGAAAACCAGTCCTCCTTTGCTGCATCAGTCGGTATTGATCGTTCGGCACTGTCACAGCTGCTTTCCGGTCAATCTACCAGGCTGCCGCGAGTTGAGACCTTGCTCAACATTGCCGAGCGCCACTCCGTTTCGCTCGATTGGCTCTTGGGGTTGAGTTCAGGATGAGGGCATCACGGGCGAACTTCGCCCAAGCATGGAAATCGAAGAGGGTTCGGACAACTTCGAACGCACTCTACTTGTCAAGTGGCATGCGGAGGCAACAGGCAGTAAGATACGCTATGTCCCTGCACGCATCCCGGACCTGTTGCGCACGCAGGCGGTCGTTGCCTACGAAACCTCCATGGTCCACCGCGATCCGGCAACCCAGTTGAGTGAGACCGCATTCCGGCTTGACTACAATCGCCAGCCGGGCACTGACATGGAAGTCTGCATGCCCTTCCAGACGCTGAATGATTTCGCCGCCGGTTGCAGTATATGGGGCGATCTTCCGCGCAAGGTCCGTCTCGAACAACTTAACCACATGGCCGCATTGATTGATGAGCTCTATCCCTCGTTTCGACTTTATCTCTTCGATGGTCGCGAGCGCTTTTCTGTTCCCTATACCGTTTTCGGCCCTTACCGCGCCGCCATATTTGTCGGGGAAATGTACCTCGTGCTGTACACAACTGACGCCGTATTGACCATGCAAAGGCACTTTGACGGATTGATCCGGGTTGCCAAAGTCAATGCCCACGAAGTGGCTGGATACATTTCATCGCTAAAGGTCAGTTGAGCATGCGGCAGAGCTTGTCGCAAATGATGATTGACCACATATAAAGACTTCCTTATATCGTTATTTAATTGATCCAAAGGAATGTGCGCCATGACCATTGCAAACCCGCTTGCTGATCTCATTGCCGAAAAGGGCGTTTTGCTGGCCGACGGTGCGACAGGCACGAACCTTTTCGCGACTGGACTTGAAGCCGGCGAAGCACCTGAACTCTGGAACGAAGCGCAGCCCGAGAAAATCATCGCACTGCATCAGGGGTTTGTCGATGCAGGCGCCGATATCATCCTGACCAATTCCTTTGGTGGCACACGCCATCGTCTGAAACTGCATCATGCACAGGATCGTGTATTCGAACTCAACAAGAAGGCCGCAGAGCTGGCGCGCAGCGTTGCCGACAGCGCAGATCGCAAGGTTATCGTAGCTGGATCCGTGGGTCCGACAGGCGAATTGCTGGTGCCGCTCGGCGCGTTGACCGAAGAAGATGCAGTCGCGGCTTTCACCGAACAACTGGAAGGCTTGAAGGCTGGCGGCGTGGATGTCGCCTGGATCGAGACGATGTCAGCTCCCGGTGAAATACGTGCAGCTGCAGAAGCTGCAGTCAAAGTCGGCCTACCCTACGTCTATACGGGGTCATTCGATACGGCGGGTAAAACCATGATGGGTTTGCCGCCAAAGGAAATTCATGGCGTAGTCGATGGAATTGCACAACGTCCGGTTGCTGTTGGCGCAAATTGTGGCGTCGGGGCTTCGGATATCTTGGCGTCCCTCCTCGACATGAGCGAAGCCGATCCTTCTGCAACGATCGTTATCAAGGGCAATTGCGGCATTCCGGAATTTCGCGGCGCGGAAATCTTCTACTCCGGAACTCCGGAGCTGATGGCTGACTACGCCCATCTCGCTATCAATGGCGGCGCAAAGATTATTGGCGGCTGCTGTGGCACATCATTCGAGCATCTGGCGGCAATGCGCAAAGCGCTCGACAGTCACACACACGGTGCGCGCCCTTCGGTCGAGACAATCATCGAGACTATCGGACCAATGCGCAACAAGCTTGCAGCTCACGCGGATGATATGCCAAAGCGGGAACGACGCGGACGGCGTGCATAGACAAATATGACGAAGAGCCGGCGGTTTGACCGCCGGTTTTTTTCGAGAACCGAAGCGCAGCGTACTTAACTACCGGAAGCGTAGAAAACTACCTCGGATGACCGCCGCAGGAGACTTTATGGACACTCTGTCAGAGGTCCTCTATCTCGCGGCGAACCCTTTTCAGGATTTCGCGCAATTGCTCGGCCTTCTCTGCTGTCAGCGAGCCACTGCGAAGCTTCGAGCGAAGTGCGAAGCTCAATGCATGCATTTCCTCGCCCAAAGCGGCACCGCGTATATCACCTGAGGCGTTGTCGAGTTGGCCGTTGATCTTGTCTAACTCGGCCCGGTTCTCATCGAGATAGGCAAGCCCCTGATCTGTAATCGTATAGAGCCGTTTATTGCCGGTTGTCGTGGAGGTGACAAGATCGGTTTCCTCCATCATCTGCAACATCGGGTAGATCGCACCGGCACTGGGGCTGTAAGCGCCCTGGAACCTCGCCTCCAGCGCCTTGATGACGTCGTAGCCGTGACGCGGCTCGTCCGCGATCAATCCGAGGACTACAAGGCGCAATGCGCCTGGATCGAACATGCGTGGACCGCGCCCGCCAAATGGACCGCCTCGATGCCGTCCGAACGGACCACCGCGACCGCGTCCGCCAAAGCGGCCGCCACCCTCCTGCGAACCTGACATTGTCTCAACGCGCGACCAGTGATCGCCGCCGTGGCTGTGGTAATTTCTGCAATGACCGTACATGGAATGTCTCCTAGTTATATCTTTCATGAGCTATATCTACGCAAAGATATATCTTTTATCAACCCAACGATATAACTTTTAATGAGATTCACGTCTAAGCAATTGAATTCGCTTCCATATTTCTCGCCGGAGAGGTAAATCAGCCCTTCGCAAAAGCGTTCATGTGAAACCGCATCTGCGGCGCATTGTACGCGTACTCGCGTCCCACGGGACAGGCGCGCCGCGCCAGACAACCGCCATTCAGGCAGGCGCTCCCTTCTCCAGAAGCAAGATGGGCACGACAACGGACGACATCATATCCGCTACCCGAAAAAGCATTCACCGGGCACGTCTCAAGGCACGGCTTGTCTTGGCAATCGTCACACGGATAACGTTGCGGACCGCCGCTCGGAAAGTCGAGCGCACGATCAAACAGCAACGCCCCGCGATAGGCCTGCCAAAGCCCGTATTCAGGATGAATCAACATTCCTAATGGGGACGCACGCAAGCCTTCGGCTCGCTTCGCCCATTGCTGGAACGGCAAATAAGGTCGGTCAGAAGGAAACACTGCCATTGCACCAAATTTCACCGCAACGGCAGTCAGAACATCCTTGGACCATCGATCGAGCGGATCCTGTACATCCGGATGGTCTTGCCACCACCGCGCGAAATGTGGCCATATAGATGAGCCGTAGTGGCCGACCAAAACCACACTTTGAGCTGTCACACCCTGGACTGGTGGTGGACCTGAAACAGCCTCGTCAAATACAAATCCGCCGCGCGGAACAAGACCGTACCGTTCCAGCGCGGCTGCGATTTGATCGAGACTAGAGACAGCATTGATCATTCGGCGTCTTACCCCTTTACAGCAGAGGCCCAGACTTCCTGGTGGATCAGATCGGCCACTTTAGCCCGGCCGTCGTCGGGCTTCTTTCACGTGAAGGCGTCGGGCATGGATGCCTTTTTCTTGGCGATGAACTCTTTAAGGGATTCATCGATCGCAGGATCGAGATAAGGCGCCTCGTACGTCTCCAGCCAACGGCGGGCGAGTTCATTGGCACGTTGATCCGCGCGCTTCTCACCTTCCGCAAGCCATTGCTCATAGGAATTGTTGTCGGCAATATTAGAGCGGTAGAATGCCGTCTGGAAGTTCGCCTGCGTGTGGTCGCAACCAAGATAGTGGCTGCCGGGACCAACCTGCCGGATAGCATCCATTGCCTGGCCGTTTTCGGAAAGATCGACACCCTGGGCAATCTTCTGAGCCATACCAAGCTGGTCGATATCCATCATGAACTTTTCATAGGAAGACACCAGACCGCCTTCGAGCCAGCCTGCTCCATGCAGTACGAAATTCGTCCCGGCAAGCAGCGTCGAATTCAATGTATTGGCACTTTCATAAGCTGCCTGCGCATCGGAGACCTTCGAAGCACAGAGCGAGCCGCCGGTGCGGAAGGGTAGCCCGCAGCGACGTGCCAGTTGTGCCGCGCCGTAGGAAACAAGTGATGGTTCAGGTGTACCAAAGGTCGGCGCACCTGATTGCATGGAGATAGACGAAGCGAACGTGCCGAAAATCACCGGAGCGCCGGGCCGGATCAGCTGCGTAAACGAAGCTCCGGCGAGAACTTCCGCCAAGACCTGTGTCAGCGTGCCTGCCACCGTTACCGGGCTCATGGCGCCCGCAAGAATGAATGGCGTGACGATGCACGCCTGGTTGTTGCGCGCGTAGACCTTCAACGCGCCGAGCATTGTTTCGTCAAACACCATCGGCGAATTTGCATTGATCAAGCTTGTCAAAACCGTGTTCTGGTCAAGATAGTCTTCACCGAACACCAGCTTGCACATGGCGATCGTATCTTCCGCACGTTCGGGCGCCGTAACGGAACCCATGAACGGCTTGTCGGAATATTTGATGTGAGCATAGACCATATCAAGATGGCGCTTGTTGACCGGCACATCGACCGGTTCGCACACAGTACCGCCCGAATGGTGGATGGATGGCGCCATATAAGCCAGTTTGACGAAATTGTTGAAGTCTTCGATTGTTGCGTAGCGGCGAACGCCCTCGAGATCGCGAACGAAAGGCGGGCCATAAACCGGAGCGAAAACAGTCGCATCACCGCCGATCTGAACAGAACGTTCTGGATTGCGGGCGTGCTGCGTGTAGATTGACGGAGCAGTCTTCAGCAGGGAACGCGGAAGGCCCTTGGGGAAATGCACGCGCTCACCTTTGACGTCAGCACCTGCCTCTTTCCACAGCGCCAAGGCTTCCGCATCGTCGCGAAATTCAATGCCGATTTCTTCAAGCACTGTATCCGCATTCGCTTCGATCAGCGCCAGACCTTCTTCGTCCAGCACTTCATAGGTACGAATCTTGCGTGTGATATAGGTCAGCGACTTGCCGGGGCCTCCGCCAGAGCGGGCAGCGCGC
Organism: uncultured Alphaproteobacteria bacterium; assembly: GCA_963711925.1. Lineage (GTDB taxonomy): Bacteria > Pseudomonadota > Alphaproteobacteria > Rhizobiales > Rhizobiaceae > Phyllobacterium. The sequence continues at coordinate 324,432 of CAVQFY010000005.1, forward strand.
CGTGCAGCGGCACCCGCACCAGCGCCGCGGCCGCGACGTCCACTGCTTGTCTCCGCTTCCGCGGGGGCATCAACTGACGTTTCCTCAATCATTTTCTTGTCTCCTCAGCGCTTCACAAGCGCAGACTTCTTCTTAAGCAAATCAAATCCTAACCCTGACGTCAGGAAGAGCGTTTCCGTGTGCGGCACCGGGTGGCGCATCGGAGACAAACAGCCGGTCGTTTTCGTCATTTACTAGGTCGCATTTAAGCGATGCGTTTTCAGCAACTTGCCCGATATGTTAAAGGAATACTAGTTATGGTACTGACCTGTGCATAACGCTTGAGAGGAAGCATACAAATGGCCGATGATGAAATCATTCTTTCGGAGCTTTCGGACGATGAACTCGTCGAGCAAATGCATGACGATCTGTATGACGGATTGAAGGAAGAAATCGAGGAAGGCACCAATATCCTCCTTGAGCGCGGCTGGGCGCCCTACAAAGTTCTGACTGAAGCCCTCGTCGAGGGCATGCGCATCGTCGGCGAAGATTTCCGCGACGGTATTCTTTTCGTGCCGGAAGTGCTGCTTTCAGCCAACGCCATGAAGGCGGGAATGTTCATTCTGCGCCCCCTGCTCGCTGCAACGGGAGCACCCAAGCAAGGCAAACTCGTCATCGGCACCGTCAAGGGCGATATTCATGATATTGGCAAGAACCTCGTCGGCATGATGATGGAAGGTGCCGGCTTCGATGTCATCGATCTTGGTATCAACAATCCGGTTGAAAAGTATCTGGCAGCAATCGAGGAACATCAGCCCGACATTCTTGGCATGTCGGCACTACTCACCACAACCATGCCCTACATGAAAGTCGTCATCGACACGATGAAGGAAAAGGGCATCCGCGACGACTACATCGTGCTCGTGGGTGGTGCACCTCTGAACGAAGAGTTCGGCAAGGCCGTCGGCGCGGACGCCTATTGCCGCGATGCGGCGGTTGCGGTCGAGACCGCCAAGGCCTACATGAAACGTAAACACAATCAGCTTTCTGGCGCCTAGTTCAAGCCAAAACGGCCGCATTTGCATGCGACCGTTTTGTAAGCAATAAATCAATAAACGGCTGAGGCCCCAGACGGCCTTAAGCGTTAATTAATTGGCTGACTTTGCCACGCGATGACCAGCGCTCTGGGTTGCATTGACCGTATTGGCCGTATCTTGACCCATGCCGCGAATCGTATTGGCACAGCCAGCAAGTGCGACGACTGCAAGCACAGCGGCAATCGGAGCGATATGTGATAGTTTCATGGACGGTATCTCCCGTTCTGCTAAAATTAAATCCAACGCTGGAACAACGCGATAGAGCAAGATCAGTTCCATGAATGCAAGCCGAAAGTCGACGAAATCACCAGAGACCGTGAGGATCATCGCGTGCGGGATGATCGCCCGCGAAATCCTCGCGATACGCGAACAATTTGGCCTCGAGCATATTGATCTCCAGTGCCTCCCCGCGATCTATCACCACTATCCGGACAAGATTGCGCCATCGGTCGATCGTGCGATTGTCAAAGCCAAAGCCGAGGGAATAACACGCATATTTGTCGGCTATGCAGACTGCGGTACCGGCGGCATGCTTGATCGCGTCTGTGAGAAACACGGCGTCGAACGTATCGCCGGCCCGCATTGCTTTTCATTCTATGCGGGCAACGAAGTCTTCGCCTCACAGTGGGACGACGACATGACGTCGTTCTTCATGACTGATTTCCTCGCGCGCCATTTCGAGGCATTTATGGTCAAACCATTGGGATTGGATAGGCACCCGGAACTGCGTGACATGTATTTTGGTAACTACACCAAGATGATCTACATGGCGCAGACCGATGACCCCAAGTTGAGCGCAAAAGCAGAGAAAGCGGCAGCATTTCTTGGTCTCACCTATGAGCGGCGTGTGACAGGTTATGGCGACCTCGTCCCAGCCTTGACCCTGGCTGCCGCTTCCAAATAATTTCTCTCTCCCTGATCGCCATTAAATGAACGAGACTTTCGTCCATTTGACATCAACATCAATCAAAACAGGTACCAATTCATGTTGTTTCGCGCTGGTTTCGCCACGATTTTTCTTATTGCTTGCACAACTATCGCCCAAGCAGATGGTGCGATAACGCGGATTATCACAAAGTCTGATCAAGCGAAGCTCGACAAATATGAAGAGACGATGGGGACTGCTATCGATGAAGCAAAAAAAGGCGGCACTCCATCCGACGTAAAATGGTTGGAGGAAATCCTCGCCAAGCCCCACCTGCCCTTCAGTGAAGATTTCGATATGACTGGCGAATGGAAATGCCGAACGGCAAAGCTTGGCAACGAACCGGCGCTGGTGGTCTATGGCTGGTTCAAATGCCGTGTCACCGACGATGGGTCGGGCTGGATGCTTGAAAAAACAAGCGGTTCCCAGCGTACCAGGGGTCGTTTCTACACCGAGAGCGACAAACGCCTGACCTACCTTGGTGTCGGCTATGTTGCCGGTGAAAAGCCTAGGAACTACAGCGCCGGTCCCGACGTCGATCAGATCGGGTACGCTTATCGCACGGCAAAAAATGAGTTTCGAATCGAGTTCCCGGCCCCGGCTCGCGAATCTGTCATGGATATCCTCGAACTGAAACGTTGAGACATTTTCGTCATTGCAATGTCACCAACCTCGCGCCATATGCGTCAAAATGCAAACAAAGATGAGAAAATGACAGTAATTGACGCAGAAGAAAGAAAGAAGCCGGACCGCGTGGCTCGATCTTTGACGCCGGACAATGACCCGCGCCCGCTTTCGCAGGTGTTCAAGGACCTGTCTCTATCTGCAACTGCACCCGTATCTTTCAATGAACTCGAGGATGCCTTTACAGATCGAAGTTTTGCCGCGCTCCTCACATTTTTTGCCATTTTGAATCTTATCCCGCTGCCACCAGGCACCGGGGTCATCACTGGCATTCCACTTGTGCTCGTTTCCGTTCAAATGGTGATGGGGCGTGAATCTGTTTGGCTTCCAACTTTCATGCGAACGAAAACCATCTCCCCTGATCGCTTCCGCTTGATATCTGACAAAGTCGTCCCATGGTTGGAATGGCTGGAAAAGTTTATTCGCCCGCGTAACTGGCCGTTTGGCCGCAGGCGGGGTGATCGTTGGCTCGGCGCATTCACAACCATCCTCGGCATGTCGGTCGTCCTGCCCATGCCGCTTTCCAATTGGTTGCCGGCTCTGGCCACAGCTATCATTGGCATTGCGCTCTGCGAGCGCGACGGCAGATTGATGCTTGGCGGACTGGTGCTGGGTGTCATCTCGATTGGCATTGTCACTGGCTTTGCTTTCATTGCCGCAAGCGTTCTCGCCTACGCCGTCAGTTTCTGGCCTTTCTGAGCAAATTCCTTGTCGCAAAAACACTAACGGAGCACGTCGCATTTGAGTGCGCGCGCGTCGTGAGATAGCAAGCTTAGCCTATGATTTTCCGGCAAAAGGGTCCTCATCGGAGGATGAATTGCATGGCTGATCTTATTGTCGTTTATTGGCGGGACATTCCCGCTCAAGTGACCGTCAAAAAAGGACGCCAGGCAGCCAAGCGCGAGCTTCCGATTCGTTTTACCGAGGCCATCGACATGTGTGCGATGCGCATTGGCGCGAAAGATTCCGATGCCTATCTGGCGGAATGGCGCCGCGGCACTCCGGTGCCTGTGAGTGACGATCTGGAGACCGAGGCTGACACAGCCCTCGCCCGTATTGACAATGAATATGATCGGGAACGCCTTGTGGCGCTCGTAAAGGCAGGTGGACATGACAATTCATGAATTCAAAGCGAAGCCCCAGCAGGATCAAATGACGAAAATCGCAGCATCCATTGAAGTCGCGGCACGCCAGGCTATTGAATCGCAGGATTTGCCCGGCCTGTTCCCAGCTGGCACCCGCATCTATATCACCGACATGGGAACCGACAGCGTCGATACTCTGACGGCAGCTGCAAAACGTATTTATGATCTTGGCTACAAGCCGGTTCCGCATTTTGCCTCGCGCCGTCTGGCGACCAAGACAGCGCTTGAGACCCGTATCCGTCGCGCCGCACAGGAAGCTGGCGTCACTGACGTTCTCGTCATTGGTGGTGGTCTCGAGCGTCAGGCTGGTGAATTCTCCTCCACGATGGAAGTTCTGGAAACTGGCTTCTTCGACAAATACGGCATCACCGAAATGGGTGTCGCCGGCCATCCCGAAGGCAGCCCTGAATTCTCCGAAGCCGTGGCGATCGAAGCACTGCGCCTGAAGAAGAGCTTCGGCGAACGCACCGGTGCCAAGCTGCGTGTCGTCACCCAATTCGGTTTCGATGCAGATCGGTTCATCCGCTATTCGGAATCGCTGCGCCAGCATGGCATCGACCTGCCTGTGCATCTGGGCGTTGCGGGCCCTGCCAAAATCACGACCCTGATCAAATATGCCGCGATGTGCGGCGTCGGCAATTCGATCAGTTTCCTGAAGAAGAATGCATTGTCGCTCACAGCGCTGGCAACAAGTCATTCACCGGAAGGTGTCGTCGGGCCCATCGAGCAGCATGTCTTGGCAAACCCAACCTCGGTCATCAAACAGATCCACATCTTTCCGTTTGGCGGCTTGAAGAAATCATCCGAGTGGCTTGTCGATCGCGGTTCCTGGAACGTAGATAGCGGCCAATACGCATCTGCAGCCAGCAATTGAGGATATCCTGAATGACCCGCACGATCGTTGCCTCGGCGACCAGAGAAATCATCATCGGATTTGATCAGCCCTTCTGCGTTATCGGTGAAAGGATCAATCCGACCGGTCGCAAGAAGCTCGCCGCCGAAATGATCGCCGGCAATTTCGATACGGTCATCAGGGACGCGCTGGAACAGGTTGCCGCCGGTGCGACCATGCTGGACGTCAATGCGGGTGTCACTGCAGTCGATCCTAATGCGACAGAGCCGGGCCTTCTGGTTCAGACGCTTGAAATCGTTCAGAATCTTGTGGATGTTCCCTTGTCGATCGACAGCTCGGTAAGCGCTGCCATCGAGGCGGCGCTGAAGGTCGCCAAAGGCCGTCCCTTGGTCAATTCCGTCACTGGCGAAGAGGAAAAACTCGAAGCCATTCTGCCGCTGATCAAGAAATACAATGTGCCCGTCGTTGCCATCTCTAATGATGAGACCGGCATTTCCATGGATCCGGATGTCCGCTTCGCCGTTGCCAAGAAGATCGTGCAACGTGCAGCTGATTTCGGCATTCCTGCCCATGACATCGTCGTTGATCCGCTGGTCATGCCGATCGGCGCCCTCGGTGATGCCGGTCGCCAGGTTTTCGCGCTGTTACGCCGCCTGCGCGAAGAATTGAAAGTTAACACCACCTGCGGCCTGTCGAACATTTCGTTCGGTCTCCCCCACCGTCACGGTATCAATGCCGGCTTTATTCCGATGGTGATTGGTGCCGGCATGACCTCGGCGATCATGAATCCCTGTCGCCCGCAGGAAATGGAAGCGGTTCATGCCGCCAACGTTCTGAACGGCACAGACGCCAATTGCACCTATTGGATCAAGAAATATCGCGACTACCAGCCGGCAGCAGCAGGAGCAGCCCCCGCTGTATCCGTCCCTGCGGATTCCGCTGGCGGTGGGCGTCGTCGTGGCGGACGCGAGGCGCGGCGCGGAGCCGCAGGCTGACCGTTTGCGTTACGCAAACGGACCAGCATAGAAAGGCGGTGGGCGGCTAAACTGCCCCTCGCCTGAGAGTTTTGGAGTATCGATCGTGAACGCACCCGTCAAAGCACCAGAGGCGTCGGCAAAGGAAGCGCTCGTTCTCTTCATGCCGTCGGGCAAACGCGGTCGTTTTGCTGTCGGCACCCCGGTTCTGGAAGCTGCCCGCACGCTTGGCGTCTATGTGGAGAGCGTCTGTGGCGGGCGCGGCATTTGTGGACGCTGTCAGGTCGAAGTGCAGGAGGGCCGATTTGCCAAGCATGGCATCACTTCCTCCAATGATCACATTTCGGAATTTGGTCCGAAGGAGCAGCGCTACGCCGAAAAGCGCGACCTGAAGGAAGGCAGACGCCTGTCCTGCTCGGCTACAATCCTTGGGGATCTCGTGGTCGACGTTCCGCAAGATGTTCAGGTCAATGCCCAGGTTGTACGCAAGGACGCCGGTACGCGCATCATCGAGCGCAATCCAGCAGTTCACATGTGCTATGTCGAGGTGGAAGAGCCGGACATGCATAAGCCGCTCGGCGATCTTGATCGTCTGAAGACAGCGCTCGAAAAGGAATGGGGCATCCGCAACCTCGAAGTGGATGCGCATATTCTGCCCAATGTGCAGAAAATCCTGCGCAAGGGCGAGTGGGGTGTGACCGCCGCAATTCACCACGACGAGGACACCGCGCGTCCAACGATGATCGGCCTTTGGCCGGGCCTCAAAAACGAGGCTTACGGCATTGCCTGCGATATCGGTTCGACCACGATCGCCATGCACCTCTCGTCGCTGCTTTCCGTACGCACGATCGCATCCGCGGGCACATCCAATCCACAGATCCGCTTCGGCGAAGATCTGATGAGCCGCGTTTCATACGTGATGATGAATCCGGACGGCCGCGAGGGCATGACCTTGGCTGTGCGCGAAGCGATCAACGGCTTGATCGATAAAGTGTGCGCCGAGGGCGGTGTCGCCCGCGAGGACATTCTTGACGCGGTCTTCGTCGGCAATCCGATCATGCACCACCTTTTCCTTGGCATCGATCCGACGGAGCTTGGCGGCGCACCTTTTGCGCTCGCCGTTTCCGGCGCAGTTCATCTCAAATCCTCCGAAATCGGCTTGCCGATGAATCCGGGGACCCGGGTCTACATGCTGCCGTGCATTGCCGGACACGTTGGCGCTGATGCTGCTGCAGCGACCCTGGCAGAAGGCCCGCACCGCCAGGACGAGATGATGCTGCTCGTCGATGTCGGCACCAATGCCGAGATCGTGCTGGGCAACAGGCAGCGTACAGTCGCAGCGTCATCACCTACCGGCCCCGCTTTTGAAGGTGCCGAAATATCCGGCGGCCAGCGCGCGGCGCCCGGTGCGATCGAACGGGTGCGCATCGATCCAATAACACTGGAGCCGCGTTTCCGCGTTATCGGCACAGAACAATGGTCAGACGAGCCGGGCTTTGACGACGCCGTGCGAGCCAGTGGTATTACAGGTATATGCGGCTCCGCCATTATCGAGGTCATTGCCGAGATGTATCTTTCCGGGATCATTTCGGAAGACGGCGTTGTCGATGGCGGCCTCGCCACAAGAACCCCGCGCGTCAGAGCAACCGGTCGGACTTTTTCGTATCTACTGCACGAGGGTTCGCCAACAATCACCATCACCCAGAACGACGTCCGCGCGATCCAGCTTGCCAAGGCAGCGCTTTATGCTGGTATCAAGCTTTTGATGGACAAGCTTGGCATCGATCATGTCGACCAGATCAGGTTTGCCGGGGCCTTCGGTTCCTTCATCGATCCGAAATATGCGATGGTTCTTGGGCTGATCCCCGACTGCGATCTCGATAAGGTCCAGGCCGTCGGCAATGCCGCTGGCACAGGCGCCCGCATGGCCCTGCTCAATCGCAACTATCGCCGCGAAATCGAGGATACGGTCACGCGCATCGAGAAGATCGAGACGGCTCTGGAACCAAAATTCCAGGAACATTTCGTCTATGCCATGGCGATGCCGAACAAGATCGATCCGTTCCCGAAGCTGTCAAAGGCCGTGACCCTGCCACCCCGTAAGAATGTCAGTGAGGATGGCGTCGCGAGCGATGCGACGCCAAGACGTCGCTCACGTGAAGACCGGGCAGCGCGCCGCAACCGCGAATAACTTTGTCCGGCACTCAATTTCCGCTATCAAACATCCACGATCATTTGATTCCGGAAATAGCTTGCCATGATAGCCTGCTTTGACATTGGCGGTTCTGCCATCAAAGGCGCAATCGCCTACACCCCCGAAGATATAAGGCCGCTGCCCAAGGTCCCGACGCCTTTGAATGACTTTGATGCGTTCGCATCAGCCATCGAAAAGATCGCAGCGGATGGCGGTGCTGATCCCAAGAGCTTGATATCGATTTCCATCGCCGGCGTTGTCGATGCCGATACGGGCAAGATCACCTGCGCCAATATTCCATGCATTCACGGCCGTACATTGGTTGCGGATCTTAGTCAAAAGCTGCAAAGACCGGTGCTCGTCGCCAATGACGCGGATTGCTTTGCGCTCTCCGAAGCCGTCGTCGGCGCCGGACGCGGCCACCGTATTGTATTCGGTGTCATCCTTGGCACAGGTGTTGGTGGTGGTATCGTCATCAACGGCAAGATTCACGAAGGCGCTGGCGGTTTCGCTGGCGAATGGGGCCACGGACCCGTTTCGGCGACCTTGGCGGGCAATCCGCCCGTCGCCATTAAGCGCTATGCCTGCGGCTGCGGTCAGGTCGGCTGCGTCGATGCAGTCGGCGCGGCGCGCGGCATGGAAAGACTGCACGCCCACTTGCATGGTGTGGATCTGCCGAGTACCGGAATTATCGCGGCGTGGAATGCCGGCGATCTCGCCGCCGAACGCACCATCGAAGTGTACATCGATATCGTCAGCGGCCCGCTCGCGATGACGATCAACATCGTTGGTGCATCCATCGTGCCCGTTGGTGGAGGGCTCGCCAATTCCGTAGAGCTGATCAAACGGTTGGATACAGCTGTTCGCGCGCGAATCCTGCGCAAAACCGATAAACCCCTGGTCATCCCGGCAGAACTGAAGATTGAACCCGGCCTCATCGGTGCGGGCGTCCTCGGGTTGATGGAAATAGCGAAATGAGCATCCTTCTGGAAGTCTGTGTCGACAGCTCCGAGGGGTTGGCTGCTGCCATTGCCGGTGGCGCGGACCGCGTTGAACTCTGTTCGGCTCTCGAACTGGGCGGGCTGACACCAACACCGGGACTGATCGGACAAGCAGCTGTCTCTCCGATTCCGATATACGCCATGATTCGTCCTCGCCCCGGCAATTTTGTTTTTGCCGAAGCTGATATCGATGCAATGCTTCGCGAGATCGATGCCGTGCGCTCAGCCGGGATCGCGGGCGTGGTGTTTGGCGCCAATCTGGCCAATGGCCAACTGGACCACACAACGCTCGAGCGCCTCATCAGGCAATGCGACGGTTTGGGCGTTACATTGCACCGCGCATTCGATCTCGTCCCGGATCTCCCCGAAGCGGTCGGTATGGCTATTGATCTCGGTTTTGAACGCATCCTGACATCGGGTCGCGCACTGACCTCCCCTGAAGGCATCGATGATCTTGAAAGGACATTTGAACTTGCAGCGCGCAGGATCAAGATCATGCCCGGTTCGGGCGTCAATATCAGCAATGTCAATTTGCTGCTGGGTCGCATTCCCTTCGAAGAAATCCACTCATCCTGCGCCGTGACCGCTCCCGTGGTCAGCGAAGCAGCAAGGCGACTCGGGTTCGAAACCGCATCACAGAAGCGGACTAGCGTGGAACTTGTCAGAGCATTGAAGAATTATTGCATCACGCCTCAAGAGAACTTTTGAGAATTCAGCCTGACGAGGCAGGTGGTGTGGTTTTCGAGAACCGGAGCGCAGTGGACGTTAAGTCCATGAGCACCGGAAGCGCAGAAAAATTGCATCAGATGCCCGTCACGGTGGATTGCCAACGTTCTCTAGCAACTAAGCTTGCCAGTCCGCTCATACCCCTCAAAATAAACCCGTAAATGCTGTGCGACAGCTTTGACATGCGCACCCGCATTTTTCGCAACAAGCATGCCGAGCTTGGATTCGCCGAGCGGCGGCAAACCATGCTCTGCGCCGAGTTGCACCATATTGTCTTCCAGCAGGAATTTCGAAAAAGGTGCAACGGCGAGATCAGCGACGATTGCCGCGCGTTGCCCCATCGTATGGGCACTCATATAGGCGACGCGATATTCCCTGCCCGCACTCTCCAACGCACTGATCGCGTTGGCGCGCCAGATGCACCCTTCTTCCCACATGGAAAGCGGCAAGGGATTACGTTCATGGGCCGTACCGCATTTTGCGCCCGCCCAGATGATATCCTCAGTCATCAGAATTTCGATTTCATCGACCTTGGACAGCGTCTCGTTGACGTTGACCAGAGTGACATCAAGCCGTTGCTCGTCCAGGCGCTTGCGAAGATTGTTGCTCTGGTCAATGACCACATCGACTGTCACGTCGGGGTGAGATTCCGCAAAGCGCTTCAAAACAAACGGAAGCACCCGTTCGCCGATATCGTCCGGCGCGCCGAGCCGCACGACACCGGAAACCGTCGGCGCGATGAATTTCGCCACTGTCTCGCGATTGAGCGCCAGCATGCGTCTTGCATAGCCAAGGAGGACCTCGCCACTTGGCGTCAGTTTGACCGAACGCGCATCCCGTTCGAGCAACACGTGGCCCAAGGTCTCCTCCAGCTTTTTGATCTGCATGGAAACGGCCGAAGGCGTGCGAAACACCGCATTGGCTGCGCTCGAAAAACTGCCCGTCTCCGCGATCATCGCAAAGGTACGCAACACGTCGAGATCCAGGATTGGAATGGGATGATGCATCGGGGCTGACATGGCGCATTCTCCTTCATCAATTTTTCTGAAACATAGTGTTTCGTAATTTCGTTTGATTGAACATCAACTTTCGCCGATAGTCAAGATCATGCATTGGACGCACACAAAATGTTGTCCTTGTTGAAAGAAGGAGAAGGAAAAATGAGCACATGTGATGAACTATACCAGAGCGATACGAGAAGCTTCATTGAACGTTTTGTAACGCCAGTCGTTGATCGTGCGACTCACTTGGCTGCACAGATCAGCACTGCACGCGAGATTTTCATCAGGCAGCGCCGCCTCCGGGCTACGGAAACGGCACTTGACGGACTGCCGGACTACATGCGTTGCGACATTGGCTGGCCGGATCTCTATGAACGCCAAGTTGGCGAATGCAATCGGCTAAAAAAGTCACGGTCGTAAAATCATGAATCAATCAACTCAAGGGAGCAGATAACGGTCTATCTGCTCCCTTTTATCATATGTGATACCTGCGCTTTTGCGACACAGGTTCTCTCCCTTCCATTTAGAATAATTCTATGGTTTTATCTGAAAAAAAGCTGTCGAGACCATGCCCGTAAGTTGAAGTTGTTGCTTCAGTTGCGACATGGCCTTAAAGCCAGATACGGGAACCTGGAATCACCATGGATCACATTGGTCTCAATAAGCGCTCTTTCGTTTTCTTCCTCGTGCCGAACTTTTCGATGATCGCGTTTGCGACAGCCATCGAACCCCTGCGCATCGCCAACCGTATGCTCGGATATGAAGCGTATCGCTGGCGTCTCGCTTCTGTCGATGCCAAGCCCGTCACAGCGTCAAATGGCGTCGAATGCGCAGCCAACTCATCGCTGGAGGATGAGCGCCGGTATCTGACGGGCGAAGAACGGCCTTCCATGGTTTTCGTCTGCTCCGGCGTGCACGTAGAGAAATTCCAGAACAAATCGGTGTTTGCCTGGTTGCGCGAGGAGTTCAATCGTGGCGTTGCCGTCGGCGGATTGTGCACCGGTGCGCATATTCTGGCAGCGGCGGGCCTGCTTTCGGGCAAGCGCTGCGCAATCCACTGGGAAAACCTGCCAGGTTTCGCCGAAGCTTTTCCCAAAGCCGATGTATATGCCGACCTCTTTGAGGTCGACGGAAACATCTATACCTGCGCCGGCGGTACTGCTGCTCTCGACATGATGCTGAAGCTGATCGGTGACGATTTTGGCGACAACATCGTCAATCGCGTTTGCGAGCAAGCGCTGACCGACCGTGTACGCAGCCCGCACGACCGCCAGCGGTTGCCGTTGCGCGCGCGTCTCGGCGTGCAAAATTCCAAGGTTCTGACGATTATTGAATTGATGGAAGCCCGTCTCTCGGAGCCCTTGTCATTGATCGAGATTGCCGACCACGTCGGCTTGTCTCGCCGCCAGATCGAACGGCTATTCCGGCAGGAAATGGGCCGGTCCCCTGCCCGCTACTATCTTGAAATCCGCCTCGATCGTGCCCGTCACCTGCTCATCCAGTCATCCATGCCAATCGTGGAAGTGGCAGTCGCATGCGGATTCGTTTCCGCGTCGCATTTTTCCAAATGCTACCGGGAACTCTATGGGCGCTCGCCGCAACAGGAACGTGCCGATCGCAAGCAGTTGATGGCAGCGTAGTTTATCTGGATTCCCAGTCCTGCATTCGCTTTTGCCATATCCGTTCTCCGGACAGGCAATCGATCTCTGGCTTGTCTAGCGCGAGCACCAAAGGCAATTTCTGCGATGGAAGCCAATCTGCTTTCTGCATCACGGGGATATCACCGGCGAGTTCCAGGACCAGTTTGCGGCGCACCGCCTCGGGAAACTGATCCCAGGAATTAACCGGGACCATGAAGGCACCTGGCCCACCGATGACGCAGCTGCTGTAGTAGAGATCGAGGTCCTTCACTGCCCAGTCGGAATAGAAATCCCCGCGGGTCATCAATGGTAGACCATTGATCGTGATTCCCTTGGCGATTGCCTGATCGCGCGCTTCAGCAACCGGACGGCCATTGTTATTCGCACCGTCGCCCGAAATATCGATGACTCTTCGCGCGGCCTTGAAGCCATTATTGTCAAAGAGGGTGCTGCTGAAATCAATGGCACCAGAGATGGAGGTTCGGCTTTGCGTGGATGGAATTGGCTGGTCAAGGAGAGTGGCAAGTTTTTCAGCGGAGTCGGCGCTGTCAACAAGCGTCCATGGAACAATGATGCGTTGCAACGTCGATCCGGCCCATTCCACGTAAGTGATTGCAACACGCCCGTGAACGCCATCGCGAATGGCATCGACCACTTCCTTGCGGCGGAGCGCAGCGACATAGCCATCGCGCTGGATTTTTTGCTCGAAGGTTTCCATGGAGCGAGACGCATCGACGGCGAGAACCAACTCTACATCCACATCGATATCAGCAGATTGCGCGCGCGTGGAAAAACTGGCCAATAAAGCCGCCAGTGACAGAAAACTGCAAAGAGCTTTCGTTCGCGATGACATGAATGAAGTGTAACTCAAATCGTCAGAACGCAAAGCGACTTCCGATCCGATCACATTCTGTTGAACAAAGCACCCCAAAGCAAAAACGGCGCCCTTTAGGACGCCATTCTTCAAATTCAGTTGATCGGACGGCCTAAGCTTTCAAGCGTTCGTTCTCGGTATCGAATGGCGACTCCGGAATCACGGTCGCCTTGTGGGTTTTCCCCAGTATCTTGATCTCAACCTGAGTGCCCTGCGCGGAATAGTCCGGCTTCACCATGGCAAGCGCAATGCTCTTCCCGAGGCGCCAACCGTATCCGCCATGGGTGGCACGGCCAACAAGTTCACCTTTCACATAGATTGGTTCACTGCCGCGCGCATCTACATCAGACACGCCCGGAACGTGCACTTCGAGCGTGACGAAATTCCATTTCAAGCCGTCTTCGCGCGCCTTGACCACAGCATCGCGGCCGATGAAGTCGCCTTTGTTGGGATGAACGAAACGATCAAGACCGCTTTCAAAGGCATTGTATTCGATCGATAATTCGCGCGGGATTAGCCGGTAGGACTTCTCTACCGCCATGGCGGTCATGGCACGGATACCGAATGGCTTGATACCGAATTCCGCGCCTGCCTCGAGCAGCAGATCATAGATCGTGTTCTGCTGCTCGATCGGATGGTGCAATTCCCAGCCCAGCTCGCCAACAAAATTGACGCGCAGCGCATGCGCCGTTGCGGTGCCCACGCTGATCTCCTTGCCGGAAAGCCACGGAAATGCCTCGTTGGACAGATCGGCGCGCGTGAGCTTTTCCAGAACCTGACGGCTCTTGGGTCCAGCCAGCACGAGAACACCGTACATCTGCGTAATCGGACGCAAGGTGACCGAACCATCGCTTGGCAGCAGTTTATGCAGATAATCGTGGTCGTGGTTTTCGTATGCGCCCGCCGAAACGAGATAGAACTTGCCCGGCGACCATTCATAGACCGTGAATTCCGAACGAACGCCGCCCAACGGTGTCAGGAGATGGCAAAGCGCGATACGGCCCTGTTTCTTCGGGATGCGATTGGCGAGGATCGAATCGAGCCACGCGCGTGCGCCAGGACCCGAAACTTCCATCTTGGCGAAAGCCGACATGTCGAGAAGCCCGACATTGTTCGTCACATTCTTGATCTCGTGACCGATGTGCTCAAAATAATTCGAACGGCGGAACGACCAGAGTTCCTTGACCTTACCATCGGCATCGGGCTTGGGATGATTATGGTTCATCAGCACATCCGGCTTGTCGAGTTTGGCAACGTCCAGCCCGTAACCTTGCGGTGCGAACCAGTTGGCGCGCTCCCAACCATAGACAGTGCCGAATACAGCGCCCAGTGCCTTCTGGCGATCATAGGAAGGCGAACGCTTCAATGGCCGGGCAGCACCACGCTCCTCGTCCGGATAGTGAACCGAGAAGACTTCGGCATAGGCTTCCTCGTTTTTTTCCTTGAGATAGCCTTCGGTCGCATAAGGGCCAAAGCGGCGCGGATCGACGCCCATCATGTCGATAGATGGCTCGCCCTCGACGATCCATTCGGCCAGCTGCCAACCAGCACCGCCAGCCGCAGTGACACCAAAGGAGTGTCCCTCATTCAACCAGAAGTTCTTCAGGCGCGGCGCAGGTCCGATGATCGGTGACCCGTCAGGCGTATAGGCGATTGCGCCATTATAGACCTTCTTGATACCAACTTCGCCGAATGCCGGGACGCGCGCGATCGCGGTTTCGATATGGGGCTCCAGCCGGTCGAGATCTTCCTGGAACAGCTCATATTCGCTGGCGTCCGAGGGACCATCGACATAGCAGACCGGCGCACCTCGCTCATAAGGTCCGAGCAGCAAGCCACCATTTTCCTCGCGCATATACCAGGAACTGTCACTTTCCCGCAAAACACCCATTTCCGGCAGGCCCTTGGCTTTCCGCTCAAGAATTGCCGGATGCGGCTCTGTGACGATATACTGATGTTCGACCGGGATGACCGGCACATCAAGGCCGACCATCTTGCCGGTCTTGCGGGCAAAGTTGCCGGTTGCCGACACCACATGCTCCGCGGTGATATCGCCCTTGTCAGTCTTTACCAGCCATTGGCCGGACGGCAATTGTTCGATGCCGAGCACGGTCGTGTAGCGATAGATCGTTGCGCCGCGATCGCGCGCACCCTTGGCGAGTGCCTGAGTCAAATCCGCAGGCTGGATATAACCGTCCTCCGGATGCTGGATCGCACCGAGAATGCCGTCCATTTCCGCGAGTGGCCAAATTTCCTTGACCTGTTCCGGTGTCAGCAGCTTGACCGGAACGCCGATGGTCTCGGCCACACCAGCATAATACATATACTCGTCCCAGCGATCCTTGGTGCGGGCGAGACGAATATTGCTGCAATTGGTGAAGCCGACATTCATGCCAGTTTCTTCTTGCAGTTCCTGATAGAACTTGACCGAATATTTGTGGATCTGGCCAACCGAATAACTCATGTTGAACAACGGCAACAGGCCGGCAGCGTGCCAGGTCGAACCGGATGTCAGTTCCTTGCGCTCGATAAGAACCACATCACTCCAGCCCTTCTTGGCCAGATGATAGAGCGTCGAAACACCCACCACACCACCGCCGATAACGACAACACGCGCCTCAGTCTTCATTTCACTCTGTCCTTTGGTATCGATCGACGGCCGGAACGGCTTCCAACAATTTTTTGCACTATGGCGTTTCGTATGTCCATCGCTAAGGCCTGTTTGCGACATGGCCAAAACACGCCGCGACGCGCGGGAAAAGGGCAGTATTTTATGGAAGCGCTCGGCAATTTCGATCTCCGTTTAACGCAATGTGGAGGATTAAACCTTTAAAGATAGTCTTCTCGCGCCGCAGAACCTGAATCGAACCCTGATGTCGAATATTTCCAGCAACTCCACCAAATCTTACACGTCGATATTCTCGCCATTGGTGTTGCTCGGCCTTGTTCTGATTTTGCTCTGCGCTCTGCTGTCGTTGCCCTTGGTCGTCCCAATCGGCCCGATGTACTGGGATACTTATATCTATCTCGACGCTGCTCAGCGCTTGAAGCTTGGCCAGATCCCGGCCGTGGATTTCCTCGCCCCGGTCGGCGCCTTGGACTACTACCAGTTTTACTGGTTGCAGAAAATCTTTCCCGGCGGGCAGCCTACGCTAATTGCGCAATGGTCGGTGTTAATTTCTGCAGCGCCCCTGATGGCTGTCATTATTGCCGTAATCGACAAACACAGCCGCAAGATTGCATTCGCTGTGCTCATTCCGTTTCTGATCTTCGCTCTCTGCCCGACCAACACGCAGAGCTTTCATTCCTATCCTGGCGTCAATGGCTTCGGCATCTACAACCGTCATACCTCGCTCCTGCTCTATGTCCTCGTAAGCGCGCTAGTCTTTCTGCCGAACGGGAGAAAGCTTGCTGTTATTGCCGCACTGACAATGTTGGCGCTGTTCCTGACCAAGATTACCGGATTTCTGGCGGGTGGGCTGATCGGTCTCTTCGCGATCCTTGCAGGACGTCTGATGTGGCGGCATGTGTTGCTGGCGATGTGCACCTTTGCCGCGGCGCTCTTGGTACTTGAACTCAACTACGGAATGGTGTCGGCCTATATCGAAAGCATCGTGACGCTGGTCGGGATGAACGAGGGCTCGCTTCTGCCTCGCTTCCTGACTGTTTTCTCGATCAAGCTCGACGTTATTCTTGCAGCGGTAGCTCTGATCTTGTTTCTGTTCTGGTCCGACCGGGCGGCCCTTACTGACCGTCTGCGCAATCTGCGTCAGAAGCCGACAACCGCGAGCGTCGCAGCACTCCTGGATCGGGATTGGCTATGGATTGGCGTCACTCTGGTTGCCGGCATCTTCCTTGAGACCCAGAATACCGGCAGTCAGGAGTTCATCTTTCTTTGGCCGGTGTTGCTTGCAATGTTACGCAAGACACCGGCATGGACCGAAAGGCACCGGCTGATCGTCTATTGCCTCGTCGCGTTTACCGCGGTTCCGACCGTCACCAAGATCATGCAGGGTACTTTGCGCTTTGTCGCGGTCGCGCCGACCTATGTGACGGCTCCAGTCACTGACGTAAAAACGATGGGCCTCGTTTCCACCCGCAAAGATATCATGGAACGGGTGAATTTGTTGGAATCCCACTACGTCTCAAATGCCGGGACCTATCGCCAGCTGGCTGAGGAGGGACAACTACCGAGCTGGCAGCTTTATTCCGAACTCGATTACCAGATGTACTGGGTTGTCTCTGCCGATCGTGTCGTCAAAGCCCTCAAGCAGTTCGAGAGCCAGAACGGTGTTCATCTGAACAGTTTGATGACACTGGACTTCGTCAATCCGTTTCCGTGGATTCTCGATCGTGACGCAACGCGAGATATCCAGATCGGCGCTGACCCGTTCCGTACGGTCGGCAATTGGACTGAAGCGGAGGAAACCTCTCTCCGCGCAACGGACGGCGTCTTGCGCCCGTCATGTCCAATAACCAGCGCCCGGCTTTCACTGCAGAAGGTCTACGAAAAGGCTTTAGCGGACCGGATTGTCGTAAAGCTTAACGATTGTTGGGATCTGCTGCTCAGGCCAGATATTAAACTTTCCGGTCAATCCTGACAGCAGAAAGCCGGACCAAAGCCCGGCTTTCTGATAGAATTCTGATTTTACTTCACCTGCGCTTTGACGAAATCCTTGACGATGCGCACGATACCCCGTGAAAGTACCTCATGGAGCGCCTTGACGAATTCGTCCACATGCTCCCGGCCGCAAATCAGCGGCGGTTCAAGGCGAATAACGTTGCGATTATATTCGGTGAACGCCACCAACACACCGTGATCGCGCAGGAGGTGGCTGCCGATGAAGCCCGGAAGCGAGCCCTTTAGTTTGTCATCGAGCACCGCCAGAACCGGACGCAACATCATGGGAACCGTCTTGGAAAAATCGTGGAACTCAAGCCCGATCATCAGGCCCTTGCCGCGCACGTCCTTGATCATTGTCGGATATTTGACTTTGAGCTCTTCGAGCTTTTGCAAAAGATAGTCGCCCGTTGCCGCAGCATTATCGATCAAATGCTCATCATAGAGAATATTGATCGCCTCGATTGATGTAACGCAGGCTTCGCCAATGCCGCCAAAGGTGGCCATAGCGTGAATCATCGCCGTCTTTGGCGTGCCGTAGGCTTTCATGTAAACCTCTCGCCGGGCAATCATTGCACCGACAGCCGCCTTGCCACCGCCGAGCGATTTCGCCAAAGCGGTCACATCCGGAACAACGCCTGCGTGTTCGAACGCATAGAATTTGCCCGAGCGGCCAAATCCACACTGAACCTCATCAGCGACCCACAGGACGCCGTACTGATCACATAACGCACGCAGCTTTTGCCAATATTCATTCGGCGCCTGAATGATCCCCCCACCGCCCTGGATCGTTTCCAGAACGATAACACCGATTTCCGGATCGGAACGGAAGGCGTTTTCAATGGCATCGATATCGCCGAAAGGAACCCGGATCGTGTTGTCGACAAGCTTGAAGTCGCCGCGATAAAGCTGCCCGTCAGTGATCGACAGCACGCCCTTTGTCTTGCCGTGAAAGGAATTCTCGGCATAAACGATCTTTGGCTTCTTCGGCCCGGCAGCGCGCTCGGCGACCTTGATCGCAGCCTCCATCGCTTCGGAACCGGACGAGCCAAGGAACACCATATCGAGATCGCCCGGTGAGCAAGCTGCAAGGTTATGCGCCAGGGCACTCGCATATTGCGACATGAAGGCGATGGCTATTTCCTGACGCTTTTCGTCTTGGAATTTCTTTCGCGCCTCCACAATCCGCGGGTGATTATGACCGAAAGCCAGCGAGCCGAAGCCACCGAAGAAATCGAGAATGGCGCGGCCGTTCTGGTCGTAATAATACATGCCTTCTGCGCGCTCGATCTTCACTTTGTGAAAACCGAGCAGCTTCATAAAGTGCAGCTGACCGGGATTGAGATGCTTGGTGAACAGCTCGGTCATTCGCGGCAGCGTCATCACCTTGGCCTCTTCGACCGAGATCAAATCTGGCCTGCGTATAAGCCCCTGCACCGCCTCATGCTGTACCGCCGTCGTAACCTTGTTCATCGTCATTCCCCGTTATTCCGCCGCTATGGACGATGGTTGCCGCACAGTTTCACCGTCCTTGATGTTGCGATATTCCTTGTAAGCCGCGATCAACATATCCTCATCGCGATATTGCGGCACCCAGCCCAGCTGACGTTCAGCTTTCGACACATCGAGTACGCACATTTCGTCCGCGATCAAATATTGTTCCGGATCCATGATCGGCCTGTTCATCCAGTCGAAGAAGTCGAGTGTTCTTTTTACCGCCCAAGCGGGTGTCGGCAGCAGGATCGATTTCGATCCTGCGAATTTCACCAGATCGGCGAGCAGTTTCCGGACGGGTGGCGGGTTAAGTGAGCCAAGATTATACGCCTCGTTTGGTACTCCCGCCTTCCATGCGGCATACGCGGCTTCGGCACAATCGAAGACCGAAATGAACTGGTAAGGGTTCTTTCCAGACCCAATCATCGGTACCGGCAGGTTGTAATCGACCAGTTTGAACAGTTTTTCCAGAATGCCGAGACGTCCAGGTCCGATGATCAGACGCGGGCGGAACAGGGAAATATTCATACCGCGCATGCGCCATTCTGCGGCCAGTTCCTCGGTTTTCAGTTTCGACATTCCATACTCGCCGAGTGGTGCGGCAGGATGGTCTTCGGTCTGCGGCCAGACATAAGTATGGCCATAAATCATATCGGTCGTGTAGTGAACGAGCTTCTTGGCACTCGCCTTGTCCATCGCCTTGATAATGTTCTCGGTACCGAAGTAATTGACCGGAAAGAAGAAATCATGCCGCTTCGCCCGCACCTGCAATGGTGAAAGCATCTTGGCTGACAGGTTGTAGATCATGTCGTCAGCCTTGATTCCAATCGCTGCGATGGACTTGGGATCGGTCACATCGCATTTGACGAATGTAACATCGCCATAATGGGACAGATCACTTTTCAAGATATCCGCAACAATGACTTCCTCGCCGCCGGCAACCAGCTTCGGCGCGAGATGCCGTCCGACGAAACCGTCACCACCAAAGATAATGTGTCTCATTTATTCAACTCACTCACGAAGATGTTGTGGAGGCGGGGGGTGTTTGCTCGCCGGGTTCTGTAGTTGCGTGGCGTCCGCTCTGGGCGATCAGAATGGTCCCGATCATGATGAAGGCGATGCCGGCGATCTTGAACGTTCCGAGTTCTTCCTTGAACACCGCCCAGGCGAACAGTGCGACGACCACGTAAGCGAGGCTGAGGAACGGATAGGCGAAGGATAGATCGACCTTGGAAAGCACATAAAGATGAGACGCCATCGAGATGACAAACATGGTCAATCCAGCAAAAACCCAAGGATTGAAAACGATCTGGAATATTCGCTGGATGATCGTATCGGCGCTGAAGCTGACCGGGCCCAGCGTTATCATGCCGTATTTCAGCATGACCTGCGCCGCCGCATTGGTCATGACCGTAAACAGGATGAACGGAATGTATTTTGTCATGTCAGAACGACCCCTTTAGCCCATCGACTGCGTAGCAAAGTTGCGTTGAAAAGACCCCAAGCACATTGCTAAAATTCGAAACATCGGACGGATTCACCACCCTTTTGCTGTGCCAGTGCAACGCGCCCAGAAGTTGGAATTGAATGCCGGGTCTCGCTCCTGTTCCAGTTCTTTCCATCTCGGAAATCCGGATTTGAAAACTGAGGCGCTCATCCGTTGATCCTTGTAAGGATTGACCCGCCCGCCAGCATCGGTCGTCATCTGGTCCAGACGTTCCAGCAGTGCAAGAGTGCGGGTTCCGCGATTGGGAAAGTCCACCGTCAGCGTATAGCCCACTTGCGGAAACGACATAATGCCGGGCGATGCACCATTTCCGAAGCGTTTGAGCACGGTCAAAAACGAGTTTTGCCGAGCCTCACGCGTTGCAGCCAGCATTTGCGGTATGACTACATGCGCGCTTTCTTCGGGAACAGCGCTTTGATGTTGATAGAGCCCAGCCTTTCCGTAAAGACGGTTCCAGTTCAATACTTGATCGAGCGGATAGAAAAAGCTCTGGTAGCCGCAAAGATGCGGCTCGTGCTTCCGGCCTTTCAAATGATAGTAGGCAGCGTTGAACAGTTTGAGGCTCGGATAATTCAGTGCCGATATGGGAAGGTCGAAAGGTACACCAAGTCTGGATTCCTCCGTCCTGACTTCAAAATTTCCATTGTCCGCGTGATTTCCCGTGATGAGAACACCGCGACCGATTTTGTTCCCTGAGCTTAACTGATCGACCCAGGCCACGGCGTATTCATTGTCATTGTCAGCCTGCGGTGCCAGATCGAAATATTCGTCGAGGCTTGCAAACGCACTTATCCGCTCAATCACATCCAGCGAATTGACCCTCATCAATCGGATACTCGCGGAAAGGATAATGCCAGTTAACCCAAGCCCGCCGATTGTTGCGGCAAACAGTTTTGAATTCATCGCTGCAGAACAGGTGACCACGGTGCCGTCAGACCTCAGCAAATCGAAACGCTGCACATGGCAACCGAATGTGCCGCGGTGATGGTGATTCTTGCCATGCACATCATTGGCGATGGCGCCGCCCAAGGTGACAAGACGTGTTCCGGGTGTAACCGGCAGGAAATATCCGTGCGGCGCAGCAATGGCGATTATATCCGACAGCATCAGGCCGGCTTCCGCAGTGAGCAGGCCCGTTTGCGGGTCGAATGAGATTAGCTTGTCGCTTCCTCGCATATCCACCAGCGTACCGCGATCATTGTGGCAGCTGTCTCCATAGGATTTGCCATTGCCGAACGGCAGAAAACCATCCCGTTCTGGATTGCCGCTTTCGAAAATCTGTCTCGCGATATCGAGCGATATCGCGGCGCGCGGATGCCTGTCGATAAGCCCGAAACTATCATAGCCAGCAGTCATGAGCGCATGCCACCATAGAGCAGCAACGCTGCGCCAATAGCTATAACGATCTGACTGCGCCAATCCGATATGATGAAAACGACGGGGTCATCGTGCATTTCGCCGCGATGCGCCAGAATCCAGATGCGGATGTTGAGATAGAGCACGATAGGGCATAGCGGCCATATCATCCACGGATACGAATAAAGACTGACCACGGCATCGCTGTTAACATAAAGCGCCAGAACGAGCGCTGCGGCAAAGGCCGATGAAACGCCGCATTGGGCGACGACTTCACGATCGGCCTGCCGGTATCCCCTGCCCGCAATACGATTCTTTTCGACAAGCGCGGTATTCTGCAGTTCGACGTATCGTTTGACGAGAGCAAGAGAAAGAAAGAAGAACGACGAAAAGGCCAACAGCCAGAATGAACCTTCAATCTGGTTGGCAGCCGATCCAGCAAGAATGCGAAGCGTATAGAGACCCGCCAGCGTCAGAACGTCGATCAGCAGCATTCGTTTCAGCGACAGCGAATAGGCGGTCGTTGAAATGAGGTAGACGACGAGCACCGCACCAAATACCCAGGACAATTGCGTGGCGAGCAGACCCGCAAGAACAAGCAGCACAAAAGACACTTTCAGGCCGAACGAAATAGAGAATGCACCGCTGGCAAAAGCTCTATTCCTCTTTCGCGCATGCTGGCGATCCAGCGGAAGGTCGAACAGATCATTGACGATATAGATCGCCGAGGCGGCAAATGAGAAAGCGAAAAAAGCAATGACCGCGTTGACAAGAATCTGCCAGTCCATGATCTCGTGATCGAGGATGGCCGGAACGAAAATCAGCGTATTCTTCATCCACTGATGTACACGCAGCATCCTGACGAAGGTTTTCCAGTCGGTCTTTGGCGCTTCGAACAATTTCGCCGAATGAGCACGCTGCCATTTCGCTGCGGCCCGGTCGGGCGCCACAACCACGACTTCGCTTGCCGCATCGAACACCGGAACATCCGCACTGCTGTTTCCCGCATAGGCAAATTTGACGTCACCGAAAGTCTCCAGCAGAAATTTGGTCTTGTGCATGGACGTCAGGTTGCGCGTTTCATCGGTCGCATAGACTGCATCGAAAAAACCCAGATATGCGGCAATACTTTCGGCAAACCTGCGTGCAGCACCAGTCGCAAGCACCAGCCGTCGGCCCTTGCCATGTTCCTCGCGAAGGTATGCTACGAACTCCCCGCGATAAGGAAGTATCGCCGGATCGATTGCGACACGAAGCGATATCTGGTGCTTGAGATAACCTTTACCCTTGAGGGCCCAGATAGGTAGAAGAAGGAGATACAGCATGTTCTGCTTGAGCAGCTGAAACGTACTTTCCCATAAAAGATCTGTAGCAATCAATGTGCCATCGAGATCTACTACCAGATCCACAGCCTTGTTGTCAGAACGAGCATCCACCACAACACATCCCTGAAGTCATGCATCGATTTAAGTCGGCAAGAACATTGCCTATCAGTCGAGGACTTATCGGGAAAGTAAAAACGAAGAGTGAAGCTGATTGAGCGCTGTGGATGATAGTTTGAAAAGTAATATCCACAGTGAATGAAGCATTAAGAAGCTGGCTGAAAATTGATTCAGCCAGCCAGTAAACTTGTTATGAAAATAGTGTGTCTTATTTGATCGAAACCTTGCCGCCCTTGATTTCAACAGTCTCACCGCCTGTCAGGGCTTCGCGGTCACCATTGGGAAAGGTAACGAAGCAACCGCTGTTGCAGAACTCGACGGTTTCACCGGCACCAACCTGCAATTCGGTTTTGCTCGAGCCTTCCGTAACAACAATAGTCTGGGCGCTGGCCTCATCATTCTTGACGCTGGCAGCAAATGCCGATCCAGCTGAAATGGCAGACAAAAGAACGGCAACGGCAAACTTGTTCATATCTTTACGGTGTTTCCACCGCCTCTGTTACGGAGCCTCAATGGGCTCTTCAATAACAGTTATAACGGGATCAAGTTGAACGGCAACTGAACGCGTCGTTGTTTTTGCAGCATTAAACTAATGGATGAGAAGAACCGTTCCTTGGCCTGTTGTTTTTTGCACCAGCGGCCAACCCAGCCTTCACGCACGTGGTCAATAATTTGAGAATCAAGTCAGCATCAGCCAAATGAAGATTCAAGTCCGCGACGAAACGCTCAGGACTCTTCAATACGAGAGGACTACAGCGCGCTATCGACAATGCCACCGACATCGCCCAGTTCAAAGTGTAAATCGCACGACCAAACGAACATGATCAATATCCAATAATCAACTGCATCTAAACTAGTCGGCGGAGCGACATTGCTTGACGTTATCGTTACGACCCGAATGCTCATTCAATAGTATCACACTATAAAGAAGAAGATAATTGAATGTAGAAAGTATTTTTTAAATGTGCAGAGCGGTGATTTGTAGCCCCCGTGACCTTGACCACTCCCGGTACATTCTGTTGATTGCCTTGAGGCAAGTCTTCTGTCCATCGAGCTTGCTAATCATACGTTTCGCCGAGATTGTGAGAACATGATAATCAAATGCCCCTATTGCGGACCGCGTGACGTCATCGAGTTCACATATCAGGGTGATGCGACGCGCAGGCGACCCGATCCGGCGTCGTCGGATCAGCAAGCGTGGAACTCCTACATCTATGATCGCACCAATCCGAGCGGCTCACATCGCGAGTTCTGGCTGCATTCCGGCGGTTGCCGCCAGCATCTCCTTGTAACGCGCGATATGGCAACCCATGCGATTTCCTCGGTCGCATTTGCGCGCGACGCAGTGATTGGTGAACGTTCATGACGAGTTCACGGCTTTCCAAGGGCGGACGTATCGACCGCTCCAAATCCATCAGGTTCACGTTCGACGGCAAGGCCTATAGCGGCCATCCGGGAGACACGCTTGCTTCCGCTCTGCTTGCCAATGGCATTACGCTGTTCGGACGCTCATTCAAGTATCATCGCCCGCGCGGTGTGTTCGCAGCTGGTAGTGATGAACCGAACGCCCTTGTCACCGTTTTTTCCGGCGCCGTACGCGAGCCAAACGTCCGGACTACGGAACTTGAGATTTTTGACGGCCTGGTTACCCAGAGTCAAAACCGCTTTCCTTCGCTGGAACATGACTTCATGGCCATTAACCAATTGGCTGGCCCGCTGTTTTCTGCAGGATTTTACTACAAGACCTTCATGGGACCAGCAATTGGCCCGCTGCGAGGCACGCGGTTCTGGATGTTCTGCGAGAAATTCATTCGCCGCGCTGCGGGGCTCGGCAAGGCGGGCACCGCGCCAGACCCCGATCGCTACGAGCGCATGAACGCGTTTTGCGATGTCCTCGTCGTTGGCAGCGGACCTGCCGGTCTGATCGCCGCGGAAGCGGCCGCGGCAACCGGCGCGCGCGTCATCATCGCCGAAGAGCGTCCGCTACCGGGCGGTTCTCTTATTGCATCTGGTGAGACGATCGATGGACGCAACCCCGCCGTTTGGGCCCGCGAAAAAGCTGATGCTTTGGCGAATATGCCCAATGTCCGGTTCCTAACCCGGACATCTGTCTGGGGTTATTATGACGGTAATGTTCTCACAGCGGTCGAACATGTTTCCGATTACAAGCCGAACCGGACAAAGGGCCAGCCACGTCAGCGTCATTGGGTCATTCGCACCGGCAAAACCGTTCTGGCGACGGGAGCGTTCGAGCGCCCCATCGTCTTTCCCGGCAATGACTGTCCCGGCGTGATGCTGGCCGATGCTGTACGCCGCTATGCGGTTGAATATGGCGTCGCTTCGGGAAACAACGTCACTCTCTTCACCAATAATGACAGCGCCTATGATGCGGCCCGGACCCTCTCCATTGCCGGCGTCAACGTCACGGCTATTATTGACGTGCGGTCCGATGTTTCCGGTACTTGCCGGGATATCGCCAGCGTCGCCGGCGCTGAACTGCTTCTCGGCCATGCGGTCACCGCGACACATGCTGGCAAGACGCTAAGCTCGATCTCAGTTCAGCATTTCAACGCTGAAACCGGCCGGGTTTCGGGTGCGCCCCGTGAACTAAAGGCCGACTGTCTTGGTGTTTCAGGTGGCTGGTCGCCAGCCATCCACCTCGCCAGCCAGGCTGGCGGCAAGCCAGAATGGGATGAGGATCTGCAAGCCTTTCTGCCACCGGAACCGAACCAGAACTGGGTGATGACGGGTGCTGCCGCGGGTTACATGGACACGATCAGCGTCATGTCCGACGCTGCAACCAAGGGCTCCGCCAAGAGCAGGCTAATTCTTCCTCTGGTTGAAGCACCAATGCTGGACTCGTCTCCCGCCCCGGTGTTTGAGATTGAACCCGCGGTTAGATCACAAAAGGCGTTCGTGGATTTTCAGCATGATGTTACTGCTGACGATATCCGCCTCGCCTATCGCGAAGGTTTTCACTCGGTCGAGCATCTGAAGCGTTACACCACGCTCGGCATGGCCACCGATCAGGGTAAGACCTCCAATGTTCCCGGCCTCGCCATCATGGCCGAGGTGCGTGGAATTTCGATCCCCGAAGCCGGTACGACACGGTTCCGCCCGCCATTCACACCGGTTTCCCTTGGTACCCTGGCTGGCGAACGTTACGGCGACCTGCGTCCGCACCGGCTGACGCCGATGCACGACTCGCATCTGGCAAACAGTGCGAAAACCTATGAAGCCGGCCTCTGGCACCGTCCGATGATCTATGCCAGCCATGGCGAAACAATCGAGCAGGCCTATACGCGTGAGGCCAGGGCAGTTCGTGAGAGCGTCGGCATTGTCGATGTTTCAACGCTCGGTAAGATCGACATACAAGGTCCCGATGCCGCTGAACTCCTGGACCGTGTTTACACCAACATGTTTTCCACCCTTCCAGTTGGCAAGGCGCGTTATGGTCTGATGCTGCGCGAAGATGGAATCGCCTTCGATGACGGCACTACCTGGCGCCTTGGCGAAACGCAGTACCTGATGACGACAACGACTGCCAATGCCGGTCCGGTGATGCAACATCTCGAATATTATCTCGACTGTGTATGGCCGGAGTTGCGTGTGCACCTGACCTCGGTCACCGACGTCTGGGCGGGTTCAGCCATCTCTGGTCCGAAGTCCCGCGCCGTACTTGAGGCCTGCGTGACGGGGACAAAAGTTGACAATGACACCTTGCCCTTTATGGGCGTCGTCCATGGCAAGATCGCCGATGGACCAGTGATGATCTGCCGCCTGTCGTTCTCGGGGGAACTTGCATACGAAGTTTACTGTGGTGCCGGATATGGGACGCAGGTTTGGGAAGCGCTCCTGGCGGCTGGCAGGCCTTTTGAAATTATGCCCTACGGACTCGAGGCGCTCGGTACGTTGCGTATCGAAAAAGGCCATGTCACCGGTG
Organism: uncultured Alphaproteobacteria bacterium; assembly: GCA_963711925.1. Lineage (GTDB taxonomy): Bacteria > Pseudomonadota > Alphaproteobacteria > Rhizobiales > Rhizobiaceae > Phyllobacterium. The sequence goes on from CAVQFY010000005.1 coordinate 351,888, forward strand.
CCGAAATCGACGGCAGGACGAGCGCTCATGACCTTCATCTCGACTGGATGCTATCAAAGAAAAAGCCCTATATCGGCTCTGCCATGATCAATCGCGAAGGGCTCAAGGATGACAACCGCTTGTCCCTTGTCGGCTTGATCTCGCTCGACAATCAATCGATCAATGGCGGCAGCCACATCGTGACAGATCCCCATCCCCGAGAGCCAGCCGACAGTTTTGGTCATGTCACCGCGGCGTGTTATTCACCGGCACTCGGAAAATATATCGCGCTGGCACTGGTCAAACACGGGACATCGATGATTGGCAACCGTGCTTTCGCAACTGACCTCCTCCGCGACAAACATTGCGCAGTAGAGATCGTCAGCCACCACATGTTCGATCCAGAAGGGAGCCGGATGCATGGCTGAACCTCAATCTCCACTCGGCAAAACCTTCATCCCAGGCGATCACGGCAATTCTGCTGCCGGTATTGGCGTCACACTGCGCGAGCGAAAAAACCTCTCGATTATTCAGGTTACTGCCTGGGCCGATACGATACCAACTGTGCTGACTGCAATCGGCAGTGCAACAGGTCTTGTTCTTCAGAACAAACCCGGTCTTGGCCGCGTCGCCGGTGAAAAATCTGTCTTTGGCTTTGCGCCCGGCCGTTATTTCGTGGTTAGCGCAACACCGGATCTCGAATCCCGGCTGCGCTCGGCCATATCTCCTGAGCTCGGGACGATGGTCGACCTCACCCATGGTCGCACCGTGATCCGTATCAGCGGACCACGTTCCGAATGGGTATTGTCAAAGCTCTTTGCCATCGACTTTTCCGAGCATGCCTTCCCTATCGCTTATGGACGCGCCACTCTGCATCACGATATTCACACCACTATCCAGCGGATTGATGACGAGACTTTCGATCTCTATGTGTTCCGCACCTTTGCGCGTTCGTTCTGGCAGACGTTGGGACATGCGGCAGAAGAGGTCGGCTACCGCGTCGAATAGGATTACTTGAACGCGAACAGGTCTTCATCCGGATCGCCAGTCCGCGTTATCAGTCCTCGGACAAGTTGCGCCGCGACCATGGAGAACGTGATGCCATTCCCGCCATATCCGAGGACGGCAAAGCACCGGCGCATGTTGGGGATGGCGCCGATTGTTGGCAGACCCGTTGTGCTCGAGCCAAAGCTCCCGGTCCACGCGTAATCGGCTTCTGCAGTCACTTTCGGGAACAACTTCTTGAGCTTTAGCAGAATAGCCTTGGTCTTCGCCGGCAATTTCGCATCGCGCTTTTCCTCATCCTCGAATTCTTCATCCTCGCCGCCGACGATGATCCGTCCATCCTCGGTAGTACGCATGTAAAGATAGGGATCCGAGGCCTCCCAGATCAGGCATTGTTCGGGCCACAGCTTTTGCTTCTGTGGCGGCGTCGCGAGCGCCCATGTAGAAATGATCTGGTGTCCTTTCTGCGGCACTTGCTCGGGAATCTCATAACCGGTGGTAGAAACCAGATATTTGCAGCGTATTTTTCGACCCTCTTTGGTCGCGGCGATCACGCCACGCGATCTAGGTTCCACAGACACGACTTCAACTGGTGCGAAGATTTTGACACCACGCGAAATTGCAACGTTGAGATACCCAAGTGCCAGTTGGCGCGGATTGGCTTCGATATTATCAAAGCTCATTAATGCGGCCGGGCGATCAATACCGAACCTCACCTTCAGTTCGTCGCGTTCCAGGAATTTTGTTTCAAAGCCCGCGCGGCGGCGGGCCAAAAGCTCCTTGGTCAAGCCTTTCTCATCAAGAAGATCGCCTGCAAGATAAAGCAAATCCCTGTCTTGCATCTCACATTTTATCCCAAGCTCACGGGTTCTTTCGCGCAGCGCATCGACCGCGAGTTTCGATCGTCGCCAAGCGCGCTCGGCATCATTGCGGCCGATCTGCTGCGCAAGTTGATGCAATGGCGTGTCGATCTCGAATTGCAGTAGCGCCGTGCTTGCAGGCGTTGAACCGGTCACCGGCTTTCGTCTGTCAAAAATCGCAACCGAATATCCCGCCTCCGTCAAGCTTTCGGCCATCAGCGCACCGCTGATACCAGCGCCGACAATCGCGATATCGATGGCGATATCTTCAAGTAGCAGATTGAGTTCGACGCCGGGAGCCCTTCGGCCAAGCCAGATGGGCTGGCCGGTTCGCAAGTTCCGATGCTGTGTTGTCATGAAAGGTCCCGGAAACGGAGGCATTGACCGAGCCGAACGGCTGAATGCGCTCTTTGGTTCCTTGGACCGTCAGCTTGGCAAAGTGCTCTTGGCTGCGACACCGGCAACGTAAACCTCGGCGATTGCTCGATCATCCCCCATCGTCTGCAACAGCATGAGTTCTTCCACCAGCGTTTCGACCGTCTCCATCCGAACGCGCGTAGCAGGCGTGGCGCACGCATCCAGAACCACGCAGTCAGCCTCCGCACCAATTATGAATGAGCCAATGGTACCCTCCAACGCAAGAGCACGCGCGTTCCCCAAAGTCACCTGGTAAAACGAGCGCAATGGATGATAGCGCTGCCCCTGAATATTGAGAATTTTATAGCCCTCGTCCAAGGTTCGAAGCATGGAGTAGGATGTGCCGCCGCCAATATCCGTCGCGATCGCATTGCGAACGTTCGACGCCTGAAGGCGCGCCAGATCGAACAACCCGCTACCTATGAACAAGTTTGACGTGGGACAGAACACAGCAATCGAGCCGCAGTTTGCGATGGTGCTCACTTCCGCATCGGTCAAATGAATGCAATGGCCAAGCAGCGTCTTCGGCCCCAACAGTCCGTAGTGCTCGTAGACCTGCGTGTAGTCGCGGCTCCACGGAAACAGTTCCGCAACGAAGGCAATCTCGGCGGTGTTCTCGCAAAGATGTGTCTGCACATGCATGTCTGGAAATTCGCTCGCCAGCGTGCCGCTCATCTCCAGCTGCTCTGGCGAGGAAGTCGGGGCAAAACGCGGCGTGATTGCGTAGAGCTGACGTCCCTTGCCATGCCAGTCGGCGATCAGCGCCTTGCTGTCGTCATATCCGGATTGTGGCGTATCAAGCAGACCGGGCGGGGCGTTGCGGTCCATCATAACCTTGCCGGCAACCATCCGCATATTGCGCCGGTGCGCCTCCGTAAAGAACGCATGCACCGAAGCTTTGTGCACGGAACAATATGCTGCCGCACTCGTCGTCCCGTGACGGATCAACTCATCGAAGAACGCAGAGGCGATCTTTTCCGGATGGCCCTGATTGGAGAATTTCTGCTCCTCGACAAACGTATATTTGTCGAGCCATTCCATTAAGGCACCGGCATAGGAACCGACCACCTGCGTCTGCGGATAATGAATATGACAGTCGATGAAACCCGGCATGATCAGATACGGATGGTGGTCGACGACCTCGACGTTACGAGCCTCGCCCGCTCGCAGTTTTGCATAATCATCCATTGCAACGATCTTGCCATCGCGAACGAGCAGCCCGCCATCCTCGAGATAAGTGAATGTTTCGTCGCTTGCCTCGCCGTTCAGGGGTTCGTCGTGAAAGCTGAGAATACGGCCACGCAACAATAATTCTGTCATGGAGTCACTTTTCCTGCTGTCGCATCGCGATACCACGCGACGATCTGCGCGCGCTCGTCATCGGTAATGTGCGTCAGATTGCCGGGCGGCATGGCATGGCTTGCACCCGCCTGAATGTAGATCTGGTTCGCATGGGTTGCGATCAGTTCATCCGTATCGAGACGTATCCCCATTGGCGGCATCATGATCCCTTCCCAAGAAGGTTCCGCCGCGTGGCACATGGAACAACGCCCCATCACCGTATCACGGACCTGTTGGAAATTCTGCGCAGTCAGAAAAGGTTCAGCAGCGCGGGACACTTTCTCCTCGCCTGTCAGGACTTTTGGAACGGTCGAAAGCCAGATGATAATGATGAAAAGGATCGTGCTCGCCAACCATGTCCAATGCGGATTGCCCGTTCCTGCATGTCTCGAATTGAAATAATGCCGGATGAGCACGCCGATGATGAATATCAGGGCGGCGATGATCCAGTTGAACTGCGTCGACGTGGCCAGAGGATAGTGGTTCGACAGCATCAGGAAGATGACCGGAAGCGTCAGATAGTTGTTGTGCGTCGAGCGCTGCTTGGCCTGCTTGCCGAGCTTGGGATCGGGGGTCTTGCCCGCAATCAAATCGGCAACGACCTTTTTCTGATTGGGGATGATCAGCAGGAACACATTGCCCGTCATGATCGTCGCGGTGAATGCGCCAAGGTGCAAAAGTGCGGCGCGGCCTGTGAACAGATGCGTGTAGCCCCAGGCCATGAAAACGATCACGCCGTAGAGGATGAGCATCAGCACGGTATCATTGGATTCCAGCGGAGATTTACAGAGCAGATCATAAATCAGCCAGCCAATTGAGATCGACGCGAGCGAGATCAGGATAGCCACAGGCGTAGAAACATCGAGCACATTGCGGTCGATCAGAAATAGATCGGCGCTGCCGTAATAGACGATGCAAAGCAGCACGAAGCCGGACAGCCAGGTGAAATAGGACTCCCATTTGAACCAGATGAGATGTTCCGGCATATGAGGCGGCGCGATCATGTATTTCTGGATATGGTAGAAGCCGCCGCCGTGAACCTGCCATTCCTCGCCATTAACTCCTTGTGGGAGATTTGCGTGCCTCCGCAATCCAAGATCGAGAGCGATGAAATAGAAGGATGATCCGATCCAGGCGATTCCCGTGATCACATGCAGCCAGCGCGCGGCAAAGTTCAGCCATTCCCAGAAAATCAGATAGTCCATTGACGCCCCATATGAAATTTCAGGCTACAATGCTGTTCTTCACGTATCGACGCAACTGGGGAGACCAACGTGCGTTGAGATTCGGGTCAGGGCGAGCCGAAAATGGTGATTTTTGAGAACCGGAGCGCAGTGAACTTTTGGGTTCATGAGCACCGGATCGCAGAAGAGCGCCATTTGCAGGCCGTCCTGGCGCGAGTATCAATGCAACTATTTCGAATCGTGGAAGATGATGCCCAGCGTATGACGTTTGCCGCTGCGCAGACGGCTGACACCGTGGCGCATGTTCACGCGGTAATGGCCGCGCGTGCCTTTCACGGGACGCTGGCTGACGGGAAAGATTACCGCGTCGCCCTGCCGCAACGGAACGATCTCCGCACGAGACTGCATACGCGGCCTTTGCTCCGTCAGAACGAACTCACCGCCGGTGAAATCTTCTTCCGGCTTTGACAAAAGGAATGCCGCCTGCAGCGGAAAGACATGCACGCCGTAAATGTCCTGATGCAGGCAGTTATAGTCGCCCTCGCCATATTCGAGCAGCAGTGGCGTCGGACGATCTTGTCCGGCGGCGTGGCACCGCTCAACAAATGCCTCATGCTGATCAGGATAGCGGACATCGATTCCCGTCAATTCGTTCCAGCGATTAGCAATCCTGGCCAAGGGCGGATAGAGCGATTGGCGCAGATCGCTAACGACATCTGGCAACGGATAGCTGAAGTATTTGTACTCGCCACGGCCGAATCCGTGTCGTGCCATGACAATGCGCTTTCGAAACTGGCTATCGTCCGGGTAACTCGCGGCTATTCGTTCGCACTGCGTTTTGGACAATACACCTTTCAAAAGGGCGCAGCCGAACTTATCCAGTTCCGCTTCGATCGTGTCCCATCGAATGGTTGATACGCTGCTGATTGCGTCAGCCATGATGACTTCTCCATTTCGAACTAAAGTTCAAACCAGAGTGTCCACTTTGGCCGTTTCGTTCCACCCGTTTCCTGCAAAACGACATATTTTCCGGTCATTGGTGCCGGAACGCGACGATTTTGAGTGACTCGAGCTTTCAGACTTCATAAATAGAGTCGCAGCGAGGTGCTTTGCGCCGCGATAAATTGATATTGGACAAACGTATGGGCCTTCGAAAAAATAGCAAAACAGGAAAGCGCAGCGCTGCTCCGCTCCTGATTTCTATTTTCTGGCTTGTTTCGACGATCAGCGCGGCCTTGGGCACAGTCTATATGACTGGTTCGGAGACCAATATCGCGGCAAAGGATGCCGGGACGCCTACGCGCAATGAAACGCGCCTGGCCCACGAAGCCGACAATCAGTCCACTCCTGTCCAGAGGCCGTTGCGCGTTGCAGCGCTTGAAGCTTTGCACCTGAAGATCAAGAGTGGCCTTCGGTCCGATAGCGGCCCACAGGATGGGCTGGTTCCTGCCGAGCCTGCGCTGGTTATCGCAAATCGGAAAAGCGTCATTTCAGCTCAGTCCGGATCGAGTCTGGCGCTCGACCGCAATTCTGTTTTCAGCGCCCGCGCTCCGCCTCTGCCCGCGGCCTGACATCACCGTTTCCAATAGGGAAACGACGAAAACAAACTCCGGCGGCCGCCAGGCAAACTCGTAAATCAGTTCTCGGCAGCGCGCCCGCTCTTCATAACGGAATATGAGATATGCGTACTTCGAGATGGGTCCTGTGGACCTACATTGCTATTATCCTGGTGGGCATTGTCCTCGCCCTTCCCAACGCCTTTACCAAAGCGCAGCTCGAAGCCATGCCGAGCTGGTTCCCGAAGAAACAGGTCGCCCTGGGCCTCGATCTTCGCGGCGGTTCCTATCTGGTTCTCGAAGTGGATGCTGCCGCACTCAAGAAAGACCGTATCCGCTCTATTCTCGATGATACGCGCGGTCATCTGCGCACGGCAAAAATCCAACCGCAATCTGTCCGCGTCGCGGGTGACAGCGTCGTCGTAACGCTGACTGACGCCACTCAGAGCGACGCAGCCGTTGCCGCCCTTCGCGATCTGACTACCCAGGTCGCGCAAGTCGGCTTCGCAGCGCCAGTCAGTGATATCGATATAACCACGAACGGCAACCAGATCCGCCTGACGCTGACCGAAGCCGGCATGAAAGACAAGCTCGACAATGCCCTGCAGCAGAGTCTTGAAATCGTCCGCCGCCGCGTCGATCAGGTCGGCGTTGCCGAGCCTTCCATCCAGCGCGTTGGCTCCGATCGCATCGTCGTTCAGCTTCCGGGCCTGCAGGATCCGAGCCAGCTTCGCGCCCTGCTCGGCAGTACGGCCAAGATGACCTTCCACATGGTTGCGGATCGCAATACCGGCGCCGCACCGCCACCCGGTGTATCCATCTTGCCGGATGCGAAGGACCCCAGCATTACCTATCCGGTGGAAGATCGCGTGGCTCTCAGCGGTGAGCGCCTGACGGATGCCCGCGCGGCCTTCGATCAGCAGACCAACCAACCGATCATTTCATTCCGCTTCGATAATATCGGCGCACGTCAATTTGCCGATATCACAAGCCAGAATGTCGGCCGCCCCTTCGCCATCGTACTCGATGGCAAGGTGCTGACGGCACCCGTCATCCAGGTTCCTATCACCGGCGGCTCCGGCCAGATCACCGGTAACTTCACCGTTCAGGATACGGTCACCACCGCCGCGCTGCTGCGTGCCGGTGCTTTGCCTGCACCGCTGACCGTCATCGAAGAGCGAACCGTTGGTCCGGACCTTGGCGGCGACGTCATCAAGATGGGCCTTCTGACTGGCCTCATCGGTTTCGCGCTCGTCGTGGGCTTCATATTCGTCCTTTACAGCGGCTGGGGCCTGATTGCCAATCTGGCGCTTGCACTGAATATCATTTTGACATTCGGCATATTGAGTTTGCTCGGAGCGACGCTCACTTTGCCCGGCATCGCTGCTATCATCCTCGGTATCGGCTTTGCTGTTGATGCGAACATTCTCATCAACGAGCGTATCCGCGAAGAAGCTCGCAAGGGTATCGGCGCAATGGCGGCGGTCGATCGCGGCTTCAAGCTCGCCTATTCGACGATCATCGACTCGCAGGCCACACACCTTATCGCGACGCTGCTGCTCTTCCTGTTCGGTACCGGACCGATACGCGGCTTCGCCATCACAATGATCATCGGCGCGCTCGTCTCGATGTTCACGGCAGTAACCGTCGTCCGTGTCATGATGACCGCTATCGTTCGCCGCCGGAAGATGAAGACCATCCGTATCGAGCACCTGTTCAAGCTCGTGCCGGAAAACACCAACATCTCCTTCATGAACGCCCGTTTCTTCGGCATAGGCGTTTCGATCTTCCTGTCGATTGCCTCGGTCATCCTGTTCATCCATCCGGGCCTCAACTACGGTATCGACTTCAAGGGCGGTATCCAGGTTGAAGTCACGACATCGAAACCCGCAGACCTCGCGACGATGCGTTCGAACTCTTGAAGGCCTCGGACTCGGCGAAGTCGCGCTTCAGCAAGCTGGTGGCGACAACAAGGTGCTTATCCGTGTTCAGCGTCAGGAGGGCGGCGAAGAGGCGCAGACTGCCGCTGTTACCAAGGTCAGGGCCTCCGTTCAGCAACTCGATCCCGGTGTTAAGATCGAAAGTTCGGAAGTCGTCGGGCCGAAGGTCAGTCAGGAACTTGCCCGATCGGGTGTCCTGGCCGTTACCCTCGCCAGCCTTGCCATGCTGCTCTACATCTGGTGGCGGTTCGAGTGGCACTTCGCGCTTGGTGCAATCGCCACCCTGATCCTCGATACCACGAAGACTGTTGGCTTCTTTGCGCTGATGGGGCTGGATTTCAACCTCACGGCCATCGCCGCGCTGCTGACCATCATCGGTTACTCGGTCAACGACAAGGTCGTGGTTTACGATCGCATGCGCGAGAATCTACGCATCCACAAGAAGATGCCGCTGCGCCAGATTATCGATCTGAGTATCAACCAGACATTGGCGCGTTGTATCTACACCTCGCTCACGGTGTTCCTTGCCATGCTTCCGATGGCGATCTGGGGTGGCAAGGCCGTAGAAAATTTTGCTCTGCCGATGCTCTTCGGCGTGGTCATTGCCACAAGTTCGTCGCTCTTCATCGCAGCGCCGATTCTCTTGCTGCTCGGAACCTGGTGGGAAAAGAACCACGCTTCACGCATCGGTTCAGGCGAAAAGCCGATCATTCAGAGCTGATCGGCGGCCAACTTAGCGTTCAACGCTAACTATTTGCGGCGCAGGGGAAAAATCACATTCCCTTGCGCCGCAAGGACGACGAAATCGGTTTGCAAGCCATCTCCGGTACGCAATACTGCTGCGACAGCACCTGTTCGCAGGATCATCGATATTTGTCCTTTAACTATTCCCACGGAGGAGACGCCGACATATGCCTCATGAAACGCCGCTGATTGCGACAATCGTCATAGGTCTGGTTCTGGCCTTTATTTTCGGTGCGATTGCCAACCGTCTGCGTATTCCTCCCCTTGTCGGTTATCTTGTCGCCGGTGTTCTGGCCGGCTCTCATACCCCCGGATTTGTCGCCGATCAGGAACTGGCGGCCGAACTGGCCGAAATCGGCGTCATCCTGCTTATGTTTGGCGTCGGACTGCATTTTTCCCTGAAAGACCTTCTTTCGGTCCGCGCCATCGCAATTCCCGGCGCCATCGTGCAGATCGTGGCGGCAACCCTGCTTGGTGCCGGTCTGGCCTGGATACTCGGCTGGAGCATGCAGGCCGGTTTCGTCTTCGGCCTCGCTCTTTCTGTAGCCAGTACCGTGGTTCTCCTCCGCGCGATGCAGGAGCGCCGTCTGATCGAGACTGAGCGCGGACGCATCGCTGTCGGCTGGCTCATCGTTGAAGATCTTGCCATGGTGATGGCGCTCGTTCTGCTGCCTGCCATTGCCGGCGCTATAAACGGCGGCGATGCAAATGACAGCGCGATACATGCAGCAAGCGATCCCCTCGCCTCTTACTTCAATCTCGGCGTTGGCGGTGTCATAGCGCTGACCCTCGGCAAGGTTGCAGCCTTCGTTGCCGTTATGCTCATTGTCGGGCGCCGGGTCATTCCGTGGACCCTGCACGCAATTGCCCATACCGGATCACGCGAGCTTTTCCGTCTGGCGGTGCTGGCGATTGCGCTTGGCGTCGCCTTCGGCGCGTCCAAGCTCTTCGGCGTATCACTGGCGCTCGGCGCCTTCTTTGCCGGCATGATCATGAGTGAATCCGAGCTCAGCCACCGTGCCGCTGAAGAATCCCTGCCGCTGCGCGACGCTTTTGCGGTGCTGTTCTTCGTGTCGGTCGGCATGCTGTTCGATCCAATGACAATCGTCAACGATCCACTGCCGCTGCTTGCAACGCTCGCAATCATCGTCGTCGGCAAGTCGCTCGCTGCATTTTTTATCGTACGCGCCTTTGGCTACCCAACAGGCACGGCATTGATCATTTCCGCAAGTCTGGCGCAAATCGGCGAATTTTCCTTTATCCTCGCCGAACTCGGCGTCGGGTTGGGCATGCTGCCCGAAGAGGGTCGCGATTTGATCCTCGGTGGCGCCATTCTCTCGATACTCGTCAATCCACTTGTCTTTGCAGCGGTGACCTATCTGAAGCCAAGGCTTGAAAAGCGTTTGCCCGCAGCTGAGGAACCTGTCACGGAGGCGAATACAACCTCTGAAGAAGAGCCCGATGTCGAAGAAATTCGCCCAACCACGCTTACCGATCATGCCGTGCTTGTTGGCTATGGCCGCGTGGGCAGCCTTGTTGGCGATGCCTTGAAGGAAGTCGGCAAGCCCTTTCTTGTCATTGAGGACGCCGACAAGACGGTTGCGAAACTACACGACGAGAATATCGAAACCATCGTCGGCAACGCAGCCAACGGCGATATCCTCGCCGCTGCCAACCTGGCCCAAGCGCGCCAGCTCATCATCGCCATTCCGAACGCTTTTGAAGCCGGCCAGATCGTCGTCAAGGCACGCGCTGCAAACCCTGTCATCAGCATTCTGGCGCGCGCTCATTCGGATGCGGAGGTACAGCATTTGCAAGATCTTGGTGCGGATGCCGTCATCATGGGCGAGCGCGAAATTGCGCGCGGTATCGTCGCTCATATACTCGACCTCGACGAGCCGAAACCAGAGGGACCATTGACCGAATAAAAATAACAAAACGGTGTAGTAGTAAGAATGGGTGAGCAGGAAAAAGCATGAAATTGAAGGACTACGTATGGCCGGTTGTTGGACTGGCTGCCGTCGGGATTTCCGTATGGCTTCTCTACAAGGAGTTGCGGAGCATCTCGCTGGATGACGTGATCCACAGCCTTTATGCCATTCCGGCACATCGTTGGGTCCTGGCAGGGTTTGCATCCCTCGTCGCCTATGCCGCTCTGGCCGGTTATGACCGTATCGCGCTCTTGCATCTTCGCCGCAAGATTTCCTGGCTGTTTATCGCTCTCTGCTCGTTCACGACCTATGCGCTTTCGCACAATATAGGCGCATCTGTTCTATCGGGAGCGGTGGTCCGCTACCGCGCTTATTCCACGCAAGGCATGAGCGGCCCTGAGATTGCCCTGCTCATTGCCTTCTGTTCATTTACCTTCATGCTCGGAATACTGACCCTGAGCGCCGTCGTCCTCCTCATGGAGCCCCAGCTTTTGCAGCGATTCAATACGGAGCTGCCGCCTTCCCTGAGCTATGTTCTTGGTTTCGGCGCACTGGCGATCGTATTATTGTATGTGTTCGGCAGCTGGCTGCACTTCAAACCGTTGCGCGTCCGCCGCTTCACGCTCGAATATCCGCGTCTTTCCGTCGTGGCTCAGCAACTTATCGTGGGACCACTCGAGCTCGTCGGCGCCGCCGCAATCATATATTTCACCCTACCCAGCGTGGGCAATCCGGGCTTCCTTGTCATTCTCGGCATTTTTCTCGTGTCATTTTCTGCAGCGTTGATCTCCCATGCGCCCGGCGGCCTCGGCGTCCTGGAACTGGTTTTTCTGACCGGACTGCCCGATATGAATCAAGCGGACGTATTGGCGGCACTTATTATTTTCCGCCTGTTCTATCTGTTGATACCCTTCGCCTTGTCGCTGCTCGTGGTACTCTATTTCGAGCGCTCGCAGCTGCTGTTGCGCTGGTACAAGAAAGACAGCGATACCTGACTGCCAATTTTACGATAGTCACAATTCGCGCAGGGAATATTTTCCATTTCTGACTGAGTTTAGTGCGCTGTTCCTTCATGGATCAACACAGCCACCCTATTTTGAGGCCACACTACGAATTCGTCTCCAGGCAATTTGCATAAAGGAGTGGTGGCGCATGACGACATTGATCATCCCGGGATATCGCGGGTCCGAAAAAGGCCATTGGCAACAGCAATGGTTGCTTGAGGACGAAACGGCCCGCCTTGTCGAACAGGACGATTGGGACAATCCGGTCCTTTGCCAATGGCTTCATGTTCTCGAAGCAACCCTTGCCGAAACACCCGGTGCTGTCCTCGTCGCTCATAGCCTTGGCTGCGTTCTCGTCACGCATCTCGCCAGCCGTCCATCGGCAGCGCATATAGCAGGAGCAGTTCTCGTCGCTCCGGCCGATGCCGAACGTATGGCCGTTCAGGATTCGAAGTTCCGCAGTTTTGCGCCCTTGCCGCGCCACAAGCTCGGCTTCCCGTCAATCGTCGTCGCCAGCCGCGACGATCCCTATATGTCCTTCAACAAGGCGGAAGCTCTGGCCGGAGTCTGGGGTTCAGGCTTTGTCGATATGAAAAATGCTGGGCACATCAATATTGAGAGCGGTTTCGGCTCGTGGCCGGAAGCGCATATTCTGGCAGATTCCCTGCGGCGGCCACAGGATGGTTTTCGCACTCAGCGAGCCGCTTAGTTTGTCTGCTTACGTTCCAGGAAATATTTCAGGACGAGCGTCACAACAGCAATCAAAGCCAATGTCGATGAGGCAGCAAACGCACCTGTTACGTTGTAATCATTGAACAGAAGTTCGATCTGCAGCGGCAACGTGTTGGTCTGTCCGCGAATCGCGCCCGAAACAACGGAGACGGCGCCGAATTCGCCCATAACGCGTGCATTGCAAAGTACTGCGCCATAGAGCAGCGCCCAGCGGATGTTGGGCAAGGTCACGTAGAAGAATGTCTGCAGCCCGGTTGCACCAAGGGTGATTGCCGCCTCTTCGTCCTCGCTGCCCTGCGCCTGCATCAACGGAATAAGCTCACGCGCCACGAACGGGCTCGTCACGAACAGGCTGACAAGAAAGATAGCCGGAACGGTGAACATGATCTTGATATCGTAGCTCTCAAGCAGCGGCCCAAGCAGACCCTGGCTACCGTAGAGAAACAGATAGGTCACGCCAGCAACGATCGGCGATACCGAAAACGGTATTTCGACGAAGGTAATCAGTAGCTGCCGTCCGGGAAAACGAAAACGTGTCACCAGCCACGCCACGCATATCCCGAAGATCATGTTGATCGGCACAACAACGATCGCAGCGAGAACCGTTAACCAGACGGCATGCAGAGTCGCAGGTTGCGCGATCTGCGAGAAATAAACCGCAATACCTTCCCGAAAAGCATAGGTGAAAATCACTGCCATTGGCACACCGATGAACAGGATCGACAGGGAGATCGCGGAAATGATGAGCAGACACTGCGACAACCGCGATGGCCTGATGCCATGCCGCCGCGACGGTTGCCCTATTGCCGCTGGCGAAACGAGACTAGCTGCGGTCTGCATAGCGCAGCTGCCAAGCTTGAATTGAGTTGGTGACGAATAGCATGACGAACGCAGTGACCAGCATCACGGTCGCCAGCGCAGCGGCTGCCGGATAGTCATATTCATCCAGACGGATAAACACGAGGAGCGACATGACTTCCGTCTCGAATGGCAGATTGCCGGAGATGAAGACTATAGCGCCGAACTCACCAAGGCTGCGTGCAAAGGAAAGGCTGCATCCTGCAATGAATGCCGGAAAGATCGCCGGCCAGATGATCCTGGCAAATATCTGCCAATTGGTAGCGCCCAATGATCGTGCCGCCTCTTCGACATCGGCAGCAACATCTTCCAGCACGGGCTGCACTGTCCGGATAACAAACGGAATGCTGGTAAACATCATCGCAAGGGCGATGCCGAGCGGCGCATAGGCAACCTTGATTCCCAGCGGTTCCAGATATTGACCAAACCAGCCATTGGAGGAAAAGACTGTTACCAGCGCAAGTCCGGCAACTGCGGTCGGCAGCGCGAAAGGCAGATCGACCACCGCATCGAGAAGGCGACGTCCTGGAAACTCATAGCGAACCAGAACCCAGGCCAGCAGCACACCGACAACTGCGTTGAGTACAGTCGCCAGTGCTGCTGCACCGACTGTAATGCGGTAGGTCGCAAGCGCCCGCTCCGAAGAGACAATGCCCCAGAAATCAACCCATCCAAGGTTGAAGGATTTGTACAACATGGCCAGAAGCGGCAGCGCAACGATGATGACAAAGTAAAGCAGGGTCACACCAAGCGTGAGACCGAAACCCGGCAATATTCCGCGCTGACTTGACCTTGAAAACATGAGCAGTTTCTAGCCTATGTTCGGATGAACGCAAGCGTTGGTTGAGATAAAAACGGCGCGGCTGTTTGGACCGCGCCGCCATTCTGAGTCATCCGACCTGGTTCAGCGCTTTGTAAATACCTTGTCGAGGGTACCGCCCTCGGAGAATTGGTCCTTCGTCACCTTTTCCCAGCCGCCGAAGACATCTTCCACGGTCAAGAGGCGCGTTTCCGGAAACTGCGCAGCGTATTTCGCCTTCACCGTCTCGTCGTTCACCCGGTTGTAGTTCTGCGCGAGAATGTCCTGGCCCTCCGGCGAATAGAGGAACTTCAGATAGCTCTCGGCAATCGCGCGCGAGCCGCGTTTGTCCGCGACCTTGTCGACCACGGTTACCGGAAACTCCGCAAGCAGGCTCACCGGCGGGACAACTGCTTCATATTTGTCTTCGCCGAGTTGCTTGCGCGTCCCGAGAACTTCTGCCTCGAAGGTAATCAACACATCGCCAATACCACGCTCGGCAAATGTTGTCGTGGAGCCACGGCCGCCTGTGTCGAACACCGGCACATTGGCAAGTAGCTTCTTCACGAACTCCTGCGCCTTGGCGTCGTCCTTGTTGAACTTTTCGAGCGCAAAGGCGTAAGCAGCCAGATAGGTGTAGCGAGCATTGCCCGAGGTCTTGGGGTTCGGGAAGATTACTTTGACGTCGTCACGAACCAGGTCATCCCAGTTCTTGATATTCTTCGGGTTTCCCGCCCGAACGAGAAAAGCCGGCAGAGAATAGTAGGGCGAGGAATTGTTCGGCAAGCGCGACTGCCAATCGGCAGGAATGAAATTGCCCTTGTCGTGCAGGACCTGAACATCTGTCACCTGATTGAAAGTGACAACATCAGCCTCGAGGCCTTCAAGGATTGAGCGGGCCTGCTTCGAAGAACCGGCATGCGACTGGTTGACGGTGATATCTTTGCCGGATTGCTGCCTGTATTCGGCAGCGAAAGCCTTGTCGATCTGCTCATAAAGTTCGCGAGAGATATCGTAGGAAACATTAAGGATTTCAGTTGGCTCGTCTGCTGCCTTGACCGGCGTCAAACTCACACTGAGAGCCAGGGCAGCATATATAAACAGTCTTTTCATTGGATTCTCCCACGCCTCGCCGGCACAAAGGCACCGGACATTTTTTGCGAGAGTGGCGGTAAAAACACCAAGGCGGAAGGATTTATTTTCCAATATGAATGGAATAACTGAAATCAAATACTGCAAGGAGCTTTGACCGCAGCAAGCGGCTGGTCACTGCCAGAGCCGTGTACCTGGCAATCAGCCTAATGAAACTGTCACCAAAATCCGCGGTGCTGCCAGCACCAGAGGAAATCCTCTTCGGTCCAGTTACGGTTCTTCTTGGCTGAAGCTTCTTCGCGATCGCGCTGCTTGGGATCGCTCGCACTCCGGTCGAAAGTTTCAGCTGTAAAAACGTCCCGCCACAGGCGTTCCGCCCGGTTAAAAATGCCTGATACTTCACTGTACATTGCGACCTCCATCAAACAATTCGGTTGCAGAGTGCAGTTGCCTTTTTGGGTCAACCGATACCTGATGATGACGGCTTGAAATCGTTTGTCAATAATCTCTACCTATTTAATCGTGTATCGAATTCGCTGTTCCCGTATCGCCGTCTTCACCGAATTCTTAATGAATTATTATTTTTCAGCGCCTTACACATCATTTTTAAGACATTTCTCCGCCGCAAAAAAACTTATTTTTTAACATTTTTAGACTAGAAAATGCGCTGCGAGGGACTATGACTGCACCACACTGGTAGTCAGGCAAAGAAAAATGATATCGCAAAAGGCCAAATATGCTCTGCGGGCGCTCGTCGTTCTGGCCAGGGCAGACGCCGAGAAAGCTCTCTTTATCTCGGACATCGCGGAAGAACAGAATATCCCGAAGAAGTTTCTCGAACAGATACTGCTCGATCTGAAGCACCAGGGTATCGTCATGAGCCGTCGCGGCAAGATGGGCGGCTATCTGCTGCTCAAGCCGGCCGAAGAAATTACGTTCGGCGAGGTGCTGCGCCTCATCGATGGTCCGATCGCACCTCTCCCCTGCTTGAGCAAGATCGCCTATCGCCGCTGCGAGGATTGCCAGGACGAAGCAACCTGCGAAATCCGCCACGTCTTCAACGAAGTCGCCAATGTTACCCGCGCCGTGCTCGACCAGACCACCATCGCCGACTGCCTCGTATATGGCGATAACCGTAAAGTCGCCGAGATGCTGGATAGCTAAGCCGTAGGTCTACCGGCTCACGTAAACACCGCTCGCCCGACCACCGGCGTCGACGGCACGGCGACATCGCGTGGCTCCAGCATGCCTGCGTGAAAGGCCGCATGTCCCGCATCCACTGCCTTGGCGAAAGCCCCCGCCATTGCCACCGGATCGCCGGCCTTTGCCACGGCGGTATTGAGCAAGATCGCATCGAACCCGAGTTCCATGACCGTCGCGGCATGGGACGGCCGCCCGAGACCTGCATCGACGATCATCGGAATGTCCGGAAAATGGCCCCGTAATGAACGTAGTGCATACAGGTTGAGGGGCCCGAGAGCCGAACCGATCGGTGCACACCATGGCATCAGAACCTCACATCCTACTTCCAGCAGACGCTCGGCAACAATCAGATCGTCGGTCGTATAGGGAAAGACCTTGAATCCGTCATCCGACAATATCCGGGCAGCCTCGACCAGCGCGAATACATCAGGCTGCAACGTATCATGATTGCCGATGACTTCGAGCTTGATCCAGTCAGTCGCAAAAACATCCCTCGCCATCTGCGCCGTGAGAACAGCTTCTTTCACCGTATGACATCCCGCCGTGTTCGGCAGCACATGTGTTCCAAGCGACCGGATCAGCGACCAGAACTTGTCGCCTGATTTGCCGCCTGCCATTTCCCGCCGCAGCGAAACGGTGACGATTTCCGTGCCGGATGCCTTGATTGCGTCCATCAGGATGGCCGGCGAAGGATATTGTGCCGTTCCTAGTAAAAGCCGGGACGAAAGCTCGATATTATAGAGTTTCAACATACTCAGCCTCCTTGCCGTGGAGTAAGAATCTCGACCCGGTCGCCCTCGGTCAGGCGACAAGTCTGACGTTCCGGTAACCGCACGAGTTCACCGTTCAATGCCGTTGCCAGCCATTCACCTTCGAATTCCAGTTCGGCAAGCAAGGCATCGAGCGATTGCGCGACAACATCGTGCGGTTCTCCATTGACAAGCAATTTCATTGGCTTGCGCTCCTTTCATTCAAGATCATGTCCGCCGCTTGCATGGCCATGGCCGGCGCCAGCAAAAAACCGTGCCTGTAAAGCCCGTTGATGCTGATGGTGTTGCCCTCGCGGACGACACGCGGCAGATTGTCCGGATAGGCAGGACGAATTCCCACCCCTGTTTCGACGATCTCCGCCTCACCGAAGGCAGGGTGCAGGCTATAGGCGGCATTCAGCAATTCCATCATCGAGCGTGCGGTGATCGGACCGACCGAGTCGCTTTCGATCATCGTTGCACCCACCATGAAGACATGGTCGGCCCTCGGCACGATATAGATGGGAAAGCGCGGATGAACGAGCCGGACAGGGCGTGACAAGAAGATATCGGACGTGCGCAACACCAGCATTTCACCGCGCACGCCGCGTATGGCTTGATCTTGGGGGGAATAACCGGTGCACTGAACAGTGCAATCAAAGCCAGCCGTTGAAGCCAAGTCGGTTTCGAACGCGACGCCGACGGCCGCCAGCCTTGCCGCTAGACTGATCAGCACGTGGCGCGGATCAAGATGTGCTTCGTCCTTGAAGAACAGTCCCCTGCGGAAGCGCCCAGCCAGATCGGGCTCCAGCGTCGCTATCGTCTCCTCGTCAGCCCATTCAAAGCCAGACGTTCGCGAGCCGAATCGTTCAAGCTCCCTGGCGTCACGTGCCGGTGCCAAAACCAGCGTACCATTGCGTGTCACCGAACCAGGCAGCGCTGCTTCCCACCAATCCGCCGCATGCTTGCCAAGTTCGACGACGGGTTGCTCGGCGCTCTCCCGCTCGCAATAAGGCGCGAGCATACCCCCTGCAAACCAGGATGCCGCCGAGCGGCTCCCCTGCTGCGGATCAAGTACCGTCACGCGCGCGCCGCGTGACGTCAATTCATGGGCGACCGACAGACCGGCCACACCGGCGCCCTGTATGAGAACGTTCATTCCTTCAGGCACCATTGTTCAGCGGCATGTAGAGATTGCCACCCTCGCGAAATTTCTCTGCCATGGCTGCCATGCCTTCCTTTTGCGCCTCGGCACGGATGTCATGGGAGATGCGCATGGAGCAGAATTTGGGCCCGCACATCGAGCAGAAATGCGCCACCTTGTGCGCCTCCTTGGGCAAGGTCTCATCGTGGTAGAGACGCGCCGTTTCCGGGTCGAGCGACAGGTTGAACTGGTCCTCCCAGCGAAACTCGAAACGCGCCCGTGACAGGGCATCATCGCGAAGCTGCGCTGCTGGATGGCCCTTGGCGAGATCGGCGGCATGAGCTGCGATCTTGTAGGTGATCACGCCGACTTTGACATCGTCACGATTGGGCAGACCGAGATGTTCTTTCGGCGTCACATAGCAAAGCATCGCCGTCCCAAACCAGCCGATCATCGCGGCACCGATTCCGGACGTGATATGATCATAACCCGGCGCAATATCCGTGGTGAGTGGTCCAAGCGTATAGAATGGCGCCTCGCCGCAAACCGCGAGCTGCTTGTCCATGTTCTCCTTGATCTTGTGCATCGGCACGTGGCCGGGACCCTCGATCATCACCTGGCAATCCTTGGCCCAGGCAATCTGCGTGAGTTCGCCCAAGGTTTCCAGTTCGGCAAACTGCGCCGCATCATTGGCATCGGCGATCGAGCCCGGACGCAGACCATCACCCAGCGAAAAGCTTACATCGTAGGCTCGGCAAATATCGCAGATCTCCTCAAAATGCTCGTAGAGGAAGCTTTCACGATGATGATGCAGGCACCACTTCGCCATGATCGAACCACCGCGCGATACGATGCCGGTCACACGGTTCACCGTCAGCGGTATATAATGCAGCCGCACACCCGCATGGATGGTGAAATAATCCACCCCTTGCTCGGCCTGTTCTATCAGCGTGTCGCGATAGACCTCCCATGTGAGGTCTTCAGCAATACCATCAACCTTTTCCAGTGCCTGATAGAGCGGCACCGTACCGATCGGCACCGGCGAATTCCGGATAATCCATTCGCGGATGTTGTGAATATTGCGCCCGGTGGAGAGGTCCATCACCGTGTCAGCGCCCCAGCGCGTGGCCCAGACCATCTTTTCCACTTCCTCGGCCATGGAGGAAGTCACTGCGGAATTGCCGATGTTGGCGTTTATCTTGACCAGAAAATTGCGTCCGATGATCATCGGCTCAAGCTCGGGATGATTGACATTGGCTGGAATGATCGCCCGGCCCCGCGCTATCTCCTCGCGGACGAATTCGGGTGTCACGCGATCAGGGATCGATGCACCGAACGATTCGCCATCACGCAAGACAGCTTTCTTTGCACTCTCCCGGCCCAGATTTTCGCGGATCGCGACATACTCCATTTCCCGCGTGATAATACCAGCCCTTGCATAAGCAAGCTGGGAGACAGCCTTGCCGTCCCTAGCCTTCATCGGATGGTTGCGGACAGGAAATTCCGGCGTCAGCCGCTCGCCCGTGGCGAAGCCATTGTCCGCCGGGATGACACGGCGTCCGTCATAGGAATGGACATCACCCTGCGCGGCGAGCCAGCTTTCGCGAACACGCAGAATACCCTTGGCAATGTTGATTTCTGCGGAAGGATCGCTGTACGGACCAGAGGAATCATAAACCGTGACATTGGGCTCACCGGCAGTCGGGTGAACGGCGATTTCGCGCATCGGAACGCGGATATCGGGATGAATGTGCCCGGTTTTGTATACTTTCGTCGAGGCAGGCAACGGTCCCGTCGAAACGGTGGGAGTGCTTGAAACAGTTGGATTAAATACGGTCATCATCAGGTTCCTTTGCTATTGCATGGAAACCCAGTTCTGTGCCGGAAGGATGAAAGGAGTTCGCGAGCCTGAATAGAGACCGAGTGCCAAGACACTCTATGCGAAGACTTTTGCACCGTCCCTACGCCAGTATGAACTGGATCAGGTTCAACGGGTCACTGCGCTGCAAAAGCCAGCAGTATCTCAGCCCCTTGTCGGGACTCCCCTGGTGAATGAGTTTATGTGACCCGCTGGCGACGCCGTTGTCAAGCGGGTCGATAGGTCACGACGTGTGCAAAGGTTTGAGAGCCGTTGCCCACTTGAGCAATTCGGTCAGCATCGTCGTTGCGCCGGTTTTCATCAGATCGTGCGGTTCGAACACGCCGTCGTCATTGATGAATTGCCTGTAGTTCGCGACAGGCACACCCTCTGGAATCGGCACCATGTGCAAGCCGGCAACCAAACCCTTTACCGATTCGACCGAACGCAATCCACCCGATACGCCGCCGTAGCTGACGAAGCCCGCCGGTTTGTAGCTCCATTCATTCGACAGATAAACCAGCGCGTTGATCAAGGACGGCGGGGCGTTGTAATCATATTCAGGCGTGACGAAGACATAAGCGTCACCGGAATCGATGATCGCGCTCCACTTCTTCGTGTGGGCATGTTCATACTTCTTCATCTTGGGATGGTTCGGCTCATCGAGGATCGGCAGGTTAACGTCGACAAGGTCGATGAGGACAGGTTCAAACCGCCCATCCTGCTCGGCAAATTCATTGAACCAGTTTGCAACGGCCGGACCACCGCGACCCGGCCGCGTGCTGGCGATGATGATGTTGAGTTTGAGTGCCATTCAACGCGTCTCCATACAGATGAATCTTGTGACCGTATGAATAGGGAGTCGTTGCCGCACTGCACAAGAAGGCACTTTTTGGAAACCGACTAAAGTCCGGTTCTCTCGGCGTGGAGACCTTTGAGAATTCAGCCTGATGAGTCAGCTGGTGGGGTTTTTCGAGAACCGGAGCGCAGCGGACGTTTTGGTCCGTGAGCACCGGAAGCGGAGAAAATCGCATCAGATGGCCATCAGGTGGATTGGCAACGGTCTGAGAAAAAACGAAACCCGCTACGGCCTGCACCATGCGGGTTCTGTCGCGTTTTATAAATGACCGGATGACCGGTCACGGATTATCGGTTGTTGAAATCGCTACCATTATTGCCGGCTGGACGGGCAACGCGTTCCTTTTTCTTCGGACCTGGCAACAGGCCTTCGCGCTGAGCCTGCTTGCGTGCAGCCTTGCGGGCACGGCTAACGGCTTCTGCTTTTTCACGGACACGGCGCTCGGACGGCTTTTCAAAAGCCTGGCGCGCCTTCATTTCGCGGAAGAGACCTTCCCGCTGCATCTTCTTCTTCAGGACCCGAAGGGCCTGTTCAACATTGTTATCACGAACGAGAACTTGCAATCGTTTTCCTTACCCATGCTTGTCTCGTCTTGCGGAGCGACGATTGACCACAATCAGACAAGCGTTTGAAGAATTGCCACTACGGCAATCCGGAGAAGCGCGGACTTTATTC
Source organism: uncultured Alphaproteobacteria bacterium (assembly GCA_963711925.1). Lineage (GTDB taxonomy): Bacteria > Pseudomonadota > Alphaproteobacteria > Rhizobiales > Rhizobiaceae > Phyllobacterium. Next base: position 373,818 of record CAVQFY010000005.1, read on the forward strand.
ATTTCCGTGCCAAAAATCCAGTGCAATCAAGCAATTTACTTGAGTATTCCTGCCGCCACACCAACTATTCTGGTCATGCCGCCGGGATAATTTTGTATTCTGTCAATTGCAGCGGGATTCAGGCCGAATATGCGAATCAGAGAAGATTCTAGATCGCAGCGGTGATGATGATCTCGACTTTATATTCCGGCGTCGCAAGTTTGGCTTCGCCGGTTGCGCGTGCCGGGCTATTGGCCGGATCGACCCATGAATCCCAGACGGCATTCATCTCACCGAAGTCCTTCATGTCGTCGAGCCAGATGATGGCCTGCAGCAACTTGGACTTGTCGGAACCGGCTTCCTTGAGCAGGCGATCGATCGAAGCCAGGACATCCTTGGTCTGCTCTGTCACGCTCTTGCCTGGCCCACCCACCTGACCGGCCAGATAGACGGTGTTGCCGTGGATAACGGCCTGGCTCATGCGCGGACCAACTTCAATACGGCGAATGCTCATGGAAATCTCCTCTAGCTTTTGCAGACATGAAAAAAGGGCCGTGCGGCCCTTTTTTCAAAAGAATGGTGGGCACAGTAGGGATCGAACCTACGACCCGCTGATTAAGAGTCAGCTGCTCTACCAACTGAGCTATGTGCCCGTCAGCCGTTTCGGCGGCGACAAGTGAGGGCTCTATAACGGGGCAAATCTTGCCTGTCCAGCCCTTCGTGTAAACTTTATGACGGCTGGGCACAGCAACAACGTCAGGTTGAGAGTTAGACAAACAACCGGCCCTCTGCGACCCTGATTGCCGAGCCGCCGATACGTCCCCCGATCAGCTTCTGGTCCACAATGTCGAGCTCGAGCCGCAGGCGCGACGGCCGTCCCATCTCGTATCCCTGCTCGATCGAAAGGCGCAGGACGCCATCCAGTGGCTCGTCGAATGCATGAATTGCACCGGCAAACGCCGCAGTTGCAGAACCCGTCGCCGGATCTTCGTAGGTGCCCTCATCACTCACGAACATACGTGAGTGAAAATTGCTGTCGTGCAGGATCGTTTCGCGGCAATAGGCATAGACCGGCAATTGGCGATGGCCGATTGTTGGTGCGACATCTTTCATCGCGATCTGATTGACAACGATGCGCCCTGCCGCCTCAAGTCCATGCACCGGCACCAGGAGAAACGGTACGCCCGCATCCCAGATACTCGGCACGTGATTCTCGAAGCCGATCTCCTTCGGCTCGAGCCGCAAAGCGTTGGCGATGGCGATCTTGTCGTATTTGTAAGGGATTTCTTGCGGCAGCTTCGGCAGATCGAATTCGGCAAACGCGCCGTTTTCACTCAGTTTGACCCCACAGCGCACTGGTCCCACCTGCTCTTCCAGAATAATCAGCGCATCCTGGGTATTCCTGACTTCGCCGAAGCGGTTCTGGGCGAGCGCGACTGCGGTTCCAACAGTCGGATGCCCTGCAAACGGCATCTCATAGTCGGGCGTGAAGATACGGGCCCAAGCAGTATGCGCGGGTTTTTTTGCGGGTAGCACGAAAACGGTTTCGGAAAGATTGAATTCGCGCGCGATCCGCTGCATGGCAGCGTCATCGAGACCCTCGGCGTCGTGCACAATCGCCAAAGGATTCCCCGTCAGCACCTTGTCTGTGAAGACGTCATAGACCTCGTAGCGACGACCGGCCATTTGCTTTCTCCCGAATGAACGTTCGGAGAAATAGAGTAAGGCAATGCCCGTTCAAGTCAAACCTTGTGACGGTGACATTCAACCCTGACCGAAATGCCAATCGGCGAAGGTGCGGAACGTCCACGGCGTCGTCTCACCCATTTCACCCGCAGCGGAAATCGCGGTGATTTCGTCAAGCTCGGAATCCTCGTCGGCCGCGAGGTGGCCGCAAATTCGCTCCAGCAGTTCGTCCGCGCTGGCGTTGAAATAGTGACGCCGGAACAAAGCGATGCTGCGGCTAGCAGTGACGAGATGAATGTCCCCGTCACGACTTCCAGCTTCAGCAAGTTTGATGCCAGTCTCCTCTTCGACTTCCCGGTGCATATTACCGTCAATATCGACGTACTGATCGACCACATCGTCCTCGTCAAATGAACCGGCTGGAAAATAAATCCGCCCGGCCGCTGACGTGGAAGCGGCCATCCGACCGGCGATCAGTTTATTGTCATTGGAAACGATCACCCCCACGCCGAAAATATGCCACGGCTTGTCGTTCGTCGTGTTGGTCTTCCAATGCATCATTGTGGCAAAGCGCGTCCGATAATACGTCGCGCGGAACACTTCATCCGCAATCCCTGCATGCTCCGCCATGAAGAACGAACCGTTGAACAAGGCGGGGTTGGCGCTGGTTGCTCTCACCCAGTTCGCAGCGATATCAGCGTGGTGCTGAACCTCATATTCAAGTGGCCCGCCATCGATCCCCACAACCGCGTTTTTGAGCGGGATCACCGTTTTCTCAGGAATATCGTGCATAGCTCAAACCACACTCAGTGTTACGGCTACCGGGCAATGATCGCTGGCCTTCGGGCGATCCCAGCCGATCCGCGGAAAAAGCTCCACCTTCTGGTCTGGCGGAAATATCGTCCGGTATGGCTGCCCGCGGCGAATGATGTCGGGTATCACATCGGCATTGCTACGCGCCAGCGCCGGTGACGCGAGAATATAGTCGAGCTGGCACAGATGCCGCTCTTCCGGGCCACGCGTATGATAGAGCGTCCAGCGGTCCATCACCGGCCGCCGTTCAACGAGATTCTCGCAAAATCCGTCGTCGAGGAAAATGCTGAGACTACTCACCGGCTCGCTTACCGGCGCAAACGTATACCCGACGAGCGAATCCCCGCCAATGACCACCCTTTCGCGATAATCGTTGAAATCGCCGCAGATCACCCAACGCTTGCTCGCCGCGCCGCCGCTATCGGCAAACTTGTCCTCGATGATCCGCCGGACCGCTTTTGCTTCAGCCACCCGCACAGGCATAGTCGACGACCGCCCATCCATGCCATTGCGCGGGGATCCCATTGATTTGAAGTGGCTGACGAATAGCGTCAGCGGCTTGCCGCCAATCCGCACATCGATCTCCAGGCAATCGCGCTTGAACACCCGTTCATGCGGCTCGATACCGAGCAAGGCAAGCTCCGGATTATGAATGCCGAAATCGTTGTAGGTGATATGCGCGTGGCTGGTGATGTCGATGAATTCGATCGGCTCGCCATATCTGGTCTGGTCGCGCATCAGCACGGCAACATCGATGCCGCGACTGTCATTGCCCTCGACCATGAATTTGTGCCGGTAGCCCTCCCCCACCATCTTGAACAAATAACCGAACTCGAAGGCGTTCAACGCGCCGATATTGTCGACTTCCTGCAGGCAGAGAATATCCGCATGGGTTTCGGCGATCGCCAGCGCCGTCAATTGCCGCGTATCGTCAGCGTGCGCGATCGCTCGCGCCTGTTCAAGCTGCCTGTACTGCTCCTCATCCTCGATCTGGAAGAGCTGCAATGTCCGGTCCTTGTTGAGATTGTTCTTGAATCCCGAAAAATCAAAACGATTCATGAGGTTTTCGACATTGAACGTGGCGATGCGAACGGACATGCAAAACTCGGCGTTTGAACCAGATGGCAGGGAATGGCGTTCCTCTTGGTAAGAACCTAGCCGCATTGGCCGGCTGCCACCAGTGGCGACGCGCGCAACAAATCCTTATATAGTCCACATCAAATCGGGACATGACGATAATGAAAGTCTTGACGATCATATTTACGGCATTCGGCATTGTTCTGGCAACGCAGTTTGTCAGTGCCTCCGCGCAGGAAATCCGGACCTACCGCCCAGCACCGCGCGGGCTCGATGCTGTACCGAGAAAGCCCTATATTCCCGGCAGCGGTACCCCATCCAATCCTGCTTTACGCGACTGCACGGGATCGGCCCGCTGTTATGATTTCCGCGTTCATCGCCCTATCGGCCCATCCGGCCGAACACAGGTTCAACGTTGCCGCGCTCAATACCAATCCTATCGGGCTTTCGACAACACGTACAAACCATTCAACGGCTCGCGCCGCCGCTGCGATCTTTAGTATCGATTGTCCACCATTCTTCCATATAAAATCAGGGACCTATGTGGAGCACCCCCGCCCTGCCTCGATGTGTCGCAATTTCGGCTCGATCGGTACTATACAGACCTGTTCGAAGCAGCCGAAGCGACCGCGAGTCATAGACCCTCTCGGCGTTTGGCGCGTAGCGCAGGCGCGTCGCACTATCTCCACCAAATACGAGGACGTAATCGTAGAAGTTCTTGAGTGTTTCGTATGCGGGAGGCGCTGCGGCCGGATCGTCGGTTCGCGCCAGCGCGCCCATTGAGACATAAGGTTCGCGGTAGGCAACCCAGAATGGCTGGAACGGCCAGATGTAGAAATTTGATAGGAAGGCTGAGCTGTCGATGACGCTCCAGGCGCCAACATGGGGCGAAATCGACGGGGTCGTTTCGCCCTGGTCGAGCATGACGGTGGCAATCCTTGAGCCCTCGGGAACCTGACCCAAGGCGCTTCTCACCCGTCCATACTCCCCATCTCGCAATCCCCACTCGTAAGTCGTTTCTAGGCTGACGAGAAATACAGCCGACGCGATTGCCGCCAGCGCGACACCCGGCGCCCACCTGCTGCGCTCCGTGGCTTCCAACCCACACCAGGCAAGGAGGCCACAAGCCGGGATCAGTCTGATGTCGACGAGATTCGAGCCAAACCCGGAGGGCGGAAGCAAGGCGATTGCAATCGCAAGCAGTCCGGCCATCCATCGTGCCGGCGTGGTCAGCCGCAGTGCACGCTCTCGAAAACTGAAATAGAGCAACAGGACCAGCGGTAGGCCGATCGCGATCTGGCCGAGCGGATAGCCCGAAACGCTGACCCCTGGTGCAAGGAAGACAAGCACCATCTTATAGACGACCGACATGCCCGACCCTGCATAGGGACTTGGTGCCGGTACATAGCTGCCCGCTGCATTCGACGACACCAGCACATGAAGCATGGCCGCCGGCACGAACTGCATCAGCGCCAAGAGCAGGGGGCGCCACGCGGAGAGAGTTAGCAGGCGGCCCCAGCTGCGTGCGAGACTCAATTCATACCCGACGACGCCGATAACGTAGATACCCAGCGCACTCAAATGGCACAAATACAGTACGACGCAGCCTGCCGAGAAGGCTATCAAACGACGAGCCCCGGCCTGTCGGCCCGCAACGATCCACGCTGAAAGTAGCCAGAAGGCGGCGCCAACGCCAAAGAGGTAGTTCAACAGTCCTAACTGGAATATCGCGCTGTTGGCAAACAGCAATACACCCAGCAGCAGGTAGCTGAAGCGACCGGTGATGGCACGACCCACCATGACGGTGCCAGTGGTCAACAGCAACGTTGAAAGCGAGGCGAAGACCTTGAGCGCGAGCGCAAGACTCATCCAGCTCGCCAGCGCAGGTACGATGACCTCCATCGCCAGATTGGTGCCGATCTGCATATCTCGAAGTTCGTAGTAGCGCTGCAGCGTCTCGGACTGCGAAAGATGTATCAGTGTGTGGATTCGGGCCAGATGGTTTGGAAAGTCTGTGATGTCTGGGTACTGGACCCAATAGAGTGGAAACTGCGTGACGGCGAATAACGCAAGAAACCAGCATGCGAAGTTTCGCGCCGCAAGTGTTCCAGTGTGAATCGACAGTCCACCGTGGTCATTTGTGGGCAAGGACTCATTGAGCACTCGGACCGCGCGATCGATGATGTAGCCAGTTCGTCCCTTTACGCGGCAAATGCAGAGCTTAACGGCGGCACACCCGATCACAGACGTGTCGCTTGTGTGCTGACTGTCGACAGTCGCTTCGTGTCCATATCGCGTGCATCCAATCGGATATTGATTTCCAACATCTAGGTCCGCAAGCTTGTCTGGAACTGGATGTGGCCGGGCGAACGGCCCAAGCGGACTAAACAATTGTTTCACATAGCGCACCACAAGGCGAAGGAGGCTGGACCAATCGTATTCTGTTGGAGAGAGGCGGCAGGAATTCAACGAAAAGGCCGGTGGAGCGATCCACCGGCTTTTGGTTAAACATAAAGCTCAAAGACCGTTTGAGAATTCAGCCTGATGAGTCAGCTGGTGCGGTTTTCGAGAACCGGCGCGCAGTGGACATCCTCGTCCATGAGCACCGGAAGCGGAGAAAATCGCATCAGATGTCCATCAGGGTGGATTGGCAAAGGTCCTCTAGTTTTTAGCCTTGTCGACCAGCTTGTTGCTGCCGATCCACGGCATCATGCCGCGCAGCTTTTCACCGACTTCTTCGATCTGGTGCTTGTCATTGTTGCGTCGTATCGCCTTGAAGCGCGATGCGCCTGCCTTGTATTCCTGCATCCAGTCGGAGGTGAACTTGCCGGTCTGGATGTCCGTCAGGATGCGCTTCATCTCGGCCTTGGTCTCGGACGTGATGATGCGTGGGCCGGAGACATATTCGCCCCACTCAGCCGTATTGGAGATCGAGTAGTTCATGTTGGCGATGCCGCCTTCATAAATCAGATCAACGATCAGCTTCACTTCGTGCAGACATTCGAAATAGGCCATTTCCGGCGCGTAGCCAGCCTCGACCAGCGTTTCGAAGCCGGCGCGGATCAGCTCGACCAGCCCGCCGCAGAGAACAACCTGCTCGCCGAAGAGATCGGTTTCGCACTCTTCACGGAAATTGGTTTCGATGACGCCAGAACGGCCACCGCCGACGCCGCAAGCATAGGACAAAGCGAGGTCATGGGCATTTCCGGAAGCATCCTGATGGATGGCGATGAGGCAAGGAACGCCGCCGCCCTTCTGATATTCACCGCGCACCGTGTGACCTGGACCCTTCGGTGCGATCATGACGACGTCGACCGACTTCTTCGGCTCGATGAGACCGAAATGCACGTTGAGACCATGGGCGAAAGCGATCGCGGCACCGTCGCGGATGTTGGCGGCGATATGGTCCTTGTAGATGTCGGCCTGCAGTTCGTCCGGGGTCGCCATCATCATGAGGTCGGCCCATTTTGCTGCCTCGGCAACGCTGACAACCTGGAAGCCATCGGCCTGTGCCTTCTTGGCAGTTTCAGAGCCCTGACGCAGCGCAATGCGCACGTCCTTGGCGCCGCTGTCCTTGAGGTTGAGCGCATGGGCGCGGCCCTGCGAACCATAGCCGATGATTGCAACCTTCTTCGATTTGATCAGGTTGATGTCCGCATCGCGGTCATAATATACACGCATTGATTTATTCCTTCCTGTGTGAGGACCTAGTGGCCACCTTCGGCCGCTTTCGTGTGAGCTCCGTAAAGAGCCAGAAACTGTTGTGTCGCTCGCCGGGCATCCCGTTCGATCGCCGCATCAGTCAATTCGAGCCGGTCGCCAAGCAGCAACCGGATTTGCACGTCGCGGACAACCAGTCCGAAAAAGGTACGGAACGCCTCGTCCGTCTCCTGAAAATGCAGCAGGCCAGTGTCGCGCCCGAGGCGAAGCAATGGCTTCAAACGTCGTGCCATGGCGAAGGGACCATTTTCGAGAACGATGGCGCCAAGGTCATGCTTGTCGCTGCCGGCATGACCGACGGCCACCCGGTTGAGCGCCACGGAAATTGTCCCGGAAAGAACATGCAGCCAGTCGGAGGCAAACCGTTCGAGACCCGAGGTCAGGGATGCAAGGCCGAACGCCTCCGGATCCAGTGGCACGCTCCTCACCTTGGAAGCCTGCCACTGAACGGTCGCCGTCAGCAGTCCGTCACGATCGCCGAACCATTTGTACAGGCTCTCCTTGGAACAGCTGGCGCGGCGCGCAACACTGGTCATGGTCAGCGTGTCACCCGCCTCGACCAAAAGCGCAAGGGCTGCATCGAGAACGTCCTTCTGACGCTCCGTCAATGCATTCTCGCTGACCTCGACTGGTGATTGCACGCTTCAACTCCCCGTCCGTACCGTACCGTACGTTACGGTAGCGGTTTTAATGAGATGAAGGAGATTTGACAAGCCGAAAGAGAAAAATATTTCGGGTTGTTCCGATCAACTTTTTGCGCGGGTTTGTAGGAAACGCACACAAGAATGCCCGAAAATGGAACAAGAAAGTGCGATTCTGGCACAAGAATTTCAATCAACGATTGAGTTTTAGTTGTACCGGGTTGAACTCGCTGACTTCGCTAGATGTTCACCTGAGTGCCGATCTCGACAACACGCCCAGTCGGAATCTGGAAGTATTCCGTCGCATCGCTGGCCGTACGAGCCAACGCGATGAACAGCCGATCCTGCCAACGCGGCATTTCAGACCGTGCAGAAGCCTTCAGCGAGCGTCGCGACAGGAAGAAAGAAGTCGTCATGATATCAAACTTCCAGCCCTGCTTCCGGCAAATCGCAAGTGTACGCGGAATATTCGGGCGCTCCATATAACCAAACGTCAAAGTAACGCGCATGAAAAGATCGTTTATAGGCTCGATACGAACCCGCTCACTCTTTTTTACCAGAGGAGTTGGAGCAGTTATTACGGTCAATATAACGTTGTTCTGATGCAGGACCTTGTAATGCTTGAGACTATGCATCAGCGCCGTCGGCGTGCTCTTGGGATCTCCTGTCAGGAAGACAGCAGTACCCGGCACGAGAGTTGGTGGATTTTCTGCCATTTTCCTGGAGATGAGATCAAGAGGAACCTCGCCTTTGCGGGTTTTCTCGAAGAGCTGGCGGCTTCCGCGCACCCAGGTAGCCATAATCAGAATAATCAGGAATGCGACCACCAGTGACGCCCAGCCACCATCGACAACCTTGATGAGATTGGCGCTCACGAAAGTCAGGTCAATGATCAGGAAGCACGCAGTGAGCAGCACCGCAACCCACAGGCGCCACTTCCAGATGCGGTTCATCACGATGAAAAGCAGCGTCGTTGTTACGATCATATTCCCCGTAACTGCGATACCATAGGCCGATGCGAGATTGGTCGAGCGTTCGAAGCCCAGCACTAGCAATATGACCACTAGCCCGAGAAGTACGTTGACGCGTGGAAGATAGACCTGCCCTGACTGCTTCTCAGAGGTATGTTCGATGTTCAGGCGAGGCAGAAGATTGAGCTGAACCGCCTGACGCGATAGCGAATAAGCACCTGAAATGACGGCCTGGCTGGCGATAACGGTGGCCATCGTGGCGAGCAACACCATTGGCAAAAGCGCCCAATTCGGAAACATTTCGAAGAACGGATTCTTGGCAGCTTCGCCATGCGCCAAAATGAAGGCCCCCTGACCAAAATAGTTCAGCAACAGGCAAGGAAAAACGATCCACATCCACGCCGTGGCGATCGGTTTGCGCCCGAAATGGCCTAGGTCTGCGTAGAGCGCCTCGGCGCCGGTAACAGCCAGAAATACCGTACCGATCGTGGGAAAAGCTGTAACCGGATTGTCGATGATATACTCGAACGCATAGATCGGATTGACCGCCGCAAAAACGCTCAGGTCGTCGGCGAGATGCCAGAGACCGAAAAAACCAATCGCCAGGAACCAAAGCAAAGTGATTGGTCCGAAGATTGTTGCAACTCGCGCGGTACCGAAGCGTTGAACTGAAAATAGCGTCAACAGAATGACAAGGGTGATCGGAACGATAAATGGCTCAAGCGCCGGGGTCACTATCTCAAGACCTTCAACAGCGGAAAGCACAGAGATCGCAGGCGTAATCACTGCATCGCCGTAAAAGAGCGATGCACCGACAATGCCGAGAGCCAGAATGAGATGCGGGCGAGTCTTGAAACTCGCCCGTGCCAAAGCCATCAGGGAGAGGATGCCGCCCTCACCGTCATTGTCGGCACGCAAAACAAACAGAACGTATTTGATGGTTACGATGATTGTCAGCGCCCAAAAGATCATCGAAACGACGCCAAGCACGTCAGTGCGGCTCAAACTTCCGTCGAGCGACGCAGCGTGGAGCGCTTCGCGAAAAGCATATATCGGACTCGTTCCGATATCGCCATAAACGACGCCAAGGGCACCAAGAACAAGAACTGGAAAGGCTTCTTTGTGATGCGGTTCCGATTCATGAACGACGGGACCATTATCATAGTTCTCGTCATCCAATTGTTGTTCACTCATACAGGTTTTCCCTCGCTCTGACAGCGTGGGCGGACGAGTTAGTCGTGTTGCATTGCAATATCAATCGCCATTTTTTCATAGCTCTCTACTCACGATATGCAAAAATGCATGACAAAGCAAATCTCGTACCCAAATCAAAGGGCTAAGCCTGAAGCGCATTGAGAAATCTTTCCACAGCACCAGACATACCATGCACCAAAGCATCTGCTGTCAGCCCATGACCGATGGAAACCTCGACAAGATTTGGCATTTTTTTGACCAAGGCCGGCAGATTGGCGACGGTCAGATCATGCCCTGCATTGACCGCAATTCCCGCTTTTGCCGCCGCCGCCGCAGTTAATTCAAGCTTCGCAAGCTCAACGGACTCGCGGCGAGGATCGTCATGGGCGCCGCCGTAGGGTCCAGTATAAAGCTCAACCCGATCAGCGCCAAGCGCCTTGGCGGCAGCGGGCGCGTTGGGATCCGGGTCTATAAACAGCGAAACGCGAATATCCTGGCGTTTGAGGGCAACAATGATCGGCCGGAGGAAGTCCACATCGCGTTCCAGGTCCCAGCCATGATCGGATGTCGACTGCGCCGCGTCGTCGGGCACAAGCGTTACCTGTTCAGGTTCGTTCGCAGCAACGAGGCGAAGGAACTCCTGTGTCGGATATCCCTCGATGTTAAACTCTGCCTGCGGGAACTCATCATCGATGAGCGCGCGGATCGCCGGTAGATCTGAAAAACGAACATGTCTCTCATCAGGACGTGGATGCACAGTCAAACCGGACGCACCAGCAGCCAAAGCGATCCGTCCCAGACCAATAACGTTCGGCCAGGGCAGATCGCGCCGGTTGCGCAACATTGCGATCGCGTTGAGGTTAACGGAGAGAGATGCGGTCATGTTTGAAACCCGTACGCGGAAGCACTTGCATATTCTTTACAGGAGAAATGCGACATTAAACATTGCTATTTCAGCTGAGCCCAAAGATCGTCATTTTATGATCTAGCGTACCACAGTCAATCGCTCGGCAGCCCGGGTAATCGCAGTATAGAGCCAGCGTTCACGCGTATCACGAAAAGCATAGCTTTCATCAAAAAGCACGACCTCGTCCCATTGCGAACCCTGCGCTTTATGGGTCGTCAGGGCATAGCCGTAATCGAAATCGTCAAAACGCTTCTTGGTCTGCCAAGGAATCTCCGCATCCGGATCGTCGAATTGGGCCTTCAGCAGTTTGATTTTGGCAACGCCCCTGCCCGGCTCTTCGTCTTCCGGAGCGATCAAAAGATTGATACCGGGTTTGACCGTTTCCCGCGACGAAGTCATGACCTTCCATAGCGAACCATTGAGCAAGCCCTTTGCCGGATCGTTGCGCAAGCATACCAGTTTGTCACCGGCTTGCGGAAAAGACGCTGAAAAGCCCTTCAACTCACGTAGCCGCTGGTTATAGCGCCGCCGCGTACGATTGGTGCCAACCAGCACTTGATCGGCGCCGAGTACCAGTTCTTGTGTCACGTCGGTCTTGGAAATGACCTTTGCCGCACCAAAATCGCCGAAAGTGAACTCCCTGCCTTCGCGTACATCGAGCGCAAGACGAATGATCGGATTGTCGCGCGCCTGACGATGAATTTCGCTCAAGAGAAAATCAGGTTCGTGCTCGGTGAAAAAGCCGCCGCCGGAAATTGGCGGCAACTGTCCCGGATCGCCCAACACAAGAATGGGCGTTCCGAAACTCATGAGATCGCGTCCCAATTGCTCATCGACCATTGAGCATTCATCAACGACAATAAGCTTCGCCTTGGACACAGGGCTTTGACGATTCAACGAGAATGTTGGAGCAATGCTGGTCTTGCCTGTGGTTTCATTCTCGACCGCCTCTTCCCCCCGTGGCCGATAAATCAACGAATGCAGTGTGCGGGCATTGGCAGCGCCCTTCGAACGCAGCACCTGCGCTGCCTTTCCGGTGAAAGCCGCAAACTGAACGTCGCCTTCGATATGTTCGGCAAAATAGCGGGCTAGCGTCGTCTTACCGGTACCGGCATAACCGAAAAGCCGGAAAATCGGGCTGCGACCGTCTTTCAGCCATTTTGAAACGGCTCGAAGCGCTTCATCCTGTTGTGGTGATAATTGCATGATCCTGAGTGACAGGATTCGCCGTCAAAGGGCAAGGAAAATGGAGGCAGGGGGCACTAGACTTATAGGTTATCCGGGTTTCCGGGACGGATCTGCCCCTCGCCAACACGGCCGAACTGTTGGTCAATCATGCGAAAACGATCGCCTTTGACCTGCAACTTCCAGCAAATCTTCTGTTCTTCGCCCTCGTAGGTGAGGCAGAGACTGTCTTTCTCAAGCGTCCAGTCCCCGGCGTAGGACATGCCCTTCGTCGCAACCTGTTCTGGCTTGCAACATTCGATCATCTTGCCGCGAGACTTGCCGTCTGGGCCAAGGAATTCAGTAAAGTTGAAGGGCGGCTCTGCTTTGACCTCACCCGTCAGCGTTGCTCCAGTAATGACTTTACGCAAATCCTCTTCACTGGGTGTCGGCCACGGACCGTCTTGCGCCATAGCCTGACCGGCAAAAAGTGTTAACCCGCAGACCAGTAACGTCTTCAGTGGGCGTATTCTCGGCAATATTTGCATCTCAGGACCGGTCCGGATCATTTTCAAGTCTGATGGGTTGTCCATGCGGAGTCGCATGGGCGGCGCGTTGCCAAGCGGCTGTCAATTGCTCAATATCATGCTTGTCAGCGACATTCTTGGATTCGATGAGCGATTCCAGCGCTTCAAGCCAACAATGATAATAATCACTGGCGTCGTTAAGCGTGCCGGGACGCTCGATTTTTGCTGAAAGCGCGGTGGCCCATTCCTCCCAAGTGAACAACCCTCGGTCGTGGAGAGCGACCACCATCGCAAAGGCCGCCGCCTGCCAAGGTTCGGCAAATACCGGCGCATTACCACTTGCCGGCAGTCCGCGAGAGTGATTGATCAGCTCACGCAGGCTCAAGGTAACTCTCCCAGGCATCGATACTGACGGCCAAAGTGGGATCTGCTCCATCACCCCATATCTCAGGCGCGGTAAAGACCACCGTATAGACATATTGCGGATTCTCGCCCTTACCGTGAGCGTTGGTATCCGGGAAGACAAAGCCATCGCGGACAGCTTCGATCACACCGAACTTGCCACGTGCATAGCGCGGCAGGCGCGTATGCGTTTCCGGATTGAAGTTATGCGTGCGGATGCGATCACCAGGCTGGAACCGCGGCTCCCCTGCCACCGGGCGATCGCAAGGACCACCCTTCGCAAGAACTGCAGCCACATTTTCTGCTTTCAAGACACGCTTTGGCTGGGTTCCCGTGCCGAGAGAGCGTCCTTCGGCGAGTTCCTGTGGCTGGACAAATCCATAACGCTTGAGCAGCACCTCCAGCGCCTTCGTCCATATTTCGTAGTAGCTGGACGAGTAATAATCCGCAGGACGCAGGCATTCGCGTGCGTGGCGGCTCTCGTCGATATTCCAGTGCCCCATCGCGCCAGCCGCGATCGTCATGCCCATTGCCCGTTTTTCCCAATTGGCATGAAACAGCGGCTCGTTCTTCTCGGGCGCAACAGGACCAAAACCCATCTGTCCGCCAAGATCCTGCGGGCCGTTCATGCTGCCTCCGGTTCAAGCGCCAGCCCGGTTCCGATCATCGAATCACGTGTGACGAGTTCGGCCAGTTGCTCTTCGCTCAGGCCATCAGTACCTGCGGGACGCAGCGGCACAACCAGATAGCGGAGTTCGGCGGTCGAATCCCAAACCCGGATCCTGGTTGTTTTGGGAAGGATCAAATCAAATTCGGCCAGCACCCCACGCGGGTCAATAACCGCTTTGGACCGATACGGCGGGGATTTGTACCAGACGGGAGGCAAGCCAAGCACCGACCACGGATAGCACGAGCACAGCGTACAGACGACGAGATTGTGCGTATCCGCTGTGTTGAACACCGCCTGCATGTGCTCGCCCTGCCGCCCGGTGTAGCTCAGCGACTCGATTGCTGCAGTTGCGTCGCGCTTCAGCCAATCGGCATATTCCGGATCGGACCAGGCTTTGGCCACGACCTTGGCTCCATTGCGCGGACCGACCTTCGTTTCATAGGTATCGACGATCACATCGATAGCCCTCGGATCGATAAGGCCCTTTTCGGTCAAAATTGTTTCCAAGGCTCGCACGCGCGCGGCCATGGGATCGAGTTCATTATCGTGGTGGTGGTCGTCGTCGTGATCGTGTGGCATCAGAAAATCCTATGCGCCAACAGCGGCCAGCGCAAGCTCACTTCAACATCGGCCATAGGCTGGCGACGAGCAGGACGGCCATGGTGACGTTGAAGTATTTGAGCCGCAATGGATCAGCGAGCCAGCCTCGCATGATCTGGCCAAAGGCTGCCCAGCTCGAGACGGATGGGATATTCACGATCGCAAACGCGATCCCCACGATCAAAACTGTGGTAAAGTAAGCTTGCGGCGAGGTGTAGGTCGCCATCGCCGTAACAGCCATCACCCAGGCTTTCGGGTTGATCCACTGGAAGGCTGCAGCTTCCAGGAAAGTCATCGGTCTCGCCTTGCCATCAACGGCGTTCAGAGAGCGCGACATGGCGATCTTACAGGCGAGATAGATCAGATAGGCACCGCCTGCAAATTTCAGCATCGTATAAAGAAGCGGAAACGTTTGCAGCAAAGCGCCAAGTCCCAAGCCCACTCCAATAAGGAGTGTAAAGAAGCCAGATCCAATGCCGAACATATGGGGTATCGTGCGTTTGAAGCCGAAATTGACGCCCGATGTCAGCAGCATGAAATTATTCGGCCCCGGCGTTATCGATGTGACGAAAGCGAAAACCAGAAGCGTCAAAAAGATTTCGAGAGTCATCGTGAAACCAAACCTTATGAAAACCCACTCATAGGGTTCACCGCGTCTTGGCTCAATCGCGAACTTGTCAGGGATACAATTGCGCATCCCCGACAACGCTTATTAAGAGTAACGGGCTCTACATACCCATAGGGCCGCGATTCATCGCAGCAACGCCCGTCCGGCAAATCTCGACCAGGCCAAGTGGCTTCATGATTGCGATGAACTGATCGATCTTCGATCCCTTGCCTGTGATCTCGAAAATGAAATGTTCCGTGGTTGCGTCCGACACCTTGGCGTGGAACGCATCGGCCAGACGCAAGGCTTCGTTGCGGTGTTCGCCAAGGCCGGCAACCTTGATCAACGCCAATTCGCGTTGGATGGGTCCGCTCTGGCCAAGTTCATCGGCTCGCACGGACAAATCCACCACGCGATGCACCGGCACAATACGTTCCAGCTGGTGGCGTATCTGGTCCAGAGTATGCGGTGTGCCACGCGTTACGATCGTGATGCGCGAAAGGTGCTGTTCGTGCTCCGTCTCGGAAACTGTAAGACTTTCAATATTATAGCCTCGTCCCGAAAAAAGCCCGATGACACGGGCAAGCACACCGGGTTCATTATCGACAAGAACCGATAGAACTGTCGTAACCGGTAGTTCAGTCTCCTTGGCAATGAAATATGCCGAGCCGGAGGCCAGATTTTGAGCGTTCATAATTTATCCTCTCCGGTACATTAAACGAGCTGTCTGCCCTTGGCATCGATAGCGTTGGCGACTGCATCATCCGTCGCCTCGTCGGGCAAAAGCATCTCATTATGAGCCTTGCCGGAAGGGATCATCGGAAAGCAGTTCGCCAGATTGGCAACACGACAATCGAAGAGAACCGGCTTTTTGACGTCGATCATTTCCTGAATGGCATCGTCGAGGTCACCGGGCTTTTCGCAGCGAATACCGTGACCGCCATAGGCTTCCGCGAGCTTGACGAAATCGGGCAAAGCTTCCGTATAGGAATGCGACAGGCGATTACCATGCAGCAGTTGCTGCCATTGGCGCACCATTCCCATATACTGGTTGTTCAGAATGAAGATCTTGATCGGCGCCTCATACTGAACCGCAGCACTCATCTCCTGCATGGTCATCTGTACAGAAGCATCCCCGGCGATATCGATAACCAGCGAATTTGGATGCGCAATTTGCACGCCCAGCGCAGCCGGCAGGCCATAGCCCATCGTGCCGAGACCACCCGATGTCATCCAACGATTGGGCTTCTCGAAATGATAGAACTGGGCCGCCCACATCTGGTGTTGGCCGACCTCGGTCGTAATATAAGTGTCGCGATCCTTGGTCAGTGCATAGAGTCGCTCCAGCGCATATTGCGGCATGATCACGTCCTTGTTGCGCGTATAAGACAGGGATTTGCGCGAGCGCCATCTGTCGATCTGCGACCACCATGCATCTATTGCCTTTTCGTCAGGCTTTGTCGAAGAGGCGCGCAGCAGGCGAACCATATCTTCGAGCACATGGGCAACATCACCGATGACCGGAACATCGACCCGGACCGCTTTATTAATCGAAGATGGATCGATATCGATGTGAATTTTCTTCGAATTGGGCGAGAAACCGCTGATGCGGCCGGTAATGCGATCGTCGAAACGTGCACCGATGTTCAACATGACGTCGCAGTCATGCATGGTCATGTTGGCTTCATAGGTTCCGTGCATACCGAGCATGCCGAGCCAATTCTTGCCGGATGCCGGATAGGCGCCGAGGCCCATCAGTGTCGAGGTGATCGGGAAATTGGTGAGTTCAACCAGTTCCCGCAGCAACTTGCTGGCCTCGTTACCGGAATTAATGACACCGCCGCCCGAATAGATAACAGGGCGCTTTGCCGTCAGCATGAGAGCCACAGCCTGCTTGATTGCCTCGATGTCGCCTTGGATCTTGGGATGATAGCTGGTGCGCGGAGAGATTTCCGGCGGTGTATACATGCCGGTTGCGAACTGGACGTCCTTCGGAACGTCAACGAGGACGGGACCCGGACGCCCGGTTTTGGCAACGTGGAAGGCCTCGTGCAGAACACGCGCCAGATCGTTGACATCCTTCACTAGCCAATTGTGCTTGGTGCAAGGGCGCGTAATCCCGACCGTATCGCATTCTTGGAAAGCATCCGAACCGATCAAACTTGTTGGAACCTGACCACTGATGCAGACCAATGGAATGGAATCCATGAGCGCGTCCTGCAGCGGCGTTACCGCGTTGGTTGCGCCGGGACCTGAGGTAACCAGCATGACGCCAACCTTGCCAGTGGAGCGAGCATAACCCTCCGCCGCATGGCCTGCACCCTGCTCGTGCCGAACCAGAACGTGGTTGATCTTGTCCTGCTGGAAGAGTTCGTCATAGATCGGAAGCACAGCACCGCCCGGATAACCGAAAATATCGGTCACGCCCTGATCAATGAGTGCCTGCACGACCATTTCGGCACCGGTCATTTCACGTCGTTGCGACGAGTGGCTGTCACTATCCTGTTTTTCTGCGGTCATCGGTCTCTTCCCGTATATTCTGCGGCACTCGGCCCTTCAGAAGGTGTTTTCGTTTAACTGAGATGTTGGAAATAAAAAAGGCCCCCGAAGGAGCCTGTGTTTCGCGCATGGGAGCTTTCGCCGGGTGCTTACTACACCCTGCCCATACGCGATCCCACGACGATAAGAACTGTTTTCATGGGCGCGGACGATAATTTAGCAAATTCCATTCGTCAACGGCAAAATGCAAATCAATTGAGCCGGTGATGAAGCTGGTCAAAACAATTGTCATTATTGCGCTAAGATAATCTCAATGCCTTCAAACTACTGTGGCCCGACAAGTTTTGCCAACAAACCTGTCAGTTCCGGGAATGGTCACAAACAATGAGCGCTGAAGCATTGCCTGCTGAACAACCCAGACCTTTTGTCCGCAACAGGACGGACGGTCATGTCATCGAATGCAATGGCGAGAAAGCCATCATTCATGCGTTGACCGGACCGTCTGTCGGCGCATCCGATGATTACTGGACGGTCGGTCAGTTGATCTCTGTCCAGGTTGGAACCACGCGTGTTGTCGGACTCGTCTATGAAGTCAATGTTCCAGATGCGCAGTGGGTCGTCGAAACTGACCAAAGCATTCGTGTCCATGTCGAACTCATCGGACAGGTCAACACTCAAGCTGATGGTTCCCTGACATTTTCATCCGGCATTGCGAACTATCCGCACATGGGCGCTGTAGCGCACCGGATCCGCGCTACCGATCTTGCAACGATCTACACATCCAGCTTGAAAAACACTGTTTCCGTCGGACATTTGTCACAGAATGAATCCATTCCTGCCCTGATATCGATCGACAGTCTGGTCTCCCGCCATTTTGCCGTCCTTGGCAGCACCGGCGTCGGCAAATCCAGCGCTGTTTCTCTGCTCCTGCGCAAGATTATCGCCCAACGACCCGATTTGCGCGTGCTGATCCTCGATCCACACAACGAGTTTGCGAGCGCCTTTCCCCAGCACTCAATTTCCATCGACTACAACACCTTCGATCTGCCCTATTGGTTGTTCAGGCTGGAGGAATTTGCCGAAGCTGTCTTCCGCGGAAGACCACCCATACACGCGGAGGTTGACGCTCTTCGTGACATGATTCCACTTGCGAGAGAACGCTTTGCAAGTTCCGAAGCCGCAGCCGCCGCATCCCTTCTAAAAAAGGACCGTGATTATTCGTCGATGACTGCCGATACACCAACGCCGTATCGAATAGCGGATTTGATCAAGCTGATCGATGAGCGTATCGGCCAACTTGATGGAAAGGCCGACCGGCCCACGATGAAAGCGTTGAGACAGCGTTTGCAGGCGCTGGTCGCCGATCCGCGCTATCGCTTCATGTTCTCCGCCCCGACGACAATGGATACGATGCGCCAGGCGATCGGGCATATTTTCCGGATACCGAAGAACGATCGACCTATTTGCGTTTTTCAACTGGCCGGATTGCCATCGGAAGTGGTGAATTCCGTAGCCTCGGTGCTGTGTCGCATGGCCTTCGACCTTGCCGTATCGAGCGACGGACGGGTGCAGACTCTCGTGGTTTGCGAGGAAGCGCATCGCTACATTCCCGCCGATACCAATGCCGGGTTCTGGCCAACGCGTCAGGCCATTGCTCGTATTGCCAAGGAAGGCCGCAAATACGGCGTCTATCTTGCAGTTATCACGCAGCGACCGGGCGAGCTCGACGCAACGATCCTCTCTCAATGCAGCACGGTCTTTGCCATGCGCCTTGGCAATGAGCGGGACCAGGAGATCGTTCGTGGTGCCATCACCGGCGCATCCCAGAGTACTATCGGGTTCCTGTCGTCGATTGCCAACCGCGAAGCAATCGCTTTTGGCGAAGCCGTTCCGACGCCAATGCGTATGATGTTCGAGACGATTGCGCCAGAGCAGCTTCCAGCAGCACATATGGCACAGCGGCAGGAATCAGTGCGGCTCGGCGATTCTCACCTGTCACTTGACACGATTTTGATGCGGATGCGTCAACTCAACGCGGCGGAAACCACCAATAGTCAGGACGACGCGTTCGACGCTGTTGAAAGCATTGTCAAGCCTATCTCCAGCCAGCGCTATTCGGCGCCTTTGGCGCAGGAACCGGTAAGGACGCAGTGGCGCAATATCGATGCGGCAATTCGCAAGGAGGAACCTGCGAAGCCGCAACCGGACAGCACCGATCGGTTCCGGGCCAGCGATCTGATCCGTACATTCCGCAACGACAAGACCTAAGTCACGGAAAAGACAGTCTTTCCCAATCTTCAGTCAGTTGGTTACGGAACCATGTCATCTGCCGTTTGGCATATTGGCGAGTAGCGATCGTCGCGAGTTCCGCCGCCTCCTCGGCGCTTAGCCTGGCAGCCAGAACCTCCGCAATCTCGCGTACTCCAATCGCTCTCATGGCGGGGAGTTCATTTGGAAGCCCCAATGATAACAATGCCTTGACCTCGTTAATGGCGCCAGCTTTCATCATAGTTTCAAAGCGTAATGCGATGCGAGCGCCGAGCCACTTCCGGTCAGGCTCGATGACGATCTTGCGGGCGGCTTCAGCGTTGATCAGTGGCGTACCCGTTTCCTTTTGCCATTCGATAATGGATCGGCCCGATGTATCGATGACTTCGAGCGCTCTTACGATCCGCTGGCTATCGGTCGGACGTAGGGTAGACGCTGCCAACGGATCTCTTTCAGCGAGCATCGCGTGCAGTTCCTCGGCGCCCAGCTCCGCATCCTGCTGACGCCAATGCGCCCGGATATCCGCCGGAATATCAGGCATAGCCGATAGCCCTCCAAGAAGTGCGCGGAAATACAACCCGGTGCCACCAACAAAAATCATAGTCTTTCCAGATAGTTCCGATCTGTTCAGAACCTCATCGACATCAGTAAGCCAGCGCCCGGTCGAATAGGCGATGCTCGGCAAAACATGCCCGTAGAGATAGTGTGGCGCGACCTTGAGATCATCCGCACCTGGACGCGCGGTCAACAAGTTCAACACGTCATAGACCTGCATGGAATCCGTATTGACGATCACGCCGCCGGTTTCGCCCGCCAAACGAAGCGCAAGCGCTGACTTGCCGCTGGCCGTCGGTCCGGCTATCAGGATTATCTGTCTTTTCGCCACGTCAACGCCCAATCGGAAATCGCCCTATGCCCTTGATGGCCACGCTCATTGCCAATCCCGCCACATCGGACCTTACATCCTCGCTGGGGATTAAAGCCTCGGCGGCGGTCAATGCAACAGGTCTTTATTGGCTGGCCGATGGGATTTCCTGTGATTTGGCATTAAGAGAGGGCACCGATGCCACTGAAGCGTATCAAGAACTGAAACGTGCAGTTAGTGGCGCGCCGATCGATATTGTCGTGCAAAATCAAGATACTAGACGTAAGAAAATCCTGATTGCCGACATGGATTCCACCATGATCCAGCAGGAATGCATTGATGAATTGGCCGAAGAGGCCGGCCTGCGCGACAAGGTAGCGGCGATCACAGCGCGGGCAATGAATGGCGAAATCGCCTTCGAACCTGCCCTACGAGAACGAGTGGCGCTGCTGAAGGGCTTGCCATATGCAGTGGTCGACAAGGTGATCGCCAGCCGCATCACCCTGATGCCCGGCGGTCCGGAACTGGTGCGCACAATGAAGAAACATGGTGCGTATACCTCCCTTGTTTCAGGAGGATTTACCGTCTTTACCCAGCGGATCGCAGACATGATCGGTTTTCACGAAAACAATGCCAACACATTGATTGATAACGGAAAAATATTGACGGGCAAGGTCAAGGAACCAATCCTTGGCCGCGAGGCGAAGGTTGCTGCCCTCACCTCGATCTGCGAACGCTTCGGCCTTTCACCACTGGATGCAATCGCAGTCGGCGATGGGGCCAATGACCTCGGCATGTTGCAACTTGCAGGTACTGGAGTAGCTTTGCATGCAAAGCCGATAGTTGCAGATCAGGCAAAGGTGCGGATCGACCATGGTGATCTGACCGCCCTCCTCTATGTCCAGGGCTATCGAAAAACCGATTTCGTGGCTTGAACTCGCGTCGTTACAACCATTTTACTCGCGATGGTTGACAATCTCGTCCCAGATTCGATGATTCTTGTGTGAGAATCGACGGTTTTTGTGTGAGAATGAACGACTCTTGTCCCAAACGTCTTCTGGTTCTCGAATCTTTTGCTCAGAATGTTCGGCGCAAACATTCCTAATCAGCATACAACACATCTATCCGTACCACCCAGTACGATTAGATCGTACCCGCGGTACGCGGTGCTCGAAAACGAACCTCTCGCTCAATCCATCTGGAGCGTGACAAACCGCAGTTCCCCGGTTTTCGATGCCAGCATCAGCAACGCGTTTTTTCGACCCTCGTCACGAAGCTTTTCGATTCGCTCCGCCACATCCGCGGGCTTGGAAACTGTTTCCTGCGCAATGTCGACGATCACGTCACCGGCCTCGATCCGCTTGCCGGCAGCGACCGAACCGTTCTGTACTTCGGTCACGAGCACCCCCTGCACTTCCTTGGCGATGCCGAACGTCTTGCGGGTGTTTTCGTCAAGCGTGCCAAGGGTCATGCCCAGCACGTCGACGTTCTGAACGGCGCCGTCCTCGCCGGTCGTCTGGTCGTCCTTCTTGGCTTGCTGGTCATTGTCTTCGAGACGGCCGAGCGTGACCTTGACAGTCTGCTCCTTGCCTTTGCGGATGACGACGACATCGACTTCCTTGCCTATCGGGCTCTCGGCGACGACCCGCGGCAAATCCTTTATATTGTTGACTTCCTTGCCATCAAAGCGGGTGATGACGTCACCGGCCAGGATCGAGCCATTGGCGACCGGGCCGCCGTCGATGATTCCTGCAACCAGCGCGCCCTTGCTCGACGTCATGCCGAGGCTTTCCGCGATGTCGTCTGTCACAGGCTGGATGCGCACGCCGAGCCAACCGCGCCTTGTCTCGCCAAACTCGCGAAGCTGCGCGATGACGCCTGAGGCCAGCTCGGCCGGAATGGCAAAACCAATTCCGATCGATCCGCCGGTCGGCGAGATAATGGCGGTGTTGATACCGATGACCTGCCCGTACATGTCGAAGAGCGGCCCACCGGAATTGCCGCGATTGATCGCAGCATCGGTCTGAATGAAATTGTCGTAAGGTCCGGAATTGATATCGCGGTTACGTGCCGAGACGATACCAACCGTCACAGTGCCGCCAAGGCCAAAGGGATTGCCGATCGCCATGACCCAATCGCCAATACGCGTCCTGGACGAATCGCCAAACTTGACAGCGACGAGCTTGTGCTTCTTCGGATCGACTTTGAGCACCGCAAGATCAGTCTTGGTATCCTTGCCGACCAGTTCCGCTTTCAGTTTGGAGCCATCGTTGAAATTGACTTCGATCTCGTCGGCATCAGCAATCACGTGATTATTGGTGATGATGATGCCCTGCTCCGCGTCAACGACGAAGCCAGAACCCAGGGACTGGACCTTGTGCGACGGATTGCTTTCGCCCGGTTTCTGCTTGCCGAAATATTCATCGAAGAATTCCTGGAAGGGCGAACCTTCCGGAACCTTCGGCATTGGCACAGGCCCCGATTCCCCATCCTGTCCCTTGACCGTCTGCGAGGTCGAGATATTGACTACGGCATCGACCAGCCCCTCGGCGAGATCGGCAACGGAGGCTGGTCCTTGCGCCCTTGGTTGCAGGCTGTTTGGCACAGCCGGAGCGGGAACTGGCGCGGGCGTCTGCGTCTGCGCGTGGGCTGCGATAAATGCCGGCGAGACGCTTGTTGCGGTCAGTGCAATCAGCGCGGCTGCCGCGGTTGCGGAACGGAGAGCGAGGCGACCAGTCTTGAAAAGCATGCGTTCGGGCCCTTATCAGAAATCACAATGATACAACAGAACGGCGAGAGGCGACATAAATATGACCAAGAGACCATTGCAGCACTTATTTCGGATCAGTCAATTCAAGACTTGATGAACAGAACGCCGCGTTATCGCTCCCCCGAGGGAGAGATAACGCGGCTTCAATGCCTGCGCTCGTCCCGCAATCTTTAGCGAACAGTTATCCCCGCGCGAGCCAGACAACTCCCACGCCGACAGCGACGGAGGCGACGCCAGCTATGCGCAGGAAACTATCCGGCTGCTCGCTGACATCCCGGGCAACGCGTTTTGCAACGAGCGGGAAAAGACCGTAGAGCAGTCCTTCGAATACGAGGAAGAGCCCTACGGCATCAATGAAATCGACCATGCTTCGACCCGCCCCTATTGAGGGGCGGGAGCAGGTGGCGTAGCACCAGCCGGCGGCGTAGCGCCGCTGACCGGAGGCAGCTGGCCATTCGAATTCTGGAAATAGCGGAAGAACTCGGAATTGGGCGACAGCACCATCGTCGTTCCCGTATTATCCAGTGCCGTGCCATAGGCAGTCATCGAGCGGTAGAACGCAAAGAAATCCGGATCCTTCGAGAACACATCTGCGAAAATGCGGCTGCGCTCGCCTTCACCCTGACCTCGGGCGATTTCCGATTCCTTGCGTGCTTCCGCAATGATTTCGACAACCTGGCGATCGGCGATGGCCTTGATGCGCTGTGCCGCCTCACGGCCGCGGGCGCGCAGGCGTTCAGCTTCCGCCAAACGTTCTGCCTTCATGCGGTCGAAAGTCTGTTGCGACACTTCCTGCGTGAGGTCCGTCCTACGAATACGAACGTCGGTGATCTGCAGGCCGAGCGATTCCGCATCGGGACGCAGTTGTTGACGTACTTCGTTCATCATGCCCGCACGCTCATCGGACAAGGCTGCTTCGAAGCCACGCAAACCATAAACACCACGCAAGGCTGCGTCGAGACGCGTACGCAAACGCGCTTCGGCCAGCGTCACGTCACCTGAGACGGTTTGACGGAATTTGCGCGGATCGGTGATCTGGTAAACGAGGAAAGCATCGACCTCGTAGAACTTGCCGCCCGAAACCTGAACACGGATATTGTCGAGTTCAAAGCTCAGGAGACGATCCTCGATCATCTGGACATTGTCGGCCTCAAGAAAACCGAAGGGCAACTTGAAATAAATGCCCGGATCGGCCTTCACATCGACGATTTCACCAAAGCGCAGAACGATGGCCTGTTGGCCGGCCCTGACGACAAAGAGGGACGAATAGGTCAGCAAGGCGAGGAACGCAATCAGGCCTACAAGAAGAGGAACACGGTTCTGGTTCATTGCTTTGTCCCCTCGGGTGTAACCGGACGCGGCTTGGCCAATTCCGAAAGGGGCAGATAAGGCACTACGCCCTGACCGCTCTGGTCGACAATCACCTTGTTTGAATCTTTCAGCACACGCTCCATGGTTTCAAGGAAGAGACGCTTGCGGGTGACTTCCGGTGCTTTGACATACTGGTCGTAAACGGAGGTGAAGCGCTGCGCCTCACCTTCTGCTTCCTGGACAATACGGTTCTTGTAAGCAGCGGCATCTTCGCGAATCTGA
This sequence comes from uncultured Alphaproteobacteria bacterium, assembly GCA_963711925.1. GTDB lineage: Bacteria > Pseudomonadota > Alphaproteobacteria > Rhizobiales > Rhizobiaceae > Phyllobacterium. Next base: position 398,771 of record CAVQFY010000005.1, read on the forward strand.
GCGCCTTCACCGCGGGCCTGACCAAGCTTCTGGTTGGAATACTGGTTTGATTCTTCGACGAAACGGTCTTCGTCCTGTTCGGCACGCTGAACTTCATCGAAGGCATCGGCCACCTCACGCGGCGGTGCTGCATCCTCGATCGACAGAGCATTGATCGCAATACCCGCGCCATATTCATCGAGCGTCTTCTGGATGATCCCACGTACATCATTGGCAATGCCTGCACGATTATCACGGAAGATGTCCTGTGCCGGACTGCGGCCGACGATCTCGCGCATTGCACTTTCCGACACCTGCTGCACGAGGTTTTCCGGATTTTCAACATGGAAGAGATAGGCGACGGGATCCGAGACGCGATAAAGCACGGAGAACTGCACGTCGACGATGTTCTGGTCGCCGGAAAGCATCAGGCCTTCCTTGGCGCCGCGCGCGCCCTGCCCGCCGATATTCTTTTGCTTCTCGACGATCTCGACCTTTTCGTAGGATTCGATTGGCCAGAAATGAAAATGCAGGCCTGGCTCGGCAATATCTGGCTTTGGCTTGCCGAAGCGCAATTCTACAGCACGTTCGTCTGGCTGGACCGTGTAAATGGACTGGAAGAGCCAGAAAGCCACCAGCGCAAGAGCAGCAAGGCCCCAGATTGCCGGACTGCCGCCCGTGCCACCCGGAAGCGCCTGACGCAAACGATCCTGACCACGGCGGAATATATCTTCGAGGTCGGGAGGATTTTTGCCTCCGCCCCCTTGCGGCTTTTGACCCCAAGGGCCACCGCCGCCACTATTATTACCGCCGCCGCCCCATGGGCCGCCGCCGCCGTTCTGATTACTCCAGGGCATTCCTACCTCTTAATTTGAACGAAAGCGCCACCCCGTGGCTTCCTCCCGCTAATCCAACTTCCCGTTTATAGGGATGGCGGGGCGCGCTTTCAACGCGTGGCGACGCTTTTCAAGCGGATTTGGTAAAAAGCCGAACGATTATGCCCGTTTATCACGATAGTTTCAGGCTGGAACCGATTTGCCGGAGCAAATCAACCGCGTTCGTAGATGACAAACCGCGTTGCATAGTTGTCTTTTTCACCCGCCGGAAAATCCTCACTGGAGATTTCGGCCCAAATCTTGGGATCGATGGGAGGAAAAACGATATCGCCCTCAACTTCAGCGAGAACCCAGGTGACATACAATCTATCGGCGCGGTTTAATGTCTGACGGAAAATATCGCCGCCGCCGATAATGCAGATCTCGTTGACTTTATCAGCACCGGCATGACTGCCGGCGATCATCAGCGCTTCATCGACAGAGCGGGCCGCGATCACGCCTTCAACGGAAAAGGCAGGATCACGAGTGATGACAATATTGGTGCGGCCCGGCAGCGGTCGGCCAAGGGAATCCCAAGTCTTGCGGCCCATGATGATGGGCTTGCCCATGGTAGTGGCTTTGAATCGCTTGAGGTCTGAAGACAACCGCCACGGCAAGCCATTCTCACGGCCGATCACCCCATTTTCGGCAATCGCAACAACAAAACTGATCATTCAGTATCCATCCGTTTCAAATATACATTCGGCCCTGCACGCGGGTTCTATACCGCGATCGGCGCCTTGATGCTGGGCTCGGCGACATAATCTATCAGATGGAAATCGTCATATTTGAAGGCAAAGAGATCAGTAACGTCGGGATTGATCTGCATCCTGGGCAAGGGGCCGGGCGTGCGGGTCAGTTGCTGCTTCGCCTGCTCGAAATGATTGGCATAGAGATGGGCATCGCCAAGCGTATGGATGAATTCCCCCGCCTTGAGGCCCGTAACTTGTGCCACCATCATCGTCAGCAGTGCGTAGGAGGCAATGTTGAAGGGTTTTCCGACATCATCACTTTTTGTTGTCATTGGTACCAGCCTCTAACATGGAAATCATTGATCGGTTTGTTATTACAATCATTATGGATTGGTACCCATGAAGCTTTGATCAAAACGTCATGGTGCGGTCTCTTAGCTTGTTCCCTGTTCGATCCCCCGGAGGGATCGAACCCGCCCATAGGGCGGCCTTTGATGTTCCCCGTCCCGATAGCTACGAGCCGACATGTAAGGAAGCTGATGTCACCCGAAGGGCCGTAACGCAGTGAAGGACGGCTTGCCGTTGACCTCAGCTTCTGTCATGTCAGCCTGCTCGGAAGGACGGACCATGCCAAGATACCTGATTCCATGGTTGAGACGACGTTAGTTCGCGCTGATGAGGTCCTTCAGTTTAGACTTTACACAGTATTTAATCGAGTGGGTGCCCTCATTGATGAGCCCTTTGTGGACCCGGCCGCAGGTCGCGCCTCTCGCGCCGATAAACGGCCACCAACGGAACGGTGGGAAAGCGACGGGCGAGCGCGCTCGTTTAGAAGCACCGAAGCGAGCCCGTCGCGATTCGCGAACGCTTTCGGTTGCGCTCCCTTGACCCGACCGTCAGGTCGGGCTTGTAGGGCGGGAGCAAAGCAGCCAACGCATCAAGGACTCAAACGGCGGTGGATTTAGAAGTTTAATCGGAAGGTAGCTCCTGCCATACTTCGGGAACTAGCGCGGGTGGCTTGGTCCAAAGTTCCACCAAGGCCGCTTGAAACCAGTCATTTCGAAGGTTTGCGTGCTCGTACGATTATCTGAAACGCTGAGGTAAAGTCACGCAAGAGTACGAATAGGCGACGAACCGCAGCAAGGTCAGCATCAGTTGCCGTCTTTTCAATGAATCCCGCAGCCTCATTGTAGACTGTCTCAGACGGAAAATAGACCTGTGTTGGCTGGTCAATGAGCAAGGAACATGGGTATCCGTTGGCCAGTATTCGCGGCAAACCGATGCAACGCGAGGAGAGCGGCAAGGTGATAAGCCAGATGGTTCTCGCCGCCACCAGTTCGCTACATGTAAATCGACCGGCCGGGTCGGCGACCGTGTCGTCGATCCGTGCCTCGCAGCAGATCGTCATCTCTCTGTCACATCCCGGCCCTACTTAAGCATCTGTAATTCTCGATATATGGGGACCAGCGGTGCTTATACTTGACGACGTCATCCGGAAGTTCAGCCCTGACGTCTCGATAGGGACTGTGTCATTGGAGGTTCCGTCAGGGCAGATGGTTGGGGTGATCGGGCGATCCGGGGCGGGCAAATCCACCTTGCTGCGGATGATCAACCGTATGGTCGACCCAACGAGCGGACGCATTTTATTCGAAGGCAAGGATGTCACCGGCTTGAAAGGCGCGGAACTGCGGGCCTGGCGCAGGCGCTGTGCCATGATCTTCCAACAGTTCAATCTCATCGACCGTCTGGATGTCATCACCAATGTTCTGACCGGCCGACTGAATGGAGTTTCCTTGGGGCGCGCGATTTTCAAGGCCTTCAGTCCTCCAGAGCGGGCTCTTGCAATCCGCGCGCTTGACCGTTTGGGAATGACGAAAGCCGCATTGCAAAAAGCCGACACTCTTTCGGGCGGCCAACAACAACGCGTCGCGATTGCTCGCGCCCTGATGCAAGAACCCGAAATCATACTTGCCGACGAACCGATCGCCTCTCTCGACCCGCACAACGCGAAGGTGGTCATGGACGCGCTGCGCCAAATCAATCGCCAAGACGGGATCACGGTGTTCTGCAATCTGCACACCCTCGCGACAGCAAAGAATTATTGCGATCGGATCGTCGGAATGGCCAAGGGCAAGGTGGTCTTCGACGGCCGCCCGGACGAACTCTCCGATGTGATGGTTCACCGGATATACGGTCCCGAGGGCGTGGAGACGGACGACCCGTTCGGCCCCGATAGCGTTCCTGTACCGCAAAAGACCGTCCATCCAGCGACCGTTTGAAAACGTCTGAGGTCTCACGGCCTAGAACAGAGAACTACCATCAGAACACAACAGGAGAGAACCAATGATCAGGAAACTATTTCTAACGACTGCGGCCATAATCTTGGGAGCGGTGGCCTCGGGTGGCGCTGCCTGGGCAGACTACAAGGATACGGTCAAGGAATTCCGTGTCGGTCTCATCGGCGGTGAAAACGCTCAGGATCTGATGACCCGGAATGAGAAATTCAGATCGCTGCTCGAAGCCGAACTGGGGATTCCGGTTAAACTTTATCCTGCAACCGACTACGGCGGCATCATGCAGGCGATGGGTGCCAATCAGGTGGAAATGGCCGGGCTCGGACCTTCGGCTTTTGCGGGCGCATGGCTCGACTGCAAATGCATCGAACCTCTCGTCGTACCGCAAGAAGCGGATGGCTCGACTTACTATTACTCTGTCATGGTGACGGGTGCCGGTTCCGGCATCGACAGCGTCGAGAAGATGAAGGGCAAATCTCTTGCCTTCGCCGATCCCAACTCCGCTTCGGGATATCTCATTCCGAACGCCTCGCTCAAGGCCGAGGAAATCGATCCTCAGACTTATTTCTCGCGGACAGGTTTTTCCGGCGGCCACGAACAGGGCGTGATAGCAGTTCTGCAGAAGCAATACGATGGTGCTGTTACTTGGGTTTCCGGCCAAGGCGAGAAATCAGAGGGTTATACCCGAGGAAATCTGCGAAGCATGGTCGACAAGGGCCTGCTCAAGATGTCCGACATCAACATCATTTGGCAGTCGGGCAAGATTCCCAACGGTCCGACCGCGATTCGCACGAACCTTCCCGACGATCTGAAGGCGAAGCTTCTGGAAATCATGATGGCGTTGCCGACTGATCATCCCGACATCTACAAGCAAGTCGAACGCGGCACGGGTAAAGGTTACGTCCGTGGCAGCATGGACCTGTTCTCAGATATCATCAAACTCCGCGAAGCCGAAGCAACCGGCGGACGCAAGTCCTAAGTATTGGCCCGGCTGGGCGGCGCGTGGCCGTCCAGCCGGGCGCACTCCAAGGAAATTTTCATGGTTATGACATTGCCGCACACCGGAGCAGGCAAGGAAGCAGATTCCCTCCCGTTGTTGATGGCGAGGATTGAGGAACATCGGCGGGCCAAGCGACGGATCACCACCGTCTACCTCGCCATTTTCGCGTTTCTATTTGTCTGCTCGGTCTGGTTGACGGACTTCAGCTTGCCGGATCTGGTTGCGGGTTTTCCTGCATTGGGTTTGTACATAACGAAACTGTTCACAACTGCAGCGGCCAGCGGATCCTCGGAACGCATTCCGATCGTGTCGTTGTCCCACCTCTTCGGCGACGCCGATACCAAACAGTCCCTCGCCTATTGGTTTTTCAATATAAACACGTTCGTTTCGCTGATTGTGGAAACGCTGTTGATGGCGGTTCTGGCGACCCTTATGGGATTTAGCATCGCCTTCGTGTTCAGTTTTTTTGCATCCCGCAACCTCGTCGACAATCCCTTCATTGTATGGATCGCGCGTCGTCTCATGGAGGTGCTGCGCTCGATACCCGATCTCGTATTCGCGCTGTTCTTTGTCTTTTGCTACGGCATCGGGCCCATCGCCGGCATCCTCGCCATGGGACTTCATACGGCAGGCGCGCTTGGAAAGCTTTTTTCCGAACTCAACGAGAACATCAGCATGCGTCCCGTCGAGGGCATGCGGGCAGTGGGCGCTGATTGGCCAAAAATGCTTCGCTACGCAGTCGTGCCGCAGGTCCTTCCCGGTTTTATCAGTTATGCGCTGCTCCGCTTCGAGATCAACATACGGTCCTCGGCGATTATCGGCGTCGTCGGTGCGGGCGGCATCGGGGCTGAAATAAAGAAGGTGATCAATTTCAACCAGTACGAAGACGTCAGTGCAGTCATCATCCTTGTCGTAGCCCTCGTGATGCTCATCGACGTGATTTCCGGACAAATCCGGCACCGTTTCATCACCACGCAACTGCAACACTAGGGGCACACTCATGGTATCAAATCCAACGATCCGCCTCGAAGCCGTGACAATTGAAGACATCAACTCAATGCGGCAGCAATATCCGCGCGCCTTCGCCAAGACGATGCCCGAACGAGTGGGGGTTTACTGCGCTTGGGCGCTGTTCGTCGGCATCATCATCTGGCTGCATGTGCATTTTGACCTGACCCCGCTCCGGCTTGCCCAACCCGATCCGCGGGCCGGCGCACTTATTTCCCATTTTTTCGACTGGTCCAAGTTTGCGGAGTGGGATCACGCGGCAATCCTGTCGTCGATGTTGGAAACAGTCGCCATGGCGTTGTTGGGGACGACGCTGGCAACGCTCGTCGCGGTGCCCCTAGCCTTCATGACCGCACGTAACGTCATGCCCGTATTTTTGGTGCGTTTTGCGGGGAAGCGTCTGTTCGACGTCGCGCGGGGCGTCGACCAAGTCATTTGGGCGCTCATCTTCATTTCCGCCGTAGGTCTTGGGCCGATGGCCGGGATTCTGGCGATCTTCGTCAGCGACACGGGGACGCTGGCCAAACTGTTCTCTGAAGCCCTGGAAAACGCCGAACGCCAGCCGATCGAAGGCGTGCGGTCGACCGGCGCGGGACCGCTGCTTGTTCAGCGTTGGGGAATGTTGCCCCAAGTGCTCCCGGTACTCATTTCGCAAGCCCTCTACTTCTTCGAGTCGAATACCCGTTCCGCTGCCATCCTGGGGCTGGTGGGAGCCGGTGGCATCGGCTTTGAGCTGATTTCGCGGTGGAATGTCCTCCGTTATGACGAGGTAGCATACATTGTCGTGCTCATCATCGTCACCGTGAGCATCATCGACTTCATCTCGAAGTTCGTGCGGTATCGGTTCATTGGCGATCCAAAGGGCTGAAATTCTCCATTGGTATCAACCACAATTAAAAGTCACCTTGGCGTGGCTTGGGATGTCGCACATTTCGACAGGCTGCGTGCCCATTGAGCCAAATCCTAATGGCGTACGATGTTACAGCCTGTTCTAGGCCGGGAAGCCACCCAGGATACGCTCATCAAATGACCCTTTGCCAAAAAGCATTGAGCACAAAATTCCCCTCGGCCCTATGGGCAAGGATACTAACCCCAATTCCGCACCGGCGCATTTTGCGTGTGCTACCGAAAGACGCGCAATGACATGAAGCGTATGGCCAAGGCGAAGCGCTCACGCGCAGCTGCAGTTGTGAGGACGCCGACCAGAAGGCAGCAAAGAAACGATATGATCGGAAATTGCGGCGCTGTACAACAATTATCAGTCGAGATTGTTACGTCTTGATTGTATTGGGTTTTCCATCCAGCCCCATATTGCCGCCCACACTTTGAAACAATCCTGTGGACAGCCCTAACTATGCGCAAATGGGTGCGAACAAACGTGCTGATAATACGCCGGTAACATGGGGATCGTCGTATGGGTGACTTTTCGGGCAGCCCAAAATGGAAGCTTATTAACGATTTTACCATTCACGAAGACCGTAATCTTCGTGACCGCCCCTATATGCTCACAAGTGTCCCCAAGACCCTAGACATCGATGTCACTTCGTTTGAGATCATTCGATATATCGAGTGGCCCCACAACTATGGACAGGATAAGCCGGAGCAATACGCCGACAAGACTTACATCAAATTTTCAGGCGACCTGCATGATAAAATCACTGTCTTCCACATGGCCGAAGGCGAGATCGCCAAATTCCGCACCGTGACCGATGCGACGATCCGGCCTTTGCCGAGCGGTCTGACCATTGGCGGAAAGCACAAGGCCACCGTTTATGACGGCATCGGATATTCAGGGATGTCATCAAAAGACGTGCCCAAAGAAGGCCTGATGGAAGATGAACCCGGTCGTCTCTACTATTTCGATGAGGTGAATGAAGAAGGCCGCGAGCCGCAGCCAGCGTCATTGTACGCGGAAATCTTCCTCGACGAGGACAAGTTCTCGCGGCTGGTTGCGTCGCTATCTCTCACCGCAAAGCCCGTCCATACCTTCAAGCTACGCATTCTCGCTGAATTATTTGAAACCGAAATGTCCGCAAGCCTGTCCGAGGGGTGGATGCCCCACGATTATGGGCTGTTGATGAGAGGCGACAAACGCCATAGCAGTGCAGGCACCGCCGCGCGAATTGAATCGCTTTCCATTTCAACGGGCAACAACAAACTTCAGGGCGACGACGCAAGCGAGGATGATGCGGTTGATGGCATATTGGGGGTGGCGGATCGTTCAGCGGCGCAAGCGACACCCGATCTAAACAAAGCGCTCCTCAAATATCAGCGGTGGATTTTTGTTGCGCTTATCGTTCTGATCATTGTGACGGCGATCCAGCACTAGCAGTTGGTAGTCGATCTCGTGACGCAGTGGCGCGACGGCTCGCTTGGATCAATGCCTCACCTCCTGCGGAACAGCCGCCCAGTCCGTGTCGTTAATTGCGACCATCCGAACGACGACGAGAAGGCTGATTTCCAGAAAGCGCTTTCCACCAAACTCTCGCGGAAAAACACTGTTGGCACAGCCATTGACGCGTCCAATTGCGTGGCGCATTCTCATCATTAACGGAGGAAAATTTTGGTCCCGACGACACTGGTTGACGGCTTGATCCACCAGGCACCAATGATCGACCCTTTCGGGCGAACGATCAGCTATTTGCGTGTATCGGTGACGGATCGCTGCGACTTCCGCTGCACCTACTGCATGTCGGAACACATGACGTTCCTGCCGAGAAAGGATTTGCTGACGCTCGAGGAGCTGGATCGGCTTTGCACGGCATTCATCGAGAAGGGCGTGAAAAAACTGCGTCTTACCGGCGGCGAGCCGCTCGTACGCAGGAACATCATGCACCTTGTCGGCGAACTTTCCCGTCACCTTCAATCCGGAGCGCTGGAAGAGTTGACGCTTACCACAAACGGCTCGCTGCTATCGCGCTTTGCGTCTGAGTTGGCTGGCCACGGTGTCAAGCGCATCAACGTTTCACTCGATACACTGGATCCCGAAAAATTCCGTGCCATTACCCGCTGGGGCGATTTCAACCGGGTTATGGAAGGCATCGACGCCGCTCAAGAAGCCGGCATCAAGGTCAAGTTGAATGCAGTCGCCCTCAAGGGCTTCAACGATCACGAGATTCCAGAGATGATCCGCTGGGCGCATGGGCGCGGTATGGATTTGACGCTGATCGAAACCATGCCAATGGGTGAAATCGATCTCGATCGTACCGATCAGTACCTTCCCCTGTCCCTGCTTCGGGCCAAACTTGCCGAAGAATTCACCTTGAACGATATCGCCTACAAGACCGGCGGTCCTGCCCGCTATGTCGAGATCAAGGAGACTGGCGGGCGTGTCGGCTTCATCACACCGATGACGCACAATTTCTGCGAGAGCTGCAACCGGGTACGCCTGACTTGCACCGGCACGCTTTACATGTGCCTCGGCCAGGAAGATGCGGCTGACCTGCGCGAACCATTGCGCGCGTCAGAAGGCAATGAACTCCTGAACAATGCCATTGACGAAGCAATCGGCCGCAAGCCGAAGGGCCACGATTTTATCATTGATCGCCGTCACAACCGCCCGGCAGTCTCGCGCCATATGAGCGTCACAGGCGGCTAAGCAGTTTTCCAACTATCGCGTGTAAGCCATTGAACTTTTGTGCTTAAACGGCACTTTTGAGATTGACGCGTTTCTCCAGTTCCGCTGCGCTCTCTTTGCGTTCACTGTACCTGTCGGTGAGATATCCGGAGACATCCCGTGTCAGCAAGGTGAACTTGACCAACTCCTCCATCACGTCAACGACCCGGTCGTAATAAGCCGACGGCTTCATACGGCCGTGCTCGTCGAACTCCTGATACGCTTTGGCCACCGAGGACTGGTTTGGGATGGTGATCATACGCATCCAGCGCCCAAGCACCCGCATCTGGTTAACCGCGTTGAACGACTGCGAGCCGCCCGACACCTGCATAACGGCAAGCGTTCGGCCCTGTGTGGGCCGGATCGAACCCATCGCGAGCGGTATCCAGTCGATCTGCGACTTCATGACGCCAGTCATTGCCCCATGCCGTTCTGGACTGGTCCAGACTTGGCCCTCCGACCACAGCGACAGTTCTCGCAGTTCCTGCACCTTCGGATGATCGATCGGTGCGTCGTCCGGAAGCGGCAATCCGGATGGATCGTAGATGCGGGCCTCCGCCCCGAAATGTTCCAGCAGCCGCGCCGCCTCTAAGGTCAGCAGCCGGCTATAGGAAACTTTCCGCAACGACCCGAAAAGCAGAAGGATGCGCGGACGATGCGTGGAACGTGGTCCGGAAAGCTTTGAATGCTCCGGTACCTCCAGCGCATCGGGGATTGCATTGGGCAGATCAGACAACACGCTTTCCTTCGGCGTCGATGACGAGCTCGCCGTCTTCCTTGGCGAACGCTCCTTGTTGCGGTGTGGGCAAAATATCCAGAACCAGCTCCGATGGCCGGCTCAAACGGACGCCTTTTTCGGTGAGGACAAAGGGACGGTTGATGAGGATTGGATGTGCCTCCATGGCGTCGAGCAACTGGTCATCGGTCAGCGACGGGTCATCGAGGCCGAGCTCGGCGTAGGGCGTGCCCTTCTCGCGAATTGCTTCGCGCACCGTCAGCCCTGCCCGCCGGATCAGGTCTTTGAGTTCCTGTCGGGCGGGCGGCGACTTCAAATATTCGATGATCGTCGGCTCGATGCCTGCATTGCGGATGAGGGCAAGTGTGTTGCGCGAGGTGCCGCAAGCCGGGTTGTGATATATGGTGACGGTCATCAGACTGTCCTTTCTACTTTCTGGAGATTCTGGACGGCCGCGCCGCGCTCGTACCAATTCTTGCTGCGGTTGACGATCCACACTACCGACAGCATGACAGGGACTTCGATCAGCACGCCCACCACAGTAGCCAAGGCCGCTCCGGAATTGAAGCCAAACAGGCTTATGGCGGCGGCAACTGCAAGCTCGAAGAAGTTGCTGGCACCGATCAATGCCGACGGTCCGGCGACGCAGTGCTGCTCCCCGCTGATGCGATTAAGTATATAGGCAAGACCCGAGTTGAAATAGACTTGTATCAGGATCGGCACCGCCAGAAGCGCGATAACCAGCGGCTGGGCGATGATTTGCTCGCCTTGAAAGCCGAAAAGCATGACGAGGGTTGCAAGCAGAGCCACCAGCGACAGCGGTTGGAGAATGTGGAGCAGCCGTTCAAGTCCCGCCTTGCCCGCGCTTGCCAAGAGTTGGCGACGGATGACCTGCGCGATGATAACGGGAATGACGATGTAGAGCACCACGGAGAGAACCAGCGTATCCCAGGGCACCGTGATCGCCGACAGCCCGAGCAGCAGGCCGACGATAGGCGCGAAGGCCACTACCATGATCGCATCGTTCAGCGCCACCTGGGACAGGGTGAAGTGCGGCTCACCTTTGGTCAGGTTCGACCAGACGAACACCATGGCCGTGCAGGGTGCAGCGGCAAGAATAATCAGACCCGCGATATAGGAATCTATCTGCGTTTCCGGCAGGTACGGCCGGAACAGCCAACCGATAAACAGCCAACCAAGCAGCGCCATGGAAAACGGTTTGACCGCCCAGTTGATGAACAGTGTGACACCGATGCCCCGCCAGAACGAACCGACTTCCTTCAGCGCGGCGAAATCGATACGCAACAGCATCGGAATGATCATCAGCCAGATGAGCACTGCCACCGGGATGTTGACCTTGGCGACCTCGGCGGAGCCGATGGCTTGAAAGACGCCCGGCATCACATGTCCCAGCGCAATGCCGACGACAATGCACAAGGCAACCCAGAGGGTGAGATAACGTTCAAAAACGGACATGGTTTTTCCCTAGATGGAAACCGGCCGCGTCAAAATCGACGCCGTCGATGGGCAAAGGCCCGATGCTTGTGGAGTAGACAGGATCGCGTCCGGTACGGCCGTCCGCTCAACCGGCCGAAAGCCCAGCTTGTTGAAGAACGATGCAGCGTCCGTCGTCAGAAGATATCCTGCCTCCGCACCCTGAACGTCGGCATAGCGGAGCAACAGCCGTGTGATGGCGCTGCCGTGTCCGTGCTTTTGCGCCTCGGCCGGCACTGCGATCGAGCGCAGGAGCGCGTCCTTGCCGTAGAACTCGACGCCGCCGTATCCGACGGGATTGCCCTGGCGGTCTGAAAAACGGAAGAATTTGCCGGTGGACTGACCGAGATCCTCCGTCGGAAGCGCTGCAGACCGCAAAGCCGACTCAAGTCCGGTATCCACATTGTCGATTTCTTCTGCTTCCAGTCCCTCGCGGCGACCGATGGCCTGTAATTTTGTCGTCAACCACAGTCGATCGACGGCATCATGGCGCAGGTTGAGGAAGGCCATGACCCTGTTCTTCATGTAGCGGGCAGCCAGCGAGAACGCCCTTTCCTTTTCGATGTCCGTGCCCTCGACAGCCGCGGGGTCTTCGATACCCCAATGAGCCGTCATGGGATGGCCAGGCCAAACCGGGCACGCTTCTCCTGCCGCGCTGTCGCAGACGGTAAAGATGAAATCCATTTGGGGCGCACCTTCAACCGCGAATTCGTCCCAGCTCTTGGAGCGGAATCCTTCCGTAGGGTATCCCAGCGCCTCGAGGACTTTAAGCGAGAAAGGATTGACCTCGCCTTTCGGCTGACTTCCTGCTGAAAACGCACGGAAGCGGCCTTTACCTTCGGCATTGAGGATGGACTCAGCCAGAATAGACCGGGCCGTATTTCCGGTACAAAGAAAAAGGACGTTGTAGACGCGGTCAGACATTGAAATTCTCCTTGGGAGGACAGCAAGGGACGATGTCGGCGATGAGTGGCGCACAGATGTCGGGATGGCCGGCGCAGCAATCCTTCAGGAGGAAATTGATCGCCTCGCGCAGGTTTTCGAAGTTGGCGCGATAGATGATGGAACGGCTTTGCCGCTCAGAAGAGATCAGCCCGGCCCTTGTCATGATCGCGAGATGGGTTGACATCGTGTTCTGCGGAACGTCGAGTATCCGCGACACCTCGCCTGCGGCGATGCCGTCGGGTTCGTGCATGACGATGAGCTTGAACGCGTCCATCCGTGTCGGTTGCGCAAGTGCTGAAAAGGCTTCAATTGTGTCGTTTTTGTCCATATATCGGGATTTATAGATGGTTCGAGATTCTGTCAACGTTTCTCGCTTCGATCAGATCAACTTTGTGGAGCATTCCCGGCGCATTGCCGGCAGCATCGATCTTTTGGTTTGCTCACCAATAAGGTCCTCGTCCTCGTCAAGCATTGACACGAATCGTTTGCATCGGTAAATCTCGATATATGGGAAGAGATGTAACTTCGAATGAAGGTTGCAACGAGCACATACTCCAGGAAGCTGGATCACTCGTGGCAACTCCGCAGGAGATGGAAGATCCCGCCGCGCGCCTCGAAGGGGTTTGGCGCAGCCGACGCGGCCTTGTTCACATCCAAATGTCGTTCACAAGAGCGAAGGATCTAACGCACCGCATATTCGACGACGCCGACGTTCCCAGGCCCTTCGTCAAAGCATTCCAGCGAATAACCATGCCCGGGGATTTGCTACGGCAAAACATGAAATCTTCATACCGGAACTCCCCTACGCCGGAGCGCTGATCGAGGTCTGTGCCGAACTTATCCTCGGCGTGCGGGTCCCACATCAGTCTGAAAATCGTGTTGCGGACACTCCCTCGTATTTCCGCAACTGCATGGCGTTGGCGGATCGTTACGTGGATCGGTTTGCCCATGCCGATGCCCGTCGTGAGATCTATGTCACGGTGGGCAAAGTTTACTCGTCGTGGGCAACCATCAAACCCGGCGATTCGCTTTACGAAGCTGCAGTCGGCGACGGATGCCGTATGTTCAGACGGAATGGCGAGCCAGAACCGCTGAGGGATCCGTAGAACAACGGGTGTGCGACGGCAGCCGAGTCACCTCAGGGACAACATCCTGTCTGGGCTTGGGCGGTGCCACAGCATGAACTCTTCTCCGCAACCAACGCTGCCCGATGCCTCGGCTTGCAGATCGCAGGACGCGGAGCAAGGCGCAAGACAGCACGCTCGCCGTTGACCTCGAGCGCGTGTACGTCGAACACCTGCATCGGCGTACCTGGGACTCCGACCTCAAAGGTCAACCGGGCTCCAGCTTCAAGTTCGATCTTTGTTGCCACTTGGGCGAGGATCTTGCGAAATTTTTCAACCTTCATGAAATCGCGGCCAACCTGCGAGGGAATGTCTTCAACCTGCAAAATCGTTTCGTGCCACTGGTCGGGATTGCCGCCGCAGTCGAGCGTGACGAAGGACCCCGCCTTGACTTCGGTGACGTGATAGCCGGACTGAATGGTGCGACCGCCGTATTCGATGACAAGTGGTTTGTCATCATGCGGCTCGAGTTCCGCAAGCACACCTCCAAGGGAACCGTCGCCATTAAAATCGGTGACAGATGGGCTGGTCATGGCGTCCATGTTGGTCTATCCTTATTTCAACATCTTTTGAGATATTGAGGTAATTATGAACGAATTGCAAGCCCTTGATGCATTTGCGTCGCTCTCCCAGGAAACCCGCCTGCGCATCGTCCGACTGCTCGTCATGGCCGGACCAGACGGCATGCCAGCCGGCGCTGTCGGTGAAGCAATGGGAGCGTCTTCGTCGAAAATATCCTTTCACCTCAGCCATCTCGAGCGCGCCGGACTGATCCAGTCACGTCGTGAGGCGCGTTCGATCATCTACAGCGCCGTCTATCCCGCCCTTTCCGGCTTGATCGAGTTCCTGATGAAAGACTGCTGCCAGGGACGCTGCGATCCTGCAGTCAACACCTGTTCCGAAACCTGCGAGGCGTAGGAAGGCATTGAGGACATTTCAAAATGCGCCGCTGCTCACCCAAAGCCGCATGATCGTGGCCGCCTTGGGCGTGACGCAGATCATCGGTTATGGAACCCTCTATTACAGTTTCAGTCCGTTGGCGGCTTCGATGGGACAGGAATTCGGCTGGCCATCAGACTGGGTGTTCGGAGCGTTTTCCGCATCGCTCCTTGCAAGCGGTTTGGCATCTCCGTGGGTGGGACGCTGGATCGACAGGTTCGGCGCAGGCCGCATTATGGCGCTGGGTTCGATCGGCGCAGCCATTGCGCTACTGGCATGCGCCCTTGCACCGAATGCAATTGCCTTCGTCATCGGCCTTGTCGTGATCGAGCTCGCGTCGACGTTCGTGCTCTACAATGCCGCATTCGCCCTGCTGGTACAGATCAAGCCGACCACAGCAAAAACCAGCATCACCCATCTGACCCTGATCGCCGGATTCGCTTCGACCATATTCTGGCCAGTCACGACGGCGCTTCATGAACATCTGACGTGGCGCGAGGTATACTTCGTGTTCGCGGCCGCCCATTTGCTCCTTTGCCTGCCGATCCACTTCTGGTTGGCAAGGCTTTCGCGCAACCGCCATGAGCTTGCGATCAAGGCTGCGATGCCGATCGTCGAGGGTACGCTTCCAACAGATCGGCTCCGCACGGGATTCGTCTTGATGGTCTCGGGTTTCGCGCTTCTCGGATTCATCAACGCCGCCATCCTGATCCATATGCTGCCGATCCTGGCGGCTCTGGGGCTGGGCAGCGTCAGCGTTCTCGTGGGGACCCTGTTTGGTCCGGCGCAGGTCGCCAGCCGATTGTTCAGCCTCATGAGCGGAAACAGGTTGCAGCCGCTTGGTCTGGCGATCATATCGACGGGGCTGATGTCGTCAGCGATCGCCATCCTGTTATGGAGCGGTAACTGGCTGACAGGCGCGTTGGCGTTCGCCGTCATCTTTGGACTTGGAAGCGGCCTTTCCAGCATTGCGCAGGGAACGCTCCCACTGGCACTGTTCGGAAGCGTCGGTTACGGCGAGAGGGTCGGACAGTCCACGGCAGTGCGTCTGGTCGCGTCCTCGGCTGCACCGTTTGTATTCGCTTTCATCATGCATGGGCTGGGCATCGGACCGTCGTTGATGATTTGCGTCGCCGTCGGATGTTTGGCAGCGGCGTCATTTGCGCTGATTGGACGGCAGCTGCGGATACGACCGAAGGAATCAATTTCGGCAACGGGATAACGGCATCGCGGACTCTCCCATCCTGTTGATCGCTCGTGCGGGACGCTAGAGGTGTTTCCGGCAGTTGCTGATAGAACTAGGAACATGTGCATTCGCCGACCTCCTAGAAGTCCCGGTTACGATCGCTGCGACGCGGATGCTTGCGCGGCCGGACCGCAAGGTGCAAACTGCTCTAGCTTTCTCGTGGCCAGCATTAAGTATATCCAAAGCTTACACCATTAAGGTCTTCTGGATATTCTATCCGGTGCGAGAAAGTAAGTGGGGTTCTAATTGGGCAATTATCCATCGGTGAAGGAACGGCTTTTAGCCGTTCTGACAAATGTTGTGGTCGCGTACGGTGTCTTTGTTTGGGCGACAGGATTCTATCTGCCTACGGGTGGCATGGAATCCATCTGGCTCATGAGCGCATTGTCTCTATGGTTCCTCGCCCTGCTTTCCGCTCCCTGGTTCATTCCACCACGGGACGCCATTATGAGCGCGGTTGGAGCGATCCTTGTTCTCACCACGATGGAGATGTCTTCCGTCCAGCAGTTCGGCCCGCAGCTGGAACGGATTCGCTGGTGGACAGTCTTCTATTCAGTAGCGGTCATGTTTTTTGCCGTGCTGGCGCTGTTTCTTCATGACACGGATGAAAGATCGCCCACAGGCCGCTTGGCTTTCAAAATGTCTTCCATATTCGGGCAGGGCGAGATTTTGTTCTCAGCCCCTGCAATAGTCAGCATTATTGCCGCTTATCAATCCTCATTTGAAAAAATGGGCTGGTTGATCTTGTACTGGCTGCTCATCGCCGTGGCGAGACCCATAGAGCGTCTGCTGGCAGCCTTCCGGCAACTCCGGGCAGAAAGTGCTGACGCAACAAACCGTCCCACGGTGGGCACTATCGGGCGTATTGATCATCCCGATATTGTCAGGGTGAAATTGACCGCCATGCAGGCATGGCAACCGAACCGCCTGTTCACCGCTAGCATGCCCGATGGAACCCAGCAGTACGTAGTTTCGCTGTTCTCGCAGACACAGGGATACGAAGTTGTTGGCACTGGGTTATGCGTGGCAACGGTCGCCAAACCCGAAGTGCTTCCAGTAGGCGTGGTCTGTTCCAGCCACGACGACAAGATGACCGAGGAGTTTTTGGAAAAGCTCAGCGGGGCGAAGGATTCCAAGTTGTTCGGGTTCGTTGTTGAAAATTCGAGCATTGGGGTAATCAGTTTTGAAGTATCGACCCGTGCGGATTTGCACGAGGGTGACGTAGTCTTCGCCCGAGTGGGTGGGCAAGACATTTTCTATCAAATAATCGGAGCTGAGACTTTTGAGGAAAGCTTTGACCAGAACCCCCGTGGAACACACGTGGTGAAGGCGGCGCAACTGGGTGTATATTCGGACGCAAACGGCTTTACAAAATTCACTTGGCTTCCGGCAATGAACAGTCCGATTTTTTCCGCAGGCAGTCGCCAATTCGCGCCCCCAATAATTGGCGAGAGGGAATTTGCTATCGGAAAGGTGCCTTCGACGAATGTTGAAGCGATCGCCAGAATAGACGACCTTGTGGAATATCATACGGCAGTTCTCGGTGTGACGGGTACAGGAAAAACAGAACTGGCGCTGGACATCGTCAGGCAAGCAGTAGCGCGGGGGATCAAGGTTTTCTGCGTCGATTTTACGGGCGATTATAGACAGCGCCTTGCCGATCTAGCACCCTGCTTTCCCTCGCCCTCGGCCGAACAAGCGAAGGACCTTGAACAAAGGCTATTCAATGTTGAGACAGGCAGCTATGGAGCGCCCGCAGAAAAAAAGGCCTTGAAGGCCGGTATCGACGCACTTCGGGCTACAGCAAACGCTCAGATAGACGCATTTCTCAAAGATGACGCCAACAATCTGGCGATATTTGAACTCGCTGAGATTACGAATACAAAGGCTAGTTTACGTCTAACGGAACTCTTTCTATCAACGATCATGGATTGGGCCCGTGCGAACAGGCGCGTCCGGCAAGTGATGATCGTGCTCGAAGAAGCCCACACCATCGTGCCTGAGATTTTCGGGTCTGGCTTCGACGCCGATACGCAGTTCGTAGTCAGCCGTATTGGGCAGATTGCGCTTCAAGGGCGCAAGTATGGCGTGGGCCTGATGGTGATCAGCCAACGAACCGCATTGGTCAGCAAAACCATTCTTTCGCAATGCAATACGTTCTTGACACATAGCCTAATTGACCAGACCAGTTTGAAGTTCCTGGACAGCGTCTATAGCACTCAGCACACACGGCTTATTCCAAACCTCGGGCGTTATGAATTTTTGGCGTTTGGGAAGGCAATCAAGGCGGAACGGCCAATCGTGTTGCGCCGGGAATTCGACCCGAAGAAACTTCAGGCGAGCCTTGCAATAGGGGCGAAGGCAAAGTTGGAGTTAGCCATCGAGAAATAATCGCTGTCCCATTCCGTCAGAACTTGCCGCGACATGCGCCGGTTCGATCTGACGCGGGGCGAACGGCAGCAGTTGGCCCAAAAACGGTCTTTCGCGTGGACTTCGGCTGCAAGTCCGGCATCGTCAAACCGTGATGGTCCATCCTGCCCGCCTTATAGTGGTCATTGCTAGCGAGTTTTGAATCGCTCTCCTCTTGACTCTTTGCTTCAGTAGAACAAATATAGAACAAATATAGAACAAACACGGTAGCGACGGCCGTTCAACCGACAATTCGAACTGGAAACCCTCTGTCTGACATGGGGATGGACAGGCTTGTCTTGAAGAGGAGAGAGCCAATGAACGAAGCGGCGTTAAAGCACGAAGATGAGATCGAGCAACTGATCGCCGGACATGGTGGCGACGTGCATGCTGCCATGGCTGTGCTGCTGTCGGAACGCAACTTCCTGCTAAAAGAGCTTGAATATGCCTCGCTTGTCATGGGTCACGGCTTTGCCCGCGGGTGGAGGCCGAAGACGCTCACGTCAAGGGACTGACATGTCAACCAGGAGCCGGGGCGAACCACCTGAAGGAATGATTGACCGGGAGTATCCGTTTCAGGTCGCTGTGCTTGCCTGTGAGGTATCTTGGCGATTTGAAAACGTGATGTTTCTGTCTCAAAAGCTTGGGTGCAGGAGACTAAACCATAGTCTTTTTGTCGATGGCGAGGGTTTCGTTATCTACTGCTTTCCCCAAAGAGACAGCGCAGAATGCTTCTTGAAGGCATTTGACGGAGAATGGATCACACCGGCAGACCGGAAGAAAGACGTGGCGTTCAAAGAATGTTCGCGTGAGGGTGGGCAGAGATGTCTTCCAAGCGATATCTTAGGCCGATCAAGGAGACCGCACGGTTTTCGGATCTGGAAAGCTGGGATGATCTGTTTGCATATTGCATCCACTGTGGTCGGATAGGTTCGTTGGATCGATATGCATTGGAAGGGAAATATGGAAAACACGCGACCGTTCACGGTTTAAACAGAAAACTGCGCTGCATTGTTTGCGGATCGCGGGAAATGAATATGATCGGTGCCAGGAACAAGCTGAGAGATTAGCCCATGTGCAACCTGTATAACGCCACCACCACCCATGAAGCGATGCGGCAGTTGTTCCTGCCGATCAACGACCTGACCAATCGGCTGACACCGCAGATGGATGTCTTTCCCGACTATCCCGCACCGATTGGCCGCAAGGATGCCAATGGCGACCGTGAACTGGCAATCGCCCGATGGGGCATGCCGACGCCGCCGCAGTTTCTGAAAGGCGATGTCGATTACGGTGTGACGAATATCCGCAACGTGAAATCACCGCACTGGCAGGCCTGGCTTGGTCCGGCAAACCGTTGCGTTGTCCCTGCGACCAGCTTTGCGGAATACGGCAAGGTACCGGATCCGGTCACCAAGAAGAAGCCGCTGTACTGGTTTGCCCTCAACGAGGAGAAACCGCTGTTCTGGTTCGCTGGCATCTGGACGAGCTGGTACAGCGTGCGGAAGAAAAAGGAAGGGCCCGTGCAAGCCGATATCTTCGCGTTTCTGACGACCTTCCCGAATGCCGTCGTCAAACCGATTCATGAGCAGGCAATGCCGGTCATCTTGCGCACCTCCGAGGAAATCGACATTTGGATGAATGCGCCGGCCGAAGAAGCGCTGCAGTTGCAAAGGCCCCTGCCCGATAATGAACTGATTGTTTTGCCACAACCGAAGGCAGAGGAAGAACAACCGCTGCTGCTCTGATCGGAGGATTGAGCCATGCCATGGAAAGTCAGGTTCCGCGACAAGGATTTCATTGGAAATGAAGGCTGGGATCCGGAGTTTGAATTTGAGGTCAGGGAGGCATTGACGGATACGCAGGAGCTTTCAGGTTCTGCAGAAGTAATTATTCATGTGAAGGACGAATCATGTTGACGACGTGACCCTTCACGAATCCTCCGATCCCGACGAGTTCCCGTTTAATGGCGTCCACGGTCATCATCCTGAACTCGGTGAGGTATTCCTCTTCTCAGGCGTACCCGACGAAGGCGAAGGGCAATTGATCGCACTTTACAGCGCGAAAGACTTCGGCTGAGCCGCCATACAACGATGAGCGGTTCACAGGTGACGGCTCATGACTATTCCCGGGCCGACGCGCACGAGAAACGATCCGGAACGCTTCGCTGACTGTCAGCGGGCAGTGGAAGATCGAATGCTTGAGTTGCTTGGCGACGCCCAGGTTGCCGGATGGACCAAGGAAGAGGTCCTCGCCGCAATGATCGAGGTTGCCGAGAATACCAATCTGGCGATGCATCCAAACGTGCTGCTGTCGGTTGAGACCGAATTGCGCAAATTGATGAAGAAAAAGGATGTCTGAATTGGCTGACGCCAAAGCTCATCCCGCGCGCCTTATCGTTGTTGTCGCATTCAGCCGAGCAGACAATGGGCAACTTGTGCCTGCTTACGATCCGATGCAGTTCGATACCCCGGAAGACGCCACGCGAATGGCGCGCTATCTCGCGGCGAAATGTGCGGGCGTTTTGGCTTGGAGTCGGGAAGCCCAACCTGTTATCGGTGAATACGGGCCGCCGACGATTCTGTTTCAATCCGGCGACGTGCCGGAGCTGGAGTAATATTGACGCCTGAACGATTTAATGAATGCCTGAAGCTTCTACGATGGTCCCAACTTGATCTAGCAGCCGCCCTGGAATGCGATGTGTTTCTGGTCAACGCCTGGAGTAACGATATGGAGCCCGTGCCTGAAGACATTGCGGCGTGGCTCGACAAGCTGGCGAAAGCCCATGCCAAGGCAGGGATTCCCCAGAATTACAAGGGCGTGCACCTGAAGATGAAGATCGGCAAATGAGCGAAATCGCCAAAACCTGTCTATCCCGATCATATGGAGAAAGCCCCGGCCGGGCTTTTTGAACACTACTGCATGCACGAAGGCTGCAAGGCATGGGGATCGTTCGGATTTGAGAAGCGCTACGGACAGGAATGGTATTGCGGCGAACATAAAAGTGACGCTGGCGACTGACGGCAATTACTTGAGGCTGAAACACCGAAGGCGTGTAGGGAATTCCCGAGATGAATCAGTCGTGTGTTGCGAAAGTTGTTGCACCCTCACAGGCGACACCGACTCACCTAGTAAAAATGGACTATTGCGCGTTGCGGAACTGAGTTGACGATGTTCCCGTTTGGGTTGAATGGCAAAACGCTCATCCCGTAAACTGCAGACCATTGGACTTCTGTCCGATCTCAATGCGCCGCTAAAGAGCCAACCTGCCAAACCGCGCGACAAACGCCAACCTCAACTTGCAATAGATCCGATGCCGGAGCGGATCGAACCTGCCCTGGCCCTGCTCGTCAAGAAGCCGCCGAGCGGCCATCAATGGTCCTACGAGGTGAAATGGGATGGCTATCGCCTTGCTGTGCATGTCGAGCCCAAGGGGGTGCGCATCATCACACGCGGTGGTCATGACTGGACGTCCTATTTTCCGGCCATTGCCGCCGCCGCCAAGCATCTAGGCCCCGCCGCAATGATCCTTGATGGCGAGGCGGTTGTTCTCGACGCGAAGGGATTGCCTAATTTCGGTCTGTTGCAACAGGCACTTGGTGGCCGCCGCGCGACACGCGCCGCCAAAAGCGCGATCCTGTATGCTTTCGATTTGCTCTATTTCGACGGCCACGACCTCACTGGTCTTGAGCTGTCATCAAGGCGTCATATGCTCAAAACCCTGTTTGAAGATACCACCGGCGCAATCAAGCTATCGGAAGATTTCGAAACGGATGGCGAGATCCTTCTGCGAAATGCCTGCATGCATGGCCTTGAGGGTATCATCGCCAAGGATAAGAACAGCACTTACCGCTCCGGCCGTACCGGCGACTGGCTCAAGATAAAATGCAGCAACAGCGAAAGCTTCGCCGTGATCGGCTATGAACCGTCGTTGAAAGTACGAGGCTCGATCGCCAGCTTGTTGCTGGCGGCACGCAAGGGCGACGGCCTAGTCTATGTTGGAAATGTGGGCACAGGATTTTCGGCGAAGCTCGCCCGCGATCTTCGCGTGCAACTGGACTCCATGCGCATCGACAAAGCGGCAGCTCCGGTTAAGGGTAAGGGCCTGATTTTCGTTGAGCCGACCTTGGTCGCCGAAGTTACATTCAGTACCTGGACACACGATGGAAAACTTCGTCACCCCTCGTTCAAGGGCTTGCGCGAGGCTGGGGACAGTGCCGAAGTATACGAGGTTGGCTGAAATTAAAGTCATCGGCACGTGTAGGGTCGTGTTGCCCGGACGGCATTGACTTTGCCGGCATCGGGGTCCGTGGTGCTGAAGGCTACACGCCGAGCCTCACCCTGGGAGATTGTTAACAATCATAGTTGCTGGAGCGCCAAAGAGCCGAGCCGCATGGCGAACTTAAGCTGTTCTTTCAACGTGTCGATCATAGAGTCAATCGTCGTGTCATCATCAGTCAGCAGGGTTCCGCGCCGGCCTCACGAGCCTTCTCGGCGACAAGGGCGTCGATTGCACGGCGCACCTCGGTAAAGCTCCAGCCTGACAATTCAGCTTCGTCGGCAATTGCCAAGATTTCTTTCGTTGAGACTTCATCCAGGAAGCGTTCGCGCAAGGCTTCCATGCAGTGAGCATGGCGGTGTTCGGGACTTTCATATTCGACTTCGGTCAGGGGACCGACAATTGCAGCTCGCATCATGGCGCGTACTCCATTAAACGATCTCTAACACGCATCTTTCCATACAGTTCCGAATGACTCTCCGCGCGTATCTTTTAGAATAAGTCACGCCAATAAACACAGCCGCAGTGGCCACTCAAGAATCTGTGGCGATAGAGGCGGAGATCGAGGCTTTGTACCGAGCACGCGAGCAAGAAGACGGTGCGGCATCGACCGATACTGTAACGGTTTATGGGCACGAAGTGGTCGGTCAGCCGAACGAATATCCCGCGCCACGAACAGTGCGAATGAGATCGATGGATCGGCCGATATTGATGGCTTTGCGCAGACGTCCGACATGAACGTCGACCGTGCGGTCATCGACATAGATATCCGGTCCCCATACGTTATCGAGAAGCTGACCGCGCGAGAACACACGACCTGGCGACTGCATCAGAAACTCCAGCAGACGGAATTCCATCGGTCCGAGCTTCAGTTCGCGCTCCTTGCGATAAACCCGGTGCTGCTCGCGATCAAGTTTCAGATCGCTGAAGCTGAGGACGTTCAGCAAAAGGCTGGGGTTTACCCTGCGCAGCATCGCCCTGATGCGGGCAAGCAGCTCGGGTGTCGAGAAGGGCTTGATCATGTAGTCGTCCGCGCCGGTCGCCAGCCCGCGCACCCGTTCGCTTTCCTCACCCCGCGCCGTCAGCATGATGATCGGCAGGATTTCGGTCTCCCGCCGGGCCCTTAGTCTGCGGCACAATTCGATACCGGAAAGTCCGGGAAGCATCCAGTCGAGAACGAGAAGGTCCGGTACGGTTTCACGCAAGGTGATTTCCGCTTCGTCGCCGCGCGTGATCGTCTCGACCAAATAACCTTCGGCTTCGAGATTGTAACGGAGAAGAAGGCACAAGGCTTCTTCGTCCTCCACAACAGTGATTCTGGGAGCTCTCGCCATAATGATCTCTACTCGATTCTGAAATGATACCGTCAGGCAGCCGGCCTCACCCAAAACGACCCGTAATATACTCGAGGGTCCTCTTGTCCTGTGGCTGGTTGAATATGTCAGTCGTCGGACCGAACTCGATCAGTTTCCCCAGGTACATGAACGCAGTGTTGCTCGATATGCGTGCCGCCTGCTGCATGTTGTGGGTGACGATGACGATTGTGAACTGTCTCTTCAGCGTATCGATCAGTTCCTCGATGCGGGCTGTCGATATGGGATCCAGTGCGGATGTGGGCTCGTCGAGCAGAAGGACCTCAGGTCGCAGGGCAATGCCGCGCGCGATGCAAAGACGTTGTTGCTGTCCGCCCGAGAGGCTGAGGCCGCTCGCCGGCAGCTTGTCCTTGACCTCGTCCCACAGCGCCGCCTGACGCAAGGCTTCCTCCACGCGATCGTTCATTTCGCTGCGTGAGAGACGCTCATAGTGGCGTATGGCGTAGGCGACATTCTCGTAGATCGACATGGGAAACGGCACCGGCTTTTGAAACACCATGCCAACACGTGCGCGCAAGCGCCCCAACGGATACCTGCTGTCGAGAATATCTTCCCCATCAAGCAAGACTTTGCCTGTCGCACGCTGCTTCGGATAAATCATGTAGATGCGGTTGAGAACTCTTAGCAGTGTTGACTTGCCGCAACCCGAAGGTCCGATCAGTGCGGATACCTGGCCCGTGGGAAATTCGATGTTCACATCATGCACAGCATGATTTTGTCCGTAAAAGAAATTGACATTGTCGAGCACAAGCTTCGGCTCTGATGCGCTGGGATTGATCGCCTGTCCTCCAACTGGACTTCTCTCAAGCATTGTCGGACTTCCTTCGATTGAGAAACATGCGGGAAACGATGCTGAGCAGCAGCACGAACAGCGTCATGACGAATGCGCCAGCCCATGCGAGCGTATGCCATTCGTCGTAGGGGCTCATGGCATACTGGAAGATGACCACCGGAATATTGGCCATCGGTTCGGACAGGTCACTGGTCCAGTATTGGTTGTTCAGAGCAGTGAACAAAAGCGGTGCGGTCTCACCGGAAATTCGGGCAATTGCAAGAAGCACACCCGTGAGTATCCCGGCTTTGGCAGCTCGATAAACCACGTGACTGACCATTTTCCAACGTGGTATTCCCAGCGAAAGCGCAGCCTCGCGCATGACGTCGGGAACAAGACGCAGCATTTCGTCCGTCGTGCGCACGACGACAGGCAGGAGTATGAAAGCGAGCGCCAGCCCGCCGGCATAAGCAGAGAAATGTCCCATCTGCCTTACGACAAGCTCGTAGACGAACAAGCCGATGACGATCGACGGCGCGCTCAACAGGATATCGTTGACGAAGCGTATGACCTCGCCGATGCGGCTGTCGCGGGCATATTCCGCAAGGAACGTTCCGGCCGCGATGCCGATCGGACTACCGATCGCCACCGCCATCACCACCATGACCAGACTGCCAAAAAATGCGTTGAGCAAGCCACCTGCTTCACCCGGCGGAGGCGTCATCTCGGTGAAGAGTTTGAGATTTAACGCCCCTAACCCTTCGAAAAAAGTGGTGGCCAAAATCCAGACAAGACAGATGAGACCGAACACCGTGGCGAGTGTCGCCAAGGTCAGAGCAACATAGCTGACCATTTGCCTGCGGCGATGAAGGGAGTCGGCCGTGGTCATCTACTCACCTTTTTGCCGGGCAATGCGCTGGAGCATGAGCTTGGCGATTGCAAGGACGATGAACGTCACGATAAAGAGCACGAAGCCAAGAGCGATGAGCGACGACAGATAGATGTCCGAATCCGCTTCCGTGAATTCATTCGCAATGGCTGCCGCAATCGAGTTTCCGGGCTCCATCAGCGAAATACTGAGGTTGTGTGCATTGCCGAGAACGAACGTGACAGCCATGGTCTCGCCAAGGGCCCGGCCGAGACCGAGAAATATGCCGCCGACAACGGCGGTGCGCGTGTAGGGGATCACGACATCCTTGACGACTTCCCATTTGGTGCTGCCAAGAGCATAGGCGGATTCCTTGAGTGTCGCGGGTACCACCATGAACACATCGCGTGTCACCGCCGTGATGAAGGGGATCACCATGATGCCGAGGATTATGCCCGCCGTCAGCATGCCGATGCCCATGGGTGCGCCATCGAAAAGCGCTCCAATGATCGGCAATGGGCCAAGATGGTCGATTATCCAGGGTTGCACATGGTCCGACATGAAGGGGACGAAGATGAACAAGCCCCACATGCCGTAGATAATGCTTGGTATGCCGGCGAGCAGTTCGATCGCGGTGCCGACAGGTCCGCGCAGCCAGCGAGGCGAAACCTCAGTGAGGAAAATCGCAATGCCGAGGCTGGTCGGCACTGCAATGACCATCGCGATGGCCGAAGTAACGAGCGTCCCGTAGATCGGGATCAGCGCCGCGAACTGACGGGAGACCGGATCCCATTCGGTACCGTAGAAAAATCGCCAGCCAAATGTCGCGAAGGCCAGCCGACCACCCCATGCCATCGAAAGCGCAGCAGCTCCGAGTGCGATCAGCACAAAGAAGCCTGCACCCGCAACCAGCCAATAGAACAACCTGTCGCCCAAGGCGTCGGATATCATTCTCCGGCGAGTAGTATCTCTCGATGATGTAGCAATGCGAAGGTCAATCTGCACGGTCGGTCATGAAATGGGTACAATTCTCTTAATGGAACTCATGCTTCAGGAAGTGCGAACTGCGCGCCCCCTGAAGCGGTAGCAAAAAGGCTTTAACTCTTGAATTCAGACGACCAGTAGCCTTCGATCTGTTTGACCAGCGGCTCCGGCAACGGGACGTAATCGAGTGCCTTGGCTTCCTTCTGGCCGTTCTCGATAGCCCACTTGAAGAACTTGAAGCCTTCCTTGGACCGGGCGGCGTCCTTCGGGTCCTTGTACATGATGATGAAAGTGGTCGCGGTGATCGGGTAAGCGTTCTCGCCAGGCGCATCGGTCATGACGAGGTAGAAGTCCTTGGCGTTCGCCCAGTCCGCACTGGCGGCGGCAGCCTGGAAACTCTCGACGCTCGGTTCGATGAACTTGCCGCTTTTGTTCTGGACAACGCCGTAGGTCATCTTGTTCTGGAGGACGTAGGCATATTCGACATAGCCGATCGAATCCTTGATGCGATCGACATAGGCGGCGACGCCTTCATTGCCCTTGCCGCCGACGCCGGTCGGCCAGGAGACGGAACTGCCCTCGCCGACCTTGGTCTTCCAATCGGCGCTGACCTTGGAAAGATAGTTGACCCAGTTGAAGGTCGTGCCCGAGCCGTCGGAACGATGGACGACCGTGATCTTCGCATCGGGCAGCTTCAGGCCGGGATTGACCTTGGCGATAGCCGGGTCATTCCAGTTGGAAATCTTGCCGAGATAAATATCGGCAAGCAGTTCGCCGGTGAACTTGATCGCACCGGGCTTCACGCCTTCGATATTCACGACCGGGACGACGCCGCCCATGACGAGCGGAAACTGGCCCATGCCGAGGCCCTTGAGCTCATCTGACGTCATGGGCATATCGGAAGCGCCGAAATCGACCGTTGCAGCCTTGATCTGGGCAATACCACCACCCGAGCCGATGGATTGGTAGTTGAGCTTGTCGCCGGTTTTCTGGTTGTAGTCAGCTGACCATTTGGAAAGAACCGGATAGACGAAAGTCGATCCAGCGCCAGTGATGTCTGCGGCAAAGCTCGCCGTCGTCGCACTGGCAAGTACGACCAAACCAGCGCTGATGCTCTTGATATTTTGAAGAATTCCCACGGTCCCTGTCTCCTGGCGTTTTCGATACGGTCGCTGGCCCGACCGGGCCAAGTGAGAAGGCAACCGTCCCGTACGTGGGTGGATTAAGTTAGCTGGATGACAGTTACATGACAGCAGAAGACGCCCTTACCGCAGTGTTTGAGAACGAAATCTAAGTTCGAAATATGAAAGAGATCAAAGGCTTTAACCAAATGATCGATCACGATAATTCAGATGAAACAATGGTTTGCATCAACAGCGTTCATCCTGCTCCAAACCGGCAGATTTGCTCCATTGGCATGGAGCGTTTCCCACGGCCTGGCACATCGCCAATGTCAACCAACAGGCTCAATTTTCTGTGATGTGCAAGTAAGTGGTAACGAAGCAATGTAGCTCATTGGTATCGCGAGCTCCGCAATCAGTCCGCACGGGTCGCGAATCCGATCCTATGGCATGCGCCACGATCCGCGGATAAGCTTGGCGTATGAGACGGCCCCCGGGCTTCGGACCCATTAATCCTGCAGAGTGAAGGACCGCTGTTGGGCCCGAAGCTGCCGTTTGGCGATCGTGGCGCGACTGACCGCTTTGCGCCCCATTTCGGTCGTTGAGGTCAGTTTTGCCACCGCCTGAAAGCAGCCATTGCCGACGACCACGCTGAGGTCGCGGTTGCGCCAACAGCGGACGTCAGCCATTGACTTGAATGGGTGACCGATTTGAAGCCGGTCAGCGTTTAGGCGGCTTGACCGCGAAAGCGGACACTCTCAGCCGACCAACAAAGTGTCTGGATCTAATGGACAAACTTGCCAATTTGCCTGGCCAGCGCGCTGGAGCCACGCCCATCGACAATCTACAGCTTCGAATAGCCCGACGCGAGGAAGTACTGTTGTCGCCCCAACCAAACCATCCGCGCAGCATCAAGGCCGAGCAAGACGAGCTCGGGGCTCATCGCAAAGGTGGTGGCCGGATCGTATGCCCCAGCTGCAGTTCCGAATCTGTTCGCGTGTTCGAAGGAGCGATTGCGCCGGCGCCCGGAGCACTCGGTGAATGTGAATTTTGCGGAGGTTCCGTCGGACACTACCTGGCCGATTGAGGCGGCTGAGGCGCGTCGCTCGAGGATTGACTCCCTGGCTGTAGTGCGGAATACCGCAGCAGTATGTAACACACTACTTTGGTTTCATGAGGTAATAGCATCTCTGCAATTCAAAAGTACTTCCATTTGGATTGACGAGCGTGCGTGAGTCTCTCAGATAGGTTCGCCCCCCAGATCCAGCTATAACAACGAGAACTCTTGCAACGGAACTGCCTTCGCCAAGCCCTTCAATAATTTTTGGTACGGCCACCTTAACGCTTTCAGCGAATTCATTGTAACCCTTATCAGCCCTCATCACTCCAACTACTAGGCTAAAGACACGAAGCGGGCCGCTGAACCAAGCAACTTTCTTTGGGAGTGAGGCGCCACTCGAGCCAAAGGAAAGAAACTCCAGCATTTTTTGGTGACTTTCGACTTGGGCCCTCAAAAAAGTTAGTCCGCTGCGAAGCGAGTCCTTTGATGTCTTGTCCAAACCAACGGTCTCGATATGAGGCATCCCCTGCTCGGCTACCGCGAACCCAGTAGTCGGCCCACGCGTAATCACAACCTTGGCTGTCCACGGATCTCTGTTGAACGAAAATCTAAACAGCTTATTGCTCAGGCACAAGAAAGGCGTACGCGAGTACTCTGGAAGATTAGCAGGTTGTTGGTGCGGCAGCGGCAAAAGTTCCTTCTCCACATCAGCTGCCGCGGTCAGCTCACTCTTCAACTCTGCATGTAACTCGGCCGAATAACATGGACCTAGTCCCGACAACGACGATATCGTGCCAAGCAAAAAAACGACGACACGCATATGATTACCAGAACCCGGGTGGCTTTAGCTTACCCCACTGTAAAGCGGGGTCCGGTCGCTTGGGTTTCACAGTAAAGTCGGTTGTTTTGATCGCTGGCGTAGCAATCTGTAGCAAAATTGCATCAGGGACGCATAACGGTGCGTCTTTCATCTCTTCGCAAAAAAACTTCTTCCAAGAAAGAAGTCTCTCCGTCAAAATCATCTTGCGCAGGTCGTTGGTGACTGTCGTGGCGGCTGCGGTGAATTTGTCCGCCACCCGGGCTTTTTCATAGCTGATGACAAAATCGTTAAGGTTCTTTTGATCTGTCTGATAGCCAGCCTTCGGTATAGGCAGATTGGCGGCGTAGTGATAAAACCTTAGGTAGAACTCCGCCGAAAGTCTGCCTTCACGAATAAAGCCTTCTGACGCGGTTGCATACTCACGGAAGTCGCGCAATTGATTGGCTAAAAGTGTCAAATATTCCAAGGTCTCTTCGATGGTGCTTGTGGAAGCACTCAGCCCGACAGCGTTTAATGCGGCATCGACAAACTCGGCGTCGTCTTCTTTAACTGCTGGAACCAACCCAGCAGTCACGATAACCGACCCAACCGACTTTTTCTCCTCCGGAGCATCACTCAGCTTTGTCGATCCGTTTCTTTTTCTTAGCGCATCAATAACGGTATCTAATTTAGTAATCTGCTCGTCCATAAGATTCGCCGCGGCCGTAATCTTGGCTTGCACAGGACTTGCCGCCAACTCGAGTTTGCAAGTCTTATCATCGGCAAAGCATTGCCCGATGACTTGATGCAGGAACATCAGATCGCGGTGGATCTGATCCCTAATCAAAGATAATTCATTAGGGCCGCCATATATCCGCAGCAGATCTGGGTCGTAGTAGGATCGATCGATGGCCGCCCGTGGTAGATTTGCTACATGCACGATTTCCGATGCAAGATCAAAAAGTTCTTCTAAAACTATATAATAGTCACCAACCATAAATAGGTCGTTTGGGGAGCCGGGAACGAAGCCTGAGTCAAAACCGGTGATCCGCGAATATGGAATGACTTCGATACTAAAGGCCGCGGGATTTAGCAGCAAATTGTCTGGCGTAGGAATTATACTGTTTACATCAAAAAACTTAGACTTCGCGTCTGTTGACGGAGGTATTTGAGCTCTAATCTGAGCCGGAACCCCTCCCTCTTGAACTATTGAATACGTTAGATTGTCCGTGTTGAGTGTCTCTGATCTAAAAGAAGAAAAGGATGCACCTGCTGAAGCGCCGTAACCTGATGCCCCGATGGATGCAGCCAAGCTTTCTTTCTGCTGCCTTGAACGGACTTTCTGAGTCAATAGTAGGTTCAGACGAGCGCCACGATGTACGGCAATGACGAAAGAATTGCCGCAGAGTGTCTTAAAACGCTTGAGAAGTACCTCTTTTTTCTGCGGATCGGTCTCAGCTGAGATCTGGTCCGCCAGCGACTTGGATGGCCCGGTCAGCTGGAAGGCCCCCGCGTTTACACGAAGGGGCGTCAAACTATCAAGCAAATCCAGAAGCTTTTCCTCCGCAGCAGGGGTGTTTGTTGATTTAACAATCTTTGTCAGAGCTTCCGTAAGTTGCGGTTCGCGGCGGAAAG
This sequence comes from uncultured Alphaproteobacteria bacterium, assembly GCA_963711925.1. GTDB lineage: Bacteria > Pseudomonadota > Alphaproteobacteria > Rhizobiales > Rhizobiaceae > Phyllobacterium. The sequence continues at coordinate 430,019 of CAVQFY010000005.1, forward strand.
TTCCAGGCGGCACAGCGAAGGTACTCCCCGACGCGGCTGTAAAAGAAAAGAGGAAATTTTGGTCGTCTGAATCTACGCGCAAGCTTTTTGATGAGGACGCGCTTCCTGAAGCTCCAAAACTTCCGCCATTGTACGAAGCGTTTACCGACGACGTGGTCCTTTTTATATATGTATATCGGCTCTGAATCTGCTCAACGTAGCTATCAAAGCTACTTTTTTCTAATCTAGCTTCTTCAACGCCGATACAGTAATTTCCGGTTCCTCTTTCTTCAAAACTATTCCAACCTTGACCAATCTGCACCCCCGAAGAGGGATAGGGATAAATTATTCGGTTTCGCTTTTCCGCATTCTCGGCTGAAGCAGCCGTCGCTAGTACAGCTTCAAATAAAATCGCCAAAACTACGGATCTCATGACCGCGACCTTTTGCTCGACATTTATAGAAGGTAAGCACGTCAAGGCGTGTACTACAAGTCGAGTTGCGATATGAGGCTAGTGGTTAAGATCTAACGCTTGGTACCCGATCATAAGCGCGGCCACATCGCGAGCGCCTCCTTCTCCTATCGGCAGAAATGTCTGACGCCAGCGGGCCGCAATGTTACTCTAGCGATCCGTCCTCGATCGAAGAAGGATCGCATCAATGGATGATTGGAGAATCGGGAATATCCGGGTAACCAGAATTCTGGAGATGTGCGACCCTCTGGGGACGCCGTCGGAATGGTTCCCGGACTGCACCGACGAAGCACTCGAACCGCATCTTCATTGGCTCACGCCCCGATTGATATCGCCGGCAACCGGCCAGCTTATTCTTCCCATCCAGAGTTTTCTGGTTCGTACCGGACACCACACCATTCTGGTCGACAGTTGCGTCGGCAACGACAAGACGTTCTCATACTTCCCGCATTGGCATCGCCGCAATGACGGCACCTTTTTGGAGCGCCTGGCGAATGCAGGTGTTGCTCCCGAGCAGATCGACTATGTGCTGTGCACCCATCTTCATGTCGACCATTGCGGTTGGAACACACGATTGGTGGACGGGCGTTGGATACCGACATTCCCGAACGCCCGCTACATCATGGCGCGGCGCGAGTTCGAGGCCGCACAGGCGGCCTCCGGCGATGCCGACGAACGGACCTATGAGGACAATGTGCTGCCAATCGTCGAGGCTGGTCGGGCTGTGCTTGTCGATATGGATTATGAACTCGATGGCGAAGTGTGGCTGGAGCCGACGCCGGGCCACACCCCGGGGCACGTAGCCATCGGCCTGAGATCTCGAGGCGTAGGGGCAGTGTTTTCCGGCGATCTCATGCATTGGCCGATGCAATGCATATACCCCGACTGGAGCTTTCGGTACGACACGGACCCTGACCAGGCACGTCGGACGCGGTGGGCATTCCTGGAGGCTTGCTCGGACAATGGCCGCATCGTCATGACATCGCATTTTCCCTTGCCGTCGGTGGGAACTATCTCGCGTCGCCAGTCATCATTCTGGTTCGAGGATCATCAGCCGCCGTAATCGCCGAGGACGCCGACCACGCGAACCCGAACGGCGGGGGCGATCGCGCTCGGCCACCCGCTTGGCGCGCGGATCGCCGGGAGGGGCGCGCTGGAGGCTCAGCGAACGCAAGGCAAGGCTCGCGCTCGCCACGATGTGCATCGGCGTTGGACAGGGCGTGAAATAAGAGTCGGGGGGGTGGGATTCCTTTTCACGAGTGCGCATGCGAGTCTGGTGCATGCGCACAGGAATATCGTTCACCTTTTCGCCGACCGATCGCCAGCGACTGACGGCGCTCATCCGGGATCGCAATGCGCCGCAGAAGCATGTCTGGCGGGCGCGGATCGTGCTTCTGAGCGGCGACGGCCTTGGCACCTCGGCGATCATGGCCAAGACCGGCAAGTCCAAGACCTGCGTGTGGCGCTGGCAGGAGCGGTTCATGCAGGAAGGCGTCGATGGTCTGTTGCGCGACCGGTCGCGTCCGCCCGGCAAGGCGCCGGTCTCGCCGGCGCGCGTCGCCGAGATCGTCCGCCGGACGCTCGAGCCGCCCGCCTTTCGAGGCGACCCACTGGACGTTGCGCGCGATGGCGAAGGTCGCCGGCATTGCGGCATCGACGGTGCAGGCGATCTGGAAGGCCCATGGCCTCAGCCCGCACCGCTGGCGGCATTTCAAGCTCTCCAACGACCCGGCGTTCGCCGATAAGCTCATCGATATCGTCGGCTTGTATGTCGATCCGCCGGCCCATGCCGTGGTGCTGTCGGTCGATGAGAAGTCGCAGATCCAGGCGCTCGACCGCACCCAACCCGGCCTGCCGATGAAGAAGGGCCGCGCCGGCACCATGACCCATGACTACAAACGGCACGGCACGACGACGCTCTTCGCCGCGCTCAACGTGCTCGACGGCACGGTCATCGGGCAAAACATGCAGCGCCACCGCCATCAGGAGTTCATCCGCTTCCTCAACCGCATCGAGCGCGAGGTGCCGGCCGACAAGGCCATCCACGTGATCCTCGACAACTACGCCGCACACAAGAAGGACAAGGTCCGCGCCTGGCTCGCCCGCCATCCACGCTGGACCTTCCATTTCACACCCACCTCATGCTCGTGGCTCAACGCCGTCGAGGGCTTCTTCGCCAAACTCTCCCGCCGCAGGCTCAAGCACGGCGTCTTTCATTCCGTCGTCGATCTCCAGGCCGCCATCAACCGCTTCGTCCGTGAATACAATGCCGACAACCCGAAACCATTCATCTGGAAAGCCGATCCCAATGCCATCATCGCCGCCCGAAACCGTGGGTTCCAAACGTTGGAATCAATCCACTAGGTATAGGCACGACATAAAGGTTCTTAGCTACATGATAGTATGGCTTGGATCCATCGATTATGCTTTTTGATCCTGTCGCATCTTTGATAAAGCTCCACATGCCATTGCTCTGACTGTCATTGTCGACAATGATAATTACTGGCGTTTGGGTAAGGGGGAGCGGGAACACGACCTCAAAGAAGACGAGAAATACGAAGCTTGAGACCGACTATGACTTAGGGCTCGAGATTAGGCACCTCTAAGTTGTCCAGTGTTTCATCGAGGTCAATCGGCAGCCTCCTATAGGAAAGGTCAGCTTCGGGCCAGATCCAGACATCACGGCACCCGACTTAAACGTCTGCTTTCGCAGGGCGGTTCTTGAAAGCTGCCTGACCGGAATCGGCCCCATCTCAGTCATTCAAAGGCACTAGCTCAGTGATTACTGGACTGCAAGATTTATTGGAAAGTATGCGTTATCTGGCTTAACTATCGGTGCCGGATCAGGTCTAACCAATGGATAGTGGCTCACTAGAAAGCAACCTTGACTCCCCTTGCCTTGGCCCGATTTTAACCGCAGACCCCACTCTAAGCGGTTTTCCGAAGGGGTTTCCAGTCGAGTGGGATTTGGAGAAACCAAATGATCAACATGGGCCTGTTATATCGGCCGTTCCAGTTAGCGAAGGGCTCGGGAGTTCGTACTGTCTGCAACCAGAAATGCCGCTTTTGCTTATGGCGTTGATCTCCTATCTTTAGACCCGACCTGGCTACAAGCGGGACGCCAAGACTTTGTCGACGCGGCGGTGATCGAGGTCGACGACCTCGAATCGCCAATTCTCGACTTCTATTGCCTCTCCCGTTACGGGAATCCTTTCTAGGTGATCGATCACAAAGCCCGCTACCGTCTCGTAGTGGCGGTGTTCCGGCAGGTCGAGACCCAGCAGATCCGCCATTTCATCAACGGGCATCCAACCCGCAAGGAGCCAGGAGCCGTCCTCCCGCCGCACCGCCTCATTTTCTGACTGATCCTCATCCGAGCGGAACGCGCCTGCAATGGCATCAAGGATGTCGCCGGGTGTCAAAAGTCCTTCAAAGTGACCATATTCGTCATGAACGAGCGCCATTGGCACATCGGCGTTTCGCAAGACCTTGAGCGCCGCCAAGGCATCCATCGTATCGGGAATGATCGGAGCATGGCGCACGTGGTCGCGGATGGCCACCGCCGAGGATGCAAGCATCGGCTCAATCATATCCCGAAGCATTATGACGCCGACGACGTTGTCGCGATCACCGTCAAACGCCGGGAGACAGGAGTGGTTGGCTGCGATGAGTTTACGTTTCAACGAGACCGCATCTTCGCTGATGTCGACCATCTCGACTTCGGTCCGCGGCGTCATCACAGCGCGGACGCTGCGATCACCGAGCCTGATGACACCGGATATCATGGAGCGTTCTGCTTCCTCGATCACGCCTGTGCTGCCCGCCTCTGCAACAATCGTCAGGATTTCCTCATCGGTTATGGCGCTTTCGGAAGCAGTCGATATGCCAAGGAGCCTGAACACACCGCGCGTCGACGCATCCAGGGCCCATACGGCCGGCGCAGCGACAAGAGATAGGACGTTCATGGGGCGAGCGATGAAGCAGGCAATGCGCTCCGGGTTCTTCAATGCCAGATGTTTGGGAACAAGTTCGCCGATGATCACCGAGAGATAGGTGATGATACCGATCACGAGAATATACCCTGCGACATCGGCGATATCGGCACGTACGCCTACACCAGCGAGGAAAACGCTCATGCGCGACCCGAGTGTTGCACCGGAGAACGCACCTGCGACGATACCGACGAGTGTGATGCCGATTTGAACTGTTGACAGAAACTTTCCCGGATTCTCCGAAAGCTCAATGGCCGCGCTTGCTCCCGCGACACCGCGATCGAGCAACATCTCCAGTCGGGCCTTACGCGCCGAGACCACCGCAAGTTCAGAAAGTGCGAAAACTCCGTTCAGGAGAATAAGAAAACCGACGACCAGCAATTCAAACATAAGATTTCGGATTAGCCCCAGGACGAAACTTTTTGCAGGCGGATTCGTCAAATGCCCAGCTGCTGCAACTAAGTAGGTAATTGCGTTGTTTCAGCCAAGCATGGAAGCTGGTCAAGTGGCAACTGAACTGACGGTGTAGGGATATGATTCGGCCAAAAAATGGCGAACTTTATCTTCATGGCTATCGATTCTCGGGACAAATGGCGACGGCAGCCTTCAAGCTTGGGACGAGCGTGCCGGCGTGAAACCTTCAGGCAGTTCAACGGGATGAAACAGCCCGCACCGTGAGTGTCGCTTTGGCTCAGTCCAGCCTGTGCGGCTCGCCGAGCGTGTGCATGAGCCGGTTGGCCCAACCAAAAATTGCGACGGCGTGGATAAGATCTATGATCTGGAGGTCGTTCATGCCGATCTCACGTAGATGGTAGAATTGGTAGGTGCCGACCTTATCGGGATGCGCCGTCAGATCGACGCCGAAGTTAAATAGTGCCTGCTCGAACTCCGGCAGGTCTGCGTCAAGCCCGTTCTTGTAGATCTCTTCCACGACCTCCGGACGCTTTTCGAGTTGGATGTAGCGGGCCGCATGCACCGAGGCGCAGTATATACAGCGATTGACGAAAGAAGCTGCGAGCGCGCCGATCTCGCGTCCACCGCGCGAAAGCCCGCCCTCACTATACATGATATCGTTGAAAAGTGGCGTGCGTTCCCTCAGTGTTTCGGGCTCGTTGGCAAGCACCAATACGTAGTCAGAAACCTTCCTGTTCGACGGAGTAATTTTCAGCGCGTCAAGCTGCTCGGGTGTCGCCCTATCCATGTCGACCGGCTTCACATAGGGTTTCCAGCCGAGGGTGTCGACAGTGAATTCGTGTACCGCTTGCGACATGTCAGTTATCCCTCAGCATCTTGAGGCCGGCCACGACCAGCACCTGATAGTTGACGTAAGCGATCAGGCCTGCGAGCGTGACGATGTCCCGATCGTCGAGGCCAGCGGCGGTAAGCTTTTCGATGTTGGCACGGGTAGCATCTTTCGGAGAAAGCGTCACCAGGTCAACATGGGCGAGGATCGCTGTAAGGCGTAGATCACCCGTTGCCGCGGCGGACCCGGGAGCGGTAATTGCGCGGAGTGCCGATCCGCCCTCTTCGCGTTCTAGAAGTGCGTGGTAGTGGGCGACAAGCTCCTGCGATTTCCATAGTGCTGCCATGCGGGCCGCCAATGCGGCTCTTAACGAATAGGAGAAATTGCGCGGCTCGGCGGGGCGAAGGGCGGCCTGATAGCTCGTCTCCGTCAGTTGCTTCAGCTTCTCTCGCTGCTCCCGCAGGGTCTTGAGGTCCGCGAAGCGGTCAAGGCCGAGAACAGTGTCGATCACGTCGACGTTCGATGGAGCAATCATGGCTTATCCTCTGTTTTGTGGATGTGTTTGGCCGGCGTTCAGGCGGTCTTCTGTACCGGTGCCGGCGCGTCGGCATCGGTCCATTCGGTTCCATCGAGTTCGGGCTTCTCATAGGCGAGCAGCGCTTCCCAATGGTAGTCGATGTCGCGGATGAATAGCGAAGCCGCGACGCCGCGCGCCAGCCACAGTGCGCCCTCGCTGATAGCTGGAATATCGCCGCTGACCTTGCCGACGCTGACCGATGCGGCGTAGTTGAAGCAATGGATGTCTCTTAGCCATGGTGCCGTGCCGACTTCCTTTTCGGAGAAGGAAAAATCGTCGTTAAGCCAGGGAAAGCGCTCGAGTTCGGCATTTCCTTCGCCAGGCGGCGGCGTATAGCGGTCTCCCCAGCAGGCAATCCTGTCCTGATAGGGGGCAAGTTCGTTGCGACTCATGGGATCAATGGAAAAGCCGGTGCCGAGGATGACGAAATCGGTGCGGAAGATACGGCCGTTGATGGTGGTGATGACGACTTCGCCGCCCTCCTCCTTCATTGAACGGATGCCGCAGTCGAAATGGAAAAAGCTGTTCGGATGCTGGCTGACGCGGAGCGTCGAATTGTGCGGCGCAGGTGTCTGCTGCTTGGCAGCATAATCCATCAGCCGCCAACGCCATTCCGGCGAAATTTGCGCGAAGCCGGCGGTTACGCCATAGGAGCCGATGCCCATCAGCTTATTGATCGTCGGCATTTCCCTGCGTCGGGCGAGAAGACGGACCTCACCCGCGCCTTGCTCCAAGGCCTCCGCAGCATTATCGACCGCCGAAGCGCCGACGCCGATGACGATGATGCGCTTGCCCTTTAGCCTCTCGAAATCGATGTCGTCAGCCGAATGCGCCCAGGATTCAAGTCGCTTCAAGTCCTTGACGAAATTCGGGATGGTTGGCTCGCCAAGCCCGTCGCGACCGGTGGCCAGTACCAGTTTGCGGGTGAAAATCGCTGACTCCGTGCCGTTTCCAATTGTGAGCTCCAGCAGACCGTCCGGGCGCGGTAGAATCCGGGTTACATCGGTGTCGTTCTCGACGGGTACCGCCATGATTTCGCGATACCATTTCAGATATTCCATCCACATCGGACGCGGAATGCGAAACAGTTCCTCCCATTTGGCCTCGCCGTAGAGCGCCGTATACCAGGCGCGAAAACTAAGTGATGCCACGCCCAGGGCCGGGCCGAGCAGGGTTTTGGGGGAGCGCAGCGTTTCCATACGCGCATAGGTCAGCCATGGTCCCTCGAACCCTTTTGCCGCGCGGTCGACGATACGCATATTTACAATGCCGGCGCGTGCCAACGCGTGCCATGCCACGAGACCGCACATCCCGCCGCCGATGACGACAACGTCGCTGACGGGATGACCTTCTTCCGTGGTCACAGGCACTGACCAGTTGGCCGGCGGGAAGTTCAGATAACTCAGATCCTCCTGCACCCGAGCATTCAGGTCGGCAAGCCGGTGCTGTTGGTTGTTGATCATTATCCGTCTCCAATTCAGCTCGCCAGCAGCACGGCGTCCCGTTCACGCCAACCCACCCAGACCTCGTCACCCTCAATATGCGAAAGCGCTATCGGGTCGAGTTGGACGACGAGGCTCGTGCCATTTTCGAGGGTTACGGTGATCGAAGTATGAGCGCCCTTGAAGACGCGATGGAGGATGCGCCCCTTAAGTGCCAACCGGCCCTCGGGCTTTGCCGTCAGGCAGTAGAGCGTCTCGGGCCGGAGCGCCAGGGTGGCGTGCGCGCCCGGCGTCGCCGTCGAACCAATCACGTCGGCTTGCATAACGTTACCCCGCCAGTCGAAGGTTGCGACCGTGTCCGCGACGGAAATGATCGTGCCCTCGAGCAAATTGCTCTGACCGATGAAATCGGCAACGAAGCGGCTATGCGGTCGGGCATAGAGCTCGGAGGGCTTACCCATCTGCTCGATCCTGCCTCTGTTCATCACCACGATGACGTCGGACATTGTCAGCGCCTCTTCCTGGTCGTGGGTTACAAAGATAAAGGTCTTACCGGTTTTCTGCTGAATGGATTTGAGCTCGATCTGCATCTGCTGGCGCAGTTTCGCGTCGAGCGCAGAGAGCGGCTCGTCGAGCAACAGCACGTTCGGATCCGGTGCCAGCGCCCGCATCAGAGCGACGCGCTGGCGCTGGCCGCCTGAAAGCTGAGCGGGCATCCGCTCGGCATAGTCCTGAAGCGCGACAAGGGAGAGCAGCTCGGTGACCCGCTCGTGGATCGCCCCCGACGCCATGCCCTTCAACTCCAGCCCGAAGGCGATGTTGCGTCGGACCGTCAGGTGCGGAAAAAGAGCATAATCCTGAAAGACGATATTGACGTTGCGCTTGTGCGGCGGCAAATGCGAGATCGGCTTGCCATCGAGGTAGATCTCCCCGGAAGTGAGGTCCTCGAAGCCGCCAAGCATGCGTAGAGTTGTCGACTTTCCGCAGCCGGACGGTCCGAGCAAAGTGACGAACTGGCCGGGCTCGATGGCAAGGTCGAGGTTCTCCACGGCTGGTAATTCCCCGTATAACTTGTTTACATTCTTGAAATGGACAACAGGTTGCATTCGCGTCAGCTCCTGGAACGACGGGTAAGATATTCGGCGTAGAGGCCGACTGCGGTGGTAACGACGAGCACGATGGTCGCCATGGCGTTGATTTCCGGCGACATGCCGCCCTGCACCTTGGCAAAGATCAGCATGGGCAGCGTCGGCTGGTAGCCGCCGAGAAAGAAAGTGCGCACGAAGTCATCGATACTGGTCAAGACGCAGAAAATCATTCCGCCCAGAAGAGCCGGCATCAGATAGGGGATTGTAACGCGCAGGAAAGCAACAAACGGATCGGCACCGAGATCGCGAGCCGCGTCCACCAGATTGGCAGGCATAGAGCGCAGACGTGTCAGCACCATGATAACCACAAAGGGCACCGCATGGACCGTGTGCGACAAGATGATCGCGAAGGTGCCGGTTGGTATATCTACCGCGCGGATGAAGATGCGCATTGAGATAGCGTTGATCAGCCCCGGCACGACGGCGGGCAGGCAAGCGAGCGCGAAGATGGCCGACTTGCCCCAGATGTTTTCCGCCGAGACGAGGAGCGCTATCCAGACCCCGATGATCGTGGCGCAGATGGTGGTCGCAAGGGCAATGCCGATGGAATAGAGTGATGCCGCGAGGAACTGCTTGTCATGCAGCACCTTGCCGTACCAGTCGAGCGTCCAGTTGCCGATCGGGAAAGCGATGAAATTGGCGTCCTTGAAGCTCATCGCCATCATGAGTGCCAGCGGCAGCACGAGATAGACGGCAAAGAGCCAGTAGGAAGCACCGAGCGCGGTTTTGGGCAGGTCGCTAAAATAGGTCCGCATCGAATTCCTCCTCACATCAACCGAATGGAACGACCGCCGACGACGCGCATGAACAGGCCGACGGTGGTGAGCGATACGACGAGCATGATCATTGAGAAGGCAGCACCCTCCGGCCACTTGTCGTTCGAACCGTGGAACAGCATGGCGATGACTTCCGGGAAGATGACCGCATTCGGGCCACCGAGCAGCAAGGGCGCGGCAAAGACACCGACAGCGGTCAGATAGACAAGGCTGCAACCCGAGACGATGCCGTCCCTGGAGAGCGGCAGGATAACCCGTCGGAAACGTTGGAGGGGACCGGCGCCGAGATCGGCGGCGGCATGAATCAGCGGCGTTGGGATCTTCTCGATGGCCGAATAGAGCGGCAGCAACATGTAGAGCGCCAGGAGATAAACGACGCCGAAACTCAGGGAGAAAAAAGTGTAAAGCATGGGTATCGGTCGGTCGATAAAGCCCAACTCCCTGAGCAGCACATTCACCGCACCGCGATTGGCGAGCAGCATGATGATCGAGAAGGTGCGGATGAGTTCCCCCGCCCAGAACGGTATGAGCAGCAGCAGCAACGCGCGCATGCGGTTCTTCGGCTGGATAACCTTGGCGACGTAGTAGGCGACAGGATATACGATCACCAGCGTCGAAACCGTGACTACCGCCGCAAAGATGAGGGTGCGGATGAAGGGCATGAAATAAAGCCTGTCAGAGAAGAACAGCGCATAGTTGGCAAGAGTATAGTCGCTGCTTTTTCCCGGCTGCTGCGGATAATTGGCGATGAAGCTGATGTTGGTCATCTGGACGATCGGTCCGATATGCAACATGGCAAGCCAAATAAGCGGGACACCCGCAAGCACGGCGAGCCTGATCCAGCGGTTGTCCGCGAGGCGCCCGATCGTATTGCGGTAGAAGCCTGAACTCACCGCCCTCCCAATCCATCCGGCGTAGCGAGGCGACGCCAGCGAAGCGACGGCTCGAGATTGCGTCGTTGTGTCCACCATTCAGTTCCCAACTCCAGTCAATCATTCCTGGTGAGCGACCGGCCGAACGGCCGGCCGCTTTATGTCCGGTTTTCAGGCCGCCTTGATTTCGGCAGTGGCCTTGTCGATCATCTCGTTCTTCATGGCGCGGTTGACCGAGCTGAAGAATTGCACGCGCTCAACCTGCTCTGGTGGCAGTGCCATGGCGGCACGCTCCTTGTCGTCGAGTACCTTGTCGACGCCATCGAATGCCGAAGCGAAGCCTGATTGGCGCGTCATCGCCGCGCCGATCTCCGGCGAGGAGAGGATGGCGTCCAGGAAGGCATATGCCGCATCGGCATTCGGCGCGTTGTTCACGACGTTGAACGAGTAGAGGAACCCGTAAGTACCTTCCTTCGGCACGGAGATCTCAATGGGATGGCCATCCATGATGAGCTTGGCAGCGGGACCCGACCAGGTCTGTGCGAGGTAGATATCCTCGTTGACGAACATCTGCTGTACTTCCGACGCGGCATCGTAATACTTGCGCACCTTGTCCTTATGCTCGATCATAAAATCGCGGGCTTTGTCGGTGGCTGCCTGGGCAACGTCCGCCTTATTTTCGTAGGTCACATAGTCGCCATCACTACCCTGATAACGCATGACGATGGAGAGGAAGTCGGAGACGATATAGGACGTCAGGTTCTTGTACTCGTCATCAAACATGATCTCCCAGCTGTCGGAGGCCTTGGTATATTCCGTATTGCGGGCAAGTCCCTCAAAGCCGGCGAGCAGCGGCAGCCCATAGGTTTTGCCGTCAACGGTGAGCTGCGGCGCGCCTTTATATGCGGGTCCGAGCTTGTCCCAGTTCTTTATACGGGCAGTGTCGAGCGGGGCGAGCAGATTCGACCCCATAAACTGCGACAGGCGATGACCGGTAACGGTCACGATGTCGGTGGATGGCGCGGCGCCTTCCGCGGTGAGCAGATTATACTGCTTGCCCTGATCGTCGGTCAGCCTGATGCGGATCTCGATGCCGCTATCTTTCTGAAACTGGTCAATGAATGACTGCGGCACGAACTTGTCGTAAGTGGTGATATTTACCACCTTGCTTTGAGCGAAGGCTGGGCGGATGATCGCCGGCGCAGCAAGGACGCCGGTGCCGGCCGCCAGTAGCTTTAACGTCGAGCGGCGATTTACGGTAAAGTCTTTCATGTCACTCTCCTCTTTGATTTTTGCAGGCTCATATTTCGTTCCCGGGCGCTTTCTTCAGATGGCCCCTGCGGCGCTGAACATCGGGTTGCCTCGCGCTTCGAGCGCGTTTCCCGGCGAAATTCCTGTCGGCGATGCGGGCCATCTGACGGGGATCATGACTGACGAAATCCGGCATCCGCTCGGATGCAATGCGCACGATACGCTCGATCAGCTCATGCGCACAGGCCGATAGCGGACGGGCGCCGGCAGAAAAGATCGCCCAGAGGAAGGGAATATCAACATCCAGGGGGCGGATCGCGACCGGCGCCGATTGAAGACCAAAGGCCGTTGCAGGCTCGATGATCGCCACTCCAAGGCCGGTCGACGCGATCTGCACCGCATTTATGGCGGCATTGGTAGCTATGATGCGCCTGGGCCGCACTTTTGCGGCCTCGAGTGCTTGGTCGACATGGTGGCGCAGACGGAACGGATTGGCCATTGTCACCAGCGTGCGATCGGCGATATCGGCGATTGAAATGACCGCTTGGGCCGCGAGCGGATCGTGCGGCGCAACTGCGGCCACGCAGCGCCCCTCAAAAAAGCCCTGGACCTTAAGGCCTGGTTGATCGGCCGGCAGCGATGTTACGCAGAAATCCGCAGTCCTCGCGAGAACCGACTGCACGGCCGCCTCTGCTGGCATGCTGCGAAGATGAATGGCGTGGGGCAGACGCTCTTCAGGCAATTCGGCCAGCGCGAGAGGAATGATGCCGCTTGCAAAAGCTGGAGTTGCAGCAAGTTCGATCGGCTCAGGCTCCCTCGCGGCAATCGCTTTTGCCCGATCGCCCAAATGGCCTATGCCACAGACGAAACGTTCGGCATCATCATGAAATGCGATACCCTGGTCGGTTGGGGCAATCTTGGGGCCGTTGCGCTCGAACAGCGGAAAGCCGAGCGAGGTTTCCAGATCCTGTATCAGGCGCGTCACCTGCGACTGGGAACGATCAAGCAGACGGGCGGCGCCGGTTATACTACCGGTCGACATGACTGCCAAAAACGTTTCCAGGTCGCGGATTTCCATTCGATACCATGCATTCCTTGCATTATGACAGTAGCATAGTGCATAAAACGCATTCTAAACGCTAGTGACAAAACACACGTTTTCTTTGTTTGGCGTTTAAGTAGAAAAGTATTCGTTCGGGAGCTCATCAGCGGGAAACTTTGAATCAGAGGGTGGCCGCTGCCCAGGTATAAAGTGCTTCGAGTTGTCGAACGCGGGAAATTAGTACTAGAAAAGGGAAATGGGTTGATGCGTATAAGTATTCTCGGCGCAGGCGCAATCGCCTTCGGTATGGCGGCTTTCCTTGCCAAAGCCGGTCACCAGCCGGTTCTTTGGTCGCCGTCCGGCGTTCGCGTTCGCGGGCTCGCCGAGGGCGCTTCGCTGACCGCTACGGGTGTAATCGAGTTTTCCGGTCCCGTTGCGGTAGCCCGCGATTGCGCCGAAGCAATCTCGGGAGCCGATATTATTATCGTTGCCTTGCCGGCTAACGGCCATCGCCTGGCATTCGATGCTGCCCTGCCGCATCTCAGATCCGGCCAACCCGTGATCATCAGTTCGCACAGTTCCTTCGGAGCACTTTACCTCGCAAAGCGGCTGGCGGAGCGCGGTGTACGGTTGCCCATCATCGTCTGGGGAACGACCCTTATTACTGGCCGTCAGCAATCGGATGGCGTGAGCGTTTCGGTCAATACCGTACGTCAGAAAATCGACGTCGCAGCACTGCCGAAATCCGCGGCGGCAGAGGGGAAGGCGCTTTGCATCGAACTCTTCGGCGACCGTTTCGTCGAGCGCGACGGGCTTCTCGCTATTGCATTGTCGAACCTCAACCCACAGAACCATCTTGGTATCGCGCTTCTCAACTTAACCCGTATGGAGAAAGGTGAGACATGGGGACAGGGCGAACACGTCACCCCCGCCGTTGGGCAATTGATCGAGGCGCTTGACCTTGAACGACTCCAAATCGCCGAGAGTTTCGGGCTTTCCGTCCGCACCGTGCAGGAACATTTCTCGCTCTCGTTTCACGTGCCGATGGGCCCTGTTTCGGAGATGAACCAGCAGATGCACCGTGAGGGCCGCGGCGGCTTCGGCCCAGCAACCGCCGACAGCCGATATATCTACGAGGACGTGCCCTTCGGACTCGTACCGACCAGCCTCCTTGGCCGCATTGTCGGCCGGCCAGCTGTGCTGCATGAAGCAGGCACCAACTTGTTTTCGGCGGCGGTGGGCCGCAACCTCGTCTTAGACAACGACCTGCTGCCGGATCTGGCGCTTGACAAGCTTTCGGCAACCGCCCTCACGACAATCTGCGAAGAGTGGCCCACCGCGAAAAAGCACCGCTGACATCTACTGGAATGGCGCATCGTGAGGGGGCAGTTCCAGTCGAGACCTTATGCGATTTTCGAAGCACCAATCGGAAATATCAGACGAACTCGCTCACCGATAGTTAATATGACAAGCCCCGTCGGGCGCTTGTCATCGCCAGATGGTCCTGGGCCTCATTCGAGAGCGGGCGGGTATTCCTGGACTACGTTCCAACCAATGAAAATTTACCCGAAAAAACCCGCTCTGCTTTTGAGGAAGAAAGCGACATGATCATTGGCCTGCACGTCTGGCAACTTGGTCCTGGACGGGGCTATCGTATCGCTCGTCAGCGAATAACCAAGGATGTGGACCGGGTGCATCTGTATGGATGCACCCGGCGGACATGCTTCTGACCGCGGTCACTTTTCGCTGCTGATCGCGATGCGCTTGGCGTTAGCCTGAGCATTCTCTAAAAGGACATCGGACAAGGTTTGACTCGAGCGTCAGCTTTGGGCGTTCTTCACCTCTAAGCTGCCTGTCCGCCATCGGCCCCGAATTTGGCGTTTGGCGATTGTGGCGCGACTGACCGCTTCGCGCCGCCATG
>CAVQFY010000006.1:0-719778 GCA_963711925.1 uncultured Alphaproteobacteria bacterium
GCGGAAACGACCGATCTACATTTTCTCGCCACTACCTCGAAGTATTCAGGGAACGGTACCGGACCAACCGCAGAGTAAGCGAACGGCAGGCCCGCGCGCTCAGAAGAGCAAAACTGGGAGGAATAATAGCGCCATTGATTGGCATCGCCGTGGGCGCAGTACTGGCCGTCTTCCAAATGGAGTGGCATGGGTCGTGATGGCCCTGTGTTCAGTCGAAGCGTTTTGATACTCCGGACAATTGTGCTGATCAGAGGTGTCCTTCCGCCCATCATTGGCACAGTGACGGGAGCCGCCCTGAGTGCGCCTATCCGTATATCTGGAAGCACGGTACGCCGATAGCACCGTACATTCATGACTTCAGCGTATTTTTGTATATTCTGCCGTCTTTCATGATGACAGCCAGGTTTTTCTCCGGCTCGTTCATGACATCGATATTCTCAAGCGGGTTGCCATCGACCAGCAGCATGTCTGCGAACGCTCCCTCCTCCAATACCCCGAGTTCGCCGGGATAAGCGTTGCGGAGATTCGAAAGGGCAAGAAGCTCCGCATTTATCGAGGTCGCCATCTGCAGAATCTGGGCATTCGTGTACCACCGGCTGAGATGCGTGAGCATGATCCCCTGGCGCGCTGTCATCTGCGGGGAAAACAACATGTCGGAGCCCCACGCGGTCTTGATATTGTATTTACGGGCAAGGTCGTACGCGGTGAGAGAGCCGGCAATTACCTGCTGGAGCCGTTCAAAGCTCGGACCTGTCAGCGGCATCGAATCCTCTAGGCTCAGGAACGGCTGGATACTGAGCCAGACTCCCCTATCGGCCATCAATCGTGCCGTCTCTTCATCCATTAGATGGGCATGTTCGATGCAGGCTGCGCCGGCATTGATGGCGCGTTGTATGGTATTTGGCGCATAAGCGTGGACGGTCACGTAGGTACTCCAGTCCCGCGCGACCGAGACGCCGGCCCGGAGGTCGTCTTCACTGAATGTTGACATGTCGAGCGGGCTGCGCGGCGCCGAAACGCCCCCGCCGCCCACAAGTTTGATCTGCGATGCGCCCTGCAGCAGCTGCTCCCGCACACGCATTCTCACTTCGTCAGCACTATCCGCAATCATCGCTCCACCCGATTCTTCGATCAGGCTTAGCTGAGCGGGATTGCGCGGAATCTCCGAAAGCATCCGCAAGTCGCCATGCCCACCGGACGTCGTGATGAACGCCCCCGAAGGAAAGATGCGCGGTCCTGGTATGATCCCGTCATCGATCGCTCGTTTGAAGGTAAAGACCGGTCCGCCCAGATCGCGCACCGTGGTAAACCCGCGCATCAGTGTTCGTTCGGCTTCCGCCGTGGAAGCCGTAAAAATTGAACCCGGATCACCCGGTTGTCGCTAATGCAACGGGGACTGCGGCGAAGAGCGTGTGCCAGTGGGCGTCAATCAGGCCTGGCATCAGCACCCGGTCACCGCAATCAATGATAGTGGCATCCGATGGGGGTGGACTATTGGTGGTATCGATCGATGCAATTTTGTTGCCTTCGACCAGAACCTGAACGTCGGTCCTGGCGGTATCGGATTTGCCGTCGAACAGCTTTAGCTGACGGAATAGGACTTTCGGTGATGGTCCAGCAGTCTGAGCGAACGCACCGAGCGGTGTGCCGGCTGCGATCAGCGTCGCTGCCATGCCTGACAAAAATCCCCGGCGGGTATATTCCTCCAGGCGGCGGGAGGCTTGCTGCAATTCTGGTGATGAGCAGCCGCAGCCCGCACCGTGTACAAAATGTTGGTATCTCTCACCCAGACGCAGCATGGCGATGCCCTTTCTGACATTTCGGTTTAATGTTCCAACGGCTCATGCGGTCGTCAATAACGATCCGATGCCAAGTGTCACCCGCGCGAAGGAAACGGACGCCATGCCTAGTTTAGGGATTCTCAGCCAGTAGAACCGGCCTGATCCGCTTCTACCGCAACTGCGTGAGCCTGCCCTATCTTGTTAAGATTTGGCCGGACAATCAGCATTGACGGTGATCTGTTCCTTGCGGGATTCTTCATGCGCCCACCATCCCGCAAAGCCATTGAGGATGGATCAATCGCCGTCAGAAGCCACCGCCTGCCACACAGCCACTCGCTGAACGCGATTCGAGGTCAGAGCAGTATGGATGCCTTCCGCAACAAACGTCGAACATCCGGGCATTTCTTGTGACCATCTTGTGACCAGTAGTTTCCTGCAATTGCCGGCACCCATTGAAAACATTGGTAAATTTTGGTCACAGTGGTGGTAACGAAAAATGGCGCGGATGCTCTTTTTGTTCTCAGCAAGCTATTGATTTCATTGAGAAAAGAGGTGGTGCCCAGACGCGGACCAGTCCATGAATATCGAACCGCCGTCAGAAGTGCCGATTGCGCAGTGATATCAATCTCTTAATTCGTCTTGTCCCGTTTTTCAGTTCACCCCGGGTGTAACACGGAATGGTGATGCGGTGTAATAAATCGTCGACCGTCGCAAGACTTGATCAGAGAACCTTGAAGTTGGCGGAATGCAGTCATGGTGTGATCCAGGAGTGTCGTGCGATCGAGACACTTGCCAATTATGACCAATGCATTCACGGTCAGTCTCGAGCCGCTTAAGTGCATAAAAGAGGGGGATGTCTTCATTGCTCGGAGAACTAGGACCTGTTGACGAAGTAGGGGAGCCAAATCTTTGCCGCAGCTACCGGAGCGTCTTGGCCTTGCTTGGGCAGCTCGCGAGGGGGACGAATTAGCCTTCACGACACTGATTGAAAGCGGTCAATGGGCCTGATGCCATCCGTCTGCGCCGGAGTGGCATTAAACACCATACGACAATGTACAGATCGGTAAAAATTTTAAGATTACTTTCGAAGTAGTCTTCTCTTGATTGTTAATTGAAATCCTCAATTTTCTGCAAATACGCTTGACTTGGTTGAGATGTTCGGCGCTATGAAACTCCAAGTTGTACCTTTGAGGATTCGTTGTGAAGCTGACGCCTATTCATTCATTGCTGTGCGGTTTGACAATATTGGGTGCTTGCGGGCCGTCATTTGCTCAGGACGTTCCAACTCCTGCTACACAGCCAGGGGCAACTGCTCCAGCCCCAACTACAAGTTCACCCAGAAATCAGCCACGCTCGATCGACCGAACCAACAACACAATTCCTGACCCGAAACCACAGCAGCAGAGCCGAGTAATGAGAATTCTCAGAGAGATGATTACAGATGCCGTGAAAGACCACACAATCCTCGCCTATAGCAAAGACGTGAATGACCCGATCTATCAGGGCCGCGATGTGGACAAGATCATCGAAGCGATCGGACTCCGGGACGAAATGAATTTGCTGATCCGCAGGGGCGATGGATCCGATGGCACGGTTGGCTGGCTGCTGGTCCTGCCAAAGCACAATGAACACGAACAGATCGCCGATTATAGCGGCCTGTGGATACACGAATGGCATCTCGTCCAAGGTCTGGTATGAGTCCATCCGGCTCGCCGGCCCGTGGGTTGCAACAATCTTTAGGGAGATTTGAACATGAAAATCGTTCAATCCCTTTGGGTCCCAATAGTGACTTAGTAGCAATCGTGTGCATTTGGGTCGCGGCAATGTCGCTTGTTGGTTGGCTTGCCCTTCGACAATAGACTTCGATCATTACGCGAGCTTATGATGTTCAAGGAGTAGTTCGATGGCGTTCTCGATGTCAGCACCAAGATGCCGAAGGACTTGGCCTCGCGAACGAGGATAGACATGCATCTCAGTCGCGCCGCCCGCGCCCGCTGTCCATTTCTTGTGCGTCCCTGAAGATAGCTTGTGGACTTGTTTGGCCAACTGGACCCGCTTGTACTCTGACTTGCCGTCCGGCTGGGGGTCAGCACCGTGAGTTCCACCGCAAGGCTAGCCTCAACTACGCGCCTAGGATCAACCTTGGCCTTTCTCAAGCGAGCCCAGGCGGCCTTTGCGCGTTCTTGAGGAGAAAGACCCCGCAGCCGAAATGCCTCAACGTGGGGACCTCCCGAGCGGTAGAGACCCTCCACTCGAACAAGAGCGTTCTTAACCCAAGGGTCGGCGTCGTAATCTTTCAGCCATGCCCTTGCCGTCTTGCGATGTGGAGCGAGGTCTCTTGATCGGTAAGAGGATTTATACGGGCTACCATGCCTACTATGGTGGTCGGCATGAGCCCTACAGAAGAACGTGTCGAGGCCGTCCTGTGTGGCCGCACGGGAAGGCTTGCCACATCCCATCACACGGCAGCTATGGTATCGGTAGCTGGGCTCATTGGCGCGAGCCCTCACCTCTGCCTTACGATTTAACTTCACGATCCCTTGCTCCTATTGGAAAGCCTTGCTGCGTCGACCACGCACGCCTCAACATGGCCACCCCGTGTCTGCAAGCTCCCAAGCAGTGACCTGCCACTGAACTTTCATCCGGCCGCACTCATCGCTCGGATACCAAACCCCGGCAAACTACGCCGCCGCAACCGGCTCCAACGCTATGCAAGATGAAAGCTACGCGTTTCCACCGGTTGCTACCACCGCGCCATTTGGCGTATCAAAAACCGCCGAGCCTCTAATCGCAGCCGGATGAAAGTTCAGTGGCAGGTCAATTGGCAAGCATGATTTCAGCGCGTCGGTAAAGGGCGTAATTATTGGCCGTATCCTGGCTATAGACCATGGGCCGAGCAAGGGAGCTTGGACCTCAAATAAGGATAAGTGCAAAAGTGACCAAAACAGCCCGGTTTACAAAGGCGGAAATTAGGAATGCAGCCGTCATAGCGCGTGAGTATGGGGTCACGATAAAGCTTGAGGTTGACGGCTCAATGGTGATTTCCCCTGACACTCACAAACCGACAGCTGCCGATGAACTGGAAGCAGACCTTGATCGCGAGCTAGATGCGTTCAAGCTGAAACATGGTTACAGTTGATATTCGGTCATAAGCGAAAATCTTCTCTTTCTACTGGCGGGGGTGGTGGCTGCAGTTTTGTCATCTGTTCCCCGTATTTCGAGGGAAAGAACCGAACGACGCCTATTGAAGTTTCGACCTCGATGATACCGCCTGTCTGCTCGGCCGCGGCAAGAAAGGCGCGAGCCTGGGCGAGTGGAATAAGTAGGTTTTGTCTGGCCAATTAATTTTCCCGAGTTTGCCCTTGATAAACGACCAACAGTCGCTTAATTCTTGTAAGTGGTACCATTATGTGGTACTAGGCTGTATGAAGAAGAAGCACCAGGCCACTTTAGAGCAGATATTCGCAAGGCCCGTAAGTGGTACAATCCGATGGTCGGATATCGAGGCTTTATTTGTGGCATTGGGTGCTGAAGTAACCGAACGAGCGGGCTCTCGCGTAGGTGTTTTCCTGTTTGGTGAGATTCGGGTGTTCCATCGGCCTCACCCATCGCCAGACACCGACAAAGGCGCTGTGTCCAGCATTCGGAAATGGCTCGAAAGTCATGGAGTTACCGATGAAGAATATGATTGAAATTGACGGGCATAAGGCCGTTCTATGCTTCGACCCCGAAATTCAAATGTTTCGCGGTGAGTTTATAGGGCTGGCTGGTGGAGCGGATTTTTACGCTGATAGCGTTGAGGGTATGAAGGCAGAAGGTCATGCTTCTCTACAGGTTTTCCTTGAGATGTGCGCTGAAAAGGGGATTGAGCCTTTCCGCGAGTTTTCAGGTAAGTTCAATGTGAGACTAGATCCTGCAACGCATGAAGCCGCAGTGATTGCTGCAAAAACCGAGAATAAAAGCTTGAATGAGTGGGTAGCAGAAGCAATCGAAACCGCCGCCGCCTAACCATAGAAGAAATGCTTTTTAAGGGGCCGCTGTAACCGCAGCGGCCTTTTTGTATTTCCAAGACCTAAATATGCGAGGGCAAATCGTCATCACCGGGGCCAGGCTTAGCCATTCTCACCCCTGCCCGTTCTCATCAATGAACACGACCCCGGCCGACTCCATGGCCTTCTTAACCGCAATCACATTTTCCATTGAACTGCGCTTAGGCCCCACAGTTTCCATGCGCTTGATCGTCGGGGCGGATAGTCCGGAGCGCTCTGCTAATTCCTCACGGCTCCAGCCTAGTAGGCCTCGGGCAGCACGCATTTGCTTAATGGGGGTAAAAAGGGCAGATTTAACGTCTGCCCCTTTTGCGATTCGCTACGAAAGCATTGTTTCGATCCAACTTTCGAGCCACCAATATGCAAGGCCGCTCAAAGCGGCCATAACTATCGCGGGAAATAGATGGATCCCCTGAATAAGAGTGCCCATCCCAAGCGTACCACTAGCGACTAACCATGGTGCCATTGCGTAGTAAGTTTCCGGTTTCATCAATTTTTCCTTCTGTTAGCGGCTCTGTTGTCCGCACAACAATTGTCCCATGGGCTCATGCAAGGAACAAAAACCGGAAATCCGCCGACAAGAATGACACATACCAGTTAGCTCGAAAAACCTTTTAGATACAAACGCCTAGTGATGAGATACGTTTACCACGCGACGGCCGCAAATTACGGTGTCATTCAGGGAGGATTTATGGAAACGCTTTTGATAATCGCAGCACTCACAGCAACGCCTACTACGGCTCCGGTTCAGTCACAGTATCCGCAGGTGGCGGTGATGTGCATGAAGACGGGAGAACAAGCCAGCGGAATGAATAAAATCTGCTACTACAACTGCCTAGGTTCTGCAGCGGCTATCACCATCTCAAGTGTGGAATTGTGTCCGCTCACCATAGATAACTGAACAGTCCAAGGCCTTCATAAAAAGCCTGCCCCAGCATGGTCCTTGTAGCGCTCAGCCCTCCGGATATAGCCGCGCACCGTGCGGGGATCGGTATGTCGTGTCTGATCCATGATGCGGTTTATGTCGGCCCCTCGATCCGCTGCACTGGTGACGAAGCCAGCCCGCAATGAATGGCCGGAGAAGTCCGCAACCGTCATCCCTGCCTTGCTGGCATAGGTCTTGACGATGTTTGCTACAGATCGAGCAGACAGGGGCGCGGCCGATACCTTGCCCGATTTGTTGACCGGCCGGAATAACGGCCCGCTTGTGATACCGGAGACAGTCAGCCATTCCCGCACGGCATTGACCGGCTTGAGGCTCTCGCCAAAGGGAACAGCGACAAGATGGCCTTGGCCTTCCTGATCGGTCTTTGATTTGCGAATGCTTACATCGATGCCACTTGCCGTTTCGGCTAGATCCTCGACGTTCAAGCCGATCAGCTCCGAGCGCCGCATAGCTCCGGCCATACCAAGCAGGATAAGCGCTCGATCACGCTTGCCTGTCATATCGTGGGGCATGTGTGCCAGCATGGCAGCAACACGCTCGGCCGTTGCCGGTTGCTTCTTGTTCGGTGCGGTGCCGATAGTGCGACGGATGCCCCGCATGACGTTCTGGACGCCCTCACTTTCCGAGGGGGAGGTGTAGCCCGCTTCCTTGTGATAGTACCGGATCGCAGCAAGGAACACGTTCAAGCTGGAGGCCTTGGCGCCGCCCTTCATGCGAGCAGTCATATAGGCGGCAACAGCAGAGGTTCGGCCGGAAGGGTGGCCACACCTTTAGCCTGGCCCCACAGTATGAAAGCCTGCATGGCGTGTTTGTAGGCCTTCAGCGTGTTTTCGGAGCGCGAAGCCCTGGCCAGACCCAACACCTCCTCGTCAACGAGCGCGATAGCCCGCGCGCGCTGCTCGTCGTCGGAATCCACCAAAACCGGGAGATTGTCTGTCATGGGTGCAGCGCTCTTTCTTCTTGTTCGGCTTCGACGAGTAAGAGAAAAGTCGCCGTCAAATCACGCGTGTTGATGAGCATAGTGTGGAAGCGGTAAAGCTCAGCCCGTGAATAACCAGACAGCCCGTCGAGGAACACACTCACGGCGTCACCCGCGAAAAAGTTCGGTCGCACCACTTCGTCAGAACCAGTGAACGTTAGAACATTGTCTGAATCATCACTCATCGCGATTACTTCCTATAACAGTGATTATCGGAACCAATATGACACCCTCATGGGGTTTTAGCTTCATATCTTTATACTTTTGCACGTTTTGAGCTATGGCGACCGGCTGTATAGCTCACCGGCCGACGAGAAGGGAAGCCGCGTTAGCGCGACTCCCAAAAGCCCCGAGCGTTGAGGCTGGCGGCAATCTCGGGGTGGTGCCGAGTATCTAGATTAGCGACTGACCAAGAATACCAGCCGCCAGGCGTGGATGGCAGGGCGGAGCTGCTTGGTTCGATGGTGACGGCGTAAGGGGCGGGTAGGCCGAGGCGGTAGGCTTGGCTTTGGTAGATATAAATTTGCATGAGAAGTGTTCTCCCGTTTGATAAGCCCCACGGAATTGTGGGGGTGATCTATTTAGCGAAGGGGGAAGTTTGGGGGAGGAATTGGGTTTGAGGAAAGCCCAAATCGCTTAGCGGAATATCGCCTTGGTAACCTGGCCGTTCAATGGAGCCAGTTTAAGCGACTTGCCTTGGTACTCCGGCCGCAAGGTGAAATAGACGCATTGCGCGTATTCCTCGCCCGGGGCGGTTATTCCATCGTAGATGACGTAGCCGTTGTCGATCACGTTGGTTGAATGGCCTAGTTCGGTTGCGGAGAACTCAAAGGAGATGCTTTCAATCGTTGCCGTTGAATTGTTCTTGTAGCCGAGCCAGACGCCATTTGGCGACACATCACAAGGAATATTCGGATTTAGGACAAGCGCGAGCTTTTGCGTGTGCCGCGTCACCGTCATGTACTGATAGGCATAAGAGACGCCAGCCCATGCTCCCAGGATAATACCGAGCGCCATTCCGAGCGTTATAAGCCTTACAATCATCCGTCCCAAAAGATTAAGCACTGACTTTCCTATTATCCCGCCATAGCTATCAAGCTAGCTTTATAACAATAGCACATTGCAGCTTAGTTTCAAGTCGAGGTATAGTTCATCGAATCAAACTCGACTGTTCCAATCGTATGGTGGAACATAAGCACAAGCGAAAACGGATACCTGATGAAAGAGCCCTCCGTAAAACCTGTTAAAAGCGGCGCTCAACCCGATGGCCGGAAAGGCATACTGATCCGCGTCAATCCGGAAGGGTGGCGAGAGCTGCGCGACCTTGCTGCAGAACTGACCCTGTCCAGCGGCCAGCAAGTCACCATGCAAAGTCTGATTACCGATGCCATCAACGACACACTAAAGCGCCACAAACGAACTCCCCTCGCCTGACGTATGCAGAGTCGGTGACTACTTGGCTCATTCCATCGTTCACGGCGTGCCTATTTGGCATGCCGCAGGATCGTGGCTGATACCTCCAAGCTGGTTACCGTTGTTCGAGAAAAGCGTCGAGAAATCCCGCAATGAATCCGACTTTTAGGATATGAAAATAGGCGCGCCCGGCCCTCAATATCATGCCTCCCAGAACTGCTTCTGCCTGGTGCAGACCCACCACTTGGATCACGAATGCAGGACCTCCGCTGAGCCCGTCCGGATTTATGTCGAGAGGTTTGTCCAGCCTCAGCCGCAATAAAGCACCGTCAGAACTTTGCCCGTCCAGATGACACACTATGGTTCGCCGCACGAGACCGAGGTGATTCGCTTCCTGCAGCTCGTATTTCTGATCTACCGTGGCATAACCGCTTGCGACACAAAAAACGAACTTGTCACTGATAGTCTCTTGAGGAAGCTTTGACAGATGGAAAAATGTAGAACCCAGTCCTGGAATAGCTGCGCAGGGCTCGGTATAGTCGAAGGCGACTATATCACGATAGTCAGAATCGGGATCAATATCGATGTAGTGGCGCACACCTCCCGATGTGATCAAAGTCCCTCCATCACGTTGAATAGACACGCGTCGAGATCTACCCCTTCCAACTGATGCTTGGTGCAGACCAGGAAGTATCCACCGCGATACAGCACGGGCAGGCCGGAACCGCGGATGTAGACGCTATATTGAGCCACATCGGTGTGAATGAGGATAGCCTTGGCATACCGGCTAAGAGATGACTCGATCGAACCCGCCGGAATTGCGAGTCCGTTCAGCGTTATGCTCGTGTCAACAAGTTGGTCAAGAATATTTGCTTTCAAGATTGGTCTGGTCCCGGATCCGACACTATCGGACAATGTCTTATGTTGCATCCATGTCGCATGGATTCGCCGTGCCTCAAAGAAAATCGTTGTGAATCAATGGTAGTCACTTGCAACATGATGCAACATGAAGGCTCTCCGGAGCAAGCACTGCTAAACATCTAATTATTTGATTTCATTGAGAAAAGAGGTGGTGCCCAGACGCGGATTCGAACCACGGACACGCGGATTTTCAATCCGCTGCTCTACCAACTGAGCTATCTGGGCACTTCCTGGCGTTTCCGTTATCCGGCAAGCCTTGTCGACGGGTTGGCTTTCCGTCAGAAGCGCGTGGGTTATAACACTAAAAATCGTGCTGTCCAGCATCAACTCGTGAATTTTTTGCCGTTTTTCTGCCTCTTGCAAAGGGCATGCATTGATGCGTTTGTTGAGGCTTGGAGACGGGATTCGTATTGCATGGACGAAACGGGGGAGAAGACAGCCAAGGACCGGGACTTTGGTTGGGGAATTATTGGCAGCGGCGAAATTGCCCGACGATTTGCGTCGGACCTTATGCTCGTGCCGGATGCCGCGCTCGTAGCCAATCACTCTCGCAGCGCGCCCGGCGCAGAGGAGTTCCGTAGTGCTTTTGGCAGCAGCCGCGCTTATTCGGATCTCGATTCGTTTTTGAGCGACCCGTCCATCGATGCCGTCTATATTGCCACGCCGAATTCCCTGCATCTGGCGCAAGCCTTGAAGGCGCTGCGAACAGGCAAGGCAATCCTTACCGAAAAACCCCTCGCCCCGTCCCATACTGAAGCCTCGGTGATCCAGCGCGAGGCGACGCGGGTGAATGTCTTTGCAATGGAAGCGATGTGGACACGATTCCTGCCCGCCGTTGCCGCCGCCAAAGCCAAGGTCGATGCGGGCGAGATCGGCGCCATCCGCAGGATTATCGCCGAACTCGCCTATGCGCGTGAATATGAGCCCGAAAGCCGCTATTTCAGCCGCTCGCTTGGTGGCGGCGCCAGTCTTGATCTCGGCATCTATTGCGTATCGCTCGCCATGTACTTTCTCGGCCAGCCACAGAAGGTTTCAGGCCTTTGGCACGCTGCGCCGAATGGTGTCGACATGAGTTCGGAAATCACCCTGCATTATGACGAGGCGCAAGCACAGCTCGCTTGCGGTTTCGACAGGAATGGTGCGAATCATTTCGTCATCGAAGGTACCGAAGGTGCCCTCCGCTTGAACGCGCCATTCCTGAAAGCGCAGCGGCTGACCGTCTATCACGGTTTCGCGCAGAACGCGCCTTTCGGTCCGCTGCCAGCGCCAGCCGGGCTGGTCGGTAAAGTATTTGATCGGCTCCCATTGCCCGGCCGCAGGGCCGAAGAATACCCTTTCGAGGGAAATGGACTGCAATTCGAAGCGATGGCTGTGATGGACGCGATATGTAGCGACGAGAAAAGCTCGAGGGTCATGCCGCTTTCAGACAGTATCAACGCCCTGCGCGCCATCAACATCGTACTGGCGCAACCGGCGACAACGCGCGTCATCAAGCTCTAGAAAGTACTCCGCATCTTGTAAGGTTGGGGCAGCGAAGCGGCATTGTTCAACGCGAGCGCCAGCTCGGTGATGTGAAGTGCAACCTTGCCCGACGAAAACACCGGCGTGCCTCGTTCGATGGAGGCGGCCTGCGCGGCAACGCCTCCGGCAAAATCGATCTGCGATGGATAAGCCGGGAGTTTGGCCGCCTTTGCCAGACTGTCATAGGCGAGTTTACGCCCCGGCATGGGCTTCCAGGGCAGGAGGCGCTTCAGACGCACCTCCATGAGGTCGGCAAGCTTTGTGCGTAACGAGCGGCCTTCTGCGGCCGTTTCAAGATAGACTGCTGAGCGGTGATCCCAGAGATCCACCACCGTCATCGTTCCCTTGTCACCGAGTACTGTCAACGAGCGGTCGCGCGGCGCGGCAAGGCCGCAGGTGAGACGGGCGATGACACCGGAATGAAACTGCAGGCAGCCAATGGAAAAATCCGGCGCCATAACGATTGCGCTCGTTCCCGGTCCCTTTTCCGGAAAGGTCAGCGCCGAAAACGCGCTGAGACTTTCGACCGGACCAAACAGCGACACTAACCAGGACAACGCATAACCGGCGTGTTCAAGCGTGCAGCCTACCTCGAATTCGTGGAGGCCTGGCCAACGTGCACCGGAAACCGAGCGCCATTGCTGCCAGTTGGCGCGAAAAACCGGGCCATCCTCCATCTCGGCATAAACCAGTCGTGGTCTGCCGATATCGTCCAGTGATCTGGCGACGAGCTTGTGTGCATCACTTAATGCGTTGGCCGGTGCGGATGCGAGGATGAGATTAAGGCGTTCGGCAAGCGCTACCAGTTCTGCCGCTTCTTCGTAACGCATGGCGAGCGGCTTTTCGCAATAAACGTGCTTGCCGGCTTCCAACGCCTGTTTCGAGAGCAAGTAGTGGTTTTCCGGCGTCGTCAGATTGACGACGATACCAACTTCCTGGTCAGCCAGGATTGCCTCGTAGTCGGGATAGGTCGCGACCTTGTAATATTCGGCAAATTGTTTCAGGCGCGTGAGGTCGCGGTCATATACGCCACCCAGCACCAGTTGCGGATGGTTGACCAGCGTCGTCATATAGTAATCGGCAACGAAGCCCGTGCCGATAATCGCAATCTTCATGAAGCTTTCCCGTCCTGACCAAGGAAGAAATTAGCGGCATGAAGTGAAAAGAACGTGAAGCGGCTCAGCTATCCTGTTCGTCTTCGCTGTCATCCGCACTTTCGACGGCGGGCAGCACGTAGGCTCCCGTCAGCCAGCGATTGAGATCGATGTTGCGGCAGCGCGCCGAACAGAAAGGATAATGTTCACGTTGTGAAGGACGCTTGCATTCCGGACAAGGCCGCGTTGGCCGCAAAGGCGTAACGTTCGCCGTGCTTTTCTTATCGTCAGTCAATGGATCAGTTCCGTTTAATGTCCTGAAGAGTGCCAGTTGGCATAGACCGGATAGCCTTCACCATGCAGAAGGCTGGCGGCCTCATAGAGAGGCAGTCCAACAACATTGCTATAGGAGCCCACCAGCTTGACGACAAAGCCGCCTGCAAGTCCCTGGATCGCATAGCCGCCGGCCTTGCCGCGCCATTCACCGGAAGCAAGATAACTCTCCAGCTCTTCACGCGAAAGACGTTTAAAGCGCACGCGGGTTTCGATCAGGTCCTGACGCTGCTTGCCCTTGGGTGTGATGAGACACAGCCCGGTATAGACGCGATGCGAACGGCCCGAAAGCAATCGCAGGCAGGCAGTCGCATCGTCCAGAATTTCCGCCTTCGGCAGAATGCGCCGGCCAACCGCGACAACCGTGTCGGCGGCCATGATGTAGGCGTGGCCGAAGTCCGTATCGCTCTTCAGTTCTTCCGCGATTTTTTCCGCCTTCAGACGCGACAGCCGACGCGCCAGTGAACGCGGATGTTCGGCCCGTAGCGGGATTTCATCGACATCAGCTGGAAGCAGGCGATCCGGTTCGATGCCGATCTGGGCCAACAGCGCCAATCGGCGCGGTGAGCCCGATGCAAGAACAAATTTGTGCTGATCGCTCATGAGGTCGAATCCTGCGGAGACGCGGAGCTGCTTATTTGAAACGATAGGTGATGCGACCCTTGGTCAGATCGTAGGGGGTCATTTCAACGAGGACCTTGTCACCGGCGAGAACGCGGATGCGGTTCTTGCGCATGCGGCCTGCCGTGTGAGCGATAATTTCATGATCATTTTCGAGCTTTACCCGGAACATCGCGTTGGGCAACAGCTCCGTCACGAGACCAGGAAATTCCAATACTTCTTCTTTCGCCATGCGTAGTTCTATCTCCGATAGGGGAATTTGTGGTCATGCTCGACCGCAATTTTGCGCGGAACCTATAGTATTGCGCACCATTTGTGAACAAGGGAGTTCGATGCAATTGTAAAGGCTGCACAGGCGGTTCAGCCGGTGTTACCGAAACGCTCCAGAATGTGATGTTTCAGATTCTCCCGAACGTCACGATAGGCGTCCAGTATCTGATTCCGTCGGCCACGCACCAAAGTAGGATCGGGTGTAGGCCAATATTCCACATGTACAGATGTCGTGCGGGTCAACTCAAG
This sequence comes from uncultured Alphaproteobacteria bacterium, assembly GCA_963711925.1. Taxonomy (GTDB): domain Bacteria; phylum Pseudomonadota; class Alphaproteobacteria; order Rhizobiales; family Rhizobiaceae; genus Phyllobacterium. The sequence continues at coordinate 14,178 of CAVQFY010000006.1, forward strand.
TGCCATGTGGTGCGCCTTGGGCGACAATGTAATGATCAAATCGAAATAATCGTCTTCCAGCTCTTTAAAAGTGCGCGGCTGGGCGGAGATCCGTTTTAATCCGACCTCTTCCAGTACCGTATCGACGAAGTGATCAGGTTCGCCTTTTTCGACCCCTGCAGAGGCGATATAGATCTTCGATGGCAGCAGACTGCGTGCCAGAGCCTCGGCGATGGGTGAACGGATCGAATTCATACCGCAGATGAACAAAATCGCGCTCGGCATCACTGCTTTTGCGGGTGCCTCTTCGTCCGGCAGCTTTTCCGGTTCGATCGTCATTGGTTCGCCTAACCCCGCCAATGCAGCACACACACCAATGTGAAGAGGCGGCGGGCAGTGTCGAAATCCACCTCGATCTTGCCGTTCAGGCGGTCCATCAGGGCCTGCGACCCCTCATTATGCAGTCCCCTTCGCCCCATATCGATGGCCTCGATCTTGCTCGGGCTGGAAGCACGAATGGCCTCGTAGTAGCTTTCGCAGATCATGAAATAATCCTTCACGACCTTGCGCAGCGGCGTCAGCGACAGAATATGAGTGACGACTTCATCGCCATTTTCGCGGGCTATGGCGAAAATCAGTCGGGATTCGACCAGCGAGATTTTCAGGCGGTAGGGGCCGGTTCCCTCGTCGCCTACGGGTTGGAAGCTGTTTTCCTCGATCAGGTCGAAGATTGCAACAGCGCGCTCATGCTCGACGTCTGGCGTAGAACGGCCGATCGTCTCGTCCAGCTCCACATCGATCAGTCGCGCCTTGTCCGTTGCCGTCATTGTTTTCCTACAGATTCAACCGGATTGCGACGGAATTGCCATGGGCATCGAGGCCCTCGGCGCGCGCAAGTTCAATCGCCGCCGGACCCAGGGCGCGCAGCTGCTCCACACCCAGTTTCAGGATGGAGGTTCGCTTCACGTAGTCGAGCACGGAGAGACCGGAGGAAAAGCGTGCCGAGCGCGCCGTAGGCAAAACATGATTTGAGCCACCAACGTAATCGCCGATCACCTCCGGCGTGTACCGTCCGAGGAAGATCGCTCCAGCGTTGCGAACGCCTGCCAGCAGTATTTCGGGATCGGCGGTCGCGATCTCGAGATGCTCGGCAGCGATCCGGTTGACGAGCGGCAGCGAGGACTCCAGATCCGGTACGAGAATCACCGCGCCATAATCGCGCCAGCTGGCGCTCGCGGCCTCCACTCGTGGCAATGTCAGCAACTGGCGTTCCACGGCAGCGATGACTGCATCACCGAAGGCTTCGTCATCCGTGATCAGGATCGACTGGGCAGCGCTGTCATGCTCGGCTTGCGCCAGTAGGTCGGCGGCGATCCAGTCCGGATCATTGTCGGCGTCCGCCATGATCAGGACTTCCGACGGTCCCGCAATCATGTCGATGCCAACCTTGCCGAACACCCGGCGCTTGGCAGCCGCCACATAGGCATTGCCGGGGCCGACGATCTTGGCGACCGGTGCAATCGTTTCAGTGCCATAGGCGAGTGCCGCGATTGCCTGTGCTCCGCCGACGCGGTAGATCTCCGAAACGCCGGCAAGCCGGGCGGCAACCAGTACAAGTGGATTGAGCTTTCCATCCGGCGCGGGCACAACCATGACGATACGTTCGACGCCGGCGACCTGAGCCGGAACAGCATTCATCAGCACGGAACTCGGGTAGCTCGCCGTGCCGCCCGGAACATAAAGACCGACTGACTCGACCGCGGTCCAGCGCGAGCCGAGTTCCACACCCAGTGCGTCCGTGTAACGATCATCCTGCGGCATCTGCCGCGCGTGATGCGAATGAATGCGATTGCGCGCCAACTTCAGCGCTTCGACCGTCTTTATAGGCGCAGACGCCACGGCCGCGTCGATCTCGGCAGAGGTAATCGCAATGCCGTGCTGAACGAGATCGATACGATCGAACCGCTGCGAACAGTCTATCAGCGCCGCATCACCCTCGGTACGAACGCGATGGATAATGTCGGCAACCACGCGGTCGACATCCTCAGACGCCTCACGCTTGGTAGCGAGAAACGCAGAAAAACGTGATTCAAAATCGGGTTCGGACTGTCTCAGCACAAATGCCACGCCAAATACTCCTCAGGCCTCATGTTCCGGTTTGGACGATGTTTCCCAGGCTGGACCAAGGTCAGTCAACTGGGCCTCGATGGCCTCCACTTCCAGCCTCAGCGCTTTGCTGGCAGCGAAGGTCATTTCGACAATACCCGAAGGGGCATCCGATACGATGAAACGGATAGCCAGAAGCGACAGGATATCGTCCTTGTGCCGGCGATCGATGCCGGTTGCTTTAACGCTTCCCACCCGATCGAAAAGCAATGCCGTGCGGCGGCGTTCAAAGCTACGGTGGCGCTTGCCGTCGGCAGCCTGTTCCCAGACGAACCGGTTGACGCCGAGAACGAGCTTTTTCTCGATGGCCAGATATTCGATATCGCCAACTTTCAGCACAGAATCCTGCAGGTGCGCCGAAAGAATTTGCAGATCTTCCTCATCAAGCGCGATGAGTTTGAGAGTATCCATGTCTTCCCTTTGCGTGATTGACAGCATCGCAACACCAGATAGGCGTCACACTCTCTTTCCTGTTAGAGGAAAGTGCGGACAAATGGAATTATCCGCTTGGCAAAATCAAGCGGCGATGGAAGGATGTTCGCAGGTAGAAAGCTGCCTGCGAAGTTTTTAGCCGATATTATCCAGGTTTTTTTCAAATCGATTTTTCAACGCTTTTCAAATGGTGCTTATTACATGAATTTTTTTATTTCCCGCGAAACGATTTCGCGCAGCCTTTCCATAGCCGTTCTTTCTGGGATTGTCGCGGTTTCGGCCTGTGCGGGCCGCGAACCTCATCCGGTCGCTGCGACAAATGCGACCGACTCCCAGTTCGACTGCGCTGGCCTTTCCCGAGAATTTGCAGCCAATGAGCGTTCTGTCATTGCTATCGGCAAAGAAAAGGCCGGAGCAAATGCCAGGAACATAGCGTTCGGCGTCACCGGCGTTGTTCTGTTTTGGCCAGCTCTTTTTCTGATGGATCCGAAATCGCCGCAACGCGTTGAGATCGACGCGCTGCACAACCGCAATCTGGTAGTGGCGGACATCGCCCGGACAAAGGGCTGCCCCCTACCGAAATCACAGCTGGATGAATATTATAAGAAGCTCGAAGCGGCGCCCGCACAGAAGGCCGGGAGTTGAGCAAAAAGTCATCCTATATTGCAGTCCGGGCGTACCGGACTGCACGAAATACTAGTCGCTGATACGCTCGACGACCGCTCCGCAACGCGTCAGTTTTTCCTCAAGGCGTTCAAAACCGCGATCGAGATGGTAGACGCGGTTGACGACTGTCTCGCCCTCGGCGGCAAGACCAGCGATGACGAGCGAGACTGACGCACGCAGATCGGTCGCCATCACAGGTGCACCCTTCAACCGTTCGACGCCTTCGATCTTTGCGGTCTGGCCCGACAGCGAAATCTTGGCACCAAGCCGCGCCAGTTCCTGCACATGCATGAAGCGGTTTTCGAAGATGGTCTCGGTGATGTGTGACGTACCCTTCGCTTTGGTCATCAGGCCCATGAACTGCGCCTGCAGGTCAGTCGGAAAGCCGGGGAATGGCTGTGTCGTCACATCGACCGGCATGATGCCGTGGCCATTGCGAACAACACGCAAGCCGGAATTGGTTTCTGAGATTTCGGCGCCGGCCTGGCCGAGTGTCGTCAGCGCTGCGCTCAGAAGATTAGCGTCGGCACCTTCCAGTATGACGTCACCGCCGGTCATGGCGACGGCCATGGCATAGGTGCCGGTTTCGATCCGATCAGGAATGACGCGAACACGCGCACCGGAAAGGCTCACGACACCTTCGATCGTGATTGTCGGTGTACCGGCACCGCTGACCTTCGCGCCCATGGCATTGAGGCAGTCGGCCAGATTGACAACTTCCGGCTCCTGGGCGGCGTTTTCAAGGACGGTCTCGCCTTTGGCCAGAGTCGCGGCCATCATCAGTACGTGGGTCGCACCCACCGAAACTTTCGGGAAAACATGGCGGGTGCCGACAAGGCCACCCTTGGCGCTGGCCTTCACGTAACCATTCTCGATCTCGATGTCAGCGCCGAGCACGCGCAAGCCATCGATGAACAAATCAACCGGACGCGTGCCGATGGCGCAACCGCCGGGCAGCGAGACTGTGGCAACGCCCATACGCGCCAGAAGCGGGCCGATAACCCAGAAGCTCGCGCGCATCTTCGAGACGAGCTCGTAGGGCGCGGTCGTATCCACAATATTGCGCGCGGTGAAATGGATCGTGCGCGAATAGGCGCCGTCCTGGCGCTCGCGGCGGCCATTGACAGAATAATCGACGCCGTGATTCCCAAGAATTCGGATGAGTTGCTCGACGTCTGCCAGATGCGGCACATTTTCCAGCGTCAGCGTATCATCCGTCAGGAGCGACGCGATCATCAACGGCAAGGCCGCGTTCTTGGCGCCCGAAATTGGAATGACGCCATTGAGCTTGTTACCGCCAACAATCTTGATGCGATCCATATTGTGTCACTTTCGCGGGGAAATACCCGTCCTGTCGTTGAGACTCTTTGCAGAGCCGGTTGCTGTAAACCATCACACGAAATGGTTCAAGAAAGGCTTATGACCTGTTTGGGCCATTCATGATTCCTTTTGGGAGGAATCGGCATGCTTTTCGGGTGCGGCGACAATTCCCTCGTCGCGTTCATCTTCCGCACCGGCACGGCGCGAGCGTGATTGCTGTTTTCTCCGTGCCAAATTCGCCCGCAATTGTTCGGAACGCCGCTTCTCACGGTTAATGTGTTCGGAATTCGGGTTTTTCGACGACGAAGTCATGTTCTGTCACATATATTCCGAATGAGTGTAATGCCAATTTGTCCGCAACGAACCATTGCTTTTGCCCCAAACACATAATTTGGCAAAGAGATTACGATTGCTTGCTTGCGATTTCAGCAATGATATGGCAGAAGTCCGCCGCGTTCGCAAATCGGCTGCGGTAGCTCAGTGGTAGAGCACTCCATTGGTAATGGAGAGGTCGAGAGTTCAATCCTCTCTCGCAGCACCATCCCATCCCTTTGATATCATTGAAAGTTCTTGACTTTTAACGGGTTTTTCCCATTTTCTTGTTACAAAATCGGTAACAAAACGGATGATTTGGGCATGGCGGGGAAGACGCGAAATTGGCTGGAACGCAACGGCAGATACTATGCCCGCGTTGTGATCCCCGCCCATCTACGTCCCTTCACGAATAATAAATCACAGCTGACTGAACCTTTGGGTCCAGATTTACGCGTCGCCAGGAGCCGGCACGCAGGGGCTGTCGCCCGAATTCGCGCCGAAATCGATGTTGCCAGGCAAAAGGCACAGATGGCAGCGCACGCGGGATCTCTTCCACCGATGCGGCCACTTTCAAGCGATGAAATCGCCCATCGTCATTACCCAAGACGCATCGCCTTTGACGAGGAAGCTCGAAAATCCCATTCTAGTTGGGCCGCTGTTGCGGTGGACGACCTGCTCGCAGCTAAGCTCCGCGATGGCATGACCGGAAAGCTTGATGACAATGCCCTCCTTGAGGAGGTCGGGGGCCTGATTGATTATTTCCGGCGCGCAGGTAACACAGCTGTCAAGTTTGGGACCCGGGAATGGCGGGAGCTCGCCATGGCTCTCTGCACGTCTGAATATGAGGCGCTTTCCCGCGTATCAGAACGAGATGACGGGATATTCTCCGGGACGCCCTCTCATCCGCTGTTTGAGACAATGAACATGGAGCAGCTGGTCAGCGAACCGGTATCGATAAAGGGATTATTTCAAAAATACCTCCATGAGTTAAGGGCAAATGCACCCTGCGGCTCACTATGAGGCCGTCGGGACTTCGATACCGACAGAGGTGGGCCTCGATTTTTCTGTTTACACTGGAAGCCCGGGTCAGGCCTCATTTTTCACCGCCAGAACTCGTCCAGGTAGTCGACAACCTCTTCGCCATTGGTAGCTGAAATCTGACTGAGCATCATCTGGTCGGTCCAGAAGAGTATGGCTTTACGTATCTCCGGATCCTTCCAACCCACCGCCCTCGCCTCCTCATGAACCCGGATATATGCGAGATGGTTGAAAGGGAGTTCGACCTGCTGCTTGAACATCGCCTCGACCGCATCCGCGCACTCACTGCCACGACGAAGATAGGGACCATCCATCTTGGGCGGCTTTATTAAGTATCGGGCATGATTAGGGACATGCGACCCTTCGCGTTCTCTCATAGCGTCACCTCCCTGGTGGCTATTCTTATCCCCGGCCTCACTACGCCGGGCCTCTTCGATATCCAGTTCTTTATCCATCAAATTAGCGGCCAGGTTTTGGACCACTAATCACAGTCTTCCTCGAATCCTGGATCTTCTCTAGCCCGTATCATATCCGAGAGAGCCCGCCTCACCTCCTGCTCGGTCCAGCCGGCTTCAACAGCCTCCACAATCAATGCGTGAAGGGCTTCGGCCGGCAGCTCATCACTTTCGGCAATCACCGCGAAGCGTTCTTCCAAGGCTCTCTCGCATTCAAGCCAACGATTGGGATCTATAGAGGGTAATACCGGTCCATTTATCTGAGCCACAGGTGTCTCCAATCCAAGGCCAGGATGTCACCATGATCCCCAATAACGTCAACATAGCGTATCAAGTTGCATCCTCAACACCGGCTCAAGTTGACATAATCCGTATAGTCACCATTGCCCAATAGGAACAATGTTGTCGCTATGTTGTAGCGATGTTTACATCAAGCCACCAAAACAGGCTTTTTGCACATTCTGGTTTACATTTTGAGAGTATGCATCCGACGAACGCACAGGATGATTGACCGTTAACCGAATTCTACATTGAAGCCGCGGGCAGCATCGGTTAAAAGCGCTGCGCGCATGCAGGTCGCCGCAGCGTTTACGCACCCGTATAGCTTGGCTGGATGGACTGCTGCCCTCCGAATCCATCCAAGCCATTGAAAAATATAACAATTTCCCCTTTAATTTCAATTGAATGTGATCGCTCAATGACTGGGGCGTTAGGGACAAGGCACGTTTAAGCCACGCCAGCGAGCGTTTGAACCCACTATTTCATAAAGGCTTTCGTCAGACCCATTGTCCGGTCCACGATCATAACCACTGCCAGCGTCATCAGGATCAGAAGAACCGAAACACTCGCTACTAGCGGATCAGCCTGACTCTCGACATGATGGAACAGCTCGACTGGCAGCGTGGTCATTCTCGGGCCTGTCAAGAACAGCGTTATGACCACTTCATCAAACGAAACGAGGAAACAGAGCGCGGTCGCGGCGACGATGCCCGGCGCCATCATCGGCAAGGTAACCTTTCTGAAAACGGCCAGAGGTTTGGCTCCGAGTGACGAAGCCGCCTCTTCGCATGAAAGGTTGAGATTGCCGAGCGATACGGACAGCACCCGCAACGCATAGGGAAGCGTGATCACCAGATGGCCGATGACAAGTCCCGTGAACGTCGCCAAAAGACCCATCGAAGCGAAAATTATCAGTATGGCCAGCCCGAGAACGATCGTCGGCAACAGCAATGGCGCGGTGAACAGGTTGAACAGGAATTCCGATCCCGTGACCTTCAACCGGACGATCGCATAGGAAGCAGGAATCGCGATAATCAACGAGAGGATGGTAACGACGACCGCAAGTCCAAGACTGGTCAGGAACGCCGACATCATGACGGTGTTTCCAAGGAGGGCTTCATACCACCGCAATGACCACGAGCTTGGCGGAAAGGCGAGAACCTGATCGCCGCTGAAGGAAATCGGAAATACGAGCAGGACCGGTGCCAGCAGAAAAAGGAACAGGATGGTCACGGTCACACGCATAAACCAGGAGGTGGGATTTTCTTCCATTACCGTTATCCTTCGATCATGCGCAGGATGCGCGAATAAACAGCCAATGCCGCTCCGAAAATGATGAGCACCAGCATCGACAGCGTCGCAGCCAGCGGCCAGTTCAACGTTACGATTGCCTGATCGTAAATTTCCGTCGCCAGCAAAAACACCCGTCCGCCACCCATAAGCTTCGGCGTAATGAAGGAGGAAATGGCAAGGACAAAGCAAAGAAGGCAGCCAAGGGCGATACCTGGCAGAGTGAGAGGCAGGATAACGCGCCAGAACGTCCTGAACGGTGTCGCGCCAAGTGTTCGGGCCGCCTCCTCTACCTTGGGGTCGAGCCGACCGAATCCGGCCATTAGCGACAAGATCATATAGGGCATGAGGATCTCGGTCAGTCCAATGACGACGCCGGTGGTGTTGAACATCATCCGTGGCGGCTGAAACCCCATCGCTGCAATCACATTGGCAACCGGGCCCTGTTCGGCAAGGAGCGCGATCCAGCCATAGGTCCGCACCACCGCAGAAGTCAGAAGCGGCGAAATGACGAGCACCGTCAAGAATGTTCGCCAAGCACCGGACGCGCGATGAAGATATAGGGCAATGGGATAGCTCGCCAACAGGGTTGCGAGGGTAATTCCCAAACTGACCATGATCGAATTCGTGATCAGCTCGATATAGAAGCTATCCTGAAGCAATCCGGTCCAGTTGGCGGCAGTGAACGCCTCGGCAATCCCGCCGCCAGGCAGGGCCTCGTTAAAGGACATTCTGGCCAGATTGAGAACGGGAAGAATAAATCCGATGGCGTTGACCAGGGCGATCGGTAACAGCAAAGCAACCGCGATGCCGACAGTGTTGGACGATTTCTGTGCGACGACAGGCAGATCGAAGGTTGCCGTCGTCATTGATCCGCTCCAAAGACAAGCGTGTCCTCGACATTCCAGGACAGCATGGCCTTGTCACCCAGGCGATGGTCAACTTGGGACTTTTTCGTCGACTCTTCGACAACGAATTCGGAACCGTCGACGTCAAAATGATACTGGATGACGTCGCCGACAAAGGTAATACGCGAAAGCACAGCGGCCGTTCGGTTTGCCGTTTCATCTTGTTCCGATGACGTTGCGTTCCAATCGATATGAAGGCGGTGTGGCCGCACCATCACCACAACATCGTCCTGCGTCGCCGGTTTTGTCGACCGAATGACCGTTGAACCAATTCGTATAGAACCGTCTGCCGTGCGCTTGCCTTTGACGCGGTTGGTGCGACCGACAAAGGAAGCTACGAAGGGCGTCGCCGGCCGCTCGTAGATTTCGTGCGGCGTTCCGACCTGTTCGATGAGCCCGCCCTTCATGACGACGACGCGATCGCACATGCTCAAGGCTTCCACCTGATCATGGGTGACAAAGACCGTCGTGATGCCAAGCTGCTGCTGTATGTCCCGGATCTGAGCCCGCATCTCATCGCGCAGTTTTGCATCGAGATTCGAAAGTGGTTCATCGAGCAGGAGTATCGAGGGTTCGATAACAAGAGCACGAGCCAAAGCAACACGCTGTTGCTGGCCGCCTGAGAGTTCCCGCGGCTTTCGCTCGGCAAGATGTTCGAGCTGGACCATGGCAAGCGCCTTGGCGACTTTCTTCGTAATTTCGGCGCGAGACAGGCCCCGCATTTCCAGACCGAATGCCACATTCTTCGCCACGGCCATATGCGGGAACAGCGCATAGCTTTGAAAGACCAGACCCATATCTCGGCCATGAGGGGCGATGTTGGTCACGTCGCGTCCCCCGACGGCGATCTTTCCGGCGGAAGGTGAGATCAGACCTGCGATCATGCGCAGGGTCGTCGTCTTGCCGCACCCTGAAGGGCCGAGCAGCGCAATCAGTTCGCCCTTCCGGACCTCGAGATTCAGATTGGAAATGACTTCGACAAGACCATATTTCTTGTTGATACCTTCCAGGCATAGATACGGGTCGCCAATGGTTTCAACGCCATCGCGTTTGATGGTCTGATGCATCATGGTAGCCTCCAAATTTTCACTGGTGCTAGAAGTTTAGCGGCTGAGCGGGATGATACGACGACGCCATTGCTCGGTTATGCCATCACGGACTTTCGCTACCGCCAACCAGTCGATATCGATCATCTTACCCATATCGTCTGCCGCCGTGCGTTTCAAAGCGTCCTCTGCAACGACCGTCTTGGAGTTCGTCGGGGCGTAGAACATTTCCGACGTAAATGCCGCCTGTGCTTCAGGACTGAGCGCGTAGTCGATGAATTTTTTCGCAGCATCACCAGCCGGAGCATTTTTCACGAGATTGATCATATTGATCTGAAACCCGCTTCCCTCCTGAGGCAGCGCAACGCCGAGCTTCCCGCCCGACGTCCCGGAATAGATCTGCGCGCGCGCATTCCAGCCGATACCGAGAGCTGCCTGGCCATTGGCTATAGGCGCATAGACATCCGGCTTGGGCTCCCAGGTCTGCACACCGGGAGCCAATTCACCGATTTTGGCAATGCCTGCCGAAACGTCGGTTTTGTAGTCGGTCCCTCCGGCAAGCTTGTTGGATATGATCGTAAGTGTCGTTCCCTGGATGTCTGGGGCCGAGGGGATGATCAGCTTGCCTTCATATTGCTTGTCCCAAAGCGCGTTCCAAGACTTGGGCACCTCCTTCACCTGATCCGTATTGTAGATTAGGACCAGATTGTCGAAGGTAACGCCGACTCCGGCCACACCCTCAACACGTGCATTTGGGTAGAGATCCTTGACGTTTGCAGAAACGCTTTCATCAACCTTGTCGAACAGGCCCTCATCCGTGCCTGCCTTTGCCACGCTTACATCAAGGATGGCCACATCGATCTGCGGACTGCTCTTCTGGGCGCGTAACGTTCCGAGCATCTGCGCTGAATTCGGCATGCCGTAGAACTGCACGGTAATATCGGGATACTTTTTCATGAACGGCTCGATAACGGCCTTCGTGTAGTGGTCCTGAAAGATCCCGCTATAGGCCGTCAGTGTCACGGTCTCCGCCGAGGCGCTGGAGACCGCAGCGATTGTGAGCGCTGAAACAGCAATTGAAAGTTTTGCAAACATCATCTCGTTCCCTGTTTTATGAGTTGATTGTTGTCGATCAGGCGACTTGACGCTTCTGACCCTCCACAATTTTCGTTGCTCCCGAAATGTCGGGAAGGAATTCGCCATTGCGCAAGCGTTCGAGCAATACGATTTCGTTTTCCTGCATGCCGAGCGCCTTCTCAGCGGCAGCCCGCGCCTGGGATGGTGCCAGGATCACAACGCCACTTTCATCGGCAATGATCGCATCGCCCGGCTTGATAACTTGACCGCCGACCGTAACCGGGACGTTAATCGCTCCTTCCAGGCCCAGAATTTTGGTCGTTATCGGTGACGGTCCACGACACCACATTGGCATTTCCACCTTGCGTATCTCGGAAAAATCCGTGGCCGGACCATCGATTACCGCGCCGACAACGCCGGCCAGTTTCATCGCATGTGTGACAACGCCACCCCAGCAGGCATGGCGATCATCACCACACCGTTCGATTGCAACGAAATCCCCAGGACGGACAATCTTGGTCAGGTAGTGCAGGATAGTCGAATCCGCATGCGGAATCCGGATGGTGACAGCGGTTCCGGCAACACGTTTTTCCGGCAGAACCGCGCGAATCTCTCGATCGACGAACCCCGAATGCAGGAAGTGTCCAATCGTTGCTGTCTCGACCCGTTCCATGAGCTTGATCAAATCAGCATCGATCTGGCGCGGCATTTCATTGACTTCAAACATGGTCTGACCTCTCAAAGAACGTGGTGGCGAGCAACGGGAACATCGCCGCGCACCTTTGTGACGTGGCCGAGGTCCAGTTTGGAACTGGTTGTTCCAACACCATCTGAGCATTGCGCCACGACATGGCCCCACGGGTCGATGACCATGGAGTGGCCCCAGCACCATTTGCGCCCCTCGGCGTGGGAGAGTGTCTGCCCAACCGCCAGGAAATAGGTCTGCGTTTCGATTGCGCGGGCACGGGCAAGCACCTCCCAATGGTCCTTGCCGGTCATCAGCGTGAAGGCTGCGGGAAGAACGATGACTTCGGCGCCCTCATCGCGCAGTTTGCGGAACAGTTCAGGAAAGCGCACATCATAGCAAATGGCGCAACCGACCTTTGTGTCGCCCACTTGGTAGGTGACGACCTCTTCGCCGCGGCTGATCGTATCTGACTCACGGTAGACCGTGCCGCCTGGCGTATCCACATCGAACAAATGAATCTTGCGGTATTTTGCCAGTTCCTTACCGTCAGGGCCAAAGACGATCGTCGTGTTGTAATATTTGTTGCCATCCTGTTCGACGATGCTGCCAGCATGAATCGTCACACTGTGCTTTGCTGCCAGGCCCGACATCAGCCGGTAGCCGTCGCCATCCGGAAACGTCTCACCATTGGCATAGATATTGTCCCGGCCTTCACCAAGGAAAGCGTAATATTCGGGCAACACGATGAGATCAGGTGCCTCATTCTCAACGGCTTCGTTGATCAAACGTGCGGCTGTTTCAAGATTTGCAGCCTTACTGTCTTGCGAGTTCATTTGCACTAGACTGACTTTCACGCCCATTCCTCCATTTTCAATGAATGGATCGTGCGCAAAATATTGTGGTGAGACAAACTCGAAATAATTGAGCAGTCCTATAGAATTTTCTTATGCGTTCGTCGCTTGCCGCTTTTGTCGCGCCTGTATGCGCTTAAGCGTCCGCCATGCAGAGCGATACTTCAGCTGCCATCTGGGCAATGATCGACGGCAGAAGACTGTCCGGGTGATCGGCATAGACCGCATGGAAGGTAAGCGGATGAAATGCCGGTGTAACGTCAAGAATCTCCAATGCACCTGCGTCAACATATTCGCCCAGGATGACACGCGGCAGAGGCGCGACGCCAAGACCATCTTTGGCAAGGCGCATGATGGTGGCAAGCGAGTTGGAATTCGAGATCGCCGGCGCCTCAAGCCCAGCTTCGCGAAACTGCTGCAACAGCCCATGATGAGGAACGCTTCCTTTTGAAAAGGCCAGCAATGGGTAGCTTGCAAGGTCCGCAAGAGTCAGTTTTTTGCCTGCCAAGCCATATTTCGGGCTTGCCACCCACACGCAACCATACGTCCCAAGATCGATGTTGACCAATCCATGATCAAGCGCTGGGCCCATGATCAACGCCAGGTCGATTTTCCGTTCAATGATTTCCCGCGCCATGTTGAGGCTGGTGTCGACGTTGAGGTCGATGGCGATCCCCGGATAGCGTTCCTGCACCCGCTCGACGAGGCGTGGGAGAAACGAGTGAACAATGGAGTCGATCGTGCCGATACTGACTGACCCTTTTAAGCTGGTCGGATCGGCAATCGCCTCGCGAAATTCTCCAACGGCCTTCACGATCTCTTCTGCTTTGGAGACTGCCTGCTGCCCGACCGGTGTAAGTTTCACAGTGCGCATATCGCGATCAAACAGCTGAACACCGAGCTCGCGCTCGAGTGTAGCGATGCGGTTGGAGATCGAAGCCTGAGTTGTATTCAATTTCTCCGCAGCGGCACTAAAACTGCCGAGGCGGACGATCCAGAGGAACGTTTCGACGAAGCGCAGGTTCATGTTGCTCGATCCTTTCCGGCGGCATCTTCCTGCAAACGACGCGTGATGCCAATGCCCGCGCTATTTGAATGCGAACGGGCGCAAAGGACTGGTGCCGTTCCACGTCGTGCAGCGCGTTTGGCCGGGCTGGCCGAGGCGTTTGTCTCAGGTTGAACCAGATCCGTCCATTCGCCACAAAGTTTAATTGATTTCTCAAGCTGTTCTTATGGCTCCTCTCCTATCGTAGGTTGCAACGGAGGAGAAGCATGCGGGACCGCCCCAAGTTGGTCGTCAACAACCAGACGAGAAAGCCGTCGCCTTGGCAGACAGACGACCCGACTTGGCTGGACAAATTGAAACGCGAACGACCGAAAAGAAACTGGCAGCAGCGCAGAAGGTTCGCGTTAGCATCGTTAGTTCTCAGCGCAATCGTGCTCGTTGGAGTTTTTGGCGCGCATTTTGATATGCGTTCCCCGGTTGAGCGACCTCCATCACCCACCAACCAGTTCCTGGCCGGACCATCGCTCTACGTTGTCGACGGCGATACCATTCACTACAACGGCGAAAGGATCCGGATCGCCAACATCGATACTCCCGAAATTACCCAGGCCGAGTGCGATTCAGAGCTGAAACGGGGGCTTGAAGCGAAAGCCTTTCTGAAGGAGCTTATTGATGGTCGGCCACTCATCATCAACCGCGGCGATCCGCATACGGGCAGGATGACGGACCAATACGGTCGCACGCTCGCTCTCGTATCTACTGGCGGGCGGGATGTCGGCACCATCCTTGTCCAGCGGCGACTGGCGCGGCCCTGGACAGGACGAAGAATGCCTTGGTGTTGAGCTATTCGTTTGACGAGCTACTCCGAAAATGGATCGCATAACACCGACGATGTCTAGAGAAGCAAGCACAGCTGCCCCTGGTTCAGCGCTTTGGCTCACTTCTCTGACGCGATTTTTTGACTTCGATCAATGCGGTAATCGCTTCGCGAACCTCTTGTATGCTCCAGCCTGCTTCAACTGCTTCATCGTCGAGACAGCTGAGATCTCCGACACCGATTAACTCGTCGAATCGAGCCTTCATCACCATCTGCAAATCGCGGTGACGATCGGCATACTCCTCACAGCTTCTTGGTCCGTTCATCGCCATTTATCTTCACCTCCTGGTTGTTTAACGAATGTCCGACTTAAATGTTTCACTACGCCCCAACAGATTTCAGATGAAAGGCCTACCATGAGATATTTTAAGAGGTTTGGTGACGTGGGCCCAATCATAGTGCCGGCAGGAATTCGGTCATGTGGGCAGTTCGCCTGCGCAGTTGCGGGCACCCAAGAAGGCGTGCCGGCGCGCCGAGAGACGGTGGCGAGGTTAGCCTTGTATCAGCACCCGTAGCTCAGCTGGATAGAGTGCTGCCCTCCGAAGCCTCGTAAGACTCTGAAAATCAACTGTTTTTTCCCTTTTCTTCAAGGGATTGTGATCAAATAACGGTCAAGAAATGACGATCCAGGCACATTAGCGCCACTCGTAAGCGTCGGAGCGGCGTCGTAAAAAGCAAACGCGAAATAACAATATGGCAACTATTATCGATCTAAATCGAACGTCGTCTCTGCCGTGAAGTATACCATCGACCATCCGCCAACTAACTCAGCGTGATTAGCCCACGTTGATATGCATCCAACTGAGCCGAAATTTGGTAGACTGGAGAAAAACAAAAAAAGGGGGGTCGAAATGTTTGAGTTGACAGATGGGGCTATGCTGATCGTTACTGCGATCACAACGGCTATTGGTGCCTATATCTTTTTTGGAATCTCGATCGTGCAACTTCCAGCCTTCTGGGGGTAGCTATTTTCTATCGACGTCCATTCGCTCATAGCGAGGATAACTGCCCCCATATGACCTACCGGCCCAGCTTCCGGCATTTGCATGACCGCGAGGATCGACTGCAGCAAGGTTAGTGGCGTGCAAGACATTCCGAGCACGAAGCCACAGAAGAATCCAAACCTCAAATGAGACCAGCGCATTCTCCCTGGTCTGGCGACATTTGCGACGTATGCCTTCTTGAGTTCTTCGTGGTGCAGGATTCAACGTCGCTCTCGGCTGCATCGATATCCACGTCCTGATTGATTCTCCGATAGAGACCCTCTGACACGCTATCCCCTCCCCTTTTTGGGGTGAGAGTAGCGTTGGTTGGGCGGATCAATCAATTTAGCCGTTCGGTATACATAAGCGAATTTCGGAATATCGTCGACCTAACCTCTTTGGAAAACGCCGAGTAAAACCCTCAGCTCTGTAATCGAGTTGGAACAGCAATCATGCGATATGATGCCCATCCGCCTTCTTCTCCAAGTTTGGTCGGGATGGTGAAATTGCGCTCGTAATTAGAAGTTTTCTCATGCTTTTCACCCTCCAGGCTTCCACGTCCGGTATTGGCATAATGCAGACCAACCCAGCACAAACGATGATATTTGGGAGGAGCTAATAGAATATCTGAGCCTTCAGGCGCTGTGCGTCGCGAACAGCTTGTGAAGGTGTCACTAAATATTCGGTCCTGAGCAGCGCATGTGCGCTGTGGCGGCCCAACCGTTTCTCTCGCGCGGCGCGATGCAAGCGTTCTCGAGCGCGGTTTCAACGAGCCCTTGATCTGCATCCCAGTCAAATCCGCGGTGGATCCCGCTGAAAGGGATCGCCTCTACGACGAGTATCTCAAAAGGAGATATGGATCGAAATGAATGAGAGGTAGATCGCTAGAAGGCGCGCTCTGGGGTCGGTTGGACCTTGCATTGACCATGCTCGGGTGAGTTGATCAATATGATTGTGCAAGTCATTTCCAGGTTTGTGCGGCTAAGCTTGCAGGCGAGTTGGGTATCGCGAAAAACGACCTGATCAGGCGTAAACGTGCCCCTCATCGTGTTGCTATAGCCCGTAGTTGGAACAAATAAGGAAACGGTGGCTTCCTGTTCATCAGCGGTGAATTGAACGCTCACAGCGCCAAATAGGCAAGTTAAACAGACTGGCTTTGCCGTGGCTGGGCTAACAACAGCCGCCAGCACAGCCGCCGAAGCCGCAATCCGAAGTGTCGTCATTCTCATAGCTGAATTCCCCCAGGAGAAAATGCACTCTGCCCGATATCAGTTAAAAAAGTGATCTTTGAACAACCGTATAAGGACATTATTCGATGAGCGGATATCCGAGATGTGAGCCTTACAAGGACTGGAAGAACGAGAAGAAGCGGCTCAGGCAGATCGCCGACAACGAGCGCGAAGAAGTCGAGGCTCGCGCAAGGAGCGATCGGTATAACGAACGCCATAACGGGCTCTGGAACGTTCCAGCACACGCTCGGGACGCCTTCATGGAAATGGCAGATTCAATCGGCGAAGATGCAGCGGAGAAGATTCTGGCATTTGTCGAGGCGATGAAGGAGGTATGAGGATTAACAAATCATCGCTTCGCGGGAGGGTGATTCCTAATCCGAATTAGTTATCACCGCATCTTTGCCAAGCTCTCGACGCAATTTGGTCATTTTTGACTCGCGTTGCATTTGCGCAACAATGGTCGATTCCTGCTGGAAATTATCGGATTCTGGCATATTCGAACGCCATTACCGTCAAAAATTACTGGCTAAGCGCTCAGATAACCCGAAATTATCAAAATTTTGCGCCTCGACCCGATCCCTGGGCCGAGCCAGAGGGCCTTCAAACGAGTTGCGCGCCATCACGGGTTCGTTACCTATACGTAATGGTAACGAATTGACCCGACTTTAATGGCAAGTGCAGGGGCCTTGGGAGGAAAGCATGAACAGAACAATATCTACAGTGGTCGGCGGCGCTTTGTTGCTAACAAGCATTGCCACCGGAGCCCAGGCTGGCGGCCTTGAGCGCAGTGGATACAGTTGGGATCTTCTATTTACTAAGGGAACAGTTGCGACTGATGCAGGCGTCACTCACGTCATGCCGGAGCGGAGGATCAAGAATGCGCGCGATACCGATCCTAGAAATGGGCCAGGCTTCGGAAGCACGAGCGTAGACGAGACCCCTTCATACAATATACCTCGCTGGAGCGGCAAGGTCGGCATCACGCCAGAGTTCGATTGTTTGGCGAGCTATCAACAGCCGTGGGGCGTTCACACCGATCCAGGCTATGCCTGGCAAGGTAACGCCAGCAACATCGAAACCGAGATTACCAGCAACGATTATGGTTTGACCTGTTCCTACAAATGGCAGGTAGGCCCGGGCTTCCTTCGAGGCATAGCCGGCGTCTCGTATCAGGAGATCGAGGGCTTCAAGACCAGGATGGTCAACAGCAACATTCCACTAAGCGGACTGTTTCCCGGCTATGATGGCACTGGAACACTCGACATTAAAGGCGATGGTTGGGGCTGGCGCGCTGGTGTTGCCTATGAGATTCCTGAATACGAAATGCGCTTCAGCCTTATCTACAATGCAGAGGTTGACCTCGGCGAGGTCAACGGCACGGTGGACTTGACCGAGATCCCGAGAGCGCTTGCGTCTGCCACAAATCCCTTCTTAGGAGCAGTCACTGACGTATATGGCACAGCAACCCTGCCACAGCAGCTTGAGTTCAAATGGCAGACAGGCATCGCTCCAGACTGGCTCGCCTTTGGCACGGTCAAGTGGACCGACTGGAGTGTCCTCGGTGTTGTCCCCTTCTGCCCCACGGTTACAAAGTCGTTCGGCTCATGCGGTCCTAGCTCTCCATTCCGCCTCACATCTCTCGATCTGATGTTTCAGGACGGTTGGTATGTCATGGCTGGCATTGGACATCAGTTCACTCCAAAATGGAGTGGCGCTGCTCAGGTCAGTTGGGACCGGGGCACATCGACTGGCTTGACCACGCAGACCGACACCTGGCTGCTTTCAACCGGCGTTCAATACCAGCCGAACAAGTCTTGGCAGCTCCAGGCCGGCGCTGCGGTCGGCATGTTGTCCTCGGGCAGCTACGGTCCAACAGCTTGCGAGGGCAATCAGCCTTGCGGCGTCGACGCCGCCTATGACTTTGGCGACGACTTCGTGTCGGCTCTGTCCGTCTCCGCGAAGCTGAAATTCTAAGTCGCTTCTGAGGCCAGGGTTTTCTTAACTGGAACCTTGGCCTCATAGAGGATTTTCCGGACGCTCCAGCGTGAGCAGTGAAATTTATGTGCTATGTCCTCGATGGACATCCCTGCCCTTCCGTCAGTAGCTACAGCCTCCCGATCAATGATGCCTGACACCGGCACTTCAAGATCACGCCGCATCAGTGATTTCTTGATTGCTGCATAGCTCCTGCTGCCAAATGCTATTCCAATATCGGTCAAGGACGTTCCGCGCAGCCTCACATACGCCTCGGCGATTGCGTCATCGCGAGCCTTTACTATGTGCGGTTTGCGAGACCTGTCGATGAGGTCGGCGCTCGATAGCTGATTGCACTCGGCAACAATTCTGATGATGTCCTCAATGGAAGGGTCAAGTAGGCTATCGAGAGCAGCGTAGGCGTTGTTCATGCCTGAATTCCATAGTTCGAATCGTCATGCGATTTTCTAGCCGGTTCGATCCTGGAAATCCACGCGTGTTCAATGTCGGAAGTTGTCAGTAAACGACCGTTTGAAAACGCCGATAGTGGCGAAAGAGAGGAGAATGAAATGGTTACATTACTTGCAATGGTGGTAGGAGCAGCGTTCGGGACCGGCTTGCTTGGAGCTTTGATCGCCTGGCTGTTGAGGAAGATAACGCCCATTTCACTGGTGATTTCCTATCTGATAGGCGTCGCCGTCGCCGTGGTGGTGGCGACATTCGTCTATAGCTCGCAAGTCTCCGATATGCCCCTTGGCACTATCTTCGGAGTCTACCTGGTCGGCGGTGTTATCGGGTTTCTTGTGCTTGTCGCCACATCCAGAAAAGCCCACTGACAAGCGGAAGCAACGAGTAATACGAAGGCACGGTAGACTATTCAGGTCACTTGTTGCAGTCCTCGACCGGCACAAATCCTTGGCGATGTTGAAGATGTCTGATTTCCTTTACTCCAACACAAGATCATCGTGCCAGAGGTGTCCACGGTTGAATTCATGTGAGACCCAATTCAAATTGACCATAATTCTGCTTATTTTCTTGATACAAAAGTTGCAAGAGTATGCAAATTTTATGTAATAATTTCAATAAGTTAACTTACGATATCGAGAGTTCAATCCTCTCTCGCAGCACCAGCGTATTGCGGGTTTTCGCACTCGTTCCATGCCCGGCTTCAGTTAGCCGAAATTCTCGAGTTCCTGCTTGAAGCGTTCGACCAACCACGTGGAAGCTGGCCCCAGAGGACTTTCCAATGGATAGAGCGCAAGCAACGGATACGGAGCGTCCGGGTAGGGCTCGAGATCCAGGCGCACCAACCTGCCCTCAGCGAGATCATCCTTGACCATCCATTTCGGCAGACCGCCCCAGCCCAAGCCCGCAAGCATAAGATCGTGTTTGGTGCCGACATCCGTCAACCGCCATGTTTTATAGGCGAAGACGCCAAAATCCCGCCCTTTCGTTTGTTCGCTCAGATCCGTGATAACGAGTTGAACATGGTCACGAATGAAGGAAAGAGGGACCGGCCCTTCATAGAGGGCAAGCGGATGATCGGGCGCCGCAACCGGTGTCATCGCGGTTTCCCCGACCTTTACCGATACAAGCTCGTCATAGGCCACCAACGGAGGGCCGCCAATGCCGAAATCGGCCTGCTTTTTCAAAACGATATCCCAGACCATACCGAGAGCGCCAACATGCAGGCGCAAGCTGACGGTCGGGTACTGCAACTGGAACGCCTTGAGCACTGCGGTCAGTACAGGAGAAGGCAGAGTGACATCGACGGCGACCGCCACTTCTGGCTCAAGGCCGTGCTTCAACCCTTCGACACGAGAACGCAAGCTCTGCAAGACCGAAACCATACGTCGCGCGTCCTCAAGCATCGCTGTACCACCCTCGGTCAGGCGCGGTTCGCGCGTTCCACTGCGGTCGAAAAGCTGCAGCTCCAGCTGCCCCTCCAGATTGGCAATGGTGTAACTAACGACGGATTGCGAGCGGTTAAGCCGCCGAGCAGCTGCGGAAAAACTGCCTGTCTCGGCGACAGCGACAAAAACATGAAGTTGATCGAGCGTGGGATTGGGTTGCACGTAGTTAACCTATCTATCTATTCGATGGATTGGATCGATATTTTCCCAGTTTTCTAAATGGATGTCGAGCACCAAATTACAGTCATCGATTGTTCTCTTCCCGAGACGACCATCCAATTGAAGGAAACTTAGGCTATGTCTTCCATACTTCTCGTTACATCCAGTCCCCGTGGCGCAGCATCCCACTCGACCCGCGTCGCAACCGAACTTGCACAGAAATTGCAGGCGAAAACACCAGGCGCCAAGATTGTGATCCGCGATCTCGCCAACAATCCGCTTCCCCATATTGATGCCGACTACGCGTCCGGCATTTATACACCTGCGGAATCACGCTCTGCGCAGCAGCAAAGCGTTGTTGGCGTATCCGATGCCATAGTCGATGAGCTGTTCGCAGCTGACGCAATCGTCATTGCAACCGGTCTCATCAACTTCAATATTTCGTCTACCCTGAAATCCTGGATCGACCATATCGCCCGCGCCGGCAAGACGTTCAGCTATGGCGCCGATGGCCCGAAGGGCCTGGTAACCGGCAAGAAGGTCTATCTGGTTATTGCTTCCGGCGGCGTCTATTCGAGCGGCCCCGCAGCTTCGTTCGATCATGCAACACCGTATCTGAAAGTGGCTCTTGGTTTCCTAGGTATGACCGACGTTGAGGTTGTTCGGATCGAAGGTGTAGCTATGGGTCCGGAAGCGGAGGAGAAGGCTGTTTCCTCGGCTCTCGATCATACGAATGATCTGGCGCTCGCCGCCTAAGGGTTTGCGCTGGACGTGAAAGAGGCGGGCTTATGGCCCGCCTCTTTTGTTTTTCAGAAATGTCGGCTGCCCGATTAACCGCGCCGGTTTCTCTCTGCTTCATCGAGCCGCTTGAGTTGGTCGAGAAGACTTTCAGGTATGATGTCGTCCACCTTGTATATGCCTGCAGCACGAATTGCTGATCTATAAGACGATTGGGAGATCTGCCGCCTCAAGATCCGCGAAAGTTCTTTTTCGTTGGTCCGGTTGATGCCGTCCATCGTCGCTTAAACTCCAACTTTGCTTCGTAAACCAAACCCACTATCCACGAAGAAGGTTCCCCTTTTTCGGACCTTGAGCCGACTAAAGCAATGTGTCGCGGCGCCGCAGTCTTTAGTCTTGCACTACTTTCGGGCCCCTGCCGCGGAACTGTCTGCGTCCATGCAGCGTTAACATGCAAATTTACCAATAATTGGGGAAGTTCATTGCTCGAAGCCTTTCACTACCTCAATTCCCTGCCCGTTTTTCCACATGTGTTTGCTCTGGCAGTTGCCTATATCTTTGCCTTTCCAATTGGGCTGGATCGGGAACGCGAGGAGCGCAGCGCGGGCGTGCGGACGTTTCCCATCGTCGCCTTGGCGAGTTGCGGTTTCATTCAAGGCACCGAAAATCTTACTGCCGACAACCCCGAAGCCACAGCCCGTATCATCGAGGGACTGATTACTGGCGTCGGCTTTATCGGCGGGGGAGCAATCCTGCAACTCAAGAACTCTGTGCGCGGCACCGCAACAGCGGCCAGCATCTGGTCGACCGGTGCCATCGGCATTTCGGTCGGACTTGAAAGCTATGATGTGGCGTTCATCATCTCGCTCTTCACGTTTCTCACTTTGCGCTTGATGCTGCCACTGAAGAAAGAGCCAAAACAAGACGAAAAAGTTAGGTGATCAGCGTTTTGTATTGCGATGCTGCAGAGATTTTTCCCACCGAAGCGCAGACTCAACAATCTTGTCAAGATCATCGAGCTTGGGTTCCCAGCCAAGATTGACGCGTGCTTTGCTGCTGTCGGCGACGATGGAGGCCGCATCGCCGGGCCGCCGTCCGGTCAGGCGGGCATCGATGGGCGAACCGTGTACGCGCTCCACGCTTTCGATAACTTCCTTTACGGAATAACCGCGGCCATACCCGCAATTGGCGACCATACTGCTGCCACCTTCCCGCAGCCGCTCAAGAGCCAGACGATGCGCGACAACGAGGTCACTGACGTGAATGTAGTCGCGCACGCATGTTCCATCCGGCGTCGGAAAGTCATGGCCAAAGATTTCCATATAGCGGCGCTTGCCCAGCGCCGTCTCGCAGGCAACCTTGATCAGATGCGTTGCACCCCTGGTCGATTGGCCGGTACGGCCTTTCGGGTCCGCGCCCGCGACGTTGAAATAACGCAGCGCCGTATAGTGAAAATCATGCGCGGCTGCAGTGTCGCGAAGCATCCATTCGGACATCAGCTTCGATACACCATAGGGAGATTGCGGTTGAGTGGGCACATCCTCCGTAACAGGGGTCATGCCGCCATCGCCATAAACCGCTGCTGTCGATGAAAAGATAAAATTCTTCACATCGGATTTCACCACGGATTCAATCAACGACCGCGTCTTCGATGTATTGTTTTCGTAGTAGGCCAGGGGATCGCGAACCGAATCTGGCACGACAACAGATCCTGCAAAATGAATGACTGCGTCGACATAATTGCGTTCGATGGTTTGGCGAACCAAACTTTGGTCACCAATATCACCGACAACGAGCTTCGCCTCGTGGGGTATTGCCCAATCGAAACCGGTGGAGAGCCGGTCAAGGACGACCACAGAATCGCCAGCATCGAGCAATTCCCAGACCATATGGCTGCCGATATATCCGGCGCCTCCGGTCACCAACACTGTCATAGCCAAAGCCCCTTGATCTCCATTTATGCCGCCTCGCACTCATCTTGCCGCATTTAAGCAGGTGTGCAAAGCTCGTTACCGATGAAATCCAGATAGAGTAGCCTTTTAGGACGAATCGCAAGAATGATATCTTCCCCCGGAATACTGCCCGAGTTTGCAATAAATCGTATCAACCTTGCTTCGGCCGGGCTAGGTGCCCAAGCCATTTTTGCTACAGACGACTTCTTCGCACCCGTGGAACGCATGCTTTACGATGCGCCTGCGGTATTCATTCCTGACAAATATGACGATCACGGCAAGTGGATGGACGGCTGGGAATCCCGCCGCAAGCGTGGCCCCGGGCACGATTTCGCCGTCGTAAAACTTGCCGCTCCCGGTGTCATTCACGGATTCGATGTCGATACGAGTCATTTTACCGGAAACTATCCACCTGCTTGTTCGATCGGGGCCTGCAAATCTGAAAACGAACCAACCGACGCCACCGCCTGGACTGAACTTCTGCCGCAAAGTCCGCTCGGACCGTCAAGCAACCATTTTTTTGCAAGCGCAAATAAAGATGTCTGGACCCATCTGCGTCTACATATCTACCCCGATGGCGGCGTAGCGCGCCTGCGCGTTTATGGTGAGCCTTGGCGCGATTGGTCCAAAGTCGCCGCAGATGAGGAAATCGATCTCGCATCGGCATTGAACGGCGGGCGTGTCATTGCCTATTCCGATGCCCATTACGGCGCGTTGCACCGGCTGTTGTCGCCGGGTCGCGGCATCAACATGGGCGATGGTTGGGAAACTCGCCGGCGCCGCGAGCCGGGCAATGACTGGATCATCGTCCAACTCGGTCATGCGGGCCGTATCACCCGCATCGTCGTCGATACCGCCCATTACAAGGGCAATTATCCCGATCGCTGTTCGGTCCATGGTGCTGATCTTGGAATGGTGTCCGGCGGGCTTTCCCGGTCGATTGTGACATCCTCGATGTTCTGGACCGAGATTCTACCTGAGAAGAAACTTTCCATGGATGCCGTGCATGATTTCAGCTCAGCTGATCTGGTATCTTCGAATCGGGTGAGCCACGTGCGCCTCAATATTTTCCCGGACGGCGGCGTCAGTCGCCTGCGTATTTTCGGGACTGTTTGACGATTTGCCTTCGGTTTATACATTTCGTGATTAGAGTTTCGTCCTAACCGTGGCAAATTGCCCATATTCTCATCGTGGATTTTGCTGGGTAAAAACGCTAGTAAGTTCATGATACAGGAGCAATTCATGGACTATCGTCGGTTTTTCGAAGACGCGATTGACCAGTTGCACGCTGAAAAGCGCTACCGGGTCTTTGCTAATCTGGAACGGATCGTGGGAAAATTTCCGCGCGCGCTTTGGCGTGACGCCGGCAAGACCCGTGAAATTACTGTCTGGTGCTCAAACGACTATCTGGGCATGGGCCAGCATCCCGACGTGATCAAGGCGATGCACGATGCGTCGAGTCATATGGGTTCCGGTGCAGGCGGCACACGCAATATTTCCGGTAACAACCATCCTCTGGTCGAACTCGAAGTCGAACTGGCCGACCTGCATCAGAAGGAAGCTGGTCTGGTTTTCACTTCGGGTTTCGTTTCGAACGAAGCGTCAATCTCGACCATTGCCAGGCTTTTGCCGAATTGCCTCATTCTTTCTGACGAATTGAACCATGCCTCGATGATCGAGGGCGTGCGTCGTTCCGGCGCGGAAAAGAAAATTTTCCGGCACAATGACCTCGCACATCTCGAAGAGCTTCTGAGGGCGGCGGGCAAGGAGCGTGCAAAGCTGATCGTCTTCGAATCGGTTTATTCGATGGACGGCGATATCGCTCCCATAGCTGCCATCGCCGACCTCGCTGAAGAATATAATGCCATGACCTATATCGACGAAGTTCATGCTGTCGGCATGTACGGCAATCGTGGCGGTGGCATCAC
The DNA here is from genome assembly GCA_963711925.1 of uncultured Alphaproteobacteria bacterium. Classification (GTDB taxonomy): domain Bacteria; phylum Pseudomonadota; class Alphaproteobacteria; order Rhizobiales; family Rhizobiaceae; genus Phyllobacterium. Next base: position 39,450 of record CAVQFY010000006.1, read on the forward strand.
CGACCGGGAAGGCCTTTCGCATCGCATCGATATTATCGAAGGCACATTGGCCAAGGCCTTTGGCACACTCGGTGGTTATATCGCCGGTCCAAAGAGCGTGATAGACGCTGTGCGCTCCTATGCGCCAGGCTTCATATTCACGACGGCACTGCCGCCGGCAATCGCGGCAGCAGCAACCCAGTCAATTCGACATCTGAAAGTCTCACAAGAAGAGCGGCGCTTGCATCAATGTCAGGCGAAGCTTACCAAAGACGTGCTGGCGCAGGCCAATCTTCCCGTGATGAAATCCGAGACGCACATCATTCCAATCCATGTTGGCGATCCGGAACTGTGCAAGAAGGCCAGCGACCGGCTGCTGGACCTGCACGGCATCTACATCCAGCCCATCAACTATCCGACAGTGCCGCGTGGCACCGAGCGCCTGCGCATCACGCCAACGCCGTTCCACTCGAACGAACTCGTCGTTGAACTGAAGGATGCGTTGGTCGAAGTCTGGGCGGCGCTGGGCATTCCCTTCTCGAAGGATAGTGCACCGTCTATCGAGACCAGCGAACGTGTCGTGACGCTCGCTGTATCAAAGGCCGGCGGTTAACGCCGGCTTCAACGTTTCCGGATCCACTCTGCGAGGCGATCGGCGGCCTCCTCGACCTGATCAATACGCCTGGCAAAGCAGAGGCGCAGGAACGCGGCGCCGCCATCTCCAAACGCGGTTCCGGGTGCAAGACCAACTTTAGCCTCGTCGACGATATCAAAGGCCGCGCGATAAGAATCGGTGACGCCGTCAATCCCAAACAACAGATAGAACGCTCCGGCTGGTGGAGACAGGCGTACCCTGCCCGTAGCGGCAAGTTTCGCACACAGGATGTCTCTCGCCTGATGGGCTCGCTCCACCTGCATGCGGATGAAATCATCTCCCCTCTCAAGCGCGGCCACTGCACCGCGCTGCATGAATTGCGCTACGCCCGACGTCGAATACTGGATGAGATTTTCCATCGTCTTGCCCAGCGACGGATGTATGGTCAGCCACCCAACCCGCCAACCGGTCATTGCCCAATTTTTCGAAAAACTATTGACGAAGACGATGCGGTCATCCGAATCCATCACGTCGAGAAAGGATGGAGCGCGGCGCGCGCCGTAATAGAAATGCGCGTAGATTTCGTCCGCAATGATCCATAATCCATGATGGCGGGCGATCGCGAGGATTTCTTTCAGCGTCTCGATGTCCGCCGTCCAACCTGTTGGATTCGACGGCGTGTTGATGAAAAGCGCCTTGGTCCGCGGTGTGATCGCATCGCGAATTTTCCGTGGATCCAAGCTCCAGCCGTTGCCGGTAAAATCCTGGATCACCGGAACGGGGGTGGCGCCGGCAATGCCGGCAGCTGCTGCGAAGTTTGGCCAGGCCGGCGAAAGATAGATGACCTCGTCTCCTACGCCTGCCGTCGCTTGAATGGCGAGCTGAATCGCATGCATGCCGGAGCCGGTCACATAAAAATGCTCGGAAGGAAGGTCGGCGTTGAAATGGCGTTTATAATAATCCGCAAGGGCTTGACGCAGTTCGGGGATGCCAGCCTGCCAGGTATAGAAGGTCTCACCATTGGCAAGGCCATTGCTGGCCGCGTCCCGAATGAAATCGGGGGTGGGCAGATCACCCTCACCTGCCCAGAGCGGAATTACACCCTCCTGGCGCCTGCCGTGGTTCATGACCGCAACGATACCGCTTTCCGGCGCAACAGCTGCTTCATGACGCAAATGCTCGACAAGACCCATTCGATTTTCTCCGCTGGCTTTATGGCAGAACTAACGCAACAGGTTCAGTTTCGCACGCGTATATTTGTGATGTTCCCATCAGTGCAAATGATGAACTGCTGACAGCCAACTGACAAAACCCCGGCTGGTGACCGGGTTATTACAAACGTGATGCGGGCTTAACGCTGGGCGAGCAGATCGCGGATTTCGGTCAGAAGTATCTCTTCCTTCTTCGGTGCAGGATCAGCCGCAGCCTCCTGCTTCTTGAAGCGATTCATGGCCTTGACCACCATGAACAGAACCCAGGCAATGATCAGGAAGTTGATGAGAAGCGTAATGAAGTTGCCGTAAGCGATGGTTGCACCGGCTTCGCGGGCTGCAGTCAATGTCGGAGCCGGCGTACCCGAAAGCTGGAAATACAGGTTGGAAAAATCAATGCCACCGGTCAACAGGCCAATGATTGGCATCATGAGATCAGCCACAATCGACTCAACCAGTCTACCAAAGGCGCCACCGATGATCACACCGATAGCCAAATCAACCATATTTCCCTTCAAGGCAAATTCTTGGAATTCCTTCAGCATGATATACCACTCTCCAGTATTGTGTGTTAATGCAGGCGAACTGTTTACGGCGATGCTGTCAAGCACGGCCGAACATTAGCAGATGATTTGAAAATATTAACTTAAAGTTTGATTGTTCTACCGGTTTTGAGGATTTCTTTGGCGCAAACGGTGCAACGCCATTGACGTGAAGTCTACTCGGACCGAAGCGATTGACGTCTATTAATGGAAGGTTGAGGCCCATGGTGGGCTGGACTGGAATATTTATCGTACTATTCTATTTCTTGTTGCAGTATTGGGCGATCAGATCAGCTGGTCGTCAGACTGAAACCAAAAGCCTTCTGTCACGTCCGTTCATTTATTCATCGAGTGTCGCCGCAAGCGGCAGCACGTGGCTTTACTATGGCTCCACTGACTACGCCGCAAAATATGGTATTGAGTTTATAGGCCTTTATATCGGCATCGTTCTGGTCTTTACGCTCGGTTTCCCGCTCCTGCTCAAGATCGTCGAACTGGCGAAGTCGGAAGGCATCACATCGATCTCCGATTTTATCGGGGCGCGATACGGAAAGAGCTTTTCGGTCGCTGCGCTTGTTACGCTGATCACGACGATCGGCCTCATTCCCTATATTTCACTGCAAATGGCGGCAATCCACTATCTGTTCGATGTATTTGGCGGTTCTTATTATCCCCACAGCCATGCCGAGGAGATTGACTCGCATTTGCCCGTTTTGTTGATGATACCTGGTATCGGCTACGCCACTATTTCCTATAGTGCGCGCTCCACCTATTTCACGGACGGGCATGACGGGCTTCTTCGTGCGTTGGCAGTTGACACCGTTATCAAATTTGTCGCGTTTTTGTTCATCGGAATTGCCGCGACCACTTTTCTTTTTGGCCCTCCCGCCGAAGTCCTGACCGGGTTGCCCGCTATCAGGCGGATCTTCCTGTGCGTCAAATGGACGTCTCGGTTGGAAACCTGGTTGCGTTGGTCCTCATCGGGGCTTCGTCTGTTCTGCTCCTGCCGAGCCAGTTCTATCTGACTGTCGTGGAAAACCGGAGCGAGAAGGAACTGCGCACCGCACGATGGTTTATTCCCCTAACCCTGCTAATTGCTGGCCTATTTGTTCTTCCTCTGGCAAGGATTGGTCCAGCTGTCCTTGGAGAGCACGCATCGGCCGATTTCTATTTTCTGTCTCTGCCACTTTACGCGGGGCAGTATTGGCTTGGCGTGATTGCTTTTGCCGGTGGATTGTCAGCGGCAACCACCATGGTGATTTTCCCCTCGATTATACTATCAATCATGATTTCAAATGATCTTCTTCCGCCTGTATTGATCAGACGGTCTTCGTCGCCAACCGAAACGAGGGATTTTACCCGAACCATCCCCAACCTGCGGCGCGTAGCCATGCTCGGGATTTTACTGGCAGCCCTTGCGTACCAGTTTACCATTTTCGGGCATGTCGACTTTACGCGACTGGCATTGATTTCAGCTACCGCAATGATGCAGCTTCTGCCACCATTTCTTGGTGGACTATTCTGGCGCCGAGGCACTGCGCGCGGTGCGCGCTGGGGCATGCTGGGCGGTTTCTGTGTTTGGCTCTACACGATGGTATTGCCGACGATGCTCGACATGACCTCATCTCTGCATGCGGACGGCCCGTTCGAATTTTCCGTTCTTCGGCCGCATGCGTTGTTTGGTTTGGAAGCCAGCAATTACGTCAACGGGCTGTTCTGGAGCTTGTCAGTTAATATCACACTCTTTATCGCGGGCTCGCATTCCAGGAGCGCCACCCCGCTCGAGCGTATCCAGGCCTCGGTGTTCATCACGAGAAAACGCCTTGTCCCTGAATGCCGTCGGCAGTCTCCAGCCGAGTGTGACCGTCAATCAGCTCAAGGCGACAATATCGAAATACATTGGCAGCGAACAAACCGACCTCGCATTCAATTCCTTTCATAAGCAGGAAAACATTAGCCTCGACGGCCGTGATCCCGCGGATTTCCAGACGGTGCATTTTGCCGAGCAGCTGCTTTCCGGGATTGTCGGATCACCAGCGGCTCGCATGATCCTTTCACTGGCCATGGGGCCAACAAGCACCGCCCGACGCCGTGCGCAAACCCTGCTTGATCATGCGACCGGCGCGCTTGCCCAAAACAGGGTTCTGTTACAGACCGCGTTGGATCAGATGGATCAGGGGATCAGTGTCTTTGACAAGTCAGTATCGCCTGAGTTGCTGGAACACCCAGTTCAGGCTCATACTTGATCTTCCGCAGGAACTGCAGCGGATGGGCACCCCGCTCAGCCGTATCGTAACGTACCTGTTCGAGCGAGGCGATCTTGCCGAGTTCAGCGACGATATACTCACTCAGCAATTGACCGGTTCTGCCGCGCCATGGCGTATGAAGCTTGTCAGAACCGGGCAGACGATCGAAATCCGTTCCAACTCCATGCCCGATGGCGGTCTGGTGACGACATTTACCGATGTCACGAATTCTGTGAACGCAGACAATTTGCTGCGCCAGACCAACGAGTCGCTGGAACTGCGTGTGCGTGACCGGACGGGAGAGCTTACGCTTGCCAACCAGCAGTTGGCCAAGGCGCAGCGACGCGCGGAAGAAGCCAATGCTGGCAAGACCCGCTTCCTGGCCGATGCCGGACACGATATTCTCCAATCCTTGAATGCCGCCCGTCTGTACTCCTCTTCCTTGATGGAGCAACTCGGAAACTCCCGCGAGGCGGAACTCGTCAACAACGTCGATTCATCGCTTGAAGCCGTAGAAGCCATCATCAACGCATTGCTCGATATTTCTCGTTTGGATACCGGTGCGCTCAAACCCGTTATCTCCGTGTTCCGTCTTGATGCCCGGTTACAACAGATTGCCCGGGATTTCTCTCCGACAGCACGGGAGAAAGGTCTGGAGTTGCGTGTTGTCGCCAATTCCACAGTGGTCGCAACGGACCGCAACCTTTTGCGGAGACTCATTCAAAACCTGGTGTCCAACGCAATCAAGTACAGCCGATCAGGGAAAATACTGATAGGGGCGCGACGGCGCGGCGACTCAATCGAGTTGCAGATTTTTGACACCGGAATTGGTATTCCCGAGAACAAGCTGGAAGATATATTCCGCGAATTTTCACGTCTCTCTGAAGGGATGAAGGAATCAGATGGTCTTGGTCTGGGGCTTTCCATTGTCGAGCGCATTGCGAATATTCTTGAACTTTCGATCATGGTTAAATCGCGCGTTGGCAAAGGGTCCGTTTTTTCCGTGAATATGCCGACGTCAAACGTGCAGATACTGCCGACGATGGAAGTACAGCAGACGGCGAAACCTTTCAGCGCGTTGACCGGGCTTCTGGTGCTGTGCGTCGATGACAATGAGCGATCGCTTGCAGGAATGCAGGAATTACTGACGACATGGGGCTGTAATGTTTTGCCATTCAGGACCGGCAAAGCATTGCGAGCCTATTGCCTCGAGAACAAGACCGCGCCCGCCGTCATTCTGGCAGATTATAATCTTGACGAGGAAACTGGACCCGATCTCATCCAGTACACCCGCGAGCACTTTGACAGACATATCAAAGCGGCCTGATCACCGCCGAGCGCTCGGATCAGGTGCGGGAGCGCGCGACCATTGAAGACGTATCCAGCGTCAACAAGCCGGTCTGCCCGGCGATCTTGCGCGCGTTACTTTCTCATTTCAGCCAGGCAATAGCTGCGGAATAGTCCGCAGAAACCAGTGAAGCCCCGACGCCTCAACCTCAACGGGCAGAATCTCCTCCTTGAACCGCGCGAGACGGATGACCGCCCGGGTGCGACTTTCAACCCCGAGCTTATATAAAACTGCGGACACATGCGCCTTGATGGTGGCTTCGGAAACATTGGGTTCATGCGCAATCTGCCTGTTCAACATGCCGTCGGCCATCATGCCGAGCACCCGCCCTGTTGCGGCGTCAGCTTGCGCATGCACAATATCAATTCGATCATTTCTGGATCGAGTTCCCCACCTTCGTCCCCCGTCAGCGGCGACCAGATTTGACCCTCGAGAATCGTTTGCACTGCCTCATTGATCGTTTCAGGGCTGGAAGATTTGGAAATGAAACCTGCCGCACCCAGTGCCAAAGCAGCACGGATTGTCACCGCGTCATCGGTTGCGGACACGATCGCCACTGGAACCGGCGGTTGCAGTGCGCGCAGGCTGATGAGGCCAGTTGGCCCGCCAATGCCATTCAGGGACAGGTCAAGAAGTACCAGGTCAATATCGGTGGATGTTTGGATCAGTCGTTTTGCACTGTCCAGATCGCCAATTTCGATAATTTCAACATTGTTGGTTTTGGAGGACAGCGCCAGTTTCAGCGCCCTCTGAACAGGGGTGGTCGTCGACAATAACAAATGTATATTTCATTATGCAAAAGTCCTTAAAGTTAAAATGAAACAGTTCTAATCCAAAAGCCGTAATGCTGACGACTAAAGCCAATTTGACTGATATATCAAGAGCAATTTAACACGCGTTAAAGTTTTATAGCTGATAGATTTAATCCAAAGAGAGGCTAGTGCATTCAAATGCCTTGGCAAAACCTCATTCCCGGGTGATTATTCATTGTGGGGATTATCATTGAAAGTGGGACGCATGATTTCGAATACTCTTTACCCTGAGACCCAACCTTATCTGGAACAGATGCTTCAAGTATCGGAGTTGCATAGCATTCATGTAGAAGAATGTGGCAATCCGGACGGTAAACCGGTGATCATGGTTCACGGCGGTCCAGGGGGTGGGATCAATCCGACGATGCGGCGTCTGCACGATCCCGAGCGCTATCGCATCATCCTTTTCGATCAGCGCGGTTGTGGGAAATCAACACCACATGCGGAATTGAACGAGAATACGACGTGGGATCTGGTCGCCGATATGGAGCGTATCCGCGAGCATCTCGGCATCGACAAATGGCAGGTTTTCGGCGGCTCCTGGGGTTCGACCCTTGGGCTTGCCTATGCGCAAACTCATCCTGACCGCGTGCGCGAATTGATCTTGCGTGGGATTTTCATGATCCGGCGTTTCGAGATCGAGTGGTTCTATTCGAACGGTGCAAGTATTATTTATCCCGATCGGTTCGAAGCCTATCAGGAACATATTCCTGAAGACGAACGCGGCGATATGATTGCCGCCTATTACAAGCGCCTGACCGATCCGGACCCGGCGATCCAGATGGCCGCTGCAAAATTGTGGGCACGCTGGGAGGGCTCGGCTCTGTCACTTCTGCCTGATCCGGCACGTGAGGAAGCTTTCGGAAACGACCATTTCGCCATCGCCTTCGCCCGTATCGAATGCCACTACTTCCAAAACAAGGGCTTCTTCGACACGGATGATCATATCTTGCGTCATGCGCATCTCATCCGCGAGATACCAGGCGTCATCGTGCATGGCCGCTACGACATGTGCACGCCGTTACTCAACGCTTGGCATTTGAAGAAAGTCTGGCCGGAAGCCGATTTACGCATTGTCGAGGATGCTGGCCATGCGGTGAGCGAACCCGGCATCGTGCATGAGCTTATCGCTGCGACAAAACGATTCGCTACTTGATGTGTTCTACGACCAGCCACGTGGGCTGGTCGTCTATGCAGCCAGATGCTTGCGCCGTGATTTGACCACCCAAAGGTGTCCGAACGGATCGGTAAGCACGCCGGCGCGATCGCCGCTATCCAGCGTCTCGATCTCATTGCGCAAATTGCCACCCTCTTCGACCGCATGATGCATCACCCGGTCGACATCGTCCACGTGAATATCCAGCATAACCGGCGTTGCGCCTATGGCGTGAACAGATCTCGGGCCTCCAAGCGTCGCATCCGCATCCCGTTTGGGGTTGGCGCCAACAACCATCACCACCGATGCGCCCATGCGCAGTTCGGCCGCAATCAGTTCGCCATTGTGCAAGTAGGGCCGTCCGACTATTTGGGCTCCGAAGACATTTTCGTAGAAATCCAGGGCTTTCTGCTGATCGCCGTGGCGCACAAAAAGCCGGATTGATACCTCTCCAATCAGTCTTGGCACTGCTATCATTTCACCGCTCCCAGAGAAAAATCCCGAGCGACCAAAGTCTACCAAAATATCGAACAAATCAAGAACAAACTGCTGTTGAAACCTCCCCTCCTGCCAGTCTCCTGTCACTTCGGCAGCCGCCGACGCTCAGGTCTTTTGCGGAGTTTGTGACTCCGGCTTTTCGTTTTTGTTCTCGTCGTCGAATTCCCTGGCAATTCCCATGAACCGGCGAAAGAACCTCTCCATATAGCTCAATCCCTTTTCGAAATCTTCTTCTGACGGCAGCGCATCGCGTACTACCGGCGGCAGCTTGCCCATTCCTGCTACAGTGTCCTCAAGTTTTGCTACCCTCGTCTTGAGGTTGGCAATATCGTCTTCGTACGCCGTACGCTCTTCAGCCGCCAGCTTGCAGATAAGCTGATCGGACTTCTCCTGACAGATCGACATTTCCCCCGTCTTGTTGTTCATCCGAACATAACCATTATCAGTCTTTTCCAGCGTATAGCTTGTTTCCTGCGCAATGGCGGCGAACGACCATAGGGAACTGACGCCAAGCGCGATTAAATAAATGCGTGTCCGGAACATGGATCGACCTCCAATGCATTCGTTTCGCGAGCCTGATTAAATAATACGCCGAAAATCTGAAACGGGGCGAGATTTCTGGTACAGCGGCGCAGTCTACCCTTTGCGCGCTGCGGTTTTGCGTCTAGTAAAGGCGCTTATGACCCAGCTGATTTACAAGATTGCTTCGCGCGGACTTTGGCAGGCTGCCGAAGCAAATGGCGTGTTCGATGGTGCGCCAATTGACCACGCAGACGGCTATATCCACTTTTCGACCGCAGCCCAGGCAGCCGAGACGGCGTCCAGGCACTTCGCCGGACAGGATGATCTTTTGTTGATCGCGGTCGAGGCTGACAGGCTCGGAACAGCGCTCAAATACGAAATCTCGCGTGGAGGCGATCTCTTCCCACACCTTTATGCACCATTGCCGCTCGACGCAGTCGCGTGGATCAAGCCCTTGCCGCTCGACGGCGACGGCAATCATCGGTTTCCGGAGCTGCTGGCATGAGCGGATTGTTTCGGTCAATCGGCCGCAAAATGCTATTTGCCCTCGATCCGGAAGATGCCCATGGCCTCTCGATCAAAGCCTTGAAGAGCGGCTTTGTGCCCGCATGTATACCCAACAGCGATCCAGCGCTACGAGTCGCTATCGCCGGTCTGAGCTTCCCCAATCCTCTTGGTATGGCTGCTGGATATGACAAGAACGCCGAAGTGCCGGACGCCTTGCTCCGGCTCGGTTTTGGCTTTACCGAAGTCGGGACGCTCACACCGCTGGCGCAAGCCGGGAATCCGAAGCCGCGCATTTTTCGCCTGGTTGAAGATAGTGCGGTAATCAACCGGCTTGGCTTTAACAATGAAGGTCATGACTCGGCGTTCCGCCGCCTGACCGAGCGACGCTCCCATGCCGGTATCGTCGGGATAAACATCGGCGCCAACAAGGACTCCACGGACCGCGTCGCGGACTATGTGGCAGGCATTTGGAAATTCCATTCTCTCGCGAGCTATTTTACGGTCAATATTTCCTCTCCAAACACGCCAGGTTTGCGCGATCTGCAGGCGCGGGAAAGCCTTGGAGAACTGCTCGGCAAGGTGCTTGACGCACGCGACGCACAACCTGGGGCAAAGCGCCCTGTTTTTCTCAAGATTGCACCTGATCTCACCGAAGCCAGTCTTGACGATATTGCCGCCGAGATCGGCTCGCACTCACTGGACGGGCTGATCATTTCCAATACGACGCTGTCGCGCGCGGGTCTGAAAAGCGGCAAGAGCGCAGGCGAGACCGGCGGCCTCTCCGGAAAGCCACTGTTCCAACGGTCGACGATCGTACTCGCCAAGATGCGCCAGCGCGTTGGTACCGACCTGCCGATCATCGGTGTTGGCGGCATTGACAGCGCGGCGACAGCCATTGCCAAAATTCGGGCCGGAGCAGATCTCGTCCAGCTCTATACCAGCATGATCTATAGTGGTCCCGGCCTGGCAAGCGAGATCGTCAAGGGCATGTCAGCAACCCTGAAGCGCGACAGCGTCAGCACGATTGCTGCCTTGCGGGACTGCGACACTGACGTCTGGGCTGCGAAGACAATTCCAGCCTGAGATTCTACTCGGCGAACTGCTGGCGAGCCCGGCTTGGAAGGATCGATAGCAATGAAATTCCCCGCAGACCCAAAAACAGGTGTAGCGCCAACCAGAGTCCGTGATTGCCGAAGAACTTGGGCAGAATGAAATAAGCGGCGAAATAGCCGATAAGCGACAGGATCATCATATTACGCATGTCGCGCGACCATGTCGCGCCGATGAACACCCCGTCCATATGGAAAGCCAGCAGACCCACAACCGGCGCCAAGGCTGCCCAAGGCAGGTAAAGCGATGCCATCGCCTGCACCTCGTCCGACTTGATCAGAAACGCAACAATCGCATTCCCGAAGATCAGAAAGAAGACAGCCATTGCCGTCGCCAGCATCATTCCCCACAGAAACGACAGCTTTATGCCGCGGTCAAAGGCCGGACGATAATGCGCGCCGACGGCGCGGCCGGAAATCTGTTCCGCAGCGGTGGTTACCCCATCGATCAAATAGCCAGAAATCAGCAGGAAGTTCATCAACACAGCATTTGTTGCCAACGTCACCGCACCTGCTTCCGTTCCGGCGCGGGTAAAATAGGCATAGGCGATCAACAGGAAGAACGATCGCAACATGATATCGCGGTTGACTGTAAACATGCGGCGGATTTCGTGCATATCCAGTACGCGCGCCCGGGATGGATTGGGGATCGCACGGAATTGCAGGTAAATCATGAAGAGGCCGACCACAAGTGCCACAGTTTCGCCGAGCACAGTGCCCCACGCAATGCCGGCAACTCCCCAGCCCATAACGAGCCCGAACCAGATGGTCATCACCACGTTGACGCCGTTGAGCAGGAGCTGAAGGTACAGGCCCTGCATGGCCTTGCCTTGCCCGAGCAACAGACCCAACACGACAAAATTGCCAAGCGCCATGGGTGATGACAGCAGGCGGATCGAGACATAGGTCGACATGGCATCCGCTATCGCCTTGTCCGGATTCATGAAGCTGATCGTCGCTTGCACCACCAGCGGCGTGGCTGCGATGAACAGCATGCCGACGACCGCAGCGATACCGATGGCGCGCCAGAATACCGCCTGCTGCTCGACATTGTCGTGCCTGCCCATTGCCTGGGCCACAAGCCCGGTCGTACCTGAGCGCAGGAAATTCATCGTCGAGAATAGAAAATCAAACACCAGTGCGCCAATTGCAAGGCCGCCCAGCAGATGCGGATCACCAAGTTGACCGATCACCGCTGTGTCGACCAGTCCGAGCAGCGGCGTCGTCAGCGACGCCAGCATCACTGGAATCGTAATTGCCAGCATCAGCCGGTTTGTCACCTCAAACGGGCGAACAATTTTTGATCCTGCTGGAGTGGAAACTTCGATCGTCATGAGGCTCCGGAAATTGCAACCTGTACGGGTGTTAATGCTCTATGCCACCGGAGCGCGCCGTTTTCCAGTGCAATCGCCGCAACCAGACTAACTTGCGAGAACCAGTGCCCAATAGCGCTCGGTGCTGCCATTTGCGGACTCCGCATAGGCCAGACCAAAACGGGTAAATTGCGGATCCAGCATGTTACGCCGATGTGGCGGCGACGCCATCCACCTGGCAAAGAGCTGGTCCAGATCCATGCGGCCCATGGCGATATTTTCGGCGGCGAGGCCATGAATTTCGTTGTCCCTTGCACGAGAGGCAAAGCTGCGACCCCAGCTTGTCGTATGGGTCATACGGCCCCGGCTTGCCATGTAACCCGCTTGCTGCAAGGCGGCACGTTCCAGCGTGGGATCCGCGTTCAGCCCGGCGAGGCCATTCGCAGAGCGGATCGCCTCCACGTTTGAAGCAGCCGAAGCCGAAGCTCCCGCACTTTTTCCTGGCGTTCGCATGGTGGTCTGGCAGGCGGATAGCGGTAAAACTGCAACCGCGGCCAAGCCTAGAACGTTGCGGCGCGATAGATGAGAATTCTTTTCAAACATGAGCTATTCCTGAACGATGGCCTTGCGCCGCTATGCGGAAATTGTGGCTCTTACAGGCCGAAAATCAGCTGCGCGAAATTCTAGCGGCGATAACTCAACAGGCGCAAAATAATGAAGCAGGGAATGACAACCACCGCGCCCAGCAGGAAATAAGCGGCAAATCGTTCGATCGCGCCAAAGCCCAGATTCCAGATGCGGCGGAGGAAGTTCTCGAAACCATAGAGAATATCGATTGGCGACCAGTCAAACGCACTCATGACGACGCCAACCACCAACGAAACCACAATGAGTTTCACAAGGACCCGGCCGGGCGAGTCTCCCAGGAAGCGGTTCATTCTTTCCGACATTTGTTCTCCGGTGTTGGAAAAGATGGAGCGGGTGAAGGGAATCGAACCCTCGTATGCAGCTTGGGAAGCTGCCGTTCTACCATTGAACTACACCCGCATCTGCCTATCAGTGTTCGCCAAAGCCCGTCTTTGTCAAGCGGCACCTGGCATCATTTGCATGTCATTTGAAGTGCTTGGAAAGTTTCAGCCCCTGCGCCTGGTAATTCGAACCGAGATCGGTGCCGTAAAGCTGCCTTGGCCGTTCCAGCATATGTTCGTAGATCAGGCGACCTACAATCTGGCCATGTTCGAGGATAAACGGCACTTCATGGCTGCGAACTTCAAGCACTGCGCGGCTGCCGGTCCCTCCCGCCGCCGTGTGGCCGAAGCCCGGATCGAAGAAACCGGCATAGTGGACCCGGAATTCTCCGACCAGCGGATCGAACGGCGTCATTTCGGCGGCATAAAGCGGCGGCACGTGCACTGCCTCGCGCGAAACCAGAATGTAGAACTCGTCGGGGTCAAGTACCAGTTCGCGCGCACCGCGATCATGGATGGGCTCCCAGAAATCGAAAAGATCATGCACGCCGCGCTTGTCGACATCGACAACGCCGGTGTGATGCTTGCCGCGATATCCGACGAGACCTTTCGCGTCACCGGTCAGATCGATCGACAGCGCGATGCCACCCCCCGAGATATTGGGGGTCTCGGAAGCAACCAGCGTTTCGGCGGCGTGTAGCGCCGTCAATTCGACTTCTTCCAGTTGCGCGCGTCCGGTGCGGAAGCGGATTTGCGATAGACGCGAACCGGTCCGTGCGACGATGGGGAAGGTGCGCGGGCTGACCTCGAGATAGAGCGGACCGTGATAGCCCGCCGGGACTTTGTCGAACTCCTGTGCACCATCCACGATGACGCGCGTGAAAATATCCAGGCGACCGGTTGAACTCTTGGGATTGGCGGAGGCAGAAACCTCGGCGGGCAGGCTCAGGCTTTCCAGCAAGGGCACAATATAGACGCAGCCGGTTTCCAGCACCGCCCCCTCGGTCAGATCAATTTCGTGCAGCTTGAGGCGCTCCAGCTTGTCGATGACCGCTGTTCCCGGTCCCGGCATGAAACTGGCGCGAACGCGATAGGCTTTTGCACCAAGCCGCAGATCGAGGCTCGCAGGCTGTATCTGGTCGCTATCGAAATCGCGCGCAGTTTTAAGAGCGCCCGACTGATAGAGTGCCCGGATACCGTTATCCGCCAGAATGCCCGCTTGATGTCTGCTCATGTCGATCGCCAAACCCTGTAAAACATACAAAAGCTTTACCGTCTCGCCCGGTTGACGCAAGACGCCAAGAGGATTAAAGCAGTTTTATCCCGTGGTGATTTGGCCGGCCGGCTTGCAGCCACGTTAAATAATTTGCTAAAAGAGGCCCGGTCTCGTCCGGCCTTTTTGCGATTCACGCAAGGCCGGTTTTTTATTGGCCAGATTCTGGCAGATTGAGAAGACGATGACCAAGAACACCACCCGCAAACTGCGCCCCGCAACCCAACTCGTCCATGCCGGAACCCTGCGTTCAGGCTTCGGAGAGACATCCGAGGCGTTGTTCCTGACACAAGGCTTTGTCTACCCCAGCGCGGAAGCAGCAGAAGCCCGTTTCAAGGGCGAGGAGCCAGGCTTCATCTATTCCCGCTATGCCAATCCGACAACGGACATGTTCGAGAAGCGCATGTGCGCCCTGGAAGGCGCTGAAGATGCACGCGCCACCGCATCGGGCATGGCCGCCGTCGCCGCAGCCATCATCTGTCAGGTCAAGGCCGGCGATCACGTTTTGGCGGCGCGAGCGATGTTCGGTTCCTGTCGCTATATCATCGAGACGCTTCTGCCGCGCTATGGCGTGGACTTTACTTTGATAGATGGCTCGAAGATCGAAAACTGGCAAAACGCCATTCGCCCGAACACCAAAGTGCTGTTCCTCGAGAGCCCGACTAACCCGACACTGGAAGTCATCGATATCGCTGCGGTAGCACAAGTCGCAAACTCTGTCGGTGCAAGACTGATTGTCGATAACGTCTTTGCCACGCCACTCTTCCAGAAACCGTTACAACTCGGCGCCCATATCGTCGTCTATTCGACCACCAAACATATCGATGGACAGGGTCGTTGTCTCGGCGGTGTAATTCTTTCCGACAAAGACTGGATCGATGAAAACCTGCATGATTATTTCCGCCATACCGGTCCCGGACCTAGCCCATTCAATTCCTGGGTAATGTTGAAGGGACTTGAAACCTTGGCAGTCCGCGTGCGCCAAGAGACAGAGAGCGCAGCGAAAATCGCTGATTTCCTCGCTGATCATCCGGCCGTCTCCAAAGTTCTCTATCCGGGACGCGCGGACCATCCGCAGGCTGACATCATCGCAAAGCAGATGACCGGCGGTTCAACACTCTTGGCTTTTGAGCTCAAAGGCGGCAAGAAGGCCGCTTTCGCGGCTGAAAACGGATTGGAAATTATCAATATCTCCAACAATCTCGGCGACTCCAAGAGCCTGATCACCCATCCGACAACCACGACCCATAAGAACCTCACTGACGAGGCGCGCGCCGAACTTGGTATTACCGATGGATTGTTGCGATTGTCGGTCGGGCTTGAAGATGCGGACGACCTGATTGAAGATCTCGATGCCGCACTGAGAGCGGCTCTCTGAAAATTAGAGAACGTGCCGTGCCGAAACCAATTTCGGCGCGGCCCTTTTCCAGGCCATTGCCATGGCATGGCGCACGACATCTGAAT
The DNA here is from genome assembly GCA_963711925.1 of uncultured Alphaproteobacteria bacterium. Taxonomy (GTDB): domain Bacteria; phylum Pseudomonadota; class Alphaproteobacteria; order Rhizobiales; family Rhizobiaceae; genus Phyllobacterium. The sequence goes on from CAVQFY010000006.1 coordinate 54,993, forward strand.
CGGCACTGTCGAGAATGACAAAGGTCGAGCCTTTTTCGCCCCAGCGTCCAGGCACGGGTTCGAACATCTCGGCGGATGTTTCACGGAAGAGCGCCTGATCTTCGCGGGTGAGCAACAAAACACCACGCTGCTTCTCCGGACGCAGCGTTGCGAAGATTTTTCCGTTCACTCGAAAATCTGTCGTGTTGAAATGACCCGCTTGAATAGTTTCAGGAAACGAAAGCGCCATCTCTGTGAATTCTTCGAGACTCATCAATAGAATTGCTTAGCTCCATCGAACAGCTTCATCTCTATATTAGTGTAGAATGCATTGATCACGAAGGATTTAAATCTAACTTTCTCTGGACGGTTGACGCGATGGCGTCGACCCGCGATATCAGGGTCGTAGACTGAGAGAAGGTATGTATAAAGCCATTACCCGCGATATTGAAGTAACCGTAGAGCCGTTCTATCTGGAGGAGCAGTCCAATCCGGAAGAGAACCGCTACGTGTGGGGATATCGTATTACCATCGCCAATGAGTCGGAGATTACAGTGCAATTACGCGCACGCTACTGGAAAATCACCGATGGCAATGGACATGTGGAAGAAGTGCGCGGCCCCGGGGTCATCGGCGAACAACCGGTTCTCAACCCCGGCGACTCCTTCCAGTATTCTTCCGGCTGTCCGCTGACCACAACATCCGGCGTCATGGTCGGCCGCTATACAATGCAGACCGACAGCGGAGAACGGTTTGACATTGAAATTCCGGCCTTCTCACTTGACCTCCCCGACCAGTTACGCACATTGAACTGATGCAAGAGACAAATCGTACTCAATCGCCTTACATCAAGGCTTTGGCCTGTTCCGCTGTCGCCTTTGCCCTGGCCACAGGCGCGTTGTTTTCGGGCTATACTCTGCCAAGCTTCACAACAAGCACGGAAGCTGTCAGCCAGTTACTGGCACTCGTGATGGTTCCAGGCCTCATCGTCGGCCTGCTGGCGAAGAAATCAACCAGAGCATGGCCGCTTTGGCTGATCATCTGCACATTCATCGCACTTTTGATCGTCGTGACAGTGGTCCATGAAGTGACCGCGCCAATGCGCGCCTGATCAGGCCTTTTTCAGGAATTCGGTCTTCAGAACAAGGCCCTTGACCTGCCTCGTATTGCACTCGATCTCGCCGTCGCGACCGTTCAACCGGATATTTTTGACGAGCGTCCCGCGCTTTATCGTTTCCGATGTACCCCTGACCTTCAGATCCTTGATCAAGGTGACGGAATCGCCATCGAGAAGCTCGGTGCCGTTGCTGTCTCTCACTTCCACGATCACATTCCCGTCTGTCAGTTCTTCGGCAGAAACTCTGCCGGATCGAATTCATATTCTGTCGAGCAGAATTCGCAGGTGACGCTTATCTTGCCGTCCTCGATGCTGTCCGTAATCTCTTCAGCAGTGAAGCCAGACAGTACGCCGGCAATTTTCTCGCGTGAGCAGGAGCAATCATCGTTCACGGGCACCGCGTCGAAAACGCGGACGCCCCGCTCGTGGAACAGACGGTATAGCAGCCGTTCGGCTCCCACTTGCGGATCGGTCAATTCCGAGCTTTCGATTGTCGCGACAAGAGCCTTGATCTCCGCCCAGTCATCATCCTCGACAAGATCGATCTCATCATCGTCGTCGGATTCCGGCGTGTCACCCGCCGGTAGATCGCGCTGACGCATGCGCAGCTCCGATTCAGGCAGGAACTGCACAATGAGCCCGCCTGCGCGCCATTGTTCGACCGGCTTGCCGTCTTCGCCACGCTCGATCAGCTTTGCAACCGAAAGACGAACGTCAGTTGGAATCTGCTCTGACTGTCGGAAATAGGTCTTGGCGATCTCTTCGAGATTGGAGCCGTCAAGAGCGACGATGCCCTGATATCGCTGGGTGTATTCGCCCTGGTCCACAGTGAGTGCAAGCGTGCCGCTGCCCATCAGCTCTACCGGCGAGAGCCGGTTCTCGGCGATGGCTTCGGCCAAGCGCTCCTCATCATAACGCGCATAAGCGCGAACGGAATTAGGCGTGCGGAAATCGACGACCAGCATGTCGACTGGCCCGTCGGACTGCGATTGGAAGATGAACTTGCCATCGAACTTCAGCGATGTGCCGAGCAGCACCGTGAGGACGATCGCCTCTGCCAGAAGCTTCGCAACCGGGTCCGGATAGTCGTGGCGGCTCAAAATGTCATCTAGTGTCGGTCCCAGCTGAACGGCACGCCCACGCGCGTCCAGTTCCTCAACCTGAAAAGGAACCACTGCGTCATCGCCTGCGAAAATATACTCGTCAGCACGGATCGATGTATCAGGCATTAGGCCCTCCTTCGAGACACCAGGCAAGAATGGCCTTTTGTGCGTGCAAACGGTTTTCCGCCTCATCGAAGACGACGGAGTGCGGCCCATCGATGACGGAGTCCGTCACCTCCTCGCCGCGGTGCGCGGGCAGGCAATGCATGAACAGCGCATCAGGACCAGCATGCTTCAGCAATGCGTCGTTGACCTGGTACGGCATGAACACATTATGGCCGCGCGCGCGGCCTTCCTGTCCCATCGACACCCAGGTATCGGTGACGATACAATCAACTCCTTCGACAGCCGACATCGGATCAGTCGTCAGTCTGATCTTGCCGCCGGCTCGCTTGGCCCAATCGAGATACTTGCTGTCCGGCTCGCTGCCTTCCGGCGTCGCGATATTGAGATTGAAATCAAATCGCGCTGCTGCCTCGACGAGCGAGTGCAGCACATTGTTGCCATCGCCCGTCCACGCGAAGGTCTTGCCCTTGACCGGGCCGCGATGTTCTTCGAACGTCATGATATCCGCCATGATCTGGCATGGATGTGTGTCATCGGTCAGCGCATTAATCACCGGAACGCTCGCGTTTTCCGCCATTTCTGTCAGGCGCTCATGCGTCGTCGTGCGCATCATGATGATGTCGACATAACGCGACAGCACCTTTGCCGTGTCGGCAATGGTCTCGCTGCGGCCCAGCTGCATTTCCGAGCCGGTCAGCATGATTGTCTCACCGCCAAGCTGGCGCATGCCCACATCGAAGGACACACGCGTGCGAGTGGAAGGCTTGTCGAAAATCATTGCCAGCACCTTGCCGGCAAAGGGTTTTTCGACGTTCCCGGCCTTGAGCCGCGTTTTGCGTGCCCGTGCATCATCGAGGATGAGCCGCAAATCACCAGGCGAAAGCGCCGAGATATCCGTGAAATGACGGAGGTCTTGTTTGATCATGATGCGACCTGTCTCTACGCGCTCTTCTGTCTGGCTGTGACTGACAGACGTTCGGCTGCCGCTTCGATCCTGGAGAGGGCGTTGCGCGCTTCATCTTCAGTTGCAACCAGTGGTGGCAGAAGACGGATAACATTGTCTCCTGCACCAACCGTCAGCAAATGTTCGTCGCGTAAGGCCTGGACCATGGTCGTGTTCGGCACGACACACTTCAGTCCTATCAGAAGACCGCGGCCGCGCACTTCGGAAATCACGTCAGGATAACGATCGGAAATCGAGGCAAGGCCCTGTTTCATGAACAGCGCAATCTGCTGCACGTGATCGAGAAAACCCTCTTCGAGAACGACGTCGAGTACGGCATTGCCTACAGCCATGGCTAGCGGATTGCCACCATAGGTCGTGCCATGCACACCGGCAGTCATGCCCTTGGCGGCTTCGGCAGTCGCGAGGCATGCACCGAGCGGAAACCCTCCGCCGATACCTTTGGCGACGGCCATGATGTCCGGTTTGATGCCAGACCATTCATGGGCAAAGAGCTTCCCTGTGCGACCCATACCTGACTGCACCTCATCGAGGATCAGCAGCAGGCCTTGCTCGTCGCAGAGTTTGCGCAGGGCTCGCAGCTCCTCGTCCGGCACCGGACGAACGCCGCCCTCGCCTTGGATGGGTTCGATCAGTATGGCTGCGGTTTCGGGTCCAATCGCTGCCTTCAGCGCCTTTTCATCACCGAATGGCACCTGGTCGAAACCTTCGACCTTTGGGCCAAAGCCTTCAAGGTATTTCGGCTGACCGCCGGCGGCAATTGTCGCCAGTGTACGGCCATGAAAAGCGCCTTCAAAAGTGATGATACGGAAGCGCTCTGGATTACCGTTGATGTAATGATAACGCCGCGCTGTCTTGATCGCGCATTCCAGCGCTTCTGCGCCCGAATTGGTGAAGAAGACCTTCTCGGCAAACGTGCTGTCGACCAGGCGCTGGCCCAAGCGCTTCTGGCCGGGAATTTCATAGATATTGGAGACATGCCACAGCTTCTCAGCCTGGCTTTTCAAAGTCTCGACAAGGTGCGGATGCGCGTGGCCAAGCGAGTTGACAGCGATACCGGCCGCAAAGTCGAGAAAACGATCGCCCGACTCTGTCACAAGCCATACGCCCTCTCCTCGCTCAAAGCGCAGGTCCGCACGAGCATAGGTGTCGTAAAGCGGTTGCGCGTTTGCGTCCGTCATATCGTCAAGGGCCTCCAAAACCCGGTTTGTCAAACCTGCTGATTACAAAGAGGAAACCGGCAGCGATGAAATCAAAAAGCCGCCCCACAATGCCATTTTTGGGGGCGGCCACACACAGATAATATCATCATTCGAACCGCAATTGTCAAATGAACACTTCAAGTGTCTTTCACTACCGCCTGTACCGTTGCTCGTTCAAGATTCTCTCTGCAACCTTGGCGAGTAAGCTCAGAGTCACATAACGAGTCTTTTTTGCAACAGTTGTTCGCGCAAGTTGGGGAAAACCCCAAAAACCTCCCCCGGGACGCCCGCCCGACTCTTGTCACAGAGTCATCCGATATTGTACGTTGGGAAACGAAATAGCTAGATTTCGTGCGGCGTCCTCGTCATCTGAATAGATATAGTATCAGGCCAATCTGGAGCAATCCAGATGCGAGGAAGGATTCAGTCTGACGCCCGCACAAAGCTGAGCCCCATATGGAGCTAGGGAACGATGAACTGGACAGATGAGCGCGTAGAGCAGCTGAAGAAACTTTGGGCCGACGGTCTGAGTGCAAGCCAGATCGCAGCACAACTGGGCGGCGTCAGCCGCAATGCCGTCATCGGCAAGGTCCACCGGCTGAAACTGTCGGGGCGCGGCAAGACCACTTCAACGCAGACGCGAAGCAAGAAGGTCAATACCAGCGCTTCCGGCGGTCAGCGCAGTGGCGGCTCTGTCGGGCACATGTCAAGCCGGATTGTGAACCGCAGCGTCGGCGCTACCGCTCTGCAGACCGAATATAGTACTGACCTCGTTACCCACACTGTCACAAAAACGGTGACCGACGTGGTCGTGCCTATATCACGCCGTCTTGAACTCGTGCAGTTGAGCGAGCGGACTTGCAAATGGCCGGTCGGCGATCCCCTGCAGCCGGATTTCAACTTCTGCGGGAATGATGTCGGAGAGGCCGGGCCCTATTGCACCTATCATTCCCGCTTGGCTTATCAGCCGGCTTCAGACCGTCGCCGTATTCGGTAATTCGCGACACAGCTTTCTGTTTCAAGGCGCCGAATGGCGCCTTTTTGCTGCGTGGGTCAACCTTTCTGGGGTCCAAACACAACGGTGAACGACGAGCCTTCACCGACCTTGGAGCGAACAACCAGCCGGGCGCGATGCCGGGTCAAGATATGCTTCACGATGGCAAGGCCAAGCCCTGTCCCCTTCTGCGCTCTGCTCGTCTCCAGGCTAACACGGTAGAATCGCTCGGTAAGTCGCGGTATGTGTTCATCCGGAATGCCCGGCCCGAAATCCTGGACGGTTGCCTTGATGGACTCGCCGTCTCGCTTCAGCTCGACAATGATTCTTTTGCCGGGCTGGCCATATTTGCAGGCGTTTTCAACAAGGTTCTGGAAGACCTGTGTCAACTCATCGCGATCACCAAGAACGTTTACCGGTCCTGGATCGATATCCCGTTCGATCTCTACGCCGAGATCGGCGGCGAGCGGCCGTAGCGAGTCCGCCACGTGGTTGAGCACCACGGTCAAATCCACCTGATCCTTGACGGCGATATGCGCCTTCATCTCGATGCGGGACAGCGACAGAAGATCGTCGATCAGCCGCGCCATGCGCTCGGCTTGCTTCTGCATGATTTCGAGAAAATTATCGCGTGCGGCTTCGTCGTTGCGCGCCGGACCTCGCAAAGTTTCGATAAAACCGCTGAGCGAGGCCAGCGGCGTGCGTAGTTCATGGCTCGCATTGGCGATGAAATCCGACCGCATGCGCTCCAGCCGGTGCGCCTCGGTTTGGTCGCGGAATGACAGGAGATATTGGCGATCATGCCCCCCTGTCTGGTCGAGTAGAAGCACTGTCGCGCGGTACCAGCGTTCAACCGGTACACGCTCGAAATAATCCACCGATCGGGCGATCGCGTCGGCCATCACTGACTGGACCAATGTCTGCATTTCAGGTGCACGGAAATGCATCAGTAACGCACCACCTCGCGCCAATGGTCGAAAAGCACCACTCGCCGCCGGATTGACATAAAGGATCGTCCCCTCATGGTCGAAAATAATCAGCGGATCCGGCAATTGCGCTGCAAGTTGCTGACCCGACAAACGAAAGATTGCGGGGTCGTTCATAAGCGCATCGGCCTGCGTATAATTTGTACGCGGGAGCGCAGCCGAAAGCATGACCACGGCAAGGAGCACGAACATCAGGATGATAAAACTCAGCCACCAGGATGCGCCGGAGCTAAGGACCAAGGCGGTAATGAATGCGGCCGCGCCCAGCACAAAGCGCGCCTGGATCAGCCTTTCCACAGCTCTTTGCCGCAAAGTCCGGCCTTCCAGCCTCCATATGCTCATGCGTTAAACTCCTGCACTATAATCCTTTTTTCGCCTCTGGACGATGCAACGCTCTCCCAATAACATGGCTTTATGTCAATTGAGGATGAATGCGTTGGGTAAAGATTCAAAAAAGAAATCGGAACACCCGGATTTGCGGAAATCCATGCTCAAACTGAAGATTGGCGGTAAGAAGCGTAGCTTCAATATTGACGATCCAAAACTACCGGCCTGGATCGAGGATGGCGCGCTGGAATCAGGTGGCTTTCCCTATGCGGAAAAGATGCCCAACGATGAATATGCGGAGACGCTCGAACAGTTGCAAGTCGAGCTGGTGAAGATGCAATACTGGCAGCAGGAAACCGGCCGGCGGGTCATGGCGGTTTTCGAAGGTCGCGATGCGGCGGGTAAAGGCGGTACTATCTTCAACTTGCGCCAATATATGAACCCTCGCAACGCGCGCAATGTCGCCCTGCCCAAACCGAGCGAGACGGAACGTGGGCAATGGTATTTCCAGCGCTATGTCTCGCATTTCCCGACCACAGGAGAATTCGTTACTTTTGATCGCTCCTGGTACAATCGTGGTGGGGTCGAGCCGGTGCTGGGCTTTTGCACCCCCGAACAGCATGAATCTTTTCTTGAAGAAACGCCGGGGTTCGAACGGATGGTCGTTGCGGACGATATCCATTTTTTCAAGTTCTGGCTCAACATCGGCCAGATCATGCAATTGAAGCGCTTTCACGATCGCCGGCACAGCCCCCTCAAGAACTGGAAATTCTCGCCCATCGATATTGCGGGCGCCGAGAAGTGGGATGATTATACCAAGGCGCGCGACGAGATGATGGCGCGGACCCACACGGCATACGCCCCCTGGACGGTCGTACGAGCCAACGACAAGCGCCGTGCCCGCATTGCCGTGATCCGCAGAATTCTGCTGAGCCTGCCTTATAAGGGACGAGATATTGATGTGATCGGCAATGAGGATTCGTTGATCATCGGTGCAGGCCCGGGCTTTCTCTAGCAGACGGCCGGTGCGGGGTTTTTTCCCAAAGAAAAGGCTTCGTGCAGAGTTGCTTGACTGCGCGCCATGCGGCCGCGGACATCATCAGCCAATAGAGCGGCACACAGCGCAGTATCGGTCCCGCTATTTTTTTGCCGACAGCGCTGCGCTTTCCCGGTGCGTGAAACGACAGATATCCGATCGTGATGTTCATGCAATCGATCAAAAGGATACTGCAGTCAATGACAGTGGTATCCGCCACAATGAGACTGAACACCGAATAGGCAATGAAAACCGGCATGAGCGGATAGAGCAGCGTGGAGACAATCAGCCCCGCCGTCAAAGCGTTATAAACAAGAAAACGCCGCGTTCCGAGGTCCTCGAGAAACCGCGCCGGATGTCGCATCTCGAAGAGCCAGGTCTGCATCCAGCCTTTCAGCCAGCGTGTCCGCTGTCGCAGCCAGTGAGCGATCAAGGTTTCATCTATGCTCTCCGAGGCGTAGAGTTCTCCCGGAAAAGGCGTAGCATTGGCAAATGATCGCTTGAATGCAGCGATGATTGACGATTTTGTCATCCCGTCGCGACAAAGCCGAGCGGCTATCGAAATCGCTATTTCCTTGGTCATCGGAAAAATTCTAGTGAAGGATGGTAGCGATCAAGCCATTGGATGTCTTCTTCAAATAAAAATTTTCCATTCGCAACATTACCATCTTAAAAACCTTCAGTTTAAAATTGAAATATCGGAATATCAACATACCAATGGTAGTACTTTTCTATATATCTATTGGAAATCACCCAATAAATCAGGAACTGGTAACTAATATGAAAATATCTTCGTTGTCATCATCTTTTCTGCGTGATTTCTGTCTGATCTGTCATAGGCGACGGGATCATGCTAGCCTCGGTGCAAATCACACCGTCATGTTGAAACCGAATGCATTTTCGCACGCTCGCCGCCATCACCCAGGTTCTTGTCCTGACAGCATTGTTGCAAGCTCATGCCGCGTCGAATTACCCGCACTATTGGGACGGACGAGAACACGTTTCCAAGCCGGACCTCTCGACAGTCGAACGTATTCGTTTTGTGACAACGGTCGATTATCCACCTTTTAATTTCATTGACAGCACTGGCCGCATTGCCGGCTTCAATATCGATCTGGCCAGGGCGATCTGTGACGAACTCGCTGTTACAGCAATCTGTCAGATCGAAGCGCGCCCGTGGAATGAATTACAGCCAACGCTCGAAAGCGGCGAGGCGGAAGCGATTATCGCCGGTCTGAGACCGACTGCGGCGTTGCGTCAGAAGCTCGCCTTCACCACGCCTTATATAAGGCTGCCTGCACGATTCGTGACACTGAAGGAAGTGCCCCTCACAGAACCCCTTGCCGACACACTCGATCAGAAGACAGTCGGGGTCGTAGCGGGTTCCGTCCATCAGGTTATTTTTGCGGATTACTTTCCCAAGGGTCACTGGGTCGGCTATCCAACCCGCGAACTGATGCTAAAGGATCTGCAGGCGAAGAAGATTGATGCGGTGTTCGGCGATGGATCCGATCTGTCCTTCTGGATCGGCAGTCCTGAGTCCAGCAACTGTTGCACCTTCGCCGGCGGGCCCTATATTGCACCGCAATTTCTCGGCGATGGCATGACGATCGCGACCACACAGGCGAACAGCAAGCTCGTTGACGCCTTCAATTTTGCCCTGAAGGCCATGGAAGAAAAAGGCACGACGTCGGAACTTTACCTGCGCTACTTTCCAGTCAATTTTTATTGAAACCAATTCATGTCTGCCTGAATTGGCGGCGGATTGTCTTCACACGAACGCATGCGATTGACGCGGGCAACCTGTCGCCATAGTGTCCGCGCGCCTCATCAAATGGCAGGAAAACAGGAAAACGAATGACTTCGCGCCTCAACACCCAAATCGAACTGAGCCCCGAATTGATCGCGGCGGCAGCAGAGGCCAAAGCATGGCCCTTCGAGGAGGCGCGGAAAATCATCAAACGTTACGAGAAGACCGGATATCCCGAGACGATCCTGTTCGAGACTGGTTACGGTCCTTCCGGTCTGCCGCACATCGGCACGTTCGGCGAGGTAGCGCGTACGTCTATGGTGCGCCATGCATTCCGCGTTTTGACCAGGGACCAGGTAAACACCAAGCTGCTGTGTTTTTCCGACGACATGGACGGTATGCGCAAGATTCCGGACAATGTACCGGATAGCTCGTTTCTGGAGCCGTACCTGCACAAGCCGCTGTCGGCCGTTCCCAATCCTTTTGGCGGCGACTACAGCAGTTTCGCCGACCACAACAACGTTATGTTATGCCGCTTTCTCGATACATTCGGTTTCGACTACGAATTTGCCAGCGCGACGCAATATTACAAATCGGGCCGCTTCGATGAGGTGCTGTTGCGTGCTGCCGAGCGCTATGATGACATTATGAAGGTCATGCTGCCGACACTCGGCGAGGAGCGTCAGGCAACCTATAGTCCCTTTTTGCCGATTTCTCCGACAAGCGGTCGAGTTCTCTACGTTCCGATGAAGAACATTGACGCGAAGAACGGCACCATAACTTTTGACGACGAGAATGGCGTCGAGACGACACTTCCTGTGACAGGTGGCAACGTCAAACTGCAGTGGAAGCCTGACTTCGGGATGCGTTGGGCGGCCCTCGGCGTTGATTTCGAAATGTTTGGCAAAGACCACCAGACAAATGCGATTATCTACGACCGCATCTGCGAGATTTTGGGTGGCCGCGCTCCCGAGCATTTCGTCTATGAATTATTTCTCGACGATGTTGGTCAGAAGATATCCAAGTCGAAGGGTAATGGTATCAGCATTGACGAATGGCTGACCTATGCGCCAACCGAAAGTCTGGGTCTTTATATGTTCCAGAAGCCGCGAACGGCGAAGCGGCTCTATTTTGACGTCATTCCCAAGGCAGTGGACGAGTACTTTACCTATCTCTCCGCTTATGGACGCCAATCCTGGAAAGACCGGCTGAACAATCCTGTCTGGCACCTACACAACGGCAATCCGCCGGCAGTCGAGATGCCGGTTCCGTTCGCCCTCTTGTTGAACCTTGTCAGCGCCTCCAATGCCGAGAACAGCAGCGTTCTTTGGGGATTCATTTCGCGCTACGCACCGGGCGTCACGGCCGAGAACAATCCGGAACTGGATGCTCTGGTGGGGTATGCCATCCGTTACTTCAACGATTTCGTAAAGCCATCGAAGAAATTTCGAGCGCCCGACGAAGTGGAACGGGCCGCACTGAAAGAGCTGGACAAGAAGCTGGCAACCCTGCCAGGCGATGCTGACGGCAACGACATTCAGAACGCGATTCTCGACGTCGCGCGGGCGATCGAACGATACCAGGATCATACGAAGAAGAGTCCTGAAGGCGGTCCCGGCGTGTCGGTATCCTTCTTCCAGATGTTGTATGAAGTGCTGATCGGCCAGGAACGCGGACCGCGTTTCGGCTCTTTCGTTGCGCTCTACAGCATAGCCGAGACACGCTTCCTGATTGCAAAGGCGCTTGCCGGAGAATTATCTTAAATCGGTACGGCTAGATCCGTTGGAGGAACGAATGATCGATCATACAGGTATCATCGTGAGGAACTTCGAACAGAGCAAGAAGTTCTATCAGGAAGCACTCGCGGCAATCGGATATGAACTGATTCACGAAATCCCGGCTTCGGTAACGGGAAGCGCCGATGTCGCGGGTTTTGGTGAAGGTGGCAAACCCGATTTCTGGGTAACCAATGGCGAGCCGAACAGGCCACCGCTCCACATAGCCTTTCGTGTCAAAAGCCGCGATATGGTCGATTCTTTTTACGCGGCTGCCATAGCGGCAGGCGCCAGCGACAATGGTCAGCCGGGTCTTCGCCCACATTACCATCCCAATTATTATGGCGCGTTTGTGCGCGACCCGGATGGCCACAATATCGAGGCTGTTTGCCACGAAGCGTGAGGTACCTATTGCGGACGCGGCGGGAACGGAGCGTCAGGTACAGCCAATGGCGGTGGAGCCGGTAAGGGCTCGGCGGGAACCTCCGGCACGTCACTGAACGACGGTACTGGCAGATTTGCCGCCGCCGGGAGCGCCGCAGGTGCATTGCCGAAGATGCCGAGCTTGGCTTCCTCAGCTTTTTTCATCCCGTCCGCCATCGGCGCGCCATCCTTGGCGCGCGCCCAGCCATTTTGTATGAGCCACTCGGCCAGATCCGTACTGCCAAGCTTGCATTGGGTGGCGATGACCTCGTCAGGCGGCTGTCCTGGCACGTTGCATTCGACGGCCCGCGAGCGCAGCCAGTTGCGAAATGCCGTGCGTGCCGCCATACCGCAGGGCCAGGCGGCACCGCCAACAACATTGCAGGTTTCCTCCGGCGACACGACCTCGATACCGTCGAGTGCAATCCTGTAACCTGACGCTTCGATCGTGCCCGCGGCAGTTGCAACCGGGCGATAAAGAAGCGCAGGTTTGGCCGTATTGTCCACAGGTGTCGGAGGTGGTGCCGGTGCAGGAGCTATGGGTGGCGCGGGAGGGAGTGCCTGTGCCCCGGCACTGAGAGGTTGGCGGGGTTCCACACGCTCGAGTGGTGCACTGTCTCTGCCTGAAGGTACAAAAGCATCCGGATCGACTTGACGCGCGTGTGGAGACGTAACCCGAGCCTGCGGTTGTGCAGCCACGGGCGTATCATCCGCTGCAGCATTCTTCATCTCTTCGGGCAAGTCAAAATTCTCGGGCGTGACATCGACGCCTTGGTTGGAAATTGCCGGCGTATCCAGGCCACCGTTAAACGGCGCCACGAATGCATAGACCAATCCCGCAGCCACCAGAACGGTCAGAACATAAAGCGGCAGTTGGCGCATGCGGAACGAGTTCCTATTGGCTTGCCCACAGTATCCGGGCGACCCAATCGATGTGAACAGCGTCAAAAGTACGATTGGGATGCTCGGGATTCATCGATTGCAATTCGATCGTGCGGGGAGTCTGCCGCGCAAGAATCTTTGCCATGACCTCGCCGTCTTTTGTACGCACGACCACACGGTCGCCGCGCCGGACGGCTGCGCCTGGTGCAACGATGATCGTATCGCCGTCGCGGTAAAGCGGCAGCATGGAATCGCCCGAAACTTCGAGCGCATAGACCGCGTCGGCAGGCCCGACCGGAAACTCGACAACGTCCCAGCCCTGACCTACTGGAAAGCCCCCGTCGTCGAAAAAGCCGCCTGCGCCTGCCTGCGCAAAGCCGAGTAGTGGTACCGAACGTGTTGCGGCGCCATGTCCAATTGTTGCTCGACCGAGGACGAGCGTCATGAATTCATCCAGTGACGCACCAGTGGCTTCCATGATTTTGGCGAGCGATTCAGTAGATGGCCAGCGTGCGCGACCATCGACAGCGTAGCGCTTGGATTTGTTGAAGGTCGTTGGATCAAGGCCTGCGCGTTTCGCCAATCCCGATACGGAAAGCGAATGGCGTTCTGCCAGCGCATCTATGGCCGCCCATATGCGGTCATGTGAAAACATGATCGGATCCAAATAAGGAAAAAATACCTTCATACGTCTTTTAAGAAGGAATTGGCGAAAAGTCGAGTAAAATTACGGAAAACTTTCTTATTTTGCACAGAAAAGGCGGGCTGAGCCCGCCTTTTGAACACAGGAGCGGTCAAGCAGCTTGCTTCTTTTCTTCAATCGGATAGGGATTGAAACGCTCATAGAAAGTCTCGCCCTTTTCGGCCATCTCAAGCAGCAACTTCGGCGCCTTGAACTGTGAACCGTATTTCCGCTGCAGGCCTTTCGCAATCTCGACAAACTTTGGCGCACCCATGCCGTCGATATAAGACAACGTTCCGCCCGTATAGGGTGCGAAACCGAACGCGAGGATCGAGCCTACATCCGCTTCACGCGGATCGGTAACGATACCCTCTTCCATGACGCGGGCCGCTTCGAGCGCGATAGTGAAAAGAAAGCGCTGTTTCAGCACCTCGACATCGATCTTGTCGGGGTCCTGCTGCGGATAGAGCGTCTTCAGCTCGGGCCACAGATGCTTCTTTGCGGGCTTCGCCGGATAATCGTAGAAACCCTTGCCGTTCTTGCGCCCCCGCCGGTCATATTTGTCGACCAGTGTATTGACCAGTTCCACGTGCCGCGGGTCCACAGCCTTTGGTCCAAGATCGGCCAGCGTGGCTTTCAGGATTTTTTGCGACAGATCGATCGCCGTCTCATCATTCAGCGCCAACGGTCCGACCGGCATACCGGCCATGCGCGCGACATTCTCGATCATCGCCGGTGGTACGCCTTCCACCAGCATGTTATAGGCTTCCGACATATAGCGGAGAACGCAGCGATTGACATAGAAGCCGCGGGTGTCATTGACGACGATCGGCGTCTTCTTGATCGCGCGCACATAATCGAGGGCAACGGCGAGCGCCTTGTCCGACGTCTTCTTGCCGAGAATGACTTCCACAAGCATCATCTTGTCGACGGGTGAGAAGAAGTGGATACCAATGAAGTTCTTCGGACGCTGTGAAACCTTTGCAAGACCTGTAATAGGCAGCGTCGAGGTGTTGGATGCGAAGATCGCGGCTGGTTTCAACACCGCTTCGGCCTTCTCGGTTACAACACGCTTGACTTCGCGATCTTCGAACACCGCTTCGATAACGAGGTCAGCACCTTCAAGATCGGCATAATCAGATGATGGCGTGATCAAGCCAAGCAGCTTTTCCTTGTCTTCGGCGGTCGCCCTGCCTCGTTGCATCTCCTTGGTCACGAGGTCGGCGGAATGCGCCTTGCCTTTTTCTGCTGCCTCTACACTTTGGTCGATCAGCACCACGGCAATGCCCGCCTTGGCAGTGACATAGGCGATACTCGCGCCCATAAAGCCCGCACCGACGACACCGATCTTCTTGAACCTGGTTGGTTTCACATCAGCCGGGCGCCGTGCACCCTTGTTCAGTTCCTGCAGCGAGACGAACAGGGAGCGGATCATCATTCCGGCTTCCGTGGACTGCAGTATTTTGGTGAAATAGCGCTGCTCGATCTTGAGCCCAGTATCGAAAGGTACAAGCAGGCCTTCATAGACGGATTTCAGGATTGAGGCCGCGCCCGGATAGTTGCCGTAGGTCTCGCGGCGCAGGATGGCCGTGGCGGCAGGCCACAGATTGGCACCAGCCGCGGAATAAATAGCTCCACCGGGAAGCTTGAAACCCTTCTCGTCCCATGGCTGCACCGGCTTCAGACCAGCCTTGATCATCTTCTTTGCCGCATCGACCAGCTTCTTGGCGGGGACAATTTCGTGAACCAGTCCCATGGCCCTGGCACGCGAGGCTGTCAGGCTGGAGCCTGTCGTCATCATTTGCAGAGCGTCTTGCTGATTGGTCAGGCGCGGAACACGTTGCGTACCGCCAGCTCCCGGGAAAATACCGACCTTGACTTCCGGCAGGGCCATCTTCACTGCCGGATCATCCGACACCACGCGGCCATGACAAGCCAGCGACATTTCGAATGCGCCGCCCATGCAGGTGCCGTTGATTGCCGAAACCCAAGGCTTGCCGGAGGTTTCAAGCTTGCGGAAGAGGCCTCCCATCTTGCCGGTGTTCTCGAACAGCAGTTCAACCGCCTTCTTCGGATCCCTGGCCTTTTCTTCCTGGAAAAGCTGGAACATGCGCTTGAGCATGGTCAAGTCGGCACCACCGGAGAAGGTATCCTTACCGGAGGTGATCACCGCGCCCTTGATCGCCTCATCCTTGGCGACGCGGTCAACGATGGCGTCGAGTTCCTTCATCACCTCTTCGGTGAAGACATTCATGGATTTGCCGGGCATGTCCCAGGTCACAAGTGCTATGCCGTCTGCGTCGACGTCGAATTTGAAGTTCGTATAGCTCATCTTTTTATTCTCCCTCAGACGCGTTCGATGATGGTTGCTGTGCCCATGCCAGCACCAATGCACAATGTGACCAGTGCAACGTTCAGGTCGCGACGCTCCAGTTCATCAAGAACCGTGCCGAGGATCATTGCGCCGGTTGCACCGAGCGGATGGCCCATGGCGATGGCGCCGCCATTGACGTTGATCTTGTCGCGCGGAATGTCGAATGCCTGCATATAGCGCAGCACCACAGCGGCGAAGGCTTCGTTCAACTCGAACAGATCAATGTCCGAAATCTTCATCTTGGCGCGTTTCAACAGCTTCTCAGTCACATCCACCGGACCTGTCAGCATGAGGGCAGGATCAGAACCTATATTGGCAAAGGCGCGGATACGGGCGCGCGGCCTGGCACTAAGCGCTTTGCCGGCGCTTTTCGAGCCGAGCAAAACACCAGCAGCACCATCAACTATGCCGGACGAATTGCCGGCGTGATGCACGTGATTGATCGCCTCGACTTCCGGGTGCGCCTGAATGCCAACGGCATTGAAACCGCCCATTTCACCTGGCATGACAAAGGACGGATTAAGTGAGGCCAGCGCCTGCATGTCCGTCGTCGGACGCATATGCTCGTCATGGTCGAGGATCGTCAGCCCGTTCTGATCCTTGAT
The DNA here is from genome assembly GCA_963711925.1 of uncultured Alphaproteobacteria bacterium. Lineage (GTDB taxonomy): Bacteria > Pseudomonadota > Alphaproteobacteria > Rhizobiales > Rhizobiaceae > Phyllobacterium. The sequence goes on from CAVQFY010000006.1 coordinate 71,318, forward strand.
CTCCAGAACCGAATTCTTGAAATAGCCCTTCTTCCAGGCTTCTCCGGCACGCTTCTGGCTTTCGACTGCATAGGCATCGACATCATCGCGGCTGAAGCCATATTTCGTAGCGATCAGATCGGCGGAAACGCCCTGCGGCATGAAATAGCCCGGCAGGCCGACTGATGGATCCATGTACCAGGCACCGCCGGACATGCCCATGCCGACACGCGACATTGATTCAACACCGCCAGCAATAACGATGTCGTCGGCACCTTGCACAATCTTGGCGGCGGCGAAGTTCACCGCATCGAGGCCGGAGGCACAGAACCGTGATATCTGCATGCCAGGAGCCTTGAAATCATATCCTGCTTCAAAAGCGGAGGAGCGCGGAATGACAGCGCCGGCTTCGCCGACCGGATCGACGCAGCCGTAGATAATGTCATCGACCAGGCCTGTGTCGAGGCCATTGCGGTCGCGCAGCGCTTCCAGAACATGGGCGCCAAGACGAACCGCCGGCACTTCATGCAGGCTGCCGTCCTTCTTGCCTTTACCGCGTGGCGTGCGGACGTGATCGTAAATATAGGCCTCAGTCATTTCATTCTCCCTGTTCGAACCGGCAGCTCAAAGGCTGCGGGCGATCAAAAGCTTCATGATTTCGTTTGTGCCGCCATAAATCCGTTGGACGCGGGCGTCGCGGAACATGCGGGCAATCGGAAATTCGTTCATATAGCCGTAGCCGCCATGCAGCTGCAGGCATTCGTCAACAACCTTGTTCTGCAGGTCGCTCAGCCAGTATTTCGCCATGGACGCCGTGACAGGGTCGAGCCCGCCATTCACGTGGCGATCGACGCAATGATTATAAAAGACCCGGCCGATGGTGGCCTCCGTCTTGAGCTCGGCGAGCTTGAACTGTGTATTCTGGAACTCGATGACCGCCTTGCCGAAGGCTTTGCGCTCCTTGACGTAATCGGAGGTGATCGCAATGGCCCGCTCGGCCATGGCGATGGCAGTTCCGCCAATCTGCAGTCTTTCCTGTGGCAATTGCTGCATCAGCTGGACAAAGCCCTGGCCTTCCTCGCTACCTAGAAGGTTGGAGGCGGGCACCCGGACTTCATTGAAGAACAGTTCAGACGTGTCGTTTGATTTCAGTCCGACCTTGTCGAGATTGCGCCCACGTTCGAAGCCTTCCTGACCGTCAGTCTCCACGACGAAAAGCGACGTGCCTTTTGCGCCCTGTGCCGGATCGGTCTTGGTGACGACGACGACAAGATTGGCAAGCTGGCCATTGGTGATGAACGTTTTCGATCCATTGATGACGTAGTGATTACCGTCCTTCTTTGCGCTGGTCTTGACACCCTGAAGGTCGGAACCTGCGCCGGGTTCGGTCATCGCAATAGCGCCAATCAGTTCGCCGGTCGCCATTTTCGGCAGCCATCGTTGCTTCTGTTCTTCCGAGCCATAATGAAGAATATAGGGAGCAACAATGGAATTGTGCAGGGCTATGCCGAACCCATCGACACCGACATGACTGATAGCTTCGAGGATCGCGCTCTCGTGCGCATAGGTGCCACCTGCCCCGCCATATTCTTCCGGCATGGACGCGCACAGGAGCCCGTTTTCACCGGCCAATTCCCAGACCGAGCGGTCGAAAATTTCCTGCTTTTCGAAACGGTCATAATGCGGCAACACCTCGGCCTCGAGAAATTTCGTGGCCATGTCTTCCAGCATAACGACATCGTCGGTTTTCCAGTCGGGTTTCGGAACACCCAACACTTCTTCCGGTCGCAGACCCATAACAAACCTCCCGAGATCAGTTGAGAGAGCCGCGCAGTTCGCGGCTCGAAGTCGCGTAAGCCCAGCTTAGAATGCTTCCGCCGCCAGCGCCATCATCGTATCTGCCCCAGTTTGGATGCGGGCAAGATGCGCCGATGATTCCGGCATGACGCGTTCCATGAAGAACTTGCCGGTGATCAGCTTGGTTTCGTAGAAGGCTTTGTTGTCGGCGCCTTCCGCGAGCCTGGAATGCGATGCCTTGGCGATGCGTGCCCACATATAGCCAAGCGCAACCAGACCGAAGAGATGCATATAGTCGGTCGATGCAGCACCGGCATTGTCCGGGTTCGCCATGCCATTCTGCATCAGCCACATGGATGCTGCCTGCAAGTCGTTCAGGCCCTTCTTCAGGTGTCTGGTGAAGAAAGCAAGATTTTCGTCGCCGCGGTTTTCTTCGCAGAAGTCGCCAACTTCCTTGAAGAACGCCATAACTGCACGGCCGCCATTGGCACCGAGCTTGCGACCCACAAGATCAAGCGCCTGGATGCCGTTGGCACCCTCATAGATCATGGCGATGCGCGCATCGCGCACATATTGGCTCATGCCGTGTTCTTCGATGTAACCATGGCCGCCGAAGACTTGCTGCGCCATGCAGGCATGTTCAAAACCCTTGTCAGTCAGAACACCTTTCAACACCGGCGTCATCAGACCGAGGATATCATCAGCCAACTGCTTTTCGGCGTCATCGCCGGAACGGTGTGCGACGTCTGATTTCAGGGCGGACCACAGAATGAACGCGCGGCCGGCTTCGTTGAAAGATTTGATCGTCAGCAGGATACGGCGGATATCCGGATGGACGATGATCGGATCGGCTTTCTTGTCGGGCTCTTTCGGTCCGGTCAGTGCACGTCCCTGGATGCGGTCGCGCGCATAGATGGCGGCATTTTGATAGGCGATCTCGCCGATGGACAGTCCCTGCAGGGCAACACCCAGCCGCGCTTCATTCATCATGGTGAACATGGCACGCAGGCCCTTGTTCTCGCCGCCGATCAAAAAGCCTGTGGCTTCATCATAGTTCATGACGCAGGTCGAATTGCCGTGAATGCCCATCTTCTCTTCGATTGAACCACACGATACGCCATTGCGCGTTCCGGGATTGCCATTCTCGTCCAGATTGAACTTCGGCACGATGAAAAGCGAGATGCCCTTGGTGCCTTCCGGCGCACCTTCGATGCGGGCGAGAACCAGGTGAATGATGTTCTCCGCCATGTCGTGTTCGCCGGCCGAGATGAAAATCTTCTGACCGGAAATCCTGTAGGACCCGTCGCTATTGGGCACAGCCTTACTGCGCAACAACCCAAGATCGGTTCCGCAGTGCGGCTCTGTCAGGTTCATGGTGCCTGTCCATGTGCCATCGGTCATCTTGGGCAGGTAGGCCTGCTTTTGCTCGTCAGTACCATGGGTCAGAACAGCGGCGATCGCGCCCTGCGTCAGGCCAGGATACATGACCAACGCCATATTGGCAGAAGCCATATACTCGCCGACAGCCACATGCAGCGCATAGGGCAGGCCCTGCCCACCGAATTCCTGCGGCACGGCAAGGCCGACCCAACCGCCTTCGCGATATTGGTCGAATGCTTCTTTGAAGCCTGTCGGCGTCGTTACCGAACCGTCGTCATGCCGCACACAGCCTTCGTGATCACCGGACTGGTTCACCGGAAACAGCGTATTCTCGGCCAGCTTCGCGCCCTCGCCGAGAATCGCCTCGACGATATCAGGCGATGCGTCGGCAAAACCCGGCAAATTGTTGTAACGCTCAAAACCCAGAACATCGTTCAAGATAAACAGCGTGTCTTCAACAGGCGCACGATAACTCGGCATTGGCTTCCTCCAAAACAAAACGACCAAAAACGGCACGCAGGCTATGGTGCCGTTGAGATTTCGTTTAATTTAACAAACTTTGACGTTTCCGTAAACGTCAAAGTTTGTGAATTTGCATCTCGCCGACTGATTTCGTCGGCAGGCAATCCGGTTTTACGGTCGCAGCATGGATTTGAGATGAACCCGGCCCCGCAGATTTACATAGCCGGGTACATTTTTAACCATTCGATCCCGTGTCTTAACCAGTTGTTTACCACGTTTCGCCAATGTCACGATGACGGTGAACCGTGTCTATGTGTGATTTGTTTTTCACGGCTTGTCGGATCGCATGGGGCGTAAGCTCTGGCTCTCCGGTTTGGCCCCGACGCGCACAGCGTTACCGGCTGTTTCCCCAGAGCGATGATTTTTCACCCGCCACGATGTGGCGTCAACTCGGGCAGCAGACGTCCATGACGAACCAGAGGTCATTAATGGAACAGGTCAATGTGAATCGCGCGCGCCGTGATGCGACGTCGCTGGACAGTCTCAACCGCACTTTGGAGAACCTCGAAAGCCAGTTGCGCAGCGCAATGGAGCCAAAGAAGGAAATCCTGCAGGAAAGTCAGGATATTGCTGACCGCTTTGCCGCGCTAGCCTCACGTGCGGGACAACTGGCCATGCCACGTCACGTCACAATGGATCCCGCTTCCAATCGGCAGCAACCCGACAGCAAGCATGATCTCTCGGCAATAGCCGCCCAGCTCAAGCAGCTTCGCGACGAGATGCAGCATGAGATAAAGACGCCTGCCCCTGCCAATCCGGAACCGCACAGCGAAACAATGAACCGGTTGAGCCAGTCAACGGCTCCCGGTGATTCTTTGTTCAATCGTGCCTCGGGTAGTCGCCAGGAATCGGGTCACCTTTCCATGCTGCGGGGAGATCTTGATGAGTTGAAACGCACCGTCAATACGCTAGCCCGCGAAGAATCGGTACAGAATCTTGGCAATCGTTGGGATGCGATCGACGAACGTTTCGATGCCTTCGCACAGCGAAACCCCTCGACTTCTGGAAATGGCGCCTCGCTGCCCACCAAATACATGCAGCAGATCGATGAGCGCCTCGACGAGATCAGCCGCGCCATCGTCGCCACTTCGCGTCCAGCCCTCGCGCCATCCATTGACGCCGACGCGTTCGAGCGGCTGGAAGCGCGTATCGCCGCTTTGGCTACAACCGAACGCACCTCGGATACTATCCTGCAACGCATGGGTGAACTTGCACAACGCGTCGATCACCTCACCGAGCAGAGCAAGACACCGGTAATCAATCTTGACATCCTGTCGGAACAGCTCGCGGCGGTCATGCGCCATCTGCAAAATGCACCGGCCGCGATCAACATTTCCGACTTCCGTGATCTGGAAGATCGCGTCCTGCAGATCATCCACAAGCTCGAAACCATGCCGCAGCCCGCGGCTGATCCCGCTTTCATAGCAAAAATCGACCAACGCTTCGAGGAACTGACGCGTCGGCTCGACGATCACCATTTGATGACTGAGAACAGCGACATTCGCCTGACCGACAATATCGAAGCGCGCTTCGAGGATATGGCGCGCTACATTGCACAGAACGTGCCCCAGACCGAGGGCACCCATGACGCCATCCGCAGTCTTGAACTGCAGATCGCGGGACTGGCCGAGCATCTGGCCCAATCGAACGATCGCTACGCCGAAATGTCTGCAATCCCGCCTCGCCTCGACGCGATCGAGGAGTCGATGGCCGCCAATCGCGATTTCGTCGTTGAGGCTGCGCGCAACGCTGCGGCCGAAGCGATCCGCAATACCGCGAATTTCGGCAGCGACCAAGACAACACGATTGCGCGCGAACTTGCCGACGACCTGAAGACGCTGGAAAAACTTTCACGCAAATCCGAAGAGCGGAACAGTAAAACCTTCGAGGCAATTCACGATACGCTGCTCAAGATCGTCGACCGTCTCGCCTCGCTCGAAAGCGGCCCCGTGCCGGTCTACAGGCTGCCCCTTTCAGCCCGGATTGAAGAGGCGATCATCCCCGAAGAGCCGACGATGAAGGCTACGCTGGCTTACGATCCCACCATCGATGCCGGTCCGGCTCTCGATGCGACGATCCTCCCGGAAAGCAAAGAACTATCGTCGGAAGTGACGCTCGCCGATGATGCCGAAGTGCCGGAAGAGGCGCGGCGCGAAAAGAAGTCTCTGTTCGGCAGCCTCACGCGCAGCCTGAAGGGACGCGGCAAACAGGAAGTCGTACCACAAGATCCGGAAATGGATATTGCCGAGGAAACAGAGAAAACCGACGCAAAACTGGATCTTGATCCAGACATCCTCAATCGCCCGCTTGAGCCCGGCTCCGGCATGCCCGATCTCAATTCCATCCTGAAGCGTGTCCGTGATGATCGCCGGGATACCCCGCTTGCCGGCGATACATCGGCAGGCAAAGCCGATTTCATCACAGCAGCCCGTCGCGCAGCCCAGGCAGCAGCCTCCGAAGTCGAAAGCCAGAAGCGCTCCTCCGTTTCGGACAAAGCCGACGGTGCCAATGGCAGCTTGCTCTCCCGTCAACGTAAACCGATCCTCCTCGCGATCGGTGCAATCATGATCGCAATCGCCGGCCTGCAGTTGAAGAACGCATTTCTCGACCATCCGGCGGGTATAGATACGGCATCTGTCGGACTACCGACGCGGCCGCAACCGACAGCCGAGGCTGAAGCCAAGGCGCCCGAACCTGTACAACCTGTAGAACAGACAAAGGCTCCGGAGCCCGCAACGCCAGTCGAAAACAGCGCACCGAAGGAACTCGCTGCATCACAGCCCGCACCGGACAGTGTGGAAGCGGTGATTGCGACGCAGCAGGCGACGCCATCCACCATCGACGCCACGCCATCGGCACCGGCTGATACCGCATCGACCACAGCCATTCCGTCGATCCCGACGGAGGCCGGACCGGAACCGCTGCGTGATGCAGCAGCAAACGGCGATAGCAAGGCGCTGTTCGAAATCGGTAACCGTTATATGGACGGGCGAGGTGTGACCAGCGACCTCGCCAAGGCAGCCGAATGGTACGATCTTGCGGCAGAACGCGGCTTTGCGCCGGCGCAATATCGTATCGGCAACTTCTATGAGAAGGGCCTGGGCCTCGCTCGCGATCTGGCGAAGGCCAAGACCTATTATCAACTCGCCGCCGAACAGGGCAACGCGAGTGCCATGCACAATCTGGCAGTCCTGTTTGCCGCAGGGATCGACGGCGCGGCACCGGATAATGAAGCAGCCGCGCGCTGGTTTACCCAGGCGGCCGAACTCGGTGTCAAGGACAGCCAGTTCAATCTCGGCATTCTTTCAGCCAAAGGCGTGGGCCTGCCACAGAACCTCGAAGAGAGCTACAAATGGTTCGCCCTTGCGGCCAATGCCGGTGACAAGGACGCAGCCCAGAAGCGCGACGATGTTGCCAGGGCGATGTCTCCCGAACAGCTGGGACGCGCAAAGGCTGCTGCCGAGCTTTGGAAGCCGAAGCCGTTAAATCCCGATGCCAACGCCCTCAACGTCCCAAACGACTGGCGCGAGGGCCCGACGACAACGGGTTCGGTCGACATGGAAAAGGCTATTCGCAATATTCAGCTCATCCTCAACAAGCATGGCTATGATGCGGGCGGTTCGGACGGCAAGATCGGTTCGAAGACACGTGACGCGATCATGGCCTTCCAGAAAGACAATGGCCTGAAGCCGACTGGCAATATCGATAAGGACCTTGTTCGCAACCTGCTCCGGAAGAACGGTTGAGCTCGAGTCTGACCGAATAAAAGGCACTTGCGACACCCCGGTTCGCGTTTAAACCGCGATGGGCTGCGGCCTTCAGTCAGAATTTGACTTGAGCCCGGCAAGCGGGCAAGAAACCTTAAAGAATTGCTGTCATTGTGGTGTTACGACGGTGTCCTGACACCACAATGGGTTTGGGGTTCGCATTGGGTATTTACCTGCCTATAGCCGAGATTTCGGTCAATGTCTTCGTGCTCTTTTTCATGGGCGCGGCGGTGGGGTTCCTGTCGGGCATGTTTGGCGTCGGCGGCGGGTTTTTGATCACTCCACTGCTGATTTTCTACAATATTCCACCAGCGGTTGCAGTTGCTACGGGCGCCAATCAGGTCATTGCCTCTTCGTTCAGCGGCGCCCTCACCCATTTCAAACGCGGCACGCTCGACTTCAAGCTCGGCTCGCTTCTGGTTGTAGGCGGCATCGCCGGCGCCGCTGTGGGCATTTACGTCTTTGTCCTGCTGCGGGAACTTGGCCAGCTCGATCTCATCGTGTCGCTGCTCTATGTCATCTTTCTCAGCACGGTTGGCGGCCTCATGTTGTATGAGAGCGTTCAGGCCATGCGACGGACGAGAGCAGGCCAACTCGCCAATCTGAAGAAGCCGGGTCAGCACAATTGGGTGCATCGGCTGCCGTTCAAGATGCGGTTCCGTGCCTCGAAAATCTATGTCAGCATCATCCCTGTACTGGTGCTTGGCGGAGCCATCGGCTTCCTTTCATCGATCATGGGTGTCGGCGGCGGTTTCATCATGGTTCCGGCGATGATCTACCTTTTGAAGGTACCGACAAACGTGGTCATTGGAACCTCGCTCTATCAGATCGTCTTCGTCACGGCGTTCACCACCGTGATGCAAGCGACGACCAATCAGTCGGTCGATATTGTGCTGGCGATGCTATTGATGACGGGCGGTGTGATCGGCGCGCAGTATGGCGCCCGCATCGGCCAGAAATTGCGCGGCGAGCAATTGCGCGCGCTGCTGGCCATGCTGGTCCTGGCTGTCGGCCTGCGCCTTGCAATCGAACTTTTTGTCACGCCGGATGATCTTTATTCCATCAGCCTTGCACTGGCCACGGGGGAGTGATGAAGACCGCCGCCACTGTCCTGATGCTCGTAATCGCCCTTGCTGCCGGACAAGAGGCTCGCGCGCAGCAATTGCCTGGCAACAAGGAAACCGTTGAAATCGGCCTATCGACCGATACGATTGCGATTACTTCCGGCTTCCGAGGTACAGACCTCACGGTATTTGGCGCGCTGGATAATGCCGACCCGCTGATCCAGCGGCAAGGACGGTATGACATTGTCGTGGTTCTGGAAGGCCCCCAGCGGGACTTTGTCGTGCGCCGCAAGGACAGATTTTTCGGCATCTGGGTCAATGCGGAATCCGTATCCTTCCAGCACATTCCTGCTTCCTATTCACTTGCGTCAACCCGCAACCTGCAGGATATAACCACGCCGAAGACATTCGGCCAGCTTAGCCTTGGCGTGAACAATATCTATTACGAGCCGACGCCCGACGGTTTCGGATCGAGCGAGTCTCTCAAGGAGTTCACCAAGCAGCTACCGCGACTGAAGCTCAAACAGCAGCTCTATAACCAGCGCCCGGGCGATGTGCAGTTCCTGTCATCTACCCTGTTCCGTGCGACCCTGTCGCTGCCCGCCAACGTGCCCGTGGGCAAGCATGTTGCGCGCGCCTATCTGTTCCGCAACGGTGAATTCTTGCGGGAAAGCGCGACGAGCCTCAACATCGTCAAAGCGGGTCTTGAATTCCGTATCTATCGCGCCGCCAACCAGTACAGCCTGCTCTACGGTCTCTTCGCCGTATTCCTCGCCGTCATCACCGGTTGGATGGGACGGCTCGTATTCCGCAAGGATTGATCAGCCGTCAGGTTTTGCGACGACAATAAGCCCTTGCAGCGGTTCGCCGCGGTCGAGGCGGATGGTCGCTCGCTGAAGACTTGATAGCGTCATCGAATTTTCGGCCAGAAGCCGTCGGACATAGCTTTCAGAGTGGGTATAACGGAGTGATGGCTGCAGGATCAGCTCATCGTCACCCGCATGGTTTTCCACGGAAAATGCGAACAGCCCACCCGCGGCCAGGGCCCGCGCGACATTGGTGAAGGCGCGGTTGAGATCACCGACATAGACAAAGACATCCGCGGCAATGATAAGATCGGCGCTTCGGGCAGGCGTGTCGAGTTCGTTCACGTCGCCTTTCGCGAGGCTGTCATACACCTGCTTTTCGGCGGCCTTCTGCAGCATGGCTTCGGACAGGTCCATGCCGCCAAGATGATCGGCATAGGCGCGAAAATATGGACCCATGAGGCCGGTACCGCAGCCAAGATCGAGCACGGAGCGGAAACGCCGTTCCGGTGCAGCTACTTTGATGGCATTCGCTAGCAACTCAGGGACGCGATAGTCCAGCCTGTCCAGAAGCGCTGTCTCAAAGGTCGGCGCATAGGCGTCGAAGAGGGTTTCGACATAGGCCGTGGGCGGCGTTTCCGGTACGGCAGCGTAGCCGGCCGCTGCGAGCTTCAATCCTGCGCCAAAGCGATCGTCCGGATCGAGCTGCAGCAATTTGCGCCAAGCTTCGGCCGCTGCATCACCTTGCCCCGCCGCCTCATGCATCTCACCAAGGCGAAAAAGGCCGGCAGTCCAATTGGGGATTATCTCCAGCGCCTGCCGCATGAGGTCCGCAGCTGCAGCGTGGTCACCGGTTTCGAATAGCATGTCCGCATAGGAAGCACGGCGGTCGGCAATAAGATCACCGGAGGACAGGAATGCACGCTCCATCGTCGCCTAGTTCGCGACTTGAACGCGGATGGAAATGATATCCACCGATTGTCCAGCCTGGGTTATGTCCGAATTGATCTTGATCGTACCGCCCGCGGCCGGTTGCTTGTCCGCTGGAAATTGCTTCTGCACCAGGTACTCACTGCTCGCATCGGAGACGTCGAAACGCTTGCGTCCGCAATCGCCGAGATCGCCGAAGTCGCAGCTCACAGCCATTTGCGTCCTCGTTCCGTCTTCGCTCTTGGCGACAATATCGAACATCGCATTTTTGCCGGCAAGCTGTTCGAGAACGCCTTGACCGACCTGGAAACTGACTTCATCGGCTTCACCGGGCGACTTGATACGCAAATATTTCTCCACCTGGTCGCCACCGATCGTCGCCGTTGCTCGCCCGGCCACTGACACCTGTGTTGTATCCGATGGATCGAAAATCGTGATCCAGTTGCCCTCGGGCGACAACTCGCCTTCCTTCAGCGGCTCATGGCTACCACTTACGGCGGGATTGCCGGTGCTTGGCGGAATGCTGGACGGCTTCGAATTGATGATTCCAGAGGCAACAAGCCAGAGCAGACCGAGCGCCAGGGCCAGGACGGCGAGAATGATGGCAAATTTGGTTAAGCCGGTCGCCTTCTTACGTTCCGTGTTTCGCTTCAGTCGTGGGCGCAAACGGTCCGGGCGATAATTGTCGGCTGCAACAGGTCCATCCGATACCAGTTCCGGTGCGTCAAGTTCAGGTTCCGGTCCAACATCAATTGTCGGTTCGATCCTTGTCGCAGACTGCGAAAGCACCGGTTCGCGCCTTTCAGCAACGGGAGCCGGTATCGGGCGCGTTACCGAACCAGTTGTCTGAACTTCTTTTTCAATCCGGGTGATTGCGTCCTTCAGCCGTTCGCGGCGCTCGTTCCGTTGCTCGTCGTCCAGTGCCCCATTCGCCGCGAGCGAACGCTCATGCGCCCCCCACGCCGATTCGTAGACCTTCTGCCGAATCGCAGGGTTCTCGACGTCGACCTTGGCCAACGCATTCCGGATCGCTTGTTCGATCGCTTCCAACTCGACGATTATCCCTTCATTGCGGCTTGAATGTTTGGGTAGCCATAACGCATCTCACTGCTTATTCAAGACTGTAGCGGCGCAATGATGGCCGTTTGCCATCATGAACTGTTATGTTCAATGTGTCGTACCGCTTCGATCGATCGGGCAAATCACTTTCACTTGCCCAATCCAAAAGGTCTGCTAAAACGATTTACGTTTACGCGAACGTCAAAATTTATCGGAGATGCACCATGGCCTTGCCGGAAATCCTGAAGTCGAACCTGCGCATTCCGGTGGTCGGTGCACCACTGTTTATCATTTCGCACCCGGCGCTCGTGCTCGCGCAGTGCAAGGCCGGAGTTGTTGGCTCCTTTCCGGCCTTGAACGCCCGTCCTGAAGCGCAGCTTGATGAATGGCTCGCCGAGATCACGGAAGATCTGCGCAATCACGACGAGAAGAACCCGGATTGTCCTGCTGCACCCTTCGCCGTGAACCAGATCGTGCACCGGTCCAACAAACGGCTCGAGCATGATTTGATGATGTGCGTAAAGTACAAGGTGCCTATCGTAATCTCGTCATTGGGCGCGGTTCCGGAGGTGAACGAGGCGATTCACTCCTATGGCGGAATTGTCCTCCACGACATCATCAACAACCGTCACGCGAACTCCGCTATTCGCAAAGGCGCGGATGGGTTGATAGCGGTTGCAGCCGGTGCAGGCGGCCATGCAGGTCCGCTTTCGCCTTTCGCGCTCGTGCAGGAAATCCGCGAATGGTTCGACGGCCCGCTCCTCCTGTCCGGTGCCATCGCCACCGGCCGCGCTATTCTGGGCGCGCAGGCGATGGGCGCCGACCTTGCCTATATCGGGTCGCCCTTCATCGCGACCAATGAGGCGCGTGCGGTCGACGGCTACAAGCAAATGATCGTGGACTCCGCTTCTTCCGATATCGTCTATTCGAATTATTTCACTGGAATCCACGGCAACTATTTGAAACCCTCGATAGCCAAGACCGGAATGGACCCAGACCATTTGCCGGAAGCCGATCCTACGAAGATGGACTTCGAAGCCGCGACGACCGGTGCCAAGGCCTGGAAGGATATCTGGGGCTGTGGTCAAGGCATTGGCGCGATTAAGGAAATTCTCCCTGCAGGCGATCTCGTTGCGCGGCTCGAACGGGAATATCAGGCAGCGAAAACGGCGCTCTGCGCCGCGTAAGGACTGCAATAGCCGCTATAACGGCTACGCATTGCAGCCGCAGCCGAGCCATTCAAACGTGCTCGGCCAGCGCTGCTCGTAAAGAAAACAGTAAGTTGTCGCGATTTTTCGCAGCATTCTCCGGCACTTACAGCCGCTTTGAGATCGCCAGCTGAAGACAGGTCTGTCTCACATCGGCCGGTTCGCGATCTCTGCCACTGCCCGTTTCGCCATGACCTTGACCAGATTGGCGCGGTAATCGGCAGAGGCATGCATATCGGATAGAAGGCCGTCCGGGTCTACGATGAGACCATCGAGTGCCGAAGGGCTGAAGTTTCCGGCAAGAGCTGTCTCGGCATCCGCCAGCCTGAAAACACCGTTTTCTCCTGCACCGGTCACCGCAACGCGAATATTGGTTCCGGATCTGGCGACGAAAACGCCTGCCATGGCGTAGAGTGAAGCAGGATTTGGGAATTTCTTGTAGGCCGCCTTGTCTGGTGCAACGAACTCCACGGCCGTAACGATCTCGTTCGGCTCGAGCGCCGTCTCGAAAAGGCCGACAAAGAAGTCCGATGCGGGGATGGACCGCTGGTTGGTGATGATGGTCGCGTCGAGCGCCAACAGAGCTGACGGGTAGTCTGCAGCCGGATCGTTATTGGCGATCGAACCTCCAATCGTTCCCATGTTCCGCACCTGCGGATCGCCAATATGACTGGCAAGGCTGGTAATGGCCGGGCAAATCTTTGCGAGTTCCTCATTGGTCGAAACGTCATAGTGCGTTGTGACGGCTCCGATCGTCACCTTGCGGCCATCGATCTTGACACCTTTCAGAGCCTCGATGCGTCTCAGATCGACGAGATCGCTCGGCGAGGCAAGTCGTTGTTTCATGGTTGGCAAAAGCGTCATTCCCCCGGCAAGCAGCTTGCCGTCCTCGGCGCTGGTCATCAGTTTGACGGCTTCCTCAACGGAGCTGGCACGATGATACTGTGTTTCATACATGGTGCTTTCCCTTCACTTCGCAGCCTGAATGGCCTTCCACACAGTTTGCGGTGTTGCCGGCATGGTCAGATTGTTGTTGTGGATCGCATCGGTGATGGCATTGATCACCGCGGGCGGAGAGCCGATTGCCCCAGCCTCACCGCAGCCCTTGATTCCGAGGGGATTGGAAGGACAGGGCGTTTCCGTGGTCATAATGTTGAACGATGGAAGATCCTGCGCGCGCGGCATCGTATAATCCATATAGCTCGCCGTCAGCAGTTGTCCGGTGTCGTCATAATGCGTTCCCTCCAACAGCGCCTGGCCAATGCCCTGCGCCAGTCCGCCGTGCACCTGTCCCTCAACGATCATCGGGTTGATGATCTTGCCGAAATCGTCAGCCGCGACGAACTGGATGATCTCGGTCACACCGGTCTCAGGATCGACTTCCACTTCGCAGATATGACAGCCACCAGGGAAGGTGAAGTTGGAGGGATCATAGAACGCTCCCTCTTTCAATCCCGGCTCCATGCCGGAGGGGAGATTGTGCGCGGTGTAGGCCGCAAGCGCTACCTGGAACCACGGCAGCGACTTATCGGTACCGGCGACTCTGACATCGCCGTTCTTGATCTCGATATCCGCTTCATCTGCCTCGAGCAGATGAGCCGCGATCTTCTTTGCCTTGGCTTCCACCTTGTCCAAAGCCTTGACGATGGCCGACATGCCGACGGCGCCGGAACGCGAGCCATAGGTGCCCATGCCCATCTGGACCTTGTCGGTATCACCGTGAACGATGGAAATACTATCGAGCGGGACGCCAAAACGTTCGGTCGCCAACTGGGCGAATGTCGTCTCGTGTCCTTGACCGTGTGAATGCGAGCCCGTCAGGATCTCGATCGTGCCAACTGCATTGACCCGGACTTCAGCGCTTTCCCACAGCCCCACGCCTGCCCCGAGGGAGCCAACCGCAGCCGAAGGTGCGATGCCGCAAGCCTCGATGTAGCAGCTCAGGCCGATACCACGCAGTTTGCCGCGCTTGGCAGCCTCCTCGCGGCGCTTCTCGAAACCCGCATAGTCGGCGGCCTTCAGGCCGGCATCCAGGGTCGCATCGAAATCGCCCGCGTCGTAGTTCATGATAACCGGCGTCTGGTGCGGAAACGATCGAATGAAATTTTTCCTGCGAAGTTCCGCCGGCGAAACTTTCAGTTCGCGCGCTGCCGTTTCCATTATGCGCTCAAGCACAAAGCTGGCCTCAGGCCGCCCCGCGCCCCGATAGGCATCGACCGGTGCCGTGTTGGTGTAGACCGCCTTTACATTGGCGTGGATTGCCGGGATGTCATATTGGCCGGAAAGCAGCGTCGCATAGAGGTAAGTCGGCACGGAACTCGAGAAAAGCGACATGTAGGCGCCGAAATTGGCAATCGTCTGCACCTTGAGACCAAGGATCCTGTTGTCCGCGTCAAAGGCAAGTTCCGCATGGGTGGCGTGGTCGCGGCCGTGCGCATCAGCAAGGAAGCTCTCGCTGCGGTCACCCACCCATTTGACCGGAACGCCGGTCTTTTTCGATGCCCAGAGGCAAATAATTTCTTCGGGATAGATAAAGATTTTCGACCCGAAACCACCGCCGACATCCGGGGCAATGACCCGCAATTTGTTTTCCGGCGCGACGTTATAAAACGCGCTCATCACAAGCCGTGCGACGTGCGGGTTTTGCGATGTCGTCCAGCACGTGTAATGGTCTTCCGCAGCGTCATAGACGCCTAGTGTCGCACGCGGTTCCATGGCATTGGGCACAAGGCGATTGTTGACGATATCGAGCTTGGTGACGTGAGCTGCCTTGGCAAAGGCATCATTCGTCGCCTTTTCGTCGCCAATATCCCAATCGAAGATAAGATTGTTTGCCGCTTCAGGATGGATTTGCGGCGCGCCATCCTTGAGCGCTTCGACCGCGCTCACCACCACTGGGAGCTCCTCATACGACACGTCGACGGCCTCGGCAGCGTCACGCGCCTGACCTTTTGTATCGGCTACGACGATGACTATAGCATCACCGACATAGCGAACCGTGTCGGTCGCGAGTGGTGACCAGGCGCCCATGTTCATGGGGCTGCCATCCTTCGAATGAATCATCCAGCCGCAAATCAGATTGCCGATGCCATCGGCCTTCAACTCCTTGCCCGTAAGGACGCCAATAACCCCCGGCATCTTCTTTGCTGCCTCGACGTCGATTCCGGTGATTTTCGCATGGGCATGCGGACTGCGCAAAAAGGCGGCATGCTTCATGCCTGGTACGACCATATCGTCGGTATACCGACCCTTGCCGGTGATAAATCTCTTGTCTTCCTTGCGGAGAACACGTGCTCCGATACCTTCAACACCCATGGCTACTTCTCCCTGTCGCAGGCGCTTCCCCGAGAAAATACGTGGGCCTCTGGCAAGAAGCGAACTGCAAGACTGAAATTCAGATGATCAGGCTGCCTTCACAGCGGCCTTGCCCATTTTGTCCGATGCGTCGAGCACGGCCTTGACGATGTTATGGTAGCCGGTGCAGCGGCAGATATTGCCCTCAAGTTCGGCGCGCACGGTCGCTTCATCGAGTCCTTCCGGATGCCGCCTGATCATGTCGACCGCGCTCATGATCATGCCCGGTGTGCAGAATCCGCATTGAAGTGCATGGTTCTCGCGGAATGCCACCTGGAGCGGATGCAATTCGCCATTGGAACTGAGGCCTTCAACGGTGGTGATCGTCGAGCCGGAAGCCTGGGCAGCCAGCATCGTGCAGGACTTGACTGCCCTCCCATCGACGTGAACCACGCAAGCACCGCATTGCGATGTGTCACACCCGACATGGGTACCCGTCAGCCCGAGATTTTCGCGCAGGAAATGCACCAGCAGTGTGCGATCTTCGGCTTCGCCTTTGACGGCCCGGCCATTCACGAACAGTTCCACTTTAGCCATAGGTTCCTCCCAGAACGTTGACTCATGTGCCTCTTCCGGGCCTCACATGCTCCGGCAAAGATTAACTGCTCCAGCGTACTTGTCTATCGCCAAAACAGATAAATTCCAATTTGGTGGTCATTTGATGATCAAGGGCGCGTGAAGGCCGGTATTTTGACAGGACCCATCCATCTCTAGGCTTGCAATCGCAGCGCAATGAAGGTATCAGGCGCGTCATCCGTCGGCACATCATGATGGCCGATTTCAAGGATCGGGAAGTTCTTTCCCTGCCGCTTTAGCTCAGTCGGTAGAGCACATCATTCGTAATGATGGGGTCAGGTGTTCGAGTCACCTAAGCGGCACCATTTTTCAACATCGCCTTACCCAGCCCAACCATCCGCGGACGAACAGTCAGGTCGAGAGGATGCATCGCACAACCAGGGAAGCCACCTTCCGCCGCTGCTACTAAAAGCCACGACCGGCTGCAAGTTCGCCTGGCGACGTTCCTTGATGCCTGCAATTTCGCCAAGCGACGGAAGAGCCTCGGTGGTCTCACCACCACGAGTACGTCTGCAAAATCTGGACAGAGCAGCCACAAAGGTTCAGGCTGAACTCATACATCACGTGCCGGGACCCAATAGCCAGGGGGGCCCCTTACATGATTAACCAAAATTGGTGGTTCACGACCTGACCAAGCAATTCAAGTGTTGCCCGCCGCTCGGCAAATCCATCAAGTGCGACGTGTTGATCGTTGGTGGGGGATTCAGTGGCGTCAGCGCTGCAGTGGAATTCCACCAAAAGGGCTTCGTCTAATCGCATGGGGTTTTGCAAGCGTCATCGCATCTATCGCCTATGGCACATTCAGTCTTCGACCCAATCTGTTCTTTATGTTCGTGATTATCCTCGTCAATGAAGACTGCGCTCCTGCCTGGGCCAAAGCAACGTTGTCATGAAGATGGCATAGGCTATGGCCACCAGTATGTAGGTGACCCGGGTGGAAAAGGACTCGGCGGCAGACCCCGGAAGCGGCGACACACCGGTTCCGAAAACGAGGAGGAAGATCGTCAAGGCGCCCGCGTAAAGTTTGGCGGCCGGTGTGCGCATGGCGGCACGGCCGCCGAATACCAGGCTGGCGAGCAGTACCAACAGGAAGAGGAAAATAAGTGACGGCCTTAACTGAAGCAGCCCGAATGCGACGGAGGCTGCCACGCCGCCAGCGATATTGGTTATCACGATCCCCAAGGCGGCGCGTGTGCTGGCTGCAACATCGAATTGTGAAAGCAGTGACACCACTGTTATAGGAATGACGATCGCCGTGGCCAGCCCTTCGCGTGTCAGACAGGCAATCACCGCGATCAGCAGTATGGCGGTGTTGGCGGCAGCGTAGCCTGCCGCACGCGGATACGTCGTTTTCGACGCAGCCTGAAGAGCGGGGCTACCTCTGTCCGGGATGAAGGCATGGGCCGCCCACATCAAAAGCATTCCGGTCACCACACCCTGCACCAGGATCATAAGAATGGTGTCGCCGAGATCCTCGTTCAGAATTGTGAGGAGCGGCACCATAACCGCAATGACCAGGACAAGAAAGATTGTCGGGCCGCCCTTGCCGTTTGCCTGCTGGTAGAAACATCCGAAATAAATCAGCCCGAGCAGCAGCAACAAAACTGGCGGCCGGTCGCCAGTCAACACCGTTACGAATTGCAGAAATGCTCCGACGACAAGGATCAGCACTGTGACTGCCAACGCCTTTTGCAACGGCATGGGGCGGGAGCTGGAAATCAGAAACTGCGCTGCGAACAGTGGCCCAAGGAAGGGGATGATTGCCCCCGAATAGACCGACCAGGCAAAGCCGACCGCGACGGCAAGCGCTATGCGCAAACCCTTGCGCTTAACGTTGGCGCGATCATCCTCGTACGAAAGATGCGTGTCAGCTGACATAGGTCAGGACCGACAGGATTCGGATCCAGATGCGGCCGAGCGCATTTGTGACCGGATGGTCCCCGGTGTAGATGACAACATTCGCCTGCGAACCGTACCGCACGCCCTTGGGCCGCCCTTTGTCAAGGACCAGGCGGATAGGAAAGCTCTGCGGTGCTCGCACCCATCCAGTGTCTGTGGAAATCTTCGGCAAGCCTGTCGCCGGGTCGACACTTCCCTGAGCAACGCCCAACCCTACGCCTTCGACTGTGGCCGCGAAAATCTGACCCGGGAGAACATCGAAGAGCACCTCCGCACGGTCGCCGGCGGCAACCATCTCAAGGCTGTTTTCCTTGAACGCGGCCGTGATCCAGATCGTGCCGGTATCGATGAATGTCATCGCACTCTCGCCAACGCTGAGCATGCCACCGACGGAAAGCTGAAGATTGGTGACGACACCTTCCGCCGGCGCCGAAATCGTCGTGCGCAGAAGATCAAGCTGAGCGCTTTCAAGTGCCGCGAGTGCTTCCTTCAACTGCGGATTGTCTTTTCCTGCAGGCCCAAGCTCCTCCCGAGCCCGCGCCAGGTCGGCTTCCGCTGCATCCACACCGGCATCTGCCTGATCCAGCGCCGCCGCGGCCTCATCATGTTTCGCCTGGGCGTAGATACCGCGCCTGACAAGTTCCACGGCGCGGGTGGCTTGATCCTGGACATTGACCCGGACTGCCTTCGACTCCACCACCTTGGCCTGGGCGACGTCGACGGCCGCCGTCGAAGCCCCTATCGTCTGGCCTACTCCCGCAAGGCGTGCTTCCGCCTCTGCCACGGCAATCCGGTACTGTTCCGGGTCCAGCCGAAACAGCATCTGGCCGGGCGTCACGGCGCTGTTGTCAGCGACGCCCACTTCAATGACCCTCCCTGCAACTTCCGGCGCTACGCCGACGACATACGCACTGACGGTCGCCTGCGAGGAGGAAGGCGTGCGTCGCTCCATGAAAACCGTCACGACGAACAGAAGGAGAGCTACCAGTAGCACGGTGATGGCGACCCTGCGCTGCGGGTTTTTCTCTTTCAGAGGCGCGCCCACTGTATTTGGAGCATCATCATGAGGGGCCCCAGTTGCATCCGACGCCATGACATTTCCCCCTAAGATCACGCGGCCGTCGCGTTGGAAAGGTAATTTAGTCCTAAGCGGTTGCCACCGCAACGGGCACCGATGCAATGCCTGATCCAGGGGAATCCGCACAACCGCGCCAGGCCGAGACTATATCGGGGCTCCTCAAATGGCCCGTCGGGGGCGCGCTTCCAGCGAACAATTTTGCATCTGTCTTGCAGGAAGGGCGAAACAGGTAAATAATCAGGAAAGTACCGAGCCACCTGGGAAAATCCAGATCGGCTGGGAAGGGGGGCAGCAATGGAGCCGAACGTGACAATCCCTGAGCGCGCGCCGTCGCTCTTGAGAATGCTCGATTCAGCGCTTCAGATCGGACTCGTGGCCTTACTGATCTTTGCGTGTAGCCGCATCATATTGCCCTTTTCTGGCATCCTGCTCTGGTCGGTGATCCTCGCGGTCATGCTTTATCCGCTGCACCAACGCTTGGTCGTCCGGGTCGGCAATCGCTGGTCGGCGACGTTAATCGGGTTGGTCAGCGTTACGCTGATGCTCGTACCATTGGTCATGGTGGTAACGTCGCTCGGGTCTTCCATACTTGAGTTCGTCTCGGGCTTGCAAGACAGCAGCCTGACGGTGCCGCCACCGCCGCCTTGGCTTGCCGACCTGCCGCTGGTCGGCAAGAAACTGACCGAGACATGGGTGCTCATCGAGACAAACATGCCGGCGGCGCTTGCCAAGTATGGCAAGATGCTAGGTGGGGTTGCATCATGGCTGGCGTCGTTCGCCGGCGGTCTGGCTGCCGGTCAGCTGTCATTCATACTTTCGTTCGCAGTCGCTGCCGTGCTCATCGCCTATGGCAAAGGCGTTACCGAATTCGCCAGTCGACTGTTGGAACGTATCACCGGCAGCAAGGCACAAGGCCCCCGGCTGGTTGCCATGACCGCCGCTACGATCCGGGGTGTGGCGGTCGGCGTCGTCGGCGTAGCGGTCATCCAGTCGCTGCTGATCGGGATAGGCTTTTTCGCCATAGGTCTTTCATCAGCAGGCGTTTTGACGCTCGTGGTGCTATTGTTTGCCATCGTGCAGGTGCCGGCGTTGCTGGTAACACTACCTGTCATAGCCTATGTTCTTGCGACGGAAGCGACCACGCCAGCCATCATCTTTTCGATCTGGACCGTCATTGCCGGGCTCAGCGACAACCTCCTTAAGCCATTGATGCTCGGCCGCGGACTTGAAGTCCCGATGCCGATCATTCTGATTGGTGTGATTGGCGGCATGATCGCTGACGGGCTTCTCGGCCTGTTTGTGGGCCCTGTGCTCCTGGCCGTTGGCTACGTACTGCTCATGGAGTGGCTGCAGTACGACCCCGTTGAGGGCGGGCCGCGGACTGAAGATCCGCCGCCATGATCGCGATTGTTGCTCTGGGCTTGCTGGCAATGTTGACATGCCTTGCGTTTCAGGTGCTGGCATCGGTATTCGCCGCCCGTTACTTCGCCCGGGCCTCCCGGCAACCGCTCGGTCCCAAGCCGCTGCGCGGGATTTTCCTTCAATTCTCGATTCTGATGGTAATGCTAATGATCGGCAACATCGTCCAGATTGCGTTTTGGGCATTGCTGTACAGGCTGCTCGGTGCATTTACGGACTTTGAAACGGCGATGTATTTTTCGGGCGTGACCTTCACGTCGCTCGGTTATGGTGACGTTGTGCTGCATGGCCGAATGCGGCTGCTTGGGCCGCTTCAGGCTGCCAACGGTCTGATGATGTTCGGGATCACCACGGCCCTCTTCATCTCCGTTATCCAGCAGGTCACCGCCAAATGGATCGCTGCGCAGTCAGCCCGCACGTAGAATGCTTGCACCTGCCCGCGCAGGCACGGTACCAAAACCCTGCGGTTGGCTCGGCTTCGAACGTTGAAGACGCGCTCTGGCGACTTCGAGTTCAAGGCGGTTATCCGGTCGGCGTCGCCGCCGAGCGCCTGCTCGATCTGCGCAAGCTCGACAGGCAAGGTTAAATACCCCATAACGCTAACGCGGTGATGATACGAGAATTCAATGCCCCCAAGCGGCACCATTCCCTCGCCAACGTATAAAACTTCAGTGGCTTACCGTTACGCTGCCCACCGCTGCATTTTTCCGAACATTTGCTCTCGCATACCGGCGAGCGATAACAGCGCAAACTATCAGCTGTATCTGGTGGAAGAGCATGACTGGCAGGATAATGCTGCCGATGCTCTGTCCTGCAAATATCACGTTAGCAATGGGAACACCGCTCGCGAGGCTTTTCTTTGAGCCACAGAATGTGATTGCGATTTCGTCGGGCTTGGAGAAGCCGAGCAAACGGCTGCCAAACATCGTAACTGCGAGCACGATCGCTAGAATTACGATATCAATCACTAGTAGAATGCCCAAATCGTGCAAGGAAGTCGTCTGCCACAGCCCGTCGTTCACGGACTGGCTGAACGCCGAATATACGACCATAAGAATAGATCCCCGGTCGACTGGCATGAGAATTTTGTTCTTGCTTCTGATGAAATTACCGATCCACGGCTGCAGGATTTGACCGAGTACGAATGGAGCAAGCAACTGCAGCATAATAGACTGCAGAGCATCGAGAGAGAAACCGGCATGCCCGCTAGCGGTAAGCAGAACGCCTGCCAGCAAGGGGGTAAGGAACATCCCGGAAATATTTGATGCCGAGGCCGCGCAGATTGCGGCCGGAACGTTACCGCCTGCCATCGATGTAAAGGCAATGGACGACTGGACCGTAGAAGGCAAAACGCAAAGAAAGACTATCCCGGCATACAGGGAAGGTGACAGGATTCCGGGAACCAGAACGCTTGTCGTCAATCCCAACAACGGGAACAGGACGAAGGTGGCGGCCAAAATGACGATGTGCAATTTCCAATGAAGAAGGCCTGCTACAACGACCTCGCGCGATAGCCTTGCTCCATGCAGGAAGAAAAGAAGTCCGATCGCAAACTTGGTTGCCAATCCAAAGTAAACGGCCGCGTTGCCGCCGATCGGCAGGAATGAAGCGAGGACCACAGTCGATAAAAGGAGCAGGGTAAAGGTATCAGGCAGAAAACGTGACTTCATCGATGATTTCCGAAACGACTTTGTGCAGCGAGTTGAACAACATACCATCAGCTGGTGTGCCCGGATGGCGAACCGATCCTGCGGCAAAAACCCGCTTGAACAGTAGTAAGAGACAGGTAGCACCAAAAACCGGCTTTCGCCCCCTCGCATATCCGCGCACCAATACCGCAGTCCAGCAAACTATTGCTGCCGAGCAGCTTTCTCTCGATCAATCCTCATCGTCCGCTCATCGACAGGATTGACATTCAAGAATTTACTGGGATTATGTATACCAGCGATATGGCAAAGTGAGGGAGCCGAGGACAGGGACTTTTACGCCGTCTTGCCCGGTTGCCATTCACTGGGCAGCAAGGCATTCGCTGTTGCCTGATGAGCGTCTGGCTTGACGCATCACAGGTAATTTCGCCTCGGACCGGATTGGGCCACAGAGGACCGGGCCGTGGAAGTGACAAAACCAGATCCCTGAAGAACCAATGGGGGCAGGACAACCCGAAAGGGCGAGCAGGAGGAAAACAAATGAAGATCTGCATTTATGGCGCCGGCGCGATCGGTGGTTACATGGCAGTGATGCTCAAGCGCGGCGGCGCTGACGTCTCGATCGTCGCCAGAGGCGCACATCTTGACGCGATCCGGCAAAACGGCCTGAAACTCCTGGTGGACGGTGCGGAAATCATCGAGCGCATGCCGGCTACAAGCAAGCCGGGCGAACTGGGTGTCCATGACTACGTGATCGTCACGCTGAAAGCGCATCAGGCGTGGCAGGTGGCCGAGGACATGACGCCGCTTCTGGGCAAGGACACCGCAGTGGTGACAGCCCAGAACGGGCTTCCCTGGTGGTATTTTCATGGCCTCGGTCCGAGCGTGGCCAATCTCAGGCTGCAGAGCGTCGACCCGGATAACCGCCAGTGGAATGCGATAGGTCCCGAGAGGGTCATTGGCGCCACGGTTTATCCCGCCACAGAAATCGTTGGCCCCGGCGTCATCAAGCACATTTACGGCAACCAGTTTGGCCTCGGCGAACCAGATTGCAGCAATAGCGAGCGGGTTAGCCGGTTGGCAGCAGTGATGGAGGCTGGCGGCTTGAAAACCCGCTTCTACGAGGACATTCGCAATGACATCTGGGTGAAGCTTTGGGGTAATCTTTGCTTCAATCCGATTTCGGCATTGACGGGTGCGACGCTCGACATCGTCGCCACCGATCCGGGTACGCGGACCCTGGCCCGCAATATGATGCTCGAGGCCCAGGCAATCGGCGAAAAGTTCGGCGCGACCTTCCGTGTCGATGTCGAGCGCCGCATCGACGGCGCAGCGGGCGTCGGCGCGCACCGCACGTCCATGCTGCAGGATGTCGACAAGGGCCGCGCGATCGAACTCGACGCGCTTTTGACATCCGTGCAGGAAATGGGCCGTCTTTCCGACGTGGAAACGCCCTTCATCGACAGCGTGCTTGCGCTTGCCCAGCAGATGGGACGCGTGAGGGGACTCTACCCCACCTTCCCCGAAGTGGCGGAGACCAAGCTTGTCATGGCATCGTGATCCGTTCCGCTCGCCGTTTTCAGACAAAATCAGGTTGATGGTATCAGCCGCCTTCTTGTAGCTGGCCGTTCTACCTGAAATTTCAGCCACGATAGGCGCGCGGGTCTTCGGGACCACTGCCTTTGTTGTGTTTAACTTGCTTGGGGGTGAGAGCTTGGCTCAGACACTGTTCATACCGAAAGAGATCGAAGGCAACGAGCCGCGGGTTGGCGGTTCGGCGGAGACGGTCAAGAAGCTTGTCGGGCTGGGGTTTGTCGTGATCGTGGAGGCTGGTGCCGGCACGGCATCGCGCATTCCGGATCGCGACTTCGAGGCGGCGGGTGCTGCGATCGGCAAGGCCGGTGATGTCAAGGGCGCCGATGTGGTTCTGAAGGTGCGCCGGCCGGGGTCGGCCGAGCTCAAATCCTACAAGAAGGGTGCGGTGGTCATCGCCATGCTCGACCCTTACGGCAATGATGCGGCGGTCAAGCAACTGGCCGATGCCGGGGTGACGGCCTTCACCATGGAATTCATGCCGCGCATCACAAGGGCGCAGGTCATGGACGTTCTGTCGAGCCAGGCCAATCTTGCCGGTTATCAGGCGGTGATCGATGCGGCATCGGAATATGACCGGGCCTTGCCGATGATGATGACGGCGGCGGGCACGGTGCCGGCGGCCAAGGTGTTCATCATGGGCGTCGGTGTCGCCGGGCTGCAGGCGATTGCCACGGCGCGGCGTCTCGGTGCGGTGGTGACGGCGACCGACGTGCGTCCGGCGGTCAAGGAACAGGTCGCCTCGCTCGGCGCCAAGTTCCTCGCCGTCGAGGACGAGGAATTCAAGGCGGCGGAAACCGCCGGCGGCTATGCCAAGGAAATGTCGAAGGAATATCAGGCCAAGCAGGCGGCGCTGGTTAACGACCACATCGCCAGGCAGGATATCGTCATCACCACGGCGCTCATTCCCGGCCGGCCCGCCCCGAGGCTGGTAACGCGCGAGATGTATGCACGCATGCGTCCGGGCTCGGTGATTATTGATCTGGCGGTGGAGCGCGGCGGCAATGTCGAGGGTGCGGTTGCCGGCCAGATTACCGAGGTCGACGGGGTCAGGATCGTCGGGCATCTGAATGTCGCCGGCCGCATCGCCGCCACGGCCTCACAGCTCTATGCCAGGAACCTCGTCGCCTTCTTCGAGACGCTGGTCGACAAGGACAGCAAAACCGTCAAGATCAATTTCGACGACGAACTGGTCAAGGCAACCGTTTTGACGCATGGCGGCAAGGTGGTGCACCCGAACTTCGTTGGTGCGGCTGCGGCAACACCCGCAGCGCCAGCGGCAAAGCCCGCGGCCAAAAAGGCAGCCTCTGCCAAACCATCGGTGGCAAAGGCGGCTCCGGCAAAAGCAGCAGAAGCCAAAACGGCAGCACCCAAAAAGACAGCAACGCCGAAAGCTGCAGCGAAGACGGCTGCTCCCGAACCCACTGCGCCCAAAACTGAAGGAGAGGCATGATGGCTGCCGATGCGACACTCGACAAGGCGCTCGATGCCTTGAACCAGGCCACGGAAATGGTGCGCCAGGCGGCCGAGACCATGCCGGATGCCGCTGGCGCGGCGGCCCATGCGGTCACCGGCGGTGCGGTCGATCCCTTCGTCTTCCGCCTGGCGATTTTCGTGCTGGCGATCTTCGTCGGTTATTATGTCGTCTGGTCGGTGACCCCGGCCCTGCATACGCCGCTGATGGCGGTCACCAACGCGATTTCCTCGGTGATCGTGGTCGGCGCGCTGCTTGCCGTCGGCCTGTCGGCCAGCGGGTTTGCCACCGGCTTCGGCTTCATTGCGCTCGTTCTCGTCAGCGTCAATATCTTCGGCGGCTTCCTCGTCACCCACCGCATGCTCGCCATGTACAAGAAGAAGGAAAAGTGAGCATGAGCGTGAATTTCGCGACTTTTCTTTATCTTGTCTCCGGCGTCCTGTTCATTCTGGCGCTGCGCGGCCTTTCGCATCCGACGACCAGCCGTCAGGGCAATTATTACGGCATGACCGGCATGGGGATCTCGATCCTGACCACGCTGGCACTGGCTGAACCAAGCATCAAAGGCCTTGGCCTGATCGTCATCGGTCTGGCCATCGGCGGCAGCGTCGGCGCCTATATCGCCAAGCGCATTGCCATGACCGCGATGCCGCAGCTCGTTGCCGCCTTCCACTCGCTCGTCGGTTTTGCCGCGGTGATGGTGGCCGCCGCCGCGGTCTATTCGCCGGATTCCTTCGGCATCGGCGAAGTGGGCTCGATCCATGCGCAGGCGCTGGTCGAAATGTCGATCGGCGTCGCCATCGGCGCCATCACCTTCACCGGCTCGATCATCGCCTTTTTGAAGCTCGACGGGCGCATGTCGGGCAAGCCGATCATGCTGCCGGGGCGGCATCTGCTCAATGCCAGCCTGCTCGTCGCCATTGTCGTTCTGGTGATTGCGCTGGTGATGAGCGAAAGCCATCTCGTGTTCTGGCTCATCGTCATCCTGTCGCTGATCCTCGGCGGCCTGATCATCGTGCCGATCGGCGGCGCCGACATGCCGGTGGTGGTGTCGATGCTCAACTCCTATTCCGGCTGGGCCGCGGCAGCGCTCGGCTTCACGCTCGGCAACCTTGCGCTGATCATCACCGGGGCGCTGGTCGGCTCGTCCGGTGCGATCCTCTCCTATATCATGTGCAAGGGCATGAACCGCTCGTTCATCTCGGTCATTCTCGGCGGCTTCGGCGGCGAAACGGCCGCGGCGGCAAGCGGCGAGGTCGAACAGCGTCCGGTCAAGCAGGGCTCGGCTGACGATGCCGCCTTCATCATGAAGAACGCCTCCAAGGTCATCATCGTGCCGGGCTACGGCATGGCGGTGGCGCAGGCCCAGCACGCCTTGCGCGAGATGGCCGACAAGCTCAAGGCCGAAGGCGTCGAGATCAAATACGCCATCCATCCGGTGGCCGGCCGCATGCCCGGGCACATGAACGTGCTTCTCGCCGAGGCCAATGTGCCCTACGACGAGGTGTTCGAGCTCGAGGACATCAATTCGGAATTCGCCCAGGCCGACGTCGCCTTCGTCATCGGCGCCAATGATGTGACCAACCCGGCGGCCAAGACCGATCCGAAATCGCCGATCTTCGGCATGCCGATCCTCGATGTCGACAAGGCAGGCACCGTGCTCTTCATCAAGCGCGGCATGGGTTCCGGCTATGCCGGCGTCGAGAACGAACTGTTCTTCCGCGACAACACCATGATGCTCTTCGCCGACGCCAAGAAAATGGTCGAGAACATCGTCAAGGCACTCGATCACTAGCAAAGAGGAACCAGCGCGGAAGAAAAGATCTGCACTTTGCAAAATGGAGGATACAGAAATGGCTCAATGGGTACGATTTGACGATGAGGGTGTGGAGGGTTTCGGCCTTCTGCAAGGCAAGGATATTATCGCCTATCAAGGCTGCATGTTCGACCAACCGACCCCAACGGACATGCGGTTTCCGCTTGCCTCCGTGCGCTTGCTGGCACCGTGCTCGCCTTCCAAGATCATCGCGCTGTGGAACAATTTCCGCCAGCTCGCGGCCAAACTCGATGTCGCGGAACCCGATGAGCCTCTCTATCTGCTAAAGGCAATATCCAGCATAGCTTCCCCGGACGCAGTCGTCAGCCGTCCGCCTTCCTACGCCGAACGCGTCGGCTATGAAGGCGAACTCGGCATCGTGATCGGCACGCGCTGCACCAATGCTTCTGAAGAGGAGGCCGCGGCCGCGATTTTCGGTTATACCTGTGTCAACGACCTGACAGCGAGCGACATTATCGCTCGCGACAAGACTTTCGCACAATGGGCTCGTGCCAAGAGCTTCGACGGCTTCTGCCCGTTCGGTCCGGTCATCGCCACCGACATCGACCCGACCGAATGCCACGTCAAAACCGAACTCAACGGCGCCCTGCGCCAGAACTATCCACTCAGCGATATGATCTTTCCGCCGGCACGACTTGTCAGTGCGTTATCAAAGGACATGACGCTTGAGCCTGGGGATCTGATCTGCTGCGGTACGTCGCTTGGTGTCGGCTCGATCAAGGATGCGACCAACACGGTCTCCGTTACCATCGACGGTATCGGCACCTTGTCGAATACATTCGTTCAGTAGATTGCCGGCGGACCACATCAGCAAAGAATGCCCGGAACGATAAGCTCCGGGCATTCTTCTATCGGACCGAGATTGGGCATTTCAGCGCCCTGTCCAAACCCGGCCAGAAACCTTATGCCGAAACGGCCATCGCCTCGCGGATAGTCTCGCCGACGAGATGCGGGCTCTTCGCGATGATGACGCCAGCGTCTTTAAGCGCATTGATCTTGTTCTCGGCATCACTGGCAGCACTTTGCGCAAATGCACCGGCGTGACCCATGCGGCGTTCCGTCGGTGCATAGCGGCCGACAACCAGCCCAACGACCGGAATGTCGGGTTTGATCCCGGCAAGGAACTCCGCCAATTCCTGCTCCTCGGATCCGCCAATCTCCCCGATTGCGATCACGCCGCGGGTGTCGTGGTCAGCAAGGAAAAGTTCCATGCAATCGCGCATGCCAAGCCCATGAATGGCATCGCCGCCGATGCCGACTGTGGTCGACTGGCCCAATCCCGCGGCAGTCACCTGAGCGATAACTTCGCTGGTCAACGATGCCGAACGCGACAGGATGCCGACCTGGCCTTTTCGTTCGCTCCCGGTCGCCATCACGCCGATCTTGCAGACGCCCGGGGACAGAACCCCTTGAGAATTCGGACCGACAAGAATGGTCGAGCTCTGCTTCAGCGCCGCTCGCACGCGCAGCATGTCTTGTACGGGTACCCGTTCCGTCAAGGCGACGACAAGCGGCATACCCGCCTCGATTGCCTCGATCATCGCTGCAGCCGCGTTTTCGGGAGGTACGAAAATCATGCTGGCATTTGCGCCAGTCTCTTTCATCGCTTCTGCAACTTCGTCGAAGACCGGAAGATTCAAATGATAGGTTCCGCCTTTGCCGGGTGTTATGCCGCCGACAATCCGGGTTCCATATTCCATCATGGCCGCCGAATAATGTGTTCCGGCCCAGCCGGTCATGCCCTGGCAGACCACGCGGGTATTCTGGTCAACGAGAATGGTCACGATCTTCCTCCCTCTGCGGCGGAAACAGCGCGGCTCACCGCCGTCCACATGTCGGGACAGTCGATCACCTTGCAACCGAAATTGGCAAAGCGGAACCGGGCATATTCGGCATTGTTGCCCGCCAGACGAACGATGACGGGACAGGAGCGGCCCGTCCGCCGCATCGCGATGCCGAGACCGTCGGCTATGGTATCGCAGGGCTGCATTCCACCACCGTGCACATTGACAAGAATCGAGCGCACGGCCGGATTGTTGAGGAGAAGCGTAAAACCGTGCGCGACGTCGAGGCTGGTCGCCGTCGTGCGGATATCCATGAAGTTTGCTGGACGACCATTGGCTGCATGCACCATGTCGAGCGTTGCGAGACCGAGCCCGGCTCCATTGACAGCCAGACCGATATTGCCGTCCATCCGCAGATAGTTGAGCTGACGATTCTGCGCGACAAGCTCGACCTCATCACCGTCATGCTCTTCGCGCAGGGCCACCAACTCGGGATGCCTGAACAGCGCGTTGTCGTCGATGATCATCTTGACATCGACCGCAACAAAATTGCCCTCTTCTGTCACCACCAACGGATTGAGTTCGATGAGTGTTGCATCGAGTTCAACGAAGGCTGCGCGCAACTGGTCGAGAAGCGCAGCAAAGGATGAGTGAAGGCCGGCATCAAGGCCGAGACGCCGGGCCAGGCCCGTCACGACCTCTTTCTCCAATGCATCCCCGGTGCCAAGGGAAAGCCGTTCCAGACGGGTTTCGCCCGATTGAAGCCGCTGCTCGATATCCTCGCTCCCTTCGGCGCCGGCGAGGACGGCAATTTCAGCCCTTGCCGCATCGACAAGCAACGACAGATAGAGGCTGCGGACGGAGCGAACAGCCGTCTCGATCAATACTCTGTTGACGCGGCAACCGGCAGGCCCTGTCTGTTCGGTTATGAGGGTGCGCCCAAGCATAGCTGTGGCGGCTGCATCGACCTCTTGAGGCGATGAGACCAGACGGACGCCGCCCGCAAGGCCGCGCCCTCCCGCCAGAACCTGAGATTTTACGGCGATCCTATCCACGCCCAAAGCCAGGGCGGCTTCGCGGGCCTCGCTGGCGGTCAGTGCCACCCGGCCTTCGGGGACATTGACCCCTCTGCCGGATAACAGTGCTTTCGACTGGAATTCATGAAGCTTCATAGCCGCCTCCTCCCTGAAAGCGATTAGGCTGATGTGCGGCGGGACTTGGTGGCGCCTGCGAGCCATGCCAACTTCTGCCGTCACGCCAAAAACAACCACTTCGTTCACAACCTGCTCTGTCGATAGGTCTTACGACAATCCTCTTTGGAATACATAATGCCAACACAAATGCATACAGTCAATAGGTAGTCGGGTCAGGATTGCTGCAACAATATTACAAACGCCTTGTATGAAAAGAAAACGGCGACATGGGGGTGAGGTGTCGCCGTTTTCTCAATGCGGATTACTCGGCAGCGATTTTCTGCGGGATTCCGAGTGCACCGCTTTTCTGCAGTTCGTCGATCGCCCGCTCATCGAATCTGAGGACGTCGCGCAGAATTTCGTCAGTATGCTCTCCCAAAAGCGGGGATCGCGTAACGTCTGTCGGACTATCGGAAAGCTTGATGGGATTCCCGACAGAAAGGTAGTTGCCACGCTCCGGATGCTCAACCTCGACGATCGTGCCCGTTGCTCTCAACGACTCATCTTCGGCAATTTCCTTCATGGACAGAATAGGACCGCACGGGATGTCCCTGTCGTTGAGGATTGCCATCGCTTCGAATTTGTCCTTCGTCATCGTCCATTCCTCGATGCGGGCAAAAATCGCATTGAGCCGCGGCAGACGGGTAACGGGTTTTGCATAGTCGGGATGGGTTTTCCATTCCGGCTCGCCGATCACGTCGCAAATTGCCTCCCAGACCGGCGCCTGGGTAATGAAGTAGATATAGGCGTTGGGGTCAGTCTCCCAACCCTTGCATTTCAGGATGCGCCCGGGCTGGCCGCCGCCGGAATCATTGCCCGCGCGCGGCACACTTTCGCCGAATTCAATGCCTTCGCCATATTGGCTGTATTCATTCAGCGGACCGTGAGCCAGGCGTTGCTGGTCACGCAGTTTGACCCGGCACAGATTGAGCACGCCATCCTGCATTGCTGCCGAGACTTTCTGGCCTCGCCCCGTTTTCGTGCGCTGGAATAGCGCCGTCACGATACCGAGGCAAAGATGCAGACCCGTGCCGGAATCGCCGATCTGCGCTCCGGTAACCAGCGGCAGGCCATCGCGAAAGCCTGTAGTCGAGGCAGCGCCGCCCGTGCATTGCGCGACGTTTTCGTAGACCTTGCAGTCCTGATACGGACCGGGGCCGAATCCCTTGATCGAGGCAACGATCATCGCAGGATTGAGTTCCTGAACACGCTCCCACGTGAAGCCCATGCGATCGAGTGCACCGGGGGCGAAATTCTCCACCAGCACATCGCAGTTTTTGATCAGCTCCTCCAGAACCGCCTTTCCGCTCTGGTTCTTGGTATCGAGCGTGATCGAACGTTTGTTGTGATTGAGCATGGTGAAATAAAGGCTGTCAGCATCGGGAACATCGCGAAGCTGGCCCCGCGTGATGTCTCCTACCCCGGGTCGCTCGACCTTGATGACGTCGGCACCAAACCAGGCAAGAAGCTGCGTGCATGTCGGTCCCGACTGAACGTGGGTGAAGTCCAGGATGCGGACGCCCTCCAGAGCTTTTGTCATTTTTTCTTCCCTTCTTCCGGTGCAGAACTTGTTTGTTCTGCTCTATGTCGATTTGAGCCGGCGGCCTGAGTGACCGCCGGGCTTTATCGTTATTTGTACATCGTCTGGTTCTTGGTCCCGGGCGCATACTCATTCGGATCGACCCAGATATTGACGACCGCAGACCGGCCAGTCCTGGCTATAGCCTCGCGAGCGCGCTGCAGCGCGGGCTGGATTTCGGACGCCTCGCGCACCTCCTCGCCATGATTGCCGAGCATATGAGCGAATTTGGAGAACTCGACATCGCCAAGCTTGTTGCCGACATTGCCGCGCTCCTCGCCATATTTCGCAACCTGGCCGTAACGGATCTGGTTCATCGAGGAATTGTTGCCGATAACCGCAAGATATGGCGCATTGAAGCGATCACATGTTTCCATATCGAAGGCCGTCATCGAGAAGGCGCCATCACCATAGTAGCAAAGCACCTCCTTTTGCGGGTGAGCCAGCTTCGCTCCAAGCGCGAAGCCGGTTCCCACGCCCAGTGAACCAAGTGCGCCAGGATCCATCCACTGGCCCGGATTGCGCGGGCGCACTGCCTGAGCAGAGATCGTCACCACGTCGCCGCCGTCGCCGATGTAGATTGTATCTTCGCCGAGGAATTCGTTGAGTTCGTAAGCCACGCGGTAGGGATGGATCGGGTTTTGGTCCGACTTGAGAAGCGGCAAAACCTTTTCGTAGGCGATGACTTCCTGCTCCTCGAGCGTTTTCATCCATTGTTGGCGTGCCTGACGCTTGCCCTTGTCGATGCGGCCGGACGCCGCCTGCAGGACCGCCGAAAGAATGGCACCGGGGTGGCCGACAAGCCCCAGATTGATATCGCGGTTCTTGCCGACAGTGCGGTAGTCCTGATCAATCTGCACCAGGGTAAGGTCCTTGGAAATCCGCTTGCCGTAGCCCATGCGGAAATCAAATGGTGTGCCAATCACCACGATCACGTCAGCATTATTGAAGGCAAAGCCGCGTGTGCGGTCGAAGTGATGGGGATCGCCAATCGGCAATGTGCCGCGGCTTGCGCCATTGAAGTAGCCAGGAATATCCAGCCCGCGAAGCAGCTCGATCGCGGCTTCGGTACTGCCCGATGTGAATACCTGTTGGCCGAACAAAATAGCCGGACGTTCGGCGTTCACCAGAACATCGGCCAGTTTTTCAATGTCGGCCGGATCGCCGATCGAATATGTCGAAGCCCTGTATTTTCCCGGCTCAGGTATGACAGCCTTTTCAATGGGTATTTCACGATCCAGAACGTCACGCGGAATTTCCAGATAGGAAGGCCCCGACGCGCCGGAGAAACACTCTCGCGCGGCCATGGAGATCATGTCGGCAATGCGCTCGGTGGAGGAGACGCAAGCGGCGAACTTGGTGATCGGTGTCATCATGTCGACGTGCGGGAGATCCTGCAGCGAGCCCATTTTGTGCTGGGTCAGGGCGCCCTGCCCGCCAATATGAAGCACCGGGCTTTCCGAGCGGAATGCTGTGGCGATACCGGTTACCGCATTGGTGCAGCCTGGACCCGCAGTGGTAACCACGCAGCCCATCTTGCCCGTCTGACGGGCATATCCATCGGCAGCATGCGCTGCGACCTGCTCGTGACGCACATCGATGATTCGGATGCCCTCATCGATGCAGCCGTCATAGATGTCGATGATGTGACCGCCGCAAAGTGTGAAGATGGTGTCGACGCCCTCATTCTTCAGCGCCCTCGCCACCAGATGGCCACCGGACACCACGCTCCCGTCGCGTACCTTCCGCTTCAATGTATCTTCGGCCGTTGATGTGGCCTTCTCAACCTTTGTGACGATTGTCATGGACGTCTTTCCTCCTATTGAACCTTGCCATCTTTATAGTTGGCGTCTTTTTTGCCGAGCTGATCCCTGAAGCTTCAAGGTAAGGCCACCGCACCGGCCGCGAGCAGGTCAGGGGTCTTGTTCAGTGAGCCAATCGGCCCAGCTACACCGAGATTTTGCATGCGATAACCGCTCGTCGAGATCGAGGGCCCTGCCTTCCTCCCCTGCTTCCAGATTATCGCCTCAAGGACGAAACCCGTGGAGACAGTCGAAAGAGCCGAGCCGGATTTTACTAAAGTCCGCAACGCTTCCTCGCCGGGTGTGGGTCGGCTGAAGTGCTCGTTGAATAATTTCTGGCATAATAAATACCATAAGTCAAACATCCTTCATCAAGAGATATGCCCATTCTCTGTGATCGAATCAAAAGCTGGAAAAGATCGAAACCAAACGCTCCCGAAGGCGTTGTGAATATGTGCAGCGCACAACCTATGCAAAAACGGGACACTGGTATGCGTCCGGCGCGGTTGTGAACTGGGATATGGTATGCCAGACAAGCGCCATCTTAAACAGTAAACAGGAGTGTCAATCATGCCGGCACGCTCAGAAATAGCCAATGCATCGACCCGTAGCGCCTCGCGCGGTATCATTGAGACGATTCTCGCCTTCCTGGACCGCGTTGCACGCACGAATGCACGCAACAAAAACAATGAACCTTTCGGCCTCTGATCGCTGAAAAGTTTGTTTTCCTCCCCTTGAACGGCTGCCGGATCACGTCCGGCGGCCGTTTAACGTTTTGAAGACATTCAGCTTTTACAAAAGTTACACACCATTATCAGCTTGGCTCTTGTCTTTTGGTATAACAGATACCAGTATGTCCCGATCAGCGCATGGCATTATAGCTACATAAAAGGCGTAGAAAGGGATGAACATGACTCAAGCGGTAAAAGAGGATTTCCGCTCGCAACAGGTCAGCGACGGATTTAGATGGGGACAATTGGCGATTGGCGTGATCTGCATGGTCATGATCGCCAACCTGCAATATGGCTGGACATTCTTCGTTCCTGAAATCACGAAGCAATTCGGTTGGGGGCGGAGTGAAATTCAATGGGCATTTACACTCTTCGTTCTTTTCGAGACCTGGCTCGTTCCAATAGAGGGCTGGTTTGTCGATAAATACGGCCCGAAGATCGTCATCATGTTCGGCGGCGTGCTGTGCGCAATCGGGTGGGTCATTAACTCGTATGCCGACACGATGTTCCTGTTCTGCATCGGCCAGGCCGTTGCAGGTATCGGCGCGGGTGCAGTCTATGGCACCTGTGTGGGCAATGCATTGAAATGGTTTCCCGACCGGCGCGGACTTGCCGCAGGCATAACAGCTGCCGGTTTCGGTGCAGGTGCGGCACTGACGGTATGGCCAATCCAGGCGACAATCGCCAATTTCGGTTTCCAGAGCGCCTTTTTCACCTTCGGCATAGGTCAGGGCATTATTATCGTGTTGCTCTCGTTCTTCCTGCTGGCCCCGAAACCAGGTCAGGTGCCGGAACCGGCCAACAAGGGCCCGATCATTCAGAGCCGGAAGCAGTATTTGCCTTCTGAAGTGGTAAAGCATCCGATTTTCTGGCTGATGTATGTCATGTTCGTTGCAGTGGGCGCCGGTGGCCTCGTTGTAACGGCCAATCTTGCACCAATGGCCAAGGATTTCGGTGTTGCGGACATTCCGATGTGGCTGGGCATACCCGCTCTCACGCTGGCCGCTACCCTCGATCGCCTGCTAAATGGTGTGACACGGCCGTTCTGTGGTTGGGTTTCGGATAAAATCGGACGCGAGAACACCATGTTCATAGCCTTCGGGGTTGAGGCGATCGGCATATATCTGCTCTATCTATACGCGGGCAATCCGGTGATGTTCGTCATCCTCAGCGGCCTGGTGTTCTTTGCCTGGGGCGAGATCTACTCTCTCTTCCCGTCAACCTGCACCGATACGTTCGGGGCGAAATATGCTGCCACCAATGCGGGACTGCTTTACACCGCCAAGGGTACAGCAGCGCTCCTCGTGCCGTTTGGCACGGCGATGGCAGCGGACGGAAACTGGAACTCGGTGTTCATCATCGGTGTCGTTCTCAATGCTGGCGCAGCCCTTCTGGCCATGTTCGTGCTCAAGCCATGGCGAGCAGGCATTATTCGCAGAACGGAAGAGAACGTCCTCCAGCCTGCCCAATAATATTCAAACAGTTGCCTGGGCCGGAGATCTCCGCCCAGGCATCCAACTCAAGTAACCAATCCGCATTGAATGCAAATAGCTGAAGCCAGAGATCAGGACTTGACAGTAATTTTTCTGGTATACAATATACCAACCCGGGCGCCAAATGGTTGGACAGTTCGCG
Organism: uncultured Alphaproteobacteria bacterium; assembly: GCA_963711925.1. Classification (GTDB taxonomy): domain Bacteria; phylum Pseudomonadota; class Alphaproteobacteria; order Rhizobiales; family Rhizobiaceae; genus Phyllobacterium. Next base: position 107,430 of record CAVQFY010000006.1, read on the forward strand.
CCGCTGGAAATTCAGGCCACATCAATGCCGCCGTCACGGGGAGTGCACGCGGCCATCACGGAGGAAATCATGCTCGACAAAACCGTTGTCCGTAACGTACTGGAAGCGGCGCGGGCCGAGGGCCGCCAGGCACTCACCGCACCCGAAGGCAAACTTATTTGCGATGCTTATGGCATAGCCGTCCCGCAGGAAGGCGTCGCTGGCAGTGCCGAGGAAGCCGCAAAGCTCGCGTCAGCCATGGGCTTTCCGGTGGTAATGAAAATCGTCTCTCCGGATATCCTGCACAAGACGGAAGCGGGCGGCGTTGTCGTCGGCGTGAAATCCGCCGAGGAAGCCAAAGCCAGTTTCGACAAGATCATCGCCAACGCCCAGGCCTATAAGGCCGATGCGGAGATCATCGGCGTTCAAGTTCAGCAAATGCTGACCGGCGGTCTCGAGGTAATCATCGGCGCGGTAACCGATGACAGCTTTGGCAAACTTGTGGCCTTTGGCCTTGGCGGCGTCCTCGTTGAAGTATTGAAGGACATTACCTTCCGCCTTGCACCAGTCACACACGACGAGGCCTTGTCGATGCTCGACAGCATTCAGGCGGCAGAAATGCTGAGGGGCGTGCGTGGCGGTGAACCAGTCAATCGTACCGCGCTTGCCGACATGATTGTGCAGGTCTCCAAGCTTGTCGACGACTATCCGGAAATTTCGGAACTCGATCTCAATCCGGTTTTCGCCACCAAGGAAGGCGCGATTGCCGCCGATGTGCGCATCGTCATCGACTACAATCAGGCCAAGCCGCGTCATCGCCCGAGCCAGGAAGAAATCCTCAAATCCATGAACCGCATCATGCGCCCGAAGGCGGTCGCAGTCATCGGCGCATCGGCAGAAGATGGCAAGATCGGCAACTCCGTGATGAAGAACCTCATCAACGGTGGCTACAAGGGGCAAATCTATCCGATCCATCCGAAAGCCGAAGAGATTCTCGGTTACAGGACATACAAGAGTGTCAAGGACGTCCCGGGCGACATCGATACGGCTGTCTTTGCCATTCCCGCCAAATTGGTCGCCGGCGCACTTGCGGAATGCGGCGAGAAGAAAATTCCCGGCGCAGTCCTCATTCCCTCGGGCTTTGCCGAAGCCGGGGAACCGGAACTCCAGGACGAAATCGTCAAGATCGGCCGCAAATACAATATCCGCCTGATGGGCCCGAACATTTACGGCTTCTACTACACACCGGAAAATCTCTGCGCGACATTCTGCACGGCCTATGATGTCAAGGGTTCGGCGGCGTTGTCGTCACAGTCCGGCGGCATCGGCATGGCGATCATCGGCTTTTCACGTTCGGCCAAGATGGGCGTGTCGGCGATTGTCGGTCTCGGCAACAAGTCGGATATCGACGAGGACGACCTCCTCACCTTCTTCGAGCAGGACGACAATACGCGGATTATCGCCCAGCATCTGGAGGATCTGAAAGACGGCCGTGCCTTTGCCGAAGCGGCAAAACGCGTCTCGAAGAAAAAGCCGATCGTTGTTCTCAAGGCCGGGCGCACGTCTGCAGGTGCCAAAGCGGCCTCCTCTCATACGGGTGCGCTTGCCGGTAACGACAAGATTTACGAGGACGTTTTCAAGCAGGTCGGCGTCATCCGTGCCCGCTCGCTGCGGCAGCTCCTCGAGTTCGCTCGCGGCATTCCGGTCATGCCGACGCCGAAGGGAGAAAACGTCGTCATCATCACCGGCGCCGGCGGCTCGGGCGTGCTTCTCTCCGATGCCTGCGTCGATAACGGCCTCAGCCTCATGGGAATGCCTGACGATCTCGATGCGGCCTTCCGCAAGTTCATTCCTCCCTTCGGTGCTGCGGGCAATCCCGTCGACATCACCGGCGGCGAACCGCCTTTGACCTACAAGAACACGGTCAAACTCGGTCTCGAGGATGATCGCATCCACGCGCTCATCCTCGGTTACTGGCACACGATCGTGACCCCGCCGATGGTCTTTGCCAAATTGATGGTCGAGGTAAAGGAAGAGATGGCGGCCAAGGGCATCGAGAAGCCGATGGTTGCATCGCTTGCCGGCGACGTCGAAGTCGAAGAGGCCGCCGAGTATCTCTACCAGCATGGCATTCCCGCCTATGCCTATTCGACCGAGCTTCCAGTCGAGGTGCTGGGAGCAAAGTACAAGTGGGCAAGAGGCGCAGGTCTTCTTTAGGTCCTCCCCGCCGGGCCCTGGTGCAAGCCAGGGTCTGGTGCCCTCACAAAATCCATAAATTTCAAGGGGAGGTTTTCTCCAATGCATATTCATGAGTATCAGGCCAAGGGTGTACTCAAGTCCTTTGGCGTGCCTGTCCCGGAAGGCTATCTGGCTGTGGACATCGAAGAGGCCGGTGAAATGGCCGCAAGGCTTCCTGGTCCGGTCTTTGTCGTCAAATCGCAAATTCATGCCGGCGGCCGCGGCAAAGGTTCGTTCAAGGAACTGGGCGAAGGTGCAAAGGGCGGTGTCCGCCTTGCCCGTTCGATTGCAGAAGTTCGCGAACATGCCGCCGAGATGTTGGGCAATACGTTGGTCACAATCCAGACCGGTCCCGCAGGCAAGCAGGTCAACCGCCTCTATGTCGAGGACGGATCGCAAATCGAGAAGGAATTCTATCTTTCGCTTCTCGTCGACCGCGCAACCAGCCGTGTTTCGTTCGTTGTCTCTACCGAAGGCGGCATGGACATCGAAACCATCGCGCACGACACACCGGAAAAGATCCTGACGTTCTCGGTTGATCCGGCAACAGGCATCTTGCCCCATCATGGCCGTGCCGTCGCCAAGGCGCTCGAACTTGACGGCGATCTCGCCAAACAGGCCCATACACTCGTCGCAAAGCTCTACACCGCCTTCACTGACAAAGACATGGAGATGCTCGAGATCAATCCGCTGATCGTCTCCAAGGACGGCCAGCTGAAATGCCTCGACGCCAAAGTCAGCTTCGATTCCAACGCGCTCGCCCGTCATCTCGACATTTTCGAAATGCGGGATGAAACCGAAGAGGATGCCAGGGAAATCGAGGCGTCGAAATATGACCTTTCCTACATTACGCTCGATGGCAGCATCGGCTGCATGGTCAACGGCGCTGGTCTCGCCATGGCGACAATGGACATCATCAAGTTCTACGGCGCAGAACCGGCCAACTTTCTTGACGTCGGCGGTGGCGCCACTGCCGAGAAGGTCGCAGCAGCATTCAAGATCATCACCGCTGATCCGAATGTAAAAGGCATTCTCATCAACATCTTCGGCGGCATCATGCGCTGCGACGTGATCGCGGAAGGCGTGATCACGGCCGTCAGGGAAGTGGGGCTGACGGTCCCGCTCGTTGTTCGCCTCGAAGGCACCAATGTGAATGAGGGCAAGAAGATCATCGCAGCATCGGGGTTGAACGTCATCCCGGCCGATGATCTCGACGATGCCGCCCAGAAGATCGTCAATGCAGTCGGAGGCTCAAACTAATGTCGATACTGATCAACAAGAACACCCGTCTCCTCTGCCAGGGCTTCACCGGCAAGACCGGCACCTTCCACAGCGAACAGGCTATAAAATACGGCACCACGATGGTTGGCGGCACCTCCCCCGGCAAGGGTGGAACGTCACATCTCGGCTTGCCCGTCTTCGACACGGTGGCGGAAGCACGTGAAGCGACCGGAGCTGACGCCTCGGTTATCTACGTACCGCCTTTCGGCGCCGCAGACGCTATCTGCGAGGCCATCCAGGCGGAAATCCCGCTCATCGTCTGCATCACGGAAGGTATTCCGGTCCTCGACATGCAACGCGTCAAACGTGCATTGAGCGGGTCGAAATCGCGACTGATAGGCCCCAACTGTCCAGGCATCATGACTGTAGATGAATGCAAGATCGGGATCATGCCAGGCTCCATCTTCCGGAAAGGATCGGTCGGCATCGTGTCGCGCTCGGGCACGCTTACTTATGAGGCGGTGTTCCAGACCTCGCAACAGGGCCTTGGCCAGACGACTGCGGTCGGAATCGGTGGTGATCCCATCAAGGGCACCGAGTTCATCGATGTGCTGGAAATGTTCCTTGCCGATCCGGCGACGGAATCAATCGTAATGATCGGCGAAATCGGCGGTTCGGCCGAAGAAGAGGCCGCGCAGTTCCTTGCCGATGAGGCAAGACGCGGGCGCTCCAAGCCGACGGTCGGCTTTATTGCGGGGCGGACAGCACCTCCCGGCCGCCGTATGGGCCATGCCGGAGCCATCATCTCCGGCGGCAAAGGTGGCGCAGAAGACAAAATCAGCGCCATGGAAGCGGCTGGCATCCGGATCGCATCGACGCCAGCGCGTCTCGGCACGACACTTGTCGAACTTCTGAACGACCGCTCGGTAACTCCACGCCTGTCAGCAACTGGCTGATGGCAGTCCCGGTGCCGGATGAAATGGTCATGTCGCTTGAACATCGCTGCCGCGAAAGGCTTTCCGCCTTTCGCGCGCGGCTGACCGACGAACCACGCTACAATCCGGTCGCACAGCTCTCCTTCGAACTGTCGCGTGATCTCGAAGCAGGCACGCTCGACAGACAGGATTTGGCCGGCCTCATCCATTTTCTCGGCAAGGCCAGCTTTCACGCTCGCGCCCGTGCCCTCGCCGGTTATGTTGGCCCGCTCGACATGGATGAAAATCGCAAGCGTCTGAGGTCCGCGATCGAATCCCTGCTCGGCGATGCCGGCACATTCGAGGAGGATCTTGCCATTCTCCGCCGCTGCCAGCTTGGGCTGGTATTTACAGCACATCCAACCTTTCTTCTGTCGCGCCGTCAGCGCAACATGCTCGCCCGGCTGGCCAATGACGAAATCATTGAAGACGATGAGACGGGCTTCGGTCCTGATCGCCCGATCACCCTGAATGACGAGCACGAAGCGGTGCTTGTGGCGCTTGACCGAGCCAACGACGCGATTGCTGAATTTTCGACAATATCGCTTGAAATCCTGCGGAAGCGCCATGGAGGCAGATGGCGGGAGGCGCGGGTCGGTTTCGTCAGCGTCGGTACCTGGGTTGGTTACGACCTGGATGGACGCACGGACATAGCCTGGATCGACATGTTCGGCTTCAGGCTTGCTGAAAAATCGCGGCAGATCCGTCGCTATGAAGCTTCAATCACCCGGATACTCACAAAGCCCGGATGCGGATCGGCGACCGGAAACAAGCTCGGGCGGATGGCTTTGAAGCTGTACCGGCTCCAGGCATGGAACGATCTTGTGCTTGAGGCCTTTTCCCGATCGCCGCTTGATCCCGTGGCGCTTGAGGCTGCTTCCGAGACACTGACGGCCGGCCACCCCGACCGGATCGTCAGCACCGCTCCCTTGCTCGCCATGCTGGACGAGGTGGTCGCGGATGCCTCCGACGAAATTGCCATAGATTTGCTGACACTGCGCAGCGAGATGGTGGCGCTCAGCTTTGGCGTCGGAGAAGTTCACCTGCGAATCAATGCGACGCAGCTTCACAACGCCATCATGCAGTATCTGGACCTTGATTCCGAAGAGCAGATCAGCAGCCGGTCAATTCTCGAAAGGCTTGGCGAACTCATTCGCAATGCCGACAAGTACCAGGTCAACTTCGCCTCCCTCGACATCGAGCAAAAAACCGCCCTGCGACAGTTTCTGCTTGCCGCCCAAATTTTAAAACATGTCGATAGCGATTCCTCCATGCGCCTGTTGATTGCCGAGTGCGAGACCCCGGCAACCGTGCTTGCCGCGATGTGCTTCGCCCGGTTGTTCGGCGTCGACCACAGGCTCGATATATCGCCGCTATTCGAAACGCCTGCCGCGCTCGAAGGTGCGGCTCGCTTTTTCGATGTGCTTTTCACGATTCCCGAATACCGCGACATCGTGCGTGCCCGCGGTCGTATAGCGATACAAACCGGCTTTTCCGATTCCGGTCGTTTCATGGGTCAGATTCCGGCGGCTCTCGCCATCGAACGCGTCCAGGGGCAACTGGCGCGCGCGTGCATTCGTCATGAACTCACGGATGTCGAAGTCCTCATTTTCAACACGCATGGCGAATCCGCCGGCCGCGGTGCCCACCAGCGCTCATTCACGGACCGGGTGTTCTACGTGCTTAGCCCATGGATCCGCCACCAATACCGCGACGCCGCCATTGCTTTGAAACATGAGGTGAGTTTTCAAGGCGGCGACGGATATCTCTATTTCGAAACACCGGAGCTGGCTCTTGCCACGTTGACGAGGCTCGTCGAATGCGAGGTGCCGACGCGCGGCGCACCCGACGATGATATGCTCTACGCAAGGACGAGCTTTTCCTTCGACTTCTATCGGCATATTGCGAATTTTCATGATCGTCTTCTGAATGACCGGGCCTATCACAGAACGCTCGGCTCGTTTCCACAAGGACTTCTCAACGAGACCGGTTCGCGCAAATCGCGCCGGCAATTCGATGTAGCCGGCGCCGAAGTTCATCAGGTCAGGAAAATCCGCGCGATCCCCCATAATGCCATCCTGCAGCAACTGGGCTACCCGCTAACCGTAGTCTCTGGTTTCGGAAGCGCCGTTTGCGATGATGAGGACCGTTTTGTGGAGGTTTATAAGGGATCGGATCGCCTGCGCCGGCTTACATCTCACGTTTCTGCCACGAAACAGAAGTCGAGCATCAAGGCGCTCGCTGCATTTGCAACCATTTACGATCCTGCGTTCTGGTCGTCGCGGCCCTATGCCGGCGCCGAGCCGCATCTCGCCCAACCCTGTCTTTTGATTACGCAACTTCTTGAAGGTGACGAAAGGGCGACGGCCATAAGCACGCTGGCGGTCAAGTTAAGGGTCGATGCCATCTGGCTTCATCGCATCCTGGATGCGGTGGAACTGCCTACTGGCAAGCCGCAGGAGCCAGGACATGAACGCAGCGATATGCTGCAGGCCATACGCCTGGCACTATTACAGCATATCTTCCTGATGGCGGCGCGCGTTCCACGATTTTCAACGCGCAACGATATTTCCCGTGACGACATCATGGAACTGATTTTCAGCCTGCGCATACCAGAAGCTGTCGGACTGCTCCACGGCGCATATCCAGGAAACCCCGTCGACATGAAGAACTATCATCTTGGCGAGCCGTTCACCTATCCCGGAGAACGTCCCTCGAGCTACGCCGATCTCAGCGCACGGTTGATCGATCCGATTGCCGATACTTACACCGCCATTCTCGAAGCGGGCACAGCGCTGGCCCTTGATTTCGGCGCGCATGGATAATGCAATGGTTGCAAAGACTCGCAAATGACTTCAAAGGAATACATATGGTATTATACATTCCAAATATAAATGGAGATGACCTGACGTGAGCCCGAGAACCCATATGCGTTGGCCGTTGGCCGATGACGTCACCCCGGACCTCGTCCTTGAGCCTTTTGCGGCCGAGCCGAACTTCAAAACGCGAATCTATGCGACGTTGAAGCAGGCCATCGCAAATATGGACATCTATGCCACATCCGAAGACACGTGGCTCGACGAGCGGCAGTTGGCCGACCGGCTCGGCGTCAGCCGGACTCCGATCCGCGAAGCCATCGCGATGCTGGAACAACAGGGGTTCGTGAAGTCCATTCCCCGTCGCGGCATCATGGTTTTGCGCAAGACCAAGCGCGAAGTGATCGAAATGATCCAGGTCTGGGCTGCTTTGGAAGCCATGGCCGCCCGCCTCGTCTCGCTCAATGCCAGCGGCAAGGATATTGCGCGCTTGAGGACGCTCTTCGAAAAGTTCCATGAAGGCCATAAACCGGCCGACTATGTGGGCGAATATTCCGAAGCCAACCTGCAGTTTCACCAGACCTTGATCCAGATGACGGATTCGAAGATTCTTCGGGAAACGACCGAGAACATTCTCCTTCACGTTCGAGGCATCCGGAAGATCACCATCGGGCGTGACGACCGTGCATCCCAGTCGATCAAGGACCATCTGGCGATCATTGCGGCTTTGGAAAAGCGCGATACCGAGACAGCCGAAAAGCTTTGCCGCGATCATACGCTCGGCCTGGCCGCTTATGTGGAGAAGCACAGCGAAGGTATTTTCGATTGAAAATGTGGTGTTGTGCCTGACCAACCCGACCAGCGGGCTTGATGCAACAAGCAAGCAGGCGGCGTGCCCCCCCTTGTATACCACCATTCCCTGATGGAGATGTGGCGATGACTGGCCTTCCCGAGAGCATGACTGTAATCGCCATCAGCGAACCGGGCGGTCCCGGTGTTCTCAAGGCGGAACAGCGCACCGTCCCTGCCCCTGCGGAAAATGAAATACTCATTCGTGTTGCTGCCGCCGGCGTCAATCGTCCCGATGTCTTCCAGCGCGCCGGCAGCTACCCGCCTCCGAAAGGATCCTCCGACCTGCCTGGTCTCGAAGTTGCCGGCGAGGTGGCGTCCGTCGGAACGGATGTGTCGCGGTGGAAGCTGGGAGACAAGGTTTGCGCTCTGACGCCGGGTGGCGGTTACGCCGAATATGTGCTTGTCGACGGGTCGAGCGCTCTACCGATCCCGGAAGGGCTTTCCTTCGTTGAAGCGGCCGCCGTACCGGAAACCTTCTTTACCGTCTGGCATAACGTCTTCGAGCTTGGCGCTCTGAAGCCTGGCGAAAGCTTGCTTATCCATGGCGGCGCATCGGGCATCGGAACGACTGCGATCATGCTCGCCAAGGCATTCGGCGGGAAGGTGATCGCAACTGCCGGAACGGACGACAAATGCGCCGCTTGCCGCGAACTCGGTGCGGACGCGGCAATCAACTACCGCACGGCCGATTGGCTGGCAGAGGTCCGGGAAATCACAGATCGGCAGGGCGCCAACGTCATCCTCGACATGGTCGGCGGTTCCTATATCGAAAAAAACTACCAGGCAGCGGCGATCGGCGGGCGGATCGTCAATATAGCATTCCTGCAAGGCTCTCGCGCCGATGTCGATTTTATGCGCCTGATGATGAAGCGCCTTACCCATACCGGTTCAACGCTGCGAGCGCAGTCTCTCGAAGCAAAAGCGCGGATCGCGGCCGAGGTTGAAGCCAACGTCTGGCCGCTTCTAGCAGCGGGCAAATGCCGGCCACTTATCCATGCGCGTTTCCCGCTCCGTGAGGCAAGTCAGGCCCACGCATTGATGGAATCCAACGCCAACATCGGCAAGATCGTCCTGACAATCGAAGAGAATCGTTAGCCCTTGGAGCCTGACTCAAAATTCGTCAGGGCGAGCCGAAAATGGTGATTTTCGAGGACCGGAGCGCAGTGTACATTCTCGTACATGAGCACCGGACCGCAGAAAAACGCCATTTGCAGGCCACCATGGCGAATTTTCAGTCAGGCTCTTAAAGGCGGAACAGCTTTTGCAATAAGATGGAGCGATTCCATGCGAGAATGGTCGATTCCTCCGCAACAAACCCCGGAAATGACGTGGTTTTTGCAATCTCGGGTTTAAATTTTGGTGTAGTGACGCGAAAACGCGTCACGACTGCGTGCAAATGGCATTCAAGCGACTTCGTGGTTGGCGATGCGTTCGAGTGCTTTGACCAGTCCGGAATGATCGAGACCGCTATCGCCGTTCGCGGCGCAGCTGTTGAACAATTCTTGCGTCGAGGCGGTGTTCGGCAGCGAAACGCCCAATGTTTTGGCGCTTTGCAAGGCCAGATTGAGGTCTTTCTGGTGCAACGAGATGCGGAAGCCCGGCTCGAAGGTTCGCTTGATCATGCGCTCGCCATGCAGCTCGAGAATGCGGGATGAGGCAAACCCGCCCATCAGCGCTTCGCGGACTCGCGCCGGGTCGGCGCCCGCCTTCGACGCCAACACCAGCGCCTCCGATATGGCCTCGATGGTCAACGCGACGATAATCTGATTGGCAACCTTGGTCACCTGACCATCACCGCAGTCTCCAACCAGGGTTATGTTTTTGCCCAACAATTTAAAGAGCGGCAAGGCGCGGTCGAAGGCGCTTTGTTTGCCGCCAGCCATGATGCTGAGCGTCGCATTCTTGGCGCCAACCTCACCGCCCGAGACCGGCGCATCGATATATTCGCTGCCGGTTTCGCGGATCTTTTTAGCGAACTCCTTGGTATCGATCGGTGAAATCGAGCTCATGTCGATGACGAGCTTACCCGGCTTCAGCCCGAAGACCACTCCATTCTCGCCAAAGAGAACGTCCTTCACTTCCGGCGTGTCCGGCAGCATCAGGATAATGATGTCAGTCCTTTCGGCCAGAGCCTTCGGGCTCTCGACGATCTTCAGGCCATTGTCGACAAGCTCTTGTTTTGGCTCAATAAAGAACTTCGACGTGTAGAGCTCGTGCCCGGCATCCTGCAGATGGCGCGCCATGGGTGTTCCCATTATACCGAGCCCGATAAAACCTATGTCCGCCATGTGGTCAGTTCCTCATCCTGATGATATCCGCATGCTTTTGCGTCGTTGAAGCTTCGTTCAACCAGGCAAGGCCGCGTTGCGTTTCTGTTTTCGGTTTGTATTCGCAGCCGATCCAGCCGTCATAGCCGGCTTGGTCCAGGGCTTTGAAAACGAAGGGATAATTGATTTCTCCGGTGCCGGGTTCATTACGGCCCGGATTGTCGGCAAGCTGGATATGCGCGATCAATTCCTTGTGGCGCTCATAGGTTGCGACGAGTTCGCCGCGTGTCCGCTGCTGGTGATAGAGGTCGTATTGAATGAACAGATTATCGCTGCCGACCTCTTCGATGATCGAGGCCGCCTGCTCGACCGTGTTCAGGTAAAACCCCGGAATATCGTACGTGTTGACAGGCTCGATCAGCAGCCGAATGTTATATTTGGCAAGCTCCTGTGCGGCGAGCCTCAGATTATGGACGAAGGTCGAGCGTAGCACCTCATCGCCCAATCCCGTCGGAGCAATCCCCGCAAGGCAGTTGACCTGCTTGCAGCCGAGCGCCGTCGCATAGTCGATTGCCATAATGACGCCACGCCGGAACTCGTCGATGCGATCGGGCAGCACGGCGATGCCGCGCTCGCCTTTGCCCCAGTCGCCGGCAGGCAGATTGTGCAGCACCTGAACAAGTCTGTTCTGGTCCAGCTCCTGCTTCAGTTCCCTGGCGTTGTAGTCGTAGGGAAAGAGATATTCGACCGCTTCAAATCCCGCCTCGCTCGCAAGCGCAAAGCGTTCGAGAAACGGTACCTCATTGAAAAGCATGGTCAAATTGGCGGCAAATCTGGGCATGTCATCCTCCTCAATCGAGATATGCGGCGACAGCAGTCGGCGCGTCTTCTGGCCGCTCGGCGAGATCTTCGAACTCGACGACCGCGTTGATGTCCATACCCATCGCGATGTTGGTCACGCGTTCCAGGATGACTTCTATGACCACTGGCACCTGATATTCATCCATCAGCGCCCTGGCATCTTCGAACGCTTCCGCGAACTGGTTGGGACTGCGAACACGGATGGCCTTACAGCCGAGCCCTTCAGCAACCGCGACATGATCAACGCCATACCCCTTCTCCGCATCGCCTGACGCGTTGATATTGTCGAAGGCCAGACTGACTTCAAAATCCATATCGAAGCCACGCTGCGCCTGGCGGATGAGACCGAGATAGGAGTTGTTCACGACGACATGCAGATACGGCAGCTTGTGCTGTGCCCCGACCGCCAGCTCCTCGATCATGAACTGGAAATCATAGTCGCCCGAGAGAGCAACGATAGACCGGTGCGGATCGGCAGCACGCACGCCGAGCGCCGCCGGGAGCGTCCACCCCAGTGGTCCGGCCTGTCCGCAATTGATCCAGTTGCGCGGTTTATAGACATTCAGGAACTGCGCTCCTGCGATTTGGCTTAGCCCGATGGTCGTCACGTAGCAGGCATCGCGGCCGAACGCCTTGTTCATCTCTTCGTAAACGCGTTGCGGCTTCAACGGCACCTGATCGAAATGCGTCTTGCGCAGCATGGTCCGCTTGCGTTCCTGACAGTCCTCCGCCCATTTCGACCAGTCGCGCAATTTGCCTGCAGTCTTCCATTCCGTCGCGACGTCGAGGAAAAGCTTCAGCGCCTTTCCCGCATCGGATACGATGCCGAAATCCGGTGAGAAGACACGGCCAATCTGCGTTGGCTCGATGTCGACGTGGACGAACTTTCTTCCCTCTGTGTAAGTCGCAACATTGCCGGTGTGGCGGTTGGCCCAGCGATTGCCGATGCCGAGCACGAAGTCGGAGGCGAGCATCGTCGCATTGCCGTAGCGGTGCGAGGTCTGCAGACCGCACATTCCGGCCATCAGCCGGTGATCATCGGGGATCGTCCCCCAGCCCATCAGTGTCGGGATAACCGGAACGCCGGTGATTTCGGCGAACTCAACCAGCAGATCGGAAGCATCTGCATTGATGATACCGCCGCCTGCAACGATCAGCGGGCGTTCCGCCTCGTTGAGCATCGTCAACGCCTTTTCCACCTGCGCCCTCGTGGCGGCGGGCTTGTAGGGGTCCAGAGGCTCATAGGTTTCGGGATCGAACTCGATTTCCGCCAGTTGCACATCGATCGGCAGATCGATCAGCACCGGACCCGGACGGCCCGAGCGCATGATATGGAAGGCTTTCTGGAAAACATAGGGAACAAGGCCTGGCTCCATTACCGTCACCGCCCACTTGGTGACGGGCTTGGCAATCGACGCGATATCGACGGCCTGAAAGTCTTCCTTGTCGAGCCGGGCGCGCGGCGCCTGCCCCGTGATGCACAGGATCGGAATGGAATCGGCGGACGCCGAGTAAAGGCCGGTGATCATATCCGTTCCGGCCGGGCCGGAGGTACCGATACAAACGCCGATATTGCCGGCTTCGGCGCGGGTATAACCCTCAGCCATATGCGAAGCACCCTCGACGTGACGCGCCAGGATATGGCGGACCGTGCCACGCGCCCGCAGCGCCGAATAAAACGGATTGATGGCGGCCCCCGGGACACCAAAGGCACAATCGATTCCTTCCTTCTCCAGGATACGAACAGCGGCATCAACGGCACGCATTTTGGTCATGGCAGTTCCTCCAGAATTTATGGAACTGTAACCCATAATTTGTAATTATCAACATAAAATGGAAAATGATCTCATCATATGGAAATAATGACTTTCAATAAAACTGGATAAATCCGGTTTGCCGGTCTATGGCTGTGGATCACGCAACGGAGTGAATAAAGGAGCCACTGTGGCTGTTATCGAACCGGTCAAAGGCAGGAGGGGCCGTAAGGCTGCAGCGGATGTCGCGCCGTCTTCGGTGCAGGTCCTCGACAGGAGCTTGAAACTTCTTGCGATTATTGCCGACCATGACGGTTCGGCGCTCACAGAACTTGTCGACCAGACAGGGCTTGCGCCTTCGACCATCCATCGTCTGCTAACATCGCTTCAGAACCACGGCATGGTGGCTCATGACCCGGAAACAGGCGACTGGACTATTGGTGTTGGAGCATTCGCGATCGGCAACGCGTTCCTGCGCTTTCGCAAGCTTGGCACGATCAGCCGCCGCTTCCTGAAACGGCTGATGGAGGAATGCGGCGAAACCGCGAATATCGGCATCGAGGATGACGGCGAAGTGGTATTCATTTCACAGGTCGAGAGCCATGCGCCGATGCGCGCCTTTTACCGGCCCGGACGGCGTGGCCCCATCCACGCCTCGGGCATCGGCAAGGCTATCCTTTCTACGTGGTCGGACGCCGAAATTGGCAGGACCGTGGGCGGCAAACAACTTTCCCATTTCACCGATCACACGCTGGATACGCTACCAGCTCTCCTGAAGAACATTCAGGAGATACGTTCGCGCGGCTGGTCGATCGATGACGAGGAACACACCCTGGGGATGCGCTGCATCGCGGCGCCGATCTTCAACGAACATGGCGAGGCGATCGCCGGAATGTCGATTTCTGGACCGGCGGTGCGACTGCCCAAGGAAAAGCTCATCGTGCTCGGCCCGGTTATACGCGACGCCGCTGACGAGCTGACACGTGCCATGGGTGGCAGGCGACCGGAAGAGCTGTAAAGAAATCCACTGCGATTTCGAATCAGTCATTAGGGAACGTCTGGATACCGGGGCAGATCATCCGTGATCTGATACCATTGCCTTGGATCCTGCGAAATATGCATGAAGGACAATCGTTGGACGGGCGGGCAAAGCGCGCGGGTTGCGGTAAATGCATTTCTGCGAGCCGCAGGTCTTGCTGGTTCCGCAGTCGGCACGCCAAGACTGATGAAGCGCCAACGAGGCCGCACTGACTCATCATTCCACCGCCCTGTTTTTCAAAGCGCCTGCTGTCGGAAGCAGTACCGGTTTCAGCACGAAGGCTGCAATGAGACCTGTCAGGGCAAAGCAGGCCGAGGTCAGGAAGAGCGGCGTGAAGGCTGCCGCATAGCTGTCGGCAACCGCTTGGCGCGCGCCATCAGGCAACGCCGCCAGCATTTTCGGCGTCAACTGCTCAATGTTGCTGACACCGGGGATGCTGACGCCGACACGGGAAAGATTCGCTGCAACAATAGCGCCATAGATAGAAATGGCGATAGACGCACCGCCCATACGCGACAGCGTTACCGCCCCCGTTGCCGCCCCAACGTCCCGGCTGTCAGCTGCGTTTTGCACACCGATCACCGGCACCTGTTGGCCAAGTCCTATTCCAATACCGTGCATCGCCATCAGGATACCGATGAGCAACACCGGCGTTCCTGCCTGAACCTGGGTGAACAGCATGAAGGCGAGACAACTCAAAGAAAGGCTGGCTATGGACAACGGCTTGTAGCGTCCGGTCGTCGAGATCAGCCGGCCACCCATCAACGACCCGCAGACAATGCCGCCGGTCAACAGGATGAAAAACACGCCGGCCTGCGAGGGCGATAGGCCCGTTGTTGTCTGCAGAAAAAGCGCGAAATAGTTGACCATGCCGATAGCAATGGCGCCGCTCGTGATTGAGATAATGAGCAGCAGCGAGAATGTCGGGTTCCGGAACAGCGATGGCGGGACGATTGGTTCTGGCGCACGGCGTTCGACAAAAACCCAGCTTGTAGCGCAGACGATGCCGAAGGCAATGATGGCGATGCTTTGAGGGGAAACCAGCGAGCCAAATAACTCGGCACCATCTGCAGCGAGCACGATGCTACTGGTAGTCAGAGCCAGCAGAATAGCTCCGGCATAATCGATCCTTGGCTTGCGTTCGGGCCTGCGATAGGGAAGCATGGTGAACAGGCCGATGAGGACGATGATGCCAACCGGAATGTTGACCAGAAAGATCGAACGCCAACCGAAAAGATCGCTCATCGTCCCACCGAGAACCGGGCCGATCGCGCCTGAAGCCATGAGCACCAAACTGGAATAGCTCTGGTACCGCGCACGCTCGCGCGGTTCGAACAGGTCGGCGTTGATGGAAAAAATCGAGACCATGATGCCACCGCCGCCGAGTCCCTGCAGCACGCGCGCAGCGATCAAGGTGTTCATCGACACAGCCAGCCCACAGACGGCGGACCCGATGGTGAATATCGCAATGGCAGTCATCATCACATATTTGCGCCCGAAAAGGTCACCGAGCTTGCCGTAGATCGGCATGACAGCACTCGAAGCCAGCAGATAGGACGATCCGATCCAGCCAAAGCGCTCCAGATGCCCGAATTCGCCGACGATTGTCGGCAACGCAGTCGAGACGATCTGGTTGTCCAGCGTCGCCATGAACATGGCCGAACTCAAGAAAAAGAAAATGATGAGCCGCAGACGGTGGTCCGTCACGAGCGGGGCGGGCGGTGCATGCATGTCCATGGAGCAAGGGATCCGAGCTTGATTACAGGCATAAATGTGCTATTAGCATATAATTGTCAATAGCACTCGAATGCCATTTGCATATTCTTACGACTGCAAGTATCTGTTATGCTGAAATTATGACGGGCACCATGACAACACATAAGCGTGAAGCACCCAATCAAGTTGAAAGTGAAGAGATCGTACATATCGGTCAGGTGATGACGCGGATGCGCCTGTTGATTGGAAGGCGCCTGATTGGCCGCCTTGCAATTCAAAACATTGCACCCGACCTTGAGCTTTCGCATCTCGATGTTCTCGACGCCGTACGGCGCGCGGAAACGGCCGGCGAAGTAACGGTCGGCGCGATAGCCGAAATCCTGCGTGTCGATCCATCCCGCGCGAGCCGGATCGTTGCGGAAATGGTCACGCGAGGCGTCTTGCGCCGCAAAGCCTCGCAAGCCGATGCGCGGCGCATCGTTGTCGTCATGACTGCACTTGGACATAGATTGGTTTCGGAAATCCAGGCGCAGAAGCATGCTGTCGTGCAAGGCATCGTCGCAGACTGGCCCGCCGCCGACATCGAAGCCTTCGCTACGCTCTTTGACAGATTCATCAGCGGATTCGAACAGACTTTCCTTCCGCGCAAGGACTGACAGCCTCTGCTCGGTGTTGGCCGAAATCTCCTCACAATATGTTGAAGGGCCTTGCCCGATTTTTTTGTGGCTGAGGCAAGCTGTCGCCTTTAATTCGACCAGCACCCTTGCTATATGCATGACTGTTATAAGCAACCTTATGAGTTTGACTCTCCGATCATGGACAATGCACCGACCCTGAGCTTTCTGCTGCACGAAGTCGCACGTCTGTTGCGCAAGCGTTTCGAGCAGCGCGCCAAGGATCTGGGCCTCACCCGGTCGCAGTGGCAAACGCTGGCGTATCTTTCCAAAAATGAGGGGATCCACCAGGCGGGATTGGCCGAGCTTCTGGAAATTGAGCCGATCACATTGGTCCGTATCCTCGACAAGCTCGAGGAACGCGGCCTGATCGAACGCCGCAAGCACCCGACTGACCGGCGCATCCGCTTGTTGTTCTCCCGCGAGGAGGCCCGGCCCCTGCTTGATGGCATTCGCCGGGTGGCGGACCTTACCCGGTCCGAAGCGCTCGCCGATGTCCCGGATGCAGACCGCGAACATCTCATTCGAACACTGACCCTTATGAAGACAAATTTGATCGACGCATGCCAAACGCCGATCGAGGACAAAGAGAAAAATCATGGCTGACGGTTCACCTTCCTTACGCATTCCTGCCAATACAGACACCGCCGCACGCAATGACGCGGTAATGGAGAAGCCCGACACGACCATTGAAACGGCCCCTGCCGTGCCTGTGGCCAAGGAAACCACACCTCCTGCGCCTCCCGCACCGGCGCGTCCCCGGCGCAGCCTGAAGCGGCCGCTTTTCTTCGGGCTCCTGCCGGTGCTTTTGATCGTCGGAGGTTATTTCTACGCGACCGGCGGACAGGTGATGTCCACCGACAATGCTTACATACAGGCCGACATGGTCGGCGTTTCGACCGATGTGTCCGGTATCGTGCAGTCGGTCGATGTCCACGACAATCAGCAGGTCAAGCAGGGCGACGTGCTGTTCCGTCTCGATGCCTCCCCCTATAGCATCGCACTTGCCGGTGCGAAGGCGCAGCTTGGCGTCGTGCGCAACCAGATCCTCAACCTTGAAGCCAGCTACAAGCAATCGCTGGCCGAGATCACCCAGACCCAGACGGATATTCCGTTCTTCGAAAAGTCGCTGCAGCGCCAGCAGGACCTGAATGCCAGCTCGTTCGCATCCCGTGCGACCTTTGATCAGGCCAAGCACGATCTCGATGCGGCTCAGCAGAAGGTCGACGTCGCCAAGGCGGAAGCCGCGGCAACCCTGGCGCAGCTCGGCGGCAATGCCGATCAACCGGTCGAGCAGAACCCATCGTTCTTGCAACAGCAATCGGCTGTCGACAATGCGCAGCGCAACCTCGACCATACAGTCGTTCGCGCGCCGTTTGACGGGATCGTCACCAACGTAAGCTCGCTGCAGGTCGGCGCTTATCTTCAGGCATCGCAGGCCGGTTTCAGCCTCGTCTCGACGACGCACATGTGGATCGCTGCCAGCCCCAAGGAAACCGAACTGACCTATGTGCGTCCCGGCCAGCCAGTTGCAATCAGCGTCGATACCTATCCGGGCGTCGAGTGGAAGGGCACGGTCTCCAGCATCAGCCCGGCTTCCGGCTCCAGCTTTTCGCTGCTGCCTGCCCAGAACACCACAGGCAACTGGGTGAAGGTCGTCCAGCGCATTCCCATGCTCGTCAGCATCGATGACATGGCCGGCAAGCCTCCCTTGCGCGTCGGCATGAGTGTCACCGTCGGTGTCGAGACCGGCCATGCCCGCGGCCTGCCATCGTTTGTTGCTGACGTTGTCGGACTTTTTGGCAGCAAGGATCATGTCTAATACCATCGCCATCCCCGACGCCGCGCCCGTTGTCGCCAACCGCGGCGCCATAACTGCCTGCGTCATCCTTGCGGTGATCATGCAGGCGCTCGACACGACGATCGCCAATGTGGCGCTGCCCTATATACAGGGCAGCGTGTCGGCGAGCGCCGACCAGATCAACTGGGTTCTCACCTCCTATATTGTGGCTGCGGCGATCATGACGCCGCCATCTGGCTTTCTCGCAGCCCGTTTCGGCCGCAAGAACGTGCTGTTGACCGCCATTGTCGGCTTCGTAGTAGCATCCGTGCTGTGTGGTCTCGCCCAGTCCTTGCCGCAGATCGTGGTTTTCCGGCTGATGCAAGGCCTCTTCGGCGCATCGCTGGTGCCATTGTCGCAGGGTATTCTGCTCGATATCTATTCTGTGGAAGATCGCGGCAGGGCCATGGCACTGTTCGGGGTGTCCGTCATGGTCGGACCGGTTCTTGGTCCGGTCATCGGCGGCTGGCTCACCGACCATATCAGCTGGCGTTGGGTGTTCTACATCAACGTGCCCATCGGCATGCTGGCCTTTTTCGGCATTGTCGCCTTCGTTTCGGAAACGACGAAAGAGGTCAGCGCCAAGCTCGACTGGTTCGGCTTCGGAACCCTGAGCCTTGCCATCGCAACGCTGCAGCTCTTTCTCGACCGCGGCGAACAACTCGACTGGTTCTCCTCCGCAGAAATCCAGATCGAGGCGCTGATCTGCGCCGGCGCCTTCTATCTCTTTCTCGTGCACACGTTCACGGCGAAGAAATCCTTCGTCAATCCGCGGCTCTTCCTCGATCGCAACTTTTCGGTCAGCATCTTCTTCATCTTCGTCATCGGCGTCACCTATCTCGCCTCGCTCGCCTTGATGACGCCCTATCTGCAGACGCTGATGGGCTATCCCGTCGTCACCGCCGGTATCGTCATGGGACCGCGCGGCGTCGGGACGATGGTCTGCATGTTCATCGTCGGCAGACTGATCGGCAAGGTCGATACGCGCCTTTTGCTGGTGCTCGGCTTCGGCCTGACCGCTTGGGCCATGTACGACATGACCGGCTGGACGCCGGACGTATCGCAATGGACGATCGTCTATGTCGGCTTCATCCAGGGTGCAGGCCTCGGCTTCCTGTTCGTTCCGCTGACGACCATTGCCTTTGCCACCCTCCCCGCCACGATGCGGGGCGAAGGCACCGGCCTCTACAACCTCTCGCGCAATATCGGCTCGAGCGTCGGCATTGCCGTCGTCACCGCGCTCATCACCGAGAATGTGCAGAGCAACCATTCGTCGATCGTAGCCTATGTCACGCCGTTCAACCACGCATTCAACGCGCCGGCAGTAATGCAGAATCTCGACCCGCTGAAGGCAGCAGGTCGCGCCGCGCTGGACGGGATGATCACGACGCAGGCGACGATCATCGCTTACATGGACGATTTCAAGCTGTTGATGATCATGTCGCTGGTCTCGATCCCGCTTGTCATGCTGCTGCGCAAGCCTGCATCCAGTGCCGCCCCTGCGGATCATGCGGCGGTGATGGAATAAGCGGCCAATCTGCAGCATAGGTTTTCACGTTGCCACGCCCTCATCTCGAGTCTGGCCATTGCTTGCATGGTGGAGGGCGGTCGTCGAAGCGCGTCCTGGTAGATAAGTAATGCGATCCGAAGACCGCCCGCTGACGTTGTCCCCCTGCCGGCCATCTTCTGCCTGTTCCGCGGAGCGAGTGGATGGACGCCTGGAGTCCGGGCTCATCGTCGCCGTCGGTGCAGTGTCCGCACGATTGGCGTTTGGCGTCAACAACGGAGGCAATATCTGCCTCTAATGCACAGATTGACCCCCGAAGACGAACAGGTCGGCCAGCGCTTGGGTCCGTTGCCCGCCCACTGACTGAAAACCGTTTCTTCTTCATGGCAAATCTCCTTTCAACAAGAGGGAAATCCGCCGAAAACTAACACCAGATAGGGGCCACTTTCACCATGTCACATCAGAACCAGTGCGGTCAGGAGAAGCTCCGGCTCTTTCTTCTTATCCTTCTTGGCGGGGTCGGGTGCCGTTTGGGCAATGGCCAGTGTCAGGACATTGACGTCTTTGTCGCCCTGTTTCACCTGGGCAATCTGCGCTACTTCACAGTTGGGAACAGACGTGCCGTCTGCCGTCTTGACGTCAACGCAGCGATAAAACCAGTCCTGATACTGAACCGAACGAACCTGCGGTTCGCTCGCCTCCTGCGGCTGGGCGGGAGTTGCTGCCGCAGCCGGTGCAGGAGCAGGCGTTTGCTGGGCGAAGGCTATTCCGGAGGTGGCAACGACGGCAAAGATGCCTATGGCGAGGCTGAAATCTCTAAACATTTAAATCTCACATTCAAAAAATGAACTCGTTAAAATTGGTTCTTATTCGCGCGTCAGAAAAACCCGCAAGCAACAGGCAAAAGGCAGCTATTCAAAAATGCGGGGCAATTCCCGTCAGTAAGATATGAGCGCTTTATAGTTAATTTGACCTTGACGTCAATCAACCGCCTACACGTCACTGCGCCTCTTTAAGGTTTCCGAGCAGCGTCGGGATCAATTCCGAAACTGTAGGATGTATCGGTACTGCCCATTTCAATCGAGGGTAGCTCGCGTCCGCATTCATGATGTCGAGGATGCCGTGAATCGCCTCGTCGCCGCTGATTCCGAGTATGGCGGCACCGAGGATCTTCTGCGTCTGCGCATCAACCACGATCTTCATAAAGCCCTGCGTTTCGTCCTTTTCGACTGCGCGACCAACGCGGGTCATCGGCCTTTTGGAAACCAATAGTGGCCGACCGGACCGACGCGCCTGCGCCTCGGTCAGGCCCACGCGCCCGAGCGGCGGATCGATATAGAGCGCATAACCAAGGATGCGCTCGCTGACTTTGCGGTTCTCGCTATCGAGGAGGTTGGCCGCAATGATCTCGAAATCATTATAAGCTGTATGGGTGAATGCGCCGCGCCCATTGCAATCACCCAGCGCCCAGACACCGGCAACATTGGTTTCGAGTTGCTCATCGACTTTGATATAGCCGCGCTCATCCGTTTCGATGCCAGCTCTGTCGAGTCCAAGGTCATCGGTGTTGGGCCGCCGGCCGATCGCCAGCAGAACATGCGAACCGACGACGCTGGGAGCACCGGCAGTGCAATCGACACCGACTTCCGCTCCATCAGCGTGGCGCTTGAACGATATGCATTCGGCGTCGGTTCGGATTGCGATTCCCTCGCCCTCCAGAATGTCCTTGATCGCGTCTGAAACATCCTCGTCTTCACGCGAAATCAGCCTCGCGCCCTTCTCTACGATCGTCACCTCCGCGCCGAAACGCCGGTACATCTGCGCGAATTCGAGCCCGATATAGCTTCCGCCGACAACCACCAGATGTTTCGGGACCGCGTCAAGTCGAAGAATGGATGTGTTGGTGAGATAGTCTATTTCTTCGACGCCGGGCATGGCCGGGACATTGGCACGGCCGCCCGCATTGATGAAGATGCGCGGGGCGGTAAATGCTTCACCGTCGATGTCGATCTCGTGCGGCCCCGTAAAGCGGGCGTGACCCTGTATGACAGTACAGCCCTTCATACCGCGTAAAAATTTCTCAACGCCATTGCGGGCATTGAAGGACACAGTATCGGCTCGTTGCTTGATCCGTTTCATGTCGATGCGGATTGGCATATCAATGGTGACGCCATAGTCTGCGCCACGCCGTGCCAAATGGGCGGCATAGGCACTGGCGACAAGCGTCTTGGTCGGCATGCAGCCGGTATTGACGCAGGTGCCGCCAAACAGCTTGCGCTCGATCATGAGCACTTTCATGCCGGCGTTCGTAAGACGGTCTGCGAGAGATGGTCCCGCCTGCCCTGCGCCAATAATGATCGCATCGAAAGCTTTGCTCATTGTGACACCATATATCAGGGCGGATGCTGCGTCACCCGCCCGTTTCGATGTTGAATGCAAGAATTGGGTAATCATTTGGAATGCCGGCTGAACGCCGGGTTCAGCAGACGTTCAGTTCGCCGCAGGTATCGTCAAGACAATTCAACGGGGTATCTGTCATGCTTGTTCAGCGTCTTGGCATCATTTTCGTGATCTTTGTCACCTTCGCATTGTCCTTCGGCAGTTTCGTCAACTACGCGAAATCAACCCGCGTAGGCCATTACCAAGACAATCTCCTGCAGGTCCGAAACTAGAACGGGAATGATGCTCAGCGGGCTTTCTTCTTGTTCTTTTCCGCCTCATCAAGTTTGTCCAGCAGATCCTGAAGCAATTTCGGAATGTTCTTGTCCGACTCTGACGGCCGGGTGGCTCCTGCCACGCGGCGGAATTCCGGATGCACGACCTGCTCGCGGACGACATGCGCGGTACGAGGTTGGGAACCCGGATATTTTTCAGCCATGATCATTCCAATCACTCCGTGTACCGCTCGGACCCTGACCGGCACCTCTTCCGGACTTAACTGGAATCCGGCGCATTTGTTTCAAATTCTATGTCGCTATGGTCAATAAATGCTGAATCTCCAGATTCGGCGTGATCTTCATTAAAATTTTCACCTGGGGAACCTGGACAGGATCATTGCGTTTTCCTCTCAAAGCTCCAGAGGAAGTGCTCATGTTGATCCGTATCGGTTACGAGATAGCAATTCGTTGCAACATACCAACGCCAATGACGACCTATCTCAACCTTGAACCGGCGCGCGTGTCTGATGTGCAATGTGAGCGCGGTCCGACCGCGGCACCCGACGTAAAACTCGAAGTCTTCCGCGACCTTTTCGGAAACAGCTGCATTCGTTTGTTAGTGCCTGCTGGCAACCTCTCGTTGAAATACGATGCCGTTGTGAAGGATGACGGGCTGCCCGACCCAATCGACGAGGACGCAACCGAGGTGAGCGTCGAGCAGTTGCCAACCGGGTGTCTGGCCTATCTGTCGGCCAGTCGCTATTGCGAGACCGATGAGTTGAGCAATCTGGCGTGGAGCCTCTTCGGCCACGTCAAACCGGGCTGGACGCGGGTGCAGACGATCACCGACTATGTCAATCAGCGTCTTACATTCAGCTACGGCTTTGCTCGATCAACACGCACTGCCGCACAAGCGCATGAGGAACGCGTCGGCGTTTGCCGGGATTTCGCGCATCTGGCGGTCGCATTCTGCCGCTGCATGAATATTCCCGCACGCTACGTGAACGGTTACCTGGGTGATATCGGCGTTCCGGCGGATCCAGCCCCGATGGATTTCAACGCCTGGTTCGAAGTCTACCTCGGCGGCAAGTGGCACACGTTCGACGCCCGTCACAATCAGCGTCGCATCGGGCGAATTGTCGTAGCACGTGGGCGAGATGCTGCCGATATTCCGTTGATCCACACATTCGGACCACATGAACTGACAAATTTCAAGGTCTGGACCTTCGAGGAACACAATCCATCTTTTGCCAGTCAACGCTTTGAGAAAATATCGCTGGTGACCCCCTGGTTCAGTCAGCGCTGGTCCCGCCTGTCGCGCCATATCAGGGAAAGATCGGAAGCGGAGCCAACTGTCTAGTACGCCGGTTTGCGAGCTTTGCCACATTTGACGGCAGGCGCAAGTCGGTTGCATTGCGGTAAGCCCTTTCAACTGCCGGTAAATTCTTTTCGATTTGCCATGCCATAATTGCGAAGCTATTTTTGTTCCTGTCGTCGGGGTTTCGTTTCGTCCACGGGGAAAGGAATAGGTCCATGCCTTTCGATAATCCTTCAAAGCCGATGTACTCCCAGGATGACTGGAATGTTATGCAAGCTGCCTACGACAAGGCAGCAGCGACACTCGTGGTGAAATCAAGCTTGGAGGAAGACGCGAAAGTCATCGCGGAAACTGTGATGACCACCTTCAATCGCGGCAATCGGGACGTCAATTCGCTGGCGGCACTTGCGGTCATCACTGCGATAAATTCGCATCCGAGCGTCCGTGGCGACGAGGTCTGTCAACACAAGCGCTATGCGTAGGATAGGTCGCTCCACAACCCGTTGCCAGTACCTGATACAACTTTGACTTTCATTCGTGATTCCGGCACATCAGTTTGCATTGGAGTTTGCAGACGGGGGCTGGAAAATGAAATTTGTTATCTTTGCGATGCTATTGAGCAGCTCTTTTTTGACTGGGTGCGGCTCCTACGCAACCTGGACTCCACGCAAGCCCGAACCAACCCAGATCAATCCGCCCGAGTGCCAGCAGGGCATCGGCACCTGCCCTGGGCGATACGGACGGGCAGGTCAAATGCGCCGTCACTCCTGAGGATTCTCTAACGCGCGAAGCTCTTCCGGAAGAGGGCGTTCAGATCGTCGACAACATCTGCCGCATCGTGGCGTTGCAGAAGGCCGACGTTGAGGCGATCCGAAGCTGCCTGCTGAAAGCCCATATAGCCGTTGTGGCGTGGGCGCACCCAGGCAGCTTCAAGTGTCCTGCGGGTTGCCGAATAAAAATACGTCGTTGCCGCATTGACCGCCTGATCTTCCCACGCGTCCGCATGGCCCGGTTGGCCGCCGGCTCTCGCATAAGGTCCACGCTGCACATCGCCGCTGGAAATCCAGTAGGCAAAATCGATAGCCGCATCGCGATGTACCGAAAAGGCCGAAACGGCAATGCCCGTACCACCAAGCGCCGAGCCAACCGGTCCATTGCCGCCCGCAGCGGGGATATCGGCAAAAGCAACGAGGTTGGGCCGAAATCCCGCGATTGCATAATTGACATAGCCGTAGATCAATGGCGAGCAAGCAATGGGCGACACCGCCTCCGCCATTTTCTCCAGGACTGCAATGGGGTCCATCTCGAAGCAGGCTGGATCGACGAGCGCTGCGATCTCGCGCATCATTTCGAAAGTACGAGTACCGTCTTCCTCGCTGATCAATTCACCAGTGGTTGCGCAAGGTATGCCGAGATTGCCGCTCAACGTATAGAAGGTCATCAGCGAATGGGGCGGACGCAGCGGCAATAAAACCTTGCCGGCTCTTGCCAAATCCAGCAGCTCATTCCAGCTATCAGGTGCCTTGGCGATGAGATCAGGACGCCACGCACAAACCTGCGTTGCCGTATCGATCGGAAATGCCCATTGCCTCCCCTGCCAATGATAGCTCGGGTAGGATTGTCCGACGCTGCCAGCGAAAAGCGCCTGCCGCTCCGCTTCACGTCCCGTTACATCGAGCGGCGCCAGACAGTTCTCCGCTGTAATCTGACCGACATGCGGATGGTCGATAACGATCAGATCATATTCGCGCGCCAGTTCCTCGACGGGGAACGATTCAAAATCCTGCAGCGAGCGCTTTTCCCATTCGATGTGGACGCCAGTCTGCTCGTTCCAGAGCTTTGAAGACGCAACCATCGGGTCATAGCCGCGTGGATGGCTCCAGGTCATACCTTTCAGCCTGATTGCACTCAAAGACCGAACTCCTTGCGGATGGCCTCGCTGTGTTCGCCGATGCGCGGCGCGGCGCGGTCGAACTTCGCGCGCTGGCCATTGACCCGGATGGGCGAGCGTGTGGTGAGGATCGAAACATTGTCGTCGCGCTCCACGGTCTGCAACATGTCGAGAACCTTGAAGCCTTCACTTTCCAGAAGCTCCTCCCAGTTCAACACCTTGGCGCACCAGATGTCCGCCGGTTCGAGAATGGCGAGCCAATGGTCGGTGGTCCCGGTTTCAAGCCGGGCAGCGATAATGCGCTTGATCTCATCGCGTGACGTGAACCACGTTGCCGGGTTGTCGCGATAGGGGGCAAGATCATCGAGCGAGAGGAGGTCCGCCAGCTTCGGCAACGGCGTCATGGCCAGCGCCAGATAGCTGTCCTTGGTGTGGTAAACGCCATAGGGAGCCGAAAGATAGGCATGGGCACTACGGAAATCGGAACGCTTCGGCAGACGCCGGCCATCGTTCAGATGCGTGGTCAATACCTCGAACTGGAAGTCGATGAGCGATTCCATCAAGCTCGTCTCGATGTGACTGCCCTTGCCTGTGATGCCACGCCGCACCAGACAGGCGAGAATCCCCTGCACGATTGCCGCCCCCGCCAGCATGTCGCCGACGGCCAGTCCAAACGGCACCGGCCCTTGGCTCTCATCGCCGTTCAGCCACATCAGCCCGGAACGGGATTGCGCCAGAAGGTCTTGACCCGGACGGGAAACCCATGGCCCCTCATTGCCGTAGCCGGAAATGCTGGCATAGACGAGACGCGGATTGATTGCCTTCACCGCCTCATAGTCGAGACCAAGGCGCTGGATGACACCGGGGCGAAAATTCTGGATCAGCACGTCGGCCTTGGCCAGCAATGCCCTCAGCGCTGCAAGATCGGCCTCGTTCTTCATATCAATCGCGAGGCTTTCCTTGGCGCGGTTGATCGCATGGAAAATAGTCGAATCCCCACCGATTTCCGTATCACTCAGATAAAGCCGGCGGGAGAGATCGCCGCCATCGGGGCGCTCGACCTTGATGACACGGGCGCCGAGGTCCATCAGGCGCAGTGAAGCGTAGGGGCCGGACAGGAACTGGCTCATATCGACGACGAGCAGTCCCGCCAGCGGTAGTTCATTCTCGGCACTCATTATTTCTCGGTCTTTCCAATGAAATCGGCGGGATTTTTGTACTTTACGGTCTGCAAATGCTCGCAGTAGAGGACGAGTTCGCCCTCATTCTTGAACACTTCATAGCTGGCGCGGATCAGGCCCAATTCCTTGTAGCGCGGTCGCTTATCCATATTGGTACGAATCGTGTAGATCGTGTCGTTGAGGAAAACCGGCTTGATGAAACGCAACTTGTCATAGCCATAGGAAAAGGCGTTGACGCAGTTGGTCGCGACAAGACCAAGCCCCGCCGAAAACACGAAAGCCCCCGCAACTAGCCGCTTCCCAAAGATGCCCTCGCTCTCGGCGAATATCTGGTCCTGAACGTAAGGGTGGATGTCGGTGACCAGCATGTTGAACGTGTGGCTGTCGCTCTCGGCAATCGTCCGGCGCAACGAACGGATTTTCTGTCCAAGAGACCAATCCTCGTAAAACCAGTTCTCTGCATTCCAGACGGGAATCGCCGCATGGTTGGCAGGCATGTTTTTCGGGTGTGTCGAGGAGACGCCGACCGTCGACGCAAAATCGGTCATGGCCGCAAGCCTCCGACCTGCGGACGTTGTCTGTGCGATCTCATGCGTCATCCTCCCACATCTTCTCTTGTGAATAATCTTTTCACATATGGGTATAGATGACAAGGCTGCTCGGTTAAATTCCTATTTGCGGATGATACCCTCGCCCAATAATCGCTCGCGATCATGCGGCGCGTCAAAGTTCAACTGCGGCCCTATGGGTACTATGCCGGTCGGATTGACGTGCGCGATGGAGTAATAACCGGCCTTGATATGGTCGATCTTCACCGTGTTACGCACGTCCTGCCACTGGTAGAGTTCTCGCAAATAGTTGGAAAGATTGTGATAATCGTTCAGACGGCGAATGTTGCATTTGAACGCACCGTGATAGGCGGCGTCGAAACGCACCAGCGTCACGAACAGACGCCAGTCCGCTTCGGTCAAATAGTGGCCGGCGATATATCGATGCTCGGCAAGATGCGCTTCCACCTTGTCGAGCGCGTTAAACACGTCCGTCGCGGCCTCTTCGTAAGACGATTGAGACTTGGCGAAACCGGCACGATAGACGCCATTGTTGATATTCTCGTAGATAAGTTCGTTCCATTTATCGATTTCCGGACGCAATTTCTCCGGGTAGAAATCCTGATGATCGCCGGTCAAACCGTTGAACGCAGTGTTGAGAATGCGGATGATATCGGCCGATTCATTGTTGACGATCCGGCCCTCGTCGCGGTCCCAAAGTACCGGCACTGAAACCTTGCCGGTGTAGTCGGGCTCGCTGGCGGTATAGAGCTGATGCAGATAGCGGATCGGCGGCGCTTTCGGCCCCGAGTCCTGGTCCTTGGCAAAAGTCCAGCCATTTTCGCCGATCGCCGGTTCAGCGATGGAAACACGAATGATTTCGCGCAGGCCTTTAAGATTGCGGAAAATCAGGGTGCGTGAGGCCCAGGGGCAAAGATAGGAGACAAAGAGTTGATAGCGATTTGGCTCGGCCGGAAATGTCACTCTCCCTTGGGCGTCGGGGCCACCATCAGGTGTAATCCAGTTGTGGAAATGCGTCGCCTCGCGGTGAAATGCACCGCCCTTCATCTCGCTGGCGGCAACATCGCCCTTGACCCATTGTCCGTTGACCAAAGCTGGCATGTGATTTTTTCCTGACGTTCGAAGTGTCCGTCAGGATCGCATCTCGCCGTGTGCTTTCATACCGGAGAGGTTTTGACAGACTGTATTTGCGCCCGAGACAATGCAAGGTCAGTCTGTCACCGCTCCCTCGCTCGCTGATTTTGCCAATTTTGCAAATTTCGCCAGTACACCGCGCGTATAACGCGGAGGAGGCTGTTTCCAGTTCTTGCGGCGCACTTCCAGCTCAGATTCACTCACCTCCAGTTGCAACAATTGCTTGTGCGCATCGATGGTGATCGTGTCGCCTTCCTGGACCAGCGCAATGGTGCCGCCCTCAAAGGCTTCTGGCGTGACGTGGCCGACAACCATGCCCCAGGTTCCGCCGGAAAAACGCCCGTCCGTGATGAGCCCGACGCTCTCGCCGAGGCCGCGGCCAATAATGGCTGATGTCGGCGCCAGCATTTCCGGCATGCCGGGACCTCCCTTCGGACCAAGATAACGCAGGATCAACACGTCACCAGGTTTGATCTTGTCGGAGAGAATTGCATCCATCGCCGATTGCTCATCGTCAAAAACGCGTGCCGGTCCCTGGATAACCGGGTTCTTCAGGCCGGTTATCTTTGCGACCGCACCACCCGTCGCGAGATTGCCTTTCAGGATCGCCAGGTGCCCTTCCTTATAGAGCGCCTTGTCGATCGGGCGGATGATGTTCTGATCGGCAGGCGGCGCATCTGGGACATGTGCAAGTTCCTCGGCAATCGTACGCCCGGTTATGGTCAGGCAGTCACCATGCAGGAGACCGGCATTCAACAGAATCTTCAGCACCTGCGGAATGCCTCCGACCTTGTGGAGGTCAACGGCCATGTATTGCCCTGATGGGCGCAGATTGCAGATCACCGGCACCTTG
This sequence comes from uncultured Alphaproteobacteria bacterium, assembly GCA_963711925.1. Classification (GTDB taxonomy): domain Bacteria; phylum Pseudomonadota; class Alphaproteobacteria; order Rhizobiales; family Rhizobiaceae; genus Phyllobacterium. The sequence continues at coordinate 136,771 of CAVQFY010000006.1, forward strand.
CGGCGCACGCGTTCGAAATCATCCAGCGTCCACTCGACTTCCGCCGCATGGGCGATAGCGAGGAAGTGCAGTACGCCATTGGTGGAACCGCCCGTCGCCATGATCAGCGCCACGGCATTCTCGATCGATTTGCGCGTGATGATATCGCGCGGCCGAATATTCCTTCGCACGGCCTCGACCAGAACGCGCGAAGATTCCTCGGTGCTGTCGACCTTTTCCGCATCGGGGTTCGCCATGGTCGAAGATGACATCAACGACATGCCAAGTGCCTCGAAGGCCGAGCTCATGGTGTTCGCCGTATACATGCCGCCGCAAGAACCCGTCGAGGGACAGGCATGACGCTCGATGCCTTCGAAATCCTCCTCGCTCATCTTCCCGGCCATGAAGGAGCCGACCGCCTCGAACGAGGAGACAATGGACAGATCCTTGCCCTTCCATTTGCCGGGTCTGATGGTCCCGCCATAGACATAGATGGCGGGAACATTGGTGCGGGCAATCGCGATCATGCCGCCCGGCATATTCTTGTCGCAGCCGCCGATGACGAGAACGCCGTCCATCCATTGGCCATTGACGCAGGTCTCTATGCAATCGGCAATCACTTCGCGCGAGATCAGCGAATATTTCATGCCCTCCGTTCCCATCGCCATCCCGTCGGAAATGGTAGGGGTGCCGAAGATTTGCGGGTTACCGCCCGCCGCCTTGATCGCAGCGACGGCCGCGTCGGCCAATGGCTGCAGGCCGGCATTACAGGGTGTGATTGTAGAATGACCATTGGCGATGCCAATCATCGGCTTGTCAAAATCGGCCTTCTCATAGCCAAGCGCGTAATACATCGCGCGATTGGGTGAGCGTGCGACGCCTTCGGTGATGTGCTTCGATCGCTCGTTGGATGGCATGATCCTGCTCCCGTTCTCAATCCTGGGATAGTTTTAGAGCGTTTCCAGACAAGAACGAAAGAGATTCTTCACCTGATCGCCTTGATCAGATCCTTGTCGGGAAAGCAGGTCGGCGCCATGCCCTGTTTCGCCTGCCAGTCGCCGATGGAACGGCGTGTCTTGAAACCCGGAAAACCATCCGCGCCGCCTGCATCGTAGCCCTTCTTTTCCAGCGTTTTCTGCAGCCCGGCGATGTCCGAGCGATAGAGCCCGCCCACGTCGCCCCATCCTGCAGAGAAACCTGTCGCGCCATGCGCAATGCGATCTCCGACATGGCCGATGAACAGCGCATAGAGATCGCTCATATTGTACTCCTTGAGTACATAGAAATTCTTGGTGACGATGAAGGCCGGACCATGCCGCCCGGCGGGCATCAGCAGGAAGCCCTCTCGCTTCGTCTCGCTGGATGGGAACGGTTTGCCGTTGACGCGGGCGATGCCGAGCTTTTCCCATGCCGCGAAGGGCTTGCCCTGGTCCGGACCTTCGAGCGCGCAGCTGACATTGGCCGGAACATTGACTTCGTAGCCCCAGTCACGGCCCTTCTGCCAACCGTATTGCTGAAGGTAGTGCGCGATGGAGCCGAGCGTGTCCGGCACGGAATTCCAGATGTCGCGTTTGCCATCTCCGTCGAAGTCCACCGCGTGTTCCAGGTAAGAACTGGGCATGAACTGCGGCTGGCCGAGCGCGCCCGCCCACGAACTTTTCATGCTGCCGGCGCCGATATAGCCTTTTTGAACAATCTCCAGCGCAGCCAGAAGCTCCTCACGGAACATATCCTTGCGCGCCGCCATGAAAGCCTTGGTGCCGAGAACGGTAAAGGCATTATTCGGAATTTTGACGCTGCCGTAGCCGCTTTCTCGGCCCCAGATCGCGAGTACGATTTCACCTGGCACACCATATTTGCTTTCGACTGCCTTCAATATGCGCGCATATTGCCCGGCACGCGCGGTCCCGCCGGAGGTGACCGCATTGATCGTCTTGTCGTTGAAATATTTGCCGGGCGAACCGAATTCGGATTGAGTCTGCTTCTTTGGTGTCTGTGGCTTTTCGCCGGGCATGACGAGATCTGGCAGATCGAAATTCAGCGACACGCCCTGAAGCGCCTGATCGAAGGTCGCCTTGGAAATTCCCTTTGCCTTGGCTTCCGGCCAGAGATCATTGGCGAGCCATGTTTGAAACTGTGCTTCGACTTCCGGCTTTGATACGGCCAGCGCCGAAAAGCTGAGAAACACTCCAATCACCGCCCCAAGGGCAAAACTTAATGGGCGTTTGATCAAAGCGTTCTCCCCTATAGCGATGTCCGGGCGCGCAGGGCGGCCGTCAATGTTCCTTCGTCGAGATAGTCAAGCTCGCCGCCCACCGGCACGCCGTGAGCAAGCCTCGTGATGCGGACCTCAAGACCTGAAAGCTGGTCCGTAATATAATGTGCCGTCGTCTGCCCCTCGACGGTGGCATTGACCGCAAGGATAACCTCCTTGATCTCGCCTTCCGCGACCCGCCCGACGAGCGTTCCGATATTGAGATCGTCCGGCCCGATGCCATCCAGCGGCGACAGGCGGCCGCCGAGCACGTGATAGCGCACGTTCATCGACCCGGCACGCTCCAGTGCCCAGAGATCGGAAACGTCTTCGACCACGATCAACGTCGCGCGTTCGCGGCGCGGGTCGGTACAGATCATGCAAGGGTCGGACGTATCGACATTGCCGCAAGTCGAGCAAATGCGCACCTTTTCAGCAGCATCCTGCATCGCTGAACCCAGCGGGATCAGCAGCGCCTCTTTCTTCTTGATGAGATGCAGCGCTGCCCGGCGCGCCGAACGCGGCCCAAGCCCGGGCACCTTGGCCAAAAGCTGGATCAGGCGTTCAATTTCAGGACCTGCGATTCGTTTGGACATAGCGTGGGTTTAGAGCAATTTACCGTTTTAGGAAATCAGAGACCGCATGGAGCGCAACAACTTCAGCGAACAGGCTTCTGGAAAGCACAACCCTGCATGCGTTGCTGCCAACCTTCAATATCTCCATGATCGGGACAAGCGCCCGGTGCGCCAAGGGTTCGAAGGTGAAGCAGCAGCATCGTGCCAGCCGGTGCATCGGGAGAATAGGCCATCCGACTGCGGCAACAGGCCTTGCCATCGAACTTGGAGGTAAACTATGCGGAGATTTCCGTTTAGCGTTGCCCTCATTATGAAAAGGACCCGGACGAGTTGGTCACTGACGTTCCGGGTCCAATTTATATAACGAGGAAGAGGGGGACGGGCGAAAGCTCGTTCCCCACTCCAAGGTCAATATAACCGATACCGGCATCGTTTCCAACAAACTTGTGGTTGCCGTCCGAGCCTCAGAACGGCAGCTTGAAGCCGGGGGGTATCGGCAGACCGGCGGTCAGCGCCTGCGTCTTTTCAGCCATAATCGCTTCAACTTTCGTTTTGGCCTCATTGTGCGCCGCTATGATCAGGTCTTCGATGACCTCGATATCGTCTTCCTTGAACAGCGACGGATCAATAGTCAGGGCTGTCAGCGCACCTTTGCCGGAGAGCTTTACAGTAACGAGGCCGCCGCCTGCCTGGCCTTCCGCTTCGAGTGCAGAAATTTCTTCCTGCATGGCCGCCATCTTGGCCTGCATTTCCTTGGCCTGTTTCATCATGCCCATTATGTCACGCATGGGAAAACTCCTGTTGTTCAATCATCGTCTTCGATGGGTGCCAGTGTATCACCACTGGTAGCCGCACCCTCGATCATTTCGCCGTCCGCCTGTCCGGCTGGCGCCGCGATGCGTACATTTATGATCTTCGCGCCCGGAAACCTCGACAAGATAGCCGCAACGTCCGGATCTGACTTTGCATCGCTTAAAAGTGAATCGCGTTTCGCCGTTTCGGTTTCGTTGATCGTGGCGCTGCCTTGTTCTCGCGATAGCGACACCATCCAGCGAATACCGGTCCAGTCACTCAGCCTTTGTGACAAATCGGTCAAAAGCGTCTTCGGCGCATTCTCCGTCAGGTTGATTTCAAGCCGTCCGGGCCTGATGCTGACAAGCCGTACACAATTCTTGACCATGATCTTGAACTGCATGTCCCGCTGCTTGTCGGCAAGCGCGATAATGTCCTCGATGCTGCCAACCGGCACAGCGGGGTCTGCTTCGATCGCCGGTTGCGGCGGGGCGACTGCGTCAGGTCTCTCGGCGGGTTCGACCAGACGCATGGTCGCACCGCCGTTGGAGCTTGCCGGACCGCGCATCGACGAGACTGCATCGCCGAGACGCGCCGTGGGCGCACCGCCGTTGCCTGGATTGGGACGAGGGCCATCGCTGCGCGGAGCCTGGCCGGAAAGAGCTTCGCCGCCTTCAAGCGATTTCAGCGCTTCGTCGAGCGTCGGCAAGTCGGCCGCATGAGCGAGCCGGATCAGGAGCATCTCAGCGGCTTGCACCGGCCGGCTGGATTGGTCAACTTCGGTGATGCCTTTGAGCAGCATCTGCCAAGTGCGCGAGAGGACGCGAATGGACAGCTTTTCGGCAAAGTCCCTGCCGCGAAGCCGTTCGTCTTCCGATAGCGAAATGTCATCAGCCACGTCGGGCGTGAAGCGGATACGCGTCACCAGATGATTGAAGTCGGCAAGATCAGCGAGCACAACGCCTGGGTCCGCACCGACGTCATATTGCGCACGGAATTCGCGAAGCGCAGACGCCACATCGCCTCGCATCAGCATCTCGAACAGATCGATGATACGGGCGCGGTCGGCAAGCCCGAGCATGGAACGTACAGCCTCGGCTGCGACAGCGCCTGCGCCGTGAGCAATGGCCTGATCGAAAATCGACAAGGAATCGCGCACCGAACCTTCGCCTGCCCGGGCAATCATGCTGAGCGACGCATCATCGACCGCGATTGCTTCGAGATCGGCAATCTTCTTCAGATGCCGGATCAATACACTCGTGTCGATGCGGCGCAGATCGAAGCGCTGGCAGCGCGACAGAACCGTAATCGGAACCTTGCGGATTTCGGTCGTGGCAAAGATAAACTTCACGTGGGGCGGGGGCTCTTCCAGCGTCTTCAACAGGCCGTTGAAGGCCTGATTAGAGAGCATGTGCACCTCGTCGATGATGTAGACCTTGTAGCGCGCCGAAACGGGACGATAACGCACCTGCTCGATGATCTCGCGAATATCGTCGATACCCGTATGCGAAGCGGCGTCCATCTCTATCACGTCGACATGCCGGCCCTCCATGATCGCCTGGCAATGTTCGCCCGGTACGGAAAGATCGATCGTCGGCTTGTCGGTCTCGGTAGTCTTGTAATTGAGCGCGCGCGCGAGTATCCGGGCAGTCGTGGTCTTGCCGACGCCGCGTACGCCCGTTAGCATCCACGCCTGCGCGATGCGTCCGGTCTCGAAAGCATTCGTCAACGTACGAACCATCGGCTCCTGGCCGATCAAATCGTCAAAATTCTGCGGGCGATATTTGCGGGCGAGCACGCGATAGGCGCTGTCTGCCATGGTGTTCATTCCGCTCCTGCTTTGGTCTTCTCGCGTCACACGCAAGTTTGGACCGCCATGCACCGCAGCGTCAATGCCGATAACGGCTTTGACACAGGCAAGGTGACAAAGAAGAAAGGGTGGGAGGCTGGCACGGCGACCCGTGCCTGGCTCGTTGGGGCTGCTTCCTTCCGGACCTGACCCGGTTGGCGAGTGGCTCGTCCACCACCAACCTCCCAAGGCTCATATCGGCAATTCGCGCGCAAAAAGCAAGCGTACAGCCGAAAAAACTGCTATTTATCGCAAATCATGATGTTCGAACTCGATGCTAAACTTGCAGCAGACACATTTTCCATTGCAAGGCTAGGCCTCTGCGATCTGCGCCTGATGAATGACCGCCGCTGGCCGTGGCTGATTCTGGTTCCGCAACGTCCGAATATCTGCGAGATTCATGAGATGACCCCTCTCGATCAGACTATGCTGACCTTCGAGGCGGGAATCGCCGCGCAAGCTCTAAAAACTGTCGTCAGCTGCGAGAAGATCAACACAGCCGCCATTGGCAATATCGTCCGCCAGCTGCATGTGCATGTCATTGCACGCAACAGCGGCGATCCTGCCTGGCCAGGGCCAGTCTGGGGCTATGGCACACGCGAACCTTACGAGGAAAAAGACGCGAAGGCCTTTGCGAACGCCATACTGAAGGCTATCTAGTCATTATAAGTATGCGACGTCGCCTCTCGGGTCGTTTTCTGGAGTCTTATCCATGCCGTTTCGCCTTTTCGATGTTCCGGAAACGGAAGCGAGCCATTTCGTCGGCTTTGCCGGAAACAGGATCAGCCGCCATTCGGAAAAGCGCAGTGACGATGTGGTGGCCAGTGCACTCGCCAACGCCAACGCTCGCATTCTGCTGACCGGCCAGGGCCAGGTACTGGTCACGGGGGGCGACACGGGCAGTGCGCTTTTTAGCCTGGAAGACGCAACGGCGCTGCTGCCGGTGCAGAACAAGACCATCTATCTCGGCATGCAGGACGACATGCCGATCCTTGCCTCTCCCAGCGGCTTCGACTTTGCGAACTTGCCGGATTCGATCAAGGCCTTCGATTATCGCTCCGTCTATACACAAGGCCTCATTCCGCCCGATCAGCTTGGCGCAATGGCGCAAGCCGTTTCATTGCTGACATGGCACGAGAATCACAAGTTCTGCGGCCGGTGCGGTACCGAAACCGTGATGCGCGATGGTGGATACCGGCGTACCTGCCCCAATTGCGAGGCGCAGCATTTCCCCCGCACCGATCCCGTCGCGATCATGATGGTGGTGCACGGAGACAAGTGCCTTCTGGCACGCGGCGCGCACTTTGGCCCGGGCATGTATTCCTGCCTTGCGGGATTCATCGAACCAGGTGAAACGATCGAAAACGCCGTGCGTCGCGAGACGTTCGAGGAAACGAACCTGCCGGTCGGCCGCGTGCTCTATCATGCCAGCCAACCCTGGCCCTTTCCCTATTCGCTGATGATCGGCTGCCATGCGGAGGCACTGTCCGACGAGTTCACGCTGGACAAAGCCGAACTTGAGGACGGGCGCTGGTTCTCCCGCAAGGAAGTTGTCGCGATGCTCGACCGCACCCATCCGGACGGGCTGATGACACCGCCGCCAGGCGCCATCGCCGCCCACCTCATCCGCAGCTGGGTTGAGAGCGGTGTGTAGATTCTACTCTTCCTCGCCTTGTGTGCTGCGAAATGTCGTATCAGCGGGATAAACACCGAGAATCCGCACTTCCTTGGAGAAGAATTCCAGCTCGTCCAGGGCATGCGCGACATTCTTGTCGTCTGGATGACCCTCGATATCCGCATAGAACTGCGTGGCGGTGAACTTGCCGTCAATCTGATAACTCTCGAGCTTCGTCATGTTCACCATGTTGGTGGCGAACCCGCCCATCGCCTTGTAGAGCGCCGCCGGGACATTGCGAACGCGGAAAACGAAGGTTGTCATCATCAGTTCATCCGACGTGCGCGGCGCCCATTTCTTGGTCTTGTTAAGGACAACGAAGCGCGTGACATTGTTTTCCGTGTCTTCGACATCCTCTTCCAGAATATCGAGACCATAGAGACCGGAGGCCAGACGCGGTGCCAGCGCTGACATGCTCTTGTCCTTGACCTCCGCAACGAGACGCGCGGCACCCGCTGTGTCACCGGCAATCACCGGCTTCCAACCATTCTTGCGGATATATTTGCGGCATTGCCCGAGCGCATGGATATGGCTGTGGACCGAGGTGATCTCGCTGCGCTTGGTTCCCGGCAACACCATCAACTGGAAATGGATCGGCAGGAAGTATTCGCCGACGATATGCAGGCGCGATTCCGGCAGGAGATGGTGGATGTCGGCGACCCGTCCGGCAATCGTGTTCTCGATCGGGATCATTGCGAGATCGGCCGCCCCGCTTTCCACCGCATTGAATGCATCCTCAAACGTCGGGCACGGCATGGGTTCCATATCCGGAAACATATCGCGGCACGCAGTATCAGAATTCGCGCCGGGTTCGCCCTGGAAGGAGATGCGGTTGGTCTTTGCCATGATGGATTGCCTTATTGGGAGGTCAGAATGTCTCGTGCCCGTTCGAGATCTTCGGGCGTATCGACGCCAAGCGGCACCGAATCGACGATTTCCACATCTATCCGCATACCTGCTTCCAGCGCCCGCAACTGTTCCAGTCTCTCGCGGCGCTCCAGCGGCGATGGACCGAGCCCGACGAAGCGCTCCAAGGCGGCGCGGCGATAGGCGTAAAGCCCGATGTGATGGTACAGCGGACCCTCGCCCCAGGGCGCGGTTGCACGAGTAAAATACAAGGCGCGCATCTGGTTTTCGCCTGTAGGCGAACCGATGATCTTTACGACGTTCGGATTGGTTTTCTCGTCGTCGCGGCGGATTTCGACGCCAAGCGTTCCAATGTCCGCGGGACCGTTCTGCAGTGGCAGCAGTGCACGCTTGATGATATCCGCCTCGATCGTCGGCAGGTCACCCTGCACATTGACCACCGCATCGACGGTCGCATCGGGATCGAGCGCAAGGAGCGCTTCATAAATGCGGTCGGAGCCGGATTCGTGATCGTTGCGCGTCATGACCGCTTCGAGCCCATGTGCTTCGACGGCAGCCTTGACGTCGAGACTGTCGGTCGCGACCACGGTGCGGCCAAGCCCCGCAGCCCTCGCCCGTTCCGCCACATGCACGATCATCGGCTTGCCGGCGATATCGGCCAGTGGCTTGTCCGGGAGCCGGGTCGAAGCCATTCTCGCCGGTATAAGTGTCAGTATTTTCATCATCGCAAACACGCCTACGGTGTCAAAAAGTCTCAGGCAGAACCGCCCTTATATGTGTTGCAAGTCTTGAGCAAAAGACCTAGTTTCCGCGCGATCACGAGGGGACTCTTGTCGAAAAATGCAGTGATCTGCATTGACCAGATATTGAGAACCTAAGCAAGTGTGCTGTACACAAAGCTCCGGTATTGCGCAGGCAAGTGCCGTCATGAACTTTGTATCCAGTGTACTTGGACAGGACACAATGGAGCAATGATCGACGATGGAATCGACCGCATTCAACAAATATGCCATGGCGTTTCTGGCAACCGTTTTCGTTGTCATGTCGGCAGGCATCCTGTCCGATGCCCTTTTCGATTCGCATGCTCCTGAAAAACCCGGTTACATCATTCAAGCCGCAGAGCCTGAAGCGGGTGGCGCGGGCGGCGAAGCTGCCCCGGCAGCGGCTGTGCCGATTGCAACGCTTCTGGCTTCTGCTGACGCAACACGCGGCGAGGCAGTGTTCAAGCGCTGTCAGGCCTGCCACACCGGCGAAAAGGACGGACCGAACAAGGTCGGCCCCAATCTCTGGGATATTGTTGAACGTCCGATCGCCACCCATCCAGGCTTCAGCTACTCCGGCCCAATGAAGGATTTCTCCAAGGGTGGCCAGGAAAAATGGACGTATGACCATCTCAACCACTTCCTGACTTCGCCGAAGGGCTACATCAAGGGCACGGCCATGGGCTTTGCCGGCGACAAGAAGGACAACGAACGCGCCGATCTGATCGCCTACCTGCGCACGCTGTCCGATAGTCCGAAACCACTGCCCGCTGCCGATGCAGCTGCTGCGCCAGCAGGCGATGCGGCAAAACCGGCCGATGCGGCAGCCAAGCCCGCGGAGGGCGCAGCTCCAGCTGCACCGGCCGGCGAAAAGCCCGCTGAAGGTGCAGCGCCAGCGGCTCCGGCTCAGCCAGCTCCCGCCAACTGAGTTTAATAGACATCTTGTAAGAAAAGCCGGACTTTATATCGGCTTTTCTTATGTTGTGAACCGATCACAGTGGAGACGGTCGATCAACGCGTAAACTCAAGCTCAACCCATTCGGCAAACTCGAGAAGTGTTTTAAGCAGTCGTTCCGCTTCACCCGTAGTCGAAAGCCGTGCTCCGTATTGTACCTCGTCCTTCACTCCTAAAATCCGAAACAATCTTGTTTCCTGCGCAATCGGAAACCTGTTACCTGATACGTCACGTAGCGTTTTGATTGCAGCTCCGTGGTCTTTCTGATTGACGTATCCGCCGTACTTGGCTGTTAGTAGGCGATAGCAGCATTGACAACATGCGACATGACCGGATTTTGTGGTTCACCGGCGTGGGACAGCGCTATACCATCTTGTGCAGACCTCAGAAATGCCCGCGCGATCTGCAGTCTACTCCGACCGAATGATCCATCTACGACTTTGGTAATACCTTTTCGGGTCATTGGTCCGACTCCCGGTCGGAACGATCAATCGAACCTAGCAAATCATCCGGCCCGTGACCAAAAAGCGGGATAGCATCTCCCAGAGCGTTTCTTAAAAACGGGTCATTCTCCCGGCGGAGGCGAGTCAAATCTTCGATCGTGAGGCCTATTAGAGACGTTCTGATCAAATATTTCTCGTCCAATGACCGCATGCTTCTCCTTAGGCGATCAAGGACATCACCAAGCTTGTTTTGATCCGCCACTATCGCCAAATCAACATCGCTCATAAACGTGTCCATGTCCTGTGTAACGCTGCCGAAAAGCCAGAGCGCGTGGAAGTGGAAACGATCTTCATCGGGGACAGCCGCTTTTATCGCGGCAATTATTGCGTCGTATCGTTGCTCTTCAGCCTCGAAGAGGGTGTCGACCGGTTTATACATGGCGTGCATATGGTTGACGCGATAGAGTCGCGACTTCCGATTGCCTAATGTGTCGACAATCATAGTTTGCCCTAACACAATCAATGACTCCCGAACGCTTGATTGTGCGAGCCCGGTTCTCATTACGAGTTGCTGAACCGAAAGTTCTCTGCCATGACGGAAGAGTTCCCGTAAGACTTTTACCCGGGCCTCGCTTCCAAGAATAAACGTGAGCGGATATCTAAGCGCGCCATGAAATCCTTGTTTAGCCATAGCTACCTCTAAAATCGGAATTCCGTTTATATAATTGATTTTCCGTTTATTACAATGCTGTAGTTTTTTTGAGATTTGCCCCGTTTTGCATTTTTTCAGGCAAGGCCTGTTCTCTGCCGCATTTTCTCTTAGACTGACAATCAAAGAGAACCTGTGGAGACTTGATTTGCGATTTCGCCCCTTCGTTGCCAGCCTCGCCTTGCTTGCCGTCGCTACCGTCAGCACCGTCCAGATCACCCAAGCGGCAGAACCGGAATGGCGGACGGGGACAAGCCTCCTCGGCGAACCAAAATACGGTGACGACTTCAAGCACTATGATTATGTCAATCCCGATGCACCCAAAGGCGGAACGCTAAACCAGACCAGCGAGGGTAGTTTCGATAGTCTCAATCCTTATGTCGTGCAGGGCACGCCCGCTTCAGGATTGGGTGCATTGGGAGGGGGTCTGCTCTACGATACATTGATGAGCCAATCCCTTGATCAGGTTGGAACAAACTATCCGCTGATTGCTCGATCCCTCGCTTATCCCGACGACTTTTCCTGGGTCAAGTTCAGGCTCAATCCCGCCGCGAAATGGCATGACGGCCAGCCAATCACGGTCGATGACGTGATCTGGTCCTTCAATGTTTTGAAGGCGCAAAGCCCACTTTACAACAAATATTATCATAACGTTGAGAAGGCCGAGAAAACCGGCGACGGCGAGGTAACCTTCACTTTTGCCAGCGGCGGCAACAGGGAACTGCCGAATATCATGGGCGATCTGGTCGTCCTGCCCAAACATTGGTGGGAAGGGACAGACGCCTCCGGCAAGAAGCGCGATATTACCAAGCCGACAATGGAAATCCCGCTTGGATCGTCGGCCTACAAGATCGAGAGCGTTGCTCCCGGTAAAACGATTGTCTGGGGCCGTGTCGAAAACTATTGGGGCAAGGACCTTCCGGTCAATGTCGGCCGCAATAACTTCGACCATATCCGCTATGAGTACTTCCGCGACCAAAATGCCTCCTGGGAAGCCTTCAAGAAGGGCGGTTTTGAGGATTATCGCGGCGAAGCGAGCATTGGCCGCTGGATGCGCGGCTATGATTTTCCCGCTGTCGCGCGTGGTGATGTCATCAAGGCGATGTTTCCGCTCCGCTCATCGGGACGCATGCAGGGCTTCCTGATCAACACACGACGCGACAAGTTCAAAGACCCCAAAGTGCGCGAGGCTTTAAACTGGGCCTATGATTTTGAAAGCATGAGCAAGAACCTCTTCTTTGGTCAGTACAAGCGCATCAACAGCTATTTTGCCGGGTCTGAACTCGCTTCGAGTGGCTTACCGGGCGGAAAAGAACTGGAAATTCTGGAGACTGTAAAAGGCGAAGTGCCTGAAGAGGTTTTCACCAAGGAATTCAAGCTACCCGTCTACGACACCCCGCAATCGCAACGGGATAATCTTCGTCATGCCGTTCAACTGCTGCGCGCGGCCGGTTACGACCAGAAGAATGGTAAGCTCGTCAAAACAGAGACGGGGCAACCGCTGACCATCGAGTTTCTGGCGGACGATCCCAATGATGAGCGTTTTATCGGACCGTTCATGGCCAACCTCCGCAAGCTCGGGATCGACGCGCAGATCCGTGTCGTGGACAGCGCACAATATACGTCCCGGCTTAGCGATTTCGATTTTGATATCACAACCCCGAACGTCGTCATGTCCCAGAGCCTGTCGCCAGGCAATGAGCAGCGCGATTTCTGGAGTTCGGCAGCGGCGGACACAGCGGGAAGCCGGAACTATATGGGCATCAAGAATCCGGCCATCGACAAGTTGGTCGACCGGGTCATCTTTGCCAAGGATCGTGATGAGTTGGTGGCCGCGACACACGCCCTCGACCGGGTGCTGTTGTGGAATTATTACGTGGTTCCGCAATGGTACGACGACCGGATAAAAATTGCCTACTGGAACAAATTCGGCATGCCGGAGAAGCAACCCGAATATACCGGAATCGATCCGTTCTCGTGGTGGATCGATACCGCCAAAGAACAGGCCCTGAAGGCGCGGGCCGAATGACGCGTTTTACCCGCCGCGATCTTCTGAAAATTTCAAGTGCGACTATCCTGACGGCAACGATGCCGCGCCTCGCATTGGCGGAGGTGGCGACCGGCGTGCCATTGCATGGGTTGTCAGCGTTCGGCGAGTTGAAATACCCCAAGGATTTCACGCATTTCGACTATGCCAGCCCCGACGCGCCCAAAGGCGGCACTTTCGCCTTTTCGCCGCCGACATGGCTGTTCAACCAGTCGCCGCAGACCTTCAACACGCTCAACACCTTCTCGCCCAAGGGTGACGCGCCGCCGCGTATGGAACTGTGCTTTGATTCGCTCATGGCATCGGCGCTTGATGAGCCCGATTCCATCTACGGACTAGTCGCGGAGACCGTGACAGTATCCACCGACCGAAATACTTTCACGTTCAAGCTGCGGCCAGAAGCACGTTTCCACGATGGGTCACCCCTCACCGCCAAGGATGTCGTCTTCAGCTACCAGACGATGCAAAAGCAGGGTCATCCCGAGCTTTTGTTACTCCTGACGGAAATGAAGGAAATCGTCGCCGAGGATGATCATACGGTCCGCCTCGCCTTCACCGGCAAGCATTCTGATCGGGCAATCCTCGACATTGCCGGTACCATGCCCATACTGTCGAAGGCCTGGTATGCGACACGCGATTTCGAGGCGTCCACGCTGGAGGCGCCGCTTGGGTCGGGCGCTTACCGTGCAGGTAGCGTCGCAGTCGGCCAGAATATCGAATATGAGCGGGTTCATGACTACTGGGCCAAGGATTTGCCCGTGCAGCGCGGCTTCAACCATTTCGACAAGATTAATATTGATTTCTACCGCGATCGGCAGCCGGAGTTCGAGGCATTTAAAAAGGGCGATATTTTCTGGCGCAAGGAGGCCACGGCGAAGACCTGGGCCACGGAGTATAATTTTCCGGCAATTCAGCAGAAACGTGTCGTGAAGCGTGAATTTTCCGGCGAAAAGCGCCCGCAAATGCAGGCATGGGCGGTTAACCAGCGCCGCGAGCATTTTCGCGATCCACGTATCCGCGAAGCCATCGGTCTTTGTTTCGATTTCGAGTGGACGCAGAAGAACCTGTTCTATGGCAGCTACAAGCGTTCGCAATCGCTGTTCGAAATGTCGGATTTTCGCGCATCCGGCAAGCCGTCTCCCGAAGAATTAGCGCTTATGGAGCCGTTTCGCGACCGCTTGCCCGAAGGCATTTTTGGTGATGCGGTCGAGCAGACGCCTTCCGATGGCTCGGGTCGCGACCGCAAGAATTTGCGACGAGCGGTTGAACTCGTGACCGAAGCCGGTTTCAAGCGCGACGGCAACCGCTTCGTCGATAGTGGCGGTAAACCGCTCAATCTCGAGATGTTGATCCAGGCGGAAGTTTTCAGCCGGGTCTATTCGCCTTTCATCAATAATCTCCAGGCGATCGGCATCAATGCCTCGCTACGCCTTGTCGATCCGGCGCAGTACCAGATCCGGCTGCAGGATTTCGATTTCGACATCATCGGCATTGCCTATTCGCTCAGTGCTACGCCGACGAGGGAATCTCTGGAGACAATGTTCGGCTCAAGAGCCGCGAGCATGCCAGGCACGTCGAATTTCCCAGGGCTTGCCGATCCGGTCGTCGATGCCCTCATCGCGAAAGTCAGCGAGGCGCACTCCCGCACGGAATTGATTTCAATCTTGCGTGTTCTTGATCGACTCTTGCGTATAAGACGCGACTGGATTCCAAATTGGTACTCAGCGAATCATCCGATCGCCTATTGGGACATGTTCGGCTTCAAGGAGCCGAAACCCGATTACGGTTTTCCGGTTGAGACGTTGTGGTGGCTCGACGAAGCAAAGGCGAAGGCAATTGGCAAGGTTTGATATACACGCGATGTTGAGAGGGGGCTCCTGATGGGAGCCTATATCCTTCGCCGCCTCGTTTTGATGGTTCCGACACTGTTCGGGGTTTTGCTTGTCTGCTTCGTCATCGTGCAATTCGTTCCCGGCGGCCCGGTACAACGCATTATCGGCCAGCTCACCGGCCAAGGCGGCAATGCCATGGATCGCATCGGCGGGGGCGGTGCGGATTTCGGTCAGAGCCAGGACCAGCTTGGCCTTGGTGAGGGCAACTCGAAATATCGCGGCGCACAGGGGCTTGACCCCGCTTTTATCGCCAGTCTTGAAGAGCAATTCGGCCTCGACAAGCCGCCGTTGCAGCGCTTTGGTCTGCTTGTCTGGAACTATCTGCGCTTCGATTTTGGCAAGAGCTATTTCCGCGATATCAGCGTGATCGATTTGATCAAGGAAAAGCTTCCTGTCTCCATATCGCTCGGCCTGTGGATGACGCTGCTCTCCTACATGATCTCGATACCGCTCGGCATCCGCAAAGCGATCAAGGATGGCTCGACCTTCGACATCTGGACCAGCGGCGTCATCATCGTCGGCTACGCGATCCCGGGCTTTCTGTTCGGTATCATGCTGATTGTCTTTTTCGCTGGCGGATCGTTCTTCGACTGGTTCCCGTTGCGCGGCCTGACCTCGAACAATTTCTCGCAGCTCTCGCTCTTCGGCAAGATCATCGATTACGCCTGGCATCTCGCTTTGCCGCTGACCGCTATGCTGCTTTCCGCATTTGCCACCACGACGCTGCTCACCAAAAACTCGTTCCTCGACGAGATCCGCAAGCAATATGTGACGACGGCGCGCGCCAAAGGCCTCAACGAGCGAAAGATTCTCTACGGCCACGTCTTCCGCAACGCCATGCTCATCGTCATTTCCGGATTTCCAAGCGCCTTCATTTCGATCTTCTTTACCGGCCAGCTCTTGATCGAGGCGATCTTCTCGCTCGATGGGCTGGGGCTGCTCGGCTACGAATCGATCATCAACCGCGATTATCCAGTGGTGATTGCTACAGTCTATATCTTCGCGCTGGTCGGCGTCGTCGTCAGTCTGCTCTCCGATCTTCTCTATACGTGGATCGATCCGCGTATCGATTTCGAACGGAGGGACGTCTGATGACAGATATCGTCGGCGCCGCGTCTACACCCCGGGCCCTCCCCGGCCGTCGCCCGCGCCTGTCGCCGCTCAATGCCCGTCGCTGGCAGAATTTCAAGGCGAACCGCCGCGGTTGGTGGGCGTTATGGATGTTCCTTTTCCTGTTCATTGCCTCGCTGTTTGCCGAGTTCATCGCCAATGACAAGCCGATCCTCGTTTCCTACAAAGGCGAGATTCTTTTTCCTGTTCTGGTCGATTATCCGGAGGAGAAGTTCGGCGGTTTCTATGCGGTGACCGACTATCGCGACCCGGTGATTCAGGATGAGATCAACGCGAATGGCTGGGCGATCTGGCCGCCGGTCCGTTATTCCTACCGCACCGTCAATAATGAGTTGCCCGACACCGCGCCCTCAAAACCCTTTTGGCTCTTTACGCCGGAGGAACGCTGCGCCCGCTATCCGCAAGGGGTCAACGATCCGAACTGCACCTTCGGCAATATGAACATTCTCGGCACCGACGATCAGGCGCGCGATGTCTTCGCCCGTGCGCTTTATGGCTTCCGCATCTCGGTGCTGTTCGGCCTCATCCTGACCGCCGCCTCCGCCGTTATCGGTGTCACTGCAGGTGCCATGCAGGGGTATTTCGGCGGCTGGCTCGATCTCATCGCGCAGCGTTTCATCGAAATCTGGTCCTCTGTTCCTACCCTTTATCTGCTACTGATCATGGCCTCGATCCTGCCGCCGGGCTTCTGGATTCTGCTGTGCATCATGCTTTTGTTCTCGTGGGTGAGTTTCGTCGGTATCGTCCGTGCTGAATTCCTGCGTGCCCGCAATTTCGAGTATGTGAATGCTGCCCGCGCACTGGGTGTACGCGACCGGACAATCATGTTCCGGCACCTTCTGCCCAATGCCATGGTGACAACGCTGACCTTCCTCCCCTTTATTCTCAATGGATCGATCACCACGCTGACGTCACTTGATTTTCTCGGCTTTGGCCTACCGCCCGGATCGCCATCGCTCGGCGAGTTGCTGGCGCAGGGCAAGAACAACCTTCAAGCGCCGTGGCTTGGCCTTACAGGTTTCATCGTGATATCGCTGATGCTGTCGCTGCTGATTTTCGTCGGCGAAGCGACCCGTGACGCGTTCGATCCGCGCAAGGCTTTCAAATGAGTCCTCTTCTCTCAGTACGCGACCTTTCGGTCGCTTTCACCCAGAACGGCCGGGAGTCAATTGCCGTAGATCGTATCTCTTTCGATATCGCTCAAGGCGAGACAGTCGCGCTCGTTGGCGAGTCCGGTTCCGGCAAGTCTGTAACGGCTCTCTCGATCCTGAAGCTGCTGCCCTACCCGCCTGCATCGCATCCGTCGGGCCAGATCCTGTTCAATGGCGAGGACCTCCTGGACAAGGATGAGACCGATCTACGCCGGGTCCGCGGCAACGACATCACCATGATTTTCCAGGAGCCGATGACGTCGCTCAATCCGCTTCACCCGATCGAAAAGCAGATCAGCGAAGTCCTGAAACTGCATCAAGGTATGGGCGACAAGGCGGCGCGGCAACGCACACTCGCTCTGCTTGAGGAAGTCGGTATTCGCGAGCCGGAAAAACGCATGAACGCTTACCCGCACCAGCTGTCTGGCGGCCAGCGTCAGCGCGTAATGATCGCCATGGCGCTTGCCAACAAGCCAAAGCTGCTGATCGCCGACGAGCCTACCACTGCACTCGACGTGACGGTGCAGGCGCAGATCCTCAAGCTGCTGGCGGAATTGAAAGCAGCGCAGGGCATGTCGATGCTTTTCATCACCCATGATCTCGGCATTGTGCGCAAGATCGCCGATCGGGTCTGTGTCATGACCGGCGGCAAGATCGTCGAAACCGGTCCAACGAAGCAGATATTCGACAATCCGCAGCACGAGTATACGAAACATCTGCTCGCGGCGGAGCCAAAGGGCAACCCGCCATCGGCCGACCTTTCGGCAGAACCTGTGATGCGCGGCGAAAACATCAAGGTCTGGTTTCCGATCAAGCAGGGTTTCCTCCGCAGGACCGTCGACCACGTAAAAGCGGTTGATGGCATCGACGTGACGATCCGCGCCGGGCAGACGCTCGGGGTCGTCGGCGAATCCGGCTCGGGAAAGACGACGCTCGGCCTCGCCTTGTCGCGCATGATTTCGTCCGAGGGTGTGATCCGGTTCGGCGAGAAGGATATCAACCAATATTCTTTCAAGCAGATGCGCCCGCTGCGCCGCGAGTTGCAGATCGTGTTCCAGGATCCTTACGGCTCGCTGTCGCCGCGCATGTCGATCACCGACATCATCGCCGAGGGCCTGCAGGTGCATGAGCCGAAACTGTCGGCGGATGAGCGCGATGCGCGTGTCGTCGCAGCACTAAAGGAGGTTAATCTCGATCCGGAAAACCGTTTCCGCTATCCGCACGAGTTCTCCGGCGGCCAGCGTCAGCGCATTGCCATTGCCCGCGCCATGGTGCTCAATCCGCGTTTCGTCATGCTGGACGAACCGACATCGGCGCTCGACATGAGTGTGCAGGCGCAGGTGGTCGACCTCTTGCGCGCGTTGCAGCAGAGGCACAATCTGGCGTATCTTTTCATTAGCCACGACCTCAAAGTGGTCAAGGCGCTTGCCAATGACGTGCTGGTAATGCGCAATGGCCAGGCAGTGGAATATGGTCCCTCGGAGGAAATCTTCGCGCGGCCGAAGACCGACTACACAAAAGCCCTGATGGCGGCAGCCTTCAGGATAGAAACGGCCGAACAGGGAGCGGTTAGCGAATGACTGGGAATGGAGAGCGAGATTGGGTCATATTGAAGCGTTCTGCCGGAGGGAATTCGGGACAAGGTCAAGGGGTTTGGCGAGGCCGATGTGGTTCATCGGACGAAGGTAAAGCCCGAAGGATTTGGCCCGAATACACCCGGCCCTTCGGGTTTCCGGCTGGCGGCCAACCACTTTGTCAGGCGGCTTCGTCCGATGAACCACATCGGCCTCGCCACCTTCCGCGTGGATTGTCTCGCCACACGGGAAACAGAACGGATTCAATATGACCCAACCTCGCTCTGATGATACCATCTTACTGGCTGTAACTGGATGGGATCCGGAGGTCTGGCAAACCGAATTTGCCAAGGCCGCGCCAGGCCGCAAGCTTGTGCTCAATGCCGATACCGACAAGGACAAGATTCGCTATGCTCTCGTCTGGAAGCAGCGGCAAGGATCGCTTGCGGGGCTGCCCAATCTTGAGGTCATCTTCTCGCTCGGCGCCGGCGTCGACCATATTTTCCATGACCAGCAGATTCCGGATGTTCCCATTGTGCGCATTGTTTCGCCGGATCTTACGATGCGCATGAGCGAGTATGTAGTGTGGCAGGTGCTCGACCACCATCGGCTCGGCCTGCGTTACCGCCAGCAGCAAGCCAGCCGTGTCTGGCATGAAGACCGCCGTCAGCCAGCCGCCCATGAGGTGACGGTCGGTATTCTTGGCCTTGGCGTGCTTGGACGTGATGCCGCGCAAAAACTGCGGAACCTCGGTTTTCGGGTCAGCGGCTGGAGCCGCCGACTGCGGACCATCGAAGGCGTCACCACCCATTACGGCAAGGACGGCCTCAAGGATTTCCTCAAGGATGTGGATATCGTCGTCTGCCTGCTGCCACTGACGCCGGAGACCAAAGGCATTCTGTCGATGAGCATGTTCGCGCAGATGAAGCAGCACAGCCCATTGGGCGCCCCTACGTTGATCAATGCCGGTCGTGGCGCCTTGCAGAACGAGCCCGACATTCTGGCGGCGCTCGACCGCGGTATGCTTTCGGCGGTGACACTCGACGTGTTCAACACGGAACCACTACCGAAAAGCAGCCCGCTGTGGACACATCCGCAAGTTGTGGTGACGCCCCATGCAGCGGCAAGCTCCAGCCCTCAGGCACTGGTTCCGGAAATCGTAGCGCAGATCGAATCTTACGAACGCGGGGAACCGTTGAAAAATATCGTGGACAGGGCTGCGCAGTATTAGGCTACACCAACCCGCCTATTTGTGAGGCGTATCAATTTTCTCGGAAAGCCATGCCTTGATCAGTGATTGGCAGGGTACATCCCGCTTGTTGGCCGCAATTTTGATGCGCTCGAGCATGGAGGTCGGAAGCCCGAGAGATATGGAGGTTGAGGACGGCTTGAGATTGGGCAGTCTGACAGTTTCCGCCTTGCTCCAGTCGACATACCCCGTCGAATCATGCGTCTCCCAAAAGGCACGTTGTTCTGCCTCTGTGTGAAAGATTGGTACTGACTTAAGCGTTTTGCTCATAATAGGTCCGTTCCTTGCGCGCAATATCTACAACCGCCGCACCGCTGTCGGCTTGCCGTAAAGATAGGCGATGCGTTCGATAGCATCGCGCAACGGCTCAAGGGTAACACTCATCGTATGGCCGCTAGCATGCAGCAGCATGGAATGGCTCGCCATCATCGCCGCATGGCCTGTCCAGAACAGGAAATCGCCGCGTTGCAGATTGTGATAGTCCTCGTCCGGTTCGATCAATTCGCCGATCGAAGCTGCCTGCATATCGGAATCGCGTAAGACACCCTGGCCGGTCATCAGCAGTGAAAGCTGGATCAGTCCTGAACAATCAATGCCAAATCCTGAAACGCCGCCCCACAGATAGGGCGTGTGCATAAGCGTTTCAGCAACGGCAACATGGTCTTCCGTCACCTCGTCGATCGGCACCAGATGCTTGGCGATGATCGCCTCACCGCTCGGTAGCATGGCATAGAGCGTACCGCGGCGTTCCTGGCCACCTGTAACGCTGACAACCGAACCCATCGACAGCGCTTTGGTTCGTGGAAATTTCAGATCGGAGCCGGGATAGACGAAGGTTCGGGGCGCGATGACGATATGCGTCGGGTCGTCCACGCGGCGGTCGAGCGTCGTATCCACTACATAGCCGACATAACCGTCGCGTTCGTTCTGGACCCAGCACCAGCCATTGTCGTCTTCGAAGACAAGAACATCGTCGCCGTAGAGAAACTGCGTGGTAATGCCTGCATCGCCGCGTGGTTGGGAACGTACATCGACAACCGGATCGGCGATGCGCATCGGCTGGCCCGCGACGAAACGATCCGCCTCGACCAAGCCGCGCAAGCTTTCATCCGCAAGGTCTGGCCGGAAAGCATTGAGGCGCTTGTCCAGAGTTACAGTTTCAGCTTTCAAAGCGGTAATCCTCTTGCTTTGGCGATGATCAGATCGCCGAGCCTTTCAACATAGAGCGCACCTTTTACCGTTCTCTTGACGAGAACATTGCGCTTGTCCTTTTCATCGCGGTGGCGATCGACCAGACCATAAGAACCCATTGTGTCGAGAGCGCGGGTGATAACAGGTTTTGTCACACGGAGCTTGGCCGCCATGCCGCGTATCGTGTGCGGCGGCGGCTCGATATAAACGGTCAAGAGCACGGCCAACTGACGCATGGTGAGATCATGGGCGTCATCGCGCACTTCCGACAGCGCGATTTCCTTCCACAATGTCAGTGCTTGCAGCGGCCTTAGTTCTATATTCATCAACGGCATCCGAGATCATTTCGGCACCGTTCCATTCTAGACCCTGCTTCAAATCCCACAAGGCAGTTATTCGTTCGGGAAGCGATGCTTCAAAAGATGGTAAAGCGCGCGAATAGCCTGCGCTTCGCCTCCAATTGGCGCATGCGGCTTCTCGACGGGATTCCAGCCAAAGATATCGAAATGCGCCCAGGTCTTCGCCTTGCTGACAAAGCGTTGCAGAAACAGCGCCGCTGTAATCGAACCTGCAAAGCCATCAGCCGTAACATTGTTCATATCAGCGACGCGCGAAGAAAGCTTGGCATCGTAGGGTTGCCACAGCGGCATGCGCCAGACAGGATCAGCAACCGCCTCTGCAGCGTCTGCAACTTCTGACGCGAAAGCATCGTCATTGGAATAGAACGGAGGCAGATCGGGACCAAGCGCGACGCGTGCGGCGCCGGTCAGGGTAGCCATATCGATCAGGATTTCCGGCTCCTCGTCATCGGCCAACGCCAGCGCATCAGCAAGGACAAGGCGCCCTTCCGCATCGGTGTTGCCAATCTCGACGGTCAGCCCTTTGCGGCTTGTCAGCACATCACCAGGGCGGAATGCGTTGGCGGAGATCGAATTCTCGACCGCCGGGATAAGCACACGCAACCGCACCGGCAGCTTGGCATCCATGACAAGCTCTGCCAGCGCCAGGACGTTCGCCGCGCCACCCATATCCTTCTTCATCAAGAGCATGCTGCTCGATGGCTTTATGTCGAGACCGCCGGTGTCGAAGCAGACGCCTTTGCCGACAAGCGTCAATTTCGGTGCATCTTTCTTGCCCCATTGAAGGTCAATCAGCCGTGGTTCCTCACTTCCGGCCCGGCCGACCGCATGGATCATCGGGAAATTCTTCTTGAGCAGAGCATCGCCCTTGATCACGCTGACCGAAGCCTTGTGATCGTCACCTACCTTGCGCACCGCCGCCTCCAGTGCTTCCGGACCCATATCGTTGGTCGGCGTATTGATAAGGTCGCGCGCCAGGGTGACGGCCTTGGCAAGGCGCTTGACATCGGCCTTGTCCGCACCGTCCGGAAGCGTCAGCGTGACATCAACGCTCTCATTCTTCGTGTAGCGCGAGAATCTGTAACCGCCGAGAAGAAATGCCAATGCTGTGAGATCGGGCTCGCTGACCCGGTTTGCCAAATGCCAGGAGCCGTTCGGCAGAGCGCTCGCGAGTTTTCCGGCTGCAAGACGCATCTCGTCCTTGCCAATACCGAACAGGGCCCCCGATATTTCGCCATTTCCGCCAGGGATAACCAGGACGCGACTTGATTGCCCGTCGAAACCATTGGCCCTGGCCCAGGCCAGTGCAGCGCTGTCGAGGCCGGAGCTTCCTAGTTCACCGTTTTTCACGAACCAGACCGGCTTGCTGTCTGCCAGTTTTTTACCCTTGATCTCGCTTGTCACGACGCTCTCTCCTCGGTCAATCTTCTGCATCCACCGGTTGCGTCATTAACGGTCCGTTAGGGTTAACAGAATATTTCTAAAGCACAGAAATGGTTAATGCACAGGTGATTTGTGCTGCGGATGGGGCAAACTATGACAAGCGCAGGCATTATTCAACGTCGAGCTCGCTCTCATCGCCGCTTCATTTTTTCCGTCGCAATTGTCGCTCTGGCAGCCGCAATGTCAGGCTGTACAACCACGGACAAAACGACCACTGGATCAATCGCGCCCGCGGCCAACGCCACGACGGATACCCTTCCCGCCGGCAATTTCGATCAGATGAACCAAGAGCAGTTGATGCAGGCGTCGACGAACCTCGGCAAACGCTATGAAGCCAATCCCAAGGACAGGGCTTCGGCGCTTAATTTTTCCACCGTCTTGCGCATGACTGGCCGCAGCGATCAGGCGCTTGCCGTGATGCGCAGCCTCGCAATCGCCTATCCGAAGGATCGCCAGGTTCTGGCCGCGTATGGCAAAGCGCTTGCCAGCACCGGTGAGTTCGAAGCAGCCCTCGACGCACTGCGCCGCGCCCAGACACCGGAATATCCGGACTGGAAGCTGCTCTCGGCAGAAGGGGCCATCCTTGACCAGATAGGCAAGACCGGCGAGGCTCGCGATCTTTACAAGCAGGCGCTGATCATTAATCCCAACGAAGCCTCGATCCTGTCCAACATGGGCATGTCCTACGTGCTGTCCGGCGAATTGGCCACTGCCGAACAATACATGCGCCAAGCCGTCAGCGGAAAAGGTTCGGATAGCCGGGTCCGGCAAAACCTGGCCCTGGTAGTCGGGTTGCAAGGCCGTTTTGACGAGGCCGAGAACATCGCCAAACAGGAACTCTCCCCCCAACAGGCACAAACCAATGTGCGATATCTGCGGTCGATGCTGTCGCAGCAAAATTCGTGGAACATGCTGAAAGACAAGAAGCAGCCAAAGAGCTGATCTCTTCCTTCAACATATTAAAAAAAGCCGCTCCATTCCGGGCGGCTTTTTCATGAGCGAATGACGTTGTCATTTTTTTGGTGTTGCAGGTCCAAATATTCCGCCTTGCGCCTGTATCTGGATAACTGCGGGCCCGAGAATG
Organism: uncultured Alphaproteobacteria bacterium; assembly: GCA_963711925.1. Lineage (GTDB taxonomy): Bacteria > Pseudomonadota > Alphaproteobacteria > Rhizobiales > Rhizobiaceae > Phyllobacterium. The sequence goes on from CAVQFY010000006.1 coordinate 160,751, forward strand.
ACGCAGAACAACACGGGAAGCAGAAAGAGGATCATCGGCACGGTCAGCTTTGGCGGCAGTGCCGCGGCTTTCTTCTCGGCTGCCATCAAGCGCATCTCACGACTTTCATCGGAAAGAACGCGCAAGGCACTGCCGATGGACGTGCCGTAACGCTCGGATTGGACCAATGCCTGGACCACGGACTTGACGGTTTCGAGCCCGGTGCGAATCGCAAGATTGTCATAGGCCTGGCGCCGCTCTGGCAGGAATGAGAGTTCGGCGTTGGTCAGGACCAGTTCTTCCGCCAGATCGCCCGATTGAACGCCGATCTCTTCCGATACCTTTTTGAAGGCAGCTTCGATCGACATGCCCGATTCCACACAGATCAACATCAAATCCAATGCATCGGGCCACGCCATCTGGATGGACTGCTTGCGCTTGCTGGCGACATTTCTCACATAGAGATTTGGTAGATAGAAGCCAACATAAGCGCCGGCAAAACATGCTACCAAACGAATAAGCGTGGATTTATCCGCAAGGCCTCCCAGAACGAAAATATAGAAGACCGCGAGACCGAGTGTGACAAATGGCAGGCCGAAACGCGCAGCCAGAAATATGTTCAACGCGTTCTGTCCGCGAAAGCCCGCCGTGCGCAAGGCGTCGAGGGTCTTTTCGTCAGCCAATGCCCTTTGCAGGTCCAGTCTTTCGACGAATTGCCGTACGCCCTGCCGCTCGGTTTTACGCAAGGAATTGCCGGCGTTTTTACGCTTGCCATCGCTTTCGAAAGCGAGACGGGCTCTTTCGCGCGAACGGATCTGATCACGCTCAAGGGCAACCGACTTCATGCGCGATTTCAGCCCGGCCCCCGACAACATTGGCATTAGGAACGTCACCAACGTAGCGAAGATCGATACCCCGACAAGGATAGCGAAGAGGAATGCCGGGTCCTGGATGGCTTTAGCAAAGGCGTTTACCATGCATCTCTCGCTAGAATTTGAAATTGATCATCTTTTTCATCACCAGGATGCCGATCGACATCCAAACGCCGGCGCACGCCAGAACGAAATTGCCGGAACTGGTGTTGAAAAGAATCAAGATGTATTTGGGGCTGGTCAGATAAACCAGCAAAGCAACGACGAATGGCAGCGCGCCGATGATGTACGCTGAAGCCTTCGCTTCCATCGAGAGTGCTTGAACTTTGGCCGCCATCTTTTTCCGGTCACGCAGGACGCGGGAAAGATTACCCAAAGCTTCGGAAAGATTTCCGCCGGCCTGTGACTGAATCTGGATGACGATGCCGAAAAAACTGGCTTCAGCGCAAGGCATATACTCGGACATGCGCATGGCGGCCTCAGGAATGCTTACCCCGACTTGTTGCGTATCGACGATACGGCGAAATTCCCCTCGTACTGGCTCTTGGGCTTCCTGTGCGATGAGACGGATTCCGTCGTTCAGTGGCAGACCGGACCGGATTGCGCGTACGATCACGTCAATCGCGTTCGGAAACTCGTTGAGGAATGCCTTGATGCGGCGGCCGCGGCGGAAATAGACGAACCAGCGCGGTAAACCCAGAGCGCCCGCAAGAAACAACCCCGGCGCGAGATAGAGCGGTGAGCCAAACACGATGCCCACAATCGTGATCAAAACGCCTGTAATGATCGAATAAAGGTAGAATCGGGACAAGGTCACCTTCATTCCTGCTTGCTGGATCAGCATTTTCAACGGCGGCGACTTGATATTCTTGTCGCGCAGCTTCTGGCGCTGCTCAATATCCTTCAACGTATCCTGAACGGACTTGCGGCGTTTGACCGCCTCGGCCTGCTTGTCACGGACCGTGAACTTGCCAAGACTGTCAGTTGCGGCGAGCTTGACCTCCTTCAAGCGTTCGTCGGTCTTCTTCTGCCGGGCGATGGATTCAAAAAAGAAGACGTAGGCCAGAGCAGCGACGGCGATCACAACCAGGAGGACGAAGCCAAGCTGCGCGAGATCAAGCCCGAACATTTTTGAGCTCCGATCCCATTATCATGACTTTGCGACCTCCATGGAATCGAGTGCATTGGCGAGGCGCCGGTCTTCATTGTAGTACCGTGCCCGTTCCCACATGTGGGGGCGGGCAATACCCGTGGAGACGTGCTTTCCGATGAGGCGGCCATTGGCATCCTCGCCGGTGATTTCATAGACGACAAGGTCCTGCGTGATAACGACTTCGCCTTCCATCCCGATCACCTCGGTGACATGGGTGATGCGCCGTGAACCATCGCGCAGGCGCGCCGCCTGAATGATGATGTCGACCGAACCGACGATGATTTCACGCACGGTTTTCTGCGGCAAAGCGAAGCCGCCCATGGCGATCATGGATTCCATACGGCTCAGACATTCTCTCGGGCTGTTTGAGTGGATCGTACCCATGGAACCATCATGGCCGGTGTTCATCGCAGAAAGCAGATCGAAGACTTCAGGTCCGCGCACTTCGCCGACGATGATCCGTTCGGGGCGCATACGCAGGCAGTTCTTCACGAGATCGCGCATGGTGATCTCGCCCTCGCCTTCGAGATTCGCCGGCCTTGTTTCAAGACGCACCACATGCGGCTGCTGAAGCTGCAGTTCCGCGGAATCTTCACAAGTGATGATGCGCTCATCCTTGTCGATATAGTTGGTCAGACAGTTCAAAAGCGTTGTCTTGCCGGAACCAGTACCACCCGAGATGACAATGTTGCAGCGGACGCGTCCGATGATCTGCAGCAGCTCGGCGCCGGCAGGAGAGATAGCGCCGAAACGGACGAGCTGGTCGAGTGTCAGCTTGTCCTTCCTGAACTTGCGAATGGTCAGGACCGGCCCGTCGATCGCCAGCGGCGGCGCGATCACATTGACACGCGAGCCGTCCGGCAACCGCGCGTCGCAGATGGGACTGGATTCATCGACGCGCCTGCCTACCTGACTGACGATACGCTGGCAGATGTTGAGCAGCTGCTGGTTGTCGCGGAAGCGAACGCCGGATTCCTGTACCTTGCCGAGTACTTCGATGTAGGTCTTGCGCGCGCCATTGACCATGATGTCGGCGATATCATCGCGCGCCAGCAGAGGTTCCAGCGGGCCATAGCCAAGAACGTCATTGCAGATATCATCGAGCAGTTCTTCCTGCTCCGAGATCGACATGGCGAAATTCTTGATTGCGATGATGTCGTTGACGATATCGCGGATTTCTTCGCGTGCCACTTCCGGGTCGAGTTTCGACAATTGTGCGAGGTCAATCGTATCGATCAGTGCGGCGAAAACCTGCGACTTCGTATCATAATAGGCTTCGTTCTTTTCGCGCAGCGGCACGACCGGTTTGGGTGTTTCGACCGGGGAGCGCTTTGGCTCCGGAATATCGCGTGGCAGTCCGGCTGGCGCGATCAATCCTCCCGCAACAGGAGGCAGCGCCGTCTCAAGAGCTGGTGCACGAAACTCCTGAAGCTGGCTTCCACCAGCCCCGCTCGATTGGGAATTGCCGCGTTTACCGAACATGATTTTTCTTTACTGTTTCTTGCGCTTCAACCGGGAGAGGACCGAAGACAATCCCGGCTTCTTTTTGGGCTTCAATGTCATGCGGCCTGTCAGGATGTGGGCAATCTCGTTGATGCTCTGAACGATCGGATTGGCACCATCCGTTTCCGCCAGCATCCGGCCATTGTTCGCCGCGTTGCCGAATAGCGCCGGATCGAAGGGGATCGTCGCTAGGGGGAGAATTCCCAGTGGGCTGCAGAAATCGAGCGGTGCTATTTCGGGACGCTTGGGGACACCGACCTGATTGAGGATCAGTTTTGGCGGCGCGTCATTCGGGCGAAGCTGCTTTAGAGTATCGAGCAGGTTTTTCGTATTGCGTAAATTTGCCAGTTCCGGCGATGCAATGATAACGACTTCATCGGCGCGGGCCAGCGTCGTACGCGTCCAGCCGTTCCATGAGTGCGGCACATCCAGAATGACGTGCGGAACGGATCTTTGTGCCACATCGATCAGGTGAGCGAACGAATCATCACGGAAATCGAAGACACGATCGAGCGTCGAAGGTGCCGCGAGAAGCGATAGGTGTTCGGCGCATTGCGCCAAGAGACGATCGAGATAGACATCATCGATGCGCTCTGGCGAGAAGACCGCCTCGGCGATTCCTTGGGCGGGATCCTGATCGAAGTTGATATTCGCCGTGCCGTAAGGCAGGTCCATATCGGCAATAACCACCTCATTTTTGAAGAGCGAAGAGATAGCCCAAGCGATATTATGCGCGATGGTTGACGCACCGACGCCACCCTTTGCGCCGATAAAGGCAATCGAATGGCCGAGCGGCTTTGCCTCCGGATCGACAAACAGCCCGCCGATAACGCCGATAATCTCCGACAGATCGATGGGCGCGACCATATATTCGGATATGCCGTTGCGGATCAGTTCGCGGTAAAGCCAGACATCGTTGAAATGTCCGACGATGACGACCTTGGTTGAGGGGTCGCATACTTCGGACAGAGCTGTCAGACTCTGAAGCATGTCGCGGGGCGCCGCCGATGTCTCGAGCAGGATGAGATTGGGCGTCGGCACTGTCTGGAAAAGCTCGACGGCCGTATCCACGCCGCCCATGTGCACCTGCACATGAGTTTTCGCCATGCGACGGTCTTCGCTTGCACGCGCTACCTGACGTGCAACACCATCGCTTTCACAAAAAGCCTGAATCGATATGCGGGGTATCGGCCGATGAGCATGCAGGCTCATTCCCGATGGTCGTTCGCCGCCATCTCCAGTCTGGTTTTCTGTTTCGAAGGCCACTTCACTCATTTTAGCATTCCGCTTTTCCAAGAGAGTTGCTTGCTCGGGATCAAGCCTAGTACTGAACTTCCTGCGCTGTGGGCGCCTCAGGCGTCGGGGCATTTCTATAATCATCGATCACGACAATACGCCGTTCAGCATCGATCGGAGATGTTGCGCGAGGTCCAAGGAGATCCGCCGGGTTGGCCAGCTGTGCGGCGAAATTGTTCTGACTGGCGCAGCCAAAATTGGCGTAGTGCCTGTTTTCAGCTGTTTCGAGAAGGTCCTTGGGCCATTGGCCACACGTGTTGGTCGATGCGGTCATCGCCGAATAGGAAAGCCGTATCGGAGCAGATTCTTCCGGACCAGCCTTGTAGCGTTCGCTTGATATATTGAACGGCTTCACGCCATTTTTTCGCAAGGTTGCGGCAATATCGCCCCGCAGCTTTGCTGCGGCACGTTCATTTGGCGAGCCGTCAGGAATGAGAATGTGGATCACACCGGATCCGTTTGACCGGTAGTTGGCTGCAGCGTGCTCGACGATGCTGCGCTGCGTGATGGACAGCCTCGTATCGGCGTGGCCCACAGGAATATCGGCGACCTGCTCTTTTTCCGAAATAACGATTGGATGATTGGTCCGGTAGTCATCCGGAATGGCCCCCGTCACATCACGCTTCTGGGCGCAGCCTGCGAGCATCGCGACGGCCAGCAGCGCCAGGACCGGCTTCATGCGGAGTTTCTCGTTCGCGTTCGACATGATCCGTTCCTCGTTCATTTGTAGATGTACCCGACGGTGCCTTCGTAGCGGCCATCCGGCAGACTGGCTTCCTTTGTGCCGTAGACACGGTTGACCTTGCCGAGGAAAATACCGGCAGCATCAGTGGCTGGGTTAAGATTGTCATCAGGCCGGGCGAGTGCCGTACGTGCGACCGGACGGACGAGATAAGGCGTGATGATGATCACGAGCTCACTTTCGTTCCGGACAAAGTCACGGCTGCGGAACAAAGTTCCAAGGATCGGGACTTTGGAGAGGCCCGGGAAGCCGGAAATCGCTTGACGTGTATCGTCACGCATCAGGCCGGCAATCATCATCGATCCACCCGATGGCAATTCGACAGTGGTATCTGCAAGACGCTTGCGTATGGACAGAATGTTCGGCGCGCCTCTACCCGTGAGACCTGGTGCTTTGAGCGAGCCTTCGATGGTGGGTTCCGAAACGGATGTGCGAACTTTGAGGCTGATTCTGCCCGGTGAGAGGACAACGGGAACAAACTCTAGACCAATCCCATATTCTACTGTTCTATGATCAGTGGTGACGCTGTTACCGTTTTCGTCCTGTGTGACTTCCTGGCCGGTAAAAATATTGTATTCACCGCCAACGCGAAAAGTAGCTTTTTCCCCCGATATCGCTGTCAGAGAAGGTTCGGCCAATGTCTTCATGACACCCGCCAGCTCCATTGCATTGAGATACGCGGCGATCGTGGTGTTTCCAATCGAACCGACCGCACTCAAGCTGGAATTGGAGAGGGGTGTACCGAGGCCAGTAAGATTTTCGCTCGAAAAGCTGATACCGTTACCGACGCTAGAAGCGATCAGATTGACGCCAAGCTGCTTCATCACAGTCCGGCTCACTTCGGCGACAGTCACCTTGAGCGTGACCTGATCTTCACCGGCGATTTGAATCAGGTTAACAATCTTGCTTGTCTGTCGCGCCTCGTCCGGGTTGCTGATCGCTACATCCGAACCGCCACCGCCATTGCTGCCGCCTTGGCCCGACGCCGTGAGCGCATATTGTCCTGTTGTCGCCTCACCGCCTGAAACGAGCAATGTGGCAAGATCGGTTGCGCGTTTCGCATCAAGGGGCGTCTGGACCGAACCCGTGAGAATGACGTTGTCATTCATCAGTTCGACTTTGATCTTCGAATCCGGAATGTATTTCTTCAAGGCGTCTTCAAGCCCGGCGACGTCACGTTCGATCACGAGATCGAAGCTCGCCAGTTGTTCGCCATTCGGCCCGAAGACAAAAATATTGGTCTGCCCGACCTGCTTGCCGAAGAGGTAGATTCGGCGTGCCGTGCGGGTTACCGCGTCGGCCACGGTGGGATTGGCCACGAGAATGTCGTAGGCATCCACGGGGAGGTCGACGACCAGTGACTTGTTCAAGCCGAGATTGATCCGCTTGTTCATGCCCTGGCCCTGATTGAGCCTTACGACATTGCTCTCAGCGATCGCTGTGCCTTGTATTGCGGGAACCGCGAGAGCGCAGCCAACGGCCATAGCCATCGCCGTCCATGGGCGCCGGAAACCGTATTTGAACATCTTTGTTTCGCTTCCCATATTTTATTTTCGCCCCAGGATTTCAGTCACCGTGCCGGACTTGATCAACTTCACATTGCCTGCCCGGCCGGGTGAGTTGACGAGATACTCGGCGCCCGGTCCTGTCGCTTCCTGTGCATCCTGAACGGAGCGCAGAACCAGCGACAAGCGAGCGGCCATTTGCTGGGCGACGGTCAGAATTTCGGCCTGCTCGGGCGTGAGTTCGAGCGTAGCGGTGGAACCGACCTTGGTCTTTTCGCCCTTCTCGTCTTCCTGGATTGTCTGGTCGATCGCCAGGACGCGAATGTTACTGAGGATCGTTTCGGTCGCGTATTGTTTTTGCTCGCCTTCCATCTGCCGGATCATGATCACATCGACATAATCATTAGGCAGAATGAACCCGCCCGCACCTGTTTCGGCTGCAATCTGCGTCGCGACGGCGCGCATCCCGGCCGGAAGTTGTGCCGACATGAAGCTTTGTCCTTTGCCGATCAACTTGGCTTCGCGGATGGGCTCGCCGGGAAATATCTGCAACCGGACCGTTGAACCCTTCAGTTCTTCTTCTGCGTCGGGTCGTTCGGAACGCTTGATGTATCCGTCAGCAACAGCATCTTCCGGCCATTGCTGCCAACGCATCTGCTCCTGTACTTCCGCTCCAACGCCGAGATTTTCAGTCGCGACCAGAACGTCCTGCAACTTGATCTGCGGACCCGCTTCGGTGACGACGGTAACATTGGGCTTCATGTGCGTGGCGATATAGCCAGCCGCGCCTGCAGCAGCGACCGCTACAACCAATATGACAAGACGCGCTTTTTGCATTTATGTGCCCCATTAGACTTACGTCTTAGATACTAAGGTCGCACATTGACTTGTTAATCGTGTAATTAAGGTTAACGCATTGCTTAAAAGTATGATTAACGGCGCTTAACGTTTACTATTTGGGCGGGACTTTAACGTCAGCTTTTTGGAACAGCGGTGGCTCAAGTCGAAATGTTCAAGTATGAGCAAGACGATCGATAACCCACAAGCCCAGAGGTGATGATGGGAAAGTCAGTAGTCCCGCCAGTCCGAGCGCTATTCCGTAGGGTACGCCCTCATCTTTTCTTGCGAGACGGCGCATAAAATCGAACCGCTCCGTATAGACCTGCGCGAGCAACGAGCCGCGGTAACGCAGGATCAATATGGTCAGCAATCCGCCAAACAGCGATAACGTTAGCAAATATTGCACCAGTTCCAGATTCCAGCCCAGCCAAAGCGCCGTGGCTGCCATGAGCTTCGCATCCCCGCCGCCCATTGTTCCGGCGGCGAATAAGGCAAACGTGGCGGCGAGCACCGCTACAGCCGCAAGAAAGTGCATACCGTAAATATCCCACGGCATACCCGTCAAAGGTGCAAGGAAGGCAAATGATATAACAAGGATGAGCGGGACCCTGTTCTGTATGGTCATGGACAACAGATCCGAGGCAGCCGCAAACAACATTGCAAAGGGAAAAATGATGAGGATGGCTGCTTCAATCATAGCTGTGTTCCGTCGAAAAGAGTCGTCGATCCCTGCGGTTATCTAGTTGGAGGCTTCTGTTAAGTCTTGAGCGAGAGCCGCGTATAATTCCGCTACCGATGTACCGAGCATACTTGCACCGATCATTATGCCTATGCTGATGATGGAGGCGATCAGCGTGTATTCAATGGCTGTCGTGGCTGATCTGTCGAGCATGAAATCGCCAAAGACGTCCAGGATGATTTTTACGGGTCGTCTCATGTCCAACTCTCGTTCATGCCTCTGGGTGTCGTTGTATTCCTGGAAGCTAAAGGCCGCTCATTGCGTTCGGCTTAAGAAACAGCGTTACGAAGAAGTAAACCACCATGAAACGCCAAATCATGTCTTCAAAAGGTGAAGATCACTGGCCTGATTTATTATAAATTCTAACGATCCATTGCCTCGGCGACATCAGTCAATTTTGCCGGATGCCCGGTCCGGCGAAGAACGAAGAAGCAGCGGCATCTTTCATAATACTTAATAGCGTGTTCCCGGATTTAAGCTTTCCTTCACCAATCCCGGCCATGGTTGACTTGACAGTTTCTCGAAGGGCTATCCCATGGTTCAAATCAGAAGCCAAAGCATCCGTTCCTATGGCCTTGCAGCCGCATTGGCCCTGGCGGGCGTTTTATCGGTTGCACCGGCTACGCAGGCCGATACCGGCATCCATATTGTAATGAACCAGGCAAGGATCCTGAAGCTTGCCCGTCCTGCCGATACCGTGGTTGTCGGAGATCCTGAAATCGCCGATGCGGTGGTTAAGGACGCGCGGACCGTTGTTCTGACCGGTAAGGGGTTTGGCATCACCAATATCGTTATCATCGATGCGGACGGCGCTGCCATTGTCGATGACCAGGTCATGGTCAGCCGCAGTGTCGCCAATACGACACGCGTCTATCGCCGGGCCTATGTCCAGACGCTTTCGTGCACACCCTATTGCGAAACTGCTCAGAAAACCGCGGCAGAGAAGGCATCCGACTCCCAGATCGGCGGTAACTGAGCCGACCACCGATTACGGTTGAGAAATAGTAAATCCATTGGCTGTAATTTGCGGTCGTCTCCAAACGAGATTCTAATACCTGACATGTAAGAGTTCCTTCGGGCTAATTGCGCGGGGAAACTATGTTCGGGAAAACTCATAAACTCTTCGACACTCGATACACTGCCGAAGCGGCTGATGGACCGGCGAGCATGCGCCGGCCGCTTGCGGCACGGTTCTTTGCCAATAGGCGCGGCACGGTCGCCATTGAATTCGCACTGATCGCACTGCCATTCTTCCTGCTGGTCTTCGCTATTATCGAGGTGAGCCTGAGTTTTACCGCCCAGCAGGTGATGGCAAACACAACGGACGATATCGCGCGCCAGTTACGCACTGGTGAGATCAAGACGCTCACTTTGGCTCAGCTGAAAGCTATGGTTTGCAGCAGACTGTTGATGCCGGCGCCGAACTGTCCCGATCTGTTTGTGGATTTGCACACCTATGCCACTTTCGCTGCCGTTCCAACAACAATTCCGCTCACGAGCACTGGCGACGTCAATTCGACTGGATTCACCAGCGATCCGGGCGGGGCCGGCACCATCAACCAACTGCGCGTTTTTTATCGCTGGCCGATTTTCACCAACCTCATGAAACCTCGCATCGAGAGCATCGATGGCGCTGGGAAAACGCTGCTTTTCTCGAGCGCGACCTGGAAAAACGAGCCCTATCTCTGACGTGAGCAATCTTCCCCCTGTGCATTCTTTCCGAAAGTGTCACGCATGAAAGCCTGTAAAGAAAAGAAAATGGCCCCGGTCAAACTCGTTAAGCGCATGCATGGCTTTTTCCGCGATCAGCGCGGTGTAGCAGCTTTGGAATTCGCACTGATCGCGCCTGTTATGATCGCGCTCTATATGGGCAGCGTGGAGGTCACCGCAGGACTCGATCTCAACAAGAACCTCGGCCGTGCTACCAGCATGGTCGCAGATCTGATCAACCAACAGAAGACAATTACCAGGACCCAGATCAACGGTATCATGGATATCGGAACTGCTACCCTGCTTCCCTACATCCGGGACACTCCGCAGATCACGGTAACTGCCATCAACATCTCTGCTGCCAAGGTTGCGACAGTTGCGTGGTCGAGGCGAAAAATAGATCTTGCCTATACGACACCTTACGCGGCGGGGAGTGTTGTTGTTCTCGATTCCAATCTGCTGATCCCGAGTACGTCCGTGGTCCGTGTCGAGATGAAGATTGCCTATGTGCCGTTGATGGCTTTCCTCATGAAGGATACGGTCACGACAGCGAAAGGCGCCTCGGCGATCGGAATAAGCATGCCGAAGACCATATACGGCCGCGTCCGGCAGGGTACATCCGTCGCCTGTTCCGATTGTTAGAACAGTTCGCCTGCTTGCGCAGCCAACATTTGTCATTACGCAAAGTTTCACCTATCTGTGGGGAAAACCGCATCGGAGTGAGACATGTCTCGCGCTTTCCTTTTTGTACTCGATTCCTTCGGTATTGGCGGCGCGCCGGATGCAAAGGCGTTTGGTGACGAGGGCTCAAATACATTCGGTCATATTGTGGAAGCCTGTGCCGCTGGAAATGGCGACAAGCGCGGATTGCGTTCCGGGCCACTGAACCTTCCGAATATGAGCGCGCTTGGTCTTTTTCATGCTGCCAATCTTGCTTCAAACCTGCCGATCTCCGGGCAAATTGCCGATCCGGTCGGACTATGGGGCGCGGCGGAAGAAATCTCGAATGGAAAGGACACACCATCCGGACACTGGGAGATTGCTGGCGTGCCGGTCACCTTCAATTGGGGCTATTTCCCGCAGAAAATCCCTACATTTCCCGATAGTCTCGCAGCAGATGCCATGGCCCAAGCAAAACTTCCCGGCATCCTCGGCAACAAACATGCGTCCGGCACGGATATCATCGACGAATATGGCGAAGAGCATATCCGCACCGGCAAGCCCATATTCTATACGTCCACCGATTCCGTCATCCAGATCGCTGCGCACGAGACCCATTTCGGCCTCGACCGGCTTTACAAACTCTGCTCGATCGTCCGCGAGCTTGTCGATCCCCTCAATATTGGCCGGGTAATTGCAAGGCCGTTCATCGGCGAAACCCGCGACAGTTTCACCCGTACCGGCAATCGCCGCGATTATTCCGTGCCGCCGCCAGAGCCGACATTGCTTGACCGGCTGACGGAGGCCGGGCGCATGGTGATCGCCATCGGCAAGATCGGTGATATCTATGCCCATAAGGGCGTCAGCCAGGTGCGCAAGGCCAATGGCAATATGGCGCTTTTTGATGAAACGCTGGTCGCAATGGACGATGCGCAGGATGGCGATCTCGTCTTCACTAATTTCGTCGATTTCGACATGCTCTATGGTCACCGCCGCGATGTGCCGGGCTATGCGGCAGCACTGGAAGCCTTCGACCGGCGGTTGCCCGAGGCGCTGGCCAAGTTGCGCCCCGGCGATCTTGTGATTCTCACTGCCGATCACGGCTGCGACCCGACCTATAAGGGAACGGATCATACGCGCGAACGGGTTCCCGTCCTTTGCTTCGGTCCAGACCTGCCTCACGCCTCGTTCGGTATTCGCCCGACCTTCGCCGATATCGGTGAGACGGTCGCCGCCCATCTCGGCATTGCGCCCGGCCTGCATGGTAAAAGTTTCCTGAAAGGTACGGGGGACCTGCTCCCGAATGCCTGAGCTACCAGAGGTTGAAACCGTCAGGCGCGGGCTGCAGCCGGTCATGGAAGGCGCAACGATCGTTGCCGTCGACCAAAACCGTCCTGACCTGCGTTTTCCTTTTCCCGCGCATTTCGCCCAGCGCCTCACCGGCCACCGGATCGAAGCGCTGGAACGCCGCGCCAAATACCTGATCGCACATCTCGATGACGGCCTCAGCCTGATCAGCCATCTTGGCATGTCCGGCTCTTATCGCATCGAACATGAGGATGGCAGCGATGCGCCCGGCTCTTTTCACCATGACCGATCGAAAAGTGCGTTGCACGATCATGTGGTGCTGCATCTGGAAACAAAAGACGGCAAACGCCGCATCATCTACAACGACCCGCGGCGCTTCGGCTTCATGCTGTTTGCCGAACCGGGCAAGCTCAACGCGCATCCGCTGATCAAGGATCTCGGCACCGAACCGACGGGCAACCGGCTGGACGGCTCCTTGCTGGCAAGGCTCTTTGCCAACAAGGCCGCTCCACTGAAAGCGGCACTGCTTGATCAGAAGCTGATCGCCGGTCTCGGCAATATCTATGTCTGCGAGGCGCTGTGGCGAGCTGAACTCTCGCCGTCGCGCATGGCGGGGAGTATCTCTGGCGAGAACGGCGTGGCCACGAAACTGTCAGACCGGCTCGCCACTTCGATCCGCTCCGTCATTGCCGATGCGATCAAGGCCGGCGGATCGAGCCTGAAGGACTACAGGCAAGCCGATGGCGCGCTCGGCTACTTCCAGCATTCATTTTCCGTCTATGATCGCGAGGGCCAGCCTTGCCCGCGCAAGGGTTGCCATGGCACGGTGTCGCGTATCGTTCAGAGCGGGCGCTCGACGTTTTATTGTCCCGTCTGTCAGCATTGATTTGGAGGAAATTCGAATGGCCTACGAAAATATCATCGTCGAGACGCGTGAGAAGGTCGGCTTCATTCAGCTCAATCGCCCGAAGGCGCTCAATGCGCTGAATTCCGCGCTGCTGGCCGAGCTTGCTGCAGCGCTCGAGGCCTTCGACAAAGACACCTCTATCGGTGCCATCGTTCTCACCGGCTCTGAAAAGGCCTTCGCGGCAGGTGCGGACATCAAGGAGATGCTCGACCTGGAATTCGCCGAGGCCTATCTCGGCGATTATTTCAGCGAATGGGAACGTGTGACGCGGCTGCGCAAGCCGCTGATCGCCGCTGTGGCAGGTTATGCGCTTGGCGGCGGCTGCGAGCTCGCCATGATGTGCGACTTCATCATTGCCGCCGATACTGCAAAGTTCGGCCAGCCGGAGATCACGCTCGGCGTTATGCCCGGTATGGGCGGCTCGCAGCGGCTCACGCGTTTCGTCGGAAAGTCGAAATCCATGGATATGTGCCTGACCGGGCGCATGATGGATGCTGCCGAAGCTGAACGCTGCGGGTTGGTCTCGCGGGTAGTTCCCGCCAGTGCGTTGATCGACGAAGCGCTGACGGCCGCAGGCAAGATCGCATCCTTCTCACTACCTGTGGTGATGATGACCAAGGAGACGGTCAACCGGGCCTATGAAACGACCCTTGCTGAGGGGCTGAGGTTTGAACGGCGCGTGTTCCACTCCATGTTCGCCCTGGAGGATCAGCGCGAGGGAATGACAGCTTTTTCCGAAAAGCGCACGCCGAGTTTCAAGAACCGTTGAGGAGCAAAATATCGCGCAGATTCCAAGTTGACGCAAAAGCAAACGTCATCTATAAGCCCGACAACGTTCGGTGGCCTCCTGGCCGCCCTATTATTTTGTGACGGCCGCTTCCATGCTGCCGATTAGCTGACAGAAAAGAGAGGCACCATGGCCAACACTCCTTCGGCCAAAAAAGCGGCGCGCAAGATCGAAGCCCGCACCGAAGTCAACAAGTCCCGCCGCTCCCGCGTGCGCACCTTCCTTCGCAAGTTCGAAGACGCGGTGGCAAGCGGTGACCAGGCAGCCGCTTCCCTCGCCTTCAAGGCGGTCGAACCGGAAGTGATGCGTGCTGCATCGAAGGGTGTCTTTCACAAGAATACCGCTTCACGCAAGGTGTCACGGCTATCGGCTCGCTTGAAGAGCATGTCGGCCTGATCAAACACGCCATTTTTATATATGAAAACCCGGCGACTCTTTAGCCGGGTTTTTTGTTTTGCGTGTTTTTCTGGGAATAAATTCGTTTCCCGAGGAAAAGATCGTGGGTTATCAAAACCATGACATATGACGGTCACAAACTTGCTAGGACAAAAAGCGTCAATCATCAATTTGCTTTTGTTTTCAATGGTTTACGGCAGGAAGCCGTTATGGCGTAAACCGGGAAGCGAGAATCTCCCACTCCAGCCTCTGTCAAGCGATAATTTAATATTTTTTTTTGCCCGCATGAGTCCGCACTGCAACAAAATGCACAGCCCAAAAAAGGCTTTGAATCCGAACGATTTTTCCTCACTGGCTCGAAGACAGTTAAAAAAAATGCAAAATCATTAACCTTTAATTCATCAAAAAACCCTTGGTGCGCACTTGCCCTTCCTACAAAGGTTTTTGTAAGGTCCAGACATCGAAGGGGTGGGCAAAAACCCATTTAACAGGCTTAGTAAAAATAGGGTCGGGCGCAGATTTTATCGTTTGCGTGACGAGTAGATTTTGTCAGTACTCAAGTCTTGCGGTTTGAGTTGTTTCAAAAAATGCGCGAGTCGACGACGCTGGCGAGAGCCGGGCGTGAGTCTTACTGCGCCAAAACTGAGAGGGATGCGAACGTGGTAGTTATATACATTTCGGACAAGACTTATTCGGTCCAATACCGCGTTATCGCTACGGCCTCCACTCATTAACTCTGGGTCTGTTTCAGGTCGACCATAGGGGTGGTTGACCAGGTAACCCATTGCATGGCGAACAAACGCCAGTATCAAAAAAACACGGGCGAGACCCGATCAATACATATCAGGATGAGGCGATGACGATGACCCGCGGAATAATGGAAAACGGCTCCAAGGCAACCATGGTCCCGCTCCATATGGAAGGGGATGATGTGGACACGGCCAGCAGTCAGGGGGATTTGATTTTTGAGCGTGTCAAACTCAAGCTGAAGGCGAAACTGGGAAGCGAAGTCTACTCGAGCTGGTTTGGCCGCCTGAAACTGGATGAAACATCAAAGAGCATTGTTCGTCTGTCGGTTCCGACAGCGTTCCTGCGCTCCTGGATCAACAATCACTATTCCGACATGATCACTGCCCTGTGGCGTGAAGAAGATGAGCAGACGCTTAAGGTGGAAATCGTCTTCCGCAGCGCCAGCCGTGCCGCTCGCCCGGCTTGCGATACGGAAACCACGATGCGTGCGGATAGCCGCGCCCTCACCCGCGAAAAGCCCGTCTTTCCTGTTGGCAACACCACACAGGAGAAAAAGGCGCCGGCGCACTTTGCCGACCGCGCCCAGAATTCGGTGTTCGGCTCGCCGCTTGATCCGCGCTACACGTTCGAGACCTTTGTCGATGGCACTCCCAACCGTGTTGCACTTGCCGCTGCGCGCACGATTGCCGACGCAGGCGCCAGTGCCGTCCGCTTCAACCCGCTCTTCATCCACGCCTCTGTCGGCCTCGGCAAGACGCACCTCTTGCAGGCAATCGCCGCCGAGGCGCTGAAACGTCCCGAACGCGCCCGCGTTGTCTATCTCACCGCCGAATATTTCATGTGGCGCTTTGCAACCGCCATCCGCGACAACAACGCGCTATCGTTCAAGGAGCAGCTGCGCGATATCGACCTGCTGATCATCGACGACATGCAGTTCCTGCAAGGCAAGTCGATCCAGCATGAATTCTGCCATCTGATCAACACGCTGCTCGACAGCGCCAAGCAGGTGGTTGTCGCTGCCGACCGTCCGCCGTCAGAACTGGAATCGCTCGATCCGCGCGTTCGTTCCCGTCTTCAGGGTGGTGTTGCCCTCGAAATGATCTCGCCGGACTATACGATGCGCCTCGAAATCCTGAAGCGTCGTCTTGCCGCCGCCCAGCAGGAGGACCATTCGCTCAATATCTCGCCGGAAATTCTTGATCATGTCGCCCAGTCCGTCACCGGCAGCGGCCGCGAACTCGAAGGCGCATTCAACCAGCTTTTGTTCCGCCAGACGTTCGAGCCGAACCTTTCGGTCGATCGCGTTGATGAACTCTTGAGCCACCTGATGCGCGGCGGCGAAGCCAAGCGTATCCGTATCGAGGAGATCCAGCGCATCGTTGCGAGGCACTACAATGTGTCAAAGCAGGACCTTCTGTCGAACCGACGCACGCGCACGATCGTCAAACCTCGTCAAATCGCTATGTATCTCGCCAAGACACTGACACCCCGCTCTCTGCCGGAAATCGGCCGTCGTTTCGGTGGTCGCGATCACACCACGGTTCTCCATGCCGTCCGCAAGATCGAGGATATCGTCGGCAAGGACCAGAAATTGTCGCAGGAGCTCGAGCTGCTCAAGCGTCTGATCAACGATCAGGCTCAATAGTTTATCAACAGAAAGCCTGCGGTATGGTACGCTGATGCCAGCCGCAGGCTTGCTTTTTGCCGTGAATATCTGCCAATTTGCTTGACCCTGGGGGAATTGCGTCCCCTCGCCAGTAAAGTACCGCAAACCCGCGGTGTTTTGGCTGGAAATGATGTCAGCGAGACCGGTTTATCATGCGTGTAACTCTTGAACGTTCCAATCTTCTGAAGTCGCTCAATCACGTTCATCGCGTGGTCGAACGGCGTAACACCATTCCGATCCTGTCGAATGTCCTGCTTAACGCCGATGGCGCAAGCCTCGCCCTGAAGGCAACCGACCTTGATCTCGAAGTGACGGAAGCAACGGCGGCGCAGATCGAACAAGCCGGCGCGACCACGGTTCCAGCGCATCTTCTTTACGATATCGTCCGCAAGCTGCCGGATGGCGCGGAAGTGATGCTGGCGACCAATCCCGACGGCAATTCCATGGCTGTCACGTCGGGCCGGTCGAGTTTCCGTCTGCAGTGCCTGCCGCAGTCGGATTTTCCTGAACTCACGGCCGGTTCCTTCACCCACACGTTTCGCATGCCTTCGACAGCTCTCAAGGGCCTGATCGACAGGACGCAATTTGCCATTTCCACCGAAGAGACCCGCTACTATCTCAATGGCATCTATCTCCACGCCATCGAGAGCGACGGCGCGCTGAAGCTGCGGGCGGTCGCGACCGACGGCCACCGCCTTGCCCGTGCCGAGCTCGATGCACCCTCGGGTGTGGAAGGCATGCCCGGGATCATCATTCCACGCAAGACCGTCGCTGAATTGCAGAAGCTCGTCGACGATCCGGATATCGCTGTAACGGTCGAATTGTCGGAGACCAAGATCCGCTTCACCATCGGTTCGGTCGTTTTGACCTCCAAGTTGATCGACGGCACCTTCCCGGACTACCAGCGCGTCATTCCATCCGGCAATGACAAGAAGCTGACGATCGACCGGCAAAGCTTTGCCTCCGCTGTCGATCGCGTCTCGACAATTTCGAGCGAGCGTGGCCGTGCCGTCAAGCTGACGATCGCCGACGGCCAATTGACTTTGACCGTCAACAATCCTGATTCCGGCAGCGCAACCGATGAGCTTGCAGCGGATTATGATTCCGATCCGATCGAGATCGGCTTCAATGCCAAGTATCTCCTCGATATCACCGGGCAACTGACGGGATCTGAAGCGATCTTCATGCTGGCTGATGCAGGTTCGCCTACGCTGGTGCGTGATACGGGCGACGAAAATGCGCTCTATGTGCTCATGCCAATGCGGGTTTAGCACCGCCAGGCATAGATCCCATGACCGATGATCCGAATACGGACGCGGGCAGACCGGCCCGCGTTGCGATCAGCCGGTTGAAGCTCGCCAATTTCCGCAACTATGAAAACCTGTCCTTGACGCTGGCGCCTTCGCATGTCGTGCTGACCGGCGAGAATGGCGCCGGCAAAACCAATCTTCTGGAGGCAATCTCGTTCCTGTCGCCAGGGCGCGGCTTGCGCCGTGCAACCTATACGGATGTCACCCGCAATGGTGCGACCGACGGTTTTGCCATTCACGCCGCTATCGGAACCGCGGACGGCTCCGTCGAAATCGGCACAGGTCTTGCCGGCAATGCGCCGGGTGATACCTCCCGCCGCGTCCGCATCAATGGCGTAACCGCATCAGGCGCCGACGAACTCCTCGACTATTCGCGTATCCTGTGGCTGGTTCCGGCAATGGACGGGCTATTCACCGGCCCTGCTGCAGACCGGCGCCGCTTCCTGGACCGCATGGTGCTTGCGATTGATCCCGCTCACGGCAAGCGCGTTCTCGATTATGAGAAGGCAATGCGCAGCCGTAACCGTTTACTTACGGAAGAGCGCGGCAACGATGCCTGGCTCGATGCGATCGAGACGCCGATGGCCGAGCTTGGCATCGCCATTGCCGCCGCACGCGCCGAACTGATGCGTCTGATCAACAGCATGATCGAACGGTTGCCGGATGACACGCCCTTCCCCAAGGCCGATTGCCTGCTCGAAGGTGAACTTGAACAACGTATCGGCATCGAAGCCGCGACCGATGTGGAAGAAACGTTCCGCCGTGCCTTGCATGACGGGCGCAGCCGGGATCGCGCCGCCGGGCGCACGGTGGACGGGCCACACCGCTCCGATCTGCTCGTCCGCCATCGGCCCAAGGCCATGCCGGCCGAACTCTGCTCCACCGGCGAGCAGAAAGCATTGCTCATAGGTCTGATCCTCTCCCATGCACGGCTCACCGGCGAACTCGCGGGAATGGCGCCGATCCTGCTTCTTGACGAGATCGCCGCGCATCTGGATGAGGGCCGCAGGGCGGCATTGTTCGACATTATCGAAGAACTTGGCGGCCAGGCTTTTATGACCGGCACCGACAAAGCGCTATTCAAAAGCCTTGAAGGACGCGCGCAATTCTTCGATGTTTCACATGGTGCGGTACAGCCAGGCTGAGTGTATCAAGAGGTCGTCGAAACGATTATTCCGTTGGCTCGTTCCTTGGCGGTATCGGTTTCTCGCCCTCCCCGCTCTGTGCGGGTGCTTTTCGCGAGTACCGGCCGAGCACCAGGTGCGACAGGATCAATACTGGTTCGAGAATGACTATCCCGAGCAGGATGCCTGCCAACCGATCAATACCTGGATCAACCACGGCATTCGAATAGCTGTCGGGCACCAGCACCACGAGGAAAGCCAGCACGAACTGTGTGCCAATGTAACTGGTTGCCGCGTTGCCGTTTTCGATATGCCGTCCCACCAGTACACCAAGACAGACGCCCAGCGTCATGAGAAGCGGCGAGTGATGACTGCCGAGAAGGATGGCGATGGCTAACAAGCCACCGACGCTGCAGCCGACGAAGCGCAGCGCCAGCCTGGAGGTTACCGGACTGAGCGGATGTGGGCCAAGGCTCGCGACCGGGATCATCATCACCGCCATGATCGTCACACTCGACTGAGCGAGGGATGTGATACCGAACCACGCCCATATCCAGGGAATGAACGCCAAAGCAATAGCTGCCTCTACTGAATGCCTCATTGCTCCGGCATGCCAAAGTGTCGACTTTCGAACGGCCGTCTCTGCGGCTGTCTCTGCGGGCCGGGACTTCAACCTGCGCCGAACGAGAAATGTCGAAGCGGCGCTGACCAATATGCAGGCGACGGTTCCTGCGACAATCTCCAGAAGCCGCGACTGCGCGAACGGCACGACGCTTTCACCGGAATGCGTCATGCCCTCGATCAGAATCATGCAAAACGTCAGTCCCGTGAACAGCCAGGCATAGCTGCGCTTGCCAACCAGCGCGAAATACAGCGTAAAACCGCCGAACATGGCAAGCGCCAGGCTCATCGCAACCGGCGAATTGATCGTGAATGGGGCGAGCAGCAGTGCCGCGCCAGCGCCTGCAGCGGTTCCAACCAGGCGCAAAGTGCCTCGCATCAGGCTTTGCAAGACGTGTGAACGCATGACCATATAGCCGCTGAACGCCGCCCAGCCGACATTCTGCGCGCCAAGGGCATGAGCAAAGACGACGGCGAGCAATACCGATACCAGACACTCGAACTCGTCGATCATGCGCGGTCCCGGACGCCCCAGGGAGCGTAATTCATCCAGGATTGCCAGCCAGAGATTGATGAAACCGCGGAAAGAACGCTGCAGGTAATTCATCTTACGTTTCTACCAGAACTGGCGGAGCAGGCGATAGCTGTTGCAGCGGACAGATTGTCTTCCCCCGGACGCTAATCCTAATGATTTAAGTGGATTACCCGAAGGTTGTCATATAACCGGCAGAGCTTTCCCTTGCCTTCTTTGAATATCGCCGTGCCAATTGATGAAATCTGACACATATATCAATGGAGAGCGCATTCATTATGTGGAATCAGGTTTATAATCCCTTTGATAATTCGGTCCTTTCGACGCTGGCAGCGGCGATACCCGTCGTCGCTTTGCTAGTCATGATCGCCTCCAACAAGGTCAAGGTACACATAGCGGCCATCATTGCGCTGGTTCTGGCAAACCTGGTCGCCATCTTCCTCTTTACCATGCCCGCGGGGCTGTCCATCCGGGCATCCTTGCTCGGCGTCGTCACAGGCTTCTTCCCCATCGGATGGATCGTTCTGAACGTAATCTTCCTCTACCGCCTGACAGTGGAGCGAGGCGTGTTCGAAACGCTGCAGAATACAATCGGCGGGGTGACGCGTGACAGACGGTTGCAGATATTGCTCATCGCCTTCTCTTTCGGGGCGTTCTTTGAGGGTGCATCCGGATTCGGTACGCCGGTTGCGGTCACCGCCGCGATTCTGATCGGGCTCGGCTTCTCGCCGCTGGCCGCGTCTGGCCTGTCCCTGATCGCCAATACGGCGCCCGTTGCTTATGGCGCTTTGGGAACGCCGATTGCCGGTCTGTCCAGTGTCACCGGCATCGATCCCTTTCTGCTCGGCGCCATGGTCGGGCGGCAGCTGCCGTTTTTCTCGCTGATCGTTCCGTTCTGGGTCGTCTGGGCTTTTGCCGGCTACAGGGGCATGAAGGAAGTCTGGCCGGCGATCCTCGTGACCGGTGTTTCATTCGCCGTGCCGCAATTCCTGATCTCCAACTTCATCAATCCGTGGATCGTCGATATCGGAGCTTCGCTCATCTCCATGGCCTGCCTCATCGGCTTCCTGCGCGTTTGGCAGCCACAGGTCATCTGGACGTCCGCCAAGCTGCGGATCCGCGATGATTCCGCAAGCCAAGTACCCCCGGTCAAGACATCGAAACGCGAGCCAACGCGGGCCGAAGTCTGGGCTTCGCTGACGCCATGGATCATCGTTTGCGCCGTGCTGCTGATTTGGGGCACTGACTGGTTCAAGGCGATGGTCAATCCCTGGGCAACGCTTGGCTACGAAGTCCCCGGGCTCAACAACATGATCGCCAAGGTCCCCCCGATTGCCCCCGCGCCGACACCGGAAAAAGCTGTCTTTGCCTTCACATGGCTGTCCTATACGGGCTCTGGCATGCTCATCGCTGCGATTATTTCCGGCTTCATCATGGGGTATTCGCCGCTCGAACTGATTCGCAGTTATGGGCGGACCCTCAAGCTCTGCGCCTATTCCCTGATCACCATCTCGGCCATGCTGGCAATCGGCACGCTTACCCGGCTCTCCGGCATCGACGCTACGCTCGGCCTGGCATTTGCGGCGACAGGCGTGCTGTACCCGTTCTTCGGAACATTGCTTGGCTGGCTGGGCGTGGCGCTGACCGGTTCGGATACTGCTTCAAACGTTCTCTTTGGCAATCTGCAAAAGATCACATCGGAGCAGCTCGGCCTCCCGCCCATCTTGATGGCGGCAGCCAATTCCTCCGGCGGTGTCATGGGCAAGATGATCGATGCCCAATCAATCGTCGTCGCATCGACGGCTACCAACTGGTATGGCCACGAAGGCACGATCCTGCGCTTCGTCTTCAAGCACTCGATCGTACTGGCCTGCCTCGTCGGTATTCTGGTGATGCTGCAGGCCTACGTCTTTACCTGGATGATCGTCACACCACCTTGAGGCAGCACGATTGTTGGCGAGTACAAAAAAGGCGGCCGCTGGCCCCCTTTTCGGCTCAGGTTCGGGTGATTGAAACGCCGCCATCCACGAGGGACGCGGTTCCCGTTACAAACGATGCGTCATCCGACGCAAGGTATAGCACCGAGCGTGCCAATTCTTCGGGCGTGGCAACGCGCTTCAAGGCATGCAAATTGGTGATGAATGCTTGCGACTCGGCCGTATTGTTCATTTCGCGGTACATATCCGTATCAACCGCACCCGGCAGAATGGCATTTACCCGTATCTTTTGCGGACCATATTCAGCAGCAAGCGCCTGTGTCAGCCCTATTAGACCGGCTTTGCTTGCCGCATAGGCGGCAACGCCGGGAAAGGCAAAGCTGTAACCGACAAACGTCGAGGTGAAGATCACGGAGCCACCACCGTGTTTGAGCATTTCGGCGATCTGGTGTTTCGCGCCGAGGAACGAGCCGGTGAGGTTGATCGCGATGGCATCGTTCCAGCCGGCTTCGGAAACGCCTGTGCTTGGTCCGGCCTCACCCAGTGTCCCGGCATTGTTGAAGGCAATGTCGAGCTTGCCGTACCGGTCAACGGCCAACGCGACGAGGGCCTTCGCGTAGTCTTCGGAACGCACGTCCCCGGCCAATGCGACGGCTTCCCCGCCATCAGCCTCGATTTCTGCCACCAGCACGTCGAGTTCTTCCTTGCGGCGGGCTCCTGCAACCAGCTTGGCGCCTTCTTGCGCGAAGAGTTTTGCCGTGGCGCGGCCAATGCCGGCGCTGGCGCCGGTAACGAGTGCAACTTTTCCAGATAAGCGATCCATGTTCTTTCTCCGATTGATCGGGAGTGGCTCTCCCGTTGTTGCCATAAGTATGGTGATACAGTTCTGTTCGGATAAGTCGGCCAATACCGGAACTTGAATTCGGTAAAAGCGGACAATCCGGACCAGCGCTGGCGTGGAAGCTCATCCGTTCCCATGTTACCTTCAGCCGAAGAATCACCCCCACCCACCCGAGTACGGAGTTCTCATGTCTGATCTGTCCGCCTTCCCCGTCGCCAGACGATGGCCGGCAAAATATCCGGACCGCTTGCAGCTATATTCCTTTCCAACGCCAAACGGCGTCAAGGTTTCGATCGCGCTCGAGGAACTTGGGCTTCCATACGAAGCGCACGCGGTCGATATCGGCAAAAATGAGAGTTGGACTCCGGAATTCCTGTCATTGAACCCGAACGGCAAGATCCCTGCGATTGTCGATCCGGATGGACCCGGGGGCAAGCCTCTCGGGCTGTTCGAGTCCGGCGCTATCCTGCTTTATCTCGCCGAGAAGACCGGCAAGCTCATGTCAGCCGATCCTGCCTTGCGTTACGAGACTATCCAATGGGTATTTTTTCAGATGGCGGCCATAGGCCCGATATTCGGCCAGGTCGGCTTCTTCTATAAATTCGCCGGCCGGGAGTACGAGGACAAGCGGCCGTTGGCGCGCTACCGGGACGAGTCGAAGCGCCTCTTGCATGTGCTGGAAACCCGGCTCGATGGCCGAGACTGGATTATGGACGATTACAGTATCGCAGACATTTCAATGCTTGGCTGGGTTCGCAATCTCGTCGGCTTCTATGGCGCACGCGACATCGTCGAGTTCGACAGTCTGAAGCGCGTTCCGGCATGGCTCGAACGTGGTCTTGCGCGACCAGCTGTCCAGCGCGGTCTGGAGATTCCCAAGCGGCCAGGGTAGAGATCGAAACTGGAGGGACCTCTAACCTGCTATCTGGCAAGCGTCTGTTCCACACCGGGTCATCCGGGGCGTCTGTCGCCAAGCGCCCGGAGATACCCCGGTTATTCTCTTGAAGGTTCGGCTGAATGCGGCTTCTGACGAGTACCCAACCTCGGCACTAACCGCAGCGACAGACTTGTTACTGTCCACAAGATGCCGCGCAGCAATCTGCATTCGCCATCTAAGCAGGTAGTTCATGGGCGGGTATCCGACCAGGTCCATGAACCGCTCTGCCAGCACCGATCTCGACATTCCGGCCTCGCGGCCCAACTCGTCAAGGGTCCAGTCATGTGCGGGCCGCTGGTGCAACAGTCCGAGCACCCGGCCAATGCGATAGTCCCGCAATCCCGCGAGCCATCCGGTTTGATCTGGCGGAAGCGTTTCCAGATATCGTCTGACCACTTCCACAAACATCAACTCGCTCAGCCCAAGGCGTACGCATTCGCCGCCGGCACACTCACGTTGTGTCTCGGCAAGAGTGAGTTCAATCAGCCGGTCCAGCAAGTCCCTGGATGTGCCAGGATTGCGCCGAACCGACAGCAGCCTCGGCAACGCATCTATCAATGGATTGAAAGGATGGGTGTCGCATCCGAGAAAGCCGCAAACGAATTGTGCCCGATCGGGTCCGCCGCCGCCTTCCTGGACAATAAAGGGCAGTTTGCCCGCCGCCATGTCCCGAAAGAAATCCAGCGTTTCAGCTTCGTCGAGTTCGGGGGCCTGACTTGGTGCACTTAGCATCGCATAGGGGTCGCCATGGGGAAACACCAGAACATCGCCTGCCTCGAACTGCACTGCGGGAACTCCCGGAATGCTTGCCCAACCCGATCCATCGAGCACAATGTGATAAGAGAGAACGTGTTGCACACCAGGAAGAATGATCGGCGCGAAGTCGCCCGCTCGCGGAACACGAACACCCCAGGGTGAGGAAGCATCCACCAGGAAAAACAACGCACCCGTAAACTTCACAGCCCGCAGGACTGCCGACAGGGGATCCCGTCCAGTGTTTCCACCGAGGGTGGACCGTCCGGGAACTTGCGCCAGCGCCGGTTGAGGCGGTCGCACAACGGATGTTCCAGCATGTGATCCGGACGCCTGGTCATGGGAACTGGCCATACGAGAGATTACACTTTTTCACACAGGACATCCACCGCTCGCCGTAAAAACGGCGCAGTCAGAGGAGGCTTTCTCATGATGAAAAGGAGGGGCGGACGCACGCCAGCGGATATCTATGATGAGCTTTTTGTCCCGGCGCTGTTCCAGCGATGGGCACCGATCGTTCTGGACGAGGCGCATGTTGGCGAGGGGTACAGCGTACTCGATGTGGCTTGTGGTACAGGCGCACTGGCGCTCGCTGCGGCCGATAGAGTTGGTTCTGGCGGAAGGGTCGTTGCGCTTGATCCCAACCTGGAAATGCTGGCAGTTGCACGACATAAGTCCGGCACTATCGAATGGCGCGAAGGTGTAGCGGAATCCCTTCCCTTTGCGGATGGCAATTTTGACGCCGTCGTCAGCCAATTTGGCCTGATGTTCTTCAACGATCCGGCGAGCGCGCTCAGGGAAATGATGCGGGTTCTTCGGCCACATGGCAGGCTCGCAGTTGCCGTTTGCGATTCACTCGACCATTCGCCGGGTTACGCCACACTCGCTGGCCTGCTGGAGCGGCTTTTTGGCAGACCTATAGCGGATGCATTTCGCGCGCCGTTTGTACTTGGCGACCCTCAATTGCTGTTATCCATCTGCCGCGAAGCAAACATACAGGATGCACAGGTTCACCCGCATACGGGCCTTGTTCGCTTTGCGTCGATCGCGGCATTGGTTTCAACAGAGAGAGCTTGTGCATGGACCCTTGGCGGCCTGCTCGACGATCGCCAGTTCGAGCACCTTTTACGCGAAGCCGAGCAAGCGTTGCAGCCATTTGCAGGTCCAGACGGCGCCATCGAGTTTGGGATGCCCGCTTTGATTGTCACAGCAGGCGCCGAATCCACAGCGACACTGTGAACTCACTGATCAGACATATATTTTGTCGTCATTGTCGGCCCGAAGCAATTTCGTTCGTCCATGGAACATAGATCACGACCAGTGCAGAGGATAACGACGATGAAGCAGCAGATCGAAGTCGAAAATATCAACCATCCCGGCCAGAACCGGCAGGTCGATCGCGCCATGTATGAGGCCATGAAGAAGGCTTGCCTCGGCGTGCTCCCCGTCACGTCGCCGGGCCTGACGCTTGCCGAGATCAGCAAACGCCTTACTGGCACGCTGCCAGGGGATCTTTATCCGGGCGGCGCAAAAGCTGGTTGGTGGGCGAAGACCGTCCAGCTCGATCTCGAGGCGAAGAGGCTGATAAAACGCGAGAGAACCAGTCCGATACGGCTGCACAAAGCGTGAATCCTGATCGGCAAGGCGCAAGCATCAGCTAATGTATGGAAATAATACCGTCTACGGCCCGCCATTCCCGTGGCTCGATCAAGCGCTGGTGAACGATGCGAATTGAGTGAAGCGGTCCCTCAAGGTCTTTCCGCCAGAAATCAAGAAACCCTTTCAATTCCGGGAAAGTCGGAGCAAGATCGTATTCTTGCCATATGTATAGCTGGAGAAAGCTAGGATGGTCGGGAAGACGATAATGTATTTCTGCCGTCGTCAGCCCGTAACCTTTTAACTGAAGTTCGAATGCTCTGCCGCTCATGATATTATCCTTATGGATCAACTCATGCATTGCACTGAATCTTGCCAGATTCTCATTTGTTTTCAAGGGGAAATTGTGAATTCTCCCTAAGAAAGAGGAGCTAGGACAATGGCTGCAAAAGAAGTCAAACTCGGCGCTGACGCCCGTGACCGAATGCTGCAAGGCGTGGACATACTGGCCAACGCCGTCAAGGTGACGCTTGGCCCGAAAGGCCGCAACGTCGTCATCGATAAATCTTACGGCGCACCGCGCATAACGAAAGACGGGGTTACGGTCGCCAAGGAAATCGAACTTGAGGACAAGTTCGAGAATATGGGTGCGCAGATGCTGCGCGAAGTCGCGTCCAGGACCAGCGATATTGCTGGCGATGGCACGACGACGGCGACGGTTCTCGCCCAGGCGATCGTACGCGAAGGCACCAAGGCTGAAGCGGCGGGGATGAACCCGATGGACCTCAAACGCGGAATTGACCTCGCGGTTGCAGCTGTTGTCGAGGAGCTGAAGCGGAACGCACGCAAAATATCGAACAATGCCGAAATCGCCCAGGTCGGCACGATCTCTGCCAATGGCGATACGGAGATCGGGCAATATCTTGCGGATGCCATGGGAAAGGTCGGGCATGAGGGCGTTATAACGGTCGAGGAAGCCAAGACCGCCGACACCGAGCTTGAAATCGTCGAGGGCATGCAGTTCGACCGGGGTTATCTCTCGCCTTATTTTGTCACCAATCAGGAGAAGATGCGGGTCGATTTCGAGGACCCTTATATCCTCATTCATGAAAAAAAGCTCTCGAACCTGCAGGCCATGCTGCCCATTCTCGAGGCGGTCATGCAGTCCGGCAAACCACTGCTTATCATCGCCGAAGACGTGGAGGGCGAAGCGCTGGCGACTCTCGTCGTTAATAAATTACGCGGTGGCCTGAAAGTTGCGGCCGTCAAGGCTCCGGGATTTGGTGACCGCCGCAAGGCCATGCTCGAGGATATCGCCATCCTCACCGGTGGCACGGCGATCAGCGAGGATTTGGGGATCAAGCTCGAGGGCGTGACGCTCGAGATGCTCGGCCGTACCAAGAAGCTTGTGATCGATAAAGAAAGCACCACGATTGTCGATGGTGCCGGTTCAAAGGCAGAGATCGACGGGCGCATCGCCCAGATCAAGGCACAGATCGAAGACACGACATCCGACTACGACCGCGAAAAACTGCAGGAGCGACTGGCAAAACTTGCTGGCGGTGTTGCAGTCATCAGGGTTGGCGGTTCCACGGAAGTCGAGGTCAGGGAAAGGAAGGATCGCGTTGACGACGCTCTGCATGCAACCCGTGCAGCGGTCGAAGAGGGCATTCTTCCAGGCGGCGGCGTGGCACTGCTGCGGGCAGCCAAGGTACTCGACGGCATGCAAGCGGCGAATGCCGATCAACGCGTCGGTATCGACATTATACGGCGCGCCATAGAGATCCCAATTCGCCAGATTGCAGAAAATGCAGGAGCCGAAGGATCGCTTATCGTTGGCAAACTGCGCGAGAATGACAGTTTTTCCTTCGGCTGGAATGCGCAAACGGGGGAATATGGCAATCTCTACGACATGGGCGTCATCGATCCCGCCAAGGTGGTCCGGAGCGCGCTTCAGGGCGCGGCGTCTATTGCCGGCCTGCTTGTGACAACCGAGGCAATGGTGGCCGAAATTCCGAAGAAGAGTGCGGCGCATGGCCTGCCCGGCGGCGGTGGTGGCATGGATTACTGATATGAGGAATCCAGTCCGGCAAAAAACCGGACCGGCTTTGATCGCAGGGCCTATTTGTCCTTGCTGATCGTGATGCGTTGCGTGCCGCCGCTGCCCAGGTCCGCGACCACCGAATAAAGTGCAACTTCTTGGTTGCGTTTTTCATCCCACCCTGCCATGATAAATGCAACCAGGAGGTTGCATTCATGTCTGATCGTATCGAAAAGAGCATCGAGTTGAACGCGCCCGTTGACCGGGTCTGGCGTGCATTGACGGATCACAACGAGTTCGGCGAATGGTTCCGGGTAAAGCTGGACGGTCCGTTCAGGACCGGGGACGTTTCTACCGGCCGCATCGCCTATCCCGGCTATGAACACCTTAAATGGGAGGCAACAGTGAAGACGATGGACAAGCCGCGCCTGTTCTCCTTCACATGGCATCCCTATGCGATCGAGCCCGATGTCGACTATTCGAATGAGACGCCGACGCTGGTCGAGTTCAAGCTCGAGCCCAAGGGACAAGGCACGAAGCTCACCATCGTCGAATCCGGCTTCAATGGCGTGCCGAAGCATCGCATGCCGGAAGCGATGCGCATGAATGAACGCGGCTGGGCCGAGCAGATCAGGAACATCAAATCACATGTTGAGTGAGACCGCAGGCCAGGACCCCGCACCGCTCTTCGCAGCCCTCGGCGACCGCACGCGCCTTTCCTTGCTGACGAAGCTCAGCGACGGCCAGACGCGCTCGATCGCCGGGCTGTCAACGGGAACCGAACTCACCCGCCAGGCAATCACGAAACATCTGCGCGTCCTCGAAAATGCCGGGCTGGTCATCAGCAGCAAGGTCGGGCGGGAAAGCCAATACGCCTTCCGGCCCGAGCCGCTGGATGAGATCCGTGCCTATCTCGACAGCGTCTCGCGGCAATGGGACGACGCCCTGTCGCGCCTGCAGGTCTTCGTGGAAACGTAAGCCACCGCTTACCTTATCAGCACTCCGGCGTAATTGTTCGCTTGCGCTAACAGGCATATACTTCACGGCAGACGGAGGGCGGATCAGTTCGCGGTTTCCGGCGCAAGCCGGCGCCGCACGGGAGGAGATTTGCCATGACCACTTATGTGATGTTGCTCAACTGGACAGAGATCGGCGTGAAGAGCGTGCGTGAATCGCCAGCAAGGCTCGACGCAGCGCGGAAGCTGCTCGGCGAGATGGGCGGTTCCATCAAGCAGTTCTACCTCACCATGGGGGAATACGACATGGTGGTGGTGGCCGAGGCGTCCGATGACGCGGTTATGGCGCGGTTCGCGCTCACTCTCGGCATGAAGGGCAATGTGCGTTCGCAAACGCTGAAGGCCTTCCCCGAGGCCGCCTATCGCGAGATCATCGCCTCGCTTGGATAATCGAGCTCTTTGAGGGCATCGATCTTTTCAGCGCGTGTGGCCATGACTTCTCCTTCGAGATCCGTCTGGTTTGGTCATGGCCCCCGCGAATGGTTTCCATTTGTGAGACGCTAGAGCTTGATCTCGCCCTCGTCCTCGCCATCCCAATAATGCGCCCGGGTAGCATGAACCTTGATCATCACGACGCCGGGCGTATCGACGCCGTTCTTGAACCAGTCGTCGAGATCCGGCGTCCAATGCTCCTTGAAGGCCTGTTTGTCACGCACCAGTTCGGCCTCGCCTTCCAGCGCTATCGAAAACGCCTTGTCGCCCTGGAATGTCAACGCCACCTTTGCGTCGCGCTCGATATCGCTGGTCATGCGCGACTTGTCCCACGTGAAGAAATAGGAATCGCCATCATATTCGACATCGCGGTTATTACTCATTGGCCGCCCGGCGATGCAACCTTCATCCGTGTGGGTCATCAACATGCAGATGTCGATGTCGCGCATCTTCTCGGCAAGGTCGGACAGGTTTTTCTCGCTCATGATCGTCTCCCTTTGAACGCATTGAGAAGGGACAACGCAATGCCGTGACTTTGGTTCATGCGAGAAGAAGGGCACGTCAGGAAACTGCCGCGCCGCTTCCGTCTGTTTATCTGGACGCCACGCGGGTAGCGGACGGCATGCGCGCGACCACGACAAGCTGCGTGACCTCGCCCCGCTTGAAGGCGGCGAGGAAGCGGCGATAGTCCTTGAAGGACACGCAGCCGTTGGAATCCCCGCGCGGCCCGAGCATATAAGTGTGCGCCAGAAGCCCGTCGCGGCCGAAAATCTTGCCGGGTTCCACCGGGTTGAGCCTTATCGCCTGGACACCGTGGAACAGCTTCTCGCGCATCGTGAGATTATAGGTATGCGGCGGTGTAGCGCCGCGCATCCTTTTGTGCACATAGCGTGGATTGTCGAGCATCGGGCCCAGCCCGGAATGCGCTTCCAGCCGCTCGCCATTCGGCATGTAAACGGTTTTCGCCTCGATACTGTAGATGGCCGTGCGGTTGCGCGAAGCAAAGAGCGGCGCAGGCCTGTAGCTCGGCGCATTGTCCTGAATGGCATTATCCTGCGGCGCATAGGCGAGCAGGCCTGCAGGCGCACGCTTCAAAGTCTTCGCCGAAGGCAAGACCACATCGTCTGCCGGCCGGCGCGGCCTCGGCAGCGGTATCGCAGCGATGTCATCCTCTGCCGCAGGTTCCTCCTCGGCCAAAACCAGGCTGAACGGCCCTTGCGGCGAGGTCCCCACCGGGGGCGGCGCGTCCTGCAAGGCAGCAACCGCAATGGCTGGTGCCGGGGCGGAAGGCGCGGCAACAGGCGGTGCCGCATCAAAAAGGCTGTAGGTCTGGATCGAGGCAACCTGCATGGTATCGATGCCCGAGGCGCGGGCGCCGAAAGCCTCGGCTTCCAATGGAACATGCCCGGCGATCATGTCATCGCCGGATGCGCGGGCGCCGAAGGCCTCGGCGGCCAAAGGTACCTGCGCCGCGATCACAGCCTTGGGCTGCGGCGGCCTGATGACGCTGATTTGTCCTGTCGGTAAAATCACCGAGCCTTCGTCCATGGTGCTGACCTGCCAAGGGGTACTCTTCAGCTCGGGCACGCGCGGAAATTTCGAGGTGCCGGGCTGAGTGTCCAGGGGACGGACGAGCGCGACAGAACGCGCCGTGAAGGGCCGTTCTGCCAGACTGAAGGCGCCGCTACCGGCGACATGGGAGCCGAACGCGCCCTGCATGGTAGCCATCGCGGCGAGCGCCCCAAGCGAAGCCAGGGCACTGACGCCAGCCAGCATGGCGGCGGACAGCAACCGGCGGCCGCGATAACGGCCCTTCTCGCCAGAAGGCGCAACGCCCCTGGCCGTCTTGACTGCAAACCCCATGATACACGCAACCCACACTGCTCAAACTACGCGTCAGCCCGGCAAAACCACTATTCCCGTGGCAAAACTGGGGCCACAAGACGTAAAACCTGGCTCACGCCGTCATGCTGACTTCTATGGAGAATGAAGAATGTTGGTTACCAACCGGTTTATGCGGTGACGAATGTTTGAATGAATTGCGTCAAGGGATGCGCCGGGAGGCCGCGCTATTTCACCGCCTTGAGCTCCGAAGCGCTTTTCAAGACCCTGCCGCCATCGTCCTGCTCGATCATATAGGCGGGCTCCTCTTTGGTAGCCTTGCGCGTCACCTCGACGCCCTTGATGGTCCGCGTCACAGGTTTGGTGAACTGCTCGACGACCTTGCCGGTGCCACCGCCCTTGGTCCAGTTCCACTCAACTCTGGCGCCTTTATGGAAGTGTGTCATGGGTGGGATTCCGATGTTGGTGCGGTTGCAAGTGAATTGTCGGTAGTGAGAAAGGTTCCGAAAGAAGCGAAGTTTCATTTGAAGCGTAGACCTCTCCGTCATCCTCGGGCTTTGACCCGAGGACCCACAAAACATCTCCAATGCCCGAACTCGATCCGGTCGGCCCGGATTTGGCTGGAATGCCTGGGTAGCACTGAAACAATTGTGCTTCCTCGTCCTACGTTTTCGGTTAAATACGCAGCCCTCTACGTTTTCCCAAATTCCTTGTCCAGCCAGTCTGAGATCGGTTTAAAGGCGGCTTCTGTTTCGG
The DNA here is from genome assembly GCA_963711925.1 of uncultured Alphaproteobacteria bacterium. Classification (GTDB taxonomy): domain Bacteria; phylum Pseudomonadota; class Alphaproteobacteria; order Rhizobiales; family Rhizobiaceae; genus Phyllobacterium. The sequence continues at coordinate 193,302 of CAVQFY010000006.1, forward strand.
GATAACTCGCCTCATTCTTACTTCCGAGAAGCTCCTGAAAATACAGCCAAAACTGCTTTTTGGCGGGTTTTTCGACAGCGAAGGCTGTCATGACCGCCTGTTTCACATCGCTTTTATAAATTCCTTCAAATTCTTTACCTTTCAACTGTTCGTCTATATCGCCGAGTGTCAGGACTTCATTGGCACTGAGCATGAATTCTGCCATGTATTTTTTCTTGGCTTGGTGACCCGCTTTATCATCATCCAAAAGTACTCTAAAATTAACTCCCCGGCCACGGAACAGGCTGATCAGACAGCCCGCATGACCCGCGCCGTTTCCGGGGAAGATGTCAGGTACCAAGGCTGCCGTTTGTTTTCTTCTAAAAAAGACGAGAGGATAAAAGTCATTTTTCCCCTCGACAACAAGGGCGGATGATGACCTGACCAGCGGGCTGAAAGTGACTTCGAGTGCATCCAATACCGGCTGAAAGTAAGTTGTCTTCGCGGGATTTGATCCAACAAATGTCTTATAGCGCACAGCGCTGATATCAGTTTTCCTTATCGCGAATGAATCAACCTCATCTTCATTGTCGGAATTAGGTAGCAAAGACCACCGCATGTACTTTAACCAGCTGATATAATTCACATTTTTGAGCATCGCTTTGGACGCACGACCGACTGGGTGGGGATGAGGTCTGAGCGATGTGCTGGCCACAACACTTCGACAGGTATAGACTCGCACACATATATTGGGAGGGGAGCAACATGGAGGATCCCCCGCTCGAACGGAAGCTCCTGGCGATCCTGGCGGCAGACATTGTTGGCTATTCGAGTGCAATGGAGGCAAATGAGGCCGGCACCATCGCGCGACTAAGATCCCTCCGCGTCGATTTGATCGATCCTGCCATCGCCCGGCACCACGGCCGTACCGTCAAGCTCATGGGCGACGGCACGCTTGTAGTGTTCGAAAGTGTCGTCGACGCGGTCGCCTGCGCCGCGGAGATCCAGAGTAGCCTGGCCGCGCGCAATGCCGGATTGACCGAACCCGAACGTTTGGTGCTCCGAATAGGGGTCAACCTCGGCGATGTGGTGCTGCTGGAAGGCGACGTGTATGGCGACGGTGTCAATGTGGCCGCTCGGCTTGAGCAGTTGTGCGAGCCGGGTGGCGTGATGATATCGGGCACCGCCTTCGACCATCTTCAAGGCAAGGTCGATTGCACTTTCGATTTCGTCGGCGGGCAGCTTGTGAAGAATATCGCACGGCCAGTTCGTGTCTATCGCATGAGGCTTGATGGGAAGAAAGCGCGCTACCTGCGCGCCAAGATGTTCCCCCGCCGGGCGATGATGGGTGCCTTGGCCGTCATTGTTGTCTTGCTGCTCGCGGCAGGCGCTTGGCAATTTTGGCCGACTGCTGTTGTCAGCGCCAAGCCATCGATCGCGGTGTTGCCTTTCGACGACTACGGCGGCGATGCCGCGACCGCACGGCTCGCCGACGGTCTGACCGAAGACGTCATCACTGATCTTTCCCGCATGCGCGAGTTCGACGTCATCGCGCGCAATTCAACGGAACTCTACAAGGGCAAGTCCGCGGACGTGCGGCAGATCGGACGCGATCTGAACGTCAGGTATGTGCTTGAAGGCTCGATCCAGCGCCAGGGCGAACGCCTCCGCGCCACAGCACAGCTGATTGACGCCCAGACTGGCGCTCACGTCTGGTCAGAGAGTTGGGACCGACCTGTGCAGGACTTTTTCGCAGTTCAAACCGAAATCGCCAATCATATCGTCGGCCAGCTCGAAATGACCACGGGTCCGATCAAGAGTGTCGACCTCGGCGCTGCGAGGCGAAAGCAGCCACAGAGCCTTACCGCGTACGAACTCACACTTCTGGGTATCGAGAAGCAGCTTAGCCCGACGCGCGAGAGCATCGCGGAGTCGACGGAAATTCTCAAGAAGGCGGTCGCCATCGATCCGGGTTACGCCCGAGCTTGGTCCAGTCTCGCTGAGTCGTACAGTATGGCAGCAAATTTTGGTGCCGACTGGGACCAATCGAACCAGGCTGCCATGGAGGCCGCCGAACGTGGCGTGTCGCTTGATCCGAATGATGACGCCACGCATTCGGCGCTGGGCGAGATACTCGCCCAAAACGGGGAGTTTGGACGAGCCAAGACCGAACTCGACATCGCGCTGCGGCTCAATCCCGGTTCTTTTACCGTCCTAATGTACTATGTCAGCTGGGCGAGCGCCTTCGGTGAGCCAGCGCTCGGGGCGGAACTGGCCGACCGAGCGGTTCGGCTCAACCCCAATTACAAGCCATGGGCAAGCGGCGGCCTGCGCTATGCCTATTTCATGGCCGGCCGCTACGAGGACGCGTTGAAGGTGATGGAGCGCCAAACCCCCGACAACTACAGCAAATATGCGTGGGTCGAACGCGCGGGCAGCCTTGCTGTTCTCGGGCGGAAGGCTGAGGCGGAGGCAACGGTCAAGGAAGCACTCCAGCGTCACCCGGACCTCTCCATCGAAACCATCGCCAATGATAAGGCGTTCAGTGCTGCCGAAACTCAGAGACATATCGAGACCATGCGGCTCGCGGGATTTCCTCCCTGCGCCCAGCCGGAAGCGCTTGCGAAACTCGACAAGCCTTTGCGACTGGAAGAATGCAGTGCGGAACAGCATAAACCGCCGGAGAGACCGTAGATAAAGCTCGGCGACGCGTACCGCTACTCTGCCGCCCCGCTCCGGATAACTCTGGTTGAGATAAAATCTGGTGGTTTTTGCTACATAATTCCGTTCATTGTCATAATCGGTGGACTTGTTCTCGACGATATTGCTTTCTCCAACCAAAGCGGATTCACCATGTCGTGAGAATGCGTCGAATAAATTATATAAGTTGACCCGTGAGCAATTCTTGCGAAGCTATCAAGTAGTTTCATCTGTGCTTTAGAATGCAGATTTGCAGCAGGTTCGTCGAATAAGAATAAAGTCGCTGAACATTAAGTCCATCTCCTTGACCGTCCAGAACATCCTGAATGACTTGCACATAGTATGCGTTTATTTCACTATCATCGCCTTCTGGATAAATACGATCAGGAAAATCGAACAGAAATGTTGGAAAATATACTATCTTTGGAAGCCTAACCCTCAGAAAATACCAATGCGGATCGCCACATATCACGTATTTCCTCGGAATTAGGTAGCAAAAACCACCAGACTTGAATTCCAGCATGACGTAGCCTCGATCCTGGTAGATCAGGAGCAGGGGCTGCTGAATGGACGTAACGGCAGAGTTGAAGCGGAAAAGGAGCGAGATTCTCGACAGGCTGGTCGAAATCCGCGAGACGCAAGCGGGTTTGGAAGCCCAGATGGGTGCATTGGATCAGGTCATCGCGATCTACGAACCCGACTACGAGCCGGGAGGCGCAATTGCAGAGCGTAAAACCCGCAAGAAGCGTAGGAAAGCGCCCGCGACAATCGAGATTGACACGCTGCTCAGCGGTGTGGAGCCGATGGTTGCTGTTCTTGAAATCCTACGCGAAGCGGCGATGCCGCTTACGACTGCGGATTGCGCCGCCAGGTTGATGCAGAAGCTCGGGATCGACGACGGTGACCCCAGAACCAGCGGCGTCGCCACGCGCCTCTCTGTGACCCTTGATAGGTTGATGAAGAAGCGGCGCGTGCGGCACGCAGGAATGTTCGATGGGCGGCGTTACCTCTGGGAAATTGCCGCCTGGACTGGGTCGCCCTTCCAGATGAGATCGGGTGGATTTCTTCTTTGCCAGTATCCGCACAGGTAACGCGATGTCGGCTGCGTCAGCGCACGGCCGAGCACTTCGAAGAACTGGTTCTTGTTCGAGTTTCGTCTGGAGTCCTCACGCCAGGCCAATTCCGCCACATACCAGTCGAAATACTTCAGCGAGAATCGGTGATGGATGCCGATGTAGGCGCGCTGCACCGGCGAGAAGAAGCTTTCAACCTGGTTGGTGTTTGTGCCATTCTCGGTCTGGTATGCCTTGGAATGGTTGACGCGCTCCAGTCTGTTCAAGCCAATCAGGTCATCATAACTCTTGTGTTCGTCGGCGATGATCTTGGCGCTATGCAGAACATGGTCCCTGGCTGCGGCCCAGGCTGCATTGCTGTCTTCATCATAGATGATACGAGTGAAGGTCTGACCCGTCCGCCCAAGACCACGCTGCCGCAGCGCCAGTGCACACAGCCGCTTGTGGTTCTGATACTTTGCCTTGCGGCGGTCGATGCGGTCTTCTGCCTTGTTCTTAGGACGAATGTGACCGCCAGCGTACTTGCCGTCGATCTCGATCTCCCCTTCGAGCATCATCGTATCCCGCCGGGCCGCGATCGCCTCGCGCAGCTTCATGAGCATCACCCAGGCCGTCTTGTACTGTACGCCGATCTCGCGGGAGAGCTGCAGCGCAGCCTTTCCCTTGACCGAATTCACTGACAGCCAGATGGCAATAACCATCTTCCTGAAGCTGAGCTTGCGGAACGCGAAAACCGTGCCCGACGTGACGGTGAACACGGAGTTGCACTCCTTTGCCGAGCACTTGTAACGGCCGCGGCTCATGGAATAGCAACGTAACGTCCCGCAGCCAGGGCAATAGGGCTCACCATCTGTTTCGGGCCAGCGCATTCGCATGAACCACTTACAGGCAGTCGCCTCGCGAATTTTCGCAAGGTCCATGAACGTGAGCGTTCGGCACCCCGGTGTGAGCAGGAAATGCTGCCCTTTTGGTTGATCTTTGGACGAAGCCACGCTTCAGTCCCTCCCAGGCTCGGTCGGCAAAATAGCCGCATATTTCCCAGCCTCGGGACGAGGGACAGACGTGCGAAAGACCACTCGAAAGCGGTGAGTGGGCAGACAGGATACGGATATGATTGCGCATGTTCAGGCTCCTTTGGCTCTCTCAATAGACGTACAGCAACTGTCGGCGACCTGGGGTCACCGCAAGAAATCAACGCTGTATTCGGGTCATCCTGAACATGCGGGCTCTGTGACAGATCTCGTGTCGAGAGTCGATCGAGAAAATCGCGGGTAGTTAACGTGAGCGGACCTAGACTGTTTTTCGCCTGTCGAACTCAAGCAGCGCCACGCCGCTGCTAATGTTAGATGGTCCATGCCTGTTACGGTTACGTACTTGTGTTTGCCAGCATCCTGCTGGCACAGTCTGGTCCAAATCAATCTGTCAGCAGCATTCCTTGATCGTAGGCGATTGCAGACATGGCAAAGACGGGTTCCCACATGTATCGCTCACTCTGGAAGGAGCCGCTGCTGCACTTCACCCTCATCGGCGCGTTGGTGTTCGGTGGCTACTACTGGCTGAATGTCACCCCCCCAAATGGCGATCAAGCCGCACCTATACACATCGGCGTTGGCGACCTGCGTTGGCTGAAACAGACATGGTCGAGCCAGTGGCTGCGCGATCCGACCGCCGAGGAGTTGAGCGGTCTGGTAAACGATCTCGTTGGCGAACAACTGCTGGCGCGGGAAGCGGAGGCGATGGGCCTCGGCGAAAACGACACGATCATCCGCCGTCGCCTGGCGCAGAAGCTCAAGTTCGTGATCGAGGATACCGCCCAATTGACTGAACCCACGGACGATGACCTGCGGGAGTTTTACGCCAGCCATACCGCGAGCTTCGCCACGCCAGGCACGGTCTCCTTTAAGCAAATCTATTTCAATCCCGAACAGCGCAAGGACCCGATGGCGGATGCCACTTCTGTTCTCGCCGAGCTGGGATCTAAGGGAGTAGGCGAATCTGTTGCGGGTGACAGGTTTTTGCTGGGTGAGGAATTCCAGCGGGTGGAGAATTCCGCCCTTGCCGGAATGTTCGGAGCGGATTTTGCCAATGGGGTGTTTGCACTTGAGCCGGGAGGCTGGAAAGGGCCGATCAAATCAGGATACGGACAGCACCTCGTCATGGTCGCGGAACGCACGCCGACCGAGCCCAGACCCTTTGACACTGTCAGGGACACCGTCGTAACGCTGTGGCGGAACAGCAAGCAAGAAGACCTGAGCCGCGCCTACCTCGCGGATCTGCGCAAGAAATACGGTGTGCAGTACGATGACGATGCGAAAGCCTTGCTGGAACCGCAAAGCGTGCCCAACGTGGCCGCGAAATGAAGCGGGCGGTCAACGGTCCATCAATCCGGATTTGGCGGTGGTTATCTGCCGTGCTCCTCATAGTTTTGACCGTTGCTCCGGCCTACGCCCACGAAGTTCGGCCCGCTTACTTAAGCGTTGAGGAAAAGACACCGGGCGAATTCAGCGTCCTTTTCAAAACGCCAATGCAGGGCGATGCCCGGCTGGCCTTGTCGGCGTTGTTTTCCGGCACGATAGAGCATGCGTCACCTGTCATTTCGCGCCAGACAGGCGACGCAATGGTCCAGACATGGCAGATGCGTACCGTCGAGCCGCTTTCGGGTCAGAACATCGTCATCGACGGGCTGCAGAACAGCATGACCGACGCCCTCGTGCATGTCGTCCTTGTCAGCGGCAATACCTGGACTACGCGGCTGACGCCGAGCGAACCCTCCGCCGTTATCCCCGCAGCGCAAAGCAGTTGGAGAGTTTTCGCTGTCTATGTGCGACATGGTATCGAGCATATCGCCTTCGGCTTTGACCATCTGCTCCTCGTCGCGGCGCTGATGCTGATCGTGCGCGACTGGCGCAAGCTGGCGAAAGCGGTCACAGCCTTCACAGCCGCCCATTCGATCACGCTGACCTCCGCTACCCTCGGATGGGTGACTTTGCCATCCGCCCCCGTGGAGACCATGATTGCGATCAGCATTGTCCTGGTCGCCGCTGAGGTCGTGCGCATGGAGCGCGGCCAGAGCAGTTTGACCATCACCAGCCCGTGGATAGTAGCCTTCGCGTTTGGTCTTCTTCACGGATTTGGCTTTGCGGGTGCATTGGTTGAGCTTGGCCTGCCGCAAAACGATATCCCGTTGGCGCTGCTTGCCTTCAACGTCGGCGTGGAACTCGGGCAGCTCGCCTTCATCGCTGTGATACTGACTGCGGTCTTTTCTGTAAGGCGCATCGTCATGATCCCGCGAGGGGCCATCATCGGTTCGGCATACGCGATCGGGATGGTTGCGGCATTCTGGAGCGTCCAACGGCTGGACGCGATGTTCCCATAATTTTGAACGTAAAGGAGAAAGTCGATGAAAGCGGTCGAAGCCAATGCAGGCCTTATTTGTGGAGCCGCATTTGCGGGACTATTGGCGGTCTCCCTTTCTTACCCGGCGTGGGCACAGAACAGCGTCGCGACTGACGTTGGAACGTTCGATGCCGACACGGCCTCGAAGCTTTACCCCGTAAAGCGGCCATACTCGCCTTGGGCCGGCCGCAATTTCCCCTCCCGTCCCTTTTTCGGCGACACACATCTGCATACATCCTTTTCCATGGACGCAGGTGCGTTCGGCGCACGGCTGGGCCCAGCCGAAGCCTATCGTTTCGCCAAGGGCAAGGAGATCATGGCTTCATCCGGCCAACTCGCCAAGCTGTCGCGGCCGCTCGACTTCCTCGTCGTCGCGGACCATTCCGACAACATGGGTTTCTTCCCTGATCTGTTGGCTGGAAAACCCGAGCTACTGGCTGATCCGCTGGGACGCAAATGGTACGACATGATGCAGTCGGGCCAAGGCGCTGCCGCCGCTGTCGATATCGTCACGGCCTTCGGTGCCGGCAAGTTCAAGGGACCAATCCTCTACTCGCCTGATTCAGCGGCCTATCGCGGGGCCTGGCAGGAAACCATCAAGGCGGCGGAGGAGGCCAACGAGCCCGGCCGCTTCACGGCTCTCATAGGCTACGAGTGGACCTCGAATACAGGGGGCAACAATCTGCACCGCAACATCATTTTCCGCGACAATGGCGACAGGGCGAGTCAGGTCGTCCCGTACACTGTTCTGCCGCCTGGAAGCGACAACCCGCGCGACCTGTGGAAGTGGATGGCCGGCTACGAAGACAAGACTGGCGGCAGCGTGCTTGCGATCGCTCACAACGGCAATCTGTCGAACGGGCGAATGTTTCCGATGATCGAGCCAGGGACGAATTCTCCTATCGACCGCGAATACGCCGAAATCCGCAACAAGTGGGAGCGGCTATACGAGGTGACCCAGATCAAGGGCGATGGCGAGACGCACCCTTTCCTGTCGCCGAACGATGAGTTCGCCAATTTCGAGCGCTGGGACAAGGGCAATCTCGACCTGACGGTCGCCAAGACGCCCGACATGCTCGAATACGAATATGCCCGCTCGGCCCTGAAGAATGGTCTCAAGCTGGATCAAAAACTTGGGGTCAACCCTTATAAGTTTGGATTGGTGGGGTCGACGGACGCCCATACCGGGCTGGCGGCCGTCGAGGAGGAAAACTTCTTCGGCAAGACATCCAGCAGCGAGCCGAGCGCGGAGCGATCTTTGCACCCCTTCATAAAGCAAGGCGACCGCATCATCATGGGATGGGAGCAGACCGCCTCCGGTTACGCGGGCGTGTGGGCGACCGAGAACACGCGCGAGTCGCTTTTTGATGCGATGCAGCGCCGCGAGACCTATGCCACAACGGGTCCCCGGATGCTGGTCCGCTTCTTCGGTGGCTTTGACTTCGACACAAGTGACGCCAATACGCGCAGTCCAGCGATCTCCGGCTATACCAAGGGGGTGCCGATGGGGGGCGACATTGGTCCAGCTCCAGCTGGAAAGGTCCCAACCTTTCTCGTCGCGGCGCTGAAGGATCCGATTGGGGCCAATCTAGACAGATACCAAATCGTCAAGGGTTGGCTCGACGCGGCGGGCGAGGTCCATGAGAAGGTATACGATGTGGCATGGTCGGGAGAACGCAAACCGGGCGCTGACGGCAAGCTGCCGCCTGTCGGCGACACGGTGGACCTCGCCAATGCAACGTGGAGCAACACAATCGGCGCGCCCGAGTTAATCGCGGTGTGGAATGACCCCGAATTCGATGCAGCCCAGCGCGCCTTCTATTACGGCCGCGTCATCGAAATCCCGACACCGCGCTGGACCGCATACGATGCGAAATATTTCGGCATCACCATGCCATCGGAAGCAACGATGAAGATGCAGGAACGGGCCTATACCTCGCCCATCTGGTACAGCCCATCGAGATAAATTGGAGCACTACCCGGCAATCTTGAAATTCGGGCAATTATCTAAGCGAACTGATTGGTTTTCGAGATGTAGGCATCTCGATTGCAGATCGACGTTCCTTGGCGATAGCGCGCACCTTCGAAGAATGTTAAGATGCAGATGGGGAATCAAGATGGACATCATCACGAATTGGCAGCCGCACGTTGGGGGCCACCCTGCTGCTGATTGCAGATTATCGCATGGCCTATGCTTGGACCAGGCGCGTGAAACGCGATGAAAAGTAATGATGTTCCATCGAATAATTACTGCAGCGTTTGGGAGGGGAAACAGCCATGAAACACTCCATTGTCCTTGCAACCGTGCTGGCAGCTGGTCTTACGGCTGCGAGCACGGTGCAGGCAGCCGACATCACGTCGCCGATGGCACCCGAACTCAAGCAGACCGAGAAGGATGGTTGGACTTTTGCCGTTGCCCCGTATTTCTGGGCTGCGGGCATGTCCGGCGACGCAGGGCTTTTCGGCTTGCCCACCGTACATCTCGACATGGACTTCGGCGACATTTTGAATGATCTCGACTTTGCCGCGATGGCGATCGCCGAGGCGCGCTACGACCGTTACAGCCTGTTCACCGACATCTTGTACACCAAGATCTCGAGTGGCCGCGGCACGCCCAGAGGCATCATTGCCGGAAGCGTCGACGTTTCATCCGAAACATTTGCCGGCCTCATCGGTGCCGGCTATTCGGTGCTGCAGAATGAGCGGGGCAATCTCGATCTTGTCGGAGGCCTGAGGGTCTGGCACGCCAGCACCGACATTTCGTTCAGCGGCGGCATACTTGACGGCCGAGGTCGGAGCGACGGGGCGACCTGGGTCGACGGGCTGGCCGGCGTGCGCGGCAAATATTCCATCACCGATAAGGTGTATCTGACCGGGTGGGGCCTTGTCGGCGGCGGCGGTGCCAATGTCGACTGGGATGTTGCAGGTGGCATCGGCTACAGTTTCAACGACAAGATCTCGGCGGTCGCAGGGTATCGGGCGCTTGGGGTCGACTATAGCAACGATGGCTTCGTCCTCGACGTCGTCCAGCAAGGGCCGATCTTCGGCGTTGTCGTGCGTTTCTGAGTCGGGAACGCGGCATATAATTCCGACGAAAAGTTCACGCCGCGCCAAGGCGGCGTGAACTTTTCATTGGGCTGAGGCGAGCTTTCCGTCTTCGATTGCGAACGATAGCCTTCACATTGACTGGATCAAAAGGCAGTGGAGGAATACAAGTCGACCTTAGTGCGATCGCCTAACCCACCAGCGGCGAACATGACAAGGTTTTAGAGACGATCCTAGAAGGATCACCACAATGTAATTATTTTTCAACTACATAGATGCGGTTTGGTGGTCTTTGCTACCCAATTCCGTATTTCCTCGCTCGATGACGCGTTACCATAGCATTCTGTGAACTTCTTCGCTCTTTTTGTTTTAATATTAAATTTCAGATTCCAATAAGCGTGAGTATCTTCGTAATTGCTATCAACAAAAGCGTAGGCTCATTCTACTGTAATCTTCCGAGTAACGCTTTCCTTTTGGATAATCAAGTCCTTCTCTTTGAGAAAGCAGGCAGCAAGGTCGTTCACGTCCTCATCGTCAAGAATGATTGTCGCCTCCACTGAGAAACGAGGAGTTTTTTTCTGTCAACAGGCTTATTAAAGGATTCCTTACCATAGTAATCTCACGTCTGACGAACCGTGGCACAAATTGTATTCTTTCACCATTTAATAACTACACCTTGCCCCCTTCACTCCCCTTGAACCTAACCCTCAAAATTACTCATCTCCGCGCCTCCTTGCCAATCCCTCCCCCGCTCCTTACATAAATACCCGGAGGACGACCTCCACGCTGCAATCGCTCGCAGCGTTTCAGGAACAATCCGGGACGGCCCGATCGAACATAAAGGATGGTCGTCATGGCCTGGATTATTCTCGTTCTTGCTGGTCTCTTTGAAATCGGCTGGGCCATCGGGCTCAAATATTCCGATGGTTTTTCCAGACTCACCCCCACCGTTCTCACCGTCGGCAGCATGATCATCAGCATTGTTCTGCTTGGCCTTGCCGTGCGCGATCTGCCCGTCGGCAGCGCCTATGCGGTGTGGACCGGCATCGGCACGGTCGGCACGGCGCTGCTCGGCATGTATTTCTTCGCCGAGCCGGCGACGGTGGTGCGCCTCGTCTGCATCGGGCTGATCGTTGCCGGCATCGGCGGGTTGAAATTTCTTGCCTGAGGGGACCTTCATCAACACTGGAAGAATGTTAACCCCCACCCCGTCGCTTCGCGCCGACCCTCCCCACAAGGGGGAGGGTAAAGCGCGGATAGTCCACCGGTCTTCCAGTTATTGGGGATGTCAGTGAAGCACTCCCCACCCTCCCCCTTGTGGGGAGGGTCGGCGCGAAGCGACGGGGTGGGGGACTTACAAGAGCGACGTGGCTATATCTTTCAAAATTTGCTCTAGTGTAACACCATGACCGAACAGCAGATCACGCCCCTCACCTCTTCCGAAATCGAGCGTTACGCCCGCCATATCATCCTTGGCGAGGTGGGCGGGCCCGGCCAGCAGAAGCTGAAGCGTGCCCGCGTGCTTGTCGTCGGCGCCGGCGGGCTCGGCGCGCCCGTGCTGCAATATCTGGCGGCGTCGGGCGTCGGCACGCTCGGCATTGTCGATGACGACCGCGTGTCGCTGTCGAATTTACAGCGGCAGATCATCCACTCGACCGAGCTTGTCGGCTCGCCCAAGGTGACAAGCGCCGCGCGCGCCATTGCCGCGATCAACCCGCATGTGATCGTCGAGGCGCTTGAGCTGCGCATCGCACCGGAGAATGTGGCCGATCTCGTCAGCCGCTATCACATCATCGTCGATGGCTCCGATAATTTCGATACGCGCTATATGCTGGCGGATATTTGCCTTGAACAAAAGCGCCCGCTGGTTTCGGCGGCGCTCGGGCGCTTCGACGGGTCGGTAACGACGCTGATGCCCTACGCGGAAAATGCGGCGGGCGAGCCAAATCCATCCTACCGCGATCTCTTCCCCAATCCGCCGCCGCCCGGACTTCTGCCGGCCTGCGCCGAGGCCGGGGTGCTCGGCGTCCTGCCCGGCGTCATCGGCACCCTGCAGGCGACCGAAGTGATCAAGCTCATCACCGGCATTGGCGAGCCGCTTATCGGCCGGCTGCTGCTCTATGATGCGCTGACCTCGCGCTTCGAGACAATCAAGTATAAAGCGCGCAAGGCCTGAGCGATGGCGCTCGGGCTTTCCACCGAACAGCAGGCAATTGCGAACGGCGCGCGCGGCGAAGGCGCGGCCATGGCGATGCGTATCGTCGCCGCCACCGCGCGGCTGATGGGTGCGCCATCGCTGATCCCGATCGCCTCGGCGCATATTGACGGGGCGCTCTATCACGGCGATAGCGGCACGCTGTTTGCGGAAAAGCTGGTCGCGGGCGGCGCCAGGGTTACGGTGCGCGCGACGCTGAATGTCGGCTCGCTCGATCTGACAGGCTGCTCGAAGAACCGGCTGCCACCGCATGAGCGCGGCATGGCGCGGCGCATGATGGATGCCTATCGCACGCTCGGCTGTGAGCCAAGCTGGACCTGCGCACCCTATCAGGCCGGGCACCGCCCGGCGCTTGGCAGCGACGTCGCCTGGGGCGAATCCAACGCCGTTGTGTTCTGCAATTCCGTGCTCGGCGCGCGCACCAACCGCTATGGCGATTTCCTCGATATCGCCTGCGCCATCTCCGGTTTTGCTCCCTATTACGGCCTGCACCGCCCGGAAAACCGCCGCGCCACGGTGGTTTTTGATGTCTCCGGGCTCGATCCGGTATTCCTCGGTTCGGAGGTCGCGTGGCCAATCCTCGGCAGCCTCTATGGCCGCGAGGTCGGCGATGCGGTCGGCGTGGTTGCGGGCATCGCCGCCCGCCCCGGCGAAGATGCTCTGAAGGCATTCGGCGCCGCATCCGCTTCGGCCGGCGCCGTCGGCCTGTTCCATGTCGCGGGCGTCACCCCGGAAGCGCCAAACCTTGAGACGGCTCTGCAAAACCAGCCACCTGAAGCGGTGATCCGTGTCACGGCGGAAATGATTGAGGATTCGCGCCGCCGCCTCTCCACCGCGCTTGATCTGGATCGCATAGACGCCGTCGCCATCGGCAGTCCGCATCTGTCGGCTGCCGAATTCGAGCGGCTGGAAGCGCTGATCGGCAAGCGTAAGCTCAAAGTTACGCTTTATGCCTGCACCGGCCGCCATGCGCTTGCCGCACTGGAGGAGAATGGCCGCCGGGAGGCGCTGGAGGCTTCTGGCGTCGTCGTCGTCGCCGACACCTGCGTCGTGGTCACGCCAATCCTGCCGGATATCGAAGGCGCGGTGCTGATGACCAATTCCGGCAAGTTCGCCCATTATGCGCCCGGCAACACTGGCTACGGCGTCATCTATGGCTCCATGGCCGAATGTGTGGAAAGCGCCGTTCTCGGCCGCCCGGTGTTCGGGGCCGTAGCATGAGGGCGGAAATTCTCGTCGCTGGTCAGCCCACCGAAGCGCCGGCGCTGGTTCTCACCGCGGCGATCAGTTTCTGGGGCGGGGTTAATCCGAAGACCGGGCTGATTGCCGATGTACGCCACCCGCAGCATGGCGTTGCGATCAGCAGCAAAGTGCTGTGCCTGCCCGGCACGATCGGCTCATCCTCTGCTGCCGCTGTGCTGCTGGAACTGGTCAGCGCAGGGCTCGCACCCGCCGCGCTTATCCTGCACGAACCCGACGCGATCCTGCTGCTCGGCCTCATCGTTGCGCAGGAGATGGGCCACCAGACGCCGATGGCGCTACGGCTCGATCGCAGGGAATTCGGGAATTTCTCCGGTCATGTGCTGTGGATCGACACTGACGGGTCAATCACCGCAGGCTAGACGCGCTTACGAGACCGTTTGAGAATTCGGCCCGATGAGTCAGCTGCTGTGGTTTTTCGAGAACCGGAGCGCAGCGGACTTATTCGTCCGTGAGCACCGGAAGCGAAGAAATCCGCACAGATCGCCGTCAGGATGGATTCTCACCAGTCTCGAGGCAAGACCCGGTCAGGCGGGCGATGCCCATCGATGAATGTGCGGATGTTGATGATCACCTTCTCGCCCATGTCGATACGGCCTTCGAGCGTTGCCGAGCCCATATGCGGCAGGATCACAACCTTGCCTTGCCTGGCAAGCTTGCGCAGCTTGGAGTTGACGGCGGGCTCATGCTCGAACACATCGAGTGCCGCGCCGGAAAGTTTACCGTGTTCCAGTTGCTCGATCAGCGCGTGTTCATCGATGATCTGGCCACGCGCCGTATTGACGACAAAGGCCGTCGGCTGCATCAGGGCGAGGCGCCGGGCGGAGAGCAGGTGGAAGGTCGCGGGCGTCGAGGGGCAATTGACTGAAATGATATCCATGCGCGCCAGCATCTGATCGAGGCTTTCCCAGTAGGTCGCCTCCAGTTCCTCTTCGGTCTTCGGGCTCACCGGCTTGCGGTTGTGATAGTGGATCGACAGACCGAACGCCTTGGCGCGGCGGGCCACAGCCGTCCCGATGCGGCCCATGCCGACAATGCCGAGGCGTTTGCCCCAGATGCGGCGGCCAAGCATCCAGGTCGGGCCCCAGCCCTCCCACTTGCCGTCATCGAGCAGGATCGAAGCGCCCTCGACCAGACGCCGCGGCACTGCCAGCATCAGCGCCATGGTCATGTCCGCTGTGTCTTCGGTTAATACATTCGGCGTGTTGGTAACGGTAATTCCATGTTTGGCGGCGGCAACGACGTCGATATTGTCGGTGCCATTGCCGAAATTGGCGATCAGCTTGAGATTGGGACCAGCCGCGCTGATGATCTCTTCGGTGATATGGTCGGTAATGGTCGGCACGAGGACATTGGCGTGGCTGACAGCCTCGATCAGTTCCGCCCTGGTCAGCCGCCGGTCATCGACGTTGAGCCGCGCCTCGAAAAGCTCGCGCATGCGCGTCTCTATAGAATCCGGCAATTTGCGGGTGATGACGACCAGAGGCTTCTTGCTCACCAATATTCCCCTCCATTCGGCGGCGCTATTGAGACCTCTTTAACCAAGTCATTGCAAACTGCAATTGCTCTTGTGCCGCGCCTGCACCTGTCTATCAAGGCGGCGCATCAAAGACAAAGAAAAATAGGGATCGTCCTCCATTCGGCCGCAATTTGGCGGTTGCAAACCCGGGACGATGAAGGACTGACTTGTTGAATATTCGAAATTTTCGCCTTTTCACAATCACAGGTGGTATCGCAGCTGTTCTCCTTGCAGCAATTCCCCTCGGCATGCCGGCGCTTGCGCGAGCGGAAGCTGCAGCGCAGATCGGGCCGAGTGGTCTGCCCTTGCCGCGTTTTGTCAGCTTGAAGCCCGGGCGCGTCAATCTGCGCGTCGGACCCGGGCGTGATTATGCCGTGACATGGCTCTTTCTCAAATCGGGCCTGCCGGTCGAAATCGTGCAGGAATATGACAATTGGCGGCGGATAAGGGATTCGGAAGGCACCGAGGGTTGGGTCTATCAATCGCTGCTGTCCGGCAAGCGCACGGCGATGACCGCACCCTGGCAACGCGACAAGGATGGCGTGATGCTGAATGTCTACCGCAGCGCCGATGACAAGGCGGGCGTTGTCGCCAAGGTACAGCCCGGGGTTCTCGGCAGCCTGAAGACTTGCAATGGTGAATATTGCCGGGTGGTATTCAGCGGCGCCAGCGGCTGGATGCGCCAGTCGGACATCTGGGGCGCCTACCCGGACGAGAAATTCGACAATTAGCTGACACAGCAATCTCCCTCATGGCGAGCTTGTCGAACCACGCACTGCTCATTGTCTTATACGGCGACTCTCCATGTCATTGGCTCAATTCGAGAAAAGGCTTACCGAGCAGGCCCGGGTCGACATCGATGCCAAGGCCGGGACCATCGGGAATACCCATCCGGCTGCCGATGACAGGCGGTGCGTTCCTGGCCGTACGGACGGTGACCCATTCGTGGAAGGCGATGGCGTGCAGTCGCCGTTCCTCTGGCGTTGAGAGCGACAGGTGCGCCATGGCAGCGGCATCGATTTCCGCTCCGCCCGTATCCTCGACAGTGACCATAAAACCCAGATCGACCGCGACATCGCGGATCTGGCGTGTTTTGGTCACCCCTCCCAGACGGGATATTTTCAATGTCAGCCCGTCGGCAGCGCCCTTGCGATGAATATCCAGCATCTCCTCAAGCGAGGTGACGGATTCGTCGAGCACCATCGGTTTGTTGAGTGAGCGCCGAACCGAAAGACAATCGTCAATGCTGACGCAGGGTTGTTCCATCGTATAATCGATCTCCCGCGTTGCATCGGCGAATTGCCGCGCCTGATAGGCGGACCAGCCGGCATTGGCATCGCAAAAGATGACTGTGCCTTTCGGAACCGACGCCGCAACCGCGGTGACACGTTCGATATCGTCATGGACGTTGCCGCCCACCTTGACCTGGAGACGATGGAAGCCGTCGGAGATTATTCTTTTCGCATCGGCGATCATCGCGTCGACAGGGCCGTGGGTGACGACCCTGTAAAGATCAGCCATATCGCTTTCCCTGCCACCGAGCAGGGTGACAAGCGGTACGCCTGCGGCGCGGGCCGTCAGGTCCGAGCACGCCATGTCGAGCGCGGATTTGATATAGGGGTGTCCCTTGAAAACCGTGTCCATCAGCCGGTTGATCCGGGCAAGCGCACGCGGATCCTGACCAAGGAGATGCGGCGCAATCTCTATCACACCGGCCTGAGCGCCGGCAGCAAAGGCAGCCGAGTAAAAATTTCCCAAGGGTGCCATTTCACCCCAGCCCGTGAGTCCGGTATTCGAAGTCATCGATACAATGACGGCATCAAATCCATCTGCACCGCGCCCCTTTGACATATTGTAGCGGCCATCAACGAAGGGCTGCATCATGCGATAGGCTTTTATGGTCTTGATATGCACGGCGTATTCGATCCTATGGTTGGTAAATGGAAGAACAGCAGGCGAACGTTACCAGCAATCAGGCGCCGGAGTTTTAACCCTTTCCGCCAGCCGAATGCCCAACCGGCTCAGCACCGGCGTTTCGTTTCTCAAGGCTCCTTGCAAAGGCAACAAGCTCCTCGAAGTCGCAGCCTATGTGTTCGCGGGCATGGCGCTGGGCAGCCTTCATGTCGTTGCCTTTGAGCAGCCGCACATATTCTTCGTGGAGGTCCACCGACGGGACTGGCTCGTTCCGCGCGCACTGATGCAGGCCGAAATACATCTGGAGCCGGCTGGTCAGGCGCTGCCATGTGTCGAGCAGCAATGAATGATCGGCCCACTCATAGATCAATCCGTGCAGTTGTAGCGCAGTCTCGATCTGCCGGGTCGTATCCACTTCGAGCGTAGCCTGTTTGACCGCGTCATGGCGCCGGTCGAGCTCGTCGAAAAACTCCCCTGTCCGATTGGGCCACGCCTTTTCTATCGCAAACTCGTCAAGCACCTGATTGAGTGAATAGGCTTCTTCGATATCCTTGGCCGTAACCTCGATGACGAAGGTACCCGCATAGGGGATGCTCGTAAGGATTCCCTCTTGAACCAGTTCCCGCATCGCTTCGCGTAACGGGGCCCGACTGACCCGCATTTGCTCCGAAATGCGAAGCTCGTTCAGCTTTTGTCCCGGCTCCAGCTTGCCGGTGAGGATAGCTCGCCTGAGCAAAGAGACAATTTCTGCACGCCGTGTGGTATCGACTATCGGATCAAAATCAGTTCCGCTCATTGGCTGGAAATCCCGTGCTTATATTTAGAAAAACAGATTGTCGACAATATTGCAATAACGAATCTCGTAGAATAAGGTTTGCCTTTCTCCCTGTATTCCGGAGTTTGACGTGACCCTCACTGCCTCGCTTCAGTTGGCCGCTTCAACGGCTACTTTCCTGCTCGCTGCAACATGCGCGAAGTCCTGGGCAATGGGACCAAGCATGTTCAAATTGGTGCTCACGATCGTTTTGTACTCCGTGGGTAATCTGATCATGTTGCGGTTGGTGCGTGAATTCGGAATGGCATCGGCTTTTAGCTTGTCGGCTGTCATCCAGCTCATTGCAGTAAATCTGATTGCCCTGACGTTTTTTGGTGAGAAGCTGACATTGGTTCAGTCATTCGGGATCGCGTTCGCAATCCTGGCTGTTGGTCTGATCACATTTGGATCAGCGCCGGAGTAGGCGAAGGTGCAGATCGCATGACGCGCCCCAATTTTCTCCGCTTGGGACCGAACAGGATCAAACTTCGGCCAGAGTCCACCGTTAGGTAGGCAACGCTGATCGATATCGTCATGCAATCACCACACCCGATTGCTAATGGTATGGTTTGCATATGCGAGCAGACGATTCGACCATTGGGGGCACACCTTTAGGAGAACGTAATGGCTATCATGAATGCAATTGTCAGGCGTGCCCGGCGCGTGATTGACGCCTCACTCTTGAGTACCACGGCGCGAGCGGTTCGGCGTGATCGCCTTACATACCTGTCACCACGGAAGCTAAGGCGCCTTGAAGCTGCCCTGGCCGAGGTCAAGAGGCAGCGAGTGGCCGGCGATGTGGCGGAATTCGGGGTTGCCCTCGGCGGAAGCGCGATCGTCCTGGCCAAGACAGCAACACGCCATGGACGGAGCTTTCATGGCTTCGATGTTTTTGCGATGATACCTCCTCCTACTTCGGAAAAGGACGATGCGAAATCGAAGGACCGTTACCAAAAGATCGTGAGCGGAAAATCCACCGGGCTCGGCGGCGATCAATATTACGGATATCGCGACAATCTTTATGACGACGTTTGTCGCTCCTTCACAAAGTATGGCCTCGACATCGATAATTCGACCATCGGCCTGCACAAAGGCTTGTTCGAAAACACACTGCCGAACACCAAAATGGAACACATCGCCTTTGCCCATATTGACTGTGACTGGTACGATCCTGTCATGTACTGCCTGAACAAGGTCGCTGACCGGCTAAGCCAGCATGGCGTTATCCTGATCGACGATTATCATGATTACGGTGGATGCCGGGTCGCAACGGATGAATTCCTGCGAAGGCGCCCGGATTTCAGTTTTGAAGATGGCGAAAACGTCATCCTTCGCCGAACAGGCGTGAACGCTTGACAAATTCCATCGGCCGGTTTGGCCGCGATGGCCAAATCAGACGCTACATCAACAGGTCAGCGTAAATCCGCCAATCATTTACTCCGGTAATCTTCGAGCAGCTTTCGTCCAGGTGATATTGCGTCGCACAAAAACCTGTTGCGATGCATCAAAAGTCCCCTATGCTGTCTGCGGAAGATTTCCCGAAATAGGAAGTTGGACAACCCATGAGTGCAGTCGCGGCAGCAAAATCGTTTCGCCCTGATATAGAAGGGCTGCGTGCCCTGGCAGTTTCCGGAGTAGTCGCCTTCCATTTCGGCTACACCGGCCTGCCCGGCGGTTTCGTCGGCGTGGACATCTTCTTCGTGATATCCGGCTACCTTATTACCCAGCATCTTCAGCAGGAAATCGCCAAGCACGGCACGGTCAACCTCTTGACCTTCTATGCCCGGCGCGCACGCCGCCTGCTTCCCGCCTCGCTGTTCGTCATTCTCGTTACCCTTTTGGCTGGATATTTTATCCTCGCTCCATCCGAGCAGCAGCTCTATTCCAAGGGAGCCCTGTTCGCCTCGACCTATATAATCAACCTGTGGCTCATCCGTTGGTCACTTGATTATTTCGCTGTGGATGCTTCCAACAATCCCTTCATTCATTTCTGGTCGCTGTCGGTCGAAGAACAGTTTTATCTGGTCTGGCCCGCCCTTCTCCTGCTGTTTACGTGGATACGCCCGGGTAAATATGGCGTATTCTTATTGATGGCTGCGGTAGCCGTCATTTCGTTTGCGCTTTGCGCGTGGCTGACAACCGTTTCACAGCCCTGGGCATTCTATTTTTCTCCCTTCCGCGCGTGGGAATTTGCGCTCGGAGGCCTTGCCTCGATGGCGCTTTTGAACAACTGGGCAAAGCGTTTTGTATATTCGCCGGTCATGGGCTGGGTTGGCCTGGCAATGATCGTCGGGACCTATCTGAAGGTGTCCGAGCAGGCTCCTTTTCCCGGCTATATTGCACTGGTGCCCGCGATGGGAACTGTGATGATCTTGCTCAGCGGTGTACGTCAAAGCGCCTATGGACCCAAGGCACTGCTTGCGATCAAGCCTGCCCAGTGGGTGGGAAAGCTGTCTTATTCGCTCTACCTTTGGCATTGGCCCGTTATCGTCTATGCAACCATGCTGATGCCTGAACTGACGAGTGTTCAACGCCTGCTGCTCCTGGTCCTGACCCTTGCATTGTCCCTTTTCAGCTACCACTTCGTTGAAAATCCGATACGCCGGAATGCCTGGCTGATGGCTGGAACACGCCGTTCCCTCGCCTTCGCTGCGCTGCTCACAATGACGGGTGTAACTGTTGCCTACGCAAGTGCGACGCTGGCGAAACACAACGTCACTGCGCAGCAGCGTGTGATTGCCGAGACAGCATTGCGCCCGTCCACTGTGCGCGCAACGGATGAAAGTTGCGTGCTGGATCTTGAAACGGTAACGCCAAAACCTTGCGTCTTCGGTTCACCATCTTCAAGCCAGACGATCGTTCTTTTCGGAGACTCGCATGCCGATCATTGGTCGACGCCTCTCATCGATATAGCCAAGAAAGATAATCTTCGCCTCGTCACCTACCTTAAATCATCGTGCCGGGCGACGCGCATGACCACATGGTCCGACAAACTCAAAAGGAATTATGCCGAGTGCGACCAGTGGAGAGATATTGCGATCAAGGAAATCATCGCAATGAAGCCGCAGCTGGTGGTCATCTCACAGCTTTCAATAAGCCATTTGACCGAAGAAATTGACGATCCGTCCGAATATTCGTCACGCAAGAAAGATTGGGCGGATGGTATAAGCTCGACAGTTGGGGCGCTCAGCGATGCCGGCATCAAGGTCGTCTACCTGCGCGATGTTCCCACGCACACGTCCTACCTGGACAAATGCGTGGCGCGGGCGCTCTGGCAGGGCAGAGACCCGTCGATTTGTGATACCCCGCGTGGTGCGGCCCTCAACGAGGGCGATGCCAAAACAGAAGAGGGGATCGTTAGCGGAATCAAGAATGCATCATACGTCGATATGAGCAGTTTTTTCTGCAGCGACACGCTGTGCCATGCCACGATCAATGGACGGTTGATGTTCCGGGATCGTCATCACATTGCGACTTCCTACGCCGAATCCCTGGCTGGGCCGCTTGAACGCGCGATCTTGAAACCAGCGATTGCCGGCAATATCCGGGTGCAATCGACCGGCAATAACGCTCTTTAGGTTGCACTACCCTCCAAGCCCCAAAATTGCCAATTGGCCCAACGAATGATGCATCTCGTGTCGGCTGTCCGGAGAGATTGCATTTGCATGCGTTTATTCGTTATAAGCCGTTGTTTTCAGCGTCATATTTTTCGAAACGATTGGGATGACAAATCTGGCTTGGACACCACACTCGCTTATACGTGTCGTAATAGGTGGCTAATGAGCGGGGAACCAGCATTGAAGACACTGCTTCGATTGTTAAGGTCCGGTAGGCCCGTCCGGCGGGTCGCGCGGCACCGTCTTTCAATCGATATTTCACAAACCGCCGTCTACACAATCGGCGATGTGCACGGTTGCTACGATCAGTTGCTCGAACTGGAAAGCATGATCACTGAAGACGCGGCCCAGTTGCCCGGCAAAAAGCTCATCATCATGCTGGGAGATTATGTCGATCGGGGGCCTTCTTCCTCCCAGGTTATTGAACACCTGATCCACAAGCCGTTTCCTGATTTCCAGCGCATCTGCCTGACTGGCAATCACGATATAGCCATGCTCGACTATCTGGAAAGGCGGCTCTCCTTACCCGAATGGTGGTCCATGGGGGCCAACTCGACATTGCTGTCCTATGGCATTGACGTGGAGCGTCTGCGACTGGTCCATCGTACGCCGCAATTGCTGGATGACACCATCCGGGCTTCAATTCCCCAACGGCATAAACAGTTTCTGCGTTCGCTGCCAATCATGATCGAGGCTGGAGGTTTCGTGTTTGCGCATGCGGGAATAAGGCCCTCCCTCTCCCTGAACGAACAAAGGGATGAAGACCTTGTTTCCATTCGCAGCGAGTTCTTCGAAAATGCGCACCTGCTTCAGCATTGGGTCGTTCATGGTCACACGCCGATAGCGAGCCCACGCCGGGAAGGCAGGCGGTTCAATCTCGATACCGGTGCTTTTTCGACCGGCAGACTAAGCGCGCTACGGCTATGGAACAAAAAGGGCCGCGTGTTTACAACATGAGTTTATGTTTTGGCCGGACCCGATCGCGGCGTATCGATATAGTAGCTTGAGTATCGCTCCATGAAATGCTCGGAACTTCCATAAGAGCTATATTTTGCGAGCCGCTTCATATCGACCTTGTTCAAGACCATCCCAAGAACCTTTGGCGCGATCTCGGTCTCCGATTGCAGTATGGTTTTAACGAGCGCACGCGGCGTGACGCCCCATTCCGCCACCATGACAAAACCATCGGCGAACTGCGCAAAGGCTTTAGCATCGACCACTGGTCCGAGAGGCGGCAGATCGATGATAATGTATTCGAATATGCCGCGCGCTTCATCCAGCAGCTTTTTCATACCCGGGCTCGAAAGGATTTCGCTTGTGTGACGCAGATTCCGGTGAAGCACTGTCGGGATGATGGCGAGCTTGGTTTTATTCTCGATCTTGACGGAATTCTGCCAAGGCTGATCATCCATGATCGCCTTCACGAGCCCTCTTTGAGTTGAAATCGACAGGGTGCGCGACAGTCCGGGATTGCGCAGATCGCCATCGATGAGCAGTGTCTTGGCGCCTTTTGCGGCCAGTAACCCGGCAAAATTAGCCGCAATGGTGGTTTTGCCTTCGTGCGGCAAAACTGAAATGACACCGATCACCTTACTTTCCTTGCCTTGCAGCACCACGTCGGCAGCGATCTTGACGTTGCGCAACGTTTCGGCAAAGTGAGACGACGGGTTATCAACTGCCATGCGGATGATATTGGTTCGGGCAGGCCCGGTTTGCCCCTCCGTTGGCAGAGGTGATTTCTTCGCCTCTGCTATGCCCTCAAGTTTTGGCACGTAACCAAGAAACTTGATGCCGAGAAGAGCCCGGACCTCTTCACCCACCCGGAAAAAGCGCTCGCGGTACTCACGCCATGCACCGAGGCCGGCCCCTCCAAAAAGCCCAAGCAACAGAGATGCGGCAAGGGCCAGTTTCCGCTTGGGACTTGATGGGTCTGTCGGCGTCGATGCCACAGAAATCACCCGCGCTTTGGCGATGGGAAAGGACTGCTGTTGCGACGCTTCCTGGTAGCGGCCGAGATAGGTTTGATAGAGATTACTCAATGCCTGAGCATTTTGTTCAAGATCCCTCAAGTGTACGAGCGCTTCATTCGCCGTCGATGTTTTTCCGGTGGCATTGTTCAGGCCTTCCCGAAGAGATGTCTCACGCGATTGCGCCGCTTCATACTGATTGCGGTAGCTTTCGGTTATTTGCTGGAGTTCCTGAAAAATTTGCCGGGCTACATCCTGCTCTTCGGTGCGAAGACTGACGGCTTGCGGATGATCCTGGCCGAAACGACTGACAATTTCCTGCTCGCGCTTGGTTACCGTCAGATAGCGTGCCCTGAGCGTCCCTATGACGGACGTACCGGCTTGGTCCGACACCACAGCCGCGTTGTTCACCGCGCCCTCCGGCCCGGCGGTCAGTATTGATTGATATTGATTATAAAGCGCACGGGCTCTTGCGGTATCCGCCTGCGCCAGGATCAGCTGGCTATTGATGTCGGAAAGCTGCTGCTCGGAAACCAGCGCTCCCTTCGCCGCCGTCAGACCATTGGCGGCCCGGAAGCGCTCGGTTTCGAGGGCTGCTGCCTGCGAACTTTCCTTCAGTTCATTCAAGCGCCCCTGAAGCCAGACCGTCGCTCTTTGCGTCGCATCGAAGTTTGCGTCCAGCTGATCCGAGAGATAGACGTCAGCATAGGCCTTCGCAATTCTTCCGGCGAGCACCGCGTCGTTTGACGTATAGGTGAGATCGATGACGAAGCTGCGGCCTTGCCGTTCGACATCCACGTTGGACTGCAGGAGCGATGCCGCATATTCGCGTTTGAGGTCAGCGCCGGAGAGGCCATCAGGATTGGCCGGTTTATCACTGCTGAAAAGCCCGATGATGGACCGCATTCCAGCTATGGCAGTTGAGAAAATGGAACGCGGCGGATTCATGAAGCCGTCGTCCTCGTCCAGCTTTTCCTTTATCACCACCTTTTCCGCAAGCTCGGCCGACTTCAGAATCGCGATCTGGCTGAGGATCGTGGTATCGGTCTGCATATTGGCCGGTGCAGGAGAAACTTCATCCGCGAATTTACCGAGATTGTCATCGAGCAGAATGCTGGTCGCAGCCGTATAGCCTGGCGTGGCAACAATAATGTAGATTATGCCGAGCAAAAGACCCACAGCAGCGGTTATGGCGACTGTTTTCGCCTGCCGCCGAGCGATAGCCATCAGCTGTTCGAGGTCAATGAAGTTGTCTGCGTTGGCCTCCCCTTCCGGGTTTGCCCCAAGCCGAACATTAAAGAGTCGATTGCCCTGATGCATATTACCGCCGATCGTTCGATAGGAAATTAAGTCGTAGACCCACCATGTGGTCGAAATAGTACCAGGCCGGGAAAAAGCCCCGTCCTTTATGTTTTTCCTCCCTTCCGGCTATTTCAGGCGTCAATGCTGGTTTTCCTGACGATCTTCATAAAAATATCCACTTCATTCGAAAGCAGAAGATACTGCATCTCTGTCCAAAATTCCTCAACTGCGCGAGAATATTGCTTGTAGTTCCATTATCAACTCAGTCTCTGCGATGGCGCTGAAGGGATCAGCCGCCTTAGTCGCACCGCAATGGGCATGGAGAGATGGCGAAGCGCCATTGGATCCCTCATTGCCACTCTGATAATCCCCCCGATCGATCTGTGTTTGATATGATCGACGAGAGAGAGAAAGGATCTGGCTTGCTGCAGGCTACGCGTCCGTCGCGCCTGAGCGGCTCGGGCCCCGGCATCGAGTTCGAATTTTTCGAGAAATGCCCTGTCTGCTTCCAGCATGGAATTGATGTGATGCGTCTCGAGGACGCGCGAGATTGAACCCGGGCGCACGTGATAGGCATATCCGACCGAGGGTTCTACGACGCATTTTCCTCCCTTCGCCAAAATGGACGCGAGAAAGGTATAGTCCTCTCCGATGCGAAGGTTCTCTTCGTATCGCAGGCCGTGCGTTTCGATAAAACGGCGCTCGAAAATCGGTTTCATGTAACCGTAGTTGAATGTGGTCTTGAAAACGAGATTTGAGGCTATGAAATCCGCGAGCGTGATCTCGTGGATGTTCACAAGGTGGTCGACGGGGAACATTGTCTCTCCCCCTGTCTCGCCATCTTTTATCACCTCGATGTTGTCCACGGCGACGTTCGCACCCGCATTCTCCGCGCGGGTTATCATCCCCGCAACGCGGCCCGGTAACACCGTGTCGTCGGAATCGAGCACCGCGATCCAACGGCCCCTCGCGATGGCAACAGCGGCATTGCGCGCACCGCCGGGACCGCGATTCCTTTCCAGCGTGACGACGCGCACCTGTTCGTCCGCAAACGAACCGGCGATAGCAGCGGTGCTGTCGGAGGATCTGTCATCGGCGACGACGATTTCCACGCTTGCTCCACGCTGTGCCAGCGCGCTTTCTATCGCACGCCGGATCGTGTCCGCAGCGTTATAGGCGGCAATAACGAAGGTAACATCAGGATGCACGGGATTTATCTCTCCTCGCTGGTACCATCGCTATCTCGCCATATTGCTGAATCTCCCGGATGCCTATCAGGCCGCTGACGACACCCACATGCATAATGCCGCGCAGGAACCATCGGTTGCGCCGAGTAGCAGAAAAAGCGGTTACGATTGTCATAGACATACTAAAAGCCGCCTTGGCACCCGCAAGCACGACCTGGGCGGCAAGTTTCACGCCTGCCGCTCTGCTCCTGAGCATCCGCCCATGCGTTTGACCCATGCGGAAGCGCCGCTTACAAAGCCACGCAAATTTCGCTCGTGCCTGCGGTACCGGTTCGAACACCCAGGCCTCTGGCGCAAACGAGATCTTGCCGCCCGCTTCGTGAAGCTCGGTAAAATATTGTGTGTCTTCACCGCCGGTTCGTCCCAGTGCCAAACTGAAACGGCGGCTACCGACGGATACCGAAGAGCGGCGCAACAGGACGTTGCACGTATAACCGGTGAGGATTTCGCCGCGTACCCATACGGGAAAGGTCGAATGGAAGTCACCTCTGCTCATCCAGCGCGGCGCATCTGCCGCATAGGATGCTTGTACCGGTCCGAGTACTGCGTCCGCATTCGTGTCGCGCGCAGTAGCCAGCAAATTGGCTAACCAGTCCTCCGACGCCGTTTCATCATCATCGATGAAGGCTACGTAGTCGCCTGTGCCGGCGTCAAGGCAGGCATTGCGGGCCAATGAAATGTTTGCTGCCGGGCTATGGACATAACGCAATTCAAACGGAAGCCGTGGCGCCATAGACGCAACCCGTTCTTTTGCGCTGGGCTCGACATCATTGTCAGCGACGATAACACGTACGCGGCAATTCTCCGGCAACGTCATTTGGCCGAGCGAAAGCAGGGTCGCCTTCAGCTCTTCACGACGATATGTGCAGATGCAAATGTCGATCGAAATTTCCCCCGCAGCAAGAGGGTCATGGTTGCTCAGGCCGGTCATCAATTCGTATCTCCGCGCTTGCGCGAATCGAACAATTGCAGCCAGAAGCCCGTGGACCATGCAAAATGCATGATCATTGCTGATATGGACGCTAACGGGCCATAGGGGTTGCGTTCGCCAACGGCCAACCAGACACCGTAGCCGAGGCAGATCGTCATCCACAGCAATGCCGGTACGGCCGCCCACCAGTTGAGAACAGCGAGAAATACACCCGCTAAAACGGGAAGGACCATTAGCGGAAGCGCCTGACGAACCTTCGGGATCATACGATGTTTCAAGAGGTTTTTTGCCCTACCCCTTCCATAGCCGAGATACTGCCTGAAGAGTGCCAAGGCCGATGATCGCGGATAATAGACCATAAAGGTCTTATCGGTCATCCATATGCGAGCGCCCGCGGCTTTCAGCCGGCAATCAAGCTCGGCGTCCTCGTTATGGGTAAAGTTCTCATCGTAACCTCCCACCTGGCGAAACACGGGAATGCGCATCAATGCATGATGTCCGTGATCGGTCCAGTGCCCTTTTGCGCCGCGGCGATGCCTGGAGCCGCCATTGCCGAGTTTGGAATTTTGTGCCAGGGCCGTCGCTTTTTGAAAGGCACCAAATCCCTCGGTCGCCATGGCGACGACGACGGAATCAGCCCCCGTAGCTTCCACCTCATTGAGCAGCTTCTCGCAATAATCGTCAGGATATTTTCCGTGCGCGTCGATACGGATCAGGTAGTCATACCCGTCGCCATAGGTCGCCACTGCAAGATTGATGGCTGCGCTCTGGATGCGTTTCTCATTGTGCAGGAGAGCAACACGTGGATCGCTTTGCGCTACTTCCGCAACGATCTGTTGCGTTCCGTCGCTGCTGCCGCCATCCGCAACGATGATCTTCAAGTCGAAACGCTGCGCTTCAGTACCGAGCTTCTCAAGAAGCGCGCCAATGTGCTCGGCCTCGTTCAGGCAAGGCACAATAACAATGCACCGGCCGACAAAATCCGGTTTTGTTGCGCTCGGCATTGGTAGTACGTCTCCTGTTTTTGTTTCGCCCGAGGTCAAGCTGCGACCTCCAGTACGGCGGCCTGCTCATTGACATGAGTAAGCCGTCCCAGGCGTTCGACCAGAGCGCGGCAGTCGTTCTGGTCAAACACCCAGGTTTCACGTTCCTGTGCCTTGACTTTTTGACGGGCGCTTTCGTAGCGCTCCTCATCGAGTTGATCGAACAAACCAGAAAGCGCATCGACGGTCGGTTCGCCCAACGAAAAGCCGATCCCGCGCGCTTTCAAAAACAAAGAGGTCTCGGTTTCCTGCATCGCTATCGGCACAGAACCATAACGACATCCTTCATAAAGCCTGTTCGGCAGAAGCCAGTCGGAATTCTGCCCCTCCTCGAAGAAATCGACGGCCCATGAAAAATGCACCTCATCATAAATCTTCTGCAGATCTTCCGGATTTGCGTACGCGCCATGGAATCGCATGAACGGTTCGTCGGCGACGAAACGGTCAAAATCCTCGAATTCGGAATAGGCGGGACGGCCTCTTAGAACAATCTCGATGCGGCCATCCATCTTTCGCGAAAAGGCAGACAATAGTGCCAGCGATCGGCGGCAGCGCAAAGCGCCGAACCAGCCGATCTTCCACGGCTCGCCCTTATCGGACTTGTCCGCGTGGCTCATCGCCTGTGTTTCCTGTGGCACGAGTTCCAGCACCTTGTTCTCAACCAATTCGACCGGCAGGTTCATCTGACCGAAAGGTGCAAAATATTGTCTGACGAAAGCAGGAGACGAGGTGATAAGAAGCTGTGCATTGTTACCGAGCATTCGCTCTACGAAACGCAATGCCTTCCCTGTCAAATCCTGACGTAAAAGCAGGCGATGAATATCCAGACATTCGTAGACGATGGGCACATCCCCGGCAAAAAGTGTCTTCGCCCGATTGGCGAGCGCCAGCATTTCCAGATTGCGACCAATGATGAGGTCAGGTCTGGCCACTCCTTTGAGGCTTGATCCAAGCGTCCACGCCGCACGTGCAACGGCTGCAAGACGCTGGGCAAACCTGCCATCGCTCGTCCGGCCCAAATCAACGGGAACGACCGCTGCAATCTCCGTGACCCGCTCGCGGCTTCGCGAAAAACCGGCAACCGTCACGGTCGCGCCGCCGGCTTGCATCATGATCACACGGCGCCGGACCGCTGGGTCGGAAAGATCATGCACCAGGTACAAGACATGCAGCATGAGGTCATCCCACAATTGATCTGCGGAGGCAGACTAGTACGCCTTTTTCCGCAGTGCAACATTTTTGCTTCGCTGCAGCAAAATCGATATTTGCAGTCCTCACATTATCAACCGGAACTAGGCATGGGTTTGATGTCATGGAAAAATTTCAATTCAGCGAACAGGCAACGGATTCTGGAAACTGGCAAGGCTCACCCAGCGCAGTGAATGCAACGCGGCTGAACTCAGCCGAAACAGGCGCTTCCGGCATACTGAAAGCCCCGAGCCAGGATTTCATCTTGTCGCTCGCCCAGAGGCTCAAGAAAATCTTCTGCGGATGCGTGGGCAGCGCTGCCGGGTCGGTAACCGTGTGCACCAATTGGCCGTTCACATAATAACGCAGACTGTCCTTTTCCCAAACGAAGGCAAAATCATTATACCCGGTGTTGGCCCCTCCGGGCACCTCGACCAGTTTCTCGTGTCCGCCCTTGCCGTTGACGTATGTATTCAATTGAACCTTGGAAGGATCTTTTCCGAGAAACTCGAAATCGATTTCGTCCCAAGGTTGCTTTTGCGTTGGCCCGATATAGCTGAAAAAGCTGGTGTTGAAGCCTGAACCTGCGGCTGCCTTGATGCGCGCTTCGTAAGTACCATAGCTGAAGCGCGCATTGCTCTGGATCTCACCGCACACGTAATCGCGATCCTTGGTTTTTTGAGGTGCAAAGCCAAGCGTCAGCGTTTTGTCTTTCAGAACTACTTGTTCTTTAGACCACGTGCAGTTCTGATGAGCGCCGTTGGACCAGCCGTCGGAAACATACCAGCGCTTTTTGTTCAAACTCGCGAAGTTCTCGACGAAAGATTTTCCCGTCTCCTGCGCGTGAGCGACCGAGAAACCCGGGATCGCGCAAACTGCAAGCACCAAGCCTGAAAACGCGATAGAGCGTGAAATCGTGGCGACCATCGATCTTCCTTTCTGTATGGAGAAAAGGTGCATCAGCAAGAAGCCGAAGTTGGACATAATTCTCAGTTGCAGAGTGTCTTTGCTGCACTGCATCATTATCACAACCTGCCGTGATCGGTGTCAACCACGTTGACAAATTGAAGAAAGCAATTGTTTTTTGCTTTTAATTCAATCAGTTACGTAAAATCTGCCGATCTCAACACAGGAACCTTTGCCTTTTTAAGGTCGCATTCGCCCTGTTATCCGCAGTTCTTCAATCAGATTTCGGATCCATTTGGCCAATGCCATTGGCGGTCTCGAATTTCGTTATGGCCGCATCGATTTCCTGCATAAATGCCATTTGCTTTTCCAGGAAATCGATGCGCTGGGAAAACCGCGTGAGTGCCTGCGTGAGATTATCCACCTGCGCAGACGCCTTCGCTGTTTCGCCTTCGTTCTCCATGTTTTCGAAGGAAAATGCAGCATTGACTGAAGCGTCATCATAACGGCGACGAAAGCCATCGCGCTCGCGCTCAGTCTCAACGACGACATCCCTTATCGCCCGCTTGATACTCAGGAAACGTGTGGCATCCGACAGACGATCTCTCTCGGGGTTTCTTGTCCGAAAACCGAATAGCGCCATCTTTCACCCCATTTCTCAAGACCCAAAGGCCCTTGACGGCGTAACCGGCAGAAGGGCTGCAACAGGCTTTCCCGCCGCTTCGCAATGGTTTGTTGCGGTTTCACTCCTGTCAAGTCCACATAACGGAAACCCCCGCCTTTGGTAGAACTTTCAAGCTTCCGAAAGAACGCCATAGTTTTTTTGAGTTTTACAAATTCCGCCTATAGTGCAAGTTTCCCGAACAGATTTAAGGATGCGAGAGAGCTCCAAACACCTCTGGGCGACTAAAACAGCACTTGTCCCAGAGAAAAACACAATGCTCTCATACGGACGCTATCACGATGAGAATTGCAAAATCGCTGTTTGTCGAGCCCGGCACGAATTTTTGGTACGGAACGCTTGCCGTAGCCTTATCTGTTTTCGTTTTTGCCTATTCGACAAACTTTGGATTCATATCCATTCTGCTTTTCTACGCGTTGTGGTTGCCGCTTGTGTTGGTAGACTATCGAAAAGTCATCGGTAATTACGCACGTTTCTATTGGGTATTGCCCTTTGCCATCTTCGCCTGCATGTCGTTTTCGTGGTCGGCAGCCCCACCTGTTACCCTGCGCGCGGCCGTCCAGTATGTGACGACCATCGTCTGCGCGTTGATCGCATCCCGTATCATCGACGCGCGCACCTTTGCCAGCGGGGTAAGCATGGGTGTAGCCTTGGTCCTCCTCTACTCGCTGGGCTTTGGCCAATACCAATACGATGCGCTGGACGGCTCCTATAGTTTCGTCGGAGCGTTCGCCTCCAAGAACCAGCTCGGCTTTTTCGCATCCTTGGGTGTCTATTTCGCCTTTGCCAGTTTCTTCGTGTTGCGCACCAGCATCCGATGGCGTTGCATCGCAGTCGTGTGCGGTGTCCTGTCGGCCTACTGCCTGGTGGCTTCCAGT
The DNA here is from genome assembly GCA_963711925.1 of uncultured Alphaproteobacteria bacterium. GTDB lineage: Bacteria > Pseudomonadota > Alphaproteobacteria > Rhizobiales > Rhizobiaceae > Phyllobacterium. The sequence continues at coordinate 224,978 of CAVQFY010000006.1, forward strand.
TCGGCTACCTCGGTCATCGCGACGATTGCGATATTCGCCAGCACCACGATCATTGCCATCGTATTGAAATTTTCGCCGAAGCACCGCCGTTCATTTTTTCTGGTCGGCCTTGCCGTAGCGTTAGTGCTCGTGGCAGTGGCCATAAATGCCGGCGCCGTTGATCTGGTACTCGGCGCATTCGGCAAGAATTCCACGCTCACCGGACGTACCTATCTCTGGCAAGAGGGACTCAGAGCTTCTCATCAGGCCCCACTTATGGGTATTGGATATCAAGCTTACTGGGTACAGGGATTCTCTGAGGCCGAGCGATTGTGGGCCGAGTTCTACATACCTGCGCGCACCGGATTTCATTTCCACAACACCTATATCGAAGTGCTGGTTGAACTTGGCTATGTCGGCCTTGTTCTCATCACCTTGCTTCTCGGCGGCGTGGTGGTCGGCTTCCTGCGGCGTCTGCTGACGGAAGAATATACGCCGCAGGGACACCTTATGTTTGGCATCGCGCTGTTGCTGTTGATCCGTTCATTCTTCGAGATCGACTTTATCCAGCCTTACACGATCGGCTCTTTCCTTCTGTATTATTCGGCCGGACTGCTCGCCATTCCACAGCGCACACCATTCAAAATGATGCAACCAACGCGTCTGGAGGCATAACAATATCGTGATCGATCGGAAAAACGGTGCGATATGGAAGGGGCACAACCCACTCTTCGCCACTTCTTTATGCATCATGAGGTTTAGTGCAGTGCAGCAAAAAGCACTGTTTGCGGTCCCAAAAAAGTTACCACATTCTCGTCATGACCTCTGTCAGACGCCTGGTTCGCGCTGAAACACACCTTGAAGCGCCGGCAACACGCAAACATGGCCCGATCCGCCAGAGTACAGTGTAAATAGCGAATAATAGCCGGCAAAGTGTCTGCAAGTTAACAGGCGTATAATATAGCCGAAGAGGTCAAAAATTGGGCAACTTATGGGCAATTTCTAGCCATCACTTAGTGTTTCATCCCTGTTAATTTTGTGTGTTGCGATGCACCATATTTTTGATGCACCATTTGATGTACCCATTGATATCGTCGCATCAGCCATTTGATATCGTCGCATCAGCCATTCAGTACCGACCGACCCGGAGTTGTGCCATGAGCGATTCAGTCAAATCGACCGATTTGAGCTTTTCACATATTGATACCGATTTCGACCCGGCTTTGGGAGGATTCCTGAAGCGTGGGTTCGATATTGCTGGGGCCTTGGCAGGCCTCATTGTCCTTAGTCCACTGTTCCTGCTTATCGCACTCCTCGTCAGGTTGTCCGATGGCGGGTCCGTGCTTTATGGCCATCGCCGGATTGGGCGCGGTGGTAGCATTTTCCCTTGCCTCAAATTCCGTACGATGGTGGAGGATGGCGACGCCGTGCTTGCCAGCTATTTCGGAGCCAATCCGGAGGCCAGGGCGGAATGGGAAGCCACCCGCAAGCTCAGGGACGATCCGCGTGTGACCCGCGTCGGAGCTGTGCTGAGAAAGCTGAGCCTCGACGAGCTGCCGCAGATCATCAATATTCTTCAGGGCCACATGAGTATTGTCGGCCCCCGCCCTGTCGTGCACGACGAGCTGGAGAATTATGGCAACGCCGCGGTATTCTACCTCAAATCACGTCCGGGCCTTACAGGGCTTTGGCAGGTAAGCGGGCGCAACGACATATCATACGACAGCCGCGTCGCGTTCGACCGGCATTATGTCGAGAACTGGTCGTTGAAACTCGACTTGCACATTATCATCAAGACCGTACCAGCGGTTTGCATGGCCAGAGGCAGTTATTGATACGATCGGAAAATTATGATCACGGACTGGATGGCTCGCTTGCGGGCTTTTTCACATGGTCTGTGATCGTTAGCGATTGGCAAACGGGTTTAAACGACCGGATCCAAGGGTGATCCGACGTCTTTTATAGGGACCAACAAAATGAATTTGACGGTTTTTGGAATTGGCTATGTCGGTCTCGTACAGGCCGCCGTGCTGGCCGAGGTGGGACATAATGTATTGTGTGTCGATATCGATGCCGACAAGGTCGAACGGCTCAACCAGGGACTGATCCCGATTTACGAGCCAGGTCTCGAAAGTCTCGTCAGGGAGAATCATGCGGCCGGCCGCATCCAGTTCACAACGAACGTGGCCGCTGCCGTGAAGCATGGCCAGATTCTGATGAGTGCCGTGGGCACGCCGCCCCGCGAGGATGGATCGGCCGACCTCAAATATGTGCTCACCGTGGCGGAGGCGATCGGGCGCCAGATGGAGGAACCCAAGATCGTTGTCAGCAAATCGACAGTGCCGGTGGGAACCTGTGACAAGATAAGGTCGAAAATCGCTGAAATGCTCAAGGAACGAGGCCGCGAAGAACTCGACTTCGACGTCGTCTCAAACCCGGAATTCCTCAAGGAAGGCTCGGCTGTCGTAGACTGCATGAAGCCGGATCGCATCATTGTCGGGACCAGCAGTGATAAAACCGAAAAAGTGATGCGGGAGCTGTATGCCCCTTTCAGCCGCAATCATGATAAAATGATCGTCATGGATGTGCGCAGTGCCGAGTTTACGAAATATGCAGCCAATTGCATTCTCGCGACCAAAATCAGCTTCATGAACGAAATGTCTGGCCTGGCAGAGCGGCTCGGTGCTGACATCGAGGAAGTTCGCAAAGGTATCGGCAGTGATCCACGCATCGGCTACGACTTCATTTATCCCGGTATCGGCTACGGCGGGTCGTGCTTTCCCAAGGACGTTCGCGCCATGATCCAGACCGCAGAGGGCATCAGTTTCGATGCCAAGATGCTGAAGGCAGTGGACGAGAGAAACAATGCGCAGAAGTCGATCCTGTTCGAGAAGGTCCACCGCTATTTCAAGGGCAGTCTCAAGGGCAAGGTTTTTGCGCTCTGGGGACTGGCGTTCAAACCCAACACCGACGACATGCGCGAAGCCCCGTCCCGCGTATTGATGGAGGCCCTCTGGCAGGCCGGAGCGAATGTGCAGGCGTTTGATCCGGAAGCGATGCAGGAATGCCAGAGCATTTACGGCCAGCGCGACGACCTGCTCCTTTGCGGGACCAAGGAAGCAGCGCTCCGCGGTGCGGATGCCCTGTTGATCGTCACCGAATGGAAGAGTTTCCGGGCGCCATCGTTTGATCTCATGCGCGATGCGCTCACGACACCCGTCATCTTCGATGGCCGAAATCTCTATGACCCGAAGGTAATTGCCCGCCATGGGCTGGAGTATCACAGCATTGGCAGGCAGGCCGCCTAGAGTCAGGATAAACAGGAGCCATGCTATGAAAGTACTTTTTGCGGGCGGCAACGGCTACTATCCCCAGTTTAGCGGCGGCGTTCAATCCAGTACCCATCATCTGGTCGAACAGTTGCGCAATCAGGGGCACGAAGCCTCCGTTCTGGCTGCCTTGTTCGGCCAAGGGATGTTCGGTTTAAAGGCCCGCGCCAAGATGAAAATCATGGGTCAGCGAGCCGCAGTCGACACTTTCCCCGGCTACCCCGTTGTCAGGGCCTGGTTTCCCTGGGAGGCAGCTGGCTTCGCGGTCAAGAGGCTCAGGCCCGATGTCGCGGTGGTTCAGTGCCATAAATCCGTTCCCATCGGAAAAGCCCTGCAAGCGGAGGGCATACCCTTGGTCATTTACCTCAGAAACGTCGAGTTCCATGAACTTGCCGGCGATCTGAGGGAATTGGATTCAGCGCTCTACATCGCGAATTCCGAGTTCACAGCCAGAACCTACAAGGAAAAATTCGGGATCGATTCTACCGTCATTCCTCCGACGATCGACCCCGTGCTGTATGGCACGCCGACGACGGGCGAATATGTAACATTCATCAATCCCTACAATGAAAAGGGTTTTGAACTCGCTGTCCAAATTGCCGGGCAGTGTCCCGATATCCCGTTTCTCTTTGTCGAAAGCTGGAAGCTTGCCGAAGATCACCGGGCCAGCATCGAAAAGACAATCGCACCGCTCAAAAATATCAAGCTTGAGAGCCGTACCAGCGACATGAAGACGGTCTATGGTCGTACAAAGATCCTGCTTGCACCCAGCAAATGGGAAGAGGCATGGGGCCGCGTCGCGTCAGAAGCACATTGCAGCGGCATTCCTGTCGTGGGATCGAGGCGTGGCGGATTGCCGGAAGCGATTGGCGAGGGTGGCCTGGTTCTGGACTATAACGCGCCACTAGATCATTGGGTCGGCGCGGTCCGCAGGCTTTGGACCGACAAGGGCGAATATGAGCGGCTCTCGTCCGCTGCAAAGAAATTTTCGGAACGGCCACAGATGGATCCGAAGAGCCAGTTTTCGACGTTTCTCGGCGTACTCGACCAAGCCGCCACCCAAAATATCAAACAGGTGGCGTGATAAACGCCGCCAATATTCTAAAATTGTATTGAAAGAATGCTCGGTAATGAGAGTTGGTTTTGTTGTCGACAAGTTCCCATCATTGTCCGAGACTTTCATTTTGGATCAGGTAAATGGATTTCTCGAACGAGGCTTCGAAGTAGGCGTTATCTGTAACGAGAATACCCTGAAGCAAAGCAGCGGGAATCATACCCGGAATTGGCAGGCGCTGTCTGACAACACGGTTTGCTGGTGGGGTGGTTTGGCGCCGTTGCGCCCATTCTTGCGAGGCTTACCGGCAATCTTTTGGGACAAGATTTCGACCGCCTTCGACATCCTTTTTTCGCAAAAGCTCCAGAATTTCGATGTGATCATCGCTCATTTTGGTAACAATGGTTTGCGCGTGGCTCGGGTGTTGAAGCGGAAAAAGCCTGGCGCTCCCCTTGTCACGATATTTCATGGCCGCGATGTCGGTCGTCCTATGCGCGACAACTCTCTTTGGCAATACAATGTCCTGTTCGAGCAGGGAGCGCTGCAACTGACAGTCAATGACTACTTCCGCAATGCGCTGCTGGGAGCCGGCGCAGCGTCCGCAAAGGTGGTTGTGCATCATATGGGTGTACGCACCAACGAGATCGAATATTCATGGCGCTCCTGGGATCAAGGCAGCATGAATTTCATCTCGGTCTGCCGCTTGACCGAAAAGAAAGGCATCGAGTTTGCCTTGCGCGCGTTGGGCGAGCTTTCAAACTTGAACCCGCATCTCGATTGGTCCTACACCATCATAGGCGGCGGCGAACTGCTCGACGACCTGAAGCAACTCGCTAAAGATCTGGATATTGCAGACCGAGTGATATTTCTCGGGCCGCGCCCGCACAGCGAGGTCAAGCAGCGCTTGCGGGAAGCCCATGTGTTTGTATTGCCAAGTGTCACGGCCCATGATGGAGATGTGGAGGGCATTCCAGTCTCCCTCATGGAAGCGATGGCTGCCGGGCTGACAGTGGTCAGCACGTACCATTCGGGGATTCCCGAACTCATAGAGGACCGGAAGACGGGTTTTCTCGTGCCTGAAAAAGATCCGAAATCGCTGGCCGCAAAACTTGCGTGGATCGCCGCAAACGCAACGGAGTGTGAGCGCATCGCTTTGGCCGCGAGAAGAAAGATCGAAGCCGATTTCAACGCGGATGTCTTGAATGATGAGTTCGCACATATCATCACGCGTCTTGCCGAAGCGAAGTTAAAGGCGTGAGTGCGGAACCGCTCCAGTTTGGTCGAATTGCCCTTCGTGGCGGGCTTTTGACAGTCATCGCACAGGGCATCAAGATCGTTGTCCAGTTCCTCTCCGTTATCGTCTTGGCGCGTCTGCTCATTCCTGAAGATTTTGGGCTCGTCGCTTCCGTCAGTCCGATCGTGGCCTTCGTTGCACTCTTCCAGAATCTTGGGCTCCAGCAGGCGGTCGTCCAGCGCAAGGAGATCAGCCAGCGCCAACTCAATCAGGTCTTCTGGATGAGCGCCATAGCCGGCCTTGCGAGCACGGCCGTCGTTGTCGCCCTTTCTCCGGCCGTCGCCGCCTATTATGGTGATGCACGCATGGTCGGGATCACGATCGGTGCTGGTTTGCCGCTCTTCCTCGGCAGTCTGGCGGCTATGCCGCTCAGCCTGATGAACCGTCATCTTCAGTTCGGTCAGCTCGCGATAAACGACGTGGTGACCGCCATTGCAGGGTTCGCAACAGCTGCGTTGGCCGCCTATGCCGGAATGGGCTATTGGTCTCTGGTTATTGGCCCGGCCGCTTCGGCGGCGGTCGCATTGCTTGCAGCTTGGCGGGTGGCGCAATTCAGACCGGACAAGCCGGTTTTCAAGATTGATCGCGACATCATGTCATTCGGTGCCAATCTGACGGGCTTCAACCTCGTCAACTTCTTCTCGCGCAACCTCGACAATATCCTCATCGGCAAGTTCTCGGGCGTTGTCGAACTCGGCTACTACGACCGTGCTTACAAGCTCCTGCTGTTCCCGTTGCAGAACATCAATCAGCCGCTGACCCGTCTGATGATCCCGCTGCTCAGCCGTATCCAGGATGATAAAAAACGGTTCCGCGATATCTACATGCAGACCAACTGGGTCCTTGCGGCTGTCACAGTCCCCGCTATCGCAGCGTTGACCCTCACCTCGGCACAAGTCGTCGGCATCCTTTTTGGCGACAGATGGCTGCCCGTCGCACCGATTTTCGCATGGCTTGGGATTGCCGGCCTCATCCAGCCCATTTCGAGCACGACAGGCTGGATCTTCATCTGCCAGGACAGGACGAAGACAATGTTCCGCTGGGGCATGTACTCTTCGGTGACGACGGTCGTTTCCTTTGTCGTCGGCCTGCATTGGGGTGCTGTCGGCGTCGCCGCGGCTTACGCGATCAGCGGATACATCCTTCGGGTTCCCGTTCTCGCCGTGCTCGTGCAGCGTGTCGGTCCCGTGACCGCCATTGATATTCTTTTGGTACAGGGCCTCTTCATCGTTTCGTCCCTGCTCGCCTGGTTCGCGTACTGGTTACTTCCCTTGTCACTGATCGCTCGCTCGGACTTTCTCGCGATCATCCTGGCGGTTTTACTCAATTATGCGTTCGCGTTCATACTGATGCTTCTGCTACCCCAGTCACGCAGCGCTCTGTCGGCCGCTTGGTCCAAGGTTGCGAGCAATATCCGCTGAAGGCGCGGCAAGGAGTGGCTTTAAAAGTCCGGTCGCCGACATTGCCGAAGCGTGTTCGTCAAGAACTCCCTTAAGGCTTGTTTTGCGATAATGGTCCAGATTCCGGGTGAAGCTATCGAGCTTTTCGCGTGCTTCTTCCGCCGTCACGGTGTCGATATCGAGCAGAACGTCCGAAACACCGATACGCTTGGCGACTTCCTTGGTCTTGAACTCATAGGCGATCGGCAGCACCGGCGTACCGACGCACAGTGACATGATCATCATGTGCATGCGCGTAGCGACAACGAAATCGAACCCTTTCACAAGCGCCATCAATTGCTCTGGCGTATGAAATGAGGTGTCCACGCTGACATGGCTGGCAATCTCGGGATCGAGTTCGGCAACAATCGCCTTTGCCGCTTTGGAATCGTCATGGGCGTATTCCGGCACACCCTGGCAAGTCGACAGGAAGGTCACCTCTTTCCCCTGTTCCTTGACGAGAATGGTCACGATATTGCGGATGGAATCAAGGTAGCGGCGCATGCCGTCCCCACCGCCTTTGACGTAGTTCCAGTGCCGGACGGAAATAGCGACGCGACCCGTTTTCGGTGTTTGGTCCGAAGCCAGAATCCCTGCAATCCGGTCCGTGTCAGCAAGCGCAAACACAGCATCCGCCACCACGTGACATTTGGTCGGGTCGTCGACGAGATCAAGAATATGATCTCTCGACCGGGAATCGCGAAGCAGAATGAGCGGGCTGCGGTCGAAGACGGGTTTCAGTTCCGTACGATTGTAGTCCTTGTCGAAAGGACCTAACGACTGGGTGAAAAATACGGGATCCTTGCCAAGGATCGCGTCGATCCGGAATTGATTGAGACGTCGTTCGAGGTTGTAATTCTCGACGAGATACGTGCCGCCGGTCGTGATCACAAGATCGGCGTCCCGGTAGATCTCGAGCGAACGGCGGTCGCTCTGGCTGAACATCATCTCGTCGATACGCCCGCTTTTGCCGAAGCGTCGCAGCGCCTGGAGCACAATTCGATTGTACAGCGGCTTGACTGCATTTTTCAGGACGTTTTGATCATAGCTGTATTTGAAGATGGATTCCGACAGGAGTTTGTGAAATTCAAGATCCGGATATTCACTCTCGGGATAAAGTCTTGCTGCCACTTCTGGCTGGCTATCGAAGACCTGAAAACGCAAATCTTCGCCCCAGATTTTCCCTAGAATGTGCCTGATGGCGAGAAGGATTGCCGCGTCGCCGGTATTCAGGCAGACAGTATTTTCGACAATGATTTTCATAAAACTCTATCCCGTTACGTAAACAATGTTGGCGTACAGGGAGACCAGACAGCGCTGGCCCGTCTTTCCCGCACACTTTCGATAAATCTTTGGCTGTGACCGCCGTCAACCGTTGCCAGTCAGCGAACAACCGGCTCTCCGTGGAAGCGGCGGCGGGATGGACGGGAGACGCCGAAACCGACTTCCATCATCAACCGCGGCGATCGCCGTGCCACTGTTCCCATATGGAACCCGAACGGATCCTCGACGAAACCCAGCCCCGCGTCCCCGGTCAGCGTTACCGCGCTCTCATCGCCATAAACGTCAAGAACCTCGTCCGACGGGTGTCCGACGAGAAGCGTCAACTGGTGCTTGAGTTTCCGCCGTTTGTGGCTGCCCAGGACATAAACATGGGGCCCGGACTCTTCGTCGACCGGCGTGAGGTAGAAGAAGAATTTCAGCATCCGCCAATCGTCGAGGTCGAAGTGATATTTGTCTTGTGAAGCGAGACTCATATCTGCCTGCGAAGCCGACTTTGTCGGAAAGCTCCACCATATCCGCGTCGTAATCAGTTTTGACTGGCCGCCAAGATAGTGCGCGGCAATGTCGAAGAGCAACGGATCCCGCTGCACCGCGACGACGGCTTCGCATTCGAGGGCGCGTTCGAAATAATGCCCGCTGAGTATCGAGCGATTGAACCTTTGTTCGGCTTCCGCATGCTCTTCCGGAAGAAACTCGAGCCTGCGATCGAAATTGCCAAAGCAAGGCGTCTGCCGGGCAAAACGGGAAATCTCTTCGTGAACGGCGCCCGGCAGAACCAGACCGGAAAACAGGCCCGATGTTCGCAACGTCTCGACGATTTTCTCGCGATCGACCCCGGAAAACATGCTCGGCCCGGTATTCTCCTGCTGTTGAACAGCCTTTGCGCCAAGCCAATGTGCCCTGCGGCCCGGCATTGTGCGTGCTAGCAGGAACATAGGCAACCATGCTGGATTTTCGCGAACATCGGCCCAGTAAGTCGGGATCCGTGCTGCAATCCGTCGAAGCGGACTGCCGTTTCGCGCCACCATTTCCAGGCTGGCGCCCTCAGGCTTTCTTGTCTGCAAGTCAGTCATAACTGCGTCCTTTGCTCGTTCAACCAGGCAAAACTAGCTGCCCGCATCCACTCGCAATGTTGCCCCGATCTGTTCTGATTTTGAAAGGACCTTAGTGCATCGCCGCTTTTGTTGCAATGCACCATAAAGCCAAAGTGGGAAACAAACACCTGAAACCTGCCTCGCTGCTATTCCGTAGCCCCGGGAAAAAGGTAGCGCGGAGCAGGTGGAATCTGGGATACGACCGGCTTTTTGCCGAACGGCCTGACAAAATCGTCGAACTTGTCAGTCAGGATGCCCCTTGCGATTGGAAAGACCGCAGAAGGCTTGCGCAAGCCATACACCGCTGCCGCAAGAAGTCCCTTCTGCGACTTGATGTCCAGAAATTGGCGGTGATGGAATTTGGAGCGGATATGGCGCTCGTGCTTGCGGACGGCTTCCCGCGCAGTCCCGGATAGCATACCGCTATCCAGAAGTGTCTTGTCGGCATCGGCGAGTTGCTTGAGATCGTCGGTCTTGTGCCGCCCACTCAACGAATCCGCGCGCACGACGGCTCCGTAGCCACAATTGTTGATGATCTGAAACCGCGCATTCAGTGCCAGCGCTCTGGTATAGAGATCGTAATCTTCGCCGAGCCGCAGCTTTTCATTGTAGCGCAGATTGTGGCGATCGAGAAACGCGCGCCGGATGACAGGCTTCAGGAAGCCAAGCTCGCCGCGCTGCCTGTTGCGTCTCGATATATTGCGGTCGACGAATGTCGGCAGATCGAGAAACCAGGTTTCCGGAGCAAAGGTATCAACGGTGAGGATACTAAGGTGGCCCATCCAACGCTGATCGACGAAAACGATATTGTCGGCGGCCATGTCCCAGTCCTCGGTTGCCAGCAAATGAGAAAAGCGCCCGGGGATAAAAAAATCGTCGGCGTCGAGAATGCTGATCAGAGCTGCGGAGGAGCATGAGATGGCGTGGTTACGGGCAAAAGACGGCCCCTTGTTCATCTCGAAACGAATGATACGCAACCGTCCGCTTTCATCATCGGCCTTCTCGGCTGTTTCCGAGGTCCCATCGGTCGAGCCATCGTCGACGACGATCACTTCTGTCACGTATGGATCCGCCAGGGCGGAGGATATGGCGGCTGCAATGGTATCGGCTGCATTTTTCGCAGCGATGATCACACACACACTCTTGTCCGAATTGTCAGTAATTGCCCCAGCCTTCAACTGTGCGGTCATGAAGCCCTCAACCCGGGTTACACTACCGAACCCGGCAAGCGGGTTTCTATCGTGAGGGTCTGGCCTGCCTTAATAATTGCGCATCATGCGTGATTGGTTAGGCACATCGCCGACACCAGACCGATGACGGCAAAGATACAATTATTTCCGCCTCCCGCAAGAGGCTGACTTCAAACCTGCAATCCTCGAGCACTTTAGTGGGTTTCAGTAGGCGTAATGGATTTAAACGGCGACTGCGGATTTGCAACGCCAGCTATGTCGTTGTTCCCGGAAAGCTTTTGCTCCGACGTTCGGGGTTTCTCACGCAGGACAAGCAAGAGCACCACCGCGAAATATCCTATCTGGATGATGACTGCGCAGATCAGCGTCTGGACAATTGTTGCCCATAGAGATTGGGTAAGCATGAAAGTCGTGATCGCAAATGCGACAAGGACACCGAACATTCCTATTAAAAAATTTGGAAATCTCATAGTGCTTAGCTCCCATTCTTTATCTGGAGAAAAGCTGAAATACGGCTTCTTTGCATTTTACCTCCCCTTCATCCACGCTAGCGCACGCGCATGAATCTTTTCTTATGACTGCCGGGTTGATTTTAAGAAAACCCGTTGGGTGTATACTAAACCACTCCGGCCGATTAATGCCGTAATATAACAATTTTCCTCCATTGTAACCACTACTTTCGCTCGGATTTCAACGCAGTCGAGTATTATGATCGACGAATACAGCATACAACGCGTACCGATGGCCGTTGTACGTCCAAACTCCACTCAAAAATAACGAAACTCGGCAAATTTCAAATGATATTGCAGTGCAGCAAAAAAATTAACACAATATCTCGGCGTCATGCAATCCATCTAATTGATTAGCTGGCAATACAGTCGTTTATATTCCTGCAACTATATAAGCAGATTTGATGTTGCTCTTGGCTTGCGCGAGCGAAATTAGAGAGCAGGTTACACCAAATTCCTGCAAATGCACGGTCATTTCGACGGTAACGACAAAAATATGCAGCCAAATGTACCGCTCGGGCCCAGTTGCTTCCAAGGCACTCTGTTGCAACGCACAATTTTTGTGTTATCGTTCGGATAAGCATCCGCGTTCCGGCCTGACCGGGCGGCGGTCGAATATGCGAGGGCAGTGATATACCTTTGACGAGCGCCTTGTTTTGGACAAGCATTCCGTTGAGATAGGCCCTTTCGGAAGGATATTGTGATTATTCACAGGATCACTCCTTCCGCGTACATGCCGCACGGATCCCGTTGGTAAGGCTTTGGCCGATTGGCTTTGCTGAAAGTAGAACGTAGCTGCCACACGGGTCTCGATTTAGTTTTTACAGGAGTAATTGCAGGAAATGGTCCCGATTTCCCCATCCGATGTATGTTCCGTCATGTTGAGCCGTTTCGCTTTTGCAACGATGCGGTTTCTTTGCGGTTGCATGCTTTTCCTTACGATGCTCTACGCGCCGGCTGCCGGCGCTGCAGATTACGAATTGGGGCCGATGGACAAGGTCACCGTACGCGTAATCGAATGGCAGACCGCAGAAGGCACCTTCCGCGAGTGGCCCACCATTACCGGTGATTATCGTGTTGGCCCCTCGGGCACCTTGTCCCTGCCCTTCGCGGGTGAAATAGAGGCCAGTGGCAAGACTACCTCCGCGATTGCCCAGGAGATTTCCAAGAATCTCCGGCAGAAACTGGGCCTCGTCGACCTCCCGGAAGCATCTGTCGAGATTTCCGAGTTTCGGCCGATTTTCGTTTCAGGCGACGTGCAAACGCCCGGAAGATATGCATTCGAGCCTGAAATGACGGTTCTGAAGGCTGTAAGTCTTGCCGGCGGCATGCCGCGAACGACCGGCCAGCGCTTTGAGCGGGATTACTTCAATGCTCGCGGTGATTACGATGTCATTGTAGCCCAGCACGACCGGCTTGTAGTAAAGCTCGCACGACTGCAAACTGAATTGGCCAATGCCCAGGAAATCAAGGTACCGGATGACTTGATCGAGAAATCCGAAGCCAAGAGATTGATCGACGATGAAGCCGCGATCATGCTGTCGAGGAAGAACTCCCTCGATCTCCAGCTCAATGGGCTCACCGAGCTCAAGACGCTATATACGAACGAAATCACTTCGCTTGAAAAAAAGATGGACGTGCAAAACCGTCAGATGGATCTGACGCGCAAGGAGCTGAAGAGCATCGGAGGACTGGCTGATCAAGGGCTTGTCGTGAATTCGCGCCTGATGGGATTGCAAACGTCGGTCGCTGATATGGAAGGCAAGCTTCTGGATCTTGATACGGCCTCGTTGCGCGCCAAGCAGGAAATCAATAAATCCACTCAGAACGAGACCGACCTTCAAAATGATCGCAAGGCGGAGTTGGCAACCGAGATCCAGGCGACGCAGGCCGCGCTTGATGAAAGCAATCTCAAGCTTCAAATGAACAAGAACCTGATGACCGAAGCGCTTGTCAACGCTCCAGGCGCGATGGGTCAAGGCAACAAGGAAGACCTTGTCATGCAATACAGCATTGTCCGCAATTCGAAGGGAAAAACCGAAGAGACGACGGCCGAGGAAGGGACTACGCTGCTGCCGGGAGATGTGGTCAAGGTCAAGATCGACATGGACCGGTCCTAGGAGCGCCGCCCTTCCGCGTGGATTGTCTCGGCATCCGCGAAACAGAACTGCTTCTGTTTAAACAAGAAAGGCTCTAACCGCGGATCACATGCCGGATTGATTTCGCAGGGCCTCGGCTTCAGCGTAGAAGCGTTTTTCCCATTCCTTGTGGTTGTCGAGGCCTTCCCGGATAAAAGGCGTAAAGATTGCCAGGTTCATGAGCGCCCAGTTGATGAAACTGGCGGGGAATTTCAATGGCTTGACGAAGTCGACGAAGAGAACAACGCGTGTCTTGTCCGTGTGATTCCAGGCCTCGTGTTCGTAGGCATCATCGAAGATCAGGGCCTTGCCTTCTCGCCAATGACATATCTGGTCTTTGACCCGGATAGCGAGCTTGTCGCCCGGCCCAGGTACGATCAAACCGAGATGGAGGCGCAAGACTCCGTTGTAAGGCCCTCGATGAGCAGGCAAATGTTTGCCGGGTTCGAAGATCGAAAACATGGCTGTCTTGAGGTTCGGTATCTTCTGCACTGCCTGCCACGTCTTGGGGCAAGCGAGAATGTTCTGTTTTGACTTCACGCCAAAGCCGACCAGGAAGAAAGTCTTCCACTCCCTATCCGTCGAGATTGTTTTGACATCCGTGGAAATGTCCTGGAATGCCGGCAATTCGCTTTGGCGGAGAAGAACCCGGTCGAGTTCACTGCGAATGTCCGGCCACGCCTTTTCTATTTCTCTCGACCACGGAAAGGTCGCATTGTCATAGATCGGAGGATTGCCGAATTTGGCATATTTGAGATTGAGTTTCTCGGCCCAGGCTACGATACCCATGAAAAAGCGTGCGGTCCTGCTCAAGCGCGCCAATGGCGCAATTCCTGCTGTCCCAAATGCCTGTTCAACTTTTCCGGCCTGCGATTGTTGAGGATCTGATGCCTGCAAAGTTTCCTCTGTCATAATCATTCCAATAAATTGCTGGCTTTGCCGCAAAGACTGCAGCGGCAAAGTATGCCCGGTTCCGGCAACAGAGCCCTATTTAGGCGACGACATTCCGTTATGCCAGATCATCAGCTAATTTTGATGAGCCAATCTCCGAAGTGCCCCGGCGATTTTGCCGCGGGACATCTGGATAAGTTGACTCTCTGAGCGCAGACGCAGACAATGCGACAGAGCCGTTACAGCGATGCGCAACGGCACAGGGCTCCGATGGAACGTTTAGATCACAAGCTGGATTGCAAAACTTGCGGGACGATATACCTGGATGTTCCCGATGATGTCCGCGCCGTAACTCCAATACATTGCACCTCCTGTGGCCAGTTCATCGGATACTGGGGCGAATTATCTCGAGATTTTGCAAGGCAAGGCGGACAGGATGGGGTCTTTGAGATGAAGGACGGTCAAATACTCCGCAAGGCGTGATTTCTTCCTTGGCTGAAGCAAGCGCTATTGGCGCCGCCCTTACAAGCAACTTTCGATGCGCCAGCAGCGTTATATGGCATTGGACGTTTTTTAGAAGGAGTGACTGCTATGGGAGGATCGTCACAGCACTTTGTCCGGAGGATGCCAACCGCGCCGGATCATTTGATGGACTCGATCAAGAAACATATGCCCAAGACCAAGCATGAGCCGGATAGGCTATCCGATGTGCTCAAACGTTCAAAAGGCGCCTATTCCATCAGCAAGTACGGGACCACCAAGGTAAAAGCCAAAAATAATCCTGAATTGTAGGCTCATTGGCGAACGCCAGTCCTGATCAGTTGGCTATGATTTGCTCCGCACCAATTTGAAGCGTCTTCCTCCGACTGGAGCCACAGATATTCGTTTGGTCACGAGCCTGTGAATGTCCAATTAAATGGCGCGGGCAAACAATCCCGACCTAATTCCGTCATCCCAAAAGGAGTCTGGAATCTCGCTATCAAACCAACGGACATTCTGATCGACGCGTTCCTTGTGGCTCATGCCAATGACGGCAGCTGATATAGACGGATGACGGAACGGAAACTGAAGCGCAGCTGCCTGCAGGGGTATGTCGTGTTTCTCGCACAACGCCGCGAGGCGTTTTGCTTTGTCCACAACGGCGATGGGTGGCGCCTTGTAGTCATAGGTCATGTTGGCGGATGTGGGTCCGGAGGCCAGTATTCCGGAGTTGAAAACCCCGGCGACCACGATCTCGACGCCTTGGCTTGCCGCGAGCGGAAGAAGGTCATCCGCTGCGCTTTGATCGAGCAAGGTATAACGCCCAGCGATCATAACGGCATCAAGGGTGGCATTTTGCAGGAAGCGCGTTGCGATATCGCTTTCATTGACGCCTACACCCACGGCCCTTATGTGACCCGCCTTACGCAAATCATCGAGTGCGCGGTAACATCCGTCGATTGCTTCATCGAAGCGTCGTTCGAAGGTCTCTGCATGCGTGTAGCGATCGACATCGTGGATATAGACGAGATCGAACTCGGAGAAACCGAGGCGATTGGCCGATTGCTCGAGTGACCGCATTGTCCCGTGGTAGCTGTAGTCGAATACCGGTTTCAAGCGAAGCGGCGACGCCCAAATTCCGTAATCGACATCCTCGCCGCGAGGCGGCACGAGATAGCGCCCGACCTTGGTCGAGACCGTGAAACTTTGGCGCGGCACTGTGCGAAGAAACTGGCCAAGCCGCAATTCGCTGAGGCCGTGGCCATAAAGCGGGGCCGTATCGAAATATCGCAGGCCCGCATCGTAGGCGCTATGCAGCACCTCCTGCGCCTGCGCTTCGGACACGTCGCGGTAGAGGGTACCGATACCGCTCGCGCCAAAACCGAGCCGTGACGCAAACCCAATGCGGCTCTTCCCGGTTGGCTCAAGGCTCATGATTCAAAAAGCCCGGCAGCTTGTATGCCTCGATGGCCGAGCCGCCGAAAATCTGTTCGCGTTGTTGCGCCGTCAAATCCGGCAGACATTCGCGCAGGGCTCCGATGACGTCATTATAGCTGCCCGCAACCAGACACACCGGCCAATCGGTGCCGAACATGCAACGGTCGGGGCCAAAGATATCAAGGACGTGATCCACATAGGGCTTGATATCGCCCGGCGTCCAATTTAGCCAATCAGCTTCGGTGATCATGCCTGACAGTTTGCACCAGACATGCTGCCGCTCGTTGCGGAAGCCTTGCATGAGTTCGGCCCACGCATAGAACTCACGGTTCTTGATGTTCGGCTTGGATATATGATCGAGAACAAAACGTAGCTCAGGAAAACTTTTGGTCGTCTCGATCGCCGCCGGGAGCTGGGGAAGATTGGGAACGAGGTCGTAGACCAGACCCGCATCCTGTACGGCCTGCAGACCCCGGCATACATCATCGCGCAGAAGCCAGTTCGGATCGGATTCCGTCTGGATCAGATGACGAATACCAACGAGCCATTTTCCGTTCGGGCTCTGCTGAAGCTCAGCCAGCGTATCCGCCACATGCGGATCGGTCAGATCGACCCAGCCGACCACGCCGGCAACAAAATCGGTTTTTGCTGCCGTCTCGATGAAATCCCAGGTCTCACCGAGATCATTCCAGGTCTGCACAAGGACCGTTCCGGACACATCGTTGGCTTGCAAAGCCGGGCGCAGATCGCCTGGTTCAAACTTGCGGTTGATCGGCTCGAATGGGCCGCTCAACCAGCCGTAGTCGCCACCACTCGCAGGATCCCAGAAGTGGTGATGTGAATCGATAACCGGAGATGCCATGACCCAAAATCACCAGCGCTGATGCACGTAGGGCTTGATGTCCTGCTGGTAGATGTCCCTGATCTTTTCCATCGTGTCGGCGGACAGAGGGGCAAGCTCGACTGCTTCGGCATTCGAGCGCGCTTGTTGAGGATTGCGGGCACCAGGGATTGCGACGGTGACTGCATCGAACATCAGGATCCAGCGCAGTGCGAACTTGGCCATCGTCGTATCGCCGGAAACCAGCGGACGGACCTTTTCGACCGCGTCAAGTCCCTTTTCATAAGGAACACCGGAAAAGGTCTCGCCCACATCGAAAGCTTCACCATTGCGGTTGAACTGGCGATGGTCGTTCTCGGCAAATTTCGTATCGCGCTTGAACTTGCCGGAAAGCAGCCCGCTGGCAAGCGGCACGCGGGCGATGATCGCCGTCTTCGTCTCCTTGGCAAGCTCGAAGAACCGCTCGGCGGGGCGCTGGCGGAACGCATTGAAGATGATCTGCACGCTGACGATGCCCGGATATTCGAGGGCCTTGAGGGCTTCTTCGACGCGCTCGACACTGACGCCGTAGTTGCGAATCTTGCCCTGCTCGACCAGCTTGTCGAGTCTCTCGAAAACCTCCGGATGATAGTAAAGGTCTGTTGGCGGGCAATGAAGCTGCACCAGATCCAGCGTCTCGGTTTGAAGGTTCTTCAAACTGCGCTCGATATAGTTCGAAAGGTTTTCGGCGCTGTAACCGGCAACTGTCTGTTCCGGCAGGCGGCGGCCTGCCTTGGTGGCGATGAACGGTCTTTCGCCGCCGCGCTCCTTGACGACTTTCGCGATCAGCTGCTCGGAGTGGCCATCACCATAAACGTCGGCGGTATCGATGAAATTGACGCCGCTGTCGAGCGCGGCATGAAGCGCCGCCAGCGCCTCCTCGTCATTCACCTCACCCCAGGCAGCGCCGATGGCCCACGCACCAAAACCGATTTCACTGACCTTGCGGCCAGTGCGTCCAAAATCTCTCATTCGCATGTGTCATCTCCCTGTCGGCGCCGTGTCCGTTATCCAGAACCTGCGGCGCATCAAAAAACGCAGTCTTCCAATCTTTATCCAACATTTAGTTGTACGACAACCCTGTAAGACGACGCTAACGGCTTTTATACGCCATCCCGGATTATATCCGCAGCTTTTTCTCCTATCATGACAGTAGCGGCATTGGTGTTCGACGAAATCAGCCGCGGCATGATCGAACTGTCGCATACACGCAGTCCGTCGATACCGCGAACGCGAAGTTGCGGATCGACCACTGCGCGCTCCCCTGTTCCCATGCGGCATGTACCGACAGGGTGATAGGCGGAGCGCGCATATTGCCGGGCGAAGACGGCTGCACTTTCTCGCGACGTTACTGCATCACCGGGCAGATGCTCGCGGCGAATGAATGGCCGGAATGCAGGCTGCGCGAGAATCTCGCGGCTCAGCATGATACCGTCAATGGCGCGTTCCAGATCATAGGGGTCCGAAAAGGCGTTCGGATCGATGATCGGCGCATCGAGCGGATCGGAGGAGCGCAGCGTAACGGAGCCACGCGAACGCGGCCGGACGTGATACGAGTTCAGTGTACAGCCATTGCCTCCAGGCACCGAACCGATGCCTTCCTCGACACCGGCGCCCGGCAGAAAATGGAACTGGATATCCGGCGTCTTCTCGCTTTTGTCGCCCCACCAGAAAGCCCCGCCTTCGACGATGTTGGATGCGATCGGTCCTTTGCCGAACAGCGTGTATTCGAGGCCGGCCATGAATTGCCAACGGCGCTTCTTGTAGCGGTCAATGCCATAGGGACCCGAGAGTTCCGCCAGCACATCGACATCCATGTGGTCCTGAAGATTTTGCCCGACGCCCGGCAGATCATGAATGACTTTGACACCGGCAGCCTTCAGATGCGTCGCATCGCCAATTCCCGAAAGCATCAGCAGTTTTGGCGAGCCAATTGCGCCTGCCGCCACAATCACTTCCCGTTCAGCGCGCAGGACTGACGGATTGCCGTTCTCGATGATTTCGACGCCTGTTGCGCGTCCGTTCTCAATGACAATACGATTGACGAAAATGCCTGTTCGAACGGTGAGGTTTTTGCGGCCGAGGACCGGCTTGAGGTAGCCCACGGCTGTACTGCTGCGCTTGCCCCTTTTCGTCGTGGTTTGATAGAACCCGGTCCCCTCCTGATGGGCGGCGTTGAAATCGGCGGTGAAGGGCAGTCCCGCCTGTTGTGCAGCCTGCACAAATATTCGGGTCAGCGGGTGCGGATTGCAAAAGCTGACGCCGAGCGGCCCCTCATTGCCGTGGTAATCGCCGACGAATGTGTCATTGCCTTCAGACTTCTTGAAGTAGGGAAGCACGTCCTTGAATGACCAGCCGGCACATCCCTCTTCCAGAGCCCAGGCGTCATAATCTTCCGGGCATCCGCGCGTGAATACCTGCGCATTGATGGAACTGCCGCCGCCCAGAACCCGTGCTTGCGGGTAGACCATGGTGCGGCCGTCGATCTCGCTTCCTGCAGCGGTTTCATAGCCCCAGATCAATGGCCCCGCGGTCATCTTGAAAAACCCTACGGGCAGATGGATGTAGAAATTCGTATCGCGCGGACCGGCCTCGAGCAGCGTGACGGATATGCTCGGATCCTCTGACAATCTCGCAGCCAGAACGCAGCCAGCGGAGCCACCGCCAACGATGATATAATCAGACATTCATATCCTCCCATGCCGGATGTAAGCTTTGGAACTGGCAGAGCACCGGCATCCTTCAGAACGTACAATCTCAAGTCTCTTGTGAAGCGTCAAGAGAAAGGGTATGGTTATCGTGTTGGAGGGTTGTCGTACAATTAGGAGGCTAACGGCATCAGCTTCACTTGCATTTCATGCTTCGAGGAGAGGCATTTTCACAGCATCTGATTTCCACCGGGAGGATAGAGGAATGAGTGACAGGGCTAGTATTGCACATTTCGGCCAGATAAATCGCCGGACGTTGATGATGGGCGCCGGTGCCGGCCTGGCAGTGGCGGCAATGCCGAAACGGCTGTGGGCGCAGGGAGCGCCAACGCTGGTTACTTCGATACGCTCGCTTTCGAACCCTTACCACGCTGTTTGGAAGACAGGCGCAGAGGCCTATGCGGCGTCGGTCGGTCTGGAGCACGTTACGCTTGTGTCCGAGGGCAACAGCGAAAAAGGGATTGCCGACATCAAGGCCATGCTTGCCAAGACCGGCGGTAATATGGTGCTCAATTCCGATCCGAACGATACGCCGGATGCCCGCCCCATCGTTGAAGCCTGCAAGAGTGCCGGCGCCTCGGTGGTGACCCAATGGAACAAGCCCGCCGATCTGCATCCGCGCGACTTCAATCCGAATTACGTATCGCACATCGAGTTCGATGGTATCGCCAGCGGCAAGCAGATTGCCGAAATCCTCTTCAAGACAATTGGCGGTTCGGGCGGCATCATTGCGCTTGGCGGCCTGATTTCGACGACAGCTGCCATCGAACGCAAAAAGGGTCTCGACGAGGCTCTTGCCGCGAACCCGAACATCAAGCTCCTCGATTTCCAGGTTGCAAACTGGAAGTCCACCGAAGCCTTCGACCTGACCAGCAATCTCCTCACGCGGTTTGGTGATGATATCAAAGGTGTATGGGCAGCCAATGACGACATGGGCACGGGCGCTCTCGAGGCGCTTCGCGCCGAAGGTCTTGCCGGCAAGGTTCCAATCGTCGGTATCGATGGCATCAAGACCGCCGTGGACGCCGTGCGTACGGGAGAATTTGCCTGCACGATCACGTCTGATCCGTTCTGGCAGGGCGGCATGGGGCTATCCATCGGCTACAATGCCCACATGAAGAAATTCGATCCTGCAACCCAGCCGCCGGAACACCGCGAGTTCTACGGCAAGGTGGTTTCGATCACCAAGGACAATGTCGAGGAATACTACAAGAACAATATCGACTCCAAGCCGACCATGGACTGGAACGACCTCTGGGGCCGGGTGACCGGCGCCATTCGCGCCTGAAAACCAGCAATCGAGGACGCGGCCCGGCTGCGTCCTTCATTGCGAGTGGCAGCGTTGGTTCCGCTGCCTGTTCTTTCCCATCTTTCATGCGGGATGTAGTCTGTTGACAGTCAATTCTGAAACCATGAAGTCCATTTCGAATATGGAGCCGAAAACGGCGATGCAATCGTTCTGGAGCCGTGCGGGCAAGGCGAGACGTTGGCGTGCCTTCGCGCCATTGGCCGTTCTGATCGTCCTTTGTATCCTGATTGCGATCGCCAACCCGAATTTCATCGAACCACGCAATCTCATTCGTGTTGCAAATTCAGCCGCGGTGCCTTTGACGCTCGCCATGGGCATGACCTTCATCATCCTGCTTGGCAGTATCGACCTTTCCGTTGAAGGTGCCATGTCCGTCGCAGCAATGGTGCTGGTTCTGCTCGCCACAAACGACAGCAATGCCAACAATTACGGCTGGTTTGCCGTGATCGCAGCCATAGCGGCAAGCACGGTGATGGGTCTGGCGAGTGGATTTCTGCAAACCACGCTGCGGATACCGTCGTTCATGGCGACGCTCGGTGTATGGTTCATCGGCCTCGGCTTTTCCGTCTATATGCTCGGCGGTTCGGCCGTACGGCTAATGGACGAGAACATCCGCGCCTTGGCGTTGTCACGCTTCCTCGGATTTCCGCTGGCAGTCTGGATCGCGCTTGCTGCATTCGCCGTCGCAATCGTCATTCAATACCACACGCGCATTGGCCGTCACATCATGGCGATTGGTGGCGGTGAAGACGTTGCCGAACTCTCCGGTATCAATCTGCGCCGCGTGCGCATCATGGCTTTCGGTCTTGCCGGTTTCTTCTTCGGTGTGGCCGGTGTACTCGCCGCTGCACAGCTCGGTCAGTCCAATGCGGTGATTGCCGATGGCCGGCTATTTGCAGCGGTGACCGCCGTCGTGGTTGGTGGCACCGCACTGACAGGAGGCGAAGGCGGCGTTCTCAATACGCTGGTCGGCGTTCTGATCGTGACTGTGCTCGCCAACGGCATGATCCTCCTTGGCATCTCTCCGTATATTCAGCAGACGGTGCAAGGCCTGATGATTATCGCCGCGGTTGCGCTGTCGCTGGATCGCTTCAACCTCAAGATCGTGAAGTGACGCCATGTTTGCAGCAAACGGGATCAGCAAATCTTTTGTCGGCACACACGCATTGAAGAATGTCGATATCGAAATCCGGCCCAATGAAGTGGTCGGGCTTATCGGCGAAAACGGTGCTGGAAAGTCAACACTGATGCGCATTCTTGCCGGCACGCATCGTCCGGATTCGGGCACGCTTACGCTCGACGGTCAGCCACTTCGCATGCGCAATGCGCGCGATGCCGCCGGCCATGGCATC
Source organism: uncultured Alphaproteobacteria bacterium (assembly GCA_963711925.1). Classification (GTDB taxonomy): domain Bacteria; phylum Pseudomonadota; class Alphaproteobacteria; order Rhizobiales; family Rhizobiaceae; genus Phyllobacterium. Next base: position 247,345 of record CAVQFY010000006.1, read on the forward strand.
GGCATGGTGTTTCAGGAGCAGTCGCTGCTCCTGAACATGACGGTCGCCGAGAACATCTATCTCGGGCAGGAGCACCAGTTTACGCGCTTCGGCATTGTCAACTGGCGGGCAATGAACGATGCCTCGCGCCGCCAGCTTGCAAAGATCGGCGTCGATATCGACGTGACTGCCCGCGCCTCCGGGCTTACATTTGCGGCGCGCCAGATGGTGGAACTTGCCAAGGCCCTGACTCTCGAGGAAAGCGTCGACCGGCCACTGGTCATCCTGCTGGATGAGCCCACCTCCGTCCTGAGCGCCTCCGATATCGACGTGCTGTTTGCACGGGTAAAGTCGCTCAAATCCCGCGCAAGTTTTGTATTCGTCTCACACCGTCTCGAGGAAGTGCTGCGGATATCCGACCGCGTCTATACGATGAAGGACGGCGCGGTCGTGGCCGAGCATCGCTCTCGGGACGTGACCGCCCCTGCCTTGCATGAGATCATGGTCGGTCGAGGCTTGCAGACCGAATACTACAAGGAAGGCAAGCAGAACGCCCCGCGCAGCGAAGTCATCGTCGAGGCATCGAAGCTCGGTGTCGCCGGCGCTTTCCATGATGTCAGCTTCAAGATACACGCCGGAGAAATCATCGGTATCGCCGGGGTCGTCGGTTCGGGACGTGAGGAAATCACCCGCACGATAGGCGGTTTTCTGCCCCAGAGCGAAGGTGCGCTCAGGATAAAGGGCGAAACCGTGCGCTTTACTTCGCCGGAGCAGGCCGTGCGCAAGAGCATCGGCTATATTCCGCGCGAGCGGCGCGTCGAGGGGCTGGTGATGTTTCTCTCCGTTGCAGAGAATATTACGCTCGCCGACCTTTCCTGCGTCATGCGCGGCGGAGCGATCAACTACAGGCAGGAGAGAAAACTCGCCGTCGACTGGATCAAGAAGCTGCGCATCAAGACGCCCGGACCGGATGCTGCCTGCCGCAAGCTCAGCGGCGGCAACCAGCAAAAGGTGGTTCTGGCGCGCTGGATGACTGCGGGTTCGCGGGTATTGATCCTCGATCATCCGACACGCGGTCTCGATGTCGGCGCCAAGGAGGAAGTCTACGACCTTGTCAGGGACCTTTCAGCCCAGGGCATTGCGATCCTGCTCATCTCCGACACGCTCGACGAGACGATCGGTCTTTCACACAGGGTACTCGTCATGCGTGATGGTGAAGTCACCGCGGAGTTCGACGCCAGTCGCGGCAAGAAGCCGGATCAGGTCGAACTGTTGCGCGAGATGGTTTGAGGAGCGGCGATGAAGAATTCTTTCGATTTCAGAACCATGCTCGCCAATACCTGGGTCCAGGGTGCGATCCCTCCGGCGCTGCTCATCGTGCTCGTTATCATCGTCGAAATAGGGTCCCCCGGCTTCCTGACCGGTGAAACCCTGGCGCTGCTCTTGTCCAACACAGCGGTGCTGTTCATTCTGGCGACCGGCGTCACGTTCGTCATTCTTATCGGCGGCATCGACCTTTCCATTCAGGCCGTCGCGTCGCTTGCCAGTGTCATTCTCGCCCAGTTGCTGCCATCGATGGGGCTGCTCGCGTTTCCGGTGGCAATTGCGGCAGGCCTGGTATTTGGCATTCTCAGCGGCGTCGTTCATGTCTGGCTGCGCGTGCCGTCGTTCGTGGCGACGCTTGCAACGGGCGGCGTGGTCGCCGGCATGGCGCTGTGGCTGGCAAACGGCCGGGCGATCACCATCGAGGAAGGCGGTCGCGCAAGCACTTCCTGGATCAACGCGACGATTGCTGGAACCCCCGTCGTGGTACTCATCGCCATCCTTGTCGGGCTAGCCAGTTATCTGGGCTTGCGCTACACGCGCTTTGGGCGGCAGAGCCTTGCCGTAGGTGCCGGAGAACCGGCGGCCTACGCGGCAGGCATCAATGTGGATCGCACCAAGATCGTTGCATTTGCCCTCTCCGGAACATTGGCAGCCATTGCGGGCGTCATCCTGGCTGCACGCCTTTCAAGCGGCTCGCCGAGCCTTGCCAACCAGTTGCTGCTTCCGGCCATCGCCGCGGTTATCGTCGGCGGCACGGCGATCACCGGCGGTCTCGGAGGCGTTGGCCGCACCGCCGTCGGCGCACTGATAATCTCGATCGTTCGCATCGGCATGACCTTCGTCGGTGTGAATATTTTCGCGGAGAACGTGGTTTTTGGCGCCGTGCTGATCGCAGCCGTGGCCATCACCATCGACCGCAGCAAGATCGCGATCATCAAATGAGCAAAATCAGGACTGGTCATATGAGCTGCTGGAGCCGCACCGCAAGGACGTGCAGGCGGCCCCGCAGGCAGAACCTATTTCATCGTATCGAGGCCAACCAATTCGATCTTGTAACCGTCAGGATCTTCGATGAAGGCGATATGCGTGGTGCCATGCTTCATCGGTCCCGGCTTGCGGGGAATGCTGGCCCCGTTGCGTTCAAGCTCCGAGCAAACCGCGTAAATGTCATTAACACCAAGGGCCAGGTGACCGAAGCCGCTCCCGATCTCATAGGGAGCCGCCTGATCCCAGTTATGGGTAAGCTCCACAACCGTGTTGTTCTCCTCCGGACCATAGCCGACAAAGGCCAGCGTGAACTTGCCGTCGGGATACTCGTCGCGACGCAACAATTTCATGCCAAGCAACTCGGTGTAGAATTTGATCGACTTCTCGAGGTCGAAAACCCGGATCATGGTGTGCATCATTCGAAAGCGTGTGTTGGAATCGCTCATGGTGTTCTTCCTCCTGTGGATGATCGCTTTAGGTTGATTTTCAACAACAATTGGCAAAAGGCAAGGCCGCTGCCGCTTGAAGTTCCAAACCATAGTTGTATGATAACATGGCAACAGGGATAGTTGTCCAGTTGTTTTCGCTATCGCGGAGAATCTGAAATGAACGTATTGCCGCCCTCTGACAGAAAGTCACTCGCTGCGCTGACCGCAGCGATGCCAGAGGGTATTTTACTGACCGCCGAGGCGGACATGGCACCCTATAGCCGTGACTGGTCGGGCGACCACTTTGGTCGGCCATTGGCCGTTGCACGTCCGCGCACAGTCGAAGACGTTTCGACGCTTATGAAGATCTGCTTCAGGGAAGGCATCCCGGTCGTGCCGCAGGGTGGCCTGACCGGTCTCGTGGGTGCTGCTGTCGCGGCGCCTCAAGGCGGTGAAGTCGTCGTCTCGCTGGAACGCCTGAACCGATTGCGCTCCATCAGCGCCATCGATTTTGCCATGGTGGTCGAGGCAGGCTGCATTCTTGAGGAAGCCAAAAGCTTCGCCGAAGCGCATGACTGCGTGCTTCCCATCACCTTTGGCGCGCAGGGGAGCTGCCGGATCGGCGGCAATGTCGCAACCAATGCGGGCGGCTTCAACGTCCTGCGCTATGGCATGACGCGCGACCTTGTGCTTGGCCTCGAGGTCGTCCTCGGTGATGGACGGGTGTGGAACGGCCTGAAAGTTCTGCGCAAGGACAATCGCGGCTATGATCTGAAACAATTGTTCATCGGCAGCGAGGGAACGCTGGGCATCATTACCGCTGCCGCGTTCAAACTTTTTCCGCGGCCAACGCAGGTCGAAACCGCGCTGGTTGGTCTGCGGTCGGTCGAAGATGCCATGGCGCTCTACGCCCGTGCCCGGCGTGAATGCAGCGACTTGCTGACAGCCTTCGAGCTGATCCTTCGTGGCGGTATCGACATTGCATTGAATGCCGGTACCGGACTGACGGACCCCTTGAGCGCGCCCCACCCTGTCTACGTTCTGATCGAGGCTTCCGCCGGTGGCAGGGTGGATCTGAAAGCGATCCTCGAAGACTTCCTTGGCGATGCCGGAGATATCGTGGTGGATGGCGTCGTGGCGTCCAGCAAAGCGCAAGCCGAGCGGCTTTGGCTGTTGCGCGAGACGATGGTCGAGACGCAAGGCGGCGGCGGCCGCTATCTGAGGACGGATGTTTCAGTGCCGATCTCCAAGCTTGCGGATTTCGTCACCGATACGCTGGCCGAACTGGCCAAGCACCATCCTCAAGCTCTGGCCGTGACCTATGGTCACGTGGGGGATGGAAATGTTCATCTCAACATCGTACCCCCGCAGAACAGCACTCCCGATGCGATCGAAACTCTGTTTCACGAGACGGAGACGATCATCTTCGATGTGGTGGACCGTTACAGTGGATCGATCAGCGCTGAACATGGCATTGGCCGCGTCAAACAAAAGGCGTTTCTAGACCGGGTAGATAAAGTTACTCTCGACATTGCCGGGCGACTCAAGGACGCTTTTGATCCAAAGCACATTCTTAGCGATGGCCGGATTCTGGGGGCACATTCAAGTATTGGGGGTATAGTTGATCGATGACGTTGAAGCTCGACAAGGTCAATCGCGGACCGCACCTTTCGACATTGGTGGCCAGTTCGATCTCCCGCGAAATCGCGCAGGGGCGGCTGAACCCCGGCGATCAATTGCCGACCGAGCAGGCGCTTGCTACCACCTTCGGCGTCAGCCGGAATGTGGTGCGCGAGGCTATCGCCCGGTTGCGTTCCGAGGGCCGCATATGGTCCCAGCAAGGACGCGGGGCCTTTGTGGCAGACGTCGCGAATTCTCCGGTTCTGACCATCGATCACGATGCCCTGCAACAGGCGGACGCGTTCAAGAGCCTGTTCGAACTGCGCGGTGCGCTGGAGGTAAAGGCTGCGGCCTTTGCTGCCCGACGCCGGACCGATGCTGACCTTGAAGCCATGAAAAGCGCGCTGGCGGCGATGAACACTGCGCCTTATGGCAGTGTCGCCTGGTTGAAGGCTGATCTCGAATTTCATCGCGCCGTCGTCGCGGCAACCCGCAACAGCTACATGGAACAGTTTTTGATCTTCGTGTCCGAGCGGGTGCGCGAGAGTATTCTCGCGGCGGGCAACCAGCAGGGCTCCGATGATATGGCAAGCACGACGCTTGGCGAACACAATCGCATTCTCGACGCGATTACAGCCGGCGATGCCAACGCTGCGCAAGAAGCCATGCAGCTGCACCTTAATGGCGCTGCGCAGCGTGTCGGCCTTCATATCGATGATCTTTGAGACGATCGCTATGCAGGCGTATTACTTCACACCCAACAGTTTCAAGGACGAGACAAAATGACAGGCAGGCTTGAGGGAAAAACGGCAGTCGTAACGGCTGCCGGACAGGGCATGGGGCGTGCCGCTGTCCTGGCGCTTTCACGCGAAGGTGCAAAGGTAATAGCCACTGATCTCGATCAGGCCAGACTGGATACGCTCGATGACGTCGCCGGGGTCAGCATCCGCCGGCTGGACGTGCTCGATCGCGCAGCCATCACCAGCTTTGCCGCCGAGACGACTGCGCCCGATATTCTCTTCAATTGTGCCGGGTTCGTCCATCACGGCGCCATTCTCGATTGCGATGAGGATGCCTTTGATTTTTCCGTCAGTCTGAATATCCGCGCCATGTACCGGATGATCCGGGCCTTCCTTCCCGGCATGATCGACCGCGGTGGTGGCTCCATCATCAACATGGCCTCGGTTGCTTCGACGGTCATCGCTGCGCCCAACCGCTTCATCTACGGCACGACCAAGGCCGCCGTCATCGGCCTGACGAAATCGGTCGCTCTCGACTATGTCGGCAAAGGCATCCGGGCCAACGCGATCTGCCCTGGAACTGTCGACAGCCCCTCATTGCACGACCGGATGCGAGCATTGGGTGACTATGAAACGGCACGCGCCGCCTTCATTGCGCGCCAGCCCATGGGTCGCCTTGGCACCGCCGAAGAGGTAGCCGAGCTCGTCATCTTCCTTGCCAGCGCAGAGTCCGCTTTCATGACTGGCAATGCCATTGTTGTCGATGGCGGCTGGTCAAACGCCTGAACGGCGCAACTGTTCATGGCTTGAAAGAATACGCAGCGCGGCACTGGCCGCGCCATAGCCATTGTCGATGTTGCAGACCACGAGGCCAGGTGCGCAACTGGCAAGCATGGCGTTAAGCGCGGTGCGCCCTGCTTCGGCAGCACCATAGCCGACCGATGTCGGAACGCAGATAATGGTACTTGATACCAGTCCGCCAAGTACGCTTGCCAACGCGGCATCCATTCCGGCGACGGCAATGACGATTGGATGCGTTCGTATCTCTTCCAATCGTTCGGTGAGGCGCCAGAGACCGGCAACGCCGATATCGGCAATCACGGTCGCCCCGACGCCAGCATGACGGAGCGTTCGCTCTGCCTCCAGCGCGACCCCGACATCCGAGGTGCCGGCGGCGACGATTGCTATGGCCCCTCGTGATACGATTGGTTTTGGCGATCCGAAAAACCCGGTGCCTGAAACCGCGCAATAGTCAATCGCATCACGGTTCGCGGCGGAGAGACCTTCCAGCTTTTCCACCGTAAGCCTCGTCAGCAGCAAGCCGGCACCGCGCGCTTTCGCCAATTCGAGGATGGCCCCAATCTGCTCCACAGATTTCCCGGCGCAGAAGATTGCTTCATCGAGGCCGATGCGATTGGTTCGGTCGAAATCAAGCACAGTTTCCGTTGTCATGATGTGCCGGTCCGCAGGAAGGCGCTGCCGTTCCGGTACGGCGCGAAGGCAAGGGTTTTGCCGGCCAGATCGAGGGGCATGAACGACATGATCGACGTCTCCAGCAATGCGCTGTCTGCCACCGTCAGCGACTGCAAGCTTGCAGCATCGAGTTCGACGACCACTCCACTGCTGCGAACCCGGCAGCGCACTGTCCGTGGCTGGAGTTTCTCGGCGAGAAATGTTTCCACCGAATGGATGAAACCCAGTGTTTCCGGTTCGATCCGAATAGAGGTTTCCACACGGCTGGAAAGACAAGGCGAAGAAGGAAGCTCGGCGATATCGCCAAGCCCGAGTTCGCGCGCGAGCTGACGGACATCGTTCTTGTACATTTCAGCTTCGACATAGGGGTGCCGGACCCCATGGTCACGCGCCGCATCGAGTCCCGGACGATATTCACCGAGATCATTGACATTGGCGCCGGACACGATCTGCCGGCTCGAGTACCGGGCGATCGTTCCATACAGGCTACCCTTGCAGAAAAAGCAGCGGTTGACCGGATTGCTCCGATAGTTGGCATCGGCGAATTCACCCGCGTCCACTACCTGAAGGTCCCAATTTTCCCGGCCCGCCCAATCCCGCACCCTTTGCGTGGCCTCGGGAGGCACCGCGGGCGAAGCAGCGTGAACCATATTCACGCCGTTGCGTCCGGCGAGGCGATGTGCAGCCGCTGCGAGTGTCATTGAATCGACCCCGCCACTGACGGCAACTGTCGACGGACTTAACCCGACCAGTATGTCTTCAAGCGTCTTCCTCACGATTTCTTTCCCGTCTTTGCTGCCGCTTCCGCCTCTTGTCTGCGTCTTTGCCTCTCCGCTGCACTGGCTGTATTGCCAATATCACCGGCCTCCGCTTTCGCGGTTTGTCCGCTCGGCCGCTTCACCAGTTTGACATGCATAGCCCCCGACTCCACCTCTGTCTCGACGATTTCGCGCGGCAAGATCATGCGGTCGACAATAGCGTGACGAATGCCGATTGTCGTGGTTTCGTCGAAGGCCAGGGCCGCGACCTGCGCGATCGCCCCGGGCCTTGCCAGAACGCGCACGCCGGTCATCATTCGGCCCTTCTTGCCGAAGACAGGCATCTGGACCACGTCGAGCACATCCTTATGCGCTCGCAGTTTCTCTATCCCCTGGGCAAGATCCTCGCCGGTCTGGTCATCGATTTCAAACTCCAGAACCGCGATCCGATCGCTCCCGGCAACACTCGCTGCAAGGGGTTCGAAACAAAGCACCCGTACGCCGTTGCTCAGCCCCGGCAACTTGCGAGCGCCAAAGCCAAAACCCGAGGCGACAAGTTGCCGGGGTTGCGGCGATATCGTCTCCTGCTTGCAAAGATAGCGCAGGATCGCCGCCCCGGTGGGTGTCACCCGTTCCCCGGGAACCCCGTCGTCTATGGTTGGCATGCCCTCGAGCAGCAAGGCCGTTGCCGGTGCCGGAACCGGCAGGATGCCATGCGCAGTGTGCACCCTGCCCGAACCGAGTGGGGCGGCGCTTGACGTCCAGCGCGCCGCATCCAACTGGGCGATCAGACAGGCAGCAGCAACGATGTCGGCGATGGAATCCCATGCGCCGACTTCGTGAAACTCCACGGCTTCGGCGGCAGTGCCGTGCACGCGCGCTTCTGCATCTGCCAAGAGCGAGAATATGCCGATGGCATGGCGGGTGGTTTCTGCGTCAAGCGACGAAGCTGATAACGCCGCCCGAATATCGCGCCATGCCGTATGGTGATGGTGTTCGCGGGTTGTATCCGGACCTGACCGTTCGACGAGGAAGCGGCGGCCAGTCAAAATACCATCATCATGGCTGACTGTCCTGCACGATACACCCTCCAGCATCGGTGCAGATGAAAGAGTACCTATCAGCCCTGCTTCCAGATCGGGTCGCAGATCAAGGATGGCAGCAACGAACATGTCACCTGCGATGCCGCCAACAAGATCGAGATGCAGTTCCATGAAATTCTGAATTCCTGTCAATCGGCAGATGGTGCCGGGCCGGTCAGCGATACGCCATTGAGACCTGCTACCACATCGGACAATGCGGGCACGAATTCCTCGCCGTGCCCGGTTGCAACAGCCGTCGCGAAGGAATTGCGTACAGCCGCGCCAATGGGATTGGCGATCGAAGCCGACTGCGCGAAGGAGGCGAGATAGGACATGTCCTTGAGTGCGTTGACCATGGCAAAGCGTTGCGCATTCGGATTGCGGTTGAGAACGAACTCAAAGAAGGCCTGATAAAACCCGCAATCCATCCTCGAACCGCGTATGACGCTGTCGAAAACCTGAGGCGTCAACCCTGCCTTTGCACCAAGTGCAAGCGCCTCTGAATAGATTGTGGCATAGCCCATTGAAAGGAAGTTGTTGAGGAGCTTCATCGTGTGGCCGCTGCCCGTCGGGCCCGTGTGGATGATGCGCGCGGCAAAAGCCTCGAGAATGGGCCTTGCCCGTGCCACCGCTTCCGCGGACCCGCCTATCATTACGTCAAGAGTACCTTCTGCTGCTTCCTTGGGCGTACGGGCCAGCGGTGCATCGACGAGGACGCTGCCCAGCACCTCCAGTTCCGTGGTCAACTGCGCGGTTATAGCGGGATTGGACGTCGAGCAATCGATGATAAACAGCTCTTTACCCGCTGCGAGCAATCCATCCTCGCCTTTAAGAACCTGTTCGACCTGGGGCGAACCCGTAACGCAGAGAATGACGACATCCGAGGCAAGCGCGAGGTCCCTCGGCGTCGCAGCCTCTGTCGCCCCGTCCTTGACCAGCCGCTCGAGCGCCTCGCGGCTGCGATGTGCGTAAACAGTCAGCGGCCAACCCTTGGCAAGCAGGTTAGCGGCCATGCCCGACCCCATAGTACCCAGTCCAATGAAGCCGATCCTGTCTTTCATGCTGTCCTCCCAGGGATGGTGATCGTGTGGACCACGCCCGTTTTGCTTTTTTCCGTTCGTTGCGATAGCAACATTGTCATGAAATCTTTCAATGCGATTCCCAACGAAGGTCGTTTCAGACGATGAAGGAGCAGGAAACCACGCTGTTCAATACGATCCGGCAAACGCCCAATCTGCGCAGTGGATTGGTGGACACGCTGATTGCCCAGATTGAATCGGGCGACCTTGCACCTGGTCAGCGCCTGCCGACCGAACAGGCGATCATGACCGCGACCGGCGTCAGCCGCACAGTTGTGCGCGAGGCTCTGGCTTCGCTGCGTGCCAAAGGCCTTATCACCACCAGGCAAGGTCTTGGAGCGTTTGTCTCGGACGATCCGACGCCCAGATCCTTTTCCATCATACCGACGGACCTTGAATCGATCGATGACGTACTGCGTATTCTCGAATTGCGAATGGGTATCGAGGTCGAGGCTGCGGGACTTGCTGCGCGGCGTCGCACGCAAGACGATGTGGAGCGGATGGCGTCGAGACTTGATGCGCTCGAGAAATCCATCCAGGCCGGTGGTCCGGGCGCTGAAGAGGATTTCGCCTTCCACCGCGCTATCCTTGTCGCAACCCGGAACTCCTACTACGCCCGGCTGTTCGATACCTTCGGCAGTGCCATGGTCCCGCGCCAATGGGTCAGGTTCGACACGATGGACGCTGCGGAACGGCAAAAACACGTCGCCCGAATGCAGCGCGAACACCGCGCGATCCTGTCGGCGATCCGCGACCAGGATGAACGCGCTGCTCAGAAAGCCGTTCGAACGCATCTGACCAAAAGCTCCGCCCGCTTCGTCGAGCTGCGTGACCGCGCCCGAAGAGGCGGCAGCTGAACTGTCAGGCGGCGAAACGCGGAACGACATAGGGGCCCTCCGGTATGATCGCGACCGCTGTATCGCCGCTCTGGGCGATGCTTCTTTCGATGGCCTTGCCGATATCGTCAATCATGTGAACGCCTGTTAGCGTCCGGTCATCACCGGACAACCCGGTGGTATAGAGTTCGACACGCCCGAGCCGCATCGGCTTCAACTGCATCTCGGTCTGCCACTCGTCGATTTCTGCAAGGTTTTTCGCGGTAAGCGTCGCAAGAAAGCGCTCTGGTCCGAGATCGACAAGACGTGCCTGCGCTTCGCGAAACTCGGTTGAGCCAAATCCTTCCGAACATTCCGAGGCTATGATCAGCGTGCCGCCGGGTTCAAGAATATCGAGCGGTGTAACCATGCCCTTGATCGTCTGGTAATAGGTCTTGTCGAGCGGATAGCCGGCCGATGACGTGACGATTGTCGAGAACTTTCTCGGCGACGCAATCTGCGTAACCTCACTGACAAACGCTACGGCCGCCGCATGGCTCGCTATGATCTCACCAAAGGTGACGCAAACCAGATCGCGATCTTCATCAAGGACTGTGTTGAGGCCATAGACATCGCCAAGCATCCGGACGATTTCCAGCTGCTCTTCGTGCAGCGGATTGCCGATCAGATTGCACTGGACCGCGAGCGGATCCTCCATGAACCGGGCCGAATGGAACGTGCGGATCGTCTCATGGTGCGCCACACCCGGCGCAATCACCTTCCGTCCGCCAGACCAGCCGGCCATGAAGTGCGGCTCGACAAGCCCGGTGGCAATGCGCAGATCAGCTTCGACGAAGCGTCGGTCCAGCTTGACCGGAGTTCCACGCGTCCCCGTCGGCCCGAGGTCGATATGATCTTCCTCGTTGCGGGCATAGTGATTTTCCACCCGTACGTTTTCGAGCACCCAGGGATCGCCGATTAGTTCGGCAAGTTCATCGCCGAGGTTGGGCCTGTGCAAGCCGGTGGCAATGAGAACGACAATCTTGTCGCGGGGTATGCCCGCTTCGATCATGGTTTCGATCATCGGGCGCAGAAAAAGCCTATTTGGCACCGGACGGGTGATGTCACAGATGAGAATGCATGCGCTTTTGCGTCCGCGTGCGAGCTCGGCCAGCTGCGGCGATCCGATCGGCTCGTTCAGAGCCGCTGTAATGGCGGCCGGCTGATCGGCGATCTTCGGCAACGCTTGCTTGCGGATGACCGTCGGTCTCGCGATCCCCGGCAGCCTTAGGGACAGGTGGCCGCGACCGAAAGATATGGAGATTGTCTCATCCGTCATTTTCCTACCCCGCGACGCCGCCAAGATAGAGTTCACGCATCAGTGACATATCTCTGAGCTCCTCGATCGGACCCGATGTGGCGATACGTCCGTTCTGCATCAGATACCCGCGGCTTGCAACCGAAAGTGCGAGCCCGGCATTCTGTTCGACCAGTAAAACGGAAGCGCCGAAGCGTTCGCCTATACCGAGAATGATCCCCTGGATTTCCTTGACCAAAAGCGGTGAAAGACCGAGCGATGGCTCGTCGAGCAGCAGGATACGCGGCCGTGCCATGAGACCACGGGCGATTGCCAGCATCTGCTGCTGGCCGCCGCTCAGCGAACCACCCTTGTCCCGGCGCTTGACCGCGAGAATGGGGAAGAACGATTCCATGGTCTTGACATCCGCATCGATCGCTTCCCCGTCCCGGCGCGTATAGGCTCCGAGCCGCAGATTTTCTTCGACGGTCATATCGGTAAAGATGCGGCGGCCTTCGGGGACGAGCACCATTCCGCGTTTTGCCATGACATCGGGCGCCTGTCCCGTGACATCGGCGCCGTCGAAAATGACCGAGCCGCTGCGAGGTTTCACCAGACCGGCGAGCGTGCGCAACAGTGTCGACTTGCCCGCACCATTCGGCCCGAGAACCGTAACAATTTCCCGTGCCGCCAGGGTCAGTGAAACGCCACGATTGACGATCGTAGGGCCGTAGCCTGTGGTTATGTCGGAGATGGTGAGCAGCATTACAGCGCACCTCCGAGATAAACTTCAAGCACCTTGGGATCGTTCAGCACATCCGCGGTGGCTCCGTCGGCAATCTTTGAACCGAAGTCCAGTACGGCGAGGCGTCGGCATAGCATCTGCATCAGCTTCATGTCGTGATCGATGACACAAACACTTATGCCATGCTCCGGAAACTGTTCAACCAGATGCACCAGTGTGATTGTCTCGCGATCGTTCAATCCCGCTGCCGGCTCGTCCAGCAGTATGAGCGATGGCCGTGTGGCCAACGCCAAAGCCAGACCCAGCAAACGAAGGCGTCCGAATGGCAATATGCCTGCTTTTTCTTCGGACAATCCTGACAGGCCAACGAATTCGAGAAGACTTGCCGGCGTCGTCCAAGGAAAGTTTGCAAGCGTATTGCTGCAATGCTCCGTCGCGATCTGAACGTTTTCAAAAACGCTCAAGCCGGGAAAAGCCATGGCTTGCTGAAAAGTATAGGCGATGCCGGCGCGCGATACGGCATTTGCCGGGATTCCGGTGATGTCCCGGCCACGCCATGATACCGTGCCGGCAGTCGGCTTGTGCACCCCTGTCACGGAGTTGAACAGCGTCGTCTTGCCCGAGCCATTCGGTCCAACGACACCGAGGATCTCTCCCTCGTTGACGGTCAGGTCCACGCCGGCGAGCGCCGTAACGCCGCCGAACTCCTTGCGCAGACCTTTGATATCGAGCAGCGCACCCATTATTTGCCCTCTCGCTCGACGGCAGGCTCGTTTGGTTGAGCGGGACGGCGGTCGAATATCCTGTGCCAGCCAGCAATAATTCCGGCGATCAGACCATTCGGAAGAAGCAGGATCACCGCGATCAGGCAGACACCGTAGAGAATGCGCGACTGCACAGGATCGAGGTTCAGCAGCTCCGGCAGGAATGCCACAAGTATCCCGCCAGCGAGAGGGCCGAGCAAGAGCCGCGCCCCGCCAATCATCACCATCAAGGCGAGATAGATGCTTGGAAAGGACGAGAACTGGCCGGGCGAGATATGCCGCAGGAAATAGGCGAGCAGAACACCCGATACGCCAGCAAACACGCCGCTGACGACGAACGCTCCGATCTTGTGGCGGCCAACATTGATGCCGAGTGACGCTGCGAGTTTTTCGTTCTCGCGGATCGCACGAAGGGTCCGGCCGTAGCGGGAATTGATGATGGCCCAGCTGGCAATGGCACTCAGCGCCACGAAGAAAACGACCATGAGATAGTAATGCGTCAGCACGTCCATCGGCAAACCGGACAAGGCAACGGGCTGCTGCACATCAAGTCCGGACGCAGCCCCGGTATAGTCGCCGCCATTGGTCAGGATGATCGACAGCAACTGCCCGAAAGCAAACGTCATGATGACGAAATGATGGCCGCTGACACGCAGCGAGGGGATGCCTATCAGTGCCGCTACGATGGCTGCCATGATCCCTGCCAGTGGAATGGAGAGCCAGAACCCTACGTTGAAATCGCGCGCGAGAATTGCGGCCGTATAGGCGCCGATTCCCACCAAGGCGGCATGGCCCATCGAGAGTATGCCGGTTTGGCCGAAGAGTACGGACAGACCGTAAAGCGCGATAACGTTGATACCGGCGGAGATGGCCAACGAGAGAAAGCGGTTGCTCGGTGACAAGAGCGGTACGAGTGCCAAGAGCACAAGCAGAATGAGGACTGGCAGAAGCGATCGGAATGAATGGCTTGCGGGCATCAGGGTAACACTCTTCTATATATCGCGTTCATGCCATCTTCGGGCCGCTGGTCCCGCCGAAGAGACCATTAGGCCGGAAGAGCAATACGAGAATCATCAGCCCAAACGAATACGCGTCGGTCCACTCAGAGAAGCCGTAACCGGCGCTCAGACCTTCGACGATGCCAAGAATGAGACCGGCGACGACCGCTCCCGTGAGATTCCCGAGGCCGCCGATGAGTGCGACCGCAAAGCCCTTCATCACCATCGTTCCTCCGGTGAAGGGAGTGATTGGAAACAATGCAATGAGAAGACCCCCGCCAAGACCGGCAAGTGCACTTCCGAGAACGAAAACACCGGTGATGTAACGGCGAACCGGAATTCCCATCAACGCCGCCGTATCGCGGTCTTCGACACTGGCGCGAAGTGCTCGGCCATAACGGCTTCTGGTTATGGCAACGAACGTCATGGCGACGACTGCGGCGGTTATGAAGATCACCATGACCCGCACGGACGCTATACGTACGCCGCCGATTTCCCATACCGTGTTGAGGGGCCGCGGAATGCTTTTCTGATTGGCGTTCCAGAAGAAGATGACGATGTGCTGCAGTACGATGATCAAACCGAGCGAAACGATGAATCCATTTGTCGGCCGCTCAAGGGTGAAGCGGAAAAGACCGCGCTCCAAAGCGAAGCCCATCACTGCCACGACGATCATCGCAAGGATGATTGCCAGCCAGAAGCTGATGCCGTTGGCGACCGCCAGCCAAGTCACGATGCTGCCGACCATCAGGAATTCGCCATGGGCAAAATTGATGATGCCCGTCAGGCCGAAGATCAAGGTGACGCCGACGGCGATCAGCGTGATTACGCTGGCGATCGAGAGCCCGTTGAGAATTTGTTGCAGGAGTATGTCCACAGTCTGCTTCCGGTTCAGATCATCATTCGGATAGCGTTCCGGCCGCCCCGAAGGGCGACCGGGGGTCCTTGGGGGGACTATTGTTTTGGCGCGTCAGCCGGCGGTTCCTGCATTGCGCAGGTGATATCGCCACCCGGCGCTGCTGCGCAAACTTCCGTCGCGTGGGTCACCTGATGCGTCGCGTTGAATGCGAGGTCGTCGGAAACCACACCCTTGTGATGCAACGTTTTCAGCGCTTCAACCGTCTTGTCGGGATCGAGCGAACCAGCCTTTTCCCATGCTTCGGCAAGGAAATGCACATAATCGTAATAGAGCAGCGACACGGACGACGTCACACCCTTCGGTGCACCGGCCGCAAAATACGCGTCAAAGTATGCTTTGGCTTTCGGATTGGACGACTCGCCCCAGCAGACTGGCACGCAGCTCATCGCTACGGGGACATCTGCCGACAGCCCCTGCTCTTTCCAGATACCGGGGTCGACACCGAAGAGGAAATAGCTCGGTGCAACACCCAGTTCCAGCGCCTGCGGAAGTGCCGTCAGCGTCGAGTCGCCATTGTACCAGAAATGGACGACATCGGGCTTCAGGCTCTTGGCGCGGGTAAGAAAGGGCGAAAAATCCGTCGTGTCCGGAGGATAGAATATGATGTCCGGAACTTCCTGGCCCTCGGATTTCAATGCAGCGAGATAATAGGACGACAGGAATTGCCCGGTCGCATCGTTGCCGACAATCAGCACTGATTTCTTGAGCGGGTGGCCGACAAGCGGCTCCAGCAGTTTGAGCACACCGCGCGCGGTCGATCCGCTGCGCTGAAACTCCTGAGGCTCGGTCTGGAAGAGATAGTGATCTTCTCCGCCGCCGGCGACAGAACTATCCGTCAGCACTTTGGCAAGCGTACTGTTGCCGGCGAAATGCAGGACTTTAGCCGGTTGCGTGATCTTGGCCATGGCCAGCGTGAAGTCGTGGGTTTCCGATCCGAAGATCGCCGCGACTTTCTCGTCGCGCACGAGCTCTTGCGTTGCCGCGATTGCCGTCGAGATATCAGTACGGTCATCGCGCTTCAGAAGTTCGAGTTTATAGGTCTTGTCGCCGACCTTTACACCGCCCTCGTCATTGATCTCCCTGACGGCGAGGCTAACACCTGCAGGCAGCGTGTGGCCTGCGGAGACGAAGGCTCCAGACTCGGCTGCCACGACACCGATCTTGATTGTATCTGCCGCATCCTCAGCCAGCGCTGGATATGCCAGCACGCCGAGGAATAGCGCGACGGTCGCGCCCCTCAATAAAACCGATTTCATAATAGATCCTCCCGATCCATGCGTTGCAATCTTACCGGGTTGTCGTACAACCGTGCTTTTGTTAAGCTTTGCTTTGCCAGTTGTCAAGGCGTCAGACATGGTCGAGGTCATCATTTATGGTTCGCCACATTGTTTCGCTGCTGCATCCGGGTAGCGCTTCATGGTGGCCGCTTGTTGCGACACCCCATGGGCCCGCCGCCATGCTCATCTACGATGACGGCCGTGGGACACGGCTGGTCATGCTGACGCGCAGGTTCTCCAATTAAAAGTTCTCTTGACTCTCCTCGATCTCAGGAACGAAACTAGAACACGAAGCTATTCGTGGCGGTTTCAACAAATCAAACAAGGGCGGAGGGTCTTGCTGGGAGGCGGATATGAACGAAGCTCAGGAACAACTGCCGGGCAGCCACAACACGAGATGGTCAGCACCGCCGTTTCCAACCACATCAGCCGAATACATTACCGTGCTGGCGCATTATCACCGCGCCGAGATGGGCCGCATGGCGGGCTGGCGTGACAGGATCGACCGGACAACCAACTGGGCCATCACCGGCGTTGCGGCGATGCTGTCACTGTCGTTGTCATCGCCGACATCGCATCACGGCGTGCTCTTGTTCGCCATGGTGCTGGTGCAATTGCTGCTGATCATCGAGGCGCGACGCTATCGCTTCTTCGACGTCTATCGCGGACGAGTGCGCCGCCTGGAGAAAAACTATTTTGCCCAGATTCTGGCGCCCCTGCCTGAGTCAGACAGCGACTGGGCGCGCCTCCTCGGCCAGGATTTGCGCAAGCCGCAATTCCTGATCTCCATCCGAGCGGCGATGTCACGGCGGCTGCGGCGCAATTATATGTGGATGTTCCTCATCTTGCTTCTGGCTTGGGTTCTGAAAATCTCCACACCCAAATTGCAGGATGACGGGGTGGCGCGAGATGTGGCGGGATCCATCCACGAGATCATCGCAAACGCAGCATTCGGGCCGATACCTGGCTGGCTCATACTGCTCGGGGTGATCGCCTTTTACTGCTGGCTCGCCTATGCCGCCCTGCTAATTGGCGACACTGACAAGAAGGAGCACGGCGAGGTGCATGTCTGATGTCTGTTTTACAGTGACATCGATCGTTATTGTCATCATCTCGGAGCAGGAAACAGATTGTTGCGAAGCTTGCGTTCAACGCTTCGGAGATGCCTTGAGATACTCGACTATATTCCCGGTCAGTTCCTCGGTCGTTTTGTACGCGTCAACATCGATGACCCTGCAGCCATGTTCGCTGACGAGTTGGGCGGTTTTTCGATCGAACAACAGCGTTCGTTCGAGAAATCTTGAAATCATTGCCCGGTTTTGTTCGCTGGCGGTCAGGAAACCACTTTTTTCGTAGATCCGCGAGCGCAAGGTGTCAGGACTGGCCGTTAGCCATACAGCTGCAACTTCCTTCAGGTGATGTCCGCTCGTAAGGAAAGGCCAGAGTGCCGATCCTTCGAGTACCAATTTTTCCAAACCCGTATCGTTCACCGTGGTTCGCACGAGTTCTGCAACAAGTGGCGACATCTTGCGGTGATGCAGGATGATGGATTCCAACAGTTCGTTGGCTTTTAGAATCAGGTAATGTTCGGCGACGTGAGCGGGAACTTTCCTGTTCGACTGACGCCATGGCCTGCCCGGGTACCTGGCGAGGCTATCGGTCGAAACACAGCGCCAGCTCAATTGTTCTGCCAGTGCCTTCGCTACAACTGACTTCCCGACATTGGATGAACCTCCAATCAGAAGAACCCGAAGATTGGGGGCAATCCGTGTGCTCAATGGCCTATCCTTGATGGAATCTGTTTATCGCCGACTATTTGCAATCAGAAAGTACCTTCGCACAAAGGGCAACAATAAAGTTGTTGCACAAATACGATTCCAACCCGAAAACCCGGGGTTCAAGCGGCAGCAGCAATTCTGGCGCGGGCCGAGTTTTTCCTTGCCACAGAAAGCTGCACGTTCCGGCCGCCTGAATCTTGACCTTTTCTCGAGTAAAGCTCTGGTACATCCCGCCCCAACGGATCTCTTCATGACCAGCTTCACAACCATCGTCCCGACCATGACGGCAGCCTTTCTGGGCTCCTTCGTCGAAGTCGTCGAAGCCTTCACCATCATCCTTGCCGTCGGGATTTCCCGTAGTTGGCGACCCGCCTTCATCGGCACCGGGCTGGCGCTCCTTGTGCTCGCCGCCCTGATCGTTATCCTCGGCCCACTCCTCGGAATGATCCCGATCGAACTCTTGCAATTCGTCATAGGAACGCTGCTGATCCTGTTCGGCATGCGCTGGCTGCGCAAAGCCGTTCTGCGCGCATCGGGCTTCATTGCTCTTCATGACGAGGCAGAGGCCTTTGCCAAGGAAACCGATCAGCTCAAACGCCAGGCGGCCGAGCGCCGCGCCGACTTTATCGCTGGAACCGCCGCGTTCAAGGCGGTGCTGCTCGAGGGTATAGAAGTGGTGTTCATCGTCATCGCAGTCGGCGCGGGCCGTGGCATGCTCGGTTATGCCACTCTTGGCGCGGCTATAGCCTGCCTCCTGGTGTTGATCGTCGGGCTCGTGGTGCACAAGCCACTGTCGCAGGTGCCGGAAAACACCCTGAAATTTGTGGTTGGCCTTCTGCTCACGGCTTTTGGCGTGTTCTGGACCGGTGAAGGTCTTGGGGCGGATTGGCCCGGCGCCGATCTTTCGCTGATCGCGATCCTTGCCGTTCTTGCCATTTTCTCCGTTGTTGCAGTGCGCATGCTGCGCGGCTATCACAGCGCCAACATAAAGGCAGTCGCCTGATGAACATCCTTCGCACCGCCCTACAAGAGCTGATCGGCATGTTCATCGACGATGGCGCCCTGGCGCTCTGGTCGATACTCCTGATCGGTGTCATCGCAGCCGCTGTGGAATTTGCAGGATTGCCTGGCTTCGCGGGCGGTATCATGCTATTGGCCGGCTGCATCCTGATCCTTGCGGAAAGCACCTACCGGGCGGCAAGGAAGAAATCCCCGTGCACAACTCCGGAGTAAATTGGAATTGGTAAGTTTACTGATGTCCCGCCGCCATGCGATAGCGGTCGCCAAAACACGGATGTGGAGCCTTGGATTTCGACATTATTCGCTTCTCGCGAGGACATGTTGAGTTTGACTTCAACGCAAAGGTACAGAGATCTTCCTGAACCTGTGATCTCGTCTCCGGGCACCTTGGCTTATCGACGTGACATCGATGGCCTCAGGGCACTCGCCATTCTGCCTGTGGTTTTGTATCACGCTGGCATATCGGGGTTTCAGGGCGGGTTCGTCGGCGTCGACGTTTTCTTCGTCATTTCCGGTTATCTGATGGCCCTCCGGATCATCGGAGGAATCGACCAGGGCAATTTCAGCCTTTTGCGGTTTTACGAGAGCCGCATCCGCCGGATTTTTCCGGCGCTTTTCGCAATGATCGCAGCGTCGGCGGTGATGGCATGGATATTTTTCATGCCCGTCGAATTCGAATATTTCGCGCGTAGCGCGAAGGCGGCGGCCTATTTCACCTCCAACATCCAGCTCAACAGGGAGAGCGGATATTTCGATATTAGCGCCCAGCTGAAGCCGTTGTTGCACACATGGTCGCTCGCTATCGAAGAACAATTCTATATCGTCTTCCCCCTTGCGCTCCTGCTGTTGAACCGAATTGGCCGGAAGTGGATAGCGCCGGCTCTGATTGTGTTGTTTGTGGCGTCGCTTGGCGCGAGCATCTGGGCCGTTCAGCAAAGGCCGACCGAGGCGTTTTACCTGTCGCCGTACCGCGGCTGGGAACTGCTCCTCGGGGCCTTGCTCGCTTTGGATATCGTGCCGCGGCCCAGGCAGCAGATTGTCGGCGAAATCCTCGCCACTCTCGGGTTTATCCTGATCGGTCTTGCGGTCTTCGTTTATAACGACAGCACTTCGTTTCCCGGCCTTGCCGCGCTCGTTCCCTGCATCGGGGCAGCGCTG
Organism: uncultured Alphaproteobacteria bacterium; assembly: GCA_963711925.1. Lineage (GTDB taxonomy): Bacteria > Pseudomonadota > Alphaproteobacteria > Rhizobiales > Rhizobiaceae > Phyllobacterium. The sequence goes on from CAVQFY010000006.1 coordinate 267,588, forward strand.
ATCATCCACGGACGAGCGGCGCACGGTCCGGCCGGGCTACTGCTTAAATCGACACCGCTGGTGTTCATAGGCCTCATTTCCTATTCGCTCTATCTCTGGCATTGGCCGCTCATCGTCTTTACACGCTACCTTGACGGACACGACCTCTCCTGGATCCAGAGCGGTCTTCTCCTGGGCAGCTCGTTCATTGTCGCCGTGTTCTCATGGCGTTTTATCGAGCGTCCCTTTCGCGGACACCCAGGCAAGGTGTCCCGCAAGCCCGTTTTTGCCGCTGCCGCCGTGGTCATCACGTCGGTCCTGGTTTTCGGAAATTATGTCGTTACCGGGGCCGGGCTTCCTGACCGCCTATCTCCGGTCGCCCAGAAAATTTATAGCGCCACCTACGACATGAGCCGATTTTCCAGCCCGGAATGTTTACAGGATACCAGTGGAAGGGGTCCCACTCTTTCCGACATCGAATCAGGCAACCTTTGCCGCTTGGGAATTCCCGGGTCGGATAATGTGAATTTCCTCGTCTGGGGGGACTCTCACTCCGGTTCAATGGCACCCGCCATCGACCTTGCCGCAACGAAGGCTGGTGTCAGCGGTATGCTGGCCGGACGGGCTTCGTGTCCGCCGCTTCCCGATGTGGAACTGAAAGACCAGAAAGATACGCTGCGTTGCGTTGACTACAATGCGGCAGTGCGGGATCTCATCGTTCGCAAGCGCATACCGCTGGTCTTCATGATTGCCTATTGGCCAAAATACGTCCTCCGCTCCGAGCTACCCAACCAGGGGCTTTATTTCGACCCCAGGATCCGTCCCCCGCTTGAGGACGGCTCGGCACCAATTGCTGCTGCTCTGGACCAGATCCTTGCCGACCTTAAACGGCAGGGCACGCAAGTCGTGCTTGTGATGGATGTGCCGGAGATGGGGCACTATATGCCGGAGGCACTCGCCAAAGCGGCGACGAGAGGCACATCTACCGATCTTGCACCGTCGTGGGCCTACACTACGGAAAGACAAGCTGCCTCCCGCAATATGCTTGGTGAGTACGCTGCGAAATATGGGGCAACAACCGTCGATGCACTTCAGGCAATCTGTGACAATGGCCGCTGTGACAGCATGCGTAATGGCTTGCCCTTGTATAAGGATTCGGACCATATCACCGCCACGACTGCCCGAAGTATGAGTTACCTCTATACCACCGTCCTCAAGTCGCTCGCTCGTACCGTGAATCTGGCCATCGACTGAATACGTTCTCCGCGACCAGCATCGAAGATCGCCGTCTGGCCGTCAAAAGCCATGGAAGTCGATCCTGCGACGATTTAGGAGGAGAATGGCGCTTTTATTAGCCGCGCTTCTTGCGCAGGCGGATAATGATATCGACGTTGACGATTTCCATGCCTTCCGGAACCGGCGGCAAATTGCCGACCATGGTCGAACCGCTGGGAATATCGATCACCTCATTTTCGCCTTCGACGAAAAAGTGATGATGGTCGGAAACGTTCGTGTCGAAATAGGTCTTTGCGCCTTCGACTGCGAGAATGCGAAGCATTCCAGCCTGGGTAAACTGATGCAGTGTATTATACACCGTCGCCAGCGAAACCGGCACATTGGCACCGAGCGCCTCTTCGTGCAATTCCTCGGCGGAAAGGTGCCTGTCACCCTTGGCGAAGATCAGGCTGGCGAGCGCGATACGCTGACGGGTCGGCCGTAATCCTGCAAAGCGCAAGCGCTCCTGCAAGGATACATCAGCGTCAATTTCATAAGAAATATGCATGGCCCGTCTGCCACTCCGTTAACTCATATCGAAAGTCTCACCCCAGACACATTGTCCGTCGTGTTACATGATTGATATATGCTGTCTTGCGAAATCGATCAATAGGCTGCAATTACGCAGTTGGTTTATGGAAAAGCGCGGGGATAAATGGAATCTCCCTGTCATATGAAATTCGCACAGGGCATCGATCAGGCGAGGGTTCCATTTGAACGTGGTTTGCTCTATGCAGCGTTTTCAGGCGGAAATACTCTATGATAGGGTCCGTCCGCGCCGGAACATATCCAGGCGCAAGCCTTGAAGTTACCGATGGGAGAAAGAATGCCAGAACAGAAATCAAGCTACGGGTATGAAGAGCTTCTTGCCTGCGCCCGCGGAGAGATGTTCGGTCAGGGCAATGCCCAGTTGCCAGCGCCACCCATGCTGATGTTCGACCGTATCACCGAGATTTCTGAAACAGGCGGCGAAAACGGCAAGGGCTATATCCGTGCTGAATTCGACATCAGGCCCGACCTGTGGTTCTTCCCCTGCCATTTCATTGGCGATCCTGTCATGCCCGGTTGCCTCGGCCTCGATGCCATGTGGCAATTGACCGGATTTTATCTCGGCTGGCTGGGTGAGCCTGGCAAGGGCCGCGCGCTCTCCACCGGCGAGGTCAAATTTACCGGCATGGTCACGCCGAAAAACAAACTTGTCGAATACGGCATCGACTTCAAGCGCGTGATGCGCGGTCGTCTTGTGCTTGGAATTGCCGACGGCTGGTTAAAGGTCGATGGCGAGACTATCTATAAAGCAACTGACCTGCGGGTTGGCCTGTTCAAGGAAAGCGCTGCCTGAGAAATCAGGTGATGCAGACCCTTTAAGGAGATCGCGATGCGGCGAGTGGTTGTGACGGGCATGGGTATCGTGTCCTCTATCGGCAATAATGTGCAGGAAGTGCTCGAATCGCTCCGCACGGCGAAATCAGGCATCGTGTTTGCCGAAGAGTATGCCGCGCATGGATTTCGCAGCCAGGTCAAAGGCGCTCCCACCCTGGATCCGTCAACGCTGGTAGACCGCCGCGCAATGCGCTTTCACGGCGGCGGCACCGCCTGGAACCATGTCGCCATGGATCAGGCGATTGCCGATGCAGGTCTCGATACGGACCTGATCTCCAACGAACGCACCGGCATCATCATGGGTTCGGGCGGCTCCTCCACCCGCACGATTGTAGAAGCTGCCGAAAAGACCATCGAGACGGGATCAAGCAAGAAGGTCGGTCCGTTTGCCGTGCCGAAAGCCATGTCTTCGACGGCGTCGGCAACGCTTGCCACATGGTTCAAGATCAAGGGCGTCAACTATTCCATTTCCTCGGCCTGCGCGACCTCAAATCATTGCGTCGGCAACGCCTATGAGATGATCCAGTACGGCAAGCAGGACATGATGTTCGCGGGCGGCTGCGAGGACCTCGACTGGACATTGTCCGTGCTATTCGACGGCATGGGCGCGATGTCCTCCAAATTCAACGACCGGCCGTCTGTAGCTTCACGCGCATATGACAAGAACCGCGACGGGTTCGTTATCTCCGGCGGCGCCGGCGTTCTGGTCCTTGAAGAGCTGGAACATGCCAAGGCGCGCGGCGCCAAGATCTATGGCGAACTGGTCGGCTATGGCGTGACCTCCGACGGTGCCGACATGGTCGCCCCGAGCGGCGAAGGCGCGGCACGCTGCATGCGCATGGCGATCGCCAACGTCAAAGGTCCGATCGACTACATCAACCCGCACGCGACGTCGACGCCGGTCGGCGATCTCAAGGAAATCGAGGCTATCCGGGAGGTCTTCGGTTCAGGCAACCAGTGCCCGCCGATCTCCGCGACAAAATCGCTGACGGGCCATTCGCAGGGCGCGACCGGCGTGCACGAGTCGATCTATTCGCTTTTGATGATGAACCACGATTTCATCGCGGAAAGCGCCAACATCGAAGAACTTGATCCTGCATTCGAAGACATGCCAATTGCACGGCGCCGGATCGACAACATCAAACTGAATACGGTCTTGACCAATTCCTTCGGATTTGGCGGCACGAATGCATCGCTGGTCTACCAGCGTTACGAGGATTGAGGGAACAATGGCAGATTTAATGAAGGGCAAGCGCGGCCTCATCATGGGCGTCGCGAACAGCCACTCCATTGCCTGGGGGATTGCCAAGGAATTGGCGGATAATGGCGCCGAGCTTGCCTTCACCTATCAGGGCGAAGCTTTCGGCAAGCGCGTTGCGCCTTTGGCGGAGCAGCTAGGATCAAAACTGCTGCTGCCTTGCGACGTGGAAGATATCGCCACTGTCGACGCGGTCTTCGAGACGCTGGAAAAGGAATGGGGCACGATCGATTTCGTCGTCCATGCCATCGGCTTTTCTGACAGGTCGCAGCTGAAAGGGCGCTATGCCGACGTAACGACGCGGGATAATTTCAGCCGCACCATGGTCATCTCCGCCTACTCCTTTACCGAGATCGCCCAGCGCGCTTCGAAGCTGATGACGGGCGGCGGGTCTATCCTGACGCTGACCTATGGCGGCTCCACCCGGGTCATGCCCAACTACAATGTGATGGGCGTAGCCAAAGCCGCACTCGAAGCTATGGTCCGCTATCTCGCCGCCGACTACGGTCCGGAAGGAATTCGCGTCAATGCAATTTCTGCGGGTCCAGTGCGCACATTGGCCGGTGCCGGTATCGGCGACGCCCGCGCGATGTTCTCCTACCAGAAGCGCAATGCGCCTCTCCGCCGTACCGTCGATATCGAAGACGTCGGCCGGTCGGCACTCTACCTCCTGTCTGATCTTTCAAGCGGTGTCACCGGCGAGATCCATTATGTGGATTCCGGCTACAACATCGTATCGATGCCGACCTTGGAAGAGCTGAAAAAGTCCGACGACAGCAAGGAATAAATCTCGCGCGGCCCGCTGACGGACCGGGACGAAACTTGCACGGTCTTATCCGGAAATGACACACGAGCCTGCGAAAATGATGCAAGAAATGCCGAATCCGGCACGCTTTTCGCTACCCTTGGTGGTATTTTGGTTGTGACAGGTAGAAATTACTTCTTCGCTTCGATGATCTTATAGCCGGCATTGTCCTCAAGCGGCAGCACCGATTTGAATAGCGATTTCAGTCCCGCCTCATAGGGCATCTGCCGGTTGGCGACGAGCAACAGCTTGCCGCCCGGCCTCAGACGTTTGGCTGCGGCGGCGATGAAACCCTGCCCCATCGTCGGGTCGGCACTGCGCCCCGCATGGAACGGTGGGTTCATGACAATTGTATCGTAAATCTCTGTAATCGCTTCGCTATTTACGTCGTGCCAATGGAATGTCACCGGGATTTCATCGCTGGAGATATTCATCTTGGCAGCTTCCAGCGCTTCGAAATCAGCTTCATAAAGCGCCAGTGACCTGAGCTTTTCCGGGTGGTTCAGTACCTCGCTTGCAAGGTAACCCCAGCCTGCACCGAAGTCCGCAACATGACCGCTGATGCGGCCTGCGAAGTGCTTGACCAGCATCGCCGACCCCTTGTCGATGGCTGCGTGGGAAAACATGCCTGGTGCTGTGGTAAAGCGATCTTCGAGCCTCGTCGGCTCGGCTGCAAGCTTCTGAATTTGCTCACTATTTAGCGCCTCCAAACGAGTGAACCAGAAGGCAACGGCATGATGTTTTGATAGCCTGTCGGCGACCGGCGCCAGGCTTTCGACTGTCTTGCGGAAGCTGTCGACACCCAGCTTCTTGTCACCGGAAACCACGATCTGGCCGCCGGGTTTAACCTGGTTCAAGGCCTGCGCCAGCCAGTTCTCATTGCGTCCCTTGTGCTTGCCGATCAGGATCAGCGCGCCGTCAAAACATTCGTCGCCCTGCAACCTTGGAACGGCGTTGAAGCCAGCCTTCTGCAATGCAAGGTAGTCGGGTTTGAACGGCTGCAAACAGGTCAGGACGCCTTGCCACTCGGTCGCGATGTGTCGATCCGCCTCGGCACCAAGAAACAGCCATGTGGCGCCTTTGTCCGGTAAGGGCAGTATCTCGTCTTCAAAAGGCAGGAAGAGCGTCTGCAGGGCGCCGCTGGCCATAAGGGATCCATCTATAGATATGTTGTGCCAAGAAAAAAGCGCGCCACAAGGGCGCGCTTTCACTATAGTCTATTCAGAAGATTACTCAGCGTCTTCCTGAGCCTTCTTTTCCTGAACGATTTCCTTACCGGTTTCCTGGTCGACGACTTTCATCGACAGGCGAACCTTGCCGCGTTCATCAAAGCCCATGAGCTTGACCCAGACCTTCTGGCCTTCCTTGACCACATCCGAAGTCTTGGCAACACGATCCGACGCCAGCTGCGAGATGTGGACGAGACCATCACGCGGACCGAAGAAATTGACGAATGCGCCGAAGTCCGCAGTCTTGACGACTGTGCCTTCATAGATCTCGCCTACTTCCGGTTCCGCTACGATGGAATGGATCCACTTGCGGGCAGCTTCGATTTCCTTGGCCGAGGACGATGCGATCTTCACTGTACCATCATCTTCGATGTTGATCTTCGCGCCGGTCTTTTCGACGATTTCGCGAATGACCTTGCCGCCGGAACCAATCACGTCGCGGATCTTGTCGGTCGGAATGTTCATGACTTCAATGCGCGGTGCAAATTCACCAAGTTCCGAACGGCCCTCCGTGATGGCCTTCGCCATTTCGCCGAGGATGTGCAGACGGCCGTCCTTGGCCTGGGCCAGGGCAACCTTCATGATCTCTTCGGTGATGCCGTCGATCTTGATGTCCATCTGCAAGGCAGTGATACCATTTTCCGAGCCAGCAACCTTGAAATCCATGTCGCCGAGATGATCTTCGTCACCGAGAATATCGGAGAGAACAGCGAACTTCTCGCCTTCGAGGATCAGGCCCATCGCGATACCGGCAACTGGACGGAGCAGCGGAACACCCGCATCCATCAGAGCCAGCGAAGTGCCGCAAACCGTTGCCATCGAGGACGAACCATTGGATTCGGTGATCTCGGAGACTGTCCGGAGCGTGTAGGGGAACTGTTCCTTGGCAGGCAGAACCGGATGAATAGCGCGCCAGGCGAGCTTGCCATGGCCGATTTCACGACGGCCGGGGGAACCCATGCGACCTGTTTCACCGACCGAATAGGGCGGGAAATTGTAGTGAAGCATGAAGGTTTCTTTGTACATGCCGGTCAGCGAGTCGACATACTGCTCGTCTTCGCCGGTGCCGAGCGTGGCAACAACGATGGCCTGGGTTTCACCGCGGGTAAACAGCGCCGAACCGTGTGTGCGCGGCAGGAGGCCGACTTCCGAAACGATCGGACGAACGGTCTTCAAATCGCGGCCATCGATGCGGCTGCCGGTATCAAGAATGTTCCAGCGCACGATCTTCGCCTGAACCGACTTGAATACAGTTGCGATCTCTTCCCCTGAAAACTCAGGTTCTTCAACGCCTTCCGGGAAGAAATGCGCCTTGACCTTGGCCTTGGCAGCATCAACCGCATTGTAGCGCTTCTGCTTGTCGGTGATTTTGTAGGCATCGCGCAGATCAGCTTCGACAACCTTCAGCACAGCTGCTTCGGGCGCTGAAAGATCGTCCGTCTGGAAATCGCGCGGTTCCTTTGCAGCTACCTCAGCGAGCTTGATGATCGCATCGATAACCGGCTGGAAGGCGCGATGGCCAAACATCACAGCGCCGAGCATAACGTCTTCAGCCAGTTCCTTGGCTTCCGATTCAACCATCAGTACGGCATCGCCTGTACCGGCAACAACCAGATCGAGGCTCGATTCCGGCATTTCATCAACGGTCGGGTTCAGCCTGTATTCACCGCCGATGTAACCAACACGTGCTCCACCAATCGGACCCATGAATGGCACGCCGGAAAGCGTCAGGGCAGCGGAAGCGCCGATCATCGACACGATATCGGGATTATTTTCGAGGTCGTGCTGGATAACGGTCAGAACAACCTGGGTGTCGTTCTTGTAGCCATCAGCAAACAGTGGGCGGATCGGACGGTCGATCAGGCGCGAAACCAGCGTTTCATTTTCGCTCGGACGGCCTTCACGCTTGAAATATCCACCGGGGATTTTGCCGGCAGCGTAGGTCTTTTCCTGATAGTTGACTGTCAGCGGGAAGAAGTCCTGGCCTGGCTTTGGTTCCTTGGCGGAAACGACGGTCGCGAGTACGACGGTTTCGCCGTAGGTGGCGAGAACGGCGCCGTCAGCCTGACGGGCGATCTTGCCGGTTTCCAGAATGAGCGGACGTCCGCCCCATTCGATTTCAACTTTGTGTTGATTAAACATATCTTGTCCTTCAGTGGAGAAAAACGCGCTTCCCTTTGGATAGCAGCATCGATCTCCCGTTTCGATTTAGACCAATCACGGGCAAGACAATTTGCAACTCGCACTTTCGAGTTGCCAGCAATCCTGCCCCATGACCTGTCTCATGGTAGAATTCATTCCTCATCGGAATGAAAGAAACCGGCGGAGCGTCAGACGCTACCGCCGGTTCAATCCGTTATTAGCGGCGCAGGCCGAGCTTTTCGATCAGCGTCTGGTAACGGCCCTGATCAACTTTCTTGAGATAATCAAGAAGGCTGCGGCGCGTCGAGACAAGCTTGAGCAGACCACGGCGGGAATGGTTATCCTTCTTGTGATCCTTGAAATGTTCGGTCAAATTGACAATGCGCTCTGTCAGAACGGCAACCTGGACTTCCGGAGAACCGGTATCGCCTGGCTTCGTTGCATATTCAGTGATCACTGCCTGCTTGCGTTCAGCGGTTATCGACATCGTATATCCTTTCATTTGAATAGGAAAACAGGATGCCCACGGCCGGGATGTCGTCCAGCGGGGGCCGGTTAAAGCGACAAGCAAAGCCGTCGCTGCGGGCCGTATAGTCGAAAATGCGACAAATTACCAGCCGCAAATGATTCTGGCGGTTCAGGCAGTAAACACACGCTTCGGCTGGAACTGCCCGTGTTGGATGAATCCGATCGCCAAAAGTTTGCCCTTGGCAGTTACGCAGGCTTCGTCGGCTTCGACAGGTGCATCGCGGCCCCGCAAGATCACGGGATTGCCCATGCGAATGCGGTGCGCCTGATCATCGGATACGGCTACCTGTGGCAGGCTCTCCAGCGCTGCACCCGTATCGATCAGGAATGCATCCATCACTGAGAAACGTTCGGCCAACCGCTCGTAAGAGCGATCCTCGCCTTCTTCCCCTTCAGTGGGCACCGGCGGGTGAGCCGCTTCCAGCTCCGCAAGCGTAACAAAATCGGACTCGTCGAAGGGCGCAACCTCTATACGGCGCAGATCGGAAATATGACCATAGCAACCCAGATCGCGTCCCATATCGCGTGCAAGTGAACGCACATAGGTACCCTTGCCGCATTCGACTTCGAAGATCGCGGTGGAGGTATCGGTTTGCTCGATCAGTTCCAGTCGGCCGATTTCGACTTCGCGGGAAGGTATCTCGACCTCCTCGCCGCCGCGGGCAAGATCATACGCGCGCTCGCCAGCAATTTTTATGGCGGAGAATTTGGGCGGAGTTTGTTGAATGACGCCAATATACTTCGGCAAGAGCGCCTTGACTGCGGCTTCATCGGGACGCGTTTGCGAGGTTGCGGTCACCTCGCCCTCGAGATCGTCGGTAGAGCGTTCGGCGCCCCAGGTCACTGTAAAACGATAGATCTTCGTTCCGTCCATCACGTAAGGAACAGTCTTGGTCGCCTCACCCAGCGCGATCGGCAACATTCCCGACGCCAGTGGGTCGAGCGTGCCAGCATGACCGGCTTTTTCAGCTTTAAACAACCATTTGATCCTGGATACGGCTTCGGTCGATCCCATGCCTTTAGGCTTGTCGAAGATCAGCCAGCCCGAAACCGGACGGCCCTTTTTCTTGCGCTGCCGTGTCATCTCAGTCGTTACCGTCGCCATCGTGGCCCGGCACATCACCTGGATTAGGCTCGCCCCCATCGTCGTCTTCATCATCGGTGAGATCGCGGGTGACTTCGGGTTTGCGCAACAGAGCGTCGATCTTGGCGTAATTGTCAAAGCTCGTATCGATGCGGAAACGGAATTCCGGCATATATTTCATCTGCCTGAGGTGAGGTGCGGCCCGGCCGCGAATGAATTTTGCATTTTTGTTAAGGGCGCTGATCACGCCGTCACTGTCCGTTGCACCGACTGGCGAGACGAAACAGGTAGCGATTTTCAGATCGGGCGACATACGCACTTCAGAAATCGCGATCACTGCATTTTCCAGCGTGTCATCACGGACATCCCCGCGTTGAAGCACCTGGGATACCGCATGGCGCACTTGCTCACTCACGCGCAATTGGCGTTGAGAAGGGCCTGTTCCTGTAGCAAAGCGAGCCATTAATTATTGTATCCCAAGAATTTCACCTTCAAATAACAATGGATCGCCGGTTTTTTGTTCCGGCGATCCTGTCTTCAATGATTGAGGCGCTGCTCTTTAGAGCGTGCGGGTCACATGTTCGACGCGGAAAGCTTCGATCGTATCGCCTGCGCGCATGTCGTCGTAGTTCTCGAACGCCATACCGCACTCCTGGCCCGCCGGCACTTCTGTAACTTCGTCCTTGAAGCGCTTGAGTGTCTTGAGCTTGCCTTCGTGGATGACAACGTTATCGCGGATAAGGCGCACGCCCGCACCACGTTCAACCTTGCCTTCCGTAACACGGCAGCCGGCAACCTTGCCGACCTTGGTGATGTTGAAGACTTCCAGAATTTCCGCGTTACCGATGAAGGTTTCGCGACGCTCTGGCGACAGTAGACCCGACATAGCTGCTTTCACATCATCAACAAGATCGTAAATGATGTTGTAATAGCGGATTTCGATACCTTCGCGCTCGGCCAGATCGCGAGCCTGCTTGTTGGCACGCACGTTGAAGCCGATGATCGCCGCGTTGGAGGCCTCCGCAAGAGCGATGTCGCTCTCCGTGATACCGCCAGCGCCCGAATGAATGATGCGCGCGCGCACTTCGTCGGTTCCAAGCTTGTCCAGTGCACCGGCAATGGCTTCGATGGAGCCTTGCACGTCACCCTTGATGAGAAGCGGGAATTCCTTCAGCCCGGTAACCTGCAGCTGGCTCATCATCTGTTCGAGCGAACCACGTGAACCGGCCTGACGTGCCACTGCCTTTTCACGGGCAAGACGCGTGCGGTATTCGGATATCTCGCGCGCTTTGGCTTCGCTTTCAACAACGGCAAAGCGATCGCCAGCCTGCGGCGGTCCACCCAAGCCAAGAACCTCGACTGGCATTGCCGGTCCGGCATCCTTGAGATTTTCACCACGGTCATTGACCAGTGCTCGAACACGGCCCCACTCGCTGCCTGCAACGATGATATCGCCCGGCTTGAGGGTACCCTTCTGAACCAGAACGGTGGCGACGGAGCCGCGACCACGATCAAGCTTGGCTTCGATCACGACACCTTCTGCCGTCCGGGTAGGATCGGCTTTAAGGTCGAGCACTTCGGCCTGAAGCAGGATTGTTTCCAGAAGCTTGTCGAGACCGGCACCGGTCTTTGCCGAAACCTCAACGTCCAGTGTTTCACCGCCCATCGACTCCACGAAAACTTCGTGCTGCAGCAGACCGTTACGGACCTTCTGCGGATCAGCCGAAGGCTTGTCGATCTTGTTGATCGCGACGATGATCGGAACACCGGCTGCCTTGGCATGGTTGATCAATTCGATCGTCTGCGGCATGACACTGTCATCGGCGGCGACGACCAGAATGGCGATATCCGTTGCCTGAGCACCGCGGGCACGCATGGCCGTAAAGGCTGCGTGGCCGGGCGTATCGATAAACGTGATCTTCTGGCCGTTCTGTTCAACCTGATAAGCACCGATGTGCTGGGTAATGCCGCCAGCTTCACCGGAAACGACGTTGGCTTTGCGGATCGCATCGAGCAGCGAGGTCTTCCCGTGATCGACGTGACCCATGATAGTGACAACCGGCGGACGCGACACAAACGAGGCCTTGTCGTCCTGTACGTTGAAGATACCTTCTTCAACGTCCGACTCGGCAACACGGCGGACAGTGTGGCCGAACTCTTCAGCGATCAACTGAGCCGTGTCGGCGTCGATCAGATCGCCCGGCTTCATCATCTGGCCTTCCTTCATCAGGAATTTGATGACGTCGACAGAACGCTCGGCCATACGCTGAGCGAGTTCCTGGATCGTGATTGTCTCCGGCAGGATAACTTCACGCGCGATCTTCTCGCGGGTTTCCTGCTGCATACCGCGCTTGAATTTCTCCTGGCGGCGGCGCATGGCGGAAAGTGAACGGCTGCGGCTTTCATCGTTGAGCGCAGTGCCCAATGTCAGCTTGCCACGGCGGCGCTCTTCTTCGCCCTTGACGACCTTTGGCGCCCGGACTTCCGGTTTGGCCGGCACAGCACTACTGCCACGGCGGGCACCGGCGGGACCACGGCGATCATCATCCTCTTCGGCGGCGTTGGGCTTGCGTGCCGCTGCTTTCAACGTGGCGTCGTCGGCCGTCTTCAACTCGGGCTGGCGTTTGCGGGATTCTTCTTCCGCACGCTGCTTGGCTTCAGCTTCCTTACGCAGGCGCTCTTCTTCCTCAGCCTGACGGCGGGCAGATGCTTCACGTTCCTGTGCCCGCAGCGCCTCATCTTCGGCACGGCGGGCGGCTTCGATTGCCGCCTTGGCGCGATCTTCCGCATCACGGGCCTTCGAACCCTCGAGCGCCTTGCGGCGCGCTTCGAGTTCGGCGGTGGAAAGCGTATTCAGCACCATGCCAGAACGGTCATTCGGACGCTGACCGGATGGGCGATGCGGCTGCTGGGCCGGGCGCTGCTGGGCAGGCGCGGCGGGGCGTGCGCTTGTCTGAGGCGCGGGAGCCGATGCGGCAGGAGCCGCCGGGCGCGGCGCCGGTGCAACATTTGGCTGTGGTGCAGCAGACTGGGGCGCAGGACGCACAGGCGCGGCTGGTGCGGCAGCCGGCGTTGGCGCAGGCGCTGCCACAACAGGAGGCGCAACCTCCGGTTTCTGATCCGGCAGGCTGAACTTGCGCTTCTTTGTTTCAACGACAACAGACTTCGTACGCCCATGGCTGAAGTTCTGACGCACTGTGCTCTGTTCAACGCCAGGCCGCTTCAGGGTCAGGGTCTTCTTATTGACGCCTAGCGTCTTGTCGTCTGTCGATTTTGTATCGCTCATTCCGTTTCCGTTTCCTTCGCGACAGTTGCCGCTTTAGCGTCGGCCACATCCGTGGGGCCATCGCGAAAATGCTGTAGCAGCCAAGCTCGTTTCATGAACCCGGCAGCTGCCTTCCCCTTGAGTACGGCAGCATGTATCACATTTACCCCACCCAATGCCAAATCCATTTCACTGCTTTCGAACAATGAAAGGGCGGGTATTTCCGGTCCGCCCGCATAAACAACCGAACGGCGGGCCTGGTCAAGTTTGCGGACACCATCTTCAGCGGCTTCAAAGGCATGAAGCACGAGTGCGGCAGTGCCGTTGCGGACAGCTGAGTCCACTTTTGCGGCCCCTGTTACCACAACCCCGGCCTTTCGCGCCAACCCAAAACTGCCCAAAGCCGATTTTGCAAGCATTTGGTCTATGCCCAATCCGAAATTATCCGGAACAATGACATTGCTTTTCAATCCGCGCGGAAAGAGCTTTCGCTTGACCGCTTCATCTATATAGCGCCGCTCGGCTTTCACCCAGCAACCCCGGCCAGGAAGATTGCGCTTCAAATCAGCCACAACCGTCCCGTCAGGACCGGCGACAAACCGGATCATGTCGTCGACAGAACCGCTTGTCCGCGTGACAATGCACGTTCTGTCGTTCATTTCCGGTTCCACGTCTGGATCGCTCGAAATTAGCCAGCGACCTCTTCTTCTGCCTCTGGTTCAACTTCGGCAGCAGCAAGATCGTCTTCCGTGATCCAGCCAGCTTTCAGACGCGCTGCAAGAACCATTTGCTCCGCATCGGCTCGGCTTACTTCGAACGACGACAGAATGCCGGGATAGTTGATTGTCTCACCATCCTTGCGTTCGCGCCAGCCGGTCAATTCATCGACCGCATATCCGGCGAAGTCTTCGATCGTCTTGACGCCATCTTCACCGACTGCAACGAGAATTGCGTTGGTCATGCCCGGCAGGTCGCGAAGCTCATCGGTAACACCCAATTCCTTGCGGCGGGCGTCACGCTCCTCTTCTATGCGGCCAAGATATTCCTGAGCGCGCTGCTGGATTTCAGTGGCGGTGTCCTCATCGAAACCATCGATGGAGGAAATGTCATCGGCATCCACATAAGCGATTTCCTCGACGCTGGCAAAACCTTCGGAGGCAAGAACCTGACCGACCATCTCGTCGACATCGAGCGCTTCCATAAAGAGGTTCGAACGTTCGACGAATTCCTTCTGGCGACGCTCCAATTCTTCCTGCTCGGTGAGGATATCAATATCCCAACCGGTCAGCTGCGAAGCAAGGCGAACATTCTGGCCGCGACGACCGATCGCAAGTGATAGTTGGTCATCCGGGACCACAACTTCAATACGTTCGGCGTCTTCATCAAGAACAACTTTGGAAACTTCCGCAGGCTGAAGCGCGTTGACGATGAAGGATGCGGGCTCCGGCGACCAAGGAATGATGTCGATTTTCTCGCCCTGAAGCTCGCCCACCACTGCTTGGACACGCGAACCGCGCATACCGACGCAGGCGCCGACCGGATCGATCGAGGAATCACGGGAAATGACGGCGATCTTGGCACGTGAGCCCGGATCGCGGGCTACCGACTTGATCTCGATGATGCCGTCATAGATTTCCGGCACTTCCATTGTGAAGAGCTTTGCCATGAACTGCGGATGTGTACGGCTCAGGAAAATCTGCGGGCCACGCTGTTCGCGGCGCACATCATAAACGTAAGCGCGGACGCGATCGCCATAGCGGAAGGTTTCGCGCGGGATCAGTTCGTCGCGGCGTACGATGGCTTCACCGCGGCCGAGATCGACGATGACATTGCCATATTCAACGCGCTTGACGCTGCCGTTGATGATTTCACCAACACGATCCTTGTACTCGTCATACTGACGATCGCGCTCTGCTTCGCGTACTTTCTGGACGATGACCTGCTTGGCGGATTGCGCGGCGATACGGCCGAAATCCATCGGCGGCAGCTGGTCTGCAAGAAAATCGCCGGGCTGAGCATCTGGATTGCGATCCCGCGCTGCGTCCATGCTGATCTGGGTGACCGGGTCTTCGACATTGTCGACGACCTCAAGCAGACGCTGAAGCTTGATCTCACCGGTCTTGGCGTTGATATCGGCGCGAATATTCGTTTCCTGGCCATAACGCGAGCGGGCGGCTTTTTGAATGGCATCGGCCATCGCCGCGATTACGATCTCGCGGTCAATCGACTTCTCGCGCGCCACCGCATCGGCGATCTGCAGAAGTTCTAGCCTGTTTGCACTGACTGCCATGTTCTTCTCCTTGAAGGTTCCCCTTGGGGGTTCATCGCCACGCTTCTCCCGCGGGCGTATGAAATATCAATTCTGTTTTGTCTGTTCCTGCCCAGCGGTCGAGGCTTCCGCCTCATCTTCCTGGCTAGCGCTTTCGTCCGGAATCCGGCCTTCGCGCAAATCCTTGTCGCGGCGCAACGCATCGCGAATAAGATCATCTGTCAGGATAAGCCGCGCTTCCGAAATCATCTCGAACGGCACCTCGACGACAGGTTTGTCGCCATAGCTCGCCTGATCACTCTCGACCGTAACGCCCTCGGTGGAAACCCCGGCTATACGGCCGCGAAACTTCTTGCGCCCTTCGAGAACAGCTGATGTATCAATCTTGGCGATATGGCCAATCCATTTGGTAAAGTCTGACTTGCGGACCAATGGTCTATCGATACCAGGCGAGGAGACTTCCAGATGATAGTTGCGGTCGATCGGATCCTCGACATCGAGCACGGGCGACAATGTTCGGCTGACCAACTCGCAGTCCTCGACGGTCATGGTGCCGTCATGGCGTTCCGTCATGATCTGCAACGTCATGCCATTTAGACCGGACAACCGAACCCGAACGAGGTGGAAGCCGATCGATTCCAAAACCGGTTCGATGATACCGGCAACGCGGGCATCGACACCTGTTTCAATAATAATCCGCTCGTCCGCACCCTGTATCGGGTTCGTTTCGTGTTCCGTGTTAGCGCCGTCTGTCACGCAAAGATTTTCCCTGTTTCGGGCTCAAGAAACAAAAAAGAGCGGGACCGGTCTGGACCCACTCCTGTTCTATCGACCAAGAATATGACGTCTATATACCGAATTGGCATCCGGGTTTCAAGCGCAGAGGTGAATTTCTGCCGACTTGTTTACGATCAGCGAATTCCGGCATGCATATTCGCATGGCTGCCCTGCAGTATTGACGCTAATATTATACCCGTTGTCATCCTATCTATGGTGCAGTGCAATATAGATCAAGGATGAAAAAATGTCCAAAATTCAACAGACTTCAAAGATCGGCAACTTCTTCCGCGCGTTTGGAAGTGCTGTAGCCGTCGCCGAAGCCACTCGTCTTGGCCATCAGCCAGTAGCCTCGGACCTGCGTGCGCTCGGTATTGACCCGGTACAGTTCAAAGCCATCTACCGGAGCTAATCTCCGGTAGAAAGGCGCTACGCTTCGTCAGTCCTCGTGCGCCGCCAGGGCGGCCAGGACTTTGCCCTTGCCGCGCGCCCGCAGGACAAGCGGGACAACGACAGCGCAAACCGCAAGCACAAGCAGAATCACTGCAATGGGCGATCCGACAAGCACGGTGAGATCGCCTTGGCTGATTTGCAGTGCGCGGCGGAAATGTATCTCCGCCATAGGTCCGAGAATTAAACCCACGACAACCGGCGCAATCGGATAGCCAAAAAGGCGCAGGAAATAGCCGAGCAGGCCAAACAGCAGCAACATGCCGAGCTCGAAGGTCGAGGGATTGGCTCCAATGGTTCCCAATGTTGCAAAGACCAGGATGCCGGCATAGAGCCAATGTCTGGGGATCGACAACAACCGGACCCATAGCCCGACCAGCGGCAGATTCAGCACAAGCAGCATGAAATTAGCGACGAGCAAGCTAGCGATCAGACCCCAGACCAACTGTGGATTGCTGGCAAACAAGAGCGGACCCGGCTGCAAGCCGAATTGCTGAAAGCCTGCCAGCATGATTGCGGCCGTCGCGCTCGTCGGAAGACCAAGCGTTAGCAGGGGAACAAGCGTACCTGCCGCCGATGCATTGTTGGCTGCTTCCGGACCGGCTACGCCTTCGATGGCGCCATGACCAAATTCCTCAGGCTTTTTCGATAGCTGCTTTTCCACCGAATAAGACAGGAACGTACCGATCTCGGCACCGCCCGCCGGCATCGCGCCGATCGGGAAACCGATAAATGTCCCGCGAAGCCATGGCTTCCATGAACGCGACCAGTCTTCCCTGTTCATCCAGACGGACCCTTTGACGGGTTCGATTTTCCCTTCGCCGGTGCTTTTCGATGCAGCGACGCTCAACGTTTCACCGATCGCAAACAGCGCAACGGCAAGTGTCGTAATCTCGACGCCATCGGTGAGATCCGGAATGCCGAAACCAAGGCGAACCTGTCCTGACAAACCATCCGCTCCGATCAAGCCAAGGGCGAGGCCAATGAACAGCGCGGTCAATCCGCGCAAGGTGGAATCACCAAAAGCTGCCGAAACCGTCATAAAAGCCAGCATCATCAGCGCAAAATATTCGGGGGCGCCAAAGGAAAGGGCGAATTTGACGATGGTGGGGGCAATCAGCGCCAGCGCCATGGTTGCGATCACCCCGGCCACGAAGGAACCGATCGCAGCAGTGGCAAGGGCGGGACCGCCTCGCCCGGCGCGCGCCATCTTGTTGCCCTCGAGCGCAGTGACGATTGATGCACTTTCACCTGGCGTATTTAGAAGAATCGACGTGGTCGAGCCGCCATACATGCCGCCATAGTAGATACCGGCGAACATGATAAGCGAACCAGCAGGATCGAGCTTATAGGTAACCGGCAGCAACAGCGCGACCGTGAGGGCCGGACCAATACCGGGCAGAACGCCGACAGCCGTGCCCAATGTCACACCGATAAAAGCGTAAAGCAGATTGAACGGTTGGAATGCGACGGCGAAACCATGTGCTAATAGGGTAAAACTATCCATAGCCGGATCTGTCCTTAAATGAGGCGTTCAAGCGGTCCGGCCGGGAGCGACAATTGCAGCCCCTTGGCAAAGATGACCCAGATAATAAATGATAGAACAATGCCGAGGGGAATCGTCATCCACAACGGACCCTTGCCGAATCCACGCGCGGTTGCAGCAAAAAGCAGACCTGTTGCAATAGCAAAGCCCGTTATATGCAAAAGAAGCATCTGTGCGGCGAGGCCGCCTATAATCCAGATAACGGGTTGGATCTGCTGTTCCTCACGTTCTGGAAAGTCACCGCGCATCGCCTCAAAAGCAGTCCAGATTGCCAGAATAAAGAGACCACCGGCAATCGTGTAGGGAAAAACTGACGGACCGATGCGCGTCGCGCTGCCGCCAACAGCCGTAGCCGTACTGTAGACGATTATCGCGGCCACAATTGCGATACCAACGGCAATGGCCAGCGCCGCCCTATCTGGGCGGCGCGCTTCGGAACTCGGCGTCTCTTGTGTCATTTTACGAGGCCAATATCTTTCAGGATGGCTGCTGTTGCATCGGTATCCTTCTTCAGCTGAGCCTTGAACTCGTCACCGGCAAGATAGGTATCAGCCCAGCCCTTGGCTTTTAGCTGTTCCTGCCAGGTTTTCGACTTCGCCAGTTTTTCGACGTCGGCACTGATCGCGGCTTCCTGTTCCGGCGTGATGCCGGGAGGCGCTGCGATCATACGCCAGTTCTGGATGGCGACATCCACGCCGCCTTCCTTGAAGGTCGGCGCATCGATACCCTCGACCTTTGCATCGCTGGAAATGCCAATGATGCGCAGAGCGCCGGACTTGATCTGCGATTCGAACTCGCCGTAGCCGGAAATTCCGACCGTAACCTGTCCACCAAGGAGAGCAGCCAGAGCTTCACCGCCACCCGAGAAGGCGACGTAGTTGATCTTTGTCGGGTCGACGCCAACAGCCTTCGCAATCAGACCAGCCGTAATCTGGTCAGTACCGCCAGCCGAACCACCAGCCCAAGAAACCGCGCCAGGATCAGCCTTCAACTTTTCGACAAGTTCAGCCATGGTCTTGATCGGCGACGAAGCCGGAACAACCAAAGCCTCGAACTCACCTGTCAGACGAGCGATAGGAGTTACCTGCTCCAGCGTTACAGGGGAAGCGTTGGTTAGGATCGCTCCCACCATGACGTAGCCACCAACCATCAACTGCGAGGGGTCACCCTTGGCCGAGTTGGCGAATTGGGCGAGGCCGATGGTACCGCCTGCACCCGGAACATTTACGACCTGAACACTGCCGGAGATCTTCTCGTCCTGCAGAGCGGTCTGGAGCGTACGAGCGGTCTGATCCCAACCCCCGCCTGGCGCGGCTGGAGCCATGATTTTATAATCGGCGGCGAACGCTTGACCGGACAGGGCGATCGCCCCGGCGGCCGCAAAAGCAAAAAACATCTTACGCATTATGGAAGTCCCTCCCATGGCGGCCATCGGCCGTCTGTTTTTGATAGATACTGAAGAAAAACGGGAAGATGCCGATGTAAGCCGGGTGGTAGCAAAAATGCCCAGGTCCCGGTTTGACGACATGATATATGGACAGCCTCCCAGCAGTCTCCTCATCCTTAGAATGATACTAGAAAACTGTCAGGAAGCTGTCACGCGAAATGAAGAATTAACGCAAACAGAATACGGCCATTATCAGCGCCGTAAAAAAGTGAGATAGGCACCAATGCGGCCTTCGCGATGGGCTTTCTGTTCGTAACGAGTGCCTGGCCAGGCTTCATAAGGCGTGTGCCAATCGGCGGAAGTCTCCGCCTGCCAATCAAACTCCCCGTGCGCGTGGCAATGCTGCAGCGTCCAGTTCACATAAGTGTCGATGTCGGAGGCAAACCGGAAACGGCTCCCGGACTTCAACACACGGGCGAAACGGTCGAGATTCTTTTGGCTGACGAAACGGCGTTTCCAGTGTTTCTTCTTCGGCCACGGATCGGGATAAAACAGATCGATGCCAGCCATTGACGCATCCGGCAACCAGTCGAGAACTTGCGTTGCGTCGTCGTCGTAAAGGCGGATGTTCTGCAGGGGATCTTCATGGAGATCGACGACCAGTTTCGCCATGCTGTTGACGAATGGCTCTACGCCGATGAAGCCCGATTTCGGACAACGCCGCGCCTCGTGCAACAGATGTTCGCCGCCGCCAAAGCCAATTTCCAATCGCACCGTTTCGACCTCCGCAGAAAAGAGACTGCGGAGGTCGGCAGGTGCCGGCGTAACAATATCGAGCTTGAGCAGCGGCAGCAGCTCATCACGAATAGAACGCTGCAAAGGGCGTAACGCTTTACCGCTCCTTCTGCCGAAGAATGCTTCCGTTGAACGCTCGCGCCTTGCCTCAGTCATGGGATTGCAATGGCCGCTCAGGCGGCCAGAGCGGACTTCAATTGCTTGGCCAGATCTGTCTTCTCCCAGGAGAAGGAGCCGTCGCGGCCGGGCTTGCGGCCGAAATGGCCATAGGCGGACGTCTTGGCATAGATCGGCTTGTTGAGATCGAGATGTTTGCGGATGCCGGTCGGCGAAAGATCCATGACCTTGCGCAGCGCCTCTTCGACTGCAGCTTCCTTCACCGTGCCCGTCCCATGCAGATCGACATAGACCGACAGTGGCTGGGCGACACCAATCGCATAAGCGAGCTGGATCGTGCAACGGTCGGCAAAACCAGCCGCAACGACATTCTTCGCCAGATAGCGTGCAGCATAAGCGGCGGAACGATCGACCTTTGTCGTGTCCTTGCCGGAGAATGCGCCGCCGCCATGGGGTGCAGCGCCGCCATAAGTGTCGACGATGATCTTGCGGCCGGTCAGACCGGCATCGCCATCGGGACCGCCGATCACGAATTTGCCGGTAGGGTTGATGTACCAGACGCAATCATCGGCAATCTTCAGATCACCCAAGGCTTCGCGAATATAGGGCTCGACAACCTTGCGAACCTTCTTGGAGTCCCAGCTGGCGTCGAGATGCTGCGTCGAGAGCACAATCTGCGTGGTTTCGGCAGCAACGCCATCGATGTAGCGGACCGTGACCTGACTCTTGGCGTCGGGGCCGAGCCTGCCGGCGTCGCCCTCGCCCTTGTGACGGGCGGCGGCGAGAAGTTCGAGAATCTTGTGGGAATAATAGATCGGGGCGGGCATCAGGTCCGGCGTTTCGCGGCAGGCGTAGCCAAACATGATCCCTTGATCGCCGGCACCTTCTTCACCCTGGCGGTCGGCGGCATTATCGACGCCCTGCGCAATGTCAGCGGATTGCGGATGCAGGAGCACTTCGATCTTTGCGGTCTTCCAGTTGAAACCGTCCTGCTCGTAACCGATTTCGCGGATGGCGCGGCGGGCAGCGGCGCGAAAGCGCGAGGGATTGATAACCGGATGTCCCTTGGCGTCTTTCAGCACGACGCCGTTCTTGTCTTTCTTCAGCAATGTGTCAGGCACACGCACTTCACCGGCGATCACGACGCGGTTCGTGGTTGCCAGCGTTTCGCAAGCAATGCGTACGGTCCACGGATCAACGCCCGTCTTCTTTGCTTCTTTGTAGATCATGTCTACGATTTCATCAGAAATGCGGTCACAGACCTTGTCTGGATGACCTTCCGATACGGACTCACTGGTAAAAAGATAAGAACTGCGTGTCACGGGGAACCCCTCTTGAAAGCGAACGAATGCGCCAACCAGCAAAGTCTGAGTTGGGCAGCGTAGTCTTTGCCAAGGTAGAGAGGATCAGTCAATTGCTTTCATTTTCAAACAAATGGCAGTTTGAGAATTTTTTTCCAAAGCTTGCGAAAGCGCTTTCCTCTCCGAACCCGCTTTTTCAGCGGATTATTCTTCTTCGTGACCCAGCGTACGGACAAGATCGAGAATTTTTCGCCTTATCTTTGCATCGCCGATTTTCGCAAATGCACGGGCAAGCTGAATACCCTCCGAACTGTTGAGGAAGCCGACGACATAGGTGGTCTCGCTCTCCTCCTCGAATCCCTTGGGCTTGTCGGATTGACCAGGCATGTCGTCGAAGAAAAACGTGACGGGTACATTGAGAGTATTCCCAATGGCCTGCAATCGGCTGGCACCGACACGATTCATGCCCTTTTCGTATTTCTGGATCTGCTGAAATGTTATTCCAAGGCTCTCACCGAGTTTTTCCTGGCTCAATCCAATCATGTTGCGTCGCAACCTAATGCGTGCACCCACGTGTACGTCTACTGGATTTGGTCTCTTCTTATTAGTATCAGTCATAAAAATCTCATTCGTATGAAATGAAGCTGAAAACGAATTTTATCATCAATGCATCAACGGGCCAAATAAGGCTTTATTCGATAGGTCCAAATCTTAAATGTCAACTAACCCGCGTCCGATGGCGAAAAAAATAAGCCAGCGTTACAACCAGAATAATGCCAATTACAATCCAGAATTGAAAATGACGAGCACCTTCACGAACTGGTAGTTCCACTTTCGTTGGAAGAGCGACGTCAATCACTCCAACAGCGTTGAGCGCCAATGCGTCGATGATTCGGCCATAGGGATCTACTACAGCAGAAAGTCCATTGTTGGCGGCCCTTACAAGGGGCAATCCCTGCTCCACAGCGCGCAATTGAGCTTGCCGGAAATGCTGGTAAGGACCTGGCGTGTCTCCATACCAGGCATCGTTTGTGACGTTAACAATGGCGTCGGCGCGCGACCCTTCATACGACATTTCGGTTGGAAAGATCGCTTCGTAACAGATGAGGGGCAAGGCAGTGAAATTGTCCCTCACGGCGAGCGAACGACGCGTCCTTGCGGCTGTGAACCCGCCGGGCAGTTCAATGACTTCGCTGACGCCGAACCTGCGTAGAATGCTCTCCAGCGGCACATATTCGCCGAATGGAACAAGATGGACTTTGTCTGCAGCGCCAGTGATTTCTCCGTCGGCATCGATCGCATAGATCGAATTGTAATAAAGCGGCGCATCGCTGCCGCCGGGCTCTTCCATTCGGATGGCCCCTGCCAACAGGACCTGATCATCCGTCAGAACGTCGGCTATGCTCTTCAGTGCTTCCGGCGTTTTGGTCAGGATATAGGGAACCGCTGTTTCAGGCCAAACAATCACCTGTGGTCTGGGCTTACCTTCTTTGGGTTCCGACCCGGTCATGGCAAGATACTTGTCCATGATGCCCCGGCGTGCATCGGCATCCCATTTGAGGTCCTGCGCGATCGATGGTTGGACGACGCGAACTTGCGGCCCCCTGGCTTCGACCTTGGCGGTGCTGAGACGGTAGACGCCGAATCCGACATGCGCAGAGACCAAGACAAGAGCGAGGATAGTTCCCGTCTTCAGTCCACGCCGGTCGGCCAGCAGCGCGGGCATGGCAAAGACGATCACGGCCAACGCATTCATTGCCAGCAACCCGACAATGACAGATGATTGCATCAGCACCGGCACCGGCATCGCTGCGTAGCCTATGGCATTCCACGGAAAGCCGGTGAGAACGAAGGACCGTAGCCATTCGGCAATACCAAAGCCAAAGGCGAGCGCGAATAATCGGCCAAGACCATCGCTCCATAAAAGCCGTGCCAGCGCAACGGCGAGAGCGTAGAAGATGGCGAGAACAGCAGGTAGCCCAAGAATGGCAAAAGGAATAGCCCAGGCGAAATTCGCAGCATCAACAAGCAGCGCATTGCCGATCCACCAAAGCCCGAAGACAAAATAGCCAAAGCCGAACCACCAGCCCACCATTGCGGCTGGCAGCAAACGTTTGATCGGCCCAGCGCCGGCATTATCGACGGCACCGTCGATGAGCCAGACCAGAACAGGCAACGACACGAAGCAGACAGCAAAAAAATCGTAGGGCGGAAGGGCAAAACTCGCGAGCGCACCCATGAAGAATGCCAGCGCAATCCGTTTCCAGCCCGACAGGAGAATGACCTTTCCGGCCAAACGCTGCATCATGCCCGCCCCTTTCGCGGCTCGGGATATACCGACATTCACGGATGGGACATGCGAGAAACAATCATTCGCCGCTATCCGACGGCTGATCGGCAGAATCGTGCTTGGCAGTGCGTGGCGGACGGCGTTCGGCATGGCGCAGGGGCACGATGCGAACTTTGCGGATGCGGCGAGGATCGGCCTCCAGAACGTGGAATTCATAGCCGGGTACAGCCTGCACCATTTCGCCGCGAACCGGAATACGGCCGAGGATCGAGAATATCAGCCCACCGACTGTATCCACATCCTCACCATGTTCCCCCACAACGAATCCCGCACCGATTTTTTCCGAAACCTCATCGAGATCAGCCCGGGCATCCGCAATGAATACACCTTCCGGCTCTTCGACAAGCATCACTTCGTCATCGTCGTGCTCGTCTTCAATGTTGCCGACGACCATCTCGACGATGTCTTCCAGTGAAACCAGGCCATCGGTGCCGCCGTATTCATCAATGACAAGTGCAATCTGGATGCGTTGCGCCTGCATCCGGCCCATGAGGTCATTGGCCAACATCGATGGCGGCACGAAAAGTATCGGCCGCATCAGGCTCAAATCGACAATTGTCTTGGTGAGATCGACATTGGAAAGGTTGAACTTTGCAGCAACAGGAATCCTCGGCGCGCGGGCAGCGGTTCTTCGCGGCGGCTTCACTCTTGAAATCTTCGTGATGTGATTGACGACATCGCGAATGTGAACCATGCCGCGTGGATCATCGAGTGTTTCCGCAAAAACCGGCATGCGCGAATGGCCTGACCTTTCAAAAACCTCCAGCAGGTCGCCAAGCGATGTGGAAATCTCAACGGCCTCAATATCGGAGCGCGGTATCATGACATCCTCGACGCGCAGTTCGCGCAAGCGGAGGATGTTATGCAGCATGGCGCGCTCTTCGGGCGAAAACGCCGTATCGCCATGCTGGCTTTCGGCCAGAGCGGCGTCCAGGTCTTCCCGCAGGGAAGTTCCCGGGCGGGCGCGCAGAAATGGGAAAATTGCGGAAAGAAGCGAGCGCTTTTCTGGGCCTTGCGCTCTGGTAGTACTTTGCCCTTCGGCATCACTCTCCTGCCCCGTTATTCCCCTGGAGGGAACGGCGGCGGAATCATTCTGGTGCGACGTGTCAGACATGGTCCTCAATCGAATTGATCGTCAATGACGGATAGCGCATATGGGTCCGGAATTGCAAGGCGCTCGAGAATTTTGCGTTCGAGCTCTTCCATCTCTTCTGCTTGCGTCTCGGTCAGATGATCATAACCAAGCAAATGCAGAAATCCATGGACAACGAGATGGGTCAGATGATGGTCAAAGGCTTTGCCCTCGTCCACGGCCTCGCGCGCTACCGTTTCACGCGCAATGACGATGTCGCCAAGCATGGGCCCCGGTTTCTGACCCGGCTTCAGAGTGAATGCTGGAAACGACAGCACATTGGTCGGTTTGTCCTTGTCACGCCAGTCATTGTTGAGTTCTCTGATCGTCGCATCGTCGGTGAAGACGAGACTGAGCTCGCTCGCAGGCTGTTCCCCTCCATCCAGCGTTTGCCACGCAACAGCGATCGCATTAGCCGCCAGATCGCGCAACACGGATTCATCGGCCCAGCCGTCCGTTTCAACCAAAATGTCGATATCGATCAAGACAGCACCGCCAAGCGTCAGGGCTTGGCGCCTTCCTTGTCATAGGCCCGGACGATCGCGGCAACAAGTGGATGACGAACCACATCAACGTCCGTAAACCGTACGGTAACAATACCGCTGACGCCATCGAGAATTCTCAGCGCCTCTACCAATCCGGATTTCTGGCCAGGAGGCAAATCGATCTGGCTCGGATCACCGGTGATGATCATTCGGCCATTTTCACCGAGACGCGTCAGAAACATCTTCATCTGCATGGCTGTCGTGTTCTGCGCCTCATCGAGAATGATTGCCGAATGGGCGAGCGTACGGCCACGCATGAAGGCAAGCGGCGCGATTTCTATCACACCGGCAGCAATTGCCCGTTCGACCTTGTCGGCAGGCATCATGTCATAGAGCGCGTCGTAAAGCGGGCGCAGATACGGGTCGACCTTTTCTTTCATGTCACCCGGCAGAAAGCCGAGGCGTTCACCCGCTTCAACGGCAGGCCGCGACAGAATGATCCGGTCGACAAGTCCGCGCTCCAGCAGCATGGCTGCATGGGCAACGGCAAGATACGTCTTGCCTGTACCGGCCGGCCCTACACCGAACACCATTTCCGAGCGATCGAGCGCCCGCATATAGGCATCCTGCGTCGGCGTCCGGGCAAAGATCGTCTTTTTGCGGGTCGAAATCTGGGCTGCAGCCATCTTGCTTTTGTTTTCCATCGTCGGGAGCGTCAATTGGTCATCGGCGGCGATTGCCATGCGCAAGGCGCCATCGACATCGGACGCGGAGATGTCGTGGCCTTTTTGCAAAAGTTCATAGAGCTGATCAAGCGCCCTGCGTGCCTGTTCCGTCGCGCCGGGTTCACCGCGAATGGCGAGCTGGTTGCCCTTTGAGCGAACATCGACACCCAGTTTTTGCTCAACGCGGGCGAGATTTTCATCGAACTGGCCGAACAGCGCACTCGCCAGCCGGTTATTATCAAATGTCAGTACGATATGCGCCAGATCCGAGGCCCCGGAGGGAGCGGGTTTCAGTTTTTCGGTGGCGTTCAAACGGCTCTCCTGAATAAGTGTTCAGCCTTTTATATAGTCCCATTGCTCGCCGAGTTCATCTCCCGAATGCCAATCAGACTGTTGGTACCGGTGTCGATGATTCGTACATTGATAATGTCGCCGATTCTTGCCCCGTGTACATCGATAATTACGGGTTGTAACCAGGGAGATCGTCCGACCATCTGTCCTGGTATCCTTCCTGCCTTTTCAATCAGAATATCCATGCTCTTTCCAACAAGACTGCGCTGAAACGCATATTGCTGCTCACTGAGCAAGGCCTGCAGGCGTTGGAGCCTTTCATCCTTAACCGCTTCCTCGACGTGATTGTCCATGTCAGCACCGGGAGTTCCGGGACGCGGCGAGTATTTGAACGAATAGGCGGCGGCGTATGTGACATCGCGTACGATTTGCATCGTCGCCTCGAAATCCTCTTCGGTCTCGCCGGGAAAGCCGACGATAAAATCGCCGGAGAGAGCGATATCAGCGCGGGCGGCGCGGATACGCTCGATCAAACGCAGATAATCCGCAGCGGTGTGCTTGCGATTCATTGCTTTCAAGATGCGGTCGGAGCCGGACTGGACGGGCAGATGCAGGTAGGGCATCAGCATGTCGAGATCGCGATGCGCGCTGATCAGCGTATCATCCATGTCGCGCGGATGGCTGGTGATGTAGCGAAGCCGCACGATTCCGGGAATTTCGGCCAGGCGGTAGAGCAACTC
This sequence comes from uncultured Alphaproteobacteria bacterium, assembly GCA_963711925.1. GTDB lineage: Bacteria > Pseudomonadota > Alphaproteobacteria > Rhizobiales > Rhizobiaceae > Phyllobacterium. The sequence goes on from CAVQFY010000006.1 coordinate 294,901, forward strand.
GCCCAAGCCCCATTCCCGGCCATCAACTCCCTCGCCATGCCAGGCATTGACGTTCTGGCCGAGCAGGGTCAGTTCCCGCACGCCCGCATCGGCAAGCTTTTCGGCTTCTTTCAGAATTTGCGCGACAGGGCGGGAAACCTCCGAACCGCGTGTATAGGGAACCACGCAGAAGGTGCAGAACTTGTCGCAACCTTCCTGCACCGTCAAAAATGCCGTCACACCACGACTTCTGGTCTGCTCTTTCCCCGGCGCTGGCAGATGCTCGAATTTGTCTTCTATGGCATATTCGGTCTCGACGACACGCTCGCCCCGGCGGACGCGCGCCAGCGCTTGGGGCAGCCGATGATACGTCTGGGGACCGACGACCAGATCTACCACCGGCGCCCGGCGTGTGATCTCGTCGCCTTCTGCCTGCGCAACGCAGCCTGCAACACCCACGGTCAGTTCGCGGCCTTCCTGTGCCCGCGCATCCTTCATCTTGCGCAGGCGGCCGAGAGCCGAATAGAGCTTTTCGGAAGCCTTTTCGCGAATGTGGCAGGTATTGATCAACACGAGATCGGCATCGTCAGCGGTATCGGTCGGGCTGTAGCCTTCGGCGGCGAGGCTGTCGGTCATCCGCTGGCTGTCATAGACATTCATCTGGCAGCCATAGGTCTTCACATAGACCTTGCGCGTGTTCGCAAGTGCTGGCGAATGCGAAGCGGTGCCGGGAACTTCGCCCGGCTCAGTATTGATGTTCATGTCGTCCATTGGCAGGCTTCTAAAGCTTTTTGGCATCGTTGAGAATAGCTGAGTCGCTTTCCGCATCACGATTAACGAGATCACGTCCCATCAGCGACGAGCGCACCATTGCGCGGACCCTCGCCTCCATGGTCCGTGCCAAAGCCTTGCGATCACTATTCTTGTCGATAACGACTGGTTCGCCAAACCAGACATCGACATCGATAGCGCCATCTTTGAGAAGACCAATCAAACTTGGCCCAAGCGGCACATCACCCGGCCATGCAACCAGCGGCCGGTGAACGCGTCCCATCGGTATGCCGTGAACCCGCGTATAGGCAACTGCCACCGGCTGCACGGTCACTGTCTCCACACCGGTATCGCGGATAGCTACTTGCGCGGCGCCAAATAGCGACGTCTTGAACGGAAGGACGCGATTACCGTCGGAGGTGGTGCCTTCGGCGAACAGCACCATGACATCACCTCCAGCGAGGCGGATTGCGATTTCGCTAGCCTGGTGATGGGTCTTGCCACGTTTCTCCCGCTCAACGAACACCGTGCGCTGCAGTTTCGCCAAGACGCCAAACAGCGGCCAGCTGGCCACTTCTGCCTTGGCGATAAAAGCCATCTCATGCAGAGAGCCCAGGATGACAATGTCCGTCCAGGAAGAGTGATTGGCGGTCAGCAGAAGCGGACGTCCCTCCGCCATCTTGCCATGCACATGGACACGAAAGCCAAGGAGACGCCGCACTATCCGGTGAAACAAGATTGGCGTCGTGGCGCGCGGCCGCCACCCGGTCTTCAGAAAGATGAATTGTAGGGGCACAAGGAAGGCAATGACGAGGACAAACACCATCGCCGTCACAAGAAAACGCAACCGCGCGATCATTCAGCGGCCCTTTTTCAGATCGCGGCGCATGGTCAAGGCAGCGGAGCGCCCTGCTGCCGTTTCATAGTAACCGGGCCGTTTTCCGACCTGTTTGAAGCCGAGCCTGCGATAGAGTGCCAGCGCTGAGACATTCAGCTCATCCACCTCCAGAAAAAGCATGCTCGCACGCGCATTGTACAAATGACGAAGAGTGGCGTCGATCAATGCATGGCCAAGACCTTGGCGCTGTGATTGGGGAGCGACAGCAATGGTGAGAATTTCCGCCTCATCCAAAATGAGACGCGCCAGGACGAAACCGCCTGCCCGTGCCCTACGATTGCCCTCCTCCCGAGCGATGAAACCAAACACATTGTCCTCTACCAGCAGCGCATGAAAATCGTCGTCGCTCCATGGCTGACGAAAGGTACCGGCGTGAATAGTGGCGAGTTGTGCCGCATCCGTTTGTGCAAGCGGTTCGATAACAAAGTTGCGTGACCGCATATTGTCAAATGGAAAACCGATCATTCAGCGATCTTCCTTTTCAGCACAAAGCCCTGCTGGGGCTTGACGTCAAGACCGCGCAGATAAAGCGGCTTTGGCGCTTCGCCATCATCAATGTGCAATGCGCCAAGCCGGGCAAAAGCCTCGATGCTTCCTGTCGCGGTTGTTGCGGCGATGTCGAGCGGCTGATCCAGCTTTTCGTTGATGAGCGCTGCGCCTGAACCGGAGAGGACATGGTTTCTGCCTCGTTTCTCCAATTGTTGCAAAATCATTGGCAACGTCGTCACCATTGGCTTTGATGTCGCTAATCCGTCCTCGCCAAAGAATTGCGCATAAAGCTCGTCGCGCCGCGCATCGATAACCGAAAGGATCGGCCTGTTCGAAAAAACCTTGGCAGCGTCATAGGCCAGCGCCTGAAGCGTACTGATACCAACCGCCGGGCATTTCAGGGCAAGTGCGAAACCGCGTGCCGTGGAGACGCCGACACGGACGCCGGTAAAAGAGCCAGGTCCGACGCTGACGGCAATCTTGCCGATATCCGTGATGGCAATTCTGGCATCTATCAATGCTTGCTCGATAGTGGCCATCAGCCGCTCGGCGTGACCCTTGCCAATATCTTCGCTGATCGCGGCCAGTATGGCCTCGGTTTCGACATCGAGAATGGCGACGGAACAGAGATTGGCAGCGGTATCGAGCGCGAGCAGTATCATGCGCCATCGCGTAAACAAGAATCAGCCAGCAAACAAGTAGGGCCGACGTGACCGTCCGGATTTAGACCTTCACAATCAGTGCAAATCGTAGCTGATCCTCTATGAAATCGGACAGCTTCCGGCTGTTACATCGAATTTTTTTGACGTCAGTTCTTTGCCCGATAGATCACGCAGTGAAATTGTCCAGGTGCCCGAGACGAGTTCGAAATCCCTTTCGAACACCCAGCCGGCATAGCGCCGGAGTGACGTTGCACTATCCGGCCAACTGCTTTTCACCATCGACCGGCCGTCCGGTGTGTTGATCACTGGATGGAATACAACCACTGTTATGGGAAGGACCGCTTCTCCCCTATCTGACATACTATAAACCACACCGAAACTCGTGCCGATGCATGCGTGTATATTGGTCGTTCTGGTAACGCCCACCGGCCCTTCTACAAGCCGGTTCACGCCCGTTGGGGTGTCGGGTGAAATCTCGGAACCAACCTCTTTCGGGCTCGTCAGCCCCCAGTCGACAATCTCGATTGTCGGTGTCTGTCTTTCTGCCGCCAGTCCAGTGTTCCACATCATGACAGCGGTGAGGAACACGAGATGTCTGACGTAGCGTGCCATCGGGCCGGCCTAGACTGAGCCCGATTTCGCCTTCAGCTCAAGCCGGCGGCGATGCAAGACCGGCTCTGTATAGCCGTTTGGCTGTTCGCGGCCTTTGAAAACAAGGTCGCAGGCGGCTTGAAAAGCGATCGAACCGTCGAAATCAACCGCCATCGGCTGATAGAGCGGGTCGTCCGCGTTCTGTCTGTCGACGACCGCCGCCATGCGCTTGAGCGTCTCAAGCACCTGTGCCTCGCTCGCTACGCCGTGGTGCAGCCAGTTGGCGATATGCTGAGCAGAAATGCGAAGCGTTGCGCGATCTTCCATCAAGCCGACATTGTTGATGTCCGGCACTTTGGAGCAGCCGACGCCCTGATCAACCCAACGAACGACGTAACCCAGAATCCCTTGAGCATTGTTGTCGAGTTCGCGCTGGATATCTTCCGGTGTCCAGTTGGGACGAGAGACCACCGGCACCGACAGGATGTCGCCAAGCTTCGCCCGGCCACGCTTCTTCAATCCTGCCTGAACCTCAGCGACATTGACCCTGTGATAATGCGTGGCATGCAGCGTCGCTGCGGTCGGCGATGGCACCCAAGCGGTATTCGCACCGGCTTTCGGATGCGCGATCTTCTGCTCGAGCATGGCCGCCATCAGGTCGGGCATGGCCCACATGCCCTTCCCGATCTGCGCATGGCCGGAAAGCCCGCATTCGAGACCGATATCCACGTTCCAATCCTCGTAGGCGCCAATCCAGGCGGCCTGTTTCATGTCGCCCTTGCGGATCATCGGACCGGCTTCCATCGAGGTGCGGATTTCATCGCCGGTGCGGTCAAGGAAGCCAGTGTTGATGAAGACAACGCGTTCCGCGGCGGCACGTATTGCTTCCTTCAGGTTCACCGTGGTGCGGCGTTCCTCATCCATGATCCCCATTTTGATGGTGTTTGGCTGCATACCAAGCAACATCTCGACCCGTCCGAACAGCTCAGATGCGAACGCCACTTCTTCCGGACCGTGCATCTTCGGCTTGACCACATACATGGATCCTGCTCGTGAATTCATATGCCGTCCGTTTGGCCCTATATCATGCAGCGCTGCAAGCGCAGTGATCGCCGCGTCCATTATGCCTTCGGGAACTTCGTTGCCCTCCCTGTCGAGGATGGCCGGGTTGGTCATCAGATGGCCGACATTACGTACCAGCATGAGCGAGCGCCCTGGCACCGTCAGCGGCTTGCCGTCCTTGCCGACATATTCGCGGTCGGCATTGAGTTTGCGCGTAACGGTCTTGCCGCCCTTATCGAACGTATCTTCAAGATCGCCATTCATCAGCCCAAGCCAGTTGCGATAGACGATAACCTTGTCTTCCGCATCGACGGCAGCAACGGAATCCTCACAATCCTGGATCGTGGTCAGAGCCGATTCGAGCAGGACATCAGCAATATGTGCCGCATCTGTCCTGCCAATCGGGTGATCGGCATTGATAACGATCTCGACATGCAGCCCATTCTTCACAAGAAGAATGGCGGTTGGAGCAGTCGCGTCACCGCGATAACCGGCAAACTGTCCTTCTTCCTTGAGCACAACAGGCTTGCCATCTGCTGCAAGAGCGAGTTTGTGATTTTGGATGCTCAAGCTGGAAACGTCGGCCCAGTGCGCACCGTCAAGCGGCGCACTCTCGTCCAGAAATGCCTTGGCCCAGGCGATGACCTTCGAACCGCGCACAGGATTGAACGCCTTGGTCTTTTCGGCGCCACCCTCGTCGGAAATCGCATCCGTGCCGTACAGCGCGTCATAAAGCGAGCCCCAGCGCGCGTTGGCGGCGTTAAGGGCATAGCGAGCATTCATAACGGGAACGACGAGCTGTGGACCAGCGACAACCCCAATTTCCGGGTCCACATTCCTGGTTGAAACAGCGAAGCTTCCGCCTTCTGGCAGCAGGTACCCTATCTCCCTCAGAAAGACCTCGTACTCTTCTTCGGTGTAGCCGCTGTCGCGCTTACGCTTGTAGAAATCGTCGAGTTTTTGCTGAAACACATCGCGTTTTTGCAGGAGTTCGCGATTTTTTGGTGCCAAATCTTCGACGATCCGCGCAAAGCCCGACCAAAATACCACCGCATCCACCCCGGTGCCCGGGATAGCTTCATTCACAACGAAGCCGTAGAGTTCTTTCGCGACCTTCAGGCCGTTGATCTCGATGCGCTCGACCATGGTTCGTTCCTTACAATTTCCGTCGGCTTACCCTTGAACACACAGAAGCATTCCCAGTCAATTCATCAATACTGAATGGTTATCTAATGCGCGATGCGGGGCCTTCCGGAGGCCGTCGCTACAACCACCGCCTCGATAAACGTGCGCTGGTCTTCGACGGTGGCGGCGCTGATCTCGCGGGTAGTACCAATCTGCGCTTCATCAGTTCCAGCTTCCAATGCCAATTGCACTACCTGATACCGCAGCGTCGTTTCGGCAAAGGCGATTGACTCTTCCTCGATCTGGAAATCCTTGACGACCTCCCCTGCCATGACGCGGAAGATGCCCTCTGCTGGCTGGCTGATATGAGCCTCCACCGAAACGCGCACTTGGCCAACCACAGCACCCAAAGCGTTGGCGACATCAGTGTCAACAGGGACGATGCATTTTGTGCCGAGCATCTCGCCAACGGCCGGATAATAGACTGGTGCCGATGCGCCCAGTCCGATTAATGGCCGGTCTATATCGAGCCTTGCCCCGGCAATCCCGCTCGCGCCTGAAAGTGCCCGCTGAACCAACGGGCTCGCAACCGTTTCCGGCCCTTCGAGCCCGTCTTCGGCGAAAACCGTTTCGAGTACAACTTCGGACGAACGCCGGATCAGGGCATCATAGGTGCGGCGGGAAACTTCCTCAGGCGTATCGCAGAGCGGGCGACCCGCGCCATCCTTGCGCCGCGCGTAGAGAATGGCACCGTAACGTGCTGCTTCCGCGTTCCAATTGTTTTGCAGGCCAAGAACGTGACAAGCGTCTGACGGCGTAAAACCCGACAGATGAACCAAACCCCGCGCCACAAGGCGGTTGACAGTCGTTGCCTGTGAGATGGAACTTAAAAGCCGGTCAAGTGGCTGCGGTTCTGTTGTGATGCGTCCATACAATTCGGCTTCATTTTTGCTGAGACCGGAGGTCATTTGCGTCGGGACACCGGTAAGTAGTGCAAAACGCCCGTCCAATCGGCCGGCATTGGCAGTTTTCGCTTGCCGCGTCAGATGGTCGATGACCAGCGAGCCATGATTGGCCGCAAGCAGCGACAGCGGTACAAGTCGTCTCGGACCAAGTTTTATGCCGGGAAGCATGGTGTTGTCGTCGAGCGACACTTCCGAATCCCCGCCGAGACCAAAGGTGCGCATTGCCACCGCTTCCACCATGGTGCGGAACCCGCCTACGGTCGCGCCATTGGGGTCAAGCCGAGGACGGCCTTTGTCGAGAACCGCAACATCGGTGGTCGTGCCGCCAATATCGGATACGATCGCATTATCGAGGCCCGTCATGTGCCGCGCGCCGACGAGGCTGGCGGCCGGACCGGAAAGTATCGTCTCGATCGGCCGGTGCCGCGCAAATGCCGCCGAGACAAGTGCGCCATCACCTCGCACCACCATAAGCGGGGCGTAAATACCGCTCCGGTCGAGAAAACCCTCCGTTGCAGCCACCAGCCGGTCGATCATGGCAATGAGACGGGCATTGAGAACAGTTGTCAGGGCGCGGCGCGGCCCGTTCAGTTTGGCCGACAGTTCATGGCTGCAGGTGACGGGCAAACCGGTTGCTTGCCGCACCAGATCACGAACTGCGATTTCATGTTCGGGATTACGCACTGCGAAATATGCACAGACAGCAAAGCCCGTTACCTCGTGCTTCAAGCGCGGCAATGCCTCGCTCAAGGAACTTGTATCGAACGGCTGCGCCCGGCCATAGACGTCATGTCCACCGGCAATGAACACGACGGGGTCAGAACCGAGGGCTGCAGCAAGATCAGCCTTCCCGAGATCGGCTTTCGAAAAGCCGATCATGACGAGTGCAATTCGCCCTCCCTGCCCCTCCACAAGCGCATTGGTGGCAAGCGTCGTCGACATGGAAACAAGTCGTATGTCCGCGGGTTGGACAGAGGCTTCGGCAATGATGCGCTCGACAGCCCCCGAAATACCAACGCTCAGATCATGCCGTGTCGTCAGAGCCTTTGCCTTGGCGATGACGCCGCGCTGTTCGGACCAAAGCACCGCATCCGTATAGGTGCCGCCCGTATCGATTCCGAGGAAAATTGCACTTTCAGTTGTGGATTCACTCATGATGCCCTGCACTATTTGAGGCAGGGTTAGCGCATGAAGGGTTGGAGAGCTAGCGCCATTCCGACCATTTGCTGCCGCAACCGCATAAGACACACGGTCGTGACCTGCTCCGGAACCAATCAAATCATTTGGCGTTTTCGCAAGGTCAGGGGATACGCAATGGCATCACAATCGGCAACCTCGCACGCTGGATCGAAGAAAGTGATCTACGCTGCGATCATCGGTAATCTGCTGATTGCTGCAACCAAGTTCATAGCTGCCTTTATTACCGGCAGTTCGGCAATGCTTTCCGAAGGCGTCCATTCGCTGGTGGACACCGGCAATGGAGGGCTGTTGCTCTATGGGCTACGCCGCGCCGCCCGACCCGCGGACAAGACTCATCCGCTGGGTCATGGGCGCGAACTCTATTTCTGGAGTTTTATCGTCGCGTTGCTCGTCTTCGCGATCGGTGCCGGCGTTTCGTTCTACGAGGGCCTCATCCATATCATGAACCCTGAACCGGTCGCCAACCCGATCGTAAACTACGTTGTGCTCGGCTTTGCGACCGTTTTCGAGGGAGCATCGTGGTTGGTCGCGCTGAAGGAATTTCGCGCCGTGAAAGGCGCTCTCGGTTATGTCCGCGCGGTACAGCAGAGCAAGGATCCCAGCGTCTTCACCGTACTATTCGAGGATACAGCGGCATTGCTGGGCCTTATCATCGCCTTTATCGGTATTTTGGCCGCGCAAATCTTCGCTATGCCAGAACTCGACGGCGTCGCGTCCATCGGCATCTCGCTCGTTCTCGCCGCGACCGCGATCTTTCTGGCGCGCGAAAGCAAGGGCCTTCTTATTGGTGAATCGGCGCTACCCGAAATCGAACAGCAAATCCTCGACATCGCCAACAGCGATCCGGACGTTCAAAAGGCCAACGGCGTGCTGACAGTGCACATGGGGCCCGGACAAATTGTGGCAGGCCTCAGCGTCGAGTTCGAAGACCACGTGCAGGCACCCGAAATAGAAGCCTGTGTGGAACGACTCGAAGCAGCGATTAAAAAAGCCAATCCCGATATAGCCACGCTGTTCGTCAAACCACAGACAGCCGGCACGTGGAAAGCTCGGCGCCAGAAGATCGAAGCGGCTTAATCATCGCCCTCAACCACGCGCAGGCGCAATTGCCCTGTCGCAGAGGCAGCAGACCGGGCACTTTCCGGGTCTTTGACGACCTCGTTTGCAGGTGCTTCGGCAAATTCCAATGCCTCGATCTTTTGACCGCGCTTGGTCACTTTGCTGGACGAGACAAGTATATCGTCAATATCCTTGTTGGCCTGACCGAAATGCGTCTGCAGGCGGCGCACCCGGTCATCGAGACGCACCACGTCTTCCATTAGCCTTATCACTTCGCCCTGAATAAGGTGCGCCTGTTCCCGCATACGCACGTCCTTGAGAACAGCCTGAATGACCTGGATCGAAAGCATCAATAGTGATGGTGAAACGATGACGATACGCGAACGATGCGCCTTCTGTACCACGGCTTCAAAACTCTCATGAATTCCGGCGAAAATTGATTCAGACGGCACGAAGAGAAACGCTGTGTCCTGAGTTTCGCCATTGATCAGATATTTCTCGGCCACGTCGCGGATATGGACCTCGATGTCACGGCGGAACTGGGCGACTGCGATTTTCTTGGCCTCGGGGCCTTCCGATTCGCGAATAGCAGTCCACGCTTCGAGTGGAAACTTTGCGTCAATGACAAGGTTTGGCGCGCCATTCGGCATGCGGACGACGCAGTCCGGCCTGCTTCCATTCGTCAACGTAGCCTGAAACTCGTAAGCGCCTTGCGGGAGGCCATCAGCGATGATGGCTTCCATCCGGGCCTGACCGAAGGCGCCGCGCGTCTGCTTGTTGGCAAGGATCGCCTGCAATTGCACGACCTGACCCGCGAGGGCCTGAATATTGTTCTGCGCCGTATCGATGACCGCCAGCCGCTCCTGCAACTTCGCCAGATTTTCGTGCGTGGACTGCGTCTGTTCCGTCATGGTCTGGCCTATGCGGCTGGTCATGCCATCGAGCCTTTCGCGGATCGACTGATTGAGTTCCGCCTGACGCGAACCAAACAGTTCCGCCATCGTCTGCATGCGGCCCTGCATCTCCGCCTGACTTTTCAATATCTCGCCCATGCGCGCTTCAGCGTCGCGTGCCCGGTCTTCTGCCTGGATCTCGGCGACCATCCGCATGCGGGTGGAGCGCGACACTGCGATCACCGCGAACACCACGATAAGTGTCACTGCGACGGTGGCCACAAACAATGCCATGCCGAGGGACACGGAACTCGAGCCGAGGTGGAACAGAGTTTGATTCAGCGAAATTGGCGTTTCCATATGATGGAGACTAACCGATTCGGCTCGCAAATGTGAGATCAAAACGAGAACATTTTTACAATTGGCTTTCTGATCGGATTGACGGTTGAAAGCCGAGATATTAGGTGATGCTCATGTCTATCAAACCACTTGTCATTCTTCCCGATCCATTGCTGCGCCAGGTGTCAAAACCTGTGGAGCGCTTCGACGCTGATTTGCGCAAGTTTTCCGCCGATATGCTGGACACCATGTATGATGCGCCTGGCATCGGCCTTGCTGCCATTCAGGTGGGCGAACCGCTGCGGATGCTCGTGATCGATCTCTCCAAAGAAGATGAGCCAAGAGCGCCGCAGATTTTCATCAATCCGCAGATCTTGACGTCGAGCAAAGACCGCAATGTCTACGAGGAAGGCTGCCTTTCCATCCCCGATTACTACGCGGAAGTCGAGCGCCCTGCGCAGGTGCGCGTTTCCTATGTCGATATAGATGGCAAGCAGCACGAGGTTGCCGCCGAAGGGCTTCTCGCGACTTGCCTACAACACGAGATCGACCACCTCAACGGCGTCCTGTTCATCGATCACATTTCGCGGTTGAAGCGCGAGATGGTGGTCAAGAAATTCAAGAAACTCGCCAAGGACCGCCTGCCGAGCCGGCTGGCGGTGTAAGTCGATGAGCCTCCGCATAATTTTCATGGGAACCCCGGAATTCTCGGTGCCCATCCTCAACGCCTTGATCGGTCAGGGTCACGAGATCGCGGCCGTTTACAGCCAGCCGCCGCGCCCCGCAGGACGGCGCGGACTGGAGCTGACGCCATCCGCGGTACATCGTAACGCAGAACAGTTCGGCATCGAAGTGCGCACGCCGAAGAGCCTGAAGAGCGACGAAGAGCAGCAAGCGTTTCGCGATCTCCAGGCCGATGTCGCGGTCGTCGTAGCTTATGGGCTTATTCTGCCTCCTGCAATTCTCGAGGGCACGCGGCTCGGCTGTTACAATGGTCACGCTTCGCTACTCCCGCGTTGGCGGGGGGCAGCACCTATTCAACGTGCAATCATGGCCGGTGATCTCGAGACCGGCATCATGATCATGAAAATGGACGAGGGTCTCGACACCGGCCCGGTGGCCATGGCGGAAAAGGTCAAGATCACCGCAGATATGACTGCGGGCGAATTGCACGACCAACTCAGTATGGCGGGCGCCGATCTGATGGTGCGCGCGATGGCAGCGTTGGAGCGCGACAGCCTCACACTGACGCCGCAATCCGAAGACGGCGTCACCTATGCCTCCAAGATCACCAAGGCGGAAACCCGCATCGACTGGTCGCAGCCGGCCATCGATGTCCACAATCGCATTCGCGGTCTCGCGCCTTTCCCCGGGACCTGGTGCGAGATGGAAATCGGTGAAGACCTTGAACGGGTCAAGCTGCTGCGCTCGATCCTGGCAACCGGCGTCGGTGATCCTGGAACCGTGCTTGGTGACGATCTGCGCATCGCTTGCGGCGAAGGCGCTGTTCGTTTGCGTTCTTTACAGCGCGCTGGCGGCAAGGTCATGGATGGACTGGAGTTCCAGCGCGGCGCCAAGATCGTCCAAGGGATGCGCCTGCCATGAATTACAGAATCTAAGTGCCTCGTTACAAGCTCACCATCGAATATGACGGCACGCCCTACGCCGGGTGGCAGCGTCAGGAGAACGGCCACACCGTTCAGGCTGCCATCGAACAGGCGATCTTCAAATTCTGCGGAGAAGCGGTTTCCCTTGGCGCTGCGGGCCGTACAGACTCCGGTGTGCATGCGACGGCGCAGGTCGCGCATGTGGATTTGACGAAAGGCTGGAGCAGTTCCAAGGTGCGTGAGGCCTTGAACGCTCATCTGATCATCGCTGGCGAAACCGTCGGCATCATCAACGTCGAACTCGTCGGCAGCAATTTCGATGCGCGGTTTTCGGCGACAGGCCGGCACTATCTTTATCGCATCATCAACCGCCGGCCTCCCGCCCCGCTCGAAATGCACCGGGCATGGTGGGCCAAGAAACCGCTCGACGAAAATGCCATGCATGACGCCGCACAACGGCTCATCGGCACGCATGATTTTACGACGTTTCGTGCAACCCAATGCCAGTCGAAAAGCCCGGTGAAAACGCTCGACCATCTCAGTGTGGCTCGCAGCGGTGAAATCGTCGAGATCAGGGCTTCTGCGCGATCATTCCTGCACAACCAGATCCGCTCCTTTGTTGGAACGCTTAACGAAGTCGGTTGCGGGCGCTGGGATGCGGACGATGTCACTGCTGCGCTTGAAGCGCGCGACCGCAAGGCATGCGGACCCGTTGCGCCTCCTTACGGTCTTTATCTTATCGGCGTCGACTATCCCATCATAACAGGATCGGGCAGGGAAATTCCCAATACATTCTGAAGCACGATCATAAGGAAAAGCGACCCGACGACCATGACCACGAAAAACGTCGCTGTGTAGGCATAGGATTTTTTCAGCGCGACATGCGTCAACCGGTAGGTCAGGTACATGATGCCCCCGTAAAGCACGAGGCCAAAACCTGTTGCCAAAGCTGGCCAACCGGGCAGTAGTAGCCGTGCCAGCGTCGCGGGCACCATAAGCCATGCACCAATCGCGGTTCCCCAGTTGCTTGCGACGACATAGGGACTGAAACGCTTGTTGAGACCGAGACGCCGGGCGCTGAGGGCGAGAACCACCAAAGGTACTACCCACGATGCAAGATCGACGAACGCCACGCGGCCCATGATGGAAAAGCGGTTACCCGTTTCCGGCTGCAGTGTGATCAGGTCATTGGCGAAGATGATCCAGCCGAGGATGAGCGGCGGCAGGGAAATCGTAATGGCATGAAAGGACTGCCAAAAGCCATCTTCGGAGAAATCGAGTTGGTCAAGCCCATCGGCATGACCGTTCATCATCCGCCATGCGCCCCACAGATATCGCTGAATCTCGTCAAAATCCGGCATATCACTCGTATTCATGCAAAAAAATCCGCGATAAAGCGTTCGTAGATTCGTGTCAGCGTTTCAAGATCGGCAATCCGCACGCGCTCGTCAACCATATGCATCGTCTGGCCGACAAGTCCAAATTCCACCACGGGGCAATAATCCTTGATAAAGCGGGCATCTGAGGTGCCACCGGAAGTTGATAGCTGTGGACGCTTTCCCGCTATCGCTTCGACCGCCGAGGTCAACGTTCCGATCAGCTTTTCATCGTGTGTCAGAAAAACGTGGCTTACCCTGTTACGCCAGGTCAACTCGTAGTTCACCGGCGCCTTTTTGCCGGGGCGCAGCTTGTGACGACCAGCAGCCTTATCGAGACGGTTGTGGATCTCAGCCATCAGTGTCTCGTCGGTCCAGGTGTCGTTGAAACGAATATTAAACGTCGCGGTGGCCTTTGCCGGAATGACATTTACCGCCGGATTGCCGACGTCGATGGTTGTAATTTCGAGATTGGTAGCCTGGAAGTCTTTTGTTCCCTTGTCGAAAGCAGGATAAAGCAAGCTTTCAACCAACGTCACCAGCCCCCGAACAGGATTGTCGGCCAGGTGCGGATAGGCCACGTGGCCTTGCACGCCATGAACGACGATCGTGCCCGATAACCCGCCGCGGCGCCCGATCTTCATCATGTCGCCGAGTTTGTCCGGGTTGGTAGGTTCGCCAACAATTGCGGCATCCCAGCTCTCGCCTTTCGCCGTGGCCCATTCCAGCAACTTGCCCGTACCATTAATGGATGGACCCTCCTCGTCACCGGTAATCACGAAGGATATCGAACCGTTGAGTACCCGGTGTTTCTCGAGATGGCGTCCTACGGCCGCAACAAAGCAGGCAATGCCACCCTTCATATCGACCGCGCCGCGCCCATACATTTCGCCATTGTGGATCGCAGCCGAGAATGGAGGGTAGGTCCATGCTTCCGCATCTCCTACCGGCACGACATCCGTGTGGCCCGCGAACATCAGATGCGGTCCGTTGCCGGAGCGGCGCGCGTAGAGGTTTTCGACATCCGGTGTACCATCTTCACTGAAAGTCGGTCTTTCCACGGAAAAACCCAACGGCGCCAACATGGCTTCAAGTACCGTCAATGCACCACCTTCCGCGGGCGTTATCGACGGACATGCAATGAGTTCAGCGAGATTTTGGACGGGGTCGATTGAGGATTTCATGGTCAAAGCGATAATGGAAAAGCATGATCCTGTCACGCACTGGATGGGAGTTCCTGCATCTGATTTAATGACATGAGCAACGTAACCATAGGCGAGCAACATGATCGAAAGCGATAGCCGGATCGTTATAGCCGGTGCCGGATCGATCGGATGCTATGTAGGCGGACGTCTCGCTGCAGCGGACAAGGCGGTAACCTTGCTTGTCCGACCGCGTTTAGAGATGGCACTCCGGCAGGACGGCCTGAAGATCATAGATCCGGAAGGAGCGGAAAAACTGATCGGGCCCGAGCAATTTTCTTTGACAAGCGATCCTGCGATCGCATTCCGGCAGGCCGATATCGTTCTCGTCACCGTCAAGAGCGGCGCAACGGAAGAGATGGCCAGATTGATAGCGGAGTGTGCGCCCTCAAAGGTCATTGTCGTCAGCCTGCAGAACGGCGTCGGAAATGCTGAAACCCTGCGCCAATACTTGCCACCGGGAGTGATCGTGATCTCCGGAATGGTTCCATTCAACGTCGTTCAGTCGGATCCTGGCGTGACGCCGCTCAATGTGAGGCGGACGATGCCGGGAACAATTCTCATTGATGACGTTCTGGATGGTCTGGCAGAGGCGCTTTCAGTTCCAGGACTAGCCGTCGACCAGCATCCGGACATACAAGGCATTCTTTGGGGCAAGTTGCTGATGAACCTCAACAATGCCCCCAACGCGCTTTCAAACTTACCGCTTGTAGGGCAATTGGCAAATCGGAAGTGGCGGCTTCTGCTGGCAGATCAGATGAGCGAAGGCCTCAAGGTCATGAGCGCGCACGGTATCACGCCAGCAAAAGTGCAAGGAGCATCGCCCGCCGTGCTTCCCTGGATTCTGCGCCTGCCAAATTTCCTGTTCCGCCTAGCTGCTCGCAAAATGCTCGCCATCAATCCCCACGCTCGTTCCTCCATGTGGGAGGATTTTTCACGTGGACGCGCAACCGAGATCGACTATCTACAGGGTGTGATCGTTCGATTGGCCGACGAGAAAAACATTGCCGTCCAGCTCACGCGCAAGGTGCTTGCCTGTGTGAAACAAGCGGAAGGCAAGCCTATCCGAAGCCATTCGGTCGAAGAAATTCGTGGGATCAACGTTTAGGAAAGAGGAGCCCTCTCTCCTCTATAAGATCAGTCGCGCAACAACTCGTTGATCGAGGTCTTGGAACGCGTTTTCTCATCGACGCGCTTGACGATCACGGCGCAATAGAGGCCAGGGCCCCAGTTCTCGCCAGGAACGTTCTTGCCTGGCATTGTACCGGCAACCACAACCGAATAAGGGGGAACTTCGCCATAAAAAATCTCGCCGGTAGCGCGATCGACGATCTTGGTCGATTTACCGATAAATACACCCATGCCCAGCACGGCGCCTTCGCGAACGATACAGCCCTCGACCACTTCGGAACGGGCACCGATGAAGCAATTGTCTTCAATGATCGTTGGTCCGGCCTGCATGGGTTCGAGAACACCGCCAATGCCGACGCCACCGGATAGGTGAACGTGCTTGCCGATCTGCGCGCAGGAACCAACCCCCACCCATGTGTCGATCATTGTCCCTTCATCGACGTAGGCGCCGAGATTGACGAAAGATGGCATCAGGATCGCACCCGGAGCAATATAGGCGGAGCGGCGGACAATCGCACCCGGAACGGTTCGAATACCTGCCTTGGCAAATTCAGTCGCACCCCAGCCGTCGAACTTCGACGGGACCTTGTCCCACCAAGGAGCGCCGCCGGGCCCGCCTTCGATAAGGCCCATCGGATTTAACCGGAAGGAAAGGAGGACTGCCCTTTTCAGCCATTGATTGACTTTCCAGTCGCCATTCGCCTGCTTCTCTGCAACACGCGCTTCTCCGCTATCAAGCAGCAACAAAGATGTCTCCACCGCTTCCCGAATCTCGCCCCGAGTTTCGGTGCTGATTGCATCGCGTTCTTCGAAGGCCGTGTCGATCGTCTTCTCAAGGCTGGCTAGATCGGGCTTGGACATTTTCAGATCACTCCATTAAACGGGCGGTTAAGACTAATGGTTAGGGCTACTAAGTTAAGTCTGTGAGAGGGTCAATCGCAGCGTCACATTGTTGGATGACGAATCGATTTTTATGTCTCTAAGCGCCATAAGTGTCCGCAGAAGGAGAAAAACAATTGAACACTGATGAAAAAAACAGCTGGACGCCGTTTTCACATTCTTCCGAAGCTGTGCGCCGCGTGGAGACCGCACCGGAAACGCCGCAGACCCAGTCGGATACCTATCGATTGGCTTTCGCCGATCCGGATTTCATGACACGCCGCGAACTCCGTGCAGTGCGGCTTCAACTCGAATTGCTGAAGCCGGAGATGGCTCTCGCCGAACGTGGCATCCGTTCAACGGTTGTCCTGTTCGGTGGTGCGCGCATTCCGGAACCGGGCGGTCCTGCCTGGGCCGCAAAAAACGAAACGCAGAAGAAAAACCTCGAAGCCAACTCGCACTACTACGCCGAGGCACGCAAATTCGCGCAGCTGTGTTCTATCTATTCGTCAACGACCTATAACCGTGAATTTGTCGTCGTGACTGGTGGTGGGCCTGGTGTAATGGAGGCGGGCAATCGTGGTGCGGCCGACGTCGGCGCCCCGACGATCGGTCTCAACATCGTATTGCCGCACGAACAGGCGCCTAACGCCTACGTGACGCCGGAGCTGAGCTTCAACTTCCATTACTTTGCCATTCGCAAGATGCATTTCCTGATGCGCGCCAAGGCTATGGCGATCTTTCCAGGCGGCTTCGGGACGATGGACGAAACATTTGAAGCTCTCACTCTCATCCAGACCGGTCGAATGGAGCGCATTCCCTTCCTGCTGTTCGGCAAGCCATTCTGGGAAAGGGCGATAAACTTCGATTTCCTCGCTGAGCAAGGTGTCATCTCGCCTTCAGATCGCGAGTTGATAACCTTCGTCGATAATGCTGAGGAAGCCTGGGAGGTTATCAAAACCTTCTACGAACTGACCTAGAGCCCTTTCATGCCTAAATAGAATCGTTCTGCCGGAGGGAATTCGTGGACAAGGTCGAGGGGGTTGGCGAGGCCGATGCCTTAGCATCGAACGATGCCGAAGCCCGATGGATTTGGCCCGAATTCACCCGGCCCACTCGTCGAACCGCATTTCTCTCGAAATGCGGATAATTCGACCAGCGGGTTTAACAGCCGTTGGTTTGCCAAAGCAAACCAACGGCTGGGTTTCCGGCTGGCGGCCAACCACTTTGTCATGCGGCGTCGGACGATGGAAAGGCATCGACCTCGCCACCTTCCGCGTGGATTGTCTCGCCATCCGAGAAACAGAACTGTTTCTGTTTAAGCATGAAAGGCTCGAACGGCTTCACGCAGGCTCATTTAGCGCCTTCTGACCTGGCAGGATGGCGCTTAGAAACGAGGCGAGGTTGTCGGTAACATAGTCGACGTGATCGGTATGACCAGGGTCACGCTCCCAGATTTCCGAGAATGTCGGTTCGAAATTGTGCGGAACGATCAACACTGTCGTCATACCCAGAGCTTTCGGCACGATGAGGTTGCGCGCCAGATCTTCGAACATGACGCTGCTCGCCGCATCGATCTTGTGCCGGGCAAGAAAGCGGTCATAGGTCTCGCGGGCAGGCTTCGGCAGCAGTTCCGCGGCGACAATATCAAAGATGTCGTCAAACTCGTCGAGAACACCAAGCTGGCGCGCAGCGCGCTCGGCGTGGCCGCGATCACCGTTGGTAAAGATAAATTTGCGCCCAGGCAGCTGCCTGATGGCGATGGCCAATGATGGATCTGGCACCAGCCAGGAATAATCGATGTCGTGGACTTTCTGCAGAAAATCATCCGGATCGATATCGTAGCGGTCCATCAACCCTTTCAGCGTCGTGCCATAATCCTTGTAGAATTGCTTCTGCATCTGCCGCGCATCGGTACGGGACAGCTTCAGCAGATCAGCGACATAGTCCGTCATTTTCACATCGATCTGGGAAAACAGATTGGAATGATGCGGATAAAGGGTATTGTCGAGATCGAAGACCCAATCGGTCACATGGGCAAAATTCACAGGTTCAGGTTGATTTGTCATACGCGATTAAGGTTCCGCCGGTTTCTGGTAGGCAAAAGCAAATGCAGAAATTTCTGTTTCGCTCCCGAATCAATAGACGAAAAGAGTCTGAACTACGACCGTTTTTAAATTTTTCGCTAACAACCGCTTCATCTGTTCCTCGTATGGATCAAGAGCTCTCTCCGAGGTCCAATGTCCAGAATTCTCTTCAAGTGTGCAATGGTTATGGTCATTTCCGTGACGTGCTCCCTGTTGATCACCGGAGCAATCATGATGGCCAACGATATGCATGACATGAGGGGCTACATGATCGCCACTATTTGCCCGCTGGTGATTTCTCCAGCCATCTCCTTCATGGTCTTTCGGCAGTCGGAGAAATTGCGGTTGACACTCGAAAAGCTCAATCAGGTGATGCATGAGCTTGAGGTCACCAACGCGAAACTGTTCGAGAAGTCATCGCGTGACAGTATGACGGGCCTACTCAACCGCGAAGCTTTCTTCAACCATATCGAGGACGTCCGGCCCCGACAGGCCAGTTCCCTTCTGATTATAGACGCGGACCATTTCAAGAAAATCAACGATATGCATGGCCATTATAATGGCGATGGCGCGTTGATGGCGATCGCACAGAGTATCGCTGGCTGCGTCGGGAAGGACGACAGTATCGGGCGCATCGGCGGCGAGGAATTTGCTGTTTTTCTTGCGACGGATGATGAGAACAATGTCAAGTCCATTGCGGAAACCATTCGGACAGCAGTGAACCGCATCGAATTCCGGACGCCGGAAAACGAGCGTGTTCCTCTGAGTGTCAGTATTGGCGGCATCGTGGGCCTGGCAAGTGGAACAATTGCCGATCATTTCCAAATCGCCGACCGCAGACTTTACGAGGCCAAGCGCAACGGCCGCAATTGCGTATTCATTCAGTCCAGCATGCAAAGTGCCGCCTGAGGCAACCAACCGAAAGCAGCTGGTTGCCGGCTATTGCTACACCGTTGCCGGATCCAATGGCTCAACATCTTTCCAGCGCGCAATCAGGCCTGCCATGTCGGCTTCTTCAAACGCGTCTCTTAGCGCAGCGAAGGATGGCAAAACAAAATATGCCCGCTGGAACTTGTCGATTTCGTAGTTCGTGTGCATCACCGTTTCCAGATCGAATGCGACGTGGTGCGCATCGGGGCTCGTCACAGCGAATTGCAATTCACTGAAAGATGACATGAGTCCCGCACCGAACGCTTTGAGCGGCGCGCCCTCTTCCTGCATCAATCCAAATTCTGCCGTGTACCAATAAAGCCGCGCCGCCAGCTGCTCGCCGCCCATGCGTGATGCCGCCCCGCCCTTCTCACCGTAAAGCTGCATGAAATCGGCAAAGACCGGCTGGCTCAAGATAGGTACGTGGCCGAAGAAATCATGAAACATATCCGGCTCAACGATGTAGTCGAGTTCCTTCTTGCTGCGCAGCCAGTTCGTTACTGGAAAGCGCCGGTTGGCAAGATGATCAAAAAACGGCTCGTTCGGGATCAGGCCCGGCACGGCAACGATTTCCCAACCGGTCAGTTTATGAAGCCGCTCGCTCACCTCATGGAAATCCGGAATCCGGTCGAGAAGACCTAGCGCGTCAACGCCATCAAGATAGCTGTGGTGAGCAAGTTTCGATGTCAATTTCGTCTGGCGATCACAGAGAGTGCGCCAGACCTCCTGGTCTTCATCCGAATAGTCATATTTCTGCTCAACGGTAAAATCCGGCCGGCAGACCGCGTAATCGCCCCGTAGTCCTTGCTCCGCACATTCGCGCGCATAGGCTTCAACGCTGATGGTCATGGCTTCCTCCTCAATTCCTTGCCTAGGCAGAAGAATATAATAAGAAAACAAGAGGATTTGACTTAATCAGCTCAGTTGCGCATCCTCATGAGTGAATCAACAGCGAGTTTGGAGAGTTTCGAGTGACTTCACCTCAATTCAGCGACTTCGAAATCAAGATGTTGCAGATACTCCAAAGCAATGGGCGCGTTGCGATAACCGACCTCGCCCAGATGATCGGCCTGTCTGCGACGCCGTGCGCCCGCCGTTTCGACCAGCTTCAGGAAGGTGGTGTGATCAAGGGTTTTGCCGCGACCATCGACAGGCGATCGATAGGCCTGATGGTCGAGGTCTTCATCCAGGTGCGTCTCAACACCCATAGTGACGCTTCGCCGGAGCGCTTCATCGCGGAAATCCAGCGCATGGATGAGGTCTCGTCATGCTGGACAATGACCGGTGAGCACGATTTTCTTTTGCACGTCATGGTGCCGACTGTGGACGATCTCAACGCTTTCGTCATGCATCGGCTGATGCGGCTTAAAGGCGTGCGGGACGTCCACACCCAGCTCGTCTTGCAGAACATCAAAGGACCAGGGAAAATCCCGCTCGATCATCTCAAAAAATGATCACGGAACGATCAGCGTTCCTGCGCCGCGTTCCGTGAAGAGTTCGAGCAGGACAGAGTGAGGCGTCTTGCCATTGAGGATGACGACGCCTTCAACGCCGCGATTGATTGCGTCGATACAGGTTTCCACCTTCGGGATCATGCCGCCGGATATGGTGCCGTCCTTGATCAACGCGCGCGCCTGCGCGACGGAAAGCTCCTTGATAAGTTGTTTGTCCTTGTCGAGAACACCCGGAACGTCGGTCAGAAACAGGAGGCGGGAGGCAGCGAGTGCGCCGGCAATAGCGCCAGCAAAGGTATCGGCATTGATATTGTAAGTGTGACCGTCGCGCCCGGGCGCAACAGGCGCAATGACTGGGATCATCTCGGAACGTGCAAGGAGGTCAAGCAGCGTCCGGTCGACTTCAACAGGCTCGCCGACAAAACCGAGATCGACGATCTTCTCGATGTTGGAATCCGGATCGATGATGGTCTTCTTTGCCTTTTCGGCAAAGACCATGTTGCCATCCTTGCCACACAGCCCGATTGCCCATTCGCCCTCAGCATTGATCAGAGCGACGATTTCCTTATTGATCGAGCCCGCTAGCACCATCTCGACGATTTCGAGTGTCTTTGCGTCCGTTACGCGCAGGCCGCCTTCGAACTTCGACTCAATACCCATGCGCGCCAGCATTGAAGCGATCTGCGGTCCACCGCCATGGACGACTATAGGATTGATGCCGGACTGTTTGAGAAGCGCGATATCGCGGGCAAATGCCTTGCCCAGAGCCGCGTCGCCCATAGCATGACCGCCATATTTTACGACGACAGTCTTGTTTTCATAACGCTGCATATAGGGCAGAGCAGCGGAAAGCAGGCTTGCCTGAATTTCAGCGGTGTGATCGGCGTCGTATGTGGAGGACATGCGCAAGCTCCAGCTTGGGAAGGACGGGGCGTTCTTAGCGTTAAAGACGGTTTCGGGCAAACATGATTTAGGCGAGATGCCAACGTTTTTGGCGTCGCGCCATTGACAGCGCGTCCTGTCGGCAGATTTAAATCGGAAATAAAAGCTGGAAACGCCATTTGTATGACGCCTGAAGGCATATCGGAGCTTATTTCGCGAGTCTCATTACGAGACCGCACGGCGTTCGATGCGCTATATACATCCACGAGTGCGAAACTTTTTGGAGTGTGCCTGCGTGTCTTGGGTAACCGAACGGAAGCAGAAGACGCGCTACAGGACATCTACGTCAAGATTTGGAACAAGGCAGACCGATTCGCCGTCGCGAACACCAGTCCTATTTCATGGCTGGTGGCGATCGCCCGCAATCACTGCATTGACGTGCTTCGATCACGCAAGCCTGCTGCGGTCGAATTGGATCAGGCCGCAGAAGTTTCCGAACCGTCACCCAATCCCGAACAGGCTGCGGTTGCTAGCGGGGAAACGCAACGCATTTATGATTGTCTCGGCCAGCTTGAGGCAGACAGAGCAGCGGCCGTCCGAGGCGCCTACCTGAACGGCGACAGTTACGAAGTACTGGCCAGACGCCATGATGTGCCGTTGAATACAATGAGAACCTGGCTGCGCCGCAGCCTGATAAAACTGAAGGAATGCCTGGAGGGATGAGCCCGATCGAACCCGACAATAACACGACACCGGAGGGCGACGATTTCATCGCCGCCGAATATGTGTTGGGTGTGCTCCCCGAGGAGGAGCGCCGGGAGGTCGCGCGGCGTATCGAAACGGACAAATCATTCGCCAGGCTCG
Source organism: uncultured Alphaproteobacteria bacterium (assembly GCA_963711925.1). Taxonomy (GTDB): domain Bacteria; phylum Pseudomonadota; class Alphaproteobacteria; order Rhizobiales; family Rhizobiaceae; genus Phyllobacterium. Next base: position 317,346 of record CAVQFY010000006.1, read on the forward strand.
TCGCGCGCTGGCAGAAGCAGTTCGACCCTCTCAACGATGAGTACGACGAGGCGCCCGTCCCGCAACAGCTGAAGAGCCGGATCGATCAACGCCTCTTTGCCATCGAAGTCGCCGCCAGTTCATCATTCTGGAATAATATCACGTTCTGGCGTGGACTCGCCTTCGCCGCTCTTGCTTTCGCTGTCATCGGCATCGGCCGTGATTTGATTGAGCGCCCTGCCCGGACGAGCGAGCAACTGGTTGCGTCGATGGAAACGCAAGGCAGCCCTGTCCATACGCTGGCGATTTTTGATGACCAGACCAAGAAATTGAAAGTCACCGTCGTCAGCGGTGACATGCCAAAGGACCGCTCTCTTGAACTTTGGCTCATCGCCGGAAACGAAGCCCCTGTCTCTCTTGGCCTGATGGTTTCGCCGCAAGTAACGGAGTTTAACTTGTCGACACCACTGCTCGCCAAGTTGCGTGATGGAACGACACTGGCGCTGACGGTAGAACCTGTTGGAGGTGCGCCAGGCGGCGTGCCAACAGGCCCGATTGTCGCTGCGGGTATCGTACGCAGGATCTAGAGCGTTATTTTTTATGGCGCCTGAAACTTAAATCTCCAACCTCCCGTATCTCCATCTGTCCTCAACTGAGGGAAACAAACGATGGAGATGAAACATGTTAAAGAAATCATTGGGCCTGATCGCACTTTCAGCCATGCTGGTTGCTGGAACTGCTTACGCCAAGAACCCGGCGGTGGGCGGTGCTGCAATGTATGAAAACAGGAACATCATCGAGAACGCGGTGAATTCGAAGGATCACACAACCCTCGTCGCGGCAGTCAAGGCGGCGGGCCTTGTAGAGACCCTTGAGGGCAAGGGACCTTTCACGGTGTTCGCACCAACGAACGAAGCATTCGCTGAACTGCCAAAAGGTACCGTGGACACGCTGCTAAAGCCTGAAAACAAGGAAAAGCTAGCCACGATCTTGACCTGCCACGTTGTTGCCGCCAACGCGTCAGCGAAGACCATCATGAAGATGATTGATGACGACGAAGGCGCTCACCCGGTCAAGACAGTTGGCGGGTGCGTATGGACCGCCAAGTACAAGGGCAAGAAGCTTACTCTGACGGACGAAAACGGAACGGTGGCCACAGTAACCATCGCCAACGTCAAGCAATCGAACGGCGTCATCCATGTCATCGACAAGGTTCTTCTGCCGAAAATGTAGTCAGAGATCCTGGTTCATTTGCGCAGAGTGCACCAGGCTTTTGCTCCGCTCGATCCACTGGATCCTGCGGAGCATTTTTCACATGCGCTGTTCTTCGAGAAGCAGGGCGATCGCGGCGCGGAGTTGATCGAGCCCGGCACCTTTCTCGGACGACGTCGCCAGGATTTCCGGATATGCGGCAGCGCGTTTCCTGATGGCTTGCGCCGTCTCTTCCATCAGGCGTGGAACGCCGGCAGGCTTTATTTTGTCAATCTTGGTCAAAACGATCTGGTAGGACACGGCAGCGCGATCCAGCAGGTCCAGCACCTCAGCGTCGTTTTTCTTCACGCCGTGACGTGCGTCGATAAGCAAGTAAACCCGTTTGAGTGTCGTTCGCCCGCGCAGATAATCGAAAACCAGCCGCGTCCAGGCATCAACCTGTTCCTTCGGCGCCTCGGCAAAACCGTAACCCGGCATATCCACGACGGCGAGCGGCGGCAGATCACCGTTCTCACCCGAATGGCCTTCGGGAACGAAATAGTTGAGTTCCTGCGTTCTACCGGGCGTGTTGGATGTACGGGCCAAGCCCTTCTGCCCAATGATTGAATTGATCAGCGACGATTTGCCGACATTGGAGCGCCCGGCAAAGGCGATTTCAAGCGGCCCTTCCGGCGGCAGGAACTTCATGGCAGGGACCCCACGAATGAAAATCCAACCTTGCGCGAAGAGCATCCTGCCCTTCTCGATCAGCCTGTTTGTCTTTTCCTGCGCTTCGCTCAATTTTTTCGTCCGTTCATTGGCCGCGTCGCGTACGGCGTTGCCTTGCAATCAATGTTTATGGGAAGCTTGTCAACTGGCGCAAAACAAAAGCCCCCGGTCAAACCGGGGGCTTTTGTTACTCAAAGCGTAAGCCGCTATTCGGCCGGTTTGGGCTTCTTCTTGAATATGCCCGCAAGATTGTCCCACAACTCCACCTTAACGCCCTGGCGTTTCATGATGATACCCTGCTGAATGATCGACAGCGTATTGTTCCACGCCCAGTAGATGACCAGACCGGCCGGAAAGCTCGACAGCATGAACGTGAAGATCAAGGGCATCCAATTGAAAATCATCTGCTGCGTCGGGTCCGGCGGCGTCGGATTCATGCGCATTTGCAGGAACATCGTCACACCCATGATCAACGGCCAGACGCCTATCATCAGGAACGCCGGAACCGTCCACGGTATGAGACCGAAAAGATTGAACACCGATGTCGGGTCGGGCGCAGCCAAATCCTGAATCCAGCCAAAGAACGGCGCATGACGCATTTCGATGGTAACGTAAAGAACCTTATACAGCGCGAAAAAGACCGGAATCTGTATCAGGATGGGCCAGCAACCCGCGATCGGGTTGATCTTCTCCGTCTTGTACAGCTCCATCATCGCCTGCTGCTGCTTGACCTTGTCATCCGCGTATTTCTCGCGAATTTCGGTCATTTTCGGCTGCACCAGCTTCATGCGGGCCATGGACGCATAGGATTTGTTGGCAAGCGGGAAGAACACGGCTTTGAGCAAAACTGTTACGACTAGGATAGCGACACCGAAGTTGCCGATCGCCTTGTATAGCCAGTCAATCAGATAGAACATCGGCTTGGTGATGAAATAGAACCAGCCCCAGTCGATCAGCAGTTCGAACTGGCGAATTCCACGATCCTTCTCATAGGCATTTATCTTGCCGACTTCCTTGGCACCCGCGAAGATCAGGTTTTCGATGGTCGTCGACTGGCCAGGTTCGATCGTTGTCGGATCCGACAGATAGTCGCTCTGATAGCGTGGACGGCCATCTTCGAAATAGGACATACGCGCCTGGAAAGGTTTGGCAGTCGAAGGAATGAGCGTCGCCGCCCAATATTTGTCGGTGATGCCGATCCAGCCGCCGGTTGTTGCCTTCGGCGGCGAAACTTCCTTTTCCTTCTCGATTTTCGCAAAGGTGTATTCCTGCAGACCATCATCGCCGATCACGCCGATGGGGCCCTCATGGAGCACGTATGTGCTTGCATGCAAAGGTTTGGAAAAGCGTGTGACACGGCCATAGGAAGCAAGCGAGACCGGGGCCGAGGTCGCATTGGTCACCGCGTCCTTGACGGTAAACATGTAATTGTCATCAACGCTGAAAGTCCGCTTGAAGGTAAGGCCCTTCTCATTGGTGAAGGTCAGCGTTACCGGGGTGGTCGGCGTCAGCGTATTGTTGCCTTCGACTGTCCAGACCGTCGACGGGCCGGGAACCGTGCCCGTCAGATCATTGCCGGTGAAGCCGATTTCGGCAAAGTAGCCGTCGGCCAGCGGCGCTGGGCTCAATAGCTCGATATTCGGCGAATTGTCGTCGACCGTCTCGTGATATTCCTTCAATTGCAAATCATCGAGGCGCGCGCCTGTCAGGCTGATAGAGCCGCGAAGACTTGGCGTGTCGATTTTGATGCGGCTCGATTGGCCGAGGGCTGCAGCGCGCGTCAGGCTGCCGGACTGAACAGCATCCTGTGATTGACCGGGAATGTTCGCACCTGGCGTTGCCGGCGTCGATGATGGGAGATTTGTCGCGCCGGGGTTGGTGCCGGCTGGCGTGCTCGGCTGTCCATCGACGCGCGTCTGTCCTTGCCGCGTGGCCTCAATCTGGGCCTGTTCGCGCTGCGCTTCGATCTTGGGGTTCATATAGAACACCTGCCAAAGCGTCAGGATCACAATGGACAAGGCAATGGTGATAAAGAAATTACGGTTGGTTTCCATTGTCAGTCCTTGGGTCGGGTTCAGCCGGTCCTGTTAAGGTTTTGCCGAACGCCGGGTCATTGTTTTCTTGGAAACCCGTTTCGAGAGTTCCCGTGTCAGATCAGCGAACGGCGCATTGAGCGCATCGCGGCGAGCAACGATCACATAGTCGGTTCCCGGGGCCATGTCATCAGCAACATTGACGCGCACAGCCTCCCGAAGGCGGCGCTTGATGCGATTGCGGATAACGGCATTCCCGTTCTTCTTGGTGACTGTAAAACCAACGCGCGGCGGGCCATCCTGGTCCTCGCGCTCCCTGACTTCGACCAGAAAATAAGCACCGCGGCGCTTTTCTCCGTTCCGAACAGCCAAAAACTCCGCTCTCTTGCGAAGGCGGAGTGGTTTTTGCTCATTCATTCTGTAGTGCCAACTCTGGCCAACCGCACGGACCGCGCGGATTGCCTTATGCCGACAACCGCTTGCGACCGCGAGCGCGACGCGCTGCAATAACCTTGCGGCCGCCTGCAGTTGCCATGCGGGCGCGGAACCCGTGGCGACGTGCGCGGACAAGTTTGGATGGCTGATAAGTACGCTTCATTTGTTAAATACCGCGGTGTGCGGCCCTTCTTGTGGTCTGTTCTTTGACAGGAGCATATCAGGACCGCCATTGGCGCATAAAAATACGCCGCCGATAAAACGTCACAGGGGGCGGTCAACCCGGACGTGCGCGGCTTATAGAGGCACGATGCCGATAAGTCAATTGATTGACATGATTCAAAAATAGGCAAACCTGCGCAACTGATTTATTGTGCCGAACAAGCATTTGACCTACATCGAATGCCCATGGAGCGTATATGACGGCAACTCAGCAAAAGCCAGAAAAGACGAGCGTGCAGTTGCACGCCGGTCGGCGTTTGCCCGTCCTGAAGCGTCTTTCCGGCAAATTGCTCCGCCTCACCCTTCTGTTCGGCCTTCTGGCCGAAGTGATGATTTTCGTCCCGATCATAGCGGATATGCGTATCCGGTGGCTTTCTGATCGGCTCAACACCGTTGCGGCGGCAAGTGTCGTTCTGGCTGCAAGCGATGGAAAAGACATACCGCAATCAGTACAGAATGACGTGTTGCTTGCGACGGGAACGAAAGCAATCGCCTTGCGCGAGAAAGGTGCTTCGCGGCTTCTCGCAGTCTCCGAAATGCCCTCGAAGGTCGACAAACACATCGATATCACCGTCACGGATCCGGTGACAGTGATCCGTGACGCGTTCGATACGCTGATCAACGGCGGACATCGAATTATCCGCGTCTATGGCCCGGTCGGAGACACAGGCAAGGTTATCGAACTCCTTACCTCCGACGCCCCATTGCGCAATGCGATGCTGCGCTATGCCCGTAATGTCGCACTCATCTCACTGTTCATTTCACTCATCACGGCTGGCCTCGTCTTCCTCACGATCAGCCGCCTGCTTATCCGGCCCATCCAGCGCATGAGCGACAACATGTTGGCCTTTGCGCAGGCACCGGATGATCCGCAGCGCATCATCAAGCCGGAAGCACGCGAAGATGAACTCGGCATCGCCCAGCGCGAACTTGCCGACATGCAACACCAGCTGCAACGTACCTTATCCGAGCAAAAACATCTCGCCGACCTCGGCCTTGCGGTTTCCAAGATCAATCATGACATGCGCAATATTCTGGCTTCGGCACAGCTGATATCCGATCACCTCGCAAACACCAGCGATCCGGCGATTCAGCGTTTCGTGCCGAAACTGGTGCGCACCATCGACCGCGCCATTAACTATTCACAGACAGTGCTCGCCTATGGCGGTACGCAGGAAGCACCGCCGCAGCGGCGGCGGGTAAAGCTGCGCACGGTCATCAGCGACGTGGAGGAGATGCTCAACCTCGATGCGAAATCCGAGATAGAATTCAGAGAATCTCGTGCCCGCGGATTTCGAAATCGATGTCGATCCCGATCAATTCTTCCGCATCATTTCCAATCTCTGCCGAAACTCAATTCAGGCTATGGCCAGCGACACCCGCGGTGATCCATCGGTGGTCAAGCGATTGACAATCACTGCAGGGCAGATCGGCACGACCTCGATCATTGGCATTGATGATACGGGCCCCGGTCTACCGCCCAAGGCGCGCGAAAATCTGTTTACGGCGTTCAAAGGATCGGCTCGCTCAGGTGGCACCGGCCTTGGTCTCGCTATTGTCCATGAACTTGTCCGAGCTCACGGAGGAACGATTGAATTGCGCGGTGGCGAAGGAGCGGGCGCCAGTTTCGAAATCCGCATTCCTGACCAGCCGGTTTCGCTGGCCGAATGGCGTTCGCGCCGGGACTCAGCGTCCTGACATGAAACGCCGCAATGGCTGATTACCTCTTCACCTACTGGCCGCAAATTTTCTTTGTGCTGTCGATCGTTCTCGGTGTGCCGGCTGCCGTTCATGCAACGATGACCAAGGAAGAGGTTCGCGCCGCCATCGGCTGGGTCGGCGTGATCATCCTCTCTCCGGTGATCGGTGCTGTCATCTATGCGGTCGCTGGTATCAATCGCATTAGGCGGTCCTCTATCTCGTCGCAGCGTGAATTCCTGCATGAAATCGGCCAGGACCATTTTATGCGGTTCGATGCCAGCCAAGAAAATGTGCTCGCGCATTTCGAGAAGCGCTTCGCGGCAATGAAGGCGCTCGGCGATCGTGTCAGCCGTTGCCGTCTGACGACCGGCAACGACATAGACATATTGCAGAGCGGTGATGAAGCCTATCATGCCATGCTCGCTGAGATTGGCGATGCCAAGCGCAGCATCTTGGTCGAGACCTATATTTTCGATCGCGACAAGATCGGACTTCGCCTGGCTGGCGCACTGATTGCGGCGGTCAAGCGCGGCATCGAGGTACGGGTACTGATCGACGCCGTGGGTGCTCGCTATTCCATTCCAAGCATTGTCGGCTATCTCGCTAAACATGGCGTCAAGGTCGATGTCTTCAACGGCAACATCATCATGGGCCTGCGCCTTCCCTATGCCAATCTTCGGACCCACCGCAAGATTATGATTATTGACGGTCGGATCGCGTTCACCGGAGGCATGAATATCCGGGCCGGTTTCTCCGCGGAAGTCGCTGGCGAGGACAATGCGCGCGATACCCATTTCCGCCTGACCGGCCCTATCGTCACGGATCTGTTCCACATCGCTTCCGAAGATTGGAGATTTACGACCAAGGAGATGCTGTCGGGCGAGTCTTGGCACATATCTGCACCGGAAACACACGCCGGCGAGCCCGTGTTCATTCGCGCTGTGCCATCGGGACCGGATCGCAGCCTCGAGGCCAACCACCGAATGCTGATGGGCGCCTTTTCGATTGCACAGACCCGCATCCGCATCATGTCACCCTACTTTCTACCTGACCGCGAACTGATCAGTGCACTTGTCACCGCTGCACGACGTGGGGTCGAGGTTGATATCGTCGTTCCGGCAATCAACAATCTCAAGCTGGTTGACCGAGCCATGACTGCTCAATTCGACCAGATCCTCAAAGGTCATTGCCGCATCTGGCGTGCCAGTGGCAATTTCAACCACTCCAAGTTGCTGGTGGTTGATGGGCAGTGGGCATATGTCGGATCGTCAAATCTTGATCCGCGATCATTGCGGCTGAATTTCGAGGTCGATCTCGAGGTTATGGATGCGGCGTTCGCGTCGGAGGTGGAAGGGCTTGTCGAAAAGGCGATGTCAACTGCGAAACCGGTTCTGTTGCAAAGCTTGCGCGCGCGTTCGTTCTGGGTGCGCCTGCTCGACCGGATTATCTGGCTAGGCTCGCCCTATCTCTGATTGCCTCTGTCTCCGCCAATGCTGACTTCAAGTCGACGTAGGCCTTGATTGGCAAATGATCGGAAGCGACGCGGGCCAAGGGTGTATCGTGAACCTCGATAGCCGTAACAAGACTGTGCGGGTGGCCAAGAACCCGATCAAGTGCCAGGACAGGAAAGCGTGAGGGGAAGCTTGGCACCGCATTTTTTGCCGGATCGAAGACCGGATGAAGAAAATGTAAGGAGGACCCCTTGCCGACGCGCCACTCATTCAAATCTCCCAACAGCAAAGTCGGACGCGACGGATCGGCATGAACAGCCCTTAAGATAGCTTCCGATTGCTGCTGGCGGGAATGTCTGAGGAGGCCGAGATGGGCGGCAATGATGCGAAGCGGACCGGCTTCCAGATCGATATCAACCACCAGTGCGCCGCGCGGCTCAAGGCCAGGCAATACAAGCTGTTGAACGCGGCGGACGACACCCTCACGAAACAACAGCAGATTTCCGTGCCAGCCATGGCCCTTCGGATAAAGTGACGTTACCGGAACCGGAACTAGGCTATTCTCGCGATGAAGCCGAGCCAGATCGAGCAGGCCCGTCCTTTCACCGAAACGCTTGTCAGCCTCCTGGATGGCGATGACGTCCGCGCCAATCTCGCCGATCACGTGAGCAATACGGTCCGGATCGAACTTTTTGTCGATCCCTACGCATTTGTGGACGTTATAAGAGGAGATCAGCAAATCGTTGCGCACGACTCTGGTAGCGCCAGTGGGGCGTCTGTTGCGGTTCCTGACCGCGGCTAGAATGCTGGCGGAGACACTTGTTCTGATGTGCCGCATCGGCTTCTTGCTGTCCATCTCTTAGAGATATGTCGGGACGGCAAGAATGGCAAGCGAATGCAAAGGTCAGGTTAACACCATGCCCTAAAACCGGTTCCCAACCAGATGAGCCAATTGTGCGCCGACCTCATAATATCCTTCACGAATTGCCCGCAAGCCCTGCCCTTTCGGCTGGGTAACCGGTAGCGGCAAGTCCGCGTCGGTGATCCTGCCGACAATGTGCTCAGCGAGAAGGCGGCCGAATACCGTGCCAGGCGCGATGCCGCGGCCATTGTACCCGCTGAAGCTGACGATGTTTGGCGCCAGCGTGTGAAAGCGCGGCAGGCTGTCACTGGTCATGCCGATTTGGCCGTACCAACCCGCTTCAAAGGTCACGTCTTCGATCTGCGGAAAAAGCTTACGGATGGACCGCCTAGCCCACGCCTGATGCACTGCCAAACCGGTGCCGCGCAGTGCTCCCACGCTGCCGAAAATCAGTCGCCCCGCCCGGTCCATGCGGAAGGAGCTCAGTATTTCTTTCGTATCCCAGCCGCCCTGCTTTTCCGGAAGGACGGTTTTCCTGATGTCTTGCGGCAGAGGTGTCGTGGCGAAGTTGAAATAGGGTAGATGCAGAAGTTCTGCCCGCAATTCCGGCCATGGCGATGTCGAGTAGGCGTTGGTGGCAACCACCACCCAGTCGGCTGATACCGTACCCGACGGCGCGCGCACAATCCAACGATTGCCTGAGCGTTCCGTCGCAATCACGGGCGTTCCGGTATAGACGGCAGCGCCAGCGCCGAGTGCCGCCTTTGCCAACCCACGGACATAGCCAAGCGGCTGTATCGTGCCTGCCCGGTTGTCCAGCAGCGACGCAACGTACGCATTAGAGCCAACCTTGGCTGCAGTTTCCTTAGCACCCAGCAGACGAACTGCAGCACCACGGGCGAGCCATTGTTCGGCCCGTTGCTCCAGCTGCTTCAGTCCATCCTGGCCAACGGCGCAATGCAACGTGCCGTTGCGTTCCAGTTCGCAATCGATTTTGTGCTTGTCGACCAGATTGAAAACCGATTGCGGCGCATTGCCGAGCAGTTCCAGAAGGCGCTCCCCGTGTAGTTGACCCAAAACGCCTGGCAGATCGTTGGGCATCACCCACATGCCTGCATTGACGAGGCCGACATTCCTGCCTGAGCCGCCGAATCCAATCTCGGCAGCATCGACGACCGCCACTTTTGTCCCCGCTTCAGCCAGATGCAAGGCGGCGGAGAGCCCGGTGAAGCCTGCGCCGATCACCGCCACATCGACGGAGATATCCCCACTCAGCTGTTCTGTCTTGGGCGCTGGCGGCGCGGTCTTTTCCCAGAGGCCGTGGGAACGTTCATCATTCAACATGGGATCACCGTCAGGTCGGCCGGAGATAACCGGCTTATTATCATGTCGTTATAGGGTGCGATCCTGCCAACGAAAATGAAATTTCCTGAAGACATGATGCGGTCATCGAATGACCGGGGAAACCATCTGCCTTTCAGTGACCTGATCGGCTATCCAGGCGAAGAAGCTTTGTGCCAGCGCGTTTTCCTTCTTGTGGTCGGGCACCACAAGATAGTAGCTGTTCTCGGTCTGGAGCGGCTGGTCGAAAAGCACCAGTAAACGCCCGGATGCAAGCTCGTGCTCAATCAAATAACGTGGCAGCAAGGCGAAGCCGAGCCCAGCCAGAGCCGCTTCGATCACCATGGAAAAATGTTCGAAGCGGTGACCCTTATAGGGGCTGGCGATCTCCGCTTGCACCGTTTCGAACCACGAGGCCCACGCCTTGGGTCTTGTTGATAAATGCAGCAGCGGTGCAGCGTTCGCCAATTCGGCCGGTGTCTTCACGGGATTGGTAGCGCAAAGCTCCGGGCTTCCCACGGGGACGATAAGCTCGCTGCAAAGGTAGGTGCATGTGGCATGCGCCCAAACAGGCTGTCCATAATGGATCGCCAGATCGAAAGGCTCTTCCTCGAAATCGAACGGTTCCGACCGTGATGCAACGCTCAACGCCATTTCGGGATGCTGGCTCAAGAAATCGGGAAGCCTCGGCATCAGCCAGCGACTGCCAAAGGTTGGCAGGGTTGCAATGCTTAAGGAAGATGCAGACTGCGACGCCGCCATGGCACGCAGCATGGTCTCCTCGGTCAAGCCGAGCAGCCGCCGCACTTCCGGAAGGAATTTCTGCCCGGCGTCAGAGAGGACAACGCGCTGACGGATGCGCTCGAACAACAGCACACCGATCTGGCCTTCAAGCTCACTCATCTGTCGGCTGACGGCACTCTGTGTCAGATTGAGCTCCTTCGCCGCTTGCGTAAAACTACCGTGCCGTGCAGCACATTCGAATGTCTGCAAAATATCGATGTCTGGTATCAGTCGACGGCTTAACTTCATTCTTATCTCGCATCAACCCAGTTTGAATCATCGCAATCCACGGGTCATGGTCTTATCTATAATCCAGATCAAGCATGACAGCGACGAAATTTGCTGTCGCACCAACACAGCGGAACTATTATTGTGAATCCAACCATTTTTGTTTCGACAGATGCCATTCGAGCGTCTTTCTCATCAGCCATGTCATCCATGTACCGCACAGAAGTTCCTGCCTATGGGACACTTCTGTCGCTTGTGGCAAAGGTGAACGCGCAGACCCTTGCCGCATCGCCGGAGTTAAGACATCGGCTGGAACAAACCGACACGCTCGACCGCATTTCGGAAGAGCGGCATGGAGCTATCCGCGTCGGCACACCTGCAGAACTCTCAATGTTGCGACGGGTCTTCGCCATCATGGGCATGCATCCGGTCGGCTACTATGATCTGAGCGAGGCCGGGGTCCCGGTGCATTCGACTGCCTTCCGGCCAGTGGGTGACGCTGCGTTGAAGATCAATCCGTTTCGGGTTTTCACGTCGCTATTGCGGCTGGATCTCGTTGCCGATCCAGAGCTTCGCGACGAAGCCCGCAAGACGCTCGAAGCACGGCAGATTTTCACCGCGAAGGCGATTTCTCTCGTCGAGAAAGCCGAGGCTCATGGCGGTCTCAATGCGGAAGACGCGGCGCTCTTTGTGCAGGAAATCCTCAAGACGTTCCGTTGGCACGACCATGCCAGCGTCAGTGCAGAGCTTTATGGGCGCCTGCACGATGCGCATCGGCTGATTGCCGATGTCGTGTCGTTCAAGGGACCGCACATTAATCATCTTACGCCGCGCACGCTGGATATTGATGCCGTTCAGGGCCTGATGCCGATGCACGGTATCTCGCCCAAGGCTGTCATCGAAGGGCCGCCGACGCGCGCCTGCCCCATTCTCTTGCGTCAAACTTCGTTCAAAGCACTCGAAGAGAACGTGTCATTTTTGGACACAAACGGCGAATGGCAGGCAGGTTCGCACACCGCCCGCTTCGGCGAGATCGAGCAGCGCGGCATAGCGCTGACACCCAAGGGCCGGGCGCTCTACGACCAACTCCTGACCGAATCTCGCAAGACAGTTCGCCCTGCCGCCGATGGCTCGAACGCAGATGCTTACATTGCTGCGCTTACTGACGCATTCAAAGCGTTTCCGGACGATTGGGATAGCATACGCAGACAAGCCCTCGGGTATTTCCGCTATTCGGTCGTGGACTGCTTTCCGCAAAACACGCTGTCCGCCCGCGAGGCTTCCAACATCGAAACTCTTGTGACAATGGGGGCCGTGCAATTCGATCCTATCGTTTACGAGGACTTTCTGCCCGTGAGCGCGGCCGGAATTTTCCAATCGAATCTCGGCGATGATACGAGCCAGAATTTTGCTGCAAGTCCCAGCCAACGGGAATTCGCGGCCCAGCTTGGCGCACCGGTGCTCGACGAATTCGCGCATTATGCAAGTCTTGAAAAGGCATCCATCGATGCGTGCCTGAGGCACTTCAAACCCATCGCACTCGCAAGCTGAAGTGCGGCTGTATCAAAAATTCGGGCCGGCTGATAAAAACCATTCCAAGCCAATTGGCAAAAGACAATTAAGGAAAGCAAGATGACCATTATTGCTCAAGAAGTAAAAACACTCCTTTCCAAGCTCGGCGTGGCCGAGTCTGCCTATACAGGCGGTAAAATGCCTTCGTTCAGTCCGGTCAGTGGAGAACGAATCGCCGATATCGTGATCCATTCCGCTGACGATACGGCAAGGGCTATCGAGCAAGCCGATGCGGCATTCCGTGAGTGGCGGCTGGTTCCTGCGCCAAAGCGCGGCGAGCTCGTACGTCTGTTCGGTGAGGAACTGCGGGCGCTGAAGAGCGAACTCGGCCGCCTCGTTTCGATCGAAGCTGGCAAGATCCCGTCCGAAGGTCTGGGCGAGGTACAGGAAATGATCGACATTTGCGATTTTGCTGTCGGTCTTTCGCGTCAGCTCTACGGCCTGACCATCGCGACCGAACGCCCCGGACATCGCATGATGGAAACGTGGCACCCGCTTGGCGTCGTCGGCGTCATCTCCGCCTTCAATTTCCCGGTTGCTGTCTGGTCATGGAACACAGCACTGGCCCTCGTCTGCGGTGATGCTGTTGTCTGGAAGCCATCGGAAAAGACGCCGCTGACCGCGCTTGCATGCCAAGCCATTTTTGACCGCGCCGCCAAGCGCTTTGGCGATGTACCCGCCGGTCTTGCCCAGGTGCTGATGGGCGATCGCACCGTCGGCGAGGCGCTTGTCGACCATCCGAAGGTAGCACTTGTTTCAGCAACCGGCTCGACCCGCATGGGCCGTGAGGTCGGACCGCGTCTTGCCAAGCGTTTCGCCCGTTCGATCCTTGAGCTTGGTGGCAACAATGCCGGCATCGTCTGTCCTTCGGCCGATCTCGACATGGCACTCCGCGCCATTGCCTTCGGCGCCATGGGAACGGCCGGTCAGCGTTGCACCAGCCTTCGCCGTCTCTTCGTGCATGAAAGCGTCTATGAAACACTCGTGCCCCGTTTGAAGAAAGCCTATGAGAGCGTTTCCGTCGGCAGCCCCTTGGAGACATCCGCACTTGTCGGCCCGCTCATTGACAAGGCGGCCTATGACAATATGCAAAAGGCACTCAGGGAAGCGGTGGATCATGGCGGCAAGATCACCGGCGGCGCGCGTATCGATACCGGATACGACAATGCCTATTATGTTCGCCCTGCCCTGGTCGAAATGCCGAAGCAGGATGGTCCGGTAACCGAAGAGACCTTCGCTCCGATACTTTACGTCATGAAATACAGTGATCTCGACAAAGCGATCGCCGACCATAACGCGGTTGGTGCAGGTCTTTCGTCGTCGATCTTCACGCTCAATCTGCAGGAAGCAGAACGCTTCCTCAGTGCCGACGGGTCAGATTGCGGCATTGCCAACGTCAATATCGGCACATCCGGCGCTGAAATTGGCGGAGCGTTTGGCGGCGAGAAGGAAACTGGTGGCGGGCGCGAGTCCGGCTCGGACGCTTGGAAGGCCTATATGCGCCGCGCCACAAATACGGTGAACTATTCGTCAGCTCTGCCTCTGGCGCAGGGCGTTTCCTTCGACATCGAATAGTATCTGGATTTCGCAATGCTGTTCCCGGTCAAAGCATCGGGGGCAGCGCTCTTCCCATGTTGATATGTCGACATTCGCAGCATGCACATTTGTACCATTCGTACGAATATTTGTTCTAATTTTCTGGCTTATTTCTCGATAATTTCTGCTTTGTTTACTTAGTTTTAGTTCGGTTCTTCCGCTGCAATCCCGGATGCCGTTTCTTTAAGGCCGCCTTAATGGATCGAGAAATAGCCTCTCCATATAAACGGGGGGACGGGAAACAGAATGCTGACCGTATACGATTGTATCGTCAATGAGCATGACTTGAGACTTGTTCTTCTTGCAGCAGCGGTTTGTGCATTTGCTTCATTTTCTGCAGTCAATCTCCTTCGTCACGCACGCCGCGCTCGGCACAAGCAATTCTGGATCGGGGTCGCGGCCGTTGCCTGCGGATTCGGTATCTGGGCTACCCATTTCATTGCCATGCTGGCCTTTTCTCCAGGTCTACCGCTGGGCTACAACGTAATTCTGACGACGCTATCGCTGCTGGTCGCGATAGCTATGACCGGGCTGGGTACGAATCTTGCCATCACCAGTGAGCACCCCAATGCCGATCTTGCGGGCGGCGCCATTATCGGCGCGGGTATTGCAGCGATGCATTTTACAGGCATGGCCGCCTTCGAAGTCGAGGGCCGGATGGGACGGGATCCGGTACATGTAATCGCAGCCATTCTGACAGGGATACTCCTCAGCGCCCTGGCCGTACGTGTTGCGCTCGCAAGAGGCGGCGCAACGAACCGGATCGCCGCAAGTGCCCTTCTCACCCTTGCCATTTGCGCTCACCATTTCATCGCCATGAGTGCAGCTTCGGTCACGCCGGACCCGTCCATCGTGGTGTCAGCGGGCACGATTGCCTCCAACCCGTTGGCCGTGGCAGTTGCCTTCGGGACCGTCATTATTCTTGTAACCAGCTTGACCGGTATCGGTATTGATGTACGTGGCCGCCGGCGAACGCGCGAGCTTGAGCGCATGCGCAAGCTCGTGAATGCGGCGGTGGAAGGTCTCGTGATCTGCGATGGCGAAACCATCGTTACGGCAAACGACAGCTTTGCCACCCTGGTAGGGACAAGCAGTCGATCACTCGTTGGCATGCCAATCGGGACGTTTCTGACCGATATTGTTATCCGTTCGAAGCTGTTGGGCGATCAGAACGAGTCCATGGAAGCAGAACTGCTCTCTGTCAGCGGCGCGTCGATCTCCGTCGAACTGATCGCGCGGGTAGTTGATTTCGGTGAAACGCAGCATCGCGCCATTGCCGTACGTGATCTTCGCTCTCGCAAGGAGGCAGAAGCTCATATCAGCTATCTCGCCCATCATGACGCTTTGACTGGCCTGCCCAATCGCCGAAGCTTTAACACAAGGCTCGACCAGCAGATTGCGGCAACCGACATCAACGGTGAAAATTACGTTGCCTTGCTTTGCCTTGACCTCGATCGCTTCAAGGAAGCCAACGATCTTTTCGGGCATGCGGCAGGCGATGAAATTCTGCAAAGCGTCGCAAAAATCATCAGCCAGTTGTTGGGGCAAAACGACATGCTTGCGCGGCTCGGCGGTGACGAGTTTGCCATCATTGTGCCGGGGGTTGTAACGCCCACAGCCGCAAGCCGGCTGGCCGACCAAATTCTCGACGCACTTCACTCTGAAAACCAGAATTCGCAGGCCGGATGGATGGTATCAACCAGTATCGGTATCGCGATCTTTCCGGTCGACGGTGGTGATCGCGAGACTCTGCTCAACCATGCAGATCAGGCCCTCTATCGCGCAAAGGCAGAAGGCCGGAACACTTTTCGTTTTTTCGAAGCAACAATGGGCGTCGAGGCCAAGGAACGCAGGCTGATCGAGCAGGAGTTGCGCCAGGCATTGATGCGCGACGAAATGAGGATGGTCTATCAACCGCAAATGCAGATCGACACGGGCGAAATCACCGGCTTCGAAGCGTTGATGCGCTGGCACAACCCAAGGCTTGGTGATATACCGCCAACCAGCTTCATCCCGATCGCGGAGGAAAGTGGCGTTATTCTTCAATTGGGTGAATGGGCGCTGTTCGTTTCATGCGAGGAAGCTGCCAGCTGGGAAAAACCGCTGACGGTGGCGGTTAATGTTTCGGCCGTGCAACTCTATAGCCATGATTTCCCGCAGAAGGTGCACAGCGTCTTGCTGCGGACGGGTCTGTCACCCCACCGGTTGGAACTTGAGATCACCGAGACATCGCTGATCAAGGACACGAACCGGGCGCTCGCTGCCCTGCGCCATCTGAAATCGCTCGGCGTGCGTATTGCCATGGACGATTTCGGGACGGGCTACTCGTCACTGTCCAACGTCCGCGCATTCCCCTTCGACATGATCAAGATCGATCGATCTTTCATAAAATCGGTCGACAAGAACGAGCAGGGCGCAGCTATCGTCAAGGCTGTGCTCGGGCTAGGACGTGGCCTTGGATTGCCGGTTCTTGCCGAAGGCATCGAGACGCCGGACGAACTCGAATTTCTTGCCGGCGAACTGTGCACGGCCGGGCAAGGTTTTTATCTAGGCCACCCAGGCCCTATCGAAAACTTTCGGCACCTGATCAATGGTCACGTCCAGACCGAAGGCAAGACCGAAACTGTTGTCGTCATGCCTGAAACTGTTCGCCGACAAATTCCCAGTTAACAAGCTTGCCGAGAACTGCCGCCACGTGTTCCGGGCGGCGGTTTTCGTAGTCGAGATAATAGGCATGTTCCCAGACATCGATACCGAGCAACGCTTTCTTGCCCTCAGCGAGAGGGTCACCGGCATCCTGCATGCCGACAATTGAGAGCTTGTCACCATCCTTGACGAGCCATACCCATCCCGTCCCGAACACATTGTCGCCCTCAGCGGTCATTTTGTTCTTCAATTCGTCAAATCCGCCAAAGCTGCTCTCGACGGCTTGCAGGAAGGCGCCCTTGGGTGCTGCCGGCCCGCCTTTGAACTGCTGCCAATAAAGATTGTGGTTCCATGCCTGTGCTGCATTGTTGAAGATCGCGGTATCGCCATCCTTTTTTGCCCGAACGACCACCTCTTCGAGCAAAAGGTCCGCGTATGGTGTCTTTTCCACCAAGGTGTTGAGCTTCTTGAAGTAGCCGGCATGGTGTTTTCCATAGTGGAGACCGACCGTTCTGGCTGAAATCACCGGGGCAAGTGCATCTTCCGCGTAGGGGAGTTCGGGCTGTTTGAAGGGCGCGGCTGCGCGAGCCTTGACGGCTGGAGCAAAGAGCGTTGTCGCAGCAGCGGCTCCGGAAAGCGCCAGCACATGGCGTCGGTTCATCTGCATATTATTCTCCTTCGGTGGTCTACGGAAGCAACGCCATAAGATATCTCATAAATGGCGCTCTGACTGCTTTAACATGTTTGTGATGGCGAAGAGCCAAAGCAACCTCGGACATGGCCAATTTCTCGGCGCCCTCAAGCCTATCTGATGGTCAAGAGTGGCTAAAGGACATTTCCTCCGCGTCCATGAGTTGCTGGGTCACTCCGCGCAAACGTCCCGCACGCACCCGCGAAGCCAGCGATGCGCTGGATCGGCATCCAGCCGCGGATGCCAGAGCAATGAAATCGTGACCTCCGGCATTGCGACCGGAATGGGAAAACTATGCATCCCGGCGCGCAGGTTTCCCGTGTAGCGTTCGGGAACGCTTGCGATCAGGTCCGAGGCACGCGCCAGAGCCAGAGCTTCCGAAAAGCTGGCAACGACTGTCACGATCTCGCGTTTCAACGCCAACAGTTCAAGGGCTTCATCGATCGGTCCCCTGTCGAGCCCGCGACGGGAGATGAGGATGTGCCGGCCGGCTGCATAACGGGCAGGCGTGATCGTGACCTCGCATAACGGATGTTCCATCCGCACGACACCGACGAAACGATCACGGAACAGCGCTTGCGCGCGCACCTCAGGACCCGTGGTCTTGCCCACAACGCCGGTTTCCAGATCGACGGTCCCGTCGCGAAGGGATGCACTCTCTTTGTTCGATTTCTGCACGAAGCGCAGCCGTACGCCCGGTGCTTGTTCGCCTGCGCGCGCAATGAGATCCGGTCCAAAATTCTCAACAAAGCCATCCCTGTTTCTGATCGTGAATGTTCGCACAAGCCGTTTCAAGTCGAGCGTCTCAACAGGACGCAAAACTGCTTCGGCGTCGTGCACAAGCTGACCGACACGCTCGCGAAGCTCAAGGGCCCGGGGTGTCGGAACAAGGCTGCGCCCGGCCCGGACCAGCAGCGGATCGCCGGTCGTCTCCCGCAATCGCGCCAGTGCGCGGCTCATCGCGGACGGGCTCAGCCTCAGCCTTTTGGCGGCGCGAGCCACGCTGCCTTCTGTCAGGAGCACATCAAGGGTGACAAGCAGATTGAGATCGGGATGCGACATGCATCGACCATAGCACAGTTTGATCGCGATATGGCGTCAGACGCACGAATAAAGTGCAAATGCTGCATCTTCCGCTATATAAGACAAAGGACTACGTTTCTGGCAGCTCCGTTTCGGGAGCCACCAGAAAGTGGAGTTCATGTTGAAGCCAATCACCGCAGGACGAGATAGTGCAGTCGCTGAAAGTGCGGAATGGACACCTTCGGTTCGATGGGCACTTGCCGGCCTTTCGCTATCCATGTTGCTGTCCTCGCTCGGCACCAGCATCGCGAATGTTGCCTTGCCGACGCTGGCTCAAGCGTTCAATGCTTCCTTCCAGGAAGTCCAGTGGATCGTTCTCGCCTATCTCCTCGCCGTCACGACCCTGATCGTCAGCGTCGGACGGCTAGGTGACATCATGGGTCATCGACGGCTGCTACTGGCCGGAATCCTCCTGTTCACGGTGGCCTCAGTCCTGTGCGGCGTCGCACCCACGCTCAGGCTGCTGATTGCCGCCCGGGCGGCGCAGGGGCTCGGAGCGGCCATCATGCTGGCCCTCACCATGGCATTCATCGGTGAGACGGTTCCGAAGGCAAAGACCGGTAGCGCCATGGGACTGTTCGGAACGATGTCCGCGCTTGGCACCGCTCTCGGTCCATCGCTCGGCGGCGTTCTGATCGCCGGATTCAGTTGGCGGGCCATTTTCCTCGTCAACGTACCGCTGGGAATCCTGACGTTCCTTCTCGCCTATCGTTATCTGCCCCGTGACGCCCAAAGGCCGCAGGCTGACCGAGCCGGTTTCGACACTATGGGCACGCTGCTGCTTGCTCTGACGCTTGGCGCTTATGCACTTGCGATGACGATCGGACACGGTAGTTTCGGTCTGCTCAACATGGCGTTGCTGTTTGTTGCTGTCTTCGCTGCCGGTCTCTTCGTGCTCGCTGAAGCGAGAGTGGCATCGCCTTTGATCAGATTGGCGATATTCCGCGATCCTGACTTAAGTGCGAGCCTCGCCATGAGCGCGCTCGTCTCAACGGTGATGATGGCGACGCTGGTGGTCGGACCGTTCTACCTCTCTCGTACGCTCGCGCTCGAGGAGACCCTTGTTGGAATCGTTATGTCCATTGGCCCGATCATCTCCGCACTGAGCGGTATCCTGGCTGGTGGTGTTGTCGACCGTTTGGGCGCGCCCTTCATGGTCATCATTGGACTCATTGCAATGGCGGCTGGTTCAATTGCTCTATCCGTGCTTCCTGCGATGTCCGGCATTGCGGGCTATATTGCCGCCATCGCCATCTTGACCCCCGGTTATCAGCTGTTCCAGGCAGCCAACAACACTGCCATCATGATGGATGTCCAGCCGGACCAGCGCGGCGTCATTTCCGGCATGCTCAGTCTGTCGCGCAATCTCGGGCTCATCACGGGCGCATCCGTCATGGGTGCTGTGTTCGCGTTGGCCTCAACGACGACCGACATCACAACGGCGCATCCCGAGACCGTTGCCACCGGTATGCGGATCACGTTTGCAGTCGCGGCGTCTCTGATTGTCGTCGCGCTCGCGATCGCGATTGGAAGCCGTGCTCTTGCGCGCTCGTCAGTCGCTGGAGACGTGTAATCGGTGCTGCCGATTGTGCGATCTTTGGTCCCGGGACGGCCAACGGGGCAGCGACCATCAAACCTGCGCCAGCAATATCTCGGTCAGAGCTTCTGGTTCCAAGCGTGCAATGTTGTGCCCACAATTGAGCGCGAACGTCGTCCAGTCAGGGTCGACGCTTAAGCGTCCGTAGAGGTCGAGGAACGGACTTCCTTCCCATCCATGCGCTCCGACGTAGGTCTTTCGCGAAACTTGGCGCCAACGCCCGGATAGATCGATTGCCTGGAGAAATGTTCCTATCGGATGAGGACGGCATCGGGGATCAAGATTTGGGGGTGGGGCACAGGTCAATCCGTCGGCCATCGCGCCGGTGATGAAGGCTTCGCGGAAGCGGGAGCTTGTCAGCGACCACACAGACTCACCGGTCTGAGGCACATAAGCGTCAGCATAGACCAACGCTCGGACACGAGTAGGTTCGACGTCGGCTGCACCGGTGATGACCATTCCACCGTAAGACTGGCCGACCAAAACTAGATCGTCAGAACATTCCCTGATCGCCTGAACTGCCTCGTCGATATGAAATGCGAGATTGGTTGCTGGGGCTGGAACCTCGCCGAGACCGGCAAGAGTGAGCGCCTGTGCGTTGTGGCCTCGTGCAATGAGCAGATTTGCGACTTTTTCGAAAGCCCAACCGCCCTGCCACCCTCCGGGTATCAAAATGAATGTCGCCATTTTAGCACCTATGGTCCACAGCAGCTTCGGCACATCGTGGCTGAAATGGAACTACTGGGCAAGTGTAGCTGTAAATGCTCGGGGGCGCACAGTTGGTTGCGGGCTACTGTGTGCCAAGACAGCAAGCCGGAATACACCAGGTGCGGAGTTACGAACCTGCGCGCCCGCGGTTCCAGCATTCTCACAGCTTCTTGCCCATCAGCAAAATTCTCCATTGAAGCTGCGGGCCGCATCGGTTAGAAACGCATCGCGTATGTGAGGCCTAGCCTTGTATCAGCACCCGTAGCTCAGCTGGATAGAGTGCTGCCCTCCGAAGGCAGAGGTCACAGGTTCGAATCCTGTCGGGTGCGCCAATTCGTTTCGAAAGTTTGAACTTTTGTTGAGGCGAACGAAAATGCGCTCACGCTCTTAGCGACGCGATCTTTGTCCCCCACAATCCGAATTTTAGTTGGTTCAACAACGACGGCACCTATTACCTGCTTGAGGTAGTTTCGCCGCAGAATCGGGTTACGGTTTTCTAAGCAGTCCCGAAATGCTTGGGCAAACGACTGAATTTTTTCCGTATCGATAAAGTCGGGGGGGATGAGTTGCTTCTGCAGCCGCTCCAGATCCCTCTTGGCTTTCTGCCTTTCGGCTGAAATTTCTAACACTCTGGCTTGCAGAGTCTCATCCATCGACCGGATTGCCTGCCCCTGGCTAATTGCACGCTTCATCGACAAGGAGCCCGAGTTCCTGTTCGTCGCACCGGATCAGGTGATGCGCGTTGCCGAGGAAACCGGGGCAACGCCCTATGATGTGCCGGAAGTCGAGTTCACACATGTGGGTGAAGGCTGCAGTTTCGACACTTTCGTCTCGAAATACAGCCTCGATAGTGATCCGGCTATCGTGACGATTGCTGCAATCGTGCGCGGAGCCGATACTGATCGGCACGACCTCACGCCGCAGTCGGCAGGATTGCTTGCGATCTCGATGGGTCTCAGGGACGTAACGCCCGATGACCACCAAGTATTGAAGCATGGCTTCGTCATCTACGATGCGCTCTACGCCTCGGCGAAGCGGCGCAAGGCCGAGACTCACAGCTGGCCGCCGGCGATGAAGCCAACTGCAGCGTAACAGGCAGGTCGGGTCCCGTGCGCATCGCCAGACTTGCCCTTGGGCTCATCACGGCAATCAACTTTATCGCGAGCTCACTCGGCGCGGCAAAGGCGGATGCACCGTTAATCCTGGAACCAACAATCCCGCTCGAAAACGTCTCGGGCCGCATTGATCACATGGCGATCGACCGTGCCGGGAGGCGACTGTTCGTCGCTGAACTGGGTAACGACAGCGTCGACGTTGTCGACCTTCGGGCGGGCAAGGTCGTTCATAGGATCAACGGGTTGAAGGAGCCTCAGGGCATTGGATATCTTGCTGATCAGGACGCGATAATTATCGCCAATGGCGATGACGGGTCTGTCCGGTTCTTTAACGCTCGAGATATGTCGTCACTAGGAACCGTCGCTCTTGGGGTCGATGCGGGCAATGTCCTTGTCGGTTACGGAGACGGGGGACTGGCCATCCTTGATCCTAAGTTCCGATCCAAGCTCAGGGACATCAAATTGGCCGGCCATCCAGAGAGCTTTCAGATTGATCCGAAAACGGGGCGGGCATTTGTGAATGTGCCGGACGCGCGCCAAATTGCGGTCGTCGACCCCCAGTCGGGCAAGCAGGTGGCCGCCTGGAAAACACCAGGCCTGGCGGCTAATTTTCCGATGGCGCTCGACAGTGCAGGGGAACGGCTCGCAATTGTGTTCCGCCGCCCAGCAAAGCTTGCCCTTCTGGAGTCTGCAACGGGAGCGGTGAAGGAGAGGCTCGATACCTGCCGCGACGCGGACGACGTCTTCTTCGACGGCAAGCGTGATCGAATCTACGTGAGCTGCGGCGAAGGCGCGGTCGACGTGCTGCAGCGCAGTTCGCTAGGGTTCGGGCCAGCCGGGCGTGTGCCAACCTCCAGTGGGGCTCGGACCTCCCTCTTCGTACCGGAACTCGATCGCCTTTTTGTTGCAGTGCGCGCTGGACCAGAATCAGGGGCAGCAATCCTCGTCTTCCGCCCTTCGCCGTGAGGGCGAGGCATGCTGGTTCCCATCAATACACAGTCCGCTTTACTTCGCCGATGACATATGATTGGGTCTGGGCTTCCCCGCCACGAATCCAGAGATTTCATGAAACCCGCGAAACCTTTTGTCGTTGAAATCAAACGCAACGGCCGCCGTCAAATCGCTCGGGATCAAGAGCCGTTATGGGACCCCAAACAGCTTAAATCAGCGTCAAATGCGGTCGAAGAATCGCAGAAAGCCACTGAAATCGATCCTAAGCCTACACAAGTGAAATAGACCCCTGTCGTTCAAGGGACGGCGTCGGTCGTGGTAGATTTGGGTGGCAAGAGTGCGGCGTGGCTCGACAAGCTGGCGAAAGTTTATGCCAAGGCAGGGATTCCCCAGAATTACAAGGACGTGCACCTGAAGATGAAGATCGGCAAATGAGCGAAACGCCAAAACCTGCCTATCCCGATCATACGGGGCGCATTGCTCATGCAGAGGCTCCCCGCGGAAGCTCTCCTCCTACCAAGGCAAGCTCCCGCAATCCCTTTCCGGGCGGGAGGCACTTTTTTCCGAACCTATAGGTATTGCCTTAAGGCAATCTGGCTGGCGGCCACATTCTTTCAAAGAACCGAGCCGAAGACAGAATCGCCTGAGCCCTTGAAAAATAGCTTTCTCTCAACCATATAAGGTTGGTCGACAAGATTAGTCCGGCCATTTCTGCAGGCTCCGATTGAGCGCAGAATTTTTACCGCACCACTCAAAGTTTGAAATGCTGACATTTACGCAGCATGCCTCTCCTTTGCTTGCATTCGACGTATTTTCAAAAATTACAGGCTGCGGGCGATGCTGCGCAGCGAATGGATTTCAATATGCAAAACAATATCGAAATGAAACAACCCGCGGTCAGCCCGCGACCAATCGAGCCCAAAATGCCGAACATTTTGCCGAGGAAAATCATGAGCGCGCACCAACTACTAGCGTCAGGATTCACACGCGAGGAAATGCGCCAGATCGTAGCCGAACAAATCGATTGACCATCCCGAATTTCAAACCCTGCGGCGTCAACGTCGCTACAATTCCAAAGGAGTAAGCCGCCAAGCGGCTCAACACCGAATGAATACAACCCAAACTGGATCAACGAAGAGGCCAAGCATAGCCCCGCTTCATCCGTCCCTCAAACAGAAGGCTCAACACAGCTATGAGCAATATCTATCCCGCGCTCGCGACGAAGAGCGTGCCGGAAACAGAATAGAAGCAGAGAACTACTATCAATACGCCGAGCACTATTTCCGGTCGATCAGATAGATTTGTCAGGACTTTAAATGCCGGGCTCAGAAGTTCCAGATAAAGTACCACCTGCCACGAACGCTGATTTACTAACGGATAATGGAGGAATTCCTAGTCCGCCGTGTCATCGACGCGGCTGAAACCTCATCAACAAAAGGAGCAGATTCCATGAATATTGTACCTGTGAAATGGGCCAGTAACCAAAAACGTTTCGACGAGACGCTGCCCAACAACGATGATCATGTCACTGCAGCCCCACGGCCCCCCTTGCGTGTCATGCAGGAACAACGTGCACGCGAGGCGGCAAAAGCTGTTGAGGAATACGCGGCCAGCGGACGCGCCACTGAAGCCAAGACCGAACGCCTGCGCGCACTTCGCCTGGCCAGAGAGGCCGCGAATGGTTCATCGAAAACGTTGAAGACAAGTCGTTAGGTGTAACCATTCTCATCGATTCAGATTTTCGCAGGTTCCTGAACCGTTAAATCATACCTTCGGTATAGTCAGCGACTTCCCGCAGTCCCTTGAATGTCGTGTGACGTAATTTGCCATCATGTGTCCCTGAACCGAAGGTGACCTCGGCGACGAGGTTTGCTTCCGTGAACACCATTGATTTGCCCTTGATCGGTGCCCACGGTTTGTCAACACGAATGCCGTCCAGCTAAGCGGATGCACGACAAAGTCCACCGCAACAATAAAGTTTACAACGGATGCCCTCGGCAACATTAAAAACGGTCAAAGTAGTAAGGTCTTCCGGGGATCCTAAAGCAGATAAGCGCTTGGTGACTGCATTTCGCGACACCAATAACCGTGGTGCCGCATTCCAGGTGGTAGGTCTACCTCCTACAAACCGAATGCCCAGAAACCGCACAATTTATCAGAATGTGACGTTATCGGAGTGATACCTTGAAGGCTCACCAGATCGCGACGATTGGCTGAGTCGATGAGCACTTGCGCGTAGGTACACTCCGTACTGCCGCTATTTCGAAACTTTTACCAAGAACTTGATGCGTTCGTAGTCGCCTTTCAGAATGCCCGAGGCAACAACCTCGATGGTGTCAGTTCCCGAGAAGTGGGCCGTAGGGGTATAGAACACGCCAAGCTTTGGCACTTTTCCAGATGTGCAATAAGTCCTACCTACGGTCAGCTTGCCTTCGCCCTGTACGAAACTGACGACACCGTGCGAGGGCCTTGAAATCACCCTCACGGTGGGAAGCCTGCGGTTAGCGCAGTCTGGGAGGACCTGTGAGAAGGCTGTCAGTAAGACCTCCTTCCCAGCTCGTGTCGAGACTGTTTCTGTGAAATAACGACCTGGATTTGTGCCTGTTGTTTCGCATCCCACCAATACGAAGCCGGACAACAATAACACCAACACTTGCACATAGTAACGCAATTCAACTCACTCCGCTGTAACCAGATCGTTAATCTGATAAAGAGACGTCCAGTG
The DNA here is from genome assembly GCA_963711925.1 of uncultured Alphaproteobacteria bacterium. Classification (GTDB taxonomy): domain Bacteria; phylum Pseudomonadota; class Alphaproteobacteria; order Rhizobiales; family Rhizobiaceae; genus Phyllobacterium. The sequence continues at coordinate 342,985 of CAVQFY010000006.1, forward strand.
TGTAGCCATAAGGTTAAAGTCGAAATGCTGTAAAGAAGCTGATTAATAAGCCTCAAGCTGTGAGAATTAGGTGACACAGCAACCGTCGCATGCAGGTAGATGGATTCAAGATCATCCGGATTTGACAAGCGCCATGGCCTCGAATGGTCTTGCGGTGAGCACAAAACCGAAGCCGAACTAAGGATTACCTGCTGAAGGCGTGCGCTCTCTGACGTAGATATCAGCTTCTTTTGCTGCGGCAACAAAGGCGGATCGTGCATGTCTGGCGGTTTCCCTTCCCGCCATGGCATCAAGGCATATTTGTCGAGCCGATCGGAACTTTCTGCCCTTTTCGTCTGGCCAATGCTGCGTCAGGAACTCGGTAGCCTCCTCGACCGAGGCAATGTTCTGCATCCTACCGCCATGCGCGGTACTGATTGAACGTGGTGAAATGGCAATGCACGCATGTTGGGAAACGCAGAAAATCATTTGCGGTTCCAAACGAGCAGCATACTGTGTGAACCTTCAGAAATCACCGACTGGAACGAGCATGGAAAAGAGGCTGGAGTGTCCCGCCTGCCACCGGATCTACCTTACCCTCACCCAACAGCGGTCGCATGGCCCCTAATCGCCGCCCAGCTACTGAATGGATAAAACTATTGGACTATGCAGCTTGGCGAAAAACGCGCCCCCCTCCGTGGGCCACGATGTTATCGACTGCGTTGGGACTGGCTTCGTCTGCTTCGACGATGACAGCGGTGTCTCCCGGTCGCATCGCGTCCTTGATCGAAGTCGCGTCAAAGGACCTGAGGATCGCCATCCCGCTGTCGTTTACCACCCCTAGGGTGGCACCGAGCAGCGCTCCCAACGCCGCGATGGGTGCACCGCCGATCAAACCGATCAGCCCGCCAACTACAGCTCCGACCTTGGTTCCACGAAAGGGATGGCTTTCGGCCTCAAGAACTGACACGTCTCCTCGATCATCTTTGGCCACGATGATGCCAGACTTCAATTTGAACTCTTTACCCCCTGCGTCCTTGAGGTCCTTTATTGCGTGGGCGGCCTCGTACGCAGCACTGACGTTGCTGAATATCGCCACGATGATTTTTTCTGCCATTGTCTTGTCCCCTGCGTTGCCGGATTATCTTCCATGCTTGTGTTCTGCCAGTAGAGGAAGCCAATCTGTAAAGCATCGCGCAAAGCCCGCAATGTCCCGTATGGCCATTGAGGCCAGGCGCTCCCGCTTGCCACATTGACTAGCCGTGAGACGGATTGGCTGAGCTTCATTTGGATCGGTCAACCTCATGGACCTAGTCGCAACGCGGCGGCCTCGGCGGCGCACGTCTCAGCGACGGGCATTGCGCCTTCGGCGCGTACGATCGCAACCTCAGTCTTGGCGGCTTCCAGATCGGTTTCAAACGCCGGAACAGCATGGAGCCTTGCAACCGTTGCGCCAGCCATTACGCGTCCCGCGTCGACATCGCTTTGCCAGTGCACGTTGCAAACGACCCGGCTTTCGCCGAAAGCCCACCCGCGTTGCAGGATTGCGTCGGCGTGGTCAGGGATGACCTCAGTCAAGATCAGAGCCCACCCCCAACCCACCGCGCTATGCCCAGATGGATAGGAGCCGTCTTTGCGCAACATCGCTTCATCGTCAGGAGTACAGGCGGAGCCATTGTGCATGGCAAACGGCCTCACGCGCTCATAGTGGGTCTTTGCCCGATAGGTCGAGAGGCCGACATCGACGAAAGCCTTGCCTAGCAGTCCGTATAGCTGCGGCGTACGCTCTTTCGAGATCGGCAGGTTTGCTGCACAGGAGAACGTTTCCGCAGCATGTGGGAAGTGCAGATCGGCATCGCTGACCGCCCGCGACCAACGCGGCGTATCGCGAAGCTTGGCGGCAGCTTCACGTGCGGCCTCGTCACCCGCGAAGGCGGACGAGCCAGAGGCTGGCGGTGGAGGCAGGAGAGCAAGACTGTCTGGTAGTCCCGTCGGATCGAGGTATCCGCGCGGAGTACCTGGCGGTAACTCCAGACTGCCGACAGCAGCGGCACCAGACTGATCTGCGGACTGCGCAGCCAGCTGGGAAGGTACCACTGCGCCAGCCAAGAGTGCCCCTGCCACAAGGCATGAATGACGCCACAACATTAACCGCTCCTCCCGCATCTCGCGCCGTGGTGGTCGCTATTGCGCCCGATTACTTTATTGGCTTGATGTCCTCCAGCTTCCATGTCTTGTCGAAGTAAGGTTCGCTCGGTCCATAGAACCGAAATATGGGAAACCAGCCTTTACCGGGAACTGTCTTTATCCAGTTGCCTTTTTCCTTCGGCTCATCTGGTCCGAAGGCGATGTCAACGGAACCATCCGAATTGATTTGAGGTTTCACGTAACTGCTGACAGACGGAAACGGCTGACCGTTCTGCAATTCCGATCGGCTAAGCGCATCGTAGACCACAACCGACCAGAAATTGTTCGCTGGTATCTTGGGCAGGATGTGCAGCTTGTAGCTCTTTGCGCCGTCGAGGAAGTTGCCATCGGCATCGCGGTAGGTCCACAGATACTGCGAACCCTGCCCGACGTTCTTGGCCATCATCGCAGGTGAATTGCCTGCGGCCATGTAATAGACATTGTTACGGGCATCGATTTGCGGCGCGCCGTCCTTGCTGAACGTGTAGGTCATGCCCTCCTGTATCCCCTGCCACTTGCGGTCGGGGTAATAGAACACGCCGGGAGAAGAAGACGCGTAGGTGTTGGCCCGCGCCATCGCTCCGCCCATCCGCGCGGCTTCAGCGAGTAGCGCCTTGGTCTTTTCATCAGGATTGAACTGTTTACCCTTCTCGATGCCGATGGCCATCATCATCGAACGCTCCAGCGGTCCGAAGTTCTCGGCAGGTTCTTCCTCGACAAGCTGCGCCAAGAGCTCGAAGAAATGGAAGTTGTCAGGAAACACCGTGTTGATGTCCTTGTTGGACCCGTTGAGGAACTCCATCTTGGGCGGCGAGGATGCCTTGGCGAGCGGATAGACCTTGATCTGTTTCATCAGCCCGACAGCCTGATCGGTCTTGCCATCGACCTGAAAGCCGCGCAGCCCAAGCGTCACCGAATATGTCGGAGAGCGTTTGACGAAATAGCCTTTTGGGACCTTGCCTTTGAACCCAGGCGGCAGAATCAGAAACTTGCCGCCCTTACCCTTGTCGTCTCCAAGCGGACCGACATCCGCTACGTACCGCTGGAGGCCATCCTGAAGGAAACCGAGCATCTTCGGCGGAGCCTCGACGACGGTCGGGCCATCCGCTTTCAGATCGAGGTGAGACAGGGCGTAGACGGTTTCGGTGTTGGCGGTCAGCAACACAGTCTTGGCATCCATCAGGTTTTCCCAGATCACCACCTGGGTCGGCTTCATCGCCCCGAACGCACGCAATCCCTCACGAAGTCCAATCTCGCTGACTGGCATCAATTGCGTGAGATAGACCTCTATCGCCTGATTGAGCTTGCGAAGATCGAGCAGGCGTTCTGCGGCGTCGCCGACCGGGTAACCGCCATTGAACTCGAAATCGCCAGAACGTGTCTTCAACGTTTCGGTACCGAGCCAACCGTAGGCGTTTTGTTCCTGTGCCAGCGTGGGCAGGCTGAGCCAAAGTGCTCCCGCAAAAACAACAACGGAACCGAGCGCCGGATACTCTCGCATTACCCCTATCCTCCAATGTGCGTTGCTGGATTGTGGTCCTGAACGCAGAGGGACGACAGTACGTTACTGTTACAGTCTTCAGGGATACGTGGTTCAAAGTTGAGGTTGAGTGTCCGCTTCTCTAATCGGGCATTGGCGTCCCGCATTCCTTGGTCCAATAGCTTCATGATTGTCCAGCCAAGGCGGTCCGCAGGATCATGGATACGCGGATCGCGCTGTGCAGTATGGCAGCCGCCATTTCGTAGGCACGTGACATCGTCGCGCAATCAGCGGAGGTGTATGTGCGGTCAGCGACGATGTTGTACATAACGCAAAGTCCCGTACAAAGGCGGGAGCACATCGCATCTCTCAAGCGTCAGCGGCCATAAAATGCCTGACGATTTCATGATTGTCCTCCAGAGGACCAAACAAGTCAATTGTTGCTTGGGGGACGGACATGGAACTACGCTATGGCATGGTTTGATCGGGTTGTCGGGCTTGATAGGAGACTGCAATTGAGCATCAATTCGCCATGACAATCAGATTCTCGCCGATGACCTTGAGCTGCTAGCCCTACAAGAAGCTGCTGCTTCGTTCGGAGCTAGTGGCCGAAGGCTTAGTGAAAGGGCCCGAAATCGTATAAAATCAGATGCCCTTGGTGAATAATTCCATTCGCCAAAACGATCAACAGAATTCGGATTGCGGCAGGCTAAGCTTCGCCATGCGGCCCCCATCGATCGTCCACACCTGTCCAGTCACGAACGATGCCTCGGAAGAAGCCAGCCACGCCACCAGATTCGCCACCTCAGCCGGCTTTCCCGTGCGTCCCACTGGATGAATTTCCCCTATCATGCGACGAAATCCCTCCGGGTCTGGCATGCTTTCGATGAAGTCGACGTTGAGGTCAGTGTCGATCCAGCCCGGCGCAACGGCATTGCAACGGACACCCTCCGCACCGTGGTCAATTGCAACAGCGCGGGTCAGTCCATGAATGCCAGCCTTGGACGCACAATAGGCGGCATGCTTGGGATTAGCGCCCAGACCTTCGATCGAGCCAACATTGACGATTGTTCCACCTACGGAACGCAGATGCGGAAGGGCCGCTTTGATCAGGACAAATGGCGTGGTTAGATTCACCGTGATCGTCCGTTCCCAATTCTCGAGACTTGTGTCCTCGACAAGCGACTCCTGCATCATACCTGCATTGTTGACTAGAATATCGAGCCTGCCGGCCCGACTGACCGCTATATCTACCGCCCGGGCCGCGGTATTGGCATCCGTAAAATCGACAACGATACCTTCAAACTCATGATCCGCGCCACGCTGTGCGGTGAACACACGCGCGCCTTCGTCCCGCAACTTGTGAGCAATAGCATGACCAATCCCGCTGCGTCCGCCCGTGACCAAAGCAACCTTTCCGTCAAATTGCTTCATCCTACTGCCTTTCCTCCATTGACCTCTAACAGCGAACCACACATGTAACGCGCTGCATCGGATACAAGAAACATGACGACATCGGCGATATCTTCGGGCTCCGCAATGCGTCCCAACGGAACACTCTTACACAGTTCGGCCACTGCGGTATCAGGATCGAAGCCACGCTTAAGGAAGCCCGTGCGCAGCATCGGGGTGTTTACCTCGTTCGGGCATACCGCATTTACGCGGATATTCTGATGAGCGTGGTCGATACCCATGCATTGGGTCAACGATGCAAGCGCCGCCTTGGTCATGCAATAAATGGCATGATTGGGACCGGGCCGAAGTCCCCAGCAAGAGGAAACGTTGACGATTGAGCCCCCACCTGCCGCAGCCATGAGCGGGATAGCGGCACGACTGATCCGGAAAGGAGCCTCAACGTTAACACCTACGGACAATGCCCAGTCGGCGTCTGTCGTATCCGTCACCGGGCCCCTCGTTATCACGCCTGCGTTGTTTACTACGATGTCGAGCCGTCCAAGGGCATGAGACGCAACACTAGGCAGGCTGTCGGCATAGTCAGAGTCGAGCAGGTCGCCTGGGAGATGTGCCTCAGCTTCAATGCCGGCGACATCCCGGTCAGCCACCGCGACGTGTGCACCTTCATATCGAAGCTGCCGAACAATCGCCGCACCTATTCCTCCCGCGGCACCAGTCACAAGCACAGACTTTCCGTTAAGACTTTTCATAATTTTCTGTCCTTTGGCTTCAACTCACTTAGTCGTAGTCGAGGGGTAATTCTCTGATGGGCGCTGTTTCTTTGCGATAAATTGTAGCGCCAGTACCGCGGTAAAACGTGGATTCGAACCCCAAGGCGATGACAACAACGAAAAAAGAGCTGGCAATGATAGCATCACTGCCAGCGAAAGTGCTTGTCGGGAAGGAGGTAACCCAACAAGTGGGGAACACTTGAGCAAAGCTGGTCCAATAAGGACGGGTTATCCAGTAACCGCATTCAGAAGATCGTGCCTGGAGATGACGCCAACTGGCCGATCACCATCAACAACCGTGATCGCTCCGTCGTACTCTTTCGCGATTTGTAGGAGTTTCGACAGTTTATCTGTCGCGAGCACGGTAGGACCAGAATGTGCGGAGGCCTCGACCTCGCCGAGAGGCCGCATGACTCTCCCGGCAGAAACCAATTCCAATCGGGAGATGCCTTTGACAAAGTCGGCGACGTAACCATCGATCGGCTCCGTCACGATTTGTTCGGCAGTTCCAACCTGCACGAACCGACCGTCCTTCATGATCGCGATGTGAGTTCCTAAACGGATCGCCTCATCCAAGTCATGCGTGATGAACACGGTTGTCTTCTTTAGTACTTTCGACAATTCCAGAAATTGCTCTTGTAGCTGCCGCCGGATCAAGGGATCCAGCGCCGAGAACGGTTCATCCATGAGGAGAATTTCGGGATCTGCAGCCATCGCGCGAGCCAATCCGACTCGTTGCTTCATACCGCCGGAAAGCTCGTCCGGATAACGATCACCCCAGCCATCCAAGCTTACCAGCCGCAGCTTTTCCAACGCAACATCATGGCGACTTCCCTTCGCCATTCCACGCAGTTCCAAGCTTAAGGCGACGTTGTCGATGACAGTCCTGTGAGGGAGGAGCGCCATGTTCTGGAAGACCATGCCCACACTTTGAGACCGCATTTGCCGGAGTTGAGTTCCGTTGAGAGAATTTACGTCCTGATTGGCGACGCGGATCGAGCCAGCTGTCGGTTCGACCAAACGGTTAATATGGCGAACGAGCGTAGATTTCCCCGATCCGGAAAGCCCCATGATACAGAATATCTCGCCCTTGCCGACCGTAAACGAGACGTCCGCGACGCCGACGACACAGCCATACTGTTCGAGTATTTCCGTTTTGCTCAGGCCGCGCTCGTTGACGACCTTATGCGCCTCTTTTGACTTATCACCGAAGATTTTCCAAACGTTTCGGCATTCAATGACCGCGTCAGTCATAGCAATCTCCTCAATTGTCGATGGCTGGTGATGGCAGCGGGTGTCCTGTATTCGTCTGGGAGGCTTTCGTGAATGAACGAATGAGCCCAACGGGACCTCTACTAAGCCATTCGCCCTTCTTTTGGGGTGTCGCGAGCGCTTGCGTCAGGCGGTCCAATACTATCGCGAGAGCAACGATCCCGAGGCCGCCGACGGTTGCAATGCCGATGTCAAGTCTGCCGATACCGCGCAACACCATCTGACCAAGTCCACCGACGGCGATCATCGAAGCGATCACGACCATCGAAAGTGACATCATCAGAGTCTGGTTCACGCCAGCCATAATAGTTGGCAGGGCCAAGGGCAATTGCGCCTTCCAGAGCAGTTGTGACTCCGTAGCGCCGAAGGCACGCATCGCTTCGACTACATCTTCGGGGACTTGCTTCATACCCAGATATGTCAATCTGACCACGGGTGCGACAGCGAATATGACGGTCACGATGACGCCGGGCACATTGCCGATCCCGAACAGCATTACGACGGGAACCAGGTAGACGAAAGCCGGGATTGTCTGCATGCCATCGAGCAGAGGCCGAAGGATCGCATAGAGCGTTTCCGACCGCGATGCCCAGATTCCCAGCGGAATACCTATCACGAGAGAGAATAACAGTGCGGTCAGCACGATGGCTAGGGTGAGCATTGTTTCCGGCCACACGCCGATAAACCCCACGAAGAGCAAAGTAGCGGCCAACCCGATAGCCAACCTAATTCCGGCTATCTGCCAAGCGATGAGCGCGACGACAAGGATGATCACCATAGGAGGCACCGCCCCCAGCGCAGCCATGAAAGACTGCAGCATCGAATCGATGGGAGCCTTCACGGCTTGGAAGAAGGGGCGATAATTGTCCACGACCCAGCGCAACCCGACCGACATCCAACTGTCGAGCGGAAGTTTTGCGCAGGCGAATGGATCAAGAATTCTACATTCTGGCATCTGTTTCCCTCTTTTTTATTAGGTCTTGTTAATTCTCTTGAATAACACATTGTGAATTGGGACCTCGGCGCAAAAAACTATCGTCACAGTTGACTTTATTTCGGCTGTCCTTGCTCTCGAACCATCCTAACGTCAGTTCAACGACAATCTTGGGAGACTTCGATGAAGCTGACGGCAATCAACGTTTACAATGTAGACCTTCCCGTTGTTGGGAAGTACAAAATGTCCATGACTTCAGTGTCATCACTTCAAAGCACTGTGGTCGAACTCATTACCGACTTAGGCATCGTTGGTTTCGGCGAAACCTGCCCCGTCGGCCCGGTCTACCAACCCCAGCATGCACTGGGGGCGCGCGCCGCACTTGAAGAAATGGGACCGAGCCTACTCGGCCTTGATCCAAGAAATATTGGTCAAATTAATCGCGCAATGGATTCGGCGCTCAACGGCAGCAGGTACGCAAAGGCGGCAATCGACATGGCCGCTTGGGATATCTGTGGGAAGAGCTATGGACGGCGTATCTGCGACCTCTTGGGCGGAGCGACCGGAGATACTATTGCAACGTATTATTCCATCTCGGTCGCATCGCCGGAGGAAGTGGCCAGAGAGGCGCGTGAACGCCAACGCGAAGGTTATGATCGGCTTCAGATTAAGATTGGCGGGCGCGATGTGGAACAAGACATCGAGACGATTCACCGTGTAAAGGAGGCCATCAAGCCGGGCATGCGCCTCGCCGCGGATGCCAACCGAAGCTTAACCAGCAGGGATACACTCTTCTTGTCACAAAGGTGCCGGGACATTTCCATCATACTGGAACAACCGTGTAATACGATGGAGGAGATCGCTGCTGTCCGCAATCAGCTTTGCCACCCAGTTTACATGGATGAATTAGCTGAAGACGTGAACAGTGTTTTGCGAGCTATCTCTACTGGCCTTGTCGATGGTTTCGGCATGAAACTCACCCGGGTAGGCGGCATCTCGGCATTGCGGACCGTGCGGGATATCTGCGAAGCGCGCAGCCTGCCGCATACATGCGACGACTCCTGGGGCGGAGATATTATTGCCGCGGCGTGCGTGCATGTTGGCGCGACCGTCGCTCCGTCCAGATTTGAGGGTTCCTGGATCGCCGCGCCCTACATTGACGGGCACTATGACGAAGAGAACCCTGTCCGCCTCGAGGGCGGCCGCATAAAAGTTCCGACTGGACCAGGCCTTGGTGTCATTCCTGACTTGGCGAAGTTTGGCTCACCAATCGCGTCGTTTGGCTGACGCCAGGTTATCTGGCGCTATTTTGCGCTCTTGTTCGGCCATCTCGAGTAGCCAATCCTTTAAGACAACCGCGGCGGTCGATAGCTCGCGGTTGTTGTTGCTTGTCAGGTAATAAGCGCCTGGTGCTGGAAGCATCAAGTTCGTGAGCCTTACGAGCTTCCCCTCGTCAATCAAATTCCGGACCAACCGATCCCATCCCACAGCAACGCCTTGGTCGGCCATGGCCGCTTGCAGGGCGACATTGAATTTGCCGAATCGACGTCCGCCATTCAAAGAGTGGGGAATGTTGGCGCGCAACAAGACTTCCTCCCAACCCGCCCAGTCCGGATCAACCCAGTCGACATGCAGATGAGGGAGTTCCGCCAGCTCCGCCGCGGTCACGCCCTCGTGTGCCGCTGCAAATCCCAGTCCGCAGACAGGATAAATCGTGTCGTCGAACAGCAACTCGGCCGTCTCGTCGAGCCAAGCACCGAACCCGTACCGGATCCGCAGCTCCACCTCGGCACGGCGGTATTCCTTTGCGTTGTCGGAAATCAAATGGTCGACAGCGATGTCTGGATATCGTCGCCAGAAATCGGGCATTCTCGGGATCAGCCACATGGTCGCGAAAGCGTCGGTGCAGGCGATCGTCACATTCCGCGCCCTGTCGCCGCGTTTGATTGAGCGAACTACATCGGAGGCCTTGGAGAAACCGCTCGCAAGAACATTATACAACTCTTCGCCTGCCTGGGTGAGCGCGACTCCCTTTCCGTTCCGCACGAAGAGCGGTACGCCAACTTCTTCTTCTATCGCTTTTACCTGTCGGCTGATCGCGCCAGGCGTCACGTTTAATTCGCTGGCCGCCAGCTTAAAACTAAGGTGACGCGCCGACGCCTCGAAGACGGCGAGTGTCGTAAGCGACGGTAGGTCGTAGAACCTGCGAACCATTTCGCACTCCCAAAGCGATGGAAACTCCCCAGGCTAGCATATTAGTCAACTGCCGCGTGAGACTTTTGCATTTGGTTATTCCAGACCGCTCGGTCATTAGTCTAGCTCGTGCGCGACATCGACCGCACATCAAAACAACCCTGCGGGGGAGAACAGGTGCCATGAACGTGCAATCCAATGCTGCTAGAAGAGGCGGTCGAGATGCCCGCCGAGTGCTTCGCACCACTCCGAAATTCCAGATGCTCCCGACCTTGAAGCGTGGGCTTCCTGAGATTGAACCCATGAACGAAGAGCAGATCGAGCTCATTCACAACGCGTCGATGGACATTCTCGAGGAAGTGGGCGTTGTGTTCCGCGACCCCATTGCGCTGGAGGACTGGAAGCGAGCGGGAGCAGATGTTCGTGGTGAGCGTGTTCACCTCGACCGGGCGCTTGTCATGGACTTGATCAAAACAATTCCTTCTGACATCACGTACTACGCGCGGAATCCCGACAACAATGTTGAATTGGGAGGCAAGAACTCAATCTTCGTCCCCATGACTGGCGCGCCGTATATGCGCGACTTGGACGATGTCCGCCGAGGTCCGACCATCGCCGATCTCGGCACCTTTCACAAGCTCGCGCATATGATGCCGGCCCTTCACTCTTCTGCGCATCACATCGTTGAGCCGATGGATATCGTGGTTGCCCATCGCCACCTCCACATTACGTATTCGTCCATCAAGTTTTCAGACAAGATGTTCATGGGAATGACGACCTCGGCGAAGAACGCCGAGGATGTCCTCGATATGTGCGCAATACTTTTCGGCACGGAGTTCCTCGAAAACCACGCCGTCGCCACGGGAAACTGCAACGGAAACTCGCCTCTCGTTTGGGACCAAACTATGCTTGGTGCTATGCGGGCATTCTGTCGCCGGAATCAGCCCGTTTTGTGCTCTCCCTTCGTGCTGGGCGGTGCGAACACGCCCGCGTCGACAGCCCCCGCGGTTGCCCAGCTGAACGCCGAAGCACTGTCGGCGCTCGCTTATACTCAGGTCATACGCAAGGGTTGCCCTGCGATTTACGGACATTTTCTTTCGACAGTCTCGATGCAATCCGGGGCCCCGATGGCTGGAACCCCCGAGATTTCCCTCATGAACTTCATGATCGGTCAGATGGCGCGGCACTACAACGTCCCGTGGCGCACCTCGAATCTTCTGGGCGGTGCGAAGGTTTTTGACGCCCAGTCCGGCTACGAAAGCGCTATGACAATGATGGCCGTCCTCATGTCCGGTGCGAACTACATTTGGCATTCGGCCGGCTGGAACGAGGCGGGCATGCATTGCTCGATCGCCAAGTTTGTGGTCGACGCGGAAGTGTGCGAAATGGGCTACCGGATGGCGGAAGGCATCAAGTGGGATGACTTCGACGAAGGCCTCGCCGCTGTCCGCGACGTAGGGCCCGGTGGTCACTACTGGACATCCGCATACTCAGGCAAACTTCAGAAGGCGTTCTTCATTCCGAAGCTGTTTGACAACAATTCCGTCGAGCAATGGGTGGTCGACGGCTCAAGGACGTTAAGCAGCGCGCGCTCGAACAGGCACGTTATCTTTTGTCGGAATATCAGGAACCGAAACTCGATGTGTCGCTGGACGAGGAGCTACGCGCATATATCGACTGCCGAAGCCCGAGATTTAGCCGTTGACGCCTAACGAGGACCACGAAAAGACGGCCAGCGCGTTGATGAGGAGAAGAGGAGGACGACTTTGGAATGGATGGATGGAGGGCTGCTTACTGGTAGACGAGGTGGCCATCGCCGCGATCGTTCCTGACCGCCGTGGATGAGGCAGGTACTATCTCGATCCTTCTGTTTCAGGCTTCTCTCTCCTGAGCTTCTCGTCCTTTCTTGCACCATCGAGAGGGCGAATGCCATTCGAACAGAGGGAGAGATTTCATGGATTTTTCCTCGAAGCCAGCTGAGGTCTCCGAAACCTGCAGCCTTGGGCTGGCGATGCTGGCCCCGCTGCGGGTCGGAAGTCGGACCGAAAATGCGTCCTCCGGCAAGATTTAATGGTCGTTATGGTGGCCGACGGAAACATCACCGAGCCCATGCGCAGTGGCCAGCCGATACGCCTTTGCATCCGGCAAACATTCTGCCGAATTCGCGATTGGACGGAAGTGATGGCTTTTCTGCCAAGAATGGGGTGTGTGAGAAGATTGAGTGCACGATCCATTGGGAAGAAGAACGGCCGCTTTCTCGGGAAACCTTCAAGGACCGCCGCAATGACAGATGCTATTTACACCACGGGATGGTGGCATTTGGAATCTTGTGTGGCCAAATTTCCGTGTTTCATTTCGCAGTAGCCCGACTCGAGCGGTAAACTGGGAATATATCTTACAACCGAAATTTGGAAAAGCAATGTTGCGGCAAGGTCAGGGGACCAGAACGCATCGCCAGACGAATGGCTTCCTGAAACTCGTCTTGCACGGAGCCAATAATCCGCCCAAAGCCATTTCTTTGATGGAGATGTGTTTCTACGACTTGCTTCCTCTCGACCAAATTGCCGACACGTCAGCCATCTCCTCGGCGGCAACTGGAGCGTCTCTTCGAGATCTTACCCTCGGAATATTTGGCACAAGTATTACCTTAGTTGAGGCTGGATCGCGCAAGGCAGTCATCGTATTCGACAAAACATGGATCTACCAAATCGCCATAGCCTGCGGCTTTGTTTTTTCTGCTCCTCACTTTTCCAAATGTTACTGTGTTCGAGAATGGTGTAGCTCGATGCAAGAACTGACAGTTGTGCATGAGGCGATGAACTGCCGAAGCGCTATGGGCTGCGTCTGTTCTCCCGGAATCGCAAGCCGGTGCATGACTGTGGTTGTGAAATTGCTTGTCGCTTAGAGAGAGGTCATTCGCACGCCGGACATCCATTCATGCATCGTACGGATCTTTTCCGTAGAAGGAGAACAAGTCCGGAAGCGGATCAGTGTGTTAAGTTACTGAGAGCTCATTTTTTTGTGAAGGATTGTTGAAAAAACATGTTATGAATCTTCTTGATCGCTTGGAAGAAAGAGCCGAGGCACAGACGGAAGACGCAGGGCGGCGAGAGTTGAAGAAAGGTTGAGCGTCAATCAGAAACAGGGACCGAGTCATGTACCAACATGCTGAATTGGCTTGTATCACTCTTAGGAATGACGAATATGTAATGTTCGCTGCTTAGATGTGTTAACCTTAGTCTTGGAGTGGGATCGTTGAAAGAACTGTTCAAACATATGCTGGTCTCACAGGGTCTGAAGCTACCTGGGCTATGATGTTGCTGAGCCTGACCCAATCACAAGTGCAACTGGCGCATGTGGCCGTTGCCAAACGGCGATCTCACGTTATATCCTGTCGATCCCCAGCCATTGCAGATAAATTTCTGGAAATAGGTGGCGGCGACAAAAGCTTCCGCGACATCGGCAAACTCGCAACCAACAGCCTTCGAGGTGATCCTGATCGACAGAAGATCGGCCGACGCCACGGTAATTAAATATCGATCCAGAAGGAATCCGAAAAGGTCGGAGCTTCGACACCAACGGTAATGGCAAAGCCGATGGATGCCGTGAGCCGCTGGGGCCGCGAACGTGTGATCGAACATCACCTCGACGTCTATGAACTTCGTGAGACAGTAGTTGAGACCCAGCAAGGCGGTTACTTCACGATCATTCCTGACGCAATCGAACGCATCAAAGAGGTGAGCCAATGCGTCTTCATGGATGGACACCGCTATGGGTATCGCAGCGTCGGTAGCCCGGCAAAAATGTCGGGTGGCTCAACGTCAAGGAGATTGCTGTTTAAGCTGCCAAATGGAAACACCACAGTGGAAGGATCCGGGAACCTTGGCGACGGTCAATCAACTGATGAGCCGTCGCAAACACGGCCTGGGTCAACGCGATCCCGACGGCTGTCAAGTTCTTCGAGCTTGTTAAAATTCCCATCGAGATATCAACGCAGAGAACAAGCTTGTTAACGACGGCGAGAAGTCGAACGAGCAGATCATGAAGCACGCCACCGACTGGGTCGCCGCGCACAAGGCTGATTGGGACAAGTGGATCGCAGAAGCCAAGGCTGCCGAGTAATCACCTAGACGCTGCCGCATAGGTGGGGCAGCGTCTAGGTCCCGGATTAGATCGCGATTTTCCAAAACGGCAACTGAGGCCGCGTTTGCTCGTGCCATGGGCGCGCGGTTCAGCCACAGCGTCTACCGATCACACATTCATCCGGTCACGGAATGCGTGGATCCATCGCACCGGATGAATGAGACGCGTGCCCATCGAAGTGCCCGCCGCAATCGATGGAGAAATCGTCGTGAAATTCGAAGGTATCTACACGCCGGCGATCACGCCGCCGGCCCGGACGGGGAGATCGACCGCGAGGCCTTCGCCGAGGTGCTCGAGTCGCTGATCGAGGCCAAGGTGCACGGCATCATCGTCGGCGGCTCGACCGGCGAGTACTACGCCCAAAGCGCCCAGGAGCGCTTCGACCTTGCGGCCTACGCCAAGGAGGTGATCGGCACGCGGCTGCCGCTCATCGTCGGCACCGGCGCGATCCGCACCGAAGATTCGGTCGACTACGCCAAGGCCGCCAAGGAGATCGGCGCCGACGCCATCCTCGTCACCTCGCCGCCCTATGCGTTGCCGACCGAGCGCGAGAACGCGGTCCATGCGCTGACGATCGACCGCGCCGCCGACCTGCCGATCATGCTCTACAACTATCCCGGCCCGCATGGGCGTCTCGATGGGCGAGGAGTATTTCTCCCGCGTCGGCAGGTCGAAGAACGTCGTCGCCATCAAGGAAAGCTCCGGCGACATGGGCCAATCTGCACCTGCTGGCCCGCAAGTTCCCGCACATCGCGCTCTCCTGCGGCTGGGACGACCAGGCGCTCGAATTCTTCGCCTGGGGTGCGCGGAGCTGGGTCTGCGCCGGCTCGAACTTCCTGCCCGCGCGAGCATATCGCGCTCTACGAAGCCTGCGTGCTCGAGAAGAACTTCGACAAGGGCCGCGCGATCATGACGGCGATGCTGCCGCTGATGGACTTCCTCGACGGCGGCAAGTTCGTCCAGTCGATCAAGTACGGCTGCGAGCTGATCGGCCTGAAGGCCGGCCGGTCCGCGGCGCCGCTCCGGCCGCTCAATTCGGAAGAAAAGCGAGCCCTCCAGACTGTCGTCGCCACGCTGAAGCGGACCGTCGCCCAGATCACGTCGGGAGCGAACCATGCATGAACCTTCTGACCGCGGCCGAATATAGCGGCGATCGCCGCAAGATCTCGAGCTTCTCCGGCAACGCCTTCATCGACGGCGCCTTCCGTCCGGCCAACTCGGGCAAGACCTTCACGACGATCAATCCGGCGACCGGCGAAGACGCTGGCCGAGGTCGCGGCCTGCGATGCCAGCGACGTCGACTTCGCCGTCGCCAAGGCGAAGGAGGCCTTCGACGACGGCCGCTGGCGTCTGCAGTCGCCCGGCGAGCGCAAGGCGGTGCTGCTGAAGTTCGCCAAGCTGATGGAGCGAGAACCGCCACGAGCTGGCGGTGCTCGAGAGCCTCGACAGCGGCAAGCCGATCCGCGAGTGCCAGACGGTCGACGTGCCGGACACGATCCACACGATCCGCTGGCATGCCGAGCTGATCGACAAGATCTACGACAACACCGCCCCGGTCGGCGTCCAACGCGCTCGCGCATGGTGGTGCGCGAGCCGATCGGCGTGGTCGGCCTGCGTGCTGCCGTGGAACTTCCCGCTGCTGATGCTGGCCTGGAAGATCGGGCCGGCGCTGGCCGCGGGCTGCTCGGTCATCGTGAAGCCGGCCGAGGAGACCTCGCTGACCACGCTGCGCGTCGCCGAGCTGGCGCTCGAGGCCGGGCATCCCGGCGGGCGTCTTCAACGTCGTCACCGGCAGCGGGCAAGGACGTCGGCGAGCCGATCGGCCTGCATATGGACGTCGACGATGGTGAGCTTCACCGGCTCGACCGCGACCGGCCGGCGCTTCCTGCGCTACTGCGGCGGACTCGAACCTCAAGCGCGTCGTGCTCGAATGCGGCGGCAAGAACCCGGCCGTGGTGCTCGACGACGCCGAGGACCTCGATCTCGTCGCCGAGCAGGTCGTCAACGGCGCCTTCTGGAACATGGGCGAGAACTGCTCGGCCACCTCGCGGCTCATCGTCCAGCCTCGGTCAAGGACGAGCTGCTCGAGCGGATCGGCGCCTACATGCGCGAATGGAAGATGGGCGATCCGCTCGACCCGGAGAACCGCGTCGGCGCGCTGGTCAGCACGAGCCACTTCGACAAGGTGAAGTCCTACCTCGACGACGAAGGCCGAGAAGCTGTCGTCGCGCACGGCGGCGAGACCCAGAAGGGCATCTTCGTCGAGCCGACCGTCGTCGACGGCGTGACGCCGGCAAGCCGGCTCTTCCAGGAGGAGATCTTCGGCCCGATCCTCGTCGGTCACCACCTTCGAAGACGCTGGCGGAGGCCGTCGCGCTCGCCAACGACACGCACCTACGGCCTCGCGGCCTCGGTCTACACCGGCAGCCTGCGCAACGCGATCAAGCTGTCGCGCGAAATCCGGGCCGGCGTCGTGACGGTCAACTGCTTCGGCGAGGGCGACGTGACGACGCCCTTCGGCGGCTACAAGGAATCGGGCTTCGGCGGGCGCGACAAGTCGATCTTCGCCCACGACCAGTACACCGAGCTGAAGACGATCTGGATCGACGTCTCCGATCGCTCGGTGGACGAGACGGTCCGATGACACGCACGTCGTCAAGCGCCTGCCGGTCGAAACCGGCATCTCGGGTTGGGAGGCGATCAGCAAGCGCACCTTCCCGTCCGGAGCCTCGAGGCAGACGTGACCGCCGACTGGCTGATCATCGGCGCGGGCTTCGCCGGCCTTTCGGCCGCGCGCCGTCTGGCGCAGCTTCGACCGGGCGACAGGATCGTCGTGCTCGACGCCCGTGAGCTGGCGCAAGGGACCGGCGGGCCGGAATTCGGGCTTCATGATCGACGTGCCGCACAACCTGTCCTCGGGCGAGTATTCGAGCGGGGATGCGGACGCCACGAGCTGGAGATGGCGCAGAACCGCTTCGCGATCGCCTTCGCGCCAGGAGCGCCGCGGAATACGGAATGTCGGCGGAGACCTTCGATCCCTCCGGAAAGATCAATGCGGCCGCCACCGCGCGCGGCATGAAGCTGAACGAGAGCTTCGGACAGTCGCTAAGGAGCATCGGCGAACAACATGCGTTTCTCGATGCCGCGGAGATGCGCGAGATCACCGGAACGGACTATTATCTCGGCGGGCTCTACACGCCGGGCGCGGTGCTATCCAGCCGG
Source organism: uncultured Alphaproteobacteria bacterium (assembly GCA_963711925.1). GTDB lineage: Bacteria > Pseudomonadota > Alphaproteobacteria > Rhizobiales > Rhizobiaceae > Phyllobacterium. Next base: position 360,581 of record CAVQFY010000006.1, read on the forward strand.
CCGACTACATCCGTGGTTTCGCGGCGGTCTGGCTTCCAAGGTCGACATCTACGAGAACTCGCCGTCACGGCGCTGAAGCGGCGAAACGGGAACTGGACGGCACTCACCACGCGGCACCGTCACCGCCCCGAAGGTGATCGTCGCCGTCAACGGCCATATCGAGGATTTCGGCCACTTCGGCGGCGGCTGATGCACATCTTCACCTACGCCTCGATGACCGCTCCTTTTCCGCGGACGATGTCGGCCGGCGGTCGGGCGAGACCGCTGGGCACTGCTTCCGGCCGATCCGATGGGCGCGACGGTGCGCAAGATCACCTCCGGCGGCCAGTCGCGCATCGTGATCCGCACGAAGTACACCTACGAGACGACGATAGCTGCTTCCGCGTCGCGCATGGCGAAGATGGCCGAGGAGCATCGCCGCTCCTCGACGCGCGGTTTCCCGACCTCGCAGCACTGCCGTTCGAATACAGCTGGGCCGGGCGGCTTTGCCTGAGCCTGAACCACGTGCCCGCCTTCGGCGAGGTCGAGGAAGGGCTCTACTCCGCCTGCTGCGAGAACGGCCTCGGCACCGTGAAGAGCACGCTTGCGGGCATGATGGCGGCCGATCTCGCGACCGGGAGCATCCGCCGGAGCTCGAACAATTCATGGATCAACGCCGAGCCATCGAAGCTCCCGCCGGAGCCCTTCGCGTGGCTCGGCATCAATTCGGTGATCCGTTTGCAGGAATTGCGTGCAGGCCGCGAGGGATGATGCCTCTACATCGGAACGATGAGATTGCGATAAAGGTGGTTCGTGAATGACTTACCTTTCGCGAGGCCGTTCCAAACGGCCGATGGCGAGTTATTTCGACAAAGACAAAGACAAAAAAGCGGCTCGGGTGGTGGGGAGGCCCTCGAAGTTTTCGTCGCGACGCGGGTATTTGTGACATTCTGGGAGGCTGGCCTAGCAGGCAACCTCCGAATTTTGCGTCAGAAATAGCTTGCTACAGGCTCGCCCAATACTTCGAGACGCGGAGTAATTCCCAACCCCGGGAGCGTCGGGGCCATCACCCGACCTTCTTTCACAGCAAATGGGCCGTCGGCCGTTTTCAGTGCAACAATGTCCCGGCTCTCCAGCACGCATCGTAAGTTTTTTTCGGGACTGTCTGGCCAAGATGGACGATGGCGGCGACAGAACGCAATGTCCGACCCCGCTGTCTCCTGGACACTGACAGTGTACCCGGCAGCCAAGGCGATATCCCGATGGCGGCGGCCTCTGGTGAACTGCTGTTCTTGGAAATCTTCAGTCCGATACCTTCCGCCGCGTCGTCTGCAACGAGCTGGATGATTGATGCGTCGCTGAGCGCCAGTTCGTCGAAGATCATGGGAACGTCGGTTCGGCGACGCAGCGACACGCACTCGCGCCATGTTGCGCAAGGGGCTTCCAAAACGAAATCCAATCCGTGAGGCAGCAATCGAAGCATGCGAAGGGCGGTCTCGACGGTCATGCCGCCGTTGGCATCGACGATGAAAAACTCGCTTGGTTGCTTGTCCGCAAGAGCCGCCGCAACACGAGCCGCGTCAATTGCAGGCTCGCCGCCGATCTTCACCGAATGTCCAATGTAGCCCTGCGCCCTGTGTTCGGCGACGCGCCTCCGCATATCATCGGGTTCGCCCATGTATATAGAAGAGATCACAGGCATATTTACATCAGTACGTCCGCCCAATAGCTCGCAGACAGGAAGTCCCACCGACTTGCCGAATATATCCCAGCATGCGACATCCAATGCAGTCTTGGCATGCTCGTGGCCGATCAGTGCGGCATCCATCGCATCGTTAATTCGGTCAACACGCCTTGGGTCAAGTCCTATGAGTTTTGGGGCGATCTCTGCGATGCCTGACCGCACACCAAGCGCGTGGGAGGCGATGTACGTCGCACCAAACGGAGTGCTTTCTCCCCAGCCCTCTATTCCATTCTGCGCTGTCATCCGAACAATCGTTGCGTCGAAACTCCGGTACTCCCTCCCGCCGGACAATTTGTATACGCCCCCCGAATAAGGCAGGTCGACCTGGAAGACGTCAATGCATTCGATTTCTCAGTTCATTCATTTTCAAATTCTTTCTATTCGGGGATGACGAGTACGAGCTTTCCGCTGATGCTCTTTGACAAGAAATCCTGCTGCGCTTGGACGATGTCTTTCAACAGATAGGTTTTTCCAACGACTGGTCGAATTTCGCCGCGTTCGATGTAAGTGACGAGGTTCTCGAACACGACGTCTTCCTGGAAGGTGCACCCCAGGAAAGTGAGGTCCTTCAGGTAGAGCGTGCGTACATCAAGTTCCACGATCGGTCCCGCAATGGCACCCGCCACGGCGTAACGCCCGCCCTTCTTCAGAACATCCAACAGTTCGGGGAAATCGGCCCCAGCAGCGACGTCGACAACAACATCGACCGTTTCCCGGCCTTGTCCTTTAAGAATACTCTCGCCACGAGGATGTACGCGATCGGCACCCAGAGCCACCAATTGGTCCGCCTTGGCTTTAGCCGCGACGGCAGTGACGACGGCACCTCTCCGCTTCGCAAGTTGGATCGCGGCGGAACCAACGCCGCCGGATGCTCCAGTAATGATGACATGTTCGCCCGCGACGACCCCGGCACGATGTAGAAGATTTTCGGCTGTAGAATAGGCGCAGGGAACCGATGCAAGTTCGATATCGCTCCACTCGCACTCGACTTTGTAGGTCTCCCGCGCAGGAGCCTTCGCATACTGGGCGAACGCGCCGTCGCACTCCGACCCAAAGGTCCAGCACTCCATAGGTCGATAGTCGACATACGAGCGGAGCATGTTGCGAACGATCACCCGTTCACCGATCCGCCTGGCATCCACACTATCTCCGACGGCAACTATTCGTCCACAGCAGTCACCGCCTTGGATGCGGGGAAACGCCATGGCCACCCCCGACCAACTTGCGTCTGCATCCTCGATTTCGAAACCTTTTGTCCCTCCAGCTTCGGTGCCGCTTTTCACCGCCTTCGAATACCAGCCAATACGAGTGTTTATGTCCGTGTTGTTGATGCCTGCGGCGGCTACCCGGATCAAAACCTCATCCGGGGTGGGCTTCGGAATCGGGATGTCTTCGCGATACTGAAGGTTTTCGAATCCTCCGTGCCCAACGAGAAGCACACCAGCCATGACTTCGGGGATCAAGATCTGTTGTTCTGAACAGGATTTTGCGATTCCAACGCTCATAGCCTTTGATCCCCGGTGTTGCTCTATCTATCCGAGCATGAAGATCGCAGGCTGCGTTCCAAGACAAGGCACTTTAAACTCAGGAGTCACTTGAGTTTTTTGCTGATGTGCCAGCTAAGCGGAGCGACGACAGCGCTTCGTATGCCCGGGGATTAAACTTCCCGGCTTTCCCTTTGCGGAGCATGCCCGTGCCGGGCAAAGAACCGATCCAATTCGTTCTGTTCGGGTTGCCGTCCTGTGAAAATCTCGACGTAGTCCACCATTCGCGCCATTCGCACAGACAGGGCCTCCTGGGTTTGCATGGAGATGTAGCCGATTTGGACGAGGTATAGAGTTCGAGCTCGTACATCGGCGGAAATCTCCTTCATTCCGAACCGCACGAACATGCGGGCCAGAGCATCGAGCCTGATCTGATCCGCCTTTTGAACTTCGGCCAAAATGTCAGCCGACTGGAGCGCCCAGCTTCTAACAGCGAATTCGAATGGAGAATCAAAAAGCGTTCCGTCCAGCCAACAATCGAAAACGTTGAGCGTCGCCTCCGTTAGAGACTTGGCGTAAGCCGCCGATTGCTTGACGATGTTGCCCGTGTTCTTGTTCCGCCAGAGCGCGATCAGAGCATCAAGAAGCTCCTCTCGATCCTTGAAGAACCAATAAAAACTCGTCCGCGAGAGACTGAGCTTCTTCGCCAAGGGTAGAATTCTGACGGAGTCCACGCCCGACTCGAGCAAAGAGTCATAGGCGGCCTCCAGCCAACCATCGTGTGAACCGCGCCAGCCGCTGTCGTTCAAAGTTTGCTCCATAGTGATCTCGTAACAAATCCATTCGAAAAGGGCAAGACGAATGTACATAAGCGTCACCTAACTTGACATAGCTGTACATTTTAAGATAAGTACCTAGCGCATCCACAAATTCGGAGCCCGACAGATGTCAAACGACCCGCTGCTGCAGCCATACAAATTGAAACATTTGACCCTGCGAAACCGGATCATCGTCACCTCCCACGAGCCGGCCTATCCTGAGGACGGTATGCCTAAGGGTCGCTACCGTTCCTACACCGTAGAACGTGCCAGAGGCGGCATCGCCCTGACAATGACGGCGGGGTCGGCGGCGGTGTCGAAGGACAGCCCGCCAGTCTTCAACAATCTACTCGCCTACAAGGACGAGATCGTTCCTTGGATCAAAGAGTTGACGGAAGCGGTGCATGAGGAAGGCGCGGCTATCATGATCCAGCTTACGCATCTTGGCCGGCGCACCCGGTGGGACAAGGGCGATTGGCTTCCCGTCGTCGCTCCCTCCCATCATCGTGAGGCCGCGCACCGTGCCTTTCCCAAGAAGCTCGAAGACTGGGATATCGAGCGCATCATCAAAGACTTTGCGGGCGCCGCCGAGCGGATGAAGGCGGGGGGCATGGATGGCGTCGAACTCGAAGCCTATGGCCATCTGATCGACCAGTTTACGTCTCCTCTCACGAACGAACTGGAGGGACCCTATGGCGGCTCGCTCGACAACCGTCTTCGCTTCTGTTTTGACGTTTTCAGGGCGATGCGCGAACGAGTAGGCCCTGACTTCATCCTTGGAGTGCGATACACCGCCGACGAATGTCTACCGGGGGGCACGGGCAAGGCCGAGGGCCTGGAGATTTCCCGTCGCCTCAAGGAGAGCGGTCTCATCGACTATCTGAACATCATTCGCGGCCATATCGACACCGATGCCGGCCTGACGGACGTCATCCCTATCCAGGGCATGGCCAGTGCCCCGCACCTGGATTTCGCAGGAGAGATCCGGTCCGCTACCAACTTCCCGACTTTCCATGCCGCAAAAATTCAGGACGTCGCGACTGCGCGTCATGCCATTGCGTCCGGTAAGGTCGACATGATCGGCATGACCCGCGCGCACATGACGGATCCTCACATCGTTCGGAAAATTATTGAAAAGCGAGAGGACGACATCCGCCCTTGCGTGGGTGCCAATTATTGTCTCGACAGAATTTACCAGGGAGGACTCGCGTTCTGCATCCACAACGCAGCTACCGGGCGCGAGGAAACGATGCCGCATGTCATCGAAAAGGCGTTAGAGCGAAAGAAGATCGTCATCGTTGGGGCTGGCCCGGCAGGTCTTGAAGCAGCGCGTGTCGCGGGCGAACGCGGTCACGACGTCGTGGTGTTCGAAGCTGCGAGCAATCCCGGCGGACAAATCCGGCTGACGGCCCAGAGCCCGCGCCGCAAGGAGATGATCAGCATCATCGATTGGCGTATGGCCCAGTGCGAAAAAGCAAACGTGAAGATCCACTTCAACTCTTGGGCCGAAGCCGGGACGATCGAAGCAGAGAATCCCGATGTCGTCATCATCGCGACAGGTGGTCTCCCCCATACTGAGGTTCTGTCGAAGGGCAACGAATTGGTGGTGTCGTCTTGGGACATCATATCCGGCGACGCAAAGCCAGGCACCAATGTGCTGGTGTTCGACGACGCCGGCGATCATGCGGGACTGCAGGCGGCCGAAATTCTAGCGAACGCAGGTGCCAAGGTCGAAGTGATGACCCCAGACCGTTCCTTCGCCCCTGAAGTCATGGCCATGAACCTCGTGCCTTACATGCGTGCGCTGCAGAAGCTCGATGTCACTTTCACCGTGACTTACAGGCTAGAGTTCGTCGAGAAGAACGGCAATCAACTCGTGGCGCATGTCGGCAGCGACTACGGCGGCATTGCCAAGCAGCAGGTCGTAGACCAAGTCGTCATTAATCATGGAACGATCCCGCTGGACGATCTCTACTTCGAGCTCAAGCCGAACTCGACCAATTGGGGCGAGGTTTCCTATGATGATCTGATCGCAGGCAAGGCTCAAGCGGTCATTCGGAATAGCAAGGGTCGGTTTCAGCTCTTCCGGATCGGCGACGCCGTGGCCGCCCGAAATACGCACGCCGCGATCTACGATGCCCTGAGGCTAACCAAAGACATTTGATCTGGAACGCATTTATAAGGGAGTAAGCGTTATCGTTAGAACCGAGGCTCTTCAACTCTTTCTCGACGCCGCATTCGTGGCGTTCGACCGCTTTGCGAAGGATGTGCGCTCGCGCGAGTTAATCATGCGTATTTTCGCTTTACTGGAGGTTGCGGGAGCAAGCGGAACGAAATCCGGCAAACGCCTCCCCGTTTGCGTTGGACACCTCGATAAAGCGCTGGCCCTAGAGACAGAGCACGCGATACTCAGGAACGTTATTGCGAGGTTCCAAACAATCGAACCGTGGCTCGATTGGAATTGGCGCTCCACATACGACAATTCCGCGAGTGAGAACTTCCTATTGGGTCACGCCAACGGGATGGTCGTAGGCCCCGGCGGCATCGAAGATCGCCAAGATCTTTTGCTGGGTGTCAGCCTGCTGGCACCACATGTACGTTATCCCAATCACAGCCATGCTCCCGAGGAGACCTATCTCGTCTTTTCCGAGGGAGAGTTCATGCAAGAAGATGAATGGTTCTCCCTTGGCGTCGGTGGGTCTTTCTTCAATCCGCCCGGCATAAAGCACGCGATGCGTTCGGGCGCTAAGCCTCTGTTAGCCCTCTGGGCTCTGCGTCCTGAACAGCAGCTACATTAAGGCCTTGCATCAGGAGCCGACACGCCGAGCCATTGCATGGTAAGCTACCGTTCGATGACGAGATCGCTCAGCGGTTTGGAACAGCATGGCAGGAAGAAACCAGCGTCGATCTCTCTTTGCCGGATCCCTCCGTCGTGTTTCATGTCGACAATTCCGCTCACAAGCTTGGACTTGCACGTTCCACAGATACCGCTGGCACATGATGATGGAATCCTGACACCTGATTTTTTGGCGCAGGACAGAACCGTCTGATCAGCGCGGACTTCGACAGACTTCCCCTGTTTCGAAAACTGCACGCTGAATGACTTCGCTTCGACAGCCTGGGAAGCCGGCGCTGGGGCTTCCTCGATGACAGCTGCGTCGAAGCTTTCTTCATGGTAGTCGGATTCGGAGACACCCAATTCGAGGCTGATTTTTCTCGCTGCTGCCATGAACGGCGCGGGTCCGCAGCACATGACAACGCGGTCAGCGATATCCGGCGCTGCCAGTGAAAGGAATTCCTTGGAGATCCGGCCGGAGATGCCAGGCCAACAACGCTCAGTCGTGATGTCTTCAGGAAGCATCAGAATCCTGAACCCTTTGACACGTCGCGCGATATTGGCAATCTCTTCGCGGAAGATAAGGTCTTTTGGACTTCTGCCCGCGTGCAGGAAGATGACATCGGTCGACTCGGCCGTGTCAGCAAGCTCCCGCGCCATCGACATGAGTGGCGTAATCCCGGAGCCACCCGACAGGAAAAGGAATTTCTTGGCCGCGGGCCGGACGAACCGTCCGAGTGGCCCCGACGCGCAGACAGCCGTGTTCGGGGTCAAATTGTCGTGCAGCCAGTTCGACACCTTTCCTCCCGGGACACGCTTCACCGTGATTGTTATGGCGTTCCTGCGAAGCGGAGAGGACGAGACGCTGTAGCAGCGCCCGTCGTCCTCGTTGTCGAGACCGAGCTCGAACTTGAAATATTGCCCGGCACTGAACTCGAATTGTTTCCGCCCGGGCGACACGAACGTGAAGCTTTTCACGTCATGCGTTTCGTCATGGACATCGATGCAAACGAGCTTGTCGTCGCTTTCCGGGTCCCAATACTCACCTGCTTGGCTCATGGCTTGAGGCAGAAGATCAGTAGCCATGGGCCCGCATCCGTTCAATGTACCAGCTCGCGAAGTCGTCGAGAGCGCCTTCGGTGAACCTGGAATAAACGCCAGGCTCATAGCCCGGGTCCCGGACGCCGGCTTGGGCGCGAGCGACGAGCTGAGCGTCCTGATTGGTCGTCTCTGTCCATACGTGGGTAAGTTTGGCGAGATCGTAGTCGACCCCCTCGACCGCATCCTTGTGAACAAGCCATGTCGTCCGGATCAGGGTTGTGTCGGCAGAGAGCGGGATTGCAATCGAGGTCACGGCATGGTCGCCCATGAAGTGACACCAGCTGTTGTGCCCCCAAAGATGCGTGTCGCCCAGATCCTTCCGGGTCATTGTCCCAAGAAGCTTCGACGAGGCGGCGGTCGAGTCTTCAGTCTGGGACTCGCCGGCCCCGGCGATAATCAGGCGCTGGGTACGGAAATTGGTTTCGCAGTTTCTCACCTGTTCGACCGGAGACGATGGAAATCCGTCTGCCTCCCAGTCTCTCGTGCGCCCGGTGTACATCGCGAAATGCGCTTCCGCCTCCTCCCGATCCTCTGGGCTAAGGCTTTCGGGATCGTACCCGAAATCAAGGTCAACGAACGAGACACAAAGCTCCGGGTGGTTTGCCGAGCAATGATAGCACTCTCGGTTGTTCTCCATCGTGAGCTTCCAATTGCCCTTTTCAATGACGTCCAATTGATGGGCGACCTTGGCATTGCGAATATCATAGGGTGCGAGTCGCGGCTCCATGACTTCTTCCAACCGTCTAATGTCTTGCGGAGGATTGTCGGAAAGACAGACATAGATCAGGCCGTGGATTGACCTGAAGTTTACCGCCTTGAGACTCCGGCAGCTCTTGTCGAAGTCCTTGCCCATATGCGGGGCATAGCTGAGTTCACCTGAAAGCTCGTAGGTCCATTGGTGGTAAGGGCAGACCAGCTTGGAAACGACGGTTGACCCGGCGTCCAGCAGTCGCGCGCCCCGATGGCGGCAGACGTTGCGGACCACCCGAATTTCGTTGTCGTCGTCCCTCAGCAGGATCAGGCTTGTCGATCCGATGTCAATGACCACGGCATCGCCAGCTTCCTGAACATCACACTCATGGCCCACGTGGATCCAGTGCTTGGAAAAGAACACATCCAAGTCCGCTTGGAAGACGTCCTCGCGGGTGTAAAGTCCAGCAGGAAGAGAGTGCCCATCGATACGAGCATCGAGCAAGGAGGAGATCGGCGAAGCGAACGTGTTGAGCATAATGTTTCCTTATGGATCAGTTTTCCTTAGAATTGCAGCAAATGGCAATATTACAACTGCACAAATGCTCACCATTGACATTACCGTATGTAATGTGAGACTGCGCCAAGTGACCGTTGCTGAGCTAGGTCGAGGTGAAGAGTGAAAAGTCTGAGGAGCCAGCTGCCACCGTTGACGGCGCTTACCGTATTTGAAGCAGCGTCACGGTTGTCGAGCTTTACGAGGGCCGCCGAGGAACTCGGCGTAACCCAAGCTGCGGTCAGTCGCCAGATACACCTTCTCGAGAAGGACTTCGGCTTCCCTCTTTTTACGCGCTTGCACCGGAAGGTAACCTTGACGGACAAAGGCAAGGTGCTTTCGGCGGCGACCAGCGATGCCTTCAACCTCCTCGGAGAAGCTGTTGCCTACCTTCGCAAGGACGCTCCTAGCGACGAGCTAACCATCTCTGCGACAGTTGCATTCTCGCATTTCTGGCTGATGCCCAGGATTTCAGAGTTCTCACGCCATTATCCCCACATCAATCTCCGTATCCTCAGTCAGGACAACATGCCGAACCTCCACTTGGGCGAAGTGGACGTCGCGATCAGATTCGGCAACGGCATGTGGCCGAATGGTCATGCAGAATTGCTGTTCGAGGACGAAGTCTTTCCGGTCTGCAGCCCGGAGTACGCCGGGAGAGACGGGCGCATCAAAACCCCAGCGGATTTGATCTCCCACTCCCTCATCTCCAATGAAACGGACGACCCAATGTGGACGGGTTGGAACGAGTGGCTCTCGTCATTTTCCATCGTGGTTCCCAAGAAAACACTGGGATTGCGTTGCAGCTTCTACACCGAAGCGATCTATGCCGCACTCAACGGTCAGGGGATTGCGCTGGGCTGGACACATCTCGTGGAAGATTTGTTGCGGCAAGGACGACTGGTGCGCCTGACTGACGCCGCGATCAAACCCAGAGGGGCTTATTTCGTCGTGGTCCCGACAAGGCAACGGAGTAATGAAGCTGCAAGCCTCTTCGTTAATTGGCTGCAAATAGCATCGCAAGAACCGGGCGCGTGAAGCCTCTAGAAGGTAGGATGCGGATGAAGGCGATTTCCTTGGCAGAGTAGTTCAGATCAAACCGAGGAGTACTAGGTGTGGTCGACATCGGGCGTATAGGCATAATTGGTGGATCGGGATGGTTGGGATCGGCAATTGCGAAGGCGCTTGTCGCTTCTGGCACCATTTCAGCCGAGCGGCTCATTTGCTCCTTTCGGAGCAACAAACCTGAGAATTCCGTGAACTGCCTTTGGACACAGGACAACCGTGACCTTGTAAAGAACTGCGATGTCGTAGTTCTGTCGGTCAGACCATACGACTGGTGTGCTATCGACGTCGAGGCCGCAGGGAAATTGGTGGTCTCCGTCATGGCGGGAGTGACAGTCGAAGATATCAGGCAAAGTACAGGAAGCACTCGCGTTGGCCGAGCGCTGCCCAATGCGGCAGCGGAAATCGGATATTCCTACACGCCTTTCTTTGTCGAGTCGTCCGAACCCAGTGATGGCGATATCATCGAAAGACTGTTCCGAAGTTGCGGTACCGTGGATGCGGTGAACCGGGAGGAACATATCGACTACTTTACGGCAATGTCCGGCTCGGGCGCTGCGTTCCCGGCACTTTTGGCCGAAGCGATGATGAATGACGCGATTGCGCGAGGCGTTCCCGCTGAGGTCGCACGGCGCGCGGCGCAGCAGGTAATCACCGGAGCTGGCCGGCTCCAGGAGTACAACGGTATGTCTCCACCCGACACGGTCAAATCGTTCGTGGACTACAAGGGAACGACAGCAGCTGGCATCATCGCGATGCGGCAAATGGGATTCGACAGAGTAGTCAGCGCTGGACTCGATGCCGCATTTCGGAAGGCCCAGGGTCTGCCGACCAAGCCGGAAGAAGATAGTTAGATAACTCGAGATCTAGCACGTCCGGAACGCCGCAATTGGAGTCGGCTTCGTCCTGCGCCATGCTTCATACCCTTGGCGTCCGCAATGTGGATGATACGACGCCCAGGCTAGTCACCAACTGGATCGATCCGGCCAAATACTGAGATCCAGGCGCTGGAGAAAGAAGCTGAATTAAGTAGCAGAGACCACCAGTATTCGTTTAATACATTGCTATACATAGAAAATACGGGATTAGGCAGGAAACTGCTGAAACGCACATAAGTTTCGCGAAGTCGGTCCCTGACATCACCACACCCAGTACGGCAGGTGTGAAACGGGCCTGAGATGCCACCTCAACCAAGGATCGTCATCAAGTTGAAGACCCCCCGATTTTCGTCCGCGGGAAGGAACTAAAGACGGAAGCTGGTATGGCGAACAGTCTGTCTCCAAACGCCAAGACTTGGTCGCCCATGTATACCACCAATCCTAAAAAGTTCCATTTAGCCGCAGGCCCATTTTTGAATGCGTCAAAATTCTTGAAGTCGTCAGCAGAAACCGTCGAGGATGCCTTCATTTCGAACCCCACGGCGAGGTTCCCATTTTCCGCAACGACGTCGACTTCCTTCCCTCTCTGATCTCGCCAGTGAAAAAGACGCCATTCATCGCGTTGGAATGGGATGCTTTTAAGCAGTTCTGTATACACATATGTCTCAAACAGTGAACCCAACGGAGTTCTGATCCCTTCCAAGGGTAAAATCCTCCACTGTTAGTCCACGTAGAGCGGCGGCGACTCCAGTATCAATGAGATGACACTTCGGTTGTTTTATGTCGCGACCTGCCTCGCCCGATGTCCATGCGGGCAATCTTGTGACCAAAGAGAGACGCTCCAAAATATCGAGGTATTCACCTACTATTTGTCTTGTGAGACCGACCTTACCGCCCAGGTCAGTCATATTTAGCTCGTTCCCAGTTCTGACGGCGAGCTGATCTATCAACCGACGCATGGAATCCGTTCTTCTGATCCGCATTACATCTGCGACATCGCGGTCCACTATAGTGTCAATGTACTCTCTGTACCGACGCTGACGAGACCGTTCCAGCAGAGGTCTGATTTCCGGATAACCACCGCGAATGATACGATCAATGATCTCAGTCCTCGGTATCTGTGTGCCACGGGGCAGCTCGCTGATTTCCCCACTACCCTTCGCCCAATCAAGCAATAGACATGGACCAGCTTCATCGATTTCGGCAGCGCTCAAGGGTAGCATTTTCAGTGTTTGAACTCTTCCGGCGAGCGAGTCCATAATTTCGGCAGAAACAAAAACATTCGAAGAACCCGTCAGAACGAACTGTCCCATCTTGCGATTGCTATCAACGATACGCTTTATCGTAAGCGCTATTCTCTTTGATCGCTGAACCTCATCTATTATTATCGGTTCACCGTTTGCGGCGACAATCAAAGACTGAATCTGCCCTTGGGGATCGGCTTCAATCGCTGCGAGGACATTTTCATCGTCGAACGACACGAAATGACCGCCGCCTAACATATCCCGCACCAGGGTGGTTTTGCCAGTTTGTCGTGGCCCAATTAGATTGACTATACGCGCGCTTTCAAGGGCCGCTTCCAGCTCCGATTTCAAATGGCGTTCATATAGATGGTCCACCATAGTCGTTCCGTGTTTGCCAATCCAAAATAGATAAGTTGATACAGTTATGTTATGCATGGTGAAACGTCAACTAGAATAGTGGTGAAACGTTAACTAGACTGTTGGTGAAACGTTAATTATATTCCTGGTGAATCGTTAATTACGATGGTGGTGAAACGTAAGATAGCAGCGTGGCCAAGCGGAGAAATGATGTGGTTTAGCGGGTCCCAAGGCTAAATCATGCTGGATTTCAGAACTGGTGGTTTTTGTACCCAATTCCGGAAAGAAGGATCTTGGATGCTTGCAGTTTGAATATCTCTGAAACACCGTATAGTTTGATATATTAATTAAGGCCGGGAAGCGCGCTGCTCCCTCGGCAATGCCTCACCTTCCCGTGCGAAGGCCCTGTTCAGCGTCTTGGTGCCCAAAAGTCCGCAAGCGACGGCAACTTTGGTGAAATTCAGATCCGTCTCGAGAAGCAACTGCTTTGCCTTTCGGACCCTGAGTTGATCCCGCACTCTCAAAGGTGACTTTCCGAGTTCTTCTCTGAATATCCGCTCCATCTGTCGACGCGTTGTTCCGATACGCCGGGCAACGTCTGCCATGCTGATGGGGTCTTCCATCGTTTTTTCAAAAACCCGCAGCGCTTGTTTGACAACCCGGTTTGACACCCCTGAATAAATGAGCGCTGGCTGCTCATTTGTCCGTCGTTCGAATGGGATCATCAATATTGAGGCACATTTTCTCGCAAGTTCTTCACCAAATTCTGTGGCAACGATTTCCAGACCAAGATACGCCGAGCCCATTCCCCCGGCGCAGGTATAGTGTCTGCCGTTGGCCCGATAGAGGCTGATCGAATCCGCCGAAAACTCCGTAAACTCCTCTCCAAACTCCTCGGTGTGAAGCCAGCTGACACAACACTGGTTCTCCGGCAGCACGTTCGCTTCTGCCAGCGCAAACGTACCCGTGCAAAGTCCGATAAGGCGGATTTGCCGCTTGTTGATCTTCCGGAGCAGATCCAGACAGCGCCGCTGACGCTTTCTTGTGGGGACTGATTAATCCTCCAACGACAACGACATATTCGCATTCCAGAACAGAACCAAGGACTGCCGTTGGCTCGACAAACATCCCGGTGCTCGACTGCACGCTGCTGCCTGACAAAGTGGTTATGTCCCAACTGCACCTGATTTGACGGCTTTGGTCTTTTTCATCGGCTGCGAGCCGCAAGCAATCAAGAAAGAGGCTCAGAGCCGAGAGGGTAAACTGCGGAAGCAGGATGATCCCAAACTTCAGTTTCTTCGTGGGCGTTCTAATTTCCACGGCATCGTCCTCACTTTTTTCTGCGTCTGGATCGTTCACACATTCAATATCCATTTCAACAATGTGCAACCTCTACAGAAGTCATCCGACAGTTCATCCCGGCTGATAGGCTTCAACTCAGTCGTATCAAACCTTCTGCAGACGCAAGAAGTGTCACCGGGCGGTTGTCCATGCCCGCAACGATTTATCAAGCGGGCCATGAAACCGGAGGGATGGGCAGAAGCCTGTTATCAAAGTGTCTTGGACGAACGGAATTTCAGATCGTCCGGTGATCCCAGTATTAGACTGAGGGACTTATTGAAGCGGTCAAAGGGTCTCCGTGCAGACGATCAGCCTCGGTCCCGGTACCTTCGCAGTCACGACGGCGCTGCGGTGATGGGTCGAAACGCGTCCCTGATCATCGTGGCCATACCATCAATAGCGGCGCTTTTCATGCGAGGATTGCGTCTGAGAACCACGTTCGAGGAATCAATCTGGGGGAAGCCGTCTGCTTCCGTCAGGGCGCGACAACCTGCCGGGATATTGCTGCTGGCAAGCGGTGCGATCGCCAGACCCGACACGGCTGCAATCTTGAGTCCGCCGCTCGTGTCGCAACTATAGGCTACGCGATAGTTGATTTTGGCTTTGTCCAAGGATCCGACAGCGAATTTCTTGCACCAGCTGGAGCGCTCATAGATCGCAACCGGGACGACGTCATTTTCATGAACGCAATGCACTTCCGAGGTCACCCAAACCGTCGGATCAACAAAAAGCACCTCCCCGGTCGTCGGCTGGTCCTGATCGAAAATCACCGCGAGATCGAGTTCGTCGGCGTCGATGGCCGCCAATTGTGCGGCCGAATAGCCACATTTCACGGTCACTTGGACATGCGGATGCTGGCTGGCGAAGGCTGCCAAGGCGCGCGGCAGTACGGTGTAGCCATATTCTTCGGGAATACCGATCCGCACGGGACCACCGAGCGGTTTCGCCCGTATCGCCGCGGCCGCCTCGTCCAGCAAACCGATGATCCTGTTGGCGCTGACCAGCAGGAGCTTTCCTTGTGGAGTCAACGCCACGCCGCGTGAGCCACGCTCGAAAAGGCTCTCACCCAGGGTCTCTTCGAGCCGCTTGATCTGAATGCTGACCGCCGATTGTGTTCTGCCGACTTGTTCTGCGGCGCGGGTGACGTTCCCGGCCGCAGCCACGGCCACAAACGTACGCAGCAGTTCACTGTCCAACGGCAGATTCACAATGATGCTTTCGATAAAAATTTCAGATGGCAGCCATGATTTCTATTCGTTTGTTAAATGTCAAGCTGTGGCGAATCCTGTATCTCGGTCCAGGAGCGCCAAATGCACAACGTCCGATATCGTGTGATACAATTCGTCAGAGTATGGCGGACCGCCAGACACGAGCGGCGGTTGTTGCTGGAAGTCTTGAGCAAGCCAGGCGATCGACTGCTCGTCGACGCCGGCATCACCAGGGAGGATGCACTCCGGATCGTCCGCGGCGATTTGATGATGCCGCTCTGGTGGCATTCGTCAGTCCCGCAGTGTATCTCCCAATGCGCGCAGGACTCAATGTAGACGGATATTCCATGGGTCACTGCAACGATAAAGCGACACAGGATCGAGTCGAATTAAGTTGAAATCACCCGCCAGCATTAGACGGCCGTCGTGTGTATGGCTTTTCTCTTTCTATTTCAATCACATAGAAGTTCGAAGTTTCAGCGCGATGGTGCGCCAAATACCATCATGCCAATACAGAGTCAGGAAAGTTCGGGGGCACTGTAACCGGACAATCGATCGACCACTAACGATCCTCTGTCAGCCCCTTTGCGATGTAAGATTGCAATGGCGTCTGACACCAGAATGTCCTAACCAATAAGGATGAAGGGACACTTGTCCCCTTCGCATGTACTATGCGCCCTTCAGAAGGGGGCCCCGATGTCGTACTCGCGTGCTGCCGCTATTGCGGCGCTCAGTGTGACTCTTTTTAGTCCGCTGCCCGCGCAGGCGGCGGAGCCCGTCGGTGAGGCGGTCCTGATCAAGACAGAAGTCACGGGCGCGGGCGGTCCGCTGGTAGTGGATGCGCCGGTCCACCGCGACGAACGGATCAAGACTTCCCAGTCGGGCCTTGGCCAATTCCTGTTCCGTGATGGTACCAAGCTCGCCGTTGGATGGGGCTCGTCGGTGACGATCGACAAGTTCGTTTATGACGACTCGGACTCGGTCAAGAAACTTACCATCAAAGCTGCAAAAGGAACCTTCCGCTGGATCAGCGGAAATTCGAAATCCTCGGCCTATCAGATCTTGACACCAGCTGGCACGATTGGCGTGCGTGGAACCGCGTTCGACTTCTATGTCGGCCCCGACGGCACGACAGCCGTTGTTCTCTTGAATGGTTCGGCGCGGTTCTGCGGTGCTGGCGGCTGTCAAGAACTGAAGCGCCGCTGCGATTGTGTCGTCGCCAAGCCTAATGGACAGATGACTGATACCCGCCGCGTCGATCGGAATATATTCAAGACGTTGGGCAGTCCGAAGGCCCTGCCATTCCTGTCAGGCAATCAAAAACTTGCAGGCGGCTTGGGAATAACTGGTACTGGATGCGGCCTTTCGATGGCGGCAGCGGAGCCTGCCGATAACGGCTCGCTTCCTCCAAACCGGAAACCCGGTCCTGCTCCCCAGAGTCCGAGGGCTCCTGATCCGCCTGCTCCTCAGGTCAGTCGGGCTTCTGATCCGCCTGCTCCTCAGGTCACTCGGGGTTCTGATCCGCCCGCGCCCCCGGGCAGACCAAATACGCATGGTGCTGATCCACCGTCAAAGCCGGAACCGCCGTCGAAACCGGATAAGCCAGATAAGCCCGATAAACCGGATAAGCCGGATCGGCCGCATAAGCCTGACAAGCCGCATCACCACGGCAAGCACCATGATAAAGACCGCCATCACCACGACAAAGATGACGATCGGCACGGCAAAGATCGGCATGGTAAAGATCGCCATGGAAGAGGCGACGACAATCGGGATGGTCATCGTTCAGGCAGAAGCTGGAACGGCAACTGACCGGGATGAACCAATCGACGAGAGATGGAGTTCGATTGCGGGGCTGGTTACTTCGCCGGACCAGCGCTCTTTCCGGCGACTTCATCCAGGAAATGATCGGACCGACGGGAAATCCGCCGATAAAACTCCGGCAAACCGATAGCCAGGCCTGCGGCCTGGAGTTTTGCAGTGCGGACGATCTTGCGGCTGCTTGCCGACCTCGAACGTAGAGCCTCGACAAGCTGGGCGTGAATAGCCCTCAGTTCAGCGAACTCAGCAGACATGCCAAGTCGCTCATCTCCGGCGACGGCGAAGAGCTTGGTTCGACTACTCTTTCCCTTCAAGGCAAGCGCGCCAGCCTCAAGCAAGGCGTAGCCTGGTAGCAAATTTGCTGTGCTGTCTGACACGAGAATGTCGAAACTGACCTCCTTACAGGAAGACTCAATGCGCGACGCGGTGTTGACGGCATCGCCAACAGCTGAATAATTGAAGCGGGTCTCGGCGCCCATATTTCCGACGCACGCAAGTCCGGTGTGGATTCCAATCCCGATGCCGACCTTTTGCTCATTTCCAAAGCCAAACGCGTCACCCTGGTTAAGGCGTGCAAGCGTCTCTCGCATGGCCAAGGCAGCATCAACAGCTCTGTGCGCATGATTGGCAACGTCGACAGGAGCGTTCCAGAAGGCCATTATCGAGTCTCCGATGAACTTGTCGAGGGTGCCTTCGTTTACAATGACATGGCGGCTAAGCGCATCAAGAAGCGTGTTCAAGAACAGGACGACTTCGGTTGGGGTTAGCCGTTCGCTGATTTCGGTGAAATTGCGCACGTCCACGAACATAACTGTTAGCTCGCGGTCATCGCCCCCAAGACGCAATGCGTTCCGCGTGTGCTCGATGCGGTGCAACAGCGATGGGGAAAGATAATGGCCAAAAGCCCGTCGAACCTCGCGGCGTTCCCGGTCGATCACCAGGAAACGAAACGAGGTCGCGGCGAAATGGGTTATTGATCCGCTAACGATTGGCGCCAGCGGATCAAAGAGAAGTCCCGCATAGAAAAAGGCGAGCCAGGAAGCAACAAGCGCCATGACCGTGATCAGAAGACCGCAAACCAAAGCGACGGCCGGGCTGACGAAGGTGGTCAGTATCACAAGGAGGCTGCCCATCACTGCGATAGACAGTATTTCGAGACCGTTGGCCCAGTCCGGGCGCGCGAGAAAGCGGCCAGACAGTATTTGCTCTACGGTTTGCGCGTGTAGTGAAACGCCAGGTACGTTTTGCCCGAGTGCAGTCGTGCGAATATCCTGCAGCCCTGCAGCAGACGTCCCGACGAACACAATACTACCTTCAATAGCGGCCCTTGTCTCGGGAGGGGCGCCTCCAGGCGACAGCACTTGCCTCGCGGAAATGTACCTCTCCGCAGTGTCAGGGGTGACATAGAGCCAGAGTTCACCCGCAGCCGTTACCGGAACCACAAAGTCTCCGATTTTGACGAAGGTAATGGTGTTCGGCACATTCGTTGCCCCTGCGAGCACATAGGTGGAGGCACCCTGCGCCACGCGAAGCGCTTCGAGCGCAAGATTGGGATAAAGCTGCTCGCCGTCGCTTAGAAACAGCGGAACTGCGCGCACGACAGCCGATGGGTCGCCGGGGTTGAGGCTGATATGTCCGATGCCGGTAGCATTCGCCTCAAATTCCGGCCGCAACGGTGTCCCGGCCTTGATGCGTGGAGGCGCGCCGGCGGGACTTTCGCCTGTGAAGGCAAAACCAGCCTTCACAGGCGGGCGATAGTTGCCTTCATTGGATAAACCGAAGCCGAGGACGACGGGTTTACCAGCAATCGACCGAGCAAAAATCTCATCATTATCCGGTAGTCGCCCAAGCAACGAGGGATCAATTCCGGCAACGTCGCGAACAACGGTGCGCGGCGATAGACGGTCTGGTTCAGCAAAGAGAACATCGAACGCAATCGCCGATGCTCCCATTTCGGAGAGCCTGTTCACCAAGACAGCAAGTCGGTCGCGCGGCCATGGCCACTGACCGAACTCCCGCAGTGACGCTTCATCTATATCGACGACCTTGACTGGCAAGCTTTCGAATGTTCGCGGCGCTATTCTCTGATATTCGTCGAATGTGAGCCCGCGGGCCTGCGTAAGCAGTTGCGGATCGCTTGCCCGCAGGAACGTGAGCGCCGCTACAATCGCTAAGCCGATAAGTACGCCAACTTGCTGCGCGCGCGTCATGTGTGCCGTATCAGACCCTTTCTCCCGAAAGCCTGACGACAATGAGTGCCTATCCGGGATAGTGTCCGGCCCTTGGCCTGCCGCCGCGCCAAGGAAAGGTATGCTGCATTTTTCTCGGCTCCTATGCAATCATTCGGTTCCGGGCTGGCGAGACACGCTTCGTGACGGATCCAACGGGGTCCCAGAAGGATCTCCTTCCCCTACTCCGAAACTGGCGCACTCGAATGTGATTTGACGTACTGCCTGTCGAGGACCACGTTTGTTACTGCCCTCCCCTGGGTACAGAGGCTCGGCGTTCGGTTCTGCCACAAGCGGCCCTTCGTCGGGCTTCGTTTTAGCCTCGTCATGACGCGGCAACGGCATTGACGGCTCGGCGGAACAAAGTGCGATCAAACTGAAATCATAGCTTGTGAACTCACCAAATGTTTCTTGTCGAAACATCTTGCGCGCGCTGGCACGCCGAGAGTATGATGGCTGATGAAATCCACTTCCGCTAAAATTTTACCTGCAATTGGCTCGGGCGAACGTCCTTGGCTCAAGATCCTCTCCAACTATCGTAAACCGCATAGGGGGCGCAGCACCTTCGAACTTGCTGTGACAGTCATTCCGTTCGCTTTTTTTTGGGCACTGACCTGGGCGGCGGTGCATTATGGATATTGGTGGGGCCTGGTATTGATTATCCCCGCAGCTGGCTTCCTGCTTCGGCTATTCATGATCCAGCACGATTGCGGTCACGGTTCCTTTTTTGCGCATCGTCATACGGATGATTGGACAGGCAGGGTGATCGGCGTTCTCACGCTGACCCCTTATGACTACTGGCGCCGCACCCATGCTCTGCATCACGCTTCGGCCGGCAATCTCGACGGGCGCGGTGATGGCGACATCACTACCCTCACCGTTGCGGAATATCGTGCATTGTCGCGGTGGGGCAAGCTTGGATATCGGCTATATCGCCATCCGGCGGTCATGTTCGGTATAGGCCCCGTGTGGCTATTCATCTTCAAACAGCGACTTCCCTTCGGCATGATGCGTTCCGGCCTGGAGCCGTGGGTTTCGACCATGGCGACCAATCTCGGAATTGCAGTTCTGGCGATATTTCTGATGTGGCTGGTTGGCGTCGGCCCCTTCCTCCTGATCCATCTGCCGATCGTCACTCTGGCCGGCGCTGCCGGTATATGGCTGTTCTACGTGCAACACCAATTCGAGGAGACGCACTGGTCGTCTGGTCCCGAGTGGCAATTCGCTGAGGCTGCACTGCATGGTTCTTCGCATTACGTGCTGCCAGGCGTGCTGCGCTGGATGACCGGTAATATCGGTATCCATCATGTGCATCATTTGTCCTCAAGGGTTCCCTGTTACCGGCTTCCGGAAGTGCTGAAAGACTATCCGGAACTTAGCGACGTTGGCCGCATCACCATCATGGAAAGTCTGCGCTGCGTTGAGCTTGTCCTTTGGGATGAAAATCGCCGCAAACTTATCTCGTTTCGCGAGGCCAAAAAACTGGCCTGAGACATCGCTCGTCAATGCTGGGAACCATTTTCCGGTCGGCCCGTTGACATCCTGGAAAGTGATAAACCGTGTCAACCGGACGCGATGGCAGGGCGGACAGGAACGTTTTTCCGGTTTCCACTCCTGGCCCACACTTTCCTTTTCAAACATCAGAATTTCTAACGAAAGTCGGTTGCGGTCAGCACGTACATGTTCTTGCGTCCGTGCGAATAGGCTTTCATTGCCACGCCTTGTATCGAAGTACGCGCCGCATCGAACGCCGCAAGATATTCGTCTTCAGCCGATTCCGGCGTCGATGATACTGTGGCGAAAGCATCAATATCGACGAAGAACGGCACCTGGAAAAGTCCGTCATAGCCGATGAAACGCACGCGCTTGCCGGCCGCATCGTAACTGCGACTGCGATTAGGAAAACTCAATGCCATCATAATTACCAATCACTGCTATTTCGAATATTATTGTGGCTATCTGCCCGCTTATATTGCGATTAAATTTGACTTATGGGACTTTTTGCCAGAATATTAGTCTAACATAAATACTGATTGAGCAGTCATCTATTTATAATATTTAATTTTTCAACGCTCACTGATGACGCAATTGAGCGCAATCTGTATTACTTTGTCCGGATCGAATTTAGCCAGATTTGGCTCCTTGGGATGTCGAATAGTTCTACACCCATCAGTTCTCTCCCAGACATTGAGTTCTTACACGACAAACAGAGGATCGGCGGCTGACCCGCCCGGCTTTGCCCCCTGCTCTACCAAACCAAATTCATCTACCAGGAGAATTTTCGATGAACATGCATCGACGCTACAAGACACCCGATACACCGAGCCACCGCTTTGCAGTCGGCCAGAAAGTCCGCATGAAGGGCTGGGGCGGCAACAAGGTCAAATCCGCCGCCACTTTCCGGATCATGGCGACGCTCCCCGCCGCTGGCGGCTCTTTGCAGTACCGCATCCGCGATGACGAAGAAAAACACGAGCGAATTGCGACCGAGGATAATCTCGAGGCTGCAGATATGTGGAGCAGCAAGGAGCGCAGCACTTTTGATCTGAAAGAAGAATCTTGACCATCGACCCGGATACTGAAATTCTGGCCCCGAAAACCGTGGGCCTATGACAATCAAAGAGATGACACAGCAGGAAATCCGGGAATTGCTCGAAAGAGCGACGATCGGCAGGCTTGCCTGTGCAAAAGATGGTCAGCCCTATGTAACACCGCTGACTTTCGCATACCACGCAGTGTTTCTCTATTCCTTCACGACTGCCGGGCGCAAAGTTGACTATATGCGTGCCAACCCGCGTGTATGCGTCGAATTTGATGAGATCTCCGCGACGAACAACTGGCAGAGTGTCATTGTAACCGGCCTGTTCGAGGAACTTACAAAGGAACCCGAACACATCGACAGCAGATACACGGCCCACATGCTTTTGAACAAGAGCGCCGAATGGTGGCAACCTGCTTATGTAAAGACCGTCATTCGAGAGCAGGAACGGGCCCTGGAGCCTGTCTATTTCCGTATTTCGATACTGGAGACCACCGGCCACAAGGCTGTCAAAGGCGAATAGACCTCGTCGAGCCAGCAATATCCGTTGTTTCTATCAGGCAATGGAAAGTTGCTGCTTGCCCGGCGAACCTGCCAGCCGCATAACCACGAGACCCATGAGCGGGAATACGCCGCCGATCCAGCCGAGATATTCAAGGCCGAGATTGGCGATGATGAGGCCGCCGATCATAGAGCCCAGGGCCACGCCAAGATAAAGCGCCGAGTAGTTGAGCGACAGAGCCAGCGGCGCGCTTTTCGGGGCAATGGCCAGGACGCGGCTCGCTTGCGCTGGCGGGAACATCCAGGCGATGACGCCCCAGATCACCATCACTCCGATGAGAGCCGGTCCGGCACTATCGTCAGGCAGTTGCATGATCCAGCTCACGGCCATCAGTACGATTGCGTTCAGCACCGATGCGGCAATGACAGTCTTCGTCGCTCCGAGACGATCGGATAGCTGGCCGCCGACAAAATTGCCGATCGCCGCACCAATACCGAAGGCAAGCAAAATTACGGGCATCAACGTGCGGCTAAGACCCGCCCCGTCGACCGCAATAGCAGCGATATAGGTGTAAACAGCAAACGCGCCGGTCATATAAAGCAGCATGGTCAAGAGCGCCGGCAATAGCCCCGGGTGGCGAATGACGCCGAGACGCTGCGCGAGGGTCAGCCGGTCTGCATAGAGCCCTCGCGGCACGAGAAACCAGACGACCAAAGTTGCCAATACACCGATCAAGGCGATGAAGAGATACGTACCGCGCCATCCGGCAAACGCGCTGATGAAGGCGCCGAGCGGTGCTCCAAAGGCAACTGCCAGCGTTGTGCCGCCGACAATTGCAGCGATGGCGCGGGCGCGGTGATGTGGTTCGGAAATGGCAACTGCCGTTGCCTGAGCCGTAGCCGCGTAAAGCCCCGCTACTACGGCGATCAACAGGCGGGCAACCATGAGCAGCAGATAAGTCGAAGAAACGGCAGCGAGAAGAGCCCCGGCAACGAATACCAAAGCACTGCCCGCGAGAACGTTGCGCCGGTCGAGGGATCCGGTCAGCGCAGCGACAATCGGGGCACCGATCGCATAGGCAAAGGCATAGGTCACGACAAGGTAGCCGGCCTGCACCAGGCTTACCCCGGTGTCGCCGGCAATTTGCGGCAGGAGACTTGCGACGACAAATCCCTCGATGCCGATTGCAAATGTACCAAGTGCCAATCCGACGAGACGAACATCCATGAGATTTACCTTAATGTTCAATGATCCTTGAACTAATGAACCTCCTCTCTGTTTGTGTCAAGAATAAAGTTCAACAAATATTGAACATTGAAATCTCTCCTGCCAATTGCTATTACATCCAAATGACTGATTACCTCCCGCATCCGTCCACTGAGGACATCGCGCTTCCGGCCGTCCTGACTGCGCTCGGCGATGAAACGCGCCTGGCCATCATTGCCATCCTCGCCCGCAACGGCGACCGCGCCATGACTTGCGGCCAATTTCTGCAATTCGGCTCGAAGACTGCAATAAGCTATCACGTGGCAAAGTTGCGTGAGGCGGGGGTCATCCACGTTCGTCCCGAGGGCACCAAACGGTTGCTGACACTTCGACGCAGCGATCTGGAGAAGCGATTTCCCGGGATCCTCGACACTGTGATTGCGTCCACGGCAGCAACGCTGCCATCAGATGCATACAAGAGCCCTGCCACGCCGGACGCGGCTCAATTAGCGGGAGAATGACATTGGATATCAAACCTTCCGGATCAGTTTCCTCGCGCCGCGCATCAAACGACTGGTTCACCGGCACCGTCTGGATAGATCCGATTGTAGAGGCGGAAGCACCGGCGCGGTTGCAAGCAGCTACCGTGCGCTTTGAACCTGGTGCGAGGACCGCATGGCATACGCATCCCCTCGGCCAAACATTGCATGTGACGTCCGGATCGGGTTTAGCCCAGGTCTGGGGCGAGCCGGTAAGAGAGTTAAAGATTGGTGATACGGTGTGGATTCCGCCCGGTGAAAAACATTGGCACGGCGCTGGCCCCAATAACTTCATGGTGCATATTGCCATGCAGGAAGCGTTGAACGGTAAAGCCGTCGAATGGTTGGAAAAGGTTTCCGATACGCAATATTCTGGCCGTGATTAATCTGCTACTATAGTGTCAGCAGTGCATGTGAGAGGAACCCCCATGGCGTTCGAAGAGATCAAGGCCCGGATCGCGCTTCTGATTGAAGAGATGGTAAAGCGGCCAACGGATGCCCACGAGATTCACGAGACCCTGCGCGAACACCTCAACGAGCTGAAGGCCATGGGCATGCCGTTGCCCGATGACCTTGTTGCGCTCGAAAAGCGGCTGGAAACCGACTTCGATTCCTGACATCGCATTATCAAAAGCCCTTGGGATGGTCTCTGAGCAGATCGCTCAAATCGTCGCGGTCTGTTCGTTCGCCTCTTACAGCCCGGCCATCGAGCATACCGATATCCCTGAGCATATGATCAGAAAAATCCTCGGTATCGATATGAGCGGGCGGAGTCTCGTCGTTGTCCGGCTTCCATGGGTTTGCAATCCGGCTCCACCACGAAGCGTGGCTTGATACGCGCGATAAAGATGCTGATACAGGGTTCATAGCCTCAACTCCAATGTTGGCGACGCGTTGCGTCCCGATGTGTGTTGTGTTCCAGATGCGCCCTTCTGCGCTTGTTTTCCAACAAAACGCCGAGTAGCATGCATAAGGACAGCTTATGCGAGACCGTTGATGAATCTGCCTCCGCTAGCCGCCATTCGCGTCTTTGAAGCCGCCGCACGCCACGGTAGTTTTACCAATGCCGCCGAAGAACTCGGAATGACGCAGGCAGCGGTCAGCTACCAGATCAAGCTCCTGGAAGAGAGAATTGGCGCATCGCTTTTCCTGCGCCGTCCACGCCAGGTGATCCTGACGGAAGTCGGTGCGCGGCTTTCACCGGCAATCAGCGAGGCGTTCGACATGATGCGTGCGGCAATAGCCGCGACGCGTGAAAACGCCGATGGAATACTGACGATCACAACGATTCCCACATTTGCTGCAAACTGGCTCGTTCCGCGGCTGGGTTCATTTCAGCTGGCTCACCCATCCCTCGCGGTCCGGCTGCAGGCAACCCGCGAGATAATCGACTTCGCCCGCCAGGACGCCGATATCGGTATACGCTCGGGCGGAGGCCGTTGGCCGGGCATGGTCTCGCACAAAATCTTTGGCGCTGACTTTGCTCCCATGCTGAGTCCGGCACTTGCCGCAACAATTGGCGGTGTAAAAACGCCCGCCGATCTTCTCAAGTTGCCGATCGTCGATCCGAGCGATCCTTGGTGGAAAATATGGTTTGCA
Organism: uncultured Alphaproteobacteria bacterium; assembly: GCA_963711925.1. Taxonomy (GTDB): domain Bacteria; phylum Pseudomonadota; class Alphaproteobacteria; order Rhizobiales; family Rhizobiaceae; genus Phyllobacterium. The sequence goes on from CAVQFY010000006.1 coordinate 386,316, forward strand.
GCAGCGGGGGTCCCCGATCCCGATCTGCGCGGTGATCCACGCAGCCGCTTCGGCGATCAGCATCTGGAAGGTAAGGCGGTGATCGCGGGCCAAGGCGTCGGTATTCTTACGCCTGTCTTTTATGAAACCGAACTTAAATCAGGCCAACTGATCCAGCCTTTCGACATTGTCGGCAATGATGATCATTTCTATTGGCTGGTCTATCCGGAAGCGCGGCGCAACGTGCCTAAAATCCGCGCGTTCCGCGACTGGTTGCTGGGGCAACTCGAGCATAAATGAAAAGCGGGCGGAACCAGAGAAACCGCCCGCCAGAATGCTTAAAAAACGGCGAGATAGCGCAACAGTGAAATAATACCGATCACCACGACGATGACCCGCACGATCTGTTTTGCGCGGGCATCCAGCGGCAGCATCTGGACGAGGTAAAGGACAAGAAAAATCACCAGCACGGTGATCAAAAGACTGATCAATATGGACATCTCAAACTTCCTGTTTTCGGGATCAATGCGAGCGTAGCTTGATACAACTCACAGTTGGGTGATTTAGTTCCCTCGAACAGAAGTGGAAATATTGCATTTCCTGCAACCTTTCATTGTCTGCTTTCAGGCTTGCTGCTAGGTTCCAGCGCACTCCCGCCCCCATCAGGATCGTCTCCCATGCGCTCGTTGTTTCACTTTGCTTATCACGTCACTGATCTCGACGACGCGAGACGTTTTTATGGTGGTATACTCGGTTGCGAAGAAGGCCGGAGCACCGACACCTGGGTCGATTTCGACTTCTTCGGTCATCAGATTTCGTTGCATCTCGGCAAGCCTTTTGAAACGACGAACACCGGCAAGGTCGGCGATCATATGGTGCCGATGCCTCATCTCGGCGTCATCCTGCCACTTGATGACTGGAATGACCTGGCTGACAGGCTGAAACAGGCGGAGGCGGACGTCGATTTCGTCATGCCGCCGGTGGTACGGTTCAAGGGTGAACCCGGCGAGCAGTGGACGATGTTCTTTCGCGATCCATCCGGCAATCCGATCGAGGTCAAGGGTTTTGCCGATTTCGCCAGCATCTACGCGAAATAGCGCCAGCGCATCGTGGAAGTACAACAGTCCAATCTAAAGGCTGCGTTCTGGATGACCGGTTCGCTCACTGCCATCCTGCTCATGGCGATTTCCGGACGCGAGGCATCCAAAGAGCTCGGCGTTTTCCAGATCATGGAAATGCGGTCGATTATCGGGCTCGCCATGCTCTATCCTTTGATCCGCTCATCGGGTGGTTTCAGAGCAATGAAGACCGCACGTATCTGGCAGCATCTTGGCCGCAACACAGCGCACTATGCCGGCCAGTTTGCGTGGTTGCAGGCCTTGTCGATGATCCCGCTTGCGCAGGTGATCGCCATCGAATTCACAACGCCTGCCTGGACGGCTGTGATGGCTGTCGCCTTTCTTGGCGAGAAGTTGAATATCTGGCGGATACTCACGATCGCTCTTGGCATTGTCGGCGTCGTTATCATTGTGCGGCCCGGCATAGGTACGGTCGAGGTGGGCCAGCTCATCGTGCTCGGTGCTGCCTTCACCTTCGGCATTTCTTTTACCATGGTCAAATCGCTGACCCGCACGGATAGTGTGGTCAAAATTATCTTCTGGATGCTGATCATCCAGTCTGGAATCGGACTGTTGCCCGCCTTGCATGCGTGGCAGTGGCCTTCAATGCACGTCCTGCCGTGGGTGATCATCATCGCTTTTACGGGCACTTTCTCGCATTTCTGCATGGCGAAGGCCCTGCAATATGCCGATGCGACCGTCGTCATTCCCATGGATTTTCTGCGCGTACCGCTGATGGCCGTCCTCGGCTGGCTGATCTATTCGGAGCGAATCGACATTTTCACAGCTCTCGGAGCGGCGCTTATCCTTTCGGGTAATTTGCTCAACCTCAAAAACCGTTCGCCTGCGCCAATTGGAGCGTGATCCAGGGCAAATTCTTTTATTTTACCCGTTACGATAGGCGATTGTACTTCCTACATAGCCATAGGAAGGACATAAATGTGAGGGATGATACTCGTTCGACGGCGGACACATCTCAATATCTTGATTGATATATACAATATTATAGCAATCAGTGTCTTGCGCAGTGCAGCGACTCATCCGACACTGTGTCCATTCGGCATGCAATCCTCTGAGCGAGGGGCGGCCCCTTCAGCTCAGATTCCATCGAATTTGCACGTGGCTGGAGGTAAACATGACTACGCAAGCTTCTGACGTATTTAGCCTCTTCTCTGAGATCTACAGCAGCGAGAAGCAGGAAGAGATGAGCCTGCAGGAATATCTCCTGGCTTGCCGCAACGATCCAAAAATGTTCGCGACTGCTTCCGAACGAATGGTCGACGCCATTGGCGAGCCGACATTGGTCGATACCAGCGCTGACGAACGTCTCGGCCGTATCTTTCTCAACCGTACCATCAAGATCTATCCTGCCTTTGCCGATTTCTACGGGATGGAAGATACTATCGAACGGATTGTCGGTTATTTCCGCTATTCTGCCCAAGGTCTGGAGGAACGTAAGCAGATACTTTATCTGCTCGGCCCCGTAGGCGGCGGTAAGTCGTCCTTGGCCGAGCGCCTCAAGCAACTCATGGAGCACCGGCCCATTTACACTCTGAAGGCTGGAAACCAGATCAGCCCGATTTTTGAATCGCCGCTTGGTCTTTTCCACCCCGAACGTATGTCAGGCCTGCTGGAAGACAAGTACGGTATTGCCCGTCGTCGTCTTAATGGTCTGATTTCGCCCTGGGCTACGAAACGGCTTGATGAATTTGCCGGCGATATTTCGAAGTTCAGCGTCGTCAAAATCATGCCATCCCGCTTGCGGCAGATCGGCATTGCCAAGACGGAACCCGGTGATGACAACAATCAGGATGTCTCGTCGCTGGTCGGCAAGGTCGACATTCGCCAGCTCGAAAATTTCAGTCAGGCCGATCCTGACGCCTATTCTTTCAGCGGTGGCTTGAACCGGACGACGCAAGGTATGCTCGAGTTCGTCGAAATGTTCAAAGCGCCGATCAAGGTGCTGCATCCTTTGCTGACGGCGACCCAGGAGGGCAACTACAACGGGACCGAGAACTTCGGAGCTTTCCCGTTCCAGGGTATCATTCTTGCTCACTCGAACGAGTCCGAATGGCTGCAGTTCAAGAACAACAAGAACAACGAAGCTTTCCTCGATCGCATGTCGGTCGTTAAAGTTCCCTATTGCCTGCGGGTCACCGAAGAAAAGCAGATTTACGAAAAGCTCCTGCGCGAAAGCGAGTTGCTGAACAATCCATGCGCGCCGGAAGTGCTGGAGATCCTCAGCCGCTTTACAGTTTCCACGCGCATGGCGGAACATGAGAACTCGCCGCTTTATACCAAGATGCGAGTCTATGACGGCGAAAATCTCAGGGAATCCGACCCCAAAGCGAAGTCCGTACAGGAATATCGCGATGCGGCCGGGGTCGACGAAGGTATGAACGGCATCAGTACGCGATTTGCCTTCAAGGTGCTTTCGGAAACCTTCAACTACGACACCAAGCAGGTGGCGGCTGATCCGGTGCATCTCATGTATGTGCTGGAGCAGGCAATCAAACGCGAGCAGTTTCCTCAGGAGATCGAGGCGAACTATCTCGATTTTATCAAGTCTGAACTCGCTTCGCGCTATGCCGAATTTATCGGGCACGAAATCCAGAAAGCCTATCTGGAATCCTATAGCGAATATGGTCAAAACCTGTTTGACCGCTATATCGCCTACGCGGATGCTTGGATTGAAGACCAGGACTACAAGGATCCAGACACAGGGCAGATACTCAACCGCGGTATTCTCGACAGCGAATTGTCGCAAATCGAAAAGCCTGCGGGCATCGCCAATCCGAAGGATTTCCGCAACGAAGTGGTGAAATTCACCTTGCGTGCCAGAGCCAAGAACAATGGTCGCAATCCTTCGTGGACGAGCTATGAAAAGTTGCGTGAAGTCATCGAAAAGCGCATGTTTGGCCAAGTGGAGGATTTGCTGCCTGTAATCAGCTTCGGCTCGAAGAAAGACGGCGCCACCGAGAAGCAGCATACGGAATTCGTCCAGCGCATGGTTGAACGCGGCTATACGGAGCGGCAGGTTCGCCGCCTGGTCGATTGGTATATGCGGGTGAACAAGGCTGGCTGACGATTGCCGAAGAAAGGTGCGTGCATGCCGAACTTCATCGATCGCCGCCTGAACCCAAAGGACAGAAGCCTGAGCAATCGCCAGCGCTTTCTGAGGCGTGCACGTGTTGAGTTGAAACGCGTCATTAACGAGAAAATATCGACCGAGAAAATCACGGATGTCGATGCCGAGCACGCCATTCCTTTGCCGGTAGGCGGCACCAGTGAACCCAGCTTCGCGCCGGATCGCAGTACCGGCCGCCGGGAATATGTCTTGCCGGGCAATCGGGAATTCGTTCTGGGTGATCGCCTGCCAAAGCCAGGCGCAGGTGGAGGCGCTGGCGCCGGCAAAGGCGGCGCGGCCGATCTCGAGCTCGAAGACGATTTTCGTTTCGTCCTGTCGCGCGAGGAGGTTCTCGATCTGTTTTTCGAGGATCTGGAACTACCCGACATGGTCAAGTCGAGCCTGAAGGAGGCCGTTGCCTTCAAGCCTCGTCGCGCTGGTTTTACAACTGCCGGAGCGCCGACCAATATCAATGTCGGGCGCTCCATGCGCAACAGCTTCGGCCGGCGCATCGCCTTGAGGCGGCCCAAACAGTCCGATCTGGACGCAGTCGCCGATGAGGTGGCGCTGCTGGAGGCCGAGATGAAACCGAGTCCGGCATCACTCGAGCGCCTCACCCAATTGCGCCGAGACCTTGAGGTACTGCAACGGCGGCGCAAATTGGTGGCTTATATCGATCCGGTCGATATCCGTTTCAATCGCTTCGAACCAATGCCCGTACCCAATTCCAATGCGGTCATGTTCTGTCTGATGGACGTTTCCGGTTCCATGGGCGAGCGCGAAAAGGACCTCGCCAAGCGCTTCTTCGTCCTGCTGCACCTCTTCCTCAAACGGAGGTACGAGCGCATCGATATCGTCTTCATCCGCCATACCCATCAGGCACACGAAGTGGATGAGGAGACATTCTTCCACAGCACCCAGAGCGGCGGAACCGTCGTATCCACGGCGTTGGAGGAAATGCGGCGCATCATCGAAGAGCGTTATCCGAGCAGGGACTGGAACATTTATGCGGCTCAGGCCTCGGATGGAGACAACCTCACGGGTGATTCCGAGAACTGCATCAATCTTTTGAACAATGAACTGATGCAGCTTTGCCAGTATTATGCCTACGTCGAGATCCTCGATGAACGGGAAAGTGCCATATTCAGGTCGACGGACAATGGCACGTCGCTTTGGCGTTCCTACCGCCTTGTCGCGAAAAACTGGCGGAATTTCCAGATGACCCGGATAGCCAAGCCCGGAGACATCTATCCGGTGTTCCATCAGCTGTTCGCCAAGCAGCCCAAGACGGCAAAGAGCGGTTGAGGGGCAGCGTATGAGCAAGAGCGCAACCACATCCGATCTGCTGTTTCACAGCTCCGAATGGAACTTCGACACGCTGTATCGCACCTATGACGCGATCAAGGGGATCGCGATCGATGAGCTTGGTCTTGATGTATACCCCAATCAGCTGGAGATCATTTCTTCCGAGCAGATGCTCGATGCCTATTCCTCCAATGGCATGCCGCTGATTTATCAGCACTGGTCATTCGGCAAGCATTTCGTTTACGAAGAGCACCACTATCGCAAAGGCCATCGCGGACTGGCTTATGAACTGGTCATCAATTCCAATCCGTGCATCACCTATTTGATGGAAGAAAACACCATGTCCATGCAGACATTGGTGACCGCACACGCCGCCTTCGGCCACAACCATTTTTTCAAGAACAATTATCTGTTCAAACAATGGACAGATGCCGATGCAATTTTGAACTACATGGAGTTTGCCAAAGGCTACATCGCGCGCTGCGAGGAAAAATACGGCCTCGCTGCGGTAGAGCCTATTCTCGATGCGGCTCATGCACTCATGGAACAGGCGGTGTTCCGCTACAACCGTCCTCCGCGCAATTCGCCTCTGAAGGAGCGCGAGCGGGTCCGTGACCGGCTCGAGTATGAGGAGCGCGCCTTCAGCGATCTGTGGCGTACGCTGCCGCAACGCAAGGCGGGCGAGGACCCGAGCGAAACTGAGCGTGAATTGCAGGAGCGCAAGAAGACACTCAATCTCCCGGAAGAGAACCTTCTCTATTTCATCGAAAAGAACAGCATCATCCTCGAGCCCTGGCAGCGGGAAATCCTGCGCATCGTTCGTGTCATTGCGCAATATTTCTACCCGCAACGGCAGACCAAAGTGATGAACGAGGGCTGCGCGACCTTCGTACATTACACCATCATGAACATGATGTTTGATAGAGGCCAGCTCAGCGAAGGCAATCTCCTGGAAATGCTGCACAGCCACTCCAATGTCGTGTTCCAGCCGGGTTTCGACGATTCCCGTTTTTCCGGTCTCAACCCCTATGCCCTCGGCTTCGCCATGATGCAGGATATCGAACGTATCTGCACCGAGCCCACTGCAGAGGACCGTGACTGGTTTCCAGAATTTGCCGGCAATGGTGATTGGCGCGGAACGTTGCTGGATGCCTGGGCCAATCACCGCGACGAATCGTTCCTGTTGCAATATCTGAGCCCGGCACTCATCCGCAAATTCCGGTTGTTCGCCCTCGAAGACGAGACGAAGGAAAACCACTACAAGGTGGCGTCGATCCATGACGAACGCGGATATGAAAAAATACGCAGTACGCTGGCGCGAAGCTACGATATTGGTGTGAACCAGCCCAATATTCAGGTCGTCGATGTCGATTTTCGAGGCAACCGGCACCTGCGCCTGCAACATACGGTGCGAAATGGCATAACACTCGATGAGCAGGCGCGCGGCGCAACGCTGCGGCATGTCCGGCGGCTATGGGGCTATGATGTCAGTCTCGTCGGGGTCGAAGCGGGGTCGGAAAAAGTCCTGTACGAGACCTCCTCCAGCAAGCTCGTGGAATAGGGTCAGGGCCTGTTAATAGGATCGACAATGGCGCCTGGAACGGCAAGAAGATGCGAGGAGAAGCGTGAAGGGCGGGGTCGTTCCCCCGGCCGAGCGGTTCGACACTGCAGCTTGCAGCCGTTTCGGCGTCCGGAGGATATGGTCTTTTCGCCCGGCTACTGTGTCGCAAAGGGCTCGAAAATGGATAAACATTTCCATCGCCTTTGCTCCTCGTATCCGAACGAAAAGCCTCATACCATTTCGACCAGATTAACAGGTCCTGACCCTAGACTGCAACCCGTGGACACGGCAGCGCATCCGGCGTATCTTGGCTGAGGATTTGACGGGAGCGCAGATGCTCTTCCACATCTTTGTGCGGTGTCAACTCCAACCCTTCCCCCCTGCCCCAGCCACCCTCGAGGAAGCCATGGCCTATAATCTCAAGATCAACGGAACCGCTCATAGCGTGGATGTCGATGACGACACTCCGCTGCTTTGGGTAATACGCGACGTGCTGGGCATGACCGGCACAAAGTTCGGCTGCGGCGCCGCCCTATGTGGCGCCTGCACTGTTCATATCGACGGTGTAGCGACGCGCTCCTGCGTTACCACTGTCGACAGCATTGGCGACAGCGCCATCACGACAATCGAAGCGATTGGAGAAACGCCGCAGGGCGCGGCATTGCAGAAAGCCTGGCTAGACCTTGAAGTCGTTCAATGCGGCTACTGTCAGTCCGGGCAGCTCATGTCGGCTGCCGCCTTGTTGACGGAAACGCCAAAGCCGACCGATGAGGACATCAATAGCGCCATGTCCGGCAATGTCTGTCGATGTGGTACCTATCAGCGCATCCGCGCCGCAATCAAGCAAGCAGCGGAGGCCTGAGCCATGGACACGCTTAATCCCAACGAACCAACAACCTCCGGGAACAACACCTCGCGCCGCACCTTCCTGAAAGGAGGCGGACTGCTTCTGGGTTTTGCTCTCATCGGCGGCACGACCAGTTCGGTTTTCGCAGCAAGCGCAGCGCAAGTAACCGAAGAAGAAGTAAAGGCGCCTTTCGCGCCGAATGGCTTCATCCGCATCGATCCCGAGGGCACCGTCACTCTGGTCATGCCGATGGTTGAAATGGGGCAAGGTACATATACCTCCCTCGCCATGTTGTTGGCCGAAGAACTGGAGGTCGACCTTGATCAGGTCCAGGTGCAGCATGCACCGCCCAACGACGCGCTCTATGCCAATTCCATCTTGCATATCCAATCAACTGGACTTTCTTCGTCGGTGCGCGCGTTCTGGACACCATTGCGGCAGGCGGGCGCTGTTGGACGCACACTCTTGATTGATGCTGCGGCCAAAGAATGGGGTGTCGAACCTGCCACCTGCAAAGCGGCACATGGTGTGGTCACGGACGCATCCGGCTCGAAGCACCTGAGCTATGGTGAATTGGCGGAGGCGGCATCGAAGCTGCCTGTTCCGGCAGCCGACAGCGTCAAACTGAAGGATCCCAAGGATTTTACGCTCATTGGCAAGCCTGCAAAGCGGCTTGACGCCCCCATGAAGGTCGATGGACGTGCCGTTTACGGTATCGATACCAAACTGCCTGGAATGAAAATCGCCGCCATTGCTATCTCGCCTGCATTTGGCGGCAAAGTGAAGGCGGTCGATGAAAAGGCGGCCCTTGCCGTGAAGGGTGTGCATCAGGTCGTCAAGATCGATGAGGCCGTAGCGGTGGTCGCAGATCATCTGGGTGCGGCCAAGAAAGGGCTGGAAGCCGCTGCCATCGAATGGGATGATGGTCCGCATGCCACGGTCAACAGCGCAGACATCATCAAGGAGCTTGAAGAAAAGTCGAAGCAACCTGGTGCTGTTGCCCGCAATGAAGGCGATGCGGAAAAGGCACTCGGAACAGCGGCACAGCGCATTGATGCCATTTATCAAGTGCCGTTCCTTGCTCATGCGACAATGGAACCGATGAACTGCACGGTGCATATGCAAAAGGACAGCTGCGATATCTGGGTCGGCACGCAAGTTCCGACGTTGACGCAGATGGTGATCGCCAGCGTTACCGGCTTCCCCAAGGAAGCTATCCGAATCCACAACCATCTCCTTGGTGGAGGCTTTGGCCGGCGGCTTGAGCCAGACGGTACAGTGTTGGCGGTCAAGATAGCAAAACAGGTCGATGGCCCCGTCAAGGTCGTTTGGAGCCGCGAGGAAGATATCCAGCACGACATGTACCGGCCCTACTACTATGATCGGTTATCGGCCGGGCTGGACGCCGATGGCAAGCCGGTCGCGTGGACCCATCGTATCGCCGGTTCATCCATTTTTGCGCGTTATATCCCGCAAGCTTTCGTCAACGGCCTCGATCCCGACGCCGTGGAGGGAGCAGCAGAGCCGCCCTATGCGTTACCTAATATCCATGTCGACTATGTCCAGGTCGAACCACCAGGCGTTCCGACTGCGTTTTGGCGCGGTGTTGGTCCAACACATAATATCTTCGTGGTCGAGAGTTTCATTGATGAACTCGCCCATGCCGCCAAGCAGGATCCCGTTGCCTATCGCAAGGCGCTGCTCGCAAACAATCCGCGGGCGCTCGCCGTGCTGACCCTGGCCGCGGAAAAAGCCGGGTGGGGCGCGTCAATGCCCGCTGGTCAGGGTCGCGGCGTCTCGGTAGCCTTCATTTTTGGGTCCTATGTCGCTCAGGTGGCGGATGTGGAAGTCGGTGCTGACGGCGCCGTCAAGGTCAACCGCATCGTCTGCGGACTTGATTGCGGCATGTCCGTCAATCCCGATACAATCGAAGCGCAGATCGAGGGCGGCTCTATCTTCGGCCTTACTGCCGTATTGCACGGTGCGATCACCATAAAAGACGGTCGCGTGGAGCAGAGTAATTTCGACAATTACCTTCCAATGCGGATCGATGAAGTCCCTGTGATCGAGACCCATCTCGTCAAGAGCCCGGAGGCTCCTGGTGGTATTGGTGAGGTGCCGACGTCCATTGTCAGCGCGGCGGTGACGAATGCGATATTCGCCGCCACCGGCAAGCGGATCCGGACCCTGCCTGTCGATCCAGAAATGCTGAAATCCTCGACCTGACCGGCAGGGAGGTTTGGGCATAACCGCGCATGTCTGCTGGGAGGAGACGATCCTGCTTCTCCCGGCAGTAGCCATTACCAGGTGAGATGCGCCTTGAGCAGAGCCTTGCGTCCTTCGCCATAGGAGCAAACGTAGACACCCTGACAGCCCGATACATAGTCCTCGTCGAACAGGTTGGTGACGTTCAGATCAACGCCCCAATTGTTCTTCTTGTAGCCGAGTTTCAGGTCGATCAATGCCACATCCGGGACCTTCAAGGTGTTCAGCTGGTCGGCATAGCTTGAGCCGACATAGCGTACGCCGCCACCAAGCGAGAGGCCTTCAAGCGTGCCATCGAGGAAGGTGTATTGGGCAAAGAGTGAAGCCTGCAGTTCGGGGATCAAATAGGGCTGCTTGCCGATCAGGGTTTCGTCGGCATCATCCTTTACTTTCAGATCGAGTGCAGTAAAGGCCGCCGTCAGCCTCCAGGCCTCGGTTATGTTCGCCTGCGCCTCGATTTCGAAGCCACGGGAATTGACCTCGCCAACCTGGAATTGCGCGCCGAACGGTCCGGTCAGCACGTTCTGCTTCGTCAGATCGAACAGCGAAGCCGTGATGAGACCATCGAATGCCTCGGGGCGGTATTTCACGCCGATTTCGTATTGCTGGCCGGTTTCGGGTTTCAGGAACGCGAGATTGCTGTCCACACCGATCTCGGGACTGAAGAATGTCGCGACACTCGCATAGGGCGTGATCCCGTTGTCGAATTCGTAGGCGATCCCTGCCCTTCCGCTGGCGTGACCATCATCACCCTCATATTCCGGCGTGCCACGGGCGTCCGTCGTCACATAATCATAGCGGCCGTTCAGGGTGACAAGCCAGCCATCGCCAAAGCGCAGCTGGTCCTGCGCGTAGACACCGATCTGATGGCGCTTTACGACCTGGTCGATGTAGGGAGCGAACATTGGACCTTGAGGTTCACCATAAATCGGATCGACTGCGCTAATGGGCGTTGACGCGCCGGTCGCCTGAATCTGGTCGATGTCGAAGAACTTGTATTCCGCACCAAACAGCAGTGTGTGCTCGATCGGACCTGTCGTCACCTCGCCTTCAAGCTGATTGTCTACGACGAACGTATTGACCGTCGTATCGTGCATGAAATTGATGCGCGAGAGATCGTAATTGTCGTTGATCGGCTGCGCGGAGAATGCATCATATCCAAATGGATACAGATTGTGCTCGCGCACGCCACTATAGCCGTAGCGAAGGTTCTGCCGCACGGTCCAGTCATTGTCGAAGGTGTGTTCCAGTTCATAGCCGATGGAGGCTTGCTCGCGGTTATAGTCGTCGATCGACGGTTCCGTGAAGTTCGCCTTGCGATCGATCTTGCCGAATGGCGCGTCAACCACAGTTCCATAATAGGGCAGGAAGCTGCCGCCGTCATGGGTAAGGTCCAGGTGCGTATAGTTGGCGAGAATGGTGAACGTCGTCGCATCATCCGGCTTCCAGGTAATGCTGGGCGAAATGACACCAAGGAAATCCTTCGAAAAATCGGTGTAATTGTCACCGCCGGATAGTTTGCCGTTAATGCGATAATCGACCACGTCGGATGCCTTGTCGCCAATGTCGAAACCAAGGTAACCGTTGCCATAGCTGTTGATTCCGGTTTCGACATAACGCAGACGCTCGCCGGTCGGACGCTTGCTGATGTAGTTGACGATGCCGCCGGGATTGCTGCCACCATAAAGCACTGCAGCAGGTCCCTTCAGAACATCGATGCGCTCGATGCCGAATGAATCGATAAAGAAGCCGCCGAAGCCGAAGCTGAAATTCTGCAATCCGTCGAGGTATGTCCCCTTCTGCGTCGCATCGAATCCGCGGATGTAGATCCAGTTCGTGTCATTATCGACGCCGAAGGGCTGCGCAAATACGCCAGACGTATAGCGCAAGGCCTCGTCGATCTTCTGCGCACCCTGATCATCCATCTGTTCTCTGCCGACAACGGAAACAGCCTGCGGAATTTCCGCGATCGGCGTACTTGTCTTCGTGCCGGTTGCCGAGCGCTTGGCGACATAGCCATTGATTGGACCGGTTGCAGAACCACCTGAATCACCACCCTCGATGACGATTGGGTCCAGTTGGATAGAGGCATTGGCATCTTGCGCGCGCGTATCGGTTGCCGACAGCAATACAAGCGTCGCCGCCGTCCCGCAAAGCAGCGCACCAAATGCCGATCGATAAACACCACTCATGCCAATCCCCTCGTAGAATAAGCCCCGAAGCCCAAAACGCACCGAGCGGAATTGCTCGCAAAGCCAGAATATAAGTTGAGTACATATATCAACTTTAATTCTCGGGATTGATTGTTTCCGCTGTTTTTTGAACTTTCTTGGGCCGTTCTTCGTGGGAATTCACCAGCGACGTTCGTCTGGCTTTACAGCTGTCGATCCCGCCGCCAGACGGCTGGCGTCACGCCGACCACCTGCTTGAACACGCGCGTGAAATGCGCCTGATCAGAAAAACCCGCAGCGGTGGCTACATGTGTCAGCGACGATCCGGGTTTCTCCAGCAGCGTCTGCACTTTTCGGATGCGGGCGCGTATCTGCCATTGATGCGGGGCCATGCCTGTCGAGGCCTTGAAGGCGTGGCTGAAATAGGACTGCGACAGGCCCGTCAATTCCGCCAGTTCATGGAGGCGAATGCTCCGCATGCAATTGTCTTCGATATAGGTTGTGACAGTCCGCAACTGCCGCGGCGAAAGTTGGCTGCGCTGCCGTTTCTTGCCTTGCTGGATGCGAAAGAGCGCGACGAAGAGCGCCGTGGTCAGCCCATCGCCATAGAGATCGTGGAGAGGTTCATGGTTAAGACATTCATCGGCAATCAAATTGGCGAGCTTTGCAACATGTTCATCGAAAAACATCAAACGGGGACTCAACAGCCTCTCACCGACAAGGTCATCGGCGAATCGGCACTCGAAACTCGCCATGTCAAAGTGCAGGTCGAGATGGCGTAGGAATTGGATATCATGAACCCGCCCCCATACCGGCAAGCCTGCGGGTATATAACTCATCGGGTAAGGCACGTTGCTCCGGGCAAAACTCTTTGCATGGGCATTGAGCCCGACGCCGAAGCTACCTTCTCCTGACTTGTCGAGCGTTACGAACAGGCGTGGATTCTCCGACACGTATTCTCCAACGGCATCCGGAGCACAGTTGACAGACCAGACATCGGCAATCACCCCCTGCCACGAGCGCCAGCGAAGGTCCCCGATGACGGAGACTCCTTCTACCCGGCTCTTCATCCGTGGTTGAAACGTCATCTCTTGCCTCTTTGCCTGCTTTCAACTCAGCTGGCTTCTATCCAGCCGTTATTTTCGGGCGTTGTCGCCGTCAAATCCACGCCGCCAGTACGCCACAACAAGGTGATTTTCCCGTTCGAGCTTCTGCTCATTGCGCAAATGGCCGCGGATAGCCTTGAACGCGGCGAATTCGCAGCCCGCCCAGGCAAACACGCGTTGCCCGCCGGTCGGGAACGGCACCGCTTTGACAGCATCCTGCAACAGCGTCGTCGTCCCTGCTTTCAAGCCATTGCGATGCAGCCAGACAAGGTCAATATTGGCAACAGAGGGCAGATGCTGCTGTTCGAGCGGATTGTCCACTTCGATACGCACGACCGCCTGTGCAAGCGAGGGAAGCCGCGCCAGGATGCGGCCGATTGCCGGAAGTGCCGTTTCATCTCCGGCGAGCAGATACCAATCCGCCTCAGGCACGTCACCGCCGCCCGGCCCGGTCATGCCCACCAGATCGCCTTTGCGGGCATTCAGGGCCCACTCTGAGCCGGGCGTTGCATCCCCTTCGTGGATGACGATGTCGATATCCACCTTGCCTGCGGCCGCGTCGATATTGCGGATCGTGTAGACGCGGGAGACCAGCTTGTGCTCGCCCTCAGGCCAGACCGGGCGTCCGTCTTCCCCCGTCACCGGCCATTGTGGCCGGTCCACGCCCTTTGGCGGAAACAGCAAATGGACATGCAGTCCTCCACGCGCAAAACGCGCCAGCCTGTCGCCCTCAAGTGTCACACGGCGCATGTGCGGCGTTACGTTTTTGGCGGCGAGAAAGCGCATTTCCCGGAAAAATGGCGGCTGTCCGCCAGCAGCACAGTCGCCCGCCCAGACGATCCGGGGCTTTTCCTCATCCGCCAGCGCAAGCATCTGGTTGGCGATGGCGTATTTCATGTAGGCAAGACCGGTTTCGTCCTCACCCTCGGTCCGAAGCGCAAGGCTGTTGTCATCCGCCTCGATCGTTGCTGTGCCGAACGGAAGAGTGATCCGCCCTTTGCGCGCGGCAAGCGACACATCGCCATGCTCGGAGAAATAATCCGTCAGCCGCTTCAGGCAGTGGTCCGGCGTTGACACGATCACATGCGCGGTCGCGCTCAAACGGATTTCCGGCATCTCAAACCCCGTGTAGGAACTGCACCAAAGCTGAGGGTGCGATAACGGGGTGCTTAATCGTAATAATATGATAAATCAAGTCATGTTTAAAATTAGTCATGCAACCATGCCGGCGCCGGTCCGACTTTCAAAAAGACCGGCGTTACTCATAGGCCAGCGCCCAACCCGGCCCCTTCAGCCAACATCGATCATTGGGGATGTCGTCAGTACGGTAGAGGCGGGTGACCCGATCCCAACCGCCCTTCGCGAATGCTGCTGCGAGCGCTTCCTCCGATTGTTCGTCCCGCATGCCGGCACAAGGATAAATCGCGACCCCTGAAACCCAGCGCGCAGCGAAGGCCTCGGCTTCACGCGTGATAATGAATACCGCCCCGCGTGGTCTGCTCCGTCCGCTTCGGCTGGTGTAACCGTCGTCCGTCGTCAAGGGCAGCACCAGCCGTCCGCCATCTTTGAGCCTGTCGAGCCACATATCTGCAGGTCGCGTCGCACCGGCATTGACGTAGATTATATCCGCCGGTTCAAACGGAACCATGGTTCCGTCACCTTGGATCATCTCGACATTTGGATAAGAAGCCAGATTTTCCGTCGCGCGAACCGCAAGATCAGCTTCAAGCTCGATGCCGGTGACATGCCCGGACGGTCCTGCCAGATGCGCCATGATTGCGGTGTAATAGCCGACGCCCGCGCCGACATGCACAATGTGCTCACCAGGAGCCGGGTGCGCGCACCACAGGAGGTGTGCGTGCAGGGAGGGCTCGCCATTGTTGATGCGCCGTTCAGGCGATATTCCCACCAGATCATCAGTATAAAGATAGACGGGATCGGCATTCGGGGTATCGACATAGCCGATACCGAACCGGCGCATTGGCCATGGGCCGGGCCCCAGGAAAGCCTCGCGCGGAACTTGCGCAAAGGCATTCTCGATACGGTGATCCTCAATGCCAACACTCGCCAATATTTGCTTGGCGAAGGCACGGCGAACGATTTCAAGTTTCTCGCCGTCAGTCATCGATTGCAATTCAGCTGAACCAGAAACATGCCGGCATTGTAGTCAAGTTACCTTGAAAGATACAGCAAGTTGAACGACGGCGCATTTTTTAGCCAGTCAGCTCGTGGCGCACGTTCGCCGTGACCTTCCTCACGTGTGAAGCGCATAGCTGCACAGTCAGCGCGGGGTCACGCGCTTCAATGGCTGAAACGATAGCCCGAAGTTCATCGAACCTGTCCGCGTCGTAGCAAACAACGCCGGCTGCGAGATGCTGCAGGATGATGATGCGATTGTTGATGTGGGTCAGCATTGAACTCGCGACACTGTTGCCGCAGCCTTCGAGCAGAATCGAGTAGAACTTGTTTTCGGCGATCATCGGATCTTGATCGTCCAGACAATCGACATGCTTTCGCAATCGCGCAACCTGTGCATCGCTGGCATTGCGTGCAAACTCTTCGCCCACCAATGGTGTCAGCGCCTGCCTGACGCGAAGCATCTCATTGGCTTCGCGAGTGCCGGGTCTAGATACGGAAAGCCCTCTACGCGGTGCGCTGACGATCATGCTTTCAGCCTGCAGATGCTGCAACGCTTCGCGCAATATCGTACGGCTGACGAGCAATTCCTCGCATAGCTCACGCTCTATGAGTTTCTGACCCGGCCGCAACGATCCCGACAGGATCGATTCACGCAGGGTATCCGTCACCTGCTGACGCAAGGATGCCGTCTCTTGAGGCACGTGCAAACCCAATATCGCCATTGTCCATCCTCGATTCCACATGCGCTCGCCATGCGAGCTCGTAGCATTCGTTATATTTCAATAAATATAACGTCAAGTGGAAGATGAGTCACGATGCGCAGCATCGGCGCCCAGGTTCTCGGCCAGAAAATCGACGAAACTCCGTACGCGCGCCGCGAGATATTCGTGGCCGACGAATACCGCATGGATGAGTTCCATGTCACCCGGATTGTAATCTTCAAGCAGAACGATCAGGCGGCCCTCCCGGATATCATCCCGTACGTGAAAAAAACCAAGCCGGGCAATGCCGAGCCCGGCAACACACATCTGCTGCGCTGTTGCACCGTTGTTGGACAGGAAGTTTCCCGACACCGCCATTGTATCGATCTCGCGGGTTATTGGATCTCTGAACGGCCACTCATTCAGAATACGGCGAAAATTGAAGTTGAGGCAGTTGTGACGTTCGAGGTCACGCGGATGAACGGGCGCGCCGTGCTCCGCAAGATAGGCGGGTGAGGCGATCACCACGACACGGCTTTCAAAAAGCTTGCGCGCCTTCAAACTCGAACTGCGCATGGGACCGACGCGAATGGCGATGTCGGCACGCTCCTCGATCAGATCGACCACGCCGTCACTTAACGACACATCGAGTTCTACCTCCGGGTAGCGCTGCAGAAACTTGGGAACGAGTGGCAAGACGCACATCATGCCGACCGGCACCGAGGAATTCACACGCAGCAGTCCGCGCGGCGCTGCGGACGCGCCCGAGGCGACAGCCCGTTCCGTCTCTTCGATCTCGGCGACAATGCGTAGTGCCCGCTGGCGATAGATTTCACCCTCCGGCGTCAGTCGCAGCGTCCGCGTGGAGCGCACGAGCAAACGGGTTCCAAGCCTCTCTTCTATACGGCTGATGATCTTGCTGACGGCGGACGGTGTGAGGCCAAGCCGCCGTCCCGCGGCGGAGAAGCTGTTGAGTTCAACAGCCTGGACAAAAACCTCCATCTCTCCAGCCCGGTTATCCATGTTCCCACCCACCTATGAATTGGTTTCACAAGTATTGAGCATTATGAGGCGATTATCAAGGTAATGGCGATGCGCCATATTCGCCACAATCGGATCAATCCAAGGCTGACTCCCAAGCAGCCACCATTCAAAGGACACGACAATGCCTCTCGCTCTTCTGGCGTTGACAATCAGCGCCTATGCCATCGGGACGACAGAGTTCGTCATCGTTGGTCTTCTGCCAACCGTCGCCACCGATCTTGACATTACCCTGCCTCTCGCCGGTCTTATCGTCAGCGTCTATGCGCTCGGCGTGACCTTCGGCGCACCTGTCCTTACCGCGCTTACCGGCCATATCGAGCGCAAGCCACTCCTGCTCGGCCTGATGGCGCTTTTTATCGTCGGCAATACTGCCGCTGCGCTTTCGCCGACCTATGAGCTACTACTTGTCGCTCGCGTGCTCAGTGCTTTCGCACACGGCGTGTTTTTCTCTGTCGGTGCCACCATAGCTGCCGATCTCGTGGCGCCAGACCGCCGCGCCTCTGCCATCGCCATGATGTTCCTGGGCCTGACGGTCGCCATTGTCACCGGCGTACCGCTCGGCACCTTCATTGGACAGCAACTCGGCTGGCGAGCAACTTTCTGGGCCGTGTCCGGACTGGGCGTCATTGCCTTGCTAGCCATCGCCGTCCTGCTGCCTTCGAAGATCGCCAAGGCTGCCCCGGCACGGCTCATTGACCAGGTGCGGGTGCTTGCCAGTGGACGCCTGCTCCTCGCCTTCGCCATGACGGCCCTCGGCTATGGCGGCACCTTCGTCATGTTCACATTCCTTGCTCCGGTACTTCAGGAAATTACCGGTTATGCGGGTTCCACGGTCAGCCTTATCCTCGTCCTTTATGGTCTTTCCATCGCGGTCGGAAATATGGTCGGCGGACGCGTCGCTGATGGCAATCCGGTTGGTGCGCTTGTGGTCATGTTCCTGCTGCAGGCAATCGTCCTGGCAGTCTTTACCTTCACGGCCGTCTCGCCCATATGGTCTTTGGTGACGCTCGCCGCCCTCGGCGCGCTCTCCTTCTCCAATGTGCCCGGTCTCCAACTTTATGTCGTTCAGCTTGCCAAGATTCACACGCCTGATACCATCGATGTCGCCTCGGCGCTCAATATCGCCGCCTTCAATCTTGGCATCGCCGGTGGCGCTTTCCTTGGCGGCATCATCGTGGCCTCGCCGCTTGGTCTCGGTGCAACACCCTGGGTCGGTTCAATTCTCGTGGTCGGTGCGCTCGGCCTGACCCTCTGGAGTCAGACGCTCGATCGCCGTGCATCGGCTGAAGTCCTGGCTGCCTGCTAGATCAAAAGGAATAAAATGTTCAACGTAAACGCCAATGGCGCAAAAATCCCCGCAATCGGCTTTGGTACCTTCCGCATGCCCGGCGCCGATGTGCTCCGCATGGTCCCGGCCATACTCAAACTCGGATACCGCCATATCGATACGGCACAAGCCTATCGCAACGAAGCGGAAGTCGGCGAAGCCATCGCCAATTCTGGGGTCGCCCGCGGCGATATCTTTCTCACCACGAAAGTCTGGGTCGACAGTTACCACAATGATGATTTCATTAAGTCGGTCGATGAAAGCCTGCAGAAGCTCAAGACCGACTATGTCGATCTCCTGCTTCTGCACTGGCCGCGAAGCGATGTGCCTTTGGCCGAACGCATTGGTGCATTGAACGAAGTGCACGACGCGGGCAAGGTACGCCATATCGGCGTCAGCAATTTCAACACGGCGCTGATGGCGGAATCCATCGCTCTCAGCAAAGCGCCAATCGTCACCAACCAGATTGAATATCATCCTTATCTTGATCAGACAGCCGTGCTTGATGCTGCCCGGAGCAGCGGCATGAGCATCACCGGCTACTATGCGATGGCCGATGGCAAGGTGATCGGCGAGCCGGTAATCAAGGCCATCGCTGCTACCCATGGCAGGAGCGAGGCGCAGGTGGTACTCCGCTGGCTCGTGCAGCAGGACGGCGTGGTTGCGCTGTCGAAAACGGTCAACGAAGAGCGCGCCCGCAGCAATTTGCAGATCTTCGATTTCGAACTTTCTGCAAGAGAAATGCGAGTTCTACACGCGCTCGCGAAACCCGATGGCCGCATCGTCAATCCGGGCAATCTCGCACCCAAGTGGGACTAGTTTTCCTGTCCGGGTGACAGCGACGAGAAATTTGGTAAGGTCAGCATGAGATTCGCGAAAGGTTTTCCATGCTGGCCGAAGTGGCATTGCCCATCAAGCTGACATTCAGGCTCTGGTTGCGCTTCTGGCCGCAGCTCGTCGCTGTGGTGCTACTCGGGCTCACCGTATCTGATTTCCTGATGTGGGTGGCGGTCAAGACCGCCTATATCAACCACTATGCCGGTCTTGGACTGTTGACCCTCGTTGCGCTTACCCAACTCGTAACGACGGTTTCCATGATCCAGATTGTGCGGCCCGGATTGCCCTCCGTCAGCGCGGCACAAGCCCCGGCGGACGACCAAGCGGACAAGAGCGAATACGGTCTCTCCCGCCTCACCACGATCATTGCCGTCGCGCTGCTTCCGTTCTTTGCCTACTATGCCGCGTGGGGTTTTCTCGGCGATACGGTGCGCCAATATTCCCGCCTTGCATTGGAGATGCGACCTTTCGAAGGTGGGGGCGGCAGCGTGCTCGACGTGCTGGATTCGAAATGGATCCTTTTGTCAGTCGCCATATCATGGATCGTGCGCAGTTTCGCGAAGGCGATGAAGGAACGCACCAAGCGCTCGATCTGGGATATCATCATGGTCGTTTGCGAGACCAACTGGATATTCATCGGTCTCTACATCATCAGCCGCTGGAAGGATGACTGGTTGCAGGCGCTGGTCGAAGGCCGGCTGTGGTCATGGCTCCAACAATTCTTTGCAGGGCTCGCCCAACCGGTTTCCTCGGCTTATGCAGCCGTGATGGTGCCGGTCGAACAGGTTCCTGAGAACGTCGGTGCCGTAGCGGTCAACCTGTTCTTCCATGCACTCCTGCCGGTAATCTGGCTGGTTATGGTCGCGCTGGTCTACGGCTACGATGTCCGCGACCAAAAAGAACTGATGCGCATCCACCATCGTGTCGAACGCTTTGGCGAGCGGTATCAGGCAATTCCGAAATTCCTGCGTGACTTCATCGAGCATTTTATCAGCGGTTACCGTTCAAGATACTTGCCCATCGCGAATGGCGTGAAACTCACCCTGAATTCCGGGCTGCTGCTGATCATTACATTGATCCTCGGCTATCGCTTTATCGAATGGGCCGCGGCCTGGCTGTGGCTAGGCACCGCGCATCTCATAGGCCCGCACTCCATAGCCGTGTGGGAGGTCCTTGCAAATGGAGTAAGCTTTCTGTTCGGCAGTCCTTTGCAGGATTCATCGACGGGAATTCTTGTCGAACCCTTGCGCATCTGTTTTCTTGCCGCCGTCTTGGAAACAGCCTTTTCGATGACCAGAAAAACTACGGTTTAGCGAACCTCAGATAGAACGGCCGCTCGCTGTGCATCCCCAAAGTCGGGACAAGTTCGTCTGCGACATCCGCCGGAACGAGATAATTCTCCTCGATCACTCTTCGCTCGCCCTTCTGTGCCCCGGAAAACGCGGTGGAACTGCAAGTTTCGGTGCCCGGCTGCGGCGAAGGCATTCCAGGTACACTCGAGGGGTACCAGGTGCGTCCGGCGCGATCGGTCAGCTTGATTGCACACATGAGCCAGAGATTCTGAAGGTCAGGATCACCGATTTCGACCACAAACCGCGCAATGATCGGCACTGAACCGGGGGGCAGCCGGCCCGGCCTTATGCCTTCCACCTTGCGCAAGCCTTGAAACTGCCAGTCGCTGCCGCCATAGTGCTTGATCTCTCCTGCGGCCACATCACCCGGTTGCATGTCGCGGTAACGGATGAGTTCGTCGAAATCCCTGTACGAAATCGATGACAGTGAAATCGGCACCAGAAGCAGCAACGCCCACAGGCTGCGTTTGCACCATTGCCGCTCGGAAGCACTCTGTTTTTCCTCAGTCAAGACAGCCATGTCGTCATGTTCCTGCAAGCAATTGCAAGGGGTCATAGCTATCGACAACCAACGGCTGTCCATCGTTGAATTTCTTGAAATCATCGATCGCAATCCGCGCTTGCGAATCCAATGCCGGCGCTGCCTTGCTCGAGAGAACCAGCGTTGCGCCGTTGACCTGATCGGGCGTTGTCTCAAAGATGAATCGAACCTTCTTTGGCAGTCCCGGCGCAAGCAGGTGTGGCGGCATGCCCGGCGCCCAACCAATCCGGTCGGATACCGCAAATTTCAAACCTGTCGGCCCGCGCCAGGTCGCCGCTGCAACACTCGTGCTGCTTGTGGTGGCCGCAAGCTGTGCCGTGACAATCACCCAAAGACCTGAAGTCGTCAGAGTTTTCTTCTGACCATACTGGGTAAAGTCCAATTGGCGCGCGAAACTGACCTGATCGAGCGTCACATCGAACTCGCGGGCGTGAACCCGATCGTGCATCTTGCCATATACGGGAATTGGAGCCGTCAATTCGCCGAATCGAGGCTTGGTCTGCTGCATGCCGTAGAGTACGGCGATCGCAACGATCAGGACGAGAACGTTGGCGAAGCGGCGCATTAGCCTTCACCTTCCGATACTGGCAAACTAATGGTGCCTGCGGGAGCCTTGCTCCACCACCCAGGCGTGCCAGTCAGATTGTTGCGAAGCTTGAACTTCCACGCTTCGATGCCGAGTTCAATTGTACCGGTCGGCACGATCCCGGATGGCATCAGCCAGACGTAAGTAACCTTTTCCGGCATTCCCGGTTGCAGGTCGGGCAAGGACGACCCATCCCGGTCAAGATAGGCCAGCGGCTGCCCTGCTACTGCTTCCAGTTGTGGCGGTAGGTGAAAAGTACTGGCATAGCCGCTGTCCGACTGGATCGTGCGGTTCATTAATTCAACCGCAAAAACGACGGCTTTCTGCCCTTCCTTTGGCGTCGCGCCAAAGACTTTCTGGTCGGTCACCCAAGCTCTCAGAGGTTTGATCAGCCATTTCCCCGCATCGAGCGACTGACCGGCGGTGATTTGCGGGAGCTCGTCCTTGTCCGCGGCTTCGAATGCCCCGAGTGCAAATGCGGTGGCCAGTGCTGCAAAGGAGCCAATGCCCGCCGTCAACCAGGCGATTGCTTTGCTGCGCAGGTTCAGAAAACGGGATCGCATCGGCCGATGGTTCTCCTCTCGATCCTCGGATCAATAATGAGTCGCTATCGTGCTTCACCATGCAATGTTTGCGGGGTGAATTTCAAGTCCTGGATTTTAACGCGAGGCAACTTGTGGACGGTAATCACTCACAAATCCACGAGCCCAGGCAACCGCGGAAAATCGCATCATTCGATCAGAAACGCGAGGCAACTTGGGGTAGGTAAGCGTTCACAAGACTGACAACCTGTGCGTCGCGGCTTCTTGCCGTGTTGCCGCCCATCACCACGGCCACGAGCTGGCGGCCATTATCGCTGATCGATGTGACGATGTTGAAGCCGGAAGCGCGCACATAACCGGTCTTGATGCCGTCCGCGCCATTCAACTGTGAAAGTACCCGGTTATGACCTCGGATCAGCTTGCCGTTGTAGACGAAATCCCGGGTGGCGAAATAGTAATATTGCTGGGGGTAATGCCTGCGTAGCGACATACCAAGGAGCGCCATGTCGCGCGCCGTTGTTATCTGCTGCGGGTCGGGCAAGCCGGAAGCGTTATGGAAATTCGTGCCTCGCATGCCGAGTTGATGTGCCTTGGCTGTCATCAAGGCAGCGAACTGGTCTTCGCTACCGCCGAGATACTCCGCCAGAACGACGGCAACGTCATTGGCGGATTTCACGACGATTGCCTTGATCGCCGTATCCACGTCGATCGTCTGGCCGGGCTTCAAACCGAGCTTGCTCGGCGCCTGCGATGCCGCATGGGCGGAGACCGGAAGCAATGTTGATTGGGAAATCCGTCCGGATTTCAATGCCTCGAAGGTGAGGTAGAGCGTCATCATCTTCGTCAGCGATGCCGGAACCCGCGGCAGATCGGCGCTCGACTGATAAAGCACCGCGCCCGTGCTGCCATCGACAACGATGGAGGCGGACTTTTCCGAAACAGGCGCAACCGTGGGGGTTACAGTATCGAGCGTTGCAGCGGTGGTACAGCCACTTGCCACGCCAAGAATCAACCCCATCAATGCTACGACTTTTGAAAATGAATATAACGACATATAAACTCGCGGCACGTTTATTTTCCGGACATAATGCTTATGCGAAAGAGCAGATGTCTAGCGCAGGAGAGGTTAATAATTCAGTTTAGCCCGCGCTTGTTAGCCGATTTGCGAGCATCGGCCAAGCGAAGTCTCCTACACCAAATTGTCGCGTGCTACGCGGTGAGCACCACCTTGACGCTGCGCGAGCGATCCAGAGCCACACGAAAGGCCTCAGGCGCGTCGGCGAGTTTGTACTCGCCCGTCACCAGACGCAGTACATCGATCTTGCCCTCGACGATCAGTTCTACGGCCTCGAAAAACTCCTCGCCGAAGCGAAAAGTACCGATCAGGTCAAGTTCCTTCGACATCACCGCATTGGCGGGAACGGGAATGGAGCCTCCGGCAAGATTGCCGACCTGCACCACCGTGCCACCGCGACGGACGGTGCGAATGGCGGAGGCGAGCCCAGCCGCCGTTCCGGAGATTTCAAAGGCGATATCGAAAGGCGTCGCCGCAGCAAGTTCCGCCAGCTGTTCCTCGCCTTGCGACAGATCGACGATCTGGTCCGCGCCAAGCTCCTCGGCAAACTTCAACGGTGCGGCGGCAACGTCGACCATAGCGACTGACCCCGCGCCAGCATGTTTGAGCGCCAGCATGGTAAGAAGACCGATGGGGCCTGAACCGAAGATGATAGTCGAGGCGCCCTTGACGTGCCCGGCACGGCGCACTGCGTGCAGACATACCGCCAGTGGTTCGGCCAGCGCCGCCGCTTGGTACGGCAGGTCCGCCGGCACCTTGACGCATTGCGCGGCCGTCGCATCGAACACGCTGGCAAAGCCACCCTGCATGTGCGGGGTCTTCGAGGCTGAGCCCATGAAGTAAATGTTCTCGCAAAGGTTTGCGCGACCCTCATGGCAATAGGCGCACTGTTCGCACCAGCGGGACGGATTGACCGCAACCCGCTCGCCGACCGCCAATCCGGTCACATTGCTACCGATCTCGACGATCTCGCCGGCCACCTCATGGCCAAGAATCAGCGGCGATGTGACGACGAAATCGCCGGTTCTTGCATGGCGGAAATAATGCATGTCGGAGCCGCAGATACCCCCGGCACCAAACCTGACCCGCACCATGTTCGGTGCAAGATCACCAAGTTCGACATCAACGACACGAAGATCTTCCGCAGCAAAAAGGGTTGCGGCTATAGCTTTACTGCTCATTTGATCAATCCCAACTGCATTGGAAGCCAGAGTGTGATCGCCGGTATGAAGGTGATGGCGATCAGTGCGATGAACAGTGGAACGAGCCACGGCACGATCGCCATTGTGGTGCGTTCGACCGACAGCTTGGCAACCCGCGACAGCACGAATAATACCATGCCGAGCGGTGGATGCAGAAGGCCAATCATCAGGTTAAGCGTCATGATCAGGCCGAAATGTACAGGATCGATGTCGAATTTCAACACGAGCGGCAACAGGATCGGCACGAGAATGGTGATAGCGGCGATGGTATCGAGGAAGCAGCCGACGAACAGCATCAGCAAGTTGACCAATATGAGAAAGACCCATTTGTTCTCGGTAATCGATAAGATGGCCGTCGACAGCAGCTGCGCCGCCTGGCTCACGGTCAGCAGCCACGCGAAGACCGAAGCCGCCGTCACGATGAAGAGTACCGAAGCTGTGGTCTCGATGGTGTCGAAACTCGCCTTGGCAAGGCTTTTTAACGTCATCGTGCGATAGCGCACAAGGCCGAGGAACAGCGACCAGAGAACGGCCGCTACCGCTGCTTCCGTTGGCGTGAACCAGCCCATGGTCATGCCGCCGATGAGGATCACCGGCGTCATCAGCGCCATAACGGCCGAGAAATCGAAATACCAGTCTGCTGCCAAGAGAAGCACAAGAGCGATGCCGACAGAAGCGTTGATGGACAGGCCAGTCAGGGTCAACAGATAGATGACCACGGGAACGCAGGCCACAACGACGATTTCGAGTGAAGCTTCAAGCAGCTGCTTTATTTCGAAAGGCGCGTCGGAGCCCCAGCGCTTGATGTAGGCAAAGATAGCGACGGTGATCATCATCAGCACGGTCATGACGACGCCGGGCACTATCCCCGCCATAAAGAGAGCGCCGATGGAGACATTGGCCATCATGCCGTAGATGACGAAGGGCAATGAGGGCGGGAAGATCGGGCCAAGCGTTGCAGAGGCTGCAGTCACGCCGACCGCCGCCTCGATTGGATAACCATGGTCCTTCATCGCCTTGATTTCGATGGTACCGATGCCGGCGGCGTCGGCCAGAGCTGTTCCGGACATGCCTGAAAAGATCACAGAACCGATGATGTTGACCTGCGCCAGACCACCCTTCATCCAGCCGACGAGAGACACGGCGAAAGAATAAATGCGACCGGTGACACCGGCGGAATTCATGAGATTGCCGGCCAGAATAAAGAACGGCACGGCGAGAAGCGGGAAGCTCTCGACACCGGCGATCATGCGCTGCGCGACGATAATGTCGGGGGCGACGCCGAAGAAGACGAGATAGAGCACCGAAGCGACGGCCATGGAAATCGCAACCGGCACACCAACGAGCATGAGGACAAGGAAAGTTCCGACGAGCAATAACATTGATCAGTCCTCGATCTTCTGGAATTCTTCGGGACGTTCCAAAACGGAATAGCCGCGGCGAATATTGCTGATGAAAACCTGGATGGAGCGAAACAACATCAATATGAAAGCTACAAGCACGCTGTAGAAAACGATGTTGCGCGGAAGGTCCACCGTGACCATTTGTTCGTCTGCCACGATCTCGACATACCGCCACATCAACCACACCGCATAGGCGAAGAAGCCAATGCGGACGATATCGACGAAGTTCGACAGCACACGGGCGATCGGCGCCGGAATGTAGTGATAGAGCACGTCCACCTGGATATGCCGGGAGACGCGCGCGCACATGACAGATCCGAGAAACACGACTCCGATCAGGCAATTGATGGCGATTTCCTCGGTCCAGGCATAGCTGTCGTTCATGACGTATCGTGTGAAGAACTGAAGGAAGACGCAGCCCGTCATCAGCCAAAAGACGATCAGTGTCAGCCAGTCTTCAATGGCATAATCCGACAGATCGGCCACGGGCGCGGCATCCTCGAAGGAATGTGCAAGCTCTTCGGCAGTTACCGGGGTATGAATTTCGTTTGACATGTCCGTCTCCGGTCGTTGGCGTCAGCGTGGGATGCGGCCGGGTGATAACACCACCCGGCCCTGTCCGATCATTCCTTGATCGCGCGAATGGCTTCCCAGTCGGACTTTTCGTAGCCGAAGTCCTCGAACTTCACCTTTTCCACGACGTTCTTTTCGAAGTCGGCCTTGTCGATATCGGTGACGCTCAGGCCCTTCTCCTTGAATGTCGCAACGAGTTCCTTTTCCTTGCCGGCAATCTTCTTGGTCGTGCGTTCAGCAGCTTCCTGCATCACGTCACCGAAGATCTTCTTGTCTTCATCGGAAAGGCTGGACCAGAGTTGCTTGGAGACCACCGTATTGAGATGATCGACGATGTGACCGGTCAGGATGATGTTCTTTTGCACTTCGAAGAACTTCTTGGCCTCGATGGTGGTCAGCGGATTTTCCTGTGCCTCGACGGTGCCGTTCTGCAACGCCAGATAAACCTCGGCAAAGGCAATCGGCGTCGTATTGGCGCCGCAGGCACGCGGCATGGCGAGATAGGCAGGGACGTCCGGCACCCGGATTTTCAAGCCCTCCATGTCCGAGCACTTGGCGATCGGCTTGTTGGATGTGGTCTGGCGGGTACCGTAATAGCTGACGGCAGCGATATGATTGCCCGTCTTTTCCTCATAACCCGCAGCAAGACGCTTGAACACGTCGCTCTTCGTATAGGCAATCAGATGTTCCGGTCCGCGGAAGATATAGGGGAAATAGGTGACACCGATGGGCTTGTAGTCCCGGGCGGCAAAGCTCGATCCGGAAATGATGATATCGACCGTGCCAAGCCTCAGCCCCTGATTGATGTCGGCTTCCTTGCCCAGTTGTGAAGCCGGGTAAACGTCGATTTTGTAGCGGCCATTGGTGCGCTTGGCGATCTCTTCGGCTGCCCAGACGGATTCCGTATGGAATGGCTCCGAGGTTTCATAGACATGCCCCCATTTCAGCGTCGTTTGCGCTTGCGCCACAACGGCCGATAGTGCGAGAGCGGCGAACGCCCCCAGAATTGTCGTCAGCTTGATCTTCACGTCGTTCTCCTCCCAGATTGAATTCAGACCTTGGTACTTCTGCTCCGGCCTCCCGCGGGATGGCCCCTCTCACTTTCCAGTTCCTCATCGAAGCTTCTGGAAAATCTCAACTGCGATTGCATCAGGTGAAATTGCATCGCTGATTTGGCACGTGCCGGATCGCCAGAAGCGATGGCATCGCGGATAGCCCGATGTTCCTCGAACGCCTCCCGCCATGAGGTAGGGCTTTCGAAATAGCTGGCCAGTTTCTCGAAATAGGGTGTCATGCGCTGATCGAAGAGCTCGCCAACAAATCGATTGAGCGCAGCGTTCTCGATGATGCCGGCGATTGTCAGGTGAAAAGTCCGGTCGAGCGCAATGGATGTGCGTGGATTGTTGAAGGTACTGGCCATTTTCGTCAGCACGTCGTCGAGAGCGTCGACATGAGCAGACGTGATCACCCCTGCGGCCTCTTCGGCGATCGCGCATTCTATCAGCGAGCGCGCGCGAAGGAGTTCGAACGGTCCCTCCAGATCTTCCGCCGGCGCCAGGGCCGGTTTTTCACGCTGCCGTGTCACATAAATGCCGGAGCCCATGCGGATATGAACGAGCCCCTCTACTTCAAGGGCAATCAGCGCTTCACGGATGGTCGGACGGGATACGCCAAGCTTTTCGGCAAGTTCGCGCTCCCCAGGCAAGCGCTCGCCAACGGCGAATTCGCCGTTCGCGATCAGCGTGCGTATCTGGTCTGCCACCTGCCGGTATAAGCGGCGTGGCTGAATGGTTGCGAACATTGAACCTCCCCGCACGGCTCTCCCTTCCGCACTCGACTGGTAAACTGGCCTTACCAATATACAACTGATACATTGGTATATATGTTGGAGTCAAGTGAGGATTGGAGCGCTTGGACTTCAAACCAGATGTAACAATCTGCAATAGAAAGTGATTGCCCCATACCGCTGCGAACAAGCTATGAGAAGTCAACATCTGCCTCGTCCCATCGGTGACAAATGCTGCTTGATATATTGCCGCGCGCCTTCGCCTGCCTGAGCCTTGCTCTTGCGCTCGCCGCCTGCACCACCGCTGACCCCAAATTGCCCAATGCAGCCTCCATACCGATCCCTGAGCCATCACCGCGACTTGCCAGTGTAGACACCCGGACGAAGTCGAAATCCTCCGACAAGTCCGTCGATGGTCTGATCTCGAAATATTCCGTCGCCTATGCCGTTCCGGAATCGCTGGTCCGCCGGGTCGTTAATCGCGAAAGCAGATTCAACCCCGCAGCCCGCAATGGTCCCTATTGGGGTCTGATGCAGATGCTGCCGGCCACGGCGCGTGGCATGGGACATGATGGCAGCGCCAAGGATCTGCTCGATGCCGAGACCAATCTCAAATATGGTGTGAAATATCTGGCGGGCGCCTACAAAGTCGCGGACTACAATCCGGATCAGGCTGTGCGGCTTTATTCACGCGGTTATTACTTCCAGGCCAAGCGCAAGGGCATGCTGGACGTATTGGAGCCAGCGTCGCCGGTTGAAACCGCAGCTTCTGAGCCCGCCGCGATTGCCGGCAATACCGGGGTGACCGCAACTGCTCCGACGGCAACCCAACCATTCGCACCGGCAGTCTCTCCTGCCACCATGCAACTGGCATACGCGAACGATCAGGTCGTACTTCCGGCGATGGTTCCCGTGCCGTTCGAGCGTCCCGAGTTAATCGACAGCGTTATGCCGGCCACCAGCGGTGGAAATGGTGCACAGGCCCGCGTCCCTGCCCCACTTTGAGCGTTTCGGCCGCGGCTATCGCCCGCGTCAGATAATCTTTCGCTTCTGCCACAGCTCCACGTAAATCCAGGCCTTTGGCCAATCCGGCGGCAATCGCCGCCGCCAGCGTACAACCAGTGCCGTGATCATGTTTCGTCATGATACGAGGGCTTGAAAAACGCTGCATCGTTACGCCATCGAACAACAGGTCCGTGCTCATCACGGATTTCGCATGACCGCCCTTGACCAGCACCGCCGAAGCCCCCAGCACCAGCAGTTTCTCGGCCTGCCGGGTCATTTGCGTCTCGTCCTCCGCGATCGCCTCGCCCGTCAGCAATGCCGCTTCCGGAAGGTTTGGCGTCAGCAGCACGGCCCGCGGCACAAGAAGCTGCCGTAGTGCCTCGATAGACTCTGGCTGTAACAGGCGGTCGCCCGAGGTCGCGACCATCACCGGGTCCAGTACCACCCTGCGGTTCCAGTGCACCATCGCGCTGGCAATTGTTTCGATGGTGTCGGCGATGCCGACCATGCCGATCTTGATCGTCGCCACGTCGATATCCGACAGGACCGCATCGATCTGCGCGCGGACAATGCCAGCCGAAAGGTTTTCGATAGCGGTCACTCCGCGTGTATTCTGCGCGGTGATCGCCGTCAAAACGCTTGTGCCATAAACGCCAAGCGCCGAGAACGTCTTCAAATCCGCCTGGATACCAGCTCCGCCGCCGCTGTCGGAACCGGCAATGGTCAATGCGATCGCGGTCATTCCCGTTCCATCAGCGCCGCATCGACCGCCGCCAGCAACGCAGCGGCCGCACCTTGGGGGTCGTCCTGCCGGAACATCGCCGAAATCACCGCCACGCCATCGGCTCCGGCAGCAATGGCGGGCGGCGTTCGCGCCAGATCGATTCCGGCGATTGCACCGATCGGCAGGTTCGGCTTCACCTTGCGAATGATCTGCGCCAGACGGCTGAACCCTTCGAAGCCGATAGGCTGGAGATTGTGCTTGGCCGGTGTTTCGAACAGACCGCCAATACAGGCATAGTCGATATCGGCCTCGATAGCCGCCTGCGCATCGGCCTCGTTCTTGACCGTCAGGCCGATGATGGCGTCCGGTCCGAACAGTCGGCGCGCATCCGCCACAAGCATATCCTCACGGCCGACATGCACGCCCTCAACGCCGGCGGCGAGCGCCACATCGATACGGTCATTGACAACAAGCGGCACGCCTGCCCCCCTCAACGCCGCATGGATAACTCGCGCCCGTTCGACCATCAGCCGCGTCGGCGAGTTCTTGTCACGGTACTGGATAATCGTCGCGCCACCACGTGCAGCGGCAAGAGCAAGCTGCCCCAGATCCTTATCCCCGCCGATAGCATCGACATCGACAATGGCATTCAGCCGGTAATCTACTTTTGGCATTTTCTCTCTCTTTGAATGGGTGTTTGTATTTGCGATTGTCACGGTAGCTCGACAGCGACGTCTTCGACCTTGGGCACGCTCTTGATCAGCCCTGCATCGTGCATGAAAACGCCGAACCGCTCGTAGCGGCTGCGATCAAGCGCCGCCGGACGCTTGGCAAAGCGCGGCAGCGTATCGATCCAGGCCTGCCTGTTGAGCGGATTATCGAGGTCCGGATAGGCCTTGACGAATAGCTGCCAGGATTCGTCCGGATGGTTGGTCAGATAGATTGCGCCCTTTTCCACTGCGCCGAGAAAGCGCTTCAGGCGGTCGTCCTTCAACAAGTCCGGATGGGTGACGAAGATCAGTTCGTCATAGGGCGGCACGCCGTGTTCCTCCGGAAAGAAGGCGAGGCCCTTGTGTCCTTCCTGCGCCATCTGCGTCAGCTCGAAATTGCGATAGGCGCCGACGGTTGCGTCCACCTGCCTGGAAATCAGCGAGGTGGAGAGAGCAAAGTTGACATTGATCAACTCGACATCCTTGGTCGACAGGCCTGCTTCTTTCAGCATGGCTCCCAGCATCGCATCTTCGAAGCCGGCGACCGAGAAGCCAACCTTCTTGCCTTTCAAATCCTTCAAGCTTTTGATTGGCCCGTCGGCAAGTGTCATCACCGTGTTGAGTGGTGTTTCGACCAGCGTTCCGAATCGCACCAGCGGCAGGCCCGCATCATGATCGAGATAGAGATTTGGCTGATAGTGGATGGCGACGTCCGCCTGCTTCGCCGCGACCAGACGTGGCGGCGCAGATGGATCAGCTGGCGGGATCAACTCGACATCCAGGCCTACGTCGGCGAAGTAACCCTTCTCTTTCGCGATAACCAGCGGTGCATGGTCGGGATTGACGAACCATTCGAGAAGGACAGTCAGCTTGTCGGCCGCCATTGCCTGGCCGGCCATGGCGAAGCCGAAGCCAGCGAGTCCTATCATGAAAATCAGAGAGCGAAGACGAAACATCGAAGATCCTTTTCTGTGCAATAAGTCATTGAACTGGTTCATCCTTCGCGCATCCACGGCGTCAGACGTTTCGCCAGCGCATCGACGAGGAAGCGCAGGACAATGGTCAATGTCGCGAGGATGATGAGGGCGGCGAACAGCGTATCCGTCTGCATGCGCGCATTGGCCTGCAGCATGACGAAACCGAGGCCGCGCGAGGAACCGACCCATTCACCGATGACGGCGCCGATCGGCGCGAAGACGGCGGCGACGCGCAGCCCAGAGCCAAGTCCGGGCAAAGCGCTGGGCACACGCACGAGGAACAGTGTTGCGAGCGGTGATGCCTGTGTCAGTGCCGCAGCGTCGAGCAGATCCTGATTGGTGCGTTGCAGGCCATCGGCGAATGCCGAGGCCACCGGAAAGAAAATGATGAGGCTGGCCATGACAACTTTGGAGGCAAGGCCAAAGCCGAACCACAGGACCAGCAGCGGTGCGATCGCAAAAACCGGCAGCGCCTGCAACACAAGCATAAGCGGCCAGACCAGTTGCCGGAACCCGGGCACGGCACTGACGAGCAGCGCGGTGAGGATGCCTGCCAGCGCGCCGAATATCAGCCCAAGGATGATTTCGACCAAAGTGATTGCCGCATTTGTCAGCAGATAGTGCTGCTCTTCGACCAGCGTAGCAATCACCGTCAAGGGTCCCGGCAGGATGAAACGCGGCGGCGCCATCACCCAGACGATCACTTGCCAGCACAGGACAACGGCCAGCAAAGCTGCTGCTATCTGCAAGACCAGACGCATGGCGCTGTTCACGCCACTACAGTTTTTGAGGGAGGTGTTTTAGGAAAACGTGCACGGTCTGGACTCCATCATGATCGGAGATCCGGAAATGTGCGAAGACAAGACTTGAGGTGTGCGAACAAGGCTCAATTCCCGTTCCTACGCCGGCATAACCCGGATCAGGTTCAAGGGTCCAGCTCGACGCTATCTCAGCACTGTACAGTGCCCCCCTCGGAATGAAGTCATGATGGAGCGGCGCAAGGACAAAGTCAATTGCGCCGGTTTTGGTTCGGGACCTATTGGGTCAGGCGAATTTTTGAATAGTCTAACGCGCACCCGGTTTTCAGTGTGTACTCGAAATCCGGGTTACTGCCGCCGCCATCCTCCCAACCATGTTTCATCACGGAGCCATTGCAGTTCATCAGATCATCCATGGTCACCGGATCATCCGACGGTCCCGGTGTCGTCGATTGGGCGCCGTCCAGAGCCAGCCGCCATGCATCATTGGGGTTGTTACTTTTTACCAGGAAGGCATTGGCATTGTCTTTGATCTTGGACTCGGTGGCATAATCACTATTAGCGGGAATTGTCACTAGTTGATATTTGGAATCGGTCGAGTCCACACACTTGGTTTTATTGTCGTTCCTTTTACCGATAGGACATCCGTCCTTCTTGACAACCATGGTAAAATAGAAATCTTTGAACTTTCCCAGTTTGAAGACCTGAGAGTTCGTATTAACGGCGGGAACGGATACTCCTTTTCCATCAACTAGCTTGACATTGGTGTATTCGAGAGCCGCGACCTCTTCCTCTGCACCGTTTTCCCGAACCACGATCACAGAAATCTTCTTGTAGTAAATCCCTTTAACCTTCGTGACGGTGAACGTTGCCTCGACAGGTGTCATCGCCCCTGACGCTACCGAGCCGACGGCAATGTTCATCGTATTCTGATTCAACACTTTCATGAACGTCGTCTCCATCGGCTTGGAAACGGAAAGAGCAATCCGTGCAGGCACATCGTCCGTAACCGAGACGCTGTATGTTGCACCGCTATTATCGAAGTCATTCAGATTCGTGCGTAGCATTTCATGAACGCGCGTTTCTACTGCCGGTAAATTGTTGCCGACATAGATAGCCGCCCCCGCTAACACTGCGGCATCCGCAGCGTTCTGTAATTCTGAGCGATCATTGCTTGCGCGGCTGTAATCGACCGCAAGCCCGGTCATGCCCATAAGGGGTACGAGCAGCAATCCGAAGGTCACCGCCGTTGCTCCGCTGCTATCTTTCAGGAATTTTGTAAATTTTTTCATTGGCCCACTCCGTCGTTACGTGGACCTTTGAATCGCCGGCGTAAATTCCTGCTTAGTAAATTCATTCACATTTTCACGATCATGCTCCGGCAGCACGAATTGCGTGAATTCATCTTCGGAATGGTAAAAAACAGATGAATATCCTTAACGCTCCGGCTGGATGTCCGGCCGAACGAAGCCCTGGCTCGCGACGAGCAGATTACGCGTGTATTCCTGTGTGACCTTGCGTTTGGCAAGTTCCGATGCCGTCAACCGCTCCACTTCAGCACCATTCTGCATGACCATCAGCCGGTCGCACATATGGGTGACGACCGCGAGATCATGGCTGACCATAAGGAAAGTCAGCTTGCGGTCGCGCCTTATTTGTTCAAGCAAATTCAACACCTCCGCCTGCACCGAGGCATCGAGCGCCGATGTCGGCTCATCGAGCAGGAGGATAGATGGTTCCAGTATCAACGCCCGGGCAATGGCCACGCGCTGACGCTGACCGCCTGAAAGCTGGTGCGAATAACGGAAGCGGAAGCTCGAGCCCAGCCCCACTTCATCCAGCGCGCGCAGGATACGCTTTTCGATATCGCTGAAGCCATGGATCACCAGTGGTTCCAGCAATAGCCGGTCAACTGTCTGGCGCGGGTGCAGCGAGCCGTAGGGGTCCTGGAACACCATTTGAACTTCGCGGTAAAATGCCTTGGTGCGCGACGAGCCCAGCGTCTTGCCGTTGACTGTGATTGTCCCGCCGCTGACCGGCGCCAGACCTGCGACGGCACGCAGCAATGTGGATTTTCCCGAGCCGGATTCACCGACAAGACCGAAGGATTCGCCCGGTGCCACATCGAGGCTGACGCCGCGCAAGGCGAGAAAGCGGTCGAATTTCACTTCAAGCTTTTCAATGACCAATGCCTTGGAGCGGGATGGTGTCATGCGGCCCACTCCGGCTTGCGGTCGAGCACCGGCAGCGGATGCCGGTCAGCGCCGATCTGCGGCATGCAATTGAGCAAGCCTTGCGTATATGGGTGCTTGGCGTTGTGCAGATCGGTTGCGGCAATCTCCTCGACGATCCGCCCTGCATACATCACGATGACGCGATCGCAGAACGATGAGACCAGCCGCAGATCGTGCGAAATGAAAATCAGGCCCATGCCGCGATCGCGCACCAGATTGTCGAGAATGCGCAGCACGTCGAGTTGTACGGTGACGTCGAGCGCAGAGGTCGGCTCGTCGGCGATCAGAAGTTCCGGCCCGGTGATCAGCATCATGGCGATCATGGCGCGCTGCCCCATACCGCCGGAAACTTCGTGCGGATGCAGGTCATATACTCGCTCCGGATTGCGAATCTGCACAGCGGAAAGCATGTCGAGCGCCCGTTTGCGCGCCTCGGCCTTGCTGACCTTTTCGTGCGTCCTCAGCGTCTCGACGATTTGCCGGCCAATGCTCATGACCGGATTGAGCGAATATTTCGGATCCTGCAGGATCATGGCGATGCGATTGCCGCGTAGGCTTCGCCGCTGCTTTACCGAAGCGCCGAGCAGATCGATACCATCGAAATTCAGTTTCTGCGCAGTGATTTTTGCATGTGGCGGCGTCAATCCCATGATGGCGCGTCCCGTCTGCGACTTGCCCGAACCGGACTCGCCGACAATGCCAAGCCGCTCGCGTCCAAGCGTGAAGGAAACGCCGCGCACCGCATCGACAGTTCCGGTACGGGTTGGAAACTGGACCCTCAGGTCCTCAACGGTCAGCATGGCGCTCATTGGTTGCTGCCTCGCGGATCAAGCGCATCGCGCAGGCCATCGCCAAGCAGATTGAAGCCAAGGCTGACGATCAGGATGGCAAAGCCCGGTGCTGCCGCAACCCACCACTGGTCCATGATGAAGCGCCGGCCAGAGGCGATCATCGCGCCCCACTCCGGCAGCGGCGGCTGCGCACCGAGGCCAAGAAAGCCAAGACCCGCGGCGGTGAGAATAATGCCCGCCATGTCGAGCGTTACCCGTACGATCAGTGAAGAGAGACAAAGCGGCATGATGTGCCGCAACACGATGCGAAACGGCGACGCACCCATCAATCGCACAGCGGCGATATAGTCGGAATTGCGCACGGTCAGTGTTTCGGCGCGCGCGATACGTGCATAAGGCGGCCACGATGTGATCGCGATGGCGATGACGGCGTTTTCGATGCCGGGTCCGAGCGCTGCGACGAAGGCCAGTGCCAGAATAAGCTTCGGGAACGCCAGGAATATATCGGTGATACGCATCAGCACGGAATCGATCCAGCCGCCGGCATAACCGGCAATGGTCCCGACGAGAAGCCCGATTGGCGCCGCGATGATGGCGACGAGTATGACCACATAGAGCGTCAGCCGCGAGCCATAAATCAACCGGGAAAGAATATCGCGGCCCTGGTCATCGGTGCCGAGCAAATATTCGCCGCCCGGCGGCAACAGGCGTGCATTGCGCAAATCGCCGATCACCGGCGAATGCGGCGCCAGCACATTGGCAAAGGCAGCGACGAGCAGAAGCGCGATGATGATTGCGAGACCAACAACGGCCAGCTTGTTGCTGGCGAAGCGGCTCCAGACCAGATAGGCCCGGCCCAACCGTGCCTGCATGCGCGATTGCGGCCGGTCGCTCATGAGCCATTCGCGGCGCGTCAGGGGTCGTGCAAGCTCGGTCATCGTGCACGTGTCCGTGGGTCAAGCGCCCGATACAGGAGATCGGACAAAAGGTTGATGGCGACGAATACTGTACCGATGATGATCGTACCGCCAAGCACCGCATTCATGTCGGCATTCTGCAGTGAATTGGTGATGTAGAGGCCAAGCCCCGGCCACGAAAATACAGTTTCGGTGAGCACCGAGCCTTCGAGCAATCCGGCGTAGGACAGTGCAATCACCGTTACCAGCGGCACGGCAGCATTGCGCAAGGCATGGCCCCAGATGATACGCGTTTCCGACAGACCTTTGGCGCGGGCGGCGACAATATATTCCTGTTCCAGCTCATTAAGCATGAAACTGCGTGTCATGCGGCTGATATAGGCCAGCGAAAAATAGCCAAGCAGCGAGGCAGGCAGGATGATGAAGCTGAAAATGTTTCGGAACGCCTCCCAGTTCTGCTGCAGCACCGCGTCAAGCAGATAGAAGCCGGTAATAGGCGTGAATGTGTATTCATAAACGACGTCGATACGGCCTGGGCCCGAGGTCCAGCCAAGCTTGGCATAGAAGACGACAAGACCGATCATTCCAAGCCAGAAGATAGGGACCGAGTAGCCGATCAATCCAATCACGCGGACGATCTGGTCGATGACACTGCCGCGTTTCACCGCCGCCAACACACCCAGGGGCACACCGAAAAGCGCCCCAATAAGCGTGCCGAACGTGGCAAGCTCCATCGTAGCGGGGAAGACGCGCCTTATGTCCTGCATAACAGGATTTGTGGTCAAAACCGAATTGCCGAAATTACCCTCCAGCACGCCTTTCACATAGATGAAGAACTGCTGGTAGAGCGGCAAGTTCAGGCCGAGTTCCTCCCGGACCCGTTCGACGACATGGGCCGGCGCCCGGTCGCCGACAATGGCCAGTGCCGGATCGATCGGAATGACGCGTCCGATGAAAAACGTAACGGCAATCAGCCCAAGGAACGTGATGATGCCGATCAGCACGAATCTGCCGATCGCCCAAAGGAGGTTCGAAGCCCAGACGCCTGAGCGCCTGGACTCCAGTTGCATGTCGGGATTGGTCAACGGAACGAGCCCCGAATCACTTTGAAATCGTGAATACGTAGTTCGTATCGAATGAAGGCCCGAGCTTGAAATCCTTGAGGTTCGAACGGTAGCCCGCGACCTCGATCTGCTGGAAAATCAGAATGAACGGGCTCGTTGCAAGAACTTTTTTCTGCAGGTCCTGATACATCTGTGCACGCTTGGCGCCATCACGCTCAAGGAGCGCAGCCTTGGTTTCCTTGGTCAGTTCCGGCACATCCCATGCATTGCGCCAAGCCAACGTTTTGTTGGTACCCTCATCCGAATTGTTCGGATTGTTGGTGAAGGTGTCCGCATTGGAGTGCGGATCCCAATAATCGACGCCCCACTGACCAATATACATGTCGTGGGTGCGTGCGCGATATTTGGTCAGCGTCTGCTTACCATCACCCGGAATGATCTCCATCTTGACACCGCCCTGAGCGAATGTCTGCTGCACGGATTCGGCGATACCCGTCACAGGCTGGTTGTTGCGGACATCCATGGTGACTGAGAAGCCGTCCTTCAGCCCTGCCTTCTCCAGCAATTCCTTGGCCTTGGCCACATCGAGCTTGTACGGATTCTCGTCAAGTTCGCCAAGGACACCCTTTGGCAGGAAGGACTGGTGGATTTCGCCAATGCCCTTGATCAGCTTTTCGCCGATCGCATCGTAATCGACGAGATATTTCAGAGCTTCGCTCACCCCGGGCTTGGACAGGTTCGGGTTCTTCTGGTTGAGACTGATGTAATAAACCGTGCCCTTCGGCGCGCTGGTCGTCGCGATGTCCTTGTTCTTGACTACCTGCTCCAGATCGTTGGGCTCAAGATTGCGAGCGATGTCGATGTCGCCCTTCTCAAGCAGCAGGCGCTGCGCTGCGCTCTCCTTGACGTGCCGGTAGATGACGCGCATGAGCGGCGCCTTGGTGCCCCAATAATTGTCATTGCGTTCAAGCACGATGATTTCGTTAGCGCGCCAGTCGCGGATCTTCATCGGGCCGGAACCTGCATAGGCAGTTTTCAGCCAGGCCCAGCCGAAATCATCATTGACGACATGGTCGGAAACCAGCTTCTTGTCGACGACCGA
Source organism: uncultured Alphaproteobacteria bacterium (assembly GCA_963711925.1). Lineage (GTDB taxonomy): Bacteria > Pseudomonadota > Alphaproteobacteria > Rhizobiales > Rhizobiaceae > Phyllobacterium. The sequence goes on from CAVQFY010000006.1 coordinate 425,185, forward strand.
GGCGACTGTCGCGGTCAGGCAGTTCAAGACGAAGCTCGGTGCGTAGGGCTGATCGACCGTGAAGACGAAGGTTGAAGGATCGGTTGCCTTGGCCTTCTCGGTGACATTGTCCGGCTTCAGGCCGAACTGGGTCAGGATGAATGCCGGGCTCTTGTCGAGCTTGACAGCGCGCTCGAAAGACCAAGCGACATCATCGGCCGTAATCGGGTTGCCCGAAGCGAATTTCAGCCCCGGCTTCAGCTTGAAGGTATAAGTCAGGCCGTCATCGGAAACCGTCCAGCTTTCGGCGACATCGGCAACGATCTTCGAAGGATCGCTGATATCGAGCCGGACGAGCTTATCATAAGTGTTGCCGTTGATTTCGCCGGTGGTGAGCTCGAATGCTTCTGCCGGATCGAGCGTGATCACATCATCTATGGCAAAGGCTTCGACCAGCGTATCGGCTGGCGTTTCCGCCCAGGCCGGCATACCGGAAAACAGGATCGCGGAAAGCGCCGCGCTACCGAGCAGAAGCCGGAATTTCGGGTTTATCTGGTTCATCAACATTGTTCTGGTTCCCTTTTATGAGCAATCTACGTTTCTTAATTTTCTTCATGCCAGGCCGAGCGCAATACGCGTAGCCAGTTTTCGCGACAGATTTTTGCAAGATCGTCTTCTGAATATCCGGCGTCCCGCAGCGCCATGACGAGATTCTGGTTGCCGCTCGCGTCGGCAATTTCGCCGGGGATTTTAGCACCATCGAAATCAGAACCAAGGGCCACGCAATTGATGCCCATTCGGTTGACCATGTAGTCGATGTGGCGGACCATATCGGTCAGCGGCGTATCGGCATTTTCACGCGCGTCGGGCCGCAGCATGGCAACCGCATAGTTGAGCCCGACCAGCCCCTTGCTCTCGCGTATGGCGTCAAACTGCTTGTCAGTCAGATTGCGCGCCACAGGCGTCAGCGCGTGCACGTTGGAGTGGCTGGCGACCAACGGCTGATCACTGATCCGCGCCACGTCCCAGAAGCCTTTTTCGGTAATATGGGCAAGATCGATCAGTATCCCCAGACGATTACAAGCGTTGACCAGTTCCTCGCCCACCGGCGTCAAGCCTGGCCCTGTATCCGGGCTCATCGGATAGGCGAACGGCACGCCGTGCGCGAAAATATTGTTGCGGCTCCATACTGGACCCAGCGAGCGCAAGCCCGCTGCGTAGAACACATCGAGTGCGGCAAGGTCCGCGCCGATTGCCTCGCATCCTTCCATGTGCAGCACCGCAGCAAACATATCGTTGCGCATGCATTCGGCAATCTCGGCCGTGCTGCGGCACAATTTCCAGCCGCCCGAACGCTGCAGATTCAATGCAATCGAGGCCATCTCCAGCGCGATATCGAGGGAGGGCGCACGCTCCAGCGGTGCGGCAAGCGGCGTCGAATAGTGTCCATTGGCATCGGGCGCCTTGAAGGCAAGATCGCCGGAGGGAACATAAATTGCGCAGAGCCCACCGATGAGCCCGCCTTTCAGCGCTCGCGACTTGTCGATGTGGCCTGAAGTGGTGCCTTCAATGAATTCCTGTACCGGATCCGCTCCGTCTTTCGAATGTTTCCACAACCGGTAAAGCACATCGTTGTGACCATCGAAGACAGGCTGCATTTCAATTCCCGCTCAGTTGACTTGAAAAACGACCACATGTTCGCCGGGTAATTGTTTCATCAATCCCCGTGGCGCCCCATGGCCCTTTTTCGACAAAAGATCATGATGCCCCCGAACAGGCAAGAGAGTTGTTGTACAAAAGTATAAAAAGCCCCCGGGTCGTGGCGACTTACGTTCGCAACAGTGCAACCTGTGGATCGTGGCGGTGACTCGTGAGATGTGCCACCATCTCGTGACTGACTATTGATATCAAAGTCATCTACATGATATCATCTTCGCTAGATCCAACGAGATCGATCAATATGGCTGCTGTAACGGTTCGAAATCTGCCAGAGGAAACCCACCGCGCGCTAAAGCTGCGTGCAGCTCGGCACGGACGCAGTACCGAGGCGGAAATCCGTGAGATACTCGAGGAGGCGATCCGTCCGAAGGATCGCATCAAAGTGGGTTCGGAGCTGGCCGCATTTGGCCGTCGATTTGGCGGTCTTGACCTCGACATCGAACGTGACCGAACTCCCGCTAAACCGGCAAAGTTTGAATGATCATACTCGATACAAATGTCGTTTCAGAACCGATGAAATCAGGCGCCAGCCCTGCTGTATTGGCTTGGCTCGACAAGCAGGCAGCAGAAACACTTTATCTAACAACCACAAGTCTGGCCGAGTTGTTATTGGGCATAGCGATCTTGCCGGGTGGCAAGCGCAAAGACGGTCTGGAAAACGCACTCTCCGACCTAATGAGCTATCTCTTTGGACCACGTATATTAGCGTTCGACCAGGCCGCCGCCAAAGCCTATGCGCCCCTTGTCAGTCGCGCGCGCGTATCAGGCCGCACCATCGCGGTTGCAGACGGCCAAATTGCTGCGATAGCTACGGCCAATGGATTTGCCGTAGCTGCACGCGACACCCGCGCCTTTGCCGCCGCGGGTGTTTCCGTCATCAATCCGTGGATCGAAGAACAAACGGAGCAATCAGGATAAACCGTCCAAATAACGGTCAATCGCTAGACATCCAGATTAGCCACACTCAGCGCATTATCCTGAATGAACTCGCGACGCGGTTCGACGTCGTCGCCCATCAGCCTGGAGAACAGACTGTCGGCATCGGTGGCGTCGTTGACCTTGACCTGCAGCAATGAGCGGGCGTTGGGATCCAGCGTCGTTTCCCAGAGCTGGTCGGCATTCATTTCGCCGAGACCCTTGTAGCGCTGCAGCGACAGGCCTTTGCGGCCGGCAGCGAATACAGCCTCCAGCAGGGCAATCGGTCCGGCGACGGGGTCCGATTTCTCCTTGCGGCGCAAAACCGGCGGCTTGGAATAGATTTCATGCAGACGCGCCGAATAGCGGTCGAGCTGGCGTGCATCGGCAGAACCGATCAGCGCCATATCGAGCGTAACCGTTTCCTTGACGCCGCGCAGCGAACGCTCGAAGACATACCCATCCACACCATCATCCGGCGTCGCCAGACGGCCGCTCCAGCCCTTTTCGGTTTCCTCTGCGATCAAATCGAGGCGCCCGGCAACTTCAGTCACCAACGCCTGGGCTCTCGGTGTGTCGGAAATGGCTTCCGGGTTGAGCGCACCGGCAATCGTCGCCTGTTCAACCACAGCGCGGTCATAGCGCGTGTTCAAGCCCTGCAGCAGGTGACGGACGGCGAGCGCATCGGTGATGACGGAGCGCAGGTCGGGACCTGTGCGTACTTCGCCCGAATCCAGTTCCAGCGCAGCCTCTTCCAGCCCGGAATCGATCAGGAATTCCTCATAAGCGACTTCGTTCTTGATGTACTGCGAGGATTTTCCGCGTGAAACCTTATAGAGCGGCGGCTGCGCAATGTAGATATGGCCACGCTCGATCAGTTCAGGCATCTGGCGGAAGAAGAACGTCAAGAGCAATGTGCGAATATGCGCGCCATCGACGTCAGCATCGGTCATGATGATGATCTTGTGGTAGCGCAGCTTATCCGGATTGAACTCGTCCTTGCCGATGCTGGTGCCAAGCGCCAGGATCAGCGTGCCGATCTGGTCCGACGACAACATGCGATCCAGCTTGACGCGCTCGACATTGAGAATTTTGCCGCGCAGCGGCAGGATCGCCTGGTTCTGGCGCGAACGTCCACCCTTGGCGGAGCCGCCGGCGCTGTCACCCTCGACGATGAAGATTTCCGATTTGGCCGGGTCCTTTTCCTGGCAATCGGCAAGCTTGCCAGGCAGCGAGCTGATGCTGAGCGAATTCTTGCGGGTGATGTCGCGCGCCTTGCGCGCGGCCTCGCGTGCAGAGGCGGCCTGGATGACCTTGTCGACGAGGATCTTGCCTTCGGCCGGGTGCTCCTCGAGCCATGTCGAAAGCGCCTCGTTAACGAGGCTTTCAACAACCGCGCGCACTTCGGACGAAACGAGCTTGTCCTTGGTCTGCGAGGAAAACTTCGGATCCGGCACCTTGACCGAAAGCACCGCGGTCAAACCCTCGCGGCAATCGTCTCCGGTCAGGGTCACCTTGGCCTTCTTCGCCTGGCCGGTGTTTTCCGCATAGCCGGTCATCTGGCGTGTCAGGGCACCACGGAAACCGGCAAGGTGCGTACCGCCATCGCGCTGCGGAATATTGTTGGTAAAGCAGAGGACGTTCTCGTGGTAGCTGTCATTCCACCACATGGCGACTTCGACAGTCGTATCGTCTCGCTCGCCGCGGATGTAAATCGGCTCGTTGACAAGCTCTTTCTTCGCGCGGTCGAGATATTTCACATAAGCGGTCAGTCCGCCCTCATAGAACAGCTCAAGATCGACCGGGTCGGCATGCCTGCGATCCGCAAGCAGGATGCGGACACCCGAATTCAAAAAAGCGAGCTCGCGAAGCCGGTGCTCGAGCGTCTTGAAATCGAATTCGACCATGGTGAACGTGTCGGTCGAAGGCAGGAACGAGACTTCCGTCCCTGTCAGACCGTCCGAATCGCCGGTTTCCTTCAGAGGCGCGTCGGCGACACCATGGGTGAAACTCATCTCGTGAATTTTTCCCTGGCGGCGAATCTTCAGCCTAAGCCAGACAGACAGTGCATTGACCACGGAAACACCGACGCCATGCAGACCGCCGGAAACCTTGTAGGAGTTCTGGTCGAACTTGCCGCCCGCATGCAGTTGCGTCATGATGACTTCCGCTGCGGAAACGCCTTCGGAATGCATATCCGTCGGAATACCGCGGCCATTGTCGGTCACCGTGCACGAACCGTCGGGATTCAACGTCACGGTGACGCGCGTCGCGTGCCCCGCCAGCGCCTCGTCGATCGCGTTGTCGACGACTTCGTAAACCATGTGGTGAAGGCCGGACCCGTCATCCGTATCACCGATATACATTCCAGGGCGTTTGCGTACAGCATCCAACCCCTTGAGGACTTTGATGGACTCCGCACCGTATTCCGGCGAGGCTTCGACTGTCATCTCGGGTGTATCACTCATATAAAATTCAATCTTTCCTGACGCCTGAACTGGCGCGCCCGACCTTATAGCATAGCTTGGGCGAATCATGCCCCCATTACAGTGCTAGATATAGTGATTAATGCAGGTTTTTCCAATTCTGGAGGGCTTGATATCCACGGATGATGGCCAAGTTGTGGACCGACCGAATGGTTGCGGCCTCAACTTATCCCCGGACGAGGGGAATGAGTTGAGGCTCGATCGTTGTGCCAACAGATTGTGGGCCGATATATCAGGTCATCCCGCTATTCGATGATTTGTATGCCTTCGGCAGCGACTGGTCTTGCGATCGGAGATTGCCCGTCGAGAAACGACTTGACTTCACTGAAACGGAGACTGCCGTTCCGGTCGTGGTCCATGTCCGAAAAATGATCCGCGAAGAAGCCCACACCGGCCTTTTTGGCAGAGGCAATGGTGACGAAATGCGTCGAAGGGTCCGCTGCCCTATCGAAAAGCACACGAATGCGATCATCAACGCTGTTGAGAATAGATTGGGGGCTTGCGGGCAAGGACCGCTTTGGCGCTGGCTGCCCGTTCGGTGCATAAGCGCGCAGAAGACGCATCTGCACTCCCCTGTCCGGCCTTGTGAGCGTGAACGAATCGTCAGCACGAGTAGGTTGCGACTGCACAGCAGCCGCAAGCAACACAGTGCATAAAAGGTAACGATGTACGCTCATGGTCTTGCCCTTTCCGCCACTGCCGTGTTGGCTGCCGCCAGTTTTGGCTGAAGCTGGTCGTAGAAAGCACCGAGATCCTGCATGACTTGATCGTACGAGCCCGTATCATATGGCGAAACACCGTGACCGCCCTCGTATAATTTGACCGGTATCTTTGCGGATAACGTGACAGCCGCGATGTCGAGTTCAGATTGGTGGAATGGCGTATTGAGATCGTAGTAGCCGTGTTGAACCAACACTTTCAAATTTTGCTTCAACGTCATGCTCAGAGTCATGCCGGAAATGCTGGTCAGCCACCTGTCCGTATCGAGCGACATTGCGGGATCTGGTTCATAGTCCCAATTGCGTGTATAGGCCGTGTAGAAGATAGCCGCGTCCGATGAGGCGATTAAATGTCCCGCAGTCGCCGTAAACGGGATTGTTGCTCCCTTTAAGCTGATCGTTTGTGCCTTGCTCGAAGGGATCTCGGAAACAGCAAAGGGATTAACCGAATCATCGCCGCCATAAGTGAAGATAGCGCTTCCAGGCTGGACAGGCGTGGACGGATCGGGGTTAATGACCGTTGTCCCGAACGTTCCAGCGGATTCATCAGAATCCGATCGCCGCTACAGGATGCCAGAAAAATCGCCAGCAGGAGCCAGCACAAGCGAAATGCCATAATAAAAAACCTCACAATATAATTACAATTAACATATTGATATTATGTAATAAAATCTGAAGTAGGCAGGGTATTTTGAGCTGAAATTTTTGATTCATCAAACGTTTATCGAACAGACCCCATTCGGGTCTTGGCGTCAAGGCGAAACCAGCGCAGAATCACTGTCATTGGCCGAAGGTATAATCGGCGATTTTGTGGACATCCCGCCTGGTTGTCCCCACATCGGGACCATGGAGGCCCCAATGGATACGTTGAGAAACGCTTTTGTCCCCCCTGCGCCCGTACCACGTACCGGCCCGGTCGGCACATTGCAGCTTATCCGCACGATTTACCGCAATCCGCTCGAATTGTGGGGCGAGCCATCCTACAATGAACCTTGGGTTTCCATAGACTGGTCCTTCGCCCATACGATCATCGCCAATGATCCCGGTCTCATCCGCCACGTGCTCGTTGACAATGCGAAAAACTACAAGATGGCGGCGGTGCGCCAGCGCATTCTGCGCCCTATTCTGCGCGATGGATTGCTGACGGCGGAAGGCGATGTCTGGAAACGTTCGCGCAAGGCGATGGCGCCGGTTTTCACGCCGCGACACATCGATGGTTTTGCGGAAAGCATGAAGCGGACGACCGACGTTTTCGCTGATCGCTATCAAGGTCTTACAGGCACAACCGATGTATCGCGCGATATGACCATGCTCACCTATGATATTCTCGCCGAAACCCTGTTTTCTGGCGAGATCGCGGGCGATCCGGATCAGTTCTCGCATGAGGTCGACCGTCTGTTTGAAACCATGGGGCGCGTCGATCCGCTTGATCTTCTCGGTGCACCGGCCTGGCTGCCGCGCTTCACCCAGATTCGCGGTCGCCGTGCCCTCGCCTTCTTTCGCCAGATCGTCGCCAACACAATGGAGATGCGTAAGGCCCGCATGGAGAGGGAAGGCGACAAGGTCCCGAACGATTTCCTCACCCTTCTTCTCAAAGCCGAAGGGCCGCAAGGGCTTTCCCGCGCCGAGATCGAAGACAATATCATCACCTTCATTGGCGCAGGTCACGAGACCACAGCGCGGGCGCTCGGCTGGACGCTCTATCTTCTGGCGAAAGCGCCATGGGAGCGCGATCTGATCGAACAGGAAATCGACGCCTTCATGGATCAAGCAGATGTCCCTGCCCCGCACACGTGGCTGGATGCCCTGCCCTTCACCCGCTCCGCATTCGAGGAGGCCATGCGGCTCTACCCGCCGGCGCCGTCGATCAACCGCGAGCCGATCGAAGACGATCAATATCAGGACCTGAAGCTGCCAAAGGGCGCGGCCGTTCTCGTCATGCCGTGGACGGTGCATCGCCACCGGCTCTATTGGGACAATCCCGAAGCCTTCATGCCATCGCGCTTTCATCCGGAAAACCGGGACAAGATCGACCGTTTCCAGTATCTGCCTTTCGGGGCTGGACCACGCGTTTGTATCGGCGCCAGCTTTGCGTTGCAGGAAGCCATCATAGCACTTGCGACCTTGCTCCATCGCTACCACTTCGATATCGCTGCGGACGTTAAGCCATGGCCCGTACAAAAACTCACCACCCAACCGGACGGCGGCTTGCCGATGAGCGTGACAGCGCGGCGATAATGTTTGGCAAAACCGCTATGCGTGGTTCGACAGGCTCACCATGAGGGATGTTGGTGGGCTACAGGATAGTCACCAACATTGCAGAATGGCCCCCTGCAACCAGCCCATCTCCCTCATGGTGAGCCCCGTCGAACCACGCATGATGGATATGCAATTTCCCAAGAACCCAATCACCTTGATTTCACCAGAAATTTAATATATATTTATTTCCAGTGAAAGGACACAGCCCATGCGAACCAGCGCTCGACATACACCAGAAACACCGAGCAAGACCGCCGTTGTCTCCAAGGCACTGCTTCGCTCGGCGGAATTGCTGGGCCTGACCGCCAGGGAGCTTTCAACCGTCGTTGGCCTGTCCGAACCCAGTATTTCCCGGCTCAAGCGCAGTGAAGGCGACGGTCCGCTTACCGGCAAGAGCTACGAACTCGCGCTCCTGTTCATCCGCCTCTACCGCTCGCTCGATGCGATCGTTGGGGGCGACGATGCCGTGGCGCGCCAGTGGATACGAACTGACAACACCATGCTCGGCGGCAAGCCGCTCAACCGGATCAAAACCATTGACGGTCTCGCCCATGTCCTCGCCTATCTGGACGCCCGCCGCGCTCCGATCTGAGTCCCGGTCAGTTCATGGCGCCTGTTGGCGTCTGGTCGAAGCGCAGCACCGCGTTTCCACCATGAAGCTCGTCGATACGCTCGATGAGCAGGCGCTGCTTGAAGACGAACTCGAGGCGACCAAGCCGCCAGTTCCACCAACCTGCACCCATCTTGATTACCTGCTGGCCACGCCATTCCGCTACGGACGCTATCCCGGCAATTCGCGCTTTCGCCGCGAAGGCTATTCGCCAGGCGTGTTCTATGCCAGCGAGAAGGTCGAAACCGCCGTCGCTGAAACCGCCTTCTACAGATTGCTGTTTTTCACCGAAAGTCCCGGCACGCCTTGGCCGCGCAATGCGCTGGAATTCACCGCCTTCGAAGCGCGCTATGCCACCACGAACGCCATCGACCTGACCGCAGCGCCATTTGTCGAGCAGGCGCGACAATGGACGCAGTTGACGGATTATTCCGCCTGCCTCGATCTCGCCGATCAGGCGCATGAAGCAGGCATCGAACTCATCCGTTATCAATCGGTGCGCGACCCCAGAAGCGGTATCAATCTGGCGCTGCTTTCCTGCGCCTGTTTTGCCATGCCGAATCCGACGCGGATGACGACGTGGCGTCTGCATTTTTCCACTTACGGCGTGAAGGCGATTTGCGATAGCCCCGAAATCAGACTTGAGTTCAGCAAAGAAACCTTTGCGGAGGATTCGCGGATGACAATGACAGCCAGATTATAGCTGCAACTCCGACTTGACATATTCATAGCCACGTTCTGCCGGCAGCCTCATTTGATCTGCTCGATAGTGGTGTTTGCGGATCTGGCTTGAGCCTTGGGCAAGGACTGGCAGGCGCAAAAACCCCGGTTGTGGAGCAAGGCGCGGTCAGGATAACGCTGCCGGAACCCAAAAAAGCAGGGACCCTGACAATGTCCTTGACGACAGGAAACTAAGAGCGGCCATTCAAAGAAGGCCGGAGCGATTAAAATCGTTCCGGCCTAAATCATTGGCACAATTTTTATCCCAACCTCTCGGCATGCCAGGCGATATGGTCGGCCATGAACGTCGAGATAAAGAAATATGAATGGTCGTAGCCATCGCGCATGTTCAGCGCTAACGGGATGCCCGCCTCGGCGCAGGCTTCTTCAAGCAGCCATGGCCGCAGGCCATCTTCGAGAAAGCCGTCCGCTTTGCCCTGATCGACCAGCAGTTCAGGCACACGGTGGCCATCCTCGATCAGCGCGACGCTGTCGTAGGCGCGCCACGCGGCCTCATCCTTGCCGAGATATTTCTCGAAGGCGGGGCGTGACCAGCCAGCGACCATCGGCCGGGCGATCGGCGCAAAGGCCGAAACGGACTTGAAACGGCCGGGATTTTTCAACGCCAATGTGATCGCGCCGTGGCCACCCATGGAGTGGCCGAAAATGCTCTGGCGCTGCATATCGACCGGGAAATTGGCGGCAACCAGTTCCGGCAATTCCTCACCGATATAGGTCGCCATGCGGTAATTCGTCGACCAGGGCGCTTGCGTCGCATCGAGATAGAAACCCGCCCCACTGCCGAACTGCCAATTGTCCTTGTCGTCCGGGACATGTTCGCCGCGCGGGCTCGTATCCGGACAGATGATCGCAATGCCAAGCTCAGCCGCCACCCTGCGATACTCGCCCTTGTCCATCACGTTCTGGTGCGTGCAGGTCAGGCCTGACAGATACCAGAGCAGCGGCACCGGTCCTTCTTTTGCCTGTGGAGGCAGGAAGACGGCGAAGGTCATGTCACATTGGCAGGCATCGCTGCGATGGCGATAGACCCCTTGCATCCCCTCAAAGCTCTTGGCGATCGATAGCGTTTCCATAGTTTCCCCGTGTCGTTGTTATTGGCCGAGCGAGACGGCGACGTTGACCGCAGCGGCAACGAGCACCGTATTGAAAAAGAACGATACAATGGCGTGTAGCAGATTAATCTTGCGCATATCTGTACTGGTGACAGCCGTGTCGGAGGTCTGCGCGGTCATCCCTATAACGTAGGAAAAATACAGAAATTCGATGCCGCCCGGCTCCTTGCCGCCGGGAAAATCCAGCCCTCCGACATGTTTGCGCGGCTTGTCCTTGGTTCCTTCAGCATTCTCGTCCGGCTGCCAATAGAGGTGCGCGTAATGTACCGCCGCCATCATGTGAATTGTCATCCAACCGAGGAAAACTGCCGCCAGCCCAAGCGAAAGATCGAGCGGACGCAGGTTCTGGCGGCCGGAATTGAGCAGCACGAAAAGCGATCCAAGCGCCACGACCACGGCGCCGAATGTCACGGCGAAAATTATCCAGACGGGCTCATCGGCCCGCGCCGCATTCCTGCGCAGATATTCCGGCGTCAGTCTGCGGATCTTGACGGTCGAGAGAACGAGGTAGACCACGAAAAAAGCGTTGGCGGCGGCGGCATAGGCAATATGCGGTGCGAACGTCAAGGCCAGCGCCAGCGCGGCAAGACCGATCATTGCGGCAATATAAAAGGGATTGTGCCGCTTCCACATCGTTTCTCACTCCGTCGTTATGGCGGCGGGCCGCTGCATGTCGACATGAGGTATCTCGTCTTCGAGATATTCCTCAGAGACCGGCACGAAACCGAAGGAACCGTAAAAGCGCAGTAACTGGCTCTGGGCCGACAGCTTGATCGGGCTTTCTGGATAAAGCCGCTCGCATTGTGCAATCGCCTCGACCATCAACCGGTCGCCGAGCCGCTTGCCGCGATGATCCGGGGAGACGACAACCCGTCCGATCCGCACCGCCGGGTCGTTCTTGGCGGGCTTCCTGATACGCGCGCTCGCCACGAGTTCCTTGCCCGACAGCAGGCGCAAATGTAGCGCGTCTATATCCTTGCCATCGAGTTCGGGGTAAGGGCATTTCTGCTCGACGACGAACACATCGACCCGCAATTTCAGCATGGCATAAAGGTCGCGCGGACCAAGCTCGTCGAGCCCGGACAAGACAACCTTATATGCAGGCGCGTCCGTCAAAATGTTACGACCGAACGGATCGACTTGCCCTCGTGCATGAGGTCGAAGGCGGTGTTGATCTGGTCAAGCGGCATTGTGTGCGTGATGAGCGAGTCGATATCGATCTTGCCCTCCATGTACCAGTCGACGATTTTCGGAACGTCGGTACGGCCGCGCGCGCCGCCAAAGGCCGTGCCGCGCCAGTTGCGCCCGGTGACGAGCTGGAACGGCCGCGTCGAGATTTCCTTGCCGGCTTCCGCCACACCGATAACGATGCTGGTGCCCCAGCCACGATGGCAGCACTCCAGCGCCTGGCGCATGACATTGGTGTTGCCGGTTGCATCAAAGGAAAAATCCGCGCCGCCGTCGGTCAGTTCCTGGATAGCCTGCACCACCTTGTCGTTACCGACTTCGTTCGGATTGATGAAATCGGTCATGCCGAACCTCTTCGCCATCTCCACCTTGCCGGGATTGAGATCGACGCCGATAATCTTGTCGGCGCCAACCATGCGCGCGCCCTGGATAACATTGAGGCCGATGCCGCCAAGGCCGAAAACCACGACATTGGCGCCCGGCCAGACCTTGCCCGTATAGATGACCGCGCCGATACCGGTGGTGACGCCGCAGCCGATATAGCAGATCTTGTCGAAAGGTGCGTCCTCGCGCACCTTCGCCAGCGCTATCTCCGGCAGAACGGTGAAGTTGGAAAACGTCGAGCAGCCCATATAATGAAACACCTCGCCGCCATCGCAGGAGAAGCGGCTGGTGCCGTCGGGCATGACGCCCTGCCCTTGCGTGGCTCTGATCGAGGTGCAGAGATTGGAGCGCTGGGACAGGCAGGTTTTGCACTGGCGGCATTCCGGCGTGTAGAGCGGGATGACGTGATCGCCGACCTTCAGCGATGTAACACCGGCGCCAAGCTCGCGCACGATACCCGCACCCTCATGGCCGAGGATTGCCGGAAACTTACCCTCGGAATCAAGACCCGACAGCGTATAGGCATCCGTATGGCACACGCCGGTCGCCATGATTTCGACGAGCACCTCGCCGGGCTTGGGTCCGCCGATCTCGATGGTTTCGATGGTCAGTGGCTTCTTGGCTTCCCAGGCAACGGCGGCACGCGTTTTCATGAATGTCTCCCTTATGCGTCTTGTAGGGGTGTGTCGAGATTCAGGTCAGGACAAGCCGAAAATGGTGGTTTTTCGAGGACCGGAGCGCAGTGAACTTTTGGGTTCATGAGCACCGGAAGCGCAGAAAAGTACCATTTGCAGGCCGTCATGGCGTGAACCTCAACACACCTTGGTGATTTGCGATTACGCACTATCAGGATCGCATAAGGGGTCGTCAATCTGACTGGCGACATTTCTGGACGCGAAATGCCGCGGGTCGGCCTTATCGCAGGACTTGGTAGCCGGTCGTGACTGTGCCGGACTAATCGATGATCTGGATCGGTTTTGTCCTCGCTGGCTGAACCGGCGCTTTGCTCAAAGGCGAAGGAAGCCCCGGCATGAGATATCCCCACCCTGACCGCAATTCGTATCATAATCGAGGATCGGAGAATTCAGGATAACGCCCGACAGAACAGTTGCCTTCTTGCCTGACGGGTCCGGCTCGTAGCTTTTCGTGTCCCCTGCTTCTAGCAAATTAGCCATGATCGGGATGCGGATACCGCCATAAGATTCACCATAGAGATATTTCGGTGAAAGCTGGCGGTTGTTCTTGTTGATATATCATCTGATAAAATCAAGATCGACGCGCGCATCGACCTCCATTTCCCAAAAATCCTGATTCTGGTGCGGCTTGATCGCCTGCGAGTAGCCTGTGCCGACCGGGTCGACAAAAACCAGGTCTGACTTGTCCAGCAAGGTCTCCTCATTGTCGATCCACGGGAAGGTGGCAGGCTTTTCGGTGTATGCGCTTTCCGGTATGAACGGTTCACCCGTTTTCAAACGTTTGGGCGCCGAAGAGCCCAGATGCAGCCAGATCGATGCGGATCCCGGACCGCCATTGAAGAAAAACGTTACTGGGCGGTTCTCCTTCGGCAGATCATCGCGCGTATAGGCCATATAGAAAATGGAGGCCTGCGCATCCGTTGTTGCGGGACTTGCCGGTTCCGCCGGCGCGTATGCGATCAAGTGTCCCGCTGTCGCCGTATATTCGACCGTCTTGCCACTGATCGTCGTGCTGTGATGCTTGACCGCCGGTGTTTCATCAACAGCCGCCAATTCGAGACCACCCTCGGGCCCGCCGTCGAAAAACGTTCTGGCAGAAAACGACATTATCCTTGGGCCAGACAGATGGGACCACGACCGGGACGGGTTCGGGCTCGAACGTCCCCTCACTGACATCGCTATTGTTGCAGGCGGCTAGAAAAACCAGAATCGAAAGTGACAAAATACGAAAATTCATGTTTCTGAAAACTCCCGATCAAAACAGCCAGCTTTTCGATCGAGGCAGGCAACGTCAATTCGTCTAAAGTTTAAGCAAGCGGAAATTCCCTTGTTTAATAGCACTGGGCCCATCATTAAGCAGAGCAAAGCCACCGCGGCGTGCCGATGTCAAAGGGTCCTGATTGACCGTGATCTCCTTTGTTGGTTGGAATTTTGAGTGTGTTGGCGCTCCGGTTGACGACGTCGTTACCGGCAAGTAAGGGCGTCCAGTTCCGCCAGCGATTCAGCCTTGGTCTTTGCGGTCTCGTCCTTGAGGATTTTTATGTCGGCGTTGGCGTCCGCAAGATCATTCGCCTTGAAGGGGGCTGCCTCCGCCGTTGCCATTTCGAGGGCATCTGCATTTGTCTCTCCGCTGAATGTGCCGTTATTATTTGAATCGTTCGATCCGTTGCAAGCAGCAAGACATAGCAAGGCCGCGAGGTAACCCAGCCTGAAATTCATTTTAAGGATCCTCCCAGATCGAAAAGTATGACTTTCTAATCCGTCCGATTTTTTAGAGATTGGAAGGCCGCGTCAATTGGCACAAAGTCCAATGAGAAATGTACCAAGCTGGCCTACTTCGAAAACCGGTGGACTTCCCGGCGCAAAGCTTGTCAAAACGCCACCATATTCACCAGTGGACGGAACGTTGCGAAACCTGCCTGCCCTTCCCGTTACAGAAATCCTGCCCGCGCTCGATGCTGCGCTAGCGAACGGCAGCGCCGCGGTACTTGTCGCGCCGCCCGGTGCTGGCAAGACGACACTTATTCCGTTGCATCTGCTCGATGCGCCCTGGCGCGGGAACCGCACCATCATCCTGCTTGAGCCGCGCCGCCTTGCTGCGCGTGCTGCCGCAAGTCGTATGGCGAGCCTCCTCGGTGAAGAGGTCGGCGCGACTGTCGGCTATCGCATGCGCCTCGAAAACAAGGTCTCGGCGAAAACGCGCCTCCTCGTCGTCACAGAAGGTGTCTTCGCGCGGATGATCCTCGACGATCCGGACCTGAAAGACATCGCCGCGGTGCTCTTCGATGAATTCCATGAGCGCAGTCTCGATGCGGATTTCGGCCTTGCCCTCGCAATGGATGTGCAGGCAGCATTGCGGCCGGAGCTGAAGCTCCTCGTCATGTCGGCGACGCTTGATGGCGCGGGAGTCGCGCGCCTGCTTAATGACGCGCCGATTCTGGAAAGCAAGGGTCGCTCATTTCCCATCGATATCCGCTACCGGAGCCGCAATCCCGACGAGAGGATCGAGGATGCCATGGCCAGGGCCATTCGCGATACGCTTGCGGCTGAAACCGGCAGCATTCTCGCCTTCCTGCCGGGCCAGCGCGAAATCGAACGCACTGCGGAGGCGCTGCAAGGGCGTATGCCCGCTGACACGATTATAGTGCCGCTTTACGGTGCGCTGGAGGGCCGCGATCAGGACGCGGCGATCAAGCCGGCACCGAAAGACCAGCGCAAGGTGGTCCTCGCCACGTCGATTGCCGAAACGTCGATTACCATCGATGGTGTGCGCGTCGTCATCGACAGCGGCCTGGCACGTCTGCCTAAATTCGAACCGGCAACGGGCCTGACCCGGCTGGAGACCGTCCGTGCATCGCGTGCCGCCGTTGACCAGCGCGCGGGCCGCGCCGGACGAACGGAGCCTGGCATCGCGCTGCGTCTTTGGCGTGCCGAGCAGACCGCGGCGCTGGAAGCCTTCGCCCCACCGGAAATTCTCGAAGCCGATCTCACCGGTCTGGTTCTTGATTGTGCGGCGTGGGGCGTCGCAAATCTGGCGAGCCTCACCTTTCTCGATGCACCGCCCACCCCCGCGATCAAGGAAGCCAAGACGCTTCTGGAGAATCTTGGTGCGCTGGAAAATGATCGTATAACTGTCATGGGCAACGAAATGCGTGCGCTGGCACTGCCCGCCCGGCTCGCTCATATGGTGTTGACTGCTCGCGAGAGGGGACAGGCAATGCGCGCCGCGGAGCTTGCCATGCTCCTGACCGAGCGCGGTCTTGGTGGCAATGATATCGATCTCGATGTGCGGCTTTCGCGCTTTCAGCGCGAACGCGGCGACCGCGCGACCCGGGCGCGATCTTTGGCGAAACGGCTCGCTGGACGCGAGACCACGAGTGCCGCTGACCCCGACAGCGTAGGCCGGCTATTGATTGGGGCCTATCCCGACCGCATCGCCAAGGCGCGCGGCAATGGGCAGTTCACCCTTGCGAACGGCCGTGGCGGCGAGGTCGATCCCGCCACATCGCTGGCCAAATCGCCATGGCTGGTCGTGGCCGATCTCGCCGGGCGTGCCGGCCGCGCGCGCATCCTTGCGGCGGCGGAGGTAACCGAAGCCGAAATCCGCGACGCCTTGGCTGATCGTATCGTCAGCGGACGGCAGGTAGCCTACGATCCCGTGCGAAATGCCCTGCAGGCGCGCGATGCCACGCGCATCGGCGCCATCGCGCTCTCGGAAAAAACGCTGCCAACGCCAAGCGGCGAAGAGGCTGATCTTGGCGTCATCGCCGCCGTGCGAACGCATGGTCCGGGCATTCTGCCTTGGTCGAAGGAAGCGACGATCCTGCGTCGCCGTCTTGCCTGGCTTCATCAGGGGCTTGGTGCGCCGTGGCCAGCCATGGATGACGATGCTCTCACCGCAACGCTCGATGACTGGTTGTTGCCCTTCCTCAAGGGCACGGCACAACTCAATCAAATCCCTGCGCATGTGCTGATCGAGGGTCTGCGCTCAGCTGTCCCGTATGATCTCCAACGCAAGATCGACACCCTTGCACCCACACATTTCGAAGTACCGACCGCCTCCAACATTCCGATCCGCTACGATGAAGGTGAACCAGTGCTGAGCGTGCGTGTGCAGGAGCTCTTCGGGCTTGCAACACACCCGGCGATTGCCGGCGGTACCATCCCGCTCCTGCTTGAACTCCTGTCACCCGCGCATCGACCGATCCAGATCACCCGCGATCTTCCCGGCTTCTGGAAAGGCTCGTGGGCGGACGTGCGCAGCGACATGCGCGGCCGCTATCCACGGCATGTATGGCCGGAAGATCCTGCTTCCGCAACGCCGACCAGCCGCGCCAAGCCACGCGGCACATAAGTACTTTTATTGCCACCCGGATTTCGAGTAGGAAGATGGGCGCTGTGCGTGGTTCGACAAGCTCACCATGAGGGAGGTCTGTAACTACGACGCTAATCATCAATGTTGCAGAACTTGACTCCCTGCAATCAACCACCTCCCTCATGGTGAGCTTGTCGAACCACGCATTGCGCATCTGCAGAAAGACCGGTGGCAAACGCCTCCCATCAACTCCCCAATTCCCTTTGCATGCGGTTTGTTCTAAAGCACGCGCATGGTTCAGGATTTCGGCATACGCTCATCTTATCTGTCGCGCCGCCTGCGGCTTACGACCCTCATACGCCTGCGCTGGCTGGCGGTTGCGGGGCAGAGCATCGCGGTGCTTTTCGTCGCGCTCTACCTGAAATTCCCCTTCCCGGTCAGCATCTGCTTCGCGATGATCGCCTGTTCGGCGTGGCTGAACCTCCTGATGTCATTCCGCTATCCGATCAACCACCGGCTCGAGCCGCGTGCGGCGGTTACCGTCCTCGCCTTCGATATCCTGCAGGTGGCGGGTCTGCTTTATATGACCGGCGGACTGCAGAACCCCTTCGCCGTGCTGATGATCGTCCCGGTGATCATTTCCGCCACCTCACTGCCGGCCTATTCGACCATAGCGCTCGGCCTTCTGGTCACCATCTGCGCGACCGTCCTTGCCAATGTCTATCTGCCGCTGCCCTGGTATGAGGGCCAAAGCATGCAGCTTCCCTTCGTGCTGATCGCCGGTGTCTGGTGCTCGGTGGTCTCGGCTCTCGCCTTCACCGCCGTCTATGCCTACCGCGTCGCCGAAGAGGCGCGCCAGCTTGCCGATGCGCTGACCGCGACGGAGCTGGTTCTGCAACGAGAGCAGCATCTTTCGGCGCTGGATGGGCTTGCCGCCGCCGCTGCCCATGAGCTCGGCACACCGCTTGCCACTATTGCACTTGTCGCCAAGGAAATGGAGCGGAGCCTGAAACAGGACGACCGCTTCGCTGAAGATATCGAACTCCTGCGCTCGCAGACCGATCGCTGCCGCGAAATCCTGAAACGGCTCACCAGTCTGTCCTCGACCAGCGAAGAACATATGTCCCGGTTGAAGATTTCTTCGCTCATTGAGGAAGTCATCGAACCCAATCGCAATTTCGGCATCAATATCGAGGTGAAGAAGCTGCGCGGCGAAGGCGTCGAGCCGATCATCCGGCGGAATCCCGGCATCATCTACGGGCTAGGCAATCTTGTCGAGAACGCGATCGATTTCGCCAGGGTGACAATAGAGGTCAGTTGGGGCTGGACCGACAAGACTGTGGAGATCATTGTCAGCGATGATGGCCAGGGTTTTGCCGCCGAGATTCTTGACCGGATCGGCGAACCTTATACGACCGGCCGCGACCGCGAGATCAACGAACATGGCGGCGGGCTTGGGCTCGGCCTGTTCATTGCCAAGACACTGCTCGAGCGTTCCGGCGCGACGATTACCTTCCGCAATCGTAACGATCCGGGTCAGGGCGCGGAGGTCATCGTGAGCTGGCCGCGCAATCAACTCGTTGCCGATTGATAATCTTTGACTTTTGGTTCATTGCGAACCATTAACAACGAATAATATTAGAAAATGAGCAGGAAACCCTGATGGAAAACACGGATCAGGACGATATTGCAGCCATTGGCGGCGATCCGACACTTCTTCTTGTCGACGACGACAAGCCCTTCTTGCAGCGCCTTGCGCGCGCGATGGAAACGCGAGGCTTCACTGTCGCCATCGCCGATTCCGT
The DNA here is from genome assembly GCA_963711925.1 of uncultured Alphaproteobacteria bacterium. Lineage (GTDB taxonomy): Bacteria > Pseudomonadota > Alphaproteobacteria > Rhizobiales > Rhizobiaceae > Phyllobacterium. Next base: position 444,112 of record CAVQFY010000006.1, read on the forward strand.
CGAAGCCGGCCTTGCCAGCGTCAAGACCCATGCCCCGGCCTATGCGGTGGTCGATATGCGGCTCGGCGACGGCAATGGTCTCGACATCATCGAAGCCATTCGCGCTCGGCGCGAGGACACGCGGGCCGTGATCCTGACTGGCTACGGTAATATTGCGACGGCGGTCAACGCGGTCAAACTCGGCGCCATTGATTATCTGTCGAAGCCGGCCGATGCAGATGAGGTCTTTGCGGCATTGACGCGGCGTTCAGGCGAAAAGGTCGCTCCACCGGAAAATCCCATGTCCGCCGACCGGGTCCGCTGGGAACATATCCAGCGTGTCTATGAAATGTGCGATCGCAATGTTTCCGAAACGGCCCGCCGTCTCAACATGCATCGCCGCACGTTGCAGCGCATCCTCGCCAAGCGCGCTCCTCGATAGGCGTGTTGCATATTCATAGTGCGTGGTTCGACGGGGCTCACCATGAGGTAGGTTTGTGGATTGCATTGATAGTCGCAAATCCTGCAAATCTTGACACCTCGCGATCAACCCACCTCCCTCATGGTGAGCCCCGTCGAACCACGCACAGCGCCTGTGCACCCCAGTTATTCTCGATGTATAATCAGCCCGGTCCAGCGCAGACAAATGCCATTTGCAGGCCATGGCATGAATATCAATAGAGCCTATTCCATATCCGTTTCAGGCAGATCTATCCCCGATAGCTCTGCCAGCGTCATGCGCGCGGCACTGACGCGGGCAAACCGCAGCGTCATCGCCTTGCGGGTTGCGCTTGCAAGCTTATGTTCCGGCGCATCGCGGATGATCTCGGCGCCGTAGCCATCTGAAAGGATAAACCCGCAATCTTCGGGAAAAATATCCGCCGGGACCCCCGGATGCGTGGCGAAGAACAGCCGGTCGCAATGCGCCCGGTAGATCGGCCATTTGCGATCCACCTTCCAGTCCTCGATCGAGGATTTGATCTCGACGATCCAGATTTCGCCACTGCGCGTCAGTGCCACAAGATCAGCCCGCCTGCCAGACGCCAAGGGCAGTTCCGGCATCACCGCAAGGCCAAGTTCGAGAAACAACCGCTGCACGCCGCGGCGCACCAGCATGGCGTTTTCCGATTGCCGCCCATCGATGAGCGGGCTTGTCTGACCCAGGCTGACTAGAGGCATGATCCGGAGATTATCGGCAAATTTGCAACCATGCACAAAAAACTACACTGCGAGGTGGAGGATTAACAGGTTAACGAAAAACTTCGCTTTACGGTTAATCAGCCATTAACAATAATGTCGCTAGAGAGGCAACGAAAGAAAACGCACATAGATTCGCTTGAAATTTGGGGTGACCATGCAATTAAAGACTATCGTCCTCGCAGTTGGGCTGATGGCTACAACTGCCCTGACCGGCTGTTCTACGATCGGTTTCAGTTTTTCCACTGCCTCCTATAATTCCGTTGTCGATGCTGGCTACGTGATTCCTGCCGTTCCGCGTGCCAAGATCCCGCCGCAGTATCTGCGCCAGGAAGTCCGCTATGATGGCGGCGAAGCGCCAGGAACAATCATCGTCGATACGGGTACGAAATATCTTTATTATGTGCTCGGCGGCGGCAAGGCGATGCGTTACGGCATCGGCGTCGGCAAGCAGGGTTTCGAATGGCATGGTACCGCACGTGTTGCACTGAAACGCCAATGGCCAACCTGGACGCCTCCGAAGGAAATGATCCAGCGCCGGCCTGAACTTGCTGAATTCCGCGATGGCATGGACCCGGGCATCCAGAACCCGCTCGGCGCCCGCGCGCTTTACCTGTTCAACAAGAGCGGCGACACGGGCTACCGGCTGCACGGCACACCGGAATGGTGGTCGATCGGCAAGGCCATGTCTTCCGGCTGTATCCGCCTGATGAATCAGGACATCATGGACCTTTACAACCGCGCAGAAGTCGGCGCCAAGGTCATCGTCAGGTAATTTGCTGGCTCAAGAACTATACAAAAAGGCCGCTTTCGAGCGGCCTTTTTATTTGCACGACCGAATTTTGCCGTGTTGACCTGATCACTGGCGGCCTCCTAGATTGCACCTGTAGACTTCAAAGGTTGCGCAGAAACTGGCTGGAGACCGGCCAAGAAAACTGGAAGCCCATCATGTTCAAGACCGTTGCCACCAAGCCATTCAACGACCAGAAGCCCGGAACCTCGGGCCTTCGCAAGAAAGTCCCGGAATTTCAGCAGGAGAACTACGTCGAGAACTTCATCCAGTCGGTGTTCGATTCCCTTGAGGGCTTCAAGGGCAAGACGCTTGTGATCGGCGGCGACGGCCGCTACTACAATCGCGAGGTGGTGCAGATCGCCGTCAAGATGGCAGCCGCCAATGGCTTCGGCCGCGTCCTTGTCGGCCAAGGCGGCATCCTGTCGACCCCAGCAGCCTCCAATGTCATCCGCAAATACAAGGCGTTCGGCGGTCTCGTTCTTTCGGCCAGCCATAATCCCGGCGGTCCTACCGAGGATTTCGGCATCAAGTACAATATCGGCAATGGCGGGCCAGCGCCCGAAAAGATCACCGAGGCGATCTTCGCCCGTTCCAAAACGATCACGCAATATGTCATCGCCGATGCCCCGGATATCGATATCGATACGATCGGTACGCAGAAGATCGACGGCATGGAGGTCGAGATCATCGATCCGGTCGCCGATTATGCCGAACTGATGGAACAACTGTTCGACTTTGACGCGATCCGCGCTCTGATCAAGTCGGGCTTCACGCTGCGCTTCGATTCCATGCATGCGGTCACCGGACCCTACGGCAAGGAAATCCTGGAGCATCGCCTCGGCGCGCCGGATGGTACATGCATCAATTTCGTGCCGCTCGAAGATTTTGGCGGGCATCATCCCGACCCCAATCTCGTCTATGCCAAGGACCTCTACGATCTGCTGATGTCGCCGGATGGGCCGGATTTCGGCGCCGCTTCCGATGGCGATGGCGACCGCAACCTGATCATCGGCAAGGGTATTTTCATAACCCCTTCCGATTCCCTTGCCATGCTTGCCGCCAATGCGCATCTTGCCCCCGGCTACAAGGCGGGCCTCAAGGGCATCGCCCGTTCCATGCCGACCAGCGGCGCGGCGGACCGTGTCGCGGAGAAGCTGAAGATCGGCATGTATGAAACGCCGACCGGCTGGAAATTCTTCGGCAATCTGCTTGATGCGGATATGGCAACGATCTGCGGCGAGGAAAGCTCAGGCACAGGCTCCAATCATGTGCGCGAAAAGGATGGACTCTGGGCCGTCCTGCTCTGGCTCAATATCCTTGCTGTCCGGAAAGTCAGCGTCATGCAGATCGCGCACGAACATTGGGCCACCTATGGCCGTAATTATTATTCGCGCCACGACTATGAAGGCGTAGACACCGCCGGCGCCAACAAACTGATGAATGATCTGCGCGTCAAGCTCCCGGCTCTACCCGGCACCTTGGTCCAGGGCCTCAAGATCACGCACGCCGACGATTTCGCCTATCTGGACCCGATCGACAAATCGGTCAGCGAGCATCAAGGCATTCGCGTCCTGTTCGAAGGCGGCTCGCGCGTCGTCTTCCGCCTGTCGGGGACCGGCACGTCGGGTGCAACGATCCGCGTCTATATCGAGCGCTACGAACCCGACCCGAAACGCCATGATCTCGAAACGCAAGGCGCGCTTGCCGATCTCATCCGCGCCGCGCACGACCTTGCTGACATCAAGGGGCATACGGGCCGGGACGACCCGAGCGTGATTACGTGATCTGGACCCGTACACTGGAATGCCGCGGCTTTTAATGAAATCGCATGCCCAAACTTTGGACGAGGCCCATGACCGACGCTGTTACCGATCGCTTCCTTCGCTATGTTGTCATCGACACCCAATCGGATCCCAAATCGTCGACACAGCCCTCCACTGAAAAACAGATGAACCTGGGGCGCCTGCTGGTCGAGGAATTGTTGACCATTGGCCTGTCGGACGCGCACATCGACGAACACGGCTACGTCTACGCCACCATTCCATCAAATGTCGACAAGCCAGTACCGGTGATTTGCTTTTGCTCGCATATGGATACCGCACCCGACTTTACTGGCACGGATGTCAAGCCGAAAAGGGTGCAGAACTATCGCGGAGACGACATACAGCTTTCAGGGGATCCGCAACAGATTATTCGTGTCAGCGAAAATCCGGCGCTGCGTGACCAGATCGGCAACGACATCATCACAACCGATGGCACGACCCTCCTTGGCGCCGATGACAAGGCTGGCCTTGCCGAGATCATGACCGCAGCACAATTCCTGGTCGACAACCCCGCCATCAAACACGGTACAATCAGGCTGCTCTTCACACCGGACGAGGAAATTGGGCGCGGGGCGGACAAGGTCGATCTGATAAAGCTGGGCGCACGTTTCGCTTACACTGTTGATGGCGAAACCGCTGGCCACATCGAAGATGAGACCTTCTCAGCAGATGGCGTCGAGATCACCATTCACGGCGTCGCCATACATCCCGGCTTCGCCAAGGGAAAGATGGAGAATGCCATCAAGGTCGCTGGCGCGGTCATCAGCCGGCTGCCGAAGGATGCCGCACCGGAGACGACTGCGGGCCGGGAGGGCTTCGTGCACCCGACGGGCGTGACCGGTTCGATGGAAAAGGCAGTCCTCAGCTTCATCGTTCGAGACTTCAACGATGATGGCCTCGCGGCCAAGGAAGCTTTGCTTGAGAACCTCGTAAAAGACGTCATGGCGGATTATCCTGGCTCCTCCTATACTTTCGACGTCAAGCAGCAGTACCGCAACATGAAGACCATCCTCGATCGTCATCCGGAGATCGTTGATAACGCCATCGAGGCAGTCCGGCGCGCTGGCATGGTGCCGGTGCGCGGCAGCATCCGTGGCGGTACCGATGGCTCGCGGCTGTCGTTCATGGGCCTGCCTTGCGCCAACATCTTCGCGGGCGGCCATGCCTTTCACTCTCCACTCGAATGGATAAGTCAACAGGACATGGAGAAAGCTGTAAAGACCTTGGTCGAACTGGCGAAAATCTGGGAGGAGCGCAGCTAGAGCAAGTTTTGTCTATATAGAGTCGTTCTGCCTTCCCTGAAGGAGAAAACAACCACAATGGCTTCGGTTGCCCGGCATATTGCCCGGTAAAATCCTCATATTGATCAACAGCAGGTGTCGTCAATCATGGCAGTTTTGACTGTCAAAGGACCACCGAGGCACGAGCAGGTCTGTTTTGCGCCATGCTGCTAAATTCAGGGATTTTCCTCGGGTGCGGCGCTGTTACTCGCGCCGAGGTTACGAGCAAGGGTGACCGTCCGGGTGACGCAGGTTGCAAAGCTCCCGGCCGTAACGATGGCCAATGTGACGCCGAGCGACCACTGGCTCCCGAAAAGCGCTGTCTCGATGCTTTGAGCGACGAGGCCCGCCGTCAGAGTGGCCATGCGGCGCTGCTTGGCCATTATGCCGCTGAAGTCTTGGGCTAAACCCAAGGATCCGCCAAAGACCCGAACATAGGCGGTCAGTGCCGCCAGCAAAGCACAAAGCCAGCCAAGCCACGGCAATCCAACCGCATATCCGACAGGAACCAGGAGCAGGCTGTCAGCGATCCGATCGGGAAACTCGTTGTAAAGAGCCCCGCTTGGTGTCTTCTTTCCGCCTTCGATTGCCACCATCCCATCGAGGAGATTGCAGATGAGCCTCATCTGCACACACGCTGCGGCGCAAAGCCATGCCAGCGGATGCTCCCCAAATGCGATGAGAGCGCCACCAATACCGGCGAAGACAATGGAGATGAGCGAAATGCTGTTCGCAGACACGCCGGCTCGGGCCAGGAACATGCTGAGACGGATTGCCCAGGAAGACGACCGCATGGAAATCGGGCGGCGCGCGACATCCTCCGCCAATTTACCCATCAGTTCACCCCCAAATAAAAATTCGTTGAATGCCAACTTATACCCGAGCGACGATCAACGCGACGATATCACCATCGTCGGCGACTTTCATCTGGCGGAAGTTGTGACAGGGCTCCTACCGTGTTGGGAGGTTCGCGCTAATGCAGCGTGGACGAGGCTGCTGCAACAAAGATGTATCAGCGCCGTGATTTTCAAGTCAGGACGTTCAAGACCGGGCCACAGGAACCAATATCTTGTCCTCGATCCGCCCCGCGACAGAAAATGTCCAAGACTGGCATAAGTACGCCAGTCCGAGGATGCGCCCAAGCCATTTATCAATGGGCCAATCCAGATCATCGAATAGGGCAAAGAAAGGGGAGAGGCGGGTGCGATGAGCGCCCGCCGTCCATTCACTCGAACACAATCGCCGGCGCCGTCCGCCCGGGATTGGCCCTCGCCGCGGCAAGTTGGTCCCAGACTTTGGCAGCGATCTCGCGATAGACTTTCGCCTGCGGACCATCGGGATTGCTGACGACCACCGGCGTTCCGGCATCCGACGTCTCGCGGATTTCCATTACCAGCGGCACCTCGCCGAGGAAGGGCACGCCGAGGCGTTCCGCTTCCTTGCGTGCGCCGCCATGCCCGAAAATATCGTAGCGCGCGCCGGTATCCGGGGCGATGAAATAGCTCATGTTCTCGACGATGCCGAGCAGCGGCACATCTACCTTCTTGAACATGTTGAGGCCCTTGCGTGCGTCGATCAGCGCCAGATCCTGCGGTGTCGAGACGATGACCGCGCCGGCCAGCGGCACCTGCTGCGCCATGGTCAATTGCGCATCGCCGGTACCGGGCGGCATGTCGACGACGAGCACATCGAGATCGCCCCACTGGACTTCGCGCAGCATCTGCGTCAGCGCTGACATGACCATCGGTCCGCGCCAGATCATCGGCGTTTCCTCATCGACGAGGAATCCGATCGACATGACCTTCAGGCCATAGCCTTCCATCGGCTTCAACACGCGCCCTGAAACCACCTCCGGCTTGCCGTGAAGGCCAAGCAGGCGCGGCATCGAAGGTCCGTAAATGTCCGCATCGAGGATGCCGACACGGTGGCCATTGGCCTTGAGCCCGAGCGCGAGATTGACGGCGGTGGTCGATTTGCCGACGCCGCCCTTGCCGGAAGCAACCGCAATGATCGCACCGACACCAGGCACGCCGGATTTGACCGGTGTTGCGGCATGGCCGTGCGAATGGGCGGGAGCAGCAGGTTGCGCCGGTACGCGCTGCGGCGGAACGGCGCCTGCCGGAGCCGGGCGTTGCGCCGGGCGCGCTGCGGGTGCGGGGCGCGGCGGTGCATCATCGCTGGTCGGTCCGCCTTTTTTCTCGGCGGTCAGCGCAACGATAGCGCCGTTCACATCCGGCATCGCCTTGACGACACGCTCGGCGGCGGAGCGCAACGGCTCGAGCTCCTGCGCCCGCGCGGCCGGCACGGTGATCGAGAAGAACACCTTGTTGTCGGCAATGAAAATATCCGAAACCAGGCCGAGCTCGACGATATTGCTGTTGAAGTCGGGGCCTGTCACCGTCTTCAATTGCTCGAGTACCTGCTCTTTGGTCACGCCTGCCATTGCAATTCCATCCCTGTCGTTCTTACCAACTCAAATAGTGCAGTTGGAGCGAATCGCCAATGGTGATTATCCGCGCAGCTGCCGTCAGAGCTTGGCCAGGATCGATGCGAGCCGCGTCTTGCAGGTCTTGAATATGGCATCCCGGTCGCGGTGGCGGCCCTCATGCACCACATGCCGTCCGGCCGACCAGGCATCACTGACCGCATGGCGGTCGCCAGCGAATATCCAGCCGTCGAGCAGCCGGTCGCCGGTAAGCCCTATCATTGCGGGATTTTCAGCGTCGAGCGCGATCATGTCGGCCCATTTGCCAGGGGTAAGGTTGCCCGCGTCGCGGCCAAGTGCCTGTGCGCCGCCTGCCAGCGCAGTGTCGTAGAGCGTGCGGCCGCAGGATTTGCCCTCAACCGACAGTGTAACGCGCGACACGTCGCGCAAGCGCTGGCTGTATTCGAGCTGGCGCAATTCTTCCGATGGGGAAATGCGGATGTTAGAGTCCGATCCGGTGCCGAAACGCCCGCCTGCAGCGAGATAGTTCACACCATCGAATATGCCATCGCCGAGATTGGCTTCTGTGATCGGACACAGCCCGACAACTGCGCCGCTCTGTGCAACCCGCTGCGTTTCTTCCGGCGTCATGTGTGTCGAATGGATCAGGCACCAGCGCTCGTCGACCGGGAGATGATCGAGCAGCCATGTCATCGGGCGCTGGCCATAAACCGCCAGCACTTCTTCGATTTCCGGGATTTGCTCGGCAATATGAATATGGAACGGCATCGCCCGGAAGTGCTGTTCCAACGCTTTCAAATCCCGTTCGTTCACGGCGCGGATCGAGTGTGGCGCGACACCAAAGCCCGCATCCGGACTGATCGATCTCGCTGCCTTCTCCGCCTGCGCGGCCAGTTTCACATAACGGTCGAAATCATTGCCGAAGCGCAGCTGCCCGCCCGCCAGTACCCGCCCATCGACGCCGCCCTGCACATAGGCCACAGGCAACAGCGTCAGACCGATGCCGGTGGCGCTGGCCGCCGCCGCGATCCGTTCCGACAACTCGCCGAGCTGCGCGTAGGGTTCCCCGCCCGGCTGATGGTGCACGTAGTGGAATTCCGCAACGCTGGAATAGCCGGACTCCAGCATCTCGACGAAGGCAAAAGCCGCGATTGCCTCGATGTCTTCGGGGTCAAGAATGTCGAGAAAGCGGTACATGATCTCGCGCCATGTCCAGAAACTGTCGCGCCCCGCCGGGCTGCGTGCTTCGGAGAGGCCGGCCATCGCCCGCTGGAATGTATGGCTGTGGAGGTTGGCTTGCGCCGGGAGCAGGATATCAACCGCATACGCATTCGGTGCGATCTTGCTCCCGGGCAGTACTGAACAAATACGGCCCGCGCTATCGATCTCGACGAGAACATCGCTTTCCCAGCCGTCTTGCGTGAGAGCGGTCCGGGCAAACACCGATTTCGTAACTGTGTTCACTTGCTGTCCTTTGATCTGATGTGGCTGCTGTGCGTGGTTCGACAAGCTCACCATGAGGGAGGAAAGTTGATTTCAGGGAGCTACACAAGCAGCCCATTCCATGCAGTTTTCCGGCTATAGAAACTGCACCGACCTCCCTCATGGTGAGCTTGTCGAACCACGCACGATAAACAGCGATTGACATGTTATGTATATACATATTAACGTTGCGGGCAAGACCAAAAACGGGAGAAGGCCACGGCCGATGAGGAAAATTCTGTCCGGATTGCGGATCGCGACGCTGGAGAACACCGGCGAGGCCTATGGCTTGATCGAGGATGGAGCGATCGGCATCGATGGCGAGCAGATCGCGTGGGTAGGACAGACTATCCCCGCTGACTGGAGCGACGCTGCGCGCGAGGATTTCGGCGGCCGGCTGGCGACCCCTGCGCTCATCGATTGCCACACGCATCTTGTCTTTGGCGGCAACCGTGCCCGCGAGTTCGAGATGCGGCTCGAAGGCGCGACCTATGAAGAGATCGCCCGCGCCGGCGGCGGCATCATCTCCTCGGTCAAATCGACCAATGCCTTGAGCGAAGACGAACTCGTCGCGCAAAGCCTGCCGCGGCTTGATACCTTGCTGGCCGAGGGCGTCTCGACCGTCGAGATCAAATCCGGCTACGGCCTGAACATCGAGGCCGAGCTGAAAATGCTGCGCGTTGCACGCCGCCTCGGCACGATGCGCCCGGTGCGTATCCGCACCAGCTATCTCGCTGCCCATGCGACACCGCCGGAGTATAAAGGCCGGCCCGATGACTATATCTCCGAGGTCGTCCTGCCCGGCCTCGATGCGGCCCATGCCGACGGCCTTGTCGACGCGGTGGATGGGTTTTGCGAGGGCATCGCCTTCTCTCCAGCCCAGATCGCCCGGGTTTTTAATAGGGCGAAATCACTCGGCCTGCCGGTCAAACTCCACGCCGAACAACTCTCCAATCTCGGCGGTGCAAAGCTTGCCGCCTCCTATGGCGCGTTGTCGGCCGACCATCTCGAATATCTCGATGAGGAAGGCGCCCGGGCCATGGCGGCTGCCGGAACAGTTGCGGTGCTCCTCCCCGGCGCCTTCTATGCCTTGCGCGAAGAGCGCGCGCCACCGGTCAAGGTCTTGCGCGAGGCCGGCGTTCGTATCGCCGTCGCCACCGATTGCAATCCTGGCACGTCGCCGCTCACTTCGCTGCTGCTGACGATGAACATGGCCTGCACCTTCTTCCGGCTAACCGTGGAAGAAGCGCTTGCCGGAGCCACGCGCGAGGCCGCACATGCGCTTGGTTTGCAGGAGGAAGATCGGCACCATTGCTCCGGGCAAGCGCGCCGAGATCGCCATCTGGAACGCAGAGCAACCAGCGGAACTCTGCTATCGCATCGGTTTCAATCCGCTCCACCAGCTTGTTTTGAAAGCATAATTCATGACTATCCTGCTTCATCCCGGCGCCGTGCCGCTTGCCGTCCTGGAAACGATCTACTGGCACGGCACGCCAGCAAAGCTCGATACGTCCTTTCATGCCGGCATCGAATCGGCGGCGAAACGAATTGCCGAGATCGCCGCCGGCAATGCGCCGGTCTATGGCATCAATACCGGCTTTGGCAAACTCGCCTCGATCAGGATCGATGCTGGCGATGTGGGAACGCTGCAACGCAATCTCATCCTGTCGCATTGCTGCGGCGTCGGTAACGCCCTGCCTGAAAACATCGTGCGGCTGATCATGGCGCTGAAACTGATCTCGCTCGGTCGCGGCGCTTCCGGCGTGCGCCCGGAGCTCATCAGCCTGATCGAATCCATGCTGGAAAAAGGCGTTATCCCGGTCATTCCGGAAAAGGGCTCGGTCGGCGCTTCCGGCGATCTTGCGCCGCTGGCCCATATGGCCGCTGCCATGATCGGTGAGGGCGACGTTGTGTTCGAGGGCAAGCAGATGCCGGCAGGCGATGGTCTTGCCAAAGCCGGCCTCAGGCCTGTCGTGCTTGCTGCCAAGGAAGGTCTCGCCCTCATCAACGGCACGCAGGTATCGACGGCCCTTGCACTGGCCGGGCTGTTTCGCGCGCATCGTGCGGGGCAATCTGCGCTGATCACCGGCGCGCTTTCCACCGATGCGGCCATGGGCTCATCGGCGCCTTTCCATCCGGATATTCACACATTGCGCGGCCATCGCGGACAGATCGATACGGGCGCTGCCCTGCGGAAATTGCTTGAGAATTCGCCCATTCGCGAGAGCCATATCGAAGGCGACGAGCGGGTGCAGGATCCCTATTGCATCCGCTGCCAGCCGCAGGTGGATGGCGCCTGCCTTGACCTGTTGCGCATGGCGGCGCGCACGCTGGAAATCGAAGCCAATGCCGTTACCGATAATCCGCTGGTGCTGAGCGATGGCTCGGTCGTCTCCGGCGGCAATTTCCATGCCGAGCCTGTAGCCTTTGCCGCCGACCAGATCGCGCTCGCAATCTGCGAGATCGGTGCGATCGCCCAGCGCCGCATTGCGCTGCTCGTCGATCCCGCCCTGAGCTATGGCCTTCCCGCCTTTCTTGCCAGGAAGCCCGGCCTCAATTCGGGGCTGATGATTGCGGAAGTCACCTCCGCCGCGCTGATGTCGGAAAACAAGCAGATGTCGCACCCGGCCTCGGTGGACTCGACGCCCACGTCGGCCAACCAGGAAGACCATGTGTCGATGGCCTGCCACGGCGCGCGCCGCCTGTTGCAGATGAGCGAAAATCTGTTCTCGATCATCGGCATCGAGGCCCTGACTGCTGCGCAGGGTATCGATCTGCGTGAACCACTGCAGACCAGTCCGGAACTCACCCGTGCGCATGGCGTTATTCGTGCAGCAGTGCCCACGCTCGACGAGGACCGCTATATGGCGCCAGACCTGAAAGCCGTTTCCGATCTCGTTGCTTCGGGCGCTCTCAACGCCGCGATTTCTCCGGATATTCTGCCAGTTCTGGATACGGGCCTATGAGTGTTGTCGAAGTCAACCGCGGATTATCCCCGATCATTCTCGGATTCCCGCATACGGGCACCGATATTCCCACCGATATTTGGGAGCGGCTCAATGAAAACGGCCAGCTAATTGCCGACACTGACTGGCACATCGACAAGCTTTATGATGGCCTGCTCCCGGACATAACAACGGTACGAGCCACATTCCATCGTTACGTGATCGATGCAAACCGTGATCCGGAAGGTGTCAGCCTCTATCCTGGGCAAAACACAACAGGGCTGATCCCGGAGACTGATTTCGATGGCAAACCGATCTGGCGTGATGGCGAAAGGCCGACGCCTGCGGATACGAAATCACGGCTCGAGCAGTTTCACCGCCCCTATCATGCGGCGCTGGCCGATGAGATCAAGCGGGTGCGTGAGGCTTGTGGTCTGGCCATTCTCTATGACTGCCATTCGATCCGCTCGCATATCCCGTTTCTGTTTCAGGGCAAGCTGCCGGATTTCAACATCGGCACCAATGAAGGCAAGAGCTGTTCGCCCGAAATCGCCTCGGCGGTCGGCCGTATCGTCTTTGCGGCGCGCGGCTATGACGCCGTCATCAATGGCCGCTTCAAGGGTGGCTGGACGACTCGCCACTACGGCCAGCCACAGCTTGGCATCCACGCCATCCAGATGGAACTTACGCAATCATCGCATTTGGCGACTGAAACACCGCCCTTTGCCCTTGATGAGGCCAAGGCGAAAAAATTGCGCCGGCATCTCCAGGACATTCTCGAAATCATCGAACAGACCGCTATCAAATTGGGGAGCAGAAAATGAATAACCCGCGCCACAACATCCGTGAAGTGCGCGCTCCGCGCGGCGACAAGCTCAATACGAAATCCTGGATGACGGAAGCGCCGTTGCGGATGCTGATGAACAATCTCGATCCCGACGTCGCAGAAAATCCGAACGAGCTCGTGGTCTATGGCGGCATCGGCCGTGCGGCCCGTACCTGGGATGATTTCGACAAGATCGTCTCTACCCTTAAAACGCTCAACGAGGATGAAACGCTTCTGGTCCAGTCGGGCAAGCCGGTCGGTGTGTTCAAGACCCACGCCAATGCGCCGCGCGTCCTGATCGCCAATTCCAATCTCGTGCCGCATTGGGCGACGTGGGATCATTTCAACGAACTCGATAAGAAGGGTCTCGCCATGTATGGCCAGATGACCGCCGGGTCGTGGATATACATTGGTACTCAAGGCATCGTGCAGGGTACGTACGAAACCTTCGTCGAGGCTGGCCGCCAGCATTATGACGGCAATCTCAAGGGCAAGTGGATTCTGACCGGCGGCCTCGGCGGCATGGGCGGCGCGCAGCCATTGGCAGCCGTCATGGCCGGCGCGTGCTGTCTCGCGGTCGAGTGCAATCCTGACTCCATCGATTTCCGCCTGCGCACCCGCTACGTGGACGCCAAGGCAGAAACGCTGGATGAAGCGCTGGAAATGATCGATCGCTGGACCAAGGCGGGCGAAGCCAAATCTGTCGGCCTTCTCGGCAACGCAGCCGATGTCCTGCCGGAACTCGTACGCCGCAATGTGCGCCCGGATATCGTCACCGACCAGACCTCGGCGCATGATCCGATCAACGGCTATCTGCCGAAAGGCTGGACCATGGCTGAATGGCGCGAAAAGCGTGAAAGCGATCCGAAAGCCGTCGAGAAAGCCGCGCGTGCTTCCATGCGTGAGCATGTCGAAGCCATGATCGCCTTCTGGAACCGTGGCATACCGACGCTCGATTATGGCAACAACATCAGGCAGGTCGCCAAGGATGAAGGGCTGGAAAACGCCTTCGCCTTCCCCGGCTTCGTGCCGGCCTATATCCGCCCGCTGTTCTGCCGCGGCATTGGACCATTCCGCTGGGCCGCGCTTTCCGGCGACCCGGAAGATATCTACAAGACCGATGCCAAGGTAAAGGAACTGACGCCCGGCAACACGCATCTGCACAACTGGCTCGACATGGCGCGTGAGCGCATTGCCTTCCAGGGCCTGCCGGCGCGCATCTGCTGGGTCGGGCTCGGCGACCGCGACCGGCTTGGTCTTGCCTTCAATGAAATGGTGCGCAGCGGTGAGTTGAAAGCGCCAATCGTCATCGGCCGCGATCATCTGGATTCCGGCTCCGTCGCCTCGCCCAACCGTGAAACGGAGGCGATGAAAGACGGTTCCGACGCGGTATCGGACTGGCCGCTATTGAATGCGCTGCTCAACACCGCTTCCGGTGCGACCTGGGTTTCGCTGCATCATGGCGGCGGCGTCGGCATGGGCTTCTCGCAGCATTCCGGCATGGTCATCTGCTGCGATGGCACCGACGATGCGGCGGAGCGCATCAAGCGTGTGCTCTGGAATGATCCGGCAACCGGCGTCATGCGCCACGCCGATGCGGGCTATGAGATCGCCATTGATTGCGCCAGGGAAAAAGGCCTCAACCTGCCGGGCATTCTCGGCTAATGCGCATCCTTCGCACCAGCGAATCACCGGCAGATGCCATGGAAGAATGGCGGCGGCGTCACCACCGAGATTGCCATCGCTCCTCCTCTAGCATCTGTCGCCGATTTCGACTGGCGCATCAGCATGGCGACGGTTGCTTCCGATGGTCCATTTTCGCGGTTTGACGGTATCGACCGCACGCTGACGGTGTTGAGCGGGACGGGCTTGGTCCTTGAGGTCGAGGGAGAAGCATCGGTGCATCTGACGCCGGCAGCCCAACCGTTCGCATTCCCGGGAGACGCGGCTACATCGGCTCGTCTGATCGCCGGGGCGGTTACCGATTTCAACGTCATGACACGGCGAGGGCGCTGGACACACAGCGTCGAAAATCTGTCCATGAATGGGGCACACGTTCTGCCCGTCGCTATGGAGGTTTTGGTCATCTTCTGCCGCGAAGGAGAAATCACCCTTGATAAGTCTTCAGTGCTTCACGCCCATGATGCTGCGTTGATCGAAGCTTCGGCGTATCCCGCAGAGATTTCCATTGCAGGTTCGGGAGAGGCACTCGTCGTCCGCCTTTCGCAAACTTTATCGGCCGAATAAGAGGTCGCCTTGGATCAGTTGGAAAACCCGATTACCGATACGCCGAAAGGTCAGCTCTCCGCGCGTATCCGCCACGATATCGAACAGCGGATCCTGCTCGGCGAATGGGCTCCCGGTTTTCGCATTCCGATGGAGCGCGAATTGATGGAAACCTACGGTTGTGCGCGGATGACCGTGAACAAGGCTCTGTCGGCGCTTGCGGCTTCGGGCCTCATCGAGCGCCGCCGCAAGGCGGGAAGCTTCGTCTCGCAGCCGCTGTCGCAATCGGCCGTCATCGAAATTCCCGACGTGCGTGCCGAGGTCGAAGCCATCGGACAGGTCTATAGGCTCGAGGTGATCTCACGGCAGCAGCGCCGTTCGACCCGAGCCGATATGGAACGCCTCAATGTGCAAACTCCGCGTCAGGTTCTGGCAATTCACTGCCGTCATTTTGCCGGCCGCCGAGTCCACGCCTTCGAAGATCGCCTGATCGATCTTGTCAGCGTGCCGGAAGCCGCTGATATCGCTTTCGCCGATGAACCTCCGGGAACATGGCTGCGCGGTCATGTTCCCTGGTCGGAGGCCGAAAACCGTATCAGCGCGCTCAATGCCGATTCCGAGCTCGCGGGTCGCCTCGGGGTAAGCGAAGGCTCTGCCTGTTTGCAGGTCGAACGATCGACGTGGCGGGGCAAGCGGCCGATCACGGCTGTGCGCATGTTTTACCCGGGTGAAACCTACCGGCTGGTCGCGCACTTCAGTCCGAAGGGGTGATATGCCACGCCGCGATCCTGCGTGAAATCGAATTGAAAACACTTGATCAGAACGCGCACGATTTTCACACAAGGATGGGCCAATACCGCATGAAAACTGCCGAACCTGAAACGTAAATCATCGATTCCGACACGCTTTTCGCTACCATGACGGGAGATTTTGGTGTGCAGAGTTGCCTTCCTCTTTGCCGCATGGATTTTCAGGTCAGGCTCCTGTATTAAAATCGCGGAGTGAAATGAGGCGGTGATGCGCAATATTCGGAACGATTGGCGATTGGCGGTGCGCATGCTTTGCGCATTGGCGCTCGTATTCGTTGCCTTCGCGCACCAGCCGCTTTCAGCCTCTCCGGCCAAAGATATCGACCTCGCTGCCTATACATTGCCCGACGGTTCAGTCCCTGTGCTTTGCCTCGACAACGAGGTCGATCATGACTCTCACAAGAGTGCCTGGCATGGCAATGGTTGCGAGGCCTGCCGGCTTTCGGCATCGATTATCCTGCCAGTTCCGCCCATGGCATATGGGCAAAAAATCGAGCAGGTTCAATCACTTGCGATAAAGCGCGAGGCTGTCCGGATCGCGCGCAGCCTCTTCCCGCCATCGGCTCCGCCGCACGCTCCACCACTCGTCTGATCTAAAAGTACGCGCCTTCGATGGCGCGCCGCGACGGCCAGCTTCGGCGATGCCGTCACCCTTGCTATCAGACGACTGGAACACATATGACCGTCTCAAGCATGGCTTCCGGGAAGCCCGATTATCTCAGTCTTTCGCTCTACCGCGCCGTCTGGCGCTGGCACTTTTTCGCCGGCCTTCTGGTCATCCCTTTCATGCTCAATCTCGCCGTCACCGGCAGCCTTTATCTGTTCAAGGACGAGATCGACAATACGGTCTTCGCCTATCGCAACATGGTTCAGCCACGCGGCGATATCCTCGCTCCATCGCTGTTGACTGACAATGCAAAGGCGGCAGTGCCAGGATCAAAAGCCCTGCGATATCAATCACCTGGGGTCACAACACAGTCCGCACGTGTTACCGTTGGTACGCCCCAGGGTAACGTACTGGTCTTCGTCGATCCCTATAGCGGCGCGGTCCTCGGCAAGGTCGCAGAGCATGAAGAATTCAGCTGGGTGGTCAAGAAAATCCACAGCCTCGAATATTTCGGTCTCGCCTTCAACCGCATCGTCGAAGCCGTGGGCGGCCTTGCGTTAGTGCTTGTTATTACAGGCTTTTATCTGTGGTGGCCGCGCAATCAGACTGGCGGAATCGTCACTGTTCGAGGAACTCCGGATAGACGGGTGTTCTGGCGCGATCTTCATGCGGTAACCGGCGCTGGAGCCGGCGCGTTAATCTTTTTCCTTGCGATATCCGGGATGCCCTGGTCGGGATATTGGGGCGACAAGCTCAATACGACATTGTCGGGCTATGGTCTTGGTTATCCCGCCCAGCTCTGGGACGATGTGCCTGTTTCAAAACTTCAGACAAAACAAGTGCTTGGCAATTCCGGGTGGACTGTCGAAAATGCGCCGGTGCCGGTGTCAACGCCGGGCGGAACGCCCGTCGGGCTTGACCAGATCGTCGCTTCCGCAAAGACAGCAGGCATGACACCGGGCTTTGAAGTATCGCTGCCTGCCGGCAAAAAAGGTGTCTATACCGCCGCCGTTTTCCCCGATGATATTGCCAGGCAACGGACGATTCACTTCGACCAGTATAGCGGTAAGCCATTGGTCGATCTGAAGTTTTCCGACTATGGCGCCGGAGCGAAAGCGATCGAGTTTGGCATAGGTGTTCATCAGGGCCAGTACTGGGGCCTTGCCAACCAACTCGCCATGCTGGCGACGTGCCTTGCGATCATCCTCGCCTCGGTCTCCGCCGTGGTCATGTGGTGGAAGCGGCGTCCTTCAGGTCGGCTCGGCGTGCCGCCCATGCCCTTGCAGAAAAGTGTCTTCGCCGTTTTTACCTTGGTCATCTTGGCATTCGGCATCGCCTTTCCGCTGACCGGCTTCGCAATCCTTGCCATGCTGGTCCTCGATCAACTGGTCACGCGCATCCCTTCGCCTTTGCAACGTGTATTCTCATAAGAAACCTGAATTGGAGACGCCTCATGATATATTTTTCCAGAATCGCTGTTTTAACGCTGTTATTTACGTCAATCTCGTATGCCCAGGCACACGATCATTCCAAGATGATGCAGGGCGCCATGAGCGAGGATGCCTCTATGGAGCCCGTAAAAGCTGGCGATTTGACCTTGAGCGGCGCCTTCACCCGCGCCACCCTGCCCGGTGCAAAGGTCGGTGGCGGCTACATCAAGATCGCTAACCAGTCGAAGGAACCTGACCGTCTCATTGGCGGTGCCAGCCCAGCTGCTGCCCGCGTTGAGGTTCACGAAATGAAGATGGATGGCAATGTGATGCAAATGCGCAAGCTCAAGGACGGACTTGATATTCCCGCAGGCGGTAGCGCAGACCTTTCACCCGGCGGCACGCATTTGATGCTGATGGACCTCACAGCACCGCTAAAAGAAGGTGATACGGTGCCTGTCACACTCGATTTTGCCAAAGCCGGCAAGGTTGAAGTCCAGTTCATGGTCGGACCTGCGGGTGCGACGAGCATGGAGCACAATTGATGAATTTCCGTCTATTGCGCTATGCTTTATGGGCCCTGATTGCCGTTTTGTGCGGCTTCTTGGTCTTCACCTACGTCAATGCGCGAAACGGCAGCAATGCCCAAACGGTCCAACTCGGCGTTCCGTTCAGTCTCACCGATCAGAATGGCGCACCCATCACCGAGGCAGCCTTCAAGGGCCATCCGACGGTGCTGTTTTTCGGTTTCACGCATTGTCCCGAGGTGTGTCCAACAACGCTGTTCGAAATGGCAGGTTGGCTGAAGACACTTGGCGACGAAGGCAAAGACCTGCGCGTCTTCTTCATTTCCGTTGATCCGGAACGTGATACGCCGGAGGTTATGAAGGGCTATACATCGGCCTTCACCGACAGGATCACTGGCATCACCGGCAATCCGCAGGAAGTCGAGAAGCTACTCAAGGGCTGGAAGATTTATGCGAAGAAGGTGCCTACCGGGAACGGCGACTATACCATGGACCATACTGCATCGGTGATGCTGGTTGATCGTGATGGCCGACTGAAAAGCACGATTGATTATAAGGAAAGCCCGGACGTTGCGTTGAAAAAGCTCCGGCTGCTGATCGCCGGATGAAACATGCGTCTGCTATTCTCTTCCGGGCCCTGGTCCGGAAGGGATGAATATGCTCTTAGCGGGCTGATCCGAACATTTGTATACTAAAAAACTCATAATTTCCTAGAATTATTCTAACCTATTGATATTTTTATAAGTTTTAAAGAATTAGTATTTGACATTACGATTTGTCGAAGCCTTTATGCGAGAAGTGCAAAAGCACATCCCTTTGATGTCTGGGCCTTGAACCCTTTCGATTGGAGGACCCTATGATAGGTCTTTTTCTGCCACGCCTCCGCGTGGTTTCCCTGCTGCATCGTCAGCATCTGTCTTCTGCGTCGCGCCGCAACAGGCTGCCGCTGCCGATCATCCGTGCCAGCCGCAACAGTCCCCTCGCTCTGATTCGCAATAACGAACGGGATGGGAGTGGTGATGTATCCACGTATATCTGAAACCGGCAACGATACAGGCTGCTATTTCGATCGCACACCGGAAAAGCTGGTGCTCGAAGGCTACCGGCGCTGGACTGCGGGTTTCGAAACCGGCTCTGTCATCGCTTGGGAAATGGCTTACGGCCTCTATAGTGAGCTTTTGGGCATGCGCAATGGCAACCGCGCGCTTTCCGAGCTTTCATTCTTCATCCGGACCTTGCGCCACTGCGCGTTGTGCCCGCTCAAGACCTTCCCTTTCGGCTCGCATCACGTCTGCCGGGAAGAATGCATGACCTTGGGGCTTATCGCGGGGATTCAAAATTGCGACATCGTTGCGGCACGAACCTGCCTTAATGCCATGGCATGCCCCTCGCGCCAGGAGGAAGTGGAGAACGCGGCGATCAATTTTGCCGAAACGCTGGCTGATCTGGGTCAGATGCTTTTGCCAATCCCGAAATCTGCAATCGATGACATTATTTCCCGCCCGTTACGGGCGCACTTTCACTGAGAAGGGAGAGAGCATGATTATCAGTTCACGTATGGAACGCCGCCTTTCCATTACCGCAACCGCGTTCCTGACGGCCGCAATCTTTGTCATGCCGATCAAGACGCGCATCTTCGACGACGCTCGGACCAATGGCACCGCTTATACGCGGTTTGCCGATGCGACACCTGTGAAAGTGCTGTTCGGCAAATAGAAATCCGCCAGTCTGCGCAGCCCGACGGCTAAAAAGGTTTCACCCGGTCGGGCCGTTACGAGTCGGAAACATTGTTCTGGATTGGTCTCATTTTCCAGAAAAGCCTGCAGCGACCTTTTCGATCAGCCGAAAATAGCCCTGCTACCCAAGTTTGAGAGAATCCTATACCCGGCGAGAATAGACGACTGTTTCAGTAGACTATGCTGATCCGGTAGAATATTCTAATTTTTCGCTGTAAAAGGAATTCTTTCTAACGCCCCTATTTGCGGGCGCTCTGCTACGCTTCAGTTCTAATCATACGGAGGCAGGCATGAAACGTTCCCGACTTTCCCTCACACTGGCGGCTGTGTTGCTTGCAGCAACGGTCGTCATTCAGCCGATGTCTGCTGCCTATGCGGACACCACCCTTTTAAACGTGTCCTATGACCCGACGCGAGAGCTTTACAAGGATTTCAATGCGGCGTTCGCAGCCAAGTGGAAAGCCGACACAGGCGAGACATTGACCATTCAGGCGTCTCACGGCGGTTCCGGTGCGCAGGCTCGTTCCGTTATTGACGGCCTCGACGCCGATGTCGTGACGCTGGCACTCGAGAGCGACGTGAATGCCATTGTCAAAGCCAAAAAAATCAATCCGGACTGGATCAAGAAATTTCCGCACAATTCTGCGCCATACACGTCTACGATCGTTTTTCTCGTGCGCAAGGGCAACCCAAAGGGCATCAAGGATTGGGGGGATCTCATCAAAGATGGTGTAGAGGTGATCACACCCAACCCTAAAACATCTGGTGGCGCTCGCTGGAACTACCTTGCAGCCTGGGCTTGGGCCAACGCGCAGTACGGCGGCGATGAGGCCAAGATCAAGGAATACGTCGGCACGTTGTTCCAGCACGTTCCCGTGCTTGATTCCGGTGCGCGCGGCTCGACCAATTCATTCGCCCAGCGCGAACTCGGTGATGTACTTCTTGCCTGGGAAAACGAAGCTTATCTGGCGTCCAGGGAATTCGGCGATGACAAATTTGATATCGTCGTTCCACCCTCCTCGATTCTCGCTCAGCCATCAGTCGCTGTCGTAGATGCGAATGTTGATGCAAAAGGCACACGCAAGGTAGCTGAAGCCTACCTTGGATATCTTTATTCGAAGGAAGGCCAGACGATCGCAGCCAAGCACTTTTATCGGCCCTCAGAGCCCGAACTCGTCGCTCCGGAACTGATCAAAAAATTACCGGAGTTGAAACTGGTGACGATCGATGATCCAATCTTCGGCGGATGGGCAAAGGCACAGCCCTATCACTTCGGAGATGGCGGAACGTTTGACCAGATTTACAAGCCGAAACAGTAACAGCATGATTTCCAACCTCGCGAAAGCGGGTTGGCGGTTTAAGCAGCCGAGCGTAATTCCAGGGTTTGGAATGACGCTCGGCTTCACTCTTGCCTACCTCGCGTTGATAGTTCTTATCCCTTTAACCGGCCTTGTCTGGCGCTCGGCATCATTGGGTTTCCCCGGATTTTGGCACGTAGCGACTGATCCTCGAACCGTAAATGCTCTCAAAATCAGCTTTGGGACATCCCTCATTGCTGCGATGGTTAACGTCGTCTTCGGCGTCATCGTTGCCTGGGTGCTGGTGCGCTACCGGTTTCCGGGCCGGCGAATTGTCGATGCCATCGTCGATCTACCCTTTGCGCTGCCGACGGCGGTGGCCGGCATTGCGCTAACGGCACTTTATTCCAGAAACGGTTGGATAGGGCATTGGCTCGATTTAATCGGGATCAAGGTTGCTTTCACACCGATTGGCATAACGATCGCCTTGATCTTCATCGGTCTGCCCTTTGTCGTCCGGACTGTACAGCCAGTGATGGAAGAAATTCGCAAGGAAGTCGAAGAAGCTGCAGCGACTCTCGGCGCCAATCGCTTCCAGACGATTACGCGGGTGCTTTTGCCAGGCCTGCAGCCGGCCATCCTGACCGGCTTCGCTTTGGCATTTGCAAGGGCGGTCGGTGAATACGGTTCCGTGATTTTCATCGCAGGAAATCTACCCTATGTCTCGGAAATAGCACCTCTTTTGATCGTTATCCGCCTGGAGGAATTCGACTATGCTGGCGCGACAGCGATTGCCACCATCATGCTTCTGCTGTCGTTTTTTATGCTTTTCGTGATCAATCTCATTCAGGCCTGGAGCCGAAGGAGGTATGGTTATGGCGCATGATCCTGTCCAGGTTACCGATCCGTCGGCCACGGCCCGGCACGCAACCACCGAGCGGCGTACGGCACGTTTCATTTTGACCGGCATTGCGTTGGTGTTTCTCGGGCTGTTTCTTCTGCTCCCGCTTGTATCTGTTTTTGTGGAAGCGTTTCGCAAAGGCCCGGCCGAATACTTCGCTGCCTTTGCAGAGCCGGATGCTCAGGCCGCTATTCGCTTGACGTTGCTGGTCGCATCAATCGCAGTGCCGCTCAATGTGGTCTTCGGTGTCGTTGCGGCATGGGCGATCGCCAAGTTCGAATTCAAGGGCAAAGCCTTTTTGACCACGTTGATCGATCTGCCGTTCTCGGTGTCTCCGGTCATTTCCGGCCTGGTCTACGTGCTGTTGTTCAGTTCGCAAAGCGTGCTCGGACCTTGGTTCAAATCGCACGGGATTGAAATCTTGTTTGCCGTTCCGGGTATTGTACTGGCGACGATGTTTGTCACATTCCCATTCGTCGCGCGGGAATTGATCCCGTTGATGCAAGAGCAGGGTACGACTGATGAGGAAGCCGCCCTGTCGCTGGGGGCTAACGGGTGGCAGACGTTCTGGCACGTGACACTTCCCAACATCAAATGGGGCTTGCTCTATGGCGTGCTTTTGTGCAACGCCCGGGCCATGGGAGAATTTGGCGCAGTATCTGTCGTTTCAGGGCATATCAGAGGCCTCACCAACACGATGCCGCTGCATGTCGAAATTCTTTACAACGAATATAATTTTGTCGCTGCTTTTGCGGTGGCTTCGTTGCTGGCGCTGCTTGCGCTGGTCACGCTCATACTCAAGACTCTTCTGGAGCTGAGATATGGGGCGGAGCTGCGCGCGGCTGGCGGACACTGAAGGGAATAAATATATGGACGTTCGCGTAAGTGGTGTACGCAAGGAATTCGATCGTTTTCCGGCGCTGCACGACGTGTCACTCGATATCAATTCAGGCGAACTGATCGCTCTGCTGGGGCCGTCCGGATCCGGGAAGACGACGCTGCTGCGCTTGATCGCCGGGTTGGAAACTCCAACCGAGGGCAAGGTTTTCTTCGGTGATGAGGACGCTTCTCTGAAATCGGTACAGGAGCGCAACGTCGGCTTCGTCTTCCAGCATTATGCGCTGTTCCGCCACATGACAGTGATCGACAATGTCGCTTTTGGTCTAAAGGTGCGGCCAAATTCCAACCGGCCGAGCAAAGACGAGATTCGCCGGCGCTCATCAGAACTCCTGGATTTCGTCCAGCTTTCCGGCCTTGAAAAACGCTATCCGGCACAGCTTTCCGGCGGTCAGCGTCAGCGCGTCGCGCTTGCCCGTGCCATGGCTATCGAACCGCGGATTTTGTTGCTCGACGAACCTTTTGGTGCGCTCGATGCCAAAGTCCGCAAAGAACTGCGCCGCTGGCTGCGTGAAATTCACGACAAGACCAAGCACACCACCGTTTTTGTAACACATGACCAGGACGAGGCGCTCGAACTGGCGGACCGCGTTGTCGTTATGAGCCAAGGCAAGATCGAGCAGATAGGCACTCCCGATGAGGTCTATGACCGGCCGAATTCACCCTTCGTTTACAGCTTTATCGGTGAATCGAGCTCGCTCGGGGTTCGGATCGACAAGGGAGAGCTGTGGCTTGGCGACCAGTCGCTTGGGGTGAAAAGCAATCTCGAAGATGGCGAAGCACTATTGTATTTCAGGCCCCATGATGTCGATCTCGTCGAGGGCCCCGAGGGTCGTATCGCTGGAACGGTTGTCGCAAGCCGCCGTGTCGGAGCCACCAGACGGGTAGAGCTCGATATCGCCGGCGTGACAGAACGCGTGGAGATCGAAATTCCGGCGGACCATCCCGCAAAGGAGACCAGCCGGATCGCGTTCCGTCCCAAACATTGGCGGGTCTTCCCAAAGGGTTGAGATAGTGGCTGTCTGAATTGCAAACCGGGATTGGCCAGATCCCGGTCTTTTAGATTTGAATCGCCATTTTCGACATGGTCCTATGAAGGTAGGCTAGGCCGCGCCCCTGTGCAGATCCTCCAAAATTACGTACAAAGACGAATGGAAATCTGACTCATTTTCATCAAAACTGATCGCTAACGATAAAAGTGGTGATAGCTTAATTGCCATGACCTGATTAGACCGTAAAATGAAACGTGGGCGATCAGCCCCCTGATCGCCTTGTGCTGCAATCCCGAAGATTTTTTCTTCCAAACCGAAATGACCCAAATGCCCGTATTGAGCTTTTTTCAAGCGTTCGCATCCCAGAAGAAGACCGTCGGTCAGATTTTTGCTGTCCAACCCAACCCAATCAGGGCTCACTATAAATCGATCGATGATTTGAGGGATCTGGGTACACGGGTGGCCAAGGGCGAAGACGTTCGATTGCCCGAATACGAGCCAATGGTTTTCGAGCAGCGTACGGTCGAAAACGCCAGACTAATCCTGCATTCCTACCGTTCCTCCGATGCCGCAGCACGTAACGGCGAAACGATAACACCAGCGGCTCAGTGGCTTTTGGACAATTACTACCTGGTCGATCAGAACATACAGCAGGTCGAGCGCGATCTGCCCAAGAAATTTTTCCGGCAATTGCCGTCACTTGTGAGCCAGCCCAGCATCCCGCGGGTTATGGCGCTTGCCTGGCTTTACGTCGCGCATACGGACAGCCAGTTTTCGCTGAATAGCCTGAGCGCCATCGTTGAAGGTTTCCAGACCGTAGAACCTCTGCATATCGGCGAATTGTGGGCGCTTCCATCTGCTGTACGTTTTATTCTCATCGAGAATGCGCGGCGTCTTTCCTTGCGTGTGGAGCGCGCGCGCCGCATGCGTGCTTATGCAAACAGTGTAGCCGATGAAATCACGCTGAATGCCGACAGGGACAGTCTCCCGCAGCTTCTGGCGCAGTATGCGACTGCGGCCAAGGACAGCACGTTTGCTACTCACCTGCTCTATCGCTTGCGTGGTGGCGCCGCCCACTCCGGCGCTGCGGTCGCATGGCTGGAGGAGGAACTCGAAAAGAACGGCAGCGACTCCGAGGATGCCATCATTCAGGAACACACGCGCCAATCCACTGGCGGCGTGAGCATGGGCAATCTCATCCGCAGTCTGAAGGCAATCGACGACGTCGACTGGATCACCTGGTTTGAGACGGTCAGCGGTGTCGATGCAGTTCTGCGCGAAAACTCTAACTTCGATGCGCTCGATTTTCATTCCCGCAACGCATACCGCGTGAGTATCGAAAAGATCGCGCGCCGCTCGGGCAAGAGTGAACACGACATCACACAATCAGCTCTGGAACTCGCGCGCAAAAGTGCTGAGGAGACTGGCGATGAGGGTGGGGTTACCGAACAACGCAAACGCGATGTCGGTTATTATCTTGCCGGCGACGGCCGCCCTGAACTTGAAAAGACGTGTGATTACACGCCGACGCTTCTTATACGTTGGGTCCGTTTCTACCGCAAATTGGGACTCGCCGGGCTGTGGGCTCCGGCCTCGTTCTTCTCGATCGCCATCCTGCTGTTGATCCATTATTTCCTGCGCCGCGCCGGGTTGCCTGACGGGATGACCTGGCTGTTCACCTTGCTAGCAGTGTTCCCTACGATGGAAACCGCCAACGGCTTCGTCAACTGGATCATCCCGATGTTCATGCCCCCGACACGGCTGATCGGCTTTGAGTACAAGAATGGCCTGCCTCAGGAAGCAAAAACCCTCGTCGCCGTTCCGACGCTGATCACCTCCCGTGACTCGGTCGACGAGCATATCCGCAATCTCGAAGTCCACTATCTCACCAACCCGCGCGGTGAGGTCTATTTCGCCCTTTTGACGGACTGGGCTGACAGCAAATTCGAACAGACCGACGACGATCTCGACATTTTCGACTATGCGCGCGAGAAAATCACGGCACTCAACGACCACTATACGCAAAACAATCCCCGATTCTTCCTCCTGCACCGCAAGCGCCTGTTTAACGCCCAGGAAAATCGCTGGATGGGCTGGGAGCGCAAGCGGGGCAAGCTGCACGAGCTTAATATGCTGTTGCGCGGCGACAAGGATACGACCTATTTCCCCTCGAACGAGGAAGTTCCGACCGACATCAGGTTTGTCATGACACTCGACTCCGACACGCGCCTGACGCCGGACTCAGTCAATCGTCTGGCGGGCAAGCTCATTCACCCGCTCAACCGACCCATCTACAGCGCCAAAGCGGGCCGTGTGGTCAGTGGCTATGCTATCTTGCAGCCTCGCGTCACCCCTTCGCTGACGACTGGCGATGATGCCTCGTTCTTGCAGCGCGTCTTTTCAGTCAATCGCGGTATCGATCCCTACGTGTTCGCGGTTTCCGATGTTTATCAGGACGTGCTCGGTGAAGGCACATTCACCGGCAAAGGTCTTTATGACATCGATTTCTTTGAAGCCGCCCTTGAAGGGAAAATCGGCGAAAATGCTGTCCTGAGCCATGACTTGCTCGAAGGTGGCTATGCCCGCAGCGCGCTCGTCAGCGATGTTGAAGTGGTTGAAGACTATCCGACAGGTTACAACGTCGACATTTCCCGCCATCATCGCTGGACGCGCGGCGATTGGCAACTCCTGCCCTATCTTTTCAGCACAAGACCCGGCGTGACTGCGGTCACACGCTGGAAGATGGTCGATAATCTTCGCCGCTCGCTTACACCTATATTCTGGATTCTGGCTTCCATTGCCGGCTGGACATTGCTGCCGCCGGGACTTGCCACGCTTTGGCAGTGTTTCATGATCTTCAGCATGTTCATCGTGCCGACGATGATCCTGTTTACCAATCTTGTCCCCACAGACATGAACCTGTCGCTCAAAGGGCATTTCCAGGCGATTTTGACGGATGTTTTTGCCGGCGCTGCGGACATTGCGCTGCGTATTACCTTCATCGCCAATATGGCGTGTCTGATGATCGACGCGATTGTACGCACGCTCTACCGTCTGTTTATTTCGCGCAAACATCTTCTTGAGTGGCGTGCAGCGGCGCAGGCCAAGACCAGTTCTCCCGATACGCTGAGCTACTATACGCAATTGATGTGGCCTGCCGTAATCGTCGCGGTCATTGCCATCGGTTTGCCACTGGCTGTTCAGAGCCCCGCATGGTTTCTAGCCGTACCGTTCGCGCTGATCTGGTTCTTGTCGCCGATGATTGCCTGGTTGGTCAGCCGCTCAGCCAAGCCGTTGGATGATCTCAACGTTCGCTCGTCGGACAAGGGCGAACTGCGCCGGTTCGCCCGCCGTACCTGGCATTACTACGACACATTCGTCACAAAGGAACAGAATTTCATTCCGCCGGACAACTTCCAGGAAGATCCGTATCCTGTCATTGCGACACGTACGTCCCCTACCAATATCGGCATGTATCTGCTTTCTACGGTCGCTGCGCGCGACTTTGGCTGGATCAGTTTCAATGAAACGCTGACCCGCATCGACCAAACGCTCGAAACACTTGAGAAGATGGAGAAATATCGCGGCCATCTTTATAATTGGTACGAAACGACCACGCTGCGCCCATTGCTGCCACTTTATGTTTCGGCGGTTGATAGCGGTAATCTGGCCGGCCACCTCGTCGCACTGTCGTCGGCACTGGAGAAATGGGCCGAGGCACCCTCTGTCTATCTCCAGAGCGATCTCGATGGCATTCTCGATGTCAGCGATATTCTGGAGGAAGCCATAAGCGACATTCCGGATGACCGTCGCGTTTTGCGGCCTTTGCGGCGCCGACTGGAAGAACGCGTTTCCAATTTCCGTCGGGCGATCACAACCATTAAGGATGAACCGGAAACGGCATCGTTGCGCACGATCAACCTTGCGCTCTTCGCCGGCGATATCCAGCGGCTGACCGACGAATTGCACAGCGAACTCGAGAGCCCGATCAGCGCAACCGCCAATGAATGGGCGCTCCTGCTCGTCAAGACGTGTCAGGGCCACACGGACGATGCAATCGGCAGCCACGAAAGCACAGACGTCCTGCGCGAACGCCTGGGAACGCTCGCCACACGGGCGCGGCAATTGGCTTTTGACACTGACTTTACCTTCTTGGAACGCAAGGAACGACGTCTGTTATCCATCGGTTTCCGCGTGGAGACCAATGAACTCGATGCCAGCTGTTATGATCTCCTCGCCTCTGAGGCGCGTCTGGCGAGCCTGTTTGCCATCGCCAAGGGCGATATACCGGTCGATCACTGGTTCAAACTTGGCCGTTTGCTGGTGCCGGTTGGCTGGCGTGGCGCGCTGGTCTCCTGGTCCGGTTCGATGTTCGAATATCTCATGCCGCCACTGGTCATGATCGAACCGCTCGGCAGCATGCTGGACCAGACCAATAAGTTGATCGTGCAGCGCCAGATCGAATATGGTGAGTCCAAAGGTTTGCCGTGGGGCATTTCGGAAGCAGCATATAATGCGCGTGATCCCGAGATGAATTACCAATATACTAATTTCGGTGTCCCGACGCTCGGCCTCAAACGAGGTCTCTCCAAGAATTACGTGGTCGCCCCCTACGCCAGCATCATGGCCAGCCAGTATCAGCCGGCTGAAGCCGTCAAGAACCTCCAGCGTCTGCGCGCCATGGGGGCCCTTGGTCAATATGGCTTCTATGACGCCGTGGATTTTACCAAGTCGCGCGTCCGCGAAGATGAAGAATATGCAGTCGTGCGCAATTACATGGCGCACCATCACGGCATGTCGATTGTGGCCGTCAACAACGTTGTTTTCGAAGGTCGCATGCGTGAGCGCTTCCACGCCGATCCGGTGATCGAAGCAGCCGAGCTCCTGCTACAGGAAAAGGCGCCGCGCGAAATTCCGGTTCTGCAGGCCAAGGCCGAGAACCCAATGCGCAAGGCTGTCGAAAGCGGGGAAGAAACAGCCTCAATTCGTTTCATCCAGAATCCGTTGAGTGCGCCGAACGCAACGCAGATTATGTCGAACGGACATTACTCGGTCATGGTGACCGCCAATGGCGGCGGTTACAGCCGTTGGAATGGTCTGGCCGTTACCCGCTTCCAACCGGATTCACTTGAAAGCGGCTATGGCACGTTCCTGTTCCTGCGCGATCTTGAAAACGGCGAATGGTGGTCGGCAACAGGGGATCCCGTGCGGGTTGCAGGCGAAAAAAGTATGACTATCTTCGCCGACTACAAGGCGGAATTTGTCAAGGAAACCGGTACGATCCACACCACCGTGGAGGCGATCGTCGCTTCGGATTCCGATGGCGAAGGCCGCCGTATCGTCATCACCAATACCGGCACCAAAGACCGCATTATCGAAGTCACATCTTACGCCGAACTCGTATTAACCAGTGACGATACGGATACCGCTCATCCGGCTTTTGCGAAGATGTTCGTTGAGACGGAGATCGATCAGCGCGGCGATGCGATCTATGCGACGCGCCGGAAGCGCGGCAATGACGACCCGGATATTCACCTTGCTCATGTCGTGAGCGACAGTTCCGGCGCGATGCGCGAAATCCAGGCGGAGACTGATCGGCGCAACTTTATCGGTCGCGGTCGCTCATTACGCAATCCGGCGGCTTTCGACGAAGGCGCCACTTTAAGCGGGAGCCATGGTTTTGTGCTCGATCCCATCGCCTCGCTACGCTGCCGTGTTCGTGTCCCGGCACATAAAAAGGTAACGCTTGTATTCTGGACGCTCGTGCGGCCAAATCGCCAAGAGCTTGAGGAAGTGGTTTCCCGCTTCCGCCATCCGGATTGCTTTACCCGTGAATTTTCACTGTCCTGGACAAGTTCGCAGGTTCGCCTTCACCATATTGGCATCAATCCCGATGAAGCGGCCGAATTCCAGCGTGTGGCGACGAGCCTGATCTATCCGGACAAGGCTCTGCGCATGCCATCCGAGAGCATTGCAAGTGGTCTCGGCAGTCAATCCGAACTCTGGCCCATGTCGATCTCGGGTGACTTCCCGATCCTGGCGCTGCGCATCGATGATGAAGCGGACATGGAAACGCTGAGAAACCTGCTGAAGGCACATGAATATTGGCGGGCTAAGGGGCTTGTTGTCGACGTCGTTGTCATCAACGAGCGCTCCTTCTCCTATGCACAGGATTTCCAGCGTGGCTTGGAGGCAATTTGCGAAAATAGCCGCGCCCGCGGCGCTCAGCTTGGACCACGTGTCCACATCTTCACCGTCCGGAAGGACCAGATGAGTGATGCCAGCTACAACACACTTCTGGCTTCGGCCCGCATCGTCATGCACGCGCAGAACGGTTCTCTTTCCGAGCAGTTGAAGCGTATGGCCGGACTCAGCGCAGATCTCCTTCCCGTAACTGAAACCCGCGGAAAGGCGGTTGTGACCGCGGATATTGGAAATGATGATCTGCGTGGGATTGCCCCGGCGCCGACGCAGCTGATGAGCAAGCGCCGCCCGAAAATTTCGGGAGACGATCTGACGTTCTGGAACGGCTTTGGCGGTTTCGACATGAAGAGCGGTGAGTATGTCGTTCGTCTCGGCGGGTTCATCAGTACGCCCCAACCCTGGATCAATGTAATTTCCAATCCCGCTTTCGGCTTCCACGTCTCGGCCGAAGGTGCGGGCTTTACCTGGTCCGGGAACAGCCGCGACTATCAGCTGACGCAGTGGTCGAATGATCCCGTCATCAACCGCTCCGGCGAAGCAATCTACGTGGTGGATCTTGACAAAAACACCGCATTTTCCCCGACCGCATCCGTCCTGCGCGATCCTTCGGTGCAGTATGAAACCCGGCATGGTCAAGGTTACTCAACCTTCATCTCACGTCACGGCAATATCGGGCTCGAACTGACCCATACGATCGATCCGAACCTGCCTGTACGTGTATCGAGACTCAGGATCACCAATAATGGCGGTACGGCCAAGGCATTGCGTGTCTACGGCTTTGTGGAATGGATTCTTGGTAATGCCCGTGCAAAGACTTCACCGTTCATCGTGCCGTCATGCGATACTGAAGCGGGCGTGCTGTTTGCCCGCAACCCCTATGGCATCGACCGGCGCGAGCGTGTGGCATTCTTTGCTACGAACGTGAAGCCACAGTCCTATACCGCCGACCGTGTCGAGTTCTTCGGTGCGCTCGGTTCAGTCGATCGTCCGGATGCGGTGCTTCAGGCGAAGACGCTATCAAACCTGGTCGAAGCCGGTGGTGACCCTTGTGCTGCACTTGCAGTCGATATCAAGATTGGAGCGGGTGAAACCCAAGAGTTGGTCTTCTACATGGGGGATGCCGGCAGCCATAATGAGGCCCGTCGGATCATTGCAGACCACAACAAGCAGCCGTTCGAGGAAACGCTCTCGACGTCAAAGATGATCTGGTCGAACTTCCTCGATGGACTGCAGATCGACACGCCGGACGATGCGTTCAATGTCATGGTCAATCGCTGGCTCCCCTATCAGAGCCTTGCCTGTCGCATTTGGGCGCGTTCCGCGTTTTATCAGGCAAGCGGCGCCTTCGGCTTCCGCGATCAGTTGCAGGACACTTTGTCCATGCTGATCCTTGATCCATCTCTGGCGCGCAGGCAAATTCTTAATGTTTCGGCTCGCCAGTTCAAAGAAGGCGACGTTCAACACTGGTGGTTGCCGACGACTGGCGCGGGCGTGCGCACGAAGATCTCAGACGACGTGGTTTGGCTAGGATATGCCATCGCTCATTATACCTCGGTGACCGGCGATATGAGCATCCTCGACGAGCAGGTTGCCTTTATCGAAGGCCGGGCGCTTGAAAATGGTGAGCATGACGCTTTCTACCAGCCAACGATCTCAAGCGAGAAAGTCAGTGTCTATGAGCATGCAGCCCGGGCACTTGATCTTGCCATCGACCGTACCGGGTCGCACGGCCTGCCGCTGATGCTGACAGGTGACTGGAACGACGGCATGAACCGCGTTGGTGAAGACGGTAAGGGCGAAAGCATATGGCTCGGCTGGTTCCTGATCAGTACCTTGCGTGACGTCTTGCCGATTGCAAAACACCTGAAGGACAAGGAGCGCATCCAGCGATGGGAAGCCCATATCGAAAGTCTGGAAGCCGCTCTTGAGAAAGATGGCTGGGACGGTGAATGGTATCGTCGCGGCTACTTTGACGATGGTGCCCCCCTTGGTTCGAAGAAAAGCGATGAGTGCAAGATCGACTCGATCGCTCAATCCTGGAGCGTCTTATCCGGCTATGGCGATCCAGACCGCAGCAAACGGGCAATGCAATCGGTCGCAACGCACCTCATCGACGATGAAGTCGATGTCATCAAGTTGTTCACACCACCGTTCAACAAGACGCGCCATGATCCTGGCTATATCAAGAGCTATCCGGTCGGTGTGCGCGAAAATGGCGGGCAATATACCCATGCAGCAACCTGGGCTGTTCTGGCTATGGCCAAACTCGGCGATGCGGATGAAGCATATCGCTGGTTCAAGAAGCTGAACCCGGTCAACCATTCGCTAACGGCAGAAAAAGCCGAATTTTACCGCGTGGAGCCTTACGTCGTGGCTGCGGATGTCTATTCCGTCGATCCGATGCGCGGACGTGGGGGCTGGACGTGGTATACCGGTTCGGCGGGATGGCTCTACCGCGTTGCGACGGAGGGTATTCTTGGCATCAGCCGCCGGAATGACAGGTTGTTCGTTGATCCTGCACTTCCATCCGAATGGAGCGGCTTCAGTTTCGTGCTACGCAACGGCGAGGCTCGCTATGTCGTGGAGGTCAAACCATCTGCAAAAGAAGATAAGAAGATTACTATAAACGGCAAGAAATTTGCAAAAGTCGAAAACGGTATCCCGCTGCAAACCACTGGGGAGCACAAAGTTACTGTGGAGGTCCCGGGCGTCAAAATTCCTGCTCGCGTTTAATGATCCGCCGCTTGTGGATTTTTCGCGAGCGGCGATTTTATTTGCAGGTGAAACAACCATTGCCGTTAGATTGCCAGTTGAGAATCTTTGCAACTGACGCCAATATGGCGCATAATCAGCAGCATGAAACCTGCAATGAATCAGAAGCCGGACTATGAAAAGGAATTGCGCAGGGCTGGTGTGCGTATTACTCGTCCCCGGCGGATTATCATCGACATTCTGACTTCCACCGAAGACCATCCTGACGCGATGAAGATTTTCCACCGTGCCATCGAGATCGACGATAGCATTTCTCTTTCTACTGTTTACAGGACCATGAATTTGCTGGAGGAGATGGGGGCAATCCATCGTCATGCTTTCAATGGCGGGCCATCACGTTTCGAGCAAGCTCGCGGCGAACACCACGATCATCTGATCGATATTGATACGGGTGCAGTGGTCGAGTTCAAGTCAGACAAAATTGAAAAATTGCAAGAAGAGATCGCCAGGTCGCTCGGTTACGATATTGTTCATCACCGGCTGGAACTTTACGGCCGTAAGACAGGCCGATCCTCATAGAAAAGCCGCCCGGCGGCGGCTTTTACTTACCCAAAAACACAACCTCATGCAGCGTTGGATGCTGGCTGCGAAGTCAGGAGTTCGTAAATCAAGCCGGCATCGTGGGCAGTGCGCAGTTTTGCAATACGTTCGGGATCACGCAGCATACGTGCAATGCGTGACAACGCTTTCAAATGATCCGCCCCGGCATTTTCTGGTGCCAGCAGCAGAAAGACGATATCAACCGGCTGGTCGTCTAACGCTTCAAAATCAATAGGGGTTTCAAGCTGTGCAAAAACTCCGGCAATCCGTTTTACGCTATTGATCTTGCCATGCGGGATGGCAATGCCATTGCCAACGCCGGTTGAGCCCAGGCGCTCACGCTGCAGGATCGTGTCGAATACCTCCCGCTCGCTCAGACCGGTCAAGGCCGCTGCCTTTTCCGACATGATCTGCAAAAGCTGCTTTTTGGAATTGACTTTCAATGCGGGCAGGACAGCGTCGGGCTGAATGAGATCACCCAGATCCATTATCTCTCTTCCTTCCAGTTACCATCCGCGCACTTGCCTACGCGCGGACGGTAGTTCAATTTCGCTATGAATCCGCTTCTTCACGTTCGAGCAACGTTTTCACCCGCCACTGTCGATGGATCGATCCAGCCAATATTTCCATCGGCGCGGCGATATACGATATTTACCTGCGTACTACCAGCATTTCGAAAAACAACGACGGGGCTATCCTTCAAGTCGAGTTCTACGACCGCTGATGCCACGCTCATGCTTCTGAGCGCCATTGACGTTTCTGCAACGATGGTCGGCGCATAATCTTCCGGAATATCCTCATCATCGTCCGGTACGGGCGCCATCACCGTATAAGAAATATCGTCGAAAACTCCGTTTGAACCAGGGGACTGGTGCGACTTGAGACGTCGCTTGTAGCGGCGGAGGCGTTTGTCTATGCGCTCCCCTGCTGCGTCAAAAGCGAGCAAAGGATCCTGCGCTTCGCCTGCTGCCTGCAGCACAGTACCGGTATCCAGGCGAATAAGACAGTCAGCAATGAATCGCGAGCCCTGCTTTTCTACCGTGACATGGCCGGTATATCCGCCATCGAAATACTTGGAGACCATCTCCCCTATCCGCTCCTCAATCCGAATGCGGAAAGCGTCACCAATGTCCATATGTTTCCCAGATACACGCAGACTCATGATACCTCACCTTCATTGTGATTTTATCGCCCGAACCAATCTACACTGTTGTTGAGAGGCGAGCAAAGACATCCCGCACAACCAGTGCGAGCGTTTCATCACATTTCACTTTCTGATTCTTCATCCAAGGTGCGCTTTCACTTCAGTTGTCGCAAATTACCGGCGCTTGTCTCCCTGACCAGACTTCTTCGGTCCAGTTCATTTACCCACTCGACAAGATTCTACACCCGTGTGACGGACGAATCCAGACTTTCCATCGCCCTTGCGCACTGAAGCCTGAGCTTTTTTCTCACGCCGCCTTTGTACCGAGGAGGCGATATTCATTCCCTCCCGGTATTTGGCAACAGTACGTCGGGCAATATCAACCCCTTGCTCCTTCAACAAATCCACAATTGTATCATCCGACAGAATATCATCCGGTGCTTCAACGTCGATCAGCTGCTTGATCTGGTGACGCACGGACTGCGATGAATGCTGCCCACCACCTTCGGTCGCCGCGATCGCCGCGTTGAAAAAGTAACGCAATTCGAATACACCCCGCCTGGTCAGCATATATTTGTTGGCGGTGACCCTGCTAACCGTAGACTCGTGCATCCCGATCGCATCAGCCACATTGCGCAAGTTGAGCGGCTTCAGATGAGCAACGCCATGGCGAAGAAATTGTTCCTGTTGGCGGACTATTTCACTGGCGACTTTCAGAATTGTTTGTGCCCGTTGATCAAGACTGCGCGTTAGCCAGTTGGCGTTCTGAAGACATTCGCTCAGAAATATCTTCTCGGCTGAAGAGGTCCTCGTCTTCGCGACCGTCGCATAGTAGCTGTTGTTGACGAGCACACGTGGCAGAGCATCGGGATTGAGCTCAATCCGCCAGGTTCCATCCGAAGCGACATCCACTTGCACGTCAGGCACGATACTGTCTGCCAAGCCAGAGGAAAAAGCCGTCCCTGGCTTTGGGTCGAGAAGTTGGATTTCCCGCAGCATAGCCAGAATCTCAGCATCTCCCACATGACAAAGCTTCTTGAGGCTGTGGAAATCGCGTTTCGCGAGGAGTTCGAGATTCTGCAATAGTATTTTCATGCTCGGGCCGAGGCGGTTTTTTGCACGAAGCTGAAGTGATAGGCACTCCGCAAGGTCGCGGGCAAATAACCCTGCGGGTTCGAACTCTTGCAAGACCGCTATCAGTTTCTGGATATGGTCGGCATCTGCACCAAGCCTTTCAGCAATCTCTTCTGCATCGACACGCAAATAGCCCATTTCATCGAGGTGATCGGCAAGTTCGGCAGCGATCATACGGTCACGAGCCGATACGAAGGCGAAAATAATCTGCTCGGCGATATGGTCCCGAAGGGTCAGCGGAGCCGCCGTCACCTGTTCGAGGTTATATCCCTCACCCCCGGTAGAAACATAGCCATCGCCGGACGATGATTTCCATTTCGAAGCAAGATCGCCACCGATAAAATCATGCGTTCCGGGATCATCGGGAAAGATATTCTCGAGGGAACTATCGAACGTGTCGGACATAGAACCCGAACTCGTCGACTCTCCGCTTACCAGCCAATGATCGGCTTGCCCATCCTGGGAATGATCATCATGCGCCTCGACATCGCTGCCCACGATTCTGCCGAAGTCGCGTTCATCGCTCGAAATCCGGTCGGTGTTGAACCCGCGCTCATCAAGCGCAAAATGTTCGCTATTGACGTCATCGCGTTCAAGCAAGGGGTTTTTTTCGATCTCCTGCTCTATAAACTGCTCGAGTTCGACATGCGTCAACTGAAGCAGCCGAATAGACTGCATGAGCAACGGTGTCATTACCAATGCTTGGGTTTGCCTGAGATCGAGCTTTGCCGACAGAGCCATGATGGATGCGAATACTCTCGTACGAATTCTTTGCTGTCGTACAGAACTGGCCCAATCCTTGCTTGTCAATTGCAAGCAAGGGAAAAACGTGTTGGTGCGGCAATTTTCAATCTAAAGACGTATCGCAGACGGCATTCCAGTAGATAAATGCAGAGAAATGACGAATCAGAGCTTGAACTGGTCCCCGAGGTAAAGTCGGCGAACATCCTGATTGGCAATAATTTCATCCGGCCGGCCATGGGTGAGCACCTGTCCGGCATGGATGATATAGGCCCTGTCGATCAGCTTCAGCGTCTCGCGTACATTATGATCCGTGATGAGAACACCAATGCCCCGGCCAGTCAAATGGCGCACCAGTTGCTGAATATCCGCAACGGCAATCGGATCAACACCGGCAAAGGGTTCGTCGAGAAGCATAAAATTGGGCCGCGATGCCAGAGCGCGAGCGATTTCAAGTCGCCGGCGCTCGCCACCTGACAGTGAAAGCGCTGGAGCCTTACGCAGATGAGCGATATGAAACTCCTCAAGCAGCGAGTCGAGTTCTTGAGCGCGCGCACTTCGATCTTTCTCGACAACCTCAAGGACGGCCTTGATGTTGTTCTCCACCGAAAGGCCACGGAAAATTGAAGCTTCCTGTGGCAGATAACCAATTCCGAGCCGTGAACGGCGATACATCGGCATCGTCGTCACATCGAAGCCGTCGATTTCTATCGTGCCCTTGTCGACCGGTACGAGGCCAGTGACCATGTAGAAACAAGTTGTCTTGCCAGCACCGTTAGGACCCAGAATACCAACTGCTTCACCGGCCCGGACCCCAAAGGATACACCGTTGACGACTTGACGGCCATTGTAGCTTTTGGTGATGCCGCGAGCGACAAGTGTGCCCTTCATACGATCCACCGCCGCGGGATCAGCAGGGCGCATTTCCTGAGAAATAGTAGAGTCAGGCCGAGCGGAAAGCTTGCTGGACGAGCGACGCGAAAACAAGGACACTACGGTCTCAGTTCTTCGGGGCGTTCTTGGGGGCTACAACGATAGAGACACGACCTGTCTGTCCACTCTTGCAGCTCTCAAGCTGGGCCTCGCCCGTTTTGAGCTGTGCGGTCAGCTTGCAGCCAACGGCAACATTGTCACCCTGGGACAGAACAACCTTATTGCCGGTCAGAACCAGCACTTCAGTTTTCATATCGAAAGTACCATGGTCACCTGTGGCAACCTGATCTTCTGATTTAACGTAGACCTTGTCATTGACCTCGAGGTGATCGATATCCTGAGATCCAGCACCAGCCACGCCTGTCGTTTTCGGCGCATCGGCTGCGGCAGCACCGGTTGCGTCTTTCTTGGCGCCCTTGACGTAATAAACAATCATGGAACCCGCTTTCAAAAGCGTAGCACCTTGTACAACGGTCACATTGCCGGTGAAGGTAGCGGTGCCCTCATTGTCGTGAACAACAAGCTTGTCCGCATCGATCTGGATCGGCTGGTCGCCGGACAGTTTTATACCGGTTGTGGCCGCAGGGGCATCCTGAGCGAAGGCGGGAGCGATCATGGACGATGCCAACAGACCCAACGCAATGGTCGAAATGCTGATCAGTTTTGCCCCGCACGACATCGTCTTCTCTCCTAAATCCGGGATATTCCCTTGAAATCAGCAACCATCCCCAGACATTACTCTGGCGATTTGATTTCCTTGTCACCTTCTTGCAGCTTTGTAGGCTGAATGACAAGCCTTACCCGCCTTTCAAAAGTCATTACCTTGCCGCTTTCGGTAATTTGCATACTGTCGGCGGTTATACTCGACTTACTATTTTGTACGCTGACCGGGTCATCGGTCGACATGGAATTGCCTGCTATATCGATATTGGCCGATTGCAATACAGCCGTAATGCCATCGGATGTTGTCAGGCTTATGTCGCTGTCGAGTGTCAGTTGCCGGTTCGCATTGTCATACACACCCGACTTCGCCTTGACCTGCGCACGCAACTCTTTGCCAATCGGAATCTCGGCATTGATCCCCTCCAAAGAGATCACGTTGCTATTGCCAACTTCCTGCAACGCTCTTACCGCGCTCATTTTATAGGGCAGTTTGTCTTTGGTAAACCCGTCGAGTTTGGGGTTGGTCATGACCAGTTTGCCGTTTTCCATACCAGCGTTGTCGAGAGAAATATTGCTCGGAACACTCGATGTTGAAAAGAAGGTGAACCAGGAAAACACTGCGGCCCCAATAAGGGCGATCGCCGGCAAAGCAAACTTCAAAAAACGCACGCGCCGCGAATGGCGTTCGGCAGCACGAAAAACCACAGAATCCTTATCGGAGCCAGCAAACTGCCGTGCGACCTCGGCATGATGGTCAGCGTCGGCGGTGGCATCGCGCCCCGCATGCGTATCGTTTCTTTCGATTGACATAGGTCTGGCTGTGTTTACCGATTGCAATATAATGGCTAGTTGAACGCCAATATGGTTATTTTTCGATGAAATGGACAAGTACCCGCACGAGTTGCACTCGATGCAACAAGTATGCCGTCATTTAACGAGATACAAGGTCCAACCGTCCGGCCAGCGATAGTGTAACGTCTGGACTCCGACGAAATGATGTCGCAGAAGAGTAGCCGACCCGAATTTGAGAGCGAATGGATGGGACAATGGCAAATACTGCTGACGCAATTATCGATAGACGACGGCTTCGAAGGAAACTGACCTTCTGGCGCGCCTTCACCCTTCTGCTCGTCGCTCTTGCCTTGATTTCGCTCTATTTTTTCAATGCTGGCTCCGACAGGTTCTCCGGGAAATCAGCGCCGCATATCGCCAAGATTCGCGTCGAGGGTACGATTTTTGAAAACGACGAATTGCTCAAGCGTCTGCAGGATGTGCAGGATTCCGACGCCGCCAAGGGCGTGATCCTTTCCATCGATTCACCGGGCGGAACGACCGCCGGTGGCGAAGCTATCTACGAGGCCGTGCGAAAACTTGCAATGAAGAAGCCTGTCGTCGCTCAGGTCGGAACGCTGGCCGCTTCCGCCGGATACATGATCGCCAGCGCCAGCGATCACATCGTGGCTCGCCAGTCTTCAATTATCGGATCGATTGGCGTCCTTTTCCAGTATCCCGATATTTCCGAACTGTTGGCCAAACTCGGTGTTAAGGTCGAGACAATCAAATCCAGTCCGCTCAAGGCAGAGCCCAATTTCTTCAATCCGGCCAGCGACGAGGCTAAAGCGATGATTCATCGCATGATCATCGATTCCTATGACTGGTTTGTCGGTCTCGTCCAGGAAAGACGTAAATTCACCCACGAGCAGGCGCTGGCATTGGCCGACGGGTCCGTTTTTACCGGTCGCCAAGCGGTTGCCAACAAGCTAATCGATGAACTTGGAGGCGAAGACAAGGCAATCGGCTGGCTCAAAACAAAGGGCATCGATGGTAAACTGCCCGTCGTCGAGTGGAAGCCCGTCGAAAAGTCCTCCCTTGGCATGTTCTTTTCGCAATCCGCCCTGAAAATGCTGACCCGATACCTTGGCATTCCGGAAGAAAGTACGAGTGTGCTGCGCGAATTGACCGGAGACCGTATGTTCCTTGACGGACTCGTTTCTGTTTGGCACGTTGACGGCAAGCCTGTCGGGGCGCAATAAAGATATTAAACTCATAAGATCAGTGACATAGTCTCCAGGTTAGCGCTTTTATGACCCTGTGCTCCTGATCTTGAACCGGAAGGGATTTCGCTGTGATCAAATCAGAGCTCGTGCAGATCATTGCCAACCGCAATCCGCATTTGTTTCAGCGGGATGTGGAAAACATCGTCGGCGCTATCTTCGACGAGATCACCGATGCGCTGGCCGAGGGCAATCGGGTCGAGCTCCGTGGCTTCGGCGCATTCTCCGTCAAGAATCGTCCCGCTCGTAGCGGACGTAATCCGCGCACCGGCGAGAGCGTCGATGTCGAGGAAAAATGGGTACCTTTCTTCAAAACCGGTAAAGAACTGCGGGACAGGCTGAATGGCAACGGCTAGGGCCACATCCCCCAAGCATCTGAAGTGTCGCAGGAGAGAAATATGATCAATCGCATTGTCATCGTCCTCATTCTTGTGCCGCTCGCCGTCATCCTGATCGCATTGTCCGTGGCCAATCGGCAAATGACTTCGTTCACGATCGACCCATTTAATCCAGGGAATCCCGCGCTTTCTTACTCTGCCCCACTCTTTGTCTGG
This sequence comes from uncultured Alphaproteobacteria bacterium, assembly GCA_963711925.1. Taxonomy (GTDB): domain Bacteria; phylum Pseudomonadota; class Alphaproteobacteria; order Rhizobiales; family Rhizobiaceae; genus Phyllobacterium. Next base: position 485,045 of record CAVQFY010000006.1, read on the forward strand.
TTATTTGCTGCGCTGATTCTCGGCTTGATCCTTGGCAGTTTCGCGACCTGGTACAATCAGGGCAAACACCGGAAACTCGCACGGCAGCGCAAGCTCGAATCGGAATTGTTGCGCAAGGAAGCGCGGAAAGCATCAGCTGAAACGGGCTCAACACCAAACCTTCCCTCGCTCCATTGAGCAAAACCTGTCAAGGGCATGAAATGAAACTGATCTCTCCGGTTGAGGTCGACGGGCTATTGAACTGGCCTGATATGATCAATGCGATCGAACAGGCTTTTCGTCAGGGTGTGATCCAGCCTGTGCGCCATCATCACACAGTCGACCGCCCCGATGGCACGGCATCGACATTGCTCCTGATGCCGGCATGGTCGGATTTCGACGCGCTGGGTGATTCCTCAAAGGGTTATATGGGTGTCAAGATCGTCACCGTTTCACCGGACAATGGCGCCGTCTCGAAACCTGCTGTTATGGGCGTATATCTTTTGCTTGACGGCAAAACCGGCGAACCCAAGGCGCTGATCGACGGACAGCGCCTCACCTTGTGGCGCACAGCAGGCGCATCGGCGCTCGCCGCTCGCTACCTCGCTCGCGAAGATGCGTCCAAGCTCGTTGTGCTTGGCGCGGGTGCGCTGTCAGGCTTTCTGGCACGCGCGCACAGCACCATCCGCCCCATCACCGATATCTCTGTCTGGAACCGCAATTTCGCCGGGGCGGAGAAAATTGCAGCCGATCTCACCGCTGATGGCTTCAACGCCAAGGCCGTAACAGACAAGGATGCGGCGATTGCCGAAGCGGATATCATTACCGCCGGGACCCTTTCCACCGAACCGCTGATCCTCGGCAAACACCTGAAGCCCGGAGCCCATGTCGATTTGATTGGCGCTTTCACACCAGCAATGCGCGAAAGCGATGACGAATGCGTCAAGCGTGCCCGAGTGTTCGTCGACACCAAGGACGGTGCTCTGAAAGAGGGCGGTGATATCGTGCAGCCGATCAAGGCCGGCGTCGTCAACGAAAGTCACGTGATCGGCGACCTGTTCGGCTTGACGCGCGGAACCGTTCAGGGTCGTCAATCCCAAGGCGAAATCACGTTGTTCAAATCCGTCGGCGCAGCATTGGAAGACCTGGCGGCGGGCATTCTCATCTATGAAAAGGCCATAGCTGTTTCAGATTGAGCGTTTTTGCTTTCGCCCTTTGTCTTCTTGGCATAGGAAGCGTCCAAAGAATTGCGAGGTACGCACGGTTTGAAATCGTCTGGCGGAAAAATCAGGAAGGCAAAAGGGGCCGGTCCGAGAGCAAGTGTTCCAAAGGGAGCGCCGCATCGGAAAACCGCAACGAAGCCGCGGCCACAATTTGCCAAAACACCTCGCGCCGCGGATATTGAACCTCAGCAAAAATCCGCCCCTCGTTCGGAAACGTCGCCAAAGCGTGTTCTGACCCGCCGCACTGGAGCACGCCCACAGGAAAAGACAGGTCTCATTCTCGAAACCCTGCCTTCCAGCGATTATGCGCTGCTCGATAGCGGCAATGGCCTGAAACTTGAACAATACGGTCCCTATCGCATCGTCCGGCCAGAGGGTCAGGCAATCTGGCTGCCAGCCTGGGATAGACTGGAATGGGACAAGGCCGATGCAATATTCACCGGCAATACTGATGAGGAAGGCGTCGGTCGCTGGCATTTCCCCAAAGTGCCACTCGGAGAGACCTGGCCGCTTGCCTATGATGGCATTCCGTTTTTCGGTCGCTTCACCTCTTTCCGGCACGTCGGCGTATTTCCCGAACAAGGTACGCACTGGTCCCACATGGATCAATTCATCCGCAATGCGAAGCGCCCGGTGAAGGTGCTCAATCTCTTCGGTTATACGGGCGTGGCTTCGCTGGTAGCGGCACGTGCCGGCGCGGAGGTGACGCATGTGGACGCTTCGAAGAAAGCCATTGTCTGGGCGCGGGAAAATCAGGAGATGGCAGGTCTATCCAGCAAACCCATTCGCTGGATCTGCGAAGATGCGATGAAATTCGTCGCGCGCGAAGAGCGGCGCGGCAGTGGATACGACATCATTCTGCTCGACCCGCCGGCCTACGGTCGCGGGCCGAATGGTGAAGTCTGGCAATTGTTCGAAAACCTGCCGGACATGGTCGATCTTTGCCGCTCGATCCTCACGCCAAATCCGCTTGCCGTGGTTTTGACTGCCTATTCAATCCGCGCTTCGTTCTTCGCTATTCATGAACTGATGCGCGATGCATTTACCGGACTTGGCGGCGAAGTGCAGTCGGGTGAGCTTATCCTGCGCGAGCGTTCGTCCGGGCGCGCTCTTTCCACCTCCCTTTTCAGCCGCTGGGGTGCAAAATGAGCAGACAAGACGATGACCGGCGCGGTACCGGACTGGCTCGTCCCGGCAGAGTCAAGGAGGTCACCAGCCTGACCAATCCGATCATCAAGGATTTGCGGTCGCTGGCGATGAAAAAGTTCCGCGACCAGCAGGGCGTTTTCCTTGCGGAAGGCCTGAAGCTCGTCATCGATGCGCTTGATCTTGGCTGGATCATCAAGACGCTGGTTTATTCAAAGGCGGGCAAAGGCAACTCACTGGTTGAACAGATGGCGGCGCGCACGATTGCCAAGGGCGGCGACGTACTTGAAGTCAGCGAAAAAGTGATCTCGGCAATCACCCGACGCGACAATCCGCAAATGGTTGTCGGTGTTTTCGAGCAGAAAGTGCAATCCCTGCAGACCGTCAAACCACAAGGCGACGAGGTCTATGTCGCGCTCGATCGGGTGCGAGACCCCGGTAATCTCGGTACTATTATTCGGACTGCCGATGCCGCAGGTGCCAAGGGAGTCATTCTGATCGGAGAGACGACGGATCCGTTTTCGCTGGAAACGGTTCGGGCTACCATGGGCTCGGTTTTTGCCATGCCAATGGTACGCACGACCGAAGCCGAGTTCCTGTCGTGGCGAAAGGGCTTTCCAGGGATAGTTGTCGGAACGCACCTGAAGGGGTCAGTCGACTATCGAACAATCCCTTACGCCAATAAACCGGTTATCCTGTTGATGGGCAATGAGCAGCAAGGCCTGCCGGACCAATTGGCTTCCGCCTGTGACAAGCTTGCGCGCATTCCACAGGAAGGCCGTGCTGATTCGCTTAATCTCGCCGTCGCCACGGGCGTCATGTTGTTCGAGATCAGGCGTGATGCGTTGAAACTCGACAGCGGAATCTGAGAAAGCCGGATATATGAAAAGCAGAACCTTTTTCGGCCTTCTTGTTGTTATTGCCTTCGCTGTGATCAGCGACCAGGTCATCAAATATCTGGTCGAGACCGGAATGGATTATCAGCAGCAGATAGATTTGTTGCCTTTTCTCGCACTTTTTCGCGTTCACAACAACGGTATCGCCTTCTCGATGCTCAGCGGCTTGGGCGACACTGCCCTCATCGCACTGACGATCATTGTCATCTGTTTTGTCAGCTATCTGTGGTGGAGCACGGCGTCCGCCCGCTGGATTTCGCGGTTCGGCTTTGCCCTCATTATTGGTGGCGCCATCGGCAATCTTATCGACCGCTGCCTGCTTGGCTATGTCATTGATTATATCCTTTTCCACCTGCCATCATGGTCGTTTGCCGTCTTCAATCTGGCTGATGCCTATATATCGGTTGGAGCGGCATTGGTGGTGATCGAGGAAATTCTTGTCTGGCTACGCGACCGGCGGGCCGGGGGCGGACAAACCGGCGAAAACTAAAGCGGAGTTGGGTAATTAGCCCGTTTCCAACGTCATGTGGTCGTCATCCAATTGTTGTATTCAGAGGATGAACGAATACCGATAAATCTCCCGAGAGAGCGAATCGATATGACCATCGCCTTGCTTGAACCTGCTTCAATCACTAAAGATCAACGCATGATGTCGCAGGTTGATTCAACACCCTCGCCGTTTGTGGCGCCACACCTTGCGTCGGTGCTTGGGCGCATCGGCACAATGGAAGTCTGCCTCGCACAGACCGAGGATGAAATTGCGTCATCGCAGCAATTGCGGTTCAAGGTTTTCTTTGACGAGCTGGGCGCCAAAGGTTCTGCCACAATGGAACAGCGGGATGCGGATCGCTTCGATCCCTTCTGCGACCATCTCCTGGTTTATGATACCTCTATTCCCGGACCGAAACACAAGCAAATCGTTGGTACATACCGGCTCCTGCGCTCGGAAAAAGCTTTTGAAACGGGTGGTTTCTACTCAGCCAGCGAATATTCAATCGACCGCCTGGTTGCCGCCAAGCCGGAACTGCGCTTTCTTGAGCTGGGCCGCTCCTGTGTCTTGCCGGAATACCGGTCGAAACGAACGGTCGAATTGCTCTGGCAAGGGATATGGACCTATTGCCGGCACCATTCGATCGGTGTGATGTTCGGTTGCGCATCCTTCCAGGGAATCGTTCCTGCGGCGCACGCGTTGCCTCTGTCTTTCCTGCAGCATAACTGCCGCGCGACGCCTGATTGGGATGTTCGCGCCCTACCCGCCCTTTTCCAGCCGATGGATCTTGTCCCCAACGAGGCGATCAATCCAAAAGTGGCCCTCTTCGCGATGCCGCCGCTGATCAAGGGCTATTTGCGGCTTGGTGCAATGATCGGCGATGGCGCCGTCGTCGATCATGACTTTGGTACGACGGATGTCTTCATTATCTTGCCGGTCAGTCGTATCTCGGAACGCTATATCAGTCATTACGCTGCCGAAGCGAAGCGCTTCGTTTAGAGTCGTTCGGCTTGGGCCGATGATCTGTGGAGAAAAGCCACGGATGAACTCGGAAGAGGTGTGTAAATCCTGCGATAGCGAATAGATTGCTCCTGATCGAAATCGGGAGAGCGTCTTGGCCGAACTGGCAGCTATTATCGAACAGTCCGCTTACGAGACTGACATATTGGCGCGACCTACGCCGATGATGGAGCAATATATCGAAATCAAGGCGACGAATCCCGATAGTCTCCTGTTCTACCGTATGGGCGATTTCTACGAGTTGTTCTTTGATGATGCGGTAGAGGCATCGCGCGCGCTTGGAATAACGCTGACGAAGCGTGGCAAGCATCTGGGCGACGATATTCCTATGTGCGGCGTACCGATTCATGCCGCCGACGACTATCTCCAGAAGCTGATCGCGCGGGGCTTTCGTGTCGCGGTATGCGAACAGATCGAAGATCCTGCGGAAGCCAGGAAGCGTGGGGCGAAATCAGTCGTCAAGCGTGACGTCGTGCGGCTTGTAACGCCCGGGACGATCACCGAAGAAAAACTACTCGACCCATCCGAAGCCAATTATTTGATGACGCTTGGCCGCGTGAAGGGGACAGACAAAGGTCAGTTTGCGCTTGCCTGGATCGACATTTCCACAGGCACGTTCCGCGTCAGTGAAACCGATCCACCCCGGTTGCTCGCCGACATTCTGCGTGTGGATCCGCGCGAACTGGTTGTCGCGGATCCCGTATTTCATGATCCGGATCTGCGGCCAGTGTTCGATGTCATCGGCCGCGCGGTCAGCCCGCAGCCACCCAGTCTATTTGACAGCGCCACGGCAGAAAACCGCATCCAGCGCTATTTCGACGTCAGCACGCTCGACGGGTTTGGGCAATTCTCGCGTGCCGAGCTTTCAGCGATTTCCGGTGCCATCGCCTACGTCGAAAAGACACAGATTGCCGAGCGTCCGCCGCTGATGCGGCCCGTGCGGGAGTCGGAAGGTTCTTCGCTTTTCATCGATCCTGCCACCCGCGCCAACCTGGAACTTCTGCGCACACTTTCCGGCAAACGCGAGGGAAGCCTGCTAAGGGCCATCGACCGCACCGTCACAGGCGGCGGGGCACGACTTTTGGCGGAACGGCTGACGTCACCTTTGACTGATCCGAAAGCGATTGCGGAACGGCTGGACTCGATCTCGTTCTTTCTTCTTCACCAACCGCTTGCGGATTTGACACGTGAAGCTCTAAAGGGCGTGCCCGATATGCCCCGCGCCGTGTCGCGGCTCGCAGTCGGGCGTGGCGGACCTCGCGATCTTGGTGCACTCGCCCGTGGTCTTGAAGCAGCTGCTGAAATCGCGCAACTGTTTCAGCGTGAGCACTTGCCCACTGAACTAACCCATGTTCTGCAATGGCTTGGCGAGTTGCCTTCCGGCTTTGCCACGCATCTCGACCGAGCTCTTGCCGATGAATTGCCGCTTCTCAAGCGCGACGGCGGGTTCGTCCGTCCGGGATATCATGCCGAGCTCGATGAAATGCGGGCACTGCGCGACCATTCGCGCCGCATTATTGCCGGGCTGCAAGCCGACTACATTGAAACCACCGGCGTAAGATCGCTAAAAATCAAGCATAATAATGTGCTTGGTTATTTTATCGAAGTTACCACCAACAATGCCTCGGTCATGACCGACACAGTTGAAGCCAAGAGCAAATTCATCCACCGCCAGACTATCGCCAATGCGATGCGATTTACCACGACGGAGCTGGCCGAGCTTGAGACCAGGATAGCAAACGCCGCCGAACGCGCGCTTTCCATCGAGCTCGGTATTTTCGATGCCTTGACCAATGAGACCGTGACCAACGTCGATGCTGTTCGTGCGGGTGCCGCCGCTTTGGCGGCACTTGATGTTTCAGTATCGCTAGCGGTCCTGGCAGAAGAACAAGGGTACTGTCGGCCGCTCGTCGATGGCGGCCTTGCGTTTGAGATTGTGGCCGGACGGCACCCGGTTGTCGAGCAATCGCTGCGCCGGCAAGCGGCCGCTCCCTTTGTTGCCAATGATTGCAATCTCTCCCCTGTGGGTGTGGCTCAGGGCGCAATCTGGCTGCTGACTGGCCCGAATATGGGCGGTAAATCAACATTTCTGCGTCAGAACGCGTTGATTGCGATTCTCGCGCAGATGGGTTCGTTCGTTCCAGCGGGCTCCGCTCATATTGGTATCGTTGATCGACTGTTCTCACGTGTCGGCGCTTCCGATGACCTAGCGCGCGGGCGCTCTACCTTCATGGTCGAAATGGTCGAGACAGCCGCCATTCTCAACCAGGCCAGCGACCATTCGCTCGTAATCCTCGACGAAATCGGTCGCGGCACCGCCACCTTTGACGGTCTTTCGATTGCATGGGCGGCGGTTGAATATCTGCACGAAAAGAACCAATGCCGGGCAATTTTTGCCACGCACTTCCACGAGATGACGGCTCTTTCGGAAAAACTCGAACGGCTCAGCAATGTGACCATGCGCGTGAAGGAATGGGACGGCGATGTCGTGTTCCTGCATGAGGTCGCCAAGGGCGCTGCCGACCGTTCCTACGGCGTGCAGGTTGCCCGTCTGGCTGGTTTGCCCGAAGCCGTTGTCAATCGCGCCCGTGATGTGCTGCACCAGCTCGAAGCAGGTGAAACGTCAGGCAAGGCCGACAAGCTGATCGATGACCTGCCTTTGTTCTCCGTCGAAGTGAGGCGCCAACCGCCTAAACCCTTTCACGGTAAAGACAGTGCACTGCTTGCCGCAATCTCTGGCGTCAATCCAGACGAGATGACGCCGCGGGAGGCGTTGGAAGCCCTCTACCGATTGAAGGGCCTCGCCACGAACACGACATCTTGAATGCTGCGAGGATCGAATGCTTCAAATGTAATCGTTTCGTTTGAAGTAAATTCGCGCTATAGCGTGCGGCCAATATCGAAAAAGACCTGTTCATGAGCGCCTCAGACCTGAAACTGGACCAGATCGTCAACGCGACCAAACTTCATTGTCAATTTGAAGATCTGGTCAAGTCTGCGAACAAACAAGCCGCCGCTTCCGCAGATCGTAACGATGTTTTGCAACTTGTAAAACAAACGCTGGGCGCGGGTCGCAAATCTGCCGAAGAGATGCTGATGAAGGATGCAGGCGGGACATGCTGTTCGATCCGGCTTTCCTATTTGATGGACCAGATCATCTCGGCGCTCTACGAGTTTGCCGTCACCCATGTATATCCGGCAGTAAACCCATCCACGGCGGAACGGATGACGGTTGTGGCAGTTGGTGGTTATGGCCGCGGCGGGCTGGCGCCGGGTTCGGATATCGATCTGTTGTTTTTGCTTCCTTATAAGCAGACCCCTTGGGGCGAACAGGTCGTCGAGTATATTCTCTATATGCTCTGGGACGCCGGTCTCAAAGTCGGCCACGCAACGCGTAATCTGGATGAGTCTATTCGCCAATCGCTGGCAGACATGACCATCCGCACCAGCATTCTGGAAGCTCGCTATCTCTGTGGCAATGAAGGCCTTTTCGCCAAACTGGTGCAGCGTTTCGATGAGGAAGTCGTCAAGGGAACCGGACCTGCGTTCATTGAGGCCAAACTCGCCGAGCGTGATGCACGCAATCGCAAGTCCGGAGCGACACGCTATCTGGTGGAACCGAACGTCAAGGAAGGCAAGGGCGGTCAGCGCGATCTGCATACACTGTTCTGGATCGCCAAATATTATTACCGCGTGAAGACCAGTGACGAACTGGTCAAACTCGGGGTTCTCTCCCGCGCGGAGCACAAGATCTTTCGCAAGGCGGAGGATCTGCTGTGGGCGGTGCGCTGCCACATGCACTTCATCACGGGCAAGGCGGAAGAGCGCCTTTCCTTCGATATCCAGAGCGAGATCGCCCGGCGGCTCGGCTACACAGCCCACCCCGGCCAACGTGATGTCGAGCGCTTCATGAAACACTACTTCCTTGTCGCCAAGGAAGTCGGTGATCTCACCCGCATTATCTGTGCGGCGCTGGAAGAGGAACAGGCCAAGCACGTTCCGGGTTTTAACCGGATTTTCCTCACCTTTTCGCGTCGCAAGCGCAAGCTTCCCGGTACAACGGATTTTGTCGTCGACAATCACCGCATCACGATTGCCAATGACAGCGTCTTCCAGAAAGATCCGGTTAATTTGATCCGCCTGTTTCATCTGGCCGACGAGCATGGACTGGAATTTCACCCGGATGCGATGCAGCTGGTGACGCGGTCGCTGTCCCTGATCAAAGCCGATCTTCGGGAAAATCCGGAGGCGAACCGGCTTTTTCTGCAAGTCCTCACCTCGGAGCGCAACCCGGAGCTTATTCTGCGGCGCATGAACGAATCCGGCGTTCTCGGCCGGTTCATTCCCGATTTCGGCAAAGTCGTCGCAATGATGCAATTCAACATGTATCATCACTACACTGTCGATGAGCATCTGTTGCGTTGTATCGCAGTCATGTCTGAAATCGAACATGGCGATCTTGTCCAGGAACACCCTCTCGCCAACCAGATTATGCCGGGACTGAAGAAGGACCGGAAACTGCTTTATGTGGCCCTGCTGCTGCACGATATTGCCAAGGGCCGCCCGGAAGACCACTCTATTGCGGGTGCGCGTATAGCAAGGCGCATATGCCCCCGTCTTGGCCTGTCGAAAGCCGATACTGAAACCGTTGCCTGGCTCGTCGAACAGCATCTGACGATGAGCCGGGTGGCACAGTCGCGTGATCTTAATGACCGCAAGACCATCGAGGACTTCGCTGAGATCGTTCAGACCCTCGACCGGATGAAACTGCTGCTGGTTCTTACCATTTGCGATATCAAAGCGGTCGGACCCGGCGTCTGGAACGGCTGGAAAGGCCAGTTGCTGCGTAACCTCTTCTACGAAACGGAATTGATGCTGACAGGCGGCTTCTCCGAGGTCTCGCGCAAGGAACGTACCGACCACGCTCGTGCGCAACTCGACCATGCGTTGTCATCATGGCCTCAGATCGAGCGTCAATCCTACCTCTCCCTGCACTATCAAAACTACCTGCTGACCGTCAGCCTCGACGACCAGGTTCGCCATGCCAATTTCGTCCGCGAAACGGATGCCAGCGGCAAAGCTCTCGCTACGATGGTGAAAACCCATGACTTCGAGGGTGTGACAGAGATCACCGTTCTGTCCCCTGATCATCCGCGATTGCTTTCGATCATTGCAGGTGCCTGCGCTGGCGCCGGAGCCAACATTGTCGACGCGCAGATTTTCACCACCAGCGACGGGCGCGCGCTCGATACGATCCTTATCAGCCGCGAATTTCCAACGGATGATGACGAACGTCGACGTGCCATGCGGGTTGGCCGCCTGATCGAGGACGTGCTTTCCGGAAAATCCTATCTGCCCGAAATGCTCGCCAGCCGTACCAAGCCGAAGCGCGCGGTCAAGGCGTTCCGGATCACCCCGCGGGTCGAAATCAACAATACGCTTTCAAACAAGTTTACCGTCATCGAAGTGGAGGGGCTGGATCGTCCTGGCGTCCTTTCTGAAATAACAGGCATTATTTCCGATCTCTCACTCGATATCGCCTCCGCGCATGTGACGACCTTTGGCGAAAAAGTCATCGACGTGTTCTATGTCACAGATCTCGTCGGTCATCAGATCACCAATACGACGAGACAGAGCCGTATTCGCAAGAAGCTGCTTGCACTCTTCGGTGAAGGCGACATCACGACGGCGCAGCCGCAACGGCAAAATATCCTCATGACGGCAGAATAGAATGAGTCTGGTCAAGAAATTTGCGACGGTTGCGTCCGGCACGCTGATGAGCCGCATCTTCGGCTTTACACGCGAGATGCTGATGGCTTCCGCGCTGGGCACCGGACCGGTCGCCGATGCATTCAATGCGGCCTTTCGCTTTCCCAACACGTTCCGGCGGCTCTTTGCGGAAGGCGCATTCAATTCTGCTTTCGTACCGCTTTTTGCCAAGGAAATCGAAGCCAATGGGCTCGATGGCGCGCGCCGTTTCTCTGAAGAGGTGTTCGGTGTCCTTTTTACGGTGCTCCTCGGCCTGACGATCCTGATGGAGCTGTCTATGCCGCTGATCGTGCGTTTCGTCATAGCTCCGGGCTTTGTGACGGACCCGACGAAGTTCGACAACACGGTGTCGATGGCAATCATCATGTTCCCCTATCTCGCCTGCATGTCGCTCGCCGCCATGATGAGCGGGATGCTGAATTCCCTGCATCGCTATTTTGCCGCGGCCATCGCTCCGGTTTTCCTGAATGTCATTCTGATCGGCGTGCTCGGCTATGCATGGCTGAAAGGCCAGGACGGCCACGCCGTGGGCTATGCCCTGTCTTGGGGCGTGATGGTTTCCGGTGTGGTGCAACTTGCCATTGTGTGGTTTGCCGTACGCAATGCCGGCATTTCCATCGGATTCCGGTTGCCTCATATAACCGCCAACGTCAAACGCCTGCTGATATTGGCGTTTCCCGCCGCCGTAACCGGCGGCATCACCCAGATCAACCTCCTGATCAATACGAACATTGCTTCGGCTAAATCGGGCGCCATCTCGTCCTTGGCCTATGCTGACCGTATTTATCAGCTGCCGCTCGGTGTCGTAGGCATTGCCGTTGCGACGGTTCTCCTGCCGGAATTGGCGCGTGCGCTGCGCTCGGGAAATCTGAAGGAGGCCGGCAGCCTGCAGAACCGCTCTGTGGAATTCACGCTGTTCCTTACCCTTCCTGCTGCTGCGGCACTGTTGGTAATGTCCGAACCGATCGTCAGAATGCTGTACGAACGTGGCAATTTCTCCACTGCATCGACGCACACGGTCGGCAATATCCTGGCGATTTACGGGCTCGGTCTTCCGGCCTTCGTGTTGATCAAGGCGTTTCTGCCGGGATTCTTCGCGCGCGAGGATACAAGGACACCAATGATCTTTGCTGCCATCGCCGTTATCGTGAACGTCAGCCTCGCACTGACGCTGTTTCCGATCATGGCAGAGACCGGCATCGCAACGGCCGAGATTGTCGCCGGATGGACGAACGCGCTTTTGCTTTTCATAACGCTGGTCTGGCGGGGACATTGGGGGCGCGACATTCCGCTGCTCACCCGTATTCCACGGCTCGTCGTTTCCGCTGGTCTCATGGGCCTTGCACTCTATTACGCAATTCGCTGGATGGGCCCGGCGCTAGAACCGCATGCGCCTCTGCACACGCAAGCCATCGCTGTGGTGTCGCTGGTCGGGTTGTCGATGATCCTCTATTTTGCGCTTGCCTTCGGTACCGGTGGCGCCAGCTTCGGAATGATCCGCCGGAATGTGAAACGGGGAACAAAAGCGCCTGAGGACACCGCGCCGTGAGTCGACACATCCACTTGATCACCCTTGTTGTGCGTGACTATGACGAGGCGATTGCCTGGTACACGAAGGTGCTCGGCTTTTCCCTTGTCCACGATACGCCGCTTTCGGCAACCAAACGCTGGGTTGTCGTCGCGCCTGAAAATGATGGCGCCGGGCTATTGCTGGCTAAAGCGGATGACGACGCACAGAAAGCCAGCATTGGTAACCAGACCGGCGGCAGGGTTGCGCTTTTTCTGCATACCGATGATTTCCCGGTAGACCACGCAAAGATGGTCAAGGCTGGTGTACATTTTCTTGAAGAACCGCGTCACGAAGCCTATGGCAGCGTCGCGGTGTTTGAAGATCTCTATGGCAACAAATGGGATCTGCTCGAGCTCAAATGAACGTTGGCATCGATAGGGCTTGAATAGAGCGTCTCCCTCTGCCAAAAGCTCGGCTTCATTGCTGTCGGAGCTGCAAGCCCCGATCCCCGAACGATCAAGGACGATTTTATGAGCACGTTTGAACCGCTCGTCTTTTCCGGTGTCCAGCCAACCGGCAACCTGCATCTTGGCAATTATCTCGGCGCGATCCGTCGCTGGGTCGCTTTGCAGGAAAGCAGCAAATGCATGTACTGCGTTGTGGATCAGCATGCGATTACCCCTCCTATCTCGGTCTGGGGCGGGCCGGCCGAGTTGCAGCGCAACACGCGTGAGGTTACTGCAGCCTTCCTCGCTTCGGGTATTGACGCTAAAAGGAACATTGTTTTCAACCAGAGCCGCGTGCACCAACATGCCGAGCTGGCATGGGTTTTTAACTGCGTTGCCCGGATGGGCTGGCTCAACCGCATGACCCAATTCAAGGACAAGGCCGGCAAGGACCGTGAAAATGCCTCCGTCGGTCTATTCGCCTATCCCAACCTGATGGCTGCCGATATTCTTGTCTACCGTGCGACACATGTACCCGTCGGTGAAGACCAGAAGCAGCATCTGGAACTGACGCGCGACATCGCCCAGAAATTCAACACCGATTTTTCGGATCGTATCGCTGAACTCGGCCTCGGTGTTGACACGCAATCCGGTGACGAGACGATTTCCAGCTTCTTTCCGCTGACAGAGCCCGTCATCGGGGGGCCTGCAGCGCGTGTTATGAGTCTGCGCGACGGCACCAAGAAGATGTCGAAATCCGATCCGTCCGATCTCTCTCGCATTAATCTGACCGACGACGTGGATACGATTTCGAAAAAAATCCGCAAGGCGAAGACAGATTCTGAACCGCTGCCATCAGATATCGATGGTTTGAAGGATCGCCCCGAAGCTGACAATCTCGTTGGTATCTATGCAGCACTGGTCGATAGCGACAAGGAAAGCGTGATCCGCGATTTTGGCGGGCAGCAATTCTCTGTGTTCAAGCCGGTGCTTGCCGATCTTGCTGTTGAGAAGCTGGCGCCGATCGCTGCGGAAATGCGGCGTATTTCTGCTGACCCCGGCTTTGTCGATGCCGTGCTCAAAGATGGTGGCGAGCGCGCGAGTGTTTTTGCAGAGAAGACGATGCGCAATGTCCGTGATATTGTTGGTTTCCTGCAAAACTAGAAGTGGCCGAGGCAGGGCTTGCACACAATCAACGCTTAAGGCAGGTTGGACACATGGTATCAAGACGCCTTAGCCGCGAAGCTGGTCACCGCCGCAAATTTCTGGCCGTCATTGACGAAACGCCGGAATGCGAACGGGCCGTTGCCTATGCCTCACGCCGGGCCAAGACGACCGGCGGCGTACTTTTGCTGTTGTTCGTTATCGATTCGGCAGATTTTCAGCAGTTTCTCGGGGTCGAACAGATCATGCGTGCGGAAGCCCAGGAACGGGCCAATTCGACGCTCAGCAAGTTTGCCGCCAGCGTTCGGGAAACAATAGGGATCGAGTCGGAACTTGTTGTCCGCGAAGGCATTACATCCGAAGAGATTCAGAAGCTTATCGAAGAAGATCAGGACATCGCCATCCTTGTTCTGGCGGCAGGTTCCGGCAAGGACGGGCCTGGCCCGCTTGTTCAGTCGCTGGCAGGGCGAGAATCCTTTTCCATTCCAGTCACGGTCGTGCCCTATAATCTATCGGATGAGGATATTGACGCCATTACCTGATTACGTCGACCAAACGTGATATAATCCTGACTTGAAGAGAATGGTTTAAAGGCCTATATGCCTCTTTGAATAGTTCTAAACTAGATATGCGAGATCCGCCATGTTCATCCAGACCGAAGCGACGCCCAACCCAGCGACCTTGAAGTTCCTGCCTGGAAAGGTGGTGCTTGAAGAAGGAACCGCCGATTTCCGCGATGCGGCGAGCGCCGGCGAGTCTTCCCAGCTTGCTGGCAAGATCTTTGGGGTCCCAGGCGTCACCGGCGTATTCTTCGGTTATGATTTTGTCACCGTCACCAAGAGCGAAGGCCCGGAGTGGCAACACCTCAAGCCTGCCATTCTAGGCGCGATCATGGAGCATTTCATGTCGGGCGCACCGGTGATGGCCAATGTCACCCAAATCGCCGATACGGCCCAGCGGGAAACCGATGGCGAGTTCTTTGACAGCGCCGATACCGAAATCGTCGATACGATCAAGGAATTGCTTGAAACGCGCGTCCGCCCGGCTGTGGCTCAGGACGGCGGAGACATTACATTCCGCGGTTATGAAAACGGTACCGTGTTCCTGCACATGAAGGGCGCTTGCTCGGGCTGTCCATCGTCGACTGCGACCCTCAAGCACGGCATCCAGAACCTCTTGAAGCATTTCGTTCCGGAAGTTCAGCAAGTCGAGTCGATCTGATTTTTTCAGTTTGGTGATTGAAAAAGGCCGCTTCAAGCGGCCTTTTTATTAGGTTCAGTTCACCGCGCCAGGTCCTGGTATCGCACCGGGCGGGCACTTACCAAGAATGATCATGCCGAGCACTTCGTCCTCGTTGACATCGCCCACCTTGGCCGTGCCAACAACCTGACCATTTTTCATCACCGCCACGCGATCGGCGAGGTGGAAGACGTCATGGATATCATGGCTGATGAGAAAGATACCGATGCCTTCACTCTTCAATTGCTTGATCAGTTCGCCGACCTGTGCGGTTTCCTGCGGTCCAAGCGCCGCCGTCGGCTCGTCCATGATCAGGATCCGGGCGTTGAACAAGATCGCGCGCGCAATCGCCACGGACTGCCGCTGACCGCCGGATAGCGCCTTGACCGGGTCTTTGAAGCGCTGGAACCGCGGATTAAGCCGGCCCATGACTTCGCGGGCGCTGTGCTCCATCGCTACATCGTCCAGCGTTCCCCAAGGCGTCATCAGTTCGCGGCCGAGATAGAGGTTGGCCGCCGTATCGACATTGTCTGCGAGTGCGAGGGTTTGATAGATCGTTTCGATGCCATACGCCTTGGCATCGCGCGGATTGTTGATTGCCGCTTCGTCCCCGTTGACCTTGATCGTACCATGGTCGCGCTTGTAGGCACCCGACAGGATCTTGATCAGGGTCGATTTGCCGGCGCCATTGTGGCCGAGAAGCGCAACGACTTCACCAGGAAAAAGATCGATCGAGGCCCCATCGACCGCCCGGATACCACCAAAGGCAATCGAGATATCTTCCATATCAATGAGAGGCGTTTGTGTGTTGTTCATGGTTGTTCCTCCCTCAAGCAGTACGGCGGCGATAGATCGTGTCGAGCCAGACCGCGACGACAAGAACCAGACCGACAACGATGTTCTGCAATGGCGTATCGAGACCGAGCAGAACCATGCCCGAACTCAGCGATTGCATCAGCAACGCACCGATCATGGCACCGGCGATCGTACCAACACCACCGGCAAGTGACGTTCCGCCAATAACCGCGGCCGCAATGGTCAGGAGCTCATCGAGCGTTCCTTGTGCATTCGTCGCAGCGTTCAAACGAGCCGTGGAAATTGCCCCGGCAACAGCGCAGAGAATTCCCATAATGATGAAAATCTTCATGGTCACCCAGCGGGTATTGATACCGGCAAGGTCGGCCGCTTCCGGATTGCCGCCCATGGCGAAGACATAGCGGCCAAAGCGGGTGCGCGTCGCCACGAATGTCATGATCAGACCTGCTGCAACGGCGATCAGCACCGGAATGGCAATACCGTGCGAAATGAACAGACCGCCGTCGGGAATTGTAATATTGTTGGCTTCGGCATATTTGCGGACAATACCAATCGGCCAGTAATATGCGTTGGCAATGGCGACAGCACCAAGCGCCAGAACGCAGCCAATGGCGGCCATGAAGGCTTCGGCCCAGACCGGGCGCCGTGGAAAGTTGAACCGTTTGCGCTGGCGGCGACTATTGATGACCATGGCGATGATGGCGATGCAAGCAATGATGCCGACAACCCAGCTCCAGAACGCGCCTATTGAGCCCTCGGGTCCACCACCCATGAGGCGGAAGGTGGAGTCCATCGGCGCAACTGTACGGCCTGACGTAACCCACCAGGCAGCACCGCGCCAGACAAGAAGACCGCCAAGCGTGACGATGAAGGCGGGAACGCCGAGAAAGGCAATGATGAAGCCCTGAAAGCCGCCGATGAGCGCACCGGTAATGACGCCAATACCAAGCGCAATGATCCACGTGGCTGGATGCTCGAAACCAATAAGCTTTGGCAGGAATTCGGCCTGCGTCACGCCCATGATCATGCCGACAAATCCGAGGATGGAGCCGACCGAAAGATCGATGTTGCGGGTAACGATAATCAGCACCATCCCCGTCGCCATGACAGCAACCGACGATGTCTGAACAGACAGGTTCCAAAGGTTGCGCGGCGTCAGGAACTGTCCACCAGAGAGAAACTGGAAAGCAAGCCAGATAATGACCAGCGCTCCGATCATGCCGAGAAGACGGGTGTCGAGCTCCGTCGCCTTGAAGAATCTGGCGACAACGCCGAGCTCCGAAGAACGGGCCCGGTCAAGGCTGATGGCCGGATCACTCATTTTATTCTCCCAGTTCTGTTGTCTTTTTAAAACGCCGCTGACCCAATGGACCAGCGGCGCTCGATCTTGGCAGATTCTTGCGATATTATTTGCAGGCAGGTACCGAACCTGCCTTTACGCCTTGGCAAACAACGTCCTTCGTCACCCAGCCAGCATCGATGACGACATCGAGATTGTCCTTGGTGACCGGAACCGGTGTGAGGAACACAGCATTGACTTCAACTTTGTTGACGCCGCCGGCAAACTTCTGAACATTCGAAATTTCTTCCATTTTCTTGCCATTTGCGAGGGCCGAGGCGATACCTGCAGCCTGCTTGCCGAGTTCACGGGAGTCCTTCCAGATCGTCACGGTCTGTGTGCCGAGTGCTACGCGGTTCAGCGCGGCGAAATCCGCATCCTGGCCGGAGACAGGAACCGTCCCGGCAAGGCCCTGAGCCTGCAGTGCTGCGATGGCACCGCCCGCCGTGCCGTCATTGGCAGCAACAACGGCATCGACCTTGTTGTCGTTGGCAGTCAGGAACTGCTCCATGTTCTTCTGGGCGTTGGCAGGCAGCCAGCCATCCGTATAGGCTTCACCGACGTTCTTGATCTTGCCGGAGTCGATTGCCTCTTTCAGGACCTCCTGAGCACCCGAAAAGAGGAAATCAGCATTCGGATCAGCCGAACTGCCCTTGATGAAGACGTAGTTGCCTTCGGGCTTCACGGCGAAAACACCACGTGCCTGCATACGGCCCACTTCCTTGTTGTCGAAGGTGATATAGAACGCATCCTTGTTTTCGATCAGGCGGTCATAACCTACGACCGGAATGCCTTCAGCAACGGCCTTCTCGACGGCTGGTCCGATGGCGCTCGAATCCTGCGCCAAGATGATCAGGGCATTGGCACCTTGCGAAATCAGGCTTTCAACGTCGGTCAACTGCTTGGAAGCAGAGGACTGTGCGTCGGCTGAAATATACTTGTCGCCATTGGCTTCGAGTGCTTTTTTGATAGCGGCCTCATCGGTCTTCCAACGCTCTTCCTGGAAGTTGGACCAGGACACGCCGACAATTTTATCTTTCGCCAGCACAGGGCCAGCAAATGAGACAGCAAGGACTGCAGCTCCCGCCAATGCGGTTGCATATTTTTTCATGGTAATCCTCCCGGTGCACGCAGCACGTTGACCCGATCGATGCATGGCCTTTCACCTCCGGCCAGCATCAAAACCCCTTTATTTCGAGGCTCGAAAAAAATAGTGACTTAAAACCATTTCCATGTCAACTTGGTTTTGCGTAGGATAACCTATTGCAACGCAACATTAATTTTTGCGGAGCACAAAAAAGATTTCGGGAGGAAATCATTTTGTTGATCGATGAGATTGCGCGACCGGACGATGTCAGGCGTCAAAACCGCAGGCTTGTGCTAACGGCATTGCGGCGTCACGGGCTATTGTCCAGGACTGACATTGTCGCCCAAACCGGCCTCAGCCCGTCGACCGTTTCGGCCATCACGACCGCGCTTATTTCAGAGGGAATTATAGCCGAAAGTCGCGATGGCGATGTGACAGCGAACCGGCGCGGGCGGCCTCAGGTTGCGCTCACGCTGAACCCGGAGATAGCAACTGTTGCAACCGTCGAGCTTGCGCTCAATCTCATTCACACCGTTCTGTTCGATTACAAAGGCCAGATGATTGCCGAGGAATCCAGGCGTGTCCCCACACTCGATGCCAAGTCGTACGAACTGATCAATACCATATGTCTGATGCTCGACAATCTGCTTGACAATCGACCGCCAAGGGTGGGCCGGCTTACGCATATTTCTATGGGTGTACAGGGGGTTACAGACGCTGCAAGCGCCACCATGCTGTGGTCGCCGATTACGCCAGACATCAATATTGCTTTCGGAGAGGCGCTTTCGGAGCGGTACGATGTTGCGGTAGCCGTTGCCAATGATTGCAACATGATTGCCGAGGCGCTGCGCTGGATCGACCCGGAATATTACGCCGAGGACTTCGCAGCAATTCTCCTTTCCCACGGTATCGGCATGGGTCTTTACCTGAAAGGCAAGCCCTTTCTCGGTGCTCATTCGTCCGCCGCGGAGTTCGGTCATATGCTGCACGTGCCGAACGGCGCGCTCTGCCGCTGCGGGCGGCATGGTTGCATCGAAGCCTATGCCAGCGACTATGCGGTCTTGCGGCGCATTTCGGAAGAGAATGAAAATAACCAGCCTGCACCGGACGTGGATGCGGCAACCTATAACGACGTTGCAAACCGCGCCCGCGCTCACGATGGTGAGGAGCGTGCGGCGTTCCGCAAAGCCGGACAGGCAATCGGTTCGGGTTTACGCAGTCTGTTTTCCCTGATCGATCCGGTTCCCGTCGCGCTGGTTGGACCGGGCGCCGGTGTCTTCGATCTCATTGAGGATGAATTGCGCGAAGTCGTTTCCGGCACCTCCGGTTGGGGCGCAGCCCAGGAGTTGAGTATACGCTGTTATCCGGACGAACATCCGCTCATCCTGCAAGGCTGCGTGATGACATCGTTGCTCTACCTCGATACACAGGTCTTTGCCCCTGGCGATGCAGGTGATACGCCGCTCAAGCGGGCAGTTTGAAGGTAATTCAGGAGGGACTCCATGTATCTTGGTCTCGATTTGGGCACGTCCGGCGTCAAGGCCCTGCTGATTGACGAGAACCAGTCGGTCATCGGGTCCGGCACCGGGACGCTCGATATTTCGCGGCCGCATTCCGGCTGGTCGGAGCAGGACCCAACGCATTGGATCAAGGCGACAGAGGACGCGGTTCAGGACCTCAAGACCACGCACGCAAAAGAGCTTGCAGCCGTCAAGGGTATCGGTCTCTCCGGACAGATGCATGGCGCGACGCTGCTCGATGCAAGTGACCAAGTGTTGCGTCCTTGCATTCTTTGGAACGATACCCGCAGCCACAAGGAAGCCGCCGAACTCGACGGCGATCCGAAGTTCCGTGCGCTGAGTGGCAATATCGTTTTTCCAGGCTTTACCGCTCCGAAGATCGTCTGGGTCAAGAACAACGAACCCGAGATCTTCGCCAAGCTGCGCCGTGTGCTGTTGCCCAAGGATTATCTGCGGTTGTGGCTGACCGGAGAACATGTGTCGGAAATGTCGGACGCAGCTGGGACGTCATGGCTCGATGTCGGCAAGCGCGCATGGTCAACGGACCTGCTTGCCGCAACCGGTCTCGACACGAGCCATATGCCTTCGCTTGTCGAAGGGACCGACGTGTCCGGCACTCTGAAGGCTGACCTCGCCGCGCGCTGGGGCATGGGGAGCAATGTCGTGGTTGCGGGTGGAGCGGGCGACAATGCAGCCTCGGCTTGCGGCATGGGAACTGTCGGTGAAGGCCATGCCTTTGTCTCGCTCGGAACATCCGGCGTGCTTTTCGCGGCGAATAGCGCCTATCTGCCAAATCCCGAGAGCGCAGTTCACACGTTCTGCCACGCTCTTCCCGATACATGGCACCAGATGGGCGTTATTCTATCGGCGACCGACGCCTTGAACTGGTACGCGGGTATCACCTCGCGCAAGCCTGCCGAACTCACCGGCGAATTGGGCGATCAGCTGCGAGCACCGTCTGGCGCGACCTTCCTGCCATACCTTTCCGGTGAACGTACGCCGCTGAACGATTCCGCTATTCGCGGTTCGTTTCAGGGTCTTGAACATGCCAGCGACCGTGCCGCGCTTACGCAGGCAGTGCTTGAAGGCGTCGCTTTCGCGTTTCGCGATTGCCTGAACGCGCTTGCCGCAGCGGGTACCAAGCTCGATCGCGTCACTGCTGTTGGCGGCGGGTCACGCTCCAGCTACTGGCTCAAGGCCATCGCGACGGCGCTCAACATTCCCATCGATGTACCAGCTGACGGCGATTTTGGAGCTGCCTTCGGTGCCGCACGCCTCGGCTTGATTGCCGCAGAGAAAGCCGACCCGCGCGCTGTTTGTGCCGCGCCTGCAACCGATTACACGATCGAACCCGAAACAAGACTCACCGCCGATTTCGATGCGGCGTACCATCGTTATCATAACCTCTACCCAGCATTAAAAGGAGTTCAGTCATGAGCAGTGGATTTTTTGGTGATACAAAACCAGTCAAATATGAGGGGCCGGACAGCACCAATCCGCTTGCCTATCGTTTTTACAACGCCGACGAAATCGTGCTGGGAAAACGGCTTGAAGACCATCTGCGTTTCGCTGTCGCCTATTGGCATTCGTTCGTTTGGCCGGGCGGCGATCCATTCGGTGGGCAGACCTTCGAGCGTCCCTGGTTCAACGACACGATGGACGGAGCAAAGCTCAAGGCCGATGTAGCCTTTGAAATGTTCTCGATCCTCGGCGCGCCGTATTTCTGCTTCCACGATGCGGATGTGCGCCCGGAAGGCGACAGCATTGCACAAAGCGACAAGCGCCTGCATGAAATAGCCGACTATTTCGCCGCGAAAATGGAAAAGACCGGCACAAAGCTGCTTTGGGGTACAGCGAACCTCTTCTCAAATCGCCGATATATGTCGGGCGCTGCGACCAATCCTGACCCGGATGTCTTCGCCTATGCCGCCGCGACGGTGAAAACCTGTATCGATGTCACGCAAAAGCTGAAGGGCGAGAACTACGTTCTCTGGGGCGGACGCGAAGGCTATGAGACGCTTCTCAATACGGATATGAAGCGCGAACTCGACCAGATGGGCCGGTTCTTGAGCCTCGTCGTAGAGTATAAGCACAAGATCGGCTTCAAAGGCGCGATTCTTATCGAACCGAAGCCACAGGAGCCGACCAAGCATCAGTATGATTACGATGCAGCAACCGTTTATGGTTTCCTCAAGCGTTTCGGCCTCGAGAAAGAGGTGAAGGTCAATCTCGAGCAGGGCCATGCGATCCTTGCCGGGCATTCCTTCGAGCATGAAATCGCAACAGCATCCGCGCTTGGCATCTTCGGCTCCATCGATATGAACCGCAATGATTATCAGTCGGGCTGGGACACGGACCAATTCCCGAACAACGTTCCGGAAGTCGCGGTTGCCTATTACGAGATCCTAAAGGCTGGCGGCTTTACGTCCGGCGGCACAAACTTCGACGCCAAGCTGCGCCGTCAGTCGCTCGATCCACAGGATTTGCTGATCGCGCATATCGGCGGCATGGACACCTGCGCACGCGGGCTCAAAGCAGCAGCGAAGATGGTCGAAGACAAGGTTTTGACCGGCTTTGTCGATGATCGTTACGCCGGCTGGTCGAAGCCGGAGGCGCAGGCCATGCTTTCGGGCAAAGTCTCCCTCGAAGATATCGCCAAGCAAGTTGGCGAGAAGAACCTGCAGCCACAGCCGCGCTCCGGGCGTCAGGAATTCCTGGAAAACGTCGTCAATCGCTACGTTTAAAGGCCTGATGAAGGAATAAGTTCTCAGCTGAGAACTTATTCCTCGGATGCGCCTCATCTAAAACTCGCAAAACGAACTTTGGACGGTGCGTGGCTATCAACCATTTTGGCCGCTGTGCGACCCATTTTCATTCCATTTTGGGGAATTCTTGCGCCAAATTTTGTGGCGGAATCGCGGCTTTTTCGGGATTTCGCGCCACAACTATTCGCCCCGTAAAGGCGTTTTAAACGTGCTGGCCGCCATTGATATGGATCTCCGAACCCGTCACGTAGGACGAGGATTCAGTGCACAGGAAATAGATGGTTTCGGCGACTTCCGCCGTTTTGCCGAGGCGGCGCAGCGGCAGGTGCTCAACCAGCTTGTCGGTGCCAGGAGACAGGATCGCCGTGTCGATTTCACCCGGCGCGATTGCATTGACGCGGATGCCGTGCGGGCCGAAATCCGATGCCATCTCCCGCGTTAGCGAGGCCAGCGCCGCTTTTGACGTCGCGTAGGCCGTACCTGCAAACGGATGAACGCGGCTACCGGCAATCGATGTGACATTGACCACGGAGCCTTGTGCGGCCTCGAGCTCCTGGAACAGTCCGCGCGCCAGCATGATTGGGGCGAAGAAATTGACCTGAAACACACTCATCCATGTCTGCATCGGCGTCTCGATCGAATCGAGCCGGTCACCGGAACTGTTTTTCGGCGAAATACCCGCATTGTTGACCAATGCGTTGAGCTTGCCGCCTTCCGCCGCAAGCCTCCGTCTTATCTCGGAAACCGCATGATCGACATCCGCCGGATCGGCGAGATCGACCTTGATGTGATCGTCAGGACCGGCCGGCCAGGGACAATTATCGTCGAAGCTCTGGCGCGAGCAGGTGATGACGCGCCAGCCGGCGCGCGAAAAACGTTTGACTGTCGCGTGGCCGATACCGCGGCTCGCGCCCGTCAGGACAAGTACCTTGCGTGGTTCATCAGTAGAGCGGTTTACAGTCATATTGCACCGTTCTGCCGGAGGGAATTTGGTTCAAGGTCGAGGGGTTTGGCGAGGCCGATGTTTACCCATCGGACGAAGCCGAAGCCCGAAGGATTTGGGCCAAATTCACCCGGCCCTTCGGGTTTCCGGCTGGCGGACACCCACGTTGTCAGGCGGCGTCGTCCGATGGGTAAACATCGGCCTCGCCACCTTCCGCGTGGATTGTCTCGCCATCCGAGAAACAGAACTGATCCAATATAGCTGCAAACCGCTCTGGTCATGGGAATACTCCGTTGCATGAGCAATAGCCCATCGCGCTGTGAAATTCGAGGCATATCATGTCGCAACGATTGATCCGTCAGAACGAACCCAATATCGTGACGCGCAAATGAGGGGGAGAGCATGAACGGATATATCCTGGCCATCGACCAAGGCACCACGTCGAGCCGCGCCATTATTTTCGACAAGAACCGCAAGGTTGTCGGCAAGAGCCAGCAGGAATTCACACAGATCTACCCGCAATCCGGCTGGGTTGAGCATGATCCGGAGGAAATCTGGCAATCGGTGCTCAGCACATGCGAAGTGGCGATCGAGAACGCCAAGATACAGGCGGGCGACGTTGCAGCCATTGGCATCACCAATCAGCGCGAGACCGTCATTGTCTGGGACAAGGCGACGGGCAAGCCGATCCACAATGCCATCGTCTGGCAGGACAGGCGCACGGCCGCGCTCTGCCAGAAACTGAAAAAGCAGGGCCTCGAAACGAAGTTCACAAAGAAGACAGGCCTGCTTCTCGATCCGTACTTTTCCGGCACCAAGCTTTCGTGGATTCTCGACAAGGTACCCGGAGCGCGCAAACGCGCAGCCAATGGCGAACTGCTGTTTGGAACAGTCGACAGTTTTCTTATCTGGCGGCTCACGGATGGCAAGGTACACGCCACCGATGCCACGAATGCATCACGCACCTTGATCTTCAACATAGCGACCAACGAATGGGACGATGAACTCCTCGAGATTCTCCGCATTCCTCGCGCCATGCTGCCGGAGGTCAAGGATTGCGCGGCAGACTACGGCGCTGCCGAAGCTGACATTTTTGGCGCTACGATTCCCATTCTCGGCGTCGCCGGCGATCAGCACGCAGCGACCATCGGCCAAGCCTGTTTCGAACCCGGCATGTTCAAATCCACCTATGGGACCGGTTGTTTCGCACTCCTCAACACCGGCAGCGATATGGTTCTGTCAAAGAACCGGCTGCTGACGACGATAGCCTACCGGCTCAACGGCAAGACGACCTACGCGTTGGAAGGCTCGATCTTCATCGCAGGCGCCGCGGTGCAGTGGCTGCGCGACGGCTTGAAGATTATCGGCTCCGCCCCCGAAACCGGCAAGCTCGCCGATCAGGCTGATCCAGGCCAGAACGTCTATCTTGTCCCGGCCTTCGTTGGCCTTGGCGCACCGCATTGGGATGCGGAGGCGCGGGGCGCGATCTACGGCCTTACCCGTAACTCGGGTCCAGCCGAATTTGCTCGGGCAGCGCTGGAATCAGTTGCCTATCAAACACGTGATCTGCTCGATGCCATGCGCAAGGACTGGAAATCCTCCGATACGAAAACTGTGCTGCGCGTCGATGGCGGCATGGTCGCCTCCGACTGGACCATGCAGCGGCTCGCCGACATCCTCGATGCCCCGGTGGATCGCCCGACCATTCTTGAGACAACAGCACTCGGGGCCGCATGGCTTGCAGGGTCGAAAGCCGGAATTTGGCCAAACCGCCGTGAATTTTCCAAAACCTGGGAACGCGATATACGGTTTACACCCAAGATGGACGACAAGACCCGCAAGGCCAAGATTGCCGGGTGGAGGGTCGCGGTGAAGAGGACTTTAAGCAATTGAGGCAGCTGATGCCGATTATCTCTCCCTTTGCGGGAGAGAAAGCGATTTCAGCATCCTAGCTTCTTGGGCCAAGTGCCAGAAATCGCCAGCGAGGGGATTTGCAACCATGATACTACCCCCTCTCTTGGATTTTCTAAGAATTTGGCGAAGGGGCTAAATTCAAGAAAATCCTTTCTCCCCACCAAGGGGGAGACAAGAGGCGTCTACGCTCAATTTCCCATGATCAGATCGAACAAGGTCGTCTTGCGGCCTTTGTGGCCCACCTCGCCGGGAGGTACCGGCCGGGTTGAGCCGGTCTGATCGCCGAGGTCAGCGGGAGGCATCGGGCCGGCAGGATTGAGCTGCGCGGAAGGAATGCCCTCGGAGGCCGGGACGGCCGGATCGACTCCGGAAGACGGAAGGATATCGTTGCCGTCATTGACTTGCTGATGCAGCTGATAATCGCCCGGCAATTGGGCCACAGGCACACCCTTGTGTGCAGCGACCATGAAATCTTTCCACGCGATGGCTGGCAATGAACCGCCGGTGATCTTCTTCGTCGGCTTGCCGTCATCATTGCCGAACCAGACACCGGTCGTCAGATTTGACGTATAGCCGATAAACCAGGCGTCACGGAAATTCTGGCTGGTACCGGTCTTGCCGGCTGCCGGCCACCCAAACTTGGCTTTCGTCGCCGTACCCGTATCAACTGTCTGCCGCAACATCGCGTTCATCATGCCGACATTGCGCGGATCGATGACCCGGTCGGTAGCGGAGTTCTTGTGCTGATAGAGGACCTTGCCTTCGTTCGTCGTCACGCGCCTGATGATGTAAGGCGGCGCCTTGTAGCCGCCATTGGCAAAGGGGACGAAGGAATCGGTCAGTTCGAGGAGGGTGACTTCCGAAGTTCCGAGTGCCAGTGAAGCATTTGCCGTGAGGTTTGATTCGATGCCGAGGCGATGGGCCGTCGACACGACGGTACTCGGACCTACTTCCATCACAAGCTGCGCCGAAACCGAGTTGAGCGAGCGCGCCAGCGCTTCAGCCAACGTGACCTTGCCGAAATACTTGCCGTTGAAATTACCGGGCGTCCAGTTGCCAATGCGGATTGGCGCGTCGTTGCGCACGGATTCCGGTGTGAATCCCTGCTCCAGCGCCGAGAGATAGACGAAAGGTTTGAACGCCGAGCCCGGTTGACGCTTGGCCTCACTGGCACGATCAAACTGGCTGTTGGCATAATCATAGCCGCCCACCAGCGCCCGCACCGCACCCGTGCCGTCCACGGAAACAAGCGCGCCCTGCGAAACATTCAGCTTTTCGCCGTTCTTGCTGATCAGATCGCGGATCGATGCCTCGCCGAGCTTCTGCAGGCCAAGATCGACAGTCGTATCCACGATCACATCGCTACGAACATCGCCAATCAGATCTGGCAGTTCCTCCATCACCCGGTCGGCCACATATTGCTCCGAACCGCTCCAATAGGAGGCGGCGCGGGTTGCCGGCTGTTTCATGGCGAAGTTCAGTTCCTTGTCGCCGATCATGCCCTGTTCGCGCATCGCCGCAAGGACAAGCTGTGACCGTTCACTGGCGGCTTTCGGATCGCGCGCTGGCGACAGGCGCGATGGCGCCTTCAAGAGCCCGGCAATCAATGCCGCTTCCGGCAAGGTCACTTCCTTGGCCGATTTGTTGAAATAGCGCCGGGATGCGGCGGCAACGCCATAGGAACCTGAACCGAGATAGACCCGGTTCAGATACATCTCCAGAATTTGGTCCTTGGTGTATTTCTGCTCGAGCCAGAGGGCGAGCATGACTTCCTGCACCTTGCGTTCGATGGTGCGCTCCGGCGTCAAAAACAGGTTTTTGGCCAGCTGCTGGGTGATGGTCGATCCACCCTGGACCAATCGTCCAGACATGACATTGGCGACCATCGCACGCGTGAAACCGATCGGATCGACGCCGAAATGCGAATAGAACCGGCGGTCTTCGATCGCGACTACGGCTTCCGGCAGATAGGGCGACATATCATGCAGACTGATCGCCTCGCCACCAGAGGCGCCGCGATTGGCGATCAGATCACCCTCGACCGAGACAATCTTGACGTTCGGCGGACGATCGGGAATTGCCCATGTGGTTGTCTGGGGCATCTTCGCGGCGAAATAAATGACGGTGCCCGCCAAGGCTATACCGCCCCAGATGCATAGAACGAAGGACCAATAGACCAAACGACGCAGCGCGCCGAAAAACCCGCCGCCACCACTACCGCGGCGCGATCTGCCGCGTTTTGATTTGGCCGGCTTGCGTGCAGTCTTG
Organism: uncultured Alphaproteobacteria bacterium; assembly: GCA_963711925.1. Taxonomy (GTDB): domain Bacteria; phylum Pseudomonadota; class Alphaproteobacteria; order Rhizobiales; family Rhizobiaceae; genus Phyllobacterium. The sequence goes on from CAVQFY010000006.1 coordinate 512,579, forward strand.
CGTTTTGCCACAGGTCTGTCCTCCGGATCAGCGCGCAAATCATCGCCCGAACGGCGGTCCGTACCGAACCCCGGCTCAATGCGCTGTTTACCTCTGTCGCGTGATGCCATTGATAAGAAGTCCCGCCCCGATGAGCCGCAGAATGTCACGCGACCCGTTGCAGGGTAAATGCGGCGATTTAAGGTGCGGTTAAGACCGGATTTCTGATTTGGATCAGGGGACTATCCCGCGATTGAGAAACCTGCCAACGGGAGCTAGTCTGAACGGATCGAATCTCGCGGAGTTGACCAATGCGCTTTGTCCTTCTTGCATGTTTGACGGCGATTATGAGCGGTTGTGGCGGCGGCGCTTTTCAACGGCTCAATCCCAATCCGGATGCGGAAGCGCAATATCGCCTTGGTGGCTGCCAGTTGCGCGGGCATGGCGTCTGCAAAGATCTGCAGGAGTTTACGGGCCCAGGCCAGCAAAACCCATAACCTGAGTCCCGACAGAATCATCGCGCGCGTAAAATATTATTTTGCGGCCCTTGAAAACTTTCCCCGGTAGTTCTACTTTAATCCTTGCGTAACGAGCGGTTCTCCTCCCATTTTTCGCTCGTTGCGTGTTCCCCTCTGGACGCTTTAGCGTTCACAACTCGCCGGGCTCTTGCCCGGCTTTTTTGTTTTAATGGGAACCTGCCGATTTCTTGGTGTTCATCACCTGATTTTTACTTCCCCTTCTCAATTTTCGCGTATCAAAGGAAAATCGGTCTGGGGAACGAAAAGTTATGAGCACGGGTGAAAAGACACGCGTCGATTGGGTCGATATTGCCAAAGGTATCTGTATCATCTTCGTCGTGATGATGCATTCCGTGCTCGGCGTCGAGAACGAGGCAGGCGTGCGCGGCTGGATGCATCCCGTCGTTGCTTTCGCCCAACCTTTCCGCATGCCGGATTTCTTCATGATCTCGGGATTGTTTCTTGGCCTTGTTATCGACCGTTCATGGCTGCGCTATGCCGATCGCAAGATCGTGCACTTCGCCTATTTCTACGTGCTTTGGCTGACGATCCAGTTCCTGTTCAAAGCACCCGGTATCGTCGCTGAAAGCGGTACGGGCGGTGCGCTGTCTGCCTATCTGCTGGCCTTTATCCAGCCATTCGGCACTTTGTGGTTCATCTATCTCCTGCCGATTTTCTTTGTCGTCACGCGCCTCTTCAAAGGCCTCAATGTCTGGCTGATCCTGCTGATCGCTGCCGCGCTCGAAACATTGCCAATCCATACGGGCTGGCTCGTGGTCGATGAATTTTGCAGCCGCTTCGTTTATTTCTTTGCGGGCTATGCCTTCGCCCCCGCGATTTTCCGCCTTGCCGAATGGCTGCGGCAGCGTCCGTCCACGGCCCTGGCCATTCTCGGCGCCTGGGCATTGATCAATGGCTGGCTGGTCTTCACCCCCGCATCGGAACCTTTCGCCGCCTGGATACCCGGGGAAGCCTATACATCGGGTGGGCTTGGCGGTTGGGCCAACGTACCGCTGATCTCACTCGCAGCCGGCGGCGCCGGAGCGCTGGCAATCGTATCCGTTTCCGCGCTGATTGCCGCTATGTCCTCGTCCTGGGAACGCGTTGTCAATCCGCTGCGCTGGCTCGGCGCGCATTCGATCGTGGTCTATCTTGCGTTCTTCCTGCCTATGGCGATCGCCCGGACCGTGCTGCTCAAGAGCGGCCTTATCACCGACATCGGCACCATATCCTTCCTGACTGTGGTCAGCGGCGTGGTTGGACCGGTCATCCTCTATTGGCTGATCCAGTGGAGCGGCTACGGCCAGTTTCTGTTCAGGCGCCCGCAATGGGCCCATATCGACCAGGCCCCGGCTCCAAGGCGCGCGCTGGCGTCCGCCGAATAATTCTCTCAACTATGGGCGAAAATATCCTGTTCATCCCACCCCATCAGGTCGAGCCTGGAGCGGGTCGGCAGGAATTCAAAGCAGGCTGCTGCTTCCTCTGAACGGCCATCGCGAACGAGCCGCTGCTGCAGGATCGTTCGCAGGCGGTGCAGATAAAGTACATCTGAAGCGGCATATTCAAGCTGTGCCTGCGACAGATCGGGTGCTCCCCAATCCGACGATTGCTGCTGCTTGGAGAGATTGACTTCAAGCAACTCGCTGCAGATATCCTTCAGTCCGTGCCGGTCCGTGTATGTCCGCACCAGACGCGACGCGATTTTCGTGCAAAACACCGGATTTGGCATGACGCCAAAGGCGTGGAAAAGCACCGCCAGGTCAAACCGTCCGAAATGGAAAATCTTGGTGATGGCATCATCACCAAGCAGCTTCACCAGATTGGGTGCAACCGTCTGACCCCTGTCGATCTGAATAACATCTGCCGAACCGTCGCCCGGAGATATCTGTACGACACAGAGCCGGTCGCGATGAGGATTTAACCCAAGCGTTTCCGTATCGATAGCAACTGCGTCGACCTGATAATGCGTGAGGTCGGGCAGATCATTGCGGTGAAAGCGGATAGTCATCGTCGTTTCCTGTCACTTTGCCAAGGCGTCGAGAATGCGCGCCCAGGAGCGCTGACCTTTGTGAAAAGAATTCAGCTCATATTTTTCATTGGGTGAGTGGATGCGATCATCCTCGAGGCCGAAGCCGACAAGCAGCGATTCCATACCGAGCATGTGCTGGAAATCGCCGACGATGGGGATAGATCCACCCATGGCGATGAGCACAGCAGGCTTTGGCCACTCATCGCTCAAGGCATTCTTGGCCTTGGTCAACAGCGGTGATGCATAGGAAAGCTGGATTGCAGGCGAAGCCCCATGCTCGTGAAATTCGACGGAGCAATCGGCAGGAACGCGGGTCCGAACGAAGGCGCGGAAAGCTTCGCGGATTTTCGCCGGGTCCTGCTTGTGGACGAGGCGAAATGACACCTTGGCCGAGGCTTCGGCCGCGATCACGGTCTTGAACCCCTGCCCCGTATAGCCGCCCGTTATGCCATTGAACTCGGCGGTCGGGCGCGCCCAGGTCAATTCGAGGATGGAGCGGCCTTTTTCACCGGAAGGAATCGAAAGCCCGATCGGTCCGAGAAAATTCTCCGGTGTAGAACCCAACCCGTCCCACATCTGCAGGATTTGCGTCGGCGTTTCCTCAACCCCGTCATAGAAGCCAGGAATGGTTACTGCGCCATTTTCATCGTGAATATCAGCGAGAATCTTTGCCATGAGGCGGATCGGGTTTGCCGCTGCGCCGCCAAACATTCCGGAGTGGAGATCGCGGTCAGCGGCCTTGATTACGACCTCTTCGCCGACGAGACCACGCAACCCGACGGATATCGCCGGTGTCCCGGAATCCCACATGCCCGTATCGCAGACGAGAGCAAAATCCGCCTTCAGTTCCTCCCGGTGGGCGTCAAGAAACGGCTTCAGCGAAGGCGAACCTGATTCTTCTTCGCCCTCGAACAGAATGGAAATCTTTACCGGTAGTTTGCCATGCACTTCTTTATAGGCGCGGCAGGCTTCGACAAACGTCATCAGCTGGCCCTTGTCATCCGACGTGCCGCGACCGGTAAGGATCTTGCGGCCATTGCCAAGATCCTTGATCGCCGGCGCGAACGGATCATGATCCCAAAGATTGACCGGATCGACCGGCTGCACGTCGTAATGGCCGTAGAACAGCACGTGCGGCGCATCTGCGCTCGGGCCCTCGTGGTGGGCAACGACCATGGGATGGCCGGGCGTATCCCGCACGCTGGCTTCAAACCCGATCGATTTCAGATCAGCAACGAGCCATTCGGCCGCTTTGCGGCATTCCGATTTGAAGGCGGGATCGGTCGAGATGGACTTGATTCTCAGGAGGTCAAAGAGTCGCCCCAGGCTTTTGTCCAAATTATTATCGAGCGCGTTCAAGACAGGTTCGAGAGCTGACATGCTATTTCCTGATTTCTGTGGACCGGAATTCGTGAAGGGAGTTCTTCTTAGCGCATTTTGGCGGCGGCGGCACAAAAAAGTGGTTGTCCTGGGCTCCAAAAGAAATGGCCGCCGTGGCGGGGGGACCACAGGCGACCAGATCACTACACTCAATTTGCGACCAACCCTGGAGAGGGGGATGAGGCCAGCCGCAAGTCCGATGTTAGGCGGGGGACGAGCCTTATAAACCGGACATCGATCTAACGTCGACACCTATGGATTTGGGGGGCAAACCGTGGCAATTCAAGGGCACCGGAGATTACATCTTTGTAACAAAGGTGTGATGCGCAAAGTGTCAGAACTGTAGGATCTGTTCTGCACTAATCAACACGCTTCCAAACTGAAGACTTGCAGATAAGCCCGCCAAGCACACATCCAGACAGTTCAACACTGCTGCCAGAAAGCTTGGCTTTGCCCAAGTAGGTCTTGCCACTTTCCGTATCATAGACCGTACCAGAGTAGGTTCCGGGACCCGTTGATTTGAGGGTCACAGCCTGAAGGCCCACAACAGGGCGATCCCGCTTGGAAGCATCCGGGTTATTGACGTCGTTGACCGGTTCGTTCATCCAGATGACTGTACCGCAGACTCCGACATCACAGTTGCTCAGCTTCACTTTCGTGCGACCTGATTCATTGGCATACGTTCCGACGATATCCTGTGTCTGTGCCATAGCTGAAACACTCAGCGTCCCCGCGAAGACCGCGGAAAAAACGACTTTCTTGATATTGGGCAACCGATTTTCCTATTCCACTTGAAATCCAATGGCACTATTGCACGCGTCCGGCATCGGTCGCAAATTTCGATTAGGCGGCTTCAAATCAAGAGCGACTCTTTTTCTTCCGCCCCGGCTACCATGTCATTCCCTTTTTGCAGATGATCATTTAATCGTAGGCACCATGAAAAAAGGTGATCATCTCTTCCTCGTCGACGGCTCTGGTTACATCTTTCGGGCCTATCATGCACTCCCCCCACTCACCCGCAAATCGGACGGTTTGCCGGTCGGAGCTGTGGCCGGTTTTTGCAACATGTTGTGGAAGCTGCTGCGGGAGGCACGCGACACATCCGTTCGCGATACACCCACGCACTTTGCCGTGATCTTCGATTATTCCTCTCACACGTTCCGCAAGGAAATCTATCCGGAATACAAGGCGAACCGCTCGACACCACCGGAAGACCTTATTCCGCAATTCGGCCTGATTCGCCAAGCCACAAAGGCTTTCAATCTGCCCTGCATCGAAAAGGAAGGGTATGAAGCCGACGATCTGATTGCAACTTACGCGCGCATGGCGGAAGAAGTTGGAGCGGAGGTCACCATCATCTCCTCTGACAAGGACCTGATGCAGCTCGTCACACCGCTGGTGTCGATGTACGACAGCATGAAGGACAAGCAGATCGGTATTGCCGATGTCATCGAGAAATGGGGCGTGCCGCCGGAGAAGATGATCGACCTGCAGGCGATGACCGGCGATTCGACTGACAATGTGCCCGGGATTCCTGGTATCGGACCGAAGACGGCCGCACAGTTGCTGGAGGAATTCGGCGATCTCGATACGCTGCTGGCCAGAGCCGGTGAGATCAAGCAGCAGAAGCGCCGCGAAAATATCATTCAATATGCCGACCAGGCTCGCATTTCGCGTCAGTTAGTGACCTTGAAGAAGGACACGCCGGTCGACGTCGGGATTGAGGACTTTGGCCTCGAACCGCAGAACGGTCCGAAGCTTGTCGCGTTTCTCAAGGCCATGGAGTTCAACGCGTTGACACGGCGGGCAGCAGAAGCGACCAATGTCGATGCAAGCGAGATTGAACCGGCGAATGTCCGCATCCAGGCGGTCGCAGAAGCGCATGGACCCGACCTGGATATCTCATCGGAAGACGACCTTCCCGGCCCGCCAAAACCGGCCGCAACAGCGCCGACCACGACCAGGTCAGCTTTTGGGAATGTAGAGGCGACGCCTGCCGATCTGGTGAAATCCCGCACGGATCAAGTGCTTTCGGCCAAGATCGATCGCAGTGCATATGCGACGATCCGTGACGTCGCGGCGCTGCAGGTCTGGATTGACGAGGCGATGGCGTCCGGCGTTATCGCATTCGATACGGAAACGACATCGGCCGATCCGATGCAGACTGAAGTTGTCGGTCTGTCGCTTGCTACGCGACCAGGGCGTGCTGCCTATATCCCGATCAATCACATATCCGGCGATGGCGATCTCCTTGGCGGCGGGCCGGTGGAGCACCAGATACCCGAGCGCGAGGTGTTTCGCATGCTGAAGCCGCTTCTCGAGGACGCATCGGTCCTCAAGATTGCGCACAGCATGAAATATGAGTGGCTGGTCATGCACCGCTACGGTATCGATCTTCATCCACTCGATGACACGATGCTCATCTCCTACGTGCTCGATGCCGGTGAAGGCAGTCACAGCATGGACGGTCTTTGTGACCGCTGGCTGGGTCACAAGCCGCTCGCCTATAAGGATTTGATCGGGTCGGGTAAGTCTTCCGTCACCTTCGACAAGGTATCGATCGAGCGGGCAACGGAATACGCCGCGGAAGATGCCGATGTCACTTTGCGGCTCTGGCGCCTGTTGAAACCCCGCCTCGTCGCTGACGGACTTATGTCGGTTTACGAGAGGTTGGAGCGGCCGCTTATTCCTGTGCTCGCGCGTATGGAAGAGCGTGGCATTTCCGTCGACCGCCAGATTCTTTCACGCCTGTCCGGTGATCTCGCCCAGTCGGCAGCGGCGATCGAGGAAGATATTTATCGGCTTGCCGGTGAGAAGATCAATATCGGCTCACCGAAGCAGATGGGCGATATCCTGTTTGGAAAAATGGGCCTGCCTGGAGGCTCCAAGACCAAGACCGGCCAATGGTCCACTTCGGCCCAACTTTTGGAAGACCTGGCCGCGGAAGGCCATGAACTGCCGCGCAAGATCGTTGATTGGCGTCAGCTCACAAAACTCAAGTCGACCTACACGGACGCCCTGCCCGGTTATATCAATCCACGGACAAAACGTGTTCACACCTCCTACGCCATGGCGGCAACTTCGACGGGCCGACTTTCATCGTCCGAGCCTAACCTCCAGAATATTCCGGTACGTACCAGTGAAGGTCGCAAGATCCGCACCGCCTTTATTGCCGAACCTGGCAACAAGCTGATCTCCGCCGATTACAGCCAGATCGAATTGCGTGTGCTGGCGCATGTCGCCGAAATTCCTCAGCTGACGCAGGCCTTTGCCGATGGCATCGACATTCATGCGATGACGGCGTCGGAAATGTTCGGCGTCCCGGTCAAGGACATGCCCTCGGAGGTTCGTCGCCGCGCCAAGGCCATCAATTTCGGTATCATCTATGGCATTTCCGCCTTCGGCCTCGCCAACCAGCTGTCCATTCCGCGCGAAGAGGCCGGACAGTATATCCGCACCTATTTCGAACGTTTCCCCGGCATCAAGGACTACATGGAAGCGACGAAAGCATTTGCGCGGCAGCATGGCTATGTCGAAACGATCTTCGGAAGGCGCGCGCACTATCCGGAGATACGGTCATCCAATCCGACACACAGGGCATTTAACGAACGTGCCGCGATCAACGCGCCGATCCAGGGCTCCGCGGCTGATATCATCCGCCGCGCCATGGTGCGCATGGAGCCTGCTCTCAACGACGCCAAGCTCTCGGCGCGTATGCTCCTGCAAGTGCATGACGAATTGATCTTCGAGACCTCCGAAGAGGAAGTCGAAGCAACTATTCCCGTCATTCGTCATGTCATGGAGAATGCCGCCATGCCCGCGATCTCCCTGTCCGTGCCCCTGCATGTCGATGCGCGTGCCGCTCACAATTGGGACGAAGCGCACTAGAGTTTTGTCTTGTCTCCCCCCTAGTGGGGGAGAATGTGATTTCAGCATCTTGGCCCTTGCCAAGTGCCAGAAATCACAAGAGAGGGGATAGTGTATTATGGATTCAAATCCCCCTCTCGTGGATTTTCTAAGAATTTGGCAAAGCGGCCAAATTCAAGAAAATCCTTTCTCTCCCGCAAGGGGAGAGATAACTGGCGCCGTTGAGACCAAGAAAATCAAAGTCTCTATTACTGAAGTGTGTCCAGCACTTTCCGCTGGGCATGCATTTCGAGAAAAATGCGGTAATCCCTGTCGAGACGTTTGCGCGCGGTCGGGTGCGGCCGGCGCGGCCGGCCACCCTGTTTCATTGCGATGCAGGCGGAAGGCAAATCCGGATAGAGTCCGGCTGCCGTCGCCGCCACCATGGCTGTGCCAAGCAGCACAGCATCTTCGGCAGCGGACGTGATCACGGTGCAGCCAGTTGCATCTGCATAAAGCTCCATCAGCAAGGGGCTTTTCGTGTGGCCGCCCGTCACATGCATGGTGTCGATGGCATAACCCTTGTCGTTGAGCGCATCGAGAATATGGCGCACGCCAAGCGCGATCCCAACGCAGGTACGCCAGTACAACCGGCAGAGGCTGTCGAATGACGCATCCAGGATCAGTCCGCTGATCACACCAACGGCGTGCGGGTCGGCGAGCGGCGAGCGGTTGCCATGAAAATCGGGCAGAACATGCAGCCGGCTGGCAAGATCTGGCCCCTCTTTTTCGCGCAGTTCAATAATCCGCTCGGTTATCTTCCTGTGCAGCGCAGCGTTCGGTTCACCGACGGCGCCATGCCACCGGGTAATGTGATCGAGCAGCGCGCCGGTGACCGACTGTCCGCCTTCGCTCAACCAGCAATCCGGCAGGGCAACGCCATAATACGGCCCCCAGCCGCCGCTGAATGAAACAGGCTCCTGAGACAACGCCATGAGGCAACTTGACGTCCCCGCGATCAGCGCAAGGTGCCGATCGATCTGCGAGAGGTCGCCGGCAAAGCCGCCGAGAACCCCCAACGCGCCGGCATAGGCATCGATCAGCCCTGCTCCGACGTGGCATCTCGTGGTCAGTCCCAGCGCCTCTGCCGCTTCCGGCGTCAACGTTCCGACATCTGCGCCTACGGGGCTGGCACGCTCGGGCAGATTACCGCGCTCAACCATATCTTCAAGGCCGATGGTCTCCAGATAATCCGGCTGCCAGCGCTGAATGTCATGCGCAAGATAAGTCCATTTGCAGGTCAGCGTGCATTGTGAGCGGGCCAGCGAGCCCGATGCTCTCCAGCTCAGATAGTCGGCGAGATCGAAGAAATAGCCGGCTTCGTTCCACGTATCCGGCAGGTGCCGCTTCAGCCACATCAGCTTTGGCGTCTGCATTTCCGGCGACATGACGCCGCCGAGATAACTCAACACTTTGTGGCCAGTAGCGGTGCATTCATCCGCCTCATCCAGCGCGCGATGGTCGAGCCAGACGATCGTATCCCAACGTTTCTCGCCCGAAGTCGAGACGGTCAATGGCCGGGCTTCCCTGTCGCGCACGACCAGGGAACAAGTGGCATCGAAGCTGATGCCGACAATTTGAGCCCGATCGACCCTGGCCGCCGCAATGGCGCCCTGCACGGCGATGCAGACGGATTTCCAGATGTCTTCCGAATCATGCTCCGCGTGATCCGCAAGCGGCCGGTTCATCAAAATAGGGTGCTCGACGCGGCCAAGCAGGTTTCCCTTGGCATCGAGAATGCCCGCACGCGCGCTTCCTGTCCCGACATCTACCGCACAGACAAATTCCGGCATCAACGAACTTTCGGTGTGGCTTCCTGCACTGTGAGCAAGCCAGGCAACTCCAACATGTCGTCGAATATACGGTCTGGCTTGAGGGAAGCAAGTGCAGCCTCCAGCCGTCCGCCGCGCGAATGAGTACCACCGGTGAAAGCGAAAACGCGCATGCCGGCGCTTTTTGCGGCCTCAATTCCGGCTGGGCTGTCCTCGACCACGACGCAGTCCACGGGATCTGCGTTCATGGTTTTTGCGGCCAGCAGAAACAGATCCGGTGCCGGCTTGCCATGCTTAACCATTGTGGCGCTGAAAATATGCGGATCAAGGAGGTCAAGCAGTCCTGTGAGTTTCAATGACAAGCGAATGCGATCGGGCTGGCTTGATGAGGCCACGCAGCGCGGCACGTCCAGCCTACGGAGGGTCTCGGCAATACCTGGTATCGGCTTCAGGTCCAGCTCGAAGCGAGCGAAGAGATTGGCCCGCATCTCATCGAGATCTGCCTCGCTTGCAGCAAAGCCATAGTCTTCGTGCAGGACCTTGCTGATCGTCGTCATGCTGCGACCGAGAAAGCGATCATAAGCGTCATCCTCTGACATCTTCGTCCCGCTCTTGGCGATCATATCGAGCAGGACGGCGATGGAAATTGGCTCGCTGTCCACGAGAACACCGTCACAATCGAAGATGACAAGAGCAGGTTTCGCCATCTCAAAGCTTGTTGTCGAGATAGAGCTTCAGGGTTTCGCGCGCGCCCTTGTCCCAGAGCGTCCGGAGGATTCGCGAGAAGGATTCGACGAAAATGGGTGATGCTCCGACCTCACCGAATATATCGGTCATCGCCAGAAACGCCTTCGGATCATTCTTTGCTTTCAAGGCTTCGACCTTCAAACGTTCAGCACTGGCATCGAGATAATTCGTCGGCTTGCCAGTGTCCGTCGTTCCCGCGCAGAAGCGGCACCACAACGCCGAAACGAGCGAAAGCCCGGCGATGCTCTTGCCTGCCTTCAGTCGGTCCGCCGTTGTCGGGAGAATGAACTTCGGCTGGCGATTGGAGCCATCCTGGCACAGGCGCTGAATCGTATCGCCGATCTTCGGATTGGAAAAGCGCCTGACGATGAGATCGAAATAGTCATCGAAGGGCATATCAGGCACCGGCGGCAAGACCGGGATGATTTCCTCGCGCTCGAGCTTGGTCAGGAAGTCGCGGATCAACGGTTCTTCCATGGCTTCATGCACGAAATGGATATCCATCAACGATGCCGGATAGGCTATCGCTGCATGACCACCATTGAGGATGCGGATTTTCATCAGCTCGTAGGGTGCTACGTCCCTGACGAAGGTCACACCGACTTTTTCAAGCGCGGGGCGTCCAGTGGGGAAATGATCTTCGAGCACCCATTGCTTGAATGGTTCGCAGAAGACCGGCCAATTGTCCTCGATGCCGAAATCTGTGGCCAAGAGGTTTCGCTCGCGATCCGTCGTGGCCGGCGTGATGCGATCGACCATGCTGTTGGGAAATGCAACGTTTTGTCTGACCCATTCGGCAAGGTTGACATCGACAAGGGCGGCGAGCCCGCTGACGGCGTCACTCGTCACATGGCCGTTGCCGGGAATATTGTCGCAGGACATCACGGTAAACGGCGCAGTGCCTTCGTTGCGGCGGCGGATCAACCCGGCAAGGATCAGTCCGAATACGGTTTTTGGATTTTTAATGTCGGCCGCGTCGGCAACGATTGCGGGATGCTGCGGATTGAAGACGCCGGAAGCAGGATCGATGAAATAGCCGCCCTCTGTAATGGTCATCGAGACGATGCGGATTTCGGGATCGGCCAGACGGCTAATGGTGTTGGCGCTGTCTCCGGGCTGCAGATAATCGATCATCGATGATGTGACGTGGGCGACCCGGTGTCCGCTGTCCTGTTCAACGACCGTGGTCAGCCAGTCCTGCTCGCGCAGTTTCTGCCGCATGACCTCATCGGAGGCGAGAACCCCCGCGCCGACAAGACCCCATTCATGGTCCGTCCCGGCGTTGAACAACGCATCGAGATAGACGGCCTGATGTGCGCGGTGGAAATTACCGATGCCGAAGTGAATGATCCCGGCTTTCAGATCGGAGTGGCTATAGCCGGGAACGCCGACATTCTCCGGCAGGTTCTGCAGCGAAGCTTTCGAGAGTTTTACAGTCATCGGGCCTAACCCTTCTATTCAAATATGCTGCGTCGGCGGCACCACTGAGCCGCGCGGAAACGTCAGCTCATCCAGTTGCCGCCGTCGACATTGTAGGTCTGGGCGACAATGTAGTCGCTCTCGCTGCTCGCCAAGAAAATCGCCATTCCGGTAAGATCTTCTGCTGTCCCCATACGGCCGTAAGGAACGGCTTCGCCGACAAGACGCTTTTTCTCGCCGCGTGGCCTGTTTTCATATTTGGCGAAGAGCGCATCGACGCCTTCCCAATGCTCGCCATCAACCACGCCCGGCGCGATGGCATTCACATTGATGCCATGCTCGATCAGGTTCAGGCCGGCCGACTGCGTCAGGCTGATCACCGCCGCCTTGGTGGCGCAATAGATTGCGACGAGGGACTCGCCGCGCCGCCCGGCCTGGCTGGCCATGTTGATGATCTTGCCGCCCTTGCCGCGCTCAATCATCGCTTTGGCAACTGCCTGCAGGGTAAACAGCGTGCCGGAGAAATTGACCGCGAAGAGCCTGTCGTAACTCTCGCGGGTGATATCGACGATCGGCGCCAGATCAAAAAGGGCGGCATTGTTGACCAGCACGTCGATACCGCCAAATTTGTCGACTGTTTCCTTCACGGCCGCATCGATCGATGCCTGGTTGGTCACGTCGAGACTGACCGCATGCGCCTGGCTGCCAAGTTCCCTGGCCGTTTCCTGTGCACGTTCCAGATTGATGTCGGCAATCACCACATGGGCGGCACCTTCGCGTATGTAAGCCTCAGCGAACGAACGGCCAATGCCGCGCGCCGAACCCGTGATAAATGCCGTCTTGCCTGCCAGTCTGTTCATTTCAATTACCTGTTTGTCATTTCAAATTGCCTGGCCGTTCGCATCGAAGCGATGCAGCCGCGTGGCCTCTGGCGTGAGATAAACCTGCTGACCGAAATCGGTGCTGAAATCACCATCAGTCCGCACGGTGATCTTGCCGACGCCGTCGACCTGTACGTGGATAAAGGTGTCGGAGCCGAGATGTTCGGTTACTCCCACAGTACCTTTCCAGGCGCCCTCGGTCTTGGAGATACGCACATGTTCCGGCCGCACGCCCAGTGTAGTCGCGTTTTGCTTGGCAGCTTCCTGTCCCTCGATGAGGTTCATTCGGGGAGAACCAATGAACCCTGCCACGAAGACGTTTGTCGGGCTGCGGTAAAGTTCAAGCGGCGATCCAACCTGCTCGATACGACCAGCGTTCAGCACAACGATCTTGTCCGCCATGGTCATGGCTTCTACCTGATCATGCGTCACGTAAATCATGGTGGTCTTCAGCTGGTGATGCAGATCGCTGATCTCGAGCCGCATGTTGCCACGCAAGGCCGCGTCGAGATTCGACAGCGGTTCGTCGAACAGGAAGGCCTTCGGCTGCCGTACGATCGCCCGCCCGATGGCAACGCGCTGGCGTTGACCGCCGGACAATTGACCCGGACGCCGATCGAGATAGTTGGTGAGATTGAGGATATTCGCCGCGTCCTTCACCTTCTTGTCTATCGCAGACTTGTCCTGGCCATCCATCTTCAGCGGAAAAGCGATATTGCCGTAGACGCTCATATGCGGATAGAGCGCATAGGACTGGAACACCATCGACAGGCCGCGTCTGGCTGGCGCCTCGCTCGACATATCCTTGCCATCGATGATGATACGGCCGCCGCTCAAGTCCTCCAGACCAGCAATCATGCGCAGCAACGTCGACTTTCCGCAGCCGGAAGGGCCGACGAAGACAACGAACTCGCCATCATCGATTTCAAGGTCGATCTCGGGAATGACCGAGGTGGTTCCAAATGACTTCGATACTTTTTCGAGTGTAATGCTTCCCATAATATCCTCCCTGAAATTATTTGACGGCGCCGAAAGTCAGGCCACGAACCAGCTGCTTTTGGCTGAACCATCCCATAATCAGGATAGGGGCGATCGCCATAGTGGATGCGGCCGACAACTTGGCCCAGAACAAGCCTTCAGGACTAGAGTAGGAGGCAATGAAGGCGGTGAGCGGGGCGGCGTTGGCCGCTGTAAGGTTCAGTGTCCAGAACGCCTCGTTCCATGCAAGAATGATGTTGAGCAGCATCGTCGACGCGATGCCTGGTACGGCCATCGGCGTCAGGACATAGACGATCTCCTTCATCAGCGATGCGCCGTCCATGCGCGCCGCTTCGAGGATTTCGCCCGGTATTTCTTTGAAATATGTGTAGAGCATCCAGACGATAATCGGCAGGTTGATCATGGTCAGGACCGCTACGAGACCGAGACGCGTATCCAGCAGGCCCCAGTCGCGGAAGATCAGATAGAGCGGCACCAGAACGCCGACTGGCGGCATCATCTTTGTGGATAGCATCCACATCAGGACGTCTTTGGTGCGTTTCGTCGGCGAGAACGCCATTGCCCAAGCTGCCGGGATGGCGAGAGCCAAGCCGATCAGCGTCGATCCGACGGAAATCACCACGGAGTTGGTGACATGTTTCATATAGTCGGAACGGCTTTGCACCTCGTGGTAGTTTTCCAGGGTCCAGTCGAAGAACAGGAACTGTGGAGGCGTTGCGACCGCTGTTCCTTCAGTCTTGAAGCTGGTCAGGAAAGTCCACAGGATCGGAAAGAAGATCAGGAGGCCGATAGCCCAGCCGAGGATGGTGAAGGTCAGCTTTCGCCGTGTTGTTACTGTGCGGGCCATGGCCTAGAGCCCTTTCTGGCCATATTGGCCGTATTCTGTTTCTCGACTGGCGAGACAATCCACGCGGAAGGTGGCAAGGTCGATGTGGTTCATCGGACGAAGCCGCCTGACAAAGTGGGTGTCCGCCAGCCGGAAACCCGAAGGGACGGGGTTTGTTGCGCCAATCCCGGCGCAAAGCCACTCGCCCGCACGCAGAGTGCGGGTCTTCCTGTCTTTACTTGATCTTGTCACAACATGCCTCCGTCAGAATAGGTCAATATGGCCAGAAAGGGCTCTTACCTCTCGAGGTTCTTGCCGATGAGGCGAATGAGGAAGAAGGCGACGATATTGGCGAGGATCACCGCGACAATACCACCGGCCGAAGCGCCGCCCACGTCGAACTGCAGAAGCGCCTGTGCGTAAATCAGATAGGTGATGTTCGTCGTCTGCAGTCCAGGTCCGCCATTGGTCGTCACCAGAATTTCGGCGAACACGCTGAGCAGGAAGATCGTCTGGATGAGAATGACGACCGTGATCGCACGCGACATATGCGGCAGCACGAGGTAGAAAAAGCGAGAGAGAGCACCTGCGCCATCCATCTCCGCGGCCTCGATCTGTTCGCCGTCAAGAGATTGCAGGGCGGTCAGCAGGATCAAAGTGGCGAATGGCAGCCACTGCCAGGCGACGATGAGAATGATCGAAAACAGCGGGAGTTGGGCGAACCAGTCGATAGGCTGGAAGCCGAATGAACGGGCGATCCACGCAAACAGCCCATTGACCGGATGCATCAGCATGTTCTTCCAGACGAGTGCCGAAACCGTCGGCATGACGAAGAACGGCGCTATGACCAGAAGCCGGACAATGCCCTGCCCCCAGAATGGCTGGTCAAGCACGATCGCCAGCAGGATGCCGCCGATCACCGTGATCAGCAGCGTACCCCCGACAAGCATCAGCGTATTGCCGAGAGCAGTGAAAAAGGCGGGGTCGGTCAGAAAATACTGATAATTGAGAAAGCCGATAAATTCTTCAGTTCCCGGCATCAACAGATTGTAGCGCAGGAACGAAAAGTACAGCGTCATGACAAGCGGCACGATCATCCACAGAAACAGCAGGATGACGGCGGGCGACATCATGAGACGGGCGGTTGCACGTGTCTGAATCGTAGCCATGGTCGGGTTCCAATGCAGTAATCATTAAAAGTGAGAATGCAAAAGGAGGCCCGGGCGGTTCCTGACATTCGCGTCAGAAAACCGTCCGGAGCCAGGAGGATTCTACTTGATGTAGCCGCCCTTGGTCATCTCACGTGTCGTCAGCGCTTGCGCACTCTGCAGTGCCTGATCGACCTTCATCGAGCCGGCAAGCGCTGCCGAAAACTGCTGTCCGACCGCCGTACCAATACCCTGGAACTCGGGAATGGCGACAAACTGGCCACCGGTATAGGGCACCGGCTTGATCGTCGGCTTGGTGGTATTCGCCGCATTCATCGCATCGAGCGTGATCTTGGCGAAGGGAGCGGCCTTCTCGTATTCCGGATTGGCGTAAAGCGACTTGCGTGTGCCCGGAGGAACGTTGGCCCAGCCTTCCTTGGCTGCGACAAGCTCCGTATACGCCTTGTCGGTTGCCCAGGAGACGAACTTCTGCGCAGCTTCCGCCTTCTTGGTGCCTGCCGGGATACCGAGGTTCCAGGCCCATAGCCAGTTGCCATGGTTTTCGACGCCGCCAGTCGGGAACAGGGCATAGCCCACCTTGTCGGCGACTTTGGAGTCCTTGGGGTTCGTCACAAAGGACGCAGCCACGGTCGCATCGATCCAGATGCCGCATTTGCCAGTCTGGAACAGCGCAAGGTTTTCATTGAAGCCGTTGGACGATGCGCCGGGAGGTCCGGCTTCCTTCATAAGGTCGACGTAGAAGGTCAGCGCCTTCTTCCATTCCGGCTGATCGAATTGAGGTTGCCACTTTTCATCGAACCAGCGCCCGCCAAACGAATTTGACATCGCGGTCAGCAGCGCCATGTTCTCGCCCCAGCCGGCTTTGCCGCGCAGGCAGATGCCGTAAGTCTCGGTGGACTTGTCGGTCATTTTCTTTGCAGCGTCGGCGATCTCGTCCCAGGTAGGCTTTTCCGAAATCTTCACGCCGGCCTTTTCGGCCAAGTCGGTCCGGTACATAACCATGGCGCTTTCGCCATAAAACGGCGAGGCGTAGAGCTTGCCATCAACGGAGACGGCGGCATCGATAGCCGGCAAAAGATCGGACTTGTCGTAATCCTTGCCGAGGCCGTCGAGCGGCAGGAGCCAACCCTGCTTGGCCCAGATCGGCACTTCGTAAGTGCCGATGGTCATGACATCGTATTGGCCGCCCTTGGTGGCAATGTCGGTGGTGACGCGCTGACGCAATACGTTTTCCTCGAGTGTCACCCACTCGAGCTTGATGTCCGGATTTTTCTTGGTGAAATCGTCCGTCAGTTTCTGCATGCGGACCATGTCGCCATTGTTGACCGTGGCGATGGTCAGCGTTTCCGCATGCGCAAAACTCGACATGGCGAGTACCGACGCCGCGCCGAGCAGAAGCGTTCTTGATAACATCTCATTCCTCCCGAATGTTATGAGCAATTGCTTGTCTTGTGAGCAAATACTCACATAATGGCGAAACAAGTCAAGAGCAATTCGTCGCTGCATTGCAACAATCCGGTGGGAGCTAGCCGCGGAGGAGCGCTTCCGCGGTCTGTTCGTCGGTGATCAGGCCGTTGATAAGGTTACCCTTTATCGCTGCGACAATGCCTGGCAGCTTTTTTGTGCCCTTGGCGGTGGCGATGACCGTCGCGGTGTTGCGCGACGGGATCTGCGCACTGGCGACGCGGTCATTGGTCAGGCCCTCGATGGGCACGCCGTTGCGATCGAAGGCACGGCCGATGATTTCGCAGACCGCACCGGCCTGCCGCAAGGCGTTCAGTTCTTCACGTGAAATGAAGCCGTCGATGAACAGTGGCGCGTCTTCCCCGAGATCACCGATGCCAAGGAAGGCGACATTCGCCCGCGCCGATAATTCCAGCACAGGTCGGATCATCGCCTGGCTGTGCAAGAGCTCGCGCTCCTCCGGCGAGGAGGCGATGACCGGCAGCGGCATCGGAAAACTCCGCGCCTTGATCTTGTCGGCAATGTTGAAAATAACGTTGTAGAAAGCCGCCGAGCCATCCGGCGAGATATTGCCGGTCAGGGACACCACCTTGTGCTGCGGGCACTCGATCGGTGACAGCTGCTCGATCGCCGCCTTCAACGTGCGCCCGGTGCCAATGCCGAGAATGATCGGCGCTTCCGATTTCAGCCAGCGCGTCATCTCCGCCGCCGCCGCATCGGCAACACCGAGCGTCGTCGAGCTCGAACCCGGATCGGTCGGCACCACTTCCGCCATCTTCAGATCGAAGCGCGCCCTCAGCTGCGCGGCGAGATCAAGGCAATGGGCGATCGGATGATCGAGCCTTACCTTGACCAGCCCTTCCGACACGGCCAGAGAGACCATTCGCTGCGCCGACTGGCGCGATATGCCGAGCTTGGCGGCAATCTCGTCCTGCGTGTTGCCGGCGACATAATATAACCAGCCGGCGCGCGCCGCGTCGTCCAGCCTGGTCGTGGTAACCTCCGGCTTACTCATGAAGAGTCTTTGCCCCGTCCTTAAGCTCGTTGCCGGATTTCTTGTGACCGTCGGAGTGTCCGAGATCGCGATCGGGCCAGACGATATCGCGGACCTTCTGCTTCAGCACCTTGGCTTCGGGAAAGCCGCCGTCGCGCTTGCGCTCCCAGATGAGCTCGCCGTTCACATGGATCTCGAAAATCCCGCCGGTGCCGGGGAGCAGCGCCACCTCGCCGAGATCGGCGCCGAAGGTGGACAGCAATTCCTGCGCCATCCAGGCGGAACGCAGCAGCCAGCTACATTGCGTGCAATAGGTAATGGTAATGCGTGGTCGTGTTGTCATGCCTTTCTAGATATCACTTTCCTATCGCATTGGAAGGTGTCGTCTGCAGTGAGGTTATCATCCTGCAGCATATCCAATCCGATCTGTTCAATGCTTTCGTTCAGGTCAAAGTCTCCCCTCACCACACTCTCCGATGAGTCTGGCCATTGAATGATGGATGGAAAGCGGGTTGGCTGTTCGCTAAAGCGGCAACGACTCGCTGCCCATGGTGACAAGCGCTGAAAGTTCGTTCAAGAATGCCAGGCCTACCAACATGAGCGATGTGAGATAAGCTTCAGTCGGGCTCGCCCTGGGCGCCCGGTGCAGCGCCGTCCCGTTGCTTTTCACACTGACAGACCCGTACTGCTGTGAGAATACCACTGCTTCTGTCCGGTTCGTGGCGTTGAGTTTCCGCATGATGTGCGAGATATGCACCTTGATCGTATTTTCCGACAGATCGAGTTCGCTGGCGATGATCTTGTTCGGAAGACCGCGGCGGAGGGTTGCCAGGACCTGCCTTTCACGCTCTGTGAAGGCTACCGTTGACGGTTCGCTGATTGTGAGCGATTGGTGCACTTCGCCATTGGCTGGCAACGGCAGTGTACCAATGGTCTCGGATGTACCCGACGCGGAATTCGGAGAGTTTCCATCATCGATGACCATCGATCGCGGATAGTAGGCACCCCCGGCCATGATAAGACGAATTGCGGCGAGGACAACTTCGACCGGGTCGGAATTTGTCGTATAGCCCTTCACGCCGCATCTGGCGACTTCTGAAACGACCGCATCGGTTATCGATGCCTCGTCGAGTTGCGTGAGCAGCATCAGGGATGTTTCGGGCCGCAATTGGCGAATGTAGGCAAGGTTTACTGAAACCCACTCATCGGTAAGGTTGCAGTTTTCTATGTTGAGAACCGCCAGGCCGATATTTTTCTCGATGATACCAACCAACCCGTCCGATGTGGCTATGTCGTGAATGGCGACGTCAGGAAGTTCCCCCCGCAGGATGCGATTCAGGCAACTTCGAGAGAGTGTTTGGCAATCGATTATGACAATGGAAATGTGCTCGTTGGCAATGCTGCGCAAATCATTGAAGCCGTGCACCTCGGCTGCAAATGAGACTGACATGGTTTCCCCCTAACCCAGTTACTCCTTACTAAATGCGAACCCTTATTATTTTAATCGATCATAAACAATTTGGTGCCGATAAGCTACTCCCAGTTGCGACTTGGTTGCAAAAACCTTCGGATTCTGGCCGTTTTTGGCCGTCGCTAGTCCCAAGTAATTATAATTGTTCCCCTTCTGCCCCACAGCTAAACCAATGTAAAATCAGCGTGCACGATGGTTTCCTGATCGACAAACGCTGTCTGCATGACATCCACGTCGAGGTCGATTTCACCGTCCCGCGCCGTAATACCCACAATGCCATCCTGATCGACGTCCACTGTCTGGCGTATCTCGACGCTCGCATTGACGATATAGCGCTGTTCGAGATCGTCCTCGATGTCGATTTGAATATCGACGTCCTGGTCAAGCTCGATGGCCTGGTTCACCTCGACGCTACCGCCAAGCGGCCCATCGGTGATTTGCAAGTCGATTGCCATGTCCTGCTCAACGTCGATCGAGTCGCGCAGGAAGACCTCCACGTAAAGCGTCCCGTCTTCATCGTAGATTTTGAGCTCGACGGAGATATCCTGGTCTATGCGTGTCTCCTGATCGAGTTGAACAACGAAATGGCCATCACCATCAATGCTGAAATCGATGTCGATATCCTGGTCCATGAAAAGGTCTTGATCGATGTAGAGGCGGGCTACCACTTCACCGACATAACCGCTGACAAAGATACTCGCGTCCTGTTCGACGTCGGTGATCTGCGTGACATCGATGCTGTGGACATCGTCGGACAAGGTGGGCGCGCCGGTAACAGGGCCCAGACCGTGGCCAGCGGTGTCCTGCAGAGATGGATCATGTCCTCCGGTATGTCCGCCTTGCCCACCATGCCCGGGCTCGTGGCGTTCAAGCTCGCCGCTCGCTCCCCGGTAGGTGAAGGCGGCCGGATTGCCGCCCGCCAGGAAATTGTGATCGAGAGGGATGTCGATCGCGGTGAGGGTGCTCCCGTTTCCGCCAGTGGTTTCCGCTGTGTGAGCGGTGGCTCCAGACGACGATACGGCGTCTTCTGTCGAAGACGTTTCGGGGCCATCGTCTTCTTCCTCCACGGTAGGGGGTATAGCCGTGCCCGGCTGCATGGCTGATGGAATTGGCGCCGGCGGAACTTCACCCTCAGGAGTTGGGCTACCTTCAAACTCAGGCACCGGCCCGGCAAGGTCGCTCGGATGGGGTTCAATGAGGGGCAGCAGGTCTCGGGTACCTTTGTCAGGAGCGAACATTCAAATTCTCCCCCTGCCCTGAATATGCCTCCAGATAACCATCGTCCTGAGGCAAATGCATTTTTTCAATCCTCGCGAAAAGCCCGGTTGAAGCTGTCAAGGACAGGGCGAAGCATGTAGTGGGCGACCGTGAACTCTCCCGTCTTGATCATCACCTCGACCGGCATGCCTGGCATGATCTCCACCTCCGGCAGATTGTGCAGAGACGCCTCGTCGATCCGGACGCGGGCGGTGTAGAAGGGTCGCTGCGTTTCCTTGTCGACGAGGCTGTCGGCGGAGACATAGGTGAGGATCCCGTCAACCGGAGGCACCCGGCGGTGCTTGTAGGAAAGGAGGCGGACGCGCGCTTCGAGACCGGAGCGAACAAGATCGATGTCCTCCGGTTTGACGAGAGCCCGCACGATGAGCCGGTCCTGACGCGGAACGAGGTCAAGCAAAGGCTCTCCCGCTGCAACGACGCCGCCTGGCGTGTGAATGCGCAGGTCTGTCACTGTACCGGACTCCGGCGCTCGAATTATTGTCCGGGCGAGAATGTCGTTTGCGGCCTGGATACGCTCGGTGAGTTGGGAAATCAGCGCCTGGGTTTCGCGCAGGCTTTGGGCGATCTCACTGTAATGGTCGCTCTCCAGCTTGAAAATCATTGCCTCCGATTCTCCGATGGACTGTTGAGCTTGCGAGATCTTTGCCTGTAAGTCGCCAGACCGCCCATCAATTTCCGCCTGTTCACGTTCCAGACGCAAAAGACGTACGCGCGTTTGCAGTCCCTTGGCGACCAGGGGCGCCACTCCGGCAACCTCCTTTTTGATGATCTCCGCGCGCTTCGTCGTCGCTGCCTCCTGAGACCGAAGTCCCTCGATTTCCTGCTTCGTTTGGGCTTTGCGCTGCTGGATGACCCCGATCTGGGATGCCATGAAGTTGCGGCGTGTGTCGAAGATCTTGGTCTGTCCCGCTATGATTGTCGCGAACTCCGGGTTGCTCTCGGTAACCGGCCCGGAGGGTCGCGGAAACTGGACGGCGTCTCGGCCGTCGCGTTCCGCCAGCAGCCGCGCCTCGAGCGCCTGTGCTTCCCAGAGCTGCATCTGCAGCACCAGGACATTTGCCTGGGCCCGCATGTCATCGAGGTTGATGAGCGGCTGCCCCGCGGTCACCTCATCGCCATCCTTCACCAGGATCCGCCCGATAATGCCACCTTCCAGATGTTGTATGGTCTTGCGGCTCGACTCGGCCTCAATCGCGCCGCCCGCTATAGCAGCGCTCTCCAACGGGGCGTAAACAGCCCAAATACCAAATCCGACCACAAATACGCCGACAAGTGCGAAAGCACCTATGGCGAGGAAACGCAGCTGTTGGAATGGCGTCGCGCTTGGCATTGGCTTGGCCATCGCTTGCCGGGGTGCAACCTGGGCAGCGGGGCCGCTTGCCAAGGTGCTGGTGGCATAAAAAGCGCTCCTGGGAAGGAGACGCAGCCGATCAGGCGGGATTTCCGCTGACGGTGACAGGATCAGTGCAAGACGGTGTTTGACGGCAATGCCGAAGTTTTTCACGAAAGCGCCAACGGCAGCAACGGCTCGTTTGGCAAGCAGGAGGAGAGGATCGAACAGTTTCATGCGCAGCTTTGCCACGATGGTCGCAAGGTGTTGCTTGATAGCGATGCCGAAACGTAGCGCAAATGCACCGGTTGCAGAGAAGGTTCGACTGGCCGTGCGGCGCAGGCCATACAGGGGCCCCATGCGCCTTGCCGCGACTGCTGCACGTTGGTGCACCACGGCATGATTGGAAGATTTCATGGCGCGTTCCCCCCGGATTTCCCCTTCACAACGGCAACCTTTGTCGTCGTTTCCGATTGTTCCGTCCCCGCTTTGAGTCGTCTGACGCTGCGCGCCGCTGTAGTGATCCGCGGCCGCCGGACCGAAATGCTCGTGCGTCCATTCCTGATCTTTTCGGCGATGTCACGCCGGTTGCCAAAAGCATTGATGGTGCCATTATCGAGCACCAGAACTTTGTCTGCCATGTTGAGAATGCCAAGGCGCTGGGCGATGACAATGATGGTGGAACCTTTATTGCGCATCTCCTGGATCGCCTGCCGCAGGGCGTCTTCCCCCTCGGCATCAAGGCTGGCATTCGGCTCATCCAGCACGAGCACACGTGGTTGACCGAAGAAAGCCCGCGCCAACCCAAGCCGCTGGCGCAGGCCGCCAGACAGCTTCATGCCGCCATCGCCAATATCGGTCTCATAGCCCCGAGGAAGCCGCATAATCATGTCATGCATTCCTACCATCGATGCGGCGGCAATTACGTCATCCGGCTGCGCCTCCTGCAAGCGGGCAATGTTTTCACGGACAGTACCGCCGATCAGTTCGATATCCTGGGGAAGATAGCCGAAATAACGGTGACCGCCCGAGGCAAGCCAGATTCCGACGTCCGCATTGTCAAGACGAACATGCCCTGCCGTGGGAGCGATCGTGCCTGCGATGAGACGCCCGAGTGTCGATTTTCCGGCTCCCGAGGAACCGACCACACCAAGAACCTCGCCGGGATTGATAACAAACGTGAGCCGACGCAGCGCCGGGGCTTCCGCGCCGGGCGGGAGGAACGTCAATTGCTCGACCGAGAGCTGCCCGTTGGGGCGCGGCAACTGCATCGACTTTCGAGACTTCGGGGCAGCCGCCAATATTCTCCTGAGACGATCGTAGCTCAGGCGCGCGCTGGTAACCGCCTTCCAGGTGTTGATTGCACCTTCGACTGGCCCGAGCGAGCGACCAAGAAGGATCGAGGTCGCAAATATAGCCGCCGGATTGATGTCGTGAAGGATGACAAGCCAGGCAGCGCAAGCCATGACAATAACCTGGGCGAGAAGCCGCACAAAGCGGGCAACCGCCTGGATCACCGTCGCACGGCCCGAGGCGGCGAGTTGTGCCTCCTTGGCTTGGAACTGATCGTCGTGCAGCAGACGAGCCACACCCGGGAGCATACCCATGGCGCTGATGGCTTCGACGTTGCGCAGGAGCGATCCAAACCGGTGCTGGCTCTGGACCCACGCGGCGCTCGAACGGGCAAAGAGCTTGCGGGTCACCATTTCGTTGAGCAGCGCCAGCGCAATAAGGACAACCGATGCTGCAAGCCCGATCATCCCGAGGAGCGGATGCACGAGAATCATCGCGAGAATGAAAATCGGCGTCCAGGGAAGATCGAACAAGGCCGTGCACGCGGTGCCGGCGAAGAAGGCGCGCAATCCACCGATATCACGCCAAGCCTGCGCCGCCGCCGCTGAATCGCCGCGCAGCGCTGATTGTACGGCTGCGACGAGAACCGGGGCCTGCAGGCGATCGTCCAGCCACGATCCGATCCGGCTGAGCATGGAGCGGCGCAGTGCGTCGAGGGTAGCGTTTACCGCGAGCGCTGCGATGACGATCAATGTCAGCATCGTCAAGGTGTCGAGACTGCGGCTCGACAGGACATGATCGTAAATCTGCAGGAGATAGAGCGGCACAGTGAGTGCCAGAAGATTCACGAAGAAACTCAGCACAAACACCATAAGCAACGACGGTTTGCACAGATTGAATGCGCGTTCTATTTCGGTCGCTGCGCGCGTTTTCAGCCAGGTAAGAGCCATGAGCGAAGTGTCTCCGTCGGGGTGTCACAACGATAAAATGGGCCCGAGCGGCATAATTCCGGATCGCTGGAACCCGCCGAATGGGCCGTCTGAGCCGGCGCCCGGACTCATCCGGGCGCCGCAATGCCGCAATGCGATCAACCGAAGTCGAAATCGAAATCGATGTCTATGTCCGCATTCTGTTCGGCTTCCTGTACCTGATCGACATCCACATCGACGTCCTGTTCCTGATCGACGTCCACGTCATTGTCGTTGGATTGGTCGACGGTGTTGTCGGTGTCATTGTCGTTGCTGGCATCACCATCGGCGTCCGCATCAGCGGTAGCGTCTGAATCAGCGTCACCATCGGCATCAGCATCTGCATCAGCGTCGCTGTCATCGTCCGCATCCGCGTCAGCATCAGCGTCGTTGTCAGTATCCGCATCTGAATCAGCGTCCGCGTCAGCGTCGTTGTCCGTGTCAGCGTCCTGATCGGAATCGTTGTCGATATCCGAGTCATTGTCATTGTCGATACCGACATCCGAATCCTGGTCGGTATCCACGTCCACGTCCTGATCCTGATCTTGGTCCAGGTCCTGATCGATGTCCGCATTGATGTCTATGTCAAAGTCATTGTCTTCAAATTCGTCCATAAGCTTACGCTCCCACATTTTAGAGGAAAGCCGCCCCAGCGATCCAACACGTGGAACGGATCGATGGCTATGACGCCTTTCCATGCGCTATCGTACCCATCGATAGCTCAAGCATGTCCGTTCAGGGTGGTGGAAAATAGCTGCCAATTGGCATGCAACCGGAACTGGCGATGCCCCATGCTGCTTGGGCTTATCTGAATGGGTGATGTTAACCCGAACCGGTGAGCCGCTTTGGGTGGTTCGACACCGAAACGGTCAGACGGACTGGAATTAATACGGAAGCAAGCGTTTCAGCTTGCGTGCATCGCATGAAGAAATTCAGGCATCGATCTCGTTCAGATCAATGATCACATCGACATCACCGTCTATGGTGGCGGCCTCATCGAGGTCGACATCGAGTGCAGTCAGGTCGTCACCATCCTCCAGATCGACGATACCTGCCACCAGAGTCCCGATGAGCGAGGCGATATCGACGTCGACATCGGCTTCGATATCATCGCGGATTTCGACGTCGGTGTCGACGTTACTGTCACTTTCCGTATCCTGATCGATTGCCGCATCGAGACTGTCTTCGTCGTCATCATCCACGTCGACATCCGCATCACTCTCGATTTCGATATCATCTTCGACATCGATGTCGATTTCAACGAGGACAGTTCCGTCATCCCCTTCGCTGACTTCGATGTCCACGTCGATTCGTTCATCGACCTCGGGTCTCTGATTGACATCGACGCCGGTGTCCCGGCCGCCAGAGCCATCCGTATCTGTGTCTACGTCGGCATCCTGGTCGAGTTCGCCATCCTGATCGATCTCCTCATCGAGTTCGACGGTGACGGGTCGTGAACCTATGACGGCCACGTCAGTGTCGACGTCGTCGTCGATTTCCGAGTTCTGGTCAATGTCGATATCGAGCTCGTCATTCTCGGTTTCGGTTTGATCCTCGGTATCTACGTCGTCGGGTTCCATCGTGCGTCTCCCTGTCTTGTGAGCACACTTCAGACTTTCATTTTTTGCATGACAAACATAGACGCCAAGACGGGCGATGCGGCGCGATCCCGGTTCTGCGTGACCGAACATGGAACGACCGGATAGGCTTAATTCACAAGTCTGGCTAACAGCGCGGGCAAACTCTGTGCAATTCCTTGAGAGCGCTCGTTTCACTGCCGGGGGCATAAAGGGGCCCTGCACAGAATAACCATCTACCTATTTGGATTTAATAACTTGACTCGTTTTATCATATTAAATTATAGCTGGCGCCGTAACATTGATGACCGCTTTGCTCGCACGTTTCTGAATAATAATGCGTGAGCTGGAGATTTTATGTTCCTATGGCGATAGAGCAAAAGCATTCCGAAATGGAAAAAATAACCAATCTTTATGATGGCAATGTTCTTCTCGATGCCTTGATACAATACAAACCGAAATTCATAAAGATTGCTGAAGATGTCCTCCATTCTCATGCGCAGTCAGAAGATATATTTCATGATGCTATTGTTAAGGCCTGTACCATGCGACCCAGCTGCATTCATTGCCCGGTCGGATACGCCTGCCGCATGGTTTATAATCTCGCATTGGATGAAGCCCGAAGAAAGTCTCATGAAAAACTGAGGGTGACACCGATCGACGACGCGGGTTCTATCCCTGCTCGGAGCGTCAGTGCACTCGACTGCCTCGTGGCGAGCGAGACTTTGCATGAAGTTCTTGATTCATTGAACAATCTGCCGAGACGCACCCATGACGTCTTTATTCGCCACCGTATAGAAGGTGTTCCCCAGAAGGATATTGCCGAAGAACTGGGGGTATCCAGGACCTTGATCAACTTCATGATCAAGGACGCGCATCGCGCCTGCCAGCATACGCTCAAAACCGTATAAACCGGCGCCTGCTGCGGATAAGGAGCACTGCAAACACCGGGCCGCCAAGCAAGGTCGCTACAAGCCCAGTGGGCAACTGCCACGGAAAATCAATGGTGCGTCCGATGAAATCGGCTGTTGCCATCAGCAGCGCACCCAAAAGTGCCGAACCAAGTATATGCACAACTCCGCGTGTCAGCCCGAGACGCTGTGCCATATGCGGCGCCATCAGCCCGACGAAACTCAGTGGTCCAACGATGAGCGTAGCAATGGCGGTCAGCATGGCGGCGAGACCAAGGATCAGGATGCGGAACTTGCGGACATCGACCCCATGTGAATGCGCCGACACGTCACCCAGAGCAAATTGCTGCAACGGCCGCAGCAGCAGCATGACCGCCGTTAGTCCCACGATTGCAAACCCCAATGATATCAATGCTAAAGGCCTGCCCACCCCGTAGGTCGACCCTGCCATCCAGCTGATCAGTGACAATGCTCGCGCGTTACCGGACGCCAAAACCACGGAGATCAGCGCCGTCAGGAACGCACCCATCGATACGCCCAAGACGAGAAACTGGTTGCCGGATTGCGCCCTGCGGCTCATGGCAAAAAGGATGAGAAGCACTGTCGCCGCCCCGGCGAAACCGCCCGTCAGACGATGACCATAAGTCGGCTCTGCCACCACGAACAGCACGCAAAGCAGTCCGAATGCCGTACCTGCGCTGACACCAAGAACCTCGGGGCTCGCCATGGAATTGCCAGTCAGTCGCTGAAGGAGGCTACCAGCGAGCGCCAGCATGATGCCGGCCGAAATTGCGGCAACGAGCCTCGGCAAACGCCAGGGCAGAAGCGAATTGAGCGTCGCACCAGTCTGGCTTATCCAAGAACCATCAACACCCCGGCCAAGGACAACCGCTATCGATACGACCGCAACCAGCAGCAGTGCCAGAACGACGAGCAGTAGTCGCGGGTGGGTGCTTTGCGCGATGGTCGTCGGCCCGCTCGATGTCGTGATCTGCATTGAACCACCGCGGCGGAGGATGACAATCAGGAGAACCGGCACGCCGATCAGCGCAGTTACGGCGCCTGTCGGCAGTGAGCTACCTGTTCTCGCTGAATAAATCTGCAAGAGCTGATCAATGATGATCAGCAGAGCAGCGCCCGTAAGCGGCGCAATGATCATCCGTGTCTTGATGCGCCGGGCTCCGATGGCGCGTGCAATCGCCGGAGCGGCAAGACCGAGAAAGCCGATCACTCCGACAGCGCTAACGGTGAACGTCGTCAGCGCAACTGCCACCAAGAGCGCCGCGGCGCGAACGAATTGAAGTTTAATCCCAAGGGTTTGTGCCGCTTCACCCAGCGTCAGAACGCTCAATTGCCGCACCAGCAACATTGCGAGAACGGCGCAGACAGCGACCTTGGGAAAGAGACCGGCGACCTGACGCCAATCATTCTGGTTCAACGATCCACCGCCCCAGATGAAAAGACCAGCCAAGTAGTGATCATTCATCAGCATTAGCAAGGTAACGATGGCCGTACAGTATAGCCCCATCACCAAGCCGGTCAGGATGACGGCCACTGGTTGAAACTTGAACCGCCAGGCCACCGCAAAGACGACCCCCATGGCAGCGAAGCCTCCGAGCGCAGTTGTCGCATCGCGGCTCCAGCCGAGTAACGCCGGAAACCACAGTATGGCGATGCCAAGCGCGAGTTGGGACCCCGCCTCCACACCCAGAGTTGACGGGGAAGCAAGCGGGTTGCGCAGCACGTGCTGGAACAGCATGCCGGAAAGACCGAGCGCAAACCCGCATACGCAGGCCATGGCCAGCCGCGGCAGAAGGCTGTAATGCATGAGCACGCCCTGGCTGTCACCGGGAGAAGGTATTGAATACACAACGCCAGAGCCAACATTGCCGATTGAGGGACCGAGATTGAGTACGGTGACGCCAAGCGCGACGCACCATAGCAAGCAGGTCCAGAACAGCGGATGGGGAGAGGAATACCTCATTTGCTTGCTTCGACGAGCAGGCGGGCAAACCGGCCGGCTGAAGGCAACGTACCAAACATGAGAACGCTCGCCATGTGCTGGACATGCCGGCCTTGTACGAAGAGCATACTCTGCCAGAGCGGACTGCCGGATAGGGTTGCGAGCACGTCGGGCGGCACCGGGTCCATGATGAACAGCATGCTGTCGCCAATAGTAATCAGGTCAGCGACGCCGGCGTCACTATAGCCCCATTCGTTGGTCGGCCGTGTCCAGGCGTTCTGCAATTCCAGCCGATCGAATACATCCTGAAAAATGCCACCCTGGCCATAGACACGCAGGTTTCGGGCATCGAGGAAGCTGATGACGGCAAGTTTCGTCTTGGCCAGATGCCGGGTTGCTGTCTTCGCCGATTGCAATTGCTTTTCGGTTCCGTCGATCAATGCTTCTGCTTCGCTGCCGCGCCCAAGGATGCGGCCAAGTTCCCGCGTCGCATCAACGATATGTGGATACGGTGATGTACCAAGTGCATGAACCGGAAAGGACTTGACCGGTGCGATCTGTTCCAGCTGCGGTCTGACCCACTCGAGATAGGGCGTCGAGATGATCAGATCCGGCTTCAGGAGCTGTAGCAGTTCCATGTTGACTTCGTGCGACGAGCCGATATTGGCGACGCTTTGCGGCAGTGCTGGTTCGACGGTCCATTCTTGCCAACCTGGCGTATCAATCAAGCCGACAGGCGGCACACCAAGTTCGATCAACGTCTGTGCCAGCCCATAATCCAGTGAGACGATCCTTGGTACAGACGCCCTCCCCTGTATCGGCAACAGTGGACCGGCAAATGCCGCCAAACCCAACAGGAAATCGCGTCTGCATAGTGAAGTCATCAGCTTAGAGCACGTAACTGATCGGCATCTGCGTTTCCGGGTGTCTAAAAATCCCCATACGCACGCCATAGATGGCGTCGAGTCTGTCCGCAGTAATCAACGCCTCGGTCTCATCGTTAGCTACAAGCCTACCGGCGGAAAGCGCGATCAACCGGTCGCAATAGCGCGCTGCCATGTTGATATCGTGCAGTACGATAAGGACCGAGCGGTTGTGGTCATGCGCCAGCATCCGGATCAAGCGCATAACCTCGACCTGGTGATTGATGTCGAGCGCGGAGATCGGTTCGTCGAGAAGCAGACACTCCGTATCCTGTGCTATCAACATGGCCAGAAAGGCGCGCTGACGTTCGCCGCCAGAGAGAGTATCAACGATACGATCGCCCAGCGCCGTCATCGCCGTCAGTTCCAGCGCTTCCGCCACCTTCGCCCTGTCCGCACCGGAAAACCGTCCAAGTGCGCCGTGCCAGGGATAACGACCCAGTGCAACCACTTCCTTCACTGTCATGCCATCGGTATCAGGCGTCTGTTGGGGCAGATAAGCAACCTTTCGTGCATATTCCTTTGACCGAAACGATTGCAGATCCTGTCCAAGATATTCGGCGGTCCCGGTCGTGGGGGACTGGAACCGTGCCAATATTTTCAAGAGCGTGGATTTTCCTGAACCATTATGGCCAAGAATGCCGACAACCTCACCGCGGGGAATGTCCAGCGACAGCGGATGAAGCAAGGTCTTCCCCTCGATATCAAACCCGACGCCGCGCAGCGAAAAGGACGTTCCATTCATTTTAACAGCCTAGAACTTTGCCGACAGGGTGGCTTTGATAACGCGGCCTTCTCCATAGATGCACATGGGCGAGCCGTTATCGTCGCCTGCGCAGGTAGCATAATATTCCTTGTCGAAGAGGTTGCTGGCTTTGAGCGAGCCTTTCCAGCCGTTCTTTTCGTAGCTGATCATCGCATCGACCAGGGTATAGGCGTCGACTTCGATCTGGTTGGCGTTATCCCC
Source organism: uncultured Alphaproteobacteria bacterium (assembly GCA_963711925.1). Classification (GTDB taxonomy): domain Bacteria; phylum Pseudomonadota; class Alphaproteobacteria; order Rhizobiales; family Rhizobiaceae; genus Phyllobacterium. Next base: position 543,343 of record CAVQFY010000006.1, read on the forward strand.
GAAGGAACTTCCGACGTAGCGCACGCCGGAACCGATGTTCAGGCCCTCCAGTACACCGGTCTCGAAGGTGTACTTGGCCCATAACGCTGCCTGATGCTCCGGCACGAGCGCTGGCCTGTTGCCGACCTCTCCCTCAACATTGCTGGAAGTGATTTCTGCATCGAGATAGGTATAACTGCCCGTCAGACTGACGCCGTGGAAGAGATTGACCACCGATTCTAGTTCGAAGCCGCGGTGCCGTACTTCACCTGTTTGAACCTGGAAGTTCGGGTCATCGGGATCGGGCGTGAGCACATTGGACTTGGTGATTTCGAAAACCGAGCCGGTCACGGTTCCGGGGAAATAATCAGGCTCATATTTCACGCCCGCTTCATACTGCTTGCCTTCCGAGGGCGAAAATGTCTGGCCGGAAAGGCCTTGACCGATAATGGGCGTGAAGGACTCCGCGTAACTGATATACGGCGTCAACCCGTTGTCGAACAGATAACCGAGACCAACCCGACTGGAAAAGGCGCTGTCGTTTTGTTTTGTGGTGGTGTTGTTCAGTCGATCAACATTCTCGTTTTCAACCCATGACTGCCGTCCGCCGAGTGTCAGCAGCCAGCGGTCATCAAACTTTGTCTGGGTCTGGGCATAAAGCCCGACCTGATCGATCGTCTGCTTTCCGTCGAGATAAATCGGCGGGTTGGGCACGTCTATACCATAAATGGGATCATTGATATCGAGGGGAGGGCCGACATCGAACCCATTCTGGCCATCAACAGTCTGGCGATTGTAATCGAGCCCCATCAGCAAGGTGTTCTTTATGCGTTTGCCTTCATAATCGTACTGAACACCGTTATCGACGCTAAAGAGCGTTGCGGTCTCATCAACCGTGAACGCTGTGCGGTTCATGGTACTGTCGTCGATCATGCTCGAGTAATAAAGATGCCGGTAGTCGGTATCCTGCGATGCGTAGCGAAGGTTTTGCCGGATCGTCCACGCGTCGTTGAAACTATGCTCGAACTGGTAACCTATGGAACCATGATTTGCGTCAAACCGGTCGAAATTCGGATCCGAAGCCGTGAAGCTGCGCGAAAACTTCGGGAGGTCTGGAAAAGCCGGATTGGCAATCGGGAGGAAAGTGTTTGGCGTCAACTCGTCCCACTGGTAGTTGGCAAGAATGGTGAGAGAGGTGTCTGTGCTCGGTGACCATGTGAGCGCCGGGGCGATGAACACCCGGTTGTTTTTGGAAAAATCCTGTTCCAGCTCTCCTTCCCGCACCAGCCCTGTCAGGCGGTAGGTCCAGATGCCTTCCCTGTCGATTGGGCCTCCAACATCCAACCCCACCTCATAGGTATTGAATGACCCGTAAGCCGCATAGCCGCTGTAAATCGGGTCCGGCGTTGGCCGCTTGGTTACAAGATTGACAAGGCCGCCGACATCGTTCTCGCCGTAAAGAACCGATGCGGGCCCCTTGAGGACCTCGACCCGCTCAAGCCCGTATGGTTCGACTTTGAACCCGGAAAAGTCGATGGCCTTTTGTGGCAATCCATCACGGAATATAGCGTAAGGGCCTACGTCGAACCCTCGGATCAAAAACTGGTCAAAACGCTCATCGACACCCCACGGCGAAGCGGTCACGCCGGATGTATAGGCAATTGTATCTTCGATGCGTTCTGAAAACCGGTCATCCATCTGTTCGCGGGTGATGACGGAAATGGATTGCGGTATTTCGCGCAATGGCGTGTCGGTCTTCGTACCCGTGGTCGTATTTTTGGCTATATAACCTTTGTCCGGGCCAATCGGACTGGTATCGCCGTCGATAACGATGGTGTTCAGCTGGATGCCGGAGGCTTCCTGTGCGGCGGCGATATTTGCCATCATCAATCCGGCAATCGATGTCGTCATCAGCAATCTGGCACGACGCTGGCGTCCTGCTGAACTGGCTTCGTTCCAAATCACTGCCCTGCATCCCCGCATGACCACCCCTTGTAAAACTTTGACTCTGCTTGAGAATTTACATGAGTTTTAAACTCATGTTTAAAGATGACTACATTTGTCATGTTATGTAAGTCAAGGCGCGATCGATTAAATGCCGACTTTTTTCAGGCGCCTTGCCAAATCAGGACAGCGTTGTGGCCTCAATGTTACAGGCGCGCGCTATGCAGGGCTTGCCGGATATCATTCCAGATCACTTCTGGCACCTCGAGACCAACAGCAAAGCGTATGGTCTGCGGATTGACACCAAAGCGAACAAAGGAGGTCATGCGGTCAGGTATCTGCAACGCAGCTTTTGCCGGCACAATAAGCGTTTCCGGCCCACCCCAGCTGACACCCAGCCTGATGTGGCGCAATGCGTTGACGAAACGCGCCACATCGATGTCCGGGTTCAGATCAAAGGCGAACAGACCGGAAAACCCGGTCAATGTTTTCTTGCCCGGATGGTCGGAAAACGCCGGATGACGCACAAGCGCAATGTCCGGATGCTGTCGCAAATGCGCTGCGAGCACGAGCCCATTGTGCATATGCTCCTTCAGACGGACCTTGAGCGTCCGCATACCGCGCAGCAGCAGCCAGGCTTCGAATGGCGACAGTTTTGCTCCAATATAGGGATAGGTCGAGCTGTTGATTTTTGCGATCAAATCACGCGGACCGACAACCACACCTGCAACGGTGTCGCTGTGCCCGCCGAGATACTTCGACGCGGCGTGAATGACGATATCGACGCCGTGCTGGATTGGTTTCTGGAACAGTGGAGTCGCCCAGGAATTGTCAATGACAGTGGTGACGCCATATTCCTTGGCCATCGTCGTCAGCGCCTCGATGTCCTGCAGTTCGAAGACCATCGACGTCGGGTTTTCCAGGTAAAGCAGTTTAGCGCCAGGCAGGGCGGCACGCACCTCGTCATGGTTGGACGGATCGACGAAGTCCACCTTGACGCCAAAGCGGGCGAGCAGCTTGACGAAAAGCCGGTAAATATCATTGTACAGATGCTGGACCGCAACCACCCGGTCGCCCGCTTCGACAAGGCTGAGGATCGTCGCGGTGATTGCCGCGGTGCCGCTGGAGAACCCGCGGCCGTCCTCGGCGCCCTCGAGCCGGGCAGTAAGCAGTTCAAATTCCCGCACTGTAGGATTGTCGCCGCGCGAGTAGATATAATTGCGCGAACGTCCCGCGAATACATCTTCCATCGCCTCATAGGTGTCATAGGTGAACAACGATGTCTGGAAAATGGGTGGCGAGACAGCGTTGAAGGCTGCGGTATCGACCGGAGAAAACAGATCGTCCGGCATTTCAGGATGGAAATCCTCTGGCGGCATGGCTTTGTTCATGATGCTCTCTCGGACAAGGTGTTGTTGAAACTGGTGATTGGAATAGATGGCGAATGGCTGCGGAGCTGGCGAAGGACGACAAATAGAATGGCCAATGACATCAATGCCGTTACAGCGGGCGCAAGAAAGAGGCTGGCGAGGACTCCGTCGAATGCGAACCAATGCGGAAGGGTGAATAAGAGCGGCAGCAGGAAGTAGCCATTCTGCGCAACGCTGATGAACGCGGCCAGTCGCGCCCTGCCCTGCGCCTGCAGCAGTACGAGCAATATCTGCCGGGCACCGAAGAAGATGAACGGAATGTGCGTGACGACGAGGGCAAGTGCCGCAATATCCGCGATCTCGGCATCGCTGGTGAAGATCGCCGCAATCGGATAACGCAGGAGCACAGCGCCGAGACCATAGATAATCGCGAAGCCCGAGGTGAGTTTGAGAAGCGTCCCTGAAGCCGCGACCAGTCGTACCGGATTTTTGGCGCCCCATGCGAAACTCAATACCGCCTGACCGCCGAGCGAAAGGCCGATGATCGGCAGCATACCGAGCGTGAGGACACGCATAGCAATCCCCACTCCGGCGATGCCGCTGTCTCCACGGTAAAAGCCGGCAAAGGTAAAGAGGGCGGCAAAACTGATGCTGCTCAACATGCTGGTGAGTGTCGTCGGCAATCCGATGAGCAGGACAGGCTTGAGGATATCGGCGCGAAACGCCGCGAAACGCGCGGCAACGTGCAATATACCGATCTGTTTGCGGAAATAGATCAGATAGGCACCAAGAGCTGCAATCTGAGACAGAATGGTGGCAACGGCCGCACCAGCCAACCCGAAGCCGAACCAGAAGATCATAATCGGATCGAGCACGATGTTAAGGGCGAAGCACCCCGTCAGCGTCCACATGCTGAAGCGCGTATTCCCCTCTGAAATGGCGATAAAATCCGAAAGTATCTGCAGCATGGTCAGCGTCACCGAAAAGGCGACGATGGCAAGGTAATGCCCGGCCAATGGCAGGATGGCTTCGCTGGCGCCAAAGAGGACGAGGAGCTCACGCTTGAACAGAAGAATTGCAACCGTCAGTATAAACCCGACCGGTATCGCCAGCATGACCAGCGTTGATGCCGTGATGTTGGCCCGCTGCAGATCGCCGGCACCGAGCGCACGGCCGACTGCAGTGGCGACGCCAACGCCGAGCCCCTCGCCAATCGCTCCAACCATCATCAAGATCGGCAGAACAACGGTGATCGCCGCGATCTCATGGCTGCCGATCATGCCGACGAAAACCATATTGATCGTATGATGCACGGCATTGATCGACAGGCCTGCAACCGCTGGCATGCCAAGCCGGAAGATCAGCCGGGTCAGCGCCGGATCGTTCAGATCGTCGGGCGCAAAATAGGCCCGTTTGCGCTTTGCCGTCATGGCGCCGGGGTCCAGAGACAATCGCCAAAGAAGCGCTCGCGCATCAGCATCACCAGCATGGCGCGCTTGTGCGGAAAATCGAAGTGCTTCACCTTGGCAAAACCCGAGCGGTCGAGATTGCGGATCTGCTGTTCGTGGCTGGCGCGGGGCTCCCCGACAATGCGCTGTGTACGCGGATCATCGAGAAAGATGAAGTGCATGAGCGATGGCAACCAGGCGGTAATCCATCGCTTGCCGCGACAGGCAGGCTCGCCGATAGCGACATGCCAGCCGCGATCATAATCCTGCGCATCGTAGTAGGGACCAAGGCGGTTTTCCTTGGCCCAGTAAACCTCGAAATAACCGAACGGCTCGCCATCGAAGCAGCCAATCAACGCCAGCATATGCGGATCACGCGAGCGCTCTGCAAGAATGGCAGCATGCTTCTGCCTGTCACCCCCGTCCTCCCAGATGACATTGACCTGTTCATCATTCATCCAGCGATGGAAATGCTCAATATCTGTCTGCGGGTCAGCGACACGGAAGGACAGGCTCTGATCGAGCCACGGAATATAGCGCGCATAGACAATGCCCGTCGGCTTTCGCGGCCGCTGCGGATGGTACTGGCCATTGCTCAGGATGTGCACTTGCGGATGGGGATAAGCCGGCTTTGCAATCCATGGCGCCGGCCATTGCCAGAAGGCGCGCGGATCGATTGTCAGCCGATCGCCCTCCGGAGTGCCGAGCGGAAAGTTGGACGCCCGGACGTTCGAAATCTCGATCATGCCGCCTTCGCGCGATTCTGCCGACATGAATTCAATCGCCGAAGACAGGACCTGAACCTCCTCATTCCTGGCGAGGTCGGGTAAGCCGAGCGTCACCGTGCCGGCCGTCTTGTCGACCGATACAGTGTAATTACCGTCGGCCGTGGAAATCTGCAGGCTGTTTGGTGTGTGCAGTGCACCTCGCCTCAAGAAGTTGCGTGGCTCCGGAGAAAGGTCAGGAGCATGTTTGGCGAGGTTGGATTTGAAAGACATGGCAGCTCCGCAACACGGGGTTTTGCTACAGAGACGAATTTTGCCGGCATCGATTTAGGTCAATCTTTGAAAAAATTTTCTCCTTTTTGGCTTAAATCCTGCAGGCCCGCATCCGTCTCTTGATCATGTTGTCCCGTTCAGGAGCCCCGTGATGTCCGTACCAGTACCGTCAAAGCCCGAAACCTGGAGCATCGTGCGCGATCGGGAAGATCGGTATTCAGTTTGGCCGGACGACAAGCCCCTGCCGGTGGGGTGGGTAAAGCAACCCCATAGCGGCACACGCGATGAATGCCTGCAAAAGATCAAGGAAATCTGGGTTGATCCCCGGCCGCGCGGTTTGCGGCAGGCCATGGCATGAACAACCAAATTCAGACGATGAGGCGGTGAAGATATGAATAAGTTTTTTGCACCCGACCAGAGCGGCAATCCCGTTGCTGTTGATGATATCTCCCGCAGCTGTCCCCTGACACTTGCGCAAAAACGCATCTGGTCGCTCGAGCAGATCGGCAACAGCTCCGTATTCCCGCCGCAGGTGCTGACGCTCTGCTGGGATGCGTCTGTCTCACTTGACCGGGTACAGGAGGAAGTGGCGACATTGGCGGAGCGTCATAGCGCTCTGCGAACGCGTTTCCGCCGACTTGCCGGAGGGCGTATCGAACAATATTCGAATATGGGCGATGTTCCTCCGATCGAGACGCTGGGCAGCGACAGCAACCCACTGAACGCCGCCGAGGCGAATGAAGCGCAAGCCGCATTCCGGTCCCGTCCGTTCGACTTGCTCGGCGAAATATCCTCTCGTTGCCAGCTCATCGTGACCGCACGAGGCGAACTAACGTCCACGATTGTCCTGCATCCGGTTGTCTGTGACGATGCGGCCCTCGCTATTTTGCAAAGCGATCTGATTGCGCTCGTGAGCGGCGGAACAGCTGTTGCACTGGACGATGACACCCTGTTGCGTGGCTTACGGGAAGAAGAGTGGCTGGAAACGGCGGATTTCACCACAGCGCTCGCGTATTGGCGCGACCTGATCGGCGAGGAATACAACGCAACAACTTTGCCGACGCGCTTCAATGCCAGTGGCTATGCGGGCGCCAGACGCCGCCGTGTTTCTTTCCAACTGGATGCAACGCTGTGGGAGAGCATCGCGCTTTACGCGAAGCAGCACAAGTTGCAGGCAGATCTCGTGCTATCCGCAGCATTTGCAATTCTGCTCGCTCGTTATAGCGGCAGCTTCGGCTTGCAGTACGGTGTCCTCCTGTCGAACCGCGCTTCGGATATAAGCCGGCAAACCATTTGCCGAACAGAACAGATCTTGCCGCTCAAGATCGAACTGACCTCCAGAGCAGGCGTTCTTGATGTTTGCCATGCGGTGGTTTCCGCTATGGCAACTGGCACGCCCAATCTCGTTCCATTTGAACGGCTGGTGCAGGAAATCCAGACTCATGAGGAACGCGAGCAGGATGCGATCGTCAAATCCCTGTTCGAATTCCGCGAATCCCGTGCCCTATCCGATCTTGTCTCCGACACGCCGTCCACCCTCGCTCCGCGTTCAGATGTCGAGCTTGCGCTTGTGTTTTCGCCCAACTTGACGGGTGGACTGGATGGGCTTTTCGACTATGCCGAGGATCTTTATGAACCGGCCCTTGTTGAGCGGGCAGCCATCCATTTCGGCCGTATTCTGGCACAGGCCGTCGCCGGAACGGGTGTTCGCATCAAAGACATCGAGCTCATCACCGATGACGAACTCGACATCCTGTCGGCTCCCTATGAGGATGACGGCGTCAATGACGACCGTCCCGTGCATGAACACATTGCCGCCCATGCAGCACGGACGCCAGACAAGACCGCCATCATCTACGCTGACGAGGTCTGGAGCCATGCCCGGCTCGACAAAAACGCCAACAGGCTTGCGCACCGGCTGATCAAGCTTGGTGTTGGCGCCGAAGTCAGCGTCGCCATTGCCGTCAAGCGCTCGCCGGAAGCTATTGTCGGCATTCTCGCAACACTTAAGGCTGGCGGTGCTTATATCCCTGTCGAGCCAGATCATCCGACAACGCGCAATCACCATATTCTGCGCGATGGCGGCGTGAAGGTCATTCTGACCCACAGCTGGCTGCTCGATCGCATCCCGGACGGCCTCGATGCGATTATTCTGGAACTGGACAAACTGGACCTGAGCCAAGAGCCAGACACAGCCCCGGAAGTACGCACCCACAAGGATCAACTTGCCTATATCATGTATACGTCGGGTTCGACCGGTCTGCCAAAAGGTGTCGCCGTCGAACATGGGCCTTTGACGCATCACATGCAGAACACGTCGCGCGTATACGGCATGAGTGAAGCATCACGCGAATTGCCGTTTCTGCCCTTCAGTTCCGATGGCGGACACGAACGCTGGATGAACCCGCTGATGGAAGGCGGTAGTATCATCCTTCCCGACCAGCCATTATGGACACCCGAGGAAACATTGACGGCCATGCGCAAGCATGGTGCCAACAATGCCAGCATTCCCACCACCTATCTGCAGCAGTTGGCGGAATGGGCTGACCTAACCGATAGCGCTCCGCCGATGCGGCTTTATTCATTCGGCGGCGAAGGTCTCGCTCAGCAGACTTTCGATCTCCTGTCGAAAGCGTTGAAATCCGAATGGCTGATCAACGGCTATGGTCCGACTGAAACCATCATGACGCCGATGGTCTGGAAGGTGCGGGCGGGCCAGAAGTTCGAGGGTACCTACGCGCCAATCGGTCGGGCCGTCGGCAACCGCCGTGTCTATGTGCTTGATCCCGATCTCAACCCCTGCCCCATCGGCGTGACGGGTGAGCTCTACATTGCCGGCGAAGGTATGGCTCGCGGCTATATCGGCAAGCCCGAGACCACAGCTGATCGCTTCATTCCCGATCCATTCTCGAAGGAAGGCGGGCGTCTTTACCGTTCAGGCGATCTGACCCGCTGGCGCGAGGACGGCACGGTGGAGTTTGTCGGCCGCGTCGATCATCAGGTGAAACTGCGCGGCTATCGGATCGAACTTGGCGAAATCGAAGCGGCGCTACTGCAACAGAATGGCGTTGGCGAAGCGCTTGTCGTTTTGCGTGACGACGAAGCAATCAAACAGAAGATGCTTGTCGCCTACATCGTCCCAAAACAGGGCCAGGAGCCGGAGATCGCCAATATTCATTCAGCGCTTGAACGCGCCTTGCCGTCCTATATGGTCCCCTCTGCAATCGTTCAGCTCAAGAGCATGCCGATCAATCCGAACAGCAAGCTCGACCGTTTTGCCCTGCCTGCGCCAACGCCCCTCAAGCGGACGATCATCAAACCTCAAAATTCGGCAGAAGCAGAAGTTCTCGACATCTGGCAACAAGTCCTGAATGTCAGCCCGATCAGCGTCGAGGACAATTTCTTTGCAATCGGTGGCAATTCCCTGGGCGCAATCCGTATCCTTTCCGCCCTACGACAGCGCAAGCCGCAAAACCGCACGACAATCGCCGATCTCTTCAACAATCCGACGATCCGCTCGTTTGCCAAAATCATCGAAGCGGACAACGATCAGGCTGGAAGCGAAGTCATCGTCCTCCGTGCTTCGGGCAGCAGGCCCATGCTCTATTGCTTCCCCGGCCTGCTTGTCAGCACCCGGGAATATGTCAAACTTGTCGACTATCTTGGGGCTGACCAACCGGCGACCGGCTTCATCTGCTACTCACTTTCCGAAAAGAAGCAGATTGGTGCCTCCGTTGATGAGATCATCGAGAGCTATGTTGACTACATCAGAAGCCACAGCAGGGGTCAGCCCTGCTATTTCCTTGGCTGGTCATGGGGTGGGCTGCTTGCCTACGAGGCGGCGCGCAGGCTAGGCGATGAGATCGACCTGCGTCTTGTCACTATGGTAGACGTCTGCGATCTCGGCACTGAATTTGCCATTGGCTCAACCCCGCGCTTCAAGCCCGGAGAGCGCGACCGGTTGCACAACACGGTCCAGGAGTGGCTATCGCGAACGGCAATGCGCGCGGAATGGGACCGGCTGCTTAGCGTCATGGATCCGGACACCTATTGCCAGTTCCTGAGGTTCGTCGGTGACGAAAAGGAGGAATTGCCGACTGACGGCCCGGATGTCAGCAGTCGCGAACATACATTCTGGATTCTGATCGACAATGCCCTGATCTTCCGGCGCCATCAATTGCAACCGCACGATGTCCCCATCCACTCCTGGGCGGCTGACGACAGTTTGAACCGAGGCCTGAATCTCATCGACTGGCGCCGTTATTCACCCCGCGCCAATCCTGCGGAAATCATCTCCGGCACCAACCATCTGCATGTAATCGGCTCGCAGGCGTTTCACAGCCGGCTGGCACACCGGCTGAATGAAGCTCTTTGAACGACACGTTCACCGAAAGGAATTCTGATGACTGCCATGTTTGCGAATAATGATCGAAACGGTCAGGCACATGAAGCGCTCGATCTGGCCGGTATCGGCATCGGACCGTCCAATTTGAGCCTTGCATCACTTCTCGACGGCGTCGGCAATGTAAAAGCGCATTTTTATGAACGTCAACCGTCTTTCAATTGGCATCCGGGGATGATGCTACCGGACGTGGAATTGCAATCGTCTTATCTGAAAGACCTGGTGACACCGGTCATGCCGACGAGCCCCTGGTCGTTCATTTCCTATCTTGTCGCTCACAAGCGGCTCTATGCTTTTCTCAATGCGCAGTATGAGGCAGTGCCACGTCGCGAATTCGCACAGTATCTTGGATGGGTGGCGAGCCGGCTCAAGAATCTCAGTTTCAACTCTGCTGTGCGTAACGTCAGTTTCGACAAGGACCAGTTTCATCTGCGGTTCGACAATTGTGTCGTGATCGCAAAAAACCTGGTTCTGGGTACCGGTACCACACCGTTCGTTCCGGCCTGGGCGGCACCTTTTCTTGGCGAGAAATGCTTCCATAATTCGGAGGCAACGCGCCGTCTGCCGTCCCTTAATGCATCGCGCATCGCGGTCATTGGCGGTGGACAGAGCGGCGGCGAAGTGGTGGAAGCGCTGCTCAATTCCAAGGCGACGCTGAAGGAGCTCAACTGGTTCAGTCGACGGCACAATTTCGAGCCGATCAACGACACGGCCTTTTCCAACCAGGTCTTTTCGCCCGAATATGTCTATGCCTATCTCAACCTCAACAGCGACCAGAAACTGGAAGCGTTGAAGGCCTCCATCTTGACCAGCGATGGACTGTCTATTTCCACCATCAATGCCATTTACCGTCGGCTCTACAGTCTGCGCTACCTGGAAAACCGCCATATCGATGCCAAGCTCTCACCTAATCGTGACGTTATCCAGATGGAAGCTGACAAGGACGGCTATCGCCTGGTCGTGCGCAACCGTTTCGATGGCGGCGTCGAGGTCACCCACGCGGATGCGATCGTTCTCGCTACCGGCTATCAATTCAAGCTGCCCGAAGCTTTTGCCAGTTTACAGGATCGCATCCAGTTCGACCGCCACGCCCGGCCCGTTCTGGACGACAGCTACTGCCTCAACTGGAACGGCCCGAAGCAAAACCGGATCTTTGCGCAGAACGCCGGGCGTTACAGTCACGGGATCGCCGATTCGCAGCTCAGTCTCATGGCATGGCGCAGCGCGCACATCATCAATTCGCTGTTAGGCCGGGAACATTTCGACCTGGAGCCGCACGACTCGCAGGTGAACTGGCTTTCGAACGGACACGACGCTTTAGGTCAGAGCATCGCCGTCGACTTCTGACGATCAAACAGGATCGGACAGTTCGCGCTGGCGAAAGAGCAATTCCTCTCCCTTCGACTGCGCTGAAACCGCGATCAGATGGCCGGATGGTGCGATAAAAAGGCGATGTTGCCAGAAGGTGTCATCGCCGTTTGACATTTTATCCATGCGGATAGCATTCGTCCCACGATCCAGCCGGATGTTCAGTTGTTCCGGCGCTGCAGCAAGGCCGGTGCCTGTCGCTTTGAGATAACTCTCTTTCAAGGTCCAGTAGCTCAGGAGCCGCGATTGACGCTCGCCGCCTTGCAACGCCGAAAGCAGCTGGGCCTCAGCGGCCGAACAGAACAATGAAGATGTCTCGGGCTCGATCACCGTCGCGAGAGCTTCGACGTCGATACCCAGCGCGGTAACGGTGCGACTGATCGCGAAGACCGCGAACCCCTCCGTGTTGGTCAGATTGAAGGTGATTCCGTCATACTCTCCAGCGAGAACGGGCTTGCCGTGCACTCCGGCAGCGATGTCCAGATCGACAATCGGTACGGCCGTATAAAGCGACAGAACCGACCGCTGCAGATAGCGCCCCGCCATAAAAGCCCGGGCATCTTTTTGGAAATGAAAGCTCGCAGCTCGCGCCTGCTCGTCGGGTACCAACACAACGCCTATCTTGTTCCAGTCGGTGTCGGGTCTATACGCCCACCACCAGATATCAGCGCTGGATTGCTTTTGATCGACGCCGGAGATGGGAACACCCGGCAAGTCCGACAGAGGATCGCACGGCAGCATCGCCGTCACAGCTTTCTGATGGCGAAAGCATTCTGGATGGCGCGATTGACTGCAACCGGCAGCAACGACATATGATTTTCACCGCCATGAACCTCAAATTGTGCATGGATCGGCCGATTTGGCAGGTTGTTCAGCCGCTCCATGAGTTCGATGGCGTGCACATCATTCAGCGTGACTTTCTTCTGCTTCAGCCTCTCCGCCTCGTCGGCGGCGCCAAGCTGAAACGGCGCCAGCTTGTCCGTCTCGTATTCTCCGCAGGAGAGGTATAGTTCCGCGTTATCCCTTGTCCGGGGTGAGGCAGCATACGACGGATAAAATTGATCGATCGCGCGGTTTTCCCAATAGATCGATGGACTGGCGGCAACCCAGGTCGTGAATGCCGAGGGACGTGTGAAGAGGCTATACAGAACAAAAAGGCCGCCGAAGGAATGGCCGAACAGCGCTTGGCGGCTCCGGTCAATCGGATGCGTTGCCTCGACAATCGGCTTTACCTGCTCCTCGATAAAACCCAGAAACTCCCCGGCGCCGCCAGTCTTCACTTCCGGACTGTTTTCAAAAAACGGCGGATAGGTCTGACCGGGGGGCGGTCCCAGATCCCACGAGCGGCGCAAGGGATCGTAAGCAGCGTCGAGCGGGTAACCGATAGCGACGATGACACCATGCCCGATATTGGTACCGCTTGGATAGTTCGCCTGCGCCCGCATGACATCGACGGCCGTGCCGATCACTGCATTACCGTCGGTCATGTAAAGCACTGGCCAGCCTTGCCCGGGCGCTTCGCCGTCTGGGCGATAGACGAAGACCCGATAGATATTCCCATTCCGATCAGACGTAATATCGTGAGCCGTTGTGTTGCCGATCAGTGCCAGAGTCGAATTTGGAAAGCCCGTCATGAATCCATCTGCAACGCGTAAAACAGATACGAGTTATTAAACTTGATATTGATCGTCAACATTTAAATCCCTAATTTTTTATACGATGGGACCTTATCTTTCGAGATCGTGGAACCTTGACTGGGCGCGAGCCTCAAGAGATGCGAAATAAGAGCAACATCCCGGCTTTTTGCGAGCAGCACCGCAAGGCCGTCAATGCTTGCCGAAAGAGGATTACTCTGCTGCCTGCATGATATTCGCATCGATGACCGCCCTGATTTCCGAGCGGCACGAACCGCAATTGGTCCCGGCTTTGAGCGCTGTTCCGATCGCTTCCACGGTTTGGCAACCGGCCTTGGTGGCTGTCGCGATCTCGTTGCGCCCGACACCAAAACAGGCACAGACAATCGCGCCCTTGTCCGGCATATCCTTGCCGGGCCTGCCGGCGAGGATCTGGAAACGCTGGTGCGCGTTGGCAAATGGCAGCAGGAGCTGTTCGCTGGCCCAGCTGCGCGAGACGGTGACGGGTTCGCGCGCGACATAGAGCACGCCAACAAGCGCCTCGTTGTCGAACACCGCTATACGATGCTGGCCCTGGCGATGATCATGATATGCGAGCAGCGGCACATGGGAGCCGGTCCCGAACAGGTGTTGAGCGAATGCGCTCCAGTCGCTGGGTTCCTCTCGACCAGCCAGTTCCAGCCGGTAGCCGCCGCTTGTTTTGGCCAGTGCCCAATAATCCTCCCGTGGATCAGGCTTTCGCCGCAGCACTGCAAAACCATACCAGCCAGCGTGAAAGGGTTTGACGGCAATCCGCGCCATTTTGAGTGCTGGCTGACCGGAAATTGGATCGACATTTGCCGTTACGAGAGTATCTACCCGCGCCTGGCTTGCGAACTGCCCGGTCCAATGCATGGGTACGAAGATGTTGCCCCGCGCCTGCCGGTCAGTCAGCAGCGCCCGGACGATGATTGCGCCATGGTCGTTTTGCAGCTTGACCAGAGTGGCATCACCGATACCTTGATCAGCAGCATCCAGCGGATTTATCTCGGCGAATGGTTCTGCGAAATGAGCAGACAAACGTGCGCTCTTTCCGGTACGCGTCATGGTGTGCCAATGGTCGCGGACACGGCCCGTGTTCAGCGTAAATGCGAAGCGCGGATCCGCGGCTTCATCGTTTGCTGGATGCACTGCGACAAAGCGGGCACGCCGATCCTGCGTGTAGAACTCACCTTGCGCGAAGAAACGCTTTTCAGTCGCGGGCTCGTCGCGGCTCTGCGGCCATTGAAATGGTGAGAGCGCGTCATAGTCCGTGCCGGTTATGGCAGAATGGGCGCTGATGTCGAAATCGCGGCTGCCGCGATTCTCGTGTCCGGACAGGGCGGCATGTTCAGCAAAGATTTGCGAGGGGTTCTCGTAGGAGAAATGGTCGGCAAACCCCATGCGTCTGGCCACCTGACCAATGATCCACCAGTCCGGCTTTGCCTTGCCCGGCAAAGGCAAAAAAGGGCGCTGCCTGCTGATCCGCCGCTCCGAGTTGGTGACCGTGCCATCCTTTTCGCCCCAACCCGCAGCAGGGAGAAGTACATGGGCATGGCGTGTCGTGTCAGTTACCGCATTGATGTCCGAAACCACAACGAAGGGGCATGTTTTCAGCGCCTTCACGATCAGGTCGGCTTCTGGCATTGAATCGACCGGATTGGTCGCCATGATCCACAGGGCCTTGACCTTTCCGGCTCGAACAGCATTGAAAAGGTCGACGGCTTTCAGTCCCGGTCTGGCCGCGATGGTTGGCGAAGCCCAGAAATCCTGGACCAGCTGACGATGCGCTTCATCTTCAAGATGCATATGACTGGCCAGCATGTTGGCGAGCCCGCCCACCTCGCGACCGCCCATTGCATTGGGCTGGCCAGTTACGGAAAACGGTCCCATACCGGGACGGCCGATGCGACCAGTCGCCAGATGGCAATTGATGATGGCATTGACCTTGTCGGTGCCGCCGGCGGACTGGTTAACGCCCTGACTATAGACTGTCACGACCCGTTCGGTTTGCGTGAAGAGGTTGAAGAATTCCCTCAATTGTTCGGGCGAAATGCCGGTGCGGGCAGAGATACTGCGCAGATCATGGTTGTTGGCGATTGCCAACGCCTGCTCTGACCCCGAAGTGTATCGATCGACATAAGGGCGATCCACCGCTCCCTGCGCGGCAAGATAACCGAGAAGGCCGATAAACAGAGCCGTGTCACCGTCAGGCCGAATTGCCAAATGGAGGTCGGCGATATCTGCCGTCATGGTGCGGCGCGGATCTATAAGCACAACGCGCATTTGCGGGCGCCTGGCTTTGGCGGCGGCGATACGTTGATAGAGAACCGGGTGGCACCAGGCAAGATTGGAGCCGGTGAGGATGATGAGATCGGCGACTTCGAGATCCTCATAACTCCCGGGAACCGTGTCAGAACCAAAGGCACGACGATGCCCGGCTACCGACGAAGACATGCACAGACGCGAGTTTGTATCGATATTGGCTGAGCCGATGAAACCCTTCATCAGCTTGTTGGCGACGTAATAGTCCTCCGTCAAAAGCTGACCAGAGACGTAAAATGCTACACTGTCAGGTCCATGCTGCTTGATCGTCTCAGAAAAACGGTGAGCAACCAGGTCGAGCGCCGTATCCCAGCTTGCAGGATCACCCTCGATCCGCGGCTCCAGCAATCGTCCCTCCAGATCGACGGTCTCGCCAAGAGCGGAGCCTTTCGAGCAAAGACGCCCGAAATTGGCGGGGTGATGGGGGTCACCCGCGATGCCAATGGCTCCGCTCTCCTCCCTTGTGGCGAGAACGCCGCAGCCTACCCCGCAATAGGGGCAGGTGGTGCGAACGGTTTTGGGAGATTCATGCATGCAGCTATTCCGCCGCCATGGCGACACGCTCAAGCAGGGCAAGTATCCGGTCACCATCGAGCTTGATCGCAATGGTCTTCACGCTGCCTTCGTCGGCTCCCTGTGCCTTGCCGGTTTCGAACGAAATCACCCAGTTGTGCAACGGACAGGTCACCGCCGCCCCATGCACGATACCTTGGCTCAACGGACCACCTTTGTGCGGACACCGGTCATCTATGGCAAAGATCTGGTCTTCCATGGTCCGGAAGACGGCGATCTTGCCCCGGGGCGTCTTCACACAGCGCGCGCCACGGCGGGGAATATCGTTGATCGTTCCGATCTCTACCCAATCGTTCATGACATTCACTCCGCTGCCTGTGGATAGCCAACAGTCGCCATCGGCTGGAACTCGTGTTTATCGACGCCCGATACACGCTCCGACCAGGGGTCGACCTGCGCGAACTTCTGGCTGAAAACGAACCGGTCAAAATAGGCTCTGCGTTTGGCGGCATCGCCCATGATCTGGCGGCGAATCTCATCGAGACCGACGCGTTTCGCCCATTTGTAGATGCGTTCGAGATAACGGCCCTGCTCGCGGTACATCTGCGCCAGCGCCACCACGTGTTCGAGGGCGTCATCTTCTGTTTGGACCAGACCAAGGACTTCCGTGCCCTTGATATCCAGACCTGCAGCTCCGGCAAAATGGATCTCAAAGCCGGAATCCACGCAAATTATGCCGATGTCCTTGCAGGTGGCTTCCGCGCAATTGCGCGGACAACCGGATACCGCCATCTTTAGCTTGGCGGGGGTCCACGAGCCCCACATGAACTTCTCGATGCGGATGCCAAGGCCGGTGGAATCCTGCGTGCCGAACCGGCACCAGTCTGTCCCCACGCAAGTTTTCACCGTCCGCAGGCCTTTGGCATAGGCCTGACCTGACACAAATCCCGCCTTGCCAAGATCGGCCCAAACAGCGGGAAGGTCTTCCTTCCTGATACCGAGCATGTCGATGCGCTGACCACCCGTCACCTTCACTGCGGGTATATCGAATTTGTCGACCACGTCGGCGATGGCGCGCAATTCCTTGGAGTTGGTCACCCCGCCCCACATGCGCGGCACCACCGAATAGGTTCCGTCCTTCTGGATATTTGCGTGAACCCGTTCATTGATGAAGCGCGACTGATAATCATCCGCATATTCATCCGGCCAGTCAGCCACGAGATAATAGTTGAGTGCAGGTCGGCACTTGGCGCAGCCGCAGGAGGTTTTCCACTGAAGCTCCTGCATGACCGCCGGGATGGACTTCAACTTCTTCGCGACGATCAGGCGGCGTACGTCATCATGCCCAAGGTCCGTGCAACTGCACATGGGTGTGACGGCCGAAGGATTATATGCGTCGCCGAGCGTCAAGGAGAGAAGCTGTTCTACAAGGCCGGTGCAACTTCCGCAGGAGGCAGACGCCTTCGTATGCGCGCGCACATCGTCAAGCGACGTCAGCCCTTTGGCGCTGATCGCACCTGTGATCTTGCTCTTACAAATGCCGTTGCAACCGCAGATTTCCGCATCATCTGGCAAGGCTGCAACGGCCGCCATAGGGTCCAGTGGGGACCCTCCCTGATAGGATTGGCCGAAAATCAGGGTATCGCGCATCTCCGAAATATCGGTGCGCTTCCTGGTAAGATCATGGAACCAGGCGCCATCGGAGGTTTCACCATAGAGCACCGTACCGATGATACGATCGTCTTTCAGGACGAGGCGCTTGTAGACGCCCGCAGACGCGTCGCGCAACACGATTTCCTGACGATCGTCCCCCTCCCCGAGATCGCCGACCGAAAAGACATTGATGCCGGTAACCTTCAGCTTGGTTGGCGTTTCGCTATGGACAAACGCCGCGTCGCCGTTACCTGCAAGCTGTGCCGCCACGACTCGCGCCATTTCATAGAGCGGCGCGACGAGCCCGTAGCATTGGCCACCCACTTCTGCGCATTCGCCGATGGCAAAGATATCCGGATCGGAAGTGCGCATGCCGGCGTCGGTGACAATGCCCCGATTGCATTCAAGCCCCGCCTCCCTGGCAAGCCCGCCATTGGGCCGGATACCGACGGCCATCACCACAAGATCGGCGGGAAGAACCGTGCCATCCGCCAGCAACACGCCTTCGACCTTCTTTTCACCAATAACCTCTTTGGTGCTGGCCTTGGTCATAACTCGGATGCCACGTTGTTCGACCGCCTTTTCCAGAAGATAGCCTGCCGCCGGATCGAGCTGCCGCTCCATCAGTGTCGGCATGACATGCAGGACGGTCACGTCCATATCGCGGGATTTGAGCCCTGCGGCTGCTTCGAGCCCAAGCAATCCGCCCCCGATGACGATGGCCCGGGCCCGTGACTGTGCAGCGAGAAGCATGGCCCTGACGTCATCAAGGTCGCGATAGGTCAGAACACCGGGAAGATTATTGCCGGGCACCGGCAGGATAAAGGGAGAGGAACCGGTGGCGATCAGCAGTTTGTCATAGGATTCGGTTGTTCCCGCATCGGAAGTAACTGTCTTGGCCGCGCGGTCGATATTGACGACTTTATGGCCCTTATACAGCATGATCCCGTGCTTGATGTACCAGCCATCCCCATGGATGATGATTTCCTCAAATTCCTTTTCGCCGGAAAGCACCGGCGACAGCATGATCCGATCATAATTGACACGCGGTTCGGCGTTGAAAATCGTGACGTCATAGGCGTCGGGCGCCAGCTCGAACAGATGTTCCAGCGCACGGCCCGGCGCCATGCCATTGCCGATGATAATGAGCTTCTGTTTTTTCATAGGTTTGTTTCCAATACCGATATTCAAGCGAAGGCGGGTCGTTGCATTTGCCGGATGGAGACATGCATCCAGATGAGAGCGATCGCGACAATGAGGAAAAGCAGCATGAAGCAGCTGGACCAGAGACCGGTCAGGTCCTTGAGCAATCCGAATGCGATAGGAAGGACAAACCCGCCCAATCCGCCCATCATGCCGACGACGCCGCCGACCGCACCAATACTGTTCGGATAATAGGCGGGGATATGTTTGTAGACCGCCGCTTTTCCGAGACTCATGAAAAAGCCGAGGACAAAAAGCACAACGACAAAGGCGGTAGACGTGATGGCAAGTGAGCCTGATTGAGTTCCCTGCGCAGGCGGAAACGAGAGAATGAGCGTCGCCGCACTGGCCACCGCAAGCGTCATATACATCACCTTGCGCGCGCCGATCCTGTCGGAAAGAACGCCGCCATAGGCGCGAAAAATACTGCCGGGGATGGAATAGGCTGCGGCAAGCATGCCTGCGGATTCAAGTCCGAAGCCGTAGACGCCCACAAGATAGCGCGGCAGCCAAAGCGAAAGGGCGACGAACCCGCCAAACGAGAAAAAATAGTAGAGCGAGAAGCGCCAGACCTGCAGGTCTTTCAGCGGCGCGAATTCGAGCAGAAAGCTCCGGGGCTGCTCCTTACGGAGACGGCGCTCCCGGAAAGCCGGATCGTCGGTCGTCGAGAACCAGAAGACAAGCGCCATGAGTGCCAGCACAGCGGCCCATACTTCTGCGACCGCCTGCCAGCCATAGGCAACGAGAACAACCGGAGCGAGGAACTTGGTGACCGCCGCACCAACATTGCCCGCACCGAATATACCGAGTGCCGTTCCCTGTTTTTCTGCGGGGAAAAAGGGAGACACATAGGCAACGCCAACGGCAAACGATCCTCCCGCAAGGCCGAGGCAGAAGCCCGCAAACAGCATTTGCGGATAGGTGGTAGCATAGGCGAGCAGAAATGTAGCAAGCGCAGCGGCGAGCATCGTTGCCGTATAGACGGCACGTCCGCCATAACGGGTGGTCCACACACCCAGCAAAATTCGGCTGAGCGATCCGGACAGGATAGGCGTGCCGACCAGCAGACCGAACTCCGCTTCATTCAGGCCGAGTTCCTGTTTTATCCGAATGCCGATAATGGCGAAGATAGTCCAGACGGCAAAACAGATTGTGAATGCGGCGGTTGAAACCCACAGGGCCTGGCTCGCCTCTTTTGTCGATATGCCGTTCGATGATCTGTCTTTCATCGTGTTCCCCTGAAACGCGTCGGCGTGTTAGCCGTTGAACAATAAAAAAACGCCGCTGGATGGAGCTTATTCCCGGAATGGACCGGTGGAATGAACTCGCCGAGCGACGTCTGTGTCTTTGATAGCACCCTGTGCCGGTGCTGATGGTTCCTGTCGGCATTGACGGAACAAAATTATATAAGCAAGCGACGTGCCAATTTTGAAAAAAACGAATAACTTATTGATAAAATTACGTATCTTAGACTTATTCTGCCGAAATCGTAATCCGAGCTCCGATGAGCAAAGCAATAGATTTATGCAGTTGCGCGAATTGGATGCGAATTTATTGTGCAGAGCACAAAAATAGTGCGGCCTTATATTTCGTTGTGATCGCTAGCTCCTGCGCCAGTATTTCGAATTTCAAACCCCGCCACGTAGGTCGAAATACTTCGCGGATCGAAGACAGCGCCATCGATAAATCCGTCATTCTTGGTGTTGCCCTCGATACGCAAATCATCTGCGGGGATATCGTCCCGGCTTCCAAGCGCCTTGCGGTAAAGATCCGGGCGGAAGGCCGCAGCGACCTGCCGATGGGCTTCCGGCGAATAGGCGACCTGTCCCCATCTCACCATCTGGCTGAAAATCCATTGCGCCTGACTGACCCACGGGAAATTGGCGCCGTCCCGATGGAAGGTGAAATACTCGGGAACAGTCCGCTCTGTTCCATCGGGATCGGTGGTAAATCTACCCATGAGGACGCGGTGAACGATATCGAACGGCACATCGAGATAACGCGGTTCGGCAAGGACTTGCGCCAGATCATGCCTGTTGTCCGGGAAGTCGCACCAGGCGGCAGCGCGGTCCAGCGCGACTATCAGCCGGGACAATGTTTCAGGATTCTGCTCCGCCCATTCAGGCCGTGTGCCGATGACCTTCTCCGGGCTTGAAGGCCAGATATCCTCCTTGACAGCAACAATGCGCCCGACTTCGCGCGACACAGCCACCATGTTCCACGGCGCACCGACACAGAACCCGTCGATCAAACCCGCCGACAGTGCGTCCGATGTCATGGGCGGCGGTACGACGACGAGCTTCACATCCCTGTCAGGATGAATGCCGCCGGCTGCCAGCCAGTAACGCAATTCGTAGTTATGTGACGAGAATGGATAGGTCATCCCCAGAACCGGAAGTGCTTCGCCCTGTTGCCGCATGTCCTCGATTACCAGCTTGAGAGCCTTTGCATTGGCCAGGGCATTCTCATGCCCGGTCAGCCCGGCCCTGGATTGCATGCGACGATAAAGGTTAAGCGAAAGGGTAATGGCGTTGCCGCCTCGCCCGAGTGTGAACGGCGCGATCGTCGGAGATGGATTGGAGCCGAGTCCAAGCGCCGAAGCGACTGGCATCGGCGCAAGCATATGGGCGACATCGAATTGCCGGAATGCCAGCCGGTCACGGATATTGGCCCAGGAGACATCCTTGACCAGATCCAGCTGGATGCCTTCACGCGCCGCGAAACCGAACTCGACGGCAGCAATCAGGACACAGGCATCAACCAGTGGAATGAACCCGGCGCGAACCAGTCTGGCGCCTTCGCTTCGTATCGCCGCCGGCCCGGACAATCCACTGCTGCGCGCGTCACTGTTGCCTTGATCAATCCCGGTTCGGATGAAACTCATGGTCTTTCCTAACTTCCCAGAATCGCTGCCGCCATGACGACGCTTTGTGCGATATCGGCGAGCTTTTTCTTCTCGTTCATGGCTGTCTGACGCAAAAGCGCATAGGCCTCGTCTTCCGATATTTTGCGGGATTTCATCAAA
Source organism: uncultured Alphaproteobacteria bacterium (assembly GCA_963711925.1). Taxonomy (GTDB): domain Bacteria; phylum Pseudomonadota; class Alphaproteobacteria; order Rhizobiales; family Rhizobiaceae; genus Phyllobacterium. The sequence continues at coordinate 565,223 of CAVQFY010000006.1, forward strand.
ATTCCCTTGGCGCGATCAATGATTTTTCGCTCTTCAAGCGCGCTCTTGGCGTCTGCCAGTTCCTGCTGCAGCCGGCTGAACGCCTTGAAGCGGCTGACAGCCATGTCGAGAATGGGCTTCACACGTTCTTTCTTCAGGCCATCCACCACATAGGCCGAGACACCCGCCTCTACAGCTGCTTCAATCGATGCAGTATCGGAACGATCGACAAACATCGCGATGGGCTTGCGCACCGAGCGGGTCAGCTGAAACAAATGCTCCAGCATGTCACGGTTTGGTGTTTCGATATCGATGACAATGACATCCGGGCTGATGAGTTCGATCTGGCGCGCCAGCCCGACAATATCATGCAGCACCACCACCCGATCATGCCCGGCCTCCCGCAGGCCCTCCTCGATAATCGAGGCACGGATACGGTTTTCGTCGAAGATCATGATGGACAGGGCCGTCTTCATGCATCAATTTTGCGCATGCACGAATATTGTGCAATGCTACATTCAGCCACACCGGTTTATAAGGGCATTCTCCCAAGAATTTCCCGACATCCTGACATCCTCCTGACAGTAGGTTGTCAGGAGCCCTGCGCTATATCTAGCCACGATACGGGATGAAATAACGGGAGGACGGCGTCATGGACGGAGCGACAAACACCCTTGGCAGCGCGGCGGATTTTGATTTTTTCGTCGGCGACTGGAACATCCGCAATCTCCGCCTGAAGCAACGTTTTCAAGGCTCCGACGACTGGGATGTGTTTCATGCCACGTCGAGCGTACGCAAGATCCTCGAAGGCACGGGGAATTTCGAAGAGATGGAGATGCCCTCAGAGGGCTTTACCGGCATGACGCTGCGCCTGTTCAATCCGCGCGATGGATCATGGTCGCTGCATTGGGCCGACAGCCGCTCGAATGTGCTGTTTCCGCCGGTTATCGGCCATTTCGACAATGGCAAGGGCGTTTTCTACGGCGAGGATACGGATGATGGCGTGCCGGTGCGCGTGCGCTTCCTGTGGACGCCTTCGCCCGAAGCACCGCTGTGGGCGCAGGCTTTTTCCAAGGATGGCGGCGAAACCTGGGAAACCAACTGGGTGATGGAGTTTACCCGGCGTAGCTTATGAACCCTACGCAGCGGCGCGAAACCTGCAGAACCATCGCATTAAAAGAAGCATACCAATAATCTACCCAATCAAATAACGTGTTATCCAAATCTGTAATTAAAACGTTTTTTTAATCTTCCGGGGCATCGCGATCTCGCAATTGTCATTTGGTAATGTTTGTCTGTCGGCGCGAACAAAATGATTGTGCCCACGCATCTATGTATCTGCCATCAGTCTAATCGGGTTGATGACAACCAAACACAGATCTTTGAAAATTGCGCCCTTCGCTACCCCCCGAACTGCTCTTCCTGTTCCACGGTCAGCGGCTTGATACCGGGCGTCGGGGGTTCGGGTTGGTCGCCCTGCGCCACGGGCGCAGCTGGAGTCGGGGTGCGCGGCTGGGTTGTGGTGCAACCGGCGAGCGCCGCGCTGCACAGGATCAGAGTGCTGATCAGAAGATGGTGGGTGGGGCGCATCGGGTTCACACAGACGGGAAAGTCGAGGATCACAAAGGCCCTCAACTATCACCCATCTTCAGCGCCTGGATAAACGCTTCCTGCGGGATTTCGACCTTGCCGAACTGCCGCATGCGCTTCTTGCCTTCCTTCTGCTTTTCCAGAAGCTTGCGCTTGCGCGAGACGTCACCGCCATAGCACTTCGCCGTCACGTCCTTGCGCAGCGCCGAGATGGTTTCGCGTGCGATCACCGTGCCGCCAATGGCCGCCTGGATCGGAATCTTGAACATGTGCTTGGGGATCAGGTCCTTCAGCTTTTCGCAAAGGTCGCGGCCGCGCTTTTCGGCGGCAGCGCGGTGCACCATCATCGACAATGCGTCCACAGGCTCGCCATTCACCAGCACCGACATTTTGACCAGATTGCCCTCGCGGTAATCCGACAGATGATAATCGAAGGAGGCATAGCCCTGACTGATCGACTTCAGTCGGTCGTAGAAATCGAACACCACCTCGTTGAGCGGCAAATCATAGGTGACCATGGCGCGCTTGCCGACATAGTTCAGGTCGATCTGGATGCCGCGGCGGTCCTGGCAGAGCTTGAGGATCGAGCCGAGATAATCATCCGGGGTGAGGATCGTCGCGCGGATCCACGGCTCCTCGATGGAGGCGATCTTCATCACTTCCGGCATGTCGGCAGGATTGTGCAACTCGCGCTGCGTGCCGTCGGTCATGTTGAGCTTGTAGACGACGCTCGGCGCGGTGGCGATGAGATCGAGGTTGAACTCACGCTCCAGCCGTTCCTGGATGATCTCGAGATGAAGGAGCCCGAGGAAGCCGCAGCGGAAGCCGAAGCCGAGCGCGGCGGAGCTTTCCATCTCGAAGGAGAAGCTGGCGTCGTTGAGACGCAGGCGGCCCATGGCGGCGCGCAGATCCTCGAAATCCGCCGCGTCGACGGGGAACAGGCCGCAGAAGACGACGGGTTGCGCCGGCTTGAAGCCGGGCAGGATGGAATCGGTCGGACGCTTGTCCTCGGTGATGGTATCGCCGACGCGGGTGTCGGCGACTTCCTTGATCGAAGCGGTGATGAAGCCAAACTCGCCGGGGCCAAGCTCGTCGACGGCGAGCATCTTCGGCGTGAACACGCCGGTGCGCTCGACCGGATATTTGGCGCCGGTGCCCATCATGCGGATGGTCTGGCCCTTCTTGAGCACGCCATCGATGATGCGCACGAGGACGATGACGCCGAGATAGGCATCGTACCAGCTATCGACCAGCATGGCCTTCAGCGGCTTGGTGCGATCACCCTCGCGCGGCGGCGGCAACTGGTTGACGATGGCTTCCAGCACATCCGGAATGCCGAGGCCGGTCTTGGCGGAGATCAGCACCGCATTGCTGGCATCGATGCCGATGACTTCCTCGACCTGCTCGCGGATACGTTCGGGCTCGGCGGCGGGGAGATCGACCTTGTTCAGAACCACGACGATCTCGTGGTTGTTGTCGATGGCCTGATAGACATTGGCGAGGGTCTGCGCCTCGACGCCCTGCGAGGCATCGACGACGAGCAGGGAACCTTCGCAGGCTGCGAGGGAACGCGAGACTTCATAGGCGAAATCGACGTGGCCGGGCGTATCGATCAGGTTGAGGATATAGGTCTCGCCATTGTTGGCCTTGTAGGTCAGCCGGACGGTCTGCGCCTTGATGGTGATACCGCGCTCGCGCTCGATATCCATCGAGTTCGAGCACCTGCTCCTTCATGTCGCGCAGCTCCAGCCCGCCGGTCGATTGGATCAGCCGGTCGGCAAGGGTGGATTTGCCATGGTCGATATGCGCGACGATGGAGAAATTGCGAATGTGATCTGGTGGCGTGCTCATGCGCGCCACATAGAGCATTTCGGGCGAATTTGGAAGGGTAGCTTGCGGGTGGAGGAGCAATAGCGAAGAATAATTTTACCCGGGTATATTGACGAGATGATTTTACCCGGGTAAAAGCCAGCCATCAAAACGGATGGATAGGATTATGCAGACGATGGAAAACAATTGCACCGCGTTTCAGGGAACACGGAAGATCGCCCGCGGGACGCGCGCCGAGGTGGCGCTGGCGGTCAAGCGCACGGACAACACCGGCGAGGCGATCCTGACCTTCGACGATGCGACGGGCAAACAGGTCGAGTTCGACTTGCGCGGCAGCGATGCGGAAATCCTGGCGCGGCTGGACCAGAGTGAACCGCGCAAGCCGGGGCGGCCGAAGCTTGGTGTTACGGCACGTGAGGTGACGCTGCTGCCGCGGCAGTGGGAGTGGCTGAACAGCCAGCCGGGCGGCGCATCCGTTACGTTACGCAAGCTCGTGGATGCGGCACGTAACGCCAGTGGCGGGCGCGAGCAGAAACGCCGGGCGCAGGAAGCGGTGGACCGCTTCATGCTGGCGATGGCCGGGAACGAGCCGCACTACGAAGAGGCAGGACGCGCGCTCTATGCCGGCAACGCCCAGCACTTCATCGATCTTATCGAAGGCTGGCCGCAGGACATCCGCGACCATGTCCGGCACCTCGCCGAACCGGCATTTGATGGGCCGGATGGGGCCAGTCAGACCTTAGCCTGATACAGCGCTATCTGGCACACCCCTTGCTTCATTGATCGACAGGAGCCCGTGCGGGCTCACAAATGAACATCGCTATTCCGTTCGCTTTTTATTTTTTGTCTTTTCACGGGTCGAATGAGCCGACAGGAGTTTTTCAATAACGCAATGGTTAAAAACGCGCACGCGCCGCGCGTGTGTATTTGGCGGGCTTCTTGCCGCTTTAATGGGCTGTAACAATGGGGCAATGAGGCGACGACCGAGTCTACCTTTGACACCGTAGCAGTGGCACCCGTAGTCGACGATTCAAAAGTGCCGACTGAGCCGGTCATCGGCGTTGTTACGGAGGTTCCCGGCACAGAACCGAAGAACCCGGAGACCGAAGGCGGCGAGGCGACCGATCTTACGGTCCCCGACACGAAAATGGCACCCAACCCCGACCAGATCGTTCTCCCTATCCCGGATATTCCGCCCATGGTCGAAAAGGTGACCCGCTTTACCGAAATCGCGCCGGACACGATTGGCGGGGCCACGTTCAAGTCATCGCCTGCATATGAATATGATCTGGGCAATCTCGTTGCAATGACGAGCGCCGACCCGAGCACCTTTAGCAATGGCCGGGCTTTCATCACCCGGATCAAAGGACGGCTGCGCTATCCGGAGAAGAGGTTGAATTCACTACCAACAACAGGAAAATTTCCAGTAATTGACCTTTTGCATGGGCAACATGGGTATTGGGAGGACAGCTACCAAGGCTACGATTATCTTGCTAAGGATCTTGCCGAACATGGCTATGTTGTGCTCTCGATCGACGCGAATACAATCAATAGCTGGGAGGATGGGGTTGCGGTCGGTGGTGGAGATCGATCGGGTCAATCGCGTGCCCGGCTTGTGCTCGGCACGCCAGATCGTTTGCGCCGGATCGACGGGTTTGGCCAAATCGACATGGAAGGCAATCTGGGGAAACTCGATCCGCTAAAGGGCACGCCCGATTTTACCCGAGTAGGCATTATGGGCCATTCCCGCGGAGGACAAGGCATCGCAAACACGATCCTGTTCAGTAACATCCGGAGAGGCGTCACGGAAACAGATTTGAAAAATGCCCTGACGAACAATCCGGAGGGTTTCAGCCCAGCCTATCCCGATCTCGCTGCTGCTGTAGTCAAGTCCACATCTTGGCGGGTACCTGCCCGACTCGACGAGACAAAGCTCGAGGCCGCCATCAAGAGGTATAACATCTTCTATGCCGCTGATAGCAGAACACCGTCACCCGACTATGATTTCCTGCTGGCACCGACTGATTTCGGTGGCAATACCAGCTTGAACCATGTTCCGCTGGCCGTATTGCTGCCAGCCTGCGATGGCGACATGCGCAATCTTCAGGGTGCTGTCAGCTACGATCACAACCGCTTTGGCCCTGAATACGACACGGCGCCGCGTTAGCAGATCATGGTGCACGGCGCCAACCACAACTACTACAACACGATCTGGACATTTGATGACTTTTTCATAAAATTCGACCCAACCCCTCCAGAAAACGTTGACGATTCCGCCGAATAGTGTGGGCCTAAAAAAGAGAAAAGTCTCCGCCTGAACGATGCGAATCAGCGCGCCGGCGGGCTTTTCATCGTCAATTCCTTCATGCGCTACCATGTTGGCGGGGAGCAGAAATTCGCGCGTACCGGAATGGAACAGCTCGAATTCCCGAGGCGGCCTGTCAGGCAGGACGTGGGCCATGTGATGAGCGCGCGGTGCTGACCCGTACAAAAGGATTTGGGGCGCCGCAAACGGATCCAGCGTTTCGATGAGGCCGACAGCCTCAAGCGCAACGCCTTCAGGGGCGCGGTGGCGTTTTCTGGCTTCGATGGTACGGCCCCCGCGCGCTGTGACATGCCGTCGGGTTCTATGACAGCCGGCATTTGCACGCCCGAGGGGCTGGAAGGCTTTGGATTTGAAGCGTTGGGCATCAATGGCCTGCGGTCGATCGCCGATCATGTCGAGCTCGCTTGGTCGAAACCGAATGCGGCGATCGTCGCGGATATCACCGGCCTTTCCGCCAAGGGTTATGATTCGCTGACCTTCCGCATCGCAGTGGTACGGCCCATGGGTCAGGAGGTGATGGTGACGCTGACCGACAGCGCCGGTAAAACCGCAACCGTCGCGGCGAGCGACTTCACCAACGCACTTTACAATGCCCCAAGCGGAAGAAAGGCGGCGACTTGCCTAAAGACAAGGACTTGCCGATGGTCGATGATCCGGCCGACAAAAACTATGCCAGTGGTCAGGTGAAAATACTCATGAGCATGGTCGCGATACCCGCTGAAAGCTTTCGAGGGAGTCGACACGACGAAGCTGAAAGAGTTGAAGCTTGCCTTCCCCAAAGCGAGCGGCAAAGTCGCCGTCACCGACATCGAGTTGCAGAATCTCGGACGGGAAAAACCTGATCCGACCGTCGTAGCCCGGCAGTGACAATCACCACTGCGCCCCTCATGGTTGAGGGGCGCAGTGGTGTCATGTTGCCTTTGCTGCAATTCGAAAAATATTCCTTCGATATTCAGAACCCGATTTCAGGTTGAGAACCCTGACATTGGCCAATTTACTATCCTACTCAAGGCAGCTGAGGCGTGATCAGATCGAGTGTCGGAAAATAAGTGCGATAGCGTCTCGGATCACGCGTGAGGAGCGGTAATTTTTCTACTGCTGCATGAGCGCCTATGAAAAAGTCCGGCAGTACTCCGGTTTTGTTGCCGCCGTTCTTACGGTATTGGCTAAACGCCTTGGCGGCCTGAAACAATGCCGGGCGTGGAGTTGATACAATGTCTATCTGCGTCTCATCAAGAAATCGATCCAAATCCTCAATCCGATTGAAGCTCACGGAGAGTTCGGCGTAAACGACGTCGTTGATCAGGAGCGGGCCGCGTACCGCAGCCTCCTTCAATCTGGCGAGGGACCAATCCGACCACTGCGTGTCGTTTGTAACCAGGTCGAGCAGGACGTTGGTATCGATTAGCAGCAAATCAATCTTCGCCGCGGGTCATAGCCATGATTTCATCGGTGCTCATACCGCCGGCGAGAAAGCCCCTCCACTTTTCAAATCGGCTTTCCGCACGCTTTTCATCAAGATGAACCAGAACTACCTTGCCATCGGATGTGCGCACGAAATCCACCTTGCTCCCGGGAACAATCCCCAGGAGATCGCGAACCGGCTTCGGAATCGTAACCTGACCTTTTGTGGTGACTGTCGTCATGGCAACCTCGGTAATACTTTTCTGACAAAAATGTATTACTTCGGTTCCGGGAATTCAAGCCCGGCTTTAGACCATGATCCCTAAAGCCGGGCTGTTGCAATCAAACGCCTATCTTGCCGCCACCCTTTTTCGTAATGGCGAGGACGGAGGGGCGCACCGGCATATTGTCCTTGAAGTCCGGCCAGCGGGTGGACAGGTCTTCGTAATAGGACGGACGGCCAAATTCCTTCCAGTCCTCGCCGCCATCGCCCGGATGCTGGACCGCAACCATGAAGGTTGCCATATCCTGCAGCATGAGCGGCCCGCACATCTCGGCGCCGACCGGCACGCGGAAGAACAGCTTGGACGTCGCGCGAGCACCGCCTTCCGTGTCCACAGCCCAGATACCGTCGGTGCGGCCGGTTTCCTTGGGCGAGTTGCCGTCGGTGGACACCCAGAGGCGGCCATCTGCATCGACCGCGCAGTTATCCGGCATGCCGAACCAGCCATTCTTGGTGGTATCGGTTGAGAATGAGGCGCCGACATCGGCAACGGACGGGTCGCCGCATTTCAGCAAGATTTCCCACTTGCCCTTGGTAGCAGCGAAATTGCCGTCTTCCTCGGCTATCTCGACGATGTGACCGAAAGCATTCTTGGCGCGCGGATTGACGGCGTCAACCTGGTCGTCCTTGCGCTTGGTGTTGTTGGTCAGCATGACATAGACTTTGCCATTGACGCCGTTCGGACCAATGTCTTCAGGACGATCCATCTTGGTCGCGCCGAGCAGATCGCCAGCGCGGCGGGTTTCGATCAGAACATCAGCCTGGCTGGCAAAGCCATTGGCTTCCGTCAGCGGACCTTGGCCAAAGACGACCGGCAGCCAGTTGACAGTGCCGTCGACATCGAATTTGGCGACATAGAGCGTGCCGTCATCGAGGAGATCAAGATTGGCAGCGCGGTCATCCGGATTGAATTTGCCGGCGGTGACGAATTTGTAGACATAATCGAAGCGCTCGTCGTCGCCGAGGTAAAAGACGACGCGGCCATCCTTGGCAACGATGGAATCGGCGCCCTCATGCTTGAAACGGCCCATGGCAGTGCGCTTCTTCGGAATGGAATTGGGGTCGTTCACATCGATCTCGACCACCCAGCCAAAGCGGTTGGCTTCGTTCGGGTCCTTCGACAGGTCGAAGCGGTCGTGGAAATTGCCCCAATCGTAAACGCCTTCGGGAATGCCCATGCGCTTGTAATTGGCGGCTTCCTTGCTGTCCTCGGGCAGTTTGCCGAGGAAATAGCCGTGAATATTCTCCTCCCCCGAGACATAGGTGCCCCAAGGTGTGACGCCGCCTGAACAATTGTTGATCATGCCGAAGACTTTTTTGCCGGACGAATCAGCATTGGTCTTGACGCGGTCGTGCCCGGCAACGGGACCCGACAATTGCATCTCGGTATTGGCGGTGATGCGGCGGTTGAGTTTCCCATCCTTGACGACCTGCCACTTGCCTTCGGTCTTTTTGATCTCGACAACAGTGCCGCCATGGGCAGCCATCTCGATATCGACGCGCTTCTGGTCAGCGGGCGAGATCTCGATCTTGGCAACGCCCTTGTCATCCTTGACGACTTTGACGATACCCGGGAACATCAGATGTTCATTGGTGTATTCGTGATTGACGACCAGCAGGCCGTGCTCGGACGAACCGTCGATCGGAATATAGCCGACATAATCATTGTTGTAGCCGAACTGTTTTGACTGGGATTCCGGCGTCTGGTTCAGAGGATCGAACTCCGGAGAGTCTGGAAACAGGCCGTCGCCCCAACGCAGGAGCACATCGGCATCGTAGCCGTCGGCGACGTGGTGATGCTGGTCTATGCCCGCTTCGACTTCCTCGAACGCGAAGGCAGATTTGCTCTCGGCGCGTGCGTCATCAGCAAGCATCAGCGCCATCGGGCTAACGGTTGCGGCAATGGCGGAAACAGCCAAAGAGCCTTTCAGAAAGCCCCGGCGCGAAAATCGCGCGGCGATGAGTTCGCCCATGGTGGCATTGTCGGTCGGGTTGTGACCCGGGCCGTCATTTTCCTCGAGCTGGCTGGTGCGGAATGTCGGAGACTGGTCGTTCATGGCGCTTACCTCTGGCTATCTGGCTGGGTTCTCAAAAACTCTCTGAAACGTATCTCCCCGCTATGACGCCAAAGTAACAGTATGATGACAAATTCCCGCTGTTCGCCCACGACGAAGGTCTAGGCCGCTGCGATGAACTCGCCATAGAGGTCGAGATCGACATTACCGCCGGAAAGCACCACGGCGACAGTCTTGCCCTCGATATCCACTTTGCCGCTCGCCAAAGCAGCAAGCCCGACACAGCCGCCTGGCTCGACAATAAGTTTCAGGTGGTTCGCTGCGTCGCGCATGGCCGCCTTCACGGCGTCGTCGGTTACCGCGATTGCGCCGGCGAGATTGCGCTTGTTGACCGGGAACGTGAGATTGCCCGGTTGCGGCGTCAGGATCGCATCACAGATCGAACGATGACCGGGTTCATTGGCAACCGGCTCGCCCGCAATGAGCGAACGGCGCAGATCATCGAAGTTTTCCGGCTCGACGCCCCAGATACGCGTTTGCGGCGACCCTGCCTTGACTGCCACGGAAATGCCGCTGATAAGGCCGCCGCCGCCGCTCGGTACAAACAATTCGTCGACTGTCAGCCCGCGCTCCTCGGCATCGGCTACGAGTTCGAGCCCGATCGTTCCCTGCCCCGCCATGATGGAAGGATCGTCATAGGGCGGTACCAGGATCATGCCACGCTCTTCAATATAGGGCGCTGCGACCGCGTCGCGCGTTTGGTTGTAGCGGTCATAAAATACGACTTCCGCGCCATAGGAACGCGTGTTGGCGACCTTCGTCTGCGGGGCATCAAGCGGCATGATGATGGTGGCGTGGATGCCGAACAGCCTGGCTGAACTGGCAACACCCTGCGCGTGATTGCCCGAGGAATAGGCGATGATACCGCGCTTGCGTTCGTCCTGGGTGAACTGGCTGATACGGTTGTAGGCACCGCGAAATTTGAAAGAGCCTGTGCGTTGCAGGCATTCCGGCTTGAACAGGATGCGCGCCTTGTATCTGGCGTTCAGGGCCTCGGATTCCAATAGCCGTGTCGATACGATCTGGCCTTTGAGCCTAGCCGCCGCGGCCTCGACGTCTCCTATGCCAATGGCCAAACCCTGACTGTCCATGCTGTCCTCGCTCCGAAGCTATATTGTCGGAGGATTGATAGCACCGCGATCCGCAACAGGCACTCAAATCATTGTCATCATAGCAATCGACGACGCCTTTCAGGCGGAAAGAGTCTCGGCGCGGGTCTTGAGGAATTGCGGCAATTCGGCGATGGAACCCAGAATGGCGTCGCTGAGATGCGCAAGATCGTCCAGCGTGCTGTTGCCGGAAAGAACGCCGATGGCAAGCCCGGCGCCAGCGGCGTGGGCCATCTCCAGATCGTGCGCATTATCCCCGACCATGGCGACGGCTTGCGTCGGAAGCCCGGCCTTGGCAGCAAAAAGCTGAAGCTGGTCCGCATGCGGCTTGGCCCGCGCCACGGAATCATAACCGATAATCACAGTAAACAATGAGGTGAGGCCGAGCGCTTCCGCCGTTGCTCGCGCACCCGCCTCGGAATCATTGGTGGCGATGCCGAGGACAAAACCTTGCGCCACCAGCGCTTCCAGCGTCGCGTGCAAGCCTTCGATGCCGACGGCGCGGCGCGACCCCTCCTGCACGGCATAGGCGTTATAATTCCTGATGCGCGAGCGCTTTTCTTCGAGCGTCAGTTCGGGGTGCCATAGATCGACGATGTCATTGACAGTCCCTGCGGCGATAACTGAACCACCACGGAATTTCTGCATTTCCCAGTCATAGCCGCCGGCTTCGACAAGCGCTCGCGCCCGCGCCTCATCACCATCGGCGGCCTTTTGCGCCAGTTCCATAGTGATGCCGAACCAGGTGCGGTTGAAATCGACCAACGTGCCATCCTTGTCGAAGAGGATGCCCCGGATACGGGAGGAACCGGCGGTTGCCATCAGGCCTCCAGCGAGCCGGGCCGGGCGTTTTCAGAACGCGTGCTGCCGAGCAGTTTCAACAGATCATCGCCACGCCTTGTATAACGATGGCCGCGGTGTGTGAGAATCCGCCCCGCCTGTGGTGCGGTCAAGGTAATATCGCCGTTCGGATCGCCCGGGACAGTCACGATCGTCACCAGCCTGGCGCCGGCGTCCACTTCGGCGCCGATATCGACGTGGAAGAGGATCATCCCGCCCTGCGGCGCGCGGATCATCTCGACATTTTCGAGCGGGGTGACCGGACCGTTGAAATCGACCTTCAGCGTGACGCTGTCGTCGATGACAACACCGCGATGGACAAGGAATTTGTACAGGCCTTCGGCATCGGCTCTACCGGTTTCGAAATCGACATCGTTCAGGCCGCGGAATTCCACGGTTGTCACGGCACGGACCTTTCGCTCCGTCTCGGACAATTGCAATGCCGGATGCGCGCAGGCCTCCTCGAAGGCGGCATCGGCGGTGCTGTCCCATGAAAGGATGGCGGTCGAACCGAGCGCGGAAGCGAGATCGTACATTTCCGGCAGGAAGGCCTGGTGGATATAGAGGTAGTTTTCGCTTTCGTCATCGCAGTGAAGGTCGAGCACGATTTCGTTCGGAAGCGCCAGACGCAAAAGTTGCGCTTTCAGCCGTTCGGCCAGCGATTTCGGTGCATCGATATCCGGGAGGCCGGCGGTGTCGAACGTGTCGAGCAAAGGGAACGAGCGGTTGAAGTTGACGCCGGAAAAGGAGTCAAAACGGCCGAGATGCTGATGTGCCTGCCACTGGGCCGAGCCGATTGGATTGGCTTGGGGAACCACGGTAATATTACCAGCGACGCGGCCTTCCTTCTCGGCTTTTTCCAGCATCGGAATGAGAAAATGCAGTGCAGCCTGACCCGGCAGTTCCGAACCATGCAACGACGATTGCAGATAGGCGCCAACGGCTTTGTTGTCCCTGCCCTCAAAGCGCAGAACGCGTAGTTCAATGCTGTTGCCCGGCACGTCGCCGGGCAGCTTGATCATTTCCGTTTTCATCAGGCTCTTTCCGATTATTTCGTGTGACTTTAGCTCTATTTGCCGCGGCGCTTGCGCAGGTGCGCGACAAGACCTTGCGTGGAAGCGTCCTTATCCTTCGGCTTCATCTCGCCGGAGACTACCGGCAGCAACTCCGTAGCGAGTTCCTTGCCGAGTTCGACACCCCACTGATCGAAGGCGTTGATGCCGTAAAGCTGCGCTTCGACAAACACGCGGTGCTCGTAGAGTGCGATGAGGCGGCCGAGCGTATAAGGATCAAGTATGTCGTGGATGATGGTGATCGAGGGACGGTTGCCGGTGAAAACCCTGTGCGGCGCGATCCGATCTACCTCCGATTTGGGCAGGTTCTTCGCCGCGAGCTGCGCCTTGGCTTCATCGAGTGTGCGACCGCGCATCAATGCTTCCGACTGGGCGAGACAGTTTGCGAGCAGCATTTCGTGCTGGTTGTCGAGATGCGGCTCGTGACCCTTGGCTGCAACGATAAACTCTACGGGAATTGTATCCGTGCCCTGATGCAGGAGCTGGAAGAACGCATGCTGGCCGTTTGTTCCGGGCTCGCCCCAGACGACCGGGCCAGTCGGCCCGGTAACCGGTTTGCCGTCGACGGTAACACCCTTGCCGTTCGATTCCATATCGAGCTGCTGCAGATAGGCCGGCAAACGAGCCAGCCTCTGGTCGTATGGGATCACTGCGCGGCTGGTATATCCGGAAATGGCGCGGTGCCAATAGCCGACAAGGCCAAGCATCATCGGCAGGTTTTTCTTCAGCGGGGTTTTACGGAAGTGCTCGTCCATGGCATGGGCGCCGTCGAGGAAGCGGCCGAAATTTTCGGGTCCGATGGCGATCATCAGCGGCAGGCCGATTGCAGACCAGATGGAATAGCGGCCGCCAACCCAATCCCAGAAACCGAAAATACGGTCGGCTGGAATGCCGAAGGCGTCGACCTTGTCGAGCGCGGTGGAAACAGCCGCAAAATGCTTGCCGACGGCCTTCTCGCCCAGTGCATCGGCGATCCATTTGCGGGCAGCCTTGGCGTTGGTCATGGTCTCGATCGTGGTGAAGGTCTTCGAGGCAATGATGATCAGCGTCGTCGCCGGATCGAGACCGGCGAGTGTATCGGCGATATGCGCGCCATCGATGTTGGAGACGAAATGCGCCCTGGGCCCGTCATGGTAGGGCGACATGGCAAGTGTGGCCATGGCGGGGCCCAGATCGGAACCGCCGATGCCGATATTGACGATGTCGGTGATCGGCTTGTTCTTCGCCCCTTTGATTTCTCCGGAACGCAGACCATTCGAGAATGCGGCCATGCGATCGAGCACGTCCTTGACCCCCGGCATGACATCTTCGCCATCGACCTTGATCGGTTTGCCGGAGCGGTTTCGCAATGCAATGTGCAATACCGCACGGCCTTCCGTATTGTTGATTGGTTTGCCGGCAAACATCGCGTCACGCCGGGCTTCGACATTGGCAACCTTTGCCAGATCGCCGAGCAAGGAGAGGGTTTCGTCGCTGACGTGGCATTTCGACCAGTCAAGCAGCAGATCGTCAAGCCCGAGTGAGTAGCGCGAGAAACGGTTTGGGTCTTCTGCGAAAGCCGCGCGCATGTTCTTGGGTGCGCCGCTTTTCCAGTGAGCCTTCAATGCCTGAACCGACCGTTTGAGGTCGTTCGCTTGTTCTGACGCCATATCTGTCTCCTGAGGTCACGCTGGATAGTGGGCAAATTGCCACCGGAACGGTTTTAAAGCAACGCATCTCCATAGGGAATCGTTGACAGAAACATGGACAGAAGCATTTGTGTGGCCTAGCCTTCCGGTCTTCAGGGAGGGCTTTGAGCATGGACTTGACCGGGGAAGAACGAATTGCCGCATCGCGCGACACTGTCTGGAAAGCCCTGAACGATCCGGAAATATTGAAGGCATGCATTCCCGGATGCGAGAGCCTTGAAAAAATTTCGGATACGGAGCTGGAAGCCACGGTCGGCGTCAAGATGGGACCGGTGAAGGCACGCTTCAGCGGCAAGGTTGAATTGACAAATCTCAATCCACCCTCCTCCTATACGATCTCCGGTGAAGGCAAGGGCGGCGTTGCCGGTTTCGCCAAGGGCGGCGCCGACGTCACCCTGGTCGAGGAAGGCAACGAAACTGTCTTGGCATATAAAGTCAATGCTGATGTCGGCGGAAAGATCGCCCAACTCGGCAGCCGGTTGATTGCCTCGACCTCAAAAAAACTCGCCACGCAGTTTTTCGAGAACTTCAACGCAGCGGTGAGCGGAACCTAGGGCATTTCGCCGGCGCTGTCGCAATTTCCATAAGCCATGGCGGAAAGCCGTTTGGGTTTACGGAGTCGAAGCCGGATATCCTGAACGCATGCAATAACGCATTTGGAAATGGCATGCATGCGCTCCTTTGATTTTATCATTGTCGGATCAGGATCGGCCGGATCGGTCGTCGCGGAGCGACTTTCAGCAAGTGGACGACATTCCGTACTGGTGCTGGAAGCCGGCGGCTCCGACCGGCGTTTCTTCGTGTCCATGCCCCTCGGTTATGGCAAGACGTTTTACGACAAATCCGTCAACTGGATGTACCGCGCCGAGCCTGATCCCGGCCTTGACGGCAATGCCGACTACTGGCCGCGCGGCAAGGTGCTCGGCGGATCGAGTTCGATCAATGCCATGGTCTATGTTCGCGGCGCGCCTGAAGACTTTGACGAGTGGCGCGGCCGAGGCAATCCCGGCTGGGGTTATGCCGATGTTCTGCCTATTTTCCGCTCGCTGGAGGATCATGATGGACCAGCGCAGAGTCTTGGCAAAGGCGGAGCATTGCATGTCAGCGATTGCTCAACGCTATTTCATCCGCTTGCCAACCACTTGATCAAGGCGGCGCAAGAAGCCGGGCTTGGTTACAATTCCGATTTCAATGGCGAGACGCAGGAAGGCGCCGGGCCCTTTCAACTGACGACAAAGGGTGGGCGGCGCATGTCCGCGGCACGGGCTTTCCTGAGGCCTGCAATGAAGCGTCCGAATGTAACCGTCATCACACAGGCGCTGGTGACGCGCATCATCTTCGATGGCAAACGCGCTTCTGCCGTCGAATTTACCCGCCACGGCAAGAGCGAAACTGTAACAGCTGGCCGCGAGGTCATTCTCTGCGGCGGCTCGATCAATACACCGCAACTCCTGGAGCTGTCCGGGATCGGCGACGCCACGCGTCTGGGCGATCTTGGCATTCCGGTGGTGCATGGCAACGCCCAGGTGGGCGAAAACCTGCAGGACCATCTCGGCATCAACTACACCTACCGGTCCAATGTTCCATCGCTCAACCAGGTGTTGCGGCCATGGTGGGGCAAGGCGCTTGCTGGCATGGAATATCTGCTGCTGCGAACCGGGCCGCTCTCGATCAGCATGAACCAGGGCGGTGGCTTTTTTCGCAGCGATCCGTCGCGTAGCCGCGCCAACATGCAGCTTTATTTCCAGGCTTTCTCAACTTTGGTCCCCAAGAACGGCGAGCGGCCAATCCTGACGCCGGATCCGTGGCCGGGCTTTTCCATCGGGCTTTCGAATTGCCGTCCGACGAGCTCCGGTTCGATCCATATCCAGTCAAGTAATCCACTGGAGCAGCCGCGCATCGTGCCAAACGCGTTTTCGACCGAACATGACGTGGCCGAGATGCTCGACGCGGTGAAATTCCTGCGCAAGATCGCCGCAACACCAACCATGTCCAAACTGATCGTCGAGGAATTGCTGCCCGGACCCGCTTGCCAGAGCGATGGTGAACTGATCACGGATTTCCGACAGCGCAGCGGCACAGTCTATCATCCCGTTTCCACCTGCCGCATGGGGCCAGACCCGGCGCAATCGGTGGTCGATCCGCGTTTGCGGGTTCACGGTATCGATAGGCTGCGCATCATCGACTGCTCGGTTTTTCCCAATATCATTTCCGGCAATACAAACGCCGCTGCCATGATGGTCGGTGCCAAGGGTGCGCAGATGGTGCTCGAAGATCAAACCTAGTCAGCTATATCTTGCTTCAAGCAGATCGATATCACGAACCATTTTACTGGCGGTGGTGCTTTCCAGGCGTCGTGCCCGCACCAGACGGTAGATTTCCTGCCGCTCTGCCTTCAGCGCAGTAATATGCAGCAGCTTTCCGATTTCCTCGCTTCGTGCCGCCTGTTCGCGTTCCTCGCCGAGGTGCATGCGCCCATCGATGCGCTTGCGGTAAAGCTCCATGATCTGCGTGGCCACATCGGTGAAAGCATCGGCGTCGGCGCGGCCCGACGCGAGGTCGTGTTGGGCCTTTTCGATGGCCATGATGGCGGCTTCCGCGGCGGAAATACGAGCATAATCCTCGGCCCTCTGATGCGAATCTTCGACCGGCAGATCGATATTCTTGAGCAAGCGCGGAAGACAGATGCTTGCCATGATGAGGGACAGGATGATGACGCCGGCCGCCAGGAATATCACCAGATCGCGGGCAGGAAACAGGCTTCCGTCGTTGAGGAAAAGCGGCAGCGTAAGGATACCTGCCAGGGTTATGGCGCCGCGAACGCCGGCAAAGGACATGGCGGCAACGAGCTGCCAATTTGGCCTTACGCCGGGCCGTCCATTTTTGGAAGATCGCTGAAAGGCGATGCGCCACGAGACCCATACCCAGGCAAAGCGAAGCGCGGCCAGCGCTGCATAGATAATCACGACGTAGACAGGCAACCACCAGTAACTCGCCCTTCCCACGTGATGGACGTTGTCGACCGCACCCGAAAATATGCCCGGAAGCTGTTCGCCCAGAAGCACGAAAATGGCGCCGTTGGCAGCAAATTGCGCAGTGTCCCAGACCGCCGTGCGCCTTACCCTTGTCAGAGCGAGAGATTGGCCGGTGTTCTCGGCGTAGCTCATGGTGATGCCGGCGGCGACGGCTGCGAGAATGCCGGAGGCATGCACATGTTCTGCCAGGAGATAAGCACCGAAGGGGATGAGCAGGCTGATAAGGATTTGTGAGCCGCTCTCCTCTCCAAGATGCCGGGTCAGGAACGCCTTGCCTCGCGTTACGCCGAGGGTGACACCAACGCCGATAACAATGCCAGCAAAGGCAAGCCAGAGGAATGTCAGGAATGCTTCAGATAGCGAAAAAGCCCCGGTGAGCATGGCGGCAACTGCAAAGCGCATGCAGACGAGGCCGGACGCATCGTTCAGCAGCGATTCGCCTTCGAGAACATGCATCATGCGCGAGGGAATGGGCACGCGGGCGGCAATGGCGGAAACGGCGATGGGATCGGTCGGAGAAAGGATCGCGGCAAGCGCAAAGGCGACCGGCAGCGGCACCGACGGGATCATCCAATGGACGAAGAAGCCTACGCCGATGACTGTAAAAATAACAAGCCCAAGCGCCATTTCGAGGATGATGCCCTTGTCGCGGAAGAGACCTTCCTTGGGAATGCGCCAGCCATCAAGGAATAGCAGCGGCGGCAAAAACAGCAGGAAGAAGATGTCCGGGTCGAGCTCGACGCGGATACTCGTCACCGAGGCGATCGCCGCGCCAAGGCCGATCTGCACCAGCGGCAGCGGCACCGGAAGAGGGAGAACCCGGATGATGGAATCGCTGACCACCACGGCCAGGAGCATCAGGAGGACAACGGTTATTGTTTCCACGGGGAATCCAGTTTCGATCGGGGAACAGAATGAAAGAATTTGAAGTGCTTTGTCGAGGCGAACCTTGGCAACTTTGTGCCTAGAGTGCGCCCTTTGAATGAATCGCAAAAAACAATAGCGCGACGATTTTACGTTTACGTCAATGTAAATACTTGCAAGCGCACGGCCTCTCGCAATAGATGGGATTGTTAAGTAGCATGCGGGCGGCTTGGGAACTGCGCGCAGGTTTCAAGAAAATCAACTGGGAGGTTAATGTGGCAAAAGAGACGACACCGGCGAAAACAACCAAGCGCGCGCCTGCGAAGGCGCCAGCGGACGAAGTGGTGAAAACTGCAGCGCCAGCTTTAAAAAAACCAACCGGGAACGTCAGGAAAGTCGCAACGGACAGTTCGGTGAAAGCCTCCGCGAAACCAAAAACTGCGAGCGCTTCAAAGGCACCTGCCAAAGCAACAGCTGCTCCGATCGCTGAATTGGTGGCAAAGCCCGCTGCAAAGACAACGCCTGCCAAATCCAAGCCAGCGGTAAAGCCAAAGGCTGTGGCTGCGAAGGCGGCTACCGGAGATCCGGTCAAAGCCCCTGCAAAACCAAAAACTGCGAGCGCTTCAAAGGCACCTGCCAAAGCAACAGCTGCTCCGATTGCTGAATTGGTCGCCAAGCCCGCTGCAAAGGCAACGCCTGCCAAATCCAAACCAGCGGCAAAGCCGAAGACGGCGCCTGCCAAAGCAGCAGGGGATACCGGCAAGCCCACGCCGCGCATGTGGGTGAAATCCTATCCGGAAGGTGTCCCAGCCGAAATCGCAGCATCGCAATACAAATCTGTGGGTGATTTGTTTGCAAAGGCCTTCAAGGAATATAGCGACAGGCCGGCCTTCAGGTGTATGGGCAAGAGCATCACCTACGCCGATCTCGATCGTCACTCCCGCTCCATGGCCGCGTGGCTGCAGTCACGCGGGCTGGTCAAGGGTGACCGCGTGGCGGTGATGATGCCCAATGTGCTGCAATATCCGATCGCTATCGCCGCTATCCTTCGGGCAGGCCTGACGGTCGTCAACGTCAACCCGCTCTATACGCCGCGCGAGCTCGAGCACCAGTTGAAGGATAGCGGCGCCAAGGCGATCGTTATTCTGGAAAACTTTGCCTCGACGCTGGCAAAAGTCGTCACCAAGACGCCTGTGCAGCACGTGATCGTAGCGGCGATGGGCGACATGATGGGCCTGAAAGGCCATCTGGTGAACCTCGTGGTGCGGCGGGTCAAGAAGATGGTGCCCGCATGGTCGTTGCCGGGCCATACACCATTCAAGACGGTCCTCGCCCAGGGTGCAGCTCAGAAACTGAAACCCGTTGAGGTAGCCGGAGCTGACGTCGCCTTCCTGCAATATACCGGTGGCACCACCGGCATCTCTAAAGGCGCAATTCTTACGCACAGCAATATCGTTTCCAATGTCGCGCAAATGCGGCTGTGGTGCGATGTCGGGTTTCGCGTCAAAGGACGCCCGAAGGACATAATTTATATCTGTGCATTGCCGCTTTATCATATCTTTGCACTGACGGTGAACGCGATGATGGGCATGGAACAGGGCGCGCTCAATGTGCTTATTCCAAATCCCCGCGACATACCCGGCTTTGTCAAAGAGCTGCAGAAGCACCGGTTCCACATTTTCCCCGGCCTGAACACGCTGTTCAACGGTCTTCTCAATAATGACGAATTCCGCAAGCTCGACTTCAAGGAGCTGATCCTGTCGCTTGGCGGCGGCATGGCAGTACAAAAGCCGGTGGCCGATCGCTGGAAGGATGTGACGGGCTGCCTGATCACTGAAGGTTATGGCCTGTCGGAGACATCTCCGGTCGCTTCGGCAAACCGGCTCGATGCAACCGAATTCTCCGGCACGATTGGACTGCCGCTTCCCTCGACGGACTTTTCAATCCGCGACGATGACGGCAAGGAGCTTCCGTTGATGGAGGTCGGCGAGATCTGCATCCGCGGACCCCAGGTCATGGCAGGCTACTGGAACCGCCCTGACGAGACTGACAAAGCCATGACCGCTGATGGTTTCTTCCGTTCCGGCGACATGGGGTACATGGATGAGCGCGGCTATACCAAGATCGTCGATCGCAAGAAGGACATGATCCTGGTTTCCGGTTTCAACGTCTATCCGAACGAGATCGAAGAAGTGGCGATGGAACATCCCGGCATACGAGAAGCGGCTGCCGTCGGTGTTTTAAACGAGCACTCAGGCGAAACCGTCAAGCTCTTTATTGTCCGCAAGGATCCGGCGCTGACCGAGGAAATCGTCAAAGCCTTCTGCGCCGAGCGCCTGACCAATTACAAGCGGCCGCGCATCGTCGAATTCCGCGACGAATTGCCGAAGAGCAATGTCGGCAAGATCCTGCGGCGCGAGCTGCGCGATTAGAGGAGATCAGGCAGCCTTGTCGCGAACCTGATAATCCTTGATCGCAGCAAAGCGGATCGCCTTCCAGCGCTCCGCTTCATACGACAGGGAGAAGGTATTGTGTGCCAGGAACACCGGATCATTGTCGAGATCGTGCGCAATATCGGCACGGTGTGAATTGATGAAACGCTGCAATTCCAGGGGGTCATCGGCGGAAATCCAGCGGGCTACGGTGAAGCGGGCGGGCTCGAAGCCAACGGGCAGCGTATACTCCACCTTCAACCGCTCGGTCAGAACGTCGATCTGCAGTGCGCCGACGACGCCAACGATGGCTGGCGAGCCGTCATCCGGCAGGAAGAGCTGGACCACGCCCTCCTCCGCCATCTGCTGTAGCGCTTCACGCAGCTTCTTTGCCTTCATGGCATCGTCGAGCCGCACGCGGCGAAGGATTTCCGGTGCAAAGTTCGGCACGCCGCGGAACAAGAGGTCCTCACCTTCCGTGAGCGTGTCGCCAATGCGCAGCGTCCCGTGGTTGGGGATGCCAACTACATCGCCGGCCCAGGCTTCGTCGGCGATCTGTCGACTGCGCGCGAAGAAGAATTGCGGCGCAGACAGGCTCATCGGCTTGCCGGTACGCACCAGCTTGGCTTTCATGCCGCGCGACAGTTTCCCTGAGCAGACGCGCAGGAAGGCGATGCGGTCGCGATGGTTCGGGTCCATGTTAGCCTGGATCTTGAACACGAAGCCGGTCATCTTGTCTTCGGTCGCCTCGACCTTGCGCGTATCTGCATCCTGCGCGCGCGGGCTCGGGCCGTAATCGCAGAAGGCTTCGATAAGATCGCGCACGCCGTAGTTGCGCAGCGCCGAACCGAAATACACCGGCGTCATATGACCCTCGCGGAAAGCCTGCAGATCGAACGGATTGCAGGCATCACGCGCTAAGGTCACTTCATCAATCCAGGCCTGACGCTCATTTTCCGGCAAGAGGCCGGACGCAGCCGAGGACTCCGGCCCGTTGACTGGCGTTGGTACCTCTTCCTCGTCGCGGCGGCGCACCGTGTTGTTCTGCAGATTATACGTTCCGGCAAAGCTCTTGGCGCGGCCGATCGGCCAGGTGATAGGCGCGGTGTCCAGCGCAAGTTTCTGCTCGATCTCGTCAAGAATTTCGTATGGATCGCGGCTCTCACGGTCCATCTTGTTGATGAAGGTGACGATCGGAATATCGCGCATGCGGCAAACTTCGAAGAGCTTGAGTGTCCGCGCCTCGATGCCCTTGGCGGCATCTATGACCATGACCGCGCTGTCGACAGCGGTCAGCGTACGATAGGTGTCGTCGGCGAAGTCCTCGTGACCGGGCGTGTCGAGAAGATTGAAGATGCAATCCCTGTACTCGAAGGTCATCACAGAGGTGACCACCGAGATACCACGATCGCGCTCGATATTCATCCAGTCGGAGCGCGTCTGGATGCGGTCCTTCTTTGCCTTGACCTCGCCCGCGAGCTGGATCGCTCCGCCGAACAGCAGCAGCTTTTCGGTCAGTGTGGTTTTACCGGCGTCAGGGTGCGCGATGATCGCAAATGTACGGCGCTTGGAAACGGGGTGGTCGGCAGAAGACATGGAAGCTCAAACTCGGTGAAGGAAAAGGTTGCGCGCCTTCTATCAGCCGCGGCCTTTACAGTCGACTGCCAATTCCGAATGACAGATCAGGCATTTTCGACGACCTGTCCGGATTTCTCTTCGGCCATGAAGGGTTCGATGGCGATACGCTTGGTGCTTTTGACTGTCACGAAACTATTAGGCGGTACCGGTGACCAGTTTCCGGCTTCGCCATCGAGCGGTTCCGAGACCACACACAGACCGGCACTTGCCGCGAGGCTGGCGGTGTAGAGCGACGGGGCGAACCGATCCGTGGCATAGCGGACGGCGTAGAGGTGTTCGCCGTCGGAAAATGCCGCAGTCAGCCTGATGAAAGCCGGCACATCGGCGCGCTCGGCTTCTGCTACGACGTCATTGACCGTCCGGACCAGAGCCTGCGCCGGGTCTTCGTCGAGATCGTTCTGCAGCATCAGCAGGAAGATCAGTTCGGAATCGGTCGAGCCGAACTTTTGCGCATAGAGCGAATCGTCAAGCCGAGCCTCCAACCCGCGGCGCAACCGGTCGAACTGGCCGATCTGGCCATTGTGCATGAAGCTCCATTTGCCGGAGACGAAAGGATGACAGTTCATTCGGCTGGTGGCGCCGCCAGTCGAGGCGCGCACATGTGCGAGAAAGAGATGCGAACGTATCTGCCGGGACAGGCTTTTGAGATTCTGGTCGGACCAGGCGGGCAGGATATCACGGTAAAGGCCCGGCTCAACCCTTTCGCCGTACCAGGCAACACCAAAGCCATCGCCATTGGTACGGGTCTTGGCCTCATGCGCATCATGGCTTTGAGCGATCAGGGAGTGACAAGGGGAGGCAATAACGTCTTCAAGATAAAGTTGCGGTCCGAGATAGGCTGCCCAACGACACATGAATCACCTGGATTTGATCTCATACAGACTGACAATACCCCTTGATTTCATTCTTGGGAATCGCCCGGATGGGGTAGTCCGCTAGAAGGAGATTGTGTGCAAAGAGCGGCTGCGTCTCATCTTGTGAGTTGACCACGACCGCCGTCTGGTGAAAAAGGTCTTTTCATGTCCAAAACATCCGATTCCGCTCACCACAAGAATCCCGCTCTCGGTATCGTCCGGTTACCGCATGGGCAGGAGCTTGAATTGCCCGCTTACGAAACGTCAGGTTCCGCTGGCATGGACCTGCGAGCGGCCGTACCGGAAGACCGGCCATTGCTGCTTTTGCCCGGTCGCAGGGCGCTGGTGCCAAGCGGTTTGATCTTCGAAATTCCGCTGGGTTTCGAGGCGCAGATCCGGCCGCGTTCCGGCCTCGCGCTGAAGAATGGAATTACTTGCCTCAACACGCCGGGAACGATTGATTCGGACTATCGTGGTGAGGTAAAAGTATTGTTGATCAATCTCGGCGATGACGATTTCTATGTGACACGCGGCATGCGTATTGCACAGGTCGTTCTGGCCCCGGTCGTGCAGCTTGATGTCGAAGAACGGCAGCATGCCAGCGAGACGGCCCGGGGTGCCGGTGGGTTTGGTTCAACAGGTACGTCCTAGCACAAAGGACGTCAGCACCGGGAGGTCGTCATGGACAAGGGCAGGGTTTTCCGTCAGCTGCATGAAGGCCGCGAGATTTTTCTCATGCCCAATCCATGGGACCCCGGGACAACCAAATTTCTCGCCTCGCTCGGTTTCAAAGCGCTCGCGACCAGCAGCGCCGGCTTTGCATTTTCGCGCGGCCTGCCAGACGGCGCCGTACCTTTTGATATGATGATGCAGCACTGCCGCGACCTCGTGGCGGCGACGAGCCTTCCCATGAATGCCGATCTCGAAAAGGGCAAGGGTGACAGTCCCGACAGTGCGGGCGAAACGATTTTCGCGGCCGAGGCGGCGGGTTTGGCAGGCTGTTCGATCGAAGACTATTCCGGCGACGACCATAATCCGATCTATGATTTCTCGCTTGCTGTCGAGCGCGTTGCGGCTGCGAGCGAAGCAGCCAAGGCCTTAAAAGGAGACTTTGTCTTTACCGCCCGCGCCGAAAACTTCCTGCATGGCAAGCCCGACATCGATGACACCATCAAACGGCTGCAGGCCTTCGAAGCTGCTGGCGCCGACGTCCTCTATGCGCCGGGCATCAGCGATATCAATCTCATCCGACAAGTCTGCTCCTCGGTTTCCAAGCCGGTCAATGTCATAGCCCTCCCTTCCTTCACAATTGCGCAGCTTGCAGAGGCGGGCGTCAAGCGTGTATCGATTGGTCCGCGCCTCACGACCATCGCCTTTGCGGCGGTCCGTGATGCAGCGCGCGAGATACTGGACAAAGGCACTTTCGAATTCAGTCACCAGGCGATGCCCTTCAGCGAATTGCAGCAACTCTTTTCGCAAGGCGCACAGAAGGACATCTGAAATAAATGACAAAACCGGAGCTGGTGATTTTCGACTGTGACGGAGTTCTGGTCGATACGGAAACACTCGGCAATCACCATCTCGTGAAGATGCTGGGCGCTTCCGGCTATGCAACGACTTTCGAAGCTGTGCGCAAAGATTTCTGCGGCATGCCAATGCGTGCTGTGAAAGAAAAGATCGAGGCGGAAGGCTATTCGCTCGGCGACGATTTCGTCGACCGCTGGTATCAGGCGATTCCAATCATTTTCGAAAACGGAGTCGAGGCCATCCCTCATATCGAAGAGGTCATCGCCGCGGTTAAAAAGGCGGAACTTCCCTACTGTGTTGCTTCATCGGCCAATGTCGAGAAAATGCACATCACGCTGGGCAAGACCGGTCTGATGGAGCATTTTCGGGACGTACTCTACAGCGCCTCGATGGTGGCCCGCGGCAAACCTTTCCCCGACCTGTTCCTGCATGCGGCTAAGGAAATGGGTCACGAGCCGTCCGGGTCTGTCGTCATCGAGGATAGCGTTGCAGGAACCAGAGCCGGTACGGCGGCAGGCATGCGTGTCTTCTCCTATTGCGGCGATAAGCATGCAGACCGCGAGGGCCTCACCGCTGCTGGCGGCATTCTCTTCGACGACATGCGCAAATTGCCCGCGCTGCTGGGTGTCGCCTGATGGGCGGGACCTTGACAGTTATCGACATGCACACGGGCGGGGAACCCTTGCGCATCGTCACCAGCGGATATCCGGAATTGCCCAAAAGCACGATCCTTGAAAAACGCGCCTATGTCCGCGACAGGCTGGATCATTTGCGCAAGATTGTGATCTTCGAGCCGCGCGGACATTTCGACATGTATGGCGCAATTCTGGTGGAGCCGAACCTGCCCGGCGCCGATCTGGCGGTGCTGTTCATGCACAATGAGGGCTATTCCACCATGTGCGGCCACGCGATTATGGCTCTGGGCCGCTATGCCGTCGATTACGGGATCGTGCCGAAAGTCGAGCCCGTAACGACGGTCCACATCGAATGCCCGTGCGGCATGGTCGTCGCGTCGGTCGAAATACGCGACGGTAAATCAGGTGGCGTCTCGTTTGAAAGCGTGCCTGCCTTCCTTTTTGCAGGCGACCAGACGATTGAACTGCCCGATTTCGGCAAGATCAATTTCGATGTGGCCTATGGCGGCGCGTTTTATGCCTTGGCAGATTGCCACCAGTTTGGCCTCGAGTTCGGCCGCGATCCGGCAAGGAAATTCATTGACGCTGCAACTGCCCTCAGTGCAGCCGTGAAAGAAGCAGTGCCGCTCGACCACCCGGACCATAAGGACTTGGCGTTTCTCTACGGATCGATTCTGACAGATGGCGCCGACGACTGGAATGAAGGCCCGACGAAGAATGCCTGCATCTTCGCCGATGCGCAGCTCGACCGCTCGCCCACAGGTTCCGGGGTGACCGCGCGCCTTGCAGCTATGCACGCCAAGGGGCAGATACGCGAAGGAAATGCGCGGATTTTCGAAAGCATCGTGGGCTCGCGGTTTGCCGGCTTCGTTGCTTCACAGACCAGGGCGGGTGATTTTGACGCTATCACCGCCCGTGTTTCCGGCCACGCCTATTATAGCGGCAAGGCAGAGTTCATCGTTGAGGATGATGATCCGCTGGGTCAGGGTTTCCTGGTTCTCTAACCGCGCCAAATTATATTCAACCAAACGGTTGACTAATTTTGGATGCGCTGATATTAAACCATATGGTTGAATTTCAAACACCCCGTCTCGATGCCGTATTCCATGCCCTTTCCGATCCAACGCGAAGGGCGATGCTACACCGGCTCACAAAGGGCGAACACTCGGTGACTGATCTTGCGACGCCCTTCAACATGTCGCTCGCCGGCGCATCGAAACATATCAAGGTGCTGGAAGGAGCTGGACTGGTTCGCCGTCACGTCAAGGGCCGCACCCATATTTGCCAGCTGGAAGCCGCACGATTGGCGGAGGCACAGGCGTGGCTTCGCACCTATGAACGCTTCTGGACCTCCCGTCTCGATGATCTTGAAACCATCCTGCGCGAGGAAGATCGCGCGGCGGCCGAGGTGGCCGAGAAACTGCCAAAGAAACCGTCAACACCTGAAAAAACGTCAAGGAGACAGAAATGAACGAGCATGTTGGAAATGATCGGCTCGGCGTTGTCATTGCGCCTCGTACGGTTCGCATCGAACGCATCCTCCCGGGCCCTGTCGAACGGGTCTGGGCCTATCTGACGGAATCGGACAAGCGAAAAAAATGGCTGGCGCAGGGCCCGATGGCCAATTATGTCGGCGGTGATGTCAAACTGACATTCCACCATTCGCAACTTTCGGACGAATCGACACCGGCCGAATTCAAGAAGTTGGAAGGCACAACCAATGAGGGCAAGGTACTTCGTTATGAACCGCCGCGTGTCTTGAGTATCACCTGGCCCGATGGGGGACAGGATTCCGAAGTCACGTTCGAGCTCGAAGCTAAAGGCGCCGACACTTTGCTGACTGTGACCCATACGCGCCTTGCCAGTGCCAATTCTATGGTCATGGTTGCGAGTGGCTGGCACACCCATCTCGGCGTGCTCATCGATTACCTCAATGGAGACAAGACGTCAGGATTCTGGGGCAACTTCGAGCGGCTTAGAAAAGAATACACCCGGATTATCGCCGAATAGAACTGTAAGCACTTACTTACACACGGCCGAGGCCGGCACCCGTGCCAGTCCCGGCCGCAATTATCCGGGGCGAAACGGCCGTTCCAAAAGTATGACAGGCTCATCTGTATAGGCTGTTTCGAGGACCTTGCTGAAGCCATTCTTTTCTGCAAGGCGCCGTGATGCGGTATTATTCGGCGATATGATGCAGCGGGCAGTGTCAATCGTAAAGAAGCTATCTCCCCATGCGACAATCTCGACCAAGGCTTCGCTGCCATAGCCCTTGCCGTGGATTTCCGGCGCAAGCACCCAGCCCATCTCCGGTATATCGCCAAAGCGCGGCTCCATATCTCGCTCGAAGTTGCCAAAGCCCAGTTCCCCGACGAAACGTCCGTTTGCCTTCTCTTCCATCGCCCAGAAACCATAGCCTATCAGCTGCCACATGCCGGCATAGCGCAAGAGCCTCGCCCAGGATTGCTCGCGCGTGGAGGGCTTGCCCGAAATATATTTATACACTGACGGATGCGTCCACATTGCATGGAGTGCCTCAAAATCCCCGCGTCTGTGCGGGCGCAGGATGAGACGGTCAGTTTCGAGGATGGGGATTGATACAGGACTCATTGCCGGCAATTCCATTCAGGATAGTTCTCTCATTAACACATCGTTTGGATGTCTTTCGTTTTCCAACTGAAAATCGAAAGAGCCAATTTTTTTGAACGACTTGTCTTCGTAGAATCTGCGAGCACCCACATTTTCATGATTAACCAACAGCCACAGCTCGGAATAGCCGTTCGACTGGCAATCGACCATCGCGGCGTCGAGTAGGAGGCTGCCAATTCCGCGACGGTGAAAGTTCTCCTGTACATAGAGTGTTGCTACTTCCGGTTGAGAGATATTCCTTACGGGGCAGCGGGCATTGAAGGCAATCTTTGCGTACCCGACCAGACAACCATCTACTTCACAAATGAAAATGCGTCTTGTCTCATCAGCTATCTCGTTGAACAATCGCGCCTCTGTGAATTCTGCCAGTACATAACGGGATAAAGCGTCTCGTACACCGGCCTTGGCATAAGTATGCAGCCACACCTGTATGGACAAGGCGGCGAGGTTCGACGCATCGGACGGCTTGGCGGGATGAATGTCCAAGCTCACGCTTCCACCGTTAGCAATGCAGCTGCTATTTTCGCTGCCAGCCGCTCCGCAACCTCTTCCTTGCTCATATCCGGCCATTCCTCGACGCCTGAACGGGTGACGATCCGCACCGCGTTGCGGTCGCCGCCCATGACGCCGGTCGTATGGCTGACATCATTGGCGATGATCCAGTCCGCGCCTTTCTTGTCGAGCTTCAGCTGAGCATTGGCAAGCAGATCCTGGGTTTCAGCAGCAAAACCGATGACCAGACGTGGACGCGATTTGCTGTGTCCCACCCCGGCAAGAATGTCGGGATTTTCGATCATCTGCAGCGTTGGAGCCGTTTCGCCAGGCTGTTTCTTGATCTTCTCACCCGCTTCGTTTGCGGTGCGCCAATCCGCAACTGCAGCGACCATGATGGCGGCATCGGCGGGCAAAAGCTGCTCCACCGCGTCGCGCATTTCGCGTGCCGATTCCACGTGAACCACTGAAACGCCTTGGGGGTCGGGGATGGTAACCGGGCCGGAAACGAGGCGTACCGTCGCGCCCAACCTGGCAAGGGCGGCAGCAATGGCGTGACCTTGTTTTCCCGACGAGCGATTGGCTATATAGCGAACCGGATCAATGGGCTCGTGGGTCGGCCCCGAGGTCATGACAATAGTCTTGCCCGCCAGCGGCTTCGGACCACGATCCAGCAGCCTCTCAATTGCGGCAACAATTTCGAGAGGTTCCGCCATCCGACCATCACCGCTCTCACCGCTCTCCGCCATTTCGCCCCTGTTCGGGCCGATAAATTGAATGCCGTCCTTTGCGAGCGTGGCGCGATTTCGCTTCGTTGCAGGATGATCCCACATTCTCGGGTTCATCGCCGGCGCTACCAGAACCTCTTTGTCTGTCGCCAGCAAGATCGCCGACGCCAGATCGTTGGCAAGGCCATTTGCCATCTTGGCCAGCAAATCCGCAGTTGCCGGAGCGACGACAACGAGATTAGCTTCTCGCGACAGGCGGATATGGCCCACATCGTGCTCGTCCTCGCGCGAGAATAGTTCCGTGAAGACCTTGTCTCCCGCGAGCGCTCCAACGGCCAATGGTGTTACGAATTCCTCCGCCGACTTGGTCAGTACCGTACGCACCTGCGCCCCGCGTTCGCGCAAACGCCGGATCAGATCAAGACACTTATAAGCAGCGATTCCGGCACCTATGATCAGCAGAACACGACGGCCAGACAGCGAGCCGGAAGGAAGGATCTTTAACGAAGCCGCAGAACTCGCCGAGGGCACAATATTGTCCAGCTCGCCAAGGATGAACCGTACTTCCTCCTCCATCGACCTGCCGTTTGCTGCTGCACGCCGACGCAGGTTCTCTTTTGTGGCATCATTGAGACCGCGAACGGTGATACTGGCCATGTGATTGCACTTTCTCGGAGTCTGTCCGATGATTTGCAATCATTGCAATCACAATTGTGCCTATTCTGTCAATGAAGAAGCTCGTAAGTGATGATGACGAGGCAAATTGCAATCACCCATAGTGCGATTCTACCAGAGCGCGTATGGCGGGCTTCTGCCTTGCCGATAGCATGCGCGGTTTGCTCATCAAATCGCAGGCCATTCTCCGCCATATTGTCGAGTTCCTTGGACAGTCGATCGGCCCGCCCCACCAGTTCAGGCATTTGACGCGCAAGGTGCAGGACTGCCTGTGCCCCTTCGCGGGCATCGATGAGGATGCCCTGCGGTCCGAGATTGCGACGGATCCAGCTGCCAACGACCGGCTCCGAGGCTTTCCACATGTTGAAATGCGGATCAAGCGTGCGCGAGACGCCCTCGACGACAACCATGGTCTTCTGCAGCATGACAAGTTCGGGCCGCGTTTCCATGTCGAAGAGTTCTGTGACCTCGAAAAGCAGCGTGAGCAGCTTTGCCATGGAAATGGTTTCGGCGGGCTGGCCATGGATCGGCTCGCCGATGGCGCGGATTGCCTGGGCAAAGCTCGCCACGTCATGGCGATGCGGCACGTAACCTGCCTCGAAATGCACTTCGGCAACACGGACATAGTCGCGCGTGATGAAGCCGTAGAGGATTTCGGCGAGGAACCGGCGCTCCTTCTTGCCGAGCCGGCCGGTAATGCCGAAATCCACAGCAACAATATGACCTTTCTCATCGACGAAGAGGTTGCCCGGATGCATGTCGGCATGGAAGAAGCCATCACGCAATGTATGGCGCAGGAAAGACTGGATCAGCGTTTCCGCAAGCTTGATGAGGTTGTGCCCCGCGGCGCGCAGGCCTTCGATGTCCGACATTTTGACGCCATCGATCCACTCGAGCGTCAAAACATCACGTCCCGTCCGTTCCCAATCGACTGTCGGAACACGAAAGCCCGGATCATCCTTCGTGTTCTCGCCGATTTCAGACAGAGCCGCCGCCTCAAGCCGCAGGTCCATCTCGATACGGGTCGTCTGCGCAAGAGTGCGCGTGACCTCGATGGGGCGCAGGCGACGGGTGGCGGGTACATAGCGCTCCTGCCATCGCGCGACCAGAAAAAAGCTCTCAAGATCATTGTTGAAACGCTGGCGCACGCCAGGTCGCACGACCTTGACCGCAACCTTCTTGATCTCGCCGTTGCTTGCGACGAAAGCCGGATGCACCTGCGCAATCGACGCTGCAGCAATTGGTTGGTCAAGACTTGCAAAAAGATCCGAAACGGGTCTTCCCAGCGAGCCTTCGATAGCCTTGACCGAGGCTTCCATCGGGAAGAAATCGAGCTGATCCTGCAGGAGCGCCAGATCGTCGGCCACTTCGTTTCCGACCACGTCAGGCCGTGTCGCCAGGAACTGCCCGAGCTTGACATAGGATGGGCCGAGCTTGTTGATGGCGCGCGACATCCGCTCGGAGCGTTGGGCGGTCATGGCGCGCCGGCGTGCCAAAAGGCCAGCCACCCGGTGACCAAACGCAGGAAGTCCACTCAGGCCTTCGGCGGGAAGTGCGGAGATAACGCCCTCGCGCGTCATGATCCATCCGGCCCACATCAGGCGAAATATTGCTGCAGGACTACTCATGCAGCGATCACAGCTTCCAGCCGGAATGCAGCGCGGCAATACCGCCGGTAAAATTGCGCCAGCTGACCCGCTCG
Source organism: uncultured Alphaproteobacteria bacterium (assembly GCA_963711925.1). Taxonomy (GTDB): domain Bacteria; phylum Pseudomonadota; class Alphaproteobacteria; order Rhizobiales; family Rhizobiaceae; genus Phyllobacterium. The sequence continues at coordinate 596,651 of CAVQFY010000006.1, forward strand.
AAGCCGGCCTTGCGGATCATCTCGGCAAAATCCGGCTGACGCGGAAACTTGCGGATAGACTCGACCAGATACTGATAGCTATCGGCATCGCCGGTCACGGCCTTGCCGATCTTTGGAATGGCATTGAACGACCACGCATCATAAATCTTGTCGAGAACCGGCAACTCGACCTCCGAGAACTCGAGGCAAAGGAAGCGTCCGCCCGGCTTCAGCACACGGAAAGCTTCCGACAGAGCGCGATCGATATGAGGCACATTGCGGATACCAAAGGCGATCGTATAAGCGTCGAAACTGGCATTCTCGAAAGGAAGCTCTTCGGCATTCGCCTCGACAAATTCGGTATTGTCGGCAAGCCCCTTCTTTTCAGCGCGATCGCGCCCAACGCCAAGCATGGAGCCGTTGATATCGAGTACCGTTGCATGGGCATTGCGGTTGGATGCCTCAACTATGCGGAAGGCAACATCGCCGGTCCCGCCGGCTACATCGAGCACTTTCCAGTTGGCCGTTTTTGAAGGCGCCAGCCAGGCGATCATCGAATCTTTCCAGACACGATGCAGGCCGCCGGACATCAAATCGTTCATCACATCGTAGCGCTTGGCGACGCGGTGGAAGACGTCATTGACGCGTGTCTGCTTTTCCCCATCGCTGACATGCTGAAAACCGAAGGACGTTTCCATGCCGCCGTGGGCGCCGGTTCGTTGCTGGCTCATTGTGCTACCCGTTTTTCAAATCGCCAGAACCATAGAAGATTGAAACGCATAAGGCTATTGTCTCTTGCGCGGTGAAGCGCCGCGTTGATTGTTTTGTCGAGGTGATTGCGATGGTGCTGAAAGCCGAACTGCACTGCCATATTGAAGGCGCCGCCTCCACCCGCCTCGTCGAACTGAAGGCCGCCAAATATCGTGCGGATGTTTCCGGATTTATCCAGAATGGCAAATTCGTCTGGCACGATTTCACGTCGTTCCTGGACGCATTCGATCAAGCGTCAATGCTTTTCCGGACAGCGGAGGATTATGCAGATCTCGCGGAGGACTATCTTCTGTCATTGAGCTATCAGGACGCCATCTATTCGGAGTTTTTCATCTCGACCGATCACGCGATCAGCGCCGGACTTGACCCGCGTGCCTATATCGAGGGCTTGGCCGAGGGGATTCGCCATGCCAAGGCCGCAACTGGTATCGAATGCCGGATGATCGCGACCGGCCTGCGCCACAAGGGCCCGGAAGCCGTCATGGCAGCCGCGCAGTACATTGCCGATAATCCGCATCCCCTGATCACCGGCTTCGGCATGGCCGGCGATGAGCGCATGCATCACCCCGGCGATTTCACAGCTGCATTCGATGTGGCCCGTAATGCGGGGCTTGGCATCACCGTGCATGCCGGCGAACTGGCGGGATGGGAAAGCGTGGCGGACGCGCTGGACGCGTTAAAACCCGCGCGCATCGGGCACGGCGTTCGCGCCATCGAAAATGCCGATCTCGTCAAACGGCTGGCCGATGAGCAGATCGTTCTGGAATGCTGCCCCGGCTCCAACATCTCACTCGGCGTCCATGCGGATTTTCCGTCGCATCCTTTTGCGGCGCTTGCCAAAGCGGGTGTGCCCGTGACGCTCAATTCAGACGATCCGCCGTATTTCCACACGGATCTTGCACGCGAATACGAGATCGCAGCCACGTATTTTGGCTATGACGACGAGATGCTGACTGACGTAACAGCAACGGCGCTCAAGACCGCGTTTGTCGATGAAGACACAAGAACGGCACTGCTGGAGCGGCTTTACCCGGACAAAACTGTGCGCGTTATGGATGAGCTCTTTGCGGGATCGGCCCCGAGCAGCTAAAGTCTCCGGAATTTCTAGGAAAAAGGGGTTTTCCAATGGGCGTGACGATCGTTTCCCATCCGCTTGTCCAGCACAAGCTTACCATCATGCGCGACAAGGATACCTCGACTGCGGGCTTCCGGCGACTGCTCAAGGAGATCTCGCTGCTGCTCTGCTATGAGGTGACCCGTGACCTGCAATTGACGAATATCCGCATCCAGACTCCACTGACGGAAATGGATTCCCCGGTGATCGAGGGCAAGAAACTGGTCTTCGCCTCGATCCTACGGGCAGGCAATGGCCTGCTCGAAGGCATGCTCGACCTCGTGCCCGCTGCCCGGGTCGCGCATATCGGACTCTATCGCGATCATGAGACATTGCTGCCGGTCGAATATTACTTCAAAGCGCCTGAAGATATCGTCAACCGGCTAATTATCGTGGTCGACCCGATGCTGGCGACCGCCAACTCGGCCATCGCCGCCATTCAGAAGCTGAAAGATCGCGGCGCCAGCAATATCCGCTTCCTTTGCCTTCTCGCGGCACCGGAGGGTATCGAGCGCTTTACCAATGCGCATCCGGACGTGCCGGTTTTCACTGCCGCAATCGACAGTCATTTGAATGAAAAGGGCTATATTGTTCCTGGCCTTGGTGATGCCGGTGACCGCATGTATGGGACGAAGTAATCAGGTACCTATCCGGCGGAGCACGGGGTTGACTGTGCGGGGCTTGCGCTCGGAAAACCCATAGGCTGCGTGGATAGTTTTCACCGCAGCAGCAGCATCCGCATCACTGCGGGCATGGACCAGGGCAATTGGTTCGCCCTCTTCCATTTTGGCGCCAACCGGCTGCAGCGCCGTGATGCCGACTGCGTGATCGATGGGATCCTGCGGACGAATGCGTCCACCCCCCAGTGTTACGACAGCCACCCCGATAGCGCGCGTATCGACGGACGCGACATAACCCGCCTGCCCGGCTTTGACTTCGTGCGTGATGGGGGCAACGGCCAGATGATGGCGCGTACGGGAGATGAAATCCATTGGCCCGCCGAGCCCGGCCACCATGCGTCCGAAAATCTCCGCAGCCTTGCCGCTGCTCAAGGCTTCGCGTGCCTTGTCAGTTGCGGCCTTATGATTTGGGGCAAGCCTGGCCGAGACCAGCATCTCGGCAGCAAGCGCCAGCGTGACCGCTTCAAGCCGGGTATCACGCCGGTCCCCGGTCAGGAAATCGACGGCATTCCTGACTTCAACCGCGTTGCCTGCCGCAAGAGCAAGGGGCTCGTTCATATCCGTGAGAACCGCAGTCGTTGTCAGCCCCGCTCCAGCCGCAACTGCGACGATACTTTCAGCCAATGACACAGCGTCGCGGTTTCTGGTCATGAAAGCACCGTTGCCGGATTTCACATCCAGCACCAGCGCATTAAGCCCGGCCGAAAGCTTCTTCGACAGGATCGAAGCGGTAATGAGCGGGATCGATTCGACCGTCGCGGTCACATCGCGGATGGAATAGAAACGTTTGTCGGCGGGAGCAAGGTTGGCCGTCTGACCTATTATGGCGCAGCCAACTTCATGCACCACTTTGCGGAACAAGGCGTTGTCGGGCTGGCTGCGATAGCCGGGGATCGCATCCATCTTGTCGAGAGTCCCGCCCGTATGACCGAGCCCCCGTCCCGAGATCATCGGGACATAAGCGCCGCAGGCTGCTACGATGGGAGCGAGTATCAGCGAGACATTGTCACCGACACCGCCGGTCGAATGCTTATCGACGGCCGGCCCGGGCAGATCTGACCAATCGAGGATATCGCCAGAATCACGCATGGCTATGGTGAGTGCAACGGCTTCGTCGCGTTTCATGCCATTGAAGAATATTGCCATGGCAAAGGCGGCAACCTGACCCTCGGTAATCGACCCTGAACTCATCGCATTGATGAATGCGGTTATATCGGCAGCATCGAGGGTTTCGCCATCGCGCTTTCGCCGGATAATTTCCTGCGGCAACAACATTGCTTAGCCTATCTCCCGGACCAGTGCCTTAACGATCTTCTGTAAACGTGCACCGCCCTTTGGGGCAACGTCCTTGGTTTCCTCGTGGGAAAGCTCCGCACCCGTCATGCCGGCCCCGTAATTCGTAATGACCGAGCAAGCGGCAACACGCAGGCCGAAGAACCGCGCAAGAATAACTTCAGGAACCGTGGACATGCCAACCGCATCGGCGCCCAACGCGCGCGCCATGCGAATTTCTGCCGGCGTTTCGAATGACGGACCGGAGAACCACATGTAAACGCCGGTCGCCAGCTTTTCCTTGACCTCGCCGGCAGCAACAACAAAGCCGTCTTTCAGCTTTTTGTCGTAGGCCGTCGTCATGCCGACGAAGCGCTGATCGGATGGTTCACCAATGAGGGGATTGAGGCCCGAATAATTGATGTGGTCATCGATCAGCATCACACTACCGGGTTCCAGATCATGACGTACTGAACCTGCTGCATTGGTAAGGATCAGCATTTCGACACCGAGGTCGGCCATCGCGGCGATAACCGGCCGCATGACCGAGGCATCACCCTTTTCGTAATAGTGGGCACGGCCCGCCAGCATCAGGACGGGCTTTCCCGAAAGATAACCGGCAACGACCTCGCCCGCATGGCCGGAAACGCCACTATGCGGGAAGCCGGGCAAATCTGCGTAAGGGATGCGGATGGCATTTTCCACAGCATCGACCAGAGAACCGAGACCGGAGCCCAGCACAAGCGCGATGCGGGGCGCCAAGCCATTCAGCTTCTGAATAAGGACGTCGGTCGCAGGGGCGATCATGCAGTACCCTTGCCCAGAACGTCGGCCTCGAAGCCATAGGGGAAAATATCCCTCATGGTCAGCGTTTCGACAATGCCGTTATTATCGCAAAGGTGAAGACGGGCGTCTGGTCCGGCAAACTCCGCCAAACGCTGACGGCAGCCGCCGCAAGGCGTGCATTTCGCCTTCTTTTCGGCAACGACGGCGATATCCGTGATCGTACCGCCGCCGCCCATGACGAAGTGTCCCAGAGCCGTCGTTTCGGCACACCAGCCCTCGGGATACGAGATAACCTCGATATTGCAGCCTGAATAGGTGCGCCCGTCGCTGGTGCGAATGGCTGCTCCAACCGGAAATCGCGAATAGGGCGAGTGCGTTTTCTGCATGGCGGCAAAGGCCGCGTCGAACAGGTCCTTCATTATCTCTCTTTCACGTAAGCGACACCGCCGGCCTTTGGCGGGATCGCTTTCCCGATGAATCCGGCCAGAAGTACAACGGTCAGTATATAGGGCAGGGCCTGCATGAATTGCACCGGCACCTCGCCGATCAGGGGCAACGGATGCCCCTGCATGCGTATTCCAACCGCATCAAGAAAGCCGAACAGCAGACATGCGAACATGGCCTGAACCGGACGCCATTTGGCGAAGATCAGTGCCGCCAGCGCGATGTAACCCTTGCCCGCCGTCATGTCCTTTACAAAGCCCGCGCCTTGAGCTGTTGCCAGGTAGGCGCCCGCGATGCCGCAAAGAACGCCGCAGCAAATGACCGCGCGATAGCGCAGCCATGGCACGGAGATGCCGGCAGTATCCACCGCAGCCGGATTTTCGCCTACCGCGCGGAGGCGCAGGCCGAAACGTGTTCGGTAGAGCACCCACCATGTGAACGGCACAAGCAGGAAGGCAAGATAGACCAACACGGAGTGGCCGGAGATCAATTCGTAGTATATCGGGCCAATCACCGGCACGCTGCGCATAGCTTCCGCACCGGGCAGATTGATCGGATTGAAGCGGGCTGCATTCGGCAATGAAGGTGTGCGCCCGCCCTGGCTAAACCAGGCCTGACCAAGAATGACGGTTGTTCCCGCTGCGATAAAATTGATCGCAACACCGGAGACGATCTGATTGCCGCGGTGGGTGATGGACGCGAAACCATGCACAAGCCCGAGCGCGACCGATACGAAAATGGCCGCGAGCAACGCAAGGTACGCTGAACCGAACCACGTCGCGACGGCACCGGCAGCAAAGGCGCCAGCAAGCATCTTGCCCTCAAGACCAATATCGAAGATGCCGGCGCGTTCGGAATAGAGCCCCGCAAGACAGGCGAGCAGCAAGGGTGCCGAGAGCCGGATTGTCGAATCGAACAGCTGAAGGACCGTCGTGAAAGATTCCATTATCGGCCCCCTCCAGTGACGGTGGCCGGTGCGGACCGGCTCTTTGCACGTCCCAGACGATAAAAGATACGCTGCAGGGAGGGCCGGAACATATGCTCGAGCGCACCGGCAAAGAGAATGACCAGGCCCTGGATGATCACGATCATATCGCGCGATATATTGGGCATGTCGAAGGCGATTTCCGCGCCGCCTTGATAAAGCATACCGAAGAGAATCGCCGCCAGAACAATACCTGCCGGATGCGACCTGCCCATCAAGGCGACGGCAATACCGACAAATCCCGCGCCTGCGACGAAATCCAGCTGCATGCGGTGCTGTGCGCCCATGATCGGGTTCAGTGCCATCATTCCCGCCAGCGCGCCCGAAATCATCATGGTGATAATGATGATCCGCAGTTCGCTGATTCCAGCATAGCGGGCCGCCTTCGGGCTGAAGCCCATGGTGCGGATTTCATAGCCGAGCTTGGTGCGCCAGATCAGCACCCAGACAAGAAAAGCCGCCAGAAGTGCCAGGAGGAAGCTGACGTTCAAGGGCGCCGAACGCATCGAAAGCCCAACGAGATCCAGCAGCCAGCCAAGTCCCGGCAACTGTCCGCCTTCAGCGAAGACGCGTGTCTCCGGTGCCTGGCTGCCTGCGGGTTTCAGGACACCCACGAGCAGATAGACCATGAGGCTTGCTGCAATGAAATTGAACATGATGGTGGTGATTACCACATGCGAGCCGCGCTTTGCCTGCAGCCATGCCGGGATCAGCGCCCACAGGGCGCCGACCAGCGCCGACGCAAGGATTGCCAGTGGGAAGGTCAGCCACCAGGGTAGAAAATTGCCGAGCCAGAGGCCGGCGAGGGAAACACCGAGACCGCCAATGTAGGCCTGGCCTTCGCCGCCAATGTTGAACAGGCCGCAATGGAAAGCAACGGCAACGCAAAGGCCGGTGAAGATGAAGTTCGTCGCGTAATAAAGCGTGTAGCCGACACCATCGCCGGAACCGAACGCTCCCTTGACCATCAGCACAGCCGCGTCGATCGGGCTTTCGCCGACAAGGAGAACAACAAGACCTGCGACGAGAAACGCGACGATCAGATTGATCAGCGGAAGGAGGCCATAGTCAGCCCATGCAGGCAGTTTGGCAAAAGGTTGGCTCATGGCAAGGTCTCGATGATCGCGTCCGACGTGGTGATACGGGCATATTCGCCGTCAAGCACCGACAACGCCAAAGCATGCACGTCTTCGGCAGTCCATTGCTTGCCGCGATGATCCTTGCGGTCGATGCTGGCAACCGCATCCTCAGCCACCGTCACTTCAAATCCGAGATTGGCAGCCATGCGTACGGTCGCATCAACTGAATTTTCAAGAAGCACGCCCGTGACGACAAGGCTTTGTACCTGCAATTCATCCAATACATCCATCAGGTCGGTGCCGATAAAGGCGTTGTTCGTTCGCTTGTCGACGATGGGCTCACCCACTTGTGGCGTTACTTCCACTTTGAACTCATTGCCTTCCGTACCTGGCCTGTAGGGCGATGCAGGGTCGGTGGAATCGTGGCGAATGTGGATGACCGGCAATCGCCGTTCACGCCAGGCGGCCAGCAATTTGGCGATCATGGCCTCGGCTTCCGGCTGGCCGCGCCTGCCCCACTTCGGATCATCGATGGCGTTCTGCACATCGACGACAATAAGCGCCTGCGTCGTCATTCCGCGGCTTCCTTCTCTTCGACACCGGCCATCAGCAAGCCAAGTTCACCCTCGTCAGCGTCGGAATCACGCTCGCCGACGATGCGTCCGGCAAACATCACCAGGATGCGGTCGGAAAGCGAGCGTATCTCGTCGAGCTCCACCGAGACGAGCAGAACGGCCTTGCCTGCGTCGCGCATTTCGATGATCCGTTTGTGGATGAACTCGATGGCGCCGACGTCGACGCCGCGCGTCGGTTGACCAATGATCAAGACACCCGGATCGCGCTCCATTTCCCGCGCAAGCACGATCTTCTGCTGATTGCCGCCGGAGAAATTGGCCGTCTTCAACCGCGGATCGCCAGGCCGGATATCATACTTCTCGATTTTCTTGCGCGCATCGGCCTTTATAGCTTCAAGGTCAAGAAACGGTCCATTCAGATAAAGCGGATCGTCATGGTAACCGAGGATCGAATTTTCATATTCCTCGAACGCGAGAACCAGCCCCATGTGGTGGCGATCTTCCGGCACGTGCGCAAGGCCCCGGTCGCGCAATTCTCCAGGATCGGCGGCACCAGTTATGTCGATGATCTGACCATCGAGTAGCACGCGGCCCGAAACGGCGGCGCGGATCCCGGCGATGGTTTCGATGAGTTGCGACTGGCCATTGCCGGCAACACCGGCAATGCCAACGATCTCGCCCGCGCGCACCGTGAATGACGCGTCATCGACCATCACGACCCCGCGGCTGTCGCGCACAGTCAGGTTTTCGACGGAGAGCTTGATGTTGCCCGGCTTTGCCTCGCCCTTCTGCACACGCAGGAGCACACGCCTGCCAACCATCAGCTCTGCCAACTCTTCTACCGTTGTTTCCTCGGTCTCGCGCGTGGCAACGACCGCACCCTGTCGCATGACGGAAACGTTATCCGTCACCGCCATGATCTCGCGCAGTTTATGCGTGATGAGGACGATCGTCTTGCCCTGACTTTTCAACTGCTCGAGGATCCGGAAAAGGTGATCGGCCTCCGGCGGCGTCAGCACGCCCGTCGGCTCGTCCAGTACCAGGATTTCAGCGCCACGATAGAGCGCTTTCAGGATTTCCACGCGCTGCTGCAGCCCGACCGGCAATTCCTCGATCAGTGCATCCGGATCGACATCGAGCTGGTATTCCCGCTCGAGCCGTTTCAGTTCAGCGCGAGCCTTCGAGATACCGTTCTTGAGCAGCGGCGCTCCTTCGACCCCGAGCATGACGTTTTCAAGCACGGTGAAGTTCTCCACCAGCATGAAATGCTGATGCACCATGCCGATACCGAGTGCGATGGCGGCGTTCGGGTCGGCAATTTTGGCGGTGGCACCATTGATGCGGATTTCGCCGCTATCGGCCTGATAGAAGCCGTAGAGGATCGACATCAACGTGGATTTGCCCGCGCCATTTTCGCCGATAATACCGTGAATCGTGCCCTTTTCGACAAGCAAATGAATGTCGCGATTGGCATGAACGGCGCCAAAGCGCTTATCAATTCCAACAAGTTCGATCGCCGGTTCGGCCATATCCCCATCCGCTGTTGTTCAGCTTTTTTCGTCTTTTCGAGGTTTCGACCCTAACACGGGATTTTTTTCTTTCCAGTCAAGAAACGCAAGATTCAACAACCCAAAAGCGATTGGGGCAAACCTTGAACCAAGGCTCAACCCGGAATAGAGAGAGTGGTTCTTAAAACGGAGCCGAGCGATGACAGCCGACCAACCCGAGCGATTGACGCGCCTCGAAATTCTGGTGACGGAGCAGGAGAAAACAATCGATGAACTTTCCGGCCAGATCGCCGAGCAATGGAAGGTCATCGAGGGCATGCGCCGCAAGCTCGACGCGCTGACGGACCGCTTTCTGGTGCTGGAAGAACAAACGGCGTCCGATATTCCCGTCACCAAACCACCGCATTACTGATGATAAAAATAGAGCCACTGGGATGCTATCCTGAATTGGTGTCACTCTGCGCGCGCTGGAATTTCGAGGAATGGGGCCAAGCCGCCGGTCGCACCCTGGAAGATACCGTAGAAGGGTTCGGACCTTTTCTGGATCCGGCCGGACAGCAAGGAGCCTTTATAGGCTTTGTATCCGGCTTGCCAGCAGGCTTGGTGCTTCTGATCGACAACGACCTTGAGAGCCATCCACATCTGAAGCCTTGGCTGGCCAGCCTCTATGTCGTGCCTGACATGCGCGGCAAGGGCGTCGGAAAGGCATTGATCCGCGCCGCAGAGACTGCCGCCCGCGAGCAGGGCAGTGCCGAACTTTTTCTATATACGAGCAAGGTCAACTATTACCAGCGCCTTGGCTGGCAGGAGTTCGAGGTGCTCAGCGGCGATTACAATGGAACGATGATCCTTGTTCGCAAACTTTGATCACGGTTTGGCCTTCAACGCTTCAACCATCAGCTTGAGGCCAAGCGCACCCATGACAGCACCGGCACCGCGGTCGATCCACAGTTTCAGACGAACATAGACTGACCGCGCGCGGGAACCTGAAAATGCAACGGCAACCACTGCATACCAGCCCGCCTCCACGCAGAAAAGCATCGGCGGCAAGGCAAAGAGAAGCCATAGCGGTGGCGACGGCGGCATGAGAGCCGCAAAAATACTGGCATAAACGATCGACGTCTTCGGGTTACTGAGCTGTGTGATGAGCCCGAGGAGGAAAGCGCGGGAAACGGATATCCTTTCCGTGGGTCCGCCCGTGTCTGACAAGGCTAACGGCTCGGTCGCGCCGCGCCAGATGCGGATGGCGATATAGATCAGGTAAGCTCCGCCAAGCAGCTTGAGCAAAAGATACAGCCACTCGAACTGCATCAACAGGGCAGTGAGGCCGAGGACGGCCAGGCCGGCGAATATTGCGCCACCAACCCCCATGCCCAAAGCCGAAGCAAGGCCGTGCGACCGCGATGATGCAATGGCGATACGCGAGACAAGAACAAAACTCGGACCGGGGCTCATCGCACCAATAAAAATGGTGGCGAGGATGCTAAGAAGAACGGCAAATGCTGTCACAGGCATTCTCCCTGGAGTTGTTTGAGAATTGAACCTTCGCTGCAGTCTTCAAGGCAAAACCGCCGATCGTGTGACCGGCGGTTCGAGCTCCGGTTAACCAGCGCTTATCAATACGGGCAGGCATTGTCCGAGAAGTAGCTGTGAACCTTGACCTTGCCGGAGATAATGTCGGCCTTGGCAGCCTCAACAGCCTTCTTGACATCGTCAGTCATCAACTTGGCGTTGTTATCGTCGACAGCATAGTCAACACCGCCCTCCTTGACGCCGAGAACATTGACGCCTGCGGTGAACTTGCCATCCGCAGCGTCCTTGAACGCATTATAGGTAGCAACGTCGACGCGCTTGAGCATTGAGGTCAACACCTTGCCCGGATGTAGGCCGTTCTGGTTGGAATCGACGCCAATGGCCAGCTTGTCAGCGTCTGCGGCCGTCTGCAGGACGCCGATACCCGTACCGCCGGCTGCCGCAAAGATGACGTCCGAGCCCTGATCGATCTGTGACTTGGCGATTTCACCGCCCTTGGCCGGGTCGTTCCAGGCCGCCGGTGTATCGCCGGTCATGTTCTGGATAACCTTGGCGTTCGGGTTGGTTGTCTTGACGCCGCCGACATAGCCGCAACCGAAATTGCGGATGAGGGGAACATCCATGCCGCCGATGAAGCTGACCGTGCCTGTCTTCGACGCTTTGGCGGCGATCACGCCAACGAGGTAAGAGCCTTCATTGTCATTGAAGACGACCGAACGCACGTTCGGCTTATCAACTTCCGCATCGATGATAACGAATTTGGTGTCGGGAAATTCCGCGGCGACCTTTTCGATCGCGGCGGCTGCGGAGAATCCGGCGATGACGATCGGCGAATTGCCGTCGGATGCGAACTTGCGCAGGGCCTGTTCGCGCTGCGCTTCATTCTGGATTTCGAATTCGCGATACTTGACGCCGGAATCAGCCGTGTATTTCTCGGCGCCGTTGTACGCGGCTTCGTTGAAGGATTTGTCGAATTTTCCGCCAAGATCGTAAATGACGGCCGGCTTGTCATCCGCAGCAAAGGCCGAGACGGACATTGCTGTGGCAGCCAGGAGACCAAGAACAATACGCTTCATTTGATACCAACCCTCTGGATTTTGTTGAGCAGGGTCAACTTCTGTTGAACCTTAAAACCGTTGCGGATGGTCAATCCCCAGCCGCCCCGGGAGCAATCTTGCATGCCAAGAAGCAAAATTCACGCGGAATTTTGCCTCTTGGTCAAAGATCCTCTAAAAATCCAGTCAAGTCAGACTGTTAGATCGCTCTCGCTTGTGGAATCGGGCAGGAAACGCCAGTGCCGCGCAGGCCGCAGTAACCGGCGGGATTCTTGGCCAGATACTGCTGGTGATAATCCTCTGCGTAGTAGAATTCCGGTACTTCCAGAATCTCGGTCGTGATCTTGCCGCGGCCGCTGGCGCTGAGCGCTTGCTGATAGGCATCTCGGCTGGCTTCCGCAGCTTCCTTCTGCTCGGGGCTGAACGTATAGATGCCAGAACGGTAGGTGGTGCCGATATCATTGCCCTGACGCATGCCTTGCGTCGGATCATGCTCTTCCCAGAAGAGGGTCAGCAGTTCCTCATAGGAAATGATAGCCGGGTCGAAAACGACCAATACCACTTCGTTGTGGCCGGTGAGGCCGGTGCAGGTTTCCTGATAGGTCGGGTTCGGCGTGATGCCGCCGGCGTAACCGGATGCGGTCACGTAGACGCCGGGAACCTGCCAGAACAGGCGCTCGACCCCCCAGAAACAACCCATGCCGAACATGGCGGTGTGAAGATTGTCCGGCCAGGGGCCTTTCAGCGGGCGGCCATTGACGAAATGGGTTTCAGCGGTGGGAATCGGCGTGTCGCGACCTGGAAGCGCTTCGTTGCCAGCCGGCATTCTGGTCTTCTTGTTGAACATGTCGATGATGAACATCGATATACCTCCAGTGAAAAAGGGTCCAGAGCGACCAGAAAATGCTCAACGGGCTGCGAAGCGTCCGACCCTGTTCTCGCGTCTGTAGCCGATTGCATAAAGCAGAAATGCAAGCAGGGCGAAAATGATGAAGGTTGGCGTTTCGAGCACCCAAAGCATCAGCGGGTCCCACAGGATAGGGTAGATATGGGTTTTGACGCTTGTTTCGGCAAGGGCGAGTGAGGAGGCAGAGATAGACTGCCAGCTGTCCTGCAGCGACGTCATGATCAATTGCGACGCCCCGACGGAGCGAGCCGCATCCAGAACGGCTGCAATGATCGCCAGGCTCAGGGCGATATAGGCGAGAAGCCTGGAAATGGATCGGATCACATCGGTCTCCCAGAATAAGGCAACACCAGCACGGTCTCGACGCTGATGGAATGGCATTGTAGCGCCGGATCGAGGCCGAATGAACTCACTTTTACCGGCATTTTGACGGAATGAGAAGATCAGCTAACACGTACACTGCTCTCACAGCATGTTAGAAGCGAGAGGTGGAATGTACTGCGTTAAGTTTTTAGCGCAATGACCTGATGGTTTAAAATTCATAATCCCTTGCGTGGCTGCAAGAATGCCGAAGCCTGCGGCACATATATGCTGGCTCAGTTCCACTGCCCGGAAAAACGCCAGCATAGGGTGCCTTGCCGATCGGGCGCATTGCGGACAACACGAAGGTGTGTTTCCTGCGGCTGGAAGGGTTCATGCCTCTGCCCCCAGTCTCGTTGTCTGGTGGCCTATCCATTTAAGCCTCAGCCAAGTTGTGAGACCGTGGCAGGTGGCGCTGAACACCAGATTTGCCGTTGTTTATTAGTTCTGCTTGATTGGACCATCGAAGGTTGCTTTAGCAGACGTCACAATAGTTAATCGTTTTGATACGATGCTGATGCCCGTTGAACTATGTCTCGGCAAGGAGATTACTCGGGGAAATTTCTAGGGCTATTGCAAGAAAGTATAAATTATCAAGACTGACGTTGCGGACGCCGCGTTCGAGTGTATCATTCCGGGGGATGCTCGATGCTCTCCTGCGTCGGTCGAGGACATGAGGTAAAGTGGCGAGCCGCGCCGCCATACGATCAATAATGGCTTCGTTCTCCAGGCGTGTCACGCTCAGATAGAATTTTGCGGTGCAGCGCTGACGCGGGTTAAAGCTTTTGCAGTCCTTTCGGTTGCAGTAGATCACGTCCGGTTTTCAAGCGACCTGCCAAAGTACGGGAGTGAAAGCTTCTGGGCGCTGGGCATACAGCGGAAATCATCCTTGAGAAGCCCCAGTGACAAAATGGTTCGTTACGCAGACGCGCCCCGTCGGGGAAGAACTTGTCGTTGAAATGTACAATCACAGATGGCACTTTTATATAGCCTGATTTGAACGGGGCCTGAGTAGGTCATGCGCTGGCATACTTAGAGCATGAGCTATCCTTTGAATCGTATCGATAGAGGGGCTGCGTTTATTCCGTTCAATTCCGCTCAGATATGCTTGAGATAGTTCCGCACGATGAGCCAGCTCTTCTTGCGTAATGTCTAACTCCACTCGCCTTATACGAATGTTGAGGGCCACGAGCTTGCGCAAAGCGTGAGGGTCGATCGTCATGCCCCGAAAAAGCATGAGTTCGTCCGATCTTCCACGCTCTAAAGGACTTGAAATATATACGATAGTACATAGAATGCGTATTATACTATCTACCTCTTTGAGTTATGAGGCCGCAAAAGACTTGATAGGCGCATCCAATGATGAGGATCGGGAATGAACACGATGATCTCCGCGCCACAACCAGCGTTCAAGGTCGGTGATTGCCGAACAACCTCGCATGAGAAAAGGTCATGGCATCACGTGGAGGCCGATCTCGTCCGGCGTACCGGGCTTGAGAAAGAGGAGACTGCGATCACCTCCAGCCTGCACGTTGTTCTTCTCAATGTGCAGGGAAACTCCGAGCGTGGCCAATACGTCATAGATGGCAGAAACGCCGGGTTTGTGCCCCGAAAGCCCGGTGCAATCCTGTTTATTCCGGCCGAATGCAGCTGGCGGGGTTGGGAAGCTGGCGCTTCGACAGCGGCCTATCTCTCAATCTTGGTGAAACCGGCGCACGTGGCAGAGCTTCTTGCCCGGGTGCCGCCCGGCTCGCTGCCGTCTCTCTCGCCTGATCTTGGCTTCGAGGATCCCATCATCATGAACGCGGCCCGGGGGATAGGAGCAGAGATCCGTGACCGCAATCCTCTCAGCACAATGCTTGTGGAGAGTTATACGGCCACAATCTTCGCCCAGCTGATGCGGAAGCAAGAATATGTGGCCCCGGTCCGCAAAGGCGGACTCGCCTCAACGAACCTTAATCGTGTGATTCAAAAAATTGACGATGAACTCACGGCTGACCTGTCGCTTTTACAACTGGCCGAACTTTGCGGTCTGAGCGTTCCCCACTTTTGCCGAGCATTCAGGCAAACGCTTGGTTGTCCGCCATACGCCTTCATTATTCGGCGCAGGATCGAGCGGGCAAAGGACTATCTCCGCCATTCCTCCATGCCCGTCACCGATATCGCCTTGTCATGCGGTTTCTCCAGCTCAAGCCATTTTTCGAATACCTTCCGTCGAGAAGTGGGCACGACCCCCTTGGGATATCGTGGCACCTGGCCAAGCAAAGCATCCGAATGATTTACTGATCAGATCCCGCACCCGGATCAATTTACTGCAAGCATGGTCGCGCTGGCTGCCGCATCCTCGGGAAAACCAGCCGAGGGTCCCCAGTGAATACTCAACCTGATACCGGTAAGTTCCGACCGGTTTCCCCTGACATGAGCGCCCCGCTGCGCGTTAAGAATCTCAGGAAGCGTTTTGGTCACCTCGAGGTCCTCAAAGGGATTTCCATGATCGCGCAGCGCGGCGATGTGATCTCCATCCTCGGAAGCAGCGGTTCAGGAAAAAGCACGCTTCTGCGATGCCTGAACCTTTTGGAAGAGCCTACCGAGGGTGAAATCTGGATTGCCGGGAGACGTGTCAGGATGAGCGGCAGTCTCGCGGGTCAGCGAGAGGTCAACGCGCTGCGCGCCAAGCTGGGGATGGTATTCCAGCACTTCAACCTTTGGTCATGCAAGACCGTTCTTGAAAACATTGTTGAAGCACCCATCCATGTTCTCGGCATCTCGAAACAAGAGGCTTGCCTTCGGGCAGAAGAGTTGCTCCTGAAAGTGGGCCTGGCTGACAAACGCCACGTTTATCCCTCTCATCTTTCCGGCGGACAACAACAAAGGATTGCTATCGCGCGCGCTCTGGCAATGGAACCAGAAATCCTTCTCTTTGACGAACCGACCTCCGCATTGGATCCAGAGTTGGTGGGGGAGGTGTTGAAGGTCATCCGCTCGCTCGCCGATGAAGGGCGCACAATGCTCATCGTCACCCATGAACTCGGATTTGCCCATCAGGTGTCCAACCGCGTCCTCTTTCTCCATCAGGGGCAGATAGAAGAGGAGGGCGCTCCGGACGAACTCTTCAGCAAGCCCTCCTCACCGCGGTTGAAACAGTTCCTCTCGGCGCATTTGGGCGAGTGTTGTCAATGATGGAATTGCAAGGCTTTGGCGATCAAATAGTGGTTGGCGCATTCACTACACTTCGCACAGCATTCACCAGTCTGACGCTCGGTATCGGCGTCGGTCTCTGCGGCGCGGCGGCAAAACGCAGCCGGCTCGTGATTATTCGGTGGCTCGCTGGATTCTACACGACGATTGTTCGCGGTGTCCCCGAACTCCTTCTCATTCTTATCCTGTACTTTGGCGGCACGGTTGCGCTGACGACGCTGTTCGGTCGTTACGTCGAGGTTGATGCGTTTGCCGCTGGCGTATTTGCACTGACGATCGTTTTCGGAGCATATGCGACCGAAGTGTTCAGGGCGGCAATTCAGGCCGTGCCTTCAGGGCAGATTGAAGCGGCCCAAACCCTTGGCCTTTCGAGGTTTTGCATATGGCATCTCGTTGTTCTCCCCCAGATGTGGCGCTACGCGTTACCTGGACTCGGTAACCTTTGGCTCACATTGCTGAAGGATACGGCGCTGATCTCCGTGGTCGGTCTCGAAGACCTGATGCGCAAGACGAGTATCGCTGCAGGGTCAACCCATGATCCCCTGACGTTCTATTCGATCGCTGCCGGCCTCTATCTGTTGTTCACCTCTGTTTCCCTGGTCGGCCTGACATTGCTTGAGCGACGCGCCGATCGCGGCATCCGGTTTGCAAAATGAGAAATCGGCCATGAACTTTTATCTGATTGTCGAAGTTCTGCCACTTCTTCTCGAAGGTATGCTGCTTACGGCACAACTGACGGTGACCTCCGTCGCGATTGGTCTTCTTGTTGCAGTTCCACTCGCGCTGTTGCGAACATCGCCGTGGCCCGTTCTCGCGTATCCCGTTCTCCTCTACACGTTCGCGTTCCGCGGAACGCCCCTTCTGGTACAGCTATTCTTCATCTATTACGAATGAGATGAATTATTCGAGAAAATTCTTAGCAATTTCAGGGGGAAATCCGGGAAATTCCGTCAAAGCACGATTATGTTGAAATAGGTGTTGATCAAGTGCCTGTTCTGACTATAGTGCGCGCCGCACGGGGTCGCTGTCGGCTAACCATCGACGAGCATTGCGTGCATATCCAGAATTGAGTGACCGATGGTTGACGGTGCTCTTGAAGCCGGTTTTTCCGGCTGCAATAAAACAACCCGACCGGCCAGATGCCGGCCGTATTGCGGAGAGGTGGCCGAGTGGTTGAAGGCGCACGCCTGGAAAGTGTGTTTACGTCAAAAGCGTAACGCGGGTTCGAATCCCGCTCTCTCCGCCACGACTTTTTTCCCATAAAATCTTTGTACTTTCAGTCGGCATTATCGGCGACAATACGAAAGAAACTCGCTCTACTAATCCCCAAAGTCTTCGTCATGTCATTCGCAGACTGGCCCTCATCGCATAACCTCATCACCTCCTCAGCCTTGCGTCTAGCCGTAGGTTGGCGTCCAGCATACTTGCCCTCTGCACTGCCCTCCCGTTGACGCTCCGCGTCGCGCTGGAGGTAGTCCATCTGGTGCGATGGACTTCCAAGTTTTTCTTGATCGCTGTCGGCATCGATCCCCCTTCAACGTCCTTGCTGTAGAAATATAGCTTTGGCGACGAAGGAGCGCGAAATGAGAAAGATCATCGTTGGTGCATTTGTAAGTCTTGATGGAGTCATGCAGGCCCCGGGCGGACCGCATGAAGATCCTGTTGGAGGCTTCAAGTATGGCGGCTGGATCCCCCCTTATTTCGACGAGACGACGGGAGCGGCCGTGGGTGAGATGTTTGACAAACCGTTTGACCTCCTGCTCGGACGAAAGACTTATGACATTTTCGCGGCATACTGGCCGTATGCTGGCGCCGAAAGTTCGATTGGTCCGTTGTTCGACCGCGTTACCAAGTATGTTGCCACCCGAAATCCAAACTTGAAGCTCAACTGGCAGAACAGCCAAATCCTGGGCCCCGACGTTGTCGCAACGATCAACAAGCTGAAAAGCGGGGAAGGACCGGATCTGCTGACCCAAGGCTCGACCGACTTTCTGCAGACCCTCTTCAGAAATGATCTCGTCGATGAAATCAATGTCTTGATCTTTCCCGTCCTGCTCGGAAACGGAAAGAAGCTGTTCGGCGAAGGTACTTCTTCCGCTGCACTGAAACTCGTCAGTTCGAAGGTGTCCGGCACCGGCGTCACAATCAATAAGTACGTTCGCCGCGGTGAAGTCATGACCGGATCATTTGGATTTGAACAACCGTCAGAGGCGGAACTGGAGCGGCGAAAGAATTTGAGCTAAGTGTCAGAACGATGGGTGACGGAAGGCCGCGGACGAAACGCCGCCATTTCAACAATATGGCGCAGCCGGGCAAACTGTCCGGCGCCAGACGTTGGAATGCTTTACACTCTTCGCGCGCGTCGGATCAGGGAACGATGCCCCGGCACGCCCAAGCGACGTTTGCAAAAGACCTCGGGCCGTCGGGCCGACCAGCCTCGTAGGCGTCGCGCACGGCGGCTTCGGTGTGCGCCAGCTCCGCAGCGTCGAGCGTGGCAATATATTTGCCGAGCGGCCCTTCACCCGCCGCAATCGGGGCCCAGTAATCGTCGAAGCTTTGGTAGTCCATGCGAATCATAAGCTGGGTTTCCCCGACGTCCACGAGACCCTGCTCGACAAAGGTCCGTTTCATTTCCCCGGGCTGCATCATGGGTTGGAAGCAATAGCGTCCGCGCAGCTGGCGCCCGCCTTCGCTGAGTGCCGCCACCGTGTCGACCATCATGCGCATGCCGGGCATGCCGCCGAGATGATCCCACACGGCCGCCGCGACCACGCCGCCCGGCTGCACGACACGGCGCATCTCGGCGACTGCCTTGCTGGCCTCGGGCACGAAGTGAAGCACGAGAAGCGCCAAAGCCCGGTCGAACGTGCCGTCCTCGAAGGGCAAGGCGCAGGCGTCCGCCTGCCGGATCGTTATGCGCGGGTCGGTGTTGCGCCGGATCGCCTCGTCGACGAACACGGGCGAATAGTCGATCGCAGTGATCTCGCCGAGATCGGCAGTCCTCGCAAGCGCAAAGGTCAGACTACCGGTGCCGCAGCCGACGTCGAGGACCTTTTCGCCGTCGGCCAGCCCCGCAAAGTCGATGAACAACGGTGCGAGTTTTTGGCTCCAGCGGCCCATGAGTTGTTCATAGCCGGCTGCATCGTGGACATTGAAGGTCGAGGTCATCGAAATCTCCACACACTGAGGGTATGCTAGACCTCGACAGGGTGCTTGCCAAGGCGCGAAGAGAATGCGGTCAACTGCTCAAACGGTTTCTCATGCAGTCAACCTTCGGCGCTGGTCGCCTCCGCTCGCCTGTTCCGCTTTACCGACTTGCATTATTCAGCCACACGAATACTTTCTCATCAGCGTGGACGACGTTGTGGATCATCGGAATGCCTGCAAAAACCAAGGCTTCAACACAAGCGAACGCCGAAAAAAAGGCCAGGACCGCAATTCGCAGCTCCCGACCTGAACTCTACGCTGCGCGGCAATTCCTGGATCGTGACACCCAGGCGAAGCTGGACCTTCGCATCCCTTTCGATGTCTACTTCCAAGATCCCTTCGTCACCGCGTCCAACCCGGTCTATAACTTCGACAAGGAATTCACCGTTCCATGGGAGCCAGGCCTTAACGACGGTCCCACCAGCGCACGCTTTGCGATCGTCGACTACGACGGCGGGACCGAGGTTCTGAACACACCCGCCCGCTGGGATGGCGATCTTGGCAAGTTCGTAGACTCCAAGGGCAAGGTGCTCGATCGCGACAACCTTGACTCTCCGCAGTTTCGTCAGATGAATGTCTGGGCGACGTTGCAGAACGCTCTCGACTTTTTCGAGAACGGCTTTGGCCTCGGCCGCCGCATCGCATGGGGGTTCGAAGGCAATCGTCTCATCGTCGTGCCACATGCCGGGTATGGCGAAAACGCCTTCTACGACCGCGACAGCAAGTCGCTACAGTTTTACTACTTCGACCGCGGCAAAAAGGGGTTGCGCAAGCGCATTCATACCTGCCTCTCAGCCGACATTATCAATCACGAGTTCGGACACGCCGTACTCGACGGCATTCGCCCGCATTACCGAGAATCTGTTCTTGCCGAGACCGCAGCCTTCCACGAGTTCCTTGGAGATATATCGGCAATCCTGATTGCGTTCCGCAACACCACGTTCCGCGCACAGGTCGCCAAGGCCACTGGCGGCGACCTCGACAAGGACAACACACTTTCCAGCCTTGCGGAGGAGTTTGGTAACAATATCGGCGATCAGCCCTATCTGCGAAGTGCGCTCAACACATTGAACTACCAGGATGTGAAAGACGACCAGCGCCAGCACTACATGTCGCAGGCGCTGACGGGCGCGATGTTCGACATCATTCGCCGGCTGACCAGACACTACATGAAGGTGCGGGGTGAGTCAGCAAAGGACGCCCTCTGGTCCACCATCCGCCGCATGCAGTGTATGGCTGTGCAGCCGCTCGATCTGTTGCCGCCCGCCGACGTGACGTTCGAGGACTATGCATTGGCGGTGCTGCGTGCCGAGCAGATCGTCAATCCGACCGACCCCTATGGCTACCGTGACATGATGATTGAAGTCTTCGTCAACCGCGGCATTCTAAGCAAGGCTCAGGGAGCTGAACTCAAGCAGCCGGCGACCGTCTTCGAGCGGCTTAATGTCGCCGTCTTTCACGACCCGCAGAGCATCGCGGCCTCCCGTGCTGACGCGTACCGCTTCCTCGATGATAACCGCAGGGATCTCTTCATTCCTTTTGCCGCCGACGTCGTCGTCACAGACCTGTCGATTGCGCAGAAGCTGACGCTCGCCGGCAGTCGGCTACCGCGGCAAATCCTGCTTCAATACGTCTGGCGTGAGGATGTATTGCTCGAAGGAACGCGGTTCGGCCGGTTTGAGGACAAGACGACCAGTATGCTGTGCGGCGGCACGCTGGCGCTCGATATTGATGGTAACTGCCTCGCATGGGCGCGCAAGCCCGGAACGCTGCCGCTTATCAAAGGCTCCCGCAAACGCAAGGCCGAGGAGAAGGAGGTCGAAGCCGGGAAAGTCCGGCGTGCGGGCTTCCTTGACGCTCTCGCCGCACGGATCGCGGCCGGCCGCATCGGCAACGGCGTCGTGGGCGGCGCGGCCGGGCTCCTGGCGAAGTCGATTGCGCCAATGACGTCACACGTCGTCAATGGGACCGTCCGCTTTGGGCTCTCGCCGCACATCGGCATCCACAGCGACGAAGATGACGAGATGGGAGAACGGCCGTGGTCGATAAGTTCCTGATACGCGCCTACAAAGTCGGCGTCGGAGACTGCATCTACGTGCGCATTCCAAAGGCCCGCAAGAAGGGCGCGCAGGTCGACGATTTCCACATTCTGATCGATTGCGGGAAAAAGCATGGTGCCGCCCCGTTGAAGGCGGCACTCGATCACCTGAAGACCGAGCTGCCGACCGTGGACAACAAGAAGCGCCTCGACCTCGTGCTCATCAGCCACGAACACGAGGACCATATTAAGGGCTTCGATCCGGATTGGTTCAGCGACGTGAAGATCGAGAATCTGTGGATGAGCGTCGCCATGGACCGTACACATCCGCAGGCGAAGTTCGCCCACCAGCTGCACGACATGGCGGCGACCGCAATGCGCAACATCGCGGCGCGGAACCTCAAGCTCAGCCCCGAGCTCGAGGACATTGTCGGCCGCTATGGCATCAGCAACGATGGCGCCGTCGACGCCCTGCGCAATAGGCTGCCGCATCAGAACGGCATCACCCCGGTTTACGTCCACGCGGACAGC
This sequence comes from uncultured Alphaproteobacteria bacterium, assembly GCA_963711925.1. Taxonomy (GTDB): domain Bacteria; phylum Pseudomonadota; class Alphaproteobacteria; order Rhizobiales; family Rhizobiaceae; genus Phyllobacterium. Next base: position 618,673 of record CAVQFY010000006.1, read on the forward strand.
AAGGCAGCGGATTTGAAACCCAAGACGCTGTCTGGCGCGGTCTTCAAGGTGCTGGCGCCGGAGTTCGATATCGATACGTTCTATCTGGGCGATGCCGCCGACGAGATCCTCCACGGCTTTTCTGCCGCCACGGGGGTGCTGCGCCAAGCGGGCAAGACCGGTGGCAAGGTTCCTCTGCCATCCAACATAGGCGCCTCCGATTTCTGGCGCCTGAAATCGCGGATGCTGTCAAGCGCCTTCGCCTTCGCCGAGGAAGAGGGAGAGATCGTCAACAATACGAGCGTGATGCTGGTCATCGAGTGGCGTGGCCGCCGGTTGCTGTTCGTTGGCGATGCCGAATGGAATACGAAATATCGCGACAAGAAGAAGAATTTCGCCTGGAACACGGCATGGAAGCTGCGCAAGCCGGAGCTGAACAAGCCGGTCGATTTCCTCAAGATTGGCCATCACGGCAGCATCAATGCGACGCCTTGGAACGACAAACAAAACGGACCGGTTACCGAGCCGGGAACCATCCTCGATGCCATCCTGCCGATCCCCAGCGGTAACGCTCAACCCAAGGCCAAGGCCGTCGTCTCGACAGAGCGGATCAGCCTTTACGAATCCATCCCCAGTGCCGCTCTCCTCGTCGAACTGGGCAAACGTGTTGGTAATACCAGACGGTATCAGGCCGAGATGAGCGCCGAGCAGATCGCGGATCTCCCCAACTACGAAAATTTCGAGACGACGTGGCTGGACCAAGCCCAACCGCTGCGCACCGACCTTGAAATGCTCCTCACCGGCAAGGGGTTCGTGGACGTCATGATCGAGCCGACGGCGGGCAGCTAATTCTTGGAGACAATCATAGGCTAACCAATTGCCCGGTCGCCGAGCACGCACTTAATCTGGCCGACCCAATCCCGTTCGGCATTTGCGCCAGATCGAAGATACGCGGCGCGGCTTTCATGACGAGAATAGCGATTCCGAGACGGCCTCGAGTGAGATGCGTGGTGAATGTGGCGAAGCTCAACCTGCAGATTGGGCGGGCGAAAGACTTCTCTCGCGCCTGACGGAACAGGGAAACGGCTTGATCGCGAGAGGTAAGGCGGGTACCTCCTGTGGGTAATCAGGTGCTGAACTGGAGTGCTTGTACGGCGCGAGCGGCCACCGACAGCTACAAGCATCCCAATGCCGCTTTGCTTGTTAACCGTTACTGCCACATTCCTCGCATGCGTGCGCCGATATCCACACGCATCTTTGCCAGATCGGATTGTCCGGTCACGGCGGAGCGCGCCAAGGGCCATGAGATGCATTCGAAATACTGAAGCAGCGTCGCCGGGATGAATCGGGTCCGTGAAGCATAGACATGCCGGTCGCCCTGGGCACTTTGTCCGTGGGTAAAGAAGCGCTGCGGGATAACAAGGTGGAGATTGTCCTTGGCGCGGGTCATGGCGACGTAGAGCAATCGCCGTTCCTCTTCGAGTTCCGCAGTCGAACCTGCCCCCAGGTCGGAGGGCATGCAGCCATCGACAACATTGAGCATATAAACGGATTTCCACTCCTGGCCCTTGGCCGAGTGTATGGTCGAGAGGATCAGATAATCCTCGTCGAGCAATGGCACGCCAGATTGGTCGCTGGTTGCGTCCGGCGGATCAAGCGTCAATTCAGTGAGAAACCGCTCGCGTGACGGATAACCCGCCGCAATCTGCTGCAATTGCAAGAGATCCGCTTGCCGCATCGACGCATCTTCATGGATGCGGTCCAGATGCGGTTCATACCAGAGCCGGGCCTGTTCGATTTCAGCCGGCCACCCGGCTTTCCCTGCACGGATTTGCTGCAGCATTTGCACAAAGCTCATCCAGTCCTCGCCGGCGCGCGGAGGTGCAGGAACGTCGGCGAGTGCTGCGACCGGATCGGCATTTTCTGCCATCTCATCCAGCACACGTTGCGCCGAAGAGGGCCCGACGCCGGGCAGGAGCTGCATCATCCGGAAGCCAGCCACGCGGTCGCGCGGGTTCTGCACAAACCGCAGCACTGCAAGCATATCCTTTATATGGGCGCTATCGAGAAACTTCAGCCCACCGAATTTAACAAAGGGAATATTGCGGCGCGTCAATTCCACTTCGAGCGGTCCACTGTGATGCGACGTGCGAAAAAGCACTGCCTGCTGTTTCAGCAGTGTTCCGGTTTCGCGGTTTTCCAGCACGCGCTCCACGATGTAACGCGCCTGATCCGCCTCGTCGCGCACGCTGACAAGTTGCGGACGCTCGGCTGACTGCCGTTCGGTCCAGAGGTTCTTGGTGAACCGCTCCGAGGCCAGATCGATGACACCATTGGCAGCGGCAAGGATGGTCTGCGTTGAGCGGTAGTTTCGATCGAGAGTTATGATGTCCGCCGATGGGCTGAAGGCCTTGGGGAAGTCCAGTATGTTACGGACAGTGGCGGCGCGAAAAGAATAGATTGATTGCGCGTCATCTCCAACCACAGTCAGGCCGCGTCCACCCGGCTTCAACGCCAGAAGGATCGAGGATTGCAGACGGTTGGTGTCCTGGTATTCATCGACCAATACGTGGTCGAACCGGCCACCCATATCATCGGCAAGCAACGAAACACTGGCCGTTTGAGCCCAGTAAAGCAATAAATCGTCGTAATCCAGAATGTTCTGCACCTGCTTCGCTTCGACATAGGCGGCAAAAAGCTGACGCAGTTGTGCATCCCAGGTTGCGCACCAGGGAAAGAAGTCCTTCAGCACTTCTTCGAGTGGCCGTTCTGAATTGACGGTGCGGGAATAGATGGCGAGACAGGTGCCTTTTGTTGGAAACCTGCTTTCCTTTTTGGAAAAGCCGAGTTCATGCCGCACGATATTCATCAGATCAGCAGAATCCTCGCGGTCGTGAATGCTAAAATCCGGGCTGAGGCCGATCTGGCCGGCATATTCACGCAAGAGACGTGCGCCAATGCCATGAAATGTACCCGCCCATTCCAGAGCGTCAACCATGATACCCGACTTCGCACCCAGTACCTGACCGCAGATGCGCTCGACGCGGCGGGACATCTCGGCGGCAGCCCGGCGTGAAAAAGTCATGAGCAAAATCCGGCGCGGATCAGCCCCATTCACGATCAGATGTGCAACGCGATGGGCAAGGGTGTTGGTCTTGCCCGAACCGGCACCGGCGATCACAAGCAGCGGGCCAGCCACCTGCCCTACGCCATATTCCACCGCCATGCGCTGTTCGGCATTCAGTTTTTCCAGATAGGCAGCGCTCATATGGTCCCCAACAGGCAGCCTCGCGAATCAGCTGCGAACAGAGAGTGAACGTAACATCAGGGAAACTGGTTGGGAAGATCAACCTAGAGTGCGCCGTGGTTGTGACGAATAGTGCGCAATGAATGAAACCATCGGCGCGCCGCAGCGTTCTGGTATTGCTGATCGTTTTCAGTAAAGCCCGTGCGAGTTTCTCGCAAAATCAGATCGGGCTACGTCGCTCTGGTCACCGAAAGGATGACGCTCATGGTCGATGATTTTGACGAAGACGACGAGGATGCCTGGGCAGCGCACAATTCCTATGGTTGGTATCTTGGCGTGTTTATTGCCGGAGTTACAGTGGCGGCGCTCGTTGCGTACTTTTCCGAGGCACTACAAGTATTTATCCATTGAATACTTGCGACGGTATCGTTCCAATGCTTTCGGACGGTCCGTTCTAAGAAATAATAGCGAGAAACGGTTAATTGAAGCGATTGTCGTATCTGTGCAGACTGGCGTGGCTGATTGACCCCAGCAGGCCCGGTGTCCATCCCCCCAGCCCCGCCGGGCCTTTTTTTCCACAAAAGTGCATATGATCAGAATGAATTCAGACGACCAAGACCCGCCAAAAGCCGAGTATGATCCGTACCTTACGCCGATACGACCCTACGTGGTGCTGTTCGTCGCGATAACTGTCGCGGTGCTTTTTGCAGGTTGGTTGTTCAGTCGGTGAGGTTCCAATCCCCAACGGGAAGGCTTAGCTTGGTCGAATCAAAACAGGCTCCGAAGATTCGAAGCCTGCTTTGAATTTTAACCTCAGATAGTCTGATAGTTTGGCCTATCGTTGGCCGTTACCCCCCCTTGCCACCGCCTTCACCGCCGTTTCCGCCATTTCCGCCTTGGTTGCCGTTCCCGCCACCGGAATTACCCTGTCCGGAATGGCCGCCGTTCTCGCCGTTGTTGTGGCCGCCCGAATTGCCGGGAGCGTCCTGATCGCCGTTGCCATGACCATTGTTGCCATGACCATTGCCGCCGCCATTTCCATGGCCGTTACCATGGCCGTTCCCGTTGCCATGGCCGTTGTGCCCGTCGTTTCCGCCGTGCCCGCCACCGTGATGACCGCCACCGCCATGATGACCACCACCGGTATCACCGCCGCCCGTATCGCCGCCACCGGTATCACCGCCGCCAGTATCGCCGCCGCCGGTATCGCCGCCGCCCGTGTTACCATTGTCCGCACGGCTGCGGCCGGATGAGCCATCGCCACCCGCCCGCCCGGAAGTTGAAGTCGTGCTGATTGCCGCCGTAGTCAACGGCGGGCACATTTCGAGCTGTTGCTTCTACAAAATTGATCTTTTGTTCCAGGCGAAGCAGCACAGCTGAGCGTTATCGTCTGTCAGAGTTCTGCATTGAGCTGCGCTGGCAAACAATGCACGTTTTTTTGCGCGTACGCCTGCTCGGTTGAAAGCGTCGTTGACACAATACTCAATGTAGAAATCGCTAAAATAGCGAATAAACTACCACGTCGAGCCCCACTTATATTTTTTGTTATTATGGGAATTTATATTTTCCCCCAGAGTTAACTTTGCAAGCAACTCACCACACCAGGAAAATGTCTTACGTTTTCACTTAGCCATTGATGGCTTTATTGCTTGCGTAAGCTGTAACCTCAATATTATTTTCTTACTACTTAACAATGGTGTTTACAGAGGTTATAAAAAGATTAATGAAATGATTCAAAATATACCGTATGACTTAACCTGGTCCCGTAGCGGATTATCAGCCGACATTCGTTTCTGAGGATAATTTCTAACCCTCGATAGTAACGGCAAGGACGACGTAACAGCCGCAAAGTCATAAAATTTCGTGCCGTCACGGCATGTTAATAATTGAGTTAAAAATTCAGGGCTGTGAACACGATTTTAACGCGTTAACGCGCAAATTACCTTCGCTGGAGGGCGTCGAATGATTCGCAAATATTCTCTGCTTGTTTTGACGGCACTATCGATTGGAGGCATGGCAGCAGTTCCGGCATTTGCGCAGGGGACTGAAATGCAACTCAACGGCAAGGGCTTTGGCCCGCCGGCATTCCGCTCATTTTGCGGGCGCCTCGCGAGCCTTTGCAACACTCGTTCGGGCGCCAGGATTGTCCAGTTGACTGCGGATAAACGCCAGCAACTTCAGATGGTTAACTCCGCCGTCAACTCAAGAATCAAACAGCAAAGCGACATGCAGACCAACGGTGTCGAGGACCTCTGGACGATCCCGACGAAAGCTGGAGACTGTGAAGATTTCGCCATCTTGAAGAAGCGGGAACTTTTGAAGCGCGGCTGGCCAGCCGCGTCACTGTTACTTACCGTTGCCCGTCTTCCGTTCAGCAATGAGGGGCATGTGGTGCTGACCGTACGCACCTCGAGCGGCGATCTTATCCTCGACAACCGCACCAATTCGGTCAAGGACTGGTCGAGCACATCCTATCGCTATTATGCGCGGCAATCGCAGAAATCGGCGGGCTGGGATCGTATCGGAAAGGCCATCCCAGTGCACGTTACGGCACAGCTACAGTAGTGGATTTGCAACCAAATACACGTAAAGTTCAATCGCAAGGTGAGATTCTTGCGCCAGAATCGACCTTTGTTGCGTAAGAATCGGATAAAGTTGCGCAGGAATTGAACTTTTCTGTTTGATTTCTACGTTCGATCCGGCTGAGCGCGACAAGTCTTGCGGCTCGTTGCCACTTCCTCCTCCGAGAGATTGCTATTGCCGCAGTCCGGTGGAAAACTGGCGGCATATTGGCACTCTTGCAATGAGAGGCGCGTCGGATTTTCCGACGCGGAAATCTGTTTCCCGGCATGACTGAAATTCATCAAACCGGCGGCTCGACCGAGTCGCTCTTTTGGCGTCAGAACCTCGTCGTCTGTCTGCTTGGCTCTTTCACGACGATCGTCGCCATGACGTTGATCCTGCCTTTCCTGCCACTTTACGTTGAACAGCTTGGCGTGAAGGATCATGCGGCGATCGTGCAATGGTCGGGCGTTGCCTATGGCGCAACGTTTTTCACCGCCGCGCTGGTCGCACCACTCTGGGGACGCCTCGCCGATCTCTATGGACGCAAACTGATGCTCATTCGCGCCAGTCTCGGCATGGCCGTTGCGATGTCGCTGATCGGCATGGCGACCGATGTCTGGCAACTTGTGTTCCTGCGCCTTTTGACGGGACTGCTCGGCGGTTATGCCTCGGGCTCCACTCTTCTGGTAGCAACCCAGACACCGAAGGCCCGAACCGGCTGGGCGCTCGGCACCCTCGCCTCCGGCATTATGGCGGGTAATCTTGTCGGCCCGCTGATCGGTGGCGCGTTGCCGCCTCTGATCGGCATCCGCCAGACCTTCTGGCTGGCCGGGGGTGTCATTTTCATCACCTTTCTGGCGACAAGTTTTTTCATCAAGGAAGAACGCCGCCCGGCAAAGTCGAAGACTGACAAACAAAGCGGTGGGTGGTCTGCGATACCCGACAAACGTCCGGTCATCGTCATGCTGCTAGCGGGCATGCTGCTGATGCTCGCCAACATGTCGATCGAACCGATCATCACGGTCTACGTGGCGCAGCTGGTCGACAATCCGGCCCATATCACAATGGTCGCCGGCATCGTCATGTCGGCGGCAGCGCTCGGCAGTATCCTTTCGGCATCGCGCCTCGGAAAGCTTGCTGACCGCATCGGCCATTGGAACGTGATCGTTGCCGCGCTTGGCGTATCGGCACTCCTGTTGATCCCGCAGGCCTTCGTAACGGAGGGCTGGCAACTGATCGTCTTGCGCTTCCTGATGGGGCTTTCGCTCGGCGGGCTCCTGCCCTGTATCACCAGTGTGATCCGCCATAATGTTCCAGACCGCATTGCCGGCAGCATTCTGGGTTACGCCACCTCGTCCCAATATGTCGGGCAGGTCGTCGGACCACTTGCCGGCGGGTTCGTCGGCGGGCATTTCGGCATGCGCGCGGTGTTCCTCGGCACTTGCCTGATGCTTGGCTTCGGTGCGCTCTACGGCTGGTTGGCGCGTCCGCGGGGACAGTAGCCCTCTCCCGGCACCGGTGGTCAAAAATATTTCTTCTGATTGTCATGGAACCGGACTCATACCGGACTCATTTCTATGGTTGGCTGAGCAGCGTAAAACTGCTGGCAAACTATCCGACATTTGTGGAGGAAGTGATGAACGACAAGCGTTTTCCCATCCCGGTTATGATCACTCTTGGAACTGCCGGTCAACGAGCAGTCTCCAGCGTTTGGGAAGCGATCGAATGCCTGCGAAATTATTGGCCCACCAAGAAAGGACCGAGTTATCGCCGGGCTTTGCAAGCCTGCCTCGATGCGCTTGATGGCTGGAGGCCCGCGCATAAGGCGCGGCATGCCTTTATCAGCGCCGCGCGCGAGGCGGGCGTATTTCTGGATACCAGATTACACTAGCCAATCTCCCCCTTTGTGGGGGGAGAAAGTGATTTCAGCATCTTGGTCATCTTTGAGGCGAACGACTTGGTGTTGTCGTTGCCACTCACAACGGTCAACGCGGTTGCGCTACTGGTGGTCCTGACTTTCTTCTGTCAACGCCACATCCTCGATGGTATCGCTCCAGGCACCGTAAAAAAGTGAGGGTGAAGCACAGCGATGCAGGACATATGCATGTCTGATGCTCACTCTTACGGACACGATCCGCAATTCATCGAGCGAACCTTGTTGTCCTGCTGAGACACGCGCTTGGCTGGCCGTATTGGATATCACGTTTTTTCAATACGCTTGAGCACGGATTCGAGAGCAAGCGTCAGAGCCTTTGTTCCACCATTCTCGGTAAACTCCGTGAAGACCTGCTCATTTAAACCGCCCTTTGTCGAGAACTCAGAAGCCATTGCCTCAAACGATTGCTCTTTTGAAGCGTCCGTTACGTGGGACAGGCCGCCAAACAGCTGTTTCAAATACAGACTCGCCTGATCATAGGACATTCCCTCCGCTTCGAGCCAGCGCGCGCTTGTTTCCAACAAGCCAAAATAGGTGGCCATCAGCGCACTCGCAGCGCCAAAAAGATTGTACTGCTTGAGGTCTTTTGCCTGCACTGCAGTCCCAAGTGAAGAAAACAAGTCCGCGATCTGATCGTTGGGCGGATAGATTGCGGTCGCTCCGCGCAACTCGGCGACAAATGGCAGGGGAATTGTCCTGGTTATGGTTACGGGTACGCCGATCCAACTGGCAAGTGCGTCGATCTGGACAGCAGCGATAAGACTCACCACCTGCTGTTGCTCACGAAATCTGAGTTCTTTTACCACTTCCTCGGCGATTTGGGGTCTGACCGCAAGAAACACGATATCGGCGCTGTCCACGACATCCTGGTTGTCAGCACCCACGCGGACGACCGGAAACATCTCCGTCAATCGGGCCGCGACGTGCGTACTGCGAGGCGAGACGACAACAGCGCTGATATCTGACCTTGATTTCATCAAGCCGGTGACAACCGCCTCGGTTATCGCGCCCGTTCCTACAAAACCCAGTTTCATCGTTCCCCGCAGAGTTTGGCGTATCGGCGTACCATAACGCAATCGCGTCGCCGAGCCATGCACTTCAATAAAAAAAGGGGCTTGCTTGCAGGCGCGCCTGGCTACTTATCTCAATTTTCCGGTGCGCAATTAACGGATGAGCGGCGAGGATAAGCTTACTGTGAAGATGACGATCATGCGGTAGCTCCGAGCGTCATGGTTTTGTCGCCACAGACGTGGCCTTGGGTTTAAGCCGGACGACACAAATCAGGCCGACGACGATAATCGCCGCGCCTTCGAGATGATAATGCTGCAAATGCTCGCCAAGAATAAAATAGGCGAGCACGGCGGTAAAGATCGTCTGCAGGTAAAGAAGGACGCCGGCCCGAGCTGCACCAAGCACTTCGACGCTCCAATTGAAAAGGTAATACATCAGCGCTCCGCCTGGGATCGCCACATAGGCCAATGCGATGAGCCCGCTGCTGTTCAGCGCCGAGCGTTCGTCGGAAGCAAGTTCCCAGAGGTAGAAGGGAAGCGCTGTGAGCGCTGCAGCGCCGAGCAGCAATACCAGGAGAGGGAGACGCTCCAACTCGAATTTCGCACGGCGGAGCAAAACAGCATAGAGGCCGAAGCAGAAAGCGCCAGCGACGACCCACAGTTCGCCCGGATTCACGTCGAGACGCATCAGTGCCGCCGGGCTGCCCTTTATGACGATTACTACGATCCCGAGGAAGGCGATAATCGATCCGATAACCTGCCAGGTTCCCATCTGCTCACCCAGGATGAAACGGGCAAGGATCATGGTGATGATCGGGATCAGCGCCATAATAATGCCGGCCGTGGTGGCATCAGCGTATTCGAGCCCGATGAAAACCATTCCCTGGCAGATCGCGAGTCCAATGCCCCCCACGACCAACAGTTCAAGCGGGCGCGCGCGCGCCAGACTGACCATGGAACCGAAATGGCCACGCACGATCGGCAATAGGATCGCCCATGCGATCAGCACCCGCCAAAAGCACAACGCCCAGGGAGGCATCTCGGAAGAAACCCATTTTGCAGCGATGTAGACGCCTGCCGACAACATCCAGCAAAGGACCCCAACGGAGTAGGCGACTGCAACTGAATCGCCGGCCGCCTGCTCCGTCCCGACCCCGCCACTGTGGACTGCCAAGACATTTATCGCCATCGCTCGTTTATGCCACAGTTCCGATAATCTGCACAGATGGGTTGGGCAATATGGGGTTTAAAAATCCCCTCATTTGGATTTTCGGCGCGTATTGTCAGCGAATATCTGCCCGTGCGCGCGGGCGTTTTTCATTCATTTCATTGGAGAAGATTGCTGGCGGCAGCGGTGTCATTTCACGGATGATGTCGGCACCTTTTTCACCCATCATGATCGTTGGGGCATTGGTGTTGCATGAGGGGACGCGCGGTATCACCGAACTGTCGCAGACACGCAGGCCTTCGAGCCCCCTTACCTTCAACTCAAGATCGACGACGGCCATGGAGTCGATCCCCATCTTGCACGTACCGACCGGGTGATGGTCGGTCTTGGCATTGGCGCAGCCATAGTCGAACAGTTCCTCATCGGAATTGTATTTTGGTCCGGGCAGACGCTCCGCCATAATGAAGGGTTTCAACGCCGCCTGTTGCATGATTTCGCGTGCGAGCTTCAGACCCTCGATCGACATTTTTCGGTCGTGCGGATCGCTCCAGTAGTTCGGGTCGATCAGCGGCGCCGAGGATGGATCAGCCGATTGCAGGCGCACCGTGCCACGCGAACGTGGATGCAGATAGGCTGAGTTCAGCGTGACGCCGGCATTTTTCAACCGTTCGACGCCTGCTTCGATGCCGGAACCAAGGCCAAGGTGAAACTGGATATCGGGCGAGCGGGCTTTATCATCGGCGTACCAGAAGCCGCCGGTCTCGAACAGGCTCGACGCCACCGGCCCGGAGCGGAACAGCACATATTGCAGCCCGGCCCAAAGGGTCCGATGCAGCTTGGCAACGCCATCATAGGTGTGGTCGCCCGTGCATTCGCAGATGACGAACAGGTCAAGGTGATCCTGCATGTTCTCGCCGACACCCGGCAAATCATGCACCACCGGCACGCCGACGCTCTTTAAATGATCGGCGGGACCGATGCCCGATTGCAGCAGGAGCCTGGGTGAGCCGATCGCACCGGAGCTCACCAAAACCTCGCGGTTGGCCTGGATGATTTCGCGCGCATTGCCGCTAATAACCTCGACGCCAATGGCGCGTTTGCCTCCGACAACGATTTTCGCCACTTGCGCGCCCGTGCGGATAGTCAGGTTTTTTCTGTCCTTTATGGGTGTGAGATAAGCCATCGACGCGGACGAGCGGCGGCGGTCGCGCTGCGTCAGCTGGTAGAAACCGACACCGGCCTGCTGCTTGCCGTTGAAATCATGATTATAGGGGATGCCAAGTTCCTGCCCGGCGCGGATATACGCATCGCAGATCGGCAATGTCGCGGCAGGCATGGAAACGCCAAGCGGTCCGCCATAGGAATGGAAGTCGTCGGCAAAACGCTGATTGTCTTCGGCGCGCTTGAAGTAGGGCAGGACATCGCGATAGCTCCAGCCTGTGCAACCATCCTCACTCGCCCAAAGATCGTAGTCGGTTGCATTACCGCGCGTATAAAGCTGTGCGTTGATGCTCGAGCCGCCGCCAATGACTTTGGCCTGCGTATAGCGAAGGACGCGGTTTTTCATGTGTTTCTGCGGCACGCTCTCCCAGCCCCAGCTCGCGACACCCTTGGTCATCTTGGCAAAGCCAGCGGGCATGTGGAACAGCGGATTCCAGTCGCCCCCGCCCGCTTCCAGCAACAGCACGGAAACTGCCGGATCCTCGCTGAGGCGGTTGGCAAGGACACAGCCCGCAGGACCGGCACCGGTGATGATGTAATCGTAAGTCATTCTAAAGCCTGCTTATCGAAAGGGCGCCATCGGCATTGATGACGGAGCCGGTGGCAAAGTTGAAGTCGCCGCTGGCCAGCGCCGCGACGATGCGGCCGAGATCTTCCGGTTCACCCCAGCGCTTCATTGGGACCAGGCCTTCGGCGATGAGCTTGTCGTACTTCGCGGCAGCGACCGCTGTCATGTCGGAGCGAATAATGCCGGGGCGCACATCGAAAACGCTGATGCCCTGATCCGCCAGACGCAGCGCGAGACCTTGGGTAAAGGCGGCCAGCGCTGCTTTAGTCATGCAATAATCGAGCCGTTCCGGCGAAGTCATCCCGGCGGATACCGAGGTGATGTTGATAATCGAGCGCGGTGCGGATGGGTGCTTTTGCCCTAGCATCGCCTTCAGGACAGCCTGCGTGAAGAACACCGTACCGCGCAGATTGATATCAAAAATAGCGTTATAGTTAGCTGGCTTAAGATCGAGGAAATCACCACGCACTTTCGAGCCAATACCGGCATTGTTGACGAGGCAGTCGATACGGCCAAACTTTTTGATGATTGTCTCGATTGTCGCGTTATGGCTTGCCAGATCAGCGATATCCGACTGGATAAATACCGTGTTTGAGCCCAGTTTCTTCAACACCTCGATTGCTGTGTGACTGGCATCGTCGCTGACAATATCAGTGATTGCGAGGTCGAAGCCCTTTGCCGCCAATGCCTTGGCTATGCCGAGGCCGATACCGCGGCGCGCGCCGGTGACGAGAGCAACAGGTTTCATTGGCTGCGTTCCTTTGAAACGATGCGACCGGTAACGCATACTGAAGGTTTAGCGCCCCTTACCCTCCCCCAACGTGGGGAGGGTCGCTGCGTAGCGGCGGCGTGGGGGGCCTTGCGGTGTTCCCCCCACCCCGGACCTGCGGTCCGACCCTCCCCACGTTGGGGGAGGGTAAAGGGCTGCAATGTTTGCGCATCGCGTGAAACATGCAGCTTTTTCATCAAGCAAGCTCCTTTTCGGCGATATGATCCGCCACGCGCAAAGCCTGCGCAGCGATGGTCAACGCCGGATTGACGGCGGCCGAAGTTGGCAGGAAGGCCGCGTCAACCACGAACAGGTTGGGGTGCTGACAGGCGCGGCAGTAGATGTCGAGCGGCGCGGACGCCGGGTCATCGCCCATGCGGACGGTGCCGCACTGGTGCGAGGGCGTCTTGCGATCGAAAGCCTTGGACAGCACCAGCGGAAAACCCGCCGCGCGCAGCACCGACTTGATCTGCGCGACAAGCTTCAGATGTGCGGGCCAATTGGTGCGGATCCATTCGAGGATAACCTTGTCACCATCGACTCGAACCCGGCTTTCCGGCTTTGGCACATCTTCGCTCATCGCGAGGAAATCCACCGTATGGGCGCAGAACCGATCTAAAATCCATTCCGGTACAAGTTTCACGTCAGATTTCAGCACTGGTCCGCTGATACGGCCCAGCAGCTGTGCATTGCCGAGTGGTGCACCGCCTTTGCCGTCCGACAGGTAGAAATCATTGAAGCCAAAGGTTTTCTGATAGACGGAATCGTTCCTGAAGCGTGGATCGAAACCGATAACCGCCGAGAGATTGTGGTTCATGAAATTGCGCCCGACCTGATCGGAGCGATTGGCAAGCCCGGCCGGATTGGCATCATTGGCGGAACGCAGTAGCAGGACGGCCGACTGGACCGCACCAGCGGAAAGAACGACGAGCTTCGGCTTGATCACGTAGCTCTTGCCGTCTTTCGTGTAATGCACCGCTGATATGGCTTTGCCACCGGGTGCAGTTTCAAGCCGCGTAATGCGTGAATTGATCTGCAATCGGACGTTCTCGTGCTTGAGCGCGGATGCCAGAGCCGTGGTCTCGGCATCCATCTTGCCGCTAAAGCTGTCGGGATGCGCATCCCATGGTGTCTTGCCGTGCGACAGCCATGCATCGATATCGACGCCAAGCGGCAGGGTCGATGGATGAATCCCCGTTGCCTTCAGGCGCTCCCGCAAGGCAGCGATCGGCGCTTCATCGGGAACCGGCGGGAAAGTGTAGGGAGTCGAATGGAGCGGTTCCGTCGGGTCTTCGCCCAACTTTCCGCGAACCTGAAACAGCGCCTCGGCCTTGCCGTACCACGGCTCCAACTCCTCATAGGGAAACGGCCAGGCAGGCGACACGCCTTCGAGATGCTGCATCTCCTCGAAATCCTCGGTGCGATAGCGTGTCAACACCGCCCCATAAAATTTCGAATTGCCACCAACATTGTAGTAATTGCCGGGATTGAAGGCGCGACCGGTCTCGTCGTACCAGTTTTCCTTGGGTCGGAAGAAGCCGCGCTGGAAAATCGCCCGGGGATCGCGGTTTTCCGGACGATCCGGCAGATGATCGCCGGCCTCGAGGATAAGGATATCGGCCCCCGAGGCGGCAAGTCCTGCCGCCATGGTCGCGCCGCCTATCCCCGAACCTATGATGACGATATCTGCGGCTGTGCGCGGTTGCAGAACGGGGTTCATGAGTTCGATCGATCAGGCGCCGATACGCAATTGCGATTGCGGATCGAAGAACACGGCCTTGTCCAGGTTGAATGCGAGCTGCGTCTTCTGCCCCGGAACGATTTGCGCGTCGGCACGCAAGCGAGCAACGACTTCCTTGCCGCCAAGCTTCGTCACCGCGAAAGTATCGGAGCCTGCCGGCTCGACGACTTCGATGAGGCATTCGCCTTCGACAAGCGAGCCAGCATTGCGGTCGGCGCCGTCCGGATCGGTCAGGGCTTCGGGACGAATACCGAATATGACATCCTTGCCGGCGTAGTTGATAAGCGCGCTGTTGGTCTTCTTGATTGGCAGGCGCAAGGGCGCAGCATCGGGCCGATCGAGCACGACATGCAGATCCGGAGCGCTGCCTTCGATCTTGGCCTTAAGCAGGTTCATCGCCGGTGATCCCATGAAATCCGCAACGAACAGATTGGTCGGGTTGTTATAGATCTCGGCGGGCGTGCCAAACTGCTGCAATACGCCATCCTTCAGAACGGCGATCTTGCTGGCCAGTGTCATCGCTTCGATCTGGTCGTGTGTCACATAGACGATCGTCGTCTTCATGCGCTGGTGCAGGCGCTTGATTTCCGTGCGCATATCGACGCGCAGCTTGGCATCGAGGTTGGAGAGCGGTTCATCGAACAGGAACACCTGAGGGTTGCGCACAAGCGCGCGGCCCATGGCGACACGCTGACGCTGGCCCCCGGAAAGCTGGCTCGGCTTGCGGTCGAGCAGATGGCCGATCTGCAGCATGTCGGCGACCTGCTTGATGGCCTTTTCGCGCTCGGGCTTCGGCACGCCGCGAATTTCCATGCCGAAGGCGATGTTACCGCCAACAGTCATGTTCGGATAAAGCGCATAGGACTGGAACACCATGGCGATATCGCGCCTGGAAGGATGCAGCCCGCTGATCGACTTGCCCTTGATGGAGATATCGCCGGAGGTGATCGGCTCCAGTCCGGCAATCGTGTTGAGCAATGTGGACTTGCCACAGCCGGAAGGACCGACGAGCACGAGGAAACCGCCCTCGTCGATCTCGATGTTGATATCCTTGAGGATCGGCACATTGCCATAGGATTTATGCAGGTCTTTGATCTGGAGAAATGACATTGATTTATCCCTTCACGGCGCCCGACATGAGGCCGCGGACGAAATAGCGTCCGGAAACGATGTAGACGATGAGAGTTGGCAGCGCTGCGAGGATCGCGCCGGCGAAATGCACGTTGTATTCCTTCACGCCCGTCGATGAGTTGACGAGGTTATTGAGCGCGACCGTCATGGGCGTGCTCGAGAAACCGGAGAAGGAGGCGCCGAACAGGAAGTCGTTCCAGATATTGGTGAACTGCCAGATAACGGAAACAACGATGATCGGACCCGATGACGGCAGGAGAATTCGGCGGAATATCTGGAAGAAGCTCGCGCCGTCGATCTGCGCCGCACGAACGAGCTCCGTCGGGAACGCCTCATAGTAGTTGCGGAAATAAAGCGTGGTGAAGCCAAGGCCATAGACGATATGCACGAGGATCAGACCCTGGATCGTCCCGGCCATGCCGAGCAACCCGAGCATGCGCGCCATGGGAATGAGCACGATCTGGAACGGTATGAAGCAGCCGAGCAGCAGCATGCCGAACATCAGATTGGAGCCGCGGAACTTCCACTTGGTCAGGACATATCCGTTGAGTGCACCCACAACGGTGGAGATAGCAACGGCGGGCACGACCATGAGGATCGAATTGATGAAATACGGCCTGAGGCCTGTCGGCTGCACGCCGATCTGTGCAGTCGACCAGGCTGTAAGCCAAGGCTGGATGGTCCATTCGCGTGGAGGCGACAGCATGCCACCCTGGCGGATTTCGTCCAGCGTTTTCAGCGAATTGACCAGCATGACGTAAAGCGGCAGCAGGTAATAGAAGGCGAACAGAAACAGCGCTGCGTAGATCAGAACGCGTGTCAGCTTGCCGCTGGAAATTGCATTGTCCGGGCTTTGGGCGCTCATTTGTTGCCCCCTCTTATTTCAGAGTAGAGATAGGGAACGATGATCGAGAAGATCATGATCAGCATGATGATGGCCGATGAAGCACCAATGCCCATGGAATTGCGGGTGAACGTATAGGAATACATGAAGGTCGCAGGCAATTCCGTGGCTTGGCCCGGTCCGCCGCCGGTCAGCGCGATCACAAGATCATAGGCCTTGATGGCGAGGTGGGCGAGAACGACGAAGGCCGAGAGGAAAACCGGGCGCATCAGCGGAATGATGATGCGGCGATAGATCGTTCCGGTTGAAGCGCCATCGATTTGCGCCGCCTTGATGATCTCATTGTCGACACCGCGCAGGCCGGCAAGGAACATGGCCATGACGAAGCCGGAGGACTGCCAGACGGCGGCGATGACCACCGTATAGATCGCCATCTTCGAATCCTTGATCCAGTTGAAGTGGAAACTCTCCCAGCCCCACTGGTGCATGGTGTTTTCAAGACCGATGCCGGGATCGAGGAACCATTTCCAGGCGACGCCGGTGACGATGAAGGAAAGCGCCATGGGATAGAGATAGATCGGGCGCAAGAATCCTTCGATCCGGATCTTCTGATCAAGCAGGATAGCAAGGCCGAGGCCGATGACCGTGCAGATGATAATATAGAGCGAGGCGAAAATACCGAGATTGGTAATCGCGCGCCACCAATGCGGCAAAGCCCAGAGCTTGCGGTAGTTTTCAAACCCGACAAAGCCGTAGGATGGCAGCATCTTGCTGTCGGTGAAGGACAGAATGCCGGTATAGACGATGAAGCCATAGACGAAAATCAGGACGATCAGAAAACTCGGTCCCAATACCAGTTTGGGTATCAGGTCCTGTATGCGGCTGCGGGTATCCATAGCCTCACCCCTCGATGTGTAATCTTGTATTGCCGCGAAGCATCGCGGGGAACCTGTCCGGGGCGACATTCGCCCCGGACAGAAACGCCTGACTTATTTCGCGGCAGCAACAGCGGAAACGAGTTCCTTGACTGCTTCTTCCGAAGTCAGATCGCCGTTGAACTCACGCGTCACGACGTCATAGATCGCGTTCTTGACAGCGGCCGGATTGGCATGGCCGTGGGCCATCGACCCAAAAAGCGTGCCAGCCTTGTTGGCTTCGGCAAGATCCTTGATGGCCTTCTTGCCACAATCGTCAAAAGCCGTATCCGGAACATCGGTACGTGCAGGAGCAGAACCCTTCACGACATTGAACGCCGACTGGAAGGTCGGGCTTTCGATGGCCGATGCCATGACGAGCTGCGGCGCGCGCTGTGCTTCGCTGACCTTGAACATGGCGAACTGATCGGAGTTGAACGTGACCGACCCTTGAGTGCCCGGGAAGCGCATGCAGACGAAATCCTTGCCCGGCACTTTGCCGGCCTTGATGAATTCGCCCTTGGCCCAATCGCCCATGAACTGCAGACCTGCCTTGTTTTCGATGACCATGGCGGAAGCAAGATTCCAGTCGCGACCGGAGAAGTTGTCATCCACATAGGTACGCAGCTTGGTCATGCGATCGAAGGCTTCCTTCATCTTGTCGCCGCCGAGAGCAGCGGGATCAAGGTCGATGAAAGCCGACTTGTAGAAGTCATTGCCGAGCGACAGAACCACAGCATCGAAGATCGTCGCATCTTGCCATGGCACGCCACCATGGGCAATCGGAGTGATGCCCTGCGCCTTGAAATTGTCGAGAAGAGCGATCAGCTCGTCCCAGTTCGCAGGCTCCTTGCCACCGGCCTTGTCAAGGGCGGCCTTGTTGATCCAGATCCAGTTGGTCGAATGCACATTGACCGGGGCTGCAATCCAGTGACCGTCATACTTCGAGAACTTCTGCAGGGCAGTCGGGATCACTTCGTCCCACTTTTCCTTGGCAGCAACTTCATCGAGGTTGCCGAGAGCGCCCTGTTTCGCCCAGTCAGTGATGTCGAAACCGAGCATCTGTACGGCTGTTGGCGGATTGCCAGCGGTGACACGGGCGCGCAGAACGGTCATAGCTTCCGTGCCGCCACCACCGGAAACCGGCATGTCGGACCAGGTGATGCCCTTGGATTCCAGATCCTTCTTGAGTACTTCCAGCGCCGTGGCTTCGCCGCCGGAGGTCCACCAGTGCAGGACCTCGACGTTTTCAGCCGCACGGGCCATCGTTGCTGTGCCGAGCAGCATTGCTGCGGCGGCAACCGTATTCATCAGCTTTTTCATAACAGTCCTCCCACGAGAAAAAAGAGATAAAATTCAAGATATCCGACCGAAGGTGCCCTAAGGTCTGGGGCATTCATACAATAGGCAGAACGGCTATTACAATCGATTTAACCTTCTGACCATACTACTTTCCGCCTACCCATGTGCATGTTCAAAGTCTTGGTTTCCGTATAGTCCTCCACCGCATGCCTGCCGAGTTCACGGCCGAGCCCGGATTGCTTGTATCCACCGAAAGGCAATTCCGATGCGCCGTCCATGAAGGTGTTCATCCAGATGGTTCCGGCACGGACCCGGCGACCGATCGTCAAGCACGTATCGAAGTCACGGCTCCAGACGCCGGCCGACAGTCCATAGTCGATGGAATTCGCAATACGGATGGCATCCTCCAATGCTTCGAATGTTAGCACAGACAGGACCGGTCCGAATACTTCTTCGCGCGCCACGGCCATATCCGGCTGAACCTCGGAGAGAATTGTCGGCGACATGAACTGCCCCATGCCGAGATCGAGTACTTCCCCGCCATGGCTGACACTGGCACCGGCAGATGCAGCGTTGCGGACGTAGGTGCCGACCTTGGCGAGGTGCTCCGGCGTGATGATCGCGCCGACCTTGGTGCGCGGATCGAGCGGATCGCCGACCCTGACCTTGGCGGAGAGCGCGGCAACACGCTGCACCACCTCGTCGGCGATATCGCGATGAACTATGAGGCGAGATCCGGCATTGCAGCACTCGCCAGCGTTGAAATAAGCGCCGAACACTGCAGCATCGATGAAGTCATCGAGATTGGCATCCGGAAACACGATCTGCGGGTTCTTGCCGCCGAGTTCGAGCGAGACCTTTTTCAGGGTCTGCGCGGCGTTGGCCATGGTCAGCTTGCCGACAAGGGTCGAGCCGGTGAAGGAAACCATATCGACATCCGGATGCGTCGTCATCGGGGCACCAACTTCTGCCCCCGTACCGACAAGGATATTGACCACGCCGGCCGGAACCCCGGCTTCCATAAGGATTTCACCGAGCACCAGCGTCGAACCGGATGTCAGTTCCGATGGCTTGACAACGGCGGTGCATCCGGCAGCCAGTGCAAAGGGTAACTTCTGGCTTACGATAAGGAAGGGGAAATTCCACGGCGTGATGATCGAGACCACGCCGATCGCCTCGCGCAGCACGACACCCAGAGTGCCATCACCGAGCGTGTTATAGCTCTCGCCATGCAGGTCGCGGCCAAGGGCTGCCGCATAGCGCCAAATGTCGACAGCGCCGCCGAGCTCGGCCTTGGCCTGGCTGATCGGCTTGCCGGACTCGATGCAATCAAGATAGGCGAGTTCGTCTGAGCGCGCCTCGATGAGATCGGCGGCCTTGAGGATGATGTTCGAACGCTCCGCGCCGGTCATACGCGACCAGGGCCCGATATCGAAGGCATGGCGCGCGGCAGCGATCGCGCGTTCCGCATCGGCCTTGGTCGCTGCCTGATAACGGGAGACGACCACGCCATGACCGGGGCTCTTGCGCTCGATAACGCCACCTTCGGCACCGTTGGTCCATCTGCCATCAATCAGCATCTGGAATTCGCGAACCTTGAAATTTTCGAGTGCCTTGGGGCGCACCAGAACTGTCATTACCATTCTCCCTTGAACACGGGCTCTCGCTTTTCGGCAAAGGCCGAAACACCTTCCTTCAGGTCCGCCGTTTTTGCGACGAGGATCGAGCCCAAGGCTTCGACCGCCGTTCCATTGTCTTCGCCATTGGCTGAGGCGATCATCAGTTTTGCAACTTCGACAGCAGCCGGACTGCGCTTGGCGATCCGCTCCGCATAGGCCTGCGCCGCGGAAACGGCCTCGCCGGTTTCAACAACGTGATCGACAAGGCCGAGAGCATGTCCCTCACTCGCGGTGAAGATTTCGCCGCCAAGCGCCATGCGGCGTACCACCTGCGCTCCAAAGCGTCGCACCAGACGCTGGGTGCCGGACCAACCGGGCACCATGCCAAGACCGGTCTCTGGCAAGCCAAGTTTGATCTGTGTTTCGGCAATGCGGATATCGGCGGCTGCGGCGAGTTCCAGCCCGCCGCCCAGCGCATGACCGTTAAGAGCCGCGATCAATGGCACGCGCAACGTTGCCAGACGCTCGAACACCCGGTGACCGAAGCGCACCCAGGCATGGCCGAATTCGTTCGGCGTCATCGCCGCCCAGGCCTTGATATCGCCGCCTGCCGAAAATGCCTTGCCAGCCCCGGTAAGGATCGCAACACGCACTTGCGCGTTGGCCTCCACTTCGTCACAGGCCGCGCTCAAATCCCTCAACATGTCGAGGTCGAAGGCGTTGAGCTTTTCGGGCCGGGACACGGTGATCGTGGCAACGGGTCCGGCGAAGGTCACTTCGATGCGCTGATCAGCCATGGAGCGTCCTCTGTGGTTTCTGCGGCAGTTTAAGGCCGAAAGGCTGTGGCGCGAACAGATGCTCGTCCATCAGTTTCAGATCGCGCGCGACAACCAAGGGGAATTCCGTCTGATCGAGAATATGGGTCTGCAGATCGACGCCCGGCGCTATCTCCGTCAGCACCACGCCTTCCGGCCTTAGCACCATGACGCAGCGCTCAGTGACATAGGTGATGTCCTGGCCCTGCTCGACGGCCCGGCGGCCCGAAAAAGTGACGTGCTCGACCTCGTTGACCAGCTTCTTCAGCTTGCCTTCCTTTTCGATGACGAGCTTGCCATCCTCGACATGCACCTTCGCACCGGCATTGAACATGCCCGAAAAGACGATCTTGCGCGCTCGTGCGGTGATATCAACGAAGCCGCCGGCTCCGGCTGTCACATGCGGACGGAAGCTCAGCTTGGAGACATTGACGGAGCCAGATCTATCGATTTCGAGGAAGGACAGCAGCGAGGCATCAAAGCCCGCGCCCTGGAAATAGGTGAACTGATGCGGCGACGGCACGAAGGCTTCCGCATTGGAAGCGCACCCGAAGGCGAAATCGAGCAGCGGAATGCCGCCAACCGGCCCCTGCTCGATGACCCAGGTAACCGCGCCATGCAGGCCTTCCTCCAGCAAAATGCGCGGCACATTGGCCGAGATGCCGAAGCCGAGATTTACGGCGCTTCCCGCTTCGAGTTCCATGGCGACACGGCGCGCGATGACCTTCTGGATGTTAAAATCCGGCAGAGCGAAATCTTCCAACGGGTGGAATATCTCGCCGGATATAGCGGGATCGTAAAGCGTTTGGGTGGTTTGTTTCTGCTCCGGATCGACGACCACGTAGTCAACCAAGATGCCGGGTACGCGCACATCATGCGGCTTCATCGAGCCGCTCTTGGTGATGCGTTTGACCTGCGCAATGACAATGCCGCCATTGTTGCGCACGGCAAGCGCCTGATCGAAACCGCCGAGATAAGCGCCTTCGTGCTCATAGGTGAGATTGCCACGCTCGTCAGCAGTGGTGGCACGGATGATCGCGACTTGCGGAATGATGGGCTTGAAGAACAGCCATTCCTCGCCACCGAATTCGATCTTGCGGACGACCGATTCTCTGGCGGCAGAGGCGTTCATGGCGCAGCCCTGCCGGTCCGGGTCGACAAAGGTATCGAGCCCGACCTTGGTGAAAACGCCCGGACGTTTTGCAGCGGCCTCGCGGTGCATGTCGAAAAGGATGCCGGAAGGGATATTATAGGCGGCAACCTCGTCATTGCCGATCATCTGCCAGATCAGTGGAGGCTCGGCGCCGGAGGGGCCGGATGGATAGGAGCCGCCGATGATCTTCTTGAGCAGTCCCTTTTTGGCGATGTAATCGACACCCTTGATGCCGCTCATATCCCCCGCTGCGATCGGGTGCAACGTCGTCAGATCGCGTGGATGGCCCGTCGCATCGAAACGTGCGCCGATGGCTTTCAACATCAGATCCGGACAGCCGAGACCGCTCGAAGACGACACCGAAATGATCGCTTCATCGGGGATGAGGTTTGCGGCCTCTTCGGGGGTTATGTGCTTGTTCATGCTTGTATTTCTATTCTCAATAACTGGGCCTCTCAGAGGCCTGGATTGATCTTTTGCGCAGTGCCGGTCTTTGCCGCTTCGGTGACGGCGAGACCGGCGGCCAGCGACCACAAGCCATCTTCGCCGCTTGCTGCCGGCTTGCCCTTGCCGGCAATGGCAGCGTGGAACCTGGCGACGCCGCTTTCGTAGAGGTTCTTCTGATCGAGCTCGAGTTCCGTCTCGCCGTCCGCATTGCGAAGCGTCACAGCACCAATCGGCTTTTGCGTCATCACGTTGCGGCCGACAAGCGAACCCTCGGTACCGTGCACTTCGAAGCCGGTCTCGGAATATTTGGTGGTGAAGCCATCATGGAACAGGGCAATCAGCCCCGACTTGAACCGCATGACGCCCATGACCGCGTCCTCGAGGCCCGCCTTGGCAAGGCCGCTTTTCTGCGAGAATGCCGTGGCCTCGACAGGATCGTCGCCAAGAACGTAACGCAGCGTGTCCGTATCATGTACTGTTATGTCGAGAATAACCCCGCCTCCGGCATCCGGACGATCGAGGCGCCATCCCTGCAGATGCGGTGGAAGATAGACCGCGTGGAAGACCTTGGCGGCAAGCGGAGTGCCGATCTTGCCAGCGGCAATCGCGTCGCGCATCGCGGTATGGCTCGCTGCATTGCGCAGATGATGGTTGGTAGCGAAAACGACATTAGCAGCGCGGCAGGCATCGACCATCGCATGGGCGTCGGCAAGGCTCGTTGCCAAGGGCTTCTCGCACAATATGTGCTTGCCGGCTTTTGCCGCCGCCAATACCTGATCCTTGTGCAACTCGTTGGTCGTTGAAATATAAACTGCATCGACGTTCGGATCGCCGACCAGCGCGTCGAGCGTGGTTACCGACTTGGGGATGTTGTGGTCCGCCGCATATTTCTTGCCGCGCTCGTCATTGGTGCTCATCACGGAGACGATTTCGCCGCCGCTGGCGCGGATCGCATCGATTACCCACTCATGCGCAATGGTGCTTGCGCCGATCAGTCCCCAGCGTGTCATGCCAATTCCTCCAATTGTTTTACAGGCGCACCGCAACTTTGGCGCACGACAAGGCGCACCGACGTCACGATGGATTCCGGATCGGTCTGTCCGGCATTGATCTGTTTCAAAACCAGTTGCGCCGCGCGCTGTCCCATGCCCTGCGGATCGACCGAAACAGTAGTCAACGCGGGGACCGCTGTCTTCGCCTCGATCACGTCATCGAAACCGACGATACCAAAGCCTTTTCCAGGCTCGATATTGTTGGAGCGCAAGCCATCGCACACGCCGAAGGCTACTGCATCGTTGAGGCAAAGGGCCGCTGTGGGGCGCTCGGCAAAGACCATCATGCGTTCGACCGCAGCGACACCACCAGCGCGGGACGGCGCCGAATGGATGACGAATTTTTCGTTGAGCGGGATGTTCGCTTCAGCCAGCGCATCACGATAGCCGCGCAACCGCTCGCCGAAAACCGCCGTATCGGCGAAACCACCCATGAAAGCGATCCGGCGGTGGCCGAGGGAGATCAGATGGCGGATGGCGGACTTGGCGCCGGCATAGTTGTCGGAGAGGAGCGTCGAGACTTTCGCGCCGGGCACATTGCGGACAACCAGCACCACGGGAATGCCGCTATCGGCAAGCGGCTTGATATCGCTGGCTTCCGTGCCGCGCGCTGGCGACAGGATCAACCCAGCAATGCCATTCTCGCGCATCGAGGAAATAACTTCGCGCTGACGGTCGACGCTCTCGCCGCTATGGGCAAGGAATTGCACGTAGCCGGCCGACTGAACCATCATGTCCATGCCAACTGCGAGCTCGGCGAAGAAACTGTTGGTCAGGTCGTTGACGACAATGCCGATGATCTTTGATTTCGACTGCCGCAGGTTGGCAGCGCCGCGATTATAGACATAGCCAAGATCGCCGATGAGGGCGTTGACCTTTTCGCGAGTCTTTTCGTTGACGAGCGGACTACCCTGCAGAACCAGCGACACAGTGGATTTCGACACGCCGGCGGCGCGTGCAATATCCACAATACTGGTCCGGGTCTTGCTCAACTGAAATCCTCCACTGGCGTTCATATAATTGGAACGTTCCAAATTCGTCAAGCACTTTTATCGTAATTGTCATATTAATTAGCCAAATCGTGTTTGACTAACGCGTCCAATTGCCTCTTGTTTTTTGGAACGTTCCAAATTAAAAGTGAATTATTGGACTGGGAGCAATGCGAATGACCCTCAAACTTCAGTTGCCAAATGCAAATGGCACAGTCACGGATTACGCTTTGAAAGGCGTCCCGATTGCTGCGCCCTCAAGTCCGCCGGTCTTCAACCGCATCGCCTATGCCGCCGCTCATGTGGTTTCCGATCCGCTCCGCGATATCCAGCCATGGAGTGCACCTGCCATCGATTGGGATGCGACCATGGCATTTCGCCACCACCTTTGGTCCCTCGGTTTCAAGATTGCCGAAGCGATGGATACGGCACAGCGCGGCATGGGTGTCGATTGGGCCGGATCACGCGAACTGATCCGCCGCTCGCTGGCGGAATCGAGGACCGTTGCGGGTGCGGACCTCGCCTGCGGCGCAGGTACCGATCAGCTTGCGCCGGAAGATGCGAGGACACTTCAGGACGTCATCGATGCGTATGAAACGCAGATAGGTTTTGTCGAGGCCGAAGGCGGACGCGCGGTCATGATGGCGAGCCGTGCGCTGGCGCGTGTGGCGCGCTCAGCCGATGATTACCGCGTTGTCTACAACCACATTCTCGGCCAGACGCGAGAGAAGGTGGTGCTCCACTGGCTCGGCGACATGTTCGATCCGCAGCTTGCCGGATACTGGGGCTCGCCCTCGTTCGAGCAGGCGCTGGAAACCGTCCTCGCGATCATCGGAGATAACAGGAACAAGGTCGAAGGCATCAAGATTTCGCTGCTCGATAACGCCAAGGAAATCGAACTGCGCAAGCGGCTGCCGGAAGGCGTGCTCTGCTTTACCGGTGATGATTTCAATTATGCCGAATTGATCGAAGGAGACGGCGAACGATACAGCCATGCGCTGCTGGGCATATTCGATGCGGTTGCGCCCTCGGCTTCGAAAGCCTTGGTCCATCTGGCCAAGGGTGAGACGCAAGCCTTCCGCGAAGTAATCGAGCCGACTGTTCCTTTGTCACGCAGGATCTTCGAGGCGCCGACGCAATATTACAAGGCGGGCGTGGTGTTTCTCGCCTGGCTCAATGGCCATCAGAGCCATTTCACCATGCCAGCTGGCATGCAGTCGGCGCGCGGCATCGTCCACTATGCCGACATTTTCCGGCTGGCCGACCAAGCGAACGTGCTGGACAAGCCCGAGCTTGCGGTGAACCGGATGAAGAGCCTGCTGCAGGTATACGGGCTGTAATCGCCATAGCCAAACCATTGCAAAGGTGATAAGTTACATGTAACCAATGGAGCTATTATGGCCGCTGCATCACAGCCCAAGTCTTCCCGCGAGAAAGTTCGGGATCATCGCCGACGTCTGCGTGAGCATGGCCTGCGCCCTATCCAGATATGGGTGCCGGACGTGAAATCTGCTGTGTTTCAATCCGAAGCGCACCGCCAGTCCGTTGCGGTAGCTGCGAGTGCCGATGCGAACAAAGATCAGGCATTCGTTGATGCTGTAACTGATTGGGATGATGAATGAGGCGGGGCGATATCTGGACTGCTTCAGGCGGAAAAGATTATACGGGCAAACCTCGACCTGTTGTGATTGTGCAGGACGACAGCTTTGACGGAACCGATTCCATCATGATCTGCGTCTTTACCACTGATGAGACAGCTGCTCCTCTCTTTCGTTTATCAGTTGAACCCAGTGCACATAGCGGTCTGCGCAGTTCGTGCCATATGATGGTAGACAGGATAACAACGATTCCGAAATCTAAGATGGCAATGCATATCGGTCGCTTGAGTGATGAAGATATTCTGCGTCTCAATCAGGCAATGCTTGTATTCCTCGGTCTGGCCGTATCTCCGAGAGCTAGACGCTAAATTCTCTGACGGAGAAAAAGGGGCGGCGCCGAAGCGCCACCCCTCCCCCCACCAAAACGCTCGAAACTTATTTGTTCCAGCTTTTGACCAGCTCATCGTAATTGATGGTCTGTGGCTTTTCCTTTTCGTTCTCGATCTTCAACTGTGGCGCCAGATGGCCGGCCTTGACGGCATCGGCATTCCAGTAGGCAAGATCATGCTCTTCGGCCAGTTTCGGACCGATGTCGCCCTGAACGCCTGAACGCTCCAGACGGCCAAGAACTTTCTCCTGCTCGGAGCAGAGCGAGTCCATGGCTTCCTGTGCGGATTTCGCGCCGGAAGAAGCATCGCCGATCGCCTGCCACCAGAGCTGGGCCAGCTTCGGATAATCCGGAACGTTGGTACCCGTCGGCGACCATTGCAGGCGTGCCGGCGAGCGATAGAACTCGATCAGACCACCGAGTTTTGGTGCACGGTCCGTAAAGCTCTTGTGATCGAGCGTAGACTGGCGAATGAAGGTAAGGCCGACATGGCTCTTCTTCACGTCGACGGTCTTCGATGTCACGAACTGGGCATAGAGCCAGGCAGCCTTGGCCCGATCATCCGGAGTGGACTTCAGCAGCGTCCAGGAACCCGCATCCTGATAACCGAGCTTCATGCCGTCTTTCCAATAGACGCCATGCGGGCTTGGGGCCATGCGCCATTTCGGCGTACCGTCGGCATTGACGACCGGCAGTCCGTCCTTGACACTGTCTGCGGTGAAGGCCGTGTACCAGAAGATTTGCTGGGCGACATTGCCTTGCGCCGGGATCGGTCCGGATTCGGAGAAGGTCATGCCCTGAGCTTCCGGTGGCGCATAGGCCTTCAGCCAATCGAGATATTTCTGGATCGAGTAAACTGCGGCCGGGCCGTTGGTATCACCGCCGCGGGCGACGCAAGAGCCGACAGGCTGCGATTTGTCGTTGACCTTGATGCCCCATTCATCGACTGGCAGACCATTCGGGATACCCTTGTCGCCATTGCCAGCCATGGAGAGCCAGGCATCGGTGAAGCGCCAGCCAAGCGATGGGTCCTTCTTGCCATAGTCCATATGGCCGAAGACCTTCTTGCCATCGATCTCCCGGCCGGTGAAGAACTCGGCGATATCTTCATAGGCTGACCAATTGACCGGGACACCGAGGTCATAGCCGTATTTGGCCTTGAAGTCGGCCTTGTTCTTTTCGTCGTTGAACCAGTCATAGCGGAACCAGTAGAGGTTGGCGAACTGCTGGTCGGGCAGCTGGTAAAGCTTGCCATCCGGTGCCGTGGTGAATGACTTGCCGATGAAATCATCGACGTCGATGCCGGGATTGGTGACATCCTTGCCTTCGTTCGCCATCCAGTCGGTGAGGTTGCGGGCCTGCTGATAGCGCCAATGCGTACCAATCAGATCGCTATCGTTGATATAGGCATCATAGATGTTTTCGCCCGATTGCATCTGCGTCTGCAGCTTCTCCACCACGTCACCTTCACCGATCAGATCATGGGTGACCTTGATGCCGGTGATATCAGTGAATGCCTTGGCGAGTGTCTTGGACTCGTAGTCGTGCGTGGTAATGGTTTCGGAAACCACCTTGATGTCCATGCCGGCGAAAGGCTTCGCCGCATCGACGAACCACTGCATTTCCTTTTCCTGCGCCGCTCTGTCGAGCGTCGACATGTCGCCAATCTCCTTGTCAAGGAATGTCTTGGCTTCGTCCATTCCGGCCCAGGCACTGCCTGCACCGAACAGCAGCGCCAGGGCTGTCGTTGTCGTTAAAATTCGCGTTCGCATGATTGTCCTCCCAAAGTTGCGATTGCATCGTCAAATGCCCGGCGGGTGCCGGGCACCCAATTTCTAAACAAAGCGAAATACGCCGATGGCGTAGACCACGGATAGAGCCAAAGCCCACCACAGGTTCGGACCGACAAGTCCAAGCCAGGCGAGGTGAATGAATGCGCTGCCAAGCAGTGACACGAACAGACGGTCGCCGCGCGTCGTTTCAAAGCGCAGGATGCCAACGCGCGGATTGCCGCCCGGCGAGGCATATTCCCAGACCGCCATCAGCGACATAAGAAAGAAAATAGTCAGGAAGAACAGCGCCGTCGGGAACGTCCAGGCCATCCAGCCACCAGCGATCAATGGAGCGAACCAGTCACGTGCACCATCCTTGACAGGAACAGCCGCAACGAGAAGCCCCACCAAGACTGCGAACGCGAAGCCGACACCCGCCAACACTACAGGCCAACGCCTTGTCGTTTCCATTACACCCTCCCCAGGGCAAAGCCCTTGGCGATATAGTTACGGACGAAATAGATGACGATGGCGCCCGGAATGATCGTCAATACACCGGCCGCCGCCAGAACACCCCAATCCATGCCGGAAGCGGAAACCGTGCGCGTCATGATGGCGGCGATCGGCTTTGCGGCAGTCGTCGTCAGCGTGCGGGCGATCAGCAATTCCACCCACGAGAACATGAAGCAGAAGAAGGCAGCCACACCGATGCCACTGGCGATGAGCGGAATGAATATCTTCACGAAGAAGCGCGGGAACGAATAGCCATCGATATAGGCCGTCTCATCGATCTCCTTTGGCACGCCCGACATGAAACCTTCGAGAATCCAGACGGCCAGCGGTACGTTGAACAGACAATGGGCGAGTGCCACGGCGATATGCGTATCGATGAGGCCGAAGGCCGAATAGAGCTGGAAGAACGGCAAGGCAAACACGGCGGGCGGCGCCATGCGGTTGGTCAGCAGCCAGAAGAACAGATGCTTGTCGCCGAGGAAGCGGTAGCGCGAGAAGGCATAGGCTGCAGGCAAGGCCACCAGCACCGAGATAACTGTGTTCATCACCACATAGATGATGGAGTTGATATAGCCCTTGTACCAGGACGGATCGGTGAAGATGACCGCATAATTGTGCAGGGTGGGGTTCTGCGGCCAGAGCGAGAAGGCACCGAGGATTTCCTGATTGGTCTTGAAGCTCATATTGATGAGCCAGTAGATCGGCAGCATCAGGAAGATGATGTAGAGCGTCGGGATCAGCCACCAGAATTTGGACTCGTCGCCGCGCTTGCGCATCTTTCGCGCCAGCGCCTTGTCGATCTGGCGCTGTTCGGCTTCCGGCCGTTCGCTCGTGCGAGCGAGTGTTTCTTGTCGCACCGACATATCAGCGCTCCGCATCGTAATTGGTCATGACTGTGTAGAACACCCACGACATCAGCAGGATGATCAGGAAGTAGACGATCGACATGGCCGCTGCGGGTCCAAGGTCGAACTGGCCAACCGCCATCTTGACCAGGTCGATCGACAGGAACGTTGTCGAATTGCCAGGGCCGCCGCCAGTGACGACGAAGGGTTCCGTATAGATCATGAAACTGTCCATGAAGCGCAAGAGAACGGCGATAAGCAAAACGCGGTTCATCTTCGGCAGCTGGATATAACGGAACACCGCCCAGCGCGACGCGCCATCGATCTTGGCGGCCTGATAGAAGGCATCGGGGATCGACACGAGACCAGCATAGCAGAGGAGGACGACGAGGCTCGTCCAGTGCCAGATATCCATAATGATGACCGTGAACCAGGCGTGCATCGGGTTCTGTACATAATTGTAGTTGATGCCGAGACTTTCCAGCGTGTGGCCGAGCAAACCGATATCGGTACGGCCAAAGACCTGCCAGATCGTACCGACCACATTCCACGGGATAAGCAGCGGCAGTGCCATCAGCACGAGGCAGACGGGAACGCCCCAGCCTTTGCGAGGCATATTGAGTGCAATGACGATACCCAGCGGAATCTCGATCGCAAGGATGATGAAGGAGAAGACGAGATTGCGCCCGAGCGCTGCATGAAAGCGTTCGGAGTGGAGGATTTCGTCAAACCATTCGGTTCCGGCCCAGAAAAACTGGTTGTTGCCGAATGTGTCCTGTACCGAATAATTGACGACGGTCATCAGCGGGATGACGGCCGAAAAAGCGACGAGCAGCAGCACCGGCAGGACCATGAACCAGGCTTTGTTGTTCCAGGTTTTTTCCATGGTTCAGTTTCCTCCTACGCGCCAGCTATCGGCATAGATATTGATGCCCTTCGGATCGAAGGCGATATGCGGCTCGGCCGGAATATCCTCGCCCTCACCGACAATGATAGCGATGTCCTGATTTTCGAGCCGGGTGCGGACGATCTTGTGGCGGCCGATATCCTCGACCTTGGCGATCTTTACAGGCATGCCGGCACGGCCGAGCCGTACATATTCCGGGCGAATGCCGAGTTCGACCGTCTTTGCCGCGGCGGGCATTACCGGCGCAGGCAGCTGGATCTGATGACTGCCGATCTGGGCCATGCCACCGGAAAGCTTCACCGGCATGACGTTCATGCCGGGCGAGCCGATAAAATAGCCGACGAAGGTATGTTTCGGCCTTTCGAACAATTCTTCCGGTGTACCGATCTGCACGATCTCGCCGTCATACATGACCACGACTTTCTGGGCGAAGGTCAGCGCTTCCGTCTGATCGTGCGTTACATAGACCATGGTGTAGCCGAAGCGCTGGTGCAGCTGTTTCAACTGCGAGCGCAGCACCCATTTCATATGTGGATCGATGACGGTGAGCGGTTCATCGAAAAGAATGGCGTTGACGTCGGAGCGAACAAGGCCGCGACCCAGCGAAATCTTCTGTTTCTGATCAGCGGTAAGACCGCGCGCCTTCCTCTTGGCCCAACTGGCAAGGTCGATCATCTCCAGCGTCTCGCGTACCTTGCGGTCAATCTCGGCTTCCGGCACGCCGCGGTTGCGCAGCGGAAAGGCAAGATTGTCGTAGACGGTCATCGTGTCGTAGATAACCGGGAACTGGAACACCTGCGCGATATTGCGCTCCTGCGTGGAGAGGGTGGTCACGTCGACGCCGTCGAACAGCAATTGCCCGTGCGAGGGATGGATCAGCCCGGAAATAATGTTCAAAAGTGTGGTCTTGCCGCAACCGGACGGGCCGAGCAGCGCATAGGCGCCGCCGTCCTCCCAGCTGTGATGGACTTCCTTCAGTGCGTAGTCCTTATCCGACTTCGGGTTGGGGCCGTAGGCGTGGCGAATATGGTTGAGGTCGATGCGTGCCATGGTTCCCCCTATGCCGCCAGCTTCTGGCGGCGGCTGACGGAATTGCCGCTCATGTCGAAAATCATCAGATTGCGTGGATCGATGAAGATGTCGATCTCCTCGTCGGGCGTGTAGATGTGGATGCCGTGCGCAAGCATCGTCCAGCGCGCATCGGCAAAGGAGAGATGCACGAAGCTTTCCGAGCCGGTGATTTCGGTGGCGGTAACGGTTGCTCTCAAGCCAATCTCATCGGCATTGCTGCGGACGGTGTTGATATGATGCGGCTGGAAGCCGATCGTATAGGTGCCATCGGCGAATTCGGCGAGATGCGCCGGTACCGGCAGCGTGACGCCGCCTTCGAGCTGAAATGCCTTGCCGAACTTTGCCAGTGCAATGGTGTTGAGTGGCGGGTCAGCGAAAGTCTGCGCGGTGATGAGATCATCCGGCTTGCGGAACACATCGATGGTCGGCCCGAACTGGGTGATGCGGCCTTCGGCGAGAGTCGCGGTATTGCCGCCCAGCAGCAGGGCTTCGTGGGGTTCGGTCGTCGCGTAGACGAAGATCGTGCCGGACTCGGCGAAAATCCTCGGCAATTCCTGCCGCAATTCCTCGCGCAGCTTATAGTCGAGGTTGGCCAGCGGCTCATCGAGCAGCACCAGCTTGGCATTCTTCACAATAGCGCGGGCGAGTGCAGTGCGCTGCTGCTGGCCGCCCGAAAGGTTGAGCGGCGTACGGTCGAGAAAAGGCGTGAGCTTCAGCATTTCGGCGGCCTTGCGCACTTCGCGATCGATCGTCGTCTTGTCGGCGCCGGCCACGCGCATCGGCGAGGCAATGTTCTCATAGACCGTGAAGGCCGGATAATTGATGAACTGCTGGTAGACCATGGCGACTGAACGCTTCTGTACCGGCACGCCGGTCACATCCTTGCCGTCAAACCATATAGAACCGGAAGTCGGCACATCCAGCCCGGCCATAATGCGCATGAGGCTGGTCTTGCCGGACAGGGTGGGTCCGAGCAGGACATTCAGCGTTGCATGTTCCAGGTTGAGCGAAATATCGCTGAGATGGGGCTTGCCACCCACCACCTTGGATACATTCCGCAGTTCCAACATTCCTACTCCTCCCAGAGACGGCGCGGACCTCTCGTCCACGCCGCGCAAATTCAATTCTATTCCGCCGCGATCTGGCGCCGTCTATCGACCGCATTTTCCATGAAACGGTCGAGCACAGCGGCCTCATCGGCACTCAAATGCAAACCCTTCTTGGTGCGGCGCCACAATACGTCCTGCGCCGTCACCGCCCACTCATGCTCGATCTGGTAGCGCACTTCCGCCTCGTACAGATCAGAGCCGAAATGCTTGCCGAGCGCATCGATCGATGTCGCCTTGCCAAGCATTATACGCGCTTTCGTGCCGTAAAGCCGGAACAGACGATGCGCATGGCGCGGATCGAGAAACGGATAGTCAAGTTTCAGTTTCTGCAATTCCGTATCGAAAGCGATCGTGGCAAAATCGCCGCCAGGCAAGGTGCTGCCCGCAGTCCAGGGTTTGCCGCGCTTGCCAAGCTGGTCTTCGATCTTCTCCAGCATATGCTCGGACAGGCGCCTGAACGTAGTGATTTTCCCGCCGAAAATATTGAGCAGCGGCGCCTGGCCTTCCGGGGCATCAGCCTTCAACACATAATCGCGCGTGGCCTCCTGCGCCTTCGAGGCCCCATCATCATAAAGCGGACGAACGCCGGAATAGGTCCAAACGACATGCTCGCGCTTGACCGGGTCGACGAAATATTCGCTGGCGGCGGCGCAGAGATAATCGATCTCGGCATCGCTGATTTTCACCTCGGCCGGATTGCCGTGATAGTCCTGATCGGTGGTGCCGATGAGGGTGAAATCCTGTTCGTAAGGAATGGCGAAAATGATGCGGCCATCGGTGTTCTGGAAGAAGTACGCGCGCGGATCGTCGAACTTCTTCTTCACGACGATATGGCTGCCCTGCACCAGACGGACATTATGCGCGTTGTTGCTGCCAACGACACCGGTCAGGACTTCATCGACCCACGGACCGGCCGCATTGACCAGGAGGCGCGAGCGAACTTCCTCGGTGGCGCCGGTCAAGCCGTCCTGCAGCGTCAGCGTCCAGTGATCCGCATCGCGGCGGGCGCTGACGACTTTCGTACGGGTGCGAATAACCGCGCCACGGTCTGCCGCGTCGCGGGCATTGAGCGCAACGAAGCGCGCATCATTGACCCAGCAGTCGGAATATTCGAAGGCCTTGGTATAGAGCGATTTCAGCGGCTTGGCTGCCGGATCGCGGGTCATGTCCAGCGTGCGCGTCGCCGGAAGCTTCTTGCGCCCGCCAATATGATCATAAAGGAAGAGGCCAAGCCGCAAGAGCCAGGCCGGACGAAGCCCCGCGTGATGCGGCAGGACAAAACGCAGTGGCCAGATGATGTGCGGGGCGCTGGCCCAGAGCACTTCACGCTCCATCAGCGATTCGCGCACCAGCCGGAATTCGTAATATTCGAGATAGCGCAGTCCGCCGTGGATGAGCTTGGTCGAATCGGAGGACGTGCCACTGGCGAGATCATTCATTTCCGCGAGGAACACGGAAAAGCCACGGCCGACAGCATCGCGCGCAATGCCGCATCCATTGATGCCGCCGCCGATGACGAAGATGTCGTAGACCATGTCTACCAGATTAGGCAATTCCCGCGCTCCCCATTTCGCATCGCACCATTTCTTCGCAATTGCGAAAGGCATACGGTGGCATTACGAAAGCAATACGAAACTAAAAGGAACTATAACGCGCATTGCGGCGGCGCACAAGAGCTGTGTCAAACTGAAGTTTCGATGAGCCGAACGTCCGCATCGAGGCAAATTTGCCGGATTGCCTCGCTCTCGCAGCGGTCGGTGATAAAGGTGTGGACTTGCGACAGATGACCGATGCGCACCGGTGCTGTGCGCTCGAATTTGGTCGAATCGGAAACGAGAATCACATGGCGCGCATTGGCCATGATTGCCTGCGCCACCTTGACCTCGCGGAAATCGAAGTCAAGCAGCGCGCCGTCGCTGTCGATGGCGGACGTACCGATGACGGCAAAATCCACCTTGAACTGGCGGATGAAATCGACCGCCGCTTCGCCGACGATACCGCCATCGGAACCGCGCACGACGCCGCCGGCGATAACCACTTCGATATCGGGGTAGACACGTAACTTGTTGGCAACATTGATATTATTGGTGATTATCATCAAGCCCTTGCGGTCGAGCAGCGCCTGGCCAACGGCTTCCGTGGTGGTACCGATGTTGACGAAGAGGGAGGCATTGTCGGGGATAAGGTTGGCAGCGGCGCGGCCGATCGCTTCCTTTTCGCTCGCGGCAATCAACCGGCGTGCCTCATATTCCAAATTCTGCACGCCGGAAGGAAACAGCGCACCGCCGTGAATACGGTTGAGCAGGCGCTGGTCGCACAGATCGTTGAGATCTTTGCGAATTGTCTGCGGTGTGACATTGAAATGAACAGCAAGGTCGTCCACCAGGACACGTCCGTGCTCCTTGGCCATCTCCAGAATTTCGGCGTGCCTGGGAGCGAGGAACATGGGCGTGGGCTTTCATTTTCGTTTTTCTGTAGTCTATACGAAAACGAAAATGCGCATATGTCAATCTGATCAAAAACGAAACCGGCTTATTTCCTAGGCCGTTGCGCCCTCGATGATGTCGAAGCCGGTATTGATAATGGTTTTTTCGGCGGGACGCTCGCGGCTTTCCAGCAGTTTTTCAGCGGCCGTCTTGCCGATGAGAAAGCGCTTCGACAGGATCGTCGACAGTGGCATTGGCATGGCCTGCCCGATATCGAGGCCATTGAAGCCGAATATGCCGAGTTTGTCCTTGACCGCAATCCCCTCATGCAAGCAGTGGAAAATGCCGCCCATCGCCATATCATCATTGGGGAAGACGACCACATCGAGTTCCGGATGCTCCGCAAGAAGAATTTCCAGCGCGTCACGTCCGGCCTTGGTCGAACTCGCGCCGGGAAACCGATGCTCAGCGATCAAGGAAAGGCCGCCCTCTTGCAGTGCCGCACAAAGTCCTTCGTAACGCGCACTGGCACGATCGTCGGTGACGATATTGTGCCGGGCATAGCCGAAGCGGCGGTAACCGCGCTGGATGAGGTGCCGCCCGGTTTCGTAACCCGCCTGGCGATGGGACATGCCCACGGCGATATCCACCGGGTCTCCATCGATGTCCATCAACTCGGCGACGCGGAAGCGGCCATGCTCCAGATGACGGCGTGCAGTGGGTGTATGATGCAGGCCGGCGAGGATCACTGCAGCCGGCTGCCATGCGAGGAAGGAGACGAGAATTCGCTCCTCGATCAGCGGATCATAGTCCGTTACGCCGATCACCGGTTGAAAGGCTGTTTCGGTGAGCGCCGTGTGGATGCCGCGCAACACATCGGGAAAGACGATATTCGAGAGCGACGGCAGCAGGACGCTCATCAGCGTCGAGCCCGCAGAGGCAAGGCTTCCGGCGGCGCGATTGGGAATATAGCCAAGCTCGGCGATGGCCGTCAGCACACGTGCCCTGGTTGAATCGGCGATAGGCCCTTGATCGCGGACAACGCGTGACGCCGTGATCTCGCTCACGCCCGCTAGGCGCGCGACATCGGCGAGCGTCGGCATATCGGGGCTTCGGTGAGCGTTGCGTTTGCGCGGCATGGGCACCAATCCAGTGCGATTGACAAGATTTATGACAGCGCTACCATAAAAGGCTTGATGAATGCTAGTCAGTGTGCATAACTTTGCGCCACGTTCTTATATATTAGTGCGCCGAGCCCGGGAGGGGCTCGCAGGGAGGAATTCTTCTTATGCATGTTTTGGTCATCGGAGCAGCCGGAATGGTTGGCCGCAAACTACTCGACAGGATCGCTGCAGAGCCCGGCTCCCTGGGTGGGGACATCGACAGGCTGACGCTGGTCGACGTGATCGAACCTGTCGCGCCAGCACCTTTTGCCAGCATTTCCGTGACCAAGGCGGCAGACCTTTCCGATCCGGGCGTGGCCGAGACACTGATCTCCAGCCGGCCGGACATGATCTTCCATCTCGCCGCTATTGTCTCCGGCGAAGCGGAAGCCGATTTCGAAAAGGGCTACAAGGTCAATCTCGACGGGACGCGTTCCTTATTCGAAGCGATCCGGCTGGAAAGCAGAAACGCTCCTTACAAGCCGCGCATGGTATTCGCCTCATCGATCGCGGTTTTCGGAACGCCGTTTCCGGACAAGATCGGCGATGAGTTTTTCACGACTCCACTGACCAGCTACGGTACGCAAAAGGCAATCTCCGAGCTGCTGCTATCGGACTACAGCCGCCGCGGCTTCTTTGACGGGATCGGCATTCGTTTGCCGACTATCTGCATTCGTCCGGGCAAGCCGAACAAGGCGGCGTCTGGCTTCTTCTCCAATATCCTGCGCGAACCCCTGGTAGGGCAGGAAGCTGTACTGCCGGTGGATGAGAATGTTCGCCACTGGTTTGCCAGCCCGCGCGCTGCGGTCGGATTTTTCGTCCACGCCGCCACGCTCGATCTCGATACGGTCGGTGCCCGCCGCAATCTTTCCATGCCAGGGCTTTCGGCGCTGGTCGGCGAGGAAATTGCCGCGTTACGTCGCGTTGCCGGTGAGAAGGCCGTCAAGCTGATCCGTCGCGAGCCCGATGCCACAATTCAGAAAATCGTCGCCGGATGGGCAACCGATTTCGATACGACGCGTGCGACGAAACTCGGCTTCAAGGCAGAAACTGCCTTCGATGAGATCATCAGGGCGCATATTGAAGACGAACTGGGCGGGAACGTTGCGGCATGAGCAAGGAAGATTCAGGTAAAGGCAAGATCGCGCTGGTCACTGGCGGCGGCACAGGGGTTGGCAAGGCGATTACCACGGCTTTGCTCGGCGCGGGCTATACGGTGGTCATTTCCGGCCGGCGCAAGGATGTGCTCGATGACGCAGCCAAGGCTCTGGCCTCCGAGACCAACGGCACAGTCAGGGCCATAACGGCCGATGTAAGCGATCCGAATTCGGTTGCCGCGCTGTTCAAGACGATCAAATCCGAATTCGGGCGTCTCGATCTTTTGATCAACAATGCCGGGGTCAACGTTCCGAACATTCCGATGGAAGAACTCACTTTCGACCACTGGAATTCGATTGTCGGCGCCAATCTCACCGGCGTCTTCCTGTGTACGCAACAGGCAATGAAGCTGATGAAGGCACAGACGCCACGCGGTGGACGTATCATAAACAATGGTTCAATATCGGCACAGACGCCGCGGCCGAATTCCGCGCCCTACACGGCGACAAAACACGCGGTCACCGGTCTGACCAAATCGACAGCGCTGGATGGCAGACCATTCGACATTGCCTGCGGCCAGATCGATATCGGCAATGCGACGACCGAGATGACATCGAAGATGGCAACCGGCGTGCTGCAAGCCAATGGCGAGACCGCCAGCGAGCCGACAATTCCGGCGCATTACATTGGTGACGCGGTGGTGCATATGGCAAGTTTGCCACTGGAGGCCAATGTGCTGACGATGACGATCATGGCGACGAAGATGCCGCTCGTCGGACGCGGTTAAAATATATTTCGACAGCGACTTTTCGAAAAGCGTTGTCTCACGGAAATTTTGGAGGAGAAGGTATGGCATCGGTTGAATTCGCCAATGTACGAAAATCATTCGGGACACACCCGGTTATCAAGGGTGTCGATATCGAGATCGCCGACGGCGAATTCGTCATCCTTGTGGGGCCTTCCGGTTGTGGCAAGTCCACCTTGCTGCGCATGCTGGCGGGACTCGAAAATATCTCTGCCGGCGATATTCGTATTGGCGGGAAGGTGGTCAACAATCTCGCGCCGAAAGAGCGGGATATAGCCATGGTGTTTCAGAACTATGCGCTTTATCCGCACATGACCGTCGCCGACAATATGGCCTTTTCGCTGAAGCTGAAGGGCGCGCCAAAGTCGGAGATCGACAAGCGCGTAAAACCCGCAGCAGAAATTCTGGGGCTCTCGCCGCTGCTCGACCGCTTTCCGCGCCAGCTTTCCGGCGGTCAGCGTCAGCGCGTTGCCATGGGCCGCGCCATCGTGCGCGATCCGCAAGTCTTCCTGTTCGATGAGCCGCTGTCCAACCTCGATGCCAAGCTGCGTGTTGCCATGCGCGCCGAGATCAAGGAACTGCACCAGCGGCTGAAGACAACCACCGTCTATGTCACGCACGACCAGATCGAAGCCATGACCATGGCGGACAAGATCGTCGTGATGCATGACGGTCTGGTTGAACAGATCGGCGCACCGCTCGAGCTTTATGACCAGCCGGCCAATCTCTTTGTGGCAAGCTTCATCGGCTCGCCGGCGATGAACATGATCAAGGGTAAGCTCGATCTGAACGATGGGCTGAAATTCACGACGGAAAAGGGCGTCGTCCTGCCGGTTGCCAAGGCGCCTGAAAGCGCCAAGGGCCGCACGTTGATCTATGGACTGCGTCCCGAACACATGACCATTGCAGATGGTGGAATCCCCGCCGAAGTGGTGGTCATCGAGCCAACGGGCTCGGAAACGCAGATGATCATGCGCGTTGGCGGCGATCTCATCACCGGTGTTTTCCATCAGCGCACCAGTGCGAAACCCGGCGAAACTGTCGGCCTGTCGATCCACGCGGAGGCGACGTATCTATTCGATGCGGAGACGGGCAAGCGTCTCGCCTAGAGGTTTCTAGACGGCATCTGCCAGTCGGGGTGCAGATGCCGGATACAATTTCCCGTACGCAAGGCCCAAGATGCGGGAGCATTTTGAACCAGGCCTTTGATTTTATCCGGTCGTTCAATGGAGGAGCATCAATGACCATTAATAGAAGACATCTACTCGGCGCGTCTGCCGGGCTCGTCGCCGCAGCCGGACTGAACCGGTTCGGCCTTACGCCGGCCTTCGCGCAATCGGCGCCTGCCTATAAACCGGAAGAGGGCGCAACCCTTCGCCTGTTGCGCTGGGTGCCGTTTGTGCCGGCCGAAGAGGCTGCTTGGCTGGCCAATACCAAGAAATTCAGCGACGCCACTGGTGTTCAGGTGCGCATCGACAAGGAAAGCTGGGAGGATGTTCGCCCGAAAGCTGCGGTGGCGGCCAATGTCGGCTCCGGACCGGATATGGTCATGAGCTGGTTCGACGATCCGCAGCAGTATCCGGACAAGCTGGTTGATGTGACCGAGCTTGGCGAATATCTGGGCGGGGCGCATGGCGGATGGTATCCGGGCCTCGAAGGCTATGCAAAGCGCGACGGCAAGTTTATCGCGCTGCCACTCTGTGCCATTGGCAACGCGGTCGTCTATCGCGACAGCCACATGAAGGCGGCGGGCTTCAGCGAGTTTCCGAAGGATACGGCGGGCTTCCTTGAGCTGTGCAAGGCCATGCAAGCCAAGGGCACACCGGCCGGGTTCCCGCATGGCAAGGCAGTCGGCGATGGCAATAACTATGCCCATTGGTTGCTCTGGAGCCATGGCGGCAAGATGGTCGACGAGGGCGGCACGGTGGTAATCAACAGCCCCGAGACGCTGGCATCGGTCAAGTATGCGCAGGAACTCTACAAAACCTTCATTCCGGGCACGGAAAGCTGGCAGGACGTAAACAACAACCGCGCTTTCCTTGCCGGGCAGGTCTCCCTGACAGCCAATGGCGTGTCGGTTTACTATGCCGCCAGGAAGGACCCCGCGATGGCAGCCATCGCCGAGGACATGCGCTCGACCAACCTGCCGATCGGGCCGGTCGGCCAATCGGTCGAACTGCACCAGACCTCGACGGTCTCGATCTTCAAGCACACCAAATATCCTGAAGCTGCGAAAGCCTATCTGCAGTTCATGTACCAGAGCGAAAATATGAATGCGTGGATCCAGGGTGCCAGCGCCTATTGCTGCCAACCCTTGAAGGAATTCGCCGACAACCCGGTGTGGAAGTCCGATCCCATCCACGCCGCTTACGCCAAGGCATCCGGAACGCTGCGGCCGAACGGCTATGCCGGGCCGCTTGGTGCAGCGTCGGCGGGCACGATGGCCGACTATGTGCTGGTGGATATGTATGCCACCGCCGTGACCGGCCAGATGACAGCAGAAGACGCCATCGCCCAGGCCGAGAAGCGGGCGAACCGCTACTACAAGGTCTAGGCAACAAGATCGGCTTCCGCCGTCGTAAAGGCAGCGGAAGCCGACTATCCAAACTAATTTGGCAACCGGAGATATCCGATGACAATGACGACAACAGCGAAGCAGCCCCTGGCCTTCGGAAATATCGCCCGGAGCAACACTGCCGTCGGCTTGTTCTTCATGCTGCCGGCCGCCGTCTTTCTCCTGTGTTTTTTGACCTATCCGCTCGGCCTTGGCGTCTGGCTCGGCTTTACCGATGCGACGATTGGCAGGGACGGTATCTTCATCGGGCTCGAAAATTACGAGGCACTCGCTCGCGATTCAGTCTTCTGGATGGCGGTCTACAATACGGTGTTCTACACACTCATCGCTTCGATCCTGAAATTCGGCTTTGGCTTGTGGCTGGCATTGATCCTCAACGAGCATCTGCCGTTCAAGTCTTTCTTCCGCGCCATCATCCTCCTGCCCTGGGTCGTACCGACTGTGCTGTCGGCGCTCGCCTTCTGGTGGATCTACGATGCGCAATTCTCAATCATTTCCTGGTCATTGATGGAGCTCGGCTGGATACACAGCCCGATCAATTTCCTTGGCGACCCCAATAATGCGCGTGCTTCGGTGATCGCAGCCAATGTCTGGCGCGGCATTCCCTTCGTCGCGATTTCGCTCCTTGCGGGGCTACAGACCATTCCGCAATCGTTGCATGAGGCGGCATCGCTTGACGGCGCTACCGGATGGCAGCGCTTCCGCTTCATCACGCTGCCAATGCTGACGCCTATTATCGCGGTGGTGATGACATTCTCGGTGCTGTTCACCTTCACTGATTTTCAGCTGATCTACGTTTTGACCAAAGGCGGGCCGGTCAATGCGACACACCTGATGGCGACGCTATCATTCCAGCGCGGTATTCCCGGGGGCCAGCTTGGCGAAGGCGCTGCAATCGCCGTTGCCATGATCCCGTTCCTGCTCGCATCGATCCTGTTCTCATTTTTCGGCCTGCAACGCCGCAAATGGCAGCAGGGTGGACAGGATTAAGGGGGACACGATCATGAGCATTACCGAACAGACCAACGCCCAGTTGCTTACCGACGATGCACAGGGCATGAGCTATCTCAACCGGCTGCCGCGGCGGATCGTCGTCCTGTATCTGCCGCTCGCCATCTTCGTCTTCGTGCTGATATTCCCGTTCTACTGGATGGCGATCACGGCGGTGAAGCCAAACTCGCAGCTGACGGACTACAACAATTACAGCCCGTTCTGGGTCGTGAAGCCGACGCTCGACCATATCAAATACCTGCTGTTCGAAACCTCTTATCCGGGCTGGTTGTGGAACACGCTGGTCGTCGCGGTCTGTGCGACGGTACTGTCGCTTGCGGCGTCCGTCTTTGCCGCCTATGCCATCGAGCGCGTGCGATTCTCGGGGTCGCGCCCGGTTGGCCTGTTGATCTTCCTGGCCTATCTCGTACCGCCGTCGATCCTGTTCATTCCGCTGGCGGTCATCGTCTTCAAATTCGGCATGTACGATACCAAGCTCGCGCTGATCTTTACCTACCCGACTTTCCTCATTCCCTTCTGCACCTGGCTGCTGATGGGCTACTTCCGCTCGATCCCGTTCGAGCTGGAGGAAAGCGCTCTGGTTGACGGCGCGTCGCGCTGGCAGATCCTTATCAAGGTCATATTGCCGCTGGCGGTGCCGGGATTGATCTCGGCCGGTATTTTTGCCTTCACTTTGTCGTGGAATGAGTTCATCTATGCGCTGACCTTTATCCAATCCTCGGAAAACAAGACTGTCCCGGTCGGCGTCCTGACGGAACTGGTGCGAGGCGATGTTTTCGAGTGGGGCTCTTTGATGGCAGGCGCACTTTTCGGGTCGTTGCCCGTCGTCATTCTCTACTCGTTCTTTGTCGACTATTACGTTTCTTCCATGACCGGCGCGGTCAAGGAATGACCGGACACCCAGGAGCTTCTCTGAAATGACAAACAGCAATTCCCCGAAAAAACTTCGCTCGCAGGAATGGTTCGACAATCCTGACAATCCGGGGATGACGGCGCTCTATCTGGAGCGCTACCTGAACTACGGCCTGACGCGAGCCGAACTGCAATCCGGAAAGCCGATTATCGGCATCGCGCAAACCGGCTCCGACCTGTCGCCGTGCAACCGCCACCACATTGAGCTCGCGAAACGCGTGCGCGACGGCATCATTGCGGCCGGGGGCATTCCCTTCGAGTTTCCGGTGCATCCGATCCAGGAAACCGGCAAGCGTCCGGGTGCTGCACTCGACCGCAATCTCGCCTATCTGGGCCTCGTGGAAGTACTGTTCGGCTATCCGCTCGACGGCGTGGTTCTGACCATTGGTTGCGACAAGACCACGCCCGCCATGCTGATGGGCGCGGCCACCGTCAACATTCCGGCAATCGCGCTTTCGGTCGGGCCGATGCTCAATGGCTGGCATCGCGGCGAACGCACCGGCTCCGGCACGATCGTGTGGAAGTCCCGCGAGAAGCTGACTGCCGGTGACATCAACTACGACCAGTTCATGGATATCGTTGCATCATCGGCTCCGTCGGTCGGCTATTGCAACACGATGGGTACGGCGACAACGAT
The DNA here is from genome assembly GCA_963711925.1 of uncultured Alphaproteobacteria bacterium. Taxonomy (GTDB): domain Bacteria; phylum Pseudomonadota; class Alphaproteobacteria; order Rhizobiales; family Rhizobiaceae; genus Phyllobacterium. The sequence goes on from CAVQFY010000006.1 coordinate 661,973, forward strand.
GAATTCACTGGCAGAAGCCCTCGGCATGGAATTGCCGGGCGGCGCCGCCATCCCTGCACCATACCGCGAGCGTGGACAGATCGCCTACGATACCGGCAAGCGTATCGTCGACATGGTGCGTGAGGATCTGAAGCCGTCGGATATCATGACACGCGCGGCCTTCGAGAACGCAATCGTCATCAATTCAGCCATCGGCGGTTCGACCAATGCGCCAATCCATTTGAACGCCATCGCGCGTCATCTCGACATTCCGCTCAACAATGACGACTGGCAGGCGATCGGCCACGACGTGCCGCTGCTGGTCAATCTGCAGCCGGCGGGCGAATATCTCGGTGAGGATTATCACCGCGCCGGCGGCGTACCCGCAGTGGTTGCCGAACTGATGAAGGCGCGCAAGCTGCCGCATCCGGGCGCACTGACCGTCAATGGCCAGAGTATCGGTGCGAACTGCGAGAACGCCGAAAATCTCAACACCGATGTCATCAAGACTTACGATGCGCCGCTGAAGAAAAAGGCCGGGTTCATCAATCTGAAGGGCAACCTCTTCGACAGCGCCATCATGAAGACCAGCGTGATTTCGGAGGAATTCCGCGAACGCTATCTTTCCAATCCGGACGATCCCGAGGCCTTCGAAGGCATCGCCGAAGTGTTTGAGGGACCGGAGGATTATCATCATCGTATCGACGATCCGAAGCTTGCCCTCAACGAGAACAGCATTCTGATCATGCGTGGAACCGGGCCGATCGGTTATCCGGGTGCGGCCGAGGTCGTCAACATGCAGCCGCCAGCTTACCTCTTGAAGAAGGGCATTCATGCCCTGCCCTGCCTTGGTGACGGACGCCAGTCTGGCACGTCCGGTTCGCCCTCCATCCTCAACGCTTCTCCGGAAGCGGCGGTGAATGGCGGGCTGGCGCTGGTACGCTCCGGCGACCATCTGCGTATCGACCTCAACAAGGGAACGGCCAACATCCTGATCGACGACGAGGAACTGCAGAAGCGCAAGGACGATCTGATCGCGGCAGGCGGCTACAAATACCCGGCGAGCCAGACACCGTGGCAGGAAATCCAGCGCAGCATGGTTGGCCAGCTCGATGAAGGCATGGTTCTGAAGCCCGCTGTGAAGTACCAGCGCGTCGCCCAGACCAAGGGCCTGCCTCGCGACAACCATTAGAATCCGGACGCTCGGGAGGAACCATGGCGAATTCGATCAGGCGCTATGAAGGTCGCCACGCGGTTGTTACCGGTGGCGCGTCGGGCATAGGCTTCAAGACAGCGGAGAGGATCGTGTCGGAGGGCGGCACGGTTTCTCTCTGGGACGTCGATGCGGCGAGGATCGACGAGGCGCGAGCTGCACTGGGATCGTCAACGCATGGCGTAAGGCTTGATGTCTCCGATCCGAACCAGGTGGAAAAAGCAGCGCAGGCGACGGTCAAGGCGTTCGGCAAGATCGACGTTCTGGTTTGCTCCGCCGGTATTACCGGTCCCAATGCCAAGGTTGCCGACTATCCGATCGATCAGTGGAAGCGTGTCTTCGACATCAATATCAACGGACTATTCTACTGCAATCGCTTCGTCGTACCGGTCATGCAAAAGAATGGTTACGGCCGTATCGTCAATGTCGCCTCGATCGCCGGCAAGGAAGGCAACCCCAACGCCTCAGCCTATAGTGCGTCGAAAGCGGCGGTTATCGGCCTCACCAAATCTCTCGGCAAGGAGCTCGTGAGCGACGGCATCACCGTCAATGCCATTACCCCGGCGACGGTGGATACGCCGATCCTTCAGCAACTCAACCCCGAGTTTATCGACTATATGCTCTCGAAAATTCCCATGCAGCGCTTCGGCAAGGTCGAAGAACTGGCATCGTTGATCACCTGGATCGCCAGCGAGGAATGCTCGTTCACGACCGGTGCCGTCTTCGATATTTCCGGTGGCCGTGCTACCTACTAATCTCCCAAGCCAGAAAGGTTATCCCATGAAACTCTTGCGCTACGGTCCTGTTGGTCAGGAAAAGCCCGGTCTTGTCGACAAGAACGGCAAGGTGCGTGATCTGTCCGGGCACGTCAAAGACATTGCCGGCGAAGCGATCTCACCTGAAGGGCTGAAGAAGCTCGCGGCGATCGATCCAGCGTCGCTGCCGGTCGTCGACGTCGATCGTTATGGCCCCTGTGTTGCCGGCACCGGGAAGTTCATCTGCATCGGTCTCAATTATTCCGATCACGCCGCCGAAACGGGGGCAACGGTGCCGCCAGAGCCGATCATCTTCATGAAAGCAACCTCGGCGATCGCAGGCCCGAACGACAACGTCGAAATCCCGCGCGGCTCGCTCAAGACCGACTGGGAAGTCGAACTCGGCGTAGTCATCGGCAAGCACGCCAAATATGTCAGCGAAGACGAGTCGCTGGACTACGTCGCCGGCTATTGTCTTATCAACGACGTGTCCGAGCGTGCCTTCCAGGCAGAGCGTCAGGGCCAGTGGACCAAGGGGAAGAGCTGCGACACGTTCGGCCCGATCGGCCCATGGCTGGTGACAAAGGACGAGGTCGAGGATCCGCAGAATCTGAAGATGTGGCTTGAGGTCAATGGCCATCGTTACCAGAACGGCTCATCGGCAACGATGGTGTACGGCGTCAAATATCTCGTGTCGTATCTGTCGCAGTTCATGAGCCTGCATCCGGGCGATGTCATCTCCACCGGTACACCTCCCGGCGTCGGACTTGGTCTGAAGCCGAATGTGTTCCTCAAGGAAGGCGACGTGATCACGCTCGGTATCGAGGGGCTCGGTGAGCAACGCCAGGACGTCGTGCAGGGATAGGTTTTTTCGGTCCATTTACCGAGGGCGGTGCCATCCTTGCTCTCCCCTTGCGGGGGTGGCTGCAAACCAACCGGGAGGGGACGAATTCTGGCTTTTGGAGTCCCTGAGCAGGACCCCTCCCCGTCGGTCCGCTCCGTCCCTCCCCACAAGGGGAGGGTGAAGAGCGCGCCACCTCAATAATCCTTCTCGAAAAACAATCCCGCGCCTGAATCGCCATTGGCGCCGACCGCGCCCTTGGCTTTCAAATTCGGCGTTATATCGAGATTGATCGTGCCCTTGGTGGAACCGGCCGCGCCAGCCTCGACGCCCAGATAAACATTGTCACGAATGTAGCGCCCGGCACGCACGCCGGCATTGCCCTGGCTGTCAGTCACGACGTCGAGATCGTCAAGCCCGGTGTTCTTGCGCAGACTGTTGAGCAGCGAAGAATTCGAACCGCCCGCGAGCTCGGCGGCTGCCGCAGCAAGCCGTGCTACCTGGAATGCCGACAGTTCGCTGATCGAGCGGTTAAAGATCAGCCGGGCCATGACTTCGTCCTGCGGCAATTCCGGCTGCGACGAGAACGTGATCTGCAAGTCCGAGACGCGGCCCCTGACGGTGACATTGACGGTAATGTCAGAGCCTTGCGTACTGGCGACGAAGTTGATGTCCGGATCGAGATCACCGACCAGCGTCACCTGACCTTCAGTGAAGGTGATGCGCTGGCCAAGTATGCCCAAGCGGCCGCGAATAAGGTCGAACGCACCGACGGGCTGGATGTTGGTTGCCGGCCCGGTAAGCCGGACGGAACCGCCAATTTCCGCATCGAGACCGCGGCCTCGTACGAAAATCTTGTTGGGTGCAGTAACGTTGATATCGAGCCGCACGACGCTTGGCCGGGCTGTCGGCGTCGCCACTTCCCGCTGATCGGCCCTGGCGCGTTTCAGAGTTTGCGCAACTGCCTTTGAAGGGTCCTTGTGTTTGACATCGATGACTGCGGAAGAGCCCCCGAAGCTTTCCGGAACAGTGATTTCAGCACGGTCTATGTTGATATTGCCGGAAATGACGGGATCGCGGGTCAGCGGGCCTTTGACGGCAAGCGCGCCTGTAACGGTGGCGACCACAAGATTACCGTCGGCATAGCGCGCCTTGTCCAGTTTGATATCGATATTGGCCGGGAAATTGGCGGCTGCATTGGTGGAAATCGTACCCGTGGCGCTGATGGTGCCGCCCGTCGAGAGCGCAGCATTGAACGTGCGGATGGTGACTGTCGTGCCATCCATGCTGCCAAGCAATGTGATGCGTTGCAGCCTTATATTGGCTTCCGGATCGACAACACCCGCGCCATTGGCGGAGAACATGCCGCGTATTTGCGGCTGCGCGAAGCTACCGGATATCGAGGCGGTCACATCGATCGTACCGGTGGCCTGTGTACCGCGATCGGCGAGGAAACGGTTGGCAAGCGACAGAGGAATGTTGCCGGTGAGGTTGATACCAAGCCCTGATCCCGACATGGGGACATTGCCGCTGGCTGAAACGGTGAAGCCCTGCGGGCCATCGGCTTTGGCGGAGGATAGCGTCAATGTGTTGTTGGCGAAACGGCCGGCCGCGGTGAGCTGCAAGGGGCTCAGTCCCGCTTCTTGCAGCGGCCTCGCAGAAAGGCCGGCGCCTTTCAGGTCAAACTCGGCATTGGGCCTTTGCAACGTGCCGGTGACCCGCCCCCTGCCGGAAATGATGCCGGCAAGGTTCTGATCCTTGACGACACCATTCAATGCTGTCAGCGGGAAACTCTTCAAATCGAAATCGACACCGAGCTGGCCTTGGGCGAGCGGGATGGAGCCTTTCGCTGAAGCATCCAACCCACCCGCCCCGGTCAGATGCGCGTCGACATTCAGCACATCGGTGGTCGACGTACCCTTGGCGTCCAGATTGAGCGCGTCAAGCCCTGCCTTTTTCAGAGCCGCGGCAGTAATCGCGCGAGCCTGCATGTCGAAATTCACGTCCGGCTTCTGACGGGTGCCGCCAACCTTCGCTGTGCCGTTGATCTCACCGCCGAGCCCGAGGTCCGGCTTGATCGTGTTGGCGATATCAAGCGGCAATCTCTGGATGGCGACCGCAAGATTGAGCGTTTCGGCGACATCACCACTGACCGTCACTCTGCCCTGGCCGACATCTAGAACGATATTGCCAAACGACACATTGCTACCCGCCACATTGATGGCGGCAGGCTGGACCAGCCGGGCAGCCAGTGCGCCCCGCGTCAGATCCGCATTGGCCAGCGACAGGAGATAGCCCTTGTCGGTCGGCTGCAACGAACCATTGAGTGATGTTCTTGCACCATTGTTCAGGCCGGCATTCAGCTTGAAATTGGTGGTCTTGCCGTCCTGTGTCGCCTGGGCATCGAGATTGTTTACGATGATGCCCGACGCGGACACATCCGATGCCGTCACGGACCCGTTCGCGGAGGGAACCTTGAAAATGTCCTGTGCTGCCAGCGCGATCGCTGCCTTGCCGACGACGATGTCATTGGCCTTCAGATTGTCGATCTGGCCCTTGATGTCGATATTCTGCTTTTCCCCATCAGGGGCAAGCGCGATGGTAGCGTCAGCCTTGCCGGTCGCCTCGACAAGGAACAGCGCCGCTGCCGTCGAGACATCGCTGGAGGCAAGCGTCAGATTGCCGTTATAGAGGCCCTGTTTCGACTGCGTAACATCGCCGCGCAGCCGCGTGCCTCCTGCGATGAACGATATATCGGTAAGCCGCTTCTCATCCTGGTGCAGCGCGATTTCCGTAGCAAGGTCGGCACGTATGCCATCCAAAAGGGCAAGACCAGAAACCTTGCCATCGACTATATCCTTGTACAGCGTACCGTTGAAGGTGAGATCGCCTTGCGTCAGCTTGCGGCCGGAGAGGGTCCCTTCCGGCACACCGGCGTTGAAGGCAAGCGCGATGATGTTGTCTTGGCCGCGGGCGCTGCCCTTGACCTTCAGGGCGCCGCCAGCCTTTTCGGAAAGCAGCGCCAGGTCAGTCAGGTCGAGGCCGAAATCGAAGTTGGCCGCGCCGGTCGCGAAGGTACCGTTGGCGGTGACCAGCGTCTGCGGGTTCTCGACCCGGAAGTTCTTGGCACTAAGCCCTGCTTCGCCGCGGGCAACGCCGCCGGTGATACGCGTTTCACCCGCCAGCACCTTGTCGGCTGCGTCGATGCCCAGTGTCATGCCGGTGGCGTGGCCATCCAGCGTCAGGTCAAAACCGCCGGTCAAAGCCTCGACGAGACCATTGGCCTTGAGATCAAGCGATCCGGCAAGATCGCGCCCGGCCAGTGCCGAGAACGGCGCGATACTCGATGCTTTCACGAGAATGTCGCCAGTATAGGCGAAGTTGTTGATAGTACCGGCCAGCGACGCGCTGAGACCGTTGGCGGCGACCAGTGCCTGCTTGAGATTGACCGGGCTTCCGGCTCTCCAGTCGCCATTGACCTTGAGCTGAATCAGCTCGCCCAGCGCTTCGGCGATATCCGCTCGCTTGGCGGTTATGCCGGAGACATCGCCGGTCACATCAAACGTCAGGGAACGCGCCGTCGGATTGTCGATATTCTCGGCCAGGCCCTTGCCAACGACATTGATGGATTTTGAGGCGAAGCTGTCCGATGTGAAGTTCGTTACATCGACGCTGCTCGTCCAGTCATTGCCCCGGTTGGTCCCGTAGGCCACAGCCAGTAAAGCCTTGTCGACCGTCGTCTGGCCACCCGTGACCGGCAGGATCACTTTCTTGCCGGTCGGATCGGCGATGGTCGCATCGACCTTGAGCCGACGGAGGAAGCCGTCATTGGTGGTTTCACCGACCGCATCGAGGACCAGTGCATTGCTTTTGATGTGGAGGCGGTCAAGCGCAACACCGCCCGCGTCGCGCATCACGCCGTTGGCGATCAGCGTCGTGTCAGTGCCGAAGAAGTCGCGGAAGACCGGCGGGATAAGCGCTGCGATTTCACCATCAAGATTGGTCTTGAAGCCAAGTCCGTCACTCTGCCGGTCGAGCTTCGTATCCCCTGTGAGGACGCGCTTGCCAGCCGCGTCAAGCGTCAGTTGCAACAGGATATCGCTCAGGGGACCGGAGCCTTTGAGTGCCAGCGCAACCGGCGGCTTGCCTTCGATGTTGAGGAGATTGGCGACGATACCGTTTTGCGGCTCATTCAAGGTCAGATCGAGATCGAGCTGTTGGCTCTGATTGGCATAAGCAGCTTTGATCAGGAATTCGCCGCCCGGGCCATCAAGGCGATGCACCTGCAAGTTGGAATCCAGCGAGCCGCCTTCCAGTGTCAGATTGCCAGCCAGAGAGATTTCGGATCTCAGCCCGAAAACACCATCGCCGAAAGCGATGCGTCCGATGTTCAGTTGCTGCAAAATCACCGACAGGGGAAGCTCGGGCAGGCTGAACCCCTTCGCTTCCGGCGAAGGCAGGCTCTCGTCCGGCAATGGCTTGCGCAGGATATCGATTCGATCGGCAGCAAGAGTGTTGACGTCCAGCCGGCCGCGCAGCAACGCAAGGCGGCTCCAGACGATCCTGGCATTGGTGACCTTGAGCCAGATGCCCTCGCGGTCGGCAATCGTGATGCTGCCTATGCTGGCCTCGGACGAGAGAACACCCCGAATATCGGAGATGACAATCTGCCGGTTGGGCGTCGACAGCTGGTTCTGCACGAAGCTCAGGAAATAGGACTTCTCGGCCTCCGCACTATCCTGCGCAAACGTATCCTGCGCAAAGATGGGGCTCATGAAGAGCAGGAGAAAGAGAGCTGCAATAATCCGGGTCAAAACGCCTGTCCTATGCCAACATAGAAAGCAAAACTGGGATCGTCGTTCGTGCGGTCGAGCGGCACTGCAAAATCGAGCCTGATCGGACCAAGGCCGGTATTATAGCGCAGACCGGCGCCAACGCCGAGCCGCATCTGATCGGCGAAATCAGGAAACAACTCTTCGCCGACATAGCCCGCATCGACAAAGCCGACAACACCGATCGTATCGGTCATGCGAATACGCGCCTCCACCGAGCTCTCGACCAGCGAGCGGCCGCCAATAACAAATGTCTCCCCATCCCTCGTCACATTGACGCCGACATTGCGATAGGCGTAGCCGCGTATCGAACCGCCACCACCGGCGAAGAACAGCTGGTCTGGCGGCAACTCAGACACTTCGGCGCCAACGATGGAGCCGAGCTTCAGGCGGCCGGCGAGGATAAAGCGGTTATCGGCATCGAAACTGTAATAGGTGCGGCCTTCGGCGGTGAACTTGGTGGCGAAATTGCCGTATTCGAATTCGTAGAAAGGTGAAATCAGTCCCTCGAGGAAATAGCCGCGTGACGGATCGACCTTATTGTCACGGCTGTCGTAGGTTAGACCACCGAGTAGGCCGGCAGTCAGAAAATCCCGTTTGCCGAAAAAGTCATCATCGAAGCGCGACTTGGAAACAATCGCACTAATCTTGCCAGTCAGTTCGTCCGAAAAAATCTGGGTGAAACCCGCTTCGGCGGTCAGAGAGGTCTGGGTATAGGCATCCAGAACCTCCCGCCTGCCAATCAGCGACGTAAAGAAATCCGTATCGGGCGTATAGACGCCGGGTTTAGTGAAGGTCACTCCCAGCGTGTAATTATAGTCCTGAGGACTATAGGATTGTGCACCAATGCCACCGATCTTGGCATCGAAACGGAGGCGCTCCGCATGTCCGAAAAGATTGCGGTGGAGCCAATAGGCATCCAGACCGGCGCCGTCCAACGTCGAATAGGATCCACCGAGGCCGAAGCGTCGCAGTTTCTGTTCCTGCACGGCTACCGTGATCGGCAACAGACCGTTATTGGTAATCGCATCGGCTTCTTCAATGCGAGCCGAACGGAACACCTCCAGCCGCGACAGGCGCTTCTTGGCCCGCTCGATCTCATCCGGATCGTACTCGACGCCGGGTTGCAGGCCGGTGATGAAGGCGACGAACTCCGGATCCATGCGTTCGGTGCCCGTCACCCGGACCGGGCCGAAAGCGGCACGGCGGTCGGGGTCGACATCGATCGTGGCGTCAACCTTGTTGTTGTCGTGATCGGCCAGCACGTTGCGCGATACGATCTTCGCTTTCGGGTGGCCTTGTTCGCGCCACGCATCGACGGCAAGCCGTTCTGCCTTGACGATCGCCGTCGACCTCGCGACCTCGCCGGGCGCGAAGCCCTGCTTTTCCGGCCGGTCAACCATGTCCTTGGGGTCCAGCGTCGGTGGTGCCATGTTCTCGACGCGCGCGGTGGCGAAGAGGAACTGCGGTCCGGGATCGACGGAAATCGTCACGGGCGCCGGATTGGCCAGAACGGCGTCGGGCGGAATATCGCTGGCCTCACGTCCATCGACCTTGATGCTGATCGTGCCGCCGTAACGGCCATCCGCATAGAGCGCTCCGAGGATACGGCGATAATCGCCCCGCGCCTTGGCCAGCAGGCCGGCAGCACCGGAGGCGGGTTTATCCTTGTCGGCGACGAGGCTGGAAGCCCCTTCGACAAGCTTTTTCGTCTCTTTGTCTTCGTCTGCTGAAATCTCGACGGTGTACTTGTGTGGGTCAGCGATCACCGCATCCGCATCGGCGTCTTTCTTTTGACCCCAGAGATGAATGCCAAAAAGATCGAATGCATGGGCGGGCGAAACAAGCGCCGTACAAGCCAAAAGGGCTGCACCAAACAAACTGGCCTGTGGGCGCTTGAAGTCCATCAACCAGTAAAATCCCCAACTCAGACACACAAATACGCCGCGGATACGGAGAAACCTTACCTGCGATCGATAAAATTCGCCTCCCGAGCTTAAGAAAACGATAACATGGTGAGGTATTGAGGCCAACCCGCAATGGCCGTGAGTGGTTTGGCGAGTACGCCGTTGTGGCCGGATGGCCACAGAAACGGTCTTCATCAGGCAGACACGGCAATCACTTTTTGTTATGCCGCTGTAATGACAGCAATTCGTCGAAGCGGCTTGATCTCACGCGCAATTGCGCTGCCATTGCAACCAAATTAGGTTATGGAAGATCAGACCTGACCTTCCGGAGTGAATTTCATGAAACCCGTCTTCTTGCAGCTGCAGTGCTTCCCCGGCAAAACCTATGAGGTGGCTGCTGCACTTTTCGAACGCGAAATCGTCTCGGAACTGTATTCGACCAGCGGCGACTACGATCTTCTGATGAAAATCTACATTCCCGAAGACCAGGATATCGGCAAGTTCATCAACGACAATGTGCTCGACATCCAGGGGATAGCGCGCTCGCTGACGACCATGACTTTCACCGCATTCTAGGTCTGTAGCGAGACATTACGTCCCGTTTTATGCGGCAATAATCTCCCTTATGTAATCATTGCAACAATAGCCGCTCGTCGAGAAACCAAATTCCATTCTTTGCCATGGAAGCGGTTTTTCTGTAGAGATGCTGCCTCGCTCGCAATTCACCATCAGGATTTCGCAAATGCCCCCCTATCGTTCACGCACAACCACACATGGCCGCAACATGGCAGGTGCCCGCGGGCTCTGGCGCGCGACCGGCATGAAGGACGAGGACTTTGGCAAGCCGATTATCGCGGTGGTGAATTCGTTCACGCAATTCGTGCCCGGCCATGTTCATTTGAAGGATCTCGGCCAACTCGTCGCGCGTGAAATCGAAAGTGCCGGCGGCGTTGCCAAGGAATTCAACACGATTGCAGTCGATGATGGTATCGCGATGGGCCATGACGGCATGCTTTATTCGCTCCCTAGCCGCGAGATCATTGCCGATAGCGTCGAATATATGGTCAACGCACATTGCGCCGATGCGATGGTCTGCATTTCCAATTGCGACAAGATCACCCCCGGCATGCTTATGGCTGCGCTCCGCCTCAACATTCCGGTCGTGTTCGTTTCCGGTGGCCCAATGGAAGCCGGCAAGGTCGTCTGGGACGACAAGGAAAAGAAGCTCGATCTTGTCGACGCCATGGTTGCAGCTGCCGATGACCGCATCTCCGATGCGGAGGTCAAGGCGATCGAGCGCTCCGCTTGCCCGACCTGCGGTTCGTGCTCCGGCATGTTCACGGCAAACTCGATGAACTGCCTGACCGAAGCGCTGGGTCTGTCGCTCCCTGGCAACGGCTCGACACTGGCAACCCACGCGGATCGCCGCCGCCTCTTTGTCGAGGCCGGTCATCTCGTCGTCGATCTCGCTCGCCGCTACTATGAGCAGGATGACGAGACCGCCTTGCCGCGCTCCATCGCGTCCTTTGCCGCCTTCGAGAACGCCATGACGCTGGATATCGCCATGGGCGGTTCGACCAATACCGTGTTGCATCTGCTTGCTGCCGCGCATGAGGGCGAGGTGGATTTCACCATGGCGGATATCGACCGCCTGTCCCGCCGCGTCCCGGTTCTCTGCAAGGTCGCCCCGGCGGTCGCCAACGTTCACATGGAAGATGTGCACCATGCGGGTGGCGTCATGGGGATTCTCGGCGAACTTGACCGCGCCGGTTTGCTCGATACGTCGGTTTATTCGGTGCATGCGGCCAATCTTGGCGCAGCGCTCGATCGTTGGGATGTCGTTCGTAGCAAAAACAAGTCCGTGCATGATTTCTTCATGGCCGCGCCGGGCGGTGTACCGACGCAGGTCGCCTTCAGCCAGGATCGCCGCTTTGCCGATGTCGATCTCGATCGCGAAAAGGGCGTCATCCGCAATATGGAACACGCCTATTCCAAAGACGGCGGCTTAGCTGTGCTCTATGGCAACCTCGCCGAAGATGGCTGTATCGTCAAAACCGCTGGCGTCGATGACTCGATCCTGAAATTCTCCGGCCCCGCCCGTATTTTTGAAAGCCAGGACAGTGCAGTCCTCGGCATCCTGAATGGCGGCGTCAAGCCGGGCGATATCGTGCTGATCCGCTATGAGGGTCCGCGTGGCGGACCTGGCATGCAGGAAATGCTCTATCCGACGAGTTATCTGAAATCCAAGGGTCTGGGCAAAGCCTGCGCCCTTGTCACCGACGGACGTTTCTCCGGCGGATCGTCAGGTCTTTCCATCGGCCATGTTTCCCCGGAGGCAGCGGAAGGCGGGCTGATCGGGCTGGTTCACGAGGGCGATATCATCGATATTGACATCCCCAATCGCCGGATTCACCTTGCCGTCGATGATGCGGTGATTGCTGAACGCCGCGCGCATATGGAAGCCAAGGGCACGGCAGCCTGGAAGCCGGAAGAGAAACGTAAGCGCAAGGTTACCACGGCGCTGCGTGCCTATGGCGCCATGGCGACAAGTGCTGCGAGGGGCGCTGTGCGGCAGATTCCCGGTGATTGGGAGTGAGATTCTGATCAAATAGGAAAGGCGGGGCGTTCACCCCGCCTTTTTTGTTTCCAACAGTGTTTATTTCGCTGCATCCGTAATTTTCGTCGTCCAGGCACCTTCCGGCTTCTTGGTGATGACCGGATCTGAGCCACCGCCGAGCAATGTCTCAACAGTGCGGTCAGCAGCTGCCACGTCCAAAACGCCGGTCGAGCCCTCCGTCAGCTTGTTGATTTCGGCCACCATGCGCTTCTGGTGTTTTTCGGTCTGGGCACCGCTGGCATCATTGTCGAGCACAATAGTCGCTGCTTCATCGGGATTGGCGCGGGTATATTCCCAGCCCTTCATCGAGGCCTTGACGAAACGGGCGAGCTTGTCGACCATCTTCGGATCATCCAGGCTCTTCTGCAGCACGTAGAGACCGTCCTCGAGCGTAGCGACCTTCTCATCCTCATATTTGAACGTTACCAGCTGGTCAGCTGGAATACCCGCATCGATCACCTGCCAATATTCATTATAGGTCATGGTGGAGATGCAGTCAGCCTGCTTCTGGATCAGCGGATCCACGTTGAAGCCCTGCTTGAGGACGGTCACGCCGTTCGGCCCGCCATCGGTCTTGAGGCCGAGATGGTTCATCCATGACAGGAACGGATATTCGTTGCCGCCGAACCAGACGCCAAGGGTCTTTCCCTTGAAGTCCTCCGGCTTGGTAATGCCTGTTTCCTTGCGGCAGGTCAGCATCATGCCCGAACGCTTGAACGGCTGGGCAATATTGACCAGTGGCAGGCCCTTTTCGCGCGTTGCCAGCGCCGAGGGCATCCAGTCAATCACGACGTCGGCACCGCCACCGGCGATCACCTGCGGCGGGGCCACGTCGGGGCCGCCCGGCTTGATTTCCACATCGAGCCCGGCTTCTTCATAGAACCCCTTGTCCTTAGCCACATAGTAACCGGCGAACTGGCCCTGCGTGACCCATTTGAGCTGCAAGGTCAGCTTGTCAGCGGCAAGCGCCGAACTTGCCATCAACGCCATGGCCGCGAGGCCTAGTGAGAATGCGATTTTGTTTTTCATATTTCAGTTCTCCTCTATTCTTGTAATAAGGTCGTAAACTCACGGATAGGGTCGAAAATGGTATGAGGCTTTTCGTTCGGATACGAGGAGCGAAGGCGATGGAAATGTTTATCCATTTTCGAGCCCTTTGCGACAAAGTAGCCGGGCGAAAAGACCATATCCTCCGGACGCCAAAACGGCTGCAAGCTGCAGTGTCGAACCGCTCGGCCGGGGGAAAGACCCCGCCCTTCACGCTTCTCCTCGCATCTTCTTGCCGTTTCAGGCGCCATTGTCGATCCTATTCATGAGTTCACGACCTAAGTTCTATACGAGGGATGCCAGAAAGTGACAGCCCGTTCGATGAGTGTGATCAACCCATAGGATAGTGAGCCGGCAAGCGCTGCAACGAAGATTTCAGCCCAAACCATGTCGACGTTCATGCGGCCGACCTCAGCCGATATGCGAAAGCCCATGCCGACAATCGGCGAGCCGAAGAATTCGGCGACGATCGCCCCGATCAACGCCAGCGTCGAATTGATTTTCAGCGCATTGAAGATGAACGGCATAGCTGCAGGCAGGCGCAACTTCAGCAGGGTCTGCCCATAGCTCGAACCGTAAGTCCGCATCAGATCGCGTTCCATGGCGCCCGAGGCGGCAAGCCCCGCCACAGTGTTCACCAGCATCGGAAAGAACGTCATGATGACGACCACTGCCGCCTTCGACTCCCAATAGGAACCGAACCACATGACCATGATCGGCGCGATACCGACAACGGGGAGCGCCGCAACAAGATTGCCGATCGGCAGCAGGCCCTTGCGCAGGAAGGGTACGCGATCGACGATGATCGCCGCGAGAAAGCCGGAACCGCAGCCGATCACGTAGCCTGCGATGGCGGCCTTCAGGAACGTCTGCTGGAAGTCCGCCCAAAGCGTTGGCACTGAAGCGGCGATGCGGGTCGCAATCATCGAAGGCGGCGGCAGCAGGATCGTCGGCACGCCAAAGCCGCGAACGATGATTTCCCAGAGGATCAGCAGCCACGCACCGAACAATACGGGTAGAGCGAGGTTGACCAGACGTTGGGCGTCGACGGATTTGAGCCGCAACTCCGCCAGCCTTTGCACGCCGAGCCATGCCAGCAACCATGCGGCAACCACCATGCACCAATAGCCGATCGCAGGCCCGGTTGTCGTAAGGGAGCCAAGCAACCCTATCAGGAAGAACGCTGCGATATGAACCAGCACGAGCATCGCAATCAAAGAGCTGTTCGAAGCAGAGGCGAAAAGCGCCACGGCGGATGCCGCGAACAACAAGGCAGGGGTTGCGAAGAAGAAGAGCCCCGGTCCGTCCGCGCCCATCGGCAGCACCAATGACGCCGCTGCGAGCAGGAAGCCAACAATCGCGAGCGGAGATCGCCTCATGTCCGCACTCCCATCCGCCGGTTGACCAGGTTGGCGATCAGTCCGATCAGGCTGACAAGGACAGCCGCCATCAAGGCCGCCGCGATCAGTGCCGCCCAGATCTGCACGGTCTGGCCATAATAGGAACCGGCCAGCAGCCGCGCGCCGATGCCGGCCACGGCGCCGGTCGGCAGCTCGCCTACTATGGCGCCGACAAGACTGATAGCGACAGCGATTTTCATCGATGTGAACAGATAGGGCATCGAGGCCGGCCAGCGCAGCTTCCAGAATACCTGTGACTTCGAGGCATTATAAGTCCGCATCAGATCGAGATGCATGATCTCGGGCGAGCGCAGGCCTTTCACCATCCCGACGGCGACGGGGAAGAAGGACAGATAGGTTGAGATCATTGCTTTTGGCAGCAGCCCGGTAATATTCACCGCATTGAGCACCACGATGATCATCGGTGCGATGGCAAGGATAGGCACCGTCTGCGAGGTGATGATCCACGGCATCAGGCTCTTGTCCAGTGTACGCGAATGGACGATGGCGATCGCCAGGAGGATGCCGAGCAAGGTGCCGAGGCCAAAGCCAAGCAGTGTCGATGAGAGGGTCACCCAACCGTGATAGACGAGGCTGCGCTTCGATGTCGGGCTGATCTCGAACACGGTCTTGCGAATTTCCGCCGCCACCTGATGCGGTGCAGGCAGGACCGGACGCTCCTGTGCCATGGTGTTGGCGATCAGCTGGCTGGTCGAAATCGTGGTATTGGCGCGTGCCGCCTGATCACGCTCGAAAGGCGCATTGAGAATAACGGCAAAGACATACCAGAGCGCAAGAATGGCGATCACTACGGTCCCCACCGGAACGACGCTGTTGCGGATGAAGTTCATGGCTTCATCTCCAAATCATCCGGTTGCCAGCGATAGAGAATATCGGGCAGCTTTTCTTCGTTGTCGCCGTCCGTCCGCCTGACTTCCGCGAAACCTTCGCGTTTGTAGAATGCCTGCGCATCGCGGTTGGCGACGAACGTCCAGAGTTCGACTGGCCCTTCGGCTTTCTTTTTTGCATGGTCGAGCAGCGCCTTCCCAACTCCTTTGCCGCGCTCGTCGCCATGGACATAGAGCGCGCTGACGGTATTGTCAGGGGCCAGCGCAACCATACCGGCAACGTGGTTGTCATTCTCTGCTACGAAAACCTCGAACCTCGTAAAAACGGTATCGCGATAGAACTCCGCTACGTCCTCCTTGGGGTGAACGCGCGGCATCCATTTCGTCGCATCGATCCACGCATTGACGATCTCCGCACACTCGGACATGTCGCGCAGCTTGGCGGCCCGGATTATCATCACGCGCCTCGCTCCGGCGTCATAGATGTGCCTCGTCATAGGAATGGCCGTGGCGCAAGCCATCACGCACGCGATGGGCTATTTCGAGAAACTTTGGAGACTCGCGAATGTCGAGCGTACGTTCCGAGCCGAGATTGCAGTCAATGATCTCGTGAATACGTCCGGGCCGCGGGCTCATCACTACGATCTTCGTGGACAGGAACACTGCCTCAGGAATGGAGTGTGTCACGAAGATCACGGTCTTCTGTGTCTTCGCCCAAAGCTTCAACAACTCCTCGTTGAGATGGTCGCGGACAATTTCGTCGAGCGCACCAAAAGGCTCGTCCATCAGCAGCAAATCAGGATCGAAGGAGAGCGCGCGGGCTATCGAGGCACGCTGCTGCATGCCGCCAGACAATTGCCATGGAAACTTCTTCTCGAAGCCGGATAGATTGACCAGATCGAGGTTTTTGGCGATGCGCTCCCTACGCTCTGCCTTGCGCACGCCCATTACTTCCAGCGGCAGGGAAATATTACCGCCGATGGTGCGCCAGGGATAAAGCGCCGCCGCCTGGAACACATAGCCATAGGCGCGTTTCTGCCGTGCCTCGGACGGCGTCATACCGTTGACGGAAATTGTTCCGGAGGTTGGCTGTTCCAGATCGGCGATCACTCTAAGCAATGTGGTCTTGCCGCAGCCGGACGGGCCGATGAAAGAAACGAATTCGCCGCCATTGACCGCAAGATCTATGTTGGACAAAGCGTTGACCGGCCCGTCATTGGTCTCGAAGACCAGCGACAGGTCTTTGACGTCGATCACGTTTTTGGCCGCTTGTGGCATTGTCTTCGCCTTGGGTCGGAGCGTGACGACTGACATGGTCTATACGCCTGCCGGAATGTTTTTCGGATCGCGCTCCACTCTACGCGGTGCCGTCAATTCCTTCCAAGTGGAAAGTGCACGGTTTGCCGGCGCATTTGCCTCCCGCTCGACAAAGCGGCCGCTGCCTGTCGGCGCCAGCACTTCGCCGTCCTTATAGGCGATGTTTCCTCGCGACAGGGTCATTCGTGGCAGCCCTGTCACTTCGATACCTTCGAAGACATTGTAGTCGATGGCGGATTTCTGGGTCTTGGCGGAAATAATCTTCGAGGCATTCGGATCCCAGACAACGATATCGGCATCGGAACCCGGCAGGATCGCTCCCTTGCGCGGATAAATGTTAAGAATGCGGGCGATGTTGGTGGACGTGACGGCCACGAATTCATTCGGCGTCAGGCGGCCGGTGCGCACGCCCCTGGTCCACAGCACCGGCAAGCGGTCCTCGAGCCCGCCCGTGCCGTTGGGGATCTTGGTGAAATCACCAACGCCGAAACGTTTCTGCTGCGTGGTGAACGCGCAATGGTCGGTGGCGACGACCTGCAGACTGCCCGAAGCGAGACCGGCCCACAGACCGTCCTGATGTATCTTGTCGCGGAAGGGCGGCGACATAACCCGCCGTGCTGCATAGTCCCAGTCCTCGTTCCTGTATTCGCCCTCATCGAGAGTCAGATGCTGGACCAGTGGCTCGCCATAGACACGCATTCCCTTGGCCCTCGCCCGGCGAATGGCTTCATGCGATTGTTCACAGGACACATGCACGATGTAGAGCGGCACTCCCGCTTGATCGGCGATCATGATCGCGCGGTTGGCAGCCTCGCCTTCAACTTCTGGCGGGCGCGAATATGCGTGGGCTTCCGGACCATTGTTGCCTTCGGAAAGGAGCTTCTGCTGCAGATGCGCAACCACATCGCCATTCTCGGCATGGACCAGCGGCATGGCGCCGATTTCGGCACAGCGCATGAACGAGGCGAACATCTCGTCATCGTCCACCATCAGCGCACCCTTGTACGCCATGAAATGCTTGAAGGTATTGATGCCGCGCTCGACCACTTTCGGCATCTCGTCGAAAACCTGCTTGTTCCAGCTGGTGATCGCCATATGGAAGGAGTAGTCGGTGCGCGCCTTACCCGCCTTCTGGAACCAGTCCTGCAGGGCGGCGAGCAGGCCATCCGAACCCGGCAGAACGAAATCGACAACCATGGTCGTGCCACCTGCCAGCGCCGCGGCGGTGCCGGTATCGAAATCGTCAGAGGAATAAGTGCCCATGAAGGGCATTTCGAGGTGGGTGTGCGGATCGATACCCCCCGGCATCAGATAGCAGCCGGTCGCATCGATAATTTCATCGCCAGCAAGATCAACACCAATGGCAGCGATCGTCTCGCCGTCGACCAGCACATCCGCCTTGTAGGTGCGGTCGGCAGCAATAATGGTGCCGCCCTTGATCACTTTCGTAGCCATGTGTCCGTTCCCCTTTTTGGTCTTTTGCCGAACATGCTGCGTTCTGATGGAATGCTTGTCTGGTCAGGGCTGGATCTCCGCCGTCTCCAGAACCGCATGCAACAGGACATCCGCGCCTGCGGCAGCCCATTCCTTCGAAATATCTTCATCTTCGTTATGGCTGAGCCCATCGACGCAGGGGCACATGACCATAGCCGTCGGTGCAACCCGATTGATCCAGCATGCGTCATGTCCCGCGCCTGACACGATATTGCGATGGCTATAGCCAAGTCGCTCCGCCGCATTGCGCACTGCAGTCACGCAGCCCTCATCGAAGGTCACCGGATCGAAATGGCCCGCTTCCTCAATAGCAATTTCAAGGCCAATCTCCTTGGCGATTTTCGGAGCCTTGTCCTCGATCTCGGCCTTCATGGCGGAAAGCGTCGCAAGGTCGGGCGAACGTATATCGACAGTGAAGACGACCTTGCCCGGAATGACATTGCGCGAATTCGGATAGACATCCACATGGCCGATTGCGCCGACAGCGCTCGGCTGGTGCGCCATGGCAACGGTGTGGACGAGTTCGGTTATACGCGCCATGCCGAGCCCGGCATTCTTGCGCATCGGCATGGGTGTCGAGCCCGTATGGCTTTCCTTGCCGGTCAGCGTGATCTGCAACCACCACAGCCCCTGGCCGTGGGTGACTATACCGATATCCTTGCCCTCGGCTTCGAGGATCGGGCCTTGCTCGATATGCAGTTCGAACAACGCGTGAATCTTGCGTGCGCCGACTTTCTCTTCGCCCTTCCAGCCGATGCGCTCAAGCTCCTCGCCAAACTTCTTGCCCTTCGCGTCTTCGCGACTGTAAGCCCAATCCTGCTCATGAATACCGGCAAAGACACCCGAAGCCAGCATGGCGGGAGCAAAGCGCGTGCCTTCCTCATTGGTCCAGTTGACCACGACGATAGGGTGCTTGGTCTTGATATTGAGGTCGTTCAGTGTGCGGATGAGTTCGAGCCCGCCGAGTACGCCCAGAACACCATCAAATTTGCCACCAGTCGGCTGTGTGTCGAGATGGCTGCCGACATAGACCGGCAACGCATCGGGATCAGTCCCCTCCCGCATAAAGAACATGCTGCCCATGGTGTCGACGCCCATGGACAATCCGGCCTTCTCGCACCAGGACTGGAACAAGCGGCGGCCTTCGCCGTCTTCATCGGTCAGGGTCTGGCGATTGTTGCCGCCGCGCACACCCGGTCCGATCTTGGCCATCTCCATCAGGCTGTCCCAGAGGCGGTCGCCGTTGATTCGGAGATTTCCTGTCAGCGCCATGAGAGAACCTCTCTTCTCAATCGAGATTTTTCAGAACGTCAGCCAGCGTGTCGAAGAGATGCTCGATCTGACCCTTGCTGATAATCAGCGGCGGGGAAAGCGCGATAATATCGCCCGTGGTACGGATGAGAACGCCTTTTTCGTAAGCATTGAGGAACGCCTGGAAAGCGCGCTTGGTTGGCGCACCTTCAATCGGCTCAAGCTCGATGGCACCGATGAGTCCCAGGTTGCGGATGTCAATGACATGCGGCAGGCCCTTCAGCGCATGCAGCGCATCCTCCCAGTAACCTGAAATCTCGGAGGCGCGGGTCATAAGGCCCTCTTCCTCATAGGTATCGAGCGTTGCCAATGCCGCGGCGCAGGCTACCGGATGACCAGAATAGGTGTAGCCGTGGAACAACTCGATCATGTTTTCCGCGCCGGTCATGAAGGTTTCATAGATCTGTTTCGACGCGAAGACCGCACCCATCGGGATCACGCCGCTGGTGATGCCTTTTGCGGTGGTGACAAGGTCCGGGACGACCCCGAAATAATCGATCGCGAACGGCGTGCCCAGACGGCCAAAACCGGTGATGACCTCATCGAATATCAACAGGATATCGTGCTTGGTGCAAATCTCGCGCAGACGCTTGAGGTACCCCTTTGGCGGGATGAGCACGCCGGTCGATCCGGCGACAGGCTCAACGATGACCGCAGCTATATTCGACGCGTCGTGAAGGGCAATGACCTTTTCCAGATCATCGGCAAACTCGGCGCCATACTCGGGTTCGCCGCGTGTATAGGCATTGCGGGCGAGATCATGCGTGTGGCGGATATGGTCGATGCCGCTCAGAGCATTACCGAAGGTCTTGCGATTGCCGGAAATGCCGCCAACCGAAATACCGCCAAATCCGACGCCGTGATAGCCGCGCTCGCGGCCGACAAGCTTGACTTTGGTGCCGTTGCCTTTGGCGCGATGATAGGCCAGCGCGATCTTCAGCGCCGTATCGACCGATTCCGAACCGGAATTGGTGAAGAACACGTGATCGAGCGGCGACGGCAGCATCGCAGCAAGGCGTGCGGCGAGTTCGAAGGCTTTCGGATGGCCCATCTGGAAAGCGGGCGCATAATCAAGTTCAGCAACCTGCTTTTGCACGGCCTCGACGATCTTCGGGCGGCCGTGACCGGCATTGCAGCACCACAGTCCCGCCGTGCCGTCGAGAATCTCGCGGCCGTCATGGGATTTGTAATGCATGTCTTTGGCGCTCACCAGAAGCCGAGGGTTTTCCTTGAACTGCCGGTTTGCCGTGAATGGCATCCAGAACGCGTCGAGGTTATTGGTCCCCAATGCCGATTTCGACATGTGATTTGCCTCCGAAGAGCGGATATTACCGCTTGTTTTGTGTTCCCGAATGATTGAACGCCGGCTCAATCAAAAACCAACTGGCAAAAACTTGACTAGTTGGTCAAAATGCAGGCTAGAAGAGCATAGGAAGGCGGTCAAGCGCTTTGTAAAGCTTTAGAGCAGTTCCAGGATGCGACGAAAAGGCCCCTCCGGGCAAATGATAAGGGACGCAGGGCATGGCGAGGGCGGAAAAGAAAAAACTGAAGGAAGCGACGGAAAAGACGACGCGGATTCAGGAAATCAACCGCCGTCTGATCCTCGATGCAGCTCTCGATGTTTTCTCCAATTACGGGTTTCGTGGCACCACGATCGACCAGATCGCCGAAAAAGCCGGCATGTCCAAGCCCAATCTCCTCTATTATTTCCCGCGCAAGCAAAACATCTACGTGACGCTGCTCGAAGAGACGCTGGCGGAATGGCTGGCACCGCTCGCCGAGATCGATGCGGAGGGCGACCCGATCGAGCAATTGCGCAAATACATCACGTTGAAGATCAACATGTCCGAGACCCACCCGGAGGCGTCACGGTTGTTTGCCAATGAAATTCTACATGGCGCACCGGCCATCAGCGACTTTCTTTCCAAGCATCTGAAGCCACTGGTTGACGAAAAGTCCGCCGTCATTCGCCGTTGGGTGGGCGAAGGCAAGCTCGCGCCCGTCGACCCCTACCATCTCATCTTCATGATCTGGGCGACGACGCAGCACTATGCGGATTTCGATGTACAGGTGCGCGCGATCATGGGCAGCCAGGTCGGTCGGCCCGGCTTTAGAGAGCAGACGGCACAGGCAGTGCTGAGCATTATTCTCAACGGGATCAGACCGCGGGGATAATTTTGGCTTGTCCCGCGGCGCAACAATTGCGCGTGATTCGACGGAGTTCCCCGCGTAGGTTGAATGAGCCTGCTTCGGCATGAAAATGCACCTGCCCTTGGCATTTGCAGCCAAGCTGGGCTAAACGTTCAGGTGCTCCATGCACGGAACGAATATTTGAGGCGCATATGGCCGATCACGGTCAAAAAAATCGACCAGACCCCGATAGATTGCTGGAGCTTGCCGCCCGTGAGACGCGTGGCAAGCTGACTGTTTTCCTGGGGGCTGCACCCGGTGTCGGGAAGACCTATGCCATGCTGCTGCGCGCCCGCCGCCTGAAGGAGGATGGCGCGGACATCGTCATCGGGCTGGCCGAAACCCATGGTCGCATCGAGACAGCGGAATTGCTGGACGGACTGGAAGGCATTCCGCGCAAGCAGGTTAATTATCGCGGCAAGGTGCTGGAAGAGTTCGATATCGACGCAGCCATCGCCCGCAAGCCGAAAATCCTGGTCGTCGACGAGCTTGCCCACAGCAATGTTCCCGGCAGTCGCCACCCGAAACGCTATCAGGATATTGAGGAACTGCTTTGGCTGGGAATCGATGTCTGGACGACTATGAATGTCCAGCATCTGGAAAGCCTGTCCGACGTGGTCACCAGCATTACCGGCGTGACCGTTCGCGAGATAGTGCCGGATGTTGTTCTGAAGCGGGCCGACGATGTCCTGCTTGTCGACCTGCCTCCGGCAGAACTGATCGCACGCCTCAAGGAAGGCAAGGTCTATCTGCCCGGCAACGCCGAACGGGCGGCGGCAGGTTTCTTCAAACCCGCCAATCTGACTGCACTGCGCGAACTGGCACTGCGGCGTACAGCGGATCGCGTCGACGATCAGATGATCGACCTGTTGCGGCAAAGCTCGATCGAAGGCCCTTGGGCGACCGGCGAACGGTTGCTCGTCTGCGTCGGTCCCGACAGCCTTTCCGACAAGGTCGTGCGCACGGCCAGCCGTCTGGCGTCGGGGCTCAACGCCCGCTGGCTGGTGGTCTCGTTGACCCAAACCAACGACGCCGGGGCCGAAACAAGCAAGCGTATCGATGAACTCCTCGATCTTGCCGAACGGCTCGGAGCAGAAACACGGCGTGTGATCGCCCAGGATTTCGTCGAAGAGATTTTTCGTATCGCCCGGCGTGAAAACGTTACCCAAATCGTTGTGGGCCGTCCCAGGTCGGCACGGTTCGCCAATCCTTTCCGACGCTCTCTGCCTGACGAGATCATCAAACGTTTCACCGATATTGGTGTGCATATCGTCACTGGCGAGGAGCAAGGAACGCCGCCCTATGTGCCGCTGTCGATGCGCAAGCGTACCCGGCTCGAACTAGCCAAGGCGATCGCGATCCCCGTTGCCGCAACGGGTATGACCACACTGCTCGGCCTCGGCGTCAGCGATATCGTTCACGCGCAAAACCTCTCGATGCTGTTCCTTGTCGCGGTTATTCTCTCGGCAATGATTTGCGGACGGCTTTCAGCGGTCATAGCGGCCGGTCTCTCATTCGTTTTCTACAATTTCTTCTTCCTCGAACCGCTGCATGATTTAAGCATCGCCAAGCCGCATCAATTGTTCTCGCTGGTCATCTTTCTCGGGGTAGCCTTGATGATCGGGGATCTTGCCGGGCGCCTGCGCGATCAGGTCGCCCGTTCACGCAATCAGGCGAAAAACACGCAGGCGCTGTACGAATTCTCGCGCAAGCTTTCCGGTACGGCGCGGCTCGATGATGTGCTGGTTTCCACCGCCACGCATCTGCATGCAACCTTTGGCGCAGGCGTTGTCATCCTGATGCCTGACGACGGCGACCTGTTGCTGCAGACCGCATGGCCACCGGACCTGACACTGGATGGCACGGATATGACCGCCGTACGCTGGGCTTACGAGAAGAATGAGCGTGCCGGTTACGATACGGCGACGTTGCCGCAGATCGGCTGGCAGTTCCTGCCAATTCTCACGTCGAATGGAGTGGCCGGTGTACTGGGCCTGTCCATGCAGGATCGTGCGGCGCTGAGCGAGAACGACGACCGCATGCTTATGGCGATTCTCGACCAGACTGCTATCGCCATTGACCGTGCGCAGCTCGTGCGGGAAAACGCCAAGACAGCCGCACTGCAGGAAAGCGACAAGCTGCACACTGCGCTCTTTTCATCGCTATCGCATGATCTGAAGACGCCACTGGCGTCGATCACCGGCGCCGTTACGACGTTGCGCCAGCTGGGTAGCCGTATCAAGCTCGATACGCGCAACGACCTTTTGCTTTCCATCGAGGAGGAAGCCGGACGGCTGACCCGCTTCGTCGCCAATCTTTTCGACATGACGCGTATCGAGGCCGGTACGCTCAAGGCCAAAAATCTTCCCGTCGATGCGGCCGAGGTCATTGTGTCGTCTATCGAGCGCATGAAGAAGCTCCAACCCGGGATCGCCATCGAAATCAGTATCGCGCCCGACCTTCCCATGGTGAACGGCGACGCTTCGTTGCTCGGCCAAACCCTCTTCAACCTTTTGGACAATGCAGCGAAATATGCCGGCGACGGGCCTATCGCCATCTACGCAAGGCAGGACGGTCCCGAAGTGGCGATCAGCATCACCGACCAGGGCAAGGGGATTCCGCCCAAGGATCTTGACAAGATTTTCGACAAGTTCTATCGGCGCGTCAAAGGCGACGGCCGCGCGGCAGGGACGGGGCTGGGTCTTTCGATCTCCCGCGGTTTCGTCGAATCCATGGGCGGGACGATCAAGGTGGAAAGCCCCGCCATTCGCAAGCGCGGGACCCGGATCATTATCCGGCTTCCTGTCGCCAATCCCCATGACGAGGCCGCGGCATGAACCAGCATCGTATCCTCGTCGTCGATGACGAGCCACAGATCCAGCGTTTTCTCAACCCCGCGCTCACGGCATCGGGCTATGAAGTCATCATGGCCTCGACCGGCGCTGAAGCCGAGCGACTGGCTGCCACGAGTGCACCGGATCTGGTCATTCTCGATCTTGGCCTTCCCGACAAGGACGGCAAGGAAGTGATCGAGACGATACGGGCCTTTTCTGAAGTGCCGATCATCGTCCTGTCGGCGAGGGACCGCGAGGCCGAAAAGATCGCGTCGCTTGATCTCGGCGCTAATGACTATGTCGGAAAACCCTTCGGTATTGGTGAGCTGCTGGCGCGCATTCGCACGGCCTTGCGCC
Source organism: uncultured Alphaproteobacteria bacterium (assembly GCA_963711925.1). Lineage (GTDB taxonomy): Bacteria > Pseudomonadota > Alphaproteobacteria > Rhizobiales > Rhizobiaceae > Phyllobacterium. The sequence goes on from CAVQFY010000006.1 coordinate 686,915, forward strand.
AGCACGTGGCTGGCACCAGCGTGCCTTCGCGCTTCGAAGCCAATGGGCTTGTCGTCGATATGGTCAAGCGCCTCGTCAGCCGCAACGGCGAGGAAGTGCACCTGACCCGCAAGGAATATCAGCTGCTCGTGCACCTTGTCCTGCATGCGGGCATGGTCGTCACACACCGCCAGCTCCTGGCCTCGGTCTGGGGCGCTGCTCACGTGCACGACCTGCAATATCTGCGCGTTTTTGTTGGCCAGCTTCGTGCCAAGATTGAGGACGACGCCAACAACCCGCAATTCATCCGCACCGAAGCTGGTGTCGGCTATCGGTTTATCGCCGAGTGAAGTCAGCGATCAACCCTGCGTTGAATTATATGCGCCACCGTCGAGCAGCAGGTTCTGACCGACGATAAAACCGGAATACTGGCTGCACAGGAAAGCCGCGGCAGCTCCGAACTCTTCTGCCGTCCCATACCGCCCGGTGGGATTTTCTGCATAGGCCTCGGCGCGCGCCTCCTCAATGGAGATGCCCTTGGCCTTCGCCGTCCGCTCAAGGAAGCCCTTGGTCCGGTCCGTATCATGTGATCCGGGCAGCAGGTTGTTGATGATCACGCCATGCCTGGCGACCTGCCGCGCAGTGCCTGCGACGAAACCGGTCAGTCCGTTGCGGGCGGCGTTGGAAAGCCCAAGCGAAGCGATCGGCGATTTGACCGAACCGGAAGTGATATTGAGCACGCGGCCCCATTTCCGCTCGATCATGCCGGGCAGGATGGCGTTCATCAAAAGGATCGGCGTCAGCATATTGTTGTTGATCGCCTTAAGCCATTCCTCCTCGCCCCATTCTGACCAGTTGCCCGCGGGCGGGCCACCGGCATTGTTGACGAGGATATCCGGCTGCGGCTCTGCCTTCAGCAGCGCCTGCCGTCCAGCTTCCGTCGTTACGTCTTCTGCAACGATCTGAACCTTGACGCCGTATTTGTCTGCAATCTCGTCAGCCGTGGCTCGCAGCGTTTCCTCGGTGCGCGCATTCAACGTCAGGTTGACGCCGGCTTCTGCCAGTTTTTCCGCAACGCCGCGGCCAAGTCCCTTCGAACTTGCGCAGACGATGGCGCGCTTGCCTTTGATACCCAGATCCATGATGTCCTCGCCGGTTATTCTATTGTGATCCCTTATCGACAATTCCGGTGGGTTTTGACAAGCTCGACCTTAAACAAATCAGATTTGGGAAACGCAAAGCCATGACTACATTCGGCGCAACTGTTCTCTGGACGCGGCCGGAAGGCGCCGCCTTCACTGACAATAAATACAGCCGGGCTCATGTCTGGCAGTTCGATGGCGGGGCCGAAGTGCCTGCCTCGTCTTCCCCGCACATTGTTCGCCTGCCCTATTCCACGGCCGAGAATGTCGATCCGGAAGAGGCTTTTGTCGCATCGATTTCGAGTTGCCATATGCTGTTTTTTCTAAGTGGCGCCGCAAGGAAGGGTTTCGTCATTGACGAATACCGTGATGCAGCGGAGGGCGAGCTCTCCACGAACGACAAGGGCAAGCTCTATGTCAGCCGCGTCACGTTGAAACCCAATGTGACATATTCCGGTACCGCGCCGGATAAGCAATCCGAGCAACAGTTGCACCATGAAGCGCATGAGCAATGTTTCATTGCCAATTCGGTGCTTACCCATATCGACGTTCAGCCTAGCTGACCCACAGGAGGAAAATCCATGTCTCAACTCAAGATCGGCGATGCCATCAACACCACATGCCCATGGTCGGGCGATCCGATCAAGGAGGATAGCCTGACGCTTTATAACGGTGCGGTTGTCGGGTTCTGCAACCCCGGCTGTCGTGACAAGTTTGAAAAAGCCATCAATCATTTCGAGGCAGCGCTGCAGCGCCGCAGCCACGAAAGCGTATAGACCCAAAACAATCTCGATTGACAATCCTGTTCAACCACAATACTTAAGTATATGCTTAACCAACAAGCTCCACTCGATCTGATGTTCCAGGCGCTGGCGGATCCTTCGCGCCGTATCATGGTCGAACGGCTGAGCCGGGGACCGGCTTCGGTCAGCGAACTTGCAAAGCCGTTTGCCATGTCACTGCCTGCGGTGGTTCAGCATTTGCAGGTGCTGGAGGCAAGCGGACTTATCCGCTCGGAAAAGATTGGGCGCGTTCGCACCTGCCATATCGAATGGGCGGCATTGCAAACCGCCGAGGAGTGGATGCTGGAGCGGCGCAAGACCTGGGAACATCGCCTTGACAGATTGGGTGATTTTCTCGCCGAACAGGAAAAAGGATAGATCAATGACCAAACGATCGGTGAAGCACGATACTTTCGTTCTCGAACGCAGCTATCCGGCGTCTCCGGCACGTGTATTTTTTGCACTGAGTGACAAGCAGGCAAAGGAAAAGTGGTTCGTCGGACCTCCGGAATGGGGCACCAATTACCACGAAATGGATTTTCGCGTTGGCGGACGCGAGTCCAATAGCGTTGCGCCGGCCGACGGTCCGAGCCACCGTTTTGACGCCGTCTATCAGGACATCGTCGAGAACAAGCGCATCGTCTACACATACGATATGCATATTGGCGACAAGCGCATCTCGGTTTCGCTGGCAACGATGGAACTACGTCCGGAAGGTACCGGTACGAAGCTGGTGCTCACTGAGCAGGGCGCCTATCTTGATGATTTCGACGATCCATCCATGCGTCGACGCGGTACCGAAGACCTTCTGGATGCATTGGGCAGATCCCTGGAAGGTGCCGGCGTCAACGCGTGACCAATAAACATCAAGGCGCTTCACCCGAGCCCGTGACTACGGTCTCGGCCGGCGCCTTGATAATGCCTTGGCGCTTCAACTGCTGTTCACGGAAGAAGATGAACAGTCCCGACGCGATGATGAAGCCTGAGCCGACAAGCATCGATACGCGCGGCACATCTCCGAACACCAGCCAGCCGAAGAGGATCGCCCAGAAGAGCAGCGTATATTGCAGCGGCGCGACAGTTGCGGCATCGGCAAGCTTCAATGCGCGGTTGACCAGCACATGGGCGAGCATGGCGACAACGCCGAGCAATGCCAGCAAAAAGAGATCGCGGAGGCTTACAGGTGTCCATTGGAAACTCACGGCAGCCAGTCCGGCAAGACCTGCACCAACGATCTGCCAGAACACCAGCGTCGTATCCGGCGTGCCGCGTAGCGAGCGTCCAAGCAACAGCATGAAGGCAAAGAACATGCTGCCGAGGATGGATATGATCGCCTGCGGTGTCAGTGCCTGTGATGAGGGCTCGAGCGCGATCACCACACCAATAAAACCGACGATGATGGCAGTCCAGCGCCTCCAGCCCACGGGTTCCTTCAGAACAAATGGTGAGACGGCAGCGACATAGATCGGCGCGGCCAGCCAATAGGTCATGACATCGGCGAGTGGTAGATAGACAACGGCGCAATAGAAGGCAAAGACTTCAGCCGTGGAAAGGACGACGCGAGCTGCCTGCAACCAGGGGCGGTCGACCTGGACGATCTTTGCGGGACCGTTGAACCAGAGGAACGGTGCGAGCACGATGAGCGCTGCGATGCTGCGGATGAAAACCACCTGGCCCACGGAATAGGTCGATACAAGCCATTTGCCCATGACGTCATTGAGCGAGAACATCAACATACCGAGGAGCATAAGCAGAACGCCGCTGCGGGCTGCGGAGGATATGGACGTGCTGAAAGAGCTCGCCGGAGCGGTGGACATGGGTCGTTTCCTGAATCGAGATGTTTTTCGATTGCTTTGAGCTATTTTCCGCCGCCAATCCAGCCGAAAAGCACACAAATCAAAAAACTTTTGTTAGCCCAGAAGGGTTTCCAGCTGCTTGGCGCATGCCCGCAGCGGCTCGGCACTCTGGCTGGCCTTGGCCATGGCCATCGCGCCTGAATAACTAGCGACCACCAGGGTCGCGAGATCATGTGCCCGCGACGCATCCAGATCCGGCCTGTCAGCTCGCAATCTCATCGCCAGCGCCAACCGCCATCGGTCGAAAACAGCATTGACCGCCTCGCGAAAGTCCGTGTCTGCCAGCGATAATTCCAGCGCCAGATTGTTCAAAGGACACCCTGACACGGCGCGGTTTCGCTCCAATGTATCGGCTACATCATTGAAAACGGTGCGAATACCCGCTGCTGCAGACGCCGCAGTGCTAATGGGCCGGATCGCGGTCTCATCTACTTCCTTAGCCACGCGTTCGGCGATGACGGCGAGACCCAAGGTCTTTTTTGTCGCGAAATGATGATGCAGCGCGCCCCCGGTCGTCGCAGCAGCGCGTACTACATCATGTACGCTCGTCGCGTTATATCCGTTTCGCTGGAAGAGATCCGCTGCAACGTCGAGAATGCGCATGCGCATTGCCTGCGGATTATTAATGCGTTTGGGTCGCTCGATCGTATCCTGGTTCATTTTCGCCTCGTTTAACATGAGAATAACAGATTGACAAAACAGGACAACCGGTTTTATCAAGAACAGGACAACCGGTTTGTTTATGGAGGGAAACATGATGTTTATTGACCGGCCAAGACCAATAACCAGCGGTCAACTTCATAGTCCCATTGTGGAGCTGCGGCGCTATACGTTGCACCCGGGTCGGCGTGATGATCTGATCTCGCTCTTTGATACGCATTTTCTTGAAGGGCAGGAATCATGCGACATGAAAATCATCGGCCAATTTCGCGACCTCGATGATGCCGACGCCTTCGTCTGGTTGCGCGGTTTCGCTGATATGCAGGCTCGCCACCGGGCACTGACCGCATTTTATGACGGTGCTGTATGGGCCGCGCATCGCAATGCGGCTAACGAAACGATGGTCGATTTCAGACGACGTCCTGCTGCTGCATCCTGTGGGTGACGCTGGCGGCTTTGCACTTTCAGATGACCGTCCCGGACCCGTCTCCAGCGATCCCTCATCTACAATTATCGAAGCTGTGACCTACAAGCTCAAGGTTCCGAGCGGAACGGGAGTTCCTTGCCTTCTACGAGGAGATGCTTTCACCGATTCTCTGCACATGGAGCGAGCACAGAATTGCGACCTTCGCCTCCGAACACAGTGTCAATACGTTCACGCGCCTGCCAGTACGTCTCGGTGAGAATGTCGTCGTCATTTTCTCACGTTTCGACTCAGTCGATACACAAGCGGCATTCAAGGAATTGCTCGGTGGTAGTCCGGCATGGGAGGCCGCACGACAGCAGCTTTCGAGGTACCTGATCGCCCCGCCAGACATCGCCCGGCTTTCACCAACCACAAGGTCGTTGTTGAGATAGCGAGTAGGCATTGCCAAAAAACTTGAGATCAGGGGTTTGCATATCGGTGGAATTCAACTATATGACGACCCGCACCGGCCAATGCTGCCAGCTTTTTTGGGGAATAGGTTAACGGTAGACCCACGGACTCTGACTCCGTTAGTCCTGGTTCGAATCCAGGTTCCCCAGCCAGCAAAATCAAAGACTTATTCTGAACGATAGTAAGTCCGGACTCATCCGGGAGAGTCCCATGATGTTTATAGCTCCTGAATGTCCGCTTGCTCTCGTTGTCATCGCTGGAGAAAAGAGTTACACGAGCCTGTGAATTGCCTCTCAAGCTCAACGTCGAATTTGCGGCTCGGCCCTGTCCGCGTTCGTCTCAACAATGATGATGCTCATGACAAGTCTGAAATTTGGAACGAGTGGGCTTCGCGGCCTTGTAACCGAGCTGCCGGACGCAATTTGCCGGGCCTATGCACTGGCATTTCTAAAGCACATGCAGTTGGCTCATGGGACGCCCTCAGGCGGCAACCTGCTTGTCGGATATGATCTGCGATCAAGCAGTCCGCAGATGACCGCCGCTTGCATATCGGCAGCACAGGAATTTGGCATGAATGTCGAAAACTGCGGTCCGGTACCAACCCCGGCACTGGCGTTCCGGGCGATGAGCCTGAAGGTGCCGGCCATCATGGTTACTGGCAGCCACATTCCCGCGGATCGCAACGGCCTCAAGTTCTATCGCCCCGACGGCGAAATCGACAAGGTTGATGAAGCCGGTATCCTTTCAGCTCTCGACGTTGAATCGCCCACGTCCTTTCCTTCACATGAACCTTTGGCGATCACGCTTGACGCATTGGAAAACTACACCAAGCGCTGTCTTTCGCTTCTTACACCGACTGCGTTGGCTGGAAGACGGATCGGCGTTTACCAGCATAGCTCAGTCGCGCGCGATCTGATCGTGAGCATATTGCAGGAACTGGGTGCCGACGTAGTCGCCCTCGCCCGTTCAGAGATTTTCGTGCCGGTCGATACCGAGGCATTGCGCCCCGAGGACATCGAATTTGCGGATACGGCCGCCAAAAAATACAAGCTCGACGCATTGGTTTCCACGGATGGCGATGCGGACCGGCCCCTCGTCGCCGATGAACAGGGCGTCTTCTTACGCGGCGATAGCGTCGGGCTTCTGACGGCGCGTTTCCTCCAGGCCGATGCGGTTGTCACCCCTGTCACTTCCAATACGGCGATCGAACTCAGCGGCCTTTTTTCCAAGGTCTATCGGACGCGCGTCGGCTCGCCATATGTCATTGAAGGCATGGAACAGGCAAGCAAGGATGGCTACCAGCGCATCGTCGGGTTCGAAGCCAATGGCGGTGTTCTGCTGGGTTCCCCTGTCAGCACGGATGGCGGACTGCTCGATGCCTTGCCGACGCGCGACGCGATGCTTCCCATCCTCGCTGTTCTAGGCATGGCTGCAAAGGAAGGTGTCGCGCTATCGAAGCTTCTGGAGGACATGCCGTCGCGATTTACCCGCAGCGGACGCATCGAGCATGTCGATGCGAGCCGAAGCGGACCTTTCCTGCAGAACCTGCTCGATGACAGCCAGCGGGAGCGCTTTTTCGCGGAGCTCGGCGCAATCAGGGAAAACGACGCTATCGACGGCGTTCGCATCGTGCTTTCGACCGGCGAGGTAATCCATTATCGCGCCTCGGGCAACGCGCCCGAGCTGCGCTGTTATGCGGAAGCGGCAACGGATGAGCGCGCGAATCAGCTTCTGCTGTGGGGTCTGAAGCAGGCAGAAGAGGCTCTGGCTTCAATCCAGGGCTTCTGAGCCTTAGAACAGTTTCATCGCGTGCTGCGTAAAGAAAATACCAGCTGAGCGTAGGAACTGCCAGATGTGCCAGAGACCCTTGTCTGCCGCACGTCCGCCCTCATGGACGATCCTGACCGCCGGCACGTAGGCGATGCGGGCGATTTCACCGGTACGCAACGAAATGTCGAAGTCTTCAAAATAAAGCAGGTAACGCGGATCGAACCCTTTCAACTTCCGGAAAACCCCACCACGAAAGTACATAAAGCATCCGCTGACGATTGGCGGATCCCATGCGGTGGAGTTGGCCGGCTGGTCATGCATCTCGTATCTGTCCAGGCGCTTCTGGAACAATGATTTAAGCCAGCGCGGCGCAAAACCGCGCAGGAGAAGATCGAACAGCGTCGGATATCGTTTGCACAAATATTGTTTGCTGCCATCCGGGTTGAAAGCCTGTGGAGTAAGGAGGCCGCAATCTGCATTTTCGCGCATGAATGCCAGTGCCTGCCCGATGGCATCCGGCTCCATCTCCACATCCGGATTGAGCACCAGATGATATTTCCCCGCGCGGTCAAGCACCAGATTGTTAGCTCGGCCGAATCCGATATTGCCTTGGCCGGAAATGATCTCGCAGGGTAAGTCGCCCCACGCGGCCGTAAGCCACGCATGATCGGAAGGGTCTGGCGAGTTGTCGACAATGGTGAGCTTCACCTCCGACGACGACAGAAAATGAAGCGCCCGCCGCAGGCTTTCCAAGGTCCTGATGACGGTCGGCTTGTCGGGTTTGTATATGACGATGCAGACGGTCAGTTCGAAATCCCGAGATTCAGCCATTGCCGGTCTTCTTTCCCATCTTGCCAACAAGGCCGTGGAGAATACCGATCGTCATCATCTTTGCGTGCTGAAGGCGGGGCACTGTCATGAGACTGTAGAATATGTATTTTCGCAGGAGCCGCGAGCCATCCACGACCTTCCAGTTGAACCGTAACCACGACTGGCGGTAGAGCCAGACCGCATTTCTGAAATGGTAATAATGCCGTAGCGGACTGTGCACCGGGATCTGCCGGCCGCGAAACAAGATTGGTTCATCGCCGAGGTCGTGCTTCATGAGCGCCGCGCAAACCCCGAAGGAACGATAGCCCTTGTGCTGCGCCCGCAATCCCCATTCGATATCCACATAGTCGATGAACAACTCCTCCCTCATCCCGCCAACGTCATCGAGCGTTGCGATGGGGATGAGACAGCCGGACGCTATCAGATAGTCAACATCCACAACGGCGTCCGGTGTTATGCAGGTCTGCCGTTCGAGCCGGAAGCCATTCGTCCTGATGAAGGGCGGCGGGTTGTTCTGCCGGGTGTCTTCATATCGTGGGCCAGCACATCCGAGTTTCACACCGTTGGAAATCTGCGCTTTTGCAGCCGATAGCAGCGTTGCAACCATATCGGGTGCCGGAAGACTATCCTGATCGAGCAGCAGCACAAATCCCGATCCATGCGCACGTGCATGGTCGATGCCGATATTCTGCGCCTTGGCCATGCCCAAATTATCGCCGAGCGCCACAAGTTCGACACGGATATCCTGCTGAAGCAGCCATGCTCCGATGTCGGCTTTCGAACCATTGTCAACGATGACCACGGAGCCGAGCTGCGGTACGATCGCATCGAGAAGCAATTTCAGGCCTTCGAAATCCGGATTATACGTGACGATAATGCCGCTGACTTCTAATTGGCGTTCAATCTGCATTTCAAACCCGTGGTTCGCTATCAGGTGCGATCGCGCTACAAAAAAAATGATATCTGTTGGAAGCAGAACGAACAGAGCCCCCGGCGCGGTTGACTTGTCTATCCATTGCCGCGAAATGTCTGCCACAAAGATGAGCGAACCGCATCTCCGCGCTTGTGCTGAAATCGGCTCTGTTTGTCCAGTAGATTATTTTCCGCGTTCTCTTACGCGTTTTATGTAGGGAAGAGGTCTAATGAAGGGAATCATACTCGCAGGTGGAAGCGGTACACGTCTCTATCCATTGACCATTGCCGTGTCGAAGCAAATGCTTCCTATCTATGACAAACCGATGATCTATTATCCGCTGAGCGTTTTGATGCTGGCGGGAATACGCGACATTCTGGTGATTTCCACGCCGCATGATTTGCCGCTTTTCCAGAAACTGCTTGGTAACGGCAGCGACTTCGGCGTGAATTTTTCCTATGCCGAGCAGCCGAATCCGAACGGCCTGGCGGAAGCGTTCATCATCGGGCGCGACTTTATCGGTGCTGACAGTGTCGCGATGATCCTTGGCGACAATATCTATTTCGGCGACGGTCTCTCCAACCTCTGCCAGCAGGCATCAACCGGCGAAAAGGGCGGCACGGTTTTCGCCTATCATGTCGACAGCCCGCAACGGTACGGTGTCGTCGAGTTTGACAAGGCGACGGGCCGGGCGCTTTCCATCGAGGAAAAGCCCGCCAAGCCGAAATCCAGCTGGGCGGTCACTGGTCTCTATTTCTACGACAATGATGTTGTCGATATCGCCAGATCCATCAAACCTTCACAACGCGGCGAACTGGAAATTACCAGCATCAACAATATCTATCTCGAGCGCGGTGATTTGCGTGTCCAGCGGTTGGGGCGTGGCTATGCCTGGCTGGATACGGGAACCCATGACAGTCTGCACGAGGCTTCGTCGTTCGTGCGGACGATTGAACACCGGCAGGGCATCAAGATTGCCTGCCCCGAGGAGATCGGTCTGGAGTGGGGTTGGCTGAATGCCGGGCAGGTGTTGGAAAGAGCCGCGAAAATGGGCAAGACCGAGTATGCCGGTTATTTGCGCCGCCGCGCCGCGGAGGTAGGAAACGATGGTTGAAGTCAACCCTCTCGCCCTGAAAGGCGTATTTGAGATCCTGCCGCGTAAATTCGGCGATGACAGGGGCTTCTTCTCCGAAACCTATAATGCGCGCGCCTTGGCCGAGGCCGGGATCGATCTGCAATTCGTCCAGGATAATCACTCACTTTCCGCTGCCAGGGGCGTCCTGCGCGGATTGCATTACCAATTGCCGCCATGTGCCCAGGACAAGCTTGTGCGGGTGGTGAGCGGCTCGATACTCGATGTCGTTGTCGACATCCGGAGGTCGTCGCCGACCTTCAGGAAATGGGTTTCACTCGAAGTTTCGGCGGCGAAATGGAACCAGATCCTCGTTCCAAAGGGCTACGCGCACGGGTTTTTGACCTTGGAGGAAAATACCGAGGTCATCTACAAGGTGACGGATTGTTATTCACCCGAACACGATCGCAATATCCGCTTCGACGATCCTTCCATAGGCATTGAATGGCCTTTCGAGGCGTCCGCTATCCAGCTGTCTGACAAGGACCGGAAGGCGCCCTTGCTCGATGGTGCCGATATTTTTCCCTGAGGAGCAACCAGTTTCATGAAGATTCTTGTTACGGGTGGTGCCGGCTTCATCGGATCAGCGGTCTGCCGACATCTCGCATCCAACCCGAAGAACCATGTCGTCAATGTCGACAAGCTGACCTATGCGGGCAACCTTGCTTCGTTGCGCCAGATCGAGAACCATACGAACTACAGTTTCGTCGAGGCCGATATCTGCGATGATACAACGATCCTCGGCATCCTGCGGAGCGAAAAGATCGACGCGATCATGAACCTGGCTGCCGAGAGCCACGTCGACCGCTCCATCGACGCTCCGGCTGCCTTCATTGAAACCAACATTGTCGGTACATTCCGCATGCTCAATGCGGCACTGATCTACTGGCGGGAACTTTCGGAGCCGGCGAAACCGGCTTTCCGTTTCCATCACATTTCCACGGACGAAGTATTTGGCGACCTGCCCTTCGATAGCGGTATCTTCACCGAAGAAACACCTTATGCGCCGTCGTCGCCCTATTCTGCTTCAAAGGCGGCCTCCGACCATCTGGTCCGGGCCTGGCATGAGACCTATGGCCTGCCTGTCGTGCTGTCGAATTGCTCGAATAATTACGGCCCTTTCCATTTTCCCGAAAAACTGATCCCGCTGGTCATTCTCAATGCTCTGGATGGCAAACCGTTGCCCGTCTACGGCGCAGGTGCAAACATACGCGACTGGCTCTTCGTCGAAGATCACGCCCGTGCACTGGAACTGGTGGTCACCAAGGGCAAACCCGGCGAGAGCTATAATATCGGCGGGCGGGCGGAACGCACCAATCTCAGCGTCGTCGAGACAATCTGTGATATTCTCGACGAGAAACGCCCTCGCAGCGGCGGCAAACGTTACCGCGACCTGATCACCTTCGTCACCGACCGGCCGGGCCACGATCGCCGTTACGCCATCGATGCCTCCAAGATCGAGCGGGAACTCGGCTGGAAGCCTGCGGAAACGTTTGAGACGGGCCTCGACCGTACCGTGCAGTGGTATCTCGACAATGAGTGGTGGTGGCGGCCGATTCGCGGCGAACGTTACGCGGGCGAGCGGCTTGGCGCAGCGACCAAAGGCGCAGTATGAGGATTGTCGTCACCGGACGGGAAGGACAAGTCGTACGCAGCCTTATCGAACGGGCAGTACACCATCCCTCCATGGAACTCATGACTCTCGGGCGTCCGCAACTCGACCTGGCGCGACCTGAAACAATAGGCGATGCCATTCATGCCGCCAAGCCCGATCTCGTTATCTCCGCCGCCGCCTATACGGCCGTGGATCAGGCCGAGGACGAGCCAGATCTGGCACATGCTGTAAACGCGGTTGGTGCAGGAGCCGTGGCTCAGGCCGCCGCAAAGATGGGCGCCCCCGTAATTCATCTTTCCACGGACTATGTGTTTTCAGGGGAAGGTGAAAAGCCGTACGTGGAAACCGATCCGACCGGCCCGCGCAGCGTCTACGGCTGGTCCAAGCTTGACGGTGAATTGGCGGTTGAAGTTGCAAATCCCCGCCATCTGATCTTGCGGACGGCATGGGTCTACAGTCCATTTGGCAAGAATTTCGTCAGGACCATGCTCACGCTGGCAGAAAATCGCGACACTGTCTCCGTGGTTTCGGATCAATGGGGTAATCCGACATCGGCACTCGATATTGCAGATGGCATTTTGCATGTCGCGGATCGGCTTCGGACGGACCCGGCATTCGATGCTTTCGGCATTTATCATCTCGCAGGCACGGGCAACACCAACTGGAGTTCGTTTGCTCGGGAAATCTTTGCCGCAAGCGCCCGAGAAGGTGGCCCTCACGCCAAGGTCACGGACATTCTCACGGCGGAATATCCGACAAAGGCTGCGCGTCCACTGAATTCCCGATTGTCCACGGACAAGTTCTTTGACGTGTTCGGGTGGCGCGCACCCAAATGGAACGTGTCTCTTGCGCTGGTGATACATAAATTAGCCGAACAAGATTGATCGCAGCGAGACCGAACGCTTCACGTGCTGTGATCTGCAGCAGAAAAAAGCGCAAGTCGACAACTTGAAGATTTGGTGGACCCAATGGGTGCAAACTCGAACCACGCGGAACGTCTATTCGCAGAGCTTGGGAGGTGGACGCGATCCCAGCTAACTGATCACGCACGTTTGCCGCCTGCGTAGCCATAAATTCTGTGATGAAGGACGCAATGTCGACGCCAATGCGGTTCAATGCACATCGATCGTAACCAAGAGTTTGCAACAGAACCTCTCTTGAGCCAAAAATAACGTGACAGTGCCCAGCGGTCGACAAGAAGGGAGAACTGGTATGGATGCCACAACACTGCGCGCCGTTCAGGCGCCGATCAAGGAGCGTTACAAAACCGATCCAAAGGTCGCATACATCACGTTGAAGGCGCACGGCACGCTCGATGATCAAAACATCGCCTGCAAAGTGGAGACTGGTCGCCTTCTGGCCGTTGCCGGCCTGCATCCCGCGACGGGGGGAACCGGGCTGGAACTGTGCTCCGGTGACATGCTGCTCGAAGCACTCGTCGCCTGCGCCGGCGTGACCATGAAGGCGGTGGCGACGGCACTGGAGATTCCGCTTCAATCCGCAGCCGTCTCGGCCGAAGGCGATCTCGATTTCCGCGGCACCCTCGGCGTTGCCAGGGATGCTCCGGTTGGCTTTGCGCAAATCCGCCTAACCTTCGACGTTGAAACGGACGCGCCGCAAGACAAGCTCGACCAGCTCCTCAAGCTTACCGAACGCTACTGCGTGGTATACCAGACCATTCGCAACGGTCCTCCCGTAGACGTGAGACTGCGGCGTTCGTGATGCTCTGCTATAGTCCTGATTTGGCTAGGCGCCTCGCACACTGCCTACTTGCAAAATTCGCAGGTCCACAAGTCAATTTTCAGTATCCGCTTCTTGCGGCCATCTAAAAAATCAAACTTTATAGAAACCGACTTTTCAACAATATCCGGCAACAGCATTCGTGCTGATCGAGACAAATTGATACGAACCTGCGACCCTTTTGAGGGCGATTATATACTTTACACTTGTCAAGTATAGAATCGCCATTGACGAAGGAGAGCATTTGAAGAGACGGATAAGCGTCGCGACGGCTGTAGCCTTGGAACTCTTCAATTGTCCATTTCACCGATCTGGCCGACCAACTTTGGACAGTAGGATCACCGGCAGCATTCCAATGGCAACAATCGCGAGGGCAGCGATTGATGCTTCTTCGTAGGTGCCGCGGGCGGCCTCGCCATAGAGATGCGTTGAGAAAGTCTCAAAATTCAGTGGACGTAAAAGCAGTGTGGCAGGAAGTTCCTTGACGCAGTCAACGAACACCAGCAGTCCGCCGGCCGTTATCGCCGCCTTCGAAAGCGGCAAGTGGACATGCCAAAAAGTACCTGCCGCGGTCTGGCCAAGCGTGCGTGCAGCCTGGTCGAAGGATGGCGGAATACCGGTCAATCCAGCATCCATACTTCCAGCTGAAATCGTGAGAAATCGCACTGCATAAGCATATATCAATGCTGCTCCCGACCACATAAATATCAGTCCGGTTGAAATGCCGAGCCACGACACTGAAGTTCGGTCGATGAAGCCGTCGAGGGTTGCCAAAACAAGCAAGACGCCGACAGCGATAACCGTACCGGGTGCAGCATAGCCCATCGTTGAGAGCCTGTAGAACCAGGTTGAGACCGGGCCCGACTGTAGCCGTACCGTGTAAGCGATCACCACACCCAATCCGAGCGTGATGATTGTCCCAATTGTAGCGAAGGAGATTGTATTTACGGCTTCAGTGAGAAATCGTGACGACAAACCTGCGAACTGGAAGCGTTTCCAAGCCTCTGTACACAGATAGATCGCTGGAGCGGCAAATCCGATGATAACCGGAACGGCGCCCATGCAGAGGAAAAACAATCCGGTTGAGGCATTAACCTTCCGCGGCGAGAAACGACGCCCTCGTTGTGCGCTCACGAAGTAACGTTGCTCCCGCCGGGCCCACCGCTCGAGCGCCACCAGAGCTACCACGACGAAAAGCAACGATAATGCGATCTGGGCTGCGCCCGGAAGGTCTGATCTCGTCACCCAAGTGGTATAAATCGACACTGTAAGTGTCCTGACGCCGAGAAACTCGGAAGCGCCAATATCGTTAAGCGCTTCCATGAGTGCAAGGCTGACGCCCACCGCGATTGCCGGACGGGCGAGCGGTAGTGCCACCCGCCAGAACACTTCACGACGTGACACGCCGAGGGTCCGAGATGCCTCAATCAAATTCGCTGATTGCATCAGGAACATTGCGCGTGTCGGAATGTAGACATAGGGGTAAAGCACAAAGCCAAGCAGAATAATGCAACCCGCGATGGATCTTATATCCGGCAAACGCAATTCACGCGGACTGGAATAGCCGGCAGCCCAGCGGATCATGCCTTGTACGGGACCTATCGGATGCAAAATATCGAGATAGGCATAGGCGATAATATAGGTCGGCACCGCCAGAGGAAGCAGCAGGGCCCACTCCAATACACCACGGCCGGGAAACTCATGAGCCGTGACCAACCATGCTGTGCCGGTGCCGAGAAAGGCAGTGATCAAGCCGACACCGCACAAAAGTATGAAAGTATCTCTCAGGGCCGTCGGCAGCACGGTAGGGATCAGATGCGACCAAAGACCGGCAGAACCCTTTAGAGCCTGAAGCAAGAGGGCCAGGACCGGCAGCAACACCAACGCCGTGATCACAGCCCCCGCCACGAGCCAACCCGTCCCGGTACGGGCCAGCCGACGGGTCTTTATTCGGGAGATAGTCAAGTCAGCAGTCATTCAGAACGTTAGGGCCCGTACCCTGTCCGGTCTGTCGATCAATTGTCGAAACCGACTTTGTCGACCAGTTCGCTCGCCTTCTTGCGTTGGCTCACAATTTCGGTCAATGGCGTCGGATCGATACTAAGTTCACCAAAAGAAGCGATGATCGGGTCTGTTTGGGCGCCAACCTTTATCGGATACTCGTAGTTCGCCTCGGCATAGATTTTCTGGGCTTCGTCAGAAACCAGATACTCGAGAAGCTTGATGGCCTCTTCCCTGTTGGGTGAATGCTTCGCAACAGCAGCACCGCTGATATTGACCTGTGTGCCTCCCTTCTTAAAGGTTGGCAGGATAACCTTGATGGCGTCGCCCCAGGCAACCTGCTCTTCGCCGCCCTTGCCTGACCGCATGAGGCCTACATAGTAGGAGTTGGCGACAGCAATATCGCAGATGCCACCTAAAATGTCCTTGGCACCGTCGCGATCACCTCCAGCAGCTTTGCGGGCGAGGTTTTCTTTCATGCTGGTCAACCATTTTTCTGTTTCCTCAACGCCATAATGATCAATATAATTCGCAATCAGCGCTGTATTGTATGCATGCTGGCCTGACCGGATGCATATTTTGCCTTTCCACTTTGGATCGGCAAGATCTTCATAATTGAAGGTGTTGAGTTCAAGATCCTTGGCCGCATACAGCACCCTTGCGCGCATTGACAGCCCAAACCAATGACCCTTGGAATCGCGCAGCTGCGCCGGAATCGTCTCAATCAAAACGGTCGATTCAATTGGCTGGGTTACGCCCTTGTCGACAAGATCCACAAGGTTGCCCGCATCGACAGCCATGAGGATGTCGGCAGGCGAGCTTTCTCCCTCTGCCGCAACGCGTTCGGCGAGGCCATCCTTGAGGAAAACCGTGTTGACGGTGATCCCGGTAGACGTCTTGAAGGAATCCAGCAGCGGCTGAATCAAGCCTGGTTCGCGGGTCGTATAGATATTGACTTCAGCTGCAGTAGCAGTCCCGGCGATTAGAATGGACGATGCAGCTATGATAATGGACCACTGTTTCATTTTTTAATCCCCTCAAATTCGTAAATCGATACGGCAACAAGTATACTAGACCATCCTTATCAACATTTAAGTGCGGAGTCTCCAACTATGATCACAAGTAATTGATCGTAGTTCTGATCGCGGCAACAGCGCGCAATTCAATGAGCGTCGAAAACGAGCAAGCTTTGCGGTGATATAGATAGCCGGATAACATCTGTACCAGCGGGAAGGCGTGTCATTGTCCGGACGCGTAAGGGTTCAGACAGACCCTCGACATGAATATTTAGCTGTTCGACTTCACCCAGGAAAAGACGATTTGCTATCCGTCCGGTGAAATGAGCATTCTCGCCGCCCACGGTGATGGCCTGGGGACGAATATAGGCGACGGCAGGGGTGCCATCCAATAGCTCGGAATCGCAGGGGAAATTCCCGATCGGTGTTTCCATCCGCCCGTTGCGGTATGTGCCTGGCACTTTGTTGAAAACACAAAAAAAGTCAGCTGCATAGCGGCAATTCGGGCGGTCATGCAGATCGTATCCCGTTCCCGTTTGAACAATCTCACCTTTCCTCATCAGCACGATCCGATCCCCTGCCGAAAGCGCTTCCTCCGGATCGTGCGTGACCATGAGAACCGTCGTGCCGAGTTCCCGCAATAGGGCGAAGGTGTCATCGCGAGTTTTTTCCCTGAGACCAGAGTCCAAGCTGGAAAAAGGTTCGTCCATGAGCAGGATATCAGGGTTCGGCGCCAAGGCACGCGCAAGCGCTACGCGCTGCTGTTCTCCCCCCGAAAGCATATGTGGATATCGTTTCAGAAGCGGGCGCAATCCGACATGATCGATAACTTGCGCAGCACGTTCATGAGCTTGCTGTCTCGATAGACCCTTCAGACCGAACAACACGTTCTCTTCAGCGGTCAAATGCGGAAACAGCGCGTAGTCCTGAAACACGAAGCCGACGTTACGGGCTTCGGGTTCCACAAAACGTCTGGAACCAGTGAATTCCTCGCCCTTCATCAGTAATACTCCACTGTCGGGCGTATCGATGCCGGCGATAATCCTTAAAAGGGAGGATTTGCCACAACCCGATTGACCGGCGAGACAGATTATTTCACCGGGAGCGATTGTGAGCGATACATCCATCAAAGCTTGGGTGGCGCCGAACCGTCTGCTGATATTGCTGAGCTGCAGCATCGCTCCTGCCGGATTTGAAGTAGCCGTTCCATCCATTCCCAACCACCAGCTCGCCTTTTCAGTTATTTCTTGATCGCGCAAATCACGTTTAATGTCAAAACAACCTCTGTGGACGCCCGTTTATGGCGATTGACCGAAAACTGGTCAAAGCGCGGAATCGCGACGCGACGATTCTTGGGCGGCTCGCGGCGATGTTGAACCGACAACCATCTTGGAACTTAGCTCCCGTACTCGCCGCCTTCTGCCGAATTCGATAACCTACAGCCAGTGGTTCTGTTGCAACGGCAGAATTGGAACGCCGATCGCCTGATACGATAACAGCTATACAGCGAGGATCGCGAACTGCTCAGCCAGGGATGGATTCGGATTGAAGGCGTAGCTCGCCTGTCGTTTACGCATCATGTGGACCATTTCGATGCCGGAGAGGATGATGCGGGCAGTGGCCGTCGATTTGAAGCCAAGCATTGTCCGCACGCGGCGCTTGATGCGCCGATGATCCTGTTCGATCCGATTGTTATCAGGCATGAATAGGCGCGACGCGCCAATCCGCATTTCTTGAGATGGATGAATCGAGTACGATCCGTCTACCGGGATTGGGGTGTCGGGAGCACGCATGGCGGGCAGGCCGAAATACCTGATGAGCTGCGAGCTCGAGTTGTTATCTGGCCGCCCCCTTCGACTTGCCCGGTTGCGCTGCGAGCGCGGATCCGTAGTTGTCGTGTAGCCCGCCGGCTCCCATGGTTGTTGCTGACCCTGGAAAGGAGCCGGGAATGAGAATTATTGCTCTTGATGTCCACCGATCATTCGCTCAAATGGCAATCCTGGAGAAAGGCAATATCCGGGATGCCGGAAGGATCGATCTCGAACGCAGCCGCCTGTTGCAGTTCGCCAAGAAGCTCAAGCCGGATGACGAGATCGTCATCGAGGCGACAGGCAATACAAGCGCGATCGTGCGATTGCTGTCGCCCTTTGTGGGCCGGGTGGTCATAGCCAATCCGATCCTGGTCCGTGCCATCGCCTGGGCCAAAGTCAAGACCGACAAGATCGACGCGGCAGTGCTGGCGAAACTCCATGCGAGTGGCTTTCTACCCGAAGTCTGGATGCCGGACGAGGAAACCGAGACGCGGCGTCGCGTGGTAGCCGAACGAACGCAGCTCGTCGCCCAGAGGACCCGTCTCAAGAACCGTATCCATTCGGTTCTGCACGCCAATCTGATCCCGCCCTACAAAGGCACACTGTTCTCAAAACGCGGCAAGGTCTGGCTCATGGCTCAGCCGCTCGCCGAGGATCAGCGGCGCGTCGTGCTTCGCCATGTCGGAGAACTCGAACGCCTTGGCGGCGAGCTTGCACAGGTTGACAAAAGCCTCGCCCAGACGGCTCTCCAGGAGCCGCGGGTCAAGCGGCTGATGACGATTACCGGCGTGGATGTCACGGTGGCACTGAGTATCGTGGCAGCTGTCGGCGACATTGAGCGGTTCTCCTCTCCGGAAAGGCTTGTCAGCTATTTCGGGCTCAACCCGCGGGTCCGGCAGTCCGGCGACAAGCCCGCCTACCATGGCCGTATCACCAAACAAGGTCGAGCTCATGCACGGTCGATGCTGGTTGAAGCCGCTTGGGTCATCTCTGGCGTTCCTGGCCCGCTGCGCGCCTTCTTCATGCGCATCCGCGACAAGCGCGGCAAGCAGGTTGCCGCAGTCGCAACGGCGCGGAAACTCGCGGTCCTCGTCTGGCACATGCTGACAAAGGAGCAGGATTATACCTGGATCCGTCCGGCGCTGCTCCAGTGGAAACTGCGGCATCTGGAACTGGCAGCAGGTCAACCTTCACACCGCGGCGGCAAGCGGAAGGGGCCGGCTGCAGACTACAGCAACAAAGCGGTGCGCGACAGTGAACGGGAGGCAATGGGCAATGCGGAAGAAGTCTACCGTCGCTTCGTTGCAGCCTGGAAGCAGCAACCACCGAACAGGTGCCCGGGTGCCGCCAATGAGGTGCGGCAAACATAGGCTGCGCGACAGGTTTGCAACCTCAGACCTGTGCTTCGCCACGGGGTCACCCGAGCCGGCACAGAATAGCAAAATCAGTTCCGCCGATCTATATCGCAGACGGTAAATGATAGCGACTGTGTACCAAGCCGCGCAAACACGCCCCGGTGGCCCATAGATCTGGCTTTACTGCAGCACGTCAGCGCGTTCTTCAGTTGTCAAACGCAGCGAATGCCGGGAGATAAAACGCTCTCTCCTAAACAAATGGCCCTTGTCAAATACATCCGTCAAGTATTGACTTTTCCGGATCGTGATCGGTTTAAGCTGACGCCTCGAGCAATCCTGCAAGCGATTTGTCGTGTCGCAGGAAAGAATGGCCTCACGATTGGTCTGGCTGCCATCGATGACGACGCAATCAGGGCGGCCATGGCGCTCCAGAGCCTTGTTGACGAAGCGCTTTGCCGCAGCGAGATCCCGATGTTCGCTGAAGAAGAACTCGACTGTATCGCCAACACTGTCGTTGGCGCGGTAGAGATACATCCACTGGCCCCGGACCTTGATGTAGGTTTCGTCCACATGCCACTTGCCGGTGACGCCACGCTTGCGCCTGTTGAAGTGCTCGAGCAACATCGGTGAAAAACGAATTGTCCAGCGATGGATGGTCGTATGATCAACCGCAATGCCGCGCTCGGCCATCATCTCCTCAAGATCGCGCAGGCTTAGATTGTGGGCAAGATACCAGCGTACACACAGAAGTATCACTGATCGGTCGAACTGGCGGCGCCTTGAACATCGAAATTCTCCGAAAATATTCGACGGTTTCCTTGCCATGCTGCCGGTAACCAAAACGTTGCAACAGATCCCTTTGATGGCATGCTCCGCGAGCTAAGGTATTGATTTTTCGCACATCGTGTCATGCTCTTCGCCTGCGATTGTCAAGTATCGTTCGAGTTTGCAACAAACTCGCCGTCGTTCTTCGTAATATTCCGATTAGCCATAACTCCGATTGGTTGGCTAATCGGTTGAGTTGTGCCTTTCATTATCCGACCTGAACGAAGTGCCCATTCGACACCTCACAATATTCGCGGATCGGCGGCAAATAGCCGACTGGCCGAACTGGGTTTTTCAGTTCATCGGCTGCAAAGTTGCGCTTGATCGCGCGACGCGAGGGATCTGGCACCGGCACCGCAGCCATCAGTTTCTTCGTGTAGGAATGCTGAGGGTTTTCGAAAATGGAAGCGCGCGGGCCGATTTCGACGATCTCACCCAGATACATGACGGCCACGCGATGGCTGACGCGCTCGACCACGGCCATATCGTGGGAAATGAACAGGAACGCCAGATTGAAACTCTGTTGGAGGTCGAGCAGCAGATTGACGACCTGCGCCTTGATCGAAACGTCGAGCGCTGACACAGACTCGTCCGCCACGATAACTTTGGGATCCAGCGCGAGGGCGCGCGCAATGGCGATCCGTTGACGCTGTCCGCCGGAGAATTCATGCGGGTAGCGCCTCATCATATCGGCGGTCAAACCGACGCGCTCAAGCAGATCCGCGGTTTTTTCCCGGGCCTGCTTTTTGGTGGCAATTCCGTGCGCGATCAGTGGCTCCGCAACTGTCGCGCCGACACTCATACGCGGATTAAGGCTGGCAAACGGGTCCTGAAAGATCATCTGAATGCTCTTTCGCATGTTGCGCAGGCTTGCCGGACCCAAAGTCATGACGTTGTAGCCGTCAAGGTAAACCTCGCCGCTGTCGGGCTGTACAAGCCGGGTGATCGAGCGGCCGGTGGTGGATTTTCCGCAGCCGGATTCGCCGACTAAGGAGAGGGTTTCGCCCTGGAACAGATCGAAGGAGACGTTTTCCACCGCATGGATGGCGCCGGATTTGCGGCCAAACAGACCGGAACCAATGTCAAAGCGGGTGGTCAGATTCTTGACCTGGAGAATTGGCGTTTTCCGCTTGTCTACCGTGTCGGCGACCTCTGTCGGTATGCTCGATAGTCCGGTCTTGATATCGACGATTGGAAAACGCAGCGGCCAGCGCCTGCCTTTCATGGAGCCGAGGCGCGGAACGGCCGATAGCAGTGCGCGCGTGTACGGATGTTTTCCGCGATGGAAAATGTCGTCGGTTGAGCCGCTTTCGACCGCCTCGCCGCGGTACATCACGATCGTACGGTCAGAAATCTCCGCGACCACACCCATATCGTGGGTAATGAAGAGAACGGCCATGCCTTCCTCTTCCTGCAGCATCTTGATCAGGTCGAGAATCTGGCCCTGGATGGTGACGTCGAGTGCTGTCGTTGGCTCATCGGCAATCAGAAGCTTCGGCCGGCTGGCGAGTGCCATGGCGATCATCACACGCTGGCGCATACCGCCGGAAAACTGGTGCGGATATTCATCGAAGCGTGACGTCGCGTTGGGGATGCGCACTTTCTCAAGGAGCCGTATCGTCTCGACACGCGCGTCGGCCTGCGACAGATTGCTGTGGCAGGTCAAAGCTTCCGATATCTGCCTGCCGATGGTGAAAATCGGGTTGAGGCTGGTCATCGGCTCCTGAAAGATCATCGACGCGTCATTGCCGCGCACGTCGCGCATCTGCCTGTCCGTGAGCGACAGGAGATCCTTGCCGTTCAGCATGATCTTGCCATTGATGCGGCTCGTACCCTTGGCGAGGAGCCGCATGATGGAGAGTGAGGTGACACTTTTGCCCGAACCGGATTCGCCAACGATGGCAACAGTCTCGCCAGGCATGACGTCAAACGACACGTTGCGCACCACGTTTTTCCAGTCACCATCAACGCTGAACGACGTGGTCAGTCCTTCAACTGACAGGACAGGCTTGGGCCTGGCAACGTTGGTAGTATTTTCCGGAACGGTGGCTGCTAAAGTGTTCGTCATCGTCGGCTACCGTCCTACTGCATAGGCTTGCATCAATCTGGGTGTAGCTGCAGCGCGCAATAAGCCGTCGGCATCGCGCTTGGCGGCGGTCATACGCCCCACCGTCCAGGGATCGGCCACCGTGATTTCGTGACCCTTCTGGCGCAGTGCGTCGAGTACGCCCGCTCCGACACCGGCCTCTACGGTAATGTTGCCTGGCTGACTGGTGCGCGGATAGAAGCTGCTGGGAAAATGTGTCGTATGGAACAGCGGCTGGTCGATCGCCGCCTGAAGGTTCATGCCGTGATGGACGTGGCGCAGGAAGAACGGAAGCTGCCATTGATCCTGCTGGTCGCCGCCGGGCGTACCAAATGCCATTGTGGGGCGGCCTTCATAGAGCGCCAGCGTCGGGGTGAGGGTGGTGCGGGGCCGTTTGCCGGGTGCGAGCGACGTCGGCAGACCCTCGCTGAGCCAGAACATCTGGGCACGGGAGTTGAGACAAAAGCCGAGGCCGGGGATAGTTGGCGACGATTGCAACCAGCCGCCGGACGGCGTGACGGATACCATGTTCCCCTCGCGGTCGATGACATCGATATGGACCGTATCGCCCCGCTTTTCCGATAGATGCGCCATCGTCGGCTCGTAGACTGGTCCTTTCGCCGAACCCATGCCACCCAGCATGGACATCGTCAGATCATATTGCGTTTCGAAGCCCGCGATCCTGCCAGGCCGAAGCTCCATCGAGGCTTCTGCAGATATCAGCTTGCGACGTTCATCGTTGTAGGTGTCAGACAGGAGATGCCGCATCGGAACATCGCAGAACGCCGGATCGCCGTAATAGACTTCGCGGTCGGCGTATCCGAGCTTCATAGCTTCCGTCACCGTATGGATGAAGTCGGCGCCGTTCGGATCCATGGAGGCTAGATCGAAACCCTTCAGAAGGGCGAGCGACTGCAGGAGCACCGGTCCTTGACCCCATGGGCCTGTCTTGGCGATGGTCCAGCCGTGATAATCGTAAGTTTGAGGCTGTTCGACGGTAGCTTTCCAGTTCGCCATGTCATCGGCCGTGAGCACGGCTTTGTGCCGATTGCCGCTTGCATCTATGACCTCTGCGTTTTTCAGGTAATCGGTAATCTTTTCAGCAACGAAACCGCGATAGAAGGCATTGCGTGCCGCGTCGATCTGGTCTTCGCGATTTTTTCCGGTTTCGGCTTCGGCAATGATGCGCTTCCAGGTTTCGGCAAGGACCGGATTCCTGAAATTGGAATAAGGCTCGGGTGCACTGCCGCGCGGCAGCCAGGTTTCAAAGGATGTCGGCCATTCCTTGCGAAAGAACTCACTCAATCCCTCGATGGTGGCCGCCACACGCGGAAGCATGGGGTGACCGTTTGCGGCATAGTAGATAGCCGGCTCAAGAACATCGCGGACGGAAAGCGTGCCATAGTCGCGGAGCATGAGCATCCAGCCGTCGAAGGATCCGGGAATGACGGTCGCCAGCAGGCCATCACCGGGGATGAGGTCAAGTCCTTCACCCTTGTAGTGGTCGATCGTAGCACCCGCGGGGGCCGGTCCCTGCGCGCAGATGACCTCGACCTTGTCCTTTTTCTTCGAATAGATGATGGCCGGCATGTCGCCACCGGGGCCATTGAGATGCGGTTCGACAATCTGGAGCGTGAAACCGGTCGCGACCGCCGCATCGAATGCATTGCCGCCTTTTTCCAGGATGCTCATCCCGACGGCGGAAGCGATCCAGTGCGTGGAAGTGACGACGCCGAATGTCCCCAGGATCTCGGGCCGAGTCGTAAATGCAGTCATGGGAAGTTTCCTTTTTGAATATTCATGCTTCGCGCGGATCGAGGGCGTCGCGCAAACCGTCGCCAAGAAGATTGAAGCCGATAACGACCAGGAAGATTGCCGCACCCGGCCACATTGCCATCCATGGGGCCTGCGACAGGAAGTTTTTGGCCACGTTGAGCATCGAACCCCAGCTCGGAGCAGGGGGTTGCTGCCCTAGGCCTAGAAACGACAGGCTGGCCTCGGCGATGATTGCGGTCGCGATTGTCAGGCTTGCCTGAACCAGGAGCGGCGAGAAGACATTCGGCAGGATGTAACGTGTAATGATCTGGTAGTGACCGAGACCGATGGATCGGGCGCCCTCCACATAATCTTCTGTCTTCACGCTGAGGACCTGACCGCGTGTCAAACGCACGAAAAGCGGCATCGCCGACAGACCGATTGCAATCATTGCATTGAACAGGCTCGGTCCAAGAAAGGCAGCGAGCGCGATCGCCATGATGAGAAATGGCATAGCGAGGAAGGCCTCGGTGACGCGGGAAATGATCATATCGACCCACCCACCGAAATAGCCGGATATCAGGCCGAGAGGAACGCCAATGGCCACTGCGATACCGACCGAGAAGACGCCTGCCATCAGCGATGCCCGGGCACCCCAGATCATGCGGGAGAGAATGTCGCGGCCGATGTCGTCCGTCCCCAGCCAATGTGCTGCCGACGGCGCCTTGCGGATTGCCGACCAGCTTGTGGCCATGGGATCGGCGATAGGCAGCAGCGGCGCAATGACGGCAAGAGTCACGAAAAAGATAATGATGACCAGCCCCACAACGGCGCTTTTGTTGGCCTTGAGCTTTCTCCAGGCACGGTTGCCGGAACGCACGTGCTGGGGGGCTATCTGCAGGGTTTGTTGCAGCATCGTCATAGCGCAGCCCTCATTCTGGGATTGAGCAGGACGTAGAGCACATCAGCGACGAGATTCATCAGGATGAAGCCGATCGCCGTACACAAAACAACGCCCTGGACCACCGCATAATCGCGGTTGAAAACAGCATCGACGATGAGCTTGCCAAAGCCGGGAATGGTGAAAATTTGCTCCGTAAGGACCGCGCCTGCAAGCAGTTCTCCGAAGAGAAGGGCGGTGAGCGTCACGATGGGCAGAAGGGCGTTGCGAAAACCGTGCTGCAGTATGACTGCCCGTTCCGCAACGCCCTTGGCTCTCGCCGTTCGAATGTAGTCGGAACGCAATACGCTGAGCATGGATGACCGCGTATGCCGCATCAGGGTGGCCGCAAGCGCCAACCCTAGAACGAAGGCCGGCATGATCATTGTTTGCAGGGACCGTACCGGATCGTCAAAAAACGGCTCATAACCCGAGGCAGGAAGCCAGCCCAGTTTGACGGAGACAAGAAGGATGAGCATGATCCCCATCCAGAAATTCGGCACCGATAGACCTGAAAGCGCAACGATATTGGCGATGTAATCGATCCAGGTGTTTTTCTTCACCGCAGCCAGGATGCCTATGGGAACACCGATGGCGAGAGCGAATGTCATTGCCATGATCGCAAGCTGGATCGTGACCGGGAGTTTCTCCGCAATCAATGAAAGCACTGGCTGGTTGGTCCGCAGGGAAATGCCGAAATCACCCTGGACCACAGCCCCGACCCAATAGAAGTACTGGTAGACTACGGGATCGTTCAGACGATATTTGTCGCGCAGGAATTCGATCACCTGCGGGTCCCGCTCCTCACCCGCCATCGCCAGGATTGGATCGCCTGGCAGAAGCTTTTGCAGGGAAAACGCAAAGATCGATATGATGATCAAGGTCGGTATGGCGAGCAACAGCCGCTTTCCGATGTAAGTGTACATGGCTTGCAATCCTGACGTGTTGATCGGCATTCAAGCGAGGCTGCAAGACACTGCAGCCTCGCGGTACCGATTTGACTAGCCGCTCTTCTTCACGCCCTGCAGGCGGATCATCCCGTCCGGATAGGGCACAAAGCCGGTCACGTCCTTCTTGAGCGCCCAGATGTAGGACTGATGACCGAGATAGATGACCGGCAGATCATCGTTCAGGATCTTGGCAGCGGCGTCGTACTTTTGCTTGCGCACCGCATTGTCAGTCGATTTGCGGGCATCATTGAGAAGAGTGTCTACTTCCGGATTGCAATATTTCACATCATTGATGCCGCCCTTGCAGGTGATGAACTGATGCAGGTTGCCATCGGGATCGACACGGCCGGACCAGTCGGAACGGCTGAGCTGGTAGTTGCCGGCAGTCTGTTCGGACAGGAGCGTAGCGAATTCCGTTGCCTTCAGCGTGACATTGAAGCCAGCCTCCGCGACCATCGACTGGATAATCTGCATCATCTGCATCGCTACAGGGTTGTTCGGTACCTGAAGTTCGATGTCGAGTTTTTCGTGCCCGGCTTCTTTCATCAAGGCCTTGGCTTTTTCAAGATCGCGAGCCGGCACCGGTATATCCTTGTCGAACCAGGGGCTGCTTGGAGCATAGGGCTGGTTGCCGGCAACGGACGTGCCTTCATAGACGACCTGGTTGACGGCCTCGCGGTCGATAGCGAGCGAAAATGCCTGCCGCAGCCTTTTGTCCTTGCCGAAAGGATTGTCGGCGCGCGGGCCGTTGGCGATATTGGCATAAAGGGCCATGTAGCCAATGCCGACCGTATCGGCATAGGTGAGGCTGGTGTCGCTCTTGACCGCCGCGGCGTCACTTGCGGCCAGCCGTTCCAGCATGTCCAGATCGCCAGACTGCAGGTTGGCGAGGCGAACTGTCGTATCGGGAATTGGCAGGAAGGTCACCTTGTCGATGAAGATGTTGGCGGCATTCCAGTATTGCGGGAACTTCTCAAGGACGATGCGATCCTGCTGGACGCGTTCGACGAACTTGAACGGCCCGGAACATACCGGCTTGCTGCCGAAATTCGCACCCATTTCCGCGGCGGCTTTTGGCGAAATCATCATGCCGGCGCGGTCGGAAAGCTGGGCCAGCAGCGTCACATCCGGACTGTTCAGCGTGAACCTGACCTGATAGTCACCGATCGCCTCGACCGTCTTGACGGAGGTGAGTTCGCTCTTGCGGCGGGATTCCGGCAGTGTTTTCGAACGTTCGATATTGGCAACGACAGCTGCCGCGTTGAACGGCGTGCCGTCATGGAATGTCACGCCCTGGCGGAGGTCCATGACAAGTTCCGTACCGTCTTCCGACCATTTCCAGTCAGTCGCGAGCTGCGGCACGATATCGAGCTTCTGGTTGACATCGACAAGCTTGTCGCAGAGCGCTGTATAGACGATGCGGCCAACGAAGGTTCGTGACTGAGCCGGGTCAAGGACATCGGCATCATCCTGGAGACCGATTTTCAACTCGGTAGCAAAGGCTGGAAACGCCAAAATCGCTCCCACCACAAGCGTCGCAATAAATCTTGCCGTTTTCATACGTTAAACTCCTCATTGTGAGCGGTTGCATTCGCTCGTTTGTTCCACATTGAATGCCGATTGTTGTCTCGGTCTTTTGGTGACGGCGCTGTTGAAAGCGCGTTCCTATGATGCGTCGCTCAGAACACCCTTTCCCGCGGTGTCCATTGACGTCTGGCGGATCAACCGTTCTTGCAGCATCAGAAGATGCTGACGCATGACTTCACCCGCTTTTGCTGGATCATGTGCAGCGATTGCATCGATGAGCGTGGCGTGTTGGGCGTGAGAGACCGACAGGGTGTCGTTGGCGCTGCGCGCTTTTTCGCGAATAAGCCGCCAGGACTCGTCCTGGCGGACTCTGTTGATCACATCGAAGATCGTCAGAAAGAACTGGTTACCGGCACTCTGGGCGATTTGCCGATGCAGGGCGCCGTCCCACAGCTCACGCGAATCGGAGTCGTCGCTTTCGCGTATCTTCAGCGCGAGTTCCCGCATGCGGGTTATCTCATCCTTCTTGGCGCGCATTGCTGCAAGTTGTGCCAGCTGCGGCTCTATCCTGAGGCGGACCTCCATGATCTCCATGAAATTGGTACCGGCAACGATAGTTTCGACGTGATCGGCCCAGCCATCCGGCTGGCGGCCGGCATAGGTGCCTGAGCCTTGGCGACGCCAGATTTGACCCTCGGCTACCAATACTTCCAGCGCACGCCGTATAGAACGGCGGCTCACTCTGAACATGAGCGCCAGCGCCCGTTCAGTTGGCAATTTTCCATCGCTCTCGAGTTCATAGGACGTCAGGAGGTTGCGCAATCTCTCGAGTGCGTAGTTCGAATTTTCCTGGGATTGACGACGTGCCAATGGTCCGGACCAATTAACAGATTGGTCTATTCCAAGGTATTTTTCGGCTTACGTCAACCTACTTTTTCAGCATTTTCCTTTTTGCATAATATTTACGCAGAAAATGCATTTTGCGGCACTCGGCGATATCCATAGGAGGGCAATTCGTCTTGGATGTCCTCGATAAGCGCAACCAGTTCGGCATCGCCGAGGTTCCCAGCACTTGCCGTTGATCGGTAGTAGAACGTGCTTCGGGGTAGATCGATCATTTCGCACCCCCGTCTGACGGAGCAGGCTGCGGGCCGGTGACGATTGAGGATTTCTCGTTGCCGCCGGCGATCGGTTGGCGTGGTGTTTTTTTAACCAGGTCCAGCTCCATTGTGAGTTGGCCGACCTTGCGCTCCAGCGCCGCGATGTGCGCTTCATATTCGGCGATGACGCTCGCTTCGGCTTCCTCATCGTTGAGCTCGCCGCGATCGAACTGCGTCAGCCACAACTGTATGAGGGCCGAAACGCTGTAGGTGCGTTGTGCATCACGCCGTCCGATGACGCCGTTTCAAATTTGCATTACGTTCGCTCGCCTCGGCCGAATTCACGTCCATGACCCATCTTGGGGTTAGGTAGGGGCCTCTCAGCAGTTCTTGCGCAACAGTCTACTGGCGATCGCATGGCTTATCTCTAAGTTCGCCTCGATCTCCAGCCAAAGATATTGCCCCTCGGGGTTCGACTCGAAGAAGACGTACCCTAAATCATCGGAGTAACGCATATCGACAGCACTGTAGACGAGCCCGAAATCCGCCACCATCTGAATCAGGGCCTCCTCCACGTCAGCGGGCAACGTCCAGGGGGTGACCTCCGTATCCACGAATCGTGTGTCGGTCACATCCTCCAAAGGGTCGAAAATGATTCGCGCAGCAAAAACCCTGTCGCCGACGACCGTGGCGCGAATGTCGAATTCGCCCCTGATCCGCTCCTGGAAGATAGCCGGGCATGTAATCAATCTGTCGATCGACTCGAGGTCCTCAGTCCGAAGGCGTCGAGTTGGATATATGCCCACGCGAGGGCTGTGAAACATCTTGTAGATTGTCTCACCACCCATTCTTTCGTGAAAATTTTTGACGGCGACAGGGTCGTTAGTTATGAGCGTCTCGGGAACTCGCAATCCCAATGCCTGGGCACGCGTTAACTGAGCAGGCTTATACGCAGCCAGCAGGCTCTTGCCCGGGTCATTGAAAGAGTTCTCAACCAGTCCGTGAAGAGTTCCTGTAATTGCTACCTGGCGCTCTGTATGAGCTACCGAGAGCGCACTTGTCTTTGAGCGCTCGGCACTTGTCTTTGCGCGCTCGTTGGAAATGCTAATAGGGTATGCGGTTCTCCGCCACCATAGCCCGGCAATGTCGGCAAGCTGTAACGATTCAGCAGCCCCTCGACGGTCTAAGACTTGAAGGTCAAAACCACCTTTGCCTATGGTCGCGAGCAAGTCATACGAACTCGTAAATTCTTGGACGTCGAGAATGTATGCATTCCCGCCGAGCTGCTCGGTCGCGACCTTGACAGCGTGAGCATGTAAATCATCGGAATGCGCTACGATTACTGCAGTGCCCATCGATCGTCGTTAGACCGCGTGGCACCAATCATCAAGCCCGGAGTCATCGTATGATCCGCCACTCCTGGTCCCGCTATTGCTCGAGAAAGCAACGTCGCCCCGAGGCACTAAGTTGTACCCAGTCTTCGAAATCCAAGCGATCTCGCGCTCGCTCGGGCCCTTGCTGCACGCTTTCGGTTCCATATTGCCCAGCATGCTGAACGGAACGGCTCCGACCAAATCCGAAGCAGCGATGGAGTGTATTGTGGTCAACTGGGTGTCATGACTGATGGTTAGGATAGCGTATGGCGGGCTGGGCAAGTCCTCGAGGCTACGGGGGATGACCGAAATGTCAGAAACTCGATTGCGGGCGACTGAGTATACGATTCCCGCGTAAGCGAAATTCACTGCTTCCGGCAAAATTTCGATTATTTCAACCGGAAGCCTTAGGTCATCGGCACTGGGTGGCGCGGCGGCTTCACCCGCGCTCAGAGTGGGGTTCTGTTGGGCAAAGTCGTCGACACTGGGCATCACCGCACTCCGTTGAACACCGAGATATTACCAACATTAACGGTAGCGTCACTTTCAGTATTCGGTCAAGCCGCTTGGTGGAGAAAAAGTCGGTCAAGACCCAGTCCGCCCGGAAGGCGCTCCCATTCATCAGCACGTGCGTTATGTGTAAAGTTCATCACTGGCATCGGAGTTAGACCCGTCCCTCAAACAGGAATTTCGTCATCCATGTCTTTGTCGTCCGTGTCGACTCCTCGCGTCAAGTCGCCAACGGCAGGCCGCTAACGGCCGATAGTGTTGAAAAAGTCCAAAATCGGGGCTCGCCAGAAAGTCGGCCAATTCGCGATCTAAGCGAATGTTGCCCCTCGGCGCTGTCTCAATTCCGCTACAGGGCTCACACGCTGCCTGATCGCAAAATTGGCAGGTCCCCCACGTCAATTTTCTGTGTCGACCTCTACGGCCCTCCAAAAAATCAGACGTTGTAGAAAACCGACTTTTTCAATAGTATCGCCGCACAGCGGACATTCAATCTAGATTAGATTTGCACCCGGTTGCAAAATTCACGCATAAGTCAGCCTTATGAATGGGCCGCGTTCCGCATCTGATCCGTAAATCTCCATTGGGACAGGGCGATTCCGCGGGCCCCGTCGTGCCCTTCCTCACCGAGTATTTCACTCCCCAGGTCTTTTCGCCGATCGAGACCTGTGTCCTCTCGGCGTCCTACCCGCGTCGAGCCGGGCTATCTCCAACTGCCAGTCGCCTTACATTCCATGACGTGCTCGCAGCGAGCCAGGTTGAGGAGTTTTGGAAGTCGTGGCCGGACGTTTCGAAGTAACCCCTGTTTTGGACCCGCCTCCTGGGGCGGGCTGACGATCCAATCTGACCATGCTCTGGGGCTGCTTGTGGGCGGTCCTCGAGAACAGCGACGCCGAGAACTTTGCAACCCGTTTCAAAAATCGGGATCATTTGGGCAGGAACGCCGCTACGCGTTTTGACGCTCGCTGACTTCACGCTAGGGTTTCGGGAGGTCGTTTGGGGCGATTCCTGACCCTAGGTTATCTGATGAGCCGTTGAGCTCCCTCTCAACTGAGGTAAAACCGTATGCACAGAAGCACCTCCTCGCGTGAAATTATATCCGGGTAGAAACAAAATCTCTATTATAATCAATATGTTATAAATTCAATTGTTCAATGGCCGTGGCTCGCGATGCCGATTTGCCGAGCTATTCCTTCTTCCCTCGTTTTTGGTTACTCTATAGGTAACAGACAGGAATCACCTAACGCTAAGCGGTCAATCACAACGAATTGCGGGCCCAAACCGCAACTCGTAGTGGCGATCCTATGCGTCAAGTTACTGAGAATGGCCATGGACGTAATCCAACCTATCTTCACGCCGCGAACGCCGTACTTTGATCTCCGACCCTCATCGGAAGATACGGCGATTGCATTTGAGAGACCCCGCCGTCGTAGCTTCGGGCCATCGGACCAAGAGCTCTCACTCCAAGGATATCGAACTCCGCAAACGATGCAGTCGCGGCCAACACCATCCGAAAGCGAATTACAGAAGAGAGTAAGATGTCGAGCCAATCTGACGCGGATTCAAAAGAAGATTCAAGCGTTCGAAACCGCTGGACGGCTAGGTCTCGCTAATCACGAACGTCAGCGGCTGTTCGGCTCGCAAGCAGCACGTGTCACCGCCGCTAGCAGAGAACTGCGGCATTATAGACGCAAGCATCCAACCCAGCCGTTGCGCTGATAGTCACGTTTCGCTATCTCGATGATGGCAGGATGGAGAATTCTTTGCAGACGCAGGCCGCCATCTGATGAGGGGTCAAACTCTAACCCTTGTTCGGTCAATATCGCTTTTGCCGTTTGATAAGTAGCGGGAGCCACGTACTCCGAAGATGTAGCCATCGCGTAGTCATAGTGCGCATCGTCAACTGACAGGTAGGTATCGGTAGAACTAGTTTTCTTTTTCTCTTTTTCGACGAACCATTTAGACACGAGGTACCAGATTTCCCGGTCTGAGAGACTGTAGTCACGCTTTAGCCGCAACCTCCCCCGTAATAACGCCCATTCTGCATCCAGCCTCACGCGTTCGTAGCGCGCGCGCAGCTTGGCTTCTCTGAGGTCACCGGTCTTGAGGGATTTCTTGATTTCTGTTTTGCCAACCAATGGGCGTAGCTCATCGGGGACTCGAAGACGCAACCAATAAATGCTGCCTCTGAGCTGAAGGTTTTCTGCTTTCTTAGACAACGCCCACCCGCACTTGTGTACCACTTTTGTGTACCACATTGCCAAACCAGGGCCTTGAAATCAAATAGTTTTTAGGAAAATCAACCACATGAGTGGGTAGTG
>CAVQFY010000007.1:0-450000 GCA_963711925.1 uncultured Alphaproteobacteria bacterium
TTTTCAAGACCGGTGCCTTAAACCGCTCGGCCACCCCTCCAACCTGCTGAACGTTTGATATTCGATGTTCTGGCGAACGTCAAAGGAATGCTATCCAACGCTGTTTGCGGTCTATATAGCCTTTCGAATTGCGGCGTCAACCAGCTCTTGGTGTTCCAGAAAAGGACGACTGGAATTCCCACCCTGCAGGTTTATCGGCTCATCTAAAGCGTAAAATGCCTTGATTGTGCCGACATGAACGGGCAATCGTCAGCTGAAAGCTGTTATTTACATGGATTTGACCCTGTGATTCCTTCTCTCATTCGGCAGATATTTCTGGCGATTTCCACGGTTTTGATTCTCGCTGGTCCGATAAACCCGGCTGCGGCGCAAGCACCTGCGCCGGCGCAAGCCCCGGTAACGGGCATTGTTGCGGAACAACGGCCCGTAATCGATGCCGTGAAGAAGCAAATTGCAGACTATGCTCAACAGATGGAGAAGGCCGACACTGATGCGGCATTGGCCGATCTCCGCCTCAATCTGGAGGCTACCGCAAAAAGACTGCTGGAAATCGGCGTATCGTTCCGTCCGCGTGTCACGGAAATCAATTCACGGCTTGATCAGCTGGGTCCTCCGCCTGCCCAGGGGCAGCCCCCGGAAGCGCAGATCGTCATCGATGAGCGGGCGAGGCTGACAAACGAAAAAGCCGAAATCAATGCTATCTTGGGTGAGACCGAGGATCAGTTGATCGCGGTCAACAAGATGATCGACGGCATCGTGGATGCGCGGCGCGAACTGTTTGCCAACACACTTTCGCAACGCGTCGACATAAATTATTCGCTCGGCAGCGAAGTCGCCGAGGCCTACGGCCAGGAAATAGGAACGATGAACCAGGTGGTTTCATCCTGGTGGCGCTTCGTTGTTTCCTTCAAATTGCAGTCCATGCTGGCCGCTGCCTTTTTTGCGGCGGTTGCGGCGCTTGTCCTTCTGATCGGTGGCCAACGGCTGCTCGGGCATCTTTACCTGCGTGATGCGACGATCGAATCTCCGTCTTACCTCAGCCGTCTTGCTGTCGCGTTCTGGTCCACGCTCATGCGGTCATTGACCGTCGTGGTCTTCCTTGTGACGACATATTTATTCCTTAACTATTTCAATGTTTTGCGCCCGGATATTGCGTCACTGTTCTACATGCTCTTTTGCGTCATAGGCATTGTCTATTTCGTTCACGCCCTGGCGCAGGCGGTGATTTGTCCCGGTGCACCAAACTGGCGTCTGGTGCGCATAGCGCCGCGACCCGGCCGTATCCTGATGGTATTGATCACAGCGACCGCGACAATCACCGGGCTCGATTACATCGCCGACACGATCAATCAGATCGCCGGTTCGCCATTGTCACTAACCGTTGCAAAGAGCCTTTTTGCTACTGTTCTGGTGGGCCTGCTCATCATCGCTATAGCCTCGCTGAAGCCGCTGGAAGACGAGGAAACGGGGAATATCAAGCCTTGGCCAAGGGCCATGCGGGTTTTCCTCTATACGATCGGCCTTGTGCCTATCGTCGCGGCGCTTCTCGGCTATATCGGTCTGGCCCGCTTCGTGTCGCAACAAATCGTTATCAACGGCGCCGTGGTCGTCACGATGTATCTGGGCTTCCTGACGGCTCGCGCGGTATCCGATGAGAATGCACTTACGGGGACCAAGCTTGGACGGGCGGTGCAGACCCGTTTCGGTCTCGATGAGACTGCCCTGGACCAGCTCGGTCTGGTGTTGAGTATCGTCATCAACATCTTCGTTGTAGCGCTGGGCATTCCGATAATCCTTCTGCTATGGGGATTCCAATGGAGCGAAATGTCGGCCTGGTTCATAGCAATCGCCACGGGTTTCCAGATCGGCTCGGTCAATATCTCACTGGTTTCGATTGCTATCGGCGTTCTGTTGTTTGCGCTGTTCTACGGATTTACACGCTGGTTCCAGGCTTGGCTTGACAATCGGGTCATGGCACGCGGCAGGCTCGATTCAGGCGTACGCAATTCGATCCGCACCGCTGTTGGTTATCTTGGCCTCGGGATTGCAGGCGTCATCGGCATATCGGCCGCCGGCATCAATCTGTCCAGTCTGGCACTGGTTGCAGGCGGTCTATCGCTTGGTATCGGTTTCGGTATGCAGGCGATCGTCTCGAACTTCGTGTCAGGTCTCATCTTGCTTGCCGAGCGTCCCTTCAAGGTCGGCGACTGGATCGAAACCGGCGGGGTGGGTGGCATCGTCAAGAAGATCAGCGTCCGGGCAACAGAGGTCGAAACCTTCCAGCGCCAATCCCTTATCATTCCGAACTCATCCTTCATCAACGGTAGTGTCGGCAACTGGACGCATCGCAACAAACTCGGACGCGTCGATATTCCGATCGGGGTTTCGCACAAGGTCGACCCGCGACGCGTCCATGCCATACTGATGGAGATTGCCCGCAGTCATCCGCTTGTCTTGAAGAACCCGGAACCGTTCGTCGCATTCAGCGCAATCAGCGAGTCCGTCATGCAGTTCGAGATGCGCGTTCATCTCGCCGATCTTTCCAATTCTGGCACGGTCCAGAACGAAATCCGCTTCACTTTGATCGATCGATTTGCCGAAGAGGGGATCGAGATTCCATATCCACAACGGGATGTGAACCTGCATCTCGAAGATGCCGAGTCCATTGTCGAGATGCTGACAGACCGGGTGAGGGACAAGCTGGCCGGCGAGACAAAAAAGATCAAACACTGAACAACTCATAGTATGAGTTTGTCGAACATAAAAAGTGAACCCGCGCCGAAACATACCGCCCCTAGCGCATACTAACGCGATAATACAGAGCCGCCGCCAGATATTGTTAAGCTGGTATCAATCTATGCGTGGCATTTATAGACTTGGCGCGGCTCCCATGATGGGTCACGGGGTTGCGCCAGCACTCTGATCTGTCTATCAAATCATAAATCCTTGGGGGCGGCCCGTGCGGGCCGGCGGTTTGCATTGTCAAAAGCCAAAGCTTTTCGCGTTGTGGGAGTGGTTGCGCTGGGCGCCCTTATGGCGGCGTGTGCTTCATCGCCCCAGGTCAAAGTTGCCAAGCGAACCCATGGCAAGGAATATTTCGCAGAATCCGAATATGGCGTGAAGGCAAGTCCACGCGTTGTCACAAATTACCGCAATATGCCGCGCGGCGGCGGACGCAACCAGACGGGCCGGCCATATCAGGTTGCAGGCAAATGGTATTATCCCAGGGAAGAGCCGGGTTATGTCCGCAAGGGCAGGGCATCCTGGTATGGTTCCGCGTTTCATGGCCGCCTGACTGCCAATGGCGAAGTCTATGACATGAACCATTTGACCGCTGCGCATCCGACGATGCCTTTGCCGAGCTACGCGCGCGTTACCAACCTGACCAATGGCAGTTCGGTCATCGTCCGTGTGAACGATCGCGGACCCTATCACAGCAACCGTCTGATTGATCTTTCGCAAAAGGCAGCCCAAGTCCTCGACTATCATGATACAGGCACCGCCAATGTGAAGGTCGAATATGTCGGCCGCGCACCCTTGGAGGGCCGCGACGATAATTTTCTGATGGCTTCCTACCGCGGTCCCGGCGCCCCCGATCCGATCGGGCAGCCCGCGTCAGGCGTGATGATAGCCATGAACGGACCGACGCCGACACAGCGTACGCCTGTCGCTATTCCCGGCATGGCGCTGCCTCAACCGGCAGGAATCCAGGTGGCCAGCCTTGGCAACCAACCAATGTCCCTGAACAATCAGGCGGCTCAGCTCGCGGCAGCCACACAGCAGCAACCCGCGACGATGGATAATTCAGGGCTTTCCTTCAACATGGATGTGGATCCTGTCTTGCCGCTGATTGGACCCTATATCGACGACAAGCCAACGCTTCTTATCGGTTCTCTCAAGGGTGGCAAGCCGGTATCTCCGTTCGTCAGTTCCTACGCCAGCGAGCGCATTGCAAGCGCCAATAGCACGATGGAGGCTGCAAACAGCCTGCTTTCGCCAGAGGCTGTTTCGACCGCGTGGAAGAACATGAGCCAGATGCCGCAAGCCGTTGTTATATCGGGTGAATATATTGATGTCGGGCTCTTTGCCAACAAGACTGAAGCGGGACGGGTGATGTCCGCGCTTGCCCCGCTTGGCAAGGTGACGTTGTCAGAAATTGCCAGCCCCGAGGGACCGCGTATAGCCCTGATCGCGCAGGCAAGCGCTGGAAAGAACGCAGACGTTTTGCTCCAGGCAGCCTGGAAGGCCGGAGCAGTTGATGCCTTCGTCGTTCGCGATGACGGCAATTAACATCAAGCCTGGACGTTCTCTGACCGCGCCATTTCGTATTTTTGCTCTGGGCGTGGCGATGGCTCTCGCTTCGGTTAACGGGACGAACGCGCAGGATGCGCTGTTCGATACCAAGGCCAAGCAGGCATTGATGGTTG
Organism: uncultured Alphaproteobacteria bacterium; assembly: GCA_963711925.1. GTDB lineage: Bacteria > Pseudomonadota > Alphaproteobacteria > Rhizobiales > Rhizobiaceae > Phyllobacterium. The sequence continues at coordinate 4,428 of CAVQFY010000007.1, forward strand.
AGGACCAGACCGGCACGATCCTTTATGCGAAATCGCCCGACACGCTGATCGAACCGGCCGCACTTGCCAAGTTGATGACAATGGAAGTCGTCTTCCATGCGCTCAAGACAGGCCAGATCACGCCTTCTACCCAGTATACGGTCAGCGAGAATGCCTGGCGGACGGGTGGGGCGCCGTCGGGCGGATCGACCATGTTTGCCAAGCTGAAATCCTCCATCAGCGTCAGCGACCTGATCCAGGGTGTCATCGTGCAATCGGCCAATGATGGCTGCATCATTCTGGCGGAGGGGATTGCCGGTTCAGAGCAGAAATTCGCCGAGATGATGAATGCTCGGGCGAAGGAGATCGGCCTGAAGAATTCGACCTTTGTCAACTCGACCGGACTGCCCGATCCAAACCAAAGGGTTTCATTGACCGATCTCGTGGCTTTGGCGCGCCACATCAAACACGAATATCCCGAATATTACCGGACCTATGCGCAGGACAATTTTACCTGGAACAATATCTTCCAGCGCAACCGCAATCCATTGTTGCGGCTCGATATCGGAGCGGACGGAATGGGCACCGGCTACACCGAACAGTCGGGCTATGGCATTGTCGGTGCCACAGAGCGGAACGGGAGGCGTTATATCGTTGCGCTGAGCGGCCTTGCCAGTGACAAGGAACGCGCCGAGGAGGCCAAGCGCATTTTTGAATGGGCCTATCAGGCCTTTGCGGAAGCCGACATCTTTGCGGAAGGCGAAACCGTTGGCGAAGCCAGTGTGTTTGGCGGGGCTAAATCCGCCGTCGCGCTTAAGGCGCATGAAAAGATCAGCATTCTCGTCCCGGTCGCCAATCGTGACCGCCTGAAAGCACATGTGGTGTATCAAGGGCCATTGGTGGCACCGCTGAAAGCCGATCAGCCGGTCGGCACATTGCGGATCTGGATCGGTGACGCGCTCGTCCAGGAAACGCCGGTCTATACGGCGGAAGCGATTGAGACTGGCGACCTTAAGAAGCGATCGCTCGATGCGGTAATCGAGCTCACAACAGGTTGGGTTCGACGTTTGAACTTTTAAGATCGTTGCGCATCTCTTGCCGGGACGGTAGAACCGCTGCAAGACTCCGCATCGAAAGCCAATTGATAGAGTGCAAGGACTATTCATCACATTCGAGGGCGGCGAGGGCGCTGGCAAATCCACACAGATTGCCCGGCTGGCGGCGCATCTGCGCGCCAGCGGTGATGATGTGCTGGTGACGCGTGAGCCAGGGGGGTCACCAGGTGCGGAAGCAGTACGCCATGTCATATTGAGCGGCGCTGCCGAACCTTTCGGCCCGGCAATGGAAGCCCTGCTGTTTGCAGCAGCCCGCAACGATCATGTGGAGCAAGTAATCCGTCAGGCACTGAAAACCGGACAGATGGTCCTGTGCGACCGCTATATAGATTCGAGCCGGGTGTACCAGGGTGTTACTGGCGATCTCGATCCCGGCCTTATGCGCGCTATCGAGCGCGCGGCCATCAATGGCCTGATGCCTGATCTGACAATCATTCTCGACCTTCCGGCGGAAATTGGCCTGCAGCGGGCCAACGAGCGCCGCGGAACCGGAACAGCCGATCGCTTCGAAAGGGAAACGATCGATCTGCATCGAAAGCGGCGTGACGCGTATCTCGCCATCGCAATCGCCGAACCTGAGCGTTGCAAAGTTATTGCTGCAGACCGTCCTGCCGATGAGATCGCGGGCGAGATCGCCGCGTTGGTTGACCGGTTGAAGGCCAGCCGCGTGATGAAGACGAAGCAGGTGGTCGAGGTGGCGAAATGAGCGATGCTGTTCTCGACGTCCCTGTAACGCACGATGCGATCGACGGCGTTCCCGCGCCTTCGGCCAATCCTGCGCTGTTCGGTCATGCCGGGATAAGGTCGTTCCTGGCACAATCCTATCAGTCGGGTCAGATGCACCACGCATTGCTGCTCGAAGGGCCGCAAGGGGTCGGCAAGGCAACGCTGGCGTTCCATCTGGCCGGCCACATGTTAAGGTATCCCGCCGAACGCGAGGCACCGCTGACGCTGGCCAAGCCAGATTTTACGGTGGCACCCTATCGGCAGCTTGCGAGCGGAACGCATCTGGCCATGCTGCATATCAGCCGTCCGGTGGATGCCAGGACCGGCAAGTTCAAGACCGGTATCACGGTGGACGAGGTGAGGCGTGTCACACATTTCCTCAACCGTACCGCCCATGATGGCGCCTGGCGCATCGTCATCGTTGACCCTGCAGATGACATGAATCGCAATGCTGCCAATGCTTTACTCAAGACTCTTGAAGAACCACCGAAGCGAACCCTGTTCATTCTGATTTCGCATTCTTCCGGCAGACTGCTGCCGACCATCCGCTCACGTTGCCAGTCAGTCCGTTTTGAACCGCTAGAAAGGCAGGATCTGCTCGCGGCACTATCGGCAATCAATCTCGATGCCGAGCAATTGCCCGATGCAGATTCCCTCATCACCCACGCCGACGGCAGCGTCCGAAAGGCTGCGTTGCTGCTGGCATTTGGCGGGCTGGAAATTTCAGAAGCGGTCGATGCCATTCTGAGCAAACCAGTGTTCGACGTACCGAAAGCCCATGCATTGGCAACAGCGCTGTCAGGGCGCGATGCGGAAATCCAGTATGATCTTTTCCTCGATGATTTGTTGGGGCGCATTGCGGTGAAGGCGCGGCTCGGTGCAGAGCAGGGCGATGTTTCTGAGGCCAACCGCTGGTCGGGTCTCTGGCAGGACATGCAGAACGAGGCGAGGGAAGCTGCAGCCTTCAATCTTGATCGCAAGCAGACCGTGCTGATTTTCCTCGATAGGATGCATCGCTCGCTATTAGGCAGATAGAGCCCTGCCGGTATGGCAATCAGGTCTGAGTTGCGTTATGTCAGCCAGACGTTTTCTCCCAAGTTGCCCAAACCAAAGACGAAATCAGGTCACGCATGAGCCGCGAAACATTTTACATCACAACTGCCATTTCTTATCCGAACGGAAGCCCGCACATCGGTCATGCCTATGAGCTGATCGCGACAGATGCGATCGCGCGCTTCAACCGTCACGACGGCAAGGACGTCCTGTTCCTGAGCGGCACGGACGAACATGGCATCAAGATGCTGCAGACCGCACGCAAGGAGGGTATCTCACCGCGCGAGCTTGCTGACAGAAATGCCAAGCTTTTCCGCGAGATGGGAGATCTTTTAAATGCCTCCTATGATGATTTTATTCGCACAACCGAAGAGCGCCACTACAAGGCGTCACAAGCGATCTGGCAGAGGATGGCCGATGCCGGCGACATCTATAAGGGTGGTTATGCCGGCTGGTATTCCGTGCGCGATGAAGCCTATTACCAGGAAGAAGAGACGGAAGTTCGTGCCGACAATGTGCGCTATGGTCCGCAGGGAACGCCTGTGGAATGGATTGAAGAAGAGAGTTATTTCTTCCGCCTGTCGGCGTACCAGGATCGTTTGCTAAAGCTTTATGCAGACAATCCGGGCTTCATCGGTCCGGATGAGCGCCGCAACGAGGTGGTTTCCTTCGTTAAATCCGGTCTCAGGGACCTGTCTGTGTCGCGTACGACGTTCGATTGGGGCATTCCGGTTCCGGGCGATGAAAAACACGTCATGTATGTCTGGGTCGACGCTCTGACTAACTACATTACCGCAGCGGGTTATCCAGATGAACAGGCCGAGCGCTGGCGCTATTGGCCGGCGGACGTGCACATTATCGGCAAGGATATCATCCGCTTCCACTCGGTCTATTGGCCAGCTTTTCTGTGGTCAGCGGGCATCGAACTGCCGAAGCGTGTTTTCGGCCACGGCTTCGTATTCAACCGCGGCGAGAAAATGTCGAAATCCGTCGGCAATGTCATCGATCCTCGCGCACTGGTCGAGCATTATGGCTTGGATCAGCTGCGTTACTTTCTGTTGCGGGAAATACCGTTCGGCCAGGATGGCAATTACAGCCATGAATCCATTGTTAACCGGACCAATGCGGATCTTGCCAATGATCTTGGCAATCTGGCGCAGCGTTCGCTGTCGATGATCGCCAAGAACTGCGACGCAAAGGTTCCGCAGCCTGGCGTATTGACCGATGTGGACAAGGTGATCCTCGATCAAGCTGTTGCAGCGCTGGAGACAGCACGCAAGGCTGTTGGCACACAGGCGCTGCATCTCGCGCTCGCGGCGATCTTTGGCGTGGTGGCCGAAGCCAACCGTTATTTCGCTTCGCAAGAGCCTTGGGCGCTGAAGAAGACCGATCCCGCACGTATGGAGACAGTTCTCTATGTGACGGCGGAGGTCATCCGGCGTGTCGGCATTCTTTGCCAGCCCTTCATTCCGGGCTCGGCAGCGAAATTGCTGGATATTCTGGCGGTACCAGCGGACAGGCGGAATTTTGCGGATCTGGTCGGGGGTGAACTCGTGCCGGGCGCAGACCTGCCGGCGCCGCAGCCGATTTTCCCGCGTTACGTCGAAGCGGACAAAGAAGCCTGATCAATGCTCGTCGACAGTCACTGCCATCTGGATTTTGCGGACTTTGCCGAAGAGCGCGATGCCATCGTTCAGCGGGCACTTGATCATGACATCAAGCGGCTTGTCACGATCTGCACGCGGGTCCGGCGCTTTGGCGATATCGTCAAGATCGCCGAGCAATATGACACCGTCTATGCGTCTGTTGGAACGCATCCCAACAATGCCCATGAAGAGCTCGATGTGACCGCGGAAGACCTGATCCGGCTTTCGGAGCATCCCAAGGTAGTGGCAATCGGCGAAGCGGGGCTTGATTACCATTACGACTACGCGCCTCCGGAAGCGCAAGCCCAGGGTTTCCGTACCCACATTGCCGCTTCTCGCGCCACAGGTTTACCGTTGGTCATCCATGCCCGTAGCGCCGACGACGATATGATTTCGATCTTGACCGAAGAATCAGGGAAGGGCGCCTTCCCTTTCATTTTGCACTGCTTTTCCTCTGGCGCGGAACTGGCGCGAATTGGTGTAGAGCTTGGCGGCTACGTCTCGTTTTCTGGCATTCTCACATTCAAGAATTCACCCGAGATCCGCGAGATTGCCCGCAATGTGCCGCGTGATCGGCTTCTGGTGGAAACCGATGCACCTTACCTCGCGCCGGTGCCGCATCGTGGCAAGCGAAACGAGCCAAGCTTCGTCCGGCATACAGCAGCGGTTCTGGCAGAAACAATCGGGGTCAGCGAGGAGGAGATCGCCGCTCTGACGTCGGACAATGTCTTCCGCCTGTTCACCAAGATGCCAAGGCCAGGTCATGTCTGATCGCTTGCGCTTCACCATTCTTGGCTGCGGCTCGTCTCCGGGCACGCCGCGTATCAATGGTGATTGGGGCAAGTGCGATCCAACGAACCCAAAGAACCGGCGGCGCCGCGCATCCATACTTGTCGAGCGCATCGCGGAACACGGCGGTGTGACCACTGTCGTTATCGACACAGGCCCGGACTTCCGTTCGCAAATGATCGATTTCGGCTCGGGCAAGCTCGACGCGGTCATCTATACGCACGCCCATGCCGATCATATTCATGGTCTGGACGATCTGCGGACCTTTGTCATCGATCGTCGCGATCTGGTGAACATCTACGCCGATGCGGTGACGCAGCGACGCTTGATGGAAGGGTTCGCCTATTGCTTCAAAACACCGGAAGGCTCGAGCTATCCGCCAATCCTGCGGCCTCACGAAATCATCCATCACGAAGCCTTCGATATCGATGGCCCGGGCGGCTCTATCCGTTTCCTGCCGCTGCCGCAGGTCCACGGCGACATCCTGTCCTTGGGCTTCCGTATTGCGGATGTGGCCTATTGTTCCGATGTCAGTGCGTTTCCGGATACGACCGCCGCGCAGCTGTTCGACCTTGATACGCTCGTGATTGACGCGTTGCAGTACAGGACGCATCCAAGTCATTTTTCTTTAGAAGAATCAATGGAATGGGTGAGAAATCTCAAGCCACGTCGAGCTATCCTGACCCATATGCATATACCGCTCGACTACGAAACTGTCTTGCGCGAAACACCGGATAATGTCGAACCGGCTTTTGATGGTCTGTCTTTCGAGGTTGAACTGTGAGCAAAAGCGTCGAGCGCGTCCGGCAAGCGGCGCATGCCGCTGGTCTTGATATCGAAATTCGTCAGATGGCCGACTCAACCCATACGGCCGAGGATGCCGCGACCCAGTGCGGCGTCACCGTGGCGCAGATCGTCAAGTCCTTGATCTTTCAAGGTGCTGATACAGAAAAGCTCTATCTGTTTTTAGTTTCGGGCCCACGCAAGCTCGATCTGGATAAAGCCGCGAGACTGACTGGCGAGACATTACACCGGGCGGATCCCAAGCATGTGCGCAAGGTGACCGGCTTTGCCATCGGCGGCGTTTCACCGCTGGGGCATCTGACCGATATCGAGGCTTATGCCGATGAAGGTCTGATGCAGTTCGATGTGGTCTGGGCTGCAGCAGGCGGCACCAACTTCGTTTTCCCGAGCGGACCAGAGGCTTTGGTAAAGGCTGCAAAGGCGCAAATTGCTGATATTACGGGCTGATTGGGCTGTTTGTCTGTATCTGATAGTTCCAAATAGTGCGGTTTCGCTCGTGTAGCTGGGTGAGTTAGTGATTGCTGATCTCAGTTTTTTCGAGACTTTAAGAGCAATCGCAGGTGAATTTGAACCGATCTCCCGTTGTGACCTTCAAATCAGGCCATCTGTTGCATATGCCGACTGGAATGAACGCAACGGCAAACGGTCCTGTTGCGGTCAATACTTTTTCGACAGACCACTTGTTGCTTGCAGGTGCGCATTCTACAATTGGGGACCAGGCACCTGGTGGCGGCCGTTTTCCCCTAATTCTGTTTCATTGGCTAGCGCCGAAATCCATTTTCCAAGACTGATTATCGGTCCAATTTGACCCGTATCCCCGGAAATTTCGTATTATCGTCCTCAGGTAAAAAAATAACACCACTGCGCTCCAGCGCCTGTTGAACCACGCGCATGGATTCAATTAGAGCATCGCCCTTTTCAATCCTATAAATTGTGCGCGGACTTACCCCACTCAGCTTAGCGAGTTCTTGCTGGCTGAGATTTAATGCGGCCCTCGCTGCGCGAAGAAGTGCTGGTGGTGCGTCCATTTTAAATTCTGTGACATGAACTCCATGAGATTGCTATTTTCGCGTCAGCCTCGCAGAAAATCAGATAGATCGATCTGAATTTCCGATAGATCTAGCGAAAAATCCGATATCTGTGTATGATGCAAGCAGCTCAGGCCGAATCACCACCTTATCTTTTGAAGGATTCAGGAGAGCCGCATGGGAAGAATTCGCGAATTAATGAGGTTAGAATTGCGGAATTCTCCTGCTACCTTCCTCGCATATTGTTCGCTGTTAAAAAACGTAGCTCCCGTCCGAGGAGGGATTGCGCGAGCTACAGGTTGCCGTGGTAGGGAGGAGATCTTCCGCGGGGAGCCTCTGCACCACCAGCGCTGCGCGGCTTTATGAGATGGGAAACGTGAGGTGAATACCTTTTACCAGCGACCCAGGTTCCACTTGAAAGAGGCCCGTCAGCCTCACCGCCGGGTCTTTTGAGTTTCTAGAGCCTGTTTCCCGGCCCCAGTGATTTGCCATTTCCAGCTTGTCGGCCCGCTTTGAATATACTCGCTCCATCCGTGGCGCTCGCATGAAAGCTCAGTCTGGCCATGCGGTGTATAGTGTCGGTCAAACAGGGGATCGCATTCGAGACCCAAAATCCAGAGTAGTTTCGTCAAAGTCATGGTAGCCACCAAACCTTTCGAAGATTTGGCAATCATACATGTTTTGCGGCAATCAATGATACGTGGCTAATTGACGGTCCAACATGCTTCCCGATGGGGCGGATGAGGGATATATGATCATTTCATCCAGCGGAGGGCGTCACACTGGCCGTATAAAGTTGCCAACTTCCAGGAACGTCGCGCAGCTTTGTCTCACCGCGAGCGTCAAATGTGACGCCAGCCCCGACGACCAGATCCTTCACGGTCCTCGACACCACGACTTCGCCTGGAGCAGTGTGATCGAGGATCCGAGATGCAAGATGCACCGCGATCCCGCTCAAGTCATGGCCGCGCTTTTCGCATTCACCTGTGTGCAACGCGGCTCGGATGTCGAGACCCATGGCGAACGCACGGTGGTGTATCGCGCAAGCGCATTGAATTGCCTTGGTAGGCCCTAGAAAAGTTGCCAGGAAACCATCTCCCGTGGTCTTCACCTCCGTGCCGTCGAAGCGGCGGAGCTCCATACGCACGGCATCGTCGTGGCGTTGCAGCAACTCCTTCCAGCTTTGATCGCCTAATTTGATGGCAACGGAAGTTGAACCAACAATATCGGTGAACAACACCGTGAGAAGAACGCGCGCCGAAGCCTGCCGCGGGCGCATTCCAGTCAGGAACTCCTCGATTTCGTCGAGTGTTCGGTCAACGTCGCCCGCCCAGATTACATGATCGTCGCCCTCCAACTCCACCCATTTGGCCCCTTGGATGTGGTCAGCGACAAAGCGGCCCTCATTGACGTTCACCCAGCGATCACCAGTCCGGTGAAGCACAAGTGTGGGGACATGAATGGCGTTCAAGATACCGCGTACATCGATCTCGGTGTTCCATCGCCACAGTTCTATCGCATCCTGCGGAGAGGCTGAGTTCCGCAAATAGCCGGCAAGCCAGTCCCGCGCCTCCCGATCTTCGACAAGGCTGGGTGCCGCATTGCTGAGGTCAAACGGACCGCCCCAATCACGAGCGATTACCGCCAGTTCCTCCTCAACTTGCTCGCGTGTCTTCCCCCAAGGATAATCTTCCGACCAGATGCCCTTAGCGAAAGAGCCATTTAGTACCAGTGCCGCGGTCCGTTCTGGATACGTCGCTGCAAACAACATACACATGTTGCCGCCTTCGGACGTGCCAACCAGCGCCGCCCGGCGCGAACCAGCCGCATCCATAACCGCCTGCACGTCCTGCATGCGATCCTCAAGGGTGGGGAAGCCGACGTTCCGGTCCGATAGCCCCGTGCCGCGCTTGTCGAAAAGGATCAATCGGGCAAACCCACTCAGTCGCTCGAATACGTGCGCCATGCGCGGAAACGTCCAAGCATAGTCGAGATTGGAGACAAAGCCAGGAACGTAGATTATGTCGAGAGGACCATCGCCAATCACCTGATAGGCAATGTTCAGACCGCCACTTCGCGCATATCGGGTGCTTGGATGCATGATGCCAGCATATCACGCCCATCGCCGTTGTGAATTGGCCCAATTCTCCACAGGTGGAACGCGTTCATTTATCCGCGAAAGGACCCAACACGGAAACTGTTTTCTGGCCGACGCAGCCATTTGCGGCCCTTGGCCATCGAGCGCCTCGGTGCAGCCATGGACAAGGGCCAGTGGACCGCGCCGCCGCTAGTGCGGAAGGGTTGATGGAGCCATGTAGGAACTAAGGTTCAGTATGTTGATACCAGTGTATGATTCAACCCCCCCGCATTTTCGCACATTATGATCCCCGGGAAGCAGCCTCCAACAGTGGCAACCCGTTTAGACAGGGGTTCAACGATGACGATAGAAATCTTCTTTTCCGCAGGCGCGTCCGTTGCGATGTCCTATTTCCTCTGCGTTGTTTTCACGGAGCAGCGCGCATGCCTCCGCAGGATTGGGGCGCGGCGCGACCGGGTTCGTCTCAACTATCCATCGCACTACGAGCAAGCTAAGGATGACTCCACCACGTCGCACCTGTTCCACCCGTGAGCTTGCAATACAGGAGGGTAGGTCGATGAAATTTGGACATCATTCGATAGCTATCGAGTCGCGAGAATGGATTGACGGGTCCAAGATAAGACCTGACCGCTCTGTCGAAATTTGGTCGCAGACCACCCCCTCTCGCAGTACTACTTGACCACTTCAATTTCACTTAGACGCCATTCTTTGGTGAAGAAAGGTTCGAGCGGACTATAGAGACGAGCAGCGTGAACCAGCCTTTCCCGGGCATCGTCTGAATCCAGTTGCCTCGCTTCACGCCATCCGGTTGTTTCGGGCCGAAAAAAATTGTCGTCGAACCATCCGCGTCGACTTCGGCAGCGAGCGAAGGATAAGACTGGCCTCCAGCCCGCGGGTAGCGTTGCAGAGTGTCGAGCATCGGCCTTGCAGGACTCCGCTGACAACGGCGGACTGTACTGTCCTTCGTAGGTATAAAGAAGCTGGCGACCCGCCGTGTTGCGCGTCGGTGGTCCAGTGGCACAACCGTGCCAGGTTTAAAGAAAGGCCGCAAATGTGGTGCTGCGCTGCGTGTCGCGCAATGGAACTTGTCCTACCGTCTGCCCAATACATTGCACGAACTCTCAATTGTCATAGAGTAGCGTTAGGAAGAACTCGGCTTCACGATAACGAGCACGATTCTTATGATGATCAGCAAGCGTCCAGAGTTCTTCACCGGGACTGAAATGCCGACATCGGGCTGGTGGGATGAGCTTTGGCCTGATCCGGCCAGCGTGCTAGCAGCAGTGGGGCTCAAACATGGACTCGACGTGATCGACCTTTGTTCAGGCGACGGATGGTTCACCTTGCCAATCGCAAAAATCGCCAGTCATGTCGTTGCGATTGATTTGGACCCGGCGTTGTTGGAAGTTGCGAGGAACACGCTTGCTGCCAATGCTCTTACCAATTGCACCTTCGTCGTTGGTGATGCCTACGAGATTGCCAAACTCGTCCCTGAGCCGATGGATTTTATCTATATGGCGAACGCGTTTCATGGCGTTCCTGATCGGCCTCGGTTGGCACGAGCTGTCTGTGAAACGCTGACACCAGGTGGCCTGTTTGCAATCGTCAATTGGCATCAGCGGCCACGCGAGGAGACGACAATCTCGGGAGAGCCTCGTGGACCAAGGACTGAATTGCGGTTATCGCCAGAGCAGACAGTCGATGCAGTTGCATCAAGTGGTCTGACCCTCGTAGATATCGTCGAGATTCCCCCATTTCACTATGGTGCGGTGTTTAACCGTCCATAATGCTTGGTTTGGTGATGGTGTAATATGCCGGCAACCGTCGGCCACTCCGCGGTACCTATCCTCCTGGCACTCCCTTTGTCGAACGCATGGACATAGCGGTGACTGCTGTCGGCGCTAAAGCAGTTGCCACCTTATATGGTGCGTATCCTTGGCTAGTCGTCCGGATATGGGTTCTACTTCCTGCCTCAAACCTTCTGATATGACTTGCACAGCTTGTTTTGTGGCGGCATATCCGGCCCTTCGACTTGTCCGGCTTTATCTTCGCAGACACCCTACCTTGGCGAGGAACTGCTAAAGCCGAGTGAAACGATCCAATCAATTGCAATGCGAGCAGTTTAGTTATATTGGAGGCTCAATCGACTGGACCCGGTGCAAACCCGGGTGGCTCTTCCGGCCGCCGATCCGCCGGACAATGCATCTGACATGACTATCCTGGTATCCCGAACTCCTTGAGCCCGGATGGAATTGTGCGTCTTTTGCGGACCTAATATGACTTTTCAATCCTCCTATGCACGCGAGTGGTTCTCCAATATCCGCGGCGACGTTCTATCAGGTATCGTCGTCGCCCTCGCCCTCATTCCGGAAGCCATCGGCTTTTCGGTGATTGCCGGCGTTGACCCAAAGGTTGGCCTCTTTGCCTCTTTTGCGATTGCATGCGTCACCGCTTTCACAGGGGGCCGTCCGGCGATGATATCAGCGGCGACTGCCGCGACGGCTGTTGTCATGGTCACGCTCGTACGCGATCATGGGCTTCAGTATCTTTTCGCTGCCACCATTCTTATGGGTCTGCTTCAAATCGTGGCAGGATTTCTCAAACTTGGCCGTCTCATGCGCTTCGTTTCGCGCTCGGTCATCACAGGGTTTGTCAATGCTCTGGCGATCCTCATTTTCAGCGCGCAGTTGCCGGAATTGATTGGTGTGCCGATCGAGACCTATTGGATGATCGCTGCAGCATTGGGGATAATCTACCTGTTTCCATACGTCACCAAAGCCATTCCTTCGCCGCTTGTTGCCATTATCGTCCTTACGATCGTTGCAGTCTGGTCGGGTATGGATTTGCGCACAGTTGGGGATCTCGGTGAGCTTCCTTCCGCGTTGCCAGTATTTGCCCTGCCGCAAGTGCCGATGACCTGGGAAACCGTTCAGATCATTTTTCCCTATTCCATCACTCTTGCCGCAGTCGGACTACTGGAATTGTTGCTGACAGCCCAGATTGTCGATGATTTAACGGACACACCCAGCAACAAAAGCCGCGAATGTATCGGACAGGGAACAGGCAACATTGCTTCTGCACTCATCGGCGGCATGGGCGGCTGTGCCATGATCGGCCAGTCAGGCATCAACGTTGCCTCGGGCGGGCGCGGGCGCCTTTCTAGTTTCGTTGCCGGAGCTTTCTTGCTGTTTCTGATTCTGGTTCTCGACGATCTTGTCCGTACCATTCCGATGGCCGCTCTTGTCGCGGTGATGATCATGGTTTCGATCGGTACATTCTCATGGCCTTCAATCCTCGATCTTCGCAAAAACCCGCCGCTTTCGTCCGTGGTGATGCTGGCGACAGTCGTGACGGTTGTCACAACGCACGACTTGGCCAAGGGCGTGCTTGTCGGTGTCCTGTTGTCAGGGGTTTTCTTCGCGGGCAAGGTTGCGCGGCTGGTCAGCGTCGAGAGCGATCTTACAGACGGCACACGGACTTATGTCGTCCGGGGGCAGATATTTTTCGCCTCTGTCGACACGTTCATCAACAAGCTGGATTTCTTCGAGCATCCTCATCGCATAATCATAGATGTCAGCCACGCGCATTTCTGGGATATTTCGGCTGTGGGAGCCTTGGACAAGGTCGTGCTCAAATTTCGGCGAAACGGGGTTTCGGTAGAGGTCATTGGCCTCAACGAAGCCAGTGCGACCATGGTCGACCGCTTCGCCGTTCACGATAAGTCTACGACAGCCGAAGCGGAAGTCTCGCATTAAATCCGATACGTTTCTGGCAACACAAGGCTTCACTTGTCTGCCAGATATCAACGGCCGAGTTGAACGCTGGTGGTTGTGCGGCTAGTCGCCTAAAGAGGAAGGGCCGAAATCAGAGGCTAACTTTCGCCAGCATCACCCTTATGCTCGCCGCAATACCATTCCAGCCCGTAGCGCTTCTCAAATCCGAACGATCTCCACGCATTGCAGCCTTCGTGCACACAGTAGCGTTCAAAAAGCCCGGCCGGGGCTTTCTCCATATGATCGGGATAGGCAGGTTTTGGGATTTCGCTCATTTGCCGATCTTCATCTTCAGGTGGACGCCCTTGTAGTTCTGGGGAAGCCCTGCCTTGGCATGGGCTTTCGCCAGCTTGTCGAGCCAAATTGCAATGTCGCCAGGTACGGGCTCCATATCGTTACTCCAGGCGTTGACCAGGAACACATCGCATTCCAGGGCGGCGGCTAGATCAAGTTGGGACCATCGTAGAAGCTTCAGGCATTCATTAAATCGTTCAGGCGTCAATATTACTCCAGCTCCGGCACGTCGCCGGATTGAAACAGAATCGTCGGCGGCCCGTATTCACCGATAACAGGTCGGGCTTCCCGACTCCAAGCCAAAACGCCCGCACATTTCGCCGCGAGATAACGCGCCATTCGAATGGCGTCTTCCGGGGTATCGAACTGCATCGGATCGTAAGCCGGCACCAGTTCACCATTGTCCGCGCGGCTGAGCGCGACGACAACAACAAGGCGAGCGGGATAAGCCTTTGCGACAGGCAGTTCAGACATCTTTTTTCTTCATCAACTTGCGCAACTCGGTTTCCACCGACAGCAGCACATTCTGGTGCATAGCCAGAGCGGTGTCGTCCGCGACCTCGATCATTGCCGCCAAGACCTCTTCCTTGGTCCATCCCGCCACCTGCGCATCGCCGAGCAACTCAAGCATTCGATCTTCAATTGCTCGTTGGCATTCGGCGAACCGATCAGCATGTTTCATTGGATGGCTCGGGCCTGTGAGTGGCATGTGGCTCCTTGTCCAAAGCCTCATCGTACATTTCAAAACTGCCGGCGTGAGAGCGATAGCTGTAATTATGGCTGCAACTCATATGAGCTCGCTTGTTAGCATATTCCCGTGCTGAATCCCAGAATGACGGTGCCGACATTCAGACAGCGTCTACCTTTTTAAATATAAGTTCGTTGGACGGGCGCGGGCCCGATCATACAACGTAGGCGACTAACGCGAGCATGGTAGCTGCTGCGATTGCAGGGGTTACCGTTTCATCGGTCGTTCTGGAACCCGATAGTCAAGGTTCGACTTCTTTCTATCCAGGAAAACCCGGCTCTAGCATCAGTTGGGTTTACGGGAAGTCGAACACCGTCGCAGTTCGCTGATGCTGTCAGATCCACTATCCACGGCTTTTCTCTACGTCCCCGATGACTGATCAGGTCATTCGACGTTGGAGTCCTTGCAGCGATACGTAAACTTATATTTCCCTTCGGGCTTTCCTGGGTTCCTGTCATCTCCGGGTCATGATAATAAGCGCCCCACCTGATCCTGGCACGCCCACCAACACTCAAAAGCTGCAATTCCCATTTGGGCAATAACAGTGGCCGGATATAAACGATCACCCTGGTGTTGTACTACGCCAGCAACATCACACTCCCTTATCAACGTAGGGGCACCGAACCGCGAGCGCGGTATGGGAGACACTTTATATTCGGGGCCTTGTGTCTGGCCGTGGAACTTCACACCTATACAGGGCGATATGTTTCCCGCTCGGCTCGCCAATGCAGTCTTTGCCGGGTCTTGTCAGGATTGAAACCATGAGTATCGATACGACTGTGCAGTCAATCATAACTGTACGCTCCACAATTCCCGATGACGCGTTTACAGCGACGACGCTGGGTACCCTGAGAGAGGGTAGCGGCGTGGTCATTCGGGAGGACGGGCTGGTGCTCACGATCGGCTATCTCATTACCGAAGCCGAAGAGGTTTGGCTGACGCGCCGTGACGGGCAAGTTATTCCTGGTCATGCGCTAGCCTACGATCAAGAAACGGGCTTTGGCATCGTGCAGGCGCTTGGACCGCTCGGCGTGGCTGCGGTGGACTTTGGCGACGCGGCCAAAGCCAAGGTAGGAGATCCCGTTGTGCTTGCGGACGGGATCGGCCAGTTCGTCCGAGCGAACATTGTCGCCAAGCAGGAATTTGCCGGCTATTGGGAGTACGTACTGGATGAGGCGATCTTCATTGCGCCGGCTCATCCTTCCTGGGGAGGGGCTGCACTGCTTGACGCGGACGGCAAACTCTTGGGCATCGGCTCGCTTAACTTGCAAATGAGCAAAAATGGAGAGATTGCGGACATCAATATGATCGTACCGATCAATTTGTTGCCGCCGATCCTGGATGATCTACTCAAGCGCGGACGAGTCAACAAGCCGCCGCGGCCTTGGCTCGGGGCTTTCTCCGCCGAGAGCAACGGCAAGGTCGTGGTTATGAGCGTCAGCCAAGGGGGCCCGGCGGCTGAAGCCGGCCTGCGTCAGGGCGACATCATCTCGGAAATTCGAGGCGAGGAGGTTGATGGGCTGGCGGATTTTTACCGGAAGGTGTGGACCAGCGGCCCCGCTGGCGCACAGATCCCGATCAGAGTCCTGCGCAACGGCCGCGAAGCATGGCTGCGCGTAAAGTCAGCCGATCGCAACAGCTTTCTCAGAAAGCCGCAGCTGCAGTGAGGAAGAGTTCCTCGCGCCTGTTCGCAACAAAGATCTTGCTGTCCGGCAACGTAGCTTCACAATAATCACCAATTGCGCAGAGCATCCGCGAACTCTTAACCCGGTCGCTCGCTAAGAGCTGTCGACCTAGACGGTAGGAAGGGTGCCACCGTCTATGACGTAGTCGACACCATGTATCGAGCCAGCGCGGGTTGAAGCAAGAAATGCCACGAGTTCGGCAACTTCCTGAGGCCACGCCGGCCGCCCGATAGGGATTCCGCCTAAAGCATCCAGGATACCCTGCCGTGCCGTCGCTTCATCTGTATTTCCACTCATCGCCAAGCGTTTGACCATCGCGTCGGCGGCTGTCGTCCTTATCCAACCGGGGGAGACGGCGTTAACACGAATGCCTTTGGGTCCAAGTTCTTTCGATAGCGCCTTGCTGTAGGTCGACAACGCCGCTTTTGCCGCGGCGTAGGGCGTGGTCGAATCATGAAGTGGAAGGCGGTGTTGAAATGGATGCGATGTGGATGACGGACCCTTCGCCCTTCTCGATCATCGCGGGCAGCAGCGCCCGATCCAGCCGTACGGCGGCAAGGAGGTTCAAGTTGATGTCCTGCTGCCAGAATTCGTCTGTCGCCGCAGCAAAGCCGCCCCCTGGAGTGCTTGATCCGCCGAGGCAATGGATCAGGATATCGACGCTTCCGAGTCCCGCAAAAATCCCGGACACAGCCTTGTCGACGCCCTGCTGACTGGACAGATCGGCCTCGATCAGGAATTTGGCAGCGCTATTGTCAACGGAATTGCGTGCGCTTGTGGCAACAATCGCACCAGCACCTGCCATGCGCTTGACGATGGCTTCGCCTGCGCCCTTGGTGCCGCCTGAGACAAACACGCGCTTATCTTCGAATTCAATCGGGTCGATTTTGAATGAGGGGGCGGAGGTCATACTGTGATCTCCAAACGGGATATAAGACCACCTTCGAGTGCAAAGCTATAGGTAAGCGTTATTGGGGAACTGGGAAAATTGCCGGCGATCAGCATGGAAACGCGGGGAGGGGCAGCCGCGCCAGCGACTCCGGATACCTCTGCGGTCACGCCATATTTACGCGTCGTCTCTTCCATCCATCTACGGATATCGACGTGTCCATCATAAGTCTGGCCTTCGTCCAGGACGATCGCCTTCTTCGAGAATGGAAGCAGCATTGCGTCGATATCGTGCTGGTTCAAGGCAGACACATAGGCCTGGATCGGCAATGGTAGTTCCTTGATCATCTTGATCCCTCGCATGTCACCTCGCGCTGACAAAAGATGTTGATCCAGCAATTGCGTCAGATGGAGGCGGATGGAATTGTGCGGCGCATTGTGCACCACCAAGTCCCGCCAAAGGTGGAATATTGCCTCACCGATTGGGGGCAGGCCCTGTGCCCGGCGCTCGATGCTCTGCTGAAATGGGCAGAACAGCGCGAGCGTTCGCAATAGTGGCCCGGTATCCGGCATTGGGCTATTCCTGAGCAGATCGGCACTGGATAATAGTACTCAAGCCAAGGTATTCTTGGGCGCAGAAAAACCCCGGGGAGACGGCGTGGAAATTAGACCTCCCACAAAGAAATTAAGGTTCGGGATCATCCTGCTTCCGCAGTTTACCCTCTCGGCTCTGAGCCTCTTTCTTGATTGCTTGCGGCTCGCAGCCGATGAAAAGGACCAAAGCCGTCAGATCAGATGCAGTTGGGACATAACCACTTTGTCTGGCAGCAGCGTGCAGTCGAGCACCGGGATGTTTGTCGAGCCAACGGCAGTCCTTGGCTCCGTTCTGGAATGCGACTATGTCGTTGTCGTTGGAGGATTAATCAGTCCGCACAAGAAAGCGCCAGCAGCGCTTCTGGATGTGCTCCGGAAGATCAACAAGAGGCAAATACGCCTTATCGGACTTTGCACGGGTACGTTTGCGCTGGCAGAGGCGAACGTCCTGCCGGAAAACCAGTGTTGTGTCAGCTGGCTTCATACGGAAGAGTTCGGAATAGAATTTACGGAGTTTTCTGCGGATTCGATCAGCCTCTACCGGGCGAACGGCAGACACTATACCTGCGCCGGGGGAATGGGCTCGGCGTATCTTGGTCTGGAAATCATTGCCGCTGAATTTGGTGAAGAACTCGCGAGAAAATGCGCCTCAATATTGATGATCCCATTCGAACGACGGACAAATGAGCAGCCAGCGCTCATTTATTCAGGGGTGTCAAACCGGGTTGTCAAACAAGCGCTGCGGGTTTTTGAAAGCACGATGGAAGATCCCATCAGCATGGTAGACGTTGCCCGGCGTATCGGAACAAC
Source organism: uncultured Alphaproteobacteria bacterium (assembly GCA_963711925.1). Lineage (GTDB taxonomy): Bacteria > Pseudomonadota > Alphaproteobacteria > Rhizobiales > Rhizobiaceae > Phyllobacterium. The sequence continues at coordinate 22,458 of CAVQFY010000007.1, forward strand.
GCGTCGACAGATGGAGCGGATATTCAGAGAGGAACTCGGAAAGTCACCTTTGAGAGTGCGGGATCAACTCAGGGTACGAAAGGCAAAGCAGTTGCTTCTCGAGACTGATCTGAATTTCACCGAAGTTGCCGTCGCTTGCGGCCTTTTGGGCACGAAGACACTGAACAGGGCTTTCGCACGGGAAGGTGAGGCTTTGCCCAGGGAGCAGCGCGCTTCTCGGCTGTTAAAGTATCAAACCACGACGGTGTCTCCTGGATTTTCAAACTGCAAGCTTCCAAAATCCCGTCTTGCTCCTGTGCTTGGATCTAAGGTCCGCAATGTATTCTTCATGAGAATTGATGGGGTCGCGATCCTTGATCTTCGCTGAAAGCCGCCTGGCTTCAGCTAAATGACGGGCAGCGTGCTTGTATCGGGCGGTCCCTGCGCGGTCGAGCGCGAAGTCGATCATTGCGCGCAGCATGATGACTGATGCCAGTGGGTGTATATCCCGTAGCGCCTCCGCTGCGGATGTCAGGAATTCATAGCGGTCGCCATCAAGTTCTGCCGCCCGCGAAATCGCAAGCATCGCCGCGTCATCCAATGCTGGCCATGACAACAGGAATGCCAAGGCGCGGTGGGCATCCGCGTAGCGACCCGCGAAAGCAAGCGCCTTCTCCTCCGCCTCCATGTCATCAAAGTCTGGCAGGCGTTTCAGATATGCCCGCAGATGATCAGCATTAAGTGTTCGTTCGAACGTCTGCCACCGAAATTCCTGGGCGTCATCTTTACGTCCCAGAGCTTCCAGTACTTCGGTGTACGCGGCTTCCCATTCGAAAGGGACCGGGTGGCTGTCTGGGACGTCGACCTTGTTGATGGCGTCCAGCGCTTCGTCCGGTCGCCCGGAGGCCACCAACCTGCGGGCGATCTCTGCGGCGACCGCTGGTTCAGCTCTCGCCTGCCCATCCTTCAATGCAATGAATGCGTCTACATCTCCTTGGGCATCGGCGATCTGTTCCAAGGCCGTTCGTATGGTGCGATCGCGGTTTCGGAGATTGAGGATATCCTCATAGGATGCTCGGGCATCGCTTCGGCCGTCAGGTCCTGGCAGATTGCCCTCGACCTGTTTTTTCCATTCCACAAATAGCATCTTCAAATGGTCGAGACCCTCCAAGCCGAGGGCTGGCGCTAGCACCTCTATCAGCGTGTCGTACTGGCCATAATCGTTGTGCTGCAAGGCACTGAAGGCGCGGTCGGCCAGCCGACGCGGGTTCTGTTCCGCTGCCTTTGCGATCACGCCCAGATCCGCCAAAGCGTGACGGAAAATGGCCATGATCGTCCCATTGCTGTCGGCGCAACGACCAAAGACCGAGTGGGCCACCCCCACAAAGCGCCACATCACTTCAAGCGCTTCATCTGGGTCGCTTCCGGCGATCTTTTCAGCGATGACGCGACGCTGGGTGTCGAGATCGCTTTTGAGCGCTTTAATCCGCCGCCACCCTATCTTCGACCGTGACCGATCAATGGATGACAGACGCTTGGTTACCTCGCGGGCAACCTCTTCGCCGCTCTGCATTCCCGCAAGCTCGATCCGCAAACGCCGCTTGCTGGCGGCGCTTCCCTTACTAATTTCGATCAGCAATGCAGCGAGCCTTTCAACGCCGAGCGCCTCAAGATTTTTTGCGTTCAATGTCGTCTTCGATGCCACTTGTTATTCCTGCGTTCGTCGTCTTGACGACCTTACAGGCGTTGATAGGTCCGGCCAACGATCGTCGGAAAATCGTTTAAATCAAGGATGTGACGTTCGCTGTCTGGCGCTGTTCCGCGTTTTTGCGCGCATGCAGCGGAAATGCATCGACCTTGAAAATGAAATCCGCGGGCTTCTGAAGGTCTTCGGCGTCAAACTGCCGATGCGTCTGCGGGGTGGTGCGTTCGATGCGGCCGTCCGAGACACGATCGAAAGCGATCCTGCACCAAGCCATGCGCTCCTACCGATGTTGCAGGCCAGGCAGATGCTCCTGGAAACCTTTCTTGAACTCGATCGACGTGTCCGAAGAGCGGCGCACCAGAGACTTCGTCACTACGCGGTTCATGAGTGTTCCAGGTGTCGGATACGTGACGGCTTTGAGCTTCAAGGCCGCAGTTGACGATCCCACCCGCTTCAAAAGCTCGCGCACTGTCGGCGCTCACTTCGGGCTGACGCCGCGACGCTTCCAGTCCGGCGAGAAGGACAATCCCGGCCGGATCTCCCATGCCGGCGACGCCGACGTGCGGGCGACGCTCTATGCAGCCGCCAACGCGATGCTGATGCGGTCGATTGCCTGGAGCAGCCTGAAGGCATGGGGCGTGCGGCTGATGAAGACCAAGGGACGGCGGCGAGCCATCGTCGCTGTCGCCCGCAAGATTGCCGTCGTGCTTCATCGGATGTGGATCGACGGCACAGAGTTCCGGTTCGGATCGGAGGCATCTGCATGATTTGACAGAGCCTTCGAACTCGATCCTGGCCGGATCGTCCCACGCGGACGACGGGATGGATGAAGCCGTTAATGTCTGCTGCGCTTCGAGCGCGTCGCAAAGCGAGGCTTTCCAGACCCTGATCCCATGCATGCATGCAGCGGCTCCGAACGCAAGGGAGCCAATCGACTGCGAAGAGAAGCGTGACCCGCGTGAACGACCAGGCTGCCGGAAAATTAAAAAAGAGCTTGACCCAAATGCCCGATTAGAGAAGCGGGCATTTCGGTTCGAGAGGTGGAGCGATTGCAAATCGCCGCTGACGGCCGGAAGGGCGAGCTCGACGCCGCAATCGCCAACAAAAGGACAATCGAAACAAAGCAATCGACGCTGCTGCCAACGCAGAAAGCGAGTGCTGAGGCCGCGCTGAAGCGGGCGCAGGTCGAGATAGACAAAACGCGAGTTCGGGCGGGCGTTGCTGGCACTGCGCAACAGTTCGCGCCTCGACCCGCGACATCGTCAACACGATGATACGCCCAGCAGGAATACTTGTTCTGCAGGAAGCAGGGCGCGGGTTTCTAGTGGCTGGCTTTGGTCAGCGAGGCGCAGGTGATGAAAAGGGCATGATCGCCGAGGCAACATCCCATGCCAGCAGAAACTGGCCCTGAGCTTGCTTGGCCGGCGAAACCGTAGAGGTATAATCCTCTTGGATAGGTCCTATCGAGCGATTGAATTTCAAGTCGTCGCGGGCGGCCTGTATCTAAGGTCCATCGACGACAATGATGACTAGGACCTCAGCGAACATGACCCTACGCTCTCTCTTAACTTCCACCGCCTTCAGCTTGATCATCGGCGCGGTCCCGCCTGCGTTTGCCGAGACCACCCGTCCCAGAACTGCTGTCAACTTCGTCCAAACGCCGGACACCTACGCGTTCCCGCTCGGGGACCTCAACATTACAGCACTATCAGATGGGACCGTTCCGCAGGACCTTCACAAACTCCTGACGGGTGCGTCGCAGCTGGAGATCGACGGTCATCTCAATCGATCTTTTTTGTCTAATCCCGTGGAAGCGTCGATCAACGCCTTCCTGATCGAGGACGGTACTCGGTACACTCTAGTCGATACGGGTTCAGGACAGCTCTTCGGGCCTGGCTACGGCGGTAAGCTGCGTGACAGTCTTGCCAGCATCGGCATCATGCCGGAGGACATTACCGACATTCTCATCACGCACATCCACACCGACCATACGGGTGGCCTGGTTGCTGACGCTATGCCCATCTTTGCCAATGCCACGACGACGTTATTTCAATCCGAAGTGAAGGTGACTTTCGAGGAGACCCGTTTGCGCGATTTCGCGATATTTGCAAACTCTGTGCGTCTAGATTGCCTCCCCCTCTGCCGCGCGTGTCGGCAACTTTCTGCCCGCTTCGCGAGAGACTGGAATCAGCCAAGTTGTTGCAAAGGTAAGTAGCGCCACAGCGAATACCACCCAGAACGTCCAGTGAAGAGCCGAATGGAACACCTGTCTTATAGCCGGATCGGTGGAAAGATTCGTCAAGCCCGTAGGTTGATTCAATACTTCGTGCAGCTCAGTAGCAAGGTTTCCGCTACCGAAGTGCAAGATTCCCACATTCAGAACCGCGCCGAGAGCCGTTGCACCGAGTGTATTGCCGAGGCTCCGTGAAAAGAGGATCGAGGCAGTGGCGCTGCCCCGCATTGACCACTCGACACTCTCCTGTACCAGAACGATGCTCGTTAGGCTGATAAGGCCCATGCCAAAGCCCATAAGAAATGAGCCGATGCCTGCAGAGACAGGGCTGCTGTCAGGGGTGAGGAAAAGCAGGAAGGAAGCGCCAATCGGAAACATCAAACTTCCGACGCGCAATGTGTTCCTAATTCCAAATGCGCGGAAGAAGCGGCTTGATAGCATGACCGCCAAGGGCCAACCAACGATCAGCATCGTCAAAGTGAACCCTGCGACCAGTGGCGAGCGACCGAGCACTCCTTGCACATAAATGGGAAGGACGGTCGTCAGGCCTATAAGCGCCATTCCAGCCAGAAGCGTCGCAGTATTGCTGGTTGCTATCAGCCGCCGGCTCCAGAGCGCTATCGAAATGATCGGCTCGGGGGCGCGACGCTCCTGCACCAGGAAAAGGGCTCCGGCGATAACAAACATTCCGAAAAGCCCCGCAAGTACCCCAAGACCTGCATCAGTTTCAGTAAGCATGATCAAAACGGAAACAATGGAAATCGAAAACAGTAACGTTCCCAAATAATCAATCTTCACCTTCCGCGGTTCGACTGACTCATGCAGAAAAAGAACGAAACCGATGATTGTAAGCACACCGATCGGAAGATTGATCCAAAAGATCCAGCCCCAGGAGAAATTGTCGACGATGAGGCCGCCAGCAAGTGGGCCAGTAACCGCGGAGACTGCCCAGACGCTGGCAAGGACACCTTGCACCTTGGCGCGTTCTTCAAGTTTGTACAGATCTCCAACCACCGTCATAGCCACGGGTTGGATCGCCCCGGCTCCAATGCCTTGCAGCAAACGGAATCCGATCAACGAGGCCATAGACCACGCGAAGCCTGCCAGGGCAGACGCTATGAGGAATATGACGATCCCACCGATCAGAATGGGCTTGCGGCCGAACGTATCGGATAGCTTGCCGTAGATGACTGTCGTCGTTGATTGTGCCAGCAGAAACGCGGAAAAGACCCAACTGTAATAGGTGAAACCTCCAAGCTGGCCGACGATACGTGGCATAGCAGTTGCCACTATCGTGGCCTCGATCGCCACCATGAATGTGGCCAAGACGATTGAGGCAATGACCAAAGGGCGTTTCGTTATAGCAACTTCAGACATCATAAGTTCTCTGGCATTCCACCCAAATGAGACAGCAGTTGACTAGCGGTAGGAGGCAGCCAGCGAGTGTTGCGGCTTTGGGGCTTGAATTGGTCGCGGTGATGGAGATGCAGTTATGAGCGCTGCGCACGCAGTTCAATCCCTGTGCGCGATGAATGTCAATTGTCCGCCAGCTGTGGATTGGCTCGAAACTGGCAATGAATCACGAACTCGCTTGGAGGGTGGTCATCATCGCCAATTAAAAAAACAACTGCAAACTTGCTTCATGCGGTTATGGCATAAGCGATGGCAGCGTAGCATCATACCAGAGGCTGCGACGCGGCGCTGATAGATGTCGGAGGACGGGAAATGAACGATCCGAAGGATGAGGTTGAGCACCTTGATTGGCTCGAGGCGGAACTCGCTGATACGCTTGATGAGGATTATGAGCTCGAACTTTCCGAGCCAGCGCTTTCCGAAGAAATTCGCAAAATTTATCGCAAGACGCATCCACCATCGATGCCACGTATCGAGTATTTTCGTGCCTTGCTTTCGCTGCAGGCTGAGTTGATCAAACTGCAGGACTGGGTCGCCTATCATAAGGAAAAGGTCGTCGTCGTATTCGAGGGACGCGACTCCGCGGGTAAGGGCGGTGTGATCAAGCGCATTACCCAGCGACTCAACCCGCGCACTGCCCGCGTGGTGGCACTTCCGGCTCCTTCCGACCGGGAAAAATCCCAGTGGTACTTCCAGCGTTACGTACCCCACTTGCCCGCCGGCGGCGAAATCGTCCTCTTCGATCGATCCTGGTACAATCGTTCCGGCGTCGAGCGCGTGATGGGATTCGCCAGCGAAGACGAGGTTGCGCAGTTCTTCCACGATGTGCCGGAATTCGAGCGTATGCTTGTTCGATCCGGTATCCGGGTGATCAAATACTGGTTCTCGATAACTGACGAGGAGCAACAGTTGCGCTTCCTCATGCGCATCCATGACCCTCTGAAGCAGTGGAAGCTGTCACCAATGGATCTGCAATCGCGGGTGCGCTGGGAGAGCTACACCAAAGCCAAAGAAGAAACGTTCGCCCGTACAAACATACCCGAAGCGCCTTGGTATATCGTTGAGGGCAACGACAAGAAGCGCGCTCGTCTTAACTGCATTGCTCACCTTCTTTCACAAGTTCCATATGAGCACGTGCCGCACGAGGAGATCACTTTGCCAGAACGCGTGTTCAACCCCGACTATGAGCGCAAGGTTTTACCGCCGGAACTCTACGTTCCGTCAAAATATTGACTTCCATCGGGCGCGAATCCTGAAACTGGATCAACTGGATGTCTATGATCGCGGTCAAAAGCGCTGCCTGCGATCAAGGGCGGTGACCATTGTAATGGCCAGCGACAATCATGCCGATCATGCTTATGAGGAACGCGGTCAAAAGGACAATGGTGAGGCCGTTGTTGCGCAGTATAAGCATATCGGTTCTCCGGGACGGCAATCCATCGATTTCAGGCAAGACACGTCAATGCCTCTTCATACTTGGCCAGTTTCTCCCGCGCTTTGGGATCCTCCAAGTGCAACTTAACCTTCTCGATATTGTCTTTCAGGTCAGCGATTTTAACTCGTCCAAGGCCGTTTTCTCGCGTGCGCCGGACAAAGTCGAAATACGTTTCGCCTTTGCGACGACTGACTGAATCGATTGCTTCCAGGATATGGCCGGGAAGTCCTTCCGAACGCAGGCTATCGAGCGTCAACCCGGTTTTCTCGACAACATCATGCAGAACACCGACGATCCTTTCATCCTCCGTTTCCAAGACGAGCATCACCCGCAAAGGGTGGAAGATATACGGTTCGTCATCGTCGGCGAGGTAACCAGCATGGGCGCTGGCAGCTATTGAGATAGCGTGCTCCAAAGAGGTCATGTGGGGTTTCTCCCAGCGCTTGGTGATAACTCTCTCTAATCTTCCGGAGAACAAGGCGTTCCGTCTAACATCGGTTTTTTCTTTTTGCCGGCGTCTGCATGGCGTTGCCGACCATTGCTTTGGAACACGCAATTAGCTGGCGCGTTTCAGTCTAACAAACAAGGAGATTGTCATGGACTGGAATCGCGTTGAAGGCAATTGGATGCAGGTGAAAGGCAAGATCAAGGAGCAATGGGGCAAGTTGACCGACGATGATCTTGACGTCATCGCCGGGAAGCGTGACCAGCTTGAAGGCAAAATTCAGGAACGATACGGCAAGGCGAAAGACGAAGCCAGGCGCGAGATCGACGACTGGTACAACAGCCAGACTTGGTAGCCTCCAATCGGTAACAAAATTTGCCCCGCGCTGTTGGATTGCGGAGCCCCGGTCGATCCCGGCTCTGTAGTTACCGTGTGCCGTGAAGAGAAATGGGATGAAACAAATTTATTTCGTTGCGGTTTTTGACCAGGGTGAAGGCGGAGAGTTGTTTCGACCTGGCGAACCGCAACGGTTCGACGCGGAGGAAGAGGCGCGGAAAGTGGCCAGTGATCTGGCGTCAAAGCACGCAGGGGTCATTGCCTGGAGCCAGGAAGCAAAGCAAGGCGAGGAGGAATATGGGCCTCCTGTCGTTTTCTATACCGCCGGAGAAGTTATCGACATGAAATGACGGGTGGTCCGAGCGTGCATGTGTTCGTCCTGATCCTCTAGGCCAAGTTCAACAACGCAACTTCGCTCAATCAGTCATGTTCTGAGACCGTTTGGAAAACGAACCTGCCTAACTACAGCGATCTCGTATCAGGCGCATCGGAACAATCCGATGCATCCGGGGTTCTGTTGTTGGATCAAAACAATGGAATTGGAGACATCTGATGGAAACTGCCGGAATTGGTTGGATCGCAGCCATCATCATCGGCGGCATCGCAGGCTGGCTTGCCGAGATGTTCATGAAGAGCAACATGGGCGTCATCATGAACGTCGTTCTGGGGATCGTTGGAGCGCTTATTGCCAACGCGCTGTTGTCCCTGTTCGGTGTCGTTCTTGGCGGTTGGCTCGGCTATCTGATCGCAGGCTTTATTGGTGCCTGCATTCTGATTGCCATTGCCAGGATGTTTCGACGATCTGCCGCATAGCGGGAGGGAACAACGCTAGCCAATGAACGATTTACAATTTGATCTCGAACGGTTCGTGCAGGCGCAGGAACCCATCTTCCTGCAGGTCCTCAAAGAGTTGAAGGCAGGTCAAAAGCGCAGCCATTGGATGTGGTTCATCTTTCCACAGTTGAGGGGCCTCGGGCATTCATCGACAGCCCGATTCTATGGCATTGTGTCGCTGGAAGAAGCGCAGTCTTATCTGGGTCACGAGCTTCTTGGACCGAGGCTTGTCGTTTGCACGGAAGCCCTGCTCGACCACACCGACAAATCCCTCAATCAAATACTGGGGTCACCCGACGACCTGAAATTCCGATCGTCGATGACGCTGTTCGCGCACGCATCCAGTGACCCCTTTATTTTCGATCGGGCCCTGGATCAGTTTTGCGGCGGCCACATGGACAGCCGGACCCTGAAACTCTTGGGATCGTAGAGACGGATCGATGCCGCCCGCCGCCCTCACGGACATGACAATACGAGGGTATAGTGGTTGGCTTGCCCGTCAGCGCACCAGCCAGCCGATCCCTACGGCAAGCGCAACGCCGACAAAGAACACGGTGCCATAGACATGATATGGCCGGCCATTGGGTTCTTGATTAACATTGAAACTGCGCATCTCTTACCGCTTCCCCCATGATTTGCGCATCGCGCATTCCTGACATGAATGAACCGACGGCCATGATACTGTGAGCGCACACACAGGTGGAGTTAGTAACGCTGAGCCAGCGGCCCCCAATGAAGTAAAGACGAGAACAGGAGAGTTCGCATGTCCAGGATCAACCGCCGTGACTTGCTCGTTAACTCCGGTAGCGCCGTCATCGCCTCGACGGTTGGCACAACCGCTCTCACCGCAGAGTCGCTAGGCCGGGACCAAGGATTGTCTCCCCATCTGCAAGCGCTGATCGAGGCACACAAGGCAACATACGCAGCGTTCGTGAAGGCAATCCACGAGATAGACAGCCGTGACCGTGGCCACGACAGAGCGAGCTCGGCTGAGGAGAGAGCACTGCTGGCTGTTTGCGCCTATCCTGCAGTCAGCGAAGATGATCGCCGGGCCAAGGCCAGATATCTTTTGAAGATTGAGGCGCGCGGCGAGCTCGACTTGTCAGAGCACATGCAGACTCTTCTCCACTCAATGTAGAAAGGATAGTCTCGGCTTCTCGCCAAGGCGCGAGATTGCCAATCTTGTCCGCTTTGGGTCAACAGCGTCATTATCCTCGAGGAGTTTCGACTTTGGTTCCAAACGAGTCGCGCAACTTCGAAGCATAGAACGGACATCGAGACGGTTTGGTGCTCGAGAGTGTACCACCAATGTGCGTTTGCTGGTGTGGCGCTTCATTTGAGAGTACTTTCGTTCATCAAGGATTGGCCTACACCGCGCTCGGGAGGAGCTCTGCAATGGCGGGCTGTGCCCATATTGCCTTTCTCGCCTTCGTCGTTTTGGGACTGTTGCCTAGAATTGCACTGGCCACGGAGCCTTTCGTCCCGAGCTGGATCAAGAATGTACCCGCAGCCAAAACCGTCGCCATAGAGATTGTTGCCGATTGGAATCAGGTCGAACGGTATCGCAGGGACAACATCCGGACCGATATTATCGACTTCAACGGATACTGGGGCGGCAATCTTACGATTATCGTCCCAGCGGATTGGTCGGTAGAGATCACGTTCATCAATGGCTCCTTGTCTTTCCCGCATAGCCTGATGGTGACCAGGGTGAGTGTCGGTTGCATTGAAGATGCAGACGCATCGCAGCACTTCTGGTGGCAGGCAAGCGTTTTTCTCACAAGCGGCACGTGTGGTACTTCTTTCAACTTGCGACTGTCGCGATAGGAAGGGCAATGGTCGCTGAGTACGATGACCTCGATGGTGTAGGCTTGGCGCAACTTATCAGGTCGCGTGCCTTGACTCCTCTTGAGTTGCTGGAGGCGTCCATATGCAGAATCGAGGAGCGAAACCCAACGCTCAATGCGGTCATCATGACCACGTTCGACGAAGCTCGCCGCGCAGCGCAAGAGGTCGATATCAATGCGCCTTTCGCGGGGGTGCCGTTTCTCGTCAAGGACTTGTTCTCATCTGTGGCGGGTGTCCCCACCTCGTGCGGCAATCGTCATTTGGCGAAGCTGCCTGCCGGAGGTGACTCCGAAATCGTCAGGCGTTGGAAGAGAGCGGGACTGGTCATCGTCGGGAAGACCAATACGTCTGAGTTCGGACTGACGCCCTATACCGAGCCCGACGCCTTCGGACCGACACGCAATCCTTGGGACACGGAGCGCACACCGGGCGGCTCGAGCGGCGGTTCGGCCGCGGCCGTTTCGGCGCGCATGGTGCCGATCGCCTCCGCGAGTGACGGCGGCGGCTCCATTCGGATTCCTGCATCCGCTTGCGGGTTGTTCGGACTGAAGCCGACCCGCGGCCGCACCCCGGCTGGCCCCTATATCGGGGACGCCTGGTCCGGCTTCCTCGTTGAACATGCCCTGACGCGGTCGGTGCGCGATTCAGCCTCGCTGCTTGATGCCGTCCAAGGGGCAGACCTCGGCGCACCGCATTACCTGCCGTCGAACACAGGTTCCTTTCTCCATGCTTCCGGACAGCCTCCAGGTAGATTGCGGATTGCGGTTTCGGCGATCCCGATGCTTGGCGGACGGGTGGAACCGGAGATACTGCAAGCTTTTTCCGACGCGAGGAGCCTGCTGGAGGAACTCGGACATGAAGTCATCGAGGCAGCGCCCTTGATAGACGCTGAGGCGTTCTCCATGTCCATTCTCATTATGCTCGCCGCTGAATTGCGCGTCGAGATGGAAGAGGCGGCCAGAGCGGCGGGTGTCGCCATCCGGGTCGAGGATTTCGACGTCACAACCATAGGCATGGGGTTGCTTGGGCAGGCGTACTCCGCAAGCGAGTTCGCGGCCGCGCAGCGCTACCTCAAGCTGGCCTCTCGGGGTGTCGCTGCATTCTTCGAGACGCACGACATACTCATGACACCTGTGCTGTCCCGCGTTCCTCCGCTGACAGGCGCTCTTCAGCCGCTTGCCGTCGAGAAGAAAATCATCCGTGCATTCAGCCGTGCGGGGGCAGGGTGGCTGTTCAGGAAAATGGGCATCGCCAAACGCATCGCCGCAGAGACGTTCGCATTCATGCCGTGGACGGCAGTGTTTAACGTAACGGGGCAACCCGCCATGTCGGTGCCACTCTTCTGGTCGGAGAACGGCCTGCCGATCGGCGTTCATTTTGTGGGGCATTTCGCCGACGAAGACACTTTGTTCCGTCTGGCAGGCCAGCTTGAGATCGCGCGGCCCTGGAGTGACCGGAAGCCATCTAATCTGCTGCCTCCTCGACCATAATCGGAAAGGCGTATTCGCTTTGCAGCGACTGACCGGCAAGGCAAAGCTCATACCACCTTCCGGCTGATCACCGACCCGGTCGCTGACGTATGTTTGCCATCGAACGCCATCGCACGCTTGGCGAATCCGCCCGTAAGCGATTGCAGGAACTCGGCTACGACAACATCGATCTGCGTATTGGTGACGGCACGAAGGGATGGCCAGAGGCCGCACCCTTCGATGTCATTCTTGTCGCGGCGGGTGGGCCAAAGGTGCCTCGGGCGCTGAAGGAGCAGTTGACCATAGGTGGCCGCTTGGTAATGCCAATCGGCCTCGACGAACGGAGTCAGACGCTGCGCAAACTGACCCGGACGGGCGAAACCGACTTTGGGACGGAGGACCTCGGCTCAGTGATGTTAGTCCCCTTGATCGGCGGGTAGAGCTGGTTAGAGGGAGAACAGTCTGGAGCTCCGATGATGTTTTGGTCGAACGAAGATGGATTCTCAAGATCGATGAGCAGTCGCTGCTTGCTTATATTGGCGGCGCGAGGTCCTGGTGTAAGTCCTTTCAAAACTGGCAATCCGCTGTACGACAGACATCACCTCGAAGAATGGTTGGCTTCTAACGGACCACCCCCAACCGTCAACGTAGTGCGTGGCCGGCCACTCTCGCAAGCAACGCGACCAATTCTGCCTGCCGATGAGTGTCGGTTTTGTAGAAAACGGCCTTCAGCTGGCACCTAGCGGTTTCATAGCAGATTCCCAATTGATCCGCGGCGACTTTCAACTCTTCGCCTGATGCAATACGACGCGCCAGCATGGCCTCGGCGGGTGTCATCCCGAAGCAGTTCTGCAAGGCAGTCGCCGGGGATTGGGGATAGATGTCCGGATCGATAAACACGACGACAACCTGACATGATGCGAACGCATTCGAGGCACTTGCCGGGAGACGCGAAGGGTAAGCCAGCAAAGGTCTGCCCTGAAGGCGCGGCAACGCGATAGGACTCCACATTGCTGGCGAGTTTGGGTTCCGCAGCAACTCCTGCAATGCGTGCCGGAGGGCATCCGTGGCGTTCCTGTCGACACAAGCCAAATGGCGGCCTGTCATCTGAATGTCTCTACCGAACATCTTCTCTGCAGGCTCGTTCACCAGGATCACGGCGGCCTTCCGGTCAAGCATGACTGCAGGTGTGCCGCTTGCGCTGAAGGCATCCATCGCGCCTTCGGCCCGTGCGAAGCTCAGCATTCTCCCAAGCGCGGCCGCGGAACCCAATTGCCTTGAGCAGTCGGCAAGGCTCTGCATTTCGGATGGCGAAAAAGGGCCTTGCTGGATCGATCTCTGGATGGACAAGCACCACAAGTCGTCGCCTGCCGCCACCTTCACGCCCGCATACCACCGCAAACCGAAAGGAGCGAGGAATTCCTGATAGTAAGGACGCTTGGCAATTTCCTCTGGTGTCAGAACGTCCAGTTCGCTGACAACTCCTCGGCGCACCATGAGCGGAGCCATGCTGTAACGTTCGTCCCGGTCAATCCAGCCATCCCTGACATATGTCTCGAACGCTGGACCCATTTCGCGGCTGCGCGGTACGCCGGGCAGATGACCATTCATGTCGAAGAGCATAGCGCCGAAGCTGCCAGTAGCTGTTGCTGCTACATCCATTGCCGCTTCCCAGCGCGTCGGATCGACCGCCGCATCGGCAAAAGCATCGTTCAATGCGTCGAGATTGAAAGCCGCGCCCATCTCCATCCCCCAAGCCGACTTTATATTAGCGGATTGGAAACTTCGAGTCCTCCGAGTTCGAGGGAGGCTAGTCAATACGATTACAGTTCGTGACCCAATCGGACATGCGGCCGATCGAACAATCCGGCCCGCCGAAGAAAGTCAGCGAATTCCTTTGGATCGGCCCCCGAAAGAACTTGGAACGCTCCAGAAAAGTTCAAGTGCACAAGTTGGCAGTCGAAGATGCGCTAAATCCCCGGCGAATGGCAAAGGTGGAGGTCTGCGACGACCAGCTTTTTGTCGTGGGGAAAACCGCACATATTGAAGGTGATCGTATCGCTTAGGGTGAAACCGCAATCAGGCAGACCGTCAGCAGGCCCGGGGTCTCAGGGATATATGAGGGTATATTGCTCGCGTAGAAATTACGGACCCGACACTAAATGCTTCCTCGGCATGGGGGAGGCAGCGGAAGCTTCCAACTCCGGAGGCGAATCTTCCTCGGGACCCAAAAAATGTGGCCCTTCCATCTCGTCCAGACAGGATGTCGTGACCCGAGTTTTTGGGTTGTTCAAAAAATCTGAGACTACATCCCCGCCGCAAGGTGTTGTGTCGACTACATCGTGACCTACGCCACGAAAAACCACAAGCTGGCTGCTTCCGGTATCCCCTGCGACGTATTTCGCCCATTTTGACGGCGTCGCTGGGTCATACTCTCCGGACAATATCAGGACGGGAACCTGATTTGCCTTGAGCGATTTGTGGGCTTTCAAGGGTTTTGCCGACGGCCACAGCGGGCACGCCCACGTATAGATGTTATCCGCTGCCCAGTGGTCGAAGAGGGGGAATTTTGCAGATGGCGCGGAGGGAGAGACGCCGTCATTGCACACGATCGAAAGATGCATCCCATCCGCAAAGTCGGAACTGTCGTCCCCGGACAGATCGCCACCAAGCATTTCAACTAGCAGCCTGTAATCCTGTTCGTTTGTATCCTTGATCAACTGCGGCAACACTTCGATCGCATCCCGGTCGTAGAACAGGTCGAACATCAGCTCGAGAAAATCGTCGCCCGACACCCTTATGAAGCGGGCCGATCCTTCTTCTTCCTCTAGCCGAAGCAATACAGGCTGGACATTGAGTTGCCGCACAATCCCGCCGATCATCGTCATCAGATTTGGAAAAGTTTTGGAACAGCCCGAGTGCTTGCTGCAATCCTTGTCGAGCGTTCTTAAGGCGCTGTCGAGACTGTTGGCTTCCTGATCGACATATGCCACATCAGGCGGAAGCGTTGAATCGAGCACCACAGCGATTACGTCTTCGGGATGATCTTCCAGCACCTGGAGGGCGAGTTTCGCTCCGTACGAAATGCCATACAACACCCATTTTTCGATACCGAGCGCGACGCGCAGATCATGGATGTCGGCAGCGTTTTCAATTGTGTTGTAGGCCGTCAGGTCGATGCCTTTGTTCAGTAAGGCATCGCGGCACGCTGTAACTTCGCGTTTCTGCGCCAAATCAAATTCAATCACTTCATCGACCCTGGAGACGATTTCGCTCCATACCGACCGTGTGTAATGCGCCGAGCAATCCAGTGATGGTTCCGAGCGTCCGACACCCCGCTGATCCACCACAACAAGCTGTCTGCCGCGCAACCATGGGCCGTTGTCGATGAAACTCCACCACTGGGCAATGTCTCCTTCGTTGTCGATCCTGGCCATTTGGCCTGGTCCCCCGGTCAGGTAAACAATTGGCTCGTGCCGCATTCGGTCGGGTTCGAAAATGACCACTGGCAGCTTGATCGATCGACTGCTTGTCTTGCTGCGATTTTCGGGGACGGTCAAACGCCCGCACTTTAGGTCGCGATCTCGCGGCAGGTCGAACCAGCAACTCGTCTGTTCGAATTTCCCTTCGGCATAGGCAGACACGCCCAGACCTGCCATGGTCAACAAGAAGATCAGAAGGAATTGGCTTGATTTTGCACAACGCGGCCGCAAACACCGCCTAAACCGGATCGCGAGCATGACATTTTGTCCCCCTTCCTGGCGGTTGGTACCCGTCCAACCCGCGCAGCACGGTTCCAATATAGCGTGACTATTTTGCGTGGCATCACCCATACGGGTGAAGCTTCGGCTTGCTATGGCTTGTATATATCTTGTTCCGAATTGGTTCGTGGAGGCTAGATCTCTTGTTGGGGGCCACACCCGCGCGCTGCATGTCTTTATACTGTAATTACTTCTTATTGGATATACTTAATACAATTAGTAATAATCAGCATTCCAACGAAATCCAATCGGCTGTTGCGAAGAATTGTTTTTGGAGGTCGGCAATGTCTACATCACGTCGTCTATTCCTTTCCGCACTAAGCGCCGGCCTGCTTTATGCAGCGGGCATCACTATGATTTCCGCTAAAGGCGGTGGTGGTGGAGGCGGCGGTGGTGGAGGTGGTGGCAATGGGGGAGGCGGAGGCGGAAAAGGTGGCGGGGGCAATGGCGGAGGTGGAAAGGGCGGAGGTGGCGGAAAAGGTGGGGGAAGTGGAAAAGGAGGCAGCGGTAGTGGGAAAAACGGTAACCACGGCAACTCCGGGGCCAGCGGATCCAACCGTCTTCCTTGCTCGAAAACGGCTGGTTCCGGCACAGCCGGATGCTAGTTCATTATAGACTTGCAAACTATAGGGGGATTTATGAAAAAATATCTCATCGCCGCGGTGCCTTTGGTAGCCGTTTTGCTGGTCACCAGCGCGCAGGCCAGCTCTGAGAAAAAACGCACTCTTGCCGCGTGTGCTGCTGCGCTTGCGAAACAGAACCTCAAGCCCTCGACCGCGCCAACTCTGACCTTCAACAGACGTGGTGATCGGGTGAAGGTAGAGGGCGTGGCCACGGGAGGGGCCACTTTCATCTGTCAAACTCGCAACAACGCGGTAATCAACCTCCAAGTCCAGTGAACCGCGCGACGTATTGGGCTATGCAGCTATCAATTCGCTGTACATTTCCGGCCGCTTTGACACAAAACCTCGTTTTGGACTTGCGCTACGCAAGGTGGATTCGAGGCGAGTGGACTGCGATTTCTTATGACTTTTTGATAAACTGCATTCGCCCACCAATCGAAAAATATTCCTGTCATTCTATCCTTGAGCCGCTGCCTCGATCGGACAAATCCCGCAAAACGAGGCACGGGAAGGCAAGTAAAAATGATGCTTCCACAGCCAGAAGCGCACCAATATTCACATCAGTTACGGCAGAAGCGATTGGGATCCAACGTGACCGTTGCATCTTATGGCTCGCGACAGTTGCGCTGGGATTGCGGTTGGCCGCTAGAGTAACGTTGTAGTGCCATTTCCACGACACTGGTTCCCTTGCCGCATCCTCCTGTTCGAAAGCGCGCCTTCTCTTAATTTGTGATATAATTTGGGTGGGGAAATTCGACCCAAACAAGGGGGACGGTCATGGACCGTAAACTTGTTACCATTCTTGCGGCCGATGTCGTTGGCTACTCCACACTGATGGAGCAGGACGAGCAGGGAACCTTCGAGCGCCTCAGGGCGGGACGCAAGGAACTGTTCGAACCCGAAATCGCCCGCCATCATGGCCGCATCTTCAAGCTGATGGGCGACGGCCTCCTGGCTGAGTTCGGCAGCGTCGTCGATGCCGTCGAATGCGCGGTGAGCCTGCAGCGGGGCCTGACGGAACGCAACGTCAATGTCCCCGACGACCAACGCATTCAGGTACGCATCGGCATCAATCTCGGCGAGGTAATCGTTGAAGGAGATGACTGCTACGGCGACGGCGTCAACATCGCGGCTCGGCTCGAGCAACTGGCCGACCCCGGCGGCATCTGCGTGTCGGGCAAGGTGGCGCGCGAGGTAGATAAGAAGATCTCCTTCGGCTTCGAGCCAATGGGTGAGCAGAAGGTGAAGAACATCGCTGAGCCGATCCAGGCGTTCCGGGTCAAATTTGATGGAATCCCGTTACGCCACAGGGCACACAGGTAAACCCGGAAGGTTCTTGTCCACTGCGGCGGTCGTCGGCCTCCTCGCTTTTCTGATCGCCGTTGGGGGAGCCTGGTACGTTCTGCAACCCCCAGAAGCCCAGGCGCGCGAACCCTCGATCGCGGTCTTGCCCTTCGCCAACATGAGCGGCGATCCGGCCCAGGACTATTTCGGCGCGGGCATCGCAGAAGACATCATCACCATGCTCTCGTCGTTTCCCGATCTGCGCGTCGTCTCCCGCACCTCGAGCTTCGTCTACGACAAGCCAGTGAAGGTGCAGCAGGTCGGGGAAGACCTGAAAGTCAGCTACGTGATCGAAGGAAGCGTCAGAAGAGCGGGCGACAAGGTGCGCGTCACCGCTCAGCTCATCGATGCATCGACGGGAGAACATGTGTGGGCCAATCGCTATGACGAAGAGGGTAGCGATGTGGCGGTCCTGCAGGATAACGTGGCCAACAGGGTGAATGATACCATCGCTGGGCTGAGGGGCGAAATCAGGAAGAAGGAAGAGGCCGACGCCTGGAGCAAATCGGCCCCCGGCCTGGAGGAATACGACTATTATCTGCGCGGCCACCAGTTGTACTTCCGCTTCACCAAGGAAGACAACGCCAAGGCGCGGTCAATCTGGCAGGAAGGATTGGAGAAGTTTCCCGACTCCGCACTATTGCGGACGAAAATAGCCTTTAGTTACATTCAGGATATCTGGTGGGGCGGCACCGACGATCCATGGCGCGATACTGAACTGGCGTGGAGGCTCGGCACGGAGGCGCAGGCCATTCCACATAAATCGCGGCTGGAGACCTTGTTTTGCCATTGGGTGATGGCACCCCTGTACCAGTTGCATGAGGGCGATTTCGCGCGCTCGGTTGTCGAGGCCGAGGCCGCGGCCAAGCTTGGTTCCCTATGATGCCTGGGCGCGCGCCGACCTTGCCTACTATCTGGCCGCCGCGGGCAAGACCGATCGAGGGATCGAGTTGCTGGAAGACTCGATCCGCCGCGATGCCAAGAACATGGACTGGTACTTCGGAAATCTGGCTATCGCCTATTACTTCGCCGACCGCCCGGCGGATTCCGTGGCCGCGCTCCAGAAGATGAAAGCACCATGGGACGTCAATCTGGCAGCGGCCTACGCGCGGCTCGGCAAGCTAGATGAGGCGCGAGCCAGCATTGCAAAGCTTCTCAAAGACAAACCTGGCTTGACCATCCAGAAGGAGGCAGTCTGGCCGACGACCAAACAACCGCAATACGTCGAACCGCTGCTCTCGACCTATCTCGCCGATCTCGCCAAGGCGGGGCTGCCCGAGAAGTAGCATTCCTGCGAACCCATTGATGACTTCCAATTTAGGAGCGAACTATGAGAAAATATGGAACAATCGTTGACGCTGGCTTTAGGCGCTATTTTGGCCTCCGGTTCGACGACCATATCGTTGGCGCACAAAGGTCATGGCGCTCAGAAATACCACGTGCATCGCATTAGCGGACTTTGGCGTGCCGATGGTTATTGGTACCCTCAATTTAAAGACTGCTATTTCCCGTACCGTTACGATTTTCCCATCTATTGCGGCGAATCCACTCAACGCTTTTGGAAGCGGTACGAATGGGGACGAGGAATGCCTAGAAAATAAGGTTACGCGATTGGTTGCATAACGAGATTCGGCCTGGAAGCTCGAGCCGCGACCGCGGTGCCCCTGTCCATCTTCGTAAAAAATTGGCGCAGGGGATGATCGTGATTGGACATGAAAGTTTGACCGAGGCACGGTAACTTCTGGGCTTAATTGCGAGAATGGGCGGACCAACTATCGGACATAGGAGGTCACTATGAAACATGTAGTTCCCGAAGAACTGAAAGTCCTTGATAGAGCCGATCCCGACTACCCGCGCTACGCGTTGTCGCGCACCGAGCGTCTGGAGCGCTGGATCGAACTCCTCGAACGCAATCCAAAGCGGAGACTTTCGGCATTTTATCAGACCGAGTTTCAAGCCCCTGGGACGCGTGATGCCATGCGCGCCGAGGGTTCTGCGCTTGCCGTTGCCTTTGAAGACCCCTACCTCCGCGCATCAGGCTTGGCCAATGACAGCTACGGCGAAGCCAAGCGCTTCTTCGAAATCACCGACCGTCAATTGCATCGGATCGTCTGCTATTGTCATGTCGGTGCCGAAGTGAGGGCTGGCACTACTGCGCGCCATGTTCGCAGATTGCTTGCCCTGAAACAGACGGGCAGATTTGGTTGGCTGCGACAACTGCTGGCGATATAGCTTTCGCGGATTTTGCAAACGCGGACGTCCGCTTCGCGCCGTGTGAAGTTGGCGTGATCGAGGCAGGCGGGCCTATGACAGCGCGCGCTGGTGGTCGTCAGCCATGATGTCGCTGGTTCCCTTGTCGCAGCCTACTGTTCGAAGCGCGCCTCCGCTTAATTTGTGATATTATTTGAGTGGGAAAATTCGACCCATACAAGGGGAACGGTCATGGACCGTAAACTTGTTGCCATTCTTGCCGCCGATGTCGTTGGCTACTCCACGCTCATGGAGCAGGACGAACAGGACTGGGCCGAGGAAAGCGTGCGGTGAACACGGCGATGCCGAAAACGGTCTGTCGGTGCTAGACCGCGCTTTCGCGATCATTGCCAAGTCCGGATCAAAGTATCAGTTGTCCGAGTTGTTGCGGACGAAGGGTGAGCTGTTGGGGCGTCTAAAGCCGAATGACCCCTTGGCCGAGGAATGGTTTCGCAAGTCACTGGTTGCAGCCCATGCCGACGGCTCGAAATCGACCGAGCTCAGAGCCGCAACGAACCTCGCGCGCCTCTACGTCGTTCGAGGGCGCAATCAAGACGGCCGAAGCGTCCTGTCACCCGTCTACGGCTGGTTTACCGAAGGTTTTGAAACGCTAGATCTCATCGAGGCCAAACAGTTGCTCGACCAGTTGACGTAAGCACCCTGGAGGGCCGGCTACTCAGTAAATATTGCTGGTGGAGCCGCATGGGTGTATTTTTTTGTTCCAGATATTGAAGCCCACTCGATACCCGTCAGATGGGCACATTGCACAATTGCATGATCTTCCGTGCCCATCGGCATTGGCACAAACGGGGTTCAAAACGCTCACTTCAAACGGCAAACGAGAGCTGAAAGCCCGGGTTGCTGGCGGGAGGACGGCGGCGATCACGGAGATCGTTGGGTTTTTATCGTAGTTCGACAAAAGCCGAGAAAAGCGGAGGAGTCCTACCATGATCAGATCATTGTTCGTCGTTTGTGCGGCTGGCGTCATCTCGGCAACTGATTAGAGAAGCGGACATTAATGCACGAGCGATTTGGATTGATTGATCCATTCTATAGCTTCGTGGTGCGGCATCGGCTTCGCAAAATAATGACCCTGCATGGTCACGCACTCGAGTTGCCGCAACACGCGTAGGTCTGCTTCTGTCTCGACACCTTCAGCTACGACCTCTATTCCGAGCGACTTACCAAGGCTAAGGATTGCTCGCACCACATTGCGATCGTCTGTCGATCCGGCGATGCCAAAGATAAACGAGCGATCAATTTTAATCCGATCGACGTGCAGTTGTCGAAGTGACGACATTGACGAATAACCGACACCAAAATCGTCAATGGCAATCCGCACTCCTTCACTGGTCAACACGGCGAGTTTGCCCTGTACTGATCGGATGTCCTTGGCTGTGTCCTCGGTGATTTCGATCTCCAGCATGGACGCCGGCAGATCGAGTTTACGCAGTTTTGCAATAATCAAGTCGTCCACAGCAAGTTGAGCCATTTCGCGCGGAGACATGTTCATCGCCACCCTCAAGTGACCGAGGTTCATTGCGCGTAAGGTCTGCATCATGGCGCAGACATCTTTCAGAATGTACCGAAAAAGCGGTTCTGCAAGTCCGGAGAACGATGCGACGGCCACCAAATCAGTCGGGGAAATCCAGCCATGGCGAGGATGGTTCCAGCGCACAAGAGCTTCCAAGTCAGTAAGGGTCCGTCCACTGTTGCCAAGAATGGGCTGAAACCAGACTTCCAATGTGTCATTGCTCAATGCTTTGGCAAGGTCGCGCTCTATGTCGCGCCTCATCTCGAGGTGATTGCGCAAGGTGTCGTCGAACACATAATGTCGATTACGTCCCAGTGATTTCGCCCTGTAAAGAGCTGCATCAGCGCGGACCAACATCTCATCGACGTCGCGTTCGTTGGATGTGCAAACGCCAATGCTGACGCCAATGCGGCCGGCATCGAAGGTGGCGAACGGTATGGATATTGCTGCGATTAACTTGGTCGCCACAATCGACGGTGTGTCCTCACCAAGTGAGGAGTCGCACAAGACAGCAAACTCGTCTCCCCCCAAACGTGCCACGAGAACGTCGTTTTGGAGACTTTGACGAAGCCTCCTGCCGACTTCAACAAGCACCCTGTCGCCGGCTTTGTGACCGAAAGCGTCATTGATCGATTTGAAGCCATCAAGATCGAGCAGCAGGAGAGCGAACCCCGGCGTGATCGAGGATGGCAAAGATGCGACTGCCTGCATAAACCCGCTGCGGTTGAGAAGTCCGGTCAACTCATCATGGGCGGCGCGATGCCCCAATTCAACAGCGGCTTCCGTCGCCTGATCCCTCGCTGCTTCGAGGGATTTTGCCATGGCGGTAGCCTCATTCTTTAGCCTGCTGGACTGCCGGAACAATGCTTCGCTTTCACGTGCTCCACGTACCAAGGCTGCGAGGTAAAGTATCGTCGTTGCCGCCAGGCAGTAGCGGTCAAACCCGCCCGCATAGACGAGGCATCCGGCAACTGACAAAAGAATCGGAACAATGTAGCAAATCGGCATGCGCGCATAAGCAAACCCGGCGGTTATTGCGCCTGCTGTAATGCCGCATAGGACGACCAGGTAGAAAACCGTTTGCGGGGCAGTGTAACCATCGCACAGAACCGCAATGAAGGCCCAAACGACGCCAGATATAGCGGCCATGATCGACTGCAAGACGAGATGTTTTTTTACAGATGCCGGATCCAGGTTCTTTGGCTCAACCGGGTCATCGGGATTGAGGAGTCCTATAGGAAAACGACACAGAATTATCCGAGCAACATTGACGAGACTTGACGCGGAAAACCACAATAGGCCCGCCAGACCGTGTCCGTAGTGAAAAGCGACGAGCAGGCTAATTAAACCGAGAATAAAACTCACCGGAATGGAAATAAGCATGCTGCGCCGCACGGCCACGAGTTGGTCGGCAAGGATCAAGTATTGCAACGGCAGCGCACTCGCTTCCGGGGGTTGGTTGGCGTTCATCACTTGTGTACCAGATCTGCCGAAGTAGCTTAACCGATTTCCGCATAATTATTGGTAACTTTATGGTCCTCTTGAGAAATCCGACTCCATTGTCTGGACGACTTGGGCCCCGGCACATCCCGAGATTCAACGTTTCAGCGGTTCAGTCTGACGTCAGCGAAAGGTGTCGAGGAGGATGCTATCAACCGATCCTCCCAACTGCAACGGAACCAGATCTCATCTCGGCTCGAAACGGCCGCTACGGTGATCTGCATTCAGCCCAATAATGACAAATACATCACACACCGTTTTCGCATCCGACTGGTCCGCAACGTTCGAAACCGCATTTTTGCGAAGGAAAGGTTACCGGAGTAAACGGCGGTGACGGACGCAAACGCAACAGCCACAAAACCGCAGCCATGTTCCATAATCTATCTTATGTGATCTTTGTTTGTAGCCGCAAAGTTAAAATGTCCTGTTTCTGCAAAGTAGAAACGTCGCTGTGTCACCTTCTCGCTTGTTGCAACGAGATTTGGGGTGCGGATTTTGGGATTGATTTTAATGAGCGAACGCGAACTGCATCGTATCGAGGTTTTGTCAGAGGTTATTGAGCGGCGTCGGACGATTGCGTCAGCGGCAATTGTGCTGTCGCTGAGTGTACGTCAGGTGCAACGGATCATGCGGACATTTTGTCTTGAAGGTGCGACGGCACTTCGGCACCGCAGCCGCGGCCGGCGATCGAACAACCGTATCAACGACGGCGTGCGTGAGCTCGCGCTGCAGCTGGTGCGGGAGCGCTATGCGGACTTTGGTCCGACGCTGGCCGCCGAGAAGCTTGGTGAGCATGGATTTTCGGTTTCGCGCGAGACGCTGCGCCAGTGGATGGCGGATGATGGCTTATGGCTGTCACGCAAGCAGCGCCGGACGTTTCGCCAGCCGCGGCTACGGCGCGAATATTACGGTGAGCTGATCCAGATTGACGGCAGCGATCATCGCTGGTTTGAAGATCGCGGCGATGCGTGCACGCTGCTTGTGTTCATCGACGATGCAACCGGGAAGCTGATGCAGCTTTTGTTTGTCCGCTCGGAGAGCACCTTCAGCTATTTTGCGGCGCTGGAGCTTTACCTGAAGACCCATGGCCGTCCGGTTGCATTCTACTCCGACAAGCACTCGGTGTTCCGGGTTACCAAGCAGGATGCCAAGGGCGGCCAGGGCATGACCCAGTTCGGCCGGGCGCTATCGGAACTCAGCATTGAGATACTTTGCGCCAATTCGAGCCAGGCGAAAGGCCGCGTCGAACGGGTCAATCGCACCTTGCAGGACCGTCTGGTCAAGGAACTGCGGCTGGCAGGCATCGGCGATATGACTGCCGGCAACGCGTTTCTGCACGGCTTCACGGAGCGGTTCAATGCGCGATTTGCGGTTTCTCCGATCAAGCCGGACAATCTGCACCGGCCGCTCAATGTCGTTCCGGACAGAATGCGCGACATTCTGTGCAAGCGGGAACAGCGTTACGTCGGGGAGCAGCTGGCGTTTTCCTATGAGCGCAAGCGCATCATGCTGGAGGAGAACGAGATCAGTCGGGGTCTTGTCGGCAAATATATCGACACCTACGCCTTTGCCGACGGCCGTCTCGAGATGCGCTGGAAAGGCATAACCCTGCCCTACAGGATGTTCGACAAGGATCAGCGTGTCACCCATGCAGCGGTGACCGAGAACAAACGGCTGGGCGATGTGCTGTCGTTTATCAAGGCTCAGCAGGATCCGTTGCCGCCGCCGAGAGTGAAGACCAACAGCGAGGGCATTGCTTATCAAAAACGCGAGCGCAAACCATCTCGGAAGAACGATTGGGTCGAGCAACGAAGGGAGCGCAGAATGCGGGAAAAGGCCGCTGCTGCCCGGTCGAATGTCGCCGGTCCGGGCTGCGAGATTGAGGTCTCCGCCCTGCCCGGCGACGCGCCTCGGCGCCTGTCAGGATGACATTTCTACTTTGCGAGAGATGCGACATTTCACTTGCGCCACATTGTTTGTAGCCGGTGGGTTCAAGGATGAAGTGCGACTTGCGATAGATAACAATGACTCATCACTCGCAAGGACTACCAATATGGTGCAGTCCGCTTGAACCTGCCCCATCTGTCGTTCAATCGGCTGGCGCCCGCCATCTCGAGATGCCCCTGCCAACCGGTCACTGCGCCAAGAGCACGATGCACCTCGGGACTTTCCGCGTGTTCATGGATATTGGACAGAAGGGTTTGCGAAGTTCTGATGTCGTTGGCTTCACCCAGCACATCCTGCAGTCGAGACAGCTGCTTGAGATATTTTACGGTCGATGCCTGACTCGCATAAAGTGGCAAAAAGAACTCTGTAGCGTAGCGCAATTTCTTCAAGGTGAGCCGCAGCTTGTGCCGCGCTTGCGGCCGGAGATGACGAAAATGCCGCCCGCGCTTGAGTACCTTGCGGCCGATGCGGGTAAGGACACGGGACGCGAACTTGATTACCGGTTCAGCGAGTGTCCGAAGATCTTCGCTTGCAACCTCGTTTCGCCAGCTTCTCCGCTCAATAGCGAGTCCTAGTAACAAAAGAAAACGATTGGTTTGCGGGTCGGCGATACTCTGGCGGACCATGTCATAGCTCTGATCCCGGAAGGGCGCGCACGCGCCGCGCAGATTGGAGAACTCGATTCCTGGAAGGTTTGCTCTCTCGATATCGGCGAGCGTCGAGTTGGTAAAAACATCCCAGTTGCGTGCCGGACCCAATGTTCGTGCGAACCGCCTCGCTTCAGCGTCAAGCGACTGCAGAGAGGGCGCCTCCAACTCACGCCGTAAAATATACAAGGCCGTTCGAAGACGTCGCAACGCCACACGCAACTGATGGACACCATTCGATTCGCTGCCGCTTTCTGCTGGACACAGATTTCCCAGTATCTGTTGTTGGCAGTTCGATAGAAGTTTGGCGATCCCTTCATCCACCGTGTCCTGATTATCAAGATTTGACGACGATGCCTTCAAAGCCATTGGATCAAAACCCAGCGCGAGTGTATAGCCGCGCGCCGATTTGCTCTGGGTTTCAAGGCATAGGGGTGAAGCATCCGTCAACCCGAGGCCGAATTGGTAAAGTGCGGCCGCCCTGCCCTGTTTCAGCTCGAGTTCCACCTCGCACAGCGGCGCGTGCTGTGATCCGGCCTCTATTACACCATCGTCAAACGCAACCTCGATTTGACCTTCCGGCATATCGACGGTCACCCGATGCCGGCGTACCCTGGTGACAAAGATCGGCACGAGTTGATCGACAGCGATTTTGCTGAAAATCTCGTCGATATCTTCCACTGGCAGTGCACCGAGATCTGGGGCCAGAGTCGCGACCGGCACTTCCCACTCCTGTCGTGTCAGTGGATCACCGACGGACATCCGCTTGATGGTTTGCACGAAGTATTTGCCGCTACGCCGAATCCTCAGGGACAGGCCGGCGTGAAACAGCTGATCATCAGTTGTATCGTAATATGTTGTTTCTAACCGGCGGATCGTACCCTTGTTGCGGGCTGACTGCAGCATGACGGGGGAGGTTCGAATCTGATCTAGCGAACCGGGAGGGGCACGCAGCTTCAGTTCGACTTCAACTGGAGCAGACCGAGGCAAATCAACAGCTTTGATGCTTGCTTGCTTCCCCATATTGCGATCCGACGCAGCCATGCTATGACCCGGTTTCTTATTTCCTTCCCAAAACAATCCTATATTATCGCTCACAACCCACATTGATAGCGTTCATGTAGCGTATCTTGTTTGGGCCGATAGTCGCGATCTGGACAGTACGGTAGGACTGATGATGCGCAGGCTAATGCTTCTTCGGCATGCCAAATCGGATAGGCCCGATGGCGTTGGCGACCATGAGCGCCCGCTTGCGAGGCGCGGCCGTCACGTGTGCCCGCTGATGGGCATTTACATGGTGGAGGAAGGACTCCTCCCCGACCTTGCCAGAGTATCAACAGCGTTTCGCGCCAGGGAAACCTGGGAACTCGTAAGTGCCGCTTTTCGGAAGGATATTGACCAGATCGACGAAGCACGCATTTATGATGCTTCTGCGAAGGTGATCCTTGACGCCATCAAGGAAACAGCACCTGACGTTAAGACGCTTCTGCTTGTCGGACACAATCCGGGCTTCCATGAGCTTGCTCTCAAACTCATTGAAGGAGGAAGCGAAGCAGATCTGGCCCGATTGCAACGAAAGTATCCGACAGCGGGACTGGTTGTGATCGACTTCAATGCCAACGACTGGAGCGATATATCCGAAGGCCATGGACAACTTGAGCGGTTCGTAACGCCGAAGTCAATTGAACAATGAACCAGGCGAGATCGGCCACCTCTTGCGATTGTCCAATTTCCGTATAGACCTCTCGCGCACATCGATTGAGGAACCTTGCCTCGCTCGCAGTTTTTATTTCTGTCTCGCTTTCGGCTTATCGAATACCTTCTTGATGTCAGCCATCAGATCGTCCGCCATCTTGTCAGCACCCGGGGACAGGAATCGAGCGACGTCCACGTCGACCTTTTTCATGAATCGAATGCCAGGCACTTTCACTGCATCATCGCTGCAACTGGCGTTTACCAATGCAACAGCACCATAGGCTGGGCCAATTGATCCAGCATATGCATTGATGGCCACTTCTACGTCCATTTGCCTGCTGGCCATATCGAGCTTCATCTTTCCTATTCTGCTGGAATAGCGTGCCGATCCGAGAAGCTGAATCGCCCTGTCCAGAGCAAACTTCGCTCCCTTGTAGTCATTAATCGCGCCATTGAGCCTGCTCACTCCATCGCTGCACGCCTTCTGGTCAATTGGTACTTTCGGATCAGTTTGCTGTGCGTGCGCGAGCGCCGACATCGCGGCAAGTGGAATCATCAGGATAGCGGCATGACATAGTTTCCTCATTTGATTTTCGCCTCCAGCGCATGCGCAAGATAGCATCATGTCACTCCGCGAGATACGTAAACGGCGCCATGCGATCGATCCGGCGTAGCCCGCCTTTGGTCCTGCGCGAGCACGTTCTGCGATAAACACCTGATGATTTTGTGGATGACCCTTCCGTTGCAGGCACGAGCACCGCGGAAAACCTTTATGATCGGCAGCATTGATTATAAAGTAGGCGGGCCCGAGCTCACAAGAAACATAGCCGGTCGCCATGGTTTATCCTGATTGGTGTAGCATGCGTGAGGGATGCAGGCGAAAGCGTAAGATTCGCCAAGCCACAAGAGCAGGAGTTGCGAGCCATTCGCCACAAGATCCTCATCATTGCTCTTCTCTTCGCAGACCCGGCGCTCGCGCATGACGCCCCGCTCGGCTGGGCATACGGTGCCGAGTGTTGCAGCATGACAGATTGCTGGCAGGAAAAAGCCGGCGCCATCCAGGAAACGCCGGATGGCTACAGGGTTGTCTTGACCGGTGAACTGATCGTCTACAGTGACAAGCGTATCAAGCCATCAAGGGACCAATTTTTCCATCGCTGTACACCTACCGCTGACCCCGCGGCAAGACGATCGATTTGTCTTTACGTTCCGCCGAGATCATTTTGATGATTGGTAGAGCCTTTCAGCCGCAAGGATAGCCGCGTTGCGGCTTTCTTCTGTCAGTAGGAGCCGCATTTTGATAGGCAGGGACTTTATTTTGTCGACACATAATCCAAAGGCGAGCGTATTGCCCTGAACAAGAGGCTTTGACTTCGTGTGGATGTTGTGGACAAGCTTTGATAGCAGCCCTCCGTCATATTCGCTGCCTCCGACATGGCTTACTATTCGGTTATGAAACCATCACGCGACATCACCCGCCTACTCGACATCATGGAAGCGCTGCGGACGCCGGTTACCGGCTGTCCGTGGGATCTGGAACAGAATTTCAAATCCATCGCGCCATACACGCTTGAGGAAGCGTTTGAAGTCATCGATGCCATCGAGCGCAACGATATCGACGATTTGCGCGAGGAACTTGGTGATCTGCTGCTCCAGGTTGTCTTTCATGCTCGCATGGCGGAAGAACTGGAGGCGTTCGATTTCGGTGACGTGGTGCAAGCTATCACTCACAAGATGATCCGCCGTCACCCCCACGTCTTTGGTGAAGAAGCTGCGCGTGGCGCCGGCATGGCCAAAGGTATGTGGGACAAGATCAAGGCAGAGGAAAAAGCCGAACGCCGTGAACGTCGCGCTGCGCTAAATCTGGGGCTCACCGAAGCGGATGGTTTTCTGGATGATATTCCGCACGGCTTTCCAGCCCTGATGCGGGCTTTAAAGCTGCAGCAGAAGGCCGCGAAAGTTGGTTTTGACTGGTCCGAGGCGGCGTCAATTCTCGACAAGATCGAAGAAGAAATCGCTGAACTCCGGCATGAGATCGCCAGCGGCGACCGGAAGAAGACCGAGGAAGAATATGGCGATTTGCTGTTCGCCATGGTCAACCTCGGCCGCCATCTGAAGCTGGAACCTGAAAGCGCCCTGCGCGGTACCAATGAAAAGTTCCGGAAACGCTTTCACTATATCGAGCGCAAACTGGCCGAGCAGGACCAGTCGCTTGGTGCAGCAACGCTCGATGAAATGGAAACACTCTGGCAGGAAGCAAAGAAGGCGAAATAACTCGCCTTACCTATTGTTCTTGCTTAGTATTTTATCATCGAGCATTGCTTGAGAATTGACTGTCATATCCATGGTCAAGGCGATTGACCCATCATCGAGGTCCTTGCGCTTCACATTGCTCGAATGCTGATAGATCCAGTCCATGAGACGCATTTGATTGTGCTGCAATGTGATCTTGACGTGTGAGAGCTTGCCTGCAATCCGGTCTTCGATCTCCTTGAGCAGGGCATCGACACCCTCGCCCGTTATCGCCGAGACCGGAATCGGATGTTCATTCCCGGTTGCGGCCGCACTTAGACGCTGGGCTGCCTCGCGGCCCGCATCGTCGAGGAGATCGATCTTGTTCCACACCTCGATAATGCGTTTGGTGTCGCCACGTTCAATACCGAGGCTGGTCATGATGGCATGCACATCCTCCGCCTGGGCAGCGGTGTCCGGATCGGCAATATCGCGCACGTGCAGGATCAGTTCGGCTTCAACCACTTCTTCCAGCGTCGCGCGGAAAGCGGCAACGAGATGCGTCGGCAGATTTGAAATGAACCCCACCGTATCCGACAGGATGATCGTCTCGCCATGCTCCAGCCGGATACGCCGTAGTGTCGGGTCCAGCGTGGCGAAGAGCATGTCTTCGGCAATGACCCCTGCCCCTGTCAGCCGATTGAACAGCGTTGACTTGCCAGCGTTGGTGTAACCGACGAGCGCGACAACCGGATGCGGTACCTTTTTGCGCTTGGCTCGATGCAGCGTCCGGGTGCGCACGACGGTTTCGAGTTCACGCTTGATGCGCAGGATCTTTTCCTGCAATGCGCGTCTGTCTGCTTCGATCTGGGTTTCACCCGGACCGCCGAGGAAGCCGCCACCGCCGCGCTGGCGTTCCAAGTGGGTCCAGCTGCGAACCAGACGACCCTTCTGATAGGTCAGGTGCGCCAATTCGACCTGCAAGGCGCCTTCCTTCGTCTGAGCGCGCCGTCCGAAAATCTCGAGGATGAGCCCTGTCCTGTCGAGAACTTTGGCGTTCCATTCCTTTTCGAGATTGCGCTGCTGCACCGGTGTTAGCGGATGGTCAACGATCACCAACTCCGCATGGGAAGCCTCAACGATCTTGCCAATGGCTTCGACCTTGCCGGTCCCAAGCAATGTAGCCGGTCGCGGCGCAGCAACCTGCACGATATCGGAATGAACGAGGTCGAGATCGATGGCGCGAGCGAGGCCTTCGGCTTCTTCGAGCCGCGCCTCGTCGCTACGCTGGAACTCACGCTGATATTTGGGACTGTTATTTTCGTCGCTCTTGCCGCCATCCGTAAAGCGTTGCGGCAGCACCGGCACGATGACGACCGCACGCGTAGCTTCCTTGGCGGTTTCGCCGTTATCAGCAATTCCGCCAGTTTTCTGTGCGTTACGCGTGGAGTCCTTGGTCAAATGTGGTCTCAGTCGCTCTCTTCAACTTCGAACATCTGCACAGGCTGGCTCGGCATGATGGTCGATATGGCATGTTTATAGACGAGCTGCGAATGGCCGTCACGGCGCAAAAGAACGCAGAAGTTGTCGAAAGACGTGACAATTCCAGTCAGTTTCACACCATTAATGAGGAATATTGTCAGAGAAATCTTCTGTTTTCTGACTGAATTCAGAAAAAGGTCCTGAAGATTCTGCGATCGTTCAGCCATTGTTTTTGTCCTTTTATGCGATCAGCAAACGTGTCTCATACAAAATTCTGCGGCAGAAGCAAACTTTCTTTGCTCCAGCATGAGGTGAAAAATAGCTCTCTGTTAGTCCCCTCACTCTCCGGTTAACAGGATGGCGTTTTTTCCGCAATGTCAAAAAACGCTTCCCGTAAGGAAAGTGTAGTTGTTCCAGGATGACCATTTGCCACCAATTCGCCGTCAATCGCAATAATTGGCATGACAACAGTCGATGCCGCAGTCATGAAAGCTTCCTTGGATCTTTTTGCCTCATCAACGGAAAAGCCCCTCTCCTCGATCTTCAGTCCAAGCTTTTTAGCGACATCGAAAATGGTTGTACGGGTAATGCCACGTAAAATGCCAGTCTCGGCAGGACGGGTGACCAAGACACCATCCTTGGTGACGATCCAGGCGTTGGTTGCAGCACCTTCCTTGACGGTGCCATCCGGGTCGATAAACCATGCCTCTTGAGCGCCCTGCTCCTTCGCCTGCTGGCGTGCGAGCACATTTGGCAACAAACTAACCGACTTGATGTCGACGCGCTCCCAGCGGTTCTCCGGCACGGTTATCACCTTGATGCCCTTGGCGGCACGAGCAGCGGCTGCTGCTGGGCTGGTG
Source organism: uncultured Alphaproteobacteria bacterium (assembly GCA_963711925.1). GTDB lineage: Bacteria > Pseudomonadota > Alphaproteobacteria > Rhizobiales > Rhizobiaceae > Phyllobacterium. The sequence continues at coordinate 54,030 of CAVQFY010000007.1, forward strand.
CGTTTTGCGGTAATAACGATGGCTGGTGGCGTATCCGGTGCTGGAAACACATGATCACGCCTGGCGACACCGCGCGTGACCTGCACATATACAAGACCGTCATAAACCCGATTTCGGCGCACGACTTCCCTGATGACCGTCTGCAGAGCCTTTCGCGCCATCGGCCAGGCAATCTTCAACTCAGAAAGCGAACGGTTCAACCTGTCGAGGTGACGGGTCATGTCCATGATATTGCCGCGTGCGATCTCGCATACTTCATAGACACCATCGGCGAACTGATAGCCTCGATCCTCAATGTGGATACCGGCTTCTGAGTGCTGGACATATTGACCGTTTACATAGGCAATGCGGGACATTGCGTCTCCTATTTAGTTGAATGTGCCGAATACGATGCGCATGGGCGTTTCCAGCGCTACGCGTTTGCCGGTGTCCTCAAGCGCACCGGTGCCGATATCGCGTTTGAAAATGGCAATACCGCCACCCTTCTGATTGGCGACCAGCATGAACTTGCCGGATGGATCGATGGCGAAGTTGCGTGGACCGATGCCTTGAGACGCCGTCCAGCCGATCAACGTAATTTCGCCGGAATCTGCAATCGCATAGCTGACAATGCTGTTATGGCCGCGATTGGATCCGTAGAGGAACCGGCCATCGGGACTGACGGCAATTTCCGCGCAGGTGTTGGTTCCGGTGAACCCGTCCGGCAGAGTCGGCAATGTCTGGGCGATCGTGAGTTCGGCCGTTTCAGGATTATAATGCAGTACGGAAACAGTGCTGTTCAACTCATTGATGACATAAGCTATTTTGCCATTGGAGTGGAACGTCATATGCCGTGGCCCCGCACCATCAGGCAATTGCGTAAATGGCGTTGCCGCGAGCGTCAGGTTTTCGCCTTTCTTCGGCAGTCTATAGGCCATGATCCGGTCGAGCCCGAGATCGCAGACAAAGACCGTGCGATTGTCGGGGCTCACAACAGCACAATGGCCGTGCTGGCGCTTCTCTGTCGGCAGAATGGCGTTCGGGCCTTCATGGATCGCAGCGGCAAAGACTGGCTCCAGCCCGCCGTCAGCGCGCACTGCAAAGACCGCAATTGCATTGCCCGGACGCGCACCCAATTCCGCGACCGTATAGTTGGAGACGAAGACCAGTTCGCCGGTCTGGTCGAAGCCGAGATGGCAGGTGGTGTTACCCAATGTCGATTGCATATTGATATAGGACAGCGCGCCGGTCGCCGGATCGATGTCGAAGGCTGCAGCGAGATTCTCATTCCACGCAGGAACTTCCACTGCGGCGTAGAGGCGCTTGCGCTTCTCATCGATCGCCAGATAACCCGGATTGTCGATCGCCAGATATTCGCTCGCGAGCGTCAGATCTCCGGTCTCGCCATCAAATTGAAAGACGCTGATGCCCTTTCCCTCACCGGGCAAGGCATTGCGGTTCAGATTACCGACAAAAGCAAAGGTTTTTGACATTGTTGATCTCATACGTTCGGGGCGGTGAGATGGAGAATCTCTCCATCGCTGGGAATAAGGAGCTTATGCTTAGCGATGTCGTGGGTGTTCGCATAGGTCTGAAGGTCGTCACGCGACACGGTTGCATGGTCGAGCGCTTCCATATGGGTCGCGATGATCCTGGTATCTTTGGGAGCAATACGGCACACCTCGATAGTTTGCTCAGCATCCATGACGATCAAGACGTCGTCCCATCTGGCCCCGCAGGAATGGGTGATAACGATGTCCGGCGCGCTGGCAGCAATTGTCTGACGCACGGGCGGATAGAGAATCGTATCACCTGACCAATAGATCGATGGCTCGCCTTCAGCCTCGATCATCAAGCCAATGACATGTCCCATCTTTTCGAGCACAGGACCTGAACCATGATTGCCGTCCCGCCTGTTCAAATGGATCCCGTTATATGTCAGTCCATCCATGAGTGGCGTCACATCCGCAAATCCAAATGACCTGATCTTTTCCTCGTCACCCGGCTGGCAAATGACTGGCAGATGTTTGGGAACAAGCTCCTGCGCGACCTTGTCGAAATGATCCGCATGCAGATGTGAAACAATGACAAGTTCCACCCCGGCAAGGATTTCATCCGTCGATACCGGAAGGTCAACCATCGGATTGGGCGAGCGACCGGAGAATGACGGGCGGCTGTGCTTTGGCCCGAAATCCGGATCGATCAGGATAGTCGTGCCGGCATAATCAAGTTTCAGCGTTGCGTTGCGGAGGAGTTGCAATTTCATTTGGCTGCTTCTCTCTTGGTAGACGCTCGACGAGAGCGCAACGGATCACGCACATCGGGAGTAAAAGGCCGTGCCGGCTGCGAAACTGGATGGCTTGGTCAGACGCCGAGGGATTTCAGCTTTCTGTGCAATGCCGATCGTTCCATACCAACGAACTCGGCCGTGCGCGAGATATTTCCGCCAAAACGATTGATCTGGGCAATCAGGTATTCCTTCTCGAACCGCTCGCGCGCTTCGCGCAAAGGTAGCGCCATAATGTGCTGGTCCGACTCCGTCGGGGGTTTCGGCAGCGTATCACCAATTTCAGCAGGTAGCAGATCGGCGGTGATTACCGACTCGGGATTATCACCGCGGGCAAGAATGATCAGGCGCTCGATATTATTGCGCAACTGCCGAATATTCCCTGGCCATGAGTGCGATTGAAGCACTGCCATTGCATCTGGGCCAATCTTGCGCGGCTTGATACCCGCCTGTTCGGCAATTTGTCCCATGAAGAATTCGACGAGCGCGGGAATATCGTCACGCCGATCAGCCAGTGGCGGTACAATCACGGGAACTACAGCAAGCCGGTGAAACAGATCTTCGCGGAAGCGCCCTTCTGCGATCATTGCCTCAAGGTTCTGGGCGGTCGAGGAGATAATGCGCACATCGACCTTAATCCGCTTGGTGCCGCCTACCCGTTCGAACTGTTGATCAACCAGAACCCGCAAGATCTTGTTCTGTGTCTCACGCGGCATATCTGCGATTTCGTTGAGATAGAGAATCCCGCCATGAGCTTCTTCCAAAGCGCCGACCTTGCGCTCGCCGCCATCGGATTCGGTGCCGAATAGTTCGACTTCCATGCGTTCCGGTGTGATCGTCGCCGCGTTCAGATTGACAAACGGACCCTTCGAACGCGCCGATAACGCATGAATGGCACGCGCGGTCAGTTCCTTGCCGGCGCCGGATGGGCCGGTGATCATGATGCGGCTGTTGGTTGGCGCAACCCGTTCTATGGTCTGGCGAAGATGATTCATGGAGAGCGAACCGCCAAGAAGCTCGAAGCTTTCGCTGGAACGCTTGCGCAGGTCGGAAACCTCGCGGCGCAGCTTCGACGTCTCAAGCGCACGCTCGGCAATCAGGATCAGCCGGTCGGCCTTGAATGGCTTCTCGATAAAATCATAGGCGCCACGACGGATCGCCGAAACGGCCGTCTCGATATTGCCGTGACCGGAAATCATGACGACCGGAATTTCCGGATGCCGCTGTTTGATCTCGTCAAGTAGCGCCAGTCCATCCAGACGGCTGCCCTGCATCCAGATGTCGAGGAAAATCAGTCGCGGTATGCGGTCGTCGATTGCAGCCAATGCGCTGTCAGCGTCCGAGGCAACGCGAGCCTCATAGCCTTCATCGCTGAGAATGCCGGCCACAAGTTCGCGGATATCGACTTCATCGTCGACGACAAGAATGTCAGATGCCATATTAATTCACCTGCTTTGCCGATTTATCGGTCTCTGCTTCGACCTGCGTAACGGTCTGTGTGGTTGGAAAAATCATGCGGATCATGGCGCCGCAGCCCCCGTAAAAGTCTTCCGGCGCGTCATGCAATTCGAGATGTCCGGCATGGTCCTCGACAATCTTTTTGACGATAGCAAGGCCAAGTCCGGTGCCCTTCTCGCGAGTCGTCATGTAAGGTTCAAGCAGCCGCTGCCGGTGCTCGCGCGGCAGGCCTTTGCCATTGTCAAGGACTTCAACCACGATCGTCTCGGCCTCTTGTCTGGACCGGATCAGGATATGTCCATCCCCGCGCCCTTCCTTAACAATGGATTCAATGGATTCGGCGGCATTCTTTATGACGTTTCCAAAAGCCTGACCCATCAATCGGCTGTCAAACTGACCGATGAGCGGTAGACTGCCAAAGTCACGCTCGAAACGAATATCGCTACGGCTGACCTCCACCAGGAAAGAGGCTTCTCGCAAAGCCTCGCGCAAATCCATTGCCTTGATTTCCGGTTTCGGCATGCGTGCGAAGGCAGAGAATTCGTCGACCATGCGGCCTATATCACCAACCTGCCGAATGATCGTCTCCGTACATTGATCGAAAACTTCGCGGTCTTCGGTGATCACCTTGCCGTAGCGGCGCCGCAAACGTTCCGCAGATAGCTGGATAGGTGTCAGCGGGTTCTTGATCTCATGCGCGATACGCCTTGCGACATCAGCCCATGCGGAGGAACGCTGGGCCTCGACCAGATCGGTGATATCATCCACGGTTACAACGTAGGAATGGTCAATCGACTCAGCATCTTCCACGGTAATTTGAACATTGAAGGTCCGCGCACTGCCGCGCCGCGACATGGTCACCTGCTCGCGATAAACGGAGCGGGCCGTTGCATGCGCGACTTCGAAAACCAGTCCGATCTCCGGAACGAGCGCGGTCAAGTTCTTGCCAATCGCGGTTGCCGGGTCGAGCGAGAGCATTGTTTCAGCAGAACGGTTTATGATGCCTATGACGCCATCACCATTCACACTGATGACGCCGGCGGTTACGCCTGAAAGGACGGCTTCGGAGAACCGTCTCCGCTCATCGATCTGATCTTTGGCGGTGACGAGATCGCTGCGCTGCGTCCCCAACTGCCGAACCATTGTGTTGAATGTCTGCGAGAGCGAGCCGATATCGCCATCATTACGATGCACGGGAACGGAGACGTCGAGATTACCGGTTGCCACATCGTCTGCTGCCCCAATCAACAGGCGAATGGGCCGTACGAGCCTGTCGGCGACCGCTATGCCTGTCCAGATTGCCGACAGGAGCAGCGTCAGGGTGAGACCGAAATAGAGCAGCGCAAATAGGATCTGGGTCGTGGTCCCTTCCCCAGCGGCCTTTTGCTCATCGGCAGTTCGTTTCTCCATCAACCGGCTGGAACTTAGAATGTCCGCATCGACAGGGCGCACGGCATAAAGGAATAGCCCCGGTATCTCACGCATCATGATGACTGCGCTGAGAAGATTGGTTTGTTCCGGCGGAATGAGCACTGGTTTGCCGTCGGACGCCGTGTCCAATACCGATTTTGCCACCGTGGGTATCACGACGTCAGTCTTGATATCGGCGCGTACCGCCGTTTCGCCGTTTGGTCTGATCAAGGACGCGCCGACCAAGCCCCGACCCAGCGCCTGCTGCGTCATCAAACGCGTAAAACCGCTGCGATCAAGATTATAAAGCGTCCGCTGGGTATCGAGGTCATTGACCATCTCAAGCGTCGTGCCCTGCAAATTGCGCGCACTTTCCTGAATATAGGAATTGGCGAGGCTGATGGACGAATTGACGATAGTGGTCGTCCGCATCTCGAACCAGCGATCAAGTCCGAGATCGAGGGTAATGGAAGCAACGATGGCGACGATCATTGCCGGCACCGCGGCGACCAGCGAAAAGAGCACGATGAGACGCACATGCAGTCGCGATGCGGCCTTCCCGCGTGTCCTGGCTCGCGCAATGCGGTAGATTTCCCGGCCAATCAGGATGATCAGAGCCGCAATCAGGACTGCGTTGATACTGGTAAGCAGCAACGTAATCCGGCTGTCGGGATGGATGGGCGTCATCCCCGTCAGGATCAGAAATGTAACACCTGTCGTCAGCAATGCGAGGACGACCGTAGCAATTCCAACCCTCGAATAAAACGTCTGCATGCCGCCGCTTGCCGCGCCAGTCGCCGAAGTTCCAAACAGATTGACCGAATTCGATAAAAGCATTGCTGTCGCGATTCCCACCACGTGGCACTCATGCAACACATTGTGGCGGAAATGCAACGTTTTGTCTTGAGGCCATGCCGAATATTCAACAGCCATGCCTCAGTTCCCAGAAAATTGCCGTGGCCGCGACCGGAATCGAATCAGGTAAATTTGTCTTTATGCGTTCATATTGCCATTCTAAAATTGATAAAACGGCTTACCACCGTCCGACACATCCCTTCATCGACCGAGTTTAAGCAGCGAACATTCTGCAATACGCGGTGCCATCGGTAGCACGACTTTCAAACTATGGAGAACTGACATGGAATATGTACGTTTCGGAAACACCGGTCTGCAGGTCTCACGGTTGTGTCTCGGTTGCATGAGCTATGGTGAACCTGATCGTGGCAATCACGCGTGGACACTCTCCGAAGAGAAAAGCCGGCCATTCATCAAACAGGCACTAGAACTCGGCATCAACTTTTTCGACACGGCCAATGTCTATTCGGATGGTTCAAGCGAAGAGATCGTCGGTCGCGCGCTGAAGGATTTCACTTCGCGTGAAGAGGTTGTCATCGCGACAAAGGTCAACAGCCGGATGCGCCCGGGTCCAAACGGCGCAGGTCTTTCGCGCAAGGCCATCTTTGCGGAAATCGATGCAAGCCTGAAGCGACTCGTTACAGATTATGTCGATCTCTACCAGATTCATCGCTTCGACTATGACACACCTATTGATGAAACGCTGGAAGCGCTTCATGAGGTCGTGAAATCCGGCAAGGCACGTTATATCGGGGCGTCGTCCATGTACGCTTGGCAGTTCGCCCAAATGCTTGCGACTTCGGATCGAAAAGGATGGACACGCTTCGTTTCCATGCAGAACTATGTGAACCTGCTTTACCGGGAGGAAGAGCGGGAAATGCTGCCGCTCTGCAAGGCCGAAGGAATCGCTGTCATTCCTTGGAGCCCCCTCGCCCGCGGCCGGCTTACGCGCGATTGGGATAAAAGCAGCGCGCGTTCTGAAACCGATGAATTCGGCAAGACGCTTTATGCCGGGACTGAAGATGCCGACAAGAAAGTAGTAGATTCCGTCGCGCAAGTTGCAGAAAAACGTGGTCTGCCGCGTGCGCAAATAGCTCTTGCCTGGGTGTTGACAAAGGCTACATCTCCCATCGTTGGTGCTACCAAAGCATCGCATCTGGATGATGCTGTTGCCGCACTTGAACTCAAGCTATCAGAAGATGAAATTTCCGCACTTGAAACACCATATATTCCGCACCGAGTGATGGGCTTTGTTTAATTGCTGTGCTTCACCAATTTTCATGTTCGATGTCTAATATAGAGAACGTCCAGCCACTACCACATTTGTGAAACAAGTGGCTGGACCGATTGCTTGCGGATAAAAATTCGAAGCAAAATTAACAACAGTTAAAATTTACGCTATTCGCAGAGAGCTTTCTTTATGGCTTTCGAGCGTATTGTTATCCGGGGTACAACGCACTCGGCGGACAGCAATGACGACTTACGATTTATGGATGACTAAATTCGGTGACTTGCCGCCTTTCAAACAGGTTGCAATCATGGTCGGCATGGCAGTCATCGCCTCGGATGTGCTCACAGCCCTTTTCTTCCTGGTCGTAAAACTCGATCGACTCGACGTTGCGCTGATCGTCACGACATTCATAGTGATCGTCGTTAGCGTCCCGCTTGGCGCCTTTCTCGTCGGCCTCAATTTTCGGCTGAAGCAAACAGCGATCCGGCTCGACCTGGCCTTGCGCAAGGACGACCTCACCGGTCTATCCAACCGGAATGAATTCTACATGCAGGCGCAAAAGCAGATCACCCTATGCGATCCGGCCAGAAGTGCTGGCGCGGTCCTTTACATCGACGCTGATCATTTCAAATCAATCAATGACCAATATGGGCACGGGGTTGGAGACGGCGTGCTGCAGGAAATCGGAATTCTCATCCGATCCATCATCGGCGAACGGGATTCCGCCGCACGTTTCGGAGGAGAGGAATTTGCCATTTTCCTGAGCGACGCCGACCTTGGAAAAGCCGATTGGCTCTCGCACAAGATACTTACAGGCGTCCGGGATATCTCCAAATATCTTCGGATCGGCGATCTCGACGTCACGGTGAGCGTCGGGATATCAATCCATCAGCCGGGTCAATCGCTGGAAGAAGCGCTGGTTGCTGCCGACAAATGCCTGTATGCAGCAAAGAACCAGGGTCGAAACCGGATTGTTCACGCTGATCACAGCCCTGCGGCTATTTTTGAACCCAAGCTTCGCAAGATCTAGAAATTCAAACCTGTCAGTAGCTGTCAGGTGGCCTCTTGAAAAAGCGCCGTAGCGACGTATTTGCGCTTGGCGGCTACGAATGCTGCAACGCCATTCCTGATCTTACTTCGATCACAAATTCTGCACGTCCTGCCATGCTTCAAAGGAGCAAGCTATGTCATTATCCATGCACACGATTTCCGTTCCGGCATTTGTCCGCGGTTTCTCCGTTCTCGCCTCGTTGATCGAAAAGGCGGAAGCATTCGCGGTGGAGAAGAAAATCGCACCGGTGGTCCTTTTCAACGCACGTCTAGCGCCGGACATGCTGCCGTTCTCCGGTCAAGTTCAACGGGCCAGCGATACTTCCAAGGGTGTGATCGCGCGTCTCACGACCATCGAAGTTCCGAGATTTCCCGACGAAGAAGCCGATTTTACCGAATTACGTGATCGCATCGCAAAGACGGTTGCCTTCTTGGAGAGCATTGTTCCATCAGCGCTCGACGGCACGGAGAACAACGAAGTTACCTTGACATTTGGCAAGTTGGGGGCAACGTTAAATGGCCAGGACTACATTTTGAAATTCGTCCTGCCGAACTTTTACTTCCACGTCACGACAGCTCAGAACATCTTGCGTCATAACGGCGTTCCCGTTGGAAAACTCGACTACCTCGGTGCATTGAGCTGAAACGCAGGGTCAAATGAATATGGCCGGCAATGCCGGCCATAGATCTAGTTTCTCTGGACTAAGCGACCAGATGTTCAATCTGCTCAGCGGAAAGCTCGCGTTTCCTACCAATTTCGTCCCACCGCTTCAGCATGGTGCGGTATTTTTCGAGCTGCAGTTCCGGCCGATTGTCAGGGCTGTTGGAGACTTCCTGCGGGAACTTCAGGATATTGCTGAGAAAGTCAGCATAGGCGAAACGTTCGTCGGGCTGGTTGGGGCCGAAGCCTACAAACTCCGTCTTGCCAGCCATATTGCTGGCTGCACCCCCGGTTGAAGCTTTGATTGCGCGAAACAGCGCAAGGATATCGTCCATTTCCTGAGCCTCTTCCTTGCTCAGGGTCGTCGTCGAAATTCCGAGATCCGCATAAAGACTCTCAAAGCCTTTCTCCACGACTTCCTGATGCCGTGTGTAAAGGCCCGATTTCTGAGGATCAAGTTTTTTCAAGATCTCATACTGATTGAACAGCATCAAACGTTCTGCAAAACTGAACACCATGCACCTCCGTATGATCCGATGGCAATTCGGCACTTTGCCGATTGCGTTTAATTCACAGGATTTCTGGTGATTACTATGCACATACTCATCTTAAAAAGGTTCTATGGCAGTAGTTACAATTTTAGCTTCTATTGATGTCACGAAAACTGGTAAAGAAATGCATAATACTTAATGATTTCTTAAAGAGCAAATGCTGGCAATCAGCGTTCGCTCTTGGTGCTCTTGTAGATGTTGACACCCAGTTCGCGGATTTTCTTGCGAAGCGTATTGCGATTGAGTCCCAGCAATTCTGCAGCCTTGATCTGATTGCCGTGGGTCGCAGTCAGGCAGGACAGGATGAGCGGATATTCCACTTCCTCCAATACCCGCTGATAGAGACCAACCGGTGGCAGGTCGTCCCCGTAGGAAAGGAAATAGCGCTGCATGTTCAGTTCGACCGCCTGGCCGATAGTGACATCTTGGTCCGCCATGGAATTCGACGATGGCTCGGTTGGTCGCAGATCGGCCTTGAGTTCGGCCTCGATAACCTCCGCGTTGATTTCTTCCTGCGGATAAAGCGCAGCGAGACGGCGAACGAGGTTTTCCAGTTCGCGCACGTTACCCGCCCAGGGATAGCGCCGCATCAGGTCGAGACCATCAGCCATGATGCGCTTTTCAGGTAGGCCATCCTTCGCTGCCAACTTGAAAAAGTGCCTGACGAGATCCGGGATATCTTCACCGCGTTCACGTAGCGGAGGAAGACGCAGTGGCACAACGTTGAGGCGATAGTACAAGTCTTCGCGGAAAAGACCCTGATTGATCAACGTTCGCAGATCCTTGTTGGTCGCAGCGACAATGCGGACGTCGGTCTTGATCGGCGTGCGACCACCGACGGTCATGTATTCGCCCTGCTGCAGCACGCGCAAAAGCCGCGTTTGCGCCTCCATCGGCATATCGCCGATTTCGTCGAGAAATAATGTACCGCCATCCGCCTGCTCAAAGCGTCCGCTTGAACGGTTCTGCGCACCGGTGAAGGCACCGCGTTCATGGCCGAACAACTCAGACTCGATCAGGTCACGCGGGATTGCAGCCATATTAATCGCGACGAAGGGGCCTTTTCGACGGCGACCGTATTCATGTAGCGCCTTCGCCACGAGTTCCTTGCCGGTACCGGATTCGCCGGAAATCATCACCGTCAGATCGGTCTGCATCATGCGCGCCAATACCCGGTAAATATCCTGCATGGCCGGCGAGCGGCCGACCAGCGGCATTGTATCGGGTTGCTCATCAGCAGCCCACTTCTCCGGCTTTTTCTTCGGCTCCGAAAGCGCGCGGCCGACGATACTGACCAGTTCCGTCAGATCGAATGGCTTGGGCAGATACTCATATGCACCTGCTTCGGACGCGCGAATGGCGGTCATGAATGTATTTTGCGCACTCATGACAATCACAGGCAGATCGGGCCGGGATTTCTTGATGCGTGGCAGAAGATCGAAAGCGTTTTCGTCCGGCATCACCACATCGGTGATTACCAGATCGCCATCGCCCGCCGATATCCAGCGCCACAGTGTGGCTGCATTGGATGTGATGCGGACATCATAGCCTGCACGGGAAAGCGCCTGATTGAGGACTGTTCTAATTGCCGCGTCGTCGTCTGCGACGAGAATGCTGCCCAAACTCATAATCAGGATCCTGCTTTCTTGGTGTACGGACTATCGTCTGCATGGTCGTCATCGACAGGACCGCTCTGCCATGCGGGCATGAGTATCCTGAATGTTGTCTTGCGCGGCACAGAATCGCATTCGATGACGCCGCCATGGTCTCCAACAATCTTGGCCACAAGTGCAAGGCCAAGCCCGGAGCCGTTCGGCTTCGTTGTTATGAACGGATCGAATAGATGGGGCATGATATCGGGCGTCACACCCGAGCCTGTATCGGAAACGCAAAATTCGAGCGGCAGCGAGACACGGGTACGCATTCCGGGAACCGACAGGCGGATACCTGGACGAAATGCGGTCGAGAGCGTGATTTCGCCCGGTTCATTGGCGCCAATGGATTCGGCTGCATTCTTTACGAGATTCAGAAAGACCTGTACGAGCTGATCGCGATTGGCGAAGACATAAGGCAGCGATGGGTCGTAATCCTCATGGAATTTGATGTGGCTGGCAAAACCATTTTTGGCGATGGCTTTGACGTGATCGAGTACCACATGAATGTTCACCGCCTCGCGTTCGATAGGACGTTCGTCGGAAAAAACTTCCATACGATCCACGAGCGACACAATCCGGTCGGTCTCATCGGTGATCAGACGCGTCAGCGCCCGGTCATCATCATTCAGACCTGAACTCGAGCAACTGCGCGGCGCCGCGAATACCGGACAGCGGGTTCTTGATCTCATGCGCCAGCATGGACGCGAGGCCGGTAACGGAACGAGCCGCGCCGCGATGCGTCATCTGGCGATCAAGCTTTTCGGCCATGGACCGTTCCTTGAACAGGATCACGATCGAACCGGGCGACTCGCTCACCGGCGTAACGTAAAGATCGACGATCCGGTCCTGACCAAGCCGCGGCGACGAGACATCGACGCGATATTCATTGACAGGCGACGGGCTGTCGCGCACCTGCTTGACCAGCGCTAACAGCGGACTGCCAAAAGGCAAGAGCATATCGAGCGTATTGCGGCTCAAAATGCTGGCGCTTGAGCGGAAGAACGCCTCCGCATCGGCATTGGCGTAGGAAATATAACCTGCGTCATCGAGCATGATTACCGGATGCCGGATGGAATTCAGGACGATGCCCGCCAATCGGTCTTCCAGCATTGACTTGTTTGAGACTGGCATCAGGCTACCTTCTTCATTTCATCTACATTTAAACGGCTAAGCGCAGCGTGAAGACGCCGCGCAACCTGATGAGGGTTGGTCTCAGTCATGATCGATGCGCGCGTCGCGGGGCCGACATCGGCGGCGTGCACGTCGAGGTACCAGCCAAGGTGCTTGCGTGCATGGCGAATGCCTGTAGCCTCGCCATAGTGCGAAAGCATCGTTTCATAGTGCGCGACCGCATAGTCGGCAATCAGCTCGCCAGCATCCTGTCCGGTTTCCTCAACGATCGAACCGGGCAGCCACGGCTGCCCGTACGAACCGCGCCCAACCATGACTGCATCCGCACCGGAGGCTTCAAGGATTGCTATAGCGTCATCACGGTTCAGGACATCGCCATTGGCGACGAGCGGTATGGAGATTGCATCCTTGACCGCACGAATGGCGTGCCAATCAGCCTTGCCTTCATAGAATTGGCAGCGCGTGCGTCCATGCACCGTGATCATCTTAACGCCGGCCTTTTCTGCTCGCGCAGCCAGCTCTGGTGCGTTGATGGTATCGTCATCCCAGCCCAGCCGCATTTTCAACGTCACCGGAACATTTACAGCGCCAATCGTTGCCTCGATCAGCATCAGGGCATGGTCGAGATCGCGCATCAGAGCCGAGCCTGACAGGCCGCCCGTCACTTTCTTGGCAGGGCAACCCATATTGATGTCAATGATATGCGCGCCCTCGCCTTCAGCGATCCGCGCTGCTTCCGCCATCCATCGAGTTTCACGGCCTGCGATCTGCACAACATGGGTGCCCAATCCATCGCCCTTCAGGCGCAACAGGTTGCAGCGTTCGCGCGTGCAAAGCTCGGCGCTGGCAACCATTTCAGATACCACCATGCCTGCTCCCGCCTGCCAGGCCAATTGGCGAAACGGAAGGTCAGACACACCCGACATCGGCGCCAGAAATACGCGGTTGCGCAAGCGCACGCCGCCTACATCCAGTGGTTGGTTCAATTCGATCACGTGATTCTGCCTGTTTCGTATGCAATTCTATAATAGCCTATCCTTTAGACAGGTCCGTGCCTCTTCGCAAGGCATTGGGCGTCAATCCATGGCTAGATTTCGACCTACTTCTGATTCAAAGCTCTGGTCTTTCCGCTTGGCAAAGGGTAACGCAGTTCGATGCGACGGAGAAAATTGTGCCGCGGAAGACTGACAACAAGAAGATGCGGGTAGCTGCGGTCGTTGTGGCGGCCGGACGCGGCGAACGCGCTGGCCAAAGCGTTGAAGGACCAAAGCAATATCGCAAGATCGGCGGAGAAGCTGTTCTGGCGCATACGTTGCGCGCATTTCTCGATTGCCCGCTGATCGACCATGTCGTCGTGGTGATTCACCAGGAGGATCATGCACTTTTCGCCCAGGCTCTTGGGGACCACGCTGCAAATGTTACGGCTGTCACTGGCGGACCGACCCGACAGGAATCGACACGTCTCGGGCTTCTGGCACTCAAGGAAAAATCCCCGGACCACGTCCTGATTCACGATGGTGTCCGTCCTTTCATTTCGGCAGATCTTCTGGAGCGCGTTATTTTCAATCTGACGCCGCATATTGGTGTTTTGCCCGTCCTTGCCGTATCGGATACGTTGAAAGCCGCGGGTCATGACGCGATGGTCAGCGCCACGGTGCCACGCGCCGGTCTTTATGCGGCGCAGACACCGCAGGCATTCCCCTATCCGCCGATTCTTGCCGCGCACGACGCCGCATTCACGGCGGGGCGTTCGGATTTTACCGATGACTCGGCTATCGCCGAGTGGCATGGCCTGCCGGTACGAATTGTCGAAGGATCGGCTGACAACACGAAACTGACCTGGGCAAAGGATATCGAAATGGCCGACGATCGTCTGTCACAGCGGCTTTCCGCATTTCCGGACGTGCGCACCGGCAATGGTTATGACGTGCATGCGTTCGAGCCGGGCAATGGCGTTATGCTTGCCGGTGTATTCATCGAACATGATCAGAAGCTCTCCGGCCATTCCGATGCCGATGTGGCCTTGCATGCGCTGACCGATGCCTTGCTGGCGACACGCGGCGCAGGCGATATCGGCACGCATTTTCCGCCATCCGACCCGCAGTGGAAGGGCGCGGCCTCGCATATATTCGTTGAACACGCAGTAAAAATCATCAAGGAAGCTGGCGGCAGGATCGCGAATGCGGATGTCACCCTGATCTGCGAGGCGCCGAAAGTCGGTCCGCACCGTGAGGCGATGACGGCAGCCTTGTCGAAAATGCTGGGGATTTCTGCTGATCGCATTTCAATCAAGGCCACCACAAACGAAAAACTTGGGTTCATCGGCCGTAAGGAAGGCATTGCGGCCATCGCGACAGCATCTGTCATCTATCCGGGAGGACTGCCCGAATGAGCAGGCTAATCGCGGAGGCCAAGGCAATTGCCGTACTTGCAGCTTGCCGTCGCCACGGCATCCTGCTTGCCACGGCCGAATCCTGCACAGGTGGTTTGATCGCCGCCTCTCTGACCGATATTGGCGGATCATCCGATGTCGTGGATCGCGGGTTCGTCACCTATTCCAACGAGGCCAAGCACGAGATGCTTGGCGTACCAGCCGAGTTGATCGCCAAACATGGCGCGGTGTCGGAAGAAGTCGCCTTGGCTATGGCTGCGGGTGCGCTCACCAGTTCACATGCCGGGATTGCAATCTCTGTTACCGGCATTGCCGGGCCAGGTGGCGGTTCGGAAACCAAACCCGTCGGACTGGTTTGGTTTGGACTGGCGCTAAGAGAAAAGCAGCCGATCGCGAAACGTCATGTGTTTGATGATCAAGGTCGCGCATCGATACGCTCGGCCGCGGTCCACACTGCGCTCGATATGGTCTTGCAGGCGTTACGGTAATTCTGTCTAGCTTGCTGTCGGCAGTAACAGCAAAAAAGCGCCCACTGCTGCAGCCAAAAGGCCGGGCCAATTCGCTTTCAAGCCCAGGAAACGCAGACCACGATGGCGTGGTTCGAGACCGGCAGGCTCACCATCGGATGAATGGGGTTCACTCATGCTGCCGCGATAAACGGCAGCTCCTGCCATGTACAAAAGCCCGCAAACAACAAGCAATGCGCCGATCAGCTTGGTTGTTACCATTACAACCTCCTTGCGGATGGTAACGGATAGCCTCCTCTTTCGTTCCTGCGGGGCAGATTAACTATACGTGCGCAGTGGTTCACCTGCCATAGATCGCGTCTGCCCGCTTTTCGAACGCCTCGGTGAACTTCCTGAAAGCAATGTCGAACATCGAGCCCATAAGAAAGCCTAACGTGCGGCTTTTGAACTCATAATCGATATAGAATTTCACGGCAGAGTGTTCAGGATTTGCGTCAGGGATGAACTGCCAGCGATTGTCGAGATACCGAAACGGTCCATCAATGTACTTGGTTATGATGACTTTTTCTTCCGGTTTCAAAAGCACCTGACTGGTGAAAGTCTCGCGGATCAATTTATAGCCAACAGTCATGTCGGCAATCAGCAGGGTCTTGCCGTGGCTTTCCTTGCGCGAGCGCACTTTCAGGCTTTCGCACATCGGCAGGAACTGCGGATAAGTCTCTATATCTGCGACCAGATCAAACATCTGTTCTGCACGATGTACCACATGACGGGTCGTTTCGAATTTCGGCATGGGTCAGGCGCGGTTTGCGTGCAGCGCCTCGCGCGCAGCCTTCAATCTTGCAAAATCTTCGCCTGCGTGGTGCGACGATCGCGTCAGCGGGCTTGATGCCACGACCAGGAAGCCCTTGGTCTTGGCAATCGTCGCATAGGATTTGAACTCATCCGGCGTCACATAGTTCAGCACGGCATGATGTTTGCGCGTCGGTTGCAGATATTGGCCGATCGTCATGAAATCCACATCGGCTGAACGCAGGTCATCCATGAGCTGCAGCACTTCGTTTCGCTCTTCGCCAAGACCAACCATGATACCGGACTTGGTGAAGATCGTCGGGTCAAGTTCCTTGACGCGTTGCAACAGACGGATGGAATGGAAGTAACGCGCACCCGGGCGAACTTTAAGGTAGTTGGAGGGCACAGTCTCCAAATTGTGGTTGAAAACGTCCGGACGGGCGGCAACGACGATCTCAAGAGCACCTTCCTTGCGCAGGAAGTCCGGCGTCAGGATCTCGATCGTCGTACCGGGCGATATGCGGCGGATGGCATGGATCACATCGGCGAAATGCTGCGCACCGCCATCGGCGAGATCGTCACGATCGACCGAGGTGATGACCACATGCTGCAACCCCATCTTTAAAACGGCCTTACCGACATTTTCCGGCTCGTTCGGATCGAGTGCGGTCGGCAAACCTGTGGCGACATTGCAGAACGCACAGGCCCGTGTGCAAATCTCGCCCATGATCATGAATGTTGCGTGCTTCTTGTCCCAGCACTCGCCGATATTGGGGCAGCCAGCCTCTTCGCATACGGTGACAAGATTATGCGAACGCACGATATCGCGCGTTTCCGAATAGCCTTTCGACACGGGCGCCTTGACTCTTATCCAGTCAGGCTTCTTCAGAATCTCCGAATCCGGGCGATGCGCCTTTTCGGGATGCCGAAGTCGCCGCTTTTGATCGATCGTGTCGAGTACCGTTACCATCAAAGTATCCTAGACTAGCTTGCAGGCCTGGCCTTGCCGAAGACCCACAGAATGAGGATTGCGCCTGCCGTCGCAACAATCAGATTTCCAAGAAATCCGTAGAAATTGAAATTCAACAGTCCTGCGAGCGTGCCGCCCACGAATGAACCGGCAATGCCAACAAGAATGTTGGTGAAGAGACCATGATCGCGGTTCATGGCCTTCTCAGCGACATAACCCGCTATGAAACCGATAATCAGCATCCCAAAGAACCCGACACCGGGCATGCCCATGATACCGACTGGCTGATCCATCTACTTCTCCCCTCGCTAGCGCCCTGATGCAATCGCAATGGCGCGCAACACCAAAGCCCATATAGCACCGAAAAGAAAACCACCCAACCCGCAAGCAAAGGTCACAATCCAGACGCCCGTCCATCCGCTGATCGCGGTTCCGTTGATCGATATGGTGTTACCCGAAACCAGACTCAAGGCGGACGGCACAAACCCTAGTACAAGGCCGATCACGGTCGACCATTTGAGGATCGTCCATGAAAGATTTATCCAGGGTCTGCTATCCTTGATGGTGACCAAGGGTTTGAAGTCCTTTCGTCCAAGACTCTCTTAAGCGTTTAAAACGCGGCCATAGGCGTCCAGCACGCTTTCCTTCATCATTTCCGACAAAGTTGGATGCGGGAAGACAGTATGCATCAACTCCTCTTCCGTGGTTTCGAGGTTCATGGCGACGACAAAGCCTTGAATGAGTTCCGTGACTTCGGCTCCGACCATATGGGCGCCGATCAGTTGGCCGGTCTTCTTGTCGAAGATGGTCTTGATCAGGCCTTGATCTTCGCCGAGCGCAATTGCCTTGCCATTTGCAGCAAACGGGAAGCGACCAACCCGGATTTCGCGGCCATTTTCCTTTGCCTGCGCTTCAGTGAGGCCAACGGACGCAACCTGCGGTTGGCAATAGGTACAGCCCGGAATCTTGTCCTTCTCAATCGGATGAACACCCGGGAAGTTTGCAATCTTCTCGATACAGATCACGCCTTCATGCTCGGCCTTATGCGCCAGCATCGGTGGTCCGGCAACATCGCCGATGGCGTAAATGCCGGGCACGTTGGTCTTGCCGTAACCGTCAATGACGACACAACCACGATCAGTCTTCACGCCCAAAGCCTCAAGTCCGAGATTTTCGATATTTCCCTGAACGCCGACAGCGGAAATCAGACGGTCGGCGGTGATCTTCTCGACCTTGCCGTCTTTCGTTTCGACATGCGCGGTGATTGAATTCGCGGCTTTCTCGACCTTCGTCACCTTGGCGTCGGTGATGATTTTCATGCCCTGCTTTTCGAACTGCTTGCGGGCGAGCCCTGAGATCTCGGCGTCTTCGACAGGCATGACAGTCGGCAGCAGCTCGACCACCGTCACATCTGCGCCCATCGAGCGATAGAACGAGGCAAACTCGATACCGATCGCACCCGAGCCCATTACCACCAGGGATTTTGGCATTTCCGGCGGCACCATGGCTTCGAAATAGGTCCAGATCAGCTTGCCATCCGGCTCGATACCCGGCAGCGCACGCGGGCGGGCGCCGGTAGCCAGGATGATATGCTTAGCCGAATAAGTACCCTCGCCCAGAGTATTCTTGGGTAGTGGCGGTTGGGGCTCCATCGGCTTCTTCGCGGTCTTCGAGACAATGATCTCGCCGGGTTTCGACAGCTTGGCCTCGCCCCAGATCACGTCAACCTTGTTCTTCTTCATCAGGAAGCCGACACCGGCGTTCAGCCGGCCTGAGACACCGCGTGAACGCTGAACGACGGCCTTGACGTCTGCAGAAATCTTGCCTTCGATGGTCAGGCCGTAATCCTTGGCGTGCTGGCCGTAATGGAAAATCTCGGCGGAACGCAACAGCGCCTTGGTCGGAATACAGCCCCAGTTCAGACAGATGCCGCCAAGATGTTCACGCTCGACGATCGCAGTCTTGAAACCGAGCTGCGCGGAGCGGATGGCGGTAACATAGCCGCCGGGACCCGAACCAATGATTATTACGTCGTAATTGTTGGCCAAGACCTTGGTCCTCCTGAATTAAATTTCGAGTATGCCCCGAACGATTGGTGCAATGGCAGTACCGATTGCCCGTGTATTGTCTGCATCAAGATGTACGCCATCCAACGGCGACGTTTTGGCGACCGAGCCCGCATCGAAAAACGCACAATCGGCAAGTTCGGCGGTGTCCTTATAAAATCCTGCGAGCAAGCGGGATTGTTCAATTCCCTGTTCGAAAGTTCGTTGGAACTCCAGTTCATCAATGGCAGTGAGGGCCGGCGGTGACATAATCAGAATTTTCGGCGCCTTGACGTCCTGCTGATAAGGGGCCGTGCGAACGATTTCGATCAAACGCTGCATGCCTCGCTTTGTGCCTTGTGCGTTGCCGCAGATAAAGTTCTTCATGTCGTTGATGCCGAGCATGATGATCACCAGATCAAGCGGAAAATGCGTGCCAAGCACAGTGGTTAGCGTCTTGGCGCCGTTCCGTTCAAACCCGGACAGGTGATCGTCATAGGCGGTCGTACGACCGTTCAGGCCATCGGCAATGACGTGAACGCCTGTCCCAAGTTCCGCCTGAAGCACCTGCGGCCAGCGATCCTTGAGCTCATGGCGACCCGATCCGTCGGGAACATATCCCCAGGTTAGCGAGTCGCCATAGCAAAGGACCGTTTTCATGGTGTCCCCCTCAGACCAGCATACCCATCGGGTTTTCGATGTGACGCTTGAATGCCTGAGCAAGCTCTGCACCCAAAGCGCCATCAACGGCGCGGTGATCGGTCGAAAGCGTCACGGACATGACGGTCGCAACCTTGATCTCGCCCTTCTTGACCACAGCCCGTTCCTCGCCCGCACCGATCGCAAGAATAGTCGCGTGCGGCGGATTTATGATGGCCGCGAAATCCTTGACGCCGAACATGCCGAGGTTCGAAACCGCCGTCGTTCCGCCCTGATATTCCTCGGGCTTCAGCTTGCGGTCGCGAGCACGCTTGGCAAGATCCTTCATTTCATTCGAAATGGCGGAAAGTGTCTTCTCTTCTGCTCTGCGGATAATAGGTGTGATCAGGCCGCCGGGAATAGACACGGCGACGCCAACATCCGAATGCTTGTGCTTGACCATATTGGCTTCCGTCCAGGAAACATTCGCCTCCGGAACATCACGCAGGGCCAATGCCGTCGCCTTGATGATCATGTCGTTGACGGAGAGTTTGTAGGCTGGAACATCGCCCTTTTCCGTCTTGCGCATGGGCGACGCAGCGTTGATCTGCGCCCGCAATGCGAGGAGTGCATCAAGTTCACAATCAATCGTCAGATAGAAATGCGGAACCGTCGATTTGGCTTCGAGCAGACGCTTGGCGATCGTCTTGCGCATGCCGTCATGCGGCACAAGCTCATAGGAATCCTGCTCGAACAGCTTGAGCACTGCATCGTCGGACATCGGCTTCGGTGCCGCTGGCGCTGCAGCGGACGGTGCGGCTCCCGCGGCTGGAGCAGCCTTGGCTCCACCACCGGAAATCGCCGCCTCGACGTCCTTCTTGATCACGCGGCCATGCGGGCCGGACCCTGTCACGGCGCCGAGATCGATACCGGCATCCTTGGCGATACGCCGTGCGAGCGGCGACGAGAATGGGCGGTCTCCAGTCTTCGCGGCCGTAGAAGGTGCAGCCGGTGCCGGAGCAGCGTCCGCTTTTGGAGCTTCTGCCTTTGGTGCCTCAGGAGCAGCCTCAGCCTTCTTCTCTTCCTTCGGTGCTTCCGCTTTGGCTGGCGCTGCATCGCCGCCACCTTTGGCTGCGGCCGAGACGTCCTCGCCCTCGCCCGCCAGGATCGCGATCAGGGCATTGACTTTGACGCCTTCAGTACCTGCGGGAACGACGATTTTGGCAACAGTGCCTTCATCGACCGCTTCAACTTCCATCGTTGCCTTGTCGGTCTCGATCTCGGCGATGACATCACCGGATGTGACCTTGTCGCCTTCCTTGACCAGCCATTTGGCAAGGTTGCCTTCTTCCATCGTGGGAGAAAGCGCCGGCATGGTGATATTTATCGGCATATCGGGTTCCTCCCCTTAGGCGGTGTAGGTCACAGCTTTGACGGCGTCGATGATTTCCTGAACATTTGGCAAAGCCAGCTTTTCGAGGTTAGCCGCGTAAGGCATCGGCACATCTTTCCCGGCGATCGTCAGGATCGGCGCATCGAGATAATCGAAGGCCTGCTGCATGACGCGAGTGGCGATTTCCGTACCAACCGAGGATTGCGGATAACCTTCTTCGATGGTGACGCATCGTCCGGTCTTCTTCACCGATTCAATGACGGTTGGAATATCCATTGGCCGGATCGTGCGCAGATCGATGATTTCCGCATCGATCCCAAGCTTGGCAAGTTCTACTTCCGCCTTGACCGTATAGTTCATGCCAATGCCGAAGGAAACGAGCGTTACGTCCTTGCCCTTCTTGTGAATACGGGCCTTGCCGATCGGCAGGACGAAATCGTCAAGCTTCGGCACATCGAAGGAGTGGCCATAGAGTATTTCATTTTCGAGGAAGATCACCGGATTTGGATCGCGGATGGCAGCCTTGAGCAGACCCTTCGCATCGGCAGCCGAATAAGGCATCACGACCTTCAGGCCTGGAATATGGCTGTACCAGGCAGCGTAACACTGCGAGTGCTGGGCAGCGACACGGGCAGCAGCACCGCTCGGACCACGGAACACCATCGGTGCGCCCATCTGGCCGCCCGACATATAAAGCGTCTTGGCGGCGGAATTGATGATCTGGTCGATTGCCTGCATGGCGAAGTTGAAGGTCATGAATTCGACGATCGGGCGCAGACCCGTCATCGCGGCGCCAACACCAACGCCAGCGAAGCCGTGCTCGGTAATTGGCGTATCGACGACGCGGCGGGGACCGAACTCGTCGAGGAGGCCTTGGGTAATCTTGTAGGCGCCCTGATATTCGGCGACTTCCTCACCCATGATGAAGACGTTGGGGTCGCGGCGCATTTCTTCCGCCATCGCGTCGCGCAGCGCTTCGCGGACAGTAGTGGAAACCATCTCGGTACCAGCCGGAATGTCCGGGTCGGCAGCCACTTCGGTCTTCGGCGCGGCGGGAACGGAAGCGGCAGGCTTTTCGGCCTCAGCTTCTTGCTTTGGCGCTTCTTCCGTCTTCGCAGGCGCTTCAGTAGCGGCAGCCTTCGGTGCGCTGCTAGCAGCGTCGGCGCTTTCGCCTTCACCAAGCAAAACGGCAATAACCGCATTGACTTTTACGTTGTCGGTACCTTCCGGAACGAGGATCTTGCCAAGCGTTCCCTCGTCGACAGCTTCGACTTCCATCGTCGCCTTGTCAGTTTCGATCTCGGCGAGCACATCACCGGACGTGACCTTGTCGCCTTCTTTTTTCAGCCATTTCGACAGTTTGCCCTCTTCCATGGTCGGTGAGAGCGCTGGCATAAGAATATCTACAGGCATGATAGCGCCTCCCTTAGAGCAGAATGTCGGTGTAAAGCTCGGACGGATCCGGTTCTGGATCGGACTGGGCGAAATCCGCGGCATCGGCCACGATATCGCGAACGTCCTTGTCGATCTTCTTGAGATCGTCCTCGGTGGACCATCCGTTCTCAATCAACCGGTGCTTCACCTGCTCTATGGGATCATGGTCGGAGCGCATTTTCTGCACTTCGTCCTTTGAACGGTATTTGGCCGGATCCGACATGGAATGGCCGCGATACCGGTAAGTCTGCATTTCAAGGATCATCGGGCCCTTGCCCGAACGCGCCCAGGCAGCAGCTTCCTCGCCGGCAGCGTTCACAGCGCGCACATCCATGCCATCGACCTGGATACCGGGAATGTTGAAGGAGATACCGCGCTTGGAAAAATCAGTCTCGGCCGAAGCGCGAGAAACGGACGTGCCCATCGCGTAACGATTATTTTCAATGATGTAGATGACCGGCAGCTTCCATAGCGAGGCCATGTTGAAGCTCTCGTAAACCTGGCCCTGATTGGCAGCACCATCACCGAAATAAGCCAGCGAAACATTGCCGTTATCACGATAGCGATTAGCGAAGGCAAGACCGGTACCGAGCGAGACCTGTGCACCGACAATGCCGTGACCGCCGTAGAAATGCTTCTCCTTGGAGAACATATGCATCGATCCGCCCTTGCCCTTGGACAGACCGCCGCGCCGTCCGGTCAGCTCCGCCATCACACCGCGCGGGCTCATGCCGCAAGCCAGCATATGACCGTGATCGCGATAGCCGGTGATGACCTGATCACCTTCTTTCAGCGACATCTGCATGCCAGTGACGACAGCTTCCTGACCGATGTAGAGATGGCAGAAACCACCGATGAAACCCATACCGTAGAGCTGTCCCGCCTTCTCTTCGAAGCGGCGGATTAACAGCATGTGCCGGTATGCTTCGAGCTCTTGTTCCTTGGTAAACTGAATTGGTTTTGGTGCTTTAATAGCGGAGGTCTGCGCAGAACGCGCAGGGCTTTTTTTCGCCCTCGTGGCCATATCTCACTCCCTGTGAATTGGTCGCACGAGAATAGCAGCAGGTTCGGAACTTACAATATGCAGAATCGAATAAGTGCTATGCAAATAAGATGTTCAAAACACAGAGAAAAAGGGCGATTAACCGGAATTCAGTTAATAGCCAAATCGCCGGAGCCACGCATTATAGTGACTTCGTCCGGCCGAGATACATTCAACCCCCTGCGGGCCTGTTCGTCTAACATATCCTTCTCGATCGTACCATCATGCATAAGTTGAACCTGACGTTCAAGCTCGGAACGTGTTGCCTTCACCGCGTCGAGTTGCGCCTGGAGCAATTGGGTCTGCTCTTGCAGCTTGATGGTCGAATAAAGACCATACTCGCCATGATAGGCGTGAAAACCAAAATAGGCGAAAAACAGGGTGGAGAGCAACGGAACGATCAAGCGCCCGCGCTTGGTTTTTCGTCTCTGTTTTGTCCACATTGTCGATGGCCCGAAAAGCTACGGAATCAGGTCACAATGGCCCGATTTGTCACCAATCCATAAGACAATGTTTTGCTTAACAGGGGGTTACCAACCGCTTTGCAAAAGCAAAATGGCGAGCATGGAGCCCGCCATTTTCAATGATAGAACGCTGGGTTCAGGTGCTGCGGAAAATGCCGCGGCCGGCATAGCTTGCCTGCGGTCCGAGCTCCTCCTCGATACGGATGAGCTGGTTGTACTTGGCGACCCGATCCGAACGCGCAAGCGAGCCCGTCTTGATCTGTCCGCAATTGGTGGCAACAGCGAGATCGGCAATTGTCGTATCTTCGGTTTCACCCGAGCGATGCGACATGACAGCTGTATAGGCAGCGCGATGCGCCGTATCGACAGCGTCGAACGTTTCAGAAAGCGTGCCGATCTGGTTGACCTTGACCAGGATTGAGTTCGCGACGCCCATCTTGATACCATCGCGCAACCGAGCCGAATTGGTGACGAAGAGATCGTCGCCGACGAGCTGGCACTTGTTACCAACGAGCTCGGTCAGGTACTTCCAGCCATCCCAATCGTCTTCAGCCATACCGTCCTCAATGGTGATGATCGGGTAGTCGCCGACGAGCTTGGCGAGGTATTTCGCCTGTGTTTTTGGATCGCGGGACTTCTTTTCGCCCTCATAGGCATAGTTGCCATCCTTGAAGAACTCGGTCGAGGCGCAATCGAGGCCAAGCGCGATTTCTTCGCCGGGCTTGAAGCCGGCCTTCTCTATCAACTCCATGATGAAATCCAGAGCATGCTGCGCCGTCTTGAGGTTGGGCGCAAAACCGCCCTCGTCGCCGACATTGGTATTGTGGCCAGCATCCTTCAGGCGCTTCTTCAATGTGTGGAACACTTCCGATCCATAGCGAACCGCTTCGGCAAAGGTCGATGCGCCGACTGGCAGGATCATGAATTCCTGGAAATCGATCGGATTATCGGCATGAGCACCACCGTTGATGATATTCATCATCGGCACCGGCAATACGTGGGCGCTTGGACCGCCGAGATAGCGATAAAGCGGCAGGCCCGATGCTTCGGCTGCGGCTTTGGCAACGGCAAGTGATACGCCGAGAATGGCATTGGCGCCAAGGCGGCTCTTGTTCGGGGTACCGTCGAGGTCAATCATCGTCTGATCGATATGGATCTGGTTTTCCGCTTCCATACCGCCAATGGCATCGAACAATTCGCCGTTGACCGCGTCGACAGCCTTTTCAACACCCTTGCCGAGATAGCGTGGGCCGCCATCACGCAGTTCGACGGCTTCATGTGCACCCGTCGAGGCACCCGAGGGAACCGCTGCACGGCCTTTGGAACCGTCTTCGAGAATGACATCGACCTCAACAGTCGGATTCCCGCGACTATCCAGAATTTCACGGCCAATAATATCGACAATAGCAGTCATGAGGCATTCCCTTTCAATGAGCATTAAGCCTTGGGCTGGCCACTGAATAGCGAATGAACATGACAAGGAAAATCCCCACAACGGCGAATTGTGGATCAAAACAGAAAAAAGGCCGTCAGAGACGGCCTTGATTCCGAAGTAATGACCTTTAAGCCGCTACATCATTATAATAGGAGAATGACCTCTCCCGCACTTGACGGCCGTCATCCTCAGTCAATTCGGTTATGCCATGAGCTGGCGCTTGTTCCAGCTGCTCTTTCGTAAATGGTACAACATAACCGCCGGTCGCTTCGTCAAAGTCGAGAAGTTTCCAAGGTACAGCGTGATATTTTTCGCCAATTCCAAGGAAGCCGCCAAAGCCGACGACCGCAAACATGATACCGTCCGTGGTCTTGTCGAGGATAACATCCTCTATTTCGCCGATTTTTTCTCCGCTGCTATTGTACATATTGGTACCAATAACACGGGAAGCGCGGATAGCTGTCGTGTGTCCTGAACTGGTTGGCATTTTGCTCACTCCTCTTTTGATTGCCTGGAAGGATAATGAGCAAGGCCGCATCAGGGTTGCATCAAAATTTAAATTTCTGCGGTGGGACTCTTAATCGAAGCTCAAGCCGCCTTTGCAATTCGGTCGAATTCCAAAAGCTTTTCGAGGAGCCGCGGCATCTGGTCGAGTGGCACCATATTCGGGCCGTCGGAAGGTGCGTTATCGGGATCCTGATGCGTTTCGATGAACACACCTGCAACGCCGACAGCAACCGCAGCTCGTGCCAGCGTTTCGACGAACTCGCGCTGACCGCCCGTAGAGCCACCCTGCCCGCCAGGTTGCTGCACTGAATGTGTTGCATCGAAAATTACCGGCGCGCCAAAGCCTGCCATGATGGGCAGCGAGCGCATATCGGATACGAGCGTATTGTAGCCGAAGGACGCACCACGCTCAGTGACCATGACGTTGGGATTGCCACTCTCCGTAACCTTGGCGATTACGTTTTTCATATCCCAAGGGGCGAGAAATTGCCCCTTCTTGATGTTGACGATCTTACCTGTCTTGGCTGCCGCGATCAAAAGATCAGTCTGCCGGCAGAGGAAAGCCGGGATTTGCAGGACATCGACCACTTCGCCAAGAATGGCGCATTGTTCCTCGGTGTGAACGTCCGTCAATGTCGGCAGTCCGAACTCTTTGCGGATATCGGCGAAGACCGGCAGGGAATTCTCCAATCCGAAGCCGCGCTTTCCGGTCAACGAGGTGCGGTTCGCTTTGTCGAAACTGGATTTGTAGACGAGGCCGATACCAAGCTTTCCAGTCAGTTCCTTCAGCGCCCCGGCCATATCGAATGCGTGCTGACGGCTTTCCATCTGGCAGGGACCTGCAATCAGCGAAAATTGGCCAGTGTTGGAAAATGCGACATTGCCGGCGGAAACCGTGGAATTCAGGGACATCAGGAAGCCTCAAATGCAATGGCAGCGCCCTGCCCTGGTGCCTTGTGCACAACCAGGCGGGAGCCGCGCTTTTCATATGGAATATTGTTGTCGGTAAGCATAGTTTCAACCGCAGCGAGATCGCGCACTGCCAGCACAAAAGCTTGCAGCCGCAACCCGCGCTCGGTTTCGGAAGCTTCAATGCCGAAGAAAGAGCGCAACCCTTGAGGGGTTAATACCGTCACAGTAGCGTTCGCAGCGTGGATATCCATGCCAAAGGAGTGCGCATTGACGTCGCGCTGGTTGATGATTTCCTGAAGTGGATACTGGAAATCGGTCGGATTGACTTCGGAAAGAACAACCTCGCGCAGAGCAACCGCCCCATTATCGTGCCGTTGCAGCACGGTGCGATCTACTTTTGGCGCCTTGGTACGCTCAATAGTAAAGAAGAAGGCATCGGGCGCACGCAAATCCGAAGCGAAAGCCAGGCGAAATCCTGCCAAATCCTCTTTCCCGTCGGGCAAGACAAAAGGACGCGAGAAATTCAGAATATCACCGGCGGAAATTCCCGCATTGATAAAAGCCTTGTGGTCGCCAATCGCATCATCCGTGCCCATGACTAGAGCAGAGAAACCTTCATTGCCATTACGGAAGCGATAGGCCTGATCGCGCGCGACAAAGACATTGCCGTTTCGGGCCTCTACCTCGCAAGTCTCGCGCTGGCCGATCGCCAGAAACTCGAGAAAGCTGTCGTCGCTGAAGAAAACGCAAACATTTTCGGTACCAAAAGGATGCTTGCCAACCGGCGCGACGACGAAGCCCAACTGCTCCAGTCGGGCGCGTGCAACGTCAAGGTCTGCAGTCGGCAGGACAAGGTGATCGACAGGACGCTGGGTGCGGGGAGATGAAATGGTCATGTCGAATTGCCCCAACTATTTTTGTCACACAAGCCGGTTCTGCGCCATTGCCGCGTTGATGAATGAGGCAAACAGCGGATGCGGCTCGAATGGGCGCGATTTTAGTTCCGGATGATACTGAACGCCGATGAACCAAGGGTGGTCGGGATATTCGATGGTTTCGGGCAAGACACCGTCCGGCGACATACCCGAGAACACCAGGCCGCAGTCTTCCAAGCGTTCCTTGTAGTCGATATTCACCTCGTAGCGGTGACGATGGCGCTCTGAAATGTCGGTCGAGCCATAAATATCGGCAATGCGTGTGCCGGACTTAAGCAGGGCCTCGTAGGCTCCAAGCCGCATGGTTCCGCCAAGATCGCCTGATTGCGCCCGCTTCTCCAACATGTTGCCCTTGAGCCATTCCGTCATCAGTCCGACGACGGGTTCGCTGGTAGGCCCGAATTCGCTCGAGGATGCCTTTTCGACGCCCGCCAGGGACCGCGCCGCTTCGATCACCGCCATCTGCATGCCGAAGCAGATACCGAAATACGGCACCTTCTTCTCACGCGCGAATTTCGCGGCGAGGATCTTGCCTTCTGAACCACGCTCGCCAAATCCGCCCGGTACAAGAATACCGTGGACTTTCTGCAGATAGGGCGCCGGGTCTTCTTGCTCGAAAATTTCCGATTCGATCCAGTCGAGATTGACCTTCACCTTGTTGGCCATGCCGCCATGGTGCAGCGCTTCAATCAGCGACTTATACGCATCCTTGAGGCCGGTATATTTACCGACAATGGCGATCGTCACTTCGCCTTCCGGATTGTGAATACGCTGGCTGACTTCATCCCAGCGCTCCATGCGTGGCTTCGGCGCAGGATCAATTCCAAAGGCGGCAAGCACCTCGGAATCCAGGCCTTCCTTGTGATAGGCCATCGGCACATCGTAAATTGTATCGACATCGAGCGCCTGAATGACCGCCGACGCACGGACATTACAGAACAGCGATAGTTTCCGCCGCTCAGATTCCGGAATCTCGCGATCGGCACGAATCAAAAGAATGTCCGGCGCGATGCCAATCGACCGCAATTCCTTGACCGAGTGCTGCGTCGGCTTGGTCTTGAGTTCGCCTGCCGCTGGAATATACGGCATCAAGGTCAGATGGATATAAACAGCAGTGCCGCGCGGCAGATCGTTGCCAAGCTGGCGGATCGCCTCGAGGAACGGCATCGCTTCAATATCGCCGACTGTACCGCCGATCTCGCACAGGACGAAATCATAATCATCATTGCCGTCGACAATGAAATTCTTGATTTCGTCGGTGACGTGGGGGATCACCTGAACAGTCGCGCCGAGGTAGTCGCCGCGCCGTTCCTTCTCGATGATGTTCCGGTAAATCCGTCCGGTGGTGATATTGTCCTGCTTGTTGGCGGGACGCCCCGTGAAGCGCTCATAGTGACCAAGATCGAGGTCAGTTTCAGCGCCATCATCGGTCACGAAGACCTCGCCATGCTGATATGGCGACATCGTGCCGGGGTCTACGTTGAGATAAGGGTCGAGCTTGCGAATCCGCACGCGGTATCCACGAGCCTGGAGGAGAGCCGCCAAAGCGGCAGCAGCGATGCCTTTTCCGAGGGAAGAAACCACGCCGCCAGTGATGAAAACATATCGGGCCATGGGCTTATCTCGTTAGTCCTTTGCAAGTGATTTGGCCACAAAAAAATTCGGCCCGAAGGCCGTTTTCCCCGTCCCAATCATTTTTCAATTCAAACGAAACGGCCAGACGCAAGGTCTGGCCGTTTCAACAAATTCAACAGTAGTTGTTACAGAACAATAACTTCCGTGCCAATGCTCACACGGTTGTAAAGATCGATCACATGGTCATTGACCATGCGGAAACAGCCGTTCGATGCGGAACTTCCGATGCTCGACGGTACGATCGTCCCATGAATACGGATATGCGTGTCCTTGTTGCCCTGCGACAGGTAGAGTGCGCGGGCACCGAGAGGATTGCCTGGTCCGCCATCCATGCCGTTTTCATATTTGGCATAGTGGGCGGGCTCGCGCTCGATCATCTCCTTGGTCGGAATCCAGCGCGGCCATTCGCGCTTCGTCTGGACGACTGCGGTCCCCTTGAATTCGAGGCCTTCCTTACCAACCGCGATACCATAACGGCGGGCCGTGAACGAGCTCTCGACGAGATACAAGAACTTCGCCTTCGGATCGATCACGATCGTGCCCGGTTTGTAACCCGTGAACTCGACGTCCTGCGGCATGTATTTCGGGTCGATACCGTATTTATTCTTGGCTTTGGCGGGCTGCACCGGCTTGCGAACCTCGGCGACCGGCTGTGCTGCCGCTTCGGCATCAGGCTTATCATTGCCGCCCAGACCGAACGGGTTCAGAATTTTTTTGATAATTGGTTCTGCAGATGCCGGTCCCGACAAGGCCAGGAGCGACATTCCTATAAGCAGAGAGCGACGTGACAGCATAGTTTAAAGTTTCCCGCATAGATTGCATAACGCCATCAGCAGCGTTTGCGAGGCCCCAAGGCCAATCTGATATCGCGATATCCGAAGACCGGTTTCTTCTCAATGCAAATCGCTGTGAAGAATAGCACAGAATGATTCTTCACATCAAAGGGTTGCGGAAGCGCAACACATTTTATGCGCTTCCCTCAATGGAACGATCAGCGGTCCGAATTACTGCGAATTCGGGACCGGATTTGCCGGCTGCGCGGGCGTGATCGGAGCTGTTGGTGCGGGCAGTGTCGATTCGGGCGCAGCCGGAGCAGTGGTGCCGGGCGCTGCCGAACCTGCAGCCGGTGGCGCGGCTGGCGTATCGGTGGCAGGCGGCGTCGCATTATTGGACGACGGTCCACCAAGCTGGTTGAGAATGCCGCCGCTTGTCGGAGGCTGCTGGCCTGCGGGCTGAGTGCCTGTGGTCGTGGGGATACGGTTGAGAATGTCCGTCGGGTTTTCACCATAACGGGCCATGATGCCGAGCGCCAAAGAGGTAATGAAGAAACCCGTTGCGAGAATAGCGGTCGCCCGTGTCAGCACGTTTGCAGCACCACGAGCCGTCATGAAGCCGGAGCCGCCACCAATTCCAAGACCGCCGCCTTCGGAGCGCTGCATGAGCACGACCCCAACAAGGGCAAGTACAATCAGAAGATGAATGACGATGACGACGGTTTGCATGGGGTATTTTCTGCTTTCTAGGGGTCGGACGCGGCTCTTTACACCTTATCCGCCAATAAACCAAGCCCGTCCGGCGACAGTTTTCTTGTCGCTGACGCGGTTACGCGCAACCTTCACAAGGAATGGTATGCTTCACAGATGGCGAGGAAGTCCGCTGCTTTCAAGCTCGCGCCACCAACAAGTGCGCCGTCGACATTTTCAACGCCCAGAAGCTCCACCGCATTGGCTGGCTTTACTGACCCGCCATAAAGTATGCGCATCTTCTCGCCATCGACACCGAAACGCTTGCTCAATGCCGAGCGGATCGACGTATGCACTTCCTGCACATCTGCAGCGGTCGGGGTCAAACCTGTTCCGATGGCCCATACGGGCTCATAGGCAAGAATAGTGTTTTCTGCGTTGGCACCATCAGGAATCGACCCCGAAAGTTGTGTAGCAATCACGTCGAGCGTAGAACCTGCCCTGCGCTGCGCTTCTGTCTCGCCGATGCAGATGATCGCCACAAGTCCCGCTTCCCAAGCCGCCCTCGCCTTTGCGTTGACCATTTCGTCCGTTTCGCCATGGTCCGTCCGCCGTTCCGAATGTCCGACAATGACATGGGATGCACCGGCATCTTTCAGCATTTCCGCGGAAATGTCGCCCGTATGCGCCCCTGATTTCTTTGCATGACAATCCTGTCCGCCAATACTCAAGGCTTCACCGTCGACGGATTGGGCAGCACGGAAGACGAGCGTTGCCGGCACGCAGATCAAGGCGTCAATTTTCTCGCCAATTGCAGAATTCGGCCGGTTGACGATGATGCGCAGTTGCTCCAGCGACTCCCCGGTACCATTCATTTTCCAGTTACCTGCAACGAGTGGACGAACATCTGGGGTCATTGAGCGTTCCTTAGGCGATTGTTTTGGCGATTTCTCAGGCATTTGCTTGTCTGAGTAGCAAATTCACTCGATAAAGCAATCGACACAAGCCTTGCATGACGCTATTCCCCTATGGATTCAAATAGCCTCTTTAATGATACGGTGACTTTTAATGCTCGACTCTCTCCGCAATGTTGCACAAACTTGGGTGGCAAAAGTGCTCATGGGCCTTCTCGTGGTCAGCTTTGCCGGATGGGGTGTTTCCAGCACAATCCTCGGCGCAATTAGCGGCAGTGCAGCCATTCGCGCCGGACATTCCGAAGTTTCGCCGGTCGATTACCGCTTGGCCTACGACCGGCAACTCTCTGCGCTGTCGCAACGCTTTGGCCAACGGCTCACGCGCGAGCAGGCAGATGCCATCGGAATTGGCCATCAGGTGCAGGGACAGTTGGTTGCCGGCGTGGTCCTCGATGAGCAGGCGCGCACCATGTCGCTTGGGTTGTCCAAGGATCGCCTGGCGCAGCTTGCTGCCGAAGATCCGGCATTTCAGGGTGCCGATGGCCGCTTCAATCCAGCACAGTTCGATATGGTGCTGCGCAATGCCGGGATGACCCCGCAGAACTATCTCGACAATCGTGCGCAGGTCGCACGCCGTCAGCAGATCGTCGAAGCTGTAGCCGATGGCGTCAAGGCGCCGGATACGCTGCTTAAAGCGGTTGCTCTTTACAAGGGCGAGTCACGCACGGTCGATTACGTCGCCATGCCGAAGAGCTTCGTGAGCGATATTGCCGATCCCAGCGATGCGGATTTGAAGACATATTTCGATGCGAACAAGGAAGTTTACGGAGCGCCGCAATATCGCAAGGTCAGCTATGTCAAGCTTGAACCAAAGGATATAGCCAACCCCGCCTTGGTGACCCCCGAAGAGATCAAGGCAGAATACGACAAAAACATTGCCCGCTATTCGACACCGGAAACCCGCACCATCGAGCAGTTGACCTTCGCAAATGAAGACGCAGCAAAAGCTGCGCATGACAAGATTGTTGCTGGCACCAGCTTTGACGATATCGTCAAGTCGGAAGGCAAGACGATGGATGATATTCGTCTCGGTACTTTTCCAAAAACCGGTCTGCCCGACCAGTCGATTGCCGATCCGATCTTTGCGCTTCAGGCAAACGGTGTCAGCGACGTATTGAAGGGTGCGTTTGGGCCGGTTCTCGTTCGCGTATCGGCTATCAACCCGGAAGTCACCAAGCCTCTCACCGAAGTCGAGAAGGATATTCGCGAGACCATAGCGCTGACGCAGGCAGCCAACACCATTACGGATGTGCATGACGGTTATGAGAATGCCCGCGCTGACGGCGCAAGCATGGCAGAGGCTGCAGCTAAGCAAAACCTGAAGGTTGTGACGATCGATGCTATCGATTCGACTGGACGAGGACCGGACGAGAAAGACATTCCGAACCTGCCATTTGACGAAAATCAGCTGGCTGCAATTTTCCAGGCGGATGTCGGCTTCGACAATGAGCCGTTCAATCTCGGAACAAACAGCTATCTCTGGTACGACGTCGATAGTGTAACGCCTGCACGCGAGCGCCCGCTCGAAGAGGTGAAGGCGCGCGTCGTCACCGCATGGAAGGCGGCCGAGGCCGAGAAACGTCTCAACGAGAAAGCCGAAGAAGTGCGCAAGCGCGTTGCAGGCGGCACATCGCTCGACGATATCGCGGCCGAGTTCAAATTCACCAAGGATACGAAACGCGGCATTACGCGCCAGAGCAAGGATGCCGATCTCGGTGAAGGCGGCGTCGCATCGGTCTTCGATGGTCCGGAAGGGCTTGTGGGTGTAACGGAATCGGCGTCCGACGGCTCGAAACTCATCTTCAAGGTCACCGAGTTTATCGAACCGGCAAATGTCGGACCGGAAACCCTCACGACTGTGGAACGAGATGCCTTCGGTTCTCGCATTGCGGACGATCTGCTCGATCAGCTCGTGGCGCAATTGCAGACCGTTTATCCGGTTTCCATCAACCAGACCGTCATCAATCAGGCACTTGCACGTTAGGTCAGATAAAGAATGGCTGAATTAAAGCGTTTCATCGGCATAGCGGCTGCAGGCAAGGCGCTCTTGCAGGAGGAAGCAGTCGAAGCTTTCGACATCATGATGTCGGGACAGGCAACGCCGGCGCAGATCGGTGCCCTGCTGATGGCGCTGCGGGTTCGCGGCGAGACTATCGACGAGATCAGCGGCGCTGTCTCTGCCATGCGCTCCAAGATGTTGAAAGTGAATACCGCTGCGAACGCCATCGATATTGTCGGCACGGGCGGCGATCAGTCGGGTTCCTACAACGTCTCGACCTGCGCCGCATTCGTTGCCGCCGGTGCCGGTGTTCCCGTCGCCAAGCATGGCAATCGTGCCCTGTCATCGCGGTCCGGCGCGGCCGACACGCTGGCAGCACTAGGCATCAACATCGAAATTGGTCCCGAACTGATTGCCACCTGCATTGAACAAGCCGGGATCGGCTTCATGTTCGCGCCAATGCATCACCCCGCCATGAAGCATGTCGGCCCGGCGCGCGTCGAGCTTGGCACGCGTACCATCTTCAATCTGCTTGGCCCTTTGACCAACCCCGCCGGCGTCAAACGGCAACTGGTTGGCGTGTTCGCACCTGAATGGGTAGAGCCGATCGCGCACGTTCTGAAAAAGCTCGGATCCGAAACCGTCTGGGTCGTACACGGCGATGGTCTGGACGAAATCACCACGGCCGGCGTGACCAAGGTGGCAGCGCTGGAAAACGGAAAAGTTCGCACTTTCGAGATCGAACCGGAATCCTTTGGCCTGCGCCTTGTCGATCCGCAGGATTTGAAGGGTGGTACAGCCGATGAAAACGCGGTCTCCCTGCTTTCTGTGCTGGATGGGGCGCACGGCGCTTACCGCGACATTACCCTGTTCAATGCCGGTGCCGGGCTTGTAATTGCCGGCGTAGCGCCCGATCTCAAAATTGGCATAGAAATGGCCGCACATTCGATCGACAGCGGTGCTGCTCGAAATGTGCTTAAAATGCTGATTCATGTTTCCAACAGTGAGGCGCTTTGACCATGGTTGATATTCTTCGCAAAATCGAAGCCTATAAACGCGAGGAAATCGCCGCCGCCAAAACGCGTGTCACACTTGATCAACTGAAGGTACAGATAGGAGACCAGGACGCGCCCCGTGGTTTCCTTTCAGCCCTTCAGAGGAAACGCGCCGCGGGAAAGTTCGCGCTTATCGCCGAGATCAAGAAGGCAAGCCCATCGAAGGGTCTGATCCGTCCGGATTTCGATCCGCCGGCATTAGCAAAAGCCTATGAGACCGGTGGAGCAGCGTGCCTTTCCGTGCTGACCGATGCGCCATCATTTCAGGGCGCTCCGGAATTCCTGCAAGCCGCCCGTGCCGCGACCAAGCTGCCTGCCCTGCGCAAGGATTTCCTGTTCGATACCTATCAGGTCTATGAGGCGCGCAGCTGGGGTGCAGATTGCATTCTCATAATTATGGCAAGCGTTACCGACGATGTAGCCAGAGCGTTGGAAGGGACAGCGCTTGACCTCAACATGGACGTACTTGTGGAAGTACACGATGAGGCGGAACTCGAGCGCGCGTTGAAATTGAATTCGCCATTGCTTGGCATCAACAATCGCGATCTGCGCACGTTCAACGTGGATCTGGCAGTGTCGGAACGGCTGGCGAAAATGGTGCCCTCGAGCAAGTTTCTGGTCAGCGAGAGCGGTGTGTTCACGCATGGCGACTGCCTGAGGCTGGCGAAATCCAACATCGGCACATTTCTCGTCGGCGAAAGCCTCATGCGCCAGGATGATGTGGCAGCGGCGACGAAAACCCTATTGCAGGGAACTGCAGAAAAGCAGACAGACGCGGCATGACAACGCCCAAGCTTACGCATCTCGACGAGACGGGCGCCGCCCATATGGTCGATGTCGGCGGCAAGACTGAAACGGAACGTGTCGCCGTCGCTGAAGGCTCGGTGAGAATGCGCGCGGAAACGCTCGCGCTCATCAAATCCGGCAATGCTGCCAAGGGTGACGTGATTGGAACGGCGCGTATCGCCGGCATCATGGCGGCGAAAAAGACCCATGATCTTATCCCGCTTTGTCACCCGCTGCTCCTGAGCAAGATATCCATTGATATCGAAGCCGATGATGCGCTGCCGGGCCTGCATGTCGTCGCAAC
This sequence comes from uncultured Alphaproteobacteria bacterium, assembly GCA_963711925.1. Lineage (GTDB taxonomy): Bacteria > Pseudomonadota > Alphaproteobacteria > Rhizobiales > Rhizobiaceae > Phyllobacterium. Next base: position 89,941 of record CAVQFY010000007.1, read on the forward strand.
GGTCAAATTGACCGGCAAGACCGGCGTCGAGATGGAGGCCTTGACCGCCGTTTCTGTCGCATGCCTGACGATTTACGACATGGCGAAAGCTGCAGACAAGGGAATGGTCATCCAGAATGTCCGCCTTCTGCGGAAGACCGGCGGCAAATCAGGCGAATGGTCAGCCGTAGCGAGCGAGAACTAGAATGGCAGGACTTCTTCCGGTTGACGAGGCACTGAGGCGTATTCTCGCCAGCGCGCAGAAACTTGAAGCTGAAACTGTTCCGCTTGGCGCCGCCGGTGGTCGCGTTCTTGCCGCTGATCTATATGCCAAACGCCAGCAACCACCCTTTGCAGCCTCCGCCATGGACGGATACGCCGTTAAAGCAGCCGACGTGGCGAGTGTGCCGGTCACGTTGAAACTGATCGGCCAATCGGCAGCAGGCCATGCATTCTCCGGTACTATGAATGCGGGTGAGGCTGTCCGCATTTTTACAGGCGCACCGGTTCCTGAAGGCGCAGACAGCGTTGTGATCCAGGAAAACACCATTCCGGGAGATCGCCAGGTCGAGATCACCGAAACCGTCACATTCAACAGGAATATCCGTAAAGCCGGTCTGGACTTCGAACAAGGCGATCTGCTGCTGCAGGCGGGACGGGTCCTCGACCCGGCTGCGCTTGCCCTCGCCGCTGCGGCCGATCACCCTACTCTCGAAGTGTTTCGGCTGTCTCGCGTGGCAATTCTCGCGACTGGCGACGAACTGGTTACGCCCGGTGAGAGTTATCGGCCGGATCAGATCATCGCTTCCAACAGTTATGGACTCGCAGAGATCGTGCGGCAGGCTGGCGGCATCCCGATTGATCTTGGGATAGCCGAGGATCGGCTCGAAGCCTTGAGCGATGCCCTCGATCAGGCTGTGGCGGCAAAGGCCGATATTCTGGTTACGCTTGGCGGTGCCTCGGTCGGCGATCATGACCTCGTTCAGCCGGCGCTGGCAGCGAAAGGCATGGAACTCGACTTCTGGAAGATCGCGTTACGTCCCGGCAAGCCGTTGATGTTTGGCCGCCTGCAGGACATGAAAATCCTTGGCCTGCCCGGCAATCCGGTTTCAAGTCTGATTTGCGCGCATATATTTCTGATCCCGCTGATCCACGCCATGTTGGGCTTGCCGTATACGCCGGATCTTCGTTCCGCAGTTCTTGGAACCGACATGGGAGAGAATGACCAACGTCAGGACTATGTCCGCGCGCGCATCACCAAAGACGGGAGCGGTCAACTGATTGCGACGCCCTTCGTCATGCAGGATTTGTCCATGCTGAAGTTTCTGGCGGACGCCAACGGCCTGATTGTCCGTGAACCGCATGCACCCGCCATCAAAGTAGGAGCGGCATGCAGCGTCATGATGCTACGCTGACCCTTCAAGACGGTGCTCCTTGCGATCGACTTCCGTGACGGTAGCGAGGTCGATTGCCTTCTGCAATTTGGCCGCGTGACGGAATGACGGCTCCAGCGTCCGGCCCTGCCCCACGGCTTCGACAAAGCGCTGGTAATTGGTCGGCACCGGCTCGACATCGATTTCCTTCCAGGTAGCCGTCTCGATATCATCGCCAAGACAAACGAAAAGCTTCGATCCATCATGGCGATGCTGGATCTCGAACGAGCCCTTGTCGCCATAGACACGCAATCGCAGTTCATTCACATGCCCGGTGGCCCAGCGGCTTGAATGCACGACACCCAGGGCACCGTTGGTGAAGCTCACCGTCATGGTGAAACTGTCATTCGCATCGAGTTCATATTCGCCGATCCGATTGCCATCTGCCTTGTCGAACGCTTTGAGGCGGCAGAAAACCTCGTCGATTTCCGTGTCGGTGGCGTAGACGACAAAATCCAGAATATGGACGCCAACATCGCCGAGCGTACCGTTGGACCCGTGCTGTTTCGACAAGCGCCACAGCCACTGGCTTTCCGTACGCCAATCGCCCCACACTTTCGACACAAGCCAGCTTTGGAGATAAGATGCCTCCACATGCCTGATCTTGCCAATCTGCCCGCTTGTCACCAACCGGCGGGCAGTTTGCAGCTGTGCAACGTTGCGATAGGTCAGGTTGATCATGCCGACCAGATTGGCCTTTTCGGCGGTTTCGGCCATTTCCATGGCATCGTGATAGTTCGTCGCCAATGGCTTTTCGCAGAAGACATGCTTGCCGGCGGCAAGACACTTCATTGTTGTGGAATGATGCGCGCTGTCGGGTGTTACATTGGCGACAGCATCGAACTCACCCCAGGCAAGCGCGTCTTCAAGTGACGTGAACGCCCGCTCGAACGAGTATTTATCTCGAAACGCCTCCGCCCTGCCCTTGTCGACGTCAACCGCACCGGCGAATGTGACACCTTCAATATCGATAAAGTTTCTGGCGTGGGCGCTCGCCATATGGCCAGTCCCCAGAATTAATAGACGCATCAACGAAAGCCTTCCTCGCCGGACTCGTGCAAACTGCCGCCGCGGGCTGTGATTGGCTCCAAAGCTTTCTCAACCGGCACATTCGGCGCCTCCGTGATATCCGGAAAACGCAGCGGATTATACGCCCAGTTCACAGCATTGCGCAGCACCAGTCCCACCGTTTCGTCGTGATAAGTCGGATAGGTTTCATGCCCCGGGCGGAAATAGAAAACATTGCCTGCGCCCTTGCGATAGGTGAGCCCTGAACGAAACACCTCACCGCCCTGGAACCATGATACGAAAACAGTTTCCAGCGGTTCTGGTACAGAGAACGGCTCGCCGTACATTTCCTCATTTTCCAACTCGAAGAATGCAGGCAATCCCTTTGCGATAGGATGGCCGGGATTGACGACCCAGAGACGTTCCCGCTCGCCCGCTTCCCGCCAGTTCAAGGCGCAGGGTGAACCCATCAATCTTTTGAAAATCTTCGAAAAGTGCCCCGAGTGAAGGACAATCAGCCCCATGCCTTCCCATACCCGCTTGGCGACGCGCTCGACTATTTCGTCGGCAACATCGCCATGCGCGCGGTGCCCCCACCAGACAAGGACGTCGGTCTCTTCCAGGACTTTGTCCGTCAGGCCATGTTCCGGCTCCTGTAAGGTGGTTGTCTTGACACTGAGATTGGCATCGCTCCTCAAAAGCTTGGCGATCTGGTTGTGCATGCCTTCCGGATAGATGTCGGCAACGGTTTTATTGATCTGTTCATGGACGTTCTCGCCCCAGATAAGCGTGCGAATTGCCATTAGACTTTCCTTGTCTCATGTTTGATGCGGAGATTTTATCAATTTGCCGCCGGACGGCCCGATTGGTCGAAACGGTGAATGTTATTGTTAACGGGCGCGACGTGAAGCAGTTCCCCCGGATGCTGATGTGCCGAGCCGTCCTGCCGCACGACCAATGGTTCCTTCGCACCGATATCGATATAGAGGAAGCTTTCAGATCCAAGATTCTCCGCCAACAGGAGCTTGCCTTTCCAGAGCCCGCCTTTGTCTGTGATTTCCAGGTGTTCCGGGCGCACACCCAATATTTCGGTTTTGTAAGCGTCTGCGAATTCCGCGGTCAGGAAATTCATCTTGGGCGAGCCTATGAAACCGGCAACAAAGATCGATTGCGGCTTTTCATAAAGCTCCAATGGGGTGCCGACTTGTTCGACATTGCCGTCCCGCAGCACACAAATCCGATCTGCCAGCGTCATGGCCTCCACCTGATCATGGGTTACGTAGATCATGGTTGTTTCGTGCATCTTGGCATGGAGCTTGGCTATTTCAAGACGGGTTGCGACGCGTAGCGCAGCATCGAGATTGGATAGCGGCTCGTCGAAGAGAAAGACCTTGGGATCGCGAACAATGGCCCGGCCGATAGCAACACGCTGCCGCTGGCCGCCGGAGAGCTGCTTGGGGAGCCGGTCGAGGTAATCCGTGATCTGCAGCATTTCGGCCGCCTTGTGGACCCGCCGCTTGACATCGTCCGCGCTGCCCTTGGCGAGTTTCAGTCCGAACGCCATGTTGTCATAGACAGTCATGTGCGGGTACAGCGCATAGGATTGGAACACCATGGCAATACCGCGCTGGGAAGGTGTCAGACTGTTGACGACCTTATCGTCGAAGGCGAGCGTCCCGGAGGAGATATCCTCAAGCCCGGCGATGAGGCGCAGCAGCGTCGATTTTCCGCAACCCGACGGGCCAACAAAAACCATGAACTCGCCGGGCTCGATTTCGAGGTCCACACCCTTGATGACATCATATGTGCCGAAGGATTTCCGGAGGTCTTGCATTCGAATAGTGGTCATTTGAGCGCTCCCAGGTCATGAACTCATAAATCTGATTGAAATGGTATGAGGCTTTTCGTTCGGATACGAGGAGCGAAGGCGATGGAAATGTCTATCCATTTTCGAGCCTTTGCGACAAAGTAGCCGGGCGAAAAGACCATATCCTCCGGACGCCGAAACGGCTGCAAGCTGCAGTGTCGAACCGTTTGGCCGGGGGAAAGACCCCGCCCTTCACGCTTCTCCTCGCATCTTTTTGCCGTTTCAGGCGCCATTTCCAGATTCATGAGTTCACGACCTAACCTTTGACGCCGCCAGCCGTGAGGCCAGAGATAATCTTTCGTTGAAAGATGAGGACGAGCACAACCAGCGGCACGGTGACGATCACCGACGCGGCCATGATGATCCCCCATGGAACTTCGTGGGCGCTTGAGCCGGTCAAAAGGGCGATGGTAACCGGAACCGTGCGCGTTTCCGTCGAGGACGTGAAAGTCAGTGCGAAAAGAAACTCGTTCCAAGCCGCGATGAAAGCAAGCAGCCCGGTCGTTACCAGCGCTGGCCACATCAGAGGCAGGAACACCCTTGTAATAATAACCCAGGGCGTCGCGCCATCGACGATCGCCGCCTCCTCGATCTCGACCGGCAGATCACGCATGAACGTCGTCAACACCCAGACCGTGAACGGCAGCGTGAAGATCATGTAGGAAAACACCAGCCCGCCGAGCGTGTTGTAAAGACCGAGAAGCCGGATGACTTCGAAAAGTCCGGCGAGGACGGCAATCTGCGGGAACATGGAAACTGACAGGATCGTCAATAGCAGCAACGAGCGCCCGCGAAACCGAACCCTGGACAAAGCAAAGGCGGCCGTAACCGCCATAAGCAGGGACAATGCAACCACGCACCCCGATACAATAATGGAATTCAACAGGTTGCGAGTAAAACTTCCAGCGGCGATGACATTGACATAATTCGCCATGGAGAACGAAGTCGGCCAATATCCGATCGTGAAAAGCGCGCTGCCGGTCTTAAAACTGGTGATGATGGCATAGTAGAAAGGGAAAACCGCGCAAACGACGATGACAACAACAAGCGCATAGAAAGCTGTGTTCTTGATGATGGACGTAGGCATCAGCGATCTCCTCCGTCCAGCTTCACACGGCCGACCCAGATCGCCAGCATGGTCATCAGAGCAATCACCAGAAACAACAGTGTCGACTGCGCTGAGCCGTATGCGAATTTATCGAACTCGATCAGATTCTCGCGCGCCAGCACCGACATGGTCTTGGTCTGGGCACTGTTCGGCGTCAGCACATAGATCAGATCGAAAATGCGCATCGCATCGAGCAGCCGGAAGATGATCGCCACCATCAGCGCCGGCTTCACCAGCGGCAATGTGATCCGGAAGAACTGCTTGACGGGATGGACGCCATCGATACGCGCCGCTTCATAGATGTCACCGGGGATCATCTGCAGACCCGCAAGGATCAAAAGTGCCATGAATGGTGTGGTCTTCCACACATCGACGATCAGCACCGCGATCATTGCCGTATCAGAACTTGCCGTCCAGGCGATCGGATGGTCGATTAGACCGACGCGCATGAAGAGATCGTTGAGGATCCCGAACTGATCGTTCAGCATCCACCCCCACATGCGTGCCGATACGATGGTCGGGATCGCCCAGGGGATCAGGATTGCAGCACGCACGATGCCCCTGCCCTTGAACTCGGCATTGAGGACGAGTGCTATTATCATCCCGAAGATGGCCTCCAGCGCGACCGAGATCACACTGAACCGAACAGTATTCCACACTGCGTTCCACCATGCCGGGTCAACCAGCAAGCCGGAATAAATCGTCCGCCCGCTCTTGAGCTGAATCCACGACAGATAATTCTTGAAGCCTACCCATTTTGCCGCTTCGATGTTTGTCAGTGAGGCATCGGTGAACGAGAAATAGATCGTACGGATCAGCGGCCAGCCTGCAACAACCGCCAAGGCCAAAATCATGGGAAGAAGAAACAATCGTGCGGAGCGCGAGCGCTGACGCAAGAGTTCCGAACGTACAGTGTGAGACGCTGTCATCAAATTCCTGCCCGCGATGGTTACATTCAGGGTTGATCAGGCGATAGGTGCGAATGGTCTATAGGAGGTCCACTTGCACCATGCTGGCAGGAGGGGTTACCAGCTACCTCCCTGAAGTTCCGTCAGCTTGGCTTCCAGAAGCTCAAGATTATCTGCGGCAGTCCCATTGCCCGACAATGTATCGTGGACAGCACTCCAGAACAGAGACGACACTTCGTTGTATTTGACTTTCGTGGGTGCAGACGGACGTGGAACAGCTGTCTCGAACACGGGCTTCCAGTTTGTAATTACCGGTTGCGCGGCCGCAATATCCTTGTCGTCATAAAGTGCCTTCAGCGTCGGCAGGTTGGCGATCTCGATCGCCCGTTCTTTCTGCTGTTCAGGCGCAGCCAGGAATTTGACCAGTTTGATCGCCTCTTCCGGTGATTTTGTATATTTCGAGATCGCAAGATTCCAGCCGCCCAATGTCGCCGCGGAACTCTGCCCCTCCTTCGAACTCGGCAGGGTCGTCACGTCGAACTTGCCTTTGATAGCGCTGTCCGGGCCGTTGCCCAACGCATAGGCATAAGGCCAGTTGCGCATGAAGACGGCATTCCCGGTCTGCCAGACACCGCGGCTTTCCTCTTCCGTATAGGCGAGGACACCCTTTGGCGTAATCGTATCGATCCACCCCTTTGCCCGATCGACGGCGGCGACTGCTTCCGGATTGTTGATGGAGATCGTTCCGTCGGGCTCGATAATCTGGCCGCCACCTGAAGACTTGATCCATTCAAGCGCGTTACAAGTAAGGCCCTCATAGGCATTGCCCTGGAAAACGTAGCCGTACATCGCTTTGTTGCCAGCCTGGCGCTCGCCATCCTGGATTTCCTTGGCGGTTGCCGCCATCTCGTCCCAGGTTTTGGGAACCGGCTTCTTGTATTTCTCCAGGAGATCCTTGCGGTAGTAGAAAGCCGGCGCGTCCGTATACATCGGCATGGCAACGAGTTTGCCATCGACAGTCTGGCTTTGGATCATCGATGGAAAGTGTTGATCGACGACATCCTTCATAGCCTCCGTCAGATCAAGAAACTGGTCGGCCAGTTGCGGCGCCCAGATCACATCCGTGCGGTAAACGTCGATGTCCGTATTCCCAGCCGCAAGCCAAAGCCGGTATTGGCCAAACTGGTCGGAACTATTTGCAGGCATGGCGACAATTTTGACTTTGTTACCCGTTTCCTTCTCGAAACGGTCGAGCTGCTTGCGCAGGAATTCGCGCCCGTTGCCCGTATCACCGGAGACGATTGAAAGGTCGGCGGCGAACGCGCTCGAACAGACCATCGTTGCAGCCAGAAGGCCTGCAAGAAGTGATTTCATTCGCATGATTTCCTCCCGTAAATCTCGACGGAACAACGCGCATTGGTGGTGCGCTGTTCCAATCTGTGAAAACTCCTCCTCAAAAGCTTTAAAGAACTGACGTACAATACCAATCCAAAGCGCTTTGGATAAAAGGTGACAAACGCCTGTCCTGCTGTCAAGCTGGAATATCAGCTGTCCGTAAGAATCCATTGAATATGGTCGTGTTCGATTCTACCTGCATCCATCTGAGGTTGAAATTAGTTTCAAAGCGCTTTGAAATTAAGCTATAGTACTGTTCAATGGACCAATGGCTAACCGGAATTTTCACTCTTGGATCACCTGATATGAAACTCAAGGAGTTGGCTGAACAACTCGGGCTCTCGCAAACGACAGTCAGCCGCGCGCTTAATGGCTATCCGGAAGTCAACGAGGCAACGCGGGAGCGGGTCAACAAGGCGGCCCTCAAGTTTGGTTACAGCGCCAACGCCAATGCGCGGCGTCTGGCCATGGGGCGCGTCGGTGCGATAGGAATCGTCGTGCCTATCTACACCAGCGAGCGTTTTGGTCCGCACACGAGTGAGTTTTTGTCCGGCCTTGCAGAGCGTCTTTCACGTGACGAAATCGATTTTCTGATCACCCCCCTGGTCAACAATGACGAGATCTCCGCTTATAAGCGTCTGATTTCCAGCAAGCGTGTCGACGCGATGATCGTCTCGCACCCTTCCCTTGTCGATGAACGGGTTGCCATGCTGACCGAAGCCGAATTTCCGTTCGTGCTTCATGGGCGAACAAACATAGACGCACCGCATGCATGGCTGGATATCGACAATAAAGGTGCCTTCTATCAAGCTACCTCACATCTGCTCGATCTTGGCCACAAACATATTGCCATGATCGATGGTCTCAAGGGTTTCACCTTCTCCGAGCATCGTGAGGAGGGTTATCGTGATGCGCTGAAGGAACGCGGCATTTCGATCGATCCACGTTTCATCGTACATGACTGCTTTTCCGACGAGATCGGTTTCCGCGAAACGCAGCGTTTCCTGTCCTGCATGCCCCATCCAACGGCTATTCTCGCGGGATCGATGATGACAGCACTAGGCGTCTCCAGGGCGATCCGCGCCAAGGGTTACCTGCTTGGCAAGGAAGTTTCGATCATCGCTCATGATGACGTCTTTCCCTATCTCAACGCCAGCAACATGGTTCCAGCCATGACGACCACCCGCTCGTCAATCCGGTCCGCGGGTACGCGGATTGCAGAAATGCTCGTCCGTTTGCTCGATGGCGAACCACCGGACACCATCCACGAAGTCTGGCCGGTTGAACTGATTCTTCGCCAATCCAGCGGCCCTCCGGTTATTCCGGCTAAATAACGGCCAATCGCGTTTCTCGGCTCACGTACACCACATATTAATCCTTGTGGAACACAACTGGAACAGATAGTGTTTGTTCTGGTTTTGTTTTTCCAATTCCACGCAAAGGATCGCCGATGCTCACGCGTAAACAACATGAACTCCTGCTCTTCATCCATGAGCGTTTGAAGGAGACGGGCATACCGCCTTCGTTTGACGAAATGAAGGATGCGTTGGACCTTGCATCGAAATCCGGCATCCACCGGCTGATCACTGCGCTTGAAGAGCGCGGCTTCATTCGCCGGCTTGCAAACCGTGCACGAGCGCTGGAAGTTCTGCGTCTGCCCAACTCGATCGCTCCCGGTCTCAACGCCCAACGAAAATTCTCTCCGAGTGTAATCGAGGGAAGCCTTGGCCGGAATGTCGCTCCGCCGCGACAAACACGCCAATCCGACGACTCGAATGGTTCAACCGTGATCAATATCCCGGTCATGGGCCGTATCGCAGCTGGTGTGCCGATCTCCGCAATCCAGAACCAGACCCACATGATCGGCTTGCCGCCGGACATGATAGGGAGCGGCGAACACTACGCGCTGGAGGTCAAAGGCGATTCGATGATTGAGGCCGGGATTTTCGATGGCGATACCGTCGTAATCAAACGCAGCGATACCGCTAATCCCGGCGAAATCGTTGTAGCACTCGTCGATGATGAGGAGGCAACGCTCAAACGTTTCCGTCGCAAGGGGGCTTCGATTGCGCTCGAAGCGGCGAACCCGGCCTACGAGACGCGGATTTTCGGTCCGGATCGCGTTCAGGTGCAGGGAAAGCTGGTCGGTCTCATACGACGATACTAGCGGCCAGCCGGTATTTTGCAGCCTGACGCCTAATGGCTATCGGCGCTCACACGTTTACTGGATTTGTAGTCCTCGATGTTGCGGGCGGCGCGAGAATAGATTCGATAGGTGTTCCAAGGCCGATCCGGCGGTCCAACCGCATAATTGATGCTGGCAGACCGGAGTCGTCGAAGCCGGGAAGCAGTTGCCTCGGTGAGGGCCATTTCTGGTGATCGATCATTGGCGATTGTCGGAGGCAGTTGATCAGGTTCGGGCGGTTTTAGCGTTATCTCTGCAGTTCCGTGCAATGCCAGATCACGCTTGGTGAGCACCGGCGTGTTCCTGTCGCCGCATGTTGTCGGCGCGCCGGCAAAGGCCAGGATGACAATGTCCCCTTCCCCACAAGCCAATACGGTCTGTGTGCGATCGTCCGTATAGGCGACCATCAATCCGCCCGGCTCGCGGGCGATACAAAGCTTTTCAAGACATTCAAACTGCGTTTCTTTGGAAAGCGCACCAGTCTTCAGCGGCTTTACCACCTCGTTTATCCCGTAGCCCTGCTGCCAATTGTTTAAACTGAACGCACTGCCGGCCGCGCGATTGATCGCGAGACTGTCTTCACTCGTGCGCAACGCGACCAATTTTCCATCCTCTGAAACAATGATCTGCGGCTCCTGCGCTCGCATCATCAGCAAAGCTGCGCTTAGCAATAATGGTACGCTGCAGAGGCGAAGACGGGTCGACAGGAAAAGCAACATCACAAGACCAATGCTCATCAGGATCAACGTACCTTGCGGCATCAATCCGAGATTGCCGCTTGGAGAGCGCGAAGCAACCATTTTTGCAATAACAATGACAAACTCGATGCCGTGGCCCATGACTACGAACGGTAGCCAGTCAAGATCGAATGGCATGGCCAGTAAACCGAGCACTGCAAACGGCATGACAAACACCGAAATGACGGGTAGCGCGAGAGCATTGCCGACAAGCCCGAAGGGCGCGGTATTGTTGAAATGATAAGCCGCGAAGATCGAGCTCGCGGTCCCGGCAACCACTGATGTCATGGCGATCGCGGCAATATGGTTCATGGCCTTCGTCGGCAGTGCCAAAAGCAAATGATTGGACACACCACCTCTCCGGGGGGCACGCCTGCTCTGCCGGCGCGACCACCAGCTATAAAATGCGATCAAAGCAGCGGTCGCGGAATACGACATCTGAAAACGTGGCCCAAGGATTTCGTGCGGCGAGATGGCTATGGTGATCAAGGCCGCGATGGCGAGATTGCGCATCGATATCGCCGCCCGGTCGACGGTCATGGCCAAGAGCATCACGGCCAGCATGACGAAACTGCGCTGGGCACCGACATCGGAGCCCGACAGCAACAAATAGAATGCGGACCCGGCAAGCGCGATTACCGCCGAGAATTTCTTCACCGGAAATCGCGCCGAAAACCCGGGGAAAAGCGCCATGATCGCGCGTAGCGAGCCGATGATCGTTGCCGCTACCAGTGCCATGTGAAAGCCGGAGATCGACAGGATATGCGAAAGACCACTCAAGTGAAAAGCGTTGTTGGTGTCATCGCTGATGCCATCGCGTTGCCCTGTGATCAGCGACGCGGCGATGTCACCCGGTTCGCCTCTGATATTTCGCAGGATGCGCTGGGTGAGCTGCTGCCGGATATTTGCAATCGCCATCAGCGCACTTGCAATCATTCCGGAATCTGCAGCAACAGGCACTGTTTCAAGCTTTCCCAGCAAGAATCCGCTGGCGCCGACGCCCCGGTAATAATTGCAGAAGGCGAAATCATAATTGCCCGGCCGTGCCGGGCCAGACTGCGGCCGCAGATGGACGAGCCCTGCGAGACCGTCGCCAACCTTAAGGTCGCGAGGCACTGATCTGGCCGAGACAGTGACGCGATCAGGTCCGTCTCGCAGTGCCGGTCGTGCGGTCGAGATCACGTCCATCGTGAGACGCCATCCGCCCTTGGCATCTCGCGACATAGCTTTGACACGGCCCGTCATCCGTGTCGTGACTTCCGATCCGAGCATTCGGGTCCCGGCCCGTATCGTTTCGACTTTGCCGAAAAGCAAGCCCGCCACAAGTGCGGTTGCGAGCAAAAGAACAAGCCGGATCATGGGTCGCGCCTGGGCCAAGGCATGACAACCGATGAGAAGTGTCAGCCCCGAAAGGATGGCACTGAGCCTCGGTTCGACAGCCGCATTGAAATAAAAAATCGCGCCGATTCCAGAGAAGACAGGTAAGAACAGAAACAGCGTGCCGCGATCGATTTCGCAGTTGAATGCCGTGGGGATTGCGAGCAGTGCGGATTGAAGTTGAGCTTGCGCAGAATTGCCAAGTCCATGTAATCTGGCAGGCCAATTTCCCTTTTCAGCAACTAAATCACTGGTCCGCGTTCGAGTCGCGATTTCATAACCGCCGCTGTCGGGACGGAGAAAAAGCAGCTGTTCTCTGGTCTTTGTTCTGGTAGCAGGACCTTCCATTTGCTTTCCGGTTCTGCCAATGCCCTTGCACAGCAGCGGTGCTATGCTACATGAACGCCAGATCAATTCGATTGGACGTTCGGCTAATACGCCGGGCATCTCCTGGAGACCTTATGTCATCTTCTGTCGTCACCCGTTTCGCACCCTCCCCGACCGGTTATCTGCATATCGGCGGCGCCCGGACTGCGCTGTTCAACTGGCTTTATGCAAAACATACCGGCGGCAAGATGTTGCTGCGCATCGAGGACACCGACCGCGAACGCTCTTCGGAAGCAGCCGTGACTGCCATTCTCGACGGTCTGAAATGGCTGGGTCTCGATTGGGACGGCGATGCTGTATCGCAATATGAGCGCGCGCCGCGCCACCGGGAAGTTGCGGAAGAGCTAGTCGCCAAAGGCAAGGCCTATTATTGTTATGCCTCCCAGGCAGAGCTTGAAGAGATGCGCGAAAAGGCACGTGCCGAGGGGCGCCCGCCACGTTACGATGGCCGCTGGCGGGATCGTGATCCCAAGGAAGCACCGGCAGGTGTCAAGCCGGTCATCCGCATCAAGGCTCCGCAGGAAGGTGAAACACTCGTCCGCGACCAGGTTCAGGGCGATGTCCGTTTCCCCAACAAGGATCTCGACGATTTCATTATCCTGCGCTCCGACGGCAATCCGACTTATATGCACGCAGTCGTCGTGGACGACCATGATATGGGCGTCACCCACATCATCCGCGGTGACGATCATCTGACCAATGCGGCGCGCCAGACCGTAATCTATAACGCGATGGGCTGGGATGTACCGGTCATGGGTCACATCCCGCTCATTCACGGCGCAGATGGCGCTAAATTGTCGAAGCGGCATGGTGCGCTTGGTGTGGAGGCCTATCGCGCCATGGGCTATCTGCCGGCGGCGCTGCGCAATTATCTGGTTCGCCTTGGCTGGAGCCATGGCGACGACGAGATCATGTCCGATGAACAGATGATCCAGTGGTTCGAAATTTCGGATATCAACCGGGGCGCATCGCGTTTCGATTTCCAGAAGCTCGAGGCTATCAACGGCCACTACATGCGCATTTCCGATGATGCGGACCTGGTGAAAGCCATGATCGATGTCCTGCCGGAAATCGTAGGTGGCGCGGAGATGCTGTCGCGGTTGAATGACGATGCGAAAAAGCAGTTGCTGGCAGCAATGCCTGGTTTGAAGGAGCGCGCAAAGACATTGGTCGAGCTCGCAGATAGCGCCAAATACCTGTTTGCGCAGCGGCCACTGGCACTTGATGAAAAAGCTTACAGCTTGCTTAACGAGGAAGGCCGTAGCATTCTTTCTGGCGTGCTTCCGGAGCTATCCGCGGTTGATGATTGGAGCGCCGAACCGCTCGATGCTGCAGTGCGGGCGTACGCGGAAAAAACAGGCCTGAAACTTGGCAAAATTGCGCAACCGTTGCGCGCAGCTTTGACCGGAAGAGCAACGTCTCCGGGTGTTTTCGATGTATTGGCAGTGTTGGGAAGAGAAGAATCCCTGGGCCGCATAGAGGACCAGATAAAAGGGCAATAGCACGCAAATTTGAGCGCATTTTTGCATTGCAACATCGTGCCTTTCGAGTAGGGTGTCGTGCCTGACAAGATAAAGATTATGGCCTCGAGCGAGGCAGGTGCTTTTGTGCTGGATCAGCGCAAGTTGAAGCAAGAAAGGAATGGCAATGTCTGAAAACAGCGTCAACATCGACCTGAATGGTCACGAATTCTCGTTACCCATAAAAAAGGGGACCATCGGACCGGATGTCGTGGACATTGGGACATTATACAAGAACACCGGCGCCTTCACTTATGATCCCGGATTCACCTCCACAGCATCCTGCGAGTCGCAGATTACCTATATCGACGGGGATGAAGGTATCTTGCTGCATCGTGGCTACCCGATCGAACAACTTGCCGAACAGGGGGATTTTCTGGAAGCCTGCTATCTTTTGCTCTACGGCGAACTACCGACAAAGAGCCAGAAGGCGGACTTTGACTTCCGCGTAACGCGCCACACCATGGTGCATGAGCAAATGTCGCGCTTTTTCAGCGGTTTCCGCCGCGATGCGCATCCGATGGCAGTTATGGTTGGTTGTGTCGGCGCCCTGTCGGCGTTCTATCACGACTCGACGGATATTTCCGATCCGCATCAGCGCATGGTCGCTTCGATCCGCATGATCGCGAAAATCCCGACCCTTGCCGCTATGGCCTACAAGTACCACATCGGTCAGCCCTTCGTTTACCCGAGGAACAATCTCGATTTCGCAACGAACTTCCTCCACATGTGCTTTGCCGTGCCATGCGAGGACTACGTTCCGAACCCGGTTCTTGCACGCGCCATGGATCGCATCTTCATTCTCCACGCCGATCACGAGCAGAATGCGTCCACGTCCACAGTTCGTCTTGCCGGCTCGTCGGGTGCAAATCCGTTTGCTTGCATCGCCGCTGGCATTGCCTGTCTTTGGGGTCCTGCTCACGGCGGCGCCAATGAAGCCGCGTTGCAGATGCTCGGTGAAATCGGCACTGTCGATCGCATTCCCGAGTACATCAATCGCGCCAAGGACAAGAACGATCCGTTCCGCCTGATGGGCTTTGGCCATCGTGTCTACAAGAACTACGACCCGCGTGCCAAGATCATGCAGCAGACGACGCGTGAAGTTCTCGCTGAACTTGGCATCAAGGACGATCCGCTCCTCGACGTTGCGATGGAACTCGAACGTATCGCGCTAACCGATGAATATTTCATCGAAAAGAAGCTTTATCCGAATGTCGATTTCTATTCGGGCATCACCTTGAAGGCGCTTGGCTTCCCCACCACCATGTTCACCGTGTTGTTCGCCGTAGCGCGTACAGTTGGCTGGATTGCCCAGTGGAAAGAGATGATCGAAGACCCGCATCAGAAGATCGGTCGCCCACGCCAGCTTTACACAGGTGCGACGCCGCGCGACTACGTGAGTATCGAAGAGCGGAAATAATCATTGTCCATAGAATGAAAAAGGCGCCATTCGGCGCCTTTTTTGTTCGAGGAAAATCATTTCTGTTTGACGAGTTCCAGCACCTTTTCCGCAGCAATTTCGCCTGCCGGTCGACCGGTCTCCATCAACCGGGAAACCTTGTCAAAACTTTCGAGCTGTGCGCTGCGCCGGTGCCCCGGAACAAGCAACTGCTCGATCTGACGGGCGAGCGAACCCGCCCGCACGAATATGTTGAAATATTCCGGGACAACCGGCTCGTCGGCGATGATGTTGGGAAGCGCCGCACTCCAGATCGTGATGCGCGGAGCGAGAAAAGTTCGCGCCAACCAGTCCGGCTTGTAGGATAGAACTGCGGGAATCCGAGCCAGCGCCAGTTCCAGTGAAACTGTTCCGGACGCAGCGAGCGCTGCATCCGCTTCAGCAAAAGCCTTCAACCTCTCCGCCTCTCCAACGACGATATGAGGTTGGACTTTCCAGCCTGCAGTCAATCGTCGGACGAGCGGCTCGACCTTTGGTAGTGTCGGCAGAACTACGTTAATGCGATTGCCGCGGCTTGCCAGAAGATCGACGGTTTCTCCAAACGGTTCGGCGAGACTGGTGATTTCGGAACGGCGAGAACCCGGCAAGACGACAAGGTTTTTCTCTGTGCGGTCACCCAGACTTGCGTCGCGCAGACGGTTCTGTTTCGCAGCTTCCAGCAATGGCGCGTGCGACACCAGCCGATGCCCGACATAGGTCGCAGGCGGGCCATCCAGATCCTTCAGCGCCTGCACCTCAAACGGCAGGATCGCCAGCACATGGTCGACATAGGTGCGCATCGCCTTCGCACGCTCCGGCCGCCAAGCCCAGACGGAAGGGCTGATATAATTGATGATCGGGATCGAGGGATCAGCCGCCCTCACCTTGCGCGCAACGCGATGCGTAAAATCTGGGCTGTCGATGATCACCAGACAGTCAGGCCTTGCAGCGCTAATTGCGTCCGCAAGCTGCGAGATACGGCGGATAAGTTGCGGCAACTTCCAAACAATGGCGCTGAGGCCGACGAGCGCGATCTCATGCTGGTCAAACAGGCTATTGAGCCCAAGCGCAGCGAGATGCTCGCCGCCGACACCGGTCAGTGTCACCTCGCCTGCATATTGCCGGCGCAGCGCCTGAACCAGATCGGCGCCGAGCAGATCGCCCGACTCTTCGCCCGTAACAATGGCAAGGCGCAATGGTCTTGACGCGGCGGTCATCAGGAGGGTTCCTGTTCGAAGGTCTCGATGAATAGTCCCGCTTTGTCGGCGGCGGCAACGGTTTCCGCATAACCCAAAATCAAAGTACGACGTGCCTCGATGGCAATGCCCTTGAGCCCCGCCCTGACAGCATTCTCGACGGTGCTGACACCGATGGCCGGCAGATCCGCCCGTACTTCCTGCTGCGGCTTGGCGCATTTCACCAAGACACCGCCCTTGCGATTGATACGCTTGGCGTGCCTCAGGTCCGCCACGCGTTGCAGCATCGCATCGGTACCTTCGACGCCTTCCAGCGCCACAACGCGCCGGCCGATGGCGATAGCCGCTTGGCCGATATCAAGCGATCCGATCATGACTGCAGCCTGCCGGGCAGCATGCATGTTGGCGATGCTCTCCTGATCGGCCCGCTTGTGCGTTATCGTGCCCGGCGCCGGCGCCAGGATATCGGGTACGATCTCGTGGGCGCCCAGTACACGAAAGCCATACGATTCAATCGTCGCAATTACGGCGCGCAATAGACCGTCATCGCCAAGCCGGAACGCCCGCAAAAAACGATAGAGCGCAACGAGATTGCCGTTTCCCGGTCTCAATGCAGCGCGGAATTCCGGTCTGTGACGAATACCGCCCGCGAGCACCACGTTTGAAATGCCCTCGGCCTTGAGGATTTTGACCAGACCGCCAAGCTCGACAATCGAAATCTCGGCATGCTCACCCTCGTAAAGCTCAGGTTCCGCCTCGCCCTTGATCGCAACGATCAATGGATTGCCGCCGAGCTTCCGCAGGCTCTCGGCGACAGCAACGGGCAGCAAACCATTGCCAGCGACAATGGCCGTCCGTCCCGCAATCGGCGGGTTTAAGGCAGTTGATGGCGATGTTTTAGCTGTTGTCGTCACTGTCACTGATCTCGATTGCGGAATCGAGTGGCGGCGTGCAATAGGCGCGCTTGGTATCAGTGGTGATGAAATCGACGAGGTCGGCTACGGCGAGCGAATCCGGAAACGCGACGCGCACATCATCCGCACGGCTCTTGATCGATTTCGTGCGGTCGAACAGCATGCGGACCGCATGCCGCAGATTATGGATTTCCGGCCGCGCCATTCCCGAACGCTTCATGCCAATGATATTCAACCCGCCAAGATAGGCGTGATTACCGATGGCCATGCCATAGGGCACCAGATCACTCGCGAGCGCCGCCAATCCACCGATGAAGGCGTGATGACCGACGCGCACGAATTGATGGATACCCGCACCGCCGCCGATAATGACGTTGTTGCCGATGGTGACGTGTCCGCCAATCATTACATTGTTGGAGAATGTGACATTGTCGCCAATTACACAATCATGGGCGACATGCGCATAGGCGAGAAACATGCAGTTGTCGCCGATCGTCGTAATGCCGCGGCTGCCATCCGTACCGCGATGCATGGTCACGCCTTCGCGGATCACGCAGTTCTTGCCAATGACAAGGGTCGTATAGCCGCCCTTATGCTTGGTGTTCTGGGGATCACCGCCGAGAACCGCATTGGGATAGACCTTGGAGCCGCTCCCAAGTGTTGTGGGTCCCATGATGACGACGTGGCTGATGAGTTCAACGTCATCGCCAATAACCGCTTCAGATCCGATGTGGCAAAATGGCCCGACAGATACCCTGTCTCCGATTTGTGCGCCCTGCTCGATAATACACGTCTGATGAATGCGAGACATAAAAAGGTTCAGACTCCCGTCTCGTCTTCATCAGGAAAGCCAACCATGGCGGCGACTTCGGCTTCGGCAACCTTCACGCCATCGACTTCCGCAATACAGGCGTATTTGTGAATACTGCCGCGCTGCTTCAACTTCGTCACACGCAGCTTCAGTTGATCCCCAGGAACGACAGGCTTGCGAAACTTGGCGTTGTCGATTGTCATGAAGAAGACTTTACCCGGCTTGCCGCTGCCATTGTGGAACAATACGATCGCTCCAGCCGTCTGAGCCATGGCCTCGATGATCAATACACCCGGCATGATTGGAAGTTCAGGAAAATGACCGGCGAAATGCGGCTCGTTGATACTGACGTTCTTGATGCCGGTAGCCGACATATCGCGGTCGATATCGACGATGCGATCGATCAGCAGAAATGGATAACGATGTGGCAGATTCGCCAGAAGTTTCTGGATGTCCGCAACTCCGAGGCTCTCCGTTTTCACATTGTCACTCATCTGAACTGCTCTCCTTCTTGGTTCGGGTCATCGCGCGCACGCTCGCGATCTCACGGAACCATTGCTTGAACGGCTGAGCAGGCGCACCAGCCCACCTCTCGCCGTCCGGTATATCGTTCATCACGCCGCTCGCCGCTGCGATCTCGACGCGTGATCCGATGTTGACATGATCCTTGATCCCGACGCTTCCACCGAGCATCGTCATATCACCAAGGACTACACTGCCCGAAATGCCACATTGCGCAGCAATAACGCAATGCCGGCCTATACGCACGTTGTGGGCGATCTGCACGAGATTATCGATTTTCGTACCTTCACCGATAATCGTGTCAGCCAGAGCGCCGCGATCGACCGTTGTATTAGCGCCGATTTCGACATTATCCTGAATAATAACGCGCCCGAGCTGCGGCATCTTGTCGAGCCCTGCCCTGCCAGGCACGTACCCAAAGCCATCCTGGCCAATTCTTACACCCGGATGCAGCAAGACGCGATTACCCAAAAATGCGTACTGTATAGAACAGCTCGGGGCGACATAGCAGTCGCGGCCAATCTTGCAACCATTGCCGATGACGACATTGGCGGCAATCACTGTACCGGAGCCGATGGAAACATTGCTGCCGATGATCGCACCAGGCTCAATCGTAACACCACTTTCGATGTCTGCGGACGCATGGACGATCGCATGGATCGAAATGCCGGTCTGCCCGCTCCACAAATGCGCGTTGACGGCATTTGGATAAAGGGCGCGGCCAATAGCGGCAAAATCCTGCTGCGGATGGCGGGTTACGATGATGGCTACGCTTTTGGGAACGCTCGATTTGACTTCGTCCGTGCATAATACACCAGCAGCGTTCAAGTCGCCGAGGTCCAGCGCATGTTTCTTGCTTTCAATGAATACCAGAGCATCGGGACCAGCATCCGAGAGCGAAGCCAGCCGCTTGACGGATCGATTTGCCAGAGAACTGTCCACAAGAACGCCATTGGTCAGACCTGCGATCTGACCAATAGTCACGTCCAACAGTGGCTCATAAAAGATCGGATCGGCCATCGGCTAACTTTCTCCCCCGGGGAAACTTGCTCCCCCCGGGAGGTCAGCAATCTATCAGAATTTGCTGGACATGCCGAAGTTGAAATTCTGGACCTGATCGCCCTCAACCTTTTTGACCGGCACAGCATAATCAAAGCGCAATGGACCGAACGGCGACGCCCACATGATACTGGCACCTACCGATGCGCGCCATTCCATGCTGGTTGTACCCGCAGCCTCCGACAGATCATTTCCGTACAGGGTAGCCGCATCGGCAAACAGGGCGCCGCGGATACCGATACTCTCTGGGATGACTGGCATCGGGAATTGCGTTTCAAGCGATCCGCTAAAATAAGTCGTACCACCAAGGAAGCTGCCATCGTCGTCATCCACGGACAGATCTCGCGGACCGATGCCTGCGTATTTGAAACCACGGATCATTTCCGAGTTGTTCTTGAACAGGTCGAACACGCGCAAGTCCTCGTCGCCGAAGCCCGCGATATAGCCGGCACCGACGCCGACGAGACCAACAACGTCCAGTTCGTCGGAGAGCGTCTTGTAGTACTGACCTTTGAACGTCGTCTTCAGGAAGTTGGCGTCACCGCCGATACCCGCATATTCCTGGTTGAACTTCGCATAGATACCGTCATGCGGGTTCTTTGTGTCGTCGATCGTATTGTAGGTCAACGACCAGCTCACAGATGATTTGATCCACGGGCTTTCCTCTGCGGCGTCGATGAAAGCCTGAGAAATCTCGGTCGGATCGGGTATATCGGTACCCGGTATCATGGCGTCGTTATCAATCTCATACTTTTCTTCTGTGAGATTGTAGGCGATGCCCGCCGTCAGGTCGTCCGTGATCGGCAGACCGAAACGAATCGTACCGCCAGTCAAATCCGTTTCGTACTTGTTGTTTACGCCAGACTGGCGCTTGAAGATATCAAATCCGGCCGCGATACGTTGCCCGAGGAAGTAGGGTTCGGTAAACGACAGCGAATAGGAACGGTTGTTGTCAAGTCCGCCACCCGCAGCGATGCGGACATACTGACCGCGGCCGAGGAAGTTGCGTTCGGTGATCGAGGCTTCAACTGTTGGTCCCGGATTTTCGCCGCCAGTCGTGTAACCGCCACCGATGGAGAATTCACCCGTCGACTTCTCGACGACGTCAACGACGAGAACAACCTGGTCCGGCTGCGAACCCGGCGCCGTCGAAATATTGACGGTCTGGAAGAACTGCAGGGCTTCCAGGCGGCGCTTGGCGCGCTGGATCAGGACCTGGTTGAAGGCATCGCCTTCACTGACGTCGAATTCACGCCGAATAACGAAATCACGGGTCTTTTCGTTGCCGCGGATTTCAATGCGCTCGACATAGGCCCGCGGGCCCTGGTCGATGGCATAGGTGACGGAAATCGTATGGTTCTCGAAGTTGCGGTCGCCGCGCGGTTCCACCTTGGCGAAGGCATAACCCTGACCGGCAACCTTCTCGGAAACCTTGATGATGGAGTCTTCGACTTCCTTGGCGTTGTAGGTATCGCCTTCCCGCGTCTTGACAAGGCCGTTCAGTTGCGAGGTATCGACACCCTCGACCGAGCTTTCGATCTGGACGCCACCGAACGTGTACTTCTCACCTTCTTCTACAGTGATGGTGATCGTATAGTCATTGGTCGCTGGATCAAGATCGGCCGTCGACGAGACGACGCGGAAATCGGCATAACCGCGATTGTAATAGAAACGGCGCAGCGCTTCTTCGTCGGCGCGCAGCCGGTCTTCGCTGTAAACGTCATTGCGTGTCAGCCAGGACAGCGGATTGGATCGCTTGGTCGAGATGACGTCGCTCAGGCGGCGATTGCCAAAAGCTTGGTTACCGACGAAATTGATCTTGGCAATCTTGGTGCGGTCGCCTTCATTGATCTCGAAAACAACGTTGACGCGCCCCTCGCCCAGATCCATCGTGCGGCCTGTGACGGTGGCATCGCTGCGGCCGACATTGCGGTAAGCGGCACGCACAGCCTCGACATCGGCATCAAGCGTTGCCTGATCGAAAGCGGCGCGCGGCTTCAACTGCACTGCATTTTGCAGTGCCGGATCCTTGATCTTCTTGTTGCCCTGGAAGATGACCTGGTTGACGACCTGATGCTCATTGACCTGAACGATCAGTGTACCGCCGGACTGGCTGATACGCACGTCGCTGAAAAGACCCGTTCCGAACAGGCGCTTGGTCGCCTCGTCAATGTCTGCATTGGAAAAAGGCTTGCCTGGCGTAATACCCAGATTGTCGCGAACCGTCTGGGCATCCACACGTGTGTTACCACGCACTTCAATACGGCTTACTGTTGCGGCCTGCGCTGCTGTTACGCTTGTTACCGTTGTTACTATTGCACCGGAACTGACCAGAGCCGCTGATATGGCGAGCGCCGACGCTGCACCAACGAATTTTGAACTTGCCGCCATAGGCCTTCTGAACCTTCGTTTCTCGTTGTCCCCGGGCGAGATCCCGGAATAAGCACTTACTCGCACACCGTCATAGCCGGTTTTTACATACACGCAAGGCTTACGGTTAAA
Organism: uncultured Alphaproteobacteria bacterium; assembly: GCA_963711925.1. Classification (GTDB taxonomy): domain Bacteria; phylum Pseudomonadota; class Alphaproteobacteria; order Rhizobiales; family Rhizobiaceae; genus Phyllobacterium. The sequence goes on from CAVQFY010000007.1 coordinate 112,287, forward strand.
AACTGTTTACTTCACAAGAAAGCGTGGCATCCATGCCACGCCATTCAGAGCTTATAGTAAACAGATCATGTCGCTTCGCCAGCGAGCGCCTCAAATTTTCATCAATGTTTAATGTTTGCTACCGGCAGGCAAAAAGGTCGTTAAATATGACAAACCCCATGAATCCCAACACTAAAAGGAATCCGGCTCGGAAAAAAATCTCTTGAACCGCGGCTTTGACGGGTCTGCCAATGACCGCTTCAGCCGCATAAAAGACGAGATGCCCACCGTCCAGAGGCGGCAAGGGAAACAAATTGAGCAAACCAATACCGATCGATAGCATCGCCGTCAGCTGTATCAGCCAATCGACGCCCTGGCTCGCTGCCTGCCCCGCCATGGTCGCGATTTTCACCGGACCGCCCAACTGACACTTATCCTCGCGACCCGCGAAGAACCGGCTGAAAAATTGGCCGGTGCGAGCGATGATGAACCCGCTTTCGCGCACCGCCTGAACCACTGATTCGACGGGACCATAGTTAATTCGCCGGAAATTACCCAACTCCTGATTGTTCACGACGCCGATCACCGCAATCTTGACGGTGTTTCCGAGCGGATCCTTTTGCTCCATCAGCTCAGGAGTGGCGGTCAGTTGGATTTCCTGGCCCTTGCGTTCCACCACGAAATTCAGAGAATCACCGGCTCGTGCCGAGACATGACGCTGAACATCGGAAAAGGTCTCGACCTTGTCGCCGTCAACGCTGATGAAGCGATCACCGGGTTGGAATCCGGCAACTGCTGCGGGACCACCAGGACGGACTTCCGCAACCATGGGATCTGCGACCATCTTGCCATAGAGCGAGAAAAACACGGCAAAGATGGCTATGGTCAGCAATATGTTGAATGCCGGTCCGGCAAAGACCGTTGCGGCGCGTTTCCAGACCGGCTGGGTGTGAAAGGCAACGGCCCGCTCTTCCGGGCTCATCGCTTCAGCCGGCGTCGCCACGGAGCTGGATACACCCTCGTCGCCGGCGAACTTGACATAACCACCGAGCGGAATTGCCGAAAGCTTCCAGCGTGTGCCTCTGCGATCGTTGAAGCCGATCAGTTCCGGTCCGAAACCGACCGAAAATGCCTGGACGCCAATTCCGCACCACCGTCCGACAAGATAATGACCCATCTCGTGGACGAAAACCACGACGGTCAGAACAATCAGGAATGGTAGAATCGTACCGATCAACACGCTTTGGGTGCCGAAGAGAGTATGCAGTGTTTCTGTCAATGTGTCCTCCGGGCCTGCACCACAATCAATGGCCCTATGGGCCCCGGACGTTCGGCCGCTTAGAAAAGAATGTCGTATGGCGTTTCCGGTGTCACCAGAATTGCTCCGATGACGTATAGCAATGCAGCAGCAGCTACAAGCCCGTCGACCCGGTCCATCACGCCACCGTGACCGGGAATGAGCTGGCTCGAGTCTTTTACACCGAATCGACGTTTCACCCATGATTCGCCGAGATCGCCGATCTGCGCGATTATCGACAGCAAAAAGGCAATCAATGGGACGGGAACGCCGCCGGTCGGTGTTATAAATGCGGCAAATCCAACACCCGCGGCCACCCCTGCCGCGGCGCCGCCAATTGCCCCGGCCCAGGTCTTGTTGGGCGAGAAGCGTGGCGCGAGTTTCGGCCCGCCAAGCGCACGTCCATTGAAATAGGCAAAAATATCTGTCGCCCAGACGACTGCGAACAGGAACAGGATCGCCGCAAATCCATCGCCGGTATCGCCGCGTAACAATGCCAGCGCGATGGATGGAAAGCCGGCATAGATCAAACCGAATGCCGGCCAATAACCATTTGCCCGGCCGCCTATGGCGGCCACGAGGGCTGCGCCGGCAAACAGGACACCGATCATCGTCAAGACGTGTTGTGTAAACAGGAGAACAACCATCACACAGATCAGGAACGCCCAGGCAAGACCGCGGGTCGCCGGCGTGGATCGGGGAAATGTGATGAGCTGCCACTCGTAAAATACGCTCAGACCTATGGCGCAGGCGAGGATGCCGAATGCAAATCCACCGAGCGCGGTAAGCACGACCGCAAGGACGACAAGAACAATCGCACTGAGAATACGTTTTTGCAGATTGGAAAGACCATTGAAGGTCACAGGGCGATTTCCTGCGCCGTCACCCCGCCGAAGCGCCGTTCGCGCATCTGGAACGTTTCGATGGCTTCAACCAAATGGGATGGCCGGAAATCCGGCCAGTAACACGGCATGAACATGAACTCGGAATAAGCCGCCTGCCAGAGAAGAAAATTGGACAGACGCATTTCACCGCTCGTGCGGATAATCATATCAGGATCAGGAATATCGGCGGTATCCAACCGTGCCGAAATGGCCTCCGACGTAATATCGTCATGTGCGAGAGCTCCCGAGGCGACATCCGCTACCAAGCGTTGAACAGCACGGGTTATCTCATTGCGCGAGCCATAATTGAACGCGATGATCAGCGTGAGCCCCGAATTTCCCATGGTGAGCGCTTCAGCTTCTTCAAGCAGTCCGCGAATGTCCTTGGCCAGGCCTTCGCGCTCACCAATAATCCGAACCCGGACATTTTCCCGATGCAGGTCCGCCAGATCGCGTCGTATGAAGAGTTTCAAAAGTCCCATCAGATCCGAGACTTCCGACCGCGGGCGCGACCAATTTTCGGACGAGAACGCAAACAGGGTCAAAAAGGGTATGTCCATCTTGCCGGCGGCGCGAATAGTCTCGCGCAACGAATCGACGCCTGCCTTGTGGCCTGCTGTTCGCGGCAGTCCCCTCGCCTTCGCCCAACGGCCATTTCCATCCATGATGATGGCAATGTGGCGCGGATTGGACATTGGCTTCGACCTCCAGTGGACAGATTACGCTATTATCAACTTGAAAACCTCTTGAGAATTCATCCCGATGAGGCAGGTGGTGTGGTTTTTGAGAACCGGAGCGCAGTGGACATTTTCGTCCATGAGCACCGGAAGCGCATAAAACGCATCAGATGGCCATCAGGATGGATTTATCAAAAGGTTTCTCAAACCTGCATGATTTCCGCTTCTTTGACGGCAACAACCTTATCCATTTCTGCAATGGTGTCATCCGTCAGTTTCTGAACTTTTTCAGACAGGACACGATTATCGTCCTGGCTGATATCGCCGTCCTTTTCGAGCTTCTTCAATTCGTCCATCCCGTCGCGGCGAACATGGCGCGCTGCGACCTTTGCATGCTCGACATATTGATGGGCGATCTTGACCAGTTCCTTGCGGCGCTGCTCGTTGAGTTCAGGCAAAGGAATACGCAAATTGTTGCCGTCGGTAATCGGATTGAGCCCGAGACCGGATTCGCGAATTGCGCGCTCTACTTTGCCAACCATCGACTTGTCCCACACGGACACCGCAAGCATGCGTGATTCAGGCACTGTAATATTGGCAACCTGGTTAAGGGGCATCTGCGAACCATAGGCCTCCACCATAATGGGTTCCAGCAGACTTGCCGAAGCGCGCCCTGTGCGAAGCCCGCCGAGATCATGTTTCAACGCCTGTACGGCACCGTCCATGCGGCGCTTCAGGTCGTTCAGATCGAGTGCGTCACTCATGCTCAATGCTCCTTTATTCTTGGCGGAACTATTCGAAAAGGGTCGGTTAATGGTCCGAAACGACCGTTGCGCGTCCCCTGCCTTGTAGCACTTCCGCAAAACCACCTTTTTCGTGGATGGAATAGACGATTATTGGGATATTATTCTCACGTGCAAGAGCAACGGCGGTTGTATCCATCACCGCAAGCCCGCGATCCAGCACATCCTTGTGGGTTAGATGATCAAACCGCACAGCATTTGGGTCTTTTTTAGGATCGGCTGAATAAATACCATCGACCTGGGTTCCCTTGAACAGGGCATCGGCGCCAATCTCTGCTGCACGCAGCGCTGCTGCGGAGTCGGTCGTGAAGAACGGATTGCCGGTACCACCGGCAAAGATCACAACCTTGCCCATATCCATGTATTGGGTTGCCAGACGCTGCGAAAACGTCTCGCAGAATTCAGGCATGGCTACTGCTGAGAGAACCACGGTGTCGATACCGATTTTCACCAATGAAGTGCGCAGTGCCAAGGAATTGATAACGGTCGCGAGCATACCCATGTGATCGCCAGTTACCCGGTCGCCGCCCTTGGAAGCAACGGCAACGCCGCGAAAAATATTGCCGCCGCCGATAACAACGCCAACCTGAACGCCCAGCGCGCGGGCCTCCGCGATATCGCTGGCGATGCGATCGGCAACCGCCACATCGATCCCGAAGCCCTGCTCGCCCATGAGAGCTTCCCCTGAGGCTTTGAGCACAACGCGTTTATAAACAGCCGTACCAGCCATGGAACCTTCCTCAAAGTCGTTTCGAATTCCGGATACACGAAGGGCATCGCGTTGTCACGCGATGCCCTTTGATTTCAGCCTTCTAAGATTACTTCTTCACAGCTGCGGCAACTTCCGCTGCGAAATCCGTCTCTTCCTTCTCGATGCCTTCACCAAGGGCAAAACGGACAAATGCCGTGATCTTGGCCGGTGCACCGATCGTCTTTTCCGCTTCTTTAAGAGCGGCCTCGACGGTCAAGTCAGGATTGATGACGAATGCCTGCGAAAGAAGCACCACTTCCTCGTAGAATTTGCGCAGACGGCCTTCAACCATTTTCTCGATGATGTTTTCAGGCTTGCCGGACTGACGGGCTGAATCGGAGAAAATCGCCTTTTCACGCTCAACAGCGGCCGGATCGACCTCCGCTGAGGTCAAGGCGAGCGGATTGGTTGCTGCCACATGCATTGCGACCTGACGGCCGAAAGCCTGTGCGACGTCCGCGTTGCCGGCAGTTTCGATGGCTACCAGAACGCCGAGCTTGCCGAGACCATCCGAAACGGCATTGTGAATGTAGGTAGCGACCACGCCTTCGTCGACGGTCAGCGCAGCTGAGCGGCGGAACGAGAGGTTCTCACCAATCGTACCAACAGCGTCCTTGATCGTATCGACAACGGACTTGCCCGATGACGGATAGGTTGCAGCTGCAACGGCAGCGGTCGAACCATCAGTGGTCAATGCCACATTGGCAACGTTGCGGACGATGTCCTGGAACGCGTCGTTGCGGGCAACGAAATCCGTCTCGGAGTTGACCTCGACAACGACAGCCTTCTTGCCGTTCGATGCGACGCCGACAAGACCTTCGGCGGCAGTGCGGCCAGCCTTCTTGTCAGCCTTTGAAATACCCTTGGCACGCAGCCAATCAACAGCGGCTTCCATGTCGCCATTGGTTTCAGTCAGGGCTGTTTTGCAGTCCATCATGCCGGCGCCGCTGATCTCGCGAAGTTCTTTTACCTGTGCTGCAGTAATGCTCATTCTAGTCGCCTCTTCTCAAAGCGAAGGCATACTGGGGAAAACCAGCATGCCAACTTTGCGGCGCGTTATGCGCCAATCGAATCTTTTCTAATCACCCGATAAGACGGGTGTATGAAGCCTCAAGCGGAGGCTTCACCTTCCTGTGCAGGAGCTTCGGCAGAAACTTCAGCGGGAGCCTCGAGCGCTGGTTCGGCAGGAGCTTCTTCCTGTGCGCCGATATCCATGCCCAGCGAGCCCTGCTGACGCAGAATGCCGTCGAGAGCAGCCTTGGCGACCAGGTCGCAATATAGCGAAATCGCGCGCGACGCATCGTCGTTGCCGGGGATCGGAAAATCGATCTGGTCCGGATCGCAATTGCTGTCGATGACGGCGACTACCGGAATACCAAGACGCTTGGCTTCCTGAATTGCAATCGCTTCCTTGTTGGTATCAATGATGAAGATGAGATCCGGAACGGAACCCATGTTCTTGATGCCGCCAAGTGCACGGTTGAGCTTCTCACGCTCACGGTCGAGGTTCAGGCGTTCCTTCTTGGTGAAGCCCTGTGCTTCACTGGAAAGAAGTTCGTCCAGCTTGCGCAGACGCTGAATGGAATTCGAAATCGTCTTCCAGTTGGTCATCATGCCGCCGAGCCAGCGCGCATTGACGTAGTACTGAGCCGAACGTGTTGCGGCATCGGCAATGATGTCCGAAGCCTGACGCTTGGTGCCGACGAACAGAACGCGGCCGCCACGGGCAACGGTGTCCGAAACCTTCTTCAACGCAGTGTGAAGCAGCGGAACAGTCTGTGCTAGGTCGAGAATGTGAATGTTGTTGCGGTCACCATAAATGTATGGTGCCATTTTCGGGTTCCAGCGATGTGTCTGGTGGCCGAAGTGAACGCCAGCTTCAAGGAGCTGACGCATGCTGAAATCAGGCAATGCCATCTCTTAGTTTTCCTTTTCCGGTTTAACCTCCACGGAGAAGAGGCGGGATACCCGCCACCGGAGGCCATATCGGATTTCTCCCGATATCAACCCAAACCCCGTGTGTGGAATGAAGCGGCTGTTAATGGATAATCGTCACAAACGCAAGTGCGCAGGCGATAAAAGCCTGTCATCGCGAACCCATTCATCAAATTAGTCCGCAATGTGACCTAAACTTCACCGCTCTTAACGATGTCAATGATGTCAGTCTTGCTGAAGTCATCCCCCTTGAAGAGCAAGGGTTCCTGCCGGGTGATTGCAAGCGCATACGAGAAACAATCACCATAGTTCAGTCCGGCCGGATGGCGGCCTTTGCCGTATCGTCGCCAAGCACGCCGCGCTGCTTCCATTTGATCTGTATCAACCGCAACAATGTCGACACCGGCTTTGTAAAGCCAAAGATCGAGTTCCCGCCCACCTTCTTCCCCGAGCCGGGTTTCAATCACCATCGTCGTTTCAAGTACCGTAGCGGCTGAAATCAGGCGAACGGCATCATTGGCTATCTGCTGTTCGAATGACGCAGCCTCGGATTCATTGAGCGCGATCGCGACAATTGCCGACGTATCGATTACCATCAGCGTGGCAAACCATGTTCGTCATATTCCAGAATTTCTTCGGCGGTGCGCTGATCGCTCGACGGCATCCTGCTCCAACGCCGCCGGATAGCGGCCAAATCGTCTAGAAGCGCTGCCTTGCGGGTCTGTCCCGAAACACGCCTTAATCGTTCCTCAAGGGCGCGACGCGTCGCCGTAGTGATATTCTCACCGGTTCTTTCGGCAAGGTCCCGCGCTAATTGTTCCGTGACAGGGTCTTTGATACTCAGCGCCATGGGATGTCCCTAGGTTCCTAATCAGGAACTTTCTACCATTTTGCCGACGACAAGGAAAGCCTTCGCAGAAAGCAATTTCGTCCTCGTCCCAAGAGCGCTGTTAGTTATTTCGCGCACTTCGGCGCGTCGAACAGCTGCAGGTTGACGAGCTTTCCTGTCATGGAGAAGTCGCCATAGTCCATTTTCAGATCACGTGTCACGCCGTTGCGGTACATCTTGAAATTGATCCGGTAGCTCGGCAGACCTTCAGTCTTCTCGTTCTCGTCGAAATACGCGATCGAAACGGGCCAGGTAGTTTCCTTGGCTAGTGGGCCCATATTCTTGATTTCATCATCATCAGAAACGGCAGATTTGCCAATCACGACCGTCGTCGCCATGATCTTGTTGGCATCTTCCGAACCGTCGAAAAGCTTCGTCTGATAGAAGACCTCCCCGGCGAGAGCTTTCTCGATCAGTTGCTGCATGTGACGCGTCGGAAATTGCGACAATTCAAGATCTTCCTTGGTCGCCTCTGGCTTGGTCAGCAAAATTTCCGTCTTGTCCTTAAGCAGAGCGGCATCGCCGCGCACTTCCTTGGTCAAGCTCTGGTCGACGAATGTCTTGTTGACGAAGCGGAACTTGTCACCATTGGCTGATTCGAAAGTCGTCGTTTGCTGATCGGTCACGCGTTGAGGCTGTTCCTCCATATCAACGCGGGTGACAAAGCGAAAATTCGTCGTATAGCCTTCGCAATCCGAACCGTTGAATTCATAGACCATCCGGCCTGTCAGACCCGTAATGCCGCTGGTATCCTGCGCACTATCCAATTTGAGGTCGTAGATGGCGCGATGCGGAACGAGGGTCGCAGTTCCAGCAGCAAAAGCCGTGGAAGAGCCGGCCATACTCAAGGCACTAACACTGAAAACGAGAACGGGTAAAACGCGCATTGACAAGATTCTCCGATATTTGAACGTGCATATTAAAAATAACTCTTGGCGGAAGCGAGGCAAAAATCGCAACTTCTTTCACAATCGCATGCGATTCCGAAACATAAGGAAATTAATTCATGACCAGCACCATCGAAACACGCCTGCAGGAGCTTGGCATTACGCTGCCTGTCGCAGCAGCACCGGCCGCGAATTACGTTCCATTCGCCCAGACTGGCTCCCTGCTTCTGACATCGGGGCAATTGCCGCTGGCTGGCGGAAAACTCATTCACACCGGACTTTTGGGTGCTGATCTGAATGTTGCACAAGGCCAGGAAGCAGCCAAAGCCTGCGCGATCAATATTTTGGCACAGGCGAAAGCAGCGCTGGGCGATCTCGAGCGGATCATGCGTATCGTGAAGATTACGGTATTCGTCGCATCGAGGCCGGATTTCATCGAACAGCATCTCGTTGCCAACGGCGCCTCGGATCTTCTCGTCGCCGTGTTGGGTGACGCGGGCCGCCACGCACGCTCGGCCGTTGGTACCGCAGCCCTCCCCTTGAACGCGCCGGTCGAAATTGAAGCCATTATCGAGGTCCGTTGAAAATGCATTCTGTTGATTGGCTGAAGAACGCGCCGATCGCGCATCGCGGCCTGCACGATCTGAACAGGAAGTGCTGGGAGAACACGCTGTCGGCTTTTGATGCGGCGGCAAGCGCCGGCTTTGCCATCGAATGCGACGTACATCTCTCTGCTGACGGCAAAGCCGTCGTTTTCCACGATGGCACGCTTGACCGGGTAATTGGGCGTCAGGGCAATATCGACGAACTGACAGCCGAGCAGGCCGGCAGGCTTCGTGTCGGCGGCACACAGGATCATGTGCCTACGCTAACCGAATCCCTGAAGTTGATTGGCGGACGCGTACCCATCGTCATCGAACTTAAGGGAATCCCCGGACGCGACGACGGCTTGGTCAAGGCGGTTGCCGATGACCTTGCCGAATACGACGGCCAGGCAGCAATCATGTCCTTCGATCATCATCTGATCCGGCTCTTCGGCAAGGATGCTTCGGGCATTCCCGCTGGTCTGACCGCCGAGGGTCTTCGCGATGAGGATATCGAAGCACATTTTTCCATGCTGGCCTACGACATCGATTTCGTCTCCTACAACGTCCACCATCTGGAAAACCGTTTTGTCGAGTTCGTTCGCGGAACCCTGGACCTGCCCGTCATCTCCTGGACGGTGAGAAACGTCGCCGAAAAAGCCATCAGCGACGCCATTGTCGACCAAATCACTTTTGAGGGCTTTGATCCGCGCACAGCTTGAACCCAGGCCTCGCTTGCTCTTGTATCGTTCGGCAAAATGCCTAGCTTAAAAGGGCAGCGAGGCCGGCCTTCAATTTGCCGCCCCAATCAGGAAGCCAATTTCGACGATGCTCAATCTTGATCGAGGCGATTTCACCTTGCGTGTCTGCGACGGCATCGGTGCGTTCACTCAAACGGAATGGTCAGGTCTTTGTGGAACTTCGCGCGATGCGCCCGATTACAACCCTTTCCTGTCGCACGCCTTCCTCTCAGCACTCGAGGATTCCGGTTGCGTCGCGCGCAAAGCCGGCTGGCTGCCGCAGTTTCTGCGTCTGGAAGACGATGGCGGCACGCTGATCGGAGCCGTACCCTGCTACCTGAAAAGCCACAGCCAGGGCGAATATGTCTTCGATCATGGCTGGGCCGATGCGTTCGAGCGGGCTGGCGGCCGCTATTATCCAAAACTACAGGCAAGCATTCCCTTCACGCCGGCTACGGGCCCGCGCTTGCTGGTTCGTCGCGATTGGGATGGCGGTGCGGTTCGCACTGCCCTTGCCAATGGCCTGCGGCAACTGACCACCCAGACCGGCGTTTCATCGGCGCACTCGACCTTCGTCAACGATGACGATCTGCCAGCCTTCACCGATGCCGGGTTCCTGCATCGCATCGATCAGCAGTTTCATTTCTTCAACGAAGGTTACGCCACCTATGATGATTTCCTCGAGACGCTGGCTTCGCGGAAACGCAAGGCACTAAAAAAGGAACGCCGGGAAGCCGTTGCCGACGACATCGGCATCGACCGCCTGACCGGCGGCCAACTCACCAAGCAAATCTGGGATACTTTTTTCGCGTTCTATATGGACACCGGTAGCCGCAAATGGGGTCGCCCCTATCTCAACCGGAAGTTCTACGAGCTGATCGGTGAGCGTATGCCTGATGATATCATGCTGGTAATGGCGCGGCGTGACGGGCGTTACATTGCAGGCGCCATCAATTTCATTGGATCCGACCGGCTCTTCGGCAGGCATTGGGGGTGCATCGAAGATCACCGTTTCCTGCATTTCGAGGTCTGCTATCATCAGGCAATCGACTTTGCCATCGAACGAAAACTTCATGTTGTCGAGGCAGGCGCACAGGGCGAACACAAGCTCGCACGCGGATATCTGCCTGTGACAACGCATTCAGTGCATTATCTTGCTCATGAGGGATTGCGGCGCGCTATCAATGATTTTCTGCGGCGTGAACGCGAGGATGTCGCTTTGATGAGCCACGTTCTAAACGAGCACGCGCCCTTCAAGAAATCGGACCAGTAATAACGAGGTACGCCATGACCGCACCCTATGATGCAAACAATATATTCGCGAAAATCCTGCGCGGGGAAATACCGTCGCACAAGCTCTACGAAGATGCCGAAACCTATGCTTTCATGGATGTGATGCCTCAAGGCAAAGGCCATTGCCTCGCGATAACCAAGGCGCCCTTCCGCAATATTCTCGACGTGGATCAGGCCAACCTGTCGGCTGTCATCGCAACCACGCAAAAACTCGCGCGCGCCGTTAAAGCTGCGTTCAATGCTGACGGTGTGACAGTAATCCAATTCAACGAACCGGCCGCCGGGCAAACGGTTTTCCACCTGCATTTCCACGTCATTCCACGTTTTGATGGCGTCGCTTTAAGGCCGCATACTGGTCAGATGGAGGATCAGGGTGTGCTCGCAGTCAACGCCGAGAAGATCAGGCAGGCGCTAGCTTCGCTCTAGGTTGTAAACTGCAGTCCGGCGAGCAGAACGGCTTCGCCGGCGATCACGCTGATGATCACACGTCTGCCGAGTGCGAGATAAGCAATGAAACCTGCTGCAGCTGCACCTATCCGAAGAAAGACCGAGGATTCCGCCAGCGCTCCGCTCGGGTAAAGGATCAATTGCGCAATGACGCCTGCGACGAGCGCTGTCGCCACAGCACGCACCGCGACAAGAGCTTCGGAATCTTCGCGGACTCGACCTCCGATGAATACACCGATGAACCGCCAGATATCTGTCGGCAGCCAGCCTGCGAGCAGGATGAACAGGTAAGGCCACCACCAATCCGTCAGGCTCTGCCAGGTCATGAGGCACCGCCCCTCTTTGCCAGATGCACATATGCCATTGTGACGACACCACCGGCAAAACCAGTCAGCAGCAGATCATAGGCAGGTGCAATGGAATGGATGATGGGGAAGAGCAGCAATCCGGAAACCATGGCGACGTGGATCGAACGATCCCGCGCAGAGCCCCACAATGAAGTGAGGAAATACATCGGCGTCAAAAAGAAGAGTGCGGCAAAGACCAGAGGCGGGAAATCGGCCGATAGGAAATAAACAATTGCCACCACCAGTGTATTGGTCATGGTCAGCGTAATACCCAGACCGGCAAAATAACTCGTTCGCATCTCGCGCGGAACGTGCTGGAGCCGTTCCATGCCAATAACCCAAGCTGTCACGGCAATAAAATGCGACAGGAATAGTAAAGTAAGTTTGCGTGTCTTCGACCCGCGCATCTCCGGAACAAAGGCGGCCACCATCGGCATCAGACGAATTGAGGACAGACCGACTGCAATCGCCGCGCCCACCAGCGAGTAACCGCCGGCAATCGCACCGATCAGCACGATATTGGCCGGGAGAGCCCAGATGATTGCGACCATGAAGGTTGCCTGCAGTAACGTCACGCCATTTTCACTGGCGAAGCCGGCAAAGCCCACATGCGCTGTCATCAGGATCAGCGCAGGAATGCTTGTGATCAGAGATGCGCCCGACAAAAACCAAGAAAAGCGGGTTCTCATGTTTTCGTCAGTCGCCTTGTGGGAGGGCAATCCGGAATCAGCCATGCTTCCAGCGATAACCGGAAGAATGAATGCCATCAAGAAAAAGGCCACCCGAAGGTGGCCTTTTGATTATTTCTTCCGCGGTACTTTTGGCACAGAAGCCTTGGGTGGCGTCGGCGCGACGTTCCTACCGACCGAAACATCGGCACCGGCTTTTTCAAGCGGCTTCTTCGGTGCGGGCTTCTTCTTCGCCAAAGGCTTCTTGTCGACGGGGATTTCCTTCTTCGGTTTCACCACCACTTCATCGGCGATGTAATCGAGAACGAGACCTTTCGAGCCATCGGGCTTCTCGGCAACGGAAACGCGGACGGTACCACCCTTCTTCAGCCTGCCAAACAAGACCTCATCCGCCAACGGCTTCTTGATGTGCTCCTGAATGACGCGGCCGAGCGGCCGGGCACCCATGCGGTCATCGTAGCCCTTCTCAGCGAGCCAGGCGATAGCCTCCTGCTGCAGATCGAATGTCACACCGCGATCGGCAAGCTGTGCCTCGAGCTGGATGACGAACTTCTGCACCACCTGATGGATAACCGGTACCGGCAGCGCGCCGAACGGAATGATCGCGTCGAGACGGTTGCGGAACTCCGGAGTGAACAGCCGGTTGATCGCTTCCATGTCATCGCCTTCGCGACGCGACGAACCGAAGCCGATTGCCGCTCTCGCTGCATCGGAAGCACCGGCATTGGTCGTCATGATCAAAATGACATTGCGGAAATCGATCTGCTTGCCGTTGTGATCCGTCAGCTTCCCATGATCCATGACCTGCAACAGGATGTTGAACAGATCCGGGTGCGCCTTTTCGATTTCATCGAGCAGCAGCACGCAATGCGGATGCTGGTCGACACCGTCGGTCAGAAGTCCGCCCTGATCGAAGCCGACATAACCGGGAGGTGCACCGAGCAGACGCGAGACTGTATGACGCTCCATATATTCCGACATGTCGAAACGCAGGAGTTCCACACCAAGCGAGGCAGCCAATTGCTTGGCAACTTCGGTCTTGCCCACGCCGGTCGGACCGGAGAACAGGTAGGAGCCGATCGGCTTTTCCGGTTCACGCAGGCCGGCACGTGCCAGCTTGATCGATGACGACAGCGCCTCAATAGCCAGGTCCTGACCGTAGACGACGCGCTTCAGTTCCGCCTCGAGATTGGAGAGGACGGCTTCGTCGTCTTTCGAAACAGTCTTCGGCGGGATGCGGGCCATCGTGGCGATTGTTGCTTCGATTTCCTTGACGCCGATCGACTTCTTGCGCTTGCCTTCCGGCAGCAGCATCTGGCTGGCGCCGGTCTCGTCGATGACATCGATCGCCTTGTCCGGCAGCTTGCGGTCATTGATGTAACGTGCTGACAGTTCCACCGCCGACTTGATCGCTTCCACAGTGTATTTGACCTTGTGGAAGTCTTCGAAATACGGCCGCAGCCCTTTCATGATCTCGATTGCATCTGGGATCGAGGGTTCGTTGACATCGATTTTCTGGAAACGGCGAACAAGAGCCCTGTCCTTCTCAAAGAACTGGCGGAATTCCTTGTAAGTCGTTGAACCAATGCAACGAATGGCACCCGTCGAAAGCGCCGGCTTGAGGAGATTGGAGGCGTCCATTGCGCCACCGGAAGTAGCCCCGGCGCCGATGATCGTGTGGATTTCGTCGATGAACAGGATCGCGCCCGGAAATTCTTCCAGTTCCTTGATGACCTGCTTCAGACGCTCTTCGAAATCACCGCGATAGCGTGTTCCTGCAAGCAATGTGCCCATGTCCAGCGAGAATACGGTTGCGTCGTGGAGAACGCTTGGAACCTTGCCTTCGACGATGCGCTTGGCGAGGCCTTCGGCAATTGCTGTCTTGCCGACGCCTGGATCGCCCACATAAAGTGGATTGTTCTTCGAACGGCGGCAAAGGATCTGGATCGTCCGGTTGATCTCCTGATCACGGCCGATAAGTGGATCGATCTTGCCGGCCTTGGCGCGATCATTGAGATTGATGCAGTAGGCCGACAAGGCGTCCTGCTTCTTCTTGGTTGCGCCGTCTTCCGACTCAGCGGCGTGATTATCTTCGTTGGGGCTCTCGGCTCCAAGCGGCGTGCGCGGCTCGGAAGCACCAGGGCGCTTTGAAATTCCATGCGAGATATAGTTGACCGCGTCGTAACGCGTCATTTGCTGTTCCTGCAGGAAGAAGGCTGCATGGCTTTCCCGCTCGGCGAAAATTGCGACAAGGACGTTTGCCCCGGTCACTTCTTCGCGGTTGGAAGACTGGACGTGGATAACCGCACGCTGGATGACGCGCTGGAACGCCGCGGTCGGCTTGGAATCCTCGTCGTAACCGGTAACGAGGTTATCCAGTTCGTGATCGACATAATCGGTCACTGTGCGTGTCAATTGAGCGAGGTCAACATTGCAGGCGCGCATGACACTGCTTGCATCCTGATCATCGATCAGCGCGAGGAGCAGATGCTCCAACGTAGCATACTCGTGATGATGCTCGTTCGCAATTGTCAGCGCCTGATGCAGGGCGCGCTCCAGACTAGGTGAGAAAGATGGCATGAAACCTCACTTTTTCTCCATCACGCATTGCAGCGGATGTTGGTTTTGCCGCGCATAGTCCATGACTTGGGTCATCTTGGACTCCGCGACCTCATAGGTAAAGACACCACATTCTCCGACCCCATGATTATGCACATGGAGCATGATGCGCGTGGCATCTTCTCTGTTCTTCTGGAAAAACCGTTCCAGGACGTGAATGACGAATTCCATGGGAGTGTAATCGTCATTCAAAAGCAACACGCGATAAAGGCTCGGCTTTTTCAGTTTAGGTTTGGTCCGGGTTATGACAGCCGTTCCCCGACCGGGACCGTTGCCACTGCCGTTTCCCTTGTCCTCATCCTGCATCATGGGTGAAAACCGCTTCATCTCTTCCGATACCCGCATTCTCATAGTGTGTCGCTCTACACATTCTATGTAGGTCGCTAAGGCTTGATTTTAAGCCCTCTCATGAAGCTTGCAATATCAAGTTGCAGTTGCAAAGGCAGAATTGCCTCACGGCAATAAAAAAAAGCCCGGTTGCGCGTTGCAGCCGGGCCATATTCGTAATCGCGGAGCAGTATTTACTTCGCAACCTTGGCTACAGCTGCCTCGTAGGGCTTATAGGCTTCCTTGGCGAGATCGGCGTAGAGTTCGCCAAATTTCGTCGCCTGTGCAACGAACGCTTCATAGGCCTTCTTCGAAAAGACGCTTTGAGTCTCGAATGCCTGCTCCGGCGATTTCGTGGAGGCAAGCTTTTCGATCAGTTTGGTACCCTCTTCGAATGACAGCTTCGAGTAGTCCGCAGCCTCATTGGCAATCGTCTGCCATCCTTGGGTGAGAGCAGAAACGCTCTTCATCGCGCTGTTGGCGAATTCCTTGCTGGACTTATTCAGGGTTTCGAACGGAGTAGCCATGATGGATCCTTCCAAATGTTGAATTTCCCGGCTGCACCTGACTTAGGGTGCACTGCACAAAAAGTCAAATTTATACTGCGTTGCAATATTTACCTAAAATTTAGCCCAAATCTCACGGAAAAGATGAACGGCCCGGTTACCATAAACAGTTTGGTAACGCTGGTGCGGCTAAAGTCCATAAATTCGTTCTGATGCATCAGGGTCATCAGGAAAGTTTCTACGCGCATACTCGAGCAGGTGTTGATTGTGCATTATAAGGCCCGCCAAGGTTCCAACTACGTACAAAAATTGGCTTATGCATTCCTTGCTCTGGCATTGGGCGCCGGGATAAATATTGCTGAAGCGCCTTTGGCGGCTGCAGCCTCGAAAGAAGCGGCCATCGTTGTCGATGCCAATACCGGCAAGACGCTCTATTCGTCCAATGCCGACGCACAGCGTTATCCGGCATCTCTGACGAAAATGATGACGATCTATATGCTGTTCGACGCTATGGCATCCGGCAAGGTTTCCAAATCGACGCCAATCCCCGTCTCCGCCTATGCTGCGGCGCAGCCACCAACGAAAGTTGGCTTTCAGCCCGGACAGACGATCAGCGCTGAAGCCGCGATTCTTTCCCTTATCACCAAGTCGGCGAACGACTCGGCGACGGCCATCGCCGAATTTCTTGGCGGCTCGGAACAGCGCTTTGCTGTGATGATGACCAACAAGGCGCGCCAACTCGGCATGCGTAATACACAGTTCCGCAATGCAAACGGCCTGCCGGACCCGAAGCAGCATTCATCCGCGCGCGATTTGGCACTGCTGGGTATCGCGCTTCGCGAGCACTTTCCGCAGTATTACAGTTATTTCTCCACCCGCAGCTTCAGCTATCGCGGCCGCCGCATCGTCGGGCACAACCGCCTGCTCGGCAAGATCCAGGGTGTGGACGGTATCAAGACCGGCTACACCCGCGCCTCCGGTTTCAACCTGGTCTCATCAGTCAGTACAGACGGAAAGAAGCTTGTCGCAGTTGTCATGGGCGGCTCCAGCACACCGGCGCGTGACGCGCAGATGGCAAGCCTGATTGCACGATATCTTCCGGTCGCATCGCGCCGCGACGGCGGCAATCTCATCGCCTCACGCAAGAACAGCAAGGTCGAGGTCGCGGCTCTTGAACTGCCTGCGAGCGACGAGGCACCGATACCGGTTCAGCGCGAACAGGCAGTGGCCGAACAGCCTGCCGAGGTCGTAACCGCCTATGCCGAACCGGCGCCAACCCCCTCGCCCGCCGAACGTATTTTGCATGTCCCTGCGCCAGCGCCGAAAGCTGAAATTGGCGAAGGCGATGTGGATGAGGTCGATCCGGTAACCACCGCATCGGCTCCTGCGAACGGCTGGATGGTGCAGATCGCTTCTGTGGGCAGCCCTGAGGAAGCCAAGGCCATGCTGTCCAAGGCCGCAGCGCAGGTTGGCGGTCCGATTGCTGCACTCTCGCCCTACACGGAAAAGTTCCAGAAGGGTTCGACCACCTACCACCGTGCTCGCTTTGCCGGTATCACCTCCGCCAAGGCAGCTGACAATGCTTGTGCCGCACTGAAACGCCAGAAATTCAACTGCTTTGCGATTGCTCCGCAATCGTAAGGCACGCGATCCGAAAGACCCCGATTTGTATAGCGTAAAGGGTTTTGCGAATGTCCAGTACCACAGAAATACATAGCCAGGCTGGTCTGCCAGCCAGAGAAACCAAGCCATTTTTCGGTGGCATGCAAGCGCTGCAACAGGCTGCCATGAAGATTGCTGACCTGCGCCGCTGCAATTCTGCATTCAAGACGATGGATCTGGTGAATGTCCTGCTTTGCCAGGCCGCGCGCACGCGGCGCGCCGCCATGCCGCCTGTGCGTCTCCGCTTACGCTCTGACAGCCGCAACGGCATATCAGCGGTAAGACTGCGGGTTTCCTGAAACCTAAAGCAAGCCCAAGGCAGCAAGTTCGTTGCGAAGTTCCGGCGGCAGTTTCGCCCGCCCGATCTTGCCGTGCCCTTCATCGAATGGCGCGTCTTCGCTTGTCAGATAGCGCCAGCCCTGAAACGCCCGGCGTGGCTGCCATTCCGTCGGAATGATGCGTGGATCGAGCACCAGATGGCAGCGTGAAATGCCTTCATCGTCGGTAAATGTCCTGATATCCGTCAATCGCTGGCGGCATTGGATATTGCCTTTGATCACCCAATAAAGCGATCCACCGTCGAGCAGTTCCTCGACGCGTTTGGGCACCATGCGGGTCGTGTGGAACTGTTCGGCTGACAGCCCTGCCCGTCTGCGCTCATCGAGCCTGAAATCGATCCACGCGGCGAGTTCTTCGATCGCGCTGCATCCGACACAGAGTTTTACAAGGTTGAGGGCCATGGCTAAGCATTTACGCTTTCAGGTTGTGGCGTCAACCATAATGGCTGCTTCTCCACAACGGGCTCTTGAAGTTATCGAAAGGGCTCTCAGCACTCGACGACATTGACAGCAAGCCCGCCAAGGCTGGTTTCCTTGTAGCGCTCGTTCATGTCAACGCCTGTCTGCCGCATGGTTTCAATGCAAGCATCGAGCGGCACGAAATGCGTGCCATCGCCCTTGACCGCGAGCGAAGCCGCCGTAACCGCCTTCACCGCACCAAGCGCATTGCGCTCGATGCAGGGCACTTGCACCAGACCGGCAACGGGGTCGCAAGTCATGCCTAGATGGTGTTCGAGCGCAATCTCGGCGGCGTTCTCGATCTGCTCGGGCGTTCCGCCAAGAACAGCAGCCAGTCCGGCAGCCGCCATGGCAGAGGCGGAACCCACCTCGCCCTGGCATCCGACCTCGGCGCCGGAGATTGAAGCGTTGGTCTTGATCACGCCGCCGATAGCCGCCGAAGTCAGCAGGAAGTCACGAATGCCGTTCTCGTCCGCATCCTCATGAAAATGCAGATAGTAGCGCAGCACGGCTGGGACCACACCCGCTGCTCCATTGGTTGGAGCGGTAACAACACGTCCGCCCGCTGCATTCTCTTCATTGACCGCCATCGCATAGACCGAGAGCCAGTCATTTGCGAGCAGCGGATTGATGCGGTTTTGCCGCCATTCTTCCTGCAGGCGATCATGCAGATAGCGCGCACGGCGCTTGACCTTGAGGCCGCCGGGCATGATGCCTTCTTGCTCCAGCCCGCGATCGATACAGGAGCGCATCGCCGCCCAGATCCGATCAAGACCCGCGTTAAGCTCATCGCGGCTCATGAAGACTTCTTCATTGCTGCGTTTCATTTCGGCAATGGAAAGGCCGCTTTCCTTCGCCATGCTCATCATCTGAGCGGCATTCTTGAATGGGAAAGGCACAGGATGTTCAGGTTTTGGCGCTGTGCGGGTCTTCGCCGCCTCGAGCTCTTCTTCGGTCACGACGAAACCGCCGCCAACTGAATAGAAAATCCGGCGCAACAACAGCCGGTCGTCGACATCGTAGGCTTCGAAAGCCATGCCGTTGGCGTGACCGGGAAGCGGCGTACGCCGATCCATGATGAGATCGGTCGCGGGATCGAAGCGATAGGACGGATGGCCTTCGGGCGAAATACGTTTGGTCTGCTTGACGGCCTCGAGCAATGCGTCCATTTCGTTTGGATCGACGGTGGCGGGCAGCAGGCCGCAGAGGCCGAGGATGACCGCGCGATCAGTCGCGTGTCCAATGCCGGTGAAAGCCAGCGAACCATGCAGATGCACGCGCAGCCGGTCCACCTTGACGCCGGTCGGCCGCGGCCATTGCCCGCTCTTGAGCTCTTCAAGAAACAGGCTGCCGGCGGTCATCGGGCCCATCGTATGGGAACTCGAAGGACCAATGCCGATTTTATACAGATCGAAAACCGACAGAAACATTTGGGACCTTTTCCGGTGAAATCACTTGCGTCGCATAATGGCCTGCTGGCGACATTTGCCGCAGCCCGGCACCGACTTCACCTTGCGTTTCTACGACATAGGTCAGCCAGCACAAAAGTCAAAGAAAAAGCCTGTAGACGCATGGGCCACGCGATTTGCGAACTGGTCGAATTGACGTACATTCGCAATCATCAGTCGTCGCATCACAGAGAGGCCCAATGGAATCTGCCCCGAATACATCCTATTGGCTCGACATACTTGCGCTGGTCTACTTCTTCATCGTCTGGGCGCTCTATTCCCATACCACCGCAAATGGCTTTGCTGGCAGAAAATCTTTGACCTACGAAATGAACCAGGCGCGGCGTCAGTGGATGGCGACGATGGCGACACGCGAATTGCGCATGATCGACACAAGCATCATGATCGGTCTGCAGCAGGGCACCGGCTTCTTTGCGTCAACCTCCATTCTGGCGATCGGCGGCTGTTTTGGCCTGTTGAATTCGTCCGGCCGCGTTCTGACACTGTTCCACGATCTGCCGCTCCTGGGAGAGACAACACAACAATTGTTCGAAACGAAGATCCTCGGACTTCTCGTTCTCTTCGCCTATGCATTCTTCAAATTTGCCTGGTCATATCGTCTTTTCAACTACTGCTCGATCCTGATCGGCAGTGTGCCGATGGCCCGTGACAAAGGCCCGGACGATCCGGTTGTGATTGCGGGGATCAATCGCGCGGCGGGGATCAATATCCAGGCCGGCGAGCATTTCAACAGCGGCTTGCGGGGTATCTTCTTTTCCATCGGATATCTCGGATGGTTCCTGCATCCATTGCTGTTCATGGTCACAACAACACTCGTCGCCATAGTGCTGCTAAGACGCCAGTTCTTTTCCAGAGCGCGCGAGGTGCTGATGCATGACGGCGTGAGTCCCGGCCTATAGTCCCCGCGGCAGATAACGCCAGACAAAGACTGCTGTGAATATCATGAGCATCGCAAGCGCGATGAAGATCGAGCCGAGATGGAAAAACGTCAGGATGATCGAATAGAAAAAGGCCGGCAATATCTCGGAAAAATCGAGATAGGTCCGGTAAACCGCCGTCATCTGTGCCCGTTCATGCGGATGGACTGCGCGAATAAAGGTTGTCGAGCCAAGCGTGTCGATAGCCACGCAGAAGAACGCGCCAAAAAGCAGCATGATTGCCGCCACCATGGGAAATCTTTCGCCGGCAATGCCCGCTCCCATTAATGCCACGGCCAGCAAGATGAACACACCGGAAATCGTCCGCGTCAGGCCTTTTGCCATGCCCACCTTGCCCCAAAGGATGGAGCCGAGCAGAAACAGATTGCCGAGCGATACCAGAAGACCGCCGGCAAGATTACCCTGTCCGGTCGCCACCATGAGAATCGGGCCGTAAACGAAGAACGTGCTCCAGTAGCACGAGCGCGAAAAGGCAATCAGCCAGGCCAGTCGCAATCTCGGTTGCACCACGAAGCGGCGCACATTGGCGATAGGATTGGCGGGGCGGCTCGGCCCCTTCTGCAGTGCCGGATTGTCGCTCAGGCGGAAATACCAGAACAGTGTCAGCAGCAGCAGTGAAAAGCCTATCGACAACAGGAAGGGCGCGATCATTCCGACGCGGGTATAGAGAAAAACCCCGAGGAACGGCCCGGCGGTCCAGGCGAGAGTGGCCGTTGCCATACGGACGGACTCGGCACGGACCAGTTCCCCCTTCTTGATGTGATCCATGATGTAGAGGCTGAGCGTGATCGACAACGTTCCCGAGCCGAAGGTGCGCAGGAATAGCCCCGCCGCCTGCCCCGGCAATGTATCCAGGGCAAAGGCACAGCATCCTAGCATCAGGGACACGGTTCCAGCCGTGTAGACCCAGCGGCGCGGAATTCGAACGATCAGCAATGGGATAGACAACGTCGAGATCAGCCCGAGCAACGACATGCAGGTGTAGAGGATACTGACGCCGCGCTCGCTCTGCACAAGATCGTAGGTCTGGATCGGCACCACGCTGGTGAT
This sequence comes from uncultured Alphaproteobacteria bacterium, assembly GCA_963711925.1. Taxonomy (GTDB): domain Bacteria; phylum Pseudomonadota; class Alphaproteobacteria; order Rhizobiales; family Rhizobiaceae; genus Phyllobacterium. The sequence continues at coordinate 133,857 of CAVQFY010000007.1, forward strand.
GATCGCCCGTGCCATCGATTCGATGCCAAAGAGGATCGCGAAGACCCGCGCCGTCGGACGCTTGGCCGTGGTAATCCAGATAGGATGGCGAACCTGATTGATCACTGGGATGACTTTGGGGGCATTGATTCGAGCGTCGCCGGGAGTTTCGGCCGCGCGACCAGCGATAGCAGTCAATCAAGCGACATTATATGTCCTTTTCATAGAAACCTTTGAATATGTACGAAAAATCTTCCGTTGCCAGTCGATGAAAGAGCATGGATTTTGCCAGCCATGTCGCCTAGCCTGCGCCAATTACTGCAATGATCGAGTTTCCTGCCCATGAATAGAGCCGAGACTGTAAACCCTCCCCCGAAAACGCGTCTCGGCAAGCTGGACGTGTTGCGCGGTATCGCCCTTATCGCGATGGCGACCTACCACACGGGCTGGGATTTCGAGTTCTTCGGCTATCTCGAGCCGGGAACAACCGGCCATGGCGCCTGGAAACTATATGCCCGCGTCATCGCCTCGACTTTCCTCGCGCTTGTCGGCTTCAGCCTTGTGCTGGCGCATGGGCGCGGAATTCGCTGGCGCTCCTTTGGCATTCGCCTCGCCCAGATCATCGCGGCTGCGTTGGCGATCACGCTCGTCACCCGGTACATCACGCCGCAAAGCTTTGTGTTTTTCGGGATCCTGCATGAAATAGCGGTAGCGAGTGTTCTGGGGCTGTTGTTCCTGCGATTGCCTGCGCTGGTTATTGTTGCCGCTGCGGCGGCAGTCATCGCCCTTCCGCATTATTACGTCTCGCCGACATTCGATGCGCCGATATTCTGGCCGATCGGCCTCTCGGAAATCATTATTCGATCGAACGACTACGTCCCGATCTTTCCATGGTTCGGCGCAGTGCTTGCAGGCATGGCGCTCGCCAAGACCATGCAACATTTCAACGCTTTGACGATTCTTGCCGGAAATATCGCTCCATCCTGGCTCGATCGCGGCCTGCGCTTTATCGGCAGGCATAGCCTCGCCTTCTACCTGATCCACCAGCCGGTGATCATCGCTTGCGTCTTTGTTATTTCGCATTTGTTCCCGCCTGCCGTCGCGACACCACACGAGGTCTTTGGACAGGCGTGCGTGCAGAGCTGCCAGAACGACAACGACAAGGCTTTTTGCGAAAAGTTCTGCGATTGCGTTATCGGGCAGAGCGAAGCGCAAGGTATCTTCGATGAGATGTTTGCAGGAAAGCGCGATCAGAATGATCCGCAGATGCAGGAAATCGCCGGCATCTGCACGCAGGAAAGCACGCCGCAGTGACGTTTACGTATTGACGCCCAACTCCGCCAGACGCTCGATGCAGCCTTCCTCGACCTGATCGAGTTCGGCGAGTGTTTCCTCGATGTCGCGGCGCTTCTGGCGCAGCTCCGCACGCTTCTCCTCAACGCGCTTCATCATCAGATGCAGCTGCCCCATTTCACCGGGCGGCTCCTTGTACATCTGGATGATTTCCTGAATCTCCGCGATCGAGAAACCGAGCCGCTTGCCGCGAAGGATTTGCTTGAGCAAGTGACGGTCGGACGGCCGGAACAGCCGGGTCCTACCGCGTCTCACCGGATGGATCAGATCCTCATCCTCATAGAACCGCAATGTGCGCGTCGACACGCCAAATTCGCGTGTCAATTCAGTAATGGTGTAATATTCGCGCATCGCAGACACAGCCCCTCCTTGTATCGGTTTAATGTTTTGCCCACGCAATTACGTAAAAGTCAATTGCACGATTGTATCCGGTTGTAAACTAAAGTGCATATTCGCAATATGCGGCTGTTATTTAAAGCCGAACCACCATGTTGCCAGGCCGAGAAACGAGGAAAAACCGACGACATCGGTCACCGTGGTGACGAACACCGCTGACGCTATGGCCGGGTCAGCACCCAAACGATGAAGCAACAGGGGAATCAGAATACCACCAAGTGCCGCTGCAAGCATGTTAATGATCATGGCGGTGGCGATAATTCCGCCAAGATTGATGTTAGCAAACCACAGACCTGCAACGACGCCGATCATGATCGCGAAAATGACGCCATTGATCAGCCCCACGGAAGCCTCGCGGCGGATGATGCGCCCTGCATTATAGATATCCATGTCGCGTGTCGCGAGCGCTCGCACCGTCACAGTCATCGTCTGCGTACCGGCGTTGCCGCCCATGGATGCAACGATTGGCATCAGCACCGCCAGGGCCACCATCTGCTGAATCGTTCCGTCGAAAAGTCCGATCACTGATGCCGAGAGGAAGGCAGTGAACAGGTTGATCACCAGCCAGGGCGTGCGCGAGCGCGATGTTGACAGAACCGAGTCGGACAGCTCTTCATCGCCGACACCACCGAGACGCATGATGTCTTCCTCGGCTTCTTCCTGAATGACGTCGACGATGTTCTCGATCGTCAGGACACCGACAAGCCGGTCGTTTTCATCCACGACGGCCGCCGACAACAGATCATACTGCTCGAAGATTTGCGCGGCTTCTTCCTGATCCATGGTCGCCGGGATCGCATGCCGTGTTTCATGCGTGATTTCCTCGATTTTCACATCGCGCCGGGTACGCAGGATGCGATCAAGATCGATAGCTCCCAATAGCCGGAACATCGGATCGATGACGAATATCTGCGAAAAGGATTCCGGCAGGTCGTCGTTGTCACGCATGTAGTCGATTGTCTGGCCGACGGTCCAGAATGGCGGCACCGCAACAAACTCCGTCTGCATGCGGCGTCCGGCAGTTTCTTCCGGATAACCCAGGGAACGGCGCAGCCGTACCCGTTCGGTAAAAGGCAGCTGCGCCAGAATCTCGTCGCGGTCTTCCTGCTCGAGATCCTCGAGAATGTAGACCGCATCGTCGGAATCGAGTTCCTGAACCGCCTCGGCAATCTGCCGGTTCGGCATCGCATCGACGATCTCGAGGCGAACCGCCTCGTCGACCTCGGTCAGTGCAGCGAAATCGAATTCATCGCCGAGCAGTTCAACAAGGGCTCTGCGCTGGTCGGGTTGCAGCGCCTCAAGGATGTGACCAAGTTCCGACTGATGCAGCTTGCCGACATGTGATCGCAGATACAGAACGTCCCGATCCGCAATGGCGGCGCCGACACGCGCTAGATAGGAAGTGCGGACAGCTCCGTCTTCGCCGTAGATGTCGGCATCCTGCTCGTCAGGTGCGGTTTCTGGGGGTGTTTCTGTTTCATCCATGCTGACCGCACCTGCCTTCCTGACGTTTAACTAGCCAAAGTCAGTTAAGATTCAAGCAGCGCTGTCTTCCCACCCGCTTATCGCCTTCACTTCCAGAAAATCTTCGATCCCGAAGTGACCGCCTTCGCGACCGATGCCAGACTGTTTGTAGCCGCCGAAAGGAGCGTCTGCCGCATGCTCGGCGCCATTGATGCGCACCATGCCTGCGCGAAGCTTCTTCGACACACGCTTTATGCGCTCGCGATCGCCGGACTGGATATAGGCGGCGAGCCCATAGGGCGTGTCATTGGCGATCTCGACCGCTTCTTCTTCGGTATCGAAGGGTATCATCGCCAGGACCGGTCCGAAGATTTCCTCGCGGGCGATCGTCATGTCATTGTTGACGTCGGCAAAGACCGTCGGGCGAACGTAGTAACCACGATTGAAGCCTTCAGGACGGCCGGTACCGCCGGCAATCAGCCGCGCGCCTTCCTTGATGCCCTGTTCGATCAGACCTTGCACCTTGTTGAATTGCATCTCCGAAACGAGCGGACCCATGTGATCGCCGTCCTGCGACGGATCGCCGACCTTGGTTGCGTTCGCGGTCTCGGCAGCGATTTCAGTCGCCTTGTTGTAGACGGAGCGTTCGACGAGCATGCGCGTCGGCGCATTGCAGGACTGGCCGGTATTGTTGAACACATGCTCGACGCCGCGCTTGACCGCAGCCTCCACATCTGAATCCGCGAACACGATGTTCGGCGACTTGCCGCCAAGCTCCAGCGATACACGCTTGACCGTATCGGCTGCAGCCTTGGTCACCGCAACACCGGCGCGGGTGGAACCAGTGAACGACATCATGTCGATGCCAGGATGAGCGGACATGGCTGCGCCAACCGATGGGCCGTCGCCATTGACGAGATTGAAGACGCCTGCGGGAAGACCCGACGCGTCGACCATTTCAGCGAAGATCACCGACGAAATCGGCGCAATTTCGGAGGGCTTGAGAATGACGGTGCAACCCGCAGCAATTGCCGGCACAACCTTCAGAACCACCTGGTTCATCGGCCAGTTCCACGGCGTGATCAAGCCGCAAACACCGATCGGCTCATAGGCAAGCCGGACGGTCCGGTCGTGACCGTTCAGTGGCCGCTCGAACTCGAACTCTTTGAGGGACCGTATGAAAGCCTTGATATGGCCGGTCCCGGATGCCGCCTGTTCGTCCAGCGCCATCTTGATTGGCGCGCCCATCTCAGACGAAATCGCCTTGGCCATATCGGCGATACGCGACTTATAAACGGCGAGCAGGCGCTCGAGCCATGCGAGACGTTCTTCGCGGCTGGTCACGCTCCATGTCGTGAAGGCCTTGCGCGCAGCGGACACAGCTTTGTCGACATCGGCTGCCGAACCGAGCGCGATCACCGCAAACGCCTGTTCGTCGGCCGGATTGATCACCTCAAGTTCTTTCGCCACTACCGGCGCTATCCACTTTCCATCGATATAGAAATCGGTTTTGCGAAGCATGGTCTGTCTCCTGCCTGTGGCTCTATGATTGTCGTTGATTCAGCGCCGGATAGTGTCGGCGTGCGTTCAGTTGCGTGTGTAGCGGATGATTGACGTTACGACCAACAGGAATATCGAACAAAGAGGCAAAAATAGCGGCGCGGACCAGATCATTATGACAATTTTTGTTGCCGATGGAATTGACGCGAAAGGCGCAGGAAATTGCCGAGCATGGCGTGGCCGTATTCCGTCAGCACAGATTCCGGGTGAAACTGCACGCCATAGGTTGGGTGGCTGACATGGGTGAGCCCCATGATCTCGCCTGCATCGGATCTCGCCGTCACCGACAGATCGCTGCCATCCTTGACGGATTCGACAATCAGCGAATGATAGCGACCGGCGCGGAACGGGCTTGGCAGGCCCTTGAATATGTCCGTTCCATCATGATTGATCGCCGAGGCGCGCCCATGCATCGGCTCCTGTGCGCGTACGACCTTGCCGCCAAACACTTCGCCGATGCACTGATGACCAAGGCAGATGCCAAGAATTGGTACCTGCCCACTCAACGCCTCGATAATCTCCATCGACTGCCCGGCTTCGCGCGGCCCGCACGGCCCCGGTGAAACGACAATTGCTTCGGGTGCCAGCTGCTCCACTTCCGCCGCTGAAATCGCATCGTTACGTACTACCTGCGTTTCGACGCCAAGTTCGGCGAAATAACGCGCCACAGTGAAGACGAAGGAATCATAATTGTCGATAATCAGGATCATGGCGCATCGCCCTGTTCGAACACAGCGAAGATACGCGCCGCCTTATCCAGCGTTTCCTGATATTCGGCCGCAGGGTCGGATAGTGCTGTGATGCCTCCACCCGCTTGAAACACGGCCTTGCCACCCTGAAACAGCACGGTGCGAATGCCGATATTGCCGTCGAAATTGCCGTTGAAGCCGATGAAACCGATCGAGCCGCAATAGACGCCCCGCGCCTCTCGCTCGATCTCGGTGATGATCTCCATCGCCCGCAGCTTCGGCGCGCCGGTGATCGACCCGCCCGGGAAAGCCGCCTTGATCAGATCCGTCAAGGATTTGCCTTCCATCAGCCGCCCCGTGACGACGGAAACCAGATGATGGACGCTCGCATAGGTCTCAAGCCCGCAAAGCACAGGCGTCAGCACCGAATGCGGACGGCAAACGCGGGAAAGATCGTTGCGCATCAGATCGACGATCATGAGGTTTTCGGCACGATCCTTCTCTGATCTGAGAAGTATGTCGGCCAAGCTCTTGTCTTCGTTGGGATCCGATGATCTCGGCATCGTGCCTTTGATCGGCCGCGTCTCGACCTGATCGCCGATGACTGCGACGAACCTTTCCGGCGAACTCGACGCGATCACGATATCACCATGGTCGAGAAACGCGGCAAAAGTCGCGGCGTTGCGCTGGCGGAGCGCCTTGTAGAACTGCCATTGCTCAAAGCCTTCGGGCAGGTCCGCAATGAAGCGCTGGGCTATGTTAGCCTGAAAGATATCTCCGTCGAGGATGTATTCCACCACCTTGGCCACGGATTGCATATAGGCATCGCGCTCGAAATTCGATCGCCATGAGGCTCTCGGAATCCTCTGCTGCTCCGTTTTCGAAGGTTCTTGTGCTGACTCGCTTCGAAGAAGCCGCAGGAACAGTTCGGAGCGCTCAAGTCTTTTGTTTGCCCGAGCAACAACGTCGGTTTCCGGCAATCCCGATGACAAAAGCCAAGCCTTTCCGGCCTGATGATCGAACGCGAGGACCACGTCGTAGAAATACCAGGCCGCGTCTGGCATCGATCCTTGCGTAGGCGCATCCGGCAGCGGCAAGCGCTCCAGCAAACGCCCGAATTCATAGGAAAAATAGCCGATTGCGCCACCCTGAAACGGTGGAAGGCCAGGCCGATCATCTAGCCGGTACAGATCGAGATAATGCGAGATTGCGTGAAGCGGTTGCTGATCAAGCGCAGCACCATTCCAATGCGCCACGCCCTTTTTCACGACGAGTTTGCCGAATGGATCGGCAGCCACATAAGAATAACGGCCCAGGCTATTGTGACGCATGGCACTGTCGAGAAAGCTCAGCCCCCCGAGCGTTCGTAATCGCTCGGCGGCATCGACAGGCTCCAGCCATGGAATCTCACGAATGTGCAAACCGCTCCTCCTCAACGCCAGCCGTTACTGGGTTAGGTATATTGAGATTCGCGTCAGGACGAGCCGAAAATGGTGATTTTCGAGAACCGGAGCGCAGTGAACTTTTCGGTTCATGAGCACCGGATCGCAGAAAAGTGCCATTTGCAGGCCGTCTTGGCGTGAATATCAGTATATCCTAGCTTTTGCGCGTCGACAGAAGGATACTTGTCTCCGTCGAAGTGATTCCGTCAATATGGCGGATGTCGCGCAATGTCCGGTCGAAGGCCTCCAAGGTCTCCACTTCGATTTCGGCGACGATATCCCAGCGGCCGTTCGTCGTATGCAGCGCACGGATTTCCGGAAAGCCCTGCAATCGCCGCACAACTTTTTCCGCTGCCTGCCCCGCCACCTCGATCATGGCAACGGCCCGCACGCCGTAGATGCCGGCCCCTGCCTTCAAGTTGACAGTGAAACTCTGGATAGTACCGTTTGTGGTAAGTCTATCAATGCGGGTGCGTACCGTCGCTCTTGAAATTCCCAGAATCGTCGCCATTGATGAAACCGGCATGCGGCAATCATCCCGCAACAAAGACAGTAATTTGCGGTCTACATCATCCATGGGCTTCCGATCTGATCAAATTGATTGAGCAAAGTGCGCATTAATATGCGCATTTCTATCAGGATGCTGTCTTTTTGTCACCGCGCCGAAATGTAATTATTGAAGTTGAGGCGGATATTTCCTTTCCTGATATTATGACCATTCAAACGCGAAAGTGGCGGTTGTCGATGAACATGCAGAACAATTTCGAGGATACGCACAAGCAGAAGCTGACCGTGATCGGTGCGCCGATCGAGGAAGGTGCGGGCCGCCTTGGCGCGCTCATGGGGCCTGCTGCGCTGCGCACCGCCGGGCTTCTCCACACGCTCGAAGAGTTGGGGCACCCGATCGAAGATCGCGGCGATTTGCGCTTGCCGGAAGTATTGCCCGTTGTCCCGCCAGTCGCCGGTCTGGCGCATCACATCGAGAAAATTGCCGCCTGGTCGCGCATGCTGAGCGTCGAGACCTATGAGGCAATGAAGAACGGCACCTTCCCGGTCATTCTTGGCGGCGACCACAGCCTGTCCATGGGATCGATTGGGGGCGTTGCCCGCTTTTGCGAAGAGCACAACCGCGAATTGTTCGTGCTTTGGCTCGACGCGCATTCCGACTTCAATACGCCCGCCACCTCCCCATCCGGCAATATGCACGGCATGTCAGCGGCTCTTCTGTGCCGCGAACCTGGCCTCGAAGGCGTTTTTGGCGATGAGCCGCATGGTTTCGTCAAACCGGAAAACCTGCACCTCTTCGGCATTCGCTCCATCGACAAGACTGAACGTGTGCTGCTGCGCGAGCGCGGCATCGACGTGATCGACATGCGCCAGATCGATGAGTTCGGCGTCGCCAAGCTGCTGCGCCGCATCATCGAGCGCGTACAGAAGGCCAACGGCATCTTGCATGTCAGCTTTGACGTGGATTTCATCGATCCGACTTTTGCCCCCGGCGTCGGCACCACCGTTCCCGGCGGCGCGACCTATCGCGAAGCGCATCTCGTCATGGAGATGCTGCACGATTCCGGCGTTGTCGGTTCGCTTGACGTTGTTGAACTCAACCCGTTCCTGGATGAGCGCGGCAAGAGTGCCCTGCTCCTCGTCGATCTCGTCGCCAGCCTGTTTGGCCGGCAGATCTTCGATAAACCCAACCTTTCAGACCAGAGCGCTGCCGCTCTGACCGCATAAATTCGGCAATAGGAGGATATTTTGCTGCACACAGCCGCTGACCTGATCTCGACGGAATCCCGCCTTGGGGCGCATAACTACAAGCCGCTCGATGTGGTGCTGGAGCGCGGCGAAGGCGTGTACGTCTGGGATATCGACGGCAATCGCTACCTTGACTGCCTCTCCGCCTATTCGGCCGTCAATCAGGGCCATTGCCATCCAAAAATCTTGAAAGCAATGATCGAACAGGCCGGAAAGCTCACGCTGACCTCCCGCGCCTTTCGCAACGATCAGCTGGCACTGTTCTATGAGGAACTCGCCGCCCTCACCGGCTCGCACAAGATCCTGCCGATGAACAGCGGCGCCGAAGCTGTTGAAACCGCGATCAAGGCCGTGCGCAAATGGGGCTACGAGGTCAAGGGCGTTCCGGCAAATGCCGCGGAAATCATCGTCTGTTCGGATAATTTCCATGGCCGCACCATGGGCATCGTCGGTTTCAGCACCGATCCTTCGGCTCGCGATAATTTCGGTCCGTTCGCACCGGGTTTCAAGATAGTTCCGTTCGGCGACATTGACGCGTTCACCGCCGCGCTGACACCCAATACGGTCGGCTTTCTGGTGGAACCGATCCAGGGTGAAGCCGGCGTGATCATTCCGCCCAAGGGTTATTTCACCAAGGTGCGCGAACTCTGCACGGACAATAATGTCACGCTTATCCTCGACGAAATCCAGACCGGTCTCGGCCGTACGGGCGCCTTGCTCGCCGAAGCACATGAAGGCATCGAGGCGGACGTAACGCTGATCGGTAAGGCGTTGTCCGGCGGCTTCTATCCGGTCTCGGCTGTGCTTTCGAACAGCGATGTGCTCGGTGTGCTCAAGCCTGGCCAGCACGGAAGCACCTTTGGCGGCAATCCGCTAGCCTGCGCTATTGCTCGCGCCGCGTTGCGTGTTCTGACCGAAGAAAACATGATCGAGAATTCCCGCATCGAAGGCGATTATTTCCTGCAGGAACTCAAAGGCATACGCAGTAATATCGTGCGGGAAGTACGCGGCCGCGGGCTGATGCTGGCGGTCGAACTTCATCCGGAAGCCGGCGGCGCCAACCGTTTCTGCTACGAACTGAAGGAACGCGGCATCCTCGCCAAGGACACCCATGGCGACACGATCCGCATCGCTCCGCCACTGGTCATCAAGCGCGATCAGGTTGATTGGGCGCTGGAGCAGTTCAGTGCGGTGCTCACCAGCATGAATTGAGTTGATGACTGGCCGGTCGATCCGGCCAGTTTCACATCCTCACTCGCTCGGCCTTTGGATCGTACATCGGCCGCAGCGAGGCTTCGGCTTTCACGCGCACACCGGCAATCTCGATCTCATAATCCGACGTCAGCACCTGTTCGGCGCTCTCACCTTTGCTCGCCACATAGCCCAAGCCGATTGCGCCACCGAGATGATGGCCATAGTTGCCGGATGTGATCGTCCCGACGATCGTGCCATCGCGAACAATTGCCTCGTTGTGAAACAGCAGTGGTTCGGGATCGCTCAGGCGGAACTGCACGAGTCTGCGATCGAGCCCGGTGTCCTTCTTCTTCATAACCGCATCCCGGCCGATGAAATCGCCCTTGTCTGCCTTCACGGCAAAGCCCAGCCCCGCTTCGAGCACGTGGTCCTCATCGGTGATATCATGGCCAAAGTGCCGAAACGCTTTTTCGATACGGCAGGAGTCCAGCGTGTGCAGGCCGCATAGCTTGAGGCCAAGGTCCTTGCCTGCCTCTTCAATGGCCTCGAACACATGCGCGGTCTGATCCGTCGAGACATAGAGTTCCCACCCAAGCTCGCCGACATAGGTCACGCGGTGCGCCCGCGCCAATCCCATGCCGATTTCGATCTCGCGCGCCGTACCAAACGGATTGGCTTCGTTGGAAAAGTCATTCGGGCTGACCTTCTGGATCAGTTCGCGCGACTTCGGTCCCATCAGGCAAAGCACGGATTCCGCGGCGGTCACGTCGGTGATGACCACGAACTCGTCCTTGAGGTGCTTGCGCATCCAGGCAAGGTCGCGCTGCAGTGTCGCGCCGGGCACCACGGCGAAAAACGCCGTGTCCGACAGCCGCGTAATTGTCAGGTCGCTCTCGATGCCGCCGCGATTGTTGAGCATCTGAGTGTAAACAATGCGGCCCGGCTCCACATCCAGCTGGTTAGAACAGAGCTTCTGCAGGAAGGCCAGCGCGTCGCGGCCCTCAATGCGTATGTTCCCGAAGGACGTCATGTCGAACAGGCCGACATTGTTGCGCACGGCAAGGTGTTCGTCGCGCTGGTTGTCGAACCAGTTCTGCCGCTTCCACGAATAACGGTATTCGCGCTCCTGACCTTCCTTGGCAAACCAGTTGGCGCGCTCCCATCCCGCGACCTCACCGAACACAGCGCCGCGTGCTTTCAGGTGCTCATGGATTGGCGAGCGGCGGATATTTCGCGACGTCGCCATCTGCCGGTAGGGAAAATGATCGGCGTAAAGCAGGCCGAGCGTTTCCGAAACCCGCTCCTTCAGATAGCGCCGATTCTTCTGGAAAGGCTGCGCCCGGCGGATATCCACCTCCCACAGATCGAACGGCGCTTCGCCATCGTTTATCCATTGCGCGAGCGCCATGCCGGCGCCGCCGGATGAAACGATACCAATCGAATTGTACCCGGCTGCCACCCAGTAGCCACCTAGCTCCGGCGCTTCGCCGAGATAGTAGCGGTCGTCGGGGGTAAAGCTCTCCGGACCATTGAAGAAAGTATGGATACCGGCGGTGCCGAGCATCGGCATGCGGTTGACGCCCATTTCGAGGATCGGCTCGAAATGCTCGAAATCCTCCTGCAACTGGTCGAAACAGAAATCCTCGGAAATACCGTTCATGCCCCAGGGCTTGGCAACCGGTTCGAAAGCGCCGAGCATCATCTTGCCGGCATCTTCCTTGTAATAAGCGCATTCATCCGGAACGCGCAGCACCGGCAGACGCCCGAGCCCCTCTATGGCCTCGGTGACGAGATAGAAATGCTCGCAGGCGTGCAGCGGCACCGTGACACCCGACGTTCCCGCCAGATCGCGGGCCCACATGCCTGCGCAATTGATCACCACGTCGGTCTCGATCGTGCCCTGTTCCTCACCTTGCGCCCAGTTCACGCCGGTCACGCGGCCATTCTTCTTGAGAACTTCGGTGACCTTGACGTTCTCGACGATCTTCGCGCCGCGCTGGCGTGCGCCCTTGGCCAGAGCCATGGCGATATTGGCCGGGTCGCACTGTCCGTCGAGCGGCAAATGCACTGCGCCCACCACATCCTCTATGTTAAGATGCGGGTACATCTCCTTGACTTCGCGTGGAGATATCTCCCGCACGTCGACATCGAATGCCCGCGCCAATGACGCCTGCCGGTAAATCTCGTGCTTGCGTTCTTCGGTCAACGCCACAGTGATCGAACCCACCTGCCGCATACCGGTGGCGACTTCGGTTTCTGCCTCGAGCTTGACGTAGAGGTCCGCGGAATATTTGGCGAGCCGCGTCATGTTCTGCGAGGCGCGCAACTGCCCGATCAGCCCAGCCGCATGCCATGTGGTTCCCGACGTCAGCTGCTTACGCTCCAGCAGGACGATGTCGGTCCAGCCCAATTTGGCAAGATGGTAGGCGACAGAACAGCCCGAGATGCCGCCACCAATGATAACGGCTCTGGCCTTTGCCGGTAGAGAGCTCATGCGCGAATTCTTTCGTTCTTGGGGTCCCACAGCGGCTGGTCAGGATGGACCGTCGCCTTGTAGCGCTCGCCGAAGATTTCCACTTCGACTTCCGTGCCGGGTTCTGTGAGTTCTGTCTTCAGCATGCCCAGCGCAATGGATTTGTCGATGCGGTGGCCCCAACCTCCCGACGTTGTCTCGCCGACAATATTGCCGTCGTGCCAAAGCGTTGACATGTAAGGCGCGTCGCAATCCCCTGCGTCCACCGTCAGCGTAACAAAACGTTTCTTCACGCCCTGCTGCTTTTCGCTTTCGAGCGCCGCCTTGCCGAGGAATTCCGGCTTTTCCCACTTGATGAAGCGTTCAAGTCCGCTTTGCAGCGGCGTGTAATCAGTAGAGAGGTCGCCCTTCCAAGCACGATATCCCTTTTCGAGCCGCAGCGAATCCAGCGCAAACATGCCGAACGGCTTGATCCCGTATTTCTGCCCTGCCTCCCACACCGCATCGAAAATCGCGGCTGTATCGGCTACTTTGGTATGCACTTCCCAGCCAAGTTCGCCGGCAAACGATACCCGCACCAACTGGCAATAGCGCCCGGCGATCTGCGTCGTCTGATGCGACAGCCAGGATTTTTCGAGGTCCGCATCGCAGATATCGCTGAAGAGGTCGCGCGCCTTTGGCCCGGTGACGATCTGGCAGGAGAAGTCTTCCGTGACATTGCTGATGGTGATCGCACTGCCCTTGGGCAAATGGTTCAGCAGCCAGTCGCGATCATGCCATTCGGCAAAACCGGCAGTAATGAGAAAGAACACGTCCTCATCGATCGCCATGATCGACATTTCAGTGACCACCCGGCCCTTCTCATCCGAGAAATAGCCTAGCCCGATGCGTCCGGGCTTGGGCACGATGCCGGTGGTAAGCGTTGACAGCCATGCGCGCGCGCCCTCGCCGCTTACCTTGAAGCGTGAAAAACCCGGCAGATCGAGAATGCCGACTGCATCGCGCACTGCATGGCACTCTTCGCGAATACGCTGCTGCCAAGGTCCATCGCGGGTGAAGGTTTGCGTTGATTCTTCGGACGTGTCATCGCCCGGTTGCGCATACCAGTTGGCACGCTCCCAGCCATTATAGGCACCAAACTGCGCACCGAGCTTGGCGATACGGTCATGGATCGGCGAAAGCTTCTTGTTGCGCCCCGCTGGCCATGTATGACGCGGGAAGTGGATGGCGTATTCGTGCCCGTAAACTTCAACACCCTTGGCGACGCAGTAGTCAGGATCGGTGAAGGCGGTAAACCGGCGCGGATCGCACGACCACATATCCCACTCGGTCGCGCCTTCCGTCACCCATTCGGCCAGAACCTTGCCTGCCCCGCCTGCCTGCGCAATCCCGAATGTAAAGACACAGGCTTCGAAAGCATTTGGAACGCCGGGCATCGGGCCAATCAGCGGATTACCATCCGGGGCATAAGGGATTGGGCCATTGATGATCTTCGACAGACCTGCGGTGCCCAGAATCGGAACGCGTGCGATGGCATCGTTCAGATACCATTCGAGCCGCTCCAGATCGTCGGGGAAAAGCTGGAAGGAGAAGTCCTCGGGCATCGGATCGTCGGCAGTCGCCCAATGCGCCCGGCAATTACGCTCATAGGGTCCGAGATTCATGCCGTTCTTTTCCTGCCGAAGGTAATACGACGAATCCACGTCGCGTAGCAGCGGCAGTTTCTGCCCATGTTCGCGCGACCAGGCCGCAATCTCGGGGATTTCATCAAAAAGCAGATACTGATGACTCATCACCATCATGGGCACATCGCGGCCGAACAGCTTGCCGATCTCCTGCGCGCGATAACCGGCGGCATTGACCACGTATTCGCAGCGAATCTCGCCCTGCGGCGTCGAGATGACCCACTCGTCATTCTCGCGCCTCGCGCCCGTAACGGGGCAAAAGCGGATGATTTTCGCGCCTAGATCGCGAGCACCCTTGGCAAGCGCCTGCGTCAGCTGGGCCGGATCGATATCGCCATCGTTCGGATCGTAGAGCGCGCCCTCGAGCTCATGCGTCGCGATGAACGGATAGCGTCCGTTGATCTCATCGACCCCCAGCACGTCGATATCCATGCCTTGATAGCGGCCCATGCTCTTGACCCGCTGGAATTCGCGCATGCGCTCCTTGGTATGCGCAAGCCGCAGCGATCCGGTGACATGGTAGTTCATCGGATAATCGACTTCTGCCGCAAGCCCGCGGTAAAGTTCCGCAGAATAGCGCTGCATGTTCATCACCGACCACGAGGCGGAAAACGTCGGCACGTTACCGGCCGCGTGCCATGTCGAGCCCGACGTCAGCTCGTTCTTTTCAAGCAGCACGCAATCGGTCCACCCCGCTTTGGCGAGGTGGTACAGCGATGAAACGCCAACCGCCCCACCACCGATGATGACGACGCGCGCCGACGTTGGAAAATCAGACATATGCAGTCCCCTGTAGTCTCATGCTGGCTTACGGCCGTGCGATTTCGTCGAGGTACCACTGGATGTACCGCAGTTCATTGTATTCCATCGGCGCAATCGGACCCGGCACGAAATAGTGCGAACGAACGCCCCGGGCCGTATGCTCGATGATCGTCTTGTCTTCGGCGGTCGTGACCTTCCACAGCCAGGTGAGTTTTTCGAGGTCGTAGTCTTTGCCTTCTTCGGCATCGCCGCGCACGAGCCAGATCAGTTCCATTTCACACGTATCGACAGTCTTTGGAATGAACCGATAGATCATGCCATGATCTGGATAGCACACGAGAAAGCTTGTGCCGCCAAGGTGGATGGAGGTGACACCGCCATCGAATTCAGAAAATCGCCCCATTAGCGGTCCGACCGGCGAACCATCCTCGCTTCCACTGGAAACGCCGTCATAGAGCGCATAGCGGAATGTGTGGATCGTCTCCTGGCCCTGCGCCGAACTCTGCCAGTGATCGCCGGTGGCGATGTCGATACCAAGCGCGCAGGTGCGCTGTTCCATGCGTGCATTCAGCTCCACGATCTTTTCGGCGGGCTGTTCGAGTGCATGCGTCTGCGAATATTCCGGATGCGCCGGGCCGCAATGGTAGCACTCCACGTAGTTTTCGACCGCAAGCTTCCAGTTGGCATCGACAGCATAAGTTTCCCGATGCGCGACCTTTGCGTCCGCCCAGCCATATTGTCCGCAGGTCGTGCGCAGCGACTGTTCGATAATGGAAAAATCCAGTGGTTCGTCGGCAAAGCAGATAAAGATCAGCCCCTCGGCCACCCGCACATGCAGCTTCTTCAAGCCATGGGCGCTACGGTCGAAATCTTTGGGCATCAGCCGCGCTGCACGCAGGCTGCCATCATTGGCGTAGGTCCATGCGTGATAGGGGCAGACAAAGAAGCGCGCGTTACCTTTCTGCTTGGTGCAGACCTCGGCACCGCGATGACGGCAAACGTTGAGGAATGCGTGGATCGAACCGTCCTCGGTGCGCGAAACAATCACCGCCTCGCTGTCGATCTTGAACAGTTCGAAATCCCCGGCATTGGGAATAATGCTGGCATGGCCAATGCAATGCCAATGCCGCCGGAACACGCGCTCCATGTCCCGCGCATAAATGTCCGGATCCATGTAGAACGCACGGACCAGACCATGACCGGCTTTGTGCTCGGCGATCAGTCGAGCGATCTTGTCCAGAGACGGCGCAATTTCCGCAAAGGCCTGTTCTGCACCCATTTCATTCTCCGAAAAGATTGCTTCCGGACGCTTGTTATCTGTAAGACGCGTCGCAGTTTAGAATGATTCCGCATTGCGCCGCATTCAAGCGATCGTTACTCATAAAGACATGAATTAATTTCACCCGTCCAATTTTGACAAGGTTTTCCGCCATGATGTCCAAGCCCAGAATACCACCGCTCGGTTCTTTACGGGCGTTCGAGGCTTCGGCGCGGCTGTTGAGCTTCCGGCTTGCCGGGGACGAACTTGGCGTAACCCAATCCGCTATCAGCCATCGTATTGCCGAACTTGAAACCATCCTCGGCGTCAAGCTGTTCGAACGCCTGCCGCGCGGCGTCTCGCTGACCGATGCCGGAACGCTGTACTATCCCTACATGCGCGACGCCTTCGAAAAAATCGCGCGCGGTACGGCGTTGATAAACCGCATCGGCACCACCGACGATCTGGCGCTGGAAACCTATGCGACCTTTGCCATTCGCTGGCTCATCCCGCGCCTGACCGATTTCCGCAGGGTCAATCCCAATCTCGCGATCCGCATCGGGACCAGCCAACTCGACTGGGAGCTTAATATCGACAGTTCGGATATCGGGATCATCCATACCACGCGGCCCGAGCGGATGAACCTGCACTACCGACTTTTGGTGAAAGCGGAGATGCGGCCGGTCTGCAGTCCGCAAGTGGCCGCGCGGATCGAAGGCGATGCCGAAGCCAAAGCGCTTGGCAAGGTGCCACGCCTTGCGCTTTATACCGCTCCCGAGGATTGGGGCACCTGGCTTGAGGCGGCAGGCATCGCGGATACCGCGCAGGCCGTGACATTGAAGTTCGACACCTATCTCGCCGCTCTCCAATCGGCTCTGGATGGTCAGGGCCTCGCCGTCGCACCGGACTTTCTGGTGGCAGATGACATCAGGGCCGGACGGCTGGTGGCGCCCTTTCCGTTGAAAGTTCCGCAGCCGGGCGCCTGGTATATGATCTGCCGCAAGGAGCGCGTCGGCGAAACCCGGATACGTCAGTTCGAGCGCTGGCTGGTTGAACAGTTCGCAGTCTGAAGGTTTGTGGGGGGTAGTGCATGGTTCGACAAGCTCACCATGAGGGAGGTGAGTTGATGACAGGATAGTCTTCGAGGTCTCAAGTTCTCACTCCCTGCAATCCCCGCCTCCCTCATGGTGAGCTTGTCGAACCACGCATTGGGTTGATGCAAAAACGATAACTCACCACGAACGATCGAAACCTACTTCCGCTTGATCCCTATCGACCGGCCAACGCGTGCGGGCATTGGCAGCTTTGAGTGCGCTTGCTTGTAGAATTCGAGCGTTGGCAGGAGATCATCCGGGAACGGTACGACCTTCGGGCCACTCATATCGACATGCAGCGACAGCACCTCCGCAGTCGCAGCCACCCAGCCATCCTTGTGCACGATCTCGTTATAGGTATGCAGGCGTTTGGCATCGAAATCGATCAGCTGGCTGGTGACGGTGACGATATGATCGAGATGAATTTCCTGCACGTAGCAGATATGCACCTCGGCCGTATAAATCGTCAGTTTGCGTTCGGCTGCATATTTCGGGCCGAAACCCATTTCGGCAAAAAATGCATCGCCGCCCCGGTCGAACACGACATTGTAGTAGGCCATGTTGAGATGACCATTATAGTCGATCCAGTCCTTTTCCATGGCAATCGGCGCAGAACGGTGCAGTTGACCTTGTAAATTTTCGGCTGACATTCTGGGCTCCTGACTGGATGGCGCGGTTATTCGAACGCAGGTTGAAACATGAAGACGCATAGCGCTGCTTTGTCAAAAGCGACGCTCAATGAACAGACCGGAAAGCACTTGGCGGCTTGCCTTCGAAGTTCCTGAACGTGCGCGTAAACGCCGCTGCGGATGAAAACCCGGTTCGCGCAGCGATATCGGCCAGCGGCGACTTCGTATCTGTAATCAGCCTTCGCGCAACTTTCAGCCGCAGGCGAAGATAGTACCGTCCCGGTCCCTCGCCCACAGCTTTCGCAAAAATCTTCTCAAGGCTGCGCGCGCTCAAGCCGCAGCGCCTGGCAATGGCGCCAATGGTCAATGGCTGTTCGATATGGCCTTCCATCAGTCGAATAGCGCTTGCAAGCTTGGGATGTACATCGTCGAGCCGCCCAAGCGAAACCAGCGGCTGCGCATCGTTCGAGGCATGTGCCTCGTCATAGATGAAAACGCTTGCCACATCGAGCGCGACGGACATGCCGTAGCGCGAGCGGATCAGATGCAGCATCAGGTCGAACGTGGGCGATGCGCCGCCGCTGGTAAACACCGGCCCATCGATGACGTAACGATCCGGCCGGATATCCGCATCGGGAAATTCGGCCGTAAATTCCTCCATGTCCTCCCAGTGCGTCGTTGCCTTGCGTCCTGACAGCAGGCCCGCCCGCCCAAGCAGCCATGAACCGGCCTCGATGCCGCCAATCATCTGGTAGTTGTGCACAGCGCGGCGCAGATTGGCGGTAAACGTTGTGCGGGCGATATCTGCCGTACCAAAACCTCCGATTACCAATAACATATCGCCTTTTCCTGACGTATCGAACGAGCCGGAAACGGCAATGGGAACGCCGCATGTGGTCATTGTCGGCTGTCCGTCCAGTGAAACGATCCTCCATGTGAAGAGGTTAGCGCCGGATACGCGGTTGGCGGCGCGCATCGGATCGATCGTCGAGGCAACGCACATAAGCGAAGCCCCGCTGAAGACCAGAACGGTCACGTCCAGCGTTTGGGAGTTTGGCAAAAAGAGTGGCGACGTTTCGCTATTCATCAATTGTGATTCGTATATTGCAAAGCATCGCTTGGCAATCGGGGCATGATCATGTCAACGAAAATATGGGAGCACAGAGCTTTTCTTGTTTAAATAGGAAAGTTCTGCCGGAGGAAATTCATGGACAAGGTCAAGGGATTCGGCAAGGCCGGTGCCTTTCCATCGGACGACGCCGAAGCCCGAAGGATTTGGCCGGAATTCACCCGGCAGGATTGTTCTAGTTAAGCAAGAAAGGCTCTACTATGGGACTTACCCCCAATCGCGAAGTATTCATCACCTGCGCAGTCACCGGTGCCGGCGATACGACGGGCCGTTCCGACAAGGTTCCGGTCACTCCGCGCCAGATCGCCGATGAGTGCATCGCCGCCGCCAATGCCGGTGCCGCCATCGCACACATCCATGTCCGCGACCCAAAAACCGGCAAGGGCTCGCGCGACGTCGCGCTCTACGCGGAAGTGGTCGAGCACATCAAGGCGTCCGGTGTTGATATGGTCCTGAATCTCACCGCAGGCATGGGCGGCGACCTTACCCTCGGCAGCGTCGAGCAACCAATGCCGCCCTCGCCCAATGGCACGGATATGGCCGGCGCGACCGAGCGTCTGGAACATGTGGCAAAGCTCCGCCCGGAAATCTGCACACTCGATTGCGGCACGATGAATTTCGGCGAAGGCGATTATGTCATGACCAACACGCCCGCCATGCTGAAGGCAATGGCGGCGCAGATCAAGGCATTGGGTGTGCGTCCGGAAGTTGAAATCTTCGATACGGGCCACCTGCTTCTTGCCAAATGGCTCTACGACCAGAAGCTGCTTGAAGATCCTGTCATGGTGCAGCTCTGCATGGGCATTCCATGGGGTGCGCCGGACGATATCAACACGCTGCTGGCTCTCACGAACAACCTCCCGTCCAACTGGACCTTCTCGGCCTTCTCCATCGGTCGCAATCAAATGCCCTATGCGGCAATGGCAATGCTGGCTGGCGGCAATATCCGCGTTGGCCTTGAAGACAATATCTGGCTCGACAAGGGCGTTCTCGCCACCAACGGACCGTTGGTCGAACGCGCTGTAAAGGTCGCCGAAGGCATGGGCGCTCGCATTCTCGGACCCAACGAAGTCCGCGAGCGCATGAAATTGACGAAGGGCTGGTAAGATCATGGCAGGTATTCGCAAGGCCGCAGCAATCGGCGGCGGCGTTATTGGCGCGGGCTGGGTAGCCCGCCTTCTTCTCAACGGCATCGATGTATCGATCTTCGATCCGGATCCGGAAGCAGAACGCAAGGTCAGCGAAGTGATGAAGAATTCACGCCGCGCCTATAAGAACATGGTGCCGGGTGGCTTGCCAAAGGAAGGCAAGCTGACATTCGCCAAGACGATTGAAGCCGCCGTTGCCGGTGCCGATTTCATCCAGGAAAGTGTGCCGGAACGGCTCGACCTGAAGCACAAGGTGCTGGCGGAAATCGACAAGCACGCAGCCGTCGATGCGATCGTCGGCTCGTCCACCTCAGGTATCCTGCCTTCCGACATGCAGACCGCAATGAAGCACCCGGAAAGGCTGGTTGTCGGACATCCTTATAATCCTGTCTATCTCTTGCCGTTGGTGGAGATCGTCGGCGGCAAGCAGACCTCGCCCGAAGCCGTCGAGAGAGCACGCGAACTCTACGCCTCGATCGGCATGAAGCCGGTCGTCATCCGCAAGGAAATTGAAGCATTTGTCGGCGACCGCCTGCTCGAAGCCGTCTGGCGCGAATCCCTGTGGTTGATCAAGGACGACATCACGACCGTCGAAGAACTCGATGATATCATCCGTTATTCGTTCGGCATTCGCTGGGCGCAGATGGGCATGTTCCAGGTTTACCGCGTCGCTGGCGGCGAAGCGGGTATGCGCCATTTCATCGCCCAGTTCGGTCCCTGCCTGTCGTGGCCGTGGACCAAACTGATGGACGTGCCGGAGCTTGACGAGGAACTGGTCGACAAGATCGCCAACCAGTCCGACGAACAAGCGCATGGCCTGTCGATCCGCGAGCTTGAGCGCATTCGCGACGATAATCTCGTCGCGATCATGGAAGCCCTCTCCAAGCAGAACAAGGGCAAGGGCTGGGGTGCAGGCGCGCTTCACAACGACTACACCAAGCGCCTGTCGAAGCTCGCACAGAAGCCTGCCACGTCCAAAGCTGCTGAAAAGGCAAAAGCCGGCAAGCCCAAGAAAAAGAAGGGGTAAAGAGCCTTTACCGGCCATATTGACCTATTCTGACGGAGGCAAGTTGTGACAAGATCAAGCAAAGACAAGAAGACCCGCACTCTGAGTGCGGGCGAGAAGCTTAGCGCCGATATTGGTGCAACAGGCCCCGTCCCTTCGGGTTTCCGGCTGACGGCCAACCACTTTGTCAGGCGGCTTCGGCCGATGAACCACATCGACCTCGCCATCTTCCGCGTGGATTGTCTCATCAGCCGAGAAACAGAATACGGCCAATATGGCCGGGAAAGGCTCTAACTATGGATTTCGGTCTTTCTGAAGAACAAAGGCTGATCGTCGAGACGACACGCGCCTTTGTCGAAAACGAACTTTATCCGCATGAGGCAGAGGTCGAGCGCACCGGCGTCCTGCGCAAGGAACTGGCGGACGAGTTGAAGCAGAAGGCGATCGAAGCTGGTCTCTACGCTGCGAACATGCCGGAAGAAGTTGGCGGCGCCGGTCTCGATACGCTGACGTGGTTGCTCTACGAGAAGGAACTCGGCCGCGCCAATTATGCGCTGCACTGGACCTGCGTCGGACGTCCTTCCAATATTCTGCTCGCCGGCACCGACGCGCAGAAGGAAAAGTACCTGTTTCCCTGCATCCGCGGCGAAAAGTCGGATTGCCTCGCGATGACGGAACCCGGCGCCGGTTCCGATCTGCGCGGCATGAAGGCGACTGCTGTGGAGAGCGGCGGAGACTGGGTTGTCAACGGAACCAAACATTTCATAAGTCATGCGATCGAAGCGGACTTCGTCATTCTTTTCGTCGCTTCGGGCGAAGAAGATACGCCGCGCGGCAAAAAGAAGAAGATTACCGCCTTCTTCGTCGACAAGGGTCATCCCGGCATGACCATCCGCGAAGGTTATCGCAACGTCTCGCATCGCGGCTATACCAATGCGATCATTGAATTCGACGATTGCCGCCTGCCGCAGGATGCGATCCTTGGTGAAGTGCATAAGGGTTTCGAAGTGGCCAATACCTGGCTTGGCGCCACACGCCTGCAGGTGGCGGCCACTTGTCTCGGCCGCGCCGAACGGGCCCTTGGCCACGCCATCGAATATGCCGCGCAGCGTCAGCAATTCGGCCAGCAGATCGGTAAATTTCAGGGCGTCTCCTTCAAACTCGCCGACATGGCGACAGAGTTGAAAGCGGCGGACCTGCTCACTTTCGAAGCGGGCTGGAAGTTCGATCAAGGCACTGTGACTGAATCCGACATGGCGATGGCCAAGCTCAAGGCCACCGAAATGCTGGCCTTCGTTGCCGACGAAGCCATCCAGATCCATGGCGGAATGGGTTTGATGGACGATCTGCCGCTTGAGCGCATCTGGCGCGACGCGCGTGTCGAGCGCATCTGGGAAGGTACGTCCGAAATTCAGCGGCACATCATTTCGCGTGCCCTGCTCCGCCCACACGGCGCGTGACGGAGCATTCGATGGCATCGCATAAGCTCGATCGTCTGCTACGACCGAAAACCATTGCCGTCTTCGGCGGCCTGCAAGCCGCCGAGGTCATCAGGCAATCGCAGAAAATGGGTTTTTCCGGTGAGATTTGGCCGGTACATCCCAAACATGACGAAATATGCGGACTGAAGGTCTACCGCTCCGTCGCCGATCTGCCCGGCAGCCCCGACGCAGCTTTTGTCGGCGTCAATCGCTTCCTCACGCTGGATATCGTGCGTGACCTGCGCGAAGCGGGTGCTGGTGTTGCTGTCTGCTACGCCTCGGGCTTTCTTGAGGCCGGGGCCGACGATGCCGATGGCGCAAGGCTGCAACAGGAACTCGTTGAAGCAGCGGGCGATATGCCGATCATCGGGCCCAACTGCTACGGGTTGATCAATTATTGCGATGGCGCCCTGCTCTGGCCTGACCAGCATGGCGGGCGGCGGCTAGGCCCGGATGAGCGCGGCATCGCCATCATCACACAGTCATCGAACATCGCCATCAACATGACCATGCAGACCCGTGGCTTGCCGATCGCCCATGTCATGACGGCGGGCAATCAGGCGCAGACCGGGTTGCCGGATATGGCGATCGCACTCCTCGAAGATGAACGCGTCACTGCGCTTGGCCTGCACATCGAGGCGTTCCAGTCGGCGCCGAAATTCGAACTGCTAGCACAGCGCGCCCGCGAACTCGGCAAACCGATCGTAGCGATGAAAGTCGGCCGTTCGGCACAGGCACGCGCGGCGACTGTCTCTCACACGGCTTCGCTCGCAGGATCGGATGCGGCATCGGATGCGTTTCTCAAGCGGCTCGGCATAGCCCGGGTCAACTCCATTGCCTCCTTCCTCGAAACGCTGAAGCTCCTGCATGTGCACGGTCCGCTCGACGGCAACACGCTGTGCTCCATGAGTTGTTCCGGTGGTGAGGCTTCGGTGATGGCCGATAGCGCCGAGGGCCGCGCGGTCCGGTTTCCCGAACTGACGGCCGAGCACCGCGCCCGGGTCAAGTCCACACTCGGGGCATTCGTTGCCGTCGCCAATCCGCTCGATTACCACACCTTCATCTGGAACAATGAGCCCGCGCTCACAGAAACCTTCACCGCCATGGTATCCGGCGGCTTTTCGCTGAGCTGTCTTGTCCTCGATTTTCCGCGCAAGGATCGTTGTTCGGACGTGGATTGGTGGTCGACCGTTCGGGGTTTTGAGAACGCGCTGCAAACCAACAAGGCCAAAGGGGCCATTGTCGCGTCAATACCGGAGAACATCCCCGAAGAGTACATGGCCGGACTGATGGCAAAAGGCATCGCGCCGCTCTGTGGCATCACCGAAGCCTTCGACGCCGCGGAAGCCGCAGCCCTCATCGGCAAGGCATGGAAGATGCCGCTCGCTGCTTCATTGGCGGTGCCTGGTGAGATCGCAGGCGAAACAAGCATTCCTGACGAAGCCGAGGCCAAGGCCATTCTCAAGCGTGCCGGTCTGCCTGTACCGGACGGACGCCGCTGCACATCCTCCAATGAGGCCGTCGCTATTGCAGATGCGCTCGGCTATCCGGTCGCGCTCAAGGCGCTGGGCATCGCCCACAAATCTGAACAGAATGCTGTTCGGCTCAATCTGAAGAATGCCGACGCAGTCAGATCTGCCGCCGATGATCTCGCCGGGCTCGGAACCGGCCTGTATGTCGAGCGGATGGTGACGGGGGCGGTCGCCGAGCTTATCGTCGGCGTCATCGACGATCCGCAGTTCGGCCCGGTCATGACTCTCGGTACAGGTGGTGTTTTGGTGGAACTGCTGCAGGACAGCGTCACCGTCCTGTTGCCGTCAAGCCGTAACGCCATCGAGACCGCGCTGCGGTCACTGCGCATGTTCCCATTGCTGGACGGTTACCGCGGCAAACCGAAAGCCGATTTGGAAGCTGCAGTTGATGCCATCATGGGTATCGTCGCATTTGCGGTGAACAATGCCGGGCGGATTGCCGAACTCGATATCAACCCGCTGCTGGTCTGCAGCATGGGAGAAGGCGCTTGGATCGCCGATGCGCTGCTGGTGACAAAGGGAGAATTATAATGACTGAAGTTATCAGGACGCGCCGCGAAGGCGGGATACTCGAAGTCACGCTGGACCGGCCAAAAGCCAATGCCATTGACCTCACCACCAGCCGTCTGATGGGCGAAACCTTCAAGCAATTTCGCGACGATCCGGAATTGCGTGTCGCCATCGTGCAGACTGAGGGCGACAAGTTCTTCTGCGCCGGTTGGGACTTGAAGGCGGCAGCAGGCGGCGATGCGGTCGATGGTGATTATGGCGTCGGCGGGTTCGGCGGTCTGCAAGAGCTGATTGACCTCAACAAGCCGGTGATTGCCGCGGTTAATGGCATGGCCGTCGGCGGCGGTTTCGAGCTCGCCCTCTCCTGCGATCTCATCTATGCCTCCGACCATTCCAGCTTTGCCTTGCCGGAAATCCGCGCAGGCACCCTCGCCGATGCAGCAACCGTCAAGCTGCCGAAGCGCATCCCCTATCATGTTGCCATGGACCTGCTTTTGACCGGGCGCTGGATGGACGTTACCGAGGCGCATCGTTGGGGCCTGGTCAATGAGGTCTTGCCGAAAGACAGGCTGATGGAGCGCGTCTGGGAAATCGCCCGCATGCTCGAAAGCGGTCCGCCGCTGGTCTTCGCAGCCATTAAGGAAGTAGCGCGCGAAGCCGAAAGCATGGGTTTCCAGGAAGCCATGAACTGGATTACCAAACGCAAATTCCGTACAGTCGACACACTCTACGCGTCCGAAGACGGTCAGGAAGGTTTCAAGGCCTTCGCCGAGAAGCGTGAGCCCGTCTGGAAGGGGAAATGACCACCGACTATTCCGTATTGATCGACGAACAGACCTGGGTATTCATCGAGCGGACAAACAGCTTTTATCCGCCCGACGCGGTCGATCTTTCGGTTGCTCAGCAACGCGAAGTCTACGACACCATGTGCCGGGCATTTTTTGCCGGCTATCCGGAAACAGTCTCATCGGCCGATCGCTTCATCGACACCGGCGCTCGCAAAATACCCATTCGCATCTACGAGAAATATGACGGCGATCCGCAAGCTGTCTGTCTCTATTTCCACGGTGGTGGCTTTGTCGTCGGCGGCCTCGAAAGCCATGACGATGTCTGTGCGGAGCTTTGCGAAGCCACAGGTTTTCGCATTGTCTCGGTAGACTACCGCCTTGCTCCCGAACATCTTCATCCGGCTTCGTTCCGAGACTGTCTCGCAGCATTCGAATATGTCGCCTCGACCTCGGACCTGCCGATTGTCTTGTGCGGCGACAGCGCCGGCGGCAACCTTGCCGCTGCGGTCTCGCATCATGTGCGCCGCCGTGATCGCGCACCGATTGGTCAGGTGCTCATTTATCCCGGGCTCGGCGGAGCGACCGATCAAGGCTCTTATCTGACCCATGCGGAAGCACCGATGCTGACGACACGCGATACGCTCTATTATGCCAACATCAGAGGCGGCGGGTTCAACTGGTCGACTGACCCGCGTTTTGCACCATTGAATGACACGGATTTCACCGGCCTGCCCGCCACAGTCGTCGTTTCAGCCGAATGCGATCCGCTGTCTGACGATGGCCGGCACTACCGCGACAAGATCCTCGCTGCCGGCGGCAAGGCCATCTGGAACAGCGAGCCCGGACTTGTGCATGCCTATCTGCGTGCACGGCACAGTGTCGACCGCGCCCGCTCAAGCTTCCGGCGCATCACGACGGCGGTGCACCTTCTCGGCCAAGGCCGCTGGCCCGGCCAGCTTTAGTTCCCCGCGCTCGCCATGCGGCGGTGCTTCATCGCGTTTTCGAGCCAACCGAGCTCCATCTCAGGAACCGACGACAACAACAAATCTGTATAGTCGTCGAATGGCGGCTGCAGGACTTCGGACTTCGATCCGTAGCGAACCACTTCGCCGCGATACATCACCGCAATTGAATCGGAGATAGATTTCACCGTCGCGAGATCGTGCGTGATGAAAAGATACGCAACGTTCTCATCCTTCTGCAGATCCAGCAAAAGCTTCAATATTCCATCCGCAACAAGTGGATCGAGGGCGCTGGTGACTTCATCGCATATAATGAGCTTCGGCTTTGCGGCGAGAGCACGCGCTATGCAGACGCGCTGCTTCTGGCCACCTGACAGTTCCGCCGGATAGCGGTCGGCAAAACCCTTGCCCATCTCGATCTTCTCGAGCAGTTCCGTAACGTGCTTGTCGCGTTCCTTGCCCCTCATTTTGAAATAGAACTCGAGCGGCCGGCCAATGATCGTGCCGATGGTCTGGCGCGGGTTCATGGCGGTATCCGCCATCTGGTAGATCATCTGGAGTTCGCGCAGATCGTTGCGCGTTCGGTTCGCCAGTCGGGGAGACAACGTCCGACCATCAAATGTAATGCTTCCTTCCATCGGCGGCAGCAGGCCGGTGATCGCTCGGGCCAGCGTCGATTTCCCTGACCCGGATTCGCCAACGACAGCCAGTGTCTGGCCGAGATGGATGTCCACAGATACGTTCTTCAGGACCTTCACCAGCCCGCCGCCATAGGCCGCCGTGACATTGTTGACGACCAGGATCGGCGCGTCGGTCGGGTTCTTTTGTTCGTGCGGGATATGATGAACCGAGACCAGTTGGTTCGTGTACTGCTGGCGCGGTTCCTTGATGATCTGGTGCGTATCGCCATACTCAACCTTTTTACCATGCCGCAAGACGATGATGTCATCCGCCACCTGCGCCACGACCGCGAGATCATGGGTGATGTAAAGGGCGGCAACGTTCGTATCGCGGATCGCATCCTTGATCGATGCCAGCACATCGATCTGCGTGGTAACGTCCAGCGCAGTCGTCGGCTCATCGAACACGATCAAATCCGGTTCCGAGCACAGCGCCATGGCCGTCATGGCCCGTTGCAACTGTCCGCCCGAAACCTGGTGCGGGAAACGCTGGCCGAAGGTTTCCGGATTGGGCAGACCGAGCTTTTTGAAGAGCCCAACAGCGCGTTTCTCGGCTTGCGCCTTTGTGCATATCTTGTGCAGGAGCGCCGCCTCGACAACCTGATCCATCAGCTTGCGCGCGGGATTGAAGGCTGCAGCAGCGGACTGCGCGACGTAGCACACCTCACGTCCCCGGACCTGCCGCAGCAGTCTTGGCCCGCCTTTCAATATGTCACGGCCGTTGAGCAGGACTTCGCCGCCGGTGATGCGTACGCCACCCCGGCCATAGCACATGCTGGAAAGGCCGATGGTCGACTTGCCTGCACCGGATTCGCCGATAAGCCCCAAAACCTTGCCGCGCTCGACCTTCACCGAAACGTCATCGACAATGACGACATTGCGCGGTGGTTCGCCGGGCGGATAGCTCGTTGCCTCGATACGCAAATTGCGAATATCGAGCAGGGTTCCACTTCTGTCTACGGGACGTTTGGCCATTAGCCGCGCCCTCCCTTCAAGCTGGTGGTGCGATTGAGGATCCAGTCGGCAACCAGATTAACCGAAATGGCAAGGATGGCGATGGCCGCAGCGGGGATAAGGGCCGCCGGAATGCCAAAGACGATGCCTTCCTTGTTTTCCTTGACCATGCCGCCCCAATCCGCGTCCGGCGGTTGCACGCCAAGACCGAGGAACGACAGCGCCGAAAGAAACAGCACCGCGAAGATGAACCGCAGCCCAAGTTCGGCAATCAGCGGCGTCAGTGCATTCGGCAGGATTTCACGAAAGATGATCCAGATACGCCCCTCGCCGCGCAGTTTTGCCGCCTCGACGAAGTCCATCACATTGATATCCACGGCGACGGCGCGAGCCAGCCGGTAGACACGCGTCGCATCGAGCAGGCCCATCACCAGAATGAGCGTAAGGACGTTGGCGGGCAGCACCGAAAGCACGACAAGTGCAAAGATCAGCGTCGGAATTGCCATGATCAAATCGACGAAGCGCGACATGAGCTGGTCGAACCAGCCGCCTATGACCGCTGCTGCAAACCCCAACACCGAACCAAGGATAAACGACAGTGCCGTCGCCATCGCCGCGATGAAGATGGTTATCCGCGCACCGTATATCATGCGCGACAACAGATCACGTCCGAGATTATCGGTGCCGAGCCAGTATTTCGCGGAGCTGGCCTCCCACACATCGCCGACTGTCTCACCAACTGAATATGGCGCGACCCACGGAGCGAAAATTGCTGCAAAGAGAAACAGCGCGGTGATGATGAGACCGATCCACGCACTGATCGGGATGGTTTTAAGCTTCAGCATTGGGCGGCCTCACTTGGGATGTCTGAGGCGGGGATTGGAAACAATCGCCACGATATCAGCAACAATATTGAGGCTGATATAGACAGCCGCGAAAACCAGCCCGCATGCCTGAACGACCGGAACGTCGCGCTTGGCAACATGATCGACCAGATATTGTCCCATGCCGGGATAGACAAAGATGACCTCGACCACGACCACGCCGACAATCAGAAACGCGAGATTGAGCATGACGACGTTGACGATCGGCGCTATCGCATTCGGAAATGCGTGCCGCGTGATAATCTGGATTGGCGTGAGTCCCTTGAGTTCTGCGGTCTCGATGTAAGCGGACTGCATCACGTTGAGGATTGCTGCACGAGTTCATGCGCATCATGTGTGCCAAAACGACAAGCGTCAGTACGGTAACCGGCAGGGCGATGGCACTCAAGCGTTCACCAAATGGCATCCCCTCATAAACTGTCGAGACGCTCGGGAACCATTGCAGCCGTACGGCTACAAAATAGATCAGCAGATAGCCGGTGAAGAACTCCGGCAAGGATGTCGAAGCGAGGCCAAGCCCGGATATGAGCTTGTCCACGAAGCCGTTGCGGTAACGCACGGCCAGCAGCCCGAGGCCGATTGCCAGCGGGACCGAAACCACCGCAGCCGCCGAGGCGAGAAACAACGTGTTCCATAGCCGGTCTTTCAGCGATGTTGCAATATCCTGTCCGCTGGAGAGAGCAGTGCCGAGGTCGCCGGTCAGGATGCCTCCAAGCCAGCGGAAATAGCGGATATAGGCCGGATCGTTCAGGCCCATGTCACGCCGCAGGTTTTCGAGCGCTTGCGGCGTGGCCGATTGTCCAAGAATGGACTGTGCGACGTCTCCAGGCAGGATCTGCGTGCCGACAAAGATCAACACGGAGACAGCAACGAGAAGGAGTACGCCCATCGCAATGCGCTGGGCGACCAGTTTAAGGACAGGCGTACTCATCCGCCGGGGTCCTAAGCGATCAGCCAGCAGCGCGACAATGCGTAACCGCCGCTCATCTCCTGATTGCCATCCGGCACCCAACCGCCGACCTTCTTGCTCGTCGCATCGATGAAGTCGTTGAACATCGGCACGATGACACCGCCTTCGTCGCTTACGATGACGTTCATGTCGCGGTACATGGCCTTGCGCTTGCCTTCGTCCAGTTCGCCGCGCGCCTGCAAGAGCAGTTTGTCGAACTTTTCATTGAAGAAACGCGTGTCGTTCCAGTCAGCTTTGGAATAGTAAGCCGTCGAGAACATCTGGTCCTGCGTTGGCCGTCCACCCCAGTAGGATGTCGAGAACGGCTGCTTGTTCCAGACCTGCGTCCAGTAGCCGTCGCCCGGCTCACGCTTGACTTCGATGGTGATGCCAGCCTTGGCAGCGCTCTGCTGATAGAGCTGCGCCGCATCGATTGCGCCGGGAAATGCAACATCGGACGTGCGTAGAAGCACCGAGCCATCGTGACCGGACTTCTTGTAATGGAATGCCGCCTTGTCCGGATCGTACTTACGCTGTTCGAGATCGTCCGAGAACAGCGGATACGCCTTGTTGATCGGCGTGTCGTTACCCACGGAACCATAGCCGCGCAGAATGGTCTTCACCATCTCGTCGCGGTTCATGGCGTATTTCAGTGCCAGTCGCAGATCGATATTGTCGAACGGCGCGGTGTTGCAGTGGGCAATGAAAACATAGTGCCCCTTGCCGGCAACGTTCTGGATTGTAACGCCCGGAACGCGCTTGACGAGATCGACGATCTTCGGCTCGACGCGGTTGATCATGTGCACCTGGCCGGACTGCAGCGCGGCCGTGCGGGCGGTTGCATCGTTGATGACGATAATTTCGATCTGCTCGGCGTGGCCGCGCTTGTCGCCGTCCCAGTAGTTGGGGAATTTCGTCCCAATGTGTCGAACGCCCGGCTCATCCGTCACCACCTTGTACGGCCCAGTACCGATACCCGCCGTTGGCTTGTCCTTGCCGCCGCCCGGCTGGATCATCAGATGGTAGTCATCCATCAGGAACGGCAGATCGGCATTGGCTTCTTTCAATGTGAAAACAACGGTATCACCGTCTTTCTTCACGTTGTCGATGCCACCCATGACGCCGAGTGCGCCGGATTTCGAATTGGCGTCGGAATGGCGTTCCATCGTAGCGACGACGTCGTCTGGAGTCATCTCCTTGCCGTCATGGAACTGCACGCCCTTGCGGATCTTGAAGGTCCAGACCTTGGCATCGTCCGATGAGCCCCATTCCGTCGCGAGCTTCGGATTGAGCTTGCCGTCAGGCTGGATTTCCACGAGCTGTTCGCCCCATTGACGCCCGAACTTGTAAGGAACCTGGCTCTGCCATGTCGCAGGATCGAGGCTGTCGGTAGAAGCGCCGCCCTGCATGCCGGCTTTCAACGTTCCACCCTTGACCGGGCCTTCGGCAAGCGCAGCGCTCGAAAGCAGGGAGTTGGCGAAAACTGTCGTGACGCCAAGAGCTGCGGCACGGCCGAGGAAGGCGCGGCGCGAAAGCTTGCCAAGTGCAACCCTGCGGCTGAGATAATCGAGTTCGTTTGACATATCTAATCCCCTTCTTGTGCTTGCGACGCCCGGCGTCCCAATTCTGGTTTTTGTGAATTATGCGACTTGATATTCGTAAATTTCAACCCTTTAAGTTCGTTATCTAAGACAGCGCTGCAAACGCAGCCCTCAAGGTCAGATGCAATTGCGCGCGATCGTCTCGGTAAAATCGCGCTCGAACACCGCATTGTCGTTCTCGTAGGCCTCGATGCGCCCGGTCAGATAGAAATTGTGCTTGTCTGACCGCATCGTCGTGAATGTCTCGGTACGTATCCGCCAGTTGTCGCGCCCCGAAACTTCGGTCCAGTGCGTCTCGCCATAGGCGGAAAGCGGATCGTCGGCGTTGATTTCCCAGCGCTCGCGGGCAACGCCACCATGGACGAGACCATGATCCTTGTCACGCGCCTCGCCGAAATCGTCCTCGATCACGAGACTGATCTTGCCTGTGACCTGATCATGCTCGATCGACCGGCTATTACCGCCCTTCCTAAGGGTCTCGAGCCGCCATGGCGATGCGGCTTCCGGCTCCGGAAACACACATTCATCCCCGGTCGCTCGTTCCCGCGACGGAACGCGGATCTGCCCTGCACGTATCGTCAAGCTGGCGTTTTCCGGCGAAGGCCAGACCATCGGCCAATAGGAGGATGACACGGCTACACGCAATGTGTGCCCAGCTGGAATGCGATAGGCGATATCGTCAAGCTTGAAGCTGATCTTGACGGCCTCTCCCGGGACAAGCGGCTCCGGCCTGTCATGACCATCGCGATGGCAGAGATTGAACACACCATAGGTGATGCGTGTCGACGCACCATCTGGATGCACATCGCAAAGCCGCACCGCGACCATGGCAACCGGCCTATCGCTCGACAACATCAAGTTGATCTCCGGCGCACCGACAATATCGATCGGCTTGTCCAGAACCATGTCGTAACAAACCGAAAGCGCATCGTCGCGACGCTGGTCCCCGGGCATTTCCGGTCCGAGCCAGATAGCGCAATATTCGCCGCCCATCATGCCGCAATCGTGCGGCGATGCCACGAGATGGGAGAAATCGCCGGATGCCTCGGAGGCGAGCGACTTGTCCGCTTGCAGATGCAGCACTTCGGAAGCAATCGTCGTGGATGGCCATTCCTGTTCTGCGATCCAGAGACCGGGGCGCTCCGTGTACCAGCTTTTGGGACGCACCGAATCCATCAGATAGCCGCGATAGGCCGGATCGTTCTCGACGCCGGTATCGATATCCTTGAGCCAGCGATCCCACCAGCGCAGCGCCTCCTGCAGGAAGCCGATGCGCGGCTCGGGAACGGCAAAATGCGGATATTTATGCACCCAAGGGCCGATAATGCCTTTGACGGGTGCGGTTATGCCCGCCATCAGCCGCGGTACGGCGTTCTTGTAGGCATCGCCCCAACCGCCAACTGCGAGCGTCGCCGCCTTTATCGCGGAGAAGTCCTCGCAGACAGAACCGCGCTGCCAGTAGGCGTCGCGCGTCTGATGGTTGAGCCAGACGGCTGGCAGGAAGGGCTCATTGTCGAGCCGATCGAGCCATATATCGCGCCATTTCTCGCCAGCAAGCGCTGGATCGGGCGCGCGTGATGAGTAGGCGAGCATCGTCGCTCCCCAGCCAAGATTCTCATTGAGCAGCAGGCCGCCCTTGTAATGGATATCGTCGGCATAACGATCGTCGGTAGAGCAAAGCGTGATGATCGCCTTCAGCGCTTCCGGCTGCATCGCCGCCACCTGCAGCGAATTGAAGCCGCCCCAGGATATGCCCATCATGCCGACCTTGCCGGTCGACCAGGACTGCGCGGCAATCCACTTGATCACCTCGCAGGCATCGGCGAGTTCCTGCTCGGAATACTCGTCTTCCATCAGCCCTTCGGAATCGCCGTTGCCGCGCATGTCGACGCGCAGGCAGGCATAGCCGTGCCCGGCAAAATATGGGTGCGTGAGGTTGTCCCGGGCGGTGGTGCCATCGCGCTTGCGATACGGGAGAAATTCGAGAATTGCAGGAACCGGATTTTGTTCGGCATCGTCTGGCATCCAGACCCTCGCCGAAAGCCGGCAACCGTCGGGCAGGATAATGCCCATATCGGCATGCTCTTGGATACTATGCTGAAAAGTCTCGACTGTCCGCATTATCGCCCTTCGCCCCGCCCAAGAGTCGAAAACGGATAATGCTCACCGGCGTTGTACCGCTGATGACATGTGTCCCATTTTCTCGTCTTTGCGAGGTGTTCCTTTTGCCCACACTATGCGCATCTGCTCAGCGACACGCCTCCAACACTTGCGACATAAGTCCCGTCATTTGCGCCACGACGAGAAAACGCTCACCCAAGCTTCGACGGTATCAATTTCTCCACACGCCTGAAGAGAAAAACAATGATGCCGGTGATCACGAGATAACCCGCAGCCAGCAAGAGCAGAGGCTCATAGGTAAGGAACGTATCCTGCCGCACACGCGACGCCACCGAATAAAGATCGACGACAGTGATCGTCGCGACCAATGGTGTGGATTTCAGCTGCAGCACAGCTTCGCCCGCCAGAGTCGGCAGCGCCCTGTGAATGGCCTGCGGCAGCCAGATACGGCGAAAGATGGTAAAGCGCGGCATGCCGAAAGCGCGTGCTGATTCCAGTTGCCCCTTTGGAACACCAGCAAAAGCACCTCGCATCACCTCGCCTTCGTAACCGGCATAGGACAGTGTCAAGGCAAGCACGGCATAGGGCCAAGCCTGCCGCAGATAGGGCCAGAGCTCCGAACCTCTGATCCAGGGATATTGCGGGAACAGTGAGCCGAGGCCGTAGTAGAGCAGCCAAAGCTGAACGAGCAGCGGGGTACCGCGAATGACCGTACAGAACGTCCGCGCTGGAATTGCCAGGATAGCCGGGCCGGAAGCCTGTGCCAGACCAAGAGGCACTGCCAGCAGAAAGCCAAGAAATACCGTGACGCACAAGATCCAGATCGTCCGCCACAGCCCCTGCAGGATCAAACTGCCATATTCCGGCAGCCATTCCCAACGCATGAAGAAGACGGCCGATGCGAGAAGCGCCAGTCCAATCAGGATGAGCACGATACGGTGCGGCGGCAACCTGCTTGCCTGACTGCTCGGATCCTTTTCCTTGTGGATCGGAAAGGTCTCTATCGGAACTTCAATTTCGGTTTCGCCGACGTTCGACATCAGTGCGCCCCCTTGACCGAAGGCATGCCGCGCCGGGCCCGTCTCTCAACCCATTCGAGGATCACATTGGAAAAAAGCGTGATCAGAAGATACAGACCGCCCGCGGCGAGGTAGAACGTCATATAAGCCTTTGTTGTCCCGGCCGCCTGGCGGGTTTCCAGCGTCAACTCGCTGAACCCAACGACTGCTAGCAGTGCAGTGTCCTTCGTTGAAATGAGCCAGAGATTGGCAAGCCCCGGCAAGGCGTGCGGCAGCATTGCCGGAAGCGTAATCCGGCGCATCATGAGCGTCGGCGGCATGCCATATGCCCTCGCCGCCTCAATCTCGCCTTGCGGGATGGATTTGATTGCGCCGCGCAACACTTCCGTCGCATAGGCGCCCTGCACAAAACCGAGCACCACGATACCGGCAACCAGACCGCTGATGTCCACGCGCTGGTAGCCCATCCCCTCAAGGATACGATTGATCAGATCCGTGCCGGCATAATACAGCAGCAGGATCATAACGAGCTCGGGCACGGCACGCACGAGTGTCGTGTAGATCGCGGCCAAGTCGCGCACGATCGGGCCGCCATAAAGCTTTCCATAGGCGCCGAATGTTCCGATGATCAGACCCATGCCGAATGCGCCAAAGGCGATCTGCAGCGACCGCATCAGCCCGCGCAGAAGATTGGCGCCCCATCCTGGCGCGACAGGAGAAAGAAGTTCGAACATGCCGGTAATCCCGGCGGGGATAATCGATGCGTCGGCCAAGCCGTCCTCGATTCAGCGTCAAATGCAGGGTTTCAAATAATGAAAAGGCCGGCGTTGGAAACCCGACACCGGCCCAAATTCAATCAGCCGCCATAGACGTCGAAGGTGAAGTACTTCTTCGTTATCTCGTCGTATTTTCCGCTCGCGCGGATCGCCTTGATCGCCGCGTTGAACTTTTCCTTCATCTCCGTGTCGCCCTTGCGTATGCCAACGCCAACGCCCGGTCCAAGGATCTCAAGATCATCGGCGACCTTGCCCTTGATCTCGCAGCAGGCCTTGCCTTCAGGGGTCGCGGCAAAGGTTTCCAGCGCCAGTCCATCCGCCTGGGTCGCGTCGATACGGCCGGCAGCCAAATCCTGATTGGCCTCGTCCTGCGTCTGATATTCCTTGATCTCGGCTGCGGTGTCAGCGAAATGCTTCTTCGCATAGGCCTGGTGCACCGTCGAAGCCTGCACACCAAGAATCTTGCCCTTCAGGCCCTCCGGCGTCGCATCCATCTTCTCTTCCTTGGAGCCGAGGATCATTGTCGGGGTATTATAGTATTTGTCGGAGAAATCGATCGTCTTCTCGCGCTCGGCGGTGATCGACATGGACGCGGTGATTACATCGATCTTCTTCGTCGTCAAAGCCGGAATGATGCCGTCCCAAGAAACAGGCGTGATGACGCAATCAAGCTTGGCCGCCTCGCACATCGCCATGGCAATTTCCACTTCCCAGCCCTGCCATTTGCCCGATGCATCGGGCGAAGCAAACGGCGGATAGGGTTCGGCGGCGATGCCAACCTTGACCTGCTCGGCATTGGCTGCGCCGAGGCCTGCAACCACAAGCACAACGGCTGCTACCGTTGTTTTCAGAAAAGACTTCATACTCATCTCCATTGTTTCAGCTGTTCCCCAGGGTTGTTCCCTGTTTCCTTTAGTCCTTTATGAAACAGTGCGTATAAACTGCTTCAAACGTTCGGATTTCGGTGATCCGAACAATTCTTCCGGTGGTCCTTCTTCTTCGACAATGCCGTTGTGCAAATACATGACATGGCTCGCCACTTCACGGGCGAACTTCATCTCATGGGTAACAAGCAGCATGGTCCGGCCCTCTTTCGCGAGATCGGCGATAACCTTCAAGACCTCGCCGACAAGTTCGGGATCTAGCGCCGACGTCGGCTCGTCGAAGAGCATCACACGCGGCTGGATTGCGAGCGCGCGGGCGATGGCACCACGCTGCTGCTGACCGCCCGACATATAGGCTGGATAAACATCGCGCTTGGCTGAAAGACCGACGCGCTCAAGAAGCTGTTCGCCAATGGCCATCGCCTCATCGCGTTTCATACCAAGCACATGCACCGGCACTTCAATAACGTTTTGGATCAGCGTCATGTGCTGCCACAGGTTGAAATTCTGGAACACCATGCCGAGCCGGCTGCGAATGCGCTCGATCTGGCGGCGGTTGGCCGGCACCTGACCGCCATGGCCGTCGCTGACCATTTTGACATCTTCCCCATTGATGCGAATGACGCCGCTGGTCGGGTTTTCGAGGAAATTGATGCAGCGCAGGAATGTGGACTTGCCCGAGCCACTGCCGCCGATCATGGCGACCACATCGCCATCCTTGGCTGTCATCGAGACGCCCTTGAGCACTTCAAGCGCGCCGAACCGTTTGTGCAGGTTTTCGATGTGGATGGCTTCAGCCTGTTCAGCCGCGCCCGGTTGGAGAGGATCCGCCGCAACGGCTACATTCGCCGTCATTCCGGGAGTCCCGTCCATAGATGTCGTGCATGCTCAACCATCAGATATTTGATCCGCCTCTTTTGTCAGCATGGGTCTTGATTGCCCGAATTTAGCCCATCACACCACTTGCGCTCTAATTATGCAAGCGTATAAATACACCGACGAGCAATTTTTCGAGAGCACCCCCAAGCAATGTCATTCGGTTCGCAGTCCATGGCCCTTCCCTTGAAACGCGTCATCATGCGCATGCCGGACAGGGTCATGGCCGGTGCCGAACGCCACGTCTGGCACTACGGACCACAGTTCGATCCACGTAGGGCTTCGGAACAACACAAGATTTTCGCTGATCTGGTCGCCCGATCCGGTGCTGACATTACCTGGATACGCGACGGCAACGATGCCCTCTCGGATTCGATATTCACCCATGACCCTTCGCTCGTCACCGATAAAGGCGCCGTCCTCCTGCGCATGGGCAAGAGCCTGCGTTTGGATGAGCCGGACCTGCACCATGAAACCTACCGGGAAATGGATGTGCCTGTTCTCGGCCGCATCGAAGCGCCGGGCACCGTTGAAGGCGGCGATTGCGTCTGGGTCGACAGCAAAACCTTGGCTGTCGGGCGCGGCGTGCGCACCAATCAAGTCGGCATAGAACAACTCACCGCTATCCTCAAGCCGCTCGGCATCACTGTTCTGGGTTTCGACCTGCCGCTCTGGCACGGCGAAGAGGCGTGCCTGCACCTGATGTCGATCATTTCCCCGCTGGCCGAGGATCTGGCGCTGGTGCATCTGCCGCTGCTGCCCGCCGCCTTCTACCAGCTTCTGAAGGAGCGCGGCATTCGACTTGTCGTGGCCCCGGAAGAAGAATTCGCCGCCAGCAACGGGCTCAATCTCAATGTCCTGCCGACTGCACCCTATGAGGTGATCGCCGTCGCTGGTTTTGAGAAAACCAAGGCCGCCATGGAGGCGGCCGGCTGCACGGTCACGACGTTCGAGGCCGATGCGCTGTGCATTGCCTGCGAGGGCGGCCCCACCTGTCTGACGCGGCCCGTCTGGCGCCAATGAAAACCCAGAGCGCCACACGCAAGAGCTTCCGCCGTGAGGGCGAGGACAAACGCCGCGAGGATTTGATCGCGGCAACGCTGGAATGTGTGGCAGAACGTGGGCTAGCCGGCGCGACGGTGCGTGAAATCGCACTGCGCGCCGACGTTACAGCCGGTCTTATCCGTTATTATTTCCCGGCCAAGGACGATCTCATCGGCGCGGCCTATCGTGCCGTCATGAATCGCATGACGGTCCAGGCAAGCGATGCGCTGAAGAATGCGCCAGATGATCCGCGCGCCCGTCTCAATGCCTTCGTGACCGCCAATCTCGGCCAGCCGATTATGGATCCTAACAACCTCTCTCTCTGGGCGGGGTTCATCGGCATGGTTCATGCCGATCCGGCCATGGCATTGGCGCACCGCGACGGCTATCTCGGCTTTCGCGACGAATTGGAAGCACTCATCCGCGAAGCATTGCTGGCCGCCGGCAAGCCTGCGGATTCAAACTTTACCCGCCGCCATGCCATCGCCATCAACGCCATTATTGATGGTCTCTGGCTCGAGGGTTGTCTTGCGGGCGATATTTTTGCCGATGGAGAGTTGGCTGAAACGGGTATTGCCGCTATCGAAGCCGTTCTTGGAATTTCTCTCAATCCTGAAAAAGGAGGCGCGATATGATGCGCTTTGCGTCTGTCACCGATCGTCTGGCCGGACTTGGATCCGACAAGTGGGCTGTCCACTTCCGCGCACGCGAGATGAAACGCGCCGGCCTCGAAATCATCGAGCTGACGATTGGCGAGCCGGACATTCCGACGCCCACCGACATGATAGACGTCGCAGAACGGGCGATGCGCGCAGGCCGGACCGGCTATTCCAGCGGTCGCGGCGAACCGGCATTGCTCGCTGCCCTTTCGGAGAAATACACAGCCCGCACCGGACGTGAGATTGGTCCGGAAAACATCATGTGTTTCTCAGGCACGCAAACCGCCCTGTCGATGGTCATGATGGGACTTGCCGAAGAAGGCGACGAGATCATCACCGGCGATCCGCTCTATGCGACCTATGACGGCGTTGTCCGGGCCACAGGCGCAACACGCGTATCGGTGCCGTTGCGTCCGGAAAAAGGCTTCCGCATGCAGGCGGCAGACCTCGAGAAGGTCATCACGCCAAATTCCAGAGTTCTCCTTCTGAACACGCCGCACAATCCGACAGGCGCTGTGCTGAGCGCCGAAGAGATAGCCGCAATCGGTGAAGTCTGCATCAGGCACAATCTCTGGATCGTTTCCGATGAAGTCTACGAACTGATGATTTTCAACGGCAGCTTCGCCTCGCCTCTGGACCGGGCAGAACTTGCCGATCGCACCATTGCCGTCGCTTCGATTTCCAAGTCCCATGCGGCACCGGGTTTCCGTAGCGGCTGGTGTATCGCACCGAAGGAATTTACGGAACGCTTGCTGCCACTGTCCGAATCCATGCTGTTCGGTGGACAGCCCTTCATCGCCGACATGACCGCCTATGCCCTCAGCCGGCCGTCCACCGCCGCTGCTACGATGCGCGAAAGCTTCCTGCGCCGCGCTCAGCGCATCTCTGAACGGCTGGACGGCAAGGCAGGCATCGTCTCGAAAATCCCGCAAGCCGGCATGTTCATCCTTGCCGATATCCGCGCAACCGGGCTTTCAGGCCAGGATTTCGCCATGCGCCTGCTCGAAGAAGAATTCGTCGCGGTGATGCCGGGCAAATCCTTCGGGGATAACCTGGCCGGCTATCTTCGCTTGAGCCTCAGCGTTGCGGATGACAAGATCGATGCCGCCTGCGCCGGTATTGTCCGCCTCGCATCGCGCCTGCAACAACGGAAATCCGCATGACCACTGTTGGTGAAGCCCTCGTCCATCTGCTCGAATCCTATGATGTCGATACGGTTTTCGGCATCCCCGGCGTTCACACCATCGAGCTCTATCGTGGCCTCGCAGGCTCGAATATCCGCCATATCACGCCGCGCCACGAACAGGGCGCGGGCTTCATGGCCGATGGCTACGCGAGAGCCACAGGCAAGCCCGGTGTTGCCTTCGTCATCACCGGGCCCGGCATAACCAACACCATAACCGCCATGGGGCAGGCCCGCGCCGATTCGATCCCCATGCTGGTGATCTCCGGCGTCAACCAGCGCGAGTCGCTCGGCAAAGGCATGGGCTTCCTGCACGAACTTCCCAATCAGCGCGCCATGATGCAGACCGTCGCGATGTTCTCGCATCGCATCGAGAAGCCGGACGAATTGGCGATCGTTCTCGCCCGCGCCTTTGCGCTGTTTGCCTCGCGGCGCCCCGGTCCCGTCCATATCGAGATTCCGCTGGATGTGATGGCGCTGCCGCTGGATGGCGCGGAACGCCTGCCCTCCGATGCGCCGATCCCGCATGCGTCGGCCGAAACCATGGCAGAACTGACACGTCAATGCCTGAACGCCGAACGGCCTGTAATACTGATTGGCGGCGGCGCCAAGGCGGCGGCTGGACCGTTGCAAACACTTGCGGAAAGGCTCGATGCGCCGGTCATTGCAACCACCAATGCGCGCGGCATCATGCATGGCCACTCCCTGCTCATTCCAGCCAGCCCCAGCCTGAAGCCGTGCCGCGAACTGCTCGCGAACAGCGATCTCGTCATTGCGATCGGTACGGAGATGGGCCCGACAGATTACGACATGTACGGTGGTGGCGGTTTTCCTGAACTGAAACGGCTTGTGCGTATCGATATCGATGCCGGACAACTCGACCGCCATCCCGCCTTCATGCCGATAGAAGCTTCAGCCAGGGAAACGGTAGAGGAGCTTGCTGCCGCCTTGCCCGAACGCCGCAATTCAAACTCAGGCGAACAACGCGCGCGGCAGACGCGTGACGCAGCCTGGGCCCATATCGGCACGCGCTATCAGGGCATGGTGCGTTTCCTCGACACCCTGCGCGACACGTTGCCGGGTTCACTGATCGTCGGTGATTCCACGCAGGCCATCTATGCCGGCAATTTGTACTACGATCACGACCGCGTCGGCGGCTGGTTCAATGCCGCGACCGGGTTCGGTGCATTGGGCTTCGGACCGCCAGCGGCAATCGGAGCTTCACTTGGCAGGCCGGAAACTTCGACCATCTGCATCGTCGGTGACGGCGGCTTCCAGTTTGTCCTTGGCGAACTCGGCGCTGCGGTCGATGAGCGCGTGCACGTCATCTTTATCGTGTGGAACAATCAGGGCTATCAGGAAATCGAACGCGCGATGATCGAGGTCGACATCAATCCCGTTGGCGTGCGTCCATCCGCACCCGACTATCTGAAGATCGCCGAGGCTTACGGCGTCTCATCGCAGCGTTTGGCAGGCCTCGAAGAACTGCCAGCCGCGTTGCTCAATGCCAAGTCGAGCGGAAAGCCATATCTGATTGAAATCGATGAGAAAATCGTCAGTTGATATGGACCACACGAGTGCGCCCGAGAATTGATGATCGCGTCGCAAAAAACAAAGCCTTTGCCGCATCCGGGCTTCTCGCCACCTGGGTCTGAGACTATCGTTGAATAACTTTTCACACAAAGAGTCCGTGTGGAAAGTCGCTGCGGAGAGGCATATGGCGCGGTTTTCGAGAACCGGAGCGGAGCGTACATTTGGTACGTGAGCACCGGAAGCGCCGAAAACCACGTCAGATGACCGCCGCAGTAGACTTTCCGACGGGCTCTAACAAAATCAGCAAAAGGGGAATTATGATGAAAGCATTATTGATGAGCGGCGTCATGGCGTTTGCGCTGCTCGGCGCTGCAGACGGTGCATCGGCCGCCGAGTGCGGCAACGTCACCATCGCCAGCATGAACTGGCAATCTGCCGAAGTTCTCGCCAATCTCGACAAGATCATTCTCGAATCCGGCTATGGCTGCCAGGCTGAAATCATTCAGGGCGACACGATCCCTACGCTGACTTCCATGACCGAAAAGGGTCAGCCTGATATTGCCCCCGAAGGCTGGGTCGATTTCATGCGCGATATCATGGACAAGGCGGTTGCCGACGGCAAGCTCGTCTACGCCTCCAAGTCGCTATCCGACGGCGGTGTGCAGGGCTGGTGGATACCGAAATATCTCGCGGATGCCCATCCGGACATCAAGACCATCGACGATGCGCTGAAGCATCCCGAGCTTTTCCCCGCTCCTGAAGATCCCTCCAAGGGTGCCGTGTTCAACGGACCTGCCGGCTGGGGCGGCACTGTTGCTACGGCGCAGTTCTTCAAGGCCTATGACGCAGAGAAGAAAGGCTTCACCCTCGTTGATACCGGTTCGGCAGCGGGCCTCGATGGCGCGCTGGCAAAGGCCTATGAACGCAAGGAAGGCTGGGTCGGCTACTATTGGGAACCGACCGCCATCCTCGGCAAATACCCGATGGTGAAGCTCGACCACGGCGCGAAATTCGATGCAGCCGAATGGAAGCGTTGCAACACGGTTGCCGATTGCCCCGATCCGAAGAAGAACGATTGGGAAATCGCCGAAGTCGATACGGTCGTCACCAAGAAATTTAGTGAGGCTTCCGGCCCGGCCATGGACTATCTGAAGGCCCGCTCGTGGGACAACAAGACGGTCAACACGCTCCTCGCCTGGATGACTGACAATCAGGCGACTGGTGAAGACGGCGCAAAGTATTTCCTCAAGAACCATGAGGATATCTGGACCAAGTGGGTCAGCGCCGACGTTGCCGAAAAGGTCAAGGCAGCCGTCAAGTAAGCAGGACAGCCGATGCCGATCATCTCTCCCCTTGCGGGAGAGAAAGGATTTTCTTGGATTTAGCCCCTTTGCTAAATCCTTGGAAAATCCAAGTGAGGGGATTTGCATTCACGACTTAATCCCCTCTCTTGCGATGACGCTAAAAGCGCGTCGCGTATCTTAGCCCATCATAAATCGCCGCATGGATGTTGCGCGCATGCACGGCATCGCCGATCCGCAACAGATCGAACTTGCCCTCTCCCCGCAGCGGAAAGATCGCGCCGCCATTGACCAAACGATCATAATCCACGGCGCCGCCATTGCGCGACAATGGCTTCAACTCGCGGTAGAGGTCGTCAATGGGCAACGTTCCGTGCTCGACCACCACCTGATCGACCAGGCGCTCCTCATGATACTCCGGCGCGAAATCCGATCCGAGCGTCGCAACAAGCTGGTTGCCATTGCGCGCAACGCTGACGAGCCGCGTGTTGATCGTCACGCGCACGCCCTTCTCCTGAAACGCCCGCATATAGGGTACGTGATTCATGCCGCCCATCTCCGGCGCGAAAAACCGCTCCGGACTGACAAGCTCGAGCTTCGAGCCCGCCCGCGCGATCATCTCTGCCGCGCTCATGCCCTGATGCCCGCCATTGTCGTCGTAAAGCAGAACGTTCTCGCCCGGCTTGACGGCGCCGGCAAGAATATCCCAGCTCGACACCACCAGATCATCGCCCGCTGTGAGCGGCGGGTTCTGCGGCAAGCCGCCGG
The DNA here is from genome assembly GCA_963711925.1 of uncultured Alphaproteobacteria bacterium. GTDB lineage: Bacteria > Pseudomonadota > Alphaproteobacteria > Rhizobiales > Rhizobiaceae > Phyllobacterium. The sequence continues at coordinate 177,378 of CAVQFY010000007.1, forward strand.
TGGCAATGACCACGACATCGGGCTCGAGCCCAAGCACGTCGTCGGCTTCCGCCCAGACATTGTAGCGCAGCGAGACACCCAGCCGCTCCAGTTCGTCGAGCCTCCAGTCGACGATGCCGATCATCTCCTTGCGCCGCGGATTTTGCGATGCAAGCCGGACCTGTCCACCAGCCTGATCCGAAGCCTCCAGCACCGAGACCCTGTGGCCGCTCTCGGCGGCAACCCGCGCAGCCTCTAGCCCTGCCGGACCAGCACCCACGACCACGACATTGCGTGCGGTCTGCGCCTTCGCAATCACATGCGGCATGGTCTGCTCGCGCCCTGTCGCCGCATTATGCACGCACAGCGCCTCGCCGCCCTCATAGATACGGTCAAGGCAATAGGTGGCCCCGACACAGGGCCGGATGCGGTGTTCTTCGCCAGCGATGATCTTGCGCACGATGTGCGGATCGGCAAGATGCGCGCGCGTCATCCCGACCATGTCGAGCTTGCCCTCGGCCACGGCATGACGAGCCGTCGCCACATCGGCGATACGCGCCGCGTGAAATGTCGGAAATTTCGTTTGCTGGCGAATTTCACCGGCAAAATCGAGATGCGGCGCGGACCGCATGCCCTGGATCGGGATAACCTCGTTCAGCGCCGCGTCCGTATCGATATGGCCGCGAATGATGTTCAAAAAGTCAAACTTGCCGGAAGCAGCAATGCGCCGGGCGATCTCGACACCCTCTTCCTTCGAAAGCCCCTGCTCCCAGTCCTCGTCGGCCACCATGCGAATGCCGACGATGAAGTCCGGACCGACCGATTTGCGCACCGCATCGATCACCGCCCAGGTGAAGCGCAAACGATTATCCAGCGACCCGCCATATTCATCGTCGCGATGATTGGTTGCGGGCGACCAGAATCCGTCCATCAGATGGCCATAGGCCTCGAACTCGATGCCATCGAGCCCGGCCGCCTGCATGCGCTGGGCAGCAGAGGCATAATCGCCGATGATCCGCTCGATATCCCATTCTTCCGCTTCCTTTGGGAAGGCACGGTGGGCCGGTTCGCGCACCGGCGATGCCGAAACGACCGGGAGCCAGTCCGCCTTGTTCCAGCTGGTGCGGCGGCCAAGATGCGTCAGCTGGATCATCACCGCGGCGCCGTGCTCATGGCAATCGTCGGTGAGTTCGCGCAGCCACGGCACGATCTCGTCCTTGTAGGCATGGAGATTACCGAAGGCAGGCGGCGACTCGCGCGAGACGACCGCCGAGCCCGCCGTCATGGTCAGCGCGATACCACCCTTGGCCTTTTCAGCATGATAGAGCCTGTAGCGCTCCTTCGGCATGCCATCTTCGGAATAGGCGGGCTCATGGCTGGTCGACATGATACGGTTTTTGAGCCGCAGATGTTTGAGCTGATAGGGTTGCAGCAGCGGATCGTCATGAGATGGCAATGGATCAGGTTCCCTTTGTTTGAGGTGATCCTAGCCCTGTGGCCTTTACATCGGTTTCTCCCCCGCGACCTATTCTGGCACGGAGTCGCCATGTGATATATCGCTGCCGGAAAACCGAAAACTCAATCCATGTTCGGAAAAGAATGGTGCGGTCGAGACGCACGCCGGATGGCGGACAGCAAAGCCACACGGCGTCGTAGTTTCGGACGCTAAAACTCGTAATCGAACTTTTCGAGATCACGGCGCCATATCTGCTCGACCAGCTTGCGCTCAACCGGGGTGTAATAATCCTGATAGGCACCGCGCTGGCTGGCATTCTTGTGGGTCAGTTCGGGGCACTGGGGCAGGTCCAGCCGGGTGACGATATCGGCGAACGCCTCGTCCATCCGTTCGAAGCGGTAGACCTGGTCGACCAGCAGCTTACCGCCAAAATCGCACAGCATCGAGCTTTGATCGCGCGGGCGCCACAAGGCACGACGGCGCTCCTGGCGGAGGAAATCGGCGAAACTCTGCGTCTGCGCGTCTCTGTGGCGGTGGTGCTTGCAGTGGCCGCTAACGAAAGCGTACCGGGAGACGGCGAGATCGTAAGGGTTGCGCACCAGCCCGAATTTGAAGGCCCCTTCGAAGAAGGCGCGTGGCAGTTTCAGCTTTGCCCAGCGCACCGAAGCATGCGGCCCGAACTGAACGTCGAAACCTTCTTCGACCGGCAGATGCGACAGAAGTCGCCGCCATTGGCCGGAGGCTTTGGGCACCGCATAGGGGCGCAAGGCCCGCTTCAACGCCTGGCCACCGGTCTTGGCGACATGAACGAAGATAAAGTTCTTCTCGACCGAAACGAACATTCCCCACCTTCTTACGGCTGCCGTCGAGCCGATTTGAACTAACCCCTCATCCTTGATCCCGAAATGTCCCGAAGTTATCGAACTTCGGCGATCGGCATTGTCGGGTTGAATGGTACGCCGCCCTCCAAGTGAGAGCAACAGACTTGGCGGCGTTATGCTCATGATTGTGAGCCTCTTTACTTTGGTTGAATCGTGCTTCTCCGAGACCGCCCCGCGAATTCGAATATTTCGAAGTAGAAGCAATCATTTCGACCAGCAACTAGCAAGATTTTGCAATCTGAAGATGCCCTCGCCCGTCACCTCGTCGCCGATTTGTCCGACAGCATGGTCTTTCCAGTTCTTGGAATTGACATGCTCGTCTGGATGGTCATGGTTACAGGACGGTGCGCAGCGCTCTGCAGGGTTTCGTCGCTGAACACCTCGGATCCGGGACGATAGACGCCAACCAGCGCCATATCGTGCTTGCCGGCATCCGAATCGAAACCAGATAGCCGTCATCGCGCCGACGCGTATTCGCGACGGTTACAACGTCTGTGAATTGCATGGACAAGTCCCCAGTTATGAAGTCTATGGAAACGCCTTTTGGAGGGATGACATGGAAGCCAGAACCGCCACGCCCCACGACCTCAGTCACGTTTTCGAGCATCTTTCTGCCAGAATGAGCCAGGACTATGCGACTGTCGGTGAATCCGAAGGCAAAGCAAAAGAACATCTTCTCATGGACTTGAGAGAAGGACGCGGTCACGCGCTTGTCGAGGGAAAGGAGACGTTGGCTGTTATAACCTGGCATGAAAACGATGGCATCGCTTACACGTCATTTGCTGCCGATGAAGCGTTCTTCAGTGCGAAAACAGTCCGGTTCTGCAAGCGTCATATTCGCAGAATTCAGCAGTTATGCGGTAATTCACCTATCAGGTCCGTCAGCCGGAACCGTCCCGACATTGAACGATGGTTCTCTGTAATCGGATTTAGCAAGATCGAGCAGAGCGAAAACAGCGCTACTTTTGAGTTGCCTCCTCGTCTGGGCTAGCTGGCAGTTTGTTTTCGCGGCGTTGCGAAAGCGATGATCTCGGCCTCGCTTGGCTCGGCGCTCGGTGCCGCTCTGTTGGGTACGCCTCATCTAATCATAGTTGCGATGCTAAGGGCCGCCGGAGCTCAAGCGGTGATATGAGAGCCAACAGAACCATTCGGAGTCTATCCCGCTCTGATTTGTTCGGCGCCTGACGATCCCGTTCATTTTCTTTAGCATCCGTCGGCGCAATTTGTTCCACGTCAGCTCCATCCTCTTCGAGATCGTTGAAGCTTTTGCGGCACGCCTTCTTTATTGCACTGTTCCGGCCGGGTTCTTGGTCTGACTATCGCCACCGGTACCGGTCTGAGGCGTGGGGTCTTTATCAACTGGGGCGTTATCCGCCGGTGGATTCCCGGAAGGTGGCGTCGCATCGTCCGGACGCATGTTTTGTGTGCCGGTGGTATCGTCCTGATTGGTGATTGTTGCGCTGTCGTCCGTGCTCTCGCCATACATTTCGGCGGCGCCCCAGGCAATCGCCGCTAAAAGTAGACCACCAATCAAGACGACAAGTATCGGCCGACCGGGCAAAGCCTGACGGGCTTCCGTGGCTGTCTCACGAACCGGTGTTTCTGAATGCTGCTTATCCATGATGTTCATCCTTTCGGTGAGAGGATGAACAAGCGAAACGATGGATAGTTCCGCCTAGGTGAATGTACATCCCTGCGATTGGTCGCCAACTCTGACTTATTTATTGATCGATGTGACTGCCAGGTTGGTCAGCTTGTTATTTGCAGCCTTTTCCTGATCGAGAATTTCGCTGAGAAGGACATGGGCCTTTTCGTTGCCAAGTACCTTTGCCCATTCACGTAAAGATCCGTAACGAGCGATTTCATAGTGTTCGACGGCTTGACAGGCAGCAAGTGCACCGGCTTCCAACGCCACACCTTGCGCTTCTGCTATGACGCCATCAGTCTCCTTTATGAGCCCATCCGCAGCATCGCATTTCTCACCTGCAGCCTTTACGCCAATGGTCTTGAAAACCTGCTCCAAAGTTTTGATCTGACCCTTTGTTTCTTCAAGGTGATGATCCAACGTCTTTTTAAGCTCCGCGCTTTTTACCGCGCTGGAAACTTTTGGAAGAGCCTTTGCGATAGCATTCTCGGCGTAATACACATCCTTGAGGGTGTGTTCGAATAGTTCTGCAAGTGTTTTCATATTGGTGCTCCTTTTTTCTCAGCACCTCAACAACTCGCGGCTGTTTCTATCGTTCCCTTTATTTAAGGTTGGTTGCCGAGACCGAGCCGTCGCCAGCCGTAAACGTCTTGTAACCCCCGATGTGCTGCTAGGACTAAAACCAGCGCCGCACACGCGCGCGGTAGTGGCGATAGGCGTCGCCGAACTTGCGCTCGAGATAGGCTTCCTCGCGGGCCACCACGCCGTAGCGAATTACGAGCGCGAAGAGCACGAGCGTCCCGAGCAGCCAAAGGCTGTCGAAGGCAATGGCGAGACCGACGAGCCCAAGAAACATGCTGAGGTAGATGGGATTGCGCGAGAAGCGGTAGGGACCGGCCTGAACGATGGTGGTGGTCGGCATGCTGGTGGGCACATTCGAGCCGGCCCTGGTGATGGTGAAGATCGCCCAGGCGAACAGCGCCAGCGCGAGGACGAACACCATCCCGCCGATCCAGCTCGCGGGTACCGAGGCCGGCATGAACGGCAAGGACACAACGCGATGCAGGACAAGCCCGGCGAATACCGCGAGCGCCCACGCGATCGGCGGCCGAATGAAGACATTGGGGGTGTCTGTCGGGTCACTCATGGCGGAACTGGAGAAATTCGCGCTCCTTTTCGCTGTAGTCGAGTTGAAGACCGATTGCTGGTACCTTGAACAGGCGCGGACCGATGCTGCGCACGGCCTTTCAGCGAGCTCACGGGTGAACTCCAGATTGCGCGCCGTAACCTTCATGTCAAGCAGCGGTGATCTTGCTGGGCTATCGGCAGCCCGGATCGCAGACGGGAGCCAGGATTATTTTGACGTAATTGAGGACCTCCACAAAAGTGCTATCCTTGGTATCGACCTGCAGCCGATTAAATGCACGCTGCAACGGTTGCGTTGTCCCTTGTGTTTTTTATGCGTATGACCAGAATCCTGTTTGGCAGGATATGGGTTCGGGCAAGCCCTTTCCAGGTGCGGTTATCCTGGCCCTATTCTGGAGAGCCACGTGAGCAGTGCGTTGATCGAGGAGCAGCCGCCAGCGGGGGACAAGTCCCCGTCCCGCCGCCGCTGGCTGCTCGCCATCGTCATCATGCTGGCCGTGGTCGCCACGGTGTCCGGCGTGTATGCGAAGCTGACCGGCAATGTCAGGCACATCGAGGTAACGCGGGAGGACCTGGGTGACGCCCGCCCGGCAAAGGCGCCGACTGCGGCGCTGAACATTCTGTTGCTTGGGTCCGACCAGAGAGGCGGCAAGAACGATGCCGGCGAGCGTACGGACATCATCATGCTCGCGCACCTGTCCCCCAAACGGAACCACGCGGCCGTGATCAGCTTCCCGCGCGACTCGCTGGTCCAGCTTCCCGCCTGCCGCTCCCAGGAAGGGCTGCCGGGCCAGCGGAAGCACCTCGGCATGATCAACTCGTCTTTCAACTTCGGCGGCATCGGCTGCACTTGGAAGACCGTCGAAACGCTCACCGGCATCCGCATCGACCACTTTGTCAAGGTTGACTTCACCGGCTTTAAGGCAATGGTGGACGCGATCGGTGGGGTGGATCTCTGCATCCCCGAACCTATCCAGGACAAGTACGTCCAGCTCAACCTGCCCGCAGGGCGGCAGACGCTGCAGGGCGAACAGGCGCTGGGGTACGTCCGGGCCCGCCACAGCCTCGGCGACGGGTCCGACATCGGACGCATCCGGCGCCAGCAGGACTTCATCTCCGCTATGGCGAAGAAGGCCATTAGCGGCGAGACTCTGGCCAACCCGGCCCGGCTGTTTGGCTTCCTCGACGCGGCCACCAAATCCGTCACCACGGATCCCGGCCTTACCTCCGGCGTGATGAGAGACCTCGCGCTCAGTCTGGCATCCGACGATATCCACTTCGTCACGACGCCCTGGCGCTACTCCGCTACCTACCCTGGTCGGGTGGAGTGGCTTCAAGGACCGGCCAAGAAACTGTTCCGGTTGATCGCCGCCGACCAACCCCTCACCAGCTCCACGATCACGGAGACCCAGTCCACCGTGCCGCCACGCACGACGACGGACACCGCCCCCTACGTCCCCGAAGCGCCGACGACGACCGCGCCCTGCGCACCGGCCCCAGCGAGCTAGACCAGCGACCGCCGTTCACCAGCCCACTGTGCACCAGATCCGGGCAGACGATATCAAGTTTGAACCAGTACAAATTGGGGGATGCAACGCGGAATGGTGGCTGCGCACAGTAGGCATCTTGTCTCTCTTGGAAACGACTAAGTTCACGGGGAAGGTGAGCGACCGATGGTGCATGGAGCTGCTCCCGACCATTCGCTTTGGTGGGCTATATAATCGCAGAGAGGACATTGCACATTTTCATTGGCATCAGGTGCAGGAAAAGGCTTTCGCGCGAAGTATGACGCGTGGCAGTTGGGGCAACGGGGCTCGATTTCAGAAACGTAGGACATCAGGCAAATACCCCTTGGGTAGATTCGCATTCCAGATAACGACTCCACTCGGACAATTGCTGCGCGCAGCATGCGCTTAGGCCGCTTTGGCTGTATTCTCCATAAGATAGACCAGTCCGGGTTCAACGATCCATTCCCCGGTGCGAAGGGATTCGACATCGAAACGTCCGTCGCTGCAGCGCGGTGCGACACCAGCAAAGTGATACCGCGACCCGTTTCGGTCCACCAGCGTTTCCGCAATCGGCTTTCCGCCAAAGTGGCCGATGATCCCGCCCTCTGACTGAAGACTAGCAAGGATGAAGTATTCTATCGGAACACTTCGACTGATTTTGGGGGCCAGTTTAAGCCTGATCTGATTTTTACCCATTTCATCACCGATCGAATTCATGCGGGCGGTCGTAGAACGAGGCGTCAGCCCGCAAAGCAAGTGACTGAGATAATGCCTGACCGCATAGGAATTCGAGACGGAATCAGTCCAAATTGTATAAAAAAAATATGTGCCTTCGGCAGTAGCGAGTACTCCTGTGCCGCCGGATCGATTGAGAGGGGACCTCATCGACGATAGCGTTAGATGTCTGGACAGTTCATTATCCTGTCGACAGGCGACGTAATTCCAGCCGCTAGTCTGCTCCGTCGGTCTTTGCACGCTCGATGAATTTCCCTGCAACTGCCTTTCCGAGCGTCACACCCGCCTGGTTGTCCATCTGGTAGTGGATCCCCGCCCAGATGCGGGAGTCGCCCGCCTCCTTGCCGACTCCGCGAATAAACTCTGCATGGTTCGGGAACAGGTATGCCAGGACTTCGCATCGCGCGGTCGAGAGCGTGGAGTGGTTCGATGGGTAACTGGGAAAGTTCGGTACCGGGAACAGGGGAGTGATGTTCGCATCGAGCTGATGGGGCCGCAGATACCAATATGCAAATTTACCGTCGTTACTGGCGATGAAAGCATCGAAGAAGACCGATGCCAGCATTGCATAAACCCGTGCGGCGCGCGGGGGATTTGCATCCGTCTTGTCTTCGAACATCCATTTACTGGCATAATCATACCAGCTGGTGGTTATGCCGGACGGGCTTTGCCAGTAGAACGCCTTGTAGTTGTTTGGAAATTTTCGTTCAAACTGCCGAACCTCGTCCGCTTGGGCTTTTACGGTTGCCGACTGGCAGTCGGGTGGAACCGGAGGTCTGAACTCATCGGGAGTGGCCAACAGGATCGGCTTCCAATGGGGGATGGTTACATTGCCGGGGTTGGTGCCGGTCCACATGCAGGGTCCAGTTGGAATCGTGCCGGTCCAGGCTGCATCGGAGCCATCGGCTTTTGCCCGTGTGATCACCTGCTCAGCCACGCGCTGTCCCAACATCAGACCTGCCGACGCATCGCTCGGGAACTGGAGGCCGGCCAAGACACGCGAGCGCGCAGCTTCTTCAGCCATCGACTGGAAAGAGGACGCTTCATCCGGAAAGAAATAGGAAAGAACCGTAGCGGCGGCGCCGGCGGCTGCAGCATGTTCGGAGGGATAGGAGGGACTTCTGGGCGTCGGGAGAGCGGCCTTTAGCGCCGGGTCCATTTCGCTGGGCCGCGGGCGATTGTAAAAGGTCTTCGACTCCCACGCAGCGATGGTGGCATCGTAGATCGCCATCGTCAAATATGTGTGTATGCGGTGCGGGTTTGGCGGAAGCGTCTGGCCTGCGAGGAAGCGGTTGTTGACGAGTTCGATCCACCTGTATCCTGGCGAACCTGCATCCCAGTATATGATCTCTTTGGCGGTTTTCGAATCCTTCTGTGTCAGGAGATCGCGTACTTGCTCCAGTTCCGCGGCGGCGGCTGAACCGTCGGGCGGCGGCGGAACACGGAGGTCCTTGCCCGAAGAAATCACCCATGTCTTCCAGGTTCCCGCGTCCGGCTCTATCGGGTCCGACTGTGCCATGGAGCTGCTGATTAACAACAGGACAGCCGCACAAACAGTGATTGATGGACGGAGCATCGCAGGCCTCCCTTCCTTGTCGACTGCGTCGAATTGGGATATCAAGCTCCACGACACGGTTGCGATTGCCACATTCCTCGCGCCAGCAAAGCAAGGCTTTTCGATCCTGGTTGCCGGCAGGTTCGCGCGCTTCGAAACCCGTATGCCAATGGCGGTGGACACGACAAAATCATATAATAATGGATTGTCGCCCATCTAATGGGGTATCGAGTGGGCTTAAATATCATCAGCCAAAATACACCCTCGGGTAGCGCACCGCCAGCGGAACTTGCAGGACGCGAGACTGACTATGGCCGTCATCAATGCCACGCCAAGGGCAGTCTGTAGGTGGATCGGCTGTCTCAAGTGTCCCTGTTCGGCGGGATCGGGCTTGCATCCAAACCATGGCGTACCTTCTACAAGGAGCAGTGGTCAGTAACCTGAAAAGGAGAAAGCGATGATTGCCAGATTTCCAATTGGCGTAGTCCTCATAGGACTATGCTTAACAATTTCTGGATGCCTGCACAGCGATGGTCCGCCTTTCCAACCATATCGCCCAGCCTGGGCGGAGAAATAAAGTCAGTAAGCTTCCGGCCATTTCGACACCCAAACGTATGTATATCCGCCCCTGCGATCGGGGCGTATGGTTTGGAGCTGCATTTTTGCCGCTGAATTATTGGGAGGATGACATGGTTAGACTGCTGACTTCAATCTTCACCGTGATTTGCCTTTGCCTTTTCGCGTTGACGCCGGCCAATGCTGACCCGGCCGCCGATGTGAAAGCGGCGTACGCTGCCTGGGACGCAGCATTCAATAAAGCAGATGCCAAAGCGATTGCGGCGTTTTACACCGACGACGCCATGTTCTTGCCTGCTACTCATGACGTGATTAAGGGGCCTGCCGGCGTTGAGAAGTTCTTTGGCGGACTATTCGGCATGGGCGTGACAGGTCACAAGCTTGAGCTGATCGAGGCGCAGGGCGATGGCAACATGATGGTCGGCGCAGCGAAATGGTCGGCCAAAGGCAAAGACGCCAAAGGCGGTGACCAGCCTTGGGGTGGAGTGGCAACCCATGTTTTTGAGAAACAGGCTGACGGAAGCATGAAACTCAGCGTACACACCTTCAACTGACGGCCGTTTGCGGCCCGATAATCGGATGAATACCTCTTTCTGAGATTGGGTTCGGTTCTCTGGCAGCGTATCAACGCGGCCAGCAAGCTATTTAGAATGGCGGTCGCTTCAGCGGGCCTGCCAAAGGCCTTTTGCTTGCTTACGCCAGCCAGCTCATCGCGGACGGCGCTCCTCTAATCGTCGTTTCGGAGCAGTTAGGGCATAGCGGCTGTTATGCGGTCATAAGGACATACGGTCATTTGGCACCACAGTTAAGACAGTCTGAGGTGAATTTTACGGCGGCGTTTCTGGAACTGAGGCAGATGCAGGGCGTTTTGCGAGGATACAACATCATAGGAGGACGTCATGAGCGCTCATGCCATGCCAACGAAGGACGAGATCGTGGCCCTTGAGAAATCCTATTGGGACGCGATGAAATCGAAAGACGGTCGCCGCACTTCAGAACTCTCGGGGAAGACTGCCCTCGTCACTGGCGGACAAGGGGTTATGCGTATCGAGAAAGAGAAAATGGGGAAGATGACCGAGGAAGGAAAATGGAGCCTTGAATCCTATGTCTTCGACGATGTCGAAGTATCCACGCCTTCCCCCGACATTGCGCTCATTGCATACACAGTTCGGCAAAACGTTACGATGGACGGCAAGTCGCAAAATCTGAGAGCAGCCGATAGTTCAGTGTGGATTCGCGGGTCAAATGGATGGGAGTGTCATGCCCACAGCGAGACGTTCTTAAAATGACAGAACGGGTGGCCGCCAGCGTGATCCTAGGTCCCGTCCCCGATTGGGCCAGCTGCCTTCGGTGATCTCGTAGAGAACGCCACCAATACTGCCAATCATGCTTTCTGTTACTGCGCGGTGAAGTCGTTCTCTGCCGGAAAACCGTCGTCCCCTCCCGCCTTGACAAGCCCGTCGCGGAGGTGCTCCACGTCGGATTGCTGAGCGTAGTGCAATGTGGCGAGGAAGGATTCGACGGCGAATTCGGGGAGGAGCGTTCTGACCTTCGTCATATGGGCTGCAGCAGCGATCTCATCGCCAAGCCAACCGTAACATGCCGCGACGAATGCGTGCTGGACCTCATCCATGACGGACAGGTGCATGAATGCTTCGATCGCTTCGCCATACTGATGCGCAGCGAAGTGCGCTTTTCCAAGATGACTCCAAAATCTTTCAGGGTGATGTGGATTCAGCCGCATTGCCTTGCGGATCCATTCGATTCCCTCTTCAGGCCGCCCCAGCCAAGTCAACAGTTCCCCTTGCTGAACCACCACGAGGTCGTAGTTGGGATTGAGGGCAAGGGCACGCTCCTGGTGATAACGGGCTGTGGTCAGCGCGTTATTGTTCACACTGACCGCGGCCAGAATGCGATGCACGTCAGCATCGTTGTCATCCAGCGCCAAAGCCCGATCCAGCGCAGCAACGATTTCGCTCCAGACAGCATCCTTGTCTTCGCACCAGCCGTGGACCCAGGCCTGGCCGAGAATACACGCCCGCCAGGCATGGGCATGGGAATAACCCGGGTCGAGCGCGACTGCCCGGTCTATCAGCGACTGCGCCTGCTCATTGTCCGCAACTGTGCCTCTGTGATGCAGCACCTTGGCGGCCAGTGCGCACTCGTATGCGGCCATGTTTGCAGGCTTCGTCCGCGCAAGCTGGTCGCGCTGGGCGGCTTCGACGCGCCCGGGTAACGTTGCTGCTATCGCCGCTGTTATTTCATCCTGGATCGCAAATATGTCGTCCAACCTACGGTCGTATTTATCCGCCCAGATATGAGCAGCATTGGCTGCGTCGATAAGCTGGACCGTTACGCGCACCCTATCGCCGATCTTCCGGACGCTTCCCTCGACCAGGTATTGAGCCCCGAGTTTCTCTGCGACTTCGCGCACATTTACGGCTCGGTTCTTGTATACGAAACTGGAATTGCGTGAGATGACGAACAACTCGTGGCGGCGAGACAATTCCGTGAGGATGTCTTCGGTAAGACCGTCTGCGAAAAACTCCTGATCGGGGTCGCCGCTCATGTTGTTGAAGGGCAGAACCACTATCGAGGGTTTGGAGACAGATCGCTTTGCATCGAAGTCCCCCGGCTGAGCGGGCAAGGCAGAATGCTCAAGTCCGATACGAAACAGACGAACGGGACGGCTTATATTTTTTAGCGTCTTCTCGCCCAGATCCTCGATGGAGACTTCGAGACGATCGGCGATTTGTGTTGCCACCGCAGCGGTGACACAGATACCGCCTACGTCGGCAAGTTGTTCAATACGGGAAGCAATATTCACACCGTCGCCGAAAATGTCATCGTCTTCGAAAATAATGTCGCCAAGATTAATGCCGATCCTGAATTCGATCCGCCGATCCTGAGGCACGTCCGAATTTCGCCGCTGCATGCGCTGCTGGATCTCCACGGCGCACTTTACTGCATCAGTCACGCTCTGGAACTCCACGAGCATGCCATCGCCCGTCGTCTTGATGATCCGGCCCTTGTTCTTTGCGATGGCGGGATCGATCAATTCTATCCGGTGCGTTTTGAGGCGGGCGATCGTGCCTGCTTCGTCGATCTCCATTAGCCGGCTATAGCCTGCCATATCGGCTGCTAGGACTGCGGCTAGTCTCTGTTCCATTGATTTGCCAATACAACGATAAAAGATGCGCCTTCTTCCGGACCCGGACATCTGAGCGCGTACACGGCGATTTTATAGTACCCCAATGAAATCACCTATCTATTTTAGCGTCCTCTTCGGAAAGAAGCCCGGCGTCGTACGGTCGAGTAAAACGGACGCGCGCAATTCGCGGCGATCGATCGCAACCTGGAACGTAAAAGGCGGCGCATCCCGCTCATCGATACCGATGTCCAAACCCCACCTGGCTCCGGGGATGACCATGGAGTTTTCAAGTGCGACATGGTTCCAACCGCCCTTAGATGAACGCAGGTTGGCGCAGCGAAACCGGCCTGACGGAACACCCCAACAAAACTGTGATTTTGCCGAAATGGGATTAGCGGTTAGGCTGGGTACGCATCACAAAAGCTAGGAGTTGGACGATGAGAACAATTCTCGTACTTGCCGCTGCTTTCGGTTTTACCATGTCAGCCGCGTCGGCCGAGTGTGTCGGACATAGCGCCTCCGTTGACAAAGAGATGACAACGGCAAGTGTTTCGAAAGACCAGACCCCTGTTCCTTCTGATGCTCAACCAGTCAAGAAGGAACTCCCGCAACAGGAAGCCGAATAGCTCGAGCCTCCGAGGAAATGTGAACCATCGGATGCGGCAGGTAAGCTGGACGGCTACCTCGCGCAGGTAACGCTGCGCCTACGCCCCGGTGCTGGCCGCGGCGTCCGCGAGGCTCGGCACGCGCAGCAAATGCCGGAGCAACCGTTGCAGAGCTCGAAGCCTTGTTCGGCTGGACCAGTGGACGATGGCCTCGCACTTGTACAAAAACAGCGGATCAGAAGCGGCTCGCAAGGCAGGCTCCCGAAAAGATCGAGAACGCCCATCGCCCAAACCCGTACGGCAAACGCCCAAACCTTAAAAAAGATGCTGTACAATCAGCACCTTACGAGATTCAAAAAAGAGAATGGTGCGGTCGAGAAGACTCGAACTTCCACGTCTTTCGACACAGCGACCTCAACGCTGCGCGTCTACCAATTCCGCCACGACCGCACTGTGGTAGAAGCCGAACATGTCGGCTTGGCGCTAGTAGCAAATAGGTTTCAGCTAAACAAGCCCTATCGTCGACTATCGTGATTGTTTTTCACAAAGCTGCCGGAAACACGCGCAAGCTGCATCCGACTGGAAATCCGCCGCGAAAAGGTCCATATCCGCCGCACCCATTCTGAACCTTGCCAAACGTTCAGCGCAGGCAACCACAAACGGATATGTATTCGCATCATGAAGACCAATCGCGACGATCTCGCCCCCGCATTCCTGGCCCGAGACGAATCGCCCCCGGTGGAATGGCTGATTGCCGATGGCCTTACCGATTATGACGCGACGCTGGCCTTCATGGATGAGCGCGTAGCGGCGATCAGAGACGGCACGGCGCGCGAGCTCGTCTGGCTGGTCGAGCATCCGCCGCTCTATACGGCCGGAACCAGCGCCAAGGCGGGTGACCTCCTCGTCTCCGACCGTTTTCCGGTCTATGCGACAGGTCGCGGCGGCGAATACACCTATCATGGCCCGGGCCAGCGCGTTGCCTATGTGATGCTCGATCTGAAGCGGCGCCGCGAGGATATCCGCGCCTTCGTCACCGCTCTCGAACAATGGATTATTGCCACCCTCGCCGCGTTCAACGTCAAGGGTGAGCGGCGCGAGGACAGGGTCGGTGTCTGGGTGATGCGGCCGGAGCGGCCTGCCCTGCCCGATGGCTCACCGGCCGAGGACAAGATCGCCGCCATTGGCATCCGTTTGCGCAAATGGGTCAGCTTCCACGGCATCTCGATCAATGTCGAACCGGACCTTGCGCATTTCGATGGCATCGTACCCTGCGGCGTGCGCGGCCACGGCGTCACCAGCCTCGTCGATCTTGGCCTGCCGGTGGATATGCACGATCTCGACCGGGCTCTGTATGAAGCGTTCGAGGGTGTGTTCGGAGCGGTGGAGCGTTAGATGGCCGCTCAAAAAGCTTGCACCATCATTGTGCGTGGTTCGACAAGCGCATGACGGAAACTGCAACCCTTCGGCGCGACGCAGAGACCTTTTGAGAATTCAGCCCGATGAGTCAGCTGGTGTGAGTTTCGAGAACCGGAGTGCAGCGGACTTATTGGTCCGTGAGCACCGGAAGCAGAGAAAATCGCATCAGATGGCCATCGGGGTGGATTGGCAAAGGTCTCTAAACAAACTCCATGATCACCGCGTCCACCGCCAGACTGTCACCCTCGCTGGCGTTGATCACCGACACCGTCAGATCACGGTCGGCACGCAGCACGTTCTCCATCTTCATCGCCTCGACGATGGCCAGTGTCTCACCCGCCTTGACCTCTTGTCCCTTCGTCACATTGATCGAGATGATCAGTCCCGGCATCGGGCAGAGCAGCAGTTTCGACGTATCCGGCGGTATTTTCACCGGCATCAGCTTTTCCAGCGCCGCCACATGTTTCTGCATGGCGTGCGCGATGATCGACATGCCCTTCCATTCGATGCGCATGCCGTTCAGCACCGGGCGCAACTGCGCCTTCACCGCACGTTCATTGACGTAACCGCTCCAAACGGCATCGCCGGGCTGCCAATCGCTGCGAATGGTGATGACATCGCCGCCACGAATTGAAAGCTCGATCTTCACCGGCGGCCGCGCGGTACACTTGGCAATCGTGATCGGCACATAATCATCCTTGATCCGCACTTCCCATTCGGTGCGCATCTTGCCCGTGTGCGGCCGCAAGCGATCCGACAGGCGATCGAGCCTCTCCTTGCGCACGAGTTCGACGGCAAGCGCGATGGACGCCAATATATCCAGATCCTCGGGAGACGGCGAAATCGGCTTGAACCCTTCCGGAAACTCCTCGGCGATGAAGCCGGTCGAAAGCCGCCCTTCGCGCCAGCGCGGGTGCTGCATCAGCGCGGCGAGGAACGGAATATTGTGCTCGATGCCGTCGACAACGAACGTATCCAGCGCGTCGGCCATCGCGTCGACCGCTTCCAGACGCGTCGGCGCCCATGTGCAAAGCTTTGCGACCATCGGATCGTAGAACATCGAGATTTCCGAGCCCTCGGTCACGCCGGTATCGTTGCGGATGATCGCCTTGCCCACTGGTCCTTCCGCTGGAGGGCGATAGCGCGTCAGCCGGCCGATGGACGGCAGGAAGTTGCGATACGGGTCTTCCGCGTAGAGCCGGCTCTCGACCGCCCAGCCGTTGAGCTTCACATCCGACTGCTTGATCGCAAGCTTCTCGCCGGCTGCAATGCGGATCATCTGTTCCACCAGATCAATACTGGTGATCAGCTCGGTAACCGGGTGTTCCACCTGCAGGCGCGTGTTCATCTCGAGGAA
This sequence comes from uncultured Alphaproteobacteria bacterium, assembly GCA_963711925.1. Taxonomy (GTDB): domain Bacteria; phylum Pseudomonadota; class Alphaproteobacteria; order Rhizobiales; family Rhizobiaceae; genus Phyllobacterium. The sequence goes on from CAVQFY010000007.1 coordinate 193,391, forward strand.
ATAGAAATTACGGTCCTTGTCGACGATGAACTCGACCGTTCCGGCGCTCTGATAGTCCACCGCCTTGGCAAGTGCGACAGCCTGTTCGCCCATCGCCTTGCGCGTCGCCTCGTCCAGAAACGGTGATGGCGCTTCTTCAACCACCTTCTGGTTGCGGCGCTGCACCGAACATTCGCGCTCGCCGAGATAGATGCAGTTGCCGAAACCATCGGCCAGAACCTGGATTTCGATATGGCGCGGGTCGACGATGAATTTTTCGATGAAGACCCGTTCGTCACCAAAGGAGTTGCGCGCTTCGGAGGTGGCGCGTTCGAAACCGTCGCGCACTTCGGATTTGTTCCAGGCGATGCGCATGCCCTTGCCGCCGCCGCCTGCCGAGGCCTTGATCATCACCGGGTAGCCGATCTCCCCGGCAATCCGCTCCGCGTGGGCGGGATCGGTGATGATATCGAGAAAGCCCGGCACAGTGCTAACCTTCGCTTTGTTGGCGAATTTCTTTGATTCAATCTTGTCGCCCATGGCGATGATCGCCTTGGGCTTCGGCCCGATGAAGATGATGCCCTGCTTTTCCAATGCCTCGCAGAAGGAAGCGCGCTCGGAGAGAAACCCGTAGCCGGGATGAACAGCCTCCGCGCCGGTCTGCTTGCAAGCGGCAATGATCTTGTCGGCAACGAGATAGCTTTCGGATGCGGCAGCCGGCCCGATGTGCACAGCCTCGTCGGCCATCTCCACGTGCACCGCATCGCGATCGGCGTCGGAATACACCGCGACCGTGGCGATGCCCATCTTGCGTGCGGATTTGATGACGCGGCAGGCAATCTCGCCACGGTTGGCAATCAGTATTTTTTTAAACACGCGATGATCTCCGGCCCCTGGTCAATAGATTGAGGATGTGAGCGAGCGAGCTGGCAAAATATAGTGTGCGTGGTTCGACGGGGCTCACCATGAGGGCGGCCTGTGGACTGCACGACAATCACCAGACTTGCAGTTCCTGGCTCCTTGCAATCAACCCACTACCCTCATGGTGAGCCCCGTCGAACCACGCACAATGGTATTGCCCGATCGAAAACAGTTTTCTCACCTCCCGAAATATGCCTTTGTTTCTATTGCTAAAGCTCGTTTCGCTCAACTGTTAAAATCTGTGGTTCCTAGTTATACGCAGGCTCGCTCACTTCGCGCTTTTTGCCCTCGCGCCAAATCAGATAGGCGCCGGAAGCGACGATGATGGCGATCCCCAGCCACTTCGATGCAGTGGGGAATTCGCTGAAGACGAAGAGGCCGATAAGAACCGCCATGACGATTTCGAGATATTGAAACGGCGCAAGCAGCGAGGCGGGTGCAAGGCGCGAGGCATTGGTAATCAGTTGATGCCCGGCTGTCGCAATCGCGCCCATCATCAACAGCAGAAACCATGACGTGGAATTGGCCGGGATGGTAAGTGTCATATCGCGCACGTCATAAGCTGCTCCAAAGAACAGCGCGAGGATGACCGTCAACGTGCCGCCCACCCCCGCATATAACTGCATGACAAGTGCTGTGTCGGCAGTGCCATAACGTCGGTTCAGGATAAGGTAAAAAGCAAACGATGCAGCCGTGCCCAGCGGTAACAGCGAAACCCAGCCGAAGAGTTCCCAACTGGGCTGAATAACGATCAGCGTACCGATGAACCCGATGGCGACAGCTAACCACCTGCGCCAGCCGACCTGTTCCTTCAGCATGATTGCCGACAGAGTGGTCAGCATCAACGGTTCAACGAAGAATACGGCTATGGCGTCCGCCAACGGCATGTATTTGATCGCCGCATAAAAACAAAGACCACCGACACCCATGAGGAAGCCGCGAAACAGGTTGCCCCAAAGCTTGACCGGTCTAAGTGACGCGACCCCGGTCAGAAGAACGATGATCATCGCGGCAAGTACCGCCTGAAATCCAAACCGGAAGAACGCCACGGTTGCCGGCGACACGCTGTCCACAGTGGAAAGCCATTTGGCGATAGCGTCCATCACAGGCAGGAAGAACATGGCCGCCGCCATCATTGAAACACCCTGCACCTGCTGTGCGGTTGTATTTTCCATGGTCGTGATCTTTCTGGATGAACCGGCGGACATGGCTTGCTGGCATATCGTCTCCGCCGAAAAAAGCAATCTCGAGGCATAAGCGGATGCGCCGGTTTTCCCGTCAAATTTGACTTTTCGAGCTGAAGATGGTGCAAGGAGGGCCCCCACACATCCAAAAACAAGAAGAAAATGGAGATTTCAATGCCATTTCACCCCAATATTATGACTGAGACGCCCGACATGGATACCATGGGCGGACGCCTGTCTCGCGCTCGTGAAGCCAAGTCCATGACCGTCGGCCAGGTAGCGACACGAATTGGTGTGAAGGCACAAACCATCTCGGCTTGGGAATCGGATCGTTCGGAACCGCGAGCCAACAGACTTGTCATGCTTGCCGGTTTTCTCGGCGTAACGCCGACATGGTTCATGCATGGCGTTGGACAGGCACCACTCGAGGTCGACGATGGCGAAAGAACCTCGGTTTTGCGTTCGGAAATCCAAACGCTCAAGATGCATCATGAAAAGCTCGGTGAGCGGATCGATCAATTGGAAAACATTGCTTCAACACTGAAAGCTGCTTGAAACGTGGGGATTCATCGCATAGGTCTGTGTTGAGTTCTGGAACAGACAGCGAACTCCCATCGCGTTTCGCCATGAAGCGTGCAAAGATCAAGGGTGATTCGAATCTCTATAAAGTTGGCCGAACAAGACCATGGATGATACTAACGACCTCTTTTCAGCGATCGTAAAAACCGCCCGCGAACGCCAAAGTGCTGTGGAGCAGACGACGTCGCAACCGGCGCCCAAGGCTGCCCCGGCCACCCCTACCAGATCAGCTCGCTCCATCCCCGAAGCCAGTGGTAATTATAATGCCGCGGATATCGAGGTGCTGGAAGGGCTGGAACCCGTTCGCCGTCGTCCGGGCATGTATATCGGCGGCACGGACGAGCGCGCGCTGCATCATTTGTTCGCCGAAGTCATCGACAATTCCATGGACGAGGCCGTTGCCGGCCATGCCAATTTCATCGATATCGATCTCGATGAAAACGGCTATTTGTCGGTCACCGACAATGGCCGCGGCATGCCGGTCGATCCTCATCCGAAATTCAAGGACAAGTCGGCGCTGGAAGTCATCATGACGATGCTTCATGCGGGCGGCAAGTTCAACTCAAAGGTCTACGAAACCTCCGGCGGCCTGCATGGCGTCGGTGTTTCAGTCGTCAACGCGCTCTCGGACCACGTTGAAGTTGAAGTCGCGCGCAACCGCCGTCTCTATCGCCAGCGCTTTTCGCGCGGCAAGGCGCTCGGACCGCTCGAAGAAGTGGGCGAAGTTCAAAACCGGCGTGGAACGCGCGTGACGTTCCATCCCGATGCCGAGATTTTCGGTCATGCTGCAAAGTTCGATCCCGCCCGGCTGTACAAGATGGCTCGGTCAAAAGCCTATCTCTTCGGCGGCGTTGAGATCAGGTGGAATTGCGCGCCATCGCTGCTCGATCCGAAAGATCCGACGCCTGATAAGGCCGTGTTCCATTTCCCCGGCGGCCTCAAGGATTATCTTGCCGCCTCGCTTGGCAAGGATTTTCAGATCACGCGCGAGATGTTCGCCGGCAAGACAGAGAAAACCAGCGGCCATGGCGCCATGGAGTGGGCTGTCGCCTGGTATGGCGGCGATGGCTTCGTCAATTCCTACTGCAACACCATTCCGACCGGCGAAGGCGGCACCCATGAAGCGGGCCTGCGTATCGCCCTCACCCGCGGTCTCAAGGCCTATGCGGAACTCACCGGCAACAAGCGCGCCTCGATCATCACCACCGATGACGTCATGATCTCCGCTGCCGCCATGCTCTCGGTTTTCATCCGCGAGCCAGAATTCGTTGGTCAGACCAAAGACAAGCTCGCGACCGTCGAAGCGCAGCGCATCGTTGAAAATGTCATCCGCGATCCGTTCGACCATTGGCTCGCCGCCTCGCCGCAGGAAGCATCGAAGCTGCTCGACTGGGTGGTCGACCGGGCCGAGGAACGCGTCAAGCGCCGCCAGGAAAAAGAAGTCAACCGCAAGTCCGCCGTCAAGAAGCTGCGCCTTCCGGGCAAGCTTGCCGATTGCAGCCAGACCGGCGCTCTGGGCGCGGAACTGTTCATCGTCGAGGGTGATTCTGCTGGCGGTTCGGCCAAGCAGGCGCGAGACCGCGCGACGCAGGCCGTGCTTCCGCTACGCGGCAAGATTTTGAATGTCGTCAGTGCCGGCCGTGAGAAGATGACCGCCAACCAGCAGATCGGCGATCTTATTCTGGCGCTCGGCTGCGGCACCCGATCGAAATACCGCGACGAGGATCTGCGCTACGATCGCGTGATCATCATGACCGACGCCGACGTCGACGGTGCGCATATCGCTTCGCTGCTGATCACCTTCTTCTATCAGGAAATGCCGGAGCTCATCCGCAACGGTCATCTGTTCCTCGGGGTCCCGCCGCTCTATCGTCTCGCCCAGGGCGGCAAGGTCGCCTATGCCCGTAACGATGCGCATAAGGATGAACTTCTGAAGACGCTGTTCACCGGCAAGGGCAAGATCGAAATCGGCCGGTTCAAGGGCCTTGGTGAGATGCGCGCCGACCAGCTCAAGGAAACGACGATGGACCGCAAGAAGCGCACCTTGCTGCGCGTCCAGATCGATGAGGAATGGGCCAACGAGACCAAGCTCGCCGTGGACGACCTGATGGGCACCCGTCCTGATGCACGCTTCCGTTTCATCCAGGATCGCGCCGCCTTCGTCGAAGAGCTGGATATTTAGGCGGAACCAGCCTCAATCGTTGCGATATCCAGAACTTCTCACGATGCGCCTTGTCATCGTGTGCTGTCGAACGACAAAACCACGCACAGCGCCGCCGTCTCAATCTCCCCCAAGTACCTATATGCCGCGCGCCAAGCATTCTTCTACTGACATAGACGCACCAGTACGTATCGTCCTTGTAAAATTGATAAGTGGAGGACCGTCCAATACTTGATTATTTGAGCACATAATCATTATTTTCTATCTTTTACTTTAGTAGCTCGCTGAAATGATGTATCATCATTCATGTTGTGGGTGATGGAGGTCCTATTGGCGCTCGCCGCAATCCTGGTCCTCCTGACTGCCACGATTGGGGCGTTCGTCAGCGTTTTTATTACAAGGCGAAATGGCCTGATATATCTGGGATCGCAACTGTCGCTGCTGCTTTTCATGCTGTACATGTGCCAGAGCTGGGTCTACCCGCTGATGTTTTCATCGATATTCGATAGCTCCCTGCAGTTTTCCCGGACCACCGCGGCGCTGTGCATCTTGTCGCCTGCGTTCGGCATCAACATGATGTTGAAGATATATGTCTGGGAGGGGCGATTAATTCATCAAGGTACGGCCGTACCGCAATTGCTGGTGGCACTCGTCCAGGGGATGATCTACCTGGTTGCTGTTCTGGTTATCTTGCAGTTTGTGTATGGCCAGTCGGTCACCGCTTTGGCCACCTGGTCGGGCGCGGCCGCTGTAGTGCTTGGCTTTTCCGCCCAGTCGACACTGGGCGAGATGTTTGCGGGGATTGCTATTTCTATTTCAAAACCGTTCAAGGTAGGGGATTGGATAAAAGTCGGAGACAGGGACGAGGGGCAGGTCATCGATCAGACCTGGCGCCATGTGCAAATTCGAACGCGCGATCGATGCATCCTCAGTATACCAAACAGGACGATTGCCGAGTCGCAGATCAAGAATTTCTCCTCGGCGCTCGGACGTGGCATCAGGATTATTGAAACCATCCTGCTTGACCCGGAAATGGATCCAGCCGTTGTGACGGTGTCGATACACAATGCCATTGTGAAAACCCATGCCGTGCTGGAGGACCCCGCGCCCGCCGTATATTTCAGAGGGATGAGGTTGGGCCAGGCGGAGTATATGTACATCTATTTTGTCGATGATTATGCCCCGCAGCCGGCGCGAAATGAGATACTTTGGCTGGCAATCGCCGACGGTCTGCCCAGCCGGCAGGATGAACCCCTGCACTTGACCGGATCCGGCTAGCTCTGACTGGTCGCCTTGCGCATATCGCTTCAACAAGGGCAGTCATGCTTGGGCTTCAGAAGCTTGAGCCGGGCCTGCTGTATTTCCAGTTGGAGACACGATTGATCGCCTTTAAAAGGAAAGAGAACCGATCCAATGACATTGAAATGTATCAATCCTGACGGCATAGCCATCCCGCAAACGTACAGCCATGTCATCGTTGCTACAGGCAGCCGAATGGTTTTTGTCGCTGGACAAGTGGCTGAGGACAGTCAGGGCAATCTTGTTGGTCCGGGTGACATGACAGCCCAGGCCCGTCAGGTATTTGCAAACATCGGGCGCGCCCTCGCCGCCGCGGGCGCCAGCCCCGGGCAGGTTACGAAGCTGACAATCTTCGTCGCCAATTACCGGCGTGAGCACCTCGCGATGATTGAAGAAGGACGCGTTGCCTTGTTCGGAGATCACAAGCCAACCGACACGCTAGTAGGCGTGGCCGCCCTGACCAACGCCGACTACCTTCTGGAAGTCGACGCACTGGCGATCACTGAGTAACTTAAATCAAAAGGATTAGTATTGAAGTATTGCTTCAACAGGAGTACATCAAAAGAACTAGGCGCAGCTCTCCTCCCTAATAGCGGGCGCCTGGTTCCCCCCACTTGAGCCGGACGCAAGTCCGGCTATTTTTTACCGCAATTTTTCCGGCAAGCACCAACCTCACAACTCTCCACCCCCATGGAGAGCTTATCGAATTGCGCCCCAACACTCTTGCGTACTCGCGAGTACGGCAATTCGCTCAATACAACCATTAGAGCCGTTTTGACTTAATCGGAGTCGCGGGATTGCGTTGAGTGGCTTGCCCTGATTCCCTGATCGGAGTGATTCGTGGAAGGAGAAGCCGGATGGCGCGAGCCTACAGCTTGGATTTGCGAAAGCGTGTCGTGGAGGCGATAGACGAAGGTCTGTCGACCCGGGAAGCGGCGCGCCGGTTTTCGATCGGGATTTCGACGTCTGGCGCGTGGTATCGCGCTTGGCGTTCGAGCGGCAGGCTGGAGCCTGGCCGACAGGGCAAGCCGAAGGTTTCGAAGCTGGATGCGCACGAGGCGTTCATTCTCGCCTTGGTGGATACCGATGAGCGGGACATCACGCTTGCCGAGATCGCCGAGTATCTTGAGGCCGAGCGCGGCGTCAAAGCTGGCGTGACGACGGTCTACGAATTCTTCGCAAAGCGCGGCATCACATACAAAAAAAGACGGCGCACGCGGCCGAACAGCAGCGCCCAGACGTTTTGGCAGCGCGAGAAGAATGGTTCGACGGACAGCTCGATCTCGACCCGAGCCGCCTGATCTTCATCGATGAAAGTGGCCTCAATACCAAGATGGCGCGGCTTCGAGGTCGCTCGCCGCGCGGCGAGCGCTGCCGGGCGGCCGTGCCGCACGGCCACTGGAAGTCTACGACCTTCACGGCGGGCTTGCGCTTCGACGGGATCGTCGCTCCCTGGCTTCTGGACGGCGCGATGGATGGCGAAGCATTCCTGGTCTATCTGCGCCGCGTCCTCGGGCCGACGCTTCAGCCCGGTGACGTCGTCGTCATGGACAACCTCCCGGCTCACAAGGTGGCCGGTGTCCGCGAGATCATCGAGGCGGCCGGTGCATGCCTTCGCTATCTTCCGCCTTACTCGCCGGACTTCAATCCGATCGAGATGGCCTTCGCCAAACTCAAGGCCTTCTTGCGAAAGGTCGCTGCCCGATCCATTCCGGAATTATGGGACGCCGTGTCCCTCGCCATCGAGCGCTTCGAACCCAAAGAATGCGAGAACTTCTTCGCCCACGCCGGTTACGATGCCTGACCAAATTTATCCCGAAAACGCTCTAGATGTAAAATCCGAAAGCAATTAATCGAACGCTCGTTCAATTAATTTTCCAGCGCAACCCACTTTCCCTAGCGGTTTTTCGGCGTTTCACCCCTATAAACCGCTATTTCAAAACTTTATTCATGCAAGTTCGAGCGATTCCTACGCAAAGATTTCGGATTCTTATGCAAGAATCCGCGAAAATGGCGCAGGATTTTCAACCTCCAGCTTCAATTTGATTGCGTCGGGTTGCGGCTAGATATGCAATGCGTGTCCCAGCGCCTTGAGTGCGGCTTCCTGGAAACCCTCGCTTTGCGTCGGGTGCGCATGGATCGTCCCGGCGATGTCTTCTAGTCGCGCGCCCATCTCCAGAGCCAGAGCAAAGGAGGCAGAGAGCTCGGAAACGCCCTGCCCGACCGCTTGGATTCCGAGGATAAGGTGGTTGCCGGCAGCGGCCACGACGCGGACAAAACCCTCCTCGCCTTCCTGTGTCATGGCGCGGCCATTGGCGGCGAAAGGAAACAGGCCAATCTTGATTTCATGTCCGGCTTCCTTCGCCTCTTCGGGAGAAAAGCCAACAGAAACAATCTCGGGATCGGTGAAACACACTGCGGCAATAGCGCGTTTGTCCCAGCTGCGGTTTTCGCCGGCGATGATTTCGGCCACCATTTCGCCCTGCGCCATGGCCCGGTGCGCCAGCATGGGTTCGCCGGTCACGTCGCCAATGGCATAAACACCGCGCATCGAGGTACGGCACTTATCATCGATTCTGACGAACTTTCCGTCCATGTCGAGATCGATTTCTTCGAGCCCCCAGCCCGTCGTGACCGGCTTGCGGCCGACGGTAACCAGCACCTTGTCGGCAGGGATCTTCTCGTCCTTGCCATCCGCGGTTTCGATCAGCAGCGCATCGCCCTTGGTGCTCATGCCTTTGGCCGTGGCGCCGGTCAGTATCGTCACACCTAACTCATTGATATGTTTGACAATTGGTCGCGTCAGCTCCGCATCATACTGCGGCAGGATTTTAGGCAATGCCTCGACAATCGTCACTTTGGAGCCGAGTTTGGCAAAGGCTGTACCGAGTTCGAGACCGATATAGCCGCCGCCGACAACCACCAGCTTTTCCGGGATCTTCTGCAATGCCAGCGCCTCCGTGGAGGAAATGACATTGCCGCCAAATGGCAGCGACGGAATTTCGACGGGAGCCGAACCCGTTGCAATTACTACGTTTTCTGCCCTGATGATCTGCTGTCCGGTGAGCGTTTCGACCTCGACAGTCTTGCCGTCGCGGAACTTTGCCTTGCCCGTGACGATCTTGACATTGGCTTTCTTCAGAAGCCCGGCAACGCCATTGTTCAAGCGGCTGACAATACCGTCCTTCCAGGCGATGGTCTTTGAAAAGTCGATGGCCGGCTCGCTCACGGAAATGCCAAGCGGCGTCCGTTTGGCAGAAAAATGTGCAACCTTTTCAAACTCTTGTGCCGCGTGGATCAAGGCTTTGGAAGGGATGCACCCCACCATCAGGCAGGTGCCGCCGACCTTGGCAGCTTCGACAATGACCGTATCGACATTCAGCTGGCCAGCGCGAATGGCGCAGATATAGCCGCCGGGACCAGCGCCGATGACCAGCAGTTTGCAGGAGATATCTTTCATCGCTCAACCTTCCACGAAAATCAGCGCTGGCGTTTCGAGCAGCGTCTTGATTCGTTGAATGAAAACAGCAGCATCCCAGCCGTCGATAACGCGATGGTCGAAGCTCGAGGACAGGTTCATCATCTTGCGCGGGATGAAGTTGGTCCCGTCCCACATCGGTCTCATCATGATCTTGTTGACACCGATGATCGCCACTTCCGGATAATTGATGACCGGCGTCGTTACCACACCGCCCATGCTGCCGAGCGACGTGATCGTGATGGTCGAGCCGCTTAGCTGTTCACGTGTGGCCGTGCCAGTCTTCGCCGCATCAGCCAGCAGATTGACCTCGGCGGCGCAGTCCCAAAGCGTGCGCGCCTCGGCATGCTTGACCACCGGAACCACCAAGCCATTCGGCGTCTGCGCCGCGATGCCGATGTGGACGCCGCCGTGCTGATGGATCACGTTGGCCTCGTCATCGTAAAGCGCGTTGAGCTGCGGCTGATCGGCAATCGCCCGCACCATGGCGCGCATAAGAAACGGCAAAATTGTAAGTTTCGGCTGGTCGGCGCGCTTGTTGGTATTGAGTGTCGCGCGCAATTCCTCCAGCGACGTGACGTCGATTTCCTCGACGTAGGTGATGTGCGGGATATGCGATTTGGCAATCGCCATTTTCTCCGCAATCTTGCGCCGCAGGCCTACGACCTTGATTTCCTTGATGGAATTATCGGGCGCGAGTGCCGTAACACCGGGCTTTTGCGATCCGCGTGCGAAGAAGGCTTCGAGATCTTCGTGAGTTATCCGCCCCGCCGGACCTGTGCCGCTGACCTGACGAATATCCACCCCGGCCTCCTTTGCCCGCAACCGAACAGCTGGAGACGCAAGCGGCTTCTCGCCCTCGCCTCGCGGCGCATTTGCAGCGAATGTGCTCGATGCAGCGAGAGGCTTTTGCGGTGCCAGAGCAGGTGCGAGCTTCGGTTTTTCGACTGGAGCTTTCGACGCTTCGGCCTTTTTCTCCGCGTCTGGTGCTGGCACTTCAGCTTTCGCTGGCTTGGCCGGCGTCGCGTCGACAGCGTGGCCTTCACCTTCAATCTTCAAGCAAACAAGCGGCGAACCGATGGCAAGGACCTGACCGATCTCGCCGCCGAGCCAGATGATCTCGCCGTCCACTGGCGAAGGAATCTCTACCGTCGCCTTGTCGGTCATGACAGCCGCAAGAACCGTATCCTCACGAACCAGATCGCCGATTTTCACATTCCATTCAACGAGTTCGGCTTCCGCAACGCCTTCACCGACATCCGGCAGCTTGATGATATATTCACCCATAGCCCTATCCTTCCAGCGTTTCGACAAGCGCGCGTCCGAGACGTACCGGTCCCGGGAAATAGTCCCATTCCTGCGCATGTGGATAAGGCGTATCCCAGCCTGTCACGCGCGCCACCGGCGCTTCGAGCTTGTAGAAGCAATGTTCCTGCACCAAGGCCGCGAGTTCCGCGCCGAAGCCGGAGGTCAAGGTGGCCTCGTGCACCACGACGCAGCGGCCGGTTTTCGAGACGGATTCGATAATTGTTTCGAGATCGAGCGGCAAAAGCGTACGCAAATCAATGATTTCCGCGTCTATGCCGTGTTCCTCCGCAGCGGCCTCCGCCACATAAACCATTGTGCCATAGGCAAGGATCGTCAGCTTCGAACCTTCGCGGCGCTTGATTGCCTTGCCGAGCGGCACGGTATAGTGGCCGTCCGGAACCTCGCCGAGATCGTGCTTCGACCATGGTGTTACCGGCCTGTCGTAGTGACCGTCAAACGGACCGTTGTAGAGGCGCTTGGGTTCAAGGAAAATCACCGGATCAGGATCTTCGATCGCCGAGATCAGCAGGCCCTTGGCGTCGTGTGGATTGGAAGGCACGACCACTTTCAACCCCGAAACATGCGTAAACAATGCCTCAGGACTCTGGCTATGGGTCTGACCGCCAAAAATGCCGCCGCCAACTGGCATTCGCACCACGATCGGGCAGGTAAAATCACCATTCGACCTGTAGCGCAGGCGCGCCGCCTCCGAAACGATCTGGTCATAGGCTGGATAGACATAATCGGCGAACTGGATCTCGATGCAGGGTTTCAAGCCATACGCGGCCATGCCGATAGCAGCACCGACAATACCTGCCTCGCTGATCGGCGCATCGAAACAGCGCGTCTTGCCGTATTTGGCCTGCAGGCCTTGCGTACAGCGGAACACGCCGCCGAAAAAGCCCACATCTTCACCGAACACGACAACATTGTCGTCGCGCTCCATCATGATATCCATCGCGTCGCGAATGGCCTCGATCATCGTCTTGCGTGCCATGAATTACACCCCTGCCTGCTGGCGCTGACGGCGCAGATGCGGCGGCATTTCCTCGTAGACGCCCTCGAACATGTCACGCGCGGATGGCTTGCCCCCCGCATGCAGCGTGCCGAAACTCTCCGCTTCTTTTTGCGCGGCAACGACCGTGTCGAGAATTTCAGCCTCCGTCTGCTTGTGACGATCATCCGACCACACGCCGCGCCCGATCAAATGGTTCTTCAGCCGGATGATAGGATCGCCCAACGGCCAGGCGTCGGACTCGGTTTTTGGCCGGTAAGCCGAAGGATCATCCGAAGTGGAATGCGCGCCGACACGGTAGGTTACATACTCGATCAGCGTGGGGCCAAGATTGCGCCGCGCACGCTCGATTGCCCATTTCGCCACCGCAAAAACCGCAAGATAGTCGTTCCCGTCGACACGGAGCGCCGGAATCCCGAAGCCGAGGCCACGCGCTGCGAATGTACCCGAACCACCTCGTGCAATGCCCTGAAAGGTGGAAATCGCCCACTGGTTGTTGACGATGTTCAGCACGACCGGCGCCTTGTAGGTCGACGCAAACACCAGCGATGCATGGAAATCGGATTCGGCGGTAGACCCGTCGCCGATCCACCCGGCTGCGATCTTGGTGTCATGCTTGATGGCCGACGCCATCGCCCATCCAACCGCCTGGATATACTGCGTTGCCAGATTGCCGGAGATTGAAAAGAAGCCGTGTTCCTTCGATGAATACATGATCGGCAGCTGGCGCCCCTTCAGCGGATCGCGTTCGTTCGAGTAGATCTGGCACATCATCTCGACCATCGGATAGTCGTCCGCTATCAAAAGGCCCGCCTGTCGATAGGTCGGGAAGTTCATATCACCCGGTGAAAGCGCCTTGCGGAAGGCGCAGCTGACTGCCTCTTCACCAAGATGCTGCATGTAGAACGAGGTCTTGCCCTGACGCTGGGCGATCTGCATGCGTGCGTCGAAGGTTCGCAGCGTCATCATATGACGCAGTCCCTCGATCAATTGATCGTCGGTCAACAGACCCGCCCAGGGGCCAACAGCTTCACCGTCGCGGTTCAAAACCCGAATGATCTCGAAAGCCAGGTCGCGTATGTCCTCGGGATTGGTGTCGACTTCCGGACGCCGCACAGATCCCGCTTCATGAATGTTCACATTGGAGAAATCAGGTTCGCCACCGGGCCGCACCGCCGGTTCGGGCACGTGCAGGCTAAGCGGACCAAATTCACCAAGGGGACCATCGTCGGACATGATACAGACCTCCCAATCACATATATCGTGCCGCACACTATCATGAAAAATCACGCCGGTAGCATTGGCTTTTCCAAGGAATTCCGGACGGTTACCGTGCTTTTCTGATGAGACATTCCGTATAACACCATGAACTTGTTGAAAGTTCCGGCGAATATTTCATGGGACGGTGAAATCGTGCCAGGCAAAAAAGCAATTTTTCGCCACTTCACCAGCGGCGTGCGCATTTATTCGTTCAAAGCCGGAATGAATTTTGTAATGAAACGTTCGGCAGGAGCGCTAGGCGGCAGCAATCGCCATTGCATGATCGCGCGCATTCTCTCGAATTGCCTCAAGATGGATTCTCTTGAGCAGCGCTAGCATATCGTCATTCGCAGCGGCAGGAACACCTCCGCTGGTATCTGGCGCGACATGCTCGATCATTCTGCGGACAATTTCGTGCGAACCGATGGCGAGCTTTCCGGTGGCAATGCCGTGCCAACTATTGAGCGCCACTCGCAACGGTTGGTGCGTGTTTGACGGCAATCCTGCCGCGCTGAACAAGGCTTCTAACGCGGTGGTACGGCCATCGATCAAAAGGCTCCGCACCCGCCCCAGACTATAACCGGAGAGCATCACGAGAATCGCACCGAGGAAATCGATCTTTCCGCACGCGACGATCCGGAGGACGAAGGCAGTCGTTAGGTCGCCGCGCAACTGAAGGTGCTCGATCAGTGCCGGATATTCCTCGACGGACGTAGCCGCGACAAGGCTGATCGATGCATTGACACAGGCTTCCTGGGTGATGCGCTTTGCCCGTCTTTCCCCCATCAAGGCCATCACGATATCCATCTGACACAGAGCCTCGGCAATACAAATTGCCAGGGTGTGGCGGCAATCGGAGGGCAGTCGCTCATCATCGGCGAGCAGTGCACGAATCTCGGCCACATGGCCAAGCCGCTCGATCAACCGACGAAAGCTGATATCGGCAATCTGCGCTTGTGTGTTGGCCAGAAGTTCCAGCACGGCAATGGTCTCGCCGATCTCAATGATCGCAGCGCTGACCGCAAACGATACCCTTGGCCTTGCCGCTATGACCTTCTGTGAGGCGCCACTTCCGCCGGCGACACAATCGATCAGATCCATATCGCTGAGCAAGACGGAACGCGCCAGAATATAGGTAGCAATCTCGATCTGGTCGCGGGCAAGACCGGCAACGATGTGGATCGGCGCGTGAGCGCTTGTGGAGAACACATCTGCAAGCGCCAGACGCACTTTAGGCGAAGGATCGTCCAGCAGAAGGGTCAGCACGGCCTCGGTAGAGCAGCGCTCATCAAGGTCAAGATCGGAATGCAGGTAAATATGAGCCAGGGCAGCCGCCGCATGGCAGCGCTGTGCCACCGAAGCATTATCGATCATTTTCAGATAGTGCTGAACCGACATCTAACTTTCGCCCCCGAGTCTCTGCTTGCCTTAGACTTTAGGAGCAAAAGGTTTACGATCGGTTCACCATATCGATTAACCATGTGGGGTGACGGAACTCGCATGTTGCGATCATGATAAAGCCAACCTAGACTCGCGCAAAAGCATCGAGGAGACGCGAGACATCATGGCCGGGCTATATTTGGAAGATTTTGAAATCGGACATGTATTCCAGCATCCGCTGCGCAAGACCGTCACCGAAAGCGACAATATGCTGTTTTCGGTTATGACCCTCAACCCGCAGCCGCTGCATATTGATTTCGAGTATGCCAGCAAGACCGAATGGGGCAAACCGTTGGTCAATTCGCTGTTCACACTCGGCCTGATGATTGGCATTTCCGTCAATGACACGACCGTCGGCACGACGATTGCCAATCTTGGGATGACCGACGTGACGTTCCCTGCCCCGCTATTTCATGGCGATACAGTGCGCGTGGAAACGCAGGTGATTGCGGCGCGAAAATCCAAGTCAAAACCGGATCGGGGCATCGTCGAATTCGAGCACCGGGCTTTCAATCAATTCGGTGTGCTTGTCGCCAAATGCACCAGGCAAGCCATGATGAAATCGAAGGCAGCGGCCTGATGCGCTCGCTACTGTTCGTCCCGGGCGATTCGGAGAAGAAGCTCGAGAAGGGGCTTATCAGCGGTGCTGATGTCCTGCTGATCGACCTTGAGGATTCGGTAAGCGGAGAGCGCAAGGAAGCCGCTCGAAAAATCGCTGGCGAGTTTCTGACTGCAAATCGAGGACGTCCCTCTCCACGTCTGTTCGTTCGCATCAACGACCTTGCCAGCGGTCTGGCAGATGACGATCTTGCCGCGATCATGCCTTCCCTGCCCCATGGCATTCTCCTGCCAAAATCCAACAGCGGCAAGGATGTGACGCGGCTCTCGGCCAAACTCAACGTCCACGAAGCGCGTGCGGGCGTCGAGGAAGGATCGACACAAATAATCGCCATCATCACCGAAACTGCAATCGGAACACTCTCGGCCGCCAGCTACCCGGAGGTATCAAGCCGCCTGATTGGCCTGAGCTGGGGAGCCGAAGACCTGTCTGCTGCAATTGGCGCCCGCACCGCTCGCGACGAATCCGGGCTTTATACTGATGTTTTCCGGCTGGCCCGGGCGACAACAATCCTCGGCGCATCAGCGGCAGATGTTGCCGCTATCGACACGGTCTATATCAATTACCGCGACGATGAAGGCCTGGCACGAGAATGCACCGACGCCGAGCGTGACGGCTTCACTGCCAAGCTTGCCATTCATCCGGCACAGATACCAATCATCAATCAGGCGTTTACGCCGTCGCCAGAGTCCGTCGCGCATGCCCGGAGGATTATCGATGCCTTTGCCGCTGATCCAACTGCCGGCGTGATCGGTATAGACGGCGAGATGGTCGACCGTCCGCATCTGCGACGGGCGGAGCGGCTTATTGCCCGTTCAGCTGGTTGATTCATCCCACTTGGGACGGAACATCTGAAACGTCTCGGAAACCGAGGCGAAATCCATGTAGCCGAGACGTGACACCGGCTGGGCTTTCGTCATGTCCACAAGGCCATTGGTCAGGATTTCTTCGCTGATGTGCACACCTACAACTTCGCCGATGATCATGATCGAGGCGACGGGGTTGCCGTGACGATCTTTCGGATTGCGGATTTCAGTCACGACGCATTCGAGTGTCGCAAACGCTTCCGCTACGCGCGGCGCATTGATCAGCGTGCAGTCGATCGGGGTCAGTCCCGAACATTCGAATTCACTGACGCCGCGCGGTGCATTGACCGACGTTGCATTCATGGCAACCGAGAGGTTTGCGCTGACCAGATTGGCGGCGAATACGCCTGTCTCCTCGATGAAGGACACGCTGTCCTTGCGGCCCTCGGAGCAGAACATGATCAGGCAGGGCTTGGTGCTGATCATGTTGAAGAAGGAGTACGGCGCGAGATTGATCTTGCCTTCTTTCGAACGACTGGAAATCCACCCGATCGGACGCGGAGCAACGATGGCCTTCAATGGGTCATGCGGCAGGCCGTGGCCATCCTCGTATTTGTAGAACATTTCAGCCTTCCCACGGGCCCGAATATTCCGACAATATATCCCTGATCTCCGGCCGTGGGCGTTCCGGCACCCTCTGGGCGCAAGTACCGATATGCACGAAGCCGGTTACGCGCTCATGCGGCGCCAACCCAAGCAGCGCACGACCCTTTTCATCGGAAGCATACCAGTTGCTGATCCAGTTGGTGGCATAGCCCAGCGCATTGGCAGCCAGCGAGAGCTTCATCGCGGCTGCGCCTGAGGACAGAAACTGCTCCCACTCGGGAATATGATGCTCGACCGGCGAGAAAACCACGCCAATGACCAATGGCGCGCGGGCAAAGCGCTTCAGTTCCTGTTCGCGGCGCTGTTCGGTCAGCGGGCCTTCGCGCTCTTCGGCGAGATCGGCAAGATACTTTCCAACCTGCACGCGAGCTTCGCCCCGGTAGAGGATAAAGCGCCAAGGGGTAAGCCGGCCATGGTCTGGCACACGCGAAGCGATCCGAATCATCGTCTGGATTTCATCGTCCGAAGGCGCCGGAAGACCTATGGCCGAGATTGGCGTCGAACTGCGGGTTGACAGGAATTCGATGACAGAATTGGGAACAGATGTATCCATGTTTAAAACGGCGGTCCTGATTTAAAGATGCGCGGACAATGTGGTGGTTTCCGCGGTCAAGTAAAGGTAGCACACTAAGAAAAAGCCTTGAAATTGCCATCGGCTTCGGATCAAACCGTTCCATGGGTGTGTTCCAGATTATTTCACCGGGCGGCAAGTCCCTAAAAAGCGCGCTGCTGCTTGCAGCGATGGCGTTTACCAGCATCTCCGGCGCATGGGCGCAGGCGCTCGCTCCCGATTTACCTGATGTCCCGGCGCTCGATATTCCCAACATCCCCAATCTCAAAGGGTACGCCAATCCGAAGGCGCCCGAGAACAACCCTTTTGCCAACGAACCGGAACTCGTGCTGTCAGCCAAACTTTCCGATAATGGGCAAGCAATCCCGCGCGGTCTTGTTTGGCGTGTATTCTCGCCGGAGCCCGGCGACGACGGCAAGCTTGCATTGCTGGCGACTGCCAAGGGCGGAACGACCTCAATCAACCTTGCTCCCGGCAGCTATCTGGTACACGTGGCTTTCGGGCGTGCTGGCGCGACAAAGCGCATTACCATGACCCGCGCCAAGCGCTCGGAAACGATGATCCTCGACGCCGGTGGGGTGAAACTCAACGCCACCCTTTCAGGCGGCGGGCGTATACCGCCGGACCAGTTGCGGTTTTCCATCTATGAGGATCACGCGGACCAAAGCGGTGAACGCGCACTGATCATCCCGGACGTCAAGCCGGACAGTGTGGTGCGTCTCAATACCGGCACCTACCAGATCGTCTCCAACTACGGCACCGCGAACGCTGTGATCCGCTCCGATATCCGCGTCGAAGCCGGCAAGATCACCGAAGCCAATGTGGAACACCGTGCGGCCTTGCTGACGATGAAGCTGGTGCGCGAGAGCGGCGGCGAGGCGCTGGCCGATACTGCCTGGTCCGTCCTGACGACTTCAGGCGATATCGTACGGGAAAGTGTCGGCGCCTTTGCTTCGATTGTCCTGGCGGAAGGTGAATATGTCATCATCGCCAAGAACAAGGACCGCATCTACCAGCGCGATTTCAAGGTCGTCGCCGGCCGCAATCAGGATGTAGAAGTGGTCGCATCTGAAGCTGCAAGCTCGCCCGCAACGACGAACCAACCGGCAGAGGGCGAAGAGCCGCTCGATTGATTTAACAGGCTCTGACCCTAGGCTTTGCGTTCAAGCGAAAACACAGCATCGTAAAGATATTCCAGCAATTGCTTGCGGTCTTCCAGCGGCTTCAATTCATCCCAGCTGATAACCCGGCCG
This sequence comes from uncultured Alphaproteobacteria bacterium, assembly GCA_963711925.1. Lineage (GTDB taxonomy): Bacteria > Pseudomonadota > Alphaproteobacteria > Rhizobiales > Rhizobiaceae > Phyllobacterium. The sequence continues at coordinate 211,930 of CAVQFY010000007.1, forward strand.
ATCCGCACATTGATTGCCTTACCTGACAATCGGCGGAATTCGCGGATCAGCAGCGAAATGCGCAGCGTCATCGACACCTTGCTCGCGAGATGGAAGAAGCGCCCGTTCTGCCCGCCGAAATAGACCGGAATCACCGAGGCCTTCGCCTGCTGTACCAGCTTTGCTGGAAAAATCTTCCACGGCAAATCCTCCGCCCGGCCGAATCCCTTGGGCGCGGTCGCAACACCGCCAGCCGGAAAGACGACGATTGTCACACCTTGCTTCAAGAGCCGCACGGCCTCATGGCGTGTCGCCATGTTCATCGCCACAGCTTCCTTGGTCTCATCGAAGCAGACCGGCAGCGCATAGGGGTGGATCTCCGGCACCTTCATCAGATCATTGTTGATGAGAACACGGAACGGCCGGCCAAGCTGCTCTGCCAATGCCAGAGATGCAATGCCGTCGCCGATGCCAAAGGGATGGTTGGCGATAATCACCAATGGCGTATCGGGCAAATTCTGCGGCGGCCACTGGTCCTGAACGTCGAGACGGATGTTGATCAGATCCATCATGCGACAGAAAACATCGATACCCGCGGGGACGATGTCGCTGCGCCATGTGTTGTAGAGCTGAGCGTAATAGTTGCGGCCGGACAGGCCTTCAATGGAACGAATGAGCCATTGGGTCAGGCGGGTCTGCGTGTCGTTGGCGTAGGAAAGCTCAGGAAACTGCACATGGACTCCGCAAAATATTGAAACGGCTTAGATTTTCTCAGCACTATATGACAGCGTGATGAAGCCACCACACTGTCATATTTTCACGTTCGGTTAGGTTACTCTGCCGCCGCGCGCAACAAGTCCGGCGGTGTCGCTTCGCTTCTGAGCTGCTGGATTGCATCGTCCAGCTTCAGCGATGTCTGGTTCTGCGAACCGAGACGACGCATATTGACCGAACGCTCCTCGGCTTCACGCATGCCGCAAACAAGAATGACCGGCACCTTCTGCAAGGAATGCTCGCGCACCTTGTAGTTGATCTTCTCGTTGCGGAAATCGGTGGTAACCTGCAGACCGGCGGCCTTCAGTTCCTTGGCGACCTGCTTGCCATACTCATCCGCTTCGGAGGTAATCGTCGCCACGACGACCTGCACCGGTGCAAACCATAGCGGCATGTGCCCCGAATAGTTCTCAATCAGGATGCCGAGGAAGCGTTCCATCGAGCCGCAAATGGCACGGTGGATCATTACCGGCTGCTTCTTTTCCGATGTCGAGTCGATGTAGAAGGCGCCAAAACGTTCCGGCAAGTTGAAATCGACCTGCGTCGTGCCGCATTGCCAGTCACGACCGATCGCATCGCGCAAAACATACTCGAACTTGGGACCGTAGAAGGCACCCTCACCCGGATTGATCGACGTCTTGATCGTGCCGCCCGACTGCTCCTCGATAGTTTTGAGCACTTTGCCCATCACCGCTTCGGCGCGATCCCACAACTCATCGGATCCGACGCGCTTGTCAGGACGAGTTCGAGAGCTTGACCGTAATGCCTTCAAAGCCAAAATCGGCATAGGTCGTGAGGATCAGATCGTTGATGCGAAGGCATTCCGCCGCCATCTGCTCGTCGGTGCAGAAAATGTGCGCATCATCCTGCGTGAAGCCACGCACGCGCATCAGGCCATGCAGCGCGCCTGAAGGCTCATAGCGATGCACGTTGCCGAATTCTGCAAGCTTTACCGGGAGATCGCGGTACGACTTCAGACCATGCTTGAAAATCATTACATGGCCGGGGCAGTTCATTGGCTTCAGCGCGAAAACACGCTCGTCATCGGTCTCATCACCGGCGACCGTAACCTTGAACATATTGTCCCGGTACCAGCCCCAATGACCTGACGTCTCCCATAGTGATTTGTCCAGCACCTGCGGCGCGTTGACTTCGCTGTATCCATGGCTGTCCAGTCTGCGCCGCATGTAGCTGACGAGGCTTTGGAACATTTTCCAACCTTTTGGATGCCAGAACACGACGCCCGGGCCCTCTTCCTGGAAATGGAACAGATCCATTTCGCGGCCGAGACGGCGATGATCGCGTTTCTCCGCCTCTTCCAGCATATGCAGATATGAGTTCAGATCGGCATCATTGACGAATGCCGTACCATAAATGCGGCTCAGCATCGGATTGTTGCTGTCGCCGCGCCAATAGGCTCCGGCAACCTTCAACAGCTTGAACGCGTTGCCAATCTGCCCTGTCGACGCCATATGCGGGCCGCGGCACAGATCGTACCAATCACCCTGCGAATAGATCTTCAGGTCCTGGCCCTCGGGAATGGCATCGACGAGCTCGACCTTGTAGGCCTCGCCCTTCGCGGCAAAGACCTTGCGTGCCTTTTCGCGTGACCAGATTTCCTTGGTGAACGGCTTGTTGCGGGCAATGATCTCCCGCATCTTCTTTTCGATCACCGGCAGATCATCCGGCGTGAATGGCTCGTTCTTGGCAAAATCGTAGTAAAAGCCGTTCTCGATAACCGGGCCGATCGTGACCTGCGTTCCCGGAAACAACTCCTGCACAGCTTCAGCGAGAACATGGGCGCAGTCATGCCGGATCAATTCCAGCGCGCGCGGGTCCTCGCGAGTCAGGATTTCGATTGACCCAGAACCCTGCAGCGGATCGGACAGATCACGTACGGTGCCATCTACTGCGTAGGCGACGGCCTTCTTGGCAAGTGATTTGGAAATGGATTCTGCAAGTTCCGCGCCGGTAATGGCAGCGTCATATTCGCGCTTTGAGCCATCGGGGAATTGCATGGATACAGTTTTGGCAACTGTTTGCGACATCGATTTTCTCCTATCCAGTCCCGCCAACGATTGCGGGTGGTATCTAACTCACCGGAAACCGCTCCGGCGGGCGCACTTCTAAATGCTGTTTTGTCTGGCGTAAAGTGCTTAAAGCACAACGCGGATGGAGTCGCTCAAGACTGAGGGTGATGGAGGCCCCAATAGCGCCAAGGCATATACCATACGAAGCGCTCGTCCAGTGCGGTAGGCACCGGATCAAGCCCCTGCGTACCGCCAGGACCGCAGCGGACAAAACGGAACAGACCCATCCAGCCTCCAGTCCACAGGCCATAGCGGGCAACTGACTCGTAGGCATATTCCGAACAGGTGGGGATATGACGGCAGGAATTTCCAACGAAACCGGACAAGGTGAGCTGATAGAGCCTGATCAGTCCTGTTCCCAACAAACGCCCTGGCGTTTTCCGCCACGATCCTTGCCAGTTACGCGAATATTTGCTGACGATCTTCGGCGTATTATCGTGTGCCGGTTGTTCACACATCAGTCTCAGGCCGCAGCTTCGGCGTTTTTCTTCTCGATCTGGTCAAGGCAATCGACCACTGCGTCAAAAGTCAGCATCGTGGAATTGTGGCGCGCCTTGTAATCACGCACGGGCTCAAGGAACTTCAAATCTTCGAACCTGCCTTCGGGCGGAGTGCCATTTTCCTTCAGCATCTTGAACATTCGGTCTCTGACGTCCCGCAATTCCTGTGCTGTCGCACCGATGACATGCCGCGCCATGATCGAGGATGACGCCTGTCCCAAGGCACAGGCTTTGACGTCATGAGCAAAATCGGAAACGACGCCGTCCTCCACCCTCAAATCGACGGTAACAGTTGAACCACAAAGTTTTGAATGAGCCGTTGCCGTTGCATCCGGATGTTCCAGACGGCCGAGACGCTGGATATTCCCGGCAAACTCCAGAATGCGTGCATTATAGACGTCGTTGATCATTATCGCCCGTTCCTCGACACAGTGTTCATCGCAAACGCGTCATTATGCATCGCTTTGACCCTATGAATCCCGAATTCATTCTCTATATAGTATTGGAGCACACAAGCACAAAGTCGTATGGGTTAAATTATACGACTGGCTGACGTGTCGATCGGGCTCGGAATGTTGCCTGGCCCACCTCCAATACACCGTCCGTTCCGATGGAGCGACTATCGTGTATTGCCGTTTAACTCGTCGCTCCTTTGAGGGCGGCTACGGGAGATCGCGATGGATGCTATAATCAAAGTCCTGCAATCGGCAGCTGCCAAGCAGGATAATACTCGACGCCCCACCCAGGAAGAAGCCGAAGCAGCCGTTCGCACACTGCTGTTGTGGGCTGGCGATAATCCAGACCGTGAAGGTTTGCTGGATACGCCGCAACGGGTGGCAAACACTTACAAAGAACTGTTCTCCGGCTATGCGCAGGACCCGGCCGACGTGCTTGGCCGCACCTTCGAGGAAGTCGCAGGTTATGAGGATATGATCCTCATCCAGGACATTCCGTTCTTCTCGCACTGCGAACATCATATGGTGCCGATCATCGGCAAGGCGCATGTGGCGTACCTGCCCGATGGCGAGAAGGTCGTCGGCCTGTCGAAGATCGCCCGCGTCGTCGACATGTTCGCGCATCGCCTGCAGACGCAAGAGGCTATGACCGCCCAGATCGCGCATGCAATCCAGGATTCGTTGCTACCGCGCGGTGTTGCGGTCATGATCGAAGCTGAGCATATGTGCATGGCCATGCGAGGTATCCGAAAATCCGGCTCGACGACAACGACGACCACCTTCACCGGCACATTCAAGGCCGACGTCAACGAACAGGTGCGGTTCATGACGTTGGTCAGGGGCCGTTAGTTTCCAGAAGTGGTGTTGATGCCCAACGATTTGTTCACTGCGTCTCTGAACGACAAACATGACAACGAAGAAGGCGCGGTGTTCGCACCGCGCTTCGATGCATCTGGATTGGTCACGACGGTCGTCACAGATGCCAAAGACGGCCAGTTGCTGATGATCGCGCACATGAACAGCGAGGCATTGAAACTGACGCTGGAAACCGGTATCGCGCATTATTGGTCGCGCTCGCGCAAATCCCTTTGGAAAAAGGGCGAAACCTCCGGAAATTTGCAGACCGTAATCGAAATGCACACTGACTGCGATCAGGATGCGCTATGGTTGAAAGTAACTGTCGCCGGCGATGGCCCGACCTGTCACACGGGCCGCCGCTCGTGCTTTTATCGTCAGATCGTCACGACGAATGGAACATCATCATTGGTGATGCAGTTAGAGACAAAGTAGAGGTCTTCCTAACCATATGGCCAATATTGGTCGGGAAAGCCTCTATGCCTCGCAACCGCCATCATCGTCTTCTGTAATCCTATTTCCTTGGTTGGCTAAGGGGTCACAATTCCGCAATATTCATCCTTTGGATACCAATACAGAGGAATAATGGAAGAGCAGTGTTTCAGGAGTAAGTGCCATGCTCGAATGGGCATCGCGCCGGATGCGCGCGGTAGAACCGATCGGTATCGATAACAGTCCGGCAGTGCCAGCGATCACACCGGAACGGCCTCGTGACAGTAAGACACCTATTGCCCTCGCGCTTGGCGGCGGTGCCGCCCGCGGCTGGGCGCATATCGGTGTTTTACGGGCACTCGATGAGGCTGGCATCGAAATTTCCATGATTGCCGGGACTTCGATCGGCGCCCTTGTCGGCGGTTGCTACCTGAGCGGCAAGCTCGACCAGCTTGAGGATTTCGCTCGCAGCCTGACCAAGCGCGGCATCTTCAGCCTGCTCGATCTCCGCTTTCGTGGCAATGGCCTGTTCGGCGGTATGAAACTCGATCGCCGCCTGCGGGAACACCTTGAAGAACTGGCTATTGAAGATTTACCAAAGCGCTTTATTGCCGTGTGCACCGAGATCAATACGGGACACGAAATCTGGTTGACGCGAGGCAGCCTGATCACCGCGATGCGCGCGTCCTATGCCCTGCCCGGCGTGTTTGAGCCAGTTGAATGCAATGGCAGGACGCTCGTGGATGGTGCATTGGTCAACCCGGTTCCCGTCGCGGTCTGCCGGTCATATGAGCAACCGCTGGTCGTCGCCGTCAATCTGCATTACGACCAGTTTGGCCGCGCCGCGGTTATCAAGCATGCGGCGGAAGCTCCGAATCCCCAGTTGGGCGACGGCGAAGCCACTCGCGGGCACCCGTCCTATTCCAAACGGCTCGGTATTACCGGCGTCATGATGGAATCTTTCAACATAATCCAGGACCGCATTTCACGTGCGCGCATGGCAGGCGACCCGCCCGATATCATGTTGATGCCCAAGATAGGCCATGTCGGATTAGCCGAGTTTCACCGGGCCGATGAGGCGATCAAACTCGGCTATGAAGAAACCATGGCGCGCGTCGGTGAGTTGGAGCGCATGCAGAAACTGGTTTTCTAGGCCAACAACCACCTCAGGCAGTGGCAATATAGCTGCGAATCTCCTCCGACTCGCGTTCCACTTCCTCAATGCGACGTTTGACGACGTCGCCGATCGAGACGAGGCCGTAAAGGCGTCCGTCCTTCTCCACAGGTAGATGGCGGAATCGGCCTTGCGTCATGATTTCCATGACCTGATTAATCGTGTGTTTTTCGGTGCAGACCTTGACTTTGATGGTCATGCTCTCCGAAATCGGCTTCCACAATGCATCGGCGCCTTGGGCAGCAATCTGCCTGACAACGTCGCGCTCGGACAAAATACCTTTGATGGCCTTGTTTTCATCGCAAACGACGATCGCACCGATTTTGTGCTGTGCCAGCATACCTACCGCATCGCAAAGCGTCGTTTCCGGCGGTGCGCTGAATACGTCATAGCCTTTTCGTTCGAGAATCGATTTGACAGTCATGTACATCCTCCTTGCACATTCGCTCCTCGACCACCGTATCCCCAAATACATCCGATGATCTAGTTCATGGTGCGCGTATGCGTCGCCTATTGCAACTGTTTTGCAATTATAGCATCAATTCCGGATCCATTCGACCACTGTCCCGCCTGTCGAACACGGAAATACCAAAAAAGCCGACAAGAAAGCCGCCAATATGCGCTTCCCAGGCAATAGTCGCAGAACTATCGACCCCGACCGAGAGCATTCCGGTGAGGATATTGGTGGCAAACCATACGCCGAGAAACGTCAAGACGGTTCGCATGCGCAGCGCCACTCCAATCGGCAGGATATCGCCGACAAAAGCCGCAGAATTGCGCAAAGTCGAGCGGCGGAAACCGAAGCGCGCCGCCGCACCCATCATGCCGGAAACTGCGCCAGACGCACCGACCAAAGGCGCGATACTGTCCGGATAGACTGCAAAATGCGTCATCACGGCAGCGATCGACGTTGCTATCCAGAACAGGGTCGTCCGCAGCGGACCGATCCGCGCCGCCAGCGGTGACCCGAAGGCAGCCAACCAGATCATGTTGAGCGCTATATGGGCGATGCCGCCATGCATCAGCGAATAGGTCACCGTCGTCAGCCACGCGGCTGGTGAATTGAAACCGCCATATTCTGAAAAACGAGCCGGAACGAAAGCGAAATTCCAGAGAAACGCGCTGTTTTGCTCGTCACTCAGCACATAGTCTTCAAGAATGAAGACAACGGCGCATATGGCCATGATCACTAGGATTACGCCCGGAATGTTGAAGATCGGCTCGCCCTTTGTGGGCCGGTTCCGGGTTTCCGCTGGATCGCTCATACTTGCTCATGACCTGTTTACTACCGGTGGAACGCTATCTGGTTCGGCTCTCGGGGCAAAGCCCGGTGAACAGAAAAAAGACCGCTCAGTGGGTCTGGGCGGCCTCGAATTTCAGGATAGTTGATCATGCAAACTCTAGTACAGCCACTGTTTCATAATGCAGCCGCCATCTCAATCGAAACCACTTGTTAACCTTAATCGGGCGCGGGCGTGGAGACTGTGCATCTTCGGTGGCGCCGACAGTTTGTCGGTGACAGTGTCTGCATGACACGAAGAATCGCGTTGGCGTCCGAAAGCAAATGAATCCTATGCGGCATGATGGAACAAGCGAGCTTTTTGCTTATTGGAACAGGCTGCGTGGCACCCGTGCTGCGCCGGAACGCCGGGAAATCGCACCTGCATCGATCAGGAAATATCTCGCCGATACCTTTATCGTCCAGGCCATCGGACCGGGCGAGCCGCGATTCCGGCTGGCCGGAACACGTATATGCTCGATCTATGGTCGCGAACTGAGGGGCGCATCGTTTGCTTCGCTCTGGCAAACGAAAGACAGAAGCAATATCGCGCGCCTTATCAAGAACAGTATGACGAACAAAGCCGTCGTTCAGGTGACCTACGACGGGAAAAGCACACGCGGCCGTAAAGCCTTGTTTGAATTGATACTATTGCCGCTGGCCAATGAGGCAAATGAACGGCATATCATGGGTATGATCATTTCCCTCGGCAGACCTTTTTGGCTCGAATCGGATGCTATTGTGGAAAACCGCATCCAGTCGATTTCGATCATCGATCCGCATCACCCTGCACGCCGGCTCATCGGTGACTCTGTTTTCATGGTTCCGGAGAATACGGTAACGATGAACCTGCCTGCCACGCGGACGATTATCAGCCGCAAGGTCAGGCATTTGCGTGTGTTCGATGGCGGAAAAATCATCGATTAGGTTAGCAATTTATAACAACTTCAGGTTGCCGTTACCTTCGCATTAAGACTTGTGACATAATCTGTCGTTCTCAGACTCTGTCGATTCCAAAATCTGGACAGCCTCATGCAAATATACCGTGACGTTTCGAGCCCCAATCTTGCCGCCGCGGGCAAATACTATAGCGTGAAGGTGCAACTATATGGCCGCTTCATGCTGGAGGATCGTACCGAGCATGTCTGCCAGATCGATGAAATGTCGCCAGGCGATGTTATCATCACCACGGATGTGATGGCGAACAATGGCGAGCGGGTCATCGCGTATATTGACCATATCGGCCGCGTTGAAGGTACGGTCGAGCGTATGGTCAATGGCGGATTTCAGCTCGCGCTGTCCGCGTCGGACCGCAAGAAGAACAAAATTGCCGCTCAGCTGACGTGGCTCGCCAATAAGCATGAACTCGACATGCCGGAAGACCGGCGCCACCAGCGCATTGCGCCGCGCAATCCCATCACGACGCTATCGATGGCCGACGGGCGGCAATATCCTTGCCGCATCCTCGACCTTTCCATATCAGGCGCGGCCGTTGAATTGCGTATGCGCCCGGCCCTGCACAGCCAGGTTATTCTTGGCTCTATGCGCGGACGCGTCGTGCGCCATTTCGAGGAAGGCATCGCTATAGAGTTTGCAACCGTGCAAAGCCGGGAAGCGATCGACATTGCATTTGAAGGATAGGCTCTTTCCGCCATATTCTGTGTAACATAGCCAGGATGTCACACGACGTTCACACAGAGCGCCCATGAACCGCCTTCCTCTGCGGTAATACTTCAATTCGGGCTTGATATGCTAAAACTCTATCCGGAGATCGAACCTTACGACGACGGTATGCTCGATGTAGGCGATGGCAACCGCCTTTATTGGGTGGCCTCAGGCAACCCCGACGGAGTGCCAGCCGTTATCCTTCACGGCGGACCAGGCTCAGGACATTCCGTCCGGTCATCACGCTACTTCGATCCTGCCGCATACAGAATTATCGCCTTCGACCAGCGCGGCTGCGGTCGGAGCACGCCGCACGCGAGTGATCCGGACACCGACCTTTCCGTCAACACAACGGCTCATTTGCTGCACGATCTGGAACTTCTGCGTCAACATCTTGGCGTTGAGCGATGGCTTGTGTTCGGTGCCTCGTGGGGATGCACGTTGGGCCTTGCCTATGCCGTACAAAACCGTCGCCGGGTGGCTGCCCTCGTCGTTGCGGGCGTTACCACAACCCGCCGCTCCGAGATCGACTGGTTATATCGAGGCCTTGCCCCACTTTTCCCCGAGCAGTGGATGCACTTCCGCAAAGGCGTGCCTGAGGATCAACGCGACGGGGATCTTGTCTCTGCCTATTATCACCTCCTTAAAAACCTCGATCCAGCCGTTCGCGCCAGGGCCGCACAGGATTGGCACGACTGGGAAGCGGCATCGATCTCCATCGACCCGAATACGAGGCCATCAGCGCAATGGTCGGATCCCTCATACCGGATGGCACGGGCGCGTATCGTGACGCATTATTTCCACCATGATGGATGGCTGGAAGACGGTATCCTTTTGAAGCAGGCTCATATGCTCAACGGGATTCCGGGTGTCATGGTTCAAGGTCGTCTTGACCTTGAAGCACCGCTTGTCACCGCATGGGAACTCTCGCAGGTCTGGAAAGACGGCAAGCTTGTTATTGTGGATAATGCCGGTCATTCGCCCGCCGATCCCGGTATGAGCGAGGCAATCGTTGCCGCAACCAACGATCTTGCGAGAAAAAACCGGGCTGATACGTTCGCATCTTGGCAGTTATAGTCCCGTTTTCCTGCTTTTCACGCAGGTGCTTCATATCCCGGATATTTTTTTGGCCGAATTGGCGCTGAATTCTGGCAAGGCATTCGCAATGCGCCATCAGTCATTAATCCATTCTAAAGCACACAATATTGGAATAAATCATTGCTTAATCGTATTGAACTTCATTATATACAATACGTATCCAATTTAAATAAAATAGTAATATTTATTAATACTAAGTTATAGTCAAATTAGTTTATTTTTTGCTACCAACTTGATTCACATTTACTCATCGACATTTCCGCTCGATCAAACTCTCTCTGTCATTGTCGCCTCAACCGGGGAGACGACGGGAATGATAAGAAACACAATTTTGCTTGGAGCGGCGTTCGTTTTGATGTGCATGACCGCACAAGCCGATTCAAACATGGCATTCATGAAGACAGGCGGGCGTACCTCTCAGCCGATCGGACATTACGAATTTTGCCAATCCTACAAAAGCGAATGCAATATAAAGAGCAGCGATAACAGCCCTGCTGCTTTAACGCCGAAGATCTGGAACCTCATGGTTCAGATCAACAGCCAGGTGAACACACAGATCCAACCCGCCACGGATATGGATATCTGGGGCAAGGCAGAAGTCTGGTCCTATCCGACGAGTGTCGGCGATTGCGAAGACTACGTCCTGCTGAAGCGGAAGCTGCTCAACCAGAGCGGAGTGCCGATCAGCGATCTCCTGATCACTGTCGTTCGCCAGATGAATGGCGAAGGCCACGCAGTTCTCACCGTCCGCACGGATCGCGGCGACTACGTTCTCGACAACCTTGAAGCACGCATAAAGCCGTGGAACGAAACCAATTATGATTACCTGAAGCGCCAGGCCACGAACAATACCGGCGCTTGGGTTTCCATCAATGACAACCGCCAGCTCCTGGTCGGCAGTATCAACTAAGCACCACACGCGACGTTCAAAGCCGGCCCAGATCGAGGCCGGCTTTTTGCTGTCAATCGATTTCCATGCCTCGCATGAAGCGCCGGCCGTTCTCGACATAATGTGCGGCGGAAACCCTGAGGCTCTCGATCGCGGCGTCATCTAAGGTCCGCATGACTTCTCGCGGGCGAACCTACGATCAGTGAGTTGTCTGGAAACTCCTTGCGCTCCGTCACGAGCGCGCCTGCACCAACAAACGAGTTTTTCCCAATCTTTGCTCCATTCAGCACAATGGCGCCCATACCGATCAGCGAATTGTCGCCGATGGTACAGCCATGGAGCATGGCGCGATGCCCTATCGTGCAGCCCTCGCCTACATCGAGCGGGTAGCCCATATCCGTATGCAACACGGAATGTTCCTGGACATTGGTGTTGCGACCGATGCGGATCCACTCATTGTCGCCCCGCGCCACCACTCCAAACCAGATGTTAGCGTTCTCACCCAGGAATACTTTGCCGACAAGCGTAGCGTCCGGCGCTATCCAATTGGACGCCCGGTGCTCAAATTCCGGTGAATGACCGTCAAGTATGAAAATCGGCATGGCTGCTCCCTGGATTCGCTGCACTAGCTTAGCCAAGGGCGCGAGGGTTGGCGAGGCCACCTTCACTTTCGATTAACCATAAATCAGCACTTGTCGCGTAGATTGAATGCAGTTCGCACTTGGTCTGGAAGGTCATGCAGTCTCGAGCACAGAGAATAGAGCCGATTGCTGGCAGCGTGCTTCTGCGACGCGTCTTTTATTCCATTGCAACGCTTGCGCTTTTGTCACCGTGTTTGACCATCGCCGGACATTATCTCGGCCACGCGATCTCGCTTGGCGGTCATACAGAAGACGTAACGCCTCAGGAAATCGTCATTGGCAACAATGTACTGGAACTGCCGGCAAATATGATCCGTTTCGACAAGCAGCGTCAAAATGGCGTTGCCGAGCGCGTCGATCTCTATCTGCATTGGCCCGACATGCTGGGTTACCAGCCCGCATTCCTGGCGGATTTCAACGGCTCCGGAATGGAAAAACGGCTGCTGTTCCTGACTTTCGAAGCGCGGGCGACATCCGAGGATATGTCGGGGCGATACGGTCCGATCTACAGTACGCTGACCGAGGGTCCCGGTTCCAAAGGTCCGGCTGGATTGACAATACAGACGTTCCGGGCCGACAGCGGCTTCGTCAATGAACAGCTTATGGTTTCGCCGGAACAGACAGGGCACGTGCCATTCGTTGCACGCTGTCTTGACGAAGAATTGTCGAAGAACAACCTTGCATCATGTCAACGAGATATATTTCTTGGTGAGGATTTGCAGCTAACTTATCGTTTCCCAAGGGAAATACTGGGAGACTGGCAAGAGCTGGATCGGCAGGTACGGACATTTGCCGAAGCCCATCTCAAAGGGCCGATGTGACGCCTGAAACGGCGCCACTTAATCAACAGACTCAGAGATCCATCTCGAGAATGGCCATCGAGAAATTATAGGAGAGTTCACCTTCGTCCTCATCCTTGTAGATCAGGCCGAGGAATTCATCGCCGAGATAAAGTTCGGCCGAGTCATCCTTGCGTGGACGAGCCTTTACAGTGAGTTCCGTATTTCTGAAGGTCCGCTTGAAATAGCTGTCGAGTTTTTTCAGTTCTTCGGGTTTCACGGAAAGTCTCCTGTCGTATGAATTTCAGGCGCTTTTGGCATGCAAAACTCTCCCCTGTAAAGGGTTGATTGCAATCGCGCCTCTACGTGAGGAGCTGTGAAGCCTCGGCTCAATCGAAATTCGTGACGAGCTGATCCATGGCGCGGGAGGGCTCGGCGCAACCGGTTTCGCCAACGACACGCGCAGGAACGCCCGCAACCGTGACATTGTGCGGAACAGGTTTCAGCACAACGGAGCCCGAGGCTACTTTCGAGCAATGACCAATCTCGATGTTGCCGAGAATATTGGCGCCCGCCCCGATCAGCACTCCGTGCCGTATCTTTGGATGCCGGTCGCCGGTTTCCTTGCCGGTGCCGCCAAGTGTGACGCCTTGAAGGATCGAGACATTGTCTTCGATGATCGCGGTCATACCGACGACAATCCCCGTCGCATGGTCGAAGAATACGCCTTGCCCCATAGGAACCTGCGGGTGAATATCGGTTTGGAAGACCGATGACGAACGGCTTTGCAGGTAGAGCGCAAAATCTCTCCGTCCTTCCTTCCATAACCAGTGGGCAAGCCGGTGCGTCTGGATCGCCTGAAAGCCCTTGAAATAAAGCACGGGTTCGATGAAGCGGTCGCAAGCGGGATCACGGTCATAAACGGCCTGGATATCGACACGCAGCACCTGAGACCAGGTTGGCGTTGCCTCAACCATTGCCATGAAAGTCTGGCGCAATAGTTCCGATTCCACATCAGGATGATCGAGCCGTTGCGAGATACGATGGATTACCGCTTCCTCAAGCGATTGATGGTTGAGGATTGTCGTGTAGAGGAATGTCGCCAGAAGCGGTTCATTACGAACACCTTCTTCGGCTTCCCCGCGGATTGCATGCCAAATCGGGTCCATCTGCTTGATGGATCCGGTCATCTTTATCGGACTGCTTGCGGACATTTCCTACTCCAGGCAATTCGGCCAACAATATTTCTCAGACGACGAGCATAAGGCAAAGATGATCTCTTGACACGTTCATTTCCAGAGCCGACGGACAAGAAATTTTGAACCTGTGATCGATTTGCCTGAATGACAGCACCGTCATTCAGGACTGCCATAGCTCAAACGGCATTGTCCTGCAAGGAACGAACCGGCGGCTGCTCATGTTCCATTGCGCGCGCCAGGTCGTGATTTGCCTTAGATCGGGTGGCGTTTCAGGAAATCCAGAACAGCCTGTTTGAATACCTTGTCGCCGACCGCGAGCATATGATCGCGGCCCGGAATGTCGATCGCCTCACCGCGGGGCATCAGCGCCGCGAGGTCTTGCGGGTTTCCGCCAATATCATCCTTCGAGCCGACAGCGACAAGCGTTGGCTGGGTTATCCGCGCCATGTTCTCCGCGCTGATCTCTTCCTTGGAGGTAATCACGCAGGCCGCCAGCGCGATCTTGTCGCTTTTGGTCTTGTCGGCAAACATGCGGAACATTTTTCCACGCGGATGCGTAATCGCCTCCGGATCGTCAGACATAAGCGCTTCAGCAATGGGCGACCAATCACCGGCGCCTTCGACCATACCGATACCAAGACCGCCAAACACCAGATCGTGCACGCGCGTCGGATGTTCCAATGCCAGAAATGCGCTGATGCGGGCGCCCATCGAATAACCCATGACATGCGCGGTCTCGATGCCGAGGTGCTCGAGCAGCGCGTCGGCGTCACCCGCCATGAGCGTTGGCGTGTAGACCGCCTTGTCGTGCGGCTTATCAGATTGGCCATGACCACGATTGTCGATGGCGATTGCGCGGTACCCTGCGGCCGTCAGTGTTTGCATCCAGCCGGGCTGCACCCAATTGTAGAGGGAGGACGAGGCAAAGCCATGGATGAGCAGAATTGGTTCGCCCTCGCCCTCATCGATATAAGCAAGCTTCAGTCCGTTATTGTCGAAAAACTGCATCGTTGGACCCGTTAGTGAGCAACCGTATCGATAGCGGGATGCCGCACCTTGTCGCCTATTGTCAAGCCGAGACGCTTCGCGGTGCCGGCTTTGACCTCGACAACGAAACGTGCGGGACCGCCCGATGAAATGATCGTACGGGAAAAGGGCATCGCATTTTCACGTATGGCGGAAATACGGCCATTATCGTCGAGGAAAACCATGTCGAGCGCAGAGGGCGTGTTTTCCATCCACATGGTGACAAGGCGGGAGTCATCGAAAACAAACAGCATGGCGCTGTTGTCTTTCAAATCCGTGCGGAACATCAGGCCACGCTCCCGCTCTTCGTCGGTATCGGCGATTTCGACCTGAAATGGAATATCGCCTCTGGCGGTGTTGACCGTCAGCGGCGTGTGATCGACGGGAAGATGCATCGGCGTCTGATCGAGCGCCAGAGCCGGGATCGCCGAAAGCACCAGGAAGCCGATGGCAACGAAGATTGATTTCAGGCGTGCCATCGAACCGGCTTTAATGCGAAGAAGGCAGCTGCGTGCCGATATCGGGATGAATTTCGGAAGCCATCAGACCCTTTTCGCCATGGCCGAAGCGGATCAGTACAACCTGACCAGGACGCAATTCGGTCAGACCGAAATGCCGAAGCGTTTCCATGTGGATGAAAATATCCTCGGTCCCCTCGCCCCGCGTAAGGAAGCCGAACCCCTTGGTGCGATTGAACCACTTGACCAGGACACGCTCCAGCCCGCTCGAGGGGGTTACCGTCACATGCGTGCGAACGGGTGGCATTTCGGTCGGGTGAACGGCCGTCGCATTATCCATGGATTTGACACGGAAGCATTGCATGCCGCGCTCGCCCTGCTTGACCTCGCAGACAACGCGAGCCCCTTCCAACGCCGTCTGGAAGCCGTCCCGGCGCAGGCAAGTAACATGGAGAAGAATGTCGGGCAGATCAGAATTGTCGGGAACGATGAAACCGTATCCCTTGGCCACATCAAACCATTTTATCGCACCCGAAATCTCGATAAGGTCCAAACTATCGCTTATACCTTCATCGTCGGGGGAATGCTGGGCTGATACTGGTCTGTCAGACATGAAGCGAAGCCCCTCCTCTCCTGCGAGGTACTGATTCTCTGCTTGAAGAATAACACCTGTCCAATAGCGAAGAGCAAGTATCATCTGTGCGTTTTGTTAAAAACCACACGCAAAACGCGCATTTATCCTCAGCGATGTGCCCTCGCCTACATCACAAGTTTGTGGAGCTAAACAGGAAGTGTTACGAAAGTCCGACGGCGTTCAACCTGTGCAACATTGTCGGTTGCCGTCGACTTTCAAACCCCATGAAAGAAATCAAAGGCAAAAGATGCGCTATCTTCACACAATGGTCCGTATCCGTGACATCGACGTGTCGCTGGATTTTTATTGCAACAAGTTTGGTCTGGAAGAGGTCCGCCGTACTGAAAACGAGAAAGGCCGCTATACGCTGATCTTTCTGGCGGCGTCGGAAGACAAGGCCAGATCGGCTGCAGAGCGGGCTCCTGAGCTCGAATTGACCTATAATTGGGACCCGGAAGAATATACCGGCGGTCGCAATTTTGGCCACCTCGCCTATGTCGTCGATAATATCTACGAGACCTGCAAGGACCTGGCGGAAAAGGGCGTCGTCATCAATCGTCCGCCGCGTGATGGCAACATGGCCTTCATCCGATCACCCGATGGTATCTCGATCGAACTCATCCAGAAGGGCCCTGCGCTGCCGCCGCAGGAACCCTGGCTGTCGATGCCGAACACCGGCACCTGGTAAAAAGTTCAGTTCGAGGACTGCAACTTCTGCGCGTACTCGTGCACCGCTCTGCGGCGCTCGGGTGTGCCAGGATGCGTTGCGAGAATGCTCGTTCCGCTGTCATCGTGAAGTTTTGATTCCAGAAGCGTGAAGAACCGCCCGATCGCTTCGGGATCATATCCGGCCTTCAACATCAGTCGAACACTGTGCCTGTCAGCATCTGTCTCTTGGGCACGTGAGTAAGAGAGGGCCAACAGCCCACCGCCTTGCACCAGGATATCCTCCGTGCCGCTTCCAATGTCGCCGCCGATCACCATGATAAGGCCCGCAGCGCCAACCGAGCGGTAAAGCTGCCTGAGACTATGCTCCAGTTCAACATGTCCAACCTCATGTGCCAGAACCCCAAGCAACAATTCCGTATCGCCATCGGCGAATTTGACCAGTTCGTCAGTGATGACAACTGTGCCATCCGGCAAAGCAAAGGCGTTGGGCCCGATCAATCCACCCTGGCGGAACTCGAGACCGAACTTGCCCGCTTCCAACCCGGACCGAGCCGTCAACCGTTCAAATCCTTCCCGCAGTTTCGATTGCTCGTCAGTGGAGAGTGTCGTGGTATCAAATGTGGTGGCATCCAATGTTTGCAGCGCACCTTTTGCCATGAGTTCCGGCACAACCGGCGGGGTTACAGCAACAGCCAGTTCGACGAGCGCCGGTAGTGCAAAGCGATATATGCCAATGATAAACAGGATCGCCAATATGGCGAAGATTATCAAGCGCGGATGAAACCGCTCCGCATGATGGATCCAGCCGGCGCGACCGCCCTTCGCGACGACCACGAGGGCATCAACCGCATCATTGTCGGGCGTTTCAAAGACGCTGCCATTTGCGAGTGTCAGCCGCCGGAGCACGTTACCGATCCGATCAGTCACAATCGTGTTCGAAATGAAACCGGATGTCAGCAGTGCACCGTCTTCCGCCAGCACCGCCAGGTTTGCTCCTTTAGCAACCAAAGATGCCCTGACGGAGCGATTCGATTGCTCCGGATACCAAATGCCAGCGATTGGCTGGGGATCAGAATGCAACAGCTATGCCCTCGATGTCCATGAACTCTGCTCCTACTGCAGACCCCGTATCTTTGATCGTCGAGAGGATTTCACCGACTTCGCCGTCAAAACCCATTTCCGTATGCGCTGCCTGAAAGCGAGCCATGCGTATGGTAGCCCAGGGTCGCATCAGGCCCAGCGTAGCAATCGTGACGATCAGATTGGAAATGACAACCCAGACAAATTGCCAGCGCGGCATGTCAGACAACAAGTAATGGCGTCCATCGAATGTCGTTGCGCTGTATCCGACATTTCGCACACCCGCGGAATAGAGGCTCAGGACAACACTCCCGACAACGAAGAGCAAAAAGTACATCAGCACTATCGTTGTCAAATTGCCTAGAGGACCCGCAACGGCACCGGGACTCTCGCTTAGCAAGGTAATCTGGGCGACCAATACCGGCAAAATGATAACAATCGTCAGTAGCCAGCCACCAAATGTGAGCAACGCGGGCAGCCACC
Organism: uncultured Alphaproteobacteria bacterium; assembly: GCA_963711925.1. Taxonomy (GTDB): domain Bacteria; phylum Pseudomonadota; class Alphaproteobacteria; order Rhizobiales; family Rhizobiaceae; genus Phyllobacterium. The sequence continues at coordinate 230,089 of CAVQFY010000007.1, forward strand.
AGACTCCATAGAGATCGCCCAGCGTCGGCTCTGTTTTGATTGCCCGTCCGCCATAGCGCAAATTGCCCAATGTATAGCGCAGCATCCAACGGCTAGCGATTGGAGCGCAAATGCCGAGCGTAATGCCAGCGACAAGGGGCCCAAGGAAAAACGCTTTGGCAGCGCCCCAGTATTGGCCAATGAAATCGAACCTGACATTGCGGTAACTTGTGACGCGGGCATTGAAGCGTAAACCACGCGCAATCAACCAGGGAAAGGCAACGATAAAAACCAACACCAGAATCAGACCAAGCGCCGGCAACAAGCTCAAAATAATATTGTAAAGTATCAGGAAGCCAATAACGATGATCTGGCCAATCAGTATTTGGATCGGCCGCGCATGATAATCGAATCGCCCATCCGCCAGTGCCGTATTGCCGTATAAATATCTGTTACGCCGGACTTTTGCCCAAGCAGAATAGATGCCCAGAGTGATGATCGTCAGAAGGACATTGACGATCCAGATACCGAAATATTCTTTTGCCGTTCCCGAGAACGCGAAACGGTGCCTGCTGTATCTATCATCACGGCCAAATTGAACTTGGTCTGAATCTGCCATGTTTCCCCCGAAACAAATGTTGAGCTTTAAATCCCCAAATCTGCTTAGCCCGAGTTCCATTACACTTGCAATGCTACTTCTGGGTGAGCCGCTCTCTTGATGGTGGATAATGCTGCTTCCCCGCGACGCCCTCTCCTGTTATCAAAAATGACAAAACGAGGAGGACGCCATGAAGGATGTGCTGATCGAGCTTGAACGCCGCAGGAACATTGCGCGCGAAGGTGGCGGCAAGGTGCGGATCGAGGCGCAGCACAAGCGCGGCAAGCTCACGGCACGCGAACGCATCGAGATTTTTCTGGACGAAGGCTCGTTCGAGGAGTTCGACATGTTCGTCGAACACCGCTCGACCGATTTCGGCATGGAAGAGACGAAATTCGCCGGCGATGGTGTCGTCACCGGCTGGGGCACTATCAATGGCCGGACGGTATTCGTCTTCGCCAAGGATTTTACAGTTTTCGGCGGCTCGTTGTCAGAAGCCCATGCCGAGAAGGTCCAGAAAATCCAGGATATGGCGTTGCGCAACCGTGCCCCGGTTGTCGGCCTTTACGACGCCGGCGGTGCCCGCATTCAGGAAGGTGTCGCAGCGCTTGGTGGCTATGCAGAGATCTTCCAGCGCAATGTGCTCGCCTCCGGCGTGATCCCGCAAATCTCCGTCATCATGGGCCCTTGCGCGGGCGGCGACGTCTATTCGCCCGCCATGACCGACTTCATCTTCATGGTGCGCGACACATCCTACATGTTTGTCACCGGCCCGGATGTAGTAAAGACCGTCACCAATGAAACAGTGACGGCAGAACAGCTCGGTGGTGCTTCGATCCACACCACCAAATCATCGATTGCCGATGGGGCCTATGACAATGATGTTGCCGCGCTCCTGCAGATGCGCCGCCTGATCGATTTCCTGCCTGCATCCAACACGGCCGAAATTCCCGCAATCGAGTGCTATCAGTCCACAGATGAAATGGACTATTCGCTGGATCGGCTGGTTCCGGACAACGCCAACAAGCCTTACGATATCAAGGAATTGATCCGTAAAACCGTCGATGAGGCCGATTTCTTCGAGATCCAGGAGAGCTTTGCGAAAAACATCGTTGTCGGTTTTGGCCGTATCGAAGGCCGCACCATCGGCATCGTCGGCAACCAGCCGATGGTTCTGGCGGGCGTTCTGGACGGCGACGCCTCACGCAAGGCAGCGCGCTTCGTCCGCTTCTGCGATTGCTTTAATATCCCGATTGTTACATTTGTCGACGTTCCGGGCTTCCTTCCGGGGACTGCACAGGAATATGGCGGGCTGATCAAGCATGGCGCCAAGCTGCTCTTCGCTTATGCCGAGGCGACCGTACCCAAGATTACACTGATTACCCGCAAAGCCTATGGCGGCGCCTATGACGTGATGGCGTCAAAGCATCTGCGTGGAGATATCAACTACGCGTGGCCATCGGCTCAAATCGCGGTGATGGGTGCCAAGGGAGCCGTTGAGATAATCTACCGTAAGGATATCGGCGACGCGGAAAAGATCGCAGCGCACACAAAGCGCTACGAGGATCGTTTTCTTTCGCCGTTCGTTGCTGCCGAGCGCGGTTATGTCGACGAAGTCATCATGCCCCATTCGACCCGCAAGCGGATCTCAAGGGCACTGCGCATGTTGCGCAACAAGGATCTCGAAAATCCCTGGAAGAAGCATGATAATATTCCGCTTTGACAGCGTGTTATAATTTTGAAAGATGGATCATGGTTTCAGCGGCGGAAGCTGAAACCACCATTGGATTCCCGCAAAATCTGGGAAATCGTGCGCTTGTCACAAGGCTCGCTCAACTTCTTGGCAGCCTTGACGATTGTCTTAGCAGTGGCCACTTGTGCCATCTTTAATACATTTGTTTCATTTGTTGATGATGTGTCTTTGGTTATTGTTATCATTCTTCGAACACCCTCCATTAAAACCGCTCTTTACGCGAGCAATCCTTACCGCAATCGGATTTATATTCCGTTGCACTGCACACTATGTATGAGAACTAAACCGATTTAACAAATCACTATTTGTATCCGATTTTGACTTCTATTTGAATGAAACCAATGGATTGGTAAAAGGTTCCTTCACCAGTGCAGAAAGTATCCGTTCGTTTCAAATCGTCATGCTGCAGCGCAATACTTATGTTCTCGTATGTAAAAAACTTTGCATAAAATTACGCTTCCGGCAATTGGCCGCCGCGCGTCAAAACGCGGGAAATGCCGATAAATCATCTCGTCCATCGTGGTGAATCACGAAAGCCAAACAACCTTTGTTACAATAAGTATGGTGGCAAAGCGCCGCTCTTCAGATCTTGGTTGGACCTAAAGGGAGGAAGAATTGTCAGTATTACCCAAAGCAGTTTCCGGGGATGGGCCTGCCGAGGTCATCAGGTTAGCGTAGTGTCTCTCCGAAACATCATCCAAGGGAAACATACACTCAACTCTCAATTCCTGCGTCGCAATTGTTTGCGCAGTGCCGACGGTAGTAACCAGCGAAAAAAATCTTAGGCAATGTCCGTCCTTGGCAAATGACAAAGGAATAACCGGTAGGTGGGCTCCAGTCGAAGAAGCATGCCAGTCGGTGTCCACATCAGGATAGGCTAGCAGTCTCCCTATAAGTTCCTTGGTCTGGGGGTCCATAACCCTGCCAACGGATTCCCGAACGACTCTGGCCAATAGGCTCTTTGCCGTGTGTACCCAATCCGTGATAAACGGTCGCATAACTGTCGGATCGAACATCAGGTGCAGGAGATTTCTGTGTTCTGGGCGCTTTGACAAATCGATGAAGCAGTTGAAAAAACGCCGGGTTGCCTCGTTTGTCATCACGACATTCCAGTAACGATCCATCACAATCGCTGGAAAGGGTTCATGTTGACGGAGCATCCGCGTGAGCGCCTCTGTTACGCCTTTCATCTCGCTACTATCAAGGCTTGCCTCTGAATAGATTGGCGCGTAACCCGCGGCGAGTAGAAGCGCATTTCGCTCTCTAAAGGGGACGTCCAGAGCATCTGCTATATGTAGTAGATTGCGACGACCTGGGGTGCTTCTTCCGCTTTCGATGAAACTTATCTGACGCTGCGAGATGCCGGTATCGAGCGAAAGAGCGAGCTGACTTTTGCCGCGGCAACCCCGCCATGCGCGTAATTGCGGTCCAAGAACATTTGCCGTGTTCGAATTGGAAGTGAGGCTCATCTCCAGGACCTTTCTGTGTGATCAGTCAATGTGCTGACGGGACAATCACTGATACCCCGCCAGCAACGTGCTCACTAGAATGCAACGGGACCAACAGATCCAAACCAATGACGGACCTTCTTTGGCTCGGCTTCATCCATATAGAAAAAATGCGTCATGACTGGTTTAACAACTGGATGAGCGCGGTCATCTGGCGTCATCGTTACCGTGCCGCGAAATACTTTAAGAGATCCACCATCCCAATATTCGGTCACGTCATGAAGCGCCGTAAATCCTGTATCGATGAAGGCACGCAGGTTCTCGCGGATGGTCTCGCGACCCTTCCAATCGGCAATGCCCAGGTTACACGTCGCGTCTTCAACGAAGCAATCAAAGCCGTCGCCAAAGGTCTTGTCATCAATCTCTTTCCAAAAGTCCAGAAGCCATTCTGGAGCGTCCTTTTTCGTAAAGGTCATCGTATCCATGAGTTTCTCCGTGCGTGCGGTGAGGTCAAAAATTGCGGCCAACGGTTACACTGGCGCAAGTGTTGTGAAGCGCTTCTTGCAAGAAGCCTGTCGTTGATACCGCGGCCCGCACGAGGCCATCAATTACATCAGATGTAATAGTATCGGCGAAGTTCACGTAGCATAACCCGGCTGCTGCTCGCCGAAACCCAGATGCAGGCGATCTTTGTGGGGTGGCCGCGAATTCCGAAAACGACCGCGACTAAACCGGTCTGGCGCATTTGATGGCCCCGGTTGAAATATTCGTGAAGGAGCTAGTTCAGCGCTCCAGCCAATTTCATGTTGGCAAAATCGCCAACAGCCGAAGCAAGTCTCTCCGCGACATGACCTCGCCACGCCGGATCAAGCATCAACTTTTCGTCTTCGGCGTTGGAAAGATAGCCGATTTCTACGAGAACAGAGGGCACATCCGGCGCGCGCAGCACCTGGAATCCAGCAAAACGATGCGGGTTGTTGATCATGTTGACGTCTTTTTTGAGCGACTTCACCACCGTCTTGGCAAAGCTCAATGAGAACGTGTGGGTTTCACGGCGTGTCAGATCCATCAGAATATCGGCAATCTCCGGTGTCTCATCGTCGTAAGCAATGCCCGCCACCGCATCGGCACGGTTTTCACGATCAGCCATAGCACGCGATTCCGCATCGGATGCCTTATCGGAAACGGTGTAGACAGTCGCACCACGGATATTGCCGCGATTGATCGTATCGGCATGAAGGGAAATGAAGAGGTCCGCCTCGTATTGGCGAGCAATGCGAACGCGTTCGGTCAGTCGTAGGAAAGTGTCATCATTGCGGGTCATCTCCACGCGCAGTCCGGGCAGCTTGGCGAGTTCACCACGCAATTGCTGCGCGAACATCAGCGTCACATTCTTTTCCATGACGCCGCTTGCGCTTTCCGCGCCGCTATCGATGCCGCCGTGACCCGGATCGATGACGATAGTGAACGGTTTCGGCGCGTTGCTGACCTCGTTGGGCGCGGCGCTCGCAAGTCGGTCACCCTTGGGAGTCGAATCTGTTGAAGCAGTCGTGGCATTTTGCGTTTTCAAGGCTTCCGCAAACTTCCGATCGGACGAGGCGACAAAATCAGCCACAAGGCGGTAGCCCGGACTATTGTCGTTCTTGATGACATTAAGCTGGTCGACAACGAACGGTCCCTTGAGCGTGAAGATAATCCGCGAACGTGACGCGTCGATCAGCCCGTAACGCACGTCGGTTATCAGCCCGCGCGACTCGACGGATTTCTTGTCGAAGGCAAAGACGGCTTTGGGAATGTCGATTGCCAACCGGTGCGGCTGGTCGAGCAACATCGTCGACACGTCAGGCTCTCGATCGAAATTGATGACAATGCGCGTGCGCAGATCATCGCCTGCTGCCTGATACGTCAGCGCAGCCAGTTCATCGGCTGCGTAAGAGGGCTTTCCTGCCTGCATGAAAACAAGAAGGCCTAAGACGGCAGCCATGAATATTCGACAGATCACGCTCATCTCTCTTGGGCAGGAATCCCCTCTCCACCGTTGTATCAGACGCAGTGCGCATTGGAACCCTGCCAAAGACACACTATGTATAACTAACAGGTAAGGAACCATGGTTAATATTATCTTATGGGATCCCATGTGTGTAAGGCGTCGATGACACGATTATGAAGAAGGCCTTGTCATAACGCGGCACACCTCCTAAAAGCAAAGGTGGGTTACTTTTCTGTCCTCCAGAATCGGGCTCTTTGATGTCACGGCAAATGACCGGCTGGCAATGAAGACAGGACATGGGGCGGCAAAGGCGAGTTTCGCTGAGAGTGACCAAAAAAGAATTTGGCGCGAGCAGACAGGGATTGTCGGCAGCGCTTTTGTGAACGGCAGATCGCGCAGACAAGGCGCATCGAGCCAGCCCCTTCCGGGGTGTTAACAGTGTCGGCACAGCTTGAAAGCGTGCCATTCGTAGAGGTCGTTTCGTCAGGAACAGGAATGTTTGTTACAGACGTGAATATAACCGGCTTGCAAGCCGCGGCTGCCCGAGGGCAACTTCGCGCGACGCCGTGTCTGTCTGTTTCTGCGAACTTTAATATATCCGGCAAACGTGAAGATGCGGCGCCAGAAACCTTGAGGGTTTCCTGGCTGTCCCGCGTTGACAGCGTTTCGGCCGGGGAGAAGAAATATAATGTCGGACAAAATGCTAATCGACGCCTCCCACCAGGAGGAAACACGGGTTGTCGTGGTTCGCGGCAATCGAATTGAAGAATTTGACTTTGAATCTGAACATAAGAAACAAATCAAAGGCAATATCTACCTCGCACGTGTAACGCGCGTAGAACCTTCCCTTCAGGCTGCATTCGTTGAGTATGGCGGTAATCGCCATGGCTTTCTCGCTTTCAGCGAAATTCATCCAGATTACTACCAGATCCCGGTCGCCGACCGGCAGGCGCTGATCGATGCCGAGGCGGAAGCCGCAAGCCAGGACGAGGATCACGAAGAGAACGCCAGCGACCAGCGCAGCCGCGATCGCAACGATCGTGGCACACGCAATCGCCGTCGCGGCCGTCGTGGCCCGCGCCAGGAAGACGACACATCGAAGCTCGATGCTTCCGATGAAGACACTGCTGTTTCGGGCGATAGTGGCGAAAACAACGAATCGTCTGAATCCAACGAATCGAGAGATGAAGACACCTCTAATGAGGGCGGCAACCAGACGATCGCCGCTGCAATCGACGCAGATGTAATCTCAGAAGCCGTCAATACCGACGATACGGATGATGCCACCGAAAGCGATGCTGAAAGACCGGTATCCGATGATGCCGGCGAAGGCCATTCCAGAAGGTCCAGAAAAAACCGCTCGAACGAAGACAAGGACGACGTCCACGACGAACTCGATGAAGTCGAGTCGGTCGGCGCCGAGGATGCAATGGAAGAAGTTCCGACGCATCAGCGCTTCCAGCGCCGGCAGTACAATATCCAGGACGTCATCAAGCGCCGGCAGATTCTCCTGGTTCAGGTCGTCAAGGAAGAACGCGGCAACAAGGGTGCAGCCCTCACAACCTATCTGTCGCTTGCCGGCCGGTACTCTGTCTTGATGCCGAACACTGCACGTGGTGGCGGCATTTCGCGCAAGATCACCAGCATTCAGGATCGCAAGCGACTGAAGGACATCGTCAAGGATCTTGAAGTGCCGAAAGGCATGGGCGTGATCCTGCGCACCGCCGGTGCCAACCGCACCAAGCCGGAAGTCAAGCGCGACTATGAATATCTGATGCGGCTGTGGGAGAATGTCCGCAGTCTCACCCTTGCATCCACTGCGCCTACGCTCGTTTATGAGGAAGGCAGCCTGATCAAGCGTTCGATCCGTGATCTCTACAACAAGGATATCACCGAGATTGCAGTTGCCGGTGAGGATGGCTATCGCGAGGCCAAGGACTTCATGCGCATGCTCATGCCGAGCCATGCGAAGGTGGTCCAGCCCTATCGCGAGCTGACACCGATCTTCGCGCGCAACGGCATCGAGGCACAACTCGACCGCATGCTGCAGCCGCAGGTGACGCTGAAATCCGGCGGCTACATCATTATCAACCAGACCGAAGCGCTGGTGGCTATTGACGTCAACTCCGGACGCTCGACACGCGAACATTCCATTGAAGACACGGCGTTGCAGACAAATCTTGAAGCAGCGGATGAAATCGCGCGTCAATTGCGTCTGCGCGATCTTGCCGGCCTGATTGTCATCGACTTCATCGACATGGAAGAAAACCGCAACAACCGGGCGGTTGAAAAGCGGATGAAGGATTGCCTGAAGGATGATCGCGCCCGTATCCAGGTCGGCCGCATCTCGCATTTCGGCCTGCTTGAAATGTCGCGCCAGCGCATTCGGGCCAGCGTGCTGGAAAGCACCACACAAGTCTGCGCTGTTTGTGGTGGCACAGGACATGTTCGCTCTGCATCCTCGGTAGCGCTGCACGTCATGCGCTCGATCGAAGAATACCTGCTGCGCCATTCGCAGAACAATATTATCGTTCGGACGACCGTTGCGACCGCGCTCTATGTACTCAACCACAAGCGCCAGAATCTTGCCGATCTCGAAGCACGTTTTGGCCTGACGATCAGCATCGAAGCCGATGATAGCGTTGGTGCCCAGCACTTTGCTATCGACAAGGGTTCGATAGCGCTTGGCCCAATTGTTCCGCTGACGGAGGCACCGGCTCTCGGCATCGCCGACGATTTCGACGAATCCGATCCGGTCATCGAGGACGTGGATGATGAAGTCACAGAGGTGCAGGCTGGCGAAACCGCGAGAAGCGCTGACAATGACGATGCATCCCGCAAGCGCAAGCGCAAGCGGCGGCGGCGCGGCGGGCGTGATCGCCAGGAATCGGCTGGTGCCGAGCATAGCCAGCAGGTTGTCGGCGACGATGATGACGCTGACCAGCCAGCCGTTGAAGGCGAAGATGCTGCTGCTACCAAGGCGCGCGAAGAGGAAAACGAACGCCGCAAGAAGCGCCGGCGGGGTCGCCGCGGCGGCCGCAAGAACAAGCGCGTCGAGGATGGCGACGATACAGAAAATCGAGTAACCGCCAAGACCGTGCCGGATGCCGAGCCTGTGTTCGTGTCGATCCCTTTGCCTGACTTCTCGAAACCGAAGACAGTCGAAGCCGTTGCTGATACTGCCGGGGCGGCGCCCGAACCCCTGACGGCTGAGGCAGTCGTCACGGAAGAGCCGGCAGCAATCGAAGAAGGGCAAGCAAAGAAACCCGCCAAGCGCAGGACCCGCGCCAAAGCTGCAATCGAGGCTGCCGAAATCGCCGTTGCGGAGGTCCTTGCCGAAGCGGAAGCGCCAGCCAAGCCGAAACGCGCACCGCGCAAATCGGCCAAAAAAGCTGAAACAGTCGAAGTAGTGATCGAAGAGGCACCGGCTCCGACCGAACCTGTTTCCGTCGCGCCGGTAGAAACACCGACTGAGCCTACGCCGGAACTCGCTGCTGCGCCCGAGCCGAAAAAGGTGGAGGACAGCAAGCCTGTTGTCACCTCTACCAGCGCCAGGGAAAAGAAAGCCGAAGGCGAACCGGCACCCAAGCGTGGCTGGTGGCAGAAGAAGGGCTTCTTTTGAGCTTTGGAAAACCTGAATAAATGACATGAAGGACCGGCATCATTGCCGGTTCTTCTTTATGATGTTTCTGTTTATGTTTGATAACGCCGCAGATTTGCCGGAATAGTCTGGCTTCACAAAATCAGGAGGGCGGGGGCGCTCCCTTTCTTTCGATGATCGACTTCGCTACCAATAAGACCATGATGACAGTTCGACAGATCATGCAATCAATCGCCGCTATGGCGCGCAGTGCATTCATCATGCTGACCGCCGGCGCAATGTGCGTCACACCGGCCGGTGTCGCATTGGCCCAGTCAAAGTCGGTGCCTATCGTGCGCGATGCGGAAATCGAGGCGTTGGTCACCGACTACGCCACACCCATCATCAAGACCGCAGGTCTTTCCCGGAATGCGATCAGGATCGTTCTGGTCAATAACAACAGCTTCAATGCCTTCGTCGATGGCAGGCGCATCTTCATCAATACCGGTGCTTTGCTTCAGGCAGAGACGCCCAATGAAATCATCGGCGTTCTTGCGCATGAGACCGGCCATCTCGCCGGAGGTCACGAATTCAAGCTTCGCGAACAGCTGGCCGCTGCCAAGACCATGGCTGTTGTGACGAGCCTGCTCGGTATAGGCGCCGTCGTCGGTGGCGCAGCAGGCGGGGCGAGCGGGCTGTCAAAAGCCGGCATGGGCGTCGCCATGGGCGGCCCCGAAGCCGCCATGCGCAACCTCCTTAACTATCAACGCTCGGAAGAAATGGCTGCGGACCGTTCGGCCATTACCTATCTTGCAAGCACGGGACAGTCGGCCAAAGGCATGCTCACGACCTTCGAGCGCTTTTCCAATGCGCTCGCATTGACGGGAACCAGCGTTGACCCCTACCGCATCAGCCACCCGATGCCACGCGAACGCATTGCCAACCTTGAGACGTTGGCTCACGCGAGCCCCTATTATAACAAACCAGACAGTCCGGCCCTGCAACAACGACACGACATGATGCGCGGAAAGATTGCGGCCTATACGGGCGGTGGTGCGAGCGTCTTGCAGACTTTCCGCAAGGATCCGCGCAATATCGGCGCGCGCTATGGCGATGCCATCGCGACCTATCTCAACGGCTCTTCCCAGTCCGCACTTTCAAAGATCGATGTGCTGATCAAGGAGCAACCAAAGAACCCCTATTTCCAGGAGATCAGAGGCGAGATTCTGTTGAAGCAGAACAAGGCAAGCGACGCGGCAAAGGCCTTTCACAAGGCAAATGCGCTTGATTCCCGCAAATCCAGTCTGATCCGCATGAGTTATGGGCGAGCTCTCATGCTCTCGGGCACGCCAGATAATCTCAAAGCGTCCATAAAGGAAATCAAGGCTGGAATTGCCAGCGATCGCGAATATCCGTCAGGTTACGGTTATCTGGCGCAGGCCTATGCCCAGATGGGAGACATGGTCCGGTCTGATCTCGCAAGCGCGGAGCAGAAATACTATTCCGGCAAGATCCAGGACGCACAAATCTTTGCCATTCGTGCTCAACGCGGCTTGAAAAGCGGCACGCCCGAGTGGATACAGGCTCAGGACATAATCAGCGCCAAGCGCAAGTGAAACGCGGTAGCACGCGTTCCAACCAGAATTTGAAAAAGGACAGTTCATTATGACAAAAGTCGCCCTGATCGGTGCCGCAGCCGGCCTCGTTGGCATTGCCGCCCTCGCCCTCGGCTACCAGGCTGGCCGGTCTGACGTTACCAGTGCTGTGGCAGATATGTCCGTTATTCCCGCATCCACGACCGATCGGTCGGAAATCGAAGGGATCGTGCGGAACTACCTCATCAACAACCCGGAAATCATGATTGAGGTCCAGACCGCGCTCAATGCCAAGCAGGAAGCCGCGCAGAAGGAAGCGTCTACCCAGGTCATCAGTGAAAACAAGGACAAGATTTTTCAATCACCCATGGACGCTGTCTTCGGCAATCCAAAGGGCGATGTGACGATCGTCGAATTCTTCGACTATAATTGCGGCTACTGCAAAAAGGCGTTGCCGGACATGGATGCCCTGCTGAAGAGCGATCCAAACCTGCGCTTCGTCATGAAAGAATTTCCCATCCTTGGTGCGGATTCAACTCGTGCGCATATCGTTGCCAAGGCATTCAAGGCGCTGATGCCCGACAAATACCTTGAATTCCACCGCGATCTTCTGGGCGGTGAAGGACGTGCAACCGAAGCGTCGGCGATGGCCATCGCGGTCAAGCTGGGCGCGAACGAGGCTCAAATTCGCGAAAAGATGTTGTCGCCTGAAGTCACCCAGGCCTTCAACCAGAATTTCGAACTGGCAAACAGCTTGAGCATTACCGGCACTCCATCTTATGTCGTGGGCAATGAAGTCGTGCCCGGCGCTCTTGGTGCAGACGTCCTCGCCGAAAAGATCAGCCATATTCGCAACAAATAGCCTGAATATTTACTTTTGCTTGGCACAACCCTTTGTGGACAAGCATTAACCCTGACTTTGCGGGCTTTTCGCTTGCCGATAAGCCGTCTATATGGGACCACGATTTTACGAACCCCTTTGGTAGATCATGAAACAGCAGATCTTCATCCTCAACGGTCCGAACCTGAACATGCTTGGAAAGCGTGAGCCGGGAATATATGGCGCGACGACATTGAGCGATATTGAAGCTCTGTGCCGTGCCGAAGGTGATAATCTGGGCGTAGACATTGTGTTTCGCCAGTCCAATCACGAGGGTGACCTGGTCAACTGGATTCAGGAGGCTGGCGAGCAGAAGGCATTGGTATTGATCAATCCCGCCGCCTATACGCATACATCTATCGCATTGCATGATGCTATCCGCGCGGCTGCCGTCACGCTGGTGGAGGTTCATCTTTCCAATATTCACGCGCGCGAGTCATTTCGTCATCACTCCTACGTTTCCTCTTTGGCCAAAGGGGTGATATGTGGCTTCGGGGTCGATGGCTACGTGATGGGCCTGCGCGCACTCGTCAAGCTGGCAGCGTCACAGTAGTGGACCGCCAAACAGGTATAAGGGGCTTGAAAAAGCATGGCTAACAGAACCACCGGGATCGATAAGGTCATGATCCGCGATCTGGCGGAAATCCTGAACGAGACCGACCTCACGGATATCGAGATCGAGCAGGGCGACCTTCGCATTCGCGTATCGCGGCAGATAACGATGCAGGCAGCGGCTCCGGTCTATGCACAAGCCCCAGTAGCAGCAGCTGCGCCGGCAGTGTCGGTTACCCCGGTCGCAACTGCTGTCAGCGATCCGTCGAAGAATGCCATTCCTTCACCCATGGTCGGAACCGTGTATCTTTCCCCAGCACCCGGTGCCCGCGCCTTTATCGAGGTTGGGTCACAGGTCAAGGAAGGCCAGACGCTTCTGATCATCGAAGCCATGAAGACGATGAACCAGATACCGTCTCCACGTTCTGGTACCGTTACCGCCATCCTCGTCACAGACAGCCAACCCGTCGAATATGGTGAGTTTCTGGTTGTGATCGAGTAGCGAGAGCATGATGTTTCAGAAAATCCTCATAGCCAATCGCGGCGAGATTGCCCTGCGCGTCCTGCGGGCGTGCAAAGAGCTCGGCATCCAGACGGTAGCCGTGCATTCGACGGCCGACGCCGACGCCATGCATGTGCGCCTTGCCGACGAAAGCGTGTGTATCGGACCGCCCCCTTCGCGCGACAGCTATCTGAACATCCATCAGATTGTTGCTGCCTGCGAAATCACTGGCGCTGATGCAATCCATCCAGGTTATGGGTTCCTGTCGGAGAATGCCAAGTTCGCTGAAATCCTCGAGGCGCACAACATTACCTTCATTGGCCCGACCGCCGCGCATATCCGCATCATGGGCGACAAGATCGAAGCCAAGCGCACAGCAAAACGTCTCGGCATTCCGGTCGTTCCGGGTTCGGAAGGCGGCGTGACCGACGACAAGGAAGCTGCGCGCATCTGTGCGGAAATCGGCTATCCGGTCATCATCAAGGCCTCGGCTGGCGGCGGTGGCCGCGGCATGAAGGTCGCGATGAACGAAGATGAGCTTTCGGTCGCCCTCTCGACCGCCCGCACCGAAGCTGGTGCCGCCTTTGGCGACGATGCCGTTTACATCGAAAAATACCTGCAGCAGCCGCGCCACATCGAAGTTCAGGTCATGGGCGACGGGTTTGGCAAGGCGGTCCACCTTGGCGAACGCGACTGCTCGCTGCAACGGCGTCACCAGAAGGTCTGGGAAGAGGCTAACTCGCCTGCCCTCAACTCCGATGAGCGCGAGCGTATCGGCATGATCTGCGCGAACGCCATGGCCGATATGGGCTATCGCGGCGCAGGCACGATCGAATTCCTTTACGAGAATGGCGAGTTCTATTTCATCGAGATGAACACCCGCCTTCAGGTCGAGCACCCTGTCACAGAGGCGATCACCGGCATCGATCTCGTGCATGAGCAGATACGTGTCGCCTCAGGTGGCGGGCTGTCGGTGACGCAGGAGGATATCCGCTTCTCCGGTCATGCCATCGAATGCCGCATCAACGCCGAGGATCCGCGGACATTCACGCCGTCGCCGGGCACGATCACCCATTGGCATACGCCAGGCGGCCTTGGCATTCGCGTCGATTCTGGCGTCTATACCGGCTACAAGATCCCGCCCTACTACGACAGCCTCATCGGCAAGCTCATCGTTCACGGCCGCAATCGCGTCGAATGCATGATGCGTTTGCGCCGGGCGCTCGACGAATTCGTTGTCGACGGCATCAAGACCACGCTTCCGCTGTTTCAGGATCTGATCAATAATCCTGACATTGCCAATGGCGATTATGATATCCATTGGTTGGAACATTATCTGGCTGGCGACGCAGCAGACGCTGCAGAAGAATAGGGCATGACGGGTAAGAACCCGCAAGAAGCATTCAGAATAGACCCCGAATTGTTGCTGCGCGCTTATGCAACCGGGGTCTTTCCCATGGCCGAAGAGGCCGAAAGTCCGGAAATCTTCTGGGTACGACCGGAAAAACGCGGCATCCTGCCTTTCGAGAATTTCCACGTTTCGCGCAGCCTGCGCAAGACGGTGCGCCAAGGCCGTTTTGACATTCGCTATGACACCGATTTCGCCGGAGTTATTGCCGGCTGTGCCAGCGGCAGCGGCGAACGAGCGCGCACATGGATCAATCGCCCGATCCGCGAAGCTTATGGCAAGCTGTTCGACCTTGGCTACTGCCACACGGTTGAAGCCTGGCGCGACGAAACACTTGTTGGCGGCCTTTATGGCATCTCTCTGGGCTCGGCATTCTTCGGTGAAAGCATGTTTTCGCGAGAGAGGGATGCGTCAAAGGTGTGTCTCGTTCATCTCGTCAGCCATCTTATCAAAAGAAACTTTACCCTGCTCGATACCCAGTTCACTACCAATCACCTGGAAACATTCGGTGCGGTCGAAGTTCCACGGCGCCAGTACCAGAAGATGCTGGAAAATGCATTGGCACAACCGGCGGAGTTCTAAAAACCATCGCAGATCCTGCTGTATGGTGCTGTGTTGGAACCCGACCGATATTCAAAACATTCTTGAGAGGAATGTCGGGAGGGCACATTTTCGTTCGTCCTTGGAACGGAACAACCTGGAACCGCAAGGAGAGTTATCGTGAGACTCAATGCTTATTTAAACTTCGACGGTCAATGTGAGGAAGCTTTCAAATTCTACGAGAAGGTGCTGGGCGGAAAGATCGAGAGATTGGTCCGCTACGACGAGATGCCCGAGGGCAACACGTCGTCGCCGGAGCTGGCCAAGAATATCATGCACGTCAGTATGAAAGTCGGAGATACGATCCTGATGGGATCAGATGCACCACCGCCCTACTTCAAGAAGGCAGAAGGTATTTCGGTAAACATCAATACGGGAACTCCCGACGAAGCGGAGCGCGTGTTCGCCGCTCTCTCGGAAGGCGCTGAAAGCATCATGATGCCGATCGGTGAAACGTCCTGGGCCGCGCGGTTCGCTATGTTCGTCGATCGCTACGGCACACCGTGGATGATCAACTGCCCAAAGCCAATGTAGGACTTTAGCGGAAAATTAGTTCTGGGTTCCGCCCGTCTGGGCGGCATCCGGAGCTGGAACGTCCGACTTCTGTTTGCAGGCCTTTAGCCAAACGTCATAGACAGGGTGCTCGACTGCATTGAGCCCGGGGCTATCGGCAAACATCCAGCCTGAAAATATCTTGCGAATTTTGCGGTCGAGCGTGATCTCGTCGACTTCGACAAACGTATCCGTCTTCGGTGTTTCCGTATCGGGACGCGTGTAGCACACATGCGGCGTCAGTTGCAGCGCGCCGAACTGCACGGTCTCGTTGATGTAGACGTCAAAGGTGGTAATGCGGCCGGTGATTTTGTCGAGGCCGGAAAAGACTGCAATCGGATTGGAGATCTTGTCGCTCGATTGAGCCGAAGCGCCGGAGACAGCACCGCATAGTCCAGCAGTGATCAGCCCGACGGCAAGAGAGCGAAATTTCCGACTGATCATGTCATATCCGGTTCAGCGCGTGCACAGGGTTTTGATTCCAGCCTGTCGATAAAGAGCAAATGTGGCAGAAGAAGACCCGACTATGACCCCGGGGTCCACGCGTCATAGTCTCCAGTCACGGTCGGCCGGTTATCACCGTGGGCAATCGAGCCCTGTGGTCGATACGCAGCGGCGGAACCAGTGAGATTCGGCTGGTGATTCTTTTCCCAAGGATACGGCTTGTAGTTTTCCTGGGAAGGCGCGGTGTCAACCCTGTGGTGGATCCAGCCATGCCAACCCGCCGGAATTGCCGAAGCTTCCGCGTAGCCGTTGTAGATGACCCAGCGGCGTTTGCGCCCTTCCGAATCGAACGTGCCTTCGTAATAGACGTTGCCGAATTGATCTTCGCCAACTTTCGTGCCTTTGCGCCATGTGAAGAAGCGCGTACCAAGCGTCGGCCCGTTCCACCACGTGAAAAACTGAGTCATGAAGGTCTTCATAGCAATCCTGCTTCGAACGTTGCCGTCCATGGAGTTAGGGCAACTCATCGGTTTATGGCCGTATCATTGCCTGATAGCAAGGGTCAAGTTGACGCTGAAGCCAACCGCATTTTGAAACCCGCGTGGCTCTTCTCGAAACCAAGCCGCTCGTAAAAACGATGGGCATCCTGGCGCTTCGCGTTCGATGTCAGCTGCACGAGTGCAATGTCCCGTTCGCGCGCAACATCGAGACAATGCTGGATCAACTTGGCCCCGATTCCCTTGCCGCGCATGTCGGCACGCGTTTGCACAGCCTCGATGACCATTCTCTTGGTGCCCCGTCCCGTGAGGGAGGTGATGAAGGTCACTTGGGCCGTAGCAACCACCTCATCCGTGAGAACACCGACAAAAAGCAGATCGTTTGGACTGGCCTCAATGGCCGCGAAGGCGCTTTGATATAACGGCAAGGCTTCTGGATCGGTTGTATCGCCGTGACCGCCAACGGAGTCGTCCGCGAATAGCATTACCAGCGCTGGCAGGTCATCGATCGTGGCTTGCCGGAACATCACATCAGTTTCTGCTGTCACGGTGCGAGCTCAAATCCAGTCAGAGATTTTTCGAGCACTACTACGGAAATACCGGAATTCGGCTCGCCCCAGTTTTCGATCCGGCTGTTGGTCCGCTCGAATCCCCTGCTTTCATAAAAGCTCAGAGCCCGTTGATTCGATTCGATAACTTCCAGCTGTAGCGCGTAGACACCGGGAAATGCGCTCTCCATTTCAGCCAGCAGCAACGAACCGACACCCTTCTTCTGATGTTCAGGATGCACGTAGAGCTGGTTGACGATCGAGCGCTTGTGATCCTTCTGCGACGCGTAGGCCATGCCCATGATATCGGCGCCATCATCGGCAATGATGAATTCCGAATAGGGCTTGGCCAATTGCTTCTTCAGCGCATCGAGCGAATGATAGCGATTGGTGATCGCGTTGACTTTTTCAACGCCGTAAACATCGTCATAGGTCGCGTGCCAGGTTTCGACGAGCATGTCACGCACCGCATCCAGATCGTCCCTCGTTGCGCTGCGAACCCACATCTATTCGGTAATCCCGAGTTTTGCCTTCACCAGATCGCTGAGGACTTGAGGATTGGCCTTGCCGCCCGTCGATTTCATCACCTGCCCGACGAACCAGCCGGCAAGGCTCGGCTTTGCCTTGGCCTGCTCCACTTTGTCCGGATTGGCGGCGATGACATCATCGATGGCTTTTTCGATCGCACCGGTATCGGTGACCTGCTTCATGCCGCGGCTTTCGACCAGCTCGCGGGGATCGCCACCTTCGTTCCAGACGATCTCGAAGAGATCCTTGGCAATCTTGCCGGAAATCGTGCCTTCTTTGATCAAATCGATCACGGCGCCGAGCTGTTCCGGCGACACGGGTGATTCCTCTATGCCCTTGCCGGCCTTGTTCAAGGCCCCAAGCAGATCATTGATCACCCAGTTGGCGGAAAGCTTGCCATCGCGGCCTTTGGCTACGGCTTCGTAATAATCGGCAATAGCCTTTTCCGTCACCAGGATAGACGCGTCATAGACCGAGAGGCCCAGCGCAGTGACCAGCCGCATTTTCTTGTCGTCGGGCAGTTCTGGCAGATCGGCCTTCAGTTCGTCGACATAGGCCTGCTCGAATTCAAGGGGCAGCAAATCCGGATCGGGAAAATAGCGATAATCATGCGCTTCTTCCTTGGAGCGCATCGAACGCGTTTCGCCCTTCACCGGATCGAACAACCGCGTTTCCTGATCGATCGCCCCCCCATCTTCGAGGATCGCGATCTGGCGGCGGGCTTCATATTCGATGGCCTGACCGACAAATCGGATCGAGTTGACATTCTTGATCTCACAGCGTGTACCGAATTCGCCACCGGGCTTGCGCACGGAAACGTTGACGTCAGCGCGCATCGAGCCTTCGTCCATATTGCCGTCACAGGTGCCGAGATACCGCACGATTGTCCGCAGCTTGGTCAGATAAGCCTTCGCTTCATCGGACGAGCGCATGTCCGGCTTCGATACGATTTCCATCAAAGCCACGCCAGACCGGTTCAGATCCACATAGGACATGGTCGGATTCTGGTCGTGCAACGATTTGCCGGCATCCTGTTCCAGATGCAGGCGCTCGATGCCGATTTCAATGTCCTCGAATTCGCCTTTTTTGTCGGGACCGACCGAGATGATCATCTTGCCTTCACCGACGATCGGCTGCTTGAACTGTGAAATCTGGTAGCCCTGCGGCAGGTCCGGATAGAAATAGTTCTTGCGGTCGAAAACCGACTTCAGGTTGATCTGCGCCTTGAGGCCTAGCCCGGTACGGATCGCCTGGCGCACGCACCATTCGTTGATCACCGGCAGCATGCCGGGCATGGCGGCATCGACGAGCGATACATTCTCGTTGGGCTCAGCACCGAACGTCGTTGATGCGCCGGAGAACAATTTCGAATTGGAGGTGACCTGCGCATGGACTTCCATGCCGACCACGATCTCCCAATCGCCTGTGGCACCTGAAACAAAACGCTTGGGTTCGGGCGTACGCGTATCAACGAGAGTCATGCTGGTGTGTAATTCCTGGCTAAAATTATCGACGAGACCTGTTGAAAATTCAACCTGGTGAGATAGCTGGTGTGGTTTTCGAGAACCGGAGCGCAGTGGACATTTTCGTCCATGAGCACCGGAAGCGCAGAAAATCGCATCAGATGTCCATCAGGATGGATTTGCAATAGGTCCGGCATACTGGCTAGTGCAAACCGCCGGATGAGGCAAGTGTTTCTCAATTTGAGGACGCCTCCTCGATGGTTCAAAGGTTGACATAAAGTGTGAACTCCTATTCACTAAGTCATCAGATGACTTTAGGAATTCCCCATGCAACCTGCCGTCCGTACCAATCTCGCAGACACCGCGATTCTAAATATCCGCACCGAAATCACCGCCAGCCGCTGGCAGGTCGGAGAGCGCATTCCGAACGAGGCGACACTCGCGGACATGCTGGGCGTCAGCCGCGGGACTGTGCGTGAAGCCGTTCGCGTCCTCGTTTCTCAGGGCATCCTTGAGACAAGGCAAGGCTCAGGCACGTACGTCCGCTCGGTGATCGATGCGGAGGACAGTCTGCTCCGCATCCGGAGGACCGGGCTTCGCGATCAGGTCGAGACGCGTTGCGCGCTCGAAGTCGAGGGAGCGCGTCTTGCGGCAACCCGCCATACCCCGGAGATCATCGCAGAACTTCGCCAAATGCTGGCGGATCGAGGCGAATACGACCCCGCCAATCATGATCGCTATGTCGAACAGGACCTTGCATTCCACAAGGCGGTTGTTGCCGCTTCCGGAAACAACGCACTTATCGAGGTCTACGAGTTCTTCTCGACCTCGATCCAGGAAGTCATCAAGGCCACGGTGACTGGCGAACTGCCAGAACCAGACATGGCGGCCCATGCCGCCATTATCGATGCCATCGCTTCGGGTGATCCGGAGAGAGCAACTCTCATCACCCGCGCTTTCATGGCTCCCATTCTTCTTGAACTTGATCGGCTTCTCGCATCATGAACCAGCATATGCCTCACCAGGCACAGAACGTCATCACTGAACAGCTCATCGATGCCGAGGCCGACAGTGTCCCACAGCCTCGGCCACCGATCTTTGCGAGCCGTGCGGCACAGGTCGTCACCGGATTGAGCCTCGTTCTCATTGCCTTCAATCTTCGTCCGGTTTTTTCCAGCGCCTCAGCTCTTCTGCCGGAGATCATCGAACAGACGGGCCTGTCATCGTTCGGCGCCGGCGTTTTGACCACCCTGCCCGTTATCTGTCTTGGCGTCTTCGCCCCGCTCGCGCCAAGGTTGGCACAGCGCATCGGTGCCGAACGTACGCTGCTGGCAGTACTGCTGCTTCTCGCATTGGGCACCGCACTGCGCGGCTTCAGCTCTCTGCCATTGCTGTTCTTTGGAACCGCCATTGCTGGCGCATGTATCGCTGTCGGCAATGTTCTGCTTCCGGGTCTTGTGAAACGCGACTTCGCCTCGAGAACCGGCATGATGACCGGGCTCTACACGATGGCACTCTGTGCAGGTGCAGCCAGCGCCGCGGGTTTCACCCTGCCCCTGCAAAGGATGCTTGGCGGTTCCTGGTCACTCGCGCTTGGTGCATGGGCGTTGCCAGCCATGCTTGTTGCGTTGATCTGGTTCCCGCATGCCTTTTTCAGGAAAGTCCGCGCCAAACATGCCGGCTTCAGGGTTGAAGGCCTCTGGCGGGATCGCCTTGCCTGGCAGGTCACTCTGTTTATGGGTCTACAATCGGCTTTGGCTTACTGCGTCTTCGGCTGGCTATCGCCGATCCTGCGCGAGCGCGGGCTCGACGGCGTTACAGCGGGCGTCGTCGTTTCCGTGTCGGTCATGGCGCAGGTTTTTGCCTGCCTCCTCGTGCCTTCGATTGCCGTGCGTTGCAAAGACCAACGGCTCATCAATGTGGCGCTCGTCGCGCTGGCAGTCACCGGACTGCTGGGCTTTCTTTTCGCACCACTCTCGACCGTCTGGCTTTGGGCTGTTGTCCAAGGGCTTGGCCAAGGCGGACTTATTGCCATTGCCATGACCATCATCGTCTTGCGATCCCCCAACGCCCACGTCGCATCGCATCTTTCCGGAATGGCGCAATGCATCGGCTATATGCTTGCCGCAACGGGTCCGCTTCTGGTCGGGCTTATTCACAGCCTGACCGGGAGTTTCGGTGCCACAGCCGGGCTATTCGTATCGCTCGGGATCGGAGCCGCCCTGTTCGGCTGGGGCGCTGGGCGATCAACCCACGTTGGCGTGAAAACAATCGAGCTTTAAACTGTCTCTCCCAGGTCTGATCGAGATTCAGGTCAGGACGCGCCGAAAATGGTGATTCTCGAGACCGGAGCGCACTGAACTTTTGGTTCATGAGCACCGGATCGCAGAAGAGCGCCATTTGCAGGCCGTCGTGGCGTGAATATCAACAGACCCTAGCGCTTTGCGCCAGTCTGGGGCATCCTAGCAGTGGAGATTGTTGTTCGTGGCAGGGAGGAACGCCATGCGCTGCTTTACGGTACTCGGTCCTTCGCAGGCCGGAAAATCCACGATCGTGGAAAAGCTGGCCTCATTGGAAGGTGCATCGAAAAAATCCATCTCTCCATACGGATTGGGCCTGACGGAATTCGAGTTCGGAGGCGAAGCATGGTGTGCGCTGGATGCGCCTGGCTCGGGCGAAGCGTTGGCCCACGCCCAGCACGCACTTCTGGCCAGCGATGCCTGCATCTTGTGTGTGTCGCCAAACCCCGAGGAAGCTGTTCTTGCCGCTCCCTATCTGCGGGTGATCGAAGCTTCGGGAACACCGTGTATTCTCTTCGTGAACCGGATGGATGAACCGAGGGGACGGCTCAGAGACGTCATCGCCTCCCTCCAGGATTTTGCCAGCCACACTTTGCTTCTCCGGCAGATTCCCATCCGCGAAGGCGACAAGATCGTCGGCAGTTGCGACCTCATTTCGGAGCGTGCCTGGCGCTACCGCGAAGGCCAGACATCAGCGCTGGTCGAGATTCCCACCGATGTTGTGGAACGCGAGCACGAGGCGCGTGCGGAACTTCTCGAAAATCTTTCCGAATTCGACGACTGGCTGCTGGAGGAACTCATCGAAGACCGCGAGCCGGCCAGTGACGCCATCTACGCCATCTCTTCGCGGGTTCTGCGGGAGAACCGCATCATCCCCGTTCTCGTCGGCGCCGCAAGCCACAGCAACGGCATCATGCGCCTGATGAAGGCCCTGCGCCACGAGGCGCCGCAGCATGATGTCCTTCGCGCCCGCCTTGCAGCGGCAGCCAACCTGAAAGAAGCCGCTCTGCTGGGCGTGAGCTTTCACGCCTATCACCGCCAGAATGTCGGCAAGACGTTGCTTGTCCGTGCTCTTGGTGACGGGCTCAAGCAGGGATCCGTGCTCGCGGGCTCCCGCTTGGGACCAGTACAGGATCCAGGGACCGGTAAACCCGTTTCAGCCGCTACAATGCCCGGCGACGTTTTCGCCACGGTCAAATCCGACCACCTGCCTGTTCCGTCGCTGCTGACATCCGACGCCGCAGTCGCGCCGCCGGCATGGATAGCGCCGCCAACGCCGATGCTGGAACGCATACTGGTGCCTGATAGCGAACGGGACGAAACCAAGCTCTCCGAAACGCTGGCAAAGCTCGCAGAAACCGATCACGGCCTCAAGGTCATGCAGGAGGAAGGGACCGGCGCCCAACTGATCTGCGTCCAGGGACCGGTGCATTTGCGCGACCTCTGCAAGACCTTGGCGGAAGTCTTTCACGTCAACGTAACCGACCGCCCACCGAGCCCGGTTTACCGCGAGACGATTTCGAAAACATCGGATGTTCACTACCGCCACCGCAAGCAGACGGGCGGTGCCGGACAATTTGCCGACGTGAAACTGAGTATCCACCCAAATGAGCGCGGCGAAGGCTTCAGCTTTGCCGAAACCGTCAAAGGCGGGGCTGTTCCGCGCAATTTCATACCCGCAGTCGAGGCGGGAGCTCGCGAAGCGATGGAAAAAGGCCCGCTGGGTCTTCGGGTCATCGATGTCGGCGTGACGCTGACCGACGGCCAGCACCATTCCGTCGACAGTTCGGAATTCGCGTTCCGGGCGGCGGGAAAAATGGGGGTGCGGGACGCACTGGCCCAGGCATCCGCCGTGCTGATGCAGCCAATCTTCCGTGTGGAAATCCACATCCCCTCCATCTACTCCGGCAGTCTCGTGCCGATCGTGTCCGCCTTCAAAGGTCAGGTTCTGGGCTTCGACCGGGATGAAACCGCCAAGGGATGGGATATTTTCCGCGCGCTCGTGCCGGGCAGCGCGCTCGACGAACTGGCGCGTTCCCTGCGCTCGGCAACGCAGGGCATTGGCACGTTTTCCAAGACCTTCGATCATTTCGAGGAACTGTACGGGAAGGAAGCCGACGCCGTTATCACCGCGCACGCAAGTTGACGACCGGGATGTGAGCACCGGATCGGAGAAAAATGCCGTTTGCAGACCATCATAGTGTGAATATCAACACATCCTAATCCCTACGGGTTAATTCCGGTCTAGGGCCCAATGTGATATCTTCCGCCGTTCCGCTCATATGAGGATGCTGAGACGGGGGGACGTTCGGTGAACTTTTTTTGCGTTGCATGGATCGGGGGAATGCTGGCCGTCTCGTCCGCGCTGGCGGGACCGCTGCATGATGCCGCCAAAAGCGGCGATGTCCCAACCGTTAAACAATTGCTGGATCAAGGCGCTGACATTGCGCAACCGGACGATTCTGGCGAACCGGCCCTCCTCATCGCATCGCTCGCTGGGCATCCGGAGGTTGTCGCTGTGTTGTTGGAACGCGGCTCGAATATCGAGATTCGTAACAAAGGCGGGCTGACGGCGTTGCACGCGGCGGCCTATGGCGGAAATCTCGATGTCGTGGAACTGCTTGTAACGAAGGGTGCCGCAGTCAACGACGAAAAGAACTTCTATCACATGACACCACTCCATGCGGCGGCTGAAGAGGGCCATGCCGACGTGGTCGCTTTTCTTTTGGCCAACAAGGCTGAAATCGAAGCCAAGGAACGGAACGGTTATACGCCACTCACCCAGGCTGGATGGCGTGAGCATTGGGATGCAGCAGGTCTCCTGCTGAAAGCAGGCGCGGTCTGCCAGGACGCCAAAATTGTTGGCGAATGGCTCTATACCGAATGCAACAAACGAAAATAACGTTGGTTGCTGCGATCCGCGCCACAGAATGGAGGAATATATGTTTGACCATAAACTGAAACGCGGCATGCGTATTGCTGCTGCCATCGGTGGCACAATGGTTCTGATCGCCTTGGCACAGCCTGCCGTGGCTGAAGAATTCGTCAATACCGGATACTTCGGCGACGTGGCGATCAAAGGCTACGACCCTGTTGCTTATTTCACCCAGAACCAGGCCGTCGAAGGATCCGACAAGTATTCGCATCACTGGCTGGGTGCGACGTGGCATTTTGCCAGCGCTGAAAATCGCGATCTCTTCAAAAGCGATCCTGCCAAATACGCCCCGCAATATGGCGGCTATTGCGCGGACGGTGTTTCGCTCGGCACGGTAACGACCAATGTCGATCCGAAAGCTTGGCGGATTATCGAGGGCAAACTGTACATAAGCTACGATCCGGGAGCGGCCGATGGATTTGAAAAGAACCCGACCAAGCTGACCGACTCGCGCAAGCATTGGTCTGATGTGGAGCAAACGCTGGTCGCGGAGAAAGTACAGAAGGATTGGCAGAAAGAGCCCGCGAACTGACGGAATCGACGCATTTCAGGGAGCGATAGAAAAATACATCAGTGCGCGCGGCGTGACATGAACGTATTTCGCGTCGCGCTGCTCGGGCGACGTGTTGCGATAAACGTAGCCGCAGACCATCCGATCCAGAAAATAGCCGCCGAACCGCTCACATAGGCGGTTGCCACGAAGTTCGATCAGGCCGGTTATGTTTGTGTTGGCGCTGCGGTAGGCGGTGTTTCCAGCCGTGTCGAAATACTGGATGAACTCGGTGCCGTTCTTGTGCTTGCCAGTCCAGGTCTTGTCATTGACCATTGTGCTCAATTCCTCCTCGCCGATCTGGTCGGCTGGATTGCCTTCAAAGCCGAACGGCCATTCAGGTACCCCGGCCGTGCGCAGCCCGTTCAGATGATGGCGCAGATCATCTTCTCGCCAATAGTCGTAGAGATAGCCGTAGTACGTCAGATTGCTGTCCGGAAACAGTTCCAGCAATTTTCCCGTTTCTCGGGATGCAAGCGTCTGGTCGCCGCGATCCACATAGGCGGCAGCAAGATATTCACGTGCGGGCTCAGCTTTGGGAAGAGCATTGCGCGCGGTCTCCATCAGGGGAATCGCCCGTTCCGTATCGCGTGCGGTGTAAAAAACAATACCAGCCAGCAACTGAAGGCTTGGCGGCGGCGTGGGGTCAAGCCGCAGCGCCTTTTCCATCTCGGTGATCGCCTGCGCGCGGTTGCCGGTTTGTGCCAGGATAAGGGCCAGATTGCCGACAATCTCCGCATCGTTCGGCTGGGCGGCCACCGCCCTGTTGGCGGAATCCCTCGCCTCTGTCTCGCGCCCGTCGACGAGTTGCAGAAGCGCGAGCACCGTATGGGCACGAGCGTTGTTTGGGTCCAGCTTCAGAGCCTGACCCGCCGCGTCGTACGCTATCTTTCGTGCCACCGCGGCCGACCAGAGATAGTTGTAGTCGTTGCGCCAGACATCGACAGCCACACGGGCGATCCCTGCATGGGCATTGGCAAAACTCGGATCGAGATCGAGCGCCTTCTGGTAATATGACAGTGTTCGCCGGTAGGTCTCGACGTCGCTGTAATAGAAACCCTCCTGCTCTGCCCTGAGGTAATAATCATAGGCTTCGAGATTATCGGTAGGTATTCGGGCAAGCTGGTCGCGCTCGCCTTCACTCAGCTTGACTTCAAGCGCGGAAATGATCTTGCCGATGACATCGTCCTGGACTGCGAAGAGGTCGGCATATTGGCGATCGTATCGTTCTGCCCAGAGGGAAAGACCGGTAAGCGCATCGATCAGCTTGACGTTGATCCGCAACCGCGAGTCGGCACGCTGCAATGTGCCCTCGAGAACGTAATGGACACCGAGTTCCGCCGCCACATCCTGAATCTTTCCGGCCGTACCCTGGATGGCGAAAACCGAATGACGTGCGATCACGAACAGACCGGAGACTTTTGAGAGTTCCGTGATGAGATCGTCTGTCAACCCCTCCGCGAGGTGATCATGCCCGCTGTCGCCACTGACATTGATGAATGGCAACACCGCCACCGAAGGCTTGTCCGGAAGCGGATAGGCAAATCGCTCGACCAGCGTCGCCGGTTGGAAAAATATGCCCGGTTGCCACCAGAGCACTGCGCCTGCCAGCAACAGAACGATAATCGCTGCGATGGCCGGCACACGCCAACGGCTCAAGTTTCTTCGTGCGCCGATTGTCTTGCCCGCCGCTGCAGGGTCGAGTACGACGCGATATATGCGAATCGGCTCTGCAATGTTTTTGACGTTCTGCTCGCCGAGCGAGGCATAGCCAACGGAAAGCTTTGATTTCACTTGATCGTAAGTCGTTCCGGAAATCGCGATGCCGCCAGGTTCCGCCAGCGTCTGTATCCGGTCGGCGATGTTGACACCGTCACCCTGAATATCCTCGCCCTCGACAATGATGTCGCCAAGATTGACGCCGATACGAAAGTCGAGACGCTCTCCGGGCGGCGCTGAAGTGTTCCGTTTTGCCTTCTCGCGCTGCACCTCGACCGCACAACGCAACGCATCGACCACGCTTTGGAACTCGACCAGCAGACCGTCACCCATGGTCTTGACCAGACGTCCGCGATGCTCGGTGATCTTTGGCTCAAAGACTTCCCTGAGGTCCGCCTGAAAACGGGCGCGCGTGCCCTCCTCGTCGATCTCGCTCAAACGGCTGTAACCGACGACATCAGCGATCAGAACGGCTGCAAGACGGCGCTCCATGCCTGGCCCCTTACGGAGCACGACGGCTCCCGCGATATCTTATAGCAGGTTAACTGGCGATTCCATTGTGGCGGTGCGTGTGCGGATAGCGACCCTCAGCCTTTCATAAAATCTGTGTCATCGCGATCCAGATAGCCCTCCGGCACGGGCTGCGCGGCGTAGTCAAGCGTCAGTTCCTGGTCCACCGCGATCGCCCGAACAGCATTGATCGTCCGGTAATCCGCCCCGATCTCCAAGTTAGGATCAAAGCTGTGATTGATGAATCCGTAACTTGTACGCAATGGACGCACCAGCAGCATCTCACCCGGCAGGGCGTTCCATTCCATTTCGGTCAATAGCACGGGATAACGGTTCGCTTCGACCACTTGCCCGTCGAGCACGCAAAGCACCTCATCTTTCGCCCATGCCCGGTGCGTATGCAGCCCTCGCCCCTGCGTTTTGCTTGGCGCAAGATAGGTGTCCGGAATGGTCACGATCAGCGCCTCGCCATTCAGGAAAATATCGGCGCAGGTGTCGATGGAAGGCTTGGTCATGGCAAGGTCCGCTGACGTTTTATCAAAAGATCAAGAAACGCGGCGACATCCATTAGATTAGGTTGCTGCATAGGCCGGAATGTCTGGTGGAGATCCTTGGGCAAGACAAGTTGCAAATATTTCGCTTGCATCTCAGCAGTCTGATTTTCTGAAATACCCGGTTCAAGAGTAAGAAGGTGCTTTGTCTCAATCCGTTCCGCCTCTGAAAGAACCTGTCGCCAGCGGTCTTTTAGTGATGATTTCGTCCCTTAGCGAAAAGCTTAGGAAACCATCTACATCCACACCGGTCGTGGATTTGAATCCGCTGCCGATCCGCTCGGTCACAATGCGACGTTCAAGCCGCCTGAACAGTTGTTCTTCTCTTTCCATCCACGCGATCAGAGCACGATCAGGATCATCCAAAGGAACAACATCCAACAAAGATGCTCGCGCGCATTCGGAGAATATACGGGTAGTGGGAAAGGTTAGACCAAATGGTTCAATTATCGTATCAAGCCGATCCGCCTCGGGTTCTTCGGGCTCTACGCCAAGCTCGTCAAGAATATAGCGCGCTGCAAAATCAAGACCGGTATCATTTTCCCCTCTAATCTCTTGATAGGTAAACTGAAATTCGGGTTGCACCTCGAGTCCAAAAAGCCAAAGCAACTGGTTTTGCATTGTGCTTCCGGCCTCGGTAACGATTATCATAGCCGAGCCATCACGACACATGGCGAGAAAGAACACGTCGCCCACTCGCATCATGTCCGTTACCTCATTGCTGTAATAATACAGTCTGTATTCTGTTCGGCTCGGGTGCTTTCGTCTGGCGTCATACCAGCTCAGCATACCCTCAATTGTGATCGCCTCCTGCTCTTGCCCCAGCCACAAGAAGCGTGCAGGGATATTTCTGCGATCAGCCTCACCCAACAGGCGCCGCAGTTCAGTCGTACCATTGAATTCATGTTGATTGGAAATCGCGCGCGTCGTTTCGACAACGCTCAATCGCTTGACTATTACTCCCTCAAAATAATCGGATAGCTTGCCGCGTCGCATTCCTGTTATTTTCCCCGAATTTCCAGAAATGGCTCATTTGAACGAATCCAGAGTGCGCATTGTTCAATTACATCAACTAAAGGAAGACGAATCTTCCCTTTCAGTGCACATTCCCACACCAGACCACATCTCCATCCTGCATCCGAAAGAAGTGACAAAGCCCGGGCATCGGCCTGTCTGTTTCGATTGATCTTTGCTTCCCAAAATTCAGTGCGTGTCGAGGGAAGTCTGAAGAGGTGGCAATCATGGCCGTGCCAAAAACATCCATTTGCAAAAAGAACGGCTTTGTATTTGGGAAAGACAAGATCGGGTGTTCCCGGCATATTCCTGACGTGCAGTCTGAAGCGAAATCCAGCCACGTGAAGCGCGTGACGAAGAAAAAGTTCAGGCTTTGTGTTCGTACCGCGGATCCCCGACATCATTCGACTTCGAACGTCCGGCGAAACGATGTCAGGCATGGGCAACAACAATCGGACGTTCCGGTCGGGTGACGATGCGCACCGATTCTGACCGCGACGGCGTCAACACTGAAGCAGCAATGGCTTTCTCGATATGCACCTGCATTGCCTTTGCAACGAATTCTACCACCGGCACCACGACCGCATTGCCAAACTGACGATAGGCCTGAGTGTCTGATACGCCAATCTTGAATGGGCGGTCACCACGTTCGAAACCCATCAAACGAGCACATTCTCGAGGTGTCAACCGACGTGGTCGTTTGCCGGGTTGGTCAATTAACACCTCTGATCCATCCTTGTAGTATCGGGCCGAAAGCGTGCGCGATACGTCATCGGGGCCGAAAAGACTATATCCGAAACCATTACCCTTCGCCTGGTGTTTTGCCTTGTAGGACTGAAGATATTCCCAGAGGCGTGGCGTCAGGGTATATTTTGGATCAACCTGATCGTGCGGCTCCAGTATGCTACCGAGCTTGGGGCCGCATTTTACGTCCGGAATTTTCAAAGCCCGAAAATCAAATGTCGTTGGTTCCCGAAAACCAACCATAAATATGCGCTCGCGCTTTTGCGGCACCCACGGTTCTGAACTGATCACTCGATACTGGACGTGATAACCAAGCTCATTCTGCAGGACATTCAGAATAGTCGCAAACGTTCTTCCCCCGTCATGACTTTCGAGATTCTTGACATTCTCAAGCAGAAACGCTGCAGGCCTGTGATGCGCAATGATCTGTGCTGTGTCAAAGAACAGAGTGCCTTGCGTATCACAGAGAAAACCATGAGGCCGGCCCAAAGCGTTCTTCTTTGACACACCGGCAATCGAAAATGGCTGACACGGAAACCCGGCGAGCAACACATCGTGTTCCGGAATCTTTCCGGGGTTTGCAGAAAACTCTCTTACATCACCACCAATCTCGTGATTATCGCGGAAATTGAGCGCATAGGTTTTCTGGCTGTTTACATCCCATTCGGACGTAAACACGCAGTGGCCTCCGATGCTTTCGAAACCAAATCGCAGGCCACCGATACCCGCGAACAGATCGATGAAGCGAAAGCCTGCGAAACTATGAGGTTGCGGAATCTTCTGTCCCGACCGCGCTTCGCGCTTCATATCCACTCCGAATCGTTCAAGCCTGTTTTGGGTCACCGTTGCATCCAATCGCTAAAGATACAATAATGTTCTCTTTCTGTTCTTTTATTATCCAAAGATCAATCGATACTTTCGGATAACCGATAGCTGCAACCTACCCCTCCATCATCTCCCGAAGCACCATGCGCTTGAAGTGCTCCACCAGCGCGGCACCCTCCTTGCGTTCAACCGAGATCGCAAGGCGCATCGTTGCCTCGCCGAGTTGCATGATCAGGAAACTCGATGCCTCCAGTTCATCGCGGTCCGCACCGGGATCGACGCGCGCCCGCGCTGTCGCCAGCACCGCGCCATTGATACGGCTGTCAGCGAGATCGATATCGCGCAACGCCTTGTCCGCCTGCGTGCCCGACCAGATATCGCGCATCACCGGCTCGGCAAGGAACATCGCGTAGTAGACATCGATCAACTCCCCGAACGCCCGGCGCAAGCCCTCCCTGTTCCGAACATCCTCCAGCCCCTCCGCGATACACTGCTGGCCGAGTACATTGTAGCGTTCCGCCAACGTGCGGATGATCGCGCCCTTGTCGGGAAAGTATTGGTAAAGCGAACCGATCGAAATCCCCGCCATCTCCGCCACGTCGCTCATGCGCATGGCATCGCTGCCGCTCTTCTCGATCAGCGTCGAGGCGCAACTCAATATGCGCTCCACCCGCTCGCGGCTGCGTTTTTGCGTCGGCTCGCGCCGTACACCCTCCATCGATGCAATCTCATTCATGAGCATTCCTCACATTTCGCTTGACTCCCATAATATGAGGATTTATCACATTTGCAAATATGAGACTTGCTCATGTTTAAGAGGAGATGAAAATGACAACCTTCCGCACCTCGAAATTCCCCGTTCTCATCGTCGGCGGCACCGGCAAGACCGGACGCCGCGTCGCGGAGCGCCTGACCGCGCAAGGCGTTCCCGTCCGCATCGGTTCGCGCAGCGCCAGCCCCGCCTTCGATTGGGAGAACCCGGAAACCTGGGCGACTGCCCTTGAATGTGTCTCGGCAGCCTACATCACCTTCTATCCCGACCTCGCCGTTCCCGGCGCTGCCGAAGCGGTGGGTGATCTCGCCCGCCTCGCCATGCGCAAGGGTGTCAAGCGTCTCGTCCTGCTCTCGGGCCGCGGCGAACCGGAAGCCCAGTGCGCCGAAGCGATACTGCAAGCTTCCGGCGCCGATTGGACCATTGTCCGCGCCAGCTGGTTTATGCAGAACTTCAGCGAAAGCATGCTGCTCGGATCGATCCTCGCCGGCGCGATGGCGCTGCCGGTCAGTACGGTGCGCGAACCCTTCATCCATGCCGATGATATCGCCGATATCGTCGCCGCCGCGCTCACTGATGATCGCCATATCGGCCATCTCTATGAGGTCACCGGCCCCCGCGCCCTGACCTTCGCCGAAGCCGCGCACGAGATTGCCAAGGCCACCGGGCGCACTATAAATTACGCCACCATCACCCCGGAGGAATTCATGCAAGGCCTCGCACAGCAACAAGTTCCCGCCGATATCGCCGCACTCGTCAACGAGCTCTTCACCGTCGTGCTCGACGGGCGCAACGAATATTTGACCGATGGCGTGCAGAAGGCGCTCGGCCGCGCACCGCGCGATTTCACCGCCTACGCCCGGGAAGCCGCCATAACCGGCATATGGGAGGGCGCGCAATGATCGCCCTCATGCCGCTCCTCACCCTCATCGCCGCGCTCGGCAGCGGCCTGATGGCCGGCCTGTTCTTCGCCTTCTCGAGCTTTATCATGACGGCGCTGGCAAAACTGCCGCCCGAACAGGGCATCGCCGCCATGAACTCCATCAACGTTACCATCCTCAATACCACATTCGGCCTCGCCTTCTTCGGCACGGCGGTGCTCTGCCTTGGCCTCGGCATAGCCAGCGTCCTGCGCTGGGCCGAGCCGGGCTCGGCATGGCTGCTTATCGCAAGCCTGCTTTACCTTGCAGGTGTGATCGGCGTCACCATGGCCTTCAACGTCCCGCTCAATAATGCGCTCGCCGCCGTCTCGCCAACGAGCCCGGAAGGCGCGGCCACGTGGACCCGCTATCTCGCCGAATGGCTGCCGTGGAACCATGTCCGCACCCTTGCCAATATCGGCGCGCTCATCGCCTTCATCCTCGCCTATGGCAGACAGGCCGCCGCCTGAGCCCCGGCCAAGGCGGAGCGCCCGACGCTTCGCCGCATCCCCTCGCCTTGTGAAAATCCCTGCCCTGAGGCACACTCCCGCGCAAAATGCCAAGGAGCACCGCATGTACCAGCCGCCGCATTTCCGCGAGGAGAGGCTCGAAATCCAGCACGCGTTCATCAAGGCGCATCCGCTCGGCCTGTTGATCAACAGCGGCGAAGACGGCCCGAACGCCAATGCCATTCCCTTCCTGCTTGACGCGCAGGCCTCTCCCAAGGGCACGCTCTTCGCCCATGTCGCCCGCGCCAATCCGCAGTGGCGCCAGCTCGCCACAGACGGCCGCGTGCTCATCGTCTTTCAAGGCCCGCAGACCTATGTGACGCCCTCCTGGTATGCGACGAAGCAGGAGACAGGCAAAGTCGTCCCCACATGGAACTATGCCATCGTGCAGGTGCGCGGCACGGCAAGGATCATCGAGGATCGCGACTGGCTGAAACACCATGTCTCGCAGCTCACAGCTCGTAACGAAGCGCCCCGCGCCGCGCCATGGGCGGTGGACGACGCGCCGGAAACCTACATCGATGCGCAGCTGAAAGGCATCGTCGGCATCGAGATCGAAATCGGTGTGATCGAAGGCAAATGGAAGGTCAGCCAGAACCGCCCGGAAAATGACCGCACCGGCGTCGCGGACGGGCTTGAGGCTGATGAGGATACGGCGGAAGCTCGGGCGATGGCGAGGTTGGTGCGTCGGGGTGGCGCGGTAAATTCACCCAATTGACGAGCATAGGCTGCACCAATTCGAATGCAGCCAATGCTATCGTCGCGTCGACCATAGCGCCATGTCGCGTTAGGGCGTCAGTTCTTGCCGCCACCGCTGGGGCCGGTGCCGGCCAAGAGATCGCGCGCCTCTAAGAGCATCCTCTATTGTAGAGGAATTTTTCAACGGCTCCGAACGCGTCATTGGAATATTCTTTGGGATTGAGATCGCTGATTACGTCGGGGAACGCATTCGTGTTGGTGTCGATGAAATTCTGAAGGAATGTGCAATGCTTGTTCTCGCGAGCAATACGCAATGCGATCGCGTCAACAAAACCGATGCAGTACCCATATTGCAGCGAATCTTTTGCGTTCCCGCACATTTCTTGAGGCTTAACGAATGTCGGCTCTTTAGCAAAAGCAACATTGCTGAAGCACGACAGCAACAAGACTGAGGCTAATGAAATGGTGGAAAATAGTAGTGTTTTCATGGCACCTGCTCCCTGATCCTCCCGCTAACGGTCGCCTTCATCTATCGAATATACACTGATGTCTCCATCACGCCATTCGCCGGCATCTCGCCATCAGTCGGGCTCGGCGAGAAGTTGACCGCGTATTTCCACCAACTGCGCTTTCCGTTTCTCGTCGCTCTTTGGCATGCTCAAATCAAGTCTCTCGAGGGCCGAGGATGCCACTTGCGAGATTGCAAGCCGCGCGAACCATTTATTGTCGGCCGGAATGACGAACCACGGAGCCCAATCCGTACTGGTATGCTCAAGCATATCCTCGAACGCTTTTTGATAGTCGTCCCAGTATTTGCGTTCCTCACAGTCCGCTGCAGAGAACTTCCAATGTTTTTTCGGCTCGTCGATCCGCGAGAGGAAGCGGCGTTTTTGTTCGTCTTTGGAAAGGTTGAGAAAGAATTTCAGAATGATCGTGCCGTTCTGGCGCAGATATTTTTCAAAGTTGTTTATTTCCTTGAACCGACGCTGCCAAATGTCTCCCCCTCCAGTCAGCGGCGGAAGCTTTTGCTTTGCGAGAAATTCCGGGTGAACCCTCACGGCAAGGACTTCCTCGTAATAGGATCGGTTGAATATGCCGATCATGCCACGGGCCGGGAGTGCCTTAAAAGACCGCGATAGGTAACCCTGATCCAGGTCTTCGGCCGACGGCGCCTTGAAACTTGTGACGTGGCACCCCTGCGGATTGACACCTGACATGACGTGCCGTATCGCCCCGTCCTTTCCGGCCGCATCCATTGCCTGAAAGATCATGAGCAGGGCGTAGGTGTCCTGGGCATAAAGGCGCTCCTGCATGGCAGACAGGCGCTGGACGTTTGAAGACACCTGTTCAAGCGCCCCGGCCTTGTCGTCATAGCCGCCGGTGAAACCCGGGTCGAAGTCTTTCTTGAGAGAGACGGCCTTTCCGGGTTCCACTGCAATATCGCGGAATCTGTACTTTACCTTGCCATCCGATCCAACTTCGATTTCACGTTTCTTGTCGAAGTCCACGTCAAGTTTCATCTGCCCCTCCCACCGTACGTCAAGCATTGGCCAGCAAACTGAAACATGCTATCATCTTTGTGATGGAAAGTCATATTAACTAAAACAGCAGTATCTGGCCACCTTTGTGGCCTAAGATACTTGGGAAATATCTGTCTGAAGTATAGGGAGGAGTTATGACAAAGCAACAAAGCGAAACACCTCAGGCGAGCTCCAAGCCCAATCTGTTCATGACGGCCGATGAACTTCGTGCATACGCGGACAAAATTGACACGGCGCGTGCATCGAAGGCGTTTGGCGGCATGAAGGCCGCAGAAGATGCCCGGAAGAAATTGCTGGATAAATTGTCAAAACCGTTGACGATTACCGAGGAAATGCGGGTCAGCTTCAGGACCCAGGTAAGGCAGGCCGCGGAGGACGGGAAGACCGAAATGATGGTCCTTCAGTTTCCGGTCGAGCTTTGCACGGATACGGGTCGGGCGATCAACAACAGTGAGCCCGATTGGCCCGAAACACTGACGGGTGTCCCAAGACAACTGTTTGAATTGTGGCAGCAGAATATGAAGCCAGCCGGTTATCGTCTGACGGCCATGATCGTCGAATGGCCAAATGGAATGCCGGGAGATGTTGGTCTTTTTCTCAGCTGGGGCGAGATTCGCAAGCATTAGGCCTGCATTCTCTGAAGGTGCGCAATTGGAATGCGCTGCCCAATCATCTGTTCCGTGATTGTGCCCAGATCATGGATATACCGACGCCATGCCAACGCTGCCCCTGATATCCAGCTTGAGAGAGTATCGGCCCGAATGGCTCCGCTATGATGTCACGTCCGGACTGGCGATTGCTGCAGTCGGATTGCCAAGTGCAATTGCCTACCCTGCCCTTGCGGGGTTACCGCCGGAGGTTGGTCTCTACGCGAGCATCATGTCGCTCCTTGGCTATGCCCTGTTAGGCTCGTCGCGGCAGCTCATTGTCGGGCCGGATGCGGGTACGGTGACAGTCTTGGCGGCAGTTCTCTTGTCTTTCGGCCTGTCATCGACCGACGATCAAATCGTGGCATCGGCTGCGATAGCCGCTATCGTTGGCCTGCTTTGCTTCCTCGCAAGCGTCCTTCGACTTGGCTTCATCGCCAACTTCCTGTCACGTCCGATCTTGACCGGATTCATGACGGGTATTTCCTTGTCGATCCTTGTCGGCCAACTGGGTCGCTTCACCGGCGTCAAGATCGAGAGCGACGGTCTGCTCAAGCCCCTGGTTGAACTCGCAACAAAGGCCGGTCTGATTCATTGGCCGTCCCTGGCATTGGGCATCGGGCTGTTCATCCTGCTCCGGCTTCTGGGCGCATGGCTTCCGGCTGTTCCAGGACCGCTGGTAGCCATGGGACTCGCCGCCGCCCTGTCCGCTTTATTCGACTTTCCGGGATTGGGAATATCTGTCGTTGGCAATGTCCCCTCGCAATTGCCCTCGCCGGTATTGCCGATCCCGCAGGGCGTCGCCATCAGCGACCTCATTCTCGGCTCGGTTGCCGTGCTGATTGTGAGTTTCGGGGCGGGCATCGTGACCGCCCGCAGCTTCGGTGCGAAAAATGGATATCCAGTCGATGCCAATCGCGAACTCCTGGGCTTTGGAGGCGCAAACCTCGCCTCCGGATTGTTCGGCGGCTTCGCTGTGACCGCATCCGATTCTCGTACTGCGATCAATGATCTGATGGGCGGCAAGACGCAATTGGCTGGCATTGTTTCTGCAGCGGCCCTGGCATTCACGGTTGTGTACCTCGCCGATGCGTTGGCTATCCTCCCGACGCCGGCACTCGGCGCCGTACTCGCTTCCGCCGCAATCAGCCTGATCGACCTGCGTACCCTGCGGGAACTATGGCGGGTCAGCCGGATCGAGTTCGCATTTGCGCTTGTCAGCATTGCCGGCGTGATCACTCTCGGGGTCCTGCAAGGTGTCATCATCGCGGTGGGTGCCACCTTGCTCTATCTGCTCATGAAGGGCTTGCGGCCACGCGACGCCATGCTGGGTCGCATTCCCGAGCGCGACGGGTTCTACAAGCTTCATCGTTATTTGGACGCACAGCCGATTCCAGGGCTGGCCATCTACCTTCTTCAGGGCAGTTTGCTGTTTTTCAACGTCGACTATGTCAAAGGACGGATTGAAGATGTCATCGCGAAACTATCGCCGGACACAAAGTGGTTCATCTTCGATGCAGGCGCGGCCGCCCAGATGGACAGCACGGCAGCCTCCATGCTCGACGACATACGCGTCCTCGCCGAGGAGCGTGGCCTGAGATTCGGTATCGTAGAACTCCACAGCGAGCCGCTTGAAATATTGGACCGTTCAGGCGTCGTGGCCAGAGTCGGTCCCGGCATGATTTTCCCTGACCTTGAGGACGCTGTCAGGGCATTCTCAGAGAATTCTCAAACGGCCTAACCCATGGCACGCAGTGGTGCATGTAACGATGACCCACAAGGTCAGCCAGAACCGCCCGGAAAACGACCGCACCGGCGTGGCGGATGGGCTCGAAGCCGAGCGGGATACAGCAGAAGCGCGGGCGATGGCGGAGATGGTGCAGGGTGGTGGGGCGAATTAACGCAATTAACGCAAAGCGTAGTGAAGAAATGCGTCCGCTTCTCTAATCGGGCATTTGGGTCAAGCTCTTTTTTAATTTTCCGGCAGCCTGGTCGTTCACGCGGGTCACGCTTCTCTTCGCAGTCGATTGGCTCCCTTGCGTTCGGAGCCGCCTGAAATCCCATCATCGTCTGATCCCCTGCCAAATCACTCAGAGGATTGAATCATGCGTCCCAAGCGCCTGCAACAACGAGTTTTTCAACAGTATCGGCCACTACCGGACATCATTTTTCCCCGAGTTGATTTCCTCTTCGGTAATATCAGCCGATCGAACGGATCGGTTGCCCCGACTTTGCTGAGCCAAAACTAAAAACCGTGTGCAAAAACGGTTCGCGACATCTTTGGCGGGAGGGTGTATCTTGCTCATGGGATTATACGTGGCTGTCGCAGCTGCGTCGTGGTCTAGATTGGATCAACTTCCTGCCATGATCGACCTGCAAAATATCAAAGACGCGCAAAAGCTTGCTCAGGCAATCGTCAACACGATTCCCGAGCCGTTTATTGTACTTGATGGTGAAATTCGTGTGCTGGCCGCCAGCCGCTCCTTGTACGAAACATTCAAGGTCGATCCAGAGCAGACACGAGGCCATTTGCTCTACTCGCTAGGGGACGGACAATATCCCTGCCCTTCGTGTCCTGTTGGAGACAATCATACCCGAACGTGCCGCAATGGACGGCTTCGAGGTCGAGCATGATTTTCCCAATCTCGGCCGCAGGACCATGCTGTTGAACGCTCGAACCGTTCTCTACGACGACAACGCCATTTCCACGATCCTGCTTGCTTTTTCCGACGTCACCAGTCGCCGGGCGATCGAACGGGAAAAGGATGACCTGCTCAAGCAGACAGAAGAGCTGCTGCGCCAGAAGGATATCCTGCTTCAAGAGATGCAGCACCGCGTCGCCAACAGCCTGCAGATCATCGCAAGTATCTTGCTGTTGAAGGCGCGGGCCGTCACGTCGGAGGAGACACGGCTTCATCTGCAGGACGCCCATCAGCGCGTCATGTCGGTGGCCGAGGTGCAAAGGCACCTGCATACATCCAACAGTATTGACCAGATTGAAGTCGGTTCTTACCTGACGAAGCTCTGCCACAGTCTGGCCGCCTCGATGACCGGGGAAAACAACCCCATCACGCTCGATGTGACGGCAGACGCAGGATGGATAGGATCAAACAAGGCCGTCAGCCTTGGCCTGATCGTCACCGAACTCGTCATCAACGCGATCAAATACGCTTTCCCGTCAGCTAAATCCGGCGACCGCATCGCCGTCACCTACGAGATTGACAAGGCAGACTGGAAGCTGATCGTTTCCGATAACGGTGTCGGGAAAAGTCCTGTCAATGCCGACAGGACTGGCGGGCTCGGAACAGCTATTGTCGAGGCTCTGGTAAAGCAGCTTGATGCACGCATGGACGTCGCCAGCAGCGCAGAGGGTACAAGTGTGTCCATCACCCGAGCGACCTTCACATCGCGCATGCCGCAGGCGGCATGAACCATCTTTCCACCCCGAACTTCTCGACAGACCCCAAGCCGATGACGGCGGAGAGAAGGGCTCCGACCCATGTAAATCACCAAGAAGCTGCACAGTCCTGATCGGTATGCAAATCTGTTTCTCGCTTGCTGCGTGGATCACAAACAGACGACGAATATATTGGCACGCTGGCGTGTTCACGATTGAAAGCCACTACGCGGGCTAGGCCATGACATGACTAAAGCAAACCACGGAGCGCATTCAAGCACCATGCCCACGGTCGAAGCCCCTCCTCTTGAGCGCAAGCTGGTTGCCATTCTGGCTGCAGATGTCGAAGGATACTCGCGCCTGATGCACGATGATGAGGAGAAAACCCTTGCGACCTTGTCAGCTCATCGCAATATCATCGACGCGTTGATCGCGGCGAAATCTCCGGCACTGCCGGCGACAGCGTATTGGCTGAGTTCGCAAGCGTCGTCGATGCTGTTCATTGCGCCGTTTCCATCCAGCAGGCGCTGGCCAAGGCCAACGCAGACCTGCCAGCCGAGAGCCGTATGTTGCTGCGCATCGGGATCAATGTCGGCGATGTGATGGTCAAGGATGGCGGCATCTTCGGCGATGGCGTCAACGTCGCAGCGCGCCTCGAGGCAATCGCCGAGCCCGGTGGCATCTGCGTGACGCGGGGCGTGCGCGATCATCTGCGCGACCGAATGGATTATGAGAGGACCTCGGCGAACACCGCGTCAAGAATATTGCGCGACCGGTGCGTGTCTTCCGCGTCTGTTTCGATCCGAACGGAACGGCGGATCCGGCCCCAACAGAGCCAATCGCGTCGACAGAGGGCGGCGTTCATCTGGTAGATGCCAGCGCCCCGTCCGTCGCGGCTGATACCGATGCTGTCGAACTCGCGTTCTGGCAATCGGTACAGGAAAGCAACGATCCGTCAGAGTATCAGGCCTATCTGGCGCAGTTTCCGGAAGGAGACTTCGCAGCTTTGGCTCAGGCCCGTCTAACCAATCCAACGACATCCGAACAACCTTCATCGGAAGACCGCACCGTGGAACTCGAGTTCTGGAACTCCATCAAGGACACTGAGGTTCGGGCAATGTTTGAAGCCTACCTCGAAAAGTATCCGGATGGGGAGTTCCGGAGTTTGGCTGAGATCAGGCTGGAGGCGCTCGCGCCTGGATCAGCGGCGACGGAGTTAGAGCGGAAATGAGCCGACTCAAATAGTTCGCAGTTTGTCAGTGATTATGCGTTTTAAGGCGGCTGGCTTGGTTCTTCAGAGGCTATAAGCAAATCGCTCGCTGCCACTAGTACCAGCGTCCACGGCCATACCAGCCGCCTCCGCCTAGCAGAAAAATGATAAGGACAATAATGAGAAGTGTGGTGATATCCATGTACGTCTCCTGTGGTGCTCTAGTCTCCGCCGTCCCTGCCTTGAGCAGGGCATTGTCGTGACAGCACCCGACTTCAATCAACGTTCCGCGCCGCTTATTGTTCCATGGAACGATCTGAGATCGCAGAGTGAGTGCATGGGCTAATTTAGTGCGCTACAAATCCCTTCAGTAGCCTTTCCGCCAAAACTCCGTACATTGCTCCCCGGGGAATACCATCGGTTGTGTCGGTCTCGTTGCGTTTGCGCCTGTCAACGCGCAGACGACTAGCCTCCGAACAAATCGCTTGGCGGGAGATGCGCATGCTTTTCGAGCTGTTTACCGGTGCCATCTTCATTGGCGGGACAATCGCCCTGATGCTCGCATCCTATTTCCTCATGCGGTGGATCACCGGCAGTGAGGCTGACATCCATGAAAAAGATCTGGCGAGTTCGGTCATCTTCCGCATTTCTGCCCTGCATGGGCTGATCCTGGCGCTGGTTTTTGCGCAGGAGATGTTCAGCTACCAGCAATTGAGGCTGCAGACCGCGACGGAGGCCAATGCCATCGCCGATATCTATTTCGATGCCGGGCGTTATGGCGGCGGCCACAATGTGGCGATCCAGAAGGAACTGAACGATTATATCGGGGTCGTCGTCGACAAGGAATGGAAGAGCCTCGGCGAAACCAATCGTCTGTCGCCGGAGGCGTGGGCGCAATGGGATGCCGCCTATAACGCCGTGCTCGATCTCGTTCCGACCAACCCCCGCGAGCAAAGCCTGCGTAGCCATATGCTGGACCGGATTTATCTCATCTCCGACAGCCGCACCAAGCGCGAAAGCACCGTTGCGGATTCGATGAACGCCATCTTCTGGTTCGCCGCCCTTTCGGGCGTGTTCTTCATCGCGCTCGCCTATTATTCCTATCCACCGCGGAGCCGAAATATCCTGCTGATCTCGATGTTCGGCGCCTATACGGGCATCATCCTGTTTCTCATCTACGCCTTCTCCAACCCCTATATCCAACCGGCAGAACTCGGCCCCGGCCCGCTTCTGCGGCTGCAGCAGCAGATTGCCGCCCAGCCGCCGGCGAGTTGAACCTCGCCGCATTCGAGAGAGGATTTAGTGCCGGATGCCGTGGGTCTGGTCACGCGCCCTGTTGCTGCTGCGAAGGGTGCAATCATAGTAACCGGATGCGCAGGACCGGGCCGGGTTCATGAAATAGCTTTCCACACGGGACTGCCAGTTGTTGCGGGTACTATTGCAACCGGCAAGCATGGATAAAGCCACAAGGGCGGCAGCAAGTTTGACAATTCCCATATCTGTCTCCTCTTGTGCGGATCGGATTTTACATCCGCTTTAGCATGGCAGCTGCGCTTTGACATCCGCCCTTGCCGCGTATTATATCCCGCCATCCACCCGATGGAGTCCTTTATGTCTTCTCAGTCTGAGTCCCGCTGAAGCCCCGGCTTTTCTGAAGCTTGGGGCATAAATACAGGAGCCCCGCGCCGGCATCGTTCGGCTGCGGACGTGTTCTCATGGGCTTTTTGCACGTTTTCGGGACTTACAACATGGACATTTCGCGCGACGAACAGCGCATTCTTCACCTGCTTGCCCAGGGCGGCAAAATCTTGCTCGAAAAGGACGAGCGCAAGACCATTCGCGAGATCATCTGCCTTACCCGCGATGGTTCCCGCTACATGGCCTGCGACCTTCGGCTTTTCCGGAAACTCAAACAGAAAAGGGCCATCGCATCCGCCGGTGGCGGACCGTACCGGGTAACCCGTCGCGGGCTGCAACTGGTGCGGGCCGAGCTGGACAACCGGTAGTGAATGAACCGGCGTGGTGCCGGTTTATCTGCGGTCCACCGACCTCCCTCATGATGAGCCCCGTCGAACCACGCACAGCCGTTTTGCGTGGTTCGACAAGCTCACCATGAGGGAGGGACTCGTTTTGCCTACAGCTCACAAGCGCCACGCCCTCAAAAATCCTCCGCTTCCGGTATCCGTCCGAACGCAATCTTGGATCCGATATAATTGCCGGGTCCGTTGTTGGGCCCGAGGTTGAGCGCCTTCGATCCGTGCCGCACGCGCACCTTGTCGAGCATATCCGACACCCGCTCCCACTGGCCGCGCTGCTTCACACTCGCACCGGTGTCGAACAGGTCGCGGCTTGCCTCCTCTTCGGCCGACAGATCATGCAACACCACCGTAACCGAGCTGATATTGCGCATCTCACCTGCTGCAATCATTCTTGCGTGCAAATCATTGAGACAATTCAGGAAAGTGTGATCGTCGCGCGCCGGGCGAAACTGGCCTTCCAGCGTCACGCGGCTGTCGCGCCGCGAACCAATCGTATAGCTCATCGCCCCGGCGCGATAATGCGAGCGGCGCAGGCGGCGGGCGGCGCTCAAGCTGAGCAGCCTTGCGCACTGCAGCACCTTTTCCGGCGCGCGCCAGTCCGGCGGCAGGTTGCGGCCGTGGCCGAACATGCGCTTCACCGTCTCCGGCTTTTCCACCGCGTAGCCATGCAACGCCGCAACGAAGCGCTCGCCCTCAACGCTGTTCCAGATGGCGCGGGCGTGCTTCGGCGCGAGGCCCCACAAGCCCCTGATGTCGCTGACGCCCGCCACGTTCAAGCGCGCCTCCATGCCCTTCGAGATGCCGGGCAGATCTCGCAGTTCGAGATCGAACAGACGACGGGGCAAATCGGCATGGTCGAGCAGCACGAAACCATCCGGCTTGTCCATTTCCGCCGCGATCTTGGCCAGAAGCTCATTGACGGAAATGCCGATCGAACAGGTCAGGAGCGGCCCGATCTCGTCATGCAGAGCGCGCTTGATCCGCGCCGCCAGTCCCGCAGCGTCGCGCGCTTCCGATTGCAACAGGTTGCAAGCGACCTCATCGATGGAGCGGACGGCGGCGATCGGCACGCAGCGCTCTATCGTCTCGAGGATCCGATTATGCAACTTTACGTATATGTCTGGTCGTGCCTCGATGAAGACGATGTCCGGACATTTCTCGCGTGCCTCACGAACCGATGTTCCGGTCTTGATACCGAACGGCTTCGCCTGCCGGCTGGCTGCGATGACACTCGTATGAGGCGAGTCCAGCGGCACCACTGCAACCGGCCGTCCCTGCAGCGCCGGATTGAGCTGTTGCTCGGCGCTGGCAAAGAAGCTGTCGAAGTCCAGATACAACTTTTCAGGATGGGTCGGTTTACGCATGTTCACAAAGTTCTCAGCTGAGAACAAAACTAGAAC
Source organism: uncultured Alphaproteobacteria bacterium (assembly GCA_963711925.1). Lineage (GTDB taxonomy): Bacteria > Pseudomonadota > Alphaproteobacteria > Rhizobiales > Rhizobiaceae > Phyllobacterium. The sequence continues at coordinate 273,288 of CAVQFY010000007.1, forward strand.
ATGGATCACAAAAAATTGGAACAGAAATCTGCGGAAAATGAGGATAAGTTTCGCCGATTCCTGCTCAAGAATCGTCCGATTTGGAACGAAAACAGGTGAATCTCAGACACGAAACCCTGCGATCTCACACGGCTTTTGCGGCGTCGAGGATGCGAAATTGCGTGGTGGTAGACCCGTTCCAGTGGTTGAGCGCGAGGTTCCCGGCTACATGCAGCGACTGGCCTAACTCCTTGAAAAGAAAGTCGCCGAGCGGGCTCCCGACGGCCCGGAAGGCGATGGCGTTGATGCGTTTGCCGTCCGCGCCTTCCAGCGTCGCCTTCACGTGGTTCGTGCCGACCGTCCTCGCATCAACCAGCCTGTGATGCGGCAAAACCAGCACCGGCTGCGGGTGTCCGGACCCATAGGGACCCGCCCTTTCCATGGTTTCGTAGAGCGGCACGGTAGCCCCCGCGGCGCTCAATGCACCGTCGATGGCAAGCGAGGCATTGCCGCGCAATTGGCCGACCATCTCCCCGGCGTTTTCCTCGAAAAACGCCCGTAAAGCCCCCATTTTACTGCGTTCCACGGTGATTCCGGCCGCCATGGCATGCCCGCCACCCTTGACCAGAAGTCCTTGTTCGACGGCATTTCGCACGAGTTTTCCAAGGTTGAAACCATTGATCGAGCGGCCAGAACCACTGCCCGTACCATTGGCGTTGAAAGCTATCGCGAAGGCTGGACGCCGCGTCCGCTCCTTCAGCCGTGCCGCGATCAGACCGACGATGCCGGGGTGCCAATCGTCGCTTGCGGTGACCAGAACCGCGGGTCCGGACCCGGCGGAAAGCTCGACCATCGCCTCGGCCTCCGCCTGTTCCAGCATGATGGTTTCCATCGCCTGGCGTTCCTGGTTCAGCCGGTCGAGCTCCTCGGCAATGCGCATCGCCTCGTCTGGATCATCCAGCGTCAGCAGCCTTGCGCCAAGACCGGCATCGCCGATCCGCCCGCCCGCATTTATACGGGGACCCACCAAGTATGCGAAATGAAAGGCATTTAACGGTTCGCCGATGCGCGACACGCGCGCTAGCGCAGCAAGGCCAGCGTTCTGCTGCGCCCGCGCAACGAGGATGCCCTTGACCACGAACGCGCGGTTGAGCTCCTTCAGCGGCACCACATCGCACACCGTCGCCAGCGCCACGAGATCAAGCAATGACAGGAGATCCGGGGCGAGGACACCCACGTTGACGTGCTGCTCGCGCAACACCCGCGATGTCTGGACAAGGGTCAAGAACACCACGCCGGCGGCGCAAAGATGGCCCTGACCCGACAGGTCGTCCTCGCGGTTCGGATTGACCACCGCATGCGCCGCAGCCGGCAGTTCGCCGCCGACCTGATGGTGATCGAGCACCACCACATCGGCGCCGGCTTCCTTGGCAGCCGCAATTGCCGCCGCGCTGTTGGTGCCGCAATCCACCGTGACGATCAGCGACGCCTGTTGCGCCAATTCTTGCATGGCTGTCGGATTTGGGCCGTAACCTTCGAAAATCCGGTCGGGAATGTAAATCCTGTTGGCAATGCCGTAATGGGTCAGGTACCGCGACAGGATGGCCGAAGAACACGCGCCATCCACGTCATAATCACCGAAAATGGCGACTTTCTCTCGACCTGCAATGGCTTTGGCAATGCGTTCTGCCGCCTTGTTCATATCTGTCAGCGAGGCTGGATCAGGCATGAGGCTCTTGATCGTCGGCTCCATGAAGGCAGCCGCCTCGTCCAGGCCAACGCCCCTACCCGCCAGGACCCGCGTCACCAGGTCAGGAAAACCGTGGTTTTGCGCCATGGCAAGCGCGGTGTTGGCCTCGCGTTGCCCCAACCGGTCGATCCATTTCAGACCGGTTGCCGATTGTTCAACGCCGAGGAAAAGCCGTTCAGATATCATCGACCCGTTCAATCATTCGGCGGCAATGAATGCAATGCTTCGAAAGGCGTATCCAACGGCAATCGCGTGTAGTGGCTCAGTTAGTTCCCGGGTGGCAGCGCAAGAGCGCTCACGGTGGAGGCCACGGACGACGCGAAGTCAGTAAGCTGGCGATCAACTACCTCCTTCGAGCTGAGCCTGTAGTTGATAACAGGCTGGATGAGCATATAGCGGCCAAGCACGCCCGTTGCGCACACCAAAAAATCATCTTTCTTCTGCGGATCATCGGAACTGACGCAGGCCATCGCCCGGTTGCCGTAGCTCACGTTCGTCCGCTGCGCGATCTGACCGGGCTGGGTACTATGATATTGAAAAGCTTGGTCCAGAAGGCTGCGCACCACGGGATCGTCCGGTCCGTCCCTGACCGGATAGATGCCTGGCACATTGCTCGCCCTGACACCATTGATCGACACGATAGCACGTGCATCCAGTCCGCTATATTCAACCGTGGCGCTGAAGTTTTGTGGATCGCTGGTCCGGCTGATCACGGTGAATGGACCAGAGGTGTCGGGCAGACTGGTCAGAATATCACCTGAGCGATAGCCCTGAATAAGATCAGGATCGGCTTCCTGCGCATGGAGCGTCGCGAGCTGGATCGAAATCATGGCCACCGACAATGCGCAACTGGCTATTCTGCTTTGGATATTCATGGCTGTCCCAACCGGAATGAATCCCTCTAAAACCAAAATAGCAAAAATCCTGTCGTTCCAATAGGGTACAGAGACATTTGTCAGTAAACAGCCTTAAAAAAACAAACTGCCGGCCCTTTCGGACCGGCAGTCGAAGACTTTGGCACAATCGTTCTTACTGGAACTTGGTCATATCCTGATGCTTCGCCTTGATCTCCCGCACAGTCTGCGAGTGCGAACGCATGACGACCGTATGGGTTTGGATGTAGTCGCGGGCAAATTTCACACCGGATAGCATATTGCCATCGGTAACGCCCGTTGCTGCAAAGAGCACATCACCCTTGGCCATTTCTTCCATCGTATAGATTTTCTTTGGATCGCTGATGCCCATCTTCGCGGCGCGGGCGATCTTGTCGTCGCTGTTGAGCTGCAGGCGACCCTGCATCTGGCCGCCAATGCAGCGAAGCGCCGCAGCTGCCAGCACGCCCTCAGGCGCGCCACCGATGCCGATATAGATGTCAATGCCGGTTTCGTCCGGATCGGTCGTGTGGATGACGCCAGCCACATCACCGTCGCCAATCAGGCGGATAGCAGCGCCAGTCGCGCGGACTTCCTCGATCAGTCGGGCATGACGCGGCCGGTCCATGATGCACGCTGTGATTTCATTGATGGGCACGCCTTTGGCCTTTGCCACCGCCATAATGTTTTCTATCGCAGGCGCGTCAAGATTGATGAGACCGGCCGGATAGCCGGGTCCTACAGCGATCTTTTCCATGTAAACGTCGGGTGCGTAGAGAAGATTGCCCTTTTCGGCAATCGCAATGACGGCGAGCGAATTCGGCAGGTTCTTGGCGCAGATGGTCGTCCCTTCCAGCGGATCAAGCGCGATATCGACTTCGGGTCCGTTGCGCGTGCCAACTTCTTCGCCGATGTATAGCATCGGCGCTTCGTCGCGCTCTCCTTCGCCGATCACGACAGTCCCCGAGATTGGCAGGCGATTGAGCTCCTGGCGCATCGCATCGACGGCCGCCTGATCCGCCGCCATCTCATCGCCGCGTCCGCGCAGGCGTGCCGCAGCAACAGCAGCGCGCTCGGTTACACGCACGAGTTCGAGGGTCAAAATACGATCGAGGCCTGCATCAGTCTGGTCGGAAGTTTTCAGCATAATAATTCCTGCGTTCGTGTGGACGTGCCATATTCCGGATGAATACAGCCCTCCCTAGCATGGGTATGCAAACCTTTTGTCAAAGTCACAACCCAGCGGCAAGAGCCGCAGGACAAGAAAAACGTCTCATCGAAAAAGCTAATCGATTAAACGGCATAGGCGGGTTTTCAGCCTGCCCGTTCGATACGGATCATCTGTGGTTTGTCGGTCGCATGCCCGTCCTTGACGATGCCTTCGAGCGCCTTTTTCACCGCCGCTTCCGTCGTCTCGTGCGTTACGAGAATGACGGTTTTGGTCGCTTCCGGCTGATTGTTGGCACTCTGCCGCTGCACGATCGATTCAAGGGAAATGTCATTATCAGCCATGCGTTTGGCGATGGCGGCGAACACGCCGGCTCGGTCATGGACGGTCAGGCGGATGAAGTAGCCGCCCTCATGCGCACGCATCTTGGCGCGTTTATAGGGTGCGAGCGCTTTGGCGGGTGTGCCGAAGACAGGCCCATGCTGGAAGCCCGGGCGGCTCTTCGCAATATCGGCAAGATCGCCAATGACTGCCGACGCCGTTGCGGCACCACCGGCGCCTGGGCCGGACAAAAGCAATTCACCGAGTAAATCCGTCTCAATCGCCACGGCATTGGTCACACCGTGCACCTGCGCGATGACGGATTCAACCGGCACCATGGTCGGGTGAACACGCTGTTCGATGCCGCTCTCCGTCTTGAGCGCGACGCCAAGCAGCTTGATCCGATAGCCGAGCTCGTCAGCCGCCTTGATGTCGGCCAGCGAGATATTGCTGATGCCTTCGAGATAGATATCGTCAGCGGAGATCTGCGTGCCGAAGGCCAGACTCGTGAGGATCGCCAGCTTGTGCGCCGTATCATTGCCCTCTATGTCGAAGGTCGGATCGGCCTCAGCATAACCAAGCCGCTGCGCATCCGCGAGGCAATCCTCGAAGGAAATGCCCTCGTCCCACATGCGCGTCAGGATATAATTGCAGGTGCCGTTCATGATGCCGTAAACGCGCGAGACCGTATTGCCGGTCAAGGATTCCCGTAGGGCCTTGATCACCGGAATCCCACCGGCAACCGCAGCTTCGAAGTTCAGAAGAACGCCCTTGTCTTCGGCGATCCTGGCAAGCGAAACGCCATGCTTGGCGAGAAGCGCCTTGTTGGCGGTAACCACATGGCGACCGGACCTCAGGGCAGCTTCAACTGAAGCGCGTGCGGGCCCCTCGTCTCCGCCGATCAGCTCGATGAAAACATCGATCTCGTTTGACTTGGCTAGCGCAATGGGGTCATCGAACCACGTCGCGGAGGAAAAATCGACGCCGCGATCCCGCTTTCGATCCCGGGCCGATACTGCGGTCACAATGATTTCCTTGCCGCACTGCCGGGTCAGCATTTCACTCTTGTCTCGCAATATTTTCAGGACCGAGGCACCAACAGTACCCAGTCCGGCGATTCCCACGCGCAGCGCTTCACTCATCGTTTAATTCCCTGAATTTATATTGACGCGGCGCCCGAAAGGCGCCGCGAATTCCGGTGTCGGCAGCGTCGGATCAGCGACGTGCGTTCAACGAAATGACATTGTGCAGCTTTTCTTCTGCGGTTGACAAAAACCGCTTGAGATTGCGGGCCGCCTGGCGAATGCGGTGTTCATTCTCCACCAAAGCAATGCGGATAAAATCGTCGCCATGTTCGCCAAACCCGATGCCGGGTGCAACCGCGACATCAGCGTGTTCGATCAAGAGCTTGGAGAACTCCAGCGAGCCCAGGCTGCGGAATTTCTCGGGGATGGGCGCCCAGGCAAACATGGTGGCTGCCGGTGCCGGAATATCCCAGCCGGCGCGACCAAAGCTTTCCACCAGCACATCGCGGCGGTGCTTGTAGATGTTGCGAACCTCGGCGATGTCCGAGCCATCACCATTCAGCGCGGCGGCGGCCGCAACCTGGATCGGCGTGAACGCGCCATAGTCGAGATAGGATTTGACCCGCGTCAGCGCCGAAATCAGCCGCTCATTGCCCACTGCAAAGCCCATGCGCCAGCCGGGCATGGAGAAGGTCTTGGACATGGAGGTAAATTCAACCGCGACATCGATCGCCCCCGGCACTTGCAGCACAGATGGGGGCGGCGCTCCATCGAAGTAGATTTCCGAATAGGCGAGATCCGACAGGATGATGATTTCATTCTTGCGGGCAAAAGCCACCACATCCTTGTAGAAATCCAGCGATGCGACGTGCGCGGTCGGATTGGACGGATAGTTGAGAATCAGCGCCAGCGGCTTTGGAATGGAGTGGCGGACACCGCGCTCCAACGCCGGAATGAACTGGTCATCGGGCATCGCCGGAATCGAGCGGACCACGCCGCCCGACATGATGAAGCCAAAAGCATGGATCGGATAAGTTGGGTCGGGGCAAAGCACCACATCGCCGGGGGCGGTGATGGCCTGCGCCATGTTGGCGAAGCCTTCCTTGGAACCGAGCGTCGCCACGACCTGCGTGTCGGGATTAAGTTTAACGCCGAAGCGGCGGTCATAATAGGCGGCCTGCGCGCGGCGCAAGCCTGGAATCCCCTTGGACGAGGAGTAACGATGGGTGCGCGGGTCCTGAACGGCCTCGCACAGCTTGTCGACGATCCCTTGGGGCGTCGGCAGATCAGGATTGCCCATGCCGAGGTCGATAATGTCCGCACCCGCCGCTCGCGCGCTTGCCTTCAGTCGATTGACCTGTTCGAAAACATAAGGTGGCAGGCGACGAACTTTATGAAATTCTTCCATAGGGTTGGGTCCGGTTAAAAAGGGTTCGTTATGGGCGTGCGCTATACACCGAAACAGCACGGTGGTCGAGCAATCATTGTGCGTATCTGATCGTTATGCCCCTTCCTTGCCACGCCCTCATCTCGAGTCTGGCCATTGAATGGTGGTTGGGAAGACGGGCGGTCGTCGAAGCGCGTCCTGGTAGATAAGTAATGCGATCCGAAGACCGCCCGCTGACGTTATCCCCCTGCCGGCCATCTTCTGCCTGTTCCGCGGGGCGAGTGGATGAGCGCCTGGAGTCCGGGCCCATCGTCGCCGTCGGTGCAGTGTCCGCACGATTGGCGTTTGGCGTCAACAACGGAGGCAATATCTGCCTCTAATGCACAGATTGACCCCCGAAGACGAACAGGTCGGCCAGCGCTTGGGTCCGTTGCCCGCCCACTGACACGCCGTCCTTCCCCACTTTCGAACGGCTCCGGAAGCAGCTCCCCATGGAAAGGACCGGATCAGAATAACCGAGGTTTGCAAGGCGTGGATAAACAGCCACGATTATTTTTGATCGGGTCGTTTTTAAGGGTGCTGATTTGCCGGATGGCAATGCTGCTGTGCGTGGTTCGACAACCTCACCATGAGGGCGCTTTAAACATGTTATAGGTGTCCACTGGTGTAAAAAAGCCAACGATTACAGTGTCTTCCCTTGTTAAAAATGTCATGAGCGTTGTATGTGTCGTTAACCGCACTAGGACAGACACAGGGACAGCCCTCATGAGCAAGAAGAAATACGACACCCTCATCACCAAGAAAATGATCGACGCCATTACCAAACCAGGGCGCTATCCCCACGGTGTTGTGCCGTGTGTCTACTTTAAGTATCGCTCGGAAACCTGCAAGGACTGGGTGTTCATGTCCGCACGTACCGGCGAGTTGGGTTTAGGCTCTTGGACAGGTGCGGGCGGGGCAGGAATAACCTCGATCGCCTTGGCGGGCAAGAAGGGGCTGGCCATCCATGCCCAGCTTGCCGAAGGTCGTGACCCGCGTGCCGAACGGCGCGCCGCCGTGATGACCTTCGCCAAGTGCGGGACCGCCTTGCTCACCAGCCTCAAACCAACCTTCCGGAACAAAAAGACTGAGGAAGGGTGGACGCGGTCGCTGACCAAGCATGCGGCGGCAATTGCCGATATGCCGATCAATGCCATTGGCGTCGAACACATTGTTGGAATCCTGCGGCCACTTTGGCTGTCGCAAGCCGAAACAGCCAAGCAGTTACGCGGACGCGTAGAGCGGACGTTGGACTATGCCGAAGCCATGGGCTTCCGTTCCGGACCAAACCCTGCACGATGGAAAGGCAACCTCGACCACATTCTGCCACCGAGACCACGTCTTCAACGCGGCCATCATCCGTCGATGCCCTATAGCGAGGTCCCAAGTTTCGTGAGCGGGCTGGACCTTGCCAGCGACCCCGCGCTGCCGCCGATGCTCTTGACCGTCCTGACTGCCGTCCGCTCCGGTGAGGTGACCTATGCCGACTGGGCCGAGTTCGACTTCGACAAGGCGCTGTGGACCATTCCGAAGGCAAGGACTAAAACCGGCGCGCGCGATCATTTGGTCCCCTTGTCGAAAGAGACAATGCACATTTTGGCCGCACAGAAGGGTCAGGCAAGTGAAGGACGGGTGTTTCCGGACTTGGGGGTCGGCGACATGTTGACCGCACTCAGGCGGCTTGTTCCGGACGTGACAGTGCATGGCTATCGCGCCGCTTTTAAGGACTGGTCCACCAACGAAACCGCGTTCCAACGCGAGGTGATCGAAGAAATTCTGGATCACAAGGTCGGCGACGAAACCGAACAGGCTTATCGCAGGGGCGAGGCGATGAAGAAACGCAAAAAAGTGTTGGACGCATGGTCCAGATTTGTGATGGGCAAGCAGTCGGGCAACGTGTTGACATTCAAGGCCAAGCAGGCGTGATGGATACGTAGAAAGTTTTCGTATCCAATTTGGTTACACACCACAGTAAACATCTCAGTAACATATGACGTTTGTCAGCTTGCTAATGTATCCAACTTGGTGCATTACTGTCTGTGAGCAAATTTGTGCTTGCCAATGCTTGGCAAAACAGAAATAGTTTGGTCATCCATTAATGAGGATGACACCCATGCCAGAACGACATCCGCCCTCTTCAACCTTGATTTCGACCGGATATATCGCGGCGGACTTGGACTGTTCGCGTGCTCATATCTACAATTTGGCGGCGAGCGATGAGACTTTTCCGCGACCTGTCTATGTCGGCACGCATCGCAAGTTCCTGCGCAAGGAATATGAGGCTTTCAAGCGCGCCTATATTGCCAAAAATCTTGGCCGAGCGAAGCGTGGACGACCGCGCGGGCGCAAGAATCCGCAGCCGGAAGTCGCGGCTGAATAGTCATAGAAACACAGCTGCAGTTGGCGCAGCAGCTGTGTGTAAGTAACGACGTAATACCAGAAGACCAAGGAACCAAAAGAAATCCGGGCAGGACGGGGAATCCAAAACCCGGATCGCTGGGGGAACTTTATACTATGCCTATCTCAATCAAAGGCATGATAGCACCCCCATCGTTTCGGAGCAAAGCCCCCCGTCCAAGCCCTTTTTGGAGACTTGGAACGTGAAGGACACTGATGATGCTTCCGCAAAAACCATCTGCCGCAGCGGCATTCTTTACCATCCGACCATGACCGCGCGCCAACGCCACGTTGCAGCCTGTCTCGTCGATCACTGGGATGGTCAGACCGAAAATTGCTATCCATCACGACAGACTCTTGCTTATGAAACCGGTATCGACGCAGCGGATGTCAGAAAGACATTGAATGAGCTTTGCGAAGGTGAAGATCGGCTGTTTGACCGCACGCCTGGCGAGCGAGGTCGGGGCAAGAGCGCCAGCTATTTCCCCCGCATGGAAGTCTTCGAGTTCTATCATCTCCAGCACATCCAGCGGCGTCGCAATTTGGATAGTAGTACCTTCGTGCCAGCCGCACAGTACGGTGGAGATGAGTGGTCGCCAAACGACCTAAAAGGGGGCCGTGCCACCCCTTTTACAGCACCGAAGAAAAGGGGGTGGCAACGCCGATAAAAGGGGGTGGCATTGGCGGAAAAGGGGGTGAAAACGGTCAAGAAAAGGGGGCCACGCCACCCCCTGAAACTCTTAAAGTAAACTCTTACAGTAAACTCATACCAGAAACTCATATCAGCGCGCTCACGCGCGAAGACGATCTTTCAATATTTTCAGAGAAAGAACTCACCAGCCACGAAGCCAGCATCTGGCACGAGATGAGGTACGGACTATCGTCGCAAACAGCGCATGTCCTCGATGGGCTTCGGAAGACTGATCCACCCTTCTATGCCGAGATACAAACGCAGGCGCTGGCGACCGGCAACAGCGTGGAGTGTGCCAGAACGGTCATTGCCATCATCGAAAGCCAATCACGCTGCTTAAGGGCGAATTGAGGAGGGAACCATGCAACGCGGCAGTCTTGATGCACTCGCAGCCCGCCATGGCCTGAAGATCACCTTCGACGGCAAGCAACACCACCTCGTGGACAGAGACACGGGAAACGTACCAGGGGCGACCGGCATCGACGAGATCGCGCGCTATCTGCAGGCATTGGACCGGATGAGGAGGAAACCATCATGACGACGAAACAAGACGAGGCCGATCTGCTGAACACCTGGTTGAAGTTGGATCAACTGGCGGCCTGCTCTGCGCTGTCGCCGCTGCAAAGGCAGATCATCGCGCAACTGCGCGCAGGGTGGACCTTGGACGAGGACCAGCGCCACTACGTCGAACACCTGCATCGCTTGGTCGTTCGCCCGCAAACAACAAAATGAGAATCCCCCGTCCCGCAATGGTGCTGACGGCGAATGAGGAGAGAAGGAAATGCGTAATATCGAAATTATGAGCGACATCTTGGATCGCATCGACACCGCGTCTGCTGAAATAAGGCAACAGTGCTCCCTGTTTGATCGGGAACCTTCCGATCTGCGCAATCTGCTGCCGCAAGAGCTTGAAATCTATGCGTCAGGTCGCGAACAGGTTGCATGCATCATCCATCAGGCGCTTGCCGCCCAGACGGAAATGAACCGTGTCCTTACGGGACAAAAACAATGAAAAGGCAAAAGAAGTGGAAACCCGGCGCGCGCTCGTGGCGTCCGCGCAAAGTTAAGGATTTCGTATCGGAACCTCTGCCGCAACTGTTTCCTGAACCAGAATTTGAAACCGTCGTCCTTGCAAAGGAGGACATTACCGCAGAGTCGGCGGCTCAACTGCTTGATCAGTGCGCCGGTCGCTTGAAACCAAGAGAAACGAAAGCACTATTCGCGATAGCGCATCGACTCGACATGCCAAAAGACGCGGCAGACATCGATAAAGTCGTTAAGAAACTGGCTACTAGAACAAAAAATGAACATTGAGCGACAAGATGCCGGAAAGTCGCTTACCTTCCGGCATCCGTGTTTCGTGACAGATCAACCGTCACGCAAAGGGTGAATTGATGGGCCGACCGACAATATTTGCCGAAGCAATGACGCCGCTGCAACGACAGCAGCGGCGTCGCCAGCTGCTGAAGAAAAACTTGTCCAGATCGGGCCACCAGAAATCCCCGTTGGACTACTATCCGACGCCGCCTGAAGCGGTCACAGCGCTTGCGCCCTTTCTCGAACCGTCCACCAGATTCGTTGAACCGTGTGCCGGTGGTGGTCATTTGATCCGCCACCTCGAAGCTCTTGGCCATGTCTGCACATTGGCCATCGATCTCGATCCAAAGCATCCTTCGGTCAGCAAAGGCGATGCCCTTGATCTGACAAGGGATCAACTGGGCGATGCGGTGATGTTCGCTACCAATCTGCCATTTTCTGACTGGAAAGTGTTCGAGCGCCTTCTCTGGCACCTGATCAGCATTGCGCCGACGTGGACGCTGCAGCCTCATGCATACTTGTGCAACGAACAGTGCGGACCGCTGCTCAACCATGCCGTTGAGATCGTGCCGACCGCGCGGTTGCGGCTGTTTGAAGGCACGAGCATGAATTGGAAGCGGGACACGACATGGGCGCTTTACGATCTAAACCATACTGGTGGTCCACACTTCACGCCAAGAGCGAAAGCACCAAGGCGTAAGGCATCGAACGGCAGCTGAACATCCTGCGCCAAGAGTTATCCCCCATAAGATGAGCAGATGGATTCGACGCTGCATTGCGTTGCGACTGTGTTGGCGTGATCCTGTCTTTTCATGAGGTGACTCGAACGAAAGGTGATCCATGAAGATCATTGCGCCAACCATCGTTGCTCTTTGCCTGATGACCGTCTCTTCCTTTGCCCAGACACGCGAGGAAACCCTGCAAAGGGTCAGCGCCGCCATTGCCAAGATCAACGAGACGATGCCATCGCAGCAGGAGTATGCGACGGCGAAAACAGGTTACATCGAGGACAAGGTCAACGAGGCTCTGAAGATGGTCTTGGACCTTCGCGACTCCCTGTCTGGCAATCCTTATGTTCGGGTCAGCAGTGTGAGTGTTGGCCTTCCAATTGGTGTCTCAGTTGAATTGTCGTTTCCCGAATCTGATAAATGATCAAAATGCAAATTTGCCGCTTGAACATCTTTAATTATTAAAGAGGTTTGCATGGGGAGCGCGCAAAGGGTCAGGGGGGACAAAAAGAGAACATACCGGGTGGCCGCTTGGGGGAACGCGTGCGGGCCTTCTTTCTACATTCGTCGAAATTCGTGGCTCTAAGTAGCTGAAAAATATCACTTTTCTTGACATTTTTCGGCGCGCATAAACTCGTTTAACCTCAAGTCATCCTTGGCGCAACAACCATTTTCATTGCTTGAACTTAAGCTGCTCCGGATCGACGCCATCGCCGATAAGATAATCCATGATGTCATTTTCATCGCCGTCGTCATTTGCCCCTTGCAGGCGCGATCTGGACAATGGCGACAGTCCCAGCTGCTGGCCGGTGATGTCCATTTCCTTCGCATAGACCATCGAAACCTTGATCAACGGGTTTGGACTGTTGCCGTCGCCAAGCAGCAATCCTTGTTCCTCGATTGCTTCCTGCAACTGCCCGTATTTGCGCCAAGCCCTGACAAATCGCTCAATGATGGGGCTGTCCGCCTTTTTCAACAGATCAACCGGCATGGCCGAGGTGACGAAGGCCCACAGCCGTCTTTCCTCAACCGTAAACGTCGTCGGCATCACGGGTGCGCCTTTCACCCTGACGGGCGGCGGTATGCGCTTTTTGCCTCGCTGCGCCCTGTTGCCTTCAAGAGCTTTCACTTGCGGTGCTTTCGGAGGTCTGCCGCGCATGTCAGTGGCTCGCCCTTGTCCGCTCGGCGAGCAGAGTTTGCAGCTTCATCGCCAGATCGCTCGGCGGTTCACTGAACCTTTGACCGCGCAGGATGCGATCCAACATCGAGTGATGGCAGTTCGTCTGACGCGCGATCTCGGCGATGGTCATGCCGTCGAACTTGAGCAGTTTGCGCAACAGGCTGGCGATGTGGGTCACTTGATCACCCGCTGCCGATGCAGTTCGATGAGTTTGCTGGCGAGCGTGAAGGACGGCGAAGCGGTTTCGCCACTGGCGATGCGAGAGATGCTTTGCGCACTGCAGCCGCATTGTCGCGCGATCTCGGCCATCGGCATGCCGGATCGCTTCAGGTTTGCGATCAGCTGTTCGAACTGTTCTTGCATTCGACGATCTTTGATCTGTGGTCCCATTTGCGGAACATAACCGATCAAACTTGTTCCAGCAATGTTCACTCTTCGTCCGACCTATGTTCCATGCTATTGTTGTCGCGCCGTGGAGCGCTGGCGGCCAGCAAAACATCACCCTCCACGTTTTTCGGAGGGTTTTTGTTGTGAACTACGAGCTTACCTCTCTTGAACGGTCGATCTCCCACCTCGACGACAAACTGATCGGCCTGCAAAAGGCCATCCGTGGCAGCCGCAGCGATCCACCTGGCGCAACCCTCGTCAAGGGCATCTGTGCCATGGTCATCAGCCACAGTCGCGGCGGCGACCTCGCCTACGCCTTGCAGCAGCACTATCCTTCCGAGCAGCAGAAGATCGCGCAGGCGATGAGCCATCCGCACGCTTTCATTGCCAAAAGCGTTGGCAAGGGCATCACGCATCCTGCCTCGACAACGGACAGCAGCTGGGCTGGCGCACTCAGCGGTATCGGTGGCGCTTCCGTCTTTGCCAGCTTGGCACCGCAATCGATCTATTCCCAGCTGTCCGCCCGCAGTGTGCGGATCGACACCGAAGGTTTTGGCTCGATCGTTTTGCCGCGAAGGGCCACCGCCGCGTCGCCGTATTCGGTTTTTGTCGGCGAAGGACAGGCAATTCCGGTTCGCGCGACCGTCTTGGGCGCAACGCCATTGTCCACGAAAAAGGCTGCAGTTATTTCGCATTACAGCAACGAAATCTCGAAGCGTTCTGTGCCCGTCATCGAAACCGTTCTGAGAACGACACTGGCCGAAGACCTCGCCATCGGCGTCGATGCGATCCTGGTTTCAGCTGGCGCTGCGACAGCTGTCCAACCAGCCGGAATCCTGAACGGCATCGCGCCATTGACCGCATCGAGCGAAACCGGCAGCGCCGCCATCAGCGCCGATCTCGCTGCCTTGATCAGCGCGCTGGGCAGTCCGCTCGATCCGGTCTTGATAATGTCCAGCGCGCAACAGGTTGCGCTTTCGCAGCTGCCTGGCACCCAGCCCTTGCCTATCTTCGTCACCAATATTTTGGCTGCGGGCACGATCATTGCGCTTGATGCCGCTGATTTTGTCACCGCGACCGGCGACGACGTTCAGATCGATGTCGTTTCCGATGCCGTCGTTCATCAATCCGATGTGCCGCATGCCATCGTTGACGATGCAGGCGTCGTCGCCACGCCAACCGTGAGTCTGTTTCAGCAAAATCTGATCGGCGTGCGAGTTCTGGAATTTCTCGGCTGGCAGCTGCGATCCGGCAAAGTCAGCTGGATGGTGGTCACATGGTGAAGATCGTAGAGAATGCCGTCGATAGTCGCGTTCGGCAGGATCGTCCCGCAGGCCCTTTGAAAAAGGCCGGACTTGGCAGTCGAGCGGTGGCGGTGAAGGGGGCCGGTGATGAAACGAGTGTGGCACCACCGGCCTCTCTTTTGGCCAAGGGCCGCGATCTGATCGTATCTATCGACCAGCTTCTGATCAGGATCGACCAGCTGCAGGCATTGATCGAACGGGATGGAGCAACATTGCAATGAGCGATAGGAACACCCTGAGCGACGACGACTACGAGGCCATCGGCGAAGTCATCGGCGGCGGTTTGCGCGAGCAGGACCAGCGCATCGCGGCACTGGAAGACGCACTGGACGGCACCCAGAGGTTGAGATTGTCCATCAAAGAATGGCAGATGGACCGCGAGGAAGAAATTCGCGATCTGCGCGACGATCTTGCCAGTCTGCAGCGTCAAATGTCTGCCATGCAAGTGGAACTCACCCTGCTGCAATCTGCGCTTTCTCCCAAGCATCTCTTGAGCGTTTCCGATGCCATCAAGACCGTCCGGAGCATCAAATGACCGATGCCGACCGCCTTGCCACATGCCGCGACAAAAAATGCGGTGGGATCGGAGGCAGTGCTAGAGACTGCCGCTAGAACTTCCATCCGAGAAGGTGATAGACCAGCGCCACGTGGCTTGGGCTGGCGGAGCTTGCGCGGAACTAGGGGAATTTCCTCATTGCTGATCGATTAGCGCCCGCCGCAACTAGCGCAATTGCAGACTCGGGTGGGGTTCAATCAGCCTTAGCGGCGGTTGCTTTCTTGGTCCCGATTTCGGTCGAGATCGCCCCAAGTGCCTTTGTGAGTTCGTCAGCGGCTCGCGCCTTATCCCGCGCTTGTAGGTCCTCCTCGAGGATGGCAATGATTGCTGCACGAACAACGGGATAGTAGCGTTTGCATGTGTCCTCATCTAGGTCGTGGATGCCTTTGCTCAGGATGCCATAGATAACCTTGTTTCCAACAAGGGCGGCAGGCAACGTGGCTTCCAGCGCGTCGATTTTTTGATCCATCTTGAAACCGTCAAAGCCGTCAATTGGACCATTCTCTTTCACAAACTCCTCGTGGTGGCGAAAAATCAAACGCTCAAAGATGCGCCGGAGATACACAAAAGCTCCTATACCCACGTTGTGACTCATGAGACCACCCGCCCGGTGAAGTTCGGAGAAATATTTCGGTTCGAGGACGGATCGGAAGCGCTGAACATCCGAATAAGCAATATCTTCGAGGGACGGGAACTGTCCAATTTTAAAAATGGTGTCTACGGCCTGTTTAAAGATATAAGAATAGATGTGGAAGTGCACCCGCATGCAATGCATATGAAGGGTAAATATCCCATCTTCCAACACTTTGGAATTTGTCGCTCGGAGCCAATTATCAGAGTGATCGCTAGCTCTTATACTTTTAAACGGCGTTATCATCTTGCAATGAATGCAGTAGCTATCGAATTGAATATGTTCGCCACACAAGAAGTCTCGAAGCGCCCGTTTGTTGCCTTCCAATTTATCTTCGATTTTCGCATATATTGGTAAGTCCACACAGAGGCTTATCGCTGCGAGGCGTATCTCTTCGGTGGCCATTGTTTTCTTCCCCGTGCTTTGCTTGCTGCATGAGAGCCGGAACGATACCGGAAAGCAAGGGCACGGCGGGCTTGTCCCCCACGCATAGCGACCTACTACGACATGTAGTTCAAGGGCCTACTTACTAGATAGCGTAGTGCGTTGACTTCAGTCTGCGCGGGTGGCGAAGACTGCCAACACAATCCCAATGCCGATCACGAGCACAGCAACGGCAATGAGGATTGGATGCTCCATGATGGGAGCATTGTTACCCGCTGGGCAATCGGAAGTCTACGTGAACTCTGCTATGTTGGCGGACGGGAGGCTGGGAGGAACGGAGATGTCCAATCGTGAGGACAAGATCGCATTTTACAAGACGCGGATCGACGTGCACTATCGTAACATCGACCAGCACCAAATAAGAATAGCGGAATTGCAGACCGGCGCAGGCCACGACGAGCAGGCAAGCGAGATTGCAGCAACTCACCAACTCATGGACGTGGAGCGGCGCGAGATTAAGAAATTGGAAGCGCTTATAAAGCAGCTTGAATGATTTTGCCTGAGCATTGTCCGACCCAGAAAAAGGGGGGAATGGAGAGAGGCGTTTGCGTCTCCACCTCTCTGCTCAATTAGGCTGACCACTTAATCGGGGGATATTTGGTCAAGGCTGAGGGTGTCCTTGCGGTCAGTACGGATAGAATACACCTGTTCCGGGCTGCGGTATGTGTGGCAAAATGGTCAAGTTAAATTGTCTTCGTCCGCATCCATTCCCATCCCGGCCTGAGTTCCTTGGCGGGCCGGTCGGAAGTACACGTGAAGTCTGCTATGGTCCCCTTCTGAAGGAAGTACGGAGGGATGATCGATCATGGAAACAAAAGTGGTTTACGATCCGGTGCCGGTGTTCCTAGCCAACAAGGACGTTGACACGCTGGTGTACGTTCACGAGATCGCAAAGAACGATCAGAAACTCACAGTCGATGTCTACACCCGGCAGGCGCACCACGCTCGACAGGCTCTTGAGGACCTAAGAATGGTTGTCGATGAGATGCTGGATGAATGGCACCTGCTCAAGTACCGCGTCCTCCCGCTTGTGAGGGACGACAAGGGAAAAACCTCTATTCGACCGCCACGACCGTGCTGAGTGTGACTTGAATATCCATTGGCCGGAAGTCCCAAAGAAGTCCAAGAGGTCCTAAAGAAGGCCGAGACGAAGCACTCACGCTCTGGGTAATGACGGGATGTGGTGCGTTTTTCGGAGAGGTGCAGGAAGTCATCGCAAGGGAACAGCGGTCGGGTGGCCTGCTGCATGGCACTGGGCCAGGTGCGCGGGTGAACTCATCCGCCGCGTCGGGGCCAGTTTGTCACTGCTTGGCGAGGTAATCTCCAAGGAACGCCGACAGGTTCAGTTGCAGCACCCCGCAAAACTGTATCAAAGTCGAGACGGCCATGCGGTTTTTGCCGATCTCGTACTTTTGCACCTGTGAGTGCGAAAAGCCCATAAGTTCGCCAAGCTCTGATTGAGTGAGGCCAGCGGCCAAGCGAAAGGCCCTCAGCTTTGCGCCCAGGTCTTTATCAATGCGGGCTGCTGCCGAATTACGAGTTAACGTTACCATCGCGCCGAGTGAACCATGCGCCAACTAAATGATTGCTAAAGTAAAAAACCGCCGCCTTGGCCTCGGGGCGGGCCGCAGCGGCGGGGGGTAAATGATGGCGTCGGCGGGGTAAGGCCGTTCGCTTACCCGATAACCTACGCTGCGAGAAAGCAGGCCACAATCCGGGGTTTCCCCTAGGCGGGCCGGGAGAGTCCCCTTTGGGGGCGGAAATAAAGAGACCCAGCCCCGCATGGCTTGTGGACTCTGCGGGGGCTGGGCCGCGACGTTCGTTTGCAAAACTACGTCAAATGGACATTAGATCCGTGGTGCCACCGGACAACAGCTATTTGCGCTTATGATTACTGTTGGATAAACGAGGCAGCGCATGGAACCTTGTCGCCGGTCCGGCAGTTCTTAGTTTTCCAATCACCGGAGCCGCCCTTGATAGTTTCCGCTTGCCATGGCTGACACGCTCGGCCCTATCCAACCGCCACCTCGAACAGGGTTTTACGTCGAGCGCGAAACCGACTTGGCCGATGCGTTGCGGGCCAGTGTAATGGCGCTCGGCCCCGAAGCCGATGTCCAGCCGTTGGTTGCGGCAGCGCTTCGGGCGGGCTGGGGACTGACGGAAGTACACCGCATGATCGCCGCGTTGCGCGGGGAGCCTCAAATGTGATCGCCCCAACCAGCGGTCGGGCGGCTTGCTGCATGGCACTGGGCCAGATCGGTAAACTATCATTTTATTTGTGATGCTTTTCTCACTGGCGGAACCTCCCGTGACGAACGCTCACTGCGGATTTCCGCAGTATCCTAATTGTCGTTAACGACAGTATCCATCGTCGTTGGCTCGCCGGTTTTGGGGTGGATGAAGGTGCGATCAAGCTGGACTTAATCCATCGTTGCAGAACACGAGAGCGTGAATGTCGATCCCGAACGCTTCTGATACTCTCCCGCGAACGGGGGACTAAAACTAAATGACCGACGATGAGAAACTCATAGACGAGATCAATAAGCATGTGCAGATGGCTGAGGCGATAAGGCCCAACACTATGGATCGCGCTGCTCTCGCAGATTTGCTGCGGTACCGCTTTCCGCACCGCAACGCCGGCGACATTGAGGATCAGCTTATCGTGGCTTGGCAGAAGCACAGTCTCTTTTGGACCTCTGGCAGTGGAAGGCCCGCTCGCAGCGCGCGCGGATAGCGCCGGAAGTCACGCCGATCTACTCCTCGTCCAGCCGGCGCAGATGCCGGTAGCCGATGTGATGCAGAACAATGCTGATGAGCAGCGCCGATGCAAAGACCACAAGGCCCCATAGCCGATCGTTGCTGATCCTGGCAAAAAAGAAATAAGAGCCAAGTCCGCCGACAGCAAACAGAGTAATGGCCAAGCCGTTGTAGAACGTCGCCCGAAGTATGATCTGGGCCTTGCGGGATTCTTTCATGCGCCGAAACTTACCACAAAGACACTGGGGGAAGGATGGATTAACTGCCGCCATAAGCCACCGGCTCGCCGCACAGCGGGCCAAGGAACGTGTTTTAAGGGTTGGGCAGTCTGGATGGCTCTGGTAGAACGCATGCGCACTGGCGGCCAAACAGAAAAATATCCACTAGGACAGGCAGCGGGACAAAAAATGCAAACATTTAATTTTGCTGTAATATCAATAGCTTAGTGAGAGTGCCAACGCCCCATGAGGGAGGTGGGTTGATGGCAAGGAGCCAAGATTTGCACGGCAAAGAGTGAATAGTTACGTCAAAGATCCCAGCTTTCCGAGGTCGGCGACTATCCATGCAATCCTCAATCTCCCTCATGGTGAGCTTGTCGAACCACGCACAGCAGCATTGCTATCCGGACAGGCAGGGCAGTCGCCACCCTTCAATGCTGAAAAATCGAACAGAAGTGTGCCTATGCCCACTCCCCCGTGGGGTGCAGGGCAAGAATGTACGACACTCGATCAGAAGCTAAAACTTATCCACGATTTCGGCGCCATCCAGTACGCAAAAACGAACGTAACGGGCCTTTGTCAACAAGATTACTGGGGTGTGGACGACGACTTCCCCTCGATCTCCTTCAGATCAGCTTCCTGTTGTTTCTTGAGCAATTGCATCTCGGCCTGCCTGCGGGCTGCGACGGCTGGATCTGAGGACGGGCCGGCCTGACCAGCCTTGGCGACGGAAAGCTTTGAACGCAGTGCGTCCTTTTCTTCCGGCGTGAACTGCGTGGTTTCGCCCTTGGGGTCGGGAGTGAAGTGCGGATAGGTGCCAGTGTTTACCGGCCCGGTCAAAGGCGAGTTCGACATGGCTGCCGGGGGCTGATTGGCGCAAGCGCTCAAACCCGCAATCAGAATGGCGCCAACAGAGAAGCGCATAATGTTTTTGGCCGAAATGTTCATTATGTGTCCTGACTGCAAAAAACGATTTCATCATTGTCGTAACAATTGCACGTTAGAGGGATAGCACCGATTTGTGGTATGATGTCAATATCGCGCATCGATGGGAGCAAGCGACTGCATGGATAATCAAGGCGATAAGAGCGGCAAGAACCCGAACCTTGATAATTATGTGGTCAAGGATCCGGAAGCCTTTGCGCGCAATGTTGCCCACATGATCGAGCAGGCCGGAAAGGCCGCTTCCGCCTGGGTCGAACCGCGCGAAAAAGGTCTGAAGCGCGACACACTCGCTGATCCCGTCACCGATGTGGTGAAGACACTTTCCAAAGTTTCCGAATATTGGCTTTCCGAGCCTGCGAGGGCGCTGGAAGCGCAAACCAAGCTTTTCTCAAGCTACATGGTAATCTGGTCGAATTCCATTCGCCGCATGAGCGGTGAAGAGGTGGAGGACATTGTCACGCCAGACAAGGGAGACAAGCGGTTTGCCGATGAGGACTGGGGCAAGAACGCCTTTTTCGATTTTCTCAAACAGGCTTATCTCGTTACCGCGCGCTGGGCTGGGGATCTCGTCGAAAACGCCGAAGGGCTCGACGATCACACGCGGCACAAGGCTGCCTTTTATGTCAGGCAAATCACCACGGCTGCCTCGCCAAGCAATTTCCTTTTGACCAATCCGGAGCTTTACAAGGAAACGGTCGCCAGCAATGGCGAGAATCTGGTTCGTGGCATGAAAATGCTCGCCGAAGATATCGTCGCCGGTGGCGGCGATCTGCGTCTGCGTCAGTCCGACCTGACGAAATTCGCGCTTGGCGAGAATGTCGCTACCACGCCTGGCAAAGTAGTTGCCCGCAGCGAAATCGCAGAAATCATCCAGTACGAGGCAACGACGAAGGAGGTGTTCAGGCGCCCTCTTCTCATTTGCCCGCCATGGATCAATAAATTCTATATTCTCGATCTGAACCCGGAGAAATCCTTTATCAAATGGGCAGTCGATCACGGTCATACGGTCTTTGTCATTTCTTGGGTCAATCCCGACCAGCGTCACGCCACGAAGGACTGGACGGCCTATATCAATGAAGGTCTGCGTTTCGGACTGTATACGGTCGAGAAAGCCACCGGCGAAAAAGCCGTGAACGCCATCGGCTACTGCGTTGGCGGAACGCTCCTGAGCGCTGCCCTCGCCCTTTTTGCCAAGGAAGGCGAGGAACGAATCAAGAGCGCCACGCTGTTTACGACGCAGGTGGATTTCACCCATGCTGGCGATCTCAAGGTCTTCGTTGACGAAGACCAGATACGGGCGCTGGAGAACGCCATGTCGGCGGAAGGCTACCTCGACGGCACGCGCATGGCGACCGCTTTCAATATGCTTCGTTCCGGCGACTTGATCTGGCCCTATGTCATCAACAACTATATGCGCGGACGCGATCCCGTACCGTTCGACCTGCTTTACTGGAATGCCGATTCCACGCGGATGAGCGCGGCAAACCATTCCTACTATCTGCGCAATTGCTATCTCGACAACAATCTGGTGCGCGGAATGATGAAGCTCGCGGGAGAGAACCTCTCGCTCGCCGATGTCAAAATCCCGATCTATAATCTCGCCGCCAAGGAAGATCATATCGCTCCCGCACTTTCCGTCTTCACGGGATGCCATTATTTCGGCGGCGACGTTACCTACGTCATGTCGGGCTCAGGTCATATCGCGGGCGTCGTTAATCCACCCGCCAAGAACAAGTACCAGTACTGGACCGGAGGCAAGCCGGTCGGCGCATTCGATGAATGGCTGGCAAAGGCGGCAGAGCATCCCGGTTCCTGGTGGAAACATTGGGAGAAATGGATCGAAGCCCAGGACGGAGCGCGTGTTCCCGCGCGCAAACCAGGCGAAAATCATACGGAGATTCTTGCCGATGCACCCGGAACGTATGTACGCGTGCGTGTTTGAAAATAGTCGATTGAGGCCGTGGAAGGCCGTAGAGCACACTTAACGACCATGGCAAGAAAATGGCCAATCACGTTTTCGCCTCATTCTAGCTATACTTGAAGCCTTGTGCAGATGACAAAAGTTCACTAACTCTGGCGACTCTCTGCCGGTGTTATTTGCACTTCAATAGAACTTCGCGAGCTTTCTGCTCTATAAAAGCGGACCGGACTGAACACTACCAGGGGCCGGAAAAGACGAGACGGGGGAATCGTTGAAATTACTGCCAGCTTCAGTTTCAGGCCTTCGGGCGAGTACGGTTGCATGCGTCATTGTGCTTTCAGCCATGGCAGCTACATCGTGCACCTCGACAGTCTCGAGCCCCGGCGTGACCGCTGCGCTGGCTCCAGGAAGCGATGGGAAGCAGGCGACTGACAATTCCATGCCGTCGGGCGGCACGCAGGCAGTAACCCCCGAAGCGTTGGCCCTCGCTGGCAACACTGAAACAAATGCTCTCCAAGCCATCAACGCAGCCGCCAAAGCTGCGGATGTCAAAACTGCCCAGGCAGCAGCAACGTCTCCAACTACACCGCAAACCGCAACTGCGCCTGCAGAGGCAAAGCCTCCAGTCAAGACATCCCTGTTTGGCTCGAGCACCCCGGCAAAGACGGAGGAGACCCAAGTTGCGAGTGCTGCGACTGTCGCCGCACCACCGGTAAGAACGTCGCTGTTCGGTAGTCTCACGAAAGCGGAACCTGCTCCGGCACAGGAAGCGCAGCAGCCTGCTGCGACATCCGATGGCGACCAAACGAAAACTCCAGCCGCCAAAACGGCCGATACTGCCGCTGCCGGCCAAAGCGCGGCTCCTGAGACCAAAACTGAAGCGACACGCCCACCCACGTCAGCCAAGAACAATGGCGCGTTGATGCGGCTCTTCTCCAATAATCTTTCGAAGCCAGCCGGAAAGCGCCTGGTCGCAGTGATCGAACCAAAATCGCAACCTCGTCTTCGCGCTGTCAACACACCTGTTCAGACAGCATCGGCACTTCCCGCCGCGAGCTCATTCGCCGGCCAGACCCAGTATGTATCATCCTCGCTCCCTGGCGTGAGGCCCAATGCGGGCATCCAGATCATGCAGCGCGACAGCCTTTATGACGATGACGATGTTGAAGCAGCAGGGGCTCCCGTGATTCTGGCTTCTGCTGCAGGCCTCGCACGCCTGGCGCCGAACGGCCTCAAGGTGCAGCGTGAAGGTGTTCAGGTCGCCTGCCTCAAGCCGCAGCTCGTTGCCATGCTCAAGACCCTTGAGCGCCGGTACGGAAAATCGGTGATTGTAACATCCGGCTACCGCAGCCCGCCCTACAACCGGCTTGTCAACGGCGCGAAGGCTTCGCTGCACATGTCCTGTGCTGCAGCAGATATACAAATTCCTGGGGTTTCCAAATGGGATTTGGCCAATTTTGCCCGCTCCATGCCTGGACGGGGCGGTGTTGGCACCTATTGTCACACCGAATCAGTGCATGTCGATATCGGCCCAACGCGTGACTGGAACTGGCGTTGTTCACGCAGGGCCGGCTGATTTGTCAGCTCAAACTCTGCTCCAGGTTAGTGATGCGCACAGCGGCGCGAGCGTTCGACGGTACAAACCTCACTTTTTCAAAAAAGAATGCTTTATGGGGTTGCGGCGCAAAAACTGTTTCACTATAAGCCGCTTAACCGAGCGGCGCCCATCGTCTAGCGGTTAGGACGGCGCCCTTTCACGGCGCAAACAGGGGTTCGATTCCCCTTGGGCGTACCAGGTTTTTCAGACACTTAGCGCGTTTTGTCGGAAAACGTCGAATATCCGCCGAATATACGTTGGCGAACGGATCGCCACCGCCAATCCTCATTCTTGACGACATGAGCTTCCCTCGCCCAGTGGTTTAAGGCAGCAGTCTTGAAAACTGCCGTGCGGAGAACTGTACCGTGGGTTTAAATCCACCCCTCCGCCACTTTATTATGTTATCTAATTGTTTTTGTTGCATTTTATTTTATGCATGTCTTGTTTTCATAATTCCACTCATAACTCGTTCCGAGATTGCTTCAGGGCAATACCGGGGAAGCACGGCAATTATTCGGGAGACGATGATGAATGGTTTGACTGTTTACCAACAAATTCGTTTTGAGATCGTCAAGTTAGTGTTGCAGCTCGCTGGCGCACTCTTTGTCGCTCGGTTGACGGTAAAATGGGCGCTTTCACGATTCAAGAACGAAAAATCGTGGGAGCGGCAGCTATCTGCGTACACCGACGTATTGTCTGCGCTGAGTCAGATGGAGCGAGCGCTGGATAAATGGATTCGCGAAATTCAGCTTGGAAGTGACTTAACGCCTGAGCAACACCAAGCCCTGCTTGGAACTTATGCTGAAGCTATAAATCGCGTCGATGAAGTACACGCGGTTGCGGATTTGGTCTTGCCAAAAGCCACTCGGGATACTCTGAAGCGTTTGCAAAAAGACATTAATACAGCACAGGACGATAGAGGGGATTGGGCAAGCGTAACGTTGTACGAGGCTGATATTGTGACGAAGGCCCGCAAAGAAATTGTGTTGCAGGGCCAAAGAGCTCTGGGGGTGAAAGAGCTATGACGAGCAAAAAAGATGAACTTGGTCTAAGATCGCCCTTCGAGCGAGATCCGGAGATCATTTCAAAGATTGGACTGGTCGTCACCATCTGGGGAACGATAAACAATATCTTGCGTAGTCTAACGGCCGACGAATTTAGCTGCCAGCCGGATCAGGCCGATGTACTTCTCAAACAATTCTCAGGAGAGCAGTCGAAGATAACGTTCCTGCTGGCACTCGCCAGCACAAAAACGCAACCGGATGAACGCCTTGTCAGGTGCTTAGAGGAACTAAAGGCCCTCTCAAAGGATCGAAACAATATCGTACACGGAGGGCCCATTCACGGCGTCAAGCGAGACTTCTACCCAATGGGCATGCATTACAGAGATTTTCGCTCAACGAACATGATGACCAAGGTCGTCGGGGCTCATACGATCCTGGACCGTCACCTGAAAAAACTGAGACTGGTCGGCGAGCAGCTATATCTAATCGTGTACCAACAGCAGATTGAGGCACTCGCCGAGGTCGAGACGCTCGCGGCCCAACACAGGGAATAACAGCAAAATAGAACAGAAACCCGCAAACTTCCGGGAATGCCGCTGACGTTGGTCGCGCTCGTGCAGCGTTGCATGTGAGCCGTCATCGCGCTTAGTCCGGAAAGCGGACAAGCCGACGCTGGCTTTAGGTAAAATCTCGATGGTTCGTCGGCATGCAAAGGATCGCTTATTTGCGGCCAACCAGCAAGGGGCCAGCGGAAGGCGGCAAGAACACTTTGCTCCGGCCGCCATCGCTTCAGTTGTCGAATACAATTATCCTGTTTGGCGCTCGCGGCGAACGCTACAGTCTAGCTAGGTCTGGATCTTTTCGGTTTCGATGACGAAAGGTGGCGGACAACGACGTCACTTTAGAGCGCCGGTTAGGCTGGTTGCGTCGCGAAAACCTCAGAGCTGCGAACCGATAGGGAGAATCGCATAAAATCCCGCCACGAATTGATCCCAGGGCGAACCCGTCGGCTCATGATAATAGATCCGCTGCGTCCCGTCCGGCTCGGTCTCCGTCCACGAGATCCGCTTGTCCTTGTCCAGCCTTACGGCAAAGGTTTCTTCTCTTAAAACGCCTCTTAGGGCATTCGACGTCTTCTTGGTAAATTCAGGCGAGTCGATCAGAATGCCCATCTCCGTATTGATATTCACCGACCGCGGGTCCCAGTTGAACGAGCCGACGAACAGGTAACGATCGTCGATGGTAAACGCCTTGGCATGCAGACCCGATCGCGATTCACCCCAATTGACGCCGCGCCGCGCTTCTTGATCTGCGTCAGGCCGAAGTTCGTAGAGGTGGACTCCACCTTCCAGAAGAGCCCGCCGGTCCTTTGCATAATGCGCATAGACGGGTTTCACGTCGTTCGATGCCAGCGAATTGGTTACAACCAACACCTCGACGCCCCGCGCCTCAAGTTCCCGCAACCACTCTGTGCCGCGTTTGCCTGGCACGAAATATGCAGAGACGATCTCAACCTTTGATGTCGCATGGGCGAAATACTTTGCCAGTTGAGAGGCAAGAATCGCTTCCTTGTTGTCTTCACCGGCCGCTTTTGAAGGGGGGTCCGAGTACATTTTGGCGCGAACCCACGCGAGCTTCAGCGTCGATGGCGTTAGGTTTTGCTTCGCAGCCGCACGCACGACGCTGGCATATTCCGTCTCCCGGGCTTTCCCGATGATCTCGTCAAGGCGATCGCGCGCTTCGTCGAGACTGAACCCCTTCGGTTTGCCAACGACGGCGCGCGCAGGCACTGCAAACTTGCTGTTCCAGTACTCATCAAAGTTTGTCGAGACTTCGTCGACAACGGGTCCAGCAACCAGCAGATCGAGATCCGAATAGTTCAATTCCCTCTTGGCCAGGAAATACTCATCGCCGATATTGCGGCCACCGACGATCGACATGGCGTTGTCGGCGGTCATCGACTTGTTGTGCATCCGGCGGTTGATCCGCTTGAAGTCGGTGAGGCCGGCCGCGACAAGGCTCTGATCCCGCCAGAACGGGTTAAAGAGCCGGATTTCGATGTTTTTATGCGAGTCCAGAGCCGCAGTCACGGCATCATAGCTCTTAGTGTCCATGTCATCGAGCAATAGCCGCACCCGCACACCCCGATCCGCGGCTTGCAGCAAGCTCCACGCAAAGATTTTTCCGGTAGGATCATTGTGCAGAAGGTAATACTGCGCATCGATCGTCTTTTCGGCGGCCGCTGCAAGCGCCAAGCGCGCCGCCAGCGCTTCTTCTCCGTTGCCGATCAGCCTGACCCCGGAGCGACCGTCCTTAGGATCACCAAGCCTTTGGACAAGCTTGTGTCAGCCGCGTGCTTGTCGGCTGCGCGGGCGAATATGACGGTGTTTGCTCGAATGTTCGCACGGTGTGCGAACAGGCGGCGAGAAGAAACAAAGAAAGCCCTGCGGCCAAGATAAATGGTTTCATACTACGCCCCATCCAGAATGCTCCACGCCACCGTCCCTTAGCGGCTCGCAAAGCTAGACTTTGGCTGTGTCGCGCACTTTGCCGCTAGTACAGACATGTCACGTTTTGAGATTGAGCACCATTCCCGGAGTGACATCGTCCACCAAACCTCGTTGTCGCTCTGGGCCGGAAGCGCCAAGGAGCCGCTTCCGCTTCGCGCTATTAGCGGTGTCATCGCAGATCTTGATCGATCTCTCCACTCATCGCCGTGGCAGCGCTGAAATGACCTGGTTTTGTGAACCTCGCGTCCGTCGATTTTAAGGATGTTGCCGTCAAGATCGCTCGACTCAACGGATACCTCGTGCCCGAACATCTTCAATGCGAAACTCTCGGCGTTCGCGCTGAACATCATCAGCGTTGCGCAGACGAAGAATACAGGGAACTCAAATCGCTTCACGATGCGTCCTCCCGATCTTATGTTGCTGCCTACCGTATCAGGTGAATTCAGGCTGGCAATCAGACAAAATAAAACGCGCCCCAGCGGAGCGCGTTAGATGGGCTTTAACCTGTTTTTCTAGATTCTTTTGACGTTTTTCCCGTTCATTGGGCTCGAAGCTTCAAGTCCGGTTCGATCCTGGTATGTTTCTCGCCTGCAGATTTCTTATGTTTTCTTCGGTCGCGCATTGAAAACGATACCGCAGCCCTTGCGGCGAGACATCGATTCGATAGCCTGCATCTCACCCTTGAGCCGGGAGACTTCAGCCGCCTGTGCTCCGTCGCCCTTGACGAGAAACAAAGCTGGCCAGAACACAACTAATGCGACACCAGTTGCGACGGCATCGCCGGTTGCTTTTTGGTTCTGCATACCGGCAGCCGCTGCGGCCCGAGACGAGATTTCAGTCGCCTCTGAGGCCAGTTGGTTGCACGACAGTGATTGATAGCTAAGCGCGGAAGTGTATGCCGGGGCTATGCTGTCAGCGCGTGAGGCACAGCCAGCGAGGACGGCACACGCCGACAACGCGACAATGAATTTTTCCATTTTGGTATTTGCTCCTACCCAAGAAGGGCTTTTGTTCGTCATTTTAAGCAAGCGTCGGTTCGACGGGCCTGCTCCATGCGAGCACGACTATCACTCAGTCAAAGCCGCGGCTTGCTCCTGGCTGCCAATTACTTGCGATCAGACGCGTCTCGGTCCTGTGGGGTGGCGGATACTGACCTGCGATTCGGCAGGAGCCCCCAGGGGTCTTTTACCACTGGTGTGTCGATCTCAGGTCCTGAGGATCAATCACCGCACTGACGATCGCACGCGTAACCATCATTGTCCCGGTCAAGCTTTGACATTCCGTTTTTGAGATCGGACTGCGCCTGCTCGCAGGTGACGATATTGCCGTTATCCGGTCCGACGTCATGCGTGCAGGTATAGGCGAAAGCCTGACCTGACAGGAGGAATGCGAATGCGATCGACGCGATGAGAGTCTTCACTTTTTTGCCTTTCGTTTGGCTGTTAATGTTGCGCAAGTTGGCGCAAAGAGATTTACAGCGACAGCACCCGCTGAATCTGCGCCGAGGCTGGATTTTCTGTTGCTTAGATAGTGGCGTGACGGACGCCGCGCTTGATGCTAGGTGCCAATCTCTTGCTGTTAACTGCCAAGGCGTGAAGTGGTGCGCCGCCTGCTCTGCCCAGTACCAGAGCCGTCGTTGTTGAAGCGGGCAGATCGGGAGGGCCGAAGTTAGACATTTGTCCAGCTCGGACCCG
Source organism: uncultured Alphaproteobacteria bacterium (assembly GCA_963711925.1). GTDB lineage: Bacteria > Pseudomonadota > Alphaproteobacteria > Rhizobiales > Rhizobiaceae > Phyllobacterium. Next base: position 302,110 of record CAVQFY010000007.1, read on the forward strand.
GGGATATTGTGAGCGAGTGGATAAGCCGGGATTGCCGATGCTATGAGGGCGGCGGGCTGGTTGGGTTGAGCGCTTTGAAGACGAACGCCGCTGCGGCCCCTCCGAGCAGTTCCGCAATGATATAGAGCCATAGGTTAGACCACGGCAGCATGCCTCGGATCGAGGCGCCGATCGCGACCGCCGGATTGAACGCCGCTCCCGATACTTGGCCGACGGCGAATGCGCCAGCCAGGACGGTGAAGCCGATAGCGAGGCCGAAGTAGGAATTCCCTTCTGTTGCGTCGACCGTAGCCACGTTCAACACGACGTAAACCAGCGCGAATGTGAAGAGGAACTCGGCCAGAAACGCCCCAAATACGGGGGCAACGAATGGGCTGACTGCCGCGCCCTTAAGGGCGAAGCCGACGATCCACGCGGCAACGGCCGCGCCGAGCAGTTGCGCGCCCCAGTATGGCAGAACGTCCGAGGCAGGACACCGCCCCCGCAGGAACACGCCGAGCGTGACTGCCGGGTTGTAGTGGGCGCCCGAAATGTGGGCCCCCGCATAGATCATTACCATCAGCACGCTGCCTATGGCCAACGGAGCAATTACGCCCTCAGCTGCCGCCATCCCGGTGCAGCCGATTGTCAAAACAAGAAAGAACGTCCCGATGAATTCTACGGCGTACCGGCGCATGGCGCGTCCTTTCGTCGTCCTGATTGTCGGGCCAACTTCAAAGAATGAAGAGTTGTCGTGGCGCGACAGACGATTTCAAAGGTGTATTTAAAATACAACGCTTGCCTTAAGGGAACAAGCGAAGAAAGCGAGTGTTCGACTGAGCAATAGTAAGGCGAACAATGCGAATATATATAGTGCGGACATTCTTTATGCTCTAAGGACTCGGCAGCACACATCTTCCGTCACGATGGGGGTCAGGTGTTCGAGTTCACCTATACGGCACCACTTTCTGTTTATAAATCAATAATTTAGTTGCTTGCATTATAAGTGACGCGATGTCGTCGATTGTTGGGTCGTCACCGAATCGTCACGTATTCGCGCGGTCTAATGGCTCGCGGCAATGGCTCCATGTATTCTGCTCGGAGTCATTCGCGACCTATCTTAAAGAGGGTTTACATCTTTTACTGCGACCCCGGTCCGACGCCCGCCAACAGCCCCCTGCTAGCGTACTACGTACGAATCAGAGAAGTGTAGCTGCCGGTCGTTTGGAGGGATACATGCCAAGCAAGCTCTTCAAGTTACTTCGTGCTGGTGATATCGCCGATGACCACATTGATGATTTCGAGGCCATCCTGTTTTCGCATTTTCAGAGCCCCAGTATCCTCCGGGGCGGGCTCGTTGGGGCTAATATTCAATTGGACCATTAAGACAACGGCGAAGTGTAACCGCGCATCGCCGTCAATCTTTAAAGTCGGCTTTTTTGCATACCGGCTCCCCCTGAAGGGCGTACATCCGGCAATACTGCACCTCGCCTGTGACCTGATCCAATTGCCATATCGCACCAGCGCCGGACGGAAAATAAAATCCAGCGGTATAAGTCGCTACGTCTGATGCATCCGGCGCGCGCGCGCCCCGTCGTCCTCAGATTAGCGCGAGGAGCGCTATGATATATGCACCACGGGTGAACAGCACGGCGACCTCCGCTGTGACACGGGTAGCGCGAAAGGGATAACGCCGGACGCACGTTATCTTACTCGCCTGAGATGGTTGGCATGCGCCCGGCGTCCAGATTAGCTTGATCCAAAGTGCGCCCACCTTTCAAGCACAAGCTAGTTTGATGGTTAAAAGCACGAGGCTACCAGCGGCAAAATTGCCGGTTGCGCTGCGGCTGGCAGCGCGATCTACGTCGGGCAATTTCCTCGGCAATGATTACGTAGTTTCCCGGCGAGCTCAGGTGGAAGGCCCGATTGTGGCGAGCCACCCCTCGCGATATGGTACTGGCTCAAGGAGGTTGCCGCCTCCCTTGAACCCCATACCGCTGTTGTCGAGTGACCCCTCTCCCAGTGGCGGGTTTTTTTGCGCAATGGTCCCTTAACTTGCCGAGGCGGCGGTCATAGCGGCATACGCGACGACGGGCCAAACCCATGACGCTGGGCGCTCATCGCCGCGCAGCTTGTCACTTCACCCGCCAGTGACAAATTTAGCGATCGCGCAAGTCAGCCCGCCCGCGCAGCACGGCGATCATGCGGTCGACTTCCGTCAATCCCCAGCCTGCACGAAACGCTGCCACGACCAGCGGCTGGACATCGGCGCTGGGGCCAAGCGCCATGACGCTTTGCAGCAGCGCACTGGCCAAGTCGGCTTCGCGCTCGGCGTAATACCCCGTCCGGGGTGGTGGTGGGATGGGGCCGAGCGTATCAGCCATGGCAAGCGGGAAGTATCAAGGGTGGCTCCCGTGGTTCGTAACTAAACAACTGCTGGACCGGCGACAGGGTTCCATAGGCGGACTGGGCCCCTTTGTTTTCGCTCCCAAAAAGGAACTATCCCGGCCCGCCTCAGGGGAACTCCTGATTGTCGCCTGCCCTATCGGAGCATAAATTATCGGGGTACCCTGGTCGAAGTTCGTGAAAAAGCCAGCCATGAAGACCAAGGCCTGCTGAACTGGCAATCCTGCCTGCAGCAATAAATGGCAGCCCTATAGGGGAGTTTTAATTATGCCTAAATTAAAGCCTCTAATCACCGCTGCGGTGATTGCAATTTCTTTTTTAAGTTCTTCAGAAATATCATTCGCGGCTCAGCAAGCGCAACAGCGCCAACAAGCCCGTGACGTCCGCCAACAAGCTCGCCCCGAAGCTCGACAAACGAAGCAAGATTGTCGTGCGGCCAACCAGAAAAGCAACGCTGCGTGCCGTCAGGACAAGCGACATACTAAGCAGGACGCTCGTAAGACGGGCCGAGACATAAAGTATTGAAGGTGGAGGCTCGGCATTCAGTCGAGCCTTTTTTGATAGCCGGATCACGCATTGGTCTAACCAACCATGGAGGCGGGGTAGTCGTTGCCGCAGTTGACGACGACCACCTACAAACGTCAGCAATTAAACAAGGTGCAACGGGCACCCACAAAGGGGAATATTCATGCGAAACTTCCTGACACTCATCGCGGTTACGACAATAGCACTTTCGTCTGCGATAGCAGCTAACGCACAAAGCCAAAATCCCCTCCCTAAGGCGAGCGATGTGCTCGTCCGATATGGGAAGGACATCGAGGGCTGGACCATCTATACAAATCAAACTCGCGGAGATTGTTTGATCGTGCGCGACTTTGGCCAAGGTTCGGTGCAAATGGGCGTTACCGCAAATCAGGAGGTCGGGTATCTCGGCGTGTTCACGAAGGCGGATATCGGCCTTAAGAACGGGAACACGACGGACATCTTCGTCGCCCTCGACCGCAATCTTTATAAGGGTGTCGCTACCAGCACGAGCGGCGAACTCAAAGGCGGACTTTCTGGCGGCTACATCTTGACAGACGACCCGAAGTTCAAGCGAGACGTAGCAAAGAAATATGAAATGACCGTGTTTCCCGAAACCAAGGGGACCTTCGTCGTCGATCTGAAGGGGACTTTCAAGGCAATGGCAGCGGGAAAAAAGTGCCTCAAGCATTGACCGCGCGCTCGTAGCGAGCACTGGCGCAAAAGACCCGCCGTTGGGGTTCAAGCACAACGACGGGTCGGGGTTACCAATCGGGACGGGTATGGACCGATTGGACAATTGATTATGCGCGCACAGGGGCATTGCCACAATCGGGACTTTCCCTAGGTAACAAGGTCACTTTGTCAACCCAAGACCCACCGGATACTTTCGTAAAGCAGCCATAGTGCGCCAGCGACAATTAGAATTCCGAATATGACAGGCTTGATGTCCCAGTCTTCGTGCATTTGATTTTTCCCTGCGACAAGGCAAACCAGCCCAGTCGACTCGAAGGGCTTCGCGTGGACTTTCCCTAGCGGGGCGAATAATTTCGCGCTTGCGTTTGACTGCCAATCTTTTGTGCTGAGATGCCAATTAGGACTTGGCCTATGATGACCTCCATGCCTCGGCCCAGTCGAAGTGGTTTGACACTCTCGACGAAAGTTGCGCTAAGCTGCCATAGCGCTCATAGTACGAGCACTGGCCGGTTGGGCATGATTTCAAGCGCTGCGGTGCAATTTTGGGGAGATCAACGGCGGTGCCAACGTCAATAGGCTTGGCTGTTCACTTGGCACTTGGAGTGCTTGAACGTCGCGGCATCGACCCGGCTCCCCTTCTTGTGCAGTCCGGCTTGTCGCAGGCTGCGCTCGCCAGCCGCAAACGGATCAAGGTCATCGCGGCAATCGATTTTCTGGAGCGCGTAGCGCGCGTCGTCGATGACGACTGGCTCGGGCTTACTCTTGCAGCGGATTTCGACTTGCGCGAACTTGGCATGCTTTACTATGTGGCCGCGTCATCGGAGCGATTGGGCGACGCACTCAAACGCCTGGATCGGTATGAGCGCATTGCCAATGAAGCGCTGGACCTGCGGATCGTCAAAGGACCGGGCGGCCGTGTCGGACTTTTTTATGATGGGGTACCTCGCCACGCGGACCGGCACCTGATGGAGTCCTTCGCGGTCGCGCTGGTACGGCTCTGCCGCCAGCTTGTCGGCCGAAAGATCGTGCCGCTTTCGGCAAGCTTCATGCATCATCGTGCGGACGGCCGAAAGATCCAGCAGTTCCTGGGCTGCGAGGTCAGCTTCGACGCCCATGTCGACGAGATAAGTTTCGACGCGAGCGTGATGGACTTGCCTCTGCTTGGCTATGACCCGTATCTCAACGATCTGATGGTGAAGAGTTGCGACGAGGCGATTGCTGCACGCACATCCAGCGCCAATGCGTTCCGGACAGAGGTTGAGAACACTATCAGGCCGCTTCTGCCGCACGGTGAAGCGCAGGCAAGGACGGTCGCGCAAAAACTTAACCTCAGCGAAAGGACGTTCGCGCGGCGGTTGGCGGCCGAGGGGTTGAGCTTTGGAGAAATCCTCGACCAGATGCGGCGCGATCTCGCCTTACGCTATCTCGAACAAAACCTTCGAGCGTCGGACATCACTTGGCGGCTTGGTTTCCAACAACCCAGCGCCTTCAGCCACGCGTGCCGACGCTGGACCGGAAAGAGCCCTTCAGAATTTCGGCGGTCTTTCATCGCAAACGCTGTCGTCTCTGAAAGCACTCGCGTTGATTGGCGTCACATCGTCAGCCGGCGCTGAAGGGTGCCGAACCTTGCCGTCAGAAGCCCTGTTTTCTCCCGACTTAACCATTTGAAACAGGCGCAAGAAATCGCCAACCCCGACCGCCGAATCCATTTGGCCCGTACTGCCTCGACAAACATAGCGTAGCAAGCTGCTCGGGATCGATGTATGGTCTGTTCTGCAAGAGAACGGCCGAGTTGTTAAACCGCGCATGGTTCGAAAGGCGATGGATGACCGAGACGTCCAGCCGGGATCGCCATGAAAACATCCCGAAGTCTCGGCACCGCCGGCTCATCAAGATGGACCCGCCTAAATGAACGCGACCATAAATACGTTCGTCCTCGTCTTGGCATCGATCTTTCCGGTGGTCAATCCGCCAGGTTCCGCACTCGTCTTCCTCGGGTTGACCCGTGGAGCAACACCTGAGATCCGCGCTGTCCTTGCGCGGCGGATCGCGTTGAACTCGTTCGTCCTCCTGGTCTGTTCGTTCTTGCTTGGCGCGCTCATCCTCCAGTTTTACGGGATTTCAATACCCATACTTCGCGTCGCTGGCGGGTTCATTGTCGCTGTCTCAGGTTGGAAACTCCTCAATGAAGGAAGCAAGAAGGAACTGGAAGCGCCGGCAGGCGGAGTTCCGCGCACCAATCTGCTGGATCAGGCCTTCTATCCGCTGACCCTCCCACTCACGACAGGGCCAGGCTCCATGGCCGTGGTGATCAGCATCGGGCTTTCGGAGGCGACGGTTACGGGTCCTGCCGAAAGGCTCATATTCGTCATGGCAAGCGTCGTCGCCATAGCCGTTCTAGCATTGACCATCCTGCTTTGCTTCAGCTATGCGGATCGCAGCCAAAGGATTCTGGGCCCTGGCGGCACCGATATCGCCGTGCGGCTTTCGGCATTCATTCTGTTTTGCCTCGGCTTGCAGATCCTCTGGTCGGGCGGAAGCGAGCTGTTGAGATCCGTTCTCTACGCAGGTTCTCCTCCACCGCTACCCACGCCGTAGTCGGTAACAGGGCAAGTCGAATTTAGCCGGCTATGACCCCCACGATCACCGTCCCCCAAGTTGTAAGCAGGATATGTCCAATGGGAACCGCCGGCGTATAACCGAGCACGGCAACCGGACTCCCCGACCGGTCCTGCACCGCCGCCATGCCGGCGGTCATCGTCTGCGCTCCTGCCAGCCCGCCGAGGAGCAGTATGGGGTTCATGCCGAGCAGATAACGCCCGACGTAGAGTCCTACGAACATGGGCATCAGGGTAACGACCACGCCTCCAAACAGCAGGCCGATGCCCGCCTCCGCTATGGCTGTGAAGAAGATGGGTCCGGCATGGAGGCCGGTCATTGCCACGAAGGCGGCAAGACCAAGTGCCGTCATCAGCGAGACGGCTCCATCCGGTATGCGGCCGAAGAGCGGAAAGCGCGTGCGCATATGCCCCACGACCAGCCCCGCCAGCAAGGTTCCCACGCTGGTGCTCAAAGAGATCCGCATATCCCCGATAGGAAAGGTGACGAGAACGCCGACAAGCCCTCCAAGGAAGATTGCGATGCCGAGAACGAAGAAGTCGGTCGCGGCCGTCGGTGCGATAATGACGCCTACCCGCTTGGCGGCGCGCGAGACGACGGCCTCCGGCCCCACCAACCGCAGAATGTCGCCGCGCTGCATCAAGATCCCAGGTGCAAGCGGAAGGTTCTGGCTCCCGCGCGTGATGGCTCGCAGATAGAGGCTGCGGGTCCAGTCCTCCTTGGCCGCGTCCGCGATACTCCGGCCGTCAAGGTGCCGGCTTGTTACAAGTACGTCCGCGACTGACACTGGGATATCGAGGAGTTCGCGATCCTCTACCTCGGCGGCGCGCTGACCGAGTAACTCCACCAGGGTCTCTCGCCTGCCAGACACCGCGACAACATCTCCTGGGCTCAATACGAACTCCGGGCTTGCCTCGATAACTCGCTCGCCGCGTCTTACGCGCTGGATGAACAGCCGGTGCTCCGGAAATTTTGCCTCCGCTACAGCTACGGATAGTCCTGCGATTGGCGCGCCCTCCGCGATCCGGTAGGCGCGCAACTCGAACCGATGCCAGGCAGACGCGACCCCAGCCGCCGTCCGCGTAATGCCGAGCTCGTGCTCCAGCTTGAGCGCCTCGGCCGCCAGGTCGATGCCAAGCAATTTTGGCCCCAGCACACTGCAGAACAAAATGACGCCAACGGCGCCGAAGACGTAGCAGACCGCGTCGGCCACCGCGACATGTGCGACCAGCCGGGCGCGCTCATCCTCCATAAGCGGGAGCGCGTTGATGGCTTCAGTCGCCGTGCCCATCGCCGGACTCTCGGTGAGCGCGCCCGACACGAGTCCAGCAGCAAAGCCCGGATCAAGCCCCAGAGCCTTCGCGATGACGATGGCAGTGAGCAGCCCTGTCACACACACAACCACGGCGAGCAGTACGGGCTTCAAGCCGTCTCGTTTGAGGGCCTGCAGGAATTGCGGCCCGACCGAATAGCCAATGCCGAAAAGAAACAGAAGGAACAGCAACGACTTCGCCATGCCGGCAATCGGAACGTGGGCGAACTGACCGATCAAAATACCGGCGAAGAGGGAGCCGGTAACAGGCCCAAGGCCGAAGCCTCTGACCTTCACGCCACCGATCAAGTAGCCGATGCTGATCGCAAGAAACACGGCGAGCTCCGGATACTTGACTAGGAATTGCTCGAACCAAACCATAGCCATATCTCCCCCGCGACGACCTTCGCGCTTGAACACGATCAGCTCAGTATCAAGGCGCCGTGGAGAACACGTTCAACGCTTCGCTTTTGCAGCGATCGCATTCAGGTGGCAGTAGTTTGAGGGCCTTGGCTTTCTCGTACCGTGGATTTCCTTCACATCAAGTTTTCGCAGTCGATCGTCTCTTGGGTCAGCACCTTGCCCGACAAAGGTTGCCGCGGCCGCAATCTCAAGGTCGGTCGTCCACACAAAGCATGCGAGCCCTCGAAACAAAAAGAAAGTACGTAACAGTAACGACGCGAGGTGTGGCCCCATCATAGGTCGGGCAGGCTTGTCTTTGTTTAAGCTTCCGGTCGAATGCAGCATGGTGTGGCCCTTCAGTGACAGCAACGACAACCCTGTCGTGGTATTTCTTATCCAGGTTGGGGGATTCGCTGCGAAATTCATTCAAACTGCAGTATTCGAACCCTACTCGAACGTTGCCAAATACAAGCGCCGATGGGGGACCGCATGGATGTTCGAACTCTTCTTCTAGCCTCTGCTGGAGCAATTATTGCCGTATCGGCAGCGCATGCTGCGGATGCAGTGGTCGTGGCTGAACCCGAACCGGTCGAGTATGTCCGGGTCTGCGATGCCTACGGCGCGGGGTTTTTCTATCTTCCCGGCACGGAGACCTGCCTGAAGATCAATGGGTACCTGCGCTTTGAGCTGGCGGGCGGCGACAATGTCTACACGGGGAGACATGTCGGCGGTGAGAACGACACCTGGTTTGTCCGCACACGTGGCGAAGTGCGTTTTGATGCCCGCAGTGAAACGGAGCTTGGCACATTGCGGTCCTTCATCGACTCCCGGTTTCAGTACACCAACGGTGTTGATGCGGGAGCCACGCTACATCAGGCATTCATCGAACTCGGTGGTTTCCAGATCGGTGTCAACGATGTCCTGTTCGGTTCTTGGCTGGGTTATGCAGGCAATATCATCCGGGACGACGTGATCCAGTACGGCTCCGACAGCATTTCCAGCAATCAGATCAGTTATACATTCAAGGGAGGCAATGGATTTTCAGCCATCATCGCCGCCGAGCAAGGTAGTGAATTCGACGGCTATGACTACGTCATCGACGATTACATGCCTCACGTCCTCGCTGGCGTGAAATATGAACAGGGATGGGGCAAAATCAGTGGCGTTATCGGCTACGACTCCGTGCAGGAGGCCATTGGCCTGAAGGCGCGCCTTGACGTGAATTTCACTGATACGATATCGGCTTGGGTCATGGGCGGGTATCAGTCCGATTATGACTCGGATTCCTTCGTCACCAACCAAAACCGCAACTGGTACGGCTTGTGGGAAGGCGACTGGGCGGCATGGGGCGGGTTTGCAGCGAAGGTAACCGACAGGGCCACGATCAATGGCCAGGCTGCCTATGAAGAACAAGGAACCTGGGCCCTCGCGCTTAACGTCAACTATGAGCTTGTTCCGGGCTTCATCATCAGACCAGAAATCAACTATACGAAATTTGGCGGTGCCCGCAAGGAGGAAGCCGTGAGTGAATCCGGCGAGGATGACGCTATCGGCGGCATTGTCCGCTTCACACGCAACTTCTAAGTGCAGGGCGTTGACAGGACGCCGGGAGGGTGCGTGAAACCGCTATGTACTTTCCACCGGCCCTCCGCATCCCGCGGCGAAAATGGCAAACGCGGACAATAAGGCCCACTGCGTCGCGTGCGACAACGACGAATCTTGTTGCTCCACTGGAATAGGTGGCATTGCTCTCGGTTCACAGCCTCGGCAATTATAACGCCAGCGGCGCAGCGCCGAGCCACATCGGCAACGTTGACCGGCGTGAGTGGACGACTGACCTTGGCCTCTGCTGTCGTCACGTGAGCGGATTGAGTTACCCTGCCCCAAGGCCTGAATATACCGACAGTTGGATGTGCCGAAGCGGTTTGGTCTTTGCCCACCGATGTTCAGCCCGAGCCTGATTGAAGCGTTGTTCGCTTTCACCGCCTCGGAGTCAACGGCAAGCAGACAATTACAGGCGCCGGCGTAACGAGTATGCCGGAATCCCAGTCCATCGCGTTTGGTCGTTTGTAGCGAAGTCAGAAGCTGATTCCTATTCATGTCCAAGCTTCCAGACAATTGACCAAGTAGTCTTCTCTTTGATTCTCCTCGACACCCAGCCGTCACAACCACAGGGCACAATTTTGCATTTTGTTGCGATGGGCGGCTCCTTGACGACGGCATTGCCAAGGAACCCGTATCGCCGACAGCGGACTATTGAGACAAGATCATCGCGAAATAGCCAAACACCGTAAGCAGGACCCCTGAAACCGCATAGCCGACGGGGAAACCGATCCAGGGTACATTCGATTGGATTTCCACGGCTGCCTCTCGGCAAGGCCCGCTGTGGCTGCGCGCGCCGGCTACAGCGCCCATAAGTATAGCCGGGTTCATTTTGAATATGTGGAACCCGATGGCCCAGACTATGACTGGCGGAACCGAGCAGGCGACGAAGCCAACGACGAAGATCTTGAGCGCGAGGGCCCCGGTCAACTGAGCAAGGAGCGAGTTGCCGGCATTGATTCCAACGATGGCGACAAACACGACAAGGCCGAGATCCTCCAGGATGTTGCGCGCCGCCGACGGGGTATTGCCGAAGAAGCGCAAACGGGATGCCACCGACGAGACGATCACGCCTGAGACCAAAAGCCCGCCCGCATTGCCGAGTCCAATCGATGCCCCAAACGCAGGGAACTGGATAGCACCGATCAATAAGCCCAAGATCATGCCGAGCGACAGCGTCAGAAGGTCGGTCGCGCTGGACGGCCTTACTACCCGTCCGAACAGTGCTCCAACTTTGTTGACCGCATCCTTCAGTCCGACCACGGTCACCACGTCCATCCGCTGCAGCTTGGTATCGTTTCCGATGGGTAGCCGCACTCCGCCTCGCTCCAGTGCCGTCACCTGCAGCTGATCGACCCCCGGCAGAGCTCGCCATTCATCGCGTGTCTTCTTGACGATCTCGCCGTTGGTAACGAGAATCTCCGCAGAGTCGAGCGGGATGTCGAGTGCAATTTTGTCTGCGACTTCCGGCCCGATCAAGCCCATCTTGTCGGAGAGCGTCTCCCGCCGGCCACCGAGCGCGATGACGTCGCCAAGTTGGAGTGAAAGCGTTCCAGTGAGTTCTTGAGGCGTACCGCCCCGCACCACGTTCACTACGCGGTATTCCGGATTCTCGTGCAGCAAGTCACGGACTGTACGTCCTTTCCAGGCCGCGTTCTCGAGCCGATAGGCGCGTAGCCCTCCGGCCGTCCAGCCGGACAGCGTCGGTGCATCGCCGCTCGCCACCCCGTGCTCCGCCTCGTAGGCGCGCGCCGCGGCACGGGCATCCACGCCCCACCACTTGGGCAGGTACTTGGTGATCAAGATGATGCCGACCGTTCCCCAGATGTAGGTGATGCCATAAGAGAGCGCAATCATCGCGCTCGCCTGCTCGGGTGTCGTGCCGGCCGGCAGAGCCATCGCTCCTGAGGTCACGGCTTGTTCGGCCGATCCAATCGCCGCGGACATGGTCTGGGAGCCGGCCAGCATTCCGCCTGCGGTCCCCAACGGTAGATCGAAGATAATTGCACCGAGCACGACGATCGTCAGTCCCACGATGCAACTGACGAAGGCCAATACGGTGAATTTGATCCCGTCCCCGCCCAAGCTGTTCATGAACGACGGTCCGACCCGCAGTCCAACGCCGTACATGAACAGGTAATAAAACATGCTCTTCGTAAAATTGTTCAACTCCAACTTCACGCCATAAATCGATCCGACGACGGCGAGCCCGCAGCCAACGACTATGGCAGCCGCCACCATGCCGAGCCCGTAGCCCATCACACTCTGCCGTCCTATCCAAACCGCGAGCCCTACCGTCAGGAAGAGCAGCATGAAGGGGTTGGCATTGAGAAACTCGAAGAATGTTTGCATGTCGCTTTCCCCTTTAGCGTTTCGACTTGGCGGAGATGACATCGGGCCTCAATAGCTTCAGCCCGCGCGCTTTCTCGTAGCCGTGAATCTCCTTCACATCGAGTTTGCGCATAAATTCGATGGTCTCTTGTGTGATCACCTGGCCGGGCACCATGATCGGGAAGCCGGGTGGATAAGGAATGACGAAATTGGCCGAGACCATTTCCGGCCCTTCGCGAAGCCGGCGGTCGCATTCTTCTCCGTGCAGGGTCACGTATTCGCAACCCGCGGCGTCGTAGGCACCGTAGAAGGCGGTGCGCATGTCTCCCTCGGGCGTGGACCGCCCCGCGTCCTGACGGAACGCCTCATGGAAATGACTGAAGTTCGGCAGGTCCGGCACATCGGTCATCAACGACTTCACGCGGGCTGCAAAAGCGTCCTGCTCTCCGCTGCCCCCATGAACCAGGCGGGCCTCGATACTGTTGCAGATCTCCAGCAGGACGCGGAGCAACTGCGCGATGTCGCTGCGCGTATTGTTGATGTTGGATTGCAAAAGGACCGAATTGCGCGAGGTTTTGTTGAGTTGGATGTCGTATGTATTGGCGAGCAACGCCTTGAACTCGGTTCCGTCGAAACCTGCCGTTCCGCATACCAACGTCATCCGGGTGGGGTCGAGGCAGAACTCGTCTTCGTGCATGCTGCGGACCTGCTCGGCCCACGTCGTGCCTGGAGCCAGGAAATCAACGAACCCGCTGTTGCGGTATTCTGCCGGAACCATGCCATCGGCACCGAGCACCTTGAAATACTTCGAGATCAAGGGATGGGAGTTGATCTCGCGCCGAATGGAGAGCGATATCTCGATCGCGTTCAGCACGAGGCCGTAGCCTTCCAGCTCCATCTGCCGCCGCGCCACGTCCAGACTGCCGATCAGTTGCTGGTTCGGACTGGTCGAGGCATGGGTGAAAACTGCCTCATGGAACTGCGATTCGACTGTGTGGAAGTCGACGTCCTTGACGAGCACCATAGAGCCTTGACGCAGCGCAGACATCGATTTGTGCGTAGAATGGGTTTGGTAGACGCGAACCCGCACCTTGCGCGGGTCCGGGATCAGCCGCGTCTCCAGCAACTTATCGGCCGAAGGGTCCGAACCGAGTTCGTCCTGTTGCTTCTCGTATGCCTTGATCGAGGCGGGATCGTGTATCCAAGCGCCGATCGCGGACGCTGCGCCCATTGCGGTTCTGGGACGCAATACGGGCGAAAAACGCGCAAAACCGAACCACGCCTCATCCCAGAGGAACACGAGATCTGGCTTGATGGCGAGGCATTCCTCCATGACGCGGCGCGTGTTGTAGATGTGGCCGTCGAAGGTGCAGTTGGTCAGGTCCACCATCTTGACCCGATCGAGTCTGCCCTCCGCCTTGAGGTCCAGAAGCGCCTTTTTTACGCTGGCGAGAGGCACTGCGCCGTACATCGAGTATTCGGTCATCGGAAATGCGTCGACATAGAGCGGTTGCCCACCCGCAAGCACCAAGCCGTAATGATGGGACTTGTGGCAATTGCGGTCGAGGATGACGATGTCACCCGGGGCCACAATCGCCTGGTGCACCATTTTGTTCGAGGTGCTCGTTCCGTTGGTCACAAAGAACGCGTGGTCTGCCCCGAAAGCGCGCGCGGCCATCTCCTGTGAACGTTTGATGTTGCCCGTCGGCTCAAGCAGGCTGTCGAGACCGCCGGTTGTCGCACTGCTTTCTGCAAGAAACAGATTGATGCCGTAGAACTCGCCCATATCGCGGATCCAGTCTGACTTAAACACTGACTTGCCACGGGCGATCGGAAGCGCATGGAAGGTGCTAATCGGCCGCCGGGCGTACTTCTTCAAATTGTCAAAGAAAGGGGTTTCGAAGCGCCGCTGAATGCCTTCGAGCACGGATAGATGGAGCTCCAACGGCTCCTCGATGGCATAGAGCACCCGACGTATGGAAGCGGCGCGCGGATCACCGGCCAAACTCTCAACCCGGCGATCCGAGAGCAGATAGACGTCGAGCTCCGGGCGCAAGCGCTTCAGCGAATTGGCCAACAGCAGCGACAGATCAGCGTCTTCCCTTCTCGCTTCCTCGGGCACGAGGTTGGCCAGAACACTCCGCAGCACGGGAGCCGGGTGGCGCGAGGTATATGTGAAGCCCTCGAAAATCGTTACGGCGGCAATATAGGGATTTATGATGGCGGCGCAGATTGCATCCTCGAAGCTTTCCACCGCGACCATCTCGTAGATGAACGCGTCCTCCGGCCGGCGCAGCTTCCGCATTTCCGCGATTTGATAGACAGCGTGCGTGGTGGCACCAGGTGCGACCATCAGCATCTCGAAATAGGGCCGCCTTGCCTCCCTGCCGCCCAGCGTCGGCGGCAGAACGTCGGCGGGCGAGTCGGCAACCTCGTCGGCAGTACCCCACTCGGCTGCGTCGTACTTGAAGTCGCGTGTGACAATGGCGGCAGAGACGCGCCGCACCAGTTCGGTGAAGCCAACGGCATTGTCGCCCTGCAACTTTTCGCGCAGCGCGCCCATCAGTCCGGGGCCGGGAAACGCATGGAACTCCTCGATGGGCCCCAACTCTGCAAAAGCCGCTTCAACCGCGGCCTTGTCGGACCGCCCGCTCGACCAGGCCCGCGAAGCGCCCACGATATCACGCCAGCGATCCGCACGTGCTGCCGGCATTGAAAAGAAATGGTCGATTCTGTGATCGGATGTCTTGGCTTTTGTCGTCATCACCGGTCTCCTTTGCCTCCAGTGTCGAGTTGAGTTAGTCGGCATCATCGAAGCTGGGGCCACCTTCAGCGGGGTCGCACAGTCGCGTTGCAAAGCCATGTCTCCCGATCATGGCTTTTGCCTGCGCGAATAAGCAAGTACGTTACTGTATCCAACAGTCGCGAAGGGTGACCGATACGCATGCTACTTGCACGCCTGCTAGTTTCACGCCCATGGATTCGTGCCGACTGCGACGATTATTGTGGTGGGTGACGAGGACATCTTCCGTGGAAGGTGGCGAAAATCGGTAATGATATCAGTAACAAAGCGGACAGAACGCACCACTGCAGATACGTCAAGTAGGTCTACACCCCATTCGCGGGACGCCACCTCTGGCGATCCTCACGCCGCGTGGCGGTCGCAACTGCCGGCACCGCCGCACTTCCTCTGGGACGAGGCGCGGGCGAAATACACGGGTGTTTGATACAGTAACATAGTCCCAGGTGGAGGAGCATTGCAGTGTGTTTCGAGACATACCGCAAGCGGAAATGAGAAACGGCAGCCTATTATAGTTGACCCAAAAGTCACAATAGTTCGCCTCTTTGCCCTCTGGATTGATTTTTTCGACAGCGACTACCGTCTCCTCGAAGCGGTCCCTTGAGAAGGAAGCCAAGATATGGCCGCGGTCCCTGGCCTGAAAGGACCCAGGTGTGGCTATCGGGGCACTACCCATATGTTTCGCGATCCCAACGCCTAGCGCTTAACACTATCTATGTTAGCCTCGAGTTGTTGGCCTACTTCAACTTGATGAAAAGGATCTTCGAATGAACAGAGCTCTGATCACCGTCGTTGCCGTACTAACAGTAATGAGTTTAAGTGCCTGCGGATCAATCGGCAAAGGAAAAGCTCCTCCGCCAATAGCGGAACCGACTGCAGCTCCAGTCTATAAATAGAGGCTGCTTCTGTGCTATGGGAAGGTGAGTCTACCTTCCCATTCCACACCGGCCCTATACACAACGTGCGATCCCGCCCGTGGCCATGACCATCCAAAGCCCTGGAGCAGCAAGGCTTTCCAGAAGACTCGCAATTAACCCAGAGAGGCGTACAATCCTCACATCGCCGTGCACGTTAGAGGCCCATCGGCGCTTGCTCCCGCCAATAGGTGGAGCAACTCATGCCATTTTCCACGTTTGACCACGATTACACCCAAGACGACCTGCGCATCTTGGGAAGGGCGCACCGCCGGGCTTGTCAATTCGTCGGGCGCGATCCGCTTCTGCATCCAATGGCTGAACGTATGGCACTCACGATCATGATTTTCTTTGAGCGCGGTGAACGAGACTTTGGTCGACTGGCCGGCATGGCGGTCAAGCGCGAACTTTTCTTGTTGAGTCTCGACACTATCGATCCACACAAGCTGAATTGAGCACGAGGTACACACTCATATCGCGCAAACCGCGCAAGTGATCGGAACGGATTTGACAAAAAAACTGGACAGCAAACTCGGAGTGTCCGAATTGCCACACAATTTATCTTAGATGCACGCGACCACCTCACCCTGTCTCTGTTGCAAGCCCGGCTGATGGACCTGAAGCTCCCGATCAGCATCGCAGTGGGCAGCCGATTTTGGTGATGTAGGCGTTGGCGATCAACAGGACGAGCTTGGTCGCGGGTGATCTCAGCGCGTAAAACGCTTGGTCCCAAGTGGCTGAATTGGTACGAGCGGGAACAGTTCATATTTGCAACTAATGCCGCAAGGTCCGGGAGTACTGTCGACGAGATGGCTGGCTCGGTAAAACGCTTTCTCAGCCGGCCACAATTTGTATCTTTGCCTTGCGCCCAAGCCGTGGGATGCCGGTCGTAATCCGGAGTTGATCGGTTTTCCAGAACTAAAAGTCTTTAGTTATGCCGGCGTCTAGAAAGAACCCACTGGAGTATCGCAAGATTGTTCTTGGCGACCACTGAGTGTGTAGCCTGACGTGCTGGCTAAGCGGCAATCCGGCTAAAAATTTAATGATTAGCAAGTGTTTGACTTGTTAGCACTAGCAATTGGCAGCCAAACGCAAGTTATAGAACTACTGCGTGACTGATTCTTACTCTATATTTATCGCAGTCAATCATACATATTTCGCCATTTCGCACAGTCTATTGCCGGACATCTTAACCGATACCGACATAAACAATGCACGACGCGAGCGCTTGTCGAAACGGCAACAGAGAAAGTCCTTTCATCCTCCCTGAGCATGGCGGGTCTGATGATGACGCTCACCCAAGGAACCACAAAATCATGAGAAACATTATCATCGATGACCAATCGGTCATCACCACCTCAGAGCGCCGTATTGACCGCATGGTCCGCATGTTGCAGATCGCTGCCGTGCTTTGCGCCCTGTTCGCCGCCGCCGGCATCGGCCACGGCATGCATGATGCCAACCCAGACGGCGGTTGGTTGATTCCCAACTTCGCAGGCATTGTTGCTGCCACCGCACTTGCCATCTTTTGGCATGTCGTTCTCGGTGCGGTCATCGGCATGGTCCGCAGGACTTCTCTCATTGCCCTGTTCGTCGGTGCTATGCTGATCACAGCCGTCGCACTTGGCGCAAGCGCACAGGCCATCGCCACGGCCGTCGCCGGACGTTCGGCATTATCAGCTGAACTTTCGTTATTGATCGACGGCTACGGCAAGTCATTGAACGAGGCCTATGGGCAGGCAACCAATTGGCGCGGTGTCGCGGATGCGGCGAACGTTCTTGCTACTGGTCTGAACGCGCAATCGGAAACCGAAACCTCTGGCAACAATGGCACCGGCAAGGGATGCGGTCCGCGCTGCGCTTCGCTCACCGACGCTGCCGCATCTTTCAAAAATGGCGCGGCATCGTTGCAGGGCATGCTTGACAATGCCACCAGTGAGCGGGATGCAGCTGCTAAGGGTCTAGGCGATCTTCGCGCCGCTGCTGCCAGCGGTGATCAGCACGCATTCATGGCTGCTGCCGAGACAGTTGCACAAGGCGTTGCCAAGCTGAACGCCATCGATCCAAGGCCGATCATCGACACGACTGGGATGGTCGTGGCATCGAAAAATGGCATCGATCTTTCGACCGAGACAGCCGAATTTCGCGCGAAGGCCGACAAGGCGCTAACAGATCGAAAGACCGTCAGCACTCCGGTGTTCCTGCCGATGTCGCTGGGCCAGGCCACGCGCAAGCAGGCGTTCGGTTCGGCCTTGCATGGCTGGATTCTGGCCGGTGCCATTGACGTGCTGCCGCTGCTGTTCCTAGCCCTGATCTTCATCCTATCGCGTGAAGTCTGGTTGCATGAGAACGTCCAGCGCAGCTCCTTGACCCCGACAGGTCGCAACCAGCGTGACCGGCGGCGTATCGCCGATATGACGAATGGCAATGTCGTTCAGATGGTGGCGGCAGAATGATGCGCAGGATCATCACTGCATTGGCGCTAGCGGTCACGTTAGCCGCCAATTGCGCGGCCAGCGCCAGCGGCCACGTCGTCATCATTGACGGTGACACGCTGAAGATCGATGGCATGACCATTCGCATCGTCGAGATTGACACGCCGGAAACCTTCCGGTCGCGCTGCGAGAACGAACTGGTTCTCGGCCTCAAGGCCAAGGAACGGCTGGCGCAGCTGGTGCGCGGCGGTGCAGACGTGACTTATAAGTCAACGGGCATCGACCGCTTCGGGCGCACGCTGGGCCATGTCTTCGCTGGCAGCGTCAATGTCGGCGAGGTGCTGATGCGCGAAGGACTTGCACTACGCTATGAAAAGGGCAGCGAGGCCAAGGCGGCACGGCTGAAGGTCTGGTGCGGTCCGCCGGCCGAACTGCCTCTTTATGCGCCAGCCGAACAGGTGGTGGCGGCGCAGGAAAAACCGAAGACAGAATCGGACGCGACTGTCTATTATCCGAATTGTGCGGCGGCGCGTGCCGCTGGCGCCACACCGATCCGTGCGGGTGAGACGGGCTATTCCCGTAAGCTTGACCGCGATGGCGACGGCGTTGCCTGCGAATAGGGAACCCAAAATGGTCTTTGGGCCGGAACACTCGATGACATCGGCCATGAACGCTGCTTCTCCCGACCGTCAGTCACCACTACGTCACGGAAATAATGGCATCTGCCAAAGAAAAAGAAAATAAAAGGGGCGCCAAAAAAATGAAACGCATTGTAGCGGCCTTCGCCGCCGCAGCATTGGCCAGCACCAGCCATGCTGCAACCTTTACTTCTATTTCAGATGAAATACTGCTCATGGATGGCGAGATCGTCGAAGGCGATAACGTGCGACTGATTGCAGCTGTTACCGCTGCCAATGAGGCGGGCAACGCCATTCAGTCGCTGCTGCTCAACTCGCCAGGTGGCAATGTCGGCGCTGGGGTAAAGCTGGCCTATGCGGTGCATCTGCTCGGCCTTAAAACTGCCGTAGCGAGTGGTGATCGCTGCAACTCAATGTGCCCGCTGGTGTGGGCCGCAGGAGCGAAGCGCTACCATATGGCAGCGGCGCGTATCGGCGTACACTCGGCCTCCAGCTACGGTGCAGCCTCGGACGGCAGTGGAGTCATGGCCTACGAGGGTGAATCCGCCAAGGCAACAACACTTGAAATGGCGCGGCTTGCCAAACTCTATGGCATGCCTGACAGCGTCATTGCCAAGATGGTCACTACTCCCGGCGATCAGATGGCGTGGCTTAACAGCGATGAAGTGGCAGGTTTCTCCGAGTTCATCAGCGATACGCGGAAAGAGGAGGCAATGCGCCCGCCGACTACCACAGCAGCCATTGTACCTGTACTGCCTAAGCCCTCCTACGCGCCTGATCGCAGTAACTGGACGATGACCTGCCAGTCCGCCACCTCTGGCAAGACCTACGAAGTATCGCTGTTCACCAGCGGCAAAATCGTCGTTGGCCCCAACACCTACAGCTATGACGGCCATTGGGCAAAGAACGGTGCTGGCTCGTATCTTGCCAAGGGCAAGACGCGCTATGGCCACTTCGTCGCCGTGTTCCATTCGACCAATCCGCAGCCCTATATCGCCTTCGTCAACAACAAGGGTGAGCGGGTCAAGGACTGGTGTCGCTGACGCATAGCCTTGGCATTACCGGCTTCTTGCTCCACCCCCTCCGCCCTCTGTCTCGTGGGAGGGTGATCCGGCGTTTGAGGGTTACCGCCCAAATGACCGTGCGGTTCCTAGCCGCGACCGTGCTCTCGGCCTAGCCCGCGTTATCGACGGCGGAAACCGCGCTTTTCAGCACGTTCTGAACCGTCGCCACGCTGAAACCGACGCTCTTCGCGATCGAGCGAAAGGTTTCGCCGGCAGACCGGCGCGCTTGGATGTCGCTGGCAATCGTTTCCGTAACCGCCTTGGGTCGACCGCCGGTTCGCCCTTCGGCCTTGGCCCGTGCAATGCCTTCCATCTGTCGCTCGCGCCGGATGGCCGTCTCAAACTCAGCAACAGCCGCGAGCACCTGAAGCTGGAGCTTGCCAGCCGGCGTTGTCATGTCCAGGCTTTGGTCAAGCGCCTTGAAGGCGACGCCCTTGTTCTGCATTTCCCGAACGATGTTGAGCAGATCAATGGCCGAGCGCGCCAGGCGATCGAGCTTCGTTACCAAAAGCGTGTCGCCCTCCCGCACATAGTCCAGGCACTTCTTCAGCTCTTCGCGTTCACGATCGACGCCGGATCGCTTTTCCTGGAAGATTTTGGTCGCACCCGCCGCTTTCAGCCGGTCTACCTGTCCCGCATGATCTTGCCCGACGCTGGACACTCGCGCATAACCAATGATCTGCATTGTTGTATACTTACCTCTAAGAGATTGCCTGACACATAGTTAGTGTACGCAAAGAGTACGCGCAAGAGGCTATGTGCCAAAAAGTGTACCTTTGTGTACGCCGCGCGCTGTTGTCGTGTCTCGGGTCGGCTGCGCGATGTATGGATCATGAGAGGAGAGCTAACAATCTCGCACGCCGCGGCCTCCATATTGCTTAGAGGGTTCCGATCGGCCTACCAAGTGGTTTTGAAACCGACCTTGCCGGCCCAGGCATCGGCATCGCCATCGAAACTGCTTTCATAATTGACGTTGCCGTATACGGTCGCGGCATCACTGACCTGCATGGACGCGCCGATGCCGAGCCTGCCAGACGTATCGCCCAGGTCGGCGGTAAAGGGGATTGAACCGGCCGCCGAGGAGAACGCCGTCGTCGGGTCGCCGAGAAATTCGTGCCAGATGTCACCGCGCACCCACAGGCTGAACGTGCGGGGCGCACGTCCACTTGCGTCGACCGCGCCAACGCCCCAGTCGCGCGCCACCCGCGCGCCAATCCTGCCGGCTAATGAATCGGTGTCGGAGTAACTGACATCGGCCGCACCGTCGTTGAAATCGTCGATGTTGAGCGCCTGGTAGACCAGCTGCGTCTGCGGCTCGAGCAGCCAACCGTTGCCAAGGTGGAATGGATATCCTCCCTCGAGCGAGGCCGCCAGACCGAAGCCGTTCGTGTCACCCTCGCGCAAGCCCCGCGCTGCCGTCATGTCCATGTCGTACCAGGTTCCCTGCAAAACGCCATCAAGGTACCAGCCACTCTCGCCGAAGCGGGTCCAGTAGCCGCCGAGGGTCACCGCGGTGAACTTGTCTTCGCCTCCCTTGAAAGTGCGCCCCAGAAGACTGTGCTCGACATCGGCATTGGCGCGACCGACCGCCACGTAAAGGCCGGCATTGTCGCGTTGGCCGTTGGCGTATTCATTTCGGTAGAGGTCAAGGCCGGTCTGGATCGCGCCAAAGTCGTAGTCGAACGCCGGACCGCTGCGACCATAGATGCCGATCGGATCGCCGTCACGGTGCCCCCAGTAGCCGATGATCCTGCCCCACATCCCGTCGGGCATGTCCCGCTTGACCGGACCGAGCAATTGGGCATCGCCACCCATCCTCTCATGCAGCGTGTCGATCATATGGCGGCCATAGATCGAGGCCAGCACCGGCATCGCCGCATAAAGTGAAACCTCCTGGCGATAGCGCGGCACGGGCGGTCCGGGCGGCGCCGGCGGTTCGGGGTTCGGCCCAGGACCTGGGCCCGACTGAAGATTGCTTCGCAGGAACCAGTCGTTCTCACTTCCGGGCGTCGAACCGCCACGGAAAAGAAGATACTCGTAGGGGCCAGCGGCCGCAAATCCGCCAAAAGCACGCGGCACGGTCGTGCCGTTTGTGGCGTCAACGACCCGAATACCGTCGCCGTTAGTCAGGGCGCCGCCTCCACCTGTATCAGTGAAGCTCATCCGGGTCGTGCCGGTCGCCGCACCCCCGTTGACCACCAACAGGTCCGATGGTGATCCGTCGGTTCCGAGATAGGTGTTTAGGGACATCTTACCACCGGCGCTGGCATAGTTGCTGACAGTCAGCACTGTGCCCGGACCAGTACCGGTACCCATGCTCACCAAGCCGACATTGGTGACGTTAGGTACGAACTGACTGAACCCATTGAGATCGAGCGTTCCGCCGCTCGCGACCGTCACGGCCGAATTCGGGCTGAACGTGTTCAGGGCCCCTGCTTGCAGCGTACCCGAGCTGACGTTTGTTGCTCCACTGTAGGTGTTGCCAGCGTTGAATATGGTGGCGCCCGCGAGCACATTGACGGTGCCGTTGCCGGTGATCGCCGGCGCGAACACGTAGCTGGCGGACGTGTGATTGAAGTTGATGATACCGGTGCCGGCACCAAAAGCAACGCTCGGCGCAGTGATCGTGCCGGGTGCTGCGCCCGCGCCGATATTGAGCGTGCCAGTGGCACTGCCGGTCGTCGCGATCACAACAGCGGTCCCGGTGACAATGCCGCCGTCCGCAATCGTGAGCGTGCCCGTGCCAGAGTTGCCGATGTTCACCCCTCCATTGTTGCTCCAAGTAGAGCCCGAACCAGTTACCGTCACCATACCTTGCGATCCTACCGCATTGCCGATGTTGGCCCCCACCGGGGTGGTATTGATGACCACGCCGCCGTTCTCGATCACGAGCATGCCCGTGCCGAAGCTGCCTATGTTGAGTCCGCCGCTTGGACCATTGTTCCAGGTTGAGCCCGGACCGGTCACCCTGACGGTGCCAGTCGATGTGCCGGTTAATCCTATTGAGCCGCCCGCGCCACTGGTCACCGTCCCGCCGTTCGCGATTGTGAGTGTTCCCGCGCCCTGACCGCCGACCACGACGCTAGAGCTGTTCGTCCACGTGGAGGTCGGGCCGGTCACAGTGACCGAACCCTGCGAACCTGGCGCATTGGCAATCGCCCCCAGGACACTGGTCAACGTCCCTCCGCCTTGGACGATCAGCGTGCCAGAACTGCCAGTAGATGATCCCAGTACTATGCTGGTTCCGATATTCAGTGTACCGCGTACATCAACTGTCCCGCTGCCACCTCCAGTTGTGCCGAGGATGAGGCTTCTCGCCACGGCATTGGCGCTCCTCACAACCTGCGCGGTGCCGCCGTTGTCAATGATCGCATTGTCCGTCGCTGATGGTACGGTTGGGGGGAACGGGAAGAGCGGGAGCCAGTTGAAGGGGTCGCTCCAGTTGCCCAGAGGGGGCGGCTGAACCCAAGTTTTTTCTTGCGACTGTGCGGGCGTCGTCACCGCCGCGAGTAATACCATGGCCGTAACGGCCAACTGAACGGACAGTCTGCAGGCAAGTGCGCGCATAAGCATGCTCCCCCTCTCCGCAGGTTACTCTTGTTAGCCTGCGGGTCCGGCACCCCCGTGCCGAACGCTGCCCGGCCTTGGCCGGCAGGACGTGATAACATTACCGGGAACAGGCCAAAATCAGAAACGCAAACAGCTCGCAATACCAAACGATCGGCGGAATCTAGATGGAGTGTTGCCGCAGGGAGACAAGATCGGGTAGCGCTGCAGTGCACAGCGCGCCCGAGCTGAGGCTAATCCAACTCGCCGTATGACTTAACCGCCAAGCTCGTTGCGTCTAGCCACGGACTTCTCTCGTTGCGGGTCCGATGTTCTCGCAACAAATAGCTTTCTCTTACTCAGTGTCCATGCGGCAGTGCGTGCGTGCCAAGTACGCTCAGCGAGAAAACCTGCTAGAGGACTGCACGCCACCGCTGCCAGCAAAAAAGTGACCGATGTCAGTGAAAGGTGCGGTTCTCCAGCCCGGCCATCGCAATGCGCCATGCCAATTCAAGTGCGTAATCGGCCGCAGCCGGGTCGCCATGTTTCCGCGCCTCGGCGGCTATTTTTCTCAGGTCGGCGATTAACCCAGCCCTTGTGACGAAATAGGCGCGTGTCGCCGTTTTAGGGTTCATCATCGAGGTAGATCACATTGGGCGCCCATGTCGGCGCGACCGTCATTTCGGGGCGTTCGGCGGCGGTTTTGTCGATGGCAAGCGTCTTTAAGTGGTTTTTCTCGCGGACCTGCTTGAGCGGCTCTGGGTTTTTGCTTGGCTTGGGTAGCCTGAGCGGCGTGGAGAACTGCGCCGCCCATTCTTCCACGCTAAGTTCAAGCACTTTTGTCGGCAGCGGGGCGGGACGATGCATGACTTCGAACGACCGTGGCGCCTCAAGTCCGAGCAACCGGGCCTGCTGAACGATGGCAGCGACCATGGCCGAGGGATTGTTGCATTGCCGTGCAAAAACAATGACTTCGTCAAGTTCCGCAACCAGCGAGGCAACGGTTTTTCCGGTTCGTATTGCTGCCTGTCCCTTCAATTCCGACACCCTGCTGGCCACCTTGCCATTTCTTGCCAGCCGTGCGGCGTGGGCGTCGGTGGCGTTTCGTCCCTTCGATCGATAGCCAGCCTTCCTGTAAGCCTCAAATTGTGAGAGGCCTCGAGCGAGATTGCGGCAAAAGGCTTCCTGTCGAGCGGTTAGCATTGCGGTATTATAATACCGCAAATGTGAACAGTACATCACGCTCTCGCCTAAGAAAGAAGGAGGGGAGGCAACACACCACCCCCCTTAAGCTCCTGCTCCATCGCCGACTTCACCTACTGGGAAGATATTTTGCTATCACCAACTTTCGTAGTTGTTCGTATGCATCATCGTCGGGTACCCTGAACAGCGAACCATCCTCCATGCGCACTACCGCGACATGGTCGGTTCCGGTCCGGACCACATTCCCGTCGACGTCATAGATAACTTCAAACTCCCGCTCATAATGGTCCACCGGCAGTCCAAAAATTGTTTTTGTTGGTTCTGTTTGCATAACTGCTTTCTCCTTTTCGCCTAGATTGACTGCTCTCGGCCTGGCCGCGATTTCGGCCCCATGGGAATGGGCCCCATATATTTCGATGCTCATGGCCATCTCTCCTTTCCCTCGGTTGTGGGTGTCAGCACTGCGAGGCGAACCATGGCGACACCCGAGCCCGGTTCGGCGATTTCGGCCGCAACGGCCTTGGCGTAAAGATCTGCATCCAGCCGATCCAGCGCAGACAGATAGAACTCTTCTCCACCGTTCCGCAGGCCTGCATCGAGGCGCTCGACCGCTTCGTTCTCGAGGCGTTGCTCAGCGGTGATGGTTGGGCGGTCGAGGCGGGTCAGTTTGTGAACGGTGGTGCGCTTATCGGCCTCGGCGCGCGCTGCTTTAATTAAAGCCGGCACCGACGGCTCCAGTTGGTGATGACCGCCGAGAGGGAAGCCGGCCGCGCTAGCCCCCACAGCAACAGCGCGGTCCGGCTGACCGGTATCTCCAAATGAATTTTGTTCTTCACCAAATAAAGGCCCGCGCCACGGCCCAGCCGCCTGATGGGCGGCCGGCCGCGGGCCTTTATTGGTTCTTACATTGGTTTTGTTCGGCGACTCTTGAACAGTTGGCCGGTCACTTTCCGAACAGTTACTGTTCGGAAATTCACGAACGGTTGGCGTACTCGCACTTTTCGGCGATCCCCGAACAGTTGACGGTCTTGAACTGTTGGAGCCTGGCCGAACAGTTGGTGTTCGCATTCTAACGTCGAACTCGTCGACGATCGCCTCGACGCGGTCCCACCGCACGCGGTAACTCGGACGCTTTCCCTGTCCCGCATTGAGATTGTCGAAAAGCCGGTCGGGATTGCTCGGATCGCACAGAATAGCAATGGCTGACTGTACTGTGTCGACTGTATACCCGGTATCCGATGCCAGTCGACGCATGCCGGGATCACAGCGGCCGTAGCAGCCATGCATGCGGTTGATCAACACGGCGCCAATCCGGCACTGGCTTCTCGATAAGTTCGGCACGCTGGCCAACGCTTCGTAAGCGAGTGGCTTGCCGTGCAACTTTTTGCGATGTTCCTTGCTGGTCATAGTCGCCTCCACGAAAGCGATAGGGCGTCTACGCCTCGGCGGATGTTGCTGGCGTGGACACAATTGAAACCTGGGCTTGCCAAGTGGTGGATAGGGTTACGAACACAGCATGGCTCCGCAAAGCTGCGTCTACCTTCGACGCGCAAATGCGTAACGAGCGGCACCACCGCCTCAGAGGGTGTCGCATATTTGTCCATGGGACGGCGGCGGAAGATGCTTAGCTTGCCCATCATCCGACGTCTCCGCTGCGAGGACGCGATTCTGATTTTTGGACATCCACTTCGCTCCCACGGCCTTTAACATCGTCGGACTTGTTAGGCGTTGATACGGTCGGTTGAGCGTCGCGTGCCTCCGCGTCGACATCCGCTTCTTCCAGGGGCTTGAATTTTGCCCGTGGTAATGCGCGGAGATATAGGTCGAGATCATCAAAAAAGATGATCGTCCGCGCGCCATTTTTGTAGGCGCGCAGGAGACCGGAACGCATGTCCTTGTAGAGCTGTGCTCGGCTCTGACCCGTATAGCTCACGGCGCCCGGAACATCAGTGGCGAACCGGGGGCGAGGGGTCACAGGGGCTGTTCGGAACTCACTGGAAACGCTTGGAAGTGTCATTGCGCTGCCTCATTTCAAAATGAACGCAGCAATTACATTAGACGGGAGTGAATGGACTTGCACAAGGAGTTTTGGCGGAAAAGTCGAATCCGCCAAATCTTTTCTACTCTTCTGATCCCCATTTGGCGGCGTCTGCGTAGAAGAGTGTGTCTCTTTGAGCCTTCGCCTGGGCTTCGAGTTGTTGGAGCAGAGTTGCCTGCTCACTTGCCTCTACCTCAGGAATTTTGGCCCGATATTGTTCGAAATATTCTTTAACAGTCCGATCCTGTCTGCCGATCTGTTTAGCGACAATAGTATAGACGATCTGTAGAGCGTTCCGTGTAGGTTTGGTCCAGTCCTCGCCCTGGTTGAGGAGTTCGGCCTTGACCAGCCTTGCAACCGACAGGCCCCGCGGCAACTTCGTTTCGGGCTTGAATATATGCAACGCGGCGCGTGCTGCCTGCTTAACTTCAGGATCGTGCGACCGCCACAACCTTCGCACAATATAGGCTTGGGCACTTTTGCTCCGATCCTTGGTATCGGCAATTGCCTTCATGAAGGCGGTGCGGACCTGAGGCTTAGTCATCTGCCGTACACCACCATGTCGGGGGAGGAAAATCTGTAAGGAAGGACACATTTATAGTGAATGCCGGCACGGCCAGCGTCGCCCGTTGGTGGTGCATGAGAGTCAGTTGACCAGCTTGTCATGGCGCGACTTCCGGAAATAACTCACCTCCAAGCAGGGGAATGACGGCGCGCGCCGCAAGCTCATCCATGGCGTCGGTAATGACCGAGGCATAGTGGCGCTCGATCACCGCGCTTGACGTATCGTGCAGCGAAGCGGCCAGCCGGATCGGTAAACCCGATTTAAGCATGCGGACGATCGAGGAGTGTCGCAGCGAATAGGGTACGGTGTCTGCCGGCAGCACCGCCTGTTGCACGATCAGGGCCCACGGCCTCGACAATTCGGCGGCGTTGAGCCACGGTCCGCGCGAGACACGCTCCCAGCGTGGCGGCAGCGTCTCGGTCGCCTTGGCCTGCCCATGCTTCCAGCGCTCGAGCAGCCGCTCATTTCCGCGTCGACCCGCTATTGCCGGCCGCAGCGCATCGATCACGTCGTCGCCGACACGGACGCCGGTGTGACTGACCTTCTTGTTGCCTCGGCCTTTGTGGCTCGTCGGAACCATGATGCGCCCCTGGGCGATCTGAAGGTCGGCGACACGGATGCGTGCAACCTGGCTGAACCGTGCCCCGGTGCTGGCGAGCGCCAGCACGAAACGCCACAGATCGCCGTCCCACCCCCCCTCGGCATCGATGATCCGGG
This sequence comes from uncultured Alphaproteobacteria bacterium, assembly GCA_963711925.1. Lineage (GTDB taxonomy): Bacteria > Pseudomonadota > Alphaproteobacteria > Rhizobiales > Rhizobiaceae > Phyllobacterium. Next base: position 329,899 of record CAVQFY010000007.1, read on the forward strand.
CCGCCTCGATGATCGCGCGCACGTCCCTGTCGGACAAAGCTGCCCCGTCGCGTGCTTGCGTCGACGAACCTTCCGCCGTCGCCAGTCCGTATTTGATGATTGTCGGCATCTCGGCCGGGAGTTGCGTTCGATACTTCTTCGCAGCCAGGTTGAGGCAGGCCTTGAAGTCGTTGCTGATGCGGCGAATGGTCGATGGTGACAGGCCGGCAGGGCGCTGTTCGAGCCAGCGTGCAAGCCGGCCTTCGGTCAACTCCTGGAGCGCGACATCGGCGATGTCGTCGGCGAGAACGTGAAGGGCAAGGCGGTATCGGGCGTCTCCGCGCACGCGGTCCTGCGACCGCTCGCGAGCATCGCGCATGCCGACATAGGCTTCGACCGCCGTGCGGACGGTTGGCGCGGGGCCGTCGACGGCAACCCGGTCGGCCGCGCGCCAACGGGCAATCTGGGCGGCGACAGCTTTCCTGGCGCCTTCATAATCGAGAACGACGATGCCGTCGGCATCGAGCACGTCATCGGCGACGGCGAGTCGCGCATGACGGTAGTTCTTGCCGCCGAGATACTCGATCGCCTGCCAGATGCCGCCACGCTCCTTGCGCTGGTAGCCGATAGCCGTGCCGGGCCCAAGGCTTCGGCAATACGGCCGCTTGCGCACGCTGAGCGCCCTGCGGGCATTCCGGGTGGTAATGGGTGCGTCTATGCGGTTGCGGGCCATAAATGTCCTCAAGTGGTACCGATATTAGTACCGATATACATCCGGGGGCAGCCCAAGACAACAGTAGATGCCCGCTTGACAGAGAATAACAATTTCAAATAGTTATGTGAACATGGGTGGACGTCTGTGGACAGGAGATGGTGTGAAAAAGCGGTTAAAAATGCCCTCTCACGGCGCAAACAGGGGTTCGATTCCCCTTGGGCGTACCAATATATCCGCATATCATTACCTTTGTGCGCGAGGATGTTCAAACCGCATTGCGAAAGGCTGCGCTTTATGAGGTTGCCTCGGTTTGAAATCCTGACCAAGATCCGGCGGTCTGTGATTTACAGGATTTTGCGACCCCGTGCGCCCACGCATCCGGTCGAATTCGCGGGACCAGTCGTTGTCGTAGGGTCGGCACCCGTTTCGACGGTTCCCGCCGGCTTCGGCACACAGTTTCATGTGATCACGGTCAACGGTTCGCAAAGCATTCTGGACAGGTGGGGAGTTGACGTTCCTGATGCGACCTTCATGCAGTTCAATCAGGTCGAGGGACAAACGACCAACGCTTTGCACGTTCGCAAGGTGCTTGACGGAAAACGTACACGGCTCCTCTACGTCGTGCGCTGGCCTAAAAGCTTGGACCTGCTTAAACAGGGGCTCGCCGCGTTCAACTATTCTTATGACGACGTGAAGGTGATCAACCGCTTCAAGCGCATGGCAATGTATGAGGCTGTCATGGGAGGCCTCAATGTCGAAATCGACGATAATATGAAGTTCTCAAATGGGATTACGGCAGTCTTTTATGCCCTTCTGAGCGGAGCCAAGGTTGTAATCATCAGTGGGATCAATCCCGATTCATCAGGACATGTTTACAACGATGCTAATCTGAAACGTTTGCACGCGGGTACCGACAAGCAGATACTACAGGTGCTTATCGATCGAGGATATCCGATATACACCGCTGACCACGAAGTCGCCAAAAACTCCGGCCTTCCCTTATGGACAGACGCGACTTTCAGCAGATTCAATGCGGTAAATGCGGACGCATCGCTTGGCGCTTAGCAGTTTAAACCGCGTGCGTCAAAGGCAACGCGGTTTATTATTGCAAATCCGGACTATCGGAGATTCAGATCGTTTTCCAGTTCGGATCGACCGCGCTGGCGGCCGTGCGCCACTCGTCGGCGTAGTCCACATTCTGCCAATCCTTGAACCAAGGTCCGCCATTGGTAAAGTGGACAGCATTTGGATAACCGTTCGCCGGCTTTTCGTTCCAGCCTTCCAGCCAGTTCCATTCAACCGGAACTTCGCCAATTTCGTCGTCTTGCGCCCATTGCATCCGGTGCAGATAAGCACCGCTCTCCCGATTGATAAGTTCCGGGGTGAGTTGGCGTGTCGACGGGTGATCGCAATTGAATAGCATGAACGATGACCAGTTTTTGCGCGGATAGCTGGTCTGGACTTTGCCGTCCATCTTCGTGCCTTCCTTCGGCGTGTAGTCATGCTTGACGCACACTACCGCTTTCGTTTCATCCCGGTATTCTAGCAGTTTCGCCACATCGCCGAAAAACAGGAAATCACAATCGCAGAATAGTGCCCAACCCTTATAACCGGCGAGCCAGGGTGTGAAGAAGCGGGAATAGGTGAATTCGGTCGAGGCGAGAGGGTCGATATCACGCGTATACGCGCCTTTTTCCACAAGCTCTTCCAACTTGATCGGAATTACTCGAACGGGGATGGTCGCATGTTTCAATACAGTGCTCTTGGCGACCTCATAGGCGATCGGTTCGCGTGAGTCCCATCCCACGTAGATATCAAGTTCATTCTGCATAATGCCTCGCTTTATATTCTGAGAGTCAGGGTAGGGTTTTAAACCAAATGCGGAAAAGAAAAACCCCTCATTGCCGCCAAATTGCGGCGCACATTCCGGCTTTCACGTCAGCAATGCTGGCCGCCGGCGCTCATCGGGCTGCACTTGACCTTCCACACGCGCAAGTTTAATCGGTCGGCTTCCTTGGGTCACACTCACCAAAGAACCGACTCTCGTTCAAGGCGGAACCACCTGTTGAAACGACACCAATCTTTCTTGTTTCCAAGACCGGAAATTCCCTTTCCATACCGCCCTGACAGTCCAGCCGCTTTCCGGAGCAGTCGAACCCAGTCCTTGGTCACGCGTTGGCGCAATTTCAATGTAAAGAAGCGTCACGATCCGGTTCAAATATTGCCTCTCAGGAAAGGTGACATCCGGCCTCTTGGGCCGAATGATATACCGCTCATCTTTCTGACACATAATAGCATTCAGTTTCTGCCGTCGTTCCTCGCGCACTACCGAAAATTGGGAATAACGCGATTTTTGTGCGTGGACGACCAATCGACGGATGGCACGCGAGAAAAATTGCTCGACGAGAATGATGTCGATCTCTTTGGCTCGAATATCCGGTATCGCCAGGCAAACGGCGGCAATCTTTGGCGTGAGGCCCTTGTCCGGATTTATGGGACCAGGCGCTGGTACATGAATGTCGATTGCGACGAGTATTTTATTTATGACGAGTGCGAGACAAGAAAGTTACCCGAGCTAATTGCGGGATTGCAAGCAAAGGGAGTGCTGCACTGCCCGGCACCGATGATCGATTGTTATCCATCGGCCTCTCTCAAGTCGGCGGTGTTCGACGGCTCCTCGGACGTCATGCCTTGGGAGATCGCCAACACTTTCGATAGGCAAGGATATAGACTGTTCCGCACCAACTCGGCCATGTCGATGATGGGAGGGCCAAGAGACAGGTTATTGGACTATCCCGAACACTACGATGAACTGATGAAATATCCGCTGCTCTACGTGGAACATGATATCGCATTTACCATCAGCATCCATAAACCATGGCCATTCCACCGCAACTTTTCTCCCATCTACGGCTCACTCCTGCATTTCAAATTTTTCAGTGAAACGGAAGACTTCGTTAAAAAGGCGATAGAAGGCGGACAATACTTCAAGGGTTCTCGCGCTTACAAGACGATGCTGGAGGCTATCACGGCTGGCAGACTCGACAACCTTACTTCGGATGTCTCCGTAAAGTTCGAAAATTCGAAGCAGCTGTCCGGTCTTGGCTTCTTCAAGAGTGTGTTTTAGGTCTTACGCGCCGGCCGCTCGGGTTTGCTTCTTCTTCACTTCTGCCATTCGGGGTTTTGTTTCGAGCCCGCTCTTGTAGAGATTGTTTCGGTCGAGAACCTTGACGTCGCGCTCGCCGCATAGCGCCATCGTAATATCGAGTTCCTTGCGGATGATCTCCAATGCCTCAGTGACGCCTTTTTTTCCGCCTGCACCCAGACCATAAAGAAAGGCTCGACCGATATATGTACCCTTGGCTCCGATGGCGAGCGCCTTCAACACGTCCTGTCCAGATCTGATACCGCCGTCGAAGTGCACTTCGATCTTGTCTCCAACGGCGTCGACGATATCTGCAAGAACCGATATGGACGAGGGCGCTCCATCAAGCTGGCGGCCACCATGATTGGATACGATGATCGCATCGGCTCCAGTCGCGGCCGCCATTTTCGCATCTTCGACATCGAGAATGCCTTTGATGATAAGTTTGCCACCCCACCGTTCCTTTATCCAGGTGACATCGTTCCAGGAGAGGCGAGGATCGAACTGTTCGGTTGTCCAGACTGACAGGGATGACAAATCGCCCACGCCTTTCGCGTGGCCGACGATATTGCCGAATGTACGCCGATTGGTCCTGAGCATCTCCATACACCATTGTGGACGAGTGGCCATTTGCCAGATGTGTTTCGGTGTAAACTTCGGGGGGCGCAGAAAGACCGTTACGCAAATCCTTGTGGCGCTGACCCAGAATCTGCAGATCAAGCGTCAGAACCAGGGCCGAGCACTTGGCAGCTTTGGCGCGGTCGATCAAATTATAGATGAAGTCGCGGTCGCGCATTACATAAAGCTGAAACCAGAAAGGCTTGGTTGTGACCGATGCGACATCCTCGATTGAACAGATACTCATTGTGGAGAGGGTGAACGGAACGCCGAATTCTTCGGCCGCCTGAGCCGCCAGCATCTCGCCATTCGCATGCTGCATACCCGTCAAGCCGGTTGGTGCAAGAGCGACAGGCATGGAAACTTTCTGGCCGACCATCGTACTTTCGAGGGTACGATCGGTCATGTCGACCGCAACACGCTGGCGCAACTGGATCTTGCGGAAATCCTCTTCGTTGGCGCGATAGGTGCTTTCGGTCCATGCACCGGAATCGGCGTAGTCGAAAAACATTTTCGGTACGCGCCGCTTGGCGATTTCTTTCAGATCGGCAATTTCAACTGTCTTTATCATGTTCCGTCCCGCAGCAATGGTGCGATGGTTTTCACACCAATGCATCTAAAAAGGCAAGCGCCAACTCAAGAAAGGACCACAGATAAAGGCATAATTCATAAGCAAATGGTTTGTCTTTGACCCCCGAGTGTAGCTATTGTTCCGAACTCAGTCTGGAAGCACTCGACAGGATACGATTTGATGGAAAAACAACCTCTCCTCCTGCTTGGCCCTCTCATGCCGTACCTAACGGAGGAGTTGGAAAAGCGATACGCAGTTGAAAAACTCTACGAGGAACAAGACGCTCTGGGCTTTCTGCAGAAACATGCAGGACGCTTTCGAGCGGCTGTGACGAGTACGTTCACTGGCCTCAAGGCGGATATGATCGATTTGCTGCCCGCACTCGAGATCGTTTCTTCGTTTGGTGTTGGCACCGATTCGCTGGACATTGCTTACGCGGCGACCAAAGGAATAAAGATTGCAAATACGCCGGACGTTCTTAATGAAGACACGGCAAATATGGCGATCACACTTCTGTTGGCTGCTACCCGTGACATCGTTGCAAATGATCGTTTCGTTCGGGAAGGACGCTGGGCAATGGGGGAAACACCACCCCTGGCGCTGGGGATCGAAGGCAAGAAGATCGGACTGGTCGGGCTCGGTCGGATTGGCAGCGTCATCGCAAGAAAATTGACCGCTTTTGGTTGCGAGGTCGTCTACCACACGCGCAACAAGAGAGACGACGTCTCATACGAGCATTACAGTGATTTGGTCGAAATGGCCCGCAGGTGTTCTGCCTTGATCGCAATTTTGCCCGGCGGGGATGCAACGAAAGGCGTCATTTCGCGCGAGGTCCTGCAGGCGCTTGGCTCCGAGGGAACCTTTGTCAATATCGCACGCGGCACCGTCGTCGATGAAACTGCCTTGGTCGAGCTTTTGCAATCGGGAGAACTGGGGCGCGCGGGCCTCGACGTGTTCGTCGACGAACCGAACGTTCCCGAAGCCCTGTTTGCACTGAATAATGTGGTGCTGCAGCCGCATATGGGAAGCGCCACGGTCGAAACGCGCAAGGCGATGGCCGACCGTGTCGTTTCCAATCTGGACAACTACTTTTCAGCCAAGTGAAGCCGCAGGCGATTATCCGAATACAACCGTCTTGTGACCGTTGAGCATGACGCGCGATTCGAGATGTTTCTTTACTGCCCGCGCCAGCACGCGGCTTTCAATGTCGCGGCCAGTGGCGACAAAGTCTTCGGCGCTCATGGCATGGGTAACGCGTTCGGTCTCCTGCTCGATGATGGGACCCTCATCGAGGTCAGGCGTCACATAATGCGCTGTCGCACCAATAAGCTTCACGCCGCGCTCGAAAGCTTGGTGATAGGGCTTGGCACCCTTGAAGCTCGGCAGGAACGAATGGTGGATATTGATGACTTTGCCGAACAACCGTTTCGACAAATTGTCTGACAGGACCTGCATGTAGCGGGCCAGAACAACGAGGTCTGCGCCCGTGTCCTTGACGATCTTGAGCAGAGCCTCTTCCTGCTCGATCTTGTTGTCCTTGGAGACCGGCAGGACGTGATAGGGAATACTCTCATGTTCGGCAAAGCGACGGCTGTCCTCATGGTTGGAGACGATCGCAGCAACATCGGCGTCCAGCCAGCCAACCTTGATCTGGTAGAACAGATGCAACAGCGCATGGTCGAACTTGGATACCATGATGATGATCTTCGGCTTTTTCGATTGGTCAACAAGGCTGGTTTTCATGTCGAAGCGCTGAATGGCGGGTTTCAAAGCCCGTTCGACATCATCCTTGGTCGTGCCTTCGGCTGCCGTGAAGGCGATGCGCATGAAGAAGCGATTTGTCTGTCTGTCCCAGAACTGATTGCTCTCGGCAATATTCGCGTCCATGCCGGCAAGCTCCGTCGTTACCGACGCAACGATACCCGGTCGATCTTCACAGGAAAGGGTAAGGACATAATTTTTGTCTGGCATGATAACTCCGGGTGCAGGCGATCTGATCTTGCAGGATCATAGTGAGCGGCATTGAAAGGCGTCGATACAAAAGCGAAGCGCTCAGTCCTTTTTCCGGCATGGACCCCAGTCGGTTAATGAAAGGCTTTCTGTTCAACTTTCGGGCTTGGTTCCATACCAGCGGGGCGTATAGACCCATTTGCCGCCGTCCCTGCGTTCAAAACTGCGCGTGAGCGATGATCCGACGATGATCACCGTTCGCATGTCCACCTGATCGGGGGTTAGCTCGGCAAGCGTGATGACACGCAAGGTTTCCGCAGGCCGGCCAATATCACGGCCAAGGACGATAGGGGTATCAACATTCCGGTACTTGCGCAGGATATCGATGGCGCGTGGCAATTGCCAGGGACGATGCCTTGAAATCGGATTGTAGAAAGCCATCGCAAGGTCCGCTTCGGCCGCCAATGAAATGCGTTTTTCAATGATCTCCCAGGGCTTCAGATTGTCGGAAAGCGAAAGAACACAGAAATCGTGACCGAGCGGTGCGCCACTGCGACTGGCTGCCGCTAACGCAGCGGAAACTCCGGGCAGGATTTCCAGCTCCACCGCGTGCCAGGAAGCATCGACCGATTCGTGCAATGCCTCGACCACTGCAGTAGCCATGGCAAAAATACCGGGATCACCGGAAGAAACCATCACGACGGACCGGCCTGTTGCGGCAAGCTCGAAAGCGTGGCGCGCGCGCTGCATTTCCTCGCGATTGTCGGTCATATGCAAGGTTTGGTCTGAGCGGAAAGGTCCTGCCATACGGATGTAGGTCTCATAGCCGAGCACATCGTCGGCGTTGTGCAGTTCCCGTTTGACCGCCGGAATCATGAAATCAGGGTTCCCTGGCCCGAGACCGACTACTGCGAGCCGTCCGGGCTTATGGCCAGCAAGGGTGGTAGCTTCCGGGGACGACACGCTCTTGGAATCTGTCGGCTCGCGTTGAAAAACCAGATCACCTTTGTGGGGTGCAACATCCGAAGACGTCACCAGAATGCGCAGTTCCGCGTCGTCATCCAGAGGAAGGTTAGCGTCCTGAAGCCAGGGCGCGTCCCCCTCTATTCTAACAGTTTTGCCCCCAAGCAAATCAGCAATGAATGTCTTGGCGTCCTCGGGATTTTTCAATTCGAAGCCCGGGGGAGGATTGAGCAGACAAGTGCCGAACCGCAGTTCACCTGATGTCGTTATTGCTGGTGAGACCTCGAGAATAGCTGCAATCTGCCGGGCAAGAACGTTCACGCCTGTTGTGCCACCCAAGAGGGGAACAACCGCGCTGCCATCATCCGCCACCGCCAGAACGGGCGGTTCGGCTCCCTTGTCACCAAGAACCGGGGCGAGGGAGCGGATAGTAATGCCGGCGGCGCAGAGAGCGATGACTGCATGACCGTTCTGATAGAGCTGTCGGACTGTTTCGCCGAAGTTCGTGTAGGAGATATCGGCGCCTTCGACACGGGCTTCCAACCCATAAATAGTTACTTCTGGCATGCTCGCTTTGATTCGCAATGCGGTTTCCATGCCGAGCGCCGAAAGGACCAATATGGCTATTGGATATGTCATCCGGCGCTACCCGCCCATTTTTCTCCCGGCACGAGAATCAATGAGAAATAGGGCGAGGATTCCGGATCGACTTCAGCCAGTGGAATGATGCGTTGTGCCTCCATCGTTGCCCGTTCGACATAAAGCGCCCGATCGAGCAGGCCAAGATCGTCGATTACACCACGCACTTTCGCGAGGTTTTTACCAAGCTTCATGATTGCTGCGGCTTCGGTGGCGGCGAGCCGGGTCTTCAAATCTTGTGCAGAAAGGACACCGGAGAGAACGGTAAGCGTCTGATTCCGATAGACCAGAGGTGCACCAAGCACGGCGGCTCCGCCCAGGATGGAACAGACACCTGGCACGACTTCGGTTTCGTAGTCTTCAGCCAGTCTGTCGTGGATGTACATGAAGGAGCCGTAGAAGAATGGATCCCCCTCGGCGATGACCGCGACATCCGTTCCCGCGTCGAGATGGGTACGCAAAAGCGTCAGTTATCTCGCCGTAGAAATCGCTGACGATAGCATCGTAGTTCATATGAGCGGGTAGTATCTCCGTCGTGACTGGATAAATCAGCGGGACGAGGAGTTGCTTCTCGTCAAGATAGCGCTCGACGATAGCTAGAGGCGTTACCCTTCTTGCCTTTGGCTGCATGATAAGCGACCACCGGGGCCGCCTGAAGCAGACGCAACGCCTTCAATGTAATGAGTTCAGGATCGCCGGGACCAACGCCCAGTCCAAAAAGCCGCCCGGGATTCGGCATTATTCTTTCTCCGAAGCGAGAGCATTGATCGCTGCGGCAGCCATGGCACTGCCGCCGCGGCGGCCATGCACGACGACATAGGGAATTCCGCGGCTGTCCTCGGCAAGCGCCGCCTTGGATTCCATCGCGCCGACAAAGCCGACTGGAAAGCCGATAATCAGCGCCGGTTTTGGAGCGCCTTCGTCGATCATTTCGAGCAATCGGAAGAGGGCAGTGGGCGCATTGCCGAAGGCAACAACCGCACCCGCCAGGTGCGGGCGCCATAGTTCCAACGCTGCGGCGGAGCGGGTGTTGCCCATGTCGAGCGCCAATTTGGCGACCGAGGGATCTCCTAGCGTGCAAATCACCTGATTTTCGAGCCGGCAGACGTGACCGGGTGACACCCTCCGCAACCATGCGTGCGTCGCACAAGATCGGCGCGCCGCTCAGTAATGCGTTGCGACCAGCCGCTGCGGCACCCTCGGAAAACGCCAGATCCTGTATCACATCGACCATGCCGCAAGCATGGGCGACGCGCACGGCCAGCTTTTCCAGATCGGCGGGAATGCCCTTCAAATCGGCTTCGGAACGAATGATAGCGAACGAGCGATCATAGATCGCCTGACCGTCGCGGATATAGTCAAGCATATAGTGGCCCCCCAGAGCCGGAATTCTCACCGATCAATTCGGCAGCTTCGTCGATAGTGACATTGGCAGCCAATAGCTTGCCAAAACGCGACGGTCCATTGGTCGCGCAAAGAAAGATGTCGTAACGTCCTGCCGCAGTTGCCACGAGCGTGATGGGTTTTGCCGAGGGCGACGCACAGGATTTGCTGCAACCGCTCATATGGATTCGCGGAACTGCCGGACTACCCTGCAATAGTGACGCCAGCTTCAGCCCGTCTAACTGGGTGGCTGCCAAAGCCGAACCGCATCCCGCCGACCCAGAACAGCTGATCATCGTCGCAAGTGCCTTATTAGGATTGGTGCCAAGTCCGAGTGCTTCGAGCGCAGTGAGCGTAGTTTTTGCATCGTCGATTGAAACTTGCGGCAAGAGAACGCTTTGCCACGGCGTCATGCGTAATTTTCCGTTGCCATACTTGTCGGCAAGTTCGGCAAGCGATTGCAAAAGGCCGGATCAAGGCGGCCGAGTGGAGGCATGGCGCCCACGAAACAGTTTGAGTTGTCCACTTCCGGCGCAGAGCCCGAGATGGCCATTTTCCCGGGCAGGGGCTCTGCGCCAGTTCGCAATCTTCTCACTTCGCAACGGAGCTCCGAGGCGCAGTTCGAGCTGGTCTACGAGATAGTCTGCCCCCGTCTCGCCTATCATATGACGCAGGCGCGAAGCTTGCGGGTGTGCACGGCACCATTCGATGAAGATATCGAGAATGCCAGTGATGAGCCCCAATGCTTGCCCGGTTGCAACGCTACCTAGAGCAGGCTGAGCATCGGCTTGTGTGGGCGGCACACCTGCAACGCCGAAGGCGAAGCGCGGTGTGCTAATCTTCCAGCTTGATAGGACTTAGCCAAAGATCATGGGGGTGATCCACCATTGCAACGCTTTCGCCTCCATCGATGAGAATGGAAAACTTAGGCGAAAGAGTTCTGGTAGAGCAGATTCGTCTGCACGATCGTTAGCACGCGCAGGGACAGAGGTCGTACGTCCAGACTCGTCCGATCAAATCCGGCAAACGGGCTGATCATGACATTGCGAACGTCATCGCCTCGGTCGCTCAATGGTCCAAGCCCTGCTTCCAGTAAAGCCGCGATCAACGATTCTTCCATATCCGGACGCACACCGCGAATTTGCAGATTGGCACGATTGGTGATTTCGATCGTGCCGTTGCCACAACGCTGTGCTGCATCCGCGACGCAGCGCGCCTGAACTGCGCTCAGATCGCCAAAGGTTAGTTTCAAACGGCAGATACCGCCGTCGAGGGCCTTTGCCATGCGGAACAACCCCGGGCAGGCAGAGCGCCGTGCCTCGACGGTTGATCGCTGGATAGTGGTTGTCAGATGGCTCATGGCATTGTCGGTTTTACAGGATGCCTCGGGGCGTGCCAACCTTTCTCATAGCGCTCGCTTCGTTGACCCATCAAGCGGTTTCGGGCATGCATGGTAGCTGCAATTCGATGGAATGTATGATGACGCAATGGTTGACGATTATCGGGATTGGTGAGGATGGATATAGTGGTCTCGGTCAGAATGCCCGTGATGCCCTCGCAGGTGCTGGAACGATTTTCGGCGGCAAGCGCCATCTGGATCTGTTGCCCGAAGAGCTGACTGCTGAACGCATTGCATGGCCCAGCCCATTCTCGGATGCGTACCCCATGCTCCTTGCCTCGCGCGGCCAGCCTGTCGTTGTGTTGGCCAGCGGCGATCCGATGCATTTCGGCATGGGCGCCACTCTGACGCGCTATGTCGCGGCCGATGAGATGCGAATAATTCCGGCTCCTTCATCATTCTCGCTGGCGGCCGCTGCCATGGGCTGGCCGATACAGGAAACACAACTGCTGAGTGTTCATGGCAGGCCAATCGAGACGCTGTTCAAGGCGTTCGCGCCTGGGGCAAAGTTGCTTATTCTCAGCAATGATGGAGGCACACCTGCTACAGGTTGCGCGGATGCTCAGCAAAACCGGGTTCGGCTCAGCGCGATTGACTGTGCTAGAGCATCTGGCGGGTGCGGCGGAGCGGCGAATTGATGGCATTGCAAATGCCTGGAATCATCCTCGCTGTGCCGATCTCAATGTGCTTGCTGTGGATTGCGGCAAAGCGATTCCACCAGCCCGGCTTTATCCTATGCTTGCCGGTTTGCCCGACGAAGCGTTCGAACATGATGGGCAATTGACCAAACGGGATATCCGTGCCGTTACTCTGGCGCATCTTGCGCCGCTGCCGGGCGAGCTCTTATGGGATGTCGGGGCGGGTTGTGGCTCGATCGGCATTGAGTGGATGCGCGCGCACAGTTCGTGCCGGACCTTGGCAATTGAAGCCAATGATAAGCGGCAAGATTTGATCCTGCGCAACAGCCGGACGTTGGGTGTGCCTGACCTTCAACTTGTGCGCGGTGAAGCGCCGGCGGCTTTGCAAGGGCTCACAGAACCCGACGCCGTCTTCATCGGTGGCGGCGTGACCGATGAGGGGGTAATGGAGGCGTGCTGGGAAGGCCTCAAGCCAGGTGGGCGCCTGGTTGCCAATGCTGTGACAATTCAGAGTGAAATGGCAATCGTCGGCTGGCGCTCCGCCCATGGCGGCGAACTCACAAAGCTTGCTGTTTCGTACGCGCAACCTCTGGGTGGTTTCGATACGTGGCGTTCTGCTCTGCCGGTCACTGTCTATGCGGTTCGCAAGCCGATGTGATTGCCCGTTCAACGCAGGAAATATTGTGAATGTTTACTGGCCTTTTGCCTTCAATAGGGGAACCAACATCACAGTTTTAAGGTTGGTATTCTCTTGCCGGAAAGGAATCTCTCATGGAACTTGATCCTCAGAACGCGTTTTCCGCAATTCAGACTGGCATTCGCGAGGCAAGCGCCCTTGTTGTTGCTTACGCGTTCTCTGTAATTGGCGCGGTTCTGTTGCTGATCATCGGATTCGTCGTCGCAGGTCTCGTCGAGCGTTGGGTCTATGCCGGACTTGGGCAAGTCGGCGGCTTCGACCTGACATTGCGCCGCTTTTTTTCCAAGATCGCACGCTATGTGGTGCTCGGCCTTGTTGTGGTAATGGTCCTCGGTCAATTTGGCATTCAGACCGCCTCAGTTATCGCTGCCATTGGTGCTGTCGGCTTGGCAATCGGACTGGCTTTGCAAGGAACGTTGCAGAATATCGCAGCAGGAATCATGCTTTTGGCGCTCCGTCCCCTTCGCATTGGCGAATATGTCGAGGTCGGCAGTGTCAGCGGGACAGTCGAAGAAATCGGACTCTTTGCGACGCGACTACGTGCAGCCGACGGCGTGTACATCCTTGCGCCAAATTCGACGCTTTGGACCCTGCCCGTGAAAAACTTTACCCGAAACGGTGTTCGGCGCAATGACATCACGATTACTGTTTCCAATGAGGATGATTTGGACCAAGTGCAGAAATCCTTGATTGAGCTGACTGAAACCGACAAGCGGGTCAAGAAAGACCCGGCTCCTTCAGCCTTTGTGGCCGAACTGGGTGATGCGACCGCAGCAATAACATTACGCTACTGGACTTCAGTCAACGAATATCAAGTCTGCCAAAGCCGATCTTAACAAGAGCGTGCGGGCTACGATGGCAGCTAAAGCAGAGTTGAATCGCTAGTTTGGCGAACAACCAGACAACAACGCCTCATTGAGGCTGACACCAAAAAAGGGCCGCTTCGACTACAGATCGAAGCGGCCAGAAACTAGTATAGGGCATATCACAATACGATATTGCATTTGCTTTGCAACTGCAAGTACCGCTTTCGAATGAGTACAGCATGGACGCTTTCTGGATCGTTCCTTGACCGAAAAATGTGGTGGACGGCAGTATGGTGATCCCGACTGGATTCGAACCAGTGGCCTACAGATTAGGAATCTGTCGCTCTATCCTACTGAGCTACGGGACCATCTGACCTGACATACTGTTTTTCGCGGCGGTCGCCAAGTCTCAAGATGAGTGGAAATTCCCTGCAGTCCAATGCCAATCAGGATGATGGCGGGAGAGCTGCTTCGGCCAGCTGCACCCAGTAACTGATGCCGTGCGGGATTGCGTCGTCGTTGAAATCATAGGAGGGATTGTGCAGCGAGGCGCTTTCACCATTGCCTATGAAAATAAAGGCGCCTGGACGTGCTTCCAGCATGTAGGAGAAATCCTCGCCGGCCATCATGGGCGCGACTTCCTCGTTGACCGCATCATTTCCAGCGACGCGGCGAGCGGTATTAGCCGCGAAGTCCGTCTCTCGAGCATGGTTGAACGTTACTGGATAGTTGCGGGCATAATTGACCGTTGCGGTTGCGCCCAAAGCTCCGGCAACGCCTTCAGCGACCTCGATCAGGCGCTTTTCGGCAAAGTCGCGCATTTCTGGGCGCAAGGTGCGAACGGTGCCAGCGAGTTCGGCCCGTTGAGGAATGATGTTATGGGCATCGCCGGCATGAAACTTGGTGACGGACAGAACGACAGAATCGAGTGGGTCTGTACCGCGCGAGACGATGGTTTGCAGGGCATTGACCAATTGAGCGCCGATGACGACGGGGTCAATCGTCCGGTGTGGCTGCGCTGCATGGCCGCCGCGACCTTCGACAATGATGGTGAACTCATCCGTTGCTGCCATGATCGGCCCCTTGCGAATGGCAAACTGACCAATGGGAAGTCCGGGAATATTGTGCATGCCATAGACTTCCGAGATGGAGAAGCGCTCCATCACGCCGTCCTTGACCATTTCACGGCCACCGCCGCCGCCTTCTTCCGCAGGCTGGAAGATAACCGCGATTGAACCACCAAAGTTGCGGGTTTCGGCCAGATATTGCGCGGCACCCAAAAGCATGGCGGTGTGCCCATCATGGCCGCAGGCGTGCATTTTGCCGTCCCTACGGGATGCCCAGGGCTTGCCGGTAATTTCAGTGAGTGGCAGCGCATCCATATCGGAGCGCAAGCCCACAGTCGGACCTTCGCCATGACGCCCGCGAATGATCCCTACGACACCGGTACGCCCAATGCCGGTCTCCACCTCGTCGCAACCGAATTGTCGCAGCTTTTCTGCAACGAACCGCGCTGTCTCGTGCACGTCGAACATTATTTCTGGGTTCTGGTGCAGATGGTGCCTCCACGCGGAAACCTCGTCCTGCATTTCGATCGCGCGATTGAGCAAAGGCATTCGAGGGTAACTCCAAATCCAAATCTGACATTTCAGTGAACAGAATAAAGGTGTTTTGCCTTTTGCCCGCCACATAAGATAGATAAGGGCATTGCTGCCCGGTGTGAAGCGCGGCTTAATGCCTTTCCAGGTTGTTTACATAGACAGGTCGGATTTTCAGGAATGCGGAAAACTGTAGCACTCTTTCTTTCGTGTTGCGTGATATCGATGACCGCTGCATCGGCGGCGCTTGCCGGTGCGAACATTACAGTCGATGCCGGCAACGGCGAAATCCTCTCGCAAGAGGATGCTTTCCAGCGCTGGTATCCAGCGTCTTTGACCAAATTGATGACCGTTTACGTGGTGTTCCGGATGATTGAATCGGGCCAGGTTACCCTGGATACGCCAATCAAGATCACTGCGCTTTCCGCCAAACAGCCTCCAAGCAAGATGGGTTACAAAGTTGGCTCCGAGCTGACATTGGACAATGCGCTCAAGATCATGATGGTCAAGTCCGCCAATGATATCGCCATGGCGGTGGGTGAGACGTTGGGCGGTTCTTCCGACAAGTTTGCTGTGCTCATGAACGCCGAAGCCAAACGTCTCGGCATGACAGGTTCGCATTTCGTCAATCCAAACGGTCTTCACTCGGATGACCATTATACGACTGCGCGGGATCTCGCGATCCTGACACTGCAGCTCCGCCGAGAGTTTCCGCAGTACGCGCATTATTTCGATATTGAAGCCATCGACTATGGCGGCAAGAAGCTTCAGCCCAATCTGAACGCGCTTATCGGTCGGTTTCAGGGTGCGGATGGCATGAAGACCGGATTTGTTTGCCCCTCAGGCTACAATCTGATCGGTTCTGCAACTCGCAACGGCAGGACGATCATCACGGTGGTGCTGGGCGAATTAAAGCTGACAACGCGGGCTACGAAGGCAGCGGAACTTCTTGCCAAAGGTTTCGAGACCCAGGGCAGTGGCACGACGATCGATACATTGCAGCCCTATGGTGCACCCACACGCGACGTGGCGGTCAACATGCGGCCAAGTGTTTGTTCGAAGGAGGCATCGGGGTCCGATACTTGGGACGGCAAAGACCTCGAAGGGCACATTGTTCAGGGGTCACCTTATATGAAAAGGATGGAACATGAACCGGCAGTGGAAAAAGTTGCGCTGCTGCCGGCGAAGATCAATTCATTGGGAATGGAGTTGAGCCGGGTTCCGGTTCCGATGCCGCGGCCAGATCGCTCGTCGCTGACGGATGCAAGCGAGGCCTTGAAGGCAGTGAACTGATGGCCGACGCTCCCATACCGGTCTCGGTACTAACCGGCTTTCTAGGGTCGGGAAAGACGACGTTGCTCAACCGGCTGCTGAAGGATCCTGCTCTCTCCGATACGGCGGTGATTATCAATGAATTCGGTGATGTGGGCATTGATCATCTACTTGTCGAGAAAGCCAGCGACGGCATTATCGAGCTTTCCGATGGTTGCCTCTGCTGCACCGTGCGCGGAGAGCTGATTGATACGCTCTCGGATCTCATCGACCGATTGCAGACGGGCAAATTGCAGCGATTGAAACGGGTCATCATCGAGACGACCGGACTTGCCGATCCCGCACCGGTTCTGCATGCCGTCATGGGACATCCGGTGTTGTTGCAGGCCTTTCGCGTTGATGGCGTGATCACCACCGTCGACGCGATCAATGGCATGGCAACGCTCGACGCGCACGAGGAAGCGATAAAGCAGGCTGCTGTTGCTGATCGCATCGTTATAACCAAGACAGATTTGCCGGAAGCACAAAAAGGCCTCCCAGTTCTGCGCGCACGGCTCGCTGCGTTAAATCCAGGGGCCGACCTGATCGATGTCGCTAACCCGCGCACGGGATACGCGGCGTTGTTCGAATGCGGTGTCTATAATCCAGAAACCAAGACCGTCGATGTTCGGCGCTGGCTAAAGGCGGAAGCCTACCGTGATCGCGAGCATGAACACGCCAAGATCGATCATGGGCACCACCGTGAGCATGGAGAACACCATCATCACGACGTCAACAGGCACGACGCGAAGATCCGGTCATTCTCGCTGAAACACGATGCCCCGATACCCCTGCACAGCTTCGACATGTTCCTTGACCTGTTGCGTTCGGCCCACGGTGAAAAATTGCTGCGCGTTAAGGGTATCGTGCAGTTGGAGGACGATCCCGAGCGGCCTCTCGTCATACATGGGGTGCAACAGATTTTTCATCCACCAGCACGGCTGGCAGCGTGGCCGGATGGCGTTCGCGAAACGCGCCTGGTGTTGATCGTCAAGGATTTACCCGAGAGCTATGTCAGCCAGCTCTTCAACGCATTTCTTGATCGGCCACAGATCGATATGCCGGATCGTGCTGCGCTCTTTGACAATCCGTTGGCAATTTCCGGTGTAAAACTAGGTTAGATTAGCCGCATTCGATGTGGAATCGGTGGCCACCGTCGATGCTGAGTGTTTCGATCAGCCTATGACCCTCGGTCAGACAAAAATTAGGCATGTCGATGACAGCCAGCGGGTCGCTTGTTTCAACCCATAGGCGGCTGCCAGCGATCATATCGGCAAGCTTCCTGCGGGTCTTGAGCACCGGCAAGGGACAATTCAAGCCGCGAAGATCATATATCTCGGCATGAATGATTGCTTTTTCGGGCATGATTACTTTTCGGATGCTAGTTGCCGATAATCTTCCACCAGGCTTTTTTCGCCGGGGCCGGCTGTTCGGTGGCGGCAGCAGGGGCTTCCGGTGCAACAGCGGCAGTGGTTTGCGGGGCAGGCGTCGATTGTTGGGTGGCTGCTGGAGTTGATGGAACTGATGGCTGTGCGAGGGTGATGGGTGCTGGCGCAGCCGAGGCCATGCTCTTTCCCATTCGCGTTCTTTTAGAAGCGTCACGCTCCTCACGTGCCTTGTCCGCTGCGACGGCGGAAGCCAGGCGAACCATGACCTGTGGCTTGGTTGCAGCGTCCTTGTCCTGCGGCGAAAGAGACGGCGGTTCTTGCGTCACGCGCTCACCGCGAGCACGGCGAGCGCTCCAGTCAGCAATGATCTTGGCTTCTGCGATGCCCTGGATGGAGCGGCTGGGGGGGCTGATCTTGCCTTTGCCGACCATTGTAGAGAAAGCGGTCTCGTAGCTGGTTTGGTACGACTGATACGCCATTTTCAGCGATTCTGGCTGATCGGAAGGCGGACAGGTTGCTGTCGCCGCAATCGGCGCATTGGGATCGGACGTGTGGTTGAAGACATATTTCTTCTCGCAGACATCCACCTTCGGCGGCACCTTGGTGATTTCGAAGTGGTCGTAACCTTCTTTCAGGTTTTTCCAGAAAGCGTAATTCGGATCATCCTTGTAGCGCGCCATATTGGCTGCGGTCATGCGGAAAGGATAGGCCTGAAGCTGGAACAATTCCTGACCGCCCTTAAACGCATCCCGGGCGAAAGCATAAATTTGCGCGACCTGTGCATCGGTCATTGAATAGCAACCTGACGACGAGCACGCGCCATGGACCATCAAATTGGCACCGGTGCGGCCAAGGGCACGGTCCAACGCATTGGGAAAGCCAGTGTTGAATGAGAGGTAATAGCTTGATTTCGGATTCATCTGCGCCGGGCGAACTGCGTAGAATCCTTCAGGTGCCTGACGATCACCCTCGATGAACTTAGGGCCAAGCTTTCCGGACCATTTGCAAATCTGGTAGCTCGTTACCATGTCGTAACGGCCGTTGTCCTTGCGTTTCCACACTTCAAGGACGTTTTCTTCCTTGAATATGCGAAACATGACCGGCGATGTGAGGCTCATGCCCTTCGCCTTCATGCTCTGGACGAGCTTCGCCGGCAACTGCGTCCCGGCACCATTAGGAGACAGGTCATCGATCGACGAGTTTTGGCAACCCGCTACAAGGAGGGTTAGCATGAATGCCGCAAGGATATGTGCCAGTGTCTTCATAGTTGCAGCTATTACCAGTAGCGAGGGCCCCAAAAAACGTGCGGATCTCTGGACCGCCATATCATAAATGCATCTGTTATAGTTGATAAAGCCTTACTTCACTTGCGCAAAATTGCTCGATTGCACAAACGTGACCTGCAACGAAGACAGGGCGGATTTATGGCGAAGCGCTGTGTTCCCAAATGCCGTGATGGTGCTTTGGTTCGAGTCGAACAAAAAAGGCGGCGCACCTGCACCGCCTTTTTTTGAATTTACGACGAACGAATTAGCCGTTCAACGCATCCTTCAGGGCCTTTGCAGGCTGGAAAGCAACTTTCTTGGACGCTGCGATTTTGATCGTTGCGCCTGTAGCAGGGTTACGGCCTTCGCGAGCGGCGCGCGACTGGACCTTGAACTTGCCAAAGCCAGGCAGCGAAACTTCATCGCCGGCTACGACGGAATCAGTGATACCCTTAAGAACGCTATCAACAATCGCCTTGGACTGAACTTTTGTAAGACCCTGATCAGCGACGAGCTTTTCAATGAGATCGGACGTATTCATTTTGGCGGTTTCCTCAGTATATTCGTTGATCGGAGGCGTCTGTATGGCACGCGATTCCCGCTCTGTCATCAGCAAGAACGCCCAAAAAGCGGGTTTATACCCAGTGTTTACAGGGTTTTTTTCAAAACCGGCTATGAAATTCACGATTACGCTCGGAAGAGGCTTGCAAACCGCGCCAAGTGATTCGGAGAGTGTGGACTTCAATTAGGGCCGTTCAGCATGGAAAGGATCCATCATTTGCCAGATGGGTGGGTCGCCGATATGGCGCACAAGATGGTCTACAAAGGCCCGAACTTTGGCCGAGACATGCCGTGTAGGCGGATACACCGCGTATATTTTGTATGGAACTGGCGTCACATCGGGCAGCGCCGGAATAAGAGTACCCGCTCGCAGGGCTTCGGCGGCAATGAACATTGGCAGCAGGACCAGCCCCAGACCGGCAATTGCCATGTCGCGCATGGCCTCGCCATTATTGGCGACGATGCGGCCATGCATGGCCACCGAGATTGGGTCGTTAGGAGAAGCCGGGTTTTCGAATTGCCACAACTGACTAGTATTGACGTTTGAGTAGTCGATGCAGGCGAAAGAGCTCAGTTCTTCGAGCCGCCTCGGCAAGCCATTGGCTGCGGCGAAAGCCGGGCTGCAGCAAATAATCCTGGCGTCCGTACAAAGCTTGCGGGCGATAAGGCTCGAATCCTTGAGGATTCCGATACGGATGCCGACATCATAACCGCCACGCACCAGATCGACCATGCGGTCCTCAAGTTCCACCGCGACTTCCAGATCAGGATATTGCCTGGCGAAGTGGGCGATCATTCGTCCAAGATAAAGCGTGCCGAATGACATTGGAGCGGCAATCCTCAAACTACCCCGAACGGCGCTGTGTCGCTCGCCAACGGTGTCGGTGGCTTCCATGATCTCGCGTATCAAGGGTCTGATCCGCTCGACAAAGTCGCGAGCATGATCGGATGCGAGCAACTTGCGCGGCGAGCGCTGAAACAATTCTATACCCAGTGCACCCTCAAGATCGGAAATGCGCTTGCTCACCACCGATTTTGAAAGGTTGAGGCGCGCGGCGGTCGCCGTTACGCTGCCGGTTTCCATTACGTCGAGAAAAGTGAGAAGATCGTCAAAGCGCCATTTCATTGTTTGGTTATAGTGGACGTCAGGCCGATTTGGAACACCCGTACCCCTCCTTGGTTCGTTTTCATCGAACGCAAGTTGCAGAGATCCGCTCTTTATCGGCCGCTACACAACGCAGATATTCACGCCAACGGCGATTATGCCCGAACGAACCAATTCAGGAGGCTTCGATGACCTTACAACTGACAGGTATTCATCATTTGACTGCCGTAACGGCGAATGCGCCGGAAAATCTGCGGTTCTATACGCAAACGCTTGGTCTGCGACTGGTCAAGAAAACCGTCAATCAAGACGACACCAGCGCCTATCACCTCTTCTATGCAGATGGAGAGGCAACGCCTGGCACCGATCTCACCTTCTTCGACTGGCCGGTTGGACCCGAAAGTCGCGGTACGCACAGCATTTCGCGTACGGGTTTGCGTGTGGCCAGCAAAGCAAGTCTGGTATGGTGGAAAGCTCGCTTTACCGAACTCGGTGTAAAGTCCGGTGATATTGCTGAAATCGGTGGCTACGACTCACTCGATTTTGAAGATGGAGAAGGACAACGGTTCCGGCTCATCAATGATGGCGGCGCTGGAGCGTCGCACTCGTGGGACAGAAGCCCTGTTCCGGCTGAGCATCAGATCCGAGGGCTCGGCCCAATCACCCTCAGCGTACCCGATATTACCAACACGGAAGCGATCCTTCTTCATGTGATGAATATGCGCAAGGTCAACACTTACCCCTCTCCAGACGGTGCCGGGCATGTTCATGTGTTTGCAATGGGCGAGGGCGGTCCTGCTGCTGAATTGCATGTGGCCGTGCAGCCGGACCTCCCGGCTGCAAGGCAGGGTGCCGGTGCTGTGCATCATGTCGCATTTCGCGCGCCGGACGTGCAGCAATTGCATGAATGGACCGAACGTCTGAGCGAATTCCGGATGCCGTCGAGTGGCGAAGTAGAGCGCTATTACTTCCGTTCGCTGTATTTCCGCGAACCGAACGGCATTTTGTTCGAAATCGCCACAGATGGTCCGGGCTTCACGGTCGATGAGCCTTTGGAGACTCTCGGTGAGGGCCTATCGTTGCCGCCGTTCCTTGAAGGCAAGCGCGCTTCAATCGAAGCCGGGCTAAAGCCTCTGTCGTAACGAAATTGAACAGGCCGAAGAAACTTCGGCCTGTTCTTCTATGCGGCCAGCCACTGCTGAACCGCGTCAATGTCGTGCGGTCCGATTTCATGATCAGCGGACACTGCTCTCACGGTGATATCAGCTCCGGCGCCCCGCAGTTCCGCTTCAAGCGCGGGCGCATGCGCTCCAAACAGATCGTGGTCGCCGGTGATTGCAAGAACTTTCGCCTCATGAAGATCAGCCTTGGGCGTCTCTTCCAGCACTTTTGTTGCGCGCAACAAAACTGCATTGCGGACTACGCCCGGATGCAGTTGCATCATTGCCGCGATAATGTTCGCGCCATTGGAATACCCGAGAAAAGTAGTCCGTTGGAGATCCAGGTCGTAGGCTTCAACCGCGCCCTCTATAAACGCGGCAAGTGCTTCGGCCTCCGAACGAATGTCCTTTTGATCAAAGCTCAGTGGTCCAAAGCGCCGGAACCAGCGGGCCGAACCCTCTTCCGTGCTGCGTCCGCGCAAACCAATCAAGGTGGCGTGAGGGGCAACTTTCGAGGCAAACGGCATAAGACTGGCCTCGTTGCCGCCCGTCCCGTGCAGGAGAATCAGTGTTTGCCCAGTGGTGGTCTCCGGGATGTAGACCCGGTGAATGAACGGAAGCTCGCGATAGATGAAGCGCGCCTCTTTCGGCAAGCCAAATTGCGGCAGCATTACTTTCAGGTTTTCAGCTTCCTCAGCGAGATGCGGCGGGATGAACAGTCGGGTGCCAAGCTTCTCAGGCGTTTCGTCAATCAGCATGCCGGGACCGTCGGTAGCCATTTCGAGCAGGGTGCCGCCAGGCTCGCGCACGTAGATCGAATGGAAATATTTCCGGTCATGCATTGCCGTTGCGGTCATTCCGCGTGCTATCAAGCGATCGTACGTTGCCGTTACAGTGGGAATGTCCGCAGCGCGAAAAGCAATATGGTCTATGGTGCCGGTTCCGGGTGCCGAGCCCCAGAACCCAGTTGCGTCGCGAACGTCGATACAATCGCCGGACGTTGAAGCCATTCTTGTAATCGTTTCGGTTTGCTCGCCTGAAATGTAAGAAAAATAATCTGCAAGGAATGTGCACGTTTCCTGCGGCTTTTCGGTCAGTATTGTCGCGCCGCGGATGCGTTTGATCGTATCAGATGCAGGAATGTCGCCACCGACCCAAAGATCGCCGGCCTTTACGGCATGAGTTCCCACGAGCTTCACGATCACGCCATCGGGATCATGCAAACGCAGCACCGGTTCGCCGAATTCCTGTGCCGGTCCTGAGGTAGCAATGTTGAATTGCAGGGCACGTGTCAGCCAGAAGCCGATACTGTCAGGAGCAATAGCGAGCGAGATTTCGCTTGGCTGCCCGTAACCAACGCGGCCTGGCGAACCATCTTCCCACACGAGAAAGGTGATCAGAGAGCCAGGATTGCCTGATGCGTCCCCATAAAGGAGATGGAGCTGGGTCGCATCTTCGTAACCGCCCGTGCGCTTGACGAGGCGCAGACCGAGGAAGCCGGCATAAAAATCGACGTTTGCCTGAACCTTCCGCGTGATCAGGGTGATGTGGTGAATGCCGCCTGTCATGAGTATCTCCCGGCCTGTCAATATTCGACTGTTACGGGGTAGCAAGCAGGGACGCAACGCTCGGAAGAGTATTTCCAAAAAACAACACCCACCGCGGGAGGAGCGGTGGGTGTTACTTGTAAAGACCGGCTGGGAGGAGACCGATCTCTAGACCATCCGTGACGTGGGAGGAACGTCCCGGAGGTTAATCGAATTCTATTACTGAGCCGAAGCGGCTTTCCTGGCGACGAAGGAGATATCGCCGCGGGAGATGCCAAGGTCATTCAGTTCACGTGCGGACAGGCGGTTCAGTTCCGTGACAGTGTCACGATAGCGGCGCCAGTTATTGTAAGAGCGGATCAGGTTCATTTCACTCACCTTGTAAGTTCTTGTTTGTTTGATCATTTTTCGATCATGCTGCTCATATAGTAGACAGCCTGCCAAACTTGCAGTGACAAGTTTGCATAGCTGCTTTGCAACGGAATGATGGATCAACTCAGTGCGAACGTCAGGCTGCTGAGAGTAAAATTGAGGTTCTTCTGCTGATCAGGCTCGGACTTTTGCCTTGGACGTTCTCGCAGGCGAGCGACGCTGAGCGGAATGGTTTGCAGTTTTTTCCGCCAACACCTTGTCAGCCTTTTTGGCGGCGGCTTCACATTGCCTGCGGAATTTCTCGACTTCTTCTTCAGTCAGATGCTCAATGCCGATAAAAGCGTTCTTGGCCTCGCTGACCCGTACCAATTCGTCGAGTTTTGCCTGAATCGCAACGCCATCGCGGTTTTGCGTATTCTGGATGAGGAAGACCATGAGAAATGTAATGATGGTCGTGCCCGTATTGATGATCAATTGCCAGGTGTCGGAAAAGCCAAAAATTGGGCCGCTCACCCCCCAGACTACAACGACCAAGCAACAGAGTATGAAGGTGAGCGGCTTGCCAGCTGCCAGCGCAACGTTGTTGGCGATCCGCGTAAACAATTTGCCAAACATGGTGTCCTCCTCCCGACAAGCAGCGAGGAGATAACTTGGTGCGGCGCGAAATGTTCCACGAGGCGGCTATTGGATCGAGGAGGCTTGGGGAGGATGCCCGCAACAAGGAAGTCGTAATAACTTTTAGTCTGGACGAAGGAGAGGTTGAAGACGGGAAAGGAACTGTAACAAAGACTCAGGAGCATGATGTTTTTATTCAATTCAAAGTTCGAGACGGTACACGCCGCTTCGCGGTCAATGACCGATCTCTTGGATTCCGTTGGTTCTTCGCCTTCATGCTATTCACGCAGTTCCGGGTGGCGCGCTCCACGACTCGGCCCCTCTTGTTCTCGTTCGATGAGCCAGCATCGAATTTGCATGCCGCTGCGCAGCAGAAGCCAATCGTTTGCCTGCCAGAAATAGCCAAAGATAAACACGCGCTTGCATATACGACGCACAGCCATTGAGGGGCGTAGTGCATGAATTATAATTCATGCACTGAATTATATTGACAAAGATTTTCTTTTAGGCTTGATTGCTCCGACAGCATTTCGAGGAGGATTGCTGGACTTCACAACGAATAGTGGCGGCTTGCGAGGCACCACGAAACCAATGGGAGGGGCTTCGGCCTCGAGGAGGACACTTGCGCACTTTTTTAAGCACAACTGCCATGGCAGTCCTGGTCATGGCGTATTCCGCAGCCCCTGCCAAAGCTGCCGAAGAATCGCCGTTTCGCTGC
Source organism: uncultured Alphaproteobacteria bacterium (assembly GCA_963711925.1). GTDB lineage: Bacteria > Pseudomonadota > Alphaproteobacteria > Rhizobiales > Rhizobiaceae > Phyllobacterium. The sequence goes on from CAVQFY010000007.1 coordinate 355,042, forward strand.
GAGCCAGGCGAAAAATACGTCATGAACGTCATGGTTTCTGGCGTTGAATACTGGTTCCCTGTCTATGAAATGTTCAAGCAGGCGGGAAAGCAGCTCGGTTGCGAAACTGCCTATACCGGAACACCGGAATATGATGTCAACAAGCAGATCGCCAGTTTCGATCAGGCTCTGGCGCAGAAACCAGCCGGCATTCTCGTCCATCCAATGAACTCAGATCCGTTTATCGAGCCGATCAACCGGGCAATCGATCAAGGTACGGCAGTCGTGACGTTCGCGGCTGATTCTCCGCTCTCGAAGCGAATTTCCTTTATTACCTCCGACAATATCCGCGAGGGCACCTATGCTGCCGATGCCATCGCCACGAAGCTCGGAGGCAAGGGCGAATACGCCGTCCTCGAGAATCCCGGGCAGGATAACCACGACAAGCGCGTCACGGCTTTTATCGACCGTATGAAGGCTAAGTGGCCCGACATGAAGCTCGTTGGCAGAGCAGCCTCAAACCAGGATCCGACGAAGGCCTATCAGGGCTTGATGAGTATCGTCCAGGCCAATCCTAATCTCGCGGCCGTCTTCATGCCGGAGGCGAACTCGGCCATTGGAGCTGCCCAGGCCAACAAGGAAAATGGCGGGAAAATCCTGGTCATGTGTGCGGACGTCAATGCGAACATCCTTGACATGATCAAAGCCGGTGAAGTCTTCGGCTCGATCAACCCCAATCAGGGCATGCAGGGGTATATGGGTTTCATGCTGCTTTGGCTGGCCAAACATCCGGAACTGATCGATCCCATGAACGACGCCAAGCGTGCAGGATTCAACCCGATGAGCATTCCCTTCGTGGACAACGGACTTTCCATTGTCACCGCCGAGAATGCGGACGATTTCTTCTGGGACAAATACCTCAAGCGTCGTGGCACCAAAGGCATTGAGGAATAAGCCATTGCAGCCGGCTATCCGGACGGCAAGTCCGGGTAGCCACCTTGCGAAGCCAGTTGGAAGAGTGCGTCATGCGAAATCCGGTTCTGAATATCCGCAACGTCACAAAACATTTCGGTGCAGTGAAGGCGCTGACGAACGTGAGCTTCTCCCTTAGCCGTGGTGAGATTCATGCGCTTTGCGGTGAGAACGGCGCCGGCAAGTCAACGCTGATGAACATCATCGCAGGTGTTCTGCAACCGGATGAGGGAGAGATTGTATTGGAAGGCAAGACGGTGAAGATCGGATCGCCTGCCGCTGCACAATCTCTAGGCCTGGGATTAGTCCACCAGGAAATCGCGCTTTGCCCGGACGCCAGCGTTGCGGAAAACATCTTCATGGCAACCACCAGCCGGCAGCGCTCGCTGCTGATGAACTACCGCAAGCTGGAACGCGAGGCACAAGACGTAATGAACCGGCTCGCGCCAATCGACGTTCGCCGCAAGGTGGGTGATCTGCCAATCTCCAGCCAACAGCTCGTGGAGATCGCCAAGGCCCTGACGCTCGACTGCCGTGTCCTCATTTTCGATGAGCCGACCGCCGCACTGACTGAAGCGGAAACGCGCATGCTTTTTGAGATCATCCGCGGTTTGAAGACCAACGGGATATCGATCATTTATATCAGCCACCGCATGGCCGAGATATTCGACCTTTGCGACCGGGTGACTGTTCTGCGTGACGGCCGCCATGTGTCGACAGAGCCCGTTGCCGATCTTAAACCTGACGACGTTGTACGCCTTATGGTCGGGCGCGAGATTACGCAACTCTATCCACCCAAGCAACCGGCCGGGGAGCGATCGCATGAGGTGGTGCTTTCGGTTCGCGCCCTTGGCGACGGTCACCGTTTTGATTGTGTAAACATTGAGCTTATGAAGGGCGAAATCCTTGGCATCGGTGGTCTCATTGGCTCCGGCCGCACGGAAATCGCGGAAGGGATCTGCGGCTTGCGAGCCATTACGAGCGGCGAAATCCTGCTCCATGGCAAGCCGCAGGCGATAAGAAACTATGCGGACGCGGTGAACGCAGGTCTCGTTTATCTGTCGGAAGACCGCAAGGGCTCCGGCGTATTCCTGGACCTTTCGATCGCCCAGAATATCTCGGTTCTCAACCTAGACGCGCTTACCGGGCACCTTGGGTTGATCGACGCCGGGGCAGAAGCAAAGCTGGCCAGCGACTTCGCCAGGAAACTGAATATTCGCATGGGCAGTGTCGATGCACCGGTGTCCTCGCTCAGCGGCGGTAACCAGCAGAAGGTTGCGATTGCCAAACAGCTCGCCGTCCAGCCCAAGGTGATAGTGATGGACGAACCGACGCGTGGCATAGACGTTGGGGCGAAGTCCGAAATCCACTCGCTGCTGCGCGAACTCGCCAGCTCCGGAATTGGCATCATCGTCATTTCTTCCGAACTCCCCGAACTGCTCGGGCTGTGTGACCGGGTGATTGTCATCCGCGAAGGCACGGTGGCTGGTGAACTGGATGCGGAAGCGATGAGCGAAGAAGCGGTTATCCGGCTCGCGTCAGGCGTCAATGCGCAAACTGCACAAAACCGGCTGGCATCAGAACATGCCGCCTGAGAAAAGTATGGGAGACGAGAAAATGCTGGCTGAGACGATGGGGACAAAGGCCGTGCGGGCCCCGTCCTGGAAAAGACTGGGCTCGATGCGGGAGGCAGGGCTGATCGCCATCATTCTCGCACTTTGCATAGCCATGAGCTTTGCATCGCCGCATTTTCTGACACTCGGAAACTTCCGCGCGATGCTGATGAGCTTTTCCGTGGAAGGCATCGTTGTCGTCGGGATGACGATCCTGCTTATTGTCGGCGGCATCGACCTTGCCGTGGGCTCCGTCGTCTGTTTCGCGATGGTCCTGTCGGGCTCGCTGTTCCTCGCGGGGCTCGATCCATGGAGCGCTTCGCTCATCGGCATTCTCGCAAGCGCGCTGATTGGCGCCGTCATGGGCTTTTTCGTCACCGTAGTCGGGCTCAATCACTTTATCACGTCGCTCGCCGGTATGGTCATCGTGCGCGGCCTGTGCCTTATCATCACCAAGGGAACGCCGCTCTCGCTCTTTACCCTGCCTACCGCGTTCAAGGCAGTCGGGCAGGGCAGTTTCCACGGTCTCCCCTATGTCATCATCATCTTCGTCGCCGTTGTCGTGCTGTTCGACTTCCTGCTCAGGCGTGCAACGGCGCTGCGCAAGGTTTTCTATACGGGCAGTAACGAGAAAGCCGCGCTCTATTCCGGCATCAGGACAAACCATGTGAAATTCTGGGTGACCGTGCTCTGCTCGACGCTCGCGGGTTTTGCCGGCGTCATCTACATGTCGCGTTTTGGCGCTGCTACGCCGACGTTCGGTGTCGGGATGGAGCTCAACATTATCGCCGCTGCGGTCATTGGTGGCGCATCGCTCAATGGCGGGTCGGGGACGATACTTGGTGCCATTCTTGGGATAGCATTGCTGTCGGTGGTGACCAGTTCTCTGGTCCTGCTCAATGTATCGGTCTACTGGCAGGACATGATAAAGGGGTGCATTCTGCTTGGTGCCGTCTCAATCGATCATTTTCTGCACAAGCGGAAGGCTTCCTGACATGACGATCGTCAGACTAAACACAAAACCGTCCTCGGCACCCCGCGAGGAAATCGTTATTGCGCGGCAAATGCATCAGGCCTTGGTGCTGCATTTCCTGGAGGGTCTCACGCAGGCCCAGATCGCCGACCAGCTCGGAGTTTCGCAACCGACTGTGAACCGCCTGATCAAGCGTGGCCGGCAGCTTGGTCTTGTGGAGATCAAGATCAAATCCCCGGTCGAGCCCTTGATTGATCTGGAGGAGCGGTTGCTGGCGCTCGGCGGGATCAACCGGGCTGTTGTCGTGCCAACGGTTTCCGACAATCCGCAGACCGCGCTTCAGGCCGTGGGCGAGGCTGCGGCGCGCCTGCTTCTCGATGAGATCGCCGATGGTGACACGATCTGCATCACCGGCGGCAAGGGTGTCAGTGCCGTGGTTGCGGGCCTTCGCGCTCCACGTTCTTTCAACGTCGAAGTTGTTCCAGCCACGGGATGCGTCCAGGGCAAGCACTACACCGATGTGAACCATGTTTCGACATCCATGGCGGACAAGCTCGGCGGTCGTGCCTATCAGATTCACGCGCCGCTCTTTGCTGACAGCGCTGCAGAACGTGCGATGCTGATCAACATGCGCTCGGTAGCCGATGTATTCAAACGGGCACGGGAGGCGAAGGTGGCACTTGTCGGCATCGGGTCGATCCTGACCGACGATTCAAGCTATTACGATCTGCATCCATCCTCCAGTACCGACAGGCAATCGATAGAGCAGTCAGGCGCAAGTTGCGAACTCCTGGCGCATCTGCTCGACGACCGGGGCCAGGTTTGCGGCTACAGCCTCAATGATTCCCTTGTGTCGTTGACGTTGCGGGAATTCGCCTCGATCCCAAGCAAGATCGGCGTCGCGAGCGGACCCAACAAGGCACGGCCAATCCTCAGCATCATGCGTGGCAACCACCTGGATACGCTGGTCACAGATGAAGCGACTGGACAGCGGATTCTGGATATTGCGGCGGCCGAAGGAGCCTTGGCATGAGTGGTGATCAATTGGTGCGTTCGATAGGCAGGTCAGGCGTGCAAGCCTCTGCGGTCGGGCTTGGGACGTGGGCCATCGGTGGCTGGATGTGGGGCGGGACGGACGAAAAGCAGTCAATCGCGGCAATTCACGCATCCCTCGACGCGGGGGTCACTCTGATCGATACTGCACCCGCTTACGGGCTGGGACGGTCTGAGGAGATCGTGGGTAAAGCCCTTCAAGGGCGGCGGGACAAAGCGGTCATTGCCACAAAATGCGGTCTCGTCTGGCACACGAAAAAAGGCAGGCACTTCTTTGACCAGGACGAAAAGCCCGTCCACCGCTACCTTGGACGCGATGCTATTTTCCACGAGGTCGAAGCAAGCCTGACCCGGTTGGGCACGGATTACATCGATCTCTACATCACCCATTGGCAGGACCCTACGACCCCGATCGAGGAAACCGTTCGGGCGCTGGAGGATCTGCGCAGTTCAGGCAAGATCCGGGCAATTGGAGCAAGCAATCTCAGCCCGGCCGAACTGGACGCCTACATCGCAACCGGCTCGCTTGATGCTATCCAGGAAAAGTTCAGCATGATCGACCGGGAGATCGGGAAGGACCTCCTGCCTATGGCCCGGCAGAACGACGTTTCGACCTTGAGCTATTCGTCCCTGGCGCTGGGGCTGCTCTCGGGAACGATCGATCCGGACCGCACATTTTCCGGCGATGACCAGCGCAAAGACAATCCGCGTTTCTCGGTCAACAACAGGCTGAAGGCCCGCGAGTTCGCTGAAGCAATTCAGCCGGTAGCCAGCAGGCATGATGCCAGCATTGCACAGACGGTCATCGCCTGGACGCTGGCGCAGGAAGGCGTGACGTTTGCGTTGTGCGGTGCGCGCAATCCGGAGCAGGCGCTGGAGAACGCAAAAGCCGGGACGATTCGGCTCGGCGGGGAAGACCTTTCGGCCATCGCCGCGGCCATCGCAGTGAAACTTGCAGATATGGACAGGTAACGGGCTCCATCATGAATCGTGAAGAGATATTCGACGGGCTTCGCCGGAGTCCGAAGGTGGACGTGTGTGTCATGGGCGGCGGCATCAACGGTATCAGTGTATTCCGTGAGCTTGCCCTTCAGGGTCTCAACGTACTGCTCGTGGAGAAGAGCGATTATTGTTCCGGTGCCAGTTCAGCCTTGTCTCGGATGGTGCATGGCGGCCTGCGTTATCTTGAAAACGGCGAGTTCAATCTGGTGAGTGAATCGCTTGTCGAGCGCGATCGACTATTAAGAAACGCGCCGCATCTTATCGGGCCCCTGCCGACGATGGTTCCTGTTTTCGATATCTTCTCCGGTCTTGCAAATGGCGTAGTTCGCTTCCTTGGCCTCGGCCGCAAACCCAGCCGCCGTGGCGCCATCGCCATCAAGGCAGGGCTGAGCATCTATGATTTTCTGACGCGCAAGCGTGCCCTGATGCCTCGGCATCGATTTCGCGGACGGCGGGGAACACTTGCCAAATGGCCCAAACTCAATCCGGCGATAAAGAGTTCGGCAACCTACTACGATGCATGGGTCAGGCAGCCGGAACGTATTGGAATCGAATTGCTGCAGGACGGGCTGTCAGCGGGACCGGGCGCACGTGCCCTCAACTATGCTGAGCTCCGAGGCAGCGGGACCGGGGGTTTTATTGTGCAGGACCTTGTTGGCGGCATGACGACGGCTATCGAACCGGCACTCATCATCAATGCGACGGGCGGCTGGATCGATATCGCCAATGCCCGCCTGTTCTCGCCGGAAACTCGGCCGGCGCCGCTGATGGGCGGAACCAAGGGCTCGCACCTGATTATCGACAATGCCGAACTCTCCAAGGCTCTCGATGGCCATATGATCTACTACGAGAATGAGGATGGCCGTGTCTGCATTCTGTTTCCCTATCTCGGCAAGGTTCTGGTTGGTTCCACCGATATTCGGATCGATGACCCGGCAACTGTTGTTTGCACCCCGGATGAACGGGACTATATCCTGCAATCGCTCGCCTTCGTGTTGCCTGATATTCAAATCCGGCCGGAGGAAATCGTCTATCAGTTCTCCGGTGTCAGGCCGCTTCCCGCCAGCAAGGACAAGTTCACCGGGCATATCCCACGCGATCATTTTTGCACCTTCATCGAATCTGATGGCGTTCCGGCGGTGCTATGCATGATTGGCGGCAAATGGACGACGTTTCGCTCGTTCGGAGAACTCGCTGCGGACATGGCATTAGGTCGCCTGCAGAGAACCCGCTATCTGACGACGGCGGACCGTCCCATTGGCGGCGGGCGCGCTTTCCCGGCGAATACCGGAGACTGGATAGCGCGCACGTCTTCCGCAACGGGCCTTGCGCCAGCGCGCGTAAGCGGGCTTTTCGAACGATATGGAACAGCCGCCGCCCCAATTGCCGGCTTCATAGCCAGTGGAGCGGACGAACCCGCGCCGGTCGCCGGTTACTCCACCCGCGAGATGCTGTTCCTCATACGCCATGAATGCGTCGAACATCTCGATGATCTCCTGCTGAGACGAACAACGCTCGCTATCAGCGGACAATTGTCGCTCGATATGACGAATGTGGCCCTCGAGCTCATCGCAGATGAAAAGCACTGGTCACCGGCATTCAAGGCTGCCGAACGGTCTCGGTTCCTCGATCTTCTCGCCGTCCGCCATGGCGTCGGCCTTGAAGCCCTTACAGCACGCAATGAACAAGGAGCACGATATGCGAAACAACCGCAAGGTCCGGATGAACCGACTGTTCGGCAACGGGCGCTGCCTCGACGTGGCGATCGATCACGGCGTGTGCAATGAACCATCTTTCCTGGATGGTCTTGAGGATATGGAAGGTGTGGTCGGAACGCTGGTTGCCGCGGCTCCGGATGCGATCCAGATGAACTATGGCCAGGCCGATCTTCTCCAGAACGTGGCAGGCAAGGCAAAGCCGGCTCTCGTCATGCGCATCGACATGGGTAACCCCTATAACCCCGTCCGCCACCGCAACATGTGGGCTGTTCTGCAAAATCAGGCCGAGCCACTGGTCGGTGCTATCGAACTCGACGCTGCCTGCGTGGTGGTGAACCTGTTTATGCTGCCGGATGAGCCTGACCTGTTCCGTCAGTGCATCGAGAACATCTCGCGTGTCCGTGCCGATTGCGAAAAATATGGCATGCCGTTGATGATTGAACCCCTCGTCATGCAGCCGGTTACCGAACGCGGAGGCTATATGGTAGATGGCGACGCGGACAAGATCGTCACGCTAACCCGGCTTGCCCGCGAGATGGGCGCCGATATCGTCAAGGCGGATCCCACGACCAACGCCGAGGACTTTCACCAAGTTGTCGAGGCAGCGCGTTGCCCGGTACTGGTGCGGGGCGGCGGAAAGGAAGATTTGCGCGCCGTCTTCGATAAATCGGCAGCCTTGATGCGGCAGGGCGCGATGGGAATGGTTTACGGTCGCAACATATACCAGCACTCCAACCCGCGTGCCGTGGTGCGTGGACTCATGGCAATCATCCATGACGATACCAGTGGCGAGGACGCCTACGCGCGCTATCAGCAAGGCTGAGAATGAATAAGGACCTGAGGAGGGGTTCGGAATGGGAAAATATCTTCTGGGGCTGGATGCCGGCAATACAATCATCAAGGCGGTGATCTTCGACCGGCAGGGCAACGAGATTGCCTCCGTTGCCGAGGAGGGACATAGCAGCATGCCGTGTCCAGGACATGTCGAGCGTGGGCTTGGTGAACTCTGGACAAATGCAAAGCTGGTAATTCGGACATGTATCGAGCAGGCGGGCATCGAGCCGAGGGAAATCGCAGCCATCGGGTGCGCGGGCCATGGCAACGGGCTCTATGCGCTTGACCGGCAGGGGGAGCCGCTGCTCGCCATCCAGTCGCTCGATACAAGGGCAGCCGGTCTTGTCGAGGAATGGCAGGCCGAAGGCGTCGGCGATCGTACATATCCCATCGGCCTGCAACGCCCCTGGCCCTCCCAGACACCAACATTGCTCGCCTGGATCAAACGCCATCGGCCGGAAACATTCGGTAGGATCGGTACGGTCTTCCTCTGCAAGGACTTTATCGTCAATCGGCTCACCGGCCAGCGCGTCAGCGAAGTTTCCGACATGGCGGGTTGCGGGCTGCTGAACGTCACTGAGCGCCGCTATGATCGTGACCTGATGGCCGCCTTCGGGCTCGGTGATTGTATGGATATGCTGCCACGACTGATCGAAAGTGCTGATATAGCCGGAAGAGTGACGGAAGCGGCGGCGGCGGAAACAGGTCTCGCCGTGGGTACACCGGTCATAGGCGGGTTCTTCGACGTCGTCGCTTCGGCTATCGGCTCGGGCGTCACACGCACGGGGGCGGCGTCGATCATTGCCGGGACCTGGAGCATCAATCAGGTGATCATCGATCAGCCCCGGCTCAACGGTCCTGTCTTCATGTCATCGACCTTTGATCGCGATCGTTACATGGCGATCGAGTCCAGCGCTACATCTGCCGCCAATCTCGAATGGTTCGTGCGCGAATTCTTTCCCGGCAAGCAGCAGGATGGACGCTCGCCGTTCGACGTGTGCTGCGAGCTTGCGTCGTCGGTGGAGCCAGCGGCCAACGATCCGATCTATCATCCGTTTCTCTATGGAGCGCAGCAGGACGGCAATGCGCGGGCCGCATTCTATGGAATTGCCGGCTGGCACACCAAGGGCCATTTGATCCGTGCTCTGCTGGAAGGCGTTGCCTTCGGTCATCGCCAGCATGTCGAAACCCTGCGGGCCGCAGGCGCCGGGTTCGACGAAGCGGTGCTGTCAGGAGGTGGTTCGCGCAGCCTGCTCTGGCCGCAGATTTTCGCGGATGTGCTGGGAGTGCCCGTCACGGTCGCCCGCTCGAGCCAGACCGGCGCCCTTGGCGCGGCGATCGCCGCAGGAACCGCCGTCGGCATGTTTGCCGATTTCGAGGCTGGCGCCAAGGCTATGGTTTCAACTGACCGCCACTACAGGCCGGACGCAGCGCGCTCGGCCCATTATGACTACCGCTACCGGCTCTACCTGGATATCGCCGATGCAATGGCGCCGATCTGGCGGCGCATGGCAGGAAGCGGAGCATCCGCAACGGAGGTGGCAGCGTGAACCCGCATGCCCATGAAGCAGCACTCGACGAGGGCGTCTACGACTTCATTATCATAGGAGCGGGATCGGCAGGCTGCGTCCTTGCCAACCGGCTGTCGGCGAACCCGAAAAATCGCGTTCTCCTGCTCGAGGCTGGAGGCAGCGATCGATATTACTGGATTCATGTGCCGATCGGCTATCTCTTCTGCATGGGTAACCCTCGCACCGACTGGATGATGAAGACGGCGGTGGAGCCGGGCCTCAACGGCCGCTCCTTGCCCTATCCCCGCGGCAAGGTCCTCGGCGGATGTTCTTCGATCAACGGAATGATCTACATGCGTGGGCAAGCCGCCGATTACGACAATTGGCGGCAAGCAGGCAATACCGGCTGGGGCTGGGATGATGTCCTGCCGTATTTTCTGAAATCCGAAGACAATTATCGCGGGCGCACTTCCATGCATGGTGCGGGCGGGGAGTGGCGCGTGGAGCGGCAGCGACTTTCGTGGCCCATCCTCGATGCTTTTCGGGATGCCGCGGAAGAACTAGGCATTCCCAAGACCGACGATTTTAATGCGGGTGACAATGAGGGCTCGGGCTATTTCGAGGTGAATCAACGCGGCGGGTTCCGCTGGAATACGACCAAGGCGTTTCTGCGCCCGGCTCTCAAGCGGCGCAATCTTCGCGTTGTCACCGGAGCCGAGGTTGAACGCCTAGAGTTCGATGGCAAGCGCGCGGTACGTGTCCGCTATGGCCTTCGGGGCAAAGCCCGCGTTGCCGCTGCCGCGGGAGAAATTATCCTTTCGGCAGGAGCAATCAACTCGCCCAAAATCCTCGAACTTTCGGGGATTGGCGACCCCGCAATCCTCTCTCGCGCAGAAATCGAGCCACTTCACCAACTTCGCGGCGTCGGTAGCAACCTTCAGGACCACCTACAAATTCGCACCGTGTTCCGCGTCGAAGGTGCGAAGACGCTGAACCAGCTCTACCACAATCTTATTTCGCGCGCCGGGATGGGATTGGAGTATCTTTTCCGCCAATCCGGACCACTTTCGATGGCACCGAGCCAGCTCGGCATTTTTGCGAAAAGCGATCCGGCATTGATGACACCCGATCTTGAATATCACGTCCAGCCGCTCAGCACCGATCGCCTTGGCGAGCCCTTGCACCACTACCCGGCCGTCACTGTTTCGGTCTGCAATCTCCGTCCGGAAAGCCGGGGGACCGTGCATATTTCCGGGCCGGAGGCGAGTGTTGCGCCGGACATCCGGCCGAATTACCTCTCGGCGGTCGGCGACAGACTGCTTGCCGCCAGGTCCATCCGTCACGCCCGCAATCTCATGGCGGCAAAGGCCGTCATGAAGTACCGGCCGGAAGAGATGCTTCCTGGCCGCAGATATCAGAGCGATGAGGAACTGATCCAGCGTGCAGGCGACATCGCAACAACGATCTTTCATCCGGTCGGAACCTGCAGAATGGGCAGCGACGATCTAGCTGTGGTCGATAATAGCCTTAAGGTGCGCGGGCTGGAAAAACTACGTGTAGTGGATGCTTCAATAATGCCAGCCATAGTCTCTGGGAATACAAACTCCCCCGTCATCATGATCGCGGAAAAAGCTGCCGATCTCATTCTTCAGGGTAACTGACAACATTACCTAGTCGCAATAAAAGACTTCGGCTGGTGGACGGACACGGTGGGTTCTCCAATATCAAGCGCGAGTGCGAGTTCGATCTTCCGCTCTCGAAATGGCCGATCCGCGCCGACAACGTGAAACTCAAGCGCGACAGCGGCCTCTTCTCGGCTGAAGATTTTTAGCACTTCATAATTTGTCGCCCAAGCGGTTCATTGCGCCGGGCCATTCACGCAACACGGCATCGGCCGTTTTTGCAACGACGCGAGTTCTTAAATCCCTGAACCGTCCAGCTGCTCGGCGTCTTCGCCTTCCCAGGGTGAGGGCATAGAAGTACGATTAAGATCGGCCGAAGGCATCGGCATCCAGCACTTCAATTCTGGCTCGGCATATTCGACGACCCGACCCGGTGAGGAATCAGAGGCGCGCCAGCCTTCGGCACCGAATTGGTCACCATTCGACCAATAGGCGAGGTCGACTTCTGCCTGCCCCTGTTCGGACGAACGAATCGTTACGAGGATCCGACTGCCGTCTTTCGGCGCGCTCGCCATGTGGCGCCAGCGGTCTGGCTCATCCATCGTTTTTCCTCTTGACTTGCTGCGGGTTGCAAGTGTCGCCTCGCCATTGAAAACGGTCAACTCAAACTTTTTCACAGGGCGATGCCAGATCCTGAGCGAGTTGGCATCAACACTTGCTTGTCCGACATCGTTAAAAGACAATGAGTTTGGCTTCCACTGCGTGTACTTGAGCTCAACCGTCTTCGTCGTCCTGCGTGGCATCCCGACCGTCATCGATGACGAACGTATCAAGGGCTTCCAGGATGCGATCCAAGGCACCGATCTGAAGGTGTTGGATATCCAGTATGCAAACTGGAACAGCGATGAAGCCTTCAAATTAATGCAAGACTATCTCGCAAAGTATCCACAGATTGATGCGGTGTGGGCCAATGACGACGACATGCTTCTTGGCGTGCTAGAAGCCGTGAAGGAATCTGGACGCAAGGATATCAAACTGGCGCTCGGTGGTAATGGCATGAAGGACATCGTCAAGAAGGTCATCGACGGCGATGCAATGACACCCGTAGAGACACCTTATCCACCTGCCATGATCAAGACGGCAATCTACATGACTGTCGCCAACATCGTCGGCCAAGCGCCTGTGCGCGGCACAGTAAAACTCGATGCGCCGCTGATCACCCAGGAGAACGCGAAGGAGTATTACTTTCCGGATTCACCGTTCTGAACATTCACTAACGAGGCGGCGCACGCCGCCTCAACCTATCAAGAGGAGCAAATCATGCCAGGCAAGAAGATACTGATGCTGACCGGTGAGTTCACCGAGGAATATGAAATTTTCGTCTACCAACAGGCGATGGAGGCCGTTGGACACACGGTGCATGTAATCTGCCCCGACAAGAAGGCCGGCGACCTGATCAAGACATCACTCCACGACTTCGAAGGAGATCAGACCTATACCGAAAAGCTCGGTCACTTCTTTACAATCAACAAGACTTTCTCGGAGGCCGAGGCACAGCTTGATCAATATCATGCCGTCTACGCTGCAGGCGGCCGCGGCCCTGAATATATCCGGACCGACAAGCGCGTGCAGGCGATCGTCCGGCACTTTCATGATCAGCAGAAACCAATCTTTACGATTTGCCACGGCGTGCAGATTCTTATTGCGGTGGATGGGGTCGTACGCGGCAAAAAAGTAGGCGCGCTGGGCGCTTGCGAGCCGGAGGTAACGCTTGCAGGCGGCACTTACGTCGATCTGTCGCCGACAGAAGCCTATGTTGATGGCACGATGGTGTCCGCCAAGGGTTGGACTGCACTGGCAGCCTTTATCAGGGAATGCCTCAAAGTGCTGGGAACGGAAATCCACCACAGCGAAGACGTTGCGAAAGCTGCGTGACAGCTTGCTGGAATTCACAAGGAACAGCGGATGGCCGTCCAAAATGGGAGGCCATCCGGCCCTTTGTTTGACACTGTTTTGAACAGTTGGGGTTTTTCCAATAGTATTCGACAAGGCTTATTGCCTCACTCGGGTGGCAACGTTTTAGGCACTGATACGCGTTGAGGCCAGCCGCACGAGAGTGCTGCTAAGTACCATGGGAACCCACCTATTTTGGTATTCCCGACAGAACACATCGTCCCGAAGACGTTATGACCGCGGCAAGGCGGCTCGGAGTGGCCAGCTTCGGCGATCCAGGAACTCTTGGCGACTTTCAGCGGCCGAAACCTGCTCTCATGCCAGAGCGGACGGCGCGCCTTTGCGTTGAATCTCAGATTCACGGATTCATGACTCCCGCCCTTCGGACAGTCAAATGTTACCTGAGAGGTTACCTCGAAGGCAAAATGCTCCAGCGGTGATTTTCCGCTGATTCAAATCGCTTAATGATTTCAGTGAGTTTATGGCGCGCCCGAAAGGATTCGAACCTCTGACCCCCAGATTCGTAGTCTGGTGCTCTATCCAGCTGAGCTACGGGCGCGTGCCACAAATGCGCGTTAGTCTGCGCAGCGCGGTTGGTAATCGGTTGAGCTATGAATTGCAAGCAGCTTCGCTCAAAAAACCTCAACTATTTTCAGATGGATTGCAGGCTGCGGTTTCTTTGGAGGCTAAAGACTACGGCCGATGGCCAGATATTTATCGCGCCGGTCCTGTCTCAGCATGTCACGATCCATATTGCCCATGGATTTGAGAGCGACGTTGATAATGTTGCCCGTTGCCTCGATCGCTGCATCCTTGCCGCGGTGCGCGCCGCCCATCGGTTCGGGAATGATGCCGTCGATGATCTTCAATTCGTAAAGATCCTGTGCGGTGATACGCATCGAAGTTGCGGCATCTCTAGCCCGGGTGGAATCGTGCCAGAGAATGGACGCTGCGCCCTCCGGTGAAATCACCGAGTAGATCGAATGTTCGAGCATGTAGACACGGTTGGCCGTGGCAATCGCTATGGCTCCGCCGGACCCGCCTTCTCCGATGATAACTGAGACGATCGGCACTTTCAGATTGAGGCAAGCGGCAGTCGAACGGGCAATGGCCTCCGCTTGTCCGCGCTCTTCCGCCGCGATCCCCGGAAAGGCACCCGCTGTATCGACGAGCGTAATCACCGGCAAGTTGAAACGGTCGGCCAGATCCATGATGCGCACGGCCTTGCGATAGCCTTCGGGCATGGCCATGCCGAAATTGTGTTTGAGGCGTGTCTTGGTGTCGTTGCCCTTTTCCTGCCCGATAACGGCGACGGCTTGACCATTGAAGCGGGCGAGACCGGCCTGGACAGCATCATCGTCCGCATAGTTGCGGTCGCCTGCAAGCGGCGTGAAATCGGTGAAGAGCTTGGAGATATAATCCACACAGTGAGGCCGGTCTGGATGACGTGCAATCTGCGCCTTCTGCCAGGGGGTTAGCTTGCGGTAAAGATCGCGCAACGCCTCGGCGGACCTTTTCTCCAAGCGCATGATCTCTTCGTTGGTGTCGAGAGCATCGCCTTCCTCGGCAAGCTTTTTCAACTCGAGAATCTTGCCGTCGAGATCAGCAACCGGCTTTTCAAAGTCAAGGTAGTTATACATGGACGAGGGGTCTGCCTGCAAAACGGTGGATTTTTCACGACCTAACTGGCTGTTGCCGAGGCGCATGTCAAGGAAGCAAGGCTGAGATCATGCATTGGCGGCGCACGTTATAGAGGGAATTGCGGCAAAGGGATGGTGGTTTATTTAGCCGGACTTTTGCGTTTCGCTGGCTTGGCGCCATTTGAGCGCCTAGCGCGCTTTGGGGTCTTGCTGCGCTTCCAGCCAATCCATCTGCCTTCACCTGCATAGTTGTGAAAGCCGCCAGCTGCTGCGATCAGCCCCTGCCGCACTTCGTCTAGATCAAGCCCTGGCAAATTTTGCAGGAGAACTGGTGGCAGGTGATCGATGTTGAGCCAAGTCTGGTCAAAATAGATGTGTTCCGGTCCGCTTTCGCTGATTACAGCAAAGAACCAGCGGCCTTCCATGACATCGCCGAACCACGGATCAGGAAACATGGAGGGCGAGAAGTCAAATCCAAACGCGGTTACTTCATCCCAACGCCAGTTTTGCCGCCAATTCATTGCGCGGGCCAAATGGCTGGAGCGGCTGAATCCCGTTTCGTCAAAGTGGATCACTTCGCTGTCGGGTTCGACAGACGATGACTCTGATCTGTAAAACAATCTCTTCAACAGCTGCCACATGGCCATTCCGCCAGTTTGCTGGGTCCACTCCATCGGTGAGCCAGCATTTAGTCTGCCAGAGGGTGATGCTCCGTGACAAGCTGATGCAGCCGCTCTTCCATCACATGTGTGTAAATTTGCGTGGTCGAAATATCCGAATGGCCGAGTAATTGTTGCACAGCACGCAGGTCCGCGCCGTTTTGCAAGAGATGGCTGGCAAAGGCATGACGCAAAACATGGGGCGATATCGCCGATGTTTTGAGGCCCGCTCGCGCGGCAAGCCCTTTCAGTTCCCGTGCGAACACCTGTCGTGCCAGAAAGCCGCTTTCGGATATGGCGGGGAACAGCCAGACACTGGCGGAGAGATTGGGCAATGCGTCACGCACCGCCAGATACTTTGCCATCGCGTCGCGCGCCTTGCCAGATAAAGGGACGACACGATCTTTCGAGCCTTTGCCGCGGACCATGAGAAAGCGATTGTCGGAGCGTGCGACCGTCACCGGGAGACCAACGAGTTCAGAAACACGCAGGCCCGTTGCATAAAGAATTTCGAGCAACGCATGCAGTCGCAGCGCCTGGAGATGAACGGCACCAGATGATTTTGCGTCAAGGGTCTCTTCCTCAGCGCGGGAAAGCAGTTTTTCCACATCCGACTCGCTCAGGATTTTTGGCAGGGCGCGGTCCTTTTTCGGCGTGTCCAGCGTGCTGGTCGGATCGTCGGTGCGAATATTCTCCATGTAAAGAAAGCGAAAGAACTGGCGTAGGGCCGAAAGCCGCCGCGCCTGAGACGTGGCTGCATAGCCCCGCCCGGCAATGTCGTCGAGATAAGACCGTATTGTTCCGGGCTCCGCAAAGGTCAATTGGATACCTGTTGCAACGCTGAACCCTGCGGCATCTTCCAGATCCCGGCGATACGAATCCAATGTGTTTTGTGCGGCGCCACGTTCGGCGCTCATCATTTCAAGGAAGGTCTCTATGGCTGCTGCTGCTCGCATCGGCTTATTTCGGTGTACCCGGTTTCGGATTAAGCTTTTCAGAGGGAATGCGAATGGTCATTTCCGTCTGCGTGGGATGCACGAAAGTCACCAGCGCAATCATGCCGGCATAGACGAGCCCTGCGAGAATCGCGAGGATGATGATCAATCGTGTAAGCGTTGGCATTTTCTGTTTGAATCGTCTTTGTCGGATCGGGTGCTTGGTTCCATAATCCTGCAGCTCAAACCCTTATGATTTGATGAAGCTTGAGTCTTCTAACGCCATAGTTTGCTTGACGACAGCACGGTTTTCCTGTCGAAACGCAATTATGAATATGACTGAAGACATAGTTGGGGCAGCCGAGATCGCGGAGCTTGCCAAATCCATCAGAGAGCGCCTCGGACACAGGTCCATCGTGCTTATCGGACTGATGGGCGCGGGCAAATCCACAGTCGGCAAAAAACTGGCGGCACTGGTCGATCTGCCATTCTTCGACGCTGACAACGAGATCGAAAAAGTCTCGACCATGACTATTCCGGAACTTTTCGAAGCCTATGGAGAAGCCGAATTTCGGGACCTCGAGCGGCGTGTTATTGCGCGCATGCTTGAAAATGGACCGATCGTGCTGGCGACCGGCGGCGGTGCATATATGAATGAACTTACGCGCAAAAGCTATCGCTTCGGAGGGTATTTCACTCTGGCTGAAAGCCGAACTTGATGTGCTGATGGCGCGTGTTGCGCGCAAACAGAACCGGCCGCTTCTGAAAAACGATAATCCCCGAGGTGTGATGGAACGGCTTATGACCGAGCGCCACCCGATTTATTCGGTCGCCGATCTGGTGGTGAACTCCCGCGAGGAAAAGAAGGAAATCATTGCCTTCGAAGCAATGCAGGCAATTGCTGGCCATCTTGATGGTATTGAATCCCGCAGCAATGAGGAATCCGGTTCATGACCGACGCGGTTACCACTACCACTGTACCCGTCAAGCTCGGGGATCGTTCTTACGATATTCTCATCGGGGCCGGATTGATCGAGCGGGCCGGATATGAAATTGCAAAGCGTGCTAAATCGGTGCGTGTCGCTATTATCAGCGACGAGACTGTTGCAGGTCTTCATCTCGATAGGCTCACGCGAAGCCTGACAGCTGCCGGTATAGATTCTACGCCCATCTTGGTCGCACCCGGGGAGAAATCCAAAGGTTTTGCAACACTCGAAACCGTAACCAATGCAATCCTTTCCGCGCGTCTTGAACGCGGCGATATCGTGATTGCTTTTGGAGGCGGTGTCATCGGCGACCTCGCAGGTTTTGCGGCAGGTATTGCCCGTCGCGGCATGGGATTCATCCAGATACCTACATCGTTGCTGGCGCAAGTCGATTCGTCTGTTGGTGGCAAGACAGGCATCAACACGGCGCACGGCAAGAACCTCGTTGGCGTCTTTTATCAGCCACAACTCGTTCTGGCCGATACGGATGTGCTCGACACATTAACGCCGCGTGAGTTCCGTGCCGGCTACGCTGAAGTTGCAAAATATGGATTGATCGACCGGCCGGATTTTTTTGCCTGGCTGGAAAAGAATTGGCGGGGGATTTTCGATGGCGGGCCCGAACGCACCGAAGCCATTGCCATATCATGCCAATCCAAAGCCGATGTAGTCTCCAGAGATGAACGCGAAACGGGAGATCGCGCGCTGCTCAATCTTGGCCATACGTTTGGCCACGCATTGGAAACCGCGACGAATTACGATTCCGGGCGGTTGGTGCATGGCGAAGGCGTCTCCATCGGGATGGTTCTCGCCCACCAATTTTCCGCAAAGATGAATCTGGCGAGCCCGGACGATGCGGCTCGTGTCGAAGCGCATCTGCGCCATGTGGGGCTCCCGGTTTCCATAGACGATATCCCCGGCAAGCTACCCTCCGCGGAAAAACTGATGGACTATATTGCGCAAGATAAAAAAGTAGCGCGCGGGGCGCTCACATTCATTCTGACTCGCGGCATTGGCCAATCATTTATCGCAAAAGACGTGCCGCCATCTGCTGTGCTAAGCTTTTTGCAGGAGAAACACCCGATATGACGCTGGAAATCTGGATCTTTTGCGGAATCATATTCCTTTTGATCCTGATGTCTGCCTTGTTTTCAGGGTCTGAGACCGCTCTGACTGCCGTATCGCGTGCCCGTATGCATCGCTTGTCCAAGCGCGGCGACGAACGCGCGGTCGTGGTGGAAAATCTGATAGAAAAGCGGGACCGGCTTATTGGTGTCATGCTCATCGGCAATAACCTCATCAACATTCTAGCCTCGTCGTTGACGACGAGTATGCTGCTGACGTTGTTTGGCCAAGCTGGCGTCGCTTACGCCACGGCGATAATGACAGTGTTGCTAGTCATCTTCGCGGAGGTATTGCCCAAGTCCTGGGCTATTTCGAGTCCCGACAGAAATTCGCTCGCTCTTGTCCGGTTTGCCCAGATAGTCGTCTTTCTGTTTGGCCCGCTTTCTGATCTCGTCAATTGGATTGTTCGCCAGATTCTTGCAGTGTTCGGCATCAATCTTGCGGCAGGCACGTCAATGTTGTCAGCTCAGGAAGAACTGCGTGGCACTGTCGATCTATTGCACAAGGAAGGCTCCGTTGTTAAAGGCGACCGCGACCAGATCGGCGGTCTTCTCGACCTGCGCGAACTCGAAGTCTACGACGTTATGATCCACCGGACCGATATGGATTCGGTCAACGCAGACGATCCCATCGAGACCATCATTACAGAAATCCTGGCGAGCCATCATACCCGCATTCCTGTCTGGAAGGACGCGAATGACAATATCGTCGGCGTTGTTCATGCCAAGGATCTGGTGCGGGCGATCCGCGACGCAAATCGGGACTTTTCCAAGATCAACATCATGAAGGTGGCAACGAAGCCGTGGTTCGTTCCGGACACGACAAGTCTTCAGGATCAGCTTAATGCCTTTCTGAGACGCAAAGCGCATATCGCCATCGTGGTCGATGAATATGGTGACGTGCAAGGATTGATTACTCTCGAAGATATTCTCGAAGAGATCGTTGGCGATATCGCCGATGAGCACGACATCGATGTGCAGGGTTGCCGTCCTCAACCGGATGGTTCAGTGCTGGTTGACGGCTCAGTCCCCATTCGCGATCTTAACCGGGCCTTGGACTGGCACTTGCCCGACGCCGAAGCGACGACCATTGCCGGTCTCGTAATCCACGAAACACAGAGCATTCCAAAAGAAAAGCAGGCCTTCACCTTCCATGGCAAGCGTTTCACAATCCTGAAGCGGGAAAAAAATCGCATCACGCGGCTGCGCATTCGACCAATCGAGGATGACGACAAGCTGGGTTGAGCCGAGTCTGAGCTTCTAGGCGCGTGTCGCCTCACCCGGTGCCGCGGGTTCAAGCGCCAGCGCGTGGACGCTGCCATTCAGTTCGTCCTGCAGCACTTCATTGATGGCGCGATGACGCGCAACGCGCGACATGCCGGCGAATGCCTCCGTGACAATCCGCACACGAAAATGCGTTTCGCCTGAACCGTCAAATGTGCCATGATGCTCGCTGTCAGAATGATGGTGGCCGGCGTGCAGATGGCTTTCATTGATGACTGCCAACGAAACAGGATGAAAAGCCTGCATCAGTTTGCTTTCGATCACTGATTGAGTGGACATTTCGTTCTCCTGCGCCCATATGGTAGTTTCACTTGGCAAATCCATTCATGATCACAAATTTACCGCCATTTCAGGCGTTAGGTCTATCCATGGGTAAATGTCAATTCTTGTTCCGCCAACCGATCACGTTGATGATTCTGATTCGATGACCTCAAGTTCGAAATATTTTGACAGCATCCGCATCCGCCCGAAAAAGGTGGACGAGGAGAAATCGCGCACACCCGTCTGCCAATGGGATGGTTGCGACAAGCCTGGACCACATCGCGCGCCGGTGGGGCGTGAGAAGGAAGGCGAGTTCTTCCATTTCTGTATCGACCATGTGCGCGAGTACAACAAGGGCTATAATTATTTCTCTGGCCTCTCGGATGCCGAGGTAGCCAGATACCAGAAGGAAGCTTTGACGGGCGACCGCCCGACCTGGACCGTTGCAGGACTACCTGGAAGCGGAGCGGGCGCAAGCGCCAGTACGCGTGCTCAAGCGAGCGCCAGCGCCAAAACGTCACCGGATTTTTCGAAGTTGCGTTCGGGTCGCGCGGCATATCAGAACAGATTCCGTGACCCCAACAGCGTTTTCAATGAGGCGCGGGTGCATATCCGCAAGCTCAAGCCATTGGAGTCAAAAGCACTGGATACGCTCGGGCTTGGCGCAAAAGCCACTGGCGAAGACATAAAGTCGCGCTATAAAGAACTTGTGAAGATCCATCATCCCGATGCTAATGGCGGTGACAGGGCTTCCGAGGATCGTTTCCGTGACGTAATCCAGGCCTATCAATTGCTCAAAGCGGCTGGTTTCTGCTAACCCACGATTGAGCCGAATTCGGAACTTCACAGCGAGGTTCCAAACTATCTTTATGCGTCTGCGCGTGCAGTCGCGCTGGAGGCATGATGAATAAGGTTGATCGCGATATTGCGAATTTGCCGGATACAACGGTTTCTGCTGCAAAATTGTTTGGTTTTGAGACCGATATGATGGTTCCTGCCTATAAGGCAGGTGACGCTTATGTGCCGGAAATCGACACGGACTATCTATTCGACAAGCAGACCACGCTGGCCATTCTCGCGGGTTTTGCCTTCAACCGCCGTGTTATGGTTTCCGGGTACCATGGTACCGGTAAATCGACCCATATCGAGCAGGTCGCCGCGCGGCTGAACTGGCCATGCGTGCGTGTCAATCTGGACAGCCACGTCAGCCGTATCGACCTTGTTGGCAAGGATGCAATCGTCGTCAAAGAAGGTATGCAGATCACGGAATTCCGCGACGGCATTCTGCCCTGGGCTTATCAGCACAATGTCGCGCTTGTATTCGACGAGTACGATGCGGGACGTCCGGACGTCATGTTCGTCATCCAGCGCGTGCTCGAATCGTCGGGTCGTCTGACGCTGCTCGATCAAAGTCGCGTTATCCGCCCGCATCCCGCTTTTCGTCTGTTTGCCACCGCCAATACGGTTGGCCTTGGTGATACGACGGGTCTTTATCATGGCACGCAGCAGATCAATCAGGCGCAGATGGACCGCTGGTCCATTGTGACGACCCTCAACTATCTGCCGCACGACAATGAGGCGGCTATCGTTGCCGCCAAGGCCAAGCATTATCAGAACAAGGAAGGCAAGGAGATCGTCTCCAGGATGGTGCGCGTTGCTGACATGACGCGCGCAGCATTCATCAATGGCGATCTCTCGACTGTCATGAGTCCCCGTACCGTGATCACATGGGCGGAAAATGCCGATATCTTCAAGGATGTAGGTTTTGCTTTCCGTTTGACCTTCCTGAACAAGTGCGACGAACTCGAGCGTCCACTGGTCGCCGAGTTCTATCAGCGGGCGTTTGGCAAGGAACTGCCTGAGTCCACGGCCAACGTGGTCATAGGCTAAGCGTCACATAAAGATGGCAGGTCCCGGAGACAATTCACGTGCGAATCCGAAAGGTCCGGTTGATTCCGAGCCTTTCAAGCGCGCGCTTACGGGATGCATGCGTGCGATTGCCGGCGACCATGAAATGGAAGTTGGATTCGGTAATGACAAACCGGCCCTGACCGGTCATCGTGCCCGGCTTCCTGATCTGCCCAAGCGCCCAACTGCCAATGATGTTGCCGTCACGCGCGGTCTTGGCGACTCGATGGCGTTGCGCAAAGCCTGTCACAATGACCGCATTCACGCGACGCTGGCGCCCGAGGGCAAGCAGGCGAGGGCGATCTTCGACGCGGTCGAACAGGCGCGTGTAGAGGCTATCGGCGCGCTGCGTATGGACGGGGTCGCCGAGAATCTGACTTCCATGCTCTCGGACAAATATGCCCGGGCCAATTTCCCTGCGATAACTGATAAAGCGGAGGCGCCGCTCGAGGAAGCCGTGGCGCTTTTGGTCCGTGAGAAGCTTACGGGCCGCAAAGCTCCCGAATCAGCTGGCAACGTGCTTGACCTGTGGCGTGACTGGATCGAGGAGAAGGCCGCGGCGGACCTCGACCATCTCGGCGCCAAGATCAACGATCAAAACGCTTTCGCTCGCGTCGTACGCGAGATGCTGGCTTCCATGGAGATGGCGGAAGAGCTGGCGCAGGAGAGCCAGGAAGACGACAGCCAGGACAATAACGAAGACTCGCCAGAACCGGAAGAAAACAACGAAGGCGGTTCGGATGAGAACGAGGGCAGCGATTCGTCCGAGAATGATGAGTCCGATACATCCAGCGACGACAGCCAGTCCGGCGAGACCGAAGCCGCCGACGCTTCGTCTGACGATATGGACGAGGATTCGGACGCGGATGCCGAGATACCGGGCGAGGCGCGGCGCCCCAACCAACCTTTCTCCAATCTTGGCAGTGAGAGCGGCTACAAGATTTTCACGCAGGAATTCGACGAAACGACCGATGCGGAAGAGCTTTGCGACGAGGCCGAGCTGGAGCGTCTGCGGGCCTTCCTCGACAAGCAACTCGCCAATCTCTCTGCTGTCGTTGGACGCTTGGCAAACAAGTTGCAACGCCGTCTGATGGCGCAACAAAACCGCTCATGGGACTTCGATCTGGAGGAGGGCTACCTCGACAGTGCGCGCCTTGTGCGTATCGTCATCGATCCAACGCAACCACTTTCCTATAAGCAGGAACGCGACACGGATTTCCGCGATACGGTCGTGACGCTGCTTATCGACAATTCCGGTTCCATGCGCGGGCGGCCGATTACAGTTGCCGCGACGTGCGCGGACATTCTGGCAAGGACGCTGGAGCGTTGCGGTGTGAAGGTGGAAATCCTCGGGTTCACCACCAAGGCCTGGAAAGGCGGTCAGGCGCGTGAAGCCTGGCTGGAACGTGGCAAGCCTGCCAGTCCCGGACGTCTCAATGATCTGCGCCACATCGTCTATAAGCGTGCTGACGCTCCATGGCGGCGCGCACGGCGCAATCTTGGCCTGATGATGCGCGAAGGCCTCCTGAAGGAGAACATCGACGGCGAAGCCCTGATATGGGCGCACCAACGCTTGCTGGGCCGTCCCGAGCAGCGCCGTATCCTGATGATGATCTCGGATGGGGCTCCGGTTGATGATTCTACCCTTTCGGTCAATCCGGGCAACTATCTCGAGCGGCATTTGCGCGCCGTGATCGAGGAGATCGAAACACGCTCGCCGGTTGAACTGATCGCCATTGGTATCGGTCATGATGTGACGAGGTACTATCGCCGCGCTGTCACTATCGTCGATGCAGAGGAACTTGCCGGTGCCATGACTGAACAGCTGGCTTCATTATTTGAAGAGCCGGAGCGACAGAGCGCAAAAAAGTCAATGCGGCGATAACATGAACCGAACTGCGCTGGCTTTTCGGCGCGCATCGCTTTGCCTCACGATCCTTGTTGCAATGCCGGCTTCGGCGGAGGAAAACGCGGTCGTTTCCTCTGCTGTCATCGAGTCCCGTGTGGTCTCCAATTTTCGCATCGGCTCGTCCGAGAGGCGGTTCGGAGATCTTGAATTTGTTGGCGGTCTGGAAATGACCTCTGCGAGTTCCGACTTTGGCGGCCTTTCCGCGTTTCGCTATCTGGATTCAGGAAAGAAATTTCTCGGCATCACCGATACTGGCTTCTGGTATGCGGGTACGATGCAGCGCGATGAAGAGGGCAGACCCGCATCGATCAGCAGTTTTCGCTTGGCACCGATCCAGAGCGAGGAAGGTCTTCCTGTCGAGGGCAAGTGGAACTCCGATGCCGAAGGCATGAGCGTTTACGGCAATACAGTCACTGTTTCGTTCGAGCGCATCCACCGGATTGCGGAATATGCGCTGGACCTTGAAAACTTTGCCTCGACGCCAAAGAATGTTCCTCTGCCGATACCGAGCGACGAACTGCGCAACAACCGGGGCATAGAGACGATAGCCTATTCGCCGGCCTCAGGCCCATTGCACGGGGGGCGGATTGCTGTAACCGAAAAAAGCATCAACAAGGCTGGCGATATGTTCGCCGCAGTGCTCGAAGGGCCGCAGAAAGGCATTTTCTTTGTCAAACGCCGCGATGATTTCGACGTCAGCGATGGCGATTTCCTGCCCGATGGTGATTTGCTGCTGCTCGAGCGCCGCTTCAGCATGGCCAGCGGCGTGGTTCTGAGAATACGAAGGATACCCGCGGCAAGCATCAAACCTGGCGCTACGGTCGACGGCGAATTCATCCTGCAGGCGGACATGCGCAACCAGATAGACAATATGGAAGGGCTGGATGTCTGGCAGACGGCAGACGGTTCTACCCGACTATCGCTCGTATCGGATGATAATCATTCCATCCTGCAACGGAATCTTTATCTGGAATTCCGGTTTGCCGAGTAGATAGCGGGGGCGAATATTGCAAGGATCGCTCCGTAAGGCACCAACATCACGACAGCCATGAACATTTTGACCATCAGATCGCCAAAACCCAACGACATCCACAATGGGATTTCCCTGCCAAGGAAGGGCACCAGCATGGCAAGTGACGAATCGGCGTGGCCTGTCGCGGTGTCTATCCAGGCAAAGTTGGCAGCAAAGGCGATTGAGAAGAACAGCAATGTGTCTAACAGCGAACCGAAGATGGCAGAGGCAAAAGGCGCCTTCCACCACGTCAGCTGCCGCAACCTGTTGAATACGGTGATGTCCAGAAGCTGGGCTGTCAGGAATGCCGTGCCGGATGCGATAGCGATGCGCGGCGTTGCCAGCCAGACCGAAAGGACGACGGCAATCGCAAATCCCACATAGACGACCTTCCGGGCAAAGGCCGGGCCGAATGTGCGATTTGCAAGATCGTTGACCAGAAAGGCTATCGGATAGGTAAAGGCGCCATAAGTCAGGATTTCTCCCAATCCAAAATGATCAAAAGGATACTGAACAAGGATATTGGACGCGGCAACGACCGCGCACATAGCTAAAACGGGGAGAATAAAGTCCGAAAAGGTATAGGCGCGTTGCAGCGGCATTTTTTTATCCTGGGTAATGGAACCAGCAATAAGGCCAGCATTTGCTGGCCTCGACGACTAGAAAAATGGAAGCGATTGCTGATTAAGCAGCGACTGGAGCTTCGAGAAGCTTCTTGGCAATCTGACGCTTCAGGAGACGGGCGCGTTGCGACAGCTCCTTCTCGTCAGCCTTGACCAGGAATGCATCCAGACCACCGCGATG
Organism: uncultured Alphaproteobacteria bacterium; assembly: GCA_963711925.1. GTDB lineage: Bacteria > Pseudomonadota > Alphaproteobacteria > Rhizobiales > Rhizobiaceae > Phyllobacterium. Next base: position 380,794 of record CAVQFY010000007.1, read on the forward strand.
CTCGACGCTGCGCAGGGCATGGGCCGAAACGCGCAGGCGATAGCTCTGACCGAGGGCTTCGGAGATCAGCGTTACGTGGCAAAGATTCGGCAAGAAGCGGCGGCGCGTTCTGTTGTTCGCGTGGCTCACATTGTTACCATACTGTACCGACTTAGCGGTCAATTCACATGTGCGGGACATCTGGTCTCACCTTCAAATTTTTCATTCGCCTTTGTCCGAATATTTCCTGCTACCATCGCACGTTGCCGTGCAGCGGCTCGCTTATCGGATGGGCGGCCTATTGGGAAGTCGCGTTTCTATAGTGATATGGGCCACGCGCGTCAAGTGCACTTATGCCAAGTTTGGCGCTACTTATATATAATACAGGCCGGCTTTGTAATGTTTATCACAACTTTGCCTGCTTTATACGCTCGAACAATCCCTGCAGGGATCCTTTGGACAAGAATGACAAGAATGAATGCCCATAGGCAGTATGCCAGCCGAACGCGAATGCTGGTGCCGCTCGCTGCACTAGCGCTGATGGGCGCGCATCCGGCGCACGGTGCCCAGTCGTATCAGACAGATTACCGCGTTTCACTCTTCGGATTGTCGATAGCCAAGGCAAGTTTTTCAACCAGCGTCACAGATGATCGCGCTTACAAAGTTGTCGGGTCTCTTGCCAGCTCGGGGCTGGGTAGCCTTTTCGATGACACCAACGGCAAGCTGGACGTTACCGGTCAGTTTGCCGAGACCGGGCCCGTACCGAATTCCTATGTTGTCAAATACCGGCATGGTAACCGAAACAAGAGCACGTCGATCGCCTTTACCAACGGCAATGTGACGAATACCACCAACGATCCGCCGATCAACAGGAAGAAGAACTGGGTGGATCTGAAACCTGCCGACCTCCAGTCGGTTGCCGATCCGATTTCCGGCGTGATGGTGGCAGCAAGCAGCCTCGACCAGGTCTGCAAGCAGACCTTGCATCTCTATGATGGCCAGACACGCGTGGATTTGAAACTTTCTCCATCGGGCAGGGCGCAGCCCTTTGCGACCGAGGGTTTCAAGGGCGATGCCATTACCTGTTTGGCCAAATTCGTCCCGATCGCTGGCTATCAGTCAGGGCGAAAAGCTATCGAATATCTGAAGAACTCTAGCAAGATCAGTCTCACCTTTGCATCGCTCGGCAAGTCCGCTATCTATTCACCTGTGCAAGCGAAAATCGGCACGCAGATCGGTACGGTGACTGTTTACGCAACCCGTTTCGAAAAGACGCAATAGACGCGGCAGGGGCCGTCTTCGAATCCGGGGTGCTTTTTGGCTACATTTGTTGGTTTCCTTGCGATCATCATGTGGGCGATGCTCGCGCTTTTCACTGATGTGTCGGGTAAGGTTCCGCCATTTCAGTTGACCGCGATGACGTTCGCCATCGGTGCGAGCCTTGGGTTGATCTCTTGGCTGTGGCGACCGGGTGCTGCGCGACATCTGCGCCAGCCCGCAAAGGTCTGGTTGCTCGGCGTTGTCGGGCTCTTCGGCTACCACTTCCTCTATTTTACGGCACTACGCAACGCTCCAGCTGTCGACGCCAGCCTTATCGCCTATCTCTGGCCGCTTTTCATCGTTGTGGGATCTGCTCTGATGCCGGGTGAAAAGCTACGCTGGTTTCATATTCTAGGCACGTTGTTGGGCCTAGCTGGAACTGTGCTGATCATAACCAAAGGTGGCGGCCTCGGCTTCGATCCGCAATTTGGCTTCGGCTACGCCATGGCTGGCCTCTGCGCACTGACATGGGCCGCCTATTCGCTGCTTTCACGGCGTTTTGCCAGTGTGCCAACGGATGCTGTGACAGGCTTTTGCATAGCAACGTCAATACTTTCACTGATTTCGCACCTGCTCCTTGAGCAGACGGTGTGGCCGGATGGACTCGTCCAGTGGCTCGCCGTCCTTGGGCTTGGGCTATTCCCGGTTGGTGCGGCTTTCTATGTCTGGGACTATGGCGTCAAACATGGAAATATCCAGGTGCTCGGTGCGTCGAGCTATGCCGCGCCGCTGCTTTCAACGCTTGTGCTGATCATCGCCGGGGTTACGGAGCCAACAGGACGTGTGATGCTCGCATGCCTCTTGATCACGCTGGGCGCGGTTATCGCAGCAAAGGACATGCTCTTTAGACGCCGTCAGGGCTCCCAGCCAGGTTCCGCCATTTCGAACTGAGCGAAATCAAATCCTGGTGCTACGGTGCACCCGACAAGTGTCCACGCGCCAAGGCTCTTTGCCATTTGCCATTGTCCTGCCGGAACAATGGCTTGCGGGCGCTGCCCATTGGCAAGGTCAAGTCCAAGCGCATGGGTTTCGTGCGGTGAGCCCGCAGTCGCCACGGTCAAAAGCAGTGGTGCGCCACCATACCAGTGCCAGACTTCGGCAGCATCCTTGACGCGGTGCCAGGCTGAAATTTGGCCTTCCTCAAGCAGAAAGTAGATGGCCGTCGAGTGCCCGCGCCCGCCTTCTGGCCATTCACCCTGGTTGTCCCGGAAAGTCTGGACATAGAAGCCGCCTTCCGGATGCGGCTGAAGCCCGAGGTGCCCGCGAATCTCGCCTGCTGTCAACACCATCAGAAATTGTCCTTGCGCTTGCGGATTTCAGCGAAAACCGCCTCATCGGTCGCGCTTTCCATCTTGAGGTTTTTGCGGATCGCCGGGTCATGCCAGCGAAGAAACGGATTGGTCGCCATCTCGCGCATGAGCGTTGATGGCAAGGTCGGCAAGTCTGCCTCCCGCAAAGTCTTGATTTCCTTGGCCCGCTCCTTGAGCGCCGAGTTTTCCGGGTCGATAGTCAGGGCAAAACGTGCATTGCTCTCGCTATATTCGTGGCCGCAATAGATTTCCGTTTCACCCGGCAGTCCGATCAACCGCTGCAACGACTTGAACATGGTTGCAGGCGTTCCTTCGAAAAGCCGCCCGCAGCCGAGCGAAAACAGGGTGTCGCCGGTAAACGCGACCTTGGCGGCAGGGATATGAAAGGAGATTTCGCCCGCGGTGTGCCCCGGCGTGGAAATGACCTCCACCTCGAAATTGCCGAACTTGAACCGTTCGCCGTGACGGACGCCGCGGTCAATACCCGGTATTTTCGACTTTTCGTCTTCCGGGCCAATAATTTCCACGCCAAATCGTTTCTTCAGCGCCAGATTGGCTTCCACGTGATCCGTATGGTGATGCGTGGTGAAAACATGCGTTAGTTTCCAGCCGCGGCGCTTGAGCGCGTCAAGAATCGGCTGTTCCTCCGGGGCATCGATTGACGCGGTCAGGCCGGTTTCAGGATCATGGATCAGCACGCCGAAATTATCGCTGCGGGCGGTGAATTGTTCTATCTGCAATTGGGGCATGGTTGTTCTCTTCATTCTTTGTTTGGCAAAGGATAGCTCTCCCAAACACAGACCCGCAACCCATCTCAGCCATTTCTTGATGTTCTCATCTTCCATGTTACGTTGCGGCCATGCATCTCGACATCATCGATCTTCGCTCGTTTTACGCTTCAACGCTCGGCCATCTGACCGAGCGCTCCATTACGATGGCCTTGGTGCCGATTTGGCCGAAGCTGCCGGGCGAGCGGCTGGTTGGTCTCGGCTATGCCGTACCTTACCTCGACAGGTTCCGCGGCGATACGGAACGCACCTTCGCCTTCATGCCGGCCGGGCAGGGCGCCGCCAGCTGGCCACCGGCCGAGGCGTCCGCTACAGCGTTGATATTTGAGGAGGATTTGCCTCTACCCGAATCCTCGGTGGACAGAATATTGATGGTACATGCGCTGGAACATGCGGAAGATCCACGCGAAACATTGAAGGAAATGTGGCGTGTTCTCGCGCCCAACGGCCGGCTGGTCATCGTCGTTCCGAACCGGCGCGGGCTATGGGCGAGGTTCGAACATACGCCGTTTGGCAGCGGCCGCCCCTATAGTCGAGGTCAGCTGACGCGCCTCCTGAGGGAGGCAAACTTCACGCCCGGACCGTGGGGCGAAGCTCTGTTCTTCCCGCCATCGTCGCGAAAAGCGATGATGCGGCTTTCCTCATTGTTTGAACGGGTAGGTCGCCGGTTTTGGCCGATGTTCTCTGGCGTATTGATCGTTGAGGCGCAAAAACGCATCTATCAGGGGCTGCCCGTTGCCAAGCGTGCGTCGCGGCGTGTGTTCGTACCGGTGCTCTCACCGCAAGGCACGGCAAGCGCCAGTTCGCGTTAGCACAATCAAATTACCCGCATTGATTGAAATTCTTGCGGCGGAATCGATGATTCTTGCACCGGAATCGCGACTCTTTGTGCACGATTCGAGGATTCTTGCGCAAATCCTGTTCAGGGTTCGCTAGCGTTTGAGCAAAAACACAGCCTGCTGGCCGAAGAGGTTCCAGAATCCCCATGGCATGTTGAATCCGAGGCGCTCTCCCAAGGCATTCAGCGCGACGGCCGACTCGACCACTGCGCCGACTTCCTTGGTCATGTCGACAAAATCATTGATCGTGCAGAAGTGGATATTCGGGGTGTCGTACCAGCTATAAGGCAGGTCTTTGGTTACGGGCATGCGACCGTTGATGGCGAGGGAGGTACGGACCCGCCAATGCCCGAAATTGGGAAATGACACGATGGCCTTTTCGCCGATGCGCAGAAGTTCGGTGAGGACATTCTTCGGGTTGCGGGTCGCCTGCAAGGTCTGCGACAGGATCACATAATCGAAACCGCCATCCGGATAATATTTGAGATCGCTGTCGGCATCGCCCTGGATCACCGACAGGCCGCGCGCGACCGATTCGTTGACACCCTTTTGCGAGAGCTCGACGCCGCGCCCATCTACATCCTTGGTGTTCTGCAAAAGCTCCAGCAGTTCGCCATCGCCGCAGCCGACGTCGAGTACGCGCGAGCCGGGCTCGACCAGCGAAGCGATGACGGCGAAATCGACGCGCGGGTGGACGTTTACACTCATGACGGCAAAAGCCCCCTGGCGCGGGCAGCAGAGCGGATGAATCCGGTAATAGTGGAGAACATTTCCGGCTCATCGAGCAAAAATGAATCGTGGCCTCGATCCGACTCGATCTCGACGAAGGACACCGACGCGCCTGCTGCATTCAGCGCATGGGCGACCATCCGGCTTTCGCTGGTCGGGAACAGCCAGTCACTGGTGAATGAGACAATGCAGAACCGGGTTTTCGATCCGGCGAAGGCATCTGCAAGGCGGCCGCCATGTTCGGCCGCCAGATCGAAGTAATCCATCGCCCGTGTCATATAGAGATAGGAATTCGGGTCGAAACGCTCGACGAATGTCGTGCCCTGATGGCGCAGATAACTTTCGATCTGGAAATCCGCGTCGAAGCCGAAGGTCACGTTTCTGCCGATCCTGCAGATTGCGTCCGAACTTGTTGTGCAAGGCGGTCTCGGACAGATAGGTGATATGCGCCGCCATGCGGGCGACCGAAAGACCCTTGCGCGGGACAGTGCCGGCTTCGAGATAGCGGCCTTCCTTCCAGTCGGGATCAGCCATGACCGCCTGACGGCCCACTTCATGGAAGGCGATATTCTGCGACGAGTGGCGCGCACCGGTCGCGATCGCCACGGCCGCAAACACCTTGTCGGAATGGCTCGACGCCCATTCCAGCACCTGCATGCCGCCCATGGATCCGCCGATCACGGCAAAAAGCTGTTTGATGCCCAAATGCTCGATGAGCATCGCCTGGGCACGCACCATGTCGGCGATCGTGATGATCGGAAGATCCAGTGCATAGGCCTTGCCGGTTTCGGGATTGATCGAGGCCGGGCCTGTCGAGCCAAGGCAACCCCCGAGCACATTGGAACAGAGCACGAAATAGCGGTCCGTATCGATGGGCTTGCCCGGACCAATGAGCAACTCCCACCAGCCGGGCTTGCCGGTTACCGGATGGACATTGGCGACATGCTGATCGCCGGTCAGCGCATGGCAGACGAGAATTGCGTTGGACTTGTCGGCGTTGAGTTCACCATAGGACTGATAGGCGATACGAAACGGCGAAAGCGATACACCGCTATCCAGGTGCAACGGCTTGTCGGCGCCAAAATCCACCACCGGACTGTGGGGATTTGTCGCTTCCTGGCTTTGCTGGACTTTTTTAGCGGATGGTCGGCTGATTTTCGTCATGTCTGCGCAATTGAGGGCGTGATCGCGCGTAGGTATGGTCGCAGTTCGCGCAAAGTCAAGTTGTTCTCGACATTGGCCCCATTGGCAGTTATGTCCGCACGGTGCTTTTGCCCGTTACGGACTCGAACAATTATGACAACGACACGACAAGACATGCGCCCAACTCCGAAAGCCGGTGTGCTCGATATTGCCGCCTATGTGCCTGGCAAGCACAGCGCTCCCGGTGTTGAGAAGGTGCATAAGCTGTCGTCGAACGAGACGCCGCTCGGTGCCAGCAAGCATGCGATGGAGGCCTATCGCGCTGCGGTGGAGCAACTGGAGATGTATCCCGATGGTCAGGCGACCCTGCTGAAGCGGGCTATCGCCGATATCCACGGTCTGAACGTCGATAATATCATGTGCGGCAATGGTTCGGACGAATTGCTCGGCCTGTTGTGCCAGGCCTACCTCGCTGCAGGCGATGAGGCTGTCTACACCGAGCATGGCTTCGGCATTTACAAGATCGCCACCATGGCTGCGGGTGGCGTGCCGGTCGTTGCCAGCGAACAGAACGAGCAAGCCGATGTCGATGCGATTTTGCGTGTCGTCACGCCGCGCACCAAGATCGTATTTCTGGCAAATCCAAACAATCCGACAGGCACCTATCTGCCCTTCGAAGAGGTTCGCCGACTGCATGCCGGACTGCCGAAGAACGTAATGCTGGTGCTCGACGCCGCCTATGCGGAATATGTTCGCCGCAACGACTATGAGTCAGGCGTCGAACTGGTGTCGTCGTCCGAGAACGTCGTGATGACCCGCACTTTTTCGAAGATATACGGCCTTGCCGCTTTGCGCATTGGCTGGATGTTTGCGCCCGCCCATATCATCGATGCAACGAACCGCATCCGTGGCCCGTTCAACCTGAACTCCGCGGCCATCGTTGCGGGTGCTGCGGCCATACGCGACCGCGCGCATCTCAACGATGCGGTGGCTTTCAACGAGAAGTGGCTGCCCTGGCTGACCGAACAATTGACCGGGCTCGGGCTTCGGGTCACGCCGTCGGTCGGAAATTTCCTTCTCGTACACTTTCCCGATGACAAGGCGAAATCGGCGGAGAAGGCGGACGCTTACCTCACGAGCAAAGGCTATATTTTGCGCCGCGTCACGGGATACGGATTTCCGAACGCGTTGCGCCTTTCCATTGGATCCGAAGAAGCCAATCGCGGCGTAGTCGCTGCACTCTCCGAATTCCTGAAGTAAGAAAATGTCCAACGTTCATTTTAATACAATCGCACTGATCGGCATCGGCCTCATCGGTTCGTCGCTGGCGCGCGTCATCAAGCGCGAGGGCCTTGCCGACAAGATCGTCATCTCCACCCGCAGCCAAGCCACACTGGCTCGGGCCAAAGAGCTTGGCCTCGGCGATAGCTATACACTCGACAGCGCAGAGGCGGTGAAGAACGCCGATCTCGTTATCGTTTCAGTGCCTGTGGGTTCGTCAGGCGAAGTTGCCCGGCAGATCGCCGCTTCGCTGAAGCCCGGCGCGATCGTGACCGATGTCGGTTCGACCAAGGGCTCGGTGATTGCGCAGATGCAGCCGGAACTCCCCGCGAATGTGCATTTCATTCCGGGACATCCGCTCGCAGGAACGGAGTATTCCGGCCCCGATGCCGGGTTTGCCGATCTGTTCATCAACCGCTGGTGCATTCTCACGCCGCTCGAAGGCACGGACCCGGACGCTATCGCGAAGCTGACAAGGTTCTGGGAAGCCTGCGGTTCGCGGCTCGACACGATGGATCCGTTGCATCACGACCGCGTGCTGGCCATCGTGTCTCACCTGCCGCACCTCATTGCCTACAATATCGTCGGCACGGCGAGCGATCTGGAAGAAGTGACGAACTCCGAAGTCATCAAATATTCGGCTTCGGGTTTTCGCGATTTCACGCGTCTGGCCGCATCTGATCCCACCATGTGGCGCGATGTCTGCCTGCACAACAAGGACGCCATCCTTGAAATGCTGTCGCGGTTTTCCGAGGACCTCGCCTCGTTGCAGCGATCGGTTCGCTGGGGCGATGGCGATGCGCTGTTCGATCTTTTCACGCGGACACGTGCCGTCCGCCGCGGTATCATCGATGCCGGTCAGGAAGTGGATGCTCCGGACTTTGGACGGCAGAAGGCAGGACAGAGCTCAACGCAATAGTCGTGAGAGGCGATGCCGATTATCTCCCCCCTTGTGGGGGAGAAAGTGATTTCAGCATCTTAGCACTTGCTAAGTGCTAGAAATCACAAGAGAGGGGATTGTTCTGGGGTCAAAAAATCCCCTCACTTGGATTTTCCAAGGATTTAGCAAAGAAGGCTAAATCCAGGAAAATCCTTTCTCTCCCACAAGGGGAGAGATAAGAGCGGATCCGTCCGCGTGTAATGTGCGACGTTCAACTTACAATTACAGCGCAGGCAATCGTCCGATACCGATAAAGCCAACCGACATTTTGCCGTTCTTCACCGTAATGGGAAGTGTCGGCGCGCCACTCGCGTCTTTCGGAACGAACGCCATCGCTTGAACAACGGTCGAAATCGTATTGCCTGCTTCAGGGAAGATGCCCTGCATGACTTTGGCGACACCTTCCGGATTGCGCATCGTCACCTTGAAATCGCCGCTGATGCGTCCGTCATCGGCGACGGAAAACGGACCGGAAATCGCAATCCCGCTGCCATCCTCGAAGGACAGTTCGACTTTGCGCAGCGTTCCCGTCTGGCCGCGCAGAACCGACAGGTCACGCTCGGGTTTTGCCAGAAGCGCGAAACCATTGGCAAGCTGGACATCGGCAGCTCCCGTCAACTCCGGCAATGGCCTGTCGAGGACGATATTGTCGGCGATCTTCAGCTTGTCGAAGGATAGTGCGATATCCATCTGCGGTTGAGCGGTGTTGAACTCAAGTTTCCCGGTCTGCATGACGGCGAGGGGAACAGGATTGCTCACATTCCCGCGCTCGGTGACCATGACATTGCTGCCTTCGATCGACAGTTGTTTCGGAAGCGGTTTGTCGAGCCGGACGCTCGTGGCGAGATTTTCCCATTTCACGTCGAGAGGCGGAGCACCGGGCACGTCGACCGCGGCAGGGCCTTCGACGCTGCTAACGATTTTTAGCGGGTCGTAGACTTGTGCCGCGGAACGAAAGCTGCCGGCGGTGATGGATATGTTCTTGGCCTGGTCGACCCAGCCGACTTTCGAGCAGTCGAGACCAACGCGCAAAGGATAGCCGCTCGCCCTGGCGTTTTCGCAGGTGGCATCGATACCCTGCTGCTTGAACGCTGCAATGTTCGTTGCGACCCGGCTCTCGAGCTGATTGGCCAGATAGTACCAGCCGCCGGTGTAGATCACGCCGGCAAGGATAATCAGTGCGCCGATGATGATCGGAAGTCTCGAAGGCTTGCGGCTCTTTTCGGCAGTGCTTGACGGCATGGGGCGGGTCTCGCTATCGGTCACGGGAAGATATTCAATGAGATCGAGCTATCAGGACGGATATGGGCGATTTTTGGGTCTTTGGCTACGGCTCTCTGATGTGGAAGCCGGGCTTTGCACATGTGGAGACCTTGCACGCCCGGCTGCACGGCTATCGAAGGGCGCTATGTGTCCGCTCCTATGTGCATCGCGGGACGCCGGAGCGGCCAGGGCTGGTGCTCGGCCTTGATCGCGGCGGATCCTGCCTCGGAATGGCGTTTCGCGTGCCTGGCGATCTCGAGGACGAGGTCGTCGCCTATCTGCGGGCGCGTGAACTGGTCACGCATGTCTATCTCGAACGACGGCTGGGCATACGGCTCGAAGACGGACGCAAGGTCGAGGCGCTGACCTATATCGTCGACCGCAACCATGTTCAGTATGCGGGCAGGCTTTCCGTGAGCGAAGCTGCGACGGCTGTGCGCGGCTCAGTGGGTCAATCGGGCCGCAATGAAGACTATGTGCACAGTACGCTCGAGCACATGCACAAGATGAAGATCCGCGACCACTGGATGGAGGCGGTCGTCGCCGCGGTTGATCGCTAGGGTAGTTCACGCCATGGCGGCCTGCAAACGGCGTTTTTCTGCACTCCGGTGCTCACGTACCTCAAAGTACGCTGCGCTCCGGTGCTCGAAAACCACCGTTTTCGCCTCGCCCTGACGTGAATCCAGACAGGCCCTGCAGCCTACAGGCCGGTCGCTGTATCGACAAAACGGGCGGCGTCATCGCTGGACCAGTCGGCCGGACCGTTCATAGCGGCAATCTGGCAGCCTTCCTTGTCGACAAGCATTGTGACCGGCAGACCGAAAGCGAGGTTCTTGCGCTTCAGATCGTTGAATACGCCCATCGATGGATCGCGATAGAGCTGCAGCGACTTGACGCCGATCTCGCTCAGGAACGCCTTCGGCTTCTCGTCGTCGCCCGTATCGATGTTGATGGTCACGACCTGGAAATTGTCGCCGCCCTTCTTCGTCTCCAGCGCATCGAGGGCCGGCATTTCCTCGCGGCATGGCACGCACCACGTTGCCCACAGATTGACGAGAAGCGTCTTGCCTTTGAAATCGCCGAGGCGGGCAGGCTTTCCATCGGGAGCGGTGAAAGTCAAAGCCGACATGGATTGAGGTGAATCCGCACCGCGCATGGCCGCAACGGCACCGACGGCGGCCCCGTCTATCTTCTTGGCATCCGCGGTTTTCAAAGCGCATTGATCGGCGGACGGGTTTGTGCCGGCGACAATATTGCCAGAAGGCCGTTCCATCACGTATACCGCAACCGCACCGGCAAGAATGCCTGCGAGAGCTGCAGACAGGATGATCTTCCTGCTGTTGTCGCGTGGCGTTTTCTGCGTTTCGTTGCCGTCCGTCATTTTACTCTTCTCGCTTCTCACCCAAGGCGCTACCCATGTCCGACAAGAAGAACAGCAATGAAATGTGGGGAGGCCGTTTTGCCTCGGGTCCCGCCGCGATCATGGAAGAAATCAACGCTTCCATCGGCTTCGACCAGAAACTCTACGCCCAGGACATTCAGGGTTCGCTTGCCCATGCTGCCATGCTTGCGAAAACCGGCATAATAGCGGCGGACGATCACGACAAGATCGCAAAGGGCCTGAACACGATATTGTCAGAGATAGAGACGGGAAAATTCACGTTTTCGCGCAAGCTCGAAGACATCCACATGAATATCGAGTCGAGATTGGCCGAACTGATCGGCGCACCGGCAGGCCGGTTGCATACGGCGCGCTCGCGCAATGATCAGGTTGCCGTCGATTTCCGCCTCTGGGTGAAGGCGGAATTCGAGAGAACGGCGATTGCGCTGAAGAAGCTCATCGAAGCTTTTCTGAAGCGTGCCGAGGAACATGCATCGACCTTGATGCCAGGCTTCACGCATCTGCAGACGGCGCAGCCCGTCACCTTCGGTCACCACTGCATGGCCTATGTCGAGATGTTCGGCCGCGATTTGAGCCGGGTCCGGGACGCCACCCTCCGCATGGACTATTCGCCGCTGGGTGCTGCGGCGCTGGCCGGGACGGGTTTCCCGATAGACCGGCACATGACCGCAAAGGCGCTCGGCTTCCGCGAGCCGACCCGCAACTCGCTCGACAGTGTTTCGGATCGCGACTATGCGCTGGAGTTCCTTTCGACCGCCGCGATCACCGCGACGCATCTGTCGCGCCTCGCCGAAGAGATCGTCATCTGGTCGACGCCGCAGTTCGGGTTCGTGCGCCTGTCCGACAGTTTCTCCACCGGCTCGTCGATCATGCCGCAGAAGAAGAACCCCGATGCTGCCGAACTGGTGCGCGCCAAGACCGGGCGCATCACCGGCTCGCTGGTCGGTCTCCTGACGGTGATGAAAGGTCTGCCGCTGACCTATTCCAAGGACATGCAGGAAGACAAGGAAGCCGTCTTCGATGCAGCCGAGACGCTGGAACTATGCATTGCCGCGATGACCGGCATGGTCGGTGATATGACCATCAACAGCGCCGCAATGAAAAAAGCGGCCGGTTCCGGTTATTCCACTGCGACCGATCTTGCCGACTGGCTTGTACGCGAACTCGGCCTGCCTTTCCGCGAGGCGCATCACGTGACCGGACGCGCAGTGGCTTTGGCCGAAGAGAGGAAAGCCGAGCTTGGCAAGCTGTCGCTTGAGGATCTGCAGGCGATACATCCCGGCATCACCGATGCGGTGTTCGGTTATCTGACCGTCGACAAATCGGTGCGCAGCCGCAAATCCTATGGCGGTACGGCGCCGGGCGAGGTTCGCCGCCAGATCAAATTCTGGCAAAAGCGCATCGCAAAACTCTAAAACATTATTGGCTGGCGATGGGGGTGCAAAGCGCGCCTTCATACGCTAGACAGAGTAAACGCCATTCGGGATCAAACTTATGACGAGCCGTTCTTTTTTGACGACAATACTGATGTCGATTGCAATTTTAAGCGTTGTTTCGGCTTGTGGCCGAAAGGGCGATCCTGAACTGCCGCCGGCTTCCGTTACGACGATGCCCGGCGAGCCGAAGACAGAAAAACCACCGGTTCAGGACAAGCGTTTCATCCTTGACCCGTTGATCTAGGCACGTACGTGAACCATTTCGACTATAAAGACGGCGTTCTCCATGCCGAGGGCGTCAGCATTCCCGACATCGCCAAGGCGGTCGGAACGCCTTTCTATTGCTATTCCACCGCGACGATCGAGCGGCATTTCAAGGTCTTTTCGGCGGCATTCGCCGATATGGAGACGCTCGTCGCTTACGCGCTCAAGGCCAATTCCAATCAGGCCGTCCTGAAGACGCTGGCTCGCCTCGGTTCAGGCGCCGACGTGGTTTCCGAGGGCGAGATGCGTCGCGCTCTGGCTGCAGGCATCCCGGCCAACAAGATCGTTTTTTCCGGCGTCGGCAAGAAGCCCGGCGAAATGGATTATGCGCTGGCCGCAGGAATCCATTGTTTCAACGTCGAATCCGAGCCGGAGCTTGAAATATTGTCCGGGCGCGCGGTTGCTGCCGGCAAGATTGCGCCGGTATCGCTACGCATAAACCCGGATGTGGACGCCAAGACCCACAAAAAGATTTCCACGGGCAAATCCGAGAACAAGTTCGGCATTCCGCTTGCGAAGGCCAGCACGATCTATGCGCATGCCGCCAAGCTGCCCGGCCTCAAGGTCACCGGCATCGACATGCATATCGGCAGCCAGATCACCGATCTCGAGCCGTTCGACAATGCCTTCAGGCTGCTGGCCGAACTGGTGGCGCAGTTGCAGGCAGACGGCCACGATATCAAGCATGTCGATCTCGGCGGCGGCTTGGGCATTCCCTATCATTTCGACAATAATCCACCGCCGCTGCCCGATGCCTATGCGCAAATCGTGCAAAAGCATATCAAGCCCCTGGGTCTGAAGACCATTTTCGAACCGGGCCGTCTCATCGTCGGCAATGCCGGTATATTGGTCAGCGAGGTGATTTACCTCAAGGAAGGCGATGCGCGGAATTTCATCATCGTCGATGCGGCCATGAACGATCTCATCCGTCCGACGCTTTACGACGCCTTTCATATCATCCGTCCGGTCAAGGAGCCTGCGGCCAACGATCCGCGTATTCGCGGCGATGTCGTCGGTCCGGTTTGCGAAACCGGCGATTATCTTGGCCTCGATCGCGACCTGCCGCGCCCGGCCCCGGGCGATCTCATCGCCATTGGAACGGCAGGCGCTTACGGCGCAGTACAGGCCGGCACCTACAACACGCGTCTGCTCGTGCCAGAGGTTCTGGTCAATGGCGACCGGTTCCATGTGGTGCGCCCCAGAACGACCTATGACGAGCTGATCGGCTTGGATTCCATCCCTGAGTGGCTTTAGCAAGCGCTGTGCGCATATCTCCCCCCTTGTGGGGGAGAAAGCGATTTCAGCATCTTAGCCCTCGCTAAGTGCTAGAAATCGCAAGAGAGGGGATTTGCTTCACTGATACTACCCCTCACTTGGATTTTCCAAGGATTTAGCATAGAGGCTAAACCCAGGAAAATCCTTTCTCTCCCACAAGGGGAGAGATAATCGGCATCAGGCCTCGGCGGAGAGCTCATGCTGCAGGGTCCACCTCTACACAAAACTATGATCGCATTTTTACCCCAAGGCCTCGCCTTTGCCATGATGAATGGTATTGTTCTATGATGCCGGCACCGTCGATGCCGGCGAGATGGAGTGCGGATGACCGATCAACAACCCGACAAACGGGACGCGATCAGGTACAGGTTCGATATTTTCAAAAGTATCGATCGCCTCCGTTTGTCTACATGGTTGACCGTTGTGTTCGAACGCCTGTGGCCGCTTGTACTGCCGCTGCTGCTTTCCGTTGCCATTTTCCTGTGCCTGTCCTGGTTCGGTATCTTCCGGATAATTCCGGATGCATTGCGACTGGCACTGCTCGGGCTTTTTGCTCTCTCGCTGCCCCTCTGCCTCTATCTCCTGCTGAGATTCCGTCTGCCCGATCACTCGGAAATCAGCCAGCGGCTGGAAAGCGTCAACACGCTCGATCACCAGCCGATCACCATCCAGTCGGAAGAACTCGTCAACAAGAGCATTGATCCGTTTGCTCAGGCGCTGTGGGACGAACATCGCAAGCGCATGGCCGAGCGCATCCAGAATTTGAAGAGCGGCCTGCCGCAAACCCGTATTCCGGAACGCGATCCCTGGGCGTTGCGCGGCATTGTCGGCCTGCTTCTCGTCGTCGCCTTTGCCTTTTCCGGCGGGCCGCTCGGCGGCCGCATCAACGATGCGTTCCGCAGTCATAGCAAGAGCGAAGCCATTCCGCCCCGTATCGATGCCTGGGTAACGCCTCCGCGCTATACCGGACGCGCACCGCTCTTCCTGACAGCGGCAGCCAATGACGGAAGAAAAACAGTTCACCATTCCGCAGGACAGCACGCTTATCGTCCGCATTATCGGCGGCAGCGGATCGGAGAAGGTCACCCAGACGTCGATGGATGGGGAGGCAACCGATATTGCGGCGAAGGACCAAGGCAAGCCGGAAGACAATCCAACGACTGCCAAAGCCCGGCCGCGTAATTTCGAACTGCCGATCGGTGCCAACAGCACGGTCAGCCTGTCAGATGATGGCAACCCGCTTGCCGAATGGGCGTTTTCGGTAACGCCCGACCAGCCGCCTTCCGTCCGTTTCACCAAGGATCCTTCCAGCGCTGCCAACGGCACGATGGAGGTTTCCTACGAAATCAAGGATGATTACGGCGCATCGAGCGCGGTGGCGCAAATCGAGCAGGCATTGCCTGCCGACAAGGATGCGCGACCGCTCTTCAAGGCGCCAGACCTGCCTCTGGCGCTGCCGCGGCGCGGCGATCAGCCCAAGGAAACCACGACCACCAAGGATCTCACCGAGCATCCATGGGCTGGTTCCGAAATTCGTATGACCCTGGTCGCGACCGATGATGCGAAACAGGAAGCCAGAAGCGAAACCAAGACGTTCGTCATGCCCGAACGCCCCTTCGCCAACCCGCTGGCCAAGGCTGTCGTGGAAGAGCGTCGCATCCTGGCGCTCAACGCCAATGCCAAGCCGCAAGTGCTCGATATGCTGGATGCGATCACCATCTGGCCGGAAGAGACTATCAAGAACGCGTCTCATTACCTCGCTTTGCGCAGCGTGCGCTCGCGGCTCAATCTTGCGCGCAGCGACGACCAGTTGCGCGACGTCGTCGCCTATATGTGGCAAGTCGCGCGTGGCATCGAGGACGGCGCTCTTTCGGACGCCGAGCGTCGCCTGCGTCAGGCGCAGGAAGCCTTGAAGCAAGCGATCGAACAGGGTGCAAGCCCGGAAGAAATCGAAAAGCGCATGAAAGAGCTGCGCAGCGCCATGAACGAGTATCTGCGCGAATTTGCCCAGAAAGCCCAGAAGAACCCGAATATGGCTCAAATGCCAAATCCCAACGCGATGGAACTGCGGCAGGAGGATATAGACCGCATGCTCGACCGCATCGAGGATCTGGCCAAGCAGGGTGCGAAGGACCAGGCGCAGCAACTGCTTTCCGAACTCGAAAACATGATGAACAATCTGCAGATGGGCCAGCAGCAGCAAAATCAGCAGGGCCAAGGTCAGATGCGACAGCAGATGGACAAGCTGGGCGAATTGATGCGGCGCCAGCAGGAGATGATGAACCAGACCAACCGGCTTGAGCAACAGCGTCAGAACGGCATGCAGCAGGACCAGGGCCAGAGCCAGCAGGGTCAAAATGGCCAGGAGGGTCAGCAAGGCCAGATGTCCGAAGAGGATATCGCCAAGGCCCTGCGCGGCCTTCAGGAAGGCCAGGGCAAGCTGCAGTCGGATCTCGAGCAAATGATGAAGGATTTGAAGGGGCTCGGCATCAATCCCGGTGAAGGGTTCGGCGATGCCAACAAGTCCATGGGCCAGGCAGGAAAGGCGCTGGGCGATGCGGATGGCGGCCAGGCGGTTGACCGGCAGAGCAATGCGCTCGATGCCTTGCGCCGCGGCGGGCAGGACATGATGAAACAGATGCAGCAGGCCATGGGTCAGGAAGGCCAGACTGGCGGACCCAATGGACAGCAGCAGCAAAATGGCAGGCTCGATCCGCTGGGACGCCAACGTTCCAGGGGAGATTTCTTCGACGACTCCAAGAATATCGTCCCCAAAGATCTGGATATTCAGCGGGCGCGCGAAATCCTGGACGAAATCCGCAAGCGCCTCGGCAATGCGCTGAGCCCGCAGATGGAAAAAGACTATCTGGAGAGATTGCTGAAGTTCGATTGAGACCGCGGATGCCGATTATCTCTCCCCTTGTGGGAGAGAAAGCGATTTCAGCATCTTAGCCCTTGCTAAGTGCTAGAAATCGCAAGTGAGGGGATTTTACTTTGTGCGCTCCAAATCCCCTCTCTTGGCTTTTCTAAGGATTTAGCGAAGAGGCTAAATCCAAGAAAATCCTTTCTCCCCCACAAGGGGGGAGATAAGAGCAGTTACCACCGGGCTTCTAATCCACCACCACACCCACATAGGGCAGTTGCCGGAACGAATGGCCCACGTCCATGCCGTATCCCACCACGAAATAATCCGGGCATTCGAAACCTTTGAAATCGGCTTCGATATCCGTCTTGCGCTTGACGCTCTTGTCGAGCAGCACGGCGATGGAAACGCTGCGTGCGCCGCGTTCCAGCATAAGTTCGCGGGTGAATTTCAGCGTTTTTCCGGATTCAAGAATATCGTCGATCAGAAGCACGTCGCGGCCATGCACATCGCTGTCGATATCGCGGAGCAACCGCACTTCGGTGCTTTCCGTGCCCTTGCCATAGCTCGATACCGTTATGAACTCCACGTCCGGTTCCGCTCCCGCATCATGCATGGCGCGGATGAGGTCTGCGGCGAAGATGAAAGATCCCTTGAGGATCGAGATCACCAGCAAGTTTTCGAAATTGCGGGCGACGATCGCCCTGGCAAGTTCGAGGTTCCGCTCCGCGATTGTCTCGGCGCTGAAAAGGACCTCGATAGTTTTTCCGCCGACCTTTGGCATGCAGTTCTTCCTGATTGAGAGCCCGTTTGGAAACTTTACTTTCCAAGGGTTCTGACCGATATGCAATTGCTATAGCCCGATCGCTGCCTGGAAATCTAGCGTGCCAGTTCGCTCTTGTGACCGACCGAACCGGTGGTCAGCATCGGATCGTCAGCGGGCGACGTTCCGGACAATAATGTGTGGCCGCCGGTTATCCAGAAGACCGAAACCGCAACCAAAGCCACCACAAGCCAATAGCCGAAGCCCGGCCCCTTCAGTTCCGTGCTTTCGCGCGCATGCAATATCGTCATCGCTTCATCGCTGGGCAACAGGCGTTGCCATGTCTCAGCCCCAGCCTCCTTGGTGACAGGACCGCGCGCCAATGTCTCGAAATCGACATCCTCCGCACCACCTTTGTCGATGGAAGGCACAGCATTCAAACTCAGATTATCTTTAGGTTCCATTGTATCGATCTTTGCAAAATACGGTTTTGGCATCGTCTGCCCTCATGCAGACAATTTTTTCCGAATCATAGGACAGCCTATCCCACAAAAATTAATGTTTTGGCCGATGCCTGGCTGCGTTTGATGGGTGGCCAAATCCGTCCACACAAAATAGAACACGCATGGACACGAGATTGGAAAGTTACGCTTGATTCGCTTTGAGAATGTCGGTTTGCGATACGGAATGGGCCCGGAGGTTCTGCGTGATGTCAGCCTCCATATTTCACCGCGGTCGTTCCAGTTCCTGACCGGCCCGTCGGGTGCCGGAAAGACGTCGCTGCTGCGCCTGTTGTTCATGACGCTGAAGCCGACGCGCGGCCTGATAAACGTCTTTGGCAAGGATATCGCCACGATCTCGTCGAAGGAAATGCCGCTGCTGCGGCGCCGTATTGGCGTGGTTTTCCAGGATTTCCGTCTGCTCGACCACATGACCACCTATCAGAATGTAGCACTGCCGCTGCGTGTGCGCGGCAAGGAGGAGGCGACCTATCGCGCCGAAGTCGAAGAGCTTCTCGACTGGGTTGGCCTCGGCGAGCGCATGCATGTGCTGCCGCCTGTCCTTTCCGGGGGCGAGAAGCAGCGCGCGGCAATCGCGCGGGCCTTGATCGATCAACCTGAAATTCTGCTTGCCGATGAGCCGACCGGCAATGTCGATCCGCCGCTGGCGAGGCGCCTGCTTCGGCTTTTCGGCGAGCTGAACCGCTCGGGCACGGCGGTTGTCATCGCGACGCATGATCTGACGCTGATGGACCAGATCAATGCGCGGCGCATGATCCTCGATCAGGGGAGGCTCGACATTTATGATTGATGCCGCCCGTATCAAGTATCTGGCGCTCGACCTGTTTGGCCGTGCCATGGAGCGCTTTCAGGCCAAGAGCGGGCAGGCGCCAATCGTGCCCGCCGGCAATGTCGTTGGCCACGCCCTGATGATCGTCATCGCCATCATGACTTTCCTCGCCTGCCTTACCATTGGTGCAGTCAGTCTCGTCCAGTCGACGGCCGCGACGTGGCAGAGCCAGATTTCGACCGAGGCCACAATCCAGATACGTCCGGTCGAGGGCCAGGACATGGAGGCGCTGCTTAATCAGGCGAGCTCTATAGCGCAGGGTTTTGCCGGAGTGAAATCAACGCGCATCATCGACCGTGCCGCGACCGAGCGTCTGCTGGAACCGTGGCTTGGAAGCGGTCTCGATATTGACGAGCTGCCGGTGCCAAGGCTGGTGATCGTCACGCTCGACGAAGCTTCGCCGCCGGATTTCGCCGGCAATTCGCGCGGCGCTGGTCAAGGACGTTCCGGGCGCCAGTTTCGACGATCATCGCAACTGGGTCGACCGGCTCGTTTCCATGGCGCGTTCGACGGTCCTGATCGGCATGGCGGTGCTCGCACTCGTCGTCGCAGCGACTGTGCTAACGGTTATTTTCGCGACGCGTGGCGCAATGGCCGGCAACGGACATATCATCGAGGTTCTGCATTTTATCGGTGCCGACCAGAATTTCGTTGCGCGTCAGTTCGAGCGGCATTTCTTCTGGACGGCGCTCAAGGGTGCCGCTTGCGGCGGGGCGCTTGCCATCATCATTTTCCTGTGTATCGGCTGGTGGTCGTCGCATAATCTGGCGACGCCCGAGGCAGATCAGGCGACGGCGCTCTTCGGCAATTTTTCCATTGGGTCAGGTGGCTATACGGGCGTTGTTCTTATCATATTGGCGGTCAGCATCCTGACCATGATAACAACAAGAATGACGGTCATAGCGCATTTGAGACGGGTTGACGGTCGCAGCGGCGAAAGTCACGAAACCTGATGCCATTTCATTCATTTTAATATCCGGATTGTACAAAAGCTGAGCCCCGGCACTCTTTATTAGACAGAACAAGAACAAACCTCGAACAAGGCATTTTTGATCCATCATGGGCGGCGCAAACGACAGCAATCAACCAGGGACAGCCGCTCTAACCCGCGGCGGACGGCTGCTCGCGTTCATCCGCAGGCGCATCGTGCTGCCGCTGTTCATCGTCTGCGTTCTCGGTCTCGTCCTGTTCATCGGCGGGTTCATTCTCTTTGCCGATCGCGTCACGACTCTGGAGGCACCGGACCTTACCCGGCCTGCCGATGGGATCATCGTGTTGACCGGCGGTTATTCCCGGATCGAAGGGGCGCTCGATCTCCTCAAGAACAAGCGCGGCGAACGCCTGTTCATCAGCGGCGTGCATCCAACGACCAATCGCAATGAATTGCAGCGTGTGACGGGCGGCGACGCCACCCTGTTCGAATGCTGCGTCGATATCGACCGCTCGGCGCTGGATACGGTCGGCAATGCGGCCGAGAGCGTCAAGTGGGCCCATTCGAACCAGTACAAGCGGGTGATCGTGGTCACCAACAACTACCATATCCCCCGCACGATGGTGGAACTCCGGCGCGTCTCGCAGGACATCGAATTCATCCCCTATCCGATTATCAACACCAACCTGCGCGACGGCGACTGGATTTCCCGCGGTCTGGTGGTCCGGGTGCTTCTGGTCGAATATATGAAATATCTTGGTGCTGAAGTTCGCTCGCATCTCCCCGATAGCCTGTTCGGGCTCAAGCTTGGCGCGAAGACTTTTTGAGAGTTCACGGCAAGGCTACATTGGTATACGAAGGCGCAGGCCAACCTTATCCCGAGTCCTGACCTAAATGACGATCATTCGATCAATCGCCTTCAACACACTCTTCTATCTGAATTTGATCATCCGGATGATCATCTTCACGCCCTATTATTTCTTGAGCCCGCGCAAGCAGGCGTGGAGTGTTCCTAAAAACTGGGCGAAATCGAACCTGTGGCTGCAAAAGGTGATCATCGGCGCAGACGTCCACATCGATGGGCTGGAGAATATTCCGGACGGTCCGTACATCTGTGCGCCGAAGCACCAGTCCTTCTGGGACACCTATGCCTTCCTGCCGCACATCGCCGATCCGGTCTATATCCTCAAGCGGGAGCTGACCTGGATACCGTTGTTCGGCTGGTACATTCAGAAAATGAAAATGGTGCCGATCGATCGCGGCAAGCGTTCCGCGGCCATGAAAGTGGCGGTCAAGGGTGCGCGCGAAGCTGTCGCCGGAGGCCGGCAGCTGATGATTTATCCTGAGGGCACACGTACCGCGCCGGGTGCGCCGCCGCATTACAAATACGGCGTCGCGCATATCTATGGCGAACTCGGTGTGCCCGTCGTTCCGATTGCCCACAATGCCGGGCTCTATTGGCCGCGCCGCAAGTTCATGCGCTATCCCGGCGTCATCCGCTGCCGCATTCTGCCGCCGATCCAGCCGGGTCTCGACAATGACGCGTTTTTGAAGAAGCTCGAAGAGGTCACCGAAGCGGCTTGCGACGAGCTTCTGATCGAAGCAGCGAAGTCCGACAATCCGCCGCCCATGCCGCCAACGGCGGTGAAGCGGCTGAAAGAACTCGGCGTCTAGGGCCCGTCGATGTTCACGCGCTGACGGCCTGCAAACGCCGCCGCTGAGCCTATTCCTGGGTTAACACCAGGCATAAAAAAAGCTCCATCGTGAGATGGAGCTTCTTTAGATTATGCGAACGCGCTGAATTACTCAGCTCCTCCCGCTGCGGCTTTCCGTGCCTTCTTGGCTTTGTACTTGTCAAAGCCATGCAGTTCGCCTGGTTTGCGTTCTTTTGGTGTTTTCTTCGGCTTTTCAGGCTTTTCTGTGGTCCAGCCTTCCGGCTTCGCCTTGGCTGGCTTGGCCGCCCAATCGGTCCTGGGCTTCTCATCATTGGAGCGCGGCTTGCGATTGTCGAATTCACGCTTCTCGCCGAATTGCTTCTTCGGCTTGAAGTCGCCGCCCTCAGTGCGACGCGGCGAGGAAGGGCCTGCGCCTTCGCTGCGGGTGATGTTCACGCCCTTTTCGCCGGAACCGAACTGCTTGATCCGCGCCATGAAGGCATCGGCCTTGCTGGCGGTGATTTCGAAGCGCGTCTCCGTCTCGAGGATCTTGATCGAGCCGACATCGGTCTTGGTGATATCGCCCGCCTTGCAGATCAGCGGCAGGAGCCAGCGCGGCTCGGCGCGCTGCTTGCGGCCAACGCTCAAGGAAAACCATGCGCCGCTTTCGAACTGTTCGAAACGATCCGAGCGCGACGTGCGCTCGCCGCGGCCCGGGCGATCCTCGAAGCTGCCTTTGCGGATCGGTTCGAGGACATGCGACGGCGTGTTGGAGAGTTCTTCCGGGGCAGGGCGCGCAGCCATCTGCTGGCGCAGATAGGCAGCGGCGATCTGTTCGGCAGAATGCAGGCCGAGCAATTCGGCTACATATACCGGCCTCTTCCTCGCTCACGACTTCCGTCAAGGAAGGATCGTTGAGAATGCGGTCATGGTTGCGCTTGTTGATGGCATCGGCATCCGGCGGTGGCACCATGGTCGTCGACAGCTTGGCGCCCTGCAACAGGCGCTCGGCGGTGCGGCGGCGCGATGCCGGCACGATCAATACGCAGATGCCCTTGCGCCCGGCGCGTCCGGTGCGGCCGCTGCGATGCAGAAGCGTCTCGGAATTGTTCGGCAGGTCGGCGTGGATAACGAGGTCGAGATTGGGCAGATCGATACCGCGCGCCGCAACATCGGTTGCAACGCAGACACGGGCACGGCCATCGCGCATCGCCTGCAGGGCGTTGGTGCGCTCGGCCTGGCTGAGTTCGCCCGAAAGGGAAACGACGGAAAAGCCGCGATTGGACAGGCGGCTGGTCAGGTGCTTCACCGCTTCGCGGGTCGAGCCGAAAATGATGGTGTTTTGCGCATCGTAGAAGAGCAGGGAATTGATGATGGCGTTTTCGCGCTCACGCGGCGCCACCGGCATGATGTGATATTCGATATCCGCATGCTGCTCGCGGTCGCTCGTGGCGGAAATGCGCAGGGCGTCTTTCTGGAACTGCTTGGCAAGCAAGGCGATGGGTTTTGGTACCGTCGCCGAGAACATCAGGGTGCGGCGGTCTTTGGGCGCTTCGCCGAGAATAAATTCGAGGTCTTCGCGGAAACCGAGATCGAGCATCTCGTCGGCTTCATCGAGGACGACTGCGCGCAGTTCCTTCATGTCGAGCGAACCGCGGGTGATATGGTCGCGCAAACGGCCGGGTGTACCGACGACGATATGCGCGCCCTGTTGCAGCGCGCGGCGCTCCTTGGTCATGTCCATGCCGCCAACGCAGGAGGCAATGCGCGCGCCGGTCGGCTCGTAGAGCCATTCGAGTTCGCGCCGAACCTGCAGTGCCAGTTCGCGCGTCGGGGCGATGACCAGTGCGTAAGGTGCGCCAATGGATGTGAAGCGGTTTTCGCCTTCAAGCAAGGTCGGTGCGATGGCGATACCGAAGGCGACAGTCTTGCCGGATCCAGTCTGGGCGGAGACCAGAAGGTCGGCGCCCTCGGCTTCCGGAGCCAGAACAGCGGTCTGCACCGGCGTCAGGGTCTCGTAGCCACGGGCTGCCAATGCACCGGACAACGCCGGGGCGATAGAATCAAAAATAGTCATCAATGAACTTTCAGTGCTGGTTTGGGCGTGTGGTTGGCTCGGCGTCAATGGGAGCACGAGCGGCACGCATGTAGCTTTGTTGCGCTCTCGTAGAGCCTGCGACGCGTTCCGTCAATGCCAAGAAACGCATAGCTCCCATCCGCACTCCCGTCAGGAGGTGAAGCCCGCACGTTTCAAACGCACAATAGCGAGGTCGAGCGCGGAAAGAAAGCTCGAACGATCTTTCGATGAAAACGGCCGTGGACCGCCGGTGATCTGCCCGGCGGAGCGCAGTTCGTCCATGAGATTGCGCGTTGCGAGCGTGTTGCCGATGGAGGCTTCGGTAAAGGCTCGCCCGGTCGGCGAAATGGCGTCGGCCCCGGCTTTGACGCAACGGCTGGCGAGCGGGATGTCCGCCGTCACCACGACATCGCCGCGCGAGACACGCTCCGCGATCCAGTCGTCAGCTGCGTCGAAACCATCGCTGACGATGACACGCTCGATCATCGGATCGCGCGGAATCGCCATCATCGAGTTGGAGACGACGAAGACCTTGACGCCATAACGCTCGGCAACGCGGTAAACTTCCGCCTTGACCGGGCAGGCATCGGCGTCGACATAGATTGTGATCTTTTTCTGTTCAGTCATATTTATCCAAAAATGTGCAGGGCCGCGAGACCGACCGAGGCGCCGAGCCCGATGGCGATGCCTGCGGCAAGCGCTGCCACCAAAAGGCCTGTTCCAAGCCAGACGCCATCCTGTTCGCCAAGGCCGATGGCCAAAAGGACAATGCTGAGCGCCGGCAGCTGATTGATGAGCGGGACCGGCAGGATGACAATCAGCGACATCAGCAGCGCGACGATGCTGACGACACGCTCGACGATCATTTGCGGAACGAACCAATAGCGCGGGCGTGCCAGCTTTTCAAAGCGAACGAGCATGGGCTCCAGCCTTGCAATGAACCTGCGATACGTTTCGACCTGCATGGATTTGCGCCGCATGAAGGCCGGAAACCACGGTTTTTCAAAGCCGAGCAGCATCTGGATCGAGAGCAGCACCAGCGGAATGCCGAAGATCGTGGAAGTGCCCGGAGGAAGCGGCACAAGATTGAGCGCCGCAAAAAGAATCATCAGCGCGCCGAAACTGCGTTCAGACAAGGCGTCAAGAATGTCGTCGAACGATATTCTTGACGCAGGATCCGCGCCGATCTCGACAAGTACTTTGGACAAGCGCCGCGTATCCGGATCGTACGGCGTGCTATCGTCGCCGCTCATCGATATTCACGCTGTGACAACCTGCAAATGGCGTTTTTCTGCGCTCCGGTGCTCACGTACCTTAAAGTAGGCTGCACTCCGGTGCCCGAGAACCACCATTTTCGTCGCGTCATGGCATGAATCTCAACAGTCATGCGTGGAGGACATTCAGCGCGTCGGAACGGGATGTTCGCCGCGATAATCATAGAAGCCGCGGCCGGCCTTGCGTCCAAGCCAACCGGCCTCGACATATTTTACCAGGAGCGGGCAGGGGCGATATTTGGAATCCGCCAGGCCGTCATACAGTACCTGCATGATCGACAGGCAGGTATCGAGGCCGATGAAATCGGCCAGCTGCAACGGCCCCATGGGGTGATTGGCGCCGAGTTTCATCGCGGTATCGATGGCATCGACCGAGCCGACGCCCTCATAGAGCACGTAAATCGCTTCGTTGATCATCGGCAAAAGGATGCGATTGACGATGAATGCCGGAAAATCCTCGGATACGGTAATGGTTTTGTCGAGGCTTGCGACAAATTCCCGGGCACTTTCGAATGTGACGTTCTCTGTTGCGATGCCGCGAATAAGCTCGACCAGATGCATCACCGGAACCGGATTCATGAAGTGAATGCCGATGAATTGTTCCGGGCGATCGGTGGTCGCAGCAAGGCGTGTGATCGATATCGATGAGGTATTGGTGGCGAGAATGGCTTCCGGATTGAGGTTTGGACAAAGCTGCGCGAAAATCTTGCGTTTTACGGTCTCATCTTCCGTGGCTGCCTCAATAGCAAGATCGACACCGGAAAGGTCCTCCATCCGCAAGGCCGGACGGATACGCGACATTCCCTTGACGCGCTCCGCTTCCTCGAGCTTGCCGTGGGATACCTGGCGGGCCATGTTGCCGTTAACGGTGGCGAGCGCCTTTTCGATCTGCTCGGCCGACTGGTCATGGATCAAAACATCGTATCCAGCCAAAGCGCAGACATGTGCAATACCGCTGCCCATCTGCCCTGCGCCAACAATGCCTACGGTCTTGATCGAGCCTGCCATGTTTCCATCCGCTTTTTTTATGAATATATCACACAAACTAAATGGCCGGGGTAGCGTTCGTCTACCCCGGCCAAGCAAAAATGCTGATTATCTCCCCCCTTGTGGGGGAGAAAGCGATTTCAGCATCTTAGCCCTTGCTAAGTGCTAGAAATCGCAAGAGAGGGGATAGTGGATGATGGCTTCAAATCCCCTCTCTTGGATTTTCTAAGGATTTAGCGAAGGGCTAAATCCAAAAAAATCCTTTCTCTCCCACAAAGGGGAGAGATAACGCTGCGGCTTTTGAAAATTCAAAGCGCTTTTTCAAGCTCGGGCAGGATGACGAAGAGATCACCGACGAGACCGTAATCGGCGACCTGGAAGATCGGGGCTTCCTCGTCCTTGTTGATCGCGACGATGACCTTCGAGTCCTTCATCCCGGCGAGATGCTGGATCGCGCCGGAAATACCGACGGCAATGTAGAGATCCGGTGCAACCACCTTGCCGGTCTGGCCAACCTGCCAGTCGTTCGGGGCGTAGCCGGCATCCACCGCAGCGCGCGAGGCGCCAACAGCTGCACCGAGCTTGTCGGCAACGGGAAGGATCACTTCCTTGAACTTCTCGCTCGAGCCAAGGGCACGGCCACCGGAGATGATGATCCTCGCCGATGTCAGCTCCGGACGGTCGCCGCCGGAAAGCTTGGCCTCGACGAACTTCGACAGGCCGGGATTGGCTGCAGCCGAGACATTCTCGACGGAAGCCGAACCACCTTCACCAGCTGCCGCGAAGGTTGCGGTGCGCACGGTGATGACCTTCTTGGCATCGGTTGCCTGCACGGTCTGGATGGCGTTGCCGGCATAGATCGGACGCTTGAACGTATCGGCCGAGATCACCTCGATGATGTCCGAGACCTGCATGACGTCGAGCAGGGCAGCAACACGCGGCAGGATGTTCTTGCCGTTTGTGGTCGCGGCCGCAATGATCGTGTCATAATTGCCGGCGAGCGAAACGATGAGCGCCGCGCTTGCTTCGGCAAGGCGGTTGGCCAGATCGTCACTGTCGGCCAGCAGAACCTTTTTGACACCGGCAAGCTTTGCAGCCTGTTCGGCGACGCCCTTGGCGCCTTTGCCTGCGACGAGTACGTGCACATCGGAGCCGATGGCAAGCGCTGCCGTCAGCGCCTTGGCGGTCTGGTCGGAAAGGGTCTCGTTGTCGTGTTCGGCAAAAAGAAGAATAGCCATGGTGAAATTCCTTATCCTTTAAATCAGAACGCCGGCTTCGTTCTTCAGCTTGCTGATGAGTTCAGCGACATCCTTGACCTTGACGCCCGCCTTGCGGCCACCCGGCTCCTCGGTCTTGATGACCTTGAGGCGCGGCTTGGTATCGACGCCATAATCGGCAGCGGACTTTTCATCCAGCGGCTTCTTCTTGGCCTTCATGATGTTCGGCAGCGAGGCATAGCGCGGCTGGTTCAGACGCAGGTCGGTGGTGACGATCGCCGGGAGCGTGATTTCGATGGTCTGCAAACCGCCATCGACTTCGCGGGTGACCTTGGCATTGTCGCTGCCGAGTTCGACCTTCGAGGCGAAGGTGCCCTGGCTCCAGCCGAGCAGGGCCGCAAGCATCTGACCGGTCTGATTGGCATCGTCATCGATAGCCTGCTTGCCGAGGATGACCAGCTTTGGCTGTTCGGCATCGACGACGCCTTTCAGGATCTTGGCGACGGCGAGCGGCTCGACGATATCGTCGACCTTGACCAGAATGCCGCGGTCGGCACCCATGGCGAGCGCGGTGCGGATGGTTTCCTGCGCCTGCGCCGGGCCGATCGATACGACGATCACTTCCTCGACCTTGCCGGCTTCCTTCAGACGGAGAGCTTCCTCGACTGCGATTTCGTCGAACGGGTTCATCGACATCTTCACATTGGCAAGTTCAACGCCTGAGCCGTCGCCTTTAACCCTGATCTTCACGTTGTAATCGACTACCCGCTTTACCGGTACGAGGACTTTCATAGGGATTCCCTCTCAAATAAACGAAGGACAGATTTACTGTCCGGTGGTGCTGCCCGCTTGCCGGAAGCCGACATCGAGGTGAGAAAAACGACACTGCAGCGTCTGAGTTGCGCGGGACCGTAAATATGAGCGACGTAAAGGTCAATCTGCTTGCGCCAAGTTCAACCGATTGAAAGAACGATCAGCGGCCCCACTTGACCGGTTCTGCCTCGCGGGTGACAGGCTCCGGTTGTTTCTCTACAACTACGGCGCGCGGCGAGACGATAGCGCGGTCAAACAATGGCACGCTTCGGCGCTTCATTATCACGATGAGAACAGCGCCGGCGATGATGCCGCCGACATGGGCCGGCCAGGACACCTGTTCCTGCCCGCCCCATACAAGCATTGCGAATTGTGTCACGACCCACAGCACCAGCGGATATATTGCCGGGATGCGCAGGGGAATGCGCCCAAACGCCAGCACCCAGACCTTTACGCGTGGATGCAGCAGCAGATAGGCGGAGACGATACCGGCAATCGCCCCGGACGCGCCGATGAGCGGCGCTTCTGAATCGGGCAGGATCACGCCATGCAGGAACGCTCCGGCCGCAGCGCATAGAAGATAGAAAATCAGAAATTTGATGTGACCGAGCGCGTCTTCGACATTGTCGCCGAAAACCCAGAGGAAAAGCATATTGCCGCCGAGATGGAAGATATCCGCGTGGAGAAACGCATAGGTGATGTAGGTGAAATCGGACGGGACGAAGTAATAACTGGCAGGTAGAACCGCCATGTCATGAATGACGGCGGGTATGTAACCGAGGCCGATCGCGGCCGCCTGGGCAGTCTCGCCGTCAACAGCCATGACCAGATAGACAAGCACGTTGATGACGATCAGCGAAAGCGTCACATACTGCAGCTTGATGTATTTGAGACTGTTGGCGTCATGCAATGGAATGAACATCGGCGCCGGTCCCCAGCCTTAGCGATTGTGACAATTAGCGATTATGACCGGGCACCCATAACACGTCCTTCGCGCCATTGTCATTGACCACGCGGGCCGCGACGAAGAGAAAATCCGACACGCGGTTGATGTATTTCAGGGCGGCCGGTGTGACCGTCTCGTCAGGCTTCTGCGCGAGTTCGACCATCTGCCGTTCGGCGCGGCGTGCCACGGTCCGGGCAAGGTGCAGGGCGGCGGATGCGGGCGAGCCGCCGGGAAGTACAAACGAGCGCAGTGGCGCAAGGTTGGCGTTCAATTGGTCGATATCGGCTTCGAGCGCGCAGGACCTGGCTGTCGATAATGCGCAAGGGTTCGTAAGGAAGGGTTTGACCCGTATCGGGCGTTGCAAGATCGGCACCGAGATCGAAGAGGTCGTTCTGGATGCGCATGAGCATGGCGTCGAGTTCGGGGAAGTCTTTTTCCGTATGGAGCCGCGCAAGCCCGAGACAAGAATTTGCTTCGTCGACTGTGCCGTAGGCTTCAACGCGCAGATCATGTTTGAGACGCCGTTCGCCGCTGCCGAGGCCGGTCGTGCCGTCATCGCCGGTCCGCGTGTATATCTTGTTGAGCTTGACCATATGATTGGTGTCTCTAGCCTGCCGCGCGGTGGAAATAGATCGCACCGACGATGAGGATAATGGCGACCAGCTGCAATAATATGCGCAATTGCATCATCTTGTTGGAGAAGTTGGCGTCGCCGCCCTTCATCATGTTGCGCAGGCCAATCAGAAGCACAATGGTCACCGCGGCAATTGCCACGAGCGCCAAAAATTTGAAAATGACATCCATACTCTATTCCTTGATCGTCAGACTTGCCTGCAGTCTGCTCCTGTCACGACTGGCTCGCAAGCACGCGATATAGCGCACGTGCGGATAGAAATCTGCGGGCAAAGTTTGTAATTTTTGCCGGGCGTGTCACCAGATAATGAGGACGCGGGCGGGGATTTTCCAATGCGTCCTTAAGCACCGCATAGACCGCATCGGGACCGAGTTTAAATTTCGACTTGGTGCCGCCCCCCGAAAGCCGGGCTATCAGCCTGCGGTACTCGTCACGATGCACCGAGTTTTCGACGTCGATGTACTTTTCGATCTGCTTGCGGGCATTGTAGGTGAACCGCGTGGCGATGGGCCCTGGCTCGATCAGCGACATTTGGACGCCTGAGCCTTCCAGTTCCATCCGCTGCACCAGCATCAGCCCTTCCAGCGCGAATTTTGATGCGACATAGGCGCCGCGCCATTTCATCGGTACGAGGCCAAGGATGGACGAGCAATGGACGATCCGGCCATGGCCCTGCTTGCGCATCACCGGTACAAGATACTGGGTGAGCTCATGCCAACCGAAGAAATTGCTGTCGAACTGTTCGCGCAGTCCATTGATGGGGAGATCTTCCACCGCGCCGGGCAAAGCGTAGGCGCCATTGTTGAAGAGGGCATCCAGTGTTCCGCCGGTTTCGCTGAGAACTGCCTCGACAAGCGCAGAGATCGATTCGGATTTGCTGTAGTCCATATAGAAGGCGGCGAATCCATCTGCTTGAAGCATTTCAATATCTGCGGGATTCCGGGCGGTCGCGAAGACGGTCCAGCCATCCTGTTTCAACGCCCGGGCGCAATAGGCACCTATCCCGCTGGAACATCCTGTGATCAAAATCGTTCTAGAACGGGTCATGTTTTCCGGATGTTTTTCAATTGATTGCATGAAAAGACTTCACATATTCCCCGGCGCCTTGCAATCTGCTCAGTTGAAGGGGCGAACAATCATCTATGCGTAGGGCAAAATCTTTTCTTTGGCGTGTTGTCGTCGATACGTGGCGGCATTTCAGCACCGATGATGGGTGGGCGCTCGCAAGCCACGTTGCCCTTTCGGGAATTCTCGCGCTTTTTCCGTTCCTGATTTTTGCAACGTCCCTCGCAAGCTTTCTTGGGGCGAGCGCCTTCACGGATACGGCCGTTCACGTGATTTTCGATACATGGCCGGAGGTGATCGCCAAGCCGATTGCGCAGGAAGTGCGCAATGTCCTCAATATCCAGCGCGGCGGTCTTTTGACGATCAGCGTGATCGCGGCGGCCTATTTTGCCTCGAACGGCATCGAAGCGCTGCGGGTGGCGCTCAACCGTGCCTATCGCGTGATCGATACGCGTTCGATCGTCTATTGCCGCCTGCAAAGCCTCGGCTATGTCATCGTCGCAACGATCGGCATCATGGCCATCAGCTTCCTGCTGATCCTTGCGCCGCTCGCCATGCGTATAGCGACCATCTATATCCCGGAACTTGTTCTCGTATCAGGAACGATCAGTTTTTGGCGCTACTGTATTGCCTCGGCTGTGCTGATCATCGGCTTGCTGGTCGTGCATTTGTGGCTGCCGGCCGGGCATCGCCGTTTTGTCGAGATACTTGCCCGGCGTCCTGTTGACGCTGCTTGCCTGGACCGTTGGCGCTACGATCTTTGCAAGTTATCTCGAAACCTTTGCAACCTATGTGTCGACTTATGCGGGCCTCGCATCGATCATGGCGGCGATCGTTTTCCTTTATATCGTCGCGGCGATCTTCATCATCGGCGCGGAAATCAACGCCGCGATCATCCGTTATTGGGAAATCGAGGAAGCCACGCGTCTCTGACCCGTCGAGAGGGCGACACCTAGGCGTGGCAATGACCATTCCCACCAGCTGAAATGGTGTCAGTGTCTCGCCGAACAGCGCATAGGCCATCAGTGCCGTGACACCCGGAACCAGATAGAACAGCGATGCAACCTTGGACACCGCCCCCTGATTGATGAGCAGCATCAGCAGAAGGACAGCGCCGATCGACAGGACGAATACCAGCCAGAACATCGCGAATATCAATTCGCCCGACCAGA
The DNA here is from genome assembly GCA_963711925.1 of uncultured Alphaproteobacteria bacterium. Lineage (GTDB taxonomy): Bacteria > Pseudomonadota > Alphaproteobacteria > Rhizobiales > Rhizobiaceae > Phyllobacterium. Next base: position 412,510 of record CAVQFY010000007.1, read on the forward strand.
TTATCGTGTGCGTTTCCAGTAACAGCGAGCATATGCCGGTGAGTACGGCAGCGCCGAGATATTGCAGGGTCGTACCCGCCTTCAGATCGATAGTGCCGACGAAGCGTTTCTGCCAGACAGTGCCGATGCTGATGGCGACAACTGAAAAGATTGCTGCCGAAACGGTCGCCGGGGTGATGCCGCCGGCGGAAATGACGAGCTTCGGCCAAAGGACCATGGCGACGCCGATGCAGCCGACGGCAAGCCCGGCCCAATGGCGCGGCTGGATGGTTTCGCCAAGTACCAGCCCCGCGATCAGCGCTGTGATCAAGGGCTGCAGTCCAACGACGAGTGCCGACATGCCTGCGGGCAATCCATTGTGAATGGCCCAGAAGGCGGCGCCGAGATAGGCTCCGTGAATGAGGCATCCCGCAATGATCGCGTGCATTGCACCGCGCTTGCTTGGCCAGTGATTGCCGTCCAGAACAACCCAAAGACCAAGGATAACGCCCGCGATCAAAAACCGTACCGTGAGGAAATAGAACGGCTCTATGTAGGGCATGGCATAGCGCGCGCCGATGAAGCCGGTGGCCCAAAGAACGACAAACAGAGCGGGGAAATAGCGGACGGGCATAGTCACGGGACCGGATCAGGAATGCATTGTGGTGCTGATTTATACCCGAACGAACATCGGCGATAGATCACAACCCGATCATAGCGTGTATCTCCTGACAGGTGACACCTTCTTGCCGCAGTGAACGCAACGCGGTGTCCTTGCGGCTTTTCGAAAGTTTCTCCCCGTCGTGATCCAGGATAAGTGCATGGTGATGATAGAGAGGCGGCTCGATATCGAACAATCGCTGCAGCAGGCGATGGACGCTGGTCGCCTGGAAAAGGTCCTTGCCGCGCACGACGTGGGTGATGCCTTGCAATGCATCGTCGATGACGACGGATAGATGATAGCTCGTCGGCATATCCTTTCGCGCAATGATGACGTCACCCCAAACGCCCGGTGCCGCTTCAACAGCGCGGTTCTCAGGTGCGATTTCCCTCCAGAAAAGCGGCTCGCCGATATGTTCGAGTGCACGGTCCATGTTCAAACGCCATGAAAACGGTTGTCCTTCACTGATACGCCGTTCGCGCTCGGCGGTCTGAAAGCTGCCGGTCCGTCGGCGGATAGAGCAGGGCTCCGTCCGGATCGCGCGGCCAACTCCCATTTCCGCCAAGGTTTTCGATTTCGTGTTTGATCTCGCCGCGGCTTAGAAACGCTGGATAGACAAGCTCCATACCGATCAGCCTATCGAGCGCCTCGCGGTAGACAGCGAAGTGTTCCGACTGGCGGCGGACCGGCTTCTCCCAATCGAATCCGATCCAGTGCAGGTCCTCCTGCATGGTCTGTTCGAGTTCCGGGGTGCAGCGCTCCCGGTCGATATCTTCCATGCGCAGGAGCAATCTGCCGCCTGCATCGCGCGCCATCTGCTGGTTGAGCAACGCGGAATAGGCATGGCCGAGGTGCAGATGGCCATTGGGACTGGGGGCAAAACGGAATACCGGAACTGTCATGAGTGATGAGTGGCGTTCTTGCGTGGGTATCGAGGCAATTGATACGGTGTTTCCCAAACGAAGCAAAGTGAACGATTGAAATGCGCAGAATTGATACGCTCGAGGATATCGCGGAAGGGCTGGAAGCCTTGCTGCAAACCCACCCCGAACTTGTGGCGATAGCGGAACGCGCAGGGCCGCTGCCGCTGCGCCGTTCAGTCCCGGGCTTCGAGAGCCTCGCCTCGGTGATCGTTTCGCAGCAGGTCTCGAAGGCCAGCGCCGATTCGATCTGGAAGCGGCTTGTCAGCATCATCGATCCCCTGACGCCGGAAAACTATCTTGCTGTCGGTGAGGAGGCGTGGCGCCTTGCCGGCCTGTCTCGCGCCAAACAGGCCACTCTCGCCCGGATCAGCGAAGCGGTCATTGCCGGAGAACTCGATCTTACTGCGTTGGCGGATATGCCGATCGACGAGGCCATGCAGGTAATGACCAATGTGAAGGGCATCGGGCCCTGGACGGCGGAAGTCTACCTGCTGTTTTCGGCAGGCCACGCGGATGTCTTCCCGTCGGGCGACGTCGCGCTTCAGCATGCCTATGCCCATGCCTATGGCGAATCAGTGCGGCCGGACTCCAAGGCGTTGCGGCTCTTTGCCGAGCGCTGGACCCCGTGGCGCGGTGTTGCCGCCCGACTTTTCTGGGCTTACTATGCCGCAACACGTGGCCGCGATGGCACACCAGTGCCATGAAGTTGAAATAACGGGGTTTTCCCTTAGCAAACACCGCAATTTGCTTCACATTCCTGTCACGTCCAGCTTACAATAATGCAAGCCTGATGGTTGGATTGGGAGTTGATTCCTTGACAATAGCCGTCTCGCCGGACGGGTTACCGGCTCTGGTACTCAATGCGGACTACCGTCCGCTCAGTTATTACCCCTTGTCGCTCTGGTCCTGGCAGGACGCGATCAAGGCGGTTTTTCTTGACCGTGTGAACATTGTCGCCGAATACGAGCACGAGGTTTCCTCGCCCTCCTTCGCGATGCGGCTACCGAGCGTGGTATCGCTCAAGACTTACATCAAACCCTCGCGCAATCCTGCCTTTACCCGGTTCAATGTCTTCCTGCGCGACCGGTTCGAATGCCAATATTGCGGCTCGGAAGAAGATCTTACTTTCGATCACGTCATCCCGCGCTGTGCTGGCGGCGAGACGATCTGGCAGAATGTCGTGGCGGCCTGTTCACCTTGCAATCTTCGCAAGGGCGGCCTCATGCCCAACCGTGCCAAAATGTGGCCGCGGCAGAAGCCCTATGAGCCGACAGTGCATGATCTGCACAATAACGGCCGGCTGTTTCCGCCAAACCATCTGCACGAAAGCTGGATGGATTATCTCTACTGGGATGTCGAGCTGGAACCCTGAGACCTCTGCGAATTCACCCCGATGGCTGGCGCTGGTTATCTCTCCCCTTGTGGGAGAGAAAGGATTTTCCTGGATTTAGCCTCTTTGCTAAATCCTTGGAAAATCCAAGTGAGGGGGTACTACGATGATTGCAGATCCCCTCTCTTGCGATTTCTAGCACTTAGCAAAGGCTAAGCTGCTGAAATCGCTTTCTCCCCCACTAGGGGGGAGATAAGTGCAGCCTACGCCTTCGCTGCGCCACGAAATGCGACGATCAGCAGAATAAAGCTGGCGATGGCATTCCAGCCGGCAAAGGACAGGCCAAGCACGCGCAGCGCAGCCGTATCGCATGCGGGCGGGTGAATGGCGTTCATATCCTTCAGAAGATTTCCCGCATCGGTGGTGATCGACATGGATACTGCGGTGCAATCCGTCGGTCCGGCCCAGAACTTCCATTCAACGCCCGCATGGAAGACGGCGAGGCCGAGGCCAATGAGCATGAGCAGCCCGCCAAGTGCCAGCAGGAGACGCGTAAGGCTCGCTGGCCATTTCAGGCTGGACGATGCAACAGCCAATGCCATCAGCGGAATGCCGGCATAATAGGGAAAGCGTTGCTCCAGGCATAATTTGCAGGGCAGATAGCCGCCGATATATTGAAAACCGAGCGCGGAACCGACCGTGAAAACCATTGCGAGGAAGAGAAATAGAGCCGTCCTGAAATGGATGGGGGAATTCGTTGCAGTCATAATATCTTGACGTCCTCATTCATGGCGATCGGTTCACAACTGGGTGTAGTGGAACAGAGCATAGAGCAAAATCAGGACAAGTGCTGCCGCGCCCGCGATCAGGCCAAGCCGCTTTTCGATGAAGCCACGAATAGGCTCCCCATACCGCCGCAAAAGCCAGGCAAGGAAGAAAAAGCGTGCGCCGCGCGCAAGCACCGCCGAGATGATGAACAGCCAGATATTGATACCTGCCGCTCCGGAAAGGATCGTAACGACCTTGATCGGCGGCAGATGGGCGAGGCCCGATGTGACCAGCAGGAGCAGAATCGCATCGGCGCTGGTCGAACCGCGCAACTGTTCGAAGGCATCGAGCTTGCCGTACATTTCAAGGATCGGCTTCGCCAGTGTTTCATAGGCATAGTAGCCGAGCAGCCAGCCCGCGATGCCTCCGAGGACAGACGCGACGGTTGCCACCAGCGCATAGCGGTAGGCGCGCTGCGGACGTGCGAGGGCCATCGGCAGGAACAGCACATCGGCCGGAACGAGGAACACCGAGCTTTCAATGAAAGCGATGACGGCAAGCCAGACTTCCGCCGATTTGCGCGCAGCCAGAGACATGGTCCAATCGTATAGTCTGCGCAGCATCAAGTCGGTTCCTGTGGGGGAGGCAATTTTGAAAAGTCGGGTGATCCTTAGAGCAAACCGCAGCCAAATGGAATCGTTTCGCTCAATTTTTGCCAAGGCTGTCTTCTTGGCCATTTCGCCTCTATTGGTCTCGTGCGGGCAGGGCAACACACGACTGTGTTACATTTAAGAAATCATCTTATTGCTGTTGACCGAAGGGTGGCTCTGCATGTATTTGGCTTTTCACGGTCGTGGGTTCACCCATGTCCGACGCTCTTGCGGCCCCCTTGGCGGAATTGGTAGACGCGCCTGACTCAAAATCAGGTTCCGAAAGGAGTGCTGGTTCGATTCCGGCAGGGGGCACCATTTTTTTGCAAAATAGTTATGTTTGTCAACAGGATAAGGAAGTGCATTGGCTTTCCAATCCATCTTCGAGTAGTAGTTTCAGTTTTTCCGAGAGAGACATCAAGTCTACGGCGTTTTGAGCCGTTGATCAGCATCGTCAAGTTGGAGCTACGCTTGAGAGCGGCGAGGAGGTCCTACACGACCTCTTTTTGGGGTGAAAGATTCTGGCGAATATGGATAGGCCACTGGAATTTACCAACACCAAAGCCATGCCTATGTAGCCACGCGAACGGTTTCGGCCAAGTCGAACGCCACGTCTTGGGACCATCCCCGCACTAATGTATCCTTCAGAGGCTGCGGACCAGCCAGGGTAATCTGTCCGCTGGTAACGATCTGCTCAAGGGGCGCAGGGCGTCCGAGATAGTAGCCCTGTGCTTCGTCGCAGCCCTCGGTGTTCAGAAGTGAAAGCTGGCCATGGGTTTCGATGCCTTCGGCCAAAACAGGGATGTCCAGACTTTTGCCAAGCGCCAGCACTGCCCGGATGATCGCTTTTGCTTGAGGGCTGGTCTCGACTTCGCTCATAAAGAAGCGATCCAGCTTGATCTTGTCGAACGGGAAAGCCCGCAATGTTTCGAGGGAAGAATAGCCCGTCCCGAAATCATCGAGGGCAATAGTCACACCAAGCGCCTTGATCCGTCGCAGGATATGTAGCGACCGGGCCTTGTCCGCGAAGATCGTGGATTCCGTCAATTCCAGTTCCAACCGGGTCGGAGGCAGTCCCGTTTGGAGCAGCACCTCGTGAACCAGAGTCGGCAGATCGGCATGAACGAACTGGACCGGAGAGAGGTTGATTGCGACCTTGAATGGCGGCTCCCAGAATGTCGCCTCGGTGCAAGCCGTTCTCAGCACCCATTCGCCCAGTTGCAGGATGAGGCCGTTTTCTTCGGCCAGCGGGATAAACTCGGAGGGCGGGATAAAGCCATGTTTCGGATGCTCCCAGCGCAGCAGCGCCTCATAGCCACGAATTTCTCCGGTGGAGACGGACGTCTGTACCTGATAGTGGACGTCAAGCTGGCCATTCTCCATCGCCTCGCGAAGTTCGCTTGCCAAGGCTCTGCGGGCCCTGACCGTTTCATCCATCGACTGCTCGTAAAAGCAGATCGCTGTGCTCACATCCGCCTTGGCCCGGTACATGGCAAGATCGGCATTGCTGATCAGTGTTTCCGTGCTGTCGGCATTGTCGGGATAGAGGGCAACGCCCATGCTGGCTCCGGTTGTCACCTCATAATCGTCCAGACGAATGGGCTTGAAGAGTCCTGTTTCGAGCCGGGTCAGAAAATCAATAAGATCGGCCTGGCTTCGTGTGCGGTGCACAGCGGCGAATTCATCTCCACCAAGCCGCGCAACGAATTCGCCGTCGCGCAGAAGGCTGATCATGCGCTGCGCGAGAATCCTCAGCACTTCATCTCCAGCACCATGGCCGCGAAGATCGTTGATCTCCTTGAAGCGATCGAGATCGATACCGATCAGAGCGACCTTGCCCCCTGAATCTCCTGCGACCGCCACCTCATGCGCGAGGTGTTCGTTGAAGCTTGCCCTGTTGGGTAGGCCCGTCAGGCTGTCGTTCAGCGCCATATGGCGGAGCTGTTGATAGGATTCCGCGCGCACACTGTCATCGATGAGATAGCTGGCAAGTCCCGTACCAACGATAATCAACGCGACTGCGGCGACGGCAAGCGCCAGCGCGTGCAAGGCGGCGGGGTTGGAATACGCCCCCTCGACCAGTAATGGCGAAACCCGGAAGGCGGTCATTCCGGTGAAATGCAAGCTGACGATCGCGAGCACCAGCACGCCCGTCGCGATGAATTTGTCGCCCCAGAAGGCGCGGCGCAGGGCGAAGTGCAGCGCCAGGGCGGTGAACGCGACGGACAACATGACCGACGCCACCAAATAGGACATGTCCCAGGAGACGATGCCCTGCACGCGGTAGGCCAGCATGCCGGTGTAGTGCATGGCTGATATCGCCAAGCCCACGATGCCGCCCCCAACAACCGGGGCCAGCCGTGTGATGCCACTCGCCGCCACGATGAAGCCCAACGCTGCGCCGGCCATGGCGATAAGCAGGGAAACGATGGTAAGTACGGGATCGAAACTAACCGGGACACCCGGTTCATAAGCGATCACCGCTATGAAATGCGTGCACCAGATCGATGATCCGGCTGCGGCAGCGGTCAGGAAATGCCATCCGGCTCGTTGCAGACCCGTTGTACCAGTCGTCCGGTGGAACAGGCGAATGATTGCCCAGGAGCCGGCCACACAGACAATTGCCGCAAGGAGTACCAGCCAAATATTGTGCTCAAAGGCTACGCACCCCAGTACAGTCAGCATCGTCGGATCGGCTTTCACTCAAGACGTTTCGTCTTCCAGCCTAACCTCGGAGGCTTGATACAGGATTAACAATTTCAATCGATAGCTATTGAAGTATGGCGATTCCTTGCCAATCCGTTGTTGAATGTCCGGATTTAGCGCAAAGCGGACATTAGGCGCGCGCATGTAGAGACTTTGAGGGTCGGTGATAGAGCGTGACATCAAGGAATATGGCACTTCGATTCCGGCAGGGCACCACACCTCCCAACCTATCCCCAAACGCTCACTTCCGGCCCGTCAAATTCCGCAGGCGCTCGCGGACGAGACGCGCGATATTCTGCGTGCGCCGGTAAAGGTGAAGCTGAGAAGCCGCCTGCCGTGCTGCGCGGTCGGCGGCGGGTGTCAATCCGATCACCAGCGTGCCGACGGGTTCACGCTCCATGAACAGGCGCGATGCGACAGGATGATCGGGTACGGCACAGGAATCGGTCCGGTCGATGTTCGGATCATCCAGATGGTTTTTCAGCATCTCGATCATCAGGAGAACGCCGGGCGAATAGGCGGCGAGGCTCTCGTCGTAGGCGGTCTTCCACGTCCACGCTTCGCCGGCTTCGACAAAGACCACGAGAACGGCGATGGTCTTGCCGTCAAGTTCGAGTGTGTGGATGCGGGCGAGATCGCGGGTCGCGAGGTTGTTGACCGCCTCGCGGGCAAAGGCAGCACGGAAACGATCGACCGCCATGGCGGAACCGCGCTGGCCTTTCCAGCCGCTGGCTTCGAGCACGAGGAAGTCCTCCAGCCGCACGCGGATATCTTCTTCGCTGCGGCTGACGGTATAGGTCAGCTTGCCCTTGTCGGCGAGGCGGCGCCACAGCCGGCGATATTCCTTGGCGTGCTTGGCACCGATGGCATCGCGCAGGTACTCTTCGCCTTCCTTGGCGCTTTCGAGAAATGGCCGCTCGACCTGATTGACGGTCACCATTGTAAGATTGCGGTCCAGCGCGATGGAGCGGATCAGCTGTGCCGCGGTGCGGTTCAGCAGTATGTCCGGCAGCACCAGAATTTCGGGGAATTTCAGGTGCTTGCGGCCCAGCATGTCGAACAGGTCATTGAGCACGCCGACCGGATCGTCCCGGTCGATCAGCGGCGTGCCCTGCGGCCCGAAGGGCGTGGCCCAGGCGCGGATGATGGAAGCCGTGACATTGAATCCCGGCCGCTCGATCGTATAGGGCATGAGGAAGCGCAGACGGCTCTTCACATCGTTCTCGTCGCGCATGACCATGAAGCGAACCTGCCGGTCGTCGAGGCGTGGCATGGCGGGGGCGAGGAAACGCGGATTGAAGAAGATGTTTGGCTCGACCGTGCGATAGGTCAGATATTCAAGCTCATCGAGGAGTTCGAAACCGGCGGAGGCCGAGTAGACCGAAAGTTTGCGCGGAACGGCGCGCGTGCCGAGGGTCTCCTCGAGCTGCTTGGTCGCCTCGTGCGACTCGAAGCCCGAGAGCTGGGAGAGGATCTGCGAGGATTGGCCTCCGGCAAGTTCTTCGAGAAGCGGTATGGCTGCCATCAGACTTCTTCCTTGGCAGCGCCTGTCCTGCCCGCAAAAACGAACATCGTAATGTTCAGACGATTGTAAACAGTCAGCGCCAGCGTCACCGCTTCGAACACCATCGAGAATGCCGTCGCAAAAGCGGCACCAGCAAGGCCGTAGGCCGGTATCAGTACAATGCTGAGACAGATATTAACAATCAGTGTGACCGCATAGACCATGGCGCAAATTTTCTGCTTGCCGGCCATGTTGAGGAGGCTTTCCGCCGGGCCGACCGAAGCGCGGGCGACGACACCGATCACCAGAATGAACAACAGCGGATAACCGTCGGTAAACTGGGCGCCGAAGAGCAGGAGCAGCGGCTTGCCAAGAACGAGAAGGATGATCGCCATCGCCAATGACGGCCAGAAGGTCCAGCGCGCCGTATCGCTGGCAAATTGCGCAAGCTGGTCGTGGTCGTGGGTATGCATCAACTCGGAATAGCGCTGGGCGGCGCCAGCCTTGACCGAGAAATAAACGAAATGGACCAATGCGAGCAGTTTGACCGTCGCGAAATAGGTCGCGACCTTGTCCGGGTCCATATAGCGGCCGACCATCAGGACGTCGGCATTGGTCAAAAGGAAGAAGAACCCTTCGACCAGAAAGATCGGTAGCGAAACCGCGAACCATTCTCCAAAACGGATCGCCTTCGGACCGGGCGACACAACCTCTCTGAACCTGTGATTGACGACCGCTAATTGCACCAGCGAGGTCATATAGGTCGCAATAATCGCCGATATTACCGCCGCCACTGCTGTCGGTGCAAAGCCGGCCACATGGGCGATGGTCATAATGACAAGAGTGAGAATTGGACGGATGATGTAGGTCGGCGTCAGCGCGACCAATGCCCAGGATCGTGACCGTGCGGTTCCGTCCAGCGTATCGCCGAGCGCAATCATCGGCAGACAGATGAAGCCGATGATGAAGGGCGCGACGTAGTAGGATTCGATCGCATCGCGTAAGAGATAGACCCCGGCAGCGCCGATGATCGCGATGCAGGTCGTCAGGCCGAGCGCGAATATCTTGCTGGTGAACAAAATGCCGCGCAGATGATCCAGCTGCCGGTGTTCCAGATATTCCGGCACGAAGCGGATGACACTGGTCTGGAAACCCAGACAGGAGAGGTTCCCGAGAATAACCACCGTCACCCAGACAAGGACGAAAATGCCGTATTCGAACTGGCCCATCCAGCGGGCGAAGATGACCTGCGAGACGAGTGCGATGGCAGCGCTGATAATACGGATGGAAAAGGCGATCAGTGACACGCGCTGCGCTGCGGCGTGCTCCATTGAACCGTCAAACAGCTGATCGAGGCGGACTAGCCACGGACGGAGCTGCTTTGACAGTTTATCCGGCAGATACCGGTCTGCAGCTTCGACCGCAGAAATTCGCAAGGGCAGCTCCACTCGTTTCCAATGCAAGACGCTTACTGCGTAAACGTTTAGAAACGGTTCGGAAAGTCAACGGCTTGTGCTGTTGGAACAAGAGAAAAGGCCGCGTTTTGAACGCGGCCTTTGGGTTCATCAGACGAAAGCACCGTGACAGTGCTTGTATTTCTTGCCCGAACCGCAGGGGCAGGCCTCGTTGCGGCCAACCTTGCCCCATGTCTGCGGGTTATTCGGATCGCGATCCTTGGGATCAACGACACGCAGATCCTGCTGTACTGCAAGAACACTGCCGCCACCGAAATCGTCCTCACCCGTGAGGCCATCGAGGTGATGTGCTTCCATCACCGGCAGTTCCGGCTCAGGCGCGCTTGCGGCTTCGCGCACGAGTTCCACGCGCATCAACTGGCTCGTCACGTTCTGGCGCAAATTGGCGAGCAGCGTCTGGAAGAGTTCGAAGCCCTCGCTCTTGTACTCATTGAGCGGGTCGCGCTGGGCGTAACCGCGGAAGCCGACGACCGAGCGAAGATGGTCGAGATTGACCAGATGTTCGCGCCACAGGGCATCGAGGGTCTGCAGAATGACAGACTTCTCGACATAGGCCATGATTTCCGGACCAAACCGCTCGGCACGATCGGCGGCTGCCTTCTCGACGGCTTCCGTCAGGCGCTCCCTGATGTCATCCGGCGTAATGCCGTCTTCGAGGGCCCATTCGGTGATCGGCAGATTGAGATTGAGAACATTGCGCACATCCTCGTCGAGCTCGGCGATCTTCCATTGTTCCGCGTAAGCGCCTTCGGGCGTGTAGCGCGCGAGCAGATCGTCCACCACATCCTCGCGCATTTCCCTGGTGGTATCGCTGAGATCCGTGCTGTCCATCAATTCAATGCGCTGCTCGAAGATCACCTTGCGCTGATCATTCATCACGTCATCATATTTCAGAAGGTTCTTGCGGATATCGAAGTTGCGCGCCTCGACCTTCTTCTGCGCTTTTTCCAGCGCCTTGTTGATCCAGGGATGGACGATGGCTTCGTCTTCCTTGAGGCCAAGCTTCTGCAGCATGCCATCCATGCGTTCGGAACCGAATATCCGCATCAGATCGTCCTGCAGCGACAGGAAGAACTTCGAGCGGCCGGGATCGCCCTGACGGCCTGAACGGCCGCGCAACTGGTTGTCGATGCGGCGGCTTTCATGGCGTTCGGTCGCAAGAACGTAAAGCCCGCCGGCCGCAAGTGCCTTTTCCTTGAGCTTGGCGATGTCGGCGCGGATCGCGGCTTCTTTTGCCTTGCGCTCTTCGCCCTCGGCCATATCGTCGAGTTCGCGCGCTATGCGCATTTCGAGATTGCCGCCAAGCTGAATGTCGGTACCGCGACCCGCCATGTTGGTGGCGATGGTGATGGCACCTGGAACACCGGCTTGCGCGACGATATGGGCTTCCTGCTCATGATAGCGGGCATTCAGAACCTGGAAGTCCTTGAAGCCTTCCTTGCGCAGGCGTTCAGCCAGTTGCTCGGATTTCTCAATCGACGTTGTACCAACGAGGATAGGCTGGCCCTTGGCCGTGGATTCACGAATATCGCGAACGATCGCTTTGTATTTTTCCTCGACGGTCCGGTAGACCTCGTCGTCCTCGTCGAGACGCTGAACGGGAACATTGGTCGGAATTTCCGTCACTTCGAGACCGTAGATGTTGCCGAATTCTTCCGCTTCAGTGGAAGCCGTGCCGGTCATGCCGGCAAGCTTCTTGTACATGCGGAAATAGTTCTGGAAGGTGATCGAGGCCAGTGTCTGGTTTTCCGGCTGGATCGTCACATGTTCCTTCGCTTCAAGCGCCTGGTGCAGGCCTTCCGAGAAGCGACGGCCCGGCATCATGCGGCCGGTGAACTCATCGATGATAACGATTTCGTCGTTGCGAACGATGTAGTCCTTGTCCTTCTGGAAGAGCTTGTGCGCTCGCAAAGCATTGTTGACGTGGTGCACGACAGCAACGTTCTCGATATCGTAAAGGCCTTCGCCCTTGAGATGACCGGCGTCCCTCAGGAGGTTTTCGAGCTTCTCGGTGCCCTCCTCGGTAAAGATCGCCGTCTTCTGCTTCTCGTCGATCTCATAGTCTTCGGGGTTCAATGGTTTGATGAACGCATCGATGAGATTGTAGAAATCGGACCGGTCATCGAGCGGGCCGGAAATGATCAGCGGCGTGCGCGCTTCATCGACGAGGATCGAATCCACTTCGTCGACGATGGCGTAGTTGTGCGGGCGCTGCACCATCTGGGCGCGCTCATATTTCATGTTGTCGCGCAGGTAGTCGAAGCCGAGCTCGTTGTTGGTGGCGTAGGTGATATCGGCGTTATAGGCCTTGGCGCGCTCTTCATCATCGAGACCATGCACGATGATGCCATAGGAGAGGCCGAGGAAATTATAGATCTGGCCCATCCAGTGCGCATCGCGGGTGGCGAGGTAGTCGTTCACAGTCACGACATGAACGCCTTTGCCTTCCAGCGCATTCAGATAGACCGGCAGGGTAGCGACAAGCGTTTTGCCTTCGCCAGTGCGCATCTCGGAAATGCCGCCATTATGAAGGACCATGCCGCCGATCAGCTGGACGTCGAAGGGGCGCATGCCAAGAACACGCTTGGCAGCCTCACGGGCCACGGCAAAGGCCGGAACAAGCAGATCGTCGAGTTTGGTGCCATTGGCGAGCTTTTCGCGAAACTCCGCGGTTTTTGCCTTGAGCTCATCATCGGTAAGCGACGAGATTTCTGCCTCAAGCGCATTGATCTGATCAACGCGGGGTTTGAAGCTGCGGACGCGGCGCTCATTCGAGGAGCCGAAAATCTTGCGGGCGAGGCCGCCGAAACTGACCATCCCTGGTCCTCTCTATAATACGTTTTGCCAGCAACTGTGGCATTTGAGGCATCCAAAGCCTGACATTCAAGACGCCTGATACAATACGGACACCAAGCCCAAGGTATAAGTCTATCTGTTGCCAAGCTATCTGGACGCAAAGCCGATGGACAGATAAGAGGGGGCACGAATGATGTCAATGTTGAAGCAACAAGCGATCGATCGCAGCCTCATGGCAAAATTCTGCCGTATTCATAGCCCGTACCGGTCCTCCCAAGGAGAAATTGACCCATGAACCAATTGCGTAAAACCCTTTCATTAATGACTGTCGCTGCACTTTTGACCGGTATATCTTCCCTGGCATTGGCCCAGGAAGCCGGTAAAACGGAACCTGCCAAACCAGATGCCGCACAGGCGGACACAGCCAAGGCCGATCCCGATAAAGTGCTTGCAACAATCAACGGCAGCAAGATCACAAACAAGGACGTAGACCAGATTTCTGCGGACCTCGATCCGCAATTCGCCAAGCTGCCTGATGACCAGCGGCGTTTGGCCGCCCTGGCTGCCATTATCGATATCAAGTCACTTGCGGCGAAGGCTGAGGCCGAAAAGCTTGACCAGACCCCTGAATTCCAGGCTCGTCTGGAGTTCCTGAAGGACCGCGCCCTGCACAATGACTACTTCAAGCAGCAGGTCGTCGACAAAATCACCGACGCTGACATTCGCGCCCGCTACGATAAGGAAATCGCAGCGATGCCGCCACAAAATGAAGTCCGCGCCCGTCACATTCTGGTGAAGACCAAGGAAGAAGCTGAAGCCATCATCAAGCAGCTCGATGGCGGAGCGAAGTTCGAAGACGTTGCCAAGGAGAAATCGACGGACGGCTCAGCTGCCCAGGGCGGCGATCTCGGTTACTTCGGACCAGGGCAGATGGTGCCGGAATTTGACAAGGCAGCCAATGCGCTGGAAGTCGGCCAGTACACCAAGGAACCTGTCCAGACCCAGTTCGGCTTCCATGTGATCAAGCTCGAAGACAAGCGTACCCAGCAGCCGCCTGCGTTCGATCAGGTCAAGGACCAGGTGAAATCCATCCTCATTCGCGAGAAGTACATGGAGCTGGTCAAGAAGGATCGCGGCGATCTGAAGATCGAATATACCGATCCGGCAACGGAAGCTGCGATCAAGGCTGCAACCGAAGCCCAGCAGTAATACGGTGCCGGTTTATCTCCCCCCTTGTGGGGGAGAAAGCGATTTCAGCACCTTAGCTATTGCTAAGTGCTGGAAATCGCCAGAGAGGGGAAACTGCACGTTCTTTTGAAATCCCCTCACTTGGATTTTCCAAGGATTTAGCAAAGAAGCTAAATCCAGGAAAACCCTTTCTCTCCCACAAGGGGAGAGATAATCAGCGCTCACTTCGTCAACCCTTGCGAGGTCCCATGTCCACATCCGTCTCTCCGCTGGCTCCGAAACATTATCCGGCCATGCCGGAAATTCACGGGGTAAAGATCGCCACAGCTGAAGCCGGTATCAAATACAAGGGCCGGACAGACGTTTTGCTCATCGTATTCGATCGGCCAACGGCGGTGGCCGGTGTATTCACACGGTCCAAATGCCCTTCGGCAGCCGTGGATTACTGCCGTACAAGTCTTGAGGGTGGCACGGCGCGGGCCGTCGTTGTCAATTCCGGCAATGCCAATGCCTTTACCGGGAAAAAGGGTCGCGAGTCTGCCAAGTTAACCGCTGCAGCGGCCGCAAAGGCTGTGGGTTGCAAGCCTCACCATATTTTTCTTGCCTCAACCGGCGTGATCGGTGAGCCGCTCGATGCGGGTAAATTCAGCCATCTTCTGACGGACATGACCAAGAATGCCGTTGCCGAGCGCTGGCAAGATGCCGCGAGCGCCATCATGACGACCGATACATTTCCCAAGGTCGCAACCGAAACAGTACTGCTGGGCCGCGTGCCGGTGACAATAAATGGCATCGCCAAGGGTGCTGGCATGATTGCGCCGGATATGGCCACGATGCTGTCTTTCGTAGCCACCGATGCGCCGATTGCGGCAGATGTTCTGCAGAAGCTCCTGTCGAAATCCGTTGGCAAGAGTTTCAATTCCGTCACCGTCGACAGCGATACATCGACATCCGACACCCTGCTGCTTTTCGCCACCGGATCAGCTGCCGAGCGCGGCGCCGCGCCTGTTACGAAGCTCAAGGACAAGCGTCTCAAGCCTTTCGCCAAAGCGCTTGACCGCGTTCTCAAGGATCTCGCGCTGCAAGTGGTGCGTGACGGCGAGGGCGCACGCAAGATGCTCGAAATCAGCGTAACGGGTGCGACCTCCGCGCGCTCCGCCAAGCGGATCGCGTTGTCGATCGCCAATTCGCCGCTGGTCAAGACCGCTGCCGCTGGCGAAGACGCCAATTGGGGCCGCATCGTCATGGCCGTCGGCAAGGCCGGCGAACCGGCCGACCGCGACCGGCTGGCGATCTGGTTCGGGGATATCCGCGTGGCCCGCGAAGGCGAGCGCGATCCGGACTATTCGGAAGAAGCGACCTCCGCCTATATGAAGAATGACGATATCAAGATCCGTGTCGACATCGGTCTCGGCAAAGGCAAGGCGACTGTCTGGACCTGTGATCTGACCAAGGAATATGTGGCGATCAATGGCGATTATCGCAGCTGACTTCCAAACAGGCTCTGACAAGGATCATGCATGCAGTTAGCCCAAATCAGGCAGTTTGAGGCGGTTGGTTTCCGGTCCTGGCCCGCATCGTCGGTGCATTACGATGGAAGCTGGGCAATTCGCATGACGGCCAGCCACCCGTCGAAGCGTTTGAATTCGGTCAATCCGCTTGATCCCGGTGATACCGACAATCTCGAACAGCGGGTGGCACGTGCTGCACAACGGTTTCGCGCCTATGGCAGGCCGCCGATTTTCCGCCAGTCACCGCTCGCACCGGAAGCACTCGATCATTACCTCGAGGAGCTTGGCTGGGCACGTTTCGACGAATCCATGGTCATGGTCGTCGATCTGGCAAATGTCGATCTTTCGGACGCGCTCGATCAAATTCCGCTCAAAGACATAGGCCGGTTCATCGATGCCGCCTTGCAGGTGCAGGAAGACAATGCCGCGCTGAAACCTGGCCTCTTCGAAGTTATCAATGCTATTCGTCCATCCAAGGGCTTGTTCGTTATCGAAGAGGGCGCCGTCCCGGTGTCGACGGCGATCTGTGTGCAGGATGGAGCACTGGCAGGTCTGTTCAACATCGGAACGGCGGCAAACCGGCGTCGCGTGGGCCTCGGTCGGACGATTATCAAATCGGCATTGAAATGGGCCCTGCAGCACGGCGCGAAGAAGGCGTGGTTACAGGTCGAAGTAGCGAACACGGGCGCCGTCGCGCTCTACGAGCAGATGGGCTTCAATGAAGCTTATCGCTATGCTTACAGGCAGGCGCCGGGGACATGAGCGAACATCCGATCGTTCTTGTGACGGCGTGTGCGCTGGTCGACTCTGATGGCCGGGTGTTGCTGACGCAGCGTCCGGAAGGCAAATCGCTTGCCGGCCTCTGGGAGTTTCCGGGCGGCAAGGTCGATCCGGGGGAAACGCCGGAAGAAAGCCTGATCCGCGAACTGCACGAAGAACTCGGCATCATTGTCAAACCGGCTTGCCTCGCGCCGCTGACCTTTGCCAGCCACACCTATGAAACCTTCCATCTGCTGATGCCGTTGTTCATCTGCCGGCGCTATGAGGGAATACCCCGCGGAATGGAGGGGCAGGTTCTCAAATGGGTACGGCCAAAGGATATGCGCAACTATCCAATGCCGCCAGCAGATATCCCGCTTATCCCATTCCTTGTCGACCTTTTATGACTTTTCGCAACCCCAGACTGTATTCTTGCCGCGTTAACTCTGATGCTTAATTGATCCTTCACCTGATTGAGCGACTTTTAGTTAATCTTGACGCGTATTTCAGGTGGGGCATGGGGCGTAAGAACGACTATCTCGATGATGAACTGTTGCAACCGAGCGCTCTTTCGGGTGCAGCCGGAGGTATCTTGCGGATCACGTTGCTTTTCGGTTCCGCAGCCGTTGCGCTGGCTCTGATCATTGCGCCGCTCGCCGACCGCGGTTCGCAGGCTGTCGTCGATTATTCGACCAGCCGCTCCATCGATGAGATCCAGACCGGATCGATCAAGAAGCCCGAACCGATAACCACATCCACCTATACCATTCGCCGGAGCGTACTGCAGTCTTCGCCCAAGGCGGTTTGTATATTGAACAGCGATGGCTCAAAGATCGGCGACTGTTAGCGCTACTTCTTCTCGACATCCTTGAGAAAATCGGCGAGCGATGCCTTGGCGGAGCCGGGCTTCAACGGCTTTTGCTGCGATTCATGCGCAGCCCAGCCGGACATCCAGATAAACGAGAACGTCGCCCTGATCCGGCCGTCGGGATCGCTGAAGCGTTCCGCATAAATCTCAGCAACCCGCATGAAATAATGCCGCGTCAATGGTCGGCGCGACCGTCCGATGAGGATATTCTGCATGCCCATGGCGCGCAGGTCGCGCATCAGCGCGAAGGCCGAGTCGTAGCGCACCGTATAGGTCTCTATATCGGTGACCGGCAGGGTAAAGCCCGCACGCTGCAGCAGGCCGCCGACGTCGCGGACGTCGGCAAAGGGCACAACGCGGGGAGAGGCACCGCCATAAATCTCGCTCTCAGCTGCCAGCAGGCATTCGCGCAATTCCGCCAGGGTATTCTCGCCGGCCATCGCACCGAGGAACAGACCATCGGGTTTCAGCGCGCGACGGATTTGCAAGAGGGTGCCCGGCGTGTCGTTGGTGAGATGCAAGGATAGTAGTGACACGATAAGGTCAATGCTCGCCGGTTTTAGCGGCAGGATCTCCTCGTCCGCGACGACCGCAGGAAACGCATTGTCGAGAAACTGCCGCGCGTGCTCGACACGCACGATCGTCGTGGCTTTGCCGGATCGCTGGATTGCGCGCGCGGCGAGACCCGTGTGGCTCGCCAGATCCACGGCAACGTCGAATTGACGTTCAACGGCGGACAGGCGCTCTTCCAGATCTTCGCAAGCCCGCGCAAGCAGGAAATCCGCTGAATTTCCATGTTGTCGCAAAGCGCGCAAACGCCTCGCCAGCAATAAATTTCGATCGAAGACCTGATGCCGATCCATTCCGGATTTCTCTGATGTCTGTATAGTTGGGGCGTAGATGCGTCGCCTTGGAGCGAATTGCAATGAAAACCAGCGGGAAAACAATCGGAGCAACGATAAGTCTCTTCGCACGCAGCGCAACCGATGGGTTGTTCGGACTGCTGTTTCCGCCGGTTTGCGCCGGCTGTGACAAGCATGTCGCCGAGCCAGGCTCACTGTGCGGTCAATGCTGGTCCAAGGTGCGTTTCATCGAAAAGCCCTATTGTCCGGTGCTCGGCATCCCCTTCAGTCATGATCTCGGCGCCGAAATCCTCTCCGCAGAAGCGATTGCCGAACCGCCGCCGTTCCGGCGTGCCCGTTCAGTCGCCGTGCACGAAGGTGTCATCCGCGATTTGGTGCACCGGCTCAAATATAATGACCGTACCGATCTTGGGCCATGGATGGCGGGCTGGATGGTGCGTGCCGGTAGCGAACTGCTGGATGATTGCGATATTATCGTGCCGGTCCCGCTGCACGCGCGGCGTTTCTGGTTTCGTAGGTTCAACCAATCTGCCGAACTGGCCCGGCATCTGGCGCGCTCGAGCGGCAAGACATTTGACCCGGATGCGCTCAAACGTGTCAAACAGACGAAACAGCAAGTGGGCCTCGGCCTGAATGAGCGTGTTGTAAATGTGCGCGGTGCGTTCAAGGTGCCCGTGACGCAGGAAATCAAGGTGCGCGGCCGCAACGTGCTCCTGATCGACGACGTCTATACAACTGGCGCGACTGTCAAAGCCGCCGCCCGCGCCTTGCTCCGAGGCGGCGCCGTGAGCGTCGATGTCCTGACCTTCGGCCGGGTGTTATCAAAAGAATTGTCTCTCTGAGAGTCCTCTGACACTACTTATGCGCAAAAAACAGGTCTTTTCGCCTGAAGTTTTGATGCCTATATAGAAAGGCAAACGGAGCTTTCGAATGGTTGATGTAACAATCTATACGCGTAACGGTTGTGGTTATTGTACAGCCGCCAAAAGCCTTTTGTCCAAAAAGGGCGTCGCTTTTACCGAGCACAATGCCTCGATCGAACCCGCCGCCCGTCAGGAAATGCTGGCGCGCTCCAATGGGCGCACGACATTTCCGCAAATCTTCATCGGCGAGGCTCATGTCGGTGGTTGCGATGATCTGTATGCGCTGGAAAATCAGGGCCGTCTCGACACATTGTTGAAGACCGGCGAACTCGCTTGAGGACGATGACATGAGTTCATTTCGCGCTGCCGCCATCCAGATGCGCTCGGGCACAGATCCTGAACGCAATGCCGCCGATCTTGCGACCTACGTTGCCGATGCTGCCGGCCAAGGTGCCGTCTACGTCCAGACACCGGAAATGACCGGTTCACTGCAGCGCGATCGCAAGGCACTCGCGAGCGTTCTAAAAAGCGAAAGCGACGACATCATCGTTCGCACGGCTTCGGAACTTGCGGCCAAGCACGGAATTCATCTTCACATAGGCTCGACGGCGATTGCCCGCGATGATGGCAAGATTGCCAACCGCGCGTTTCTCTTCGGGCCGGACGGCAATATTCTCACGCGGTATGACAAGATCCACATGTTTGACGTCGATCTCGACAATGGCGAGAGCTGGCGCGAGTCCGCTGTCTACGCGCCGGGCGCCGATACGGTCGTGATCGATCTGCCTTTTGCACGGCTCGGTCTTGCCATCTGCTATGATGTACGTTTCCCGCAATTGTTCCGCGCCCAGGCATTGGCCGGTGCATCGGTGATTTCAGCACCTGCCGCCTTCACCCGCCAGACCGGCGAAGCGCATTGGCACGTGCTGCAGCGTGCGCGGGCGATCGAGAATGGCGCCTTCATGATTTCGGCGGCCCAGGGCGGTGTGCACGAGGATGGCCGGGAAACCTATGGTCATTCCATCATCGTCGCGCCGTGGGGCGAGGTTTTGGCGGAGGCCGATCATGCGGAGCCCGCAGTCATTGTGGCGGACATCGATCCGGCACTGAGTGCAGCGGCGCGAACGAAGGTGCCCAACCTCAAGAACGCCCGGCCATTCGGGGTTGTCGTGGAAAACGATGGACAGGCGACGAGGTTCAACGCCGCATCATGATTCGATTTTCCCTCCACTGCGACCATGACCATGAGTTCGAAGGCTGGTTTCGCAGCAATGACGATTTTGACACGCAAGCGCAGAAGCAGCTCGTTTCCTGCCCCGTCTGTGGTTCGCACAAAGTCGACAAGGCCTTGATGGCGCCGTCGGTTGCAACTGGCCGCCAGAAGGAAAAGATCGCCATCGCGATGAGCAAGATGGCAAGTGAACTACGTGAAATGGCCAAGAAGGTTCGCGAAAATTCCGACTATGTTGGCAGTGATTTTGCCGAGGAAGCCCGCAAAATTCACTTTGGCGAGGCAGAACAGCGCGGCATTTATGGCGAGGCGACGCGCGACGAAGTCGAAGCGCTCGTGGATGACGGTGTCGATGTGATGCCGCTGCCGGTGTTTCCCGACGACCACAATTGATCTTGATAGGCTGATGGCGATGTCTATGGTGCGGTAGTCGATTCTGACTAACCGGATGAATTCCATGCCATTTCTGAATTCCGCTCCCGCGCTGCTCGTCCTGACTGGCGCTTTTCTGGGGTTGACGCTTCCATTCGGCAAATTGGCTTTTGCCGCGGGCATTGCGCCATCTCTATGGGCGTTCGTTATCTCGATCGGCGCCGGGACGGTGCTTCTGGCTGCCTTCCTTCTCATGGGAAAGCGTCCGCGTATCGATGCGCACATGATACGGTACTACCTTATCGCCGCACTGATCTCCTATGCCATTCCCAACCTCATGACCCTCTCGGCGATTCCACACCTCGGCTCAGGGTTTACGGGGATCATGTACACGTTGTCGCCAGTGTTCACTCTTCTGCTTTCCATCCTTTTCAAGATGCGCAGCCCCAATCTCCTTGGACTTCTCGGCATATTCACCGGCTTTGCCGGGGCAGTCCTCGTGGGGTTTACCCGCGGTCAGGTCGGCCAGCCGGCTGAACCTCTCTGGGTGGCGATTGGCTTGCTCATCCCGGTCCTGCTTGCCCTCGGCAATGTCTATCGCACGATCGATTGGCCGAAAGGTGCTGATCCGACCGAGCTTGCGGCTGGCAGCCATCTGACCACAGCGGTGCTGCTGGTTCCGATTATTTTCTTGATGACAGGTACATTCCCCGTTGAACCACTCGGCGCTGTGCCATGGCTGGTCTTTGCCCAGGTTCTGGCGTCAGCTTGCATGTTTGCGCTGTACTTCCGGCTCCAGGCCGTTGGCGGACCGGTCTATCTCAGCCAGATCGGTTATGTCGGCGCGGCAGTTGCACTGCTCGCCGGAACGCTTTTTCTCGGGGAGGTCTATCAGCTCGCAACCTGGATTGGTGCGGCGATCATCACCATCGGCGTGTTGATGACCACGAAAGCCCAGCAACAGATGGCGGCAGAAGGCTACAGCTAGGTCGCGTAGCCAGGACCATGTAGTTCACACTGGTATCGCTTGATCTGTTCCAGCTGTCCGCCAGCGGATTGTAACTTACGCCGACTTTTTCCACGACTTCCAGTCCAGCGCGTGACATGGCAGTTTCGAGCTCCTCTGGCCGGACCAGCTTTTCATATTGGTGCGTTCCGCGCGGCAACCAGCGAAGCACATACTCCGCACCGAATATGGCAAGGCCGAGCGCCTTCAAGGTCCGGTTGATGGTGGCGACAAAGGTCATGCCGCCGGGTTTGACCATTTGGGAACAGGCAGACATGTAGAGCTCGACATCGGCAACATGTTCGACGACTTCCATATTCAGGACCACGTCGAACTGTTCTCCCGCATCGGCGAGAGCTTCGGCTGTCGTTGCGCGATAATCGATCGAGAGGCCGCTCTGCGCCGCGTGGATCTTCGCAACTTCGATATTTGTTTCGCCGGCATCGGCGCCAACGACTGTCGCCCCAAGGCGCGCCATGGGTTCGCACAGAAGGCCGCCGCCGCAACCGATATCAAGAATACGCAAGCCCGCAAAGGGTGCCGGGACATTCGGATCGATGCCGTAGTGGGCGCAGACTTTCTCCTTGATATAGGCAAGGCGTGTGGGATTGAACTTGTGCAAGGGACGGAATTTGCCTTGCGGATTCCACCATTCTGCTGCCATGCGCGAGAAACGCTCGACTTCTGCGTCATCAATTGTCGTGCGCTGTGCTGTTGCCATCGGTTCTGTCCTTGTTGCTCGCTTCGAGTGGACCCTTCCAGCAAAAAATGTCAAGCCATACTTGGCATTCTGCTGCTCACGCCGTCGCACCATTCGTGTGACCTATTCCTCAAAACGCCCCGTGCCCTCACGATCACGGTCGTATCGTTTCGTGAGCGGAAACGGCGGCAACCACAACTCGCGACGAATGGTCCAGCTTTCGTAGGTTGGCATCAGTTGGTCGGGGGCGTCCAAAGCTCCCAGGTGCACTTCGATTTCGTCTGCGGTGCGGGCGAAAACGGATGAGCCGCAGCGGGGACAGAAAAAACGTCCGGCGTAGTCGCGTGTTTCGCCTTCGATCGTCACCGCATCCTGAGGGAATACCGCGGCAGCGTAAAAAAGAGCCCCATGATGCTTGCGGCAGTCGAGGCAGTGACAAAGACCAACCCGGTATGGGCGTCCCGACGCCACAATTCGGACGTTGCCGCACAGGCAGCCGCCGGTAAATCGGTCCATACTGCGTCTCCTTTGAAATCAAGGGAGCGGAATGTTTACAACGAACAGCACTCACCCCGCAATTGCCCGCTGCGGGCGGGCCGCGTCGTTGTTCTGTAGCAGGTGATAGTTCAAACAGCCGTCGGGCGTTCTTGCAGTCCGGTGATATTTTCGGTATGGGAGCCGCATTCATTTGGCGGGTGGCTGTTCCGATTCAGGCAGCTCCTTACCAATTTATTTCAGGCATTCCAGAACGGTACCTTCCCATGGCACGCATTGTGATGAAATTCGGTGGCACTTCGGTGGCCGATATTGACCGCATCCGTAATGTGGCCAGGCATGTCAAACGCGAAGTCGATGCGGGACATGAGGTCGCTGTTGTGGTTTCCGCCATGGCCGGGAAGACCAATGAGCTCGTGGCCTGGACGCGGCAGACATCGCCAATGCACGACGCGCGCGAGTACGATGCAATTGTCGCATCAGGCGAGCAGGTGACGGCTGGTCTGCTTGCAATCGCCCTGCAGGCGATGGGCGTCCACGCCCGTTCATGGCAAGGCTGGCAAATTCCGATCAAGACTGACAATGCCCATGGCGCTGCCCGTATCCTTGATATCGACGGTTCGTTCCTGATCGAGCGGTTCGCCGAGGGCCAGGTGGCTGTGATTTCCGGATTTCAGGGCATTGGCCCGGACAATCGCATTTCCACGCTGGGACGCGGCGGTTCGGATACCAGTGCGGTTGCAATCGCAGCTTCGGTGAAGGCCGATCGATGTGATATCTATACCGACGTCGATGGTGTCTATACGACCGATCCGCGCGTCGAACCGAAAGCACGACGTCTGTCGCGGATATCGTTCGAAGAAATGCTGGAGATGGCATCTCTTGGCGCGAAAGTCCTGCAGGTCCGGTCTGTCGAGCTTGCCATGGTGCACAAAGTGCGCACCTTTGTACGGTCCAGTTTCGAGGACCCCGATGCGCCGGGCATGGGTGATCTCATCAATCCGCCCGGAACACTTATTTGCGACGAGGAAGAAATCGTGGAACAGCAGGTTGTCACAGGAATTGCCTACGCCAAGGACGAAGCCCAGATTTCGCTGCGCCGTGTTGCCGACCGTCCGGGCATATCCGCCGCTATTTTTGGCCCGCTCGCCGAATCTCACATCAATGTCGACATGATCGTCCAGAATGTTTCCGAAGACGGCACCAAGACCGACATGACCTTCACCGTGCCCTCGGGCGATCTCGACAAGGCTCTCGTGGTCCTCGAAAAGGTCAAGGCGGAGATCGGCTGCGATATCATCCAGTCGGAAGCCGGCATGGTCAAAGTCTCGGTCATCGGTATTGGCATGCGTAGTCATGCGGGTGTTGCCGCGACGGCGTTTCGCGCGCTGGCGGACAAGGGAATCAACATCCGGGCCATCACGACCTCGGAGATCAAGATTTCCATTCTAATTGATGGCCCGTATGCGGAACTTGCCGTACGTACTTTGCATTCTGTGTACGGTCTGGATAAGCATTAGAATCAAGAAAATGTTTGTCGGCCGCGTCGCTGGCTGACATGATCACTCGAATGCGGTGAGGCCATCCGGTCTTGCCGGTATTCTTATGGAGAAAGGGCCCCAGTGCCAACGCGCGAGCAGACAACAGGTCCCCGTGTCATGCTGAAGCGTCTTCGCGAATTGATGGCGGAGGCGCTTGAGCCGCAGGAGAGGCTTGACCGGATCGTTCGCGATATCGCGCAGAACATGGTTGCGGAAGTGTGCTCGTTCTACGTGCTTCGTTCTGACGGTGTCCTGGAACTTTATGCAACCGAAGGTTTGAACCCGTCTGCCGTGCATCTGGCGCAACTGCGTCTTGGGCAGGGCCTTGTCGGTACCATCGCAGCGAGCGCTCGCCCGCTCAATCTGACCGACGCGCAGACGCACCCGGCCTTCGCCTATCTGCCGGAGACGGGCGAAGAGGTCTACAATTCATTCCTTGGTGTGCCGATCCTTCGGGCAGGACGCACTTTGGGCGTCCTCGTCGTTCAGAACCGGACAAAACGCGTCTATCGCGAGGATGAGGTCGAAGCGCTCGAAACGACGGCAATGGTGCTGGCAGAAATGGTTGCCGCTGGCAGTCTGACGCGGCTTGCACGGCCTGGGGTCGAACTCGACATGGGCAAGCCCATGAGCTTCAGTGGTAGCGCCTTCAATGATGGCGTTGGCCTCGGGCACGTCGTGCTGCATGAGCCGCGCATTGTCGTCACAAACCTCTTCAACGAAAACATCGACACGGAAATCGACCGGCTCGAAACGTCGCTCGGTTCATTGCGCATTTCGATCGATGACATGTTGTCGCGCCGCGACGTGGCCTTCGAGGGCGAGCATCGCGAAGTGCTCGAAGCCTATCGCATGTTCGCACACGATACGGGATGGGTGCGGCGTCTCGAAGAGGCAATTCGCAACGGCCTGACGGCGGAAGCCGCAGTTGAAAAGGTGCAAAGCGATACCCGCGCCCGGATGATGCACCTGACAGATCCCTATATGCGCGAGCGGCTGAGCGATTTCGACGACCTCGCCAACCGTTTGCTGCGCCAGCTGATGGGCCGGGATGTCAAGACCATGGCGGGTTCCCTCGCCAAGGACGCCATCATTATCGCACGCTCGATGGGCGCCGCGGAACTCCTCGACTATCCACGCGAACGCCTGCGGGGTCTTGTGCTCGAAGATGGGGCCGCGACCAGCCATGTTGTGATCGTTGCCCGCGCCATGGGCATCCCCGTTGCCGGGCAGGTCAAGGGCGTCGTTTCCATGGCCGAAAACAACGACGCGGTGATCGTCGATGGTGACGATGGCCGTGTTCATTTGCGGCCGCAATCGGACGTGGAGGCCGCCTACACGGAGAAGGTCAAGTTTCGTGCCAAGCGTCAAGCGCTTTACCGGGAGTTGCGCGACCAGCCTTCGATGACGAAGGACGGCGTGCACATTTCGCTCCTGATGAATGCCGGTCTGCTCGTCGACCTGCCGCAATTGGTGGAAGCCGGTGCTGCTGGTATCGGCCTGTTCCGTACTGAACTTCAATTCATGGTCGCCTCGACTTTCCCGCGTGCCGAACAGCAGGAGCGGCTTTATCGCTCCGTATTGGATGCCGCCGGCGATAAGCCGGTGACATTCCGGACACTCGATATAGGCGGCGACAAGGTGCTGCCCTATTTCCGCAGCGATGCCAATGAAGAAAACCCGGCCATGGGCTGGCGGGCGATCCGCCTGACGCTCGATCGTCCGGGCCTGTTGCGTACGCAAGTTCGCGCGCTTTTGAAAGCGGCCGGCGGGCGCGAACTCCGGCTGATGCTGCCGATGGTCACCGAAGTGGCAGAAGTGCGCAAGGCCAGCGAACTGATCAACCGCGAGGTGCAGCACCTGTCGCGCTTCGCCCACAATCTGCCGACGCGTGTCAAGATCGGGGCAATGGTCGAGGTACCGTCACTGCTTTGGCAACTCGACGAACTGATGGCGGTGGTGGATTTTGTCTCGGTCGGCTCGAATGACCTGTTTCAATTCGTCATGGCGGTCGATCGCGGCAATTCGATCATCACCAACCGGTTCGACAATCTGTCGGTGCCCTTCTTGCGGGTGTTGCGTCAGATCGCCGATGCCGGAAACCGCAACCACACGGACGTGACGCTATGCGGTGAGATGGCGGGTAAGCCGCTTTCTGCCATGGCGCTGATCGGGCTTGGATATCGCTCCATCTCGATGTCGCCCGCTTCGATCGGCCCGATCAAGGCCATGCTCGGCACTGTCGATGTGGCAGAACTTACCGCGCAACTCGCCGATGCGATCGACAATCACGGCGAAACCGGGTCGTTGCGCCATGTCCTGACCAAGTTCGCAGAGCGAGCTGGCGTCCCATTGTGAGGTTTGAGTGAGTTCTATTCCGCAGGATCGTATGGATCAACTGCTGAAGCGTTTCTCCATGATGGAGACGCAGATGGCGAGTAATCCTGATTCCGAAACCTATGTGAAGCTGGCTTCGGAGTATTCCGAGCTTGAGCCCGTGGTCGCCAAGATCCGCGATCTGCTCGCTGCGCGCAGCGAAGCGGAAGGGTTGCAAGCCATGCTCGATGACAGCGCCACCGACAAGGACATGCGCGAACTGGCGGAAGCCGAGCTGCCCGACATCGAGGAGCGTATCGAGGAACTGGAGAAGGATATCCAGGTCCTCCTTTTGCCGAAAGATGTCGCCGACGAGCGCAACGCCATCCTCGAAATTCGCGCCGGTACCGGTGGTTCCGAGGCGGCACTGTTCGGCGGTGACCTGTTTCGCATGTATGAGCGCTATGCGGCCGCAAACGGCTGGCGTGTCGAGCTGATATCGGCCAGCGATGGCGAGGCCGGCGGCTACAAGGAAGTGATCGCCATGGTTTCGGGCAAGGGCGTTTTCGCCAAGCTCAAATTTGAATCGGGCGTCCACCGGGTGCAACGCGTGCCGGACACCGAGGCGAGCGGCCGCATCCATACGTCCGCCGCGACAGTTGCCGTACTGCCGGAAGCCGAGGAAATCGACATCGATATCCGTCCCGACGATATCCGCATCGATACGATGCGCGCATCGGGATCTGGCGGTCAGCACGTCAACACGACCGACTCGGCGGTGCGTATCACGCACATTCCTTCCGGTATCGTCGTCGTGCAGGCGGAGAAGTCGCAGCACCAGAACCGTGCCCGGGCCATGCAGGTTCTGCGTTCGCGCCTGTTCGACATGCAGCGCCAGAAGGCCGACAGCGAGCGCTCCGAAGCCCGGCGCAGCCAGGTCGGTTCGGGTGATCGCTCCGAACGCATCCGCACCTATAATTTCCCGCAAGGGCGTGTGACCGATCATCGCATCAACCTGACGCTCTACAAGCTCGATCGCATCATGGAAGGCGATCTCGACGAACTCATCGGCGCGCTGATCTCCGACTACCAGACAGCGTTGCTCGCCCAGATGAACGAAAGCTTTTGAGCGCCATGGCAAAGCATGGGACGCGCCTCGCCGATGTGCACAGAGAGGCCCGCGTTCTCCTGGCAAAAGCGGGACTCGAAACTGCCGATCTCGACGCACGGTTGTTGGTGGAATGGCTAACCGGCTGTGATCAGCTCGAGGCGATCCGCAATCCTGCCCGCCCGATCGACCATACGATCGTCGCGCAGCTTCACGCAGTTCTTGCCCGGCGAATCAATGGCGAATCGGTGCATCGTATCATCGGCAAGCGTGCCTTCTTCGGTATCGAACTTGGGCTTTCCGCCGATACACTCGAGCCTAGGCCTGACACCGAAGCCCTGGTGGAACTCGCGATCCCGTTTCTGCGCCAGCGTATCGAGGAGCAAGGTATCGCGGACCTGATCGACCTTGGAACCGGGACGGGCGCGATTGCCTTGGCGTTGCTCGACCAATTCAGCCAATTGCGTGCAGTGGGCGTCGATATTTCTGCGGGTGCCCTTGATACGGCGCGTGACAATGCCCACATCAACAATGTATCGGATCGTTTTGCAGGCCTTCATTCGGATTGGTTTTCCGAGGTAAGTGGCTCATTCGACCTGATTATTTCCAATCCGCCATATATACCATCCGCCGATATAAAAGGCTTGCAACGTGAAGTAGCGCTGCATGATCCGGTGAAGGCTCTGGATGGCGGGCAGGATGGCCTCGCCCCCTACCGAATCATTGCCGGCCACTCCCGGCAGCATCTCAGGCAAGGTGGTGCGGTCGCATTGGAAATCGGTTTTGGGCAACGCAGTGATATCGAGGCGATCTTTTCAAAGGAAAAATTCGCTTTGGCTGCTGTCCAGAGGGATATTGGTGGGCGCGAAAGGGCACTTTTATTCACACCAATGTAAAAAGATTGAAAAAAGGCTTGGAATTTGGCCGGAACACGGCTAGTTTCCGGGTACCGCACTAAACCGAAACAAATCTGGTCTGCCTATCAAGAGATTGATACGGAAATTCCGGGTGTTTGATTTCTCTTCGGAAATAGCTTTGGGGAAATGGTTTTTGCGGCAGCACAAAAGTTTTATGAAACTTTGGATGCGATTGAAGCGCGGGGCGCGCTTCAGGTCGGCACTTGAGAAGCGAAGCTTTTTGACTCAAATGGTGAGCAAATTAGCGCCCCTGATTTTCTGAAAAGAGATAAGTATGAGGCCAGTACAGCAGAATAGGCGCATGCGCGGACGCGGTAACAATAATAACCGCAGCAAAGGTCCCAACCCATTGTCCCGTAACTACGAGAGCAACGGCCCCGATGTCAAAATCCGGGGGAATGCTCAGCACGTCGCCGAAAAATATACCACTCTTGCACGGGATGCACAGAGTGCCGGTGACCGCGTGATGGCTGAAAACTATCTCCAGCACGCCGAGCACTATAATCGAATCATTCTTGCGGCTCAGGCTCAGGCGCCTGTCCAGTATCAGCGCGATGATCAGGATCAGGATCAGGACGATGAGAACGGCTATGATGACGATGGCATGAACAATGGCAACGGTAACGGCAACGATACCGATCGTCAGGAGGTTCCTGAACGCCAGGAGTTCTCGCAGCGCCAGGATCGTCAGCAGCGTCAAGATCGCCAGGACCGGCCGGAGCGTCAAGATCGCCCGGAACGTCAGGATCGCCGCGACCGGCAAGACCGGCAAGAACGTGTGATGCATCAGCCGATCAATGGCAGCGGACCACAGCCAATCATTCAGGGTACGCCCGCCGAAGTCGTTTATGACGACGACACGGTCAGCCAGCGTCAGCCACAACCTCAGCCACAGATCCAGCCGGTTGAAAATGGCGCTGCGGCGGCACCCGAGGCAGAGGCTACCGAAGCAAAGCCAGCGCGTCGCGCACCGCGTGGCCGCAGGCCAGCCCGGCCGCGCGTCGCGGAGGAAAATGGTGCGGAAGCAAGTGCTCCGGATACCGCCAAGGATCTTTCGCCTGCCGGCATCGTTGCCGAGGTGAAGAAGCGCCGGACAGCGGTCGAATCCGACGTTTGATCTGATTGATCTGAGTTGAAAATTACGCCACTCGCAGGGAAGCCTGCGGGTGGCGGTTTGATTCCGGGTTGTTGTTAAGAAGTGTCAGATCCGAGGTACAAAGTTTGCCGGATGGCATTGCCGCTGTGCGTGGTTCGACAAGCTCACCATGAGGGAGACGGGTGGGCTGCACGTCGCGACAGCCACACGACAACCGGCTCCGTCGCGACAGACGTCAGCGCAGCAATCCTTGGCTCCCTGCAATCAACCCATCTCCCTCATGGTGAGCTTGTCGAACCACGCACAGCGGCATGGAATCCCGACGTCTCCGTCATCCTCGGGCTTGACCCGAGGACCCACAGCCGGGAAGTGTTGAGGTATAACGTTCCACAACGCCTTCCAGTGAACGATGCTGCGGTGGCTGGATCTCGCCGAAATCGTGGATAAGTTTTCGCTCCTTAGCCGTGGGTCCTCGGGTCAAGCCCGAGGATGACGGAGAGGGAAGAGCTCTTTCCAAACAAAATCCCACGAACTTATCCAACACCTCCAAACCTGACTTATTCTATCCCCGTCCTTCCACGGGGAACTGCTTCCGGAGCCGTTCGAAGTGGGGAGAGGATCGGCGCCTCCGATGGCGGGTAACGGACCCGCTGTCCGGGGAAGTTCTGTCCAAGGGTTCCCCTGCCGGTACTATGACCGGCGTGTGCTGGACGAGCACTTCGAAAGGGCGCTTTCGGCAGCGGGTGAAGCAATTCACCCAAAGCCGAGGCCTCCCAAGCGGAACGGACGGGATCAAAAGACGCCGGACGGGCGGTCTTCGGATCGCATTTTATTTTACCAAGACGCGCTTCGACGACCGCCCGTCTTCCCAGCATGCAAGCAATGGCCAGACTCGGGATGAGGGCGTGGCAAGGGTGGGGCTTTTTGTGCTAAAACAACAAGTCACAGGCAGTAACAAAAGCTGGAATTCCGATCTTGCAGGCTGCGGACAATATTCCCATATCTGCTTCGAGCGAATGGGTCTGCCTCTTGCAGGGGGCCCGTCACCAACACACCGTGCGATGCCGCTTGAAGGGTCGTTCGGGAAAAGGAGACACCATATGAACATTGAAAAATATACCGAGCGCGTCCGGGGGTTCATCCAGTCAGCACAGACCTTTGCCCTCTCATCCAACCACCAGCAATTTGCACCCGAACATTTGTTGAAGGTCCTGGTCGATGACGAGGAGGGCCTTGCCGCATCCCTGATCGAGCGGGCAGGCGGGCGCATAGCTGATGTACGCCTTGGCTTGCAGGCAGCACTCGATGCAATGCCGAAAGTAACCGGCGGCAACGGCCAGCTTTATCTTGCTCAGCCCTTGGCCAAGGTTTTCACGACTGCAGAGGAACTGGCGCAGAAAGCTGGCGACAGTTTTGTTACTGTCGAAAGACTTTTGACCGCGATGGCCATCGAAAAGTCCGCCAAGACCGCGGACATATTGAGCCGCGCCGGCGTGACCGCCGCGGGTCTCAATGCCGTCATCAACGATATTCGCAAAGGGCGGACCGCAGATTCGGCTTCAGCCGAAAACACCTACGACGCCTTGAAGAAATATGCACGCGATCTCACCGCGGATGCGCGGGCCGGCAAGCTCGATCCTGTCATTGGACGTGACGATGAAATCCGCCGGACCATCCAGGTTCTGTCGCGGCGCACCAAGAACAATCCAGTGCTGATTGGCGAGCCGGGCGTCGGCAAGACGGCAATTGCCGAGGGCCTTGCTCTGCGTATCGTTAATGGCGATGTGCCTGAATCACTCAAAGACAAGCAGTTGATGGCGCTCGATATGGGTGCTCTCATTGCCGGTGCGAAATATCGTGGTGAATTCGAGGAGCGGCTGAAAAGTGTGCTGTCCGAAGTCACTTCGGCAAATGGCCAGATCATCCTGTTCATCGACGAGATGCACACGCTTGTCGGCGCCGGCAAGGCCGAAGGCGCGATGGACGCTTCGAACCTCTTGAAGCCGGCATTGGCTCGCGGCGAACTGCACTGCGTTGGCGCGACGACGCTCGACGAGTATCGCAAGCATGTCGAAAAGGATGCCGCGCTGGCCCGCCGGTTCCAGCCGGTGTTTGTCGATGAGCCGACGGTGGAGGACACCATCTCGATCCTGCGCGGCTTGAAGGAGAAATACGAGCAGCATCATAAAGTCCGAATTTCCGATTCGGCGCTTGTTGCGGCGGCGACACTTGTCCAACCGCTACATCACTGACCGGTTCTTGCCCGACAAGGCGATCGATTTGATCGACGAAGGCGCAGCACGGCTTCGCATGCAGGTTGATTCCAAACCGGAAGAACTGGACGAGATCGACCGCCGTATCATGCAGTTGAAGATCGAG
Source organism: uncultured Alphaproteobacteria bacterium (assembly GCA_963711925.1). Lineage (GTDB taxonomy): Bacteria > Pseudomonadota > Alphaproteobacteria > Rhizobiales > Rhizobiaceae > Phyllobacterium. The sequence goes on from CAVQFY010000007.1 coordinate 444,515, forward strand.
CGTGAGGCGCTGAAGGTCGAAAAAGACGACGCTTCCCGCGATCGTCTTGAGCGGCTGGAGAAGGAACTCGCCGATCTGGAAGAACAGTCGACCGCGATAACCAACACATGGCAGGCTGAAAAGCAGAAGCTCGGCCATGCGGCCGATTTGAAGCGACAGCTAGACGATGCACGCAATGCGCTTGCATCTGCCCAGCGCAACGGTGAATTCCAGAAGGCCGGCGAGCTTGCCTACGGGACGATCCCCCAGTTGGAAAAGCAGCTGGCGGAGGCTGAACGGCATGACGGTTCAACCTCGATGGTCGAAGAAATCGTGACACCGGATCATATCGCTCAGGTTGTTTCACGCTGGACTGGCATTCCGGTAGACCGGATGCTGGAAGGCGAACGTGAGAAGCTGTTGCGTATGGAGGATGAACTGGCCAAGCGGGTCGTCGGTCAGGGCGAAGCAGTCCAGGCTGTGTCGAAAGCCATTCGCCGCGCGCGCGCAGGATTGCAGGATCCGAACCGGCCTATCGGCTCGTTTATCTTTCTTGGGCCAACAGGTGTCGGCAAGACGGAGTTGACGAAAACCCTGGCTTCATTCCTGTTCTCCGATGAGACGGCCATGGTTCGGCTCGACATGTCCGAATACATGGAAAAGCATTCGGTCTCGCGGCTGATCGGCGCGCCTCCCGGCTATGTCGGTTATGAAGAGGGTGGTGCTCTCACCGAGGCTGTCCGGCGCAGGCCTTATCAGGTGGTTCTCTTCGACGAGATCGAAAAGGCTCATCCGGATGTGTTCAACGTGCTTCTGCAGGTTCTTGACGATGGCCGTTTGACCGATGGTCAGGGGCGTACTGTCGATTTCCGCAACACGCTGATCATCATGACATCGAACCTCGGGGCCGAGTACCTTGTCGGGCTGTCAGAGGGCCAGGATGTCGAGGAGGTTCGTGAAGAGGTGATGAACGTCGTCAAGGCATCGTTCAGGCCGGAGTTCCTCAACCGCGTGGATGAGATCATCCTGTTCCATCGGTTGCAGCGCAAGGAGATGGGCAAGATCGTGGCAATCCAGCTGCAGCATCTGCAGTCGCTTCTGACAGATCGCAAGATCGTTTTGAAGATCGATGAGGATGCAACGAACTGGCTGGCCGAGAAAGGCTACGATCCTGCCTATGGTGCGCGACCGTTGAAGCGCGTGATCCAGAAGGAAGTGCAAGACCCGCTGGCCGAAAGGATCCTGCTCGGCGAGATACTGGATGGCTCCACGGTCAAGATCACCGCTGGGTCGGACAGGCTGAACTTCAAGTCTGTTAAGTCCGCTCCCGAACGGGAAAAGAGCGAGGCCGCCTGAGTGCGCCCTGCACAAAAACCGCAAACAAAGGAGATGGCCGCCATATAGCGGCCATTTTCACGTCCCGTTCATTCGATAAATGCAACGATAAAAGCCTATCGTCATTAACCATAAAGACAGGAAAATCGGTCATTTATGCTTAACGACAAGTTAGTGGCAGAAAAACCGGAAGCTGAAGGCATGACGTCTTATCGTTGTTCATTATTTGGAATGTTGTTGATTGCTTCAACAGGTGCTGTCGCTCCGTTCACCGCACAAGCCGCAGAAAGTGCTGTGCCCGTCGTCAACGATCAGGCCTCATATACCGTTGCGCAATGGTTCGAACCGCGCGAGCGGCGGCAAGCTTATCGATCCTATTTTGACGAGTATGGCCGTAAAATTACCGTGGATCGCCGTGGGCGGATCGTTTCGGTCGAAGAGGCGCAAACCAATCAATCGAATGAGGGGACGGATTATTTTCCCGATGCGCCGCAAGATCCGTATGACACGGGTGCGATTTCGAATGATCCTTACGGCACGGCACTGCCTTCCGAGAGCGATTATGGCAGCGTCAACCGCGAACCTTTGCCGCCCGCCAATGGCGAATCGGATTTGCAGCCCACCGATCCGAACCTTGTAGAACCGGGTGCGCCGAGCGATGGCCTGACAGATGTTCCGCAGCAGGAGCAGATACCTGTTCATCCCAATCCGGCGCCGACGATAGAACTGCCGAAAGGGACAGGGCGCGAAAGCCAAGATCGCCGCGATCCAGGTTCTGCTCGACCGGATCGGCGTATCCCCTGGCGTTATCGATGGCCACAAGGGCGGTAATGTCGACAAGGCTGTTGCCGCTTTCGAGGAAATGACCGGACAACAGTTCGATCCTCTCAACGAAGAAGGCATCAACGCATCGCTGGAACAGACCGGCGGTCCGGCGTTCATGTCCTATACGATCACATCCGAAGATGCCGCTTATCCATTCGTTGCATCCATCCCGGAAGATTACAGCCACAAGGCGCAACTAGAGCGCATGGCCTTCACATCAGTGACGGAAATGCTGGCCGAGCGGTTTCACATGGACGAGAACTACCTGAAAGAGCTCAATCCGGGTGTGGATTTCAACACGCCAGGTGTTGCGATTCAGGTTGCAAATACCGGGCAAAATGCCGGCGGCGCCGTGACGCGCATCATTGCCGACAAGGGACGCAAGCAAGTCCGTGGATACAATGCCGAGGGGCGACTGGTCGTCGCCTATCCGGCAACGATCGGGTCGACCGATACGCCATCGCCTTCGGGTACGGTGCAGGTCGAGCGGGTCGCTCTCAATCCGAATTATACCTACAACCCGAAAATCAACTTCAAGCAGGGCGAGAACAATTCGGTTTTGACGATACCGCCGGGACCGAACGGCCCTGTCGGGACCGTGTGGATCGCCTTGTCGAAGCCGACCTACGGGATTCACGGCACACCGGAACCGTCAAAGATCGGCAAGACGAACAGCCACGGTTGTGTGCGGCTGACCAATTGGGACGCGACGGAACTATCGAAGCTCGTGCAGAAGGGCGTGACAGTCGAATTCCAGGAATAGGGTTTAGCCGCTGGCAGCGACCTTGGTGCCCTTCGCTTCGTCATCCTTAAGAAGCTGGTCGATACGCTCACGTTCGCGCTTGAATGCGACCAGATCATCGCCGCCGAGTTCACCGCCGCTCGGAAGGCGGATGCGCATCGGATCGACTTTGGAGCCATTGACGATCACCTCGTAGTGCAAATGAGGGCCGGTCGAAAGCCCGGTCGATCCGAGGTAACCTATAACCTGGCCCTGCCGCACCTTCGCACCCGGGACAACGCCGCTGGCGATAGCGTTCTGATGCGAATAGCTGCTTTCATAGCCGTTGGAATGGCGAATGAGCGTCTGGTTGCCATAGCCGTTGGTCCACCCCGCACGTTCGACGACGCCATTGCCTGCAGCGATGATCGGCGTTCCACGCGGCGCTGACCAGTCCACACCCGTGTGCATGCGGGAATAACCGAGGATAGGATGACGGCGCATGCCGAAGGGCGAACGGAAGATGCCGTTCGGTACCGGTTTACGGAGCAGGAACTGCTTGGAGCTCTTGCCGTCCTCGTCGTAATAGTCGGTGTTACCGTCCTTGCTGTGGAACCGATAGAATTTTTTCAGGTCGCCGCCAAAATTGGCAGCAACGTAGAGAATTTCCGAATCGTCGCCGGCTTTCTCCGAATCTGCCGGGAGCGAGAACAAGGCTTCCAACTCATCGGTGGGTGAAAGCTGCGACTGGAAATCGACATCGGAAGCAAGCATCCTGATGAGCTGTTTGATCATCGAATCCGTCATGCCATAGGCGACACCGGCGCGGTAGATGCCGTCATAGATCGTGGGCAAATCTTCAGTCCGGCGCGAGACGGGGGGATTGTCGTCGAATGCGACCTGAAGACCAGGCGTCATCTCCGGTTCGTCCGCCGGGACATATTGGTCGCGGTCGTTGAGTGCGATTGTCAGGACATGCGTGCTTCCATTATAAACGCTGGCCCGCATGATCCTGTCGGTATTATTCCGGGACTCGATGCCAAGCCGCAATACGCTGCCGCTTTTCAAACGCGGCGAGTTCAGCAGCTTGGCGATGGCCTCCGACATGCCAGTAGCGTCGCCATTCTCATAGCCCGCATCATTGAGTGCAGCCAGAATATCCTTGTCACTGCGGAACGGAATGAGTTCTTCCGAATAACCGGCACTCTCGGCGTCCTCGGACAACCGGGGAGAGACGCTGACATTTTCCTGAATGATTTTGACGGCAAGGGGACTGCGGAGATTGTAAGGATCCTCGTCTGTACCAAATCGCAGCGGGTCCACGTAATGGAGAGAAGCGACCTGGATCGCTCCATCGGTCAGAAGCGAGCCGGTGTTGCGGACAACCTCTTCCACGTCATCCACACTCAGATCATCGGATGGATCGTATTGCGCCGTGGCCAAGGGGAAATCCACGGTACGGAGGCTGACTTCACTCTCGACCTTGGCACCGTAGATCAGGCCTGTTTTCGGGGTCGGGTCCGTGCCCTCATTGGCTTCTGCGAACACGTCGAGCGGGTTGAACGCGGGATAGCGGCGATTCGTGTTGTGGACATCGGCGAGCGCGATGTGGACGAATTCGAACGGCATTGAACGAATGACGTCCCGCTCGCCATCCTTGAACATGGTTGAAACATCGAGCCGCCTGCGGTCGCGATTTTTCTGGATGGGTGTCGTTGCGGCGACGCGGGCGCCTTTGGTGACATCGGAGTTGCCGCCCGGTGCAGGCATCGCGTTGCGGGCCATCAATTCCGGCGGAGTTGCCAGCTGTTCGCGGCCGTCAAGCGCTGCAAACAGGGCCACACCCATCAATATGCTCGAAGTAATGCCTGTAAGAAAGGTGCCGGCAAGCCATCGTGCCGAGATCTCTCGACGATCCGGCGGGCCACGACGGCCGTCCGTAATCAACGGCGGCTCGTTGCCCGGATCGATTGATGAGTGCCCCTCGTACTCGTTCATACTGTTAAGTGTTGATCCTGTCGCCGTTATGGACTGCGGGCTTATGAGATTTTTCGGCGCTTGCCGACCAGCCTTGTACTGGTATGAAATCGATTGGGACGCAGTTTTGCCCTCCCAGCTTGCCTATGTCAACGCGCGGTCCCGCGAGCCTGTGCAAATGCTGCATGGTGCAGAATGATAAGTGGGACTGATCGTGTGGCATGAGAGCGAGCGCTATGTCGGGATTTGGGCATGTTTGTGGCCGGTCCATTCACATTTCAATTCGCCGGCTATATCCGCAAGGCGCCACTTTGCATGCTAAAACGGCGCCCCAAAAAACTCTGTCATATTTTTCACAATTTCTTCAAAATCGATGTTGACAGGTTTGTTAGGTGGGGTCTATATACCGGCACAACGAGGGCGGGGCGCCGCTGGCGGTTGCCGAATGCGCCCTATAGTTTGGTTGACTGGTTTGCTTGCAGGCTGGTTGATTGAGTGCCTGAGGTTAAGTTTAAAAGAGACTGTTACGGGTAGTGACATTCTTTCGGGCCTGACCGGAAGGTCGGGATTGTTTGGCCGGATTGGCTGGACGTTTATTGGTGACGGTGGTTTTTGTGCCATGGTCGGTTCTTTGACAATTTAATACAGA
>CAVQFY010000008.1:0-240645 GCA_963711925.1 uncultured Alphaproteobacteria bacterium
TTGGAGATGTTCTTCTTGGCGGCCATTTCCTCATTGCAGATGTCGAAAGGCACGTTGTGGTGCTTCGGTAGAAGCCGCCGATGATCATCCGGCAGCGTTTCATGATTACTTCGACGTCGGCTTGCCGTCGGCATCGATGCTCTTGAAGCGGCCCTTGATCTTGGTATGCAGGGTAGCGTTGCACCGCTGCCGATGGCATGGTGAAGTTCGCCCATATGGGCAAAGGCCATGCCCTCGCCCGGCTCCTTGGCGGCAACAATAACAGATAAGTACAACAAGGACATATCCTGCAATGGCACGAATAATCGGCAGACCGTTGGCGGGATGCAGGATGTTGTTCCGTGGACATCAGAACGCGGGCTTCAAGCTGCGCTTCCAGGAAAGGGAACGTGGACAGCCATCTGGTCGCCGTCGAAATCCGCGTTGAAAGCGGTACAGACGAGCGGATGCAGCTGGATTGCCTTGCCTTCGATTGGATCGGCTCGAAGGCCTGGATGCCAGGACCGATGCAGCGTCGGAGCACGATTCAGCAGAACCGGATGCTCGCGGATGACTTCGTCGAGAATATCCCAAAAGACTTCCGGCTTTTCCTTTTCAACCAGCTTCTTTGCCTGCTTGACGGTCGAGGAATAACCCTTTGCGTCAAGACGGGCGTAGATGAACGGCTTGAAAAGTTCGAGCGCCATCTTCTTTGGCAGGCCGCACTGGTGCAGCTTCAACTCCGGTCCAGTCACGATAACCGAACGGCCGGAATAGTCGACGCGCTTGCCGAGAAGGTTCTGGCGGAAGCGGCCCTGCTTGCCCTTGAGCATGTCGGACAGTGACTCAGCGGACGCTTGTTGGCACCGGTGATAACGCGGCCGCGACGGCCATGTCGAACAACGCATCAACGAATTCCGAAGCATACGCTTCTGTTGCGGATGATGATGCCGGGAGCGCGCAGTTCGATCAGACGCTTCAGACGGTTGTTACGGTTGATAACGCGGCGATAAAGATCGTTGAGGTCGGACGTAGCAAAACGTCCGCCATCCAGCGGAACCAGCGGGCGCAGATCCGGGGGAATGACCGGAACGATCTTCATGATCATCCATTCCGGACGGTTACCAACTCAAGGAAGTTCTCGACGATCTTCAGACGCTTCATGAGCTTCTTCTGCTTCAGATCGGAAGTCGTTGTTGCGAGTTCTTCACGCAGATCGCCGGCGATCTTTTCCAGGTCATCGAAGCCAGAAGTTCATGGATAGCTTCAGCGCCGATCAGCGCGGTGAAAGAATCCTCACCGTACTCATCGACTGCGATCATGTATTCTTCTTCCGAAAGAAGCTGATGCTCCTTCAGGGCAGTCAGGCCAGGCTCGGTCACGATATAGTTCTCGAAATAGAGAACGCGCTCGATACCCTTGAGGGTCATGTCGAGCAATGTACCGATACGGCTTGGCAGGGACTTCAGGAACCAGATATGCGCAACCGGAGCTGCAAGTTCAATATGGCCCATACGCTCACGGCGAACACGTGACAGCGTGACTTCCACACCGCACTTTTCGCAGATGATGCCCTTGTATTTCATGCGCTTGTACTTGCCGCACAAGCATTCATAGTCCTTGATCGGCCCGAAGATCCGAGCACAGAAGAGACCATCCCGCTCAGGCTTGAAAGTGCGGTAGTTGATCGTCTCCGGCTTCTTGATCTCACCGTATGACCAGGACAGAATCTTCTCAGGGCTGGCGATCGATATCCGGATGGAATCGAATGCCTGCACAGGCACCTGAGGATTGAAAAGATTCATGACCTCTTGGTTCATGCCGTTTCTCCATGGGGCAGAAAGTGCCCTCTACTTGCGATGGGTATCCGCCACCGCGGTCCATCTAGATCAAATGCCGCTTCAGCAGCAGCTCGAAACAAACCGGTCGGGTGCGCAGCAGAACCACGCACCCTTCCCTTTTTACTCTGCAGCGTCAGGCAATGCCTGTTGCTGTTCCAGCTGGCGTGTATCATCCAGCTCGACATTGAGACCGAGCGAACGCATTTCCTTGACGAGAACGTTGAAGCTCTCCGGAATACCGGCCTCGAAGGTGTCGTCGCCACGGACGATCGCCTCATAGACCTTGGTACGACCGGCGACATCGTCGGACTTGACCGTAAGCATTTCCTGCAGCGTGTAAGCCGCACCGTATGCTTCAAGGGCCCAGACCTCCATTTCACCGAAGCGCTGACCGCCGAACTGGGCTTTACCGCCCAAAGGCTGCTGCGTAACGAGCGAGTATGGTCCGATCGAACGAGCGTGGATCTTGTCGTCGACGAGGTGGTGCAGCTTCAGCATATAGATGTAGCCGACAGTCACCTGACGATCGAAAGTCTCACCCGTACGTCCGTCATAAAGCGTCGACTGACCGGAAGAATGCAGACCCGCCTGTTCCAGCATCACGTTGATGTCCGGTTCATGCGCGCCGTCAAACACCGGCGTTGCAATCGACACGCCACGCTTCATCTGTTCGCCAAGACGAATGATGCTTTCATCGTCATAGTTGCGAACCGGCTCGTTGCGGTCGTTGTCCGGAATGATCAATTCAATCGTCATTCTCAGCGGTGCAATGTCACCCTGTTCGCCCTGTGCGTGCTGTGCCTTGTAGGCATCGATCAGTTCCCCGATCTTCCTGCCCATTCCGGCGCAAGCCCAGCCCAGATGCGTCTCGAGGATCTGCCCGACATTCATGCGGCTTGGCACGCCAAGCGGATTGAGCACGATGTCGACATGCGTTCCGTCTTCAAGGAACGGCATATCCTCAACAGCGGCGATACGCGAAACAACGCCCTTGTTGCCGTGACGGCCAGCCATCTTGTCGCCTGGCTGGATCTTGCGCTTCACAGCGACAAAGACCTTGACCATCTTCATGACGCCTGGAGGCATCTCGTCGCCGCGCTGGACCTTTTCGACCTTGTCCATGAAGCGCTGCTCGAGCAACTTCTTGGAGTCATCGTACTGGTTGCGCAGAGCTTCGATTTCGCCCTGGATTTTCTCGTCCTCGACAGCAAACTGCCACCACTGGGAACGCGGGTATTCACCCATGACGTCCTGTGTAACGACAGTGCCCTTCTTGAACGCCTTCGGTCCGGCAACAGCAGACTTGCCATTGAGAACGTCAGCCAGACGGCCATAGACGTTGCGGTCAAGTATAGCCTGTTCGTCGTCACGGTCCTTGGCCAAACGCTCGATTTCCTCGCGTTCGATAGCCATGGCGCGTTCGTCCTTTTCAACGCCGTGGCGATTGAAGACGCGAACTTCCACAACCGTACCGTAGGTCCCGGGCGGCATGCGCATCGAGGTGTCACGAACGTCCGAAGCCTTTTCGCCGAAGATGGCTCGCAGAAGCTTTTCTTCCGGAGTCATCGGGCTTTCGCCCTTCGGCGTGATCTTACCGACAAGAATATCACCCGGCTGAACTTCGGCGCCGATATATACGATGCCGGCTTCGTCCAGATTCTTCAGCGCTTCTTCCGAAACGTTCGGAATGTCGCGCGTGATTTCTTCCGGTCCAAGCTTCGTGTCGCGGGCCATGACTTCGAACTCCTCGATATGGATCGAGGTGAAGACGTCATCCGAAACAATCTTTTCAGACAGCAGGATGGAATCTTCGTAGTTGTAGCCATTCCACGGCATGAACGCGACGAGCACGTTGCGGCCGAGCGCGAGATCGCCCAGATCCGTCGAAGGACCGTCAGCGATGATGTCACCCTTTTCGATCCGGTCGCCAACACGAACCAGCGGACGCTGATTGATGCAGGTGTTCTGGTTCGAACGCTGGAACTTCATCAGGCGATAGATGTCAACGCCCGATTTGCCCGGCACGAGATCTTCCGTCGCACGGATAACGATACGGGTCGCATCGACCTGATCGACAATACCTGTGCGGCGTGCACCGATAGCGGCGCCAGAGTCGCGAGCGACGACTGGCTCCATACCGGTTCCAACGAACGGCGCTTCGGCACGAACCAGAGGAACGGCCTGACGCTGCATGTTCGAGCCCATCAAAGCGCGGTTGGCGTCGTCGTTTTCCAAGAACGGAATGAGCGCTGCCGCAACCGACACAAGCTGCTTCGGCGAAACGTCCATCAGATCCACGTTTTCACGCGGCGCCATCAGAACTTCACCAGCATGACGGCAGACAACGAATTCATCCGTGAACGCGCCGGAAGCATCCAGTTCCACATTGGCCTGTGCCACGTGATACTTCGCCTCTTCCATTGCCGACAGATAAACGACTTCGTCCGTCACCTTGCCGTCGATGATCTTGCGGTACGGGCTCTCGATGAAACCGTACTTGTTGACCCGGGCAAAGGTTGCGAGCGAATTGATCAGACCGATATTCGGGCCTTCCGGCGTTTCAATCGGGCAGATACGGCCATAATGCGTTGGATGGACGTCGCGAACTTCGAAGCCGGCGCGCTCGCGGGTCAAACCGCCGGGTCCCAATGCCGAAAGACGACGCTTGTGCGTGATTTCGGACAGCGGGTTGGTCTGATCCATGAACTGCGACAGCTGCGAGGAACCGAAGAACTCGCGAACGGCAGCGGCCGCCGGCTTCGCGTTGATCAGGTCCTGCGGCATCACGGTGTCGATTTCGATGGACGACATGCGTTCCTTGATGGCGCGCTCCATGCGAAGCAGACCAACACGGTACTGGTTTTCCATCAATTCGCCGACCGAACGTACACGGCGGTTGCCGAGATTGTCGATGTCGTCGATTTCGCCGCGGCCATCGCGCAGATCGACCAGCATCTTGACCACAGCCAGGATGTCTTCCTTGCGCAGGATGCGAACAGTGTCTTCCGCATCGAGATCGAGGCGCATGTTCATCTTCACGCGGCCGACGGCCGAGAGGTCGTAACGTTCGCTGTCGAAGAACAGCGACTTGAACATTGCCTCGGCCGAGTCAATCGTTGGCGGTTCACCCGGACGCATGACGCGGTAGATGTCGAACAGCGCGTCCTGGCGGTTCTCGTTCTTGTCTACAGCGAGCGTGTTGCGGATATACGGTCCGATGTTGACGTGGTCGATGTCGAGAATGTTGATCTCGGACACACCCGTATCAAGCAGAACCTTGAGTGTCTTTTCGTCCAGCTCATCGCCGGCTTCGAGGTAGACTTCACCGGTCTCCATATTGACGATGTCTTCGGCGAGATAAGTGCCGAGCAGATCATCTTCTGTTGCCTTGATGAACTTCAAGCCCTTTTCGGCAAGCTGCTTGGCGCTACGCGCGGTCAGCTTCTTGCCGGTCTCAAGAACAACTTCACCCGTGTCGGCATCGACGACATCCGTCGTGGCCTTGAACCCACGGAAGCGATCCACTGAGAACGGAATCCGCCAGGTATCGCCATCACGGTTGAACGTGAGGGTGTTGTAGAATGTCGAAAGGATTTCTTCCGAATCCATGCCAAGCGCCATCAGCAGCGACGTCGCAGGTATCTTGCGGCGGCGGTCAATACGCGCATAAACAACGTCCTTGGCATCGAATTCGATATCGAGCCAGGAACCGCGATAAGGAATGACGCGTGCGGCAAACAGCAGCTTGCCGGACGAATGCGTCTTGCCCTTGTCGTGATCGAAGAAGACGCCTGGCGAGCGATGCATCTGCGATACGATCACGCGCTCGGTGCCGTTTACAATGAACGTGCCGTTATCGGTCATGAGCGGCATATCGCCCATGTAAACGTCCTGTTCCTTGATGTCCTTGATCGACTTCGCGCCGGTATCCTCGTCGATATCGAACACGATCAGGCGCAGCGTCACCTTCAGCGGCGCAGCATAAGTCAGATCGCGCTGACGGCATTCGTCAACGTCGAATTTTGGAGCTTCGAATTCGTACTTGACGAATTCGAGCATGGAAGCACCAGAGAAGTCCTGGATTGGGAAAACAGACTTGAATACAGCCTGCAGGCCTTCATCCAGACGCCCGCCCTTGGGCTCTTCCACCATCAGAAACTGATCGTAGGAAGCTTTCTGAACCTCGATGAGGTTCGGCATCTCTGCTACTTCCGGAATCTTACCGAAAAACTTGCGTACGCGCCTACGACCATTGAAAGAATGGGTCTGAGCCATCGTCGCTCCTCGTCTTTATGCCAGAAACTGGCCTGTTTCTTAAAACCGCTCATGCGGCCCCGTGAACGGGACAAAACCCGTTTCCTGAAAGCACCGAAATTGCCATCAGGAAAAGGGTTCAGTACCGGATCTCCCAAAAGGAGAAAGTTGGCGGACAGGTCGCCCTGCCCGCCAATCAGTGCAAGGCTTACTTGAGTTCGACCTTGGCGCCAGCAGCTTCGAGCTGTGCCTTGATCTTGTCAGATTCTTCCTTGTTAACGCCTTCTTTAACCGCCTTAGGAGCGGCTTCAACCAGGTCCTTGGCTTCTTTGAGGCCCAGACCGGTGATTGCGCGGACTTCCTTGATCACGTTGATCTTGTTAGGTCCGGCTTCGGTCAGAACGACGTCGAATTCAGTCTTTTCTTCAACTGCAGCAGCAACTGCACCACCGCCAGCAGCGGCAGCAGCAGCGACCGGAGCAGCAGCAGAAACGCCCCACTTCTCTTCAAGAAGCTTCGAAAGTTCAGCAGCTTCGAGAACAGTCAGGTTGGACAGGTCGTCTACGATCTTTGCGAGATCAGTCATTTTGATATTCCTTTACAAGGTTCGATTATTGACAGCGAGAACGGCCTTATGCCGCTTCGTCCTTCCGGGCATAGGCGCCAAAAACGCGGGCAAGCTGACCTGCCGGTGCGTTGACGATCTGAGCGATGCGGGTAGCCGGTGTCTGGATCATACCAACCAGCTTTGCGCGCAACTCGTCGAGGGATGGGAGTGCAGCCAAAGCCTTCACACCGTCCGGGTCGAGAGTTGTTGCTCCCATTGAGCCACCGAGGATGACGAGCTTTTCGTTACCCTTGGCAAATTCAATGGCGATCTTTGGTGCCGTAATCGGATCGTTGGAATAGGCAACGAGTGTCTGACCTGTGAACAGGTCAGCGATGCCTTCCGAATCCGTGCCCTGAAGAGCGATCTTGGCAAGGCGGTTCTTCGCGACTTTAACGGTGCCACCAGCATCACGCATCTTCGAGCGAAGGTCGCTCAGTTGCGCAACGGTGAGACCGGTATAGTGGGCCACGACAACTGAACCAGAGTCCTTGAAGACCCCATTCAGCCACGCGACGAATTCGCGCTTTTCCGCTTTTTCCACTGTCTCTCTCCATTTGGCAGAAACGCGAGATTGCATTCCTGCCGGGTTGCCTTTTGCTGCAAAGTATCAATCCGAAGATAGAAACCACACAGCACTTGAGGATCCTGTCCCCCCTGCTTCGCCGGGATCGGCTGCAAGCGAAAGGCAACTACGGTTCGAACCTTGTTTATCGGGCTAAGCCCTCTAACCAAAGTTTTTCCACGTCTCATGCGGGTTCTGACGAATTAAGGCGAACCACCCGCAATCTCGGACAGGATAACCGGACTTTCATCCGGTTATCCAGGCCTCGAAAGGCCTGGAATTCTTTTCGTTTCAAACAGCTAGGCTTGAAACTTCAATCAACACTTACGCAATGCGCACTGTTGCTGGATCGATCTTGACGCCAGCGCCCATCGTCGAGGAAATCGCGACACGCTTGACGTAGTCACCCTTGGCGCCAGCTGGCTTTGCCTTGGTAACTGCATCGGCGAATGCCTTGATGTTCTCTTCCAGAGCCTTGGCATCGAAAGAAGCCTTGCCGACGCCAGCGTGAATAATACCGGCCTTCTCGACGCGGAACTCGACAGCACCGCCCTTGGAAGCCTTGACGGCGGCGGTAACGTCAGCCGTAACCGTGCCAACCTTGGGATTCGGCATCATGCCGCGCGGGCCGAGAACCTTACCGAGACGACCGACGAGGGGCATCATGTCCGGAGTGGCAATGCAGCGATCGAAATCGATCTTGCCGCTATTGACGATCTCGAACAGATCTTCCGCACCGACGATATCTGCACCGGCGGCCTTGGCTTCATCAGCCTTCGGACCACGAGCAAATACGGCGACGCGAACCGTACGGCCGGTACCATTCGGCAGATTGACGACGCCGCGAACCATCTGGTCCGCATGGCGGGGATCAACGCCGAGATTCATTGCAACTTCGATCGTCTCGTCGAACTTGGCAACCGCACGTTCCTTGACCATGGCAATAGCCGAAGTCAGGTCATAGAGTTTGTTACGGTCAACGCCTTCACGAACTTTCGCTACACGCTTTGATAGTTTTGCCATCGTCTCAGCCCACCACTTCCAGGCCCATCGAACGGGCAGAACCTTCGACCATGCGCATAGCGGCTTCAACGTCCGCCGCATTCAGGTCCTTCATCTTTGCTTGAGCGATTTCACGCACCTTTTCGCGCGTAACCTTGCCGGCAACGACCTTACCTGGCTCTTTCGAACCGGACTTCAGGTTTGCAGCCTTCTTGAGGAAGTAAGACACCGGCGGCGTCTTCATCGCAAATGTGAAGGACTTGTCCTGATAATATGTAATCACGACTGGAACGGGCGAGCCCTTTTCCATTTCCTGCGTAGCCGCGTTGAAGGCCTTGCAGAATTCCATGATGTTAATGCCACGCTGGCCAAGTGCCGGTCCGATCGGCGGGGACGGTGTTGCCGATCCTGCCGAAACCTGCAGCTTGAGCTGGCCTGCTACTTTCTTAGCCATAACTTCCTGCCTTTAATCACTATGCCGGATAACCGGCGGTTGCAGTTTGGTGGTGCGGATCGAAAGCCCGGCTAAAGGCTGCCTTACCTCCCACCATGTTTGCTGCTGACGCAGCAGGCGACTCTGGCGAGCCGCCGATTGATCAGACTTTCTCAACCTGACCAAATTCCAGATCGACCGGCGTAGCGCGGCCAAAAATCGAAACCTCGACCTTGAGGCGCGAGCGCTCCTCGTCGACTTCCTGCACAGTACCGTTGAACGAGGCGAACGGACCATCGGCAACGCGAACGCTTTCGCCAATCTCGAACGAGATCGAAGCCTTCGGACGCTCGACACCTTCCTGAACCTGCATCAGGATGCGATCGGCCTCCTTGTCGGAAATGGCGATCGGTTTGTTGTCCGAACCGAGGAAACCCGTCACCTTCGGCGTGTTCTTGATCAGATGATAGGCATCATCCGTCAGATCGGCACGAACCAGGACGTAACCCGGGAAGAACTTGCGCTCGGCATCGACCTTGCGGCCACGGCGCACTTCGACTACCTTTTCGGTCGGCACGAGAATTTTCTCGAAAAGGTGCGACAGACCCTTCTGCCTTGCCTTTTCTTCGATCGACTCGGCGACCTTCTTCTCAAAATTCGAATAGGCGTGAACGATATACCAGCGCGCGGTCATTGCTATTTCCCAATCCCGATTTTCTTGTCAGCCTGCGTTAACGACCAAGACCGAGAATCAGATCGATCCCGTATGCCATCAACTGATCAGCTGCGAAAAAGAAAATCGCAGCAAAAAACGCCATTACCATCACCATCGCGGTGGATATGAGCGTCTCGCGACGCGAAGGCCACGTGACCTTTGCGGTTTCAGCGCGCACTTGCTGAAAAAAAGTTATTGGATTCGTTTTGGATGCCATTTACCGCTCGTGCGTGTCATGTTGCTGTAAACATGCTGTGTTGCAAACTGAAACAACACCATCTGTCCACACCATTACGGCCCGTAAAGCTGATCGTTCAGCTCCACGCACCGCGTGTCTGTTGATGTTACATAGAACCGATTCCGGTAAAACACAAGGCCCCCGGATTCGTTTCTTTCCAAACATCTGCCCATTGCACCATCCAATCGTGCACCGGCAGACTATGTGCTGGCAGGGGAGACAGGATTCGAACCTGCGACCTACGGTTTTGGAGACCGCCGCTCTACCAACTGAGCTACTCCCCTATATGTTCGGGGCGTACATTCCACAAAGCGGAGAGCTTTTCAAGTCCCAAAGGTATGATCAAGGTGTCATTGACAAACTTCTCGAACCGATCCCACTGCCGAGACGCTCGATAATTGTTTATTTAGTGACGATTGCGCTTAATTCAATGCAGTTTGCAGGTTTTGGCTCTTGCGCGCAGGTGCTCGCGCTGGAGAAATCACCCACATCGCCGGGACCAGTTGTCATTCGAAAATTCAACAACTCATCATGGTCCAGAATGGAAATATCGCTTGCCGGAATTGAAAGCATTTTAGCGACAATGCCAGCGTCGACACCCATTTCATTGAAGTAAGCGTTGAGTCGTTTGCGATAGCCTTTGGATAATTCGGTTGTCTTGTACGTTCCGGTTGATCTACGCCCAACGATTTTCGTATCGACGATTTTCTTTTTGCCTTTCACGATCCGGTAGCGTGTCCGGTATTTTACCATTGTTTTGGTAACTGTGGTGGTGATCTGGTGGACACCAAGCTCTGCCCACAGACCCACAAAACGTTTGGTGCCGCCGGCAACGATAAATGGGCAAGCTGACATGCAAGCTGCCCAACCGGGATAGGCAAAGCCCGCATAAGCGCCATCCGAATATTTTGGCTTGCAACCTTTCTGGTCAGGATCACATTCATAGAAGCTGGTTTTTCCAACCGCAATGTCGAGCCCCCGCTTTCGGAGCAACCGTCCTATTTCCATGGCCGCGTCCACTGCACCGCCATTCGATTCTATCACAATGGGCAATCGCCGCTTGCCCAGCTGTCGCAGGACCTTGCGCAATCTTGAGGGGGTATTCGCTGTAATCGTACCCGATGCCGCTATCCACTCGGGACAGGCTGGCTCGCAGCTTGCGGAAGCGTTCCGCACGATAGCAAACCGCATGGCCGGATCGGTGAGCTTGAACGGCTTGGGAGCCTTGTCTGGGGTCAAAAGCCTTGCAGGAGCGTACGGCTCAGAAGGTACAGCACTTTTCGTGGGGAGATCGGGTAATCGAACCGGCGTATAGGGTTCAGAAGAAACC
Source organism: uncultured Alphaproteobacteria bacterium (assembly GCA_963711925.1). Taxonomy (GTDB): domain Bacteria; phylum Pseudomonadota; class Alphaproteobacteria; order Rhizobiales; family Rhizobiaceae; genus Phyllobacterium. The sequence goes on from CAVQFY010000008.1 coordinate 10,965, forward strand.
CCACTACTCTTCGGGAGATCAGGAAGCCGAACGGGCGTATAGGGCTCAAAAAGCACCGCGCCATTTTTTGGAGGCCGAACGTGCTTATTGGGACGATTAGTGTCAGAGGACACGAAGGAGCGTCCCAAGAGTCCGCCAGGAGTATAAGGGCGGCTGATATTTCCAGGGGTCGTAGCGCCTGGGCTCTTCGGGAGATCGGGTAACCGGACTGGCGTATAGGGCTCAAAAAGAACGACACCGTTCTTGGGAGGCCGGACCGGCGTATAGGGGCGATGAATAACGGAGGGCACGGTAGAGCGTCCCAAGAGTCCACCAGGAGTATAAGGGCGGCTGATATTTCCTGGTGTGGTAAAGCCCGGCTGATCCTCCGCCATGGCAGCAAGCGCCGGCGCCATCGCCATGTATTGCAGAACAGGGACGATCAGGAAAATGAGGAAGAAAAGCCGATAACGATATTTAACGGGTACTGTCTGGAACACTCTAACTCCGCAAAATATCTGGACCGGCTTTGCGTAAATTTGATACCAGAAGTTGTAGCGGAGAGAAATTAGACTTTGGTACTAAAACAGTGGAACAAAAAGGGCGGCCCAATGGACCGCCCTTCCCGATTCGAACTATCAGAATATCTTACTCAATAATCGAAGAAACAATCCCTGCACCGACGGTGCGGCCACCTTCACGGATAGCGAAGCGCAGCTTCTCTTCCATGGCGATCGGCACGATCAGCGTCACATCGACTGCGATGTTGTCGCCGGGCATGACCATTTCCGTGCCTTCCGGCAAAGTCACAACACCCGTCACGTCGGTCGTGCGGAAGTAGAACTGCGGACGGTAGTTGGAGAAGAATGGCGTATGACGGCCACCTTCGTCCTTCGTCAGGATATAGGCTTCTGCCTTGAACTTGGTGTGCGGCTTGACCGAACCCGGCTTGGCAAGGATCTGGCCGCGCTCGACGTCTTCACGCCCAACGCCGCGGATCAGCGCACCGATGTTGTCGCCAGCCTGGCCCTGGTCGAGCAGCTTGCGGAACATCTCGACGCCGGTCACCGTCGTCTTCGTCGTCGGCTTGATGCCGATGATCTCGACTTCTTCACCGACCTTGACGATCCCGCGCTCAACGCGGCCCGTCACAACCGTACCACGGCCGGAGATCGAGAACACGTCTTCGATCGGCATCAGGAACGGCAGGTTGATCGGACGCTCCGGGGTCGGAATGTACTTGTCGACTTCCGCCATCAAGGCACGAACGGCGTCTTCGCCGATTTCCTTGTTGGAATCTTCAAGCGCCGCCAAAGCCGAACCCTTGACGATCGGAATGTCGTCGCCGGGGAAATCATACTTCGACAGAAGCTCGCGTACTTCGAGCTCGACGAGTTCGAGCAGCTCGGCATCGTCAACCTGGTCGACCTTGTTCAGGAACACGACGATCGCCGGAACGCCAACCTGACGGGCAAGCAGGATGTGCTCGCGGGTCTGTGGCATCGGGCCGTCGGCAGCCGAAACGACGAGGATCGCGCCGTCCATCTGTGCTGCGCCGGTGATCATGTTCTTCACATAGTCGGCGTGGCCGGGGCAATCGACGTGCGCATAGTGACGGGCTGGCGTCTCATATTCGACGTGTGCCGTCGAAATGGTGATGCCGCGCGCCTTTTCTTCCGGCGCTGCGTCGATCTGGTCGTACGGCTTGTACTCACCGAAATACTTCGTAATCGCCGCCGTCAACGACGTCTTGCCATGGTCAACGTGACCAATCGTGCCAATGTTGACGTGCGGCTTGTTACGTTCAAACTTGCTCTTAGCCATAACTGTCGTTCTCTCGTCATCACAACCGGTCTAGGGCCGGCACCATGTTTGTAGCTGAGACGAGACAGCGCGCCGTCCGTCATCAAATCTGGAGCGGGTAGCGGGAATCGAACCCGCATATTCAGCTTGGAAGGCTGCTGCTCTACCACTGAGCTATACCCGCATATCCTGCTGATCCATGCATCCTCTTGGACGCGGGAAGATACAGCAACACATAGATAGCGCATAACCGTCCCAAAACCGAATCGGGCTTTGGAATATGCGCCAGGCGGTCGGTTCCGGCAGTGGTGGAGGAGGTTGGATTCGAACCAACGTAAGCCAAGCTAACGGATTTACAGTCCGTCCCCTTTAACCACTCGGGCACTCCTCCGGTCACTGCCGATGGAACCGCGCCATTTGGCACTCTGCACACAGCTCTCCGGACATTGTTTCCCGGCTGCTGCTTGCGGAGGGCCTTATGCCGACTAGCCTCCGTGGTGTCAACACTTCCCTTCAGAAAATGAACGGCTTGTGGAAATAGGCTAAAGAAATATGACGGTGAAGTAACCCGCACGCGCAATTTTCCGCCACAAGCATGTATCGCGGCGCGCAGTGAGAGAGTATATGTCGCGCCATGACCGATCAAAAACCAACCCATACCCAAAAAGATTCACATTACGCGACGCTGCGACGTCAGTTCCGCGATCAAAAGGCTGGCGGCGCGCCGAAGCAAGCCGAACGTGCGTCGCGGCCACCCGTCAGCGGCACACCGGCGCCGGAAGGACTCGTGCGGCTTTATGGTTTGCATACGGTGCGCGCAGCGGTTGACAACCCCGCCCGCAAGATCAAGCGGATGCTCGTTACCAAGAACGCGCTGGACCGGCTGGAAATCGCCAACACCGACACCCTGCCCTTCAATGTTGAAATCGTTGAGCCGCGCGCCATCGACAAGGAGACTGGCTCGGAAGCTGTGCACCAAGGCGTGATGATCGAAGCTCAACCGTTGAAGCCCCAATCGCTGAAGGCATTGCAGGAAAGTCCGCTGCTTCTCATTCTCGATCAGGTGACCGATCCGCACAATGTCGGCGCCATCATGCGTTCGGCCGTGGCTTTCGGCGCGGGCGCCATCATCACCACGGCCCGCCATAGTCCGCAGGAATCCGGTGTTCTGGCCAAAGCCGCTTCCGGCGCCCTCGAACGCATCCCGCATATCGAGGTGCGCAATCTCGCCGATGCGATCGGTGAATTGCACGAACTCGGCTTCACCACGATCGGCCTTGATTCGGAAGGGCCGCATGAGCTGGAAAAGACTTTTGCGCCGGGTCGTATCGCGCTGGTTCTTGGGGCCGAAGGCAAGGGCCTGCGGCAGAAGACACGCGAAACCGTGACCCACCTCGCCCGGCTCGATATGCCCGGCGCGATCAAATCGCTCAACGTTTCGAACGCAGCGGCTATCTCGCTCTATGCTGCGCAACGCTTCCTGAGCACCAAAGATTAAATAAAAGTCACGTTCGAATATTGTTCGAACCAGCGGTGTTTACTTCACGTCAGGTCCTTCTCACGATCGAGTCAGGGCTTTCACGGAGTGCGCAGATGCTGCGGAATAGCAAAGATTCGTTCGGTCTGATTTCGATCCTGTTCCACTGGATCATCGGCGTGATTTTTCTCGGCCAGATCCTGCTCGGCTACCTAATGGTCAGGGTCAGCGACTTCACGCTGCAATTCAACCTCTACCAGTGGCACAAGTCCTTCGGTTTTCTTGTTCTCGGCCTCTCGGCGCTACGACTGCTCTGGAAATTTGCAAGCACGCGCCCGAGCGATCCCGCAACCATGAGCCACCTGGAACGATTGGCGGCACACGGCGCCCATATCGTCCTTTATCTCAGCCTGTTTCTCATACCGCTGACAGGCTGGGCCATTGCGTCGAGTTCGCCCCTGCAAATACCGACATTCATGTTCAACCTCGTCGTGATCCCGCCGCTTCCGCTGACTGTATCCGACAGCGCCGAGGCATTCTGGACGGCAAGCCACGCTTACCTTGCCTATTTCTCAGCCTTCGTTGCTGTCTGCCACATCCTCGCGGCGTTGCACCACCATTTCTGGAAAAGAGATGCAATCTTAACGCGTATGCTCAACCCCCACCGCAAGGTTCCCGAGCAGACGTTAACTCAGGAAGTCAAATCATGAAGACTAATACTCAACTGTTGTCCACGGTCACCCGGGTCGGGATTGCTCTTGCTCTTGCGTTCGCCCCGCTTGCTGCCAAAGCGGATACACTGTCCCAAGTTGCCGGCAACTACAAAATCCAGCCCTCCTCGCGTATCGGTTTCTCGGTTGGGCAAGTGGGCGGAGGCGGAATAACCGGCGACTTCAAGAAGTTCTCAGGCGTCTTCAAGCTCCACCCGTCCAATATTGCCCAGTCGACGATCAACTTCACACTCTATCCGGAAAGTGTTTCCACCGGTCAGGCGCGCATCGAAAGTTTCCTGCGTTCCGACGCGGTTTTCGACTCTGCCAATTTCCCGACCATCACATTCAAATCAACCCAGATCACCCAGACCAGCCCGAATACGGCCAACGTGGCTGGAATGCTGACGGCGCGCGGCAAGACCAGTCCCGCAAGCTTTCAGGCCAGTCTGGCAGACCACGACAAGAACTCGATCACCTTTCATGTAGAGGGCAAGATCATGCGCTCGCGCTATGGCATGGATGTCGGCACGCCGATCTACTCCAACGTGGTTCAGTTCGCCATGCAGATAGAGGGTCAGCGTTCATGATCCTCTCGTGTGAAAAAGCACGTCTGGATCGCCGGTGCGCCATGCATTGTCGAACTTCATACGATCGATGACCCATATATCATCGGCTTTCGACAACTCGACATCGAGGATGTTCTTGAGCAGCAGATGACGGCTGTGATCGCCGCGCGGCAAGTGTTGAGCCTCGATAAGCGCGAACAATTTGGCGTGCTCTCCGTCGTATCGGATGACACGCGGATTGGTGATGGTATGGGTCGTATCGAGCGTGCTCGTGGTCGAAAGTATCGTGTCCGTGATGACCTGCCGGCCTTCGAACACGGGTATCGTTACACCAAGCTTTTTCGCAACCGCCATAAAATCAAGCGTCGCATTCCTCGAAAACGCCGATTCGAACAGAGGCCGGTCGCGCAGATCCTGCCCCGCGCCGAACCGGTAGAGGGCATCGACGATCGCGGTGAAGTCCTCCGGCGGAACCGCCAGATGTCTAGACTTGTTGTGTGATTGCGCCGCTTCCATATTAGCCTCCAGGTTTGATCGCACCCAGATTTGGCAATATGGGATAGGTCCCGCAAGCACGCACCGCAAGCATAGGAGCTTTCCAGATGCATAGTCATGCACCCCGCGAAAACGAGCCTTGTTTCGAGCAATGTCCGGTATTGATCCGCGAAACGCTGGATCTGATCGCAGCCAAATGGACGGTTCCGATGTTTTTCGCCCTGCAAAGCGCATCGGGACCCTTACGCTATGCCGAACTTCAGCGCCGTTTGGGTGACATAACGCCAAAGGAACTCGCCAAGCATCTGCGGAATTTTGAAACGGCGGGGCTGGTGGTGCGCACCGTCCATCCGACCGTTCCTCCGCGCGTCGAATACGCATTGACCGAATTGGGCGAAAGCCTGTTGCCAAGCCTCCAGACCCTGGCGGACTGGGCGATCCGTTTTGGTGCTGTGGTTGCCGAAAACAAAAAGAGCAACGAACGTCCAGCGCCCGTGCGCTTGATCAAGGCCGCCGGTATTAACTGATGCCTGCCTTTGCGAAGGTTTGACTGTCCAGATGCAATTTTGTTATCTGGCATTGGCTTCAAGCCATGCTTGTCTCTATTTTCAGGGAACCAGGAGACCGCCATGTGCCGCAACATCAAAACGCTATTCAACTTCGATCCGCCAGCGACCGAGGACGAAATCCACGCTTCTTCGTTGCAGTTTGTCCGCAAACTGTCCGGGTTCAACAAGCCCTCGCAAGCAAATGCGGAAGCCTTCGACCGCGCCGTTGCGGAAGTTTCCGAGGCCGCGCGACGGCTCCTGACCTCTCTGCATACTCACGCGCCGGCGCGTGATCGTGCTGTCGAAGCTGAAAAAGCGCGCGAACGTTCGAGGGAGAGGTTCGCTTAGAGAACTGATATATTTTGAGAAAATTTGGTGCCCGGAAGGCACCGAACGGCTACGTTACCAGTCAAACGCGAAGTGAACGGCTGTCGGCCGCCAACGGTTTTCATATTCTAGGTTCCGCGAGTACAGCCGTTTTACGCCGCCGCAGCCAAGTAAAAGCGCTGATAAAGCTCGCGCTCCAGTTTGGCGAGATCAGTATCGGCCACCGTGCGGTCGCCGTTGTGAAGCAGGTACACAGCGCCGCTCTTTTCGATGCAACAAAGCCCGTCAGCGTAGACATAGCCTTCGCCTTCGCACAAACCGATCGCGTAAAGATCGTCGCTGTAGTCACGCGAACCCTGAAACTCCTCGAAGCTCATGGTCATCTCAGTCATCCTTCTAGCCGCAATTGCCGCGTCATTTGACGATTTGACCTGATTCGCGGGTGCAAAATCAACCCATAGTGGGTGGAGGTGTTGGATAACCACTAGATTTTTGTGGGCGTCGGATCACCATCCAGGGTGCATTATTGCGCGAACTGGAGACAGAGGCAGGACGCCTTGCGATCAAAGAAAGTGTGAAAATATCGCAAGCGGCTGTTTTTTCGTTTTACAGATCGGAGGTTTGTGCTAATCGGACGCCGCTGCCCTTGTAGCTCAGTTGGTAGAGCATCTGATTTGTAATCAGAGGGTCGGGAGTTCGAGTCTCTCCGGGGGCACCAATAAATTCAAGCACTTAGATGGTTTGGGAGGTCTTCACGGCCTCCCTTTTTACTTTGGGGGATACTCCAGGAGACACATTGTCGTAGGGGGATACGTTCCGGCAATCGAGGGGATACTTGGGTTTGGTATCCCCTCACCTCTTTATTCCGTGGCCATGAAGGCATCGAGATCAGCCTTGCGCCACATCTTGCGGCCAAGGGCCGTTGAGGGCTTGGGTAGCCTTCGAGTGGGGGATGGAAGTTGCCGCTCGCATCAGTGTAACCGTGCTCATAGCACTAGACGGTCATCACCTTGACGCCGAGGTAATCCGCCCCAGCCTTCTGGGTGAGCCATTCACGCTCCACGGGTGCAGTGACCCGAGCGGCGCAGAAATACACATTGTCATTCGCGAAGGCAAACCGGGGCCACAACCCAGCGCCACCATTATCGATAGCTGTTTCCATATGGGTCTACACTGGGTCTACACCCTAAAAGCAGGGTCTACAAACGCGCCGGGACCGGAGGAAGTGCTAGAGACCGCCGCTAGAGCCTCCATCCCAGAAGGTAGTAGATCATCGCCACGATGGGGAGCACGACGAAAGGTGTCGCTGCAAACACCAACCCGGTGAAAACAGGACGGTTCCGGGTAACCTGATAAAGAAATGGGATGGTAGCAAACATAAAAAGGATAGAAACGATCGCCACACCTCCTTTTGTCGTCGCGAGTGCAATGCCGACAAATTGCCCAATGGTGAAGCCCAAGACCATCGAAGCAGCCTTGAGCGTATCGATAATGTTTTTTGTCTTGTCCATGCCGGAAGCACTATCAGCCCGGATTTAAGCCAGCGTCAAAATCTTCCGTAAGGTTTTACCCATCCGGGCCTCAGTCTGCCCGAGAGCAGGCCGCCAAGACAATGCCAAGCGCAAGCACGATCACAGCAACAGCAATGAGAAATGGATGCTCCATCATGGAGCATTTTTATCCGCTGGACCGCCGGAAGTCCACCTAGCCTGGCAATCCTCCGCATTTCCTACCTGATCAACGAGGGACGTGCCGGGGGACTGATCAAGCAATAGAAGCGAGGATAAAAGACAGTCTGCCCCGTTTTACCCCCCTTAGTGATTATGCCCTGCCGGTCGGAAGTCCATGTCAAGTATGGTAAAGTTGGGCTGGAGGAACGGAGGGACAGAACGTTGCCCAATCATGAGGAGAAAATAGCGTCCTACAAAACGCTGATTGATTTGCACGTTAGAAATGTCGAGAAAGCACAATGGAGACTGTTTGAATTGCGAACTGGCTTTACGGCCAGTGCCGGGGATGAAGTCGCTTTCAACAGGTCGCTCATTGAAGATGAGATGTTGCAAATCCGAAAGCTGGAGGGGCTCCTAAAGCGGCTTGAACAGCCCAAAGAAAACGACACTACGGTATTATGGCGTCTGTTACGTCTAGGGGGCAGCTTGGGTTGGAGCCGTAGATTAAATTGAATGTCTCTTGCTGCAACTAATTGATTTTGCTCAGCATATCGATCCCGGAAAGAGGGGAAATGAAGAGAGGCGTTCGGCATCTCGCCTCTCAATTAGGCTGACCGCTTATTCGGGGACGATTTTGGTCAAGGTTGAGGGTTTCCTCGCGGTCAGTACGGTGAGTGTATACCTGCTCCGGGTTGGGGTATGTGTGACAAAAAGGTCATTCGTCGAAAGGGGCCGGAGGCGTAGCGGGGTATGGGGAATGTGGAGCTTCGCGCTGCTCCGGCCTAGTTCCTGGCCTCATCGGGGGCAGCCGCTGATGGGCGTCGTGCCAGTCGTCGTGAAGACGAAACCTTTCGATGTCGGAGCACTTTCCAGCACGTCCATAGCAGCGTCAGAGAGTGGCACCAATGCTCTTGTGCATTCTTCATGGTATCAGCCGGGACGAACCACTCTCGCTTCTCCCGGCAATGTGCTCCCACTGCATCGTGGCAACTTCCTCACGGATAGGCCCAAAATTGCGATTTGTAATCAGAGGGTCGGGAGTTCGAGTCTCTCCGGGGGCACCAGCAATTTCCAGAATGTTTCATGGTCTTTTGCCAGATCGCTTCCGGCGTGTTAGGTCGTTCCCAGTCGTTCGGATATGCAGGCAGCCATGAACCGGAAAATCGAAACATTTGCTTTTCTTTCATCCGGTACGCCGGATTCCGATGAGGCACTTCAGGATTTGACGGGCATCTACGGTCAGGCCGAGGCCAAGGATGCCGATGTCATCATCGCGCTTGGCGGCGATGGTTTCATGCTGCAGACGCTGCAGAATTACATGAACCAGGGCAAGATGATCTATGGCATGAACCGTGGATCGGTCGGTTTCCTGATGAACGAGTTCAGCGATACAGCGCTAAAGGAACGGGTGGAGGCCGCGCAGTCCGAGACAATCCGGCCATTGAAGATGGTGACGGAGTTTGCCGAAGACGGTTCGTTTACAGCGTTTGCGCTGAATGAAGTGTCCTTGCTGCGCCAGTCATACCAGGCCGCCAAGATCAGGATCAGCGTCGATGACAAGGTGCGGCTGGAAGAATTGATCTGCGACGGCGTCATGGTGGCGACGCCCGCCGGGTCGACCGCCTACAACCTTTCCGCGCAAGGGCCGATCCTGCCGCTCGATGCGCGGCTGCTCGCCCTCACCCCGGTTTCCGCCTTTCGCCCCCGGCGCTGGCGCGGCGCGCTGCTGCCGAACAAGGTAACGGTGCGGTTCGACATTCTCGAGCCGGAGAAGCGGCCGGTGAATGCGGTTGCCGATCACACGGAAGTAAAATCTGTTTTATCGGTGACAGTTGAGGAAGCATCTCAACTCAGGGCGACCATTCTGTTTGACAAGAACCATTCCTGGAACGAACGAATTCTCAAGGAACAGTTCCTTTATTGACAACATCCGAATAAAATGATGCACAATTGTAACGAACTCTTAAATCTCACTTGATCCAAGAGTTGACTTTTGCTGGCATGCGCCGTAACGCCATTGTCAGCAAACGCTGTGCAAACCGAGCGCCTGATGCTTTATGCAGATGACGCCCTAGGCCGATAACAGGCATGCGCGGCACCGACTGCAGATAGAAAGTTAAATCTCCATTGACCACCTTTGCTGATCTGGGCCTTTCGCCGAAAGTGCTCGATGCTGTAGAAGCAGCAGGATATACAATACCAACACCGATCCAGCTTGGCGCGATCCCGCACGCGCTGCAACGCAAGGACGTCCTCGGCATAGCACAGACGGGAACTGGCAAGACTGCCTCTTTCGTCCTGCCCATGCTGACGTTGCTCGAACAGGGCCGGGCCCGCGCACGCATGCCGCGCACACTGATCCTCGAACCGACGCGCGAACTCGCAGCGCAGGTCGAAGAGAATTTCGTCAAGTATGGCAAGAACCATCGCCTTAACGTTGCGCTGCTGATCGGCGGTGTGTCCTTCGATGACCAGCTGCGCAAGCTCGAACGTGGCGCGGATGTGCTGATTGCAACGCCGGGGCGTCTGCTCGATCATTTCGAACGCGGCAAGCTGCTTTTGAGCGCTGTCGATATTCTCGTCATCGACGAGGCCGACCGCATGCTCGACATGGGCTTCATTCCCGATATCGAGCGCATCTGCAAGTTGATCCCCTTCACGCGCCAGACGCTCTTCTTCTCGGCAACGATGCCGCCGGAAATCACCAAGCTGACCGAGCAGTTCCTGCATTCACCAGTACGCATCGAAGTTGCCAAGGCCGCAACCACGGCCAAGACGGTTGAGCAGCAGCTCGTCAAGTCAGGTAAGAAGGATTGGGAAAAACGCGCGGTACTGCGCGATCTCATCCGTGCCGAGGCTGACGGACTGAAGAACGCGATCATCTTCTGCAATCGCAAGAAGGATGTGTCCGAGCTGTTCCGCTCGCTGGTGAAGCATGAATTCGATGCCGGCGCCTTGCATGGCGACATGGATCAGCGCGCTCGCACGACGATGCTGGCGAACTTCAAGGACAACAAGCTGAAGATATTGGTCGCGTCGGACGTTGCGGCACGCGGGCTCGACATTCCCGATGTCAGCCATGTTTTCAATTTCGATGTGCCGATCCACTCGGAAGATTACGTTCATCGCATTGGCCGTACGGGCCGCGCGGGACGTTCAGGCAAGGCCTTCACGCTGGTGACGCCAGCCGACATCAAATACCTCGCTTCGATCGAAAAGCTGATTGGCGAGGATATCAACTGGTATGACGGCGATCTGTCCACCTTGCCCGTCTCGACCGAGCCGGATGAAGCGCCGCGCCGTGGCCGCAATGGTCGCGACAAGAGCGCGCCAAAGCGCAGGCCGCGTAATGAGGGCCGTGAACGCGAACGTCCGCAATCAGAAATCGACATCATCGCTGCTGCTGAAAAGGAGAAAGAGGTCGATGTCCAGCCAATAATCGATGACCAGCCGATTGTACGCACCGCGGAGAAGCCACAAAAGGCAGCGATCAAAGCCGAGAATGAACAGCGCCGTGCCCGCGTTCCGCACACCGAACAGCGCCGCGATCATCGTCGCGACCGCGACGACATGGGTTCCGCACCGATTGGTTTCGGTGATGAAATCCCTGCGTTCATGTTGATCGACACAAAGGTCTGATAATTTGTTGCAGGCACCCGAGCGTTACTTGGCCACGCGCAATGATGCTTCGTAGGCGCGTTTTGCCCATTCCGTCATGATGTCGGGGTCATCATAGGCATCTTCGGGAATCGACCAATAGGGCATGCCGACAGGCGCCTTACCCTCGCGTGCATAGGTCCATTGCCGGCAACCTGCGGCTTCGAATTGAGGCGCTGACACCTTGTCTGCCTTGAGAAGGAGTTCGTCACTGACTTCGAGCGCGATGATCGAGCCCTCGAAGTAAATGCCCTTTCCGCCAAACATGCGTTTGATGGTGACCGGGCCAAGCCCTGAAAACAAATCTTGAATTGCGTCATTGTCCATGACGACGAGGATCAGGAAGCGGCTGAAGCCAGCGCTTCCGGCTTGGCCGGAGTCAACTCAACCGATTCGCCGCAACCACAGGCTGAAGTCTGGTTGGGATTGTTGAAGACGAAGCCTGTGCGCAGCTTGGTCACCTCGAAATCCATCTGGGTGCCGAGGAGGTAGAGCACCGCTTCTGGCGCGACGAAAACCTTTGAGCCGTCTTTCTCGACCACATCGTCACCGGCTTTTGCTTCGGTAACGAGGTCGATCATGTATTCCATGCCAGCGCAACCGCCCTTCTTGATGCCGACGCGAATGCCGAGCGCGTTTTCGCGCGTCGCCACGATTTCGCTCACGCGCTGTGCAGCGGCGTCAGTCAACGTCATGACAGAAAAACGACCCATTTCTCATCTCTCTTGTTCGAGATCGCTGGAACGATCATACGATACCATAGTTAGTGTTACACAACCGTCACTGCAAGTGTTCAAACTGTCCCGCACCACTAAACACGACAGGCAGAGGGCTGAAAGCATGAATTATCGCCGTCTCGTTCTTTGCAGCATCGCCGCGCTGGCGTTGAACTTTTCACCAGCGCTGGCTCAGGAAACAAAGCAGCCCGAAGCAACCACACCTGCACCCGCTGAAACACCAGTGCCTAAGGAATCAGCGGACACCGCGACGCAGACACCCCCCGAATATCTTGATGATCGCAGCAACCCCGAAACCCTCATCAAGTCGTACTATAATGCCATCAACAGGCAAGAATATGCCCGCGCCTACAGTTATTATGCTTCGGACAGCCCCCCGCAGCCTTTTCCGCAATTTCAGGCTGGGTATGAAACCACCGCATCGGTCAGCGTACTGTTTGGCAAGGCTGTCGGCGAAGGTGCAGCAGGTTCAGCCTATTGGAGCCAGCCGCTGGCGATCAAATCGGAGGCCAAGGATGGCGGTGTCACGGTGTTCAACGGCTGCTATCGTTTGCGACTGGCAAACCCGGCAATCCAGGGTGTTCCTTATGTGCCGCTCTCGATACTCGACGGAACGCTGCAGAAATCCGAACAGCCATTCGAACAGAGTGTGCCCGAAGGCTGCGAGGCTCCCTAGGATCTAGATCAATACCAGCCGACAGCGACTTGCGCCTCTTCTGACATGCGATCGGGTGTCCAGGGCGGATCGAAGGTCATGGTGACGTCAACGAAGCTGACGCCCTCGACTGCACTGACCGCATCCTGCACCCAGCCTGGCATCTCACCGGCAACCGGACAACCGGGAGCCGTCAGCGTCATTTCGATCTTCACCGAGCGATCGTCCTCGATGTCGATCTTGTAGACCAGACCAAGCTCGTAGATATCGGCTGGAATTTCCGGGTCATAGACGGTTTTCAACGCACCAATGACATCGTCGGTCATTCGTGCCAGTTCGTCGGCAGGAATAGCAGATACCGACGCCGTCCCAACCTCGGTGTGCACCGAACTTGTCCCGGCGACAGGCGTTTCAGCTTTTTCCAGTGTCTCGACTTTGTCGGTCATGGTCATCACCCAAAGAATTTCCGCGCCTTTTCCAGCGCATCGGCGAGAACATCGATCTCGTCTCTCGTATTATACATCGCAAACGATGCCCGGCATGTGGATGTTACACCGAAACGTTTCAATAGCGGCTGGGCGCAATGGGTGCCCGCCCGCACGGCAACGCCGGCACGGTCGATCACCATTGATACGTCATGGGCGTGAATGCCCTGCAGTTCAAAGGAAATGATCGCGCCCTTGCCCTTGGCATCGCCGAAAATGCGCAGCGAATTGATCTCGCGCAGCCGTTGGTGTGCATAGTCGCGCAAATCTTCTTCATGGGCGAGAATGGCGGCACGGCCGATCTTCTCGACATATTCGATCGCTGCACCAAGCCCGATCGCCTGGGCGATCGGCGGTGTGCCGGCCTCAAACCGGTGCGGCGGGTGATTGTAGGTGACCATATCCTCCGTCACCTCCTCGATCATTTCGCCGCCGCCCTGGAAGGGCCGCATCGCTTCCAGCATCTCCTTGCGCCCATAGAGCACACCGATTCCGGACGGTCCATAGATCTTGTGACCAGTAAAAATATACCAGTCGCAACCGAGATCCTGAACGTCAACCGGCAGGTGGACCGCACCCTGGCTGCCGTCGACCAGCACCGGAATGCCGCGTGCATGGGCGATCCGGACGATCTCCTTGATCGGCGTCACCGTGCCGAGCACGTTCGACATATGGGTGATTGCGACGAGCTTGGTGCGGTCTGTCAGCCGCTTCTCGAATTCCTCGATGTGGAATGCACCCTGTTCATCGACGGGCACCCAGACAAGCTTGGCGCCCTGACGTTCGCGGATGAAATGCCACGGCACGATGTTCGAGTGGTGCTCCATGATGGAAAGCACGATCTCGTCACCCTCACCGATATTCGGCATGCCATAGCCATAGGCGACAGTATTAATCGATTCAGTCGCGGATTTGGTGAAAACAATTTCATCGACCGAAGATGCATTGAGAAAGCGGCGTACATTTTCCCGGGCTTTTTCATAGGCATCGGTGGCAGCGTTCGACAAGAAGTGCAGCCCGCGATGTACATTGGCGTATTCGTTCGAATAGGTATGCGTGACCATATCGATCACAGCCTGTGGCTTCTGGGCCGAAGCGCCATTATCGAGATAGACCAGCGGCTTGCCATAGACTTCACGCGACAGGATCGGGAAATCCTGGCGAATTGCCTCTACATCATAGCCGCTTTGAATGATCTTTGTATCCATAAGCCTGCGCTTTCCATATAGGTTCAGTCGATCAGACGTGTATAGCGAGCCACTTGTCGAGAATGGCTTCAAGCGCCTCAACCAGTGGTTCGTTTTCCAGCTCTTCGACGATTTCGGCAACGAAAGCCTTGATCAAAAGACCCCGCGCTTCATTTTCCGGAATGCCGCGTGCACGCAGATAGAACAGATGATTGCCGTCGATCTCGGTAACCGTTGCACCGTGGCCGCAGGCCACGTCGTCCGCAAAAATCTCCAGCTCCGGCTTGGCATCGAATTCGCCATCATCGGACAGAAGCAGCGTGTTGCAGGCCATGCGCGCGTCGGTCTTCTGGGCGATCTTGTTGACCTTGATCTGCCCCTGAAACACGCCGCGTGCCTGATCCGTTACCACATTGCGGACGATCTGCAACGATGTCGTGTTCTCGACCAGATGGCCAAGCGTCATAGTGACGTCGGTATGGCTATCGCCGCCGAGCAGATTGACGCCGCGAAGCTGGAAGTTGGAGCCCTCGCCCTTCGCGAGCACATGCACTTCCTGCCGGATCAGTTTGCCGCCGGCATTGACGACATAGAGCGTCAGCTTGGCATTGACACCAAGTATCGCAGTAAACTGGGCCAGTTGCGTGGCTTCAACTCCCTGCTCGCGCAGGATGATCCAGGTGATTTCGGCATCGTCGGCGATCGTTACATTGCTGACGCTCGTCGAAAAGCCTTCGCCCTCGCCGCCCGTCTGGCGCTCGATGACGGTCGCCTTGACACCCTTGCCGAACCTGACCGGGAAGCGCACATGTCCCTGCCCGCGAAGTTGCGCATTCTGCAATTCGAGCGGCGTTTCAAGTTCAACACCATCGGCGAAGGCGACCGCCCAGCCATCGGTGACGTAGGCAGCATTGATCTGGCCGATCGCATCGTCGCCATCACGAATGGCAAGCTGACGGATGACCGAGCCATCCGCCAGTTTCTCGCCGAACTTCGTGAATTCGACACCTTCGAGACGTGGAGCGGTCAGCGCGACGCCGTTGGAAACGGTCGCGACCGCAGATCCTGCGATAATCGCCGGCAAGGCGTTGGTTCCAGCTGTCCCGTCAAACGCCGGTACGCCACGCAGCAAAGTGCGCAAATCGGTGTAGTGCCAAGCCTCGACGCGGCGCGACGGCAGGCCTTGCGTCTTCAACGCTTCAATGGCGTTGTCGCGAGCGCTTGCGATCTCGCCGTCACCCGGCAGTTCGCCCATCCGGTCGACAAAGCCATCGACCAGCGCGGATTCAGCGGGTGTGGGCTGGCGTCCTGTGTGAACATTCATGACGTTATTCCTCAGGCTGCCTCACCGATAATATCGGCATAGCCATTTTCTTCGAGCTCGAGTGCAAGATTCTTGTCGCCCGATTTGATCACCTGGCCCCTGTAGAGCACGTGCACGCTGTCCGGCACGATATAGTCGAGCAAGCGCTGATAGTGCGTGATGACAATCACTGCGCGATCGGGCGAGCGCAGTGCGTTGACACCGTCGGCGACGATCTTCAGGGCATCGATGTCGAGGCCAGAGTTTGTTTCGTCGAGAACGCACAGCTTCGGCTCCAGCAGCTTCATCTGCAGGATTTCCGCACGCTTCTTCTCGCCGCCGGAGAAACCGACATTGAGCGGGCGCTTGAGCATGGCGATATCCATGTCAAGCGACGCGGCGGCTGTCTTCACGCGCCCGATGAACTCGGGAATTTTCAGCGGCTCTTCACCGCGCGCCTTGCGCTGCGAGTTCATTGCCACCTTGAGGAATTCCATCGTCGCAACACCCGGTATCTCCATCGGATACTGGAACGCCAGGAAAATTCCCTTGGCTGCACGCTCGGAAGGGTCGAGCTCCAGGATGGATTCGCCATTGTAGAGAATGTCGCCTTCGGTGACCTCGTAATCATCGCGACCCGCGAGAATATAGGACAACGTCGATTTACCGGAACCATTCGGCCCCATGATTGCTGCGACTTCGCCAGCCTTAACAGTAAGGTTCAGGCCACGAATGATCTCCGTGTCCGTGTCTGCGATCTTCGCATGAAGGTTTCTGATTTCCAGCATATTACTACCTTTTTGAATTCCGGGGACCAGCCTCGGCGATCCCAAATGATAAATCTTGATCCTGTCAGCCGACGGCACATGCCATCCGTATTATGATGAGCTCTCGCCGCTTAGGTTTTTGAGGCGCTCGACCACAGACGCGAGTTCCTTGCGTGCCCTGATCAGTTCCGGCTCAAGAACGCCCTCAGTCGCGGAGGAGGAACGGGCGATCGTGTCGGTCAACTCGTCGATCACTTCGCCCAGCTCTTCATAACGCCGGCGAAGCCTGTCGAGTGCGTCCGTGGTAACAGGTGCCATTACCCTACGCTCCCCTCGAGGCTGATGCCGATGAGCTTTTGCGCTTCGACCGCAAATTCCATCGGCAGTTCTTGTATGACTTCCTTGACGAACCCATTGACGATGAGTGCAATCGCTTCCTCAGCCGGGATGCCACGCTGCATCACATAAAACAGTGCATCTTCCGAGATCTTCGATGTCGTCGCCTCATGCTCGAATTGCGCCGTGGCGTTCTTCGCCTCGATATACGGGACCGTATGAGCGCCGCAATCATTACCGATCAGCAGCGAGTCGCACTGGGTGAAGTTACGCGCGTTTTCGGCCTTGCGATGGGCCGAAACCTGACCGCGATAGGTGTTGTTCGACTTACCGGCCGAAATACCCTTGGAGATGATGCGGCTCGACGTGTTCTTGCCGAGATGCAGCATCTTGGTGCCGCTGTCGATTTGCTGATGGCCATTCGAAACGGCGATCGAGTAGAACTCACCGCGGGAATTGTCGCCGCGCAGGATAACCGACGGGTATTTCCAGGTGATCGCGGAACCGGTCTCGACCTGCGTCCAGGAAATCTTGGAATTGTCGCCGCGGCAATCGCCACGCTTGGTGACGAAGTTGTAGATGCCGCCCTTGCCTTGCGCGTCGCCGGGGAACCAGTTCTGCACGGTCGAATATTTGATTTCGGCATCGTCGAGGGCAATCAGTTCCACCACAGCTGCGTGTAGCTGGTTTTCATCGCGCTGCGGTGCCGTGCAGCCTTCGAGGTACGATACATATGCGCCTTCCTCGGCGATGATCAGCGTCCGCTCGAACTGGCCGGTATCGCGCTCATTGATGCGGAAATAGGTGGATAGCTCCATCGGGCAGCGCACGCCTTTTGGCACGTAAACGAATGAACCGTCGGTGAAGACAGCCGAATTCAGCGTCGCGTAAAAATTGTCCGACACCGGGACAACCGTTGCGAGATATTTCTTCACCAGATCCGGATGTTCCCGGATCGCTTCGGAAATCGAACAGAAGATGACGCCGGCTTTCGCCAGTTCCGCCTTGAACGTGGTGACAACCGAGACACTGTCGAATACGGCGTCCACCGCAACGCGGCCCGACTTGTAGACATTGTCGCTGACTTCTTCATCTTCATCGCCAGGGCTCGTTTCGCCCACCTTGCGCACGCCTGCAAGGATTTCCTGCTCTTTCAGCGGAATTCCGAGCTTTTCATAGGTGCGCAGCAGTTCGGGATCGACATCGGCAAGCGAAGTCGGACCAGTCTGGTTCTTCGGGCCGGCGTAATACACCATGTCCTGGAAGTCGATCTTCGGATAGTTAACGCGCGCCCAAGTAGGCTCTTCCATCGTCAGCCAGCGTTCATAAGCCTTCAGACGCCATTCCAGCATCCAATCGGGCTCATTCTTCTTGGCAGAGATAAAGCGAATGATATCTGCGTTGAGGCCCTTCGGCGCCTTATCCATTTCGATAAGGGTTTCAAAGCCGTATTTGTACTGGTCCACGTCAAGCGTACGGACCCGGTCAATGGTTTCCTGCACGGCAGGCATTGGCGTTCTCCATCCACGCGGGGTTCAAGGTCCCGCAGTTGCAAACGTCAAGGCAGTATGTCGTCTTGAATATCTGCCTCTATGTAGTGCGCAATCGCACGATTTAACACCGGTATTCACCGGATTTTTTACGATTACCGGCGATAATCTGCCGATAATCGAGATTCTTTATGCCGCGTCAGCTGCGGCTGGCTTCGGCCGGTCGCGCCGCGCGACCATGGTCTCCAGCGCACCGAGAAAAAGCGCGATGTCCTCATCGCTGGTGTCCGGCGCTGTCGAAACCCGAAGGCCGCCTGTTGCATCGCCATATCCCATCGCCGCAAGCACGTGACTTGGGCCGACTTTTCCGGATGAACAGGCAGAGCCAGCCGATAGCGCGATTCCGGCAAGATCGAAAGCGATCTGTACCGTTTCCGCTTTCATCGCGGCCAGTGAAAACATGGTGGTGTTCGGCAGGCGGTCAACCGCCTCGCCGTACACAATTGCGTCTGGCGCGATCGCCCGAACGCCGTGTTCGATCATTTCGCGTTTTTGTGTTGGCCAGCCGCCGGAATCCAGACGTTCCTTGGCCACGCGCGCCGCAGCGCCAAACCCGGCGATGAGTGGCAAGGCTTCGGTACCGCCCCGATGGCCCTTTTCCTGCCCGCCACCGCGGATCAGCGCTTTCGGCATCACCAGATCGGAAACCGCAACGATAGCGCCAACGCCTTTTGGACCACCAATCTTGTGCGAAGACAAGATAAGGTAATCCGCAGAACATGATGTAATATCAAGCGGAATCCGCCCCGCCGCCTGCACGGCATCGACGACGAACAATCCGCCGAATTCCTTCACCAGCGCGCCAATCGTTTCGATTGGCTGCAGGATACCCGTTTCGTTGTTCGCCGCCTGCACAGCAACAAGCGGCAGCCCCTGGCTGCGATCATGGGCGGTAAGAAGTGCACGCAGCTGCTCAAGCTCAAGCAGTCCGTTGCCGTCGACGCGAACGACCTCAACTTGATCTGCCGGAAACTGTCCCCCGGCAAGGGTGCATGGATGCTCGCTTGCGCCAACATAAAGCCGCGAAAGACGCATTGGCGCCCGCCCCATCGTATAATGTGGCGTAAGGAGGGTTGAAGCTGCCTCGGTCGCACCCGATGTAAAGACCACATGATCAGGCTTGGAGTTGACCAGCGCGGCGACATCGCGGCGTGCGGCTTCGAGAATTGCCTTGGTCGCACGGCCTTCCAGGTGAACGGATGACGGATTGCCGGTCTGCATCAGCGCATTGACCACAGCATCGCGCGCCGCCGTAATAAGCGGCGCACTTGCATTGTAGTCGAGATAGGCGCGATTGCGGGCCATGCTTCTCCTGATTCCTGTTCTTTTGGCAAAAAGCGCAATTTTCTTGAAATTAAGCCTCGTACCAGCCTATTAAGCCGGTTCGAGATAAAGTTCTACACCAGTTTTGAACGGTTCTAAACTGGTTTTATGGTCGCTGTTGATTGCCGTCAAGCCCGGCAGATCAATAAGTGGCCACGGCGAAAACTGGAGTATACATGCCTGAAGTGATTTTCAATGGACCAGCGGGACGTCTTGAGGGCCGATATCAGCCTTCGACGGAAAAAAATGCCCCGATCGCGATTGTCCTGCACCCCCACCCGCAGTTTGGCGGAACCATGAACAACAAGATCGTCTACGATCTGTTTTACATGTTCCAGCAGCGCGGCTTCACGACGTTGCGCTTCAACTTCCGCGGTATTGGTCGCAGCCAGGGTGAGTTCGATCATGGCTCAGGCGAATTGTCGGATGCCGCGGGCGCGCTTGACTGGGTGCAATCGCTGCATCCGGATTCCAAGACCTGCTGGGTCGCCGGTTATTCGTTCGGGGCGTGGATCGGCATGCAGTTGCTGATGCGCCGCCCTGAGATCGAAGGTTTTATCTCGGTCGCGCCGCAGCCCAACACCTATGATTTCTCGTTCCTCGCACCTTGCCCCTCTTCCGGCCTGATCCTTCATGGCGATCAGGACAAAGTCGCACCGCCCAAGGATGTACAGGGCCTGGTTGACAAGTTGAAGACGCAGAAGGGTATCACCATCACGCAAAAGACGATGGTCGGCGCCAACCACTTCTTCTCGGGCATGACCGATGAAGTCATTGCAGAATGCTCCGATTATCTCGATCGCCGCCTGAATGGAGAGTTGGTCGAGGCTAAGCCGAAGCGCCTGCGCTAACCAGGTTTGACGAGCACGCCCCCGGACACGGGGGCGTTGCATCCGGTTGTCGTCGGCCACGTCAACGGCAATCCATCAAGCGACCGTACAGCGAGATAGGCCCACGCTTCGGCCTCCATCGAGTCGCCATTAAACCCCAGATCCTCCGCAACGATGACCTTTGCCCCCGCCTTTGCTGCGCCTCCGATTAGATCAGCCATGATCGTCGCATTCTTGCGGCCGCCGCCACAAATCACCCAAAGCGATGGTACTTCTGGCGAATAGGCGCTGGCCTTGAGGATTGCCTCGGCGGTTACCTTGGCGAGGGTACGCGCGCCATCCGCAAGTTCCATATCGCCCAGGTCCGCGAGCGTGAAATCATTGCGATCGAGCGATTTCGGCGGTGCAAGATCGAAGAACGGCTTTGCCAGATAGCGCGTGACAGCATGGCCTATCACCTGCCCCTCGCTGGCAATCGTACCGCCCGCATCATAGGCGATGCCTGCCTTGTCGGAGACCCATTGGTCGATCAGCGTGTTGCCCGGTCCGGTATCGAAGGCGATCGGATCAGATTTGCCGGAAATAATCGTGACGTTGGATATCCCGCCAATATTGACGAAGACGACAGATTTTCCCTTGCTGAGTTCGAACGGAACCTGTGCGCCGAGCGCTTGATGATAGGCAGGCACGAGCGGCGCACCCTGGCCGCCAAGCACCATGTCATTGGCTCGCATGTCGTAAACTACCGGAATGCCAACCATCTCTGCCAGCATTTTTCCATCGCCCAGTTGCACCGTCAAAGCTTCAAGCGGTCGGTGCAACACTGTCTGACCATGAAATCCAATGATATCAAGATCATGCTTGTCGATCTTATGATCGGATAGAAACCTGAGCACCGCATCACCATGGCGCTTGGTCAGCTCTCTTTCGATCGCGCCAAGTGCTCCCGGCCTTTCATTCCTCGACTTGATTGATTTCGCATCATCAAGTCCGGCTTCGATCTGGCGCCGAAACGCAGTTTCATAAGATACAAAGTCCGATGGACCGCGCCGCACGTCGCTGACCCCATCCGTTTCGACAAGGGCGATATCGATACCGTCCATGGACGTTCCGCTCATCAGCCCGATTGCACGCCGTATCGTTGCCAAGACACTGCCTTTCTTGTGATTCGATAGAGAATGATGTTAAACGGCTCCGTCTCTCACGGCACGCATTTCGTGCACGCCGATTCAATCAGGAAAATATCAATGTCTGCCTTCAAATCCGAATTTCTGCACACGCTTTCCACGCGCGGCTTCATCCATCAGACCTCCGACGATGCGGGTCTGGATGCGCTCTTCGCCAAGGAAACCGTGTCGGCCTATATCGGCTTTGATCCGACAGCCTCCAGCCTACACGCTGGCAGCCTGTTGCAGATCATGATGTTGCATTGGATGCAGAAGACTGGTCATCGTCCTGTGGCACTGATGGGCGGTGGTACGGGAATGGTCGGCGACCCTTCCTTCAAGGACGAAGCGCGCAAGCTGATGACCCCGGAGATCATCCAAAGCAACATCGATAGCCTCAAGAAAGTCTTCGCCAATTACCTGGCATTCGGCGAGGGCCCGGACGAGGCCCTGATGGTCAACAATGCCGAATGGCTCCTGCCACTCAACTATCTCGAATTCCTGCGCGATGTCGGCCAGCATTTTTCCGTCAATCGTATGTTGTCCTTCAATTCGGTAAAGCAGCGGCTCGATCGCGAGCAGTCGCTTTCGTTTCTCGAATTCAACTACATGATCCTGCAGGCCTATGATTTCGTAGAACTGAACAAGCGCTATGGCCTGCGCCTGCAAATGGGCGGCTCGGATCAATGGGGCAATATTGTCAACGGCATTGATCTTGGTCATCGCCTCGGTACGCCGCAGCTCTACGCCCTCACCTCGCCGCTGTTGACGACCTCCTCGGGGGCGAAAATGGGCAAGTCGATGAATGGTGCAGTTTGGCTCAATGCCGATCTGCTCAGCCCCTACGATTTCTGGCAATACTGGCGTAACACCGAGGATGCCGATGTAGAGCGCTTCCTGAAGCTCTACACGACCTTGCCGCTCGATGAGATTGCCCGGCTTGCCTCGCTGGGCGGCGCGGAAATCAACGAGACCAAGAAGGTTCTTGCCACTGAAATCACAGCCTTGCTTCACGGCCGTCAGGCGGCGGTCGAAGCTGCGGATACTGCTCGCAAGACTTTCGAGGAAGGCGCGTTGGCGACCAATCTACCGACCGTGGAAATCGCAAGCAATGAATTGGAGGCCGGCGTCGGCATTTTGACGCTTCTCGTCAGAGCGGGTTTGGCGGGATCGAACGGTGAGGCCCGCCGTCACATCCAGGGCGGTGCGGTACGGCTCAACGATGTCAGCATTTCTGACGAAAAGACGCAGATTGGGGCGTCTGAAGTGACAGCGGATGGCGTTATCAAGCTCTCGCTCGGCAAGAAGAAACATATTCTGGTCCGCCCGGTCTGACACCGAAGCCAGGGCGCAAATGCCCATCCTGTATGATTGGTGGATGGGCTTTTTATTGAAACTCGAAGATCGAGCGGAAAATACCCGGCGCGATTACCGAGATCGGATTGACGATGATCTGCGGCTGTTTCAATGGCCCGATCAGTTTGTAAGTTATGCCGATCAATCCGCCATCGCGGCCATTGCCAAGGAAAAGGCCGAGGATAGGCACATCACCGAAGATGCGGTTGATTCCGTAGGCCGGCATGAATGTCCCGGTCAGGGACATGTTGCCCTGCGGATCACTTAGCGTGCCCTGGAAGGTTGTGCCGATCGTCGAACCGCGGATGACGCCATTGGCAAGGTTGATGTAATTCGCGCCTTTTTCGATCTGCGAGAAACCGCGATCGAATGTCACTTTCGACACGTCGATGTTTTTCTTCACCGCATCGTTGAGGCTCGTGCCATTCGGCGACGTGGACACCAGTTTGGCCAAGCGCGGTTCATTGACCAGCGTAAAATCACGCGCGTCGATCTGTCCCCGCAAAGGTCCGTCAGCCTTGGAATCAAGCGCGACGTTTATACTGCCGCCGGACATCTTGTCGTAAAAACCAAAGAAGCGCAGCACGGCGCCGGCATCCCTCGATTGCAGGCTGATGGACCTTGCACCACTCTCGGAACTATCGGCCGCAATTACCTTCTGCCCGCTTTTGGTGATCGCATTGAACGCAAGACCTGAGACATTCGATCCAACGCCCTCGAAAGACAGGGAAACGCTGCTGAAATTCTCCGAATAGAAGCCGGTTACCGCGTCGATGTCGGCGTTGACCAGTACGCGCTGCTTGCTGTTGCCGCTATCACCACCACTCTTTTTCTTGTCTGTTATCTGGTTGAGCAACGGCCGAGCGTCGAAGGAATTACCCTTCACATCGACGCGGTAACCATATTTTGTCCGATCGACCTTTACCGCGATATCGTCGGAACGATTCAATCTTACGGTACTGAAGTCAGCCGAGGTCATATCCCCATCCACGACGTTCACATCACCTTGCAGACGGAATGTGTCGCCGGAAATGTCAAGGTTGCGGATACTGGCATTGTCACCATCTTGTTGCAGCGAGAACTTGGCGGTTGCCTTGACACCTGCTCCCTTGGTCCAGCCCAGTTGCGCTAGTTTGATTTCCGCTTTTGTCAGATCGGCGGTGGCAACACGCGCGCCGTCGGCAGCCCTGTCGATATCAACCGAAATCGGGCCGGAAAGCAGCGGATCAAGTGCCGGGAATAGTGCGTTCCGGGTCTTGTCATCGAGTTGCAGGGTGACACTCTGCTCGCGCGTCGCTGGGTTTTTCCCGAGGGGTTCAAACAGCGTCACCTCCGCCGGAATGCCATTCACCTTCGCGGTTGCCTTGATGCGCGCTTCTTCCTGGTTAACGGACAGGGTTCCGTCCGCGTCGGATATCGTTTGGCCATCGATTTTTTTTGCGATCGAAACATCGGATAGTTGGATGTCAGCCTGCCATGTCAGACTGCCATCGGGTGCATGGCGTGTTACCGGGAAAGTCACCAGCACATGTGCCTTTACGTTGCCCTTGATGTCTTCAGGGGCAAAAGGAAGGTTCTTCAAGCCATTGATGGGTTTGAATCCGATGAATTCGGAAACAGCCGAAGCGTCACCCACAACATTCAAATCAAGGTCGGAGAGGACCGGACGTTGCGGGCCCCAAGGAATGACAAGCGTTCCGTCGATGATCTGAACTTCGCGATTTTTGGGCGTAAAGGATGATCCCTTTTCCAGCTCAATGGTGGTAAAGGCACCGCGAACGCTGATTTTTCCATCCGCATTTTGTACCGGTGGCAAATCACCGACAATATCGAAGCGCGAGTTCTCGACATTGAAATCGACCTGTACTTCATCATCCTTGAGCGGTGGCGGCTTTCCCGGTCCATTGAATCGCCCGGCGGGAAACATCACTTTGATCGTGCTGTCCTTCGCCTCGCCATCATGCATCTTGTCTATGAGCCAGCGGCGCGCACCTGTGGCGACCCAGACGGGCCACAGCTGCTTGACATCCGCGACCGGCATTTGCGGTATTTGCAGGCCAAGAGTCATCGCAGGCGACCCGCCGCCGAACGTAGCGCTGGCTTCCCCGGTCAACGAACTCTCGCCGCTTGCACGTACAGCGATCTCTGAAACATCGAGTTTCTTTTGCGTCAGATCATACCGGCCCGCGACGCGGGCATTGAAGGGCAATGCCGGTCCCGGAGAATCAGCAGGAGCGGAATTCGCTTCTTGCGTAATAAGTTCGAACCGGTAACCCGGATTGGCGGTTGATGCAGAATCTGTCAACAACGGCTCCGGTCCTACTGCTCCCTCGACGACCCCTGTGAACGCGCCGAAATGGATGTTCGACGGTTTGATCTCGATCTTGTCCACCCCGGATACATGCTCGAAATTGATCTGTGATTCCACGGTCATGTCATCGACATTGCCGATCGTAACCGGGCCCTCGCCGATATTGAGCGCACCCCAGACACGCGCTGGTTTGGTCGCCGTTGCGGCTATACCGTCCAGCTTGACTCCAGCCAGATTGTTGTAGGTGAGATAGGCGCCATCGGGCTTGATGCCGTCAATGTCGGGCACAGGGGGCGTACCGAATTTAGCTGCAAGTGGAATCTTGCTAACCGCCAGCGAGAAAGCCTCGATCTTGGCCCCGATCGCCGAACGTTTGGCCTGAGCATTGATATCTACTTGCTTTCCGCGCCATTCCACCGTGCCCTTGATGGCTACCGGTCCCCCAGTCTCAGAGAGGTCGAGATTGACGATGCGCAGCCGCTCCGGCGCCCCCGCAATGGTGAAATCAAAAGATGTGTCTGCAATCGAAATGTCGCGCGTCTCGCGTTGATCAAGCAGCGATACAGCACTTTCGATACCAGAGAAAATTGCCGCAGATGCACCGTCGAGATTGACCAGGCCCCGATCGTCCTTGGGCACCAAGGACATGAAATCGAAGGGAACAACCGAGGTGACCTTGATCTCTGCCCCATCCAGTTCCAATCGCTCGACACTCACATTGCCTTGCAACAAGGGCAGCGTTGCAAGTCCGATCCGGACAGAGCGCACATTGTTGATCTCGATGCCGCGCTTGGCATCCGTGATATTGACATCCCGTGCCTCAAGCGCAACGTGATGGCGCCGATCCAGCGAAATCTGTGCGGAATTGATCGTGGCGTCTGCATCCGGGCCGAGAACTGTCTGAAGCGCCGTTTGCGCGCGCTGTGTCAGCGCCTCGCCCCCGATTCCGACGCGTAGAATGACAAAAGCGATACCCGCCAGAACTGCGATAAGGATGGCGAAGGAGCATGTGGCTCCGGCTGCAAAATGCATACGCGACCGCCTTCGCGGCGTCGCTACAGGAACCTCGCCCTGCTCGCAAGCAGAAGGGTATTGGTGCAGTTTCGTGAAGTCGCGCTTTGTAAAGCGGACTCTTTTCGGTTTCTCTGTCAAATTCCAAAGCCAATTGAGGAATCAATTGGGAAACCGTAGACGATTCCCGCACCTCTCTATAATTGCGTAAGTGACGTTCGCGTACAATCATGAAAGAAAGGCATTCCTATGACGATTTTGGATATCGGTAGCACTCCACCAGATTTCACGTTGCCGCGCGATGGAGGAGGAACGATCACCCTTTCGCAACTCCGCGGGCGTCCTGTCATTCTCTACTTTTATCCCAAGGACGATACGAGCGGCTGCACTCAGGAAGCGATCGAGTTTTCCGGGCTCAGGCCGCAGTTTGAAAAGCTTGGCGCCAAGGTCATCGGCATGTCGCCGGATCCCGTCAAAAAACATGACAAGTTCAAGAGCAAACACGACCTGAAAGTCGATCTCGTTGCCGACGAAGAAAAGGCGACTA
The DNA here is from genome assembly GCA_963711925.1 of uncultured Alphaproteobacteria bacterium. Classification (GTDB taxonomy): domain Bacteria; phylum Pseudomonadota; class Alphaproteobacteria; order Rhizobiales; family Rhizobiaceae; genus Phyllobacterium. Next base: position 37,764 of record CAVQFY010000008.1, read on the forward strand.
TCGAGACTTATGGCCTTTGGGTGGAGAAAAGCCTCTATGGACGGAAGTATATGGGCGTAGAACGCACCACTCTCCTCATTGATTCGGCCGGCAAGATCGCGAAAATCTGGAAAAAGGTAAAAGTTCCGGGCCATGCGGCCGAAGTACTCGAAGCAACCACGGCTCTTCACGCTTGATTTGCACGTTTTGGTTGCAATTTGAATGAAATGCAGCACATCTGTCAGAGTTTGTTAACCCTAACAGAGTGTAATGCTTGTATAAATTGAAGCTGCAGATCAACGAGCGTAGCCGCAATGAAGAAGCCTAAAAATCCTAGCATCTTCGGCAGCACGAAAGAGCCCCACACGATCATTATCGCGCGGGGTGAAACGATCCGGCATTTCACCATCAAGCCCTGGATGGCTTTTCTGGGTGGTACCCTCGCCCTTGGCCTTGCTGGCAGCTACCTTCTGGCGACATCCTATCTTGTCTTTCGTGATGATCTTATAACCGGCAGTATCGCCCGTCAGGCACGCTTGCAGCAGGCGTATGAAGACCGCATAGCTGCGCTGCGCATTCAGCTCGATCGCGTTACCAGCCGGCAACTGCTCGACCAGAAACTGATGGACGGAAAAGTCAGCGAGCTCATTCAACGGCAAAAGGCTTTGAGCGATCGGCATGACAAGCTTGCGCCCGTTCTGCAGCGCGCCGAAAAGGCTGGAGCAGTATTGCCAGCAGAGGCCGATAATATTCTCCCGATGGATGGTACCGGTCAGGACGTGGTGAACTCCGACGACGAGAATGGATCTTACGGCATTGATCCGATCATTACAGGACCGACCACTTCAACACGCAAGCCGGCGCCGCACGATGACAAGGTGAAGACCAGTGTCGATAAAGCCGAACTTCTGTTCGATTCCGTCGACCATTCGCTAACCGGCATTGAATCCCGGCAGGCTCAGCAAATACAGAGACTGTCGAATACTGCCTATGAAAGCGCTGACAAGATCATGGATACCCTGGCTGCGACGGGCGTGAAACCTGTCCTCGGTGATGACGCCGCGGGTACCGGCGGGCCATTGCTATTGGCCAGCGCCAATCCAATATCCGCTTTCGATACGAAATTGGCCGATCTTGATGAAGCGGTAGCGCGGCTTGAAAGCGCCAAGAGCCTGGCAAAGTCCATTCCAATCGCCAACCCGGTTCCCGGCATGCCGGTGTCAAGCCCATTCGGCACACGCAGGGACCCACTGCTTGGAATGATCGCGTTTCACTCCGGCATGGATTTTCGCGCCATATCCGGCAGCTCGGTCCTGGCCACTGCCGACGGAACCGTGACGGCAGCCGATTATAATGGCGGCTATGGCAATATGGTTGAGATCGACCATGGCAATGGCCTCACCACGCGTTACGGCCATATGAGCCAGATTCTCGTCAGCGTCGGTCAGCGTGTAAAACTCGGCGATGCTATCGGCAAGGTCGGCAGCACCGGCCGCTCAACAGGCCCTCATCTGCACTATGAAGTTCGCAAGAACGGCAATGCCATCAATCCGGTCGGGTATCTGGCGATCGGCCGCCAGTTGGCGGCCGAACTCTAGTCCTACCAATCAGGACGTTAGGCCGCGCAAAATCACGCGATGTCTTCGACTTCGACATCCGTTCCATGCACGCGGTGGGCCAAAGCGGCCTCCATGAACATGTCGACATCGCCGTCGAGTACATCCTGTGGGCTGGTGCTCTCGACACCCGTTCGCAAATCCTTCACCAGCTGATAAGGCTGCAGGACGTAGGAACGAATCTGGTGTCCCCAGCCAATATCAGTCTTGGAAGCTGAAATTGCGTCTGCGGCCTGCTCGCGCTTTTCCAGTTCCGCCTCATACAGACGAGCGCGGAGCATCGACCAGGCTGTGGCGCGGTTCTTGTGCTGCGAACGTTCAGCCTGACACTGCACGACGATACCTGTCGCGATATGCGTAATACGAACGGCCGAGTCGGTCGTGTTGACGTGCTGACCACCTGCACCGGACGCACGATAGGTATCGATCCGGACATCTGCTTCGGTTACCGCTATATCGATGTTGTCATCGACGACCGGATAGACCCAGATGCTCGAAAATGATGTGTGTCGGCGTGCATTGGAATCGTAGGGCGATATACGCACAAGCCGGTGCACACCGGATTCGGTCTTCAACAACCCATAGGCGTTGTGCCCCTTGACGAGAATGGTGGCGGATTTGATGCCTGCTTCTTCGCCGTTGTGCACTTCGAGCAGCTCGACCTTCATGCCCTTGCGCTCAGCCCAGCGGGTGTACATGCGCAAGAGCATATTCGCCCAGTCCTGGCTCTCCGTACCGCCGGCGCCGGAATGCACCTCCAGATAGGTGTCGTTCGCGTCGGCTTCACCCGAGAGCAGCGTATCGATCTGCCGGCGATCGACTTCCTGCTTGATGGTGCGGATATTCTCTTCCGCCTCGGTTACGATCGACTTGTCGTCCTCTTCCTCGCCCATTGCGATGAGTTCGACATTGTCGTCGAGCGACTGTGTCAATGTGCGAATCGAATTGATGCCATCTTCCAGTTGCTGGCGTTCACGCATCAGCTTCTGCGCTTCCTGGGCGTCATTCCAGAGCGCTGGATCTTCTGCAAGCTGGTTCAGATAGCCCAGGCGTTTGATTGATGTATCCCAGTCAAAGATGCCTCCTCAGCAGGCTTATGGCCTGCTTGATCTCATCGACGAGGGTCTCGATTTCGGCGCGCATTGGCAATCCGTTCCTTCTTCATGCTCAAATTTCGGCGGACCATATTGACTGGTCCACGCGATGTAAAGTCTTGAGGTTTTCAGCGAAAATCCAGGAGCCGACCCATCAGAAGAGGCCGCCGCCGCCGCCCTGGATCACGCGGTTGACGTTCGGAGACTGCACGCCGACAGGCGAGCCCTCGGAGAACGTATCCATGCCGATGACAGAATAGCTGTCGGCTGGACCCGTGCCCGGTTTGAAGGCTTCCATGATCACATTGGCCCCGCCAGGCGATGCGCGCATGCCGGTCTTGCGGTCGATCGGAAGGACGCTCATGCCCTCCGGTACGCGGAAATCGACCGAACGCTGACCCTGCAGTGCAGCTTCTGCAAAGTCCTTGAACACAGGCGCCGCAAGACCGCTACCTGTAAAGCCATGACCCATGGGCGAAGGATTGTCATATCCAAGATAGACGCCGAAGACGAGATCCGGCGTGAACCCGATAAACCATGCATCCTTTTCATCGTTGGTGGTTCCGGTCTTGCCTGCAATCGGACGGTTGAGGCTTTTCAGGATCGTCGCAGTGCCGCGCTGAACCACGCCCTCCATCATGGAGGTAATCTGATAGGCTGTCATCGGATCAAGAACCTGATCGCGATCGTCGATCAGGTCTGGTTCCGGCTGGTTCTTCCATTCGGCTGCCGAACAATTATCGCATTTGCGCTCGTCATGCTTGAAGATCGTCTTGCCATAGCGGTCCTGGATGCGGTCGATCATTGACGGTGTTATCTTGCGCCCGCCATTGGCAATGATCGAATAGCCGGTAACCATGCGCAGAACAGTGGTTTCGCCCGAGCCGAGCGCCATGGCGAGAACCGGCAGCATCTTGTCGTAAATGCCAAACCGCTCGGCATATTCAGCCACCAGCTTCATCCCCATGTCCTGGGCCAGCCGCACAGTCATCAAATTGCGCGACTGCTCGATGCCGTAGCGTAACGTCGATGGTCCCGCGAATTTGCCGCCGTAGTTCTTTGGCGCCCAGATTCCAAGACTGCCGCCCTGATCGATGGAGATGGGCCCATCGAGTACCACCGACGCCGGCGTATAGCCGTTGTCGAGCGCTGCAGAGTAGACGAAGGGTTTAAAGGACGAGCCTGGCTGACGCATTGCCTGCGTTGCCCGGTTGAACTCGGATTCGGCAAAGGAGAAGCCGCCGACCATCGCAAGCACGCGCCCGGTATGCGGATCCATAGCCACTGCACCGCCTTCGATTTTCGGCACCTGATGCAGATCGAATTCCGTGTCGCTGCCCTCTTTCTTCTGAACGAAGACGACGTCACCGACATTGAAGACGTTCTCCAGCGACTTGGCTGTGGTACGCTTTTCATCGTTCAGCAGACGGAAAGCCCATTTGACGTCCTCGGCCGCTATGGTGCCCTTCTTGCGTTCGGGAGCGAGTTTATCCGAGGCATCCCGCTCTGGCTGCAGCCCGATGGTGGCGGCCTCCGGCGTGACTTCCAGCACGACCGCCAACTGCCAGTCGGGCACATCGGAAAATGCCTTGATTTCCGAAAGTGGAATGCCCCAATCGCCATTCGTCGAAATGGTCTTATAGGCACCGCGATAGCCCCGCGCCTCGTCGTACTTGAACAGACCATGCTGAAGTGCTGCGCGCGCTTGCACCTGCATTTTCGGGTCAAGCGTAGTGCGAACCGACAAACCGCCCTCGTAAAGCGCATTCTCGCCATACCGGGCGATGATCTGGCGCCGGACTTCTTCCGTGAAATATTCTGAAGCGAAGAGATAATTGCCGGTGTGACGCGGCGTGACACCAAGCGGTTCCGCCTTGGCCTCTTTCGCTTCTTCCGGGGTCACATAGCCATTTTCAGCCATGCGGTCGATCACCCAGTTACGGCGTTCGACGGCCCGATCCGGCTGCCGAAACGGGTGGTAGTTCGATGGTCCCTTCGGGAGCGCAGCGAGGTAGGCCGCTTCGGCCACCGTTAACTCATTGACCGACTTGTTGTAATAGGTCAGCGCTGCACCAGCGATACCGTAAGAATTCAGGCCGAAGAAAATTTCGTTGAGGTAAAGTTCGAGAATTCGGTCCTTGGAGTAGGCCTGCTCGATGCGGAAGGACAGAATCGCTTCCTTGACCTTGCGTCCGATCGTCTGGTCGTTGCTCAGGAGAAAGTTTTTTGCAACCTGCTGCGTAATCGTCGATGCACCAACCGGACGGCGCGAGCCCCAGTTCTGAACGTTGGTGATGACTGCGCGGGTGAGACCGCCGATGTCCACACCCGGATGCTGATAGAAGTTCTTGTCCTCGGCTGATATAAATGCTGCCTTGACCCGATCGGGGACTGCCTGGATTGGCAAATAAAGCCGGCGCTGGCGTGCAAACTCGGCCATCAAGGAACCATCGGAAGAGTGAATACGCGTCATGACCGGCGGCTCATACTTCGCCAGCACCTCGTAATCAGGCAAGTCTTTGGACATATTGACAACGTAAAGCGCCACGGCACCCGCTCCGAGAAGCGCCATGACCGTGCCGATTCCGAAGAAATATCCGATCAAGCGTATCATTTGTATCCGGAACCCATTTCACCTGTTGGCATGTGCGGTACCAATGCATGACTTGATCATGCAGATTGCATCGTGGAAGATACCAACCCCCGAAGGTATTCCCGGTCCGGCAATCGAATAGTGCAATGCCGGGAGCTCGTCGACGCAATTGAGCGACAAATGTGACAAAGGCAAGGAGAACCCGCTCGTGTTCACAATATAAATACCAATTGTGGAGTTTCGGCAACGCACGGAAGAGTGATTTTCTTTACAATCTTAAGGCAATGAGGGGTTGTATGTGCCCCAGTGCCCTTCTTCTTCCACATCTCACCGAAAATCCGTCAGATTTCAGTCTGCATTTTCCTAGCTTGTCGTAATTCCGACTTTGCTCCGGATTTCTTCGATCGTTTCTTTCACGAAGAAGGTCAGACCCGCCGTGGTCGTCACGATATGCGTCCCGGTTCCGTATGGGTTGAACGAGACGACATGAGCGAAGTTGAGTGTGATGTGATCGCCATTGACGTCAGTCAGATTGATCCACATGGCCGTACCTCCCTGCCTACTGCGAACGTGTGGTCAGGGAAGCAGGATTCTCTCAATCAGGCAATTACTTACCAGAGATTCCTTCCATCTATGGTTTCCACTGGCAAGGAGCCTATGTCGAAATCATCTAACAGGCGCACATTCACGCTGATTCGTGGGTTGTCGAAATCCGGCTTGTAATCAGTCCATGTCGGAACTTGAGAAAATGTCCCGCAACCGCAAACGTTGCAGTGATGGTGCTTGTTCATGCCATTGCGCGAATAGACGGTGTCGGCCTCGGGAGTTACCGAAAGCTCCACCTGATCCGGCGTATAATAGGCCCAGAGCGCACCGCGCTTGGTGCAAAATGTGCAAGTGCAAACCGTTACGGTCGCCGGTACCTCGCTAACTTCAAATTTGATCGCGCCGCAGTGGCAGCTGGCCCGAATTGCCATGAGTTCCTCCCGAGATCACATTTTCATGCGGTAATGATAGCGATACAGTTCACGATTGAAACCCAGCGATCTGTAGAGAGCCAAAGCCGGAACATTATCCGCAAGAACCTGCAGACACGCGGCCTCAACACCTCGCATCTTCGCCCATGCCATCAACGCCGACACGACTTTGCCTGAATAGCCACGTTGACGATAACCTGGATCGGTTGCGACAAATTCCAGAACCAGCAAACCGTCGTGGATGGCGCCGTAGGCCTTGGCAACGATATGGCCGTCCGCCTCTATGCTGCTAAAGGCCTTCGGTATGACGATCGTCGCAATCATGTCGCGAAAAATGACATGATCGAACTCGGAGGAAGCGCCGATCCTGTGGCTCTCGCTATGCCACTCGTCACTCATTTCTGCTTCCACGCTGACTTCTTCCGAGATAGCGGCGCAATACCCTGCAAGGTCACAGAAGAGAACAGCGGACCCAGCTGCAAAATCATAGCCTCGCGCTTCAACGGCTTTATCCAGATCATCGGCGATCTGCGGAATTCGAAAAATCGGCTTACGTCCCAATGATTCATAAAGCTTTTCGGCCGTTTCGATTACGGGCCCCGGCTTCTCGCGAGCACCCCGCAGCGGATTGACGGAATTAACGCGGCGAATAGCGCCGCCGGAAAAGCGCATCAGCCAGCCGCGATAGATCAACTCTCTAGGTGACGGCCACGCGTTGGTACACGCTTCCTCGACTCGCCAGTTAAGATCATCATCCACGATATATGCTCCTATACCGCCTGCCCTGCCACCCAACCCGACGACCAAGCCCACTGGAAATTATAGCCGCCGAGCCAACCGGTTACATCGACGACTTCACCAATGAAATAAAGACCCTTTGTGGATCTGGCTTCCATTGTTTTTTGGTCCAGCCCGTCAGTATCGACGCCGCCGAGGGTAACTTCGGCCGTGCGGTAGCCTTCAGAACCAGCCGGTTTCACCTGCCATTCATTAACGGCTTTTTCGACGGCGAGGAGTTGCTTGTCGGAAAGGTCCGCCAGATGCGCTTCGATTTTGCTGCTCTCGGCAATCAACTGCGCCAGCCGCTTCGGTAACAACTCCCCGAGCGCTGTTTGCAGCGCTTGCCGGCCATTGCGGGTGCGAGCGGCGCGCAGGGCCTCGAAAACCTTGATCCCCGGAAGCATGGCAACCGTAATCACATCACCTTCCCGCCAATAGGATGATATCTGCAGGATCGATGGGCCGCTCAGACCGCGATGGGTGAACAGCATGGCCTCGCTGAATTTGGTCTTGCCGTGACTCACAACCGCATCGACCGAGATGCCAGACAGGGGTTTGAGCGGCCCAAGCGTGTTCTCGTCGAAGGTCAGCGGGACCAGCGCTGGGCGTGTTTCGGTGAGCGAAAGTCCGAATTGCTTGGCGATATCATAGCCGAAGCCGGTTGCGCCCATTTTCGGTATGGATTTTCCGCCGCAGGCAACGACGAAGGATGAACACCGCACGCGTTCGCCCGAGAGATCGAGTTCATAGAAATCGCCTGAATTGGCGATGGAATCGACCGTTGTACGAAGTCGAAGCTCAACCCCTGCCCGGTTCATTTCCGTGACCAGCATATCTATGATCTGTTTTGCTGACCCGTCGCAAAACAGTTGGCCGAGCGTCTTTTCGTGCCAGGCAATGCCATGGCGATCAACAAAACCGATGAAGTCGCGCTGGGTGTAGCGGCGCAGGGCCGATATGCAGAAATGTGGATTCTTGCTGATGAAGTTCTGCGGTGCGGCATTGAGATTGGTGAAATTGCAGCGACCGCCACCCGATATGCGAATCTTATCGCCGGGCGCCGCGGCATGGTCGACAATCAGCACCGAGCGGCCGCGCTTGCCTGCTTCGATCGCGCACATCATACCTGCGGCGCCAGCACCGATGATGAGAACATCCACCTGTTTAATCATGGTGAAGGCAGGAACTCGCCGGTCCGCCCCGTTAGCCGATAAGCCACAAGGCCAATCCATTCTCTCAACGCTATAGATACATTCTGCAGCGAATCCTGCGGATTATCATGCGTCGGTCCTATGCCCTCTTTTCCGGAGGTGCGATAATCCGAAGGCCATGGCACGACGCTGAAACCGGCCGTGCGAAAGATCCCCATGGAGCGCGGCATATGGAATGCCGAGGTAATGAGAACCCAGGTTTCGCCCGGCTTCGGATTTACCATTCGCTTGGTAAAAACTGCATTCTCATAGGTGTTGCGCGACTGGCTTTCCATGATGAGCCGATCAGGAGCAATTCCGAGTGCCGTCAGCAAACGAGGCGCCGTCAGGCCATCCCCTTCGCCTTCGAGGATCAGATTACCCGATCCGCCGGTCACCACGACCTTTGCTTCCGGATGGCGCGCTGCAAGGATAGCAGCCTCGACAAACCGGTCGCCGCTGGAGTTCATCTCATAGCCGCCACGCACAAGATTGACACTACCCTCGAAACCACCCCCCAGCACGACGATCCCATCAATCTTCTCCGGCAGCGAGGCCGGTCGCTGAAAACGATCTTCGAGCGGATGCATCATCAGCGCACCCAGGGACGTCCATGCGCCCAGACCGAGGATCAGAAACGCACCCGCCGCTGTCACGACAGCAAGACGGCGCCAAGCGAGTAGCAGCGCTAAAAACGTTGCACCGATAAGTAGTATGGAGAAATTAAGCGGCTCGGCGAAGAACCAGAGGATTTTTGACAGAGTGAAGAACATTTCTATCCGAGCTCCGCCAGCATTTTTACCTTGTCGATCTCACGCTCAAGGCTCGTCGACCACTCCGGTGCTTGTTCGATAACAGTGAAGCCCTCGCGCTCGTAGAGCCTGATGGCTCTTACATTGCGGGCGTGCGTACTGATACGCGCACGCAAATACCCGGCATCGCGGATATTCAACATCAAGGTTTGGAGAATTGCCGAGCCGATCCCTTGGCCGTGAACGACAGGCTCGACCCATAGGTCGGAGATATAGTCATTGTCCTCTTCCCGAGCCCCCCAACCGAGCACAGTCTCATCAACCACGGCCACCAGCACATTGCCGTAGGAAACCTCTGCAAATGCGCGGAACGCTTTTTCGACATGCGTACGCATGCCGGGCAATTCGGGTTCGAACGAAAAGACGTTTGACGCCCAGGCGCGGGAGCCGACTGCAGCGATGGCTGCAACGTCGGCTTCTGTTGCGCGCCTGATTACCACCATTTCGGAGCGTTGAACTTGCCTGCCGCCTGCTCGATCACATGGGCGGCCTGGAACAGTGTTTCCTCGTCGAACGGCCGCCCGATCAGCTGCAGGCCGAGCGGCAGACCTCGCGCATCGAGACCAGCCGGGACAGCAATCCCCGGAAGACCAGCCATGTTTACCGTGACGGTGAAGATATCGTTGAGGTACATCTTGACCGGATCGGCCGCCATATCCTGATCGGCAATGCCGAATGCAGCGGAAGGCGTGGCGGGCGTCAGGATCGCGTCGACACCGGCGTGGAATACGTCCTCGAAGTCCTTCTTGATCAGGTTCCGCACCTTCTGCGCTTGCAGATAATAGGCGTCATAGTAGCCAGCCGAAAGCACATATGTGCCGATCATGATGCGGCGCTTGACCTCGTCACCGAAACCATTGGCGCGGGTCCTTTCGTACATGTCGACGATATCCCTGCCTGGAACACGCAGGCCGTAGCGCACGCCATCATAGCGGGCGAGGTTCGATGAAGCTTCCGCAGGCGCGACGATATAATAAGCTGGCAGCGCATATTTCGTATGCGGCAGCGAGATATCGACGATGGATGCACCGGCGTCCTTCAGCCATGCAATGCCCTGCTGCCAAAGTTTTTCGATTTCTTCCGGCATGCCGTCGACGCGGTATTCCTTGGGAATGCCGATCTTTAACCCGGCGAGCGGCTTGCCAATGGCAGACTCGTAGTCCGGCACGGCTATATCGACGGAGGTCGTGTCTTTGGCATCGACCGAGGCCATGGATTTCAACAGGATCGCCGCATCACGCACGTCGCGGGCAATCGGACCGGCCTGATCCAGTGAGGACGCGAAGGCGACAATGCCCCAGCGCGAGCAGCGGCCATAGGTCGGCTTGATGCCGACCGTGCCGGTGAAGGCGGCAGGCTGGCGGATCGAGCCGCCCGTATCGGTGGCCGTCGCACCGGCGCACAGCCGCGCAGCCACAGCAGCAGCGGAACCACCGGATGAGCCGCCGGGCACGAGATCGACGTTGGAGCCCTTGGCGCGCCAGGGGTTCTTCACCGGGCCGTAGTAGGACGTCTCGTTGGACGAGCCCATGGCGAATTCATCCATGTTGAGCTTGCCGAGCATGACTGCACCGTCGGCCCAGAGATTGGCGGTGACGGTCGATTCGTAGTGCGGCTTGAAACCATCGAGGATGTGTGAGGCGGCCTGGGTATGGATGCCTTCGGTGCTGAACAGATCCTTGATGCCAAGCGGGATGCCTTCGAGCACCCCGGCATTGCCGGCGGCAAAGCCGCGCGTCCGACGCTTTCGCCATCTCCATCGCCTTTTCCGGCGTGGTGACGATATAGGCGTTCAGCGCCTCGTTTGCGTTCTCGATCGCCTGAATGTAAGCGCCAGTCAGCTCCGTAGCTGTGATCGCTTTCGCTTTCAGCTGGTCGCGCGCCTCGGCAATGGTGAGAGCGGTCAGATCGGTCATATTCTTTTCTGGTCCTTATTGAGCTGGCGCGAGGGCCAGCCACTTTTCGTAAAATGCACTGTGTTCCGAGTCCGGATAATCAAGCAGGACGCCGCAACGCGTGAAACCGGAGCGCTCATAAAGCCGGTAGGCGTCCGCAAATCCCGCGCCAGCGCCTGTTTCGAGAACGAGCCGCGTGACACCCTTCTCTTTGGCGAGGTCGGTTATGGCTTCAAGCAGCGCGGAACCGACGCGCTGGCCGCGCACCGTTGGCCGCGTAAACATGCGCTTCACCTCGCCAACATGGTCGCCGTGGTCCTTTAGAGCGCCGCAGCCGACTGCCACACCATTTTCGTCGCGAGCCACGAACACCGTCGTATCCGCTCCCGCCATCTGCTCCACAGTCATCTTGAACTGGAACTCGATGGGCGACAGCGGCAAAAGATGATCGTTGAGCTCACTGACCAGCGCCCTCACGTCATCCTGCAGCGGCGTTTCAATGGCAACGGAAATAGCCATCGCAGCGCCTATTCCACTACTTTCGGAACGACGAAGAAATTTTCCTCGTGGATAGGTGCATTGGCAACGATATCGGCAGCCTTCTCGCCATCATCGACCACGTCCCGCCGCTTCTTCATCGCCATGGGCGTAACGGATGTCATTGGCTCGACGCCATCAACATTCACTTCATTCAACTGTTCGACAAAGCCGAGAATGGCATTCAACTGCCCTGTCATACGGGCCGCGTCGTCTTCGCTCACGGCAATACGGGCAAGATGCGCAACGCGTTTGACGGTGGAAATATCGACAGACATTCGGGATTCCTGAAAATTCGGATTTGGATAATTGAGCTATAGTGTCCGTTGCGGGCAAGCGCAACGGACAAGACGACCTGAAATGTTCCTACTGTGCCGGGGCGGTATCCGAATTGTCTTCCTCGTCGTCTGGCACGATCACATTGTTATCCTGTGTCGGATCGTCCGGCATTGTCGTATCGTCGTCGGGCGCAGCACCAGTATCGTTGCTCCCCGGGTCGACAACCGGATCAGGACCTTTTACCGGATTGCCATTGACGCTCACCGAACCATCTGCCTTTTGATCGACGACCCATTGAATGTGCCCGTTGGACAACTGCGTGCCAAAATCCTTGGCGAGTTTGGCGAAAACAATATAATTCTTGATCTCAGGCTCCTGTTCGGACGCCTTGGTCAAGCGATCGAGGACCGCATCGAAATTGCTCATCTCCCAAGTCGTGTGACTCTCCGGCTTCAGTGCAGCGAATGAAACCTCGCCCTCGACTGAAAGCTCGCTGTCTGCCGTTTTCACAAAGCTCTTGTTGATGACTACCTTCGGCGGGTTGGCCATGAAAGCCGCCGCCGTGTTCGCTTCGAACTCATCGGAAAACGGCTTTTCGCGCTTCAAATCCATGTCCGCGACGGCTGCCCGGACAACCGTGTCGAGATCGACACCTTCCGTACCGAAACCAAGTTCCATATCCGTTGGCAGAAACTGCACGCTCCACTCCGGTATGGGCAGCGTGGGATATTTCAGGCCATTGGTTCGCAGTGCATAGTGATAGGCGCCGCTCTGGCTGATGCCGTCGAAGTCAAGTTCCTGCGACATGTTCTTGACGGCAAATGGTCCAAGCGGTGTTTCCACGTTGAGATCTGAAAATTGATATGCGCCGGCGAGCTTGTCCCAGAACGGCAGCACGGCGAGGAGTTTCGCCTTCAGATCGGCTTGCTCCTGATCCTTGAGCGTTATCTCGTCCGAATGCGCAATAAAGAATTTCCAGAGATCCAGAAACTCCAGATTGCGGAAGCCCTTGCCTTTCGCGTTGACACCGATCTGGCGGCCACTCAGAACGACTTTCATCAGTTCTTCCGGAGCAGCGGTCGCGCCGTCGGTTGCAGGCGGCGACTTGACCGTTATTGTTTCCAGAAAATTCGCCGCAGACTGAATGCTGCTGAAATCAACGCCGCCTGACGTCGCTGCAGCGCCCAGCATTTCGCCTTTGGCCGAATTGGCGCTCGCCTCGACGTCCTGGGTAGGACTCGTCGATTTCATCTTCACAGAACCGTAGGAAAACGATGCCTTGGAGAAAGCACCGATTTTCGGATCGAAAGTTCCATTTATGTTGGCATTGTCGACAGACCACTGGATCGCTTCAGGGCCGGCCGGCGTCGTTACCTCAGCCGAGCCTCCGGGTACCGCTGTCGATGAAACATTCCAGGCCCCATCGGCGAGCGGCTTTGTCAGCAGGCTGTACTCACCCAGATCGCCCTTGAAATAATCCTGCTTCGGGAGCGCCTCGATCAACTTTGCCGTGCTGAAGGTAATGCGGTAACTGTCCCCATCCGGAACAACTGCGACGATATTCTTCTCGATCGCTTTCTTTCCGACGTATTTGGACAATGTCTCAGCAAGTGCTTTTGCACCAGTCGCATCGACGGCTTGTGCGAACGCAGGCGTCGTTGCCATCATCGCACAGGAAATCAGAAACAGTTTACGCACATTGCTCTCCGAGGCTCGTCGATTGAAGAAGGTGCTTTAGCACCTCCCATCAGACGATAAAATCCTCATTCGACTTGGCAATGATAACTTCGCTCGTCCCGCTTTCCATGCCGGCGATGAATTTGTCTGCGGTCTGATCGATGATGGGGAACGTTGCGTAATGGCAGGGAATGACTTTGGTAAATTTGAAGTAGCGGCGGCTGGCAAGCGCTGCGACTGCGCCCCCCATGGTAAAGCGGTCACCGATTGGAACAATCCCGATTTCCGGCTGATGCAATTCATTGATCAACGCCATGTCGGAGAAAATGTCGGTATCGCCCATGTGATAGAGCGTTGGTTCGTCGTCAAAATGCAGCACGACACCATTTGCGGAACCCAGGGAATGCGAGACGCCGTCGACAGTCATATGCGCGGAAGAATGCAGAGCGTTGACATAGGTCACGGTGAAACCGTCATAGGAAACCGTGCCGCCTGTATTGGTCGGATCAACCCGCGCGACACCGCGCGAACCGAGCCAAGTCACGAGATCCGCATTGCCGGTCACCAGCGCGCCTGTATCCTTCGAGAGTTCGATCGTATCACCGACATGATCGCCGTGGCCGTGCGTGAGGATGATATGGTCGACGCCCTTCGCGGCCTCCTTCACGTCGACACCCTTCGCACCGGGATTTCCGGTCAGGAACGGGTCGATAAGAATGGTATTTTTTGCTGTTTCAATCCGAAAGGCCGAATGGCCAAGCCAGGTAATTTTCATATCCATATTCCTTCAACTGCAAGTGAACGCTCGCCACAGGCTTCTAATGCCGGTATGTGACAATAAAGCGATCTATGAACCGGCATTTCAAGTGCGGAAGCCATCACATTGACAGTACTGACAATTGAACAGCTCGAAGATCATGTCGCGGACGGCAAGACCGTTGCCGGTCTCGACCTCGGCACAAAGACGATCGGAATTGCTATTTCGGATCGCGGTTTTTCCTTCGCCAACCCCCGCCCCGTGCTGAGGCGCAGCAAATTCACCCATGACGCGCAGGACCTACTGAAGGCGTTGAGTGCTGACAATGTCGGCGCAATTGTCATTGGATTGCCGGTAAACATGGATGGCAGCGAAGGTCCACGGGTGCAGGCAACCCGCGCTTTTGTCCGCAATATGGAAAAGCTGACCGAGCTTCCCTTTGTCTATTGGGACGAGCGGCTGTCGACTGTCGCCGCTGAACGCGCCCTGATCGGAATGGATGTATCACGACAGAAACGTGCCGAGCGAATCGATTCAGCAGCGGCGGCGTTCATCCTTCAGGGCGCATTGGATCGCTTGCAAAGTCTGCGTCAGGAAGCCGACGTGGACGGCAATTCCTCTATATAGGCGGCAGCGCGCGCTGCGCGCCAAGCCTGGACCCAGGCGATAATCCGGCGGCGTCGGCGAAAAGCTATCAGGCACAAAACCAGACCCGTATCGAAGATGCAGGCACGTGCAACCAGTGGTGGAATGCTTTCCGGCGCGACCCCCAATATATTTCCGTAGATGCTGAAAACCTGATCGTGCATCTCGCGGCTGAAGAAAAACATGCCCATGTTCAGGTCATAGAACGATAGAAAATACCATCCCCACAGGAAGCCCAGAGGCCCAGCCCAAAAAATCAGGAAGCTGCGCATTCAGTTTCTCCTCGATTGGGTCGGTCTAATCATTTTGTCTTAACCCTGCGTTTTTGCAGTGCATTTTCAGGTTGTAGTGATATCGTTTAAGAAACACACCGCAACGTAAACCTTTTGTTAAGGTTAATTTATAAAAATTTAATTCAAATTGAAGGCATTAGCGAGCCCCCTTTTGTGTCGCGGATGCGATTTTTTGGTGCGCCAGCGGATTTTTTGACAAAAGAAGGCGGCACACGCAGCGCGTGCATTCACTTCGTTGCGATTGTCTCCGCTACGAAGTCGATAAAAGCGCGAACCTTCGCCGCCGGCAGATGGCGCGAAGGATACAGAGCATGGAGGGGAAACGCTTCGCCCTGCCAATCAGGAAAGAGCTCGACTAGGTCCCCACGGTCAAGCAGGTCCCGAATGCCGATTGACTTGACGCGGGCAATGCCGACGCCAGCTAGGCAAGCGCCCAACATCGTTCCAAATTCGGTGACTACCAACCGGCCCGCTGTCTTGACAGACACAGTATCTCCCACTTGCCGGTAGTCCCAATCTCCCAGTGCCTCGCCGGTCAACGAATCGCGAACCTGAATGCATTCATGGCTTGCGAGCTCCGATGGATGACGCGGTCTTCCAAACCTCCTCAGATAAGATGGAGAGGCCACGGTGACCGTGGACGTTTCCAGAAGCTTGCGGGCAATGAGAGAGGATGCAGGCGGTTGACCAAAGCGCACGGCGATATCAAAGCCCTCACCGACGAGATCGCCTAGCTGTTCACGGGTAATCAGCTCCAGCGAAATTTCGGGATAACGATCGAGGAAGCGGCCGATATTGGAAGCCAGCATCATCCTTGAAAAGAACGCATCTACGTTGACTCTGAGGCGGCCTCGCACAACAGCCGAAGATCCCGCAGTGTGGGTGAAGGCATCTTCAATGCCTGACAGAAGAGGGCCGATCTCACTATAGAGGCGGCGTCCTTCGTCGGTCAGCGTAACTGATCGCGTCGTCCGATCGAGCAACCGGACGCCAATGCTCCCTTCAAGCCGCGCCACGGCTCGGCTAACGCCCGATGGAGACAGTCCCAACGCGTCGGCTGCACGGGCAAAGCTGCCAGCTTCAACTATCGCCGCCAACACACCGACATTGGCCACCAAACGCCCGTCGAAAGCCATCTCGCTTCCTACCTATTCTATTCGTGATCCTGCGTCATGAACCTTATGACATAAGCGCACTTCAAGCAATAATGGTGGGTGCTTATAAACCCGAGGCAGCAGGTACTGCCAGGCAACAATCTGTCTCAATGTATCTCGAACCCAACAAATAGGTAGGAGACCTCGATGTACGCCATCACAGGAATAACCGGTCACGTCGGCGGTGCGCTGGCGCGGACACTCTTGGACGCAGGACAACCAGTCAGGGCTGTCGTGCGGAACTCATTGAAGGGTCAAGCGTGGGCAGAGCAAGGCTGCGAAGTCGCTGTCGCGGAAATGGAAGATCCGGCGGCCCTCACCGCTGCCTTCAAGGACGCTCGCGGCGTATTCATATTGCCACCTTCAGAATTCGATCCAGCACCCGGCTTTCCCGAAGCACATGCTGTCATTGATGCAGTCCATACGGCGATCAAGGTTGCTCGTCCGGGGAAGGTAGTCTGTCTTTCGACAGTGGGAGCACAGGCAACGCAGCCGAACCTGCTGACACAAAGAACGCTGATGGAGCAAAAGCTCGGTACTCTGGATATTCCGGTGACGTTCCTCCGTCCGGGGTGGTTCATGGAAAACTTCGCCTGGGACATCCCCGCAGCACGCGACAACGGCGTCATTTCGACATTTCTGCAGCCGGTCGACAAGTCATTTCCAATGATCGCCACAGCGGATGTCGGACGCGTGGCAGCTGAATGTCTGCAGGAGGATTGGCATGGGCGGCGAGTCGTCGAACTGGAAGCTGAGCATCGCATCAGCCCCAGTGAAGCCGCCGCCACATTCGCCAGGATTTTCGACCGGCCGGTTCGGGTCGAAGCTGTCCCGCGTGAGACGTGGGCCAGCCTGTTCAGATCACAAGGAACGAAGGACCCGATGCCACGTATTCAAATGCTCGACGGTTTCAACGAAGGCTGGATCGATTTCGAAGGTGGAGAGCGGAACTCGCTCAAAGGCAAGGTAACCCTGGAAACCGTACTCAGGGGGTTGGTTGAAGCCGCATAGATTCAGCCAGGCGAAGGATATAGCGAGCTGATAATATCCTTGGCGTTGTGGCGCGCATCCAGCATGCCGTAAGTCGTGCGCCACTGCCCGCCCAGTCGCGTTTCGATAAACGCGTCGGCGATATCCTCTGATTGCAAATGCCGCAGCTCGGCACCCGCCGCCGCAAGTGCCAATTGCTCGGTCAATATGCGCGCCGCGCCTTCGTCGTTCTCGGCCACCCGCATTGCGGCGCGCAGGACCTCCACTGTTCCCTGCCCGCCGCGTCCCAGTTGCGCGCCAATCCAATTGAGCACTTCGTCGAAAAGCTGCGGGCCGCGTTTCAGCACACGCAGCACATCGAGCGCCATAACGTTGCCCGAGCCTTCCCAGATCGCATTGACGGGAGCCTCGCGGTAATAGCGTGCGAGATTGCCTTCCTCGATATAACCATTGCCGCCGAGGCACTCCATCGTCTCGTAAAGCATCGCAGGCGCAATCTTCGCCACCCAGTATTTGACGACTGGCGTCATCACACGGGCAAAAGCTGCTTCGCCGCGGTCTTTTGCGGCGTTGTCGAATGCCCGCGCCAGACGGAGCGACAGCGCTGTTGCTCCTGCCACGTCCAGTGCCATATCTGCCAGAACCCGCAGCATCAGCGGCTTGTCGATCAGCGGGCCTTCGAAGACGATGCGGTGCCGCGCATGGTGTACGGCCTCGGCCAGGCCCGCCCGCATCAATCCCGCCGATGCAATCGCGCAATCGAGCCGCGTCAGTGTCACCATATCGATGATCGTCTTGACGCCATCGCCCGGATTGCCGACCATCTGGCCAAGCGCATTGTCGAACTCGACTTCCGACGAGGCGTTGGAGCGATTGCCGAGTTTGTCCTTCAGGCGCTGGAAGCGAAAGCCGTTCGAAGAGCCATCTGGAAGAATGCGCGGAACGAGGAAGCACGATAGTCCCTCACGCGCCTGCGCCAGGACCAGAAAAGCGTCCGACATTGGCGCGGACATGAACCATTTATGCCCGGTGATGCGATAAAAACCGCTTCCGGCCGGTTCTGCCTTTGTCGTGTTGGTGTGAACGTCCGTGCCGCCCTGCTTCTCGGTCATGCCCATGCCAAGCGTGAGGCCTGTCTTCTTCGCTGGCGATTTATTGCTGGAATCATATTTGCGCGGCAGGATCAGCGGCGACCACTCGCGGTAAAGATTTGGCGCTGCCATCAGTGCCGCCAGCGAAGCGCTGGTCATGGTCAGGGGGCACAAATGCCCGCATTCCAGCTGTGACGTCAGGTAGAATCGCGCCGCGCGTGACTGATGCCGCAGTCCGGCTTCCGGCTTGCCGTCTTCCCAGATCGATGAATGCAGGCCCTGAGAGACGGACCGGCGCATAAGCGCATGGTATGCGGGATGATAGTCGACGACGTCGATCCGATGACCCTGACGGTCATGCGTTCGTAGCCGCGGCACCTCGGCATTGGCCAGCCGCGCCAGATCCTGCGCGTCGCCTGACAGGACGAACTTGCCGTTCTGCTCCAGCTCCGTGCGCACGGTTTGCGGCAATCGCTTGGTGATCTGCATCATCAGTGGATCGCCAAGATAAGCGTTGAGACCGGTCATCGGAGGCGTCTGGTTAAGAACGTCGTGAGTTTTCAAGAAACTGTCCTGATTCAAATTTCAATGTTCGCGCAGAATTTCTGACCACACGATTTGGCGATTACGCGTCGTACTCTTTATGGAATGAAGATTCTGACAAGCGGTTAATTCACTCAATATATGGACTCTTCCACTTTAGTCGATATTCATCATCGCAATCCTTGTCGCACTTTCAGCTTTTCCGATCAAATTATTGGGGAACGAGGCATGTTAGCGCCCAGACCGCTTGCGACAATAAGGCATCGAGCCTATAGGGGGGACTTGATATGACATCAAAAGAGCTCCCCCTTCTGTTTCCCCATCGCCACTTGCTTGGCATCAAGGGCCTTTCGCCTCAAGACATCGTCCAGCTGCTCGACCTTGCCGAAAGCGAGATCGCAGTTTCGCGCCAGTCCGAGAAGAAAAAGGCCACATTGCGCGGACGCACGCAGATCAACCTGTTCTTCGAGGCGTCAACCCGCACGCAATCATCCTTCGAACTTGCTGGCAAACGCCTCGGCGCGGACGTGATGAACATGGCGGTCAGCAATTCGTCGGTCAAAAAAGGCGAGACGTTGATCGATACCGCGATGACGCTCAATGCCATGCGTCCGGATATCCTGATCATCCGCCACGCCTCGGCCGGGGCCGCGGCGCTTCTGGCGCAAAAGGTCGGCTGCTCGGTGGTCAACGCCGGCGATGGCGCGCATGAACATCCGACGCAGGCGCTGCTCGATGCGCTGACGATCCGCCGCGCCAAGGGCAAGATCGCACGGCTGACCGTGGCGATCTGCGGTGACGTGCTGCATTCGCGTGTGGCGCGCTCGAACATGATCCTCCTCAACGCCCTTGGCGCGCGCGTTCGCGTGGTTGCTCCCTCGACACTGCTTCCCGCAGGCATCGCGCATATGGGCGCCGAAGTCTTCCACAACATGGAAGAAGGCCTGAAAGATGCGGACGTGGTGATGATGTTGCGCTTGCAGCGCGAGCGTATGGCCGGCTCCTTCGTTCCATCGGTGCGCGAATATTTCCGCTATCACGGGCTTGACCGGGAAAAACTGAAATTTGCCAAGCCCGATGCGCTGGTCATGCACCCGGGCCCGATGAACCGCGGCGTCGAAATCGCCTCGGATGTAGCCGATGGCTCACAGAGCGTCATTCAGGAACAGGTAGAGATGGGTGTCGCCGTGCGCATGGCGGTAATGGAAGCGCTCCTCGATCCGCGCCGCAATCTGGACCGCAATGCGGAAGGAGCGGTCGGATGAGCGTCACCGTTCTTAAGAATGCGCGCATCGTCGATCCCTCGCGCGGGCTCGATCAAACCGGCACGATCATCATGGAGAACGACAGGATCGTTGCGAGCGGCGCAGACGCCCACAATCAGGGCGTGCCGGAAGGCGCGACTGTCATCGATTGCAAGGGCAAGGCAGTGCTTCCCGGTCTGGTGGATGCGCGCGTCTTTATTGGCGAACCCGGCGCTGAACATCGCGAGACCATCGCTTCAGCTAGCCACGCGGCAGCTGCGGGCGGCGTTACCTCGATGATCATGATGCCGGATACCGATCCGGTCATCGACAATGTCGCCCTGGTCGAGTTCGTCATGCGAACGGCACGCGATACGGCAGTAGTCAACGTTTATCCGGCTGCTGCGGTCACCAAGGGCCTGCATGGCGAGGAAATGACCGAGATCGGCCTGCTCCGTGAGGCGGGGGCCGTGGCGATCACCGAAGGGCGCAGTTCAATAGCCAATAGCCAGCTGATGCGCCGCGCCCTCACCTATGCTCGCGATTTCGGCGTGGTTCTTGCCCATGAAGCGCAGGATCCGTATCTCGGCGTTACCGGCGTCATGAATGAAGGGCTCTATGCGAGCTGGCTCGGCCTTTCCGGTACACCGCGGGAAGCCGAAGTCATTCCGCTTGAGCGCGATATGCGTCTTGCGGCTTTGACGCAGGGCGCTTATCACGCTGCGCAGATTTCGACTGCCATGTCGGCAGAGGTAATTTCCCGCGCCAAGCAAAACGGTCTGAACGTTACGTCAGCCGTATCGATCAATCACCTCTCATTGAACGAGAATGATATCGGCGAATTTCGCACCTTCTTCCGGCTGCAGCCACCGTTGCGGCTTGAAGAAGACCGCCTCGCCATGGTCGAAGCCCTGCGCGATGGCACGATCGATATCATCGTATCCGCGCACGATCCGCAGGACGTCGATACCAAGCGTCTGCCTTTTGCCGATGCCGCAGCCGGTGCGATCGGCCTCGAAACACTGCTCGGTGCAGCGCTTCGGCTCTATCACAATGGCGACGTTCCGCTCCTGCGCATCGTCGAAGCGATGGCCAGCGCACCCGCCAGAATTTTCGGCCTGGATGCCGGTTCGCTGCGCCCGGGTTCGAAAGCGGATATGACCATAGTCGATCTTGACGAACCGTGGGTAGTGAAGGAAGAAGACTTACGGTCGCGTTCGAAGAACTCTTGTTTCGAGGGCGCACGTTTTCAAGGCCGCGTCGTACAGACATTTGTTGCAGGAAAGTCAGTCTTTACAATCTAACGTGACCTAAGGGGACGATGCATGTCGGATTTCTTCAACGGGCAAGCAGGATTTCCGCTCCTTCTCTTTGCGCTTGTCTTTGGCTACCTGCTCGGCTCCATCCCTTTCGGTTTGATCCTTACACGCATGGCCGGGCTTGGCGACGTGCGCAGCGTCGGTTCCGGCAATATCGGCGCAACCAATGTTCTGCGTACCGGCAACAAGAAACTGGCAGCGGCAACTTTGCTCCTGGATATGCTGAAAGGCACCGTGGCGGTGCTGATTGCGGGAATCGCCAGCCCCGAAGCAGCGATCATTGCAGGCTTCGGTGCCTTCCTCGGCCATATCTTCCCGGTCTGGTTGAAATTCAAGGGCGGCAAAGGTGTCGCGACCTATCTTGGCGTTCTGCTCGGCCTGTTCTGGCAAGGCGCGCTGATCTTCGCTGCCGCCTGGCTAGTCGTAGCCTATACGACCCGCTATTCCTCCCTCGCCGCCCTTGTCGCGGCCGTCATCGTCCCGATTGCACTCTATATGATAGGGGTGCATCAGATGGCAGCGCTTTTCCTTGTCCTGACGATCATCGTTTTCATCAAGCATCGCGCAAATATCGGGCGCCTCCTATCCGGCGCTGAGGGCAAGATCGGCGCCAAAGGATGAACGACGAGAAGAAAGGCATGCGCCTTTCTGACAGCCAGCGGCTGAGCTGGCTCCGGTTGATCCGCAGCGAGAATGTCGGTCCGGCAACATTTCGCGATCTGATCGCCCATTGCGGTTCTGCGGCAGACGCGCTGGAAATGCTGCCTGAGCTCGTCAGGCGCGGCGGCGGCGGACGTCCGATTCGCATTGCAAGCCTGGAAGACGCCGAACGGGAAATGCACGCCGCGGCAAAAATGGGTGCTGTTTTCATTGGCATCGGCGAACCGGACTATCCCCGCTGTTTGCGGCAATCCGACAACCCGCCGCCGTTGGTCGCCGTCAAGGGCAATCCCGAAGTTTTCAGGCTGCCGCCAGTGGCGATCGTCGGCGCGCGCAATGCGTCTCTGGTGGGAATAAAATTCGCCCGCACCATTGCGAGGGAACTCGGCGAAGCGGGATATGCCATAATTTCCGGCCTCGCACGTGGGATAGATGCCGCCGCTCACGAAGCGAGCCTCGACCACGGGACAGTGGCAGCGATGGCTGGTGGGTTGGACCATCCCTATCCCCCGGAAAACCTCAATCTCTATAAGGCGATCCCAGAGCGCAATGGCGCGGTCATCAGTGAGATGCCGTTCGGCTGGGAGCCTCGCGCCAGAGATTTTCCGAGGCGCAACCGTATTATTGCTGCCCTGTCGCTCGGGTTGGTTGTGGTTGAAGCGGCCGAACGCTCCGGCTCATTGATCAGCGCCCGACTGGCAGCAGAGCTCGGCAGGATTGTTTTCGCTGTTCCCGGCTCGCCACTCGATCCGCGGGCAAAAGGCACCAACGGGTTGCTGAAAAATGGAGCGATCGTGACAACCAGTACCGACGATATAATAACTGCCCTGACACCACTGGTCGAACGCCCCGTCTTCGATGACCCTGGATTTCTCGCGCCGGAGATGGATTTCCCGACAATCCCGACGAAACCGATCGGGACCGCTTCGTCAATTTGCTTGGCCCTGTTCCAGTCGACATCGACGACCTCATCCGTACCAGCGAGCTACACCCCTCGGTGGTGATGCTGATTCTGCTCGAACTCGATCTTGCCGGACGTCTGCAGCGTCACTCAGGCGGACATGTTTCGCTTATTTATCCGTGAAACCGTACCCAACTCTTTCTGCAACTGATCACTGCTCTCGATATATGCGATCTCTATAAGATACGCCAACATCTCCATCCGGTTCGTCTTGGCCATCGCCCGTAACTCACCGAGCATCTGTTGAATAAATCTGGCGTTTTCGATTTGATTAATTTGATTATCGCTCATAATTTTATCCTCAAATATAAATTAATATCGAAAATATGCGCTATACTTTGACTCAGAATATCTTAATTTATACCTATATAAGCTGCTGTTTTTTATACTCTATATGCGAAAGCGACAAATGACTCCCATCGAACTCGATATACGCTTGAAGCCGACGAGAAAATACCATTAATTGCATAAATTAGGCGAGCAACCTTAGGTTGTAATTCACGATTTTTGATGTACAGACCTTGACGTTATGCCGAAGCCTGTTCATTTCACAGGCCTATTCCGAAGCGAAATTAGTGCCTTTGCAATCTGGCGAAGGCAGGAAAGCTAAATTCTGTAATGAACGTGGTCGTCGTCGAATCGCCTGCCAAGGCCAAAACAATCAACAAATATCTCGGCTCGGGTTATACGGTCCTGGCCTCGTTCGGCCATGTGCGCGATCTGCCGGCCAAAGACGGATCGGTACGGCCTGACGACGATTTCTCGATGTCGTGGGAAGTCGACTCGGCCTCGGCGAAGAGGCTGAGCGATATTGTCAAAGCATTGAAAGAGAGCGACGGCATCATTCTCGCTACCGATCCGGATCGCGAAGGTGAAGCCATTTCCTGGCACGTGCTCGAAGTGTTGCAGCAGAAGAAGGCTATAGGAACAAAGACTGTCAAGCGAGTCGTCTTCAATGCGATCACCAAGAGCGCAGTGCTCGACGCCATGGCCAGTCCGCGCAATATCGATATGCCGCTGGTCGATGCCTATCTCGCACGCCGCGCTTTGGACTATCTTTTCGGTTTCACGCTCTCCCCGGTTCTTTGGCGCAAATTGCCGGGTGCCCGGTCTGCCGGACGCGTCCAGTCGGTGACTTTGCGTCTCGTCGCTGACCGCGAAGCGGAAATCGAACGCTTCATCCGCGAAGAATACTGGAATATCGCAGCGCTCTTAAAGACCCCGCGCAATGACGCGTTCGAAGCACGGCTCGTTTCGGTTGATGGCAAAAAGCTCGGCAAGCTCGATATCAAGAATGGTGAGCAGGCTGGCGAAATCCGCACCATGCTGGAGGGTGCCTCGTTCAAGGCGGCCTCGGTCGAGGCGAAGCCGATCAAGCGCAGCCCCGGCCCGCCTTTCACCACCTCGAGTTTGCAACAGGCTGCTTCCGGTCAGCTCGGCTTTTCTGCGTCACGCACCATGCAGATCGCGCAGAAGCTGTACGAAGGCATGGATCTTGGCACCGAAACCGCTGGCTTGATCACCTACATGCGAACGGACGGCGTACAGATGGCGCCCGAAGCCGTTCAGGCAGCACGCCAGACGATCGGCAAGGTTTTCGGCGACAAATATGTGCCCGAGAAGCCACGCTATTACGCGACGAAGGCGAAGAATGCCCAGGAAGCGCACGAAGCGATACGCCCGACCGATTTCAATCGGCATCCCAAGGACATGCGCAAGTTTCTTGATGCGGATCAGGCAAAGCTATACGAGCTGATCTGGAAGCGTGCCATCGCCAGCCAGATGCAGTCGGCGGACATCGAACGAACGACCGTCGAAATCGAGGCGCAGAACGGGTCGCGTTTGGCACAATTGCGCGCTACTGGCTCGGTTATCCGGTTTGATGGATTTCTCGGTGCTTATACGGACCATCGGGAGGAAGAAGACGTCGATGAAGACGGTGGACGTCTTCCGGAAATCCGCGCCGGCGAAGCCCTCGCTCGGGAAAAAATCAATGCAACACAGCATTCGACCGAGCCGCCACCGCGTTATTCGGAAGCGACGCTCATCAAGAAGATGGAGGAGCTCGGCATTGGCCGTCCCTCCACCTACGCATCAACGCTCGCAACGCTTCGCGACCGCGAATACATAACCATCGACAAGCGAAAGCTTATTCCGGAAGCCAAGGGCCGGCTGGTCATTGCCTTCCTGGAAAGCTTCTTCAAGCGCTATGTCGAATATGATTTCACAGCCGATCTTGAAGAGAAGCTCGATGAGATTTCCGATGGAAAGCTCAAGTGGAAGGATGTTCTGCGGGCGTTCTGGACGGATTTCTTTGGGTCTGTCGATGGAATCAAGGAGTTGCGCGTCACCAACGTGCTTGATGCGTTGAATGACCAGCTTGGGCCGCTCGTCTTCCCGCCGCGCGAAGATGGTAGCGATCCGCGTATCTGTCAGGTCTGCGGCACCGGCAATCTATCGCTGAAGCTTGGCAAGTATGGCGCCTTCGTCGGCTGTTCGAACTATCCGGAGTGCAAGTTCACGCGCCAGCTTGGCGGCAGCGAAGCGGCAAACGAAAACGGCAATGGCGGCGACGAGCCAAAACTGCTCGGCAAGGACCCCTATACGGACGAGGACATTACGGCACGCAATGGGCGTTTCGGTCCTTATGTCCAGCGAGGAGACGGCAAGGAAGCCAAGCGCGCCAGCTTGCCAAAGGGCTGGACGTTCGAAGCGCTGGATCATGAAAAAGCGCTGGCTTTGCTTTCCCTGCCCCGTGATGTCGGTCAACATCCCGAAACGGCGAAGATGATTTCGGCCGGAATCGGGCGCTACGGTCCCTACATCACGCATGACGGAACCTATGCCAATCTGGAGAATGCGGAAGACGTGTTCTCAATCGGCCTCAACCGTGCAGTTACGGTGCTGGCAGACAAGCAGGCCAAGGGACCAGGACGCGGTCGTGGCACGCCTGCTGCGCTCAAGGACCTTGGTGAGCATCCCGATGGCGGGGTAATCACCGTGCGCGACGGCAAGTACGGCCCCTATGTGAACTGGGGCAAGGTCAACGCCACGCTACCGAAGGGCAAGGATCCCGCGGTGGTGACCGTTGAGGAAGCTCTTGCTATGATCGCCGAAAAGGCGGGCTCCAAAGGTACGAAGAAGGCGCCCGCTAAAAAGGCGCCTGCAGCAAAAAAATCTGCCGCGAAAAAAACGGCTGCGAAAAAGACTGCAACCAAAAAAGCAAGTTAAGGACACATCGATTGGCACGCCGTATCTCTCCACCCAGCGGAAAAAAGCGGCCTGCCAATTCTGCGGCTTCGGGCCACGCGCCGCACATTCCTGATCGCGACGAGATTCTCCAGTTTATCAAGGAGAACCCAGACCTTGCCGGCAAGCGTGACATCGCCAAGGCATTCAATCTCAAGGGCGATGCGCGCATTGCCTTGAAGGATATTCTGCGTGATCTCGCTGGTGACGGGCTCGTCGAGAAGCGTGCGAAGCGGCTTGCCGTTCCGGGCAGCCTGCCGAGCGTTGCCGTGCTCGACATCACGGGTCGAGAAGGCGATGGCGGGCTGATTGCCAAGCCGGCGGAGTGGGATGCAAACCACCAGGAACGACCGCCTGTCGTCTTCATTCGCGCCTCGCGCAACCAAAAAGGTCCCACTCCTGGCGTCGGCGACCGCGTTCTAGCGCGTATTTTTCAAGGAGCCGACCCGACCGGTCCCGCCTACACGGCACGTGTCATCAAGAAGATCGACCATCGCAAGGATGCTGTTCTTGGTGTCTTGCGCCAGCTCGACAATGGCGAGTGGCGCCTCGAACCGGTTGAGCGGCGTCAGGTCGAACTCGCGATCGACCCGGCCCAGCTGAACAACGCCAAGGCAAACGATCTCGTCGAAGTCGAGGTTTCGAAAGTTAGTCGGTACGGGCTCGCGTTGGGCCGCATCACACAAGTTGTCGGCTCGGTGGCGAGTGAAAAAGCCCTGTCGATGATCGCTATCCATGAGCACGAGATTCCGCACGTCTTTCCCGATAGCGTGATTGCCGAAGCCGAAAAGGCCAAGCCGGCTACCATGGCCCACCGTGAGGACTGGCGTCATGTTCCGCTGGTAACCATCGATCCCGCTGACGCCAAAGATCACGACGATGCAGTCTATGCCGAGCCCGATCCGGACGAGAAGAACCCCGGCGGCTTCATCGCTACCGTGGCCATCGCCGATGTTGCGGCCTATGTGACACCGGGTTCCCAGCTCGACCGCGAGGCATTGAAGCGTGGCAATTCGGTCTATTTCCCCGACCGCGTGGTGCCGATGCTGCCCGAGCGCATATCCAACGATCTTTGCTCGCTGAAAGAGCTGGTAGATCGCCCTGCCCTTGCCGTCCGCATGATTTTCGACACGGAAGGCCGCAAGATTTCGCACACATTCAACCGGATCATGATGCGCTCCCATGCGCGGCTCTCCTATCCGCAGGCGCAGGCTGCGATCGACGGTGCGCCGGACGAGAAGACAGCGCCGATCCTCGATTCGATCCTGAAGCCGCTCTGGGCCGCTTATGCCGTGCTTAAGCGCGGCCGTGATGCGCGTGAACCGCTCGAACTCGATCTTCCGGAAAAGAAGATCCTGCTGACGCCCGAAGGCAAGGTCGACAAGGTCGTCATCCCGCCGCGGCTCGATGCGCACAAGCTCATCGAAGAATTCATGATCCAGGCCAATGTCGCCGCTGCGGAAACGCTCGAGCGCAAGAAGCAGCCACTGATCTTCCGCATCCACGATGCGCCTTCGCTGGCCAAGCAGGAAACGTTGCGTGAGTTCCTGCGAACAATGGATATATCTCTCGCCCGCGGCGCAGAACTGCGTCCCAACCAGTTCAATCATATCCTGAAGCGCGTCGAAGGCAGTGAGCAGCAGGATCTGGTCAATCAGGTCGTGCTGCGCTCCCAATCCCAGGCTGAATACAACCCGGCGAATATTGGCCATTTTGGCCTCAATCTTCACCGCTATGCGCACTTCACTTCGCCCATCCGCCGCTATGCCGACCTGATAGTGCACCGCGCCCTGATTTCGGCGCTGGGTCTTGGACCTGATGGCATAACGCCAGATGAAGAAGCGGCGCTGCCGGAGATTGCTGCGCTGATCTCGACATCAGAACGGCGGGCTATGGCCGCCGAGCGCGACACTGTAGACCGCCTGATCGCACATTATCTCGCGGACAAGGTCGGCTCGAGTTTCGAGGGCCGCGTCCAAGGCGTCACCAGGGCCGGATTGTTCGTATCGCTTGCGACATATGGCGCCGACGGGTTTATTCCCATTTCAACTTTGGGTGATGATTACTATCTTTACGACGAAACCAACCACGCTTTATCCGGTGAACGGAGCGGCAAGGGTTTCCGGCTCGGCGACATCGTCGAGGTTCGTTTGGTCGAGGCCTTGCCGGTAGCAGGTGCATTGCGGTTCGAGATGCTTTCTGAACCGCACCCGGTCCCAACTGGTGTTCGCTCGCACCACAAGGCAAAGCGTTTTGTACGCGGAAACCAGAAGCGTCCATCCAGTGTATCGCGGGGCGGACGAAGAGGCAGATGATGGCAGAACAGGTTTTTGGTGCTGATACGGCACCCGCGAGAGAGCGCCGCCCGGTGTGGCAGGCGATGTGGCGCGGGTTTCGTAGCCGCTGCCCGCATTGCGGTGAAGGCAAGCTGTTCCGCGCCTTCGTCAAACCTGTCGATCAATGTGCCGTCTGCGGTGAAGATTACACCCACCAGCGCGCTGACGATTTTCCGGCCTATATAACCATCACGATCGTCGGCCACATCGTCCTTGGCGGATTTCTGGCTGTTGAAACCCTGTTTATACTGTCCAATTGGGTGCATCTGGCGATCTGGGTGCCGTTGACGATCATCATGTCGATAGCATTGCTGCAGCCGGTCAAGGGCGCGATTATCGGATTGCAGTGGGCAAATTATATGCATGGTTTCGGTGGCGAAACCGATGATCGGGAGCCACCGGAACAGTGAATGGCCAAAGCAAAAGCATCCCGATTGATTCAAGCAATCCGTTAGCCCATATCCGGCCACGTGATGCTGCCTCGCTCTTGCTTATTGACCGCTCGGGCAAGGAACTGCGTATTCTCATGGGTAGGCGCCACATGCGCCATGTGTTCATGCCGGGAAAGTTCGTGTTCCCGGGAGGGCGGACGGAAGCTGCGGACGGCCGCATATCCGCCATTGCTGAACTCTCCGCGGCCGATCAAGCGAAACTGTTGGCGGGCATGGGCAGACGCTCAAGCGTTCAGCGCTGCCGGGCACTGGCAATTTCCGCCATTCGCGAAACCTATGAAGAGGCTGGGCTTTTCCTCGGGCGGCGCCATCCGGACACTGTTCCGATAGTGCATCCGGACTGGGCCGCCTTTGTCGAACGCAAAATTCTCCCCGATCTTTCCGTGCTGCGCTATTTTGCGAGAGCAACCACGCCGCCGGGCCGCTCCCGCCGTTTCGACACACGATTTTTCCTTGCCTTTCGCGACGCCGTCGCCGATAGCCTTCCCGAGGCAACCGGGCCATCGCAGGAACTCGAAGAATTGTGCTGGCTGCCCTTCCACGAGGCCAATCAACTCGATATTCCCGAGATTACCCGGATGATCATAAAGGAAGCCGAGGCGGTTCTCGTCGCAAATCCTGCCCTTGACCCGGGCAACGCCGTCATTCGATACCGCATGAAGTATGGACGATTCGTCCGAGAGGTTTTTTGATCAATGGATGCAACGCCGACCACTGACCAGACAACCGTCCGGTCTTCCTGGCGCGCGCTTGTCGCCGCCATCGCCACCATCAGTTCCGTTGGTGTCGCCATCGGGCTTGGCATCCCACTCCTGAGCGTCATTCTGGAGAATCGTGGCCATTCGGCCACCATGATTGGCCTGAACGCTGCGGTCGCAGGTATCGCGTCTATTGTCGCGGCCCCTTTCGCGGCTCCTATCGCAGCTCGATTCGGTGTGGTGCCTACGCTGCTCGGAATGTTGCTCATCGGCGGTTTCTCGTTCGTCGGCTTTCACTTCTTTACTGATTTCTGGATGTGGGTGGTGCTGCGCGTCTTCCTGCATTTCGCGCTGACAATGCTGTTCATCCTTTCCGAATACTGGATCAACGCCGCGGCGCCTCCCGAAAAACGCGGACTGGTGCTTGGTATTTACGCGACCGTCCTTTCAGTGGGGTTCGCGCTTGGGCCGTGGTTGTTCTCGCGCATCGGCAGCGTCGGCATCATGCCGTTTGCAGTCGGCTTCGGCATCATCATCTTTGCCATGTTGCCCGTGCTTTTCGCGTGGAAGGAAAGTCCAGATTTTCACGAAGAGGAGCATGTTCCCTTTGCTCCATTCATTTGGGCGGTGCCCACGGCAACAGCAGCTGTCTTCGTTTTTGGTGCGGTCGAAACCGGTGGCTTCGCCCTGTTTCCGGTTTTTGGTTCGCGTATCGGATATAGCGAGGCGAACGCAGCATTGCTGTTGACTACGATCGGCCTTGGCAACGTTCTCCTGCAGATCCCGATCGGATTGCTCAGCGATCACGTCAATGATCGTCGCAAGATTCTGCTCGCCTGTGCCTTGATCGGCTTGGCAGGCATGTGCGTGCTGCCGTTCATTTATTTGAACTGGTATCTCGTGGCGGCGCTGCTCTTCGTTTGGGGAGGCGTTGTTGCCGGCCTTTACACGGTTGGCCTTGCCCATCTCGGCTCACAACTGACTGGTCGCGAGCTTGCCTCCGCCAATGCGGCCTTCGTCTTCTGCTACGCAGTCGGCATGCTGGTGGGTCCGCAAGCTGTCGGTATCGGGATGGATTTGATGGGCCCCGCAGGCTTTGCGGTCGCGCTCGCGGTATTTTTTGCGGCCTACGCGCTTTTGGTGGGCTCGCGCCTGATCAGCCGCAAAGGCTAGGGTCAGGCCCCTAAAAGCAGGTACAACCACAGCGCGCTTGGAATTACGCGCGGCGATGTTATATTGACCCCGGAGTGAGAGGCGAGCTTTCGCCCACCTCTCTCTTCCTTATAAGTTGAATTGAACCCGGAACACGACTTGCCAGCCAGTCCGGGTTCTTTTCATTACAAGGGTGATGCTAAGTGGACTTCGCCAGATGAATCACCTCCCAGGTTGAAGGCAAGGCTCTCGCCGCAGTCGGGGGAGCCTGTCTCCCCCGATACACCGGCTGGCTCGGTGTCGCTGCTTTTGCCCTCAAACTGGATGTTTAACTCTTCGCGCGATTTGAGATGGTCAGCAACAAACGCAGGGTTGAATTGAATCTCGATAAAACCGTTACAAGGTTGTCTCGCAACGAAGATTTGCCGATTGATCGATTATATTGGTGTGGCGGCCCACCTAGGCTTGACTTTTGGCCCCGTTCGGTTAAGTGTCCGGCCGAATTTCCGCTTATGGCCACGTTGCTGGACTTGAATAGCGGTCCTCAATAATCAGAACAGGTAAACTGAAAATGGCTAAGGCTGCGAATATCAAGATCAAGCTTCTGTCGACCGCTGACACCGGTTTCTTCTACGTTACGAGCAAGAACAGCCGTACCAAGACGGAGAAGATGTCTTTCCGCAAGTACGACCCGGTCGCACGCAAGCACGTTGAATTCAAGGAAACCAAGATCAAGTAATCTTGCTATTCCGGAAACAAAAATGCCGCCTTTGGGCGGCATTTTTGTTTGTGAGTTCCATTAAGCCGAGCGGCGATACCGTTGATTCTTAACGGTCAGGCCGCAGCTGAAACGACCCGATTGCGTCCGGCCGCTTTTGCACCATAGAGAGCGTCATCAGCTCGCTTCAGCAGATTTTGCACAGTGTCTTCCTTAGGCAGCACACTCGCGATGCCGATGCTGATCGTCACCGGTGTATTGGTACCGTTCTGATTGACGACGAATGGTGTGGCTGCGACCTCCCGGCGGATGCGCTCGGCGACAACAGCAGCAAGCACCGAATCGGTGTCCGGCATTACAATGAAAAACTCCTCACCGCCGTAGCGGCTCGCGAGGTCGCTCCCGCGCACATTCCGTCGCAGACGCCTGGCGAATTCACGCAGCACCTCGTCGCCACCATCATGGCCGTGTGTATCATTGATGAGCTTGAACCGGTCGATATCGGTCATGAGTATCGATAGGGGTCGCCGGCGTTCCACGGCGCGCTTGAACAAGGTCGCAAGATGCGTCTCGAGGTAGAGACGATTGTGAAGACCGGTCAAACTATCCGTCACTGCCATTTCGTAAGTCTTGACGACACTGGCACGCAAGCCATCGTGATAGGCTTTTCGCCGAAGCTGGGTGCGTAACCGCGCCAGCAACTCATTCGGGTTGAGCGGGCGGACAAGATAGTCGTTGACACCCAATTCCAAAGCGCGCCGGATCAATGGTTCTTCACCTTGATCGGCCACCAGGATAATGGGAAGCGAACGCGTGTTATCAAGTGATCGCAATTGCGCGCAGATACGCAGCGGATCAAAATTGGCGAAGCTTGAGGAAATGATCAGGCAATCATGATTGCCTTGGATGGCGTCGAAAAATCCCGTTTGCGGATCTGTCTGAACGTTGACCACACCTTCGTCGGCCAATATGCGTTGAATACGCTCCACACTTTCAGGGCGCTCGTCAATCAGAAGGATACGGGCGTTCTTGGCAATGCCCTCACCGCCAGTTGGAAATCGCAGGATCGACTCCAGTCCAACATCACGGGTAGTGGCAACGCGCAACCGTAGCTCGTCAGTCAGGTTTTTTAACCGCACAAGGCTCTTCACGCGTGCAAGAAGTTGCAGGTCGTTTACTGGTTTGGTCAGAAAATCGTCAGCGCCGAAATTCAGTCCGGTAATCCGGTCGGCGTCCTGATCCAGTGCTGTGACCAGGATCACCGGGATATGCGCCGTTGAAGGTCGCGATTTCAGCCTGCGGCAAACCTCGAAACCATCCATTCCCGGCATCATGACGTCGAGCAGAATCACATCGACGTTGCTGTTTTCACAAATCTCCAGAGCTTCGTACCCATCCGATGCGGTGACGACTTCATAATATTCCGCACTCAGCCGTGCTTCGAGCAGCTTCACATTGGCGGGGACATCGTCAACGACTAGTATGCGGGCCGTCATATTTCACATCTCCAGTAAAAATGACGGTCAAGCGTCGCCTAGGTAGGATTTGATGGTTTCGATAAATTTCGGCACCGAGATCGGTTTTGAAATATATGCTTCGCAACCACCTTGCCGAATGCGTTCCTCGTCGCCCTTCATCGCGAAGGCGGTGACGGCGATGATCGGTATCACATGCAGCTCGTCGTCCGCCTTCAACCATTTTGTCACTTCCAGGCCCGAAACCTCGGGTAGCTGGATATCCATGAGGATCAGATCCGGCCGATGTTCGCGGGCCAGATCAAGCGCTTCCAGTCCATTGCGGGTCCGGATGGTTTCATAGCCGCTGGCTTCAATAAGATCGCGGAAGAGCTTCATGTTAAGCTCATTGTCCTCGACGATCATCACTTTCTTCACCATTGGCAATTTCCTGTTGATCATGGGCGAAAGACGCGTGCTGCCAGTTCTGTTCCGTGGGACAAAGACAAGGCAGCAGCCCAACTCTCATGGATGCATTAGATAGTCCGTTATGATTGATGAAAAGGTAACTCTTCAGCTCGATCCAAAAATGCCGCTGATCATGTTTAACCAAGACTTTATTGAACATCTTCTTTTGATCATATTCAACCGGCTGCAGTGCTTTTTTGGACAGAGAATGATTTTACGCTACAGACCAATTGAACCAATTGACGCGCAAGTGCCGCACGCAGCATACATCGGATAAATCCTGAAGATGAAAAACAAGATCACTATCGATGATGCGCAAACATTGGCGATCAATTCTCTTGTGTTTCTGGCCGAGGACGGCGAACTGCTTTCCCGCTTTCTTGCATTGACCGGTATTACCGCCGACCAGATACGCACTGCTGCAAATGAGCCGGGCTTTCTGGCTGGTGTTCTACAATTTTATCTGGCGCATGAGCCGACTTTGATGCGCTATTGCGAGGCAACCGAAACTGATCCGGCATTGTTTCAGGAAGCGCTTCGGCTGTTGCCTGGAGGAAACCAGGTAGAATGACCGCCATTCAGCAGTTCATAGTCTTGCGAGGGTTATTGCAGGTGCCTCTCCCCTTCGCTAAGGTCCGCGCGTTCCTTTTATGTTCCGGGCATCATGGCGCACCTCAACAATCCGAGATTTGGTTTCTGCCGCGACTGTCTGGCGGGTCAGGCATCCGAAGGTAAACGCTGCCATATCTGTGGCAGTCCGCGTATGCTTCGCCACCCCGAGCTCTATCGCCTCAGCATCGCCCATGTTGATTGCGACGCCTTCTATGCCTCGGTCGAGAAACGCGACAATCCCGAATTGCGCAATAAACCCGTCATTATTGGCGGCGGCAAACGCGGTGTCGTTTCAACGGCTTGCTACGTGGCGCGCATACATGGCGTAAAGTCGGCGATGCCGATGTTCAAGGCTCTGGAGGCTTGCCCGCACGCTGTCGTTATCAGTCCCAACATGGAAAAATACGCTAAGGTCGGTGGTGAAATTCGCCAGATGATGCGCGATTTGACCCCGTTGGTCGAACCCTTGTCCATCGATGAAGCTTTCCTTGATCTCTCGGGAACAGAACGTTTGCACCACGATCCGCCGGCCCGGGTGATGGCGCAGTTTTCCAATCGAGTCGAAAGAGAAATGGGGCTTTCCGTTTCGGTAGGAATTTCCTACTGCAAATTCCTAGCCAAGATCGCTTCGGATTTCGAAAAGCCGCGCGGCTTTTCCATCATCGGCGAAGAAGAGGCCCTCGCCTTTCTGCACGACAAACCGGTTACCATGATCTGGGGCGTTGGAAAGGCGTTCAATGCCACGCTGGAGCGGGATGGCATTCGCACCATCGGTCAGCTTCAGACCATGGAGCTTGCTCCCTTGATGGCTGCCTATGGTACGATGGGTCAGCGCCTTTACCGTTTATCACGCGGCCTCGATACGCGGCGCGTCGAACCAGAAAGCGAGGCAAAGACGGTCTCTGCCGAAACAACCTTCAACGAAGATATCGCGTCGCTGGAGGAACTCGCGCCTATCCTCCGGTCTCTGTCTGAAAAAGTATCCCGGCGCCTCAAGGCGGCTGACATCGCCGGACGCACCGTCGTTCTCAAGTTGAAGTCACGAGATTTCAAACTCAGAACCAGAAATCGGCAATTGGCCGATCCGACACAACTGGCTGACCGGATTTTCCGTACCGGCTTTTCGCTGCTTGAAAAGGAAATCGACGGCACGCGATTTCGTCTGCTGGGGATCGGCGTCAGTGACCTCAGCGATGATGGACGCGCCGACCCGCTCGACCTTGTCGATATCCAGGCGACTAAACGTGCGGTCGCGGAAACTGCGATAGACAAGCTCCGCGGGAAATTCGGCAACAATGCTGTCGAGACCGGATATACCTTCGGCAAGATCAAGTCTCGAAGCGAAGGTCTGCCGGATGATACGGATTCAAACGAAAACCGGTGAATATGAGACAAGAACTCTCCGGATCTGGAACAAGAATAGTCGAATCTGGAACCAAAATTTCCACCCGGAATTGCAATTTAGTTGTAACTGGTTGAGGTTTACCCCTCAGCCCATCTCGACTTCAACAATGCCGGGGATGGCTTTCATCGCACTGGCGACCTGGGGTCCAACGCGATAGCGGTTCGGCAACTCGATTTCGACTTCCGAAGCACCATTCTCCTTGATCAGGATCAGACTCACTACCTGGCCATCATTCTGCGGCGCCAGATAGGGCGTAATAGCGCTCAACGGCTCGCTGGAGCGCATGTAAAGGCGCAACGCCTTCTGCATGCGCGTCGCCTCGTCCTCAAGGGATTGCGCCGTCTGGATGCGCAGGCTGATGCCTTCCGGACGATCCTCGGCGCCGACAGTGACCACCACAGACCGGCCCGGCTCCAGCAGATCGCGATACTGCGCCAGTGCTTCAGAGAAGAGTACCGCTTCGAATTGTCCTGAAGAATCAGAGAATTGGATGATTCCCATCTTGTTACCGGTTTTGGTTTTGCGCTCCTGCTTGGACGTAATTGTCCCGGCAAGGCGCCCTGCATTGGCGCCTCGCTTGACCGCAGCAGAAAACTCCGACCAGGTCTGGACTCGCATCTTTTCCAGTACTGCCCGGTACTCGTCGAGCGGATGCGCCGAAAGATAAAATCCGGCGGCTTCGAATTCCCGCCGCAATTTTTCCGCCGAGAGCCATGGTGCTGCCGATGGTAGTTGAATCGTTTGGGCGCTTGCGGCCATGCCCCCGAATATATCAGCTTGACCGCTGATGCTGTCTTCCTGCGTCCGCTGCGCATGCCCGATGATCCGGTCAAGACCTGCAATCAGCGCCGGCCGTTCACGTCCGAAACAGTCGAAAGCCCCAGCATTTATAAGGCTTTCGAAGACGCGACGATTTACGACGCGTGGGTCAATCCGCTCGCAGAAATCCTCCAGGCTGGCATAGGGCGTCACGCCGCGCTTTTCGACAATATGATCGACCGCCGCTTCGCCAACGCCCTTGATTGCCGCCAGCGAATAGAAGATGCGGTTCTCGCCAACTTCGAACAGCCGGTACGAGGTATTGACGGAAGGTGTTACCACATCGATACCAAGTCGCACTGCTTCCCGGCGGAAATCGTTGAGCTTGTCCGTATTCGACATGTCGTATGTCATTGATGCGGCAAGGAATTCGACCGGATAATGTGCCTTCATATAAGCGGTCTGGAACGACACTATCGCATAAGCCGCGGCGTGCGATTTGTTGAAGCCATAGTCAGCGAACTTGGCGAGAAGATCGAAGATGAAGTTGGCTTGCGGCTTGGTCACACCCCGCTCGACTGCACCGTCGACAAAGCGGACCCGCTGCATGTCCATCTCGGCGCGGATTTTCTTGCCCATGGCGCGACGAAGAAGATCGGCTTCGCCGAGCGTATAGCCGGACATTTCCTGCGCAATCTGCATCACCTGTTCCTGGTAGATGATGACACCTTGGGTTTCCTTGACGAGATGGTCGATTTTCGGATGGATCGACGCCATCTCCTCGTCGCCGTTCTTGCGCGCATTGTAAGTTGGAATGTTCTCCATCGGACCCGGCCGATAGAGCGCGACGAGCGCGATGATATCCTCGATCCGATCGGGCCGCATGCCGATCAGCGCCTTGCGCATGCCAGTGCTTTCCACCTGGAAAACGCCGACCGTTTCACCGCGCGAGAGCATTTCATAGGTGGGCTTGTCGTCAAATGGCAGATTGGAAAGATCGACCGTGATGCCGCGCCGCTTGACGAGATTGACAGCGGTTTGGAGTACGGTCAGCGTTTTCAAGCCGAGAAAATCGAATTTGACCAGCCCGGCCTCTTCAACCATTTTCATGTTGAACTGCGTAACCGGCATATCCGAACGCGGATCGCGGTACATCGGCACCAGTTCCGACAATGGCCGATCGCCGATGACGATACCCGCCGCGTGGGTCGAGGCATGCCGATATAGGCCTTCAAGCTTCAGCGATATATCGAGCAAACGCTCGACGACGGGTTCCTTGTCACGCTCCTCGCGCAATCGCGGCTCGTCGTCGATCGCTTTGGACAGCGTTACCGGATTTGCCGGGTTTGCCGGCACCATTTTCGTCAGACGATCGACCTGACCATAGGGCATTTCCAAAACACGCCCGACATCGCGCAGAACTGCGCGAGCTTGCAACGTACCGAATGTAATGATCTGCGCCACCTGATCACGGCCATACTTGCCCTGAACATAGCGGATAACTTCATCGCGCCGGTCCTGACAGAAGTCGATATCAAAGTCCGGCATCGAGACACGGTCCGGATTGAGGAAACGCTCGAACAGCAAGGAGAAACGAAGAGGATCGACATCGGTAATCGTCAACGCATAGGCAACAAGCGAACCCGCACCTGATCCGCGTCCGGGACCAACAGGAATGTCGTGGGCCTTGGCCCATTTGATGAAGTCGGCAACAATGAGAAAGTAGCCCGGATATTTCATCCGGGTTATGATGGAAATCTCATACTCCAGCCGCTCCGAATATTGCTCGGCTGTGTGGCCACCGGCCAACCCCAGCGTCTCGATGCGCTGCGCAAGGCCTTCCCTCGCCTGGCGCGCCAGTTCATCGGCTTCCGCCTGCAACGCCGCTTCCGGATCGTCACTCTCGCCGGTAAATCGTGGCAGGATCGGTGCACGGTTCTTTGGATAGTATGAACAGCGCAAAGCGATCTCGACAGTGTTCTCAACTGCCTCGGGCAGATCAGCGAACAACTCCACCATCTCATCTTCACTCTTGAGACAATGGTCCGGTGTCAGGCGGCGGCGATCGTCGATTGAAAGGAGTGAACCTGCGGCAATCGCCAGAAGCGCGTCGTGAGCTTCGTAGTCAGCACTTTTGGAAAAAAACACATCGTTCGTGGCAACCAAAGGCAGTTCAAGCTCATAGGCGAGTTCAACTTGCGCCGCCTCCAACGCGCGATCATAACCACGATGGCGCTGCAGTTCGACGTAGAGCCGGTCACCGAAGAGCGATTTCAAATAGTTCAGCCGCTGCCGTGCACGGTCGAGACGATCGTCCTTGATCGCTTTGGCGATGGTGCCTTCCGGACCGCCAGACAAGGCAATGATGCCCTCCGTGCGGCCGTTGAGCCATGCCGATGTAACATGAACCGGATCACCCGCTGGCGTTTCCAGATAGGCGCGGCTGACAAGGCGCACGAGATTGGCATAGCCTTCCTCCGTCGCAGCAAGCAGCACGAGCGGCGCAAGCCCCAGCGCCTCGCGGCGGTTAGCGCTGCGGCTTTCTTCGGCTTGGTCATGAAAAGCGATATCAAGCTGACAACCGATGATCGGCTGCAGACCCGCCTTCGATCCCTTCTGGGCAAATTCAAGCGCCCCGAAAAGATTGTTGGTGTCGGTGATTGCGATCGCCGGCGCCCTGTTTGCTACGGCTTGATCAATGACTTTTGAAACCTGCAAAGCACCTTCAAGCAGGGAATAGGCAGAATGGACCCTAAGATGAACGAATCGCAGCGCCTGCTTGCTCGCAACATTTAGACCGCTATTGATCTGCCCATCTGCCAATTCTTTTATCTCCGAGTACTGAACGGAGAAACTGATTCACCGCGCATTTATAGTCGGGCATGCGCGATGAGGTGTCCACCCGTATTGAGAGTTCAAGCACTTTCATCGGTGGACAAGAATCGGGATCACAAAAACTCAAAAATCAGTTTCATGACCCCGATTTCGTCAGATTGCACTGACCCACATTGCGAACGTCGCAATGAACAGGCTGACTGTAACGAATGACATAACGTCCTGGAAAAGTTCGCTCATCGGTAAAACCCTTCTTCGTTGTCTCTATGTATGTGTTTTGTTCTATTTTTGTTCTAATGTCAAGCATACGCCAGCGTCCATTGGTGCCATGGTTTTCGAAATATTAACGGAAGGTAAAATGGAAGGTGAGCACCCGATCAGAGGTTGGTGATCTTGCCGTCTTTGAGAGTCACACGTCTGTCCATGCGCCGCGCAAGTTCAAAATTATGAGTGGCGATCATGGCCGACAGACCCGACTGTCTCACCAGTGCTTCAAGTGCTTCGAACACATATGAAGATGTCACCGGATCGAGATTGCCTGTCGGCTCATCAGCGAGAAGCACCAACGGTGCATTCGCCACGGCACGAGCAATTGCAACGCGCTGCTGTTCGCCCCCGGAGAGTTCGCTAGGACGGTGCGAGGCACGCGCGCCAACCTTCATGTAGTCTAGCAGCTGCTGTGCGCGCTCGGATGCCACCGCCGGTTTCATGCCGCGAATCAGCTGCGGCATCATAACATTCTCCAGTGCCGAGAATTCCGGCAGGAGATGATGAAACTGATAGACAAAGCCAATATCGTTGCGCCGTATCGCCGTGCGTTCTTCATCGGACAGCGATCCGCACGATCGGCCATCAAGGATGACGTCGCCGCTGTCCGGCCGCTCCAGCAATCCCGCAGTATGCAGCAGCGTGGACTTTCCTGCGCCGGAAGGTGCAACGAGTGCGACCATCTCGCCCTTGCCGAGGGAAAAGCTGGCGTCATTGAGAATCACCAATTCGCGGCCGATCTCGTCATAACGGCGGCCGACATTCATCAGCTGTAAAATAGCCCCGGTTGCCATACTATTCGTACCTCAGGGCTTC
This sequence comes from uncultured Alphaproteobacteria bacterium, assembly GCA_963711925.1. Lineage (GTDB taxonomy): Bacteria > Pseudomonadota > Alphaproteobacteria > Rhizobiales > Rhizobiaceae > Phyllobacterium. The sequence goes on from CAVQFY010000008.1 coordinate 78,071, forward strand.
TACAGGATCGAGCTTGGCCGCACGCCATGCTGGAAAGAGTGTTGCAAGAAACGACAAGACGAGTGCCATGAGAATGACTGAGAATGTTTCGTTGAAATCCATCTTCGCTGGCAGCGTGCTCAAGAAATAGAGTTCCGGATTGAAAAGCGTGGTCCCGGACACCCAGGAGAAGAACTCCCTGATTCGCTCGACGTTCAGACAAACCACAACGCCCAGCAACACCCCTGCAATCGTTCCGGTAACGCCGATCGCGGCACCGGTCATCAGGAAGATGCGGAGAATTGAGTTTCGTGTCGCGCCCATAGTCCTGAGGATGGCGATGTCGTGCCCCTTATCCTTCACCAGCATGATCAGGCCGGAGATGATATTGAGAGCCGCGACGAGGACGATCAGCGTCAGGATCATGAACATGACATTGCGCTCGACTTGGAGTGCAGAGAAGAAAGTCTGATTGCGCTGACGCCAGTCGGTCAAAATGATCGAGCGCTGTGCTGCATCCTCGATAGGCTTTTTCAATGCGTCCACATTGTCAGGATTGTCGGCGAATATCTCGATCGATTGAACCTTGTTCTCCTGATTGAAATAGAGCTGCGATTCATCGAGAGGCATAAGCACGATCGATGCATCATATTCGGACATGCCAATTTCGAAGATGGCCGTTACCGGATAGGATTTGACGCGCGGGGCCATGCCAAGCGGCGTCACATCGCCATCTGGCGAAATCAAGGTCAGCTTGTCGCCAAGACCCAGCCCCATATTTTCGGCCATACGAGTCCCGATAGCAACCCCGCCACCAGTGTTGAATCCCTGGAATGTACCTTGCCGGACGTTTTTCGACACGAGCTGAAGTTTCGCAATATCTTCCTCGCGCAAACCGCGCACCAGAGCCCCGGCCCCTGCCCCAACATTGCCTTTGGCCAGCACCTGCCCCTCGACAACCGGAATGGCGAAGGAAACGCCGGGAACGGCGTCGACGCGCTTGATTACCGCGTCGTAGTCGTCGAAAGGCCGATCCATCGGCTGCATGATGACATGGCCATTGATGCCAAGAATACGGGTCAAGAGTTCAGCGCGAAATCCATTCATCACCGCCATGACGATGATCAGCGTCGCGACGCCGAGCATGATGCCGGTGAAGGAGAATCCTGCAATCACCGAAATGAATGTTTCCTTGCGCCGGGCGCGCAAATAGCGCCAAGCGATCATCCGTTCATAGGCTGAGAATGGTTTGGAACCGTTCGGGGCGGTGACTGCCTTTTCGCTCATAAAATCCCTGCCTCGACGCCCGCGAGCTTGTTGATCGCGGCTTCGATACTCAAGCTCTCACGCTCGCCAGTGGCGCGGTCCTTGATTTCGACCTCGCCGCTGGCAACGCCGCGCGGACCGACAATCACCTGAGTTGGCAAGCCAATCAGGTCCATTGTGGCAAACTTTGCCCCGGGACGATCATCCGTATCGTCCAGCAGCGGATCGATACCAGCATTGGTCAGCGCCTCGTACAGCTTGGCAGAAACCGCGTCGCAGCCCGTATCGCCCGGCTTCATGTTGATAATGCCAGCCCCGAAGGGCGCAACGGCTTTCGGCCAGATAATACCGTTTTCATCATGCGACGCTTCGATAATCGCGGCGACAACACGCGACGGCCCTATACCGTAAGAGCCCATTGAAACCGGGTAGTCCTTGCCGTCCGGTCCTGTGACCTTGGCCCCCATTGGTTCGGAGTACTTCGTTCCAAAATGGAAAATGTGGCCAACCTCGATGCCACGGGCCGCAAGTTGCTCAGACGCGCCGATTTTGCTCCAGGCCGTTTCGTCATGCATTTCATCGGTCGCCGCATAGGGCGTCGTCCAGCGCGTGACGATGTCCGCGATCTGCGCATCATCATCAAAGTTGGTGTCCGGTCCGGGCACCGGCATATCGAGATAGGCGCGGTCGCAGAAAACCTGGCTTTCACCGGTCTCGGCCAGGATGATGAACTCATGACTGAGTTCTCCACCGATCGGTCCAGTATCAGCACGCATGGGAATTACCTTGATACCCAGCCTGGAGAACGTGCGCAGATAAGCGACGAACATGCGATTATACGCAGCTTTGGCGCCTTCGAAATCGAGATCGAAGGAATAGGCATCCTTCATCAGGAATTCTCGCGAGCGCATCACGCCAAAGCGCGGACGCCTTTCATCGCGGAATTTCCACTGGATGTGATAAAGATTGAGCGGCAAGTCCTTGTAGGATCTGACATAAGCCCGGAAAATCTCGGTGATCATTTCCTCATTCGTCGGGCCATAAAGCATTTCGCGCTCACCGCGATCTTTGATACGCAACATTTCGTCGCCATAGGCATCGTAGCGGCCGCTCTCCCGCCAAAGGTCAGCCGACTGGATGGTCGGCATGAGCAACTCGATTGCGCCGGAACGATTCTGTTCCTCGCGAACAATCGCGCTCACCTTGTTAAGAATGCGCAGTCCCGCCGGCAGCCAAGCATAGATACCGGCCAACTCCTGGCGTATCAGACCGGCACGCAACATCAGCCGATGGGAGACGATTTCCGCCTCCTTGGGGTTTTCTTTGAGGATGGGCAAAAAGTAACGGGAAAGCCGCATTGAGAATCACCAAATTGAACATCGCCTGAGTGCTTGAAGAATCAGGCGAAACCAAGTGCAAAGTCATGTTTCTTTACCGGCTTCCCGGCGGATTGGGAACCCGTAACGCCAAATGAAACAGGCCGAGATTTATGGGAGATTCACCAGCTTGCTGGATTTGTAAGCAAAAAATGACGAGAACGAATATTTTTCGTGACATTTCGCAGGCAGTCCGCTATTTTTTTAATCATAAGGAGAAAGTAAGAATATTTCTGCTTTCCTACGCGGTCAAAGTCTTGGGAGGATGTGACCTAGGCGCGGTTTTCCGCAGCCGCCACGCAAGTGGATCTGGTCAGACGCGATCTTCAAATGCAAGGCGAAAGCCTTGCATTTTTTTTGCCCGTTTTCGTAGAATCAATGTGTTGCTGGCGTTTTTTAAAGTGAATCTTCGATTGACCGATAGCCCGCTGGTTTTGAGCGCTTCGTCGTCAACAAAATATGAGCTAAGAAATCAAGGCGGGCTACGTGATCAATCGCCGCATCCAAACTCATTGGCAAGCTAATGTGATATCTTCGTCTACGGCAGATTCAACCCGCGGGCGCGAAATTTAATCGAGTTGCGGGAAAAAAACCGGCAGATCATTTACTCCGTAACCGAGCACCTCGTTCACGACGTAGAAAATCGCAAACACAATTGTCGCGATAATAGTCGTCAGCAGAAAAACGCGACCCATACGATGTTTGTGCGGCGCACTGGGAGTTGTTCCCAACGTAATGTCATCTTCATCCGCCTGGGTGCGAAGACCGATCGGTAGTATGGTGAAAAGCGTCAGCCACCAAAAGATAAAGTAAACCGCCATTGCTGTCGCGACTGGCATTTATTCCTGCTCCAGTTCAATAAGCGTCCCATTAAAATCCTTCGGGTGAAGAAAAATAACGGGCTTGCCATGCGCGCCGATCTTCGGTTCGCCATCACCAAGAATGCGCGCACCCTGCTCTTTTAGCCGATCGCGCGCTGCCAGGATATTGGGCACTTCGTAGCAGACATGGTGCATGCCGCCCGACGGGTTCTTTGCTAGAAACGCGGCAATGGGCGAGTCCGCACCCAAGGGTTCCAGCAACTCGATCTTGGTATTGCCAACGTCGATGAAGACGACGGTGACGCCATGTTCCGGCAATGCTTGAGGCGGCGTCAGTCTTGCGCCGAGCGTATCACGATAAATGACGGACGCTGCCTCCAGATCCGGCACGGCGATCGCGACATGATTGAGGCGGCCCAGCATGGAGTCTCCTTAGGGGCGGGTAACGAAAACCGTAACTATCGGCTTCTTGCCCCAAACTTCGTTGGCCGCGGCGCGTACCGCCCGGCGCACCGCTTCGCGCACCATCGCAATGTCTTTACGCTTTTCGCGCGGGATACTTTGCACCGCACTCACGGCTGCATCGTAGAGCAGATCCTCGAGCAATTCACCCTCGGCATCATTTTCCGGAAGCCCGATCGGAACGATCTCCGGGTCCTCCATGATGTTGAATTTTTCGTCTAGCAGCATTGAGACCGCAACATGACCGACATAAGAGAGTTTGCGACGATCGACGATGCCGACCTCTTCCTCATCACCGATCAGCTTACCGTCCTTGAACAAGCGGCCAAAAGGCGCCTGGTCGATAATTTCGGCCCGGCCCGGGGCAAGGCGCAAAATGTCGCCATTGCGCACCTGCGGCACTTCCGGAATTCCGGCCATCGCCGCCAGCGATCCCTGCCCGACAAGATGCGCGGCCTCGCCATGCACGGGGACGAGAATACGCGGGCGAACCCATTCATACATGCGTTTCAGTTCGTTGCGGCGCGGATGGCCCGAGACGTGCACCAATTGGTCGCCATCGGAAATAATGTGAATACCCTGTTCGATCAGAAGGTTCTTGGTGTCGATGATCGACTTTTCGTTGCCTGGAATGGGGCGCGACGAATAGATCACCGTATCACCCGCCGACAACGCGACATTGCGCATTTCATCCCGCGCCAGTTTGGCAAGCGCAGCACGCGGCTCGCCCTGGCTTCCGGTGAGGACGATGACCATATTCTCACGCGGGATATAGCCATAGTCGTCCTCGGACAGGAATTCCGGAACGCCATCGAGATAACCGAGTTCACTCGCCACATCAATCATCCGCTTCATCGATCGGCCAAGCACGAGTGTCTGCCTGCCGGCATCGCGCGCCGCCAAGGCTATCGAGCGAATCCGGCCTACATTGGACGAGAATGTCGTGATCGCCACGCGGCCTCGGGCATTTTCTATGATCTCGCGCAGGCTTTCGCCTACTTCTCGCTCGGACGGGGATTCACCATCACGCAACGCGTTGGTGGAATCGCACATCATCGCGAGCACGCCCTCGTCGCCGAGCGCGCGAAACCGCGCTCCATTGATAAGCGGTCCAAGCGATGGCTCCGGATCCATTTTCCAGTCGCCGGTGTGAATGACCGTACCCAGCGGCGTCTTGATGGCCAGCGAAACGGGCTCCGGGATGGAGTGCGTAACCGCGATTGCTTCGAACTCGAACGGTCCGACGTTGAAGGTCTCACCCGCACGGTAGATGGTTACGGGAATGTCTGGTGCGCCGGGTTCCGACTGGCGTTTGGCAGCAAGCAAGCCTGCCGCGAAGGGCGTCGCATAAACCGGAACATTCAGTAGCGGCCACAAGTCTAGCAATGCGCCATAATGATCTTCGTGGGCGTGCGTGATGACGATGCCCTTGAGATTTTGGCGTTCGGCTTGCAGGAAGCGGATATCGGGCAAAACAAGATCGGCGCCCGGAAGATCAGGTCCGGCAAAGCTCACGCCCATATCGACTACGACCCATTCGCGTTTGTGCGCTGGACCATAGCCATACATAGCCAAGTTCATCCCGATCTCGCCGACACCACCTAAGGGCAGGAAAACAAGTTCCACTTGATCGGAATGAGCCATTTATACTCCTAAACTAAAATCTACCCAGCGCTTGCCGACGCCACCGCACCAAAATGAACGTCACCGGCAGCAATCTTTACCCGCTCACCATCATTATCACGAATGACGAAGCGGCAATCTTCATCAATAGTCTCGAATATACCACGCAGGACCGCTCCGTCGACCCGGACGGCAACTTCACTGCCAATACCCGCCGCCCGTGCAAGCCAGCGCTTGCGAATTTCGGCTAGTCCCCGGCCTTCGCCCCAGATCCTGCTATTTTCTTCCCATGCATCTGACAGTGCCAGGAAAAGTGTTTCTGCGTCGCAATTTGCGCCGAGCTTGGCCAGAGACGTGGCTGGATAAGGGACATCGTCAGGATAGGCGGCTACATTGACACCAATGCCGACAACGATCGCGAGGCGATTGTCTGGCAGTTGTGTCGATTCCAGAAGAATGCCCGCCAGCTTCGCACCATCCGCCAAGAGATCGTTCGGCCATTTCAGTTCAACTCGTAAAGCTGATTTACCGCTCCCGGTATTTCCCGCTCCATCGACGCCCACTTTGCATGTTGCTGCGGGACAGACAGCGTCCAATGCATCGGCGAGCGAGAGCCCGGCAACGAAGCCCAAAGTAGCCGCGGTCTTCAGCTCGAAGTTGCCAGTCAGCAAAAGGGATGCAGCAAGATTACCATGCGAGGTTGCCCAGGCTCGACCGCGTCGTCCGCGACCACTCTCCTGCTTCTTGGAGACGACCCATAGTTTTCCGGGATCGCCTGCCTGCGCCCGCTCCAGCGCCACAGCGTTGGTTGAACCGATTGTCTCGAATGTCTCCAGCCGAAAGCCGTCTTGCTGTGCCAGAGGCGAGAGTGAGAATCCCATCGTACCTCAGAAGAAGGTCTTGGCGGCAGCTTCCGCAAATGTGCTGACCGGTCCCCCGACGAGAACGTAAAACAGCACCAGCAGGCCGGATACACCAAGGACAAGCCGCAACTCACCCGCCATGGGAACGAAGGCGCCTACCGGTTCGTCGAACCACATTATCTTGATGATGCGCAGATAATAGAACGCTCCGACAACCGACGCCACGATACCAATGATAGCCAGTGCATAAAGATTGGCCTGCATGGCTGCAAGGAACGTATACCACTTGCCCCAGAACCCGGCGAGCGGCGGAATACCGGCAAGCGAGAACATCAGGATGGTCAGGATAGTCGCCATGATCGGATTGGTTCGCGACAGACCAGCAAGATCGCCGATCAGCTCAACATTCCCCTCCTTGCGACGCATGGCAAGGATGAAGGCGAACGTGCCAAGCGTGGTGACAAGATAAATCAGCATATAGATCGCAACACCGCGGACACCCACCAGTGTGCCAGCGGAGAGCCCTACCAGTGCATAGCCCATGTGGCTGATCGATGAATAGGCCATCAGCCGCTTGATGTTGCGCTGACCAATCGCCGCAAAAGCGCCAAGCACCATTGATGCGATCGCGATGAACACGATGATCTGCTGCCAATCATGGGTGATAGGCTGGAAAGTCTCGACGGCAACACGGGTAAACAGCGCCATGGCTGCCATTTTCGGCGCAGTCGCGAAGAAGGCCGTGACCGGTGTCGGCGCACCCTCGTAAACATCCGGCGTCCACATGTGAAAAGGCACGGCAGAAATCTTGAAGGCAAGACCCGCAAATATGAACACAAGGCCAAATACAACGCCAAGCTGCCGCTCCGAGCTGGCCAGTGCCTGCGCGATCGCTTCGAAACCGGTATGGCCTGTGAAGCCATAGACCAGAGAGATGCCATAAAGCAGCATGCCGGATGACAAGGCGCCGAGGACGAAATATTTCAGCCCCGCTTCTGTTGAACGTACGCTGTCACGATTGATCGCCGCTACGACATAGAGTGCAAGCGACTGCAGTTCCAGACCGAGGTAGAGCGACAGCGTGTCATTGGCTGAAATCATCAGCAGCATGCCGAGAGTCGACAGCAGAACCAGGATCGGGAACTCGAACTTGTCGAATTTTTCCGATTTAGCGAAACCAACCGACATCACAAGCGTCACGACCGATCCCACCAAAGTCAGGACTTTCATGAAGCGCGAGAACGGATCAGTGACGAAGGCGCGGCCGAAGACATGACCGTCCTGCGGGAACAGAACAACCAATGCCAGTGCAACCAGCAAAACGGCCACTGAAAGGCTGTTGACCAGTGCATATGCCCGCTCCCCGGAAAACGCTCCCACCATCAGTAAGGCCAGTGCAGCCACCGTGATAAGCAGTTCAGGAGCCATAAGCGTCAAGTTGGCAATCATGTCGGTCTGCATCGGCCTTGGCCTCTTCCTGCTATTTCAACGCCAGCGTGGCAGCTGATGACAGCGCGTTATTGTATTGATTGATAAGGGCGTGGACGGAACTGGCTGTCGCATCGAAGACAGGCATTGGATAAACGCCGTAGAAGATCGTGAGAACCGCCAGAGGATAGATCACGGCCTTTTCACGGGGCGACATATCCAGAAGCGCTTTCAGGCTCTCCTTATCCAGGGACCCGAATATGACGCGGCGATACAGCCAGAGGGCATAGGCCGCCGAGAAAATCACACCGCTGGTAGCAAATAACGCGACCCATGTATTGACCCGGAACACACCGAGCAAGGTCAGGAATTCACCGATAAAACCAGATGTGCCCGGCAGACCGACATTGGCCATGGTGAAAATCATGAACACAACTGCATATTTCGGCATGTTGTTGACGAGGCCGCCATAGGCCGCGATCTCGCGTGTGTGGGTGCGGTCATAGACGATACCGACGCAGAGGAACAGCGCACTGGAGACAAGCCCGTGTGAGAGCATCTGGAAAATTGCACCCTGGATACCCTGCTCGTTGGCCGCGAAGATACCCATCGTAACATAGCCCATGTGGGCCACGGACGAATAGGCGATCAGCTTCTTGATGTCTTGCTGCATCAGCGCGACGAGCGACGTGTAGATGATGGCGACAACCGACAGCGTATAGATCAGCGGTGCAAAATCCGCCGAGGCGACCGGGAACATCGGAATTGAAAACCGGATAAAACCATATCCACCGAGCTTCAACAGGATACCGGCCAGAATGGCGGAAGCAGCGGTTGGCGCTTCGACGTGCGCGTCTGGCAGCCAGGTGTGGACCGGCCACATCGGCATCTTGACCGCAAAGGAAGCAAAGAAAGCCAACCACAGCCAAGTCTGCAGGGACGCCGGGAATTTGTAGGCAAGCAAGGTCGGTATATCGGTCGTGCCAGCTTGCCAGTACATGGCCATGATGGCCAGCAGCATCAGTACCGAGCCAAGCAAGGTATAGAGGAAAAACTTGAAGCTGGCATAGACGCGACGCTTGCCACCCCAGACACCGATAATGATGAACATCGGGACAAGGACAGCTTCGAAGAACACATAGAACAGCACAATATCAAGCGCGCAGAACACGCCGATCATCAGCGTTTCCAGCACCAGGAACGCGATCATGTATTCCTTGACGCGCGTCTGGATCGCTTCCCAGCTAGCCAGAATGCATAGCGGCATCAGGAACGTGGTGAGGATGACGAACAGCATCGAAATGCCATCGACGCCCATATGGTAGGAAATGCCGCTATCGAGCCAGTCAGCCTTTTCGACAAACTGAAAGCCGGCTTGGCCATTATCGAAATAGTACCAGATCGGCAATGACAGCAGGAACGTGATGATCGTCGTCCACAGCGTCACATTGCGGATGTTGCGGCGTGCAGCATCACTATCATCCCGGATCATCAGGACAAGAAAGGCACCGACCAATGGCAGGAAGGTAACAGTCGAGAGAATTGGCCAGTCGGTCATCAGAAGTTGCTCCCGAGCATCATCCACGTGACGAGTGCGGCGACCCCGATGAGCATCGCGAACGCATAATGATAAAGATAACCGGACTGCAGGCGTACAACCCGGTTGGTGACGTCAACCACACGGGCGGAGATTCCGTCGGGACCATGCCCGTCGATCAGCCAGCCATCGCCCTGTTTCCACAGGAATCGGCCGAGAGCCTTTGTCGGACGCACGAACAGGAAGTCGTAAAGCTCGTCGAAATACCACTTGTTGAGCAGGAACTGGTAAAGGCCAGGATGCTGCTCGGCGAGGCGCTTCGGTGTCTCAGGCGAGCGAATATAGAAGTACCAGGCGACGATAAACCCAACGACCATCGCAAGAAAGGGTGACATTGCGACCAGGAACGGCACGTGATGATGCTCTTCAAGGATTTCGTTTTCAGGTCCAGTGAAGAGCGCGCCCTTCCAGAACTCAGCATATTCATGGCCGAAGAAATATTCACGGAATATGACGCCGGCGAAAAGCGCACCAGCCGCCAGAATGAACAGCGGAACCAGCATGACATAAGGTGACTCATGCACGTGATGCATCACATCATGGCTCGCACGCGGCTTGCCATGGAACGTCATGAAAATCAGGCGCCAGGAGTAGAAGCTGGTGAAGATCGCGGCCACAACGAGCAGGATGAAGGCATAGCCAGCCATCGGACTGTGGGATGCAAAGGCAGATTCAATGATCATGTCCTTGGAGAAGAACCCCGCCGTACCGATAAGCGTACCTGGAATGCCAAGCCCGGTGAGAGCAACCGTACCGACGATCATCATCCAGTAGGTTTTGGGGATCAGCGTGCGCAGACCGCCCATGTGGCGCATGTCCTGCTCATCGGAAACAGCATGAATGACGGAACCTGCACCAAGGAATAGCAACGCCTTGAAGAAAGCGTGGGTGAACAGATGGAAAATGCCGGCACCATAAGCACCGAGACCCAACGCAACGAACATGTAACCGAGCTGTGAACAGGTGGAATAAGCGATCACGCGCTTGATATCGTTCTGCACGAGGCCAACCGTCGCAGCAAAGAACGCTGTGGTCGCGCCGATGAATGTGACGAAAATCAAGGCGGTATGCGACAATTCGAAGATGGGCGACAGGCGGGCAACCATGAAGACGCCTGCGGTGACCATCGTCGCAGCGTGAATCAGCGCCGATACGGGTGTGGGACCTTCCATGGCGTCCGGTAGCCAGGTGTGCAGCAGGAACTGGGCAGACTTACCCATCGCGCCCATGAACAGCAGCAGGCAGGTAATAGTGATCGCGCCCTGCTTGTCGAGCGCGTAGCCGAGGAAGTTCAGAACTGTCTGACTACCCTCAGCGGCACCCTCCGCCGGAAGATATTGCGCAGCGGAAGCAAAAAGCGCATCGAGTTGAACCGTATCGAAAAGCACAAACAACGAGAATATGCCGAGCAGGAAGCCAAAATCACCAATACGGTTGACAACAAAGGCTTTGATGGCCGCCGCATTCGCGGACGGCTTCTTGAACCAAAAGCCGATCAGAAGATAGGACGCAAGGCCGACGCCCTCCCAGCCGAAGAACATCTGGACGAGGTTGTCACCAGTCACCAACATAAGCATGGCGAAGGTGAACAGCGAGAGATACGCGAAGAAACGCGGCCGATCGGGGTCATGGTGCATGTAGCCGATCGAGTATGTATGGACGAGCGCCGAGACAGTGTTGACGACAACCAGCATCACGGCCGTCAGCGTATCGATGCGCAGTGCCCAATCGAAACTCAACGAACCGGATTCGACCCAGTGCGCAACTGGAACCTTGAACGCTTCGCCGTGGCCGAGCGCCACGGTGCCGAAGGCAATCCAGGAAAGGACCGCACAGACGATCAGCAATCCGGTCGTAACATACTCGCTCGCCTTCGCGCCAATCGACGAGCCGAACAGACCCGCAATCAGAAAGCCGAGCAGCGGAAGGAAGACAATCGCCAGATACAGCATGCCCCCGTCAACCTTTCATCATGTTGACGTCTTCCACTGCAATCGACCCACGATTGCGATAGAACACGACGAGAATAGCAAGACCGATCGCTGCCTCTGCGGCGGCAACGGTCAAGACAAACAATGCAAAGACCTGGCCGACCAGATCGCCGAGAGCAGCGGAAAACGCCACGAAATTGAGGTTGACTGCAAGCAGGATCAATTCGACCGACATCAGAATGACAATGACGTTCTTCCTGTTGAGGAAGATGCCGAAGATCCCGAGGGTAAACAGCAGGGCAGAAACAGTCAGATAATGTGCGATACCGATTTCCATCATGACACCTCTGTCAGGCCCTTGCCTGTTTCAACCTGTTTGACCTCGATGGCCGTTGCGGGCGTGCGCGCGACCTGCTCTGAAACATTCTGGCGCTTGATGTTCGGCTTGTGACGAAGCGTCAATACAATCGCCCCGATCATCGCAACCAGAAGGACGAGACCAGCAATCTGGAAGAAGTAGATGTAGTCCGTATAGAGAATATCGCCGAGCGCTGCCGTGTTGGTGCGCGTCGCCACATCAGGCGTTGGCTGGAAAGCAACAGTCCCGAGTTTCGGAGCGAAGACCGATCCGCCCAGAACGATAATCAGTTCCGCGGCGAGGATCAAACCGACAAGCGCGCCGATAGGGGCATATTGCAGGGCACCGCTTTTCAGCTCAGCGAAGTCGACATCCAGCATCATGACGACGAAGAGGAATAGCACCGCGACGGCGCCGACATAGACAACCAAAAGGATCATCGCCAGGAACTCGGCGCCGGTCAGAAGGAACAGCCCCGCCGCATTGAAGAATGCGAGGATCAAGAACAGCACGGAATGCACGGGATTGCGTGCCGCAATCACCATGAACGCACTGGCGACGGTTATGAAGGCGAAGAGATAAAAAAACGCCGCCGCGATACCTGTCAGCATGGGTTCCCCCGATTTCCATTCTGGCAGGTCTTCCTGCCATTTCTAGAACGATTCACACGATTTATGCGCGTTCGCAGCCTCTTAGCGCATGTTCTGATCCGGTAGAAGCTACCTTTCAAGGACACATGCGCGCACTCAATCTTACCGGTATGGCGCATCCATTGCGATGTTGCGCGCCAGTTCCCGCTCCCAACGATCGCCGTTGGCAAGCAGCCGGTCCTTGTCATAGTAGAGCTCTTCACGAGTTTCAGTCGCGAACTCAAAATTCGGTCCTTCGACAATCGCATCGACGGGGCAAGCCTCCTGGCAGAAGCCGCAATAGATGCACTTTACCATGTCGATGTCATAACGCACCGTGCGCCGCGTTCCGTCATTGCGGCGCGGACCAGCTTCGATAGTTATGGCCTGTGCCGGGCAAATCGCTTCGCAAAGCTTGCAGGCGATACAGCGCTCTTCGCCATTGGGATAGCGGCGCAAGGCATGTTCACCGCGAAAACGCGGGCTGATCGGACCCTTCTCATAGGGATAATTCAACGTCGCCTTAGGCGCAAAGAACTGCCGCATCGACAGAAAGAATGCGCCGACGAATTCCAGAAGCAGCAGCGATTTGGCGGCTTGACCGAGAGAATTCATGGTGTAAGCCCCGTGATTTTGAGGAAGGCTGCGGTCGCGATGACCATGAAGAGCGAGATCGGCAGGAAGACTTTCCAGCCCAGACGCATCAACTGATCATAGCGGTAGCGCGGAACGAATGCCTTCACCATGGCGAACATGAAAAAGCACAGGAAGAGCTTGAGAAGGAACCAAATCACGCCCGGTACCCAATTCAGGAACCAGACATCGACCGGCGGCAGCCAGCCACCGAGGAAGAGGATGGTGGTCAGCGCACACATCAGCGTGATGGCGACGTATTCACCAAGGAAGAACAGCAGGAAGGCGGTCGACGAATACTCGATCATGTGACCGGCAACGAGTTCCGATTCAGCTTCCACCAGATCGAAGGGCGGACGGTTGGTTTCCGCCAGCGCCGAGATAAAGAAGATGATGAACATCGGGAACAAGCCGAGCCAATGCCAGTCTAGGAACGAGCTTGGCAGACCGATGATCGTGCCAAGGCCATCCCTCTGCGAATTGACGATGTCGGTCAGGTTCAACGAGCCAACGCAAAGCAGCACCGTGACAATAACGAAGCCGATGGAAACTTCATAGGAAACCATCTGTGCGGCCGAACGCAATGCACCAAGAAACGGGTACTTAGAGTTCGAAGCCCAGCCTGCCATGATCACGCCGTAAACCTCCAGCGAGGAAATAGCGAGAACATAGAGAATACCGACATTGACGTTGGCAACCGCCCAGCCTTCATTGACCGGGATAACTGCCCATGCGGCCATGGCGAGCACCGATGAAACCAGCGGCGCCAGCAGGAATATGCCCTTGTTGGCGCCTGACGGAATGATCGGTTCCTTGACGACAAACTTCAATAGATCGGCAAACGATTGTAGCAATCCGAATGGACCAACGACGTTCGGACCACGACGCAACTGAACCGCCGCCCAGATCTTGCGATCCGCGTAAAGCAGATAGGCGATGATGAGCAGCATCACGACCAGCATCAGCACTGATTTTCCCAGGATGATCAGGAGTGGCAGGATGTAGGTTGCGAAAATTTCTTCCATGTCAGTCTCTTCCCCGCCTACTCGGCCGCCTGCTTGAAGCCGCCCTTGGCAAGCGCGGAACATTCGGCCATGACGGCGGAGGCGCGCGCGATCGGATTGGTCAAGTAGAAATCTTTCACCGGCGATACAAAGGCCGTTTTCTCAACCGTGCCCGATGCACTCGCCAGCTTCTTGATATCTGCAGGATCACCGGACTCGATCTGATCGATCGCGGCGAGATGCGGATACTCCGAATAGAGGACCGAACGCAAGGCTGCCAGCGAGTCGAATGGCAATTTTTTGCCGAGAACATCCGACAGAGCCCGCAGGATCGCCCAATCTTCCTTGGCGTTACCCGGCGCAAAACCGGCGCGACTGGTCATCTGCACGCGGCCTTCAGTATTAACGAAGGTACCGGACTTTTCCGTATAGGTCGCGCCCGGCAGGATTACATCTGCGTTGTGAGCTCCCTGATCGCCATGGGTGCCGATATAAACTGTGAAGGCTTTGCTCTTTTTTTCCCAGTTCAGTTCATCAGCGCCGAGCAGGAACAGCACGTCGAGCGCGCCCTTCATTTCGGCGACAGTCTTGCCACCCTCGCCCGGCACGAAGCCGATATCGAGCGAGCCAACGCGGCTGGCAGCCGTATGAACGACACCAAAACCGTTCCATTCAGCGCTGAGCGCCCCGGTATCGGCGGCGATCTTGGCCGCAAGACCGAGCACGGCGGCGCCGTCGGCACGAGATAGAGCGCCCTGCCCTATGATTACCATTGGGTTCTGTGCTTTCTTCAGCACTGACAGGAACTTCAGGGAACCGTTGGCGAGATCTGCCAGGGTCTCGGCACCGCTCCCCAGATATTCGTATTTGTAACGCAGGTCGGCCTGTTCGCCGATCATGGCAATCGGCACGCCGGCAGCCCGCCAGCGCTTGCGGATACGGGCGTTGAGCAGCGATGCCTCGAAACGCGGATTGGCGCCGATGATCAGGATCGCATCAGCGAGTTCAATGCCGTCGATCGCCGGGTTGAAGATATAGGACGCGCGCCCGTTGGCCGTGTTGAGGACAGAACCATCCTGACGTGCATCAGTATTTGCAGAGCCAAGCGATGTCATCAACGCCTTCAGAGCATACATTTCCTCAACGGTGGCAAGGTCGCCGGCGATTGCGCCGATCTTGCTGCCTTTGGTCTTGGCGACGGCAGCCTTGATTGCATCGAAAGCTTCCGGCCAACTTGCAGCAACAAGACGACCATCCTTACGGATATAGGGCCGATCAAGGCGCTGTGTACGCAGACCATCCCATATGAAGCGGGTCTTGTCGGAAATCCATTCCTCGTTCACCTGCTCGTTGACGCGCGGTAGAATGCGCATCACTTCGCGGCCACGCGTGTCAACGCGGATAGCCGATCCGACCGCATCCATGACGTCGATGGACTCGGTCTTGTTCAACTCCCAGGGACGCGCCTGGAATGCATAGGGTTTCGAGGTCAACGCGCCGACCGGGCAAAGGTCGATGACATTGCCCTGCAGTTCGGATGTCATCGCATGTTCGAGATAGGTCGTGATCTCGGCATCTTCGCCGCGTCCGATCAAACCGAGCTCGGAAATGCCAGCAACCTCTGTCGTAAAGCGGACGCAGCGCGTGCAATGAATGCAACGCGTCATAATCGTCTTGACCAACGGCCCGATATATTTGTCTTCGACAGCGCGCTTGTTTTCCTTGTAGCGCGATGAATCAACGCCGAAGGCCATAGCCTGGTCCTGCAGGTCGCACTCGCCGCCTTGGTCGCAGATCGGGCAATCCAGCGGGTGGTTGATCAAAAGGAACTCCATCACGCCTTCACGGGCCTTTTTGACCATCGGCGTGTTCGTGAAGATTTCCGGTGTTTCGCCGTTCGGACCGGGGCGCAGATCGCGCACGCCCATGGCGCAGGATGCGGCCGGCTTCGGTGGCCCGCCTTTAACTTCTATCAGGCACATGCGGCAATTGCCGGCGATCGACAAACGCTCATGGAAACAGAACCGCGGCACTTCGGCACCCGCCGTTTCCGCAGCCTGCAGAAGCGTGTAGTGATCCGGAACCTCGATTTCTCTACCGTCGACTTTGATCTTCGCCATTATTCTTCTCCGGCACGGTTAGCCGATTCATAAGCTTCAAACAGGTCTTTTACAGAAACGCCATTGATGATCATTCCTGCGAGCAAGGCGTTCTCAATCTTCACATTGCTCATGTTAACATTTCTGAACAACACATTGGAAAGATTGACATCCTCAATCTTTGAGTTGCTCAAATTCACTTCTTCGATCACGGCAGCCGACAGATTGACATTGTGAAAACGGGTGTTCGACAGATTCACGTCATCAAATTTGGAATTGGCAACACTTGCATCGCGTACATCAAGCACATCACGTACAGAATGTATCTTCATCTCACTGTTCCCTAATTGACGTGAGAAGGACGTTCGCCTGCCCCACCCAGTCATCACGGGAAATCCGCCCGCCGAATTTGAGCTGATCATCGACCTTGGCTAAATCATCGGCCGTCCACGCCGCAATCTGCGCATAAGTGCGGATACCCATGCTATTCAGCACTTGCTCAAGCTTGGGACCGATACCGGAAATCCGTTTCAGATCGTCCATTGCCGTCGAAGTCTCGATCGCAGCAGCCTGGACCGACGCCTTGGTAACGATCGACACTTTCGCTTCGTTCGCCGGAATCGATGCGGTCTTTGCTGTCGCTCCGGCTTTCTTGCGGATAATCGTCTTCAGCGCGTCAATGTCAGCGGTGGCTTGCGGCCCAGCGGGCCGGTGATCCTTGGCCACAGGAATAAATTTGGTATTCATATCAAGCGCACCAGCCATTGACCCTGCCCAAAAGCCCCATATCTGGCTGGCCATGCCAAGACCAAGGGCGGAAACAACTGCTGCCGCACCGAGCGGGGGCGTCAGCAAATTAGCGGCGGGAATGGTCTGTTTCGGCATCAGAGCCGCCCAGTCTGCGCCAGAATGTTTGCTTCCGGTGTCCGGCATCGGCCCTTCAACCTATTCTGCGGCTTCAAGCACGGGGCTTGCGGCAGCGTTGCGTGAAAACTCGTCTATCCGGCGTTCAATCTCCGGACGGAAATTGCGAATGAGACCCTGAACCGGCCAGGCAGCAGCATCACCAAGTGCACAGATCGTGTGACCCTCGATTTGTTTGGTGACATCGAGCAACATGTCGATTTCGCGCTTCTGGGCGTTGCCGGCGACCATGCGTTCCAGAATACGCCACATCCAGCCCGTGCCTTCACGACATGGCGTGCACTGACCACAACTCTCGTGCTTGAAGAAATACGAAATGCGCGCGATTGCACGAACAATATCCGTCGACTTGTCCATGACGATTGCAGCCGCGGTACCGAATGACGACTTTACGCCGCGCAACCCATCAAAATCCATCGGGCAATCGATGATATCGGCAGCTGGTACGACTGGACACGAAGCACCACCGGGAATGACGGCGAGCAGGTTGTCCCAGCCACCACGAATGCCGCCCGCGTGCTTGTCGACCAGTTCGCGGAATGTGATGCCCATGGATTCTTCGACGGTGCATGGACGATTGACGTGGCCTGAAAGCATGAACAGCTTGGTGCCGACATTGTTCGGACGGCCAATGCTGGAGAACCAAGCTGCGCCACGGCGCAGGATCGTCGGCGCAACAGCAATAGACTCGACGTTGTTCACCGTGGTCGGACAACCATAGAGGCCCATATTAGCCGGGAATGGCGGCTTCAAGCGCGGCTGGCCCTTCTTGCCTTCAAGGCTTTCGAGCAGCGCAGTTTCTTCACCGCAGATATACGCGCCGGCGCCGTGATGGACGAAAATATCGTAGTCCCAACCGTTCTTGTTGTTCTTGCCGATTAGACGCGCGTCGTAGCATTCGTCGATCGCTCTCTGCAGGGCCTCGCGTTCGCGGATATACTCGCCACGCACATAGATGTAGCAAGTGTTGGCGCCCATGGCAAAACCGGCAATCAGGCAGCCTTCGATCAGCGTGTGCGGATCATGGCGCATGATATCACGATCCTTACAAGTACCTGGCTCGGATTCGTCCGCGTTAACGACAAGATAATGCGGTCGGCCGTCGCTTTCCTTCGGCATGAACGACCATTTAAGGCCGGTCGGGAAGCCGGCACCGCCGCGCCCGCGCAGACCGGAAGCCTTCATCTCGTTAATGATCCAGTCTCGGCCCTTGGCAATGATACCTGCTGTGCCATCCCAGTGGCCACGCGACATCACGCCCTTCAACGACTTGTCGTGAAGGCCGTAGATATTATTGAAGATGCGGTCCTTATCACTGAGCATTTCGCACCGGTCCTACTCTCTTCGTCCATACTTGCGGATGCGCAAACTGCATCTGCCGATCGATTTATCTCGGCTTCTTGCCGAACACCCTGATGTATTCCGCTTCGCCGCCCTTCGCCAAAGCCTTGGCTTGCTTGACCCAATCGTCGCGTTCAATCCGGCCCTTGAAGTTCAGGTAGCTGTCTACCCACTCACGCTCAGCCTTCTTCCATGCGGCGACCTGCGCGTAAGTGTAGATACCGATCTCGTGGAGAATGATCTCGATCTTGGGACCGACCCCTGCAATCAGTTTTAGATCATCGGAAACGGCAGGCTTTTCAATCGCTGCCGGACGGTTTTTGTCCTCCAGCGAAATGGCCTTTGCAGGAGCCTTAGTTGTCTGCACCGCCGGCTTTTCGGAAAGAGATCCTTCGACGGTAGGAGGATTCTTGATGCCTTTGGCGGCAACCGTCACCTTGGCTGGCTGCGACATCGCGTCTTCGGCGGTCTTCGTTGTTTTCACCCTGGATGGGGATTTGATCGCGAGCATTCGTCACCTCATCATGCGTCACCAGCTTGGCGGCATTCGATGGTGGCACATTTGCTGCTTCACCTGTGGCGCTCTGCGCCACACGTTTCGGCTTGGCGGCACCATTGCTCTCATTGAGAGAGGTTAGTCCACCCTCAGGTGCAGAAAAATAACGCTCGATCTGCGGGCCGACAGGAACAGAAGCCCCGTTTCCAGCTTCAAACGCATCGATGATTTCTTCCAGGCGTTCTGGCGTCAAATCCTCGTACGTGTCCTTGAACACCATGACCATCGGAGCATTGACGCAGGCACCAAGACATTCGACTTCTTCCCACGATAGCGTGCCGGCTTCATTGGTGTGGAATTGCTCATGATGGATCTTGTGCTGGCAAACCTTCTTCAGATCTTCCGAGCCCCGCAGCATGCAAGGTGTTGTCCCGCATACCTGAATATGCGCGCGGGTACCCACTGGCTTCAGCTGGAACTGCGTATAGAACGTCGCAACTTCGAGAACACGGATCAGCGGCATATCGAGCATGTTTGCAACGTGTTCGATTGCAGCCTTGGTGACCCAGCCGTCCTGTTCCTGCGCACGCATTAATAATGGAATGACGGCGGACTGTTCGCGGCCCTTGGGATATTTCTTGATAGCAAGTTTTGCCCAAGCGCTGTTTTCGCGACTGAACGCGAAGGCTGCTGGCTGGACGTTATCTTCTGCGAGACGACGAACGGACATTAACGATCAACCTCACCAAATACGATATCGAGCGAGCCGAGTACGGCGGAGACGTCGGCAAGCATGTGACCACGGCACATGAAGTCCATGGCTTGAAGATGTGCAAATCCCGGTGCCCGCAATTTGACCCTATAGGGCTTGTTGGAGCCATCGGACACGAGATATACGCCGAACTCGCCTTTGGGCGCTTCGACCGCGGCATAAACCTCCCCGGCAGGCACGTGATAGCCTTCGGTATAGAGCTTGAAGTGATGGATCAACGCTTCCATCGACCGCTTCATCTCACCGCGTTTTGGCGGCACGATTTTTGCGGACGTGTTCGAAACAGGCCCGACTCGTTCCTTGCCGAGCAACTGATCGACGCACTGACGCATGATGCGAACGGACTGGCGCATTTCTTCCATGCGTATCAGATAACGGTCGTAACAATCGCCATTCTTGCCGATCGGAATGTCAAATTCCATCTCCGAGTAGCACTCATAGGGCTGCGACTTGCGAAGATCCCAAGCTGCTCCCGAACCACGAATCATGACGCCAGAAAAACCCCAGGCCCACGCATCTTTCAGCGACACGACGCCTATATTGACGTTGCGCTGCTTGAAAATACGGTTCGGCGTGATCAGGTCGTCCAGATTCTTCACGGTCTGAAGGAATGGATCGCACCATTTGCCGATGTCTTCTATCAGTTGATCGGGAAGATCCTGATGGACGCCACCGGGACGGAAATAGGCCGCATGCATACGTGCGCCACACGCACGTTCATAGAAGACCATCAGCTTCTCGCGCTCTTCGAATCCCCAGAGCGGCGGCGTGAGCGCGCCAACGTCCAGGGCCTGCGTCGTTACGTTCAACAGATGAGAAAGTATGCGGCCGATTTCGGAAAACAGAACGCGGATGAGCTGCCCGCGTTTCGGCACTTCTATTTCAAGCAACCGTTCGACGGCCAGCGCATAGGCATGCTCCTGATTCATCGGCGCCACGTAGTCGAGGCGGTCGAGATAGGGCACGGCCTGCAAATAGGTTTTAGCCTCCATCAACTTTTCGGTACCGCGATGCAACAGACCGATGTGCGGATCGACACGTTCGACCACCTCGCCATCGAGTTCCAGCACAAGGCGCAAAACACCATGCGCCGCCGGATGCTGCGGGCCGAAATTGATGTTGAAATTGCGTACGCTGTGTTCAGTCATTGTTCGCTTCCTGGCGTGATATCGATAGGGACATCAACGCTCAATTCACTTTGGCCTTCTCATCACCCGGCAGCACATAATCTGTGCCTTCCCAAGGGGACTGGAAGTCGAAATTGCGGAATTCCTGGCGCAACTCAACCGGCTCGTACACGACACGCTTGGCTTCATCGTCATAGCGAATCTCAACAAAGCCCGTGAGCGGGAAGTCCTTGCGCAGTGGATGACCCTCGAAGCCATAATCGGTGAGAATACGGCGCAGATCCGGGTGTCCCGAAAATAATACGCCATACAAATCATAAGTCTCCCGCTCGTACCAGTCAGCACCAGGATAGACGCTCGTAGCCGACGGAATCGGCGTGTCTTCGTCGGTCGCTACTTTGACGCTGATGCGCAAGTTGCGGTGGGGCGAAAGCAGGTGGTAAACCACATCGAAACGGTTGAGCCGCGAAGGATAATCGACACCGCTTATGTCGATCAGCGAAATGAACTGGCACTTCGAATCGTCACGCAGGAACGTCAGCATATTGATCAATGCGCTGGCCTCGACAACGATCGTCAAATCGCCATAGGCGATTTCAGCGGATATCAGCGCAAGATTCGCGTCGCCCTGCAGATGTCGAGAGAGTTCTTCCAATGCTTCAACAGACATCGCCCTCTCCTATCGTTCGATCGTGCCGGTGCGGCGTATCTTCTTTTGCAGCATCAACACGCCATATAGAAGCGCCTCGGCAGTGGGCGGGCAGCCCGGCACATAGATGTCAACCGGAACCACACGGTCACAGCCGCGAACCACAGAGTAGGAATAATGGTAATAGCCGCCACCATTGGCGCAGGAGCCCATGGAAATGACATAACGAGGCTCTGGCATCTGGTCGTAGACCTTGCGCAGCGCCGGCGCCATCTTGTTGGTCAGCGTGCCGGCTACGATCATCACATCGGACTGACGCGGTGACGCGCGCGGTGCAAAGCCGAAACGTTCGGCATCATAGCGCGGCATAGACGTGTGCATCATCTCAACCGCGCAGCATGCGAGACCGAATGTCATCCACATCAACGACCCGGTACGCGCCCAGGTAACCAGCGCATCCGCCGAAGTGACGAGAAATCCCTTGTCAGCGAGTTCGTTGTTGATCTCGCCAAAGAAAGCATCGTCCGAACCAATCGGCTTGCCGGTATTCGGATCAAGAATGCCCTTGGGTTGTGGTGCAACGAGGGTTGCGTTGCTGTCGGTCAATCCCATTCCAGCGCTCCCTTTTTCCACTCATAAATAAAGCCGATTGTCAGGACGCCCAGGAAGGCCATCATCGACCAGAAACCGAACCAGCCAATCTTGCCGAAGGAGATCGCCCACGGAAACAGGAATGCTACTTCAAGATCGAAGATGATGAACAGGATCGAAACGAGATAGAACCGCACGTCAAATTTCATACGAGCATCGTCAAAGGCATTGAACCCGCACTCGTAAGCCGACAATTTTTCGGGATCCGGCGCACTGTATGCGACCAGAAACGGCGCAACCAACAGTGCCAGACCGATTGCCAGCGCTACCCCGACAAAGATAACGATGGGCAGGTAGGAACTTAATAACTCGTTCATGATCCGTCTTTTTCCGCCTCGTGAACTCAGGCTGACAAGAATGCCATGTTATGCACATGACTGCCACAAATACGCGACAGATCGCACCATCCTGAACGATGGTCCGATGGGCCGAGGGTTAGCGCGTTAGCGTCATGCGCGCAAGTGCAACAATCGCCGTAGAAATACCCATGCTCGACCTTCATCTCAAAGCTGCCTTGCGCGAAAAGTGCCCAATTTCGTAGTTTTTTGACCGTATTTCGCACTAATTTGGCTCTGAATTGCTTTTTAGAATGATATTAATGTGCGCGGCCTTTGGACTGACGAGGGACGGGAATTTTTGAGTGCGACATTCGGTCCTATAAACGATTTAGGTGGGAAAATAATAACGAATAACAGCGGTTAGATACCAAGCGGCTCAAGACTGACCCGTTGTCCCTCTTCTGACATCAGCCTGTCCTGATGCGCCTTACGATCAAGCACCAAAGACCAGATTGCCACGAGAAGACCGACCACGGCGAGTGTCGACCCAACATAAGGCAGATTCTGATAGGACACGCCCCAAGTCAACGCGGCACCACCAATCCATGCGCCGGACGCATTGCCAACGTTGAACGCCCCCTGATTGAGCGTTGCAGCCAGGTTCGGCGCCTCATCGGCCGTCTCGACCACCCGCATTTGCAGCGGCGGGACGATGACAAAGGTCAAGACACCCCAAAGGAATGTAACAACGATTGCGGCAACGCCGTTGCCGCTGGCTTCCGCAAAAAGTACGTGGGTAAACATGAGCGCGACGAGTGTGCCAATTACCGTCGGCATAAGCTTCCAGTCGGCGAGTTTGCCACCGATGATGTTGCCAACCGTCATACCCGCGCCGAAGAGCAGAAGTACCCACGTGACCGCTGAAGTCGAGATGCCTGAGACATCGGTCAGGATCGGCTTTATATAAGTGAACACCGCAAAGAGGCCGGCGGATGCCAATGCCGAGATGAGCATGGCAAGCCAAACCTGCAATTTGCCAAGGACCTTAATCTCGCTGAGGATGCCCGCACCTCTCTGTTCTTCTTTGGTTGCCGGGACAAGCAAAACGATAGCTATCACTGCCGCAATTCCAATCGCGACCACGGCGAAAAACGTTGCACGCCAGCCGTAGATCTCGCCAAGCGCCGTTCCGGCAGGCACACCGAGGATATTGGCAAGCGTTAAGCCAGCGAACATCAGTGCTATAGCGCTGGCCCGCTTGTGGCGAGGAACCAGACCGGCAGCCACAACAGAACCGATCCCGAAGAAGGCGCCGTGACCGAATGCGGTTACGACGCGCGCGACCATCAACATCCAGTAATTGGGCGCGATGGCGCAGAAGAGATTGCCAACAACGAACAGCATAGCCAATCCAATCAGAACCGGCTTGCGTGGTAATGAAGCGGTGGCAACCGCGATAATCGGCGCCCCGATGACCACGCCGAGCGCATATCCCGTAACCAAAAGGCCTGCACTTGGTATCGAAACTCCAAGATCAGCTGCTACTTCCGGCAGCAGGCCCATGATCACGAACTCGGTTGTACCGATACAGAACGAAGCTATGGCGAGGGCAAGAATCGGTAAGGGCATGGGGGAAACCGCAAATCTGGAGTAAGAGGTATGCTGCATACAGTCGAAATGTTTCACAAATGATTTTTGTGCAATGCAGCAATGCATTTACGCGGGTTCTTGCTCACCGGTAAATCCTTGTCGAAGCTCGCCGAGCTATGGACCGAATGCGTCTCTGCCTTCGATCTTAGCGAAATCCTCATTCTTCCCGGGGATCCTATATCTGTCCAACAATCGGGTGCATCATGATCAGTTATTTGCTTCCCTGCGCCGCGTCATTCTCGCTGACATACATGCTGCTCTACGTGATGAGCACATGGGGCGGTTCTTCTGTCAAAAAAAGTGGCACGCGAAACGACGAAAGTTAAGCAGCCTCCGTAAAGAGGATCAGCTTACTTTCCTCTGAAGAGGAAAGTATATCGTTTGATTTTATTGGGGAAAAGTGGCGCGAGTGACGGGGCTCGAACCCGCGACCTCCGGCGTGACAGGCCGGCACTCTAACCAACTGAGCTACACCCGCGCACTTTCGTACCGCACTATTTGTACGGCGTGAGCGGTCGTTTAAGGGGTTCGCGGGGGTGTGTCAAGCACAACCGGAGATGAAAAATGCGATTGTGAAAAACTCATCCGACAAATCATAAAAGTGTCGCATCCCCTCTTGCCAATATCGCTCGAAACGCATAAACGCTCCCCACGCACCCTTTGCGAAGGGCGATTAGCTCAGTTGGTAGAGCGCTTCGTTTACACCGAAGATGTCGGGAGTTCGAGTCTCTCATCGCCCACCATTCCATCCCCTTGAATTCAAATAACATATTGCTTTTTCAACGGTCTGTGACCCCTTCTCTGTAACAAACAGTGTAACAAACAGAAGCGATTTGGACATGGCACGCACACCCCTCTATCTCCTAAATCGCAAGGGTCGTTACTTCGCGCGCATCTTGGTTCCCCCAAAATTGCGGCCTTTTCTCGAAGGGATGACAGAACTTCGCAAGCCACTCGGACCTGATCTTCGCATCGCCAAAGCACACCTCGCGACCGTTGTTGCTGGCCTTCAGCAGAGGCTTGCCGTAGCCAAGCGTGAAGCGAGCCTTGCATCGGGCAAAGCGGTCGAGGCTGGACGCTTTCCCCTTCCCGTCGATCAGATCGTTTTACGGAATTATAATGAGCGTCTCGCATTCGATGAAGCTATCGGCAGCGCCGATCACCGCTATGCAAATGTCGGTATAGATGACCGGCTGATCAGTTTCTTACGTGATGGACTTGCCGGTCGCTTAGACGACGCCATGCTGCAAAGACTCGTCGGTGACCGGATTGAGCATTTCAAGCGACTTGGAAACACTACTGCCGTAATTGGCACTTCCGAATGGCGCAGCTGGCATCTGCTATGTGTATGTAAGAACTTGAGGCCATGGGTGTAGAACGTGATGAAGGTAATTTCACCGGCAAGCCCGATCACCCGATGCTGGCGAATGCAGTTCTGGTTGAGGACGGCGCGGATATTAAAGAGTGCGAATTTAACAGCATTACGTTTGAAGCCATCATATCCGAACAGGAACGCCGTTCAGCTCTTGGCCTTGGAGGGCAGAGCAAGTCACCTTCCACGCTCAAGAAGTATCGCAACGTCATTGCCGACTTCGAACACTTCCGGCGCAATCGTAGGGCCGCAACTGTCACGCTTGAAGAAACCGAACGCTTTCGTGATCGCTTGCTCGGGAAAGGCCAGAATCAAAAAACCGTCCGCGACAAGATCGCGACGATCCGTTCCATTCTAAATTGGGGCCAATCGCAGTCGAACGGCGCGCTCTTTAAAGATGGAATGCCGCTGCAACACATTAAACTCACGGTGTCCGAGGTCTCCGATAGCGAGGACAGAACCTACACCTTGGATCAAGCCAAGGCCGTGCTTGAGGCAGCACGGCTTCAAGAGAAACCACATTTCAGATGGGTTCCTTTTATGCTCGCTTATTCTGGCGCGCGCGTCAGTGCATTCTTGCAACTTGAGAAGGCTGATTTCCTTCGAATTCGCGAGAACTGGTTTTTCCACATTCGCGTCGGCAACGGTCGCACCACCAAGACGAAACAGTCTCGCAAGGTTCCCGTCCACAAGGCGCTGGTTGATGAGGGTTTGCTCCAATTTGTTGAGGCAGCGAACTCCGGACCACCCTTTATATATACGCGTGCTGGACAAGCGCTTCGCAACTGGATCAGAGAGGAGGTTTTGAAGGACGAAAAAGAGAACAGCCCTTCCCCCAATCATGGCTTCCGCCATCTTGCTGGCCGTTGAAGGTGTGCACCAGGTAAGTCTTGCGGTCGCCAATCACACCGGGATCAAAGCCATCCCACTGCCCAGCACAAGATCGACGTGCCGCGACTGGCCGCAACGAATATACAACTTGAAACCGTCGTTCCTGGCGCAGCAAAGGTCTTGGGGGAAAGCCGGAATATTCGCATATAACGGAAGAGCGTGTCGCCTGCCCCACCGACCTCGCTGCCCTTGCGCGCATTCGGGCGGCGTCCGCTTTGCGCCGATATCGTTCTCTAATGGGTCAAGGGCGGCGGCTCGGCTATGAGCGTTGTTGACGCTTTCGGGTGCCTGCGTTCTCTACGTGCTCTAGTGGCACTTGATGGGGTAAGCTGGGTATGGAGCGGCTTGGTTGAAAGCGCAGTCGGCCGATCTGGTTGGCCGCATGCTACAGTATCGGCGCCGTCATCCATTCCCTCCCTGGGGCGTCGCTCCGCTCGGGAGCTCGTTGCGGTCTCCTATCTGGGCGATCGTCGGCTATGCAGCTTTGAATTCGGTGCCGTGCCGCAGTATCGCATGCATGATGATGGCCAGCCGCCGTGCGAGAGCAATCCGCGCCTTTCGCATCGTCGACCGCCGAGCGAGCGCCAGCGCCCATTCCTTCAGCTTCAGCGGGCCCTTGTAGCGCGTCAGCATGACGTTTGCGGCCTCGTAGAGCAGGGTTCGCATCCGCCGGTCGCCGCATTTTGAGATGCTGCCAGTATAATCGACCTCGCCCGATTGATAGCGACGCGGCACAAGGCCGAGATAGGCGCCGATGTCGCGAGACCGGCGGAAGCGTCCGGGATCATCGACGGCGGCCGTGAACGCGAGTGCAGTGAGCTGGCCAACGCCGGGAATAGTCATCAGTCGGCGGCATGCGCCGGAGGCCCTGGCCATCTTTTTCATGTCGGCGTCAATCGCCGCGACAGCCGACAACACGGCGGTTCGGGCCGTGATGAGGCCTTCCATCGCTGCGGACAGGCCATTGATCCCCTCGCTGGCCCGCAGCGCCTGATCGATGAAGGCCGGGCTGAGCGCGCGCGGCAGGCGGATACCGAACACCACGGCGAGACCACGGATCTGGTTCTCCAGCATGACCCGCTGACCGACCAGCTTCTTGCGGGCGATGATCAGCGCGCGAACGGCATGCGCCGGGAGCGACTTCACGTGCACGGGCTTGAAGAATCCGGTGCGGGCAAGGTGCGCCAGACCACGGGCATCGTTGCGATCGGTCTTGTGGGTCGCAAGCGACTTCAGCGCCTGGTACGCCTGCCGGCTTTCGATGCAGACGACCGGCAGACCGAAGGCTGCCAGCCCATGGTAGAGCATCGGCGCCATCCGACCGGTCTCGAACACGATGCGCCGGCAAGCAGGCGCCTTTGCCAGCAAGGCTGCGATCGCCTCCGGCGTCGATGCCGTCTTCTTCTCGTGAACGACTGTTCCCTCGCGGTCGACAACACAGACGTGCGTCTCTTCCATCGAGATATCCAAGCCCGCAAAATATTCCATGGTCAGTCTCCTCTTTCAATGACGGAGCCGATCTTAGCGGTCTCCGAGAAGAGCTGCCGCCCATTACCCCATGTTGAAAAACTCGTTGTTGCAGGCGCTTGGTACGCATGATTCAATCCTTGAGTGATTGGCAGGGGATCAGGCGATGATGGGATTTCAGGCGGCTCCGGCGCAGCTCTTCTACGATTTCTGCCTCGATGAGCACGTGCCGGCCGATCATCTTCTGCGCCGGATCGACAACCACCTGGACCTCGATAGCGTCCGCACGCAGTTGAATCCCTACTACAGCAGCACGGGCCGGCCCTCGATCGATCCAGAACTGATGATGCGAATGCTGATCATCGGCTACAGCATGGGCATCCGGTCGGAGCGCCGGCTGTGCGAGGAGGTTCATCTCAATCTCGCCTACCGTTTGTTCTGCCGGCTGGGACTGGACGGCAAGGTACCGGACCATTCCAGCTTCTCGAAGAATCGCCACGGGCGGTTCCGGCAAAGCGATATCCTTCGGCATCTGTTCGAGACGGTGGTGGAGCGCTGCCTGGCGCAGGGGCTGGTTGGGACTGAAGGCTTTGCCGTCGATGCCAGCTTGATTGCTGCCGACGCCAACAAGCAGCGCTCGGTGCCCGGCTTGGAATGGAATATCCAGGAGGCGAAGGATAATGCCGGGCGTTCCGTGCAGGAATATCTGGCGGTCCTCGATGATGCCGCCTTCGGAGCGGCTTCGCAGGTGATGCCCAAGTTCATTTCCCTGTCGGACCCGGCAGCCCAATGGACCGGAGCACATAAAGGCCACGCCTTCTTCGCCTACGCCACCAACTATCTGATCGACACCGACCATGGCGTCATTCTCGATGTTGAAGCCACCCGTGCCATCCGCCAGGCGGAAGTTGGCGCATCCCGCACGATGATCGAGCGAACCGAGAACCGCTTTGGCCTGAAGCCACACTAGGTGGTGGCGGACAGCGCCTACGGCTCTGCCGACAATCTGGCCTGGCTGGTCAAACACAAGAAGATCGCGCCGCACATTCCTGTGTTCGACAAATCGCACCGGACGGACGGGACCTTCTCGCGTTCAGACTTCACCTGGGACGGTGAGAATGATCGCTACATCTGCCCGGCAGGCAAGGAACTGAAGCAGTTCCACCGAACCTATGAGACCGCCAGATCAGGGATCACGAGCGAGGGTACCCGGCTTTACCGGGCCCGCAAGAAGGATTGCGATGCCTGTGAACTCAAACAGCGTTGCTGCCCGAATGCAGTTGCTCGCAAAGTCCCACGCGATCGCAATGAGGATGCGCGCGATGTCGCAAGAGCTATCACAGAGACACCGGATTACGAGCGTTCGCGGCATCGGCGCAAAAAGGTGGAAATGCTCTTTGCTCACCTCAAGCGAATTCTGAAAATGGCGCGTTTGAGGCTGCGAGGCCCATGCGGTGCACGCGATGAATTCCTTCTCGCTGCAACAGCACAAAATCTCCGAAGGCTGGCAAAGCTCAGGCCTTCACGCCTGCCAACGGCCGCCCATGGCAATTTGATGGCCTGCGGCACACTGCCATCAGCCGCGTCAGAGCCAGAGCCGCCTTGCAATCGTCCTGAAAACCTCGCGCAGAGCGTCGAGGATGCTCAAACTCCGAGTTTTTCAACGATATCGGCCATCAGCGGTCATAGCAGACCGCCACGAGGGTATCGAGAGAGCGGTTTCTGACGAGACATTATGCGATGTTGCGAAGCACATATCGCGAACATCAAGGCGGTTTAGTGCTCAAAAGTGGCGACGACCAATGGGATAAACGTTCATTGAAAATGCCACTAACGGAGATATTGATTGGTTCCTACAGTCGTCAATCCTTTCGAGATCGTAAGAAAATATCTGCTAAGTGTCCAAGAAATCGGAGCACGTTTGGGCGAGCTTGGCGGTTCATCTTATGAGTGGCTTGGTGTGGCAAAGTGTAAACTCGCTGCGCCTGCTTGATGTTCAGCACTTCTTCTAGAAAACGCTGAACAAGGCGCAATCTGACTCCACCGCAGTGACGAATCAAAAAGGCCGGACAATTTCTTGCCCGGCCCTTTCTTTTTCGCATTCTCTTTAGTGAGCGATCTGAGCCGCTGCGTCATCCTCGACAACCGAAGACGGCACGTGGGCCGGTTCGGTCCATTCGATCGGCTCCGGCTGGCGCACCAGTGCGTGCTTGAGCACGTCATTAGCATGCGAGACTGGAATGATCTCAAGGCCATTCTTCACATTGTCCGGAATCTCCACCAGATCCTTGGCGTTTTCTTCCGGTATCAGAACGGTCTTGATGCCACCGCGCAAGGCGGCAAGCAGCTTCTCTTTCAGACCACCGATCGGCAGGACCCTGCCCCGCAACGTGATCTCGCCGGTCATGGCGATATCCTTGCGAACCGGGATACCCGTCAGTATCGACACGATGGCTGTCACCATCGCAACACCGGCCGACGGACCATCCTTCGGCGTTGCACCTTCCGGCACGTGCACATGGATGTCACGACGATCGAACAGGGGTGGCTCGACGCCAAAATCGATGGCCCGTGAGCGGACATAGGATGCCGCCGCAGAAATCGATTCCTTCATCACGTCACGTAGATTGCCTGTCACCGTCATGCGGCCCTTGCCAGGCATCATGACGCCTTCAATGGTCAGCAATTCGCCGCCCACTTCCGTCCAGGCGAGACCTGTGACGACACCAACCTGATCTTCACCGTCAATCTGGCCGAAGCGGAACTTCTCGACGCCGAGATATTCATCGATGTTTGCATCCGTGACCTTCACCGACTTTTTCTGTGTCTTCATAATTTCGGTGACAGCCTTGCGGGCCAACTTCATCAATTCACGCTCGAGGTTGCGAACACCGGCCTCCCGCGTGTAATTGCGGATGATGGCGCGAATGGCGTCTTCGGACACCGAGAATTCCTTTGGCTGCAATGCATGATCGCGGATTGCCTTGGGCAACAGGTGCCGCTTGGCGATCTCCAGCTTTTCATCTTCCGTGTAGCCAGCAATACGGATGATCTCCATACGGTCCATCAACGGACTGGGGATATTCAGCGTATTGGCAGTCGTCACGAACATTACATTCGAAAGGTCGTACTCAACCTCGAGGTAATGATCCATGAATGTTGAATTCTGTTCAGGATCGAGCACCTCAAGCAAAGCAGATGACGGATCGCCGCGGAAGTCCTGGCCCATCTTGTCGATTTCATCGAGCAGGAAAAGCGGGTTGGATTTCTTGGCCTTCTTCATCGACTGGATGACCTTGCCAGGCATCGAGCCGATATAAGTACGGCGGTGACCGCGGATTTCGGCCTCGTCACGTACACCACCAAGCGACATACGGATATATTCGCGTCCGGTCGCCTTGGCGATCGAACGGGCGAGCGAAGTCTTGCCAACACCGGGAGGACCAACGAGGCACAGGATAGGGCCTTTGATTTTGGTCGAACGGGCCTGCACCGCCAGATATTCGACAATGCGATCCTTCACCTTGTCCAGGCCGTAGTGCTCGGTATCGAGAACTTCATCAGCGAGGTTGAGATCGTTCTTTATCTTCGACTTCTTGCCCCACGGAATGGACAGCAACCAGTCGAGATAATTGCGAACGACGGTCGCCTCGGCGGACATCGGGCTCATCTGGCGCAGCTTCTTCAGCTCGCCATTGGCCTTTTCGCGGGCTTCCTTCGACAGCTTCGTCTTCTTGATGCGGTCTTCCAGTTCAGCGGACTCGTCGCGGCCATCTTCGCCATCACCGAGCTCCTTCTGGATCGCCTTCATTTGCTCGTTCAGATAGTATTCGCGCTGGGTTTTCTCCATCTGGCGCTTAACGCGCGAGCGGATACGCTTTTCCACCTGAAGGACGGATATTTCCGATTCCATGAACGACATGGCCTTTTCCAACCGCGCACGCACGGAGAGGATCGACAACATGTCCTGCTTCTCAGGAATCTTGATCGCGAGATGCGAGGCGACCGTGTCAGCCAGCTTCGAGTAATCCTCGATCTGTCCTGCGGCGCCGACAACTTCAGGCGAAATCTTCTTGTTTAGCTTTACGTAATTTTCGAAGTCCGACACCACAGAGCGAGCGAGCGCTTCGATCTCGACCGGATCTTCTTCCGGCTCCGTGAGCGTTATCGCATTGGCTTCATGATAGTCTTCGCGTTCGCTGAAACTGGTGATCTCAGCGCGAGCGATACCTTCAACGAGAACCTTCACTGTGCCGTCGGGCAATTTCAGCAATTGCAGGACGTTGGCAACAGTGCCGACAGTGTATATCGCATCGGCCTGCGGATCATCGTCCGCAGCATTTTTCTGTGTGGCAAGCAGGATTTGCTTGTCGACGCCCATGACTTCCTCAAGCGCGCGAATGGACTTTTCGCGGCCGACGAAGAGTGGAACGATCATGTGGGGGAAGACAACGATATCGCGCAACGGCAGAACGGCATAAAGCCCGCTCTCGCCACCCGCCAGTGTCTTCTTGCTTGCAACGGTCATTTCATGTCCTTTCTCAGGCCATTTGGCCAGATCGCCACGTCCGGGTACCCTTTAAGGTGCATGGCCACAATCCAAAATCAAAATCCATTTGGGGCTCATGCATTGAGCGGCGTACTACCAGTTATGCAGCTTAACACTTACTTGGAGTGGCAGCCCGCTTGTTTCAAGCATCCCTACCCCAAGCTTATTCACAGAATCGTAATCTATCCTGCGCTCACAACAGTTCGAGTGCAATCTTTTGCGTTCCCGCGCACACAATTGAATGCAAGTAGAAACAGAAAAGCTCCGCGTCATGCGGAGCTTTGCCGTTATCATGCGCTATTTCCGATGACTTAAGCGGAAACATTGCCTTTTTCTTCCTTGCGCTCGGCGTAGATGTAGAGAGGCCTCGAATTACCTTCCACGACATCACCTGAAATTACCACTTCCTGGACGCCGTCGAGCGTTGGCAGCTCGTACATTGTGTCGAGAAGGATCTTCTCCATGATCGAGCGCAGACCGCGAGCTCCAGTCTTGCGGGCAATTGCCTTCTTGGCAATGGCCTTCAATGCATCTTCATGGAAGGTCAGTTCGACATTTTCCATGTCAAACAGGCGCTGATACTGCTTGACCAAAGCGTTCTTCGGTTCGGACAGAATCTGCACCAGTGCGACCTCGTCGAGATCCTCCAGTGTCGCGATCACGGGCAGACGGCCAACGAATTCGGGGATAAGACCGAATTTCAGCAGATCCTCTGGTTCGAGTTCGCGGAAGATTGCGCCAACCCGTCGATCGTCCGGAGCCTTGACCGCAGCACTGAACCCAATGGAGGTCTTCTCGCCACGGGCCGAGATGATCTTGTCGAGACCGGCAAAGGCACCACCGCAGATGAACAAGATGTTCGTCGTGTCCACCTGCAAGAATTCTTGCTGGGGATGCTTGCGGCCACCCTGCGGCGGCACGGAAGCAACGGTGCCTTCCATGATCTTCAACAGCGCCTGTTGCACGCCCTCGCCCGACACATCGCGTGTGATCGAAGGATTGTCCGACTTGCGGCTAATCTTGTCGACCTCGTCAATATAGACGATGCCGCGCTGTGCCCGCTCGACATTGTAGTCGGCCGACTGCAGCAGCTTAAGGATGATGTTTTCGACATCCTCACCGACATAACCGGCTTCCGTCAACGTCGTCGCGTCTGCCATGGTAAACGGCACGTCGATGATGCGGGCGAGAGATTGCGCCAGATAGGTCTTGCCGCAACCGGTAGGACCAACCAGAAGAATGTTGGACTTCGCCAGTTCGACTTCATTGTTTTTCGATGCGTGGGCCAACCGTTTGTAATGGTTATGCACAGCGACAGAGAGAACACGCTTGGCATGGTTCTGACCGATGACATAATCATCGAGAACAGCCATGATTTCCTGCGGCGTCGGGACGCCTTCGCGGGATTTCACCATCGAGGATTTGTTTTCCTCGCGGATGATGTCCATGCACAATTCGACGCATTCATCGCAGATGAAAACAGTCGGGCCCGCAATCAGCTTGCGAACTTCATGCTGGCTCTTCCCGCAAAACGAGCAATATAGCGTATTCTTTGAATCGCCGCCGCCGTTGCTGACTTTGCTCATTGCAGTTTCCTTTCAGTATCGGCCCCGCTCTCCCGGAACCGCCACTTCCTCCAGGTGGAAGTGAATAGTCATTCGTAGAATAGGCATTAATCGCTTAACGTAACGTCTGCTCCGCTCTATGCAAGCCGCATGTGTGGCAGAAAGTCCGCAACCGGGTCAAAAAAAGTTCATTTTCGACCCGGACGGGCGATTTAGCCGGTTACTTTCCGTCGCCTTCGAGAACCGCACGGGATTCCAGCACCTTGTCGATCAGGCCGAACTCGAGTGATTCCTGGGCAGTCATGAAGTGATCGCGGTCGAGCGTACGTTCGATCGAATCGTAATCGCGGCCCGTATGCTTGACGTAAATCTCGTTCAGGCGGCGCTTCATCTTGATGATGTCCTGGGCATGGCGCTCGATATCGGACGCCTGTCCCTGGAAGCCGCCGGAAGGCTGGTGCAACATGATACGGGCGTTCGGCAGAACGAAACGCATGTCCTTCTCGCCAGCAGTCAAAAGCAGCGAGCCCATGGATGCCGCCTGGCCGAAGCAGAGCGTCGACACGGCAGGACGAATGAACTGCATCGTGTCATAGATCGCCATGCCGGAGGTGACGACTCCGCCTGGCGAGTTGATATACATGTTGATTTCTTTTTTCGGATTTTCCGATTCAAGGAAAAGCAACTGCGCGCTGACAAGCGTCGCCATGCCGTCCTCGATCGGTCCGGTAATGAAGATGATGCGTTCTTTCAGCAGGCGCGAGAAAATATCATAGGCCCGCTCGCCCCGATTGGTCTGTTCGACGACCATAGGCACGAGGTTCATAGCTGTTTCGATTGGATCTCTCATCGGTGGGCCTCAGCGTTTTGGAGAATATGAGACGCAAAAAATGCCTCAGATTCGTGGGATTACACATACGATACATAAGGCGTCGCCACCCGGTTCCGCAAGATGTTCAAGACATGATGCTTGACTCAAGCTGAATTCAGTTCAAAGCCTGATCACATATTCCTTGCGCGTCGTCTCGAGCACTTCCCATGTTCCACGGAAGCCCGGGCGCAATACGAAGGTATCACCAGCCGCCACGTGCCGCTCGTCGCCACCCTCTTCCGCAATGATCGAACGTCCGGAAAGGATGTGGCAGAACTCCCATTCATCATAGGCGATACGCCATTTACCGGGGGTCGCCTCCCATATTCCCGCATAAAGATTGCCATCGGCCTCATCGCAATTCCAGGTGCGGAACTGCGGATCACCGGAAATAACACGTTCAGGTTTTGGCGCGCCGTGCTCCGGGTCTATATTACCAAAGTCGATTTTAATAAAGCTTTTCATTAGTTTAGCCAGTCTTTGCTAACGCTTGTGCAAGATCGGCGATGATATCGGCAACGTTCTCAATGCCGATCGAAAGCCGCACCACATCGGGACCGGCGCCCGCCGCGATCTTCTGCTCGTCACTGAGTTGCCGGTGCGTCGTCGAGGCCGGATGGATAATCAGCGATCTCGTATCACCGATATTGGCAAGGTGCGAGAAGAGTTCAAGATGCTCGACAAGCTTAACACCGGCATCATATCCACCCTTCAAACCGAAGGTGAAAACCGAGCCAGCACCCTTCGGCGAATATTTCTGCTGCAGCTCGTTATAGGGATCTCCAGTAAGGCCGGCATAGCTTATCCAATCCACCTTGTCGTTTAGTTTCAGCCACTTGGCAACTTCAAGCGCATTGTCGCAATGGCGCTGCATGCGCAGCGGCAGGGTCTCGATGCCGGTCAGGAGCAGGAAAGCGTTGAAGGGTGACAACGCAGGTCCGAGATCACGCAGACCGAGAACGCGGCAGGCGATGGCAAAGCCGAAATTGCCGAAGGTTTCGTGCAATATCACCCCGTTATATTCGGGTCTCGGCTCAGACAGCAGCGGGTAATTTCCGGATTTCGACCAATCGAATGTACCGCAGTCGACGATGATACCGCCCATGGAGTTGCCATGGCCACCGAGAAACTTTGTCGCCGAATGCACAATGATATCAGCACCATAGTCGATCGGTCGAATGAGATATGGCGACGCAAGAGTGTTGTCTACGATCAGTGGAAGGCCGTGCCGGTGGGCGATTTCAGCGATCGCGGCGATGTCGGTGATGATGCCGCCGGGGTTGGCGATACTCTCGATGAAGATAGCGCGGGTCCGTTCATCGATCCGGGCTTCAAAGGAGGAAATATCGTCTGCTTCCGCCCAGCGCACATCCCAGCCGAACGATTTGAACGATTGGCCGAACTGGTTGATCGACCCGCCATAGAGTTTGTTCGACGCGACGAAGTTATCCCCGGGCTGCATCAATGTATGGAATATCAGGAGTTGCGCCGCATGGCCGGATGCAACTGCCAGCGCCGCCGTTCCACCTTCAAGTGCTGCGACACGTTCTTCCAGTACCGCATTGGTTGGATTGGTGATTCGGCTATAGATGTTGCCGAAGGCTTTCAGACCGAACAAAGACGCCGCATGATCCGCATCGTCGAAGACGAAGGCCGTCGTTTGATAAATCGGCGTCGCCCGCGCGCCCGTTTCCGGGTCGGGCCGGGCGCCGGCATGCACCGCCAATGTTTCGATTCCGGGTGCGCGGTGCGCCATGAAGTCCTCCTGTTGCCAGCCTCTCCTGCAAGGCTATGGGATTGCGACGCTGGGGCCAAGTGCGCATTTTCGCAACCAAGGACAATCTAATTACAGCCAGCGATTGAGATTCTTGTGCCGTTTTCGGGGTTTCTTGTGTAGGAAACGGCATTTCTTGTGTGAGAGTCGCGTAAAAGCGTTCAACTTGTCCGCCGGAACGGCAGGCAGGCTTCGCATTTTCCTGTGATCGACGAAAATGAGTTGAACGAGCGTTTCGTTGACCGGCGGACGCTGCTAGACGCGCATGCCGAGCCGTGGAATTTCGATGGCGGGGCATCTGTTCATCACCACCTCGATCCCGGCTGCTTCGGCCTTGCCTGCAGCGGCTTCGTCCCAAACACCGAGCTGCATCCAGATCACTCGCGGCAACGGGTCGAGCGCCAGCACCTCATCGACAACACCTGGAGCGGCAAAGGAATTGCGGAAGACATCAACCATGTCGATTGGCTCCGGAACATCGGCAAGTCGTGGATAGACCCTTTGGCCAAGGATGGTCTTTCCCGCCTGCCCGGGATTGACCGGGATGACGTGATATCCTTGGGCAAGCAAAAATCTCATCACGGAAAAGCTGGGCCGCATTTCCTTGGGCGAAGCGCCGGTCAGTGCGATGGTTTTGACGGAGGAAAGAATGCCGCGAATATAATCGTCGGCGTAGTGATCATGATCCTGCATCGTAGTTCAATGCTTTCTGTTTTGCTTGGCCATCATCAAGCCGGCGGCGCCCAAAGCTCGTAGAACGGTTTCAATGTGCGCAAATGACGTTGGACAATCGCTATGTTCTCCGGTGTCGGTTTTGCGTTCTCAACCTTGGCGAGCCCGGTTTTCAATCCCTCGATCATATCCGACTTTTCCTTATCGGAAAGATTTTGCATGGCAGGAATCGAGGCGATGGCCTTTTCCACCTCGACACGCGGATCCGGATTGGTTGCCCAGTGATAGGTCACCATGATCGTGTTGGTTGTATCCATCCAGTCGGAAAAGCTCGTAAAGCCATATTCCGCCGCTTTCACATCCAGGATCGCGGTTCGTTCCGCCACCTCACCTCTGCCGTTCAATTCCCGTAGTGTTGCGGCCACAGGCGCGAATCCGAAAAGGAAACGTTTGATCTTATCCTCGGTCAGGGCCACCGGCCTTTCCGGCAGGCTGAATGGTTGGACGGCTTGTGTCGGCGGCGGCGTGGTTTGCGTCGCTATAATTCCGGCATAGGCCAGCGCGAATACACAGCATGCTGCGATCAACCCAGGCGGTTTCATATATGGCCTCCGTCTTGTAAAGACGATGTGGAAGTACGAGCGTCAACAATAACAGCGAAAACGTAAAGAAAACAGCAAAGGCAGGACTATGGCTTTAGCGATGGATGTAGAAGCGTTGTCATTCTTTCTGGAACGCGAATTTCCCCAAGTAAATACCGAGGGAATTGCCTTTACGGTGACTGATGCCGGCGAAGGCTTTGCATCGATGCGGCTTGATCCGGCGGACCGGCATCTGCGACCGGGCGGCACGGTGTCCGGGCCCACCCTGTTTGCGCTAGCCGACATCACCGCCTATGTCGCAATCCTTGCGCAGATCGGACCGGTTGCCCTCGCCGTGACAACGAACCTCAATATCAATTTCCTGCGCAAGCCCGAGACCGGGCCCATCGACGCCAAGGCGACGCTGCTGAAACTCGGCAAGCGCCTGGCGATCGTCGAAATAGCAATGAACAGCGCCAACGGCGAACTCGTGGCGCATGCGACGGCGACCTATTCGATCCCACCACAGGTAGCGGCGTGAATGGATGGCTCGCTACTCGGCGGGGTGCCTACTACTGCCCGCCAGGCGGCAGCAAATACAGCGTCATCGCAAAAATGAAGTAGACCATCAACATCAATACGCCCACGAACCATGTCGAATGCCCGCTGTTGGTGACGATGGTGGCCGTCATCGTAGCGATGAGAACCATGACGACTGCGGCCGGCCAGAATTGCAGGTCCATGGGCGCTGGCCCGATGACGTAGCTGAGAAGCACTAGAACTGGTGCAACGAACAGGGCGATCTGCGCGGCACTTCCGAGAGCAATGCCGACGCTCAGATCGAGTCTGTTCTTGCGAGCGCCGGAAAAGGCTGATGCCATTTCCGCCGCTCCGCCAACCAACGCCACGACGATAAATCCCACGAATGCTGGCGTCATACCGAATGTCACCGCGGCTTCCTGAACGGATTCGACAAAGATCTCGCTGACGAGCGCCACGAGTACCGTCACGCCGGCCAGCGTAACAAGGGCGATATTGAGGGGCCAAGCCTGCTCGTTTGATGCCTCTTCCGTGCTGCCGAAGAGTTCGCTGTGGGTCTTCAGTGAGAATATAAGACCCAGCCCATAGGCGATGATCAGGACGACTGACAGGCCGACGCTCAGTTTTTGCATGAACACCGACGGCACCTCAACATCGGCAGAGGCTGCTGCTGAGGGGATAATCAGGGCAACTGTAGCCAGAAACAGCAAGGTTGTCTGCAGACGCGCATTGACGCGATTGTACTCTTGAACGTGGTATTTCAGCCCCCCGAGCAGGAACGACGCTCCCAACATAAACAGAGTGTTGGTAACAATTGCTCCGGCCACTGAAGCCTTCACCAAGGTAAACTGGCCAAGGCGCAGTGCGGCCAGCGCAATAATGAGTTCGGTGAGATTGCCGAGCGTTGCATTAAGGAGGCCACCGACCGCATCGCCAGTTTTGGCCGCAACGGACTCGGTGGCGTGACTGAGCAGAGTCGCCAACGGAATGATGGCCAGTACCGCGAGCACAAAAAGCAGTGTGTGCGCTTCCGGGCTGGCCATCTTCGCCGCAAAAACGAAGGGCACGAGGGCGAGTAGCCAAAGGATCGGGTTGTGCCGGATTTCTTGCCAAAGATGATTCACGAAAGATCCCCCCAATTCCAAAAACGGCGCAGCCGCTGGCAGCGCTCAGGACTTGCGATCAATGACAGTCGAACGCAGCGCCTCTACGCTGACCGCCGCGACAAGCCCGGTCAGGATGATGCCGCAAGGGCCGATGGCAATGGCGAAGATGCGCGATGAGAGATGTTGCGGTGTCAGATCGCCATAGCCAATGGCAAGGCCGGTAACGAAGGTGAAATAGATCGTGTCGGTCACGCGCCAGCCTTCTATCTGTCCAACCAGAAGCCCAAACGCCAGCATCACCCCAATGATCCCGGACAAGATCGGCCATACCACTCGAACTTGCTGATACAGCGCTTTGAGGAATGCGCCTGGTCTGCCTGTATTCCATCGCCTCGCACCTGATAAACGGACCACGATGATCATAGGCAACACGGCAAGTAGCGGAAGTACGTTACGGTAAAACGTTGCGTAAATTGATCAAATGGCAGCTATGCCGCTGCTTTATCTGCTGCCGTGGGGCCGGCTCATTCGGGTTCTGCAACGCGAATGGGACGTGTTCCGACCGGTGCACCGGTCTCGCGGTCGATGGTGACGGGATCGATCTCCGTTCCGGTCTCGGCGTCGAAGAACCGGGTCACCTTGCCCCCGCCGCGATGCTTGCGTCCCCATGCGCCGATCGCAAACAGCACCGGCAGAAAGTCGCGGCCGGCTTCGGTCAGCAGATATTCATCCCGTGGCGGTCGGTCGGAATAGCGGCGTTTCTCCAACAGCCCGTCGTCAGTCAGGGCTGAAAGTCGCCCCGTCAGCATCGTCGGCGCGATACCGAGACTCTTGCGGAATTCATCAAAGCGGGTGAGGCCCGCATGGGCATCCCGCATGATCAGCATGCTCCATGCATCCCCCACAAGGGCAAGGCTCCGAGCGATCAGGCATGGCTGGTTTGAAAGATTCTTCATGTTGATATCTTTTTGATAGTGACTTACTACTAAAATCATAGTAACTGATTATTCATCGATGTTCCATGACAAAATGAAAGCAGAAGGCAATGAGCAAGACAGAACGCGGCATCGCCCTGGTCACGGGCGCCTCCTCAGGCATTGGGCTGGTAACGGCACGAGCGCTGCGGCGCGATGGCTACCGTGTATTCGGTACCAGCCGAAAGCCGATGTCCGATACCCCGGACGGGATCACGATGCTGATCTGCGATGTGGCCGATGACGCATCGGTGCAGACGGTCGTAGACGAGGTTCTAAGCCGCGCAGGGCGGATCGATCTTCTGGTTAACAACGCCGGGATCGGGCTGCTCGGCGGCGCTGAAGAGTCCTCGGCGGCACAGGCGAAGGCTGTGTTCGACGTGAACGTGTTCGGCGTCCTGCGAATGACAAATGCAGTCCTGCCCGTAATGAGACACCAGCGCAGGGGTCGAATTGTCAATTTGAGTTCCATACTCGGGCTAATTCCCGCTCCTTATAATGCCCTCTATGCATCGACCAAACACGCTATCGAGGGCTATTCGGAATCTCTCGATCATGAAGTTCGAACGCAGGGCATCCGCGTTGTGCTTGTCGAGCCCGGTGTGACCCGCACGTCCTTCGAAGATAACATCACCCGACCGGACCAGCCGCTTCCCGTCTATGATAC
Source organism: uncultured Alphaproteobacteria bacterium (assembly GCA_963711925.1). Taxonomy (GTDB): domain Bacteria; phylum Pseudomonadota; class Alphaproteobacteria; order Rhizobiales; family Rhizobiaceae; genus Phyllobacterium. Next base: position 119,057 of record CAVQFY010000008.1, read on the forward strand.
AATTCGTGCCAACGCAGAGAAGCTGATGCGCGAAATCATTGCGAAGGGTGACGCACCTGAGGTCGTCGCCGCAACCGTCGTAAGGGCCGCCAATGCGGCATCGCCCAAACGACGCTACACTGCAGGCAAAGCAGCGGGCCAGATTCGTTTTATGCGCCGCTTCCTGCCAGAGTCCTTCGTAGACAAAAACCTGCGGAAATTCAGTCGGCTTCCCGACTGAACGTTCATCGCTGTTGATTGGCTTCTGCCCGCTGACCACAGAATTGAAAGTTAGTTCTTATGAAATCATTTCTGATCGATCGCTATGTGAAAGGTGGCGCCCTGCGTTTCGCTGAAAGTCCGGAGCCGGAACTGCGGGAGAATGACGTGATGGTGGAGATTCACGCCGCCAGTGTGAATGTTCTGGATACCAAGATCAGAGATGGAGAGTTCAAACTCATCCTGCCATACCGCCTTCCGCTGATCCTCGGCAACGATGTAGCGGGCGTCGTGGTCCGGGTCGGGGCCAATGTCCGGCAGTTCAAGCCCGGTGACGAGGTCTATGCACGTCCGGCCCAGGATCGCATCGGGACATTTGCAGAGTATATCGCCATGGACGAGGCCGATGTGGCGATGAAGCCGAACAATCTGACCATGGAAGAGGCCGCGTCCATTCCGCTTGTCGCCCTGACAGCATGGCAGGTGCTCGTCGAGCGGGCCAACTTGCAGACGGGACAGAAAGTCCTGATCCATGCCGGCTCGGGCGGCGTGGGTACGATCGCGATCCAGCTCGCCAAGCATCTCGGGGCATATGTGGCGACGACCACAAGCACAGTAAATATCGATCTCGTCAAAAGTCTCGGCGCAGATGTCGTGATCGACTACAAGAAGGACGAGCTTCGAGGAGGTCCTGCAGGATTACGACGTCGTACTGAACAGCCTCGGCGCAGGACACACTGAAGAAATCCCTTGGTGGGCTGAAGCCGGGCGGGAAGCTGATCTCGATTTCCGGTCCGCCGGATCCGGATTTCGCAAGGCAGAATGGTTTCGGCTGGCTGCTTCAACAGGTCATGCGCCTGCTGAGTTACGGCATCAGGAGAAAATCGAAACGTCAAGGCATCAGCTACTCCTTCCTCTTCATGACGGCCAACGGCGGGCAGCTTGGTCAGATCACCTCCCTGATCGAGGCAGGTGCCATGCGACCGGTAGTGGATCGGGTCTTCCCGTTCGAGAAGACCAATGAGGCGCTGGACTATGTCGAAACGGGTCGTGCGAAGGGGAAGGTTGTCGTCGCTGTGAAGTGACGTCTGGTTGCCAATAGGGGCGCCGCTCTAGCACTTCGAGCGGTCAAACTGCGCTAAAATGATGTGGTAATATAATACCTTTTCAATAAGTAACTGTATTCGCTGTGTTATTTTTGATCTGACACGAAAACCATCACTTGACGAGAGAGCCCTGCCCCTTTATTGAAACCCTCGACTGCGGTGGGTTCTCCCGCCGTTTTTCATTGTTGTGCGGAATTCAATCCATCCGCACAACCCAAGCAACAAGAAAAGCCTTCCTTTGTGAAGGATGATCTCAAGGACGAACACAATGGCTACCTTCACACAGAAGCCGGCAGATGTGACGAAAAAGTGGATCCTGATTGACGCCGAAGGTCTCGTCGTCGGTCGTCTCGCTTCCATCGTCGCCAACATCCTGCGCGGCAAGCACAAAGCAACCTTCACCCCGCACGTAGACGATGGCGACAATGTCATCATCATCAATGCCGACAAGGTGGCGCTGACAGGTAAGAAGTTTACCGACAAGATTTACTACTGGCACACCGGCCATCCCGGCGGCATCAAGGAACGCACTGCCCGTCAGCTGCTCGAAGGCCGTTTCCCGGAACGCGTCGTTGAGAAGGCTGTAGAGCGCATGGTTCCACGTGGACCGCTCGGCCGTCGCCAGATGAAGAACCTGCGCGTTTACGCCGGTTCCAACCACCCACATGAAGCTCAGGCACCTGAAGTCCTCGACGTCGGCGCGCTGAATTCCAAGAACAAAAGGAGCGCATAATAATGGCTGAGCTCAACTCGCTCGCAGAACTCGGTACCTCTGCCGTCGCCTCGACGCAGGCCGCTGCACCGGTTCATGTCCAGAAGCTCGATGCCAAGGGCCGTGCCTACGCAACCGGCAAGCGCAAGGATGCGGTTGCCCGCGTCTGGATCAAGCCAGGTTCCGGCAAGATCGTCGTCAACGAAAAGGAATACGGCAAGTATTTCGCCCGTCCGGTTCTGCAGATGATCCTGCAGCAGCCGATCGTTGCGGCCAACCGCGCCGGCCAGTACGACATCATCGCTACCGTTGCCGGTGGTGGTCTGTCCGGTCAGGCTGGTGCCGTTCGTCACGGCATCTCCAAGGCCCTCACCTATTTCGAACCTGCGCTGCGCGGCGTTCTGAAAAAGGGCGGCTTCCTGACACGCGACAGCCGCGTCGTCGAACGCAAGAAGTACGGCAAGGCGAAAGCCCGTCGCTCGTTCCAGTTCTCGAAGCGCTAATATCGCTTCATATGGACGATGCAGAAAGCGGGCCTTCGGGTCCGCTTTTTTGTTGCGCGGACGAGAGTTTACGCTAGCTTCGCCGCACAATTAACGATGCCTAGTCCTGGAGCAGAAATCCAATGCCATCGAAGTCCATCGATCATGCCTTTACAGCGCGCAATCTGACCAGTGCGGCGACCGATCCGACCCATGCGGGCGCCCTCTCCTTCATGCGCAGGCGCTACACGAAGAACCTGAATGGCGCTGAAGTCGTGGTCTGGGGTATTCCGTTCGATGCGGCTGTCTCCAACCGGCCCGGCGCGCGGTTTGGCCCGCAGGCGATCCGGCGTGCCTCGGCGATCTTCGACAATGATCCGCAGTATCCGTTTCAGCGTGATCTTTTCGAGGATCTGGCAGTGATCGATTATGGCGACTGCCTGCTAGACTATGGCAACCACCAGAAAACACCGGCGACTATCGAGCGGGAAGCTGCAAAGATCATCAAGTCCGGCGCTTTCCTGCTGTCGCTCGGCGGCGATCATTTCGTCACATGGCCGATTTTGAAGGCGCATGCGGCAAAGCATGGACCGGTGGCACTGGTGCAATTCGATGCGCATCAGGACACCTGGTACGATGACGGCAAGCGCATCGACCATGGCTCGTTCGTCGGGCGTGCGGCGCGCGACGGTGTGATCGATCCGGCGCATTCGATCCAGGTAGGTATCCGCACCCATGCGCCAGATGATTGCGGGCTGAAGATCGTTTACGGCTACGAAGTCGAGGAAATGTCGGCGGCGGAGATCGCCAAGCAGATCATCGCCCGGACCGCGGGCAAAAAGGTGTATCTCACCTTCGATATCGACTGCCTCGATCCGGCTTTCGCACCCGGTACCGGAACGCCTGTTGCCGGCGGGCCTTCCTCCGCGAAGATTCTTTCGGTGCTGCGGCATCTGACGGAACTGAACATTGTCGGCGCCGACGTGGTGGAGGTTGCACCTGCCTATGATCATGCGGATGTGACGGCGATCGCCGGTGCCACAATCGCGATGTATTATCTCGGTATTCTGGCAGAACAAAAAGCGCGGCGAAAATAATCAAGTGGCGTTGCATTGTGCGTGGTTCGACAAGCTCACCATGAGGGAGGTAGGTTGATTGCAGGGAGTCAAGATTTGCAAGGCTGGTGGTTATCGCGGTTGCGAGGCTGGTGATTATCTTGCAGCCCACCTGCCTCCCTCATGATGAGCTTGTCGAATCACGCACACGATAAGGCATTTGGCAAAAAACTGAGCTAACCATCTGAATTCAAAGCTTCCAAGGGCATTCCCATGAAACCCAAAATCTTCATAGACGGCGAACACGGCACCACCGGCCTGCAGATACGGACAAGGCTTGCCGGTCGCGATGATCTCGATGTGCTTTCCATTCCGGAAGCCGAGCGGCGCAACAAGGAGTTGCGCGCCGAGTTCCTGAAGGATGCGGATGTCGCCATTCTCTGCCTGCCCGACGATGCGTCGAAGGAAGCCGTATCGATTCTCGCAGGGCATAATTCAACCAAGATCATCGACACCTCGACCGCGCACCGCGTGCATCCGGATTGGGCCTACGGTTTTGCCGAGCTCGACCGCGACCAGCGGCAGAAGATCATCAATGCGCGGCTCGTCGCCAATCCCGGTTGCTACCCGACCGGCGCGATTTCGCTGGTGCGGCCGTTGCGTGATGCTGGCATCTTGCCTGGTGACTATCCTGTGACCGTCAATGCAGTCTCCGGCTATACCGGCGGTGGCAAGCAGATGATCGCGCAGATGGAAAATCCGGATGCGCCTGATCATATCGACGCAAACCATTTCCTCTATGCGATGCCGCTCAAGCACAAGCACGTGCCCGAGCTGCAGGTGCACGGGCACCTCGAGCGCAAACCGATCTTTTCACCAAGCGTCGGCCGCTTTGCGCAAGGCATGATCGTGCAGGTGCCGCTGTTTGCCGCTGATCTCGACGGCAATCCTTCGATAGCAGATATCCATGCGGCACTGGTCAAGCATTATGAGGGCCAGAATATCGTGCAGGTTGTGCCGCTGGCGGAAAGTGTCATGCTGCCGCGCCTCGATCCGGAAGCGCTGCGCGATACAGATATCATGAAGCTCTATGTCTTCGGCACCGAGGGTCAGGGACAGGTCAATCTCGTCGCGCTGCTCGACAATCTCGGCAAAGGGGCATCGGGGGCTGCCGTGCAGAACCTCGACCTGATGTTGGGCAATGCTTGATGCGATAGTGGAGACTTTCCCGCCCGAATGGAAAGTCTCCTCCCCCGAACTGATCGCTGAGACCGTCACGAGCCGTATCGTCAAAGTGCGGCTGGCGAACGGTGACGCCGCAGTGATCAAGCATCTGACACCGCTGGGCATGCGGGAAGAACTGGGCGGCACGCACTATCTCGGGTGGCACGCGGGTAATGGCTGCATCCGCTTGCTCGCGCACTCGGGCAACAATCTCTTGCTGGAATATGCGGGAGAACGGACCTTGCTCGATCATCTCAACGAGCATGGCGACGATGCGGCGACGCAAATCTTCGTCGATGTGTTCCTGAAGCTGTCACAGACCAAACCCGCGAACAGGCCGGTCCCGCACGATCTCATAGCGCTGCGGACGATGTTCGCCAGTCTGTTCAAGAAGGCCGAAGCAGACCGGAACAATCGCGTTGAAAGCCCGTTTGTTGAAGCGGCGGAACTCGCCGACAGATTGCTCAACAATCAGCAGGACGTTCAACCGCTTCATGGCGACCTGCATCACGAGAACATCCTGCACGGCAAACGTGGCTGGCTTGTCATCGATCCAAAGGGCCTGATCGGCGATCCGATGTATGACGCAGCCAACATGTTCTACAATCCGCTGGACCGTGACGATCTGCGTGCCAGCGAGACCCGTATCGTTTCGATGGCGCAGACATTCGCCCGTGCATTCAACCGCGATATCAAACTATTCTCGGCTTCGGCATGGCGCATGCCTGCCTTTCAGCATCATGGCATGATGAGGACGAGAATTACGACGAGTCGAAACGCAGCCTCAGTGTTGCAGAGGCAATCCGGCGCGTTTCGGTTTCGCCCGGCTAACGTGCAGCGACAACTTCAGTCTCCAGCGGATAGGCACCTTTCGTTGCGCGCCAATGGGCGACGGAAAACCCGAGAATGACAATGGCGAAGAACTGATGCAGCAGACCGAGACCAATCGGCACCTGCATCAAAAGCGTCGTGATGCCGATCGCCGCCTGTAGCGCGACCAGAACAGCCAGAAGTATGGCGCGCCGCGCGTGGGTTGTGCCGGGTGCTTGCCGGACTGTCGATACAGCCTGCCAGATGGCGACGATGAAGACGAAATAGGCGAAGCAGCGATGCACGAATTGAACTGTCTTCGGGTTCTCGAAGAGATTGTGCCAGATCGGCTGGATCGGGAAGAGATTGCCGGGGATGATCGATCCGTCCATCAGCGGCCAGGTATTGTAGGAAAGTCCTGCATCGAGGCCGGCGACGAGCGCGCCAAGATAAATCTGGATGAAGACGAAGATCACGAACCAGCCAGCAAAGCGCTGGATCTGGCGATTGGCCGGCGCTTCGGAATAGACGGCGAGACCGCGCGCCACATACATGACCGCCGCGAATATGATGCAGGCAAGCGTCAGATGCGTGGCCAGCCGGTACTGGCTGACGTCGACACGGTCAACCAGGCCCGACGCGACCATCCACCAGCCCACAGCGCCCTGCAGGGCGCCGAGCGCCAGAATGAAGATCATGCGCGGCTTCAAACGGCGCTCAAGCCGGCCGGTGAGCCAGAAGAAGGCGAGCGGTATCGCGACCAGAAAACCGACGCCGCGCGCGAGAAACCGGTGCGCCCATTCCCACCAGAAGATTTGCTGGAATTCCGCGAGACTCATGCCGTTGTTCAGCCGCTGATATTGCGGGATCTGCCGGTATTTATCGAATTCCTCCATCCACTGATCATTGCCAAACGGCGGTATGATGCCATGGATAGGCTTCCATTCGGTGATGGAAAGGCCGGAGCCGGTCATGCGCGTTGCCCCGCCCACAAGCACGATGGTCGCAAGCACGATAAGTACAAGGTACAGCCATATGCGGATATATTGGCGGTTTCGCGCTTCGCGATCCTGAACCGAGGCGACCATGCCTTGGGATAGTGTGTTGGCAGCCATGCAGAACGCTCCTGTATTGCGCCGATAGGTGCAGCATCCGCGCGTCCGTTACAAGGATGCCCCACGCGACACGCCGTCGCGTTTATAACTCAAGCCGACCTTTTTTGCTTTGCCTCGATGGGTTTAACGCGTAGAGGATGGCCGGAAAATGCAAAACTGGATAGCGCAATGCCTGTAAGGCTGAAGAAACTCATCGGAACCTTTCTGCTCGTGGGGCTTGTCTGCGTCTACGCAATCGTCGCAACGATCTTTGCCGTCGCGCTGCTTGGCAATTCCGGTCCGTGGGTTCACCTGCTTTATTTCTTCGGGACAGGATTCCTTTGGGTAGTACCGGCGATGTTCATCATCAGCTGGATGGAAAAGGCGCCGAAGAAGAATTCACCCTGATGCTCGCTCAACAAGATGGGCACGGGAGGGTGCAGGGTCAAACCGATCGGCGAAATATTGCGTTTCGTTCGCCACCAGTCCTTCGCGGAATTCCATGATGCTCACCACATAAGATGGTGCCTCATCGTAGGTAAGCACGTATTCAGTCACCCAGAGATCGCCGCCACCGATAATTCGCTGGACCGTAAAACGCTTCTTGTTTGGCTGGACGAATCGGCTCTCCTGAATGTTGTTCCGCCCGCGAATCCGTTCGCCCGATTGAGGATAATAAAGCACGGCATCCTCGCGGTAGATTTCATGTTCGACCTTGAAATCGCTCGCGTCCGAAGCATCCCAATGGCGCTCCAGCGCCATCCGCACGGTTCGATCATCCATCTCAATCTCCCACTACGCTGATTGAGGATACGGCAGTGGGGAGCCCCCGACAATGTGCCCAGTTCCGCTTTTAAGCCTGGACCACTCGCCTTCCCGCATTGGCGATTGGCGTCGTCACGCCGCTCATCATCGTCCTGGCGTAGACCAGTTTCTGGAAGCGGCCGTTGATGGAGATGCGTGGCAGCGCCCACATATTGGCCCGATGTTCGGCGTGAATGGTACCGTGCCGTGTCGTGACGGCGGAGGCAAAACCCTCCGCGCCGGCTATATCGGCTTCGCGCCGTCCTGCGGCTTTGGAAGAGCCGTAGGGGTAGGCGAAATGGGCGGGCCGCTTGCCGAGTTTTTCTTCCAGCATATCGGCAGACAGGCGCATTTCCTGCGCGACCATATCGGGGGTCAATTTCTTCAGGTTGTAGTGGTGAACCGTATGCGCGCCAATCGTGCATAGGGGATCGCTGGCGATCTGGCGCAATTCCTTCCAGTTCATCACATCCTGATTGGCAGGGACGCCGCAGATCATTCCCTCTTGCGCGCACATCTCGCGAAGGGTGGGCAACTGCTCCAACTCGGTCAGCGTGAATGAAAAATAGCGCATCAACGAATGAAAGGTTGCGCGCTTTTGAAATAGTGTTCCGCATCGCCATTCTGGTCCGCCGGGGATTCTTATCGAATCTGCCTTGGCAATGAGTTTTTCGGCGATCTCCCACCACAGTACTGCAGCGCCCTCGATCAGGCCGGGCGCGGCATAGATTGTGAACGGAACATTGTGCTTCTGGAAAACCGGATAGGCGTGATTGAGATTGTCATTGTAACCATCGTCGAGCGTGATCGCGACAAATCTCCTTTTGCCAGGTGAACCTGCTTTGACCCGCTCTGTCATCTCGTCCATGGAGACGATTTCCGTGCCCTCGGATTTCAGCGACACAATAATTTGATCGAGAAAAGCGGGCGTAATCGCCAGTGAACGGGTGACACCGAGCGGGCTGATACAATCAGGACGAACCCGGTGCAACATGATGATGGAACCGAGCCCGCCAAAGCGGTCGCGTGTGCTTGACGCAAAGCCACTGTGCCAAGCCAGTCTCATCACGGCTTTTCGTATCAAGTCGGCCGCGTGGACCATTCCTTCACCAATTCGCGTTATTTGAAGATATCCGAAGGATTCTGTTCATCAACTCATGCGACTTAAACGTTTATATATGGTTGATCAACAAAACCTCGCTGCCTTTCGCACCTCCTCCAATGGAACGCAAGAATGTCCATTACTTCACAACAAGCAAAAATAATTGCAAGCCCACTTGAAGCCAAAGCAATGTGGAGTGGACTGGGAGAGGATTTTCTTGCCGGCCCAGCACAGACCGCAAACTGGTTTTTATTCTGGCAGTCATGCGTCAATGCGGACTGCCTTGTCGCGGCGCTGTACGAAGCGGACAGGCCGGTTTTCCTCTTGCCATTGGAAATCGTCAAAAAGGGTCCGGTTCGGATTGCGGCATTTCCCGGCGGACCGCATGCAAATTGCAATTTTCCCGCGGTGGCGGCTGACGTGCAGATTTCTGCTGCCGATCTCAAAGGGCTTTTCCAAGCATTGCACAAGGCCCGGCCAGACGTCGACCTCGTCTCGCTGGCGCGGCAACTCGATGAACTCGACGGCAAAACCAATCCGCTGATGCAACTGCCGAGCCGGGAAAATGCCAATATCAGTCTCGGCATCACGCTCGACCGCAATTTCGAAACGGTGCTTGCTCGCGGTAATTCCAAACGCAAGAAGAAGAAGCACCGTCAGAACACGCGGCGGCTCGAGGATGCCGGTGGATATCGCGTTGTGACAGCCGCGACTCCCATTGAGACCAGCGCGATGCTCAAAAACTATTTCGAGTGCAAGGCAACGCGGCTCGCAAAGGCTGGTATCAAGAACACCTACGAACCTGCAGGAACTATGGATTTTTTCCTGCAGCTGTTTGCCCACGAGGTTCAATCTGCAACGCCGCGTTTTCAACTCAAAGCGCTTGAAGTGGCAGGGCAATATCGCGCGGTCCTTGGAAAATCCTACGCCAGACACCAAACCTTCATCGATTTCATCGGCATCACCGAAGATGAACTGGTCAGCGCCAGCCCTGGCGAGTTCCTGTTTTTCGAAGACATTCAGGACAGCTGCAAGACCGATCTCGCCATCTACAGCTTTGGCATTGGCGACGAACCCTACAAGCGCAGCTGGTCAGATATCCAAGTACCGAGCTATGACACCGATGTCAGCCTGACAGTGAAGGGCCGGATATTTGCGGGATATCTCCGTGCGCGCGGCAAGCTGGTGCATAGCATAAAGAAAAATGAGACCGTCTGGGCCGCTGTCAAGAAGACCAGATCGCGCCTGTTCGGAAAGCGCTAACTACGCCGAGCGGACGATCCGGCCCGAATCCAGTCGCAGATGCTCTTTGTCGAACGGTGTCAGCAGTTCGGGCTCGAGCAACTTCGCGTCATAAACCGCCTTGGCTGTAGCGGCTACATCGGGGTCGTCTGGGTCGACCACGCCGAGAATGAGTTCCGTACCGTCAGCCAGCAAATGTTTCAGCTCGACAACCGTCGCCGGACCGGCATCGACAACGACAAGATCATAGGCCGACTGCAAGGCATTGAGGATCATCGGCAAACGGCCAACGGATTGCATGGCTTTCGCCGGATCGTGATTGCCGAGCGGGATAATTTCAGCCTGCGAATAGTGATCCGGATGGATGACATCGCTGAAGTGCTTATCCGATACAAGAAGATTGGTGATGCCCGGAAGGTCCTTGTCGTCCAGCATGGAGCGGCCGATTTCGCCCGAACCGGTCATGTCGACGAGAATAACACGCACGCCCCGGTCGGCGAGTTCGCGTACCAGCAGGATGGTGAGCGCCGAGGCTTCATCGCCTTCCGGCGAAACGACAACGGCACGCGCTGCACCGCTCGCCATCAAACGTGTTGCGACATTGGCGATGCCTGAATGATCGGTGGGGATTGCCGGCACCTCGACAGGCGTATCAAGCACGGACGCGCGGATTTCCGTGGACGGTTTCGCTTTGTCGACAGCGGTCGCCTTTTCCGGTGGTTCCGGCATCTCAGCGACTATCGGTTCAATCGCTGGTTGAGCAGGTTCCACAACAGGCTGAACCGGTTCAGGGACAGATCGAACAGCGACCGGCTGTACGACCTCTTCCACTGGCGCGGGCTGTGTGTAGGCAGGGCGCAGGGCCTGACCGCTGAACAGGGCCCGCAGCAAAGTGACGATGCTGAGCAGCAGCAGAGACGCAACGAAGGCTGCAGTCGTCATCGGGATCTTCTTGGGAAAATACGGCTCGATGGGGCGATCGGCGCGTGAGAAGATGCGCGCATCGGCAGGCAGATAGCCGGCATCGGTGCGTGATGACGCTTCGCGATAGCGGGTCAGGTAGGATTCGAGCAATTGACGCTGCGCCGTGGCTTCGCGCTCCAGCGCGCGTAATTCTACCTCTTCCTCGCCTGCTTTCGAAGATTGCGCCTTCAACTGGTTGAGGGAACTCGTCAATTGGCTCTCGCGCAGACGCGCGGTCTCGGCCTCGTTTTCAAGACTGCCGAGAACCTTTCGCGCCTCGAGACGGATCTGGTTGTTGAGATCGGCAAGCTGCGAGCGTAATGCCCGGATGCGTGGATGGCCGCTGAGCAGCGATGCCGACAGGTCGGCAATGTCATTGTTGAGCTGCACCTGACGCTCGCGCAAGCGCTGGATCAGGGGCGACGCCATGACAGCCGGGAGCGTTTCGACAGGCGCGCCCTTCGCCAGCGCGGCACGGACACTCTCGGCGCTCGCCTCACTCGCTGCCCTGTTGGCCCGCACGCGCGACAGCTCCGAAGAAAGTTCGGAGAGCTGCTGCGTGGCAAGAACAGCATTGTTCTGGCCGATCAACAGGTCCGACGAGCTGCGATACGCCGCGACCTTCGCCTCGGCATCCTTGACGCGCTTGCTGAGGTCAGCGATTTCCGGTTGCAACCAGCCCGTTGCGTCGGTGTTTGCCCGGGACTTCGACGCCTGCTGAGTCGCGACATATTCGTCGGCGATGGCATTGGCGACGGAGGCGGCGAGCACGGGATCCTTGGACGAGAACTGGATGACAATGACGCGCGAGGCTTGAACGCTATAGACGAGAAGCCGGTCGCGCACGGCCTGCAGAATATAATCGTCCCGCGTCTCCTCATCCGGGTTTTTGCCGATACCAACAGCGCCAAACAGACGCGACAGAGCCGATGGCTCGGCGCCAGCGGAGAGCTCTGTGTTCTTGGCAAGGTCGAGCTTGACGATGACGCGCTTCAGAAGATCGGAGGAGCCGATGAGTTCGACCTGGCTCTTGATGCCCTCCTGGTCGAGCACCGGACGGTCATCAGCCTGTTGGTTTGCCGGACGGGTGAAAACCGATTCCCCTGTTTCGATGAGGATGCGGGTCTCGGCGCGATATTTCGGTGAAACCAAGGACAAGAGGAGAAACGCCAGCGCCGTCAGGAACAGCGAGCCAAGAAGTATCCGCAGCTTGTTGCGCCACAGGCTGGCAAACAACGCGCCTATATCAATGTCCACATCGTTTCCGGCAGGGCTTGCGGGCATTCCAGAACACTCCAATACGAATAGCATAATGGTAAAGACGTATGGTAACCAGCGAGTTAAGAAGTTGCCGTCATCAACCACTGCGTGCAGTAAACTGCCTGTCGCCGCCAAACTTTACCAGCCATTAACCCTAATGAACTGATAATCCTGCACAGAATCGAGTACTACTCCGCAACGTTTGTTAGGGTTCGTGACGTGTTCAGCAAGCAGATCTTTCTGGTGGCCATTGGCGTTGTTTCCATGACGCTGGGCGGTTGTGCCAGTTACCGGCCGGCCCCGGCAGCATTCAACGAAGCCATCAACAAGCCTTATATGCTGGACGCGGGCGATCGCATCCGGTTGACTGTGTTCGAGCAGGAAGGCATTACCAACACGTATAGTGTCGATCAGGCCGGGTATATCTCGGTTCCGCTGATCGGCAGTGTCCCTGCCCGCGGCAAGACGCTGCAGCAGATCGAAAAGGAAGTCGCCGCCAAGCTTCGCAAGGGTTACCTGCGCGATCCGGACGTGGCAGTCGAGATCGACCGCTACCGGCCGGTGTTTATCATGGGTGAAGTCGGTGCGGCCGGGCAATACTCCTACGTTCCCGGCATGACTGCACAGAAAGCCATTGCCGCGGCCGGCGGGTTTACGCCGCGCGCGCAACAGAACGATGTCGATATCACGCGGCAGTTCAACGGCGAAAGCCTGACGGGCCGCGTTACCATTTCCGATCAGGTGCTGCCCGGCGACACGATTTATGTGCGCGAGCGCTTCTTCTGATCGCGGGATGGGCAAGTCTTCACTGCGGATAGTTCATTGTTTTCGCGCTCCGGTTGGCGGAATTTTCCGCCATGTGCGCGATCTTATCGAAGCCCAGGTGAAGGCAGGTCACAGGGTCGGCGTCATCTGCGATGCATCGACAGGCGGCGAGTTCGAGGAAGCGCTGCTTGCTGGATTGCGCGACAAGCTGGAGCTCGGGCTCAAACGCATTGCCATGCAGCGCCAGATCGGTCCGGGCGACGCGCTGGCAGCGCTGCGCACGTACAGGATTATCAAGAAATTGCAGCCGGATGTCCTGCATGGGCACGGTGCCAAAGGTGGCACCTATGCACGGCTCTTCGGCTCATGGTTGCGGGTATCTGGTTCAAGCGTTGTCCGCTTTTATTCTCCACACGGCGGTAGTTTGCACTACGATCCTGCAAGCCTGCAGGGACGCGTGATTTTTCGGATCGAACGCGCAATGGAAAAAATGACCGACAGGATCATATTCGTCTCCGCGTTCGAACAGGGTGTCTATGCGAAAAAGGTCGGCGAGCCGCGATGTGGTTTCGCGTTGATCTATAACGGCTTGGCAGATAGTGAATTCGAGCCTGTCGCGCTTGATGACGATGCGGCCGACTTTCTGTTCATCGGCGAGATGCGCGTGTTGAAGGGTCCAGATATCTTCATCAGTGCCCTTTCAAAAGCGGGCACGACAATCGGGCGAAAACTCACCGCTGTCATGGTCGGAGATGGCAAGGATCGAGCAACGCTAGCCAAGCAAGCGGACGCAAATACGCGCTTTCTGATGCCGATGAAGGCGCATGAGGCGTTCAAGCTTGCCAAGGTGGTCGTGATCCCTTCCCGCGCCGAGGCCCTGCCCTATATCGTGATCGAAGCGCTCGCTGCCGGGAGGCCGGTCATTGCCAGCCGCGTCGGCGGCATTCCGGAAATCCTCGGGGATGATTCCCCTGCCCTGGTGCAGCCGGAACCCAATGATTTGGCCGCCAAGATGAGTTATGTTATCGGCGATATCGCTGCCTATAAGCAGACACTTCCCAGTATCGAGTCTCTCCAGCGAAAGTTCGGTGTCGAAGCCATGGCGGCGCATCTGGAAGTTGAATATTTCGCCGCGTTGGGTCGCTAAATTCCCTAAGCCTTTTTTAGCGCATATGTGCTATTGACAGCTATTCGGGTCGTTCAGGTAAATCATGACAGACAGAAAAGCGGAATCGAAGCTTTCGCGTGACGTTGTTCGCAACCTTGCGCCCGACGAGCCGCGAACTTCCGGCAAGAAGCCAACGCTGAGCCCGATGGCCTATCAGATCGCCGCGCAATACGCCAAGGATACCAACTCGCCGGTGATGATCAGCGGCATCATGCGGATCATCGAGTTTTTGATCATCGTGCTTGCGGGTATCGGTGTCTTCGTTATCTATGTCGGCCCTTCGGTCGAAACCTTCCTGCACTATTCGCTTGCGATCCTTGCAACCGCCGTAGTCACTGTGCTCGTCCTGGAACTGACAGACAGCTACCAGTTGGCCGTCATGCGCGACCCATTCAGCAAGTTCGGAAAGCTGGTCCTCGTCTGGTCCGGCGCTTTCGCGATGATGTCGCTGGCAGCGTTCTTTCTCAAAATCTCCGAAGACTATTCGCGTATCTGGTTCGGCACCTGGTATGCCTCGGGACTGATCCTTTTCCTCATCTTTCGCGTGATCATGTCGCGCTTGATCCGGCGCTGGGCGCGCAACGGCAAGATGGAACGGCGGGCCGTGATCGTTGGTGGCGGCAAGCCGGCCGAGGACCTTATCCGGTCGATCGAACAGCAGCCCTATAATGACATCCGCATTTGTGGCGTCTTTGACGACCGCGATGCCAAGCGGTCACCGCCGATCGTCGCCGGTTATCCGAAGCTCGGCAATATTTCCGAGCTGATCGAGTTTGCGCGCATCGCCCAAATCGATATGCTGATTGTGTCCCTGCCGATCACCGCGGAAGAGCGGGTGCTGTCGCTCCTGAAGAAGCTGTGGGTGTTGCCCGTCGACATCCGCCTTTCGGCGCACAACAACCATCTGCAGTTCCGACCGCGCGCCTATTCCTACATCGGCTCGGTCGCCATGATCGACCTGTTCGACAAGCCGATCAATGACTGGGATTCAGTGGCGAAGCGCGCCTTCGACATCTTTTTCAGCGTGTTTGGTTTGATCGTCTTCAGTCCCATCATCCTGGCCACCGCTATTGCAATCAAGCTTGAAAGCAAGGGCCCTGTCATCTTCAAGCAGCAGCGGCATGGCTTCAACAACGAGATCATCGAAGTCTGGAAGTTCCGCTCGATGTTCACCGAGATGTGCGATCCGACGGCGCGCAATGCAGTGGTCAAGAACGACCCGCGCGTGACCCGCGTTGGGCGCTTCATTCGCAAGACCTCGATCGATGAACTGCCGCAGTTCTTCAATTCATTGATGGGAACCCTGTCGCTCGTCGGGCCCCGGCCGCATGCTATCGCTGCACATACGCACAATCTGCTCTATAATGAGGTTGTCGACGGCTATTTCGCCAGGCACCGGGTCAAGCCGGGCGTGACGGGTTGGGCACAAATCAATGGCTGGCGCGGCGAAGTCGACACGGACGACAAGATCAAGATGCGCACGGAATTCGATCTCTACTACATCGAAAACTGGTCCTTGTGGTTCGATCTCAAAATCCTGTTCCTGACGCCCGTACGACTTCTCAACACGGACAATGCCTATTGAGCGCTGTGGCTGACCAGAACCGGCAAGAAAGCGTCGATCACGCCGCAAAAAACCGCGCCCTGATCAAGCTCATCTCGACCTTTGCTGTTGGTTTCGGCGTGTTCCTCAGTGGCTTCGTCATCGATGAGCCCGCGCCGTACGAGCTTTACATGGCAGGTCTTATCGGCATCTGGGCCTTGTTTGGTTTGAGATTGTCGCGTGCTGTTGCCGCCCTGCTGGCCATTCTGGTTGTCTTCAACATTGGCGGCCTCGTCTCCATGGCGCAGATGCCAGACCTGAAAACGGCCCCGATGTATATCGCCGTTTCGCTTTTCCTCGGCTTTACGGCAGTGTTCTTCGCAGCGATCATCAATGCCGACCACCGTACCCTCTCTGTTATCTTCAAGGCATATATCCTTGCTGCCGTGTGCACATCGCTTCTCGGTATTCTCGGCTATTTCGATGCTTTTCCGGGCGCTGAGCTTTTCACACGCTATGGCCGCGCCATGGGGGCATTCCAGGATCCCAACGTTTTCGGTCCCTTCCTCATGCTACCCCTCGCCTGGCTGGTACATGGTGTGCTGGTCGGCAACCTTCGCGCACTGCCATTGCGCCTGATCCCGATTCTCATCCTGACGCTTGGCATTTTCCTTTCCTTCTCGCGTGCGGCGTGGGGAATGGCCGCGCTGATCATCGCTGGCCTAGCGCTCCTGCTGTTTATCAGAAATCCCAATCCGGTCTTCCGGATGCGAATTACCCTTCTGGCCGGCCTGGCAGTCGTAGTGGTCCTACTTGCCGTCGTCGTCGCGCTGCAAATCCCGAGTGTCGCTGACCTTTTCACGGCGCGAGCGCAGCTGGTGCAGGATTATGACGACGCTCAATTCGGACGTTTCGCCCGCCACTGGTACGGCATGCTTATGTCCATCGATCACCCATGGGGCATCGGCCCGCTGGAGTTTGGACCGATCTTTGGCGAGGACACGCACAATATATGGCTGAAGGCAGCGCTGGACTATGGCTGGATCGGATTTATCAGCTATCTGACGCTAACCATGCTGACGCTGGGCCTCGGACTGCGCATTCTTTTTCGCGAGCGCCCCTGGCAACCCTTTCTGCTCTGCGCCTATCTCGTCTATGTGGCGCATGTGGCGATCGGTAACGTCATCGACACAGATCACTGGCGGCATTTCTGGCTCCTGGTCGGCATTATCTGGGGCTGTGTCGCGCTCGAAATCAGATACCAAAGCGGAAGGAGTACCTTATCCTCCCGAGCGACGATAACGAAAATGTGCTAGGTTTAAGTTTGTGGTTTAATCTCTTCTTGTGATTGAAAAACTCAACAGTAAATGGTGAAATACGCAATCAAAATATACCTCCAGTTGAGTTCCGCTTGATAAAGCAACCTTTGCGTGTTCGCCACGGACTGAACTCAACTACACTGATGTTTACTCCATAGATTTTCTGGTTCTGATTTATTATTTGATGCTGGAGACGTGATTGCCGTTTTCGAGACTGGATGGATGGGTGTGATAATTGGTATTTCTCAACAACGATAATCCCAACTATTCGAAAGCGGATGGCGAACTCATGCAACGCGCCCTGGATATCGCCGCCGCAAGGTTGAATATCACGGACGAAACGGACGCGGAACTCGGCACGCTGGCGCGTTTTGTACGTGCCGCTTTTATTATCGGCAATCGCGATGTAGAGGCCATGGCGAAATTCGCGGTGAAGGCGGTCCTTATACGGCGCAAGAATTATTTGTAAGACCAGGGTCAGGGCCTAGCATCACTACAAACTCAGTTCTCCTGCAACTTTGCTGCTTCTGCAGCCTTTTTTCGTGCCATCGCGTCATTCGTGGCTGCCGCCGCCACACTTGCCGCATGATCTTCGTTACCGGCAACCTGCACGGTCGGTGACGCAAAGCCGATGCCATTCGCCGCAAAGGCTTCGCGGATCATAGCGTAGGCACGCCGCCGGATGGTGGACTGGTGGCCGGGTTTGGTCATCATGGCGAAGCTCAGGTTGATGCCATAGTCACCGAAGGCCTCGACGCCCTTCATCTTGACTGTCTCGATGATATGCGGGCCGAATTCCTCATCCTGGAGCAACGCCGCACCGACCCCTTTCACCACCTTTTTGACCTGGGCGATGTCTGTATCGTAGTTCACCGAGATGAGGAACTTGTCGATTACCCAATCCCTGCTCATGTTCTGTACCGCACCCAGCAAACCGAAGGGAACAGTGAATATCGGGCCGCGATGGTGGCGCAATTTGACGGAACGGATGCTGAAGGATTCAACGGTCCCCTTGTAGCTGCCGCTCTGGATATATTCACCCACCCGAAAAGCATCATCGGTCATGTAGAACACGCCGCTTATGACGTCCCTGACCAAGGACTGTGAACCGAAGCCAATGGCGACCCCGAAAATGCCAGCCCCGGCGATCAATGGACCGATCGCCACGCCGAGCCCGGACAGAACCATCATGACGGCAATGGCGGCGATGAGCACAGCAAGGAAATTGCGCAGGATCGGCAGCAACGTCATGAGACGCCCACTGCGGGCCAGCGCAGCTTCATCGCCGCCTTCGATGCGGGCGCGTTCGATACGCCCGTTGATGAGACCCTTGACCATATGCCAGATCAGGTCCGCAGCGAGCAGAATCACCACGCCCCCAAGTACACCGCGGATCATGCGACTGGCGGCTTCGTCCTCCATCAAGCCGCTCGCACGAAAGCGAACGACCGCAGCGAGCCAGGCGACCGCGAGTGCGATGATGATCACCCTTGCGCCCCGCTCGATGAGCACTTCAAATACGGGATTCCTGGGCTTTGGCGCATCGTCAGGACCAGAGAAGAACGACTTCACGATTGTGCTGGTTGTCTTCAAAATCGGCGGCAGGATGAGGACATAGATGCCGATCCACAGCGCCAGGCTCATGCCAGCAACCCATAAGGACCAGAGCAGGCACAGATAGAATGTGAGCAGCCACTCCTTGACGCGGTACGCTCGGGACGCAACGGGGGCTTCCGGGCGGTTCCAGACGGTTTCGAGTGCGACCGCCAGAAGGCCCAGGCCAAGGACGTAAACGATCAGGCTCTTGACGTTGGGTGTAAAATTGAGCGCCGTCATCATTCCGGCTGCCGCCCAGCCTGAGAAGAAGATACCCGCGAACAAGGCAACACGGCGATACCAGAAGGCGGCCTTCACGTCGTCCATCGGAATGAGACGCATCGGCACCTGGCTGCCATCATTCAACTGCCGACGGTCGATTCCAAGCAAAATGGCGGTCATTCGCATGATCACGCGCCAGGCTATCAGGGCGACAAGCATGGGAAGGACAAGCATGGCCAGCCGTGGCGGCCATGTGAAGGCGAGGAAGGCGCCGATACTGGCCAAAGCAAAGACCACCAGTGGTGCGATAGCGGCGAAGATCGATCGGCCGATCATATGATGCCGTGCGGGCAAATCTGCCTCAATCGCTGCCGGCGTAGCCATTTGTCGGCTCGCTTGGCTCAGCACACGCCGGAAGACAAATTCGGCCCCGAAGCCAAGCGCAGCAAATGCGATAAAGAGCAGCAGGATCGCTCCCGGCCCTCGACCGTTGATTTCGGTCGTGATCGTGGAGCGCGCGTCCGAAAATTCAGTGGGAACTGCCGGAATGGCTTGTGCGATGTCGCGCAAGTGCGCCCGAATGGCGTTCGACCAAAGCATGAAGTCGCTCGCGGATGGCGCAACGGAAATCTCTTCCGCGGGTGGCGGCGTCCCCTTTGCGGTGATCCAGGCTTTGACTTCCGGATCATCCAGCAGCTTGAGGAGCTGTTCGACCTTCTCCGGCGGGGGTGACGGAGTTGCGGTCTGCGCTTGCGAAATTGCGATAAAGCCGAAGAAAATCATGAAGCTCAATGCGAGCAGGACGCGCACTGTGGCGGTCATGACCCGGACGACAGCAGTTCTCATTTCGTTTGCCCCCTGACAGACGTTTTGGTGTATTATGCCCACAAAATACTGGGCTGCCTCAAGAATAAGTACTGCATTGCCGTATCCCGGTACAGGGTTTCCGGCGCTGTTTACCAGTTCGGGTAAAATACACGGCATCACCGCTATCTGGCCCTATTGCGGCCAATAGCATGAGTTTACATATAAGTTCTGCAAATGAAGGAACCGTCATGACCCGGATCGAATACAGGTTGCATGCTTTTGATCTCGCGAGCCCGTTCGGCTTCGCCGATGGCAATATGTTCGGTCACTTGCTGCGGGAGAAGCTGGGAAAGTTCGCTCCTGACAAACGGGCCGTTCTGATCGAATGCGTGAAACGATTTTTGCTCCCCGCGCTGCCGCGACGGATAAAGACCATTGTGGTCGGCACGCACAACCCGATCCGCATTCCCGATGGCGAGACCATCGACGATATCGAGGATTTCACTGTCGGCATCAGGGAAGACCAGGTGCTGGAAGTGGCCGCGGAACTCGCTTCAAAGCAGGATTGATCTAAACGAATCGAGTCGGATGCTGTTTGGCTTCTGCTCCCGGAGCAGAAGCATGGCCAATATCTTGGCTATACTGGTCGGAGTGGCCGGATTCGAACTTTATATGATGTGAGGTTGTTCACTGTTCAGTTGCGAACGACCGGGTGCTGCCCAGCTGGTTCCCCGAACCTTTCGTGGTTCTTTCAGCATCGTCACAGGGAAGTTGGAACGGGCTGGCAAGACATCCGCAGGTCTGGCCGCAACCTCTGGCCCCGTTCCAATTTTCATGTGGCGATCAGATGGCGCGACAGATCAGCCGCCAGGACGTGTCAAATCCTGGCTACAGGCAAAAAATCCAGCCACAGCAGATCAGGGAGTGCTCGAATCCTTGCTTCGTAAATTAGGACAAGGATTCATGATTTAGCGGCGAAACATCCAATCATTGCAATAAAAGGCACTTGATGTAGTGCAGCACAGGGATTGGGGACAAAGTTCGGTGCGGTCGAGACGCACCACCGATTTTACCGCACCAATGATAACATTGAAGGTTTCCAATCATCGCACCATATTTGCGGAATTAGGTAGCAACTGCCACCAAACCTAGCAGAGTTCTTTTGATATCCTGAAGTCATGCTGGTTCAGGAGTGCAAGAATGAGTGTTTCGGTTGAGTTGAAGACGAAAAGAGACGAGCTGTCAGCGCGGATTCAAGCTTTATCTGCGGAGCTTTGCACAGTGCAGGCGCAGATTGCAGCACTGGACACCGTAATTGGTATCTATGATCCTGACTGGAAGGCAGACGAACCCAAGAGCAAGCGCCGTGGACGGCCGCCGCGGACAGGTTCGATGAAGCAACTGAAATCGGTCATCAAAGATACAAATACGCGCCAGCTCACGCTCGAAATCATCAGAACGGCGCAACGGCCCATCACTTTGAGTGAATGTGCCAGCGCTTTCGCCGAAAGACATGGGATCGCGTTCGATGATCCAATGGTGATGATGATCGGCAAAACATTGACCCCAGTGCTGACGAAGCTCCATGCCGATGGCCGCGTGAGACATGCGGCAACAGCAGGTGAGGAACCGAATTGGGAGATCGCGGTCTGAGCGTTAAACCGCAGCGAAGGGCTCGGTGAAGTCATCAAATGTTGGATCTGGCGGGCTGTTTCCCTCCCAATACCCGCAAAAGTTACGCGATGTGGGGGCTGACATCACCGTGCCCAACACGAGGGCGGTCAGTCTGCCGTTGCTCATGCGCCTGTTGTCCTCGCGCCAGGCGAGTTCGGCAACATACCAGTCAAAGTACTTCAGCGAGAAGCGGTGATGGATGCCTACATAAGCCCGCTGGATGCGCGAGAAGAAGCTTTCGACGTGGTTGGTGTTGGTGCCATCTTTGGCCCGATAGGCTTCTGAATGGTTCACCTGCTTGTGCTCGTTGAGGCCCGCCAGGTCAGCGTAGCTGGTGTGTTCATCGGTAACGACAGTCGCGCTCCTGTCGACGTGATGCTTCAGAACCGACCATGCCGCATCTCCTTGCTCCTCCCTGAGGATGCGCGTGAAAGTGCGCTCCAAACCGCTGCCGTTCTTTTCCCTCAGTGCGAGCACGCAGAGGCGTTTCATGTTCTGATGCCTCTTCAGACGGCGGTCGATCCGGTCATCTGCCCTATTCTCAGGCTTGATGTGCCCGCCAGCGTACTTGCCATCCATCTGGACCATGCCTTCGAGCTTCATGCCCACTCGACGATACCCGAGGGCTTCCTTGATCTTCAGGGATAGTACCCAGGCTGTGTTATATTGCACACCGAGTTCGCGCGAGAGCTGCAGTGCGGCTTTTCCCTTCACCGAGTTCATCGACATCCAGACTGCCATCAGCATCTTCCAGAATGAGAGCTTGTGAAACGCAAACACGGTGCCGGACGTGACTGAGAATTCACGCCGACATCCTGAACACTTAAACTTGCGATTGCGAACGGGGAAGCAGTCAACAACGCCACAATGAGGACAAGTGGGCTCACCGTCAGTCTCAGGCCAACGAAAGTGGCAGAATGTGCTGTAGGCCTCATCTTCGCTGATGCCTGCGAGATCGCTGATGGTCAGATCACGGCACTTGGGCGACAGAAGGAAGTGTTGGCGTTCCACACTGTCCCGGTATTTCACACCTCCGACCGTCGACTCCCGCCCGGTTGGCATAGACGTAATTCGACGCATCAACCATGTCGAGGATCGAGGGTGTCAGGCGTGGCTTCTTGATGATCATGATCAGGCTCCGAACTAAGTGAAAATACAAACAACGGTCAACGGCCCCTGAAGGTGCTGTCGAATTACTGCCGTATGCGTATCGATCTGATCATGGGTGAGCTCATACTTCACCCGGGGAGACGAGTTCGATCGGGTTGTTAACAAGTGGTTAACGCCGTCTTTGCTCGATAAATTCCGCATGTTCCGTAACATACGTAAAAAGGAGAAAGCTTATGGTAGTGGGGAACGGTGGTTCGTCGTCATACCTCGACCCTGCTCAATGAAAGACGTTCCCTGCGCGTGAAAAACGCTCCCTTAATTATGGACACTCCGCAATCCGTGTCTGCGGTTTCGTTTCTAGCCTTCCAAGAAAAGCTTATTTGCGCCTCCAAATCTCGTCGCTCGCTTCTCCGTCCAAACGCTCGTCCGCCTGTGCGAAGGCCGCTTCATATAAGCTTTCGAGGGCATCGAGACGCTCATCTCCCAAGGATGCGAGTTCACGCATCCGCGCCCGCTTCGAGAATTTTCCCGACCCGCTCTGGAGGAAGCTGAATGCCAGTTCCTCCAGGCGGCCTTCGA
The DNA here is from genome assembly GCA_963711925.1 of uncultured Alphaproteobacteria bacterium. GTDB lineage: Bacteria > Pseudomonadota > Alphaproteobacteria > Rhizobiales > Rhizobiaceae > Phyllobacterium. The sequence continues at coordinate 141,892 of CAVQFY010000008.1, forward strand.
TATCCATCGAGCGTTTGACGGACGCCTTGAAAAGATCGTGTGCCTCCAGATAGCGGACTTCGCGCGGCAGGTCCTGCTCGATGGTCCGGATGACACAATGCGCTAGAAACTCGGTCTGGATCGTCGCGTCGAAGTAGCGGTAGAAGTCGGCCGTATCGTTGTCGATGACCACGTTGCCATCCGGCGTAGGCCTCCACTTCACGAGAGGCAGGATGCGGGAGGAGTATGATTCGAGAGCGGACCGATAGGCATTGATCTCGTCATTCATCACGGACGAGACGGGAAAGATCATTCCTTTCGGGCTGAACCCGGACTGCGCCAAGACGTGATGGATCAGGTACCGATGGAGTCGCCCATTGCCGTCCGCGAACGGGTGGATGAACACGAAGCCGAATGAGAGCGTGGCCGCGGCCACGATGGGCGGCATGTGCGCAGAGGCGAGCGCGTCGTACGCGATCAGGCCATCGACCAAGGACGGAACGTCGTCTGCACGTGCGCTGATGTGGCTTGGGATCGGCTCATGCGTCGATCGGTCATGGCGACCGATGAAGCCTTCCTCTTCCCTCAGGCCGAGTTTCACGGCACCGGCACCTTCGAGAACGATGCGCTGAAGTCGTTCCAGTTCCACCCTGCTGATCGGGTGTTTGCCCGCCTGCGAGACGGCCCGTCCCCATCGATGGAGCCGATCGTTGCTTGGCCTTTCTCCCTCGATCTCGAACGTCGATTTCGTGTCCTCCAGAAGAAGAAAAGCGGCTGCTCGGCGAAGGATGTCAGGCGATATTTGCGAGATGACTTCCGCCGCGCGATGCGACAGGTCAGCGGATGCAATGGCGTTCAGGGTATCGGTCTTACGGACGAGCGGACAGAATTCCCTGGTACCGGGAATGTTGTCCTTCACCCTGAATCGGCGGGAGGTCGTTCCGGTACCTGCGAACTGGAGGTCGGAGTCAATCACCTCGACATAGCGACCTCCGGTGGAGTCGGGCGCGTCGAGGCGCTCGTCGAACAGCCATTCGTACAGGTGAGCGATCCGACGGGTGTACGCTCCGGATGGAGCATCGTTGAGAAGCTGCTGGATCGGCTCGGGACCTGTCGCCTGAAAAAGGCGTTTCAACACCAGAAGGTCGACCCCTTCGTATTTCAACGCGAACGTCAGGTGCCCGACCAGCGTTGCTTCTGGGGCGTGTCGCTGCGTGAAAATCCTCCACCCATCCTGCGTGTACTCACGGTTTCGTGAGGACGTGGCGGATCGTGTCCATGGGATGGTCACATCCAGACGGTATGCATCGATCAAGGCGACGTATCCCGCAGGAGTTGCCTCCTCCGGCAACCAATCATCGAAGAGTGTTGTACTAGGGCCAGAGAAGGTGGGTTTCATGAAAAACGTTCCCGCGCCAAGAAATTCGTAACTTTATAGCCTGACGTTATGAAAATTGTCCACAGATGGGCAAATTACAACCGAATTCTATGAAAAACGTTCCGGCCTCCCACGAAACGTTCCTAATGCCATCCAATCAATGAAAAACGTTACTTTTCAGCTCCGATAGAGCTAACTTCGCTGCAACCTCCCGAAAGAACGCGCGAACATGTGGACGCCACTGCCTTTCGGTGTTTTGGAGTAGCAGACAAGCAAGAAATAAACCGTGAGATGTAGGGGGCCTTGAGGCGGGAACACGCTCGGGCTCGATTTGCTGCCGAATGGGAGGTCCGGGTCCGATACCCACGCGAACAATTTGGAGGAAGCCACGTCGAGATCAATGTCGGGAGCGAAAAACACCGCGTTCGCGATCCTGTAGCGCTGCCAAAGCGAGGATTTGCTGACATAGGCTTCGATGGCGAGTTGCTGCATCATGCTTGCGAGCACATCGGTTCCGCGGCTATGGGCCAACAGGTGAAGACGTTCGACACCCTTGGTTTCGGCGATGATGCGAATGGCTTTCTTGAGGTCGGCGACTGCAAACTCGCTCAACTCGCGGTCGATGTTGTAGCCAAAGAACCAACCGCGGGAGCCCCCTGCAGGCCATGTTAGGACGATGCAGACAAACTGGTTCTGCAGCGATCTGCAAATCTCGCCTGTGGAAAGCGCCGCGTCGTCGAAGCTGTTGCCGTATCCGTGAACGAAGACCACCACTTCCTTGCGCTTGGCTGATGCGAGACGGCGAGAAACTTCGGCCTGAAGCGAATCTGCCGCCTGGTCATGGGCTGTGACTGCCGCAGGCGTGCGGCGTGGACCGCTCGCGGTCGACACGATGCCGTATGGTGTCGCCGGAAACCGTCCGGTCTCGGAAACCGCTCCGACACGAAACTTGTTCTTGCCGGAGGGTGAGTTGGTTGTCGGGACGATCGACACTGATCCGAAGCTCAGGAATATCGCCCTCTCGGCACCGTAGGACAACTTGCTGCCGGAAGCAGTTGAAGGTGCCCGGTCGGTAACGTAGAGGAGGTCGGAGGTTCCAGTGCTCTGGCGGGATTGAACCGTCTGGGTTTGCAACGCGGGCGTTGCAACCTCCGCGGTCTGCGTGGCACAGCCAGCAAGAGAGACAAGCAACAGGATTCGTGCCAACGCACGATAAAAATCTATTGATCCGACCCGTCGCATGAGTCCCCCCACAGCACGAAATAGCATAACGGACGATGCTCGGTTGCAACTGGTTCGGCCAATCGGAGCTCGTAGTTAGAGCTTATCCTACATTCAGTAATAGTGCTTCCACGATTTTCCCTTAGAAACCTCCTGACGCGTACATCTGCCGCTGGTCGACACGCCGTAGAGCCGCCAACCCATACATATGCCACTGGGAATGGCCAACAGGCAAATCGCCATCAATCCCAGACATCGGCGATCGGCTTTACCAGCAGCAACCACGGCACGTCGCAGCCGCAGATCATGATAATGCTGTAGCTTTTACCTCGTGGCAGCCGAAAAGAGCCATGCGGCATCGTCTACAATAAGAAAGTTGTGATCTCGGCATTCCCTGATTGCCCGTTGATTGTGACAGAATTCTTGCAGATATGTGACGCACACGAAGCCATGAATGAAAGTCGAACTGAACATGCGTATTAGAGAACTGCAAGAAATCAGATATGAAGAACAATCAGCCAATCTGAAAATTTCCGGGCTTAATCCATTCAAGCAGGTCAAGAGCGTCAACATCTCGATCGACGATCCCGAGGAGTTCTTGAAAGCCATCAAATCCGCGCTGCAGGACAGTGACGGAAAAACGATTCGGATCGGATCAGCAGATTGAGCTGTCGTAAAGCCGGCGGTGAGCAGTTTCTAAATAGTAGCGCTGCGATAGTCGACAAAGATATTGGCTTCTCTGGCTGCTTCGATAAAGGCGGCGCGGGCATCGGTAACGGTCGTTAACTGGTCAAGGGCATCGAGACATTTCTGCCGTGCCACTTTCAGGTGTGTCCCATCGTGAATGGGCCAGTCCATCAAGAGCAACTCTGCCGCCTGCTCGACGGACGTGATGTTCTGGCACTTGCCTGCATGGCGAAACTGGATGGTGACCGCCGGAAATGGTGTACTCACGCTACCTCCTTTAAAGAGCCAGGTGCGACTGCTAATCAGGGTTCTTTTTTCTCGACCGCATCTTCAGGATCAGCCTTTGACCTGCCGATCTCGTCGACTTGGTTTTGGATGCTCAGGCGGTCCAGTGACGCGAGCGGCAGGTTGATGAATATCTTCAGCCGTCGGTCGAGTTCCATCATCGTCCGGGAAAATGCTTGCTTGCGCTCCCAGGGTTCGCCGCTTGCATTGAGCGGGTTCGTCGATTCCCAATGCGCCGTAACCGGAACGCCCGGCCATCCCGGCATTGGCTCTCCGGCTTCGTCATCGTTCAGCGTAAAGACGAAGTCGAGTTCGCGTGCGCCTTCGACACCAAACTCGCTATAGTGTTTTGGATGCAGTCCATCGACGGCAAAGCCCGTCTGCTCCAGAAGTTCGCGGGTTTCAGGATCGATCTCGCCCGCAGGTTCTGTGCCGGCACTATAGGCAACGAAGTGCGGCTTGCCGATGCGATTGAGGATTGCTTCAGCCATCAGGCTTCGGGCGGAATCGCGATGCGACAGAAACAGAACATGGAACACCTTGTCGGACATACGGCATCTCCTGGAAAGGTTAGAGCGCAATCCTTGAACACCGAATGCTTCAGTAATGTGACAACTGGCGAACTGGTCCTGCGCAATTCTGCGCCCCCGCGTGTCGGCCCTTCCCCCGGAACGGACATAACGCTCAGGCCACGACATTCCTTCAGCCAACTTCTCGCCCCGCCGCCGTCTCGCGGCGTCGCTTTGATAGTGACGTTCGACCATACCCACGTTTGCATGCCCCAGGATGCGCTGCTGTGCCTGGATGTCGCCGTCTGTCAATACGTTGACCATCTCAGAACCAGTTGGTCGGAAATTGGCTAAACCGAAGGGTTGTAGCTTGTTCTCCTTGATAAAGTTCGTCAGCGCTTTACGCCAAGTACGATCGGCTGATGGACCATCCGGATTGTCAAAACTGGAAAACGGTTCCGTTGGACTAGATTTCAAGAAAATGAATACACGATCCCTGAAAGCCACAGGTACCAAGGGGCGCGCTAAGATAGTATGCTTTTCCAGTTGGTCCAGAACCCAGGCGGGAGACCCCTCTTGATTCACATTTGCTGCAAACGATCGTGGATGAATGCTTCCCGCCTTTGTTTTAAACGGCCTGACACTCCATCGATCGCCGAACAATCCGCGGAATTTTTTTATTTCATTCCGGGTCAATTCCAACAGCGGAGTGGCGTTGAAGAAAGAGTTCGATCCCAACAGCAATGCAAATGGCAGGATTGTTCTCGGTGTGAAGTTTAGATGTCGGAAGATGCGACCAAGGGTTTGGTATGAATATTTTAGAGCAAGAAACAACCCGGGCAGCTTCAGGGCCACCTCATCTTTGGAAGGTGCCGAGTCTGGAAAAGCAGTTATAATTGCTTTGATACATGTCCCCAGATCCTTGTACGGTCCGGCGGATTTGAGGTGAGCAGGAGGAACAGCTACACTGATATCTGCAATGACTCTTTTACCGAATTCAAGTTCTATCAGCGTCGCCCTAGCTTCTCGCAAACAGGCACGCCTTATCGCTTCAAAATCCTGGAGCGGTATGCATGGTCTTGGGGTGACGTCGCGGTATGCAATTGGCCACGCATTTGGGATGAACCTCAATCCTTCGGCGACTTGATTAGAATACCGGGGGTGCAATCGACACCACTCGATGAACCCAACGACGGCAGAATATCGGATTTTTTTCGTCAACTTTTTCAGTGGCGAGTTCGCGTTCGACGAATCGAGCCATTTCTGATACCCATCGGCGACATCTGTTGTGATATCTTCGAGATTGTCGACAGATAAGGAACCTAGTTTGTCTCTATCATCGAGATATAGGCGGAAGAAGTTAAACGCATCTTTTTTCCTTTTCCGTGTGCTACGCTCGCTCCTCTTTCCCCAATCCAGTAGGTAGTCTGCAATAACTGTCGCGAGGCCCACCCTTGCAAGCCAAGCTGTCAAATTTAGAGACTGAATGCCGCTGGGAGCATTGGGATCGTGGAACCGAACAACCAGCGAGTCCGGCGTTCGATCTATTCGTGGCAAGCTCATCGTTGGCTTGTTGGCTGGCCCTTGTACCTTTTCCCGCGGCGTGAAGTAACCGATGGTACGGGTTCTCTGGCGACGAATGGGTTCAAGCTTATCGGCCATGGAGTTGCCTGCTCAGGACGGCTTCCAACTCATCGGAAATTTCGTGCTCGTAGACGTCAACACATTTGAGATAGGTATCCACGGTTGTAGCCATATGACGGTGTCCGAGACGCGATTGCACCTTTTTCCATGGTTCGGAGTTGCCCAAGGCCTTTTCGAAACAATATAAGTTGCAAGCAAACGTGTGACGCAAACCATGAAAGGTATGCGCTGGAACCTTGAGTTCAATTCGAACGCGAGCACCCGTTTCCGGGGAAGTTACCGGCATCCCGGTTTTGGAATCCATCTCGTAGCCTAGTTCGGTGCGGACTAGATTAGCCCGAAGCACCGCAGCGGTAAAATTTCGCGTTATGGTGGCGGCCGATATCGGTTCAGCGATGTCTCGGTCGTTCGAGTTGACGCTATTTATGAACAGCATCGGGGTGGGTTGGTCGGTCGACGAACGGTACTTTCCGCGATTTCTGGCTTCTCTAATTATCTGGGATCGCTCCTGGTCAAAATAGTGCAACCAAGCTTTGACCAAGTAGGATGGAGGATATGTGATTCTTTTGTCACCACCCTTGGTCTTTGTCAAAACGAGCGGAATTGGTTTCCAAGGTTCGCTATCGTCAACGAAACGTTCCAAGGCCATTATTTGATAACAAGTCAACCATGCGATTTCTTCCTCGCGCATCCCGGTATACAGTGACGTCTCTGCGATCAATCTATCACGCACAGGTCGGGTATCTTTGCTGTCAAAAACAATTACTGACGGCCCCAATTGATCAAGAATTAACTGTACGTCCTTCGGTCCTATAGGCGAACAAGGCTTCCGATTGTCATCTGGAAGTAGCTCGGACTCCTCAGACCTATGGTCTCGTTTCACATGAGCCAGCATGCTTCTGGAATTGGGTATCGAACGCCCGTCGAGCGTCCCAATAGAACTTTTGAGATAGCCTTCTACGAAACCCCATTGATAGAGCAAGCAGACGGTGCCGACGCGACGGCGTACCGTGGTGTTGGCCAGTTCCTGAAGGGTTTTGGTGGATACCCCATTCATTAAACACTCAACGAAGTATTTGATATCGTGTACTGTCGCTTCATCCCAATTCAAGCCCATGAATTTTAAGAAGAGCCACCAGACTGCTAGATCGTCCGCATATGCAGCTTGTGTTTTTTCCCATCTGCCCTTCTTTCGCTTGCCTGATCGAAAACATTTATCACGTAGAAAAAAGTTGGCTGGCCCAATTGAACGGAGTTCGCTGTCGAATAGCATGATAAAATTGTCGGGCGTCCTACAATTCGCGAAAGTGGATCGGTCAAACGCGTGATCGTCACCATATGTCTTGGCTCGGATACGATGTATCACAACATAATTTGCTGCTGCATTTTCCATGCATACCTCCGCCTGCTTCATGAACAGCAATTGCCGGTTGGCCTTCGTGCTACGCGCGTATCTCAGACTAAAAATGGATTATTCGCAATATTCCTCGCAGTTTTTTTTAAAGCAAAGCTCGGATGATGAATTGATTCGGAAATTTATGAATAAAACTGCCAGACACCCCTTGACAAGGATTGGATCCTTGAAAAAATTCTTTAGGTTGAACTTGAATCCTTGCCATAAGGATTCATCTCTATACTGAATCCTTCTGCCGGACCCAATCCAATTCCCAGAAATCGACTTGCAGGGCCGTTTGAGTTACTTGCGGCATTATGCCGCCCCAGTCTGCGGGCGTGCCCGACCCAATGGTTTAGATCGATTTGATGAATCGATTTTGGAGCTGGACGCGCCAGTACCAAGCGCAGGATGCTGCGACTGGTCAGTAGACAAGTGTTTGCGATGACGACGGACGCCGGCACTAATAACGTCTCCACTAGCCAATTGATCGGCGCAAACTGCCTTCGCTGGACTTAATTCATCCTGCAAACGTACTCCCGTGAAGTTTCGATATACGGCCTAGAAGAGATGAGAGCTTATATTGGACGCTCCTCGCCCGTGCGAGGGCTATCGGCGCTGCGGCCAAGAACACACCGGCAGCCCGCCACTTGGCCAGGGTGCCCATATAAAAAACCGCCACCAACTCGCGTTTTGTTCACCAAGTCGTCTTGGTTCGCCAAAAGTGAACATTGCAATATTTGGAGACGCTGTTTTTATTTGTTTTTTTTGAATAATCAACAGTCAGAGGACCCGCAATAACGGAACACTCGCAAGTCGACCATATATTTCCTTAGACGATACTCCTAACGAGAACTGACGTTGGAATATGATATAGCGTGAACAACAAGATGGTAGTGAACTTCCGATAAACCATTGAAATCATTGCAGAAAATGGTCGGAGTGGCCGGATTCGAACCGACGACCCCTTGACCCCCAGTCAAGTGCGCTACCGGGCTGCGCTACACTCCGACATCTTCTGTACCAACGTTCTGAACAATCAGCCGTCCACATATAACGAACCGACGACCCCTTGACCCCCAGTCAAGTGCGCTACCGGGCTGCGCTACACTCCGATAATTTTGCTAAATCAACGACTTAGCGGTGCGTTCGATCCTCAGAACTTTCGGCTTTTTCTCCGCCGGGTAAAACTGAGGCTACAGTCTCGCCAATTGTTTGCGAAGCTTCTGGGGGAAACCTCAAATCGACAGGCGAGCAATTACCCTATGGCGCTACCGGAGGCAAGGGCCGCAGCGGAACTACGGGCAAGAAATATCCGGCAGGGCGAACCGTACCGGATCACTCATACATGTGCTTTACGCATTGTACTGGCTGCCAGCACCTCATCTGCCGTTGAAGGCCCCAAATCCGACGGCTCCAGAAACTCGCAAGCTATGAGAACGCTGCGGGAAAAAGGGAGGAGAGCGAGACACACGCGCCACCGTAGTTGCCTCTTCTCCTCCCAAGGTAGGCTGACCGCTTGATCGGGGTAATGTGGTCAGGGTCGGTGCGTCGGTCAGTGCCATCAGAATACACCTGTTCCGGGTCGCGGTATGTGTGGCCATATGGCTATCAACCGAAAGGCGTAATCCCTCGCAAGGCCCTTCCTTTGCAGAAAAATGGGAGGAGCGAGACAAACGCATGGCGGGGGGAGCTATGCGTTGGGGGGTCTCTATTCTCCTCCCAATCCGGCTGATCGGTGGCAGGACTGGTAGCCCTCTTGATCAGCCGAGGAGAAGAATACAATGGTCCAACGTCTGCGTATGTGTGACAAAGGAACTCCCTATCTCAAGTTGTATCGTCCCTTAATGCACCATGATGTTGCATCTATTGCGGATTCGGACCCAATCCCGCGGCGGCAGGTCAATCAGTCCGTGCCAAGCACTCTCTCGAATAATTCAACAGGATTGCCTCGGTACGTCGCAGTACCTAACATTTTGAAACCCAGCCGCGCCGCCACGTTCTTTGAAGAATCGTTCCACGAATCAATCATACAAACTGTGCGGGCCGAAATTTGCTTCGCATCGAACCAGGCCAGAACGGCTTGCATAGCCTCGGTTGCAATACCTCGTCTGTGCCAGGTGTATTCCACTCTCCACATCGCCTCTGGAACACCATCGTAACAAGGGCCGTGGCCTCGATGAAAGTGGGCAAGTCCTACCTCGCCGATGACCGTACCAGAGATACGGTCAACGACGGCAAACGGACCAAAGTCGAAAGTCGTCCAGTGCCCGATCCAACGCAACAACCGATTCCAGATCTCTTCCTCGCTTAGCTGGGATAGACCGGGAGAACCGTCTTCTACCGGCTTGTTCACCCACACAGTCTTATAAGTTTCGAAATCGCTGATGAGGAGCGGACGCAGGAGCAGGCGGTCTGTTTTAATCATGAGTTTACTTGGTTCGAGGTGGCGTTTGCGATCGGCCCGGACTTGATACCCGCTTTCTGACGCGACGCCAAATCTTTACGTTTCCCCCTTTCCGTGGACCTGTGGATTAACAGTTACGTACTTGTTCTTTCCTTCAGACAAAGAACTCACTTGCTGAACGGGCATGTTTGGCCGGGCAAGCTCCGCAAATCGACCGGGAAGGACCAGGGACCATGACAACCATAACACGCAGAGGTTTCGCTTGCGGGATTGCTCTTCTCCCGGCTTGGCATTTTGGAGTGGCGCACGCCCAAACGGGCGTCAGCCCGGAGGAAGCCCGCGCCATCGCCAAGGAAGCCTACATCTACGGCTTCCCGATGGTGGACAACTACCGGATTGAGCATGCCTATTTCGTCGATACCAAAAATCCTGAATTCAAGGGACCCTGGAACCATCTCGTCAATATCCCGCGCGTCTATACGCCCGCCGACACCGCGATCCAGACGCCCAACTCGGATACGCCCTATTCGATGATAGGCATGGACCTGCGCGCGGAACCGATGGTGCTCACGGTGCCGCCAATCGAAAAGGACCGCTATTTCAGCATCCAGCTCATCGATGCATACACTTTCAACTTCGACTATATAGGCAGCCGTGCGACCGGCAATGATGGCGGCAGCTTCGTCATCGCCGGGCCGGGCTGGAAAGGCGAAATGCCCAATGGTGTGAAGAAAGTAATACGCTCGGAAACCGAGCTGCTGATCGCCGCCTACCGCACGCAACTTTTCAACCCCGGTGATCTGGACAACGTGAAGAAAATCCAGGCTGGCTACAAGGCTGAGCCACTTTCTGCGTTTGTCGGTCAGCCCGCGCCAAAAGCCGCACCGGCGATTGATTTCATCAAACCGTTGACACCGGACGAAGAGAAAGCATCGCTGGAGTTTTTCAACGTCCTCAACTTCATCCTGGAATATTGCCCGACCGATCCTTCAGAAACCGAACTGATGGCGCGTTTTGCCAAGATCGGGATCGGCGCGGGGAAGACCTTCGACGCAAGCAAGCTGTCGCCCAAAACGAAAAACGCCATCGAACAAGGAATGGCTGATGCCTGGGTCGACCTTGAGAACTTGCGCAAACGAATAGATGCGGGGGAAGTGACCTCCGGACAACTGTTCGGCACGCGGGAGTATTTGAAGAACAACTATCTCTACCGCATGGCGGCTGCCAAGCTCGGTATTTACGGCAATTCGAAACAGGAAGCGATGTATCCGGTGTATGCCGTCGATGCGGACGGTCAGAAACTCGACGGCACCCATCAATATTCTGTGCACTTCGCGCCGGGCCAACTACCGCCTGTCAACGCGTTCTGGTCGCTGACGATGTATGATCTGCCCGCAAGCCTGCTCGTCGCGAATCCAATCAACCGCTACCTCGTCAACTCGCCGATGCTGCCGCAGTTCGTGAAGGACCCCGATGGCGGCCTGACATTCTATGTCCAGAATGAATCTCCGGGCAAAGACAAGGAACCGAACTGGCTGCCCGCCCCAAAGGGTCCCTTCTTCATTGCGATGCGCCTCTACTGGCCGAAAGAACACGCGCTCGACGGCACGTGGAAGCAGCCGCCGATGAAGCGTATGACGTAGGCAGCTGGATCGCGCTCCGGTTGCAGAGCAGCAGCGTTAAGTATCAATTCGGCAACACCTGCACGCAAAGATGAATGCTCGCCCTGATTGTATTCGAAAACTAAATATTTAGATTTATAAGTGAGCTTTGACTCGAGCGACTAATGACCGTTTTATGCATTTTCTAAATTCGACGCGGCGGAGGGGACCTCAGCGGCTTCGCGCGAATAAAAGGTGGGATAGGTATTGGCATGACTCTACGCAAAGCTCTGCGCGCATCGACTGCGCTGACCGTGGTCTCGTTTCTCGGCATGGCTGCCACGATCTCCCTCTCGATGTTCGACGAAGCAAAGGCGCAGACGTGGAATGGGGCGGGGCCGGACTATGGTATCGGGACAAACTGGTCGACTAATACTGTGCCAGGCGCCGGAGAGACCGCCACGTTTGATGATAATGGTTCAGCTCAGCCGATAGTAAATCTTGGGGGCGTTCCCCATTCGGTGAATATTTGGGAAATCAGTGGTGGAACCGCCTACACCATGGAAAACGGAAGTGTAAGTTTCGGGACGGGGCTGACGAATACAGCGGATGCCTTCATCACGATATCAGCGGATATTCTCGACGGGTCTGTAACGCAGAATGGAACCGATATTCTCGTTCTCTCTGGTAACAATACCTATGCTGGCGGAACCAATGTTACATCCGGAATCCTCCGCGCAACAGAAACAGGAGCGTTGGGAACCGGGCCGGTGAGCGTTGGCAACGATCTTCCCGGCGCTACAGCATTGCTGGAATTGACCAATGGGTTCAATGCGCAATCGTTGAAAATTACTAACGAAGCAACAGGCTTTACTACTTTCATTGGTAGTTCTGCTGGGAATGCCGAGATTGAAAACCGGCAAGGTGGTGGAACCACCTTCCAGAATAATAGTACAGCCGGCAACGCCATAATTCTGAACAATGTGAACACTACGCCCGGCGGCAGGCCAAGCGTTACGCTGTTTCGCGATACCAGTACGGCCGGCAACGCCACTATCAGTCTCCCCGGTGGCGATATCCGCTTTCAGGACAACAGCACTGCAGGCAATGCAGGGCCTAAGCGGAACCGCCACAATTTAGTTCGAGCAGAATGCGACCGGCGGCAATTCCCTTATCGACATGAACTCCGACACCGGCATTGTGCGTTTTCTGGGTAACAGTACGGCGGGCGCGGCCACAATTATCAACAGGACCGGCAGCCATGTCATCTTCGCTGGAGCAGGCACCTCGGCGGGCAGTGCGAACATTACCAACACTGGCGTCGGATCCGTGGAAAATTCAACAACGGAGTTCAATTCGACTAGCACGGCGGGCAGCGCCTCGATCACCAATATAAACGGCGGCCGTACAGAGTTTCTCGTTAACAGTAATGCCGGTAGCGCCAGGATTACAAACGATGTCGGGGGCGGCACGTTTTTTGGAGCCACCAGCAGCGGCGGCAGCGCACAACTGGTTACAATCGGCACCGGTTTCGTTGACTTTTCACGCAGCACTGCCGCCACAAATACCGCCGGCTCCATCGAGGGCAGCGGCGAATTGCGGCTCGGTTCCATTGATTTCACCGTCGGCTCAAACAATCTGTCGACCACATATTCCGGCGTGATCCAGGACGGTGGGACCAATGGTGGCACTGGCGCATCGCTGACCAAGACCGGCACAGGTACCCTGACGCTTTCCGGCATCAATACCTACACTGGCGGCACGACGGTCAATCAGGGAACGCTTTCAGTCAACGGCACCATCGGTGCCGTCAATGTTTTGAGCGGCGCTACGCTCGGCGGTATCGGTACGGTCGGCAGCACGGTGATAGCCTCCGGCGCTACCATTGCTCCGGGCAATTCGATCGGTACGCTGAATGTCGCCGGCGATATCACTCTTGCGGCGGGTTCGATCTATGATGTCGAACTAGCCGGATCGGGTGCATCTGATCTGATTGCTGCTTCCGGCGTTGCGACCTTGCAGGGCGGTTCGGTCGCAGTCACGGCACTTGATCCGCAGACGAGCTACCAGACAGGACAGGTCTATAGGATCTTGACGGCGCAAGGTGGCGTCAGCGGCGCCTTTGATCCGAACGTACTGAGCAATTCCGCATTCTTGAGTGCGACGCTTGCGAATACGGCCAATGCCGTCGACTTGACGATTGCGGTGCAACAGACACCACCCAATCCACCCAATCCACCCAATCCACCAAATCCGCCTGGTCCGCCGCAGGTATTTGTGACAGCCGCCCAGACGCGCAACCAATTCGCCACGGCAGGCGCTCTCGACACGCTGGTTCAAAGCGGTAGCTCCCTCGCGCTCTATAACAGCCTTCTCGTTCTCGATGCTGCAACGGCACGTGACGCATTCGATTCGTTGTCCGGCGAGGTTTACGCTTCGACAAAGACGGCGCTCATAGAAGACAGCCGCTTCATTCGTGAGGCTGCCGTCAACAGGGTACGGAGTTCCTTCGGCGGCGTGGCTACGGTGGCATTGCCGGTCATGGCTTATGGCGAAGGCGGCCCGGAACTCGCGCCCGCTACAACCGAGAAATTCGGCATCTGGGGAACGGGATTCGGCAATTGGGGTTCGACGGACAGCGATGGAAGTGCTGCATCTCTCGACCGTTCGACCGGCGGTTTTGTTGTAGGTGCCGACGCTCTTGTCTGGGAAAACTGGCGTCTTGGTATGCTTGCCGGATATAGCCACACGTCGTTCGACGTCGATGATCGCTCGTCCTCGGGTGACAGCGACAATTATCATCTCGGCATCTATGGCGGCTCGCAATGGGGCAATCTCGGCTTCCGTGCCGGCGCAGCCTATACCTGGAGCAATATCGAAACCGACCGCTCGGTGGTGTTCCCGGGTTTCAGCAACGATCTGAGCGCGGATTACGATGCCGGAACGGCCCAGGTCTTCGGGGAACTGGGTTATCGTATCGATACCAGCCGCGTCGCGTTCGAGCCGTTCGCCAATCTCGCCTACGTCAATTTCAGAAGCGATTCATTTTCGGAATCCGGTGGCGGCGCAGCAGCACTATCCGCATCCAGTGAAACCACTGACACGACCTTCACGACCCTCGGTCTCAGAGCCTCAACAGATTTCGTAGTCGGTGGCATGTCGGCAACAGCCCGCGGCATGTTGGGTTGGCGTCACGCGTTTGACGATATAACACCGCAATCCCGCCTCGCCTTCGCTGGCAGCGATACCTTCACGATATGGGGCGTGCCGATCGATCGCGACGCATTGGCTCTGGAAGCCGGTCTTGACCTCAATATTACGCACAGTGCCACCCTTGGTCTGTCCTACACCGGACAATTTGGCAGCAAAGCGTTGGACAATGGATTTAAAGCCGATATCTCTTTCAAGTTCTGAGAATCCCACGACCGGCAGCGTTTCGTTTCCACACCAGTCGAACAAGCTTCGATTTCGGTATGCCGCTGAAATGAGTGCGCGTATGGTAGAGGCTATAGTTTCTGCGGAATTTCAGCCTTCACTGGGCACTTGAGAAGAGATCATCGAATGGAACGCCCCGAGACAAACAGTGTGGACGAAGACGCGAACTGGGAGGCGTTGGCCAATTTCGTTGACTCTTCGGGCATCAACAGGGATCGCGGCGGCCGGTGCCGGTTTGAGGCCGATATATCCTTCAGCAGCAACCGCAATGTCGACGAACGCACGCGGGTTCACATAAGCTTTCGGGACGACGAGATTTCCCCGGTGCGCTTTACCGAAAAGGGTGACCTGAACCCTGTCCACGTGCATACAGAATTCAGGTTGACCTCGTCCATTTTCAAGTTCGAGGATGGAGAACTGCAGATACTGGGCACTTCACCGAAAGTTGGCCAATACAAGGTGCGCATCACGCCGGTTTAAGGCCGGATCGAGCAAGGGCTGGAGAATTGGTGATGACCGCATCGTTTTCGGAGAAAAAGACGCTTCTGTTTCGGCGGCTGAAATATGTGCTGCGCCGGCCCAAGCCACCGGTCTTGCCGGTACCATTTGACGGCCCCGTCGTAGTTGTCGGCTCGGCTCCGGTCTCGCACAAGCCCATCGATTTTGACGAAGCATTTCGTGTGATTACCATCAATGGTTCCCAGACAGTGACGAGGAAATGGGGTGTCGCTGTGCCCGACGTTACGCTTATGCAGTACAGGCAACTCGATGGTATGAACACGAACGCAATCGAGGTTCGTCGCGTACTCAATGGTGAACGCACGGGTATGCTTTACGTTCTGCTGTGGCGCAAGGGGCTAGCGAGCTTGAATGAGCACTTGAGAGCATTCGACTATCACTATGACAACGTTCAGATTGTCAATCGCTACGAACGTATTGCGCTCGTGGAAAAGGTGTGTGGGCTGAAGGTCTTCGAACTGGACGCAATCTCCAAATGTTCGAACGGTGTGATCGCCGTGCTGTTCGCCCTGCTCAATGGCGCGACCGCCGTCATCATCAGCGGAATCAATCCGAATTCGACCGGGCACGTCTATAATCGGGAGAATCTATCCCGGCTGCACGCGCAGATGGACAGCGACATATTGTTGACGCTGTTACGGCAGGGTTATCCAGTTTACACCGCCGACCCTGAAGTCGCCGAGGCGGTAGGACTGCCGCTCTGGGAAGGCAGAACTCTCGCTGCAACTGCCCAGTTAATCAGCCCGGCGGGAACATAAGCGCTGAAGCTCCGTTATAGCTCTTGTAGAAACAGGAGCTTCGAAATGGCAATATTCTCCAAAAATGCAGATGATATCCAGGGTGACGTTGAGGCGCAGATTGCTGCCTTGCGCCGAGAGATTTCAAAGATATCGGCCAGTCTGTCCGATCTGGGCTCCGAACGATTTGACGAAATGAAGCGTGCAGCATCGAAGCGGGCACGCTATGCCGCCGATACCGCCAAGGAGAATCCTGTGGCAACGGTGGCACTCGTTGCCGCCGCAGCACTACTTATCGGACTGTTCTCACGCCGTTGATACAAGGATGACTTCCATGGACGATATGACCGAGGCAATGCAGAGCGAGACAGACAAGGCACGCGACAAGGAGAGACTTAAAAGCGAAATTGCCGATCTGAAGCGTGACCTGGCGGCAATTACGAAAACCTTGTCGGACAAAGGTATCGAATTCCTGGACAATTTAACGGACGACGAAAGTTCGACGTTTGACGAAATCAAGGAGCGCGGTGCCCGCGCTGCCAGCGCCCTCGGTCATCAGGCAAGGAAAATCGCCGACACGCCAACACAAAATTCGGTTTCGACCCTGATGATCATCGCCGGTCTCGGTGTCATTATCGGCATGCTGGCCCGCTAGGAAAAATTTTTACTTTTTCGCGGAACCTTTGCAATACAGCTGCGTTCTAGCATAACTGGTCCCCCAACCAGCTAGGCTGCAACCCCACAGCCAACCCCGAGTCCCAGCTTCCACTCCAGTGGAAGCTGGGCTTTTTTGGGAAGGCAAAATCAGCGAACCTGATCAAGCAGCCGCTTGCATTCAAGCAGGTCGAACAGGGTTTCCTGAAGAAGCGTGCGATTGTCCTTGGAAAGCCGTTTGCCATCGGCGGCAACCGGGCCTTCATCGTCCCCCTTGATCAGACCGAAAAGACGCCTTCCGTGAGGTGCCGATTTTGGGGTGCCCATCACTGCAGCCTCTTCGTCCGCGTCAATGCGATCCTGCTCGGCAGCAAGTGCTTCCTCCTGACGGGTCGACGCCTGCTTCTGCTGGCTGATCGCTTCGGCTGCTGCGGTATCGCCGCTGCCGAGCGCAATGATGAATTGTGTGCCGTTTTCCCGCAGGAGCCGCTGCACACCCTTGATCGTATAACCTTGATCATAGAGCAGATGACGGATGCCTTTGAGCAGATCGACGTCCAACGGGCGATAATATCGCCGACCCCCGCCGCGCTTCATCGGTTTGATATGCGTGAAGCGTGTTTCCCAGAAACGCAGGACATGCTGGGGCAGATCGAGATCTTCTGCAACTTCGCTGATGGTTCTAAATGCGTCGGGACTCTTGTCCATGATTTCACCCTCTCAGGAGAAATTCTGATTCGACCTCTATTTCAGCGGTTTATCGACCATTTTTCAAGCGCGGCTCTAAACTACACCACAGCAATCTTGCATCCGGAGCGTGCAGAACGCAAATCCGGCTGTATTCAGGCTGTTTTCTTCTTGCGCGTCTGGTGCGAGCGCAGGATTCGCTGCTTCAGAACATTGGATGCCTTGAACGTCATGACCCGGCGCGGCAGGATCGGAACCTCTTCACCCGTTTTCGGGTTGCGGCCAATGCGTTCGTTCTTTTCTCTTACCTGGAACGTGGCGAAAGACGATAGTTTGACGGTCTCGCCACGAACAATTGCGTCACATACTTCGTCGAGAATTGTCTCGACAAGCGAAGCTGATTCTGTTCGCGAAAGCCCTACCTTGCGATAGACTGCTTCAGCCAGATCAGCGCGCGTAATGGTCTTACCCCCCATACGATCTCAAAGCTCTCGTTTGTTGCAAAACTACCAGGTGCTAGCGGAAGTTATAGAATGAAAACCGATCGGGCAAGCAGGTTGGAAAAGTTCGTGAACAAATTCAATGCCCAACCTGCTCGCTACCACCGTAGCAGAACTGCACCCCACGTAAACCCCCCACCCATGGCTTCAAGGAGGACTAAATCGCCTTGCTTAATTCGGCCATCGCCAACAGCGGTCGCAAGAGCTAAGGGTACTGAAGCGGCTGAAGTATTTCCGTGTTGATCGACAGTGATGACGACCTTCTCCGCGGGGAGATCAAGCTTCTTGGCGGTGGCGTCGATGATGCGCTTGTTGGCCTGGTGCGGAACGAACCAATCGATGTCCGCGGCGGTAATTCCTGCCTCGGAAAACGCGGCTTCAATGACGTCGGTAACCATGCCGACAGCGTGCTTGAAAACCTCCCGGCCCTCCATGCGCAGATACCCCACGGTCTGCGTCGTGGATGGTCCGCCGTCCACATAGAGTTTCTGTTTGTGCGATCCGTCCGAGCGCAGATTGGCAGTGAGGACGCCGCGATCGGAGGTCAACCCACGGCCCTCGCCGGCTTCCAGAATAACGGCACCGGCACCATCACCGAACAAGACGCATGTCGTGCGATCTTTCCAGTCGAGGATACGCGAAAACGTCTCCGAGCCGATGACGAGAACACGCTTTGCCATGCCGCCGCGAATATAGAGATCGGCAGTGGTAATGGCGTAGACGAAGCCCGAGCAGACCGCCTGCATGTCGAATGCAAAACCATGGGTCATGCCAAGGCGCGCCTGGATGTCGACCGCCGAGGCGGGAAATGTATTGTCCGGTGTCGACGTAGCCAGGATGATCAGATCGATATCGTCCGGGGTAAGCCCCGCGTTGTCCAGCGCGGCCCGTGCTGCCGCTTCGCCGAGCGAAGCCGTCGTCTCGCCCTCACCAGCAATATAGCGTTGGCGGATGCCGGTACGCTGAACGATCCATTCGTCACTTGTCTCGACAATGCCTTCCAGATCAGCGTTCTTTACCAGGCGTGCCGGCTTGGCCGCCCCTATACCTTTAACAACTGATCTGATCATTTAACTTCCT
Source organism: uncultured Alphaproteobacteria bacterium (assembly GCA_963711925.1). GTDB lineage: Bacteria > Pseudomonadota > Alphaproteobacteria > Rhizobiales > Rhizobiaceae > Phyllobacterium. The sequence goes on from CAVQFY010000008.1 coordinate 160,608, forward strand.
GTTCTATTTCGGCTTCTGTGTCGGTCTCGGTTTCGCCTTGGAATGCGACACCGACCGGGCCCTTATGGAAATGACTGAGATCTGCAGCGATCTTGTCGAGGAGCTTGTTGTGAGCCATGTCATAACCAACATCTATGGCTGAGGCAAAGCCTAACGCGTCCGTGCCACCATGGCTCTTGATGACGACACCATTAAGGCCAAGAAATACACCGCCATTGGTCTTGCGCGGGTCAAGCTTCTCACGCAGGCGGTTGAATGCGCCCTTGGCGAAAATATAGCCAATTCTCGCCATCAACGTACGATTCATGGCTTCACGCAGATACTGCGCATATTGCTTGGCTGTGCCTTCTGCTGCCTTAAGCGCGATATTCCCAGTGAAGCCTTCCGTGACGACGACATCCACGGTGCCCTTGCCGATGTCATCGCCTTCGACAAACCCGTAATATTCCAGGCTCGGCAACGGGATTTCGCGCAGGATTCGCGCGGCATCCTTGACGTCATCCTGGCCCTTGATCTCTTCGACGCCGACATTCAAAAGGCCAATCGTGGGACGCTCAATGTCAAACAGGGAGCGCGCCATGGCTGCTCCCATCACTGCGTAATCCACCAGTTGCTGCGCATCAGCACCGATCGTTGCGCCGATATCAAGAACGATGCTTTCGCCGCGCAAGGTCGGCCATATACCCGCAATAGCGGGCCGCTCGACATTCGCCATAGTACGCAGGCAAAACTTCGACATAGCCATAAGCGCGCCAGTATTGCCGGCGGAAACGCAAACATCCGCCTCGCCCGTCTTTACGGCCTCGATCGAGCGCCACATGGATGACTTCCAGCGGCCATTGCGCAGGGCCTGGCTCGGCTTCTCGTCCATGCGCACAGAAACATCGCAATGGTGGAACGTCGAGGCGCTGGACAATGCCTGATGTTTTGCCAGGTGCGGCTGGACCTCTTCTTCTCGTCCAAAAATTACGAACCTGATATCAGGATGGCGCTCCAGCGCCGTTGCCATGCCGGGGATAACGATCGCAGGACCGAAATCACCGCCCATGGCATCAATGGAAATTCTGATCACTCTCGATTGTCCTGTCCTGTTCAGTGCGTATGCGCGTATCCGGGCGGCATTACTTATGCCGAGGACATGGCACCAATCAAGTCTTCTGTTTCCAATCCTTCAGACTGGCGAACGGATTGGCAGGTTTTTCGGTTTCGTCGTCTTCGCCAAAACCCGTCACGACCGGCGGCGCATCCTCCATTCCCGGCTTACGTGGATAGGGATCGATTGCAAGCTCAAAAAACTCCTCGGCGATAGCGCCTGCGTCGAGCCTGTCGCCGGAAAACGTCTCCGGTGCATCGGGCCCCTCGGCGCTGATGATGAGTTCGCCATTCTCGTCTAGTGGCAAACGGGCAAGCCGGGAATTTTCCGGCACAAAGATCGTGTCGATCTCCGCGTTGACGGTCGCATCGATCGGTTCCAAAGTCACGATACATGACTGGACGATCTCCGCCTTGACCGTGCCCCGAACACGAATGCCGTCCTTTTTCCACGGAACGATTTGCAGGTCGACCTTGAAGGACTTGACCTCCTCGAGTTCATGAAAGTCGCGCAGTGCCTCGCGTTCTTTATCGTTCGCCTCGATCTTGATGGTGATACCCTTTTGGGGAAGCCGGTTTACCGAAACAGGAAAGCTCAGGGCTCCGTCTATTTTTCTCGTCATCACGTTACAGCCCCCCCTGTCAATTCTGCGGTGTTTCGCGCGCGCCGGCGTCAGGAAATATCACTTTCCCGCTTGCGAGAACATCGTCTGGCTGGCTTTCAAGCAGCCGGACCACCTGTACGACATAATCTGCCAGCGCGGATGCTCCTGGCCAGCCCTCGCTGTCAGGGCGGACGTTACGCGCAAGTGCGGCAACCAATGCCGGGTGATCATCGTTTTCAAGCGCCTTGTCGTAAGATTCGATGCGCCCGTAAAACATGCGCGCCAGTTTCTTCATGCGTTTCGGCACACCGGAATCCCCGATCCCGAGTTCCCGCAAGGAATGATCGACATCCCTGAAGAACTCGTCCGTCACTTCCTGGCCGATCGCTTTCAGCGCCGGGCTTCTGCCCTTGATACGCCTGACAAACAGATAAACATGCAGGGAGAGCATTTCATAACGGCCAAGCGGCGAATCGGGTACGTCGAGATCAGAATAAAAATACGGCTGCCGCGCCGCTGCCACGATCGCATCGTAGAGCGCAATGGTAATCGCCTCATTTGCTTTGGCCTTGCGGCTGAATAGACTGAGAATCATGTAGTTAGGCCTCAACTTGAGTCCTTCATGCAACACGAGTCGCGTGTTGCATCGGACTTCAAGGTGGTTTACCGAAGTTCTGCGGGCAGCGAAAGACTTGCGCCCAGTTTGAAATGGAGATGTCGTTGCTGCAGCGGATTTTCAAGACCGGTTGTTCAAGGGAATACCTTCTCGCCGGAACCTTTTTATTGGCTACGGGGCTTGCTGGCTGCAATACTGCCAACCTCAATCCATCAGAAACCTTGACCCAAGGCTATGTCATTGACGATAAGGCACTGGAGTTCGTTCCTGTGGGTTCCAGCCGCGAGCAGGTGATCCTGTCGCTTGGCAGCCCTTCGACCACTGCTACATTCGACAACGAAGTTTTTTACTACATCTCGCAGAAGGCCCATCGCAGCGTCGCCTTCATGCAGCCGAAGGTTACGGAACGCCGCATCCTGGCCGTCTATTTCGACAAGGACAGCAAAGTTGCCAGCATCTCCAATTATGGATTGCAAGATGGCAAAGTATTCGACTTCATTTCACGCACCACGCCGACAGGCGGCAAGGACCTGTCGTTCCTCGGCCAGCTTTTGCAGGGCGTCGGCAAGACCCCGTCTCTGCCCTCCGCTGGCGGCACTCCCACCGGTGGCGCCCCGGACTAACGCGCGCCGTTCCATTAAAAAAACCCGCGAACAAGTTCGCGGGTTTTTTGTTGGGCAGATGCGTGCGATCAGTGCGCGAGCACGGCCAGCAGCAGCAAGGCAACGATGTTGGTAATCTTGATTGCCGGATTGACTGCGGGACCTGCAGTATCCTTGTAAGGATCGCCAACCGTGTCGCCGGTCACGGACGCCTTGTGCGCTTCCGAACCCTTCATGTGTCGTACTCCATCCTTGTCGACGAAGCCGTCTTCAAAGGACTTCTTGGCGTTATCCCAAGCGCCACCGCCGGATGTCATCGAAATAGCAACGAAAATGCCGTTGATGATGACGCCGAGCAGCGAGGCACCGAGAGCAGCGAAAGCCGACGCCTTCGAGCCGGAAATCAGCAACACGCCGAAATAAACGACGAGCGGCGCCAGCACCGGCAGGAGTGACGGCACCACCATTTCCTTGATCGCGGCGCGGGTGAGAATGTCCACCGCCCTTGCATAATCCGGTCGCTCCGTCCCCAGCATGATGCCGGGCTTTTCGCGGAACTGGCGACGAACTTCTTCAACCACGGAGCCCGCGGCACGACCAACAGCCGTCATCGCGATTCCGCCGAAGAGGTAGGGGATAAGACCACCGAAGATCAGACCAGCAACCACGTACGGGTTGGACAATTCAAACGAAACGGTGCCGATTCCCTTGAAATAGGAGAAGACCGTTGCGCCTTCCTTGTTGGCCTCGTTGATAAAGAACTGCAGGTCATTGGAATAGGCCGCGAACAGCACCAAGGCACCAAGACCGGCAGAACCGATCGCGTAACCTTTGGTGACCGCCTTGGTGGTGTTGCCCACCGCGTCAAGCGCATCCGTGGACTTGCGCACTTCCGGGTCGAGCCCCGCCATTTCAGCAATACCGCCAGCATTGTCGGTGACTGGCCCGAAAGCGTCCAACGCAACGATCATACCGGCAATGCCGAGCATGGCCGTAACCGCAATACCCGTGCCGAACAATCCTGCAAGCTGGTAGGTCGAGATGATACCACCAACAATGACAAGCGCCGGCAGCGCTGTCGATTCAAGCGACACCGCAAGGCCCTGGATCACGTTGGTTCCATGACCCGTGACCGATGCCTGTGCGATCGAATTCACCGGGCGCTTGTTGGTGCCGGTATAATATTCGGTGATGACCACGATCAGACCCGTAACAATGAGACCGATAAGGCCGCAAATGAAGAGATTTCTTCCAGTGATGACCTGCCCTGCCACGGTTCCGATCTCGCCCCAGCCAATGGTCAGAGAGGTTGCTGCACCGAGGCCAAGAATAGACAGAAGCCCCGTCACGATCAGACCCTTGTAGAGCGCACCCATGATGGAATTGTTGGCGCCAAGCTTGACGAAAAACGTGCCGGCGATCGACGTGACGATGCAGGCGCCGCAGATGGCCAATGGGTAGAGCATGACCGTACCAAGGACCGGCGTTGCCGCGAAGAAGATCGCGGCGAGAACCATAGTGGCAACGATCGTCACCGCATAGGTTTCGAAAAGGTCAGCAGCCATACCGGCGCAGTCGCCGACGTTATCGCCGACATTGTCCGCGATTGTTGCCGGATTGCGTGGATCATCTTCAGGAATTCCAGCCTCGACCTTGCCGACGAGATCACCACCAACATCGGCACCCTTGGTAAAGATACCGCCGCCAAGGCGGGCGAAGATGGATATGAGGGACGCACCGAACCCGAGGGAAACCAGGGCATCGATCACTGTGCGATCGGCGGGCGCATAGCCCATCGGTCCGGTCAGTATCCAGTAGTATACAGACACGCCCAGCAGGGCCAGACCCGCGACCAGCATACCGGTGATGGCGCCTGACTTGAAAGCGATCTCAAGGCCGGCTGCAAGACTGCGGGACGCCGCTTGCGCTGTGCGGACATTGGCACGAACGGAAACATGCATGCCGATGAAGCCCGCGAGCCCTGAAAGCACTGCGCCAATCAGGAAGCCGATCGCAGCTGTCCCCGTCAGGAGGAACCAGACGGCGAGGAATACGACGACGCCGACGATGGCGATCGTGGTGTACTGACGTGTGAGATATGCCTGTGCGCCTTCGCGAATTGCACCGGCGATTTCTTGCATGCGTGCATTGCCCTGGTCCGCCGCGAGCACCGATTTGGTGGCCCATATAGCGTAGACGATAGACAGCAGACCGCAGGCAATGACCAAAAACAGTATTGTCATGCCACTCCCTCAGATTTTGACCGGAAAACCCCTCCCCGGGTCAGGTTCGGTACGGCACGCAAAGAAATCTGCCAGGCCGGCAGAAACGCGACCGTATGTGTAAGGAGTAGCGAAGCAAATGTGAAAACGTCAAGGTCTTTCGCATCTTAGCGAAACGCAAGACGAAAGTAGGGCTAGGCGGGCGGTAGATTGGGAGCCATTATTGGAGCCAGATATGCAATGAAGGTCTGCCTGTGGATGTCACATACAATGAACGCATCAAATTGTTTGCAACGTTTTTGAACGGGTTGGGAGTAGCTGTATTTGCAGTAGGAGGTTTGGCCCCGTTGATTTCAAGTTTCAACGGCTCGACAAGTCCAAGGCCGCTGTTGCTGTTTACCAGCACAATCTGTATTCTGGGTGCTTTCGCCCTACATTATATAGCGAGCGTTGTCCTACAGAGGATGAGATCATGACCACGTTTCAAACGCTTTGGCTGCTTGCGATGCCTGGATCGGCTCTGATATTTGCGCTTGTTGGTCTGTATATAATCGACAGGAACGCTAAGGAAAATCCGCGCGACCGCCATTAACGCCGTGGACCTTTGACGCCCTTGCTCTCGCCGCGAATTTCAAAAGCCAACCGATCCAGTACCGCGTTGACGAGCTTCGGTTCTTCTTCCGTATAAAACGCCTTGGCGATATCGACATATTCCGACACGATGACAGCGGTCGGAACATCGGCCTTGTTTTTCAGTTCCCAGATGCCGGCGCGCAATATCGCGCGCAAGGTCGAATCAAGGCGTGACAGCGGCCAGTCTTCGGTCAAAGCCTGACGTATCATTGGATCGAGCGTAGTCTGGTTGGCGACGACACCTGAAACAATGGCGCGAAACCACTGCGGATCAGCATCGAGATATTGCTTGCCGTCGACTTCCTTGCCGAGACGATATTCCTCGTATTCGGCCACGACTTCAAGCACGCCGGTACCGGCAACATCCATCTGATAGAGGGCCTGAACTGCAGCCAGCCGCGCAACGCCACGTTTATTCGCGGTCTTAATCAGAGGGCTTTGCTCGTCTTTTGGAGAAGGCATGGTCAGGCTCCGAGCTTGTCCTTGAGGGCAATCATGGTCAGCGCAGCGCGTGCGGCAAAGCCTCCCTTGTCCTTGTCTTCGCGCCGCGCACGCACCCATGCCTGCTCTTCGTTCTCCACCGTCAAGATGCCATTGCCGATAGCAATGCTTTCTTCGACAGCAAGGTCCATCAGCGCGCGGCAGGATTCGTTAGAGACGACATCAAAATGATATGTTTCACCCCGAATGACGGTGCCAAGCGCTACGTAACCATCATACTCGGTACCGCCGTCCTCTGCACCATCGAGCGCAAAGGAAATAACGGCAGGAACTTCCAATGCGCCGGGAACAGTAACGACATCGTACGTGGCATTGGCTTCATCGAGAGCCAATTTGGCACCATTCAGCAAGGCATCCGACAAATCTTCATAGAATCGCGCTTCCACGATCAACAGATGTGGCGCACGCGCCTTTTTTTTCGACATGATAGCTCCAAGGGAAACTGGTTGCGGATGATTTCCGCGTTGGTTCAGGTCCTAGGCTGATTTCGGATATTCTGCAAGCCGTGCAGCGTATCGCGCCATCTGGTCAATCTCGATATTGACCTTGTCGCCAACCTTGCGATCGCCCCAGGTCGTTACTTCGAGCGAATGGCGAATGAGCAGAACATCGAACTCATTGCCATTGACGCCATTGACAGTCAGCGACGTACCATCCAGCGCCACGGAGCCCTTTTGTGCAATGAATCGTGCAAGCTGCTCCGGCACACGCAAGGTAAAACGGACTGCATCGCCCTCATCTTCGCGCTTGATGATTTCCGCCATCGCGTCGATGTGGCCGGAGACAAGATGACCGCCCATTTCGTCACCGAGTTTCAACGAGCGTTCGAGATTGATGCGCGTTCCTGCCTTCCAGCCGGCAATGGTGGTGAGGCGCCGCGCCTCTTCCCAGGCTTCGGCCTCAAACCAGCGTGCATTCGAACCCTTTTCGGGAAGGGTCGTGACCGTGAGGCAAACGCCGGAGCATGAAATGGACGCGCCGATCTCGATCGTTTCCGGATTGTAGTTGGTCTCGACACGCAGCAGCACGCCTTCATTGAGCGGTTTCACCTGACCGATCCTCCCAATATCCGTTACTATTCCCGTAAACATCCGCGATTCCTTAGAGGGGTCTGACATATTCGCTGTAGCGATCTTCGCCGAAGCGATATTCATGTGACAGGTTGAAACCACGAGCGATATGGGAGCGCAGTTCAGGCACTGCAACCCCGCCGCCATTGCCAATTGGAGCTGGACCTTCGAAAAGCGCGATGCGATCCACCAGCTCTTCTTGCAGGAACGAGCTTGCGACGGTCGCACCACCTTCCACCATCAGCGTTGCAATGCCCTGCGCTGCAAGATCGTCCAGCAATTCCGGCAATGCAGTCGCACCGCAATCGGTTTCGGTCGCGAGGATGCGGCAACCAGCAGCTTCCAACGCTTGCCGTCTGGCTGGATCAGCTTCTGCATTGGCTGCGATCCAAACTGGAACAGTGCCTGCTGTTCTAACCAGGGCGCTATCAAGCGGCAAACGAAGCTGACTATCGAGAACAATGCGGATAGGCGAGCGGGCTTCCAGCCCCGGCAAGCGGCATGTCAGTTGCGCATCGTCGGCAAGAACCGTACCGATACCGACGAGAATGGCATCGGACTCCGCCCGCATGAGATGAACCTGCGCGCGTGAAACCTGACCCGTAATCCCGACCTGCCCCTGCCCCTTGTTGCCAATAAACCCATCGCCAGAAAACGCAAGCTTTAGAGTCACTTCTGGCCTTTTCTTCGAAGATCGAATCAAGTAGCCGGCGAGGTAGTCTGCTGCCTCTGCCCGGAGCACATTTTCCTCGACCTCAATGCCACCGGCGCGCAGGATAGCGTAACCCTTGCCGGCCACGCGTTCGTCGGGATCACTCGCCGCCGAAACGACCCGGACCACACCGGCCGTCACCAGCGCATTGGCGCAGGGCGGTGTCCGGCCGTGGTGGGCACATGGTTCCAGCGTAACGTACGCTGTTGCGCCGCGGGCCTTTTCGCCAGCTTCCAGGAGCGCCTGCGTTTCCGCATGGGGACGTCCGCCGATGGCGGTAACACCGCGTCCCACGATCACACCGTCCTTGACGATCAGCGTTGCAACGGACGGGTTGGTACCTGTCAGACCCTGATGGCTGCGCGCCAGACGAATGGCCGCGGCCATGTAGCGGCGATCAAGAGCGGAAGCCGTCATTTGGCTCATTCGTCCTTGACAGGTTCGGGTGCGACGTCACCGGCGGTAATCTCATCGATGACATCATGAAAGTCCTTGGCCTCGCGGAAATTGCGATAAACCGAAGCAAAGCGGATATAGGCAATGTCATCGATGCCTTTCAGTGCGTCCATCACCAGCCGGCCGATCTCGTCTGAACTGACTTCGGGCTCGCCCGAGCTTTCCAATTGACGAACAATGCCGGACACCGCCCGCTCTACCCGCTCGGGATCCACCTGCCGCTTGCGCAGGGCGATCTCGACGGAACGCATCAGCTTGTCACGATCGAATGCAACCTTGCGGCCGCTTTTCTTGACTACGGAAAGGTCGCGCAGTTGCACGCGCTCGAACGTTGTAAATCGCCCGCCGCAATCCGGACAGACACGCCGCCTTCGGATCACCGCCCCATCTTCAGCAGGGCGGGAATCTTTCACCTGAGTATCTTCGGACTGACAGTAGGGACAACGCATCGATGAGCTTTCTGAACGCGATTCTGAAATCGCTGCAAAGATAGTGTCTTTCTCTGCGAGATTAAAGCTTTCCGACGATACGGACTGTCAACCAATAGACGTATGACAACCGCAACCACTCAATGTTGATGCGTTTGGTCTAGCCGACGTAATTACCCCATGCAAACAATCTCCCCGCTGCCGGGGAGATTGCAGCCGCTTTATTACCCAAGATAGGGATAGAGCGGGAAGCGATCCGTGAGCGTAACGACCTTCTGCTGAACGGCTTTTTCAACCGCAGCATTACCCTCGTCGGAATTGGCCACTTTCAGGCCGTCCAGAACTTCCGAAATCAAATTGCCGATTTCAGTGAATTCCGCCGGACCGAAGCCGCGTGTCGTTCCGGCTGGTGTGCCGAGACGAACGCCGGAAGTGACGAACGGCTTCTCCGGATCGAACGGGATGCCGTTCTTGTTACAGGTGATGTTGGCCCGTCCAAGTGCTGCTTCGGCACGCTTGCCGGTTGCATTCTTGGGGCGCAAATCGACCAGCATCAGATGATTGTCCGTGCCACCGGAGACGATGTCGAGGCCGTTCTTCTTCAATGTCTCGGCCAGTGTTTTAGCATTGGCGGCGACATTCTGGGCATAAGTCTTGAATTCCGGCTTCAACGCTTCACCGAAAGCAACGGCTTTTGCGGCGATGACATGCATCAGCGGGCCACCCTGAAGCCCCGGGAAGACAGCCGAATTCATCTTCTTGGCAATTTCCGGGTCATTGCTAAGGATCATGCCGCCGCGCGGACCGCGCAGGGACTTGTGCGTCGTCGTGGTGACGACATGCGCGTGGGGGATTGGAGACGGGTGTACGCCAGCGGCAACGAGACCGGCGATATGCGCCATATCAACCATGAGATAAGCGCCGACTGCATCGGCGATTTCGCGAAAACGCTTCCAGTCCCAGATACGCGAATAGGCAGTTCCACCGGCGAGGATCAGCTTTGGTCTGGTCTCATGCGCCTGCTTCTCGATCGCATCCATGTCGAGCAGATGATCGTCCTGACGCACGCCATAGGAAACGACCTTGAACCACTTGCCGGACATGTTGACGGGGGAGCCATGGGTCAAATGACCACCGGAATTGAGATCGAGGCCCATGAACGTATCGCCCGGCTGCAGGAGAGCCAGGAAAACCGCCTGGTTCATCTGGCTGCCGGAATTCGGCTGCACATTGGCGAATTCGCAGCCAAACAGCTGTTTGGCACGTTCGATCGCCAATTCCTCGGCGATATCAACAAACTGGCAGCCGCCATAGTAGCGCTTGCCCGGATAGCCTTCGGCATATTTGTTGGTCATGATCGAGCCCTGCGCTTCGAGCACGGCACGCGACACGATGTTCTCCGATGCAATCAGCTCGATCTCATGGCGCTGACGGCCAAGTTCCTTGCGGATCGAACTGAAAATCTCCGGATCAATCTCTTCGAGCGATGCGTTGAAAAATGTATCTGCATTCGACATGGTGACAGGACCCTCATTTGCCGGTGGGGAATTCATAGGTAATCGCGGCGCATTATCATACTTAAATACCCAAGGCCAATGGCCGGTACGCGAAAAGCACTAGCTCGAAACCGTCCTAACAAAAAGACCGCCTGCAGGCGGTCTTTTGAATCTACAATCAATTTGGCAATCGATCAGGTGTTCGTGCCGATCGACAGGGCCGCCTGTCCGTCCATCTGGTAAATGTCGTCGCGCAGGTGGACGACACCGTCGCCCGTCGACCATGCGCTCACATAGACAAAATGGAGAGGTACGGGGTTGGTGACTGCGATCGGCGTATTGACGCCAGTCTTGATCGTGGCTTCCATCGTCTGGCGATCCCAGCCGGGCGTGTCACGCAACAGCCAGACATTCAGGTCGCGAACATTCTGCACGCGTACGCAGCCAGAGGAGTCAAAGCGCATAAGCTTGTTGAAAATGCCCTGCTGCGGCGTGTCATGCATGTAAACCGCGTATTGATTCGGGAAGTTGATCTTCGTCGAGGACATGGCGTTGATCTTGCCCGGGTCCTGACGGAACATCAGTTTCATCGCGTCATCGGTGCTCCAGTCGACAGTTTCCGGCGCAATTTCCTCACGTGTCTGCTCGTTGAACAGACGAATCTTGTTGCGCGTCAGATAAGTCGGATCCTTGCGCATCAGCGGAATGATGTCCTTCTGGATAATCGACTTCGGCGCCGTCCAGTAAGGATTGAGTATGACTTCCTGAATCTTGGAGTCGAGAATCGGCGTCTGGCGATCGATCTTGCCAACAATGGCGGTGTGGCGCTGGGCAACACGGCCAGCTTCCACGGCCTCGATCTGCGCCGCCGGAATGTTGACCATGACATAGCGCGGGCCCTGATCGTCGCTGGCAAGCTTGCGCAGGCGCTCAAGGTTGGTATGCAGCTGGCCGAGGCGAATATCGGCCGGCACATTCATTGCAGCGATCGAGTATTGCCCCATGACACCATCGGCCGGCAGACCATGACGTGACTGAAAACGTTTCACTGCCGCATCGACATAGGTGTCGAAGGAATTCGACAGGCCGGCTGTTTCGGCGAGGTCACCAGAAATCATCAGGCGCTTGCGCATGGCAGGGACGGCAGGGTCAACAACGCCGAGCTGCAACTTCACCGTCGGCTGCACTGTGGGCCAGCCGCCACCGCTGACAATCTGATTGTATGTATTGATCGCGCTCTCGGTGAATGAAACCGTCTCCGGGCTTGCGATCGGCTGGAAACCGGCGACTTTTGCCCGTGTCGTCGAGCGGGCGTCGAACTGGTCATCCCAGTTACCGCGACGCGGAGCGGCAAGAATTTCGCCAATATCCGTCTGCTGTGCAAGGGCCGATGTTGTTACCGCAGCAAGACCAGCAGTTGCCACACCAGTCAAAAAGGCGCGGCGATCAAGTGCTGATGATCCAAATTTCTTCATATTTTGTCCAACCCAACTGGAAATCTGCCGTCAACCCGCCGCTTGCAAAGAAAAACAGCTCCGGTCGCGAAAATTATCAGGAACACTCTTAACAAACAGCAACATTCGCACTGATCGCGCAATTGTGATGGTTCAAATGCCGACCAGCCCTCTCCGGCTGTCTATGGAACTTCACTGAATATGTGATGTGGCATTTCCACGGCAATATGGCGGATTAATGACTGGGTGTGTTCTGCATCGATAACTCGAAAACTTGGAATACGACCAAAGACGAATTGACGAGGTGCGACCGGATATAGGAATATGATCCTTTAATCAAGGGATTTTATTCATGAACATTGTCGATACACCAGAATATGCAATCCTCCGTCTGAAAAATCAAATAGCAGGCAATAAGGCTGTCCTTGCAGCATATCGGCTGGGGCGTCCATCAGAGCGCAGCCTTCGTGTCTCTCGCCATGTGGAGATAGAACAAGCCCAACTGGAAGAAGAGCTCCGCTTGTTGGAACTGTCCACACTCGACAACAAGTACGACCGCAACCAACCCCGCGTTCCAGCGGCAATTCCGATGGAGGTCAGTGGACCGATGCTGGTGGGTCAGGAGCAGGCATTGATCCGATAACAACCGGCGCAACTGCGGCTACCGCCAACCAAGGAACAGGACCCTGGCTTCGCGACGCCGGACGTCTGGCCGGTCAGACTATTCGCACCAACCCGGCCATGCGATCAGCCGCTGCGCTGTATGAAGCCCTCAAGAGTCCTCCGATCGAATATCCTCTCGATCAGGCTGTCGAACAATATAACAGTATCGCCGCAACGGATGACCCTTATTCTGTTCCAATTATATCAGCACGTGCACGGGCCTTTACCAAAGGCGCCATTCCCGCTTGAGCTTTAAACACACAAAGCCCGCCTTCGTTTCGCACGAAGCCGGGCTTTTGCTGTGGTCATTGGCGTGCGCTTACATGCGGTAGGCGATCGAGTCGTTCCAGAAGCGGTCGAGGCGCTGCAGTGCCTTGTTCATCGACTGGAATTCCTCGGCCTTGATGCCGCCGACATGTTCGATCGATGCGACATGGCGCTCGTAGAGACCCGCCACCAGTTCGGCAACTTCCGTTCCCTTTTCGGTCAGACTGACCCGGACCGAACGACGGTCGGTGCGTGAACGTTCATGGGAGATGAAGCCGAGCTCGACGAGTTTCTTCAGATTGTAGGAAACGTTCGAGCCCAGATAGTAACCGCGGCTGCGGAGTTCGCCGGCGGTCAGTTCTGCATTGCCGATGTTGAAAAGCAGCAACGCCTGGATGGCATTGATGTCGCTGCGGCCATTGCGGTCGAATTCATCCTTGACCACATCAAGCAGACGACGATGTAACCGTTCGACCAACTGAAGTGCTTCAAGATATAGTGTACGCAATGCTGTATCACTCGGTGTTGAACGCTGGCTTTCGCCAGACTTTCTCTGTGTGTTGTTCATAGTACCTGCCTCACTGTTGTTTCGGTGTATTTTTCTCACCGTTGAGGAGACACTATCGAATACGCATAAAATTCGACTTAAAACACAGACTTAACAGTGCGTTACCGCGAATGAATCAATTTCAATCTTAATGAAGACTTACCGGGATGCTCGCCTGCCGCAAAGCCGGACGGAAAACCGGTGTCCATTTTTCTCGGGCTTTGCTTCTTACCTGCCGCAAAGCTGGGCGGAAAACCGGTGCCCACGTTTCTCGGGCTTTGCTTCTAGCGGACCGGCTTCGCGTGCTGGCGCTTCTGCAGGAAAAGTACGATGCGGAAGAGAATGTAAAGCAGCGCCACACAGCCATGGACGATGGCGATTTGCGGCCTGTAGAAAAAGTAATTCGAAAAGACCGTAAACATCAGGGTTTCACCCAATGCGGCCACGAACCATATGACGGGACCCCAGGACACCATCATCCACAATCCCGTCGACGCCACGGGATAGAGCATGGCAAGCGAGACCGTTGCGACCTTCCATTGCCAGGGCATCAGATCAAAGCGCCAGAGCAGGCCCTCATAGTAACCGCTGAGCTGCGCCCAATACCCGACGCCTGCGACGAGACAATAAATGGAGACAAGCCGCAGGAACCACACGAAGCCCAGTTGAGCCATTGTCGCATCGAATGGCAGATGGGTGGGCTTATCACTCATGTATATCTATTCATGTCAGTTGCAGTTCCCGCTCGCCCAGTGATGCGAAATAGGCATCGACCATTTCGGGCGTTATATCGTCAATCTTCGCAGGCTGCCACACCGGCATATTGTCCTTGTCCACAAGAAGCGCACGCACGCCTTCATAAAAATCATGACTCTCGAGCATGCGGGACAGGATCCGGTACTCCATTTGCATGCATTGATCCATGTCGAGATCGCGGCCCTCTTCAATCTGCCTGAACGTCACGTGCAGGCTCGTCGGTGAACGGGTTTTGATGAGATCGAGGAGTTTTTGCGCCTCTTCGCTCCCATTCGCTCCGGCCGCCGCCAGGCGGATTACGCAACCACCCAGTGTTTTAGAATCGAACAACACGCCGATCATATCGCGGGTTTTTTCGGATGTTTCATAGTCAGGGTTGATGGTCTTGCCGCGCAGTGCCGTTTCGGGATTGCCGGTTCTGATCAGGCTTCGACGCAGTTTCTCTTTGTTTTCCGCCTTGATGGCGTGGGTGGCAATGCCGCTTTGAAGGCAATCGCCCTGGCGGATGCGGTTGCCGGTCAAGGCGAGATATGTTCCGAAATGTTCCGGAAGATGCGGCAGAAAGGCGCTTCCGCCCACATCAGGGAAAAAGCCGATACCGACCTCCGGCATGGCGAAAACGATATTCTCTGTGACGACCCGATACGAGCCGTGGACAGAGATTCCAACGCCACCGCCCATGCAGATTCCATCGATCAGCGAAATATACGGCTTCGGGAAGTGCCTGATATAGGCGTTAAGACGGTATTCGTCGGCAAAGAATTCGTAGAAAGGCCGACCGGATCGGCCGGCATGATAGACCGCGAGGATATCGCCGCCGGCACAAAAGGCCCGCCCCTCACCCTCGACAAGGACGCAATGGACGTCGGGATCGGTCGACCACGCGATAAGTGCGCGATGCATCGCATTGACCATGCTCCGCGTCAGCGCATTCAAGGCCTTGGGCCGCGTCAGGCGAATGAGACCAGCCTTGCCGCGGCGCTCGAATGCGACTTCGCCCGCGCCGCCAAAATCGATTTCCATGCACCCCTCCGAACTTTTATGACAGAGGTTAGGAAACTCTGGCGCACCGCGTCAATGGATCACATCTCTCGGCAAGCACCTTGGTCAACAGGACGTTCCCTGTTAAAACAATTCCAGACAACGAGGAAACGTCTGCGCTGAGTGGACTAGGCAGCAAACATGAACAAGCATCCTGCATTTCAGGCCCGCGCGGCAAGAACAGTCGATGAAATCACGCAAGGCCGCCGCCTGCGGCGCATGCGCAAGGCCGATTGGTCGCGGCGCCTGGTTCAGGAAAACCAGTTGACGGTCGATGATCTGATCTGGCCGATTTTCCTGTGCGAGGGCACGAACCGGCGCGAGGACATCAACGCCATGCCGGGTGTTCAGCGTTTCTCTGTCGATATGGCGGTGCGCGAGGCCGAGCGTGCGGCCAGGCTTGGCATTCCGGCGATCGCCACGTTTGCCAATATCGATCCGGATCTGCGCGATGATGCGGGTTCCGGCATTCTGGATCCCGACAATCTCATCAACCGTGCGACGCGGGCGATCAAGAACGCAGTGCCGGAAATCGGTATGATCACCGATGTTGCGCTTGATCCTTTCACCAGCCACGGCCATGACGGCATCCTGCGCGATGGCATCATTGTCAATGACGAGACCGTCGAGCAGATCACTCGAGGCGCCGTGCTGCAAGCCGCAGCCGGCGCGGATATTATCGCGCCGTCGGACATGATGGACGGGCGTATTGGCGCCATCCGAGATGCGCTTGACCAGAACGGCTTCCAGGAAGTGGCTATCATGGCCTATGCGACGAAGTTCGCCTCGGCTTTCTATGGGCCCTATCGCGAGGCGATCGGTACATCCGGGCGGCTGAAGGGTGACAAGAAGACGTATTATATCGACCCGGCAAACACCGATGAGGCAGTTCGTGAGGCAGAGCAGGATCTCGCCGAGGGCGCGGATTCTCTGATGGTCAAGCCTGGCCTGCCCTATCTCGACATCATCCGCAGGCTTAAAGATACGTTCGCCATGCCGACCTTCGCCTATCAGGTTTCGGGCGAATACACGATGATCAAGGCCGCCGGCGCAAACGGCTGGATCGATGAAGAGCGCGTCATGATGGAAACTCTCCTCGCGTTCAAGCGCGCCGGCTGCGATGGTATTCTGACTTATTTTGCGCCGCTCGTAGCAGAACGCCTGAAAGCCGGATATTGAAATCTTCTTGATATTTTGTTGTCGAATTCCCAATTTCAGCGCAACGGCAATGTGCCCGCCTTATTGACACAGGAAATGAAATGAACGCGAAGACCCTTGATGGCGAAATCATCACCAACCGCCTTGACGACTGGCGGATGTATCAGGGCGTGCGGACGAGCCGCATCTTTGCCTTCCTGATCGACTATGTCATCGTATTCTTCCTGTGCATTCCCGTTGCGATCCTCATTGCCATCATTGGTGTGGCAACGCTTGGTCTCGGCTGGATATTATATGGTATCATGTTTCCTGTTGTCGCCCTTGCCTATGTCGCGACGACGATGGGTGGACCACGCCAGGCGACAAAAGGAATGCAGATGATGGGATTGAAGCTGGAACGGCTTGACGGGCAGAAGGTCGATGGCCTGCTTGCGATGGTTCATACCGTCCTGTTCTGGGGCCTGAACGTCGTGCTGACACCGCTTATCCTGCTGGCAACGCTGTTCCTCGATCGCAAACGCACTGTCCACGATCTCTTGCTGGGCACAGTGGTTGTCCGCGCTTACAACTAATCCCCAAGGGTTCCGGATCTGGAGCCCTTTTTTCTTTGGCTTGAAGATGATGAACCTACGCTCTTTGGCGTTCGCTGTTGCGGCGCTTGCATTCTATGGTCTCGGCACTGCGAGCGGCATGGCAGCGTCTCCGTCAGGACGGTTTTGCGGCGAGATGATATCCAGCGGCGACTATCGCGATGTGGAGACCCGGTTGAACGTCGCCAAAGATGGCCACCTTTCCGGCACATACGAATTCGATGAACCAGATGGCCAGGTCGACGGTACATTGACCGAGCAGGATCTTGGAAGCGGAACCTCCCGAATACTGGTCTGGACCGATAAATATGGCACCGGCCTTCTTTCTCTCGATTTTTCGAGTGATTTTGACGGCTTCAACGGAAGCTGGGGCGGCTCCGCCAATGGCAGGTTCGATGCGCCCAGCCATTCCTGGAACGGCGCGCGTTGTGGCGGCGGTTCGGTCAGATAGCAGGGTGCGGACCCATTAATCTGATCGAAATGGCGCCTGAAACGGCAAGAAGATGCGAGGAGAAGCGTGATGGGCGGGGTCTTTCCCCCGGCCGAGCGGTTCGACACTGCAGCTTGCAGCCGTTTCGGCGTCCGGAGGATAGGTCCATTTGCCCGGCTACTTTGTCGCAAAGGCTCGAAAATGGATAAACATTTCCATCGCCTTTGCTCCTTGTATCCGAACAAATGGCCTCCTACCATATCGACCAGATTAATGGGTCCGCACCCTCACTCGCCGAAGACATTCACGTCTGAATACAATATAATTGAATTGACGTTTCGGGCGGTCATAGGATTCTATAGGTGTTAAGACCGTCTCAGGACCTTGGATGACCCATCAGCCGCAGCAATCACCGCAGTTCTTCCTGACAGCGCCTTCGCCCTGTCCTTACCTGGAGGGTCAGCTTGAGCGCAAGGTATTCACGCACCTGGTAGGCGGGCGCGCCAGCGAACTCAATGACCTGCTGACACAGGGCGGTTTTCGCCGCTCACAGAATATCGCCTATCGCCCCGCCTGTGAGAACTGCAGGGCCTGCGTATCGGTGCGAATCCTTGCGGGCGAGTTCAAGCAGGACAGGTCCATGCGCCGGGTCTGGAACCGCAACCGCGATTTGATCGGCAATATCCACCACGCTGAACCCTCTACCGAACAATATTCGCTGTTCCGGCACTATCTCGATGCGCGCCACAACAAGGGCGGCATGTCGGAAATGACGGTGCTCGACTATGCGATGATGGTCGAGGATACGCATGTACCGACGCAGATCATCGAATACCGGCGGCGCGGACCGGATTCTTTCATTACCAAGAAAGGCGAAGGCGAGTTGATCGCAGTCGCGTTGACGGACATGATGGGCGACGGGCTGTCGATGGTCTATTCGTTCTTCAACCCGCAGCATGCGAGCCGCTCGCTCGGGACATTCATGATCCTGGATCATATACAACGCGCCGCTGCTGCAGGGCTGCCGCATGTCTATCTTGGTTACTGGGTCGAGGGGTCCCGCAAGATGCAGTACAAGATTCGCTACAAGCCCCAAGAGCATCTGGGTACAAAGGGCTGGGAACGCCAGGAATAAGTTGCCCGATGAGCTTTGTACCTGCCAATTTTGTGCCGCCAGTCGAACTTGACGGGCAAGGCGTCCGGCTCGAGCCCCTCGGGCCGCAGCACAACTTGTCCGATCACAAGGCATGGTCGTCAAGCATTTTACATATACTCAGCACACCCGGTTTCAGCGACTGGCCGCCGCTGGAAGGCATGACCCTCGAAGACAATCTCGCCGATCTCGAACAACACGCGCGCGATTTTGTTGAACGTACCGGCTTTACCTATACCGTGCTGGAAGGCTCGCAGGTGATCGGCTGCGTCTACATTTATCCCTCCAAACAAGACCCGGCGATAACGGTTGTGAGGTCTTGGGTCACCGCCGACCGAGCATACCTCGATACTCCGCTGTACGACGCGGTTTCCGTCTGGCTCAAAACCTCCTGGCCGTTCGAAAACGTCATTTACCGCTGAACTATAATACGTTCTTGCGGCCTCTGGACGAAGATCGTCCTTCCCGCTAGACCACGCGGCATAACAAAAATACGGGAAACGCCGCCGCATGTCTCAACTTCATCTCGATCACCGCAAGGGCCTGCTCATCACTGGCCTGGGCGGACTGATCCTGTCCGCCGATATTCCATTACTACGGCTTGGCGAAGGCGAAACGTGGTCGACCCTGCTGTTGCGTAGCGGTACGACATTCATCGCCGCCTTTATCATCTGGGCGGTATGGAGTCTTGCGACGGGCCGCGCCCGCACGATCGTTCCGGGTCGCGTCGGATTTTTGGTCGCGGGCCTTTACGGTCTCGCGTCAATCACCTTCATGATCGCGGTTTACAACACAAAGACGGCTAATCTCGTGTTCATCCTGGCGTTCAACACCGTGTTTTCGGCGTTGCTGTCATGGATTTTCCTGAAAGAGCGGCCGAAGACCGTCACCTTTATCGCCATGTTCTTCATGCTGATCGGTGTCGGAATCATTGTGCGCGAAGGCCTTTCTTCCGGCCATGTGTTCGGCGATCTGGTGGCGCTGCTGTCCACCTTCATACTTTCCACTGCGATCACGGTCAGCCGCTCGTCAGGCAAGGATATGGGCTTCGCGGCGATCATGGGCACGGTGTTGCCGATGCTCATCGCTGCCTTCATGGTCTCGCAGAATGGTTACACCGTTGCGGTACCCGGCTGGATCATTTTCAACGGCGCGGTGGTAACAACCCTCGCCTTCCTCTGTCTCGCCACTGGCCCGCGGTTTCTTTCGGGACCGGAAGTTGCGATGTTCTACCTGCTCGAAACCGTGCTGACGCCGATCTGGGTGTGGCTGGTTTTCGCAGAACGACCGAGCGATCCAACCCTTGTGGGTGGAATCATCATCATCACGTCGCTCGTAGGTCATTCACTCTGGCAGATGTATCACGTGCGCAAGAAGTCACGGACGGCACGACTGGTCCGCCATCCGATCTGATCTCACTCTGCCGCCTCAACGCCAACAGCTTTAGAAGGAAGCAGCGGAACTGAATGCATGCCAGGTCTTGGCATGACTCCCGGCTCATCCGGCTTGTTCGGACGGAACGACCAGTGGAAGGCGCGCGCCATCCAGTGGCTGACATCGTCCATGATCGTATAGAAGGACGGTACGAACACCAGCGACAGGACGGTTGAGATCAAGAGGCCGCCGATCACTGCGATCGCCATCGGCGCGCGGAATTCACCGCCATCACCGAAAGCCATGGCTGCAGGCAGCATGCCGGCCGACATGGCGATTGTGGTCATGACAATCGGGCGGATACGCTTGCGGCCTGCGTCGATGATCGCCTCATTGCGCGGTATGCCGTGCTTGACCTCTTCAATGGCGAAATCGACGAGCATGATAGCGTTCTTGGTTACGATACCCATCAACATCAGAATACCGATGACGACCGCCATGGAGACCGAATTGTTGGTCAACAGCAGCGCGACGGCAACACCGGCGATCGACAGCGGCAATGACATCAAAATGGTGAAGGCGTGGAAGATACTACCGAAAAGCAGGATCAGCACGACGAAGACCAGCATCAGCCCCATGATCATCGCATCGCGGAACCCGGCAAAGACCTCGCCCATGACTTCGGCGTCGCCCGTTTCCTGAATACGCACGCCTTCGGGCATCGATTTCGCCTCCGGCAGGTTCTTGACGATGGAGAGCCCCTCGCCGATCTCCTTTCCGCCCGCCATATTGGCGCCGACAACGATACGCCGTTCGCGGTTAAAACGCTCGATCGAGGATGGTCCCTGCCCAAAACTGATCTGGGCAATGGATTCCAGCGGCACCACGACGCCAGATGGTGTGGTTACGGTCAGCGTGCTGAGAATCGACAGGTCGCGGCGGGATTCTTCGGTCAATTGAACCCTGATCGGTATCTGGCGATCGCCGACCGTGTATTTGGCAAGATTTGGATCGAGATCGCCCTGCGTTGCAACACGCAATGCGTCCGACAGCGCGGTCGTGGAAATACCCAACTCCGCCAATTTGTCCATGCGCGGTGTGACGATGATTTCCGGCCGGTCAAGTGCGGCAGTCGACGACACAGCCTGGAAGCTGCCGGTTGCCGTCATTGCGCTCTGAAGCAGGCGCGCCTGTTCATTGACCTTTTCGCCATTGCTGCCGATGACGCCGACGGCGAATTCCCGTTCACCACGATCATTGACGAAATTCGCCCGCAAATCAGGCACTTGCGACAGCTTGTTGAAAATATCGACCTCGACCTGCTTCTGCGTGCGTTCGCGTTCGCTCTTATGGCTGAGCTTGACGATCATCGTCGCGCGCCGGGTGTCGAGCGATCCGGTTGGCGAAGCGCCGCCGGTTATATAGGTCTGCTGGACCTCCGGAATTTCGCGTACCAGCGATGCCGCTTCGTCCGTTACCCGGCGTGTTTCATCGATGGGTGCACCGGGCGGCAGTTCAAGACTGACGGCGACGCGTGCCTCATCCTGCGGCGGCACGAAACCGGCTGGTAGAAAGCCCATCGCCCAGATGGCGATGGCAAATATAGCCACGCCACTGATCAGCGTCAGCCATCGATAGCGCAATGTGACGGTAAGGAAGCGGGTATAGGTCCTTATCCAGCCGGTCTCCTGTTCGCCATGGTGCAGGCTTTTGCCATCGCGCAGAAGATAGGCCGTCATCATCGGGGTTATCAGACGGGCGACGAGCAGCGAAAAGAACACTGCGACGGCCACCGTCAGGCCGAATTGCTTGAAATATTGCCCGGCGATGCCGCTCATGAAGCTTACCGGCGCGAAGACGGCGATAATGGTAACCGAAATGGCGATAACAGCGAGACCAATTTCGTCAGCGGCTTCCAATGAAGCCCGGTATGGCGATTTGCCGGATCGCATGTGCCGGACAATGTTTTCGATCTCGACAATGGCGTCATCCACCAGGATACCCGTCACCAGCGTGATACCAAGCAAGCTGATCAGATTGAGCGAAAATCCGAGCATGTCGATCGCCCAGAAGGTCGGGATGGCAGAAAGCGGCAAGGCGACTGCCGCGATCAGGGTAGCGCGAATATTGCGCAGGAACAGGAAGACCACGACGATCGACAGCAGCGCGCCTTCCACCAGCGAACTCATGGCCAATTCGTAATTGCCATAGGTATAGTTCACCGAATTATCGATGATGCTGAAACGTGCATCTGGATATTTTTGCTGCAGCTGGTCCATACGAGTCTGAACCAGTGCATAGACATCAGCGTCGCTGGCTCCCTTGGCGCGGAATACGCCGAGCGATACGACCGTCTGATTGTTCACACGCGCAAAGGATTTCGGCTCTTCATAGGCATCGGTGATCGTTCCGAGTTGATCGAGCCGCACGGAGCGCGCTCCAGCGAGCGGGATCTCCACCGCCCGCAGATCATCAAGCGTGCGCGATGCGCCAAGCGTACGGATCGTCTGCTGGGTGGTACCGAGATCGCCGCGCCCGCCGGTCAGATCGGCATTCATGGACTTCAGCGCACGATTGACATCGGCGGCCGTCACACCAAGTGCAGTCAATCGATCGGGATCCAGCGCAACGCGGATTTCGCGCGTGACGCCGCCATAGCGCTCGACACGGCCAACGCCCTTGAGGCCCTGGATATCGCGAATGATCTTGTCATCGACAAACCAGGAAAGCTCTTCCGAGGTCATGGTCGGCGCCGAGACGCCGTAAGTCAGGATTGCAGAACCCTCCACGTCCACCGAATTGATGATCGGTTCCTTGATCGTTGCGGGAAGGTCATCGCGGATACGCGAAACCGCATCCTTGACGTCGTTCAGCGCCTTTTGCGTATCGACTTCGAGCCGGAATTCCACGAGCGTCGTGGAATTACCTTCAGTCAGATTTGTCGTGACGTTCTTGACGCCGGTGATATTTGCCACCGAATCCTCGACCCGCTTGGCGATCTGCGTTTCAAGTTCTGTCGGCGCCACGCCCGGATCGGTAACCGAGACCGAGATCAAAGGCACATCGATATTGGGAAAACGGGTGATAGGCAGCTTGGCAAAGGCCATGAGGCCAAGCACCACCAGCACGACAAAAAGCAGGATCGACGGGACCGGGTTGCGGATGGACCACGCGGAAATGTTCCAGTTCATTTGATTGCCCCTGTCGCCTCGTCGGTTACCCGGACAGGCGTGACGCGATCGCCATTGGCAACAAACGTGCCGGCACGCGCGACGACGTCTTCGCCCTCGCCAAGGCCTTGCAGCACCTCGACAGCACGATCATTACGAATGCCAAGCTCAACCTTGCGGCTTTCGATCACACCATCCTTGACCACCTGCACGAGCGCTGAAGGGCCATGATAGACCACGGCAGAAAGCGGAACGCTGACGCCTTCGCGGCGGGTCAGTTCGATCACGGCGCGTGCAAAATTGCCGGGGCGGATCAATTCATTCCTGTCGAGCGCAATCTTGACCGAACCCAGACGGGAGCTTGCGGTAATCTCGGGCGATATAAGACGAACACGGCCAGCGACCGGTTCATCCATACCGGAAACGCGGACGGAAACCGGCATGTTCGCCTTGAGGCGTGGTAGATCGACTTCGGGAATATTGGCCGCCAATTCGAAATCGCGATCACGGGCGATACGGAACAGAGGGCCGGCATTGAAAGAGACGATTCCACCGAGAAGTGCATTGCGGCTCAAGACAACACCGCTTGCGGGCGCCCTCACATCGGCTTTTTCGAGTCGCAGCAGGACATCGCGTTTTTGTGCGGCAACGAGCTGCAGTTGCGACTTGGTGGCTGCCAGAGCCTGCCGGGCCGTATTGAATCGAGCATTGGCGCTGTCATGCGCATTGGTGGCATTGTCCAGCTCCATTTTGGAGTTGATACCCTTCATCGACAGGGCACGCGCTCGCTCCAGAGCTTCCTGAGCCTGGCGGACAGCAATCTCCGCGTCGACAATCTGCGCCTCGGACTGGGCAATGGATGCATCTGCCTGGGCGCGTTGCGCTTCGATCTGAGCCAGCTGGATTTCGAGCGAGGATTTATCGAGGCGCGCGAGAATATCGCCCTCTTTCACCACGTCGCCCTGATCGGCGTTTAGCTCCAGAACAAGCAAACCCGCAACGTCGGTGCCGACCGCCACTTCCTGACGGGGCACAATCGTGCCGGTCACAGTGAGCGTTGAGACCATTTCATTAAGGCCGGCCGGGGTGACATTGATAACCGGCGGTTTGGCCACCTGGACTGCTGCCGCCGTTTTCTCTTCAGCGAATCCGTTGGTGGTCATGGACGATGAGAGGCCCAAGGCGAGGGCCAGGGATATCAGGACTTTTTTGCTGTTATGGCTCATTGGAAAACCTGGGGTGAGAGCAAAATATTCATTTGTTTGTGGGGCGCAGCAAGCCGACGGCGAGCGCGCGGAATACCGGTTCCAGCGCCTCAAGCGGGACGCCCTGCGCAGGGAAATTACGCATTATGATCCCCTCGCCCATGGCAGCCAGTGACGCCACCGCGAGATCCAGATCGGTGACAGGATCGATCTCGCCGCGTTCCTTCGCTGCGGAAAATGCTGCGAGAAGCTCTTCGCGCATAAGACCTTCGTGAAGTTCACAAATGGCGGCAACGCTTTCATTCCGCATGGATTCGGCGCGCACCTCAACGAAAAGACGGGCGCTGGAATCGCGGGGGCCTGGCCCCTCGTCATTCATGGACATCTTTTTCACGTGATCGAGGCCGACCTGCGTGATGGCATCAACGATGTTCCTGGACTGCGACATTCGTTCGAGAATTTCTGCGCTCTGCTGGCGATGAGTAGCAGCAATTTTCTCGATGATCGCCTCTTTGGAAGGGAAATAGCGGTAGAGCGCCCCGGGGCTCATACCCGCTTCCGAGCAGATCTCATTCATGGACGCGCCGCGAAATCCGGAGCGGATGAAACAGTTCATCGCAGCGGTCAGGATGCGCTCTTCCTGCGCCTCACGATTGCGCGCACGCTTGCCGAAGAGCTTGGCGACAAAACAACGTGGCGTGTCGTCCGCCTCATCGTCGGAGATGTTTGCAGCCTGCTTTGGCAGGGCGTGATCAACCATAGTGCACCAAAAAAGAGAGAGAACGTTCTCTCTCATTTACAATGGCAACAAGGAAAGATCAATACGAGAATGATCATTCTCGTATCATGTTGGCCGAAAAATTTCAGGCGGAAGATGCCAGGCGGTGAAGACCTCGAGTGATTTCATCGGCCTTCTTGCGCACTTGCGCGACATCGTGGGCAGACTGCATGCCCAGCCAGTGATCCGCCGTACCGCCGATGACATATTCCAGTCGCAACGCCATTTCTGCGGATATCGCACTCTGTCCGGATAGAACGCGGTAAAGCTGTGATCTGGTAACACCCAAAGCCTGCGCAACAGCGCTGACAGGAAGTTTCAGGGCGTCGATATCGTCCCTAAGGAGAGCACCGGGATGAGGCGGGTTTTTCATAGCCATTATCATGACCTCCTAATGGTAGTCTTCAAAGTCGACATCGAAGGCATTTCCGTCGGACATCGAGAAGGTAATGCGCCAGTTTGCTCTCACAGTTACTGCCCACTGACCTTGGCGATTGCCCTTCAAAGGATGCAGTTTCAGCGATGGCCTATCCATGTCTTGCGTTGTGCCTGCCGAATCGAGTGCCGCTAGAATGGACGCAATCCGCGGTACCATATCTTGCGGTAGACGGCTGGCATCGTCCTGCTCATAAAGGCGTTTCAGCGCGCGACTACGGAACGATTTGATCATAGGATTGTCTCATGTCGCGCGACAATAGACAACCCGGATCATTCACGATAGAGAACTTAAGTAGCAGACCAAAGCCTCAGGAGAACTTGCCGGACCGCGGGAACCCCTTTGGTACCATGCGTCCGGCAGTGGCTCTTGGGCCGACCCATTCCAGCAGTTCCAATTTTCCGCGGGTGAAGCTGCGGCCCGATGCATCCTGCCATGTAAGGCCCTGCTCCATCATGAAGATGCGGATATCCGCAACACCGCCATCCTTATACCGTTGCAAGCGGACACCCTTGCCGCGGGCAAGTTCTGCGATTTCAGTAAGTGGAAATACCAGCATCTTGCGGTTTTCGCCGACGATCGCAACGCTATCGCCAGTGATCGGGATGCAGTGGCGCGCTTCATCAGGCGCCTTGACGTTCATCACCTGCTTGCCCTTGCGCGTATTAGCGATGACCTCGGCCTCAGGCACGAGGAAGCCATTGCCGACATGTGATGACAGCAGCAGCTTGCGTTCAGAGTTATGCACGAAGGCTGTGACGATATCCTGATCGTTCTCCATGTCGACAATGATGCGGATCGGCTCGCCGTGACCGCGTCCGCCCGGCAGGCTATTGGCGCCGATCGTGTAGAACTTGCCGCCCGTCGTCAGAACAAGAATGCGGTCTGTAGTCTCGGCGTGGAAGGCGAGCTTGAGCTTGTCGCCCTCCTTGAAGGTCAGCGTTGAAAAGTCTGCCAGGTGCCCTTTCATGGCGCGCAGCCAGCCTTTTTCCGATACGACAACCGTAACCGGCTCCTTCTCGATCATTGCGTGGTGCATATCGGTCAGGTCGTGCTGCGGCGCGTCAGCGAAGGTTGTGCGGCGCTTGCCGAGCGGCGTATCCGCACCGTACTTTTTCTGCATTTCGGCGATCTGCCAGGAAATCGTCTGCCACTGTTTCGCTTCCGATCCGAGCAGTTCCTCGATCTGCTTCTTTTCACCCGTCAGCCCGTCGAATTCCTTGCGGATCTCGAATTCCTCAAGCTTGCGCAAGGAGCGCAGCCGCATGTTGAGGATGGCTTCAGCTTGATTATCAGTGAGTTCGAAGCGGCGGATCATTTCCTGCTTCGGCTCATCTTCTTCGCGGATTATGCGGATGACCTCATCGATATTGAGGTAAGCTATCAGCATGCCGCCGAGGATTTCCAGCCGGCGCTCGATCTCGCCAAGGCGATGGCGCGAACGGCGGATCAGGACGTCCTTCCGGTGTTCCAGCCATTGCTTCAAAACTTCCCGCAACGACAGGACATTCGGGACCTTGCCGTTCGAGAGCACGTTCATGTTCAATGGAAAGCGCGTCTCGAGCTCGGTGAGCTTGAACAGGGATTCCATCAGAATGTCGGGATTGACGCTGCGGCTCTTCGGCTCCAGCACAAGACGCACGTCCTCGGTGGATTCGTCGCGCACATCATCAAGCAGCGGCAGTTTCTTGGCGATCAGCAGTTCGGCAATCTTTTCGATAAGCCGTGACTTCTGCACCTGATAGGGAATCTCGGTAATGATGATATTCCACGTGCCGCGTCCCTGGTCTTCGACTTGCCAGCGCGCGCGCAGACGGAACCCGCCGCGACCGGTTTTGTAGGCATCGAGAATGGCATCCGGCGTCTCGACCATGATGCCGCCAGTCGGGAAATCCGGACCGCGAACCTTGGTCTTCAGCGGGTCCTCATCCTCCGCCTGCGACATCAGCTCTTCAACCGTGGCATCCGGGTGCTTGATCAGGTGCAAGGCGGCAGCGCAGAGCTCGGAGACATTATGCGGCGGGATCGATGTCGCCATACCGACGGCAATGCCTGAAGAGCCATTGGCAAGCAGGTTCGGAAAAGCGCCCGGAAGAACGATTGGCTCTTCGTCTTCTTCGTTATAGGTCGGGCGGAAATCGACGGCGTCTTCAGTGATGCCTTCGAGCAGCAGCATGGCGACATCGGTCATCCGCGCTTCGGTGTAACGCATCGCCGCGGGATTATCGCCATCGATATTGCCGAAATTTCCCTGCCCGTCCACGACCGGATAGCGCACGGCGAAATCCTGCGACAGTCGCACCAGCGCATCATAGATCGACTGGTCGCCATGCGGGTGGAATTTACCCATGACCTCGCCGACGATACGCGCGCATTTTGCATAGGACTGATCGGGTGAGAGACGCAGCAGGCGCATGGCATGCATGATACGGCGATGAACCGGCTTCAACCCGTCGCGCACGTCCGGCAGGGCGCGGTGCATGATCGTCGAAAGCGCATAGGCAAGATAGCGCTCTTCCAACGCCGCCTTCAGATCAACCGGTTCTACGTTATCATCGCCATTGTCTGGCGGAATCAGGCTTTTTCCCATGTCAATGGACTATCAACTCACTGAATCCCGGGCAAGCAATGATTCGCCAAGATCACAAGCAGTTGTCGCCCCCAATGCTGAATTGCATGAAGCTTGCGTTGACACCTCAAATCTGACTTTCTAGCGCCCAAATTACAATTATTGCCGTTTGACTGGCGCCTGTCACAGTTTCGCCGCTCCTGGTGCAATAGTTTCGAATGTTGAAAACAATAGGGATCCAAACAATGCCTTTAATCCACCCTGTGAAGTCGGGCTTGCGCCTTTTGGCTGCAACCTCTGCTCTCGTCGTCGTATTTGCCGGTTCGGCCTATGCGGTCGACGGTAATGCCGTGGCCGCTCGATTGAAGGCAGTCTATGCCGAACAGGGTGGCACGATCGAATACAGCAATGTCGAGACGCACGACTCAACTGTGATCCTCCAGGACACGAAAGTGTCGACTACCGGCATCAAGGAAGCCTTCAAAGTCGGCGATGTGACGCTCAGCGATGTCAGTGACGTATCGGGCGGCGGATTCAAGATCGGCACGCTCGCAATGCCGGATATTAACTACACTCCGGAAGGTGAACCCGACAGCAAGATTACCGTCGCCGGCATCACGCTCCAAGGCATCACGCTCCCGGCCGAAGGCGCAACCGAGCCGTTGGCCAAAATCTTTCAGTATGAGAAAGCCGAGGTGAAGCACCTCACCGTCCATGCCAAGGGCAAGGACGTTTTCGCGGCCGACGGTTTGACGGCAACGATTTCGCCGCTAACCGAGACGTCGCCCGTTGCGTTCACAACCAATGTCGCAAGCTTCAAGGCGGACCTATCCGATGTCCAGGACCCAAAGACCAAAGATACGCTAAAAGCGCTCGGGTACGAGACCATTTCTGGAAAGATCGATGCCGCAGGCACATGGAATGTGTCCGATGGTCGCCTGAATATCGAGAAAATGGACTTTATCGCCGACAATGCTGGCACGCTCGGCCTGAAACTCGATATTTCCGGCTATACCCTCGATTTCATCAAGGGCCTGCAGGAAGCTACCAAGAACATGGATGGCAAGGATGAAAACGCCAAAAACATGGCGATGCTCGGATTGATGCAGCAACTGAGTTTCACCGGCGCTTCCATACGCTTCGACGATGCTTCAGTCACTTATAAAGCGCTGGATTACGTAGCCAAGCAGCAAGGGTCAAAGCGTAGCGATCTGATCGGTCAAGCCAAGATGATCATTCCAATGGCGGCGGCGCAGCTTGGCAATGCCGAATTTGCCCAGTCCCTCGGGACAGCGGTCGGCACCTATCTCGATGATCCGAAAACCATCGAGGTCAAGGCGGCTCCGGCAAAACCGGTTCCCTTTGCGATTATCGCCGCGGGCGGCATGGCCGACCCGAAATCGCTGATCAAGACCCTCGGTGTAACGGTCAATGCCAACCAGTGATCGAAACTGATCCAAGAAAAAGCCCGGCATCGTTGCCGGGCTTTTTCTTTGTCTGGAGTCGGTTAGGGGAGGTTTTTAAAGCTCTTTCTTCACCGGATTGAGCCGGATGTTCAGATCGCGAAGCTGCGCCTGCGACACTTCCGAGGGGGCGTTCATCAGCAGATCATGCGCCTGCTGGTTCATCGGGAACATTGTGATCTCGCGCAGGTTCTTCGCACCGACCAGTAGCATCACGATACGGTCGATGCCGGCTGCCATGCCGCCATGGGGAGGCGCGCCGTACTGAAACGCGCGGTAGAGGGCACCAAAGTCCTCTTCCACGGTTTCGCGAGAATGACCGACAGCCTCAAACGCCTTCACCATGGTTTCCGGCAGATGGTTGCGGATGCCGCCCGAGGCAATTTCGAAGCCGTTGCAGACCATATCGTACTGGAACGCCTTGATCGTCAGCGGATCCTGGTTTTCCAACGCCTCCATTCCACCTTGCGGCATCGAGAACGGATTGTGGGCGAAATCGATCTTCTTCTCGTCTTCCAGCCATTCGAAGAACGGGAAATCGACGATCCAGCACAGCTTGTACTGGTCGCGGTCGACAAGGTTCAGTTCTTCACCGGCGCGCGTACGGGCGCTACCCGCAAAGGACACGAATTTCTTGGGATCGCCGGCAACGAAGAATGCCGCGTCGCCGTCGTCGAGGCCGAGCTGGATGCGCAGCGCTTCGGTGCGTTCCGGACCGATATTCTTCGCGAGAGGCCCTGCCCCTTCAAGGTTTTCACCTTCCTTGCGCCAGAAGATATAGCCGAGGCCCGGCTGGCCCTCGCTTTGCGCCCAGGAATTCATACGATCGCAGAAGGCGCGCGAACCACCGGTCTTGGCCGGAATCGCCCAAACTTCCACCTTCGGATCGTTGGCGATCATGTTGGCGAAAACTTTGAAGCCGGAGCCGGCAAAGTGCTCAGTCACCGCCTGCATCTCGATCGGGTTGCGCAGGTCCGGCTTGTCCGAACCATACTTGCGCATGGCGTCGTCATAGGCGATGCGCGGGAATTCCTGCGTTACCGGCTTGCCGTCGGCAAATTCTTCGAAAACGCCGCGCAATACAGGTTCCATGGTCGAAAGCACGTCATTCTGCTCGACGAAGCTCATCTCGATATCGAGCTGGTAGAACTCGCCGGGTAGACGATCGGCCCGCGGATCTTCATCGCGGAAGCACGGCGCGATCTGGAAATAGCGGTCGAAACCGGACATCATGATCAGCTGCTTGTACTGCTGCGGCGCCTGCGGCAGCGCGTAGAACTTGCCGGGATGGATACGGCTCGGTACGAGGAAGTCGCGCGCGCCTTCCGGCGACGATGCGGTCAGGATCGGCGTCGAAAACTCAGTGAAACCGACATCGGTCATGCGCCGGCGCATGGCGGCTATGATCTTCGTGCGCGACATGATGTTCTTGTGCAGCGTATCGCGGCGCAGATCGAGGAAGCGATACTTCAGGCGAATATCTTCCGGATAGTCGAGCTCGCCAAAAACCGGCAGAGGCAGTTCCTTGGCAGCGGACAAAACCTCGATTTCGCGGGCAAAAACCTCGATCTCGCCAGTTGGCATGTTGGGATTGATCGTATCATCGGTGCGGGCTTTGACCTCGCCGTCGACGCGGATAACCCATTCACCGCGCACGGTTTCTGCCAGTTTGAAGGCAGGCGAATCCGGGTTTGCGACAATCTGCGTCAGACCGTAATGATCGCGGATATCGATGAAGAGAATGCCGCCATGGTCGCGGACGCGGTGAACCCAGCCGGAAAGACGAACAGTTGAACCAACGTCCGATTTACGCAAGGCGGCGCAGGTATGGCTGCGGTAACGGTGCATGATAAGTGCCTCTGATATGGGATGGACAAGCGTGGAAAGTCCCGCAAGCGGTCCAGGAATTTGGGCGGACAAGCGCATTTTGAGGGTGATTTGTCAAGATCAGGAATGGGAGCAGAGACAAACCCATTCTCATTCGCTATAGAAATTTCATGACCATGATTACAACCACAGAGCAGCTCGAACAAGCTGTTGCCGCCCTTTCACAATCCGATTTCGTGACCGTCGATACGGAATTCATCCGGGAGACGACGTTCTGGCCGGAGCTCTGCGTCATCCAGCTGGCGTCGCCCAATCATACGGCAATTGTCGACGCCCTGGCGCCGGGCCTTGATCTTGCTGCGTTTTTCAAGCTGATGGCCGATGAAAAGATCGTCAAAGTGTTCCATGCCGCACGGCAGGACATCGAAATCATCTTCCATCTCGGCAATTTGATCCCGCATCCGGTATTCGACACACAGGTTGCGGCGATGGTCTGCGGCTTCGGCGATGCAATCGCCTACGACCAGTTGGTGCAGCGGATCGTTGGTGCGCAGATCGACAAATCATCGCGATTTACCGACTGGCGCAGGCGTCCGCTCTCGGAAAAGCAGCTCGACTATGCGCTGGCCGACGTTACGCACCTGCGCGACATCTATCTCCATCTGAAGAACAGTCTCGAAGAGGAAGGCCGCACGGACTGGGTCCTTGACGAGATGAAGATCCTTACCGCGCGCGAAACCTATGACATGCATCCGGACGATGCGTGGAAGCGGCTGAAGATGCGCCTGCGCAAGCCGGTGGAACTCGCGGTCCTGCGCAGTGTCGCAGCCTGGCGTGAGCGGGAAGCGCGCGAGCGCAATGTGCCGCGCGGACGGGTACTCAAGGATGACGCGATCTACGAGGTCGCGCAGCAACAGCCGCGCGATGCGGAAGCCATGTCGCGTTTGCGAACGATTCCAAAGGGTTGGGAGCGCTCCAGCATGGCGATCGGCTTGCTCAATGCGGTCAATCTGGCGCTCGACCTGCCAAAGGAAGACATGCCGCGCTTGCCAAAATCAGTACAGTCGCCGGAAGGGGCTGGCGCTGCGGCGGAGCTTCTCAAGGTGCTGTTGCGGCTCGTCACCGAGGAGCATGGCGTCGCCGCCAAGGTGGTTGCGACGACTGACGAGATCGACAGAATCGCCGCGGAAGGCGATGCGGATGACATTCCAGCCCTGCAGGGCTGGCGCCGCGAAGTCTTTGGCGAGAAGGCCCTGCAGCTCATCAACGGCGAACTTTGCCTCAAATTCGAGAACAAGAAGATACGCGCTGTGGAGTGGCCTGCCGAGGAAGGTTCAATCGCGGACACCAAAACTTCTACTGGAGATTGAAATTCTTGCGCAGGATTCGATGATTCTCTGCATAGGAATCGCTCATCTTTGAGTAGGAATCGGAAATTCTTGTGTGATTTTCACTCCGGTCCGCGATGGTCGTGTTCCAATCCCATAGTTCGGCCTAGATCGAAGCATCGAGAGCAGATTTACTGCATTGATCATGTGCACGTACATGATCAATGCAGTAAAAGTGAAAAGCCATCATGACCCCTTCGACGACCCCTGCCCCGTCACTCGCAAAAGAAATCGCCCTCCTCGCCGTCCTAGCGACACTGTGGGGTGCGTCCTATACCTTCATCAAGATCGGCGTCGAAACCATTCCACCGATCACTTTCATCGCGGCGCGAACCTTGATCGCCGGCGGGCTGCTTCTGGCGATCATCAAAATGCGTGGACTGTCCCTGCCAAGAAACCCGGGTATCTGGAAGCGGTTCCTGATTCAGGCCTGCATCAACAGCGTCGTACCATTTACGTTAATCGCTTGGGCAGAACTGACCGTCAATGCCGGGCTGGCGACAATCCTCAATTCGACGACCCCGATCTTCGCCTTCCTTTTGACAGTGCTGATCACGCGCCATGAAACGGTGACGGCGCGCAAGCTGTTCGGCGTTGTCGCCGGGGTTGTCGGCATCAGCCTGATTATCGGGCTCGAAGCATTCAACGGCCTGGGCAAGGAACTGGTTTCGCAACTGGCGATTGTGGTCGCCACGATCTCCTATGCTTGCGCTGCGATCTTCGGGCGGGGCTTCAAGGGGCTCGACCCGATGATGCCAGCCGCTGGCTCGCTCCTCTGCGGCGCGGTTCTGCTCATTCCGGTCAGCCTGGTTGTCGACCAGCCCTGGACCATCGCTCCATCGGCGCATTCGATCCTTGCCTTGTTCGGCCTGTCGGTTTTTTCGACCGCCCTCGCCTTCGTGATCTATTTCCGATTGATCCACACGCTGGGTTCGGTCAGCACCACATCGCAAGCCTACTTGCGCGTGCCGATCGGCGTTGGCATCGGTGTGCTCTTCCTCGGAGAGAACCTGAACTCGACCGCGTGGCTCGGCCTCATCTGTGTTATCGCAGGTGTCGCAGCAATGACGCTGCCGACGCGCAGGAAAGCCACCGCAGCAGCGGCTTGAATGGCTTGTTCAGCCCTGCGCGGCTTCTGCAGCAGGCACAATGCGCTGGCTTACCAGATCGTGCAGCTGACGCACATAGCCTGAACGACCGGAGGGTGCGGCGGGGTCGGAGGTCATGACAACCACAAGCGAGGCATGCGGCACCACATAGATCATTTGCCCGCCATAACCCCATGCATAATAGATTGGCCTGCCGTCGGAAGAACTGGAAACGAACCATCCGAGACCATAGGCGTCGCCGGTGAATGGCGAACTTGTTCTCGGTTTCCAGGATTCCTCAACCCAGGCTCTCGGCACGATCTGCCTGCCGCCGCTTTGACCCGACTGCAAAAACATTTCACCGAATGCACGCATGGCGCGGGGCGAAAGCAACATATCGTTTCCGCCGAAATAGATTCCCTGGGGATCACGTGGCCAAGGCGGAATGTTGATGTCGAGCGGCTCTCCCAGCCAATCCCGGGCGTTCTGCAGGGTCGAACGGCCGGTTTTGCGCGTTAACAGCGCGGACAGAAGATGCGAATTGCCGGTTGAATAGAGCATGCCGCCGCCTGGTTCATCGACGAATTGCCGCGATAGCGCATAACGGACCCAGTCATTGCTTTCGACCCACCGTCCGTAGTTCGCTCCAGACGTCCTCTCAAGACCTGATTGCATCGACAACAGATTGCCGATGGTTACGCTTTGCAACCGCGGGTCGGCGTTGCTCGGCAACTTGTCCGCCAACAACGGCGCGATGGGTTGGTCCAATCCTTCGAAGACTTTGCGGTCGACAGCAATGCCGACAAGAGCCGCAATGAAGGTCTTGGCGACGGATTTTACATTGGCAGGACGATCGGCGGCGGGCCCGCGGAAAACGTGTTCCAACTCGAGGCTGCCTTGCCGCGAGATAATGAGCGTATAAAGCGATGGGAAGCTGTTGGCCTGCCCCATGATCTCCTCGATGGCGGCCGTATCGAACCTGCGCGTGACGGATTGGGACAGCGCCACGCGGGGCGCGGTCGCGACGCCGGCCAGAGATGCCATCAGGAATGCCCGACGATGCAGCGGAAAGAAGTTGCTTTTCATCCGCCGAGATTGGTGAAAGGCGCAAGCGGCAGCAATACACAACCTCTCACATGGACGTGATCAGCGACGTCGGACCGCCGCATGGATTTAAGCCTTCACCGCGTCAAGGAATGTCTGCACGCCGAGCGTCAGAAAGGCCGTGTCGACGCTAAGAGGAATATAAGTATATCCAAGGCCAACGAAGCGCTTGGCCAATGCCGGAGTCGCAGCATATATGCCGCAGAGCTTGCCTGCCGCCTTCGTCTTCGCGGCAATCTGCGTCAGCGGCTCGATGATGGCTTCGGAAGCTGCATCCACCTCCTGCCCGTTACTCCAGGCTATGGAGAAATCCGACGGGCCGACGAACACGCCATCGATGCCATCCACCGCGAGAATGTCATCAAGTGCCTCGTAGGCGGCGCGGGTCTCGATCATGGC
Organism: uncultured Alphaproteobacteria bacterium; assembly: GCA_963711925.1. Lineage (GTDB taxonomy): Bacteria > Pseudomonadota > Alphaproteobacteria > Rhizobiales > Rhizobiaceae > Phyllobacterium. The sequence goes on from CAVQFY010000008.1 coordinate 195,901, forward strand.
GAAGGATAGCGTCGACTCATTGACCTCGCGCAAATAGCCGCCGGAGCCTCCGGCGCCGTAGCTGTCAGGGCGGCCGCGCAACTGACCCCAGGAGCGTTCGCCAAGCGGTGGATATTTCATCGCAGCGGCGAAGAGCCGTGCATCCTCGACCGAGTTGATCATCGGCGCGACGACGCCTTCGACGCCGAAATCCAAGGCGCGGCTCGCCATGTCGAAGCGCCCGACCGGAATACGCACTAGCGTATGCTTCTGGGCGCTGCGCAGGACGCCGGTGAGCGCGGCGACGCTGGCTGTATCGTGCGGGCCATGTTGCATGTCGAAAAGCACAGCATCAAGCGGGGTGCGGCTGAGCGCCTCCATGGCAAACGGATCGGTCAGATGCGACCAGCCCGAGTAAATGGTTTCGCCGGATTTCAGACGCGATGCGAGCGACATGGGGGATTCCTTGTGTGGTTTCGGGGAACTATGGGAAAATTGAGTGGGGGTGGTCAAGGGGCGGAACCAGAAACGCGGCAGGTTGCCTATAGGCAGCGTAATCAGCATGCTTGACTGGCCGCTCAAACAAACAACTCAGTTCCTCGCGATGCCACAGAATCGCGAGGAACGTCGCGGGCGTTACAGGATCAGTCTGATCGCTTCGCGCCTACAAGCAATACTGCACTGCATCAGAATATAAATAGTAATATTTGCAATACGTTGGCATGCCCTCCCGTTGAAAAACGACGTCTTGCCTCAACCATTTTCGCAGTGCGTCGATTTTCGCAGCGATTTGATGTAAGGAAGGGATTAGACCATCCGACCATCCGCCGAACAAGCAGCCTACGGTCATCATGACAGGTTCCAGAAATGCAGATGAGGTTCTTCTAAACCTTGTGTCGTCACAGGACGACAGCCCGGTCCTGATCGCGCTCTATGACCACGACGATATCCTGCGTTACGCCAACAAAAGCTGGCGCGCCGCTTTCCATCTGGCGCCGGGGGAACAACCGGGCTGGGGCGACCTGATGCGGCGCAACTACCATGCCGGGCTCGGGACTGTGCTCAAGACGCGCAATTTTGACGAATGGCTGATCTCGACCCAGTCGCGCCGGGGAAAGGTGCCGTTTCGCGCTTTCGAGACGGATCTCGTCGACGGCCGCTGGCTGTGGATGACGGAAACGGTTCAGCAGGGTGGCTGGATGCTCTGCATCGCCAGCGATATCACGCCATTGCGCACGGATGACCGCCGGCTGCGGCAGGACCGCGACCTCGCCTTGCGCGCTTCGCAGACGGATGAGCTGACCGGTGTTGCCAACCGGCGTTTCATCATGACCAAGCTCGAGGAACTGGCGGGCCGGGAATTGCCGCCGGGCGAAAGGATGAAGGGCTGCGTCGCGGTTCTCGATATCGATAATTTCAAGACGATCAACGACCGCTACGGACATCAGTCCGGCGATCAGGTCTTGCTTGATTTCGCCAGACTCGCGCATTCGTTCGTCAGGCGGTTCGATTGCTTCGGCCGGATCGGTGGTGAAGAATTCATGCTGATCCTGCCGGAAACGGAGCTCAACGCAGGTATTCATATGCTCGAGCGCGTCATGGAACGGATCCGGACGACGCGGCCGCTGACGGTTCTACCGGATTTCACCTACACCTGTTCGGCGGGCATCACGGGGTTACGCGAGGGAGACAGCGCGCAGGACCTTTTTGCCCGCGCCGACCTTGCACTTTACGAAGCCAAGCTCGGCGGGCGAAACCGCATCGGCGTGATATAGGCGCGTAGGCCAAGGTGGGACATGCGAGCCTAAAAAACGGAAAGCGCGTGGGTCTCACGCGCTTTTCTAAAATTGAGGGCAGATCATAGACGCCGGTGTCTACGATCCTTCGATCTGCCGGATTGCCTCGATCATCAGTTCTTCCATGGTGCGGCGGATGCGATGGTCGGACATGTCGATACCGGCGGCATCGAAATCCGCACGTAACTTGCGGTAGACGTCATCGTCGCCAGCTTCCTGGAAATCCGACTTGATGACTTCCTTCACATAGGCATCGCCCTCTTCGCCGGTCTTGCCGAGCTTTTCCGCTGCCCAAAGGCCGAGAAGCTTGTTGCGGCGGGCCTCCGCCCTGAAACGCACTTCTGCGTCATGCGCATACTTGTTTTCAAAGGCGTTTTTGCGATCTTCCATTGTCATCCTCTGCTTTGCTCCCGCAAATGATTTGATCAATTGTGTATTACAACAGGCTCTTGGGCGTTTTTCGGGCGAGACCCGATGTTTTTTCGTTTCTTCAGTTCCATATAAAGGTTCTGCGCAAAATCGGAAGTCTCAATTGAACTTCCTTGGCTTAAGCTGGATCACATTGTTCATATAACCTATAAAACGGGGGAGCTCCATAAAGGATCATTGTAGAATGCTTGCTTTTGCGATAGTTAGCGCGCCAACATGACGGCCAAGACCCAAGGCCGACCGATAACTCCAATACCAGAGAATCCGCAATGAACCGTCGCCGCCGTGTCTACGAAGGCAAAGCAAAGATCCTTTACGAAGGACCAGAACCGGGCACACTCGTCCAGCACTTCAAAGACGATACAACTGTGCTTCACCCCAAGAAAACGGAAGTGATCGACGGCAAGGGCGTCCTCAACAACCGCATTTCCGAATATATCTTCAGCCAGCTCAACCGCATGGGCATCCCGACGCATTTCATCCGCCGCCTCAATATGCGCGAGCAGCTGATCAAGGAAGTCGAGATCATCCCGCTGCAGGTCGTCGTGCGCAATATTGCGGCCGGTTCGCTGGCAAAGCGCCTCGGCATCGAGGAAGGCACTGTGCTGCCACGCTCGATCATCGAGTTCTACTACAAGAACGACGAGCTCGACGACCCGATGGTCTCGGAAGAGCACATCACGGCGTTTGGCTGGGCTGCACCGCAGGAAATCGACGACATCATGGCGCTGGCCATCCGCATCAACGACTTTTTAAGCGGCCTGTTTCTTGGCGTCGGCATCCAGCTCGTCGACTTCAAGATCGAATGCGGCCGGCTTTATGAAGGCGAAATGATGCGCATCGTCCTTGCCGACGAGTTCTCGCCGGATAGTGCGCGGCTCTGGGATGCGCAGACGAGCGAGAAGATGGACAAGGACCGGTTCCGCCGCGATATGGGCGGGCTGATCGAGGCCTATCAGGAAGTCGCGCGCCGTCTCGGCATCATGAATGAAAACGAACCGACGCGGCCTGCGGGGCCGGTATTGGTTAAATAGCACCGGAGAAGACAGATCGATGAAGGCACGTGTCACTGTAACCTTGAAGAATGGCGTTCTTGACCCGCAGGGCAAGGCGATCGTCGGCGCGCTGGGCAGCCTCGGTTTCGAGGGTGTCGGTTCGGTTCGCCAAGGCAAGGTTTTCGATGTCGAACTCGATACGAGCGACAAGGCAAAGGCCGAGGCGAACCTCAAGGCGATGTGCGAAAAGCTCCTCGCCAATACAGTGATTGAAGATTATAGTTTTGCCATTGATTGACGATTCCGGAGATTTCGATGGAAACCATTACAAATCAAAAACTTTATGAGGAGTTATTGAAGCTCGACAAGCGATTTCAAAAGAATCTTGATGACCTGCAAGACCTCGTCTCCTTCATGAAGGAGACCAACAAGGAACTTGCAGCAGGGCAAGCAAAGAACGATGCCTTGAAGAGAGAGCTCTTTGGAAATCGCTTCGACAGCTCGGGTGCAATTAATGTCTGAAGCGGCGCAGGATTTTATTCACGAGCTTTTGCGTCGATTTCACCAGCGAGTTGATAAGGCCGACACGGGAATTCGCGACTTGCGAAACGAGACGAGTTCGCTTCGTCTGTTGATCCGGGCCGGCCAGAGTGACATTACCAACATTTACACGATGATGCATCAGCTCGACGAGCGTATCGAAAATCGTCTCGAACTTCGAGAACTCGCAGAAGCACAAGCAAGGTTTGAACCGCACCCATGAAATCAGCAGTTGTACTCCTACCGGGCCTCAACCGCGACCGCGACATGATTGCGGCGTTGACCAAGATTTCCGGCGTTGCACCGCATACGGTGTGGCAGACGGATACGGAAATTCCCGATGTCGATCTGATCGTTATCCCCGGCGGCTTCTCCTATGGCGATTATCTGCGCTGTGGCGCCATCGCCGCGCGCATGCCGGTGATGGAAGCGATCCGCGAAAAGGCCAACAAGGGCGTCATGGTGATGGGCGTGTGCAACGGCTTCCAGATCTTGGTGGAAGCTGGTCTTCTGCCCGGTGCGCTGATGCGCAATGCTTCGCTGAAATTCGTCTGCCGCCAGGTGAAGCTTGAAATTACCAACGCCAATACGCCGTTCACCCGCGGTTATTCGCATGGCCAGATCATCCAGTGCCCTGTTGCGCACCATGACGGCAATTACTTTGCCGATGCAGAGACACTGGCGCGCATCGAGGGCGACGGCCAGGTTGTCTTCCGTTACGCGGAAGGCACCAACCCGAACGGCTCGATGAACGACATCGCTGGCATCATCAATAAAAACGGCAACGTTCTCGGCCTGATGCCGCATCCGGAAAATCTGATCGAAGCCGCCCATGGCGGTACCGACGGCCGCGCGCTGTTCACAGGCGTGCTGGGTATCGCCGCCTGAGGCGATCCTTCCCGCGTGATGACAGAGACGCCTTCGGGTCGTGTGACCCGGCGGGCCCTAGCGCGTTTTAGCCAACAACCATCTTCAGGTTCTTGCCCGTCAGCCTTGCCAGTTGTTGCAGGCGCCCTTCTGGAACGTCGCCGATGAGATCGGCCTTGCTTTTGTCTACCACGAGGTCAAGCCCTTCAGACGTTGTCTTCCATGAAAGTTTCGGGACAGCTCCTGCCATGGAAGCGGAGAACGGATAGGTGATCCGCATGATCGCCGCGAGAATCCTCGAATATTCGAGCAGTCGCGGACTGGCGATGGCCGCGAGTTCGGGATCCGCCACGCTGTTGGTAATGCCTTCGTGCCGGAAGAAATTGGCGAGCGCGATATAGGCGCGGCCAGGATGATCGATGCCGACAAAGGCAGCGTTCGAAATCATGTTCAGCGCCTGTGAACCGCGATAATCCGGATGGGCCCGCCAGCTGATATCCGCAACGAGGCAAGCCGCACGGCGATAGCGCTTTTCGTCTTCGGTTTCATCGTAGCCGAGCGCTGCAAAAGCGTCGCCGGTCCAGTCGGCGAGTTCGCGCGCATAGGCCGGCGAACGGGCCCGCAGCACAGCCAATTCGTCCGCTGCAGAGATCAGCGGATCCTCCAGCTGGTCGCTTTCCGGCAGCAGCGAATAGAGAAACCCCTCGCGCACGCCGAGCGCGGAGAACGTGACTTTCGAGGGCCGCATCAACTTGATGGTTTCGAGAAGCGCGATAGCGCCATAGGACAAGAGCGCCCGGCGGTTTTTCGAAACATCCTCGATGCCGCGCATGTAGTCGAGATCGCCGGCGGCAACAAGCTTCAGGAAGCGCTGCGCTTCCTCGAAGGGAATTTCATAATGGTGCATGACATGGAGCGGGTAGTGCGTCGCACTCATATGCAGCTTGGCAAGATTTCGCCAGGTGCCGCCGACCGCATAAAAAGTCCGGCCTCTGCCATTAGCGAGAAGTTTTGCCGTCGACAAATGCTTCCTGGCGATACTGACCGCTTCGGTCAGATCGCCATCTGACATGTCCTGCAGGCGCAGGCCACCAAGAGGCAGTGTGATGCCATCACCAATCTGACGACCCTTCACGTCGACCAGTTCGAGACTGCCGCCGCCGAGATCGCCGGCGATGCCGTCGGGATCGTGAAAGCCCGAGATAATGCCAAGCGCCGAAAAATAGGCTTCTTCCCTGCCCGACAGAACTTTGATTGGTTCCTTGAGTAGCGCTTCGGCTTCCTTGATGAATTGCGAGCCGTTTTCTGCCTCGCGTGCCGCGGCCGTCGCCAGGACATCGAGCGAGACTGCTCCAGCCTGATCGGCCAGCGCACGGAAGCGGCGCAGGGCGCGAAGAGCACTTTGCACTGCCTTTGCGTTCAGCTTTTTGGTCTTTACCAGCCCCTTGCCGAGGCCACAGAGAATCTTTTCATTGAAAAGAACGGTCGGTGACCGGTTGACGCCTTCATACACCACCAAACGGACAGAGTTCGAACCGATATCGATTACAGCAGCCGGTTGACGCCCCTGCACGCGTCCTTGTGCAGCCGATATCATGCAGCCTTATTTCTCTTTGACCGCTTGCGATGTGCAATCAATCGGGGTGCTGAAGATTTCAGCGACTTGCCGCGGCCTGACAGGCTGGGATTGGTCATGAAATATTCCTGTGCGTTAAAAGCCTCTTCCCCGTCAGCCGGCGCAATCCGGCGCGACGTTCCGTCTGCTAGTAACTCGTAACTCTGCTGGTTGTCGAGAAGGTTGGCCAGCATAATCTGTGAAAGAACCTGTTGATGCACAGTTGGATTGGTAATGGGAACCAGCGTTTCGACACGCCTGTCCAGATTGCGGGTCATCATGTCAGCCGAACCGAAGTAGACCAGCGCCCTGTCCGACGGCAGCGGCTCGCCATTGCCGAAGCAGAAAATACGGCTGTGTTCGAGGAACCGTCCAACGATGGATTTCGCCCTTATGTTATCGGAAAGGCCCGGAACCTGCGGACGCAGGCAGCAAATACCGCGCACGACGAGATCGATGTCCACCCCGTGCTCACTTGCTTCATAGAGCGCGTCGATGATTTCCGCGTCGACCAGGGAATTCATTTTCATCCAGATCGATGCCGGACGGCCGGCCTTGGCGTGGGCGATTTCCTCGGCAATATGCTGCATGATGCGCGGACGCAACGTGATCGGCGAAACTGCAATGCCCATCTCGCCGGAAGGCGGCGTATAGCCGGTGATGAAGTTGAATATCTGCGCCACATCACGGCCGATCGATGGCTCACATGTGAAGAACGACAGGTCGGTATAGATCTTCGCGGTGATCGGGTGATAATTCCCGGTCCCCAGGTGCACATAACTGCGCAGCTTGTTTTCCTCACGCCGCACGATCAGCGACATCTTGGCGTGGGTCTTCCATTCGATGAAACCAAAGACGACCTGTACGCCGGCACGCTCCAGGTCCCGCGCCCAACGAATATTGGCTTCCTCGTCGAAACGGGCCTTGAGTTCTATGAGCGCCGTCACCGACTTGCCGGCATCTGCGGCATCAATCAACGCACGCACAATGGGGCTATCGTTCGAAGTGCGGTAGAGAGTTTGCTTGATCGCCACGACGTCCGGATCCGCTGCAGCCTGTCGCAGGAACTGGACCACGACGTCGAAGGATTCGTAAGGGTGGTGAACGACAATATCTTTTTCGCGAATCGCGGCAAAGCAATCGCCACCATGCTCACGCACACGCTCCGGGAAACGCGGATTATAGGGCACGAATTTCAAATCCGGACGCGGAATGCTGACGATTTCGGAAATCATGTTCAGCGCAAGCAGGCCGCCAAGCACGCTGATGCGATTGTCGGGAACGCCAAGCTCGGTCGCAACGAAGGTGCGGAGCGATTCGGGCATCTCATCATCGAACTCGATGCGGATAACCTGACCGCGACGCCGGCGCTTCAGTGCAGTTTCAAACAGGCGAACCAGATCCTCGGCCTCTTCCTCGACCTCGATATCACTGTCGCGGATGATGCGGAAAGTGCCGGCGCCCTTGACTTCATAACCGGGGAACAATCGCCCGGTGAACAGGCTGATCGCATCTTCAAGGGTGAGGAAACGGAAACGTCCGCTGTCATCGGGAATCTGGATGAAGCGCTTCAGCGCTTGCGGCAGACGAAGCAGCGCAGTCATCGGACGATTATCAGTGCTCCGGTTGAGAAGCATGGCGATGGTGAAGCCGAGATTGGGAATGAACGGAAACGGATGGGCCGGATCGATGGCGAGCGGGGTCAGAACCGGATAGATGGTTTCGAGGAAGTGATCTTCCAGCCAACTCTGTTCCGTCTTGGTCAGCCGGTCCGGACGAACGATCTCGATGTTTTCCTTGAGCATTTCGGCGCGCAGATCATCGAACCTCAATTGCTGTGCAATCTGAAGCTTTCCAACTTCATCGAGAACGAATTCGAGTTGTTCCTGGGCGGTGCGCCCGTCATCGCTGCGATCGGAAACACCGGCGCGTACCTGTCCAGCAAGACCGGCGATGCGCACCATGAAAAATTCATCGAGGTTGGCGGCGGAGATCGAAAGGAAGCGCAAACGCTCAAGCAGCGGCTGATGTGTGTTCTCGGCTTCTTCCAGCACACGCCGGTTGAACTGCAGCCAGGAGAATTCACGATTGACGAAACGATCGACACTGGTGTGCAGCTCCGGCAGATCGACTTTTTCCATAGGCTCCGGAATTGCGGGCGATTGTTCGTTCATTGTCATTCTCCGACAAAACATGTCCTGTTGACGGGACGGGGAGACCATTCGTCGTCTTTCGAAAAAGGTCCTAAGCGTGCACTATAGAGAAGTCTTTTGACAGTTTGATAGCAATCGTCTTGAAATCGTAATCAGGATGATACAAACCGGAATGAAAGAGAAGTCAATTGCGCGATAGGCGCAGATTTGTCGAGTTTCAGGAGCAAATAATGGCTGGACACAGCATCCCTCATTTCCAGAACAGCGCCGGGCATGCGACCATCGCGATCGGTGTCAAGGAATTCATGTGCGTTGGTGCCAACCCGCCGTTCGACCATCCGCATGTGTTCCTTGATCTGGGCGACGATAACGAAAAAGTCTGCCCGTATTGCTCCACGCTCTATCGCTATGACGCATCGCTTGCCGCCGATGCGACCATTCCGGAAGGTTGCGCCTATGTGGACAAGGCCGCCGCTTGAAAGCAGCACTTATCGATCTGAAAACAGAACGAAACAGGCGAATTCCAAATCCTGATCAGATTATTATTGCCGGTGCAGGCATTGCCGGCCTCACTCTCGCGCTGGCGCTGAGCGACAAGGGCTTTCACGTCCAGATATTTGAGAAAAGCGCCTCGCTGGCAGAGATTGGCGCTGGCCTGCAGCTTTCGCCCAACGCCACGCGGCTCCTGGGCCGGCTTGGTGTGATGGAACAGCTGCAGTACGCGTCCGTCGAGCCGCAAGCCATTTGCCTGCAGGACGGGACAAGCGGCGACGAACTGCTACGCTTGCCGATTGGCGAGCAAGCGAAGGCGCGCTGGGGCGCGCCCTACATCGTCTGTCATCGCGCCGATTTACAGAACACCTTGCTTACCCTTGCGCGCAGCCGTCCCAACATCGCCATCCAGCTGCAGTCGACAGTGACCCAGCACAAGGGGGATGCACAAGGAATTCTTGTACGCGTGCAGTATCATGATCGCATCGAGGAGCACCGCGGCGCGTTGCTGGTCGGGGCAGATGGCGTGTGGTCGAACATACGCACTGCGATGTCCGATACGGACCGCGCCAGCTACACCGGCACGATCGCATGGCGATCATCGGTTTCGGTCGAACACCTACCGGAATCGTTCAACGCGTTGTTGCCGGCCGGGACCAATGTCGTGGCCTGGACAGGCGCAAACGCGCATCTGATCGCCTATCCCATCCGTTCCGGCCATATGATCAATTTCGTTGCAGTGGCGCCTGACCGCCAGATCGGACGGCGTTGGGATACCACGGTCGATCCCGACAGCCCGAGCCAAAATTTTATCCAGGAATTCGCCGGTTGGCATGCGGGCCTGCGCGATGTGATGAGGGCGGGCCGTCCCTGGGCGCCGTGGCGACTGTTCGAGATGAAGAAATGCCGGTTCCAGACCGAGGAGCGTCTGATGCTGATCGGCGATGCCGCACATGCGATGACGCCCTATGCGGCGCAGGGCGCAGCGATGGCTATCGAAGATGCGTGCGCATTGGCCAACGCCTTGAGTGCGGACCGTGCCGCGTGGCCCTCCGCTCTCGCCAGGTTCAGCAAAGCCCGGACAAAACGTATCGGCGCAGTTGTCAGGCGCGGGGCGCTCAACCATCTGGCCTATCACGCCAAGGGCCCCGTGGCCGTCGCGCGCAATATCCTGCTGCGCAACCGGCCCGTCGAGAAATTCATCAAGGGATTTGATTGGCTTTATGGATTTGACGCTGAAGAGCAAAAAGAACAGGTTTGAACGTTATTCAGCCGGTGCAGCGCGCCGCTTCAACTCGCGATCGATTTCAGCGAGGCGATCATCGGTTTCTTTCTGGCTTTGATTGACTTCATGTCTGGCAACGGCGGCCGACTTGGCCGCCGCATACATTGGGGAACGTCGTTCGGACCGCTAGTGCAGGATCTGGCTGAGGAACAGCTTCGTGCGCTCGTGCTGAGGGTTGTCGAAGAATTCCGCCGGTGCGTTCTGCTCGACGATCTGGCCCTGATCCATGAAGATTACACGGTTTGCGACCTGGCGGGCGAAGCCCATTTCGTGGGTGACGCAGACCATGGTCATGCCTTCTTCGGCGAGCCGGACCATCGTATCCAGCACTTCCTTGATCATTTCGGGATCGAGAGCCGAGGTCGGCTCATCGAAGAGCATGATCCGCGGGTTCATGCATAGCGAGCGGGCGATAGCCACACGCTGTTGCTGACCGCCCGAAAGCTGGCCGGGATATTTGTTGGCTTGCTCCGGGATTTTGACGCGCTCCAGAAAGTGCATTGCCACCTCGTCAGCCTTTTTCTTCGGCATCTTGCGCACCCAGATCGGCGCGAGCGTGCAGTTTTCCAAAATCGTCAGATGCGGGAAAAGGTTGAAATGCTGGAAGACCATGCCGACTTCGCGACGTACCTCGTCGATCTTCTTCAGATCGTTGGTGAGCTCGATACCATCGACGATGATCTTGCCGCTCTGGTGTTCCTCCAGACGGTTGACGCAGCGGATCATCGTCGACTTGCCCGAACCGGAAGGACCGGCAATGACGATGCGCTCGCCGCGCATCACCTTGAGGTTGATGTCCTTCAGAACGTGGAAATCTCCATACCACTTGTTCATGTTGATGATCTCGACCGCAACATCTGTCTTGGAGACGTGCAGGAGCGAACGGTCGACTTTGATTTCTTCCGGGTCAATGATGTTTTCAGTAGTCATAGAAGTGCGCTCCCTAGCGTTTGTGTCCTGTATCGAGCCGGTTTTCCATGAATATGGAATAACGCGACATGCCGAAACAGAAAATCCAGAAGACGAATCCGGCGAAGATCAGGCCGGAAATGGGTGTTTGCGGAGATGCCCAATTGGCATCGGAAAAGTGCTGTTTCACGGTTCCGAGCAGATCGAACATGCTGATGACGGAAACAAGGCTGGTATCCTTGAACAGACCGATGAACGTATTGACGATGCTGGGTATCACCATCTTCAGCGCCTGCGGCAGGATGATCAGCCGCGTTTTCTGCCAGTAGCCGAGGCCAAGAGAGTCAGCTCCTTCATACTGCCCTTTCGGGATCGCCTGCAGCCCGCCGCGCACCACCTCTGCCATATAGGCGGAAGCGAACAGCGCCACACCGATCAGAGCCCTAAGCAGCTTGTCGAATGTTACCCCAGGCGGCAAAAACAGCGGCAGCATATAGCTCGCCATGAACAGCACCGTTATCAGCGGAATACCGCGGATTGTCTCGATGAAGATGACGCAAAGCATCTTTATGACCGGTAGCTGGGAACGCCGCCCCAGCGCCAGAATGATTCCAAGCGGCAGGGAGACGCAGATACCGACGAAAGATATCACCAGCGTGACCAGCAATCCGCCCCACAACGGTGTCTCGACATAGGTAAGACCGAACCAGCCGCCCACGAGCAGGAAAAAACCGACAATCGGGAATATGAAGAAGAAAGTGATCGCATTCGCCACTTTGTATGGTGCTTTAGGGATAAGCAGCGGGATGAGCAGCAGTACGAACATGATGCCCACGATATTGACCCGCCAAACCTGGTCCTGCGGATACGGCCCGTACATGAACTGTTTGAAGTTGGCGTTCACATAGGCCCAGCAGGCGCCTGACCATCCTTCCGGCTGGATACCGCCCTGCGCCACTGTCGCACAAACGGACCGATCAGGTCCTACCCATGCCGCCTGGACGAACATCCAGTTGATCACAGGCGGAAGGAACCACGCAATGAGCAGAAGGGCGAAAATAGTCAGGATGGCGTCAACCGGAGTGGCAAAGAGATTGATACGCATCCATCGGACGATGCCTCTCTCCGCCAGGGGCGGTGTCTGTCCCTGAAGCATTTCGGTACGGACAAAGCTTAAATTACTATCCACCATGATCAGCGCTCCACCAGTGCCATTTTGGCGTTGAACCAATTCATGAAGAGCGATGTCAGCACGCTAAGGCTGAGATATACGACCATGAAGATAGCCACCACTTCGATGGAGCGGCCAGTTTGGTTGAGGATCGTTCCGCCGACTGCGACGAGATCAGGATATCCGATCGCGACAGCCAGGGACGAGTTTTTGGTCAGGTTGAGATATTGGCTTGTCAGCGGTGGAATGATGATGCGCATCGCCTGCGGCACCACCACCAGGCGAGTGGTCGGACCAGCCCGCAGTCCAAGTGCATGAGATGCCTCGCTTTGCCCCTTGCCGACACCACGAATGCCGGCACGGACGATCTCGGCGATAAAGGCAGCGGTGTAAAAGGACAAGGCCAGAAAGAGCGACATGAACTCCGGACCAACCTGAGAGCCTCCCCTCAAATTGAATGCGCCGAGGATCGGATAGTCGAATGACAGCGGAAAACCCTTGATTGCCAAGGCCAGTAGCGGAAAACCAACGATGAGAGCCAATGCGGTCAAGCCGACAGGAAATTGCTGTCCGGTCGCCATCTGCCGCTTACGTGCCCAGCGCCGGACAAGGAGTGCCCCGACGATGCCGGCAATGAGGCCAACACCGGCCAGCCAAGCGCCTTCCCCGAACACCGGTGCCGGGAAAAAGAAGCCTCGATTGTTCAGATACATGTTGAATGGCAGGGTGATGCTTTGCCGAGCCTGCGGAAGCACTGACAGAACACCCAGGTACCAGAAGAAAATGACCAGCAATGGCGGAATGTTACGGAAGACTTCCACGTAGACGGTGCAAATCTTGCGGATGAGCCAATTGTGCGAAAGGCGGCCGATGCCGATAATGAAGCCGAGGATCGTCGCGGTGATGATACCAGCGACCGCAACTGTCAGCGTATTGAGAAAGCCGACCATCAAAGCCTTTAAATAGGTCGAGTCACTCGAATAGGCCAGAAATGGGCTACTGCTGATATCGAAGCCTGAGCGGCCATCGAGAAATCCAAACCCCGTTGCCAACCGAGCACGTTGAAGATTGGCAATTGTGTTGTCGACGATCCAATATCCGAGACCTGCTATTGCAAGGACTACCACCGCCTGAAAGATGTAACCGCGGAATTTCGGATCGTATAAAAGTGATACTTTGGCGCTGTCTCTGCCGACAGGCGTAATATCCTGCGATGCCATTGACCCCTCATTTCTACTACGTTTGTTTTTTGTTATCGTTGTCATAAAACCTATTCTATATCCGAAGAATAGGCAAAGCTTCCTTGCTGAATCCCGTACACAATTTGATATGATCAGCGGATCGGCATGGCATATTGCAGGCCTCCCTTGCTCCATAAAGCATTGATGCCGCGGTCGATCCTGAGCGGACTACCGGCACCTAGATTCCGATCGAATATTTCGCCGTAATTGCCGACAGCTTTAACGATATTTGTGACCCAGTCAGTGGTGAGCCCCAGATCTGTCCCGAGCTTCGTATTGACCTCTTGACCCGGTACGCGCTTGATTTCGGGACCACCCGTTTCTGCCAGTTCGTCGGCATTGCCTTGGGTGATGCCGAGCTCTTGCGTTGTCAACAAAGCGTAATGCGTCCAGCGGATAATTTCCGTCCACTGACTGTCGCCCTGGCGAGTGGCCGGGCCAAGCGGCTCCTTCGAGAAAATTTCAGGGAGAACGATGTGATCGGACGGAGCTGAAAGTGAAAGCCGGATGGAATAGAGTTGCGATTTGTCAGTGCTGTAGACATCGCAGCGACCGGAATTATACGCGGCTTTGACCTCTTCCAGCTTCTCAACGACGACGGGTTGATATTCCATCGCGTGAGCCTTGAAATAATCCGCGGTGACAAGTTCGTTCGTCGTCCCGGTCTGAACACAAACAGACGCCCCGGACAGCTGTAAAGCCGAATTGATCCCCGGCAGTTTTTTCGTGTTTATCATGAAGCCGCTGCCGTCAGAATAATTGGCACCGATAAAGTCCATGCCCTGCGTGTCACGACTCAATGTCCACGTGGTATTACGAGCAAGAAAGTCAATTTCACCGGACTGCAGAGCGGGAAAACGATCCTTCGCCGACAGTGGCGTGAATTTCACCTTCGTTGCATCGCCGAATATGGCGGCAGACACGGCACGGCAGTAATCGACGTCAAAACCCGTCCATTCACCTTTATCATTCGGAGCGGCAAATCCGGCAAGACCAGTATTTACCCCGCATTGCGGGAAGCCCATTTTCTTGACATCATCAAGTGTTCCTGCGGACGCTGCAGTCGATAGCAGTACGAACATCGAGGCGGCCAACGCGCCTTCTGAAATGAATTTTCTCACAAATAAGTCCTTCAACGGGCGTTCAAATAGTCTGGAAAACCCTGATTTTATGGGTGACCACAGAAAGGCAAAAGCCCTCCATATGACAGCTCGAGAGGCACAGTCTCGCGCGGCGCGTTATTCCCTAATGTAATATTTTTATAGTTTATTCGTAACTGCAGGAATGGATGGTAATCCGGAAAGGAGAAAACCCCCTCCCCGGATTCCAACAGGATTGTGTTATCAGCGGATAGGCATTGCGTATTGCAGGCCACCCTTGCTCCATTGAGCATTGATACCACGTGCAATCTTCAGTGGGCTTCCGGAACCGAGGTTCTTTTCGAAAACTTCACCATAATTGCCTACGGCCTTGATGATGTTGACGACCCAATCGTTGGTCAAGCCGAGATCAGTACCAAGCTTGGTATTGGCTTCCTGGCCAAGAACACGCTTGATTTCGGGATTATCGCCGTTCTTTACTTCATCGACGTTGGCCTGGGTAATGCCAAGTTCTTCGGCTGTCAGCATGGCATAGTGAGTCCAACGAATAATGTCCGCCCATTGCGGATCACCCTGGCGTACGACAGGTCCCAGTGGCTCCTTTGAAATGATCTCGGGCAAAACAATATGATCATCCGGCGCCGTTAGCGCCAGCCGGTACGCGTAAAGACCGGACTGATCTGTGGTGTAGGCATCGCAACGTCCTGAATCGTACGCCGCATTGACCTCTTCAACTTTCTCGAACACGACGGGATTGTATTCCATCTTGTTCGCCTTGAAATAATCCGCAAGGTTGAGTTCCGTTGTCGTGCCAGCCTGCACGCAAACGGATGCGCCAGAGAGCTGAAGCGCGGAATTGATACCGGAAAGTTTCTTGGAGTTGATCATGAAACCCTGGCCGTCATAGTAGTTGACGCCAGTAAAATCAAAGCCCTGCGTATCGCGGCTGAGAGTCCAGGTTGTGTTGCGGATGAGAACGTCGATCTCGCCAGACTGCAACGCAGGGAGGCGGTCTTTCGCGGACAATGGCGTAAATTTCACTTTTGTTGCATCACCAAAAACGGCAGCAGCAACTGCGCGACAATAATCGACGTCAAAACCCGACCACTCGCCTTTGTCATTCGGCGAAGCGAAGCCTGGAAGACCGGTGTTCACACCACATTGAAGGAAGCCCTTCTTCTTGACGTCGTCTAGTGTGGCGGCCGAAGCCGCGTTCGCCAGAAGGACAAGCGCGGAGGCTGCCAAGGCGCCCTTCAAAACAAGATTTTTCATAATAATTTGACCCTTTAGGTTGTTGCCCATAGTTCCCAGAGAGGAAAATCATATTGGCGGATAGCTCCCCACACCCCCGAAAAGGGCCCAATATGTCTCCCATTCACGTCTCGTATCGAAGGGTATTCTGACGCGTTGGTCAAGGGACAATTATTGCTCAATATTGAGGCAATCGGTTAGATTCAGCTGCACCCAAAACATTTTTTCGATCATTTGTTGTTCAGACCTGCGTTTTGTTACCAAAATCGGTGTCGAAATTGCAAAATCGACTGGAATCGACTTTCTGCATGATGCAGGCCGTTCGGCCCGCTACGGCGATCAGCGGATCGGCGAAGCATACTGCAATCCCCCTTGCTCCACAGCGCATTCAAACCGCGAGGGATGTTCAGCTTGCTCCCAGAACCGACATTCCGGTCGTAAATCTCGCCGTAATTACCAACGGCCTTGACGATGTTGACAACCCAGTCAGTGGTCAGGCCAAGACCGGCGGCGAGCCTGGTATTGGCTTCCTGGCCGAGGACACGCTTGATTTCCGGATTGCCGCTATTCTTCAATTCATCGACATTGGCTTTGGTGATGCCGAGCTCTTCTGCGGTCAACAAAGCGTTATGTGTCCAGCGAACGATATCGGCCCATTCGCTATCGCCTTGACGCACCAGGGGCGCCACGGGCTCCTTGGAGATAATTTCCGGCAGGATCACATGGTCATCCGGAGCGGAAAGCGCATGGCGGATCGAATACAAAGCGGACCGGCCGCTGGTGAGAGCGTCGCAGCGCCCGGAATTGTACGCCGTGGTGACCTCTTCCAGTTTCTCGAACACGACGGAATTGTAGTCCATGCTGTTCCGCTTGAAGTAGTCGGCAAGGTTAAGTTCAGTGGAGGTACCCGACGTGACACAGACCGACGCGCCGGATAATTGAAGCGCGGATGAAATATCCGACAGTTTCTTCTTGTTGATCAGAAAACTCTGGCCTTCATAAAAATTAACCGCCGTGAAATCGAAACCTTGGGTGTCGCGACCGAGTGTCCACGACGTATAACGGATCAGCACATCGATTTCACCCGACTGCAAGGCGGGAAAACGGTCCTTTGCCGATAGCGGCGTAAACTTTACCTTTGTTCCATCGCCAAAAACAGCCGCGGCGACAGCCCGGCAATAATCGACTTCGAAACCGGTCCATTCGCCTGTGTCACTGGGCGTGGCAAAACCCGCCAGATCAGAATTGACCCCGCACTGCAGAAACCCCTTCTGCCTAACGTCATCTAGCGTACCCGCAGAAGCAATACCCGTGAGAAATGTGAGCACCGAGATAATAGATGCAACTTTAAATATAGATTTTTTCACAATTTTACCTTTGTATTATACTTTAGTCTTAAAACAAATTTTTCATATAACCCGAAACTATGCCCATATCGAAAACGATTTCATTTATCTCGTCAAAAGATAATATTTGCTCAATATTCTTGCAGCAAGTCTAGACTTGCGGCACCTCACCAGATTTTTCGATTATTTCTTAGTCGGATCGGCCTCAGATTGCCAAAAACGGTCACGAAATCGCATATTGGGCCAGAATTGGCTCTTGCTGAAGACGAAGGCTGTGCGGCGTCCGGCAAGAAACCGGGCAAGTACAACCGTAAATAGAAAGCCGACAGTGTAACCGCCCACGACGTCGGTCGGATAGTGCGCGCGGGCAAAGACGCGGGTGAAAGCGATGAACATTGTCGCCAGGATGATGGGTATCCGCCAGCGCGGGAACCACAACGCCAGGATCGCGCCCACCGCACCCATCGTCGTTGAATGACCGGATGGAAAACTGGCAAAATTATATCCGGCTTCGAACGGTGAAAAACTGTTGGCACCCAGCGTATCGATAAATTTCGGGCGTGCCCGGCCGATAAGGAACTTCGCAATATTGGTCAGTATCCCCGATAATGCGATTGCCCAGAAGGCGAAGGTCGCCTGCGCATAGACGAGGCCAAAGCGGATGCGCCGGTTTCTGGTAATATTTCCCCAATCGATGCCGATCAAGCACACGCCGATGACAAAGGCCGGAATGAGATACCATTGCGACAGGCCGATATCGGTCAGATGCCGCACACCATTCAAGGGCTCATGGGCCGACAGGGTTCGCGACAGAAACGCGTCATAGGGATGGAGCAGAAGGATAAGGAAGAAGATGAGGACAACAGCCATGGACATGCCGTTCGTCCACGCGGATGGAGAACCGGGAAAAGCGGGAGCATTTATGCGGCGCAGAAAGCGGACGATAGACTGACCGACCCGCCGTAGAGCAGATTGCGTTTGTCCCTGATTGCTTGGCTCCGTCATCTTGTCTTTCCAGTCAATCAGCCTGCTCTCCTGTTGCAACCGGCACGCCGTGGCATTATCGACTTCTAATCGAGCATACAAGATGTGGAGACGATCTCATGGATAAGCAACCGGGCAAGACGGCGAAACTCGGCATCAATACGAGGCTTGCCCACGGCGGCTACGATCCACGCGACTACCACGGGTTCGTCAATCCGCCGGTCGTGCATGCGTCGACTGTGCTGTTTCCCGACGCGCAAACCATGGCCGGTCACAAGCAGAAATACACCTATGCCACGCACGGAACGCCGACGACCGACGCGCTTTGCCAGGCAATCGATGAGCTCGAGGGCTCCGCCGGAACGGTTCTCGTTCCTTCGGGTCTGGCGGCAGTGACAGTACCGCTTCTGGCCTTTCTCGCCCCTGGCGATCACCTTTTGATGGTCGACAGCTGCTACGGCAATACGCGCCATTTCTGCAACACGATGTTGAAACGGCTGGGTATCGAAGTTGAATATTATGACCCGCTGGTTGGCGCCGGCATCGAAGAGCTGATCAAGCCGAACACCCGCGTCGTCTTCACCGAATCACCGGGCTCCAACACGTTCGAAATCCAGGACATCCCGGCCATCGTCGAAAAGGCCCATGCGGCAGATGCCATCGTCATGATGGACAATACGTGGGCGACGCCGATCTATTTCAAGGCGCTGGATTATGGTGTCGACATTTCGATCCATGCGGCGACGAAATACCCCGCTGGTCATTCCGATATCCTGATGGGAACCATTTCGGCCAACGAGAAATGCTTCAAGACACTTGACGCGGCCCATTCGGCGCTCGGGCTTTGCGTCAGCGGCGACGATGCGTACCAGGTGTTGCGCGGACTGCGCACCATGGGTGTCCGGATGGAACGGCATGCGGAGAGCGCGCTGGAAATCGCGAGATGGCTGGAGGCGCAGGACGGTGTTATCGAGGTGCTGCATCCCGGGCTCGAGAGCCATGCGGGGAATGCCTTGTTCAAACGCGATTTTTGCGGTGCGGGCGGGGTGTTTTCCATCGTCATCGAGGGCGGAACGGAGCAGGCCCACGCTTTCCTCAATGCCTTGAGGATTTTCGGCCTCGGCTACTCCTGGGGCGGGTACGAGAGCCTCGCACTGCATGTTCACCTCGGTGGGCGCCAGATTACCGGCAAGAATTATGCTGGACCGGTCATCCGGCTGCAAATCGGCCTTGAAGACAAGGCCGACCTTATTGCCGACATTGAAAACGGCCTGGCCGCGGCGAAAGCAGTTTGACGCGGATAAATACAAGGTGATTTCAATCCGGGTGACATGCCCGCTATAAGGGGCAGATGAACAGGCTCGTCGCAATCCTCGTGCTTCTGACCGCGCTCAGCATCGGATGGGTTCCGGTGTTTGCAGCGCCCGGCCGTCTGGCTGTGGATCTGGGTTCACACGATGTTGTTGCGGCTGGGGCTGCGCAGGCGTCTGGCCACATTCATCACGCCAGCGGCTGCGCCGACAAACAGCATCATTGCCCTGGTGATGCCAGACAACAGCATCCGGCGTTGTGCGCGGCCTGTGTCGGGGTTCCGGCAATCACATTCGTGACGCCGGTTACCGGACAACCCAAAATCATCATTCCGCGGGCAAGGGAATTGCCGCTTGTCGCGCTGGACAACGCGCCGCTGCCGCACCCTCCCAAGATGTAATCGATCGTTTCCTTTCGTTTTCACGCGCAGGTGAGCGGGCCACAGCCTGCGCCGGTTTGACTGGCCCATGGAAAGATCACAATGTTGAAAATCGCGACCATTCACAGCACAGTATTGATCTGCGCCCTCGCCTTTGCCCCACCCGTGCTGGCTCAGGATCACTCAACCCACAAAACCAAGCAGCATGACATGATGGCGATGCCCAAAGGCGATCAAAGCGCGTCGTCAAAGGCATTCACGGAAGCCAATGCGAAAATGCACGAGGATATGGCAATTGCCTTCACCGGCAATACCGACAAGGATTTTGTGTCGGGCATGATCGCGCATCATCAGGGAGCGATCGACATGGCAAAAATCGAGCTCGAATACGGCAAGGATCCGGAGATCCGCAAACTTGCCGAAGCGATCATCGCGGCGCAGGAAAGCGAGATCAAACAGATGAAGTCCTGGCTCGCCAAGAACGGCGGCTAAAGCTTCAAAAAAATCACCCGCCGGTTTGGGCCGGCGGGTGATTCCTAGAAAACTCATATTTGCCCTACTGGCGTATCTCACTGCTTGCAGCGCGTTTCTGCAGGCTTAACTGCCAAAGACTGTAGGCGGCATCCGCATAGGTAGATGCCCCTATTTTGAACTCGGCTGAACGCAATGGCAACAAATCCTCCACGACCGCCAGCGTGCGTGCGGGAAGAATATCCGTGCAGGTCCATAGACGCCGGAACACAGCGCTGATCGGGACCCGCTTTTCGTTGACGTCAATCAGGGGCTCGTCTCTGCCGAGTTCCCAGTCCTCCAAGGCGTCAATCGCATCCTGAAAGGCATTATGCAATATGATGGGCGCATGGCCCTCATGAAGTGGGTGCAGCAAACCAGGCATTCCTGTCTCCTCACTCTCGTGTTGCAACTGCCGGGGGCTCCCGGAAGTCGAATCATAAGGGCGAGAACGCACTTATCGCAAGTCCAAACTGCTATACCTTACCATTTTACTAGAGATTTTTGATTAAATCGAGTTTTAGCTACGGTTTTAAGTTCCATCATTCAACCAATAACTGCAATTTGTCGTTCAATTCCTTGAATATACTATGCTTTTGGCAGACGTATTCCATCTAAATCTAATTATTGAGGCGCATCGGTTTGACTGCATCGGCCTCGCACGTTAATTAGGAATCACATTTTGCTTTTATCGATCCTTATTTTGAAATGGACTTTTTTCAATGACCTGTTTTCAACGCGCGACATTCGAGCCGCGACGGAATTTCTCAGGAAATTTCATACAACGTCTCGGTGGCTTTTTGTCTGCCAGCGTCCAGCCGCTTGGGGAGCACTTGCGTTCCTTGAAGGAAACTGCCCGGAGCGGACTGAGCAGCGTTGGCGATAACTACACCTGCTTTGACGCACTGCCGGAAAGCGATGTCGCAAAAGTTTGCCATATCTTGCGCGTAACCGGATCATTTCGTGCGAATGCGACGTTGCTGGAACTCGGCGCTGCCTCCGGGGTGCAAACCATCGAAATGGCAACGTGCGGTGCATTCTCGCATGTGCTGGCGGTGGAGCCGGAAGCTGGCAATTTTGCCGCCTTACGCCGAAACGTCGACGATAATGGTCTGCAAGATACGGTGTGCTGCTTTCCTTGCGCAGTTGGCGTCATCGACGGAATGACGAATTTTTACGTGAGCCGTGACGACAAGCAGCGGAGCGGCATGAAGCAGCAGAAGCCGAACGACGCCAAGACAAGAACGCCTGTCAACACGATCGAAACCATTCTGCAGGATGCACGTGTGCCTGCGGAACAGATCGGTCTCGTCTGGATCGACATCGAAGGCTATGAGGCTATCGCCTGCCTGTCCATGACACGGCTGATGGAGCGCAACATTCCAATTTATGCTGTGCTTTCACCAGAACTCTATCACCGCGATCATGGATCCAGCCTTATCCGCTATCTCGCCACCTATTATCACCGCTGCGTATTATTGACTGATACGGAGCCGCGAATAATCAACGTATCGGACATACCTCTCGATCAGGGTAGCGTACGGGTCCTGCTGATCGATTGACCATCAAATCCGCAAGATGGATGCGGCATTTCTCGCATCCATCTTGCCAAACTGACGCCATTGCCGCATTCATGTCCCCGCTGTTCGCTATCGAGGATATTGGCACATGACGATAAGGCACCTTCAGGTGATCATTCTTTCCGCGCTGCTCGCAGGCTGCGCAGGCATTCAAAGCCAGCTCGATAATGAAAAAATCTCATCCCTGCATTATGACAATGTCGCCTGCCCGACACTGGTGGCGCAGCGCAATCAGGCTGTGGCCGAGATCAGCCGCCTGACCAATGGCCGTGGCTACCAGGATCCGAATGTGGTCACCGGCTTTGGGCCCTTCCTGCCCGATTATCGTACGGCAAACCAGAAGCAGGCAGGCGCCTTGCAGGGACAGTCCGATTCGATGACACGGTCCATCGAGCGGCGAAAGTGCGCTGGCTAAACGGCCCTTCAGCCAGTTGGTTTGGTCGCTCTACCTGAACGTCTTTGTTCTGGTCGCGCAGTCATTCCAGAAGATCCCCGCACTCGATGAGCTCGCGCCGACAGGCTCGGAGCCGCCGTTCGCGATGTGCAGGGCATCGTGCTTGTTGTTGGTTATCGCGGGCTTTCCCGTTGCGAAGGCTTCATCCGTTTTACACCTGAAAACTGGGGCCTTCGGGACTTCGAAAAGTGACACAAGCGGCGTTTTTGCCAGGAACGCCGCGGTTTCACGCCATATTGATCCGAGTCAACCCCTGGCGCGATCGCCCGGCCTGCAAATCCAGTTGAATAACCGCAAAACTAAGCGTACACCTATTAGCTTAAGCGAATAAATAGCTTTCAGCCTTTCGGATAAGCCCGCTAGGTCAATTGTTCTTCTAAGGGAGTGACAAATGGGAGAAGTGACGCTTCATACCCCCCACAATGCCTGTTGCGCAACGCCGCAAATATTACAAAAAGTCCGGGAGGAAATGCCAAAAAAACCAGCCAACGCCAACAGGCTTTCGGACATCCTGAGACGAGCCAAAGGCGGATTTGCGCATCGCCGTTTCAAGCAGCATACGAAATAGCCAGCGGCGAAAATCACCATAGCAAGCAAAGACCGCTCTGCCCCAAAGCGGCCGTCGAATTCCCTCGCTCCCGTGTCCGCCCTCAAAGCGGCCTCGCGCAACACGCCGATCGGCCGCGGCTCATCACAACGGGCCGCAGCCGATCGAACAATTGCAAGATTGTGGTGACGGTTTAACTTATGACTCCGGTCCGGAGCATGATTATCCAACTTTTTGATTTGTTGGCGGCGGGAAGCGAGCGCAGCCACGAATGTTCGTGTGACATCGAACTAGGCATACTCATAAATGATATGCAGGTTGGTGAAAGGTGTACTATGACAAAGAGTGAAATGAACCCTAAGGTTGACGTATATTTAAGTAAATTGAAAAAGTGGCAGGAAGAATTCAAGAAATTAAGAATGATAATTCTCGACTGTCAGCTGACTGAAGAATTGAAGTGGGGGGTTCCTTGTTACAGTTTTCAGAAAACAAACATAGTTTTAATACATGGATTTAAAGAATACTGCGCGATTCTATTTTTTAAAGGCGCCTTGTTAAAGGATGCCAATGGTATTCTCATCAAGCAAACGGAGAATGTACAGGCCGCGCGCCAAATTCGGTTCACCAATGTTCGAGAAATAGTCGAGATGGAAACCATCTTGAAGGCCTATATTCATGAAGCCGTTGATGCGGAAAAAGCCGGTTTGAAAGTGCAACTCAAAAAGACAACAGAATTTGTAATTCCTGAAGAATTTCAAAATAAACTTGATAGAATCCCTGACTTGAAAACTGCTTTTGATGCATTAACGCCTGGACGGCAAAGGGCATACATTCTTCATTTTTCTGCACCCAAGCAATCCAAAACCCGGGAGTCAAGAATTGAAAAAAGTATGCCACAAATTCTCAATGGAAAGGGATTGGATGACTAAGGCGCATAATAACAAATCATATGCAAATCGGTGAAAGCTGATTCAGGTTTCCTGAGAACGGAGCTTTTACGATAGGCCGATATGGCAGATTTACGGATTACGGGCCTTACATAACGGTCTACAATCGCTTCAAACACTGGCGGAAGGCCGGCGTTTCCCGGATTGGACCAGGAGCTGATTGAGGACCAGGATTGCATGGCTCCAGTCTGCGACTTAGCTCTATAACTAGAATTACTAAGTTGTTTTGGAATTGCCGCTATGGCCTGATCTGACCGGAGCCGTAAATTACCCGCGGCTCGAAGTCCTCTTAATCACTGTTTTCATTGGCAGATGTGGGAGGCACCAATGGAAGAGGATGAAAAAAAAGAAAAAGAGGATTATGCGCCCTATATGACATCCATCTGGGGCTACCTCATAATCTTTTTGATCATCATACCGGTTGTCTTGTATCTAGGCCGTCAGTTCGGAAGGTGAATTCTTGTGTCGTTAATTAGCTTGAGCAAGAGGGCGAAGACCCCCGCAGCAGTGGCATATATCCCGTGGAATGATGAAAACGGGTGCGCAGCCGACAATGAAATGAAGTTCTACCTGTATTGGCCCCCAGCGATGATCATGGTTCTCCTGGCTATTGGAAGCTATGCTATAGGGACATATTTTTCCTAGAATAATCTCTCGCCAGCCAACCGACGGGATTTTCTATGCTTTCCCAAACTCGCGGGCTCAAAATCCGCTACGCTCGTAGCTTCTGGCCGAGCCCGAAAAAAACCACCCAGCTGACACCTCAAGCCGAATACTCAAGAATTGCTATTTTCGTGGCGCTTCGTATTCGGGGACAGTATTGCTGGGCCCGAATATATACTTATGCGGATCGTCTGCGATGTCCGAAACGCTGCGGTCGATGCCTTGAACGGTACGGCGGCTCTCGGATACAAACCTTTGCGCATTGCGCAGTTTATCGCCCGTCAGATTGCCGAGATTGTTAACGATGGCAACCAGCCTCGTATTCAAATCCTTGGCCTGCTGCTGATAGGATTGCAGCTTGGTGCGTATTTCGCTTGCCACACTGTCCTTGTCATCGGAAAGCTGCTTGTCGACATTGGCCAGCGTCTCGTCGACGCGAACGGAGGCTTTGTTGACCCGCGAGATGACATCGCGCGCGTCGTTCATAACTTCCCCGACACTACGTGCCTTCTGGCCGTACTCGTTTATGAGAGCGGTGCTGCTCGCAAGGCCATCGGTAAAAGCCTTGGCCTGTTTGATGCTCTCGAGCAAAGGCCCCCGCGTTTCTTCTACGTATTGTTCCGTGGCGGTTGTTGCCTTGTCGACGCGATCAATCCAGTCCTGTGCAGTCTGTACCAGCGTCTTCAGCGATGACGGGTCGACATCCATACGCGCGATGGTGTCCTCTTTTTCCGCCTCGTCCAGGAGTCGTGGCTCGTAGGCCTTGCCGCCCGTCAGTTCGATGCGCGCCTGTCCAGCCAGTATTTCGAAAGCCAGCGTTGCTACGGTCGAGCGCGTGATCGGCGTGGTCGATTCAATCTCGGTCTGAACGATCACGGCATCCGGATTGGTCGAATCGACGAAGAGACGGCGCACTTCCCCGACCTTCAAGCCGTTAAAGAATACCGGGCTATTGGCGGCCAGACCCGTGACGGAACCGGGAACCCGGATCTCCAGCGTCGAGGTTTCCCGCGTGTCGCCGTAGCGTCCGATCCAGTAAAAGAAGCCGAACGCGAAGGCACACACTACCAGGCTGAAAACCGCAACGAGAAGATAATTGGCCTTGGTTTCCATCGAATCTTTGTGACGACTCCACGTTTGGGATCAACGATCGCTTCATTACCGCCTTAAGTGACGGCAAATCAATGACGAATGACATATCGTTCTTGCCGGTTGTCCGGATTGATCCCAGAGTACAGCAACTACAATTCGGAATCACCGAACAATGATGAAGCTTGAAGGCATTTCCACTTTTGTGGCGGTAGCGGATGCGGGATCGATCAGCGAAGCTGCCCGACGCTTGCGGCTATCGAAATCCGTGGTGAGCGAGCGGTTGGCCGAACTCGAACGGCAGATCGGTGCCGTGCTCCTGCACCGTACGACACGCAAGCTCACCCTAACAGAGGATGGCACTGCCTTTCTTGAACGCGCCTCGCGGATCGCGCGCGATGTCGAGGAAGCGGCCGCCGATATGGCGGAGCGCCGCGGCCAGCTCGTCGGGCCACTGCGCATTTCAGCGCCTGTCACTTTCGGCCGCATGCATCTCGGGCCGGCACTCTATCCTTTCCTTGTAAACAATCCCGGCATTGAGCTATCGCTTGATCTCGATGACCGCCGTATCGATGTGGCTGCTGGCAGCTATGACGCTGTCGTCCGGCATGGGTCGATCACCGATTCGCGGCTGATGACATGGCGTCTGGCTACAAGCCAACGCGTTCTGGTAGCTTCTGCGGCCTATCTGGCAGCGCATGGAACCCCAGCCTCGATCGACGAACTAGGTCAACACAGAGGCGTTTTCTACGCCAATCGCGGCATAGCGGATTGGCGCTTTCCCACGGCAAAAGGCACGGTGATGGTGCGTGGCTGCGCGGGTTTGCGTGTCAACAACGGCGACATGATGCGGGATGCGGCCATCGCCGGCGTCGGCATCGCCCTGCTGCCGACCTTTATCGCCGGAGCCTCGCTGAAGTCCGGGGAACTAGAGGCGATCGATGTGGGCGTACAAGCCGAGGCCGAACACATTTTCATAGCGCATCCGGAAGGCCGCATGCCTTCCGCCAAGCTCAGGGCACTTGCCGACCATCTGCGCACAGCCTTTGGCAACCCGCCTTATTGGGACCGCTGAACGTCCGCTTTGACTTGACAACCGAAAAAAGAGAATGGTGTTTGACGCGGGTGAACCGGCAAAGCTGCATCTGATCTCTGGAGCAAGTCATGACAAGTCTGACGATTTTTGCATTCGCATTGGTTTCGTTCATTGGCATTGCAACACCGGGGCCAACGGTGCTGCTGGCGCTGACGAACGGCTCGCGTTTCGGCATCCGGACCGCTTGTCTGGGCATGGCCGGTGCCGTGCTGTCGGACTTCGTCCTGATCGGCGCAGTGGCAGTGGGGCTCGGCGCCCTCCTTGCCGCCTCGGAATTCTGGTTTTCTGTCGTCAAGTGGATCGGCGTCGGGTACCTCACTTTTCTCGGCGTCATGCTGTTGCGCTCAAAGGGAACGCTTGAGGTCCTGCACCCGGGAACAGGCGGCAATGCAGGTCCCTCGTCGCGGGCGGTATTCCTGAGGAGTTTCTTCGTCGCCATTACAAATCCGAAGGGATATCTGTTTTTCACGGCGTTTCTTCCACAATTTGTCATGCCGGAATTGCCGCAGTTTCCGCAATATCTGGCACTGGCGGTGACCTTCGCGCTAATCGATTTTGCCGTCATGTTCGGCTACGCCCTTCTGGGCTCTCGCGCGGTGCGCCTGCTCAAGAAATCCGGTGCACTGTGGCTGGACCGGTTCTGTGGCGGCGCGTTGCTTGCCCTCGCCGGTTCGCTGGCATTCTATCGACGGGCGAATGCATAAAACTTAGACCAAAAGAACTAGCCGACGCGCAGCTGTCATGAACGAGTCTTATGATTCCGTTGATTCTACGCGTCTGGAAACTCAACAATGGACCATCACGACCTCAACCTGCGACCATTTCGCTTTGAAGAGATCGAAGAACTCCGGTCGATCGAGAAATCCGCCCGGCTACGTTATGCCGGATGGGACGGTCTGGAGATGGTGGTGGACGCACCTTCCATTGCCGCAGAGCGATTTTGCTCCGGGGAAACAGTAGTCGCAGAAATTGATGGCAGGCGCGCGGGCTACGTCCTGATGCAGCCTCTGGACGGATTAATGTACATCGCCAACATCATGGTGGCCGCCGATTTCTCCGGGCACGGCATCGGTGCGGCATTTCTCGCTATGGTCAAATCCAGGGCGAAAGAACTGAAACTATCCGGCGTTACGCTGACGACCTTCCGTGCACCGCGCTGGAACGGGCCATGGTTTCGCAAATACGATTTCGAGCCGATGCCGGAAGAGCGGATCGGCCCCGGCCTCCGGGCAATACTCGACCGCCACGCCACGGTGCTGGACATGTCCAAACGCGAAACGCTATGGGTGGAATGGGCGTAAGGCTTTTTCGATTCATTCTATCAGCAGCAAGCCGCGCTTCCTGTCTCCATCGAACGTATCCATCGCCTTGAACAACCGTTCCCTCTTGACCAGCCAAGGCTTATAATTTTCGTTCACGTCGAGAACGAAAACCACGTCCTCGACCTCCAAATATCCGCCGATGGGCGAATGATGACCAACCCCGCCCCCGAAGATCTCTTTCCGGGTAAAATTTATGATATAGCGGCGATCCGGATCGTTGGCGTGTTTCATATGCTCGCGAAATTGCTCGGCGGTCAGGTCGCGAATGACCGAGACTTTTCGTTGGGTATGGGCGCGCGCGACTTCGGCGAGCTCGTCCAGGGTGAGCCCGATGATGCAAAAGCCGGTCCAGCATTTGCCCGTGCCCTCAAGGACCTGCGCTTCTGTCGTTTCTTCCTCGCCAATGGAGCGGAAAGCGTTGGCGATGCTGGCAGGTCCACAACGCGAGCCGTTGGACTGCCACGTCACGTTCGAGCTGAAAGTAGTAGCCACCGGAAGTGTCCAGGCACGCTGCATAAGGTCCGGCGTCCTGATGACCGACGCTTCGATTGCCTGCGATGAAACGCCAGACTGGCCGGCTATGAACACGGCGGCGCCACCCGCCAGGCCGGTGCACACGGCCATACCGAAAATGAGACTACGACGTTTCATCACGGGTACTCGCCCATTGAGCAAGGGTAAAGGCTACCGGACAGCGAGTGAGGCGGCAATGGGGATTGAGTTGACTCTCTCTGTCTATTGGCGGACACTACCAAAGTCGTCAGGCATTTATGGCTACTGACGCTTGAGAGATCATAAGAGCTCCCGCCCATAGGGAGTCCAATGATGCCTTTTCAATCGCTTACATTAGTCTCCAAAGACGTATACAGCCAAGAGAACTGGCACGTGATGTCAGCCGCCTACGAAAGGGCTGCATTGATGCTGGGCCGTTCGCCGCGCGATGGTCCCCATGCCGAGCGTTTGGCGCGGGAAGTGATGCGCCTTTTTAACAACGGAAAACGCGATATTGAACTGATTGCCTCGCTTGCGGTGATAAATGAGCAGACGATCGGATCGGACACTGAGCAAGGGCGTCATCGTCACAGCGCCAATCACAACGTATAGCATCGCAAAAAAGCCCATCAGCGCGAAGGCTGATGGGCTTCGTAGAATCGACAATATGCTATTCGACTGAAACTACTTCGCCTGTGCGACGATCGACGGCCACACGAATGTCATTGCCTCTTCGATCGGTGCCGCGCACGACAAAGTCCGAACGGGTTCGTCTCACGTCATCGACCTGGCGGAGGCCTTCATGTCGAGCTATACGAACAGCCTCCCGCTCGCCTATTCCTCCGTCACGGCGCATTCCATCTTGCGGCTGCATCCTGTCTCGCTGCTGATGCATTCTGACGCCGTTTGGTCCGATCTCAAGCGTTTGCGCGAAAGACTGCGGCGAGGCCGTCAGGGCCATCAACGCGGTTGCTCCGATAATGATAAATTTCTTAAACATGACTGTCTCCATAAATGGCCGGGTTTGAAAACCATTCAGGGGAGTAACGCGCCGCAGGTCCATACGTTCCGGGCCGCAGGTCCATACGTTCCGGTTGGAGTGCGGGGGTCGCTTCAATCAATAAATACGTTAGCGACATTAACAAGCGCTCGGTCTATACTTCATGAGGATCAAATGGGGGCTCGTATCGAAGCCGTACCGGGTTCGGATTGGATCCACCCGTTGTCATGATCGACCTGCCTAATCTCGAAGACGCGCAAAAGCTTGCGCAAGCTATCGTCAACACCATTCCCGAACCCTTTCTGGTGCTTGACGATAAAATTCGCGTTCTTGCCGCAAGCCGGTCCTTCTACGAAAAATTCAAAGTCGATCCCGAACAGACACGGGGCCATCTACTTTATTCACTGGGAGACGGCCAGTGGGACATCCCTGCCCTACGCATTCTCCTGGAAACAATCATCCCGGAAAAGACAGCTATGGACGGCTTCGAGGTAGAGCATGATTTCCCCAATCTCGGGCGCAGGACCATGCTGCTCAATGCTCGAAAAGGTGCTTTACGACGACAGCAGCCTCTCGACCATTCTTCTAGCGTTTTCCGATGTAACCGATCGCCGCGCCATTGAACGCGAAAAAGAAAATCTCCTCCAGCAAACGGAAGAGCTGCTGCGCCAGAAAGATACGCTCCTACAGGAAATGCAACATCGTGTTGCCAATAGCCTGCAGATCATTGCGAGCATATTGCTTTTGAAGGCACGCGCCGTCACGTCGGAGGAAACACGGCTGCATCTCCAGGACGCCCATCAGCGGGTTATGTCGGTGGCCCAGGTGCAGCGGCACTTGCATACGTCGATAAGCGTCGACCAGATTGAAGTCGGCTCTTACTTGTCCAAGCTCTGCGCCAGTCTGGCCGCCTCGATGACGGGCGAGGACAACCCGGTCGCCATTGACGTCGTTGCGGACAAGGAATGGATTGGCTCGGACAAGGCTGTCAGCGTCGGACTGATCGTTACCGAACTTGTTATCAATGCCATTAAATACGCTTTTCCATTGCTCCGGGCGGAGGATGCGATTGCTGTTACGTACGAGGTGGACCAGACCGATTGGAAGTTGATCGTCGCCGACAATGGCATCGGCAAAAACACCGTTACCACCAGCGAAACCGCCGGCGGACTGGGGACCGCCATCGTTCAGGCTTTGGTCAAGCAACTTGATGCGAAGATGGATGTGGTCAGCAGCGCAAAAGGCACAAGCGTGTCGATCACGCGGGCTACCTTCACGTCGCGCATACCAAAGGCCGCATGAGCACAATCGGAACGAACGATCACAGCGACTGTTGTACGTAGATGGATAAATCCAAGTTTCTATCTCTGGCAACCGTGCTTCGAAAGCAGATCGACCAATCCCCCTTCCAGATCGCCATGATGTCGCGCTTTACCATCGTCCCCACGACTGGAGTTTTTGCAGTACTCCTGATGCGCCTGGAGGAGAGTGAGCTAGCCCACGCAAGGTCAAACGACACTTGATGACAGCAGCCAGGATGGCGTAAAAGCTCCCTCGCTGCACGGAGTTCGCTTGTGCGCTTCAAACTTTCCAGATGCTCACCATCAGCACGGTCACTAGGGATAAAGCTGTTTGCGACCACTGCACCGTACTGACGGGGACGGTATCTCGACGATATCGACAAGCGTCAGTGCGTTCCGTTGCAGTTCGTCATGCATAACAAGTAGAATGGGTTACCGGAAACGATGCCATGCCCAAACTGAAATGAGAGCCAGAGCCACGATCCATACTCCGAATATGATCGCTGCAGCTCCACGGCTCACAGGTTTTTCTCTCAATTCAGCAGCCAGGCGGTGCTCCGCCATTATTTCGGCGGGAACGAGACGAACAGCCAACAGTATACCTAGCGGCACAAGGACGAGATCGTCCAGATAGCCGACGACCGGAATAAAGTCGGGAATGAGGTCAATCGGTGAAAGGGCATAAGCCGCGACAATAATTGCGACTGCCTTGGCGTACCATGGCGTGCGCGGATCACGGGATGACAGATAAAGGGCGTGCACATCGCGCTTGATAGAGCGAGCCCATATTCTAGTTTTATCCAACCAATGCATGCACTCGGCCTTGCGCGCCCAATCCGCTTCGACAGTGGAATTTGGACCAGTATGGCACAGGTCACTGAGAATCAGGTACTAGGATTGTCCTTTCCAGCCAAGCAAGCGCATCTCTGGCCGACGATGGAAAATGCAGTCACTCGCAGCACTGAACGACCAGTTGGCCCTCAACAGAAGTGAGCCTGCTAAATTGTTTTGACAGGTTGCTTTGCGGGGTGTGCACTACTCCCGTGCGGGTGCATCCCGCATGCAAAAAAATGGGAGGAAGCCATGAATGACATGAATCGTCGGTCGGCATTGGCACTCGGTCTAGCGGCGACCGCCGCAACGCCTCTGCTCATTTCGGCAGGCCCAGCCGTGGCCAAGACCAGGGAGTACGGCAAAAACGATGGCAAGGAGATTGCACCAGGCGTCAGAGTTGTGGAACTGGGCACGTTTAAGTCAGATATCCCGGCCTTCAAGAGCATCAACATGGTAGATATCGTGTTTCAGCCCGGCGCGGTGTTCCCGGAAAGCATGATGGACAATGACATGCTGTGTTACATCACTGCGGGTGAATTCACGATCAAGAAGCCAGATCGGGAATTCAAGATAAAAGAAGGCGAGATGTACGCCTGCGCCAAAGGCAAAACGGACGGGGCGACAAATACCAGCAATGTGGTTGGGATTCATACGGTAGGCATTCTGATCCCTGCCTGAACGAAGTTAGCGTTGCTCCGGCTGGGCTCATGCTGTGAGTGCTATCGGTCCTGGGTCCAGCCTGAGTGGCAGTCACAGCCGCTGCCAACTCAGTTCTTGGGTCGGACCTCGTAATAAACTGACGTCTTCTGCTCCGGCCCTTTGGCGACGGCATAGACATCGTAGCTGGCGCTCGGATCGCTGCCCATTCCGAGCGATCCGGCAGGCATGCCGGGAACCGCCAATCCGGCGATATCGGGCTTCTCGTACAGCAGTTTCGCCACCGCCTCCAGCGGCACATGCCCGTCGAGGAAATAGCCTCCGACAACCGCCGTATGGCAACCCTCGACGGCGGCGGGCACGCCAAAGCGTTTCTTGACGCCCGGCAGATCGTCAGTGTCCACCCGTTCAACGGTGAACCCGGCATTTTCCATCGCTTTCGCCCAGAGATTGCAGCACCCGCAATTGGGGTCCTTGTAGATCGTCATCGACCAATGTGTCTCGGCCTCTGCCTTCTTCGCAGTCATGACAACGGCCATTGCTGCGATACCAGTGCATATGAATTCACGTCTCTTCATCAGATGTCCCTCCGTCACCCCTTCTTGTCAGGTTGCATCGGCATATCCTTGCGCCACTGCTCGTTGGGCTTTCCGGAATCGGGAGTGCTTTGCATCATCTTGTTACAGCTTTCCATCATCTGGCTCATCTGCTTCATCATATCCATCATGCCGCCGTGCTCCATCATGCCAGACCCCATGTTTGAGCTTGAAGAGGGATTGTCATCGGCAAAGATCGGTGATGTGAGGGCAAGCCCAGCCACGATTGTGGCGGCCAACCCAAGGCATTTCAACGAACTGTACATTGCGATCCTCCTGTTAATTTTGATGTCGCAACGGCTCATGGAGCCAAACTGAACACCGCGTGCGGACATCTACCAACCTGGAACGAAATTCGGCACCACTTCCCGGTATTGCTCGTACTGAATGCCAAATCGCTCGATAAGGTCACGCTCTTCCCGCTTGGCCAGACGCACGTAGAACCATGCAATCAAAGGCGCGAGCAGCAGTGTCGGAATTGTCGGCCAATGCACCAGCTGCCCGAAAATCACCAGGAAGATGCCTGCATATTGCGGGTGCCTTACAACGCCGTAGACACCCTCGGTGATTAGCCTGTCACGACGAAAATAGACCTCCGCCCAGCCTTTGACAATCAGAAACAACCCGGCCATCACCAGGACCGAGCCGAGCATCATTTCGAGCACCATGGCGAACGTCCCATATCCCAGGATGGTCGCCCAAACCTGACCGCTGGAATGAACCAGCGGGGTGTCGATTGGCACAATGCTCGTCAGAAAACAGAGGGTGAGCGGAAACCCGTACATCTGCGCAAGGATGAAAGACTGCAGCAACCCTGCGCCGACCCACTCGGGCCAGTTTGACGGCGCAAGGAAAAGATGGACCGCCCAGACTCCCAACACAATCATGAGGAGCCCGTAAGGCCAAAGTGCTGCCCACTCACTGCTGTCGGCATCCATTCTTTCTGACACCTCCCTTCCGGCAGTCCGGTTTTCGAAAAGAGAACCGAACCTGCCAGCTATCGCATCGACCGTCATTCGGCGGCCAGCTTCAGGTCGTCCATACCCCTTTCAGGGACAGTCCCGTCCGCCTGCAGGGCCGGCAGCCGCCAGCCCTTTACCAAACCGTAGACCGCAGGAATGACGATCAGCGTCAGCAGGGTCGACGAGATCATGCCGCCGATCATCGGCACCGCGATACGCTGCATGACTTCCGAACCGGTACCCGTGCTCCACAGGATAGGCAGGAGCCCCGCCATGATGGCGACGACCGTCATCATCTTGGGACGGACACGTTCGACTGCACCCATCATGATCGCTTCGTTGAGGTCTTCCTTGGTGAATTTGCCTCCCTCAGAAGCCCGCCTTCGCCTGACTTCAGTCAGCGCCTGGTCGAGGTAGATTAGCATGATCACCCCTGTCTCGGCCGCAACGCCCGCGAGGGCGATAAAGCCCACCGCAACGGCAACGGAGGTGTTGAAGCCCAACCACCACATCAGCCAGATGCCGCCGACCAAGGCGAACGGCAGGGAGAGCATGACGATCAGCGTTTCCGTCAGAGCCTTGAAGTTGAGGTAGAGCAGCAGGAAGATGATCGCCAGCGTCAACGGAACGACAATCTTCAGCTTGGCCACAGCCCGTTCGAGGTATTCAAATTGACCGCTCCATGCAACGGAATAGCCAGCAGGCAATTTGACCTGATCGGCGACGGCCTGCTTTGCTTGCTCGACGTAACCGCCGAGATCGCGACCTGAGATATCGACGAAGATGTAGACCACCAGCTGGCCGTTTTCGGTGCGGATTGAGGTCGCCCCGCGTGTCAGTTCAACCTTGGCGACTTCACCCAAGGGAATCGTCCCGCCACCTGGCAGAGCGATTTGAACATCGCGAGCAATGGCCTGTGGGTCGCTGCGTTGTGAACGCGGATAGCGGATTGTAACGCCGTATCGCTCTCGACCTTCGACCGTCTGGGTGATCTCTTCCGCACCAAGAGCCATCGAAATGACATTCTGGACATTCTGGATGGACAATCCATAACGCCCGAGGGCTACCCTATCCGGAACGATATCGAGGAAGTAACCACCGTTCACCCGCTCTGCATAGGCGCTCGACGTTCCCGGAACCGTCTTGAGTACCTGCTCGATCTGTCTCGCTATCCCCTCCATCTGGGCGAGGTCTGTACCGTATACCTTGACACCGACAGGTGTGCGGATACCCGTCGACAGCATGTCGGTACGTGCCCTGATCGGCATCGTCCAGGCATTCGACACGCCCGGGAACTGCAGCGCCTTGTCCATTTCGTTCTTGAGGCTGTCGGCAGTGACGCCCGGCCTCCATTCGGATTTGGGCTTCAGATTGATGATGGTCTCGAACATCTCGGTCGGAGCGGGATCGGTTGCCGTGTCTGCCCTGCCAGACTTTCCGAACACGGATTCCACCTCCGGAAACGACTTGATGATGCGGTCCTGCGTTTGCAGCAATTCGGCAGCCTTGGTGACGGATATTCCCGGCAAGGTCGTCGGCATGTACATCAGCGTGCCTTCATCAAGATTCGGCATGAACTCACTACCGAGCTGACGTGCGGGCCAGACCGTGGCGACAAGCGCAGCGATTGCCAGCAAGATGGTGAGATATTTTGCCTTCAGAACCACGCGGATCACCGGTCGGTATATGGCAATGAGAAAGCGGTTCACCGGGTTCTTGTGCTCCGGAATAATCCGGCCGCGAACGAAAAGAATCATGAGTGCGGGCACCAAGGTCACCGACAGAAAGGCGGCAGCAGCCATCGAGAACGTCTTGGTGAATGCCAATGGGCCGAACAGTTTGCCTTCCTGCCCTTCAAGCGTGAAGATCGGGATGAACGACACTGTGATAATCAGCAGGCTGAAGAACAAGGCCGGACCGACTTCGGCGGCCGCTTCGATCAGCACATCGACGCGCGGTTTATCGGGCGGCGCTCGCTCCAGATGTTTGTGGGCGTTTTCGATCATAACGATGGCTGCATCGATCATGGCACCGATAGCAATGGCGATGCCGCCGAGGCTCATGATGTTCGCACCCAGCCCCAGCCATTTCATGGCAATGAAGGCGATCAGTATGCCGACAGGCAGCATGATGATGGCAACGAGCGCGCTGCGCACGTGCAGCAGGAATATGATGGTCACCAGGGCGACGACGATGCTTTCCTCGACCAGGGTTTTCTTCAGCGTTTCAATGGCAGCATCGATCAGTGTCGAGCGGTCGTAGACCGGAACGATATCGGTACCTGCTGGCAGGCTCTTCTTGATTTCAGCAAGGCTCTGCTTGGCGTTGTCGATGACCGTCAGGGCATTTGAGCCGACGCGCTGAAGGACAATGCCGCTCGCAACCTCGCCCGTACCGTTCAATTCGGCAATACCCCGCCGCTCGTCCGGAACAATCTCGACCGCAGCCACATCCGAAAGCCGGAGCGGTACGCCATTTTCAGTCCTGAGGACGATATTCTCGATATCGGAAACGTTCTTCAGATAACCACGGCCGCGCACCATGAATTCGAATTCGGACAGTTCGACCGTCCGCCCGCCCGTATCCATGTTGCTGGCACGGACAGCTGCACCGACCTCGTCCAATGTCACGCCTTGTGACTTGAGCCTGGCGGGGTCGACAACGATGGAATACTGCTTGACGAAACCGCCGAGCCCAGCGATTTCCGATACGCCTTCGGCCTTGGATGCACCAAAGCGGACGATCCAGTCCTGCATCGAGCGCAGTTCCGCCAGAGAATACTCCTTGGCCACCAGAGCATACTGATAGACCCAGCCCACACCCGTGGCATCGGGACCAAGGCTCGGTGAAACCCCTGCGGGCAAGCGGCTCGCCGCAGCATTCAGATATTCGAGCACCCTGCTGCGGGCCCAGTAGATGTCGGTGCCGTCCTCGAAGATGACATAGACGAACGACACGCCGAAGAATGAGAAGCCACGCACGACCTTCGATTTCGGCACGGTCAACATCGATGTCGTCAGCGGATAGGTGACCTGATCCTCCACGACCTGCGGTGCCTTCCCGGGATAATCGGTAAAGACGATGACCTGCACGTCGGAGAGATCGGGGATCGCATCCAGCGGTAACGTGCGGATGGCATAGATGCCCGCACCGACCGCCATCACCGAGGCGAAGAAAATGATGATGAGATTGCGGGCCGACCATTCGATGATTCGCGGGATCATGGCTTCGCCTCCGAAGGTGCGAGGGCGTTAAGAGCCGACTTCAAATTGCTTTCGGCATCGATCAGGAAGTTGGCCGAGACGACGACCTTGTCTCCAGCACTGATACCCTCGCTGATTTCCGCCATGCCATCACCGCGCATACCGACCTTGACTTTGCGCGGGTCGAATTTGCCGTCGCCTTTGTCGATGATGACGATCTGACGATCACCGCTGTCGATGACAGCACTGTCGGGAACCGTGACAACCTGGTTGCCCTTTCCCAAAGCAATCTCGACATCCGCATACATATTGGCAAACAGGAGGCCATCGGGATTGGGCAATTCGATGCGGATGCTGGCTGTCCGGGTTTGCGACTGGATTTCCGGATAGATAAGATCGACCTTGCCCTTGAATTCCCTGTCCGGAAGACTGCGGATTTTGATCGTAGCCTCCGCGCCTTTACGGACGGCCTCAAGCTCATATTCAGGCACATCGGCAATGACCCAGACGTGAGAAGTGTCAGCGATCCTGAACAGGACGGCGCCAGGTGCCGCCATCATGCCCTCGACCGCTGCACGTTCGAGAACGACACCGCGTCGTGGTGCTGTCAGCATGATCGAGGTCGGAACCTTGCGGGTGTCCCTGATATCGGTAATGGCCTTTTCCGGCACGCCAAGATTTTCCAGACGCACCCTGCCACCCCCGGTCGAGTTGGCTACAGCGGCATTGAGATCGTTGACATACTGAATTCCTGCTGTCGTGATTTCGCGGGCGTAGAGGCTGACAAGCGGCTGGCCTTCGGCAATAAGATCGCCTGTCGTCACGGTTGCAACGCTTTCGACGAAAGCATCCGTGCGCGTGGATAGAACACTGATACGCCGTTCGTCCAATTTGACGGTTCCTGGTAGTTGGACCGGACGCACAATCGTGCCCATCTGGGCGAGCGCGGTCTTCACGCCAGAAAGTTGCTGCCTTCCTGCCGATATCGTTACTGAGCCGTCATTGGTTTCCTCACCGTCGTAGACAGGCAGATAATCCATGCCCATCCCATCTTTTTTCGGCACAGGCGACGTATCCGGCAAGCCCATAGGATTGCGGTAATAGAGAACTTTGCGCGCACCGGATTTTTCCGGTTTCTCCGGCGTTTTCCGGTCGTCCGGTTTGGCTGCATCAAAACTTACATCCTCGCTGGCAAGCACCGGGCGGAATGGCCGCCCGTCCGGCGTCTTGACCGGATTGCCGGAATATTCCGGCAATCCGTCGGGATGGCGGTAGTAAATGACCGGACCTGTAGCGGCCACGTTGACGGAGGTTTCGGCTTTGGCGGTTTCCGAAAACATTGCAATGACAGCCGTGGGCAAGTCTTGCTCGCTCGCCCAATAGCCGCCCGTTCCGGCCGCCGCGATGACGGCGACCAGAACGAGTGCGGAAGTGACGCGTGTCACTGTACGACTTTGAAAACCAGTTTGTTTTCGATTGTGCCATCTTCGCCCTGCACTTTGGCCGCGACAGAGAAGCGCCAGCCCCCTTCCATCGGCAAGTTCGTCCGGAACGAATAGATGCCAGGTTCGGTCGTTGGCATCGCCGTAGCCGGGGTTGTCATCATCTCCATGCCGTCCGGTTGCATGTCGACGCGCGTCGCGAAGATCACGGCATGATCGACCGGGTTTCCGGAACGCTTGTCAATCAGCTTGACAGCAATGACTGCAGCGTCGGCTTTCTGGATTTCGTTTTTGACAAGCTGAAACTCGTAATCAGACGGAGCAGCGTTGGCCAAGGATGCGGATAGGAAGGTAGAGGCGAGCGCGAGGCCCGCAAATAAAGAACGGTAGTTTTTCATAATTCAATTTCCGATTGTCATGAACCGTGTTTGGGCACGGCAGTCAGCACGGCGAATGCCATGCAGTTTTCGCTGACGGTTTAACCGCTCACGAATTGACGCTTCAGCGCCGTTGACAATCAGATACTTGGAGGTCTGTGTGGAGGGTCGCCTGCCCAAGACGGAATGCCCTCAATAGGGGCAAGATGGAACAGGTCCTTCTGGGCGAAAACGGAGAAGGTCTCGGCATCCGCCGTTGAAACGTTGCTGAAGCCTGCCTGACAAAGAACGTTCAGCGGGCAGTCCTTCGAGCAATCCGGAATCTTGACCTGTTTTTCGGGACAGCATGGCATGTCGTCGGGCATGCTTGCCATCTCCGTCATTCCGGCCATGACGGACATGTTCTGGTCGGCCATTGCCGCACCACTCATGGAAACCGCCATCGGCCCGAGCACAAGCCCAAGCAATGCGAAAGCGAACATGAGGGTACGGATGGCGGAGTGTCTCGTCATTGCTTCGGCTTCCGTCATGCTCGACGGCTCGGTCATGCCATCCATGTCCACCATGGCGGACATGTCCTGCTGAGCCATCGCCATGCCGCTCATGGACACGGCCATCGGCCCGAGCAAAAGCCCGAGCAAAGCGAAAGCGAACATGAGAGTACGGATTGCGGAGTGTCTCGTCATTGGCCCGAATGTGTCACAGGAACGTGAGCATGAACAGACGCTCACCTGAAAGTGATGGATGAAAGAATTTCACACAACTTGCATATGTTACTCACCATGGAAATATCTGCATTGTCGTAGCGGCACGAAACCGCATTCTTCATTCCAGATATTTAGACATCCTCCCAAAAGATGCGAGCATCCATGATAAGCAGACGATTATTATTGAGCGGATTGGCGATGGCTATACTCACTCCTTGTTGCTGCTTCGCCGGCGGCAAACACGCAGTTTCAGCTCGATCCCAAGTACCAACCCCAGATCGTGCCTTATGATACGAAACTTCCGGTTGGTTCCCTTGTCGTCGATCCAAAAAACAAATTCCTCTATCTGATTAGAGACTTAACAAGCGCGCGCAGATACGGCATCGGCGTAGGACGGGCCGGCCTTGCATGGTCAGGCGAGGCAATTGTAGGGCGAAAGGCGACGTGGCCGCGTTGGATTCCAACGAACGACATGATCGAGCGCGAACCTGCGAAATACGAGAAATACGCGATCGGTCTCGACGGTGGACCCACGAATTCGCTGGGTGCTCGCGCCCTCTACCTCTACCAAAACGGCCGCGATATATACTATCGCATTCACGGCACTACGGACCCGTGATGGATCGGTAAGGCGGTTTCCAACGGGTGTATTCATATGACCAATGACCAGGTTATCGAACTCTATGATCTTGTCCCGGTCGGCACGAAGGTCGTGGTCTTGGATCCCACCTCAATGCTCTCTCCACGCTCGTGATCCAATACGTGTGACATGTCCGGTGATCCCATATTTGACTGAGGGACTTATTGAAGTGGTCAACAGGATTTAGCGGAAGCGCGCAGCAGCCCATGGACCACGTTAGGTATCGGGGTTAGACACCACCAAAATTCCGACGGCCTCTCCTCTCCAGCGCCCACTCTAGCACACCGTTTTTATCCCGCCGCAGGCGGGACCCCGACCCGCGAATGGTTAGGTAGCAAAGACTACCAATGGCCTATTAACCGACTGATATAGCTAGGAATAGTCCGTTCGTTATTAACTCCTGAGTTTCTTCTCGAAGGGTTCAAAACCAAAGCTTTTAGTTCCTTGCGGGCCGTTCCGAACGTTCCGAGATGGTAGACCGATGCCCGCGTTCGACATCCTTGCAGTCGATCTTCCGGCTTCGAGAAAATCAGTATTAAGAAAAACTTTGGTTACTCTAGCCGAGTTCGAGTTCTTCCGTGGCTACGTCGATGCTGGCCTATTTCCGATGATCACGAAGCATATGCGAGCGGCGAACTGGCCAGAATGATTGAAGACGCACAATTGGTCCCCAGCGGGTTTTCCCTGTAGCGAACGGTTCTTCCTCCGTTGAACATCTCCCCAATGAACAAGGGACAGGCGTAAAGCTTGCCTGTCGTTACCCATCTTGGGTTCCGGATCAATGATGCTATCATATGCATTGCTCGCGCAGCTAAGGAAAGGTTGAATGAGGAAACTCAGCCCTGCCGTCGTTTTGACGATGTCGCTTGTTTCAACGTTGTCGAGTGCGCTGGCTCAAAGCACTGATCCGAGCGCGCCGACGGCTGCGCCTGTCTGCAGCGACCTCATCAAGAGGCTTGACAGCGCGATCAAGGAATATAAACGGGCCAAGTTTTCCTTGGATCGGGCAACCCAACTTATGGCATCGGCACGTTATTCCAGCAGGATCGGAAAGATGAACATCGATTTGGCAAGCAGACAGGCTGATGTCACCGTCGCCACTGCTTCTTATGTTGAATTTATCGGTCCTGCCTACAGTTCGGTGGCAGCCCTCAACGCCGATTGTGGCCAAGATGCCTTCAAGGAATCCGGTATCAGATTCAGGGTGAAGCTCAATCTGGATGTTACCAGATTCATCTCCGAGGGTGTCGACAAATTGGCGGATGAACAAATGGCTGACATCAAGAAGGTGTTCGGCGACATGAAGAGTAGGCAAAAATAGCACGGCCGAGCGCTTTGAATTGCGACCTCGCCTAGTAGATGCGACGGAAACCCCGTCGCAATAGGTGACGGATTCTGTGAACCGAACGTCAATTTAGGTCTGCGATGCTGGCAATCAAATCAATAACTCGGTTACCTGGATCGAGCGTTCTTCACTGGTGTCGTGTGCTTTCTCACGAAGAAATATCTCCTGATCTTCTCGATCAAGGCTACGGTATGCAGGATTTCAAATCTGGTGGTTTTTGCTACCTAATTCCGGGATTTAGGTGCAGACGATCAGACTTGGTCCCTTTCGCAGTCACGACAGCGCTACGCTGATGGGTCGAAACGCGTCCCTGATCATCGTGGCCATACCATCAATAGCGGCGCTTTTTATGCGAGGATTGCGTCTGAGCACCACATTCGAGCAATCAATCTGGGGAAAGCCGTCTGCTTCCGTCAGGGCGCGGCAACCTGCCGGAATATTGCTGCTGGCAAGCGGTGCGATCGCCAGTCCCGATACGGCTGCAATCTTGAGTTCGCCGCTCGTGTCGCAACTATAGGCCACGCGATAGTTGATTTTGGCTTTGTCCAAGGATCCGACAGCGAACTTCTTGCACCAGCTGGAACGCTCATAGATCGCAACCGGGACGACGTCATTTTCATGAACGCAGTGCACTTCCGAGGTGACCCAGACCGTCGGATCAACAAAAAGCACCTCCCCGGTCGTCGGCTGGTCTTGATCGAAAATCACCGCGAGGTCGAGTTCGTCGGCGTCGATGGCCGCCAACTGTGCGGCCGAATATCCACATTTCACAGTCACTTCGACATGCGGATGCTGGCTGGCAAAGGCTGCCAACGCGCGCGGCAGTACAGTGTAGCCATACTCTTCCGGAATACCGATCCGCACGGGACCGCCGAGCGGTTTCGCCCGTATCGCGGCGGCCGCCTCGTCCAGCAACCCGATGATCCTGTTGGCGCTGACGAGCAGGAGCTTTCCTTGTGGAGTCAACGCCACGCCGCGTGAACCTCGCTCGAAAAGGCTCTCACCCAAGGTCTCTTCGAGCTTCTTGATCTGAATGCTGACCGCGGATTGTGTTCTGCCGACTTGTTCTGCAGCGCGGGTGACATTCCCGGCCGCAGCCACGGCCACAAATGTACGCAGCAGTTCACTGTCCAATGGCAGATTCACAATGATGCTTTCGATAAAAATTTCAGATGGTAGCCATGATTTCTATTCGTTTGTTAAATGTCAAGCTGTAGCGAATCCTGTGTCTCGGTCCAGGAGCGCCAAATGCACAACGTCCGACATCGCGTGATACAATTCTTCAGAGTGTGGCGGGTCGCCAGACATGAACGGCGGTTGTTGCTGGAAATCTTGAGCAAGCCAAGCGATCGACTGCTCATCGATGCCGGCATCACCAGGGAGGATGCACTTCGGCTCGTCCGCAGCGATTTTAGGATGCCGCTCTGGTGGCATTCGTCAGTCCCGCAGTGTATCCCCAATGCGCGCACCGCAATTGAGCGGCATACCACACTGACAAGCCCTGGAGGCCGATCATGGCAGCACAACACGTCCACGAAATCGATGCGGCGATAAAGGAACTCATTTCGTCCCGTCGGCAGGAAATTCTGCAGATTGCCCAAAACGGGGCAAACCCGGGTCCGTTGAAGAACGTGGTGGAGATACAGACGGCGATCGATGCCTTGTATCGCGCACGCGAGCAGGAGACCACATGATTAGTGGACGTAAATCGTGGAGCGTAAAGGCATGGCTGAGCTAAGTGGAGCCGGAGCAGTCGGCCGGGCCCGGTCCTGGACGTTCTAAGGGCGATAGAAGTGCCAGAATGGTTCAATACTGGCTACCCATATGACACCACTGACCGCGTCGCGGTGACTTGGCAGTCACCATCGCCGGAGGATTTCGTCTTCACCACCCGCATCCAATCCCTTGCGCACGAGATCGACGTTGCCCATCACGATTTCGAACGAGTGGAGTAGCAATCTCGCGAATTGGATTGATCGGTCTTTGGGAATGTCCGCTTCTCTAATCGGGCATTGGGGTCAAGCTCTTTTCTAATTTCCGGCAGCCTGGTCGTTCACGCGGGTCACGCTTCTCTTCGCAGTCGATTGGCTCCTTCACGCTTGGAGCCGCTGTATGTACTATGGATCAGGGTCTGGAAAGCCTCGCTTTGCGACGCGCTCGAAGCGCAGCAGACATTAACGGCTTCATCCATCCCGTCGTCCGCGTGGACGATCCGGCCAGGATCGAGTTCGAAAGGCTCTGTCAAATCATGCAGATGCCTCCGATCCGAACCGGAACTCTGTGCCGTCGATCCACATCCGATGAAGCACGACGGCAATCTTGCGGGCGACAGCGACGATGGCTCGCCGCCGTCCCTTGGTCTTCATCAGCCGCACGCCCCATGCCTTCAGGCTGCTCCAGGCAATCGACCGCATCAGCATCGCGTTGGCGGCTGCATAGAGCGTCGCCCGCACGTCGGCGTCGCCGGCATGGGAGATCCGGCCGGGATTGTCCTTCTCGCCGGACTGGAAGCGTCGCGGCGTCAGCCCGAAGTGAGCGCCGACAGTGCGAGCTTTTGAAGCGGGTGGGATCGTCAACTGCGGCCTTGAAGCTCAAAGCCGTCACGTATCCGACACCTGGAACACTCGATAACCGCGTAGTGACGAAGTCTTGGTGGGATCTGTTGCAACGTTTTGGATACTGGCAGCATGGCAAGGAAACCGTCGAATGTTTTCAGAGAGTTTCGATGTTCAAGGGCCGCCAATTCGACGATCAGTGCTACTTCTGTGCGTGCGCTGGTACAAAGGCCGGCGCAAGCACCTCGTTTTGCTCCCCTTGTTGGGATGCACTGCTAAGCCTGCCTATACCCAAGTATAGGCTGAGTAAACAAACATCCGATATCCCCGTACGCCGGCATATCATAGCTTTGGTTTTGCAAAACTGACCACACCAAATCCACACACATTGCTTTATCAGCCGGAACCTGCCGGTTTCAAGAACCAAAGTTGTTTACCAGGCTGTCATGATTTAAGATCGCGAATACTTTGTGGAATGAAAGGTAGGTAAATATGACCATATTCGATCGCCGTGATGTCTTCGTAGGTTTCTGCCGCCGGGAGCCTTGCGGCCGCAGCCTCGTCACTGCCGTTGCCGAAGAAT
>CAVQFY010000009.1:0-447356 GCA_963711925.1 uncultured Alphaproteobacteria bacterium
GTGGAGCCAAGCGGGATCGAACCGCTGACCTCTTGCATGCCATGCAAGCGCTCTCCCAGCTGAGCTATGGCCCCATTCCAATCGGCTGT
Organism: uncultured Alphaproteobacteria bacterium; assembly: GCA_963711925.1. GTDB lineage: Bacteria > Pseudomonadota > Alphaproteobacteria > Rhizobiales > Rhizobiaceae > Phyllobacterium. Next base: position 90 of record CAVQFY010000009.1, read on the forward strand.
GAACGCCGCGCCGGGGTAAACCGGCAATGTCCGGCAAGGTCTGGTACCTTGCCTCCTGCTTTCGCAAAGATGGCGGGTTCTTATCGCCCACCGCCCGGAAGATCAAGTCCTGTTCGCCGGATATTTTCGCCGAACAGGACTATTCGAAATCAATTCTCGTCGTCGTCGCCGATGCCGCCGCCAAGAATGTCGGTGACATCGTCATCTTCGTCTTCTTCGTCCGTTGCGAGGAAGGTGTCGTCATCGTCGGCATCCTCAACCTCGACATCATCATCGCCGATATCCGGGACATCGTCGCCCTCAGCATCAGCCTCTTCAAGCGCAACGAATTCCGGCTTCTCCAGAGCGACGTCGAGCTCTTCCGTCTCGACCTCTTCCTCTTCTTCGCGCGCAGATGCGGCGGTAGAATCGAAATAGCTGAGCGGATAGCTCTTGCCCGTATAGGGCGAAACGATCGGATCACGATTCAGATCGTAGAATTTTTGCCCGGTTTCCGGGTCAACTCGCTTGGTGCCAAGTTTTGGATTCGCCACGTTTTGCCTCGTCTTGCTGCGCTCGCCTGCAATCGGCCATATCAGGTCCCTATGGGTCCAACCGTTATGCCGACACTCATCAAAATGAATTTGCGGTCCCATAAACGCAATTCATCGCATTTGTCAAAGCGAAAAAAGCCTCTGTCAATCATTGAATTTGCGAGATGACCGCCTTGCCAAGCTGTGTTAGGAACGCCAGCACTTGCCGGCCCCACTCAAAACAGCAACTTTCCCTGCGATTGAACCAGTCCATGTCCCATTCCGCACTGCCCAAGCCCGCCACCGCCCGCCGCTCCAGAGCTCTTTCCGGTGATGTCCGCATTCCCGGTGACAAATCCATCTCGCATCGTTCCTTCATGTTTGGCGGTCTCGCTTCCGGCGAAACCCGCATTACCGGCCTGCTCGAGGGCGAGGACGTCATCAATACGGGTCGCGCCATGCAGGCGATGGGTGCGAAGATCACCAAAGACGGCGATGTCTGGATCATCCAGGGGACCGGCAATGGCTGCCTGCTTGCCCCCGAAGCGCCGCTCGATTTCGGCAATGCGGGAACCGGCGCGCGCCTGACCATGGGTCTCGTCGGCACCTACGCCATGGAGACAACCTTTGTCGGCGATGCGTCGCTGTCGAAGCGGCCGATGGGCCGGGTGCTCAATCCCTTGCGCGAAATGGGCGTTCAGGTTTCCGCCGCCGAGGGTGACCGTATGCCGCTGACGCTTCGCGGTCCGAAAGTTGCAGCGCCGATCACCTACCGCGTGCCCATGGCCTCAGCGCAGGTCAAGTCCGCCGTGTTGCTCGCCGGGCTCAATACACCGGGCATCACCACGGTCGTCGAGCCGGTGATGACGCGCGACCATACGGAAAAGATGCTGGTCGGGTTCGGCGCAAATCTGTCCGTTGAAACTGATAAGGATGATGTGCGCCATATCCGCATCGAGGGCCAGGGCAAGCTCACTGGCCAAACGATCGATGTGCCGGGCGATCCCTCGTCTACCGCCTTCCCGCTGGTTGCAGCCATTATTGTGCCGGGCTCCGATATCACTATCCGCAACGTGCTGATGAATCCGACGCGCACCGGCCTTATCCTGACGCTGCAGGAAATGGGCGCGAATATCGAAATCATCAATGCCCGGCTTGCCGGCGGCGAGGATGTGGCCGATCTGCGCGTTCGCGCCTCCGAGCTCAAGGGCGTCAACGTGCCTGCAGATCGCGCGCCGTCGATGATCGATGAATATCCCGTGCTCGCGGTCGCCGCCTGTTTTGCTACCGGCGAAACGGTGATGAACGGGCTCGAGGAGCTGCGTGTCAAGGAATCCGACCGGCTTTCGGCGGTAGCCAATGGCCTCAAAGCCAATGGTGCCGATTGCACCGAAGGTCATGATACCTTGAGCGTACGCGGCCGCCCGGATGGCAAGGGCCTTGGCGGCGGCATGGTGGAGACGCATCTCGACCATCGCATCGCAATGAGCTTCCTTGTCCTTGGCCTCGCTGTGGAGAAGCCTGTGACGGTCGACGATTCGACCATGATCGCAACCAGTTTCCCCGAATTCATGGATATGATGACGGGAATTGGTGCGGAGATTTCCGAAGTCGATACGCCAAACTGAAACGAGCCCAGAAAATCAGCGATGACCGAGCTCATATCGCTTCTCACCGTGTATTTCCTGTATACGATGTCCAGCGTGCCTTTTATCGTCTGGGCGGGGCAGAGTGCCTATAGCGGCACTGTCACGAGTACGGCGTCGCGGCCATGGCCGGGTATAACCAGGACGATTTCTCGCGTCCTTCTTCCTTTGCTGCTCATCTTCCTCTATGCGTGGAACGTCGCGGTCAGTTCAAGACCCGGTGCGGAGGCAACGAACACCAGCGAGTGGCTACCGTTGCAGTTTCTGCTGCTGCCACCGGCACTTGGATCGATCGCCGGATATGGCATAGGTTATTTCATGGGCAAGAGAAGGATCATCTGATGTTTTTCCTGCTGACGTCATTTGCCATCGTCGCCATCCCCTATGCGATCGAGAGGCTCGGTCTGCGGGTCCGGTTCGGCCTGTTTGCATTACTTTTCTGGCTGTTCGTCTTCCAGTTCCTGCTGATCTTCGCCATCGATGCACTTTTGCAGAATTTTGCAGCGGCCATGCCCGACTGGTTGGAATCGACGCTGACGACACTCGGCGGGTTTGCCTTCGTCACGATCGGGATCACGCCCATCATCGCACTCGTATTGGCCGCAGCCTATCTGCTTTTCGCGCTTGGACAATGGTTGTTCGACAAAGACGATAAGGACCTGCCAACGCGGCAGACCCACTTTACGGTCGCCATCGATGGCCCGGCAGCTTCGGGCAAAGGAACGCTCGCTCGAAGGATCGCCGAAGCCTACGGTTTTCATCATCTGGATACGGGCCTGACCTATCGGGCCGTCGCCAAGGCTCTAATGGACCAGAACATGCCGCTGGACGATGAGTTTCTTGCGGAAAAGGCCGCGCGAACCGTCGATCTGTCGAAGCTCGATCGCACAGTGCTTTCCGCCCATGATGTCGGCGAGGCGGCATCGAAGGTTGCGGTCATGCCGGCAGTGCGCCGTGCACTCGTTGCCATGCAGCACAGTTTCGCCGAGCGTCCCCCGGGTGCCGTGCTCGACGGGCGCGATATCGGCACGGTCGTCTGCCCCGATGCACCGGTGAAACTCTACATCACTGCATCGCCGGAGGCACGCGCCAGAAGGCGCTACGATGAAATCAGGTCCAATGGCGGCGGCGCCAATTATGAGGAGATTCTCGAGGATCTCACCCGCCGCGATGCCCGCGACATGGGCCGCACCGATTCGCCATTGAAGCCCGCTGCCGACGCGCACTTGCTAGATACAACGGAAATGGATATAGAGACCGCGTTTCTTAGCGCCAAAACCCTGATTGATCAGGCTCTCGCAAAAGACACACATTAGAACCGTCTGCAGCCGATCCACGCACCGGATTGCCCTTCAATGGGCGGGTTGGCATGCAGATGAACCGAAACACGAACCACCGGTGCTGTGCCCGATGATCTTCCAATGTGAGATCTCGGCGCTTTCAGGAGTATGTATGTCTGAAGCCAATCCAACGCGCGAAGATTTTGAAGCTCTTCTCGCAGAGTCCTTTGCCACCAATGACCTTGCAGAAGGTTACGTCGTCAAGGGCCGTATCGTCGCCATCGAAAAAGACATGGCGATCATCGACGCCGGCCTCAAGGTTGAAGGCCGCGTCCCGCTGAAGGAATTCGGCGCGAAAGCCAAGGACGGTTCGCTCAAGCCGGGCGATATCGTTGAAGTTTACGTCGAGCGCATCGAAAACGCCCTCGGCGAAGCAGTTCTGTCGCGTGAAAAAGCACGCCGCGAAGAAAGCTGGGTCCGTCTCGAAGAGAAGTTCAACCGTGGCGAACGCGTCGATGGTGTGATCTTCAATCAGGTCAAGGGTGGTTTCACCGTTGATCTTGATGGCGCCGTAGCCTTCCTGCCGCGCTCGCAGGTCGACATTCGTCCGATCCGCGATGTCACCCCACTGATGCACAACCCGCAGCCTTTCGAAATCCTCAAGATGGACAAGCGTCGCGGCAACATCGTTGTCTCACGCCGTACCGTTCTTGAAGAGAGCCGTGCTGAGCAGCGCTCTGAAATCGTCCAGAACCTCGAAGAGGGTCAGGTGGTTGAAGGCGTTGTCAAGAACATCACCGATTATGGTGCGTTCGTTGACCTCGGCGGTATCGACGGCCTTCTGCATGTGACTGACATGGCATGGCGCCGTGTCAACCATCCGTCGGAGATCCTCTCCATCGGCCAGACGGTCAAGGTTCAGATCATCCGTATCAACCAGGAAACACATCGTATTTCGCTCGGCATGAAGCAGCTCGAAAGCGATCCCTGGGATGGTATCGGTGCGAAGTACCCGATCGGCAAAAAGATCACCGGTACGGTTACGAACATCACCGATTACGGTGCATTCGTCGAAATCGAGCCAGGCATCGAAGGCCTTATCCACGTTTCCGAAATGTCCTGGACAAAGAAGAACGTGCATCCGGGCAAACTGCTCTCCACCACGCAGGAAGTCGAAGTTGTTGTTCTCGAAGTGGATCCGGTCAAGCGCCGCATCTCCCTCGGTCTCAAGCAGACGCTCGACAATCCTTGGACGACCTTTGCAGACAAGTTCCCTGTCGGCACGATCGTCGAAGGCGAAGTCAAGAACAAGACCGAATTCGGCCTGTTCATTGGCCTCGATGGCGATGTGGACGGCATGGTTCACCTCTCCGACCTCGACTGGAACCGTCCGGGCGAACAGGTCATCGAAGAGTACAACAAGGGTGATGTCGTCAAGGCGCAGGTTCTCGACGTTGACGTCGAGAAGGAACGCATCTCGCTCGGCATCAAGCAATTGACCGGCGACAAGGTCGGCGAAGCCGCAACCTCGGGTGAACTGCGCAAGAACGCTGTTGTAACCGTTGAAGTCACGGCAATCACCGATGGTGGTCTTGAAGTGCGTCTGGTCGATCACGACCTCGACTCCTTCATCCGCCGCGCTGATCTGTCCCGCGATCGCGACGAACAGCGTCCGGAGCGGTTCACGGTCGGTCAGAAGGTTGACGCCCGCGTCATCGCTTTCGACAAGAAGACCCGCAAGTTGCAGGTCTCGATCAAGGCGTTGGAAATCGCCGAAGAGAAGGAAGCTGTTGCCCAGTACGGTTCGACAGATAGCGGTGCTTCGCTTGGCGACATCCTCGGCGCCGCGCTGAAGAGCCGCGAAAAGAACTAAGTTCTTGTCCTGACTTTCCAACAAATGAAACCCGCCGGTGCAAACCGGCGGGTTTTTTATTCAATTCAAATCGTATCGAACTGGACCAGAATAAAGGCGACCTGCGTAACAAGAGCCAACGCGAGCACGATAAGCTGGATTTTTGGCCGGCGAACATAAATTCCCAGAGCGAAAAGCCCGATCAGGAACAGGTTGCGGAACGGGTATTCGGCTCCGAGGGTGCGAAAGTGAGCCATACCCTTCATGGCTGTGTCGAGAAAATCAACGACGAAAATCGATATCAGTATGCCGAAGAACCAGGCTCTTCGCGACATGAAATAATCCTCATAGCCGGAATAGCCCTCCATACTGTCGGGAAAGAGCAGGCTGCATGCTAGAAAGTGCAAGCTGGCGAAAAAAATGACAAAGAGATAGGCCTCGAATTTCCATAGCACCAATTCATGCAGGTAGAACTCGAACCACCAGAAATGCACGACCGTGAGGAAGGCGAACAACACCCAGCCAAGGTGCACCGCGTAGATATTCTTGCGCTGTGGATGCTGGATGATGCGGGCGATGCCGGTCAGCAAACGCGAAACGCTCAGGCCCAGTATGATACCGATAATCACGCGTACATGGGTGAAGACTTCCGGATTCGGAATACCGCCCTCCATTGCATCCTCTCCATTGCTGCTGATCGGGGATTTTCTCTCATGCTACTTGAGTGTGGCCGCAATGCAAATTCGGCGCCTCTGTCAAAGTCCGCCTGGCACAAGTTTCCGCACGTAAATTTAAATCATTGAACAAGTCAACTTATAGGTGCAACAACCTCCAACACGCCAATTCCGCCGAAATAGCTCTATCTAGTTGATGCGGATTAAATAAAATCTTGACGCATGTCATTCATGCTGTAAATTTTCAACCATTAAGAGTGGCTCGTATCAATCATGAGATGTATTGCGTCGGCGTAATTTTCAGCAATGATTGCAAATGTCCTTCGCAGTTTCTTCGCCGGCACACGGCTTTGTGAAAACGCGTTAGGATCGTAAAAAGGAATGCATGCGGTGAACCAGCCGATCAAGACAATGGAAGACTTCTCCGCATTTGTAGGACTGTCGCGCCCCACAGTGTCCAAATATTTCAACGATCCCACTTCGGTGCGCAAGAAAACCCGCGACATCATCGAAGCGGCCATCAAGCAGTCCGGCTTCCGGCCGAATATCTTCGCCGTAAATCTCAATCGCCGCCGTACCAATATTCTCGGGATCATCGTCCCGAATTCTACTGATCCGTTCTACATGGCGCTCACCCGGCGCATCGAAGGCATCGCTGAACAAACTGGCTATCTGGCCTTTGTCCTGAGTTCTGACGGCAAGCCCGAGCTTGAAGAACGCGCGATCGAAACGTTCAAATCCATGAACGTTGCGGGCGCCATCATCGGGCCGCTCGGAGTAAAGTCCCATCACGACAAGCTGGCCAAGCTCGGCGAATCCATACCCCTCATTTATGTCGATTCACCGCTCGATGCGACATCGCCTTTTGTTGGCACCGACAACCGGCAAAGTTTCAAACTGATTGTGGACTATCTGACCCGCTCAGGCGATCAACCCTGCTATTTCGGCATGTCTCCGGTCAATAGCAACGCCTACGAACGACGTGACGCCTATAGTGAAGCGATGAAGAACCTCAATCTTGAACCCCGTTTCGTCAAGATCGACGAGAGTTTGACCTGGGAGTTCGAAAAGTTTGCATTCGATGCGACGGCCCGCATCCTCAGAGAAGGGGGTTTCCCGACAAGGACTGTGCTTTGCGCCACCGACCGTATCGCCTTCGGAGTGGTGGCTGCAGCCTACCAGGCGGGTTTGAAAGTCGGACGCGGCGAGGATTGTGACCTTCGCGTTGCTGGTCATGACGACCAGCCGCTGTCGCGCTATATGTGCCCGCCACTGACGACGGTCGCGCAGAACTACAACGAAATCGGCAGGCTGGCGATCAAGCTATTGTTCGACAAGCTCGGCGAAAACGATGAAGCGAAGATAGAGATTCCTGCCGACCAGCGTATCCTGTTGAACGCCGAAATCATGTTGCGTATGTCGGCCTGATACTGGGCGCCACCCCGGACTGCGTGCGCTACGTTAGACTTTTACAGCCTGTTCCACACGATCCTCTGCTCCAAACAACTCCAGATAGCGTTTGATTTCTGCGGGATCACCGGTTGCCTTCTTCGGGTTGTCCGAGAGCTTGACGGCCGGCCGGCCATTGGCATCGCTGACTTTGCACACCAGTGAAATCGCATTGAGCTGATCATTGAAGCGCGGCGCGCAATCTTCGAAATCATTGGTGAGACTGGTTCCCCAACCAAAACTCATACGCACCTTGCCGTCGAAGTGTCGATAGGTTTCCTCAATCGTATCGACATCGAGCCCATCGGAAAATACCAACAGCTTTTCGCGCGGGTCCTTGCCCTTCGACCGCCACCAGGCGAGGATTTTCTCTCCGCCTTCGATCGGCGGTGCACTGTCCGGACGAAAACCCGTCCAGTCCGCTACCCAGTCTGGAGCATCACGCAGAAAGGCGGTAGTCCCGAACGCATCGGGCAAGACGATGAGCAGGTTGCCCCCATAATAGCGGTTCCAGTCCTGCAGCACCTTGTAGGGTGATTTCAGCAACGCTGCGTCCGTGGTGCTCAGCGCAGCCAATACCATAGGCAGTTCGTGTGCATTGGTGCCGAGTGCTTCCAGATCATTGTCCATCGCCATCAGCACGTTGCTTGTGCCGGTAAAAGCCCCACCGATGCCTTCTTTCAAGGCTTCGACGCACCAGCGTTGCCAAAGAAAGGAATGACGACGGCGAGTGCCGAAATCGGAAATTTTGATGTCGGGGAGTGTGCGCAGCCGCTCCACCTTCGACCACATCTTGGCCTTGGCTCTCGCATAGAGGACATCAAGCTCGAAACGTCCCATTTTCTTCATGGCAGCACGCGAACGCAGCTCGTTGATGATGGTCAACGCCGGGATCTCCCACATCGTCGTATACATCCACGGCCCATAAAAATTCAGTTCGTACTGTCCCTCGCGCCTTGTCAGCTCATATTCCGGCAACTGGAAATTCGACAGCCATTCAAGAAAATCCGGCTCGAAAATCTGCCGCTTGCCGTAGAAAGTGTTACCGCCGAGCCAGATCATTTCCTTTTTGGAAAAGCGGATCGTCCGCGCATGATCAAGCTGCTCGCGCAGTTCCTGTTCGTCGATCTCGTCGGCAAGCCGCACCCTCGCAGTGCGGTTGATCAAAGTGAATGTCGCATCCACGTCCGGATAGACACCCCAGATCATCTGCAGCATCAAGAGCTTGTAGAAATCCGTGTCGAGCAGGCTGCGGACTATCGGATCGAGCTTGAACGTGTGGTTGAACACGCGCCTTGCAATATCGGTCTTGGTCGCCATTGACTGCTTTCCCTGCGAATTTCCCGCCCGTCATGTTGCACGCCAGAACCGGGCCTTCAAGGAGAGACAAGCAAATCCGGCCAATTTCAGCGGACCGGCTCGTCCGCCTTACTCCATTAAATATTTGTAACATAACGGAATTGTCATTAACGGTTAGGTAAAACCCCCTTATTCTGCATGACAAACAACCGTTCGCGCTGACCAGTGCGTTGGGATATGATCGTTTGGTGCTGGCTCTGCTTGTGCGGGACCGGCCTTTTGGAGTGATATATGCGGGTTTGGAGACAACTTTTGTCTGCTGTGCTGATCCTGGCTGTCGCTGGAGCTGGATGGCTGTATTTCTTTCCAGGCTCGAAGGCTGGCATTGATCGCAACTCGACGGCGGCGACCGAACCTGCCGGTGCGGGTGGCCAGGGACAGCGCCGCAGCGGACAGGCTTTGCCGCTCGTCGTGGTCCGTGCTGCGGCAGAAGCGAAGATCAACGACAAATTGTCGGCAATTGGCACCGGCAAGGCCAAGAGTTCGGTTGCTGTCACTCCGTTTACAGCGGGGCGCCTGACCGAGATTCTCGTGACGTCAGGGACCAAAGTGAAAGGCGGCGATGTGATTGCCCGGCTTGATTCCGAAGCCGAAAGCATCCTGGTCGACAAAGCGCGGGTAGCCCTGAGGGACGCGCAGACCAAGCTCAAGCGCGCCGAAAGTCTTCGTTCAAGCAATACGGTCTCTGCGGTCCAGCTTTCCGAGGCGGCTTTGGCAGTCGATAACGCCGCGCTCAATGTGCGTGAGGCCGAACTGGCGCTGGACCGCCGTGCGATCAAGGCGCCGATCGGTGGCATTGTCGGAATCTTGCCGATTAATGCGGGTAATTACATTACGATATCGACCACGGTCGCAATGATCGACGATCGCTCCGATCTGCTTGTCGATTTCTGGGTGCCAGAGCGTTTTGCACCCGCAATCACCATCGACCTGCCTGTGACGGCCACATCGATCGCTCGTCCAGGTGAAACGTTCAAGGGCGCAATCAGCGCCATCGACAACCGTGTCGATCCGACGAGCCGTACGCTGCATGTTCAGGCGAAAATCACCAATCCGAACGATGCCTTGCGCGAAGGTATGGCGTTCCAGATGTCGGTCGGCTTCCCTGGCGACATCTACCCGACTGTTGATCCCCTCGCGGTTCAGTGGGGCACGGATGGCGCCTATGTCTGGAAGATTACCGATAACAAGGCGACACGCGTTCCGGTGCGTGTTGTCCAGCGCAACACCGCCTATGTGATGGTCGATGCCGACATAAAGCCCGGCGATCAGATCGTTGCCGAGGGCGTGCAGTCGGTCCGCGAGGATGGTTTTGTCCAGATTAAAGGCCAGCCGGTTCCCAATACCGACGGGGGGCCAACTGCTTCTGTCGGCGAACAGGGCTGAGGTGAGGCGGTGAGCACGTCAAACGGACAGACCGATTCCAGTTTTACCGCGCTCTTCATTCGCCGTCCTGTCATGGCGTTGGTGCTCAATGCCCTTATCGTCGTCGCAGGGCTTGCCGCCTGGTACGGCGTCGATGTCCGCGAGTTGCCCGATGTCGATCGCCCGGTGGTCACGGTCTCGACTGTTTTCGAATCGGCTGCCGCGGAGACAGTCGATCGTGAGTTGACATCCGCCATCGAAGGCGCTGTATCCCGCGTTTCGGGCGTCAAATCCATATCGTCCAGTTCTTCGTTCGGTAACAGCCGCGTCACCGTCGAATTCAATGATGGCGTCGATCTGAACGTTGCCGCCGCCGACATGCGCGATGCCATCAGCCGCATCACCAACACTCTGCCGGACGAAGCGGATCCGCCGCAGATCGTCAAGGCCGATGCCAATTCCGATGCGGTCATGCGCCTCGCAGTCACGTCGGACACGATGGCGGTCGAGGATATGACGGTGCTCGTCGAGGACCAGATCGAGGACGTGCTTGCCTCTGTTCCGGGTGTCGCTGATGTGCAGGTTAACGGCAACCGCAGCAAGATATTCCGCATCGACATCAATCAGGGCAAGGTCGCCAGCCTCGGCATGAACATCGCGGACATTCGCAACGCGCTGACGACAATGGCCTTCGACACACCTGCCGGCCAGCTCAACAGCAATGATCAAAGCATCATTGTCCGCGCCATGGCTCCGGTAGCGACGCCAGAGGATTTTGAGAACATCATTATCAAGGGCCAGACCAAGATCCGCGATGTGGCCACCGTGACGATGGGCCCCGATATCGGCACGTCGATCCTGCGGGCCAACGGCAAGAGCGGTATCGGCCTTGGCATTATCCGTCAGGCGCAGTCCAACACACTCGATATTTCGACAGGCGTTCGCGCGGCAGTCGCGCAACTGCAGAAAACCCTACCCGAAGGCGTCGATATCCACGTGACCAGCGACGATGCCGACTTCGTCACCGGTGCCGTGCATGAGGTCGAAGTGGCACTCGGCGTGTCTGTCGTCATCATCATCCTGATCATCTATCTCTTTCTCTGGGACATTCGCGCAACCCTTATTCCCGCCGTCAGCCTGCCGGTCGCCCTGATCGGCACCATCTCGGCCATCTATCTTGCCGGGTTCTCTATAAACATCCTGACGCTGCTCGCTCTGGTGCTGGCGACCGGCCTGGTCGTCGACGACGCGATCGTGGTGCTGGAAAACATCGTGCGACGCCGCAATCAGGGCATGGGTCCGCGCGCTGCCGCGGTTCTCGGCACGCAGGAGGTGTTCTTCGCGGTCATTGCGACGACGGTGACGCTTGCCGCCGTCTTCGTGCCACTCTCCTTCCTGCCGGGCCAAACCGGGGGACTCTTCCGCGAGTTTGGCTTTGTTCTTGCCATTTGTGTGCTTCTGTCCGCCGTGGTGGCGCTGACATTGTGCCCGATGCTGGCGTCGCGTCTGCTCAGCGCCAGCGAAGCAAAGCATCAGGATGTCACCCACACACCGGGACGGGTGGCTCGTGTCGGCAGCTGGTTCGGGGGGCTCTACAAACGCCTGCTGCACGCCTGTCTTGCCGGCCCGTGGATCGTGGTTCTGATCTCGCTGCTGTTTGCCGGCACGGCATTCGGCGCCTTTTCCCTGCTCAAGCAGGAGCTGACACCGTCGGAGGACCGCGCCTCGGCTTTCCTGCGCATTACCGCACCGCAGGGTGTCAGCCTCGAATATCTCAGTGACGAGATGCGCCAGATCGAAACCTTGATCCAGCCTCTGCGTGATGCCGGCGAAATCCAGAATACGTTTTCGATCGCCGGTCAGAATGGCAATACCAATCGTGGCTTCATGGTGCTCAGTCTCGCCAAATGGAAGGAGCGGACAAGGAGCCAGCAAGAGATACTCGCCGACGTCTCAAAACGCGTCCGCAACATTCCCGGCATCCAGGTTTTTGCCGCGCAGCCGAATTCTCTGGGCATCCGCGGCGCGGGTAATGGCCTGCAATTCGCCGTCGTCGGCACAAGCTATGCCGAGCTTGGCACGACGGCTGCCAAGATTGTGGCCGAGCTTGAAAAAGACAGCCGCTTCGATCGCCCGCGTCTGACCAATGAGCCGACCCAGCCGCAATTGGCCGTGTCGATCGACCGCGAACGCGCTTCGGATCTCAATATCAATATCACCGGCCTGGCCGAAGCGCTGCAATCGGTGCTCGACGGCTACAAGGTCGGTTCGGTCTATATCGAAGATCGTTCCTTCGATGTGAAACTCGTATCGACCACAACTCCGATCAATGATCCGACTGATCTGGAAAATATCTTCCTGCGTACCGGCGATGGCCGGTTCGTGCCGATGTCGACTATCGCCAGACTCACAGAGGTTGCCGTTCCGCCGGCGCTGACACGTGAGCAACAGATGCGTTCAGTCGCCATCACTTCGGGACTCAGGTCGGATTTTGCGCTCGGTGACGCCTACAAGGATGTACAGGAGGTCGCCGCGCCGCTGCTGCCCCCCGGCTATCGCATCATTCCGCTGGCTGAGGCCGCGACACTGGGTGAAAACTCATCCAGCATGGTCACCACATTTGGCTTTGCCATCCTGATTATCCTGCTGGTTCTGGCAGCCCAGTTTGAAAGCTTCATCAGCGCGATCATCGTCATGGCCACGGTGCCTCTTGGCCTTGCCTGCGCCGTCTTCGCCATGCTCATGACGGGCACCAGCATGAACGTCTACAGCCAGATCGGTCTGGTGCTGCTTGTCGGTATCATGGCGAAGAACGGCATCCTGATCGTGGAGTTCGCCAATCATTTGCGCGATCAGGGCCGGACTGTACGAGAGGCCATCGAAGAGGCTTCGAACATCCGCCTGCGACCGGTCGTGATGACCATGCTGTGCGCCATCCTTGGCGGTGTTCCGCTGGTTCTGGCCAGTGGCGCGGGCGCTGAGGCGCGCATTGCCCTCGGCTGGGTCATCGTCGGAGGTCTCGGCATGGCAACAGCTTCAACCCTCTTCCTGACACCGGTGGCCTACCTGTTGTTGGCTGGCTTCTCCAAGCCAAAGGCCGAGGAAGAAGCACGGCTCAATCGTGAGCTGCTCGAAGTCGTCTCGCAACCACCTCTAGCGGCTGAATAGCAGCATTAGAGATTTTGCAGCGGGCCGAAATTGATCGTTCCAATCCCGTTGGTTACGAAAGTCGTAGACTTTCGTATTATTGACGGCCATCCCTGCCACCTGTTAGCCAAATCCTGAGGTTGCCTTGGGAGGAACCCGCCACATTTTGTATTATCGCGTGATATCGCCCGAATAATCAGGTGAGTCATCTGTCGATGATTGATGCGCGCCAACGACTTTTTAGAGAACAGCATTTTTTTATTTATATTTGGGAGGAAATCATGGCATCGCATCGAACGCTGTTGGCCGCATTGCTGGGCTGTATCCTGCTGGCCGGCTGTAACGGATCAGACAATACAGCGGATACGGGTGATACATCAGGAACATTTGCTGAGTGCCAGACAGGCACTCTCGTCGACGGCAAGTGCGTCGTGACGCCCGCTGTAATCACCAGCGAGTGCCAGCAGGGCACCCTCGTGGATGGCCAATGCATCGTGACGCCGAATGTGGTCACCAAGGAGTGTGAGACGGGCAATCTCGAGGGCAGCGAATGCGTTGTCACCCCAATTGTCACCGTCAAGGAATGCGGGACGGGCACCCTCGTGGATGGCAAATGCGTCATCACGCTCGACGTGGTCATCAAGGAATGCCCGGCGGGCAGCCTCCTCACCGACGGCCAATGCGTTGCCAACGTGGCTCCGCCTGCCACTGATCCCACCAATCTGGACGATGGTTTGGACCGAATTTCCTGGAGAAGCGAGTCTGCCACCATCACCGCTGGCCCTGCAACACGTGCTCAGCGCGGATATTCGTTGACCACGACTCAGGATCAGCGGAAATCCGGCAAAGGCAAACAACTTGCAATCAACGAACATGCCGACGCTCCCACGATCCGCACCGGCAGCCAAATGTTCGATGGTCTGTTTGCCTTGGCGATCCAGGAGGCGAGGGATTTGACCGTCCCTTCGATCAGGGACAGCAAGTATAAAAACGGCGCTGCCATACCCTGCGGCGGCACTGTTGGATGTTTCCAGACCGGCGATTCCTGGACCTATGTCTGGACGCGCGACACGTCCTACGCAATCGATCTCGGCCTCGCACAGATCAATCCTCAAGTTGCCAAGAACAGCTTGCTGTTCAAGATTTCGACGCATCGCAATACGACTGGTCCCGGGGCTAATACGACAGAAATCGTCCAGGATACCGGCAGTGGTGGAAGCTGGCCCATTAGTACGGACCGTGTGGTTTGGGCGCGCGCAGCCTTCGAACTGCTGAAATATCTCGATGGTAATGACCGCACGCAATTCCTGAATGATGCTTACACCGCCATCCGCAACACGATCGAAAGCGATCGCCTCGTTGCCTATGACAGCCGTGATGGACTCTATCGCGGTGAAACCTCATTCCTCGATTGGCGACAGCAGACTTATCCATCGTGGATGGACCCCAACGTGGTCCATATCGCCATGTCTAAAACCCTGTCGACCAACATCAATCAGGCGATGGAGGCAGTCAAATTCTCAACCGCGCCAATATTAGCGGCATCATGCTGAGGCGCCAGTCCGACTGACATTGCTGTTGGACGCGGACTTGAGGATGGCCCCAGGATACGGGCCATTTTCTTGACCGTTTGATAAAAAATTTGACCTTCCGTGAAAATCTGCCATTCTTCCTGCAGGTCCGGACATACCGGCCATCGAAAAGACTGCGAACCAAAGGGAACCGGACGCAGTCAAAACGAGGAGACAAGATTTCATGGGATCGATGGATTCTGGAATCCGTGACGTCAAGGCCGGGCGGCTCGCATCCGGCGCCTACGCGGAAGTGTTTTCTGATCTTCATCCGCCGCTCACCCGGCACGAAGCCTTTGTTGAATCGGACCGCTGTTATTTCTGCTACGACGCGCCATGCATGAATGCCTGCCCGACGGGTATCGACATTCCGCTGTTCATTCGTGAGATCAACGCGGACAATCCCACCGGTTCGGCCAAGACCATCCTTTCCGAGAATATTCTTGGCGGCATGTGCGCCCGCGTCTGCCCGACCGAAACTCTTTGCGAGCAGGCTTGTGTGCGCGAGGTCGCTGAAGGCAAGCCTGTCAAGATCGGCCTTTTGCAGCGCTATGCGACCGACCATCTGATGGCGAATGGCCAGCATCCCTTCAAACGCGCTGAACCTACTGGCAAGTCCATTGCCGTCGTCGGCGCAGGCCCAGCTGGTCTGGCGGCAGCGCACCGTCTGGCGATGCACGGTCATGATGTGACGGTTTTCGAGGCACGGCCAAAGGGAGGTGGCCTCAACGAATATGGCATCGCCGCCTATAAGAGCGTCGACGATTTCGCGCAGAGGGAACTCGATTTCATTCTCGAAATCGGCGGCATCACAGTTCATAACGACAAGGCGCTCGGCCGCGATATCAGTCTTGATGCGCTTAAAGCAGGTTTCGATGCGGTGTTCCTCGGTATGGGTCTGCCGGGCGTAAACGACCTTGGTCTCGAGGGCGAAGACGCTGCGGGCTGTATCGATGCGGTGGATTTTATCTCGGTCCTGCGCCAGAGCGATGATCTGTCGGAGATTGCCGTCGGCCGCGATGTCGTCGTCATCGGCGGCGGTATGACCGCGATCGATGTCGCGGTGCAGACGAAACTTCTTGGCGCGGAAAACGTCATCATTGCCTATCGCCGCGGACCGGAAAACATGAATGCCAGTGATTTCGAACAGGAATTGGCGCTGAAAAACGGCGTTATCATCCGGCATTGGCTCCAGCCGCGTGCCCTGACCCGTAATGAGCATGGTGAGGTTTGCGGTATCACGCTGGACTACACGGTCATGACCGATGGGCGTCTTGGCGTTTCGGGTGAGAGCATTACGCTTGCCAGTGACCAGGTGTTCAAGGCGATTGGTCAGACGCCGGCCGAAGTCATTTTGACCGAAGCCGGTATTGCCCTTTCCAAGGGCCGTATCAGCGTCGACGATGAAGGCCGAACCTCGATCCCGGGCATCTGGGCCGGCGGTGATTGTATCGCTGGTGGCGAGGACCTGACAGTTGCAGCAGTGCAGGACGGCAAGATTGCTGCCGAATCCATTCACCGCACGCTGATGCAACAACCGGAAAAGGTAAGCGGCTTTGTCGAAGCCGTCATGGCCGAGAATTCCGACGGTGCATCGGCTCCGGAACGGAACCCCAATCATCCAAGCCATTTAGTCGGCTAAAGGAAACTGCCATGGCTGATCTCTCAACAAATTTCCTCGGCATCAAATCTCCCAACCCCTTCTGGCTGGCCTCTGCGCCACCAACAGACAAGGCCTATAATGTCGAGCGCGCCTTCAAGGCGGGCTGGGGTGGGGTGGTCTGGAAAACCCTTGGCGAGGAAGGCCCGCCAGTCGTTAATGTCAACGGCCCGCGCTATGGCGCTATTCACGGCCCGGACCGGCGCTTGCTCGGGTTCAACAATATCGAACTCATCACCGACCGTCCGCTTGAAGTAAACCTGCGGGAAATGACCGAGGTGAAGAAGAAGTGGCCGGATCGCGCCTTGATCGCCTCGATCATGGTGCCTTGCGAGGAGGAAGCCTGGAAGGCCATCCTGCCACTGGTCGAGGCCACCGGTTCCGATGGTATCGAGTTGAATTTCGGCTGCCCGCACGGCATGTCGGAGCGCGGTATGGGCGCTGCCGTCGGCCAGGTGCCGGAATATATCGAGATGGTGGTGCGCTGGTGCAAGCAATACACCCGCATGCCTGTCATCACCAAGTTGACCCCGAACATCACCGATGTCCGCAAGCCCGCACGGGCGGCGAAATCCGGCGGAACCGATGCCGTTTCACTCATCAACACCATCAACTCCATCGTCTCAGTTGACCTCGATAGTTTCGCTCCGAACCCGACCATCGACGGACGCGGCTCGCATGGCGGTTATTGCGGCCCGGCGGTGAAACCGATTGCGCTGAACATGGTAGCGGAAATCGCCCGCGATCCTGAAACGCGCGGCCTGCCAATCTCAGGCATCGGCGGTATCACCACGTGGCGCGACGCGGCGGAATTCATTGCGCTAGGCTGCGGCAATGTGCAGGTCTGCACAGCTGCGATGACCTATGGTTTCAAGATCGTCCAAGAGATGATCTCGGGCCTTTCCGACTGGATGGATTCGCGCGGATTCCGCACCATCGACGATTTCCAGGGTCTCGCCGTGCCGAATGTCACCGACTGGCAGTACCTTAACCTCAACTACATCACCAAGGCGCAGATCGATCAGGACCTCTGCATCAAATGCGGCCGGTGCCACATCGTCTGCGAGGACACCTCGCATCAGGCAATCACATCGACGGTCGATGGTGCGCGGCATTTCGAGGTGATCGACGAGGAGTGTGTCGGCTGCAATCTCTGCGTCAGTGTCTGCCCTGTCGACAATTGCATCAGCATGGTACCGATGGTCTCAGGCGTCGATCCGCGCACTAAAATGCCGATCCAGCCGGACTATGCCAACTGGACCACGCATCCAAACAATCCGATGGCAAAGGCGGCCGCCGAGTGAACCTATCTGTCTGGGTAAGTGTTGTGCCCGCTTCCTCCAGTGAAATGGGCTGCGACAGCGCATCTATTGACTGACAGGGGCGGAATATGAAAAGTCCGGCGCAGTCAAATGCAGCAGGAAGCAACATCGTGATCCGCCATATCGTATTCTTCAGTGCCCGCAACAAGGAAGATGTCGAGACAATCGTCAAAGGCCTGAAACGCCTTGGCGAAATTCCTCACTCGACCGTTTTCGAAGTGATGCAGAATACCAAGACCGATCCGATTTCCGGTGAAATCGACGTCGTCGTCTACGGCGAGTTCAAGGATGCCGAGGCACTGGCAGCCTATAAAGCGCACCCGATCTATGACGAAACGACAGCCGTCGTCCGGCCGTTGCGTGAACTGCGCATTTCCGCCGATGTGGTGTCGACGCTCGGCTAGTTCTCGCCCGAGATTGTTTCGAGGATCGGACAGTCGGGGCGCTGGTCGCCATGGCAATGGACGACCAGATGTTTCAATGTGTGCTGCAATTCGCGCAATTCGATAATCTTGCGCTCGATTTCCTGAAGCTTTGACTGTGCGATAGACTTGACGTCAGCACTCGCCCTCGCTTTGTCCTCATAAAGCGCCAATAGCTGGCGACATTCCTCCACCGAGAAACCCAGCCCGCGCGAACGCTGCAGGAAGCGCAGCTTGTGCACGTCGGACATCGAATAATCGCGATAGCCATTTTCCGCCCGATCGGGCTTCAAAAGCCCGATATCCTCATAATAGCGGATCGTCTTGGCAGGCAATCCTGATTTGTCGGACGCGTTACCGATATTCATGGAAACCTCACAATTTGACCGTTCGCAATCTGAGTGCATTGGCGATGACTGACACGGACGACAGGCTCATCGCCGCAGCAGCCAGCATTGGCGAAAGCAATAGACCGAATATCGGATACAGCACGCCGGCCGCGACCGGCACACCGAGCACATTGTAGACGAAGGCAAAGAACAGGTTCTGTTTGATATTGCGGATCGTGGCGTCGGCAAGGTGACGGGCGCGGACGATGCCGTTGAGGTCGCCCTTGACCAGCGTGATCCCGGCGCTTTGCATCGCGACGTCGGCGCCGGTACCCATGGCGATACCAACATCGGCTGCGGCGAGCGCTGGCGCATCATTGACGCCGTCGCCGGCCATGGCGACTTTGGCGCCTTTGGCGCGCAGCTCATCAATGAGCTGTTTCTTGCCTTCCGGCAGCATATCGGCACGCACCTCATCGATACCGACTGCGCGCGCGACAGCATGCGCCGTCACGGCATTGTCGCCGGTAGCCATGATGATCTTCAGGCCCGTTTCATGCAGCAGGCGGATCGCCTCGGCAGTCGTCGTTTTTACCGGATCGGCAACCGCAACGATCCCGGCCGCCCCGCCATCGACCGCTATAAAGAGCGCGCTCTTGCCCAGTGTGCGCAATTGATCGGCTTGTTCGACCAATTGTGAAACGTCGGCACCGATATCTTGCATCATCGCCTTGTTGCCAAGCGTCACGGTTCTACCGTTGACTTGGCCGGACACGCCCTTGCCGGTAACTGCTTCGAAACCGGTTGCATCCGCAAGCGTGAGATTGCGCGCCTTTGCCCCCTCGACGATCGCTTCGGCCAGCGGGTGTTCGGAACCCTTCTCAAGGCTTGCAGCGAGAGCCAGCAATTCGCCTTCAGTGAAGCCCGGTTGCGCAACAAGATCAGTAAGTTTCGGCTTACCTTCTGTCAGCGTCCCCGTTTTATCTATGATCAGCGTATCGACGGCAGCGAACCGTTCGAGCCCTTCCGCATCCTTGATCAGCACGCCCGCATGCGCCCCGCGCCCCGTAGCCGTCATGATCGACATCGGCGTTGCAAGGCCAAGTGCACAGGGACAGGCGATGATCAGAACGGAGACGGCCGCAACGAGACCATAGATCATGCTCGGTTCCGGTCCGATCAACGACCAGACGATGAAGGCGATGATTGCAACCAGCACCACAGCCGGAACGAACCAGGCGGCGACGCGATCCGCCAGTCCCTGGATCGGCGCACGCGAGCGTTGCGCTGCGGCGACCATGCCGACGATCTGCGACAGTACCGTATCAGCTCCGACCTTTTCCGCTTTGATCAACAGCGTGCCGTTGCGGTTTAGTGTGCCGCCGGTGACGATGTCATGTTCGATCTTTTCGACCGGAAGAGGTTCTCCTGTGAGCATGGATTCGTCGATCGAGGAGTGACCTTCGAGCACGATACCATCCACCGGCACGCTTTCCCCGGGGCGCACGCGCAGCCGGTCTCCGGCAACCACCTCATCGAGCGGCACATCCGTTTCGCTACCATCAGAGCCAAGGCGTCGGGCCGTCTTGGGCGCAAGATCCAGAAGGGCCCGGATGGCTGAGCCGGTGCGTTCACGCGCCTTGAGTTCCAATATCTGGCCAAGGAAGACAAGCGTTACGATCACCGCCGCTGCTTCGAAATAAACTGGCACCGAGCCACCATGCATGCGGAAGGAATGCGGGAAAATATCAGGCAGGAAGGTTGCGACCACACTGAAAGCGTAAGCGGCGCCGACACCAATGGCGATCAGGGTCCACATGTTCGGGCTGCGATTGATGAAAGAAGCCCAGCCCCGCTCGAAGAATGGAATTGCTGCCCAGACGACGACCGGCGTTGCCAGCACGAATTCCAGCCACGTAGCCAAGCTCTCGCCAATCCAGGCACGGAACGGCAAGCCGAGCATCGGACCCATGGTAATCAGCAGCAGAGGAACCGAGCACACAGCGCTGATCCAGAAACGGCGCGTGAAATCGACAAGCTCGGGGTTTGGTCCTTCATCGCCGGTCGGAATGCCCATCGGCTCCAGCGCCATGCCGCAGATCGGGCAGGAGCCGGGACCGTCCCTAACGATTTCCGGGTGCATAGGACAGGTATATTGCGTTCCGGCAGGCATGGGTTTGGGCGCGGGGCGGTCGCCAAGATAGTCCTGCGGCGCTATTTCGAATTTGGCCAAGCAGCCGGCCGAGCAGAAATAGTATTTCTCGCCTTCATGGCGCAGGAAATGTCTGGCGCTCGCCCGGTCTACTTTCATGCCGCAGACAGGATCGATCGCCTCGAGACAGGCTACGGGGTCATTGGTGAATTTGCTCTGACAGCCGGACGAGCAGAAATGAAACAGACGCCCGCCATGTTCGGCCGTAGGCTTGCCCGCCTCGAGGTCAACCGTCATCCCGCATACCGGATCGCGCATGACCGCAGCTTCCGCGGACTTCTCCCCGCTGCAACAGGAATGATCATGGTTATGGTCGGCGGCGTGATGGTCATGTTTCATGATACGAACTTTCGGTTATGAACCAGATAGTGCACCAAACATAATCTTTCCAGTAACTGGAAGGTCAAGGCCCTAAACATCTTGCAAATGCAAAGAGCCCGGCAGATCGCCGGGCTCTAGCGTGGATGCTGAACCGATCAGCCTGCCTTGCTTACTCCGGCATCAGCAGCAAGTTGACCGGCTTCCCAGCCGAGGATGGCGCGTTTGCGGGTCAGGCCCCAGTGGTAGCCCGTCAACGCTCCGGACTTGCCAACCGCGCGATGGCACGGCACAACGAAACTGACCGGATTGGCGCCGACGGCGGCACCCACCGCGCGCGAGGCTTTGGGTGAGCCGATATCCGCCGCTATGTCCGAGTAGGCAACGCATTTGCCCATCGGGATCTTCAGCAAGGCCTCCCAGACACGAAGCTGGAAATCCGTACCAATCGTAACGACCTTGAGCGGCTTGTCCGCGCGCCACTCTGCCGGGTTGAAGATTCGAGCGGCATAAGGGGCGGTCGCCGCAAGATCTTCGACGTAGCTGGCGTTAGGCCAACGTGACGACATGTCTGCGAGGGCTTCGCGTTCCTTGCCGGGGTCGGCAAAGGCCAAGCCCGCCAGCCCGCGATCCGTCACCATCACAAGCGCCTGTCCGAACGGCGAAATCAGAAAGCTGTAGCGGATGGCAAGGCCGGCGCCGCGGGTCTTGTAATCGCCTGGGGACATGCCTTCGTGTGTGACAAACAAGTCATGCAAACGGCTTGGCCCGGAAAGGCCGGTTTCGTAGGCTGTTTCAAGAAGCGGCATGCCCTCATCGAGCAAACGGCGAGCGTGGTCGATGGTCACCGCTTGCAGGAAGCCTTTCGGAGAAAGACCCGCCCACCGGGTGAAGAGTTTTTGCAGCGCGGTCGGCGACAGTCCGGTATCGCGGGCAAGTGTCTCGAGCGATGGCTGATCGCGATAGTCCTTGCTGATGCGTTCGATGATATGGCTGACGATCGCATAATCATCGCCAGCGGGGGTAATGTCTTTCTGAAGTATGGCATGTGGTTTCATGAGCTTTTACCTCTCTATTGAGGCTATATGACCACTCTGCCCCCTTTGTCGCCACCCGATTCTTGCAGCTAGGCAATTTAACGTCCCTTGGCTGTCGCAAGCGCCATTTGAAATGCGGAAGCAAAGCTTTCACGATCATCGGGATTGAGAAACGAACCGATCGCTACGGCCTTGCCCTGTCCTTCGACCAGCATCGACGTAATGCCTATCTCCGCGTGGCGGGCGACACTGAACCGCGTCCAGAACGGGTTGAATTCATGCAGCTTGGCACGGCCTGAGGGGGCAACCTGCCGGATTTGCAAGGCAATGCGCGATACGCTCACCTCTTCATGCGCTTTTGCCGAAGTATAATTCATCCGGAAAGCGACGTAGACGAGCAGAACATCGAGACCGAAAAACCCAAAAACCGGCCAGGCGCCGAGCGACAGGAAAAACAGGCCCGTCAGGAAACTGCTGACGCCCATTGTGCCCATCAGAATGAGAAAACCCGTTTGACCCAGCGACCGATGCGGCACCAGAAGCGCACGAAAAATTTCTTCCTCGTTTGGCCCTACAGCGTCAAATGGGTTCATTGTTTGGCTCATGGGCTTTAAGTATAGAGGGAGCATGGAAAATCCCAAGCGCAAAATTGAGCAGATCAGAGCAATTCCTGGAAAAGTGGGAGCCGGTTTTCCGTCCGGAATTGCAGAAAAACAAAGCGTGAGCGAAGTGAAGCCCGCAAAAACGCGCAATGTTGTCGGCACGCGTTATACGGCGGCGGAAATTCATGAAATCTTCCGGCGTTTTTCAGTCCAGCGCCCTGAACCCAGGGGCGAGCTTGAACATATCAATCCCTTCACTCTGCTGGTCGCCGTCGTGCTTTCGGCGCAGGCGACCGACGCCGGTGTCAACAAAGCGACGCGCGCCCTGTTCAAAGTGGCGGATACGCCGGAAAAGATGCTGGATCTGGGTGAAGCAAAGATTGGCGATTACATCCGCACCATCGGGTTATGGCGCAACAAGGCAAAGAATGTCATCGCTTTGTCTGAGGCACTGATCAAGCAATATGGCAGCGCGGTTCCGGATGACCGGGACGAGTTGATCAAACTGCCCGGCGTTGGCCGCAAGACGGCAAATGTCGTGCTCAACATGGCGTTCGGCCAATCGACCATGGCCGTGGACACCCACATCTTCCGTATTGGCAACCGTCTTGGCCTCGCAGCCGGCAAGACGCCCGAGGAGGTGGAGGCGCGACTGATGAAGGTCATCCCTGCGGAATACCTCTATCACGCGCACCACTGGCTAATCCTTCACGGTCGCTATATCTGCAAGGCGCGCAAACCGGAATGTTCGGCCTGCGTTATCGCGGATATTTGCAAAGCAGCGGAAAAGACCTCGGAAATACCGGCGCCGCTTGTGCCGCTACCGGCACAGATTATCTGATCACCGCAGCCGGTGGCTCGGATTGCGCGACCGCCTTGTGCAAATGCACCATCATCGCCGCGGCAAAGAGTGGAGTCAAAAGATTGAGGATCGGGATCGCCATGAAGGCGGCGATGACCAGACCGGCGAGGAACACTGTCGTCGCATGTTTGGAGCGTAGTGCCTTGGCCTCCATTTCCGGGCGAAAACGCATGGCGGCAAATTCGAAGAACTCGCGGCCGAGCAGATAGCCGTTGACGATGAAGAAGGCGATGATGTTGACGCCGGGTATCAGCAACATCAGCAACGCCGCAATGTTACCGAGAATAACGACGCCGAGGAATTTCACTGACAGGATCAGTGAACGGACGGCAGGCAATGGCCTTCCTTTCGGATCGAGGGGATAATCCTCTTTTTCCACCAGTTCGGCCACGTCATCGAGGAACAGCCCGGCAACGATCGCCGTGACGGGCGCGATCAGCAATGCCAGTCCAAGGGCGAGTCCGATACTGGCAAAGAGGCCGGCAATGAAGCCCAGCCAACCGGCCCATGAGGGCAGGTCCGGTAGCATCTGGTCAAAAAAGGGCCAGGCGAGCGCTTCGAACAGTTCACGCAGGCCAAACCATATGCCGACGAGGAGCAAAACAGTCAGCCCGATAGATTTCCACAGGACAGCGCGGAATTCCGGTCGAAACAGATGATTGGCCGCGGCGCGGGCGCTTTCAACGATCATTTGCGAGCTCGCTCTCCAAGAATACCGAGTATCCGACATAGGCGCACATGTCTGCAGGGACAAGGCGACGCATGAAAGAAGGGGTAGTCAATCGACTGCCGACGCGCTAGGACAAGGGCAAATTACCATCAACAGGTACGATAGGCCCAGATCCTCAGACCAATCCCGGAGATTTCATGTCCAGCTTTGACGTGCTTTGCATCGGCAACGCCATTGTCGATATCATTGCCCGCACCGATGACGATTTCATCATCAAGAACGGCATCATCAAGAACGCCATGAACCTGATCGATGCCGATCGTGCGGAGTTCCTCTATGAGCGCATGGGCCCGGCGATCGAAGCCTCTGGCGGAAGCGCTGGCAATACGGCGGCCGGCGTCGCCAGCCTTGGTGGTCGCGCCGCTTATTTCGGCAAGGTAGCCGACGACCAGCTTGGCCATGTTTTCACCCATGACATTCGTTCGCAGGGTGTTGCCTTCGATACGCGCGTTCTCGCTTCGCCTCCACCCACCGCACGTTCGATGATCTTCGTGACGCCCGATGGCGAGCGCTCGATGAACACCTATCTCGGCGCCTGTGTCGAGCTTGGACCGGAAGACGTGGAAAGCTCGAAGGTTTCCGAAGCCAAGGTGACCTATTTTGAAGGCTATCTCTGGGATCCGCCACGGGCCAAGGAAGCAATCCGGCTTTCGGCGAAGATTGCGCATGAACACAGGCGCGAAGTGTCGATGACATTGTCCGATCCGTTCTGCGTTGATCGCTATCGCGAGGAATTCCTGGAACTGATGCGTTCCGGCACCGTCGATATCGTCTTTGCCAATGAGGCCGAGCTGAAATCGCTGTATCAGACCGATGATTTCGAAAAAGGCCTTGAATTGATCCGCAAGGATTGCAAGCTTGCGGCGGTTACCCGCTCGGAAAAGGGCTCGGTTGTGGTATCAAAGGATGAAACGGTTGCTGTGCCGGCGATCGAGATTGCCGAACTGGTCGACACGACCGGGGCTGGCGATCTCTATGCGGCCGGCTTCCTGTTCGGCTATACGAGCGGTCGCTCGTTAACAGATTGTGCCAAACTTGGTTCGCTGACCGCAGGTCTGGTTATCCAGCAGATCGGCCCGCGGCCGCAGCAGAACCTGAAAGCCGCAGCCGAGCAAGCCGGTCTACTTTGATTTGATGTAGCCCTCGCGCTTGAGCTCTTCTGCCGTGCGGCCGGGCCTGTGATAGGTCGGCAGCGCCCAGCCGAAATAAAGCGCGCCGCCTCGTACTGTAAAGGCGGCGAGCGCCGCGACGGGTGCCGAAATCTCCGGTCCCACAGCAAGACCGTGCAGTAATATGTAGACGACTGATCCGGCCAGCGCGGCGGTCACATAGATCTCGCGCCGCATGAGTACGGATGGTTCTCCGGAAATAATATCGCGCAGGATACCGCCAAACGTAGCGGTCATGATGCCGGTGACAACGGCAATCGTCGAATCGAAACCCAGCGCCAGGCTTTTGGCCGCGCCGATAACACTGTAAGCGGCCAGACCGAGCGCATCGAGCCAGAGCAGCAGGCGGTAGCGCGATTCGAGCAGATTGGCGGAGAAGTAGACGAGGATGGCGGCCGTGGCGCAGACCAGCAGATTGCCCGGGTCCTTGACCCAAAACACCGGCACGCCAAGGATCAGATCGCGCAAGGTACCGCCGCCAATGCCGGTGACAGCCGCAAGGAAGATGAAGGCGATGATATCGAGCTGGCGCCGCGAGGCCGCCAAAGCGCCTGTCGCGGCAAAGACGAATATTCCGGCATAGTTGAAGAGCTGGATCATGGTCATCGGCTATTCCCCCTGCGCCGCAATTTTATTCACGATAGTGCATGGCCCGGCAAAATGAAAAGAGCCACATTCCGCTATGGAAATGTGGCTCCCAAAGTTGATCTGATGGCCGGATCAGGCGTCTTTTTCCGCCTGTGGATTGATCGGGCCCGGTTCAGGCTGGCCGTCTGCACCGGTCTGCTTCGGACCACCCTTGGACACGCCCACAAGCGCCGGACGCAACATGCGGTCGCCGATGACGAAACCGCTCTGTGCAACCTGCAGCACCGTGTTGTGCGGCACATCGGCATTTGGGATTTCGAACATCGCCTGATGGAAATTCGGATCGAATTTCTGGCCCAACGGGTCCAGTTTCTTGACGCCATGGCGTTCCATTGCCGACATCAGCGAGCGCTCGGTTATCTCTACCCCTTCAGCGAGGGTCTTGAACCCTGCATCGCCACTTGCCAGCGCATCGGCGGGAATAGCTTCCAGCGCGCGCTTCAGATTGTCGGAAACGGAGAGCATGTCGCGAGCAAAATTCGCCACCGAATAGGCGCGCGCATCATGCACGTCGCGCGCGGTGCGCTTGCGCAGGTTCTCCATGTCGGCGGCAAGCCGTAGCAGCTGGTCCTTCAGATCGCCATTCTCGGCGCGCAATTTGTCAAGCTCAGCCCAGTTATTGGCATTTGCCTCGATCTCGTCGTCCTGGGCGAGGGCATATTCCTCGGCCTTGCGTGATTTGAGAAAATCATCGGCAGCGCGTTTTAGCGCATCGCGATCGCGCGGGTTCTTCAGGTCGCGCTGGTCGAGATCGGGGTTGTCGTGATTTTTCTTTTCGTCAGCCATGTATCCTGTCCATTCATTATTCGTAAGTTGCGCTGGATATCGAGGTTTAGGCCATAAAAATCAAGTGCAAATGACTACCGGAGCAGCCGCGAGACGAGCTGGGCAGTATAATCTACCATGGGTACTATACGAGCATAATTGAGCCGCGTCGGGCCGATGACGCCGAGCGCGCCGATGATCCGCTGTTCGGAATCACGATAGGGCGCAATTACCAACGACGAGCCGGAAAGCGAAAACAGCTTGTTCTCCGAGCCGATGAAAATGCGCACGCCCGGCCCGGCTTCCGCCAGATCGAGCAGTTGCAGCGTGCCCTCCTTGGTCTCGAGATCATCGAAGAGGTGGCGCAGACGGTCAAGATCCGCCTCGGCGCTGACCAATTCCAGCAGATTGCCGCGCCCGCGCACGATCAGCCGCGCTGGCTGGCCGCCACCATCGCCGCCCCAGATGGCAAGCCCCTGCTCGACCAGATGTTGCGACAGGGCGTCGAGCGCCTGCTGCGTTTCGTCCTTCAACCGGGCGATTTCGTGCCGTGCCTCGGTGATGGTGCGGCCTTGAATATGCGCATTGAGGAAATTCGAGGCTTCGATCAATTGCGATGGCGTCACACCGACCGGCAGATCGATCACCCGGTTTTCGACATCGCCGCTCTGCGTGACCAGCACTGCGAGCGCTCTCGTCGGCTCCAGCCTGACGAATTCGATATGCTTGAGCGCGCCTTCCGCCTTGGCGGCGAGCACCAGCCCTGCCCCGCGGGACATGCCAGAGAGGATCTGGCTTGCCTGCGTCAACACGTTTTCGGCCGACTGGGTCTCGCCTGCCCTGACTTGGGCCTCGATGGAATTGCGCTCGGATTTGGAAAGATCGCCAACCTCCATGAAGGCATCGACGAAGAACCGCAACCCGAGCTGTGTTGGCAACCGGCCGGCGGAAATATGCGGCGCGTAGACAAGACCGAGATGTTCGAGATCGCTCATCACGTTGCGGATCGTTGCAGGAGACAACGACACAGGCAGGATGCGCGACAGATTGCGCGAACCTACCGGCTCGCCATCGCCGAGATAGCTTTCGACAATGCGCCGGAAAATATCCCGCGATCGCTGGTCAAGCGATTGCAATGTATCCGGAACCACAGTCCTGTTCATCGTGCCTCATGCTTCTGTTTGTCAGGGCTCTGATATAAGCATTGTCTGGCCAATCATCAAAGCCTTTGCTTCATCACCGCATCACGGTTAAAAGGCCCAGAACACATCAACAAGAGGTCTACCAATGCGTCACTCCAAGCGAGCCCCCGACGAAATGCGCGCCATTTCCTTTGAGCGCGGCGTTTCCAAACATGCCGAGGGCTCGTGCCTGGTTAAATTCGGCGATACGCATGTGCTGTGTACAGCCAGTCTTGAAGAAAAAGTGCCGGGCTGGATGCGCAATACCGGCAAGGGCTGGGTGACGGCGGAGTACGGCATGCTGCCGCGCTCGACCGGCGACCGCATGCGCCGCGAAGCCTCTTCCGGCAAGCAGGGCGGTCGTACGCTGGAAATCCAGCGGCTGATTGCCCGTTCGCTGCGTGCGGTTGTCGACCTGCAGGCGCTGGGCGAAGTCCAGATCACAGTCGATTGCGATGTCATCCAGGCCGACGGCGGGACGCGCACCGCAGCGATTACCGGCGGTTGGGTCGCCTTGTATGAATGCCTGCGCTGGATGGAAACACGCCAGATGCTGAAGGTGGAGAAGGTCCTGAAGGATCACGTCGCCGCCATCTCCTGCGGCATTTCCAACGGCACCCCCGTGATCGATCTCGATTATCTCGAGGACTCGACCGCGCAGACAGATGCCAATTTCGTCATGACCGGCAAGGGCGGTATCGTCGAAGTGCAGGGAACAGCAGAAGGTGAACCCTTCTCCGAAGAGGAACTGCTGTCGCTGATGGGCCTTGCCCGCAACGGCATTACCCGGTTGGTCTCCCTGCAGAAAATGGCCGTCAGCTAGAGATCAAGAACCATGCAGCCCTCGGGAATATTGGAAACAGCGCTTTATGTGACCGATGTCGAGACGGCTGCGCGATTCTACGGCGATGTGCTCGGGCTTGAATGCATCCTGCGCGCGGGCGAAGAATCCGTGTTCTTCCGCTGTGGTCCCGGCGTGCTGATCCTGTTCAGTGCTGCAAAGCTGAAAGAGCGCCCGCAAGGTGGTTTGCCGATACCCTCCCATGGCGCCACCGGTCCGGGTCATGTGTGTTTTCGCGCTACACGCGATGAAATCGCAGACTGGAAATCCCATCTTGAGGCGCATGGCGTTGCCATCGAAAGCGAATTTGATTGGCCGAATGGCGCGCATTCGCTGTATTTCCGCGATCCATCAGGAAACTCGATTGAATTTGCGGAGCCGCAACTATGGAATCTGAAATGAGAACACTCGAAAAAGGCAAGTTGCTCGTCGCCAGCCACAACCAAGGCAAGATCAAGGAAATGATCGACCTGCTAGGGCCATTCGGGTTCGAGGTTGTATCGGCCAAAGATCTCGGGCTGCCAGAACCGGATGAAACCGGCACTACCTTCGAGGAGAACGCCTATATCAAGGCATTTGCCGCCGCCAAGGCGACGGGTTTTGTTGCTCTTTCCGATGATTCCGGGCTTTGCGTCGATGCTCTTGATGGTAAGCCCGGCGTCTACACGGCCAATTGGGCGGAACTACCCGATGGCAAGCGCGACTTTGCCCATGGCATGCAAAAGGTTGAAGCTGAACTGCAGCAAGCGGGGGCGAACGCGCCTGAAAATCGCGGCGGCCGTTTCGTTTCGGTCATTTGTCTTGCATGGCCGGATGGTCAAGCCAATTATTACCGCGGCGAGGTGGAGGGTGAGCTCGTCTGGCCGCCGCGCGGCACCGCAGGTTTCGGCTTCGATCCGGTTTTCAAGCCGGAAGGCTATGATGTGACGTTCGGCGAAATGACTGCAGAACAAAAGCATGGCTGGAAACCCGGCGATGAGGACGCGTTGTCGCATCGCGCTCGCGCCTTTCAGCATTTTGCCAAAGATTGTCTGGACGCCGGATGAACCATTTTGAGCATGGCTTGGGCAAAGCCGAATCCGGATTCGGCGTCTATGTCCATTGGCCGTTCTGCATGGCCAAATGTCCTTACTGCGACTTCAATTCACATGTCAGGCATCAAGCTGTTGACCAACCGCGCTTTGCGGCAGCCTTTGCGCGCGAAATGGCGACGATGCGCGAACGCACCGGCCAGCGCACCGTTTCGAGCATCTTCCTCGGCGGTGGCACGCCATCGCTGATGCGGCCGGAAACGGTGGCATCCGTTCTCAATGAAATTTCTCGTAATTGGCACGTGCCGGATGACATCGAGATAACGCTCGAAGCCAACCCGACCAGCGTCGAGGCGGACCGGTTCCGCGGTTATCGCGCCGCCGGTGTGAACCGCGTTTCGCTCGGCGTGCAGGCACTCAACGATCCCGATCTGCGTCGCCTCGGCCGCATGCACAATGTCGAGGAGGCGCTTGTCGCGATAAAACTGGCGCGTGAGATCTTTCCGCGGTTGTCCTTCGACCTGATCTATGCGCGGCCCGACCAAACCATCGGAGCCTGGCGCGAGGAATTGGCCAAGGCCATCTCCTATGCCGCCGATCATCTGTCGCTGTACCAGCTGACGATTGAGGAAGGCACGCCGTTCTACAATCTCTGGAAAGCCGGCAAGCTGGTGACGCCCGATGGCGATCATGCGGCGGCGCTTTATACGGTAACACAGGACGTGACGGCGCAGCATGGTCTGCCTGCCTATGAGATTTCCAATCACGCCGCGCCGGGCGCAGAGTCGCAGCACAACCTCGTCTATTGGCGCTACGGCGAATATGTCGGCGTCGGCCCGGGAGCGCATGGCCGCTTCATCGAAAATGGCACGCGCGCCGTGACGATCACCGAGCGCCACCCTGAAACCTGGGTGCAAAAGGTCGAAACCATCGGCCATGGCGTCGTCGAAGAAGAGTTTTTGACGCATGAGCAGGAGGGCGATGAATTCCTGCTCATGGGATTGCGTCTCGTTGAGGGTATCGATCTTGCCCGCTACGAACGTCTGACCGGACACAGCGTCAAGGAAAGCCGTGTGATTTCCTTGGCCGAACAGGGCCTCATCGAATATATCGGCAACAGCCGCATCCGCACCACGCCGGAAGGCGCGATCGTGCTCAATGCGGTCATCGCCGATCTCGCAGCATAAGGAAGAGACTTGTCCGAAGGGGAAGCCCCAACATCTGCTGATAAGGAGCGAGGCTATCAGATCGGCAGCGCGTCGTTCCGTGCTCGCCCGCTGGAGCCGGCTCTCTATATCGTCGCGACACCGATCGGCAATCTCGGCGATATGACCATTCGCGGGATCGAAACGCTCGCTGCTGCCGATATCATCGCTTGCGAGGACACACGTGTCAGCCGCGTGTTGCTCGACAGATATGGTATTTCGCGGCGTCCCTATGCCTATCACGAACACAATGCCGAGATGGCCGGTCCAAAGTTGATCGAAGCTCTGGTCAATGGCAAAAGCGTTGCGC
The DNA here is from genome assembly GCA_963711925.1 of uncultured Alphaproteobacteria bacterium. Taxonomy (GTDB): domain Bacteria; phylum Pseudomonadota; class Alphaproteobacteria; order Rhizobiales; family Rhizobiaceae; genus Phyllobacterium. The sequence goes on from CAVQFY010000009.1 coordinate 31,589, forward strand.
TGATCTCCGATGCCGGCACGCCGCTGGTCTCCGATCCAGGCGGACGTCTGGTTCCGGAAGCCAAGGCTGCAGGCATAAGGGTGGTGCCGGTTCCCGGAGCGTCATCGGTTCTTGCCGCTCTGACAGCGTCTGGACTGTTCAAGGATTCGTTTTATTTTGCCGGCTTTCTTTCCTCGAAACAGGGCCAACGACGGGCGAAGCTCGAACAATTGAAATCACTAGATGCTGCGCTGGTTTTCTTTGAATCGCCCAATCGTGCGGCAACGACACTGGCGGATATGGTCGAAGTGTTCGGTCCGGAACGGCAGGCCTCGCTATGCCGCGAGCTGACCAAAACCTATGAAACTATTGTCACTTTGCCGCTTCGCGATCTCGCCGCGGAGTTTGACGGCGAGGATCGCATTCGCGGCGAGGTGGTTCTGGTGATCGGACCACCGGAGCAGGACGAGCATGTGCCACGCACGGATGACGATATCGATGCGCTGTTGCGAGCGCTCAGCCTCGAAATGTCTCCAGCCAAGGCGGCCGGTGAGGCCTCGCGCATGACCGGACGGCCCAAGGGCGAACTTTACCAACGGCTGCTGGCGATGAAATGAGCGAAGCGGGCAAACGCACCAAGGCCTACCGCCGCGGTCACTCCGCCGAGCGCCTTGCCGCCCTTGCGCTGATTCTGAAGGGCTATCGCATTATTGGCCGCCGCTATCGCACCAAACCGGGAGAAATCGATCTTATCGCCAGACGCGGCGATGTCGTTCTCATCGTCGAGGTCAAGGCGCGGACAACGCTTGAGCAGGCGATGGATTCGATCAATCTCCTGACAATGCGCCGTATTGAAGCCGCCGCCGATCTATGGCTTGCGCGCCAGCCAGACCATTCCCGCCTCTCCCTCCGTTTCGATCTTGTTGCTATTCTGCCGTGGCGCTGGCCCGTGCCGGCAGTATTTACAGCCTGAGGAGGAACTCCTGTGAGTACGGAAGAAATCGATATTGAAAAATTACGGAAAACGGCGCTCGAGGGAAATGCAAAGACGCTGCTAATACTTGGTCTACTGATACACGTTCCGGCATGGACGCTGTATTTTTGGCAGGGCTGGCTCTATCTGGTAATCTTCGGGATCTGCGCGCTCGTGATGACCCTCTACTTCCTCAAATATGATCCCGCCCTTATTGCAAGCCGGCTCAAGGCTGGACCAGCTGCCGAACGCGAGAAGTCGCAGAAGTGGATTCAGGCGATCGCCGGTGTGGTGGTCTGTTTGATGTTCGTCGTACCGGGAATAGAGCGGCATTTCACCGGACTACCCTTACCATTGTGGCTCGTCATATTGGCCGATACCCTTGCTGTCGCCGGCTTCTGGATCATGTTTCTGACCTTCCGCGAAAACGGCTACGCGTCGAGTATCATCGAGGTGAAATCCGGCCAGAACGTTATTTCCACCGGTCCTTACGCCTTGGTGCGTCATCCGATGTATTCGGGCGCCGTGGTGCTCTTTCTCGCAACGCCTTTAGCGCTCGGCTCGTTTTGGGCGCTGCCTGTTGCCGTTGTATTGAGCGTTGTCATCGCCGTACGTCTGCTTGACGAGGAACGCTACCTGAAAGCGAATCTGCCGGGATATGACGCGTATTGCCGGAAGGTTAAGTCACACCTTATTCCTGGGATCTGGTAGGATTGGCCGTCCCGCCCTTCGGGAGGACGGCCAATTGGTTCCAGGATTCTACTGCACAGACATATCCATGTGCGCGACTTCCCAGACATGGCCATCTATGTCCTGGAAGCTGCAGCCATACATGAAACCGAGGTCCTGTATTGGCTTCCAGGGCTTGCCGCCGGCAGCGAGGGCCTTGGCGAGAATGTCGTCCACTTCCTCGCGGCTTCCGGCGGAAAGGGCGATCAGCACTTCCTGCGCCTTGGTGGCGTCGCTTATATCGTTATTGATGAAATCCCGGAAGCGATCCTCCTCCATCAGCATCGCGAAGATGTTCTCCTCAATGATCATGCAAGCAGTCTTGTCGTCGGAAAAATCCGGATTGAAACTGAACCCTAGAGCGGCAAAGAAGGTCCTCGTAGCCTCTATCTTCTTGACTGGCAGGTTCACGAAAATCATGCGCATGAAATAATCTCCTCTTGGTTTAACGGGTTTCCTATAGAGGACGAGCGAGGGTTCCGCGATCCGACATTAGTAACAAGAAAAAATAACTTGCATTTGTTCGTTAACACGATAAACCTAGTCGTGTATTGGACTGGCTTGTTCGGCCAGACGCGGATGATCGAGCATGTCTTGCTTTGCCTTCAAGAGGCGATGACAGGGCGTGCGTCTCTTTGTACACGTAGAATGCGAATCCGCTTGTTCCGGCATTTTAAGAAATTCCATGCTCACCCGCGACAATCGGCGCACTTCTGTTCCTTATAAAACTGGGACGGATCATGGATAATCCCCTGAACCATCGGGATACCCTTGATTATGTCCATCCGTTCGAGCCAGCTTTCGGTCTTTCCCGCCTTCTTCCGCGTGCGGAATGAAGTGCTTGTAGTCGTTGGCGATGGCGAGGAAGCCCTGAACAAGGCCCGGCTTCTGGCGCAGACCAATGCAACCATTCGCGTCATTGCCGCAGAACCTGAACCGGAACTCGCCGCCTTCCTTCGTGATGGCAATTTCGAACACATCGCAGAAAAATTTGCTCCCAAGCAACTGACCGGCGCCAAGCTGGTCTTCGTCGCTACTGGCGACGACGATCAGGATGCGGAGATCGCCGATGAGGCGCGCCGCCAGCATATCCCGGTCAACGTAGTCGATCGCCCCGACCTTTGCGATTTCTTCACGCCCGCCATTGTCAATCGCGCACCGCTCGCCATTGCCATTGGTTCGGAAGGCACCGGCCCTGTGTTGACACAGATGATCCGCGCGCGGATCGATGCTGCCTTCTCGCCGCGGCTTGGCGATCTGGCGCGTCTCGCCAATGCCTATCGCCCGGTCGTCGAGAAGCTGGTAAAAAAAGGTCTGCCGCGCCGCCTGTTCTGGCGCTCGTTCTTTTCAGGCGATGTCGCCAGCAAAGTTTACAACAATGATCTGAATGGTGCGCACCAGGCCGCTGCCGGTCTCCTTGATAACCAGAAGGCACCAAAAGGCTATGTCTGGCTGGTTGGTGCCGGTCCCGGCGCAGAAGACCTTCTGACATTGCGCGCGCACCGCGTCCTTATGGAGGCAGACGTCATCGTCTATGATGCATTGGTGCCGGAAGCCGTCGTCGCCATGGGCCGCCGCGATGCGACCCGCCTTTCCGTCGGCAAGCGCAAGGGTTGCCACACCAAGAGCCAGAGCGAGATCAATGATCTGCTCGTTTCGCTTGGACGTGAAGGCAAGCGCGTCGTTCGTCTGAAGTCGGGTGATCCGCTGGTCTATGGCCGCGCCGGTGAAGAAATGGCCGCCCTGCGCGATGCCGGTATTGCCTTCGAGATCGTGCCCGGCATTACCTCCGCGTTTGCCGCTGCCGCTGATATGCAACTGCCTCTGACCCTGCGTGGTGTCGCATCCTCCCTGGTGTTCACCACGGGTCATGACATGGCCGGAGAAGTCCTGCCTGACTGGGCGCGCCTCGCCATATCCGGTGCGACCATCGCCGTCTATATGGGCCGCAGCGTTGCCGCTTCCGTCGCCGAGCGGCTGATGCAGGCGGGGCTGCACGCGGATACCGGCGTTGCTGTTATAGAAAACGCCGGACGTACCGAACGGCGCATGTTCCACGGCACACTCAAGGATTTGCCGGCGCTGGAACAGCGCGACGATCTTGATGGCCCGGTCATGGTCATCATTGGCGACGCGGTTGCCGGTGCCGCTATCGACAAGGCCGAGCCGCTTTCCGCCAATGCAAAGAATTCCGTGGGGCAGCACCACCTTGAACCCAATGTTGCGTAACTGCGAAGGATGATGATCATGAGCGTTAAAGTGTTGACTGCAAACCGCCTGACCGATGGCGAAGTTGTATGGCTCGGCGCCAATGGCGAGTGGCTGGAACACATCGACGGGGCGCTGATCGCGCGCCACGCGGAAGCCGTCAATGCACTTGAAGAAGCCGGCAAATCCGCCATCAAGTCCAATCTCGTCATCGACGTGAATGTGATTGATGTTGAAGAGCGCGGTACAAATCTTTATCCGGTACGCCTGCGTGAGCGCATCCGTCAGCTCGGACCCACCATTCGCCTTGACCTCGGCAAACAGGCTGAAAAGCCCAAAGCTGCCTGACCTGAAAATCGAAAGACCGCAGAATGTATCGTTACGATGAGTTTGATCACGCGTTCGTCTCCGCTCGCGTTGAACAGTTCAAGGATCAGGTGGAGCGCCGTCTTGCTGGCGAACTGACTGAAGACCAGTTCCGGCCGCTGCGGTTGATGAACGGCGTCTATCTGCAGCTGCACGCCTATATGCTGCGCGTGGCAGTTCCCTATGGCACGCTGTCCAGCAGGCAGATGCACAAGCTCGCTCATATCGCACGCCGCTACGACCGCGGCTATGGCCACTTCACCACGCGTCAGAACATCCAGTATAACTGGCCTGCGCTCAAGGATATGCCTGCGGTTCTCGATGAGCTTGCGTCGGTAGAGATGCATGCGCTGCAAACCTCCGGCAATTGCATTCGCAACGTGACTGCCGATCATTTCGCCGGCGTCGCCGCGGACGAAGTCGCCGATCCGCGCCCCTATGCGGAAATCCTGCGCCAGTGGTCGTCGATGCATCCGGAATTCTCCTATCTGCCGCGCAAGTTCAAGATCGCCGTGACCGGCGCTGACCGTGATCGTGCCGCCATTCAGGTTCACGACATCGGTCTGCATCTGAAGAAGAACGAAGCTGGGGAACTCGGTTTCGGCGTCTATGTCGGCGGCGGCCAGGGCCGCACGCCGATGGTCGCGAAGAAAATCCGCGATTTCCTGCCTGTCGAGGATTTGCTGACTTACACGACCGCGATCGTGCGCGTGTACAATCTCAACGGCCGTCGCGACAACAAATACAAGGCCCGCATCAAGATACTCGTGCACGAGACCGGGACCGAAGAAATCACCCGCCAGATCGAGACCGAATGGCAAGCGATCAAGGAAACCGATCTCAAATTGCCGCAGCAGGACGTCGACGCGATCGACACCTACTTCGCGCCGCCCAATCTTGTGCAGCGTCCGGAAGGCTGGTCAGAGCTTGCGGCCGCGCGCAAGGCGGATCATGCATTCTCCGCCTGGGTCGACCAGAACGTAACGCCGCACAAGAACCCCGATTACGGTGTCGTGACTATCTCACTGAAGCCTATCGGCGGTATTCCGGGTGATGCCACCGACGCGCAGATGGATCTGGTCGCGGATATCGCCGAGAAATTCTCCTACGACGAGATCCGCGTCAGTCACGAGCAGAATCTGGTGCTGCCGCATGTGGCGATAGCCGATCTGCGCATCGTCTACGATCTGCTTTTGACCGATGGTCTGGCGACGGCCAATGCCGGCCTGATCACCGATATCATCTCCTGCCCCGGTCTCGACTATTGTGCCCTTGCAACTGCGCGTTCGATTCCTGTCGCGCAGCGCATTTCGGAACGCTTCGGCAATCCGGAGCGTCAGGCGGACATCGGCGAACTCAAGCTGAAGATTTCCGGCTGCATCAACGCCTGCGGCCATCACCATGTCGGCCACATCGGTATTCTCGGTGTCGAGAAGAAGGGCGAGGAGCTCTATCAGATTTCGCTCGGCGGTTCGGGTGACGAGATTTGCACGATCGGCGATATTACCGGCCGCGGCTTCTCCTCTGAAGAGATCGTCGATGCGATCGAGACGATCGTCGATCGCTATCTCGAAATCAGGACCGACAAGGAAGAGACGTTCCTTGCCACCTACCGGCGCGTGGGCGCGGCACCGTTCAAGGATGCGCTCTATAGCGAGGCTGCCAATGCTGCTTGATATCAACGATCAGACCGTAGCGGATGAGGCGCGCGCGCTTCAGGCCCGCTACGGCAATCTTGAGCCGATGGATGTCATCGAGCTCGCGGTCGACCACCTCTTCAACGAGGAGATCGCCGTCGTTTCCTCTTTCGGGGCAGATTCTGCAGTGATGCTGCATATGATCGCGCAGGTCGATCGCGCGACGCCGGTGCTTTTCCTCGAAACCGGAAAGCACTTTCCGGCGACACTGCGCTATCGCGATCAGCTCATTGCCGATCTCGGCATGACGGATGTGCATGATATCCATCCGCTGAAGCAGAGCCTCAAGGATGAGGACCCATTCGGCGCACTGTCCATGACCAACAAGGATCGCTGCTGCTATATCCGCAAGGTCGAGCCGATGGCCCGTGCCGTTGCCCCCTATCGGGCGTGGATGACCGGCCGCAAACAGTTCCAGGCGTCGACGCGTACGGCATTGCCGGTGTTCGAGTCTGTGGGTGCACGCGTCCGCATCAATCCGCTGGCGCACTGGACTTCGGCCGACCTCAAGGCCTATATGACCGCGCATGAATTGCCGCCACACCCGCTGGTTGCCGAAGGCTACCGGTCGATCGGCTGCATGCCATGCACCTCGCCCGTCAAGGATGGCGAGGATGATCGTGCTGGCCGCTGGGCGGGCACGGACAAAACCGAGTGCGGTATTCACCTGACGGGTCTGACCGACGAACTGAGCAACATCTCGCTGACGGATTCGAGTTTATGAGTGACATTGAAAACCCTGTGGGCGAGCTCTGGGGCCGTGAAGGGTTCCGCGAGGACCCCTATATCACAGCCGAAACGCTGGAGGCGGCCGGCGATGCACCTGCCATCATCCTGCCTTTGGCCGTATGGCTCGGATTGGACGACGAGGTGCGCAACGCCACCAATCGCAAGATCGGCGTGTTGGTGGCACCGGGCGAAAGCATCGAACCGCTATTGCCGTTGCTGGATTCGATCCCTGTAATTGCGCTGCAGTTTCCGGCCTTCAACGATGGCCGATCCTACTCGAAGGCCGAACTGATCAAGAATCAGCATCATTTCAAGGGCGAGTTGCGTGCCGTTGGGGATGTTTTGATCGATCAGGTCGCCTATATGCTGCGCACCGGCTTCGATACGATGAAGGTCAGCCATGCGGTGACATTGACCCGTCTCGCCGACCATAATCTCCATGATGCGCCTGGCTACTACCAGCCGGGCAGAGGCTCGCACACGGCTCCCGGCGCCTATAGCTGGCGCCGCGTTCCTGGAGCTTGAAACCCCGAAAAGCTTAATTTTGTTACCCTGGAAAGCACACGTATGTCCGAATTGATTGAAACAGATGTGGTTATTGTTGGCGCCGGCCCAGTCGGCCTTTTCGCCGTCTTCGAGCTTGGCCTGCTCGACCTGCGCGCCCATGTGATCGATATTCTCGATCGTCCGGGCGGCCAGTGCGCCGAACTCTATCCGGAAAAGCCGATCTACGACATTCCAGGCTTGCCCGAGGTCACGGGGCAGGACCTCACCACCAATCTCTTGAAGCAGATCGCGCCCTTCGATCCGCAGTTCCATTTCTCCACCATGGTCACCGCACTCGAGAAGCTCGAGGACGGCCGTTTCCGCGTCGAGACAGATGCGGATGAGACCTTCATCACCAAGGTCATCGTCATCGCTGCTGGTGGCGGTTCTTTCCAGCCGAAGCGTCCGCCGGTGCCGGAAATCGAGCTCTATGAGGGCACCAGCGTTCACTACGCCGTGCGCAAGATCGAGGCTTTCCGTGGTCACGACGTGGTCATCGTCGGCGGCGGGGACAGCGCACTCGACTGGACGCTCAATCTCGAACCGGTGGCAAAATCGGTGACGCTCGTGCATCGCCGTCCGGAATTCCGCGCTGCGCCCGATAGCGTCAACAAGATGTGGGCGCTGGAAAAGGATGGCCGTGTCAAGTTCCGCATGGGCCAGGTCAGCGGTCTGCAGGGTGTAGATGGCCAATTGTCGAAGGTTATCCTCAAGGGTGCCGAGGGCGAGGAAGTCCTTGACGCCGGTCGCCTGCTGCCATTCTTCGGCCTGACGATGAAGCTTGGTCCGATCGCCGATTGGGGTCTCAATCTCGACCAGAACCTGATTGCCGTCGATACGGAAAAATTTGAAACCTCCGAGCCTGGAATTTTCGCCATTGGCGATATCAACACCTATCCCGGCAAGCTGAAGCTGATCCTCTCCGGCTTCCACGAGGCGGCGCTGATGAGCCAGGCGGCAAAACGCATCGTTTCGCCAGGCGAACGGATCATTTTCCAGTACACGACGTCCTCCACCTCCCTGCAGAAGAAACTGAAGGCGGCATAGGTACAACCTGATGAGCTCAGAATCCCTCCATATCCACGTCACCGATCAGCACGGCAAGCGCCATACGCTGGAAGCACTCGAAGGTTTCCGCGTCATGGAAGTCATTCGCGATTGGGGTCTCGACATCAAGGCGGAATGTGGCGGCGCTTGCGCCTGCGGCACATGCCATGTCTATGTCGATCAGGATTGGTCGGACAAGCTCTTTGCACCGCTTGACGAGGAAGTCGACCAGCTCGACGTGACGTTTCACGTCGAGGACAATTCACGTCTTTCCTGCCAGCTGATCATGACCGAAGAGTTGAACGGTCTCGAAATCACGCTAGCGCCGGATACCCAACGGGACAGCGTGGCGGCCTAGAGCAAGTCTTGTTTGTTCAGAGCCAGTTCTGTTTCCTGGATGGCGAGACAATCCACGCGGAAGGTGGCGAGGCCGATGTTACCCCATCGGACGACGCCGCCTGACAAAGTCGGTGTCCGCCAGCCGGAAACCCGAAGGGCGGGGTGAATTTGGGTCAATTCCCTCCCGCAGAACGACTCTGAGTAGACAAGATTTGCTCTAGATTACGACGACTCGCGCGCCCACCGGGACACGGGCATAAAGATCCATTACGTGTTCATTGACCATGCGAATGCAGCCATTGGACACGGCGCGTCCAATCGTCCACGGCTCCGTCGTCCCATGGATGCGATAATAGGTGTCGCGGCCACCTCGATAGAGATAGAGCGCGCGAGCACCTAATGGATTATGCGGTCCGCCTGCGACACCACCGGCGTAGCGTGCATATTTTTCCGGCTGGCGTCTGATCATACCGTTCGTCGGGATCCAGCGCGGCCATTTCTCCTTGCGGCCGACTTTCGCCACGCCGCGGAACACACGACCGGCTCGGCCAACGCCAACGCCATAACGCCGTGCGGTGAAACTGTCCTCGATCAGGTAGAGGAACCGGCCACGAGGGTCGATCACCACGGTGCCCGGCGCATAGGATGAGTCGTACGAAACATATTGCGGCCTGAATTCCGGATTGATGACGAAGATTTTCCTCTTCGGCTTGGCCAGTGCCGCCTGTGGCGCCAGCACTACCGCAAGAAGACCTGTCAGAACACCACGCCGTGTCAGCATATTAACCCCCAAGTTTTCTGCTGTCCGTCCTTAGACACTACTCTTGCGGGGTGATTTTGTCCGGAAATTACTGATTGATGGTTTACGTGGCTTCAACTTTCCGTGAAGAAACAAGTAGATAGGTCCGACCAGCGCAACGGCTGGGACCTGAATAATTAGGGCAGACGAGCGACCCGCTCGGTCAGAAGATCGAAGAAGCCTTCATCGTCGACATAGCGGACATAGAGCGCGTTCTTGGGGCGATCAGTCACCCCCCACCAATCAACGACGGTCATGCCGAGCGTCAGTTCGTTCGCCGCATCGACGATGACGTTGCATTGTCTGCCACGATAAAGCTCCGGCTTCAGCAGATAGGCAATGACGTTCGGGTCGTGCAACGGGCCGCCATCGCTGCCATATTTTTCCTCGTCAAACCGCTCGAAGAATTCCAGCAGGGCCGCCGAAGCATCGCCCGCCTTTGTTCCCATGGCGCGAAAACGCTCGATACGCTTGGCAGTCGTCAGTGCCTTGTGGGTTACATCGAGCGGCAGGATGACCACGGGAACGCCCGACTGCAACACGATCTGCGCAGCATGCGGATCGACATAGATGTTAAACTCGGCCGTGGGGGTAACATTGCCGCCCTCGAAGAAACCGCCACCCATGAGCACGATTTCCTGAATACGAGGGGCAAGCTCCGGGGCGCGTATCAGGACCTGTGCAATATTGGTGAGAGGCCCAAGTGCGCAGAGCGTAACGCTTCCTGCTTCCTCCGTGCGCAGCGTCTCGATGATGAAATCGACCGCGTGCAGGGTCTGCAGTTTCATTGCCGGTTCCGGCAGATCCGGTCCGTTGAGGCCGGTCTTTCCATGCACATGTTCTGCGGTGACAAGCCGACGCATCAAGGGACGATCGGCGCCGGCAAAGACCAACGCGTCAGAACGGCCCGCAAGCTCACAGATCTTCCTTGCATTCAGTTCGGTCAACGCCAGCGGGACATTGCCTGCTACCGCAGTTACTCCGAGGACTTCCAATTCCGGGCTGGCGAACGCCAGGAGGATCGCCAGTGCATCGTCCTGTCCCGGATCGGTATCGATTATGATTTTCCGCGTCATTTCTTACGTTTCTTACTTTCTTTTGGTCTGAAACCGGCACTCTCTTGAAGTCTGCAGTTCAATCGACCATATCAAAGGACAGAAGTGAAATGCCTTAAGATCACGGGTTTCATTTTTAGGTCGCTTTTCTCAAGGACTGCACAAATGACACGAATGACACCGTTTTCAAGCCCCTTGTTGCTTGGTTTCGATTCGATGGAAAAGACGCTGGAGCGTATCGCCAAGTCGGGCGACGGCTACCCGCCTTACAATATCGAGCGTATCCGCGGCAACAATGATCGTGAACAGCTTCGAATTATTCTCGCCGTTGCGGGTTTCTCCAATGACGATCTCGAAGTGACCACGGAAGATAACCAGCTGATCATTCGTGGCAGGCAAGCCGAAGAAGAGACCCGTGAATATTTGCATCGTGGTATCGCCGCACGCCAGTTCCAGCGCATCTTCGTTCTTGCTGATGGGATGCGTGTCAGCACCGCCACTTTGAAGAATGGGCTTCTGTCGATCGATCTCGACCGGCCGGAACCCGAACGATTGGTCAAACGCATCAACATTGCGGTTCAGGACTAATCGTAGCTCTAACTGGACAGGGCCTAAGAATGGACTGTCCGAATATGGAGGCTATTATGCAAACCACCGATCACAAGAATCTCCTGACCGAGCTTGAATTTGCCCGCCTTGGCGCTGGCCAGGTGGCATATATGCGCAAGGTCAAAACCGATGACCTCGCTACGAGCTTTCCGGCTCTCCCGCCGATGACGCCTGGTGTCGAGCTTTGGGCGCTTTTCGCCGCCAATGGCGATCCGATCGTGCTTTCCGACGAACGCGACAATATTCTTGTCGGAGCGCAGGAGCACGAATTGCGCACGGTAATGCTGCAGTAATCAATCGATGCGCGTGGTGGGGCGCCTGCCCGGCCACGCGTCCTTCCTGCGCAAAACACAATCGTTCTCCTGCGCGGCAACGCGCCGCTGAATTTGCTCTCCAATCCTCTTTGCGCCGGCGACAAAAAAGCATAAACAGCATCCGTTGCCGCTTGGATTCCATAGGAGAGCTCGATGACAATCATAAAGCCAAAACTCGTCACCGTTTTCGGAGGCTCCGGCTTTATTGGTCGTCACGTCGTGCGGGCCCTGACCAAGCGCGGTTACCGCGTTCGCGTCGCGGTACGCCGCCCCGATCTGGCCTTCCATCTGCAACCGCTTGGCGGTGTCGGCCAAATCCAGGCCGTGCAGGCGAATCTACGTTACCGCGCTTCGGTAGATCGCGCGGTTGAGGGTTCCGACCACGTGATCAATCTCGTTGGCTTGCTGTTCGAGAGCGGCAACCAGAAATTCAGCACCGTGCATGATTTCGGCGCGCGTGCCGTCGCCGAGGCCGCCCGGGCCGCCGGTGTGCCACTAACGCATATGTCTGCAATCGGTGCCGATCCGCATTCACACTCCGTCTATGCCAGCACCAAGGGCCGCGCCGAGGCGGCCGTGCGTAATATCCTGCCGGACGCGATCATCATCCGTCCCTCCATCGTCTTCGGCCCGGAAGACAATTTCTTCAACAAATTTGCCGGCATGGCGCGCATTTCGCCCTTCCTGCCGCTGATCGGCGGTGGTCACACGAAATTCCAGCCGGTCTATGTCGGCGATGTTGCCGAGGTCATCGCGCGTTCTGTCGATGGCACGTTGAAGCCCGGCGATATCTACGAGCTTGGCGGTGGCGAAGTGCTGACGTTCAAGCAATGCCTGGAAGCCATGCTGCGTATCATCGGCCGCAAGCGCATGTTCGTATCGATACCGTTCTGGGTTGCGAAAATTCAGGGTTCTATACTTGGCTACCTGCCGAAACCGCTGTTGACAAAAGACCAGGTCGTCCTGTTGCAGAGGGACACTGTGGTTTCTGAAGCTGCCAAGGCTGAAGGCCGTACGCTCGCGGGACTGGGTATTCGGCCGCACACGATCGAAGCAATCCTGCCGTCATATCTCTGGCGCTTCCGCGTGCATGGACAATATTCCAGCCAGACGCCCGTGTAACGCTGTTCGGCTTCACCGCATCACGATCAGCGCGACGAGGCCCAGCGTGCCAACCACGAGCCGCCACCAGGCGAACAGTGCAAAACCGTGGCGCGAAACATAATCCAAGAGATAACGCACGACGAAAACGCCCGAGATGAACGCCGCGATAAATCCTACAACGATCAGCGACGCATCGTTGAAGGTCAGTATGTGGCGGTTCTTGAAGAGGTCGTAGGCGAAGGCGCCCGCCATTGTCGGCATCGCAAGAAAAAACGAGAATTCCGCCGCCGAGCGTTTGTCAGTCCCGAGCAGCAGTGCTCCCACAATCGTCGCGCCCGAACGTGACGTGCCAGGGATCATGGCGAAACACTGGATCAGGCCGATCTTGAAACAAAGGCCGAGCGGATAATCCATGACATTGGTATAGCGCGGCTTCAGATCGATCCGGTCAACCCACAAGAGAATGAGCCCCCCGATGATCAGCATCACGCAGATCAGCATTGGCGATTCGAACAGCACGGTCTTGATAAAGTCATGGGCAAACGCACCGATGACCGCAGCGGGCAGGAAAGCGATAAGAACGCCCGTGACGAAACGGCGCGCCGCCGGATCGGTTGGCAGATCGCGCGCAATCTTCACGAGACGGCTGAAATAAACGGTAAGGATCGCCAGGATCGCACCGAGCTGTATCAACACCTCGAAGGTCTTGCCATTGGATTCGAACCCGAGGAAGTGCCCGGCCAGCAACAGATGGCCGGTGGAGGAAACCGGCAGGAATTCCGTCATGCCTTCCAACAGGCCAAGGAAAAGGGCTTCGACGATCGTCTGCAATTCCATGATTACCGCTTTCTTGATGTGGCCGGCTGGGAGGTAACCGGCTGTTGGTGAAATCCTGTTTACTTGTCTCGTGCTAGTGTTGCGCCTATAGGTTTGGCGCAGACTTGAAGCGGCTGTCGAGCAATACGACCACACCGGATACAATACCAGTTTGAAAGAATTACAAATCTGCCATGTTGACGCTCTTCCATCATCCCATGTCCACCGGTTCGCGCTATACCCGGCTTATCCTCAATGAATATGACATTGAAGTGGAGCTGATCGAAGAAAACAGCTGGGCAAGGCGCAAGGAGTTCCTGGCGCTCAATCCGGCCGGAACGCTGCCCGTACTCCTGGCGGAAGGCGATGTTCCGGTTTCAGGGGCTTCCGTGATCGCCGAATATATAGACGAAACACGTGGGGCGCTGAAGCGCAGCCGCCGGTTGTTCCCCGAAGATTCGCTCAACCGCGCCGAAGTTCGGCGGCTGGTCGACTGGTTTTTGACCAAGCTCGAAAACGAAGTAACGCGGCATATGGCACGCGAACGCATTTTCAAATTGCACATGACTGCGGAACAGGGCGGCGGAGCGCCGGACTCCACCGCGATCCGCGCCGCCAGAGCCAACATCACCCAGCACATGAAATATATCGACTGGCTGACAGCAACGCGCAACTGGCTGGCTGGACCGGCACCAAGCTATGCCGACATGTCCGCCGCCGCTTCAATCTCGATTCTCGACTATCTTGGCGAGATCAAGTGGGGCGAATATAAAGCGGCGCGCGACTGGTACACCCGGATGAAATCGCGCCCGTCCTTCCGTCCACTCCTGTCGGATCGCGTGCGCGGTCTGCCACCTTCGTCGCATTATGGCGATCTCGATTTTTAAACTGGTATAAGTGCGTGGTTCGACAAGCTCACCAAGAGGGAGGCTCGTTGGTTGCAAGATAGTTCGGAAACGTCGACGTTTCTTGGCTCCTTGCAAAAATACCGACTTCCCTCATGGTGAGCCTGTTGAACCACGCATAGGGCCAGTGCGAGATGATTTTGCACTCCGAAACATACACGCCCTCACAGGCACAGCGGCTGAAGCAGTTCATCCTTGAGGAATCGCGTGCGGCGGGCTTCGACCTCGTTGCCATCGCCCGCCCGGACGCCATTCCGCTCGCCGAACAGCGTTTGCGCCAATATCTGGCTCTCGGCCGCCACGCCAGCATGCAATGGATGCAGGTAACGGAAGAGCGCCGCGCCAATCCGGAAAACCTGTGGCCGGAAGTGCGCTCGATCATTGTGCTTGCCATGAATTACGGGCCGGACAGCGACCCGCTGGCGATCCTCAAACAGAGGGACAAGGCAGCGATTTCCGTCTATGCGCAGAACCGTGACTATCATGACATCATAAAAGGCAAGCTCAAGGGCGTCGCCAGCCGTTTCGCCTCGCGCGCTGCCGGCGAGGATCTGAAAGTCTTTGTGGATACCGCGCCGGTGATGGAAAAGCCACTGGCGGAGGCAGCTGGGCTCGGCTGGCAGGGCAAGCATACCAATCTCGTCAGCCGCAGCCATGGCTCGTGGCTGTTTCTCGGTACGATCTTTACCACGGCGGAATTGCCTCCTGACGAACGCGAGGTGGATCATTGCGGCTCGTGCCACGCCTGCCTCGATGTCTGCCCGACCAATGCCTTTCCCGCACCCTATCAACTCGATGCACGGCGTTGCATCTCCTATCTCACCATCGAGCACAAGGAGCCCATCCCGTTCGAATTCCGCAAGGCGATGGGCAACCGCATCTATGGTTGCGATGACTGTCTTGCCGTCTGTCCCTGGAACAAATTTGCCGAGACTGCGCGGGAAACCAAGCTGCAGGCGCGCGACGATCTGAGGTCGCCATCGCTTGCATTGCTGCTGACGCTGGATGACGCCGCGTTTCGCACGATGTTTTCCGGCTCGCCGATCAAGCGCATCGGCCGTGATCGCTTCCTGCGCAATGTGCTGATCGCCTGCGGTAATTCCGGCGAACCAGCCCTGATCGAAGCCATTCAAACCCATCTCGCCGATCCCTCGCCGCTTGTGCGCGGTGCCGCTATCTGGGCGTTGGGGGAACTGATGCACGAAGAGCGGTTCACAGCTCTGCGCATGCACCATGCCGCGCAGGAAAATGATGCACACGTCTTGACCGAATGGAACAAAGCCGCGAAAAATCAGTAATGCAGATTTTTCTTTTTGGCGCCGGGTATTCGGCGCGCACTTTTGCCAAAGTCATTGACGGTCAAGCGGATTTCATCGGCGGGACGACGCGCGACAGCGCCAAATTTGCGAGCCTCAAGAAGGATGGCATAACCCCGTTTCTCTTTCACGGCACTCACGCCTCGCAGGAGATTGTCGATGTCCTCGCCGGTGTGACGCATCTCGTCATTTCGACATCGCCGGGGCAGAGCGGCGATCCGGTGCTGGCGCAATTCGGTGAAACCATCCGCAGCGCTATGCCCAAGCTGCAATGGATCGGCTACCTCTCCACCGTCGGCGTCTATGGCAATCATGGCGGTGCATGGGTCGACGAGAATACGCCATGCCATCCGGTTTCGGCCCGTTCCGTGGAGCGCGTCGATGCCGAACGCGGCTGGCAGGAACTGGCCGATGAGCGCGGTGTTCCGCTCGCTATTTTGAGACTTGCCGGTATTTATGGGCCGGGCCGCAACGCGTTCGTCAATCTCGCCAACGGCAGCGCACGCCGCCTGAACAAGACCGGACAGGTTTTCAACCGCATCCACGTCGATGATATCGCCGGTGCGCTGGTTTTTCTCAGCATGCGCAAGGAAGCCGGTATTTTCAACGTCAGCGATGATGAACCGGCTCCGCCTCAGGACGTCGTCGCCTATGCAGCGGAGCTGATGGGCGTCGAGCCTCCGGAAGAAACCGACTTCGATACAGCGCCGCTGACTCCGATGGCGCGCTCTTTCTATGGCGAGAACAAGCGCGTTTCCAATAAACGCATCAAGGCACTGGGTTTTTCCTTCCGCTATCCAGATTACGGCACCGCCTTTTCGACAATGTGGCGCGATGGGACCTGGCGGTAGGCGCTGCTGGCGCCAGAGACCGTTTTGAGAATTCAGCCTGACGAGGCAGTTGGTGCGGTTTTCGAGAACCGGATCGCAGTGGACTTTTTGGTCCATGAGCACCGGAAGCGCAGAAAATCGCATTGGATGCCCGTCAGGGTGGATTGGCAAAGGGTCTCTAAAACTTCGTTATTACATTGATCCCGATCCCCTCGAAGCGGTCCATCGCCGTCAGTGCCGCGGGTGCGTCATCCAGCGTGATCTCCTTGCCGATCAGTTTTTGCGGCTGCAACTTGCCAGTTTCCAGCATGTCCATCAGCGCCTTGTAGCGGAAAGCCTGCATGCCGTGGCTGCCATAGATCTCGAGCTCATGCGCAATGACCTTGTCCATCGGGATTGGCGGATGCGCGTGGTCGCCGAGCATCAGCCCGACCTGCACATGGCGTCCACGGCGGCGCAGATTGGCGATAGAGTTGAAACAGGTCGAAGGATGACCGAGCGCATCGATGGAGACATGCGCGCCGCCCTTGGTAATCTCCCGCACCGCACCGACCACATCCTGCGTCTCGCGGCCATTGACTGTCGCTACCGCGCCGAGCTCGCGGGCGAAAGCGAGCTTCTCCTCGGTCAGGTCGATGGCGACCACATTTGCACCCATCGCTGTCGCGATCATGATGGCCGAAAGACCGACGCCGCCGCAGCCATGCACGGCGACCCATTCACCCGGCTTGACCTTTGCCTGATCGACGATAGCGCGAAACGAAGTGACGAAGCGGCAACCGAGGCTCGCCGCCGTGGCAAAATCCAGCGTATCGGGCAGCGCCACGAGATTGGTATCGGCAAAATCCACCGCAACATATTCCGCGAAGGAACCCCAGGCGGTGAAACCCGGCTGGAACTGGTGTTCACACACCTGATGATTGCCGGAATTGCATTCGAAACAATGGCCGCAGCCACCGACGAATGGCACCGTGACGCGCTGGCCAATCTTCCACTGCGTCACATGCTTGCCGACGGCCTGAACGGTTCCGGCGAGTTCGTGTCCTGGGACATGAGGCAGGACGATATCGGCATCGTGCCCCATCCAGCCATGCCAATCGCTGCGGCAAAGCCCGGTCGCCTCGACCTTGATGACGACGCCCGTCGCTGCAGGCGACGGGTCCTCAACTGTCTGCACACGCGGTGTCTGGCCGAATTCTTCAAAAATGACTGCTTTCATGGCGATGGTCCCGTTCGAATCAAAGTGAGGTCCGCATTGCTATATTGCGACTTTCCCGCGAATCTGGCCATCATAAAGCCCCGATCCGGAGCGCAAATTCGCCAGGGTCACTTGTGGGGAACAGCGATCATGAAATCGAAAACCCTGTTGCGTCTCGCGCTCGGTGCGCTCATTTCGTTCACCAGCACCATCGATGCCATTGCCGTGGATGGTCCGGCCAAGCAATTGTTCGGGGCACAGGCCCTGCCGACTGTCGGCGCGCCGCAATCGGCGGGCTTCTACGCCAAAGGCTGCCTTGCAGGCGGTGTCGCGCTGCCTGTGGATGGACCGGCCTGGCAGGTGATGCGCCTGTCCCGCAACCGCCGCTGGGGGCATCCGCGTATGATCGCCCTTCTGGAAAAGCTGGCACGCGATTCCGCCGCCAAGGATGGCTGGCCGGGTCTGCTCGTCGGCGACATATCCCAGCCGCGCGGCGGCCCGATGCTGACCGGCCATGCCTCGCATCAGGTGGGACTGGACGCCGATATCTGGCTGACGCCCATGCCGAAACAACGCTTTACCGACGATGAGCGTGAGAAGGTTGCTGCGGCGTCAATGCTCAAGGGCGACACGCTTTACGTCGATCCGGATAAATGGACACCGTCACGAACCGCGCTCTTGAAGCGCGCAGCCAGCTACCCCGAGGTGGAGCGCATCTTCGTCCACCCCGGCATCAAGAAGAAGCTGTGCGACAGCGTACAGGGCGATCGCAGCTGGATGGCGAAGATCCGGCCCTATTGGGGGCATTATTACCATTTCCATGTGCGTATAAAATGCCAGCCAGGTTCGCCAAATTGCAAGCCGCAGGAACCGATCGGTGCCGATGACGGTTGTGGCAAGTCACTTGCGTGGTGGTTTACCGACGAGCCGTGGAAGAAGGCACCCGAACCCGCCAAACCGGTCAAGCCGAAGGTGACAATGCTCTCTGATCTGCCGAAGGCTTGCGCCGTGATCTTGAACGCGCCAGGGCCAAAATCGGTTGATGAAGTGACCTACGGCGCGGGCACGAAATTTGCGCAGCCGGCTGCGGCGGGAACTCCGGCAACGGCCTACGCCCCGGAAGGCAGCGATATGCCGGTAGATGTGCCGGTTCCCGGACGGAAGCCTTGATTTCTGCCTTACTACAAATCGCTCTGCGTGGTTCGACAACATTATCCAGTTCATTCCAAAGGAACGGCTGCCTCCGGTCTTTTTTGCCTGCGGCCTTTTCATGCAGTTATGAATTGAGTATAGGGTTTCAATCGATTTAGGGTTGGAACCCGAAACAGAGTTTTCATGACACAGCCATTTCGCCTCGCGCTGATAGCGCATGACCAGAAAAAGGACGACATGGTGGATTTTGCTCGCACCTATGAACGCCTGCTGGCCCCATGTGATATTGTGGCGACGGGTACGACGGGAGGCCTTGTCCAGGAAGCGTGTCCCTCGCTGACGATCACGCGCGTCAAGAGCGGGCCGCTGGGCGGCGACCAGCAGATCGGCGCGTTGATTGCCGAGGGGAAGATCGACGGATTGATTTTCTTTGTCGACCCATTGTCCCCAATGCCGCATGATGTCGACGTCAAGGCGCTGATGCGGCTCGGAAGCGTCTACGATATTCCGATGGCCTTGAACCGGGCGACTGCCGAGGTTCTGGTGCAAAAAAGAGGTTTGCTGCGCGACGACGCGGTTGAAAGCACATTAGGGAAGAAATAATGGTGACACAGGCAGATACCGACCACATCATGAAGTTTCCGATCCTGGTCGGTGATATCGGCGGCACCAATGCGCGTTTCGCCATTCTGGTAGACGCCTATGCGGACCCGAAGGAATTTCCGGTTCTGCAGACGGCGGATTATCCAACCATCGACGAGGCAATCCAGAACGCCATTCTCGACCACACCTCGATCCAGCCGCGCTCGGCAGTCCTGGCCATTGCCGGACCGGTTGAAGGCGACGAAATCGACCTCACCAATTGCGCATGGGTGGTCAAACCGCACCAGATGATGGATACGCTCGGTCTTCGCGACATCACCGTCCTCAACGATTTCGAAGCGCAGGCGCTCGCTGTTGTTTCGCTGGAGCCCAAGCATCTCGAAAAACTTGGTGGCGGCGAGGGTGACCCGCATGGCAGCCGTGCTGTGCTTGGACCCGGCACCGGCCTCGGCGTCGCCGGCATGGTCCGCGCGCGGTCGAGCTGGGTGCCTGTCCCCGGTGAAGGCGGTCATGTGGACATGGGTCCGCGCACCGCCCGCGATCTCGAAATCTTTCCGCATCTCGAACATATCGAGGGCCGCATCTCAGGCGAACAGCTGCTTTGTGGCCGTGGCCTGCAGAATATCTATCGCGCCATCTGCAAAGTAAACGGCACGGAGGCCAAGTTGCAGACCCCTGCCGACATCACTGCGGCCGGCCTTTCCGGCGAGTCCGCTGAAGCCAAGGAAACGCTGGCATTGTTCGTGACTTATCTCGGCCGGCTTGCCGGTGATTTCGCCCTGACCTTCATGGCACGGGGCGGCGTTTACCTCGCCGGCGGCATTGTCCAGAAGATCGTCGAACCGCTGAAGGACCCGTCTTTCCGCCAGGCTTTCGAAGACAAGGCACCGCATGGTGAAATCTTGCGCGAGACGCCCGTCTATATCATTACCCATCCGCTGGCGGCGTTGAGCGGGCTTTCCGCCTTCTCCCGCACACCGACCCGTTTCGGCGTGTCCACCGAAGGACGGCGCTGGCGCCGTGATTAAATCCGGAGTGGGCAGGAGAGCAACACTTCCGGACTCCCTTCGAAACCATGGCCAAAACCGATAGGCAAGCCGGGTCAATGACGCTATAGGGACTGATCAAGCGGCAAGGTAACGCCTTTGCCGGGATGTTTAGTACCAGCGAGTTGCCGCCTGTAATGAGCGAACAGACCAGGAAGAAGAAGATTGATCCGTCCGAGGCGAAGCGCGTCATCGGCAGGGTTCTGGGCGAAAACCTGTATGATCAGCGCTGGTCGTACGCTGTTGCTGTTCCTGCGATGCTGGCAACAGCAGGCGCCATGGCGTTCATTGCAATTATCTTCAAGGATGTGATCAACAAGATCTATTACGAGAGACGTGAGGATCTGATCCTGTGGATCAGTCTTGGTGTTCTCGGCGCCTTCATCGTACGCGGTGTCGCGACCTACGTGTATTCGGTGATGATGGCCAAGATCGGCAATAATATCGTCGCGCGCTATCAAAAAAGAATCTTCGACCACCTCATGAAACTTGGTCTTGATTTCTACCATGATAACCGTTCAGCGCAGCTCGCGGCCCGCATCAACCAGAACGTGGGCGGCGTACGCGACCTTCTGGATATTATCGTTACCACATTGGGCAGAGATATCCCCACGCTTGTCGCGATGGTAGGGAGTATGATCTACCTTGATCCGGTTCTGTCGCTTTTTGCTCTGCTCATTGGGCCACCAATCATCCTGACTGTGCGTTACCTGACGAAGCGTCTGCGCAGCATTCACCGTGAATCAGTCACGCTGAATTCGCGTCTGCTTGGTGCCGTGCAGGAGTCGGCACAAGGTATCGCCATCGTCAAAGCGTTTACTATGGAAGATCAGTTGCGAATCAAAGTGAGCGAATTGATTGGGCGAGCCGAAGAACGGGCCAACAAGATCGCGCGGGTTTCAGAAAGGTTGACGCCGATCACCGATTTGATCGCGGGCATCTGCATCGCTTCTATGATTGCCTATACAGGCTACCGTGCGATCAACAATGTAGATCCGCCCGGGGCTATGTTCGGCTTCATGACCGCGGTACTGCTCGCCTATGATCCCATCCGCCGTCTGGCGCGCGTGCAGGTAAGTATGGAACGCTCCTTGGTCAACGCGCGGATGATTTACGAGGTCCTCGATATCGAGCCGCGTCAGGCGGATAGCATCGGCGCTGTGCCGATCACCGTGCCGAGCGGCGAGGTACAATTCGACAATGTCAGCTTCAGCTACGGCAATGGCGTGCCGGTGCTGCACGGCATCAGCTTCACGGCCGAAGCTGGCAAGACCACCGCCATCGTCGGCGCTTCCGGCGCAGGCAAATCGACGCTGATCGGCCTCGTCCAGCGTTTCTATGACATCGATGGCGGGCGCATTCTCATCGACGGGCAGGACATCGCCTATGTCAGCAAGCGCTCGTTGCGCCAGTCGATCGCCTATGTCTCGCAGCAGCCCTATCTCTTCGAAGGCACGATCGCCGACAATATCCGCTATGGCCGCCCGGATGCCACAGACGAAGAGGTCATCGAGGCGGCGAAGCTCGCCAATGCCGACGAATTC
The DNA here is from genome assembly GCA_963711925.1 of uncultured Alphaproteobacteria bacterium. Classification (GTDB taxonomy): domain Bacteria; phylum Pseudomonadota; class Alphaproteobacteria; order Rhizobiales; family Rhizobiaceae; genus Phyllobacterium. The sequence continues at coordinate 53,493 of CAVQFY010000009.1, forward strand.
ATCCGCCAGCAGCCGCAGAGCTATGGTACGGAAGTCGGTGAGAACGGTGTGACGCTTTCCGGCGGCCAGCGCCAGCGCCTTTCCATCGCCCGTGCCATCGTCCGCAACGCATCGATCCTGCTTCTCGACGAGGCGACGTCCGCGCTCGACAATGAATCGGAAAAGCGCGTCCAGCAGGCGCTTGAACATGTCATGCAGGGGCGTACCACCATCGTCATCGCCCACCGCCTGTCGACCATCGTCAATGCCGATCATATCGTCGTCATGGAGGCCGGACGCGTGGTGGAGGAAGGCGTGCACGAGACACTGCTCGGGCGTCCCAACGGGGTTTATGCCCGCTTCTATCAGTTGCAAGGCAAGGAAGAGTCGCCCATCATCGATGACAGCGAAGAAATGCCAACTCCGGTAGCGAGACCAGCCGAATGAGCCCTGCGGAACAGCCCACAACGCCAATGAAACTTGCCGTTGTCGGCGCGGCGGGGCGCATGGGCCAGACTTTGATCCGCGTCATCCACGCCACCCCCGGCGCGACACTTGCCGGTGCGATCGAACGGCCCGGTTCGCCTTATATCGGCCGCGATGCGGGCGAGCTTGCAGGCGTTGGCAATCTCGACGTTCCAATCACAGACGATGCGCCCGCCGTATTCGCCGGCGTCGAAGGCGTCCTCGATTTCACCGCACCCGCTGCGACCGTCCTGTTCTCGGGCCTGGCCGCGCAGGCGCGTATCGTCCACGTTGTCGGCACCACCGGCTGCACAAGTGAGGACAATGCGACGATCGCCTTGGCCGCCCGTCATGCGGTCGTCATCAAATCCGGCAATATGAGCCTTGGCGTCAATCTGCTCGCCGTCCTCGTCAAACAGGCGGCGCGGGCGCTGGGCGCGGATGATTTCGATATCGAGATTCTGGAAATGCACCACAAACACAAGGTCGATGCGCCTTCAGGCACCGCATTGCTGCTCGGTGAAGCCGCCGCAGAGGGTCGCGATATCGGGCTCGGCCAGCACAGCGTACGGGTGCGCGACGGCCATACCGGCGCACGCGAGAACGGCACCATCGGCTTTGCTTCACTGCGCGGCGGCTCTGTCGTCGGCGATCATTCCGTTATCCTTGCCGGCCAGGGCGAGCGCATCACGCTTTCCCATCATGCGGAGGACCGCACAATATTCGCGCGTGGCGCCGTCAAGGCGGCGCTCTGGGGCAGAGGCCGCAAACCCGGCCTTTATTCCATGCTCGACGTCCTCGGCCTCAATCCATAAGTCTGTCAACAGGAGTACTGCAATGTCCGGAACCCTCGTCCTTGTCCGCCATGGCCAGAGCGAATGGAATTTGAAGAACCTTTTCACCGGCTGGCGCGATCCCGCGCTGACCGAGCTCGGTCATGAGGAAGCCAAGGACGCCGGACAGCGGCTGAAGGCCAAGGGGCTGCATTTCGACATCGCCTATACATCTGTTCTTTCCCGCGCCCAGGCGACCCTCGATCACATCCTCGAAGAAATCGGCCAGCCCAGCCTTGAAACCATCCGCGATCAGGCCTTGAACGAGCGCGACTACGGCGATCTGTCGGGTCTCAACAAGGACGATGCCCGCGTCAAATGGGGCGAGGAGCAGGTGCATATCTGGCGCCGTTCCTATGATGTCCCGCCGCCCGGCGGCGAGAGCCTGCGCGACACCGGCGCGCGCGTCTGGCCCTATTATCTGCACGACGTGCAACCGCATGTGCTGCGCGGCGAGAATGTGCTGGTGGTGGCGCATGGCAATTCGCTGCGCGCGCTGATCATGGCGCTGGACGGCCTGACCGGCGAGGAGATCGTCGCGCAGGAGCTCGCGACCGGCGTTCCGATCGTCTACAAGCTCAATGCGGATTCGACCGTCGCTTCCAAGGAAGTTCTCGAGGGTTGACCGGCCGGGCAAGCACGGTCTGACAAATCGCTGACGAATTCCCCGGCAAATGGATTGACAGACTCGAGAGCGCCCCTTACATGGAACCCCGCTGCCCAGATGGCGGAATTGGTAGACGCGCACGGTTCAGGTCCGTGTGCCGCAAGGCGTGGAGGTTCGAGTCCTCTTCTGGGCACCAAATTCCCATTTCGTACCGTCCAATACGGTACTGAAATCAGACAAAAGGCCCGGTTTTCCGGGCTTTTTTGTTGTCTGGTGTCTACCTGCGTCTGCGTGGGGTTGCTGGTATCCAACGCCAATGATGGTAGTCTTGATGGTATCTTGGAGATTCTAGGGTCTACGGCACAGAATTGGATACCACCAAATGGCGCTAAACGACAAAAAATCAGATCCTTAGGCCTAGCCACGAAGCCCCGCAAAATCCCAGACTCTGGCGGGCTCCACTTGCTACACACCCCAGCCGGCGGCAAACTCTGGCGATTTCCATACCGATTTGACGGAAAGCAGAAGCTACTTTCCTTTGGCGCTTATCCCGCTGTCTCGCTTTCCGATGCACGTTCCAAGCGCGATGATGCAAAAAAATTGCTCGCCAGCGGCATAGATCCCTCCGAAAAAGTGACACTCGACAGGATTGAACGAAGTCATCTTCGAGCAATCACATTTTCTGCACTTTCGGACGAATTCTTGGATACCACGAGAGAGGGCAAGGCCGAGGTCACGGTTGCCAAAAAGCGGTGGCTCATTGGCCTTGCGCGCGGCGACATTGGCAATCGGCCAATCACGGAGATCACCGCTGCCGAGATCCTTCGACCGTTGCGCAGAGTCGAAGCCGATGGAAACTACGAAACAGCGCGCCGTCTCCGCGCTGTCATCGGCCAAGTGTTCCGGTTCGCGATTGCCACGGCCCGGGCGCAGAATGATCCAACCGGCGGACTTAGGGGCGCACTGATAACACCAAAACCGGCCCATCGCGCCGCTGTTACGGAACGCCCAGCGTTTGAGAGGCTGATCAGAGCAATCTGGTTTTTGCGGGGACGATCGAAACCCAGATCGCCCTCAAGCTGCTTGCCCTCCTTTTTTCACGGCCCGGCGAACTACGCCTGTCGGAATGGAGCGAATTCGATCTGGCAAAGGGTGTTTGGACGATACCGGCGTCCCGGACGAAGATGCGCCGTGAGCACAAAAAGCCGCTAGCTCCTCTGACGATCGAATTGTTGGAGGAGTTGCGCGGTCACTCGGGCAACCGCCGGCTCGCATTTCCCTCCCTGCGATCAGCGGAGCGACCCATCAGCGAAAACACGATCAATGCCGCCCTGCGGCGTCTCGGCTACGCCCAAGATGGAGCGACCGGCCATGGTTTTCGCGCTAGCGCCTCCAGCCTGCTGAACGAGAGCGGATTGTGGAACCCGGACGCTATCGAAGCAGAACTAGGCCATATGGGCGCAGACGAAGTCCGGCGAACCTATCACCGTGCTATATATTGGGACGAACGCTTGAAAATGGCCGCGTGGTGGGCCGATGAGATCGGAAAGATGGCAGGGTCACCTGCATAATTCTGGGCCTCATGAGGTGTTCTGCGCGAATCCGACGGAGTCTAGCACTTCCTGATTGTGCCGCCGTCCGCCAATCGTAAAAATTGGCGGATTGCTCCGTTCGAGGTGAATGTTGATTGAATCTTCGCAGTTCCGCCGAGCACGCGGTGCTTGCCGAACCTTTGGTTCAGGACATCGATATGAGCGATACCGTTCAGGAAGGGCAATAAGTAGCCGGCCGATGCCACGGCCGGTGCGATCGCCGCGACGGCAGATCGTATGCAGGTCAGAATATCCGTAGTGACGTTCGCTCGCGCGCTTGCTGCGTTCGTCGGGATCTTGCTGTTTTCGGCATCGAGCTACGCCTCAAGATCCGCAATGATTGGCGGCAAGGTCCGGGGCAGCGATATCTACGTCCCCGAGGTGGCGATCATCGCGGTCTTGGTTGGTGCGTGTCCGGGTGGTACACTGTGAGTTCAGGAAGAAGGGTCGGCAAACCGGATCAACCGAGTTGACACCGTCGTTTCTGCTGCGTGTGGCTCGTGAGGCTTGGCATTAATGTCGCCTGCGTCCAACAGTTATCGAGCGTGGTTGAATTCTTCATAGCCTTCCTTCACGCCAACCCAAAAACCGTTGACGAATTCCAACGGGATATTGCGCAGGACTTCTGCGCGCTCTTCGTAGTCATAGCCATCATTGCCATGCAGGCAAATGAACTCCCCCAGTTCATCCGTTTGCGGGTTATGGGATGGACTATCGTGGGCAATGCGCAGCAGTGCAACGAGTGCATCGTAACCCGAACCAGCGGCAGGGAACGATGCCGCCGCCAGCCGCTTGATGGGCTCGCGGTAACGTTCTTCCGCATGGCCTGCGTCGAAGTCGTCCGCGGTCTCCCACTGTTTCTTCACCCATTGTATCCCGACATCTTCGCCCCGGAGTGTCGGCGTGATGGACTGTTCCAGGATCAGATAGCGGCCAAGCGGTCCAACCTGCATGAAGCGCCACTCCGCTGCCCTGTCGGCGGCGTGGATCATTTGCATTATCTCGTCCAATTTGTTTGTCATCGGCTTGCTTCCTTGTCTCTGTTCCTGAATGGGAACACGCGTCGTTGCAGTCGCGCACGAACTTGCGAGCTGCGCCTTCGCGCGGGAGGCAAACTCCTGCGCGAGCCCCGCAAAGCCGGGCTTGTGTCCAAATGGTACGATGCTACTGGTACCAGCACATGCCGGTTCGTGCTCACATCAGGTGCTCGAAATGAGGTTAAGATGACGATTGCCCCGTTCCTCAACTCGAACGGAAAGATCGTAGCCACCGTAAAATCTGCAAGTGGGTTGGCATCAAAGCACAAAGCATTGGCTTTAATCGACAAACTTTGGATGGCTCTATCCGTCAAAAGACCGATTTACGTCGCCGCAAGTCAGTAACTCAGGCGACCATTCCTTGCCTGTAGGCGCGCCGATGTTCCGATGGGCATTTGCCCGTCCAGCGACGGCAGGCATGGCTGAACGAACTCAATTGGCGAAAGCCGAGCAGCCAGGCGATCTGAGAGGCCTGAAGCCCCTCTTGGAGGTAGCTGAGCGCCATTTCACGGCGCAGGCCCTCGAGGATCTCACCAAAGGAAACCCCGTCCGCGGCTAGACGTCGGGCAAACGTCCGTTCGCTTAGGCCCAGCCGCCTTGCCACGATGATCGCATTTGCCTCGGCGTGAGGAAGAAGTGGGGCGATTGTGTTCTCGACCAGTGTGCGAAAGGGACTTATGTTGGATGACCGGACAGCGAGCGTATCCTCGCAGAGCTTGACCATTATTTCGTTGAGATGCGGGTCGTCTCCAACGATCTGTCGATCCAGCAAGGCTCCGTCGAAGCTCAGTTGGTCGGCATGTGCACCGAACTCGATATCACAGCCAAATCTCTGCCGGATCACACCAAGATCACCAATACGGTGGTGCACAAAACTCGCGGAGACCGGAACAATATGCTGGCCGAGAAGCTCGCGACACAGTTGCAGGAGCACCATTGTCAGAAACTCTGCCTGATGGCGATCCCTATGGCGGGCAACACCTGAATAGGAAAGCGTTACCCGACAGATTGCTCCCTGGTCTATCTGGAGTACGAGTGCCTCATTTTCCCAACCGAACATATCGCATCAAACGGCGGAGTGCCTCTTCAAACGTATGCGACGACGAGGCCACGTAGTAGATCATCCCCATCTCGCGCAGATCGACCTGATCGGCCAAATCGAGCCCCAACCAATCATTCCCGACTGCTCCGCCAACTTCGTTCAGAAACGCGATCTGTGAGGTCAGGCTGATGCGCTTTTGTTCATCGAGCGAAGCGCGTTCTAGGCCGCACCGTCTAAGCAGCGGGTCCGGATCGATGTGTTTTCGTTCGAGGTGGGCCAGGGCCAAACGAGCGGGTACTCCCATACCCGTTGGCTCAAGACAAGTGTTTGAACAGTAGTACCGTAATTATGCGTCATGGGCGCGCTCACAGATGGCCGCATTTATTGTTACGCCTGCTAGCTAAGCAAAAGACCGCGCGTTTTCGATCGGCCCAGGATATCGGACGGAGCGTCCAGAGGCATTTCCGCGGTAGCGGATTGCACCGAACTTGCAAATCCAGCCGAATGTCATGGGTGGATGACTTTATTTGGTTTTGAGGGCTGGTCGCAGTAACTGCCCGATCGTTGATGTGGGCGGGCACACCCCATGATCGTGGCGTACGCCTCCATCGCAGTCGGCACGGCCAATGCAGGAACGCCATCATAATCGTCGCCAGTCGAGGGAGGGGACTAGAGTTGCTTCCGTTCACTCCATCCTTAACCAGCGGCTTCTGGTTCCGGATTTGCCGTCATTGGTTTCGGGACCGCTTTGATGCCGTTCTCCCGAAAGGCGCTTTGAACCGCCATCAATACCGTGCGGCGGATCATCGATTGTTTGCCAGGTCTTGCGGTGAAGGATGCCTTGATGATCAGCGTGCCGTCTTCAACGTCGCCGATACCTTTGCTCTTGAAGGGTTCTATCAGGTCCGGAGCAAGCTCCGGATTTGTCGCGATGTCCTGTCCGATTTTCTTGAAAAGCTTGCGGACCAGGTCGACGTCCGTATCGAACGCAACCCGAAATGTCAGCTTTTCGATTGCCCAGTCGCGACTGAAATTCTGGATCTTCCCTATTTGCCCGTAAGGCACTGTCGCGATCGAGCCGCGCGAGTTTCGAAGAGACACGGACCGTATGGAAATTTTCTCGACGGTTCCCTTGGCACCCGACGTTTCGATGTATTCGCCAAATCGGAAGGCATCGTCGATCAGGAAGAACAGACCTGAAACAACATCTTTGACAAGCGTCTGCGAGCCGAAACCGATGGCGAGGCCAAAAACGCTCAGACCCGTGATCAATGGCCAGACGTTGACACCAAAAGAAATCAGGACCGAGAGGAGCGCCAGCGCGAGAATGCTCGATTTCCCCACTCCGCTGATGAGCGGGACAATCGTTCCCAACCTAGATCGGGGTGCGTCAAGTGCATAATTGTCAGGAGCTGATGCAGGATGCGGTCTCTGCAAGGCGCGGCTCGTCACTGTCCCGATCATGTTCCACAAATATGCTGCCAAAAGCGCGATCACGGTTATTTCGATTGCTTCGCGTGTGACGCTTCGCAATTGGAAGCCCAATCCCATGGCTAGCGGCGTTGCCCACAGAGTGCCCAACATGACAATTGTGCCTATGAGAATGGTGAAGCGGGCCGTCTGACGTGCCGCCGCCGCTGGAACGGAGATATGCTCGGCCGCCAATTTGCGCTGCGCCCAACTTCCGATCATCGCGTCAAGATGCGGAGTCAGAAGCACCATAAGGACCGTCACGATCACAGCCGATCCCGGCAGCGGCGTGCCCAGCGTGAGCGCTGCTTGACTGCTGATGAAAGTAATCACGAGAAAGCCGATGCTGATTGCAGGCCAGCGCCTTGCAAGTCTATTGCGCCAGTGACTTCTCGGGCGGGGACCGGCAACGGCAGCGGCCATCGTGCGTTTGTGTCGCCAGACCACTCCCGCAAGCAGGAGATAGGTCGGCACCGCCATCAGAACCGTGCGGGTCACATCCCTGAGGCCTGGACCGGCACCCCAAATCTGCAACGTCGTGACAAGCGCGATACCCACGATTGCCCAGCTGATGGCGATCGACAGATCCCGGGACAGTGCCAGCATATGGAAGGAACGGTGTCGGACTTCCAGCCGGCGCGATGCCATCAACACAACTCGCGCGAGCCACAAAACACTATAAACGACGACAGTTGCGACGGCCCACAATCGGAGGGTCCGCAAAGGCAGGCCAGATTGGGCCAGCAGCCTCGCGGCAACAAGACCCACGGCGAGGGCAACCAAAGCGGCGGCCACATCCAATGCAAATTTCCGCCCGCCTGCCCTCGCGTCATTCCTGATTCTTACTTGGCGCTTCAGCATCAGAAGCGTGCCGGCAGTGAGTGCGATCACAAGAGCGACTGCAGAGAAAAGATAGAAAGGCGATGTCGAGGCTGCCGCAATGGAGCTCAGCAAGCTCCCCCATTCGTTGGGTAGCTCCGACAACGCAGAAAATCGCGCGTACAGCCCGGCCGCAAAGCCCTCGGCACCCCTCTCAACGGCCGATATCGCCGAATTGACGTCGAGGTCGGCCATCGATTCTTCGCTCACATTCCCTGTTCCTTTTGACGCAATGAACCCTTCACGCCACGAAGTGTCCCGGCTGTATCCGATACCGCTACTCTGATTACCGTTGGCCACAATATTGCGCTGTTGCCGTCCCTATGGTCTGGAATTTGCCGTTGCTCGTCACCGTCGTTGCGCAGATCGTCGTTTTGGGATTCCACCAGTAACTGGTAGGGCCCTGCTGCTGGGTAAACGCGTAGCCGCGCGCCTGCAACTGACTTTGAGCCCCGGCGGCGGGCGCATTTACCAGATCGGCAAGATCGGCGGGCGCGCCTTCCGAGGTTGTGGCGGTCGCATCCATGGCGGTCGGCACCGCTGAAGCTGGCACGCCGTCAGACGACTGACATCCTGCGAGTGTTGTCGCTAGTATAACCATCGAAACTGCAGCGTGCATTCGAACAAACATTCTATTTCCCCTTGGCTTCACGGTTGCTGGTCGCATCAAGGTGCCGGATTCAAAGTGACGGTCGTGACCCCTCCGGCGAAGTTGATACCTTCCTGGCCCTCGACCGAAATCGGCTGCAAGGAAAACGCCTTGCCCGTACCCCCGACAAGAATGTTTGCACCTGCGCCGGGCCCGACCGAGGCATTGGCTCCAACGCCGGCATAGGTGCCTGCGAGCGCTCCTGTCGGAAGTCCGCTGGTCGCCGCAACGACACCCCAGATCAGGTGGCCCGAGGCGACTTCGCCGACCGCGATGCCATATTCGTCGATCGATCCGGTGTAGTTGTCGGTATTGCCGCTCTTCTGCTTGAACGAGCAGGTAAGTTTCTGCTTCTCCACGACGAACATTCCTATTCCTTTGGAGACATCGCAGGCGAGTGTTCCAATCTGGATAGATTCCGCACTTGCATCGAACGGTATGAACGCGGCGGCACTGGCAAGCACCTTATGAAAGAAAGTCATTTTCAACTCCTATTCTTCATTGGTGAGTGGGAACTCCGTTCAGTCGGTTCCGGCGAACCCCCATAGGTTCGTTCCAGAACCTGGATGTGAAGCACGCAACGGTTACAGCCCTGCTACTTCATCCGTCCGAGGTTGATCAGTTGCACGCGTCGGTTGTCCGCCGCCTTCGGGTTCGCCGGATCGACGGGCATCTCCTGGCCCACGCCGACCGAATAGAGCCGGCCTCGCGGGATCGCAAAGGTTGTCGCCAGGGCTTCCGTGATCGCCTCGGCACGTTCCTGGCTGAGCTTCAGATTGTGCTTGGCATCACCTGTCGAGCTGGTGTGTCCGACCACGAGGAACTTGTAAAACATCAAATTGGGATGATGCAGGGCATCGGCGATCAGACCGACCGTCCGGTATGACTTCGGTTCGATGGCGATGGAATCGTTCTCGAAATCAATCTCGACGAGCAGCTGCGACAGGTTGGCGAGTTGGCTCCAGCTCGGTTGGCCAGCAACGCCTTTGCCCACGTTGGCATTTGCTTCCTGAGCGAGCAAAGCCGGATCGATGACGGGAGCAGCGTTGGAGATCTGGCTCAAACTGCTCATGAGCTGCTGATTATTGAGTTGCTGAGCCGAGGCGTTGCCTGCTGCCAGCAGAAGTCCAAGCGCCATACCGGCACCGACCCGACGAACGAAAATTTTCTTTCCCTCGATTGTGGTCATGCTCTATCTCCATCCCGCATCTGTGATTGCGTCGTTACACTTGCCGTTGTCGACGCGTTTCGACTTCAAAAGGCAGGCGAGAATGTTGCCTTCTCCCTTGACGCCGCCGCAGTACTGCGCCGCGTCGTGAGCACAGATTTTGAAGAACCCGGTCTGCGCCGCCTGGCGTTGCTGGATGGATGCCGTCACTTGCCCAAGCGTCGAGGTGCAGGTCGGCGAGACCTTGCCTTGGTTTTTCTGCAGGCAATCCTGAATCTGGTTGTTGCCGAGGTTGAGGCCTTTACAGACCTTCTTGATGTCCGCGCCGCACTCTTTGGCAAGGGCGGTGACCGCATCGGCATAGCTCATGGTGTCCGCTCGACCAATCCCTGCCGTGGATATCGAAGCGATCACGATCGCCCCGCAAAGTAAACCAAGTCTGTTCATTTCTCATCCTCCCAAGATTGATTCACGCGGCAGTCTACTGAATGATTTCGAAGTGGCTATTGTCCTTTAGGGAAGGCATCGTGCCCTTAAGCCGCCATTGCTTTGTTGACGGCTTCGATCAACAGAGCGCCCGGAAATGGTTTGTGCAGGTAGGCAATGCAGCCGGCTTTCCACGCTTCCGCTTCCAAAGCGTCGTCTTCGAGGGCAGTCATAAATATTACCGGAAGCTTCGAGCCGGACTTCCGCAATTGGTGTTGCAGTTCAACGCCGGTCATGCCGCCGAGATCGACGTCGAGCACAAGGCATCCAGTATTGCCAGAGGCAGTGCGGGCCAGAAATGCTTCGGCCGACGGATACTCTTCAGTCAGAAAGCCGTGGACATTCAGCAGCCGCTGCACGCTCCTGCGCATACTCGGATCGTCTTCCACAACAGCCACGGTGCTTGGCAGACGTTCCACTTTGTGCCTCGTTTCAGCCAGTATGAGAAAATCATTGGTCTGACCATGATAGAACTGGGCGAGCCTGTCCGATATTGTCCTAAGGGGAAGAGTTCGGTTTACGGTGAGTTTGACGCAGCAGCGAGACGTCCAATCCGCTCGGCGATCGACACGGCCTCGGCAAGCGATCGCACTCCAAGTTTTTCCATGACGCAATGCCTGTGGGCCTTGACCGTCCGTTCGGACGTTCCGAGAACGTAGGCAATTTGCTTGTTCGGCTTGCCACGGACAATCAAGTCGAAAACCTGCGCCTCGCGCGGTGTCAGGCTTGCCGCCAGAGTCTCCAGTGCATGAAGGCGATCATGCTCGCTTCGGCGCTTTTCGTATTGGAGCAGTGCCCGGTCGATCGCCTCCTTCAGTTCCTCGCCGGAAGCCGGTTTTTCCAGGAAATCTTCGGCACCCGCCTTGATTGCGCGCACGCCGGCTTGGATGTTGCCTTCGCCGGTGAGATAGATGATCGGCAACAGCGGCGCTGTTGCGGCAAGTCGCTCTTGCAGCGCGGTGCCGCTCAGACCCGGCAATTGGAGGTCGAGGAGGATGCAACCCGGTTCCGCATTCGGCAACTTTGCCAGAAACTGATCACCTGATTCATAGAACGCCACGCGGAAGCCGTATGCCGCGACCAACCTGCCCACCGCAGTACGAAACGAGTTGTCGTCGTCGACGATATGAATGACCGGGTTCATGATACATTCGCGCTTCGCACGAGAGGCAGGACAAAGCGAAAAACAGCGCCGCCATCCGGACTGTTGTCTGCCCATATTTTGCCTGCATAGGTTTCGACGATCATCCGCGCGATGGGAAGGCCAAGCCCGGTGCCGGACGGCTTCGTCGTATAGAAGGCCTCGAAAACACCGACGAGCTTTTCGTTGGGGATGCCGCGGCCAGTATCCGAAATCGACAACTCAACCCTGGATTCCTTGGTCCGTCGGGTCTGGAACACCAATCTTCTTTCAGTCGACGCCACGTCGAGCATGGCATCCATCGCGTTGGTCGCGAGATTGAGAATGACTTGCTGGATATGGACCCTGTCGGCCCGCACCCGCAATTCCTCCGTCACGCCTCTGGAACTGACCACGATGCTTCGCCGCTCGGCTTCGGGCCGAAGAATTTGGATTGCGCCGTTGATCACCTCGTTGAGGTCGAACTCCTTCCAATCGATCTCGCTGCGCTTTTTCAGCAATCCGCGCAGCCGGGTGATGATGTCTCCGGCACGCTGATCGTCGTCTTTGATGTCGGCGAGGATCTGCTTGATCAGATTAAGATCAGGAGTTTTACCTTGGAGAAGGAGTTCCGCCGCCTCGGCGTTGCTGCGGATCGCGCCGAGCGGCTGGTTGAGTTCATGCGCGATCGAGGCGGTCAACGCGCCGGCCGTCGCGGACTGGTTGAGATGCACGAGTTCGAGGAGACGGACGCGCAATTCCAGTTCCGCGGCACGGCGGCGGCGGCGTTCGACAAGCAGGCCGGCAATCACGACACCTTGCGCCGCGATGACGGCGAGTGTGGTAAGGACCGCCAGCCAGTGCTCTTCCCAGAGGGTTTTCTCCTTGAACCATTGAATAGTTCCCGCGGGGAGATCGCTTTCCGACAACCCCCAACGCTTCAGTTGTCTGGCATCTGCAATATAGATCGGCGCAGCGTCGACATTGACAATCGGCTTGCCGGCAATCGCATCGAGGGCGAGGTCCGCAACGGCCAGACCCAGAGACCCGAAAGTGACCATGTTGCCGCCGACGATGCCGTAGTCGATGTAGGTGGGATAAGGACCATAGATCGGTGCGCTGGCCGTCGCCGCTATCTGCTTTAGCGCTTCGCGCGGAATGAAGTTACGGCCGGTGCTGTCCTTGAAAATAGTCAGGGCGAGAACGATGCTGTCCGGGGGAAAGCGAGCGGCACGCTCGACGAACTCGTCGATCGTCAAGTTCTCCAGGTAAGTGGTTTCATAGTTCTTGGCCAAATCCGCAAGGTCGGCACGGGCCGTTGCAAGCCACGCGCGGTCGAGATCCGCCGATCCCCCGATAATAAAGAGATGCCGCGCCTGCGGCTGCAGGCCGCGGGCCATCTCGAGCGTCTTTACTATGTCATCTTTGTTGAAGACTCCGATCACATCGCCCGGCAAGCGTATGTTCTCGGCAGTGGATCTGCTGAGGCCGGTGGTGACGATGCGCGCGCCGGGAGCGACGGTGTTGCGGTGGGTGGCAATGAAGCTTGCCGATTCGTCACTGAGCGCGATCACCACATCCGGGCGACGGTCGCGATACTTGTCGGTGAGGAAGTGCGCCATTTTCTCGACATGGGCTTTTTCCGGAAATCTCGTGAGATCGAGGAACTCCGAGAAAATATCGATCTTGCCCGTTGTCCCTTCCCGCAGCCGGTTTCGCACGGCCTCGCCGGCTTCGGTCGTTGCCGCTATCCGTTCGTCATAAGGATACAGAATAAGGACACGGGGTACCCGGCCGACGATTTCCATCGAGACTGCCGGTCCAGCGGCCAGCATCGGGAGAACCAGGAAAAAGAACGCGACCGAGGTCCGGATAGACAAAGTCGTTCGAAACTTCCAGTTGCGCGCCATGAGCGATCTTGTCCCCACAAGAAAGCCGATAGTAGCAGATTGTGCGGAGGCCGCTATCCGTGGAAGTGTGTAGGTGATCCCACGGAAATGCCCGCTCGCCATTTGCGGCTGGACGCAGGGCGCGATCGCCGAGAAGTGACGGACCACGGAGCCGCCCAATTAGACAAGAAGTCGCCTCGTTGCCCTTAAGTACAATATCGCCTCGTCCTGTTGTTGCCTACGATGCCCACGTCCTGCGCACCGCTCCAAGGCACGCGGGTTCGAATCTCGAAGTGCAGACGCATCTAGGTGAATACGTCGGTCGCGGCGTGCATGTCCTGTCCTGTGCCCTCGTCAATCATCTCGTTCAATCGCAGTCAGGCTGGAAGGTTCAAACGGAGGAACTGACAAATGAACGGCAAAATCTTAAGTTACGGCTTGCGCGCATTGACCGCCGCGGCCGTTCTCCTGGGCAGCAGCGCCCTTGGGCCGGCGGAGGCGCAGGACACGCAAAACAAGCCCAACATCCTCTTCATCATGGGCGACGACATCGGCTGGATGCAGCCCGGCATCTATCACCGCGGCCTGATGGTCGGGGAAACGCCCAACATCGATCGCATCGGCAATGAAGGTGCGATGTTCACGACCTATTATGCCGAGCAGAGCTGCACGGCGGGGCGCAACGCGTTCTTGACGGGGATGCACCCTCTCCGCACGGGCATGATCCCGCCGCAACTGCCGGGCAGCCCCTCTTATCTCAGGCCCGGGACGCCGACTTTATCATGGTTCCTGCGTGACCTCGGCTACAACACCGGCGAGTTCGGCAAGAATCATTTGGGCGATCACACCGAGGCCCTACCGACCGCTCACGGTTTCCATGAGTTCTGGGGGTATCTCTATCACCTGGATGCCATGCAGGGAGTAAGCTTCCCCGACATCAACAAGACGCCGACAGAGCAGACGGTCGCACCGCCGTGCAAGAACACGCCGATCCCCGGGCTTCAGGAAGATCCGGCTGCGGTTGACCCTGCGAAGACGACATGCCTGACGCCGCCGCGTCCGATGCTGGCCTGCAAGTCCTCCGACGGAACTGCCGCCAACCAAACCTGCAAGGACGAAGGCCCGCTGACGCTGGAACGCTCGAAGACAGTCGACGAGGAAATCTCCAGCCACCTCATCGACTTCCTCGACCGCAACGACCCGAAGAAGACCAACAAGCCGTTCTTTGCCTGGTACAATCCGGCCCGCATGCACGTCACTACCGTCCTGAATGACAAATACATGGGCATGGTGGGCGAGCCCGGTGGCAAGGACTGGGGCGTCAACGAGGCCGGCATGAAGCAGATGGACGACAATATCGGCTATGTGCTCAAGAAGCTCGAGGAGATGGGCCAGCTCGACAACACCATCATCGCCTTCACCACCGACAATGGCGCGGAAACCATCACTTTTCCTGACGGCGGCACGACCCCGTTCAAGGGCGGCAAGCTGACAACCTGGGAAGGCGGAATGCGTGCCCCGCTGGTCGTGCGCTGGCCAGGTCATATCGAGCCTGGAACGGTGAAGAACGATATGTTCGCCTCGCTCGACTGGCTGCCTACGTTGGTGGACATAGCCGGTGGTCCAAAAGGTAACGAACTCAAGGCGGAAATCGAAAAGGGCACCTATCCCGGGATCGTCAAGACCACGCTCGACGGCGTCAACCAGCGCGATTTTCTTGAAGGCAAATCGGAGAAATCCGCCCGCGACACGTTCTTCTATTATTCGGGCAAGGATCCCTCCGCGGTCCGCTACAAGAACTGGAAGATGTATTTCGCGATGGTGTCCGATTCACCGGAAGGCTTCCTCAATGGCGTCGTCCCCTACCACTGGACCCAGGTTGTCAATATCAAGCGCGACCCGTTCGAAACCTCGGTAGGGCAGCAAATCAAGACCCTCATGGGCCAAGGGGGTACGCTTGCCGGGCCTGTCACCGCCTACATCTACGACTGGAACCTCCTGCCGATCGGCCAGGTGCTGTGGTTGAAGGAGCTCCAAAGCTACGTCGACTTCCCGCCGATGCAGGACCCTGCGAGCTACAATCTCGAGCAGGTCGTCCAGCAGGTGAAGCAGATGAGTGCCGAGCGCCGGGCCGGCGAATAGCGACTTCGGCGGACGCCCTCTGGCGTCCGCTTCCACCCAGCGCGGGTTGGATCGTTGTTTCTTACACAGCTGGGGACGCCGGACGCCGCCCCCCTCAATCTCGCTAAAAATAAATGCGTAATGTCAAATGGAGAAGCAAAAATGACCGGGAGAATGCTGAAGTTCAGTCTTGGCACTATGGTAGCCGGGACGGTGTTATGCGGTGCGCTCGCGCCCGCCGAGGCGCAGGACGCGCAAAGAAAACCTAACATCCTGTTCATCGTGTCGGACGACACGGGCTATGGAGATCTCGGACCCTATGGCGGCGGCGAAGGACGAGGCATGCCGACCCCGAGCATCGACAAACTGGCGGCCGATGGCATGACCTTCTTCTCGTTCTACGCACAGCCGAGTTGCACGCCCGGCCGTGCCGCCATGCAGACAGGACGCATTCCGAACCGCAGCGGTATGACCACCGTGGCCTTCCAAGGCCAGGGCGGCGGCCTGCCTGCAGCGGAATGGACGCTTGCATCAGTGCTGAAACGCGGCGGCTACCACACTTATTTCACCGGCAAGTGGCACCTCGGAGAAGCAGATTACGCGCTGCCTAATGCGCAGGGCTATGACGAGATGCGGTATGCCGGCCTCTACCATCTCAACGCCTATACCTATGCCGATCCCACCTGGTTCCCCGACATGGATCCGGCACTTCGCGCAATGTTCCAGAAAGTGACGAAAGGCGCGCTGTCCGGGAAGGCCGGAGGTCCGGTGACGGAAGAGTTCAAGATCAACGGTCAGTATGTCGACACCCCGACGATCGACGGCAAGGAAGGTGTCGTCGGCATTCCATTCTTTGATGGTTACGTCGAAAAGGCGGCACTTGGATTTCTTGATGAAGCCGCCAAAAAACCGGACGAGCCCTTCTTCATCAACGTGAACTTCATGAAGGTGCATCAGCCGAACATGCCGGCACCGGAATTCCAGCTTAAATCACTGTCGAAGAGCAAATATGCAGATTCGGTTGTCGAACTCGACACGCGTATCGGCAGGATCATGGACAAGCTGCGCGAAACCGGGATGGATCGGAACACGCTGGTTTTCTACACGACCGACAACGGTGCATGGCAGGATGTCTATCCGGATGCCGGTTACACGCCCTTCCGCGGCACCAAGGGCACAGTACGCGAAGGCGGCAACCGTGTTCCGGCGATCGCCGTATGGCCCGGCAAGATCAAGCCCGACACCAAGAACCACGAGATCCTCGGCGGCCTTGATCTTATGGCGACATTTGCCGCGGCTGGCGGGGTGCCGTTGCCCGCCAACGACCGCGAAGACAAACCGATCTATTTCGACAGCTATGACATGACCCCGGTACTGACGGGATCGGGTCCATCGCCACGCAAGGAGTGGTTCTATTTCACAGAAAATGAACTTTCGCCCGGCGCGGCACGCGTCGGCAACTACAAGGCCGTTTTCAATCTTCGCGGCGACAACGGGCAGGAAACAGGTGGTCTTGCCGTCGACTCGAACCTTGGTTGGAAGGGCGCGGAGAAGTATGTCGCGACGGTACCGCAGGTGTTCGACTTGTGGCAGGATCCACAAGAACGTTATGATATCTTCATGAACAACTATACCGAACGTACGTGGACTATGGTCACCATTTCGGACGCGATCAAGAAGCTCATGAAGACCTATGTCGAATACCCGCCTCGCAAGCTGCAGAGCGAGTCCTACAGCGGCCCGCTCACGCTTTCGAGTTACCAGCGATTCGACTGGGCGCGTGAGCAACTCGGAAAGGAAGGCATCTCTATTCCGATGCCAACCGGCAATTGATGCTCGAATGGCCTCCGGTTTGCGCCGGGGGCCCTCTTTCGCTCTGCCTGCGCGTCTCGAAAGCGCGCAGCTGGCATTTGGAGGGTAATCATCATGTTCAGAGCTAATAACCTTGCTACAATCGCCCGCGCTGCGGCGCTGGGCATCGCGGCCATGTTTCTTGTCGCTGTCCCGGCGTGGGCGCAAAACGATCCCCTTCCGTCGTGGAACGATACGGCACCCAAGGCGGCAATCATCGCTTTTGTCGAGAAGGTGACCAAGCAGGGCTCAACCGACTTTGTCGCGGAACCAGAACGCATTGCGGTGTTCGACAATGACGGTACGTTGTGGACGGAGCATCCGATGTATGTCCAGCTTGCCTTCGCCCTCGACCGGGTGAAGGCCGAAGCCCCGTCCCACCCTGAATGGAAGGACACGCAGCCTTTCAAGGCGGTGCTCGAGGGCGACATGAAGACCCTCGCCGCAGCCGGCGAAAAGGGGCTGTTGGAGCTCATCATGGCGACGCATGCCGGAATGACCAACGACGAGTTCCAGAAGATCGTCACCGACTGGATTGCAACCGCGCGTGACCCGCGGTTCAAGAAGCCTTACACCGAGCTCGTCTATCAACCGATGCTCGAACTGCTCGCCTATTTGCGCGCCAACGGCTTCAAGACCTTCATCGTATCGGGTGGCGGCATTGAGATGATGCGACCCTGGACCGAAAAAGTTTACGGCATTCCGCCCGAACAGGTTGTGGGGTCATCGATCAAGACGCAGTTCGAGATGAAGGACGGCTCGCCGACATTGATGCGGCTGCCGCAAGTCAACTTCATCGACGACAAGGCCGGCAAGCCCGTCGGCATCAACGAGCACATAGGCCGTCGCCCGATCGCAGCGTTCGGCAATTCAGACGGCGACCTCGAGATGCTGCAGTGGACGACGTTGGGTGGAAAACCCGGTTTCGGCATGCTCATCCATCACACCGATGCGGAACGCGAATACGCCTACGACCGCAACACGGAGTTCGGCCGCCTCGACACTGCTCTCGATGCCGCCGCCGTCAATCAGTGGACGGTCGTCGACATGAAGGCCGACTGGAAACAAATCTTTCCCGAAAAGTGACGCACGTCCGGAGGTTGCAAGACCCACCGGCACTTCCCGGCCAACTCGGAGGATACCGTTATGAAGATCATCCATCCCATCGTAGGCTCTATGGCCGTTGCCGCAGGTTTGGCGCTGGCAACGACCGGAGCACTCGCCCAGGATACCGCCAAGAAACCAAGTGTGCCCTTGCAGAAAACCATCGGGACCGTCACGCCGACCGGGCCTGTGCCATCGCTTGCCGTCATCAATTCGGCAGGAGCCAAGCTTGACGGCGGCAAGCTTGTCCTCACCGGCGTATCGAAGAATTCCATCGTCTTTGCCGATCGCCCGGTGCGGGCCGCGGGGCATGTCGCCACCGAACAGTTCATCATGCAGTGGGACGAAGGCAAAGACAACTTTGCCATTGACCCGCCGAACGCCACGGTGTCCATGCTGGGCGGCGATGGATCGGATGTGAGCGACGCTGTCGTCACTCTCAAGTCTCCAAAGCTCGAAGGCGGCAATCTCACATTCGACGTTACGGTTCTTGAAGGAAGCCTCGGTGGTTCGGGACCTGCGGCGCTCTTTATCGATCATTTCGGCGGAAGCTTCGGTGGCGGCGGTTTTCGCGGTGGCGGGTTTGCTGGGGGTGGGAACTTTGGCGGAGGCGGCTTCCGTGGCGGCGACTTTGCTGCAGGAGATTTCCATGGAGGCTACGCCCATGTCGGTGACGTCAATGTTGCCCACGTCGGCGGGACCTACTGGCATGCTCCGGTCTATCACGGAGCGTGGTATGGCAGCGGTGCGGTTGCAGCAGGCGCGGTGGCGGGTGCGGCCATCGGAGCGGCGGCGGCCAATCCCTATTACAACCCGCAATGCGGCTACTATCCGCTTCCGCCGTGCTACTG
This sequence comes from uncultured Alphaproteobacteria bacterium, assembly GCA_963711925.1. GTDB lineage: Bacteria > Pseudomonadota > Alphaproteobacteria > Rhizobiales > Rhizobiaceae > Phyllobacterium. The sequence goes on from CAVQFY010000009.1 coordinate 72,636, forward strand.
AACTGATAGGACGTAGTGGTCATTACTTAAGGTGGGAAACTCGCCCTATGGCGGCCACGCTGCTTGGCGCGGCGTGAACTTGTTCTTGGATTTCACGGAGCATGCGAATTGAAGTCGTTTGTCCATTCAGCGGCGATTTTTTGGGTGGTCCTCTTGCTTGGCGCTCTGCCGATCGCCGGGCTGGCACATGCAGTCGAGAAGACTCCCGCCGCTGACCCGTTGATCACAATCCATGATGGGTTCGTCGACGAGAAAAAGTGCGCATCCTGCCACGCCGATCAGGCGGCGGCCTTCGCCAAGTCGCATCATGCCAAAGCGATGGCTGTCGCCAACGCCGAGACTGTAAGAGGCGATTTCAACAATGTCCAATTCGATCACGATGGCACCGTGTCGACGTTCTCGCGCCGGGACGGACGCTTCTTTGTCCGCACCGAGGGACCTGACGGCAAGCAAGCGGAGTTTGAAATCAAATACACCTTTGCCTACGAGCCGCTACAGCAATATCTTGCCGATGTTGGCGGCGGGCGGTTGCAGGCGCTCGACGTTGCCTGGGACACAAATAGGCGGGAATGGTTCTGGCTCGGCCAAGGCAAAACGGCAAGACCCGGTTCCACCTATCACTGGACAGGTCCGTTCTATCGCTGGAACCGAACCTGCATTGACTGCCATTCGACTGATCCTCAAGCCAATTTCCAGCCGGAAACGAATGAATACAAATCAACATATGTCGCGACCAGCATCGGCTGCCAGTCCTGTCATGGGGGTGGGGCAAAGCATCTCGCGTGGGCCGAGGCGAAATCGCGAGCGCCCCTAACGACCGTAGGGCCGGATCTGGGTCTGTCGAAGCCCGACGCGGGCGCTTGCTTTGGCTGTCACTCGCGGCGAACCAGGCTGCTCGGGGGGTATCAACCCGGAAAATCCTTTCTCGATTATTTCTCTCCGGCGCTGCTCCGTCCGGACCTTTACTTTCCCGACGGGCAAATTCTCGACGAGGTGTTCGAATATGGTTCCTTCCAGCAGAGCAAGATGGCCAGAGCAGGCGTCACCTGCCTCGATTGCCACCAGCCGCACGAGGCAACGTTAAAGGCAGAAGGCAATGCCCTATGTACGCAATGTCATACTTCAATCGCTCCCGAACGCTTCGCAAAATTCAATCCGGCCGGCGACTTCGACACGCCGGCCCACACCCATCACCCGATGGGGTCGTCCGGGGCGCAGTGCACCAACTGCCACATGCCGGAGCGTCCCTATATGAAAGTCGACCCGCGGCGCGACCATTCCCTGGTCATCCCGCGCCCGGACCTTTCCGCAGCCTACGGTACGCCCAATGCTTGCACCACGTGCCACGAGGGCAAAACCGACGCCTGGGCGGCCGAGAACATGGACAAATGGCACGGTGCGGCTTGGCGCAATCGCCCGACCATCGCGCATGCCTTCGCTGGAGCGGCGCAGAACGATCCGGCGTCGACGGAAGCCCTGCGCGAGCTCATTGCGGATAACCATCAGGCCGGCATCGTCAAGGGCAGCGCCATCGCAGCGATGGGCCGGATCGGCGGCGCAGATGTCGCGGCGGACGTAAAGGCGGCGGCCGACAACTCCGATCCGCTTGTCCGGCTGGGAGCGGCGGAAGCGGCGGATAATTTGCCGCCGGAGCGCAGGCTGGACGCGATCGGCAAGCTGCTCGGCGATGAGACGCGCGCCGTGCGCGTCGCGGCCGTCACCGCTCTTGGCAACACCCCGTCACTCAGTCTGCTGGGTGATGCCAGAAAGAGTTTCGACGCCGCTGTCGAAGATCTGCGCGCCTATGTGCAGGCCAATGCTGACGTTGCCGAGACCCAGAACAATTTTGGGACCTTCCTGTTTGGGCAGCAACAAGCGGACGAGGCCGAGAAAGCCTTTCGCCAGGCAATCGTGCTCGACCCGGCGCTCTCAGGCGCGCGCACCAATCTTGCAGAGCTTTTCCGCGCCACAGGTCAGAATGAAAAATCCGAACAGGCCTACGCCGAGGCGATCGCCGTCTCACCCGATCAAGCCGACCTCCGCTACGGCCACGCACTTTCGCTCGTTCGCCGCAAGACCATGCCGGAGGCGATTGATGAATTTGAGGAAGCCGTGCGTCTGGATCCGGCCAGTTCCCGCTATAAAACGACGCTGGCCATTGCGCTCGATTCAGTCGGCCGGACCGGGGATGCGTTCGCAATGTTAGGACAGGCCATTTTGGGAGGACAACCCGACGCCAATCTGCTCGGCACCACGATTCAGTTCGGCCTTAAACTCAGGCGCTATCAGGAAACGTTGCAATATGCCGAGGCGCTCGCCCGTCTGCAGCCCAACGATCCGCAACTTGCCGAGTTGATCAGACAATTGCGGGCTGCTGATGCCAAATGAGGCTAACGACTATTAGGCATCCATGCCCTGTGTACGGCGTTCCAACTCAGAAATGCATGACGACGCCGAAGATCGGTCCCTGCTGGACGACGTCGAGGACGAAGCCGTCATCGCTGTAGTCGACACCAAGCGCCCGATAGCCCGCAACGGCCGATATCTTGTCGTTGAAACTGTAGCCGATGCCGCCTGCAACATCCCAATCGACGTTCGCGCCGCCGCCGCCGACAAGGCCCCAGCCGGTTAGATACACCTTGTCGGTGATGGAATATTTGCCGCGCACACCGGCCAATCCGTCGACCCAGGTTGCCCCGTCGCTCCGGCCGCGGCCGTCAAGCAAGCCGCCGCTGAACGAAATGTCCGTGCTGGCGTGCCACACCCTCAGGCCTCCGACAAGATCGAGATTGCCCCGATCATTCTGCAGAACCGAATAGCCGGCACCGATGAGGCCGGCAAATGTTTCGGATGAAACGTCGACGCTTCCGGCAATGATGCCTTGCGGCGTGCCGCGGCCGCTCGAGATCTTGGTGTACAAGATGTCGGTGAACAGGCTGTAACGGTCGTAGCGCGCCTCGGCGATCGCCATCGCGGCAAAGTCGAGATCATTCAAAATGTCGCCGAAGTCCATGTCGAGATGTACGGTGGGCAAGCCGAAAGCCCTGCATCGCCGGACATGCCCGCAGCCCAGAAATACGGGGCAATGGCAAAAGTCCAGCCATCCCTCTCCGTCTGCTTGAGTTCGGGTGCCATCGGCGAGGCGATGTCGGCTGCCCGGACCGGGCTCGCAGTCATGAGACCTGCCGTCAGCAACGCCGCAAGAGCAATAGAGTGTTTCATGGCTGTCCCCCTTTTATTTTCCAAGTCATGCTGCCGTGATCCGGTCACGATCACTTGTCGTCATTTCGGAAAGAGAAATGTCACCGCAAGGCGAGCGCCAAAGCCATCGGGTCCGTTGTCGGGACTGTCGGCCCAATAGCGCACGCCAGCCGAAAGTTGAATCGGCTGTTTGTTGACCTTCACAAGCTTGGAGACCACGAAGTTAATTGGGACGGACCAGTCCTCGGTCTCCCAATTGTAGGTGCTTTCGGTGTTAAGCGCGAAAGTCCAGGCCTTCGGTGTGGTGTAGGAAATGAACGGCTGCAGGAAGGTCGCGTTTACGTCCTCACGATCATCATCACCCGCGAACGACCAGATGTGATTTGTCAGCGCGCCAATGGTCCATGGGCCATCCTGTTTGAGGACAACGGCGGTTGGACCCGCGCCCCACTTTTCGCCGCCAAGCAGATCGTCGGTAGCTGTCGGCAAAAGAAAGACTGGACCAACGCCCCAGATGATACCGGAAGCGGTTGGCTTCTTCGGCGAGAAGAACAGGCTCTGGGTGATATCCCCCAAGCCGAACTGATCACCAGATGGTCCGGCGATATCGTCCTGCCAGGCGATCGGCAGAATGGTTCGCGAAATGACGTTCCAGTTCTCGTTCAATGTGAATGGTATGACGGGCTGAACGTTGACATAGTATTTCTCGCCATCATTCGGACCGTAGCCACTGTCGTAGTTGAACTGAAACGGCACACTGATCAGCGACGCGATCGGATTCGACAGTTTTTTGGCAAGGTCTTCGCTTGAGTCCTGTGCCCACGCGCCACAATTCATCCCCGCTAGCATAACCGCAGTGACCGGGATCGAAAGCCAGTTCCTGACCACATCCATCTCTGATTCCCCCACGGCGTTGTAACATTGTGGGGCCGTGCGCGCCATCGCACTCAATGATGATGGTCGAGCTCGCTCAAAGACATTTTTATATCCTGGAGAAATCGGAACAGGGACCCGACCAACAAAAATAGCGATAAAATGAACAGCACGGCGGCCCCCGGTTCATGACGATAACCCAAGAAGGCTACCACAAACCCAAACAGCAAGAGAATTGCGATCCCTATCGCGCCCATGACCGCGAGTTGAAGGGACTGATTCAACAAGATCTCACGGCGCTTCAACCGGACGATATCAGCCTTCAACCACGTGCGAGCAGCATCGTCATCTGCGATCTGATTGAGGTTCCGGATCCGGTCGGTCACCCCTGTCATCCGGTTGATCAGGATCGCCACCAGAGCCGCGATGGCGGCCAACAGAAATGCTGGAGCCACCGCATGGGTGATCATGGTCGAAAGTTGATCGACGTTGACGAGCATCTTCAAACCTGCCTGCTGCTGTTTGTGGACTTGTCGGCACAGAACATGTCACCGATTGAACATTTCGGCAAACAGGTGCCGGCCGTCAAATCGCGGTGGCCTTGTGACATCTCCGTGCTAGGTTTACCCTGCCGATCCAGAGTTCTTCAGAGCATTGTAAATTGTTCACCAGATTCTTGGGTTGGCTCGGCCGGCGAGGGAAAATATGGAACCAAGGATCATACTTGAAGCCGACCTTGCCAGTCGTGAGGGCTTTCGATCTGCACGCCGTGAGAAGGGATATTTCGTCGCTGGACCGATCCTGCGCCCATGAACGGCCCGGGCCAAACCATCCGCGACGAACCACGCTGGGCTCCCGCGCTCGCGATATTGGTGGTGCTCAGTCTTTTTGCAGTGCTGCCCCAACATGTGCAGGCGATGCCGGTGTGGGTTTCCTACGGAGTTGCGCTTGTGGTGATCGTGCCCATGATTGTGGTCACACTCACCGCAAACACGTCGTGGACGCGCATTGAGCGGACCATAATCATGCTGCTTGGCGCGGCCTACGTCGCCAACACGGCGGCGGAGTTGGCGGACATGATCGGCATCATCACGCTTCACCCACCGGAAACCCGTGCTGTCTCACTGCTCTCCTCATCGCTTGCGATCTGGGTCGCCAATGTTTTGACCTTCTCATTGCTTTATTGGCAAATCGATCGTGGCGGCCCATCTTGTCGCGCAAGCGGGGCAACGACGAAGCCGGATTGGCTCTTTCCGCAGACGGCGGCACCCGAAGTCGCATCACCCGACTGGCAACCATTGTTCCTCGACTACCTTTCTCTCGGATACAATACGGCGACTGCATTCAGTCCCACCGATGTTCTGCCGCTCACCCGTCGCGCAAAGATGTTGATGATGCTGGAGAGCACGATCTCGCTGTTGACGCTTGTCATCGTCGCCGCCCGCGCGGTCAACGCTATCCCGTAAAGGTGCAATTAGCCGTCTGACAACGCATGGTAATGTTGAATGTCCGCTTTGGGGCCGATATCGTTGAAAAACTCGGAGTTTGAGCATCCTCGACGCTCTGCGCGAGGTTTTTCAGGACGTTTGCAAGGCGGCCCTGGCTCTGACGCGGCTGATGGCAGTGTGCCGCAGGCCATCAAATTGCCATGGCGGCCGTTGGCAGGCGTGAAGGCCTGAGCTTTGCCAGCCTTCGGAGATTTTGTGCTGTTGCAGCGAGAAGGAATTCATCGCGTGCACCGCATGGGCCTCGCAGCCTCAGACGCGCCATTTTCAGAATTCGCTTGAGGTGAGCAAAGAGCATTTCCACCTTTTTGCGCCGATGCCGCGAACGCTCGTAATCCGGTGTCTCTGTGATAGCTCTTGCGACATCGCGCGCATCCTCATTGCGATCGCGTGGGACTTTGCGAGCAACTGCATTCGGGCAGCAGCGCTGTTTGAGTTCACAGGCATCGCAATCCTTCTTGCGGGCCCGGTAAAGCCGGGTGCCCTCGCTCGTGATCCCTGATCTGGCGGTCTCATAGGTTCGGTGGAACTGCTTCAGTTCCTTGGCTGCCGGGCAGATGTAGCGATCATTCTCACCGTCCCAGGTGAAGTCTGAACGCGAGAAGGTCCCGTCCGTCCGGTGCGATTTGTCGAACACAGGAATGTGCGGCGCGATCTTCTTGTCCTTGACCAGCCAGGCCAGATTGTCGGCAGAGCCGTAGGCGCTGTCCGCCACCACCTAGTGTGGCTTCAGGCCAAAGCGGTTCTCGGTTCGCTCGATCATCGTGCGGGATGCGCCAACTTCCGCCTGGCGGATGGCACGGGTGGCTTCAACATCGAGAATGACGCCATGGTCGGTGTCGATCAGATAGTTGGTGGCGTAGGCGAAGAAGGCGTGGCCTTTATGTGCTCCGGTCCATTGGGCTGCCGGGTCCGACAGGGAAATGAACTTCGGCATCACCTGCGAAGCCGCTCCGAAGGCGGCATCATCGAGGACCGCCAGATATTCCTGCACGGAACGCCCGGCATTATCCTTCGCCTCCTGGATATTCCATTCCAAGCCGGGCACCGAGCGCTGCTTGTTGGCGTCGGCAGCAATCAAGCTGGCATCGACGGCAAAGCCTTCAGTCCCAACCAGTCCCTGCGTCAGGCAGCGCTCCACCACCGTCTCGAACAGATGCCGAAGGATATCGCTTTGCCGGAACCGCCCGTGGCGATTCTTCGAGAAGCTGGAATGGTCCGGTACCTTGCCGTCCAGTCCCAGCCGGCAGAACAAACGGTAGGCGAGATTGAGATGAACCTCCTCGCACAGCCGGCGCTCCGACCGGATGCCCATGCTGTAGCCGATGATCAGCATTCGCATCATCAGTTCTGGATCGATCGATGGCCGACCCGTGCTGCTGTAGTAGGGATTCAACTGCGTGCGGACGCTATCGAGGTCCAGGTGGTTGTCGATCCGGCGCAAAAGATGATCGGCCGGCACGTGCTCATCGAGGCAGAAATCGTAGAAGAGCTGCGCCGGGGCCGCCTGAAATCCCATCATCGCCTGATCCCCTGCCAAATCACTCAGAGGATTGAATCATGCGTCCCAAGCGCCTGCAACAACGAGTTTTTCAACAGTATCGGGCCATTAGCGGTCAATCGCACAGCACACAGCGCTGACGACATTTGGGGCCGAAGGCGGACTGACAGCATTTGGGTCGCTTCCATTGAATAGCTGTCGCTCCGCTACCGGCCCCGTTCCAGACGGGCAACAATCGCCAACGGCGGTCATCTATTATCCTCGGAAACTCGGTCGCCTATTAAGTACCAATCATCACGATTTCGAACTGGTCGGTCTCAGCGACCGACCATCTTCAAAGCCGCTTCGGGAAGGCGCTCACCCTGGACTTCGATGTTCGAAAGACCTGCGGCGATTTCGGCGAGATCGTTGAAAGTTAAGTCGAGATCCACTGCGCCAAGGGCAACTTCTTCGGAGTGCCACCGACAGGCACGGCAATCGTCGTCCAGGCAATGAATTTCTACCGCTGGTCCGATGGGAAGATCGTTGCAGAACGGGGACAGCCCGACCTTCTGGGCCTGCTGCAGCAGATCGGCGCGGCACCGATGTGATCGTCAGAGCCAAGTGGCTTTGGTGAGCGGTGATTGCCCAAATTTCTGAGAAGGGTAGGATCGACAAACCTGAGCTCCTCCAAAGCATGATCGGGAGAACTCGCGTCTTGCCCGCAAACGTCTCGGCGTTTGGGTGGCGACGCGCCTTACCACAGCGGATTTACCTCGAATTCCTTCATTTATCACGGCATCGTTTAAATGTTGCTCCGCTTCCATTGTTCAATATTTTGATCCCATCATCCGCTCAAGAGCACTTTCGCAGCTGCTCTTTTTAACGGTGGCGCATTGCGGATGAGCTCATACAGTTCCTGATCTTCCGGATCGGCAATCTTATCCCGAATGCCCGCGACTAAGGCGTGCTTCCGGGGATCATCAAGCTTGCCGTAGTAGGTCGCCGTCGTGCGGTAGTGCTCGTGGCCCAGGTTTTGACTGAGTGCTTTCTTTTCCTCTGCACTAATTGGAAGCTGCTCCATCCATTGTGCAATCGCGCTGCGGACAGAGTGTGGTTTGAAGTACTGCCCATCGCTAACTTTAGTGGCTTCCCTGATTATTTCGCGTATCGGGTTCGCAGATGACCAGGCTTCAAATGCGGTATCCTTCCTTGCAGCAAATCGATTCGGGCCCTTTGGAAAGAGTGGATCATCATCGTTGGCTCCATGGCCTTGAGATCTTCAATCCAATCGAGCTCTAAATCTGCATCGATTGGGAACCATGCTGTTACCATTGACTTGGCACGCTTTGTCTTCACCTCGCTGGCCCGCTGATAGACTAGCTTTTTCGCAACATCCACATGCTTGACGCGTAGCATCGAGGATTACATCCATTACTACAATCACGACAGGATAAAAATGAAGCTCAAAGGGCTGAGCCCTGTACAGTACAGGACCCAGCCCTTAAATCAGTCTGGCCTTTTAAACTGTCCAACTTAATGGGGTCAGTTCATTTCTGGGGCTTTTTCATGTGCGACTTGCAGGCCGCAACTCGCCACATCCATGGTTATTGTTGTCCATGCCTATGTCACTGTTTGGCCGATGTCTGAAATGGTGGCGGTTCAAGAATGGTTCGGCCGTATGTGAATTTCTCAACGACCACCGTTCCCTCTTTCAGGACCCACCGCTTATCGTTTGGCCAAGATGTCAAAGTGCGATGGACCTGCAAGAGCCTGCCGGTTTCGGATGAAACCCAAACACGTGCGTCCGCCTTTCTGTCGTCCTTCTGCCAAGTGACTGAAAAAACGTTAGCAGGCATCCCATCGAGTTCCTCCTCCTGTTCACGGTGGCAATTCTGATAGATCAGGACTCCGTGCCATTTTGTATCAAGGATTGGACGTTTGAATTTGATCCAAGGCCGCATTCTAGAATTCTCATAGACCATGCGGTCGACAATACGCAGTTCATAAAGGATCAAGGGATTTTCACGCGCTTTTGGCACGATATCAAATGCAAACAGCTGATAGCGACCACTGTTCTGGGTACGTTGCTGAGCCGCGTAAAGTTCGCTGCAAAGGGTGTCTTCGGCTCGCGCAGCAGGAAGAGAAAAAACTGCAATATTAAAAAAATCGCGAAATAAATGGATCTCATGCGTCCCTCACCGCAAACCCGTTTTCTAGCTCATCCTGATATTTACAGTTTCCCCTGTTTCTTCAATACATCTGCAGCGTCAAATGCCCCCTTCGCTCCAGGTTCATTGGCCTTGAACATCACGACTGTCACGCCGACGTTTGCCGTGGGCGCATAAACGGGGGTGGTGAACCCCTGCCCACCATATGTCCCATACGCTGTGTTGCCGTACATGGTGGCGCTGGCTGTACCGGAATTATATGTCTGAATGCCCGCCAATCGGCTGCCCTGCGATGTCGAAGCCTGCTCAAGCCGGAAATGCGTATAACCGCGTTTCAATGTGGCCTCAGTGGCCTTCTTCATGGTCATGCTTGGTGCGCTTCCGACAAACAGCAATCCACTAGCCTAGGTGTCCAACCTCACCACATTCTGAGCCAATGGCATTTCACTTGTTGTCGCACATGCAGTGACGAGCAACGACAAAAGCCCGACAGCGATCCGCTTCATGATTCCCCCCAATATTCTTGATAGTCCCAGTCCCCAGCGTGAAGCTATACGCATTGCTGTAAGCGTGTACAGTGGATTGAAACGTCAAGAGCGGGGATTCGGACAAGACCATGCTGCAAAGAAAGAAGCAGCGCACGTATCTTTCGATCCGCGATGAACCGGATCGGAACATGCAGCGCATCTTCTTGCCGTTTCAGGCGCCATTTCTACCCGATTCATGAGTCTACGCCCTAACTCAATCCTGCCTTCCGCAGTGAGGCGCTGATGCGATTGCGAACCGAACGGGACATGCCACGGGAGGGCTACAGAGGGCGGCACGAGCGAGAACCGTCACCCGTCGAATTGTGTGGCGTCATCTCACGGCAGAGGAGCTTGCTCATGACCGGCGCCGTCTGCATCGAAGCGGGTGAACAGCTCATGAACAATCTTCACCCGGTCTTCATTGGGGTAGTACCTGTTGGCCAGGATCACAATACCCATCCGCTTTTGCGGAACGAAAGCCACATAGGCGCCGAACCCGTTCGTCGATCCCGTCTTGTTGATGAGGACATCCTCACGCGAGGGCGCTGGGGGAGTTATCCGCTTGACGGCGAGCGCCGGCCTTGAGGTCCTCTGTGAATTGCCCTCGAGCAGCGCGGGAAGCTCTGCCGGATAGTCATATTGTTCCCATACGAGGTCCTGGGTCATCTCGCCTACCCTGAAATAGCCTGCATGCGTATCCCTTATTGCCCGCTCGAGCTTCTCGTCCAGCGGAACGAGGTTCATATTTGCCTTCAGGAACTGGACCAAGTCAGCCGCCGTCGTTCGCACACCGTAGGCTTCCGACGACAGGACCCCATGGCTCATGCGCACGGCCTTGCCGTCCTTCGTGTATCCTTGGGCATAATCCGCCATCCTGTCGCGGGGCACATTGATGTAGCTGTTGGTCATGCCCATCGGTCGAAACAGTTTCTGTTCGACCAGTGTAGCGAAATCCCCGTTCATGCTGTGGGCCGTTATGTAGCCGAGCATGCCGATACTGGGATTGGCATAGGTCCGGTGCGTGCCGGGCAGGTAAGCCGGCTGCCATTCCTTGAAATATCTCAGCATCTGCTGTTCGTTCTTGACGTTTTCCGGCACTTGCAGCGGAAACCCTCCCGGGGTGTGCGTTGCAAGATGCACAATTTCCACATCGCCAAAAGCGCTCCCTTGCAGGGCTGGAACATATTTGCCTGCCGGATCCGTCAATGCGAGATAACCATTGGCCTCGGCATAGGTGGCGAGCGTTGCCGTGAACGTCTTGCTGATCGAACCGATCTCGAACAGCGTGTTGCCGGTGATCGGCCTGCTGCCTTCTTTCGCCATTCTCCCATAGTTGAAAACGTAGGATTTCCCATCGAGAATTACCCCGACAGCCATGCCGGGAATATCGTAATGGTTCATGACCGGCCGTACGGCGCCGTTTACCCCGACCTCAACCTTATCCCGTTGGCTTTCCGCTGCACAAACAGAGCTTGCTGCGGTGGTGGAAATGAACGCGGTCGCCAAGATCGGAGGCAAAAGTTTCAGGTTCATCAGCTTTCATCCTTCAAATAATCGAGTCCAGTGCTCTCGCTCTTGGCGGGAGCGCTTTGAGGATTAAGGGAGCTGTGATCGGCCCACAAACAATGATATCTCAACGCTGTCATAAGAAAAACTGGGGGTCAGCGAATGGTGCGACCGTATCTTCCACTCAATGGACTTCGGGCATTCGAGGCCTCCGCGAGACACTTGAGTTTTACCAGAGCCGCAATCGAGCTCTATGTGACACAGGCAACCGTTAGCCAGCAGGTGAAGAGCCTCGAAACGCGGCTCGGAGCCAAGCTTTTTCAACGCCTTCCGAGAGGATTGAAGCTGACTGCAGAGGGCGAAGCGCTTCTTCCTTCAGTATCGCTCTCATTCGACAAGCTTGCCGATACACTCGGACGGATCGAGGGCGGCCACGTTCGAGAATTGCTCTTTGTCGGCGCCGTGGGCACGTTTGCCACTGGCTGGTTGCTTCCACGGCTGGCAGATTTCCAACAGCGATTTCCTTATATCGACATCCGGTTGTCGACGAACAACAATCGTGTCGATATCGCTGCCGAAGGCCTCGATTTTGCTGTCCGGTTCGGCAACGGAGCCTGGCATGCCACGGATACGATCCGCCTCTTCGACGCGCCATTGTCGCCGCTCTGTATTCCAAGATTAGCAGAAATCCTGCGTGAGCCCGCCGATCTGGCACGTTGCACGCTCCTGAGAAGTTATCGTTCAGACGAATGGACCAACTGGTTCGCGGCTGCCGGAATCCAGGCACCGCCCCAGGCCAACAAGGCGATCGTTTTCGATTCCTCTCTTTCCATGGTCGAGGCGGCCCTGCAGGGGATCGGCGTGGCCTTGGCGCCTCCGTCGATGTTTTCAAGGCATCTCGCGTCAGGAGCCATCGAGCAACCCTTCCAGACAACCATTTCCTTGGGGAACTATTGGCTCACCCGGCTTCAGTCCCGCTCGCTGACGCCGGCAATGCTGGCCTTTTCAAGCTGGATCAGTGAGGTGCGCAATCAGGATAGCAGCGGCCAGGAGATTTCAGGACGGACGTTGGATCGTCATGAAGCAATCAAAGGAAAGTAAGGGGCGGCCGTTTATTGGGAATTGCGGCCGCCTTGTTCGAATCTGGCTTTTAATTCTCGGCATCGCCCTTTTCCGCCCGATGATGCGGATTATGCCGATGCCCGCCGCGTTCATGGCCCTTGTGGAAGTTCCTGCCATGACGAAGTTCGCTTTGCTCCAATTTTCCATCGTCATTACGATCCAGCAAGGCGAATCTCTTTTCTTTCTGCTTTTCGACTTCTGCGATCGTGACCACACCGTCGCCGTTGACATCAAGCCGATGGGTCATTCGCCGCGCCTGCCGCTCGACCATGCGCTTCATGACCATCGCCTCAATTTCTTCCTGCGATAGCGTTCCGTCACCATTGGTGTCGGCTTGCTTCAAGCGATCCATGTTGGTGAACTCCGACAGGTTAACAGCGCCATCATCGTTTGTGTCCATTTTCCCTCGCGTCGGCTTCGCATTATCGCTGTCGGAAGCAGGTTTGTTTTGCGCCTCGGCGGGCGGTGGTGTCTGGGTCGGTGCGGGCGTTTGCGTTTGTGCGAGTGCACCGCCAATGGCAAAGACGGTGAGAAATGTGCCGGACAGAATGAGAGCGAGAATGCGTTTCATTTTTTGTCTCCTTGATCGCGAGCAGTTTATCCACCCCGTGAGGACCAACGTAGTGGCACGAAAATGAATGGGAGATGATTAGAGGATTAATCTTTTGTAATGGAGAAACCGCTGCTTGCAGGGCCAGCAACCGGGGCCGCTTTGCGCGACGTCAGCGGCAAATGTGTCAGCTTCGGAACCAAACGCGCGCCCGCGCATTGTGGGAGACTCGAATTCGCCGGGAGGCTCCCATGGCCGACATGATTGAAACGACTGCGTCCGCACTCGCCGCCAGCGCAAATCTGGTGAAGATAATCAAGCAAAAATTCAACTACACCGCCGAGGATCTCGCTATTGCATGCGGTCTGACCGTCGATGAACTCAATGGCATTGAAATGGGCGAGAGTGCCGATCCGACAAAACTGCACCGCATTGCCCATTCCGTCGGCCTACCTGACGATATTGCCGGCGCCGCGCATTAGACGACGTTTTCGCTCCAGACTTGAGCCGTTTGTCGGGACGGCGGCTCCCCATACGTCATTCTTTCAGGATCACCACCGGGAGAATTCGTCATGGAAAACTTCATGCATATTCTGTCGCTGCTGCTCGTTGCCGTCGCGATGGGGCTGTCGTTGGCGCATGCGCTGGAATTTCCAGGGAAGAAGCGGCTCGACAAGGATAAATACACCATCGTCCAGCCGATCTATTACCCGGGCTTCACCTTTGGCGGCTCGGTCGGCGAGTTCGGCGGCATTCTGGCGCTCGCTATTCTTCTCTCCATCCTGCCCTATGGCAGCACGCGCTTCTGGTGGAGTGCTGCCGCGCTGCTTTGCCTCGTCATCGTCAATATCATCTATTGGGCGTTCACCCACAAGGTAAACAATTTTTGGCTGAGAGACACCAAACTATCCGGCGCCGGAAACGTCTTCTTTTCGAGTTTCGCCGGCAAAGCCGGCAAACAGGACTGGACGCAATTTCGGGACATCTGGGAATATTCGCATGTCGCACGCGCTGTCTTCGCAATGCTCAGCCTCATCTCCATAGCCATCGCATTGGCGGTCGAGCAGTAGCTAGTGGTCGGCGTAGACAGGCCCTATTCGTCGTCCTGGACGGGCGGGCGATCATCGATCTCGGACTGATAAGCAAGCGCGACAATAGCGACGATTGCCAGGATCAGGGTAAAATCGTGCATCTGACTATTCTCCTTACGCGGAAATAGCACCCTCGGTTCAAACGTCAAAAGCGCCCCGAGGTTGCATTCAGTCTAGGCCTGTTCTTGGTTAAAAGTAGGCTTGAGGGCGTCAATTTGAGGGATTTCGATCACCTTGAATTGACCGCTTCAACCCATCTCCGTCAGGCGCATCGGTATGCCAGATATAACGACCTTCGAAGCGGGATCATTGACCTTTCGCTCCGCCAGTTTGGCCACGATCGCATCCCGGACCGGGCCGGCATGCTGGGAAGGCCCAATGATCACGCGGTCGATGAGTTCGGGCAGTTCGATTCCCATCACATTGTCTGCGGGGCTGTTTTTCAGCGGCATCCTGTAGACCGTCTGCGGAATACCGCCGATGACATCCTGGTGTTCGATCAACTGGCTCGAAGGCCAAAGTTGCGGATTGGTCAAGACACGCCATTCGCGCTCGTCGCGCAATCCCGGATGTTTCGAACACGTTGCCGCGAAGACCAGCATGAGAAACAGCATTTCGGTCAGCGCGGGTTTCGGTAGTTTCGACAGGAAGTCCTTGTTGGACGCGACGCGCTGGGTCACGACCTTGAACTCGTCATCGAGTTGTTGCCGTGTCCAGTAAGCCACCGGACTGGAATAGGCTTTCAGAGCCTCCGTCACCTGCATGAACGGAGCAACCTTCACCACCACGGCAACGCCGGTTGTGCCCTTTTCAAAGGCGCGCCACAGCGACAACCGGCCGGTGTCATTTTCAGCCGGGTCATGTTCGGCGACCGACAAGACATAGGACTGGGTCCGCAAGCTCGAAAGCCAATGGTAGTATTTCTTGATGGCTTCATCCCAGACCCCGGGACTGCTGGCCTCGAGCGCACTGGCCAGGGCCGCATTGCTTTCCGTATCATTGTTCCACTGGTGCAGTTGCATGACACCCTGTTCGACATCGCGATAGTCGTTCATGCACCGCGTGTTTCGAAAACGTATTTCCTCCTGATCGAGAATGCGAAACAGGTTCTCCGCCGTGGTGTAATGGACGAAACGGGAATGTCCCTTGATGGCCAGACGCCTGTCAAAAGTGGTCGGCATGAAGATGCCGAGCATCTTGACTACAGTAGGATCCCAGTCTTCCAAATCATACTCCGAACACTCGAACTGGCATGCCCGTCTGCATGTCTTCACTGCTCATATGGGGTTTTCAGCTCACAAGATAAGATCAGCTGCGGGCACCGTACCGTCAAGACCGACATCCCACAATCGAACGTGCAATTCCTCACATCATGAGATCATTTACCCACAAGACATTCTCGATCCCCAGCGATTGCCGCGATCAGATCGGCAACGCCATTGCCATTGGTGTTGCCCTCAACGGGTCTGGTCGACCGTGGGTCTCACCCCTCCTCACATCACGAAGTCATGAACCGACAATCCATCTTCGACATGCCCCGACACCTCGGCGATCAAATCGGCAATGCCGTCGCCATTCGTATCACCCTCGACCAGCCAATGATCTATGGTTGAGCCTTGAGCCGAGTGATCCTGTGGCGCGAGGAAAACCCGCAATTCGCCGGCAACGCCGGAGAAATCGCTTTCGCCGATGAAATGGAAATCCTGGTTGCCCGTGGCGCCCGTATCGGCGTCGATCCGGCTGAGATCGATCCTGTCGCCTTCGCTGGCATTGAAATCGACGATGGAGGTCACAGCGCTGTGCCCACCTTGGGTCTGGAAGCCAGTCTCAACCTGACCGAATGTGAACGTGTCCGCTCCGGTGCCACCCGCAAGGATATCGGATCCGGAACCGCCGACAAGCTGATCATCGCCGGCACCGCCATTCAATGTGTCGTTGCCAGCACCGCCATCGAGCGTATCGTTGTTGTCGCCGCCGCGCAGGAAATCATCGCCGGAACCCCCAAGGAGATGATCCGCGCCCGTGCCACCATCCAGCCAATCCGTGCCTGAACCGCCAACGAGCGTGTCATCGCCTGAACCGCCGTTCAGCCGGTCCTCGGCCGTGCCGCCATCGAGCGTGTCATTGCCATCACCGCCATAGAGCCAATCTTGCCCCGACCCGCCTTCCAGCCGGTCGTCGCCGGCACCGCCGTCCATCGAGTCACTGCCTTGTCCGCCGGCGATGTAGTCGGCGCCGTCACCGCCGTTCAGGCGATCATCACCTGAGCCACCGTTCAAAGTGTCGTCGCCAGCGCCGCCAATGAGCGTATCGTTGCCGCGGCCGCCATCGAGCAAATCGTTGCCCTCACCGCCATCGAGATAGTCCGAACCATTGCCGCCGTCGAGCCAGTCCGTACCGGCGCCGCCGAGCAAGTGATCATCGCCGTTGCCGCCATCGAGGCGATCCTCGCCAGCGCCGCCATCGAGCGTATCATTGCCCTCACGGCCATAGAGATAGTCCTCGCCGTCGCCGCCGAGCAGCTTGTCATCTCCAGTTCCACCATCGAGCCAGTCGGTGCCCGCACCGCCAACCAGCGTGTCATTGCCATCACCGCCCGAGAGGCCGTCATTGCCATCCAGACCAACGAGCACATTGTCGCCGGCATCGCCCGAGAGCTTGTCATTGAAAGCCGAACCGACGAGGTTTTCAAAACCGACCGCAAGCCGGTCGCCTTCGGCATCGCCGCCCCAAGCGCCAAGCGCACCGGATCCATCGAGGCCGCCGAGGCGGACCATCACGCCTTCGGACGAACCGACATAGGCCAGCGTATCGATGCCTTCATAGCCGAAGAGCAGGTCACTCCCGGCCTTGCCCTGGATGAAGTCATTGCCGCTGCCGCCAAAGAGCAGATCGTTTCCGTCGGTGCCGGTGAGTATCTGGTCCAGACCATTTTCCGGATGGATATTGAGGAGGTCGAGCAAGGAATTGTTCAGCGCCATCATGGCCCCCATTTTGAGACAGTAAGGAACGAGTATATTGAGCTATATTTGGATATAGAGCTAAATTTCATATTCCTTGCAAATGAATTTTTCATAACGAAGTATTGGAAAATATAATGGCATTATACTTCAAATTTTGAATTAATTTATGCTTTGGATTGTTGTGATTTTTCAGCGCATCGGGCTCGTGCAGGATCCCGATGCGGCCGCGCCTGAGGGCGGTTGTCTCGCCCATATGGGGTGGCGCCGGGAGAGCATCGTACCAGGCGTTATGATCCAAACCGGCGAGATTTTGACCTGACGATGGATGGTTGCGGTGGTATTTCTCTTCAGTGCCAAATTGTCGAATGCAGCGACCGGAATCCGGCTCGTGTGTTGCGCAAGAAAGATTGAAAATGGAACAGGAGTTACCGATTCCTATGCAAGAATGTACGAAAATGGCGCAAGAATTTCGGCCTGCGCGTGTAATTTAGTTGTCGACAGTTGAATTACAGAGATCTTTTTAGAAATTCAGCCTGATGAGGCGGTTGCGCAGTAAATCGCATCAGCTGCCCGTCGGGGTGGATTGGCAGAGATATCTAGAACTTTCCGATGACGTTGAGGAATACCCCTTCGTCGTTGAGAGTGAGGTCGCGCAAATCATCGGAGAAGCAGCCGAAATTGTAGCCGACGCCAACCTTGAAGTTGTCGCCGACATGGCGGTACAGGGCGAGCAGCGCACCATAATCGGCTGTGTCCGCTTCGGGCATGGAAAGCACCCTGGCTTCGATCAGCGCATCCCAGCTCTTGACGAAAGTGACGTCGGCCCGAAGGATTCCGAGGTGATCGTGACCGTGGCCTGGTTCGACTTGGTGCCGATGGCATTCTTGAAGCTGTACTGGATCGGGGTTGGCGATGCGCGGTAGCCTGTTTGCGGGGTAAAGGTCAGCGCGCCCGTGAGCTCATTATAAGACCACGCGCCCTCTCCCGCCACTGTGAAGCCGGTTACATCACCATTGGCGTTCCTGATGATTCCTGTTGCTCCACCTGGCAGCGAGGTTGACCGAGGCCATCAAAAAACCCGTCGCCGGGCTGACTACAGAAAACACGCCGATAGAACTTTTGATGCCATCATTGTTCAGAATCTGAACGACGCCAGGCATCCCGATGTCGGCCTGTTGATTGTCGTCAACGGCTGCTGGTTCACGAAAGTCGGAACATTTCAGGTCAAATGAGTTCGCCTCAAGGTAGCTTGGGTTATTAAGTTTGATAAAATAGCCGGCACCGGCTGTCCGGCCCATTCTGAACACGCTCGTGGTCGAATACGATATTTCGGCACCGGATTCGGGCTCCGAGTTATAGAGCTTGTCGCCGATATCGCTGAAGACTTCGGGAACGCCGGCTACCGTACCAAATTCTCTCGTTAAGGTGGATTGTCTGGAGATTCGAACAAATTCAACTGGTGGAGCGCACAGCGGAATAAAAAGCTTCTCGTTGTTCGGCCCATCAATATCCGCGAACTGGACCATGACTTCGGCGGATACAGCTTCGCCACCGGAATCGGTGGCAAGCTTGTACGTACCCGTCTTATAGATATACCAGTCGACCCAGATCGTATCGAAGCCGCTGGAGTTAATGGAAATCCGGCTTCCCATAACGCCAAAACTTGGATTCGTCGTTGCCGTGACGAGTTTGGCCACGAGGTCGACGCTTAGTCCCCCAACCGTGCCTGCCTTGGTGTAAAGTGTGCGTTTACCCTGACCTACTCCCATCTGTGTTACCGACGAGGTTGTCACATCAGTGAATACCAATTTGGCGGCAAAGGTCGGGGCGTTCGCCAAAAAAAGCATCAGGATGGACAGGCAAATGAAGCGGAAGGCGGCGTAATAATTTTTCACGGGCAATAACCTGATTGAAAAGCGTTCGGGATTCGGCAGTACAACTTCAAGTAGAAATATACTCTAATCCAAAAGTATAATAGGAGACACTTATACAACTCACGGTGATAATTTTTGTATATGATTCTTTAAGTTGTAGTCAATAGTCTTGTGTTATTATACTTTCGTCTCACTATCAGCTTTTTATATTCGAATTTGTGCACAACCTTAGGTTGCTACGGAGCGGCTGGGCATACGCACCATTTGGCGAGGCTGTGTTATAAGTGCCGGACAGGGAATTGGTTCAACTTGACACATTGCAACCGGGTGCTTGCCGAACTAATATATTAATTGACCGGTTGGAGATTTTCATGGACACCCTCACTGCCCCACGGCATTTGCGCCTTCACGCCAGCGACAATGTGATTGTTGCTGTCGATACGTTTCAGGTTGGCCAGCACATCGAGGCGGTGACCGTTGTCGATCGCGTACCGCGCGGCCATAAGCTGGCTTCGCGCGTCATCAACGCGGGTGAACCCGTGCGCAAGTTCGGCCAGATCATTGGCTCTGCTTCCAAACGAATCGAACCTGGCGAGTGGGTGCACGAACACAATCTCGACTACCGCAATTTCGTACGCGAACCGGACGCAACGCACACTGTCCATGCGAACGGCATTTTGCCGATAGAGCAGCGTGCGACCTTCGAAGGTTTCCGCCGCGCCAATGGCCGCGCGGGCACGCGTAATTATATCGGCGTCCTAACTTCAGTGAACTGTTCGGCATCAGTCGCGCGCTTTATCGCTGAAGCCGTGCAGAAGTCGGGGCTACTCGATGACTATCCGATGGTCGACGGCATCATTCCGCTGGTGCACGGCGGCGGCTGTGCGCTGGACGTGAAAGGCGAAGGCTACGAGGTTCTGAAGCGCACCCAATGGGGCTATGCGACCAATCCGAATATCGCGGCTGTACTTATGGTGGGCCTTGGCTGCGAAGGCTTCCAGATCGGCCGTTGGAAAGAAGCTTACAATATCGTCGAGAGCGACACATTCCGCAGCCTGACTATTCAGGAAGTCGGCGGCACACGCAAGACGATGGAAGCCGGCGTCGCCGCAGTGCGTGACATGCTGCCGACAGCTGGCAACGTGAAGCGAGAGACCATTCCGGCGTCAGAACTCATGCTTGCGCTGCAGTGCGGCGGTTCCGATGGTTATTCCGGCATCACCGCCAATCCGGCATTGGGTGCGGCGGTCGACCTCCTTGTACAACACGGTGGCACCGCCATCCTTTCCGAAACACCGGAAATTTATGGTGCAGAGCATCTGCTGATTGAACGGGCTTCGAACCCCGAGGCAATCAAGCGACTGCAGGAT
Source organism: uncultured Alphaproteobacteria bacterium (assembly GCA_963711925.1). Taxonomy (GTDB): domain Bacteria; phylum Pseudomonadota; class Alphaproteobacteria; order Rhizobiales; family Rhizobiaceae; genus Phyllobacterium. The sequence continues at coordinate 92,869 of CAVQFY010000009.1, forward strand.
GTCATCGCCTGGTGGGAAGACTACACCGCCCGTAACAAGATGGAGATGAACAACAACCCATCGCCCGGCAACAAGGCTGGTGGTCTGACCACCATTCTGGAAAAGTCCCTGGGTGCAGTTGCGAAGTCCGGCACAACGCCGCTCGAAGCAGTTTACGGTTATGCCGAGCCGGTCACGGCGCACGGTCTCGTTTTCATGGACACACCAGGCTATGACCCGGTTTCGGCAACGGGCCAGGTCGCAGGCGGCGCGAATATCCTTGCGTTTACCACCGGGCGCGGCTCGGCCTATGGCTGCAAGCCGACGCCATCGATCAAGCTTGCTACCAACACACCCATGTATAATCAGATGATCGAGGACATGGACATCAATTGCGGAGATGTACTCGATGGTGTGTCGATCGAAGACAAGGGCCGCGAGATCTTCGAGCATGTCCTGAAGGTCGCCTCTGGCCAACGCAGCAAGTCGGAAGAACTCGGCTACGGCGATGCAGAATTCGTGCCTTGGCAGATTGGCGCCACGATGTGATGCACTATGCGGTGGTCTGCTGCTGTTTGGCACGGGCGACGATCTGCGTCGGATTGACGAAACGCAAGGCGACCAGCAGCCAGACAAGCGTCGTGATCATATAGACCACGGCCATCGCATCGATGGATTGTACCGCCCGGACACCGGACGCAAACACCGAGTAGTAAAGAGCAACAACGAGCGTTTGGCTCGTCGGGCCTGCCGTCAGGAAGGTCAGCTCGAACATCGCTACAGTACGCACCAGAACCAGCAGCAGCGCCGCCAGAATGCCCGGCAGTAGCATGGGCAAGAGCACGTACCTGAACAGCTGGAACGTACCGGCGCCGAACACGCGTGCTGCCGCCTCGACCTTGGGGTCTATCTGCTCGATGAAAGGAATCATGACAAGAATCACGAAAGGGACAGTCGGCACCAGATTGGCAAGAACGACACCCCAAAAGGTACCACCGACGCCTGCTTGATAGAGCACTGTTGCGAGCGGAATGCCGAACGTTATGGGCGGCACCAGCAGCGGCAGCAAGAACAGCAGCATAACCAGCTTCTTGCCGGGAAAGTCGCGCCGCGCCAGCGCATAGGCGGCAGTGACGCCGAGAAGCCCCGACAGCGCGACAACAGTGAAGACAATCTGGAACGTGACTATAAGCACGTCACTCAATTGGAATTCCGACCAGGCGGTGAAATACCACTTCGTCGTCCAGCCAGCGGGCAGCCATGTGCCAAGCCAGCGTGTGCCGAACGAGGAGATGATTACGGTGGCGATCATCGCCAGCAAATTGATGATGAAAAAGGCGACGACTGCCCACACTGCAGTGATCCAGAGTTTTGCGCCGATGGTCGTATCGCGAATCACAATCAGCCCTTTCCACCCGCGGTCGAGCCGCGATAGAACATGTTGCGGATGCCGAGGATCGCCACGACGATGAGCAGTTGTACCACCGCCATGATCATCGCGATGGCCGAAGCCATTGAATAGTCATACTGCTCGAAGGCTGCCTGATAGGCGGCAATGGAGATGACGCGCGTCGGTCCTGCCGGAGCACCAAGCAGGACGGCCGAGGGGAACACTGCAAACGCCTGGACGAAGGAAAGACAGAAGGCGATGGCGAGACCCGGGATCAGCAAAGGCAGCATGACATAGCGGAAGCGTTGCCAGCTCCTGGCGCCGTGCGTGGCTGCAGCTTGTTCGAGTGCCGGATCGATGCCGGAAACGTAGGAAAGCGTAAGCAGGAATGTGAACGGAAAGCCCGTGATGATCAGGGAAGCGAAGACGCCCCAATAATTGTTGGTTAATTTGAGCGGCCGATCGATAGCGCCAAGCAACATCAATGTCCGGCTGAACCAGCCTTGCGGCCCAAGATAGTTCAACAGACCTTCCGCAACCAGCACTGTTCCGAGCGTCACCGGCAGCACCAGAATGGTGGTTAGCAGCCGCTGGCGGGTCAATAGTCGCACACGAAACGCCACCGGCAGAGCGATGGCGATGCTGATGACCGTAACCGGCACAGCCAGCCATAACGTGGTGAGGATGGTATCGTAGAGAAACGGATCGGAGAAAAATTTCTCGTAGTTTGCGAAGACTCCGCCTTCCTTTGGCGTGAACGACAGGATCAGCCCATACACGAACGGATAAATGAACACAGCCAACAGGAAGAGGACCGCAGGCAGCACCAGAAGGGTAACACCATCGATGCCGCGTACCGCCAGCGATTGACGCAAAGACAGGCGATACTCGGTCTCGATTGGAGTTGATGAGGTCAGGCTCGCCATAGCGGTCACGCCGCAAAAGCCAGCGCGCGCGCTGGATCGACGGAGAGCCAGACCGAGCTGCCAAGTTCGGCCGTCTGCGGTGCATGAAATACAAGTTCCAGGCCCTCCGCCGTTCGCGCAGTGCCAACAAATTCGCGACCGCGATACTCGATAGTTTCGACAACTGCCTCGACGGTTTGGTCCGACCTTGTTGCGGCAATTACATCGTCGCCACGTGCGGCAATGATTGCGTCATCACCGACCTTCAAACTATCTCGTGCTGTTCCGGTCAACATGGCTTTGCCAACGGCAACATGTGTCCTGTCGCCATCCTTCGAGACGACTTTCCCCGTCAAACGGTTGCGATAGCCCATGAATTCCGCCACGTCCAGATGATCAGGGCGCTCGTAGAGATCGCTCGGCGCGCCCACCTGACGGATCTCGCCATCACGGAGCACCACAACCCGGTCAGCCAACGACAGAGCCTCATCTTGATCATGGGTGACGTAGACCGTCGTCGCGCCAAGCTGATTGTGGATGCGGCGAATTTCCGCGCGCATCTCCAGCCGCAACTTCGCATCGAGGTTGGACAGCGGCTCATCCATGAGAACCAGCGGCGGCTCGATGACGATGGCGCGAGCGATGGCAACGCGCTGCTGCTGACCGCCCGACAATTGCCCCGGCAATTTATGACCCTGTCCTTGCAGGCGCACGAGGTTAAGAGCTTCCTCGACACGCTTTTCGATTTCCGACTTGGCGATTTTCCGCATCTTCAGTCCAAAGCCGATATTCTGGCGCACTGTCATATGGGGGAACAGTGCGTAATTCTGGAAGACCATGCCGAAGCCGCGATCTTCCGGTTTCAGTGTATCGATGCGCTTGTCATCGATGAAAATACCCCCACCTGTCGTCGATAATAGTCCAGCAATACAATTGAGTGCCGTCGATTTGCCGCAACCAGATGGTCCAAGCAGCGCGATAAATTCGCCCTTGCGGATCGATAGCGATACATCTTTCAACGCATTGTGCGATCCGAAAGCACGGCTCATCCGGTCGAGGCGAATCTCATTAAATGGAGAGGACGCAAGCAGCATCGGGTACCTTTATAAGTGGACATAATAATCTACAATATCAGGACTTTTTGCCCGCGACTTCTTCATCCCAACGGCGGAATGCAACGACCATGGAAGACGGCTCAAGTGGAATTTCGACAGGATTATTGGCGATCCAATCCGCATACTCCTTGCGGCCAAATTCTGCGATGGCGTCCTGGCTCTCTTGCGGAGCCATGGTGATTGGCACATCTTTTACCGCGGGACCGGGATAGAAATAGCCTTGGTCATAAGTGAAGGCTTGCTGTTCAGGCGTCAGCAGGAAGCTCATCATATCGAGAAGGACCGCAAGCTTTTCGTCTGCAATCCCTTTCGGAACACACATGTAGTGCGCGTCAGCGACCCAGTGGAAACCTTTAAGAGTTGCAACTGCCGCTTCCTTCGGGACGACGCCAAGCACCCGCGGATTGATATCCCAACCAGTGGTGGAGACCGTCATGTCGCGCGTGCCTTCGCCGAGTTCCTTCATCAGAGCGCCGGTGCCGGTCGGATAGTACTCGATATATTGATGCAGTTCCTTGAGGTAGGCCCAGGTCTTGTCCCAGCCCTTTACCGGATCACGCGGATCAGTGTCGCCAAGGAGGTAGGGCAGGCCCATCAGGAACGTACGCCCAGGGCCGGAATTTGCCGGACGCGCGTAGAGGAACTTGTTCGGATTTTCCTTGGCCCAAGCCAGAAGCTCCTCCGCAGTGGTCGGGACCTTCTTGACGCGATCCGGCATATATTCAAGCAGCGGGCCGGATGGGTAATAGGTGACCACCACGCCGAAATCCTTGCCCAGTGCCAGCATGCGATGGGCAGGTTCAAGGTAGATTGCCGCGAGATCCGGCAGGGAGACGGAGTGATCCGGCAAAAGCTTGACCCACAAATCCTGGGCAATACCTGCGGAAAGTGCATCGGTGCCTGTCAAAACGAGATCGATGTCGAGCCTGTTCGCAGCCTGCTGCGCTTTGATTTTGCCTGGAAGCTCAGGGGCTGGTGCCTTGGTGAACGTGATCTTCGACACAAGTTCCGGCTTGGCCTTGGCGTAATTCTCAAGCGCGGTCTGCGTCAGCGCGAGATTGCCTGCCACGTCAGCGATATTCAGCGTCACGGGCGACGACGGCAGCGACAGCTTGGTTTGAGCGAAGAGACGCGTCGCCGGTAGAGTGGCGATTGCGGCCAGCCCACCAAGAGCATGCCTGCGTGTGATGCGGATCATGATATCCTCCCTGTTGATATTGACGCCAAATTTCAGGCTACCGGGCTCCCATCCGGCAGTTGATATATTAATCTATCAGATGCATATAGCAAGGCCTTTCGCCTTGAACTTTAGCTCAACACTGTTGCTGCGGCCCCGTCTTTCTGGAGGCGCTCCAACGCACGCTCTACGTTTGCGCGGAATGTCTGGCTTTTCGGGAGGTCCTCTCCAAAGACTTCTGCCATTCCAAGATACGCATTCAGAATTTCATCGGCCTTCGTCTTGCCCGCAATGCGCTGCTTGAACTCGTTGGACAGCGGATCGCGCACATCTATCGGCTTGCCGCGTTCATCCACGCCAGTGGCGTAGCGCATCCAGCCGGCCACTCCGAGAGCGAGGCGGTCGAAAGGTTCTTTCTGTTCCATGCGCTTGCGAATAGTGTTCAACAAACGTTGCGGCAATTTCTGTGAGCCGTCCATGGCAATCTGCCAAGTGCGATGCCGAAGCGCCGGATTGCGAAAGCGCTCGAGCAACTGAGCCTTGTAAGCAACCAAATCGAAGCCCGGCAGCGGCGGTAGTGTCGGCGTGATCTCCTCATCCATCATCGTTTCGATCAACCCGCTGAAGCCTTCAGCCTTCATCACATCGGATACCGTCTCATGCCCGGCGAGATAACCAAGATAGGCCAGCGTCGAATGACTCCCGTTCAACAATCTGAGCTTCATCAGTTCAAAAACGTCGACATCATCAACGAATGTAACTCCGAAGCGTTCCCATGCGGGCCTGCCGGAAGGAAAATGATCCTCCACCACCCATTGTGTGAAAGGCTCGGTCATGATCGGCCACGCATCGAATAGTCCCGTAGACTGGGCTATCGTCGTACGATCAGAATCGGTCGTCGCCGGGACGATGCGGTCAACCATGGTTGAGGGAAAAGCGATATTCGCGCGAATATATTGCCCCAACTCTGGATCGCGCAGGTCGGCAAAACGGGTTACGACCCTCTTCAGGGTTTTGCCATTGGAAGGGAGGTTATCGCAGGACAGCAGTGTGAACGGTTCGCTACCATTGGCGCGGCGGCGAGAGACAGCTTCCACGATGAACCCAATGGCGGAGCGCGGTGCAGCAGGATTAACGAGATCGTGGACGATATCCACATGAGATTCGTCGAGCGAAGCGGAGGCGGGGGAATAGCAATAGCCCTTTTCCGTCACGGTCAACGAGACGATCTTGACCTCGGGGTCTACCATTGCGGCTAGTACCGCTTCCGGATTTTCTGGCGCGACGAGCACCTTTGCGACACTGCCGATCACACTGAAGCTGTCGCCGCTGCCGTCACGCGTTGCAACCGTGTAAAGCCCATCCTGCGGTTCGAGTGCATCGCGGGTTTCACCACTACGCAACGAAACGCCCAGGATGCCCCAGCGATTGTCACCACCGGCGAGCACGCTGTCCGTATAGACAGCCTGATGTGCTCTGTGGAATGCACCAATGCCGAGATGCACGATACCAATCCGAACCAGGCTTCGATCATAGCCAGGCTGCTTCGCAGTTGTTGCCAGATGCAAAGTAGCGTCGGAGAGACGTGTGTGTTCGTGTTCGTTCATTGCAATCTTCTGTCTGTTCAAAGCTTGTAGGCCTGTTTCGCCAGCCGGTAGGCAAGATCGTGCGCGATTTCCGCCGCCTCATCCTCGTCCAACCGATGATCGGCGACAAGCCGTGCCAGGAATCCACAGTCGACACGCCGGGCCATATCGTGGCGCGCGGGGATAGACAGATAGGCGCGAGTATCGTCGTTGAAGCCGACCGTATTGTAGAAACCGGCGGTCTCCGTGGTCAGTTCACGGAAGCGGCGCATACCTTCCGGACTATCATGAAACCACCAGGCGGGCCCGAGGCGCAAGGCCGGATAATGGCCCGCCAAGGGTGCGAGATCCCTGCTGTAGCTGGTTTCATCCAGGGTGAAGAGGATCAGCGTCAGGCGAGGATCGTTGCCAAATGCATCGAGCAGAGGCTTCAGTTCCTCGACATAGCCCGTAGAGCGCGGAATATCGGCGCCCTTGTCCGTTCCAAATCGTTCGAAGAGGACAGGATTGTGATTCCGATATGAGCCAGGATGAATCTGCATGACCAGTCCATCCTCGATACTCATACGTGCCATCTCGGTGAGCATCTGCGCGCGGAATAGGTCGGCGTCCGCAGCCGAAGCACTTTTCAAGACGCGCTCGAACAGCGCTGACGCCTCGGAGACGGGAAGATCTGCGGTACGCGCGTTCGGATGGCCGTGATCGGTCGACGTAGCGCCACGCGCCTTGAAATACACACGGCGCAGGCGATGCGCTTCAAGATAACCCTGGTAATCCAACTTGGTGCCCGCAAGCGCGACGAAATCTTGAACATTGGCGAGGAAATCAGCACGCGACGCATCCACGACAGCATCGGGGCGGTAGGCGGGAACGACGCGGCCATCCCAGCCTGATTTCAGGATCGCATCGTGCGCCGCGAGTTCATCAGTTGCGGCATCCGTGGTCGAGATGACCTCAATGTTAAATTGCCTGTAGAGCGCACGCGGCCGCATGGATGGTTCCGCGAGGCGTTCCGCGATCCGATCGTAAAGCGCATCTGCATTCACCTCGCTCAGGCGCTCTTCGATACCGAAAACCGTTTCCATCGCATGCTCGAACCACAGGCGGGACGGTGTGCCGCGAAACAGATAGAAGTGCTTGGCAAACAGCCGCCAAATCTTGCGACCATCAGTCTCGACCGGCCCGCCATCCGTGCGCGGCACACCGAGATCTTCCAGCCTCACACCTTGCGAGTAGAGCATGCGAAAAATATAATGATCCGGCTTGACGAACAGGCTGGCCGGGTCCGGAAAAGCCTCGTCATTGGTGTACCAAAGCGGATCGGTATGACCATGCGGCGAGACGATTGGCAGGCTCTCGACAGTGCTGAACAGACGCCGGGCAATCCCGCGTGCATCAGGCTCGATCGGGAAAAGTCGGTCAGGATGAAGTGCCATTATACGTCCTTACTGCCATCGGGTACCTGATCTGGACATGAACTCATTCAACGTGCAGCCAATTACAATGGTAAGTTGCACCTTGTGAACATTGGGCGTCGATGATCTTGGCGAAGAGTAAATAATAATATATTAGTATGTCAACCATAACCAAATGCGTTTGATATCATCACCGAACGACGGTCTTGGACTATGAATTTATATGGAATTCCATCATTCAATGGGTCAGACGATCCGTGACATGTGGAAATGGAGCGCTGCAATGACCGCAGAAAACCGGGGAGACAAAAGTGTAGCAGTTGCGACGCCACCCGAGGTGCGAGCTTCCGGTGCCGATAACAGCGCGCGCGCTGCAAGACCCGGACCGCGCGGCGCGCCCACCGGGCGGATGACCACAGCCACGGCGATTTACCGCGAACTCCACGCGGCCATCGTCGCGATGGAGATGACGCCGGGAACCGCCCTCAACGAGAAGGTCCTGACCGAACGCTTCGGAGTCAGTCGTACCCCGGTACGCGAAGCGTTGATCCGCCTGGTCGAAGACGGACTCGTCGATGTGTTTCCGCAATCAGGAACATTCGTCGCCCGCATTCCTGTTGCGTTGATCCCCGAGGCTGTGGTGATCCGACAGGCACTCGAGGGAGCAACCGTGGAGCGTGCAGCAGCCATCGCAACGGCCAAGGATGTCGAATGGCTCGATGAAATCCTCGCCCGCCAGCACTTCTTTGCCGACCGGCAGAACATGAGCGCGTTTCACGAAGCTGACGAGGCCTTCCATGAAGCCATTGCTGGCATTTCAGGTCATCCGGGTATCTGGCACTACCTGAAGCCGGTAAAGGTGCAGATCGATCGCGCGCGTCGCATGACTTTGCCGGGTTTGGGCCGCATGGAGCATGTCCTGGCGGAGCATCAGATCATTCGAAATGCCATCGAAGTCCATGACGTGCCTGCCGCCTGTGCCGCGATGAAACAGCATCTGAATGCCGTCATTCCCGATATTGAGACCTTGCGAAAAAGCCACCCCGGATCATTTGTTTGATCGGGGCAGAACCGAAGATTTGACGGAGGAATAAATGCGTCAGGCATGGCGATGGTTTGGCCCAAAAGCCGGTGTATCACTCGACAATGTACGGCAGGCTGGCGCGACCGATATTGTGTCGGCGCTGCACGAGGTGCCGATCGGCGAGGCTTGGACCGTGTCCCAGGTGCATGAGCGTAAGTCACTGATCGAAACGACACCGGCCGGCCGTACCCAGCTCACATGGTCCGTCGTCGAGAGCATTCCCATCCCTGATGCAGTGAAGCGTCTCGGTGGGGCTGCCAAGCATGAGATTGCCGCTTGGATCGCCAGTATGGAAGCGCTCGCGGCCAACGACATCAAGGTCATCTGCTATAATTTCATGCCGGTGGTCGACTGGTGCCGCACCGATCTCGACTATGTCACCCCGACCGGTTCGACGGCCATGCGCTTCGACCACAACGTGTTCGCTGTGTTCGATTTGCACATCCTGCAGCGCGAAGGTGGAGAAAACGATTACTCACAGGCTGACCTCGAGATTGCCAGCGACCTATATGAGGCCATGGGCGCGCAGGAAGTCGCGGATCTTACGCGGAACATTGCCAGCGCCCTTCCCGGCTCAACGACCGAACCGCTGACGATCCCTGCATTCCGCAACAAGCTCGAGGCCTATTCCGGCATCGATGCGACCCGGCTGCGTCAGCATCTGATCGAATTCCTGGAGGCTGTGACACCTGTGGCCGAAGACCTCGGCGTCAAGCTGACCCTGCATCCGGATGATCCGCCTCGTTCGCTCTTCGGCCTGCCGCGTATTGCTTCGACTGAAGCAGACTATGCGGCGCTGTTCGATGCGGTACCCTCGCCGGCAAACGGCATGTGCCTTTGTACAGGCAGTCTTGGTGTGCGAGCCGATAATGATCTGCCAAAGATCGCCAGACGCCTTGCCGAGCGCATTCACTTCACCCATCTGCGTGCGACTACGCGCGAGGGCGACGGGCGAAGTTTTCACGAAGCGGCTCATCTTGAAGGCGATGTGGATATGGTGGCAGTGCTCCGCGAACTCCTTGCGGAAGACCGAAAGCGGGACAAGGCCAACAGTATCATTTTCCGTTCCGATCATGGGCACCGTATGCTCGACGATCTGGACAAGGAAGTGACGCCTGGATATCCGGCAATCGGACGCCTGCGCGGTCTCGCTGAGCTGCGCGGCATCATCCACGCTTTGGATGCCCGCGCGCTGGCGTAATCCGGATCAATTTTTTAGTTAGAAAAGCCCTGGCTTTTAATTGCCGGGGCTTTTCTACATCTAAAGCGGTAACAATTTTTTAGACCGCATAGCTAATGTGGTGCTACTGCTCAATAATTTGGTGAGTATTCATCACATTGTCGCCATATTTCGATCAATTCCCAGACATATTGCGTCCAGATGAAAGCATCTCTGATCACGTTTTGAGTCATATTAAGACACGTTTTTTGAGTAACTTAGATCAACTTTCTACTTGATCTCAGCGCTGCTTCCCGGACAGGCCACCTCGAGGCCACATTTCTCCAAAATAGAAGGAGCTACTCGCTCACGCCACGATCTACTTGCCCGGGGGTCAATCTACGCGTGTGTCTTCAGTCCGGCAGACCTGCCGCGGGCTACCTTAGTGTGAATTCACATGTTCTCTTTCACAAGTATCCGCCTGGTGCTTATCTCATTCATTCCTCTTCTGATGTTTGGCGCTGTACCAGCCAGTGCCGGTTCGGCCTGCGGCGGTGCTTCGTGGTACGCCCTTCACTCCAAAACCGCTTCCGGCGAAAGAATGAACCCTTCCGCACTCACGGCAGCGCATCGCACCCTGCCTTTCGGCTCCAAGGTCAAGGTCACCAACCAGCGCAATGGCAAGTCTATCGTGGTACGCATCAATGATCGTGGGCCATTCATCAGAGGCCGCATGCTCGACCTTTCCAAGGGTGCAGCAAACCGCCTCGGCTTCGTCGGCGCCGGTCACACCAATATCTGCATGGCCCGCGTATAGTCCTCGCGGTATATTGATGTTGCCGCAGCATTGACCTTGACCGTTGAACGTGACATCGCCATGTGAACACTCCAGCAAAGTCGGGGAACGTTCCATGGTGCTGAAAGTTGCGGTCCAGATGGACCATATCAATTCGATCCGGATTTCTGGCGATACCACATTTGCGCTTTGCCTTGAGGCACAGAAGCGCGGCCACACGCTTTACCACTACACACCTGACCGGCTCAGAATGCGTGACGGCGTGGTTTCAGCGCGTGTGGAGGAACTCAGCGTCCGCGATGTCGAGGGCGATTATTATACGCTGGGTGAGCAAGTTTCGCGCGATCTGTCCGAGATGGATGTGGTGCTGCTGCGCCAGGACCCGCCCTTCGATATGAACTACATCACGACCACGCATATACTGGAGCGCATTCATCCGAAGACGCTTGTCGTTAATGATCCGGCGTGGGTGCGCAACAGTCCCGAGAAGATTTTTGTCACCGAATTTCCGGACTTGATGCCGGAAACCTTGATTACAAGGGACCCATTGGAAATTGCGGCATTCCGCAAGGAATTCGGCGACATCATTCTGAAACCGCTTTATGGCAACGGCGGCGCAGGTGTGTTTCACCTCGCGGATGGCGACCGCAATCTGACATCGCTGCTCGAAATGTTCGGCCAGATGTTCCGCGAACCCTTCATCGCCCAACGTTATCTGAAAGATGTGCGCGCCGGGGACAAGCGTATCATCCTGATCGATGGGGAGCCCGTTGGCGCCATCAACCGCGTTCCCTCCGAAACGGATACGCGTTCCAACATGCATGTGGGTGGGCGCCCCGAGAAAACTGACCTCACGGATCGTGAGCGCGAAATCTGCGCACGCATCGGGCCCTGCTTGCGCGAGCGCGGCTTCATTCTGGTGGGTATCGACGTCATCGGCGACTACATGACGGAAATCAATGTGACCTCGCCAACGGGAATTCGCGAGGTCAAGCGCTTTGGCGGCGCGGATATCGCCGCATTGTTCTGGGATGCTGTGGAAGCCAAGCGCGGGTAGTTTTCATCCTTTCAATCTGTTCCCTTATTGTTCTTGTCATGCGGCCTGAAGTGTGCTGATGTGCCTTCATTGGTATTCTTCATTTTTAGATGTTTGCTTTTTCAAGAACGATTTCATGGTCACCCGCGTTCGTACGGTTGCCTTCCAAGGTATTGAAGCCCAGCCTGTCGATGTGCAGGTGATGATTGCCCCCGGCAAAATGGGAATGCATATTGTCGGTCTTCCGGACAAGGCGGTGGCCGGAAGCCGCGAGCGGGTACAGGCGGCATTGCATGCCTCCGGGCTTTCGATGCCCCGTAAAGAAAGTCACGGTGAATCTCGCACCCGCTGATTTGCCTAAGGAGGGAAGCCGCTACGATCTGCCGATCGCCGTGGGGTTGATGGCGGGGCTCGGCGCCATGCCTGTCGACGCAGTGCAGAACTATGTGGTGCTGGGTGAACTTTCGCTTGATGGAACCATTACGCATGTTGCGGGCGTGCTACCCGCAGCAATCGCTGCCAACCGGCAGGAGAAGGGGCTGATATGCCCCGCATCCTGTGGTCCCGAAGCAGCCTGGGCCGGTTCCGACATTGATATTCTCGCGCCACGCAGCTTGATCCAGCTTGCCAACCATTTTCGCGGTACTCAGGTCCTGTCACGTCCTGAGCCTGTCATGCAGGCAAGCGCGACAGGATTGCCCGACCTTGCCGATATACGGGGCCAGGAGAGCGCACGGCGTGCGCTGGAGGTCGCCGCAGCGGGTGGGCACAACCTCTTGATGATGGGGCCTCCCGGATCCGGCAAATCCATGCTGGCGCAGCGTCTTCCCTCCATCCTGCCGCCATTGCTGCCGCGCGAGCTGCTTGATGTGTCGATGATCGCCTCAATCGCCGGCGAACTGTTGGGGGGAAAGCTGACTGACAGGCGCCCGTTCCGCGCGCCGCACCACTCGGCATCCATGGCTGCAATGGTTGGGGGTGGCATTCGCGCGAGACCCGGTGAAGTCTCGTTGGCCCATCGCGGGGTGTTGTTTCTCGATGAATTCCCTGAGTTCACGCCGCAGGTGCTCGATTCACTGCGCCAGCCACTGGAGACTGGCGAATGCATGATTGCGCGTGCCAATCACCGTATTTCTTACCCGGCACAGATCCAGCTTGTCGCGGCGATGAACCCCTGCCGCTGCGGTATGGCCGGAGAACCCGGTCATCAATGTGCCCGCGGACTGAGATGCCGCAAGATTATCAGGCGCGTATTTCCGGCCCGCTGCTGGACCGCATCGATATCAGGATCGACGTGCCCTCAGTCAGCGCAACCGATCTCATACGCCCGCACTCTTCGGAAAGCAGCGCATCCGTCGCTGAACGGGTCGCTCGGGCGCGGACAATCCAAAAAAGGCGCTACGAACAGTTGGGTTTTCCATCGATCACAACCAATGCGCAGTGCTCGGTTGCTCTGATCGAACAGGTGGCACAACCGGATGGTCCCGGTGTTTCCTTGCTACAGCAAGCGAGTGAGCAAGTGCGCTTTTCCGCGCGCGCCTATCACCGCGTGTTGAAGGTTGCGCGAACACTTGCCGATCTTGACGGACAGGACGTCGTCGGTCGCATCCATCTTGCCGAAGCCATCTCGTATCGAATGGCAGGGGATCCGTCGATGCAGGCTGCCTGGCAAGGCGGCATCTCAAGACAAGATTTTGCTGACATCCACAAAGCAAAATGCCGGACCTTGCGATCCGGCATTTTCGATCTGATTGGGGTCGAATAACGTCCGACTACTGAACCGAACCAACCAGAATATTCGTCGGTGCCTCGATGCTGACCCAGCGACCTGTATTGTTGGTAGCCTGGCGTTTGAGGTAGGTATATGGGGTTTCTGACCAGTTCTTTACGCCGTCGACAAGGTTGTCAAGGATGAAGTCGCCCTTGTCGGTGCGAACGGTCAGCACGGCGTGGCCTTCGCCATCCGGTTTGCGCACTACAGTGATCAGCAAATTGGCCGGAGATATGCCCGACTGCATCAGGTCGCGACGCTTCAGGAGCACATAGTCCTCGCAATCGCCGACCGTGTCGGGATAGGCCCAATATTCTTCGACGCCGTAGATCTCCATATCCGTCAACGGTCTGATCTTCCGATTGTCATTGCTGTTGACGTTAACGATCAACTGCCAGAAATCGTGATTCATCTTCTCGGGCATGACATTGCGGCTACGGATGGAGCACTCGTCAGGCATTCTCTTGCAGAATTCGTAATGGCCGATCGGCTGTGATGTCAGGCCGCCCGTGGTCATGAATGCTTCGGAAGCAAAAGCGCTATTTGCGCCGAGTGTACCTATGAAGAACGCAATGGCGAACCCCACGGACCTTACAACCCCTGCAACCCCCAACATGCTTTACTCCAGACCCGATCCGCTATCGTTAACAAAACGTTAATGGCGGGAGGGGACATGAGTCAATCACAATGGCGCCACGATCCAGCCATTGTTAATATATGGTTAAAATTTGAATCTTCGCACTTCCCCAATATTCATGAGGGCCCCAGCGTCTTATCGGAGGCCGCGCCGGCTATCAGAAATTTGCGTGGCGACAAGTACCAATTCATCTGGATCAACAGGACAACCCATTGATTAACAATGATTTATTACCTGATGGAGATATAGTCGACCACAACACTCTCGATCATTTTTTAGTGAAAAGCCGACGTTCAACAGTACATCCGCCGGCTTAGATCTCAGGCGCGCCTACTGATCGGCGTCACGTTGGTCCTGCGGTTCATTTGTGCGTGATCATTAACGAACTGGACGATACGGGGTGCGATTTCCGCCCGAAACCGCGAGCCATTGAACACACCATAGTGACCTACCTTCGGTTGCAGGTAGTGCATGCGCATCTCGTTCGGAATATTGACGCAGAGTGTCTGTGCCGCCTTTGTCTGGCCAACGCCGGAGATATCGTCGTTCTCGCCTTCGACTGTCAGAAGCGCGACATTGCGAATAGCGGAGGGATCGACCGGAAGACCGCGGTGGGTCATTTCGCCCTTGGGCAATGCCTGGCGAACAAACACTGTATCCACAGTCTGCAGATAGAATTCCGCGGTCAAATCCATCACGGCAAGATATTCGTCGTAGAATTCGCGGTGTTTGTCGGCAGAATCCCCGTCTTCCTCCACAAGATGCATGAAGAATTCTTTGTGGGCGGTAATGTGACGGTCGAGATTCATGCTCATGAAGCCAGAAAGCTGCAGGAAACCCGGATAGACATCGCGCATGAAGCCGCCATGCGGCCACGGAACGGACAAGATGACATTGTCGCGGAACCAGTCGATACCTTTTTCTTCGGCCAGCTTGTTCACGGCAGTCGGGTTTTTCCGAGTGTCGATGGGCCCGCCCATCAGCGTCATGCTGGAAGGGGCGAAACGATCACCATTAGTCTCCATGATGGAGACGGCGGCAAGCACCGGAACGGATGGCTGACAGACAGCCACTACATGGGTGTCTTCGCCCAATGCATGAAGCATTTCAATGACATAATCGATATAATCATCAAGGTCGAATTTGCCGTCGCTGAGGGGGACGCTGCGCGCATCAACCCAGTCGGTTATGTAGACTTCCGCATGCGGCAGCAACGCTTCGACCGTACCACGAAGCAGAGTCGCATAGTGGCCGGACATCGGTGCCACCACGAGAATCTTCGGATCGGCAGCACGTTTTGCAGCCAGGGCACGCTTGAAGTGGATGACCTTGCAGAACGGTTTCGACCAGACGATCTTTTCTTTTATGTCTGTTTCGACACCATCAACGATCGTAGTCGGCAACTCGAACGAGGGTTTGCCGTAGCACCGTGTCGTGCGTTCGAACAGTTCACACATAGCGGTGATCGAGCGCCCTACCACCGTTTGAGACAATGGATTCAATGGGTTATCATAAAACAGCTTCGTTGCGTCGGCGAAGGCTCGATAGGGCTGGAGCACAGCATGATTGAGTTCATAAAGCTGGTAAAACATGCCACTTTCCGATCGATCAACACAACGGCAGTTCCAAAAAACACTCCCTTAAATATGAAAATGTTCTTGACTGGTCAGTGACCGTAACTGGTTTTACCGATATTGCAATGCAACAAAGTGATAAGACGCGGTAAAAATGTTCACAACTTCGCGCGCTGGAAAGTACGTGGATATTTGTAGCCGCCTAAGTGCTTCACGCACCCTCGACAACAAGCATCTCCGCGTCTGCAACGGTAATGCGAATGGCCTTGGCTGCTTGATATTCCGGAGAATTATAGCAATCGAGCGCCGCCTGGACCGATGGGAATTCGATGACGACGTTACGGCCCCGTGCCCGACCTTCAAGCACATGGTACGTGCCGCCACGAGCCAGAAAGTTGGCGCCATACTTCTCAAAGGCGGGCTTTGCGGTCGAAATATAGTCCTTGTAGCGTTCCGCATCCCTGACATCGACGCGCGCGATCCAATATCCCTTGGCCATCCTATATTCTACCTTTCACAACCAAATTACTCGACAGGGTTGAAAATCTTGCACCATTTCAGCCGATTGTTGTGCGAGATTCCATGCTTCTTGCGTAGGTTTTGCCGAAAGTTGTGCAGTTCTTGCCTCTTATGCCGCTTCAGGCGTTTGACATTTCCGCAAGGATCGCCTCGGCGGAGCCCTTCCGGTCCGGCGCACCGACAATCGGTCGTCCGACCACCAGATGGCTTGCTCCGGAACGCAGTGCATCCGCCGGAGTCATCACTCGCTTCTGATCGCCCACATCGGCACCAGCGGGGCGAATACCCGGGGTCACGATGGCGAGGTTCGGTCCGACCACCTTGCGGACGGCGGCGGCTTCGGTTGCGGCACAGACAATCCCGCCCATTCCCGCTTGAAGCGCTTGCTCGGCGCGTATGAGGACCAGCGTATGCGGGTCGTGCTCATAGCCAGCGTCAATCAAATCCTGTTCGTCCATGGAGGTCAGGACCGTAACCCCGAGAAGGCAGAGATCCGATCCCCGGGCTGCCTCGACTGCCGCCTTCATCGCCTTGGGGTAAGCGTGCAGTGTCAGCATGGAAACACCCATCTTCACGATGTTTTCGACACCCTTCGCAACAGTGTTGTCGATATCGAGCAGTTTCATGTCGAGAAAGACTTTTTTGCCCGAGCTCGCTAGTTCGCTGGCAAAACCAAGCCCGCCAGCGAAGGCCAGTTGATAACCGATCTTGTAGAACGACACCGTATCGCCGAGCTCGCTGACCACCTGTTCGGCCAGTTTAAGCGTTGGCACATCAAGGCCGACGATCAGGCGCTCGCGCAAAGCCGCATCCGTCATGACAAACCATCCTTTTTTGTTGATCGTTTCCCAATGACACAGAAGGGCCCGAGAGGAAACAACCTATCGGCGGGAAATGGCGAATCTTGTGTGGTCGATCAGCGATTGGCAGACCCGCTGCATCGACTTGGCGGTGCGCTCGTCTTTGAACGAACCGTCCTCGGCAAAGGCCTCATGGGCGTGGATCACCGAGCATTGCTCGGTGATGATCTGGGTACCGACATTCATCAACACGGAGCGAAGATGATAGAGCCCTCGAGCGCCGCCGAAATTGCCGTCCGAAGAGGAACAGAGAGCAACAACCTTTCCGGCATAGGGCTTGAACGGCTTCTCACCGTCCTTCGAGATCCGGCTAACCCAGTCGATGGTATTTTTTAGCAGCGGCGGAATCGACGAGTTGTATTCGGGTGAGGCAATCAGGATGCCGTCTTGGGCGGCAAACAGGCGGCCAAGCCTCATAGCATTTTCCGGAACGCCTTTTTCCTTTTCGAGATCCTGATCCATGATCGGCAGCGGATAGTCAATCAGCGCGATGCGTGTGACATCGGCTCCAAGCTCGACCAATGTCCTGACCGCAACATTCGCCACCTGGCCGCTATAGGCACCGGTACGATTCGAGCCCGCAAATACGAGAATTTTCGGCAGCATTGAGTCCCCCCTGCGGAGTTACCAGACCATTCCAAGAGACTGTAGAAGGTCAGTCGACCCGGCGGTAGACCCACAAACGCGCCGGCGGCACATTGCGGATGATGAAATCGAGATGCTCGATCTTGTAATTGCCGCGTCCAGCGGGAACCGGCGACATAGGCCCGTAGGTGATCTGCAC
Source organism: uncultured Alphaproteobacteria bacterium (assembly GCA_963711925.1). Lineage (GTDB taxonomy): Bacteria > Pseudomonadota > Alphaproteobacteria > Rhizobiales > Rhizobiaceae > Phyllobacterium. The sequence continues at coordinate 110,656 of CAVQFY010000009.1, forward strand.
GATAGGACGGCCGCGTGGAATGCGGCGCAGCAGATCTTCAATGATTTTCACACGCTCGCCGACAGGGAAATTCAACAGGGGAACGGCTGAGACAACCGAATCAAATTTCTGCTCGCGCTTGTCGCCCAGAGTCACGTCGAGATTGAAGGCATCGCCCTCGATAATGTTCACGCCGGGAAAATCCTCGCGCAGATGCTCGGCGAAATCGGACGAGTATTCGACGCTGTACAGTTTGGAAGGGGCAACGCCGCGATCGAGAATTGCGCGGGTGATGACGCCGGTGCCCGGACCAAGCTCGAGCACGGGAAGGCCCGAGTGCGGGTTGACAACACTGGCCATGCGGCGGGCGGTAATGGAACTTGTCGGCAGAATCGAACCCACCGCCTTGGGGCCATGCATCCATCCCTTGAAGAACCGGATTTCCTCGCCGAACTTTTCGGCCAGTTTTTTGCCCAAGGGTCGTGACATGCCGCTTATCCTCCGTCGCAGGTAGACAAATTTATGCCGCAATCTATCACAGAAGCAAGACCGCCACAGTTGAAAGTGCCAATAAAATTATTCGCTTAGCCCCTCGAAGAATTCCTTCATCCGCGCAAAGAAGCCAGACGACTGCGGGCTATTGTCCTGCGACGAGATGCGGTCGAACTCTTCCAGCAATTCGCGCTGGCGCTTGTTGAGGTTCTGCGGTGTCTCGATTGCTATCTGAATGTAGAGGTCACCCATCGCTGGCTGGCGCAGAACAGGCATGCCCTTGCCCTTGAGGCGAAATTGCTTGGCATTCTGCGTACCATCTGGAATTTTCACACGGGTCTGCGTGCCATCGAGCGTTGCCACTTCGAACTGGCCGCCCAGCGCCGCTGTCGTCATCGAGATCGGTACCTTGCAATATAGGTCGGCACCATCGCGCTGGAAAAACTCATGCGGCTTCAAGGACAGGAAAATGTAGAGATCGCCGGATGGACCGCCACGCAGGCCAGCTTCGCCCTCGCCGGTCAGGCGGATACGCGTGCCGTCTTCAATACCTGCCGGAATATTGACCGAAAGCGCGCGCTCTTCGGTGATTCTCCCCTGGCCGCTGCATTTCGGGCAAGGATCCTTGATGATCTGTCCACGGCCATGGCAGGTCGGACAGGTGCGTTCGATCGAGAAGAAACCCTGTGCGGCGCGAACACGGCCGGAGCCGCTGCAGGTGCCGCAGGTGACCGGCTGCGTACCCGGCTTGGCACCACTGCCCGAACATTCGTCGCAGGTGATCGAGGTTGGGACCCGGATCTGCGCCGTCTTGCCCGCATAGGCTTCCTCAAGCGTGATTTCCATGTTGTAGCGCAGGTCGGCGCCACGTTCGCGGCCGCCGGATCGGCGTTGGCGCCCGCCGCCCATCATCTCGCCGAAAATGTCTTCGAAGATATCGGCGAACCCGCCGGCGCCGCCAAATCCGCCACCGCCATTCATCCCGCCGTTTTCAAAGGCAGCATGCCCGAACCGGTCATAGGCAGCCCGCTTCTGCGGATCTTTCAGCGTTTCGTAGGCTTCGCCAATTTCCTTGAAGCGGTGCTCGGCATCGGCATCGCCCGGATTCTTGTCAGGGTGGAACTGCATTGCCAGTTTACGGAAAGCGCTCTTCAGCTCTTTCTCATCAGCGCTTTTCGCTACGCCGAGGGTTTCGTAATAGTCAGCCTTCATCCAGACACTCGTTCCCAGAAAATCGCAAACGCTTCTCAAGAAGCGCGTTTAAAGGCGGTATTTAGGTGTTCATCGCCATGAATGCCATAGCCAACTTATATTGATTCGCGCGAAAAAGCGCATATTTGCGCATTATTGCGTTTGTGTGGCAAGCATTCCACGATTTTGCTGGCGCGGGAAAGAGCAAATGATGAAGCGCACCCCGGCCAATGGCAGGGGTGCACTTTTACCGCAACGCAGTATTCAGGGAGTTTGCGGCTCTGCCGGCAATTCGAATTCCGACAGGGTCACAGCGCCGGTTCCAGTAAATTCCAGCCGGTATTTTGAATAGACTTCGCTATTCTTCAGCGCAAACGGACGTGTCTGCCGGCGCCACTGAAAAATTTGGTCTGTTCGTGTATCGAGTGTCACCCAGGTCGTGCCGTCCTTGGATGCCTTGAGCGTCCAGCTTTTCGGATCCTTCGCCTCGCCAGCCGATGACGAGATCGTATAGAGCTTGACCACGCTGCCAGATCCGCCTTCCCCACTGTAGAACTGGTAAAACCAGTTATTGTCGTCCCGGTTGACTGGCGTCCAAAAATTGAACCCGAACGGCACAGCGGTGGCGGGAAAGGTATTGCCTCGGGTAAAGTCACCGCTGGAATTTGCGCCGCGCATGGTGTTGACGAATTGCGCGAGTTCCTGCGGCACGAAAGTGTCCGGCTGAACGAGAGGGAGAGGGTCGATCCCGTCGCCGGTTTCGCCTTTTCCTTGATCGCCCGTGGTCTCGGTCGTCGTGACGTCTGGATCTATTCCGGTCTGATCCGTGACCGGATCGGTGGTTCCGTTAGTATCATTTGCGATATCGAATGTTGCGGTTTCGGTTCCACCGCCAACCTGTGGTTCACTCACTACCGAATTCGAGCCATTACAGCCGGCGAGGATGGTGCAGCCGAGCAGCCCCATGAAAAGGGTTTTCTTGAAAGTCATAATTCCTCCCGAGGAAGTCTAAATCGATAAAATATGGGTTGATGAAAATGGGCGCGCACGTTGCGGTCGCCGCGGAAAAATCAGCCTCCTCCCAAGGCGATTCAAGACGATAAAATATGGGTTTGGGAGTATTTCTGACCGCGATCCGTGTCAATTCACCTAAAGTCTAAGCGAATTTGGTTGTGCTGGCCTTGGCGTTACAACACTTGGAAAACAAAAAGCCCGGCGCGATGGCCGGGCTTTTCGTTGGAGCTCAATCGGCTGATTAAGCGGACTTCTTCTTGCCGTCTTCATCGATCTCTTCGAAATCGGCATCGACGACATCGTCATCCGCCTTGGCAGTTGCGTCGGCGTGGCCGCCTTCGGCAGCAGCGGCCTCGGCAGCCTGCGAGGCTTCGTACATGGCCTGGCCAAGCTTCATCGAAACTTCGGCCAGCGTCTGCGTTTTCGCCTTGATGGCTTCCGAATCGTCGCCTTCCGCGGCCGTCTTCAATTCGGCAAGAGCCGTCTCGATGGATGCCTTATCTTCGGCCGAGACCTTGTCGCCATAATCCTTCAGCGACTTCTCGGTCGAATGGATCAGGGCTTCTGCCTGGTTCTTCGACTCGACGGCCTCACGGCGCTTCTTGTCGCTCTCGGCATTGGCTTCGGCGTCCTTGACCATCTTCTCGATGTCGGCATCGGAAAGACCACCGGATGCCTGGATGCGGATCTGATGTTCCTTGCCCGTGCCCTTGTCCTTGGCCGAGACGTTGACGATACCGTTGGCATCGATGTCGAACGTGACTTCGATCTGCGGAACGCCGCGCGGTGCGGGCGGAATACCGACGAGATCGAACTGGCCAAGCGACTTGTTGTCGGCAGCCATTTCGCGCTCACCCTGGAAGACGCGGATCGTCACGGCGGACTGACTGTCCTCGGCCGTGGAGAAGGTCTGCGACTTCTTGGTCGGGATCGTCGTGTTGCGCTCGATCAGACGGGTAAAGACACCGCCCAGTGTTTCGATACCGAGCGAGAGTGGGGTAACGTCCAGCAGGAGAACGTCCTTGACGTCACCCTGCAGAACGCCGGCCTGAATGGCAGCACCCATGGCAACGACTTCGTCGGGGTTAACACCCTTGTGCGGCTCCTTGCCGAAGAAGGCTTTGACGATTTCCTGGATCTTCGGCATGCGGGTCATGCCGCCGACGAGAACCACTTCATCGATTTCACCAGCCTTGAGGCCGGCATCCTTGAGCGCCGACTTGCAGGGGTCAACGGTGCGCTGAACCAGATCATCGACCAGGCTCTCGAACTTGGCACGCGACAGTTTCATTGTCAGGTGCTTCGGACCGGTAGCATCGGCTGTGATGAAAGGCAGGTTGATTTCAGTCTGCTGCGCGGATGACAGTTCGATCTTGGCCTTTTCAGCAGCTTCCTTGAGGCGCTGCAGAGCAAGCTTGTCGTTCTTCAGGTCGATGCCCTGTTCCTTTTTGAACTCGGCCGCGAAATATTCGACCAGACGCATGTCGAAGTCTTCACCGCCAAGGAACGTATCGCCATTGGTGGACTTTACTTCGAAAACGCCGTCGCCGATTTCGAGGATCGAGACGTCGAACGTACCACCGCCAAGATCGTAGACGGCAATGGTCTTGCCTTCCTTCTTGTCGAGGCCATAGGCAAGGGCAGCCGCGGTCGGCTCATTGATGATACGCAGCACTTCAAGGCCAGCGATCTTGCCGGCATCCTTGGTTGCCTGGCGCTGGGCGTCGTTGAAATATGCCGGAACGGTGATGACAGCCTTCTCGACCTTTTCGCCAAGATAGGCTTCCGCCGTCTCCTTCATCTTCTGCAGGATCATCGCTGAAATCTGCGAAGGGGAATATTTCTTTTTGTGAACTTCTACCCAAGCGTCGCCATTGTCGCCTTTGACAATGTTATAAGGAACAAGCTTTTTGTCCTTCTCGACAGTCGGGTCTTCATAACGCCGTCCGATAAGGCGCTTGACCGCAAAAACGGTCCCTTCCGGATTGGTGACAGCCTGACGCTTGGCCGGCTGGCCAGCGAGGCGCTCGTCGCTATCCGTAAAAGCGATGATCGAAGGTGTTGTCCGTGCACCTTCCGCATTTTCGATGACCTTCGCGTTTTTGCCATCCATGACAGCGACGCAGGAATTGGTCGTACCCAGATCAATACCGATAACTTTAGCCATTACTCTTCTCCATTCAGCAGGCTGCCGGGACCTCTGCCGAGCATTCCATACGGGCAGCCCCTAGGGGGTTAACAAAATCAGGACTGCGGCGGGGGCAGTTCTTACAGTGTTGCTGGCTATATAAGAAGGGTCAAATTGCCATGCAAGTCGGAAGGTGCAGCATTTCCATGCATAATCACCTTAAAAGACTCGGCAAAACACGTTTTTCGCCCCATATATTCGCCTATGACCGACAATACGATCCACCTCCCCCTGCCTTCACATCGCCGGAGCCGGCTGATCAACAGACTGCATACCTGGCTATTGCTGGCGGGCAGCCTCGTCCTGCTTATCGTCTGCGCCTGGACGCTGGCGGGGCCCGCAGGTATCGCCTACGCTTTCGTTTTCGGCGGGATAAGCCTTTTTGCCATAAGACGCATAAGCCCTCAAATGGTGCTGACGATGTATAAGGCAAGGCCGGTGACGCGAGCCGAATTTCCGCAAGGACTGGCGATAGTCGAAGAACTTGCGCGGCGGGCCGGACTACCCAAGGCGCCGAAGCTGCATGTTATCCCCTCGCGCATGATGAACGCCTTTGCCGTCGGGCGAAAAGGCGATTCTGTCGTCGCGGTTACTGATCAGATCATTCGGACGCTGACGGCACGCGAACTCACCGGCGTTCTGGCGCATGAGATCAGCCATATCCACAATGAAGACCTGAAGGTGATGGCGCTGGCCGATACAGTGTCGCGCTTCACCTCGCTGATGTCGACGATCGGTATCGTTTCGCTGTTGTTCAACATCACCTGGATGGCGAGCGGGTCGGTGGCGCAAGTGCCGTGGCTCGGCGTCCTGGTGCTGCTGTTTGCGCCGACGATCGGCGGACTGTTGCAGATGGCGCTGTCACGCACCCGCGAATTCGATGCCGATCTCGGTGCGGCGATGCTGACCGGCGATCCGGATGGACTGGCCGATGCGCTGACAAAGCTGGAAAAGGCGCAAGGCAGGATCTGGGAAAATCTCATCCTGCCGGGAGGGCGCATTCCCGACCCTTCCATCCTCCGCACGCACCCGCTGACCGAGGCCCGCGTGGCGCGGCTCCATGCGCTGAAGGAAGCCTGTGACATGGCGGCTCGTAGCGATATCCTTGCCGATCTGGATTTGAAGCCGCAGGACCATATTCGCACACGGCCGAGATCCGTACCGCAGATTGGCCAGCAATATGGACGCTGGAACTCCAATAACCTCGAAATCCTGTCGCTGATCAATACGCAGGCGACCCGCCCGGTGGTCTCAGGCTCCGAAGCCGAGTGCGAGGCGTGCGCCCAAAGCCTTTATACGCCTGACGGCAAGCCGCGTGTTCATGTGGCACGCGGCGGCGTCTACTGGTAAGGTTTCCGGGTCAAACCGTTTCCCACCTGCCGCTCTCATCCGCGCGGTAAACAGCGTCGATCAGTTTCTGATTGAGGACTGAATTTTCCAGCGTGAAGACCGTCACGTCCTCGCCCTGCGCCGCACGGGCAAAAGCTTCCACCTGCAGGCAGTAATGATCCACATTGCCGAAATTATATTCGGTGGAACTGCCATGGTTGGCATCATGCAACGTGATCTTGGCGTGGTCGTATTTGCCGGTGTTGAACGGCGCGAGGACCTCGATGCAGCCCTTGTCGCCATGGAAGGCGATCGACTGGCGTGCAGCAAGTTGCGTTGCAACGTAGAAGGTCAATTCGAAATCCGCGAAATCCGCGCGGACGCTGGCATAGCGGTCGGTGCCGAAATCCGGGTCGCGCTCGACAGTCGCCGCCACGCGGACCGGTTCCTTGCCGGTGACGAAGCGTGTCGCCACTGTCGGGTAGACGCCAATATCAGGCAAGGCACCGCCTCCGAGCGACAGCTGGTTGCGCATATTGGTGGCATCCTTGTTGAAATAGGTGAAGGCAGCCTGCACCTGACGCAAGCGGCCAATGGCGCCTTCCGCGATCAGTTCGCGAACCTTTAGCCATTGCGGATGATACGTCACCATGAAGGCTTCCGAAATCAGCACGCCATTGGAATCGCGTGCACGCTGCAGGGCAGCGATCTCGCTGGCATGCAGGGAAATCGGCTTTTCGCACAGGACATGCTTGCCGGCTTCCGCAGCCTTCAACGACCACTCGACATGCTGCGAGGTTGGCAACGGGATATAGATCCCGTCAATATCCTTCGATGCAAGCATGTCGTCATAGGAACCGAAGGCATGCGGGGCGCCAAAGCGTGTCGCTACGGCGCGGGCTTTCGACAGATCGCGGCTGGCAATGCCGGACAGTACCGAATTTTCCGCGTTGCAAATAGCGGGAATGACCGCCGTGACCCCGATTTTTGCCGTCGATAGAACACCCCAGCGAAACATGATGACTTCTCCTTTGCGTCGCCGGGCAACCTAGGTCGTAAACTTGAAGAAATCAATGAAGGCGCGCAGCGCCGGACGCATCTGGCGGCGGCTGGGGTAATACAGGTAGACGCCAGGGAATGGCGCGCACCAATCCTCAAGCACGCGGCGAAGTCTGCCTTGGGCAATTGCCTCCGGCGCCATGTATTGCAGCAGGAAAGCCACTCCAGCGCCGCCAAGTGCCGCCTCGACCACCAGCCGGTCATCGCCAAGAATAAGCGGGCCATTTACATCGAGAACGATTTCCTCACCGTCTTTCTCGAACTCCCAGCGATAGACCTGACCACTGGAAAAGCGCCGACGGATGCAAAGATGATCGAGAAGATCGCGCGGATGCAACGGCACGGCACGGCTTTCGAAATAGCTCGGCGCAGCAACGATGCTGGCGCTGATCGCATCGCTCATGCGTACGGCGATCATATCCGGCTCCAGGCTTTCTCCAAGCCGCATGCCGGCATCGACGCCCGCCGCGACGATATCGTTAAACGGTTCCTCAACCCGCAACTCGAGTGTCACGCCGGGGTAGATTTCGCTGAAGGCTGCAAGACGTGGCGCCAAGAGCCAATGAGCGGCGAAAGGCGGAACACTCAAGCGCAGATTGCCGGCAACGCGGTTGTTTGCCTCCTTGACAGCATCGAGCGCCAGGTCGATCTCGCCCAGCGCAGGACGAAGCCGCTTGAGCAGCAGCGCGCCCTCCTCGGTGACCGCAACGCTGCGTGTTGTGCGGGCGAGCAACCGAACGCCGAGGCTCTGCTCCAAGCTCGAAATGGCGTGGCTGACGGCCGATGGTGCAATACCGAGTTCCTTGGCCGCTCCGCGAAACCCGCCGCTGGCAGCGACTGTCGCAAAAATTGCCAACTGGGGAAGCCGAGATCGATCCATTGATCTATTATATAGAACAAGCTGTGAAAGTTTCAGCTAATTATCGAACAACGTTTCCGTCCTTATCTTCCATTGACCACACCAGAAGGAGATCAGTGATGGAAAAACGTAGACTCGGAACAGAACTCAGCGTCTCGGCTGTGGGCCTTGGCTGCATGGGCATGACTTTCGCCTATGGCGGACAGGATGAGGCAGATTCCATCCGCACCCTGCATCGCGCGGTGGATATCGGCGTCACCTTCTTCGACACGGCGGAAGTCTATGGGCCGTTCGACAATGAGATTCTTGTCGGCAAGGCGATGAAAGGCCGCCGCGACAAGGTTGTGATCGCCACGAAGTTCGGCTTCAAGATTGCCGACGAAGGCGAGGGGCCGTCACGCATGATCGGCGTCGACAGTCGACCGGAACATCTGAAGGCGGTGGCGGAATCGTCGCTCGGACGCCTCGGCATCGAGCAGATCGACCTGTTCTACCAGCATCGCGTCGATCCGAACGTTCCCATCGAGGATACAGTCGGGGCAATGGCGGACCTGGTCAAGCAGGGCAAGGTCAAGGCTCTCGGCCTCTCCGAAGCCAGCGCCTCCACGATCCGCCGCGCGCACAAGGTGCACCCGATCGCTGCCGTGCAGAGCGAATATTCGCTATGGAGCCGCGAGCCGGAAGACGAAGTCTTCGCCGTCTGCCGCGAACTCGGCATCGGCTTCGTGCCCTATAGCCCACTCGGCCGCGGTCTCCTGACCGGAACCATTAACAGCGCCGATGAACTCGGCGCCGATGACTGGCGCAAGACGCTGCCGCGCTTCCAGGCGGAAAACATGGACGCCAACGCCGTATTGATCGCAACGCTGAAGGGTCTCGCCGCAGACAAGGGCGTCACGCCAGCTCAGCTCGCGCTCGCCTGGGTGCTGCACCAGGGCGATTTCATCGTGCCGATCCCCGGCGCACGCAAGATCAAGCATCTCGAAGAGAACGTCGCAGCAGCGGAAATTTCCCTGTCTAACGCGGATCTCACCCAGATCGGCGATGCGCTTTCGCCGACGCAGGTCGCGGGCAAGCGCTACACGGAAGCGGCGCTGGCTCTTGTGAACGGCTGATACGAGGATCAACAATAAAAAGGGGCAACTGAACACGCTGCCCTTTTTCATGCCCTTGACAGACGAATTGACGTCAGGCCTATTCCTGACCGTCGCGGACCACTTTTAAAAAATCCCCGGCGGCTGTATATCGCGCAAGATCGATTTGTCTCAACAAGCCGCGCCACCCTGTCTTTCATCGCTGGCGCTGAACCTGGAATACCATGGAAAAAGCAACAAAAAAGTCCCTTCGACGTTGGGCTGTCGGATTGGTTCTTTTAGGCGTCATCGCCTATTTTGTCCCTTATCTGGTAATTTTCTATCTGATCTGCGGCCTCTATGATTTATCGCGCAACAAGAATTTGAACCGTGACGTCATTGAGCAATATTTCTTCGGCAACGGCATGTTCACCTGGGTCTTGTCGCCGCTCAACATTCTCCTCGACATCCTGTCTCTCCCCTACGTCAACAAGGGCGTCTACAAGCTGCAGGACCTTCCCGCCGACTATCAGGCCGAGGTTAAGCGGCTGATCACGGCGACGCAAAAGGAGGACATCGTCGGCCAGTTGCAGGCACGTGCGGAACAGCAGGCGCGCAGCATGTTCTTCTTTAAATGGTATGGCAAAGATCAGCCGAGCTTCGCCAATGTGCCGTCCTTCTACGAGAAGTACAATTTCGTGAAGACAATCGGTGTGTCGGTCTTCAACAAGAAGAATTCGACGTCGAAACATTTCGGCCCGGTCCGGGCGACGATCCGCGTCCTTTACAACATCAACGACATGAATGACCGCACGGCCTATATCTGGTGCGGCGATACGACGAGCTACTGGAAAGACGATAAGCTGTTCATCTTCGATGACACGCTGATGCACCAGTCGGTCAACCAGACTGACCAGACCCGTTATTGCCTGTTCGTCGATATTTTGCGCCCATCGTATCTGCCGGGCCTGTTTGCTGCCATCGTTTCGTTCATGGGAGTGATCCTGAAGGGCAGCAACTCGATATTCTACAAGAATTGGAAGGTTATCCAGAAGTAAGAGACCTGTGAGAATACACTCTGATGGTCATCTAATGCGATTCTCTGCGCTTCCGGTTCTCGACAACCACACCAGCTGCCTCATCAAACTGAATTTTCACAAGTCCTCTAAGCGAATCACAATAAAAAGGGCGCGAGGCGCCCTCAGACTGCTGACAAACCCGTCGATTTTCGGCGGGTTTTGTTTTTGGTTTTTCTGCCGCGTTTAGGGATGGTGTCCAGATGGCGGATGCATTGAGGCTTTTGGCCTCAGGCATGGGCGATCTTGGGTGGCTTGGTGAGGGCCATTGCGATCTTCTTGATGTTCTGTGCGGCGGCTGCGAGTAGGCACTGACAGGCGACGCGGGTGAGACTTCGGAACCGCGCATAGCGATGGCCATGAAGCTGCTTGGCGTCGGCAAAGGATCGTTCGACCGTCTCTTTGCGCCTCTTGTAGACTGCCTTGCCCCAGGCGGTGAGACGATGGCCGTCGGTGCGTTCGCGGGCATCGGCCCAGACATGGCGGGTGACGGTGCGGATTGCCTTGGCATTCGAGGTGCAGGAGGCCAACAGCGGGCAATTGGCGCAGATGGCCGGGTCGGATGTGTAATGCCGGTAACCGTTGCGGTCAGTAGTCGAATAGGTCAGCAACTGGCCCTCGGGGCAGCGATAGCCATCGGTCTCGGGTTCGAAGACGAACGTCGACTTGCGCATCATGCCGGGCTTGGGCGGAGTGGGATTGCGATAGCTTGTGACGCCAAGGATCTGCCGGTCTTCCAGGCCCTTGGCGATGCCCGGTGTAGCATAGCCGGCATCCAGCCCGACCGCGCCGACATCGAAGCCGAAACGGGTCTGCTGCCGGTCGAGCCTTGAGAGATAGACGATCGAGTCATGGACATTGGCCGGCGTGACATGAGTATCGGTGATGATGGCGAGCTTGCCGTCCACCGTGCGATGATCGAGATAGAAGAAGCCCTTCGGCTTGCCATCGCGCACCATATAGCCGCTGTCTGGATCGCTGCGCGAGACCTTGGTCTTCTTCACCTCCGGCCGGCGTTCCTTGTCCTTCAAGGGCTTCTGGCCGTGCAGCTTGCGTTCGGCCTCGATCGCCGCATCCAGATCGGCCCAATAGTCGGCGCGCGACTTCTCGATCATCGCAAGATCGTATTTGCCCTTGTTGGCATTGGCCTTCAGATGGGTCGAATCCGTGTAAAGCACCGTGCCGTCGACCAGCCCGTGGCCGATCGCCTGCTCGACGATGTGATCGAAGATGTCCTGGGCAACCGATGTATCGTTGTAACGGCGGCGGCGGTTCTGGCTGAGCGTCGAGGCGTCGAACACTCCATCCGTCAGCTTCAACTGCAGAAACCAGCGATAGGCGACATTGACTTCGATCTCGCGCACCAGCTGCCGCTCCGAGCGGATGCCATAGAGATAGCCGAGGAACAGCGCCTTGAACATCAAGGTCGGGTCGAGCGGAGGGCGGCCGTTGTCGGGGCAGTAAAGTCCCGCAACACGATCATGAATGAACGAAAAGTCGATCACAGCGTCGATCTTGCGAAGCAGGTGATCCTTCGGCACCAAGCTGTCGAGCGTCACCATCTCGAGAGCCGTCTGCTGCGGCGCGGGTTTCTTCAACATGTCCCACTGAATCACAAACCCCCGGCCAAGGCCAGGGGTTTGTCAGCAATCTGAGGGCGCGAGGCGCCCTTTTTGCCAGAATCTCTGACGTTCAGCCCCTTAAAACTCCGCCCGTCTGCTTGCCGACGCTTTCGACGATGCGTTTGGTCAGCGCTTCCAGATCCTCATCGTTAAGGGTGCGCTCCTGCGGCTGGATCGCCACTTCGATCGCTACGGACTTCTTGTTCTCGCCAAGCGATGGCCCTTCGAACAGGTCGAAGACCTGAACGCCCGTAATCAGCTTCTTGTCGCCGGCAAGCGCCGCACGGGCGATGGCGCCCGCTTCCACCGTCTTGTCAACGATGAACGCAAAATCACGCCGCACGGCCTGGAAATCCGAAAGGTTCAGCGCCGGCTTGGTGCGGGTCGCCTTCTGCTTCGGTTCCGGAATAGCGTCGATAAAGACTTCAAAGCCACAGAGGGTGCCTGCCACATCGAGGGTTTCCAGGGTCTTCGGATGAAACTCGCCGAAGGTTCCCAGGATCACCTTGGGCCCGAGTTTGATTGTGCCGGAACGTCCCGGATGATACCAAGCGGGACCGCCGCTTTCGATCTGCAGCTTGTCAACAGGAGCGCCAGCTGTTTCGAGTACGGCCAAAGCATCCGCCTTGGCATCGAACACACCGACCGGAGTGGCATTGCCAGACCAGTGACGGCCGGAGCCTTCGAGCTTGCTCGTGCCACGGCGAACCCCGGCAGCAACGCGGCGCTGCGCGTCCGGCGTATTGCCCTCATAGGTGCCCGAAACTTCGAACAGCGCCAGATCGTTGAAGCCGCGATCGGAATTGCGCTGGGCTGCGGCAAGCAGGCCCGGCAGCAATGAGGGGCGCATGTCGGACATGTCCGACGCGATCGGATTGGCGAGCTTCAGTTCCGGCTGGCCGCCGCCGAAAGCCTTAGCGGATTCTTCGGAAATGAACGACCAGGTGACAGCTTCCATCATACCGCGCGAAGCGAGTGCCCTGCGCGCATTGCGGGTGCGAATTTGCAACGGGGTCAGGATCTTGCCGTTGACGGCCGCATGGCTGACCAGCGGCTGTGGATCGATACGATCAACGCCGTGAATGCGCATGACTTCTTCGACCAGATCGGCCTTGCCGTCGATATCCGGTCGCCATGACGGCACGGTGACGTCCACAACCTCGCCTGCGCCTTGCGGTACGAAGCCTAGACGCGACAGGATGTCGAGACTGGTTTGCGCCGGAACATCGATCCCGGTAAGTCGCTTGACCTCCGATGCCGGGAACGGGACCGTCGTCGGCGTATGACCTTTATAGCCAATGACCTCAGTTTCCGAAGGCGTGCCGCCGCAGAAATCGAGAACCAATTGCGTCGCGAGTTCAAGGCCGGGGATCATGAATTCCGGGTCGACGCCGCGCTCGAAGCGGTAACGCGCATCGGTGATGATCCCGAGTGCGCGACCCGTACGAGCGATATTCATCGCATCCCACAGCGCGGATTCCACCACGACGTTGGTGGTGTTCTCATCGCAACCAGAATGTTCGCCACCCATGATGCCGCCAATCGACTCGACGCCGTCCGCATCGGCAATAGCGACATTGTCCGGGCCGAGCGTATACTCCTTACCATTGAGGCCAAGGATGCTCTCGCCCTCCCGGGCACGGCGTACCGTGAGTCCGCCATTGACCTTGTCCGCATCGAAGACGTGCAGCGGCCGGCCGCGGTCGAAGGTAATATAGTTGGTAATGTCGACCAGCGCATTGATCGGGCGAAGGCCAATGGCGATCAGCCGCTGCTGCAGCCATTGCGGGCTATGGACATTCTTGACCCCTTTGATCGTGCGCCAAGCGAAGCCCGGGCAAAGGTGCGGGCTGTCCCCGAGCTCGAGCGAGACATTGACCTGCGGTGCGCCAGAGCCTTTTACAGGCTGGATCGGCTTGTTCCCAAGTGTGCCAAGGCCAGCTGCGGCGAGATCCCGGGCGATGCCGTAGACGCTGGTACAGTCTGGACGGTTCGGCGTCAGGTTGATCTCGATAACCGGGTCATCCAGACCGGCATAGGCAGCGAAACTGGTGCCGACCGGCGCATCCGCCGGCAGGTCGATGATGCCGTTATGCTCATCCGACATCTGCAATTCGCGCTCCGAGCACATCATGCCATGGCTCTCGACACCGCGAATCTTGCCAACCGAGAGTGTAAGGTCGATACCAGGAACATAGGTGCCCGGTGCGGCGAAAGCGCCGATCAAGCCCGCGCGAGCGTTCGGCGCGCCGCAGACGACCTGCAGCGGCTTGCCATCGCCCGTGTCGACCGTGAGGACCTGCAGCTTGTCCGCATCTGGGTGGCGCGAAGCCGTCAGCACCTTGGCTATGACGAAGGGCTTCAACGCGGCCTTGTCGTCAAGCGATTCGACTTCCAGACCGATCATGGTCAGGGTCTCGACGATCTCTTCGAGCGAGCTTTGCGTCTCTAAATGATCTTTTAGCCAGGAGAGTGTGAATTTCATGATTTCACTCGTTTTTCGAATTTAGCGATTGAGGATTTCGACGAGACGAAACCGCTCACACAAGAGGTCCATGTCTGGCGAAAAGCCGCCATTGCGACGAAAATAGGTTTCGTGATCGTGCCGCCACTGTTCGAGTGTGGCCTCGCCCTCGCCCTCGTCGCGGGCAAAGGTTGCGTCGACCTCATCAAACCGGCGGTATGTGATCTCGACCGTTTCGATCACTGCCGCCGGGCGTCCTGCACCATCGAGCACAACATCGCGGCGCCCCACGACAGGCTTGTCGGTGCTGTTCCCGACATAGTCACGCAGCGAAGCGCAAGTCGCCGTCTTCTTGCCGGCAAGCACAAGCGCCAGCAATTCGTCGGCAAGGGCGGGAGAATCGCCGAATGCGAACGTCACAGCGTCCTTGTACTGGTCGGGCAATCCGATCACGCGCTCAAGCCTCCAAATAATGTTGGCATGTCGAGCGGGCGGAAGCCGTAATGCTGCAGCCAGCGGACATCGGCATCGAAGAAGGCGCGGAGATCCGGCATGCCGTATTTCAGCATGGCGATACGATCGATTCCCATACCCCACGCAAAGCCCTGATATTCGTCCGGATCGAGACCGCCCGCACGCAGCACGTTTGGATGCACCATGCCGCAGCCGAGAATCTCCATCCAGTCGGTGCCTTCGCCGAATTTGACTTCCTTGCCGGAGCGGTCGCACTGGATATCGACTTCCAGCGATGGCTCGGTGAACGGGAAGTAGGACGGGCGGAAGCGCATCTTCAGCGACGGCACTTCGAAGAACGCCTTACAGAACTCTTCAAGCACCCACTTCATGTTGGCGACATTGGCGGATCTGTCGATGACCAGACCCTCGACCTGATGGAACATCGGCGAGTGGGTCGCGTCGCTATCCATGCGATAGGTCTTGCCGGGAATGACGATGCGGATTGGCGGCTTCTGGTTCTCCATAGTTCGAATCTGTACCGGGCTCGTATGGGTCCGCAGCACCCGCCGTTCGCCGTTCTCATCCGGATTGAAGAAGAACGTGTCGTGCATCTCACGCGCCGGGTGGCCTTCCGGAAAATTCAACGCGGTGAAGTTGTAGTAATCGGTCTCGATATCCGGACCTTCGGCGATGGAGAAACCCATATCGGCAAAGATCGCGGTGATTTCATCGATGACCTGGCTGATCGGGTGGATGCGGCCACGTTCTGCCGGCGCGACACGCACGGGAAGCGTGACATCCACCTTTTCCTTTTCGAGGCGCACCGTAATGGCGGCATCCTTGAGCGCGCTCTTGCGCGCTGTCAGCGCTTCAGTAATGCGGTTCTTCAAACCGTTGATAGCAGGGCCCTGGAGCTGCCGCTCCTCCGGCGACATGGAACCGAGCGATTTCAGCTTCTCCGAGATCGAGCCCTTCTTGCCGAGAGCTGCGATGCGAACGGCCTCGATGGCCGCTTCATCATTCGCTGCCTCAATCTGCGCGGCAAGCACGCTTTCCAGTTGTACCAGGTCGTCCATCGTTCTTCACCTGTTGTTCTTCTTGCGATCCCCGTCATTTCTGCGAAATGACCGCCTCTTACTCGTCGATGCAGAAAATTGAAAAACCCGCGCCAGCCGAGCCAGCGCGGGTTTCCCAAATCTAAATTTCCGGAATGCTTTGGGAGCGCTGGTTTAGTGAACAGCGCCTTCAAAAGCGTTCGGAGTGGTGTTCTTGAGGTACTCAAGCGCCTTCTTGGCAGAAGCCACGAGTGCACCAAATGCTTCCGGCTCGTGGATCGCGAGATCCGACAGAACCTTGCGGTCAACCTCGATACCCGACTTCGACAGGCCGTCGATGAAACGGCTGTAGGTCAGGCCATGTTCGCGCACCGCAGCATTGATACGCTGGGTCCAGAGCGCGCGGAACGTGCGCTTCTTGTTCTTGCGGTCGCGATAAGCGTATTGCTTCGAACGATCGACAGCGGCCTTGGCGGTCTTGATGGTATTCTTGCGACGGCCACGGAAACCCTCGGCCTGCTTCAGAACTTTTTTATGCTTGGCGTGGGACGTAACGCCCCGTTTTACACGTGCCATGATATGATCTCCTTGCTGAGATGGATAACGTTTGCCCGATCAGAGACCGTTGGGCAGGAACTTCTTCACGATTTTCGCATCAGCATCGGCGAGAACCATTGTCCCACGAGCGTCACGAATGAATTTGTTCGAACGTTTGATCATGCCATGGCGTTTGCCAGCGGCGGCGGCTTTGACTTTGCCAGTCCCGGTAATCTTGAACCGTTTCTTGGCAGCAGATTTGGTCTTCATCTTGGGCATTTTGCTACTCCATTTCTTAAGGTCCCTGTTATTTCTTCGAAATAACCGCCTCTTGTTGTTAACTTCAGGCTGACCAAAGCCCGAAAGCATACAAAACCGCCACGGCATGCCCTGCCGGGCGGTTTGAACGCGTGCTTATTACCAGAAGTCTGAAAAAGCGCAACAGATGAATCGTATTGCCAGCTAAAAGATCAATAAAGCCGTAGCAGAACCGGCAAAACGTGGGTCGTTTGCAGATATTCAACAAATTCCAGCAGCGGATAGGAAACGAAAAACACCAGTCCATCGAAAAACGTCTTGTAGAGCATGGAGGCCTTGACGCTCAGGATGGAGGCCTCTTTGTAAAGCGAAAGCTTGGGGAAGAAGCGCGGCACTTCTCGCTTGTAATCGCTATAGGCCTCACCGAACACATTTGCCAGATAGCCTTCCTCCGCCAGAATGACAAAATAGAAGGCCAAATAACAGAGGAAGGCGAGCACAAGTGCCACGGTTAAACTGCCAGTTAGCATGCCAATGCCCGCCGCACCCAACGTACTGAACACATAAAGCGGATTGCGGCTTATCGAATAAGGCCCAAGCCGGACGATCTCGGCACTCTTGCGTCCGCCAATATAGAGCGTACACCACATGCGCCCGAGGATCGCCAGGACGATCACGCCGATACCGAAGTCCTCGATGTACTCATGGATCCAGTCATTGCTCCATGCGGAGCGAATGGTGAGAAGGGCAATCAGGATCAAACCAATGACCACTGCAACGGCAATGCGCCTGCGATGTTGAAACCGAGACATATCTTTGGGAGAGTTCAACGCCGCCATGATGGTCCTTTGAATTTCGATCAGCAAAGAAAAGCCGCCCGAAGGCGGCTTTTCTTTGGAAATTTGTTGGTTTCAGCGCGGCGCCAAGACCATCATCATCTGGCGGCCTTCAAGCCGCGGTTCGGCTTCGACCTTGGAAATTTCGACCGTGTCTTCCTTGACGCGATCCAGAAGGCGCATGCCGAGTTCCTGGTGAGCCATCTCACGACCGCGGAAACGCAGCGTTACCTTGACCTTGTCGCCCTCTTCGAAGAAACGCTTTATCGCCTTCATCTTCACATCATAATCATGCGTGTCGATGTTCGGGCGCATCTTGATTTCTTTGATTTCGACGGTCTTTTGCTTCTTGCGCGCTTCCGCAGCTTTCTTCTGGCCCTGGTATTTCAGCTTCCCAAGATCGACGATCTTGCAGACCGGCGGCTCGGCATTGGGCACGATCTCGACGAGATCGAGTCCAGCCTCATCGGCCATCGCCAGTGCTGCTTGAATGGTGACGATACCGTGGTTTTCACCTTCGGCATCAATGAGCTGTACCTGAGGTACGCGAATATCGCGGTTGGAACGCGGTCCATCTTTCTGGACCACCTGGGCTCTAAAGGGTCGACGAATGGCAGTAATCTCCTTGAATTATTTCGGACCCGCAAATAGCATCGTCAGGCCGGAGCCGCAATGCTTTGAATGCGAAGCCGCATGCCAATATCATTTTTTTCGGGATAAATCACTCTAATCATACATTGGGTCATTGCAGATTTATGCAATGTTGCACCCTTTCTGTGCGCTGTTTACCGTGACACAACGCCAAATTCCTGTAGAGAGTTCGCTTCATGAACGCATCCCCTCCTCAATTCCTTGCGGTCAACGGCACCAATATCGCGCTGCTACACCGCGAAGGGCGCGAGCCCGGCATTGTCTGGCTCGGCGGCTATTATTCCGACATGCGGGGCAGCAAAGCCGAATGGCTGGATCAGTGGACCGCTGAAAAGGGCCTTGCGTTTCTTCGGCACGATTATTCCGGCCATGGCGAATCCAGTGGCGAATTCCGCAATGGCACGATCTCACTCTGGCTCGAACAGAGCCTTGCGGTCTTCCGGCAGTTTTCGTCCGGGCCCCAAATCCTTGTTGGCTCATCGATGGGTGGATGGATTACACTGCGAATGATCGAGGAATTGCAAAAGACCGGTGAAGGCGGACGTGTCGCGGGACTGGTGCTGGTTGCGCCTGCGCCTGATTTCACCTCGGAGCTCGTCGAACCGCAACTGACGAATGACCAGCGCCGGCAAATCGCCGAGCGTGGTTACATGGAAGAACCATCCGACTATTCGTCCGTGCCTTATATTTATACCAAGGCATTACTCGAAGATGGCAAGACCAATCAGGTGTTGAAGGGCGTCATCCAGACCGACTGTCCCGTCCACATCCTTCAGGGCATGCAGGACAAGGACGTGCCGTATACCCACGCGCTGAGATTAATGGATCACCTACCTGTCGATGATGTGACGATTACGCTGGTGCGCGACGGCGACCATCGCCTGTCGCGTCCGCAAGACCTTGATCTTCTGACACGAACCGTGTCTTCAATGGTCGACAGAACAAAGCTCCTTCAGTCAATTCAATAGATCTCCAGGCTCGCCATGCGCTTTTCCGTGATCGCTTCTGCTGTCGTCGCTGCTGTTGTCGGTTTTGGCGGAACGCTTGCGCTTATCATCGCCGCGGCACAGGCCCTCGGGGCCACACAAGCCGAGACGGCAAGCTGGGTAACGGCCATCTGCCTCGCCATGTTCGCGGCGACCGGCTATTTGAGCTGGCGTTACAAGATGCCGATCATTGCCGCGTGGTCAACACCTGGACTGGCGCTCATCGGCGGCTCGATCGGCTTTACCATGCCGCAGGCGGTGGGTGCGTTCATCGTCACCGCGTTAGCGATCATTCTCACCGGGTTAATCAAGCCGGTTTCTGCCTTTGTCTCGAAAATTCCGGCGTCGATCGCCTCGGGAATGCTGGCCGGCGTGCTGTTTGCATTCCTGATCGGCGCCGCCCGGACCATACCCGTTGATCCGGTTTTTGTACTGCCACTCATCGCGCTCTTCTTCATCATCCGCCTGTTCAACCCAGCCATGGCGGTGCTGGCCGTCCTTTTCGGTGGCGTGATTTACGCTTTTGTCAGCGGCCGCGTTGCCAGCGTCCCCGGTGTCGAGCTTTCGACACTGACGCTCATCATGCCTGTCTTCGACATGCGCGCGATGATCGGCCTGGCGCTGCCGCTTTATCTGGTCACCATGGCATCGCAGAACTTGCCGGGTTTTGCCGTCCTTCGGGCTGCGGGTTACGAGCCGCCAACCGCGGCTGCGCTGCAAGTGACCGGTCTGGTCTCCCTTCTCACGGCGCCCTTTGGCGCTCACACAAGCAATATGGCGGCAATCTCCGCCGCGATCTGCACCGGCCCGGATGCGCATCCCGATCCGGCAAAGCGCTGGCTGACCGGGCCATTCTATGCCCTGTCCTATCTTATCTTCGCGATCTTCGGTGCGTCGCTGGTCGCCTTGTTCGCTGTCCTGCCCGCGCCGCTCATTGCGCTTGTCGCAGGCCTCGCACTCATCGGGGCATTTACCAACGCCCTGTCCCTGGCGCTCACCGTGGAAAATGAAAGGCTGGCGGCAATTGTCACCTTTGCGGTCACGGCCTCGGGAATCACCATCGCAGGAATAGGCGCCGCCTTCTGGGCCCTGGTGGCTGGACTTCTCGTCATAGCCATCGACTACGCAAAGAAACGTCTCGCATTTCAATGATCTGGAGCATTTGAAATCACAGTTTCTTGAAAAACCGCAAAGTCTTTCCCATGTCGATATCAATCGGCCAATAGGGGCCGGGCTTTCTTGATAGGGAAGGGCTTTAGATGAACACTTCTGCTTTAATCCGTCCAGGCTGGTCTCCGGCGACCATCGCTCTGATGATTATCGGGTTCATGTTGTTCTGGCCGCTCGGTTTGGCCATGCTGGCTTACATTGTCTGGGGCAACCGTTTCGGCGGTTTCAAGCATGAAATGAATAACGCTGCTGACAATGTCTGCGGTGCGTTCCGCCGTAGCCGCCATTCCCAGCATTTCGGCAGAGGCCCATTTGGCACGGGCAATGTGGCCTTTGACGAGTGGCGCGACAAGGAACTGCAGCGTCTCGACGAAGAACGCCGCAAGCTCGAAGAGATGCGCACCGAATTCGAAGACTATGCCCGCGAACTTCGGCGCGCAAAAGACCGGGAAGAGTTCGATCGCTTCATGGCCGAGCGCAATGCCGCGCCGAAGAAGCCTTCGGGCTCCGTTCCAGGCGTGAATGACACTGACCAGGAATAGCGACTTGCAGTCAGTTTCTTTCAGACCTGATTGCTATGGCGGCGCCTTGCGGCGCCGCCATCGTTTTGTTTCACCGGTTCTGATCGAATCAATTAATGTGGCCTCATGATCTTGTCCCTGTTCCGCAGCCCGCCGAAAAAATCCGCGACGCTTAAAGCCGAGCGGAGCTACGAGGTTGCGGGCCGCGTGCTGCCGCTGCGGGTGATGGAAAATCCGCGGGCGACGCGGTTGACGCTCCGCATCGACGCGGGCGGCAAGGGTCTGCGCATGACGGTGCCGCCGGGCATGCCTGCGCGCGAAGTGGACAAATTCCTCGCCCGGCATGAAGGCTGGATCGAAACACGCATCGCCAAGATGCCGGACCAGCCCAAGGTACGGCCGGGCGTCAAGATTCCCGTTCGCGGCGTGCCACATCTCATTGTGCATGAACCAGCAAAGCGAGGCACTGTCCGGCAGGAAAATGGGGCTGAGGGGCCGAGGCTGATCGTCTATGGCGATCGTCCGCACCTGGCGCGGCGGGTTGGGGATTTTCTCAAGCGCGAAGCCAGGCGCGATCTCGACATGCTCGTCGCTCGACATACGATGACAGTGGGGCGACGCGCAAAGGCCGTTCGTTTGAAAGATACGAAGAGCCGCTGGGGTTCGTGCACATCAGATGGAACGCTATCCTTTTCCTGGCGCATCATGATGGCGCCGCCTCCCATCATCGACTATCTCGTCGCGCATGAAGTGGCTCATTTGAAAGAGATGAACCACGGTCGGAAATTCTGGACGCTGTGCGTCGAGCTTTGCCCCGATACTGAGCGCTGCAAGGCCTGGCTCAAACGCAATGGCGGCGCCTTGCAAGCCATCGATTTCACCTGAATGCGTTCTGCGATCTCCCCCGCCGTTCTGCGAGCAGCCCGCACCTTGTGGAACTTCCATCTCATCTATGACGAATTGTCGGAGGTCGATCTGATCGTCGGCCTCGGCAGCTATGACTTACGCGTCGCGGATCGCTGTGCCGAACTATTTCACCAGCGCCTAGCCAAGCAAGTTCTCTTTACCGGCAAATCCGGCAACTGGACGAACAGTTTATATGACGGGAGCGAAGCTGAAGCATTTGCTGCGCGTGCCAAAGCGCGAGGAATACCTCAGGACGCGATCCTAATCGAGCCGCAAGCCACCAACATTGGCGAGAACATCCGCTTGTCACGTGCAATGGCGGGCGACAGGGTGCGCCGCGTTATCATTGTCACCAAGCCGCAGACCCAGCGCCGCGCCTATGCGACGGTCCGGGCGCAGTGGCCCGAAGTATCGGCGCTTGTGACAGCGCCACTGACCCGCTTCGAGAGTCAGCCAATCGAAGCCTATCCGCTCGAAAACCTCATTCATGAAATGGTCGGCGATGTGCAACGGATGATCGACTATCCGGCGAAAGGCTTCCAGATTGCGCAATCCATCCCTCGATCTGTCGCGGATGCGTTCGATTTGCTTGTCAAAACAGGCTATGACCACCATCTGTGATGACAGATTGAAACGCGCAAAAATCCTCGACTTTGACGTATTTTCATGCGAGTGGCGGCTTATGAGCCTTGATATCAAGATATGCGGGTTGAGAACCGACGAAGCAGTTGCCGCGGCACTCGACGGCGGAGCATCGCATATCGGCTTCATCTTTTTCCCGAAAAGTCCCCGCAATGTCGATCCTGTCCTGGCCGGCCGTCTGCGTCAGGCTGCCAAGGGACGCGCGCAAGCGGTTGCCGTGACTGTCGATGCGGATGACGCCACACTCGACGGAATTGTTGCCGCCATGAAACCGGACATGCTGCAGTTGCACGGCAACGAGAGCGTCGCGCGGGTTGCGGAAATCAAGGCTCGTTATGGCTTGCCGGTCATGAAGGCGTTTGCCTTGCGCGAACGTGACGATATTGAGCAGATCGTGCCGTATGTCGGGATTGCCGATCGCTTCCTTTTTGACGCCAAACCACCAAAGGGATCGGAGCTTCCTGGCGGAAATGGTGTTTCTTTTGACTGGAAGGTACTGAGTACGCTTGACGCCTCTATTGATTACATGCTTTCCGGTGGTCTCAATGCGGCTAATATCGCTGAGGCGCTGCGGGCGACGAACGCGCAAGGCATCGATACTTCCTCCGGTGTCGAGTCTTCACCGGGCGTGAAAGATGTTAGCTTGATCAGGGAATTTTTCAGGGCCGTGCGCGCTTCCAAAAGTGCCGATGCGGCCTGAATATAAGAGGCGGTCGTTTTATAAGGACGACGGGGACCTCGAGAATGGAGTGAAGCAGTGAACACGGTGGTTGAACCCAATTCATTCAAGACTGGCCCGGATGAGGAAGGCATGTTCGGCATTTTCGGCGGGCGTTTTGTAGCCGAGACGCTGATGCCGCTGATCCTTGAACTGCAGCAGGCATATGAAGACGCGAAGAACGATCCGTCCTTCAAGGCAGAACTGCAGGAGTTATCGACCCACTATGCAGGACGTCCTTCCAAGCTCTACTACGCCGAAGGTCTGACAAAACATGTGCGCCAGCTGGCGAAGGATCAGGGCCTCGATGGCGGGGCCAAAATCTACTTCAAGCGCGAAGATCTGAACCATACGGGCAGCCACAAGATCAACAATTGCCTCGGCCAGATCCTGCTTGCCAGGCGCATGGGCAAGACCCGGATTATCGCCGAAACCGGCGCGGGGCAACACGGCGTTGCATCGGCGACGGTATCCGCCCGGTTTGGCCTGCCTTGTGTGGTCTATATGGGCGCGACGGACGTCGAGCGGCAGAAGCCGAATGTCTTCCGCATGAAATTGCTCGGCGCCGAGGTCAAGCCGGTATCCTCCGGTCACGGTACGCTGAAAGACGCGATGAACGAGGCCCTGCGTGACTGGGTCTCGAATGTCGAAGATACGTATTACCTGATTGGCACAGCCGCCGGTCCGCATCCCTATCCGGAACTGGTGCGGGATTTCCAGTCGGTCATCGGCACTGAAGCGCGCGAACAGATCCTGGAACGCGAAGGCCGCCTGCCTGACACGATCATTGCAGCCGTCGGCGGCGGGTCCAATGCCATCGGCCTGTTCCATCCTTTCCTTGACGACAAGAGCGTCGAGATCATCGGTATCGAAGCCGGCGGCCGCGGGCTCGATGGCGAAGAACATTGCGCCTCGATGAGCGCGGGGAGCCCCGGTGTACTGCATGGCAACCGGACCTATCTCTTGCAGAACAAGGACGGCCAGATCCTTGATGGCCATTCGGTTTCGGCCGGGCTTGACTATCCTGGTGTCGGCCCCGAACACTCTTGGCTGCGTGATACTGGCCGCGTTTCCTATGTGCCGATCCTCGACGAGGAAGCGTTGGAAGCATTCACGCTGACAACCCGCACCGAAGGCATCATTCCGGCATTGGAATCCGCCCATGCCATCGCCCATGCGGTCAAAATCGCGCCTAAAATGGCGCAGGACAAGATCATGATCGTCAATCTTTCGGGCCGCGGCGACAAGGATGTGCATACGGTCGGACAGCTTCTTGGAATGGACATCTGATCATGACGACGACGCGTATCGACAGAAAATTCGCAGCGCTCAAAGCTGAAGGCCGTCCGGCACTCGTGACCTACTTCATGGGCGGCGACCCGGACTTCGACACATCGCTGAAAATCATGAAGGCGCTGCCTGGCGCCGGTTCCGACATTATCGAACTCGGCGTTCCATTCTCCGATCCCATGGCTGACGGACCTGCAATTCAGGCTGCTGGCTTGCGCGCGCTGAAAAAGGGCATGTCTCTGACAAAGACCCTCGATCTGGCCGCGCGCTTTCGGCAAACCGACAATACGACCCCAATCGTGCTGATGGGTTACTACAATCCGATCTACATATACGGCGTCGATCGCTTCCTTGTAGACGCTGTCGCCTCTGGCATCGATGGCTTGATCATTGTCGACCTGCCGCCGGAAATGGACCAAGAGCTCTGCATTCCCGCCATCAAGGCAGGGATTAACTTCATTCGCCTCGCGACGCCGACAACCGACGACAAGCGGTTGCCGAAGGTTTTGCAGAACACGTCAGGCTTCGTCTACTACGTGTCGATGAACGGTATTACCGGATCGGCACTGCCCGATACGAGCAGGGTTGCAGCCGCTGTAGAACGCATCAAGAAGCATACGGATCTGCCGGTCGTGGTCGGCTTCGGTGTCAAGACTGCCGAACAGGCCAAGGTGATCGGCTCTGCAGCCGATGGTGTTGTCGTTGGCACGGCGATCGTCAATGCGGTTGCCAATACCATCAATCCCGATGGTTCGCTGGTGACTGATCCGGCGGAGGCAGTCGCTGGCATGGTGCATGGGCTTTCCAGCGGCGTGCGGGCGTCAAGGCTTGCAGCGGCCGAGTAGAAACCTTAGATCAATAGCTTTAGAAGAACAGGACCGATCATGAACTGGATTACGAATTACGTCCGGCCAAAGATCAATTCGATGCTTGGCCGCCGTGAAATGCCGGAGAATCTTTGGATCAAGGATCCAGAATCCGGTGAAATGGTTTTCCATACGGATCTGGAAAAGAACCAGTGGGTCGTGCCAACATCCGGTCACCACATGCGTATCCCGGCAAAGGACCGGCTCAGATTTTTCTTCGATGACGGTGTTTTCGAGACGTTGGAACAGCCCAAGGTTGCGACCGATCCATTAAAATTCCGCGACGAAAAGCGTTACGTCGATCGGCTGAAAGAGCATCGCGCCAAGACCGGCCAAGATGATACAATCATCAATGCTCTTGGCACGATCGAAGGTCTGCCGATCGTCGTCACAATTCATGATTTCAATTTTATTGGTGGATCGCTTGGCATGGCGGCAGGCGAAGCGATCATCAAGGGGTTCGAAACCGCGATCGCTCAGAAGAAACCGCTGGTTCTTTTTGCCGCGTCCGGTGGCGCGCGCATGCAAGAAGGTATTCTGTCGCTCATGCAGTTGCCGCGCACGACTGTTGCAGTGGAAATGCTGAAGGAAGCGGGTCTACCTTATATCGTCGTTTTGACCAATCCGACGACGG
Source organism: uncultured Alphaproteobacteria bacterium (assembly GCA_963711925.1). Lineage (GTDB taxonomy): Bacteria > Pseudomonadota > Alphaproteobacteria > Rhizobiales > Rhizobiaceae > Phyllobacterium. The sequence continues at coordinate 136,528 of CAVQFY010000009.1, forward strand.
GCGGCGTGACGGCTTCCTATGCGATGCTGGGTGATATCCAGATCGCCGAACCCGGCGCATTGATCGGCTTTGCCGGACAGCGCGTCATCGAGCAGACCGTTCGCGAAAAATTGCCGGAAGGTTTCCAGCGCGCCGAATATCTGAGGGCACATGGCATGGTGGACATGGTCGTGCCGCGTCCGGAACTGAAGTCAACCATTGCCCGCCTGTTGAAAATGCTGATGGGTGAGGCGGCGACGGAAATTCCTGAAGAGCAGCCAGACCAACAAGCCGTTATATTGCCTGTACCGGCTGAAGCTTGATGCCATCCTATTTGCTGGACGACCATGGAAGCCGGGTATGTAATGCCGTCGCGTGCTGAACAAGAGATAGAACGGCTATTGGGCTTGCATCCCAAGGGCTTTGATCTGTCACTCGGCCGCATAACCCGCCTGCTGGATACGCTTGGCAATCCGCACCTGAAGCTCCCGCCGGTCATTCACGTCGCCGGTACGAATGGTAAAGGTTCCGCGGTTGCTTTCTCCCGTGCATTGCTCGAAGCGGCGGGCTACACGGCGCACGTCCATACTTCTCCACATCTGGTTCGCTGGCACGAGCGTTTCCGGCTGGGTGGGCCGGATGGTGGTAAGATCGTCGACGATGACGTTTTGGCAGAAGCGGTCAAGCGTGTCGCCGATGTCAATGCCGGACAGGCGATTACCGTTTTCGAGATATTGACGGCAGTCACATTCGTCCTGTTTTCAGAACATCCAGCGGATGCCGTCATTCTTGAGGTTGGACTCGGCGGGCGGTTTGACGCGACCAATGTTATTCCGGAGCCCGCGGTCAGCGTCATCATGCCGATTTCGCTCGATCACCAACCGTATCTTGGGGACCGCGTCGAACTGATTGCCGCGGAAAAGGCCGGCATCATCAAGTCGCGCTGCCCGGTCGTCATTGGCGCGCAGGAAGAAGAAGCCGTCCGCATGGTGCTGATCGAGACCGCTGAACGGCGCGATTGCCCGTTCACCGTGTATGGCCAAGATTTCCTCAGCTTCGAGGAGCGTGGCCGCATGGTCTATCAGGACAACAAGGGCTTGATGGATCTTCCCTTGCCGAGCCTGCTCGGCCGGCACCAGTTGGCAAATGCCGCTGCCGCCATCCAGGCGGTCAGGACCGCCGGATTTAAAGTGCCGGAGCATGCAGTCGAGACTGCAATGACAACGGTGGAATGGCCGGCGCGCATGCAGCGACTGGTCAAAGGCAAGCTTGTTGATATCGCGGTTCCCGGGTCGGAAATCTGGCTCGATGGCGGCCATAATCCGGGCGCAGGGCTGGTGATCGCCGAGGCTATCGCGACATTGGAGGACCGTAGCCAGCGGCCGCTATTTCTCATCACCGGCATGATCAATACAAAGGATCCGGTTGGTTATTTCCAGGCCTTCACCGGCATGGCGCGGCATATCTATACGGTGCCGATCCGCTCAAGCGGCGCAGGTATCCCGCACGAAGAGCTGGCGCTTGCAGCCAATGAAGCAGGTCTTTCGGCCGAACCGGTGCATTCGGTCGAAAATGCACTGAAAATTCTGCGCGACAGCTGGGATACGGCCGAACCGGCACCGCGTATCCTTATCGGTGGTTCGCTCTATCTAGCAGGTGATGTCCTCTCGGATAATGGCACACCGCCCCAATAAAAGTCTGGTGTAATAAAAAGCCCGGCACAGAAGCCGGGCTTTTAAAGCTGAATGCTTAAAGGAATCAAGCGGCCGAATTCCTGATCCAATCGGACAATTTGCTCTTGGGCGCGGCGCCAACCAGATTGGCAGCAAGTTCGCCATCCTTGAACATCAGCAAGGTCGGGATCGAACGTACGCCGAACTGGGCAGCAAGTTCCGGGTTTTCATCGATATTGACCTTGGCGATCGTGATCTTGCCTTCCATCTCGGAGGCGATTTCTTCAAGCGCAGGGGCGATCATCTTGCAGGGGCCGCACCATTCCGCCCAAAAATCGACGACAACAGGCTGGCCGGCCTGAATGACGTCGGACTGGAAATTGCTGGTGTCGATCTTGACGGTAGCCATGGGCTTTTCCTTGTGTGTTTGTGAATGTGTTGCACATCATGTGGTGAGTCTGCTCACGCTCGTCAAGCTCAGTCTTGTCACGATTCAGTGCAAACGTCCACGCACCAGTTGCAATCTCTTTGATCACGCCAGCCGGGCGAGAGCGTTCTGCATTGCATCGGCGGGAATCGTAATCAGATGCGGACCTTCGGTAAAAAGCAGTGCCGCTTCAACGGTCTTTCCGGGATACAGCGGCTCCAGCAATTGGCGGTACAGCGCAAGCTGTGCCACATAGGTTTCAGGGACATTGGCAAGATCACGCGGAGCTGGCCGGTTGGTCTTGTAATCAACGATGAGGACACGATCTGCATTCACAGCCAGCCGATCGATCACGCCTGAAACCGCGTGATCCTTGCCGCGCAGATGCAGGGTTCCCATGATCGCCACTTCCGCAAGCGAACCTGATGCGAAGACCGGTGTAAAGCGCGGTTCATCCATGACACTGAACACCGATTGCAATGCGTTTCCGATTTCTTCCGGTTTCCAGTCAAAAGCAGCACGCGAGAGGTAACGGTCGGCAGCAAGTGCCCGTTGCTTGGCGGGCAAATTTGGTAGAGTTTGCAATAGCGCGTGAATGACCGTTCCACGGCGGATAGAGAAGGATGGATCACCGCCATCGCTTGTCAGCACTGGCGAGCCGGTCACCAAGGGCGCTTCATCGTCGGGCTCGATCAGCACGGAAACGCCGGAAGGCGCGAGGGGTCTTGGCAGGCCAGCCTCGCGCGGCATCGGAGAGCGATAGGACGAGGGAAATGGGTCGACGGCCGCTTCGGAAGCGGGGGGAGGCTCGTCGATCGGCGAGGCCGTGCGCTCTGTCACGCGGTAGCGCTTGGCCATCACACCTTCGACGGGATGTTGGAACGGCTCGCTTTCGTCTGCCAGTGCTGCCTGAACCAGACCATGCCATGTGTCCGATGCCTGCCGCGTTCCGCGATAGCCGCAAACGATCAAGCGGTCCTCAGCACGTGTCATGCCGACATAGAGTAGGCGGCGATACTCCTCTTCGGAGCGGACCTTCAAATTATCGACGATTGTTCCGGTGAAAGTCGTCGCATAGGCCTTGGTTGGTATGAAAAGAAACCCCGGACCTTGCCAGCCATCTTTTTCCTGCATCTTAAAAGATAGCAAGTTTGATGCACGCGCGCCGGACGCCGCGCTACCGGAATCGACCAGGAAAACGACAGCAGCCTCGAGCCCCTTGGCGGCATGGACGGTCATGATACGCACTTCATTGCGGCTCTGGTCAAGTTCGCGTTTGATCTCTGGCGTTGCCGCATCCAGCGTTTCGAGAAACGCCTGCAATCCCGGCAATCCTGTCTTTTCCGTCGCGACCGCATAGTTTTGGAATTCATCGATGACATCGCTAGCTTCATGGCCAAGCCGCGCCAGCAGATCGCGTCTTGCGCCGCCGGGTCCCAGAATCTCCGCATAGAATTCGAACACGGGAACCGTATCGGCACGATTGCGCCAGTTCTGCAATCGCTGCGCGGTTGCCCGCAAGATCAGATCATCTTCGGCGCGTACCTTCAGCCGCTGATAGAGCGTCTCATAGTCCGCCCGGCCATAGGCGAGGTCAAACAACTGCTCGTCGTCCCATTTAAACAGAGGGCTCTTCAGCAAGGCAGCAAGTGACAGGTCATCGGACGGCAGCAGCATGAACCGGCCAAGCGCCATCAAATCCTTGACGGCAATGTGATCGGTGAGTTTCAACCTGTCAGCACCCGCGACCGGGACATGCCTCTTCTTCAGTTCGCGCGACAGTGCGGGCATGAACTGGTCACGCTTGCGTACCAGGACCATGATGTCCCGCGCTTCGAGGCGCCGGTTTTGTCCCTCGATAATTTCGCCGTTCTTGAGCCAAAGATCGATCGCCCTGGCGATCTGCTCGGCGAGCCGCACGGGTGGAGCAGCCAGGCTGTCCACAGGTTTGCGCCAGTCTTCCTCTTCCGGCGCCGTTTCCGGCGTCAGCATGTCCCATATCTCGACTTCACCAGGATCGTGATCCCGGATTGCCGTATGCACAGTGCGGCCGCCGTTACCGCCAAAGCCGCGATGAGCTTCCGGACGGGCGAAGACCTTATCGACCGCCGACAGGACATCTGGCGCAGAGCGGAAGGAAAAGTTGAGATTGACGCGGGCGAAACTCAAGTCTGCTTGCGCGGCGTTTCGCGCGGTCGCCCGGCCATGCTCGGCAAAATCCTCGGGGATGGCGCCCTGGAACGAATAAATCGACTGCTTTTCGTCGCCCACGGCAAACAAGGTGCGCCGGACATCGCGCGCGGATCTGCCGGCAAAAAACTCCTCGCTGAGCAGGCGGATGACGCGCCATTGATTGGGGCTTGTATCCTGTGCCTCATCCACGAGAATATGGTCGATTCCCTTGTCGAGTTTGTATTGGACCCATGGCCCGGCGTCCTGCCGTGCCAACAAATTTACTGTACGAACAATCAGATCGTCGAAATCGAGAAGACCGTGTGTTTTTTTCATCTGCTGGTAGCGGCTGATCAGATCGTCGACAAGAACCAACGCAGAGAGGGTAAGGCGAATCAGGCGCAACTGCTTGAGGCGGTCCAGCCACTGAAATACGCGCTGTGCCGCTTGGTCGTACAGATCGATAAAATCCGGATAGCGCTCGGTTACGCCCTTCGTGGCGATGTAAGAACCGCTTTTGGGATCTCCCGTCGCTTTCAGGAACGCCGCCCGCAACGCTTCTTCGCGCTGGTCGACCTCACCGTCGAACTTGGCCTGGAGAAGGATCAGCGCAAATTCTTGCGCCCGCGTTGCACTCTTTTGTATCTCCAGAATGCCGGAGAGCATGGAGTGATCGAACTCCCGCACCGGCCAAAGCGTGGACAGGATGCTGTCTTCGGTCTCGTCGCCCATAAAGCCAAAATGCGAATAGAATGTCTGGCGCCGCAAATCGTCTTGGCCGATTTCACGGATGAACCGTGTCAGATCATGCCGTTTGCTCACGGCTTCGTCGAGCAGTTGCTGCAAACCAAACTCCCCGGCGGCATCGAGCACATCGGCAAAGGAGGCGGCGAGTTCCGTGTTGTGGTCAAGTCGCGCGGCCTGCAACAGTTGGCGACGCGCTTCGCCGACCAGCGCCACCTGCATCATGTCATCCATCAGTTCGAAATGGCCCGCGATATTGGCTTCGAGTGGAAACTGATGGAGAATTGCCTCGCAGAAGGCGTGGATGGTCTGAATCTTGAGGCCACCCGGCGTTTCCAGCGCCCGTGCAAACAGACGGCGCGCCTGCGCCAGCCGTTTCGGACCGGGTCGCTCGTCATCGATCTCTTCGAGCGTTTGCGCCAGCGCCTCCTCACCCATCGTCGCCCAGTCGGAAAGGCGGGCAAAGACGCGGTTCTGCATGACCGTTGCCGCTGCCTTGGTGTAGGTGAGGCAAAGAATTTTCGAGGGATCGGTTCCGTCCAGGAGCAAGCGAATGACACGTTCAGTCAAGACATGCGTCTTGCCCGATCCGGCATTGGCAGAAACCCAGACGGAATCCCTCGGATCGGCTGCCTTGTTTTGATTGGCGATCGTTTCCCTCGGGATGATGCGCGGCTTTTTCATTCGCCATCACCGCCATCGTCAGCGCCGCCCGCCGACCATTCCAGCACACGGGCGAGGTGATCGTAGTCGCCTGTCAGATCGCTTTCCTTGAAGGGCAGCGCGCGCGACAGATAGCCTTTCTGCGGATCGCGATAGGCGGTCAGCAATTCGGTCAGACGCCGCCACGAAAGTTCCCCTAGTTCCGGCGCGGTTTTCTCGCCGCCGTTGGCACCAGTGCCGATTTTGAGAATCGATTCGGGATCGACCCTGCCATTGGGTCTAAGGCGTACGTAGAGAAGATCGGCGGCATCTCGCTTGCCGACCTGGTGGAAGGCTCCGCGCGCCAGAAGCGCGGCTTCAAGCGCGAGCTGTGGCGAGAGTAATACATGTGCTTGCCGCTTTGATGGCGTCGAACCGGTCTTGAAGTCGATAATCTCGACCGCACCGTCGCGCCGGAGGTCCACCCGGTCCGCACGGCCTGAGAGAGTAACGCCAGTCACCTCCACGGGGATCTTCCTTGAAGCGATTTCCGGATGACGCTCCGCTATGAGGTTCGCGCGGTTCCGCTCCCATTGGAGATATTCCGGAACCAGCGACTGGAACCGCGGCCACCAGACCGCGTCGATTTCTTCCGGCAGCGCGATATCATCGAAATAGCGCCGTCCAATTTCCAGAAGGCGTTCCGACGCATTTTGGTGAACAGGATCGAAGCCCTGTTCTGTGAAATGCGCCAGAATATTATGAAACAGTGAGCCGCGCTCGGCTACATCGGGATCGCGGATAAGCGGCTCAATGGGGCGCAGGCGCAAGATACGCCGGGCGAAGATCGCGTAAGGGTCACGTCTGAGCGTTTCGATTTCCGTCACGGAGAAATGTTTCGGCCGCGCAACGAGTGGCGGCTTCGGTCCTGGCCGTTTAATGAAATCTTCGTCCGGCGCGGTGTCGACCTCACGCGCCCAGTTCAGATATTTTGTTCCCCGCATCCGCATTTCCGTGCCCGCAGCCTTGCCGAGCACGGTTTCCAGACGCTGCAGCCAGCGCGAGGCGACCGTCGGCGCATTGGCCGAGCGCTGCGCCCTTGTGAGAATGACGCGGTCCATCCCCATCGCCATCTGGAAATCATGGGCGGCAAGGCCTGTGCGCCGCTCCGGGGGTTCGAGATTTATGATCGCTTTCATCGGTCGCGACATGAAAGGGTCGTTTCGAGTCTTGCCTGGCCAGGAGCCTTCGTTGAGCCCGCCGATGACGACCGTATCGACGGTCTGCAAGCGCGCTTCGAGCGCACCCCAGATGAAGAGGCGCGGATGGGCACCGGCCTTGGGTTTGACCACCTCCCCCGCAACCAACGCTTCAATCATCGCGGGCCATTCGGACGGTAGAAAATCCAGCCCCGCATCGGCGGAAACCAGATTGCGCAGGAAGGCTGCGAACTGCTCACCCGCGGCGCCGGAATAGAGCGCCGCGATGTCGCCCTGGTCGTCGCGCACCAGATTTTCCACACTGGCGACCGTGGCACGAATAATTTCCGCCATTTCGACGGGTTCCACCCTGTCGGCAAATACAGTCAGCGATTCCATGCTTCGGCTGAGAGCATTGCAAGCGACACGCGCGATCTCGATGTGTGCCAAGGAGATTTGCCGCAGCCAGACGGGTTCAAAAGGTGTGTTGCCGGCTTCCACCAGACGTTTTTCGAAGAATACCGCGAGCTCTGAAAGAGTGGCGCGACCGGTGCCACCACGCAACGATACAAGCTCGATTGTTTCTGCGGCCTGTCGCACGGCGGCGCGTTCAAAACCAAGCCGGGTCAGCGGATGTTTTAGCAATGCCAGCAGTGCGACCGGATCGCCCGGATTGAACACTGTTTCGAGCGCCAGCCGCATGAGCGTCACCGGTTGCGTCTCGCGCAAGGCATGGCCGCCAGAATCGTCGGCTGAAATGTTGAAGCGAGCGAGTTCGGTTGAAACACGACGCGCCAGATCGCGGTCCGCCGTGATCAACGCTGCCGTCTTGCCCGGTTGGTCGATGGCATCACGCAATACAACGGCCACCGCGAGCGCCTCCTCGCGTTCATTTGCCGCTTCGATCAAGGCAACAGGCGCGGCGGCGGCGGAAAACTTGTCACTATCCCGGTTTATATGAGCCCACGCCTCGCTTGTGTCGGCGGGACGCATGGCTTCAACCAACAAATGTTCGCGTGCACGTTTTTCTGGTGTGACGCTACCCAGATGAACGACGTCGTGACGTAAAACGCCGAGTTCACTCAAAAGCTTCCTCAGACCGTATTGCGGATGGCCAAATATGGATGGGTTGTCGGCGGTGTTTGCCAGAATGTCCCAGCTCGGCTCATCCATGCCGCGATCAAGTCCCGGCAAGACGAGAGCGCCCTGGGGCAAGGACGCGATTGCCGCAAGCAGCTTCGCGGTGGCGGGAATAGAACCCGTGGAGCCCGCCGCGATGACTGGACCGGAGGGCGGGTTGCGCAACAGTCGTTCCGCCTCGAGCTCGATAAGCCGGTTGCGATGCACAGCCGGATTCGATCGATGCCGGTCGGCAAGGATTTGCGGCCAAAGACCGGTGACAATACCCAAAAAATCCAGCGTCACCTGCCACCAGTTCGGCAGTTCCTCGGAGACGATGTTGGAGAGGGTCGACCAGCCCATGGCCTCGGTTTCCACCTGATCCATCAGACCTGCAAGATCGCGCGCAAGCCAGATCGCATCGGCGGTCGTCGCCGGGATGGCGATTTCCTCCTTGCCGAATAGCGCGCGGACATGGTCCGGCAGGCGCTCGCGCCAAGGCCGCACCAGCCGCGCCAGAAGCAGCAATCGCTCCGTCGAGCTTATCGGCGGTAGGAGATTGAAGAATGCGTCCGATCCCATGTCGAACATCGCCGCATCCTCATCCGCATCGCCGAGCGGGCGGATGATGGGCAGAATGGCAGATTTGACCGGGCTCTTTTCGACGAGCAGCGAGCGCAGGGTACGCGCAGCGCGGCGCGTCGGCACGTAGATCGTTGCCTGCGCCAGTGCCATGGGGTCAAACGGATCCGCAGGATAACCGGGCACAAGCGTGCCTGACTGCAGCGCATCAACCAGGACAGGCAGAAACGGGATGCCCGATGCTATGGAGAAGATGCGCGAATGCTTGTGCTCAACCATTGACCGTCTGTCTGGCGATGGCGGCTTCCGCATCGCCAATCGCATCGGGTGTTCCGACCGTTAGCCATAGACCATCCATCCGCAGGCCAAAGAGCCGGTCCGCTGCGATCGCCGCATCAAAATAACGATTGAGCGAAGCCTTGCCCGCCGCCGCGCCTGCGAAAATGCGCGGATGGATGATGGCCGCACCGGCATAAATGTAGGGCGACGTTTCGCCAATTCCGAGGCGGCGCAATCGGCCATCGCTACTCATATGAAAATCGCCGCGCCCGTCATAGCCGGTGGCCTGATCCTTTGCTGCGATCATCAGAAGAATATCCATGCGCGCATCATCCCATCCTTCGGCCAACAGGACAAGATTCGGCTTGGATCCATCCACCCAAAAAGTATCGGCGTTGAGGACGTAGAAAGGTTCGGATCCGATCTTCGGCAGCGCGTTGATAATGCCGCCGGCGGAATCTAGTAGTTCGTTCCGTTCATCCGAAATGAGAATCGCCGGTGCTTTTCGCTTCGCCAGATGCGCATCGACCTGATCGGCAAGATAATGGACATTGACGACCGCGCGTTCCACGCCTGCGCCAACCAATGCTTGAAGTCCCCAATCGATCAATGGTTTGCCGGCTACCTTTATCAGTGGCTTCGGCATTGTATCGGTGATAGGAGCCATGCGCTTGCCAAGACCCGCTGCTAGAACCATTGCCGTATGCGGACCTGCCATAAATCAAATCTCCGGAGAAAGAACCCCTGCCTTTTCGCACCAATCCTTGACCGGTGCCAGCACCGGATGGCCAATAACGCGATTGAAATAGGCCTGGATGCGTGGCAGGTGTTTCAGATAAAAGGGTTTGCCGTCGCGCTGTTCAAGACGGACGAAGATGCCGAGTATCTTGGCGTTGCGCTGTGCAGCCATGATAGCAAACGCCGTGCGGAAACCAGCTTCATCGAATAGCGCATTGCCTGAGTGCCGTTCGTCGACATAGGCGCTGAGCAAATGATCCTGCAGCCTTGGAGCGATCATAACGCGCGCATCGAAGATCAGCGACGCGACGTCGTACGCAGACGGACCGATCATGGCATCCTGAAAATCAATAAGCCCGACACGATTGATGCCAATTTCATTCTCGCGCCAGAGAATATTGGGCGAGTGGACGTCGCGTAGAAGCAGGCTTTTTTCGCAACTATTTAACTGGCTAAATACTTTATTCCAAGCAACGACATATTGAGCCTTTTGCGCGGGTTCGAGCACTGTTCCGCTCATACGTGGCACATACCAATCGGACAACAGCTCGACCTCGATCATCATGGCATCGCGATCGAAATCATGGATGATGTGATGAGAATAACCTTTAGCAACATCGACATCCTGCGGCCAGGATTGCTGATGCAACTTGGCCAGCAAACGAACGGTCGCTTCATAGCGTTCGACAATTGGTGCACCATCAGCGTCAAGCACACCTTCACTGCCAAGGTTTTCCAGTATCAGAAACCCGTTCTCCAAATCCTCAAAGTGTATCTCCGGGACTTTGAACCCCTTCGAAGCCAGAAGCTTGTCCACAGCGACGAACGCAGCAACTGACTGCGAAAGGTGAGCAATCTGCATGTAAGTTTTGCCATCACGTAGAATCGGACCACCGGAATTGTAGGGTGAATTCATGAGGATGAGCGGGTGTGGCGCCCCTGTTGCGATCGTCTCATATCCTCTGGCAGATGCATCGCCGAGTAGATAGCGCCGCTCGGCATTGGCAAATCCAGACTTGGCGAGAAACTCGCGGATAGCCAGGGAACGCTGCAGCCGCGCCAACGCAGCCGGTTCGCCGTCGATCAATGCCCTACGGCCGTCGCTTTCGTTCACGAGCGTCACGCTCAAGCTGGGTGCTGATAGTGCACCTTCGGCCCTTTCCGGCCATTCCACCACAACGGCGCCGTCCTCCAGAGCTTCGTCAAGACCGAGCTCATCCACTTCACCAGCGGAAGACAGACGATAAAGATCGACATGGCTAATGGGCAGCCGCAACTCCGGATAGGACTGTACGATGGTAAAGGTTGGGCTTGGGACCTCATAACTATCATCATCGGCGATGGTGCGGATGAGGCCGCGCGCCAGTGTGGATTTTCCGGCACCGAGATCCCCCGACAGCGTGACGAGATCACCTGTGCGCAGCGCCAGCGCAAGATCCTGACCAAGACGTGTTGTATCTTCGGTGCCTGCAAGCTGAATGGTAAGTTGCGTCATGAAAGCCTATTCAGCAGCAATGCTGAATGTTCGCGCCTCAAGCGGGAACCGGCAGGTAACCAGCGTGCCCTTGCCAGCGGCGCTGTTGATATCGACCTTGCCACCATGCAGTTCAACAAAGCCCTTGACGATCGAGAGGCCCAACCCCGCGCCACGCTTGCGTCCGCCATTCGGATAGGGCTGAAAACGCTTGAAGATGCTGTCGAGAACATAATCCGGCATGCCCGGGCCATTGTCCTTGACACTGAACACCATCTCCGACTGTTCGCGCCAGCAGGCAAGCGTGACGGTGCTGCCTTCCGGTGCGTAGTTGGCGGCGTTGCTGAGAAGGTTGGCCAGAACCTGCTTGACGCGGCTTGCATCGGCGCGAAAGGAGCCTGTGCCCGGCGTGATGCGGATGTCGAGCAGGATGTTATGCTCCTTGAACCGCTCTGCCACCTTCTCGGATGCAGTTGTGATCGCATCGGTGACCGACACATCGCTGATATCGAGTTCCATGATTCCGGCGTCGACGGTGGCGAGGTCGAGGATATCGTTGACGATGGTCAGCAGCACCGAGGACGAGGTGCCGATGTGGTCGAGATAGTCGCGCTGGCGATCATTGAGAGGCCCAGTCATCGGTGTTTGGAGAAGCTCCGTAAAACCAATGATATTCGTCAACGGTGAACGCAACTCATAGGAGACATGCTGGACGAAATCGTTCTTCAGCTCGTCAGTCCGCTCCAGCGCCTCGTTTTTTTCCTTCAGAGCACGCTCTACCTGCACCGAGTCCGTCACATCAACGAATGTCAGCATGGTCTGACCGTTCGGCAATGGCGCCGTCGCATAATAGAGTATCTTGCCGGAACTCAGTTCAATATGGCCGGAGAGCGATTGACGCTCGTCGTCAAAACCCGTGACTGTGGTAACGAACGTTTCCCAATGCGTGGCATCCGAAACCGGTTCGCATAGCCGGCGAATGGCCGAAATATGCATACCTTCGGCGATCTGTTCCCGTTTCAACGACCACAGTGATGCAAAAGCAGGATTCGATAAACGAATCTTGCCATCCGAACCGAAGACGGCTACGCCCTCCGCCAGATGATCCAGCGTCTGGCCCTGCACCTTGATCAGCGTGTTGTAACGGCTTTGCAGTTCCAACTTTTCCGTAAGGTTCTCGAATACCCAGGTCACGCCGCCCTTCGGCTGCGGATTTACGATAACACGCAGCGTGCGTCCGTCAGTCAGATACCAGATATGCTCTTGCGACTCGACCGAATGATAGGCCGACAAGACTGTTTCCTTCCAGCGGCGCCAATCTTGCTGTTCAGGCAGAATGCCATCACTGCGGAAGCGATCGAGCAGCATCGTATTGTCGGGGCTGCTCTCAAGAAATGGGGTATCAAGCCCCCAGAGTTTGGCAAACGCCTGATTGAAAAATTGCAGCTTACGATTGGCGTCGAACATGGCGACGGCCGTATTCAGTTGGTCCAGCGTATCCGAATGATTGATGACAGTGCGCTTGAACTCTTCGCGGATGAGTTCGACTTCGCTGATATCAGTGGCAAGACCAGCGGAGCCGACGTTACCAGCAACGTCAGTGACCCTGAAAACATGGCGATCGCCGCCAACGACCGTAGACAGTTGATCGTGGAAGCGCCGATTCGACGCTTTGTCCTTTTCGATCTTTTCACGCGCTTGCGCCCCAAATAGTTCGCGCGCGTCCCTAACTGCAATGTGCGGATCACGAACATCCACAGCCTTGGCATAGGCCATATTGACCCAGTTGAGACGACCATCACCATCGCGGCTCCAAGACGGCATGTCGACCGATTCCAGCAGGCCGCGCAACGTGGTGACAGCCTCGTTGAGCTGATAGTTTTCGGACTTGAGGAGCGCTTGCGCAGCCCGCGATTCACCAAGGTTGATGAAGCGCACGATTGCATAACCGCCGGAGGTGCGCCCCTGAACTTCGAGCGGTGCGCCCTTCGAGGTTTCGACTGCAATGTCGAACGGCCGCGCTTTCTCGCGCAGAGCCGCGATGGAACGATCAAGCAGCGTTACGGAATCGACTCGTAACCACCGACCGAATGCCAAAAACAGCGCCCTGCCTTCCGGCACGCCGATTTCCGGCGGTAGATTGCCTATCAGATTGGGTGTGCTGGAAGCGCCTTCCCAGACGATTACGCGCTGATCCTTCAGATTGAGCAACGCCTCATTGCGCTGGACTGTCACGTTGAGGTCGGCAACCTTGTCGCGCAATTGGCGATTTTCATTGGCAATGCGGCTGCGTTCACGGATCAGCCAGCCTGCGGAAAGCAGCGCCGCACCCATAGCACCGAGGAACATGGCAAACTGCACAACTTCGAACGTGCCCACTTCAACGCCAAAAGGTGTGTTGATCTTCCCCAAGGCATCTTGTGCATGAGCTGAAAGCGATGACATCAGCAATATGGACAGCGCTGAACCAGCGCCTCCAAGCAGCATCCGCAGTCTGTTCAGCACCGGTCTTCCGTGTGTTGCATTTTCACTGCGAACATCACCTTCACCAATCGTCATATCAACCGTCGTAGCCCCATCCTGACGAATGCCGACTGTTCCTTTCCGCTCGTTTTTTGAATAAGCGGCCCACCAAGAACAACGTCATCCCGAATCACTACAATAAACCTTGAGCGAATCGACGGGAAGAACTAGGCGCAAAAAAGAAACCGAAGGATTTGTCAATCCTTCGGTTTCTATATCTTGTGGGTCTATACTGATCAGATCAATATCTGTAGTGGTCTGACTTGAACGGACCCGTCGGCGTCACACCGATATAGGCAGCCTGTTCTTCGGATAGCACCGACAATTTCGCTCCGAGCTTGTCGAGGTGCAACCGGGCCACCTTTTCATCAAGGTGCTTTGGAAGCACATAGACCTCATTCTTGTACTGTTCGCCGCGGCTATAGAGCTCGATCTGAGCCAGAACCTGATTGGTGAACGAGGCGGACATGACGAAGCTCGGATGGCCGGTAGCGTTGCCAAGGTTGAGCAGGCGCCCTTCCGACAAAAGCAGCAAGCGCTTGCCATCCGGGAACGAGATCATGTCGACCTGCGGCTTGATGTTGTTCCACTTGAGATTGCGCAGGGCAGCGACCTGGATCTCGTTATCGAAGTGACCGATATTGCCGACGATCACCATATCCTTCATCGCGCGCATATGCTCGATGGTAATGACGTCCTTGTTGCCGGTCGTGGTGATGATGATGTCTGCGGTCGGGGCCGCATCTTCCAACGTCACAACCTCGAAACCATCCATCGCGGCCTGCAATGCGCAGATCGGATCGACTTCCGTCACCTTGACGCGAGCGCCGGCGCCAAGCAGCGACTGGGCCGAGCCCTTGCCCACGTCGCCATAACCGCAGACCACGGCAACCTTGCCGGCCATCATCACGTCCGTAGCGCGGCGGATGCCATCAACCAGCGATTCCTTGCAGCCATATTTGTTGTCGAATTTCGACTTGGTGACGCTGTCATTGACGTTGATCGCCGGGAAAGGCAGCAGACCCTTCTTCTGAAGCTGATACAGGCGATTGACGCCGGTCGTCGTCTCTTCGGTGACACCCTTGATCGCATCGCGCTGTTTGGTGAAGAAACCGGGGGTTTCCTTCATGCGCTTCTTGATCTGCGCGAAAAGGATTTCCTCTTCCTCGCTTTCCGGCTTGGACAAAACATCCTCGCCCGCTTCAGCACGCGCACCGATAAGAATGTACATGGTGGCGTCGCCGCCATCGTCGAGGATCATGTTGGAAGGCTGACCATCCGGCCACTGGAAAATCCGGTCGGTGTAGGTCCAGTATTCTTCCAGCGATTCGCCCTTGACGGCGAAAACTGGCGTTCCGGTCGCAGCGATGGCTGCGGCAGCGTGATCCTGTGTCGAGAAGATGTTGCACGAAGCCCAGCGAACCTTCGCACCAAGCGACTGCAGCGTCTCGATCAGAACTGCCGTCTGGATCGTCATGTGGAGAGAACCGGTAATGCGGGCGCCCTTGAGCGGCCGGGTCTTGCCGAATTCTTCGCGGCTAGCCATCAAGCCCGGCATTTCAGTTTCGGCGATGTCCATTTCCTTGCGGCCCCATGCAGCCAGTTCAAGGTCCTTGACGATATAATCCTGTGTGTCGGCCATCTCTTGTCAGCTCCGTCTTTGTTGTTCATTTGGCCGCACACTCTTTGATCGGACGGCCGGAGATGGTGTTGACTAGCAGATTAGGCATCGCCGCACAATGGGATATAAAGAAATCCTTATGCGTGCATATGGTGCAACAATTGGAAAAGTGTATCGATCAGGCTTCTTCGCCGAACTTGTCCGCAATCAGAGCCCCGAGTGCCTTCATCAATTCGGACGCTTGCACACCGGACGCGCTCACCTTGATGCAGCAACCGGGAGAGGCTGCAAGCATCATCAGGCCCATGATAGAGGTACCACCGACGGTCATGCCATCCTTTTCGACCCGCACATGAACATCATAGCCGTCGACGAGCTGGACGAATTTAGCCGAAGCACGCGCGTGCAGCCCGCGCCGGTTGACGATCTCGAAATCCTCCACAAGTGCATTATCCGGATCGAACGTACCGGTCGTTTCGGCAGTCAGGCGCATTTATTTCCTCATGGGGCATACCCCCTATTTGGCTGTCAGCACCTGGCTGGCCACATTGATGTATTTCCGTCCAGCATCCTGCCCCTCCCGCAATGCCGCCGCCATATCATTGGTCACGCGCACGCTGGAAAGCTTGATGAGCATAGGCAAATTGACCCCGGCGATGACTTCGATCCGTCCCGATTCCATCACTGAAATGGCCAGATTGGATGGAGTACCGCCAAACATATCTGTCAGGATTATCACGCCCGAACCGTTATCGGCCCGGGCAACTGCATCGACGATGTCGCGCCGCCGCTGCTCCATATCGTCATCCGCACCGATCGAGACGGTTTCCAAATATTCCTGCTGGCCCACAACATGCTCGACGGCATGATGAAATTCTTCAGCCAGTCTTCCGTGCGTCACAAGCACGAGTCCGATCATTCTGAAACTGCTCCTGTCGCGCCAGCCCCTTGGGTTTGGGCTTTTTGCTGCGCATTGAATGCCCCGTTTGGCAGGTGTCGCATTTTGGCAGGACGAATCGCGAAGGCAAGCGGAAAAATGGCATAACCAAGACAGTCAGTCATTTTATCGCAGTGCAGCAATGCAACCATTTGAATCGCTTACCCTATTTTTGCCAAATCGCCCGAGAAAGCCTTGCTTCGACTGCCCTGCAAGCGGTTTCCACCTCGCATTGCGGCAAAACCAGATGGGGGATCGGCACCCCTTCATGCACTGTCGTAACGTCATCGGCAAACCGAACGGCTTGCGCGGGCGCGACCAACTCAACGGAAAGATGAATCACTCCGCAAGACTCAAAATCAACCGTATGCAAGCCCGAACCGCGCACCTCTATGCCACCTCGCAACGATGCTGGCGCGATGCAGATCAACCGGTCTGATCCGGCTTGCAGCAGGCACTGGTCGTCGCTGATCAAGGCGGCGAAGGTGCCTCTGCTGGCCGCCCGCTCCATCAGTTCGCGGGCGATGGATGATTTGCCGGACCCGGAAGGTCCTGTAATCAGAACGCCGCGATCGCCGATCAGAACAGCGGACGCATGCACAAGCTCACCGGATTCAACTACCATCAAGCTTCGACCGGAATAATGGCGATGAATCTTGCACCGAGATAATTCTCAGGATCTTTGGGATCCATAATGTTCTCGGCATTCAACGTGCCGCCATGGGCTTCGATGATCTGGCGGCTGATGGACAGGCCCAAGCCTGAATTCTGGCCAAAAGCCTCGCCGGAGGGCCGATCCGTATAAAACCGTTCGAAAATCCGGTCGATCTGTTCGACCCTGATACCGGGGCCATTGTCTTCAACGGTGATGCGGATGCGGTCGCCCAGATGCTCCAGGGTCACCGTGATAACGCCGTCCTCGACAGGAACGAAAGACCGGGCGTTTTCGATCAGATTGGAGACGACCTGACCAAGCCGCAGGTCGTGACCGGCAACGAAGAAGCCCTTCTTGTTGTACGGAAGTTTGCCAACCACAAATTCGATCCGCGTATCCTTCTTGTTGCGTCGGACTTCGCGCGCGGCGGTGACAAGGTTGCCGAGCAGGTATTTGAGATCAACGTGCTCGGAATCTTCACGCGCCAATTCGGCGTCCAGCCGGGAAGCGTCGGAAATATCGGTAATCAAACGGTCAAGGCGTCGCACATCATGTTGGATCACGTCCATGAGCCGCTTTTTTGAATCTTCATTTTTCGCCAGTGGCAGAGTCTCGACGGCACTTCGCAGCGAAGTCAGGGGGTTTTTCAACTCATGACTGACATCAGCCGCAAAGCTCTCGATCGACTCGATGCGGGCATAGAGTGCGTTGGTCATGTCGCGGATCGACGTGGAAAGATGGCCGATTTCATCCTGCCGCTCGGAAAAATCCGGAATTTCCTCTCGATTCTTTACGCCGTGCCGTACACGGTCAGCAGCAGCAGCCAGACGCCGTAGCGGATTTGCGATGGTCGATGCGAGAAACAACGACAGAATAGCCATCACAAGTGCGGCAACCGTAAAGACCCGGATGATCGCGTAGCGTTCGCCCTGAACGATCTTGTCTATATCGCCACCTTCAGTCGACAGGAGCAGCACGCCGAGCACGGCGCGAAACCGCTGGATCGGCACAGCAACCGAAACAATCTGCTCGCCCTTTTCCGTCATGCGCACGACGGTCGCCGGCGAACCGGTCAGCGCCTTCATAATTTCGGGATAGGACGATCCATTGCCACCTGGCTGTTCCTGGTAAATTGGCAGGTCACCACGGCGCAGGAGCCGGGTCATGCGATTGGTCAGACGTTCGAAGAAGCTCGGCACCTCACCATCGATCGGCGGCAGGTCGTAGCGCAGCACCTGTCCGCGCGAATAAAGATGGCGGGAATCCAGCAGAAGATTGGAATCGCGGTCATAGATGCGTGCACGGGTGCGCGTCGGTGAGATCAGCCTGCGCAGAACCGGCGCCACGCGCTCCGGATTGATCGGGAAATCGAGATTGTCCAGGACATCGGGTGTCGGGGTAATACTTTGCCCCGCCTGCAATTCCAGCAGTTTTTCGGGATCGATGGCGATTGAATTCGTGTCGACGGTCGCCGATGATGCGATTGCGCCGGCAATGATCTCGCCTTGCGTCATCAGACTCTCGACTCGAGCGTCGATCAGCCCGTCGCGGAACTGATTAAGATACATGATGCCGGATAAGAGAACCGCAAGCCCAGCGAGATTGAGGAAGAGAATGCGCCGGGTCAGGCTCGAAAACAGGTAGTTGCCGAAGACGCGATTGAGCGGCCTGAAAAAGCGTCTCAAGGCAATCGAACGCTTACGGCGCATAACGGCGCTTTTGCGCGTGATATTGCCGCCCTGCAGTTCGGCTACCATTTCTGCCTCAGAACATCATGATTCGGTTGGCTCATCGCACTCATCCGGCGGCGAGACAACCTTGTTTTACAGTGGATCACGGAGCTTTGAAAGCGCAGGCGCGTTTTCGCACTAAAGTCCCCTTTGAGCAACCCGTCTGACGAGACAACTGGCGTGGTTTTCGAGTACCGGAGCGCAGCGGACGTCTTGGTCCGTGAACACCGGAAGTCGAGGAAAATGCATCAGATGTCCGTCAAAATGCAATGATCAAGAGGCGTTCAGGTTTCGCGGAAACGATAACCCACACCGTAAAGGGTCTCGATCATGTCGAAATCATCGTCGACGACTTTGAACTTCTTGCGCAGGCGCTTAATGTGACTGTCGATGGTGCGATCGTCGACATAGACCTGCTCATCATAGGCCGCATCCATCAGCGCGTCACGGCTTTTGACAACACCGGGGCGCTGAGCCAAGGAATGAAGGATCAGGAATTCGGTGACGGTCAGGGTAACCGGTTCGCCCATCCAGGTGCAGGTATGGCGCTCTTGGTCCATGACAAGCTGGCCGCGCTCGAGCGACTTTGTCTGGGGACTGCCCGGCTTTGCCGCACTTTCCCTTGCTGCAACACGGCGCAGGACTGCCTTTACGCGCTCAACGAGCAGGCGCTGCGAAAACGGCTTGGTTATGAAATCATCGGCGCCCATCTTAAGGCCGAACAACTCGTCAATCTCATCGTCCTTGGAGGTAAGGAAGATTACCGGCAGGTCTGACTTCTGACGCAAACGTCGCAGAAGTTCCATTCCATCCATACGCGGCATCTTGATGTCGAAAATGGCGAGATTCGGCGGGCGGGCCATCAAGCCATCGAGTGCGGAGGCGCCATCGGTATAGGTCTCGACACGATAGCCTTCCGATTCAAGCGCGATCGATACGGACGTCAAAATATTGCGATCGTCATCGACGAGCGCGATGGTCTGCATTGCGGGTACTTCCCTCATGCCGTGCCTCTCTTTGTGCCATTATCTTGGTGCTGCTTGTGCCGGACAAATTAGGTACAAAATGTGGCACAGATCGCGAGTCGTGTCATCCTTGCCCTTTTCACCCGCTTTTACGCTTACGGAAGGATGACGAGAATTTCCCTTATTTAAAACGATTTAAAAAAATTTAAATTCTTTAAATCGATTAAACGTTTGATACTATTCATTATTTCTGCTTTTGAGCATAGGTAGCCGCATTCATGCTGGAAGATGCAGGGATGCGGTACAATGCTGACTTGACCCTCAACGCATTCTAAAACAATGGCGGACACATGACTAGAGAGACCGGTATTCATAACGCGGCGATCGCGCTAGACACCTCAGGCTTGAAGGATGTTTCGGCGGTCTATTATAATTTAGGAGCCGCAGAACTCTACGAAGAGACCTTGCGCCGAGGAGAAGCAGAGCTGACGGCACAGGGTGCGCTCGTTGCTCGTACCGGCCAGCATACCGGGCGCTCCCCAAAGGACAAATTTGTCGTTCGCGACGCGTCAACCGACGCCCATGTCTGGTGGGACAACAACGCACCAATGTCGCCCGAGGCGTTCGATTTGCTTTATGCGGATTTCATGGAGCAGGCAAAGGGCAAGGAGCTGTTTGTCCAGGATCTGATCGGTGGCGCCGATGAAGAGTACAGGTTGAACACGCGTGTCATCACCGAATTTGCATGGCACTCGCTATTCATCCGTAATTTGCTGATCCGTCCGGACCGTGCTGCCCTGCCTGATTTCGTGCCGCAGATGACGATCATCGATCTGCCCTCCTTCCGCGCGGATCCCGCAAAGCATGGCACGCGCTCGGAGACGGTGATCGCCGTCGATCTGAAACGCCTGATCGTGCTGATTGGCGGTTCGGCCTATGCCGGTGAGATGAAGAAGTCTGTGTTCACCGCGCTCAACTATATTCTGCCGGCCAAGGGCGTCATGCCGATGCATTGTTCGGCCAATGAGGGTCCGGACGGCGACACTGCCGTCTTCTTCGGCCTGTCCGGTACGGGCAAGACCACACTCTCCGCCGATCCAACACGCACATTGATCGGCGACGACGAACATGGCTGGGGCGAGCATGGTGTCTTCAACTTCGAAGGTGGTTGCTACGCCAAGACCATCCGTCTTTCCGCCGAGGCTGAACCGGAAATCTACGCGACGACCCAGCGTTTCGGCACCGTCCTCGAAAACGTCGTTCTCGACGAAAATCGCGAGCCGGATTTCGATGACGGCTCGCTGACCGAAAACACGCGCTGCGCTTATCCTCTCGATTTTATTCCAAATGCATCGAAGACGGGCAAGGCGAGCCATCCGAAGAATATCATCATGCTGACTGCCGATGCTTTCGGCGTGATGCCGCCCATCGCCAAGCTCACCCCGGCGCAGGCCATGTATCACTTCCTCTCCGGCTACACTGCCAAGGTCGCGGGAACGGAACGCGGCGTGACCGAACCCGAGGCAACATTCTCGACCTGTTTCGGCTCACCTTTCATGCCGCGTCATCCGTCGGAATATGGCAACCTCCTGCGCCAGTTGATCGCTGACCATGATGTCGATTGCTGGCTGGTGAACACGGGCTGGACGGGTGGTGCTCACGGTATCGGCAAGCGCATGCCGATCAAGGTAACGCGTGCGTTGCTCGCTTCAGCGTTGGATGGTTCGCTCAAGAACGCGCAGTTCCGGACGGACCCGAACTTCGGTTTCGCCGTACCTGTCTCGGTGCCGGGTGTAGATGAAGCGATCCTCGATCCGCGCTCAACCTGGGCAGACAAGGCGGCCTACGATATTCAGGCAAACAAACTGGTCGATATGTTCATCCGCAATTTCGGCAAGTTCGAAAGCCACGTCGACGGTGACGTAAGGGCGGCAGCTCCACATACGCCGGTCGCTGCAGAATAAATCACCTGCCTTTTGCAAAACAAAGAAACCTCGCTGGCTAACAGCGGGGTTTTTGCATTCTAAGGCCATCTGCGGGGCGCTTCCAGCGAATCAAAGATTAGGCTACCAATCCTGTCATGGAAGAGAGCCGCAGCCGGATCAGAATAGGCAATAGAATCTGGATCGACGAGAACGATCTGGAGGAAAGCTTCATTCGCTCCGCCGGGCCCGGCGGACAAAACGTCAACAAAGTCTCAACTGCCGTGCAGTTGCGATTTTTCTCGGCTCGCGCCGGGTTACCTGATGACGTTTTTGCACGCCTTAGGAAGCTTGCGGGCCAAAGGGCGACCAAAGACGGCGATGTGCTTATCGAGGCCAACCGTTTTCGCACGCAGGAGCGCAACCGGCAGGATGCCCGCGAGCGCATGGTTGCGCTGATTGCAAAGGCCGCCGAACCGCCGCCGCCGCCGCGTAAGAAAACCAGACCAACAAAGGGATCGGTCGAGCGTCGTCTCAAGGAAAAATCGGGCAGGGCCGATGTTAAAAAGATGCGTGGCAAGGTCAAAGGAGATTAGCAGGGAAAAACGAATATTAACCGCAGGTATTAATCTCGGCTTTTCAAGTGCTTCACAGAATGCCACAACACTATTCCGGTTTGAACAATCAACAGGAGCCAGACATGGGACTATTTGATTTCGTTAAATCCGTGGGCAAGAAAATCGGCATCGGCGACGACGAGCCAAGTGCCGATGCGCTGAAGAAAGAACTCGATTCGCACAAGCTTGGCACCGAAAATGTCCAGGTTGTGGTTGAAGGCGATAAGGCAGTTCTGAAGGGCAATGTCACCAATCAGGAAATCCTCGAAAAGGCCATCATCGCCGTTGGCAATTCACTAGGTATTTCGAAGGTTGAGACCGAAGGGTTGAAGGTCGATGAAGTCACCACCGGCTCGGTCGCCAAAGAACCCGTGTTCTATACGGTAAAGAAGGGCGACAATCTGTGGAAGATCGCCGAGTCGCAGTATGGCAAGGGCAAGGGTGCCAAGAATAAGCTCATCTTCGAAGCCAACAAGCCGATGCTTACCCACCCCGACAAGATTTATCCAGGTCAGGTCCTGAGAATTCCCGAACTCGGCTGATCACACTTTCGGTTTCCAAAATGGCCCGGCGCGCTTGTGGCCGGGCCTTTGATTTTAGATCATTGGACAAACGATGCTTCTGCTCGCACCTGGCATTCGCTATTTCCCCGAACATTTTGACCCTGTCGAACAGGCTGCGTTGGTTGAGGACATACGGACGGTCGTCGCCGAAGCACCGCTTTACATCCCGACCATGCCGAATACCGGCAAGGAAATGAGCGTGCGCATGACGAACTGCGGCGTGCTAGGGTGGGTTACGGACAGGGACCAAGGCTATCGCTATCAAGCCGTCCATCCAGTAACACAAAAACCGTGGCCAGCCATCCCACAGCGTTTGCTGTCACTGTGGCAAGAAGTTGGCGACTATCCACAGCCGCCGGAGGCTTGCCTCGTCAATTTCTATTCGGACAAAGCGAAAATGGGCCTGCATCAGGATCGCGACGAACAGAATTTGCAGGCGCCGGTTGTTTCGGTATCGCTGGGAGATGCATGCCTGTTCCGCTTTGGCGGCACGAGACGCAATGACAAGACTCAGTCCATAAAGCTGTCGAGCGGCGACGTGGTTGTGCTTGGCGATGAAGGCCGTATGGCATTTCACGGCGTTGACCGCATTTATCCAGATACATCTACGCTTTTGAAAAACACCGGCCGTATCAATCTCACTTTGCGCCGCGTCACAGCTTCCTGAGCGCGACTTCCTCGACGAGATGATTGTCGCCCTTGCGCAGGATCAGATCGGCGCGCGGCCGCGTTGGAAGGATGTTTTCTCTCAGATTCTTCAAATTGATATTGGCCCAAAGACTTTCACCGATCGCTAGCGCGGAATCATCGGAAATGGTCGAATAGCGATGGAAGAACGAGCTTGGATCCTTGAACGCCGTCTCCCTCAAGCGCATGAAGCGGCTGATGTACCATTTGTGGATCTGCCCTTCATCTGCATCGATATAGATAGAGAAATCGAAGAAGTCCGATACGAACGGCACCATCTTGCCGTCCTCAGGGAGATCGCGCACTTGAAGCACATTGATCCCCTCGAATATCAGGATATCAGGTGCATCGACCGTCTGGTACTGGCCCGGAAGCACATCATAGGTCAGGTGCGAATAGAGCGGTGCGTTGACATTGCGCTGGCCGGCCTTGATCTGTGAGAGAAAGCGCAGCACCATGCCAACATCGTAGCTCTCGGGGAACCCTTTGCGCTCCATCAGACCTTTGGCGCGCAGAACTTCGTTCGGATAAAGAAAACCGTCCGTCGTTACCAGATCGACCTTGGGGCTCGACGGCCAGCGGGCAAGCAATTCTTTCAGGACGCGCGCGGTGGTTGATTTTCCAACCGCCACGGACCCGGCAATGCCGATGATGAAAGGCGTCTTGAAGGCATCCCCCGTATTGAGGAACTGCCGACGCTGATAAAACAGGAGCTGGCTCGCTTCCACATGCGCCGACAAAAGCCGCGACAGCGACAGATAAATTCTGCTTACCTCGTCAAGTTCGATCGGATCGCCGAGCGAGCGCAGCCGCTTGACCTCGTCATAGGTCAGCGTTAGCGGCGTATCGGCGCGAAATTCTGCCCACTTCTCGGCACTATAAAACCGATAGGGCGAAAACTCGCTGGGTGCCAACTGATCCATGACATCCCCTTCCCTCTGCCGCTCGATAGCCGGTGCTTTGAACATGATCAGTCATGCCCTCGCGCGGCTTTTTCTTCGAGTCCGGTCTGCGTTGTTCTCCGCTTCAGTTCCTTGAGCACTTCCTCAAGCTTTATGCCGGAAATGCCGAGAACAACCAACAGATGATAAAGCAAATCGGCACTTTCCGAAATAACTCCCTGCCTGTCGGCGGAGACTGCGGCGATAACAGTTTCCACTGCCTCTTCCCCCAGCTTCTGGCTGGCCTTGCCTATTCCCCTGGCATAAAGGCTGGCCGTGTAGGATTTGGCGTCTGCTGACGTGGCGCGTTCCGCCACGATGCGTTCGAGATCGGCAAGGGTGAATGCGGTCATCTAGAGCTCCCGGCATTTGAACGGACAGGATCGAGGCGCATCGGGATGCCCGCCGCCGCCATATGGGCTTTCGCCTCACTGATCGTATAGGTGCCAAAGTGAAAAATCGACGCGGCCAGCACTGCTGAAGCGTGGCCTTTGAGAATACCCTCGACCATGTGATCGAGATTGCCAACGCCACCGGAAGCGATAACCGGGACACGAACCGAATCGGCAATAGCGCGCGTCACCGGAATATCATAGCCGATCTTCGATCCATCCCGATCCATGGAGGTCAGCAGGATTTCACCTGCACCGAGATCGACCACCTTGCAAGCAAACTCCACTGCATTGATACCTGTTGCCCTCCTTCCGCCATGGGTAAATATTTCCCAGCGATTGCTCTCGCCGTCGCGTGAAACCTTCTTGGCATCTATGGCAACAACAATGCATTGATTGCCGAACTTGTCGGCGGCCTCGGCGATAAAGTCAGGATTGTCCACGGCAGCGGTGTTGATCGACACCTTGTCCGCGCCCGCCAGCAGCAGTTTGCGGATATCGGCGACGGTCCTCACGCCACCGCCAACGGTTAGCGGCATGAAGCATTGCTCAGCGGTGCGGGCTACCACATCGAAGATCGTTTCGCGATTGTCCGAGGAAGCCGTGATGTCGAGGAAACAGAGCTCATCTGCTCCTGCTGCGTCGTAGGCCTTCGCCGCTTCGACCGGATCACCGGCATCAATGAGATCGACGAAATTGACGCCTTTGACAACGCGTCCGTCCTTGACGTCGAGGCAGGGAATGACACGGGCTTTCAGGGTCATACGGCGTGCTCCCTTGCTTCGCGCAGCACTCGCAGCGCTTCCGCAGGATCGATACGCCCGTCGTAGAGCGCGCGGCCGGAGATCGCGCCTTCAAGCTTCAGCGCGTCCGGCATGGTCATGCGCACTATATCGGCGATGGTAGCAAGGCCGCCGGATGCGATGATGGGGATAGTGACTGCTTCGGCAAGTTGCAGCGTCGATTCCCAGTTGATGCCCGCAAGAACGCCATCGCGGTCAATGTCCGTATAGATAATCGCCGCGACACCGGCGCCCTCAAACTTCTTTGCCAGCTCGATGACGCCTAGTGTCGAGGCTTCCGCCCAACCTTCGACCGCTACCCTGCCGCCCTTGGCATCGATGCCAACCGCAACCTTGCCGGGAAAGCGCTTGCATGCCTCGATCACCAGAGCGGGATCGCGCACGGCAACAGTACCAAGGATAACCCTCGACAGACCCTTCGTCAGCCAGTTATCGATGTGCGCGAGAGTGCGGATACCGCCACCAAGCTGGACAGGATTCTTCGTGGCCCTCAGAATTGCCTCGACGGCAGCGCCATTGACCGACTGGCCGGCAAAAGCGCCATTCAGATCGACAACGTGTAACCACTCAAACCCCTGATCTTCAAAAGCTTTTGCCTGCGCGCCCGGATCGGCATTATAGACCGTTGCCTGATCCATATCGCCAAGCTTCAGCCGTACGCACTGGCCGTCTTTCAAATCGATTGCGGGAAAAAGGATCACGGATTCCACCTCAGGAAATTAGCAATGAGAGCCAGACCCAGAGCCTGACTCTTCTCCGGGTGAAACTGCGTCCCCGCCATATTGTCATTAGCCACGGCAGCGGTTATCGCGCCGCCATAATCGGTAACAGCCAACACGTCGTTCTCGATTTCGGCGTCAAGATAATAGGAATGAACGAAATAGGCATGGAGCCCTTTCGGACCAGTCTCGATCCCGTCGAACAGCGGATGCGGGCGCGTGAGACGAATAGTATTCCAGCCAATCTGCGGAATTTTCAGTGCCCGGTCCGATGGCACCATTTCCCGGACATCACCCTTGATCCAGTCGAAACCAGTGGAAATGGTTTTTTCCAGGCCGCGCGACGACATCAACTGCATGCCAACGCAGATGCCGAGAAACGGCCTGGCCTTTTCTACGGCGACTTCATGGATCGCCTCGACCATACCTTCGACCTCATAAAGTCCACGGCGGCAATCGGCATAGGCGCCAACGCCCGGCAGGACGATGCGATCGGCCGTTCGAACCCGGCCCGCATCTGCTGTCAGATCAATGGTCGCCTCAATGCCGCTCTCCCTAGCAGCCCGCTCAAAGGCCTTGGTTGCTGAACGGAGATTGCCCGACCCATAATCGATAATGGCAACGCGCATGATCAGTTTTCTCCGCGATGGCTCACGAGGCCTACCATGCCTCCGAGCGCCGGCTTGTGGCCGGAGGACAGCATCCGCGCATCGGCCTTCACACTGACCGGAGCCGTCTGCGCTGACAGAACGAAGCGCGGACCAAGGAACCAGGCAGCTTCGGCATCATCCGCATTATGTGCATCAACAACGCCGAGTTGCTCAAAACCGCGCCGTTCGAGTGCCGCTATGCGCCAGTTATTGCCTTCCAAACCCACAAGAAGCGAAACCAACGCCGTGACAAATCCGGCCATATTGCCGTGGCCGGTATAGGAGCCCACTCCGGAGATCACGACCATCACTCCAAAAACGATCGCTGCTTCAAACCACAGCCGTTGCACCAGCAGCCAGGGAACAGTGAAGATGAACGCGAAAAAGGCAAAACCGTCGCGTATAAACACGGTTTTTTCATCATCACGCTCGCCGTCTAGCTGCGGTGCCAACACAATGAAACTGGCCATGTCTCAGCCTTTCAAGGTTCCCTTGGTGGATGGAACAGCATCCTTCTGCCGCGGATCGGTCTCTATGGCATGCCGTAACGTGCGCGCAACTGCCTTGAAGCAAGTTTCGGCAATATGGTGGTTGTTGGCACCATAGAGGTTCGACACGTGCAGGGTGATTCCGGCATTCTGTGCCAGCGCCTGAAAGAATTCACGAACCAACTCGGTGTCGAACGTGCCGATCTTCGAGGCGGAAAACCCTACCTGCCAGACGAGAAAGGGACGTCCTGAAACGTCAACGGCCGCGCGGGTTAGCGTCTCATCCATGGCAAGATCCAGCGAGGCATAACGGTTGATACCACGACGGTCGCCCAAAGCCTTGGCGATAGCTTGGCCAATAGCGATGCCCGTATCTTCCACCGTGTGATGATCATCGATATGCAAGTCACCCTTGGCCTTGATGTCCATGTCGATCAGCGAATGGCGCGAAAGTTGCTCCAGCATATGGTCGAAGAACCCGACGCCGGTGGAAACGTTAAACGCACCCCTTCCGTCCAGATTGACCGAAACGGCGATACTGGTTTCCTTGGTGCTGCGTTCGATCTTCGCGGTGCGTGTGTTGACGCTTGTCATGCTGTTCCCGCCATATGGGTTCTAAAAGCCATCTAATTGAGGCCTTCTAAAACACGAACGGCGAATCTCCAAATGCTTTGATGGCGCAGACCTCAGCAGCATTTGCAATTCTGGAAGCGCTTCATACATAAGTGTCACAGAAGGGGTTCGATCTGCCGCCATTTGGGGCATAATTGAATCCGCTTACAAGGAGTAGACATGCAAGAACATAATCCCTCCACCATGTACGGGACGACGATCGTTACCGTCCGCAAGGATGGCAAGGTGGTCATTGCTGGCGACGGACAGGTCAGCCTTGGCAATACGGTCATGAAAGGCAACGCGCGCAAGGTGCGCCGCATCGGTAAAGGCAATGTCATTGCCGGCTTTGCCGGTGCCACCGCCGATGCCTTCACGCTGCTTGAGCGGCTGGAAAGCAAGCTTGAACAATATCCGGACCAGTTGATGCGCGCCTGCGTCGAACTCGCCAAGGACTGGCGTACCGACCGCTACCTTCGCCGGCTTGAAGCAATGATGCTTGTTGCCGACAAATCTGTCACGCTTGCGCTCACTGGCAATGGTGATGTGCTTGAACCTGAACATGGCATGATGGCTATCGGTTCTGGTGGCAATTACGCTCTAGCTGCCGCCCGTGCTCTCGCCGATACGGACAAGAGCGCCGAAGAGATCGCCCGCCGTGCCATGCAGATTGCCGCAGATATCTGCATTTATACCAATACGAGCATTACGCTTGAGACCCTCGATGCCGAATGAGCTCGTCTATCGCTACCGCTTTATTCCGGTGGAGCCACGCCATCTGAACATGATTTCTGAATGGCTGGGGGAGCCGCATGTAGCGCAATGGTGGGACGGACAACCGGAAGAAGAGATGGCTACTATCACCGGACATATGGACAGTGTGTCGGTCGAGCCATTCATCATCATGCTTGGGGATGAGGCGATCGGCTATTTGCAGACCTATGATCCGCATCTGGAAGATGATCACCCCTACCAGGATCAGCCGACCGGGACACTCGGGCTCGACCAGTTCATCGGCGAGCCCGATCTGATCGGCCAGGGCCACGGACCTCGCTTGCTTGACGAGTTCGTGTCGCTGCTCTTCGAAGAAGGCGTGCCTCGCGTTATCGTCGATCCAGATCCGGCCAATAGCCAGGCAATCAAGGCCTATGAAAAAGCGGGGTTTGTTGCTTTCGACACCCGTACATCCGTTTATGGTCCTGCCCTGATGATGGCCCGGGACAACCCTGAACAATCGCCCGAATACGGGCAGGAAACGAGAATCCAATGACAACATTTTCCCCCCGCGAGATTGTCTCTGAACTTGACCGCTACATTATCGGCCAGAACGACGCCAAACGTGCCGTCGCAATCGCCCTGCGCAATCGCTGGCGCCGTCAGCAGCTGGAAGGCCAGATGCGTGAAGAGGTAATGCCGAAAAACATCCTGATGATCGGACCGACCGGTGTCGGCAAGACGGAAATCTCCCGCCGCCTTGCCAAGCTTGCAGGCGCACCATTTATCAAGGTGGAAGCAACCAAGTTCACCGAGGTCGGTTACGTCGGCCGCGATGTAGAACAAATCATCCGCGATCTCGTCGAAGTCGCCATCGGTCTCGTGCGAGAAAAGAAGCGCGAGGAGGTCAAGGCAAAGGCGCATGTCAATGCCGAAGAACGCGTTCTCGACGCGTTGGTGGGCAAGACCGCAAGCCCGGCAACGCGCGACAGTTTCCGCAAGAAACTGCGTGATGGTCTGATCGATGACAAGGAGATCGAGGTCGAGGTTGCGGATACCGGATCGGGTATGCCGAACTTCGAATTGCCGGGGATGCCGGGTGCCAATATTGGCGTGCTGAATCTCAGCGATATGCTGGGAAAGGCCATGGGCGGCCGAACCAAAACGGTGAAGACGACCGTCAAGGAGTCCTATTCCGTGCTGATCAATGACGAGTCTGACAAGCTTCTCGATCAGGATCAGATCACTCTGGAGGCACTGCGTTCGGCCGAGGATGACGGCATTGTCTTCCTCGACGAGATCGACAAGATTGCCGCTCGCGATGGCGGCATGGGTGCTGGCGTGTCACGTGAAGGCGTGCAGCGTGACCTACTGCCGCTGGTGGAAGGTACAACCGTTGCGACCAAGTATGGGCCGATCAAGACCGACCACATCCTGTTCATCGCTTCCGGCGCATTCCATGTGTCCAAACCATCTGACCTTCTGCCGGAACTGCAAGGCCGTCTTCCGATCCGTGTGGAGTTAAGCGCTCTGACACGCGACGACATGCGCCGCATCCTGACCGAGCCGGAAGCCAGCCTGATCAAGCAATATATTGCGCTGTTGGCGACGGAAGAGGTCAAGCTCAACATTACCGACGATGCAATCGACGCCTTGGCCGATATTGCGGTGGATCTCAACTCGACTGTCGAGAATATCGGCGCGCGGCGCCTGCAGACGGTCATGGAACGAGTGCTCGATGACATTTCGTTCAATGCACCGGACAAATCTGGCGCCGAACACACGATAGACGCCAAATATGTGCGTGAGACTGTCGGAGACCTTGCCAAGAACGCCGATCTCTCACGGTTCATATTGTAGACCGAGAACCGGCGCGGTTCGCGATTAGCCGGAATGGAAATCCAGGCACTGACAATTGCCTGGATTTTTCGTTTGATTGCGCGAATCGCATCAATCGGAGTACTCCCATGCGTGTTTCGACACATCTCCTGTTTCTGATTGTACTAATCGCAAGCGGAACGCCGACCAATGCAGCCGAGTCCTGCGACACGGGCAGCAGCAGTCAAGCTGACCTCAATGAGTGTTACGGCAACGCATACAAGAAGTCCGACGCGGAGCTCAACTCGCTTTACAAGCAGATAACTGTACGTCTGAAGGACGATGCGGCGACAACCAAGCTGTTGGTTGCAGCACAGAAAACCTGGATTTCATTTCGCGATGCTGAGTGCAATTTCCAGACGTCCGGTAGCGCTCAAGGCAGCGTGTATCCCATGACCCGGGCGATATGCCTTGATGGTCTGACAAGCAGGCGGATCGATGATCTTAAATCCTACCTCAAATGCGAGGAAGGTGATTTGAGCTGTCCGGTACCGGCGCAGTAGAAATCCGCATCAAAGGAATAGAGGTTTTTCTGGCTTTCGCGGGTGTGAGGCGCTATGCGGAACGTCCAATCAAATTTCTGGACTGATAATGAACCGCCACTTGATCCTTTTCGCGACGACCTGTCTTTTGCTGTTGCCAGCCGCTTTGCAGCCGGCGGCCGCGGTGACGCTCGTTCCCGAAGGCAACCGCAATGCGAGCCAGCCCGGCGTTCCAGCCGCCTCCGCCAAGCGGACACGCGAATTGAATACCACTTACGAAGCGAAATATCAGAAGATCTACAATCTGATAAAAACCGACACCAAGCTGCGATCGAAGATTGCCAGCGTAGCTAGAACCTATGGCATCGATCCAGTTCACATTGTCGGCGCGCTCGTTGGTGAGCATACCTACAATGTCGATGCCTATGACCGGTTGCAGACCTATTACGTGAAGGCTATTTCCTATGTCGAACAAGGTCTGAGCTTCGATTATCAGGGTGAAACCATCGGCGATTTCGTCAAACGACCGCAATTTTCCACCTGCGCACAGTTTAGGGACAGTCTGCGCCTATGGGCCTGTCGCGAGGATGTATGGGAAGAGAATTTCCGCGGTCAATCTGTCGGCGGCAAGCACTTCCCCAACAATCGTTTTAGCGCCGTGTTCTTCCAGCCCTTCTACGCGGGACAAAGTTTTGGCCTCGGCCAGCTTAGCCCCTTGATCGCGCTGCAGATGACCGACATGGTCAACCGCTATTCAGGGCTGCCGAAGCTCGATGCCGACCACGCCGCCGATGTCTACAAGACGATCATGGATCCCGACCTGACCCTGCCCTACATGGCGGCAACGTTAAAACACTCGATCGATGTCTACCGCCGCGTCGCCGATTTCGACATTTCCAACAATCCGGGCATTACGGCGACACTCTACAATACGGGCGGCGCCGATAGCCGCGCGCGTGCGCTGGCTGACTCCAACGTGGCCCGTGTCGCCAATGGCGAACAGCCGCTGCTGCCGGAAGAGAACTATTACGGCTGGCTGGTCAACGACAAGATCGACCAGTTGAGAGCGCTTTTCTAGCGTTTGCGTTTTTCCGGCACTGACTCCAGCTTCCGGATCAAAAGTCGGGTCGTTTCTTCATCGAGATCACCAATCCTTGTGGCAAGAAGATTGGCGAATTCCGTCGCGAGGGGTGAGAGACCGCCCGTATCGATGATGATGCGTGGGTGCGAGATCATCGCCAGCCGTTGCAGCTCCTCGGCTTCGTCCCAAATGATGTTGAAATACTGGATGATGCGTTGCAGCTTGTCCCAGGTTGGTTGACCGCGCCGGCCGTGTTCAAGAGCTGATAGATAGGCGGCCGATACACCGATCGCCTTGGCCATATCCTTTTGCGAAATGCCCCGTTCCGCGCGCAGATCGCGCAGTTTTTCGCCGAATGGCGTCATGGCGCCTCCCGGCGCATGCGCACATAGATAGCGCCTGTTCCGCCATGGTTGCGCGCAGCGTCCTCATATCCATTGACCAGGATACGAAACGATGGGGTCGCTAACCACATGGGCACCGCCTGACGCAGCACACCATCGCTGCCCATGGACGAGCCTTTGCCCGTGATCACCAAAACATGCCGCAGCTTGCGTAGATGCGCGCGCTGCAGGAAGCCGAGGAGCAAGCCATAAGCTTCGCCTTGAGTAAGGCCGTGCAGATCAATCCTCGCCTCGATGACAACGCGTCCCTTGGCGATCTTTTTATGCGTTGGACGATCGATCGGATGCAGGCGATGTGCCGGCGCTGGCTGTGCCTCAGTTGTGGTAGTAAATCGTCTCGGTTTTTCCGGTGCGGATGGATGTATTGAACTCTGCTCCTTGGTCTCATCAATCAGAAAAGTGGGCTTCTCCTTGCCCTTCAGCAGGCGGGCAGTTTTGGCCACCGTTTCCCAGAGAATCCTGTCCTCCAAGGTGACGAATTCATCCTTTGCGGCCTTTTTCTTCATTGGTCCGCTGCCAGAAGGACGCGTGGGATAAGCGCATAGAAATCGGCCTTGTGGCGGATGCCACCAGCGATCTCGCCTGCCGCATCGCCGGAACCGGCAAAGAGATCGCCGCGCGCCAGGCCGACGATAGCCGAACCGGTATCCTGCGCAATCATCAACCGGGCAAAGCGATCACCGCCAAATGCCTTCAGCTCAGGAGCGTGGATATGGAATGGCGTACCGAATGTATGCAGCAACCGATCGACAGCAAGCGAGCGTCCCCCTGTCAATGGGACTTTCGCCGCAGCGATCGGCCCGAGCGATTCATCCTCGACCTTGGCTTCACGAAAGAAAATATAGGACCGGTTATTCCACATAAGCTCTTGCGCCTTGTCCGGATGATCGGCAAGCCAGGCACGGATTGACTGCATCGACATGTTTTCCGGCGCAACCTCGCCGCTTTCAAGCAGGATCTTGCCAATGCCCGTGAAGCGATGCCCTGTCTTCGCCGCATAGGTGATGCGCCGCAGGCGCCCGTCGGTCATCTTTAATCGTGCGGCGCCCTGCACGTGAATGAAGAAAGCGTCGACCTGGCTTTCAACATATGCGATCTCGAGTCCTCGGTCATCAAGCGCCCCGCTTTCGATCGCTGGACGGTCGAAATACTCAACGAGGCCCGACGGCGTCTGTCGCGCAAAGGCAAAATACGAATCAAACCCCTCTGGCCGGTTGCTGTCGTGGACATCGACCAGATCGGCGGGACGACCAAGGAATGGAACGGTAAACTTGGCAGTGCGAACAGGAGAGGCGATGACCTCCGGCTCATAAAAACCGGTAACGAACCCATCTGAAGGCTCAGTGGTTTCCACGCGTGCAGGACGGAACCATTTTTCGAAAAACGCCCGCGCAGCCTGATTGGATTGGACGATTGTTTCACGTGAATCAGCAAAAATTGGTGCAAGTGCCTCGAAACTGATACCGAGTGAGCCGGATCTGTAAGGCTTTTCCAGAACGTGTTCTGCTGAACGAACGAAAGCGCGAAAGGCTTCGAATTGATGGTCATCTTGCCAACCGGGGCAGTCAGCGAAATCCACCGGTTTGAACAGGGGCGACAGCATGGCGTCTACGTCTCAATCGCTGAATCAATCTTCGGCTTCAGTCGCTACCAGCTTCCAATTCGGATCCTTGGAGCGCGTATCACGCGCAAAAGTCCAGACATCCTTGACCTCTGCAACCGCTTCCTTGTCGCCATCGATCACGACGCCATCCTTGTCGAGCGTGGCGGAAATCAGCTCGCTGATAATGCGAACTGTGACATGTGACTCGGTGCCTTTCATTTCCGCACCGATAATTTCCGCCTTGTTGATGCCTACGAAAGATGACTGCACCTTTTCGCCGCGCGATTCCCGATCGGCAATGGCGGAAACGAACCCATCGAAGACTTCTCGTGACAGCAATGATTTCAGTGTCTTGCGATCACCATCGGCAAATGACATGACGATCATCTCATAGGCCATTTTTGAGCCTTCGAGAAACTTCACAGGGTCAAATGACGGATCGGCATTCTGGATGGCGCGCAGACCGTCATTCAGCGGCGTGCCCGGTTTGGAGACCGCATCGATCTTCTCGAAGCTGTTTTCCTTCGCTTCCCCGCGGCGCGGCAAAGAAACCACATTGTCGCCAGGCTTGGATTTGTCATCAACCTCGGCGGTGCGCGTGTAAGGGTTGAACGGCGGGCGTTCGCTGCCGGTGCGGCGACCAAGGACTTTTCGCAGCTGCAGGAAAATCACCACTGCTGCCACAAAGAAAAAAATCGTACCAAAGTCCAGATATTCCATGTCGCCTGCCATTCATCCCAGGTTTGTTTTTCGACCTTCAATCTTTGTCGAATTATCGAAAACATATAGATTGCCAAGGGCAATCATACAAATACTCTTCACGTTATCCTATATAGGCATGAAATTGACACCGGCTATGGATAATATCCGGATATGCCCTTTGAAAGGTAAATTAGTTTGCGATCACTTGTGCCCTTGTTCGTTCTGGCTTTGCCATTTCTTGAAATCGCCGGTTTCATCGTGGTCGGCAGCAAGATCGGCGTTTTGGCGACACTCGGTCTGATAATCCTGTCGATGTTCCTCGGTGTCTTCCTGTTGCGCCTTCAAGGCCTTGGGCTGATCCAGAAAATTCGCGAAGAAACTGCCGCTGGCCGCACGCCAAAACGCGAGTTGGTTCATGGCGTCATGCTGGTTTTTGCGGCGTTCCTGTTGATCATACCCGGATTCATCACCGATATCATTGGTCTCTTGCTCTTCATCCCGGCAGTTCGTGACTTTGGCTGGCGTTGTATCAGTGATCGTGTGGTGGTCGTCAATTCCACGGGACGCCGCGCTGGCCGCCCCGAGACATCGCGCATCAAGGACCGGGTCATTGAACTCGACCCCGAAGACTACTCGAGCAAGCCTGATCCGGACTCGCCCTGGAACCCGAAACAATAGGGTTCAGCCAGACTATTGAACGATAGGACTAGCGCTAGCGCCTTGCCTCGCTGAGGCACACATGCTAGCCACCCTGCATTCATTCGATAGCCGTGCACAAGCGGACGCAACAGAAGAAGGTTTCCAGACAATGGCTCAAAAGCCTGATGAAAAGGCCGAGAACGGCAACGAAGCGACAAATGGCAACGGTCCCGTTCAGCAGCAGACGCTGAATATTCTGGCGCAATATGTAAAGGACCTTTCCTTCGAAAGCCCTGGTGCTCCCTTGTCATTGCGTCCGCGTGAAAACGCGCCCGGCATCAGCATCAATGTCAACGTCAATGCAAATCCAATTGCAGAAAAC
This sequence comes from uncultured Alphaproteobacteria bacterium, assembly GCA_963711925.1. Classification (GTDB taxonomy): domain Bacteria; phylum Pseudomonadota; class Alphaproteobacteria; order Rhizobiales; family Rhizobiaceae; genus Phyllobacterium. Next base: position 172,266 of record CAVQFY010000009.1, read on the forward strand.
GATTTCGATGTGGTTCTCACGCTTTCGGCCAAGGCAGTAGAAGGCAAGGATGTGCTTTTTAATGCTGAACTTGTCTATGGCGGTGTTTTCCGTCTTGTCGGTTTCCCCCAGGAACACCTGTTGCCACTGCTGTTCATCGAATGCCCGCGCCTGCTGTTCCCGTTCGCGCGTCAGATCATTGCAGAAGCCACACGCAATGGCGGTTTCCCGCCACTTATGATCGACCCGATCGATTTCGCGCAGATGTTCCAGCAGCGCATGGCCGAAGAACAGGCCAAGGCAAAAGTCAGCTAAACCAGACTTTCATCGAAGTTCAAAGCCCGGGCCCTCGCCCGGGTTTTTCATTCAGGCAACCAGGGCGATGCGTTCGTTCCAGATGGCAGTGACGCCGATCTTCTCCACCAGCTTCTCGTGAGCCGACTTCTCAGCCTCGGTTAAACGGGGTTGAAGCTGTATTGGCCGCCGGGCGATAACAATCGCACTCGCATCTCCGGACTGCTGATTATTTGTCCGTTCGGCAACAGTCAGGCCGAGAGCGGTCTGTTTGCCGCCGATCAGCTCGATATAAACTTCGGCGAGAAGCTGCGAATCCAGTAGAGCGCCGTGCATTGTGCGGTGGCTGTTGTCGATACCATAGCGGCGGCAGAGGGCATCGAGCGAATTCGGCCCCATAGGATGTTTCCGCCGTGCCAATGCCAAGGTATCCACGACGCGATCGTTGTGGATTGGCGGATGACCGAGGCGATTGAGCTCCGCATTGATAAAGCCCATGTCGAACGTAGCATTGTGAGCAATCAGCTTCGCGCCGTCGATAAAGTCGAGAAAGTCATGGAGTATCCCGGCGAACAGCGGCTTGTCGGCGAGCTTGTCATTGCTGATACCGTGCACGGCCAGCGCTTCGGGATGAATGGTTTTGCCTTCGGGATTGATAAAGACATGAAACGTCCGGCCTGTAGGGAACCGGTTGATGAGTTCGACACCGCCGATCTCGATGACCCGGTCATCGAGCCGGTCGAGACCCGTCGTTTCTGTATCGAATATGATTTCGCGCATGAATCCACCTTTAGTCAATTGATCCATTGATGCAAGGGAGGGCAGACGCCTTGAGGCTACTGGTTGGGTATATCCACCAGCGAATGAATTATCTTGCGCACTTCGGCTCTGGTAACATCAAAATCATGACGCGTATCGATGATAAAATCTGCCCGGGCCCGCTTTTCCGCATCCGGTGTCTGGCGCGCCAAAATGGCGTCGAGCTTGGCCGGTGTCATGCCAGGACGGTCGAGAACCCGTTTGCGCTGGACATCCTCGGGTGCCGTAACGACGAGTATTCTGTCGACCCGCGCATCGCCGCCGGTCTCGAAAAGCAGAGGAATATCGAGGATGATCAGTTTTGCGGCGTGTGATCGCGCATTATTGCGAAACTTATCTTCCTCGGCGCGTACCAGTGGATGGATTATCGACTCGAGCTTTTTTAGCGCCTCCGGCTTTCCCATGACCGCCGCAGATAATTTTGTGCGGTCAACCTTGCCGTTTATGGTCGTTCCGGGGAATGCAGCTTCGATCAATGGAGCCGCTGCACCAGAATAAAGCTGGTGCACGGCTTCGTCGGCGGAATAGACCGGGATATTCTCATCGATGAACATCTGGGCTGCGGTCGATTTACCCATGCCGATCGAACCGGTAAGGCCAAGCACGATCATTTCGTTTGTCCGCTTGCAGCAGATTTGTTCATGTCTGTCAGAATGAGTGCGCGCAGTTCCGGCGTGACTTCTGGCCTCACACCGAACCAGTGTTCGAAACCGGGTACCGCCTGATGCAACAGCATGCCAAGACCGTCCACGGTTTTCAACCTGTGCTCACGCGCCATTTTTAACAGGGGCGTTTCCAGCGGAACATAAACAATGTCCGTCACGAGTGGCTCACGAGTGGCCGTCGATAGATCAACGGTCAGATCGTCCTTTCCTTCCATACCCAGCGAAGTCGTGTTGACGATGAAGGCGGCGTCTTGCAGCAATTCGGGAATTGCCCACCATGCATGGGCGCTGACAGCAGGACCAAAGCGATCCGCAACTTCCTGCGCCCGTTCAACGGTACGGTTGGCGATGCGGATCTCGTCGAATCCTCGCTGCTTCAGTGCATATACGACGGCACGACTGGCGCCACCTGCACCTATAACAAGTGCCGTTTTCCGGCTATCCCAGTCGGGACTAAGCGCATCGAGATTAGCGAGGAAACCGTAGGCATCGGTATTGCCACCCCACAATGCCCCGTCCTCAAACCACAAGGTGTTAACGGCGCCGATGTCCTCAGCGGCGGTATCGCGTTTGTTGCACAAGGCAAACGCCATCTCTTTATGCGGGATCGTGATGTTACCTCCCGCATAGCCATTGCGCTGCAAGCTGTTAATGAAATCAGCAAAGCCTTCCGGTGCAATCTCGATGGCCTGATACGAGCCTTCCAGTCCATACTTCTTCAGCCAATGGCCGTGGATCAGTGGTGAGCGTGAATGGCGAATGGGAAATCCCGTAACAAACGCCTTTGGATGGTCAGCCATCGATCGCGCCTTCCCGCCGAAGTTCAGCAAGCAGTGGTAAAAGCGGCAGACCAACAATAGTGAAATAGTCGCCGTCCACTTTTTCGAACAGCTGAACGCCCTCCCCCTCGAATTGATAGGCACCGACACTCTGCAGCGCGATATCGCCGACGCGCGACAGATATCTGCCGATAAAACCGGGATCGAGATCGCGCAGCGTCATACGGGCGACAGATACATGCCGCCAGATCGTTTCGCCACCTTTTACGAGGACAACCGCACTGTTGAGATGATGGATTTCTCCAGACAATTTCAACAATTGCCGGCGAGCGGCCTCCATGTCTCCAGCCTTGTGCAGGACCTCATCGCCCAAGGACAGGGTCTGATCAGAACCGATGACCAGTGCGGAAGGATTGCGTTCGCTGACATCAAGAGCTTTTGCCTCGGCCAGAACGAGAGCAACATCTTCCGGCGTTGCGCCGCTATTGTACAATGGTGCCTCCACAGCACGTTCATCGATGCCCGCCGACTGCGTGGTGAAGGCGACACCAGCGTTTTTCAACAGCATGGCGCGGAACGGGCTTTTGGAGGCGAGAATGATATTCATGTTCGTTTCTCCCTTGAACGGCGATTGCGTTACCGCCCCTGCGAACGCAGGGCAAGAACCGCTGCCGCGGTTTCTTCGATAGACCGGCGAGAAACATCGATCATCGGCCAATTGTGCCGATGGCAAATTTGCCGCGCATAGGTGAGTTCTTCTATAATGTTGGCCCGATCAAGGTAGTGATCGGCGTCGAAACTGAGTGCCGCACCGAGCACACGGTGCTGACGCACTTGTGAAATTCGTTCTGCTGAAGCGACCAATCCGACAATCAAGGGTCTTTCGGATTGCACTAGAACGTCGGGAATAGGCACCCCGATAACGATAGGAACATTGACAGTCTTGATGCCGCGATTGGCGAGATAGATGCTGGTTGGCGTCTTCGACGTGCGTGAGATACCAATCAGTATGACATCCGCCTCTTCGATATCCGGCGGGAGCTGACCGTCATCATGTTCCATCGTAAAATTGAGCGCGTCGATCCGCCGGAAATACTCGGCATTGAGAACATGCTGGGCGCCTACACGACGTCCAGCCGGCGCACCGAGATAAGACTGGAAAAGTGTGAGGACCGGTTCGAGGACAGATACGCACGGAACGCCAATGGCCGCGCAACTATCGTCGATCATCGCTGCGAGCCGTTGGTCAACGATCGTGTAAAGCACAATACCAGGCTCCGCATCGATACCGTCCAACACCTTTTTGATCTGCTTTTCGGTGCGGATCAGCGGATAAACATGCTCTATGGCCCGCGCATGGGCATATTGCGCCGCCGCGGCACGACCTGCTGCGATGAGAGTCTCTCCGGTCGCATCAGAAATCATGTGGAGATGAAAGTAATTTACCGGTTTCGTCACAGAAATTTCCATGTCCTGTTGATGGCTGGGGACAAAATGCCGAAGCGTCAACAAGACATGGCAGCCATGTGAATTATTGGCAAGTCATCCACAGCGAGGCCCCCTGTGGGTGTTTTCACTGGCCACTTCGTCAATCTGTGGATTATTGCGACTTTTCGTCTGTTATTTCGCCAATTTCCACAGAGATATCCACATTTGATTCTTATGTAAGATATTGATATAATTATGTTTTTTCTATTATTGCCGCTATTGATATGAATCAGTTCGTGGTTTTCCTATTTTGGTTCATCAATTGTTCGCTGTGGGAAAATGTTTGCAATGTGATAATTCCCATTACAAACAGACTCTAAGAATCAGAAAATCCAAATAGATCTAAATTTCTTTTTTGTAAGGCAAGACCGGAGAGACCGACAATGGTTCGCAAAGTGATGAAAGTCCTTGGAGGCGAGACTGTCTTTCCTCCACCAATCTGGATGATGCGCCAAGCGGGACGCTATCTCCCCGAATACAGGGAGGTAAGAAAGAACGCAGGCAGCTTTCTAGACCTTTGCTACTCGCCGGATCTCGCCGTTGAAGTCACCATGCAGCCGATTCGCCGTTTTGGCTTCGACGCAGCAATCATGTTTTCCGATATTCTGGTTGTCCCGCATGCGCTCGGCCGCGATCTTCGCTTTGAAGAGGGGCGCGGTCCCCTTATGACCCCGATCGACAAGGATGGGATATTCTGGCTCGAGTCCAATGGCGCTGCTGATCGCCTAGAGCCGGTCTACGAGACAGTGCGGTTGTTACGGCAGCAGCTCCCTACCGACACAACGCTGCTTGGCTTCTGCGGGGCGCCTTGGACAGTGGCGACCTATATGATTGCTGGACATGGCACACCGGATCAGGCGCCTGCCCGGCTTTTTGCCTATCGCGATCCGGAAGCATTCCAAAAACTGTTGGATGTACTCGCTGACGTCTCTGCCGAATACCTGATCCGCCAGATCAATGCTGGTGCCGATGCGGTGCAGATTTTCGATTCGTGGGCGGGCGTTCTCGACGAAATCTGCTTCGAGCAATTTTGCGTGGCACCCGTTGCGCGGATCGTGAAAAAAGTTCGAGAAATCCATCCGGACGTTCCGATCATTGGTTTCCCCAAGGGCGCGGGTGCGCTTTATATCAACTATCGGGAACGCACCGGTGTTACAGCGCTTGGATTGGATTGGTCGGTGCCGCTTTCCATGGCTTCTTCGCTGCAAGGCGGTGGTGCGGTCCAGGGCAATCTCGATCCCTTGCGAGTTGTTGCCGGCGGCAAGGCTCTGGATGAGGGCGTCGATGCTATACTGGATGCATTGGGCGACGGACCACTGATCTTCAACCTTGGTCATGGAATCACACCTGATGCGCCCGTATCTCATGTCGAGCAGATGGTAAGCCGCGTACGTCAGGCGACTGCGCGCAGCTAATGCCGGTCGCTGAAGGAAAGCAAATATGAATAATGTTAAACAGCCCGATGCGGAATCGAAGAATATTCCGCTTCTGCCGAGATCGATCGCGGCAGCAGTAGCGATTTGCGCCATTGTGCTGGTTTTCCTGTACCCTGATAGGGCCTATCTATGGGTCAAGGCGCTTCATGTCATTGCTGTCATTTCGTGGATGGCCGGCATGCTCTATTTGCCGCGGCTCTTTGTCTATCACTGTGCTGCCGAAGCGGGTTCAGTCCAATCCGAGACGTTCAAATTGATGGAGCGACGTTTGCTGAAGGCGATCATCGAGCCTGCCATGGGTGTGACCTGGCTCGCTGGTCTGTGGCTCGCCTGGCAATCGGCGGCCTATATGGATGGATGGTTTCACGTGAAGTTTCTTTCTGTCCTCGTTCTTTCGGGCGTGCACGGGTATTTTTCCAAGGCTGTGCGGTTTTTTGCAGAGGACCGGAACGTGAAGACGGTCCGCTTCTGGCGCATGATGAACGAAGTGCCGACCGTGCTGATGATCGTTATCGTGATCATGGTCATCATAAAGCCATTTTGATCGATGATAAAAATTTTAGTCAGTGATCAATGCCACTGATGAAATCTCTTGCCCTTATGGTCATGATTGGCTAGACAAGGGCTCCTCTCCGGAAATACCGCCACAGCAATCTTCGGCCATTTTTAGTGGCACTGCATTCAGGCATCGTCATTTCCCTTTCCCATTTCACACCAATAGAATTAAGAGTTCCGCACACATGCAGGAAATGAAACTACAAGAACTCAAGAACAAGACCGCGGTTGACCTTCTCGCCTTCGCCGAATCGCTTGAAGTTGAAAATGCCAGCGTCATGCGCAAACAGGAATTAATGTTTGCGATCCTGAAAAAACTAGCCTCGCAGGAGGTGGAAATCATCGGCGAAGGTGTCGTCGAGATTTTGCAGGACGGATTTGGCTTCATGCGATCCGCCAATGCCAATTATCTCCCGGGTCCTGATGATATTTATATTTCACCGTCGCAAATCCGACGGTTTTCGCTGAAAACAGGCGATACGGTCGAAGGCCCAATTCGCGGACCGAAAGAAGGTGAGCGTTACTTCGCTCTTCTTAAAGTCAACACCATCAATTTCGAAGATCCCGAAAAAATCCGTCACAAGATCCATTTCGACAATCTCACACCGCTCTATCCGAATGAGCGCTTCAAGATGGAACTGGAGAATCCGACCACCAAGGATCTTTCCGCTCGTGTCATCGATTTGGTCGCGCCGCTTGGCAAAGGTCAGCGCGGACTGATTGTTGCGCCGCCCCGCACGGGTAAAACCGTGCTTTTGCAGAACATCGCCCATTCGATCACCGCCAATCATCCCGAATGCTATCTCATCGTGCTTCTGATCGACGAACGTCCGGAAGAAGTAACCGACATGCAGCGTTCCGTGAAGGGTGAAGTCGTGTCGTCGACCTTCGATGAGCCGGCGTCGCGCCACGTCCAAGTTGCGGAAATGGTCATCGAGAAGGCCAAGCGCCTTGTCGAACATGGCCGCGATGTGGTCATTCTGCTCGATTCCATTACGCGGCTTGGCCGCGCGTACAATACGGTCGTGCCCTCATCCGGTAAGGTCCTGACCGGTGGTGTCGACGCCAACGCGTTGCAACGGCCCAAGCGTTTCTTTGGTGCCGCGCGTAATATCGAAGAAGGCGGCTCGCTGACCATCATCGCAACGGCGCTGATCGATACGGGCAGCCGCATGGACGAAGTTATCTTCGAAGAGTTCAAAGGTACGGGCAACTCGGAAATCGTGCTTGACCGCAAGGTTGCCGACAAGCGCATCTTCCCGTCCATGGATATTCTGAAATCCGGTACGCGTAAGGAAGATCTCCTCGTGCCGCGACAGGACCTGCAGAAGATTTTCGTTCTGCGCCGCATCCTCGCGCCTATGGGCACGACCGACGCGATCGAGTTCCTTATCGACAAGCTCAAGCAGACCAAGACCAATGGCGAGTTCTTCGACTCGATGAATACTTGATTGTGCGACTTGGAAGAGTTTGAGGCTCTTCGGCTGGCTGCAATGATACAAACCCGCGGCCCAACAAAACAGGCCGCGGGTTTTTGTATATGCCTAGTGCCTTGGTTTTCACAATTGTACGCTCTTTTCCAATGAAGCATGACGGTCTATCAAGGTCTCGGTGTGGTAGAATGGAATGAAACAGAACCAGGTTTTTGGCGATACGATTTTCGCTCTCTCCAGTGGCCGGCTTCCTTCCGGCGTGGCGGTTGTGCGCCTGTCGGGACCGCAGACTCGATTCGTTATCGAAACAATATGCGGATCTATCCCTGATCCGCGCCAGGCGGTCTTTCGCCCTTTCAAAGACGCGTGTGGCACTTTAATTGATCGCGGATTGCTGTTGTTCTTTCCTGGCCCGCACAGCTTTACCGGAGAGGACTGCGGAGAATTCCATCTTCATGGCGGCAAGGCGGTTGTCGATGCCTTGATATCTGTGCTGTACGAGTTCAATGGTTGCAGAATGGCGGAAGCGGGAGAGTTTACCCGCCGTGCCTTCGCCAATGGCAAATTCGATCTGACAGTCGCGGAAGGCCTTGCAGATCTTATATCCGCGGAAACCGACAGTCAGCGAAGGCTTGCACTCCAGATATCTTCCGGAGCCCAAGCAAACCTCTATTCTTCATGGCGCACGGAGTTGATACGCGCGCGCGCGTTGATCGAAGCGGAACTCGATTTCGCCGATGAGTCGGACGTCCCTGGATCGGTATCGGATCAGGTGTGGCAGTCCATGAGTGAACTGGCTGCACGCATCGGTAAGCACGTGGCTGACGGAAAGCGTGGAGCTATGGTCCGCGATGGCTTCCGCGTAGTGATTGTTGGCGCACCAAATGCGGGCAAGTCCAGTCTTCTCAATGCGTTGGCAGGCAGCGACGTTGCAATCGTTTCCGATGAACCTGGAACAACGCGCGACCTTATCGAGATAAAACTCGATTTAGGCGGGCTCCCCGTGCTGGTTACGGATACGGCTGGTTTGCGAGAAACTGAGGGCAAGATCGAGAAGATCGGTATAGACCGCGCGCGACAACGCGCATCCGCAGCTGATCTGGTTCTCGCGCTCACTGATCTATCCAATCCCGTTGTGCCAATGCTGAGCGATGTCGAAGATAGTGCGATACTTCGCGTTGGCACAAAATCCGATCTGGTCCCGGCCACGTCTAGTGCTGGCTACGACCTCGTGATCGCCCCTAAAACGGGGGACGGTTTGGACACTCTGCTTCAGGCTCTCACGGAACGGGTTGAGCTTGCCGCAGGCGATCTCGCCGATCCTTTGCCCACGCGCCGCCGGCATATGGAGCTCCTGACTGAAACCAGGAAGGAGGTCGCCGCGGCAATTCGCGAGGAGACGGCCCCGTTGGAAGTCCGCGCGGAGTTTCTGCGCCGAGCATCGCATGCGTTGGGCCGTATTACCGGTGATGTGGATGTCGAAGATATTCTGGATGTGGTGTTCTCGCAATTCTGCATTGGCAAATGATTCACGTGAAACACTGCTTGGACGGTGACGATCAGCGGCGTTGCAACAGCAGCAATTGTTTCACGTGAAACACTGTTTATACGCTTACACTTGACTCATGACGCTGTTTTGCCCATCAAGGCGCAGATTCGAATCTCGGAAAGTTATGGCTCGTGGAAGACGTTTTTGATGTCATCATCATTGGTGGTGGTCACGCCGGCTGTGAAGCTGCGGCTGCCTCTGCGCGCTTTGGCGCCAGAACTGCTCTCGTCACGCACCGTGCGGATACGATCGGCGTGATGTCATGCAATCCGGCCATTGGAGGATTGGGCAAGGGTCATCTCGTCCGCGAGATCGACGCGCTTGATGGGCTGATGGGCCGTGTGGCCGACGCCGCGGGAATTCAGTATCGCTTGCTGAATCGCCGGAAGGGTCCTGCGGTGCGTGGGCCCCGTACCCAAGCTGATCGCAAGCTGTACCGCCTCGCCATGCAGCAGGCGATTGCTGAACAAAGCAATCTTACCGTGGTTGAGGGCGGCGCCAATGATCTCGTCATTGAGAATGGCAAGGTCATGGGAGTTCAGCTATCGGACGGCCGTGCGCTCTACTGCGCGTCAGTCGTTCTGACGACAGGAACCTTTCTGCGTGGTCTGATCCATATTGGTGAAAAAAAGATTCCTGCGGGTCGTGTGGGCGAAGCCCCGTCCCTTGGTTTGTCAGACACGTTGGCAAAGCATGAGTTTGCGCTTGGGCGATTGAAGACTGGCACGCCGCCCCGGCTGAATGGACGGACGATAGATTGGCAGAGCCTCGCTATACAGTCCGCGGATGAGGATCCATTGCCATTTTCGTTGATGACGGATTCGATTCAGAATCCGCAGATCGATTGCGGAATCACGCGAACTACACCGGAAACGCACACGATCATTCGGGCGAACTTGCACCGATCGGCTATGTACTCTGGTTCCATCGAAGGCATAGGACCACGCTATTGCCCCTCCGTGGAGGACAAGATCGTCAAGTTCGGCGATCGGGATGGGCACCAGATTTTTCTTGAGCCTGAAGGTCTTGACGACAACACCGTATATCCCAACGGCATCTCCACCTCGCTGCCGGAGGATGTTCAACTCGATTTTCTGAAGACAATACCCGGCTTGGAGAAGGCTGTCATGCTGCAGCCCGGCTATGCCATCGAGTATGACTACATAGATCCGCGAGAACTCGATCGCAGCTTGCAAACGCGCCGTATTCCGGGCCTGTTCCTGGCGGGCCAGATCAATGGTACCACAGGTTATGAGGAAGCGGCGGCCCAAGGGCTGCTCGCAGGTATGAATGCCGCTCGTGTTGCCGGGGGTGCGAACCCTGTCATCGTGCAGCGGACCGAATCCTATATCGGCGTCATGGTCGACGATCTTACCTCCCGGGGTGTGAGCGAGCCCTATCGCATGTTCACCTCGCGTGCGGAATTCCGGCTATCATTGCGAGCGGACAACGCCGATGAACGATTGACACCAATGGCGGAGCGGCTGGGGATTCTGGGCTCCGCACGCAGGGAACGCTTTGCTGCCCGAACACGTGATCTCAACATTGCGCGTGAGATGGCAAAGAGCCTGACCATCACGCCAAATGCCGCAGCGCATATAGACCTTCGGTTAAACCAGGATGGCATCCGGCGCTCTGCGTACGATCTGTTGGCGTTCCCCGATATCGACTTCGAACGCATCAGGCAGATTTGGCCACAGTTGCGAGAGATCGATAGCCGGATCGCTGATGCATTGGAGATCGAAGCCCAGTATGCGGTCTATCTGGAACGTCAGAAGGCAGACGTAGCCGCCATGGAACGCGAAGAATCTCTACTGATTCCGCAGTCAATTGATTTTTCCGCGTCACCCGGCCTGTCGAACGAACTGAAGCAAAAGCTCAAGCAGCGCCAACCGCGTTCGATTGCCGAGGCACAGCGTATCGACGGAATGACCCCTGCTGCATTGGCGCTCATTATAGCCCAGATACGCCGAACAATCACGCGGGACGTGGCGTGAGATCTGGCCGGGAAAAACGTCTGCAAGAAGTATTATCGGATGTTTCACGTGAAACAGTGGATAACCTTTACGGCTTTGAAGAGCTCTTCCGAAAGTGGTCAGCAGCTATCAATCTGGCATCACCCTCTACACTCGACCACCTTTGGGAGCGGCATATTGTAGACAGCGCCCAGCTTTTCGACTTGGCGCCAAATGCCTTGAAGTGGCTAGACTTGGGTTCTGGCGGTGGGTTTCCTGGTGTTGTGCTGGCGATTGTATTAAAAGAACGATCGGGAGCCAGTATCGATCTCGTGGAAAGCAACGGTAAGAAGGCCGCGTTTTTGCGCACCGCTATTGGTCAGTTCTCTGCGCCTGGAACTGTCCACATGGCGCGAATCGATGCGATGTGGGGTAAAATACCAACGCCGGAAGTGATTACGGCGCGCGCCTTGGCTTCATTGTCCAATCTTTTCGTGCTTGCAGAACCCTGGTTGACGACGGGGGCAACTGCCTTGTTTCAAAAAGGACGGGATTACCGCCGGGAAATTGAGGAAAGCCGTGACGCATGGACGTTTGATCTGGTAGAACGTCCAAGTGCAGTCGATAAAGATTCTGTCGTGCTGCAGATAAGCAATTTGCAACGGATAGACCCGAATCAATAGAGTTTGCATCCGCTTGATCGCCTATGATCGGTGTTTTGCTCAGGAAGCCAGCGATGAACAGCCAGACTCGCATCATTACCATAGCCAATCAAAAGGGCGGAGTGGGTAAAACCACCACTGCAATCAATCTGGCCACGGCATTGGCCGCGATTGGCGAAAATGTTCTGGTTGTCGACCTGGATCCGCAGGGCAATGCCAGTACAGGTCTCGGAATCGATCGAAAAAATCGGACCATCTCGTCCTACGACGTTTTGATGCAGACGGCTTCGGTGGAAGAGGCGGCGGTGCCCACGGCAGTGCCAAGTCTATCGCTTATTCCATCGACACTGGACCTTCTGGGCGTTGAAATGGAGATTTCCAACGCCTCCGATCGCGCGACACGGTTGCGAAAAGCGTTTCGTGGCAACGCGATAACTTCTCCTTTCACTTACATCTTGATCGACTGCCCGCCCTCTCTCAACTTACTAACGATGAATGCGATGGCGGCGGCCGACTCGGTTCTGGTACCATTGCAATGCGAGTTCTTTGCGCTCGAAGGACTGAGCCAGCTTCTGGAAACGGTCAATCAAGTGAGGTCTGCGCTCAATCCTAACCTCAACATTCAGGGTATCGTCCTCACTATGTTTGACGGCCGCAACAATCTCGCGACCCAAGTTGTCGATGATGTGCGCTCTTTCATGGGCGATAAGGTCTATCGGACTGTTATTCCCCGCAATGTTCGTGTTTCTGAGGCACCGTCATACGGTATTCCGGCGATCCTGTATGACCTGAAATGTGCTGGTAGCCAGGCTTATTTGCAACTCGCGTCCGAAGTTATTCAAAGAGAGCGGCATTTGCGCGCCGCGTGATCGATTCGAATACGAAACATTTATGAGAGCCTATGACAATGAATGAAGATCCTTCCAAGAAACGGCTGGGCCGTGGGCTTGCTGCCTTGATAGGCGAGATGGACCGCGTGCCCGATAACGAGACGCCGCCTGTTGCGACGTTGGATCGTCAGGTTCCCATCGAGTTTATCTCTCGCAATCCGCGCAATCCGCGGCGTATGTTCACGGAGGGCGATCTGGAAGACCTGACGCAGTCGATTCGCGAGCACGGCATCGTCCAGCCCGTAGTCGTACGTCCGGCCAAGGATTCTCCCGGTCACTATGAATTGATCGCAGGTGAGCGGCGTTGGCGCGCGGCCCAACGAGCCGGGCTAGCCAGCGTTCCCGTTATCATCCGCGAGGTCAACGACCGCGTGGCACTGGAACTGGCAATCATCGAGAATGTGCAGCGTGCAGACCTTAATCCGATTGAAGAAGGCTTGGGGTATCAACTACTTATCGATGATCACGATTATACGCAGGCCGATCTGGCACAGGTGATTGGTAAGAGCCGCAGTCATGTTGCCAACACATTGCGACTGCTTAAACTGCCTGAACCAGTACGTGATATGATCACGAATGGCGCGTTATCGGCCGGCCACGCGCGCACGCTGATCACTGCGACAAATCCGGGGGCACTTGCCGAGAAAATTATTCGCAATGGCTTGTCGGTGCGCCAAGCCGAGGCGCTCGCACAGGACGGTGGCAAGCCGTCAACAGTGACGCGCAAAAAGGAAAGCGACGAGGGGAAAGACGCCGATACCAAAGCACTTGAGAAGCTTCTTTCGGATGTCATGGGAATGCGCGTATCGGTCAATCACCTGATTAGCGGTGGCGACGTCCGCATCCACTACACCACGCTTGAGCAGCTCGACGAAATCTGCCAGCGTCTTCAAAATCGTGTCAAATGGGGCGGTCTCGCCTGACGGATCTGTCCCTCAACGGCCGCTGCGTGCCGCGCGCGCGGCCTCAGCAGCCAGAGCAATCATCGACTGGCGAATAATGGGGATGGCCAGCGCCGCATTGCGCCGGCTTTCCAGGATGGTTTTTTGCAGCCGTTCAATAGCACGTGCGCAGGATCGGGTGGTCCAGTACCGAAGCGCCGTTTCCATGAGCCTTTTCCGGGTAAAGAAAATTGGCGGTCTTGCGGCCATAACGGCCGCGCCCGCATTTTTTCCATCGTTTTCCATGCCGTAACGTAACGTTTGTAACGACTGAAACTGACGTATTGCAGCGCTGAGGATAAGAAAGCTGGATGAACCGGTTCCGATGACGCGATCGAATGCGTGGGTGAAATCCGCCATATTTCCGACCATCATCGCATCGACAATCGTTTCATAGGATGTTGCGCTGACGTCGCCGGTTATCTCGCGCACGTCGTTGATAGTGATGCGCTCTCTGCCGTGTGCGTAAAGGCAGATTTTCTCAAGCTCGGCACGCGTTGCCAGACGGTCGCCACCAAGGCTCTCCTTGAGAAGATTGCGCGCGTCTAGCGCGATCTGCAGCTGGTGCTTGGCCAGCATGTCATCAATAGTACTGTCAATTCCGCGTGCGTCGTCGCTGTAACAGGGGAGGGCCATGGCACTGGCGCTCTGCTCGACAGTGCCCCTTAGTCCTGCCCCTTTTTTTAAATCCGCGCCTTCGATCAGGATGAAAGTATCCGCAGGCGGATTTTTGGCGAGGAAAGTAACGGCGTCCGCCAGCCCTTTCTGGCCCGCCGCATTACGCACCCAGATCAAACGCTCGCCGCCAAACATGGAAATCGTATTTGCTTCATCGGAAAGCCTGCCTGGTTCAGCATTCACTTCGTCGGCGTCGAGGCGAATGACAGCAAAGGGATCGTCCTTCGCGAGGCCGGTTAGCTTGATGAAAAGATCGGCTCTTTCGCTCACAAGACCCTTGTCCGGTCCGTAGAGCAGGACGATCGGATAGGCGCGATCCAGCCTTCTCAGAAAAGAATCAACTTCGTGCGCTTTCATTTGTGCCATGGTTCATGGGTTTACCCATTTCAGCAAAGATTGCAATTGCGACGGGGTCTGCGAGCAGTGAAAGCCATGCATCTGAAATGCAAAAAGGCCCGGTAAAACCGGGCCTTTTGAACTTCGGACAACTGGAGCGGGAGAAGGGATTCGAACCCTCGACCCCAACCTTGGCAAGGTTGTGCTCTACCCCTGAGCTACTCCCGCATGTGCCAGTTAAGTCTTGTGAAGCGGGGCCTATATGGCCTAAGCGCTGGCCAATTGCAACAGGGAAATTTTGCCTTCTGTGCGATATGCCGGAAAATCAGTCATGAATGTCGCGGGGGTGCGGCTTTCCGCTTGAGGATGGGCTAATGAGCTATTACGAGAGGGCAAGTTATTTTTTTGAGCGACCAGCGGGAGGCCGCCATGGGCAAAACATTCGATGAGTTGATGCAGCATTTTGACGATCTGTGCATAGAGGTATCCACAATTCGTCATCCGGCTGTGTTTACGGTGGCTGAAGCTCAGGATCTGCGCGGGCAGGTAACCGGCGCCCATACCAAAAACCTCTTTCTCAAGGACAAGAAAGACAACTATTTTCTTTTGACGGTTGACGAGGAAGCACAGGTCGATCTTAAGACGATCCACACCAGGATCGGCGCTTCGAGCCGCGTGTCATTCGGAAAGCCGGAAAAACTTCAAGAATATCTCGGTCTTGCACCCGGGGCTGTCAGTGTGCTGGGGTTGATCAATGATGCGCGGCACGACGTCACGGTCGTGCTTGACGAAAGCCTCCTACAGCATGACATTATCAATGCACATCCGCTGACGAACGAGGCCACGACATCGATCCGGCGCGAGGATCTGTTGACGTTCCTGAAGTCAACGGGACATGAACCCCTGATCTTGAAAATGGACGGGTCGAACCCAAACTGATAGCTCAATATGCTGCGACCACACACGCTAAAGGATGGTCTTGGCCGTAAACTCACTATAGGATCGCCAGATTGCGGGAGAATTTCATGAGCAAGACAGATAACCCGTTTAGCAGCAGCTACGGCGCAGCTCCTGGCGCCCAGACCGTGTCTTATGGAATGCCATCTCCCAACGGGGCAGCGCCCAGTGCTGGTGATCTAATAAAGGAAACGACCACCGCAGCATTCCCCAGAGATGTGATTGCCGAATCGAAAAGCCAGCCCGTTCTGGTGGATTTCTGGGCGCCTTGGTGCGGGCCGTGCAAGCAGCTCACGCCTGTTCTTGAAAAGGCAGTCCGCGCAGCGGGCGGTCGCGTCAAACTGGTCAAGATGAATATCGACGATCATCCCGCTATCGCCGGCCAGCTTGGCATACAGTCCATTCCGGCGGTCATAGCCTTCGCTGACGGCAAGCCTCTGGACGGCTTCATGGGGGCACTTCCGGAATCCAAGATAACGGAATTCATCGATCGCATTGCGTCACCCGATGGCGGCAGGGACGCGGCGATCCAGTCGGCACTCGATGCGGCTGCTCAGGCTGTTGAAGCAGGGGACGTCCAGCAGGCAGCGCAAATCTATTCCGCCGTCCTTGGCGAAGTGCCCGATCATGTGGCCGCACTGGCAGGACTGGCCAATTGTTTGATTGAGCTCGGCGACCTCGAAAAGGCTAAATCCACGTTGGAGCAACTGCCTGCCGCCAGTAAAGAAGATGCAGGTGTCCGTGCTGCCGAGGCGAAGATCGCGTTGGCTGAACAGGTGGAGAAGCTTGGTGATCCGGCGGCATTGGAGGCGCGACTGCAGGCAAACCCCAAGGATTATGAGGCAAGATTCGACCTTGCGATGATCCTGAATGCCAAAGATCAGCGCCACGAAGCGGCCGATCATCTTCTCGCCATCATGAAGGCCGATCGTGCGTGGAACGACGATGGTGCCCGCAAGCAGCTGTTGCAGTTTTTCGATGCCTGGGGACCAGCCGATGAAGCCTCGGTCACTGCGCGCCGAAAATTATCTTCCCTGCTATTCTCTTGAGAGAAATCAGGCACAATAGCCGGGACCCCGATTTTTCGGGCCGGAGTAAGTGATGCAAGCTGGAAATGTTCGTTATCGGACGCTGGATGATATTCCTGAAAGCGTGCCGATCTTTCCCTTGTCGGGAGCGCTGCTGCTCCCGGGCGGGCAACTGCCGCTCAACATTTTCGAACTGCGCTATCTGGCTATGGTGGACGCTGCGCTGAGCGGCAAGCGAATAATCGGCATGATCCAGCCGCGTTTCGATCAAGACGATGAGGCGGACGGTGATTTGTGCGAGGTTGGCTGTCTTGGACGGATCACGTCCTTCGCTGAAACCGGCGATGGCCGCTTGTTGATTACGCTCCAGGGCATATGCCGCTTCCGGGTGATCAAGGAACTCTCGACCCGCACTCCGTTTCGTCAGTGCAAGATCGCCCCGCTGCGCGCCGATCTCGATGAGCCTGACGATTCGGAAGTGGACCGGCTTGCTTTGCTGCGCGTATTTCGCGCTTATCTTGATGCCAACAGCCTTGAGGCGGATTGGGACGGTATTTCTCGGGCCGGCAACGAGACGCTCGTCAATGCCCTGGCGATGATGTCGCCTTTTGGCGCAGCTGAAAAACAGGCGCTGCTTGAAGCTGCGGATTTGAAGACAAGGGCTGAGACGCTCATCGCTATTACCGAGATTGCGCTGGCCAAGGATCAGGACGATTATGAAGGCAGCCTGCAATGATCGTTCTTAGAAGGACTGCGATATGACCGGCGAGAAACGCGAAACAGCGATCGATCGCAAGCTGCTTGAACTGTTGGTCTGCCCCTTGACCAAAGGTCCACTCATTTATGATCAGCAGAGGTCGGAACTGATCTCCAAATCAGCACATCTGGCTTACCCGGTGAGGGACGGTATCCCGATCATGCTGCCGTCGGAAGCGCGCGCAGTCGAGGACTGACGGGCGCTTTCTTTCGTCGGCCTCATCCGGCATACTCGAGTCAGTTGTATGACTGACCGGTTTGCACATATGGCAAAGCACAATGAAAAACGCGATATTCTCGTTGCTACGGCGGCTGGATTGTTCTGGCGCCAAGGTTATGCGGTGACGAGTCTCGCCGATATCGCAATGAATTCCGGCATACCACTTGGGAACATCTACTATTACTTCAAGAGTAAGGCCGAGTTGGCGCGCGGTGTCGCTGATATTTTCGTCGCCGAGACAGAGGGTATGCTGACGGAAATTACGGAAGCCGACCAAAATCCCCGGAGGCGTTTACAGCTTCTAATTGAGAAACTTGCCCACTCACTCAAAAGCCGTGTGGAGAATGGATGCCCCATTGCGCTGGGAATTCGTGACTTCAGGCATGAGTCTCCAGATGCCGCCAGCCGGGCAGCTGAGTCGTTCAGTCTGCTTATCGGTTTCATAGGGAGGGAGCTCGGCCGTTCCGGTATTCGTCCCTCCAGCGCTTTGGGCATAGCACGAAATGCGGTGACCGAATGGCAAGGGGGCATCATGCTTGCCCATGGTTTGAAGGACCCAACCGTTCTGGCCGAGAGCTTTCGGCGAATGGAACGATTATTGGTCGCGGGACCGGCTCGTTCATGACATCGATAACACTACTCGCATCCATGCGATAAAGGCCCTATATGAGGTCAGAAAAGCTCTCCAGGAGTTGTGATGGCGAGAAGCAACCAAACCGCCGATTGGACTAATCGCCTGTCACCATCGCTTGGCGAGATCGAGTCCTTGGCGATCGAAGCCTATGCACATCTACCTGAAACCTTTCGTGCACTGTGCGGCGATATTACTATTCAGGTATCCGAATTTCCCGAAGACCAAATCATCGAGGATATGGGGCTCGAATCGCCGTTCGACCTGCTTGGCCTTTTTGAAGGAACAGGAATAGGTGAGCGTTTTTCCCTGCAAACGGGCCAACAGCCAAACCGTATCACCATCTATCGCCGCGCCGTTCTGGACTACTGGGCCGAATATGAGGAAGCACTTGGCGACATTGTTACTCACATTCTCATCCACGAAATCGGCCATCATTTCGGCCTTTCCGACGAAGATATGGAGCGCATCGAGGCGAGCGTCGAGTAGCAGTTGCTGCGCGATTAATAGTCGCTCAGTTTAATACCAGGTTCATAATCGACGCCATCGACATCTTTGACGACCGCTTGACCGCACTGCATCACACCGGTCGCCGAATTAAACGCATACGTGGGCGACCCGTAAATGTGCCAGCCTTTGTTTATGGCTGCTGTTACCTTGTGACAGAAGCTTGCATCATCGGGGCCTGTCAAAATCCGATACAATTTCATGGTGTCTTTCCAGATATCTACGCCAAAATCGGCCAATTCTTTTTCATTTTTCGCCGATTATGTCGAATTTTGCCAGTAGCTTTTTTGCCGCTTCGAGATGCAGGCGTTCCACCATCTTGCCGTTCAGTGCAATGACGCCCTTCTTCAAATTCTCACCGTTGGAGAATACCTCCACGATGGATCTGGCTTCTGCGACCGATTCCGGCTCGGGGAGGAAAATGGTATTCGCTATTTCGATCTGCGAAGGATGAATGAGCGTCTTGCCATCGAAGCCCATCTGTGCAGCTTCGGTGCATTCGGCAGCAAAGCCGTCGAGGTCTGCGAAATTGTTGTATACGCCGTCTATAATATCAAGCTGGCCGGCCTTGGCGCACAGAAGGACTTGCATGAGCCATGTCGCAAGAAGTGCGCGTCCCTTTGCGCCGGTTTCCTTTGCAATGTCATTGGTTCCGAAGACAAAGCAATCGAGTTCTTGCCGTTGAGCGCAGGCCGAGCTCAGCAATTTCATCGGCGTTGAGAATCCCCCGAGGGGTTTCGATCATTGCCCAAAGTCGAATGCCCTCTGAAGCGTCGGTCTCCTCAAGAATCTCTGCAACATTAGTGATGTCCTCGGGAGTCTCCACCTTTGGGAGGAGGATCGCATGTGGCTTGCAGGCACGGGCAGCGAGCAAATCCTCAGTGCCCCATTCACCTGAAAGGCCATTGATGCGGATAATCCGCTCAGCCTTGCTCTGCGGATGGGCGAGAAAATAATCCCGCAACGCCTCGCGCGCGTCTTCCTTGACATCGGGCGCAACGGCATCCTCCAGATCGAAGATGATCGCGTCGGCATCAAGCGATACTGCTTTGGCCAGTGCCCGAGTGTTCGAGGCGGGAACATACAGCACGGACCGGCGAGGGCGGTAGGGTCGGATCATTCAGATGTTTTGCCTTGATCGCGCAAGCAAGACAAGCGTAATCGAGGAGAGTTGCCAGGCTTCGGCTCAAAGTGCCACAGGCGAAAAGCTTTGATTCGAGGCAAAGCTGGTGTAAAGCGAGACGCAAAGTCGCTACCCAATATCTACAGGCAGATATCATGGACAAATTTACCAAGCTCACTGGCGTTGCCGCTCCGCTGCCAATTATCAACGTCGACACCGACATGATCATCCCGAAAGATTATCTTAAGACGATCAAGCGTACCGGTCTCGGTACTGGTCTCTTTGCCGAGATGCGCTACAATGAAGACGGTTCGGAGAATCCGGATTTTGTCCTGAACAAGCCAGCCTATCGCAAGGCGCAGATTCTTGTCGCCGGCGATAATTTCGGCTGCGGTTCAAGCCGCGAGCACGCACCATGGGCACTTCTGGATTTTGGCATCCGCTGTGTGATTTCCACCAGCTTTGCCGACATCTTTTACAATAACTGTTTCAAGAACGGCATCTTGCCGATCCGCGTCAGCCAGGAAGATCTCGACAAGCTGATGGATGATGCACAGCGTGGCGCCAATGCGACAATCTCCATCGACCTTGAAGAAATGACCATCAGGGGGCCGGATGGCGGCACGATCACTTTCGAACTCGATGAGTTCCGCCGCTACTGTATGCTAAATGGTCTCGACGATATCGGCCTGACCATGGAAAAGGCAACAAAGATCGACAGTTTCGAAGCTTCGAATGCCGAGAAGCGTCCTTGGGCCTGAACTCAATTTCCGAATTTGAAAGCCCGGTCATCCGGGCTTTTTTCTGCGTTATTTCTTAAGTGAGGTTCTAAAATGGCATCAAAAAAGCTTCTCCTCCTTCCCGGTGATGGTATCGGCCCGGAAGCAATGGCCGAAGTGCGCAAAATTATCGCCTATATGAATTCCGAATTGAAGAGCAACTTCGAGCTGGACGAAGGGCTGGTTGGCGGCTGTGCGTATGACGCGCACGGCAAGGCGATCTCCGAGGCCGATATGGCAAAGGCGCTTGCCGCCGATGCGGTTTTGTTTGGCGCTGTTGGCGGACCGAAGTGGGATAGCGTTCCCTATGACGTGCGGCCGGAGGCAGGCCTGTTGCGCCTCCGCAAGGACATGGAATTATTCGCCAATCTGCGTCCGGCAATCTGCTATCCGGCGCTTGCCGATTCTTCATCCTTGAAGAAGGAGATCGTCGAAGGTCTCGACATTCTGATTGTGCGCGAATTGACTGGCGGAGTTTATTTCGGTGAGCCGAAGGAAATTCGCGATCTTGGCAATGGCCAGAAACGCGGGATCGACACGCAAGTCTATGACACATACGAAATCGAACGGATTTCCGGTGTTGCTTTCGAACTGGCGCGCACGCGCGGTAACAAGGTGACGTCGATGGAAAAGCGCAACGTCATGAAGTCCGGCGTTTTGTGGAATGAAGTTGTGACCGCCACCCATAAAGCGAACTACGCAGACGTGAAGCTGGAACATATGCTGGCCGATGCAGGCGGCATGCAACTCGTCCGCTGGCCCAAACAGTTCGATGTTATCGTTACCGACAATCTTTTTGGCGACATGCTTTCCGACATCGCCGCAATGCTCACGGGTTCGCTCGGCATGCTGCCGTCGGCTTCGCTGGGTGCGCCCGATGCCAAGACTGGCAAGCGCAAGGCGCTTTACGAGCCGGTGCACGGCTCTGCGCCGGATATTGCCGGTACGGGTGCAGCCAATCCCATCGCGATGATTGCGTCGTTTGCGATGTGCCTGCGTTATTCTTTCAACATGGTCGCTGAGGCCGACAGGCTGGAAGCGGCTGTGGCCGGCGTTCTCGATGACGGTCTTCGCACGGCGGATATCATGTCGGAAGGTAAGACCAAGATCGGTACCACCGAAATGGGCGATGCCATACTGGCGAAATTCAAGGCGTTGGCTATCTGATTCAGACGCGGGACAAACAAAAGCCCGGCGCGAGATATCGCGCCGGGCTTTTTCATGCGTTCATCACTTTATATCGTGAAGATCGACCCCTTTGGTATCGCGGACGAAGATAAGACCGATTATCAAGGTCATCGCCGCAATGACGATCGGGTACCAAAGACCATAATAGATATCGCCCTTGAACGCACTCATTGCGAAAACAGTTGCTGGTAGCAGACCACCGAACCAGCCATTGCCGATATGATATGGCAGTGACATGCCGGTGTAACGGATCCTGGTCGGGAACATCTCGACAAGGATCGCCGCGATCGGGCCATAGACCATCGTCACGTAAAGTACGAGCACGAACAGGATCGCAATGACCTTTGTCCAGTTGACGGCGGCCGGATCGGCAACCATCTTGAATGCGCCTGCGCCCGGAACGGTGTAGACAGCGACTTCAGTAGCGCCGGCCGCCTCCTCTGCGGTGAGAAGCTTGTCCTTGATAGCCTGGTCGACGGAAACCGTGGCCTTTTCGCCACCACGAATCGCCGCAGCATCCAGAGCCAATTTCGGATTGGCGGCGACCAAAGCGTCCAGCTTGGAGTCGACGACCTTCACCGGATCACGGACGAGGGGATACCCGCCGTCCTGAAGCGCGATGTTGACGCCCTTCGCGAAAGCCGCGTCCTTTGCCTTTGCGTCGGCTCCGGCAGCAATGGCGTCGTAAGATTCGACCGTTTCCGCGCCGATCGTGACGGTCGCTACAGTGCCTGGCGCTGCTGTGGCCACGACATCATAAGGAACCGAATTGCGGGTCAAGTAGGATGTCGCGATATCGCACGAGGTAGTGAACTTTGCCGTACCGGTCGGGTTGAACTGGAACTTGCAGTCGCCGGGTGCAGCCGTGACGGTAGCGCGAACATTCTCCTGTGCAGTGGCGAGGGCTGGGTTTGCGGCCCAGGTCAACGCCTTGAACAGTGGGAAATAGGTCAGGATCGCCAGAACAAGACCTGCCATGATGATCGGCTTGCGGCCGATCTTGTCCGAGAGCCAACCAAAGACGACAAAGAACCCAGTTCCTAGCAGGAGCGCGATGGCGATCATGATGTTTACCGATTGGCCATCGACTTTCAGAACGTTCTGCAAGAAAAAGAGCGCGTAGAACTGCCCGCAATACCACACAACGGCCTGACCGGCAGTGAGACCGAAGAGTGCAATAAGCGCGATCTTGGCATTCTTCCATTGGCCGAAGGCCTCTGATAGGGGTGCCTTGGAGCCTTTACCCTCCTCCTTCATCCTCTGGAAAGCTGGAGATTCGTTCAAAGAAAGACGAATCCAGACAGAGATTCCAAGGAGTATAAAAGATAGAATAAACGGGATACGCCAGCCCCAGGCCGCAAAGGCTTCCTTGCCGAGCCAATTCTGGATGATCAGGATGACAATGAGGGAAAGGAAAAGCCCCAGTGTCGCTGTGGTCTGGATCCAGGAAGTGTAGTAGCCGCGTCTGTTGTTTGGAGCGTGTTCTGCGACATATGTCGCTGCACCACCATATTCACCGCCGAGTGCAAGCCCTTGCAGCATCCGCAGGCCGATCAGGATGATCGGAGCGGCAATACCCCAACTGGCCGAACCTGGTAGAATACCGACAAGGAAGGTCGAGAGACCCATGATCATAATGGTGACGAGGAATGTGTATTTGCGACCAACCAGATCGCCGATACGTCCGAAGACAAGAGCACCGAAGGGTCGTACAAGAAAGCCGGCCGCAAAGGCCAGTAGCGCAAAGATATTGCGCGTCGCTTCCGGATACTCACTGAAAAAAGCCGTTCCGATGAAGGCGGCCAAAGAACCATAGAGATAAAAATCGTACCATTCGAACACAGTTCCGAGCGAAGAAGCGAAAATAACCTTCTTCTCTTCACTCGTCATACTCCGACTAGAATCGTCGGCCACAGAAGTGATTGCCATTTCAATTCCTCCCAGAAAACAGCAGTTGAGCCAAGAACATGATCAGTTACCCCCTAGTCATGTCCTCCACTGTCGACACTGCGCATGGTCATTTCGCCGAGACATTTGGCTGTTACTGACCAGACGCCGGTGAACGTCCCCCGGAATCTTATCCCCCAAGGCCATGCACCCGATGCACGGATGAAGTGTTCACTATATATTGATCAAAGCAAAGCCTGCATCTTACGTCAATTGTCTAAAATTGTGCGTAACACGACATATTCTTGTCATTTGACGAGACAATTGACTCTTTTCCGAAACCGCGTACAAGCACAGGCGGACAAGGAGACGCCCGCGTGGGTAGCGAATCAACAGCACTGTTTTTGACAAACCGTTCCGGCAGCATCGCCGGATGCGTCGGTGCGCCTGCTTCTATCCTCAAAATTTCGGCCAAACAGACTGCGAAAACGACCACCAAAACGGTCTGATTTCCCTTGGCCTGCTCGCCCCCTCCCGGGTCCGGCCCGGGGGAGAAGACCCGCGGTGGCCAGCGGGTTTGTACAGCAGAGAGGGACAGGAGATATTACAGATGAGTTTCAAAGTTGCAGTTGTTGGTGCCACAGGCAATGTGGGCCGCGAAATGCTTACAATACTGGAAGAGCGCGGCTTCCCGGTCAGCGAAGTCGTTGCGCTTGCTTCACGCCGTTCGCAGGGAACCGAGGTTTCCTATGGCGACCGGACACTGAAGGTCAAAGCGCTGGACACCTACGACTTTTCCGATACGGACATCTGCCTGATGTCGGCTGGCGGCAATGTCTCGAAGGAATGGTCGCCAAAGATCGGCGCGCAGGGTTGCGTTGTAATCGATAATTCCTCCGCCTGGCGCTATGATTCAAACGTGCCGCTGATCGTGCCGGAAGTTAATCCCGATGCGATTTCGGGGTTCACCAAGAAGAACATCATCGCCAACCCGAATTGTTCTACGGCGCAGCTCGTGGTCGCACTGAAGCCATTGCACGACAAGGCCAGGATCAAGCGGCTCGTGATCGCGACCTATCAATCCGTGTCGGGCGCGGGCAAGGACGGAATGGATGAACTGTTTCAGCAATCACGGGCGGTGTTCGTCGCCGATCCGGTGGAAGCCAAGAAGTTCACCAAGCGTATAGCCTTCAACGTTATTCCCCACATCGACGTGTTCATGGAGGATGGCTCCACCAAGGAAGAGTGGAAGATGGTCGCTGAGACGAAGAAGATGCTCGATCCAAAGATCAAGCTCACGGCGACCTGTGTGCGTGTTCCAGTATTCATCGGTCATTCGGAAGCTGTTAACATCGAATTCGAAAGCCCGATGAGTGCTGAGGAAGCCCGCGAAATCCTGAGCGATGCGCCTGGCTGTCTGGTAATCGATCGCCATGAAGATGGTGGTTACATCACGCCTTATGAGGCTGCCGGTGAGGATGCGACATATATTTCGCGGATTCGCGAAGACATCACAGTCGAGAACGGTCTGTCGATCTGGATCGTTTCCGATAATCTGCGCAAGGGCGCTGCACTCAACGCGATCCAGATTGCCGAGCTTCTGGTTGCGCGCGGTCTGATCCAGCCGAAGAAGATCGCCGCCTGATCGCTTGGCCGCATTGATTGTGAAAGGGCGCGGGAAACTGCGCCCTTCTATTTTGTGTCGTCGATGCTCGCGACGAGGTTATCGCGTATGGTGACCAACTCGGCGCGTAGCCCCTTTGCCTCGTCCATCGAGCAGCCGAATGCCTCTCCCATGGCAACCGGCACCGCTTCTGCACGTTCTCGCATGGCGCGGCCTATATCCGTAAGTCCGATCAGAACCTGGCGCTCATCGACCGTATCGCGGCGGCGTGTGATCAACCCCGCTACTTCCAGACGCTTTAGAAGTGGGGTCAGCGTGCCAGAGTCGAGGCTGAGTTTGTCGCCGATCGACTTGACCGTTTGATTTTCCTGCTCCCAAAGCACGACCATCACCAAGTACTGCGGGTAGGTCAGGCCAAGCGCCGCCAGTCGCGGCTGGTAAGCGCGCGTGACAGCGTTGGCGGTGGAGTAGATGGCGAAACACAGGAAGTTCTCCAGTTTGAGGAGCGAGTCCGGTGCCTTTCCCGATATTGCGTTCATTGTTCGTCATCCTTTCAGGACAGCGCAAAATAGCAAAGCCAATTGAATTGCGCATCATTTAATTTTTCATCATTTATACGAAATATCTATTGCGCCCAATTGAATTGTGTGCAAGTTAATATATGTCGAACATTCCAGCCTGAAGGAAAAAAGCAATGAGCATTCTCTACACAACGAAGGCGACAGCAACCGGCGGCCGTGATGGCCGCGCGGCCAGCGAAGATGGCCGTCTGGCTGTCACACTTTCAACGCCGAAGGAACTTGGCGGCAATGGCGGTGAAGGTACCAACCCGGAACAGCTCTTCGGGGCCGGCTATTCCGCCTGCTTCCTTGGCGCGATCAAATATGTGGCTTCCCAAAAGAAGGTAAAACTTTCTGACGAGAGCGCTGTGACTGCAACCGTCGGTATTGGGCCGCGCGACGATGGCAAGGGTTTCGGTCTTGACGTTGCGCTCGCCGTGACATTGCCAGGTGTCGAAACTGCGCAGGCTCGCGAGATCGTGGATGCCGCTCACATTGTCTGCCCCTATTCCGAGGCGACGCGCAGCAATCTCAACGTACGTATTTCAATTAATTGACACCCTAAGTTGTTGCGCTAGGGTCATGAACGAGAGCTATAAATGAGTGATACCCCATCTCACCGGGCATCCCGCCGGGCTTTCCTGACTGCCGGAGCTGGCCTTGTAGCCGCCGCCAGTCTCCCGGCTGGAGACGCCACAGCCGCAACCACGTCTAAGAAGCCAAAATCCAGCCAACCAGCGAAAGGACATAGCGCCATGACCACGATCAAGACAAAGGACGGAACGGAGATCTATTACAAGGACTGGGGCAAAGGACAGCCGATTGTCTTCAGCCATGGCTGGCCGCTCACCTCGGACGCTTGGGAAGACCAGATGTTCTTTCTAGCTTCCAATGGTTATCGCGTCATAGCGCATGATCGCCGCGGTCATGGCCGGTCCAGTCAACCATGGAACGGCAATGATATGGACCAATATGCAGACGATCTGGCGGAGTTGTTCGAGAAGCTCGATCTGAAGGACGCAATCATGATCGGCCATTCAACCGGCGGTGGTGAAGTCGCGCGCTATATCGGTCGCCATGGCACAAAACGCGTTGCCAAGGCCGTTCTGGTCGGCGCTGTGCCGCCGCTGATGCTGAAGACGGACACCAATCCCGAGGGCCTGCCCATCGATGTCTTCAACGGCATCCGCGACGGCGTTGCCGCCGATCGCTCGCAGTTCTTCAAGGATTTGTCGCTGCCGTTTTATAGCTATAATCGCACCGGCGCGAAAATTTCAGAAGGTGTCAGGGAGTTCTTCTGGCTACAGGGTATGATGGCTGGCATGCCAGCCTCCTATTTCTGCATCAAGGCTTTTTCCGAGACCGACTTCACAGAGGACCTCAAGAAGTTCGACGTACCGACACTGTTCATCCATGGCGATGACGACCAGATTGTGCCGATCGATGACGCAGCCCGCAAAGCTGTAAAACTCGTGAAAAATGCCACGCTGAAGGTTTATCCCGGCGCGCCGCACGGACTTGCGACGACGCACAAGGATCAGCTCAACAAGGACCTCCTTGACTTCGCCAAGGCCTGATCAGGCTCAAAGCCCGCGCTTTTCGATCATCGCATCGGGCGTGGGCATCTTGCCCCTGAAGGCCTTGTAGAGGTCTTCAGGGTCCCGACTTCCCCCCGCTGAGTAGATATACTGTTTCAGTTTCGCGGCGAGGTCGGCGTTGAATACGTCGCCAGTCTCCTCGAATGCCTTGAATGCGTCGGCATCCAACACCTCCGACCACATGTAGGAATAATAGCCGGCTGAATAACCGTCGCCGGAAAATACATGGGTGAAGTGCGGCGTGCGGTGGCGCATGATAATAGCGTCGGGCATCTCCAATCGCTTCAGCGTATCGGCTTCGAACCTGATTGGATCGACCGGCGGTGTGCCGTCCGCATGGAATGCCATATCCACTAGCGCGGATGAGGTGAATTCCACGGTGTTGAAGCCGGCATTAAAAGTATTGGCCGCCAGCACTTTGTCGAGTAGGGCCTTCGGCATCGCTTCGCCGGTTTTGTAGTGGATGGCATATTTCTCAAGGATTGCCGGTACAGTCAGCCAGTGCTCGTAAAGCTGCGAAGGTAGTTCGACAAAGTCCCTGGACACGGATGTGCCGGAAACCGCAGGCCAGGTGACATCCGACAAAAGTCCGTGCAGAGCGTGACCGAATTCGTGGAAGAGCGTGCGTGCGCCGTCGAGCGACAGCAGGGCCACTTCGCCTTTTGGCGGCTTGGCGAAGTTCATCACGTTGTAGATGACCGGCTTGTGCTCGCCGTCTAGCTTGTGCTGTGACTGCAGCGCACTCATCCATGCACCGGAACGTTTCGACTGGCGATTGAAATAGTCGCCGAGGAAGAGGCCGCGGTTGCTTCCGTCGGGATTGATGACCTCCCAGACGCGCACATCCGGATGCCAAGTCGGGATGCCGTTTTTCTCATCGAAGCGAATACCGAACAGACGGGTGGCGACATCGAAGCAGGCGTCAATGATTTTCTCCAGTTGCAGGTAGGGCTTCAGCTCGGTCTCGTCGAACGCAAAGCGTTCGTTGCGCACTTTCTCGGCATAGTAACGCCAGTCCCAAGGCTCGACCTCATGATTGCGGCCTTCGCTCGCGATCAACCGCTGCAAATCAATCTCTTCTTCGGTTGCACGTGCCTTGGCCTTTTCCCAAACCGGCTCAAGCAGATCCATGACCGCTTTCGGCGTTTTGGCCATTGTATTATCGAGCTTGAAGGCGGCAAAACTTGAATACCCGAGGAGCTTCGCTTTTTCCGCGCGGAGCTTTACCGTTTCGGCGACGATGCCTGTATTGTCGGTCTCCCCGCCATTTTCGCCACGCGCTGCCCAAGCACGGAATGCCCTTTCACGTAAGGTGCGGTTTTCGGAGAAGGACAGGAACGGTTCGATTATGGACCGGGATAATGTAACTGCCCAGGCATCCGGACGATCGCGTTCCTCGGCGGCACCGCGCATGGTGTCGCGGACGAAGTCAGGAAGGCCAGCCAGTTCCGCTTCATTGGTGATGAAAAGTGCCCAGTTCGCTTCGTCTTTCTGAACGTTCTGGCCGAATTGCGCGCCGAGGCTGGCGAGCGTCTCGTTGATGTCTGCAAGTCGCGCCTTGCCCTGTTCGTCGAGCCGTGCGCCGCTGCGCACAAAACCTTTCCAGGTTTTCTCCAGAACGCGATCGGTTTCGGGATCAAGACTGAGCAGATCGCGCTGCTCATAAAGCGAGTCGATACGCGCGAAGAGCAATGGGTTCATCATGATCGATGAAGAGTGGCGGGACATTCTCGGTGCGATCACCCGCTCAAGTGCCTGAATCGTGTCGTTGGTGTGGGCACCGGCCCGCAGGTAGAAGATTGCGGAAACGCGATCGAGATCCTTGCCGGAGAGTTGCAACTGCTTCAGCGTGTTGTCGATTGTCGGAACGTCATGGTGGTTGACGATCGCCTCTATATCCGCGAGATCACCCGCGAGCGCGGCACCAAAGGCGGCAGCGAAATCATCGTCGTTGAAAGCGGTAAAGTCCGGCAGCCCCAGAGGTCCGGTCCATTCAGTCAGTGCGAGGTTGATAGCCGGTTTCGTTGAGGACATGGGGCACTCCGTCATGGGGCAGGAACTCTATGGTTCTAACATCTAGGACGGAGAAGCGAATGCCACAAGCCGGATAGGCGATAAAGTACGGCCCCGGCGCGAACAAAAAAGCGGGGGCAGGGCCCCCGCTTCGTTTCGCATTCGGATATATCAGCTGTTGCGCTTGCGGGCTGCCAGAGTACGTAGCCGCAACGCATTGAGGCGGATAAAGCCGGCCGCGTCCTTCTGGTCATAAGCGCCGCGGTCATCCTCGAAAGTTACGAGGGCGTCCGAATAGAGCGACTTCTTCGATTTCCGGCCGGAAACCATGACATTGCCCTTGTAGAGCTTTAGACGAACGCTGCCGTCGACATCTTGCTGGCTCTTGTCGATCATGGCCTGCAGCATTTCGCGCTCCGGCGAGAACCAAAAGCCGTTATAGATGAGTTCAGCATAGCGCGGCATGAACTCGTCCTTCAGATGGGCAGCGCCACGATCCAGCGTGATCGATTCCATGGCGCGGTGCGCAGCAAGAAGAATGGTGCCGCCTGGCGTTTCATAAACGCCGCGCGATTTCATGCCGACAAAACGGTTTTCAACCAGATCAAGTCGGCCAATGCCATTGTCGCGGCCAAGGTCATTGAGTGCTTTCAACAAAGTCGCAGGTGACAGCGGCTTGCCGTCGATAGCAACCGCATCGCCTTGTTCGAAAGCTATCTCGATTTCCGTTACCTTGTCCGGCGCTTCCATCGGCGAGATTGTGCGCTGATGCACATATTCCGGCGCCTCTACCCATGGATCCTCGAGAACCTTGCCTTCCGACGATGAGTGCAAAAGGTTCGCATCCACGGAGAACGGCGCTTCGCCGAGCTTGTCCTTGGCGATCGGTATCTGGTGTTCGCGTGCAAATTCCAGCAGATCCGTGCGGGACTTGAAAGTCCAATCGCGCCAAGGAGCAATCACCTTGATATCCGGATTGAGCGCATAGGCGGAAAGCTCGAAGCGAACCTGGTCGTTGCCCTTGCCGGTTGCGCCATGGGCGATAGCATCAGCCCCCGTACGGGCTGCGATTTCGACGAGATGCTTCGAAATGAGCGGGCGGGCAATCGATGTTCCAAGGAGATAGACACCTTCATAGACGGCATTGGCGCGAAACATCGGGAAGACAAAATCACGAACGAATTCCTCGCGGACGTCCTCGATATAGATTTCCTTGATGCCGAGCATCTCTGCTTTCTTGCGCGCAGGCTCGAGCTCCTCACCCTGGCCGAGATCGGCGGTGAAGGTAACGACTTCCGCGCCGAGCTCTGTCTGCAGCCATTTCAGGATGATGGATGTGTCGAGCCCACCCGAATAGGCCAGCACGACTTTCTTGACATCTTTCCACTTGTTCATTGCGTTTCCCTGAAGCTCGATCGCCATCGCGGCACATTGCGGGTCTTTTATCAGGTGCCGCGTTGTTGGCAAGGTCGGCTTTGGAAGAAGACGAGGGCCTTCTTGTTGCCGTGGGCGATCTGATGCGGTCCGGCCACACCCTTCGATTGTTTATACGGAGGATCAGAAGGCTGGACTGGATATTTTACGGGCGGCGCATTTTCTGGCTGAAAACGGGTGGCCAGAATCACTTTTCCGCGTTAGTTTCCGCGAGTTTTCTGGTGGAGCCGACAATGAATTTCATTCCTGAGTGGCCGATCATTTTGCAGTTTGCCATTGCGACTTTTGTCCTATCCATCACCCCTGGCCCTGACATGACACTTTTTGTCGGCCGCGCTTTGTCGGAGGGCAAGGCTGCCGGATTTGCCTGTCTCGCGGGGGCGAGCAGCGGTGTGGTCGTGCATACGACCATGGTAGCCATTGGTCTTTCCGCATTGATCGTTGCGTCACCCAGCGCATTCCTCGCGCTGAAGATCGTCGGTGCAGGCTATCTGGTGTGGCTTGCCTATCAGGCTATCCGCCATGGATCGGCCTTCTCGCCGGAAAAGCAGGTCGGGCAAACCCACACGCTATTTCAAAACTGGTTGACGGGCTTGGGGATCAATTTGCTCAATCCAAAAATCATTCTGTTCTTCATGACCTTCCTGCCGCAGTTCGTCTCGGCATCGGATCCACACGCACCAGGAAAACTGTTTTTTCTGGGCGTGCTTTTCATCCCGCTCGCCCTGCCTGTAGTGGCGCCGATGATCATCGCGGCGGACAGGTTTTCAAGATTGCTCAAGAAAAACCCGACGGTAACGCGCATTACAGATTGGCTGTTTGCAGGCGTGTTTTCAGCTTTTGCAGCGAAGATACTGATGGCGCAGGCGAAGTAACGCTCCCTACAAATCCTTGGGAAGCTGAGCCATCGGGCCTGCGCTGCGCCCCGAGATCAGCCAGTAGATGAAACCACCGACGACACCAGTGGCAAGGATTGCTGCGAACGTGCTGATGTCTTCCGGTTGCGGCCGCCATTTCCACACGATCATGACAACGGAAATGCCTGCACCGCCAAGCGCGTAGAACAGCCAATCGCGCCAGGCGGTCAGTTCGGCGTAAAGGATCAGAATTGCCGCCGGAAAAAAGACGCTGTAGCCGATCACCCCTGCAAAGGCTGGAACTGTCAGATAGAGAAAAGGTCCTTCCGATCCGATCAATTCGGAACTGCCCAGGAGCAGCAGATTAAGAAACAGCGACGCGGCGAAAATTGCCATGATGAAGCCGAATGTGATCAGGGCGAAACGCAGCAGGTAGTACAGGATCTGGCTCAATCTTCGCCATGCCCGGCGATCATGGCCGCCTCGAATGCCAGACGTTCCGTCTTCTTCATCCGTTCCGATTCGGACTTCAATTGGCCGCAAGCTGCAAGGATATCACGCCCGCGCGGAGTGCGGATCGGCGAAGCATAGCCGGCATTGTTGACGTAATCGGCGAATTTCTCGATCTGCTCCCAATCGGAACACTGGTAGTTCACACCGGGCCAGGGATTGAACGGTATCAGATTGATCTTCGCGGGAATGCCCTTGAGCAGTTTTACGAGCTGTTTGGCATCGTCAAGCGAGTCATTGACGCCCTTGAGCATCACATATTCGAAGGTGATGCGCTTCGAATTGGAGAGGCTCGGATAGGCCCGGCACGCGTCGAGTAATTCCTTCAACGGGTATTTCTTGTTGATCGGCACGAGCATGTCGCGCAGATCATCGTTCACCGCATGCAAGGAAATTGCCAGCATGACGCCTATCTCTTCGCCTGCGCGATAAATTTCGGGCACGACTCCTGAGGTTGAAAGGGTGATACGACGCTTGGACAACGACAAGCCATCGCCATCGGAAGCAATCAGCAGAGCCTTCTTGACGTTCTCGAAATTATAAAGCGGTTCGCCCATTCCCATCATGACAATGTTGGAAACCTTGCGGCCTTCGGCAGGAACGATGGCACCATCCGGCGTATTGCGATCGGGAAAATCGCCAAGTCGGTCACGGGCGATCAGCAGCTGAGCCAGAATCTCTTCGGCAGTCAGGTTGCGGACGAGCTTCTGCGTCCCGGTGTGGCAGAAGGAGCAGGTAAGGGTACAACCAACTTGGCTGGAGATGCACAACGTACCGCGGCCTTCTTCCGGAATATAGACGGTTTCGATCTCGACAGGACGTCCGGCGCCGCGCGGCGGAAAACGAAACAGCCACTTGCGGGTTCCGTCATTGGAGGTCTGCTCTTCGACGATTTCCGGACGCGCAATGTTGAAGTGCCTGTCCAGCAATTCACGCATGTCCCGGGAAATGTTGAGCATATCGGCGAAATCGGAAACACCGCGCACATAAAGCCAATGCCACAGCTGGGCGACACGCATCTTTATCTGACGCTCCGGTACACCGATGGCAACCAGCGCCTCGCCCATTTCCGCACGCGACAAGCCAATCAGCGACGGCTTTTCAGCCATCGCGGCGCGAACGGCGTCACGGGATTTGTCCCGGGCAACAGGATGTGTCAGGTCAAGCGATACGGACATGGAGTTTTCTAACGTTCTTATCGGAAGCGGGGCTCATACCACGTTCCGGCGCGCACGTCACCTCCACATGCAAAAGGCTGAAACGTGCGCCCTTGACATGCAGCGATCTGTTATTTGCAGGTCGCGATAGCTTTCAGAGCAGCGGAGACACCCTTGAGCGAATAGGCGTAGCTTGTCTTAGTCCCACGCTTTGATACAGCGTTGATGGACATTTGATGTCCGGCCCGCAGAGCCGCGACGAGTTGCGGCTCCTCTGCGGCGTTTTCCATCCAGCCATGGCTGCCATTGGTAAACATGGAGAAAGAGCGATCGTCGATCTTCACGACTACCTTCGAGTTCTGCTGCAGATCGTAGCCGGCCTTGAACTGTGGTTCATAGCTGACGTTCTGACCCGGCTTCTGACTTACCATGAAGAAGTTGTCACCATGATCAATCTTGGCAGGCTGCTTGTCTATCGGCACAGAAAGGACATAGCAGACTTTACCGTTGCCCTGCTGGTAACTGTAAGCGCCCCACGCGTTGAACTGGCTGATCTGACTTGGGGTCTGGGCAAGAGCTGTTCCTGTCAACCCAAACATGAGCACAGAGATCGCTACGATTGATTTTCCAAACATTTTACCTACCAGTTTTTCTCGCGCACTTCATAACTCGTGAACCGGCAATGGCCCGAAGATTATCCGGATGCCGCATTGTCCAGTTCGCTTCTCTTAATTTGACTTAATCTGGGTTACCAAACGGTGAAGATAGAGCAAATTTTCAGAGCTACGAATATTGCGTCCTCGTTAAAGTCCCACCTGTGAACTCCAGCCAAACAAAAGCGGCGAGACTTTGACGTTTCGAGGCTTCACATGCTTGTGATGATTATCGAATCAACTAGCCGGCGAGGGATCGCGATCAAGATTCTCGATCGCCTTTTGTGCAGCCGCCCGGTGCCCTGGTGTGATGTGATTGCGAATGGCGCTCAACGCAGCCATGAGAACGGCGACATCGTCAGTGAAGCCGAGACCGAAGATGAAGTCAGGAATGAAATCAAGCGGCAATACGAAATAGGCGAGCGAGCCGAGAAGAATGCCGCGTACCTTGGTCGGTGTCGCAGGATCGAGCGCACAGAAATAGCCGGCAACCACTTCGTCGAGAAATGGAATCGACTTCGCAGCCTTGCGAGTCGTCTTCCAGAAGCGCGCGCGAACGCGTTCCTCGCGGGAGCGTTGCTGATGCTCGCTACCGGGCTCAAGAATTTCACCAATCTTCGCGTCGTCCATCCCTTTTCCTTCAAATCTATTCCGTGACAACATGGGAAGAACTACGACGAGCTGCAAGAGTTGGGGTCAAATTGTTGCCGGAATTCGTCGCCGCATTCAAAACAAAGAGTTTCCATGACACAACATCCCCTCCATTCCATTCTCTTCGTCTGCCTTGGTAATATCTGCCGCTCTCCTTTGGCGGAAGGTGTATTCCGATCGGTGCTGGCGGCGGAGGGGAAGGGTGACGGCATACGCATAGATTCCGCCGGGACCAATGGCTATCACACGGGAGAATTGCCGGACAAGCGGTCGATCGCCGTCGCAAGCCGCTACGGCATCGACATTTCAACACAACAGTGCCGGCAGTTGAGTGCGGAGGACTTTACACGTTTCGACCTGATCGTCGGCATGGACCGGGCGAACATCGCGACCATTGAGGCGCGCCGTCCCAGAAATGCTACCGCCGAAGTCGGAATGTTTTACGAACTCGCGCTCAACGAAACCAAACAGATTCCGGACCCGTATTACGGCACGAATGCCGATTTCGAGCACGTCTACCGAATGATTCTGGCGGCTTCCAAAGGCCTTTCCACACGGTTTTGATAGGAGAAGCGCGGCGCCTCAAGCGGCCAGGCCTCCTCGACAATGTAAGGACCGCCGCCGATAGAATCGCGCGAAGACATCAGCACGAACCGTCCAATTGTGAAGGGGGCAGTGGAGAAGTTTCCGCGTGAGGACAGATAGTGCGCGACTTCTTCGTTACGGACATTGCGCAGGCGCGCCAGTGTCACATGAGGCGTGAATTTGCGTTGATCGGGCGGCAGCATAAGCCGCTGGCAGATGCGTTCGATCTCTGCATGCAGTGCCTGGATATCTGGCGAGGGCGAAATGCCTGCCACAAGACTGTGCGGCTTCCTCGAACCAAAGGCATTGACACCGGACAATTGCAGCGTGAATTCCGGCCGCCTTATGCGGTCAAGCGCATTGGCGACCTCGTCAGCGATATGGCCTTCGACATCTCCGATAAAGCGCAATGTAATGTGATAGTTTTCGACATCAATCCATCGGGCACCTGGCAGACCACCGCGCAAGAGCGACAGTGAGAGAGCGGCGTCCCTCGGGATTTCGAGGGCAGTAAAGAGACGCGGCATAAGGCATCCTCCCCGAATCGAGTTGTAACTCTAGAGAATCATTGAATGAACTCGCGAGCAAGACATAAGTTCAGATTATCCTCCGGCGCGACAAATAAGACACGGTCATCCAAAAGGCGGCAGACCTGCATCTGCCGGATGCACTTTGAGCGCGTGGAACCGCTATTGTGATGCGGTGGATTGAGCGATGGTCTTTTCCATGATGGGCAAAAAGCCTTCCACCATCCTGGCAACGCCTTTCGTATTGGGATGCATGCCGTCGTCCAATTGCAGGGACTTTTCAGTGGCTACCCCATCCATGAAGAAGGGATACAGCGGAACGTCATATTTTGTGGCTAGTCGCGGAAAAATTGCATTGAACTTCTCTTCGTAGTCGCCGCCCATATTTGGAGGCGCGAGCATCCCGGCGAGGATGACCTGAACATTACGCTGCTTCAGCCTCGCAATGATCTCCGCCAGGTTCTTTTCGCTGATTTCGGGCGAAATGCCACGCAGTGCGTCATTTGCCCCAAACTCTAGAATGACCAAATTTGTTCCGTCCGGCACCGACCAGTCGAGTCGGGATAGACCGTCTGTCGTCGTTTCACCGGCAACGCCGGCATTGGCAATCGCTACGTTGACGCCCTTGTCCTTGAGTGCTTTTTCCAACTGCGCAGTGAAGGAATCCTGGATCGGCAATTCAAAGCCGGACATTAGACTGTCGCCGAAACCCACGACCGCCAGCGGACGGTCGGACACGGCATTTTGATTGGCCAAGGTCAAGGATGGCAAGGCAACAAGACCGGACAAAACGAAGAACTGTATCAATGGTTTGAATCTCATTCTCGGGTACCCATATCAGACCAACTGCAATTTATCTGGGGTCGACCATATCGCAAAGGAAGTGTATTCGTGACTAAATCCGTAATCGCGCTTGATCACATTGAGTTGACACTTGGCAGTGGCGCTTCCTCGGTGCATGTGCTGAAAGGCATTTCCCTGAACATCAAAGCCGGACAGTCAGTCGGCATTGTCGGGCCGTCAGGTTCGGGCAAATCAACCCTGCTGATGGTTCTCGCCGGACTTGAGCGTGTGGATTCTGGTTCGGTCGAGATCGCAGGCGAGAAACTCGAAACCATGAGCGAGGATCAAACCGCGGCGTTCCGCGGGCGGAATATCGGCATTGTATTTCAATCGTTTCATCTTATTCCAAATATGACGGCACTGGAAAATGTCGCCGTGCCGCTTGAACTCGCAGGAAATCCGGATGCGTTTGGTATTGCGGAAAACGTGCTCGCAGCCGTGGGTCTTGCCGACCGCGTTACGCATTATCCAGGCGAACTGTCGGGCGGCGAGCAGCAGCGTGTTGCGATTGCCCGCGCGCTTGCCCCATCGCCGAAGATCCTCATTGCCGACGAGCCAACGGGCAACCTCGATGCGACGACAGGCCGCCAGATCGCTGATCTTCTGTTCGAGAAGCAGAAGGAGCTTGGCGTCACGCTGGTTCTTGTCACCCATGACGCGACGCTCGCCGCGCGCTGCGACAGGGAAATCCGCGTTCGATCCGGCCTGATTGAAGCGGATGAAGATGCTCCGGAGCTGGCGAAAAGCGCATGAGTGAGATATCTCCAGCCCGCACTTCACCATCATTGAAACTGGCTTTGCGTTTCGCCCTGCGCGAAATGCGGAGCGGTCTGTCCGGGTTCTATATCTTTCTCGCCTGTATTGCGCTTGGTGTTGCTGCCATTGGCGGTGTTAACTCGGTCGCAAATTCCGTTACGGCGGGTATTTCCACTCAAGGCCAGAGCATCCTTGGCGGGGATATCCGTTTTCAGCTCAACCAGCGCGAAGTCAGTCCGGCCGAGCGGGCCTTTCTGGAAAGCAAGGGCCGCGTCGCCGTCAGTGCCAATATGCGGTCGATGGCGAGGCTCGGCGATGGGTCCGATCAGTCACTGGTGGAAGTGAAGGCAGTGGATGATGCCTATCCGCTCTATGGAGCGCTGGAGACGGCACCTGCGCTCGATCATGGGGCACTGTTCGCTGAAAGGGATGGGGTTTTTGGCGCAGCCGTGGCTCAGATCTTTCTCGACCGGCTGAATCTGAAGCTTGGTGACCGGGTTATCCTTGGTACTGCAACGTTCGAATTGCGCTCCGTCATCACCAATGAGCCGGATCTGCTCTCGGATGGTTTTGGCTTTGCACCCCGTTTTATGGTTTCGCTTGAAGGGCTGGGGGCTGCCGGCCTTGTCCAGCCGGGCAGCCTTGTCGATCACAGCTACAAGATCGCCTTGCCCGCGGGCACGACGGAAGCGGCGATCACAGCCATACGCGACGAAGCGCAGAAACAATTTCCACAGGCCGGCTGGACCATACGCAGCCGGACCAATGCGGCGCCCTCGCTCAGCGCCAATATCGAACGGTTTTCGCAATTCCTGACATTGGTTGGGCTGACCTCCCTGATCGTTGGTGGTGTCGGCGTGGCCAACGCGGTGCGATCGTATCTTGATGGCAAGCGCGGGGTCATTGCGACGTTCAAATCGCTTGGCGCCCCTGGCTGGTTTGTCATTGCGGTCTATCTGATACAGATCGTCATCATAGCGCTGGTGGGTATTCTCATCGGCCTCGTGGTTGCCGCCACTATTCCTTATGCTGCTGGCTACGCGTTGCAAAGCGTTCTGCCCATCGCCTCGAAGGGTGGCTTCTATCCCGGCGCATTGCTGTGGGCCGCCCTGTTTGGACTTTTGACGACCCTTGCGTTCGCCATATTACCATTGGGGCGGGCAAGGGATGTTCCGGCAACGGCGCTGTTCCGCGAACAAGGGTTTGAACAGCGGGGCTGGCCGAAGCCAATCTACGTCGCGGCTGCAATTGCTCTTATCGCCATCCTTTGCCTGCTCGCAGTGGTTTTCGCCTATGACCGGCGAATCGCCTTGGTCTTTATCGGCGCGGTTGCGTTCTCATTCGTTGTTTTGCGCGCTGTTTCGGGTCTGGTTCAGTGGTTTGCGCGGCGTGCGCCGCGCGTGCGATCGACAGCGCTGCGACTTGCTTTTGGCAATATTCACCGGCCCGGTGCGCTGACGCCTTCGGTCGTTCTGTCGCTCGGGCTCGGATTGACGCTTCTCGTCACGCTTGCGCTCATCGACGGTAGTCTGCGCCGGCAATTGGCGGGTAGTCTGCCCGAACGGGCGCCGAATTTCTTCTTTGTCGACATTCAGAGCAAGCAGGTCGATCAGTTCACCAGCCTCCTGCAAAATGCGGCGCCGAATGGCAAGATCGTTAGCGCGCCGATGCTGCGTGGTCGCATCGTCGCGTTCAATGGCACGGATATCACCAAATTGACCATTCCGCCCGAGGGTGCATGGGTGTTGCGCGGTGACCGCGGTATCACTTATGCGAAGAACGTGCCGGAAAACTCGACACTGACAAAAGGCGTGTGGTGGCCAGCAGACTATTCCGGCGAGCCGCTCGTCTCGTTCTCTGCGGAAGAGGCCGCCAATCTCGGCCTGAAGATTGGCGATACCGTTACGGTCAACGTGCTTGGCCGTAACGTCACCACGCGGATCGCCAATTTTCGTCAGCTGCAATGGGAATCCCTTGCCATCAACTTTGTGATGGTGTTTTCGCCTAACACCTT
This sequence comes from uncultured Alphaproteobacteria bacterium, assembly GCA_963711925.1. Taxonomy (GTDB): domain Bacteria; phylum Pseudomonadota; class Alphaproteobacteria; order Rhizobiales; family Rhizobiaceae; genus Phyllobacterium. Next base: position 211,583 of record CAVQFY010000009.1, read on the forward strand.
CACCGGCGTGCCGCATGCATGGCTGGCGACCTTGACCGACCCCACAGCCAGCTCGCAGCAAGAAGCCACGGTCATGCGCGAAGTGACTCGTGCCTTTCCGGCGGTGACGACGGTTCGGGTCAAGGATGCGATCACCATCGCCAATGAGCTGGTTGGACAATTGGCAGTCGCTATTCGCGCGGCAGCGTCGGTAGCACTCATAGCTTCGATCCTGGTGCTCGGCGGTGCCCTCGCGGCGGGAAACCGCGCACGTGTCCATGATGCGGTCGTGTTAAAGACGCTCGGGGCGACCAGACGCACGCTGATTAAGGCTTTTACGCTCGAATATATGCTGCTGGGCTTCTCGACCGCTATTTTTGCGTTGCTCGCCGGTGGTGTGGCTGCCTGGTATGTGATCGTGCGGGTCATGACATTGCCAGCCTCATTCCAACCTGAGGTGGCGGTCATGACCGTGATAGTCGCGCTGGTGTTGACCATAGGGTTTGGCCTTGCTGGCACCTGGCGAATACTCGGCCAGAAGGCGGCGCCAATATTGCGCAACCTTTGAATGATTAAAACGATGTAATATTGTGCCGATTCAGCGTAATTTGGGATCACAACACGCGATCTTGAGTAAATCAGGTCTTGTTATAAGGCGTTTAAATCACCATAATTCCCACTAAGGCATGCTGGGGTCCCGCCAGCGGCGCCTGGGGATAGTCCCCGACACCCGACGGGACGAAGCAAATGAGGAAAACCATGGCTGACTATCGCAACGTCCAGGCCCGTACATCGGCCGGAGTGCGTGTGGACGCGGGGATCGATCAAGGTCTACGCAGCTACATGCTGAAGGTGTATAACCTGATGGGTATCGGTCTTGCAGTGACCGGTTTCGCCGCCCTTGCAATTGTTTATCTCGCAACCACCAATGATCCGTCTCTTGCCGCGGCGCAATTGCCGAACGGCAAGATGCTGACGAATCTTGGCGTTGCGATCTACGGCTCGCCCCTGCGCTGGGTTGTGATGCTTGCACCGCTTGCCGCAGTGTTCTTTCTGAGTTACCGCATCGAGAAAATGAGTGTATCTGCAGCCCAGACGACATTTTGGGTGTATGCCGCACTCGTTGGCATTTCGCTGTCCTCGATCTTCCTGGTCTTTACGTCCGGAAGCATCGTTCAGACGTTCTTCATCACCGCGGCATCCTTCGGCGCGCTATCCCTTTTCGGATACACGACGAAACGTGATCTGACGGGGATGGGCTCGTTCCTTTACATGGGTCTGTTCGGCCTGGTGTTGGCGGTGGTTATCAATATCTTCCTGCAGTCGAGCGCTTTGCAGTTCGCAATCTCCGCTATCGGCGTCCTGATCTTCGCTGGCCTGACTGCCTATGACACGCAGAACATCAAGGAAATGTACTACGAAGGCGACAGTTCGGACACTTATGGCCGCAAGGCAATCATGGGTGCGTTGAGACTTTATCTCGACTTCATCAACATGTTCATGTTCCTTCTGCAGTTCCTCGGCAACCGCAACTGACTCTTGCGAACATGAATTGGAGATCTGGGCAGCGGAAACGCTGCCCTTTTCGTTTTCCTGCCGGTGACAATTTCGCGACCCTCCCCCTTCAAATTCCATGCAAAGAAGTGCATGAAGCGTGCAAGATCATCCATTCATTGCGAAATGCCATGTCCCAGATACATATCCGCTCTGCCCACCCAACCGATCTTGCCACCATTACCGAAATCTATTGCGACGCAGTCCTCAACGGGACAGCCACCTACGAAATCGACCCGCCCGATATGCAAGAGATGACGCGGCGTTTCCACGCGATCACATCAGACGGATTTCCCTACGTTGTTGCGGAACTCGATAGCGTAGTGATCGGCTACGCCTATGCCAGCTACTTCCGGACACGTCCGGCCTATTGGTGGTCAGTCGAGGATTCCATTTACATTGCACCCGAAGCCAAGGGGAAGGGTCTCGGCAAAACCCTGCTGCAACAGCTGATCAAGGATTGTACTTCTCTCGGCTTTCGCCAATTCATCGCGGTCATCGGCGATGGACACGATGCATCAGCATCAGTGCGTCTGCATTTAAGTTCGGGCTTCAAACACTCGGGAACGATCAAGGCCTCGGGCTTCAAGCATGGCCGTTGGCTCGACACGGTGCTGATGCAGCTGGACATGAACGGCGGTTCGGCAACCTTGCCGGGCAAGCCTCCGCTGAAATCTTAACTCCGTACGACGCTCAGGCTCTTGTCGAAGACCCTGAGCACTCGATCCAGTTCTTGGCTGCGCTTGAGAATGAGGCCACTGGCGGCAATGACGCTGTAGGCACCTTGCTTGCGTGCGAGCCTCGGATTTTTCTCGATCCGGAACATCGGCACTTCACTGGTTCGCCGGAAGATCGAGAAGACCGCACGGTCCATCAAATGATCGATGGCATAGTCCCGCCATTCGCCGGCAGACACCATGAAACCATATATTCGCAGGATCTGGTCAAGCTCACGCCGGTTGAAAGTGACGGGCAAATCGTTTGTGCGGATAAGGGAGATAAGTTTAGCCTGCTGTTGCGATTCGTCGCCACCTGCATTGCTGTCCATCAATCAACCGCCTTTGAAAACTGTCGTGTGACACGTGGATGACACAAAGGTGGCCTGATCCGCGTCATTTTACAAGTCCGGAGTGGTGCGAAGATCCAACTTTACTGGCTTACGAACCGTTTTCTGAATTTTCTCACGAAGCAATACGCAGTGAATCCAATGGTGATAACCTGACACATTCTCGCCATAATCTGTTCGCATTGCCGCCGGATTCGACACCCAACATCAGTTGCATGTTGCCTGAGACCGGATCGTTCTCGAACAGTCCGATACCCCAAGCCCCCCGCCCAACGGGCTGCTCGGGTTCAATCCAACAAGTCTCACTAAGGCAACATGCCCCAATATCTCAGGCCGGATTTATCCGGCCTGTTTTTCTGTGCTCTAGGGTTTCGCCGCCATAATCGATGCACCGATGATGGGTCCCGGCTTTCCTTCACCCAGCATTTCCTGCAGCAGCACTGCACATCCGGATGCTTTCTTATTGGCAATCTCGCTTAGCGGGATTTCGATCTTCTGTGCCGCGCCATCCCACATGCCGACCGTTTCCATCGCCCGCACACTATTGGCGTAACTGACCTTGCGGCCGACATTCTCGCCATCTGGAATGGCAATGATGCTCTCGCCGTTGAAGTAGGCGAGCAGAACCCGAACAGGATTGGTCGCGGCCGGGCCAGCACCGATATCGATCATCAGCCGGTCCGTTGCGGTCTTTTCGATGGATACAGGGATGGTAAGACCGGCTGGCGTATCGCGCATTTCTGCAATGCGCCGGCGGATCCTCTGTCCATCCTGGCCGTTCATATGCTCACGGCCATTGAGAATCACCTGAGGCGTATAAATACCGTTCAAACCCAGAGCGATACGGTAGGCATTCTGACGGTCGGTGTTTTCGGGCACAGCAAGGCTATCTGTCCAGCCGCGGTAGTCCCAATAGTCCACATGGAAAGCCAGTGCCACAACCTTTCCTTCCGTTGCAAGCGCCTTAAGTACTGCATCTGCCGGCGGGCACGACCCGCACCCTTGAGACGTATAAAGCTCGACGACACCCTCCGGCTTCTCGCCGGAATCCTCGGCGCAGACCGGCAGCACATAGGCCATCGCTGCCACGAAAGGTGCGCTGATCACAATGCGTCTGGATAGGGTGCGCAGGGACAAGGTTTCTAATTTCTTCCCGAGTGTTCTTGGTTCTTATGTGTCAGATTAATTGCCAGAAGATTGATAGGAGCCGATTGTTTCAACAGGAAGTCACTTTGAGGTGAATTCGATCACGTTTCATCTGCCCCTTAGTCGAAAGGCCGCCGGGCTGCCCGGCGACCTTTCATCTACATGATTTTTGAGCAATCAGGCAGCAAGATCACGAAGAACGTACTGCAGAATACCGCCGTTCTTCAGGTACTCCAGTTCGTCGATCGTATCGATACGGCAGATCAGCGGCACCTGTTTGACGCTGCCATCGGCGTAGGTCACCGTTGCAAAAGTCTTCTGGCGTGGCTGGATCGTGGCCAGACCCTCAATCGAGACGATTTCGTCGCCCTTGAGCGCCAGCGATTGCCAGCTCGTGCCGTCTTCGAGAACGAATGGCACGATGCCCATGCCAACCAGGTTCGAACGGTGAATTCGTTCGAAGGACTGAGCGATCACGGCGCGAACGCCCAGCAGGCTGGTCCCTTTGGCTGCCCAGTCACGCGATGAGCCATTGCCATACTCGACCCCGGCAAAGACTATCAGCGGAACGTTCTCGCTACGGTATTGCATGGCCGCATCGTAGATCGGCATTTCTTCCTTCGAAGGGTAGTGGATCGTGTAGCCGCCCTCACGGCCATTTTCGCCAAGCATGTGATTGCGGATGCGGATGTTGGCAAAGGTGCCGCGCATCATCACTTCATGATTGCCGCGACGTGTGCCGTATTGGTTGAAGTCCAGCGGTGCAACGCCATGTTCGGTCAAATATTGCCCGGCAGGGGAAGCCGCCTTGATCGAACCGGCCGGAGAAATATGATCGGTCGTGATCTTGTCACCGAAGAGGCCAAGGATGCGGGCTCCCTTGATGTCGTTGACCTTGCCCGGTGTCTTGCCCATGCCGACGAAGTATGGCGGGTTCTGTACATAGGTCGATTGATCGTCCCACGCATAGGTCTGGCCAGCCGGAACTTTTACTGCCTGCCAGTTCTCGTCGCCCTTGAACACATCCGCATATTTGGCTGAAAACAGTTTGCGGGTGACATTCTTGGTGATGAATTCCTGGATTTCGTGTGAAGACGGCCAGATATCCTTGAGGAATACCGGATTGCCTTGTCTGTCTTCGCCCAGTGGCTCGGTGGTCAGGTCCTTGGTTACAGTACCAGCAAGCGCATAGGCAACGACGAGTGGCGGTGAGGCGAGGTAGTTTGCCTGCACGTCCGGTGAGACGCGGCCTTCGAAGTTGCGGTTGCCCGAGAGGACGGCGGCAGCGATCAGACCCTTGTCATTGATGGTTTTGGAGATCGGCGCCGGGAGCGGACCGGAATTACCGATACAGGTGGTGCAACCGAAGCCAACCAGATTGAAGCCAAGCTTGTCGAGTTCGGTCTGGAGACCAGCACTTTCGAGGTAGGCAGCAACAACCTGGGAGCCCGGTGCGAGTGACGTCTTGACCCATGGCTTGGACTTCAGGCCCTTGGCAACCGCATTGCGGGCAAGAAGGCCCGCTGCAATCAGCACGCTCGGGTTCGAGGTATTCGTGCAGGAGGTAATAGCGGCAATGGCGACGTCGCCGTGGCCGAGATCATAATTCTCGCCTTCGACCGCATAGCGGGTGTCGAGATGCGCGGTCTTCTTGTATTCCTTTTCCAGGGATTCGCGGAAACCGGATGCGATCCCCTCGAGTGCGATACGGCCCTCCGGACGCTTCGGTCCAGCCATCGAAGGAACGACAGTGCCGAGATCAAGTTCCAGCGTGTCGGTAAATACCGGATCGGCTGAATGCGGTTCGCGCCACATGCCCTGCGCTTTCGAATAGGCCTCGACGAGAGCGAGGCGTTCTTCATCGCGCCCGGACATGTGCATGTAGTTGATGGTTTCGCGGTCGATGGGGAAGAAACCGCACGTCGCGCCATATTCCGGACCCATATTGCCGATGGTTGCACGATCAGCCAGCGTCATGCTTTCGAGGCCAGGCCCGAAAAATTCGACGAACTTGCCGACAACGCCCTTCTTGCGCAGCATCTGCACGACAGTAAGAACAAGATCGGTTGCCGTTACGCCTTCCTTGACCTTGCCGGTCAGGCGGAAGCCGATGACTTCCGGCAGAAGCATCGAAACGGGCTGGCCAAGCATGGAGGCTTCAGCCTCGATACCGCCCACACCCCAGCCGAGAACGCCAAGACCGTTGACCATGGTCGTATGCGAGTCGGTACCGACGCATGTATCTGGATAAGCGACGGTCACACCATCCTCTTCCTTGGTCCACACGCCTTGCGCGAGATATTCGAGATTGACCTGATGGCAGATGCCGGTGCCGGGTGGCACGACGCGGAAATTCTTGAACGCCTGCTGACCCCATTTCAGGAAACGGTAACGCTCTCCATTGCGCTCGTATTCGAGATCGACATTACGCTTGAAAGCCTGAGGATTGCCGAATTCATCGACGATAACGGAGTGATCGATGACGAGATCGACCGGCACGAGCGGATTGATCTTTTCAGGATCACCACCGAGATTGACCATGGCGTCGCGCATCGCTGCAAGATCCACGACTGCTGGAACACCGGTAAAGTCCTGCATCAGGACACGAGCTGGACGATAGGCGATTTCTGCACCGGCACTGCCACGGTCGACGAGCCATGCGGCCACAGCCTCGATGTCCTTCTTGAAAACCGAGCGGTTGTCTTCAAAGCGAAGCAGGTTTTCGAGAAGAACCTTCATCGAGAATGGAAGCTGGGAAATGCCTTCCAGGCCGTTCTTTTCGGCTTCGGTCAAACTATAATAGACGTATTCCTTGTCCCCCGCAGTGAGGGTTTTACGACATTTGAAACTGTCAATCTGAGACATTTTTGCGTTCGTCCTTATGCTGAGGCCTAAACCCGGGACGAACGCCTTTGCCGCGTTTCAAGGACGCGCTAAGGTGCGGGTGCAGTCATTTCCGCTGTCCGTCCCGCTACAGGCCCGAAACCGGCGCCTGTATTCGAGATCGGCCAAAATGGTTTCCACACCGACCGCTGGTATGGTTGTCAGCTATATAGAGTTTTTCGCCGATCTGTGCCAGACCGGAATTGGTCAAAATTGCGTGCTGCGTCGAAATAATCACGCGGTATCAGAGGGTGCGTAAGAAGCGGGTCATTCATGCGGTTAATCGCCGAAAACTTGGGTGGAGAGCGAGGTGGAGAGCTGTTGTTTTCCGGTCTCGATTTTACGGTCTTTGCAGGTGAAGCGCTGATGGTCACCGGTCCAAACGGTTCCGGCAAATCCACTTTGCTGCGAATCATCGCGGGCCTACTTCCGCAGGCGGAAGGAATACTTCGGCTTGAAGGTGTGCCGGCCGCTTTCGAAGGGCTTACGGCAGCCAGTCACTACCTCGGTCATTCGAACGCCATGAAACCGGTTTTGACACTCAAGGAAAATCTGCATTTTTGGCAGTTATTCAATGGCAAGGGGAAACGATCCATTGGTGATGCACTCCTGGAGGTCCGCTTGGGCGATATCGGCCATCTGCCATTCGGCTATCTCTCTACGGGACAAAAACGCCGCGCCAGTATTGCGAGGCTCCTGATCAGTGATCGGCCGGTATGGTTGCTGGACGAGCCAACGGCCGGGCTGGACAAAGCGTCGCAAGCGCAGTTCACCGGACTCATGCGCGAACATCTGGCGAGCGGCGGGATCATCGTTGCCGCTACCCATCTGCCACTCGGGCTTGAAGGATCGAAGGAATTGGCTTTAGGAGCGGCCGCATAATGGGCTCACTATTCCTCCGCGACGTCCGGCTGGGCTTGCGTGCCGGTGGCGGTGCGCTTGTCGGCATCCTGTTCTTTTTGGCGGTAATTGCCGTTGTTCCCTTCGGCGTCGGTCCCGATCTGAAGCTGCTTGCCCGGATCGGTGCGGCCATGGTGTGGATCGGTGCGCTGCTTGCGACCTTGCTTGGCCTCGACCGCTTGTTTCAGGCGGATCGCGATGATGGCTCGCTCGATCTGCTGATCATGGCGTCGGAGCGGCATATGCTGGCGCTGACGGTTCTGGTCAAATGCCTGGCGCACTGGATGGTAAGTGTGCTGCCGCTGGTTGTCGCTTCGCCGCTCCTTGGGCTCTTCATGAACATGGAACCAGCAGCGATTGGCGCGACGACGCTGACGCTATTGGTTGGCACTCCGGCAATCACGCTCATCGGCGCTGTGGGTGCCGCGGTGGCGGTTTCGTTGCCGCGCGGCGGCCTTCTGGTTTCTGTTATCGTCCTGCCGCTGACGATACCGGTGCTGATATTCGGTGTCTCTGCGTCCTATGGCGCAGTTGAAGACTCGGCCCCATTTCTGGCACCCTTCCTTATTCTGGCTGCGATTACACTGTTTTTTGCTGTTTTGGGGCCTTGGGCGGCTGCAACTGCATTAAAGTCTTCGGCCGATTGACAGAGTGGTGAATTGCGAAAAGGGCATCAGAAAGCTAAGAGTTTAGTATGAGCGACACAGTATCCAAGACCGGACGATGGATTGACCTGGCAAACCCTACGCGGTTTTTGAGTCTGGCTGGCGTTGTTCTGCCATGGCTCGGCGGATTGACGGTGCTTGTGCTCGGCATCGGCTTCTGGATGTCGATGAACGCGCCTGATGACTACCAGCAGGGCTCGACGGTCAAGATCATGTTCATTCATGTGCCCTTCGCCTGGCTCTCGATGATGTGCTACACGATCATGACTATTGCGGCGCTTGGAACACTCGTATGGCGCCATCCGCTGGCCGACGTTTCCGCCAGGGCAGCTGCGCCGATCGGGGCCGTGTTCACCGCCCTGGCCCTTATCACCGGTTCGCTCTGGGGCAAGCCGATGTGGGGCACGTGGTGGGTCTGGGATGCGCGGCTCACCTCCGTTTTCGTCCTGTTTCTGATGTATCTCGGGATCATCGCACTCACTCGCGCCATGGATGATCCAGCAAAATCGGCAAGAGCCACGGCAATCCTCACCCTTGTCGGCTTCATCAATATTCCAATCATCAAGTTTTCGGTAGACTGGTGGAATACGCTGCACCAGCCTGCTTCAGTGCTGCGCATGGGTGGCTCAACCCTCGACCCGTCTTATCTTATACCATTGCTGGTCATGGCAATCGGCTTTACCCTTCTGTTTTTTACGCTGCACATGATGGCGATGCGCAATGAAATCTGGCGTCGCCGCGTCACGGCGATGCGCCGCGTCGCTGCCCGCAGCGCGGAACGGAGGACGGCATAATGATGAGCCATACTGGTTTTGTCGTTGCCTCCTACGGCGCTGCCATGATTGTTCTGACTGCCTTGATCGGATGGATTTTGATCGATCAACGCAGCCAGCGTCAGGCGCTGCAGGAGCTTGAATCGCGCGGCGTGCGCCGCAGGTCCGAGACGAAGATGGATAACGCATCGTGACGGGGCAGGAGCAAGTCGAAAAGGCTCCACGAAAGCGCAGCCTGTTCTTTGTCTTTCTGCCGCTTATCCTCTTTGCAGCCTTGGCCGCCGTTTTCGCATTCCAGCTTGCGTCGGGCCGCGATGAGTCTGTCATTCCGTCTGCGCTGATTGGAAAACCCGCTCCCAGTGTGTCGCTGCCGGCCGTGAGCGGGTTGCAGAAGGATGGCCTGCCGGTTCCAGGGCTCGAGTCTGCATCCTTCAAGGGTCAGATCACGCTCGTCAATGTTTTTGGTTCCTGGTGTGTGCCCTGCCGTGTCGAACACCCGCTACTCATGCAATTGTCGCAAGACAAACGGTTTCGTCTGGCCGGGTTGAACTACAAGGATAAAAACGAGAACGTACTCGGCTTTCTCCACGATCTGGGCAACCCCTATGCGGCCATCGGAGCCGACACGAACGGCCGTGCCGCAATCGAGTGGGGCGTCTACGGCGTGCCGGAAACCTTTCTTGTCGGCAAGGACGGTATCGTCGCCTACAAGCATGTCGGACCTTTCACTGAAGACTCGATCCGTGACGATTTGATGCCTGCCATTGAGGCAGCACTGAAGGCACAGTAAAGGTCTTTCAGTTTTCCAGCATGGCATAGCGCCGTACCCAGCCTGCAGCCCTCGTTGCTGCAGTTGCGGTGCTGTCATAGGCGTGAGTGAGCGGGACAGTGATCATCCGATAACCGAACGTCGTTTTCGTCGCGACCGTAACAGGCGCAACAATAGGCGTACCAAGGGCAAGCGTCTCTATTGGACGGTCTGCAGCGGGCTCCGGAACCGTAAAAGACCGGCTGGCAACGACCGGTCCGGGAGCGGATTTTACGGTACAGGTCGCGGTAATCAGCGGATAGTCGACCTTGGTATTTTGACGAATCTGGCTCTCCTGGTCGGCTCTGCATCGTTCGATACTGGTCCAGCCCGCATCTGCGGTCTTTATATACTCGCAGATTTTCGCATCGCAGTCGCAACCCATCAGGGTCATCATGATGAGAACCGTTTTCATGGATTGCGCCTTTTGAAGATTCGTTGCCGTTGCAGCGATTCTTGAGTGCGGATCGCGGCGGGATTTCGTCTCGAACTGGCGGAAATTGTGGCGGTTTGTAAAATTACGTGTCTTTGCGTGCTGATTTTTCGGGCGCAGCTTGTTCGACGGAATATTTCATCACCAACGGCATCTGCGCAAAGGTGAAGAGCAGCGTAATTGGCATGGTGCCCCAAACCTTAAAAGCCACCCAGAAATCGGTCGAGAAACTACGCCAGACGACCTCGTTCAACACTGCAAGAAACAGGAAGAAAATTCCCCAGCGCATGGTCAGCTTGCGCCAGCCCTCCGCATTGAGCTTGAAGGCGCTGTCAAATACATAACCGAGCAGGGATTTTCCGAAATAGAGTCCGCCTAGCAGAATGACACCGAACAGCGCATTGACGATGGTCGGCTTCATCTTGATGAAGGTTTCATTGTGCAGCCACAACGTCAGCGCACCGAAGATCAGCACGACGATGCCGGAGATCAGCGGCATAATCGGCAGGCTGCGGACCAGAACCCATGAGGCGGCAAGTGCAATCGCCGTTGCCGCCATGAACAGGGCCGTGGCGATGAATATCGGCTCGCCGATATTGGAGAGGACGGGAAAGCGTTCGATCAGCCATTCGCCGCGCGCGTTGGCGAAAAAGAACACCATGAGGGGTCCGAGTTCCAGTGCCAGCTTGAGCAACGGGTTGATTTCCTTGCGTGCCGGATCGGACTTGGTTGCCGGATCAGATGGATCGCGTTCGAATATGGATTCTTCCATCATGCAACTCCCGCGATGGCTTTGGCAAAATCGCTAGCGGCGAAGGGCTCGAGATCTTCGACCTGCTCGCCCACGCCAATGAAATAGACCGGCAATTTGTGTTTTGCCGAGATGGCGACAAGAATGCCGCCGCGCGCCGTGCCGTCAAGCTTGGTCATCACCAGACCATTGACGCCAGCAATATTCTTGAAGATCTCGACCTGATTGAGCGCATTCTGGCCCGTCGTCGCATCGAGCGTCTGCAACACCGTATGTGGTGCTTCGGGATCGTTCTTGCCAAGCACGCGAACGATCTTCGCAAGTTCGTCCATCAATTCCGCCCGGTTCTGCAGACGGCCGGCAGTGTCGATGATCAGCACATCGCTTCCAGCCTCTTTCGCCTGTTTCCAGGCATCGAAGGCGAGACCTGCCGCATCGGCGCCGAGCTTGGATGAAACCACCGGTGCACCGGTGCGCTTGCCCCAGATGTGCAATTGTTCGATCGCCGCGGCACGGAAGGTGTCACCCGCTGCAAGCATCACATTCAGTCCACCCGCGGTAAGCTTGGCAGCAAGCTTGCCGATCGTGGTGGTTTTGCCGGTGCCATTGACGCCGACAACGAGGATCACATGCGGCTTGTGCGACAGGTCGAGCTCCAGTGGCTTGGCCACCGGGCCGAGAACCTTTTCGATTTCCGACGCCATGATGGCGCGGACTTCTTCCGTGCTGATATCCTTGCCGTAGCGTGTGGCGCTCAAAGCACCCGTTATGCGGATCGCGGTTTCCATACCCAGGTCGGCCTGGATCAGCACATCTTCGAGGTCCTGCAGCGTGTCCTCATCCAGCTTGCGCCGGGTGAAGATACTGCCAATGGAATCGCCCAGTTGCTGCGATGACCGGAACAGCCCTTTGCGCAGACGCTCGAACCACGAAAGGCGTCTTTCGGGTTCAACCGGCAGGGGCTCGTCGGCCTTCTTTTCCTCGACTGTCTTGCTGACCGTTACTTTCGAGGGCTTGAGTGCAATCGCAGGTTCCGGCGTTTCCGAGATTTCGGCGACAGGAGCCTCGGGGGTGGGGAGGGACACCGGCTCGATCGCCGCCTCGCCCATTGGCGATTCAATCTCAACCGTGGACTCGATGAGTTCGTCAACCGGCGTCGGTTCGATTTCGGTCTGTTCGACAATGACAGGCTCGGCTTCCGGAAGAATTTCAGGCTCTGCCGCCGGCCCTTCGGCGATGACTGCCTGTTCCGCAAAACCCGGTTCAGTTTCGGCAGACCCACCCTCAGACAGCGCTTCCTGCGCTGCCGTATCCTCATAAAGCTGCTCGGTTGTTTGAGGTTGCTCAAGCTCGGCTAGGGGCTCGGTTGTCTGAAGCTGCTCAAGCCCGGTCATGGGCTTCTCAGCCGGAACCTCTTCGACCTCTTTCTTGCCGAAGGAAAATATCTTCTTGATGAAACCCAGAGCCATGAAAACTGCTTTGCTGATTACGTTTATGCGGCGCGCTGTTTGCTACCATTGGCCAGTAGCTTGTCGCCGGTACAGCCACTGATTCTGCGCTCGATGATATGGCCGGGGATTCCGCCGTCGACGTCGACAAGAGTGAAACCTTCCGTCCTGCCAAGGCCTTCGCGTTCAATGAGAATTTTCTGCGTCGTGCCGACGAGACTTTCCAAATGACGGCGGTAGGCGGCATTGCCAGAAGCCCGTAGTCTTGCCGCACGAGCTTTGACGACCTGACGATTGACCTGTGGCATGCGCGCGGCGGGCGTGCCTTCCCGTGGGCTAAACGGAAAAACATGCAGATGTGTCAAGCCGCAATCCTCAATGATACGAACAGAATTCTCGAACATCTCGTCCGTCTCGGTGGGGAAACCCGCGATAATATCCGCGCCAAAGACGATATCCGGGCGGATCTTCCGGACAGTCTCGCAAAACTCGATGGAATTTTCGCGCAAATGGCGGCGTTTCATTCGCTTGAGGATCATATTGTCGCCAGACTGTAGCGACAGATGCAGATGCGGCATCATGCGTTTTTCAGTCGCCAGTGCTTCCATCAAGTCTTCATCGGCTTCGATCGAGTCGATTGAAGAGAGGCGCAGACGCTGCAAATCCGATACCTCTTTGAGGAGGGTCTTCACCAGTTTGCCAAGCCGGAGGTTTCCGGGCAGGTCAGGTCCGTAGCTGGTCATGTCGACGCCGGTCAGCACCACTTCACAATAGCCGTTGCCGACCAACCGCTTTACCTGTTCCACGACACCGCCCATTGGCACCGACCGCGAATTGCCCCGGCCGTAGGGAATGATGCAGAAGGTGCAGCGGTGATCGCAGCCGTTTTGCACCTGAACGAAAGCGCGAGCCCGGCCCTCGATGGCATCGACCATGTGCGAGGCGGTTTCGCGCACCTCCATAATGTCGTTGACGCGGACCTTTTCGAACTGGTTGACGCCGAAATCCGGCAGCATGCGATAGGAGTTGGATTTCAGCTTTTCCTCATTGCCGAGAACGAGGTCGACCTCGTCCATGGCGGCAAATTCATCTGCGCCAGTCTGTGCGGCACAACCGGCAACGATGATGCGCGCTTCCGGGTTATCCCGTCGCGCCTTGCGGATGGCCTGCCGTGCTTGCCGTACAGCTTCGCTGGTGACGGCGCAGGTATTGAAGATGATCGCGCCGTTTTCCAGCGTGCCAAGACCCGCCGCATCAGCCTCGCGCTTCATTACCTCTGACTCGTACGTATTGAGCCGGCAGCCGAAAGTGACGACATCGACAGCCATCAAGCGGCTCCTTGCGAAGTCGTGGCTTCGTGGCGCTGCCACGTTCCGGTTTCAGGGTCCAGAGATCCCGAAAACTCCCATTCGGCTGGGCCGGTCATGATAACGTGATCGTTTTCAAGCCATTCGATCAAAAGCGGTCCGCCTGGCACAGTGACTGTTACAGCCCTTTCGGTGCGGCCGGTTCGCGCCGCAGAAACGCCGGCAGCGCAGGCGGCGGAGCCGCATGCGCGGGTCAAACCCGCCCCGCGTTCCCAGGTACGTAAGGTGATCGCGTGACGGCTGGTCACATGGGCGATGGAGATATTGGCGCGTTCCGGAAAGATAGGATGGTTTTCGAGTAGTGGGCCAAACCGCTCCAGGTCGTAAGTCCAGACGTCTTGATCTACCCAGAAAATCGCATGTGGATTGCCCATGCTGAGAGCGGATGGCGAATGCAGGACCGGCGCGTCGATCGGTCCAATTTGCAACTCGATCCTGCGCGTGTCGTGAAATGGCTCTGCCAGTGGAATATCCTGCCAATCGACGCGCGGCTTGCCCATATCAACGGAGATCTGCCCGTCCGGATGCTCATGCGCCGTCAGGATTCCGGCAATCGTCTCGAAGGTGAAGTCGCGTCTACCGGTTTCGGAACTCAGCGCCTGCACCACGCAGCGCATGCCATTGCCGCACGCCTGTGCCTGCGTGCCGTCGGAATTGATGATCTCGATATAGGCTTCCGTGCCTTCGGTTCTTGGCGCGTGAATAGCCATGATCTGATCGAACTTGGTTGCCGAATCACGGTCAAGCGCAATGGCAGCGTAAGCGGTAACTCGGTCCGCACGCCCGCGCATGTCGGCAACGATGATTTCGTTGCCGAGCCCGTTCATCTTCGCAAATTGCGCCTGTGCCGCCATGCCTTCGCTAGCCTGTAATTGCCGTCTTCTGTCGATAGAGGGCTTATATGGCGGAAAAGGGGAAGAAATGCCAGTGCCGGCGTGCGCCAATGCTGCGTGGTAGCAATACCGCACTCTATCCAGCTGGCATTCAGTGCGGCTCGTGCGCATCGGCGACGCCTCGCAGCCAATAACCTGCCGCTTTCACCCACTCGGCATTGAAGCGGCGTTGGTCGACGAGATGATTGCGTACGGCCTTCGAGATGCTGCTTTCGGCTGCAATAAACGCATAGCAGTCACCTTCGGGTAGGTCGAGCTCCTCGATCTTGCGTAACAGCAAATCGTTGTTGCCGGCTTCCTCACCGTTGCGATGTACCCAGATGATCTCAGCGTGGGCCTCGGTTTCGAGCAACTGTTCTTCTTCTGCGCTGGCGACCTCGATCACTGCAATAGCGCGCGCGGACGACGGCAATTCTTCCAGACGACGGCTTATCGCTGGCAAGGCGGTCTCGTCACCGGCAAGCAAATACCAGTCGAAAGCATCGGGGATGATCATAGAGCCGCGCGGACCACCAATCACGATCTTTTGGCCAATTTCCGCTTGTGCAGCCCAGCTTGAGGCGAGGCCGTCCCCGTGCAGGACAAAATCCACGTCGAGAGTATTGGTCTCCGGGTGAAAGGCGCGCGGAGTGTAGTCCCGCATTTCCGGACGCGGCTTGTCCGGTGGGAAAGCGAGGCCATCCGGGCTGAGCTCCGGCATAACGGGTTCGCTGCCGGTAGCGGGGAAGAATATCTTGATATGATCAGCGTGGCCGGGGCTGCTGAAGCCCGCAAGCTGATTGCCTGCAAGGGTCACACGCAACATCAAAGGAGTGATGTGTTTGACGGCCTGCACATCGAGGAGGCGGAGGCGGGTTTCGTGGCGGATTCTTTGGGGAGATTTATTTATGAGTGTCATAGTCAGGAAATATCTTACGATGTGGGTAAGTTCAACGGCTTCTATTACACATTTCCGTCATAGCTTGCTGCAATACATAAGACTTTATTCACTTTGAAATGATTGAATTGGTTAATGCCGCCGATTTGGCTGATCGCAGGCAGCTTGGGAGAGTGTGGCGATATTGTCAGTCCCATCATTTTTTGATGGTTTTGACGCGCAACCCGGTCCGAAAAACAGCGGTTTTTCCGGAGTGCGGGTTGAAATTTTGCCTTGTTCGCCATTGTATCGTGGTCACAAGCGCTAAATGGAATCGCATTCTGAGTTCAAATGCGCAGATGGAGAATTGAAGTTATGGGGACTTTGAAAGTCAATTTGCTAGCCGTTGCCGCGGTAGGCATGGTGCTGGCGGGATGCCAGAGTTCGCGAATGGAACCCGTCTCGTCCGCGCCCGCTCCGCTTCAGGCGGCGCCATCGGGTGCTGTAAGCCAGAGCCAGTTGCCGCCTCCGGGCGGCTCCAACCAGTTCCCGACTGCTCCGACCACCGCGACCAATACGCCAGGCACACAGGGCAATACGCAGGTTGCCGCCTTGCCGCCGGAAAATGCTCCCGACCTCACTGCGAGCAATGTAGCGGGTGTCTGGAACGCCTCGATGGGCGGGCAGAGCTGCAAGATCGCGACGCCGCAGACGAAGTTCGGTCAAGGCTACCGCGCCGGCCCACTCCGCTGCCCGGGCGAGCTTGCCAACCTCTCTTCGTGGGCAGTTAGCGGCAAGCAGCTCACACTTTACGATGCAGCTGGTGGTACGGTGGCACGGCTCTATTCTTCGGGTCAGTCGAAATTCGATGGCCAGACATCGGGCGGGCAGAACCTCAGCTTGTCACGTTAGCTAAACTTGGAGCGCGCCACTGGCGCGCCCGGAGACTGCATTTCGCATGTCGCACGATAATCTGAAGATATTTCCCTCCGTGCGCGAGCGCTACGATTCGCTCGCGCAGGCCGGGGATTTGGATTCCGATCCATCCCAACAACGCCTTGCGGACCGCTTTGACCGTTTGATACACGACCTGGCGACGAAGCGTCTTGCAACAAAATCCAGCGCGCTGGGTTGGCTGTTCAGCCGCAAGGCGCCGCGGCACGAAATCGTCAAGGGTCTCTACATCCACGGAGAAGTCGGACGCGGCAAGACAATGCTGATGGACATGTTCCACCAGCTCGTGCCGGTCAAACGCAAACGCCGGGCGCACTTCATCGATTTCATGGCGGATGTGCACGAACGCATCAACGCCCATCGCCAAGCTTTGAAAAAGGGCGAGACGAAACAGGAAGATCCTATCCCGCCTGTCGCCGATGCGTTGGCGGAGCAAGCGTGGGTTCTGTGTTTCGATGAATTCACGGTGACAGATATTGCCGATGCCATGATCCTGTCGCGGTTGTTTCGCGCGCTGTTCGAACGTGGCGTGGTGCTCGTCGCCACATCGAATGTTGCACCGGACAACCTTTATCGCGATGGTCTCAACCGCCAGCTTTTCCTGCCGTTCATTGATCTTCTGAAAACCCACGTGGACGTCATCAACCTCGATGCACGTACAGATTATCGGCTCGAAAAGTTGAACCGCATGCCGGTCTATCTTTCGCCGTTGAACGAGGAAACGAACCGGCTGATGGACGACGCCTGGCATGCGGCAACCGATGGCGCGACTGTCGCGCAAGACAGCGTCAAGGTCAAAGGCCGCACGGTTACCATTCCCCGGGCAGCGCGGCACGTAGCACGCTTTACTTTCGCCGATCTTTGCTCGAAGCCGCTTGGGGCCGCAGATTATACCGCGATCATCCAGCGCTACCAGACAATCTTCATCGATGCCGTGCCGGTGCTTGACCAGCCAAGACGCAATGAAGCCAAGCGATTCATCATCATGATCGACCTTCTCTACGATCACCATGTGCACGTGGTGATTTCGGCTGCCGCCACGCCAGACAAACTCTACATAGCTAAAAAAGGGACCGAGGCCTTTGAATTCGACCGTACGGCATCGCGTTTGTTTGAGATGCAGAGCGAAGACTATCTTGCAGCAGCAGGCAAGGATGAGCCGCTTGTAGAAACACGGTCTGCAGAGATTTGACCCCATCAATCGAGCGTGATGCGGCTCGTCATTCTTTCATCATCTTGATATGTTGCCTGTGCTAAAAATAACCGGCTTCGACTTTGGTAGGATGATTCTGTTGACGTTTACGTAAATCCCATCAATTCTAACCGATTGAATTTATTGAGGGGAAAATTTTGGGTTGAGTTATTTTTGAAAGAGGAATATTCGAACGTCCCAGCGCAAAGACATGTGGTAAAAGGTTGCCCTTGGGCTGCCTGAATATCGCGATGTGTTCTTTGGCGTCCGTCAAGACTTCAGATCAGGGAAGTAACCAGCATGGCACGTAATAAAATCGCCCTCATCGGTTCAGGCATGATCGGTGGAACGCTTGCACATCTGATCGGGCTCAAGGAGCTCGGTGATATCGTGCTTTTCGACATCGCAGAAGGCATACCGCAGGGCAAGGGACTGGACATCGCCCAGTCGTCGCCAGTTGACGATTTTGACGCCAATCTTGTCGGCGCCAATGACTATTCGGCAATCGAAGACGCGGACGTCGTGATCGTCACCGCCGGTGTGCCGCGTAAGCCGGGCATGAGCCGTGACGATCTTCTTGGCATCAACCTCAAGGTTATGGAACAGGTCGGTGCGGGCATCAAGAAGTACGCCCCCGGTGCTTTCGTGATCTGCATCACCAATCCTCTCGACGCGATGGTCTGGGCGCTGCAGAAGTTCTCTGGTCTGCCGAAGAACATGGTTGTCGGCATGGCCGGTATTCTGGACAGCGCGCGCTTTCGCTATTTCCTCGCCGACGAGTTTAAGGTTTCGGTTGAAGACGTCACCGCCTTCGTTCTTGGCGGTCACGGCGACAGCATGGTGCCGCTCGCGCGTTATTCGACCGTTGCCGGTATCCCTTTGCCGGATCTGGTCAAGATGGGCTGGACCAGCCAGGAAAAGCTTGATCAGATCATCCAGCGCACTCGTGATGGGGGCGCCGAAATCGTCGGCTTGCTGAAGACCGGTTCTGCTTTCTACGCGCCGGCATCGTCCGCGATCCAGATGGCCGAGGCTTTCCTCAAGGACAAGAAACGCGTGCTGCCAGTTGCAGCGCATCTTTCTGGCCAATACGGCGTCAAGGACATGTATGTCGGTGTCCCCGTCGTGATCGGCGCCGGCGGTGTTGAACGCGTCATCGAAATCGATCTCAACAAGACCGAACAGAAACAGTTCGAAGCTTCGGTCGCTTCCGTCGCCGGTCTTTGTGAAGCCTGCGTCAACATCGCGCCGAACCTCAAGTAATCTCGCCTCGAACCCATTCTGAAACGATCCTGCGCCTGTCGCGTCCGGATTATTCGTAGAGGAAAATACCATATGAACATTCACGAATATCAGGCCAAGCGGTTGCTGCACTCATTCGGTGCACCGATCGCTAATGGCGTCGCCGTCTACTCCGTCGAACAGGCGGAAGAATGGGCGAAGACGCTGCCCGGACCGCTTTATGTGGTGAAGAGCCAGATTCATGCGGGTGGACGCGGCAAGGGCAAGTTCAAGGAGCTCGGCCCCGATGCCAAGGGCGGCGTCCGCCTTTCGCGCTCGGTCGAGGAAGTCGTTGCCAACGCGAAAGAGATGCTTGGCAATACGCTGGTGACCAAGCAGACCGGCCCGGCTGGCAAGCAGGTCAACCGCCTGTATATCGAAGACGGCGCCGACATCGAGCGCGAGCTTTATCTGTCGATCCTGATTGATCGTGCCACTGGACGCCCGGCTTTCGTCGTTTCCACTGAAGGCGGTATGGATATCGAAGGCGTTGCGCATGACACGCCGGAAAAGATCATCACCGTTTCGATCGATCCCGAAAATGGCGTGACTGCGGAGGACACGGCCAGGATCAATGACGCATATGGCCTGACTGATGAAGCCAGAACGGACGGCGAGACGCTCTTCCCGATCCTCTACAAGGCCTTCACCGAGAAGGATATGAGCCTGCTCGAGGTCAACCCGCTGATCGTCATGAAGGATGGGCGCTTGCGCGTTCTTGATGCCAAAGTATCGTTCGACGGCAATGCCCTGTTCCGTCATCCCGACGTTGTCGAACTGCGCGACACAACGGAAGAGGATGCCAAGGAAATCGAGGCTTCCAAATATGACCTCGCCTATGTAGCCCTCGACGGCAATATCGGCTGCATGGTCAATGGTGCCGGACTTGCCATGGCAACGATGGACATCATCAAGCTCTACGGTGCTGAGCCAGCGAACTTCCTTGATGTTGGTGGCGGCGCCAGCAAGGAGAAAGTAACAGCTGCGTTCAAGATCATCACGGCCGATCCTGCAGTGAAAGGCATCCTGATCAACATCTTCGGCGGCATCATGAAATGCGACATCATTGCCGAAGGCGTCATCGCTGCGGTCAAGGAAGTTGGCCTCGAGGTTCCGCTCGTCGTGCGCCTTGAAGGTACCAATGCCGAACTCGGCAAGAAAATTATCAATGAGAGCGGTCTCAATGTCGTCTCTGCGGATGATCTCGATGATGCTGCGCAGAAAATCGTCAAGGCTGTGAAGGGAAACTGAGGCATGTCTATTCTTGTAAACAAAGACACCAAGGTTCTCGTTCAGGGCCTCACCGGCAAGACCGGTACGTTCCACACCGAGCAGGCTTTGGCCTATTACGGTACTCAGATGGTCGGCGGCATTCATCCGAAAAAAGGCGGCGAGACCTGGGAAGGCAATCTGCCGACCGGTTCGAGTGCCCAGCTGCCGATTTTTGCGACAGTTGCCGAAGGTCGTGATCGTACTGGGGCCAACGCCTCGGTGATCTATGTACCGCCCGCAGGCGCTGCTGCAGCCATCATCGAAGCGATCGACGCGGAAATCCCCCTGATCATCTGCATTACCGAAGGCATCCCGGTCATGGACATGGTTCGGGTCAAGGCGCGCCTCGATCGCTCCGCATCGCGCCTGATCGGACCGAACTGCCCTGGTGTCCTGACGCCGGAGGAATGCAAGATCGGCATCATGCCGGGCAACATCTTCAAGAAGGGTTCGGTGGGTGTTGTATCCCGCTCCGGGACACTTACCTATGAAGCAGTGTTCCAGACGACGAATGAAGGCCTCGGCCAGACGACTGCCGTCGGTATCGGCGGCGATCCTGTAAAGGGCACCGAGTTCATCGATATTCTGGAAATGTTCCTTGCCGACGAAGCGACCAAATCGATCATCATGATCGGTGAAATTGGAGGCTCGGCCGAGGAAGATGCAGCACAGTTCATCGCTGATGAAGCAAAGCGTGGCCGCAAGAAGCCGATGGCTGGTTTCATCGCCGGACGTACGGCTCCTCCCGGACGCACGATGGGTCATGCCGGCGCGGTTATCTCCGGCGGCAAGGGCGGCGCGGAAGACAAGATCGCAGCGATGGAAGCCGCGGGCATCCGCGTTTCGCCATCGCCTGCGCAGCTTGGCAAGACGTTGGTCGACGTCCTCAAGGGCTGAGACCTTAATATATAGCGAGAATGAATCGGGACGGTTGTCGCCCCGATCAAACCACCATCAAAGGAGACGGAGCGCGGCTCCGGTCACGAACATGGCACGTCAAGAACAGGCCAACGATCTTTTTGCACTCACCTCGTTTCTCTATGGCGGCAATGCCCATTATATCGAGGAACTGCACGCGAGTTATGAGAAAGACCCGGCATCGGTGGATGCCGAATGGCAGGAATTCTTCGCCAACCTCAACGACACCAAGGCTGATGTCATCGCCAATGCGAAAGGTGCCTCCTGGGAGAAGCCGAACTGGCCGGTCGCCGGCAATGGCGAACTCGTCTCGGCGCTGGACGGCAATTGGGGCGAAGTCGAGAAACACATCACCGACAAGCTGAAGGCGAAGGGCGCCAACGGCGCCGCCGCAACAAATGGCGTTACCGCCCCTCTGGCACCGTCGTCGGATTCGGAAATCATTCACGCCGCCCGCGATTCCGTGCGCGCGATCATGATGATTCGTGCCTATCGGATGCGCGGTCATCTGCACGCCAAGCTTGACCCACTCGGCCTTGCCGAAGTCAAGGAAGACTATAATGAGCTGTCGCCGGAGAGCTACGGCTTCTCGCCGGCAGACTACGATCGCAAGATATTCATCGATAATGTGCTGGGTCTCGAATATGCGACGATCCCGCAGATGCTCGACATCCTGCAGCGCACCTACTGTTCGACCATCGGCGTCGAGTTCATGCATATTTCCGATCCCGTAGAAAAAGCCTGGATTCAGGAGCGCATCGAGGGTCCGGACAAGGGCGTCGCCTTCACTGCCGAAGGCAAGAAGGCCATTCTGTCGAAGTTAATCGAGGCCGAAGGCTTCGAGCAGTTCATCGACGTCAAGTACAAGGGCACCAAGCGTTTCGGCCTTGATGGTGCCGAGTCGCTCATTCCGGCGCTGGAACAGATCGTCAAGCGTGGCGGTTCCATGGGCCTGAAGGAAATCGTCCTCGGTATGGCCCATCGCGGCCGTCTCAACGTGCTCAGCCAGTTCATGCGCAAACCACATCGTGCGATTTTCCATGAATTCAAGGGTGGCTCCTATACGCCTGACGATGTCGAAGGTTCGGGTGATGTGAAGTACCACCTCGGTGCCTCGTCGGACCGCGAGTTCGACGGCAACAAGGTTCACCTGTCACTGACGGCCAATCCGTCTCACCTTGAGATCGTTAATCCGGTAGTGATGGGCAAGGCGCGTGCCAAGCAGGATCTCCTGGCTGGTCGCGACCGTGATGAAGTTGTGCCGCTGTCCGAGCGTGCGAAGATCATGCCGCTGCTTTTGCATGGCGATGCAGCGTTCGCCGGACAGGGCGTGGTTGCGGAATGTTTCGGCTTGTCGGGTCTGCGTGGTCACCGTGTTGCCGGCACCGTGCATTTCATCATCAACAACCAGATCGGGTTCACCACCAATCCGCGTTTCTCGCGGTCCTCGCCCTATCCGTCCGACGTGGCCAAGATGATCGAAGCGCCGATCTTCCACGTCAATGGCGACGATCCGGAAGCCGTAGTGTATGTTTCGAAGATCGCTACGGAATACCGCATGACGTTCCACAAGCCGGTCGTCATCGACATGTTCTGCTATCGCCGGTTTGGCCACAATGAGGGTGATGAGCCCGCGTTCACACAGCCGCTGATGTACAAGACCATTCGCAGTCAGAAGACGACGGTCCAGCTCTATTCCGCCAAGTTGATTCAGGAAGGTCTCATCACCGAGGCCGAGGCCGACAAGATGCGTGCTGCATGGCGTGAAAATCTGGAACAGGAATTCGAAGCAGGTCAGGCCTACAAGCCCAACAAGGCTGACTGGCTTGATGGTGCCTGGAGCGGTCTGCGTACCGCTGACAATGCCGATGAACAACGCCGAGGCAAGACCGGATTGCCGGTGAAGATCTTGAAAGAGATGGGCAGGAAGCTCGCCGAAGTTCCCGCGGGTCTTAATGTGCACCGGACCATCCAGCGTTTCCAGGATAACCGCGCCAAGATGATCGAGACCGGCGAGGGGTTCGACTGGGCGACTGCGGAAGCCCTTGCATTCGGCTCGCTGGTCACAGAAGGCCATCCGGTCCGCCTGTCTGGTCAGGATGTCGAGCGCGGCACATTCAGCCAGCGTCACTCGGTGCTCTATGATCAGGACACGGAGCAACGCTATATCCCGCTCAATAATCTGCAGAAGGGCCAGGCGATCTACGAAGTCATCAATTCGATGCTGTCGGAAGAGGCCGTGCTTGGTTTCGAATATGGCTATTCACTGTCCGATCCGCGTGCCCTGACCCTGTGGGAAGCCCAGTTCGGCGATTTCGCCAATGGCGCGCAGGTCATCTTCGATCAGTTCATCTCGTCGGGTGAGCGCAAATGGCTGAGAATGTCCGGTCTCGTCTGCCTTCTGCCGCATGGCTATGAAGGTCAGGGGCCAGAACATTCTTCGGCACGGCTCGAGCGTTATCTGCAGCTTTGCGCGGAAGACAATATGCAGGTGGCAAATTGCACGACGCCGGCTAATTACTTCCACATCCTGCGCCGCCAGATGAAGCGCGACTTCCGCAAGCCGCTGATCTTGATGACACCGAAGTCGCTCCTGCGCCACAAGCGCGCTGTGTCTTCGATCGGAGATTTCACGGGCGATTCATCGTTCCACCGCCTGTTGTGGGATGATGCGCAACTCCTGAAGGATCAGGCGATCAAGCTGCAGAAGGATTCGAAGATCCGCCGCGTTGTCCTGTGCTCCGGCAAGGTCTATTATGACCTTTACGAAGAGCGCGAAAAGCGTGGTATCGACGATGTCTATCTCCTGCGCGTCGAACAGCTCTATCCCTTCCCGGCAAAGGCCCTGATCACGGAACTCTCCCGTTTCCGCAATGCGGAAATGGTCTGGTGCCAGGAAGAACCCAAGAACATGGGGGCCTGGGCCTTTATCGATCCCTATCTGGAATGGGTCCTGGCGCATATCGATGCCAAGCATCAGCGCGTCCGTTACACCGGACGTCCTGCCGCCGCATCGACCGCAACGGGCCTGATGTCCAAACACCTTGCACAGCTTGAAGCATTCCTTGAAGATGCTTTGGGTTCGTAATTGAACATTAGAGATCAACGGAAGAACGAGAACATGGCAACCGAAATCCGCGTCCCGACGCTGGGCGAATCCGTTTCCGAAGCGACAATTGGCAAATGGTTCAAAAATGTCGGCGATACGATTGCCGTTGACGAGCCTTTGGTGGAACTGGAAACCGACAAAGTGACGATCGAAGTGCCGGCATCTTCTGCCGGCTCTCTCGCTGAAATCACTGCAAAGGAAGGCGACACTGTCGAGGTGGGTGCCCTTCTCGGCATGATCGGTTCGGCGGATGGCACAGCGGCGGCTCCCGCCAAGAAGGCGGAGGCAAAGCCGGAAGCTGCTGCGCAGGCCTCCGGCCCTGCTGCTGCAGCTTCGACCAAGGAAGCGGAGACAAAGACTG
The DNA here is from genome assembly GCA_963711925.1 of uncultured Alphaproteobacteria bacterium. Taxonomy (GTDB): domain Bacteria; phylum Pseudomonadota; class Alphaproteobacteria; order Rhizobiales; family Rhizobiaceae; genus Phyllobacterium. The sequence continues at coordinate 236,192 of CAVQFY010000009.1, forward strand.
CTGAAGTTGCCGGTGAGCCGGCTATCACCGAACGCAAACCAAGCGAGATGCCGGCTTCGCCCGCTGCATCGAAGATCCTCGCCGAGAAAGGCGTTTCCGCCTCGCAGGTCGAAGGTTCAGGCAAGCGCGGACAGGTCCTGAAGGGCGATGTGCTCGATGCGGTCACCAAGGGTATTGCAGCGCCCGCTGCGACGGAAGCACCAAAGCCTGTTGCGGCTCGTCCCGCCACGCCTGCCGATGACGCATCGCGCGAAGAGCGGGTGAAGATGACTCGCCTGCGTCAGACGATTGCGCGCCGCCTGAAGGACGCGCAGAACACAGCCGCCATGCTGACCACCTATAATGAGGTGGATATGTCGGCTGTCATGGATTTGCGTAACCGCTACAAGGAAATCTTCGAAAAGAAGCATGGCGTCAAACTCGGCTTCATGGGCTTCTTCACCAAAGCCGTGACGCACGCGCTGAAGGACGTCCCCTCGGTTAACGCGGAAATCGACGGTACCGACATCATCTACAAAAACTTCGCGCATGTTGGCGTCGCTGTTGGCACGGACAGGGGACTTGTCGTTCCTGTTGTTCGCAACGCCGACCAGATGTCAATCGCCGAAATCGAAAAGGAAATCGGCCGACTCGGCAAAGCCGCGCGCGATGGCGCCTTATCCATGGCTGACATGCAGGGCGGTACCTTCACCATTTCCAATGGCGGCGTGTACGGTTCGCTGATGTCTTCGCCCATCCTCAACGCGCCGCAGTCCGGCATTCTTGGCATGCACAAGATCCAGGAGCGCCCGGTTGTTGTTGGCGGACAAATCGTCATTCGTCCGATGATGTATCTGGCGCTCAGCTACGATCACCGTATCGTCGATGGCAAGGAAGCGGTGACCTTCCTCGTTCGCGTCAAGGAAAGCCTCGAGGATCCGGAACGTCTCGTACTTGATTTGTAAGGCGGGCCCTCTTGTGGTGTGTGGTTCAGGACCACTCACCATGAGAGACTTAGGGGGATTGCAGGGTATCCAGGATGTTTAGACAATGGCGATCATTGATGCAGTCCGCCACTCTTCGTTATGATGAGCTTGCCGAACCACGCACCATGGTAAAGCGGACGCGCATTCTGGCTGCGATTTTCGGGTGCGCTCTGTCTGTAACTCCGGCTTTTGCCGCGTGCACGCAGGATCGCGCGATCTACACGGATCGGGATGACGCCTATACGCTGACCTTCAGGCATGTTCCCGAAGATCAGCCGGTGATGACATCGAATGAATTCACTATCGAGAAAAACGACAGTGATCTGAAACTTGATGGCGTGGTCATGTGGAGTGAGGACATTGCAAGACCCAACGGCATGATCATGTACAAGTGCCCGAGCGGCGATGTTACTGGCGACGACCTGGAGGCATGCACCGTGTGGCGCGGCGTTATCTATGCCCTGACCGAAGGAGCTGACGCCGATCTCCTGCCGCAAGCCAAGGAGCCGGCAGCGCAAGCTTTGTTGTTGCCGGATTTTTCCGGCTCCATGAGCCGGTTCAATTTCAAACTTGAAAAAACCATCGAGACTTTTCCCTGGGAAGTCTTCCGTTTTAAGGAATGCGTGCCCGAACAATAGTTCCCGGGGTGCCCGCAAAAGAAGGAATCAATCATGGCATATGACGTCGTCGTCATCGGAACAGGTCCTGGCGGCTATGTGTGCGCGATAAAGGCCGCGCAACTTGGTCTCAAGACCGCGGTGATCGAGAAGCGCGCTACTTTTGGCGGCACCTGCCTCAATATCGGCTGCATTCCGTCAAAGGCGATGTTGCATGCTTCGGAAGTGTTCCATGAGGCGGGCCATTCCCATGCCACGCTCGGCGTCGATGTCGGCACGCCCAGGCTCAACCTCCCGGCAATGCTCGCCCATAAGGATGCGACGGTCGAGGCCAACGTCAATGGTGTCGCCTTCCTGTTTAAAAAGAACAAGATCGATACGTTCATGGGCACTGGGAAGATCGTTGGAGCTGGCAAGGTTTCCGTGACCGCCGAAGACGGGACCGTTGAGGAAATAGAAACGAAGAGCATTGTTATCGCCACAGGTTCGGATGTCGCTGGCATTCCCGGCGTTAATGTCGAGTTCGACGAGAAGGTCATCATATCGTCAACCGGAGCATTGGAACTTGAAAAAGTGCCGGGACATCTCGTCGTGGTTGGCGGGGGCGTCATCGGCCTGGAGCTCGGTTCAGTTTGGGCGCGCCTTGGTTCGAAAGTGACCGTTGTCGAGTTTCTAGACAAGATTCTCGGACCGATGGATGGTGAAGTCTCCCGTCAATTTCAGCGTATGCTGGAAAAGCAGGGCATCGAGTTCAAGATGGGTGCCAAGGTAACCGGCGTCGAAAAATCGGGTAAGGGTGCAAAGATCACGTTCGAGCCGGTCAAGGGCGGCGATGCGCAGACGATCGAGGCCGATGTGGTGCTAATCTCCACGGGCCGCAGGCCCTATACGGACGGCGCGGGACTAAGGGAAGCTGGTGTTGCGGTGGATGATCGCGGCCGTGTCGCCATCGATGATCATTGGCAGACCAATATCCCCGGAATTTACGCGATCGGCGATGTCGTCGAGGGCGCCATGCTCGCGCACAAGGCCGAAGACGAGGGTATTGCCGTTGCCGAAATCCTCGCCGGACAGGTCGGTCATGTGAATTATGATGCGATACCGAGCGTTGTCTATACGCAGCCGGAAGTGGCTTCTGTAGGAAAGACGGAGGAAGAGCTGAAAGCGGCCGGCATCGAGTACAAAGCCGGCAAATTTCCGTTCACTGCCAATGGCCGTGCTCGCGCCATGCTGCACACGGACGGCTTCGTCAAAATCCTGGCGGACAAGGCCAGCGACCGTGTACTCGGTGTCCATATCGTCGGTTACGGCGCCGGTGAAATGATTCACGAAGCAACTGTGCTCATGGAATTCGGCGGTTCTTCAGAAGATCTGGCGCGCACGACACACGCCCACCCGACCATGTCGGAAGCCGTGCGCGAGGCCGCGTTGGCGACTTTCTTCAAGCCAATCCATATGTAATGGTTCAGAAACGCACGAAAAAGGCCCGGTGTTACCGGGCCTTTTTGCGTTCTCCTCGCTAGTTATTGGGCGGGAGCTGGAGCTGGGGCCGGCGTAGCTGGTGCCGGAGCAGGTTCGGCAGGAGCCGGAGCTGTCGGCGCAGGTGCAGTCGCTGCTGGCGGCTCAGGTGTGGCCGGTGCTGGCGCCGTGTCAGTCGTTGCGGGCGGTGTCGGAGCGGTAGGGCTCATGCCCGTGTCACTACGGTTGAGGAAGTAATAGCCGCCGATAACCAATGCGGCAATGATAATACCGCCGATCAGAAAACCACTGCCACTACCGCTCTTGACGATGGTTGATCTCGGATTGTTCGGATCGGATTCCATCGGTCGCTGTTGCAGGTTTGGATCGTATGTCATTTCGTGTCCTCCATGACTTTTCAGTACCATTCCGAAGAGAACAACGACTATCGGTCCGGAAAGTTCCGGAATTGTCAGATCATGGACGGGGGATGCTCTTGGAGCGATGCCGGATATATGCCGGTTTAACGGGTCAATACTTGGTAAACTATCGCTCAGCGGTGATTGTATAACCTCTGCTTTTCAGCAGGGAGACAAGACCTTGCTCGCCGGGCAGGTGCAGTGCGCCAACCGCAATGAAGGCGTTGCCCCTGTCGATGATCGGCCTGGCGCGCTCCGCCATGGTCCGGTTGCGGGCATTGACCATTTTCTCCTCGAACTCCGCATAATTCGCGCCGTTTGCGCCATTCGGTGACACCGAACGCATCAAAGGGAAGATCATGCCGATATCGCCCTGCGTATAAAGCACGGTCATCGTCTCGAACACATCGGGCAGTTTCGGCCCCAGGGTCAGCGTTTCGATCAATCCGTCGATGTGAAACTGTGCCGGCAGCGACGCCATGGCACCTAGCTGATCCTTGATCGTCTCAAGGCCGGCAACCTGCTTGCCCCGCGCCTTTGCGTCTTCGGCTAGTTTGATGTCGAGAAAGGCCATGCCTTCCTTCTTGCGCGCGAATTCGCAAGCAGGCATGGCGAGCATGCTCGTCAGCATCCACGGCTGCATGCGATTAACGGCGGCGAGTGGGATACCGCGTTCGGAAAGCGCAGTTTTGACCGTCTCGAGCTTGTCCTTGGGAATGAGCTTGTCCAGTGTCGTACCGTCCACAAGCATCATCAGTTCCGGTGTCTCGGCCATGACCTTTATGGGCGCTTTCGGGTCCAGCACTTCGTCGGTTTCGATCACGACCGTGTCGGCACCCTGGTAGGCCGCCTCAGCTGCATCGGAAAGCTTGAGAACCCGCGGATCGGTCAGATGCATGGTGCCGTAGAGGAAGGATGGTTTTACGCCGGGCTTTTCGATCCTCCACAGCAACCCCTTGCCGTTTAGGGTGTCGGCGGCCTCCTTGTGCAAGGCATCAAGCTTTGCCGGATCGGTCTTTTTCATCTCAGCGATCAGATCACGACCGCCACAGGTGATCTCGTCGGCCCTGGCGCGTGTCGCGCTGAAGGCCACCATGGCGAGGGAAGCCAGCAGCAGCCAGCTCAATGCCAGGCACAGCCGCAGCAGGCAATCTGCGAGACGGTCAAGTGAGGTGAAATTATTCGTGTCGTTCATGCCTGATATCTATCCGTAAGCCTGCGGAGAAAACGTTAATCTCAGCCGGTAAATTGTTCGTATTCAGGCGCGAGGATGGGCTTTGGCGTAAATTTCCATCAATCGCTCCGTATCGACGCCCGTATAGACCTGCGTCGTTGACAGGCTGGCGTGACCGAGCAATTCCTGAATGGTGCGCAGATCACCGCCGCGTCCCAGCAAATGCGTGGCAAACGAATGGCGCAAGGCATGCGGCGTCGCCGTATCCGGCAGACCAAGCGCGCCGCGCATCTTCTGCATGTCGCGCTGGATGATTGCCGAGTGCAGTTCGCCGCCGCGCGCGCCACGAAACAGCGGCTTGCCCTCTTCGAGGTCATAAGGGCAAAGCGTGCGATATTCCGCAACAGCCCGGTGCACGACTGGTAGCAACGGCACCATTCGGGTTTTGCCGCCCTTGCCGGTGATCATGATTGAGCGCGCATCCGGATCAGTCAGCGCTCCACCATCGAGCTCCAGCGCTTCGGAAATGCGCAACCCACAACCATAAAGCAGGGTGAGCACCGCAGCATTGCGCACGGCGATCCATGGTTCTTCATTGAGCTGTTCGCCCTTCTCGACGACACGCCGTGCGTCCACCATCGTCAGCGGCTTGGGCAGGGATTTCGGCTGGCGCGGCGCCCGCATGGCGATCGAGGCCGCGGCGTTGGCCATGCCTTGTTTTTCGAGAAAGCGCAGGAATGAGCGTATGCCGGCAAGCCCGCGGCCGAGCGTGCGCGCGCCGGCGCCATCATTGCGGCGCCGTGCCAAAAATGAACGAAGATCAGCGATGCGCAGTGTCGCCACATCTTTCAGCGCCGGAGGCTCGCCGAGATGGCCTGTCAGAAACTGGAAGAACTGGCGTGTGTCGCGCTCATACGCCTCAAGTGTGTTCGCTGCCAATCGCCGCGTATTCTTCAGCGATTTCAGCCAATTCTCGCGCGCATCGATCAAGTCGGGCCTGGCGGAAACAAGAAATGGTTCGGTTTGCGGCTGGACGCCCATGGCATCGCTCCTTAAATTCATACCCAGACAATGCCACCGGACTCCTTACAGAGTCGTTTCGTCTTGGTTTTGCCTGGCGTTTGCTCTAATTCGGGCTGAATGCAAAAAATTGGAAGAACTGATGGCGAAGTTGAATGATCCAGTGCAGTTGGCGGTGATCGGAGCGGCGCACGGAACGCGCGGCGAGCTCAGGGTGAAAACCTTTACCGGCGATCCAATGGCGCTGGCTGATTACGGTCCGCTGTATGATGTTACCGGGAGGCCTTTCGAGGTGCTGGATATCCGTCCCGCGAAGACGGTGGTCGTCGTGCGCTTTCGCGGTGTTAACGATCGCAATATGGCCGAGGCACTAAACGGCACGACCCTGTTTATCGACAGATCGCAACTGCCGCAGGATCTGGATGAGGACGAGTATTACCATTCGGACCTGATCGGGCTCGAGGCCATCGACGCTGAAGGCAACAGGCACGGCATGGTATCGGCGATGTTCGATTTCGGCGGCGGCGATTTGCTTGAGCTGACTATTCCTGGCAAGCGTCCAATGCTGATTCCGTTCACGATGGTCGCTGTGCCCCGTGTAGACCTCAAGGCAGGTCATATCATTATCAATCCCGCTGCAGCTGGTCTCATTCCCGACGAGAATGAGGATGAGGAACGGCGCCGGCAACTCGGCGGTGAAGACGGCGGGAAAAAGCGGCCATGACCACGGCTAAGGGCGGGTTTCGCGCCACAGTGCTGACGCTCTACCCGGAAATGTTTCCGGGGTCACTCGGTGTATCTCTCGCCGGAAAAGCCCTCCAGGACGGCGCGTGGTCGCTCGATACAGTGCAGATACGCGACTTCACCACTGACAAGCACCGCATGGTTGACGATACGCCGGCTGGCGGCGGCGCCGGCATGGTCATGAAAGCGGATGTTTTGGCGCGCGCGGTTGATCATGTGGCGGACGAGCGTCCAAAACTGTTCATGAGCCCTCGCGGCAAACCATTGAATCAGGTGCGGGTGCGTGAACTTGCTGCAGGCCCGGGTGCGATTCTGCTTTGTGGACGATTCGAAGGGGTGGATGAGCGGCTGATCGAGGCACGACAGTTCGAGGAAATATCAATCGGCGATTATATACTCTCCGGCGGTGAAACCGCGGCAATCGTCGTTCTCGATGCGATCGTGAGGCTCTTGCCCGGCGTTATGGGCAATGCTCTGTCCGGCGAGACCGAGAGCTTCGAGACCGGCCTGCTGGAACATCCGCACTATACCAAGCCGCCGGAATGGGAAGGCCGTCGCATTCCCGATGTGCTCCTATCCGGCAATCACGGCGCCATCGGCAAATGGCGGCGCGAACAGGCAGAACGGTTGACGGAGGAGCGCCGGCCCGACCTTTGGCAGGCCCATAGGGCGTTGCCAAAGCGATAGGCAGGCAAAAAGATTCCACGCCGGAGGTGACAAACCGGCTTTTATGGTGTATCAGCCCGCCAACTCGGGAAATACCCGGTCCATTAATCAATGAATGGTGAATTCGCTCCTGCCTCGCCGGAGGCATAGAAATGTGGCCAAGATTGCTGCATGGCAAGTGTCGAGCGCTCTGACTGTTTGAAAAACAAAGGATGAAGACGATGACCGTCGATATTATTCGTCAGCTCGATCTCGAACAGAGAGCAAAAATCGAAGCCAAGCGCGTGCTCCCGGATTTCCGCCCGGGCGACACGGTTCGTGTCAATGTCCGCGTGACGGAAGGTACCCGTACCCGCGTTCAGGCCTATGAAGGCGTTTGCATCGCCCGTAACGGTGCAGGCATCAATGAGAATTTCACCGTTCGCAAGATTTCCTATGGCGAAGGCGTCGAGCGCGTATTCCCGGTCATTTCGCCGCTGGTCGAAGGCGTTGATGTTATTCGCCGCGGTAAGGTGCGCCGTGCGAAGCTGTACTATCTGCGCGGTCTCACCGGCAAGGCAGCTCGTATCGTCGAGAAGAAAGACAACCGCAAGAACAAGACAACTGTTCCTGTGACTGGCGCAGCCGAAACCGTTTCGGAAGCAACTGTTGCCAAGGCGCCTGCCGCTGAATAAGCGCGGTCCATTTCATTTTGAAAAAGGCGGTCTTCGGGCCGCCTTTTTTATTTGTCGCACAAAAAATCATTTGTCTGCACGGGCGCAGAAGGAACAGACATGCTTGCGGGGATTGACGCGTCAGTGACAAGGTGAAATCTGTTTCAGCGCAAAATTGACAGGGGGTTGATATGAATTTGCGGTCCGTTCTTTTGGCGGGATTGATGCTCGCCGTGACGCCATTTTCTACATGGGCTGCTAATCTGCCTGATCTTGGCGGTAGAAAGGTCGCCGTCGTTACAGAAAATGCCTATCCACCCCTGCAATTCGTCGACCCGAAGAGCGGCAAGCCTGTCGGCTGGGAATACGACGCCATGAACGAGATCGCTCAGCGTCTGAATTTCAAAGTCGAATATCTCAACACAAGCTGGGACGCGATGATCCAGGCCGTTTCGGATAATCAGTACCAGATCGGCATGACCGGCATCACCATCAATGACGAACGCAAGCAGAAAGTGGATTTTTCCGAGCCCTACATGCGCTCGGAACAGTTCATGCTGGTGCGCGGCGACGAGAAGCGTTTTACCGACCCGAAGAGTTTCGCCGATGCAAAAGATACGCTTGTCGGCGCACAGCCCGGCACCAGCAATTTCTATGTCGCTGTCTACAATGTGCTTGATGGCAACGAACAGAACCCGCGCATCAAGCTTTTCGAGACGTTCGGCGCGACAATCCAGGCGCTGAAGACCGGCGATGTCGATCTTGTCCTTACCGACAGCACGGCTGGCAAGGGCTATGTTGATGCGTCGGGTGGTGCATTGAAGCTGATCGGTGGGCCGCTCGGCACCGAGGATTTCGGCTTCATCTTCCCGAAGGGTTCGGACCTCGTCGCGCCGGTCAATGCAGCGATTGCTGCGCTCAAAGCTGATGGCACCTTGGATGCGCTCAACAGGAAATGGTTCCTCGACTACAAGCTCGGGCAGTAAGTTGAACAGTGTCCGATAACGCGAAGCGCAGCGGACCTTCCGAGAAAAAGGATTTCCCGTGGTGGCTGCTTGTGGCCGCAATGATTGCCGTTGCACTCGGCATGGCCATTCTCGTCAGTCCCATTTACGGGCAGGTTTTCACAACGGTCTCGCAAGGTATCTGGATAACGGTCTGGGTTTCGCTGCTGGCCTTCTTCCTCGCGTCCGCGTTCGGTCTGCTTCTCGCGGTGATGAGCCTTTCGGAACATGTCACTGTCCGGCAGATCGCGCGGTTTTATGTCGAGATTGTACGTGGCATTCCGCTGCTCGTGCTGCTGTTCTATATCGCTTTTGTCGGCGCGCCAGCCGCTGTCTGGCTATGGAATTTCGCTACGCAACCCCTGCAGTCGGCAGGTCTTCTCGATCCACTGCAAGTTCGCGATTTCTCGCTGCTCTGGCGCGCGATCATCGCGTTGATGCTGGCCTATGCAGCCTTTCTCGCCGAAATTTTCCGTGCGGGCATACAAGCCGTGGACACGGGGCAGATCGAAGCTGCGAAGGCGCTAGGGCTCAAGCGGTTTCAGCGGTTCCGGCTGATTGTCATGCCACAGGCCATCCGCACCATCCTGCCGCCCTATGGCAATGATTTTATCTCGATGGTGAAGGATTCCTCGCTTGTCTCGGTGCTGGGCGTCGTGGACGTCACGCAGATGGGCAAGGTCTATGCCTCAGGTTCCTTCCGCTTCTTTGAAACTTATTCCGTTGTTGCCTATATATACCTCATTCTGACAATCAGCCTGTCGCTTGGATTGCGCTGGCTGGAACGCCGTCTGAATCGCCGTTAATCCAGGAAACAGCGGCGCTTTGTCGCCGGATTATTACTTTTTTCGCTTGTTTCTTGACGTAAGTGGACCTCGAGTGCATATGTCCACGAAATAATTGGAAAGTCTGAGGATACCAAAATGTCTGCGCCACGCACACTTTATGACAAGATATGGGATGACCATCTGGTCGATGCTCAGGAAGACGGCACGTGCCTCCTCTATATCGATCGCCATCTTGTCCACGAAGTGACCAGCCCGCAGGCTTTCGAAGGCCTACGCCTCACCGGCCGCAAGGTTCGGCATCCGGAAAAGACGCTTGCCGTCGTCGATCACAACATACCGACCTCACCGGACCGGACCAAGCGTATCGAGAACAATGAAAGCCGTATCCAGGTCGAAGCCCTTGCCAAGAACGCGCTGGATTTCGGCGTCGAGTACTATTCCGAGAAGGATATCCGTCAGGGTATCGTCCACATCATCGGACCGGAACAGGGTTTTACTCTGCCGGGCATGACAATCGTCTGTGGCGACAGCCACACGTCCACGCATGGCGCTTTCGGAGCCTTGGCGCATGGTATCGGCACATCGGAAGTCGAGCATGTTCTCGCGACTCAGACGCTGATCCAGTCGAAAGCCAAGAACATGCTGGTTCGTGTCGACGGAAAGCTGCCGGCTGGCGTGACCGCCAAGGACATCATCCTTGCCATCATCGGCGAAATCGGCACCGCAGGCGGCACAGGTTATGTCATCGAATATGCTGGCGAAGCCATTCGCGCGCTGTCGATGGAAGGCCGCATGACCATTTGCAACATGTCGATCGAAGGCGGCGCCCGCGCTGGTTTGATCGCACCGGACGAAACCACATTCGCCTACGTCCAGGACAAGCCTCGCGCACCGAAGGGCGAAGCCTGGGACATGGCGCTTGACTATTGGAAGACGCTGCAGAGCGACGAGGGCGCGCATTTCGACAAGGTCGTCGTTCTGAATGCAGCCGATCTGCCGCCGATCGTATCCTGGGGCTCTTCGCCCGAAGACGTGATTGCCGTCACTGGCGCAGTTCCGAACCCGGATGAGATTCTGGATGAGACCAAACGCTCATCGAAATGGCGCGCGCTCGACTATATGGGGCTCAAGCCTGGCACGCCAATCACCGATATCAAGCTTGATCGCGTCTTCATCGGGTCGTGCACCAATGGCCGTATCGAGGACCTGCGCGAAGTCGCCAAAGTGGTCGAGGGTCGTACGGTCGCTGAAACAGTCGATGCAATGATCGTGCCCGGCTCCGGTCTCGTCAAGCAACAGGCAGAAGCTGAAGGGCTCGACAAGATTTTCAAGGCTGCCGGCTTTGACTGGCGTGAGCCCGGCTGCTCGATGTGCCTTGCGATGAACGATGACCGTTTGAAGCCCGGGGAGCGTTGTGCCTCGACGTCAAACCGCAATTTCGAAGGCCGTCAAGGCTTCAAGGGCCGCACGCATCTTGTGTCGCCAGCGATGGCCGCAGCCGCGGCGATTGCTGGTCACTTCGTCGATATCCGCGAGTGGAAATAAGCAGTTTCGGTTAGAATGGAAAACGGGGCCATCGGCCCCGTTTTCTTATCACCTTCCCCGATATGCCGGGACACCTTGATCCGGCAGCCACAGGCCTTCCGGTACCGGACCTGTCTGCCAGAACACATCGATCGGAATGCCGCCGCGCGGATACCAGTAGCCGCCGATGCGCAGCCACAGCGGCTTGACCGCCTCGACGATGCGCTTGCCGATCCCGACAGTGCAGTCTTCGTGAAAAGCACCGTGGTTGCGGAAACTGCCGAGAAACAATTTCAGCGACTTCGATTCCACCAGCGTCTGATCCGGCGCATAGTCAATGACCAGATGGCCGAAATCCGGCTGGCCGGTCACCGGACACAGCGAAGTGAATTCCGGGCAGGCGAAACGCGCGAGGAAAAGCGTTCCCGCTTGGGGGTTGGGGACGGCATCGAGGATAGCCTCATCCGGATGTTGCGGGATTTTGACATCCTTGCCGAGCATGGTTGATGTTTCCGCATAATGACTCATGCTGCTGTCCTTTCCATCTCGAATTCGCCCTGATATTCACAACCCTCGCCGCAAGTGTCCCTGTAGACGCCGACCTGTGCCAAGCCGGGAAGACTCGACGCAAAATGCCGCCACAGCCACATGGCAATATTTTCAAGCGTCGGTGTTTCCAGGCCTTCGATCTCGTTGAGGTAGCGGTGGTCAAGTTTCTCGTGCGCACTGTCGAAAGCGCTCTTCACTGTGCCGAGATCGGAGACGAGACCAGTCCTGCTATCGGGCTTTCCTTCCAAAGTAACCCGCACACGGAAACTGTGTCCGTGCAGACGCGTATTGACATGTCCGTCGGGAAAGATGTGCGGCAAATGATGTGCCGCTTCAAACGTGAATTCGTTGAAGATTCTCATGAGTGCTCCGTCAGCTCTGGCGCAATACAGGCGCCCGCCAAAGCAATTCCAGCAAAAGTGTCCAATGGTTTTGCGTCCGGAATTGCGTTAAACAAAGAGCCCGCCTCAGGGCAGGCCGATCAATTTATGTGTCTGCGTGCTCAGCCGCCAAAGCGGATGCGCGAGGCAATAGGCCGCTGCAGATGCCACATGTGCGGCGGTTTGCGCCGGATCACCGATGACGTCAAGAGGTTGCAAATAGAAATGCTCAAAGGAATGCTGCTCGAACCGCGAAGGATGTGCCTCGCTTTCCTTTTGCGGATAGACCAGTTTGAGCTCGTTGCCGCTGGTCTGAACAAGCGGGGCGGCCGCTTTGGGCGATACACAAATCCAGTCAATATCCGCCGGCGCCGCAATCGTGCCATTGGTCTCGATACCCACCTCGAAACCGCGCATGTGAAAAGCGTCAATCAGCGGCGTATCGAGTTGAAGCAGGGGTTCGCCGCCGGTGCAGATCACATAGGGCTTGCCGCCACCGCCATTAGGCCATGCGGAAACCACCGCATCAGCCAGAGCGTCCGCTGTTTTGAACTTGCCGCCGCGCGGTCCGTTTACGCCGATGAAATCCGTATCGCAGAACTTGCAAACGGCTTCTTCACGGTCACGCTCAAGCCCTGACCATAAGTTGCAGCCGGCAAAACGCATGAACACGGCGGCCCGGCCCGTGTGGTTGCCCTCGCCCTGCAGGGTCAGGTAGATTTCCTTGACGGCGTAGGTCATGCCGCCTCCGCCTTGAACTTCTGCCAGCCGCTCGAACGCAACTGGCATGCCGGGCAGCTGCCGCAGCCATAGCCCCACTCATGCCGTTGCGAGCGATCGCCGAGATAGCAGGTATGGGTATTCTCGACGACCAGGTCGAGCAGAGGTTCGCCGCCAAGGTCTTGTGCGAGCGCGAAAGTATCGGCCTTGTCGAGCCACATCAAGGGCGTTTCGATCGTCACACGGCGGTCCAGTCCAAGCGACAGTGCCACCTGCTGGGCCTTCAGGGTGTCATCGCGGCAGTCGGGGTAACCGGAATAATCGGTTTCGCACATGCCGCCGACAACAACCCGCAGGCCGCGACGATAGGCAAGTGCACCAGCGAGCGTGAAGAACAGCAGATTGCGACCCGGCACGAAGGTGTTGGGCAAGCCGTTCTCGGCCATTTCGATAGCGATGTTTTGCGTCATGGCTGTAGATCCAAGCTGGCCGATAATGCTTGCGTCCAGCAGATGATCATCACCGAGCCGTTCTGCCCAATCCGGAAACCTTTCGGTAAGGGCGCCACGGAATTCGTCGCGCACCTCAAGCTCGATCCGGTGCCGCTGGCCATAGTCAAAACCGACCGTTTCAACGTGGTCGAATCGGGATAGTGCCCAGGCGAGGCAAGTTGCAGAATCCTGCCCGCCGGAAAACAGGACGAGTGCGCCGTCGGAGCTGCGAGCCATATGTTCTTGCCTCTTGAAAGCGGCACCCCTTACAGGGTGCAGGTCACCGAGGCAAATAAAATCGCCGATTGGTCTGTGCTACTCGCAGCCGGGGTGGCCGATAACCGGCGTTTCATTGCGGTCGACACCATACATGTAGCTGCGCCCCTGAATGAGAAAAGGACTGTTGCAACCCGTATTGGGTGCCGGGACAACGCCAAGGACGACCGGATCGCTCACCGGATAGATCATCGATGGTCCCTTACCGCGCCGATACACCGGAACTTCACGCCGGATCTTGCGGCCGATGACATCGGATTTTGCGGCCGCCCCGCCGACGAAGATGATCTTGGACCCACCCGCTTCGTAATAGACGATGTTGCCGTATTCATCGCCGAAGGAGTTACTGGCATTGATCCTGTTTTCCGCAAAAGCCGGGGCAGCCAAGCCGATGGAGAGCACCGCCGAAGCAATAACCGGCCACTTGGAAAAGGCAGTTTTCTTAGCCGGCATGACATGTCCCTTTAACGATCGAACTGTTCTTCAGCCAGATTAACCTTTTATTAACAATTGTCATCCGCCCAAAACCTAATCAAATCGATTTTCATCCGGGCCGCAGGTTGACGGGCGCGCCACAATCAACCAATCCTCGGATGTATAAGAACACCCCTGCTCAGGCAGCAACGAAAGGGACGGATGCGACTATGACCAAGAAAACCCCAGACGAGCACGCCATCGACATTTCCTTGCTGCATCTCAGCCATGCCCACGAGTTCGCGCCTCTCCTTGCCAGTTATGCTCAGGCGTTGAAGCGGGGCGCGCCGCGCCGTCCGGATGATTATTACGCGGAGAACCTGTTGCGTGATCGCGCTGCGGAGATTGCCGGTGCCCGCCTCGACGGCGTTCTTGTCGGCTTCGTCATTTTCTACGATCTGCCCGAGCCGGTGTCCGGCATGCGCGCCGGGCAGGTCGATCATATCTACGTGCATCATGACCACCGTGGCAAAGGCATCGCCAAGGCGCTGATCGATGTGCTTGCCGACAAGGCGGAAGAGCGCGGCTGGACCAAGCTATCGCTCAATGCGCCGCGTGTGCCCGAAGACGGCCGCAAGCTCTACGAACAGGTCGCGGCGCCAGCCGATTGGACCAGCTTCATCATCCGCTTCGGCAATCAATAATCCGGATCAACTCCGGGTTGTTATCGCACGATGGAATATCCTGAGAACGACCCGTGCCGTCGCGTACGACTATCGTATGAATGCTCGCTTGAAACCCTCCTATTGGAGCCTCGCGCGATTTATTTTTGCATGGCACGCGCGCCAGATTCAGGGGGCTGGAAGAGGCATTTTTACCGCTTTAAACGATTGAATTTTAAGCAAAAACCTTATTGACTTGCTATTCAAGCCAATTCGCCGCATGAGGGTGCAGAATGGGGCTTTGACGCAGTGCAAAAACCGGATTAAAACCCCTCTAAATTGCCTTTATCCAGCCTTTCGGCCCTGCCCGTCTAATCAGATGTGGCGCTACCCTTGGGGACGCTATGAGCAAGACAAATCTGCACGCAAACCGGCCATTGTCGCCGCATTTGCAAATCTACAAACCAATTCCAACCATGGTCATGTCCATCGTCCATCGCATCACCGGCTCGGCGCTCTATGTCGGCACGCTGCTGGTCGCGTGGTGGCTGATTGCGGCGGCGACGAATGAAGAATATTTCAATTTCGTCAATGCAATCTACGGCTCCTGGATCGGACGTCTGGTTTTGCTTGGCTACACCTGGGCGCTCATCCATCACATGATCGGCGGCATACGCCACCTGATCTGGGATACCGGCCGCGGCCTCGATAAGGACACGACCACGAAAATGGCATGGGGTTCGCTCATTCTCTCCGTCGCCTTGACGATCCTGATTTGGATCGCGGCATTCACGATAGCCTAGAGCAGAGGAGTTTGAGCGATGAGCGATATGCGCACGCCGCTTAAAAAGGTTCGCGGACTTGGCTCCGCGAAAGAAGGCACGGAACATTTCTGGCGTCAGCGGCTGACGGCCGCCGCCAATATTCCGCTGCTTTTGTTTTTCATCGGGCTGATCCTGTCCCTGCATGGCGCGGGCTATGCCGAGACGAGGGCCGCCCTGTCGCACCCGCTGACTGCTCTGGTGCTGTTGATGGTGATCATCTCCGGTCTTTATCATATGCGCCTTGGCATGCAGGTCATCATTGAAGATTATGTACACGGCGAAGGTTCGAAGGTCGTGCTTTTGATGCTCAATACCTTTTTCGCCCTCGGCGTCGGTATTGTCTGCATCTTTGCGATCCTCAAGCTGAGCTTCGGAGTTTAAACTCGATCATGGCACCAACAGACAAAACGGGCGGCAAGGCCTATACATTCGTCGACCATAAGTTCGATGTGGTCGTGGTCGGCGCGGGTGGCGCGGGCCTCCGTGCAACACTCGGCATGGCCGAGCAAGGCCTGAAGACAGCCTGTATCACCAAGGTTTTCCCGACCCGCTCGCACACCGTTGCGGCGCAGGGCGGCATCGCTGCCTCGCTCAGCAATATGGGTCCTGATTCCTGGCAGTGGCACATGTATGATACCGTCAAGGGCTCGGATTGGCTCGGCGATACCGACGCCATGGAGTATCTGGTGCGGGAAGCGCCTGCAGCCGTTTACGAACTCGAGCACTACGGTGTACCGTTCTCGCGTACCGAAGAAGGCAAGATCTATCAGCGGCCATTCGGTGGTCACATGATGAACTATGGCGATGGCCCGCCCGTACAGCGCACGTGCGCCGCGGCTGACCGTACCGGCCACGCGATCCTTCACACGCTTTATGGCCAGAGCCTGCGCCACAATGCGCAGTTCTTCATCGAATATTTCGCGCTCGATCTCATTCAGGATGAAGAGGGCACGATCACTGGCGTTGTCGCGTGGAATCTCGATGACGGCACAATCCATCGCTTTGCCGCCAAGATGGTGGTCATGGCAACGGGCGGCTATGGCCGTTCCTATTTTTCCGCAACCTCGGCGCATACCTGCACCGGCGATGGTGGCGGCATGGTTGCACGCACCGGCTTGCCTTTGCAGGACATGGAATTCGTGCAGTTCCATCCAACCGGCATTTACGGCGCCGGCTGCCTGATCACCGAGGGCGCGCGGGGCGAGGGCGGCTATCTGGTCAATGCCGAAGGTGAGCGTTTCATGGAGCGCTACGCACCATCCGCCAAGGATCTGGCGTCGCGCGATGTGGTTTCACGCTGCATGACGCTGGAAATCCGCGAAGGGCGCGGCGTCGGCAAGAACAAGGATCACATCTTCCTGCATCTGGATCACCTTGACCCAGCTGTCCTGCACGAGCGCTTGCCTGGTATTTCGGAATCGGCGAAGATTTTTGCCGGCGTCGATCTCACCAAGGAACCGATCCCGGTTATTCCGACGGTTCATTACAATATGGGCGGCATCCCGACCAATTATTGGGGCGAAGCGCTCAATCCGACCGCTGAAGATCCCGATCGTATTCAACCTGGTCTGATGGCCGTGGGCGAAGCAGGCTGCGCCTCGGTGCATGGCGCCAATCGTCTCGGCTCCAATTCGCTGATCGACCTCGTGGTGTTCGGCCGTGCAGCCGCGATCCGCGCCGGTCAGGTTATCGACCGTAACGCCAAGATCCCCGACATCAATGAAGCATCGGTGACGAGAATCATGGATCGCTTCGACCGGCTGCGTCATGCCAATGGCGGCATCCCGACCGCTGCCTTGCGCGAAAAGATGCAGAAGACCATGCAGGAAGATGCGGCGGTATTCCGCACTTCGGAATCGCTTAAATCCGGCGTCGCGCGGATGGAGAAGATCTGGAGCGAACTGCCAGATGTGAAAGTCACCGATCGTTCGATGATCTGGAACTCCGATCTGGTGGAAACGCTGGAACTGGAAAACCTCATGGCCAATGCCATCACCACGGTCGTTGCCGCCGAAGCGCGCAAGGAAAGCCGCGGCGCGCATGCGCACGAGGATTTCCCCAACCGCGATGACGTCAACTGGCGCAAGCACAGCCTTGCCTGGTTGGCGCCGGATGGCAAGGTCACGCTGGGTTATCGTCCTGTTCACCTCGAGCCGCTGCTCAAGGAAGAGGATGGCGGCATCAGCCTCGCCAAGATCGCGCCGAAAGCGCGCGTTTATTGATTAGGGAACCACGAGATCATGGTTGAACTTGCACTTCCGAAGAACTCGCAGATGCGCCCCGGCAAGACCTGGGACCGTCCGCAGGGTGCAAACAATTTGCGCGAGTACCGGATATATCGCTGGTCGCCGGACGACGGCGAAAATCCGCGCATCGATACCTATTATGTCGATCTCGACGATTGTGGCCCGATGGTCCTCGACGGCCTGTTGTGGATCAAGAACAAGATCGATCCGACGTTGACGCTGCGACGCTCCTGCCGCGAAGGCATTTGCGGTTCGTGTGCGATGAATATCGATGGCACGAACACACTTGCCTGCACGAAGGGCATGGATGAGATCAAGGGCGTGGTGAAGATTTACCCGCTGCCGCATCTGCCGGTGGTCAAGGATCTGGTGCCGGACCTGTCCAATTTCTACGCCCAGCATCGTTCGATCGAACCATGGCTGAAGACGGTCTCGCCGGAACCGGCAAAGGAATGGCTGCAGAGCCATGAGGACCGCGCTAAACTCGATGGACTTTATGAGTGCATCCTGTGCGCCTGTTGCTCGACGTCCTGCCCGAGCTACTGGTGGAACGGCGATCGCTACCTCGGTCCGGCTGTGCTCCTGCAGGCCTATCGCTGGTTGATCGACAGCCGCGACGAAGCAACGGGTGAGCGATTGGACAATCTGGAAGACCCATTCCGGCTCTATCGCTGCCACACGATCATGAACTGTGCGCAAACCTGTCCGAAGGGCCTGAACCCTGCCAAGGCCATCGCCGAAATCAAGAAGATGATGGTGGAGCGGCGGGTTTGATTTGACCACCTGCTATGTCGTTGTGCGTGGTTCGACAAGCTCACCATGAGGGAGGTTGTTGTGCTGCAAGCTGCAACGATGTCACCTGCGCTCCGGAACTTGGCTGCCTGTCATCTCCCATCCCCCTCATGGTGAGCGTGTCGAACCACGCACAAGAGCGGTGCAATCAGAAAATACGAAACGGGCGCCAAGAGCGCCCGTTTTAGTCATTCAATGAACCAAAAAATCACGCCAATTTGGCATCCAGCGTCACTTCTATCGCACCGAGCGCCTTCGACACCGGGCAGTTGGCCTTGGCTTTGGTGGCCAGCTCGCTGAAAGTCGCAGCGTCGATACCCGGAACATTGCCGACCAGTGTCAGCGCGCTCTTGGTGATTGCGCCTTTAGCCGGATCAAGCGTCACGACTGCCTTGGCCTCGAGCTTTTCCGCTGGCGTGCCATTTTCCGCGAGGAAATGCGAAAGCTGCATGGCGAAGCAACCCGCATGGGCCGCGCCGAGCAATTCCTCGGGATTGGTTCCGGAGGTGCCGCTTGCGTCCTCGAAACGAGCCTTGAAATTATAGGGAAGACCTTTCAGCGCGCCGCTTTGGGTGTCGAGCGTGCCTTGGCCATCTTTCAGCGCGCCTTTCCAGATTGCTGTTGCTTGTCTGTCCATCTTCGTCTCCCTCGTGGTTGAAATATCGAGCCGGCTGGCCTTCGATAAGAGCATAACGCGCCGAGCATAGTGCAGTTCCGAGACAGATGCATGTCGGGAATTCGCGCAATGTTTGGTCACAAAAGAGAATCCCATGTTGATGAAATGCTGCGGTCAGGTTAAAAACGAGTCCCTTACCGAGCGGTCTCCCAAGCTTCCGCCCAGACTATTCAATCCTCATCGCCAGAACTGGAATCATCCCGTGAAATTGAAGAAACTCGGCAGGACCGATATCGATGTCACTGAAATCTGCCTGGGCACCATGACCTGGGGCGTACAGAACACCGAAGCCGATGCACACAGCCAGATCGACTATGCGTTGGATGCGGGCATCAATTTCATGGACACGGCGGAAGTCTATGCAGTTCCGTCGAGCGCAGAGACCTACGGCAAAACCGAAAGCTATATCGGGACGTGGTTCAAGAAGTCCGGCAAACGCGACAAGTTCGTGCTGGCGTCGAAAATTTCCGGCGGCGGCAACAGCTGGATACGCAATGGCGCACGCCCCGATCGCCAGACGGTGCGCGAAGCCGTAGAAGGCAGCCTGAAGCGTCTGCAAACCGACTATATCGATCTCTATCAGGTTCATTATGCCGCCCGCGGTCATTATCATTTCGGCACTGCATGGCAGTATGCGCCGCAAAATCAGGACAAGTCGCAGGTCGTCGCACAGATCGAAGAGGCTTTGCTCGGGCTTGGGGATATGGTCAAGGAAGGCAAGATCCGTCAGATCGGCCTTTCCAACGAGACGGCCTGGGGTATCGGTCAATGGCTGAAGCTTTCAGAGCGCGATGACCTGCCCCGCGTTGCTTCGGTACAGAACGAATACAGCCTGATCCAGCGGGTCTTCGATCTCGATCTTGCCGAGTTGAGCCATCACGAGGATGTCGGGCTTCTGGCCTACTCGTCGCTGGCTTCCGGCGTGCTGACCGGCAAATATCTTGATGGGAAGATGCCGGCGAGTACGCGCGGCGCGATCTTGCAGGGCGGTCTTTGGCGCAACAATGAACACTCTGCACCCGCGGTTCGTGCCTATATCGAACTTGCGCGCAAACATCATCTTGACGTTGCGCAGATGGCGATTGCTTTCGCTTTGACGCGACCATTCATGACCTCGGTCATTATCGGCGCCACATCGATGGAACAGTTGAAGACTGATATCTGGGCGAGCCAGATCACGCTGTCGCCAGAACTCCTCAAGGAAATCGACGCAATCTACCGCAAGTATCCGCGCCCGCTTTAAATTGGCTGGCCCTGCAGCAGTTTCGGCGCTGTCGTCGACAATCCCGCGGCCTGGCGGATGAAAAATCCCTTGAGCCGCGGCATCCGCTCGACAAGGCCCAAACCGAAGTCGCGCAGCATCCGCACTGGCAGATGGTCATTTGAAAAGAGCCGGTTCAGAACGTCCGTGGTAACGCCCATCTGAACCGTATCGAACCGCCGCCAGATCTGGTAGCGCTCGAGTACGGCTACGGAGCCGATGTCTAGCCCGAGCCGGTCCGCATCGATGATTGTCTCTGCCAGAGCCGCCGCATCCTTGAAACCGAGATTGAGGCCTTGCCCGGCGATAGGGTGGATACCATGTGCCGCGTCGCCAACCAGCGCGAAACGCGGCTTGACGAAGTCACGCGCCAGGGTAAGGCCAAGTGGAAACGATTTCCGCGCGCCTTCAACGTGAAGCTCGCCAAGCTTCAGACCAAAGCGCTGTTCGAGTTCGGCTTCGAAGACGAAGTCATCCTCCTGGACCAGCCGCTCCGCATCGGCGGTCCGTTCGGTCCAGACCAGCGAAGAGCGGTTGCCTTTGAGCGGCAGCATCGCAAAGGGTCCGGCCGGAAGGAAATGCTCCTCGGCCCGGCCATGATGCGGACGCTCATGCGCCACAGTGCAGACGATGCCGGACTGGCCGTATTCCCAGTTGACGGTCTTGATCCCTGCCATCTCCCGCAGGCGCGACTTGACGCCGTCAGCCGCGATGAGCAGCCGGGTGCGCAAGCCCTTTTCGTTTGCGTAGCGCACCGTCAGATGCGCCTCGCTCTGCTCGAAGCCGTTTACCGGTGCGCCTTCGAAGAAGCTGACGCCAAGCTCTTCCGCCTTGGTGCGCAGGGATGCATTGAGGATGCGGTTTTCTACCATATGCGCGAAGGGTTCGCCGGGCTCGACCTCCCCGTTGAAGGTGAGGAACACCGGCCGCACGGGATCGGAAGTGCGCGAATCGGTGACAATCATCTCGGTGATGGGTTGTGCTTCGGGCAGGATCGCATCCCAGCATCCGAGCCGATCGAGCATGCGGCTTGCTGCGGCGGCGATCGCCGAGGCGCGGGTATCGTTGCGCCAGACGCCGGCGGGAGCCGCGTCGATGACCGTGACAGAGAGGTGTGGCGCCGATGATTTCAGCGCGACAGCCGTCGCGAGGCCGACATAGCCCGCGCCGGCAATAATTATATCGGTATTTTGTTGTGAGGGGCTTCGTTCAACCATGTTTGCCTCCGGGTACCCTTATGTGGCGCTTGACTTGTGTCACTGTTCCTGTTGCAAGCGTTGAACGCGCGAACGGGAGACGCCGATCATGTCTGACGCCATGAATGAGCTTTTGTCCATACTCGACCTTGAAACGCTTGAACACAACCTGTTTCGAGGTCGCAGCCCGCAGTCCGGCTGGCAGCGCGTTTTCGGCGGGCAGGTGATTGGCCAGGCGCTCGTCGCAGCGCAACGCACGGTCGATCCTCTCCGGCATGTGCATTCGCTGCATGGCTATTTCATGCGCGCCGGCGATCCGAAAGTGCCTATCATCTACGAGGTCGACCGCATTCGCGACGGCTCGAGCTTCACCACGCGGCGCGTCGTTGGCATCCAGCACGGCCATGCAATCTTTTCGCTGGAAGCATCATTCCAGATCGAGGAGGCGGGGCTCGAACACCAGAAGCCGAAACCGCTCGATGTCACCGAACCGGAGCATCTGATCAGCGACAGGGACCTGAAAGAGCAGTATCTGCAGAATGCGCCCGGCGCCATCCGCAAATACTGGGAGCAGGACCGGCCAATCGAGATGAAGCCGCTGTCGCTCACCCATTATTTTTCGCGCGAGAAATTGCCGCCCGAGCAGAACGTCTGGATCAAAACCACTGGTCCAGTCCCGGATGACCGCGCCGTTCAGGCGGCGGTACTGGCCTATCTTTCCGATATGACGCTGCTCGATACGTCGCTTTATGCGCATGGGAGGTCGATTTTCGATCGGGACCTGCAGGTCGCCAGCCTCGATCACGCAATGTGGTTTCACCGGCCTTGCCGCTTCGATGACTGGCTGCTTTATACGGCAGACAGCCCCAGCGCCTCCGGCGCCCGGGGCTTCAATCGTGGCGCACTTTATAGCCGCGACGGCACGTTGATTGCCTCTACAGCGCAGGAAGGCCTAATTCGTGTGCATCCGGGAGATTGACATTTTAATACCTGATCTACAGTTGCCTATTTTTTAGGCATGTTGCTGCGTATTGTATAACCTCGCCTTGGATTGTTAAAAATATCCATTTGTAATCAATAGTTTGGCATTATATTTCGAGTCTGGCACAGAACTTGAATACTCCTTAAGCAGTCACCGATGGCCAAAACGGCTTTGGGCGATGGGTTCAACGCGGATTGCTGCCTTTCGAGTAATTCCACCTGAAGGGTGCCGCGCTAGCGCAGGGGTATAGTCAATGAAAATTGTGATGGCCATCATCAAGCCGTTCAAGCTGGACGAGGTGCGTGAAGCACTCACTGCTGTCGGCATCCAGGGCCTGACCGTCACCGAGGTGAAAGGTTATGGCCGCCAGAAGGGGCACACCGAGATTTATCGTGGCGCGGAATATGCCGTCAGCTTCCTTCCAAAGCTGAAGGTGGAAGTCGCGGTCGCTTCCGAACTCGTCGACACCGCCGTTGAAGCCATCACCACGGCCGCCAAGACCGGCCAGATCGGCGACGGAAAGATATTCGTTTTCAGCATCGAACAGGCCGTCCGTATCCGCACGGGCGAGACCGACACCGACGCGCTGTGAGTTATTTGGGGTTCAAGGAGACAATAATGAAAATTCCAACCAGTCTGACATCTGCGGCGCGCAGCACCCTTCTCGGGTCGCTGGCACTGGTCGCTATCGGTACGCTGGCCGCTTTCGCTCAGGAGGCCGCGCCAGCAGCTCCCGCCGCCGCAGCGCCAGCCTTCACGGTGGACAAGGGCGACACAACCTGGATGATGATCTCAACGGTGCTTGTACTGTTGATGACCATCCCTGGCCTTGCGCTTTTCTATGGCGGCCTTGTCCGCTCGAAGAACATGCTCTCGGTTCTCATGCAGGTCTTCACGATTACCGCTGTCGTGATGCTGATCTGGGTATTCTATGGCTATAGCCTGGCGTTCACCCCCGGCAATTCGTTCGTCGGCGGCCTGTCGAAGGCGTTCTTGCACGGCGTCGACGTGACGACGATGTCCGAGACCTTCACCAAAGGCGTCGCCATCCCCGAGCTGGTCTATGTCGTCTTTCAGATGACCTTTGCCTGCATTACACCGGCGCTTATCGTCGGCGCGTTCGCCGAACGTGTGAAGTTCTCGGCGGTTATCCTGTTCGTTATTCTCTGGGTTACCTTCGTCTACTTCCCGATCGCTCATATGGTCTGGTTCTGGGGCGGTCCCAGCGCCTATTCGGATCCATCGGGTCTGATCTTCGGCTTCGGCGCAATCGACTTCGCCGGTGGTACGGTCGTCCACATCAATGCCGGTATCGCAGGCCTTGTAGGCGCTCTGATGATCGGCAAGCGTAACGGCTACAAGAAAGACATCATGGCGCCACACTCCATGACAATGACCATGATCGGTGCCTCCCTGCTGTGGGTCGGCTGGTTCGGTTTCAATGCGGGTTCCAACCTTGAAGCCAATGCCTATGCCGGTCTTGCCATGATCAACACTTTCGTCGCTACGGCCGCCGCTGCGGTGATGTGGATCATCCTTGAATCTTTCCTGCGCGGAAAGGCTTCCATGCTTGGTGCGGTATCGGGTGCGGTTGCGGGTCTGGTTGCCGTTACCCCGGCTGCCGGTTTCGTTGGTCCGATGGGTGCCATCGTGCTCGGCGCGGTCGTTACGTTCGTCTGCTACTTCTTCGTCGCGGTGGTGAAGAACACATTCGACTATGATGACAGCCTCGATGTCTTCGGCATCCATTGCGTCGGTGGTATAATCGGTGCTCTCGGCACGGGCATTCTGGTTAATCCGGCCTTGGGTGGTGCTGGCATCGTCGACTACTCGACGGCGGACTTTGCTGCCAGCTACGCTGGCACGGCGACTCAGGTCTGGGCGCAATTCAAAGGTGTGCTCGTGACATTGCTCTGGTCCGGTATTGGCAGCGCGATCCTCTATAAGATCGTCGATCTGGTTGTCGGTCTGCGCGCATCGCCCGAATCCGAGCGAGAAGGCCTTGACCTCACATCGCACGGTGAAGCTGCCTATCACAGCTGATAGACTGTGCTTCGTGAATAACTGCAATGGGCCCGGTTTCCGGGCCCATTTTATTTTGCGGGTGTGGTGCTGCGTTGTTTCCCGCAAGTGGAAGATAATCGGCATCAACTGTTGTCGAACTTGCACAACCCCTTTTCCGCCAGTCCTGCTAATTTCCCGCCCCACCGCTCCATGGTTAATGGCCCCTTAACCATCCGCACCGTAACGTCAGAATCAACTCTTGGATTTGCGGCTGGTTCAAGCCGATCTGTATGCGTTCACGGGACCGGATTTCATGCGTCAAGGATACTCATCTTCCTATGCCATTGATGATCAGCGAACCGGGTTGTCCACCCTGTTCCGCAGGCAGATCCATATCCTCTGGGGGTTGGGGCTTATTGGCTTCGTGGCCTTTGCCATCGGCAGCCTCGCCACCTGGAATGTGCTTGATCCAAGTTTCAGTCACGCCACGTCCAACCCGACACATAATGCGCTTGGCTATCCCGGCGCGGTCTTTGCCGATCTCGGCATGCAGTTTTTCGGGCTTTCGATGGTCGTGGCATTGATGCCCGCGCTTTTCTGGGCCGGGCTTTTTCTCACCGGACGCGGTGTCGACCGGATGCCGCGCCGGGCGATTGCCTGGCTTTGCGCCTCACTTCTGGCCGCGGCGATCGCCGGTTGCTTCGCCATACCTGAAAGCTGGCCGATGCCCATCGGTCTCGGCGGTGTCTTTGGTGATATGGTCCTCAAGATTCCGGGCATCTTTATCGGCACGTTCCCCCGCGGTGGCCTTGCCATGATCATGGTTGCCCTCCTCGTCATTCCGGCACTCTGGATATTCGGCTTTGCCAGTGGCATCACCTATCGTGACAGGGAACCGGCGGTTGCCAAGAAATCCACGCGTCATGTGGCCGAAGAGGACGATTATGACGACGAGGACGATGATGATCGCGATGGCGGCGGCCTGCTTGCCCTCGGTGCTCTCACCCACTGGTTCCTGAGCACCAAGGCATTGTTCCGCCGCATTTCCGGCCATCGCGCTCGCAGCGTCTCTACCCGCCGCCACGATGATGATTTCCTCGGCGACGTGCCGATGTCACGCCAGAAGAACGGCCAGACTGACGGGCGGCGTGAGCCGGGATTCTATGATGAAGCGCCGCGTATCGAAGCGCCTTCGATCGATATCGGCAATGATGATTTCGATGAGCGTTTCGATCCGGTTGCGTTCAGCGACGACGATGACGATATCGACGATTGGGCGCCGCAATCAGCTCCGGCCAGACCGACGGCAATACCGAACAGGCCTGTCGCCGCACGCATCGATACGCCGGCACCTGCACCAAGAGCCGGCGCGCGCGTCCAGCGCGAGGCACAGGCGTCATTGATCAAATCCGATGAGTATGAGATGCCGTCGCTGCATTTCCTCAGTGAGCCGAAAAATGTCGTTCGCAATCCAGGCCTTTCCAAGGAAGCGCTGGAACAGAACGCGCGGTTGCTGGAAGGCGTGCTTGAAGATTTCGGCGTGCGCGGTGAGATCATACACGTGCGTCCGGGTCCGGTCGTGACGCTCTACGAACTGGAGCCCGCGCCCGGTATCAAATCGTCGCGGGTCATCACACTCGCTGACGATATTGCCCGCTCGATGAGCGCCATTGCTGCGCGTGTCGCCGTGGTTCCCGGTCGCAATGCCATCGGTATCGAACTGCCGAACCAGACCCGCGAGATGGTCTATCTGCGCGAACTTCTGGCAAGCCGCGACTTCGAGCAGACCAAGACAAAACTGGCGCTTGCCCTCGGCAAGACGATCAATGGCGAGGCGGTTATCGCCGACCTCGCAAAAATGCCGCATCTGCTCGTCGCCGGTACCACGGGTTCAGGTAAGTCCGTGGCTATTAACACCATGATCTTGTCATTGCTCTACCGAATGACGCCCGAGCAATGCCGCCTGATCATGATCGACCCGAAGATGCTGGAACTGTCCATCTATGACGGCATTCCGCACCTGCTGACCCCGGTCGTCACCGATCCAAAAAAGGCGGTCGTCGCGCTGAAGTGGACAGTCAAGGAGATGGAAGACCGTTACCGCAAGATGTCGAAGGTCGGTGTGCGCAACATTGATGGTTTCAACCAGCGCGTCGAGCAGGCCCACAAAAAGGGCGAACGCATTGCCCGGACCGTGCAGACCGGTTTCGACCGCGCAACCGGCGAAGCTGTCTATGAGACCGAAGAGCTCGACCTGAAGCCAATGCCCTATATCGTCGTCATCATCGACGAAATGGCCGATCTGATGATGGTTGCCGGCAAGGACATTGAAGGCGCGGTGCAACGGCTGGCGCAGATGGCGCGTGCGGCCGGTATCCACGTGATCATGGCGACGCAGCGCCCATCAGTCGATGTTATTACCGGCACGATCAAGGCGAATTTCCCGACTCGTATCTCGTTCCAGGTAACATCCAAGATCGATTCGCGGACGATCCTTGGCGAGCAGGGCGGCGAGCAACTGCTCGGCATGGGCGATATGCTCTACATGGCAGGTGGCGGCCGCATTCAACGCGTGCATGGACCATTTGTTGGCGATGACGAGGTTGAAAAAATCGTCCAGCATCTGAAACTGCAGGGCGTTCCGGAATATCTCGATTCCATCACCGAAGAGGATGACGAGGATGAAGGCGGCGGCGGACCGTCCGGTACGTCGAATCTCGAAGATTCGGATGACCCCTATGATCAGGCTGTCGCCGTCGTACTTCGCGACAAGAAAGCCTCGACCAGCTATATTCAGCGGCGTCTTGGCATCGGTTATAATCGCGCCGCCTCTATCATCGAACGCATGGAACAGGAAGGGCTCGTTGGTCCTGCTAATCACGCAGGCAAACGCGAGATTCTCGTTCCGACACAGGATGACGAGTTTTAGTTGTGACGTAACGATTTTGCAGGCCGTTATGGAACAATTCGTGACGGCGCATTACATAAGGCTCAAGCGCAGGTTACGTAACAGCACAAGGGAACAAGAAACGACTTCCTGCCGTTTCTTGGCCATAGTGAAGCCTAACTGGTTTCGTACAAAAGCGACGACAGGAGATACGACCATGACACAGACAAGAGCATCGTTTCGCGTGATTGGCTCATTTGCGAGGAGCTCCATGGTTGCTTCCATGGTCGGCATGGGTGTCTTGTTTGGCGCTGCGAACATCGCGTTGCCGACCCCGGCGTTGGCGCAGGCCGGTCCCGCCGGCGTCAATGCGGCGCAAGACATAGCCAACAAGTTCTCCAGCGTCAAAACGCTGACGGGTAGTTTTGTCCAGTTCGGTCCGCGCGGAGATCAGACCGGGGGCACGTTCTATATAGAACGCCCGGGCAAAATTCGTTTCAACTATAACAAGCCTTCTCCCATCCGCGTCATTTCCGATGGCCAGTCTGTGGTAATCAACAATCGCAAGCTCGACACCTGGGATCTCTATCCGCTGTCGAAGACGCCGTTGAAACTGCTGCTCAGCAACCAGATCGACCTGTCCACCAAGTCGGTCAAATCGGTCAAGCAGGAGCCGGATATGACGACGATCGTGCTTGGCGACAAATCGATATTCGGCAACTCGACCATTTCGATGATGTTTGATCCGAAAACGTCCGATCTGCGCCAGTGGACCATCACCGACGCTCAAGGTCTGGATACAACGGTGATGATCACGGACGTGCGCACCGGCGTGCGCTTCGCCGATGACATGTTCAAGATCGACTATACCCGCATCGCTATGAAGCGGTAGTGATGCATCCCGCTGTGGATGAGCGGTGTTGCGGTTCCCATTCATCTGACTTTCGACTAGGCTCGCGGCGCTTTGTTCAATCCGCGAGTCCAATCTCCCATGCCCTTCTCCGTTGCCACCTGGAACATCAATTCGGTGCGCCTGCGCTTGCCGCTGGTCCTGCAATTCCTGCGTGATTATCAGCCGGATGTGTTGTGCCTGCAGGAAACCAAATGCCCGGATGATCTATTTCCGCGCGACGCTTTTCATATGGCCGGGTACGAGCACATCGAGATCAGTGGCCAGAAAGGCTATCACGGTGTCGCGACCCTATCGCGCCGCGCCCTTACCGAGCCGGCGCGTGTCGGGTTTTGCGATATCGCCGATTGTCGGCATTTGAGCACTGTGGTGACGGCTGGGTCGAAACGCTTGCGTATCCATAATTTCTACGTTCCTGCCGGCGGCGATGAGCCGGATCCGGAGATCAATCCGAAATTCAAGCACAAGCTAGGATTCATCGATGAGATGAAAGCGATGAATGCCATCCATGGCGACGGCCATGCCTCCATGCTGGTCGGGGATCTCAACATTGCGCCGCTTGAAACCGATGTTTGGTCACATAAACAATTGCTGAAGGTCGTCAGCCATACGCCGATCGAAACCGAGGGTCTGGAGAAGCTGCGGAAGGATGGCGGCTGGAGCGATCTGATGCGCCACCACATTCCGCCGCATGAAAAGATTTACACCTGGTGGAGCTACCGTGCCGCTGACTGGGCAGCTGCCGATCGTGGCCGGCGGTTGGATCACATCTGGGGTTCGCCTGACCTGGAAAATGACCTGGCGGACATCACCGTCCTGCGGGAAGCACGCGGGTGGGAACGGCCGTCGGACCATGTCCCCGTTATCGCACGTTTTAATTTGGACTGAGTTTGACCCGGGACAAGAATTGCATGGAAATATGCGATTCTTGCACGAATTTCCCCGAATCCTGCACAAGAAACCCCGATTCTGGTGCAGGAAATTCAATCAATGCGGGTAATTTGGTTGTGTTGACGCGAGTTAGCCTTCGCCGAACAGGTGTTCGTAACGCGTAATCGCCTTGATCATCTCGGTAAGGTCCGCAGATATCTGATCATGCAGAGCGGCAGCGATTTCGGGATATTCCTCAAGAATACGGCGGAAAAGCGAGCGATTGAGCCGGATGACCTCGGTTTCGGATTCGGCCATGGCGCTGGTCAGGCGCTTGGTCTGGGCAATGATCGCCATTTCGCCGAGGACGGCGCCAGGACCGACTGTTTTCAGGATTATGCGGCCGGATGGTCCCTCCCGAAACAGGGAAATCTCACCGCGATCAATGACATAGGCGCAATCCGCCGACTGGCCCTCACGGTAGAGCTCGCGCCCTTCGCGCAAGACCAGCCGCTCCGTACCGAAGGCGAGCAGACGCAACTGGTCGCGCGTAAACGTCTCGAACAGCCCCACCGTCTCCAGAATGCGAATATCATCTTCAATTGCCATGCAATAACAGACATATACCTAGATTGGCGCCGCGCATAACCCCAAAATCACCTCGATTTTGGAAGGGATTATGCGCAAATCATTAATGTTGCTGCGTCCTTTATGCCTCAAATAAGAGGCATCGCGCAGCAAGCGGCATCAAGGAATGAGTTTGTATCCCCCGCTTTCGGTAACAAGTATGGTGGAATTCGATGGATCATGCTCGATTTTTTGCCGTAACCTATACACATGCGTCTCTAGCGTGTGTGTTGTCACGCCAGAGTTGTACCCCCATACCTCTTCGAGCAAGACATCCCTTGTGATTACCTTGCCGCCGGCGCGGTAAAGATATTTTATGATTGCGACTTCTTTTTCGGTCAGCCGAATCTTGCCGCCTTTTGCATCGATGAGCATCTTCTGTCCGGGCTTGAACGTGTAAGGCCCCACAACGAATGTTGCATCCTCGCTTTGCTCATGCTGGCGCAATTGCGCCCGGATGCGCGCCAAGAGAACGGCGAAGCGGAAGGGCTTGGTCACGTAGTCATTGGCGCCTGATTCGAGGCCGAGAATGGTATCCGAGTCGGTATCGTGGCCGGTGAGCATGATGACCGGGGCTTTGAAGCCACCCTTTCGAAGCAGCTTTATTGCCTCGCGCCCATCCATGTCAGGCAGTCCGACATCCATGATCAGCAGATCGACGACGCCGTTTCGTGCTGCCTGAACGCCCTTGGTCGCGTTGTCTTCCTCGATAATCTGGAATTCTTCATAGAGGCTCAGTTGTTCAACCAGAATTGCTCGCAAGTCTGCATCGTCATCGACGATAAGAATGGTACGCGCTGTCATCGGATCTCCCGCAGATGGAAAGAAGTCGTTGGAATTTAAGTCGAATTATACAGGAAAGAAAGGGCATCGACTTGATATTGCCTATGTGGCGCATCAGTCTGACATAAAAATGCTTTTTATGAGGCAAGCATGAGTCCCAGGTCTTTGAAATTGATCGATGTTCGTCCGAGGCCGGGTCATGCAAGCCAGGGTCAGCTGATCGCGGGAAATATGATCCTGCGCTGTGCGCTTGGCAAGGGCGGAATTACTGCTTTCAAGCGCGAAGGCGATGGCGCGACGCCGCTTGCACGGATGCGTCTCCTCTACGGTTTCAAGCGCCCCGACAAAAAAGTACAAAGTTCACGTGCCCTGCCACTCAAGTCGTTACATCGCGACGATGGTTGGTGCGAGGTGAGCAATGACCGCAACTACAACCGCAAAGTCCGCATACCCTATGGTGCAAGCCACGAAACGATGTGGCGCGAGGATGATCTTTATGATGTCTGCATTGTCATGGATTGGAACATCAGACCGCGCCGGCATGCGAAAGGGAGCGCCATTTTCTTTCACCTTGCACGACCGGGCTATACGCCGACAGAGGGCTGCATTGCCTTGAGTCGCGCTGATATGGACAGACTGTTGCCACATCTTTCGGATCAGACGATTATTCGGGTATTGCGTTAGCACCTGAAGCGCCAGACAGTTGTCTGCTTCACTTCGGTATCTTCGAGGACGCGCGTTACCGGAACCGCATAAACACCCAGCGATTCCAATAGGTTTTTCGGGAAATAGGTGCGGCCTGGATCGCCGACGATGGTGTTCGCACCGCGGGCAGCCAGCGCGGTGAACCAAGGTATGAGTCTGTCGGCCAGTAGCTTGTCATAGAAAACGTCACCAGCCAGAACGACATCCCAGCCTTCATCGCTACCAATTAAATCATCGACTCGAATCTCGACCATCGCATGATTTGCATCGGCGTTCAGAGCAATCGCCGGGCAGGAAAACGGGTCGATATCGCAGCAGATGACACGCTTTGCCCCCGCTTGAGCAGCAGCAATGCCGACCAGACCTGAGCCGGAAGCGAAATCGAGGACAACAGCGTTTGCAACTGTTTCGGGATGGTCGAGCACATAGCGTGCCACTCCCTGGCCACCAGCCCAAGCAAAGGCCCAGAAAGGTGGCGGAAGGCCAATCTTTGCCAGTTCGTCTTCCGTACGGCGCCAGAGGTCATGCGCTTCATCGGCGAGATAGAGCTTGATCTCCGGCACGTGTGGTGGCGATTGCAGGACGGTGTTTGCCAGAACGAACCGGCGATAGCGGTCGCTGTCAGGATCGAGAACAGTCTCAACCACGAGATGAGATCATTCGGGTGCCGGAATCAGTCCGCCCATGCGGCAAACCTCTTTCCATTCGTCCGGTGCCACTGGCTGGACCGATAGTCGCATAGAGGTAACCAGTGCCATCTTCTCCAGTTTCGGGTTGGCCTTGACGTCTTTCAATGTCACGGGAACTGGCACATCCTTGACGGCGCGGATATCAACGCACTCCCAGCGCGGATCCTCAGTACTCGAATCATGATGCGCGAGGGCACAAACCTCGACGATGCCGACGACATCCAATCCCTCATTAGAATGATAGAAGAAGCCTTTGTCGCCAATCTGCATGGCGCGCATATTGTTGCGCGCTTGATAGTTGCGCACGCCAGTCCACTCCGTGCCCTTGGCGCCGGCCGCCTTTTGTTTGTCCCATGACCATGCGTCGGGTTCGGATTTGAATAGCCAGAATGCCATTTTAGTACCTATTTGTTGTCCGGATTCTTGATTGCCCAGTTCCATGGGCGGATATCGACCGAGGCGAAAAGCCCAGCCTTGGCATAAGGGTCATTAGCCGCCATCTCCTTCGCTGCAGTCAGATCGGAAGCTTCGATAACCACGAGGCTACCGTTCGGCTTTGTATCGTCGCCAAGGAAAGGCCCGGCAAATTTCAGGCGATCACCGAGGCTATTCAGATAATCGAGATGAACGGCGCGCGTGTCCAGGCGCAATTGCAGATGATCAGGCTTGTCGTTGCACAGAAGGGCATAAAGCATTCATAGTCTCCTGGGATTAACTCTCGTTCTTGAGCGGCCGCGCCAATAGCGCCTCCATGGCCTCGTCGATGGTGATGTCGCGGTCGAGTATTTGGGCGACAGCCGCAATAATTGGCGCTTCGATATTGGTGCGGACGGCAAGTTCGGCAGCGATAGCAGCCGTGGCCACGCCTTCCGCCAATGGCCGGCCAGTCAAATCTTCGCCGCGCCCGAGCGCAAGACCGTATGAATAATTACGCGATTGCGGCGTAGAGCAAGTAAGCATGAGATCGCCGAGACCGGACAGTCCCATGATCGTCTCCGGCCTTGCCCCCATGGCCTGGCCGATCCTGCGCAATTCGACAAAACCGCGGGTGACGAGCGCGGCCTGAGCACTGGCACCAAAACCGCGGCCTATCGCTGCCCCTGCGGCAATGGCGAGCACATTCTTGAGTGCACCGCCGATTTCCACACCGGTCAAATCGTCGGTCGAATAACAGCGGAAAGTCGGCCCGGAAAGCATTAGGGCGATGCGGTCGGCAAGCGCCTGACTGCGTGCCGCGACCGTTACGGCGGTTGGCAATCCCTTTGCCACATCGGTTGCGAAACTTGGCCCTGAGAGGGCTCCAAGAGCCTGGTCGGGCATAATATTGGCGACCAGCTCGGACATGAGCAGGCCACTCTGGCGCTCGATGCCCTTGGCACAGATCACCAATGGCGTGGCGGACGGGATGAGGTCTTTCAATTCCTGCATAGCACCGGCGAGCGCTTGTGCTGGAATAACACATAAAATGAGGTCGCTATCGTTTAGAACTTCCCGAGCGTTCGTCGTTGCCGTGAGCGCGGGGTGGAGTTCGATTCCCGGTAGATAGACATCGTTGCGATGGTCCATGTTAATGGACCCAACCACAGCGGCATCACGTGCATAGAGCCTGACAGCGTTGCCGTTGCGGGCGGTCATTGTCCCGAGGGCTGTGCCCCAGGCGCCGCCTCCCACTATGGCAATCGACGGTTTGCCGCTCATGCTTTGGCTCCTCGGCGGCCTGCGCCGATCAAAGGCGTTGAATGCATGTCTAGCGGCCAGCGCGAGCGCGGTGCAATATCGAGCGAATCGGCGGGCGTGAAACCAGCCCGTTCGGCACCTGCCCAGGCAATCATTGCGGCATTGTCGGTGCACAGCGCCATGGGCGGTGCGATGAAGCGGAAGCCATTATCCGAACATAGGCGCTGCAGGCAGTCGCGCAGCACCGTGTTTGCGGCAACACCACCGGCAACAACTAATGCGGGCTCCTTCACGTTCGGGAAACTAGCGCGAAACCGCAGCAATGAGCGCGAAACGCGATCATTCAAGGTATCGGCAACTGCAGTCTGGAAAGCGGCGCAAATATCATTGACGTCGATCTGTGATAGCGGCTCCAACGTCATCGCCAGTTGCCGCACAGCTGTTTTTAGACCAGAAAACGAGAAATCCAGTCTCTCCTCGCCTTTCAGGGGACGCGGCAGGGTGAAGCGGCCGGGATCGCCGAGCAAAGCCGCTTTCTCCACTTCAGGCCCTCCCGGGTAGGGCAGGCCGAGCAGCTTGGCGGTTTTATCGAATGCCTCACCGAGAGCATCGTCGATGGTCGTGCCCAGCCGCTCGTAGTCGCCCAGCCCTTTGACCAGAACCATCTGCGTGTGGCCGCCAGAGACCAGCAGCAGCAAATAAGGAAAATCAATGCGGTCAGTCAGTCGCGGGGTCAGCGCATGGCCTTCGAGATGATTGATGGCGTAAAAAGGCTTCTCGCCGGCCATTGCGATCGCTTTTCCGGTCATCAGGCCAACAATTAAACCACCAATCAGCCCCGGGCCGGCGGTGGCGGCGACCGCGTCTACATCGTTCAGTGTTATCTGTGCTTCGTGCAATGCCTGGCCGATCAATCGATCCAGCACCTCGACATGGGCGCGCGCAGCAATTTCCGGCACCACACCGCCATAAGGCGCATGGTCATCGATCTGGCTCAGGACGACGTTCGACAGGATACGGCCGTGGCCTTGATCATCGCGCTCGACTATCGCCGCCGCCGTTTCGTCACAGCTTGTCTCAATACCTAGTACCCGCATCGATAAACCTGATATCCTTCGCCGCATTGTCGACCCGGTAAAAGGTCGTTAGTAGAACGCTTAACTCGAATTCGCGTAACACGGACAGCCGCCAATGCAAACAAAAACGCTCAAGATCGGTACACGTGGGAGTGCGCTTGCGCTCGCACAAGCCCGTGAGACGCGTGACCTGCTGATAAAAGCCCATGGATTTCGCCAGGACGACATCGAAATCGTCGTCATTTCTACAAGCGGCGACCGGATACAGGACCGTCCCCTGGCGGAAGTTGGCGGCAAGGGACTGTTTACACTTGAGATCGAGCAACAGCTTGCCGACGGGCGCATCGATCTTGCCGTCCACTCATCAAAAGATATGCCGACTTTTCTGCCCGAAGGCCTGCATCTTTCAATATTCCTGGAACGCGAAGATCCGCGCGACGCCTTCATCGGCCGCGAGGTCAAGTCCCTGCTGGATCTGCCGCTGGGGGCCATTGTCGGCTCCGCTTCGCTCCGGCGTCAGGCGCTGATTCGCCGCGCACGTCCTGACCTCAAGATCGTCAATTTTCGAGGTAATGTCGAAACACGTTTGCGCAAGCTTGCGGGTGGTGAAGTGGATGCAACATTCCTTGCCTATGCCGGCTTGAAGCGTCTCGGCCTTGGCCATGTGGCTACCGAGCTGATGGATGCCAAAGCTTTCCCGCCAGCACCGGGACAAGGCGCTATCACCGTGGAAAGCCGCATTGGCGATGATCGTGTCGATGCGTTACTAGCGCCCCTCAACCACCTTCCGACCTCAACGGCCCTGGCATGCGAACGTGCGTTCCTTGGCGCGCTCGACGGCTCCTGCCGTACGCCGATCGCCGGGCTGGCGACGGTTTCGGGAGAGAGGCTTCAGTTCCACGGTATGATTCTTCTGCCGGATGGTAGTGAGGCACACGAGGTCATGGGCGAAGGCGCTCCGTATGATGCGGCTGAGATCGGGCGCGACGCGGCGCTGCGGGTGCGTAAGCTTGCCGGGCCACGCTTCTTTACGGACTGGCTCTGACGATGAAAAGGGTTTTGGTCACACGGCCTCAGCCGGGCGCGACCAAGACGTCTGAACGTTTGCTTGGCCAGGGCTTTTTGCCTTTGGTTTTGCCCCTCACCAAAATCGTTCCTCTTCCGGCGAAAAAGCCAAACGGGAAGTTTGACGCGGTTGCGGTGACGAGTGCCAACTCGTTACGCCAGGCGCCGGACACGATGCTGCAATCCCTTCTCGGGTTGCCTTGTTTCGTTGTGGGTGAAGCCACCGCTGCCGTTGCGCGCGCTCGCGGGTTCGAAACGGTCACAACAGGAGACGGAGACGGGACGTCGCTTGCTCAAATCGTTGTCGAGGAATTATGTACCGGCGCCCGCATTCTTTATCTGACGGGGCGCGTCCGCGCGCCGGATTTTGAGCTCGCTCTTCGGAAATCCGGCATTCATTTTCGTACAATGAAGTCCTACGATACGGTTTTAGTCAGTTACACAACTGACTTTTTAGTGAATTTTTTTAGCAAAGGAAGGATCGATTGCTGTCTCCTGTATTCTCGCTGGGGCGCCGAGGAGTTCATGCGTTTGAGCAGTCAGGTGGATATTGCCCATCATTTTGATAATACGTCGGTTTTCTGCCTTTCTGCCCGCGTCGCAGCCGGTCTGGCTGGACGGGACAGGTCTTTGATACATGTAGCAGGCAGGCCGGAGGAGGATGCTCTTCTTGAACTTTTGCAAGGGCAGTAAGTATTTTTGTACTGACTGCTGAGATTGTGCCGTTCCACTGGTGAAATTTCCTTGCTACCTTTGAAGCAACCGTTTTTGAAGAGAGTTTTCATGGCCAAATCCTCCGTCCCGCGTCATTCAAAACCCGCCCGCAAGCCGGTGACGATCGAACTGGAACCATCCTCGGTGACGAAGACTTCGCCCAAACAAGAAAATGTGCCG
Organism: uncultured Alphaproteobacteria bacterium; assembly: GCA_963711925.1. Taxonomy (GTDB): domain Bacteria; phylum Pseudomonadota; class Alphaproteobacteria; order Rhizobiales; family Rhizobiaceae; genus Phyllobacterium. The sequence continues at coordinate 272,880 of CAVQFY010000009.1, forward strand.
GAACCGGAGCCGGTTGGCTTCGAGCCCGGGATGGAGGCACAACATAAAACTGTCGAGGAAGCGCAACCGGTTCTTTCCAACGCGCCGGACGAAACACAGCCGTTCGGACGGGAGGAATTCTCTGGCGATTCAAAACCTGCTGCGACAACGCCGGTACGATCGAACCAAAAGGCAAACGATCCTTTTGGGCGCCTGGCAGCCGGATTCGTTGGTGGTGTCGTGGCGCTGGTCGGTGCGGCTGGTCTGCAATGGGCGGGCGTGCTGCCATCACCCAAGGCAGATACTTCGGCACTTGAGCAGCAGATAGCCGAGTTGCGGAATGTGCCAGCATCGGGGCAAACATTGGATGAAGGCGCTCGGGTGGCGCTGAATGGCGCTGTGGAGAACGCCAAGCAGGCGGCAGGCCAAGTTTCGAGCCTTTCCGCTGAGCTTGACACGATCAAGCAAAGTATTGCGGAGACGCAGAAGAATGCTGGTTCTGCGCCTGCCGCTGACATGGCGGCGATCGATGCGCGCATTGCCGCTTTGGAAACGAAGCTGAACAACAGTCAACAGCAAGCCGAGCAGGCTGGCGGGGCCGCAGCCGGCGCTACGGAACGTCTGATCGCCCTGGAGGCAAAGGTCAACGACGCATCAGGCCAGGCCAATATGGCGCTTGCTATGGCTGCAACCGGCCTGAAGGCTGCTATCGATCGCGGTGAGCCCTTTGCGGCCGAACTGGATACCTATGTCGCGGTTGCGCCAGCAGCGGGAGACGTCGAGAGCCTACGAGCGTCCGCTGCACAGGGGATTCCGACGGTGAGCGCGCTGGCAAGCCAATTCGCTGACGTCGCTGCCAAAATCATTGCAAGCGCTCACAAAGTCGATCCCAGTGCCGGAGTGGTCGACCGCTTGTGGGCAAGTGCGACCAACTTGGTGCAAGCGCGTCCTGTCGGCATGGTCGAGGGCGAGGGCGTAGACGCGATTACCTCCCGGATCGAAGCGCATCTGAATGCAGGCAACCTTGGCTCTGCCATTGCCGAATGGGAGAAACTGCCGGAAAATGCCAGGGCGGTGTCGACGGATTTCGCCAACGCCCTGAAGGCGCGTCAAAAGGCCGGAGATGTCATGTCGAAGGTCCTGTCCGATGCCTTGAGCGGCATCAAGTCCCCAGCAGCGGCTAACTAGGAGCAAGAAGATCATGATCCGTATTCTGTTCTTCTTCCTTGTGGTTCTACTGCTTGGCGTGGGTTTTGCCTGGCTCGCTGACCGGCCGGGTGATCTCGTCGTCACATTTGCCGGCATGCAGTACAAAGTCACTTTGATGGTGGCGGCGTCGGCGATCGTCGCGATCGTTGCTGCAGTTATGCTGACCTGGTGGATTGTGAAGAGCCTCGTCACATCGCCCTACGCGCTGCGCCGTCATTTCCGGGCACGCAAGCGCGACCGGGGCTATCAATCGCTGTCCACGGGCCTGATCGCAGCAGGGGCTGGTGATGGTGAGACCGCACGCCGAATGATCAAGCAGGCGGAAAAGCTGTTGAATGTCGATCAGGAACCTCTGATCAAGCTTCTCGATGCGCAGGCGGCCATGCTGGAAGGCCGCGCCGAGGATGCGCGGGGCAAGTTCGAGGCAATGCTCGACGATCCCGAAACGAAGCTCCTTGGGCTGCGTGGTCTTTACCTGGAAGCGCAGCGCCTTGGCGCGCGCGATGCTTCGCGCCATTACGCCGAGGAAGCCGCCGTACTAGCGCCCAACGTCGAATGGGCTGCGTCTGCGGCTCTCGGTCAGAAAACCAGCCATGGCAACTGGGATGGCGCCCTGCTGCTGCTTGAAAAGCAGAAGGCGACCAAGCAGATCGACAAAGAGAAGGCCAAGCGTGAGCGCGCTGTGCTTTTGACGGCAAAGGCTATCGAAACTTTTGAGACAGATCCAGCCAGCGCCAAGCCGATTGCAATCGAGGCCAACAGACTCGCGCCTGATCTGGTACCGGCTGCGATTATCGCCGCAAAAGCATTGTTTAGCCAAGGCGACTTGCGCAAGGGATCCAAAATCCTGGAGCACTGCTGGAAGAAGGAACCGCATCCGGAGATTGCTGAAACATACGTACATGCCAGACTTGGGGATTCGGTAAGCGATCGTCTCAAACGAGCTCGTCACCTTGCGTCGCTCTACCCGCATCACCCTGAATCAAGCTTGGCGATCGCCCATGCAGCGCTTGCGGCTGGCGAACTGAAAGAAGCGCGGGAAGCGGCGGAAGCGGTGCTCCGCACCGCGCCGCGCGAGAGTGCCTATCTTCTGCTGGCGGACATCGAAGAAGCGCAAACCGGCGATCAGGGCCGCGTCCGTCAATGGCTGTCGCGTGCTGTCAAAGCGCCGCGCGATCCAGCCTGGACGGCAGACGGCTACGTGTCGGAACGCTGGGCGCCTGCATCTCCGGTGACCGGCAGGCTCAATGCCTTCGAATGGAAGGTTCCGGTCGAGCAGCTCGGTCCGGTAATCGACGCCGGCGATGATTTCGACAGAGCGTTGGCCACGGAACCGGTGCGACCTCGCGAAGAAGTGAAGCCGCCTATCCCGGCCAAGTCGGTAGTTCTGGAGGCGGAAAAGCCAGTTTCCATGGCGGATCGCAACGATGCGGACGTCTTAGATGCCGAGATCGTGCAACTCGAATCAACTGCAAAGCTTGAGGAGAGGTCGGTCTTGAAGCCGACAAAAAAGGCCAATCCGGAGAGAATTGCTTCGGTTTTGCCTGCATTTTCGGAAAAGCCAATGAAATCCAGGGAGAGGGACGAGGAAGTCGTATTCCCTGTGCCAGATGACCCGGGCGTTAGGCCCGAAGATGGAGCGGAGCGGTCGAACAAGAAGTTTCGTCTTTTCTAATCATCGAAACGTGAAGGCACTGTCGTCTTTGCGGCAAGATGTACAGTGGTTCACGTGCATAAACACCTATATGGGTGGATCCGTGCCATTCAAATAGACTCGAAAGATTTCCCTATATGCTCGACCGTCTCGTGACGTTTTTCAAATCCTTGCCGTCTGGCGAAAACAGCAAGGAGCATTTTTCCAGGAAAGATCCGCGTCTTGCAGCAGCGGCCCTGCTCTTCCATGTGATGGACGCAGATGGCGAACGCGGTAAGGCGGAACGCAAACGCGTCTCACAGCTCATTTCCGAAGCCTACGGTCTGAAGGGCGAGGCGCTGAAGCGTCTTCTGGATGATGGCGAACAGGCCGATCAGGAAGCCGTCGACCTCTATAGTTTCACCAGTATTATCAAGCGCAATCTTGACGAAGAGGCTCGCATCAGATTCATTGAGCTGATGTGGGATGTCGTTTTTGCCGATGGTAGCGCACACGAGATCGAGGATAATGTTGTCTGGCGTGTCGCGGAATTGATCGGCGTATCGGCGCGTGACCGGGTGACCATGAAGCGACAGGCTGCGGTTCGCGCAAAGCAGACGGTGCAAGAGGAATAGGGCCGAGCGAATGTACCAAACTGGCTGGATGGAAGGCGGGCAGTCGCAGCGTCCCAAGATCCTGACGGTGCTGCATCAGGAGCGTTCCAGTCCCGGCCGCGTCGGCCAATTACTGCTCGAAGCGGGTTTTGCTCTCGACATTCGCCGCCCGCCCCTCGGCGATCCATTGCCGGAAACGCTTGAAGATCATGCAGGCGCCGTCATCTTCGGCGGTCCGATGAGCGCCAACGATCCAGAGGATTTTGTTCAAGCTGAGACGGATTGGCTGTCGGTGCCTCTCGCTGAAGACAAGCCTTTCCTCGGCATTTGCCTGGGCGCGCAGATGCTCGCTAACCATCTGGGCGGCCGCGTGGGCCCGCATCCGGATGGCCTTGTCGAAATCGGCTGGTATCCACTTGAACCGACGGAAGCCGGCCGTGCCCTGATGGATTGGCCGTCGATGGTCTATCACTTCCATCGCGAGGGGTTTGAATTGCCGCAGACTGCGACGTTGCTCGCGACCGGCAGTGCCTACCCCAATCAGGCGTTCCGCTATGGCGAGAACGCTTGGGGCGTCCAGTTCCACGCGGAACTGACACGGGCGATGATGCATCGTTGGGTCGTGCGAGGCGCGGAACGCTTTACCTTATGCGGCGCGCAGCAGGGCCGCGACCACCTTGATGGCCGGATGATTTATGACGCGGTGCTCGGGGCTTGGTTGCATCGCTTCCTTGCAACGATTTTCGGAGCGCCTGTTCCGGCTTGAGCTCATTAAGTCCTGCCCTGCAAATTGCGCGCCTTGCGCAATTGCGGAAACCAATAGGCCCAAAGACCAGCAACAGCCACTGTCCCAATGCCGCCGAAGACAACGGCGGGAACAGTACCGATAAGCGAAGCCATCACACCGGCACGAAATTCGCCCAGTTCATTGGATGCACCGACAAAGACCATGTTCACGGCGTTGACCCGGCCCCTCACGTGGTCCGGCGTCCACAATTGCAACAGTGTCTCGCGGATGTAGACGCTGATCATGTCGGCTGCACCCATAAAAGCAAGCACCACGATCGACAACCAGGCGATATCGGATATGCCGAACATTACCGTCAACAAACCGAAGAGGGCCACAAAGGCAAACATGATGATCCCCGCATGGTCGCGAATGGGATGGCCGGTCAGCCAGACGGCAGTAAGGATGGCACCGATGCCAGGCGCCGCACGCAGCATGCCGAGGCCCCACGGGCCGAGCTGTAGTATATCGCGCGCATAAACTGGCAGGAGCGCCACGGCTCCGCCCAAAAGCACAGCGAACAGGTCGAGCGAGATCGCGCCGAGGACTACCTTTTCCTTCCATATGTAGTGGAAGCCCGCCAACAGAGTTTGAAGGGATCTTGTTTCGTGCAAGGTATGCTGGGCCGGTTTGGAAATGGAAAACGTGCTTAGGGTCGCGATGACAAGCATTGCACTGGCAACGCCGTAGGCCGCGACAGGAGAGACGCCATAGAGAAGTCCGCCGACAACCGGGCCGACGATCGTTGCAATCTGCCAGGCGGAGGAATTCCATGACACGGCGTTGGAAAATGTATCTGTTGGTACGAGATTGACGACGAGCGACGAGGAAGCAGGTCCAAGAAAAGCTCGTCCTATGCCGAAACCTGCGAGAATGATGAAGACGAGCCCCGGCGTGAACAGGTGGGTTACTGTCAATACGAGTAGCAAGACAGCACAGATCAGTTCTATGCACAGCGAAAGTCCCATGATCATGCGGCGGCCGAAACGATCAGAAGCTGCGCCCGTCACGAGCACCAGCAGCAATGCGGGTGCGAATTGCACGAGCCCGACGATGCCAAGATAGAAGGGATCGCGCGTCAAATCATAGATTTGCCAACCGACCGAAACGCTGATGATCTGCGCAGCAAACGAGCCGAAGAAGCGTGCCAGCCAATAGCGGGTGAAGGACGAATGGCGAAAAGCGGCATAGCGATCATGCGCCGCATTCGTTTCGGAGATGGTCATTTCGTTGAAAGGCTCCGGAATCGGGAACTTTCTTCTAGACCAGTTTGCCGTGAAAAGGGATAAGCAAATTAGAAATATTGTAACCTTTGGGCAAATGAAATGGGCCGGTCAGAACCGGCGCATTTTTATCAAGCTGCGCTCGCAGCAGCCGTGAGGGAGGTCTCCGAATCCTTGCCGAGCAGGGATTTCCAGATAATAGCGCCGAGTGCCGCGCCAATGAGCGGGGCAACCCAGAACAGCCACAACTGGCCGAGCGCGGCGGTTTCGGCAAAAAGAGCGACGCCAGTGGAACGGGCCGGATTGACGGAGGTGTTAGTCACCGGAATCGAAACCAGATGGATCAGCGTCAGGCCAAGACCGATGGGGATTGGCGCAAAGCCAGCCGGAACTGAAGCAGACGTTGCGCCGAGAATGATGATGATGAAGAAGGCAGTGAACACGATTTCCGCAACAAGTGCAGCGGTCAAGCCATACTTGCCGGGTGAAAGGTCGCCATAACCGTTGGAAGCAAAGCCACCCGCTGTGAAATCGGCTTTGCCTGATGCAATCAGATACAGAACGGCAGCGGCAGCAATGGCACCCGCGACCTGCGCGATCCAGTAAGGAATGAGGTCCTTGAGGTCGAAGCGTCCCGCAACAGCAAGGCCGAGCGAAACAGCGGGATTGAAATGGCCGCCGGAAATTCCGCCGACTGCGTACGCCATGGTTAGAACCGTAAGACCAAATGCAAAGGAAACACCAAGCAAACCGATACCGACGTCCGGAAATGCAGCGGCAATAACAGCGCTGCCGCAGCCGCCCAAGACAAGCCAGAATGTGCCGAAGAATTCGGCCGACAGTTTATTGAGCATGGAAACCCCCTAGGATGGAGAGCAGGCCGGGATAGCCCTAATCACAAACGCAAATTTATTCCTGTTTTTCCAATTCAACAATATTGTCAATATCGATGACGTTTTACTGCTTTATCCTGTTTTGCACCCATGAATAGACCAGCTGTGAATACTGTATAAGCAAGGCGCAGCCATTGTAGTTGGAGGCGGGCTTTCGCCAGGGCCTCTTGCTCGCGGGCCAGCCAATCGCTACATGTCGCGTGACTGTTAGGAGAAACATATGCTCGCCCTCATCCGCACCATCGATCTGGCCCTCGATATCTATACCTGGATCATTATTGCCAGCGCGATCTTCTCATGGCTCTTTGCGTTCAACGTGATCAATTCGAGCAACCGGTTCGTCGCTTCGGTAGGGGATTTCCTATATCGCGTTACGGAACCAGCGCTTCGGCCCATCCGGCGCATTCTTCCTGATCTGGGCGGGATCGATATTTCGCCGATCGTCCTGTTGCTGATTATCTTCTTTGTTCGCCAGTTGCTCTGGACCACGATTGCACCGATCCTGGTTTGACGGGCGCATCACCGTATTTTCGTAAAGAGCATGACGGGATCATGCTTTTTGTACGCCTGACGCCTAAATCTGCAAAAGATGTGATCGAAGGAGTCGAGGCGGCGGATGACGGGCGTGCTCACCTGAAAGCGCGAGTGTGTGCGGTTCCTCAAAATGGAAAGGCCAATGCCGCACTGGTAAAGCTGCTGGCGAAATGGCTGGGTCTTGCGCCGCGAGACATAATGATTGCCACTGGAGCAACTTCACGGCTCAAGCAGATAAGAATTTCGGGCGATCCGGAGGAACTGGCGTTGAAGCTTACCGTTCTCGCACCGCCCGAATAATCAATCACGCCTTCTTGGCGTTGTGGCGTTCAATCGCTTCGGTGATGAGCTGGCGTGCGGCATCTTCATCGCCCCAGTCGCCGATCTTCACCCATTTGCCCGGCTCCAGATCCTTGTAGTGCTCGAAGAAATGCTGGATCTGCTTCAGCGTGATGTCCGGCAGGTCAGTGTAGTTGTGGACCTTTTCATAACGCAACGTCAGGTGTGGTGAAGGAACGGCGATGATCTTTTCGTCCTGTCCCTTGTTATCTTCCATGACGAGAACGCCGATCGGGCGCACATTGATCACGCTAGTCGGCATGAGCGCGCGGGTATTGCAGATCAGCACGTCGATAGGATCACCATCGTCCGACAGAGTATGCGGCACGAAACCGTAATTGCCTGGATAGGTCATGGGCGTGTGCAGAAAGCGATCGACGAACAACGCGCCCGAATCCTTGTCGAGCTCATATTTGATCGGTTGACCGCCGACCGGGACCTCGATGATAACGTTTACATCTTCAGGGGGATTGTTGCCGACAGCAATGGCATCGATGCGCATATTTCAGAGTCCTTATTGGTATGGTAGTCCTGTACTGATTTTTATACCGCGGCGCAACATACCGTCGCTCCTTTGGATTAGGAAAGCGATTGATAGGCCTATTCAGTACGGATGGCAAAACAACTCTGGTCTAACCAGAGGGTAAGGGAGTTTTAAGCGTCAGTTCCAGACAAAAGCGATCTTCTTCAGTGTCTTGCCTTCGAAACACTCGACGCCCTCGGCGATGTCGCGGCCACCTGCGCCCTGATAGAATGAAACAGCGAGATCATTGTCTTCGAGCGCCCAGATAACCACGCCTTTCAGACCTTGATCACCTAGGCTGCGGCGGGCGGCGCCGAGGAGTCGCGAACCAAGGCCAAAGCCCTGATATTCCGGCCGGATATAAAGCTCGTAGACTTCACCCTTTTGTGGCAGCTGCCGGGCGCGGTTGGGTCCTAGCGTCGCATATCCGGCAACGACGCCGCCAACATCGGCAACGAGGATCTGAGTCGAGCGCTGGATGGCTTTGGCCCACCAATTGGCGCCGCGGCGTTCCAACATGTTATTGAGGGCACGGTGCGGGATGATGCCTGTGTAAGCGCCTTTCCACGCAGCCAGATGAATGGCTGAGATCGCCGCCGCATCGGCCACATGGGCCCGTCTAATTTCAATCACATGGGTGTTCATGGTGTCTTAACCATAGACCCGCAACCGGCGCTTTCGCAACCATGATTGAAAACGTTTTTTTGCAAATGCACGACAAACAAAAAAGCGGCGAAAAATCGCCGCTTTTTCTTCACGTATAGCAGTTGAATTTAGGCTGCGCCCGCGGTTTTGCTGCTCTTTTCGAAGCGCTTGCGTTCATTCGGATCGAGGTAGAGCTTGCGAAGGCGAATGGATTTCGGCGTTACTTCCATCAGCTCATCGTCCTGAATCCAGGCAAGAGCACGTTCAAGTGTCATGCGGATCGGCGGGGTCAGCTTGACAGCTTCATCCTTGCCTGCGGCACGAATGTTCGTCAGCTTCTTGCCTTTCAGAATGTTCACTTCGAGATCGTTGTCGCGCGAATGGATGCCGATGATCATGCCGGCATACACCTTGATACCAGCTTCGATAATCATTGCGCCACGATCTTCGAGGTTCCACATGGCGAAGGCTACGGACTCGCCCTGGTCGTTGGAAATCAGAACGCCATTGGTACGGCCGGCAATTTCGCCCTTAAAGGGCTCGTACGCACGGAACAGGCGGTTCATGATAGCCGTACCGCGCGTATCGGTCAAAAGCTCAGACTGATAGCCAATGAGACCACGTGTCGGGGCGTAGAATACCATGCGGACGCGATTGCCACCGGACGGACGAAGCTCGACCATTTCAGCCTTGCGTTCGGACATCTTCTGCACAACGGTGCCGGAATATTCCTCGTCGACGTCAATCAGCACTTCCTCGATGGGCTCGAGCAAAGTGCCGGTCTCGTCTCTCTTCAGAACGACGCGAGGGCGCGATATGCTAAGCTCAAAACCTTCACGGCGCATGTTTTCTATGAGAACCGCAAGCTGCAATTCGCCGCGTCCGGAGACGAAGAACGAATCCTTGTCGTCGGATTCTTCAACCTTTAGAGCGACATTGCCTTCGGCCTCCTTCATGAGGCGGTCGCGGATAACGCGGCTCGTTACCTTGTCCCCCTCAGTACCGGCAAGCGGGCTGTCATTAACGATAAAGGACATGGTAACGGTCGGCGGATCGATGGGCTGGGCGTGCAGAGCTTCGGTCACTTCAAGCGCGCAGAATGTGTCGGCAACGGTGCCCTTCTGCAGCCCTGCGATAGCAACGATGTCACCTGCATGAGCTTCCTCGATTGGCTGGCGTTCAAGACCGCGGAATGCCAAAATCTTGGAGATACGGCCCGTTTCGAGCTGGGCGCCATCGCCGTGCAGTACTTTGACCTGTTGGTTCGACTTGACGGTACCGGAATGAATACGGCCAGTAATGATGCGGCCAAGGAAAGGATCGGCTTCCAGGATCGTGCCGATCATCTTGAATGGACCTTCACCGACGGTCGGCGCAGGGACATGATCGAGAACCATGTCGAAAAGCGCTGCCAGACCCTGATCCTTCGGACCTTCCGGGTTCGTTGCCATCCAGCCATTACGGCCGGAACCATAAAGGATCGGGAAATCAAGCTGTTCGTCAGTCGCGTCAAGAGCGGCGAAAAGGTCGAAGACCTCGTTGACGACTTCTTCGTGGCGGGCATCGGGACGATCAATCTTGTTGATCGCGACGATCGGACGAAGGCCAACCTTCAGCGCCTTGCCGACGACGAACTTCGTCTGGGGCATAGGGCCTTCGGCTGCATCGACGAGAACAATAGCGCCATCGACCATGGAAAGGATACGCTCGACTTCCCCGCCGAAATCGGCGTGACCCGGGGTATCGACGATATTGATACGGGTATCTTTCCAGATGACCGAGGTAGCCTTGGCAAGGATCGTGATCCCGCGCTCGCGTTCGATATCATTGGAATCCATCATCCGTTCGCCGACGCGCTGATTGTCACGGAAATTGCCGGATTGTTTCAATAGTTCGTCAACAAGCGTGGTTTTGCCATGGTCAACGTGTGCGATGATCGCGATGTTGCGCAGTTTCATAAGGTTCTCTTTTGGAGGATTGTGGACGCCACCTGAGCTGCGCCGCTTTACATTTGCGCGCTCCATACATGTTTTTTCGCAAATGCGAAAGGGGGCAAAGCGTTTTGGCCTGCATGGCTGCCATGCAAGCCAAAAGTTTAGAGCAAGGTTCCCGACAGGATTACCAAGGCAATACTGAAGTAAATCACCAATCCGGTTACATCGACAAGCGTCGCCACAAAAGGTGCCGACGCACTGGCAGGATCGAAGCCGAGCTTCTGCATGGCAAATGGCAGCATCGAACCGGCAAGCGAACCGAACGTCACGATGCCGACCAGAGCGGTGCCGACAGTTGCCGCGACCAATGGCCAATGCTGGCCATAATCAAAGAGACCAAGCATCTGCCAGGTCGTGATGCGAACAACGCCGATCAGGCCGAGGAAAGAGCCGAGCACAAGGCCGGTTGGTATTTCACGCAAGGCAACCCGCCACCAGTCCTTCAACCGCAATTCCTGCAAAGCCAGGGCGCGGATGAGCAAAGATGTGGCTTGAGAGCCGGAATTGCCGCCAGAACTCATGATTAGCGGGATGAAAAGGGTCAAAACAACCGCTTTTTCGAGTTCACCCTCGAAATGCTGCATAGCGCTGGCGGTGAGCATTTCGCTCAAAAATAGCACACCGAGCCAGCCGGCGCGCTTGCGGAGCATCTGCACGAAGCCGATCTGCATATAGGGCTTGTTCAAAGCCTCCATGCCGCCGAACTTCAGCGTATCCTCTGTCATCTCCTGGGTCATGGCGTCGATCACATCATCGACGGTGACGATACCGATGATCTGGTTGCCGTCATTGACCACCGGAACCGCAAGCAGATCATGCTTGCGGAAGAGCCGTGCGACGTCTTCCTGGTCGGTCAGCGGACCTACCGTTACCGGGGTAACGTCGCGGCCGACGCTCAGGATCGAGGCCTCGGGTTCGCTCGTGATCAGCCGGCGCAAGGTCACGACCCGTAACAGATTTTTCGTTGAGGGATCAATAACATAGATCGCATATATCGTCTCGCGGGACCGCTCCACTTCGCGAATGTGTTGCAGCGTCTGCGCGACGGTCCAATCGGCTGGTACGCTGACGAATTCGGTCGTCATCAGGCTGCCCGCCGTATGCGGCGGATAGCGCAGGAGCTTGCGAAGTGCTGCTGTAGTCTCGGGGCCAAGACCAACAACGAGCCGCGCGCGGGTCTCCGCATCGAACTCATGAAAGATGTCGGTGACGCGGTCGATCGACATGGCGTCGAGCAGTTCCCGCGCGGTGGCGGCGGGCAGGCCCTTTATGATATCGGCAGCCTCATGCAGCTCCGGCTGATCAAGGATCAGGACGGCGGGCTCATGCGGCATCTCGGCAAGAATCTCAATGGATTCAGGGAGTTCGAGCTCGTTCAGAAGCTCGATTGCATCGGCAGCGTGCATGATTGCAAGCTGATCTGCGAGGGTCGTTGCGGGTGCCAATTCGGCATTGTCCGCAACTGTGGGAAAGCGAAGGTCGTTCATTTTAGCTCGCCTTTCTATCGATCCGCCGTCACAGGGGATCGAGGCGAGCTGATCTCAGATCAGGCCACGATCGCCGTTGACGGCGCAAACAATCGACTACTACTGTCGTCGTTGGGCATGAGAGATTAAACTCCGGTTGAAGATACACGGACTTGTAAACGCAGGTCCGTGTGATGTCATCTGGTCCTGTCGAAAGCCAAAGTCAAGCCTTTTGATTTCCTGATAAAAACACAACTTCGTGCACGTAAAATTCGCGTTCCGGTTGATAAACTTGCACCAGAATCGACAATTGCTGTGTGGGTTTTGCCGATTCTTATACGAGGTTCGACTCATCGTGAGAAAAAATCGCGGAGGGATCGCGATCGTGTGTTCAAAGTCTCCAGATGAAGAGCGTCACGTTCAATACGGTCAGGTGTAACGGCCGGTACGCTGTCGGCAGTTCCCTAGGATTTCACCCTTGCACTTTCCGGATCATAAAGCGGTTGCAGATGTATTTCGGCGGCGTAGCGTTCATTGGCGACGATGAGCTCATAATTGCCGTTGGTGAGGAACGCATCGCTGACACCATCGGCGTTGCGCACATAGCCCAGACCGATCGGGCTATCGATTGTATAGCCGTAGCCGCCGCTGGTGAGATATCCAACAGGCTGGCCATCGCGCAGGATGGTCTCGCGACCGAGCAGGACAACCTCGTTATCCACGACCGTGAATGTTGCGAGGCGCTTTTTGAGTGGAGCGGCATTAATGGCGTCACTCGCCTGACGTCCAAGGAAATCAGTGTCCTTACGCAGCTTCACTGCCCAGTCGAGCCCTGCCTCGAAAGGTGAGTCATTCGGCGTGATGTCGGAACCCCAGGCGCGGTAGCCTTTCTCCAGACGTAGTGACTCAAGAGCGCGGTAGCCGACCGGCCTGATGCCGAATTCTTTGCCGGCTAGCATCAGGGCATCGAAGACCGCTCCGGTTGCAACGATTGGCACATGCAACTCCCAGCCGAGTTCGCCGACATAGGTGATGCGTAGCGCACGGACGACGGTCCCGGCAATCTCGATCTCGCGGACGTGGCCGAAAGGAAAAGTGTTATTGCCGACATCGGTGTTGGTGACCTGGCGCAAGACATCGCGGGCTTTCGGCCCCATCAGTGACAGGGCGCCGAAGTCCTCGGTTATGTCGGTCAGTTCCGCATCGAGGCCTTTGGCGATGTGGTCCCGGATCCAGCCGAAGTCATGCGTGCGGAAGCCTGTGCCGGTGACAATGTAGAATTTCTCATCGGCAAGCCGTGCGACCGTCAGGTCGCATTCGATACCGCCGCGCTTGTTCAAGAGCTGGGTATAGGTGAGACGGCCCGATGGTTTCGACACATCGTTGGCGCAGATATAGTCCAGCACCTTGCCTGCATCCTTGCCAGTCAGCTCGAACTTGGCGAAGGATGATTGGTCGAAGATTCCGACCTTTTCGCGTACGTGCCGGTGTTCGCCGCCGACCGCGTCGAACCAGTTCTGACGGCCCATGGAATAGATGTCTTCCGCTGGCGTCACCTCGGGTGCAAACCAGTTCGGGCGCTCCCAGCCAAGCTTCGAGCCAAAGACGGCGCGATGCTTTTTAAGCCGTTCATAGAGCGGCGAGACGATGGCTGGACGGCCTGAGGCATATTCTTCGTGCGGAAAGCCGATAGTGTAGTGCTTGCCGTAGGCTTCCAGCGTGCGATCGCGCACCCAGGCGCGATCCCGATGTAAATTGGAAAAGCGTCTGATATCGACGGTCCAGAGGTCGAGCGGTGCTTCGCCATCGACGACCCATTGCGCCAGCACCCAGCCTGCGCCGCCGCCGGAAGCAATGCCGAACGCGTTGAAGCCCGCGCCAACGAACATGTTGGAACACTCCGGCGCGACGCCGAGAATGAAGTTGCCATCGGGCGTAAAGCTTTCCGGGCCGTTGATCATCTGTTTGACCCCAACGGTTTCGAGCGCCGGAATACGTTCGATCGCCTGCAGCATGTGCTGTTCGAAATGGTCGAAATCATCGTCGAACAGGCGGAACTGCCAGTCATTGGGCACGTCGCCGGTCATCCAGCTTTGCGGATTGGGCTCGTAACCGCCCATGACGAGGCCGCCGACCTCTTCCTTGAAATAAGTGCGGCGGTCCGGATCGCGGATAGTTGGCGCATTCGAAGACAAGCCATCGATCTTTTCGGTGATGATGTATTGATGCTTGACCGGCTGCAGCGGCACATTGATGCCAGCCATCTCGCCGACCTGCCGCGCCCATTGCCCGGCGCAGTTGACGACCTTTTCGCAGGCAATGTCGCCCTGATCGGTCTTCACCTTGGTAATACGATCACCATCAATCCCGAAGCCGGTAACGCGGATGTTCTCGACGAGTTTCGCACCATGCATGCGGGCGCCGCGCGCCAAGGATTGGGTGATGTCGGAAGGGCTGGCCTGGCCATCTGTTGGCAGCCAGCTCGCGCCGACGAGATCATCGACGCGCAATAGCGGGAACATTGCCTTGACCTCCTGCGGTGACAGGAGGTGCATTTCCATGCCGAAACTTCCCGCGGTGGTTGCGAGGCGGCGGAACTCCGTCCATCGGTCCTGATTGGTGGCAAGGCGCAGGCAGCCGGTCATCTTCCAGCCAGTGGCAAGGCCGGTTTCCTCATCGAGATGCTTGTAGAGATCGACGGAATATTTAAGCACACGGGTGATCGAGGCGGATGAGCGCAACTGCCCGACCAGACCCGCCGCGTGCCAGGTCGAACCGGAGGTGAGCTGCCCCATTTCCAGGAGGACCACGTCGGCCGTGTGGTCCTTGGCAAGGTGGTAGGCAGTCGAACAGCCGATAATACCGCCGCCAATGACGACGATCTGGGCATGGGAAGGCAATGTCATAGGGCAGTCTTTCCATAGGTAGTTCTATAGTGGTCGAGTGCCTGATCCAGTCGCTGCAGGTTCTCGGTGGTATAGGCGACGTAATCGACACCTGGTGCGCTGAGGTAGAGTTCCGAAACCATGCTCCACATGGCTTCGCGTAGCAACGAGGCACATTGCATGGCTGCATGGGCTCGCTTGAGTTCGCGGTCGGGCGCGCCATGAAAATAGGCGGCAAGCAAGGCTGCGGATTCGTCCTCGCTTAATCCGGCATTGGAGGCGAGGCCTGCCAGATCGAACATGGCGGTGGAAAAGCCGGCATATTCGAAATCAATCAGCCAGAGGCGGCTCCCATCATCGAGTATATTGGCGGGCAAGAGATCGTTGTGGCTGAAGATGATCGGCAGTGGCCGTTGCACCGCTTCCATTTCCGACGCGATGGCGAGATAGGTAGCGAGATGTGGCACCATGCGGCTGTTGCCCGCCTGCAGTGTCCGGGCATAGTCGCGGATGACATGGAAGACCCAGAACATGAAGCCCGGCCCGAGAATATGTTCGGGCATTGTCGTGTGGAATTGCCGGATCATTTCGGCGATGCGCGGAATATTGGAGCGGACATCGCTGGCATCGTAGGTTCTCGCGCCAAGGAAGGCCGTAACCATGACGCCGTCGCCTGCATGAAACAGTTCCGGGGCAAAACCGGCGCGATGGGCCGCCTTGGCTGTCATCGCCTCGCGGTCGCGGAACACATGGTGAAACGGATAGTCGGTCCCGAAGCGCACGACATATTTGCGCCGGGCATCCTCGACCACATAACTCTCATTGCTGATGCCACCTTTCAACAGCGCAATATGAATATCGCCCTGCCAGAGAGACAGGGCGGCGATACGCTGTTTGATCGCGGAAGGTGGTGTCATCGGCTGATAAATGCGTGGTTCGACAGACTCACCATGACGAAGCTAGGCTGTTTAAGGAGGGTTGTGGGCTCTCCAAGAACAGGAATCCGTCTGTGGCAAAGACTTCTGTTATGCATCCCCATAGCGGCTTCTTGGTTATTTTGCAGGGATACGTCCCCCTCATGATGAGCCTGTCGAACCATGCATTTATCTAATAATGTGGTAATATGCCCTTATTTCACCTATGTCAACAGGTTTTTGTGGTGATTTGTGGCTTTGGTGACCGATTTAAACGAATCGTGTGGTAATGTTGTGGAAAATTTACTCTTAATCAGGGTTTCGGGCATGAATTCCAAAAGACACGGTGAGATCAGGCGGTTGCTGCAGGACGAGGGAACGATCTCGATCGCGGACCTGGCGTATAAACTTGGCGTGTCGCTCGAGACGATCCGACGCGATGTAAAACCGATGACCGATGAGGGCACGATCGTCAAAATCCACGGCGCCATCGGCCTGCCGCAGCATCTGGGCGAGGCGCCGTTCGAGATCCGCATGCGCGAAAACGCCACCGCCAAGCGCATGATCGCACAATGGGTGGCGCAGACGATTCAGAACGGTGAATCCATCATGCTGGATACCGGTACAACCACGAGCTTTCTCGCCCGCGAGTTGCTGCAACATCGCAGCCTCACCGTCATAACCAACTCGTCCGATATTGCCCGAACGCTGGCGACAGTGAATGGCAACAGGGTCTTCATGGCGGGAGGCGAGTTGCGCAGCGATAGCGGAGCGGCTTTTGGGGTCTCGGCGATCGAATATGTCAACCGTTTCAGCGTCGCCCATTCGGTCATCTCGGTCGGCGCTCTCGATGCGGTCGGGGGATTGACGGACTATGATCTGGAAGAAGCGGAATTTGCCCGAACGGTATTGTCGCGCGGTGCGCGCTCGATCGCTATCACGGACGCGGCGAAATTCGGCAAGCGTGGTCTGGTGCAGGTCTGTGGTTTTGGCGGGTTCGGTGAACTGGTGACCGACCAGGAACCGCCGGCAGATATCATGCAGGCGCTTCACGCTGCGGGCACGATTGTGAACATTGTCGGCAAAAACTCCTGAAACGGGTGGGCCTCGCAGGCCGGGGTGCTAGAATCACGCGTGAATGGGAGATTGACGTGATGACGATTTTGGTGCGGAAGTCGATCCAGACGCCACTTGGTTCCATGATCGCAATGGCGAGCGATCAGGCATTGTCATTGCTGGAGTTTGACGACCGGCCAGCTTTGCCGCGTGAGGCAGAAGAGTTGGAAAAACGCTACGGCTATACGATCGAACCCGGCCGCAACGCGATTCTCGACCAGATACAGGCGGAGATGAACGCTTATTTCGCAGGCAAGTTAACCGAGTTCGAAACACCGCTTGTGCTACCGGGCATGCCGTTTCAACGGCAAGTATGGTCGAAGCTGCAGGGAATACCTTACGGTGAAACACGCACCTACGGCAGCATAGCCGGGGATCTCGGCAAGCCGGGTTCGAGCCGCGCCGTCGGTGCGGCCAACGGGCAAAACCGCGTCGCCATTGTGGTCCCCTGCCACCGCGTCATTGGTGCGGATGGCTCGCTGACCGGCTATGGCGGCGGACAGCGGCGCAAGCGCTTCCTGCTCGATCTCGAGCACCGCATATTCGCCAGCATGGCGAACCGGCCGATCTTCCACCCGATCACGGCACAAGGAAGCTTTTTCTAGACAATCAGGCCTGTATTGAACTGCGGTTCATGCAGCAGCCGGTCCAGCAGCAGCAATCCCTGTTCGAGACGCGCACGATCCGGCGCTGCGCCGAGTGAGACGCGAACCGCTTTGTCTGACGAACCGCCGATACTGAAGGCCGAAGCAGGCACGATGCCAAGACCGGAACGGCGGGCAAGTGCGGTGAAGTCGGCGGCATTCCATTGTGCGGGCAGGGTGAGCCAGAGATGGTGCCCCGCCGGCTCTGCCGCATAGGTCCAGTTTTTGAGGATGGTGGCTGCCAGCGATTGCCTCGCCCGGCTTTCCTCCTTTATGGCGAGAGCGATCTGTTGCAACGTGCCGCTTTCGATCCAGCTTGTTGTCAGCGCGGCCAAGAGCGGCGACGCACCCGGATTGCTGGCGCGCAGGCTGGAGGCCAGTTTCAAAACGTCCAGCGCCGACGGACAAACGACATAGGCGATGCGGAGGGCGGGCGTCGCGCATTTCGACAGGGTAGCAATGTGCCATGTGAAATCAGGGGCAAGCGTCGCCATGGCCGGCAACGGCCGATCCAGAAGCTCCGCATAAGGGTCATCCTCGATGATCGCGATCTTGTAGCGGCCGGCGATCGCGGCGATTGCCTGCCGCCGTAACAGGGGCATGGTGGCGGTGGTCGGGTTGTCGATCGAGGGGACCACATAAAGCGCCTTGGGTGTGCGGCTCCGGCAGCATTCTTCGAATGCCTCCGGCATGATACCTTGCTCGTCCATGGCGAGCGGATACAGCGTGAGCCCGAGGGTCGCGGCCACGGATTTCAATCCGGGATAGGTCAGCGCTCCCGCGCAGATCGAGCCTTTGGCTGCAACGAGACTGCAAATGGCGAAGAGAGCGCTTTGCGCGCCACCGGCAATGAGGAGCCTATCGGTCGAGGGAGTGCCACCAAAGCGCGGGGTGAGCCATTGCGCAGCAGCGTGGCGCGTAGCTTGGGTTCCCGTTGTCTCCTGATAGGAAAGAAATTGGCTGGAGGTGCCGGCAAGCAATGAACTCACGTCCCTGGCGATGCGGTTATGCAAATCGGCTTCGGCCGGTTGCGGCGGGATGTTCATGCTGAGGTCGAGTTCGGCTACCGGGGTAGCCGGAGTTGGTTGAGCGGGCCGTGTCTTGACGAAGGTGCCAGAGCCCGTCCTCGCTTCGATCAGATCGAGACGCCGGGCCTCATTCAACGCTCGCGTAACGGTGGTAAGATCAATTCCAAGCTGGCGCGCAATCTCACGTTGCGGAGGCAGCATATCGCCTGAGGTCAGCAGGCGAGCGGCGATATCGGCTTGCAAGGCATCGACGATACCTTGGTGCTTGTATCGGGCGCCGGCGGCAATGCGAGGTTTCCAGAGAGGCATGTTAGACTCATTGTATGGGAATAGTCCATACAATTATAGGAAAAATATAGGCGCCAGCAAGCCGAATTGTCGCAATTACTTTGAATTTGCTTTATTTATCTCCATACAAGGCGTATATAACCCAAAACAGGGCGTTGATTGTATGGATAGCATACTCGGGACCTCACAGTTCTGTCCGCGTCGAGAGGTAAGCCATGTCACATGTTCATTATCATCCTACTGAAAACCCGATGAAGACCGGGATCTTGGGGCGCTGCCCACGATGCCAGCAGGGGCACCTGTTCAACGGTTTTTTGAAACTGGCGCCATCCTGCGAGGTTTGCGGCCTGGATTATTCGTTTGCAGATCCCGCAGACGGCCCGGCCTTCTTCGCCATGACGATTGTCGCCGTCCCGGCTCTGGTGTTCGCGCTGTGGCTGCAGACGACGTATGAAGTGCCGATCTGGGTGCATCTCATCACCACGCTGCCTTTGACGCTGATCGGCAGCTTGCTGCTGTTGCGGCCACTCAAGGGCTGGCTGGTCTGCTCGCAATTTTTTCACAAGGCCGAAGAAGGCAAGCTTGTGCGCAAGGGCGATATCTGAAGTCGCCCTTGCGCTCCAGTCGATCAGGCGTTGGCGCCGCCATCGATAGTGAGCGCCGCGCCGGTGATGAACCGGCCTTCCTCGCCAGCCAGGAAAGCGACAAGACCGGCGATATCGCTCGCCTGACCGAACCGCTGGATGGCCATGCGGGCTCGTTGACCATCTGCATGATCGCCGTTGGCGGGGTTCATATCCGTATCGGTCGAGCCCGGTTGGACGATGTTTGCGGTAATTTCCTTTGGGCCGAGATCGCGAGCCAGCGCTTTGGTCATACCGGTGAGGGCGGCCTTGCTGGTCGAATAGGCGATGAGACCGGGGAATGGCACGATCTCGGCGAGATTGCTGCCGATGGTGATGATACGCCCGCCTGCGCCCATCAGCGCCGCTGCAGCCTTCGAAGCGACGAAGCTCGCCCGGACATGGATCGACATGACCCGGTCGAACTCCTCGAGCGCCAGCGCATCGACGGTATCCATCGAGTAGACACCGGCATTGTTGACCAGGATATCCAACCTGCCGAGCTTCGCATGGGTCTCGTTGACGGCGGCCTCGACAGCAGATGCATCGAGATTATCCGCCTTGATGGCTATGGCGCGGCGGCCCAGTTTTTCAATATCCCTGACGACGGCTTCTGCCTTGGCGGCGGCGCTCGTATAGGTAATGGCGACGTCGGCGCCGTCCCCAGCCAGTTTGAGGGCGATCGCAGCGCCCATGCCGCGGCTTCCGCCGGTGATGAAGGCAACTTTATTTTCGAGATGCGGCATCATATTCCCTTTTTGTAATGATCGATACATATTGCATGTCACTGTTGCACAGCGGCGTCAAGTGATTTATGTATTAGTCATTACAGAAAGGAATTTTTAATGTCACCGAAGGGCCGCCCGCGTGCATTCGACCGAGATGCCGCGCTTGATAGCGCCATGCGCGTTTTCTGGCAGAAAGGTTATGACAGTGCGTCTATGGCCGATCTGACGCAAGCGATGCGCATCAATGCACCCAGTCTTTACGCTGCATTTGGCAGCAAGGCGGATTTGTTCAAGGAGGCCGTTGAGCTCTATACGAACAAGATTGGCCAGCGCATCAAGTACTCGCTGCCGATGGCGGCGACCGCGAAAGAAGGCGTTGCGGATTTCCTCATGCAGACGGCCCTCTCGCATACGGATCCCGGTCAGCCGCACGGTTGCATGGTTGTGCTTGGCGCGCTGCACGGCGACGAGGGCGAGGATACGCCCTGCGCGCTGCTGAAGGAGCGACGCCTCGACAATGTGACACAGTTGCGTGCGAGGCTGGAGCGCGGGGTAAGGGAGGGGGAGCTTTCGGAGAAGCTCGATCTCCGGCAGGTTGCGGAGTTTTACGCAACGGTGCAGCATGGCATGTCGATCACTGCACGTGACGGTGCATCGCTGGAGCAACTGACGAAGACGGCCAATGCCGCCATGGCTGCCTGGGATGCGCTGACTTCACCCTGATGGGCATCTGAGGCAATTTTCTGCGCTTCCAGTGCTCATGGACAAGATGTCCACTGCGCTCCGGTTCTCGAAAATCACACCAGCTGCCTCATCAGACTGAAGTCAAAGGTTGAATGCAATCGGGCAGCAGAGCCACCCGTTTGCATTCAATCAAGCTTCGCTGACGTCACCGCATCAGATCGAGCGGACGGGATCGAGCGTCACCTTGTAGAGTTCGGCATTCTCACGGTCCATCAGCCTTACGGTCATCTGTTCGCTGGCCGCATCGATATCGACGAGGCCGAAGAATTGCAGGCCGGCCGACGGCGGCAGGTTCTGTCCCTGTTCGGCTGTCGGCGCCTTGATGAATTTGAGTTCCGGTCCAAAGGTCTGATCGAGATCGTTTGGGCCGAAGGTTCCGGCATGAATTGGGCCGGAAACGAATTCCCAGAACGGCTCGAAGTCCTGGAACTGTGCCTTGTCCGGATTGTAGTAGTGCGCAGCCGTATAATGCACATCGGCGGTGAACCAGACAGTATTGCGAATACCTGCGGATTTGATGAAGCGCAACAGATCGGCGATCTCGAGCTCCCGGCCCTTCGCCGCGCCATTGTCGCCGTTGGCAACGGCCTCCGCGCCTTTCTTGTCCTTGGCATTATCCCATACGACCAGTCCCAGCGGCATGTCGGCAGCGAGGACCTTCCACGTCGCCTTGGAATTGAGCAATTCGCGTTTCAGCCACCGAACCTGCCGTTCGCCGAGGATGGAGGATTCCGGCGTAATCGTATCTTCCATGTCCGGACCATTCGGGCCGCGGTAGGAACGCAAGTCGAGGAAGAAGACGTCAAGCAGTGGACCATAGGCAATCTTGCGATACACCCGACCAGGTTCAGCAGGAGTGTAGCGGATCGGTGTCATCTCGTGAAAGGCACGGCCGGCCCGGGCAGACAGGAGTGCGATGGACTTTTCTGTGTAGCGATCGTCGGCAGTCAAATCTTTGGAGGAAGACCAGTTGTTGAGTACCTCATGGTCGTCCCACTGGAGGAATGTCGGGCAGATGGCATTCAGGGCTCGGACGTGATCGTCGAGCAGATTGTATTTCCACTGGCCGCGATATTCGTCCAGCGTTTCGGCCACCTTGCGCTTTTCATCGGTGATGATGCGGTTTTTCCATTTGGTGCCGTCCTTCAAAGTGGTCTCTTCGACCAGAGGCCCATCGGCGTAGATCGTGTCACCCGAGTGCAGGAAGAAATCGGGCGTGTGGCGAGCAATGGTCGCATAGGTTTTCATACCGGTTTCGTCGATACCCCAGCCCTGGCCCACCGTATCGCCGGACCAGGCAAAGCGGATATTGCGTTTGGCCGTAGGGGCGGTTTTGAAACGGCCGACAATCGGTTCCGAAACGGCATTGAGGTCGCTGAGATCAACTGCAGTCAGGCGGTAAAAAATATCCTGATCCGAAACGAGGTCCGTCAGCAATTGCTTTACCGCAAGGTCACTGTCGGGAAAGGCATTGAGCGGCGGTAAAGAGTAGGCGTTTGCAAAGCTCTCTGTCGTGGAGACTTCGATATTGACACGGGCGGGCCGGTCGGTCCGCGTCCAGATCATGCCCGTCGTTGCGTCAACATCGCCCGACTGAACACCGTGGGTAAAAACGGGACGGGAATTTGCGCGTGAGAACGACGGCAGGGCAAGACTTGATGCGGCCGTCAGCACAACGGCTCCGGTTGAAGCGAGGAAGTTGCGGCGGGTGAAGGAGGCCGATGTGGTCATGAATGTTCTCTCCGGGCTGGCTGACGCGTAACCCCAAAACCCGAACCGGTTTTAGGAAGGATTATGCGCCGGTTCAAAGTGGCTGGCTGCTCCTTCTTTGCGCGGAGAACGTTTCAGTTTTTTTGCAGTTCTGTGAAGTTTGCTCGAAATGAAAACGGGCGGCAAAGCCACCCGTTTCGTCGTCAAGAGCAGAAGCCGATTATCAGCTTGCAGTTTCTTCAGCCGGAGCTTCTTCGGCAGGGGCTGCGGCAGCTTCAGCGGCAGCAGCCTTGGCGGCTTCAGCGGCAGCGGCTGCAGCTTCGGCATCGGCAATAACCTTGGCCTTCGCATCTTCTTCAGCCTGCTTGGCCATTGCGACGCGCTCCTGTGCCTTCTTGCCTGGAAGAGCCTTTTCAGGGTTGCTGCGGGTGTCGCGCTTGGCGATACCGGCCTGATCGAGGAAACGCAGAACGCGATCTGTCGGCTGTGCGCCATGACCGATCCAGTAATTGATGCGGTCGGCATCAAGCTTGACGCGATCGCCATCCTTGGGAAGCATCGGGTTCCATGAGCCGACGTTTTCGATGAAACGGCCATCGCGCGGCGAACGGACGTCAGCAATGACGACGTGGTAGTAAGGACGCTTCTTCGACCCTGCACGGGCCAGGCGGATTTTCAGTGACATTGGTATTCTCCTTAGATGTTGAGTTAAGCGCCGTTTTCTTTGGCGGCTGTTGTTTCGTGATGCCTGATCACTTCCTTGACGATGAAGTTCAGGAACTTCTCGGCAAAATCGGGGTCCAGATCTGATTCCAGCGCCAGCGTGCGCAGGCGTTCGACCTGATGTTTTTCACGGCCCGGGTCGGCTGGTGCAAGACCGTTCTTCGCCTTCAGAACGCCCACTGCCTTGGTGCAGCGGAAACGTTCGGCGAGCATGTGGATCAGCGCTGCATCGATATTGTCGATGGACGCGCGCAGTTGGAGCAATTCCTTTGGGAGGGACGAGGACGACATATTCACCCTTTCTTCTTGGGAAGACCTGGAAGGCCACCACCGAGGCCAGGCAGACGCGGCATGCCGCCGCCAAGGCCACCTAATCCACCGGGCAGACCGCCGAGGCCGGCCGGCAAGCCGCCACCCTTGCCAAAACCGGCTGCTTCGGCCTGTTTCTGCAGGGCTTCGAGCTGCTTCGGATCCATCTTGGACAGGTCAGGCATTCCCCCCATGCCGCCCATACCACCAAGACCCATCTTCGCGCCAAGGCCGCCCATCATCTGTTTCATCATGCCGCCTTTGCCCTTGCCGCCCATCGCCTTCATCATGTCCGCCATCTGGCGGTGCATCTTGAGAAGCTTGTTGATGTCGGCTGCATTGGTGCCGGAACCCTTGGCAATACGCTGCTTGCGGGAGTGCTTGAGCAAATCGGGATTGCCGCGTTCGGTTTTGGTCATCGACGAGATGATTGCGAGCTGGCGCTTGAAAATGGAATCGTCAAGCCCGGCAGCGGCCATCTGATCCTTCATCTTGCCCATGCCGGGCATCATGCCCATGATACCGCCCATGCCGCCCATTTTTTGCATCTGTCCGATCTGATCAGCCAGATCGTTAAGATCGAACTTGCCGGACTGCATCTTCTTCGCCATCGCTGCGGCTTTTTCCGCGTCGATGTTTTCAGCTGCCTTTTCGACCAGCGAAACGATATCGCCCATGCCGAGAATGCGATCGGCGATACGGCGGGGATAGAACTCCTCCAGCGCATCCATCTTTTCACCGGTGGCGATCAGCTTGATCGGCTTGCCGGTAACGGCGCGCATCGAGAGGGCCGCACCACCGCGGCCATCGCCATCCATGCGGGTCAGGACAAGGCCGGTAATGCCGACGCGCTCATCAAAGGATCGCGCGAGATTGACGGCATCCTGGCCGGTCAGCGCATCGGCGACGAGGAGGATTTCATGCGGATTGGCCTTTTTCTTGATGTCGGCCATTTCGATCATCAGCGGCTCGTCGATGTGGGTGCGGCCGGCAGTATCGAGGATGACCACGTCATGGCCACCGAGTTTGGCTGCCTGCACGGCGCGTGCCGCAATCTCTACAGGCGTCTGGCCGGCAATGATCGGCAAAGTATCGACACCGGTCTGCACGCCCAGTTGACGCAGTTGTTCTTGCGCGGCAGGGCGGCGCGTATCAAGAGAGGCAAGCAGCACTTTCTTCCTCGACCGTTCGGTCAGACGCTTGCCGATCTTGCCGGTCGTCGTGGTTTTGCCGGAACCCTGCAGGCCGACCATCATGATCACGACCGGCGCGGGAGCGTTCAGATCGATGGTGACGCCCTCGGCGCCGAGCATGTCGACCAACTCGTCATGAACGATCTTAACGACCATCTGGCCGGGCTTGATGCTCTTGACAATGTCAGCGCCGACCGCCTTGGCGCGGACCTTATCCGTAAATGAACGGACGACATCGAGCGCGACGTCGGCTTCGATCAGCGCCCGGCGCACTTCGCGCAAGGCGGCCGCGACATCGGCATCCGACAGCGCGCCACGGCCTGTCAGGCCGTTCAAAATCGAACCCAGTCGTTCCTGTAAGCTCTCGAACATCCAGTTTTCCTTTATTCCTTCAGAGACCATTTCCCCGAAAGATAAGCACCAACCGCGCCAGGGCAAAGAGCTCAAAGCAAAATGACACCCGAGGGCGCATCGCGCTGTCGGGTGTTGACCTCCGGGATCGTTTGAACCCTCGCGGGGTCCCGGTTGGCTGCTCGGAGTTTCAGTACTCGTCGCGGTGGATAGCGCGGCTTAAACAGGAATTGGCGCCGCAAGTCAAGACAGGGTGTCGTTGTGCTCACTCTTCAAGTCTGTTTCAGCGCGCAGGATCTCTTCAATCCGGTTCTGCCAGCCAGGGCCACCCGACAGAAAATAGTCAAGCAGATCGGCGCTGAGCCGGATCGAAACCTGCACCTTGGACCTATCTGCAGGCTGATGGCTCGGCCAGCGCATGGTGAAGGCGTAGGCCAGAGCTTTGCCGGGATCTTCGAGTGCCGCTTTGGACAGAGCGGCATCCTCGTTGGACGTGACGCCAGCAGCATAGGCTTTCACCCGGGCAACGAGATCTTCTTTCCATACCTTGAATTTCTGATCCGACATAGTTCATCAACCCCTATGAAATTGGCTTGCTATGAAAGGGGAATTGGGAGCCTAAAGGAACGGGCGAATACTCTAGATCTGCTTTTTCCGTCCCGCCTCCTCGCGCAATGTTTCGTCGATACGGCCCTGCCAGCCAGGCCCTCCCGAACGGAAATAAATCAGTACATCGGGGCTGAGCCGAATCGAAACCGGTACTTTGGGGTTTTGCGCAAGGGGACGGCCCGATCTGCGTTTGACCGAGTTGTGGACGAGCGCGCACGCCAGGTCTTTCGATTCATCACGCGGAAGCGCAGACCTTTCACTGAGAATGATGCTGTCAATAGCGCGTTGAATCCGCTCCAAACGAGCCACGCGTTCCTCCTCACTCAAGGTCTTTGGCATTTTCGTTCACCAGGAGTCTGTTGTGCAATCGGATAATCTATGGATTAAGCATTGATTTGGTAGTTTTCAAGTTAAAACTCATGCGAAAGTAGTAAAATTAATTTGAATTCCTATTTTAGGATATACAGAAAAACACATGTCTTGATTATTTGATATATATATGATGCGGATACGCGTACAAATACATGAATTCTACTAGATAAAACTTTCAGTTGTGTTCTATCTGTGCAGCCGTATCTGCGGCGTATTGCAACTTCAGATTGCATCTTGTCATTCTGGTTGTGCCACGTCGAATTTGACAAAGCGTGCACCAGAATATCGAAAAAGCCCGAAAAGAAGAACAAGTTGGGACGTTTTGACCAATAAATGGGTGATTCTGCCAGATGACAGCACCACCGAAAAATGGCAGATAGAGACGAGCGATTCAACCTTTGAGGAGATTTTCATGGCATTCGTTGCCAAAAGCAGATTTTTTGCGGCTGTAGCGACCGCGCTTCTTGTGACCGCGGGCGCAGCGCAGGCAGCCGCCTCGTGCGGCAAAACTTCCGCGGGATTCGAGGCGTGGGTCCAGGACTACAAGCAAGAGGCGCAGGCGCAGGGTGTTGGCAGCAGGGGCATCAGCGCGCTGGGAAGCGTCAAATACTCCACGAAGACGATCAATGCTGATCGTAACATGAAGAGCTTCAAATACTCGTTCGACAAGTTCATGCAGGTGCGTGGCGGTCAGACGATCATCTCGCGGGGCAAGGCGCAGAAGGCGCAGAATGCGGCGCTGTTTGCCCGCATCGAACAGCGTTATGGCGTTCCGGCCGGTCCTTTGATTGCGATCTGGGGAATGGAAACAGGGTTCGGCAGCTTTATGGGCAACCAGCACACGCTCTCCGCAGTAGCAACACTGGCCTATGACTGCCGTCGGCCTGACTATTTTCGCCCCAACCTCAATGCCGCTCTGAAGCTTGTCGACAATGGCACGCTTGCTCCCAATGCCATAGGTGCCATGCATGGCGAGATCGGTCAGACGCAGTTCCTGCCTTTGAATGTCTTGCGTTATGGAGCCGATGGCGACGGCAATGGCCGTATCGACATGGTGCGTTCGAAGGCAGATGCGCTCGCATCGACCGCGAATTTTCTGGTCGGACATGGCTGGCAGCGGGGCGCAGGTTACCAGCCGGGACAAGCGAATTTCGGTGCCATCGCAGGCTGGAACGCTGCAAGTGTCTACCAACAGGCGATTGCCTATATGGGCGCGAAAATCGACGGCGAATAATCCACTCCGTCTGCTGATGTCAGAGGCCGGTCCGTTGTGCCGGCCTTCTGTACTTAAAAGCCTTCGCACGCTCCACCGAGTGAGCTTTGGGCGCTTTCGATGATCCTGCCATTGCGAAAGTTGAAAATCTCGCGCGTATAGGTGGTGTTCGCCGGGAACTGATAGCAGACGAACACGGTCATTGTATCGCCTTCAACGCCGCCGATACGATGGCGGACCTTGGCGTTGCGCACCGCATTCTTCCATTCATCGAGGCTGGCCAGAAATTCGTCCTTGGTCTGGATCGTATCGATATCTTCCAGGATGACGGTGGCATCGTCAGCCAGAATTTTGTCGAATACCGCGCGGTCGGCCGTACCGAGGGCTGAATACCAGCTTTCGATGATTGCATTCTGCGCGTCGTCCGCCGGCACAGGAAGCGTCGCTAGGAGAATGACGGCGATCACTAATATCAACCGCGCCATTCTCTTGTCCCCCTATTCCAGCGCGGTGGCGCCGGCCTCTTCGGGGTCGGGGCGAAGGAAGTCACCAGTTTCCGGATTCATGATCCATAGTTCGCCGGTGGAAATGTCGAACCAGGCGCCATGCAATGTGAGACGGCCCTTCTTCTCAAGAATGTCGATGCATGGAAAGCTGCGCAGGTTCTTCAGCGAGTACCGTATGGAAATGCGCTCCAACGCTGTCTGGCGTTCGAACGGGGTCATCAGTTCGTTGGCGGAAACCGCATCCGCGGCTGGACCGACGAGGCTCATCCACTTACCGATGAAATCACCGGGGGAAAGCGGCTGACTGTCACCGTCGAGCGCCGCCTTGATACCGCCGCACCGACCATGTCCGAGAACGACGATGTTCTTGACCTTGAGGCTCTGCACCGCAAATTCGAGCGCTGCCGAAGTGGAATGGTATTCACCATCCGGCGCGTATGGCGGCACGAGGTTAGCGACATTGCGAACAACGAAGATCTCACCCGGCGCCGTGTCGAAGATAATTTCAGGTGCCGAACGGGAGTCGCAGCAGGCGATGACCAGTGTTTCCGGCGTCTGGCCCTGGTCTGCCAACTGCTTGTAGCGCATGGTCTCGTTGGCATAACGCTGCGCCATAAAGTTGCGGTAGCCGGTGAGGAGTTTCTCAGGAAGCAGGGTCATGGACTTTGATTAATCCTGATCTGAAACAATATCAATTGGTCTTGTGGGCTATGCCCGAATGCCCTTGCTCGGATGAACGAGCCGGCGCATCTGGGTCATCGCCATGGGCGTGGAAAGGCTGGACGCGTCGGCCTCCAGCATCAATTCATCGGCACCGCGCTTGGCGGAGCGGGCCATGATCTCGAAGACTGAGGCGGTGGTGCGCTGCAATACCTGTTCCAGATCGAGACCGGCAAGCATGCGGGCGAGGAACAGGGCGGAGGTGAGGTCGCCAAGGCCGTTGGTGGGGCCGGTTACGAGGCGATGTTCGGCAAGCAGCGCCAGGGAATGGGTGACAAGCAGATTGCCCGTACCGCCTGCGATCATCGGATGCGCCGAAGTAACAAGCATTGTGCCCGGCCCCGCGTGCAGCGCAGCTTGCATGAGGGCCTTGTTGTCCGGAAGTTCCGCACCCGTCAGCCATGCGAGTTCGAAACGGTTCGGCGTCGAGATATCGGCGAGCGGCATCAGTTGATCGCGAATACCGGCAGCGGTTGCTTCAGGGACGTAAAGGCCCTTTTCATCGCCGATCACCGGATCGCACAAGTAAAGCACGTCCTTGTTGCGGGCTTTTACGGCTTTGACCAAACGTGCGACGCTCACTGCCTGCGCCGCATTGCCGAGATAACCGCTCATGATGCCACTGATTTCGCCAAGCCAGGGCGCACGTTCCAGATCGGCTATAAGGTCGTCGAATTGCTGCGGCTCCGGCACAATGCGCTTGGCCGGTCCATGCCCGGGGTGCCACGGCAGTATAACCGTGGGCACGGCCCAAACCGGGTGGCCGAGCGTTTCAAGCGCAAAGACGGCGGCACGATTGCCAACCGAGCCGCGCACGACATGGCTGGAAATGACGATGACAGCATTGGATGAGGGAGCAATGGAACCGGTCATTGGAAATACTCGATGGGAGAATTCAGGCGAGAGAGCGACTCAGCCCTCGCCGACTATAGAACTGATCAACCAGATAAGCATGGCGATCACTACAAGCAATCCCAGAAACCTGCCGATGCGTGTGCCCCAGACCTCGATCGTATCGGCTGAATCAGCATCCTTGGCGGCAAAATGACCCTTTGCGCGTTCGACAACGGAAATG
The DNA here is from genome assembly GCA_963711925.1 of uncultured Alphaproteobacteria bacterium. GTDB lineage: Bacteria > Pseudomonadota > Alphaproteobacteria > Rhizobiales > Rhizobiaceae > Phyllobacterium. The sequence goes on from CAVQFY010000009.1 coordinate 302,470, forward strand.
CCTCCGGTTGCAGACTCGCGATTGATACGCTCGATAATGCGGCTGGATTCTGTGTCTGGCTGGCGCTTGCCGTCCTGTTCAGGCATGAGAAGACCCTGTTTTGTTCAATCATCCAGCATAGCGCTTTGCCAGTTCCTTTTGCAGAAAAAAATGGCTAGGTTCGTGCTGCTTCGTTCTGAAGCGGCGAATCTGAACTCGGGGAGAGGATTCCGATGCAATATATGACTTTCCTGCCGGCATCGCGCCGCACACTTTCTGTCATTGCCGTCTTTCTTCTTGTGCCGCTGCTTTCGGCCTGCGGGTTCAACACAATTCCGACCAATGAAGAGCGCGCGAAGGCCGCCTGGAGCGAAGTTCTGAACCAGTATCAGCGCCGTGCCGATCTTATTCCGAACCTCGTCGAGACCGTCAAAGGTTACGCCGCGCAGGAAAAGGACGTGCTGACTTCGGTGGTCGAGGCGCGCGCCAAGGCAACTTCCGTGCAGGTGACCCCGGAAACGCTAACTGATCCTAACGCAATGAAGGTATTTCAGGAAAATCAGGCGCAGTTGACGGGCGCATTGTCGCGGCTGATGGCTGTCGTCGAAAACTACCCGGATCTGAAGTCGAACCAGAACTTCCTCGCGCTTCAATCGCAACTGGAAGGTACGGAGAACCGTATCGCCGTGTCACGCCGCGACTATATCGAGGCGGTGCGGGTCTACAACACCTCCCTCAGGACGATGCCGACGATGATCTGGAAGTGGATATGGTTCACTGGAAACGAGCCCTATCAGACCTTCAGCATCGACGATTCAGCCAAGCAGACGCCTCAGGTCAAATTCTAGGACCACGAAATGCGTTCATGGCGCCAGATTGCGGTTGGTACCGACCGCCTCTTGTTGGCGATTGTGCTGCTGGCGCTCCTGTCCATCGGCTCCCTTGCCGCCGAATTGCCGGTGCTTACGGGACGTGTGGTGGATGGCGCGAATGTCATCGATGCGGCGACGCGGGACCAGATAACCCAGAAGCTGGCGGCTTTCGAGGCGAAATCCTCCGATCAAGTGGTGGTGGTGACGGTGCCGAGCCTCGACGGCGAGGAAATCGAGCCCTATGCCAACCGGCTCTATCGCTCCTGGGCGTTGGGACAGAAACAGGAAAACAATGGCGTGCTGCTGGTCGTCGCGCCGAATGATCGCAAGGTCCGTATCGAGGTCGGCTATGGGCTCGAGGGCACACTGACCGACCTCTTGTCCAAACTTATCATTGAAAACGCCATCATTCCGGGTTTTCGCAGCGGCGATTTTTCCGGCGGCATTTCGCGCGGCGTTGACGGCATTGTGACGGTGCTTTCCGGTGATGCGGCCGAACTTGAGGCCCGCGCCAAGCGCAACGTCCAGGAACCAACCTCCGACGTCGACTGGTTCTTGTTGATCTTCATCACTCTCTTTGTTTTCATGTTCTTCGGCGGCATCATTCTGCCAGCCGTCGTGACGTCTTTCGGCCGCAAGATTGCCCCTGGCCGATATGAATGGCTGGGTATGATCTTTGACATTGGCTCGTCGAGAAATGGTCGCGGCGGCGGATGGTCTTCGGGCGGTGGCGGATGGTCGTCCGGTGGAGGCGGTTGGTCTTCGGGCGGCGGGGGCGGCGGGTTTTCGGGTGGTGGCGGTTCGTCCGGTGGCGGCGGCGCATCGGGGAGCTGGTAGGCCATGAGATTGATGAACGAAGCGGATCATACACGTATTGCCGAGGCGATCCGCAATGCCGAAAGCCGCACGAGTGGCGAAATCTACGCGGTGCTGGCGCGGCGCAGCGACAGCTATTTCTACGTCGCCGGTTTTACTGTCGCGTGCGGTATCCTTTTCGCGGCAGTTCTGCTTGCGGTAGCTGCACACTGGTATTGGTACACCGTGCCACTTCCGATTTTCGGCCTCGCTATCCTCGCCGCTTTCCTGGCTGCGGTGCTGGTCCTCTGGCTGGTACCAGGCGTTATCATGTGGCTCGTGCCCCGACACATCCGCTACAAGCGTGCGCACCTCAACGCCATACAGCAATTTCTGGCGCGCAATGTGCACCTCACGACCCAGCGTACCGGCATTCTGCTCTTCGTTTCGCTAGCGGAACGTTATGCCGAGGTCATTGCGGACGCCGGAATCAATGCCAAAGTCCATCAGGATGAATGGAATGGCATTGTTGCGATTCTCACAGAACATGCCGGCAGGGATGATTTGGCCAGCGGCTTCCTCAAGGCCATCGAAAAAGCCGGTCAGCTCCTGGAAGAACATTTCCCCACAGGCCCCGATGACGTCAATGAGCTCGATGATCATTTAGTCGAATTGTAATTTTGTTGCGTGTCACACTATTTTCACTGCGACCATGCAGTTTGTGGTCGAAAATGACTTTCGAACGGCTATGATCGAGCCAATTACATAATCCAGGGGGAATTTGATGGCTTCCAAGAACAAACCGGACGTAAAAGCCGCTACGAAGTCAAAACCACCGAAAGTTACAAAAGAGAAGAAGCCCAAGGCAGGCTTGTTTGAAGACCTGCTGTTTGCCCGGGCGCCGGAAGAAGACCTTGCCGTTTATGATGCGGGTGCGCTGACGGCTTCGGCGAAGCTTGCAGAAGATGCGCTGGCGCAGTTCAAATCAGGTCAACCGGTCATCGATGTCAGCGCGGGCAATGTCGTCTCTCGCGATGGGCGCCCGGTCAGTGTCGTTACCCTGATCAATGACAACATGCCCTTCCTGTTGGACTCGGTGCTTGGCGAGATCAGCGAGCGCGTCACATCGGTCTATCTCGTACTGCATCCGGTCATGGATATAGACAGAAACAAGAACAGCGTTCTCGGTGCGGCCGGCCCGGACAAGCCGGGCAAGGATGTGGCGCGGGTCAGCGTCATGCAGATCCACGTTCCGGCGCTGGATGCGCCTTCGCGCGAGATCATGACCGCGGCGCTTACCAATGTGCTCAAGCAGGTGCGCGAAGCCGTTGGTGATCGCGGGGCCATGGTGGAGCGCCTGGGCGAGGCGATCGAAGCTTACAGAACCAGCAAAACGCCGATGAAAAAGGCTGCAGCGGAAGAGGCCGTAGAATTCCTCGAATGGTTGCGTGACAACAATTTCACTTTTCTTGGCGTGCGAGAATACGACTACCAAGGCGACGACAGTCAAGGTGAGCTGGAGCGTTCCGGTAAACGGGGCCTTGGCATCCTGAGCGATCCCGATGTGCGGGTCCTCAAGCGTGGCAACCAGGGGGTAACGACAACACCGCAGATTATCGCCTTTTTGACCGGCCCGGAACCACTGATCGTCACCAAGGCCAACACCAAATCGCTGGTGCACCGTCGCGGCTATATGGACTATATCGGCGTCAAGACATTCGATCCGGATGGCAAGGTAAGCGGCGAATTGCGTTTCGTCGGACTGTTCACCTCCGGCGCCTATACGCGTTCGGTCCTTAAAATACCCTATCTGCGCTCTAAAACCGAGGCGGTGATCAGTCGGCTTGGCTTCAACCGCGAAGATCATTCGGGTAAACAGCTGATCAAGGTGCTTGAGAGCTATCCACGCGATGACCTGTTCCAGATCGATGTCAAGACGCTGACCCGCTACGCCGAGATCATTTTGGCGCTGGGCGAGCGGCCGCGCGTGCGAGTCCTGCCTCGCATTGATCCATTTGGTCGCTTCGCCTCGATCATCGTCTTCGTGCCGCGCGAACGCTATGATTCCATCGTGCGCGAGAAAATAGGCTCATACCTTGCCAAGGTGTATGAGGGGCATGTGTCGGCTTATTATCCGGCATTTCCTGAGGGCGGTCTCGCCCGCGTGCATTTCATCATCGGTCATGCCGAGGACCAATTCCCCAAGGTCAAGCGCGAGGCGCTGGAAGAGACCGTCCGTGGGATCGTACGCACCTGGGAAGATGCGGTTGCCGAAGTCGGAGACCGCAGCGGAACGGCAGAATTCACTGCCCTTGCAGCAGCTTTCCCGGATTCCTATCGCGAGAATTTTTCGCCGGACGAGGCGCTGGTCGATGCGAGCCGCATTGCCGGCCTTGCGCGCAACAATCCGCTTTATGTCGATTTTTACCGGCATCGGACCGACGGACCAAATGCCGCCTCGTTGAAGATCTACCACTATGGCTCGGCCGTTGCATTGTCGCATCGGGTGCCGCTGCTGGAAAATATGGGCTTCCGTGTCATCAGCGAGCAGACGTTCCAGCTGCCCGCCGCCGACGGCAGCCCGCTCTTCGTCCATGACATGGAGCTCGTCAGCGCGTCCGGGGCAGCCATCGATCTCGCTGATGATGGCAATCTCTTCGAAGACGTATTCCGCACAATCTGGAATGGCGCGTCCGACAATGACGGTTACAACGCGCTTGCTCTCACCGGTCAGTTGACGGCCCGCCAAATCATCATCCTGCGCGCTTATGGGCGCTATTTGCAGCAGGCGGGAATTCCCTATTCGCAGGATTTCATCGCGGCGACGCTTAACCGCTATCCCGCAATCGCCAGTCAGATATTCGCTCTGTTCGATCAGAGGCTCAATCCATCCAAGGCCGGTGCACAATCGGAACGCAGGCAGACGACCATCCGCATGGCAATCGAGGAAGCGCTGCAAGGCGTTCCCAGCCTCGACGATGATCGCATTCTGCGCCGTTTCCTCAATCTGATCGAATCGACGCTGCGCACCAATGCCTTTGCGCCGGAAGAGGATGGCGGCGACCGCGTGACATTGGCCTTCAAGCTCGATCCGCGATCGTTGGACGAACTACCGGAGCCACGGCCCTACCGCGAAATCTTCGTTTACGGACCAGAGGTCGAGGGCGTGCATTTGCGCTTTGGTCCCGTCGCGCGTGGTGGCTTGCGCTGGTCGGACCGCGCCCAGGATTACCGCACGGAGGTGCTGGGTCTGGTGAAAGCGCAGCAGGTGAAGAATGCTGTCATCGTTCCCGTTGGCGCCAAGGGTGGCTTCTTTCCGAAGAGACTGCCGACTGGCGGTGATCGAAATGCCATCTTCGAAGCAGGCCGGGCGGCCTATATAACGTTCATCTCGACACTGCTGTCGGTCACCGACAATCTGCACGGCGAGACGGTTGTGCCGCCCCAAAGCGTGCTCCGCCTCGATGACGACGATCCCTATTTCGTCGTCGCCGCGGACAAAGGCACGGCAACGTTCTCCGACACTGCCAACGCAATCAGTCAGGCGCATGATTTCTGGCTCGACGATGCCTTCGCTTCGGGCGGTTCGGCCGGTTACGATCACAAGAAGATGGGCATTACCGCGCGCGGCGCCTGGGAGGCCGTGAAGCGGCACTTCCGCGAAATCGGTACAGACATCCAGAAGACGCCGTTCACCGTTGTTGGGGTCGGCGATATGTCGGGCGATGTCTTCGGCAATGGCATGTTGTTATCGCCGCAGACGAAGCTTGTCGCAGCGTTCGACCATCGTGATATCTTCATTGATCCAGAGCCGGACGTGAAGGCGACGCTGAAGGAACGTCAGCGACTGTTCAATCTGCCGCGTTCCAGCTGGCAGGATTTCGACAAGACCAAGATTTCGGCAGGCGGCGGCGTATTCTCGCGCTCGCAGAAGTCGATCACCCTGTCGAAGGAAGCAGCGAAGGTCATCGGCCTTACCAAGACCACCGCATCACCGTTCGAGATCATGACGGCGATCCTGAAGGCGCCGGTCGATCTTTTATGGTTCGGCGGTATCGGCACCTATGTCCGCTCGTCGCTGGAAAGCGATGCGGAAGCGGGCGACCGCGCCAATGATGCGATCCGCATTACCGGCAGCGATGTGCGGGCAAAGGTTATCGGCGAGGGCGCCAATCTCGGCGTTACGCAGAAGGCGCGTATCGAGTTCGGCCTGCTTGGCGGGCGCTGCAATTCCGATGCGATCGACAATTCGGCCGGCGTCAACACGTCCGACGTCGAGGTCAATATCAAGATCGCCCTGGCGCAGGCCATGCGCACCGGAAAATTACAACGTGACAAGCGCAACACGCTGCTGGAATCGATGACCGACGAAGTCGGCGATCTGGTGCTGCGCAACAATTATCTACAGACGCTGGCCCTTTCGCTGGCGCAGCGGCGCGGCCTTGCCGACCTTACCTATCAGGCGCGTTTCATAAGCGATCTGGAGACAAAAAAACTCCTCAACCGCAAGGTCGAGACGCTGCCCGATGACAAGGCGCTGGCGGAGCGGCAGGTGGAAGGCATTCCGTTGACGCGGGCTGAGCTCGGCGTGCTTCTGGCCTATTCGAAGATTGTTTTGTCCGACCAGCTTCTGGCAAGCGATCTGCCGGATGATCCCTATCTCGAAGGCGAATTGATGGAATATTTCCCGCGCCAGATGAAAGAGGGCTTTGGCGACGAAATCCGCACGCATCGCCTGCGCCGGGAAATCATCGCGACGCAGCTTGCCAACGACGTGATCAATCGCGGCGGCCCGACTTTCGTCAGCAGGCTTTCGGACCTTACCGGCCAGTCGGGCCCGGAGATCGTGCGCGCCTATGTGATCGTGCGTGACGGCTTTGAGCTGGACGGGGTGTTCGCAGGGATCGACGCGCTGGACAATGTAATCCCGGGCGAAACGCAGAACAGTTTCTATGCCAAAGTGGCCCAGATGCTGAACTGGACGACCGCCTGGGTTCTGCGCAATCGGACAGGCGTCGTTGGCCTCGGCGCGGCGATCGCGGAGATCAAAAAGGCACGCGATGCGCTGCAGCCGCGTCTCGACAAGCTGTTGCCGGCATCCATGACCGGGATGATCCGCGAAGACGCTGCCAGCAATGCAGCCCTCGGTGCGCCGCCGGCACTTGCCGCGCAATTGGCACGGCTGGGGATTGCGCCGATCATCCCGGATATCGCCGCCGTGGCGCAGCAGGCCAATATCGATATAGCCAGCGCCGCGCGAGCCTATTTCGACATATCCGAAGCCTTCCGCATCGGGCGTATAGAGGACGCGGCGCGCGGCGTTTCCATAGCCGATTACTATGACGGACTGGCGCTTGCCCGTGCCACCGACCTGATTTCGCAGGCGCGGCGTGGCATCGCTGTGGCGGCGCTGAGCAAATATGGCAAGCAGGCCGATCCGGCGAAGGAGTGGCTGGTGAGCCGGGGTGCACGTGTCGACGAGGTGCGACATCGGATGGCGAATATCGTGGAAACGGGCGATTTGACCGTCTCCCGGCTCGCGGTGGCCGCCGGATTGCTTTCCGATCTGTCATAGATCGTTGGGCCTGATAAGCAAGGGATAGCGAATGGCTGCATCGAGAAGGGGCATCTGGGGGTGGATGCTCTTCGACTGGGCGGCGCAGCCATTCTTCACCGTCGTTACTACGTTCATCTTCGGGCCGTATTTCGTTTCGCGCATGGCAAGCGACCCGGCCATGGGACAGGCGGCCTGGGGCTATGGCATTGCCATCTCCGGCTTGTTCATCGCCGTGCTCTCGCCGGTTCTCGGATCGATCGCCGACCAGACAGGACGCCGCAAGCCGTGGATCGGTTTCTTCGCCATCATCAAGATATGCTCCTTGATCATGCTGTGGTTCGCGGCGCCTGGCTCCGGCCTGATCATACCGCTGGTGTTCTTCTCGCTGGCGTCGATCGCGGCGGAGTTTTCCATTGTCTTCAACGATTCGATGATGCCAAGGCTTGTTGCTGCAAAGGATATCGGGCGGATATCCAATATGGCCTGGGGCCTTGGCTATCTCGGCGGCATGATCGTGCTGATCTTCGTCGTGGCATTCATGGCCGGGTCCCCCCAAACCGGCAAGACCATGCTGGGTCTCGCGCCAATCTTCGGGCTCGATCCGGCGGCAGGTGAGGGTGACCGGGCAACGGCGCCATTGTCGGCGCTATGGTATTTCGTCTTCATCCTGCCGATGTTCTTCTTCACGCCGGATGGTGCGAAGGGACTACCGGTTGGCAAAGCCGTGCGCGTGGGGTTGAGGGAACTGAAGTCCACCCTCAGTGAGGTGCGGCAGCGGCCCGGGATATTCCGCTTTCTCGTCGGCCGCATGATCTATCAGGATGGCGTGAATGCATTGATCGCGCTGGGTGGGGCCTTCGCCGCGACAATGTTCGGCTGGGCCACGGCGGAGATCGGGATTTTCGGGATTATACTGAACGTGGTCGCCATTTTCGGCTGCCTGGCCGCCAGCAAGCTCGATACGATGCTTGGGTCGAAGGTCGTGGTGGTGATTTCGCTGGTGTTGCTGACGATAGCGACGATCGGCATCGTCTCAACCGGTCCCGGCTATACGCTGCTCGGCCTCGTACAATTGCCGGGGGCGGATAGCGGCGGCCTGTTCGGCACGCCGGCGGAGAAAGCCTACATCGGATTTGGCTTGCTGATCGGCATCGCTTTCGGGCCGGTGCAGGCATCGTCGCGCTCGTTCATGGCCCGAAGTGTCTCAGCCGACGAAGCTGGGCGCTATTTCGGCATCTATGCGCTGTCCGGAAGGGCGACAAGTTTTCTCGCGCCGTTCCTGGTGGCGACGGTAACGGCGGCCAGCGGGTCGCCGCGCCTTGGCATGGCGATGATTATTCTGTTCTTGCTGGTCGGGCTGGCCGTCCTTCTCAGAACGCCCTACCCGGCCGCAAATCCCGCGAAAATCAGTGCCTGAAATGGCGCATGCCAGTGAAGACCATGGCGATGCCATGCTCGTCGGCCGCGGCAATCACCTCGTCGTCGCGCATGGATCCGCCCGGCTGGATGACCGCCGTTGCGCCCGCGGCGACTGCTGAAAGCAGGCCATCGGCGAAGGGAAAGAATGCGTCGGAGGCGACGACGGAGCCCTTGGTCAGCGGGGTATCGAGACCGGCAGCTTCGGCCGCATCTTCGGCCTTGCGTGCTGCGATGCGGGCGCTGTCGACACGGCTCATCTGCCCGGCGCCGATACCGACAGCCGCGCCGTCCTTGACGTAGACGATAGCGTTGGATTTGACATGCTTGGCGATGCGGAAGGCGAGCTTGAGATCGGACATCTCGGTTGTCGTCGGGGCACGCTTGGTGACCACCTTCAATTCGAGATCATCGACGACGCCGCTGTCGCGTGACTGGACGAGGATGCCTCCGGCGACGGTCTTTGCGCTGATGCCACCGGCGCGCGGATCGGGCAGACCACCGGTGACCAGCAGGCGCAGGTTCTTCTTGGCGGCAACGATCGCCTGCGCTTCCGGCGTCGCGTCGGGCGCGATAATGACCTCGGTGAAGGTCTTGACGATCTCCTCGGCGGCATCCGCATCGAGCGTCTTGTTGAGCGCGACGATTCCGCCGAAGGCTGATACCGGATCGCAGGCAAGCGCCTTCAAATAGGCTTCCTTCAGCGTCGCGCCTTCGGCGACGCCGCATGGATTGGCGTGCTTGATGATGGCGACGGCGGATGTGCGGGCCGGATCGAATTCGGCAACGAGTTCGAAGGCTGCGTCCGTATCGTTGATGTTGTTATAGGAGAGCTGCTTGCCCTGGAGCTGGGTAGCGGTGGCGACGCCGGGGCGCTTCTCGCCAGTGAGGTAGAAACCAGCCGATTGATGCGGGTTCTCACCATAGCGCATGACCGAATGCAGGTGGCCACCGATAGCGCGGCGCGATGGCGTCTCGGTCATCAGCGCTTCGGCGAACCAGCCGGAAATTGCAGCGTCGTAGGTGGCTGTGCGGGCATAGGCCTTGGCGGCGAGGCTCTGCCGGAAGGAATAGGGCAGCGAGCCTTCATGCTTGTCGAGCATGGCGATGACCATGTCGTAGTCTCCGGTATCGGTGACGACGCCGACATAAGCATGATTCTTCGCTGCGGCGCGGATCATAGCTGGACCGCCAATGTCGATGTTCTCGACGATATTGGCATAGTCGGCGGCGGAATGGCGGACCTCTTCGAAGGGATAGAGGTTGATGACAACGAGATCGATGGCGCCGATATCATGCGCCTTCATCGCTGCCGTATGCTCGGGATCGTCCCGCACCGCCAAGAGCCCGCCATGCACCTTCGGATGCAGGGTCTTGACGCGGCCATCCATGATCTCGGGAAAGCCGGTGACGTCAGCGACGTCGCGGACCGGAATGCCCTCGGCGGCTATCGTCTTCGAGGTGCCGCCGGTAGAGAGTATTTCAACGCCGTGACGGTGCAGCGCATGGGCGAGCGCGGTAAGGCCGGCCTTGTCGGAAACGGAGAGAAGCGCCCGCTTGACAGGATAAAGGTTCGGTGGGGAATAGGATTTGGCGGCGACGGCCATGGGGTTCGTCCTTACAGAATGAAATATTGAGCGGATTTTGCCAGCCGGTTAGCACAGGCAAAGGCGGAATCCTACCTTTTATGTTTACGACCTGGTACGCGGCTCTGTGGCAAACACCAGAAGAACGGCAAGTCCCATTGCAGCGCCTGCAAGGGCTGTTATCCACCAACCACCGTAGAAATAGGTGGCGGCGGCAAGCGCTGACCCTGCCGAACCGAGCAGAAAGACGATCGTCATATAGATCGCATTGAGTCGTCCGCGCGCCTGATCATCAAGTGAGAAGATGATGCGCTGGCTGAGGATCTGGTTGGTCTGGACGGCACTGTCGATAAAAATCGCCGAGAGGACCAGTGCGGTGATCGAGATGGCAGTTCCGGCCCAGCCTGCAATCAGGAACCAAATTGCCAGTGTAATCATGGCGGTGGCAGTGCCCTGCCTCGTATAGCCGCGATCGGCCAGCCGGCCGGCAATCGGAGCGGCCAATGCGCCAGCCGCTCCGGCGAGCGCGAAAAGGGCGATCTGGCGTTGGCTGTAGCCGAACTTGTCGCTGAGCAATAGCGGAATGCCGGTCCAAAACAAATTGAAACTGGCAAAGATGATGCCCTGATACAAGGCGCGGCGTTGGAGGGCGGGTGTGGTGACGAGGAGATGCCACATCGATTTGAGGATCGCCCCATAGCGCATGCTGCCATGCGGCTGGCGTTGTGGTAGTGCGGCGCGCAAGAGTACGAGGACAGCGAGCATCGCCGCTGCTGAAATCCAGAAGATCGCCCGCCAGCCGAACTCGGACGCGACCAGATTGGCCAGCGGGCGCGCCAGCATGATGCCGGTCAAAAGGCCCGCCATGACATTGCCGATGGTGCGGCCGCGCGAGCCGGCGGGGACCAGATGCGAAGCGAAAGGCACAAGAACCTGCGCGCCGCAGGCGAAGAAGCCGATGGCGAAGGAACACAAGAGAAAGGTCATTGCCGAGCCGGACAGAGCTGCCCCGGCGAGACCAAGTGCGGTGCCGGCGAGTGTCAGCAGGACCAGACGACGATTTTCGACGAGATCGGCCAGCGAAACCAGAAACAGCAGTCCCGCGCCATAGCCGAGCTGGGTCACCGTCACGATGAAACCGGCCATGCCGCCATGCATATTGAGGTCGGTGCTGATGAGACCGATCAGCGCTTGCGCATAATAAATATTGCCGACCATCGCCCCGCAGGCGAAAGCGAACAAAAAGGTCAATGCCGGGGAAAGCCCCGGCAACTCGGTTGCAGCCTCGACAGGCTCGGATTGCGGCAGGGCGGTATCTCGGGAATAGGCCATAAGGTTCTCGCTGCCGGCGGTCCTCCCACCCCGGCTTATCGCTATTTGAGGTGAGGTTCGATAAGGGAAAGATCAGCTGCAGAAAGCCGGTCGGATGCGGTGCGGGCCTGATGCCAGTACGGGTAGATGAGTGGCATCTGGCTGACCTTATCCAGGCTCGCGCGTTCTTCAGCACCCAGGACCACATCGGCAGCCCTGAGATTGTCTGCGAGTTGGGCATCAGTACGCGCGCCAACGATGACGGAGGTCACGCCGTTGCGACCAAGCAACCAGGAAAGCGCGATCTGCGCCGCGGAAATATTACGCGCCTCGGCAATGCCGACCAGAACTTCGATGATGTCGTAAAGCCGCTCCTGATTGCGGATCGGCGGCTCGCCCCAATTGGCGAGCTGGCGCGTGCCTTCCGGTGTCGCCTTGTCGCGGCGATATTTGCCGGAGAGAAGTCCGCCAGCCAAAGGACTCCAGACGAGGACGCCGAGACCTTGGTCGAGCGTCGCGGGGATAAGCTCATATTCGGCTTCGCGTGCTTCAAGACTGTAGTGAATTCTGCTGGCTGACGGGCGCGATGAACTTTTCCAGCGCGGCAACGCCCATGGCTTTCATCAGGTGCCAAGCCGAGAAATTCGATACGCCGATGTAGCGCACCTTGCCGGATCGCATGAGCGTATCGAGTGCTTCCAGTGTCTCGTCGAGCGGTGTCAGGCCATCCCACTGATGCAACTGGTAGAGATCGATGTGATCGGTACCCAAGCGTTTCAGGCTGGCCTCGGCGGCGCGGATCAAATGGTAGCGCGACAGGCCTGCATCGTTGATTTCCTCGCCCATGCGAAACCGCGCCTTGGTGGCGACGAGAACGCTGTCGCGCTTGCCCTTGAGGGCCTGTCCGATGATCTCCTCGGAAGCGCCGGTCGAATAAATGTCCGCTGTGTCGATGAGATTAACCCCGGCATCGAGGGCCATGGCGATCTGGCGCCGGGCGCCTTGCAAATCCGTATCGCCAGTCTTGGCAAAGTTGCCTTTACCGCCAAATGTCATCGTGCCGAGGCTGAGCGCGGATACTTTGAGGCCGGAGCGACCAAGTTGACGATACTCCATAGCGAAGACTCCTGATGGATGCGACGATGATTGAGGTGGAAGCTTGCCGAGCAAGCGGCAGCATTGCAACTCTATACAAGTCCGACGGGCAAATGTCGCCCCCGGTGTCCTGACACAGATTGGTGATCGGGTAAGTTTTTCAACGTAAGGAGGGGCTGCGGCGGAATGTTAACCGTAAACGCCAAGGGTTGTGCGGGTGAACTGCCATTCGACTTCCGGGCGCTGGGCTGCGTTGAGCGAAAGGGTGATCTGCCGGGTCTTCACCGGCCCCTGAAAGCCTGCAAAAAATAGCGAATCCTCAACAAAAGGCTGCACCGTCGCGGAGAACATCCAGATGTCGTCATTCTCCGCCTGCAGAATAATCAGACCATGGTTATCAACGGTTATGTTGACCAACGGATGCAGATGAAAGCGGATGACAACATTCTCCGCGCCGGTATCGCGCAGCGGATTGCGCCCCGCGGCGAAGAAACTGTCGATACCTTCGATGACGCTGCCATTGTGCGACAGGACAATCTGCCGCTCATGGAAGATGCCGAAGGGCCGGACGTAGCCATTATGGTTCGCAACAAAGCCAACAGCACCTTCGCGTTCAATCCGCTCGATATTGACCTTTGTCGGACCGGCGATGATCGGCGTGCCAATCATGGTCGAGAGACCGGAGGTGGAGCTGAACCGGCAGGAAGAGGTGTCGTTGATCGTTGCCGTCGAATGCGCGGCTGTGGAGCGTGCCAGCGGGCGGAACTCCGCCGGGCCATAGCGGTCGACGCCTGCGTTGACGATATAACGGTTGCGTCCGGAAGACATTTCGAACGAGAGGCAGCCGGCATGGGCATCGCGCGAGGCGGTCACGGGTGGCGCTAGTCCCGTATCGGCGATGATAGTGGTAGAATCCATCGACAGGCGTTCATAGCCCGAATGCGGCGCATGAGTGAGCGGCAGACCACCAATATCGTCATGGCGCAGCACTGCGATAACCCGTTCCGGCATGGTGGCACCGACGCCGTTGAACAAGGCAAGGCTGCCGTCATGATGGCGGAAGAAGCGCAGCGCCGGCAGCATGCGCTCGATGGCTTCGATGAGAGCTTTCGGCGGCGCTTCCTGGCCACTCGCGTAAGTTTGTCGCAAAGGCAAGAGATCAGCCAGCAATTCCAGAATGGTCAGAGGGTTGCGCGAGATGTGGCCGCCGTCGGGTAGTATCTGCCGGGTGAGTTCGAACTCGAGATTGCGCCGGGCCGCGCGGCTGGTGCTCGATGCCACAGGCAAGGCCAATGCGGCAAGAGCAAGAGCGATGCGAGCGCGCAGCTTCTCCTCGCCGTCATCCATGACTGCGGCCATCGTGCGCAGATAGCGCACCTGCATGGCGAGCGAACGCATGAACTGGCGATATGAGCGCAGGTCGGTGCCGGCAAGGATGAGGCTCGAATGCTGTAGCCAGGCGATGATGCGCTGAGCGGTGACTTCGGGTAGCCAGGCAGGACCGCCGATCGAGCGACCATGAGTGGTGATCCAGTCACCGAGCAGCGCCCGTGCATTGGCCGTGGCAAGGTCGGTACCCGCCGCACGCAAATTGCGCAGCCAGCCGAAATTATGCAGGGCTGCCTGCCATGCGGCGTTGGGCGGTTCCACCAGGAATGGCGAGCGCCCGCCCGTCTCGACCACCCTGCCGGCAAGGGCGAAGCGGCCATGGTAAAACTCTTCCGCCAGTTGCGGATCGGCGGGGCGAAGATCCTGCGGCGCGATGAGAACGCGTTCCGGCGTGAAACCGGTGAAACGCCAGCGGTATAGGGGACCCATACGCACACGCCTGCGGAAACGGCGCCAGAGTTGCGCTGTTGCCAGTCCCCACAATTGCGGTGTTTCGCTTAACGCGACCATATTATTATTGCTTCGAATCGCCGTCGACAAACACCGACTATGCATCTGAAACCGTTAAAATTTTAGTATTTCCGTTGGAAACGCGCTGCGAAGAAGCCGTCCATGCCCGAAAGTGCCGGATTTTCATGGGCAAGATCGGCGGGCGTAGAGCGGACAAAGCCTTCCTTGGTGATCAGTTCGGCGAGACCGCCGACTTCATCTTTCGTCACCGGAACCAGCTCGATGCCTGCGTTCTTGGCGAGGAGGTCATTGGCGACTTCCTCACCTTCGAGCGGATCAAGCGAGCAATTGGAAAAGACAACGATGCCGCCGGGTCGGACGATAGTGACCGCGTGGTCGAGGAGTTTGGCCTGAAGCTGCGCCAGCTTGCTGATGTCTGCGGGCGTTTTCGTCCATGGCACGTCCGGGTGCCGCCGCACAGTGCCCGTTGAAGAACACGGTGCATCGAGCAGGATCGCGTCAAATAGCTCGGTTGGCTGATAGGCGGATAGGTTGGCTTCGACAGTTTCGGCGGAAAGCTGCAAACGATCGAGATTGGAGCGCAGGCGCTTCAGGCGGTTGGCCGAAAGGTCGAGCGCGGTAACATTGGCGCCCGCTAGTGCAAGCTGTGCGGTCTTGCCGCCCGGCGCGGCGCAGAGATCGGCGACGCGCTTGCCCCTGATGTCGCCGAAGAGCCTGGCCGGCAGGCTCGCAGCTGTGTCCTGTACCCACCATTGCCCTTCCGCAAAGCCGGGAAGAGCGGTCAGTGCACCTTCTACAGTGGCAAGACGTACGGAACCCGTTGGCAAGGCGATGCCACCAAGCCGTTCGGCCCACTCCTGCGGGTCGCCTTTCACCGTCAGGTCGATAGGCGGCTCCTTACTCTGGATGTCGAGAATGGCTTTGGTTTTGTCCTTGCCATAGGCGGCAATGAGGCTGTTCTCGAACCAGGTCGGAACATTGCTGGCGTGCGGATGGATCTCACCCTTGAAGGTTTCCTTTTCGCGCGACAGTCGGCGAAGGACTGCATTGACCATAGCGGCGAAGCGGCGGTTGCGCGGATCATTGTTTGCGGCCGTCACGGCAAGGTCGACAGCGGCGCGGTCGGGCAGGTCAAGATAGAGGATCTGCGCAGCGGCGACATGCAGAAGGTGGCGCAGGGCAACGGCGTTTTCAGGCAATGGCCGGTCGATCAGCTGGCCGATGGCGGCTTCGATCGTGCCGCGATTGCGCAGCGCAGCGCCGAGAATGGCACGCACCAGCGAGCGGTCGCGGTCGTCCAGTGCCATATATTGCGGGTGGCCGTTGCTGTTGTCGGTCAGCCCATCGAGCGAGGTGTGCTTCTCGATGACGGCGCCAAGCAGGCGCGTTGCCACCTGTCGCGCAGCGAGGCCAGGGCGGTCTTCCGCATCGATGTAATCTGCCGGTTTTTTGCCTAGAGGTCGTTTCGTTGGCCGTTTGCTACCGGGCTCCACGCTCATGCCCACGGACCTTTGCGGCCGCCGCCATCGCGGCCCCAAGGGGACGGCCGGTCATCCTGCGGTTCGTCATCGATCGGCGCTTGCGGCGCGCGCGAAGGCCGAGGCGCTGCAGGCGCTTGGCTGAATTCGTTCGCCATCGCTTCAAGTGCGGCGATGCGGTTTTCCGTGCTCGGATGGGTAGAAAACAGATTGTCGGCGCCTTGGCCGCTCAAGGGGTTGATAATGAAAAGCGGAGCGGAGGCCGGATTGCGCTCGGCGTCCTCGTTCACGATTTGCTTTGCGCCGCGGGCGATCTTGTCGAGCGCTGACGCCAGCCATAGCGGGTTGCCGCAGATCTGTGCGCCGCGCCGGTCGGCAGCGTATTCGCGCGTACGGCTGATTGCCATTTGTACGATCATGGCGGCAAACGGCGCAACGATCATGGCGATGAGGACGCCGATGAAGCCGAGCGGGTTATGGTTTTCCCGGCTGCCGCCGCCGAAAAACATGGCGAAGTTTCCGAGCATGGAAATTGCACCGGCAAGGGTGGCAGTGACCGTCATGGTCAGCGTATCGCGGTGTTCGATATGCGCAAGTTCGTGCGCCATCACGGCGGCGACTTCCTGGGGCGACAGGCGCTGCAGCAGGCCCGTGCTGGCAGCAACCGCAGCGTTCTGTGGATTGCGCCCGGTGGCGAATGCATTGGGCTGGTCGTTCTGGATAAGGTAGACCTTCGGCATGGGCAGATTTGCATTTGCAGCCAAATCGCGGACGATGCCGTAATATTCCGGTGCGTTCGCCTCATCGACCTCGACCGCGTGGTGCATGTTCAGCACCATCTTGTCGGAATTCCAGTAACTGAAGAGGTTCATGCCCGCAGCTATGACAAGGGCGATCATCATGCCGCCCGTGCCGCCAATGAGGAAACCGACGCCCATAAACAGAGCAGTCATAAAGGCAAGCAGCATTCCGGTGCGCATTACATTCATGGCCTCAGTCCTCCCGTATTGGACAAAACTATCAAGTTCATTCCTTTTATTGGTCGTCTTCCGCTATATGATGGTGTTTTATACAGCAAGCTTCAATGACGAGTATCAGCGTTATGAGTGACGACCAGACATCAGCGAAGCCGCACGCGGACAACGACGACAACCGGCCGCGTCCGACTTTCGAACAGCTGCCACCGGCAGCGCAGCGGGCGCGACTTGAGGCGGAAGCCCGCCGCAAGGCCGAAAAGGAGCAGACCGACCAGCCGCGCGAAATCGGCGGGCGCGGCGGCAAGGATCCTGCTCGCTTCGGCGATTGGGAGATCAAGGGCCGGACAATCGACTTTTAATGGATAATCTCTATTCCGAGTTTTTCACGTCGTAACCAGCGGCTGATCAGCAGAAGCGCCGCCATTGCGAGGCCGCACAACAGCCCAAGCCAGATGCCTGCGCCTTCCATGCCGAGCCAGAAGCCGAGGCCGATGGATAGCGGCAGGCCGATACCCCAATAGGCGATTGCCGCATAGATCATCGGAATGGTGGTGTCGTGCAGGCCGCGCAACATTCCGCTTGCAACAGCCTGGCCGCCGTCGAAGATCTGGAACAGTGCGGCGAACGCCAGAAATGACACGGCGAGCGAAATCACGTTGGCATTGGCAGGGTCGTTGATGTCGATGAAAGCGCTTATCAGAGCGTGGGGCGCCAAAAGCATCAGCGACGCCGTCAGCACCATGAAGCCCGTGCCGGCCGTGAATGCAACCCAGCCGGCACGCTTGATACCTTCGTGATCCTGCGCACCGTAGGCGCGGCCGACGCGCACCGTTGCGGCCTGGCCGAAACCCATCGGAACCATGAAGGCGATCGAGGCAATCTGGATGGCGATGGCATGCGCTGCGAGCGAATCGGCGCCGATGAGTCCCATCAGGAAGGCGGCGGCATTGAAGATCGTCACCTCGAAGCTCAGGATCGCCGCAATTGGCAGGCCGAGGCGGAATAACTCGCGGTAGCGCGGCCAGTCGGCACGCCAGAATCGCCCGAACAAGCGGTAGCGCCGGAATTGCTTGTCAAGTGAGATGACAACGACGAACCCTCCAAACATCAACGCTGAAGAAAGCGACGTTGCGATGCCGGAACCGACGATACCGAGCTTCGGAAAGCCAAAATGGCCGAAGATCAGCAGCCAATTGGCCAGCGCGTTGAAGGCGACAGCAAACAGAGCGATGACCAGCGCCCAGCCGGGACGCTCCAGCGCGGCGATGAAGGAACGCACGACGATATAGCAGTAAAAGGGCAGCACCGCCCATTGCAACGCACGTACATAATTCCCGGCCTCGGCAGCGAGCGCATGATCCTGCCCCATGGCGATGAGGATCGCCTTCGTGTTCCACAATGCGAGCCAGATCGGGATCGAAATGGTCACCGCAATCCACAGGCCCTGGCGTACCGTGCGGCGTATCTCGCGGACGGTGAATTTGTTGCGGCCGAGCTCGCGCGCCATCATCGGCGAGGTCGCGAGCATCAGGCCGAGGCCGAAAATCATTGGCACATAATAGAGATTGGTGCCGAGCGCCCCGGCGGCAAGCGTATCAGCGCCCACCCAGCCCATCATCATGACGTCAGTCGCTGTCATCGCCGTCTGCGCAAGATTGGTGAGAATCATAGGCCAGCTCAGCGAGAGCATCGCAACGATTTCATCACGCCATGCACGCCTTGATGCAGCGTTTTGGGCTATAGCAACCGACATTTGCTCGATCTTTCAGAGGAATTTGCCTTTAGATTAGGCAGGGTGCACCGTTTTCAGGCAGAATCGTGGTAGCATCAAATTGGCGGGGTGCAAAGCTGCCGGCTGTCGAAATTCATACCGCATGAACGGAAAGGGCCACCCCGAAGGGTGGCCCCGCAATTCCGTCTGGCACAAAGCTGTCGTTTGGCCTTCTTCCCCGGCTTAACCAGGGTGCTTATTCAACGGAGAGACGATCCCCGATGGAAAGCATCAGACGCCTTGTGGCAGTTTTCGAAATCACGAGACATCGGATCACCTCCTTTACATTCGTTGAACACAAAACAAGAATGGGGTGTCTTTGCCCGCGTTTCAAGAGAAAAATTCGACGCGTCTTCCAGACGGCTTGCAAAACCGCAATTGCCGCCATAAGCCATGCCAAGTTTTCACAAAGCGCCGGTAGCCGGTATTCAGGCAGGTGTTAGGGGCACAAGATGGCAGCTGAAGATAGAGCGGCACGGATTATCCGCACGGTAATCGATGTACTCGAGCCACAATTTGCCGTCGAATTGTGGGACGGTACGCGTATTGGCGGGACCAGCGGTCCAATCCTTGCAATCAACGATCCGATGGTGGTGCGCCAGCTTGCGCTGAAGCCCAATATTGGCTCGATCGTCGAATTGTGGGTTTCCGGCCAGATCGACGTGAAGAACGGAACGCTGTTCGATCTGGTCGAGCGCGGACCATCAGGAAAATTCAAACAGAAACTGAAGAGCCTGCCAAAATGGCAGTTGTTGAAGGATGTGCCTTCGCTGCTGCTCGGCGGCGGCAAGGCCGGCAGTTCCGGTCTCGGTGGAAAAAATCCCTTTGTCAGCGGGTCCAACAAGGAAGCCATCACCCATCACTATGATGTGTCGAATGCGTTCTACCAGCTCTTCCTCGACGAGCGCATGGTCTACACCTGCGCCTATTTTACCGATTGGACCAACACAATCGACCAAGCGCAGGCCGACAAGCTGGAGCTGATATGCCGCAAGCTGCGCCTGCAGCCGGGCGACAGGCTCCTCGATATCGGCTGCGGCTGGGGCGCCATGCTGATCTACGCGGCAAAGCATTATGGCGTGACCGGCACTGGCGTCTCACTGTCCGAGGCGCAGACGGCACTGGCGCGTGAACGGATCAAGGCCGAAGGTCTTGAAGACAAGATCACCATTCACGTCAAATCCTACGAACATCTGGAAGGCCAGTTCGACAAGATTTCGTCGATCGGCATGTTTGAGGCTGTGGGTATCGCGCACTACGACAACTACTATTCCAGCGTGCGCCGGCTGCTGCGACCGGGCGGGCTTTACCTGCATCATGCGATCACACGGCGTATGAAGCGCAACAAGAAGACTTTTGGCCGCAAGAGCGCCGAGCACCTTGCTCTGGTGAAATATATCTTCCCAGGCGGCGAACTGGACCATCTCGGCATGACCGTCGAGAATCTAGAAGGCTATGGTTTCGAAGTCCACGACGTCGAAAACCTGCGCGAGCATTACGGAAAGACCTGTCGTATCTGGGCCGATCGCCTGCATGCACGGTTCGATGAAGCGATCGCGGAAGTCGGCGCGCCAAGGGCACGGCTCTGGCTGCTTTATCTGACCGGCTGCGCGCTGGCTTTCGAGCGGGGTACGGTCCAGATCAACCAGACACTGGCTTCTAAACGGAAACGCGGTCTATCTGCCGTCCCGCCGACGCGAGCCGATTTGTATCGGTAAATCCACCCTGATGGCCATCTGATGCGATTTTCTCCGCTTCCGGTGCTCATCGACGAGAATGTCCACTGCGCGCCGGTTCTCGAAAACCGCACCAGCTGACTCATGAGGCTGAATTTACAGACTGAGCCTGAGCAATGAGCAGCGGGCGTTGCTGTCTAGCCCTTCCGGTTCTGGCGATTGGCGATCAGATCGTCGACCACCGCCGGATCAGCAAGGGTCGAGGTATCTCCGAGCGCGCCGAAATCATCCTCGGCGATCTTGCGGAGGATCCGGCGCATGATCTTGCCTGAACGGGTCTTTGGCAGGCCCGGCGCGAACTGGATCTTGTCAGGCGAAGCGATCGGGCCGATCTCCTTGCGCACATGCGCAACGAGGTCCTTGCGCAATTCATCGCTACCTTCGAGCCCAGCCATCAGGGTGACATAGCAATAGATGCCTTGGCCTTTGAGATCGTGCGGATAGCCGACGACCGCCGCTTCGGAAACGGTGTCATGGGAGACAAGAGCGGATTCCACTTCTGCTGTGCCCATGCGGTGACCGGAAACATTGAGCACGTCATCGACGCGGCCGGTGATCCAGTAATAGCCATCCTTGTCGCGACGGCAGCCGTCACCCGTAAAGTACTTGGCCTTATAGCTAGAAAAATAGGTTTCGATGAAGCGCTTGTGGTCGCCATAGACCGTGCGCATCTGACCCGGCCAGGAATCGGTGATGCAGAGATTGCCATCGGCGGCACCTTCAAGCACAACGCCTTCATTGTCGACAAGCTGTGGCTGAACACCAAAGAAGGGCCGCGTGGCCGAGCCAGGCTTCAGCGCCGTCGCACCGGGCAGCGGCGTGATCAGGATGCCGCCGGTTTCCGTCTGCCACCAGGTATCGACGATGGGACAACGCTTGTCGCCAACGGCCTGGTAATACCATTCCCAGGCCTCCGGATTGATCGGCTCGCCGACGGTGCCGAGGATGCGCAGCGATTTGCGTGAGGTCTTCTTCACCGGCTCGTTGCCTGCACTCATCAGCGCGCGGATGGCGGTCGGGGCGGTGTAGAAGATATTGACCTTGTGCTTGTCGATGACCTCCCAGAAGCGCGATACGGACGGGTAATTGGGAACGCCCTCGAACATCAGTGTCGTTGCGCCATTGGCAAGCGGTCCATAGACGATATACGAATGGCCGGTGACCCAGCCCACGTCGGCCGTGCACCAATAGATATCGCCATCGTGATAATCGAAGACGTATTGATGCGTCATCGAGGCATAGACGAGATAGCCGCCGGTGGTGTGCAGAACACCCTTCGGCTTGCCGGTTGACCCGGATGTATAGAGGATGAACAGCGGATCTTCCGCCTTCATTTTCTCCGGCTTGCATTCCGGCTCAACGCTCAGCGTTTCCTCGTGATACCAGAGATCGCGGTTCGGCGCCCAGCCGGTCTTGCCGCCGGTACGGCGCACGACAAGCACGTTCTTCACCCTGACATGGTGCTTGGCAGCAATATCGATCGCCTTGTCGGTATTATCCTTCAGCGGAATGGGCTTGCCGCCGCGCATACCTTCATCCGAGGTGATGACAAATGTGGATTCGCAGTCAACGATGCGTCCAGCCAGCGCATCCGGCGAAAAGCCGCCAAAGACGACCGAATGGATGGCGCCGATGCGTGTACAGGCGAGCATGGCATAGGAAGCTTCCGGAATCATCGGCATGTAAATGGTGACGCGGTCGCCCTTCTTGACCCCGTGCTTTTTCAGTACATTGGCGAGACGGCAGACCTGTTCGTAGAGCTCGTTATAGGTGATTTTCTTGTCGAGATAGGGATTGTCGCCCTCCCAGATGATTGCGACTTGGTCGCCGCGCTTCTTCAAATGGCGGTCGATGCAATTGTAGGAGACGTTAGTGACGCCGTCCTCGAACCACTTGATCGCGACCTTGCCTACGAACGAAGTGTTCTTGACCTTGGTGTAGGGATTGAACCAGTCGATGCGCTTCCCGTGCTTGCCCCAGAATTTCTCCGGGTCCTTGATGCTCTGCCTGTACCAGTTGAGATAGGTATCATTGTCGATGAGCGCGTTTCTCTTCGCGCTTGCCAGCACGGGATAAACCTTCTCGGACATCAATTTCCTCCAGAACCTGAGATGACGGGCCTCCACCCGCGAGCCTCTCGAGCGAGAGGCGAATAGCTTTCCATAGCATCATGCAAATCATGGCGTAAATATCTCAAATTGCTGTTTGCAAAGGCGTTACACCGTCGTATGCAACCGGACGTTGTAATATACCGTTACATTTTGTCATGGAACCCGGTCCATTTTGAACACATTTTGGCTTAGACGGTCGTCGCCTTGACTTGGGAGGACAAATGAGGCGCGCCGCACAATCATAAAAGTCTGCGCCACACCAAGGATCGAAGAATGACAATTCAACCCTTGCGCAGCGTTGTGTTCCGCGCGAAATTAACAGCACTTGCCCTGGTCGTTCTTGCTCTGGCTTTCCCTGCCGATGCCGGAACGCTGCCCGAGGCGTCCAATCCGCAAGAGCGGGTCGGTGCGCATCTGTTCGATGAAGAACATGCTCATCTTCTGAAAGATTCCGTCTTCGACAAGATCAGTCCGCTCGTACTCGCCGCCATGCCGCGCGGCAAGGCCTATATCGACTACAAGGCTCCGTCGAAGTGTGTTCCGGAGCGTTTAAGGAATGTGCTCGGTCGCGTGTCGGCAAAATACGGCCCGATCACCGTCAACTCTACTGTTCGTTCACGGTCAAGCAATCGCAGTGTTGGTGGACGGGATCAATCTTATCACCTCAGCTGCCAGGCGGTCGATTTTCGCGTGCATGGCGGCGCGTCAGGCCTGATCAATTTTCTTTCTTCCGCGAAAGACGTGGGCGGGCTCAAGCGCTACCCGGCGGGTTATTATCACATCGACACCGGGCCGCGCCGCAGCTGGTAACCACTAGCGAGCGCCGAAAATTGCTGAGCCGACGCGCACCGAAGTCGCACCGAAACCTATGGCAATCTTGTAATCGCCCGACATGCCCATGGAGAGCTTCTCGACCTGAGCTTCCTCCCCGATCTTGCGCAAGAGCGCAAAATGCGGCCCCGGGTTTTCATCGGCTGGTGGGATGCACATCAGGCCTTCAATGGCGTGCCCATGCACTTCGCGGCAACGCTTGACGAAAGCGACCGCCTCCTTGGGCGCTATGCCGGCTTTCTGGGGTTCCGAGCCGGTGTTGACCTGAACGTAGAGTTTCGGAAAGCGGTTCTGCTTCCTCATTTCGGTAGAAAGCGTCGCCGCGATCTTCTCGCGGTCGATAGTTTCAATAACGTCGAAAAGCGCGACTGCATCTTCCGCCTTGTTGGACTGCAGCGGGCCGATCAGATGTAGTTCGATATCTGGAAAATCATTGCGCAAAGCTGGCCATTTGCCTTGCGCCTCCTGGACGCGATTTTCGCCGAACACGCGCTGCCCGGCTTCGATAACCGGGCGAATTGCAACTGCATCAAAAGTCTTGGAAACCGCTACCAATGTCACCGAACCTTCTGAGCGGTTGGCCTCGACTTCGGCTTTGTGGATTTCGCTCTGAACAGCAAAAAGTTGATCGACGGCATTGGGCATGACGCAGTTGAGTCCTATTTATGTGACACGAGCCCGATTTTCGCGGGTTCCTCCAGCTTCAAATGGTTGACGGTCTCACCAATCCATGGTGAAGGTCCCGCAACCAGTATCCTTTGCAAGAGAATCCCGTTCATGGCAACCGAACGATATAATCCGCGTGTAGCCGAAAAGCATTGGCAGAAGGTTTGGGACGACGCCAAGCTGTTCGAAACGCCCAATGATGATCCGCGCGACCCGTATTACGTCCTGGAGATGTTTCCCTATCCGTCGGGCCGCATCCATATGGGCCATGTGCGCAACTATGCCATGGGCGATGTCGTTGCACGGTACAAGCGCGCCAAGGGGTTCAATGTCCTGCATCCAATGGGCTGGGACGCGTTTGGCATGCCGGCGGAAAACGCTGCGATGCAGAACAAGGTTCACCCGAAGACCTGGACCTACCAGAACATCGCGACCATGCGCAGCCAACTGAAGTCCATGGGCCTGTCGCTGGACTGGTCGCGCGAGTTCGCCACCTGCGACGTAGAATATTATCACCGCCAGCAGATGCTGTTCCTCGATTTCGTCGAGAAGGGCCTGGTGACGCGCAAATCTTCCAAGGTCAATTGGGATCCGGAGGATATGACGGTTCTTGCCAATGAACAGGTCATCGACGGGCGCGGTTGGCGTTCGGGCGCACTGGTCGAACAGCGCGAACTGACGCAGTGGTTCTTCAAGATCACCGACTTCAACGAGGAGTTGCTGAGCGCGCTGGACGGTCTCGACCAATGGCCCGACAAGGTGCGGCTGATGCAACGCAACTGGATCGGCAAGTCCGAAGGCATGCTGATCCGTTGGGCGCTGGATGAGAAGTCGCATGCCGGCGGCGAAAGTGAGATCGAAGTTTATACGACGCGTCCGGATACGCTGTTCGGTGCGTCGTTCATTGCTATCGCTGCAGATCATCCACTGGCAAAGAAGGCTGCGGAGAGCAATGCGTCACTGGCGCAGTTCAACGAGGAGTGCCGCCATGCGGGTACTTCGGTCGTTGCACTGGAGACGGCCGCGAAGAAGGGCTTTGACACCGGCCTACGGGTTTCGCATCCGTTTGATCCGAGTTGGAAATTGCCAGTCTACGTCGCGAATTTCGTGTTGATGGACTATGGCACGGGTGCAATCTTTGGTTGCCCGTCCGGCGACCAGCGCGATCTCGATTTCGCCAACAAATATGGCCTGCCGGTCGTGCCCGTTGTCATGCCTGCCGACGCTGACGCAGCGACTTTCCAGATCACGGAAACGGCCTATGTCGATGACGGCGTGATGATCAATTCGAAATTCCTGAATGGCTTGTCGCCAGCGGTGGCCTTCGAGGAAGTGGCGAACCGTCTGGAAAAGCAGACGATCGGCAACCGGCCGCAAGGGATCCGCAAGGTGAACTTCCGTCTGCGCGATTGGGGTATTTCGCGACAACGTTATTGGGGTTGCCCGATCCCGATGATCCATTGCGATGATTGCGGTGTCGTTCCTGTCCCCAAATCGGACCTGCCGGTGAAGCTGCCTGATGATGTCGAATTCGACCGTCCGGGCAATCCGCTGGACCGTCATCCGACCTGGCGGCATGTCAACTGTCCGCAATGCGGCAAGGCTGCACGGCGCGAAACCGATACGATGGACACATTCGTCGATTCGTCCTGGTACTTTGCGCGCTTCACGGCGCCTTGGGAGAACGAGCCGACCGATCCGAAGATCGCCAATCATTGGCTTCCGGTCGACCAATATATTGGTGGCATCGAGCACGCGATCCTGCATTTGCTCTATTCGCGGTTTTTCACGCGAGCGATGAAGGTGGCCGGACATCTCGATATCAGCGAGCCGTTCAAAGGCCTGTTCACGCAAGGCATGGTCGTGCACGAGACCTATAAGGGTAAAGATGGTTGGGTCACGCCAGCGGAAGTCAAGGTCGAGGAGGTTGACGGCAAGCGCCGCGCGATCCTGATCGAGACGAGCGAAGAAATCGAGATCGGCTCTATCGAAAAGATGTCGAAGTCGAAGAAGAATGTTGTCGATCCGGACGATATCATCGCCTCCTACGGTGCCGATACGGCGCGCTGGTTCATGCTGTCCGATTCTCCGCCCGAGCGCGATGTGATCTGGACTGAAGCCGGCGCCGAAGGTGCGCACCGCTTTGTCCAGCGTGTCTGGCGTCTGATCTCGGAAGCAGCGGAAATATTGCAGACTGTCGAGGCTGCACCCGCTTCCGAGGGTGAGGCGCTACAAATATCAAAGGCCGCACACAGAACAGTGAAGCTGGTCGGCGAGGATATCGAGAAGCTGGCGTTCAACAAGGCCGTCGCACGGCTCTATGAACTGGTGAATGTGCTTTCAGGTCCGTTGCAGAGCATCGCCGCTGGCGACGCCGATAAGGCGACGATCGCTGCGAGCCGCGAGGCGACCAATATGCTCTTGGCAATGGTCGGTCCGATGATGCCGCATCTGGCGGAGGAATGCTGGAAATCGTTGAATGGCAAGGATCTCATCGCGCATCAGGCATGGCCGAGCTATGACGAGGCACTGATCATCGAGAACGATGTGACGCTGCCGGTACAGATTAACGGCAAGAAGCGTGGGGATTTGACAATTGCCCGCGATGCGGATCAATTGGCGGTCGAAAAAGCCGCCCTCGCGCTTGATTTCGTCAAGGCTGCGTTGAATGGCAATCCGCCGAAGAAAGTCATTATCGTACCGCAGAGGATCATCAATGTCGTTGCCTGATCGTTTTCAGCCGGGTTCGCGTTCCGGGCGCCTGTTGTTGTCAGCCTGCGTTCTCGGAATGGCACTGATTGCGAGCGGATGCCAGGTGCGGCCGCTCTATTCCACGCCGAGTCCCACAGTGACCGGCAGCGTCAACGACGGCGTGCGCTCAAGGCTGGCCAGCATCTCGATCAACCAGCCCGGCGACCGCGTGACGCAGGAAGTGCGCAATAATTTGATTTTCCTGTTTGCAGGCGGAGCAGGGCAACCAGCCAGCCCGGCTTACTCGCTGCGCCTTAGCGTCGCCTCGAGGGATCTGTCTTTGTTGCTCGTGCAGAATGCCACCAATGATAAATCCGGCCAGCCAACAGCTGGTTCGATTCGCATGACCGGCGCATATGCCCTCACTCGACTGTCCGATGGAAAGGTTGTCGGGAGCGGAACGCGCATCGTCACTGCGGATTATGACGCGCCCAGACAGCGTTATGCCGTGCTTCGAGCTCAGCGCGACGCGAACAATCGCGCGGCGCGAGAACTCGCGGAGTCGCTCAATCTTAGCGTTGCGCAGGACCTCTCAAAATTCTGAGTTCGTAAGATTAGTCGGGATGTAGTCGATGCGCCTGACCTCGCTTTCGGCGACCGGTTACCGGTCGCTGCGCTCGATACGGCTTGATATCGGCCAGCTTGCCCTGTTTGTTGGCGAGATCGTCACCCATTCAAGAGCGCTGGCGGATGAAATTTCTGCGCGGACAGGCGTGCATGCCATGATCGTGGTCCGGCGGGATGGGGCAACCTCGATCGAAGGTATGGGGTTAGACGGGCGTTTCGGCGACGAATAGGGATGGGCATTGTCGCTATTGCGATTATCGCTTTCGTCCTGGAGATCGGCATTCCCTTCTTGTTGCTTGGTTCCGAGCAGGACTAGTCCTGAGACGTCGCATTACCAGTCCTGAGACGTCGCATTATACTAAAGGCTGACAGAAATTCGTGCCGCTTTGCGCACGCCCGCGTGATCACCAGAAATCTAATCTCATCACCTCCGATTCTACGAAATTTCTTTTCTCTATTAGATTGGTCGAGTTAATTAACATTGGTTCAATTCCCGATCGGGCGGGAAGGCTTTTTCGTCAACAAAGCCCGCATCCGTTGAGGGACCAATGTCCAGACTGACACGTAGAACATTTGGCGCGGCCTTTTTCGCTGCTGCTGCTTTCGCCGCCACTTTTTCCAATGCCGCCGAGCCCCTGAAGGAACTGAAAATCGGTTACCAGAAGACGGGTCTGCCCGTGATCGCCCGTCAGCAGCAGGTCATCGAAAAAGCACTCGAGTCAAAGCATATTGCGGTCAAATGGGTCGAATTCACAGCTGGTCCGCCGCTGGTCGAAGCGCTAAATGTCGGCAGCATAGATGTCGGCTGGGTCGGTGATGCACCGCCTATCTTCGGCCAGTCTGCCGGATCGGCCATTGTCTATGCTGCTGCGCTTGCTCCGAATGGCAAGGGCGAAGCGATCTTCGTCAAACCTGAATCTCCGATCAAATCTCTCGCTGAATTGAAGGGAAAGAAGGTAGGCGTCGGCAAGGGGACAAGCGCACATAACCTTCTCATCGCGGCATTGGAGAAAGCCAGGGTGAGCTTTGACGAAATAACGCCGGTTTATCTCAGCCCGGCCGATGCGGCTGCGGCGTTCGCCAGCGACAAGATCGACGCTTGGGCTGTCTGGGATCCATTTTTCGCTATTGCGGAGACACGCTACAATCCGCGTATCCTCACCAGGAGCAGCGATGTACTCGACGTCAAAACCTACCTTATTGCCAATCGTGATTTTGCCAATGCGCATCCGGAAGTCGTGACGGAAACGATCGCCCAACTCAAGATTGCGGCAAATTGGGCCAATGCCAACAAGGACAAGGTTGCGGAAGCCCTGCACGAAGTGACGGGCGTGCCTCTTGACGCGCAGGCCCTTGCAGCGAACCGTTCCGTCTTCAGTGTTGAACCAATCACACCGGAAATAATTGCGCATCAACAGGAGACAGCAGACCGTTTCTACAAGCTGAAGCTCATCCCCAACGCCATCAAGGTCGAGGATGCCGTTTGGACCGCGCCCGGCAACTGACCATATGGACCGGAGTCACGACATGACGCAGCCAATAAACAACGCCCCACTTGATTTCTTCTGGTTCATCCCCACCCACGGCGATGGTAGCTATCTCGGTTCGGAACGACAGCAGCGGCCACCGGAACACGATTACCTTCGTGAGATAGCACAGGCGGTCGATCGGCTGGGTTTTCCAGGTGTGCTCCTTCCGACGGGGCAAAGCTGTGAAGATTCCTGGATCACCGCAGCGGGACTTGCCGCGCATACGGAGCGATTGAAATTTCTGGTTGCTCTACGCCCCGGGGTGACATCGCCGGTCTTTGCGGCACGGCAGACAGCGGCCCTGGACCGTTTGAGCAATGGACGCCTGTTGCTTAACGTTGTCGTCGGTGGCAACCCCAAGGAACTTGCAGGCGACGGCGTGTTCCTGCCGCATGACGAGCGCTATGAACAGGCGGCGGAATTCCTGAAGATCTGGCGTGATCTAGTTTCCGGTGAAACGGTGAATTTCGACGGCAAACATTACCGGGTAGATGGTGGCAGGCTTGATCTTTTGCCTGTGCAGGAACGTGCGCCGCTCTATTTCGGCGGTTCGTCCGATGCAGGTCAGGATCTGGCAGCCGAACAGGTCGACATGTACCTGACCTGGGGCGAGCCAGTAGCGCAGGTCGCCGAAAAGATCGAGCGCGCGCGCCAGAAGGCCGCGGTTAAAGGGCGAAAGCTGCGCTTCGGCATTCGCCTGCACTTCATCGTTCGCGAGACGGAAGATGAAGCCTGGGCAGCGGCGGACCGGCTAATCAGCAAGATCACCGACGAGCAGATCGAAGTCGCGCAAGCGCGGTTCCTCAAGGAAATGGATTCTGTCGGACAGCGCCGCATGGCGGAACTGCATGGCGGGCGGCGCGACAAGCTTCTGGTTGCTCCCAATCTGTGGGCAGGTGTCGGTCTGGTACGCGGCGGCGCAGGCACGGCGCTTGTCGGCTCGCCGCAAAGCATTGCCGAGCGTCTCCGCGAATATCAGGCAGTGGGCATCGATACGGTGATCGGATCAGGGTATCCCCACCTGGAAGAGGCATACCGCGTTGCCGAACTACTGTTTCCGGAACTTGGTCCAGGCGGAAATACACGTGCCCCGCGCCGGTCGATCGAGAACGAGTTTGGCGTCGGATTTTATGGCGACAAACGCCTGCAGGCCTCCTCATGAGCCGTGCGCTCCGCTCCGTCGGGCGAAGTGCGCTCGGCTGGCTTTTGCCGGCGTTGCTGCTCGCGGGTTGGGAAGGCGCCTCGCGGGCCGGGCTTATCCCGGCCAATGTACTGCCGGCGCCGTCTGCTGTCGGCGAAGCGTTCTGGAAGCTGCTCTGGTCAGGCGAGCTTATCGAGAATATACGCATCTCGACGCTGCGTGCCTTGAGCGGGTTCGTCGTGGGCGGCGCTATCGGTTTTGCGCTCGGCCTTACGAACGGGCTATCGGCGCTCAGCCGCGAATTGACCGACACGACGCTGCAGATGATCCGAAACATTCCGCATCTGGCGCTGATCCCGCTGGTTATCCTGTGGTTCGGCATCGACGAGGAAGCGAAGCTGTTTCTCGTTGCACTCGGCGTGTTCTTTCCAATCTATGTGAACACGCTGCTTGGTATTCAGGGTGTCGATCCGCAGCTCGTCGAGATGGGCCGCGTCTATGGTATGTCACGGACGCAGCTGTTCCTGCGCGTGATCCTGCCCGGTGCACTGCCCTCGATTTTCGTCGGTCTGCGCTACGCGTTGGGGATCATGTGGCTGACGCTGATCGTCGCCGAAACCATTTCCGCGTCCTCGGGCCTTGGCTACATGGCCATGCAGGCACGCGAATTTCTGCTCATCGACGTCGTTGTTCTATCGATTTTGATTTACGCGCTCCTCGGCAAGCTGGCGGATTCGCTTGCGCGGCTCCTCGAGCGAATATCATTGCAATGGCACCCTGCCTTCCAGACCGTTTGAGGAACCAAGATGACCGCAGCAACCGTCACGGCCCGCAAATCCTACACCACGACGACGCCGGCTTATACGCCGGCACCGCAAGGCAAGGTCTCGTTCTCGTTTCGCAATGTTTCCAGGCAGTTTGGCGGCAAGGCGGTGTTGCGAGGCATCAACCTTGAGGTCTACGAGGGGCAGTTTGTTGCGGTCATCGGCAAAAGCGGTTGCGGCAAGAGTACGTTGTTGCGATTGCTCGCCGGGCTCGACAAGCCGACATCCGGCGAACTGGTCCATGGTGCTGAGACAGGAGATCAGAAACGCACGCGCATCATGTTTCAGGAGCCGCGGCTTCTGCCTTGGGCGCGCGTCGCTGCCAATGTCGATGTAGGGCTGACTGGTATCGAAAAAGGCGAGGCCGTGCGAAAGAAAAGCCTCGAAATTCTGACTGAAGTCGGTTTGGCGGATCGCGGCGGCGAGTGGCCGTCTGTTCTATCCGGCGGGCAGCGGCAACGCGTAGCACTGGCGCGCGCGTTGGTAGGTCATCCATCGATACTAGCGCTTGATGAACCGCTGGGCGCGCTGGATGCACTGACGCGCATCGAGATGCAGCAATTGCTGGAGCGGATCTGGCTGGCAAAGAAATTCACCGCGGTTCTTGTGACACATGATGTGGCCGAGGCCGTGGCGCTGGCGGATCGCGTTGTCGTCATCGACAGCGGCCGGATTGCACTCGACCTTGCGATCCCGGTTGAGCGCCCTCGACGCCATGCTTCACCGGAGCTGGCGTTCTTCGAACGGCAAATATTGGATCAATTGTACAATCGATAAGAAAACACCCGCGGACAATGTCAGCGGGTGTTGTTGATTGGAAGGCAATTGCTGATCAGGCGATCTTCTGGCCAGTCTTTGCCCAGTCAGCAAGGAAAGTTTCGAGACCCTTGTCGGTCAGCGGGTGCTTGACGAGTGCCTTCAACGTTGCCGGCGGCGCGGTCACGACATCTGCACCGATCAGTGCGGCTTCCTTGACGTGGTTCACCGTGCGGATCGAGGCCGCCAGGATTTCTGTCGGATAGTCGTAATTGTCGTAGATCGTGCGGATCTCGGAAATCAGCTCGAGACCGTTGATGCCAATGTCATCGATGCGACCAATGAAGGGCGAGATGAACGTAGCGCCCGCCTTGGCAGCAAGCAGCGCCTGATTGGCGGAGAAGCAAAGGGTCACGTTGACCAAGTGACCGTCGGAGCGAAGCGCCTTGCAAGCCCGAAGGCCATCGAGGGTGAGCGGCACCTTGATGCAGATGTTGTCGGCGATTCTGGCGAGTACCGCAGCCTCTTTCATCATCTGCTCATATTCGACAGCTGTCACTTCGGCCGAGACGGGGCCGTTGACAATGCTGCAGATTTCCTTGGTGACTTCGAAGATGCTGCCGCCGGACTTCAGGATCAGGGACGGATTGGTTGTCACCCCGTCGAGCAATCCAAGATCGTTGAGTTCGCGGATTTCCTTTACATCAGCTGTATCGGCAAAGAATTTCATCGGAGCAGTCCTTCCTTATATGACTGATGGCCCAGCATGAGCTATGGCCGAATATGAGAGATGGGATATTTCTCTCGGAAAGTGGCTTTTCTTTATCTGAAAGCCGCGTCAAGGTCACGTCTATATGAGCCAGGATTCGTTCATCCCGCAAAAAATAGTTCCCGTGCTTGTGCCGATGCCGGCCGAGCGGCCCTATAGCTATGCAGTGCCGGATGGGATGGCGGTGCAGGCCGGTTCAATCGTTCGAGTGCCGTTGGGACCGCGCGAGGTCGCGGGCATTGTTACGGAGGGCTCGACAGACTCGATCGATTCGAAGAAGCTGCGGCCGATTTCAGAGCTTTTCGATTGCCCGCCGGTCGATGATGGCATGATGCGCTTCATGCGCTGGGCCGCCGACTATACGATTTCGCCGCCCGGGATGGTGGCGCGGATGGTACTGCGCGTGCCTGCCGCCTTCGATCCGGAGCCACCTGTTCCGGGCTTGCGTTTTTCTGGCCGCGAGCCTGACAGGATGACGGGTGCGCGTAAGCGTGTATTGGAACTCGCCGGAGATGGCATGGCCTGGACGCGAACCGGCCTTGCTCATGCCGCTGGGGTGTCCGCGACTGTGATCGATGGCCTTGCCACCCAAGGCGTGTTCGAACAGGTAATGATCCCGGCACGACCAATCGTGGCGGCTCCCGATCCGGATTATGCAAAGGCAGTGTTGTCCAGCGACCAGACCGAAGCAGCCGATCAATTGGTCGAAGCGGTGGCGACGAATAGCTTTTCGGTATCCTTGCTTGATGGCGTCACCGGTTCTGGCAAAACCGAAGTTTATTTCGAGGCGGTGGCCAAGGCGATCGAAAAGAGCAAGCAGGTGTTGATCCTGCTGCCGGAAATTGCGCTGACCCAGCAATTTCTCGACCGGTTTCACGATCGCTTCGGCTCAAAGCCGGCGGAGTGGCATTCAGACCTTGCGCCGCGATCGCGCGAGCGGGTGTGGCGGCAGGTCATGGAAGGTCAGGTCCGGGTCGTCGCGGGTGCTCGCTCGGCACTGTTCCTGCCGTTTCAGGATTTGGGATTGATCATTGTCGATGAGGAACACGACTCTGCTTACAAGCAGGAGGACCGCGTCTTTTACAATGCGCGCGACATGGCCGTGGTGCGCGGGCATATCGGCAATTTCCCGGTCGTGCTTGCTTCGGCGACGCCATCGATCGAAAGCCAGGTGAATGCGAACCAGGGCCGCTACACACGCATTCGCCTGCCGGGGCGCTATGCCGAAGCCGCGATGCCAGATCTCAAATCGATCGACATGCGCAAATCACCGCCGCGTCCGGGCGGGTTCCTTTCGCCGGCGTTGGTCGAGGCAATCAACCAGACATTGCAACGCAAAGAACAATCGCTGCTGTTCCTCAACCGCCGCGGCTATGCGCCGCTGACTCTATGCCGGGTATGCGGCCATCGCTTCCAGTGCCCGGACTGTTCAAGCTGGTTGGTCGAGCACCGTTTCCGTGGTCAGCTTGTTTGCCACCAGTGCGGACATCGCGAGGCGCGGCCCGAAGCCTGTCCATCTTGCGGCACGCTCGATCACCTGGTTGCCTGCGGACCGGGTGTAGAGCGCATTGCTGAGGAGACGGAAAAGACTTTCCCGGATGCACGTATCATCGTCTTGTCATCCGATCTGATGGGCGTGAAGCGCCTGCGGCTTGAGCTCGATGCGATTGCACGCGGCGAAGCGGATATCATTATCGGCACGCAGCTCGTCGCAAAGGGGCACAATTTTCCGAACATGACGCTGGTTGGTGTTGTCGACGCTGATCTCGGCCTTGCCAATGGCGATCCGCGCGCGGCTGAACGCACATTCCAGTTGCTGAACCAGGTGACTGGGCGCGCCGGGCGTACTGGCAAGAGGAGCCTCGGGCTGTTGCAGACCTATCAGCCAGATCATCCGGTGATGCGGGCTATTGTTTCCGGTGATGCGCAGGCCTTTTACGAGCGCGAGATCGACGAGCGCGAACGCTCCGGTCTGCCCCCGTTTGGACGGCTGGGTGCTTTAATTATCTCGGCGGCGACACGTCCAGAGGCTGAAGGCCATGCGCGAGCGTTGCGCCGTGCCGCGCCATCCTCGCCGCAAATCAGCGTGCTGGGGCCGGCCGAGGCGCCGCTCGCACTTGTTCGTGGGCGTCACCGCTTTCGTCTCTTGATCCACGGCACCCGCAAGGCGGATATTCAGGGCTTTATCCGCGCCATGCTAGCGGCGGGCCCAAAAGAACGGGGATCGGTGCGCGTGCAGGTTGATATCGATCCGCAAAGCTTCCTATAAAACCCGCCATGGCAGGCTGCAAATGGCGCTTTCTGTGCCCCGGTGCTCATGTACCCAAAAGTACACTCTGCGCCGGTGCTCGAAAATCACCATTTTCGCCGCCCCATGACAGGTTTTGCGTCGGCGCTGCAAGAAGGCAGAGCAAGATACTCCGGGGAAAGGATATAGAAATGGAACTTTATTGGCCGGCGACTACGGGTGAATGGCTGGCTTGGTTGTCAGCGGCAATGACAGTGGTTTTCGGCTTGATCCTGTTTTTCGTTCCTCGCGTCGCACTGAGAATCATGCGCCTGCAGACTAAACCGGAACGGCCTGAAGCCATATCGGAAGTGCGCGCAACCTTCGCCGGATTCTATCTCGGACTTGGCATCAGCGCCCTGGTTTTCTCGCAGCCATTTCTCTGGATCGCGCTCGGTGTCTCGTGGGGCTTTACGGTCTTCGGCCGATTGATCTCGATGATGTCCGACAGAGGCAATACACTTTACAACTGGATATCTGTGGTCATCGAAATTGCATTGGCTGCAGGTCCCCTGCTGTTCGCCTTCGGCTTTGTTGCATAGGCATGGCAGGATTAGTTGAATCGCTTACTCATAATTATCCAGAGCTGCGGCGATTCGGACGGCCTTTTTAAGGGATTCGCGTGTTGCGAGTCCTGTGTTCCTATGCTAGACGGCATTCAAATCTCGTCGGATACGGCTCTCGGGTTGTGCCTTCGGCGGTAAAAAAATCAATAATGCCAAAGATTTGACCGAAATTTTCTTCCGGTTTCCTGATTTTTGGCTCCAACGCAGAGAGCTTGTCGTTCGTGGCAGAAACTTCGTCGCTCATTACCGGTGTTGCCCGGCGTTACGCGGGTTCGTTGTTCGACCTCGCGTTGGAGACGAAATCCGTTGCTGAGGTGGAGAAGAATCTCGGTGAATTCGAGGCTCTTATCAATGGCAGCGCCGATCTGAAGCGGCTTGTTGCAAGCCCGGTTTTCTCGTCCGGCGATCAGGTCAAGGCGATTTCCGCGATCCTCGCAAAGGCCAAGATCGGCGGACTCGTCGGCAATTTCCTGCGGGTCGTCGCGCAGAACCGGCGCCTGTTCGCAGTGCCTGCCATGATCCAGTCATTTCGCCAGATCGCCAGCGCCCAGCGCGGCGAAGTTTCGGCGGACGTTACTTCCGCGCATGCCCTGACGGCGGCGCAGCAGACAGAATTGAAGGCCACGCTGAAAAGCGTCGCCGGCAAGGACGTGACAATCAATGTCACTGTAGATCCGTCGATCCTTGGAGGTCTCATCATCAAGTTGGGGTCCCGCCAGATCGACACTTCGCTTCGCACAAAACTTTCTTCGCTTAAGCTTGCACTGAAAGAGGTCGGCTGATGGACATCCGCGCCGCGGAAATTTCCGCAATCCTGAAAGAGCAAATCAAGAATTTCGGCCAGGAGGCAGAAGTCTCCGAAGTCGGTCAGGTTCTGTCCGTCGGTGACGGTATTGCTCGTGTTTATGGTCTGGACAATGTTCAGGCCGGTGAGATGGTCGAATTCCCGGGTGGTACCCGCGGTATGGCCCTGAATCTTGAAAGCGACAATGTCGGCGTCGTTATTTTTGGTTCGGACCGTGACATCAAGGAAGGCGACACCGTAAAGCGGACCGGCGCCATCGTTGACGTACCCGTCGGCAAGGAGCTGCTCGGCCGCGTTGTCGACGCGCTTGGCAATCCGATCGATGGCAAGGGTCCTATCAAGGCAGCGCAGCGTTCGCGCGTTGACGTCAAGGCACCAGGCATCATCCCGCGCAAGTCGGTGCATGAGCCGATGTCGACCGGCCTCAAGGCTATCGACGCGCTGATCCCGGTCGGCCGCGGCCAGCGCGAGCTGGTCATTGGCGATCGCCAGACCGGCAAGACCGCGATTATTCTCGATACATTCCTCAACCAGAAGCCGGCTCACGATGCCGGTAATGAGAGCGAAAAGCTGTATTGCGTCTATGTCGCTATCGGCCAGAAGCGTTCGACGGTTGCGCAGTTCGTCAAAATTCTCGAAGAGCGCGGCGCTCTCGAGTATTCGATCATCGTTGCTGCGACAGCTTCCGATCCTGCTCCGATGCAGTACCTGGCACCGTTTGCCGGTGCCACGATGGGTGAATATTTCCGTGACAACGGAATGCATGCGTTGATCGGCTATGACGATCTATCCAAGCAGGCCGTGGCTTATCGCCAGATGTCGCTGCTGTTGCGTCGTCCTCCGGGTCGCGAAGCCTATCCCGGCGACGTTTTCTATCTGCACTCCCGTCTGTTGGAACGCTCTGCCAAGCTCAATGAAGATAATGGCGCCGGTTCGCTGACCGCCCTGCCTGTCATTGAAACGCAGGCGAACGACGTTTCCGCCTATATCCCGACCAACGTGATCTCGATCACCGACGGCCAGATATTCCTCGAGACCAACCTGTTCTATCAGGGCATTCGTCCGGCCGTGAATGTCGGTCTGTCAGTTTCTCGTGTTGGCTCTGCGGCGCAGATCAAGGCGATGAAGCAGGTTGCTGGTTCCATCAAGGGCGAGTTGGCGCAGTACCGCGAAATGGCGGCGTTTGCCCAGTTCGGTTCCGATCTCGATGCTTCGACGCAGCGTTTGCTCAACCGTGGTGCGCGCCTGACCGAGCTTCTGAAACAGCCGCAGTTCTCGCCGCTGAAGACTGAAGAACAGGTTGCGGTGATCTATGCCGGCGTCAATGGCTATCTCGACAAGCTCGCCGTCAATCAGGTCAATAGTTTCGAGCAGGGTCTGCTCACATGGCTGCGTACGGAACACAAGGATGTTCTTGCAACGATCGCCAAGGAAAAGCAGATCAGCGACGAGACCAAAGGCAAGCTCAAGGCCGCCGTTGACGGCTTTGCCAAGTCCTTCGCTTAACATTACGGACGGGATGAACGGATGCCTTCGTTAAAGGATCTGAGAAACCGGATCGCCTCGGTCAAGGCGACGCAGAAAATCACCAAGGCGATGCAAATGGTCGCCGCGGCGAAGCTGCGTCGTGCGCAGGAGGCTGCGGAAGCCGCTCGTCCCTATTCGCAGCGCATGGCTGCGGTTCTGGCGAACATCGCTTCCAATGTCGATGGCGACGATGCGCCTGTGCTGATGAGCGGAACCGGCAAGGACGACGTGCATCTCCTGATCGTCTGCACTTCCGAGCGTGGCCTGTGTGGTGGTTTCAACGCGCAGATTGCACGTCTGGCCCGTGACCATGCCCGCCGGCTTCTCGCCGACGGCAAGACGGTAAAGATCATTACTGTTGGCAAGAAAGGTGCAGATATCCTGCGCCGCGACCTTGGCAAGAACATCATCGATCACGTTAACCTGCGCGAAGTCAAAACCCTTGGTTTTGTCAATGCGGACGAGATCGGGCACAAGATCATTACGCTCTTCAATGAAGGCGCGTTTGACGTTGCCACGCTGTTCTATTCGGAATTCAAGTCGGTGATCGCGCAGATCCCGACCGCCCAGCAGCTGATCCCTGCCAGCGCCATTGGCGATGTCGAGCCGGAGAGTGCAGGCGATGCAGTTTATGAATATGAGCCGGATCCGGCAGCCATTCTCGGCGATCTGATCCCGCGTAATATTTCCGTCCAGGTTTTCCGCGCTCTCCTTGAAAACGCGGCATCGGAACAGGGAGCACGCATGTCCGCCATGGACAACGCAACCCGCAATGCCGGTGACATGATCGACAGGCTGACAATGTCCTACAACCGGCAGCGTCAGGCCCAGATCACCAAAGAACTGATTGAAATCATTTCGGGCGCGGAAGCGCTCTAATCGCGAAGGTAAGGATCGATGGCTAAAGCAGCGACCCCGAAAACACCCGCAGCCGCCAAGGCTGCTCCGGCAGCAAAGGCAGCTGCACCGAAGGCGGCAGCCAAGGCTGAAGCCGTGAAGCCAGTGGCAAAGGCCGCTGCACCAAAGACAGCAGCCAAGGCCGTTTCAGCAGCAAAAACCGCTGCACCAGCAAAGGCAGTTAAGGCTGCAACACCGAAGACCGCGCTCAAGGCAACGGGTGTTGCCGGACGCGTCAGCCAGGTCATCGGCGCCGTCGTCGACGTTGCATTCGATGGCGGTGTTCTGCCACAGATCCTGAACGCTCTTGAAACAGACAATCTCGGCAATCGCCTCGTTCTCGAAGTTGCGCAGCATCTCGGCGAGAATACAGTTCGCACGATTGCCATGGACTCGACCGAAGGTCTGGTTCGCGGTCAGGTTGTTTACGACACGGGTTCGCCCATCATGGTGCCGGTCGGTGAGGAAACCCTCGGCCGTATCATGAACGTCATCGGTGAACCGGTTGATGAAGCTGGCCCGATCAAGACCAAGCTCTCCCGCGCCATCCACCAGCCGGCTCCTGAATATGTCGAGCAATCGACGGAAGCCCAGATTCTCGTGACCGGCATCAAGGTCGTCGATCTGCTTGCGCCTTATGCACGCGGCGGCAAGATCGGCCTCTTCGGCGGTGCTGGTGTCGGCAAAACCGTTCTCATCATGGAACTGATCAACAATGTCGCCAAGGCCCATGGTGGTTATTCGGTATTCGCCGGTGTGGGTGAACGTACCCGCGAAGGCAACGACCTCTACCACGAGATGATTGAGTCCGGCGTGAACAAGGAAGGCGGCGGCGAAGGCTCCAAGGCAGCACTTGTATACGGCCAGATGAATGAGCCGCCAGGGGCCCGCGCCCGCGTTGCTCTGTCGGGCTTGACAGTTGCCGAGCATTTCCGCGACCAGGGTCAGGACGTTCTGTTCTTCGTGGACAACATCTTCCGTTTCACCCAGGCCGGTTCCGAAGTGTCCGCCCTGCTTGGCCGTATCCCGTCCGCCGTGGGCTATCAGCCGACGCTGGCGACCGACATGGGTCAGATGCAGGAACGCATCACTACGACGCATAAGGGTTCGATCACCTCGGTTCAGGCCATTTACGTGCCCGCCGACGATTTGACCGATCCGGCGCCCGCGACTTCGTTTGCTCACCTTGATGCGACGACGGTTCTCAATCGCGCGATCTCTGAAAAGGGTATTTATCCGGCTGTGGATCCGCTCGACTCGACGTCGCGCATGCTTGATCCGTTGATCGTCGGTGATGAGCACTACCAGACCGCCCGTCAGGTTCAGTCGATCCTGCAGCGCTACAAGTCTCTTCAGGACATCATCGCCATCCTCGGCATGGACGAGCTTTCGGAAGAAGACAAAATTGCTGTTGCCCGCGCCCGCAAGATCGAGCGCTTCCTGTCGCAGCCGTTCTTCGTCGCTGAAGTCTTTACCGGTTCGCCGGGCAAGCTGGTTGATCTCGCCGACACCATCAAGGGCTTCAAGGGTCTTTGCAAGGGTGACTATGATCATCTGCCCGAAGCAGCGTTCTACATGGTTGGCTCGATCGACGAGGCGATTGAAAAGGCACAGCGTCTGGCTGCAGAAGCAGCTTAACGACAAGACTGACGGCGGGCTGCGGCCCGCCTTTTCGCCCACAGGAATTGAGTGAATATCATGGCAGAAGCCTTTCAGTTCGAACTCGTCTCGCCAGAGCGTCTGCTTCTTTCGGAGCAGATCATTGAGGTCGTCGTTCCTGGTACGGAGGGCTACATGACCGTCATGGCGCACCATGCGCCACTGATGGCGACGGTCAAGCCGGGGGTCGTCACCGTGAAAACGCAAGACGGCAAGCCGGACAGTTATGTGGTCTTCGGTGGCTTCGTTGATATTACGCCTGACGGCTGCACGCTCTTGGCGGAATCGGCGGTACACGTCACCGATATAAAGGCTGATGAGTTGCATAACCGCATAAAGGACGCCCAGGAAGACTTCGAAGACGCGACGACCCGCGAAGATCGCGCCAAGGCAGAAGACCTTCTCGGTCAGCTAAAGACGCTCGAGGAAGCCATCAAGGCTGCTTGATTGATTTGCGCGGTTTTTGAATATGGAAGCGGGCACTGGCCCGCTTTTTTTATGGTATAACGGTTAAACCTACGATCGAGGTTTCGGGTCTAAATGCTACCCATGTTCTTTCCCAAATTATCGCGATAAGCTCCGTTCGACAGAACGCGATGGAGGGAGGGGAAGATGAGGCGACTATTCGCTGGTGCCGCGATCATCGTCACTCTCTATCTCCTGCTCGCATATGTGGCTCTTCCTGCAGTCTGGACTCACTATGAGCGGCAGCCAGACCTTGCCAATCATCCAATGGTGACGAAAACTGCACGTGGCATACCGGGCGATCCGCTTAATGTCGGCCTGATCGGCGATCGTGAGGACATTATCCGTGCGATGCATGCCGGCGCTTGGTACCCAGCTGATCCTGTCACTCTGCGTTCCAGCATTGATATCATTGGAAGCGTGATCCTTGATCGGCCGTATGATACGGCGCCGGTTAGTCCGCTATATTATGAGGGCAGGCATGAGGACCTCGCTTACGAAATGCCGGTGGGCAGCAGCGCGAAGCAGCGGCATCATGTACGTTTGTGGAAGGTCCTGGACACAGGGGCCGAACAACGCCCCGTCTGGCTGGGTTCCGCAACCTTCGACCAGCGCGTTGGTTTCAGTGAATATACCGGTCAGGTAACCCATGACATTGCGCCGGATATCGATGCCGAGCGTGACTATTTTTCCAATAGTCTCACGCGGTCCGGAATGGTGGAAGCGATCTATCAAGTCTCAGGTGTCGGACCAACCCTCAACGGGCGCAATGGCGAGGGAAGCCGTTATTTTACCGACGGCGAAATCCGCATGCTTACCTTGGTTCATGACGGACAACGCCGGAGCCAACCGCCCGAGATGCTGGCCTCCCCGCCGCTCATTCAAGCCAAGGACGATGCCTGGATGACAATCAAGAATGCGATAGGGAACTAGCAGAGTTATCTGCAGACGGGATCGTATTGTCCCCGGTGGCGTTGTGGACAGTGTCGTCCAGAGAACGCCATCGCTTCATCAAAGCCCATCTTTAGACAGTTAAAACCGTTTCGGGAGCAAGTCATGACTACATATCCAGCGATATTAACCCCCGATCTAGAACGAGACCTCGAAACCTTGCGAACCGACGGCATCGTTGGCAAGAAAGCGGCGTTTTCGCACGAGTGGGCGAAGAATATGCGCGAGGATATGATGACCGCGTTCTGGTCGGCAATACAGCGGCCCGGTGGCGCAGTCGGTCGTGGGCCACGCCGCTGGTATGTGGAAATTCATCCTGAGGAGTTTGGCGGCTTTGTCGATCTTGTCACGCATCCCTGGGTGATCGGAATGTGCGAGAACGCTCTGGGCAAGGATTATCAGATCGTCGAGATCGGATTTGACGTGCCGTTCCAGGGTGCGAAATACCAGCCGTGGCACCGGGATTTTCCATCCCCGCGCGATACTTATGAGGGACGTCGTATCACGTCGCTCGCGTTCAACCTGACTGGCGTGGACGTGACGGAGGACATGGGACCTTTTGAGATCGCGCCCGGCACGCAATATGAAGATGGCCGGGCATGGCAGCATGAGATGTTTCCCGCGAAAGAAGTATGGCCAACGTTTCAGGAGCGGGCCGTCCGGAAATTTCCAAAGCTTGGCGACATATCCTGCCGCTCGGCGCTGACGGTACACCGAGGAACCGAGCATGCATCGCCTATTGCCCGTCCAGTGATGGTGCTAGGCGTTGATGCTCCGGGGGCGGGGCACGCCGAATTGCACGATTTGATGGTCACGCAGGGTTACTTCGACAGTCTGCCTCAATCCGTCCGGGAACACCTCGTCTGCCGTGTGGTCGACAAACTCGTGCCTGTTACCCAGAAGCATGACATAGAAGGCCTTGTCATGGGAGCGGATCCAGCCTGACGGGCAGCGCAACGCAGCCGAGGAGTATGTCTGTCAGACTGGCAAAGCTTTCGACTGATGTCGAACAATTCATTTACCGCATGTTTCACTTTCCCGGTTTATAGAATCCCCACCGCATATTTGGAAGGCATCGATGAAGACGTTCAATCGCTGGATGACGATGTTTGGGGAGCTATCGCCTCTCAGGCAAATCCTGCTTTTGCTTGGCTTGGGCTGTATACTGGCCAATTGCTTGGCCGCTCTCTTCTTCCAATTAGGCGGATATGATCGCCTTGATAAGACGATCTTTTTGACCACGCTCATCGTCATCGTGGTAGGCGGGCCGCTTGGAGCATTTCTTGTCGCACTGAACTACAGGCTCAAGCGAATGGCGCACGAACTTGACACTGCCTTTCGCAAAGATGGCATGACCGGACTTTCGACGCGCCATGAATTCTACCTGCAGGTTGAACAGATGATCCTTCGGAATAATCCTACGCTTAGCGCGGGTGCGGTTCTTTACATCGACGCAGATCACTTCAAGTCGGTCAACGATAGCTTCGGCCACGCAACCGGCGACGATGTGCTTCAGGAAATGGGCTTTCTCATCGGAAAGAGACTGGGCAGACGTGATGTAGGCGCCCGTTTCGGCGGCGAGGAATTTGCAGTTTTTCTTGCCGATGCAGACTATGGGAAGGCGGCTTGGATAGCCCACGAAATATTGCTCGACGTGCGGGGAATTTCGCGAAAAGCTGGTCCGAATGAGCTGTCAGTAACAGTAAGTATTGGCGTCTCGTTTCACGAACCGGGACAGACGCTCGAGCAGCTTGTGAATGCGGCCGATGAGTGCCTCTATGGCGCCAAAAACCAGGGACGCGATCGCGTCGTTTACGGAATGGCATCGTAAACAACCGTAGCAGATCCGGCCGTATTTGGAGGAGCTTCAGGTCAAGCAGAAGTGGGCTAGTCAGATTGGCTGCATTTTACGTATGTCGCTCAGGTGCCGTTTCATTTGATGGATACGGGCCCGGTCTTCGGCCGGACGACGCATAGCGACGCTGGTCGAAAGAATGTCGATCACCACAAGCGCCGCAATCCGCGAAATGGTTGGCGTGTACATGTTGGTGTTTTCCAACGTCTCGACGATAAGAGACGCGTCGCAGTAATTGGTGAGCGGCGAGGCTGATCCGGTAAGACAAACAACGGCTGCACCGTGTTCGCGGGCAATGCGGGCGATCTCGATGATTGAACGTGTTGTTCCCGTATTGGAGATCACAAAGGCAACATCGCCGGACTTCATCATCGATGCGACCATGACCTGCTGATGCGAATCAAGCTGTGCGCCGCAAGGCACGCCAAAAAGCGGAAACTTCTGCTGCGCGTCACGCGCGACAATACCCGATGCGCCAAAGCCGAAAAATTCGATGGTCCGGGCTTGCGTGAGGATGTCGATAGCTTTGCGCAGCGCGGCCTTGTCGAGATGGGATCGCGCCCAGTCGAGGCTGGTCATCGTGTAGTCAAAAATTTTTTCGGCAACGGTCTCCGGCTCGTCGGTGTCCAGCAGAACAGAGTGGGTTGCGGGTGTACCGAATGCCAGACTTTGAGCGAGCCGTATCTTGAAGTCCTGGAAGCCATTGCAGCCGATCGCAGTGGCGAAACGCAGGACAGTCGGCTGGCTGACCTCGGCGAGCACTGCCGTCTCGCTGACCGTTGCATTCAGGATGCGCTGG
This sequence comes from uncultured Alphaproteobacteria bacterium, assembly GCA_963711925.1. GTDB lineage: Bacteria > Pseudomonadota > Alphaproteobacteria > Rhizobiales > Rhizobiaceae > Phyllobacterium. The sequence continues at coordinate 346,659 of CAVQFY010000009.1, forward strand.
GGATCTTGCAAAACGACATCAGCGACTTTGCGATCGGATTTACGCAGTTCTGTCCGCATTGTGCGTATGATTTCGATGATGTTCCGTCCGCTACTGCTTCGGGTATCAGTCCGTGCGTCGGCTTCGAGATCATTCGCGTCCCTATGCATTCCTATCGCTCCGACGCTTCGAGGGCGATTGCGGAAATCCGATCAAACGTAGGCCCCGCAACAGGGATCTGGACGTTGAACACCTCGGCAATCACCTGCGTCCAACCGTGCAGGAAATAGGTCCAGCCGTCCTCGATCTGCAGATTGCGCGTTTGCTGCTGGCCGCGTGCCTGGTCAAGGAAAACTAGGTTACCGCGATAGTTCAGGTCCCAGACTACAGAATTCTCGGGAAAGTGGCAGGCGTTGGATAATGGCGAGCCCGGTGCATCCTTACCGAGGCCCGTGGCATTGATGACGAGAGAGTCTGGCTTGAGTGTGCGTAGCACGTCGTCATTGGCTTCAGTCTGAGGGGCCAGAATATACTCTACGGCCACATCGCTTTCGATCTGTTCATGAATGCGGTGGATTTCATCCAGTCGCTGCTGGCTGCGGTCCGAAACGACGATACGTTCGGGAGTATCTTTACCTCGGGAGCCGCGCATTAGGTGCCACGTGATTGCAATAGCCGAGCCACCAGCGCCCATGGAAAACAGTTCGGCACCACTGCGGGCGAAATAGCCTTCACCGAGAAATCCATCGATTGCGAGACCGGAAGAGATCGGATCCTTGGCATGACAGATCAACTCGCCGTCGCGCTTGGAAATGCAGCTTGTCTCACCCATCAACAGAGCATGGGGATCGATGAGATCGAACATGTCGCCGCAGGCATGAAAGAGATCGATCTTGTGCGTGGTAATCAATGCACCCATCGACAGCGGATCGTCCCGGATGAACGCCACTGCTTCACGGTAGGCCGAAGGATCGTCATGGAGTTTGAAATCGATACCCTTGATGACAGCGTTTTCCAGCCCAAGATACTCGGCCCATGCCGGAAAAACCTTCATGATCGAACTCTTGCCGGTAGTGACACCTATGAAGTAGAGCGTGGGTTTCGTCGCAGATTGGTAAGTAGGCACTTACAATTCTCCGGATGAGGGATCGTTATCAGACGTACTTCTTCATGAATGCAGCAACCTGTTCGCCTGTGCGTGGCTTGTAGGATGTGTTTTCAACCAGTTCCCACCTATCATCACCGCCACTCACTACACGATGGCGCATGCCATTTGACATTTCGATGATGCCGTAGTCCTGACCACTGTCGGATGGGTAGGCGAAGACCATCACAAGTTCTGTTTCGCCTATATTGATCGAACGATGAATCCAGAACGGCGGGACGTAGCAGATGGTCTGAGGCTTGATCTCCACGACGCGGGTCTCGCCCTCCGGGGATTCCATCTGCATGAGACCGTTGCCGCTTTGACCGTAATATATCTCTGGTCGATCAGCTTTTTCGTGAATGTGGCCACGCGTAAAGAAGAACTCCCGGTCAACGCACCCCGGGCTCATGCGGGTAACACCATAATTGAGGTCGCCGCTATCCGTGCCGGGCCGAAAATCTTCCACGTCGTAGACCACGGGATCATTCAGGCGCGTTACAAGAGCTGCATGGGCTTGCGCGTTCTCGTAAAGCCCGTTGAGATCGCTCAAGCGCTTTTCATAGCGTCCGGTGTATCCACTCATTCCGCCAGCATATGGATCCACGACGCAGGCGACCGGTTCGCGCAACATATTCAATCTCCGTTTTGGTAGTAAAATTACATAAATCTTGGCGGGTTGAGGTGCAAGTGAAACTTTCAAGGCAAAGGGCAAGCTAAATATCTGCTGCTGCAGCCGAAAATTGAGTTGACGGAGAAAAATTGCGTAATTACGCTACATATCACAAGGGGAGGCATCAAGGATATCATTCTTGATGGGAGGAACAGATGTCGTTTTTTGAGGTGTCTCGCTTCCGGGGCGCAGTTCCTAGTGTCAGCGGGGACGCATGACCCGAAACGATCCGATCAAGCATTTTTTCATATGGCCGGCACTACTCATTGTGCTGGTGATTTCGATATTTCCGTTGATCTATTCACTCACAACCAGCTTCATGAGTCTGCGCCTTGTCCCTCCGATACCGCCAAGGTTCGTCGGCTTCGGCAATTATGCGGAACTTCTGCAGAATCCACGGTTCTGGCACGTCGCTTGGACGACAACGATGATCGCTTTCATCTCGGTAGCCCTGCAATATGTCATCGGCTTTTCTGTCGCGCTCGCGCTGAACAGAAATGTTCCGGGCGAAGGACTCTTCCGCGTCAGTTTCTTGCTGCCGATGCTGGTAGCGCCAGTCGCTGTCGCTTTGATCGCCCGTCAGATTCTCAACCCCACCATGGGCCCGCTCAACGAGTTGATGACGTTCTTTGGCTTTCCCAACCTGCCTTTCCTGACGCAGACGAGATGGGCGATCGGCGCGATTATTTCCGTCGAGGTGTGGCAATGGACGCCGTTCGTCATGCTCATGCTGCTAGCAGGTCTTCAAACATTGCCCGACGATGTCTATGAGGCGGCGGCGTTGGAAAATGCCAGCCCATGGCAGCAGTTCTGGGGCATCACCTTTCCGATGATGCTGCCGATTTCGGTGGCTGTGGTGTTCATCCGTCTGATCGAGAGCTACAAGATCATCGATACGGTGTTCGTCATGACCGGTGGCGGGCCCGGTATTTCCACCGAAACGCTGACCCTCTTCGCCTATCAGGAAGGCTTCAAGAAGTTCAACCTTGGTTACACATCGGCGTTGTCGTTCCTGTTCCTGTTTGTGATCACAATCATAGGTCTCGTTTATCTTGCGATTCTGAAGCCTTATCTGGAGAAGCACAAATGAGCGTGCGTGATCTCAAGGGCAATGGCCGCTGGTTGGCACTTGCGGGCTGCCTCCTCTGGCTGGCCTTCACCTTCTTCCCGCTCTACTGGGTAGCGATCACTTCCTTCAAATCGCCGCTGGGCGTTGTTGGCGGCCCGACCTACATACCTTTCGTCGATTTCGAACCGACATTGACCGCCTGGAGCGAACTTCTTTCCGGTCAACGCGGCCAGTTCTACAATACCTTCATGGCCTCGACGATCATCGGCCTTTCTGCTTCGGTGATCGCCACGGCGATTGGCTCGATGGCGGCCTATGCACTGGTGCGCTTCACCTTCGAGGTCAAACTCCTGTCGGCCATTATATTCGTGATCGTCGCCTTTGGTGGATATCTGCTCGGCCGCCACGTGGTCGGCCTCGGCCAAGCGGTGTCCCTGATCTATGCTTTTGTAGCCGCGCTTGCCCTTGCCATCGGATCCAGCCGGATGCGCCTCCCGGGGCCCATTCTTGGTAATGATGACATCGTCTTCTGGTTCGTCAGCCAGCGCATGTTTCCACCCATCGTCGCCGCCTTTGCGTTGTTCCTGATGTATACGGAAATGGGCAAGATCGGCTTCAAGCTCGTGGATACTTATACGGGCCTCACCTTCGCCTATGTGGCCTTTTCGCTTCCGATCGTGATCTGGCTGATGCGCGATTTCTTTGCCGCCTTGCCAATTGAGGTGGAGGAGGCGGCTATGGTCGACAACGTCCCGTCATGGAGAATTTTCTTCGGTATCGTCGTACCCATGTCCAAGCCGGGCCTGATAGCCACGTTCATGATCACGCTGGCGTTTGTCTGGAACGAATTCCTGTTCGCGCTCTTCCTGACCAACACCAGATGGCAGACTCTGCCGATTCTCGTCGCGGGCCAGAATAGCCAGCGTGGTGACGAATGGTGGTCGATTTCTGCGGCGGCCTTGGTTGCGATCATACCGATGGTTATCATGGCAGGGATTTTGAGCAGGCTGATGCGATCGGGTCTGCTTCTGGGAGCAATAAAGTAAGCATTCACAATAACTGATCATCGTAAATTCCAGGGAGGAAAACATGAGAAGATTGCTATTGAGTACGACAGCCGCGGGCTTGCTGTCGCTGGCGGGAGGATCGTCTGCGCTTGCCTGTGATCCCGATTATACCGGCATCACTTTGACCGCCACGACGCAAACAGGGCCTTATATCGCCTCGGCGCTGCAGCTTGCCGCCAAGGGCTGGACCGAGAAGACCTGCGGCAAGGTGAATGTCGTCGAATTTCCATGGTCGGAACTTTACCCGAAGATCGTCACATCGCTGACATCGGGTGAAGACACGTTCGATGTGATCGCCTTTGCCCCGGCCTGGGCGCCGGATTTCACCGACTACCTTTCCGAAATGCCGAAAGCGATGCAGTCCGGCACTGACTGGGAGGATATTGCTCCGGTCTACCGCGAACAGCTCATGGTCTGGAACGGCAGGGTCCTGTCTCAGACGATGGACGGCGATGCGCATACCTACACCTATCGCATCGACCTGTTCGACAAACCGGAAAACCAGACCGCCTTCAAGGCCAAGTATGGTTATGATCTGGCGCCGCCCAAGACATGGAAGCAGTACCTCGATATCGCTGAATTCTTCCAGCAGCCTGCCAACGGGCTTTGGGGCACAGCCGAGGCTTTCCGTCGCGGCGGCCAGCAGTTCTGGTTCCTCTTCAGCCACGTCGCGGGCTATACAAGCCATCCGGACAACCCCGGCGGGATGTTCTTCGATCCGGACACGATGGATGCCCAGGTGAACAACCCGGGCTGGGTACGCGGTCTCGAGGAATATATCCGCGCTTCGAAGCTTGCACCGCCGAATGCGCTGAACTTCTCCTTTGGTGAAGTCAATGCAGCGTTTGCCGGCGGTCAAGTGGCGGAGTCGATTGGTTGGGGTGATACCGGTGTTATCGGCGCCGATCCAAAGCAGTCCAAGGTTGCCGGCAATGTCGGCTCGGCATCGCTGCCTGGTTCGGACGAAATCTGGAATTACAAAACCAAGAAGTGGGACAAGTTCGATCATGTCATCCAGACATCGTTCATGGCGTTCGGCGGTTGGCAAGCGGCTGTTCCATCTTCCTCCAAAAACCAGGATGCGGCCTGGAATTATATCCAGTTCCTGACCAGCCCGGCGGTTTCGGGACAAGCAGCAATCACCGGCGGTACCGGCGTCAATCCTTACCGCATCTCACATACGACCAATACAGAGCTCTGGTCGAAGATTTTCTCGCCGCGCGAGGCGAAGGAATATCTCGGCGCCCAGAAGGATGCCGTCACCGCGAAGAACACCGCTCTTGACATGCGCTTGCCAGGGTATTTCTCCTATACAGAGATACTTGAAATCGAGCTCTCGAAAGCCCTGGCAGGGGAGGTTACACCGCAACAGGCGCTCGATACCGTCGCGCAAGGATGGAACAAGCTGACCGACGATTTTGGCCGTGACAAGCAGCTTGCTGCCTACCGCTCATCGATGGGACTGCCGGCAAAATAAGCGCCGGTTAAAGCGTTTCCATTCGGGCCGTAGGCCAGGATGGGAGCCATCCATGTGAAAAGGAAAGGATCCGTCGCCGCTTCAAACAGGGCGACGGAGTTCTTATGAAAAGGCAGAGCATGTCTCAGGTGCGTTTGGAACGGGTTACGAAGTTGTTTGGCAATGTCGAGGTCATTCCGCCCCTCGATCTGGTGATTACGGATAAGGAATTCGTTGTTCTTGTCGGGCCCTCCGGCTGCGGTAAGACAACGACCTTGCGCATGATCGCCGGCCTGGAGCAGGCGACATCCGGAGAAATCCGCATTGGCGACCGTGATGTTACCAATCTTCGTCCTGGTTTGCGCAATTGCTCGATGGTGTTCCAGAACTATGCGCTTTACCCTCACATGACGGTCGCGGAGAATATCGGCTACGGTATGAAAGTGCGAGGCACTTCCAAGGCTGACATCGAAACCTCTGTGGCAAATGCGGCTCGCATTCTTAATCTCGGCGCCTATCTGCAACGTAAGCCGAGCGCGCTTTCAGGCGGCCAGCGCCAGCGGGTCGCCATCGGCCGGGCAATCGTACGTCAGCCGGAGGTTTTTCTGTTCGACGAACCGCTGTCCAATCTCGACGCCAAGCTGCGTATTGAAATGCGCACGGAAATCAAACTTCTGCACCGCCGTTTGAAGACCACGATCGTCTATGTGACACACGATCAGGTAGAGGCAATGACAATGGCCGATCGTGTCGTGGTGATGAACCAGGGACGTATCGAGCAGGCCGCCGATCCGATTACACTTTATGAATCGCCAAAGAACCTGTTTGTCGCCGCTTTTATCGGTGCACCGAGTATGAACTTCATCGAAGGCCGGCTTGAGCGGGATGGTAGCGGCCTCAGCTTTCGGGCGGGTAGCGACGTCGTGGTTCCAGTTCCGGCCAATCGGGTCGGATCTCTGGCTGCCGCGGTTGGCGAAGACGTTGTTCTCGGTATTCGGCCGGAGCACACGATGATTGCTGCTGCATCATTGCCCACAGTCCCGTTGAAGGTGGCCGACATCGAGCCGCTGGGGCCGCATACACTGGCCATAGGCAAGACCGGGACCTCTGCATTTACCGCGCAGGTTGCTGCGGGCTCGCCGATTCGTCCCGACGATGTCGTCAACATTCCGATCGATGTCGAAAAGATGCACCTTTTTGTGAAGAGTACGGGCGAAACACTTGGCAGGTAAGCTCACGCTTGCGATTGATGTAGGCACCGGCAGCGTACGGAGCGCGCTGGTCGACGCCAAGGGCAAAATCCTTGTGATTGCCGCGCAAGAGCACGAGCAGATCGTGCCGCAATTCGGCTGGTCCGAACAGCGACCCAATGATTGGTGGCAGGGCGTTGTTGCCACGACCCGCGAGGTGCTCGACAAGGTTCCGGACGCGCGTTCCAATATCGATGCCATTGCGGCCTGTGGCCAAATGCACGGAACGGTCCTGGTTGGCGACGCTGGCGAACTGGTACGCGATACTGCACCGCTCTGGAACGACAAACGCACTGTCGGTTACGTCACAACTTTCGAGAAATCCCATCGACTGGCAAACTATCTTGCCGATAGTGCGAACCCGCCTACGCCCGCTTGGCCCGGTTTCAAGCTGCAATGGTTGCGCGACAATGATCCGGATGCTTATCGCCGCACAACCGCGGTCCTTATGCCAAAAGACTACATCAATCTGCGGCTGAGCGGTGAAATTGCAATAGACCGCACCGACGGAGGCGCGAGCTTCCTTATGGATCCGACGACGGGCGAATGGTCGGAAAAGATGATCGGGCTGCTTGGTCTCGACCGAGCAAAGCTGGCGCCACTACGCTATTCGACAGAAATTCTTGGTTACGTGACCAGAAAGGCGGCGATCGAGACAGGTTTGCGCGAAGGAACTCCGGTTCTTGTCGGTGCAGGGGACTATCCGGCTGCGCTTCTGGGATCCGGCGTCTGCCGTCCGGGCATCGGATCGGAGGTCATGGGCACATCCGCGATCATTACGGTGATTGCAAAGCAACCTTTGCTTGATCCGGCGGTTTGCAATGTTGGCACGGTCGAAGGCAATTGGGGCGCATTCATGCTGCTGGAATCGGGCGGCGATGCAATGCGCTGGGCCAGGCGCGCCTTTCACGAGAAGCAGTCATCGTATGCGGATATCGTCCGGAGGGCGGCAGAGGCTCCGCCAGGATCCGAACGGCTCTTTTTTATGCCGTACCTTGCGGGCGAGCGGCTTGGTGAGCACCGCAATGCACGCGCACAATATTTCGGACTGGGGGCAGCTCATGGCCTTGCGCATATGCATCGCGCGGTACTCGAAGGCGTTGCCTTCGCGGTGAAGCGCCACATCAATGTTCTCGATGCCATTTCCGGTGTACCCCTTGAAAGAATAATCGCGTCAGGCGGGGGTGCGAAGTCGAAGCTCTGGATGAAGATCAAGTCCAGTGTCTACAACACACCGATTCTCGTACCTGCCGAAGCCGAATGCGGCATCATTGGTTGCGCCATCATGGCCGCAACCGCGACTGGACGCTTTGCCAACGTGGAAGCAGCGGTAGACGCCCATGTTTCCTATGTTGATGAAATAACGCCAGACCCGCGTTGGTCGGATATGTATGCACCGATGCAGATATTCTTCGAGAAACTTTATAAACATAGTCAGGCGCTTTACAACGATCTGGACCGGTTGCCCCAATGACATGCCTAGAGGGGCAACCACGACAAGCCTCGCTATCAAGCAGGCGCTGCAGACCGCTTCTGTTGGCGGCCCAGACCTGCCGCTGTAATCACAGCGCCGAGCGCCGCCGCAGCTACGGGTACCATCATTGCCATGCGCAACGCGTCCAAGCGGGCTTCCGGAGAGGTTTCATCTCCGAGCGCATAGGTGCTGATCGCACTTACGGCCGACAAGCCCAGCGCTGCACCAAACTGGAAAGCGGTGTTGACGAGTCCACTTGCCAGACCTTGCTCGTTTTCGGCAATTCCATCCGTTGCAAGGATTGTCAACGGGCCGTAGCCCAGTGAAAACGCCAGACCCAGCAGGATCATGCTCGGAAACATGGCCGCGTAGGTCCAATCCACATCCATGCGAAAAAATAAGGCATAGGAGATGGCGGCAAGAATGAACCCTCCAAGAATAACGCGCACATTCCCGAAACGGCCGACCAGCGATGGCGTCAGTGTCGGCGCAAGGATTGCGTCAATGGCGACGACGAGAAGGGCAAGGCTGGTCTGCATCGGAGTCCACCCCAGAAGCTCCTGCAGATAGAGAGTCACGAGGAACTGAAAGCCGAAAAACGATCCGGCAAAGAGCATCGCCCCAAGGTTGGCCCTAATGAGTGGTCCCGAGCGGAGGAGACCCAAGCGAACCAGAGGTGATTTCGTTGCGCGCTCGATCAGGAAGAAGCTCATCCACAACGTGGCGCTCGCACCGAATGCGGCCAGAGTCCAGTCCAGGCCTTCGCCGGGGCGTTCGAGGCGCATCACTCCATAGGCAGCAAGCAGCATGGCGCCCGTCAGGGTGATGGCGCCGGGCACGTCGAACTTTCCGCTGGCGTTTCGCTTTTCCGTATCTGCAATAAGCCAGAGACTGAGCGCGAAAATAATCGCGGCGAGAATGACAGGCGCGAAGAACACCCAACGCCAGTCGATCGCGGCGAGAAAACCGCCGGCAACAAGTCCCAGGGAGAATCCCGCGGCTGCGGTCCCGGCATAAACGAGCACGGCCTTGTTGCGCAAAGGTCCTTCGGGAAAATTTGCCGTGATGAGTGCCAAGCCAGCTGGCGTCATGAAGGCTGATGCTGCACCCGTGACGAAGCGAGCCACAAGCAGCATCCAGCCCTCCGTGGCAAAGCCACCCAGACCCGAGAAGATGAGAAAGACCGCGAGCGCGAGCAGAAACATGCGGCGCTTGCCGAAGAGGTCTGCGGCACGTCCGCCCAGAAGCATGAAACCGCCGTAGCCCAGCACGTAAGCACTGACGATAGCACTGAGGCTGGTTGTTGAAAGACCAAGTTCGGCTCGGATCGACGGGAGCGCGACGTTCAACATTGCCACATCGATGCCTTCCAGAAAGATGGCGCCGCAAAGCACAAGCAGTGCGCCCTTGGCGCGACTGCTCATGCCTTCATTGCCGGACAGGGTGTTGGACATTGAATCAAACTCCTCAAGGGATGACTAAACCAGAGGAAATTCTGCATAGTCACTTTAATGCATGTCAGTTCCCTCTTGTAACCAATACCTTGTTAAGGCATAGTTCGAAGCCATGGAAGAAGGCACTTTAAACTCACCGAGGCACTGCCGAATCACCGATGACTATGGGATTCTGCAATGGGATACGCGCGAGGATTGCGAGGTGCGGCAAATTCTCGACCGGATTGCGGATAAGTGGTCATTGCTGGTGATCGCGCTGCTGGAGAAACGTACGTTGCGTTTCACTGAATTGCGCAAGAGCATCGATGGCATCAGCCAGCGTATGCTGACCACCACGTTGAGGCAGCTGGAGCGAGACGGGATCGTGCAGAGAACGGTATTCCCTGTTGTACCGCCCCGGGTCGACTATGCGTTGACCCCGCTCGGATGCACTTTGCTCGAAACCATCCAGTCGCTGGTGAATTGGACCGAGCGCTATCAGAACGAAATAGCTGCGGCCCGGGCAAGCTATGATGCTCGCATTGAAGCCGAAGCCTGGTAGTCGAAGCAGCTGTTTACAAGGAGCACTATAAGGGAGCCCTGATTTTGCGAACGAATGTAGTCGAGGCGGACGGAGTCGACTTGTCATGTGAAGCATTCGGTAACCCGAATGACCCCGCAATCCTGCTGATCATGGGTGCTATGGCTTCGATGCTGTGGTGGCCGGAACAATTCTGTCAGCAACTTGCAAAGCAAGGCTGCTATGTGATCCGCTATGACAATCGCGATACTGGGCTTGCGACAAACTATCCGGTCGGCAAACCTCAGTACAGCTTCGAGGACATGGCCGACGATGCGATCCGCGTGCTCGATGGCTACGGCATTTCCTCGGCGCATATCGTTGGCATGTCGATGGGAGGCATGATCGCTCAACTTGTGGCATTGAGATATCCACATCGGTGCCGAACACTTACACTGATGAGCACGTCGCCGGTCGGCGTCGATACCTCACATTTACCTCAAATGACTGCGGCCTACACAGAACATTCGAATAGTGCCGCCGATCTTGATTGGTCGGATCGCACGCAGGTTATCGAGTTCATGGTTGCAGATGCCCGGGCGATCTCCAGTACGAGACATCCGTTTGACGAGCAACGTGCACGAGAACTCATCGTAACGGACTATGACAGGGCGCGGCGTTTCCAAAGCGCAACCAACCATTTCCTGCTTTCCAGCGGAGATAAACGGAAGGAGCGGCTCGCTCAGTCCCAGATACCGCTTCTCGTTATCCATGGCAAATCCGATCCCATCTTTCCCATCGAACATGGTATCGAATTCACCAGAATAGACCCGACGTCGAAGCTGGTTCAAATCGAGGGAGGCGGTCATGAACTGCATCCAGAGGATTGGAATACAATGCTCGAAGCATTAAGCGAGCATACAAACAAGCAAGAGGATTCTCGAGAATCGAGAACGTCCGGTAGACAGGCCCGAGATTAATCTAATCCACCAAATGCCTGAACGCTGCGACCACCTCTTCATAGACCTTGCGTTTGAAGGGAACGATGAGGTCGGGCAACAGCGCCATTGGCTTCCAGTCCCATTCATCGAATTCTGCGGTGTGACCGCCGGGCGGCGGGTTGATCGCAATTTCGGTTTCATAGCCCTCGAAACGATAGGCGAACCATTTTTGTGTCTGGCCGCGATATTTGCCTTTCAGAGCGACGCCAACGAGGTGCGGAGGCAGATCATAATTGATCCAGTTCGGCGCCTCGGCGAGGAGGGACACGGACTTCATCCCGGTCTCTTCGTAGAGTTCGCGCAGAGCTGCGGGTTGTGTATCTTCTCCCAGATCGATGCCGCCCTGCGGCATTTGCCAGAGCTGCGTTGCGCCATCCATTTCGTCATTGGCAGTGACGATGCGGTGCCCGGCCCATACAAGCCCTTGCTTGTTCAACACCATGATGCCAACGCAGGGCCGATAGGGGAGGGATTCTGGATCGACGGGTTTCTTGTTCTTGCTCATGTAAATGCTCCAAGGCGCCGGTTGCTAGCCCTTTTCTGGATCCCGGACAAGGGCGGACACTGGGACGATTTCTATACCACGAGCCTTCGCTTCATTAACCCATGACGTCACGGCTTCCACCGTGACATCGAAAGCCGAACCTGTGGCAATGGCCATACCCTTGGCGCGGGCGATACGCTCGAGTTCATCGAGTTTCTTCAGAATCGTGCCGCGATCCTGGGAAGCATCAATCAACAGGTCGGCCGCAGCAAAGGGGGCGCCCTGCTGCGCGGCAATGCTATCGGCCTTGCTGCGTGCGGACGTGCCGTCGTCGAGGTAAAGCAGACCCCGTTTGGCAACATCTTCAAGGATGGTCGTCATCGCTTCGGGCTCGGCAGTGAAGCGAGCTCCCATATAGTTCATGACGCCCGTGTAGTTGGTAATGCGGCCCATGGCTCTATGCAGGTTTTCCAGTGTCGCGGCGGCCGACGCATCGACGGTCAGCGTGTTGCGGCCCGGATTGACCCGTGGATAATCATAGGGCTCGAGGGGAATCTGCATCAGAACTTCATGGCCATCCTGGCGTGCTGCCTGCATCCACCGGAGAAGACTGTTGCCTTCTGGAGAAAAGGCCAGCGTCACCTCAGGTGGCAAAGTCCGGATTGCCTGCTGCGAACCGGTTTGCGACAGCCCGAGACCGCCAATGACGATAGCGACACGAGCGCCGCGCGCGCCGGACCACGGCCGGGCGTAGTTATCGAGCGGACGCCGGCCATCCGGTGCGATAATTGGGAGTGGTCCTTGCGGGCTCTGTTCCAACATGTCGGGTTCAGGAATATGAGCGGTGCGGGGATCCTGGGCGCGTTTCATAGGGTCCCCGACGACGATGATCTTGGGACCACCTTCGGGAGCTGTGGCGATACTGCCGGGCTGGCTTTTGTCGCCATGCACAGGCGCGACCGGCTTTGCGCTCGGCGCCGCTGCCGCAACCTGCGGTTTTGGCGCCTCCGGTTCTGGCCGCCGGAAACCCTGATGGCTGGTGTAGGTGACGAGCGAGGCAAGACCGAGGACGCAGACAACCGCGGCAGATGGAAGCAGCCAGCGTGTTACTGTTTTCTTGCCAGATTTTGAGTCCGGCCGTTTGCTGTTTTGCCCCAGCGGCCGGTTGAGATCGGAGTTCACGCTTTTTGGCCGCAGAGGATATCAGAGAAAGCATTATGACTGGAGAAATGAACCATGGGGACCAGACTATAGGAGAAAAGCCCGGTCCCCATTCTCATATCAGTTAGGCACGCCCTTCTTGGGATCGGCCGGGAAGGCTGCATTGGCCTGTTCGCCGCGCAGAAGCTTAAGCGCCTGGATGAGCTGCAGGTCGTCCTTCGGATCCGGTGGTACATAGGCGATCGAACCAGAGCCTTCGGCGTCTTCCTGAACGCCCTTGATGTGACCCTTCAGGCTGGATTCGCTCATTGGTTCAGCTTTGCCCTGGAGATCGGCCGGGAGAGGCTGGTCAACAGCGATGTCCGGGACAATGCCCTTGCCCTGGATGGATTTGCCAGCGGGCGTATAGTAGAGCGCCGTCGTCAGACGCAAGGCGCCATTTTCACCGAGCGGAATGATCGTCTGCACCGAACCCTTGCCGAACGACCGTGTTCCAAGGATCGTTCCGCGACGATGATCCTGCAGCGCACCGGCGACGATTTCCGAAGCACTTGCCGAACCGCCATTGATCAGGACGATGAGCGGTTTGCCGTTGGTCAGGTCACCCGGCCTTGCGTCGAACCGGGTGATATCCTGCGGATCGCGACCGCGCGTCGAGACAACTTCGCCCTTGTCGAGGAAAGCATCGGAGACGGCGACAGCCTGATCGAGCAGACCACCGGGGTTCAAGCGCAGATCGAGAACAAAGCCCTTGAGCTTGTCGTCTGGAACCTTGCTCTGGATATCCTTGATTGCCTTCTGCAGGTCTTCGAAGGTCTGTTCAGTGAAAGAGATGACACGGACATAACCAACGTCGTTATCGATACGGGAACGGACAGCTTTGACCTTGACCACGTCGCGGACGATGGTGAGCTTGATCGGCTTGTCGGCACCCTGACGGATGAGCGTCAATTCGATCGGCGTATTGACCTCGCCGCGCATCTTGTCAACTGCATCAGTCAAGGTCATGCCGCGTACTTCAGTTCCATCGATCTGCGAAATATAATCGCCAGCCAGAACACCAGCCTTCGATGCCGGGGTGTCCTCGATCGGAGCGATGACCTTCACCAGTTCGTTTTCCATGGTGACTTCGATACCGAGGCCGCCAAATTCACCCCTGGTCTGGACGCGCATGTCCTGCGCCTGTTCGGCATTCATGTAGGACGAGTGCGGATCGAGCGAAGTCAGCATGCCATTGATGGCGCTTTCGACGAGCTTCTTGTCGTCTGGTGGCGTGACATATTTGGCGCGAACGCGCTCGAAAATATCACCAAAAATTGATAGCTGTTTATAGGTATCGGTGCCCGCAGCTTCTGCAGCGGTTGTGGGCAGAGCTCCCTGCACAACGACCATTGCCGTTGCGCCCATCAGGGCACCGGCTATGAGAAGCGTTAGCCTACGTATCATTTGCGGTCCTTCCAGCAAGCCTTTCCGCCCACCAGGGAGCGGGATTAACAGGTTTTGTATCCTTTCGGAACTCAATGTAAAGCATTGGAGCTCCATTTCCCATCGGAACAGGCGCGGTACTCGCAATAAGTTGCTTGTTCATCACACCGACCGGTTCTCCCGCCAGCACAAACTGGTTTTGGGAGACGTTGATTTTATTCATTCCCGCCAAGACAACATGATATCCGTTACCCGCGTCAAGTATCAAAAGTTGACCATACGACCTGAATGCGCCGGCATAAAGGACGATGGCGTCTGCCGGGGAAGTAATCGTGGCACCTGCGGCTGTCTCGAGCGTATCGCCCTGTACGGTACCGCCCACGCCGTCATCATCACCGAAATGCTTCACCAGCCTGCCTGCTGCTGGCATGGAAAGATGGCCTTTCAGCGACGTAAAGTTGACCTGCGCAGAAAGGCGGCTTTGATTAGAGGCGAAATCGTTGGCGCGTTGCCGACTCGCTGCCATCTTCTGCTGTTCCTGTGCGCTTGCTGCGTCGGCGGCTTTTTTGACCTCCTGCATATCTTTTTCCATGGAGGCAATAAGATCACGCAGTGATGTGGCACGCCTGGCAAGTTCTTCCGCGCGTTGCTGTTCGGCGAGACGCGTTTCTTCAGAGGACGCCTGTAATTTCTGTTTCTCCGCCAGAAGCAGGTCCAATCGCTTCTTCTCTTCTGCTTGCCCCGAAAGCGCGGTGGTCAAACGACCCTGTTCCTCGGCAATCGAGGTCTTGACGCGGGTAAGATCCTTGAGATCGGCGATCAGAACTTCTGTCTGCTGGCGCATCTCGGGAACAACCGCGCCGAGAAGAACCGCGCTTCGCACCGAAGCAAGCGCATCGTCAGGACGAACAAGGATTGCCGGCGGCGGATTGAGACCCATGCGCTGCAGAGCAGCCAGCACTTCGGAAAGAGCACCGCGACGCGCTTTCAGGGACGTTCTCATGGTGTCTTCCTGCTCGCGCAGACCGGTCAGCTTGTCGCCGAAGCCAGCTATATCCTCACTCAACTTCTTCTCGGTCTTGGCGGATTGGATCAGTGCGGCGGTTATCGTGGTCTGATCCTTTTTCAGGGCTGCAATTTCATTGTCCAGCGCCGTGACACGCTCTGACGAAAGCGATATCTGCCCGGTCAGGTCTTCGAGCTCCTTGGCGGTTTGGGCGCGTTTTGCGTCCAATGGTTCCGGAGCCAATTGCTGAATCGTTTCTTGTGCCTGGGCGTGTGGTTGCAGGACCAAAATACCGGCAAAGAAGAGAATCAGGACAACGACATATGAAAATGCACGGTTGCCCTTCTTCAGGATTGCCTTGGGTACCTCAAATTTCATTGCCGGACCGGAATTGCGATATGGTTTGATCCCGACTTTAGGGAGACTTCGATTAATGAAGTATTAACCATAAACCAGCCGTGTCGAAAGCCGGTTGATTTAGTATCGATCGGCGTGGCGGAATTGCGGCATCACAGTCATCCCTTCAAATAGTGCTGAGTACATATCTGCAGCCTGTGCGTACTTCAGGGGATGGAAATCGCCCCAACATGCATATAGATAGTTGGTATCTGCATCTGTAAATTACCGCTTCAATCAGTGATGCCAGGCATCCTGATGTGGTGCATCCCTTCACAAATGGTTCTCAATATGACCGATTTGACAATCGTAATTCCTTGTTACAACGAGTCCGGCAACATTGGAAACCTCGTTAGGGAAATCAATACAGCGCTCTTATCCGGTCCATCCTACGAGATCATTGTAATCGATGACGGATCCGCAGATGGATCGGCAGTGGAGGCAGCAACGGCCGGCGAACATACCCGTGTGCTCCGTCACGAAAAACGCACTGGCAAATCACGGGCTTTGATCAGTGGCTTTAAGGAAGCACGAGGTACGTGGATTGCCACTCTCGATGGCGATGGCCAGAACGACCCGATGGATATTGCGCGGTTGTGGCCCCGCCTTCAGACTGCAACGCCGGCGCTCTTTGCGGGTGTGAGGAAACGGCGTAACGATGGTCTCGTCAAACTGCTGACTTCGAGATTGGCCAATTTCGTTCGCAAGCGGTTGCTGAAAGACGATTGCCGGGATGCTGGATGTGGTTTCAAGGTCCTGCCCGCCACGTTGGCGCAAAGTCTGCCCTATTTCGACAATATGCACCGGTTCATTCCGGCTTTGTCGCGACGGGCGGGGCTGCCAGTGATCGAGGTGCACGTCGAGGATCGTCCAAGACTGTCAGGCGTATCGAAATATGGTTTTTTTGATCGTGCCGCGGTGGCGCTTCTCGATACCGTAGGCGTCTTCTGGCTTATCCGTCGCTATTCCGATCCGGTATCGGTGATCGAGATGAATAGCGCTGGAAGCTGAAGGTTCGCAATTCCCCATTGAAGTTTCTAACTCGCGCCGTGACACGTGTTACCGGACCGATTGGCTGCGCGTCGGTCGGTAGTCGCGCTAGTGCACCCTCGCCCGGCTGGTCATCGCCCTGCCAGACGAGCACGATATCTGAGGCCTCGCCCCGTTCAGGCGGCCACCGCAGCAGGGCTGCCACATTGCCTGCATCATCCTGACGGTTGGAGGTGATCCTTGCGGGCGTAGGGTTCTGGGCGCGGATCGCGTCGGCGACGCTGTCAAAGGGAAAATTAAATCGAGCGGCACCAAACAGCGCCACACCTGCGACGGCGAGCGGAGCGAGCACATATAGAGCACATGCTATAACCAGCAGATTGCGGGCTCCAAGTTTTTGCGGCAGGTACAGACCCAGAATGATCGCGGTGGGCGCTAGAATCGGCGCCATATACCGCTCGGCAACAGAGTGGTAATCGGCAATGAAAACCAACACAGCGAAGGATGCAAGACCAATCAAAACGGTGCGTAACAGAAGTTTGCGAACATCCGCGTCGCCATCTGGCGCAGGGCGCGGGTGATCCCGGACTTGGCCTATCCAGAAGATAATAAGGGCGGGGCCGGCCCACAGGAAGGTTGAAATCAGGAGGCTGGCGAGCCCGTCGATTCCTACAAGTGGAAGATCGAATGATTCGAGATAGTTGATCGCTTCTGCAAGCTTATACATTCTGCCAGCGGTCGCCGCCAGGGGTGCATTAAGGGAAGCGACAACGACCGGTGTAAAAGCGGCAACGAAAATTGCGATCGATATCCAGATCTGGCGCTGAAACAATTGACGGCGAATACTCGGCGTCATGGCCGCCGCAATGAAAAAGCTAATCAGGAAAATGAAAAAATTATACTTGGCCAGCGCACCGATCGCCGCCCAGATACCCAACCAGACATAGGCACGGATGCCTTTACCTTCTCGTAACAGGGCAAAGGAATGGACAATACCAAGTGATGCCGAGATAACGAGGATGGTGTGTGCCGTCGTCTGGATCGACATCCAGACAATCTGTGGCAGAAGCGCCGATGCCGCGAGGGCGAGAACACCGGCGCGATCGCCGCCAAGCCTGCGAGCCGTGTCGAAACTGAGCCAATGGTAGAGGCCAAGCAGAGAAAGACGTACCAGCGCGACAGCGAGGACCCAATTCCAGGCAGTCAGTTCGAGTGCCAGCCGGACAAGCCAGTTATATAAAGGCGGATGTGAGTTGCCATAGTTCCACGCGAAATTAACTTCGCCAACGAATTGCGCCTCGTCGATCTCCATGAAGCGCGAGAGAAAGAGGCGCAGCACCAAAACGGCAAGGATGTAAAGAATGATTGCACGTGGGGCATTGCGAGCGAGTTTTGACCAATCGATCGCCGGGCCGTCAATCGAGGCCATGCTGAAATTTCGCCAGAACACCCTCGGCCCCCAAGCTTTCGTTTCAGCGTGACCTACTACAAAAATCGAGTTTGCCGCAATCCCAAACGAAGAGCTTTACGGATAGAAAAAGCCGCCGGCAAGGCCGGCGACTTTTTCTGATCTGCTGCAGCTATGCCCGGCGTATGATGCTGGCGATCAAAGAGATCAGCAACAGCGCCAGGAACACGTAGAAAATGATCTGAGCGATACCTGCCGAGGCACCAGCAATACCACCAAATCCGAGCGCGCCTGCAACAAGTGCTATGATCAGAAAAATTACAGCATAATAAAGCATTTATCTTCTCCCTGTCTTGTCGGATTCAAAACGGGCAAGACGGTGTTTTGTTCCCGGCGCAGGAAGGTCAATACGCTTTATGCCTTGGCTTTGCTGCTTTCCTTGAAGAAGAGGGCTTGGGTGATCAGCGCTTTAACCATATCAGGATTGAACGGTTTGGTGACGAGGAACGTCGGTTCTGGACGTTCGCCTGTCAGCAATCTTTCGGGGAAAGCGGTGATGAAAATAACAGGAACCGGATCTTGGCTGAGAATGTTGTTCACCGCATCGATACCGGAACTCCCATCCGCAAGCTGGATATCCGCCAAAATCATGCTCGGATGGGTGGCAGAGTATATTTTGAGTGCCTCGTCACGAGTGCGAGCAATGCCAACGACGCGGTGCCCAAGGCTCTCGACCATATGCTCGATATCCATGGCAATCAGCGGTTCGTCCTCAATAATCAGGACATCGGTAGCGATCTGTTTCGAAATGCCTACTGAAGCTTCGTCCAGCAACCCATAGAGTTCGCTGTCGGCTACGTCGAGAATTTCCATCGCCTCAGCCTGGCTAAAACCTTCGAGGCTTATGAGGAGGAAAGCCTGTCGGGCTTTTGGAGCAATAGCAGTAAGATTGGCGGCCGCGTGTCTCTCCCAGCCAAATTCAGATTTCAGTTCGAGGGGGCGAACATTGACGGAGTTGAAATGTTTGATCAGCAGTTTGTAGAGGCTCGCGCGATCCGATCCTGCTTTAGGGAAAAGAGAAACGTCAGTGATCAGAATTTCAAGTGTCGCCGCAACATAGGCGTCGCCGGAAGATTGCGAGCCGGTTATGGCGCGAGCGAAACGGCGAAGATAGGGCAGGTGTGGAGCTATCCGGGTGGACAATGACATTATAGCGAGTTCCCTGTTTCAGGTGGAGGTATCAAGAAGGCAGCGACAAAACTACAATCTGAAACACTTTCGCAAAAAAAAAGTTCCCTGCAACGGAACTTTCCATTTTGTCAGGGATTATCGTCATTAATGTGTCTTGGGTACAGGCACTATTTATATTATAGCGACGACCACCAGCAAAGATTAAAACAATGAACGCCAAAAAGAATTCTATTGACGCTCCCGAGAAGGTGCGGGTCCGTCGCCGCGATATTAAGAATGCCGAGACAGAGATTGGTTTAAAGTTACGCGCACTTTACGCATCTGTGCAGGAGGAGGAAATTCCGGCTCGTTTTCTTGATCTTCTTGAAAAGCTTGATGAGGCTGAACGCAATCACACGCAATCATCCAAATAGCAGGCTGTTGAATGGTACATGAATCTGGCGACTTCAAGAGAGATTTGATTGCTGCCCTCCCCAAACTGAGGGCGTTTGCAGTGTCGTTGATCGGCAATCCGGACAGGGCAGATGACTTGGTGCAGGATACGATCATGAAAGCCTGGGCCAAACAGGATTCATTCGAGCCCGGCACCAATATCAAGGCGTGGCTATTCACGATTCTGCGCAATGAATTCTATAGCCAGATGCGCAAGCGTGGCCGTGAAGTTCAGGATTCCGACGGCATATTCACCGAACAGCTGTCTGTTCATCCAGCACAATATGGCTCGCTGGATCTGCAGGATTTTCGCAAGGCGCTCGAAAAACTCCCCGACGACCAGCGTGAAGCGATCATCCTTGTTGGCGCGTCGGGTTTTTCCTACGAAGAAGCTGCCGAAATCTGCAAATGCGCGGTCGGGACGATCAAAAGTCGCGTGAGCCGCGCCAGGACACGCCTGCAGGAGCTGCTGGAAGTTCAGGGAGAAGTGGACTATGGCCCTGATTCGATCGCGACGCAGGTCACATCAAACAAGTTTGCCTGACGACATCTTCGCCAGGTCCGCGGCTTGAGGCGGCATCTGGCGCATAGGCTTGGCCTTGTTCACAACACAAGACGTTAAACGCTCGCTTTCGGTCCGCCTGACGCGGTGCAAAGGTCGCTTGATGAGAACGTGCCAACTATATCGGCATGGCAGGGTTTGCCGCGCACGCTCCGACCATATATCTAGAGCAAGTTTTGTCTATTTAAACAAAACTTGCTCCAGGATATTCCGGGCAATATGGAGGGCACACTAGTTGTCGTGGTGGCGCAGAATTGTCATGAGCTTTTCGCAGAGACCCCTAAGGGGCGTGGCGATCGTGCTTTCGCTCATCATGATCATCGGTTCTGCCGGTTCCACGATAATCCTTGCGCGCAGCGTCAACAATCAGATCGACGATATCCTCGCCACCTACAAGGTGCGGGAACAGGCCTATAGCTCGCTGTCGCTGATGAACGATGCTCACAGCAGCCAGCGCGGATTCATACTGACCAAGAGTGAGCCTCTGCTCGAGCTTTACCGGAATGCCGCTGCCCGGCTCGATGAGAGCCTCAACACGCTTACGGAGATGACCAAGGGCAATCCGCGACAGCAGGCTACGGCGACCCGTATCCGCGATCTGGCGAAAGAAAAACAGAAAAACGTCGATGCGGCGATTTCGCTGGCGCTTGCAGGCATGGACGCGGAAGCACTTGCGTCTCTCGGACCCAATTTCGGTGTTGGCCAGCTCGATGAAGTCAACAGAACAGTTGACAGCTTTCTCGGGGAAGAAGATCGCAGACTGATTGAGCGCAACCTTGCCGTGGATCGAATGAGAAGCTGGCTAACCATAGCTGCGCTCTCATCACTTGGTGGTGCGCTGGTTCTGGCTGTCGTTCTTGCAAATCGCACCAGACGCTATGTTCGCAAGTTGACCGAGGGACAATCATTGCTTCTTTCAGAAAAAACGGTTCTGGAGAGCATGGTGCAGAACCGGACGGCGGAACTTGAAAAGGCGATGCTCATCGCAAAACGGGAACGAGCGCGTGTGGAAACGCTGCTCCAAGATTCCGACCACCGCATCGGAAATTCACTTGCGACGGTCTCGTCGTTGCTCGGTATCCAGATGCGCGACGTATCGTCGGAGGAAATTCGCGCCGCCCTTGGAGCGGCCCGCGACAGAATTCAGACCATATCATCCGCCCACAGGCGTCTGCGGCTTGGAAAGGACCATGAAACTGTCCGCGCCGACGAATATCTGCCGGCTGTCATCGCTGACATCAAGGAGGCGAACGCGCATGACCGGGATATCAGGATTGTTCCGCAACTTACCCCAATAAATTTAAGCTCGCGGGATGCAACGACGCTTGGGATAATTATCGGCGAATTGACGATGAATGCCATAAAGCATGCATTTCCCGGTAAAACGGGGGGAGAGATAAGAATCGATCTCATGCGCGGCGAGGATGAAGCGTTATGGCTTGAGATTGCCGACACCGGTGTTGGGATGCAAAGTAAGTCGAACAAACGTTCGCCCGGGCTCGGTTCCCTCATTGTTGATCAGCTATGCCAGCAGTTTGATGGGGCGGTCGTCTATTCAGTCAACCCGGGCGGAGGCACGTCAGTAAAAGTGGCATTACCGGGTCTGATGGAGGTACCATCACCAAAAGAGCTCGCAGAAAACGATGAATGATCACTCGATCAAAGGGTTGCCGCGCCTGTTTCCGGTTTTTCGGCATTCAGCTGATCAAGAGCGAGTTCAATGTCCCGCAAATTTCGTGTCACGCCATCATCGGGGTCCATACCGCCTTCCGTGGCCGCTCGCTGCAATCCACGAGCCTCGCTCAACAGTTCTTCCAGCTTGGCAATTTTCTGGACCCTGCTCAGACCTTCGTCAGAAAGAATGTCGTTCGCTTCAAGCATTTCGGCCTCCTTTGATTGCCAACAGAAACGAACTTGCAGGTTAAACGTTCCCGGCAAGGAACAAAGAAGAAAGGGCTGCGTTCCTAAGGAAGCTATTTTCGATAGGAAGAGTAAGGGCGCCTTTGAGAGGCGTCACGTGGAATATGAGATCAGGAAACGTTTCGGAAAACACGTCGGAATTTTTATCGGGATCGTCGCGTCGTGATGTACTGTCGATTTTGAGAACGCTTGAAATCCGCACGGATGACAAGGACCTCAAGGACTTGGCGGAACTGGCGCTGTCGATGTCTGATGCCCGCGGCTCGCAAATCTCGCTGGTAGACGAGAAACAGAGCCGTGTCCTGTCTCGCACCGGCAGCCTTGGTGCGGTCAATATATGGACTATCGAGGCGAGTTCTCTGGCTGCTCCTGATCAGAATTGCCTGGTCGTTCTCAACGCTGCCGAAGATGTGCGCTTCGCAGAAATCCATGCGGTTACTCATACGCCGAATATCCGGTTCATAGCCGTAGCGCCGATCTGCGTTTCGGACGAATGCATTGGAGCTCTCAGTGTCCTGTCTGACGAGCCGCGAATGGAGTTCCCTTCAACGCAACAGGACCAGCTTGTGCGTCTGGCCAAGCTTGCCGGCTCGTTTATCACGTTCAAACGTGAATTTCGTACAGGGACGGACATGGTAACGAGGCTCCACCGGGCCGAGGACCGCAATTCCATGGCGCTTGAAGTCGGCAATGTCGGCAGTTGGGTGTGGGATCTGCGCACGGGTAAATTCAGCGGCAACAAGATGGCCTACTCCATGTTGGGCCTTAGCCCTGATCAACCGGTCAGTGGCGAAGATGTCTTTCGGGCAATGCATCCTGACGATTTTCCGATGATGAAATCGGCCTTTACCCGGGCACTTGTCCACAATCAGGATTATGTGGGTGAATTCCGTACTGCCAATTCCGGACAATGGCTCCTCGGCCGAGGCCGTATTTTCGAGCGGGATGCGCAAGGGAAACCTGTTGTGGCAGTCGGCGTGAATATCGACATTACGGACACCAAGAATGCTGCGGAGAAAACCAGGATTCTGCTGCGCGAGTTGAACCATCGTGTAAAAAATACTTTGGCGATGCTGCAATCGCTGGCTAGACAGACGCTTAATCGTACCTCGGATCCGGCCGAGTTCATGGAGGCGTTTTCGGGACGCTTGCGGGCCATTTCGGAAGCCCACACATTGCTTTCCGATCGTGAATGGAGTGGTATCAGTCTGGTTGATCTGATTGCAAAACAGGTCGAACCTTATGCGATCTTCGACCCGCGACAGATCGAGCTAACGGGCGAGGACATGGTACTGCCGCCGGACCACGCACTTGGGTTGGGCATTGCGCTGCACGAGCTTGCGACCAATGCGGCGCGGCACGGCGCGCTTTCTATTGCCAGGGGCCGCGTACGAGTGACGTGGCAGGTCGAGCCCGGCCTTGACGAATCCCGCGTCGTCATACACTGGATCGAATCCGATGGTCCGCGCGTATTGCCGCCTGAAGCGCGCGGGCTTGGTGAAAGATTAATCGAGCGAAGCCTGGACAAGGTGTTGTCGAGCAGCGTCAGATTGAGTTATCCGGAAACCGGCATGGAGGCCTTGATCTCCATGCCGATTCGCGATCGCTCAAATATCTTCACCAATGGATGAGTCGTCCCGACGAGGCCGTCTCTTCTTCCTTGGTTTTGTCAGAAGCGAAAGACCGCCGAAGGCCGCAATGGGAATGGCCAGCATCATGAGCGCGCGGGATCGCAGAACAACCGGCGCTGCAGCAAGAGCTGCCAGCGTGAGAATGGCAGATGTGTCAATCTTTGCGCGCTCGCGCTGACGCTTTCGCTCGACCCCTTCAACAATCTTCATTGTTATGTAAGCGATGATGGCCAAACCGAACGCGCTGCCTGCGAGGGTCAACGAGGCATGCATTTCACCATAGCGTTCGGCAAGCGTTATATAGGCAGCGACAAGCAGGAAAATCACACCGATTGTTGCCAGCACAGCAATAACACCCAAGAAGATCGCGTTGCGCTTTGCCCTGTTTATCGCAAGACCAATTTCACCCGCGGCGACGCTGGTCAACAGTGGGGTCAACAGTTTTAGCATGTCAGCGGCGGGTAATCAGGGCGAGAAGAAAACCAACACCTGCGGCGACCGCAATTGTGGTCAGCGGATTTTCACGAACAGTTTCGGTCAGCTGGTCTTCGAGTTCGCGGGCCTGCAATCGAAGATCCTCGAACGTTTCTTCGCCCCGGACTTTTGCGGTTTCGTAAGAACTTGCTGCGGTACGCTTGGCGTCCTTGGCAGAGTTTCTTCCTAATTTGGCAAGAGTCGTGGCAATATTTGCAATGTCTTCCTTTAGCGCCGCAATCTGCGCTTGCAAATCGGGATTGCTGTCAGTCGCGTCATCGACTGCTTTGCGAACTTTGGAAGAAACTGTGGCCATGGAGAAACTCCTTGAAAAAACAACCGGATATCGATCGTAACGTCGGTCACCTTTATTTGTTCCACGCTATCAATGCGCTGCAGACCTACAGCGACCTTCCTTTAACTTAGGACAGGTAGCCCATGAGCCAGAGAATGAGGATGATCGGAAGTGGCAGACCAATGAGCCAAAGCAAAACACCACGTAACATTTTTTAAACTCCTTTTCTTCTGTTGCGTCCGGGATAACCGAAAGGGGTCACTGATAGCCGGGTTAAATTCGGCCCATCAGAAGCAAAATCAACAAAACAACCAATACTATTCCGACGAGTCCGGAGGGGCCGTAGCCCCAATTCCTGGCGTGGGGCCAAGTTGGAAACACTCCGATAAGCGCCAAGATAAGAATGATGATGAGGATTGTCGTTAGTGGCATTCTTTCCTCCCTCTCCCGGGAAACTTTACAGCTGGAAAACACGCGAAATAGGATTTGGTTCCCGAGTGATAAGCCCAGCCATGGCCGAGAGGCATGAATGCAACCAAATTGAGCCGACTTCGTTCCTGTCGCGGGGTGTCAACGGAGATGGGTTTTATGGATGTCATGACGGTAGGTTTTCATGCCTCCTGAAGAGGTCGGAGGGTCGTCGCCGCGTGCCGTCGAACGTGTAACTCAACGATCGATTTACACGCCTGTTTCGGGGAATACGGGAGATCAGTTTCCACCGGTCATTGTCGCGATAGCCATTGTCGCTGCGCTTTATTTTGCCCGGGACATTTTCGTGCCATTGTCACTGGCGTTGCTTTTGACCTTCGCGCTATCACCACTGGTTACCGGCTTGCACCGTTCGGGCGTGCCGAAGGGCGTTGCCGTATTCGGTGTAGTCATAACGGCGTTTCTTGTGATCTTCATTTTCGTCAGCATTGTTGCGAGCCAGCTTACGGTGCTGGCGCAAAACCTCCCAAGCTATCAGTACAACATCGAAACCAAGATTCGTGCGATCAAGGATGCGCAGTCGGGTAACAGTATCTTTGATCGCGGCGCGCGCATGTTCAAACGCTTTGGTGACGAAATTGGTCGATCGGACGAGGTCCAGCGCTTCGATACCGACTATGATGCTGCGGTCAAACCAGACCCGGCGCGGCAACCTCCGCAAAATGTTGCGCCGCCGGCCCCTTCACCACCCTTGCGCGGGCCAGATCCTAACAAACCCGTACCTGTGGAAATCCGCAATCCACCTCCCGATCCCCTGAGTCTGCTCCAGACCTTTGCCGGGCCGTTAATCCAGCCCTTGGCGACAATTGGCATCGTCATCGTAGTGGTTATTTTCATGCTGATGCGGCGTGAAGATTTGCGCGACCGCTTCATCAAGCTGTTAGGAGCGAGCGACATTCACCGAACGACGACAGCCCTGCATGATGCCGGTAAACGCGTCGGCCAATACTTGCTGATGCAGCTGATCATCAATATCAGCTTCGGCGTGCCCATTGGCATCGGCCTATGGTTCATTGGTATTCCTAACCCGATGCTGTGGGGCATGCTGGCGATTGTGCTCCGTTTTGTGCCCTATATAGGACCAATCATTGCGGCCGCTTTTCCGCTTATCCTGTCGTTGGCGGTCGATCCCGGTTGGATGACGATGGTCTGGACGGCGGCCCTGTTCGTCGTGCTCGAACTGATCAGCAACAATGTAGTGGAGCCGTTGCTTTACGGGTCCAAGACCGGCCTTTCGCCCGTTGCCATCCTGATGGCAGCAATAGTCTGGACGTGGATCTGGGGACCTATCGGTTTGATCCTTTCCACACCCCTGACTGTTTGCCTTGTTGTCTTAGGACGACATGTTCCGAAGTTCGAGTTTCTCGATGTTCTCCTCGGCAATGAGCCGGTGCTCCTTCCTCCA
The DNA here is from genome assembly GCA_963711925.1 of uncultured Alphaproteobacteria bacterium. Lineage (GTDB taxonomy): Bacteria > Pseudomonadota > Alphaproteobacteria > Rhizobiales > Rhizobiaceae > Phyllobacterium. The sequence continues at coordinate 372,994 of CAVQFY010000009.1, forward strand.
CAACAGCTGTATCAACGGCTGTTATCCGGCGATCCGGATGAAGCAACAGAAAAAGCAGAGGAATATCTGCAATCAGCGACGATCTTGGATTATTACGTTGCGGTCGCTATACCCGCACTGCTGTTTGCTGAACACGACAGAGGCCGGGGAGTGCTTGATGAGCTGCGACGCAACCGTGTGGCGCAAGGCATGATCCTTCTCGTCGAAAACCTTTCTGAATATCATGATGGTGAGGACGAAGGAGAGAAGGAAGCTGAAGCCGAGTCCAAGAAGGCTGTGTCTGGTGACAAGAAAGTCAAATCCAGGCCTAGGACGATTGTCTCTGCAGGCGGACGCGGCGACCTTGACGATGCTGCTGCGGTTGTCCTTGGTGATATTCTTGAGCGCAAAGATTTTGATGTTCGCGATATTTCTCACGAGGAGCTTGAGGCGGTTAATATTGGCAAGCTTGATCTTACGGGTGTCAGCGTTATTTACATCAGCTATCTCAACACGTCTTCGGTTGCTCACGCACGCTATCTCGTCCGGCGCATAAGACGACGGAACGCGCGCGTAAAGATTGTGATCGGATTTTGGGCGGAAGATGGGGATGACGTTGATGGCGAGAAAATCGTCGGATCAACGCGCAACTGTTTTTTTGCATCGTCGATCGAGGCGGTGATTGAAGAGGTTTGCGCGTGAGGAGCTGGTTGCCCGGTCTTTTTTATCCTCGTTTTCGCGGAACCAGGAGCGAGTTCGCTACGTTTCCACCCAGCTGGTCGAACTTTGATCAGTAACTTGAGACCCGGCGCCTGTTCCCCCGTGGGCGCCGGGTCGTTGCTGTTGATCTATAAAACAAGCTGATTTTTCAAAGGCTTGTGAATTTATGGACCAACGGAACAAACGCAAACTCCGACCGTTTAGTTTTTGTAGATGAAAGCTTCAAGGAGTTCCCGATGGGTAGCACCAGCGACAAACTTTCCGGCGCAGCTAACAAGGCGGCGGGTAATATCAAGCAGGCCGCCGGCAAGGCAACCGGTTCAAGGGAAATGCAGGCAAAGGGCAAAATGCAGGAGATGAAGGGTGAAGCACAGCAGGCCAAAGGTAAAGCCAAGGATGCTGTGAAAAAGGTTGTCGATAAGGCCTGATCGCCTTTGACGCGTCGAATTCAGCCGGTCCGGTCTCGGGCCGGTTGCTTTTTGTGCGATAGTCTGTCGTGCTGTGCTTTTATATCGAAATTCAGGTTTTAAGCTTTTAAAGGAAACTGCCTATGAGGATCAATGTGGGGTGTGAACTGACTTTCGAGTTTACGCAGGAAACGCCTCTGATCGCCATTTTGAACGTGCATCATTCGCGGTTTGCCGATCTGGAAGGCATCGAGACGTTCCAGACCACGTTTGGCGCCAGTGTCGATGGCTATCACGACCAGTTTGGCAACTGGTGCAATCGTATCCTCGCCGCGCCAGGTACATTTTTTTGCTCGACAAATGCCATCGTGCACGACAGTGGCATGCCAGACCCTGTGGTGTTCGATGCTGTTCAGCACCGCGTGCAAGATCTTCCGGATGAAACGCTGGTCTATCTCATGGGCAGCCGCTATTGCGAAACCGATCTGTTGAGCGAGGAAGCGTGGCGCCTGTTTGGCCAGGTACCGGAAGGCTGGCAACGCGTCCAGGCCGTGTGTGATTTCGTACACAACCACATTGTGTTTGGCTACGAGCATTCGAACCCGACGCGCACGGCGTCCACGGGATATTTCGAAGGCCGTGGTGTGTGCCGTGACTTCACCCATCTCGCCGTTGCCTTTTCCCGATGCCTGAATATCCCCACCCGCTATTGCACTGGCTATATCACCGATATCGGCATACCATTACCACACGCGGAAATGGACTTTTGTGCGTGGATGGAGGTTTACCTCGGCGGGCAATGGCATACTTTTGATCCACGTAACAATCAGCCCCGTATAGGCCGGATCAAGGTGGCGCATGGGCGCGATGCGGCGGATGTGCCTCTGACGAATATATTCGGGCCCAATGTTTTGACGAAGTTCAAGGTTTGGGCTGACGAGGCAGACTGACTGGGTGTTTTTTCGCAACCTTCTGCGCTTCCGGCAGTTTTGTCCGGAGACATTGGCAATGCCAAGGAGAAAAAACATATGAGCCAAAGAGCGATCGATTTCGTGAATAACTGGATCGACACGAATGTCGATGCCAACAAACCGGCGGATATGGCACATCATGACCGGCGACCGAAGCAGCTGGCCGAGAAATGTGCATCAGATGCGGAAGCCGCCGGTATTTCCGAATCCGAGATCAAGGATGGTCTGGGCGATCTGGAAATTTGTATGATCACCGCGATAGACCGGGCAGCGCTGGCCAAGGAGAGTAAGCAGGCTTGAACGTTCAGTGAAAATCCCTTGATTTCGGCAGAATACGTACCTTGCGCGGATGACTGCCCCTTGGCTGTTCAGGAACAGGATGAATGACCTCGTCGCTGTGTGAGACGGGGAAAGATGGGCGTTGCTCGGAGAGGCGGTAGAGGTCTTGTGTTCGGTCAATTAATCGTTTGGCAACAATGTGGACGACGTTTTCAGCGCTCTGGACCATGCCTTCGATCAAAATCAGACGCGATCCCATGACTTCCTTGCGGTATTTTTCCAACAGTTTTTGCCAGACAACGATATTGGCAATGCCAGTTTCATCCTCAATTGTCATGAAGACAACTTTGCCATTGCCAGGCCTTTGCCGGACAGTAATCACGCCGGCAAGTTTCACTCGTCGACTATTGCCCAAATTGTTTGCCTGCTTGCATGTCACAACGTTTTCCGCCGTGAACATTTCACGCAAGAACTGCATCGGATGCCCCTTTAGCGAGAGACGGGTCGATTCATAGTCGGCAATGACATGCTCGGACATTTTCATTTGCGGCAGTTTGGTCTCGGCTTCCCTTGCCAGTTCATTCGTTTCAGCTACCTGGAATAGTGGCAGAATTTCATTGTTGGGGAAGCGACGGACCGCCCAGAGCGCTTCGCGGCGATCAATTTCTAGCGAACGGAACGCATCGGCATCGGCGAGGAGAACAAAGGCTCGTCTTTCCAGCCGCGTCAGGCGGCGCAGTTCTTCGATGTCACTATAATGGCGCTCGCGTCTTGCGCATACTTCGTCAGCCCAGACTTTTGAAAAGCCTTCGACTTGTCGAAAACCTAGTCGCAAGGCGAGGGTTTTAGGATCAATTCGTTCCAGCGTATTGTCCCATTCGCTGAAGTTGATATCGACGGGACGCACCTCGACACAATGCTCGCGTGCATCGCGGATGATCTGCGCAGGGGCATAAAAACCCATTGGCTGTGAGTTCAATAGTGCTGCTGCGAATGCCGCTGGATGATGGCATTTGATCCAGGAGGAAATATAAACGAGGATGGCGAAACTTGCAGCATGGCTTTCCGGGAAACCATATTCACCAAAGCCCTTGATCTGGTTGAAGCAGTTTTCAGCAAAAGTCCGCTCATAGCCACGGCGAACCATGCCTTCGACCATTTGTTTTTCCATCTCATGGATAGTGCCCATATGACGGAAAGTCGCCATGGAACGTCTTAGCTTGTTGGCTTCGTCGGCAGTGAATTTTGCCGCCTCAATGGCAATACGCATTGCCTGTTCTTGAAAAAGTGGAACGCCAAGGGTTCTGCCAAGGACATTTCTCAGCTCATCCTTGTCACCATGTTCAGGAGATGGAGATGGATAGTGGACTTTCTCTATTTTATTGCGCCTGCGCAGATAGGGATGAACCATATCGCCCTGGATTGGACCAGGGCGAACAATGGCAACCTCGATCACCAGATCGTAGAATTTTCTCGGACGCAGACGCGGCAGCATGTTCATCTGGGCGCGACTTTCCACCTGAAACACGCCAAGGGAATCGGCATTGCATAACATGTCGTAAACTGTGGGGTCTTCCTGGGGGATTGTCGCAAGCTCATATTTTTTTCCACCATGCAGATGAATGAGGTCGAACGCTTTGCGGATACAGGTTAGCATGCCCAGCGACAGCACATCGACCTTCATGATGTTGAGTTCGTCGATGTCATCCTTGTCCCACTCTATGAAGGTACGATCTTTCATTGCTGCCGGACCAATGGGAACAGTCTCATCCAGTCGTTTCTGCGTCAGAACAAATCCGCCAACATGCTGGGAAAGGTGACGTGGAAAACCAATCAATTCAGTCGCAAGCCTGACGGCACGCCGTATCGTGACATTATCGGGATCCAGTCCAGCTTGGCGTACCTCGTTTTTTTCAATAGCCGTACCCCAACTGCCCCAAACCATATTGGCAAGCGCCGCAGTAACGTCTTCAGTCAGTCCCAAAGCCTTGCCTACATCGCGGATAGCGCTGCGCGGACGGTAACTGATAACAGTGGCAACGATTGACGCACGGTGGCGGCCATAACGCCGGTACACCCATTGCATCACTTCTTCGCGGCGCTCATGTTCGAAATCTACATCGATATCGGGTGGTTCCTTCCGTTCCGCCGATAAGAAGCGCTCGAACAGGACATCCGTCTTCTTTGGATCGACTGCAGTGATATCAAGACAATAACAGACAGCGGAATTGGCAGCGGAGCCCCGACCCTGGCAAAGAATATTTTGCGAGCGGGCATATTTGACGATGTCGTAAACAGTGAGGAAATAGGGTGCATATTGAAGCTTTTGAATTATCGCCAGCTCCTTCTCCAGAATCGCACAGACCTGTTCCGGAATACCTTCAGGATAGCGCTTTGCCGCACCCTTCCACGTTTCCTCTGACAGATATTGTTGGGGTGTCTTGCCTTCTGGGACAGGTTCATCCGGGTAATCATATTTCAGCTGATCAAGGGAAAAATCGATTGGCTTAACGAAGCGCTGGGTTTCTGCAAGTGCGTTGGGAAAATGCCTGAAAAGGCGGTACATTTCATCCGGCGATTTCAAATGCCGTTCCGCATTTTTTTCCAGCCTGCGCCCCGCCGTATCAATCGTGACATGTTCGCGGATACAGGTCAGCACATCCTGCAGCGGACGCCTGGCGGGAGTGTGATAGAGCACTTCATTAATCGCCAGGAGCGGGATATTTGCATCGCCTGCAATGCGCGCAAGCTTTTCGGCATATCGCCGATCCGCCCCCTTATGCGGCATGGCAAGACCAAGCCAGACTGAGCCTGGCGCTGCCAACGAAAGTATCTTGAGTAAATCAGCCAATTTCGTATCAGGCTGGTCAGGCGGAAGAACTGCGATCTGAAAGTCTGCGGCGCGGAAGATAAAATCCGCAATTACCAGATGACATTCTCCCTTGATTTTCGCTTTGTTCTTACCCTCGCTTAAAAGACGGCAGAGCTGGCCATAGGCCGCGCGGTCGCGTGGATATACAAGCAGGTCCGGGGTGCCATCGATAAAGGCCAGCCTGCATCCAATGAAGAGATTAAGTCGTATTCCTGCTTTTGCCTTGAGTTCATTATGAGCCTTATAGGCACGCACAACACCTGCCAGCGTGTTGCGGTCAGCGATGCCTATGCCATCAAGCCCGAGAATAGCAGCGGCCTGCACCAGTTCTAGCGGCTGCGATGCGCCTTCAAGAAAGGAAAAATTGCTGGTAACTGCAAGTTCGGTATAAGGCGGCATCAGGAAAAAATCCCATGCAGAAACCAGCGGGGTGTGGGGTCGCCACGCTGATACAAGCCTTCCCGAAACACCCAGAAACGGCGGCCCTGATTGTCTTCGAGGCGGTAATAATCTCGCGTCAAGGCACCTGAGTGTTCACGCCACCACTCGGGGGCGATGCGCTCCGGCCCTTCCGCCTTTAGGATGACATGTTGAACCCGCCGCCAGACAAATCGTGCGGGAGCAGCATCAGGAACTTCGAAAGTGGCTTCAATCCTCTCAGGCGGTTGAAACAATCGGATCGGTCTCTCCGGAGGATTTCCCGGATGAGCACCAAGCGACCATTCAAGCGCTGTATCCTGTTTTGCCTTGGTTGCAGGCTCCAGCAAAACCGCGCGTTCGGGAATATGTGTATCGACAGGAAGCGGACGCAGCACGCGGGAATTGCCAAGACGGATGGAAAGCCGATCGACAAGCGTGTTGATCTCCTCTGTTTCCTGAGTGCGGTTATCGAGGCTTTTTTGTATGGCTTGGCTCCGCTCCACCCGCACCGCGGCAAGTCTGATGATGTCAAAACCATAGCCGGTATCGAGCGGATCACTGAGCGTGGAAAGACGCTCCTTCAACAGTCGGAAGAGAGTCTTCGTCTCCGTAACAGGTCGTCCGGTCTGAATGCTGATACGGCGCACATTGCCGTCAGCTCGAAAGAAACTCGCTTCAACTTCTCGCGCACCTTCAACTCTTTGTTGCAGGCGACGAAAGAGCTCGTCGCTCAAGGAAAGGAGTGCGTGCTCAACGGATTCCATGGCGATGAGCGGTTCCGCCATACGCCGCTCAACCATGCAAACAGGGACGATACGGCGGGGAGTGATAGGTTCGTCCTGACGACCGAACAAAGCGTCGAGACGGCTCACAAGATTTGTGCCGAAGCGCGCCGCAAGGGCAGCTCGGGGCAAGACGTCGATATCGCCAACACTGCGTAAACCTGCCCGTTTGAGCCCGGCAAGATGGCTCTCTTCGATATCGAGACTATTAAGCGGCAAGGCGTATAATCTGCGCGTCTCGTCATTCTGGTAGACGATCCCACCGGGCGAATGCCGGGCGAGGGCACGTGCTGCAGCGGGATTGGTTGCAAGAGCAGTCCGAACGATCATGCCATTCCGGTGAAGGCGCTTATGAATATCTTCTATAAGATGGTTTTCATCACCAAAAAGATGAATACAGCCGGTCAGGTCGAGAATGAGGCCGTGAGGCTCATCAACTGCCACAAGCGGTGTATAGCGGTCGCACCAGTCGGCCAGCTTTTCGAGCAGGACAGCATCCTTGCGCGGTGAGGCGAAAGCGATATCCAGCTTTTCAAATTGCGCGCGCGCATCGGTAAGGGCCATGCCTTTATAGAGCCCTGCCTTGGCTGCCTTTTCATCGACAGCCGTCAGGCGCAAGACATTGGCAAGTTTGTCCACCACGATCAGGTGTTGATCAGTATGGGCGCGTCCCGGATTTTCGCGTTTGAGGCGGTCGGTAGGAAGGTGTGGAAACCACAGTGCCAGAAATCGGCTCGACCTGTCTGAAAACATGATAATCACTCTCCCATTGCAGGATCCAATGGCCTGTCATTCCCTGTCTGTTACGTATGAGCGTGGCATCGAAAACCGGATGTCCAGGTGCATTGGCGCCACTCGATTGCGAAGGTGCAGCACGGATCAACCAGCGGGTGACGGCGGCATTTTCGCTGGGATATGCGCCTAGTCTCAAAAGAAAGGCAGGAACATCAGTCTGTTGTGCCGTCAGCAACAATTTACGAGAGGCAGTAAGGTCCAGACACTTAGGATTGCTCCAGGGTGCGATGATAACGGCGCCTGTGCCGCGTATGCCAAGGCTGTCCGAGGCGGCTTTCAAAACGTCTTGCGGTGAGGCACATCGCACGAAGATAAGGCGATGGGGATCAAGTCCTATGTTTTGCAAACCAGGAGCATAGGGAAAGCCATTTTCCTGCGCAGCAAAATCTTCTTCCAGCCACAAAATAGGGCTTTGAGCCGGGGAAGCGCGCAAAGCCAAGGCGATGGCGAAGCCTGTTGCGGCTCCTGCATCGCCAACCTCATCGGCAAAAATTTCATGCACTGCACCGTGCGGCAGACCATCATGAAAGACGCGATCGATGGCTTTATCACCGATGTCAAAGGCGGAGCGCTGCGCCACTCGCGCATTCTGCTCTCCAAGAGACGCAATGTCGCGTCTCAACGCCGCAAGATCGACGGTTGTCACTACGGTAGCCTTTCAATGTTCATGATATGTTCTATTATGGAATCCGATAGTGGTGAGAGTCAAGTGGAGTGTGAAAGGTGCCTTAGCGGTCGATACGCGTAGAGAGAACGATCGACGACATGGTGCGCTCGACACCTTCCAGCGCGCCGATTTCGTCGAGCAATTTGTCCAGTTCCTGGATCGACGGCGCTGCGACGATAACGATCATATCGAATTGGCCACTGACAGAATGCAAAGTCCTGACCCAAGCGATTTTCCGTAACGCAGCTTCCACTTTCATGGCAAGTTTGGGTACAGCGGTTACCAGTACATGCGCCTTGACCAGGTTCTGTTCATATTCGGGCGATAGCTGAACGCTATATCCTCTTATCATGCCGCGCTTTTCTAGCCGCTCGATGCGGCTTTGCACCGTGGTGCGCGATACTCCGAGCTTGCGGGCAAGATCGGCTGTCGAGGCTCTCGCATTCTCGCGTAGTAAAGAAAGCAGGGCGTGATCGGCTTCTGACAGCATAATGACAAAACCAGTCGGCATATTGATTAAATTGAAGCGTTATATCGTCAGTTTATAGACTTCATTTCGCCGAGCAATATGCGAAATTCATATAAGTTTTTTATATCCGAGGGGAATCAAATGAAAGAGATCGTTGTTGTTGGTGCAGGGAAAATCGGCGGGACTATCGCCAATCTTCTGGCTGGAGTTGGAGATTATCGCGTAACGGTTGTCGACCGCTCCCAAGCACAGCTCGATGCCCTGGATGTATCACCGCTCGTTGCAACAGCCTGTATAGAAATTACGGAAGTCGGGGCCCTCGAAAGCGTTCTCGATGGCAAATTCGCCGTACTCAGCGCAGCGCCGTTCCATCTGACCACCCGCATTGCTGAAGCTGCTGCCAAATCCGGCGTGCATTATCTCGATCTGACGGAAGACGTGGCCAGTACGCGCATCGTCAAGCAGCTGGCACTGACTGCAAAAACCGCTTTCATTCCCCAATGCGGCCTTGCCCCGGGTTTCATCTCGATTGTAGCAAATGACCTTGCCAAGCGCTTCGATACGCTGGAAAGCGTGCGCATGCGTGTAGGTGCACTGCCGCAATACCCATCCAATGCACTCAACTATAATCTGACCTGGAGCACGGATGGCGTCATCAACGAATATTGTGAGCCCTGCGAAGCGATCGTCGATGGTGAACTAACCGAAGTGCCACCACTAGAAGAACGCGAGGAATTCTCGCTCGACGGCGTAACCTATGAGGCATTCAATACTTCTGGCGGCTTGGGCACATTGTGTGAAACGCTCCTCGGCAAGGTTCGCACGCTCAACTATCGCACCATCCGCTATCCCGGACACGCGGCCATTATGAAGGCGCTGCTCAATGATCTCGGACTGCGTGATCGACGCGACGTGTTCAAGGATATTCTCGAAAACGCGTTGCCATCGACCTTACAGGATGTCGTGGTGATTTTCGTCACTGTCAGTGGCCGCAAGAAGGGCCGTCTTCTTCAGGAAACATATGCCAATAAGGTCTATAGCGGCCACATCGGCTCGCAGCTCTATAGCGGGATCCAGATCACCACGGCATCTGCCATCTGTGCCGTGCTTGACATGCTTGCAATGGGCGACTTGCCGCAGCAGGGCTTCCTCAAGCAGGAAGATATTGCGCTCGACGCTTTCCTCGCTAATCGTTTCGGCAAAGCATACGCGCAAGCGGAATCGGCCGGACGTCTGGTAGCCTAACCCCATAGCCCGAAACAAAAAGGCCACCCGAGATCCAGGTGGCCTTTTCTATATTTGTACTTAACAATCAGACCCATTCGCCCTTGCGCATCACGGGGACAGCAGATCCGTCCTTGTCTATGCCGTCGACATCGATCTCGCCAGAGCCGATCATCCAGTCGATGTGAATGAGGCTCTTGTTACCGCCACGCGCTGCGACTTCGTCGGGCGTCAGCTCACCACCATTGACGAAGCACTTTGAATAGCACTGGCCGAGTGCGATGTGGCTCGCGGCGTTTTCATCGAAAAGCGTGTTGAAGAACAACAGGCCTGATGCCGAAATCGGCGAGGAATTTGGAACAAGGGCCACTTCACCGAGACGCCGCGCGCCTTCGTCTGTGCCGAGCACCTTGTTGAAGACTTCCTCGCCACGTGTCGCTTTGGCTTCGACAATCCTGCCGCCCTCAAAGCGAACTTTGATATTCTCGATCAGCGTGCCCTGATGCGACAACGGTTTGGTACTCGAAACATGGCCATCGACCCGGAGCGCGTGCGGTGTAGTGAAAACTTCTTCAGTGGGAATATTCGGGTTGCAGGTAATGCCATTCTTCGCAACGGAAGCACCACCATGCCATTCATGTTCATCGGCAAGGCCGACAGTGAGATCCGTGCCCGGTCCTTGGAAATGCAGCGCCGAGAAAGTACGGGCATTCAGCCATTTTGTCCGTTTGCGCAAGGCGGCGTTATGATCACGCCAAGCGCTGACGGGATCGTCGAGATCAACACGTGACGCAGCAAAAATTGCATCAGCGAGCATGGTTACAGCTACCTCGGGATCCTGATCTGGAAATACCTGCTTCGCCCAGGATGGATTCGGATACGAAACGATGTTCCAATTCACTTCGAAATTGGTGATCTTTTCCAATGCAGGTTGATAAGCGCGCGATTGTGCCCTGTTGGCGCGGGAGACCTTTTCCGGGTCCTCCGAAGAGAGCAGCATGGGGTTGTCACCGGCAATGGCAAGCCGTGCTGTATTGGCAGAAAAGGCTTTCGCCATGCCCTCGAACAGCCATCCTGTGGCGCGATCGAAACTTTCGTCCGGCGCGTTGCGATAGCGCATGAGAGTGGCTTCTTCGTCGCTGTATAGCGATGTAACGAGACCTGCTCCCGCCTTGTAGGCATGTTCCGTGATCCGTCGCACCAGCGGCACTGCGGCAAGGGGTGCGGTGATAAGGAGATCTTGTCCGGGTTGCAGCTGCAAGCCGATTTTTACAGCGACTTCCGCAAGGCGATCGAGCTTGACAGGATCGACGGCAGGGATTTTGGGAGATGAGGTCATTTTGAAATCCAACGTGTCAATGAGGGGTTGTATCCAGCATAGAACCGGATCAGTCCTGGTATCAAGCGGCCGATACGGAATTGCCTCCACTAAGCTTCACGCGCGAACCATGACGGAACCTCAGCGGGTGCAGGTCGTATTCACGGTACTTCAGATTACGGGGTTAGGCGTCGTGTCTGAGAAAATCGGCGAATTCGCTCTGATAGTCAGGGTGCCAGCGCGACAAAGGCGGACGGTTCTTGATGATGTCGCTGACTGCCCAGAGGATGCGCCGTTCATCGAGACTGCGGGTCACGTCGTTATCTGGACAAAGGATGTAGAAATCGCCAGCCGATACGCGCTCCAACATGAAATCGACGGTTTGTTCCGGCGTCCATGCGCCAGCAGGCTTTTCGGTGCGGTCTCCCGCAGTCAGCGGCGTGTAGACGAATCCCGGAATGAAGAGATGGGCCGTTACGTGACAACCCTTGGTGTTACGTAACTCATGCTGCAGCGCTTCCGTGAAGGTTTTCACACCGGATTTCGAGACATTGTAAGCGGGGTCGCCCGGCGGGGTGGTGATGCCTTGCTTGGAGCCGGTATTGATAATGAGGCCCGGCTTTTGCCGGCGGATCATGTTCGGACCGAAAACCTGACTGCCACGGATGACGCCGAACATATTGGCGGCGATAATCCCGTCCCAATTGTCTGGATTGAAAATGCTGCTGCCGGGCTGGATGCCTGCATTGTTCATGAGGACGTCGACATCGCCGAATTTATCATTGACCGTCTGCTGGAGTTTGCGCAGATCCTCGACATTGGTGACATCTGTGGCTACGGCGATGACATTTTCTGCTTTGGCCAATTCAGAAACCGAGGCGCGCGCCTCGTCGAGTTTTTTACCTGCAAGATCAGCAATCGCGACCTTCAGTCCCATCGACGCAAAACGTTTTGCGGCTGCGAGGCCGATGCCGGATGCGCCCCCTGTGATCACAGCTACATTGGAGGGTGAAAAGGCAGGATGTGCCATGGGCTGGGTCCTCGCTGAGATGGATAGGGGGTGTGGCGGCAGCCTAGCAGAAGACGGAAACAGAAGTAAAATAGTGTGGATCAGCCGAAATTCGGAACACGCAGATAGTGCGCAAGCAGCGTCACCTGTTCGGTCTTCTGGTCGGCTCGCGCATCTTTTTGCCTGCGCGCTTGGAGAATTTCCTTTTCCGAACTTTCACCCATGCAGAGAGCCTTGAGCAGTATCATGCGGGCAGCATCGGCAATGCCGGAGCGATTTTCGTTGAGAGCAATGTCAAGAATCACGCGGCGGAAATCGGTCTGTTCGGTTGGCGTTACGGCACGCCCACGCCGCATATTTTCGGTGTCGACGAGTTCATATAGTTTGTCACGCAGATCTGCGCCGACATTCTCATATTGCGCAGCGAGATCGGGTGCGGTTGCAGCGAGCTTTTGCTTCTGCCGCTCGCGGTGCCGTCGTTGCCTCTCTGCATTGCTGAGTGCCATGTCTGATACCGTAACGAATGCGAATCACTTTATCCCACCTTGAATAGGCATGTGTGCCGTAGCGGGCAACATTATGGTCTCGTTACACACAATCTGTTCGCCGGCTTGTTACATAAGTTGTTACGCAACCGTGCCGCAGTACCCAAATCCAACGTATCCCATGCCAGCTGAACACATTGTTAGGAACCTTCGCCCTATCGTTGAGCGAATCAATTGCAAGCGCGGCACGACGTTGCCGGACTGGGAAGAGTATGAGTATGTTCAAAGCTGAATTCCCGACCCCATGCCAGATCATTGCGTTCCCACTGACGAAACGTGTGGCGAAGGTTCGCGACGTAGCGGCCAAACTCATGGAGAAAGCTACGGACCGGCAGGCGGAAGCCTATCGCAATCAAATCGCTGATACACTGTTTCGGCACTTGGACCGGATAGGCGTTCCGGAGGATGAGCAGGACGAGCAGGTCGGCGCGTTCTTCACCGCCGTCGAACTCGAGTTGTCGCGTCTCTATGACATCGCTGACGACTATGGCGATACATCAGCCTATTAAACCAGCAGAACGGCTCCATTTGGACTTTCAGGCTTCGACGACGTAGTGCCCTTCGGCCTGCAACCTGGCCTTGTGTGCGTCGCATTTCTTCTGGAATTTGACCGCATCACCAGCGACGCTGAGGATGGATTTGTAATCTTCGCGGCCGCGTTGTTCTTCAAGCTGGTGAGTGTTTGACTGGGTCGTCTTGCGCAAAAAGATTTTCATAATGTGCCTTAAGTTTGATTGCTTCTGAAAAGGTCCAGGACTTCTATACACGTTCATACGTGTGAATTCAGAACAGAATTATTTATCGCTTTAAGGCTTCCGGCACGGAAAAGCCCGCCACCGAAGTGACGGGCGCCCGTTATCGGCTTGCGAACTATTCTACGGCAATCACGTCGCCGGTACGCCGATCCACGTCGACGCGGATATCATCGCCGCGGCGGTCTGTGCCTTCGACAACGAACCTAGATCTTGTCCGTCTGACGTCATCGACGTCACGGAGGCCTTCGCTCCTGGCTATGCGAACAGCTTCGCGTTCACTGATTCCTCGCCGATAGATACGTTCTTGCTGGGGTTCTTGCAGCCGGACACCGTCAGGTCCGATCACGATGGATTGTGCAAATGCCTGCGGCGCGGAAGTTACGGCGACCAGAGCAGTTGCTCCTATGATCAGCAATTTTTTCAACATGACTATCTTTCCTGTTCCAATTTGAATACTCCGCCCATTCATCCTAATCAACGTTCGGTAGGCGGGAGAGTTCCGTCTTGCTTGGTTGCGGGCGCTGTCACGGACCCTCCAATGTTCGCGAGATCGGTACTAGCGCTTAGCGCTTACCATGTCAGGTAATTCCACAACAATGGCTTATCAGGCTTCCATGCCCCATCCGTTTTTCCACTGCACCACCACGAACAAGGTAGCGCCCGCCATATTGAGCAGCAGCCCGCTCGCGGTAAGACTCTATCGCCTGCGGATCACGAATGATGACATCTGAAAATGATATAGACAGCCATTAGGGATCTCCTTGATGAACCAGATGGTTGATCCGGGGTGCTGGTATTGCGCAGAGAACTGAAGTTGAGCAGCAGAAGCAGTCTCGGCAGAAATGGGTTCCTTGTATTGCCACAATCAAACGCCCACCTGCGGTGCTCGAAGAATTCTTCGCATGCAACGGAAAACAGGTAGGTTCATGGCGGTAAAGTCACCGAAACGCGCGCTCTTCATCGTCAATCCCAACGCCCGCAACGGTAGAAAACCGGTTGCCGCCGTCCGTCAGGTGCTAGAGGATGGCGGACTGACGCTTGTTGATGCAGCACCCGTGGAGGGCGAAACTCTATCCGGCGTCATCTCGCGCATGCGGGAAGCGTGCGACTTGGTGATTGTTGGCGGTGGTGATGGTACTTTGAACTCTGCTGCGGCAGGTCTCTTCGAAACGGGACTTCCGCTCGGTGTTCTCCCGCTGGGAACAGCCAATGACTTCGCACGCACCATTGGCATCCCAACTGACCCGCGCGCAGCAGCCGCATTGATTCTGTCTACTACGCCCCGGCAGACCGATCTCGGCGAAGTGAATGGCCATCTGTTCTTCAATGTCGCCAGCATAGGGTTCAGCGCGGAACTTGCGAGCGAACTCACCGAACACGCCAAGAAGCGTTGGGGAACGCTGGGTTATGCCATCGTTGCTGCGCGGCTTCTGGCTCGCTCACGTCTGTTCACCGCCTATGTCGAACATGACGGTTCGGTGGAAGAGATCAGGACAATGCAGGTATCGGTTGGCAATGGCCGCCACTACGGCGGGGGAATGACGGTCGAAGAAACAGCCACAGCCGATGATGGTCGCCTTGATTTCTACAGCCTTGAGGTTGATCACTGGTGGCGTCTATTGGCGCTCCTGCCAAGCCTGCGCAAAGGTACACATGGCAAATGGGACGACGTGCGAGCTTTTCGAACAACAGAAGTCATCATCAAAACAAGCAAGCCGCGCGCTGTAAACACGGACGGAGACTTGACGACGTGGACGCCGGCCCATTTCCGCATCCGAAAAGGGGCGATCCGGGTCTTCGCCCCAAGCCCGGGCTAGCGGGCCGATGACGGACAGATAGATGTCCGATCATCGAATGCCCATGCTCGACGATTTGAGGTTTTCTGCCGCAAGCGACCTGGCGGACCGCTGTTCGGACAAGCTCGAATATCTACTCGATCAGGACAGCAATAGGTCAGGATTGTTTGAACTGGCGGGCAATTGGTGCGACACTTTTAGCTGTTCGCAACTGTATCTCGTGCGAGGCTAGAGGAGGCAGATATGATGACGAATTTGTATGGAAGGTTGTTCAGCGCCGCCGCTTTGATGACGCTGATAGTCTCAGGCGCTGCTGCACATCACGGCTGGTCTTGGGCAGAGGCGGATCAACTGGAGCTCAAGGGTGTTATCCGTGCACTCTATATTGGTCCACCGCATCCCACGCTTGATGTCGAAACGGCAAATGATGGTCTGTGGCGGGTAGAACTCGCCAATCCGCGTCAGACCGAGCGCTCAGGTTTTGTCGAGGGCTCGGCAAAGATCGGCGATGAGATCGTCGCTCTCGGGAACCGCTCCAGCGATCCGGGCGAAAAGCGGATGAAGGCAGTGCGCATCACCGTGGGCGGGAAGACATTTGATTTATATCCCGAGCGCATAAAGACAAACTGACCAGCGCCCTGATGGAGTTTTTGCAAGCGCTTTCCGAATGGCCTGGAGCGGTGATCCTTCGGCGATTCCAGGTCGCCTATCTGTTGGTCAACGCTGCGCACATTGTTTCGATCGGCCTTGTCGTGGGCGCCATCGTAACACTTGATCTTAGGATACTAGGGTTGTTCAGGCAGTATCCGATCAGCGCGCTTGGGCCACCCCTGTCACGTGTCGCTGCAGCGGGCGTCACACTTGCCGTTATCACCGGATTGATGCTCTTTTCGGTGAGGCCCGTCGCATATGTTCAAAATACGGCCTTCCTCATCAAGATCGGTCTGATCGGTCTAGGTGTCATCAACGCCTTGCTGCTCCATCAAAACCGCTCTTGGCGGCTCGCACTCTTGAACGGTGAGCCGCATAGCACGGTGCAGTTCTCGGCATTTCTATCGCTGGCTCTTTGGGTCAGCGCCGTAATTGCCGGTCGCTGGATAGGCTTTCTCTAAATCAGTAGTCGAGCCTTCTCGTATTGCTGATTGCTCATCTGGAAAGCCAACCATCAGACTCAAACCGGCACGGCGATATCGCACTGAAGCCATGTGACTATTCGCCTTGACTCTTTCCGATCTGCCCAGAAAAGAAGAGCATTGCATCGGCAGTCAGGTCATGTCGGGAGCTTGGCCGCGTA
Organism: uncultured Alphaproteobacteria bacterium; assembly: GCA_963711925.1. Taxonomy (GTDB): domain Bacteria; phylum Pseudomonadota; class Alphaproteobacteria; order Rhizobiales; family Rhizobiaceae; genus Phyllobacterium. The sequence continues at coordinate 389,296 of CAVQFY010000009.1, forward strand.
TAAAACATGTGGCCGCCACGATAAAGCTTGAGGCCGACCCGGCCAGCTGCAAGCGACGAGGGCAGATGGTCGATGACATATTTGCTGATCCCATAGGGCGTTATCGCGTCGCTGTAGCCTTGTGCCACCAGCAAGCGGAAAGACGGTATGACCGAGAGCAGGTCGCGAATATCGCCAGTCGCGCTTGCTTGAGCCTGCGCATTGTCGTTCTGCCCCCGGCCCCATTTCCACCGGTCATTCACGTTCTCCGCGAGCAGCGTGTAGGTCAATTCTGTGCGGAAACCAAGTTCATTACGGGCGTAGCTGGCGAAAGCTGCGCCATACGCACGCGTGAACCCGTCAAGGATGGGATCGTTGCTTCGGTCGGTATCGGACTCGGGATAGGGGTCTGCAACTGCAAAGGATGCGTCATAGGGACTGACGACTTCGAACTCCTCTCCCTTCGAATGTTTAACATAACTCTCGGCGAGAAAACCGCGCGTTCGGCTCACCACCGCTTCGGGTATGCCGGTCAATTGTGAAACCCGCTTATAGAAGGTGCTTGCCTTGTCCCCGGACGGCTCAGGTCCCGCGAGGGTCACAAGGTAGTCTGTCATGGCAAATCGTTCCGCTTCCTGGACCGCCGTCGGGTTGAAGGCGTTTCGGCGTTCCAGCTCCGCAGCAGCAAGTGAAGGAAGCTGAAGGGCAGCTCCAAGCGGATATTGGCTCGCCCCAAACAAAAGCTGGCCCTCAATCAATGGCGACAGCATGACGATACCCGAGACAAGAATGCCTTGGCCATCCTTGAGTGCAGAGGCGACTTTTGCCGCGCGAAAGCCGCCATAACTCTCGCCAAGCAGATATTTCGGCGAGGCCATGCGCTCGTTGTGATTGACGTAGAGCGCGATCGCCTTGGCAATGCTCTCCGCATCCTGATGCACTCCGTAGAAATTCGAAGCGACGCTGTCGCTCGCCGCACGACTCCAGCCCGTGCTGACAGGGTCGATCAGCACAAGGTCAGTGAACTCCAGCCAGCTATCCGGGTTGTCCACGAGTGTTGGACTGGTACCATCCTGTCCGTTCGAGCCAAAATCGAGAATGTGTGGCCCAACCAGCCCAAGGTGGAGATAGGCTGAGGCGGCTCCAGGTCCACCGTTGAATACAAACGTCAGGGGACGGCCCGGTTGTCTGTTCCGGGCGATATAGGCGGTATAGAAAATCTTCGCGGTCAGCGCCCCATCTTGGCCGAAGAGGCCGAGTGTACCGGCGGTTGCAGTGTAAGCAAGTTCCTGTGTGCTGGTCTTTAAGACGTGATCGGTAACGGAATCTGCGGGCAAGAGGTCAAGAATGCCCGCTGAAGCACCACCTTCCGGCCTCGGCGGATTTGCCGCCTCTTCGCCCTTGGAAGACACCCGAGATTGCGTGGTCGCATTGTGATTGTCTGCACCAACGTCGTCCTGCCGTGCATGGTCCTGCGCAAAGCCAGGTGATGCCAGAAGTGCAAGGGCGACGACAAGGGACAGCATAAGGCGATGAAAATACAAGCTCTTTCTTTCCTTCAACATGGACCCGGAAACCACGAAAGAGTGTATTGCGATTTACTACCAAGAGGGAACTCAAGACATATTGATCCGCTGCTAGCCAGTACGCGAAGCCTGGTACCCGGAACTTGGACGCTGACCGATGCCCACTCATCGGTATGACCACGGCCGCGACTTGCTTGCCGTCTGTCAACACACATCCTGGAAGTACAACCCTTCTACAAAAGCGGTAGATTTTCCCTTGGCTGTACATCTTTTGTAGCAATGAATGCGCCTATTTCAGCATTCAACAAGCACGAATATCGAGAGCTTCTTATGCTGCAAGCTAATGTAGGATGAACCGTCAGTAATCTTGAGTGGAAATTGAGGGAGCGCAGTATGTCATCAACTTCAGAGCGGCCAGTGCCACCCAGCCGGGCGAGACGTCACTTCCTCGGCCTCGCTCTCGCCATCAGCGCCAGAGTTGCAGCAGCGAGCGCCGCCGCAGTGATTATTCCTTCGTTGCCAGCTCAAGCCAAGGGGAAAGAAAAACGCGGCGGCAACGGTGGTTCTGGTCGCGGTCCGAAGGGTGGCGGCTACAACTGTTTCCTCCGAGGCACCTCTATTATGACTTCGACAGGCGAGACATGCATTGAAGATCTTGAGATAGGTGATCTTGTTGAAACCGTGCGCGGAGAAGCCTTGGCAGTCAGATGGATCGGTCGCCGCCTCTACAAGAAGAGCGGCTCCTCCTGGAATGATAGCGTGATGCCAATCCGCGTTTCACGCCAGGCCCTCGACCAGCGGACGCCTCACAGAGATCTTTATCTTTCTCCCAACCACGCTCTGTTCGTCGATGGCGTCCTCATCCGGGTAAAGGAGCTTGTTAACGGCATTTCGATCGCGCCCGCCCTTCCAGCACAGCGGGAGGTGATCGAGTATTTCCAGATTGTGCTCGACACTCATGAAGTGATCCTTGCCGAGGGTGCTCCTGCCGAGACCTTCCTGCTCAGGGCCAGTAACCATGAGAACTTCACCAACTTCGTTGAATACGAGCGTCTTTATCCTGCTGGCTCGCGTCCTGCCATGACGCCTTTCGCGCCAATCGTGGGCTATGAAGGCGGACGAGAGCACCTGAAGGCTCTTCTTCGCATGGGGGTATCCCGCTTTATTGACGTGCGTGACCCTGTCCGGAACGCCTACGAAAGAATTGCGGAACGCGCAGGGCAACTCGTCAAAACCTAGGACTTGTCGTCTAAGGGTTTGATATAGAAACAGAATTTATGAGAAATGGCGGAGAGGGAGTCCACCGAAGTTCCGTATCTGTCGATTTCTACGTATCTCCCATTGTCTTCTTAACATATTGATTTATTGATTACTTATCATCTCTCAGCAGATGCTTTTCGAACCGCAGTCATCTGTGGTTCGAACCGAATGTCGTTCAACTTCCATTCCGCTAACCGCTTAACTTCTGATCCCGCGCCCATGAAAAGATTGCCTCGGTCGCATTTGGTGCCATATCGCGCATTTCAGTGCCTGAAAGGAGCCGGTCCTGCGCGGTCTCGATAGCACGTCCGCCCGGACTGGTGCCGGTATATAGCCAGCTTGTCGGTGGGCTTATCCTGGCGCGTGCGACTGCGAAGAGTGATCCGGAGTTTTTAAAAAAGCTGATCGATTCAGCCCCGTAAAGCCGCGTTGCGGTGACTAGCGGGGTCCATCCGACTCCGCTCGAAGACGACGGCAGCCAGACGAAGCAAAAAGGGCCGCCTTCCGGGAGGGATGAAGGCGGCCCTTCGCGGATAGCGGCTATCCGCAAGTTCGGCGGAGGGGAGGACGCCGAACGATGTTCGGTAGCTGGTCGCTACCAGCCTCGTTGTGTCGGCCGAGGCAACGAAACCAACTTATCGCAGGACGCCCAACTGCGTAACCATACTTAGGTGTGAGCTGATACGGACAATGTCTGGATAGCTGGTCAATTCTCGGATCGTTATGTTGTGACATGGTTGCTGACCCGCTCCGGGTAAGCAGCCGGACACGAAATTCCGGCCCTGACGGGTCAGGCTCCGCCGTTCAACTTCTGGCGCGGGATATCTGGCGAGGTTTCGATATGGAAAGGCCATACAGCGAGGATGCCGATGTTTCGTCTGCAGCCGATCTCGAGTTTGGTTTCCTGGCAAACAGCCTCTCAATGCTCCTTGAAGCAGCCAAAACTGACCTTGAGCATGATCGGGAGGCGGCGAAGACGTCGCTGGCCACCGCGTCGTCTATCCTTCAGTCAGAGATCGAGCGCCGTTCACTCGTCAGGAGCTCCAGAACAGGTGGATTGGCAGGTTGGCAGATAGCGCGTGTCCGATCGTTCATCGACGAGAACCTGCATCGCACGATTCACGCGAGTGATCTCAGTGCTGTAGCGCGGCGAAGCACGGCGCACTTCTCGCGCGCATTCAAACTGGCATTCGGAGAGCCGCCGCACGCCTACGTCGTCAGGCGGCGACTTGAGGAAGCCTGTCACCTGATGCTGACGAGCTCAACGTCGCTGAGCGAAATCGCTCTGAGCGCCGGATTTTCTGACCAGGCACATTTGTGCAAACTTTTCAGGCAGGCATTTGGCCAAAGCCCATCCAGGTGGCGGCGCGAACGCGAGACTGTCCAGCGCCGCTGACTTACATGCGCCCGGCGCCAGCGCGACCTTGATCGATACGCACAAGGTTTTGACTGACAGTCAAGTTGGCCAGATGCCTGTTGCGCCAGAAGGCCTTGTCGAGCGATCCGCTTCGATTTGACGATAACGTGGCGCGCTGCGATCTCCCCGACCTCTGCAATTTCAATCGCTTCGGCTGTCAGTGGCTGAGCGCCGATTCAAGGCAATCGATCAGCTCCCCGATATCGACCGGCTTGCCGAGAAAGGCGAACGCGCCGCCGTTGATCGCCATATTACGCGTCCGCTCATCCTTGTAGGAGGTGACAAAGATCATCGGAGGACGACTCGAATGCTTATGCAATTCAGCCTGTAGTTCGATCCCACTGAGACCCGGCATCTGCACGTCGACGAGCATACAATCGATTGCTGATCGCGGTTCGAAAACGAGAAACTCTTCCGCCGACGTAAACAACCGGCACTCGTAACCGCACGACTTGACGAGGTCATCCATGGCTTCACGGGTGGCCTGGTCGTCGTCGACGACTGCTATGGTAGAGACTTGGGGCAATGAAACGACCTTTTTTGACTGCTTTCCAATTCCGTTATGCGCTCATGGCCGCCTCAAAGATATCATACTAAGATACAGGTGGTCGTCGTCCGCATTGGACAGCATTTCGGCTTTTCGGACGAGCTCCGGAACCGAGCGGACTTCCATTTTCCGCATCACATTGCCGCGATGCTGCTTCACAGTGACCTCACTGATGCCAAGCTTGTAGGCGATCTGCTTGTTCATCAGCCCCTCAACCACGGCCTCCATGACCTCGCGCTCGCGTGGCGTCAGGCTTCCCGCAAGCGAGGCAGCGGCTTCGCTCTGCGCACTCTCGAGCCGGTGCGCGGCGTCGCGTTTCATCGCCGCCGCCACTGCGTCGAGAATGTCCTGATCCTTGAAAGGCTTGGTCAGAAAATCGACGGCACCGGCCTTCATTGCCTGCACACCCATCGATATGTCCCCGAACCCCGTCATAAAGACGATAGGCATCTTGCTGCCAAGACGCTCCAGCTGCCTCTGGAAATCCAGTCCGCTAACGCCAGGCAAGCGGACATCGAGCAGAATGCAGCCGGGGCGATTGAAATTCGCGGTTTCCAGGAATGCCGTCGCGCTGTCGAACGCCTCTGCATCGAACTTCATCGAGCGGAACAGATCTGTCAGCGCGTCCCGCATCGACAGGTCGTCATCGACGATGAAAACCACAGGTCCAAGCCGTTGCTTTTGCGCCTTGCGCGCATCAGACATGTTCCACCTCTTGCTCTATCAGCAGGAGCATCTTGAAGATCGCGCCGCCGTCAGGATGATTGGTTCCTTCAAGTTGTCCACCACGGGCCTCCACCATACTGCGACAAACAGACAGACCCATGCCCATGCCCGTCGCCTTCGTCGTGAAAAACGGTGCAAACAGCTTGTCCTTCGCATCGTCAGAGATTCCGGGGCCAGAGTCGCGCACGGCAATACAAATATGCCCGATGTCAGACCGCTCCATGACTATCCTGATGATCCGCTCCGCGCTGCCGGCCTCTTCCATTGCCTGGATAGCGTTGGCGATGAGATTAATCAGCACTTGCTGCAGCTCGATCTTCACGGTCGAAACAGGCGGGATCTGAGACCCCGGGTCAACAAGCACAGTCGTCCCACTCCGCTCAAGCTCGTGCTCCATTAGAGCCATTGTTCCATTTACCAGCCTTTCCAGGCTGACCCTCTCGAGCTTGTTGCTTGAGGGGGAAAGCAAGCCAAGCGTGTTCTGGATGATCGCACTTGCCCGCTGGCTGTCGCGGATCATTCTCTCGGCTGAGCGGCGCACGGCTGCGAGATCTGGTGGCTCGCGATCGAGCCATCTTAGCAGCGTTTGCGAATTGATGACATTCGCGCCGAGCGGCTGGTTGAGTTCGTGTGCAAGTGATGCCGACATCGCGCCAACCGTCGCGGCTTTTGAGGCCTTCGCCAGCTCTGCTTGCGCTTCGGTCTGGGCCTTCAGAGCCATTTCGCGCTGGGTGATATCGACCATGCTGACGACGACGCGACTGAAGGCAGCAGGATCTTCCGGGAAGCTGATGCTAAGCAGCACAAGCCTGTCTTCGCCATTGCCGGCCCGTACTTCTACCTTGTCTTCGAAAACTCGTTCGCCGTCCATGATCGCCTGAAGGACGTCAAGGAACTTCTCCCGCCCCGGAATGATGGAGCGCCGAAGAACACCTCCCGCGGAGGACTCAGGACCCAGCAGCTCGCGCGCCGCTTCGTTCTCCGCTACCACCCGTATGAGGCCGATGCAAAGATCGACGACGGCGGGATTGGCACGTGCATACGCCTTGATGTCGGTCACGCCTTGCTGCCGGATATCCATCAAATAGCTGCGCAGCTTCGCGTAGTCGCGCTCCCAGAGCGCAACGCGGGTGCGGTCGAAGATCGAGCGGTATCTGGCCTCGCTCTCCTTCAGAGCGGAGTTGATCGAAAGCAGCGAGAGGCGCGCGGTCTCAGTCTTCAGGAGCAGTATGGTCGTCACGAACAACGCAGCAAGAGCGACGATCAGGCGGATCGTCGATTGAAGATCGGCACTGTCGCCATGCGTCATGGCATAAGAAAGAAGCGTGAGGGCGGCACACGCGGCTGCGATGAAAAGCAAGCCTATGCGCGTTGTTGCCTGGGCGGCGATCAACATGGTGACGACATAGAAAACCGCAATGGCGCCCTCAATGTCGGTATAAGTATCGACGTAAAAGACGGCTGCAGCGAGCGCGACTGCAATAAAGCAGAAGGTCAGGTTATGGCCTCCTGAGCATCGCGAGCCCGAAGTATTATTGTCGCCATAGACAATGGCCCCCAGTGTATTTGGTCGCGAGCATATCCTCTCATTAGCGCGATCTAACCTATGGTATACATAGGTGCGGTCAACTTGCTCCGAGCAGCGATCTTAGTCGAGACCGACCGCAACTGGATTGTCCTGCCATGCGGCGGCTTGTCTGTTCCTGCGGCAATGATCGGCGGATTTATTGCCACTCTGCAGACAACCAGACTTTGCAACAGATCCCTCCAGCAGCACTTGTGCCGATCATGCGCGAAACGTCCAAGACGCGATCGCTTTGTCGAAGGCATGGAAAGCCTATCCGTGACAAAAAAGTCTCGTCGACAGCAACCGTGATTGCGCGCGAAGGCATCCATCACATGCACCGCTCGGATTTTTTGATCCCAACCCGCACGAGAGAGGAAACGTCATAGTGGTTTTGGTTCTCGCTTCCACCTGGATCCGGCTTGTACTGATCGTTCTCGGCGACCTGGCCGTATGCCGCACCCATTGCTCAGGCCTGCGCCGTCTTGGATCAGTCGCCCGCATGCGCATTCTGCGTATCAGCAGTTGGAGACGCGGCAAAAGAGCAGCGTATCTGCCCCGCATGATCGTGCTTGGCGTGTGCGCAGCCCAGGTCTCCGCCTGTGTCGCAACATTTCCGCGCAATAGCGTGCCGCAGCAGTACGCTTCGGCGGCCGAACCACCCGGCTATCAGCGCGATATCCGGGTCTGGGGCGACTCCTACGCAAGCTATCCGGCCGGACGACTTGTCCGGCTGCGCGATGAGAGACTGAAAGCGTCGAAGACCGATCCGTCGATAAACATGAGAGAGCTCAACGCTCTCACACTGTCCGGCGGTGGTAGCGACGGCGCCTTCGGAGCCGGGATTCTTGCCGGCTGGGCGAAATCCGGGAGCAGACCAAGGTTCGACATCGTCACCGGGATCAGCGCAGGTGCGCTTATTGCACCATTTGCTTTCCTGGGACCAGCCTATGACGATGAACTCAAGCAAGGTTTCACCAATGCCACCGATGCCAACATTTACATAAAGCGGGGATTGCTTGCGGCACTCGCGGACGGGTCATTCGCCAGCAATGCACCGCTCGCCAAGATGCTCGACGAGCACATTACCGATCGCATGCTCGATGAAATCGCGCGGGAGTATTCCAAAGGACGTCGCCTGTTTGTCGGTACGACCAACCTCGATGCCGACCGGGCGGTCATCTGGGATATGGGAGCGATTGCAGCAAGCGGGCGGCCGGATCGCAAGAAGCTATTCAAGGAGGTCATCCTCGCCTCCACGTCCATTCCCGGCATCTTTCCACCGGTCAACCTGGAAGTGACCGCAGCCGGCAGGACCTATCACGAGATGCATGTGGACGGCGGCACCGCCAACGAAGTCTTCCTCATGCCAGCCGGGCTGACGCTCGGCGAACTCGACAAGACCTTCCACACCAGGGTCAAGGTGCGGCTGTACGTGATCCGCAATGGTCGAACCACGCCGGAGTATAGCTCGGTCAAGGCTTCCCTGCCGGACATTGTCAAAAAGTCGGTCTCGTTGCTGATCAAGACGCAAGGCATTGGCGATCTCTATCGGCTCTACGCTATCGCGAAACGGGACGGAATTGACTACAACTATATAGACATCCCGCCGGATTTCGCTGTTAGCGCGAAGAGTCCGTTCGACAACACGTTCATGCGCGCGCTGTACGCCAAAGGTTACGAGATGGGCCGCAATGGCGTAGCATGGAAAAAGGCTCCGCCTGGATTTTTGAGATGAGCCTGGCGATCAGGCCTTATGCGTTCGAAGTCAGCTTCCGACCAGCGGGCGTGGCTGCGCCGGGTAGTGTGGACGCAGTTTCCTTGTCCGCTGCATTTGCAAGTCTCACCACTTTCGGTGCCATTGCGCACGCGCGTCCTACCTGTAGCAGGGATCTCCAAGAAGAACGCGCCGGCTGAAGCCATAGATTTAACGATCGGCCCAAAGCGTTGGTCGATACCTAACCGAACCCAAGGACAGGCCCGCGAAAAGCGGTGTCTTTGCCCCTTGTGTTCTCTCATTTGGAGATACGAAGATGAATTACCTCCACAAGGCCTGTCTTGGCTGCGTCATTGCGCTCTTTCCCTTCGGCGCAAACGCGGCGTCTACCCAGATCGGCACATTATCCTGCGACGTGTCCAAGGGCATTGGGATGTTCGTGGTCGACAAGCAGAAGCTGACCTGCGTCTTCAAGCCGGACAAAGGCGGCGATGCCGACAACTACACGGGCTCGATCGACGAATACGGCGTTGCAATCGGCGAAGTTGCGGCGGGCCACCTGATCTGGGGCGTCCTGGCGGAGACCAGCGGTCTTCCCAAGGGGGCGCTTGCCGGCACGTATAGTGGAATTGGTGCAAACGCGTCGGTCGGCCCCGGCGCAGGAGCAAATATCCTTGCTGGCGGCACAGGCCGCGCATTTTCATTGCAGCCGATCTCCGTCGAAGGTCAGGAAGGTATAAACATTGCTGGCGGGATCACAACCGTCACCTTAAATCCGGCTGCGGCTTCTAACTAAGAATTTCCGTGCCGTCGACAACGCACTCCAAGGCGTGAGCTAATTGGTCATTTAGAGCAGGAACCGACAAGACCAGTTAACTAGCGCCATTAATTATTGTCCCAACCAAACGAGTGGAGACTTACGGTGCCGGACACCTCGCGTGACTCGCTAAGCATATCATCAGATCAGACTGATGCTCTTCGCGAGCCCACACCAACCCAACTTGCCGCCGCTGAGCCCCCTAAGGCTTCGAAAGCGGCGGCGATCATCGTTGCGTTCAGTGTGCTGGCGATCGTTGGTTTGTCAATATGGTATCTCGTTCAACCGCAGCCGCTTCTGGTGCAGGGTGAAGCCGATGCCACGCGCATTGATATTGCGGCTCGTGTCGATGGCAGGGTCGGCCAGCGGCCGGTTTCACGTGGCAACAACATCGCAGCCCAGCAATTGCTCGTGGCGATCGACAATCCGGAACTGTTGATGAACCTCCATGAGGCGGAGGCAGCAAGGGCCGTCGCCCTAGCCGACCTGGCACGCATTGAGGTCGGCACGCGCGCCGAGGATATTGCAGAACGCAAGGCCGCGGTCGCGTCGGCCGAGGCCAGTTTGACGCTTGACCAACAGACGTATGACCGGGTCAAGCAGGTCACTGCGGGCGGCTTCGAGCCAAAGGCGAAGCTCGATGAGGCGACCGCATCGCTGGATGTGGCCAGGCGAACTCTGGAGCAAGCAAAGCTTGCCTATCAGGAAGCTGTCGCCGGCTACACCGCCGAGGAGCGTGGCGTGGCCAAAGCTGCCGTCGCCAAAGCTGAGGCTGCGATCGCGACCCTCCAGGCACAGGTTAACGAGCTAACCGTCAAGGCGCCGATTGCGGGGCAAGTGTATCAGATCGGCGTGGAACTCGGCGAATATGTCTCGCCCGGCGTGCCGCTACTCTCGCTTGTGGATCTCAACGACATCTGGTTGCGCTTCGATCTTCGCGAGGATCTGGTCAAGGATCTGAAAGTGGGCGACCGGTTCACCGCCAGGATTCCGGCGCTTGGCGATACTCCCATAACCGTCGAGGTCCGCACGATCGCCACCCGCGGCGAATACGCCGGATGGCGTGCCACGCGCGCGACCGGCGACTTCGATCTCAGGACCTTCGAGGTGCGGGCCTATCCGATCGAGAAGCTCCCCAACCTCAGGCCCGGCATGAGTGCCTACGCGGACTGGAATGGAGCGCACTGATGCCAAGCGTGCTTCGTTTCGGGATTATCGACGTCGCCGTCCGCGAGGTGGTCTGGATCTGGCGCGACAAGGTTGCGCTGCTGCTCGTTGCCGGCATCCCGGTGATTGCCTTTGCGATCCTTGCCGCCACATTCAGCAACGCCGTGATACGCGATCTCCGGGTGGACGTGGTTGATCAGGACCGGTCCAAAACGTCCGAGACCTTCGTGCAGGCAATCAGTTCAGCACCCGGGGTCAGCGTGGCAAGACGTTCCTCCGATCTCAATGGTGCCATGCATGCCGTCCGTTCAGGCGATGCGATAGCTGCGGTCTATATTCCAGATAATTTCGAGCGCGACATCACAAAAGGAAGCCGACCCCAAGCGGTGATTTTCTTCAACAAGCAGTTCTTCACGCCCGGCAATGTAGCATCAAGTGCGCTGCAGGCCGCGATATCGGCGGCCGTCGCCGACCTGCAGCCAAGGTCGCAGAGTACTGCCTATGCGCCAGGTTCGCTTGTCGTCGAACAATATGTCTTGACCAATCCCGCATTGAACTACGCCCAGTTTCTGCTACGGGCGATCCTGCCGACCGTGCTTCATGTCGTGATGGCAATTTCAGGGGGCTATGCGGTCGGCTCCGAGTTCGGGTCGCGCAACATGCGCGAATGGCTCGCCGCGGCCGGAGACAGCATGCTCATCGCCCTTGTCGGCAAGCTGGTACCTTACTTTGGCATCTTCCTCGTCATGATGGCTGCCGGGCTTATGATTATTCACGGCATTTTCGAGATACCATTCCGTGGCGACCCCGTGCTGGCGGGTTCTGCCGCTTGTTTGCTGATCGTTGCCTATTTGTCGTTGGGGGCACTGCTGCAACTCCTTGTCAAGAATCTGGCTTTCGGTCTCAGCCTGACCGGCATCATCTGCTCACCGGCTTTCGGCTTCGCCGGCGTCGGCTTTCCGGTCCTGGCAATGAATGCCTTCGCCCTCGCCTGGGGCACAATACTGCCCCTGCGCTGGTACATCCAAATCCTGTTCGACCAGGCGGCCCGTGGCGTTCCGGTATCGGATTCAGCGCGACCTCTCATGATGCTCGGCGGATTGGCCGTGGCCTATTTCGGCTTGGCTTGGCTGAGGCTGCGCTCTGTTGCACGGCACCCGCTACCAAGTCCGGTCGAAGCTCCCGAACGGCACACGTCGGGTAGGTTCGGCATCGTTCGGGCATTCACTGAGGAATATGGCCGAGTCATCCGTGACCGCAGCGCCTTCGGCCTGATTGTTATGGCGCCTATCATTTACGGTGTTTTCTACCCGCAACCCTATCTCAGCCAGCTCATCAAGGACATTCCAATCGCCATCGTGGACGACGATTCCTCCGCCGTCAGCCATACGATCATCCAGGCGGTCGATGCCGACGAAGCAGTGAAAGTAGCGCTTCGACCGACGACGTTGGCAGAAGCGCAGGCGGCTCTCTCACGCCGGGAAGTGTTCGGTATCCTGAGTATTCCAGCAGGAACCGAGCGCGAGATACTAAAGGGCGATCAAGCCAGATTGCCCGCCTATGTCGATTCGGCCTATTTCCTGCTCTACAACCGGACATTGCAGGGTATTCAGGAGGGAGTAGGAGCGGTAACGACGGATGTCGCGGGGCGCGGCGCCCGGCCAGATGGCAGCCTGTTCCGCGCTGCCCTCGTGAAAAGCTCGCCTGTCGAGATTCTGAACCAGCCGCTGTTCAATCCCACCGGCGGTTATGCCAGCTATGTTGTTCCGGCCGCTTTTCTATTGATCTTGCAGCAGACGCTGCTGATGGGCTCCGCAACGTTAGGTGGGGTCGCCTATGAGCAGGGCGGTCGCAGCGCTCGCCGCCGTCGTGGCACCGTGTCAGCGGTGATTGGTCAAAGCTTAGCGCATCTGCTGCTGGCGTTGCCGGGCTATGCCTTGTTCCTCGTCGTGTTGCCAAGGGTCTACGGTTTCTCTGCAAATGATCGTGTGCTCGACCTGATCGTCCTGGCTATTCCCTTCATCCTGTCGGTCAGCCTCCTCGGCCAGTTCGTCGGTAGCTGGTTCAAGCGGCGCGAGACCGCGGTAATGCTGTTCATTGCGATCAGTCTTCCGATCTTCTTTCTGGTTGGCGTCGCCTGGCCGCTGGAAGCGATCCCGCCAATCCTTCGGACGATCAGCTTTGTCCTTCCAAGCACCTCCGGGATCGACGGCCTGGTGCGGGTCAACCAGATGGGAGCGACTCTGGCGGACGTCTCGCGAGATTGGATGCGGCTTTGGGTGCTGACAGTCGTTTACGCAATCCTTGCCGTTGTTGCTGCCCGGATGGCTTCGCGCAGGAGGATGTCTGATGCGCGCTAGATCGAGACACGGATTTGCAATCGTTCTCGCTATCGCGAGCGCTATAACATGTATCGTTGGACAGGCAGCGGCGGAGCAGGGCAAGCCACCGATTCCGGGTATGGTACGGCAGACCGAGATTCGTATCGCACCCGATACGACCGGCCGGCTGGCGTCGATTGCGGTGACGCCGGGCCAGCATGTCCACAAGGGTGAGCTTCTTGCCGTGCTCGACAATCCAGAGCTGACAGCATCGGTTGGTGAAGCTAAGGCGGCTGCAGCGAGCGCCAAGGCTGAGCGGGATCGGGTCTATTCAGGTGTGCGGGCGGAAGAGGTGGCAATCGCCACACAGGCGGTCGAGACGGCTGAAGCCAATCTTCTGCTAGCGAAGCAGACGTATGAGCGCGCATCAGACCTTGCCGGCAAGGTCTTCGCCAGCAAACAAACACTCGACGAGAGTACAGCCTCGCTTGCAAAGGCAAAAGCTGACGTCGATCTCAAGCGTGCACAAGCTGCGGAAGCAGCCGCAGGTCCTACCGCTGAGGAGCGCGTTCTGGCCGATGCCCGGGTGGCTCTCGCAGAGGCGACAGTCGCGGACCTCGAGGCCCAGTTGGATAAGACCAAACTTACAGCGCCGGCGGATGGGATGATCGGCATCCGTGTTGCGGAGCCGGGCGAGATCATCCAGCCTGGAAAGCCGGTAATGACGTTAGAGCCCGATGGCCAAGCCTGGTTCGCCTTTACACTGCGCGAAGACGATCTGCAGGAAATAACGGTCGGCAAAGCCGTAACGCTCACGGCGCAAGACGGCCGCCAAATCGATACTCATGTGACGGAACTGCGTCCACTCGGGGAGTTCGCGACCTGGCGCGCAGCCCGTGCCGTCGGCGACCATGATCTCAATTCGTTCCGGCTCCGCCTTGAACCAACCGGCAATACAGATGGACTAGAGCCCGGCATGACCGTTTGGCTAACCGCCCAACCGTAGGGCTCAAGGTTCGTTGGATACGCCAGTCGTGGCCACGACAGGAAGACCAGGAACAATGACAAACTACACTGACCTCCTAAATGTCATCGCTGATCCTATCGTACAGACTGGTGTGCTTGCAGCGCTGGGGGCCTTGGTTACGCGTGTTCTCCTGCGTGGCCACCCGACGCGTCGTCTTGTCGGTCAGCTGACATTCTTTTTGGCGCTCACGACCCTGATGCTCTATCACGGCATAGTTCCTTACGAACTCGGCCCGCCGAGCACGTCCACGCTACAACGTGTGTTCATAGGGATCGCGAAAGTCATCTGGTGGATCAACGCCGCCTGGTCACTAATCAGCATCGTTCGGGTTTTTCTGATCTTCGAACGGCAGCCCCGAGAGGGCCGGCTTCTTCAGGATCTCGTTGTTGGGGTGATCTATGTCGGGGCAGTACTATCCGTCATCGCCTACGTCTTCAACGCGCCCGTTGGAACCTTGATTGCCACGTCCGGCGTGGTCGCGGTCATCCTCGGTCTTGCGCTGCAGAGCACCCTGGGCGACGTCTTTTCGGGCATCGCGCTGAACCTGGCTAGGCCTTACGGAATTGGCGACTGGCTCCAACTCAGTAACGGCATCGAAGGCAAGGTCGTTGAAACGACCTGGCGGGCGACACATCTGCTCACAGGTGCTAATGATTTGGTGGTCGTTCCTAACAGCGATCTCGCAAAGGCGAGGCTAACCAATCTCAGCAGCCCTGAGCGTAGTCACGGCGTGACACTCACCGTGCGGTTACGGCCGACCACAACGCCATCAGCTATGCAGGATGTCATGCGCTCGGTTCTTCTTAGCAGCAACCTTATACTTGCTGAACCAGAACCTTCCGTTGAGATAACGTCTCTAGATGCAAGCGCGGTCGAACTGGAGCTGAGTTTCAGGGTTGCGGAAATAGGTGCTGCGGCAAAGGCAAGAAGCGAGATCTTCGACCTGATCTATCGGCATGCAAAAGCGGCGGGGCTGGCGCTCTCCACGCCGTCAGACGTAGCGGAAGCTACACTGACCTCATCGCATATCGATGAGCCGCTGTTGGACCGTCACCCCACACCGCGGCGACTGCTTGATGCGATCGCGCTATTCGCATCGATGACTGAAGACGAGAAGGAAGTGTTGGCCGCGACGATGAGCCGCCGAACCTTCCGCAAAGGGGAAGTCCTGGCCGCGCAGGGCGAGGTGATGAAGTCACTCATGATCGTCCGCAGCGGAGTTGTGGCGATCATCCGGCGAGATGGAACACGAGAGACAGAACTGGATCGGTTGGCCCCTGGTGACTTTTTCGGCGAGAGCGGCCTTCTGACCGGCACCGGCGCGTCGGGCACGATTCAAGCTCTGACGTTCGTTGTGGTGTACGAGATTACCCAAGATGGGTTGGCTCCCTTGTTGCAAGACCGCCCGGCGATCGCCGATGAACTTGCGTCACTTCTCTCGAAGCGTAACGCATCTGAGCTACTTCGGCTCGGGCAAAGCGACGGATCAGTAAGCGTAAAAGCGATACAGCCTCTGAGGGCACGTATCAGGCACCTGTTCAAGCTCTGAGGAGTCAGAGCGGCCAGAAAGTTACTGCGAGAAACGTCAAAAGATCGGATGCTTCGTACAAGCCGAAAATCTTGAGGATGTGATCAAATGCCTCAGGAAGACAATTCCGCACGCTCTCAATGGAGAGAAGGCATGACAAACAATATCAGTCTGTTACTCGGACATTGCGGCAAGGATGACGGCACCTTCCCAACAGTCCTTGACCAGCACGTGCTTCTCTCCTCGATGGTTCACGATTTCAACATCTTCCTGACGCCGATCGTCTCAGTCCTCGAGGAGATGCAGATTCGCGGAGCTGGAACGGCGCAGCAACTGAAAAAGATTGACGGAGCCATTCACTGCGCCTTTCGCGCCAAGACCTTGGCCCGGCAACTGCTCGACTTTGCGAACCCCCGCCCCGTCAAGCTTGCTGCGGTCGATGTCGGCCGGCTTCTGGATCGGCTGGAGGCACCGCTTGCAAGCTTATTGTCGACGCGCATTCGTCTTGATCTCGACATCGTCGAGAACCTTCCCCAGGCCTTCATCGATCAGCAATTGATCGAGCGGGCGTTGCTCAACCTTGTTTTGAATGCCCGTGACGCGACGCCAGCTGGCGGACGTGTGACAATTGCCGTTGCGCAGGAATATCGTTCCGCCGATCGGGTGCGAGGAGGCAACCCGATGATCCGCCTGACAGTCTCAGACACTGGCAGCGGAATGGATGAGACCATATTGAAGATGGCGGGGGAGCCTCATTTCTCTACCAAGACAAATGGAACGGGCCTCGGCTTGGCGACTGTCAGGCAACTCATGGAGCGCCAAGGTGGCGGGCTGACGATTGCCAGCACGCCTCATTGCGGCACCACCATCGATCTGTGGCTCCCAGTGATGTCAGCGTCATTCGCCGATTAGCCTTGTCGATCAGCGAACGCAGCAAGCACGTTCGGCTCGCGGCAGATCAGTACAAGAGAGATGCATAGGGAAGGTATTCTATTGCATGGTTGTCAGATGAGGTGATGAACGATGTTGGCGGAAACTGATCCCTTCGAGATTCACGTCCCAGACGCAAGGCCACGTGTCGTGATTATAGGCGGGGGCTTTGCGGGAGTTGCAGCCGCACGGGCCCTTAGGAGATCCGATGCGGAGGTGGTTCTGATCGATCGCCGCAATCATCATATCTTCCAGCCGCTGCTTTATCAGGTGGCGACCGCAGTGCTTGCACCATCCGAGATCGCGGCGCCTATCCGGCAGCTTGAGGCGAAGCAGGCCAATTTGAATGTCATACTTGCCGACGTTGTCGACGTCGATTCAACCCATCGCACGGTCGATGCCCTCTGTCCCGGCATCGGCATCCGCAAGGTGCGGTTCGATTTCCTCGTGGTCGCTACAGGCACGCGTCCGAGCTATTTCGGCCACGACGAATTCGCAGCCTTTGCACCGGGGCTCAAGAATCTCGCCGACGCCGAGGCGATCCGAACGAAGATCTTGAGCGCGTTCGAAATGGCAGAGGCGACCGATGACGAGAACGAGCGCGCCCGCCAGATGAATTTTGTGCTCGTTGGTGCCGGACCGACCGGCGTCGAACTCGCGGCATCGATCGCACAACTGGTCACCGTCACACTGCGTGGGAATTTCCGGCAAATCGATCCCGCTACCAGCACAATCACCCTGCTGGAAGGAGGCGACCGGGTTCTTCCGAGCTTCGCTCCTTCACTGTCAAAGAAGGCAGCCAAGCGTCTCGCGAAGCTCGGCGTCAAGGTTCTGACAGGCGTCAAGGTCGAGGGTGTTGACGCACAGGGTGTCACCGCAAAAGGCACAAGAATCCCAAGCGCGACCGTGTTGTGGACGGCAGGCGTGGCCGCGTCACCGATCATTCATCTGCTCGGCGTCAAAACGGACCGGGCGGGCAGGGCTTTGGTCGAGCCCTTCCTCAATCTGCCGGGTGAGCCGAACATATTCGTCGTCGGCGACGCGGCGTCCATACAGCAGGACGGGCGACCCGTACCCGGGGTTGCGCAAGCTGCAATCCAGCAAGGGCGTCACGTGGGACGTCTGATCTCCGATCAAATTGGCGGGTGTGGACGAAAACGAGCGTTTCGGTACCGGGACAAGGGCAATATGGCAGTCGTCGGCAAGAATTTCGCCATCCTGGAGGCCGGTCATCTAAAAATAGGGGGCTTTTTCACTTGGTTCATATGGGCTTTCGTTCACCTTTTGGCTCTCCCCCAACTTCAGAACCGTTGGAGAGTTCAATCGCAATGGCTGTGGTCCTATCTGACCGGTCAGCGCAGCTCACGGCTGATTTCTGAAGCGCCGCCAATCGCTTCACAACCAACGAAGCAGACGCTTCCGCAATGATCAAAGATTGGATCCTGTGATTCATAGTCGAACCGACGTTCAAAAACATGAGGTAGCTTATCCGAGAGGTGCTTTGTTTAGCCACACGCATACGTCCTGCCCGTGACCGCGGGTGTCCAGTCCTCGCCTCCTGGCGTCCCGACCACGCACGACACGATGTTGGACACTATCGCGCTCGCAGCCCTGATTCTCTTCGAGAATGGGCAGACCACCGAACAGACTGTCATTGCAGCCGAACGACTTGGGGGTGCCTTTGGGGTGCGAGCAAGAGTTTCCCCTAGTTGGGGCAGCCTCACCGTCGAGATTGAGGGCCTGCCCTTGTTGCGAATTGTCCAGGCGACGCCCCTCGGTGTGAACATGAACAAGGTTGCAGCGGTTATGAAACTGGTCGATCAGGTTTGCGAAGGTAAGCTACCGGTCACGGCTACATGTCCCGCACTTGCATCGGCCACTCGTCTCCCCGCTGTTTCTACGCTTCGCTTCGTTTTCTTCGCGGCTGTTGGCGCTGCGTCGCTTGGTGTCATTTTCGGCGTGTTGGACTTCGTGAGCTTGCTGCTGATTGCTGCGATCGCCGGCGCGGGTGCAATGATCCGCCGCTGGCTGGCGCGGCTTAGCGACAATCCGTTTATTCAGCCGCTTTGCGCCGCCCTAGCCACTGGTATCCTTGCGGCTGCAGCAGACCGCTTGCAACCGTGGCACGCTCAGTCGCTGATCGCGCTCTGTCCTTGCATGGTGCTGGTTCCCGGTGCCCATATTCTCAATGGCGCCATCGATCTCGTCCGAGCCCGTATCACTCTTGGCATCGCGCGCCTCGCCTATGCAGGCGTGACCATCCTCATGATCAGCGGTGGCCTGTTGGCCGGCCTCGCCGCCGGTGGAGCAACAATTCAGACCACCGGAGCGTCCATGTCTGTGCCACTTGCGGCCGATGTGGTCGCGGCAGGGTGCGCTGTTGCCGCCTTTGGCACATTCTTTTCCATGCCATGGCGCATGCTGGCGTTCCCGACGGGCATCGGCATGCTGGCGCATGCGGCGCGATGGGCACTAATCTCTTTCGTCGGAGCAGACGTTTCGACCGGCACGCTCGTCGCCTCTGCCTTGGTCAGTTTAGTTGTGACGCCGGTCGCGGACCGTTTACATTTGCCCTTCGCGGCGCTCGGTTTCTCTGCCGTCGTTTCGATGATGCCTGGCTTCTTCCTGTTTCACGCAGCCGGGGGCTTGGTCGAACTCGTTTCCATAGGGTCGCGGGCGCCTGCGGATATGCTCGCAGGTATAGTCGCGAACGGAGCCACGGCTTTTCTAATCATCTTGGCGATGACAGTCGGGTTGATCCTACCGCGCATCCTGTTGGAGCAATTCCTCCGGAATGGCGAAATACAACGGCAGGAATAATGGTCAAGTGGGTGGGCGCACACCCACGCCTCAGCGCGTGGCCAGATTCCACGTCACTCTACACACGAACGATCACTACAGACACGCTGGAAATGGGGCAGAGGCATCCTACCCGCCGCAGAGTTCTCCAAGAAGAGTTCACCGGCTGAAGCCATATTCCTCCTCACACGTCATACCGAGAGATCAGGACAATTAAGCAGGAGAATGAGGATGGCAATCGCAACCAATGAAGACAAGAAGGCGAGGCCTTTGCCGGCGCCGAACAGCGACTTCTACCAGCTGGTCGATGTTCTGACTTCCGACGAATTGGCGATGGTCAAGAAGGTGCGGACATACATGGAGACCAAGGTCCAACCCATCATCAACAAATACTGGTCCGACGACGCCTTTCCTTTTGAGCTGCTGCCTTCGTTCAAGGAGCTCGGAATCGGTGGCCTCGGGTACGAGGGCTACGGCTGCGCCGGCGGGAGCCAGAAGCTCTTCGGCTTCGTCGCAATGGAGTTGGCACGCGTCGACGCTTCGTTCTGCACCTTCTTCGGCGTGCACAGCGGTCTGGCAATGGGCTCGATCTATCTCGACGGCTCGGAAGAACAGAAGCAGAAGTGGTTGCCGCCGATGGCGCGCTGGGAAAAGATCGGCTGCTTCGGCCTTACCGAGCCACTGGTCGGTTCAGGCACGAGCGGCGGGATGACGACGACTGCCAAGCGCGAGGGCGACACCTGGGTGCTCAATGGGCAGAAGCGCTGGATCGGCAATGCGACGTGGTGCGACGTTTCGATCATCTGGGCGCGCGACCTCGCCGACAATCAGGTGAAAGGTTTTATCGTCGAGAACAAAACGACGCCAGGATTTAGTGTCGAGAAGATCGAGAATAAAATCGCACTCAAGGTCGTACAGAACGGCCAGATCACGCTGAAAGATGTACGCGTATCGGAAGCGAACCGCCTGCAGGGCGGCAACTCGTTCCGCGATACCGCGCGGGTGCTGCGGATGACGCGGTACATGGTCGGCTGGGCTTCGACCGGCATTCAAATGGGCGCGTTCGAGGCAACGCTGAAATACGCGCAGGAGCGTCTGCAGTTCGGCAAGCCGATTGCTTCGTTCCAGATGGTCCAGGATCTCCTCGCCAAGATGCTCGCCAACGTTACCGCATGCCAGTGCCTGATGGTCCGCCTCGCGCAGATGGATGATGAAGGCAAGCTTGCCGACCACCATGCGTCACTGGCCAAGGCGTTCTGCACGTCAAAGTCGCGCGAGACCGTTGCATGGGGCCGCGAAGTGCTGGGCGGCAACGGCATCGTCGCCGATTACAACGTCGCGCGCTTCTTCGCGGACGCCGAAGCACTCTACTCATACGAAGGCACGTATCAGATGCAAAATCTGATCGTAGGTAAAGCCATTACCGGGCTTGGTGCATTCGTGTGAGCAACGGCGAGCCAGGGTCCTCCCCGCCCTGGCTCGTCCCTTCCTAAAACAGGAGATTTATCATCATGGCTTCGGAAAGCGCGGGCCTGACGCTCGCAAACGTCCTCTATGCAAAAAAGGGTAGCATCGCCTACATCACGGTCAATCGCCCAAAAGTTCTCAACGCCCTGGATACGCCCACATGGTCGGACTTGCGAAAGGCGTTCGAAGACGCCCGGGACGATGCATCGGTACGAGGCGTCATCCTGACCGGAGCCGGCGACAAGGCTTTTATTGCCGGCGCCGACATCAGCGAGCTCATTCAGGCAGGGGCGTTTGAGGCCGAGCTGTCCAGTCGCTTTGGACAGGAGGTGCTGGATCTCATCGAGAATCTCGGCAAGCCGGTGATTGCCGCTGTGAACGGTTTTGCGCTCGGCGGCGGCTGCGAGACGGCGATGGCCTGCACCATGAGAATCGCGGTGGAGTCTGCAAAGTTCGGCCAGCCAGAGGTTGCACTTGGGTTGATACCCGGTGGCGGCGGAACGCAGCGACTGCCACGGCTCGTCGGCAAAGGGCGGGCTCTGCAACTCATACTCTCCGGTGAGATGATCACAGCGCAGGAGGCTTATCGCATCGGCCTGGTCAACGAGATCGTTCCGGCAGCCGGTCTGATCCAGCGCGCCGAGGCAATCCTTACGAAAATCGCCTTCAACGCTCCCATTGCCATCAAGTTCGCGCTCGAGGCGACAAATAAGGGGATGGAGACGAGCCAGAGCCAAGGGCTGATGCTCGAGGCCGCCTATTTCGGGCTTTGCGCCGCAACCGAGGACAAGAAGGAGGGTACGTCTGCCTTCCTCGAAAAGCGCGCGCCGCAATTCCGCGGACGGTGAAGAAACCCTGCGCACACGCCAATCAGAAGGAAAGCCCATGGCAAGCGACAACATTTTCTCCGGACTGAAGGTGGTGGATTTGGCGAGCTTCATCGCAGGTCCTGGCGCCGCGGTGATCCTGTCCGACTTCGGCGCCGACGTGATCAAGGTCGAACCACCAACCGGCGACACCTGGCGGATCGGCTACAAGATCCCGCCGCAACCTCGTGCCAAGGACAACTATCCCTGGCATCTCAACAATCGGAACAAGCGCGGATTGGCGCTCGATCTGAAATCGCCCGAGGCGAGGGAAGTTCTGCAGCGCCTTGTCGAGTGGGCAGACGTTCTGATCGTCAACACACCACACCCCGCCCGCGAAAAACTGAAGCTCGGTTATGACGATGTTGCACAGTGGAATCCGCGTCTGATCTATGCGGACGTGACCGGTTATGGCGACAACGGGCCCGATGCACAGCTGCCAGGGTTTGATATTACGGCCTATTGGGCACGAAGCGGACTGCTCTCCCTGACGCGAGACGCGGGTGCTCCGCCGACATTGCCGGTGGCAGGCAGCGGCGACCATGCGACGGCAGTCAGCCTTTATTCGGCGATCGTAACCGCACTCTACCGACGGGAACACACCGGAAAGGGTTCGTACGTCACAACCTCATTGCTTGCTGCCGGCGTCTGGGCCTCTGCCGTCTCGACCCAAGCTGCGCTTGCCGAGGCCACGTTCTTCCCGTTGCACGATCGGGCGAACCCGCCGAACCCGACCTTCAATGTCTATCGGGCCAACGACGACACATGGTTTGTGATCGTCCTGACGCCCGACAAGTGGACGGCTCTGGCCAATGGAATAGGCCGTCCGGATCTCTTGACGGATGACCGGTTTGCCGACCCTGCAAAGCAGGCCGCGAATTCAATGCAGCTCACTGCGATCCTGGATCAGACCTTTGCCTCGCAGCCGATGGCACATTGGCATGAGGTCTTCGAGCAGGCGCATCTTACGTTTGGCGTCGTGCAGCCACCCAGCGAAGTGATCAAGGACCCGCAGCTCAGGGCAAACGACATCGTTGTTCCGCTCGAGGGCGCGGGCGGAAACCTCGAGTTTACGATCAGCAGTCCTCTTCAGGTGCATGGCGTGGCCAAGGTTCCGGCCACACGGGCCCCGGAACTCGGTGAACACAGCGAGGAAATCCTCAAGCAACTCGGCTTCAGTACTAACGAGATTGGCGGCCTCCACAGTAGCGGTGCCGTTCCGAAACCAAAAGACCGGGCGGCCTAGAGTTGGGGCGGGTCAGCCGCTCAATCCGTGCCGATCCGGCGATTGTCAAGCATACGAGGTTGAAGACCATGGATGACATAGTCACTGAACGCACCGAAGCCGTACTTCGCGTCGAATTGAACCGCCCAGAAAAGCGTAACGCGATGACGTCGAGCATGTACACGAAGCTCGCCAACATCTTCGATGATGCGGCCAAGGACGAGCGCATACGCGTTGTGCTTTGGCATGGTGCGGGAGATGCTTTCAGCGCCGGCAATGATGTAAAGGATTTCCTGGAGAACCCTCCGGGTCCTGGGGAATCGCCTCAAGCACGGCTGATGACAGCGCTGGTCGATTTCGACAAGCCGCTGGTTGCAGCCGTGCACGGTGCAGCGATCGGAGGCGGAACCACGATGCTGTTGCACTGCGATTTCGTCTACGCGGCGGAGAACACCAAATTCCAGATGCCCTTCATCAACCTCGCCGTGGTGCCGGAATTTGGATCCAGCTGCCTGGTTCCACTTACAATCGGGCATCTTCGCGCAGCTGAGCTGATCCTCCTGGGATTGCCGTTCGGTGCCAAGCGTGCCTTGGAGTTGGGGTTGATCACGCAAGTCGTGCCGGACCAGAATCTCCTTGAGGTGGCAACCGACACGGCAAGAGATCTGGCCGCGAAGCCGGCCGAAGCGATGCGGGTCTCCAAGCGACTTCTCAAGCATTCCTTTCGTGAGCAGATCAATTCGGCAATGAAGGCCGAGAACGAGGCATTCAGCGTGCAAATTCATTCTGAGGAGGCGAAGGAAGCGTTGACAGCCTTTCTGGAAAAACGTCCTCCCAACTTCATCAAAACCGGGAAATCAACATCGGGCAAGTAACGCCGTTACCGAAGGGCGAACGCGCGGAGATGCCGCAGGAATATTTGGCCCTGAGACCCAAAAGGAGAAAGATATGAACGACGCATTTGCGACGAATTCAAAATTAGTGCCCGGGCACGATCACGTGGTTGACCGCCTGTTTGTTCTCGAACTGAGCGGAGGGCGCATTCACTCGATGGGTCCGGACGGTTCTAACCGAAGGGTCATCGTCAGCGATTGTCATCTGCCCGACGGCATCGTGGTCGATGTCGAGGCAGGCCATATCTATTGGACCAATATGGGGATTCCCAATCTGAACGACGGTTCCATCGAGCGTGCCGATCTCGACGGAAGCAATCGCAAGGTCGTCGTCCCCCAGGGCGTCACGCACACACCCAAGCAACTTCACCTCGAAAAGCGGAGCGGCAAGCTCTACTGGTGCGACCGCGAAGGCATGCGGGTGATGCGTGCAAATCTCGATGGCACCAACGTCGAGACGCTGGTCAAGACAGGTGAGGGCGAGAACGACAGCCGTGACGCCACGCGGTGGTGTGTCGGAATCACCATCGACCCCGAGCGTGGGCAAATCTACTGGACACAGAAGGGTGCGGACAATTCCGGCCTCGGCCGTATCCTCCGCGCGAGCATAGACATACCCAACGGCGAGGACGCCGCAAAGCGAACGGACGTCGAAGTATGGTTGGACAATCTGCCTGAACCGATCGACCTCGAACTCGATCTCGAAAACCGGGTCCTCTACTGGACGGATCGCGGCAACCCGCCGCTTGGAAACACGGTCAATCGCTCCTCAATCGATGCGCCAGCCAGAAATCGACACGCGCCTCAGCCTGTCCTCGGCGATCTGATGGAGGGCATCGGCATTGCGCTCGACGTTCCCGGCAACCGAATGTTCATCACCGATCTCGGTGGCTCGGTCTATTCTGCAAAGCTCGACGGCTCCGAGAAGCGCACGTTTCTTTTCGCCCAAGGCAATCTGTCCGGCGTCGCATACGCCGAAATCGCTTCAGAGGAGAACTAGTCATGGACAACAACCCCATTTCTCAAGTTGCCATTATCGGCACCGGCGTCATCGGCGCGAGTTGGGCGGCACTCTTTCTGGCCAAGGGTCTTGATGTCGTGGCAACTGATGTAGCGCCGCACGCCGAGGCGTCGTTGAGACGCTTCGTTGATGACGCCTGGCCAGCGCTTGAAAGACTTGGCCTCACTTCTGGCGCCTCTCCGCTTCGGCTGGTTTTTACAGACGATTTGGCAGAGGCCGTAAAAGGTGCCCATCTTGTACAGGAGAACGGACCAGAGCGGATCGATTTCAAGAAGAAGCTCTATGGTCAGCTCGACGAACTGCTGCCGCCCGATGTGATCATCGCGTCGAGTTCGTCCGGCCTGACGATGAGCGAAATCCAATCCGGTTGCCCTTTTCATCCGGAACGCTGCGTCATTGCGCATCCATTTAATCCGCCGCATCTGATCCCGCTGGTCGAGATTGTCGGTGGTGCGAAGACGTCAGAGGAAACAATCCGGCGCGCTTCTGAATTTTATACCGCGCTGGGTAAGCGAACCGTTCGACTGCACAAGGAAGTGCCGGGACATGTTGCCAATCGGCTGCAAGCTGCTCTTGCCCGCGAGGTGTATCATTTGGTGGACCAGGGTGTTGTCAGCGTTGCTGACGTCGACACCGCGCTCAGCTGGGGACCTGGACTGCGGTGGGGCATCATGGGCCAGGTTCTCCTCAACCATCTCGGTGGCGGCCAAGGTGGCATGGAACATTTCCTCCAGCAATTTACCGGTCCGATGACGGTGTGGTGGAAGGTCCTGGGTTCACCGGAACTGACCCCCGAGCTCCAGCAAAAGCTGATCGCAGGCGTTCACGCCGAGGTGGGCTCCCGCTCGATCGACGACTTGGCGGCTGAACGGGACGAAGTCCTGCTTGGGCTTCTGGAATTGCGAAACAAGGCGACCGAAGACGCGGCGCAGTCGAGACAAAGCGACCGGGTCGCCTAGAGGCTCGCCAAACTTGGCCGGCGTGCTCGCCATTGAGCGCTCACGCGCAACATATATCGAGGACGCCGCCATGATAGGAAGGCCCATACAAGCCACTAAGTCCGCGTATCAGTATCCACTGCTCATAAAGCAGTTGTGGCATACGCCGCTGCAGCAAGCGCCTGACCAGGAGATCGTCTATCGGGATATGAGGCGCTTCACTTACCGGCAGTTGCGCGAACGCGTTGGACGGCTCGCGTCAAGCCTTGCCAAGCTCGGTGTTGTCGCCGGCGATACGGTCGGGGTGCTGGATTGGGATAGCAATCGTTTTCTGGAAGCCTACTTCGCAATTCCGATGATGGGGGCTGTCTTGCAGATGGTAAATGTCCGTCTGTCGCCTGACCAGATCGCCTATACGATCGATCACGGGGGCTCGTCGGTCCTTCTCGTCAATGACGACTTTGTCCCAATTCTGGAAGGCATCAAACAGCAACTGCCGAAGGTCAAAACGCTGATCCTGATGTCGGATCGCGCGGTCCCCGAAGTCGGCGGGCTTACATTCGCCGGCGAGTATGAGGAACTTCTACGCGGCTCTTCGCCAGACTACAGATTCCCGGAATTTGATGAGAACACGCTTGCCACTACTTTTTATACGTCCGGAACAACGGGTTCGCCAAAGGGTGTCTATTTCAGCCATCGGCAACTGGTTCTTCACGCACTCGCCGAAATGGCTTTCTTTGGTAACGCCGCGAAACAGGGCCGATTTTGCCGCGACGACGTCTATATGCCTATTACCCCGATGTTTCACGTGCATGCCTGGGGCTTTCCGTGGACCGCAACGCTTTCTGGTGTCAAGCAAGTGTATCCGGGTCGTTACGACCCCGCTCTTCTCGTAAAATTAATCAAAACGGAAGGCGTAACTTTCACGCACGGTGTGCCGACGATCCTGCAAATGCTGCTCGATGCGGCCAGCAAAGCAAATACCGATCTTGCCGGCCTGAAGATGGTCGTTGGAGGTTCGGAATTATCAAAGGCGCTTGCGAAGAGGGCGCTGATGCTGGGCGTTGATGTCTATAGTGGCTATGGTATGTCGGAGAGCGCGCCGCTGCTTTGCTTGGCGCAGGTGAAATCCGCAGACCTCACCGGTGACCTGGATAAAGAGGTGGATATCCGGACCAGGGGCGGCATGTCCGCACCACTCGTCGATATTCGTTTGGTCGATGCGCATCTGAACGACGTACCTCACGATGGGAAGACTTCTGGCGAAGTCGTCGTGCGTGCGCCGTGGCTCACTCAGGGATATGTCGACAACCCCGAAGCGTCGGAGCAATTGTGGGCTGGCGGCTACTTGCACACCAGTGACATCGGCGTCATTGAGCCGGACGGCTATCTTCGCATCGTCGACCGGATCAAGGACGTCATCAAGACCGGCGGCGAGTGGGTTTCATCACTCCAGATCGAAGACCTTATTTCACTGTGCAAGGGTGTGTCGGAGGCCGCCGTCATCGGCATTAAAGACGACAAATGGGGTGAGCGACCATTGGCGCTCGTCGTCAGGGATGCCCTGACGGGCGGTGATCTCAGCGATACGCAGATAAAGTCACATCTGCAGTCCTTTGCCGATGCCGGGGTGATCTCGAAATACGGAATCCCCAACACGATCCTGTTTGTTAAAATGCTCCCCAAGACAAGTGTCGGAAAGTTCAACAAGAATGAGCTCAGAGAGAAATACGGCAAATCCTAGCTGACTTCTGCAGATGCCAGCCCGCACTTCTCAGGTCGCGAGGCTGCCTCGGTTTTTCTTACGCCAATACACCAGGGTGGAACAATATGTGCCAACTGCAACGCGTTGCAGCTTGTTAGGGGTGGCATGCACAGTTGATGTTGACCTCACGCATCAACCTATTCTTTGAGCATGATCGGCCCCGGTTCAGCAGTGCCGTACAAGCGTTATTCCCATGGAACATACAACGTCGGAGGATGATCGCCGACCACGACAACCACACCACAGGTTGCCTCGTTTCGAAGGAACGGAGCAGCATGATGGTCGTCAACTCCCCTGCGGGCCAGAACAGCCAAACACCGCAGGAATTGCGAAATGCCACGGTGCCGCTGGCTGGCGTGTTGACGCCAGTGATTGGATGCTGGTGCCGGCCATCCGAACCACCTGCAGTTATATCAACATCCAGCCAAATGAGGTCTGATATGCGGCATTCGCTACTCGCCGTCAGCTTGATCGGCGCCGCAACACTCGCCGGTTGTTCGGAGGGTGTGCTCAGCCCGCAGGGGCCAGTCGCCTCCGCCGAGCGGCAGATACTGTTCAATTCGCTTGGCATCATGCTGGCAATCGTGATCCCAACGATCCTCGCCACGGCGGCTGTCGCCTTTTGGTTTCGTTCGTCAAACCGGCGCGCTCACTACATGCCCGATTTCGAGTATTCGGGCCGTCTCGAGATGCTCGTCTGGTCTATCCCTGCCATGACAGTGCTGCTGGTCGGGGGGGTTGCCTGGGTCGGTGCACATGACCTCGATCCACGCAAGCCGATTGCTTCTGCGGTCGACCCTGTCAGGGTTCAGGTGGTCTCGCTCGACTGGAAATGGCTTTTCATCTACCCCGACCAGGGCATTGCGAGCGTCAATCAATTGACAATTCCAGTCGGCACGCCGGTTCGCTTCGAGCTGACCTCCTCCGGCGTCATGAACAGTTTCTTCGTACCGCAGCTCGGCAGCCAGATCTATACCATGGCCGGGATGGTTACTGGCCTTAATCTCCAGGCGGACCATCCCGGGACATATCGAGGCCTGTCGGCCAATTACAGCGGCGAGGGTTTCGCCGACATGCGTTTCAACGTCCAGTCGGTACCGCCGGAAGGCTTTGAACAATGGGTGGCTGGTGCTCGCGGCGGGACTGGTCCGCTGCTTGACGCTGCCGCCTATGCTGAACTGGCGAAGCCCACCCAAGCGGTTACACCGTTCACCTATCATGCCATCGCACCAGATTTGTTCAACGCCATCTTGAGCGCAACGATGCAGTCGCCTGACCAGACGCAGGCGTATGACCAGTCATCGTCAATGTGTGTGGCTTCACAAAGGGCAGAAAAATGAATCTTCTTGGCAAGCTCAGCTGGAGCGCAATTCCGTTCGACCAGCCGATCATCATGGGCGCTGGTGCGTTCATGGTGCTGGCGATAGTCGCGATCCTGTCATGGGTCACGTTGAAAGGGTACATGCCCTATCTCTGGCGCGAATGGATTACGTCGGTGGACCACAAGCGTGTTGGCGTGATGTACTTCCTCCTGGCGCTGGTGATGCTGCTGCGCGGATTTTCCGATGCGATCATGATGCGTGCACAGCAAGCGGTCGCGGCCGGCGGTGCACAAGGGTATCTTCCTCCCGAGCATTTCGATCAGGTATTCTCGGCGCACGGAACCATCATGATCTTCTTCGTGGCGATGCCGTTCGTCATCGGACTGATGAACTTTGTCTTGCCGCTGCAGCTTGGTGTCCGGGACGTTGCGTTCCCGACGTTGAACTCGGTGAGCTTCTGGCTGACGGCCTCAGGCGTTCTGCTGATCAACGTGTCGCTGGTGATCGGCGAGTTTGCCAAGACAGGATGGATCGCCTATCCGCCGCTCAGCGAGCTGCAATTCTCGCCTGGCGTTGGTGTCGACTACTATCTCTGGTCGCTGCAGATATCCGGCGTCGGCACGCTGCTCACTGGTATCAATTTCGTCACAACAATCCTCAAACTACGCGCCCCGGGAATGGGCTACATGCGTATGCCCGTCTTCTGCTGGACCTCGCTCGCAGCAAACCTGCTCATTGTCGCGGCCTTTCCGGTTCTGACCGCAACTTTCGCGATGCTGCTCCTCGACCGCTATCTCGGCTTTCACTTCTTCACGGTCGACGGTCAAGGCAATGCGATGATGTATGTCAACCTCTTCTGGGTCTGGGGGCATCCTGAGGTCTACATCCTGATCCTGCCGGCATTCGGTGTTTTTTCCGAGGTGGTCTCCACCTTTTCAGGAAAGCCGCTGTTTGGTTACCGCTCGATGGTGGCCGCGACGATGGCGATCTGTGTCCTCTCGTTCCTCGTATGGCTGCACCACTTTTTCACCATGGGCGCCAGCGCGGACGTCAATGGCTTCTTTGGCGTCATGACCATGATCATCGCGGTGCCAACGGGGGTCAAAGTTTTCAACTGGCTGTTCACAATGTATGGCGGCCGTATTCGCTTCTCGGTTCCCATCCTCTGGTCGCTGGGGTTTATGGTGACATTCGTCATCGGCGGCATGACCGGGGTGCTCATGGCGGTTCCTCCAGCCGACTTCCAGCTGCACAACAGCCTCTTCCTCGTCGCTCATTTCCACAATGTGATTATCGGCGGTGTCGTCTTCGGCGTGATGGCTGGCTACAATTATTGGTTCCCGAAGGCATTCGGCTTCAAGCTCGACGAACGCTGGGGCAGGGCATCGTTCTGGTGCTGGCTGGTCGGCTTCTATGTGGCGTTCATGCCGCTCTATGTGCTTGGCCTGATGGGCATGACCCGGCGCATGCAGCACTACGACAATCCAGCCTGGCAGCCATGGCTTGTTGTGGCCGCTATCGGCGCCGTCATCATAATGGGCGGAATTGTCTGCCAGATTGTGCAGCTGGTCGTATCGATCCGCAATCGCGAACTGCTTCGCGTTGGGGATGATCCCTGGAACGGCCGTACGCTGGAATGGTCTACCGCGTCCCCGCCGCCGGCCTGGAATTTTGCCGTCCTGCCGCAAGTAGGCGAGCGCGACACCTTCTGGGTCAGGAAACAAGACGCCGGCGGACAACAGGCTCAAGTCACAACAAGCGCCCCAGTACGAACCGATCGAAATGCCGAGAAATTCCCCAGTCGGGTTCGTCAATGCCTTCTTCGCGGTCGTCGCTGGTTTTGCGCTGGTCTGGCACATCTGGTGGATGGCTGCATTGGGCCTGCTCGGCACGTTCATGGCAATACTCATCTTCGCCTTTCGCGATGAGGACGAGGCCGAAGTGCCAGCAGCGCAGATAGCTCAATTCTATCGGGTTAACAGGGTGGAGGTCGCTATATGAACGTCACTGCTGCCATTGACGCTGGCCAAGTGCCACCGAACCCAAGCGAAGCGGGTCCAGCGCCCAAGCGCATCGTCGTTGCCTACGGCTTCTGGATATTCCTGCTGAGCGACATCGTGATGTTCTCGGCACTCTTTGCCAGCTACACCGTTCTGCGTCATGCCACCGCGGGCGGACCGACCGGCGCCGAGCTCTTCAATCAGGGAAGGGTCGCCATCGAAACTGCCTGTCTTCTCGCATCGAGCTACACATGCGGGCTAATGGCGCTGTCGGTCAATTCTCGCCGGCGATTTGGCACTTATGTCGGTGCTTTGCTTACATTTGCGCTCGGAGCGGCTTTCCTCACTCTCGAGATCCGCGAATTCGCCGACATGATAGCGCAAGGAGCCACCCCGCAACGAAGCGCATTTCTCTCGGCTTTCTTCACGCTTGTTGGTTGCCACGGACTGCACGTTGCAGCAGGGCTGATCTGGCTGGTGGTGATGATGGGGCAGGTCGCCACGAAGGGCTTTCGTGATCCAGTGCTTCGTCGGTTGCAGTGCTTTTCGCTGTTCTGGCACGCGCTCGACATCATCTGGGTCGGGCTGTTCACAGTTGTTTATCTGATGGGAGTCACGTCATGACAATACCAACTCATCATCGTGCCCCCGGCGAGGGGGCAATACCGACCGACACCGAAGAAGCGACGTCGTCAGGCATGCTCACCTATAGCATTGGCCTGCTGCTCGCGGTCATTCTCACAGCGGCCTCGTTCTGGGTCGCCAACACGCAGCTACTGTGGGCACCAGGCATCCCGCTTGGCCTTGCCGTTCTCGCCATCGCCCAGATGGGAGTTCACGTCGTGTTCTTCCTGCACATCACCACAGGCCCGGAAAACACCAACAATGTTCTGGCACTCGCCTTTGGAGTGCTGATCGTAACGTTGGTCGTGGTCGGTTCGCTAGCCATCATGTTCAACTTGAACAGCAGCATGATGCCGCCGGCCGAACTGATGGACATGCAGATGAAGTTTTGATTTTGAACACAGCAAGAGCGTCGGGGGGACGCTCAAGATATTGCGTGACTTTACCTCAAAGCGTCTTGGCGGGCATGGCGGATCGCAGCCTTCAGGAAATCCGGTGCCGATCGACGGCGTCCATATCGGGAAGTTTATATGTACGAGCTTGTGGCCAATCAGGTTCTTGGAATTGATGGTCTCGTTAACCTATCAAACATCGTGTTTCTGCTTGCGTTCTCGGTCCGGGACGTCCTCAAGCTGCGGATTTTGTCGTTCTTCGGCGAGGCAGCGATACTTCCGTATTACTATTTTCAGCATGAAACTCTGTGGGCGCCACTTCTATGGAGCTTGGCATTCATGGCCGTCAACGGGATTCGCATCGTGGCAACGGCTTTGGAACGGCGGCCAGTTGTTCTTAGCGAGAAGGAGGATCAGCTTTATCGCATCGCCCTCACATCCATCGAGAAGAAGGAATTTTTGGCATTCGCCAACCTTGCCCGGTGGGTCGACTGTCCGCCAGGGGACGTTATTCTGGAAAAGGGGCCAGCCTATCTCCGACGTGATTGTCCTCATTTCAGGCGAAGTCGAAGCCATTTTTGCCAGTGGCACTAGAATGGCATTTCGCCCCGGTCAACTTATCGGGGATGCGAGCGTCTATAGCGGTCTTTCCAGTCCGGTAGATGTCGTGGTTCGCAGTTGTGGAACCGTTGTAAAGTGGGATTGGCAGCAACTCTTAGAATTGGCCGCCAGCAGGCCGGCGCTCCGCGCCAAACTCCTGATGCTGGTAAGTACGGATCTTGCCGCCAAACTGTGTGAAATCAGCATTGCAGGCGAGTCTGTTGTGGAACAGCCGGTTGCTCTCTAGAGCTGCCGATCTAGTCGCTCAACAGCAAACCAAGATGGATAAACAACTCGCCCCCTAAATGGAAAGTCGAGGTTGCCACCCCCGGACCAACCGTCGCGGAAAAACTTCATTAATCGCCCAAAACAGGTCGAAAGCACATGGTCTGGTCCGTCTCCAGTCCAAGCGGTAAGATGCCGCATGGCCTATGCCGGGGCGTCAGGCTTTGCGACATGACGTCTCCAACAATGACAGGTCCGAATCGTCGGGCGGCCGTGGAGCAAACTATGTCAGAGAACAGCAAGGGAGCCGAGGAGGCACTTTCCAGCGGCGAGGAAGAGCTTCGCCTGCTGGTGGAGACGATTCCGGCGTACGTGTGGCGAGCTGCGCCCAAGGGCGATATCGAATACGTCAACGAGCGCATGCTCGAATACTTTGGCGCACCGCTTGACGAAATCGTTGGCTGGGGATGGGCGGAACGAGTCCACCCGGAGGATGTCGCATTCAAGGTGAAGAATTGGCTCAATAGTCTCGAAACCGAAAATCCTCACGATGTGGTTTGCAGATTTCGTGGAGCGGACGGCCAATATCGCTGGTTCAATGTGCGCGGGGAGCCACTGCGAGCCAGTGATGGCACCGTGCTCCGTTGGTACGGCGTCCTGATCGACATCGATGAGGGCAAGAAGGCGGCAGACATGTTGCGCCGCAGCGAAGCCCATTTGGCCGAAGCTCAGAGGCTGAGTCACACCGGAGCGACGGCCGCCAACCAATCGAAGGTTCTCTATTTTTCGGAGGAGGCCTACCGCATCTGGGGGTTTGATCCGACGCTGGGTATTCCGAGCTTTGAAACGATGGCCGAACGGCTTCACCCAGACGACCGGGACCGGGTGCTTGCAGGGGTTCAGCTCGCGTTCACCGAAAAAAGAGGCTACTCGCACGAGTACCGAATCCTACTGCCCGATGGAACGGTCAAACACATCGAATCAATCGGAAAACCTGTGTTGTCCGCAAGCGGGGAACTTTTCGAGGTCGTCGCCACACAGATCGACGTAACGGAACGCAAACGTGCCGAGGAAGAGCTACGGGAAAGCGAACACAAGCTCCGTCAGATCATTGAAACGGTGCCGAGCTTGCTTTGGTCACTGGGGCCCGAAGGCGAACAAACTCGACTCAATCAGCGCGCTTTGGACTATATCGGTGTGCGATTTGAGGATCTCGTGCGTCTTGGTTGGCAGAAATTCCTCCATCCGGATGACCTTGCAGAAACTGCAAAGGCTTTCTCGTACGCAATCCAGACCGGAACTTCCTACGAGGCTGTGCATCGTATACGTCGAGCCGACGGCGAATATCGTTGGCATCATGCTCGTGGTGAGCCTCTGCGCGACCAACAAGGGCGCATTGTCCAGTGGTACGGCCTGTCGATCGACGTCGATGAGGCCAAGAGAGCAGAAGACTTGTTGCGCCGTAGCGAATCCCATTTGGCCGACGCACAAGCGCTAAGCCATACCGGATCCACGATCTATAACGAGACTGAGATTCTCTATTGGTCGGAAGAGACTTACCGCATCTACGGGTTTGATCCGGCCTTAGGCATTCCGGGCCTTGAAGCTGTGTTCCAACGGATTCACCCTGACGAACGGGACTCGGCGCGCGCAGAGTTTGAGCGCGCATACGCCGAGAAAAGAGGCTTCACGGTCGAATTCAGGATCGTACTGCCTGATGGAACAGTCAAAAACCTCAAATCAAACAACCATCCTGTTTTTTCTGCGGACGGAAGGATAGTCGAGTTTGTCAGCACAAACATCGATTTGACGGAAAGGAAGGAGGCCGAGGAGGCCCTACGTGAAAGTGAGCACAAGCTCCGTCAGATCTTCGAAACGGTACCAGGCCTCCTCTGGTCGACGGACCTCGCGGGCGAACCGACTCAACTCAATCAGCGCTTCCTGGATTATACAGGTTTGCGATTTGAGGACTTCAGACATGGCGGTTGGCGGGTCTTCCTGCATCCTGACGACCTACCAGAAACCACAAGGGCTTTTGATCACGCAATTCAGACCGGAACCTCGTACCAGGCCGTGCATCGTCTCCGTCGAGCCGACGGCGAGTTTCGTTGGCATCATACGGGTGGCGAGCCTCTGCGCGACCGGCAGGGACGCATCGTCCAGTGGTTCGGCTTGTCTGTCGACATCGATGAAGGCAAGAGGTCAGAAGACCTGCTGCGCCGCAGCGAGGCCCATTTGGCCGAAGCGCAGAGGTTGAGTCACACCGGGTCCGCAACGTACAACGACAAAGCGATTCTTTATTGGTCAGATGAGACTTATCGAATATTTGGGCTTGATCCGCGTAACGGCCTCCCAAGCCGGGAAGCTGTGGAGCAAAGGATACATCCGGATGATCTAGAACCGGCGCGCGAGGAGGCCCGGCGAGCGGTGCGGCAGAAGAGAAACTACAAGCTCGAGTACCGAATCGTGCTACCGGCGGGGATCATCAAACATATTGAATTGACCGCTGATCCCAAGTTCTCAGGAAGCGGAGAACTTGTGGAGGTTGTCAGCACACTTATCGACGTGTCGGAGCGCAAATGCGCCGAGGAAGCCTTGCGGGAGAGTGAAGGCAAGTTCCGCGACTACGCTGAAAGTGCCTCCGATTGGTTTTGGGAAATCGGTCCGGATTATAAATTCACGCTGCTGACGGGGAATGCGTTTGATTCAGACTGGTCCGCTCGAATCGGCACGACGTGCTGGGATGGCGCTCTCGACCTTGAAACCGAGCCGGAGAAATGGCGCCTGATGCAGGCAACCCTCGATTCACGCCAACCGTTTCGTGACTTCGTCTATTGCACCGCTCGCCGTGACCGCTCTCCCATGCATGTAAAGGCCAGCGGCAAGCCCGTGTTTGATGCCAGCGGAGAATTCCGTGGCTATCGCGGCACCGGTACCGACGTGACTGCACTCATTCTCGCGCAGGAGGAACATGAGAGACTGCGCCAGCTGGAATCGGATCTGGCACACATGAGCCGCCTGAGTGTAATGGGAGAATTGACCGCATCGCTGGCCCACGAAATCACGCAACCGATTGCCGCGGCGCGCAATAATGCTCGTGCGGCCATGCACTTTCTGAACAGGAATCCACCGGACCTGGATGAGATCCGTGAAGCGCTCGCCTGTATCGTCGACGATTCCGACCGAGCCGGTGAAATCATCGAACGCATTCGTGACCAGATCAAGAAAGCGCCGCCGCGAAAGTCTCGTTTCGATCTGAGCAAGGCGATCGAAGAAGTAATTGAGCTGGCGCGAAGCGCAATCACCACGAACGGAGTTTCGGTCCGAACGCGCCTGGCGGAGGCACTAGCACCTTTCGAGGGGGATCGCGTTCAACTGCAACAAGTCGTTTTGAACCTGATCCTGAACGCGGTCGAAGCCATGAGCACGCTTGCAACGGGGCCGCGAGAATTGTTGATCAGTACCGAGCCAACCCAGTCCGGTGGCGTTCTCGTGTCCGTGCAAGATTCAGGACCGGGCATTGATACGGACCATCTTGATCGCGTTTTCCAGGCTTTCTACACCACAAAGCCGAGCGGGGTAGGAATGGGTCTGTCGATCTCCCGGTCGATCATCGATGCCCACGGGGGCCGCCTATGGGCAGATACGGGCGCATCAGGCGGGGCCGTACTTCAGATTCTCCTTGCCCGGCGCCAGGCAAGGAAATCGCGAACTTCTGGTCGCTCAGGTCGCTGACTGGATAGCGGCACGAAGGCAACGTATCAAATGCTGTTCATTAAACGGCTTGCGAAGATAGCATACGATCCCGTCGTTCAGAGCGCGAGCGTGGTCGACATCGTCAGGGTAGGCCGTAACGAGGATCGTCGGAATTCGATAGCCCCCTCTAATAAGCTGTTCGTAAAGCTCAAGGCCAGTCGTCGTTGGCATATTGACATCGGCGATCAGACAGGCCGTTTCGGCGACATGAGATGACGCAAGGAAATCGGCCGCCGACGGAAAGGTCGCGACCTCGTACCCAAGCGATCGCATGAGCCTTCTCATGGATTCGCGAAAGAACTGATCGTCCTCGACGACCGAGACCAACGACACCGTCGCCATGTTTGCTCCGGAAGTGCGCACGAACTGCGAAGCGGGCACCCGCATGCGAACGATAGCCTGCGCCCAAGAGTGATGCTGGAGCAATAGCAGCGTCTGTAAACTTTGGCTTAGGACACGCCGTAACTGGGCAAATACGCAGCAGAATGCGACCAAGGGGAAGCCGGACTGCCTAAACTTTCGTTTACACCCGCTCAGGTTCCTTCCGGCGAATGACACTGTTCAAGTCCAGTTGTCGGGACTAAACTTCTGGTAGGGGAGTCACGCGAACCTTTGTAAACCGGGACGGGCTCATTTGCCTGCCCATTGATCATGAGCAGAAACGATGTCAGGCGCGAACGATACCGTGTTGGTCATCGACGATGATCCAGCCCTGCGAGCTTCGATCGGGCGTCTGTTGCGATCGCTCGACCTGAATGCTCGTTTGTTTGCATCCATCTCCGAGTTTCTCGAGGCGGATCCACCTGATGGTCCTACTTGCCTTGTGCTCGACGTCAGATTGCCGGAGCAAAGCGGCCTTGATCTTCAACGCCAGCTCGCCATGACGAACGAGGATATCCCGATCATCTTCATAACAGGTCATGGCGATGTTCCCATGTCGGTCCAGGCGATGAAGGGCGGTGCTATCGAGTTCCTGACCAAGCCGTTCCGCGATCAGGAACTCCTCGACGCCATTCAGCTCGGCCTTTCCCGCGATCGTGCCCGGCGGCAGAATGAAGAGGCTCTGGTCGATCTCAGGGAGCGTTTTGCATTGCTGAGCCCCAGAGAGCGCGAGATCATGATTCAGGTCACGCGCGGCCGCCTCAGCAAACAGATTGCCGGTGATATCGGCATCGCCGAAGCCACGGTGAAGGTGCACCGCAGCCGCCTGATGCGAAAGATGAAGGCTCATTCGCTTCTCGCGCTCCTCCGAATGGCGGAAAAGCTGCAACTGGTACCCGAGGAACCGCAAAGCTGTTGAGCCGAGCCAGCTGCAGAGGTCGCGTCACGCGCATTCGAACCACCGTCCTTTCACGTGTAAACTAAAGTTCAGCGCAGTAAAACCATGATGCTAATCCGCGCCACCTGCGTGCAATAGATCGCGGCATTTCAAATCATCAAACTGCACGTCACCACGGCCGACACCGTGTTTTTTGGTTCTCCTCGAGAGCCGGCACGTGAAATTCGTCGGGATAGTTGACGAGGTTTCGATGGACAGGACGTACAGTGAGGTTTCCCATGTTTCGTCTCAAACTGATTTCGAGTTTGGTTCCCTTGCAAACAGTCTCGTACTGCTGCTTGAAGCCGCCAAAACCGAGCTCGATCATGATCAGGAGGCGGCAAAGACATCGCTGGCCACAGCGTCGTCCATCCTCCAGTCGGAAATCGAACGCCGTTCGCACGGCAAGGACTCCAGGACAGGTGGACTAGCGGGTTGGCAGATAGCGCGCGTCAGAACATTCATTGACGAGAATCTGCATCGGACCATTCATGCGAGCGACCTCAGTGCCGTCGCGCGCCGAAGCACTGCGCACTTCTCACGCTCGTTCAAGCAAGCGTTTGGAGAACCGCCGCACTCCTATATCGTCCGGCGACGGCTTGAGGAAGCCTGCCACCTGATGTTGACGAGTTCAGCGTCGTTGAGCGAAATCGCTCTGAGTGTCGGATTTGCCGACCAGGCACATCTATGCAAGCACTTCAGACAAGCTCTTGGCCAGAGCCCATCGAACTGGCGGCGCGAACGCGAGAACCTGTGGCGCTGTTAGCGTACGATGTGCGGCGGACCTCCAAATCGCCTGCCAATCACATTTGAGCGGACATTGCGCCATCCGTCCGCTTGCGATTGCTTGGCGAGCGAATTCCGAGCCGAAAACGCAGAACCGTCCAAGCGATGACAGTCTCATCCAAGATGTCGATCGGCATTAACAGCATGGTCGCAGTCGAGCTCTGAGTTAGCTCTATTCAGTCAAGGCCATCCTGAGTGGTCGGGTTGTCGAAGTCATCGACCTTGCCAGAACGAGGCCGCACGCAATGAAGGAGAACCTATGCGCATTGTCCATTTCGAGAAGGGGGGTGTCCCTGGAATTGCGGCGGATGACGGATCGGGCTGGCATGGCCTTACGGCGCGCGAAAGGGGCTTTCCAGGCACGCTGCCCGAACTGATCGCGAAAGGTGCCGATCTGTTGCGCACGGGCCGAGACCTTCTGCCCACGCAGGCAATCGACATGAACGCAGTTCGGATACTGCCCCCGGTGCCCAAGCCGCCGAAAATCCTATGTGTCGGTCTCAATTACGATGATCACCTCGAGGAGAGCGGACTCAAAAAGCCGGCCTATCCCGAAATATTCGCGCGCTTCGCGACAAGTCTGATCGCTCACCGTGAACCGATCCGGCGCCCAGGCGAATCCTCCGCGCTGGACTATGAGGCGGAGCTCGCCGTGGTGATCGGCCGGGGAGGACGCCGCATTCAACGCGACAGAGCCCTCGAGCACGTGGCGGGCTACTCCCTGTTCAACGATGCGTCGATACGCGATTTTCAACTGCGCACGCCGCAATGGACGATGGGCAAGAATTTCGATGCTACAGGAGCATTCGGCCCCTGGCTGGTGACGCCCGATGCAGTGCCGCGGGCGGCCAGCGGGTTGCGCATTCAAGGCCGCTTGAACGGCCGGGTGATGCAGGATGCGGGTACCGACCAGCTCATCTTCGACGTCCCCGCTTTGATCGAAATGATCAGCGTCGCGATGAGTCTGGAGCCGGGTGATGTGATCATCACCGGAACACCTGGTGGCGTTGGGGCAGCGCGCAAGCCACCTGTCTTCATGCAGTCGGGCGATGTCTTCGAAGTGGAAATCGAAGGGATGGGTGTCCTGAGCAATCCCATCCAGGACGAGTGAAAAGAGGAGGCGCTGCGTGATGGCAAAGCTATTTTCCGTGAACCCTGCGCGCATAGGACGGTACGACGGGCCCCCAACGTGTGATGCTGTCCCCGCTTCACTGGTCGACGGGACCCCAGCCAACCTGAAGGCCGATTTGATCGCCCTCCTGGGAAAAGCGAACGTCTTCGACAGGGCAATCGATCTCGTGCGGTATGCATCCGATGCGAGCCCGTATCGGCTCATACCCCAAGTTGTTGTGCTGCCTCGAACGACGGATGACATCGTCAAGCTCTTCCAATATTGCCGTGAGAACGCAAGGCACGCGACGTTTCGGGCAGCTGGAACCAGCCTGAACGGTCAATCCCAGTCGGACGACATACTCATCGATGTGCGCCGTCATTGGTACGGCGCCAAAGTGGAGGACGATGGCCTCCGAGTGCGCGCGCGTCCGGGAGTGATCCTCGGCCACGTCAACGCAATGCTCGCGCGATATGGTCGACGGCTCGGACCAGACCCGGCAAGTTCGCACGCATGCACCATCGGTGGCGTTATAGCCAACAATTCCGGCGGCATGCGCTGTACTGTCAGAAACGACGCTTACCAGACCGTCTCGGCGATGACGTTCGTAACGCCGTCCGGCGCCATAATCGACACTTCGGCCCCCGACGCGGAGGCGGCGTTCGAACGAGCCGAACCTGATCTTGCGATCGGGTTGCTGGAAATGCGCGGACAGCTGCTCGCCGATCCGGAGCTGGCCGAGCGCGTACGACGAAAATATTCGATACGGAACACCCATGGCTACCGGCTCTGCGCTCTGCTCGACGGCGAAACGCCACTTGAGATCTTTCGTCGTCTTCTCGTGGGATCCGAAGGGACGCTTGGGTTTGTCGCGGAGGCTGTGATCAATAGCATTCCTGCTCCGGGCGTGACCAGCGTCGCCTGGATACCAGTCCCAACCATCGATGAAGCGGTCGGCCTTGTCCCCGGCCTCGTCGTTCTCGGAGCCACCGCGGTCGAGCTGATGGTCGCCCCAGCTCTTACCGCGGCCGGCCAAGCCTTCGCGCACACCCCATCCTATTGGAAGTCTCTCGATCCGAAGGCTGCAGCGCTTCTCGTGGAGTTCGGTGCCGACGACGTGCAAGCGCTCGAGGTTTTGCAGAACAAGGTGATCGAACTTACGTCCAAAGCCAATTTGATCCATCCAGTAGAGTTCACGAGCGTGGCGGAAGCTGTCGAACTGGCGTGGCACGTACGCGAAGGACTGCTCGGACTGGTCGGCAAACACCGGCCCGAGGGCTCGACGCTCATAACCGAGGACGTGTGCTTTCCGCCAGAACGCCTGGCACAAGGAGCCAGGGACATTCAGGAACTGCTGAGCAAGCATGGCTTCATCCCCGGGGTCGCCGGCCACGCAGCCCACGGAAATCTCCACTTCACGCTGGTCGCCGACTTTGGCGACCCAGAGGGCCAAAAACGATATGCGGCCTTCATGACGGAACTCGTCGATCTTGTCGTCCGCAAGCACGACGGCTCGCTGAAGGCCGAGCATGGTACCGGTCTCAATATGGCGCCTTTCGTTGAGTCGGAATGGGGCCCAAAGGCGACCGCCATGATGTGGCGAATCAAAGAACTCGCCGACCCGGAAGGGATTCTGGGACCGAACGTGATCCTTACCCGCAACGCAAAACTCCACCTGGAGAATTTGAAATCGGTGCCGCAGATCGAGGGCGTCACGGGTTCATCGCAGTGCATCGAGTGTGGATTCTGCGAACCGGTTTGTCCTAGCCGCAACGTCACCATGACGCCAAGGCAAAGGATCGTTCTCAGGCGTGAAATGGCCCGCCAATCACCCGGATCATCGATGCTTGCCCGGCTGCAGGATGAGTATCAGTACGATGGAATCGACACCTGCGCTGGCGATGGCACATGCGCAATTCCCTGCCCGATCGGGATCAACACCGGTGCTCTGATTCGCGAACTCCGCGCTGCCGAGACGACTCCGACGGCCGACAAAGTCGCGCTACGGTTAGCCAAGAACTGGAGCACGGTCGAGAAGGTGTCCCGAGCGAGCCTGTCCGCCACGCATGCCTTCTCCGTTTTATTCGGAGACAAGCCGCTGACGGCCTTGACCGGGGTTGCGCGAGCAGTCGCAAATCCCGATCTGATACCCAGTGTGCCTGGTCCGATGCCGCGGGCAGCCCGGGCTCCGCGGTCGACCGAGAGGCGTGGTGCAGCCGCCGCATACTTTCCCGCCTGCATCAACCGGATGTTTGGCCGCGATCCGGACGGTCCGTCCTCGCCGTCCTTGCCGGAGGCGTTCGTCACATTATCCGAACGAGCTGGTAAGCCGTTGTGGATCCCGCCTGACGTCGCCGGTCTCTGTTGCTCCACGCCGTGGAAGTCAAAAGGCTATCCCCAAGGCCACGAGTTCATGGCCAAATCCATCGCCGACGCCATGTTACGGTGGAGCGACGGCGGCAAGATCCCGATCGTCGTCGATGCGGCATCGTGCACTCTCGGTCTCAGCCAAGATATTGCGTCACTACTCGACGCCGAGACCAAGGCCAAATACGAGAGCCTGACCATCATCGACTCGATCGCGTGGTGTCACGACCTCCTTCCGAAATTGACGATCAGGCGGAAGCTCGGGCGGATCGCCGTGCACCCAACTTGCTCCATCACGCACTTGGAATTGGCTGGGGCACTCAAGCAGATCGCGACGCATTTGGCCGATGATGTCGAGGTGCCGATCGGCACGACCTGCTGTGGTACGGCCGGGGATAGAGGCCTCCTGCATCCAGAACTCGTCGTCTCGGCGACCCGCGAGATCAAAGCCGTTCTGGATGCCCACCCGGCCGAGGCCTACATCTCGGCCAACCGAACCTGTGAGATGGGGCTTCGACACGCGACCGGGCGGCCGTATGAGTCGTTTGTTTTCTTGCTTGAAGAACTCAGTCGTCCGGAAGCGGGCTGACGGATCACCCAAGGTCTTCGAGAAGCTTTCTCGCATACAGATCGGCCGTCTGGAACGGCCGCCGAAATGGAGCCACTGCCATGCAATATGATGATTACAAATGTTTTCGGTTCAAGTTTGACTTTGGAGTTGCCGTCGTCGGGATCGATCACCCGCCGATAAACCTTCTCGATGAAGTCCTGTCGCTGGAATTCGACAGACTCGGCAGGGAACTCGAGGCCGACGAGAGCGTAAGGGTTGTGGTCTTGCAGAGCGCGCTTCCTGATTTCTTTATAGCACATTCTGGTTTGGGCCGGGTTGGAGCCGCCTCCAAATTGGTGTCCAATACGCGCAGCTTTCGTCTTACGCAGATGATCGGTGAACGGTTCAGGAACATGCCCAAGGTAACCATTGCCAAAGTCGAGGGACGGGCCCGGGGTGGAGGGAGTGAGATCGCGCTGGCCGTGGACATGTGTTTTGCTGCCGTTGGCAAAGCGATCTTTGGTCATCCGGAAGTGGCGGTTGGGCTCGTTCCGGGCGGCGGCGCTACGCAAAGATTGCCACGACTTATCGGGCGTGGACGCGCCTTGGAGGTGCTCCTTGGTTGCAATGATCTCTCGGCGGAGCTGGCAGAGCGCTACGGCTATATCAACCGGGCATTGCCGGCGGACGAGCTGACGCCCTTTGTCGAAAAATTGGCTCACCGCATCGCCTCATTTCCTGCACATGCCATTGCTCACGCCAAGGCGGCCGTGGACAATGGAGCATTCAGCTCCATGGCGGAGGGACTTCTGGCGGAGGCCCATGAGTTAGATTTGAGTGTCGCCAGCGAGGTGACGCAAGCGCGCGTGACGGAAGCATTGAAGGTTGGCGCCGAAACGTATCAAGGCGAGCTTGAGATGGATTATTTATCGCGGCTCTCGCGGTAGTATAAACGTGACTGAAGATCCGCGTCCCGCAGAGATCGTCGGGGGCGTTCTTGCAATAGTGGGAGGAAGATGATGAGTAGAACTGCATCCGAATATC
Source organism: uncultured Alphaproteobacteria bacterium (assembly GCA_963711925.1). Lineage (GTDB taxonomy): Bacteria > Pseudomonadota > Alphaproteobacteria > Rhizobiales > Rhizobiaceae > Phyllobacterium. The sequence goes on from CAVQFY010000009.1 coordinate 432,891, forward strand.
TCGTCGAGGCCCTTGAGAAAGCAGACGTGAAGCGTGTCTACGGCGTGGTGGGAGACTCCCTCAACGGCGTTACCGACGCGTTGCGGCGGAGGAAGTCAATCGACTGGATACACATGCGTCATGAGGAGGCGGCGGCCTTTGCGGCGGGAGCTGAAGCTCATCTCACCGGACGCCTTGCCGTGTGCGCCGGGAGCTGCGGTCCAGGCAACCTTCATCTGATCAATGGACTGTTCGACTGCCAGCGCAGCGGCGTACCGGTTCTGGCAATCGCCGCCCACATCCCCAGCAGCGAAATCGGGATCGATTATTTCCAGGCAACGCATCCGGAAATCCTGTTCAGGGATTGCAGCCATTATGTCGAACTGGTCTCCAATGCCAAATTGCTTCCGCAGATCTTGAAACGCGCAATCCGTGTCGCAATTGCCAAGCGAGGCGTTTCTGTCGTTGTGCTACCTGGCGACGTCGCGCTGATGAACATTGATGACGACGTTCCCGAATGGATAGCGCCCACGGCGCCCGTCTTGCGGCCAAGCGAGGCCGATGTCGGGCATCTGGCCGATTTCCTCAACAAAGCGTCCAGGGTAACCTTGCTCTGCGGTGCCGGCTGCGCAGGGTCGCATGCAGAGGTCATCGAGCTCGCTCGCAAACTGAAGGCCCCGATCGTGCATGCCTTCCGCGGCAAGGAGTTCGTCGAATATGACAACCCTTACGACGTAGGAATGACCGGCTTGGTCGGCTTTGCATCCGGATACGCTGCCATGGAGAGTTGCGATGCGCTCCTGATGCTCGGTACGGACTTTCCATATCGGGCGTTCTATCCGGAGCAGGCAAAAATAGCGCAGGTGGATGTGCGGCCCGAAGCGCTTGGCAATCGCTGCTCGCTTCACTTGGGGTTGCTCGGCAATGTCAAGGATACGCTCGAGGCTGTGCTGCCTTCAGTCAAGGAAAAGACGGATGCAGGTCATCTCAGCAAGGCGTTGAGTGACTATAAGAAAGCGCGCAGAGACCTCGATGCCTTGGCAGAAAGTGATGAGAACAGCACCATTATTCACCCCCAATATGTTACCCGCATGGTCAGCGAACTGGCTGACGACGATGCGATCTTCACCTGCGATGTCGGAACGCCGATCATCTGGACGGCGCGGTATCTCAAGGTAAACGGCAAGCGGCGTATTATCGGGTCGTTCAATCACGGGTCGATGGCGAATGCGATGCTGCAAGCGATCGGCGCACAGGCGACGTATCCGGATCGCCAGGTCATCTCCATGTCAGGCGACGGCGGTTTCAGCATGATGATGGGAGACTTCATTACGCTGACCCAGATGGGGCTTCCGGTGAAGGTTATCGTCCTCAACAATGGAACGCTCGGATTTGTTGAAATGGAAATGAAGGCGAATGGCTTTCTGGACACGGGTTGTGATCTCAAGAACCCCAACTTTGCGCTGATGGCGGAAGCCATGGGTGTTCGCGGCATCAGGGTTGAAAAGCCGCTGGAGTTGAAGAGCGCTATCGAGGCGGCGCTTGCGCACAAGGGGCCAGTTCTGGTCGACGTCGTGAGCGCTCGACAGGAGCTTGCCATGCCGCCCAGGACGACACTGGAGCAGGCCTATCATTTTGGTATCTTCATGACGAAGGCGGTTCTCGACGGCCGGGCGACCCAGCTCATCGACCTTGCGAAGGTTAATCTCTTCCGCTGACTACGGATTAGGTGGATTGCGACAGAAGCGTCGCGATGGCCGGGCAGTTGAACTGGACAATCCAACGGATCATGCGGGCGTTGTGCCATCCGGGAAGTCGGATTTGGCGTCTCGAAGCCATCAAAGCGCCGCTACCATGGTGAGCCGGTCATTCGGTAACTTGGTTGCTGCCAGCGCTGGCCGAGAACGGTCTAGCCTGACAGCCCGACGAGGATGACAGGTGGCGAAGATTGTTCCGGTTCCTTCAACGAAGTCCCTGGCATTCGATGAGTTCGATCTGACCCTTCCCCTTGATTTCTACGAAGCCCAGGGAGCGCCCGCAACCCCGCTCGCGAATGCGATGCCAGGTGGCCCCGCTGGTCGCTACAGTCCCGGGGCTGGCAAGGGCCGCGATCCGGGAGGCCATATTCACGGTGTCGCCCCACAGGTCGAATACATATTGCCGCTGCCCGATGATTCCCGCCACCACTGGACCAAATTGGACGCCAACTCGAACCTCCCATTTGGGCTCGATGCGGCGTGATGCCGCCACCATATCGAGTCCGCACTGCAAGCTGGCCAAAACCGGATCTGGCACGCGATTGAACAGGCCGGCCGTGGCCATGAAGGCGTCGCCGATGGTCTTGATCTTCTCCATTTCATGGTGATGCACGATCCGTTCGTAGTCGCCGATCAGCGCCTGAAGTTCCTCCACCACTTTCTCCGGCGGGTTCTCGTCGCAGTAGGTCGTGAAGCCAACGATATCGCAAAAGAGCACCGCGACTTCGTTGTAGCGACGGGGGCGGACCCCATTGGTCGCTTTGAGCTCGCGCACCGCGCCGGGGGGCAGCATGGCGTACAGAAGCTCGTCCGCTCGACGCTTTTCGTTTTCGATCTGCTGCGTGTACACCGCCTCTTGGTCGCGCAGCCTCTTCTTTTCCAGGCAGGCGGCCACGCGGGCGCGCAGCAGAATCGCGTTGAACGGTTTGGCCAGATAGTCCTCAGCGCCGAGGCCGATGCAGCGCGCCACACTGTCGATCTCATCGACCGCCGAGATCATGACAACCGGAATGTTACGTAGCGTGGTGTCGGCCTTGATGTGCTCGAGCACTTGGTAGCCGTCCATTTCCGGCATCGTAATGTCGAGCAGCACGAGATCGAATGACCTCGTCGCGAGCAGTTGGAGCGCCTCTCGTCCATTGCCGGCGCATGCCACGTTCCCGTAGCCCTCTCGCTTCAATCGCTCGGTCAACGTAAAGCGATTGTCCTCGTTATCGTCGACGACGAGCAGGGTGGGTCCAACCTCGCTCATGGCATCGACCCCTTTGGGAGTAGGGCCTTGATCTTTCCGAGCAGGCGCGTGAACTCGACAGGTTTGGTATCGAAGTCGTCGCACCCGGCGGCCAGCGCTGCTTCGCGGTCGCCAGCCATCGCGTGCGATGAGAGAGCGATCACGGGAATATCGCGCGTCGCAGGCATTGTCTTGAGGCGTCTTGTTGCCTCCCAGCCATCAACGACGGGAAGGCTTAAGTCCATCAGGATTAGCGCCGGGGCGTCCGATCGCGCACGCGCCACACCCTGATCGCCATCGGTGGCGACGATTACCTCGTAACCTTTGCGTGTTAGTCGCGCGGACAGCATGTAGATGTTGTCCTCGTTGTCCTCAACGTACAGGATCCTAACCATCACGGTGATCCTTGTCAGGCGATCTTCGTTTGAGAACGTATCGTGCAACCATCTTGCGCAACTCGTCAAGAAGCTCGTTGCGGCTAAAGGCGGTTTTGGCGAGCACGCGCTCGACGCCACCGTTCAGGCGCTGATGGTCTTCCTCGCTGAGGGTCGCCGCCGTCACGACCACGACCGGCACTGCCTTGAAGGCGGGCTGCTTGCGCAGTTCGATAAGGAACTCGAAGCCGTCCATTTCCGGCATGATGAGGTCCAGAATGATGAGGTCCGGAAGCGCGGGGATGAGACGTTCCAGCGCGGCCCGGCCATTCTCGGCCTCGTGCACGTCGCAGCCCTCGGTGCGCAAAATGCGACGCCATTGCTGGCGCGTGTTCGCATCATCCTCGACGATCAGAACACGAAGCGCGGGGCCAGGCGCGCCGGACCAGAATTTCGTGATCAATTTCCGGAGCGTTACGCGCTCGATCGGCTTAACAATGTAGTCAGCGGCCCCGAGCGCGTAACCCCGGTTCCTCTCATCGGCGATGGTGAGCATCACGACGGGGATATTCGCGAGCTCACGATCCGCCTTCAGTTCCTGCAGGACGCTCCAGCCGTCGCAGCCCGGCATCAGCACGTCGAGGGTGATGAATGCAGGCTTCACCTGCCGGGCCAGTTTGAGGGCTTCCGTACCGTCCTTGGCCGTCACTACATCGCAACCCTCGCGGACGAGAAACCGGCGCATCTGGCCCCGCACTGTCTCATCGTCATCAACGACGAGGACCACGTTCGAGATGAGGCGAACACGATCATCCGCCGCGCCCTCGAAAACAGGGGTCGGCGGCTCTACCAGCGTTGGGGGCGTGTCGATTGCCGACGGCAGCCACACGGTAAACGTGGTGCCGGCGTCAGGAGTGCTGTCCACGGTGATGTGACCACCCATTGTACGGCACAGGCGTTGGCTGATGGCAAGCCCCAGTCCGGTGCCGCCGTACTTGCGGCTGGTGGAACTGTCGGCCTGGCTAAACTCCTGAAACAGATTTGTCATCTGCTGCGGCGTAATGCCGATGCCGGTATCGGCGACGGTAAATACCACGCCATCGCGTCCATCAAGCTTCACACAGGTCGCCCCAATCGAACGCGACTGCAGCAGGGCTGGGAGAAATACATCTTTAAATGTGGAGCCAAGTTGTCACAGATACCGCAATACGGAACAGGAGTATTCTGTCCCTTGCTAATCGAGATGGCGACTTACCCCCCACCATGCCGACAAAGTGCTGTCGCCAAGCGCCATGAAAATCGGTGTGCAGACCGGCATGGGATGCTACCCGGAAGAGTTCAGCGAGGCGGAGCGCCAGCAGGGCGTCATCCCGACCAGTTCCGCCACGAGCTGGCGACCAGCTTCAACCTAAGAGGCCGAGGCCTGGTCGTGCTGACCTCGTGCAGTCATCGCGGAGTCGTCAACGCGATCAAGCGTGCTCAGGCGGTTTCGGGACCAGCAAAGTCCACGCTGTGATCGGCGGCCTCCACCTCGCGCCCTATCCTCCGGAGTATGTGCGCCAAAGCGTTGCCGCTCTGAAGGAGATTGATCCCGACTACGTCATTCCCCTGCACCGTACCGGCGAACCGTTCTACGAGATATTCAAGGCTGAGATGCCAAGCAAGTTACTGCGTTCCGTCACGGGAACCCGCTTCGTCTTCAATGCCTAATTCCGGCGAGGGAGCCCATCAGCGTCTGCGTGGCAAGGTCCGGAATGGATCGAAATGGGGCGTCTGTCGCGGCTGTCGCGCATGACCGACCATGGCCCAAAGAAATCGATGAGCAGAGACGGTGGTTGTCATTGATGCACGTTAACAATAGCTCATAAAGTTGGCACGCGCTGATCGCCGTCGATTGAACCCTGACGACGCCTAGATCTCGACCACGTCGCAGGGAATTTGCGTGACAGGGCTGTTACGGCGGCGTATCGTTCATTACTGCCCTAGGGTCAGAACAAGAGACGCTTGGCCTTGGCAACACCGGCGAACGACCGGACTTGATGTGCCGGCTCGATGCCACGCCATGGTTGCCACGAACCGTCCTCACCCTCGTCACGGCAGCGCCGATGCCGCCACGAGCTACTGAGGGAAGCCGCGCCTCTGTCGGCCCTCTAAGCCGGATGAGCTGCGCGCCGAACGAGGGGATCGGACGGTACGTCCCAAGACCATCCGCAGCAGAACAATCGGCAATGGAAGCGCCCATGGAAAGCCTCAATCTCAAGACTTTGGAGTCCGGTATGAAGATCGTCGATGCTGTCGCGGTCGACACATTAGCGAGCGGGTTGCGCGGCAAGGTGCTCGATCAGGGCACATCCGCTTACGACGAAGCGAGAACCATCTGGAACGCGATGTTCGATCGGCATCCGGGCCTCATCGTACGGTGCGCCGGAGCGGCGGACGTGATCAGCGCCGTTCGATTTGCTCGTACCCATGGATTGCTGGTCGCGGTGCGCGGCGGCGGACACAATATTGCCGGTAACGCGGTCTGCGACGACGGCCTGCTGATCGATCTCTCGCAGATGAAGTCGGTGCGGGTCGATCCGGCATCGCAGCGTGCCTGGGTCGAGCCCGGCGTGACATTGGGGGAGCTAGACAAAGAGACGCAAGCTTTTGGGCTCGCTGTTCCGACTGGTATCAATTCGACCACCGGCGTGGCCGGGATGACGCTGGGTGGCGGCTTCGGCTGGATCACACGCAAATTCGGCCTGACCGTTGACAATCTCCTCGCAGCCGATGTGGTGACGGCCGATGGCAATCTGGTGCGGGCTAGTGCCGCGGAGAACCAGGACCTGTTTTGGGCCCTGCGCGGTGGTGGGGGCAATTTCGGTGTCATCACGGCGTTTGAGTTCCAGCTTCACGCGCTCGGGCCGCAGGTGCTGGCCGGACTGGTCATTCATCCCTTCGATGATGCCGCCAAGCTCCTCAAAGAATATCGCCGTATCGTTGAAACGGCGCCGGATGAACTGACATGTTGGGTGGTAATGCGCCGGGCGCCACCGCTACCTTTCTTACCGAGTGCATGGCACGGCCGTGAAATTCTCGTCCTGGCGATGTGCTACAGCGGTGACATCAAGGCGGGCGAACCTGCCACGGCCGAGTTGCGCTCGCTCGGCAGTCCGATCGTCGATGTCGTAGAGCCTCGCCCATTCACGAGCTGGCAAGCGACGTTTGATCCACTGCTCACGCCCGGCGCGCGCAATTACTGGAAGACCCACGACTTCACGGAGCTGTCCGACGGCGCCATCAGCGTCCTGACCCAGGCCATCCGGGAACTCCCCGGACCCGAATGCGAGATATTCATCGGTCATGTCGGCGGCGTCGCAGGGCGCGTCGCGGTCGAGGCGACCGCTTTTCCGCAGCGCAACGCGCATTTTGTCATGAATGTGCATGCCCGGTGGCGCGAGCCGTCGACGGATCAAGCCTGCATAAGCTGGGCCAGGAAACTTTTCGACGCCGCCGCGCCGCACGCCGCCGGCACGGCCTACGTCAACTTCATGCCCGCCGATGAGACCGACCGGGTGGCGACGGCCTATGGTGCAAACTATCGCCGATTGGCGGAGGTAAAGCGCCGCTATGATCCGACCAACCTGTTCCGCATGAACCAGAACGTCCGACCAGCGTAAGGTTGCCGTTGATGCCAGGCCGTGACCTGCCCGCCGGAGTGCCGCTTTCAGAGCCGTGACCCTGGCCGCTTGCCGTTCGGGCCAGGCGAAGCGCTCTTGCCTGTTGGGACCTTGCTCCCGGCGATTGGTGGAGGATGGATGTGGACATCGGGACTTGGCTGCGCAGCTTGCAGCTCTCGCAGTACGAGCAGGCGTTCCGCGACAACGATATAGGCGCCGACATTCTGCCTGAGCTGACGGCGGAAGACCTGGTCGGCCTCGGCGTCACCTCGATCGGCCACCGCCGCAAGCTGCTGGCGGCAATCGCGGCCTTGCGCGGCGAAGGCTTGGCACGTGGCGTGACAGCTGAGCCGCAGCCGGCGGCCCTGCCGTCTGCGCAACCGACGCGAGCCGGGGCCGAGCGGCGGCAGCTTACGGTCGTGTTCGTCGACCTGGTCGGCTCGACGGCACTCTCGACCCGGCTCGATCCCGAGGACATGAGCAAGCTTCTCCGAGCCTACCAGAACGCGGTGACAGGTGGATTCGCTCGCTTCGAAGGCCATGTCGCCAAGTTAATGGGCGACGGGGTGCTCGCCTATTTCGGGTGGCCGAGGGCGCACGAGGACGAGGCCGAGCGCGCCGTGCGGGCCAGCCTCGCGGCCGTCGAGGCGGTCGGACGTCTGGCGACCCCGACCGGCGAGCCGCTCGCAGCCCGGGTCGGCATCGCCACAGGCGTGGTCGTCGTGGGCGACCTTATCGGCGAGGGGGCGGCCCAAGAGGAGGCGGTCGTCGGCGAAACGCCGAATCTTGCCGCCCGCCTGGAGACGCTCGCGCGACCCAACGAGGTGGTGATCGGCGAGGGTACACGAAAGCTTCTAGGCGCGTTGTTCGAGGTCGAGGATCTCGGGGTCCAGCCGCTCAAGGGACTAACGGTGCCGGCCCGGGCGTTCCGTGTGCTCGGACCCGGCCGCGCAGCGAGCCGCTTCGAGGCACTCCATGTCAGGGAGCTGGCGCCGATCGTCGGGCGTGACGCGGAGCTGGCGCTGCTTCTCGAGCGCTGGCGACGGGCCAAGGCCGGGGAGGGCCAGGTGGTGCTGCTTTCCGGCGAGCCCGGAATCGGCAAGTCGCGGATTGTCCTGGCGCTACGCGAGGCGCTCGCCCAGGAACCGGTCGCTGTGCTGAACCATTTCTGCTCGCCCTACCACATGAACAGCGCGCTCTTTCCGGTGATCGGGCAGCTCGAGAGGGCCGCCGGATTCGCTCGCGAGGACGGGCCGGAGGAGAAGCTCAGCAAGCTGGAAACATTCCTCAACCCTTATGCCGAGCGCCTCGACGAAGACGCGAGGGCGCTCATGGCCGCCCTGTTATCGCTGCCGGTCGAGAGCGCTACGCGGCCCTGGATCTGACGCCCGAGCGCCAGAAGCAGCGCACCTTCGAGGTCCTGCTCCGGCAGTTTGAAGCCCTGTGCCGCCAGCAGCCGGTCTTGGCCGTCTATGAGGATGTGCACTGGATCGACCCTTCGACGATGGAGCTCCTGGATCTTCTGACCGAACGCGTGCAGGGCCTGAGGGCGCTCACGGTGATCACCTTCCGGCCCGAGTTCAGCGCTCCCTGGACCGGCCACGCTCATGTCACCTCCTTTTCGCTCTCCCGGCTCGTCCGTGGCGACGTGGCGATGATCGTCGGCCGCGTCGTCGGCGGAAAGGCGTTGCCAGCGGACGTTCTGGCCCAGATCACCAGCAAGACGGACGGTATCCCGCTGTTTGTCGAGGAACTGACCAGGACGGTTCTCGAATCCGGCCTGTTGCGAGACCTCGGTGACCACCTCGAGCTTATCGGCGTGCCGGCGGCGCTCGCCATTCCCTCGACCTTGCAGGACTCGCTCATGGCCCGGCTGGATCGGCTGGCACCGGCCAAGGAGCTGGCGCAGATCGGCGCCTGCATCGGCCGCGAGTTCGATCACGATCTCCTGGCCGCGGTGTCGCCGCTGCAAGAGCCGACGTTCAGCGAAGCGCTCGTCAGGCTCGTCGGCTCCGATTTGGTTTTCCGGCGCGGCCAGCCGCCCAACGCGACCTACGCCTTCAAGCACGCGCTGATCCAGGATGTCGCCTACGCGACCCTCCTCAAAAGCCGGCGAGTGGAGCTTCATGCGCGTATCGCCGCTGCGCTCGAAGCGCAGTTCCCCGCTGTCGTTGAGCGCCAGCCCGAACTCCTGGCCCGTCATCTCTCGGAGGCCGGGATTCACGACCGGGCCGTAGATTGGTGGCTGCGCGCCGGCCGATTGGCGCGGCAGCGCTCGGCCAACAAGGAAGCGATCGGTCACCTGACGAGAGCGCTCGCCATGCTCGAGGACGCGCCGCCGAGCGAGGCGCGCGAGCGCCAGGAGCTCGAGGTCCAGGTGGCTCTGGGACCGCCGCTGATCGCAACCGAGGGCTTCGGTGCACCCCAGGTCGAGACGGCTTACGCCAGAGCCGAGGAGCTCGCCCGCCGGCAAGGGCACGAGAGCTATCGCGCGCGAGCGCTGCGCGGCTTGTGCCACGTCTATCACGTACGCGGTCATTTGACCCGCACGGGCGAGCTCAGCGCTGAACTGCTCGAGCTGGTCGAACGGGGCGACGACCTCGTGCGCCAGGCTGACGCCCATCATGCGCTGGGATTCAACCTGTTCCATCTGGGCCAGCATGGCCTGGCCCTGACCCACTTGGAGGCGGCCCGCAGCAAGATCGAGCGTGCCGGTGATCCCGCCCACGCGTTCGCGGCTGGCGTCAACATCCACGTCCACGGCCGCGCCTATGCTTCTCATGTCAACTGGCATCTCGGGTTCGCGGATCGTGCACTCCTGGCCATCGGCGAAGCGATCGAGGTGGCCCGACGACTCGACCACCCGTTCAGCCTCGTCGTCGCGCTCGCCTACGCCGCGATGCTGCACCAGTTTCGCCGCGAACCGGCGATGGTGCGCGTGCATGCCGACGCCGCTTACGCAGTCTGTGCCGAGTATGGGTTCAGCTATTATCTTGCCTGGGCCACGATCATGGACGGCTGGGCGTCCGCCGAGGAGGGCGATCTCGATCGGGGTATCGTGCGCCTGCGCGATGGTCTGCGCGATCTGCGCGCGACCGGCGCCGGACTCAGGCTGCCGCACTATCTTGCGATCCTCGCCGAGCTCTACGTCAAAACGCAGCGGCTGGAGGAGGCGGGCGCCGCCCTCGCTGAGGCCGACGCCGTCGCTGAGCGCCACGGGGAATCGTGGGCCAACGCGCGGCTCCGTCTCCTCGAGGGCGAGCTATCGCTCGCCACGTACCGACCGGCGGCGGCCTGCTTTCGGCGTGCCGTGGAGATTGCGACGGCGCAAGGGACTCTATCCCTCATGCTCCGGGCGGCCATCCGGCTCGCGCGGCATCTGCGTGCAGAGGGTAAATCCGCGGAAGCGTACGACACCCTCGCATCTCCTTACGCCTCGATCAGCGAGGGCTTCGATACGCCTGATCTTCTGGAGGGGCGAGCACTGCTCGACGAACTGCGATCGGAATACCACTCTGACCATCGATGATGCGTCGGGAAAGGCGATCGGGCCGCTGCATTGGCGTTTCAGCTAACGAGCGACAGTGGGACGGATCAATGCCTAGACCACGCACAAAGATCAGCCGTTCGATGATAGAAATAGATTGTTGCTGCTCGGGGTTCCGTTGCAAATTTTTTAATTGACGGGAGTCGGCGTTGTCTTCAGACGCGGTTATGCTGTCAGCGTCTCAAATTGCTGCTTGAGCGAGCCAACGAATGCACCTTGCTGCTTGCGCATCATATGAACGAGCTCAATTCCAGCCAGCGTAATATTGGCTGTGGCTTGGGATTGAAAGCCAAGCATAGACCGGATCCGTCGTTTGACGCGTCGATGATCCTGCTCGATGTTGTTGTTATCAGGCATGAATAGGCGCGACGCGCCAATCCGCATTTCTTGAGATGGATGAATCGAGTACGATCCGTCTACCGGGATTGGGGTGTCGGGAGCACGCATGGCGGGCAGGCCGAAATACCTGATGAGCTGCGAGCTCGAGTTGTTATCTGGCCGCCCCCTTCGACTTGCCCGGTTGCGCTGCGAGCGCGGATCCGTAGTTGTCGTGTAGCCCGCCGGCTCCCATGGTTGTTGCTGACCCTGGAAAGGAGCCGGGAATGAGAATTATTGCTCTTGATGTCCACCGATCATTCGCTCAAATGGCAATCCTGGAGAAAGGCAATATCCGGGATGCCGGAAGGATCGATCTCGAACGCAGCCGCCTGTTGCAGTTCGCCAAGAAGCTCAAGCCGGATGACGAGATCGTCATCGAGGCGACAGGCAATACAAGCGCGATCGTGCGATTGCTGTCGCCCTTTGTGGGCCGGGTGGTCATAGCCAATCCGATCCTGGTCCGTGCCATCGCCTGGGCCAAAGTCAAGACCGACAAGATCGACGCGGCAGTGCTGGCGAAACTCCATGCGAGTGGCTTTCTACCCGAAGTCTGGATGCCGGACGAGGAAACCGAGACGCGGCGTCGCGTGGTAGCCGAACGAACGCAGCTCGTCGCCCAGAGGACCCGTCTCAAGAACCGTATCCATTCGGTTCTGCACGCCAATCTGATCCCGCCCTACAAAGGCACACTGTTCTCAAAACGCGGCAAGGTCTGGCTCATGGCTCAGCCGCTCGCCGAGGATCAGCGGCGCGTCGTGCTTCGCCATGTCGGAGAACTCGAACGCCTTGGCGGCGAGCTTGCACAGGTTGACAAAAGCCTCGCCCAGACGGCTCTCCAGGAGCCGCGGGTCAAGCGGCTGATGACGATTACCGGCGTGGATGTCACGGTGGCACTGAGTATCGTGGCAGCTGTCGGCGACATTGAGCGGTTCTCCTCTCCGGAAAGGCTTGTCAGCTATTTCGGGCTCAACCCGCGGGTCCGGCAGTCCGGCGACAAGCCCGCCTACCATGGCCGTATCACCAAACAAGGTCGAGCTCATGCACGGTCGATGCTGGTTGAAGCCGCTTGGGTCATCTCTGGCGTTCCTGGCCCGCTGCGCGCCTTCTTCATGCGCATCCGCGACAAGCGCGGCAAGCAGGTTGCCGCAGTCGCAACGGCGCGGAAACTCGCGGTCCTCGTCTGGCACATGCTGACAAAGGAGCAGGATTATACCTGGATCCGTCCGGCGCTGCTCCAGTGGAAACTGCGGCATCTGGAACTGGCAGCAGGTCAACCTTCACACCGCGGCGGCAAGCGGAAGGGGCCGGCTGCAGACTACAGCAACAAAGCGGTGCGCGACAGTGAACGGGAGGCAATGGGCAATGCGGAAGAAGTCTACCGTCGCTTCGTTGCAGCCTGGAAGCAGCAACCACCGAACAGGTGCCCGGGTGCCGCCAATGAGGTGCGGCAAACATAGGCTGCGCGACAGGTTTGCAACCTCAGACCTGTGCTTCGCCACGGGGTCACCCGAGCCGGCACAGAATAGCAAAATCAGTTCCGCCGATCTATATCGCAGACGGTAAATGATAGCGACTGTGTACCAAGCCGCGCAAACACGCCCCGGTGGCCCATAGATCTGGCTTTACTGCAGCACGTCAGCGCGTTCTTCAGTTGTCAAACGCAGCGAATGCCGGGAGATAAAACGCTCTCTCCTAAACAAATGGCCCTTGTCAAATACATCCGTAAGTATTTGCTGGATCGGATTGCAACAGGGTGCCCAGCATCACGCTGTCTCAAGCGGTTTTCAGCGTCGCATTGAATGATTGCCATTCGATTGGTCTGGCTACCGCCAATGGTAATGCGCTCTGGCCTGCCATGGCGTGCCAAAGCCTTGTGAATGAAGCGCTTGGCAGCTTGCAGATCACGGTCCTTGCTGAAGTAAAACTCGACGGTATCGCCGTTGCTGTCGATGGCGCGGTACAAATACATCCATTCGCCTTTGACCTTGATGTAGGTTCTTTAATTGATCGTTAGCGCTCGGTGAGTTTGTCGCATGTATCGGCCGCCTGCAAGGTTCTTTTCGAAGTCATCCCATTTGGCGCTTCATCTCGGCATCCAAGGCGCCGGCTTCCCAAAGGTCTCATTCGCGATGCATTGGCTCGCATGTAAATCAATCGGGTTCATCCGGTAGCCTGCCGCTGCAACCGATACGGCAACTCTCGCCGCACGTTCCTCGCGCGGCTTTCTAATCAGGCCTCCCTGGGTTCAAACTCCGTGCCGTCTTTCCAGATGGCGTGCATTATCACAGCTGGTTTCCGGGCCAGGGCTACTACGGCCTTCTTGTGGCTTGTGCGCTTCTTTAGGCCAATCGCCCAGTCCTTCAGATGCTGCCCAGACCCGGATTTCACCCGGCACAGCAAGCTGTTGGCAGCTTCATAGAGAACCGTGCGCAGCATCTGATCACCGCGCCGGGATATTCTGCCACTATAGTCAATGTCGCCTGATTGGTATTTACGCGATGTCAGCCCGATATACGCCCCAACTGATCTGGATTGGGCAAACCGGTCCGGCGTGTCGATCGTGGCGACATAAGTGACGGCACTCACAGCGCCGATGCCGGGAATGGTCATCAGGCGTCGGCAAGCCTCGTCCACTCGGGCTTGGCGCATCATGTCTTTTGTCAGCGCCGATGCCTGACGCAGTGCTTCGGTCCGGAGGAGTAGAAGTGGCAAGATAATTCTCATCAAATCGATCTGACCTTCCAGCGCCCTTCGGACCCTCTGATCATAGGTCTTCAGGTATTTGGGGAGACGGATCCCGAAACTGGCCAGCAGGCCACGGATCGTATTCTCCACATTCAGCCGGGATTTAATTGCAACCTCGCGCGCTCGCAGCAACGCTCTGCGTTCCTGAGAAACACGGCTTTTGACTTCAATGCGTTTGTAGAACCCTGTACGAGCAAGCTCTGCAAGCATGGCAGCATCATTCTTATCGGTTTTATTGTGCATCTGGCTCAGTACAGCGTGGGCCTGACGTGCGTCGATGCAGACGATCGGCAAGCCACGCTGGCTGAGTTCGTTATACAACCAGTTCGCCATCCGACCGGTTTCCAGAACGACGCATCGGATATGCTCCAATTCACACATCAAGGCATGATATATAGTGTCGGGGTCGGTCGGCTTCTTGTACGCCGACTTGACCGTCCCACTTTGCGTTCGAACGCAGATTGCCGTCTCGTCCTTTGACACGTCCAAACAACAAAAAGCTGTTCCATTTTGCTCTCCTCTTTTCAGCGCAGCCATAGTAGCCGCTAGAGAGCGCTGACGATCAATTACTCCGAGTCTCGTCGACATGCCATTTACCGGTGACGCAACGCTTACGCTGGTTGAAGTGCTCGAGCAATTGCGGAGAGAACCGTAAAACCCACCGATGCACAGTCGAATGATCGACATGGATATTGCGCTCTGCCATCATTTCTTCCAGATCGCGCAGGCTCAGCCCATAGGCAAGATACCAGCGCACACACAGCAGAATGACCGATCGATCGAAATGACGCCC
>CAVQFY010000010.1:0-705000 GCA_963711925.1 uncultured Alphaproteobacteria bacterium
CCGTTGAGGTCAGTTTTGCCACCGCCTGAAAGCAGACATTGTTGACGACCACGCTGAGGTCGCGGTTGCGCCAAAACGAGACGCCAGCCACATCTGGCTAACCTCCAGATCATGCTTTGTAGACTGTGTGCATTACCGAAGTCGAGGTGCTACGTTAACGGAATGGATGGTGTCAGCGAGACTACGCAGCCCATCACAACGTGCCATGTACAGAGCCCGTCGCACGTTCCAAGGTGATGACATCATTGGCCAAAAGTTCCATTCCTCCCTCGCATGCGTGGCACGCGGCTCCCACACCGTTGCCTCACCTGTCATCGCCGAGAATAGACCCAGCGACAGCGACGGCGTCTCCGCCCCCAGACATCACGATATGTCTGGCAAACACGACGTCGCCTGGTACGGCGATGGTGCCTGCGGCGATTCCGCCGATGCCGCGAGTTGCTATAACGCCAAGAAGAACTGCGTCGCTGCGCTACGGGAGTACCATCCGGGGCGTTACCCTTGGCACTTTCATCTTGCTCCGCATCGGGGGTTATCGGTTCGACGGCCGCCATCGGCAAGGCTAGAACTGGCAACGATTTTGTCAATCGCCGCAAAAGCGACCACGCCAATCAGGGTCGACAAGAAAGTTCGTCTGTTCACGATGCCTCCCGCACCACTAATTTATTCCAGCTACACGACGCGTGCAAAACCAATATCGTCACCAATCACCGTGGTTGGCCCGATTGGCAGCGGCTCAGGGTTGGCAATATTGAGTTTCATGAACTCGATCTTGTCTTTCCAAACCTTCCGTAGAAAATCTTCAAAGGCCTGAATGGTCAATTGCTCGCCCGGACAGCGACGATAACCAAAGCCAAAAGGCGCAAAGCCTGCGTAGTCGCAGACGGGGAGCTGCTTACCGTCAGCAACCCCGAAAACAGTTCCAAATCCACTGTTGTGCAGCGCAGCCTTGCGACCGTCTTTCACATCGAACGATGTCAAGTCGAATGGGCATTTGGCAAAACCGATCTGCTTGGCTTTGGCTTCATCGATATCGGAGCTCGTGGGAGCATCCTTATACCGTGAAGGATCAAATTTCTTCGGGTTCGTCCAGTGCACGGGATCCATACTCGTCGAGGTGTGGGGACTGATGATGTAACCGTGTCGGTCGAACTGCGGTGTCTGGGTTTCCCCTAGTGCAGAAATGCTGCCGCCATTCGGCGAAATCAGCCGGAACAACTCCATGACGAATGCCTCGAGAGGCGTGAATGGGGCACCGTTTGCGTTGTCCGGATCACCCTCCATGGTTTGCTTGAAAGAAGCCTTGATATCCGGGTCACCCACACCATTGGCCAGACGAAGCATGATATTGTAAATGGTATTGCCCCACTGACTGAATGCCACGAAGTTGTGAAAGCATTCGAACACCACGTCCTTGTGATTGAAGTACGCGCTCTCCTCGCCGTTCTTGATCCAGTACCACGCGAACGTCTTTTCTGGATCTGTGGTCTTTCCTGACGCGATATCGGCGAGCTTTTCGTCGATCCATGATTTCAAAAACTCGAGATGGGATCGCACGATCATATAATTCTCGTAGACGATGCGCGTCGTTGGGTCTCGGTAAGCAAGAACCGTGTTGAAACTCTCGCCTATTTGACGGACACGCTCCGGTATCTCGTCACCCGAGACGCCCAGATGCAAATCCCAGTACAGATCCCAAAACGAATTCAGGTAGACGCGCATCAACGGCCGTCCCGCATTGGCTTCGGACATTAACTGGTCAAAAAACGCTGTAACCTTGCCGCCATACTTTTCACGATAGAGATCTGGCGTTACTGCCGACATGTAAATCCTCTTGCGACGGTTATCCGGTCCTCGCTTCTCCAATCCCTGAAGAAATACCGTCACGCCATCTTCCGGCGCGGGCCTCCATGTCGGGCTGAGAAGACCCCATAAATCGTTGGGAAGAGCGTTCTCCTTCGTGAGTGCAAGATCAATCATCGGAAGAAACGACCGCTCACCCTCAAAAACGCTCACCAGGAAATGCGGAACGATCACGTTCTCGATATAGGCTGGGTCAAAATCTTTCATGAATTGGGCGCGTAAACGAGCCGCAGTCGCTGCCAATTCGCCGGGTGCTGGTGGATCATTTAAAGGAGGCTGGTAATGCGCCAATACCGGTTGCGCTGATAGTGCCGCCACCGAGGTAGCGCTCCCCGTGAGAAAAGTCCTGCGTTTCATAGCAAAATCCTCCCTTACCTACGCTGGTGTCCGTAAGCATGCAGGTTCATCGCATTTGACGATTGATACCGGGGGCTATAGCACATTCGGGTTATGAGTTATTAGGTAGGGAATCCCGCCGTTAGGCCGAGCGTCCCAAAATCCGGATGCGGTCAATCCAGGCACTACGCTGGCGTTATCCGTGAAGTTTGCGCAAGAGTATGCCAAATCGCTCTTCCGGAGAGTTCGCGGCGAGATCGGTCGCGGGCCGATTCGGCAGACCGCCATGGATACCGGCCCTAACATCGCTCGGTGTGTAGCCGAACTCGCGTCTGAATGCCCGACTAAACTCTGCGCCGTCGGTAAAGCAGCGCTGCTCGGCGATATCTACGATCCGACGTTGATCGCAAGGATCCGCTAGGACAGCATGCGCGTCAATGAGACGCCGGCGCTGCAGGTAATGGGCGACACCGCCATAGGGTTCGAACAACCTATATAGCCGTGTGCGCGAGACACCAAGTTCGCGGGCAACGCCGTCGATGCGGAAATCAGCATCAAATAGTTTGCGCTGCAACAGGCGTCGTGCCCTCTCCAGAAGCACCATCGAAATGGGTTCTTCCGCTTCTTGAATGCGGTCATCAGTCGGTGATGCACATGCAAGAATCATGGCCTTGGTCGCAGCCGCGAGATTACCCAGATCGGTGACCTCGAGGTTCGCGAGCCTTCGCGCAAGACCAAGCAGGAAATCTGATAACAACTGGCCCATGCCCGTGTCGATCGTCGAGAACTCTATCGCACCCAGCACACGCGCCACCTCCGGACAGAAATCACGCGGGACGAACAAGATCAGCATTTCGCTGTCGGTGATGTGCCCCTCGTAGAAGCCGGCAAGCGGATGAACCTGGATACGTCCCGCACCTCCGCGAAAGGACCCGCCCGGTGCCGACGTTTCGATGTTCCCTTCCAGGACGAGTGTCATGGCCCAGTGATCTACCGGTTCACGCCTTGTATGGCCATGAATGCTCGCAAACTTCAGTTCGTCAGATTTGATATGCGTAAAAGCGATGGGACCCAGATCCCACGTTTTCTGCTTTCCGGCGAAATGCGCTGGATCGCCGTCCACGGCGGTTAGCTCAACCATGGGAGCAAAGTTGCGACGCCAAGCATCGAACCGAGATTCTTCAGGCAGCTTGTCAACATTCAATTCAAATACGGAGATTGCCGCGCTGTGGGCTTCGGTATGGGTGGCGGGCTGTGTATCCCGGTGAGCCGGAGTTGCCTCCCCGTAGCCATCAGGATTTCTGCCCGATGCAGGTCCGTAACCCATGCCACGTGGTCTCTTTGCCTCAGCAGATGCACACTCAGAAGCGGAGGATCTTTGCACTGAGACTTGAGGATATGAAACGTTCATTATCGTCACCTCTCGTAAAGCTGATAAAAATGCTGATTAAGAATGTTCGAGCAGATACAGCTAGTTTCGCACAGTACGTAACGGTTACATGACGCGCGCAAAAAATTACATTGTGGAGAGTACTGAGCCGACCGGATCACTGATACGCGACTGACGGCAAAGCATAGCGCCAGAATTTGGCGACGAAACGCAAAGGCATTATTTCCACGCATCTGTTGCGATGAAGCATCGAATACTCTTCAACCGCTAATCACCAGCAAGAACTTCTGGCTTATTGTGTTTGAAGCTCGGCTTCGCCTAAAAATCTGACGCTCGGCAGCAGGGTCGCGACCTCTGTTGGTGATAATCTTGAGCAGGGAGTGCCGGCGGGCCACCTTGTGCAAAAAACGTTGCTGGGTACGGAGCCAGATTCATGGCTGCAAGCGCGGCGGCGGGCATGCATGGCGTGCCCTATCGTCCGTAATGCGGTGGACTAATAAATCAAAGAGTCGTGGCGTCCCGAGTGCCGTGCGCGAGAACTTCCTGAGGTGAATATAGATCGCGCCATAACCGGACATAGAGCGTCCGAATGCCGACTTCAGGTTGACCAGTTTTTAGGGTATCTGTGCGGCTGCCTTTGCCGTGTCGTCGGCAGAGCCGACATCTAGCTGGCGGTGGATGACATGCTGAACGCAACGACGTCCTCGCCAAGCAGGATGCACGCTATTACAAGCAAATGATGGAGATGGTCGTGGTAAGAGATGGCGGTGGCGTTCATCGAGGCTGCACGCGAGTCTTATATCTATATTGCATGGACTAACACGTTGTACGGTTCCGTGATGAGATTGCGCGCTGGGAGATGTATATCAGGCTACCTCGTGTCGGATCGGACTCAATGCGACGCCGATCTTGTGAAGCTCGTCCAGCATCAAGGTTGTACCCTGTTCGATCGGTTCGCTCGGCATGAACGCTCCGTCTTCGCCGATGAAGGCGTGAAAATTAGGAATGGGAACGACTTGGGTGATCGGGAACACGTTCACGCTGGTCAGCAACTGTCTCAAGACCTGGGATGCCCGCAATCCACCCGAGGTGTACCCATAGCTCACCACGCCCGCCGGCTTGTAGTTCCATTCGCTGAAGAGATACTGAATTGCGTTGACCAGGGCACCGGAGGGAAAGTAGTCGTATTCGGGTGTGACGAAAACGAACGCGTCGGCAGCGTCGACAATCTGGCTCCAGCGCTTGCTGTGATCATGCACGTACGCTTTCTGGACTGGAAGGGCTGCCTCATTGAGCAAGGGCAGATCGACATCGGCGAGATCGACGACTTCGGTGGCAAATTTGCCATGTTCCGCCGCGAAGCTTTGCATCCATGCGGCAATGGCAGGTGCAGACCGGCCAGGTCTCGTGCTTCCGACGATAATTTTCAAACTCAACGACATGCAGATTTTCCTCAACGGTGGGATCAGTTACGATGCAGTCAGGATTATTGACTTGCACCGGAAATGTAACCGCTGCTAGAGGATGCCCGCAAGAACGCATTTTTTTCTGACGAGGTCACATGGACATGACTGCCGACGATAGGAACCACGACGAGCCAAGCCCCTGCAGGCGAGTGACGCCAGTTCTGGCACGCCTCGGCGACAAGTGGACGGTGCTTGTTGTCGTAGGCCTGATGCCTGGACCGCTCCGTTTCAATGCGTTGAAGCGTGATATCGACGGTATTTCCCAGCAGATGCTCGCGCGGACCCTGAAGGTACTGGAGCGCGACGGCATGGTGTTGCGCACGCTCTTTCCGACCAATCCGCCGCAGGTTCAATATGAGCTCACCGCACTCGGAAAATCACTGAGCGAACCGCTTTCTTTTTTCGGCCGATGGACGCTCGAAAATCTCCCGGCAATAGCAGTGGCGCAGGCGCGATATGACGGTCGCGACGACGACAATGATCCGAAACTTTATAGGGATATCTCTTAATCCTGCCGCCAACGACGCGTGGCATCGTTGGCGTCGTTGGTAATTTATAGAGGGTATTCGGGCATCTCCTTGCGGATCTCATCTTCCGTCAGGAACCGCAGGCCGATTTCCTCGAAGGATTTAATCGTCTCGGTCATGTCCACGTTGGCGTAGGTGACTGTCTCGTCGTTTGGCAGTTCCATCCGCTCTGCCGGCACGTTCATCTTGTTGACGGCTTCAAAGAAGCCTCCCGGCGTTATGAAGGCAACCCAACGGGTTTCCTCCGAGAGCAGCCGGAAAGCATGAGGCGTTCCGAGCGGGAGGTAAAGGCACTCTCCCGCCGTCAAGTCGAAGACTTTGCCGTCGATGAACGCCCTCATTTCCCCAGACAATATGTGGAAAAATTCGTGTTCCCGCGAGTGGACATGGGGAGGCGGCTCGGTGCCGCGTCGCATCGTTATGAAGGCGAAGTCGAACGCGCCGTCATTGTCTTGCTTCCCCGCCATCTGGCTGGTGAGAATCCCCTTGTACCACGTCGAATTGCTGAGGTCGGGCGTTCTCTTATAGGCTTTCAGTGTGCTCACTTGCTGTTTCTCCATCGCGTTCATGCCGCGTTGTTGAGGGTTTCTCGGTCCGGCCAAGGCGGTGTCCAAGGCGTCTGGAAAGCGGGACCATTTCCAGGAGCTTCAGAACTAAATTCAAAGCGTGGCTTTGAGCGCGATATCCAGATCTTCCGTCAAGTCATCGGAATCCTCGAGGCCAACCGACAGGCGCAGCAAGCCGTCGGTGATCCCGAGCTCCGCACGCGCCTCGTCGGTGAGATTTTTGTGCGTGGTGGTCGTCGGGTGGGTGATGAGGCTCTTGGCATCTCCCAAATTATTGGAGATCAGGATGACCTCCAGTGCATTGGAAAATTTGAACGCAGCCTTTTTGCCGCCTTTCACCTCGAATGCCACCAAGGTCGATCCGCCGGACATCTGCCTCGCGATGATGTCTGCCTGCGGATGATCGGGACGGCCTGGATAAATCACTCTGGCGACGGCCGAATGGCCGGCAAGAAAGTCGGCCAGCTTTGCTGCGCTCGCCGTCTGCTGCTTCACGCGGACGGCCAGTGTTTCGAGACCTTTCAGCATGGTCCATGCATTGAAGGGACTCAGGCTCGGTCCGGTGTGACGGAAATAATCGTGCAGGTTGTCGTCGATCCACTGTTTGTCGGAAAGGATCATGCCGCCAAGGCAGCGTCCCTGCCCGTCGATATGCTTGGTGGTCGAGTAGACCACGACATGTGCGCCGAGCTCCAGGGGCTTCTGAAACAGCGGAGTTGCGAACACGTTGTCGACGACGAGCTTGGCTCCGACCGAATTGGCGATTTTCGCAACAGCGGAGATGTCGATGACTTCCAGCGTCGGATTTGTCGGGCTTTCGAGGAACAGCACCTTTGTGTTGGGCCGGATTGCGTTTTGCCAGTTCTCGATCCTGGAACCGTCGATCAGCGTGAATTCCACGCCATAGCGCGGCAGCAGCGTCTCGATGACATAGCGGCAGGAACCGAACATGGCGCGTGCGGCAAGAACGTGGTCGCCTGCCTTCACCTGACAGATGATGGCAGCTGCAACGGCGGCCATGCCGGAGGCAGTGGCACGCGCGTCTTCGGCACCCTCCAGCGCACACATCCGCTTTTCGAACATGTCGGTCGTCGGATTGGCGTAGCGCGAATAAATGAATCCGGGCTCTTCGCCCTTGAAGCGGGCTTCTGCTGCCTCGGCGGTCGGATAGACGAAACCCTGCGTCAGGAACAAGGCTTCAGATGTCTCGCCAAAGCCCGATCGCAGCGTGCCAGCATGCACGAGCTGCGTGGCCGGTCGAAATGTGCGCGTCATTTTTTCGATCATCGTCTTCTCACTTCGTCAAAGGGCAATAAACGTCGATGGGCGGGAGATCTCCCCCGAAGTCCCAGTTAACCAACCCATGTTACATTTCCATTTCACTATGCGGACTTGCCGGGCGGCGTTGTCGCCGCGGCGGTATCGTCAATCTTCGGGCATGTCGCCGCCCCAAAAAAAGGCGGCCGATCCTGGATGCGACGGGATGACTCCGCCGGGGGCTGCGGCAGGCGCAGGCAGGAGGTTTTTATGCTCGACCAGTGTCTGCGCCACGGCATAGGCGTGCCGGTCTTCAAAGTCCGTTCGGCTCACCAGGACGTGGCTCCCGAATGAGACAACGAGCCTCAGCGGCAAGTTGCGGATATCGGCGAAGGGCGGATTGGCGAGAAAGAGCGCCTCCGCGCTCTCCCTCGTCATGATGGCGACATCCTGCTGACGCGTGCCGACGAGCACCCCGACGCGCCGGGTGTCGGCGGCACGGATCAGCTTCGCTCGCGTGCCGGGCAAAAAGCGCGCCAGCACATTGACTGACGATTCCAGCAGTTCACTGGCTCTTGCATCGTCCCGCTGGCCGACGACCAGAAGACGGAACCGGCGGTAGGTCCGTGTCAAACCGTCGGGTTCCATATCGGCGATGGCTGGCCGGTAGCCTGCGAGCACTGACGCGGCGAGGCCCGTGCCCAAGGTGAGTAGCGTGCGGCGTTGCATGATCATTGCTCCTTGAAGACATCGCGGTTCAGGATCGCGGTAACGCCGACGTTCGGATAATCGACGACTTGCGCTATGTTGAGATCGACGGCGACGCTGGTCAGTACGTACGCCTGTTCGCGTGTCAGCCCCTTCGTCTTGACCAGATAATCGATCATGTTCAGGACGGCATTGCGGGCCGCCAGCGTCAGATCCTCGGACAGGTTGGCCAGCGGAGCGATCTTGTCACCGCCAAGATACGTGGAGAACACCGGCACGTCGCCTTCAGGCTTGATTGGCAGTCCCGAGATCGCATAGAAGCTTGACGGCGCAAGATCCTTGAGCTGCGAGTCGCCTTCGAAGTGCATTGTGGTTTGCAGCGAGGCTCCGGCCGGGATCACCTTGGCCTTCATCGTCACCCTGCCGCCCATCTCGATGGCGGTGCCCGCCACCTCGCCGCCGCCCATGGCATAGTGGAGGTCACCCGCAAAGAGGCCGCAACCGTCGATGAAGCAAGGCAACAGGATCGTGGTGCCGACGATGGTTTCCTTGGCGTCGACATTGCCGCCGTTCTCGCGCGGCGGCACGGTCCGCACACATTCACTTTTGTTGGTGCCGTCCACGCCGCAGAGATCCTTTGGCAGGGCCTCGACAGGCTGAGGCGTCAGCACGGCCCCGCCCGCATCAGCCAGTTCCTGCTCGCGCTTCAGCCACTTGTCGAGCTCTGCCTTGTCCGGAAGCACGCCGATCGTCCCCATGAACGAATTATTCGGCACCGAGATGCCGGGCATGTCCTTCGAGGTCGCTTCGACGCGGTTCAGGTCCCAGTGCACGATGTAGGGATCGGTGAACACATCCCGCAAAAATCCGAATCCGGGCACGACTGTGGTGGTGCCGAATTCGTCGGGAACGATGTCCAGTACAGTTACGGCAATGGAATCGCCCTTTTTAGCGCCTTCAATATAGACGGGACCCGTCAGCGGATGACAGCGGTTCAGGTCGACGGCTGCCACGTCCTCGGCGGTGGAAGAGAAGTCAAGGTCGGAATCCAGTCCATCTCGCGTCTCGAGGATGAAATGCTGTCCAGGCTTTACGTGGGCGACTGGTTTCACCGCGTAGTGAATCCGGTTGAAGCAGTTTGGATCATCCTTGCAGTGTTCGCCCGATTTCGCCACGATCACCGGCGCTGGGCCCTTGACGTCGCTGGTGTCGGCAAAGGCGCTGCCCCCGTTCCCGAAGAGAAAGATGGCGGCCAACGGCATGGCCCAGACGAAACGTGATTTCGTGGGATGCGCCGGATCGCCTGCATTGATTGTGGCGAACTGGTACGGCGAGGAGCCGTAGCTTTCGTCAAATACAAATGAAGTCTTTCGATAGTTGATCCGGGTTTTCATAGCCTATCCTTCCATTCCAAAAATTGGGGGGACTCAAATACTGAAAATATACGTCCCTCTGAGGTTGCGATTTGTCGACCAAGGGCATGCACCGATACTTTGGTATCGGTGGTAAAACGAGCGTGATGGGAGATGGCAACGCTCGCGACCTTGATAGTAGTCATCCGATCCAAGCAGAAGGTCCATGATTGGACTTTGCAAGTGGTCCATGCGAGAGATCACTGTCAGACGGAGAGACTTAAGGAATTTCGGTGACGGGAGCCAAATGGAGCGAATGTAGGTCTAGAAAGCGTCGGAACTTCCGCGAAATTTCCGGCTTCCTGCTCGACAGAAAAAAGTCGTCAATCTACCGGACTGGGCACAACAAGATTTTGGTTGGCGACAGTTGCTGGGCTGTACCCGACCCCATCACTATGAGATGGGGGGCGGAACGAAGAAAAATGCTCCCGCACCAATTCATCCGTCTTGAGCCTTGTCTCGGCGACGGCGTCGGGCCCGAAGCCTGTTCCTTCAACGGAAAAGAAAGTCAGGTCGTGCAGTCCGATCATGCCGAGGATGGTCTTCAGGTACGGAACGAGAAAATCCGGTTGTTGCGCGCGTTCCCCGGAAAATCGGCCGCCCGAGGCTATAGCGACGAAGACTGGGCGATCCTGCAGCATGCCTACCTTTCCCGCCTTGGATATTTTAAACGTCCGGCGGGCCCGGACAATGTGATCTATCCATAACTTCAAGGTGGCCGGCACTGTCAAATTATGCATCGGGGTTGAGATGACCACGATGTCTGCGCTCTCCAGTTCCTGTATCAGTTCCTCGGACTGGGCCATGGAGCCTTCCTGAGACACGTCCGCGGACGAGCCTTGGGAAATCGCATAGTTTTCATCGATTGGCGGGATACCACCGCCGCCGAGCACCCGAATGGCGATCGTCGCCCGCGGTGCTTTCAGCAGCAGTTGGGCGATTATTTTTTGAGAGAGCCTGTAGCTCTCGGCGGCCAGCCCTCGAGGGCTGCAACTGACATGGAGGATTTTCATTACCGATCCATTTCCAGGTTGTCGTTTGGCGAATTGATTTGACACGCACACTGTACAAGCTGTTGAAGGGCATCCAAGGTCCATGAATGGACACAGAAACTGGTCCATGAGTGCCGATTCAAGCGTCCAAAGACCGACAAGGTCGCGCGGGGCCGAGTGCGTTCCTTGCGGTCGGGCAGCTTCCGACTGTCCACTCACCGCGCTTTATGGTATGGAGCTATTTCCAATAGCTGACAAAACGATTGGCCCATGACCGCCGCAAAAACAAATATTGTCTCCCCGTTGGACCCAGACACCGAAGCGCCTTTTTATCGGCAGATTTACGAGCGGTTTCGCACAGCCATTGCCAGCGGCTTGTTGAAGCCGGGTGACCGGATACCCTCGGCACGCGCGCTGACCAAAGAACTGGGTTTGGCACGAGGCACGATCGAGACGGCCTATTCTTTGCTGGCCGCCGAGGGGTACATAGAGGCTCACGGCCAGGCGGGGACCATCGTGACGCCGGGCCTGAAGACGATTGCGCCGGTTGCACTTCAATTGCCTCAATCGAAAACAAGCGCAGCTGAGGTCAGCTTTCGCCCGGAGTCGATCCTGCCGTTCCAGATGGGATTGCCTGCGCTCGATGCATTTCCGCGAAAGATATGGGCGCGCCTCGGAGCCAGGTGCGTCCGCGCCATGCAGCCGTCGGACATGGTTCACCCATCAGTATACGGCCTGCCGGCACTGCGTAACGAGATCGCCGCATACCTTCAGGTTTCGCGCGGTATCGACTGCTCGCCTTCCCAGGTCTTCGTGACGTCCGGCTATCGCCACACGATAGAATTGATCGCACACACCTTATTGAAGGGAGGAGACCGCGTCTGGCTTGAGGACCCGGGATATCCGCCGACACGGGAGATACTCAGGCACATGAACATCGGAACCGTTCCGGTGCGGGTGGATCGGGAGGGAATGGTGATCTCCGACGGCATCAGGGCGGCACCGGGCGCACAGGCGGCTGTCGTCACCCCTGCACACCAGAGCCCGCTGGGCGTTTCCTTGGCCTTGCCCCGGCGCTTGGCACTGCTGGACTGGGCCGCACAAAACGGCGCATGGATCATTGAGGACGACTATGACGGCGAGTATCGTTATGTCAGCCGTCCTCTTCCTGCGTTGAAGAGTCTCGATCATGACGGTCGGGTGATTTATTCCGGCACCTTCAGCAAGGTGCTTTTTCCGGGGCTCCGGCTTGCCTATCTCGTCGTTCCGGAAACACTGGTCGAGCGGTTTGAGCAGATCAGCCAAACATTGGCAGGCGGCAGTCCCGAACTGACGCAGGCAGTCGTCACCGCCTTCATAAAGGAAGGACATTTCGCGCGCCACATCCAACGGATGCGCAAACTTTACGCCCAGCGCCGGAAGGCCACGGCGGCAGGCCTGGAAAGCGTCCTTGGCAAACATATGCGGATTGATGCCCAACCCGGAGGAATGCACCTGATCCTGCGCCTGCGAGACCAGCAGTCGGACCGCCTGCTTTCTGCACGCATGCGGGAAAACGGCCTTTACGCGGAGGCATTGAGTGACTGGACGATGGCAGTGGAAGAATCCGAAGCATTGCTTGTCAACTTTACGAACATCGACACTCAGCGCACCGCAGAGACTCTCGGAAAGCGCATCTTGAATCTGTTCTGAGCGAGTGAGTCTTATCGCGACGGAAGCGGGGGATTTGAGACGTCATGTCCCAGTGCAGAAGTCAGATCATGGACCTTCTTATCGGGACAATGACACGGCACAATGCGCTCGTTTCCGTTTTAAGGCTGAGGGTTCTCCATGACGATCTCCCTTGAATTCAAGACTGTCGAGCACCTCCCCGACATCGCTGCATGTTACGCGGTTATGGTGGAGTTGCGACCGCATCTGACGGATGCCGATTCATTCCTGCGTCAGGTGTTGCGGCAGCGCGAAGAGGGGTACCGTCTGACGGCAGCGCGATGCGGCGATCAAATCGTCGGCCTCGTTGGTTATCGATTGCAGGAAAATCTCTTGTACGGACGGTTCGTTTACGTTGATGACCTTGTCGTTCTTAACCGGCATCGAAACGATGGCATTGGTGCAAGACTCCTATCGGTAGCCCGGGCGTACGCGATTAAAGAAAAATGCGGGCATTTTGTGCTCGACACTGGCTTGCACAAGGCACTTGCCCAGCGTTTCTACTTTCGTCAGGGCCTTTTGACCAACTCACTGGGGTTTCACGAGGCGCTTGTCGAACCCGAAGGCGCACTCCAGTCGCACTAATATGGCCTAGTACACAAGTCATATCATGGTCCTTTCCGGGTGAGACGAGATTTGGCAAATTAAGTCCTGTAATAGGGATTTATGGTTTTGTGATGAGTGACCGCATCGACTATTCCAAGGCTTCGCCCGAAGGCTTCAAGGCATTCGGCGTGGTGCACGCCATTGTTCAAAAAAGCGGGCTACCGGAGCAATTGATCGACCTCGTGTATTTGCGCGTTTCGCAAATAAACGGCTGTGCGTATTGCATCGACATGCATTCGCGCGATCTGCTGAAGCTCGGCCTGACCGTGGACAAGCTCGGGCATGTGCCCGTATGGCGTTCCGCCGGTTCCCTCTTCAATGCCCGCGAACGCAGTGCGCTTGCCTGGGCGGAAACCGTCACACGCGTCGCCGAAACCGGAATTCCCGATGCTGACTATGAAGCAGCCGCCGCCGCATTCAGCGACAAGGAACTTGCCGACCTCACATATGCCATAGGCTTGATGAACGCCTTCAACCGATTTGGCGTTGCCTTCCGCTCGAAACCCGCCGGTACCGGCAAAGCTTGAAACCTCCCAACGTTCGACGGCGTGCCCCACAGGGATTTCCATGGCTCGGCCTCGCTCGATCAAACTTAGAGTCGGATTTGATGATGGCATGGACACTGCTTTGTATCGCCGGATTGATCGAAATCGCCTTTGCCTTGTGCATGAAATGGTCTGACGGCTTCACGCGATTGATCCCGGCGCTTTGTACGGTCGCGGCCGGCTTGTCGAGTGTTTTCCTGCTGTCGCTTTCGCTTCGCACATTGCCGGTCGGCACCGGCTACGCGGTCTGGACCGGCATCGGCGCGGCTGGCACCGCAATTCTCGGAATAGCGGTGCTGGGCGACTCCGCCGACCCTCTAAGGATCATCTGCATCGTCCTCATTCTGGCAGGCGTCATCGGATTGAAGCTGGTTTCGGGAAGTTGACGAGCTACCAAGCACTGAGTC
The DNA here is from genome assembly GCA_963711925.1 of uncultured Alphaproteobacteria bacterium. Classification (GTDB taxonomy): domain Bacteria; phylum Pseudomonadota; class Alphaproteobacteria; order Rhizobiales; family Rhizobiaceae; genus Phyllobacterium. The sequence continues at coordinate 13,786 of CAVQFY010000010.1, forward strand.
AGCCGCCGACGATCTCCGCTCACCGTTCCGGCGAACTGCAGGGATTCTGCGATCGCACACGACACCCAAAAGAACAACGACTGAAAGGCATGAACCATGACATTTGCTTCCCCTCGGGAACTGCTCGACCTGCGGGCCTCAATAGACAATATCGACGCCGCACTCATCCACCTGCTTGCCGAGCGCTTTCGCTGCACACAGGCAGTCGGTGTGCTCAAGGCCAAGTTGGGCTTTCCCGCCGCAGACCCGGCCCGCGAAAAGCTGCAAGTCATCCGCTTGCGTTCCTTGGCTTCGTCGTCCGGCCTCGACCCCGACTTTGCCGAGAAATTCCTCGCCTTCACAATCAAGGAAGTTATCAGACATCACGAAACGGCAGCCGCCGGACACAACGGCAGTGATGACATCTGAGGACCGATCGTTTGGCGCTTACACAAAAAGGCCGCATCGAATGGACACGGCAAACACAACCTCCACCTCCGCAATCGACATCGCTCGATCGAGACCGTGGAACGAATGTCTGGCCGAGGAAATTTAATCAACTTCCAATCATTGAATTATGACACCGGATTGGGGCTGCCGGTGCCAATGTCCTCCCAAAGAATTTGCCCCTGAATGAAAGGTTTTCCATGCCTACTCTTTTTGACCCTATCAAGGTTGGCGACATCGAACTTGCCAATCGTGTCGTCATGGCACCCTTGACGCGCAATCGCTCGCCGAACGCGATACCAGGTGACCTGACCGTAACGTACTATACCCAGCGAGCGACCGCAGGGCTCTTGATCACCGAGGCAACTGCAATCTCTCATCAAGGACAGGGCTACGCCGATGTTCCCGGTCTCTATTCGCCGGAGCAACTTGCGGGCTGGCGCAGGGTAACCGACGCCGTTCATGCTGCCGGGGGAAAGATCGTTGTGCAGATGTGGCATGTGGGACGTATCTCCCACAACACACTTCAACCGCATGGTGCCGCTCCCGTCGCACCTTCCGCGATAACGGCAAAATCCAAGACGTTTCTTATCAATGCTGATGGTTCAGGCTCATTTGCGGACACATCACCGCCACGGGCACTTGAACTGTCCGAGCTTCCGGGCATTGTCGAGGATTATCGCAAGGCGGCGCGAGCTGCCATCGATGCAGGTTTTGACGGGGTAGAGCTTCATGCCGCCAATGGATATCTGATTGATCAATTTTTACGATCGGGCAGCAATCACCGCATCGATGCCTATGGCGGATCGATTGAAAACCGTGCGCGTTTTCTGTTTGAAGTGCTTGAGGCCATAACCAAGGAAGTCGGTGAGGGACGCACGGGCATTCGCATCTCTCCGGTCACCCCGGCCGGCGATTCGTCAGATCCGGAGCCACAGCCGCTTTTCACTTACGTTGTGGAAAAACTTGCGACCTTTGAACTCGCCTATGTCCATATCATCGAGGGTGCAACAGGCGGGGCCCGCGACTTCCAGCAAGGTGAGAAGCCCTTCGATTATGAAGCGTTGCGTGCGGCTTATAGGAAAGCCGGAGGTAGGGCTGCATGGATGGTCAATAATGCCTACGACCAGAAATTGGCTGAAACCGTGGTCAAAAGTGGCGATGCCGATGTGGTGGCATTCGGAAAGTTATTCCTTGCCAATCCCGATCTGGTCAAGCGTTTGCGTGAACGCGCGGATTTCAATCAGCCTGACCAGGCAACGTTTTATGGGGGTGGGGCGAAGGGCTATACTGATTATCCTGCTCTGTCGTGATGCAGCCATATATGGGGACACTTGAAAAATGCTGACCGCTCGCGGCGCTTTGCTTTGTGCAGATGATCCTGTCCGCGATCCAGCCGTACCTCCGGTTGCCATCGTCGATCCCTTTTTTGACTATGGTCAATCCACTATGTTCCGGCGTGCAAATTTTGCGCGCCGGAACATACCTTCAATGACGGGCCATACAAAACCTCGAATTGGGGGCCTGAATGGTTGACAGTGAAGTTCACTACGGAGCCGTCGGCTACGGTCTTGCGACAATTGCGGACTCCGGCCTCGTACTCGACACCTGGTTTCAAACCCTTCATCTGGAGTCACATGTTCCGGCGACGGGAACAGTACGTCTTTCGACACGTGAGCTCGCCGATGCATGGAGCGACGGCGGTGAGCCGGATCGCTACGATCGATACCGCGCGGTGACGGTGGTCCCCGTCCGCACATCGATCGAGGATATACGACAGCCCCCTGTTGACGTTCACGACCTCTATCTGCGTCTCCATTTGCTGAGTCACCGCCTTGTCCGGCCGCACGAGGCAAATTTGGATGGCGCTCTGACAATTGGACCAAAAGTGGCTTGGACTTCACACGGTCCGTGTCTGCCCGAACAAATCGACCCATTGAGGTGGTTTCATCGCAATGGAGCACAGCCTCTCCAGATCAAAGGCATCTTTCAACTACCCGCGATGCTTGATTATGTATCCCCTACGCAAGTCCAGATTTCTGATGCCAACCGTGTCTGGTTGGGTGCTTATCTGGCCCCCGGTACGATCGTGACGCCCGAAGGTTTCGTAGGATTCAATGCCGGCACTCTCGGTCCCGCAATGGTGGAAGGTCGCATCAGCTCGGGCGTTGTTGTCGACGAGGGCAGCGATATAGGGGGTGGCGCGTCGATCATGGGCACTGTCTCGGGTGGTGGCAAGCAGGTCATCCGCGTGGGACGAAATTGCCTCTTGGGGGCGAACAGCGGCATTGGTATCTCTCTGGGCGATGGATGTGTCGTTGAGGCCGGATGTTATATCACTGCGGGCGTTCCCGTGACCCTGGCGAATGGTACCGTGGTGAAAGCGCTGGAATTGGCGGGACAGAACGGATTGCTCTTCCGTCGTAATGCCCTCACAGGCAAGATCGAGGCCTTGGAGGCTATCACCTCCTGGACCGGCCTCAATCCGGTTTTGCATCAGGTAAATGCCTCGTGACAGTCCAGTGCCCATGACGACAGCGGCAACTGGCCGAAAACTTGTCAAAAAGTTGGCGAAGTGCCAGACTAATCTGGCACGGAAGAAAATTTGGCTGCGGGAGCAAGCATCGAACCTTATATGATGTGAGGTTGTTCACTGTTCAGTTGCGGACGACCGGGTCCATGCTCAGCTGGTCCGGCACGTCGGATGAAACGGCTCGCTCGAGCCGAACCTTCCCATCCTGGTCAATAATGCAGATCGCCACTGAGCCCAGCGACACGTCCAAAGCAGCATAAAACATCGTCATCTCCCTTCATCTCGGCTACGCCGGGATAGTAGTGGGAGCTCGCCCATTTGGGACCGCCCGATTACACATGCTTTGGGCCGGACCCAAGACACCACGGCAGCGACTTAAATGGCTGCTTTCGCAGGGGCTATTCTTGAAAGCTGCCTGACCGGAATCGGCCCCAGAGCGGTCACTCATCCGACCCGGTGCAGATGTCTTCACATGGCGCAAAGCGGACCTTCACCATATAGGCGCGGCGGTTCTTCATTTGTCCTCCTAAAATCGCAAAATGGCTCGTCTGGAACCGCTACCCCATGAGCTGCTCAACGCATATGGGATAACGTCAGCTATTTCGATGTGAGGGGGCGACTAAGCGGACACCTCTCATTTTTGGCATTTCGCCCCTCACATCGTGAAGTCGTTCGCTGTCCAGTCGTGATCCACATCGCCATGCATACGGATGATCAGGTCGCCAGTGCCGTCACCGTCGATGTCACCTTCGATCTGCACGTAGTCCTGAGGTGTTGCATCGTCTGACGGAACGACTCGCAATTCGCCTGCGGTACGGGTGAAATCGCCGCCACCGATAAAACGGAACGCCTGATCGCCATTCACGGATGTGTCGGCGTCGATGGGCCCCAGATCGAACCTGTCGGCCTCGGCGGAATTGAAATCGGTGATCGTGTCGGCAGGCGGTTCCCGACCTCCCTGAATGCCTTGTACGGCATTGCTAAAACGGAACGTGTCGGCCCCGGCTCCACCCGTCAGCACATCATAGCCTAAATGGCCATCGAGGACGTTGTTGCCGGCATCACCGGTAAGGACGTCGTTGTAAAGGCCGCCGGAAAGATTCTGAAAGTTGGACAGGGTGTCGCCATCTGAATTTTCGCCAGTGGCGAGATTGACGCTCACCTCGGCTCTGGCATCGGCATAGGATAGCGTATTGATGCCGCTACCTCCGTCCATGACATCGCTGCCACTGCCGCCATTTATCGTATCATTGCCATCCCCGCCGGATAGCCAGTCATTGCCGGCACCACCGCTAATTCTGTCGTTACCCGCGCCGCCGCTCATCCGGTCGACGCCAGCACCGCTGCGCAGGATGTCATGGCCTTCGCCGCCATGCACCCAATCATCGCCATTACCTGTGGAGACGTTATCGGAACCCGCGCCCGCATTAATCCAATTTGTCAGACGCCCGCCCGAACCGCCAGTGATAGTGTCGTTGCCACCGCCGCCGCTCAAACGGTTCTCGCCTTCCCCTCCAGCAATCGTATCATTGCCCTCGCCGCCATAGATCCAGTCCCCCTTGTCGCCAACCTCAGCGCCATTGCCGCCATCGAGATGGTCGTTGCCAAGACCGCCGTACAGCCAGTCGCTGCCGGCGCTGCCAATCATGTAATCCGCATCTTCGCCGCCATACAGATGATCGTCGCCTTCACCGCCATTCATGCGGTCTTGGCCGCCGGCACCGTCAAGCATGTCATTGCCGGCATAACCGGAAATCCAGTCATCGCCGGGCCCGCCCTGGAGATTGTCATCGCCCGCGGTTCCAGCGATGTGGTCTCCCGCAACGGCCAGTGTTTCATTGCTGGTCATGGCAAAATGCCAATCCCTGTCATCCTGCTCTAGCCGGGCCTGATCAGCCATCTCGTCCTCCTCCTATTCTTACCCTCGTTTCGTGAAATCACCGCCGTCCAGTTGTGGTCCAAAGAGCCATGCACTTCGAGATTGTTATTTCTCTGTAGTACGGCAATGAACTACAAAATAACAATATAGCCAAATGAAATCTTTATTTCGCAGTATTCTCCAGATGTAATGTTAATGTACTTCAAAAATCGAATAAATTTTTGCTTTGGGTAGAACTGGATAGGTGTAGAAAATTGCTACAAGACTTCCATGGTTTCCCGATCAATGGTCCCCCAAGTAAATTCTCAGTGTGGGCCTCTACGGCCCTCCAAAAAATCAAACGTTCTAGAAAACCGACTTTTTCAACAGTATTGGCCGGAAGGCGTCATGGCTTGTTCGCGCCAGAAGCGGCGATCGACGCAGCCGTTTGAGGAGAAGCCGAAGAATCCGGTAGCCTGCGCGTCCGGGAAAAGTGCCAGGTGGCTCGCCAACTACGCCTGAAATCAATAGTTGGGGGAGACGCACTCCCGTCGCGGACCGTAGTAGGGCTGGAACGTGTTGTCGTAAGCCCTATAGGACCGGTAGCGGGCATAGCACCAGCGCGTGTGTGTGTTGCCGCCATAATAGACCTGACGGTAATTGCGTGGCGCGTAGTAGCGCGGACGGTAATAGGTCGGCCCGTAATAGCTCTGATCGTAGTAGCTGGGGCCATAATACCTCGGCTGCGCCAGCAATCCGCCGATGATTGCGCCAGTCGCGAGCCCGCCCAGTGCCCAAGCCCAATCGTCGTTACCATTGTGGCGGTAGCCTCGATAGCCGCCCCAGTATCCACGGTTGTAACCGCCCCAGTATCCACGGTTGTAACCGCCGCGGTAACGCCTGTACTGGACCGGCTGCGCCTCTTGGACTTCGATCTTCGGCACCGCAACGGTGGGAAACGCCATGGCAGGCGGGGCGCTCGTCAGCGCCGTCACCAGCGACAGGGCAAAGATTGCTAACCTTTTCATTGGCTTCACCTTTCCTCTACAGTGCTCCGCGTCGAAGACGGCGCGCAAGGACGCTGCAGCCCTTTAAATGCTCTGCGCAATTTTACTCCAAAATCGATTTTGACTCGAGAAATTATGCGTTAGCGGGAAAGCTTTCTTTCAAAAATGGTCCATTCGCGGTGTCGCATCGCCGCGCGCGAAGAACGCATTTTGTTGATCGCGAACGCTCATATCGTTGGCCCTCTTTCCATCCGGTGCGGTCCTTCCCGATTCATCTAGACGAGTGTCCGTATTGGGCCCAAAGCGGTCCTTCGTTTATTCAGGATCTACCGCAACGTACGTTCGCTCGATCGATCGATCGATCCGATTGGGATGCTTTCCAAGGTCAGCTTTGACAAGACCGTCGGGGTCGGTATGCGTCCGACCGGGACATCCCCTGGTCACGTGGGTATGTAGTCATTGACTTGAGGGTGAAGTGCGGCGGCACGGTCGACGCGAATGACCCTCAGCAAGCTTCCATCCTTCCCGCTATCGTCTGCGCGTTCCAATAGGCGTATGATGCGGTCTTTCTTTGCGCAGTGGCACTGTGGTGTCGGCCGTATCCGCGTAGGATATGAAGGCCCGGCGGTCTAGGGGTGTTGCATGGGAGTACAAGCGCATCGTCGTCTGGTGGCGATTGTGGCTGCCGACATTGTCGGATACTCGCGGTTGATGGAGGCCGACGAGACGGCCACATTGACTGCGATCAAGGACCTCCGCCGTGACGTGTTTGACCCGCTGCTGGCTGAATATAGCGGCCACATCGTTAAGCTCATGGGTGATGGCGCGATCCTCGAGTTTGGCTCGGTAGTGGAGGCCGTCTCCTGCGCCGTCGCAATGCAAAAGGCCATCGCCACTCATCAGCTTGAGGTCTCATCGGATCACCAAATTGTATTCCGAATAGGAGTTAATCTCGGAGACGTTGTCGCGGAGGGAGACGATTTGTTCGGCGATGGCGTCAATGTGGCGGCCAGACTGGAGCAGTTGTGCGAGCCAGGCAGTATATTGATTTCGGGCACGGCCTTTGACCAATTGCAAGGGAAACTCGATGTTCCAATCGACTATGCAGGGGAGCAGCACGTGAAGAACATCGCCCGGCCCGTTCGTACCTATCGGGTGCGACTGCCGGGTACTGGACAGCCGTGGCGTCTGCGTATTCGGCCGCATCTTGCCCGTGCTCGATGGGCGGTCGCCCTTCTGGTCGCGCTACTCTTGATAGGCACCAGCTGGGTACTTTGGCCAGTCGATCGGTCAAACTCGGAGCGTACGGTCGCGGTGCTCGCCTTCGACAACCTCGATGGCGATGCTCGTTGGGGGCGGTTGGCCGCTGGCCTGAGCGAGGACATCATCACTGATCTGGCCCGCTATCCGGAGATTTTTGTTACCGCTCGGAATTCCAGCTTTGCCTACAAAGATAAGAGTCCTGACGTGAGGCAGGTCGGCCGAGAGCTTGGCGTTCGCTACGTGCTTGAGGGCAGTGTTCAAACTCGAGACAACCGTCTGAGGGTCACCGCCCAGTTTATAGACGCGGTTTCTGGCGCACACATGTGGGCTGAGCGGTACGACCGCTCCACCGATGATCTCTTCGCAGTGCAGGATGAGATCACTGCTCGGGTCGTGGGGAGCATTGCCTCGTCGTACTACGGCGAGATAGCTCGAAGTGGTCGCGCCGTGGCGCGCAGAAAGCCGCCCGCAAGCCTCGACGCCTACGATCTCTATCTGCTTGGTACAGATAGCACGCAACAAGTCACAAAGGACGGCGTACTGGCCGGGATTGAGTACCTGGAAAAATCAGTGCGGCTTGATCCGGAATTCGCACGAGCTTGGAGTCAACTAGGCCTTTCCTACTCCATCGCCGGAACCCTTAATTTTGTTGACGATGTTGATGCGGCCATGCGGCTATTCCGGGAAGACACGCTACATGCCCTGCAGCTAGATCCGAACGATTGGATGGCCCTTGGGCAACGCGCCACGCTCCGCGCGGTAGATGGCGATTTGCAAGGTGCAAAAGATGATTTCGAGCGAGCCCTTGCCTTGGCACCAAACGACGCCGACAACCTAGCGCTGATCGCCTATAACATGCCCCTTGTCATTGGCGATGCGGATCGGATGGTAGGGTTGTCACAACATGCCCTTCGCCTGAACCCAAGCGCTCCTGCCTGGTACTATGGCGCGCTTGCGATCGCGCAATACGTTGCAGGAAACGACCGCGACGCGATTGATGCTGCAATGAAGGCACCGGTTCACGGAGAGTCACTTATGATTCGCGCAATGGCAAGTGCTCGGCTCGGGCAGCTAGAGCAGGCACATGCGCTCGCCGAACGCATCCGGAGCGAGTTTCCCACATTCTCAGTCGACGCCTACATTCGAACCTGGCCGGTCACAGCGCCGGTGGCGCTTACGGCTTTCCATGATGGGGCAAGCAAAGCTGGCCTCTTGCTGAATCCGCCGGTGACTCTGGGGAGACAGTAAGTGACCGCTTTTGGCGCATTGCGGGCTTCGAACCAGCGTCGCCCCACCGGCCTCTCATGAATAAGATGTCACACCGATGTCATAGCGACGGATTAAGCGCGTGCTCTCCTACCATGTCAGCGCATAATTTCGAGGCGCGTCTCTTTGAATGAAACTTCGCATTTGCACCTGGTCGGCCCAGAATGTCGGCGTGGGCCGAACATGCCGAAACCACGGCGAGAACAGCCCGAGAGGAGGATCTCATGGGTGAGGATCATGTTTACAAGAAGATCGAACTCGTTGGCAGTTCAACCGACTCGGTTGATTCAGCGATCAAGAACGCCATCGCTCGCGCATCCCAGAGCGTGAGACAACTCGACTGGTTCGAGGTCGATCAGATCAGAGGGCACATTCAAGACGGTAAGGTGGCCCGATTCCAAGTCGTCCTTAAAGCCGGATTCCGCTTGGACTAAAGAGCAGATGGGTGCCCTGACGGCGGTCTGACTTCGATGTCAATGCGATTGTGAATACCCAACAGTAGAGATCCTGCCGTCAATTCTCCCGAGCGACGGTTGATGGCAATTGCTACCGAATACTGAATGCTAAATCAGTAGCTCCTGCTCCTAGAATGGTACTAGCCAAATGAATATCCTGCACCGCGCACCGTCCGGATCGGATCAATTGAGCGACCAATGTTGATGGCCTTGCGCAAGCGTCCGACATGCACGTCGACCGTGCGGTCGTCCACATAGATGTCAGCGCCCCAAACATTGTCGAGCAATTGGCCGCGCGAAAAGACACGGCCGGGAGATTGCATCAGGAATTCCAAGAGGCGGAATTCCGTCGGGCCGAGTTTGAGTTCGCGTTCCTTGCGGTAGACCCGGTGTTGCTCGCGGTCGAGCTTGAGGTCGCCAAAGCTCAGCACATGCGACAGAAGGCTTGGATTGACCCTGCGCAACATGGATTTGATGCGTGCAAGCAGCTCCGGTGTAGAGAACGGCTTGACCATGTAGTCATCCGCGCCGGTCGCAAGGCCGCGCACCCGCTCGCTTTCCTCCCCGCGTGCCGTCAGCATGATGATCGGCAGGATTTCCGTTTCGCGGCGGGCTCTCAACCGCCGGCAGAGTTCGATGCCGGAAAGGCCTGGAAGCATCCAGTCCAGGATCAGCAGATCCGGCACTTTCTCCCGCAAGGCTATCTCCGCTTCATCTCCGCGTGCGATCGTCTCGACTGCATAGCCTTCAGCTTCAAGATTGTACCGGAGGAGGACGCTCAAGGCATCTTCGTCCTCCACAACGGTGATTTTGGGAGCTATTGCCATTTTCTACCTTTGAAAACTAGGATGCGAGAGGTTCATCCACTACCACAGTGTGGGATTGGTCTTCCTTCGGGCGTTCTGCCGGAAGCTGCGTTCCCGTCACAATATAATAAACTGTCTCTGCTATGTTCGTCGCATGGTCGCCGATGCGTTCGATATTCTTTGCACAGAAAAGTAGATGCGTGCAGGCAGAGATATTGCGCGGATCCTCCATCATGTAGGTCAGAAGTTCGCGGAACAATGACGTGTAGAGCGCATCGATCTCGTCGTCACGCTCGCGCACGATATTGACCTGTGCGACCGACCTTGTTGCGTAGGCGTCGAGAACGTCCTTGAGCTGCGTCAAGGCCAGTTCGGCAATGGTCTGCAACCCGCGATAGACGGAGAGCGTCTGCCTCGTATCGGTAACCGCAACCACCCGCTTGGCAATATTCTTGCCGAGATCGCCAATGCGTTCCAGATCCGATGATATGCGGATCGTACCGATAACTTCACGCAGGTCGATCGCCATGGGTTGGCGCTTGCCGATGATGGTAATCGCCTTTTCGTCGATCTCGCGTTGACCGGCATCGAGGATCAAATCGTCCGAGATCACCCGCTGTGCCAACGCATTGTCCGAATTGACCATGGCAGCGACGGCCTGCTCGACCATGCGCTCCGCATGCCCGCCCATCTCGGCGATCTTGTGCGTCAGGAACTTCAATTCGTCGTCGTAGGAGCGGACGGTGTGCTGTGCTGTCTGGTCGGGCATGTTCTGTTCCTCGTTCCCTACGATCAACCGAAGCGTCCGGTGATGTAGTCTTGCGTGCGCTTTTCCGTCGGGCTGGTGAACATCATTTCCGTATCACCAACTTCAACAATGTTGCCGAGGTGGAACATCGCCGTGCGCTGCGATACGCGTGCCGCCTGCTGCATCGAGTGCGTCACGATGACGATCGTATAGTTCTCGCGCAGTTCGTCGATCAGTTCCTCCACCTTGGCGGTGGCGATGGGATCGAGCGCCGAGCACGGCTCATCCATCAGGATGACTTCCGGGCTGACGGCGATGGCGCGCGCAATGCACAGGCGCTGCTGCTGGCCGCCGGAAAGTCCTGTGCCGGATTCATGCAAGCGGTCCTTCACCTCTGTGAACAGCCCTGCCCTCTGAAGGCTTTTTTCCACGATCTCATCCAGATGGTGCTTGTCCTTCACCAAACCATGAATACGCGGGCCATAAGCCACGTTCTCGAAAATCGACTTCGGGAACGGATTTGGCTTCTGGAACACCATCCCGATCCGCGCGCGCAGCTGGACGACATCGATCTTTGGATCGTAGATGTCGCGATTATCCAGCGTGATGTTACCTGTGACGCGGCATATCGAGATCGTGTCGTTCATGCGGTTAAGGCAACGCAGGAAGGTGGACTTCCCGCAACCGGACGGACCGATCAGCGCAGTCACCATTTTTTCGGGGACATCGAGGCTGACGCCGAACAAAGCCTGCTTCGCACCGTAGAAAACCGATACGTTGTCACCCTTCATTTTTGCCTTTGTCTGATCGGGAGCGCCGTACAATTTCTTTTCCACATCGAGTTCGGAGAGCATGTTCATATTCCTTATACCTCATCTACCAGCGACGTTCGAAGCGTCGACGCAGCATAATCGCCGCAGCATTCATGACAAAAAGGAACACCAGCAACACCAGAATGGCGGCCGCTGTTTTGGCCTGGAAGGCAACCTCGGGAAGATCGGACCAAAGATAGATCTGCACCGGGAGAACGGTCGATGCGTCGGTTATACCTCCAGGTATATCGACGATGAAGGCGACCATGCCGATCATCAGCAAGGGTGCCGTCTCGCCAAGTGCGTGCGCCATGCCGATGATTGTGCCGGTCATGATGCCCGGCATCGCCAAGGGAAGGACGTGATGGAAGATCGCCTGCTGGTGAGAAGCGCCCACACCAAGCGCCGCCTCCTTGATCGACGGCGGCACTGACCGCAACGCCGCACGTGACGCGATGATGATCGTCGGCATCACCAAAAGAGCCAGTACAAGACCACCCACCAATGGTGCTGACCGCGGAAGGTCGAAAAAGTTCAGGAACATCGCCAAGCCAAGCAGACCAAACACGATAGATGGCACTGCAGCAAGATTGTTGATGTTGATTTCGATAACCTCTGTCAGCCTGTTCTTGGGAGCAAATTCTTCAAGGTAGATGGCTGCGCCAACCCCGAGCGGCAGACATAAGATGAGCGTTACGGCCAGTGTCCAAAGGGTCCCGATGAGAGCACCGCGAATACCCGCCAATTCCGGTTCGCGCGAATCTCCGGAGGTGAAGAAACGTGTAGCGAAGCCCCGCTCAATGGTTCCTGTGGCCTTCAGCTGTTCAAGCCACGTCGCTGCCTGATCCTGAACACGGCGATTGGACTCAGGGGTGACTAGGGTCAAGATCGACCACGAACCGGGGCTCGCGGGTTCGGCGCTCTTTGGCGTGATCAGTCTTGTTCCGTCGACGCCTGCGGGGCTGATCTGGGTCGCCTTAATGGTCCCACCATTCACATTGACCAGAAGGCTCGGCAGTTTATCGTCCAACTCGATCGCCGTATTGGCGTCGCTGATGCGGGCGTTCAGTGTCTCAGCTTCAGCCTTATAGGTGTCGACCTGACCGCGCAGCGATTCAGCAGCGTCGCCCTCCATCCCCTGCAAAGTCTTCTCGAGGCGGGCAATTTCGGTGTGCAGCCGGTCGAGACGCTGGAACAAGAACGCCTGTATCTCCTGGAATGCCTTCCCGAAATCATCCCCGGACGAACGAAGCGAGTAGGCGTCGCCATTCAGTTTCTGGGTGAGTGTACCTGTCCCTTTAAGGACAATCTCATTCGTCTGATAACCCTTCAAGAATTGGTCTGCATCGTCCGACAGCAAGACGGGAACAGTGAGTTCCTGACCGACCAGTGATGGGTTGTTTGAAACCATGCGCCTGAAATCATCCGCAGCACCTGAACTCAACAATCCGTTGAGGACCCTGCGGTCGGCGCGGGTGGTCACATCCGGAAACTGGGCCGCCAATGCATCACGGATTATCTTGTCGTAGTTGCCGGCCAGCAAGGTGGTCCGATCGCCGGTTTTCTGAGGATCCAGAAGCGCCTGATCGGCAACAACCTTCAAATCAAGTCGGTATTCGGAGAACGCAGGAATCCCCTTCAACAAAACGTCGAGAAGCACGACGGAAAGGAACAGGGACGTAAGGACGATCGCCGCGATGCCATAGAATTTGAAGCGGCGCTCTGCGCGGTAGCGCTTCTTGACCAGGGCATCGCGCGGTGTGTCGGTGACAGGGATGTCGTTGGTGGAGGCGATGTCAGTCATATTGTTCCCGATATCTCTTGACGATCTGTAGCGCGATGAAATTGAGCACGAGGGTGAAGAAGAAGAGGACGAAGCCGAGGGCAAAGGCAGAAAGCGTCTTGGCGCTGTCGAATTCCTGGTCGCCCACGAGGATGGTCTTGATCTGGACGGTGAAGGTTGTGACGGCCTCAAGCGGGTTGAACGTGAGGTTGGCAGCCAGGCCCGCCGCCATGACGACGATCATTGTCTCCCCGACCGCTCGCGAGATGGCGAGCATGAAGGCGGAAACGATCCCCGGCAATGCCGCCGGCAGGATGACCTTCTTGATGGTTTCGGACTTGGTGGCCCCCATGGCATAGGAACCGTCACGCAAGCTTTGCGGAACCGCATTGATGACGTCATCCGAGAGAGACGAGACGAACGGGATGATCATCATGCCCATGACCAAGCCGGCCGCGAGCGCCGACTCGGACGACACGGACAAACCGATAGACTCGCCGGAGCCTCGAATGAATGGGGCCACCGTCAGCGCGGCGAAGAAACCCAGGACCACGGTAGGTATGCCGGCGAGAATTTCGAGAATTGGCTTAACGATGCTGCGCGTTCTGGGGCTCGCATACTCGGCCATATAAATTGCCGCGAAGAGCCCAAGTGGCCCGGCGACGGCAATGGCGATGACGGTAATCAACAGCGTCCCCGTCACGAGAGGAACGATGCCGAATGCGCCCGAGGATCCGACCTGATCGGCGCGTATCGCCGTTTGGGGCGACCATTGAAGACCAAACAGAAAGTCGATCGGGTTTACTTTGCTGAAGAATTGGATGGTTTCAAACACAACCGAGAATACGATGCCGACCGTGGTCAAAACGGCGATCGCGGAGCAGGCAAGAAGGATGTATTTCACCAAGCGTTCGACGCTGTTTCGCGCACGGAATTCCGGACCGATCAGGCGGAAGCCGAACATGGCCGCGACGAGGGCAGCAGCGATGCCGGCTATCAGCAAAAGCCAGCTGGTGATGCTTGCAGCGCTTGAATAGGCGGACGCGGCAGTGGTCAGTTCCGGAGTTGCAGTGCCGGCGTAGTTACCTGCAATGACCGACTGGATATCCCGCAGGACGGCGCTGCGGCCCAATTCGTCGGAGATCGTCGCAGGGTCCAGGCCCGAAAAAGCCCTCGCCTCGATGTACCTTTCGGCCAGAGGCGCTCCTACAATGAAAATGAGGAGCATGGGCAGGCAGATCAGAGCCGCCAGAAACAGACCATGATACGAAGGAAGGGAGTGGAGAGAAGCTGGGTCAGCCCCAGCGATGGACGACGCTCTCTGTCGTCCCAGAAGGAACCAAGAAACAGTCAGAAGAGCAAGTATCAGAAAATATGCTGTGGTCATCGGCCCACCAATCCCGGTCAGAAGCTTTTGGCTCGTGCGAAAATGGGGCGGCCGGAATCTCCGATCGCCCCAGACCCATGGATAGAGCTTATTTCAGCTCATCACCCTTCATCGGTTCCAAGGTTGCCATTGCCTTGGAAACTTCGGCATGCCGTTCGGCCGGCAGCGGAACAAGACCCTTTTCGGCAAGATAACCGTCTTCGCCCGTCGCGCCGTCGGAAACATATTCGGCTACAAACTTGTCGAGGCCAGGAACAACTCCGACATGGGCTTTCTTGACATACACGAACATTTCACGGGAGGGCTTGTAGGAACCGTCAGCGATCGTCTCGAAAGATGGTGCGACACCATCGATCGGCACACCGGCCAATTTCGAGATGTTCTCTTCCAGGAAGGAATAGCCGAACACACCAAACGCCTTGGGGTTCGCTTCCAGCTTCTGGACGATGACGTTGTCGTTCTCGCCGGCCTCAACGTAAGCGCCGTCTTCACGGACCGACTTCCAGGCAGCTTCGAATGCCTTGGCGTCCTTTTCCTTTAGCGCTTTCATTGCGGGGATTTCAGCGGCACCTGGCTCCATAAAAAGTTCATGCATGGAATCGCGCGTACCGGATGTTGGAGGAGGACCGAGAACTTCGATCTTTTCGTTGGGAAGCGATGGATCGACTTCCGACCAGTTCTTGTATGGGTTCGGAACCAGCTTGCCATCGGCGTCCGGAACTTCCTTTGCGAGGGCAAGGAAGAAGTTCTTGCGCGAAAGTTTCATCGGCATGCCCGTCTTCGACTGGGCAAAGCTGAGACCGTCAAAACCGATCAGGACCTCGACGACGTCCTTGACGCCGTTCTTGTTGCAATCGGCAAATTCGCCCTTCTTGATGCGACGCGAAGCATTCGTTGCGTCCGGGAACTTCTCGCCGACACCTTCACAGAACAGCTTCATGCCGCCGCCGGTGCCTGTCGATTCGACGACCGGGGTTTTCATGCCCGAGGTCTTGCCGAAGTTTTCAGCAACTGCCGTGGTGAATGGGTAAACGGTGGATGATCCGACGATGCGGATTTGGTCGCGGGCTGACGCTGCGCCGAGGGATGCGGCAACGGCGATTGCCGCCACTGCTACTGTAGATAGAAGCTTTTTCATGGTTTTACTCCCTTTGAAAACCGTTGAAGTACCCGCTATCTACAGAGCTTTTATAACAGTCGTGTGACAGTAATATTACGGTTTGATCACAGGTGTCCGGGCGAGGCCTTGATGCCCGGATCAAATTGAAATCATTAAATAAAATGGATTATTTCTGGGCGAAATTAACTCAACGAATAAAAGGGCATCGGCAAACCTTCAACGATTTCAATTACATCCTCCGGAAGGTGCGCGACCCCGTCCGCGACGGAAAGCGGGAAAAGTCGCCCGGCGGACCCTTTATCGAGCATTTGGAGTCTGGGTCTCCCCAAAGAATCTGCCCCTGCAATGCTTACCGGGATGAATTCCGAACGTCCCGCAGTCTTGCGGTATGTGAACGCTGCGACGCCTACCTGCGCGACCGAATGCGCCGAAACCAAGCCCGCCGTGCGTCTGATCGCAGGCATGACTATTCGGCTGAACGTAACGGCGGCCGCGTACGGATTTCCCGGAAGTGCTCCGAAGATGACGTTCCCTACCCGTCCCATCTTAAGCGGCTTTCCCGGCCGCATAGCCACCTTCGTAATCTCGAACTGTCCGCCGTTCTCCCGAAAAGCGGCTGCAAGATGGTCCTCCCTTCCGGCAGACGCGCCTCCGGTCGTAAGCAAAACGTCACATCGAGCCACTGCAGAGGCGATCATGGCGCTGATCAATTTCTTGTCGTCCCGGATCTGTCCAAAATCAATTAGTTCCACCCACGGTTCAGCCAGGGACGCCGCCAAAAAATACTTGTTCGAGTTGAATATCTGCGCGTTGCCTAGTTGTTGCCCCGGCTCGACGAGCTCGCTGCCCGTCGTGAAGAAACCAACGCGGACGGGCGCATAGACTTCAAGCTCCCCGACCCCGAGTGCCGCCAGGAGGGCAATCTTGTTTGGCGTTATGAGTTCGCCCTTGCAGACAACGAGCTTGCCTAAGGCGACGTCCTCGCCTGAATGCCGAACGTTTGCGCTTCCACGCGGGCGGGAAAGCACCGTCAGCCTGTCGCCGGCAACGTCGCAGTCTTCCTGCCTTATGACGGTGTCAAATCCCTTGGGCATGGATGCGCCCGTGAAAATGCGCAAAGCGAGAGATATGTCGACGTCGTCGGGAGCCCGATCACCCGCGGCAACGGTGCCGGCGATGTCAAACACCCAAGGCCCCGTCCCGGTTGCGATCATCGAGGAATGGATTGCGAAACCGTCCATCGCCGAATTGTCGAACGGGGGAATCGAGATCGGTGCGCGAATGTCGCTCGAGCAGACTCGTGATCGGGCCTGGAGGAGCCGAACAACCTCGACGCGGTGAAGCGGCCGCGACATTGCCACCGCGGCGGCGATCGCCGTTTCGATGCCAACAGGCTTCTCGAGGGAGCCAGCCTGACAGTCGTCCAACTGCCATCTGGCTTCAAGCGCTTCTGGTGTGTGATCCATCTCGCTCCTACTGGGAAATGCTTTGAAGATAGGCGTACAAATCCTTGACGTCTTTTGGATTTTTCAATCCGGCAAACGCCATCTTTGAGAGGTGCTGTTGATCGCAAGGAGGGAAACGATGGCCAAGGCCAAACGTGCATTAACCATAAAGAGGCTCCGGTTGAATAAATGAAAACGTGGTCTAGCGTTCGGCGCGCCCAGCTAGTTGGCGGGCGCGCCGACATATCTCCCGCTCAAGTCGCCGAATACTCCTTCGACTTGTATGTCATATGCTTCACATTTTCGGGCGCGTCCGAAATCTTCCGGATGTTCGCCCAGGTCTGCTTGTAGTTCGGAAGGATCAATTCGTTCGTACCCCCGTTGATCACATTGCCTACAGCCCCTGTCGGGAAGCCGAACAACATAAACGTCTCCCCCTTCCGGGCCGTCGGTGTCGGGTAGACGATGGCCTGGGTCGAGCCGCTCTCGTTGAAGATTTCTACGAGATCACCGTTGCCGAGGCTGAGATCCTTCATGTCGTCGGGACTCATTTCGATGAACGGATACGGCCAGCGATCCATGACGAAGTCGTTTTCCTGGTCGAGAAACGCACTCTGCCAAATCAGATTGGCTCGTCCGTTGTTGATGAGATACTTGTTGTTCTTTTTCTGCTCTTCCTTTCCCGGAGCCTGCAGGCCTCTCCACTTGGTTTCGAGGAAGGTTGCCTTGCCGTCTTTCGTCCCAAACTTTCCGTCGGTGTAGAGACGCTTCGTACCGACAATTTTGTCCCCTTCGAACGCCGTGGCCGGTTCCTGGAACCCGTTGTTGCCCATGGCCCGAAGACGGTCGTAGGTGACGAACTCGCCGCCCTTGGCGTTCTTGTTGTAGCCGTCCATGAACGCGTCTTCTTCCGTCTTCCAGTCGTAGCCCTTGAACTGGTCGGCGTACTTGGCATCGCCCATCTCGCGAAGGACCCTCTCCAAGTTTTGGGCAATTCCGGCAGCGATCATGCAGTCGGGTTTGGCAACGCCGGGAGGGTCCATGTACCGCTCGACGAGACGCATGCGCCGTTCGCCGTTCATCGACGTCAGGTTCATCTCCCCCAATTCAGCGGCGGGGAGCCATACATGACTTGCAGCGCCGATCTTCGTGGGAATGATATCGACGTCGACCGAGAACAGGCCGCCTGCATCAATAGCCGCGACGATCGCGTTCACCAGAGCTTCCTTGTCGCCGTAAGGAACGCTGTTCATGGCATCCTTGACGAGATCAGTACGCTTCTTGTAGACGCGGTTGAACTCGTGGGCGTTGAGCGTTGTCTTGTAGTGATCGCAGGCCCAAATGTGATGAACGCCGCCCTTCCCTTCGATCAGCAGCTTGTCGACGTATGCGGCTGGCTTCCCGACGTGCGCATCTGACGGACGGACATAGCCTTCCTGGTGGCCACCCATACGCACGCATCCGCCGCCCTCACGGCCAACATTGCCGGTCGCCAACGCAACATTCACAAGAGCGGCGTTGGTGCGGTAGTTGTCGTTGCCCCAGATCAGGCCCTTTTCGTAGGCGAACATCGTACGCCGCCGCTTTCCGCCTTCCTTGGGTTCGGCGATCCAGGCCGCGGACTGTTTGATCTGGTCGACGGTTAAACCCGTTATCGAGGCGGCTTCTTCCAAAGTCGTCTTGTTCTTCGTTACGGCATCGTCGAAGCCGCTCGTGGATTTGGCGATGAAATCCTTGTCGGTCCAGCCCTGTTCGGCAACATAAGTCAGCCATGCATTGAACAGCACCATGTCCGTTCCGGAGTTGATCGCCAGATGCATGACTTTGTCCGAACCGGCTTCCGCTTCGGCTGCGTTTACGGAGACCGTGCGCCGCGGGTCGACGAAAATGATACGGGCGCTGTCATGGGGCTCGTCGGGCAACTGGGACTTCTTTTTGTCCATCGAGGTCCCGCGCAGATTGGGGATCCAATGGTTGAGGAAATAGTTGGTCTGCGTTTCCAACGGATTGTTACCGACCGAGACAAGCGTGTCCGCCAGTTCGGCATCCTCGTAACAATTGTTCAGTTCACCGACACCCATGTCGCGCGTCGCATGAACCTCTGAATTGTAGGCGGGGCGGTTGTGAATCCGGATGTTCTTGACCTTCATGGATTCGAAATAGAGTTTGCCCGTACCCCAGGTGTTTTCATAGCCGCCGGCGGAGCCTCCATGATCGAAGACAGAGACGAATAGCCCGTCCTCACCCTGTTTCTTGATGACTGCAGCGGTGACTCGGGCGACGAGGTCGAGCGAATCTTCCCAGGTCGTCGGCTGCATTTGGCCATAACGCCAGACCATCGGGCTGGTCAGACGCTGCTGCTGGCTTCCTCTGGCGCGGCTGAACCGGGTCTCGCCCATACGCGCACCGCGCACGGACCCAAGTCCGGAGTTCACTTCGCACTCGTGGTCTGGCTTGATGACGATGTGAACGTCTTCGCCGTTCTGCTGGACGATGTTGTACATCGCAGGCGCGTACCAGGCATCGGTTTCGGCGGCCTGCTGTTTTGCGAGATCGACACCGAACACGTTATTTGCCGGATCGGTCCCGC
Source organism: uncultured Alphaproteobacteria bacterium (assembly GCA_963711925.1). GTDB lineage: Bacteria > Pseudomonadota > Alphaproteobacteria > Rhizobiales > Rhizobiaceae > Phyllobacterium. The sequence goes on from CAVQFY010000010.1 coordinate 33,285, forward strand.
CCTGTTTGTTTACTGGCCACGAATAGGCATGGTAACCGCAACCGACGATGCAGTAGTGGCAGGTCACGTTGTGCTTCTTTGCATCGGCCGGAATAATCGGCAAACGGTCAGTTTGGCTCTTGAATGCCATGATTATGTCCTCCCTAAAGAACGTTGCTCAAACGGCCGTACAGCAGCTCGTCGAGACCTTCGGCATAGATGTCGCCCTTGTCGTCGATGCGAAGCGAATACTGCGGTAAGTTGGAAGTGGCTTGGCCCCAGATTTCCTGTCCCCCCGCCTCCGCATCGAAGACCGAATAGTGTCCGGGGCAGTTGAAGGTCCGTTTATCTGCGGAATAGCTGAGGGGAAATCCCTTGTGCGGGCACGTGACGGAGTATCCCACGATATCCCCGTCCGGGCCCATGCCACCCTGAACCTTCTTGCCAAGTTTCAGAAGAACACCCGGCGCGTCATCGTCAGGGTAAGTAACGTCCAGCGGCTCGTTGACCTTTAGATCTTTCACGTTCCCTAGCTTGTTTGACGGATATTCGACTCTGGCTGTACCACTGTTGGCCGGAGCGGCGGCAGTGGCTTCGCCGGGCATTGAAACCGCGACAGCCGCACCCGCCACAGCGAATGTGCTGCCCCTGAGAAATTGACGTCGACCCATGTCGACCAGTTTGCTGCAACGAGACATGTTCTCCTCCCGAACCGTTGTACGTACGATTAAGGAGCAAGAGCCGTGCCAATTCGTGAGTTGGGAAAACATTCAACGAATACGAGGGTTTCAGACTTGCAGGTCCAAAAAATGTCCGGAAAACCGAACATTGTAGGATATTGAGTTCGATTTTCCGAACCATTCGCCGCTATGTAGCCGCGTTGTTCGGCAGCAAAATAAATCATTTCCGAACGACCATGTGTCCGAAACAATTGCAGGAAACTGCGAGGTGCGATGACTGCATTTGCCGCATTAGCACTCATGGAATTGCATGAGCCTGGGCAATCCAACGATCCACCGATTGGAACCGTATTGGCATCCCCGCTTGCCGGCATTGTTGTTGCTCGTGCTGTCGGCTGCATGGCAGTCCAACGGGACAGGTTGAAACGGCTGTGGGTCGAGCTTTTTAAGCGTTGACCTAAGACAGACCGGCTACGTTCTTACAGCGTCGCCAACTGTCGATTGGAAACCGGGGATGCCTGAGCTCTCCTTATTGCAAGCTTGCCTTCAAGCGATGCAATCACACTTTCCGCAAAGTTGGTTTTATACATTTCCGACATGTGAGAAAGCCCTCCTGGAGTAAAGACATTTATCTCGAGAATTTTGTCGCCGACAATATCGAGCCCAACCAGAAACATTCCATCCTGTATGAGCTTTGGTCGCACCATTTCGGCCACTGACAGGATATCCTTGCTAATAGCAACGGTCTCGGCAGTTCCTGCGACATGGATGTTCGAGCGCACTTCACCCTCTGCCGGGACACGACGCATAACTGCATACTTGCCCTCGCGTTCCAAGGGTAGTCCATTCATCATAAACAATCGGATATCACCCGCCTTGGCCTTCGGCAGGTAGCTTTGCGCGATAAGGTAACCTTCTCCGCTGACGGCCTCGAAAATTTGGTTGAGGTTAGAATCCTTGGGCGAGTCGATCTTGAAAACGTTTTTGCCGCCAGATCCCTGCAACGGCTTGACGATCGCGCCCTTCGGTTGTTGCTCGATGAAATCGCGGATCTCTTCAATACTCTTGGAAATTAGCGTCACCGGTCGCACAGCTTCCGGAAAGTCCTGGAAATAAAGCTTGTTCTGAGCCAGCGCAAGACCGCCAGGATCGTTGACGACCAGTACACCGCGTTCGGATGCAACACGGCCGAACATCGTGCCAACGTGTGCTGCCCACGGCCGCTCCGCAGCGTCCAAAGACGGGTCGTTGCGCAGAAAGATAACGTCAAGATCGCCGACATCGATCGTTTTGATTTTGGTCTTGTCGCCCTGCAGGTCCTTGTGAAAGGCTTCCGGCTTTTTGTAGTTCGCGCTTGGCAGCGCTGTGGCACGTACCAAGAGGGCGTTGTCGGCACGCAGCACGAAATCGCCAGGCGTGAGGTAGCAGATTTCGTGCCCCCGGCTGAGGGCTGCGAAAGCAAGCAACGTGGTCGTGTAACGCGGCGTCTCACCTTCGATAGAGTTGACAAAGAATGCGATGCGCATGGTGTCGCCCCTGACAATTGTTATGAACGTTTAATCATTTCGACTGGTGTTAAACCCAAACAAGCTTTTTCGAGCCTTTTCTTGGCCTGCGGATGCGTAAGAAAAGATGGCCTTAGAACCGGTGCCCTAAGGAGGCCACGGGTGTTCAATTCCTGCATAACGCCAAAATGAGACACAGCTATCTTCCCCATCCAGAAGGGATCGAGCGAACCGCCCTTGGCCAGATGGGCGAGCACTTCAAGCAGGCCCCGCAGATAAATTGCATCTTTTGCGAGGCCTCCTCCCCGATATAGTCTCAGCGTCAGATTAAAAGCCGAGTTGCTGGCAAAGCCGTGTTCTCGTACCATCGCATTATATACCTCTTGGAACGAGGCCCCTTCCAGCATCGCCGTGCAAGCGACAACGCGGGCTGCAATGAGGCGTAGTCGTCCTGTGCTCATGCCGCCGACCAGGTACTCGGCGAATACCGCAAGCCCTTCCTGTGCGCCCTCATAGCCTGCGAGACCCAAGCGAAACAGTCTTAGGCCCTGAGCCGATCCATTAAAATACGTAAGTACATGCACACCAATTTCGTGACTAAGCAATGCCTGTAATCGAGCTTTCGCCACCCTCGTGCTGCGGGAAATAAGCAATCGGTCACCTACGACCATTAGGCCTGCTGGCAGATCATCCCGTACTTCGATCTTAGCTTCGAATTCAGGATACTGGCTTCGATACCTCTCGATCATGTGCCACGCCCTCTGTTCTACAACGTGGCAGTCGGCATTTCCGCCTTGGTCTTCTTCTGCAACACTCTCAGTTTGTGCCAGGATGTCTTTTGCAACTGCAAGCAAGTTTGGCTCGACTCGGCCGTAGAGTGCTCGGCTCATCTCCACAAAGCGCGGCGTATCCAGGGCGGAGAGCATCGAAAATTGCAAATCGAGTTCCTGCTGCTTTTCGCGGTAGAGTTTGAAAAGAACGGGATCTTCGAAGCGGTCGAATGAGATGGAGAAGAGCTTTTTCTTTTCGAGGTCCACATGCACGGTTAGCGGCCTGTAGAGGAGTTTTGGCGCTCGCCTGAAACCATTTGATTTGAATTCCTGCCACGCCGCATCGGCGTTGATCGGCGTGACCGCCAGCAAGAAATCAAATGTCCCCGCGATTTCTGCGATGCTTCGGTCGGCCCGGTCGACAGTGTCTACAAAGGCTTTCCGCCCGAGAGCGCGATGGGTCGGAAGGTCGAAAGCATTCTTAGCCTTGAGGAATGCGGCGACCGATTGCAACCCGGCGTCGAAAATGTTGGCAATCACCCGTTCGCGCAAGTCGGGATAGATATCGTCGGTCCCAGGCACACGGTAAATCGGCGCATAGCGCACGGTGACGCAAGGAAAGCCAATAAGCACGGCGAGATGAGCCTGCGGATCATCGTTGGAGCGAAGTTTCTCAAGTCGAGGAGACCGGAACTTTGCCTCGACGATCTCAACCGCCGCCGCAAAACCGTTCAGCGCGGCAAGGGTCTCTGGTTGATCGGTAGCGGAAAGCGTGATCTCAAAAGGTGGAAGATACGGCGTGTCCTCGCTGAGCAGCCTGTCCATTTCAAATTCGCCAATATCCAAAACCACGAAGCCGCCGAAGCGTTCAGTCATGACACCGCCGATTGCTTCAACAACCAGCGCGGCGAAGTTCAGGTCGGGTGCGATAAGGTAGGAAGCGTTTGCTGACGCTACATCCAGCGCGGCATCGTCAATACGGCCCTCTTTTACGTGTACACAAAGAAAAGGAAGCGCCCGGTCAATGTGAAGGCGACCTCCATTTTCCAAATCGCAACGAACCGGTCTTCCGGCTTCAATTGAAGCGAGCGCCGCCTGAACGGCTTTATAGTCGGCAGACTCGGCCTTGATCTTCCGCGTTTTCGCACTGCTCATCATCTCGCTAGCAGGCTTTCCTCCAGCACCGGAAGCGTCGAACGGATCAAATCCCGCATTGCGACGAGCGCTGGTCTGTCTGGAACCCCGGTCCATTCATCCATGAAGAATTTCTTGAATTCTATTGCGATGGCGCAGCCATTCTGGGGGAAAGTTTCATGAATAAATCGAGCCTGTTCTCCTCTGCCTTCAAACGCGACGTTCTCGCGTACGTCCATTGCGCGCCCCCGAAACTTGAAGGCGTTCAGTTTTGCGATAAAGGGGTCCACGACGTGCGCCCAGCGGTCGCGATCCATTGAGTACGTGCCAATATTTACCTCAGGGGCGACCTTCGGATCGGCGGGGGCAGCTTCCTGCCCGTCTCGGCGATGATTGTAGCTATGGACATCAAGTACAATGAAATGCCCGCTTCGCTTCTGCAGCCCATACAAAAAATGACCTAGCATGGAATAGTAGGCATCATGAATGGCGAGAACCTGCTCTATGGTTTCTCGCCCGGGTTTTTCTCTCCATATATCCATTCCCCAAGCCTGATCGGGCGAAAGATAGACGGCAGCATCGCGCGCTCGGTTGATATCGACCTCAAACCGGGACCGATGAAAGACAATGCGATTTGGAACATCACGAATGACAAATGATGTAAAGGGATCCTCTTCCCGCAATCGCTCGTCTTCTGAAATCGCTAATAAGGATTGGATGGCGGGACCAATGATGTGCCCGTTGTGGATGGCAGTAGCAAGAATCGGTGAAGAACCGCGCTTCGCCGTCCACCACGATGTGTCATCTGTTTCCGGCGCGAGTTTTCCACAAGAGTGGTTTCGCCGGCCTTGTGGGGCAACAAGTTCCTTGCGGTGCATAGCTTTTGTCAGTCTGTGCTCGCGGCCGACATTGATAGACCTGAGTCTTTTAGTACCAGCGAACACGACCGTACCCGCCCCCTCCGCCCAGTAACAAAACGCCAAGAACGATAATCAGAAGGGTGGTGAGATCCATAATCGGCCTCTCGTTGACCACGTCGACCTCATAGCATTTGGTCTATCGTTCAGAACAACGTTCCAATGCCGGCCATTGTTCCGATTGGCACGCGGACTAGAATGCGGATCTAGCAGAACGAAAAGCACTTGAAATGGTCCAACTTGATCACCTGCCCATCTCCGCCTTGTGCGACTTTTATCGTCGTAGGTGAATGGTTTATTCGTAGCGACGTTGAGCGCCTTTTCGTCTTCTTCACGGCGCTGACAAGTGCGCGATGTCTGTGCCATTAAATTGGGCACCGAAGTAGGTTCATCAAATCCGTGATGCGCGCCGGGATACTCGGTCAGGCTCCTGCATCGCGGCTAGCCGGCGGAAGAAGTGGTCGGTAAGCCGGGGACGATCCTGATTTCGGATGGCTGCCCCAAAGTCAGTTGGTTCTGCTAGATTTCAGCATCCGCATATGGACGGCGTCCCGATGAACTACGGGTGCCCGCTAGTGTCGGGGTACTCGTGCTTGGCAATGGCATTCGCAAGTGCCCGCAAGAAGGCCGGATCGGTTGGCAGGATATTGGGATTGAGATTTTGGGAGATCGCAAACTCCATTCGGGCCTGATTTGAATCCTCCTCAAACAGGTTGTCGACCGCATTGTTATAAAAACCAAGCACTCTCAGATCATATTGGATGGGCTGAAGGTCCTTGAGATCTATCATCCTGAGGTAATACAGATATCTTTGATCCGATGCCTCCTGACGAACCGTCTCGATCGTGTTCTGCGGCATCTTGCATGACATGATTGAGCACCCGACATCGATGGTCTGGAGCGCCAGGCTGGCCGCCGCTATCGCCGTGCCGATCTCTGCAGTCGTGGCAGGTGTTGTGAGCACCTGAACTTGAAGCATGATGGCCGCTACCCGGCTTCGCATACGCAGCGGACTTTTAAGCTCGATGTCGAGCACTGCGAATTCGCATCGATGGGCTTCACTGTCGGGGTAATCATTGGACAGATCCAAGATTTCCAGCAGCCGCTCCCGGCTGATCCCGCCGCCCGGGGCATCGGCCCGCGGTGGTTCGTCGGGGCCTCCGGCAGGGACACGGGCTTCAACGTTCTGAAGCAAAACCTCCCTTATGATTACCCCGACCCGGCTCGTGATCTCTCCGGCAAGCAGCGTTTCGACCGTTACGGTTCGGATATCATGCGGAACCTCCGACCGGTTGAAGCCGGGCAATCTCGCAGAGCCATCGATCGTGTAGTCGAACTTGATCGGGGCAAAAAGATTGGTCGCTTCCGGCAGCGTGAAGGACCGTGCCTTACCCAACAACTTTTCGACCAGTTTATTGAGGTCCGTGATGATAACTTCAATGATATCTGGGAATGCGGTCACGACTTCGATTTCGTCCGGCATATTGGCTCCCCCCGCTGTCGGATCAAAGGTAGAACAACATAGCATTCACTGCGACGAAAGTCGTGTGGTTCTGGCGGGTCTATCCAGCTTCAGGCAAAATCTGTGAGACGCGGGCAGATGGTTTCCGCGTTTGATCTCCCATGTCCACCCATTGCCATAGCAGAAGTACACTTCGCGGGCTGGACTCTTCAGCGGTTACCGACAATCGCCAATCAATGAGTTTGATCGTTTGCTAGCGCTCCTTCGGAACCATGCCAAAGCGGGCCATCTTTTCCCACAATGTGGTTCTCGAAATGGCCAACAGGCTTGCGGCTTTCGAAATCTGACCGCCCGTTTGTTCGAGCGCCCGCTCGATCTGCCGCTTTTCCGCCGCATCCCGGACGTCAGACAAGGGAGTGAAGCCCGTTGATGCTTTTACGTCGCCGCCCTCCGGGAATAGATCGGCCGGCATGATCCATTCACCGCGGGCCAAAGCAGCAGCGCGCTCGACCCTATTGCGGAGTTCACGCACGTTTCCGGGCCACGGGTGAGAGATGGCTGCGTCTTCGGCCAAGGAGCCGAAGCCGCGGATGTCGGTATCGGTTCGTTGGGTTGCCTCATCAAGGAAATGATCCATCAATCCGATGATATCGTCCGCGCGTTCCCGCAATGGGGGAATTTCCACCGGAAGGACGGAAATCCTGAAATAGAGGTCCTCGCGGAAATGGTTCCCCGATGATTTGACACTCAACGTGCGGTGAGTCGCAGACACAATTCGGGCGTTGAAGGGCACCGTCGCCTCGCCGCCGACACGCGTGAAGGTCCTCTGTTCGATCAACCTAAGCAGCTTGGCCTGAAGGCCGGCCGACATGTCACCGATTTCATCGAGGAACAACGTCCCCTTCCCAGAACGCTCAGCGTAACCCAAGTGTCGCTGGGTCGCTCCGGTAAAGGCACCTTTCTCGTGGCCGAAGAGTTCGCTTTCCATCAGGTCGGCCGGAATGGCAGCGCAGTTGACCGCGACGAACGGTTCGCTTGCGCGGTTGGAGACATCGTGGAGAAATCTTGCGGCCACCTCCTTACCGACGCCTGTTTCTCCCGTGATGAGGACCGGAAGATCGTTGTTGGCATAGCGGCTTAAAATACTGGCTACAGCTTGCATGGCTGAGCTGATGCCAAGTGCGGTTGGGTCCGCCGCCGAAGATTGATGCGGACGGCATCCGGTGCTGATGCGCTTGAGAAAGTCGTCCATAGCGAATGGCTTAGTCATGAAGTCCACAGCGCCGTAACGCATGAGTCGCACCGCCTGATCGATCTCGCCGTAGCCGGTGATAAACATGAAGGGCGGAGTGCCGGATAGTTTGGACAAGCTCTGGAATACAGCTTCTCCGGAAACGTCGGGTAACTGGATGTCACAGATGACCAGATCCAATGTCAGGGGCTGTGTCTCGATGGCGGCAATGGCTTCATTGCCCGATTTCCACCAAGTTACATTCCAGCCTTCGAGCTCCAGTCGCTGGACAATGGACTCGCCCATAATCGGATCATCTTCGACGAGCCCAATTCGAGCTAAATCAGGCAGCATTTGCATGCGCAACGGTTCCCTGTTGATGGAAGACAAGACAAACTTTGGTGCCAGTCGAAAGGCGTTCGATGGTGGCCGATCCTCCGAGTTCGATTAATATTTGCCGAATGACCCAAAGACCCAATCCATGCCCCGGGCTCATTTGATTCCGAAGATCGAGGTTGGTCAACATCGGCGCAAGAGCATCGCTGATGCCGGGTCCCTCGTCCGTTACCTCGATCTTCAGGAATTCCGAGTTTGACGTAGCCCCAAAAGACACGCAGCCCTTTTCCGGCGTTGCTGCAATCGCATTCAGCATGAGGTTGAGCGCCGCCTGTCGGATGGGACCGGCCGGCACGGAAAAAGTCCCGTCAAAGTCGACCTCCCAAACCAACTCCTGTTGTTTGCGCCGAAGTTCCGGCAAAGCCAATATTTGAATGTCGTTGAGGTCGTCGCGGCTGAGCCTGGTCTGGGACCGTTCGTATTTGTAGGTGGCCAGCATCGCCTTCACCACGTCCCGGATCCCGATTAGACCTCGTTCGATCAGCACAAGCGAGGTTTCGCTCACGCCCGGTTTCGAGCCATGGGTCTTGAGCGTGTCGATCGCGTTGAACAGCCCACCCAAGCGGGTTGTTGATCTCATGCGCCATCGAGGAGGACAGCCTGCCGAGGCTCGCCAGCTTTTCCTCTTCCGCCAACCGGCGTGCGAACTCGCGCTGCTCGTGTTCCGATTGGACCAGTTCATTGAAACGATGGAAGAGCCGCGACACTTCAGGATCGCCTTTGGGAATCTCGCTGCTGTCGATCAAACTGATCATGCCTCCGGAGGAGTTCCGCATGTGGTTCTCGAGCGTCCGCATGGGCCGGATCATGTAGCTCACGAGCCAGAAGCCGCCCGCAGCGAAAAGGCACGCCAGAACACCGTTGGTGATGAGCAGCGTGACGAGGACATTCCGCCGCTCGCCCATCAGATGGGATACGTCAAGGATTGTGAAGATCGTCCCGACCTTCTGTCCCTGATAGAGCAGGTCGCGCCGCACGAACCCTTCCATCGTTTTTTGGTTCACCTCGACGATGCGGGAGCGGAACTGGTCCAAGAATTCCTGCGGCAATTGCGAAAACGACGGGCGGTTCCCGGGATGGTTGGATGCGATGACGCTCCCGTCGGATCCCGTGACGATGGTTTCCTTCAAATCGAGCGACGCGTAGCTGGAAGCCGATCTGTCGAGAACGTCGAAGACTTCCCAGACGTCGCCGCGCATGATTGATGGCAGGATCGAGGCGCTCACCCCGTCGAGGTAGCTCTCGACCAGCCCTTGAAGGTTTCTTTCCTGCATTTCCGACAATCGCCTCAGCACCTGGTCGGAGATCACCGCACTTATAATGATCATCAACAGGGCGACCAGCAGCGGCACTCTCAGGGCGACCCGGCTCGACTTCACCCGATGGAGCCACGTCATCACGTTGCGGCTCTCACGATCGCCATCTTCGCAGCGATTTTATCGAACAGCGCTTCGTCCTCAACGGCAAACCCATCCAACTTCAGCATGCTCAGGATCGTCCTGCCCTGTTCATCGGTGTTCATGTCGACCAAGGCAGCCCTCAGCTTGCGCAATTCGGGCATCTGAAGCCAGCAACTTCGGCGATGCGATGGGAGGAAAGCCCAGCCATTCGGAACGGCGCACAATCTTGGTTTGGTCGACCAACTCCGGTTCAAGCTGGCGCATGACCTCCCACACGTAACCGTCAACGCTGCCGGATTGTGCGAGACCGCGCGCAACTGCCCGAATGACGTTCCTGTGGCCGTACGTGAAGAAATACCGTGAAAAGAAGTTGTCTTTTCCCAGTCCATTTTCCGTCAATAGCGCTTGCGTGACCAAGTATCCTGAGTTCGAATCCGGATCGGAGTAGGCATGGATGTCGCCGCGCAATTGTTTCCAGTCGTCCACCTTACGATCGTGCCCTGCAATGATGTAGGATTGGTACAACGGTTTGCCTCTGCCAAATCGGTGTCGCGACGAGATCGAGAGCGAGTCCGGAACTGAACAAACGGATAGCCGCATATCCAGGCGGAATGGATCTGGCCGGAGACCAAGAGTGCAGTGATCTCTTGGTAGGTCCTCCGCGTGACCAACTCGACCGGGGCATTGAGTTTCGCCGAGAGATACAGCTGGACGTTTCGCAGAAGTTCCAGGTCGTTCGAGAGGAAAACCGGGGTCAAGCCGAAACGGAACGTATCCGTTTGGGCGCGGAGCACCGCGGGAGAAGCCAACGTGACGATTCCGCTGAGACCACCCAAAATTATTGACCGCCTCGCAATGAGGCCAGTCCGTTTATAACGGAGCTTTTTTGCGGGCATGCTTCCTCCCTGGAACGACCCTCAACGCACATTACCCGATGCCACGAATAATTTCGCCGATATTTTGCAGCATCGATTTCGTCTCTGTCGACGTCGATTTCTGTTCATTGTTCGGTGACTAAACGTCTTACTTCTTTCCGCAGTCGGGAACCTGTGAGAGATTATTGGCATGTTCGCACCGTATCAACTTATCCGTGCAGCCAGGGTTGCACTCGATCTCAGACAAGACGAATTGTCGGAACGGGCGGGCGTCAGCACCCGAGCCGTCCGTCAAATAGAGAACGGGCATCCAGTTGCCAGGAGCACCATGGAGCAAGTGCAGGGTGCGCTCGAAGAAATGGGCGTCACGTTTGTCAGGGGCGGCAAGGGCTATGGCCCGGGCATGCGATTGCCGACTTCGATCGTCGCGAGGCAGAAATTTAATCCTTGTTGATCGCCTTATTGTAATCCGATTTGCGCAGCTGGGTGGCAGCCAATGAAGCTATTGCTGCTGGAAAAAGCACATTGGTGAACGGCTCAAGAAGCAAGTTATCGCATATGACCTTGCACTCTAAAAAGCCTCGCCTCCAGTCGACGGCCTGGACGGCTTTTGCGGCTCCATGCAAACCGCCGAATGTTTGCACAAGCGAAACTATCATTCAGATCGCTTCACCTCTGTCGCTGCAGTAACGAGTGGACCGTGTCACCACGCTTTAGCGAATCGCAAAACGTGCTTGACGCGGGCAAGTTTGTTCGCTATTTGTTCCGAACCATGACAGAGAAAACACTCCGAATATAACGCAGATCGCGTGGACATCGCCGACCCCCGTGACTGGGAGGCCCTTGTCGCTGTCGAGGCGAAAACGAATCCGCGCATTCGATTTGAGGTGGGCGATCTTGGCAAGGTACCCGCGAACCGTCGCGTTTCGGGCGTCGGCGTTAGCCATGTAATGGCCCCATTTGTCCATTGCTCAAAAGGGCGGCCAGGTCGCTTCACGGACGGAAGCTATGGTATCTACTATGCAGGCGACAGTGAAGAAGTCGCTGTCGCCGAAACAATCCATCAGCATCAGAAGTTCATGAGTTCAACGCCTCAGCCTCCGGGGTGGACGTCGGACTTTCGTGTCCTGGTGGGCAGTGTGGACCGAGCACTGGATGACGTGAACGCGGTGCCTGACGTTCTTCGTCCGCACGATTACACCGCTTCGCAAGTTGAGGGACGTGGACTTAGGGCGGCGGGAAGCGATGGCCTCTTGTGGAACAGCGTTCGAATGCCTGGTCAACGTTGCATCGGCATCTTCTGGCCGAACGCCATAACCATTCCTGTCCAAGGGCGGCACTACTGCTATCACTGGAACGACACGCGGGTAGATTTTGTGCGTCGGTACGACACTGGAGCAGTCTTGGCGGTAACTTAACAGGTGGCTTGTGGCACTTGCTCCATAAGGCCGGGTATTTGCTTGCCAAGACGGTTTCAAAGTGCGCGCCATGAGTTCGGACCCTGGCGGAGGCCGTGGCAATGGCGATGCCTGGTCAGGCTCGACGCAACATTGATTGGGACACTAAACCCCAATGCATCGCTGCAGTCTCATCTAAGCTATGATCGCTACGGCCGACCGTTTCTTCGGGGTTCGGCGTGGCAGCTCTCCATATGGCCGTGGCGGATGCGGCTTTAAGTTCTTGGGTGGAAGCCAGGAATTTACATGCGCGATGGGTCGGGTCGATCCTTGCTGATGCAAATATAATGCTGCTGTCAGGTATGCATCCTCAAGCGCACCGTGTGTTCTGGTGACACGCGATCTTCCAATTCGGCTCAGGCAGTGATCCAGCTTTGCAGACTCTCCCCGCCATAAGTCTCTCGCACGGTCCATTGTACAAAAGGTAGGTTGGTGAAGTTGTTCCACATCTGCTTTTCGTAACTCCCTTTGAACGTAGCGCATGTCAAATTCGGCGTGATGCATGATCAATTCGTCAGCCCATAAAAGCCAGTTGCGAATGCGGGAAGCCAAGTCTGCGAACAGATCCTGATAGCGTGTCATCCAGTTATCGTAGCCATGAACATCAATTGCCGCTGGGTGACTATCCTTACGTGGATCAAAAATAAGATAGAGCGATTGCTTTTGCAGTTCATCCCCTTCGAGACGTACGGCACCAAGGGTCACGATCCGGTCATAAGGCAGCAGTCCCGTGGTCTCGGTATCGAGTACAATCACCCGCTTTTTGCGCGTGTGCACACTGGGCATATCCATATGAACGAAACCTATCTGAGAAACGAGTTGTTTGCCGACGCACGACAAGAAAGGCGGGACAGGATCCCGCCTTCGTTGCCGTTTTGGTGTTCGGCTGGGACGATTTAACCTGCGCTCAATTGATCGGCAGACATCTTGCCGGATTTGTTATCGCGCACCATCTCGTAGCTGATCTTTTGCCCGTCGTTCAAACTGCGCATTCCAGCGCGCTCAACGGCAGAAATATGGACGAAGACATCAGCGCCGCCGTCATCAGGCTGGATAAAACCAAAACCCTTGGTTGCATTGAACCATTTCACTGTACCAGTAGCCATTAGCGGTCCCCTCTGTTGGAAACGACAACCTATCGAGCGTGGGACAACGGATCAAGCCTCGGTAGGCAACAACCACCTCGGCATCCTGCGATCCCTCCTCTACTTGAAATCGCGTGTCTTCACTTTGATCGTATCGATGTGCCCATAGGGATCAAAGAAATCTCGCGCCTTCATGCCCTTCGGTACTGAGCGCGGATCGGGTGCAGGACTGCCGTGATGGAATTCGTCGCCGCGTCCATGCGGCAAGGGAAACGCTGCGTCCCGATCGCCAACACTAGCAAGTTCCGACGACAGATCCGTCAACCTGTTGGCGACGAGGTGGACGACATCGCCTTCCCGCTGGATCCTGCCCTTGATGGCCAGCATGCCTGCTGACAAGACGATGCTGCGGAACTTTTCGAACACCTTGACCCAAACGACGAGATTGGCGATGCCCGTTTCGTCCTCGATGGTGATGAACATCACGCCCTTGGCCGATCCGGGGCGTTGTCGAACCAGGACCAGGCCCGCCGTTTCAACCCATCGTCCATCGCGCGACTGCATGGCTTCGGCGCAAGTTATGATGCGGCGATGACGCAGGCTCTCCCTCAGGAAGGCAACCGGGTGATCGCGCAGGGTCAGTCCGACATGGCGATAATCCTCCACAACTTCGCCGCCGGCCTTCATGGGTCGAAGCTCGACGGTGGGCTCCTGCAGTTCCGGAACCGTCTGCGCTGCGCGAGATGACGCGCTGGCGAACAATGGCAGCGGTTCATTGCGCAGTGCCTTGATCGCCCAAAGTGCTTCGCGCCGTGCCAAACCAAATGATACCTGAAAGGCGTCGGCTTCCGCCAGTTCCACTAAAGATGACGTCGAGACACCTGCCCGCCGCCATAAGACATCAATCGAACCGAAGGGCTCATCGCTGCGGGTGCTGATGATCCTTGCGGCCTCCTTGTTTGCGAGCCCGCGAACCATCCGCATGCCGAGACGCACGGCAAATCTGTCTTCGGCGTCTGTGGGTTCCAGTGTGCAATCCCAGCGGGAGGCATTGATGCAGACGGGCCTGATTTCGACATCATGATTGCGGGCATCCCGGACGATCTGCGCCGGAGCGTAGAATCCCATCGGCTGCGCATTCAAAAGCGCCGCACAGAAGACGTCGGGATGCCAGCATTTCAGCCAGGAAGAAGCATAGGCGATAAGGGCGAACGAAGCGGCGTGGCTTTCGGGAAAGCCATAGGAACCGAACCCTTCAAGCTGTTTGAAGGTGCGCTCGGCAAACTCGCGCTCATAGCCGTTGGCAACCATGCCAGCGATGAGCTTCGTGCCAAATTTCGAAACGCCACCCGTGTGCTTGAAGGTGGCCATCGCCCTTCGCAACTGATCAGCTTCGCCCGGCGTAAAGCCTGCACACTCAATGGCAACCCGCATCGCCTGTTCCTGGAACAGCGGCACCCCGAGCGTCTTGCCGAGTACCTTTTCCAATTCGGGTTTGGGATAAACAACCTCTTCCTTGCCTTCCCGCCGTCGCAGATACGGATGCACCATGTCGCCCTGGATTGGGCCCGGACGCACGATGGCGACTTCGATGACAAGGTCATAGAAGGTACGTGGCTTGATCCGCGGCAGCATCGACATCTGCGCCCGGCTCTCGATCTGGAACGTGCCGAGCGTATCGGCTTTGCGGATCATCGCATAGGTGCGCGGGTCCTCAGCCGGGATGGTTGCCAGATCAAGATTGATGCCCTTGTGCTCGGCAAGAAGATCGAAACCGCGTTTCATGCAGGACAGCATGCCGAGCGCCAGGCAGTCGACCTTCATGAATTTGAGGATATCGATGTCGTCCTTGTCCCATTCGATGACCTGGCGGTCGGGCATGGCGGCCGGCTCGATCGGCACCAGCTCATCAAGTCTGTCATGGGTCAGCACAAACCCGCCGGGGTGCTGCGACAGGTGACGTGGTGCTCCTGTCAGTTGATGTGCAAGATCAAGTGCCAACCGCAAACGTCTGTCAGACATATTCAAATTAAGGTTCTGGGCATATTTGGCCTCGATATCTTCGCCCCAGCCCCAGACTTGCGATGACAGCATCTTCGTCACGTCTTCAGGCAATCCCAGCGCCTTGCCGACATCGCGCAAAGCGCCCTTGGCGCGGTAACGGATGACGGTCGAACAAAGGGCTGCATGATTGCGGCCATAGGTTTCGAACACCCATTGCATGACGATCTCGCGCCGCTCGTGTTCGAAGTCGACGTCAATGTCGGGCGGCTCGCGTCGTTCTTCCGAGACGAAGCGCTCGAACAGAAGATCGTTGCGTTCCGGATCGATCGACGTGATGCCGAGCACATAGCAGACGGCGCTGTTGGCAGCCGAACCCCTGCCCTGGCAAAGAATGTCACGCGAGCGCGCAAAGCGGACAATCGAATTCACCGTGAGGAAATATGGCGCGTATTCGAGCGTCTCGATCAGTTTCAGTTCATGCTTCAATGTTGCGATGACTTTGTCCGGCAATCCTTCCGGATAGCGCTCAGTGGCGCTTTCCCATGTCATCTTCTCCAGAGCCTGTTGGGCGGACAGTCCCGGCAGCGTGCGCTCCTCAGGGTACTGATAGGCAAGTTCGTCGAGGGAGAAACGGCAGCGGTTGGCAATCTCGAGCGTGCTGGCCAGCGCCTCCGGATAGCGGCTGAAGAGCCGAGCCATTTCTTCCGGCGGTTTGAGATAGCGATCCGCATGACGTTCGCGCCGGAAGCCCGCATCGTCGATACTGACATTGTGGCGGATGCAGGTAACGACGTCCTGCAGGATCCGGCGGTCGGGAGTGTGGAAGAGCACGTCATTGGTGACGACAGTCGGAACCTGTGCGTGTGCCGCCAAATTGGACAGGTCGTGCAGCCGCAACTGGTCGTTCGGCCGTCGTCTGAGCGTCAGGGCCATGTAAGCCCTGTTCGCGAACGACGCCTGCAGCTTGCGCAACTGGATCGCGCAAAGATCGTCGGCCTGTTCCGGCAGCAGAACGGCAATCAAGCCTTCGCCGTAGGCCACAACATCTGACCAGTCCAGAATGCACTTGGCCTTGCCGCCGCGCTTCTTACCGAGCGACAGCAGGCGGCAGAGGCGAGAATAGGCTGGGCGGTCTGTCGGATAAACCAGGATCGACATACCGTCCCTGAGGTCGAGACGGCAACCGACAATCAATCTGATGCCTGCGTCCTTGGCGGCCTGATGCGCGCGAACGATCCCAGCGACGCTGTTGCGATCGACGATTGCCAGGGCTTCGATGCCGAGCATGGCCGCCTGCCCGAACAGTTCCTCGCAGGAACTGGCTCCCCGCAGAAACGAGAAGTGTGACGTCACCTGCAATTCGGCGTAGCGATGCTCGTTCATCCGAACAATCCGTGTAGGAACCAATGATGCGATCCTGTCTCGGTATTCTCGCCGTCGCCTGACCGATAGATCCAGAACCGTTCGCCCGCCTCGTCCTCGACGATGAAGTAGTCCCTGACAGCAACCATCTCGGCATCGCGGTGCCACCACTCACCGAACACTCTTTCGGGTCCATCGGCCCGCTTGACGCGGCGGCGAATACCCCGCCAGGTGAACGACGCCGGAGGATGATCGGGCAGCAACGCAACGGTTTCGATGTGTTCGGGAGATTTCAACAGCCGCGTCGGCCGCGGCCAATCGGCAGGCCAGTTCTCCAAGGTCTCGGGCGACAGTGCCGCGATGCGTTTGACCGATCGTTCAGGAACGTCGCTCGGTACGGCTGCAAAGCGATAGATCCGGGTTTCGCCGACACGGTTGGTGAGCGTGTCAATCAATCCTGAAACATCAGCCTCGGGTTCGTCGATCAACGACGATATGGTCTGCTTCATGCCGAGCGGCTCGGCGACCGTCGCGACCAGACTGATGATCTCGATGCCGAAGCCTGGATCGACCGTGCCGATCTTGTCGCATAGCAGCCGTGTCAGACGCTTCACATCACGTACCGGAAGCGCCGTTCCGACACGGACCGCTTGAATGCGGTTGTCGACCCTGTGCAGCAACAGATCGAGACGTCTGGCACCAAGCGCTTTGTCCTCCAGCAAAACGCAGAGTTGCTGGACCAGTTTGCCAATGTAGCGGGCAATGGTTTCGGGGGCACCAATGGGTTCCGCAAAAGCGCGGCGCACCTCGATCAGGTCCGGCGTCCGGATCGGGTCGATTGGTTCAGCCAAATGTCCAAATGCCTGATCCAGCCGACGCCCGATCTGAGGTCCAAAACGCAAGGCCAGCGGTGCACGGGGTGTTGCGCCAAGTTGGCCTATACTGGAAAAACCCAGGACCCGCAGCGCCTCGACGGTATCAGCAGGCAAACGCAGCACATTGATCGGCAACTGCGCCAAGGCTGCTTCATTGGCTCCCGGCCGCACAATGTGTGTCGGTGACGCACAGGTTCGGGCAACCGCGTGTGCCGTACCCCACGTGTCGGCGATCGCTGCGCATGCGGCGATACCTGATGCACGAAACCTCTGAACCATCTCATCGAGCATCGCCTGCTCGCCTCCATGCAGATGATCAGCGCCTGTTGTGTCAAGAACGACGCCGTCCGGATGGTCGGTCGCAACGATCGGCGCGTAACGCTGCATCGCCCACAGCGCCAACCGTGCGAGCGCTTCGGCATCCGCTTTCGGATCCGCATCCATGGTAATCAGCCCGGTGACCAGGGCTTGTGCCTTGGCTGCCGCCATGCCGATGCGCAAACCCGCCAGAAGGGCAGCTGTGTTGGCGGCAGTCACCACCCGTCGGCGTGCATCGCGGCCAATAAGGACGAGCGGAACCTCAGGCGGAGGCGCGGCGTCGCCCAATTTCCTTCTGAGGCGATCCGTAGACCACGTCGGAAGGAAGAGCGAGACGACCCTTGTCATCGCAGGCCTCCACTTCGAAATCGGCAGATTCTCCGGCGCGGCAGCGGATCAGTTCAAGCTGCCAGCGTGCGCGACCAACGCCGGGCACAGGCAGAGGAGATGATGGCAGTGCCGTCACCCGCCACCGCGTCACTGAAGCTGTGGGCTGGCCAAAGTCGGCTGCCTCGGTCTGCCGCCGCCAGCGCCGCACCGCGATGCCGATGGTGCCAGACCCTTCTGCGGCGAGTTGCAAGCGCCGGGATGATGTCATTGACAGCCGCGCAACCTCGGCGACAACCGCACCAAGTCCGCCATGGCGCAAGCCCTCTTCGAAACAGGCAAGCACGGCCTTTTCGTCACCAGCCTCGACATAGATGACGCGGTTGCTTCCCAATCCGACATGAGCGATCGCCGGAGCAAAGAGGTCCTGCCGGGTGATGCACCACAGGACCTTGCCTTTGGTTCGCGCCGCGATGCCTGCCGCAAACAGCGCCGCGGCGGCTCCATCAATCGCTCCGTTGCCGCCGCCTGCCACCTCGTGCAAACACCCGCGCGCCAGTCCTCCGCCAGGCAGAACGCGATCTATTGCCTTCAGGCCGAACGGGAGCACCTCGGCCCCGCGCGCCCTGCCTCCTTCGAGCCGCGCTATGCGATCGCGAAGTTCGGCAATGACGGGTGTGGTGACGACGACGTTCACGCATGTTCCTTTCAACGCAGCAGATGCGTATGGGGTTTTATTGTTCCTCTTTTGTTCTTATTCTCGGATTCAAGAGTCAACTGGGTTTGCAGAGCGGATTTGCTTCACGAGGGATAAGCCACGGATTCACAACGATCTTATATTTAACGAGGTAGACGCTGTCTCAGCGTCGGAACCGATATTCTGGGATTCAGCATGGGAATATGCTAATAATCGAGCTCCTATGAATTGCAGCCATAAGTACAGCTATCGCTCTCACGCCGGCAGTTTTGAAAGGTACGATGAGGCTTTGCCTAAGGATTTACATACCACTCACAGGCCCGAGCCTTCCAAGGAAACATGCCGATCGGTTTGCCGAATGCCAAAGAGCAATTGAGGATCGAATGCTCGAATTGCTCGGCGATGCATTCCAAGCGGGTTGGACCAAGGCCGAGGTTCTGGCGGCAATGATCGAGGTCGCGGACAACACCGCTCTGGCTATGCACCAGAATGTGCTGCTGTCGATGGAAACCGAGTTGCGCAAGTTAATGAAGAAAAAAGATGTCTGAACTGCCCGTCGCAAAGGCTCATCCCGCTCGCCTTATAGTTGTTGTAGCGTTCGGCCGCGCAGACAATGGTGAACTTGTGCCGGCTTACGATCCCATGCAGTTCGATACCCAAGAAGACGCTACGCGAATGGCGCGCTATCTCGCGGCGAAATGTGCGGGCGTTTTGGCTTGGAGTCGGGAAGCCCAACCTGTTATCGGTGAATACGGGCCGCCGACGATTCTGTTTCAATCCGGCGACGTGCCGGAGCTGGAGTAATATTGACGCCTGAACGATTTAATGAATGCCTGAAGCTTCTACGATGGTCCCAACTTGATCTGGCCGCCGCCCTGGAATGCGATGTGTTTCTGGTCAACGCCTGGAGTAACGACATGGAGCCCGTGCCTGAAGACATTGTGGCGTGGCTCGACAAGTTGGCGAAGGCCCATGCGAAGGCAGGAATTCCCCAGAATTGCAAGGGCGTCCACCTGAAGATGAAGATCGGCAAATGAGCGAAATCCCAAAACCTGCCTATCCCGATCATATGGAGAAAGCCCCGGTCGGGCTTTTTGAACACTACTGTATGCATGAAGGCTGCAATGCGTGGGGATCGTTCGGATTTGAGAAGCGCTACGGCCAGGAACGGTATTGCGGCGAACATAAAAGTGATTCTGGCGAAAGTTAGCCTCTGATTTCGGCCTTTCCCGTTTAAGTCGACTAGCCGCCCAACCGCCAGCGGTCTGGCGTTCAACTCGGCCGTTGAGTTCTGGCAGACAAGTGAAGCCTTGTGCTGCCAGAAATGTATCGGATTTAGTGCGAGACTTCCGCCATGGCCGTCTCTGACTTGTCATGAACGGCGAAGCGGTCGACCATGGTCGCACTGGCTTCGTTGAGGCCAATGACCTCTACCGAAACCCCGTTTCGCCGAAATTTGAGCACGATTTTGTCCAAGGCTCCCACAGCCGAAATATCCCAGAAATGCGCGTGACGCACATCAATGACGACGCGCTCTGGATGCTCGAAGAAATCAAGCTTGTTGATGAACGTGTCGACAGACGCGAAAAAGATCTGCCCCTGGACGGAGTATGTCCGTGTGCCGTCTGCAAGATCACTCTTGACGCTGACCAGCCGCGCAACCTTGCCCGCGAAGAAAACCCCTGACAACAGGACCCCGACGAGGACTCCCTTGGCCAAATCGTGCGTTGTGACAACCGTCACGACTGTAGCCAGCATCACAACGGACGAAAGCGGCGGGTTTTTGCGAAGATCGAGGATTGAACGCCATGAGAATGTACCGATCGAAACCATGATCATCACCGCCACCAGAGCGGCCATCGGAATGATACGGACAAGATCGTCGAGAACCAGGATGAGAAACAGCAAGAATGCTCCGGCAACAAAACTTGACAGGCGGCCACGACCGCCCGAGGCAACGTTGATGCCTGACTGACCGATCATGGCACAGCCGCCCATGCCGCCGATGAGTGCAGAAGCAATGTTGCCTGTTCCCTGTCCGATGCATTCGCGGCTCTTGTTGCTTGTCGTATCGGTCAAATCATCGACAATCTGGGCTGTCAGCAACGATTCCAACAGTCCGACTGCAGCAAGAGTCACGGAATAGGGCAAAATGATTTGGAGGGTTTCCCAGGTCATCGGCACTTGCGGCAGTGCAAATACTGGCAACGCCGAGGGAAGCTCACCGAGGTCGCCGACTGTGCGCAAATCCATACCCGACCAGACTGCGACGATCGTAAGGACGATGATGGCGACAAGCGGCGAAGGAATGGCCTTGGTGACGTATGGAAACAGGTAGATTATCCCCAATGCTGCAGCAATCATCCAATAGGTCTCGATCGGCACACCAATCAATTCCGGCAACTGCGCGCTGAAAATGAGGATCGCCAGAGCGTTGACAAACCCTGTGATGACCGAGCGCGAAACGAAGCGCATGAGACGGCCAAGATTGAGAAATCCTGCGCCGATCTGTATCAAACCCATGAGAATGGTGGCGGCAAACAGGTATTGGAGCCCATGATCGCGTACGAGCGTGACCATGACGACGGCGGTGGCGGCGGTCGCCGCCGAGATCATCGCCGGGCGGCCCCCTGTGAAGGCGGTGACGCATGCAATCGCAAAAGAGGCAAAGAGGCCAACCTTGGGATCAACGCCGGCGATCACCGAAAATCCGATGGCTTCCGGAATGAGTGCGAGCGCGACGACGATACCGGAAAGAACATCGCCGCGAATATTGGAGAACCACTCGCGTGCATAGGAGGATTGAAAAGTCATACTAGGTCCGCAAAAGACGCACAATTCCATCCGGGCTCAGGGAGTTCGGATAGCGAAAGGACAGTCATATCTGATGCATTGTCCGGCGGATCGGCGGCCGGAAGAGCCACCCGGATTTGCACCGGGTCCAGTCGAGTGAGCCTTCGATATAACCAAACTGCTCGCATTGCAATCGATTGGTTCGTTTCGCTCGGCTTATGAGTCGCTCGCCAAGGTAGGCCCCGCATCGGGTCGGCTCTGAAGCTCTGCCATCTGAACTGAGAGCGAATTCGTAAGCGTTCAGGAGCAGCACCCAGCCCCAGTCGCTGATGGGCCCAGAACACGATCCCGCCTTTGCCATCCGCACCTTTCAGATGCTCAACTACGTCGATGGGCCCGGGCGCGGACGACCAACGAGGAGGTCGTTTCGGTGGCAAAAGAATAAACCACGGCGGCATGCCTAAATGTTTTGTCCGCTGGCAGACATACTATTGACGCCGGCCCAGGTGAGTTTTTTAATATTTAGGTCGCTTGGTCTGTCAACGGCGCACTAGCGATTGAGAGCCGTACGCGCTCCAGCCATTGATGTTGGAGGATCTGCCATGTCTCTGCATCTTTTTGAAAAACTCACCTACAGCGAAGACGACTGGTACATTATGCAGGAAGCCCACCTTAAGGCGTGCGAGCTTCTCGGCCACGACCCGGTGTCCTATAAAAATGCGGACCGCTTGGCGCGCACCATAATGGATCTCTTCAAGGGGGGCGCGCGCGATTTTCAGATCATTGCTTCGATAGCGGCCCATCGGGAAGCCATGTTGGACCGTCAATTAGCCACGTATCATTGATTGTCGCAAAACATGTATGATTGCCAGATCTTCGAAAGGTTTGGTGGGGTGGCCATGACTTTGACGAAACTACAGCATTTCTGGATTTTGGGCCTCGAATGCGATCCCCTGTTTGATCGACACTATACGCCGCATGGCCAGACTGAGCTTTCCTGTGAGCGCCACGGATGGACCGAGTATATTCAAAGCGGGCCGACAAGCTGGAAGTGGCAAATCACAAGGGCTGGGAAGCTGGCTCTAGAAACGCAAAACGCCCGGCGGTGAGGCTGACGGACCGCCCTTCAAGCGGTACCTTGATCCCTGCAAAATGGTGTTTCATCAGGGCACCCACGTTTTCCATGTCATAGGCTAGATGATGATGATCAATGCCGTACTCTACAGTGACCAGATCATTCCCGAGAACGCTAAAATAGATCGCCGCCTCGTCGACTTGCAGTTCGTTGATATTAGTCGGCACTATGGCCTGGGTGAAGCCTGCGCATCTCTTCCAGACATATCGAAGCTCTATAGCCAAGCGCGTAGCCTGGCTCGCAATGATCCAAAGGACCTTCTGCTATTCAGAATTTCGCTTTGGGTGACCAAGCCACACTCGGTTTCCTACCGGAAAGCCCAAACGGCCAAAATGGAAAGCGTCGACTGTCGAAGAGTTTTTAGACATCGAACTGATGGCAGAATTCAGCGCTATTTTTCCGTTCTCCTTTTTTTCCGGCAAACCTGGAAGGCATCTCCTGGAAAAGACACCACTCGCTATCACAGAGCCCGATCATCCCTGTCACCAGCTTAAGCGAAAGCCTAGTGATCCCTCAAGGCTGTAGCTTTCTGCAAAATCGGACAAACTGCTGTTAATGGATGCCTTTCCAAACACCGAATATTTGTCATCAGCCCAGCTGTAGCTTCCGCCTGCGCCAAGGCCTCCCCATGTTCGGTCGTCGGCATTGGCAAACTGCACGCCAGCAACATCGACTTTCGACCCATCGAGGAACTCGTAATAGAGATTGGCGATGCCGTAGATATTGCTGCGTGCCATCTTGCCGGAATCGTCTTGCCACGCATTCTGATAGGAAGCGGAAATACCGACACGTCCCTCCAGACTGTCGCCCGTACCGAGCGATACGCCTGCACCGAACGGATCGGTGAAGTCGTCGAACTCAACGTCGGAGTAAGCCAGCTGCGCTTGCGGTGCGATCGTCCAGTTTTGGTCGAGATCGATGCGCTTGCCGGTTTCAAGGCTCAAGGCATAGCCGAAGCCGTCATTGCTGTCGGCAAGGCTCCGGTGGAGCGTGTCAGAGGTCAGGTCACTGTCGTACCACGTCGCCTGCGCCTGGCCATCGACATAGAAGCCGTTCTGGCCAAGCCATGTCAGGGAGCCACCCAAGCCGTAGCCGTCGGTGTTGATGGAACCATCGCCGTAGAAGGAGGAGATATCCGTGGAGACCTGTCCATAGCGGAAGGTGACGCCGCCGATCAGCGTGCCATCGGTGTTCTCATAGAGTTGTCCGTCAAAGCCCGATTGCAGTTTCCAGATATCGTAGTCGTAGTCGGCTCCGGTGGTCGATGTGCCCGATCCGATCCTGGCGTGAGTACCTTCGATCTGGGTCCAGATGGCGCGTGAATCGATGGCAGCCGTGCCGCCTTCCGACGGCAGCGGCGAGGCTTCGACTATGCCGGATCCGTCGCCTTGTTCGATGACGGCATTGCCAGCGCCGACCCAGTAACGGTTGCCGATGCGCTGCTGCATGGTCCCGACTTGGTTGAAGCTTTGCAATACTTGCGCATAGGTTTCATAGAGCGGCGCGCCGGGCTGATAAATCGGGCCGGTGGTGGGCGGAGTGGTTGGAGGTGTCGTGGCCGGAGGTGTCGTGGGCGGAGTGGTTGGAGGTGTTGGAGGTGTTGTGGGTGGAGTGGTAGGTGGTGTCGTGGGTGGAAGGGTAACTTGTGCCAGGTCGGAACGCAGGTACCAGTCGCCGTCACTCGGCGTGCTGACACCGTTCTTGTGGAGCGTGTAACCATAGGCACCCGCGACAACCGCCTGTTCACCGCCGATAACGTAGTCGCCGAGCAGATTGAACGCACCGTTTGAAACACCGCCGATATCGACGATCTTGATGCCTTCAATGGTCTGCGCACCGCCACCGCCAAGATTGATGACCTTGACCTTTGTGCTGCCGGACGTATCGCCCGTGACGACAAGCCTGTCGGCAGGAGAACTGTCACCTGCCAGCGCCGCCTCGATTTCCAGGACGCCGCCACTGCCGACATAGTTGCCATTGACCGTCAGGGTGCCGATGGAGTTGCCGGGTGCGAACACACCGCCTTCCTCGTTCGTCGTGTCGCCGACCGTGCCGCTTCCTTGCAAGGTGCCGCCATCCCCAACGGTCATCGTCCCGCCAAGCCGACCGTTGACCGACAATATGCCGCCCGAGACGACGGTTTCGCCTGTGAATGCACTGTCGTCTGCGGCCAAGATGGTCTTGCCGGCTATCTGGTTGATCGTGCCGAGCCCGCTGATCGTCGGCGCAAACGTATAGTTTGTATCCGTGTGGTTGAAATTGATCGTCCCGGTGCCGGCTCCAAACGCGATCGATGCGGTATCGAGTGTTCCCGCAGCCACGGCGGAGTTTCCGGCAGCCGCCCCGATGTTCAGCGTGCCAAAGCTGCCGACATCAGTCGCCATCGTGGTCGATTGTGCCGAAACAACCCCTTGGTCCGCGACGGTTATCACCCCAGTGCCTCGGCCGCCGACGACGAGGTCGCCGGAACTGTCCCAGGAGGAGCTCGTTCCCGACACAACAACCGCGCCGTTGGAACCTGAATTGGCACCGACAGTTCCGTCGACGCTGGTGACCTCGCCGCCCGCCTCGACTTTCAGCGAAGCGGTTCCGTCAGAGCCGACGAAGAGGCTGCCCGAGTTTGCCCATGAGCTGTTCGTTCCCGAAACGGTCACCGTGCCCGTGGCCCCTGACAAGGCACCGATAGTGCCATCCGTGTTGGTGACGGTGCCGCCATCGGTAATGCGCAGTTCGCCGGTGCTCACCCGGCCTACCGTGAGGGTATCGGAGTTTTCCCATAACGAATTGGG
The DNA here is from genome assembly GCA_963711925.1 of uncultured Alphaproteobacteria bacterium. Classification (GTDB taxonomy): domain Bacteria; phylum Pseudomonadota; class Alphaproteobacteria; order Rhizobiales; family Rhizobiaceae; genus Phyllobacterium. The sequence goes on from CAVQFY010000010.1 coordinate 58,476, forward strand.
TCCCGATACGGAAACCAATCCTGCCGAACCTGCAAAGTAGCCAATATAGCCAATATCGTTGGCAACGGTTCCGCCCGTTTCGATCTTCATCACGCCTGTGCCGAGGTTCCCGATATAGAGATCTCCCGAGTTCTCCCATGAGGAAGCGTTCCCCGATACCGTGACTCCTCCCACGGAACCTGAAGCGGAGCCTATCAAGCCCGAACTGCTGATGACTGAACCGCCGTCTGCGATCGTCAATGTTCCGGCACCGGAAGCCCCTACCGTAAGTGCGGCGGAGTTTGTCCAGGCCGTGCCGGTGCCCGTTACTTCAACCTGTCCGACGGACCCGGAAGCATTGCCGATACTGCCATTGGCATTGGCGACGGAACCGCCGTTTTGAATGATCAGTGTGCCGTCGTCGCCTGCGACATCACCAACGATCATGTCGCTCGCCGCATGCGTTATCGATCCGCCGTCGACCCGCAGCGCACCCTCCGCGACACTGGTGCCGCCCGTGTAGACATTGGCACCGGTGAGCACCAACGTTCCGATGTCAGTTTTGGTGAGATGACCTGATCCAGTCAGGCTGGAACCGATGGTTGCGGTATAGTCAAGTCCCGCCGATGTGCCGTCACCGACGCGGATCACGCTTTCGGCCGCAGTCAGATCCACGTCATCGCCTTCGACGCGGTAGCCGTCGACCGCAAATTGCATGCCGCTCGTGCCGACCGGCCCGCCGCTGTTGTCAACCGTAACGGTGCCGGCACTGCCGTCGAAGATTGCGAAGTTGTCGCTCCAGTCGCTGTTGCTCGCGCCATCGGCTTGCGTCCAATTGCTTGCTGCTGCTACGGTCCACGTTCCGTCGCCGCCTGCAACGGCTCCGTCGCCATGCAGATTGGGATCGCCGCCGTCCCAGAAGGTGACGCCAACGCCGCCACCGGAGACGAGATTGACCTGACCGGCAACGCTGGTCTGCAGGCTCAAATCCGATGCCAGAATGCCGAAAGGCAATCCTCCCAAGCCTACGCCGTTGTCCGTCAGCGTGCCTGCATAGTTCATCAAACGGTAAATACCGGAACCGAAACCGCCGATATTTGTAATGTTGAGAACGCCATCAAGGGTAAGATTGCCGTTGATGGTGATCAGGTCGTTGCCGCCGATAACCCCCGCTTGGCCGAGCTGGTAATCCAGGATCGAGCCTGCGCTCAAGACAAGGGAACCGACAGTGAGTGTGCCGGGGCCGGCACCGGGTGCGAGCGTGCCGCCATCCGCAACCGTGACGGTTCCGCCGATTGTCCCGGTTCCCGACAGTCTGCCGTTTGCGCCAACCGCAACCGCACCCGTGCCAAGTGCGCCCGTGACGCGTAGTTCGCCCCCCGAGACCCGTGTCGGGCCGGTGAAGGCCGAACTGACGCCGCTCAAGATCGTGGTGCCGGACAATTGGTTCAACGATCCGGCACCGCTGATCATGGGTGCGAACATGTACCCGCTTCCGGTGTGGTTGAAGTTGATCGTGCCCGTGCCTGCGGCAAAGGTTACGGCGGTCGTGTTCAAGGTTCCCGCGGCAAGTGGTGCATCGCCCGTTTTCGCACCGATATTCAGCGTTCCGGTGCCAGCAGCATCTTCTGCGATCCTCACGTTTGCTGCCGAGACTGTAGCGCCGTCAGCGATGGTAAGCTCACCTGCACCGATCCTGCCGATGTACGTTGTCGCCGAATTCCGCCACGAGGCGTTGGTCCCGGATACGGTGACCGAACCTGAACCACCTGCGCTGGAGCCGATGATTGATGAGGCCGAAGTGACGGTGCCGCCATCCAAAACCGCAAGGCTGCCGTTTCCGGATTCGCCAATAATTGAGAGAATGCCGTTCGTCCATTCCGACCCGACACCGGACACGGTTGCTACGCCTACAGAACCAACCCCCGAGCCGATGCTACTGAGATTGTCTGATACCTTTCCGCCGTCCTCGACGGTCAGGGAGCCCCTGCCGCCTTGCCCGATTCCAAAATTGCCGGGCGATGTCAAAGTGCTGCCGGGTCCCGTCACGCTGATCGTGCCACTCGAGAATGAACCGACACCGACGTATCCGTTGCCGTTAAAGTCTACCGCTGCACCAGCCTCAACAGTGAGCGAACCCTGGCGTACGCCGCCAACGGTCAGGTCGCCCGAACTGTTCCAGGATGTGTTGAGGCCAGAAACGGTAACCGTACCGGAAGCGGGGCCGAATTGGGCAACACCTAGAGCAGCAGCGCCGTTGCTGACCGTCGCGCCGTCTTTGATGTTGAGTACGCCGCTTGCGTAGTTACCGACATAAAGAGTTCCACCATTTGTCCAGGAAGAACCGGAGCCGGAAACGGTGACCGATCCCGAGGAACTGCCGTAATCGGCGATATAGGCGGTACCATTGGTGACGACACTTCCACCATCTTCGATACGGAGTGTGCCGCTACCCTCTCGTCCGACAGCGAAGTCCGCCCCAGAGACCAGCCACGAGGAGCCGGCTCCCTTCACTATGACCGAAGCTGAGGAATACTCATCGTCGGCGATTGTGCCGACAGCACTGGTAACGCTGCCGCCGGCCTCTATGGTGAGAAGCCCTCCGTCGTACAGGCCCAGGCCGCCGGAAACATCCAATCGGCTACCCGCTCCGGATATGGTGACAGTAGCGTTGGGGTTGAGGGAAAAGCCGCCGTTAACTTGCACATTGCCCCCATCCTCCACTAAAAGCGTCCCGGAACCGCCACGCGAACCCATGACGATACCTCCAGTCGTCCACTTACTCCCGCTTCCGGAGACAGTGACCTTCGCTGTAGAGTCAGTCCAATCACCAATAGCGGCCCCAGAACTGGTCACAATCCCGCCGTTTTCAATATTCAGCGCAGCAGCACCGGAAGCGCCTACAGTGAGATATCCTGAGTTCGTCCATTGGCCGCTTCCGGACACGTTTACGGTGCCATTAGAGCCAGAATTCGCTCCGATAGTGGCATCGTTATTAGTCACCGTGCCGCCATTTCGGATGTTAAGCGTCGCTACCCCATTGTTTCCGATGGTGAGACGACCGGGGATAACCCAAGGGCCGTTATTAACAGTGACGGAGCTGCCGTCAATTACTTCCTGAGCCTTGGATGCAATGCTCCCGAAAAGTATCGCCAACAAAAAGGTGCCTGCAAAAAGTGTTATCCGGCTTAGAACTCGTATTCGAGTTGCTTTAGCCAAGGATCTTGTGGCTTGTACGCACTGAACCAAAACTCTATTCGTCGTGTATGTTTTCAATTCCGCCCCCACGTCAACTTGGATGCCCCACCCACAACAGTTCGATCGCTGCCAATAACGGCCACCGAAATCTTGGTCCAACTTAATTATGGGCTGAAGCATACATCGTTGTATTTAGTGAGCGCAGTGATCCCACATGTCGGGACTTTTGGCAAATGTTTGTTTGGCGACGGCGGCTATAAAGCGGAAGAAGGGATTCGGTCGGCTGGCGCAGTTCGCCGGAGCCGTCGTCAGGACATTATTTTTCCTGCCAACTCCCTGACTTGCAGAGCCTTTATCCTCTTGGCCAACCCATTTTCCGGAATGTCGGCGACAGCAGCCGAGATCGCTTCCAGCTGCTCAAGGTTCCGGGATGCTTTGGTGTTTTCCTCAAATTCAAAATGGAGGCTCAGGGCCGAGTTTATGATGTCGGCGCGCTCGTCATCTTTCGGGGCCTGAGAGGCCATTATCAGAAGGTTGTCCCTGAACTGGAGGTAGTCGGCTTCACCTTTGCCACAACCTTCAAACAGGACCCTGACCAGGCCATCAGCACTTTCCTCGCTGATTTCCGGATTTTGGGAGAGGTACCATCTGATCGCTATTTCGGACGCAGGATTCATGTTTGCTCACTCTGTTATCCAAGTGTGAGTTCCTGCGTCCTGCCAAGTCAAATGCCGATAGCTGAATTGGGGAATGCAGAAGGCTTACCCCTGCGATCCCAGTGTATCAGATCGTCACCGAATTGCGCTGCTCGAATTCCTCGCAAGCTTCGTCCCATTCGTTCGGATACTCTTCGGCCAATTTGGAGAGTTCTGCCGGCAGGTCGGTCGGGTGGACAAGTCCCTGGCTTTCCATCTGCGCCTTGAACGCGCCCTTCAGGCGTGAACTGCTTTCTTCCGTGATGCCGTCGTCGTCAAACTTGAGTTCGAAATCCATTCTCAGATGCCTTACCTAAATCGAGGTTACGCTTTGATGATGGTTATCCCCTACGCCTATGTCAAAATTACCTATGGCGTAGGGCCGCGTCTTTGCTTTGCAGACAATTCAGGACTGGGAGAGATCAAGTTGCTGTAGCTGTCTCAACAGCTCCTGAACGCGGTTCTGCGCGCAAACCGCATCAACAGTTGCCGTCTGCAGTTCACGACGAATTTCATCCACATCCGACGCCGAAACGAAGGGCGTAGGCCCAGGTCCCTACCCGGTCACTAGCCACGGCAAACTTATTCCTAGTATCCCTGTCATCAGGGGCATGTGATAGGATTCCGGCGCTGCCCTGTCACACTCCCAGTCGATCCAGATTTGCGATGTAACGCCAAGTTGGCATGCGGCTACCTCGATGGTCTGCATTGCCGATTCGCGGGCAAGCGAAATCCGCCCGCCGAACGTGTCGTCCTGCGCATGGTACTGACAAAAATCGTCGACCAACATGTTCATGTTCCTTTCATTCCATTTCTTAGAAAATACGAATGCTCTGCACTGGCACGCGCCGCATGGTTGGCCTTTCCTGGCCTTTTGAAGTCGTTCCGGGGGATCAATGGTGCGGGGGCTTGTCGTCATCCCCGGAAATAGACTGAAGATTAAGAACAGTTCCCTCTGGAATGCAAACCACGGCAGCCGGAGCGAATTCACTCTCGAATAAGGCAAAATGCACGGCAGAGCCGCGGTCGGCAAATAACCCGCCCACCAGCCCTCTTTCATCGCAGACAACCCAGTTCCCATCAGCATCACGGCCAAGGATCAAACGTTTGTCTGATCCGGTCGCGGATCGTATGAGCCCTTGAACACCCATTTGGGACACTCCTTTTACACTCATGACGGTTTGTGCTTGGCATCAGCGGCAACGAACTCGAGGGCAACCAGCCAGCTCTACCCGAGGATGGCCACTACTTCGGCCAGGATAATAAGGCACAGGCGCACGAGAGCTGGCTCGGGACCTAAGCACGACAAACAGTCTACGATAGGGCAATCGCACGACTTCAAAATAGAAAGGGAGGAATATTTTATCGATGGGTCGCAAATCGGAAATATATCAAAATATTATAAAAATATATTGAGTAGTTGCGAGGATGCTTCGCTGTCGGTAATCGATTTCCAACGGGCCGCGGACACACCGCAGTGGCAAATTCCCGGGTCACGCCTTACGATCCTGCCTTGGCGGTTTTTACAAGGAGATTTGCCATGAACGAAGAGGCCATCAACACCGCTCTGCGCCAGTTCCTGAAAGTGGTCGGCATCACCTCCCAGCGCGAGATGGAAAAGGCCATCCACAAGGCGATAGCCGATGGCCGGCTGAAAGGCAGCGAGACGCTGTCGGCCAAGGTGGTGCTCACCCTCGATAAGGTCGGGCTCACCCACACCATCGACGGGACGATCGAGATTCAATAACTTCCGGTGTCGTCGACGGCGTTGTGCTGTTCATCGCTAGCGGTGGCGTTCCGGGCGGTCTGGGACCTGAGCCACTTAAGCATAGGCCGTCCGTAAAGATGGCCAACCGTCAGTTCATGCGCACGGGGTCGCTTGCGATCGTAGTTTCGCATCCGTTGGCGGTCATCTTCTGGCTCTAGAGGTTGGAACTGGATCACTTGAGGTCACCATTACCACGCACTCGCGAAGACTTGAGCGCAAACTAAAGCCCAGCATCGGAGCGAATGTACTTAAAATCCAAAAGCCGTCCCATCTCACCATGGCGATCGGTCTTGAACGCGTTGGTCGGAATGATAGAGCCCGAAAAATGGGTGAAGAAGCTCTGGCAATTCAACCGACGATCACCCAAGCGAGCTGGCGGGATCTGAGTTACAATACCGACACTTCCATCGCCGATGGTGAAATTGCCGATCTCGCCAGGATCGGATTGCCAGAGAAGTGATGGCAATCCGGCTCGAATGGGTCTGACCTCGAACTATTTGACCTTCTTCACATAATCGACGAAAATACGAGCTTCCTTGGCAGCTTCGATAAAGGCAGAGCGAGCATCGGCGGCCGATGCTTTTCCGTCCAAGGCGTCAAAGCAACACTGACGTGCTGCCTTTAATTTTTGGCCCTCATGGATCGGCCACTTCATCAACAGATATTCAGCCGCCTCGGAAATAGAACAAATGTTCCTGGGCTTGCCTAAGCGGCGCGATTCAATTGTCACTGTTGGAAATGGGTAGCTCATATTGCCAAAATGCGCCCGTTGTTCATTGTCAATTCAATTCCCAGAATTCGGTAACAGCCGTCACCAAAGTCTGCTTTGACGCAAAAAACTGACCTCGTCCCGAGAGACATGGCGGCCGTCAAAGGAAAATGGGAGTTTGTTCGCCACAACAGCAGTATGATGCAACTCAACCAGGACGGCCACTAATTCGTCGTCGATTGTTACCAGCGTGGGAGAGTTGCGGTTCACTCTAACATCGGCGCGCACACTGCCATCTGTGACCCAGATTTCAGCATGGAACTTTGCCGATTTCTCGGTAAAAATCCTCAGTTCCGAGTCCAGTTCAAGTCTTGGTGCGACTGTTAATTCGATCGACTCGCCGGATACGAGCTTGCCCTTGAAACATCTGACGCGGCGACCGACAATCCTTTGTCGCTCAGGGTCAGGATTGAAACGAATGTCTGAACTCGCGATCAGATGCAATTTCTGATGGACCAGAAAGTTCGCGTCTCGCACTTCGATATTCATTGAACGACCTTAGATTTGAGTGTTCGTCGATAATTTGACTGGCACAGCAAACTCAAAGCGACTCACGATGTCTTGGAATTGTTCGGATAACTTGGACCCGTCAGTTCATTCTCGCAACTCGATAGCTCTTGAATGATGTCCTGCGGAGGCACAAGCGCTGCTCCGTGAAAACAACGCAAAGGAAATAGGACATCGCAACGGCCGCGCCTGCGGAAAACAATCTCTCCAACGTCATCGGTCGTACCCCTGCTTCGAAGGGTTGTCGCTGTTATAGAAAGCCCTGTTCATGGCCTGCCGAAGATCAGTCTCGCGGAAAAAACTTTTATCCTCGATTTCCTCAATCCGGCTCGCGTCAGGCAGTCCGTTTCTGTCGTTTGAATTATCTCTCATTGCGTTCCGATCATTTGGCCCGCGCAGCAGGCGGTGGCTATCAGTTATGGTGACGATGCTTACGGCAAAGCCGCCGCTTCGCAGCCGTCATAGTGGGCGAAAATGCCGGGGTTTTGAATTATACACTGGTATCGAAGCACTGAACCTTGGTTGCTACTCCTCGACCGCACCATTTGTATTCGCCTTCATCATGCATGGGCTGGGTTCGGACCGTCCCTGCTGCTCTGCGTCGCCGTCGGGTCCATGGCAGCGACGTCGTTTGCGCTCATCGGACGGCAGCTGCGGATACGACCGAAGGAATCAGTTTCGGCAACAGGATAACGGCATCGCGGGCGGCTGCCTCGTCATTTGCCCGAATGTTTCACAGGTACGCGAGTATAAACAAACACTCACCTGAAAGTGATGGATGAAAGAATTCTACCCAACTTGCATCTGTCACTAACAATAGAAATATCTGCGTCACTTAGAGCGGAACGACGCTGCGTTCTGATTTCAAATATCCTCCCACGAAGATGCGAGAATCCATGATAAGCAGACGATTATTATTGAGCGGATTGGCGATGGCTATGCTCGCTCCTGTTGCTGCTTCGGCGGCGGCAAACAAGCAGTTCCATCTCGATCCCAAGTACCAGCCTCAGACCGTGCCTTATGATACGAAACTTCCGGTTGGCTCCGTAGTGGTCGATCCAAAAAACAAATTCCTCTATCTAATCGAAGACTTAACAAGCGCGCGTCGCTACGGCATAGGCGTAGGGCGGGCCGGCCTTGCATGGTCGGGCGAGGCAATTGTGGGACGGAAGGCGACGTGGCCGCGTTGGATTCCAACGAATGACATGATCGAGCGCGAACCTGCGAAATACGAGAAATACGCGGTCGGTCTCGACGGTGGGCCCACGAATCCACTGGGTGCTCGCGCCCTCTACCTCTACCAAAACGGCCGCGATACATACTATCGCATTCACGGCACTACAGACCCGTCCTCAATCGGCAAGGCTGTATCCAACGGGTGCATTCATATGACGAACGATCAGGTTATTGAACTCTATGATCTCGTCCCGGTCGGCACGAAGGTCGTGGTCTTGGATCCCACCTCAATGTCCTCTCCACGCTCGTGATCCAATACGTGTGACACGTCCGGTGATCACCATATTTGACTGAGGGACTTATTGAAGTGGTCAACAGGGTCTAGGTGCAGTCGATCAGCCTCGGTCCCAGAACCTTCGCAATCACGACGGCGCTGCGGTGATGGGTCGAAACGCGTCCCTGATCATCGTGGCCATACCATCAATAGCGGCGCTTTTCATGCGAGGATTGCGTTTGAGAACCACATTCGAGGAATCAATCTGGGGGAAGCCGTCTGCTTCCGTCAGGGCGCGACAACCTGCCGGGATATTGCTGCTGGCAAGCGGTGCGATCGCCAGACCCGACACGGCTGCAATCTTGAGTCCGCCGCTCGTATCGCAACTATAGGCAATGCGATAGTTGATTTTGGCTTTGTCCAAGGATCCAATGGCAAATTTCTTGCACCAGCTGGAGCGCTCATAGATCGCAACCGGGACGACGTCATTTTCATGAACGCAGTGCACTTCCGAGGTCACCCAAACCGTCGGATCAACAAAGAGCACCTCCCCGGTCGTCGGCTGGTCCTGATCGAAAATCACTGCGAGGTCGAGTTCGTCTGCGTCGATGGCCGCCAACTGTGCGGCCGAATATCCACATTTCACAGTCACTTCGACATGCGGATGCTGGCTGGCGAAGGCTGCCAACGCGCGCGGCAGTACGGTGTAGCCATATTCTTCGGGAATACCGATCCGCACGGGACCGCCGAGCGGTTTCGCCCGTATCGAGGCGGCCGCCTCGTCCAGCAAACCGATGATCCTGTTCGCGCTGACGAGCAGGATCTTTCCTTGTGGAGTCAACGCCACGCCGCGTGACCCTCGCTCGAAAAGGCTCTCACCCAAGGTCTCCTCGAGCCTCTTGATCTGAATGCTGACCGCCGATTGTGTTCTGCCGACTTGTTCTGCAGCACGGGTGACATTCCCGGCAGCAGCCACGGCCACAAACGTACGCAGCAGTTCACTGTCCAATGGCAGATTCACCACGAAGCCTTCGATAAAAATTTCAGATGGCAGCCATGATTTCTATTCGTTTGTTAAATGGTTGCGGCCATCATCCGCAAAAACGTTCGCTCCACCGATGTGGTCGTCCGCTACGGCGGCGAGGAAATTGCCTTGTTGCTGGTCAACACGCAGCAGCCTGTCGCGCAGCACCTCGCCGAACGCATTCGCAGCGAAATAGAGGTTACGGAATTCGGCGTCGCCAGCCAACCGATTGCGGTGACGATCAGCGCCGGTGTGGCCAGCCTCGATGATGGGCATCGCAGCATCGAGGCGCTCTTGCAGGCGGCCGATAAAGCGCTCTACGCCGCGAAGGCGCACGGCCGCAACCGCGTTGAGGCTGCGTAATCTTTGCTGTGATGTCCATCCATCCTGGCTGGGTCATCCAATCCCCCGGACGCAAGTCAAATGTCCCTCGGTGGACCGAATGCAACGTCCTCCACGTCGCCGTGGCGTCAACCGACCCATAGTTAAGTCGAGTCACTCCCACAGTGTGCCGCTATCGACACAACTGAGCGCCGTACCCACTGGAGTCAGCCAAACGACTACGGTGGGAGGATTTCAACATTTCCAAGCTGTGCTGATTGACCGCTGCATATCCCGGCCGGGCCCGTTCTTACTCACGAGGCTTACTGGCTTGCCAGGCGAGGCCTCTCTCCCGCCACACGCCGGCAATCATTCCTTCAATTTCGGCCGGACTGTGTTGTTGGAAGCGACCCGCCAAGGTCGTCGCCAATACATAGCGATCGATCAGGGCAGGCTTCATCTCCTCCGCCTTATCGGCGTGCCGGTTGATTTCGCGCATGAGTTCCTCATCATCCGTCATGTTGGACTGCCCTCTCCCAGTGGCTGTCGAACCTTGGCAAACTCTTGCCGGTCCTGCCTATTGAACATCCGGACCCGAGCATACAGAAGACCTTGTATATCGGCTTCACCTCATCATCTTCCCAGGCCGCGCTCGCCGCTTCATAGAGACCCAATATGGGCGCTTCGCCTCGATCAGCTGAATGAACATCGGTTCCATAGCTTCTTCACAAAGCTCGATCCGGGTGGTCAGGGCCAACTTTGGGCGGCGATACGGGCTTGGCACTCTCCTAGCGCTGCGTCGTATCTTTGGTATCCTGTAGCATCTTCCAGCTCCAGATAGCCTTCCTCACTTCCATCTCCGTCCAGCCGGATCCCATGGCCTCTTGATCAACTCCTTGACCGCCTCTTCACGCAGTCGACCTCATCGATTTCACCAAGCCGCTGCTTGATCGCCTTCTCGCACTCCAGCCACCGATCCGGATGGTTAACCTTCATTGGAGGCGATGTTATGCGGGCAGCCATGAAGCATCCTCTGCGCCAAAATCCTCTCTGGCTTGTATCATATCCAAGAGAGCCCGCCTCACCTCCTGCTCGGTCCAACCGACTTCAATGGCGTCCACGATCAATGCCTTAAGAGCTTCGCTCGACCGTTCATCACTTTCCGCAATCGCCGTAAAGCGCTCTTGCAAGGCTCGCTCGCACTCTTGCCACCGATTAGGATCGATGGAGGGTAATACGGGTGAAGCGATAGTCATTTGAACCTCCCAGTTCGATCTCCCCTTGTATCCATCCCTATGCTTATCGGTAAGCAGATAGTCACCCAGATCCTCAGCGAGCTTCTTGACCGGGGCAACGATCGCCTTGCCAACCTCTTGATCCCACCACCCTGATTTCAGTGCCTCACCATACAACGTAGAAGCTTCCCACACGGCATTAGTTCCCTGAAGCGGACAGCAAAAGCCGCACAATCAAGCATGGCACACCTCGGATTTTCCCCAATTGCATGCCAAGCTTTGGCCAACTGACTAAACGCCCGGTAAAGCTTGCGAAACTTTGGCTCACGTCGACAGGTGCGCCAACCAGCACGCGATTGCTGCCCGCCTTGTCGCCGCGGAAACCCCTTCGTCGTTGATGAACTCATGCCGGCGCGCGCCGACCTTCAGCGTCGCCGTGACGAGGTGGCTTGAACTGCGGATCGTGCCTTAAACGAAGTCAGTACGCGGCCTTGAATACGCCACCGCCACACGAAGCGGCGATGCTGGCTCGCTTCCGGGCTGACCTTCCATGCCCCACAATATTGTTGCCTGAAGCATCTAGTCCAGGTCGTACGACACGCCGCCGAATATCTGTCGAAAGTCGCGAATAACGCGATGCCTCCGAGTCCCATTAAATAGCTGCGCAACTCCTAATTAGATACTACCCATCGGTTAAACGAGCAGTTTGGGCAATCGTTTAGAAAGTGACCATGATTGACCACTTCCGTGTACCCGCAACGTTCGCATGATATCTGACCTTTTTCCACCTTTTCGCCGGCTTGTTGGCAAAGCGGCGGCTTAAGATTCCAGGGCGGCTCGATTTGCAGTCCACGCGGGTGACCTTTTCTGGTTGAACACGCTAAGACTTCCATCCGGTTCAAAATACGCGGCGCGCACCTCCCCCAGATTTTGAATTCCTTTGGCGCGCAGCAGTTGAAACAACTCCTGGTTGCTGATTTTCAATCCGCCCACCGTTTGATGCTGGATAATCCCCTCACGTACCAGTTCAACCGTCGCACCTTCTATGATGTCGGAGGCCTTCCGACTCGTGAAAACAACTCGTCGACTGCGCGGTTGAAGAGGACTATCACCGTAATGACGATCATCGAGTGAACCATCGGGACATCATGGTAAAACATCGGATCACCGACGGCGGAGCCGAGGGCTATCACCAGAAAGAACTCGACCATAGAAAGCTGGCCGACAATTCGACTGCCTATCCACCGGATCAGCACCAGCGCGTAGGCATAGATAATGCTGGTTCTTACGAAAATTTCACCTAAAAATAGTAATGGCAGGTCTCCCACAAGCATGCGCTTAAGATCAAAACGCCTGTACTGCTTCTTCCATGACTCACTCGCTTTCTCAAGTTGAGCGATTGATATCACAGTGGCCGATCGCGGGTGGGATTTTCAGAAGAGCTCATGCCATCCTGGGCAGGAGGCACGTCGTTGAGCCAACTGATTTGCCCGAGCGTTGGCGCATCGACAAGAATGAAATTTTCTATCCGAACAACTTCACAGCGGTCTTCGCAACAAGTTCACCTTGATGGCGAGCGCCGGCTAAATCCGTTTCGCTTGGTTGTCTGGAGCCGTCTCCGCCTGCAATTGTGGTTGCACCGTAAGGCGCTCCTCCAACAATTTCGTCAATCCTCATTTGTCCTTGATGGCTGTAGGGAAGCCCGACGACTATCAGCCCGAAGTGCAACAAATTGGCGATTATGGAAAAGAGAGTCATCTCTTGTCCGCCATGTTGCGTGGCTGTTGACGTGAAAGCAGCGCCTACTTTTCCATTCAGCACACCGCGCATCCAGAGCCCGCCTGCTTGATCCAGGAATGCCGCCATCTGCGACGACATTCGACCAAAACGGGTCCCGGTTCCCACAATAATTGCGTCATAGTTCGCCAGGTCGTCAATGACGGCGATCGGCGCTGTCTGATCGAGTTTATGGTGGCTCGCCCTTGCAGTTTCTTCAGGGACCGTTTCCGGGACGCGTTTGATGTCCACGTCTGCGCCAGCACTACGTCCGCCTTCGGCGACCGCTTCAGCCATTTTTTCGATGTGACCATACGAGGAATAATAGAGAACGAGAATTTTTGCCACTGCAGCCTCCGTGGAAGACTGGACCCCAAGCGAACGCTTGAGATCCAGTCGATGAATCAGGAAATCCGGGGAAGGACAATGCCCGGACCTGACCTTAACTTTCTTGGACGTTTGCACCGCCGCTTTTATGGAACGGCTCAATCCGGTTCTATCTTGCACCTGTTCAACTGGGTGTCGGGTGATCTGCGGTTGGGGTCGACATACCCTTTCCTGTTACAGTAACGTACTTGTGCAGTTCCGATGTTGCATCTCAACTTGGCGGCCAAGGCATCGCAATTTCGCCTATTCCCCCAGAACTGGGGATGCTTTGCGGCATCGTACAGCCTTTTATAATTGACGATGTAGTCAGCCAACGGCGGGTTGCTCCACCTGTGCGATTTCAGAAATTTCCGGTTTGACGGATGGCCAAGATGAGTAGTTTTATGGGGTCACTTACCGCATACGAAAGTTGGCTTAGAGCCGAACTGCGGGAGGAATTGTTCGAACCCGATCTCGAGAAGAAGCACGACAAGATGAAAAAGGGAGCTTTCCCTTTTCTGAGAGCCACATATTGGAGGTGGGCGGAGACGATCCTGGAAATTTGTCCGGAATTCGCGGGTGCTCCGATGTTGTTGGCGATCGGCGACACCCACCTTGAGAACTTCGGAACATGGCGCGACGTCGAAGGCCGATTGGTCTGGGGCGCAAATGATTTCGACGATGCCGCTCCGATGCCATACCCGCTTGACTTGGTTAGATTGGCGGTGAGTGCGGCACTGGCGCGGAAAGATGAAAGCATCTCCGTGCCAACAATCTGCGAAGCGATCATCGGTGGTTATACAAAGGGGACCGAGAATCCAGCCCCCATAATCCTTGAAAGAGACTTCGAAGACCTCCGCAGGCAACTGGTCTTGCCAGAGGATGACAGAAACGAGTTTTGGAGCGACTTAGCTGAACTGAACCCCGAATCTCCGGGAGCGCATCCAATGTATGAGGCGGTGCTGCACGATGCTCTTCCTGAGGGGTCCGATGCCATGTCGCAAGATGGCTTCGCGGAACCCGGCACGCTACCAACAATTTGCCGTCGGAGCGCAGGAACTGGAAGTCTGGGCAGGCCTCGATTTGTCGCCAGTGCCAAGTGGAAGGGCGGTCCGGTGGTGCGGGAGGCAAAGGGGCTTGTGATGTCGGCATGGTTTTTGGCCCACCGTTCGGAAGAGCAATATGAGTTCTTTACCGACGTGATTGCCAAAGGTAGGCTGCGTTCACCCGACCCTCATTTCGTGGTTGTGGATAACGTACTTGTCCGCAGGCTTTCTCCGAACAGTCGCAAAATCGAGGTCAAGGATGATCGCGAATTGCTCATATCCAAGGATACGCTTGATCGTATGGGATTTGAAATCGCAAACTGCCACAGCGACGACCCCTCGGTCATTGATGCCGTCAAGGGAGATATCGCGCGCCGTGATTCAGAATGGCTTCTTAGGGCCGTCAAAGATGTTGCTCCGATCATCGAGGCAGAGCAGGAGGAATTCGAGGCGAACATCTGACGAGATATGGAGGGGTCAGTCGCACCATTCGATCTTATGGTGAGGCATCCACGGGCGGGCAAGTCCCTCGTTCAGCAATTTCTGTCCAAGTTCGTTACGGAAGCTGGCCTATGTCGAAACGGACTATGCTGGGCAAAGCGGTGCATAGAGCGTCGCTCCTAGTTCAGATTGAGACGCAGAACGTAATTGGGGTAAGGTTCATTTTCAATCTGGAATTTCGTTTCCCCAATCTTCGCGAAACCCTTTCTTAGATAGAATTCTGTGGCGCGAGTGTTCTCAGCATTTACAGCAAGCCAGACATTAGGTCGCCCGGTGGAGCCAGCAAATTGCAAAGCAGTCGCCAACAACTGGCCTCCAGTTCCAGAGCCCTGATGTCGTGGCTGCACATATAAAGTCGAGATTTCGAGATCTGAACACTCGTCCAGTGGCGGTTCGACTTCCTTCGATATACGGACGAAACCGTCAATGCCCACTGAGTTCTGTGAAACCCATATAGCGCAGTTTGGCTGTGACAACACTTCTTCGAAACGCGCCTTTGTAAACTGTTCTAAAGCATACTCCGCAAAGAATGCGCTGACCCCATTGCGCATGTAGGTGTTTAGCCAAACTTCAGTGGCGACCGCCGCCAGGCTTGACGCATCATCAGCTACGGCGGGTCTAATCATCTCACTTTTCCATTTCTTAAATGCCTCTGCTTCGAACCCTACCGGAATCCATCCAGACAGGTAATGGGGCTCTTGATTGAAACCCGGAAATCCCTGTGGATCCGTGCATCAATCATCAATCGCAGTTGGGCGGCGAGCGCGAGAATCTGATCCAGTCACCAACGTGATTTCAGATAGTCACCCTCGTGTTTCCCATGGGGGAAGCAGGGGGAAATCAGCCGATTTGACTATCTACATATGGTGTGAACCTGAGCGACCGGGATAAGCTATATATTTTATTGCAGCGATGGCAATCTTGGTAACCGTTACATCAGCCAACGCACTCTATTCTTATAGGCCGATGCCTATTGAATCTGGTGACGAATTTAATCGATGCCGGATTTCGGCGCGGCATCCATTACATGATCTCGGAGAAAGTGGACGAACCGCCATTTGAGTACCTATACGTTCCTGCCATCTACGTGGGACAGTCAGGAGGAAACTGACGGTATTGGATTGTGGCTAGAAGACTTCTCCAGTCTCGGATTCTTTTGCCCTCTGCTTCCTGCCAACAAAATGCGAGCATCGGCGAGACCGCTCATGATGGTGCCAATTGGCAATGCCAGAACTTCTGCAACCTCATTATAAGACATTCGCTCCACGTAGGTTAGGAATACTGCTGCGCGACAGGCATCCGGCAATGCCATCACCTGGTGTAAGATCAGATCAGCACCGTCCGTCTTGTACGGGTCGCCGCCGCGATCGGCAGTCCTTTCACCGTTAATATCGCTATGGCCGTTTCGGCCACAGTTGGAACGGTGTTTGTCGAACCAGATTGAATGCAATATTGAAAACAACCAGCAGTCCATACGCTGACTGCGGGGTAGCAATGGATCGCGCTCCAGCGCACGAATGCATGTCTGTTCGACAAGCCTTTCGGCAATATGGTCGTCGAGGGAAAGGACCACCCCAAATCGCCAAAGATGACCGAGATACTGTGAAATTTCGGCTTTTATAGGCAACTTAGGTGTTGCGGTGCCTGCGAACGAATCCAATTCGGATACCCCAGAATTTGAAAAGGGGGATGATGTTTTGCAGTTTTTGTTTATCAGGAATCGGGAAGTCCGGGCGTCGGCCATAGCTATCTGTCTGGGATAGAAGGCCACGGCTTCGACATAGCTATCCCGTCTCAGCAAAACCCCGTCATAGCCCAGTCCTATTATTCTTTCCCGAGCATGCTCAATCGGACGGAAGACCCTGGAAGCCGCCAGATATTCGTCATCGGGAAGATTCATGTCGAGAATATAAGGGTTTTGCATGGTTACCTTGGCCACCACTGGATCAAGTCCATTTGAGTAGATCCGCTCAAGTTCGAAATCGTTGGAGAAGTAAAAACCACGACCAAATGCGCCGCATTCCTTGCACTCATTGAAATTAAAGCCCTGAAACTCAGAGTCTGTGCCGTGACATAAGGTCAAAGTGATTGGGAACATCGCCAACCTCGTGAGGTGGATCAGTGGATATAACCGCGGTTTTCCAACGATGTGCTGTCGTCAAACCGCATCAGCAGCCGCTCGTACTGGGACGGATGGTTAAGACGAACCCATTCGGTCGCACCATGGAGAAATGCAATCTCTACAGCACTATCCAGCTTGACCCTAAGGCTCTCGACAGTGACCACTGGATTTTCTGTCTGCCTGGTCGGAGGCAACAGTTCTCCTTCTAGTGATTTGTTTGACATTTCAGTTCCCTTCATCGTTCACACTGCGGTTACTGCAGCAAATGTGGACGACGGATCGCCGCTTATCTTGGACAATGATGCGGAATTCCTAAGAAACATTCAGCCAGATGTTGGCGCGGGCTGTAGGGTGTACCCGAACGATTTTGCTCTTCGCTCGAGATTGGTGAGGACGCGTCGACGGTAATTCTGCTCGTAGTGGGAGGCTCCCGGATCGCTGTATTCCATACCGTGCCGCAGGGTATTGTAGAACAAGACGGCGATTTTGCGGGCCGTGGCAGTGACCGCCTTGGCCTTGCCGACGCGTTACATGGCCTGGGCAATCGATGTCTGGCGTCTCACATGCCGGTGATCGAAGATCAACAGCGACCAAGACCAGCGAGACAATATCCCGCCGGTCCATTTCGAGCCTGTCTCAATGCTGTTTCGGCGATGGATCAGGCCTAGCCCTTCACGAACGCTAAGAGGTCGGGATTGATGACGTCGGCGTGAGTCGTAAGCATGCCGTGCGGATAGCCCTTGTAGACCTTGAGGTTGCCGTTTTTGACCAGCTTAACCGACAGGCGGCCAGCGTCGTCGATCGGCACCACCTGGTCGTCATCACCATGCATCACAAGCGTCGGCACGGTCATCGCCCTCAGGTCTTCTGTCTGGTCGGTTTCCGAGAAGGCCTTGATACCGTCGTAGTGAGCCTTCGCGCTACCCATCATGCCTTGACGCCACCAATTCTGGATGACTCCCTGGTAGACCGTGGCACCCGGACGATTGAAGCCATAGAACGGGCCAGTGGGGAAATCGACGAACAACTGAGCACGGTTCTCAGCGACGCCCTTGCGGATGCCATCAAACACTTCCATCGGAAGGCCGCCCGGATTGGATGAAGTCTTCAGCATCAGTGGCGGTACTGCGCTGACAAGTACAGCCTTGGCGACCCGACCCTGCGGCTGACCATACTTCACAACGTAGCGAGCGACTTCGCCGCCGCCGGTCGAGTGGCCGATATGGACCGCGTTCTTAAGATTCAGGTGTTCGACGACGGTCGAGGCATCGGCAGCATAGTGATCCATATCGTGACCATCGCTTACCTGCTCGGAGCGACCATGCCCACGACGGTCGTGAGCAACAACACGGTAGCCGTTGTGAAGAAAGAATAGCATTTGTGTGTCCCAGTCGTCCGACGAAAGCGGCCAACCGTGATGGAAAACGATGGGCTGCGCATCCTTCGGACCCCAGTCCTTGTAGTAGATGGAAACGCCGTCTTTGGTTTGCACGTAGGCTTCAGTCATGGATTCACTTCCTTTGCGGTGAGTTGGCTTCTGTTGCGCTGCGAGCGTCGGGACGCTCATGGCAAGGGAAGTGGTTGCTCCGGCGATCAGAGCTTGTCGGCGCGACAGAGGGAAAAAAGTTTCAATAGTCACTTGAAGCTCCATCTGGTGGATTGGGCCGGGACGTTTGGCTTGTATGTCGTTTAGCCTTGCCACCGCCCAGGTTCTTGTCGTTTCCTGTGCCTTTTTGTATTTTTGGAGGGTCCAATTGTGCTGCGAGAGGATTGCAATCCGTCGGTCAAACGACCCGTTCCGAAGTATCGAAACTCAACGAGATGTCCGCTGAAGACGCGATTCACGATAGTTGCCGTCGGCTTGTAAAAGGTATCGCAGCAGGCCAGATTACTTACACGATTTATCGCGAATGGATGGACGCCGAACCTTTTGGCACGATCACGTTGCCCGACTACAAATAAGCTCTTGGAGGAGTGACGATCAGGCCGCTCCATCGAGCATGCGGACGTTCCACGGCAATAGTTCATCGATCGTGTTGATGGGATGATCGGCGATGCGGGTAAGGACCTCACGAAGATAGGCTTCCGGGTTGATGCTGTTGAGCTTTGCGGTTTCGATCAGTGATATGATTGCGGCGGCGCGTTCACCGCCTTTGTCCGATCCGGCAAACAGCCATTTCTTCCTGCCGAGCGCAATTGGCCGGATCGCCCGTTCGGCGGCATTGTTGTCGATCTCGATGCTGCCGTCGTCAAGGAAGCGGCTGAGCGAGGCCCAACGTGACATCGCATAGCGGATCGCCTCCGCAGTGCCGGATTTATGCGGCAGGCGTTTGAGGTTGTCGTCGAACCACAGCCTGAGGGCTTCGATCCTGGGCTTGCTGCTTTTCTGCCGTGCAGCTTTCCGTGCGTCCGGCGGCTCGCCGCGAAGGGCCTTCTCGATATCGTGACGGTTTTTACAAGGAGATTTGCCATGAACGAAGAGATTGGTCCCTTTTTGATAAATCTTGTCCGCCATTAAATCATTTGAGACCAGTCCCGCGGATTCAAAACGTGGCACATCGATGCTGGATCCAATCACGAAACTCCAGGGTCGTATGATTGGGATTCTACCAACGTATATCTCCACGCAGTTGTCTCCAATCATCGATGTCCCGGTCGAGCAACGCCGCGGGCATCGCCTTTTTAAAGCAGATATCGTAAATTGGTGGTTTACCATTGGAGGTGCCCAATCTTCATGGTCAAAATGGCCAGTCGCTTATTGTAAGCTGCGGATCTCGGTAGTCCCTGGACCTCATTCGGTAAAACTCCGGTTACATCACTGCGCCTAGCAACGCCGTCAAGCGTACACACCATAGTCAAGTCGCTCGAGGAATTCTTCGACAATCCCTACGCCAACTGCGGTTGCGAGCAAGTCGATGGGACGACGTTGGTTTAGCGCGATTGCTGGTTGTTCCATCCAGTTTTCCGCTTCGGCCTGCGATCCAAATATCGCCGTCGCTTCGGCAAGGATCATGGCGAATTTCCATGCCCGACCGCTTTGTGCTTGGTTTAGCGGTTTCGAGAGGGAATCCTTGCGCCGCTGAAACGTCCGCAAACTCATTCCGACGACCTTTTCCAGGAGGACCGTTTTGTGGATGACTGAAAGGTTGTCGATCAAATGGGTCAGAGCGGCAAGGGGCAGCCCCTGCAGCAGCATTTCATGGACGTCGAGCGCATCATCCAGGGGGTGTTGAAACACCTTCTTGCCGCCGAGCAGTTCTGTCGCGCGGTGCAGTTCCACAGCAGGGTTACTGTAAGGTTGATTCCTTGCGGAGGCTGCCATCGGTCGCTCCGTCATCTGTCGTCTGTCATAGGACTGCCGACGCTTGAAATCTCAACGGTCCACCGACTTCGACTAGCCACGATATGGTGGTCAAAGTACCGGATCGAATGTGTATCAGCATTAGACATTACGATATCAATGGTGCGAGTTCGGGCTTCCGGAGAAGAACTTCATCACTATATTCGCTCGGCGAGCAGGAAGGAGCTGTTGATCCGTGGTACCGTGATCCTGACGCAGCCGATAACGGATCGCCAAAGCAATGGAGTCGGGCCGCCCCGGCATTCGGCATCATCGTCTGGCCACTCTTGTTAT
The DNA here is from genome assembly GCA_963711925.1 of uncultured Alphaproteobacteria bacterium. Lineage (GTDB taxonomy): Bacteria > Pseudomonadota > Alphaproteobacteria > Rhizobiales > Rhizobiaceae > Phyllobacterium. The sequence continues at coordinate 78,867 of CAVQFY010000010.1, forward strand.
CCCTCAATACCCAGCTACGATTTTTGAGTATGTTCGGCTGCGACGTCCGCCGTGTTGCCCCACAGTCGGACCTTCAGGAAACGACCAAACCATCAAGTGTCTTGCTCAGGATCGCGCCTTCCAGGGTTTCATGCGCCAGAAGCATATCGGCCAGTCCTTTCACAGCATCCTTGTTTCGTCCAATCAGTTCCTTGGCGATCTCATAACAAGCCTCAAGCCGATCATTCACGGCAAATGCGATATCCTGGCGACCGGCGAGCAAAGTGAAGGGCTCGATTGAGCCGAGGTACAGCAGCGGGTTTTGCGAATTACAGCCATAGGACGTTTCGAGGGAACAGGCCATTTCCGTCGCTTTCGCCAAATCGCTTTCACCGCTGCCGCCAGACCATCGGCTCACACGGCCAACGAGCACTTCTTCGGCGGCTCGCCCCGCCAGCCAGGTCACGATGCCGTCGCATACCGCTTGGGCCGATCCATCGTCGATGGTGTTGCTGATTTCCAGATAGGACCTTCCCTGACTGTCGTTGATGGTAATTGCCTTAATCGTTTCCCTGCCGAAAGCGAGGCAGGCAATCGCATGGCCAGCTTCATGGATTGCCGAAAGTCGCAGGATCGCTGCGGTCTTGGCTGGCTTGTCCTTACCTAAGTTTGCTTCCACATCGGCGATGGTGACCGGTCGCTGATTCCGCCGCGCCAGTTGCCGCGCTTCGCGGACCACGCGTTCGATGTCTGCCCCGGTCTTGCCGATCGCAAGGGCAGCGAGGCGTCGGATCGCGAACATTCCAGTATCCAGGGCCCTGGGGGTCGGGCCAGTCTTAGCGTCACAGGAAACGCCTGCTCCAGCCTCTATGTCGGCAGCAAGATGGAAACGCAGGATTTCGGTGAGCGCATCGACGTCAGGCAGGGGTATCGTGATTTGTTTTTCCAAGCGCCCCGACCGAAGCAAGGCGGGATCAATCAGTTCCCGATTGTTCGACGCCCCGACGATGACGACACCCGTTGATTTGACCGCGCCGTCGAGGAGTTCGAGCAGCCTGGTGACGACGTTGTTCCAAAGATCGGATGAACCCCTGCTGCTGGATCGCCGCCTCCCGATACCGTCGGTTTCGTCGATGAACAGAATGCAAGGCGCGGCGGATTTTGCCTCGACAAAGGCCGCCTGCATCCGCTCCAGGACATCGCCGAGATGTCCGGCTTCCAGCCAGATGCCAACAGACGTTGCATAGAGTGGAATGCCGAGAGAATTAGTCAACGCCTTGGCGAAAAGTGTCTTTCCGGTTCCCGGCGGACCGCACAGAAGAATCCTTGACGACAACTCTGTCCAAGGAATTTGTCCCGCTTGCCACTGGTCGAGGTCCTCCTTCAGATTCATTGCCCAGGTTTTCGCATCACCATAGCCGGCCAAGGATTCGATTGTGGGAATGGCACCTCTTGCGTCTGCTTCTTGCTGGGGTTGAACGATGTCCGATCCATAGTGGATTGGCTTTCTGTGGCTGCCCGTAAAAACCTGTCCGGTTTTCGGGATTTGCGCAGGTCCCGAAGTCCCCGATGAACCTGATTTCAGCGACCCATCACCCGCGCGGGCAAGTGCAAGCTCTTTCAAGATTGCTATCGCGCGATCGGGGGCGATGCCCGGACGGATCGCCAGTGCCAGATCGGATAATGTCAACAATGCGCAAGAGCGGTCGCCCAATGCCTCCTCGTGTGCCGACCCCAGCACCAAGGCAATCGTGTCGTGGACAATGGAGGAGGTAATCGGGCCAGTCGTCAAACACAGCCCAGAAGCCGGAAGCATGCGTTCCGGCAACAGCACTGTCCCCTCCGTCACTCCAAGGACGGGTACGCCGAGTTCGGCGGCCTTTCCAAGTTGCCAGTCGGCGAGTTCCGCGTACTTCGGATCGGTTTCGCTTCCAAGGAACGTCATAATCTGCCGCGAGACTGCTACGCGCTTAGGGTACACAAACTGTCCGTGCTTGCTTATGGTGGTTCCGTCGACAAGTGCAATCGACGGAGGCCCGAAAATTCCCCGTTTCAGCAGCGACATGAAACTGGCCTCAAATCCTTCGACCCCGCCGAAAACGCTGACAATCAGTCCCGGTTCTGAAAGCATTGCGGAAAGTTCGTTGATTGGCAGGTTCAAATTTTCGATCGCCTTGGTAACGAGAAGGACCGTTGCGACATCAATAGGGCTCAACAGTCGGCCAGCAGCACGAATGCGATGAAGGATGGAACCGCTTTGGGCGGACTGCCCATGTGCCGACTGCGATGTGCTCCGCTTCACAATTGTTGACATATCTGCGTTTGGGGTACTCCGGCTTTGCGACCCGGGGCGATAGCCGGTAAGTTTACGGGATCCAATGTCGGGCTCCTCCCACCTGCCGGACCAAACTTCACCATCCAGTAGTTCATCATCATCGGATCTGGAGGTTGCCAAGGACTTGTTCTGATTGGCATCCAGGCGGCGCAGCAAGGATTCGAATTTGCGGGTCTGGCCTTCTGGAATGGCCGTGCGGGAATGGAAGACACGGGCTTTGAATCCTTCGACGAACTTTTCTTCGTCTTCCATGAACCCGGCGTCGATCGCGACCCGGATTGACCGATGCCAGGCCTCGTGGCGCAGACGGGCCATCACGTAGCGGAACAGTCGAGTTTCCATAGCGAGTCCTTGAAGCTGGAACTACTGAAGCGGCCCACCATCGTCGATTTTTCGGCCCAGCCGGTACCAGCGCGATTGGGTTCTGGCCAAACCGGCGCTTTCCGAAAAGAGCACGAGATCGGAGGTAATGATCGGTCTTCCTTCGCCTGTGAGTTTGGGATGCCCTGTCGAAAGTCCCATCAGGCAGGGCACGGTTCTGCTTGCGTGCTGCCAATAGTCAAGCAAGGGAGCGTCAATTGAGTCCAGGCTCTTACAGAGCCGCGCTAGTGTAACCCTCCACAAATCGTCGATCAGTTGCTCATATCGTTGGATTTCCTGTCCAACGGCATTCATATCCGTCTCACCCTTGTTGAGTCCAAACAGAAGCATTGCTGAATCCTTTCGTTCAATTAGGTCGTGCACATCGTTGGAAAAATCGGAATGACCATCTACGAACCCAGCATGCGTCAGACCGAAGCGCGATGAACGCATCCCGCAGTTCTAGAACGGAGCGTCGGCGAGCATGCTCCGGCTGGTTGCCTAGCGAAAAAGACAACGGAACACGGCGTAAGGATTCGAGTCGTTTGAGTTCGACGCTCAAGACCGAGGAAACATTGAGGATGGAATCAAATTGAAAGACCATTCGCCACGCTCCGTGTTGGTGCTTCGATTAGATCCTACGAATCAACCCGTCAGACATAGATCGAAGAATTCATTCTCATATGCATTTCGTACCTGATTCGTCTCCAAAAGTCCATTATATATGCATTATGCATATTTGTTGACATCGCTTTCAAAGGATTCGCCATATGCCTTCATGGATTCCACACATGAGATAATGATGTCTCTCAGAGCCGCGCGTGCCTTTTTGGGGATTACCCAAGATGAATTGGCAGAGCGCACGGGTGTTGGTCGCAACATCCTTCAACGAATCGAGAATGGAAAGTCGGTACCGACTGCTCAGATTGACGTCATTCGATCCTACATGGAAAAGCGCGGCATCGTGTTTTTGGAATCTTCCGTGGAGCATGGACCAGGAGTCGCACTTCGACGGCACCAGAGACCGCTTTAACGACTGAAGGTTGGATACCCTTTTGAGCGGTGTAAGCACTCGACAATGTATAGAGTTGAAAAGGCAATGGACTTATTGAATCCGCGAAGCACGTCCAGGGTGGATTTCAATAGGGCGTTAAATTTTTCGAGGGCGATTCAAAGGATGGTCTCGGCTAATTGCCGATCTGCTCCAAACTATTAGCTATCTGGCGCAACATACTTGCTGCATCCAGGAATTTCCCCTCACCCAATAACCTGTCCGCCGTCGCAAGATCTCCACTGTGTTTGATGCGTTTGCCAAGTTGACGGGTTAACTGTTGGAGCGATCGTTCTCGGCTCTCGGTAGAACGAGGTTCGATCTTGCCGTCTTTTGTTATACGGCGCTGCAAAATCTCATTCAGATATGGACGCAAAGACACTAGGTGTGTATGCCCCATCAACTGCTGCGCCATAGTTAAGATTGTTTCCTGCCAACTCGACGTTGAATCGACGCTTTGACCGGTTTCAGCTAACAGATCCAATTGCCGCTCAATGACTTCCGTGATGTAACGCGCACGCAGCCGATGAATATTAGCTTTTTCAATTTCAGCCTCGCGGAAAAACTTTCCGCAAATTCTGGTTGCACTGTCCGTCGTGAGGACGCCTCCTTTCTCCGAAAGGAACACGAAATCCTCCTCTCCGGACATCTTCCGGACTCTCGTGGCCACAATCTTTGCCCGCTCTTCGTCGTGATACGCGAAGTCAAGCGTTCGCAGCACCAGATCGGCCGGTACCCGGAGCTGACTCGGGCCTCGATTTTTGCGCAGCACAGTTATTTCTACGTAGCGCGGACCGTCGTCACCCCAAAGGTCCCCCAACTCCGCTTCAGAGGGAAGATCACTAATCTTCACCTGCAGTACTTCACTGACGCGTGCACCGGTCTCCAAAGGCCACGACATAATGAGGCTGTTGCGTGCGCTATTTCGCGCATGCGATTCCGTTCTAAGGAAGAGACGCTCAATTTCTATTGGAGTAGGCGTGTGCCGCATACCATAGCTACTGTGGTTGCCTGGTTCGATCAGGGTAGAGACCCAACGAATGTAGGTCTGACCATGTGGCCCGTTTGTCAGTATTTGACTGCTTGATATCGGGAAATCGTAATCCCTCATATCGTCCGCATATTCATGCTTCGAAGCGAGCTGGACATGGTTCTTCAGACGTCCCTGCGTTTCCGCCCACACAAAAAAGTTGTAGACGGTCGAGATGCAATCATTTCGGCGGCGCAGTTCCGTGTCGGCATTTGTCATCGTGTTCTGCCAGGCCAATAGTACATCGTCGTTGACGCGGTCGTATGCCAAGCCCTGGGCCCGCTGGATGCGCCGAAAAATCCGGAGTTTTTTAGCTACCTCTTCGGCGCTCGAATAGGCTTGCTTCCTTATTACGACAAGATAGCGCAGATAGTCGGAAACCCATTCATCCAGATGATCATGCCAAATCAAAGTCGGTATAACGTAAACGCGGCCTTGAATGGACGCTTCCGACGGCAGAATGATATCGTTGATCTTTCTTTTGAATGGGACCACATTAGCATCGCCATGTAGTTTGTGGGTTTCGTTTCGAAACTCTTCATCAAAATTCATAAGATGCTCTCGTTCCCACTGAGCCAATCTGCTGTGCAGGCCGAACCCGTCAGTTCTGAAGGTGCGCGGCCCATCTTTTCGGCAAACCACTGCCTTAGGCGGAAATGGTACACAGGAGCACCTACGCGGTTGCGTGTTCTCAGGCCCCCGTGAAAGCGTTTCAAAAGTTGACGGTTCTGGAGCGCAGCCGGGGGCGTGGCTGCTCTGGACATCATTCGACTACTCGTAGGGGATTGCTTTTGTTGCTTAGCTCCCGCTTTAACTTCGCTAAGCTTTGCGCCAGCTGTTGATTTTCCTGATTAAGCCTCTTTGAATCTTGTCGCTCAACAACGAGATCACGCTGGATACTCTCCAAAGCAAATCTCGTTTCGTGCCATTGCTTGGTGATTTGCTTCAGCATCTCCTTGTACTGCCGCGATTCATCCTCTGCAGCGAGACGCCTCGCCTTTTGGGACTTATAGACTCTGGGGGAAATATTCTTTGGGGGTCCAAGCTTTTTGATAAGTGCATTAATTTCTCTAACAGCGGCACCATAAACTGGATGGGTAGTGGTAAAGTCTCGCTTCGAACCAACTTTAACTATTCCAAGTGACTCGTTGCTCCAATTCCGCGCCTGGTTAAGGGATTTCGGGTAATCGACACCCGAGGGGACCCCGGCAACAGCCCATTTACTGAACAAGTCCCTCAAGGAGGTCAGACGATCGGCGACGGAAGATGTACAAGTGTTCATTTTCAAATTCTGCGGTTGCCTCGACATCGCTCTGCCCTCACCTGATCCCCAGACTTCCACGGAACGCGCTCAATTGTACGATATTGGCAGCTTGTAGCTCGCCAAATATCGTATACTCATGATTGTCCGCCACCCTCATCGCCTGCAGTTCCTCGTCGATGTAGGCCAAATTCTCTGCGGCGATCAGCGCCCAAGGACAGCTCGGGCAGACTGTCGGACCGGCGGCTGAAAAATCGGGCCCGATGGCATTCGCTTCAAATCCGGCAATTTTTCTGCACGCCGCCTTGTGACAGCCGTGAAGGTTGTGGGGGCAACTGCACGTGACCCAGGGTTTGGGGGTAAGGACGAGCTGGTTCTTTTTCATCGACCGCATAACGATCCTGGCCATGCGTTCCGGAACGATGATTATATTGTCGGAGAACTTCTGTTTGAGCCGCTGGACAAGTTTGGTTAGTCGGTCCCCCATTGGGCCCGTGTAAACCGTACGCCCATCTACTAGATCCCGAGCAATCTCGATCTGAAAATTCCATATTTCTCTCGTCCAGACGCGCGCGTTGTCAGGGTCCAAAGTGACGTAGTCGTTCGTCATCTGGAGATTGAAATGCCTTAGATGATGGGCCAAAGTTTCCTTCTTGCCTTTGTAACGATAAATAAAGAGAACAGCAAAGAACCTCCGGAACTGGCGCGTGGTCCAGTGCCACGGAAGTGTCTCGTTTTTCTCGTTAGTGTATTCATGGGCACCGACGAGTTTTGCGAAGTCGTTGAGTCTGCTCTCAGGCTTAAGCGATGTCCGTCGCCTCGCAACCGGATCAAGATATTCAAAGAGACTCATCCCGGGGTCTTCGAAATTACCAGTATCCAATGAACAGAGTATCTGTACTGCGCGGGCCACAATAGAAGGTATCGGTATCCATGTGCGTCGGCGATCCGTCTTCTCGATGTAGACCTTCATCCACCATCCGTAATCGTTGTTGCCGGCGATGCAGTCCCGCTCAAGCATCTTGATCTCCTCACGCCGGCGAGCAGTGAAAGCTGCAATCAGGATGTAGCAAGCGGTAACGAACGTTTCGATGCGAGCACGCATCGCTTGAGCTTCTGGTCTCTTCGACGATTCGCGATTACCGACGTCAAGAAGAGTCTTATAGCCTGATTGGATAAATTTGCATTGGGTCGCCACTATCCGCACACTCTCTTCCAGAAGCGTGAGAACCAGGTCAGGGGGAGCAATTGGGGTCCGTTCAGTCGTGCTGCCAAGGTCTTCGGCTTTTTTCGCAGGTCCCTCGGGAAAGGGCCGAAAGCCGATAGTTGGGGCCACTATGAAATGTCGGAGTGCATAAAGCGCGTCAAACAGCATAGTAACAAGTTGGATGTTTTGGACCGTGATTGGCCGCTCCTTCATGTCGGCCACTGAGGCGAGAAGCTTTCCGTTCAACCTTGCCGTGGCGACTAGAAGCTCGGATTTGATCTCCTTCCTAGCCCAGGTGGACGGAAGGTGGAATGCAGTGATAGCCTCCCTCAAGTCCAACTCTTCATTTTTTATCAATGAACGTGGCACGTGTTGCCACGTCTGATATTCTGCAAGCTTCTCCTTCAAACTTTTCGATGCTCGCGTCAGTCCGTCCACTCCGAATGCGGCGTCCTCGCAGATCAATTCAATATCGACTGCCGTGAGATCAGCAAAGGAACTGAAACCACGAGCGGTGAGGCCGTAACAAGCCCGTATGATTGCATCACCGTACTGCTTGTGGCGATATGCGTCGTCTATCCTGGTGTAGTTCCCCGCCCGGATCCAGAACAACAGTTCTTTCGCGCTCGCGCATAGATCCCTGTGCTCGATCAACGAGCGGCCATCGGCCATCCGGACATCGAACGAGACGGTTTCATCTTTTCCTTCGCCCGCACCGTCAGCAACAACCCAGATGTGGTCTGCATATGCAGATCGCAACCAACTTCGCGTGCGATCCTCCAGTTGGATTGCGGAGGAGTGCTTGAAATTCAACGCGTGACTAAGTTTGACCGGCATCAGAATAACCTCATTGGTTGGAAACCTGGGGTGGCCATTGTCAACGCGGCCAGCTCCGAGGCGGCGCGCCAAACCTGTCGGTGGGACGAACGCATTTTTACCTCAATGGCATCCACAAAGCACAACCAGGGAAGCCAAACGGCCGCCCATCTCTCAGGATGATCCCGTATCCAATCCCCTTCGACGGCGCGAAGGGAATGCTGCCAAATTTGTAAGATTGCGATATCTTCCTTCCTTGCAATCACGATGAGTTGTGGACAGTCGTTCCAACAATCGACCGATTTGCAAAGGCTGCCCTCATTGCCTGGCCGCCCCATCCGATTGGCGCATATGGTCCCCAAGCCAGTCTTCATCACGGCTTCGATCCTGCGCTCGAACCCCGCGGGGGACACGCCAAGAAGCTCATGCGCCTCTTTTACATTTCGGATGACAGCTGTTTCGAGGGAGTGCATGAAATGCCGAATGTTAACGTCATGGAGAAACTGATAAGGCAGCTTGTTTGTGTATTCCTGATTTACGTTTTCGGTGTGCTGCCCGATTGCGATGGAAAGCCGGGTACGCCCATCGGTTTCCAGTGCCGCTTTTAGTAAGATGGATGGTCGAAGCATATTTGGCGTGATGCGAAGTTCTGACAACTCGGGGATAGAAGCGATCAGACGCTTGAACTCGCTTCGATAAGTCCATTCCTCAAGTAGTTTGAAGCCGTCGCCCTTGCCGCCATTGCAAATGAAGAGCTGGGACGCCTGCGGTCCTTTTATGATCCGCCTAACTTTTTCGAAGGCCTGTTTTAGCCACTTCATTCCTACAATTGCCTGACCTCGATCTTCCAGTATGGAAAATATTGGTTTGCCCCTTGCCCTTGATTTGTACCCGGTAACTTTGCTGTGGTGCGGCTCTTCGGAAGTTTCGAGACAGTCATGATATAGACCGCGGCCAACCGAAATGTTGCTGCCTGATGCCAAGAGATAGAGAAGTCAATGTTGCGGAAACCGCCTCAGAGGAAGGCGTCAGATAGGATTGGAGCAATCGTACTCCTCCGTACTCCAACGCCCGTTTGCTAAAAAATTGTCCCACGTCACTGTGAGAGACTCGGTAAGTTGGATAGAGATAACCATAGCGCCGAGCCACAACGGCCAAAAGATTCGCGATCCCTTGGTCCGGATGGGTACTCCCAGACGGAAAGTGCTGTCGCATCAATGCTAGGCGATCATGCTTATTGATACTGGTGCTGCGAAGCAGTTTTTCCCAATCAGCACCCGGATCGCGACCGCGCCCAAGTAGCGATCTGCCAACCTCCAAAGTTCGACGCGCTGACGCGACAATCCGTGCAGCGGCGGTTTCGATCGCCTTCAGGCGGCGGTCGAGGATGCGAATAATAACCCTTGCCGGATCTTCGCCTGCAGTGAACTGCTCTGTCTGCAATTCTAATCGGAGAACGCGGCTGAAATCGCTCTGATCTTCTGAGGCAATTTCAACCTCATACAGTTTTGCTGCTTGCTCCAGCATAGAAGTCGCAAAGTGCAGATAATCATCAACATGAGACTCAGAGCGTTTACGACTTGAACTTGGTGTGAGTTCGGCTATCGAACGGAGGTGGTGCTTGTGGTCCTTACGAAATTTGATGAGGGGCAAGCTAAGGACCGGAACAACGCCGTCGTTGCTCAGATGCTTGATTACAGCATTGGTGGAGGACACATTCGAGTTCCGGCTGAGCACGTTCTTGTAATGGGCGGCGAGATGGTCGCGATATTCTTGTGTTACGATTGTCCACTCACGCATGAGAGTTTTGGGAGAGACATAAGCGTTTAATCCATCGCGTAAACTGCGACATGCGGTCGAGCTACCGCTCGCCAAGAAAGCGAAGAGCTTGAGAAGTGAGGCAAAGTGCTTCTTGGCCGATGGCTTCCCTTTAGTGCGGAAGGCGCGTTCAAAGCTGGCCTTCATCCGTAGTACAAGTTTGAATGGCCAGCCCTGTTCTGTGAAGACGATGAATTTGAAAATCTGGCCGCCTATTGTGCAGATTAGAGGATCGAGTTCGCGCTGTTTCTGGAGTTCGTTCTCTGCCGCAATGATCATTTCGATATAAGGCGATCGAGCTGCGGTACCAAGCGGCAGGTTCAAAGCCCTCTCTATGGCCTTCCTATTTATAGTGCGCCCGTCTTTCCCCACAGATGGATCCCGAAGCAGAGCTTTCAATTTGTTCAAATTTGCCGCGACGGCGCTGTGTTGATAAAAGGTGTCCCGCACAAGCTGGTCATATTCATTGACAAGCTCAGCAACCCTCGGATAGCGAAGCAAAGCCAAACTGTTTTTTGGAAAATCAAACTGTTGGAACAGTTGGCCACGACTGATTTTTCCGTCGCGTATTTCAAGCGACCCGTCTGCAAGAGCTTCATCCAGCCATAGGCGCATAGCTGGTATTTTTTTTTCGTGGACGAACTCCTTGCCACCGATCGCTTTTTCGTAATCCTTAATGATTGTCAGATACGGAACCATCGCGCCTTTATGCACACCAGTTCGTTCGGCAAGCACTTTCCGGCTGATATTTCCCCCTCTGCTTCGCTTGATCCAACCAGCGGTGATTTGACGGTTCAGCACGTCCACGATCGTTGCGGCATTACTTTTCGACGGATAGTGCTGATGCTTTGAAAGTTCCGGATAGAGCGCGATTACATCATTGCCCGCTTTGTCGAGTGGCCCTTTCAAGTGCGGATTGGCACCAAATCGAAGATTGGGAACCGTTTCCAATGGTTCCACAATGAACAGGATCGCCTCATAGTCGGTTAGTATCTCACGCTCAAGGGTGATTGCCAATTCGGATACGCCAAGTATATCAGCAAAATTCTTCCTGCTTATTTTGGTCGGTGATCGTCGGCTCCTCGGAACTCGCCCGCGCTCAATGCACTGGTTCAACTCGGCGACAAGACGTGCTCTTATAAACTCTTCACGATAGGACTGATGTTTTGCGAGTGATGGGAACCGCGTTTCAATTCCCACTATGCCATGCGGCAGAGTTGCAGAAGATGTCGTTTCCGCCTTCGAGAGGTTTTCACTTCTAGTATGTGCTGCTCTAGCCGGTACAGCTGTGACAGACGGATCGGCCCCACTTAAAGGAGGGGGTGAATTAGGTTTCTTCCCCGACGGCAGCTTTAATGAAATTTGTCGCTGGTGATCAAGTTCGCTCTCTTCTGGTGGAGCGATATCAACCGTTCCGCATGGATTTGCATTTTCTCTGGACTTCTTTCTGGACATTTAAATCACCACCTGCGCTTGAACAAGTGCGACGATGAAACAAGGCAGCATCTCCGATCAAGATAGGCCGAAAATGGGAAATTCGGGTCAATCGGCCGAAAAACGCGGTCTTCCAAGGACTCGATACCGCTAAAAAGGATTCATTTGCGGTACTAGCCAAGGGAGTCCTTAAACTGGACTCTCAATTTTTTTTTGCTGCAAGACCCAAAACTGTGGATAACTTTTTGAGTTGACGTCCTCAGGTTGTAAAATCAAGTCAATGGACGGGTAGCTCACCACGAATATACGAATCAGAACTCCTGAAGTTGGGGACTTCTGTGCTTTCAGTTTGAAATCGTGGTTATTCAGACTACAGACGGTTTCACGAGACTGTCTCGAAGTGCGTCCATCGGGACGTCGTACTCGACCAGTTGGCCGGGGAAGTTGCCGGAACGCCCCGGCGCTGCTCAACCTCGACCTCTACGAGGCTCTCACCGAAGTCAAGGGATTTCGCCGAGCAGATGTACGAGTTCAGTTGCAGCTAAATAAGACTTAATGTGTCAGTGATGCAATGTCACCGGATATCAGCCTCTATTGACGGCACCACCATGATGAAGCGAAGGTCAATGCGTCTGTTCGCATCTCTTCCGGACAGAGCATCGTTTGTTTGGATTGGCCGACCTTCTCCATATCCAGCAACGGACAGACCAAGCTGACCAGGTTCTTGTTGCGTCATCAGGCCATAGATTGAAGCTGCTCGCTTCGCACTGTGGTCCATATTAAGATTGTCCCCACCAAGATGGCCCTCGACCTGAAGGGCATCGATTAGCGCATAAGCGTCGTTGCATTCAGTGCTAAATGCAGCCTGCAGGCCCAGAGAATAAGCATCCCAGCCTCTTGTCGAGTATTTGAGCTATTAACCTCATTTTCGTTGCCCCGGTAGTGGTCGGGATCTCGCGTCAGATTCAAACAACCCCGCACCCGACAACTGCAGAGCATCGAAGTTGGCACTTATCGGGACATCCAACCCTTTTATCCGACCGTCGATTTCATCTCGCAGTCCGCTAAGGAGTTTCTTTCGTGTTTCTGCAACCGCGGAATTGTAAGTCTCCATTGGGCTACCCAGCGTCAAATGAAAACGTTGTCCAATACTTCTGCCTGAGTAGGGGTTATATGTCCCATTTATGAATCGTCGCCATCCACTGAAAACGCTCACGCGCGTGCCAGCCCTACTTTTATGTTGTGAACCGTCCAACGGTGCAGCGAAGCTGACAGAGTTTGGAGAAATACCTCTGCCCTGTGGAGGCTGCACCTTCCGCGTTTTGTCGCAGAACCGCAAGGCGCGTCATCAAGTGTTTTCAGAAACCGTTCCGTGCGCCGGAAATCTCACCCCTGCCCGACTTTCTCGCTCTTTTCGCTTCCCGCGCTTCCGGACCACGGAATCCCTTATTTTTAGCGCCTGCCGTCTCTCTGCCTATTCCGCGTGAAAAGACCCAGCGATCGTTTAAACTCCCGTTGCGGGTCATCATATTTGAGCGAAGCACCTTGTTGGCAACGATTTAGACTGCGACAGGTGCTTCAATCGGGGGATATGGATCGTAATCCGTGACTTCAAAATCTTCGATGCGATAGTCGTCGATCGAGGCGGGATGCCTCAGAAGACGCAGCTTCGGAAAGGGGCGAGGCTCACGGCTGAGTATCGTCCGAGCCAAATCAATATGATTGAGGTAGAGATGCACATCGCCTCCAACCCACACCAACTCTCCCGGAGTCATATCGACCTGCTGGGCGACCATATGCACGAGAGCAGCTTGCTGGGCGATGTTGAATGGGTTTCCCAAACCAACGTCACAGGATCTTTGCCCAACCAGCAAGGAGAGCTCACCGCGAGATCCACCCCCCAGGGCATCTTTCCCTTGATCAAGCTTACTCGCATAGAACTGGTACGTCATATGGCAAGGGCTAAGGGCCATCTGATCCAGTTCCCCAACATTCCAAGCGTGAAACAACATCCGGCGGCTCGTGGGATTCGACTTCAACGTCTGAATGACATTCGCAATCTGATCGTGCTCAATACCATGAGTATCGACCCACCTACGCCATTGTTTGCCGTAGACGGGTCCAAGGTCACCCCATTTGGCAGCAAACGCTTCATCCGAGATTATCGTGGATTCAAATTCTTCCTGTGAAATGTTTTCACCGGTGGCTTTCCGATATTTATCTAATGGCCAGTCAGTCCATATCCGTACGTTATCCTCTAACAGCGATCGGATGTTCGTTTGGCCCGTAAGGAACCACAGCATCTCCTTTATCGCAGTTTTCCAATATACGCGTTTGGTCGTGTAGACTGGAAAGCTTCCATCCGTCAGATCGAAACGCATCACTGCCCCAAATGTCGAAAGGGTTCCGACTCCCGTCCGATCAATTCGTCGGTCCCCTCTTTCAAGTAGATGCTCGAGAAGGTCTAGATACTGGTATTCGGGGTGACGGGCCATTCGAAATCCCTGTTGTCCAAAAAGATAGTCCGACAGTAACAAAAGTGCGGCGCTAGGCTAACACCAATCGTGAACATTGAGGTACTGGTACCACTGAAAAACGCTTGAATATCTTTCCAATACAGGCACTTAAAGAAAAAGGTACACGTCGCATGTCGGAAAAAAAAGGCACGCCAAGGAAGATGTCCGCCGAACGCTGGTACAGCTGGCAGGAGAGCTTGCCATCGGCCACATAGAACTGGAAAAGGCAGTGGCAGGGTGGCAGCGCCATCTCGTCGACCAGCGCCGGATTCCACGCCGAGACGATTAAACGTCTTGAGTAAGGATTCTTGCGTATCTGACTCAGAAGATTCGCAATCTGGTCGATATGCCTGCCGTCGGGAGCTGGCCACGACCGCCATTGATACCCGTATACAGGGCCAAGATCGCCGTTTTCATCTGCCCACTCATCCCAGATGGTGACACCGTTTTCCTTGAGATAAGCGATGTTCGTATCGCCATTCAGGAACCACAGAAGCTCATGGATAATGGATTTCAGATGCAGTTTCTTTGTCGTCAGCGCGGGAAAACCCGCCGCCAGATCGAAACGCATCTGATAGCCGAAAACGGACCGCGTCCCTGTACCGGTCCGGTCGCCGCGATCGGCGCCCGTATCGAGGACATGCTGGAGTAAATTTAGATAAGTGCGCATGATTTCTTTTAGCAGATTCGGCTAATGAAACACTAAAACTTGTGGGTGATCCACAGAGTGCGATGAAGAAATTCATGGCCCCAATGAAAAATCCCCGGTGATTCGCCGGGGATGATTCGGATTGCCGGATGAAAACGATCAGAGCTTGCCGAGTGCGCCGAGAGCCTTCGCGGTCAGGTAATAAAAGGTAACACGGCTCTTGGTGTTGTCCGCTCCCATTGCCGTGCAGACAGATTCAATCGCTGCATCGGCCTTGGTGGTGTCGGTGAGGCCGAGCTTCTTTTCGACCCAATTGGTGCGAACACGCTTCAATTCGTCCGGATCTGTGCATGAAACCAGCGAAGAATCCCTATTGCGCAGAGCAATTCCGAGATGTTTGACGATTTTTGCGACAGTCGCCTCGTCAGCAGCCGCATCGTAATGACGAACATCTTTTAGATAGTCACTCATCGAAAAACCCCTTGATTGCTAGGCTGAATGCACGGCATTGCAACCTCCCTGACAATGAAGACATCGCACAAACTGGCAGATGCATTGAGGCGATGGCTCTTTAGACACCTTGAAACATTCCCCAGCATCAGTTCCAAGTCAATCCACTCTTTCAATTCGATAAAACAGCTCCTATATAAGAGGTGCTGGCCTCGGCCAGCTATGGCGATAAACGGACGATGTAATAAGCTTATTGGACCCGGGGGCGGTACCCGGCGCCTCCACCACAACGCAGCTGGTTTCGCTGCTTTGTGGCGGGGGCGAAATAGGATCGACAAGAGTGTAAAGATCGAACTTTTGCCCGGCATTGTACCACCGTTATCGGGCTAACCTAGTAGTTGCAAACGACAACTATGCGGAAGCACGTCTCGCCGCTTAATGCGGTGCGATAGCTTCAAATCAAGTCCTAGGGGTTCGCACTTCTAGGCGGGGTTCGGAGGCACCTGGCAACAGAAGCCTTCACTACTCTCCCCATTCATTCCCCTTCCCGCTCGTCTTACTCAAGGCTTGACGTGCGCCTTATTGTGGCCTATCAAACCGAATAGTTAAATAACCCAATGGTTCAGCATTAAAATGACACCCGATCGTCTCGATACTATCTTCTCGGCACTGGCAGACCCGACACGCAGGGCAATCCTGGCACGCCTGGCGCTGGGCACCACTTCGGTGACAGAACTCGCTGAGCCCTTTCGCATGTCCGGACCGGCGGTATCCAAGCATCTCAAGGTGCTCGAACGCGCCGGGCTGATCATTCGGGGCCGCGAGGCGCAATGGCGGCCATGCAGTCTTGATGCCGCTCCGCTCAAGGAAGTGACGGACTGGCTCGAACATTACCGGCGTTTCTGGGAGACAAGTTTCGACCGGCTGGAAGAATATCTGCAGGAGGTTCAGACAAATGGAGACCACGATGGCCCAGACCAACATTGAAACGAACACCTCAGCCGGTCGCGTTCTGACCATAACACGCATCTTCAACGCGCCGCCCACGCTGGTATTTGATGCCTTCTCCGATCCAAAGCGCATGCTGCAATGGCTCGGCCCGCGCGATTATCCGGCAAGCTACGTCGAAGCCGACCTCCGAGTTGGCGGCCAATGGCGCGCGTGCCTCGATAGCCAGGCCAGCGGCGAAAAGCTGTGGCATGGCGGTGTTTATCGCGAGATCGTGCCGGGCAAGCGCCTGGCATTCACCTTCGCCTGGGATCAGGCGGATGGCAGACCGGGCCTTGAAACGCTGGTCAACATCAATTTCGAAGCCCAGAACGGCAAGACACTGATGACATTTCGCCAGAGTGAATTCGATACGCCTGAAAATTGTGACGGTCATCGGATGGGCTGGAACGGCGCCTTCGACCGGCTGGAAGAGTTGCTGGCACAGGAATGAACTGACTTCCGATAAAGCATTCAGCAAGAGGAGGAAGCAATGCAACATGCAATCGTATCGCGGGAGGAGTGGACCAAAGCGCGAATTGCGCTGCTTGCCAGAGAAAAAGCCTTCACCCATGCGCAAGAGGAAATGAGCGCGCAGCGGCGCGCCCTGCCTTGGCTCAAGGTCGAAAAGGAATACATCTTCGATAGCCGCTCAGGCAAAATGATGCTCTCCGATCTCTTCGACGGACGCAGCCAGCTTTTCATCAAGCACTTCATGATGGGACCGGGCCAGGAGCAGCAGTGCGTTGGCTGTACGCTGGAGGTAGACCACGTGGAGGGCTTGTTGGAATATCTTCAAAACAACGATGTCTCCTATGTCGCTGTCGCACGGGCGCCAATTGGAGAAATCGAAACATTGCGCAAGGCCATGGGCTGGCGCTTTCCGTGGGTTTCATCTTTCCACAGCGATTTCAACTATGATTTCAACGTCTCATTCACGCCGGAGGAAGTCGCTGAAAAGAACGCTTTCTACAACTTCGAACGCACGGATCCTGGCTTGGAAGATTTGTCCGGGGAGAGCGTTTTCTACAAGGACGATGACGGCCAGATTTATCACACTTACTCGGCCTTCAGCCGTGGCGGCGAACAATTCCTTGGTATTTACGGATATCTCGATGTCATGCCGAAGGGCCGCAATGAACACGGGCCGCATTACAATCTCGTCGATTGGGCGCGGCCGAGGCCGATGTATGGCAAAGGCGGGATGGTCGGCAACAATGGCCGTTATCACGCGCCCGACTGTGCATGTTCAGCCCATAAGTGAGGCAAGCCCATGTGCTGCGCGCTCACGGCGTTACTTATTGCCTTGATCACGGCGGGGCGAACCCGACTTAGGTCTGCGCTCGACTGGTGGCCGCAAGTGCGCATCGCCACAACCTTGAGTGCCGCGACAATTGTTTTGGTCGCGGGCTCAGCTCTCGCGGCAGAACATGTTTCCCATTACGTCGCTCGCGCTCACGCAAACGAACGAACCGTGCTCGCCGAATTCATCGCCCAGCCAATTTGCCGTGGGTACTGATTGAAGAAAAAGGCCCGGAACGATATCCCGGGCCTTTCTCTTCGTATCTGATGGAGGATCAGAATTCTTATTCTGCGGCGGCTTCTACCTCGACAACGCGGCGGCGGGCGATCGTGGTCTGTGTGACGACCAAAGCACCCACTGCACAAAGGGCGATGCCCGCCGCCATGGGCAACGCGGTGCCGTCAAAGAACACACCGGCAATACCCATGGCGACTGCGGCGGTGACGAACTGCAGCGTTCCCATCAGCGCCGATGCCGTGCCGGCAATTTCGCCGTGGTCTTCAAGCGCAAGCACACCCGTTGTTGGAAGGACAAGTCCGAGAAAGCCATAGCCGACGAAGAGGAACGTTGCCATGACCGGCAGTTGATTGAAGCCGAGGCTCATGACGACGACCATGGCGACCATGGCAAGCGAAAAGCCCGTTACGGCGTTGCGCATCACCCGAACAAGGCCGTAGCGAGCCCCGAGCCAACCTGTCAGCTGCGAGACAGCGAAGAACGACACCGCGTTGATGGAGAAGGCAAAACTGTATTGCGTTGGCGTCAGTCCGTAATGGTTGATCAGGACAAACGGCGAGTTCGCCAGATAGACCAGAAAGCTGGAGAGGCCAAGGCCGCCGATGAAGGTGAGCGTCAGGAAGTTGCCGTCTTTCAACAGTAGACGATAGGCTGCCATAGCGCTTCCAAGACCGCTTTCCGAGCGAGCCTCCCTGTTCCGTGTTTCTGTCAACTGTGTCGACAGCAGGATCAGACCAAGAAACGCCGCGATCATCACCGCCCAGAAAACGCCGCGCCAGCCAAAGAGCACGATCACCGCACTGCCAGTCAGCGGAGCAAGGATGGGCGAGATACTGAAGACCAGCATCAGCAGTGACATCAGCCGTGCAGCCTGCACGCCCGTATGCATGTCTCGAACGATAGCACGCGGAATGACCATTCCGGCGGCACCGCCGATACCCTGCAGGAAGCGAAAGGCAATCAGGGTCTCGACATCGCTTGCCAGCGCACAGCCGATACTTGCGACGGCAAACAGCCCGATACCCATATAAAGCGGCGCCTTACGGCCCCACATATCGGAGATCGGGCCGTAGAATAGCTGGGCGACAGCAAATGGAATGAAGAAGGCCAGGAGGCTCATTTGCACGGCATTGTTCTCCGCGCCGAGATCCTGACCGATGGAAGGCATTGCCGGGAGATACATGTCGATCGCAAAGGGACCGATGGCTGTCAGGAGACCAAGGATGAGGGCAGTACGAAAGAAGGAGCTCGTCATGATGGTGTTCTTTCAGAAAACCGCGGCGCAAAAACCGGATTGTCTTCGCGCCACATCGCTCTCGGGAGAGGTTCAAACTTATGTCGGGAGCCAATATGAGTGCGCGAGCTCGGGAGGAAAGCACATCAACAGTGGCAAAACACTGTGTCAATAAATATGGACACAGTTGTCAAACTAGACACTATTGTCTAAAACGTCAAGACGCATTATCTTCCCTCTATGAAAAATCGCAATGAACCAAAGGCCACCGGTCATACCCAGCGCGGTCAATGCTCAAAACGCATCTCGATATTGGATGCCGCAGCCGAGGTGTTTTGCCGTGAAGGTTTTTCAGGAGCGAGTATCGACGAAATTGCCGTAGAGGCCTGCGTTTCACGCCAGACTATATACAACCACTACCGCGAAAAGGAAACTCTGTTCACGGCCGTGGTCGAAGCTGTCATGGACCGTGCCAATGCGATGCTGTTTTCGATATTATCAACGTTTCCTGACAAGTCGGACCATCTTGAAGACGATCTGACCGCCTTTGCTGTTCGCCTCACCAAGAATTGCCTGTGCAATCAGGATGGAAAGTTCCTGCGCAAGCTCGTGCAATCGGAGGGCGAGCGCTATCCGCATCTCTTCGAGGCATGGCGCCAACACGGCCCCGGCAAGATCGGGACAGCCTTGGGTGCACTCTTTGCACGCCTTAGCCATAAAGGCATTCTCCAGATCGACGATTTCGATCTCGCTGCCCGGCAGTTTCTCGCCTTGGTCAATGCCGATTTGCAAATGGTCACGCTGTTTGGCGGAACGCCGACGGATGAAGAACTTGAGAACGCTGCACGCAACGCAGTGCAAACTTTTATGCGGGCCTACGCAAGGCCGGCTACCAATACTGCTCCACGCACACCAACACTCACCGTCGTCAGCTAGGCCTATCGGTATAGATACTCCGGCTTAAAATTTCGCCGTAACGGAGTTCCAGATTGTATTTTACGTCCGTCAATTTTTGGCGGGAATGTTAAATTTATTTGTCAGGCTGACAAGCAGTCGCAATTCCGCTAGCCATGCGCCATAATGGTTGAATGATGATTGCCATCTCCGCTTGACAGGGAGGGGTGAATCCATGGGATAAGAGTGCATGCCACAGGATATGATCCGCTACGATATACTTGCCCAGGAAGCGCTACGCGGCGTAATCCGTAAGGTGCTTGGCGAAGTCGCCAAGGCAGGTCTTCCCGGCAACCATCATTTCTTCGTGACCTTTCTCACAGGCGCGCCGGGCGTTCGCATATCGACACGCCTGCATGAAAAATATCCGGAACAAATGACGATCGTCTTGCAGCATCAGTTCTGGGACCTTCAGGTCACCGATACGCTGTTTGAAGTCGGCTTGTCCTTTGGCGACGTACCCGAACGTCTGATCGTCCCGTTCTCCGCCATTCGCGGTTTCTACGACCCATCCGTGAATTTCGAACTGGAGTTTGACGTCGAGGTTGAAGAAACCGTCGGCGACAACGATCAGGGTATTACCAGCATCGCTCCCGTCGCGCAGACCGAGAAGCCCAAGCTTGCAACGCCCAGCGCCAAGCCGAAGCCACCGGTCAAAACGGTGAAAAAGCCGGTCAAGGCCGCTGGCGACAAGCCGGACACCGAGGGGAGCGGCGAGAAATCCACCGCGTCAGTGGTGTCGCTGGATTCTTTCCGCAAGAAGAAATAACTTGGCCATGGCCGAGATCGTCAGTCTTCGACTGGTCAAGAAGCGCAAGGCCAAAAACGCTGCGGAGAAGACTGCAGCCGAAAACAGGATTCTGTTCGGACGGACCAAGGCCGAAAAGCAATTTGAGCGTGACGCCAATCGCAAGAGAGCGCGCTTTCTTGACGATCACCGCCTTGAAACAAAAACTTTCACCACAGAAGACGATACGGACGGCAAGTGAGCGGCGTCCGTAAACGCTCGGTCACCATTCGCGGACACCGCACGAGCTTTTCGCTTGAAGACCCTTTCTATGAGATCATTGCATCGATCGCGACCAGCCGCGGCGTGACGCTTGCGGGTCTGATTGCCGAAATCGACGCAACCAGGGATCGCAATTCCAACCTGTCATCGGCGCTGCGCATCCATGCGCTGGACTGGGTGAGGAACGACAATAATAATCGGCGATAGCCATCTGTTTTGACTCATCAATTGTTTACGGAAAAAATTATCCTGCCGTGTCGGAACGGCAAATCCCCATTCGTCTTATAGATAGTGCAAACCGCTATGAAAGGGAAAACCGATGCCTGCCAAACAAAAGATCACCCCCTGCCTTTGGTTCAATGGAAACGCCGAAGAGGCAATGGATTTTTACATGTCCATTTTCGAGGACAGCAAAATTCTCAATACGACCAACTGGGGCAAAGAGGGGGGGACCAAGGAAGGCTCGCTGCTCGTCGCCACTTTCCAGCTTGCAGGCCAGGAATATATTGCCTTGAATGGGGGGCCGGAATTCGAATTTTCCGAAGGTATTTCGCTCTCCATAGACTGCAGTACCCAGGAAGAAGTGGATAGCCTGACCGAAAAACTGACAGCCGAGGGCGGGGAAGTTCGCCCCTGCAGTTGGGTTAAGGACAAATTTGGCCTGTCATGGCAGATCGTCCCTGCTATTCTTCCCGAAATGCTGCGGGACAAGGACCAGGCGAAAGCCGACCGCGTCATGGCAGCAATGATGCAGATGAAGAAAATCGATATCCAGAAGCTCAAGGACGCATACAACCAGCAATAGCGACGTGGATGCAGTCACTACCAGCGTTACTGAATTTTCGGCTCCAGGGATTTGGGCTCGAGCGTTTTCAGGAATTCATCGACTGACTGCTTGTCAAGCGCACCGGCGCCTTGCGGTGCCGTTGCAGCCCCACCCGGCCCGGGTGGAGTTTGCGGCGGTGCCGGTGGCGCTGGTGCCGGGGCTGACGCCGGCTGCGATTGTTCGATCGCTTTTTGTGCCGCCTCCTCAGCTGCTCGTCTCTCGGCTGCAGCTCGCTCTTCGGCAGCGCGCCTTTCCGCTTCGGCACGCTCGGCAGCTGCGCGCGCTTCCTGCTCGGCTTTGAGCCGGGCTTCTTCGGCAAGCCGCACGCGTTCGTTCGCACGGGCCTGATAGAGTTGCACTTCACGGCGCAGACGCTGCTTTTCAACAAGCGCGGCCTGCATTGTCTCGACGCGCTGTTGCTCGCGCTCGAGCGTACGCTGTGTCAGAAACTGTTCCAATAGCTGCCGGTTCAGTGCCAATTTCGGACCATCCCACGGGCCTTCCAGGTTGAATTCGACCACAGGATCGGCTCCGGCTACCACAGCCTTGCCAGGATCGAAGGCAAAACGTCCTTGCGACGCCACTCTCATATCCGGAAAATTGAGCCGTAGATCGGCAGCCAGGGTTGCACCTTCACTTTGGAGCTGGAACGTTGAGGTCCGCGCCAAGCCGCCGGCAATCGTGAAAGCAAATTCCGCTGCGCCGGCATTGAACGCGCCTTCATGCAAATATTTGCCGATCGTGGCAGTTACCGCAGCAGCGGCAACCGGTCCCTCCATGGCATCAGCCTCTGCAAGGATAGGCTTCAACGCGCCGGGGTTAATTGCGTTGATTGCAAGATCGGCGACGGAAACCACGCCCGAACCGGCGACGGATTCCATCATCTCGGCAATCGACGTACCCGTCGCATTGACAGAGGCCGATATCTTCGCCTCGCCCTTCAGCGGCGTATGGTCTTCGTCGGGCTTGTAGAGCGACTCGAGAGCCGTCTGCTCGAGCGTGAACTGTCCGGTTGCAAGACCTGTGCCGCTGGTATTGCGCAACTCGAACATGCCATTGAACTGGCCACCAAGCAGTTCGCCTTTCGCATCGTCGAAGCGCAGAGATCCGTCTTTCAAGGCCGCATTCGTCTGAAACTTGCCGATTGTGCCGAGCACGCCCGCATTGGCCTCCGCAGCGTTGAGTTTCACATTGAAGCTGATCGGAAAAAGCGGCGCGGCCGCAAAGTTCTCCTTCGGCCAGGCATTACGCCCATCGGCATTGAAAGCATTGGTGCCCAGCATGAACTCCGCCATCGCCGGGAGATCGAGTTGGTCGAGCTTGAGATCGCCTTGAGCCGTCGGTACGTCGTTTTCGATGTCCAACCCCAACCGGCCGTTGATTTTCACGTTGTTCACGTCACCGCTCAGATCGGGCAAAGTCAGCTTACCCCTGGCAAGTTGGAAACTGCTGGCGATGTCCACCGGCATGCCATTGCCAAATCCGGGCAACGAATAGCCCGCGGTCGCGATGTAGGATTCGAGGTCCGCGGCCTTGATCGAGGCACGGCCCTCGCCGCTGAGTTCCCCGCCGCCCATATTGCGGAAACTGCCGTCGACGAGCGCTTGTCCATCGGAAGACTTCAACGAAAGCTGTGTTTGCAGGCCATCCTTTTCATTACCCTTTAACGCCAGATCGGCCTCCAGCTCTCCGGCCATACCGAGCGGCAGAGCCGGAAGCCCTAGCAGCGCCATCAGCGTTTCGGCGTGTTCGCTGCGTGCATCCATGGTCAGTTCGAGCGTGCGCAACTTATCAGCGTTTTCTGTCGTCGTGCCGGACAGTGTAACGTTCATTCCGCCAGTTTTCCCCGCCGCGCTCAGAGAGAATTCAGATCCCTTTTTGCCATGCAAAGTGTTGGCGAGAACATTGAGATTGGTTTCCTCGAAAAGTCCGGGGAATTTAGCAGCGTTCGCGCTGAGCGTCTTGATAAACGGGAAATCCGGAAACCGCGCGGCCATCGCCGCAACGAAAGGCGCAAGATTATCCGAAAGGATCGTCGAGTCGATCGAGCCGGAGGGTTCGGCGTTGAAAGGTTCAAGCCTGCCCGTCGCAGTAACGGTGGTGCCTGCAACATTGCCGATAGTCAGGCGATCTATATCGAAAACGCCGTCGCGCAGGCGGAAAGCTGTGTCCAGACTTTCGGCAACCAGTCGGTCATGGGTGACTGGCCCCGCCTTCAGATGCACGTCGAGATCCTGCCCGCGCAATTGCGGCGAACCGTCCGAGGACGGTTTTCCATTGTTGCCGAAGATCGCCGCAAAGGCCTCCAGCGCATCGGCGTCAAGCGCCCCGCCCTCAAGCGTCAGCTGCGTCAGTGGCAAGGATTCACCCTTGGCACTGCGCACCAGCGACCCCTTGAGCGACGCGCCGCCAAGCGCAAGTTCGAGATTGTCGACCTTCTGCAACTCGTCATGCAGGCTCACATCGCCGGAGAAACCAGCGCCGGGCAATCGCCGGATCGACTCGTCAACGGAATCCGTCAGCCATGCGGCCAGTCCCGAGGGCTGGCGCGATGCAACGAGCAAGCGCCCGTCAAAACCAAAACCTTCGCCAACCTGCAACGTACCCTTGGCTTCGAACTGTGTCCTGCCCGGCAGTTCCGCCTTGAGCTGATTGATCTGCCACGCTCCGTTCGAAGGCGCCGCATCGATCGTTACGGAGCGGATCGTCGTATCGCCGGCAACGATCGCCGGCAGTTTCAGATCGATCGTGCCAGGGACAGTCGGTATCGGCAACTGATCCATCAGACGCCGGAATATGCCCATCCGCTCCTCCGCCGTTGCCGGTTTGGGCGCCGCCCCCTTGGCTTCTTCTTCACTCGGGTTGCCGAAGGTGACCTGTTGTCCGTCTGCCTTGACTTCGAAACGCGGATTATCACCGTAATCGAAGAGCGCATTGCCATTGACAATATACGGATCGTCTGCGGTGCCCTGCTCCATGCGAAATTCGGGTATGTTGATCTTGGCATGGTCGGCCTCAAAACGGCCTGTCACACGAACGCTGGAAAGCAACGGCTTGTCAGATTTCGTCGCAATCCGGGCACCGTCGGCAGCTGCAATCTCGTCGGCCGAACGGATTGCGATGCTGCCGGCATATTTCAGTGAACCCTCATTCGCGGTCAATTCGCCGTCCGTCTCAAACGCCGCCGGAATGCCATCGGGGGAAACGCGCGTACGCAGGTTCAGCGTGCCGTCCGGTTTTACCGCACCGGTCGAAGCGGAAACGGCCGTCTTGGCACCATTGAAAAACAACGTTCCATCGAATTTCCAAGGCCCGGAAAGGTCGGCCGCTGACAATGACGCGTTGAGGTTGCCAATGGTGCGGGTGGTCCCTGTCGAAGCATCGCGAATGACCACCGAGCCATCGGTAATGCGCATGTCCTCAAGCTTGACCTGCGCCGAACGGAAAGGTGCGCGCGGACGGATCGCCCAATCGACGACGCCGTCCTTGTCGATCGCCACCTTCGCCGTCGGTCTTTCCAGCCGCATGTCAAAGATGAGGATTTCGCCGCGGATGAACGGCGCAAGCTCCGCATCCATCGAAAACTTCTCGATCGTCATCACTGGCTCGGACCCCGGATCGCCGACCTTCACGTCCGAAAACGTCACCGAAGGAAACGGCAAGAGCCGCGCGCTGGCGCTGCCTGCGACTGTCACGGGACGCCCGAGCAGCGCCGAAGCTTCGCGTTCGAAGGACGATCGATACCCCGCCCAATCGACGAAGTAGGGCACGACCAGTGCTGCAGTCAGCACCAGTACCAGTAATCCGCCGATAAATACGAACAGGCGTGCCAGTGTCCTACTCCGATCGATACGTGCCAGGCACGATAAGCACCAGTTTTTGGCGACGACAAGACATGACAGTCTTTCTGGTCAATTTGCAACGTTGACACAATGGTTTAGTGCCCGGAATCAATTTGCGAGCCTAAAGGCGCAAGATCTTGCCGGGATTCATGATATTGCCCGGATCGATTGCCCGCTTGATCGCTTCCATCACGTCGACGGCACCACCAAGCTCTGCCCGCAGAAACTTGATCTTGCCCTGGCCGATGCCATGTTCGCCAGTACAGGTGCCGTCCATCGCAATCGCCCTGAGATTAAGGCGCTCGACGAACGCCTCCACTTGCTGGATTTCGTCTGGATCCTTTTCATCGAAGAGCACCAGCACGTGGAAATTGCCGTCACCAGCATGACCGACGATCGGCGCAATCAGACCACTCGCTTCGATATCCTTCTCGGTTTCGACGATGCATTCCGCCAAACGAGAGATCGGCACGCACACGTCGGTCGAAAGCGATTGCTTTCCAGGTGCGAGCGTCATGCAGGCGAAATACGAATTGTGACGCGCCGACCAGAGCTTCTCCCGTTCCTCCGCGTTGGCCGTCCATTTGAATTCGCCGCCGCCATTGGCAGCCGCAATTTCACCGAAGAGCTCGGCCTGTTCGGCCACACTGGTTTCGCTGCCGTGAAATTCGAGAAAGAGATAGGGCGCAGGCTCATAATCGAGCTTGGAATAGACGATCATCGCCTGCATTTCGAGCTGGTTGACGAGTTCAATACGCGCAACGGGAATGCCCATTTGAATGGTCTCGATCACCGCATTGCAGGCACTTTCGAGATCAGGGAAAGCACATATGCCGCCGGAAATCGCCTGAGGAATGCCATAAAGCTTCAGCGTCAGTTCGGTAATAATGCCCAGCGTGCCTTCCGAGCCGACGAGCAGACGCGTCAGGTCGTAACCTGCCGACGTCTTCTTCACCCGCTTCGACGTGGTGATCAGGCGGCCATCCGGCATCACGGCCTTCATCGCCAGCACGTTCTCGCGCATCGTACCGTAGCGCACGGCGTTGGTACCCGAAGCGCGGGTCGCGGCCATGCCGCCGAGGCTGGCATTGGCGCCCGGATCAATGGGGAAGAACAAGCCCGTATCGCGTAGATATTCGTTGAGTTCCTTGCGGGTAACACCCGGTTCGACAACGACATTCAGGTCTTCGCTATAGACCTTGAGAATACGGTTCATACGCGAAAGGTCGATCGAAACACCACCGGCGGGCGCGTTGACGTGGCCTTCGAGAGACGTCCCCGTTCCAAACGCGATAACCGGCACACTCCACTCGCTGCAGAGGCGCACGATCTCCTGGACATCTTCAGTGGACTCAACGAAAACGACCAGATCAGGCGCCTGGTTTGGCACATAGCTCGTCGTATGGGCGTGCTGTTCGCGAATGGACTTACCAGACTGTGCGCTGTCACCAAAGCGTTTCTTCAGAATGGAAACAACCGTCGCAATACCGTTCTCGTTGCGCAGCAATGCCTCTGCGTCTGCCAATGCCATTCCAGTCTCCACCCATGCGAAATTCATGTTTTACATGCGCATTTTCGAGCAATGCACATGACTTGTCCAGTTGTAACTCTGTGTGATTATTTGGAGGGATTACGCAACAACACTTTCAGTTGTCGTCATCGTCCTCATCGTCTTCGCCAGGCTGCCAATCGGTGACGGCAATGAAGCGTTCCTGCTCACCAGTCTTTTCAAAGACGCTGCCGACGGGAGCGTCCAGAAGCGGAATAATACTGGGATCGTAATTGGCGATGGTATTGACGTCGAAGATACCGCTGTTTTCCGGGTCTTCCATATAATCGTCGCTCTCGAAACCCGAAAGAAAACGCCAGCCGCTATCCATCTCGTTATCGGGATCTTCGCGGTACATGAAGCGGACCGGATAACCATCGATTGTGATCGTATCCGTCGCGATACAGCCGCCATAGTTACGAATCAATGGCCGTATCTCGTTCTTGGTGAGTCGGTAGCTTTTCTCCATAGCCAATTTTAGTTGATCGTCATGGATTTGGCTAGTTTTCGGAAGCGATCGGAAAATTTGCCTTTCTCGCTGTCTCGCACGATGAGAATGGCGCGCACGTAACGGCTTGTTTCAAAACGTGCAATCTGCGCGACGTAAAGCGGATCACCGCCGGTAGAATCTTTGGCGCTCCCGTCGATTTCGACCCACTCGGCGCCATTTTCTTTCGAACTCGTCTCGTTGTCCGACTGCACATCCTTGATTCCGGTCAGTGAGGCAAAGGCCTGCTTGGCAAAATCCATCCGCGTGGAGGCTTCAGGCGCGGTATTGAGATTTGAGGCGATGATGACCATTGGTTGAGCCGAGTTTGTCGCCACGTCATTCGGGCCATCGGTGAGAAGGTAGGTCGCTCCCGCAATTACGCGGACGGGCCGGAAACCAGCTGTGTCGGATAGCTTGAACGGCAGAGCGGCAATTTGCTCATCCAGACTTGGCGGCGTGCGGATTGTGATCGTGCGGAGGGCCGTGTCTACATCGGCGTCGGTCAGGCCTCCCGCAACGCCATCGGGAATTTGCACCGTCACCATTGCAGTCGTCGCTTTGGCACCCACCAGCACGACCCATTTCCGGTATTTGATCCCGGCTGCGATCTGGCTGCCACGAATGAGTTTCGACACGACTGCGCCTTCAACCGGCCAGTTTTCAGGTGGTCCAGCCTCGATACCAGTTTCGCGCAGCCCTTCTGAATTGAATTTTGCCGCGAGCGCAGCATAGGCGTCCACCGGTAGCTCGGTCACAACGATCGACGTGCCCTTGGCGGCATCTTCGAACCCGCTGAAACTGGAGGACAGGACCAGACCGGGCGGAGGCACGAGCCCGACACTGGAACCACCGGGAAAAACGCGCTCTTGTGCAAAGCCCGACTGGACACTTGCCAGCAGAAAAAGTGCAACGCTCAGGGCGAGGGTAACAATTCGCATCGGGACATTCCTTCTTTCACCCAAAATAAGGGTCTTAGAACGATCCCGCAAGCAATTGGTTTCCCTTTCGATTTTCGCGGTCTTTAGAGCCTTTTATGACTAAATAGAAACAGTTCTGTTTCCCGGATGGCGAGACAATCCACGCGGAAGGTGGCGAGGTCGATGCCTTTCCGTCGTCCGACGCCGCCTGACAAAATGGTTGGCCGCCTCCCGAGTGTTTAACGAGGGGCGGAAACCCAGCGTGTTGGTTTGCTTTGCCAAACCAACAAGCTGTTGAACCCGCTGGTCGAATTATCCGCATTTCGCAGAAATGCGGTTCGACCAGTGGGCCCGGTGAATTCGGGCCAAATCCATCGGGTTTCGGCATCGGCCTCGCCAAACCGCTCGACCTTGTCCACGAATTCCCTCGGGCAGATTCTATTTAGGCATAAAAGGCTCTAAGCCAGACTTTTCTTGAAGAACGCTACCGTCCGGCTCCAGGCAAGATCTGCGGCCCCCTTGTCGTAGCGCGCTTCCGAGGTATCATTGTTGAACGCATGGTTCGCGCCATCATAGATATAAATCTCGAAACTCTTGCCGTTGTCTTCAAGGGCCTTCTTGTAGGCATCGATCCCCGCATTGATCCGTGTATCGAGTCCCGCATAGTGCAAGAGGAGCGGCGCCTTGATTTTGGGGACATCTTCGGCCTTGGCCTGCCTGCCATAGTAGGCTACGCCCGCACCAAGATCCGGCGCATTGACGGCGAGATCATTGACCATCCCACCACCCCAGCAAAAGCCGACGACGCCAATCTTTCCGGTCGTCCCTTTGTCCTTCTTGAGATATTCGATCGTGGCAACGCCTTCCGAGATCGCCGTTTTCGCGTCGAGCGCGCCGATCATATCCCGCGCCTTGTCCTCATCGCCCGGCGTACCACCAGCAGAGGAAAGCAGGTCGGGCGCCAGAGCAACAAAACCCTCAAGCGCCATGCGCCGCGCAACATCGCGGATATGCTGATTCAGGCCGCGATTCTCGTGGATGACAATGACGGCCGGGAGCTTTCCAGATCGGTCGGCCGGGCTTGCCCGGTATCCCTTGATGTCACCTGACGGTGACGAAAAAACGATATCCTTGGTTCGAAGTCTTGGGTCATCGACCGCAATGATTCCGGCCTGGGCGGCATTTGCCGCCAGCATCGGGGCGATGACGGCGGCAGCAGCTCCGGAACCGGCAAGCTTTGTCAATTTCTCCATGAAGGCGCGGCGGTCGAGCGAAAGATGGGTATATTCATCATAGGCTTCGACCATCGCCTGGGTGATTTTCGGCTTGTCCATATTGTTTCCTCCGAACCGGTGGAGGACGAGGCGTGCGTCCTTCCGCATCAGCGCTTGGCGCGATGCGAAAGGATACCGGTTGAAAGGGCAACGCCAAGTCCGGTAATGAGTGCTGCCACAATCTCCCAGACACCGACCGGCTCGTCAAGGAATATGGCACCGCCAAGGGCAGCAAGCACCGGCGTCAGCGCACTGAATGCCGCCGCCTGACTGCCACCTAGCGACCGGACGGCGATGCCATACGCGAGCATCGCGGCAAGACCCGACAGGACGCCCTGGCTGAGAAACTGCAAACCGAGTTCGGGCAGCGGAACTTCGAGGATCGTGGTGCCGAAGGCAAGTGCCAGGCCCGCATGGATGAGGAAAGACCAGACGGCGATCAGCGCACCACCTTGCAATGCGGTCAGACCAGAGCGTTTAAACGCGTGGGTATAGCCAGCCCAGAGCACCGCACCAAACGGCAGGAAGACGAAGCTGATCCAGGTGATTTCATGATTGTTCAGCGCGAGTACGAGAAGGATGGCAAGACCGGCTACGATGAAGGCAAGGCCCAGCCAGCGCGTGAGATCCGGCCGTTCGCCGAACAGGAGAACGCCGATCAGCGCGGCAGCAAGAGGCATCGAACCACCCAGTAATACGCCAACCGCTGAGGCGGGCGTCGAATGAATGGCAAAGGTGGTGACCTGGAAGAACAGTGCACCAGCGCCGCAAACCATGATCGTCAGCAGTGCGAGCGGAACGTCACGAGGGATCAAACCCGTCTTCAGCCAGACCGGTGCAAGGACGAGCGCCGGAAGACCGTAACGTATGAGGCCAAGATCAATGGTACCAAGATGCGTGCCGCTGCTGTGGCGCGTAGCAATGATCCACGTGGCCCAGATGAAAACGGTGACCAGCGCACCTGCATAGCCTGCAGCCAGGGAATTGGATTGCCTGAATTCTGAGCTGAGCACTACCATCGGAATTTCCTTTCAAAATTGCCCGAACATCTTCGGTCGAAAGGCAGGATAGCTCCGATGGCACTAGCATGTCCTTGCAAGTTGATGCCACCTTGACTACTAATACAGCAATATTCAGGAAGTCTAGTAGGGATATGAGGCGGTTTATGCCAAATCTGGATAAATTTGATATCGGGATACTCGAAGCATTGCAGGAGGATGCACGCGCAACAAATGTCGAGATTGCCGTGAAGGTGAACCTTTCGCCCTCGCCTTGCCTGCGCCGCATCCGCAATCTGGAAAAAGCCGGCGTCATCCGCGGGTATCGTGCGGATATCGACCGAAAGGAAGTCGGACTGGGGCTAACCGTGTTCGTAGAAATCAAGGTCGGGCAGCACAGCCGCGAAAATTCAGATGCGCAACAGGCGGCGCTGATTGCCATGCCGGAAGTGACAGCCGCATTCCTCATCTCTGGAACAGCGGATTTTCTCGCCGAGGTGGTTGTCGAGGATCTAAGCGCCTACGAGCGGTTCCTGACCGAAAAATTGCTGCTGCTGCCGGGCGTTGCGGATATCCGCTCGAATTTCGCCATCCGCACCGTGAAAACGGGAGCTCCGCTAAAGCTCCCGCAACGCTGAGAAATTTTTGCCAATCCACCCTGATGGACATCTGGCTGAATTCTCAGGGTTTCTCTAGGTCTTCAGACTACTCGCAGAACGAGATACGATTGCTGAAAGGATCGATGACCATTACCTCTCGTCCCCAATCCTGCAGCTCGATACCGGGTTTCATAAAGCGGTAGTCTTTCGAGTGAAGCTCCTTATGCAACGCATCGATGCCATTCATGCGCACGAAAACCCGTGCGGCCGGGCTCGCGTCGCCGGAATGCTCGCTGAGGTGCAGGGTCAGCCCAGAGCGTGAAACCTGGCAGTACAAGGGAAAATTATCTCCAAAGCGATGTTCCCAATCGAGCGTGAAGCCGAGGAAATCGAGGTAGAATTCCTTGGCCTTGGCCACATCGAATATCCGCAGGATCGGAATAGCCGGGCCAAACGACATGGCGCCGTTGGCCACCGGCGATTCAGCCTCGATCTTCGCCGAAAGCACGTTCCAATTATCGAGGCCGAACCCAGCCGCAACGAGTTCCAGCCCCTCACTGTGGGAGATGTCTATATTCTTGTGCTTGAGTGCCTGTCGTAGCGATTTGGCAATCGCCTTGGCGTCGTTGAATGTCCGCATCGGTTATCCTTCGCGTCCGGTGAACGAGGGAAAGTCAGTGCCCGCATTGCCGACCCGTTCACCAATCAAAGGATGAAACGACGTTTTGTCCGATACATTCACCTTAAGCCGTAAGGCCCGCGAGCGGCTGGCTGTATCTGCCGTCTCAATTGTTAGAGGGGGTTTACAGCGCAGTCAATCGTGTGGTTCGACGTCTACTTCGGCAAGGTGTAAGCGATGACATAATCGCCCGGCTTGGTCCCGACCGAACCATGACCACCAGCGACTATGACCACATATTGCTTGCCATTCAAAGCGAAGGACATCGGCGTCGACTGGCCGCCCGCAGGAAGGCGTGCTTCCCAAAGCTGTTTGCCGCTCGTCACATCATAGGCCCGCAGATAGTCATCCACGGCAGCGCCAAGGAAGGCAACGCCGCCTGCGGTGATGATCGGACCGCCAATACCGGGAACGCCGACCTTGAAGGGCAATGGCAATGGCGACGAATCCCGGACAGTGCCGTTCCGGTGTTTCCAGGTGATCTTGCCGGTGCGCAGGTCAGCCCCAGCCACATAGCCCCATGGCGGAGCCTGGCAGGGAAGCCCAAGCGGTGAAACGAACGGCCCCAAGAAAACCGCATAGGGCGCGCCCTCATTGCGATTGAGGCCTTGCTCGCTGCCCTTGGTGCCAACGCCAGGAGCTGGAACATCGGCACGCGGGACAAGCCTTGATGTAAAGGCCAGATAGGTCGGCATGCCGAACATGATCTGGCGCTCAGGATCGACAGCAACGCCGCCCCAGTTGAACACGCCGAAATTACCCGGATAGATCAGCGATCCCTGCAGCGAGGGCGGCGTGTAACGGCCTTCATAGCGCAGCTTCAGGAATTCGATGCGGCACGCCAGCTGGTCGAACATCGACACGCCCCACATATCCTTGCCGGTCAAGCGCTGCGGCATGAAGGTGAGAGCCGACACAGGCTGCATTGGAGCGGTATGATCCCCCTCGATAGCACCTGTCGGCGCCGGGACTTCCTCTATCGGCAGGATGGGCTCTCCCGTGCGCCGGTCGAGGACATAAATATCGCCCTGCTTGGTCGGACCAACCAGCGCCGGAATAGCACCCGTCGCCGTATTGATATCGAGAAGCGACGGCTGCGACGGCACATCCATATCCCAGAGATCATGGTGAACCGTCTGGCGCACCCATCGTAACTGGCCGCTGTTGAGATCAAGCGCCACGATCGATGACGAGAACTTCTCGACATTCTCCGAGCGCCCCGCCCCAAGTTGGTCCGGCGTCTGGTTGCCAAGCGGCACATAGAGCAGACCGAGCTTTTCATCCACGCTCGAAACCGACCAGCTATTGGGGGAATTATGGGTATAGGTCTGGCCCTCAGGCAAGGGCGTCGTCACGTCCGGATTGCCCGAGTCCCAGTTCCAGATGAGCGCGCCAGTATTGATATCGAAGGCGCGAATGACGCCGGATTGTTCGTGGATCGAGTAATTGTCGTTGACCGCACCGCCGACAATGATCTTGCCTGCAGCGACAACGGGCGGGGATGTCGAATAATAATAACCCGCCGGATTGTATGGCATGCCTTTTTCAAGATGCAGGGTGCCCTGGTCGGCAAAGGACGGACAAATCTGGCCGTTGGCGGCATCGAGGGCGATCAACCGCGCGTCGGAGGTCGGAAGATAGACCCGTTCGGCACAAGGCTGGCCGGGTGTAGCCGCTGGATCGGCATAGTAGGAGACGCCGCGACATGTCTGGTGCTGGCGATCGGGATTGAGACCCACATTCGGGTCGAATTTCCATTTTTCCTTGCCGGTTGCCGCATCGAGTGCGATCGCCCAATTGTGCGGCGTACAGAGATAGAGTGTGTCGCGCACTTTCAGCGGCGTCACCTGGTATGTGGTTTCACCTATGTCATCAGGCAACTTCACATCGCCCGTCTGGTAGGTCCAGGCCACCTGCAACGTATTGACGTTGTCCGTGGTAATTTGCTTCAGCGGCGAATAGCGCTGGCCATAGGGTGTGCGGCCATATTGATGCCAATCGTCGGCGGGAACATTGCCGCCAAGGTCCGGTTCGGATGCGATGACCTCCTTGCTGAGCTCGCCTGTCGTCGCGAGCGGATCCTGTGTCATCGAATAAACGGCGATGGCCAACGCCGCCAACACGCTGATCAGCAAAGGGATCGCCGGACCCCAGGAAGACGGCTTGCCTGCGACTGTATTCAATCCGCGGCGAATCCACGGTGTCAGCAACCATAGCCCGAGTAGCATGATGACACCGCCGCGCGGTGCAAGCTGCCACCAATCGAGGCCGATCTCCCAAATTGCCCAGCCAAGCGTGCCGATCACCAGAATTGCGTAGACGAGCAGCGCTGACGCGCGCTTCCGAAAGAGAAGATAGGAGGTGATCAAGAAAGCCAGCGCAGCGACGATATAATACCAGCTGCCGCCAAGCACCGCGAGCCAGACACCCCCGACACCAAGTGCCGCACCTATCAGGAAGAAAACAAGGGCCGTCAGAGTGATTGCCATGGGGTGGGAGTCCTTTTTCCAAGCTCAATCAGGTCAATTGATGCGGACATGCAGCTGCGAATGCGCTGGCGGTTGTCAGGATGTGCTCAAGTCAAAGAGTCTGCTTAATCAAAATGGGTATGCCCTAAATCAAAAGGACGCAATATCGGTGATTGAATATTTCAACTGCAAGTTTAGGTGCGAAAGATGGTGACTAAACTTGGCCGTTCTCTTTTTGTATCGCATTTTTCTGGTTTTTCAGTACCGAATCACTACATTGGGGACAAATGTCCGGATTGCCCGACGATATGCCCTTTTTTGACGAAGCTGATGTGCCGCGCCAGCCTTCGGGCATAGCTGCGCGCGCCATGCAGGCGCGTGGCGCACCACCCTATCTGAGTGGTCTCAATCCTGAACAGCGACTGGCGGTTGAAACGACTGAAGGGCCCGTACTCGTCCTGGCTGGTGCCGGAACCGGCAAGACCCGCGTTTTGACCTCACGCATCGCGCATATCCTTTCACTTGGCAAAGCCTGGCCAAGCCAGATCCTGGCGGTGACCTTCACGAACAAGGCTGCGCGCGAAATGAAGGAGCGTATCGGCGTTCTGGTTGGCGGCGCGGTGGAAGGCATGCCATGGCTTGGCACTTTCCACTCGATTGGTGTCAAGCTGCTGCGGCGTCATGCGGAGCTGGTCGGTCTCAAGTCCGATTTCACCATTCTTGACACAGATGATGTCGTCCGCCTGATCAAGCAGATCATCCAGGCCGAAGGCCTCGACGACAAACGCTGGCCTGCCAAGCAGTTCGCACTGATGATCGACGGCTGGAAGAACAAGGGTCTCGGGCCTTCCGAAATACCGGAAGGCGACGCCCGCGCCTTTGCCAATGGCAAGGGCCGCGAACTTTATACCGCCTACCAGAACCGCCTGAAAACCCTGAACGCCTGCGATTTCGGCGATCTGCTCTGCCACCCGATCCGCATGTTCCGCGCCTATCCGGACGTGCTGAAAGAATACCACGCCAAATTCCGCTATATCCTCGTCGACGAGTATCAGGACACCAATACCGCGCAATATATGTGGTTGCGGCTGATCGCCCAGGGTTCGAAGAATGTCTGCTGTGTCGGCGATGACGACCAGTCGATCTATGGCTGGCGTGGCGCGGAAGTCGACAATATCCTGCGCTTCGAGAAGGATTTTCCCGGCGCAGTTGTGATCCGGCTTGAGCGCAACTACCGCTCGACAGCACATATTCTCGGCACTGCGTCGTTCCTGATTTCGCACAATGAAGGCCGTCTTGGCAAAACGCTGTTTACGGACGCGGCCAATCCTGAAGATGCGAAGGTCAATGTGCACGCCTCCTGGGATTCCGAGGAGGAAGCACGCGCCGTCGGCGAGGAAATCGAGCAAGCACAGCGCAAGGGCCACATGCTCAACGATATGGCGATCCTGGTACGCGCTTCGTTCCAGATGCGCGAATTCGAAGATCGTTTCGTTACGCTCGGCCTGAATTACCGGGTCGTCGGCGGTCCCCGGTTTTATGAACGTCTCGAAATCCGCGATGCGCTGGCCTATTTCCGCGTCGTGGCGCAAGGTGCGGACGATCTCGCACTTGAGCGCATCATCAACACGCCAAAGCGAGGGCTCGGCGAAGCGGCAATAAGGCAGGTACATGACTATGCGCGGGCGCGCGATATCAGCATGCTCGACGCGGCCGCCGATCTGATTCAGACGGAGGAGTTGAAACCCAAGCCTCGCTCAGCTTTGCGCGAAGTGGTGGAAAATTTCCAGCGCTGGCAATCGCTGATCGATTCGACACCGCATACGGAACTTGCCGAGAAAATCCTCGACGAATCCGGTTACACGGCCATGTGGCAGGCTGATCGCTCGGCAGAAGCGCCGGGCCGGCTGGAAAACCTGAAAGAACTGATCCGCTCCATGGAGGAATACGAGTCCCTGCGCTCCTTCCTCGAACATGTCGCACTGGTCATGGATGCCGAGCAGAACGAGAACCTCGATGCCGTCAACATC
Source organism: uncultured Alphaproteobacteria bacterium (assembly GCA_963711925.1). Taxonomy (GTDB): domain Bacteria; phylum Pseudomonadota; class Alphaproteobacteria; order Rhizobiales; family Rhizobiaceae; genus Phyllobacterium. Next base: position 115,169 of record CAVQFY010000010.1, read on the forward strand.
ATGACACTTCATTCAGCCAAGGGCCTTGAGTTCGAAACAGTCATCCTGCCCGGCTGGGAGGAAGGACTATTCCCGCATCAGCGCGCGCTCGACGAAGGCGGTCGCTCGGGCCTGGAGGAAGAACGCCGTCTCGCCTATGTCGGGCTGACGCGTGCCAAGAAGAACCTCCACATCTGGTTCGTTTCCAACCGGCGCATTCATGGCCTTTGGCAATCGACGATCCCTTCCCGCTTTTTGGAAGAGCTACCTGAAGCCCATGTGGACGTGGTGGCCGGCGGCGACTCCTACGGCGGCTATGGCGGCCGTGGCGGCGGTTATGGCCAATCGCGCTTCGACCGCGCAGATCCGTTCGAAAACACCTATTCGACCCCTGGCTGGCAACGCGCCCAGCAAAATCGCTCGGATGCCACCCGCAACAATTGGGGCTCACGTTCCGGTGCAAAGGTCGAACGCATTGGGTACGGCGAAACGGATTCTGTGCTTGGCGCCGGGCGCGGTTCGGTGAAGGGCCGAACCATAGATGGCGAACTCGTGGCGAAATCCGTCAGCGAAACGCCCTCGAACTTCGACGTAGGCGACCGCGTGTTCCACATCAAGTTCGGCAATGGCAATGTCTCGTCCATCGAAGGCAACAAGCTGACGATCGATTTCGACAAGGCCGGACAAAAGCGCGTGCTGGATAGTTTTGTGAAAGGGCTTTGAGGGCTATCACATAGTTGCAAAACATTGTCACCCCTCGAACAGCCAATCGCCATGCACCCAACCGGAGAAGTCCGGCTGTCCTGCGTGCGTCAGCACCGACACGTAACGCCACTTGCCGCTGGCTTCATGCACCAGCACTTTTGTCCCATCGGCTAGCGGCGCAGGTCTGACCAGCGAGAACGACGCACCAACTCCAGAGCGTATGTTTAGCCCGCTGCTCGAGCGGACCACCCTCACCGCGTCACCATTATCGGCCTCACCCCTCACCTTTGCCTTGAACGCTTCCATGTCCCAGGCTGGTCCCGGATCAGACTTGCGGCCAGGAGCGATATCATCATGGCCCATCATGTCCTCGATAGCGTACTCACTGCAGATGGCTCGCGCAGCGGCGATCACGGTCTCGATCTGCGCCGCGGTGAAGACTTCCCACCCGCAATTCGGCACACCGAATTTATGGCGGGCTTCGATGACTTTCGAGCCATCAACGGGCGCACCAGTCCACGATATCCAGCCTCCGGCGCTCTTGTTGAGCGGACCCCAGTTCTCAATTTCTATGCCGATGGCATGGGTGTTGAGGCCGGAATAATGTGCACCGCTCTTACCGGTCCACTGGCTCTTGCCCGCATGCCAGGCGACGACGTTGAAAGGCACGCATTGGATGACCGACCCATCCCGGCGGACGACGAGATGCGCGGAGACATTGGCGGCTTTTTGTGAAAAATATTTGGCGATATCGGCGTCCGGTCCACTCGCGGTGTAGTGCATGATCAGGAATCTGGGTTTGAGTTCGCTGCCAACATTCGGCGAACCAACGAAATTCACATTCGATACATTGCTACTAAGCCTATGATTCTTTATGCGAAAATTCATCATCAAACCTTTGAAAAGCTTGATTATTCTGTAACAGCAAAAATAAAAATGATATTAGTCAATAGTATAAGCTGCCCTTGGTTCAAGGGCAGCGCCGTGGATGGCAGCCTGTCATTCCGGCTTGCCCTTTGTCCAGCTGACATTTCCGGCAAAGAGCGGGATCGTCGAGATCGAGGTCTTGGCGGATCCATCCTGGACCTGTGAGGCGTGGGCGAGATAGATCAACGAATTATTTGCCTTGTCGTAGATGCGGGTGATGACGAGTTTCTTCCAGATCAGACTGGTGCGCTCGGAAAAGACCCGCTCGCCACCTTCGCCGAGCTTGATATCGTCGATGGTGATCGGGCCGGTTTGCTGACACGAAATGGATGCGTTCGAAGGATCCTCGAACCAGTTGCCCTTTTGCAGCCTGTCAATGATGCCGCGCGAAAACGATGCGAGATGGCACGTTACTCCCTGCACTTTCGGATCGGCAACCGCATCGATGACGATATCATTGCCGAGCCAGTCAACACCGACCTTGCCGACTTCTTCGGCCTGAGCAGGAAGAATTGCGGCGCCTACAAGGGCCAGTGCAGCAAGTGTGCGCTTCATCATCAGAGAACTCCCGCGGGTTTGAAATTGGGGCAAGACAACAGTTGGATACTGTGCGGAGTGATTGCAAGCAGAACGGCGGGCGGTAGCTAGGGTCAGGACCTGTTAATCTGGTCGAAATGGTATGAGGCCATCTGTTTGGATACAAGGAGCAAAGGCGATGGAAATGTTTATCCATTTTCAAGTCCTTTGCGACGATGTTGCCGGACAGATGGACCATATCCTCCGGACGCCGAAACGGCTGCAAGCTGCAATGTCGAGCCGCTTGGACGGGGGAAAGACCCCGCCCTTCGCGTCTCTCCTCGCATCTTCTTGCCGTTTCAGGCGCCATTTCGATTATATTAATAGGTTCTGACCCTAACGTTCCCATTTGTCCAGGAAAGCCCCAATGCTCAGAGACTGGATATCCGGAATGGCTTCGAAAACAGTCTCCGGAGGCCAGTCCCACCAGGCAAGCCGCTGCAGCCGCGCAGCAATATCCTCGGGGAAGCGAAGGCGAATGAGCCGCGCCGGATTACCCGCGACGATCGTATAGGGCGCGACATCCTTGGTCACCACCGCATTTGCGCCAATGACAGCGCCATGACCGATCTGAATTGCTGGCATGATCACCGCGCCATGCCCGATCCATACATCATGGCCAATGCTGACGCGTTTCGCCTGCCTGCGCGCGCGGAAGGCGCTGTCGATACCCTGGTACTTGAAGAATTCATTCGGCCGATAGCTGATCTTGTGCGTCGTCAGCCGCTCCATTGGATGTTCGAGCGCGTTGATACGCACGTTCGCCGCAACCGAGCAAAACCGCCCGATGTCGGCATAGATGCCCTCGCTGTGCCGTTCGAAATAGGTAAAATCTCCTGCTGTCACATCGCGCAGGATGACGCGCTCACCCACTTCGGCATATTTGCCGAGCTTGACGCCTTTCAGCTGCGCGCTCGGATGGATGCGCGGCTGGTCGTTCTGGAAGCGCGGATCGTTGGTGTCAGCCATGATCTCTCTCGAAAATGTTCAGGCAATTCTTTTGCATAAAAGGTGACGACGTGCCAGATCTGTCAATGAAATCAAATTGGTCTGGCTCGTTCGACTCCATTTTGCAAGAATGCAGGCAAGGCGGGGGCATCAGAAGCAATGAGCGGGGTGGTGTCGAGCGCGCAAAATATGAGATAGTGCCTGAAATGCCTGATGCTGAAATCGACCATCATTTGCGACGCGTGTTGATGAGCGTTCTGTGCGGCAAGCTGCTCGCAGTCCTCAGCTTCGGCCATCGGATCGAAAGCATTATCGTCACCGAACATCCCTCATTAAAAAGCGCCCCCGTCGATTTTGGCCCCGGCGGCTTTGCCAGTTTGCCGTTCGACGAGCGCGCCTTTGCGGACTTCTGCGGCTATATCGCCGGGGCGCGGCTATCGGGACGCGGCTTGAAGCCGTCCGATTTTCCCGATGCTGAAAAGCTTGTCTTTGAGCGCGCCGAGAAAATCCTGGCCCGTTGTGGCGATGCGAAAATGGAATTCCTGATCGGGAAGCTATGCGGCATGCGCGAGCACGGCATGTATGCCTTGCGTTCATTGAGGAATTGATAATGACGGCTCGCCATCTATTCGTGTCGGCAAACGCCGGACCCGGGACAAGCGCGTATTTGCTAGGTTTTTTTCGTTGTTAGACGACTGTAACAAGTCCCCGTCGCTTATTTGCATAAACCCAGCCGAAATCCTATAATCAAACGATGAAAACATCATCGTCCATCAGCACACCGAGAATGATGCTCTACGCAGCGCTTGCGCTCGCAGCATCCGTGGCCTCGGGGCTCACCTTTGCCGCGTGGTTCAACAAGGGCGATTCTATCTTCCTTTCCCTCATCAACGCGGGATTGGCCTGGTGCATGTAGACGCCTCGCCGTCCCTGAGTAATCATCCATGAACAAACGTCTGCTGCCTTTTTTGATCGTGGCGATTGCACTTCTTGCTGCGACTGCAGGCTGGATTACGTTCCAGTCGTCACGCCAGACAACGACCGGCAGTCAGGGACCGTTCGGCACGTCCTTCCAGCTTACGACGATGGATGGCCAACTGATCACCGAGGCGGCATTTCGGCAGAAACCATCGGCCATATTCTTCGGCTTCACCCATTGCCCGGAAGTTTGTCCGACGACACTGTTCGAGCTAGACGGCTGGCTAAAGAAACTCGGCACGGAGGGCACGGACATCAATGCCTATTTCGTCACGGTGGACCCGGAGCGAGACACTGTCCCGGTCATGAAATCCTATGTGAGTAATGTGTCCGACCGCATCATGGGCGTGACTGGCGATCCCGACAAGATGGCGGCGATGTTGAAGGGCTATAGCGTCTTTGCGCGCAAGGTTCCTGTCGAAGGCAGTGACTATACGATGGATCACACCGCATCGATCTTTCTTCTGGACAGCAAGGGCGGTTTCTTCGGCACCATTGCCTATGGCGAAAATCCTGATACGGCTGTCGAGAAATTGAAACGTCTCGCCAACAGCTAGAGTCCTGATGACCACCCAGACCCGCCTTTTCGTTACCGCCGGCAAGATCGAAGCCGGGCGTATCTTCACCATGCTCGAACGTGAATTCGAGGAGGACGGTCTGCCGGTCTCCAACGCCGAAATCGACGAAGATCGCGAAATATTCGAGGTTTCGGTCTATACATTCGAGCCCGACGAGATCGAGTTCCGCATGCGGGATATACTCGGCAGCGACGCCTTCGGCCTTGAATTGAAGCGCGAACAAGTGCCCGATATCGATTGGGTGGCGCATTCGCTGGAAGGGCTAAAGCCGGTTCGCGCCGGACGGTTCTTCGTGCACGGCTCGCACGACCGCGACAAGCGACGCGTCAATGAACTCGGCATCGAGATCGATGCAGGGCAAGCGTTTGGCACAGGCCATCATGGCACCACTTCCGGCTGTCTTGACATGATCAGCGAAGTGATCCGCCGCGAGCATCCGCGCAATGCGCTCGACCTTGGAACCGGCAGCGCGGTACTTGGTATCGGCATTGCCAAACTTGCACCGATCCCCGTTCTGGCAACGGATATCGATCCGATCGCTGTCGCCGTGGCACAGGAGAATGTGGTGAAGAACGGTGTTGCTTCGCGGGTACAAACCGAAACCGCAACCGGATTCCATCACCCGGCAATGCGTTCCGCCGCGCCCTTTGATCTTATCGTCGCCAACATCCTCGCGCGGCCATTGATGCAGCTTGCACCCGAAATGCGCAAACACCTCGCGTGGGGCGGTTCACTCATCCTCTCAGGTATTCTGGAAACGCAACGCGACAGGGTTCTCGCGGCATATCGCGTCCAGGGCTTGTTTCATATGAAGACGCTGCGCCGTGAGGGCTGGGTCACGCTGCATCTCAAAGCTAGGGCGACGTATTAATCCGGTTACTAAAACCACTCCTCCATTGCGCTGACGAACACAGAAAGATAGGTTTCGGCCTCTAACAGCAGAGGTCAAAGTCATCATGTTCCAGTCGTTTGAGGTCGCAAGCAATCCTGCCACCGGCGCACCCCGCGTCGCCAAGCTGCGAGCCGAACTCGAAAATCTTGGCCTTGACGGTTTTCTTGTCCCGCGCGCCGATGAGCACCAGGGAGAATATGTGCCTGCCCGCGCCCGCCGGCTGGCATGGCTGACAGGTTTCACTGGCTCTGCGGGCGCTGCGTTGATCATGAAAAGCAAAGCCTATCTGTTCGTGGACGGGCGTTACACGCTGCAGGCGGCCGAGCAGACCGACCCGGAAGTTTTCACTATCGAAAGCCTGGTCGATACGCCGCCTCCGGTGTGGCTGCGCAATGTCGATAAGAAGCTCAACATCGGTTTCGACCCTTGGCTGCATACGATCAGCGAGACCAAGTCTCTGCGCGAGGCTCTGGAGAAGAATGGCGGCAGTCTCGTCGCGGTCAAGGACAACCTCGTCGACCTGATCTGGGACGACCAACCGGCCCCGCCGCTTGAAGCGGTGACGATCCAGCCAGAGAAATATGCGGGCAAGCTCGCCAGCCAGAAACTGCACGAGCTTGCCGAAGCCGTTGCCAAGGCAAAAGCCGACGCGACGATCCTCACCGATCCGTCCTCTATTGCCTGGGCTTTCAATATTCGTGGCAATGACGTCAGCAATACGCCTCTTCCCTTGGCTTTCGCGCTGATTCCGGCATCGGGTGAGCCACTGCTTTTCATCGACAAGCGCAAGCTGCCGATCGAGACCGAAGCTTACCTTACGCAGCTTTCGACATTGCGCCCCCCTTCAGCGTTGGAAGGGGACGTCGTGGCCTTTGCCGCTGAGGGCAAGACGGTGATGCTTGATCCTGCGCTTACGGCGGAAAAGCTGCGGCTGATCATTGAAAAGGCCGGTGGAAAGGTCGTGGACGGTCTTGATCCGGCACGGTTGCCGCGCGCCGTCAAAAATACAGTCGAGCTTGAAGGCGCACGCAAGTCGCACGAGCGCGACGGCGTGGCCATGGTTTCGTTCCTGTCGTGGATCGATGCACAGACGCCGGGCACGATTGACGAGATAATTGCGGCGACGAAACTGGAAGAAACCCGCCAGACTGTGGCGGAAAGCTTCCAGATGCCGCTGGAAAATCTCTCATTCGACAGCATTTCCGGTGCGGGTCCGAATGGCGCCTTCGCGCATTACCGGGTCAGCACGCAGTCTAACCGTAAATTGCAAGACGGCGAACTTTACCTGATCGACAGCGGTGGCCAATACCGTGATGGCACGACCGACATCACGCGTACCCTGCCCGTCGGCACGCCGACCGACGACATGAAGCGCAAATTCACGCTGGTGCTGAAGGGCATGATTGCTATTTCAACTGCGCGCTTCCCGAAGGGCACACGTGGTATGGATATCGATGTGCTTGCGCGTATCGCCCTGTGGAAGCAAGGGTATGATTATGGCCACGGCACAGGCCACGGCGTGGGCTCATTCCTGTCTGTGCATGAAGGGCCGCAAAGCATTTCGAAGCGGGGCGTGCAGGAGTTGCTGCCCGGCATGATTCTTTCCAACGAACCCGGCTACTACAAGCCAGGCGCATACGGCATCCGCACCGAAAACCTGTTGATCATCACCGAGCCGGAAGTGCCAGAAGGCGGCGACATCGCCATGATGGGCTTTGAAACGATCACGCTCTGCCCCATCGACAGGCGGCTGATCGATACCACCCTGCTGGTACGGGAGGAACTCATATGGCTGGACGCCTATCACGCGCGGGTTCGCGAAGCTTTGCTGCCGCACACGGATGGCCCCGCCCGCGAATGGCTTATCGCTGCAACGGAGCCTTTCCGTCACGAGGACTGAAACTGTAACTTATGAAAGCTGGCGCAGCAGGATGATCACGGCTGCGCCGGCGAGAAACATGGTCAGCGCATTGAACCGCAGAGCCACAAGACCTGCAAAGGCAAGCGCGATCAGGCCGCGCCAGTCTGCCTCAGCCGCTGCGGGAGCAACCAATGTCGTGAGCACGGCAGCGGGCACCGCATTGAGTGCTACCTCAACACGCGGATGGATGCGCTCGAAGCGAGACAGCACCAGATGCCCGCCGATACGTGTCAGGAAAGTCAGAACCGCGCCGGCAATGATGATCCATGTGATCGAGGACATCAGCGTTGCTCCCGCGCTTTTTCCGGCTTGGCGACTACGACAGCGACCAGAATACCGGCCAAGGCGCCAATGCTGACATGCCAGGGCGAGCCGATGGTTTTGTAGGCGATAATTGAAACAATGGCGCTGGCGATGACGATCGCCGCCCAGTTGTCACGCTTGCGAAACCCCATGACAAGGCCGAGGAAATAGATTGGCAGCAGCATATCGATTCCGAAGGCATGCGGGTCCGAAATGAGATTGCCGAACAGACCGCCGATCCATGCCTCCGCCACCCACATCACGTAAATCGGCGTGGCCACGCCGAGATACCAGATGAATGTCACCGGTTTTCCGGATTCCGCGCGCTTTTCTGTTTCCGCATATTGCGGGTCGGTGAGCAGGAAATAGCTGATTGCGCTCTGCAGTGGTTTGAAGTGACCAATGCGCCGCCCCACCGCAGCCGAATAGAGCACATGGCGGAAATTGACCGCAAAAATCGAGAAAACGATCAGCCAGGCTGGGATATTATGGCCGAATAGTTCGATACCGACCATCTGGCTCGCACCGCCAAAAATCGCCGCGCTCATCAGCACTGCTTGGAACACGCTGAATCCGTTGTCGACGGCCAGCGCGCCGAACAGCAGCCCGAATGGCGCCGAGGCGACCATGATGGGCAGGCCTTTGGCGAAGCCTTCCCAGAATTGCGTGCTTGCGCGGCTTGAATCGGCTGGGACCGCTTCCCGTTGATATATTTGTTCGTCCATCAACCTGCTCTAGGCCAGCTTCGACTGGCTGTCACGTCACAATTGTTGATTGATACCATCAATGTTGTTGCAGTGAGATACGCATGCTTGTCACCCGTGAGACCCATGACTAGGTTTGATCGGAATGAAAGGGAGAGCATTCATGGCGCATGTTATTGATCGCGATGTCTGGGCGGAAGAGCCGGAACACTGGCAAGGTGAAATCACCGGCAAGCCCTACGGCACCAACGTCTCAGTGGTCTTCTACAGCAGCGACAGGATTGGCGGCGGACCAAAGCTTCACACCCATCCCTATACGGAAACGTTCATCGTTCGCAAAGGCAATGCCCGTTTTACTGTTGGCGATGAGATCATTGAAGCGCATGAAGGCCAGATCGTTGTTTCGCCTGCCAATACACCGCACAAGTTCGAGAATATCGGGCCCGGTAGGCTGGAAACAATCGATATTCACGCCAATGAGGTGTTCATAACCGAGTGGCTTGAGTAGACAAATCTCCCGTCGGGCAGCTTTGCCCGACGGGATTGATAAGCCGTTTATTTAAAACTTCTGCGTCAACGAAACGCGGAAGCTCCGGCCAACCTCCGTATAGCGATCCGCTATCGCAGGAGAAATTCCATCCGGAACATCGAGCGCATTCCAGTACTTCGTGTCAAAGATATTGAAGATACCTGCCTGAAGCTTCATTCCGTTGGCAAATCCCGGCTCCCACCAGAGGGTGGTATCCACCAAGGCATAGCCTGGCGCGACAAATCCGCCATCACTCACCTTGTCGCGTCTTGATGCCATCGTTAGCGAAACGTCACTGCCCCAATCCTCGACCGCATATCCCAGCCCGACAATGGCACGAACCGGCGGCACCGAATTCAGATATTCGTCATTCTCAGTATCCTTTCCGACTGTCCATGCCACGGAGGTCCAGGCACGCCAATGATCAGCAAAGTTCACATGGCCGCGCAATTCCGCACCATAAATCTGAACGCGGTCGAGATTGGCATAGCCCGTGATGCCGCCGACCGGGAATTCGCCGCCCGGTGGAGCGATCGTTACTTCCTCAATGAAGTTGCGGTAGTAATTATTGAAGATGCTGCCGCCAAAACCATAGGTCTCGTTTTCAAGTTTCGCGCCGATTTCAAAACCGTTGCTGGTTTCGGGCTTGAGATCGGGATTGCCGATTCTGGCATAAGAACCGGGCGCCCCGTAGTTCTGGAACAACTCAAGCGCAGTCGGAGCACGGAAGCCCTGCGCCCATTGAGCATAGACATCCAGGTCAGGAGCAGCGTGCCACGTTGCGCGGAGCTTGGGAGAGAAGCGCGAGTCGCTGTTGGACGAAGGCAACGTACCGTCGAAATTAGGGCCAGCCTCATAGGCTGCTGTCGATTGCGGGCGATGATCATACCAGTCAAATCGGCCGCCAGGCGTGATTGTCACACGACCATTCAGGATGTCGATATCGTCCTCGGCATACAGACCAATCGCCAGAGACTCGACATCGGGCATATCGGATGAATTGCTGTGCAGCATCCGGCATGATTGCGGACCGAACGGCTGCGGGATGGTGGACCAATCGACATCCGGACAATTGTCAACGCCTGTCGAGTATTGGTGGAGATCCTGGCGATAGATCTCTGCGCCAATACGGAACGTGTGCGTGAGGTTGCCGATCTCGGTACTTTTCAGTGCATTACCGGTAAATCCGTAACTGTCCTGCTTCAGCTCGTTATCGCGCTTGTAGATGCCTGACGGATAACCATAAAAGAAGGGATCTCCGGGGATGATAAACGACCGTCCATCGCGGACGCGAACGCCGTCTGTTGTCTTGGTCAGGATTTGCTGCTGCCAATAGGCTATGGCATGCGCCTCATCGATCCAGCCGGTTTTGTCAGGCGAGATGTAATCGTAGCTCGCGGATATCCGCTTGCGCTCGACATTATCGCCCGATTCAAGACTACCCGGTATATAGCTCGCGGTTGAACCGATCTTGTCGTCGATATCCGCATCGCGCTTGAAATATTCGCCGGTTATTCCAAATCTATGGCCGCCATCGACATTCTGGTAAATCTTGGCGAGAAAGTTCCCTTGGTCGAAATCGACTGGATTGGCTTCAGTTCGCCTTGCACCGTAACCACCAACATCGCCCTGATTGTCTATCTCGTGGCCCTGCCGATACCCTCCCTGGATCAGGAATTCCGTATCATTGGCGCGCGCTGCGACCGCCGCATTCGTGCGCCAGCTCTGGTCGGCGCTGTCATAGACGCCCTTGGTTATAGCGCCGAAGTTACGTCCATTGGTCAAAAGGTCTTCCGGATCAAGCGTTTGCAGCTGCACGACACCGCCCAATGCGCCTGAACCGTAGCGGCTGGAATCGGCACCTTTTGTGATGTCGATTGCCGAAAGGCCGTCGAAATCCACGGCATTCAGCCCACCTGAATTGCTCCGTGGATCGGTTAGCCATGGCACGCGTATTCCATCGATCGTCGTCAGAACACGGGTCTGATCAAGCCCCCGCAGGTTGATACTGTTGTTCTGGGTATTGAAATTGACCCCGGCATCGACGCGGCGGCCAAGATCCTCGAAACTCTCGACCATCCGCTCCTGAATCTCTTGCCGGTCAGTGGTCGTTGTCAGCGGAGATTTCTCTCCTTCGGCCGCCTTCGGTCTGGCGCCTTTTACAACAATCGTTTCGAGTTCGATATTATCGCCGGCGTTCGTTGTATTTTGCGCGATCGATGCGCCCGTGCTCAACCCAACCACCACCAACGTACCGGCGCCGCCACACATAAGGCGCGCAAGCAGAGTCTTCATAGCCATGTCCCAGTTCCCCAAACCCAAACGAGAATGCCTGGCTGGCTTACGCCACACGAAAATATCGTTGTGGGTCAGTGGCTTGCTGAGCGAATGAAAAGCGTGTGTTCACGCTGCACAATTGTTCACTACTAAAAGTATACTATAAAAGTCAACATTAATCAGATGCCTGTTGCCACAATCTGGCTCGCGCGATTTTCAACCCACGCGGCAAGATAAGTCAGGAGGTTGCAGTGCCCTCGATTGCCCTGCCCCAATCAATCAGCGGCTTGGCCCGCACTGCAAAATCGAGAAGATCATCGGCAAGCTTTGGCGAGGTGATATCGGTGGGATCGATCGGATAACGGACGACGAAATTGCGATTACGCAACGCTTCGATCAAATCAGCATCAGTAACTGATTCAAACCCGCGCGGCGTCCGCTTCAATGCGTCGGCGTCTTTCATTGCCAGCCCATTTTTCTTGAGCGCCTTGACCATGGCGCGATAACTTTCCGGCTTTTCAACGATGGCCTTGCGCATGGCGAGCAGGAGTTCCGGCTTTTGCTGCCACCATGCGACGGCGGCATAGCAGCCGCGATAATCCTCGTGCCCGATGCAGACATAAAAACAGCCGCCCTCGGCCCACTTGGTCCCGTCGGGTGAAAGAAGCGCGGACAAGTGGCGGTTATACGGGCTCTTGTCTTTGGAAAAGCGGACATCGCGCTTGATACGGAACTGCGACTTCTTGCGATCACCCCGGAACGGCAGGCCCGCCCTTGCGAACCGAGCCATCAGGTGCTCGACCAGATCGCCCAGTGGTTCGTAAAGATGCTGCTCAAATATATCCTTGTTCTCCAGAAACCATTCGCGGTTCTGGTGAAAATCGAGTGCCTTGAGAAACGGCAATGCCTTGTCACCAAAGCCTTTGAAAACAACCTCCGTCATGCACCTACCAGCGTAAACCAGGAAATCCTCATCGATCACGTCAATGCCGAGAGTCTGCGCCTGCGTCAGTTTCGATCCGGCGCCGGGTCCCGCCACCACGAGATCGGTTTTCTTGGAGACGGAACCAGCCGTCTTGGCGCCATAACGTTCAGCCATGGCCTTGGCCTCGTCGCGCGACATCCGTTCGAGCGATCCCGTGAAGACGATGGTTTTTCCCGCCACCGGCGAGTGGCTCACGGTTCTGACTTCTTCATCGAGTGGCGTCACCTCGGCGAGGAGAGCATCGAGAGCGTGGCGATTGTGCTCCTCGGCATAGAAATCGACCAGCGCCTCGGCGACGATGCTGCCGATACCCTCCACTTCGTTCAGCTCGCGCCACGCGTCGTTGCCCTTGTCGGCTTTATCCTTGGGCGGCTCCGCAGCCATGGCCACACTGGCAAGCGAGCCGTACGAACGATAGGCCTTGGCAAGCCGCTTGGCATTTACCTCGCCCACATGGCGAATGCCAAGCGCGTAGACGAAGCGGCTTAGCGAAACTTCGCGCCGGTCGTCGATCGCATCATAAAGTTTTTTGACCGAAGTTGCGCCGAAGCCGTCGATGTTTTCCAGCTTCGCCAACGAGGCCGCCTGACGCTTCTTCAAGGTGAAAATATCGGCAGGCGTGCCGATATGCAGCGCCGGATCTTCCGCTTTGAAGAAGAACTCCACCTGTTTCTCTCCGAGCCCCTCGATATCGAAGGCATTGCGCGAGACGAAATGCCGGATGCGCTCGACAGCTTGCGCCGGGCAGATCAACCCGCCGGTGCAGCGCCGCACCGCCTCACCTTCCTCGCGCACCGCATGGGAACCGCAGGCCGGGCAAATATCGGGGAAAATGTAGGGCGTCGTTCCGCGTGGTTTGTCGGCAACGATATCGACAATCTGCGGGATGACATCGCCCGCACGCTGCACCACGACCGTATCGCCGACGCGCAGATCGCTTCCTTCGCGGATTGGCTGGCCATTCTGGCCGATACCCTTGATGTAATCCTCGTTGTGCAAGGTCACATTGGTGACAACCACGCCGCCGACTGTGACAGGCTCAAGCCGCGCGACCGGGGTCAGCGCGCCGGTACGGCCAACCTGAATGTCGATGCCTTTGAGGATCGTCATGGCCCGTTCGGCCGGGAATTTATGCGCGATCGCCCAGCGCGGACTTCGGGAGACAAAGCCGAGACGCTGCTGCAGCGCCAGATCATCGACCTTGTAGACCACGCCATCGATATCGTAGCCGAGCAATGCCCGCTGCTCCTCGATCTGATGATAGTGCTTTACCAGTGCTTCGACCGTCTCGAACCGTTGCATCAGAGGGTTGACGCGAAAGCCATAGGATTTGAACGCTTCGACCATGCCCATTTGCGTCTTGGCGGGCATGTCGCTGACCTCCCCCCAGGCATAGGCAAAGAATTGCAGCGGCCGCGAAGCAGTGATCGTGGAATCGAGCTGGCGCAGCGAACCCGCCGCTGCATTGCGCGGATTGGCAAAAATCTGCTTGCCATCCTTGGCCTGCCGCTCGTTGAGCGCGGCAAAATCAGCATGGCTCATATAAACCTCGCCGCGCACCTCCAGCACCTCGGGCGGTTTGCCGCTGAGCACATTTGGGATACTGGCAACTGTCCGGGCATTGAGCGTAACATTTTCGCCAGTGGTGCCATCGCCGCGGGTTGCCGCAGTCACCAGCCTGCCAAGCTCATAGCGAAGGGAAAGCGACAAGCCGTCGATCTTGGGTTCTGCCGTGATGCCTATCTTCGCATCGGCACCGAGCTTGAGGAACCTGCGGATGCGGCCGACGAAATCCTCGACATCGCTGTCGTGAAAGGCGTTATCCAGCGACAACATCGGGATTGAATGGGTGACCTTGCCGAACTTTTCCGATGCGACAGCACCGACTTTGTTTGACGGCAAATCTTCGCGCTTCAGATGCGGAAAACGCTGTTCGATTGCAAGATTGCGGCGCCTCAGCGCATCATACTCGGCATCCGAGATGATCGGAGCATCTTCCGTATTGTAACGGTAATCGTGGCTCGCAATCTCGGCCGCAAGGCGGCCAAGCTCTTCGGCGGCGTCCGCCTCGCTCAAGTGGTCTACGGGAGTATCTGCCATGGTTTGTCCGACGCTGGAAATACGGATTCGGGCGGGAGATTAGCGTAAGAGAAACGGAAAAGCATCGTTCAAAGTGCGCGCCTCACGGAACAGCACCCAGTTCCTGACACCACGCTAAATTAGTACAGCGTTTTCCCGGAGCAACCGCACTGCTGCGGCGCGCGCTTCTTCGGTGACACTGGCGCCGGCCAGCATTCGGGCGATTTCTTCCTGCCGGTCATTGATTTCCATCGCGCGTATGGATGTCGCGACGCGGTCATTGCCGGCGGCTGCCTTGGCGATGAGGAAATGTGTCTGCGCCCGCGCGGCAACCTGCGGCGCATGGGTGACGGAAAGAACCTGGACAGTACCCGCCAACCGCCGTAGACGCTGGCCGATAGCATCGGCCACCGCGCCACCGACACCGGTGTCGATCTCATCGAACACCAGGGTCGGCGCCGAGCCGCGATCGGCAAGCGCCACTTTCAACGCCAGCAGGAAACGCGAGAGCTCACCGCCGGATGCGACCTTCATCATGGGCCCGGCGCGTGTACCCGGATTGGTCCGCACCCAGTATTCGACCGTATCGATGCCATCGGCTGTGCGGCTCTGCGCATCTGTCTTCATTTCGACGATGAACTCGGCCCGCTCGAGTTTCAGGGCAGGCAGCTCCGCCATGACCGCCTGCTTCAAATGCTCGGCGGTCTCGCGGCGGTCGTTTGAAAGTGCGAGCGCCGCCAGATCATAGGCGTCGCGTCCTGCCAGCGCCTCTTTTTCAAGCGCTGCCAGCCTCTCGGCCCCGGCGTCGATATCGGCAAGGTCTGCATCCATACGGTCGCGCAATGCGGGAAGGTCATCGACTGCAACGGAATACTTACGCGCAGCAGCACGCAATGCGAACAGCCGCTCCTCCGTTTGTTCAAGGACACGCGGGTCGAAATCGATGGCGCGGATCGCCTGTTCGATACCGTTTTGCGCTTCCGCCAGCGCGTTCAGTGCCTCATCGATGGCCTTGACGACCGGCTCCAGCAGCTGCGGTGCTTCCGGCACCTTGCGTTCCAGCCTGCGGACGAGGCTGGCAAGGGAAGGCACGGGAGACGCGTTGCCGGACAGCACCTCGTTGGCATCGTTGACATCGCCTGCGATCTTTTCCGATCGCATCATGTCCGTGCGCTTGATCGCCAGCGTTTCTTCTTCCAGCGGTTCCGGATCGAGCTTGGCAAGTTCTTCGACTGAGGAGCGGAGATAGTCGGACTCGCGCGTCGCCGCTTCCACCTTGGCACGGTGACGAACCAGAGTGTGTTCCGTATCCCTCCAGGTCTTGTGAAGTGTCCGGACGAGCGCCGCCTTGGTTTCGAGCGCTCCAAAAGCATCGAGCAAGGTGCGGTGGATATCGATATCGACAAGCGCGCGATCGTCGTGCTGTCCGTGGATTTCCACCAATCTGCCGCCAAGCTCTTTCAGCAGCGTCACACTTGCCGCCTGATCGTTGATGAAGACGCGGCTGCGGCCATCGGCGTTCTGCACACGCCGCAGGATGATATCGCCATCGTCGTCAATGTCGTTATCACGCAGGAGCGAACGGGCGGGATGGCTTCCCACCACATCGAAAATGGCGGTGACCTGCCCCTGCTCAGCGCCATGACGCACGAGCGAGGCATCGCCCCGCGACCCTAGCGCCAGCGACAAAGCATCAAGCAGGATGGATTTACCCGCACCTGTCTCGCCGGTCAGCACCGACAGACCTTCGCGAAACTCGATGTCGAGCCGTTCAATCAGAACAATATCGCGGATCGACAGATGCGAAAGCATGGTTGCTCAGGTTATGGTTATTGTGGGTTAGACGCCGTCTTTGCCACCAGTGATAGCCTCTGCGGCTTTGGATAGCCATGAGCCGGAATTCTGTCGAGGTTCAAGCCCACCACTTTGCAGAAGCTTGTAGCTGTCCTTGTACCACTCGCTATCCGGATAGTTCTGGCCGAGAACGGCCGCCGCCGTCTGGGCTTCATTGGTGATGCCCAAGGCGTAATAGGCTTCAACCAAGCGGGCCAGGGCTTCCTCCACCTGGCGCGTGTTCGAATATTGCTCGACAACGCCGCGGAAGCGCTTGATCGCTGCCAGGTATTCCTTGCGCTCAAGATAGTAGCGGCCGACCTGCATTTCCTTGCCGGCGAGCTGGTCGCGGCCGAAACGGATCTTTTGCTTGGAATCCTCGACATATTCGGAGTCGGGGTAACGTTCGACCACCTCGTTGAACGCTGCAATCGAGCGGCGAGTCATGCTCTGCTCGCGTGTCACATCGGGGATCTGGCGATAATAACAAAGGCCGGTGATATAGTAAGCGTAGGCCGCTTCCGGCTGCGTCGGATAAAGCGCAATGTAGCGCTTGGTCATCGCGACGGACTCATCATATTTGCCTGCACGGTAGTTTGCAAAAGCACCCATCACGAGCGATTTACGGGCAAATTCCGAATAAGGATGCTGGCGATCAACGGCATCGAATTTCTTGGCAGCCTCATCGAGACGGCCGGAATTCAGATTGGCAAGAGCCTGGTTGTAAAGGACGTCCGCAGGTTCGATAGTGTCAACATAGGCATTGAGGTCGATGTCGTCGTCCTTCGAAGCACAACCGGAAATGGCTATAGCGCTGGCGACTGGAAGGAGAAGAAAGGCCATCCTGGCCTTGCCCCCAAAGCCTTTGTTCATCGACATTCTGCTATTCGCCATGCTGTTTCCGGCCCCATATAATAATTTAAGAGCAATGATCGCAAACCCGATATCACGTTTGCGTCTCACGCTCTAGGCATAGTCAATCTTACCGTCGGTTGGGCGTTCATAAACCACAAGCGACGAGAATCAGCAATCTTATTGCCATGTAATCGTCCAATTTTGTGGCGGAGCCGAAAATGAGCCATAAATCTCTTAAATTCGCTTACTTTTGTTAGACTACACGTTGTCAAGCAACTGGGCTTCGCCATTGCTGAAAGACCATTCATCCCGGCTTGACGTGCTTATGATAATCATGACGTCCTCCGGTCTGACGCCGGGTGCTTCCCCAAGCAGCGTGACCAGGCGTTTGTAGAATGCTTTCTTCGTTGCGGCATCACGGGGTCTGCCGATGGCAATTGCGAACACCATGAAATCGTCCGAGCGCGGTCCGCCAAAATAGTTGCGGTCGAAAACGAATTCGCCGCAGGCATGTTGATGAATAGCCTGAAAGCGATCGTCAGCCGGAACATTGAAGGCTTCGACCATGGCCTTATGCAGGCTGTCGGAAACGGCTTGCACGTAGTCGGGAGATTTTCCTTCGAGAAGCGAGATGCGAGTGAAGGGCATGGAATGGTCCTTTCTGTGGGCGTAATGAACTTGACGTCAGATTTATAGAAGAACATAATCATCCTGAAAATCTGAAAATTACGGACTGATAGTCCTAAAAATATGGATAGTTAAATGCGAAGGATCACCTTCGATCTTGATGTGTTGCGCACCTTTTCCACCGGTATGGAGCTCGGCAGTTTTGCCAAGGCGGCAAACCGCCTCGGCCGCTCCACCTCGGCAGTCAGCGCGCAATTGAAAAAGCTGGAGCAGCAAACGGAAACACCAATCTTCATTAGGGCCGGACGCGGGTTGGCCCTTACCGAAGCGGGTGAGACGATGCTGGCCTATGCACGCAGGCTGCTCGACCTGAACGATGAAGCTGCCGCAGCGATCCATGGGACCGAGCTTCAAGGCTGGGTGCGGCTTGGACTGCAGGAAGATTTCGGCGAGACCATTCTTCCCGAGGTACTAGGTCAGTTCGCCCGGGCTCATCCAAAGGTGCGGATCGAGGCGCGCGTGGCGCGCAATGCCGAACTGATCGACCGCATCACCTCCGGCCGTCTGGACCTGGCATTGGCGTGGAGCGACGGATCTGTAACGACGCCTCACTATGAGCGGATAATGGATGTGCCGATGTGCTGGGTTGGCCCATCTGGAGAGGGACGGAACTGGCGAGCATCGCCGGACGAACCGCTGCCGCTTGCGTCGTTGGATGCGCCATGCCTCTTGCGCACCGCCGCCACAAACGCGCTCGATCGCGCCGGCATTCCTTGGCGGCAGTCCTTTGTCAGTCCGAGCCTTGCCGGGTTGTGGGCCGCGACGGTGGCGGGCCTTGGCGTGACCATTCGCACGCCGATCGGGCTACCTGCAAGCGTACAACCCTTGGTACCGATCGAAAGCGGATTACCGCCGCTATCTTCTCTCGGGCTCGTTCTTCATCGCTCGGAAGCGCAATCCGAACCGGCAACGGCGCGGCTTGCATCAATCATGCTGCAAGCGGTGCACAATGCGCTACCGGCGTACCGTAGAAATTAAATCGCCCAAGGCGCGAAGACGGGAGCGTTTACGGCAACGAGCGATGCGCCGCGCGATTGACCGTGCTTGCCTGCTATTTCGACAATCTCGAATGCCGCGTGATCTGACAAAAGCGCGCGCAAAGCTGCTGCATTCATCCGGTGACCCCCGCGATAGGAGCGGAAACAGCCGATGAATGGCGCACCAGCCAGAGCCAGATCGCCGATTGCGTCGAGTGCTTTGTGACGGACGAACTCGTCTTTATAACGCAGGCCGCCCGGGTTGATGACGGAATTGTCATCACCGATGACCAGCGAGTTATCGAGCGATGAGCCGAGCGCAAGGCCTGCGGCCCACAGCTTTTCCACGTCGCGCATGAAACCAAAGGTGCGCGCGCGCGAAATTTCCTTGCGGAAGGTGGCTTCGTCCATGTCGCTAGCGAATTTCTGACGGCCGATGACCGGCGTCTCGAAATCGATCTCAACCTCATAACGAGTGCCATCATAAGGACGGAATTCCGCCCAAGACGCTCCAGCCTCGATGCGCGATGTCTTCAGGATGCGGATGAAACGGCGTTTTGCGGCCTGCCGTACAAAACCGGCCTGCTCGAATGCATCAAGAAACACGGATGACGTTCCGTCGAGAATCGGCACTTCCGGGCCGTCGATCTCGATGATCATATTGTCGATGCCGGAACCGGCAATGGCTGCCATGACATGCTCGACTGTGCTGATCGTGACCCCAGCTCGATTGGCAAGAGTGGTCGAGAGGTCCGTCGTGCCGACTTCGGAGACGAGCGCCCTGATTTCATGGATTGCGCCGGCACCGTCGAACCTGCGGAAAACAATGCCAGTATCCGGGTCGGCAGGCATAAATGAAATCGTCACCGGTGCGCCGCTATGCACGCCCGCTCCTGAAAGCGATATCCGCTCTGCAATCGTTGTTTGATAATCGCGCAATTAAAACCTCGTGCCATGTACCGCCAGCGGATAACCTATCCGGCTTCGACGTCTAACTTGCGGCGCTGCACGTTGTGGAATCAGCATCGCTCATCGTTATTTTGCGGCGCAAGATACAGTCGGCATCCCTTGAAGCAAAATCACGGTTTCGCGACGTTTGTAACGAAACCACTACGCCACCAGCTAAGTCGTTTCTTTGGCTTTTCAATGGTTTGAAAGAAAAATTCCGCCATTGAGGCAATGGCGGAATTCATGTTCTTTAACAATCCGTGATTGGATCAGTTTGCTTGGCGGCGGAGGAATGCCGGAATCTCAAGCTGATCATCCTCGGAAGGCTGGCGACCCTGCGGCTGAACGCGGCCCTGCTCGTCGAGCTGTCCGCGGCGGGGGGCATAGATCGACGCGTCCTGCGAAAGTGGACGGCGCGGTTCAGCCGGACGCATTGCGGGTTCCCGCGGCTGCGCCGGTTCCAACCTGGCGGTTTCGTCTTCGCGGCGGGTCAGACCGGCTGTCAGACGCTTCAGGAGCCCCATCGGACCGCGATCCTCCTGGGTTTCATAAGAGGGCTCGCGGCTGTTGTCACGCGCATTGAGTTCCGCCTGAACGACTGGTGGAAAATCAGCGACATTCGGCATGCGCGGTGCAACCGGCTGTGGTGCAGGTGCGGCCTGCATCTGCGGCTGTGGTGCAGGCTGATGCACCGGCGCTTGCGGAGCGGCAGCGAGCGGGGCATCGAAGACTTCCGGCGCAGGAGCCTGGAAAATACGACTCTGCGGACGGAACTCCTCAGCAGGCTGTGGGGCACGCTGCACCATGTCCTGCTCGGCAGCGCGGATCGCATCGGCTACCGGATCTGCCACGCGAGCGGCCGGCTGCTGAACAACCGGACGGGCACCTGTCTCAACTCTTGCGGCAGCCTGCTGAGCCGGCTTGGCAATGGGCTTCAAAGGCTGGCGAAATTCGATCGGCGCGGGCGCCAACTCTCCAATCTGCTTATCGATGCCAGTCGCCACGACAGAAACGCGGATGATGCCTTCGAGGCTTTCGTCGAAGGTTGCGCCGAGGATGATATTGGCATCCTGGTCAACTTCTTCACGGATACGAGTTGCAGCCTCATCGACTTCAAACAGCGTCATGTCGCGACCACCTGTGATCGAAATCAGCAGACCCTTGGCGCCACGCATGGAGGTTTCATCAAGTAGAGGATTGGCAATTGCAGCTTCGGCGGCTGCCATTGCACGGCCATCACCCGAAGCTTCACCGGTGCCCATCATTGCCTTGCCCATCTCGCGCATGACCGAGCGAACGTCCGCAAAGTCGAGGTTGATCAGGCCTTCCTTGACCATCAGATCCGTGATGCAGGCAACACCAGAGTAGAGAACCTGATCTGCCATCGCAAAAGCATCGGCGAAGGTCGTCTTGTCATTGGCAATGCGGAAGAGATTCTGGTTCGGAATGACGATAAGCGTATCGACGTTCTTCTGCAGATCGGCGATACCCATATCGGCGGTGCGCATGCGGCGCTGTCCCTCGAAATGGAAAGGCTTGGTTACGACGCCAACCGTCAAGATGCCCTTTTCGCGTGCCGCCCGGGCAACGACAGGAGCAGCGCCAGTACCTGTGCCGCCGCCCATACCTGCAGTGACGAAGCACATATGCGTGCCCTGGAGATGATCATTGATTTCATCAATGCATTCTTCGGCAGCTGCGCGGCCGACTTCCGGCTGCGAGCCTGCGCCGAGGCCCTCGGTCACTGCAGCACCGAGCTGAACCAGACGTTCAGCCTTCGACTGCGACAGCGCTTGTGCGTCAGTATTGGCCACAACAAATTCAACACCGCGCAAACCGGCATTGATCATGTTATTGACCGCGTTGCCACCACCACCGCCAACACCGAATACGGTGATCCGGGGCTTAAGCTCGGTAATGTCCGGCTTTTGCAGATTGATACTCATTTGTTTCGTTCCTTTTCGTCTCTACCGCCTCGCCGCTGCGGTGTTTTTTTGGGTTTCCCCGATTGATCAAAAACTCTCTTTCAGCCATTGGCCGATACGCTGGAAACGCCCACCTGTGCCTGTCATCAGCGACGATGAGCCGGCCTTTACAGAACGCTCTTCAATTCCTGCCACCTGCGGATAAATCAGCAGACCAACCGCGGCAGAGAAAGCCGGCCCCTTGGCTGCTTCGGGAAGACCCGTAACACCAAGAGGACGGCCAATACGTACATTGCGCGCCAGGATGCGACGTGCCACTTCGGGCAGCCCTGCAAGCTGACTGGCTCCGCCTGTCAGGACAACGCGTTTGCCCACAATCTGGCCGTAGCCGGACTGATTGAGCCGATCGCGCGCCAGTTCCAGCGTCTCCTCGACGCGGGCACGGATAATGCGTGTCAAAACGGCACGCGGATATTGGTTGGGAACGTCGCGGGCGTCATTGCCCAGCGGCAAGACACTAATCATATCGCGGTCATCGGCGGCGCTTGGCAAAGCCGAACCATGCATGACCTTCAATCGCTCTGCATCGTCCATATGGGCCGAAAGCCCGCGCGCCACGTCCATGGTCACATGATTGCCGCCAATGGCGATGGCGTCGGCGTGAATGAACTTGCCCTCGGAGAAGACGGAAATCGTCGTCGTGCCGCCGCCCATGTCGATGCAGGCGGCACCCATTTCGGCTTCATCATCGACAAGCGCCGAAAGACCGCTGGCATAGGGCGTTGCAATCATCGCCTCGACCGACAAATGGCAGCGATTGACGCAAAGCTCGAGATTGCGCAACGGCGCGGCATCGGCCGTCAGAACATGCATTTCGACGCCAAGCGTATCGCCGATCATGCCAAGCGGATCGCGAATACCGCGCTCACCGTCGAGCCCATAGGCGATGGGCAGCGAATGCACGAGGTGACGTTCGGTTGCCAATGCCTGTTTAGCACCGGCCGCAAGCACACTGCGAATATCGGATTGATCGACCTCATGGCCACCAAGGTTGATACTTGCGGAAAAGCTCTCGCTCTTCAAACGGCCCGACGAAATGTTGACGATCATCGAGTTCGACCGTGAGGCCGGCCATCCGCTCCGCAGCGTCGACGGCCAAACGGATTGCCTGCTCCGCGGCGTCCAGATTGACGATGACGCCTGACTTGATGCCGCGCGACTTCTGATGGCCAATCCCCAGAACCTCGATGCGATGGGTGCGGCCTGGCAGATGCGCGCTTTCCTCTCGCGGACGCAAACGCGCGATGATGCAGCAGACCTTGCTTGACCCGATGTCCAGAACCGTCAGCGAGCGCGTCCGCTTGGCGGATGGCGCTCCAGTCGAGGTTCCTTTTCCGTTCAGAATACTCATACACGCTTCTCCGAACGCTTGGGCGCCTTGTCACGGGCCTTCAAATACTCAACACGCTGTACCATTGCTTCCGGCGTCAGCCTCACAACCACCCGGTCCGTCAGACGCATATCGACGGATGCGATATCGCGGGACAGGAGCCCGGCCTTGCTGTCCATATCGGCAATATCAGCCAAAGCTTCATCGATGCGATATTCCGGGAGCATCAGACTCACGCCGTTTTTCAGTAGCAAATCCCAACGGCGGTCTCCAACTCGCTGATAGGCCTTGACCTCACCTGCGATTTGCGGAAAAGCCGCCATTTGCGTCAGCAGTAGCTTCGCCTGCTTGTCCGCGCCTGCACCAATCACCAGTGGCAACGAAGCACTGCGGCCACCATTGAACGGTACGATTACGCGGCCATCGGCATCGATCACCGAAAGCTGGTCGCCATTCTGCCAGACCGCCAAGGCGGTGCGCTCATGGATCGAAATCTGGATCGTGTTCGGATAGACCTTGAACACATCGACGGATTCGACCCAAGGCAATCCTGCGACAGCCTTCTGCGCATCCGCAGCGCTCAAACCAACGAGAGAAGTTTCGCCATCGAGGCCAAGAGCACCAAGCACATCGATCTCCGAGGTCTCCCGGTTGCCGACAACCTTTACGTCTTCGATGGCAAAGCCAAAGGTCGAGGTCGTGACCTTGACGACTTCTGGAGCATGGCCACCGAGGATCGCACCATATGCACCGGTCAAAGCCAGGAAAGTCACTGCGCCAATTGTTCCGACATGATTCGGTATCGAAACGTCGCCCTCGACCATGCGGGAGAAGATGCGCACCGGCTTGCGCAGGAATTTCGGCAGGACAATGCGAAAACGGCCAAAAGTCACCGACCTGCCCGAAGACACCGGCTTTGCACCTCGGGGGTGCATGTTTTTGCCCTTCAACGCAAACACGATGCGTCCTCCACCATCCAACTCAACAATTCACCGAAGGTATGCCCCGCAGCTTTGGCGATATCAGGCACGAGAGAGGTGGGAGTCATGCCTGGCTGGGTGTTGACTTCCAGCCAGATAAGCTCGCCATCCTCGGAAAAACGGTCGTCGTAACGGAAGTCCGACCGGCTAATCCCTTTACATCCAATTGCCTGATGCGCCTTGAGTGCCAGTGTTTGTATTTTTTGGTAAATTTTTAGTGAAATTTTAGCGGGAACAACATGATTTGATCCGCCTGCAACATATTTTGAATCATAATCGTAGAACTGATGTCCGACCGGGATGATTTCGCACACCCCAATGGCCACGTCGCCCATCACAGCGCAGGTCAACTCTCGCCCGTGGATGTAGCGCTCGACCATAACGGTATCGCCATACCTCCATTCGGCGGACGTAATTATCTGCGGCGGATGTGACTGATCCTCCTTGACGATGACGACGCCAAAGCTCGACCCCTCGCTGACCGGCTTGACCACATAAGGCGGCTTCATCGGGTGCTTTGAGCTAAATTCCAGACGGTTCATCGTCTTGGCTTCGGCCACGGGAATACCAGCAGCCTTGGCAACGATTTTCGCCTGCTCCTTGTTCATAGCCAAGGCCGAAGCAAGCACTCCGGAATGGGTGTAGGGAATTTCCAGATATTCGAGGATGCCCTGAATGGTACCATCTTCGCCGAAGGGGCCATGGAGCGCATTGAAGGCTACGTCGGGCTTGAGTTCACCGAGGACACTGGCGATGTCGCGGGTGACATCGACGCGGGTAACCGGATAGCCCTCCGCCTCCAAAGCATCGGCGCAGGCGTTGCCAGAGGACAGAGACACCGGACGTTCCGATGAAAATCCACCCATCAGCATCGCAACATGCTTTTTCGCCATGAAGGCAACCCCTCAAACACTTCCCCATCAAAGCTGAAAAAAGACATGAGTCGGCTCAAATCCGGCGGCTGGGACCGCAGATACCCGAGACTGGTAAAAACCAGCCGACTCAAATCAGTTAACGCTTGCCCCTAAAGAATCAGAGAGTTGATTCGCTGACAAGTCCCCAATGATTCAACAATGGAAATTCGTGTAAAAAAATATGTCAGGAGGGGGAATCGGTGGCCTAAGGGTTTCCAGCAAATGCGAGCAACTGGCAGTCTAAAGCAACTGCCCCATAAACTCGTGGACTTCCTGGCCGGGGCGAAAAAGCCCGAGGCGCTTGATTTCCCAATGCAGGCGAATGCCCGAATTCTGCACCACCCGCGAGCGGATCGTCTCGCCAAGCGTTTCAAGATCATGTCCCGATGCGGTGCCGGTGTTGATCATGAAATTGCAGTGCATCGGCGACATCTGCGCGCCGCCGATCATCAGACCGCGCCCGCCAGCCTTGTCGATCTCTTTCCAGGCCGATGAGCCTTCCGGGTTCTTGAAAGTCGAGCCGCCGGTCTTTTCCCGGATGGGTTGCACCGTTTCACGGTGCTGCTGGACTGCATCCATCGCCGTCTGGATTTCCCCGCGATCACCCAGAACGCCTTCGAACAGCGCCGAGGTGAAGATCAGGTCGCTGGCCGCTTCCGAATGCCGATAGGCATAGCCCATGTCGGCATTGGAAAGAATTCGAACCTCGCCCTTGCGATCGAGCGCACGCACTTCGACCACCCGCTCACGTGTTTCGACGCCGTTGGCACCGGCATTCATGCGCAGAGCGCCGCCTATGCCGCCGGGGATACCGTGATAGAAATGGAAACCGGCAATTCCAGCCTCCAGCGCAACTGCCGCCACACGTTTGTCGGGTGTCGCTGTGCCCGCCCGTAGCTGCGTGTCGCCAACACGCTCCACCTCGCCAAAACCCTTGGCGGAAAGGCGCACTACAAAGCCTCGGATGCCACCATCGCGCACCAGAAGATTGGAACCGATGCCAACAGTCAGGATCGGATATTCTTGCGGGACGGCTTTGAGGAACGCCGACAGATCTTCTTCATCCGCCGGCTGGAACATGACTTCAGCGGGGCCGCCGGCACGGAACCACGTGACTTTTTCCATGGCCATATTGGGCGTCAGCCGTCCGCGCAGACCAGAAAAACGACTTCCCAGCTTTTTCAACAGAGCTTCGCCATCGATAAGTGAAGACATTATATCCTTCCCGTCCGAACCATCCCTGTCGGAGCAACCGCCAAATCTAGAGCGCTGCGAGTTCCTTTGGCAAGGCATAGGCCCACTGTGTTATGTTGCCCGCCCCAAGAAAGATCACAAAATCATCGGGCTTGGCTATCTCGGCGATCAAAGGAGCCACCTCTTGCGGCCCGGCGATATAGCGTGCATCGCGGTGTGCGGCGGTCTTGATACGCGAGACCAGCGCCTCGGACGTCACTCCCGGAATCGGATCTTCGCCAGCCGCATAGACTGGAGCAAGGACAACCGTATCGGCGTCATTGAAGCAGGCAGCAAATTCATCGAACAGGCTTGCAAGACGGGTGAAGCGATGCGGTTGGACGACCGCGATAACACGGCCCTTTGCAGAATCGCGAGCAGCTCTCAAGACAGCTTTGATCTCGACCGGATGGTGGCCGTAATCGTCGAATATCTCGACGCCGTTCCATGTGCCCGTATGGGTAAACCGGCGCTTCACCCCACCAAACGACGACAGGCCTTTCTTGATGTCCTCAGCCGAGATACCTAGCTCATGCGCTACGGCAATCGCCGCGGTGGCATTGGATACATTGTGACGGCCCGGCATCGGCAGGCGCAGGCCGGCAATCTCGGTGATCTCGCCAGTCTTGCGCTTGGCAATATGAACATCGAAACGCGAGGCCGCGCCGTCGACGACGAGATTGACGAAACGGACGTCCGCCTGCGGATTTTCGCCGTAGGTGATGACCCGGCGATCTTCAATGCGCGATACCAGCGACTGCACCTCCGGATGGTCGAGGCACATGACGCCGAAGCCGTAAAACGGTACATTCTCGACGAATTGCCGGAAAGCCTCGCGAACCCGGTCGAACGTGCCGTAATGGTCGAGATGCTCGGGATCGATGTTGGTGACAACGGCCACATCGGCGGGAAGCTTCAGGAACGAGCCGTCGCTCTCATCTGCCTCGACGACCATCCAGTCGCCCTCGCCCATACGGGCATTCGTGCCATAGGCATTGATGATGCCGCCATTGATCACGGTCGGATCGAGATTGCCCGCATCGAGCAGAGTAGCGACCATGGACGTGGTTGTTGTCTTGCCATGAGTGCCGCCGATGGCAACTGCCTTACGAAACCGCATGAGTTCGGCGAGCATTTCGGCGCGGCGGACGACCGGGAGCAGCTTTTCACGTGCGGCGATCAGTTCGGGATTGGATTTCTTGATTGCCGTCGAAACGACCACGACCTCCGCGTCGCCAACGTTCTCTGCTTTGTGGCCAACGAATATCTCGATGCCCTTTTCGCGCAGACGCTGCACATTGGCGCTGTCCGCCTGATCGGAGCCCTGAACCTTGTAGCCGAGATTGTGCAGGACTTCGGCAATACCACTCATGCCGATACCGCCAATACCGATAAAATGAACAAGGCCGATGTTGAGCGGCATCTTCATGGACGCACTCCTTTTTTGAAATCTTCAATCCGTTGACCGGACGCAATAGCTTCTGCGAGGTCCGCAAGCAACCTCGTGGCCTCAGGTTTGCCGGTGGTGCGGGCTTTTTCCGCAATAAATGCCAACCGGGCGGGTTCATTCATGGCGCTGGTCAGGATCGCGGCGATACGCTCTGGGGAGAGTTCAGACTGTTTGATAACGTCCGCTCCACCGGCAGCCTCGAGCGCCGCCGCATTCGCCGCCTGATCATGGTCAAGAGCATGCGGGAATGGCACAAGGATGGCCGGCCGACCAATGGCGGCTATCTCGGAAACCGTCGATGCGCCTGAACGGGAAAGAACGAAATGGGATTCGGCGATGCGGTGCGGCATATCGAGAAAGAATGGCGCGACCTTCGCCTCGATACCAAGTGATTGGTAGGCGGAGCGGACATATGACTCATCTTCCGCGCGAGCCTGCTGCGTAACGACAAGACGTGCCCGATCTTCCGGCGTCAGCAGTTTGACTGCAGCCGGGACGGCGGTGGAAAAATATTGCGCACCCTGACTGCCGCCAAAAACCAGAAAATGAAAGGGTTGATGCGCTTGAGACGCCTTATAAGGCTTGCCCACTTCCGCCAAGACGGCCGGGCGCACCGGATTGCCGGTGGCAATTGTCTTTTGCGCAAATGGTCCACTGGCATCTGAAAGGAAGCCGCCAGCAATCGCATTGACGCGAGCCGCCAGCGCTTTGTTGGCGCGTCCCATCACTGCGTTCTGCTCGTGGATAAGTGTCGGTATTTTCATACCGCTGGCTGCATAAAGCGGCGGCAGGGTGGGATATCCACCAAATCCGGCAACCAGCTTCGGCTTCATCGTCCGAAAAAGTTTGCGGGAATCGAGATTTCCCAACCACAGAGTCCAGAAGGTCTTCGCTATTGCAAGCCGATTGCGCCCAGCAATAGTTGCAGATCTCACCACATGTATCTGCTCGGCGGGAAATGCGCCTGTGAACCGCTGTGCGCGGTCATCAGTCGCCAGATGGATTTCCCATCCACGCTCAATCAACTCGTGCGCCAACGCTTCCGCCGGGAACAGATGACCGCCAGTTCCCCCGGCCGCGAGAAAGATAACCCCCTTGGACATCGATCAGGTCGCGCCGGCCATCGAATGCATTTTCGAGTTTTCCAACGTTGCCGAACGGCGCGCCTCCGGGCGGCGACGCGTCAGTGCGAGCAAGAGTCCTGTCGATATTGCCACTGCAATCAGCGATGAACCACCGTAGGAGATGAATGGCAGCGTCATGCCCTTCGCAGGCATCAGGTGCAGATTGACCGACATGTTGATGATCGACTGGAAGCCAAACAGGATTACCAGCCCCGAAACCGCAAGCCGGGTGAAATCATCGCGTTCTTTCAAGGCAATCGACAAGCCGCGGACGACAATGAAACCGAAGATCAGGACAATCAGCAGACAAAGCGCAATCCCATACTCTTCGGCGGTCACCGAGAAAATGAAATCAGTGTGGCTATCGGGAATAATGCGTTTAATCGTGCCCTCGCCCGGTCCCTGACCGAACCAGCCACCCCGGACAATCGCCTCACGCCCCGCATCGACCTGGAAAGTATCGCCCTCCCCAGTCAGAAAGCGGTCGATACGGCCGGCAACGTGCGGAAAGACCGTGTAGGCGCCAAAAAATCCGCCAACTGCCAGGACACCGAGAAGGATGATCCAGAACCATGGTACACCGGCCATGAAGAACATCGCGCCCCAGGTAACGGCAGTCAGAATGGTTTGGCCAAGATCGGGCTGTGCGACCAGCAACGCCGCAACAACGGCAAACAGCACCATCGCGAAGAAGTTGCCGGGAATGTCCTTGCGGCGTTCGTTCTCGGCAAACAGCCAGGCGCAGATGATGACGAAGGCCGGCTTCATGAACTCCGATGGCTGAATGGATATGCCGGCAAGCGATACCCAGCGCCGTGCGCCCTTGACCTCGATGCCGAAAAACAGGGCACCCACCATCGCCACGAGTGAAATGCCGAGCATGATCATGGCAAAGCGGCGAATTGTTTTTGGCGCCATGAAGGAGACGGCGAACATCACCATCACGGCGGGCACCATGAAAAGCGCCTGCCGCTTGACGAAATGAAAGCTGTCGAGGCCGATACGCTCGGCAACCGCCGGACTCGCAGCGAAGGACAACAAAATACCAAGCCCCATCAGCGCCAGGCAGGCAGCCAGAAGAAAACGATCGATTGTCCACCACCAATCGGCAACGGGACCACGGTCAACACGACTAACCATTTGAGAGCCCTCCAATAGGCGATACACCCGCGAGTGACAGTACTGCGGTCCGAAATGCCTCGCCGCGTTTTTCAAAGTTCTGAAATTGATCGAAGCTGGCACACGCCGGCGACAGCAGGACCACGGGTTCACCCGAATCGTCCCTGGCTGCATCTCGGGCGGCATGATCCACCGCTGCGCCGATTGTGCCGGATATCTCGAAAGGAGCCGTGTCACCCAGCGTTGCCGCAAATTGCGGTGCCGCCTCGCCAATCAGGTAAGCCTTGGCAATGCGCGGGAAAAAGCCGGATAGCGATGCGATACCGCCCTCCTTGGGCAAGCCACCTGCAATCCAGTAAATGCGCGGGAACGATGACAGGGCGGGTGCAGCGGCTTCCGCGTTGGTTGCCTTGGAATCGTTGACGAACAAGGTCTTGCCTTGCCGCGCGACCTGTTCCATCCGATGAGCCAGACCGGGAAACGTTCTCAACCCGGCGTTGATTTCTTCGATCGAAAGGCCGACTGCACGGCAGGCGGCGAAGGCAGCCAATGCATTTTGCGCATTGTGCTCGCCGCGCAGGGATCCGATGCCCGCAAGCGATGCAACAACTTTTTTGTCGCCATTTCGCGCAAAGATCAGATCGGCGCCTTCGGCGAAATAGCCATCGCAAATCGGCATGCGTTTCGAAATGCGAATAACGGGCTTTCCTGTCCGCTCCAGCCGGTTGGCGATTGACGCTGAAAAGCTGTCATCGATGCCCACGATGGCGGTCTCACTCCCGGCAACCAGGCGTTCCTTGATGTCCGCGTAACGTTGCATCGTGCCGTGACGGTCGAGATGATCCGGCGTCAGGTTCAACAGGATACCCGCGGTGGGATTGAGCGAAGGCGCGAGATCAATCTGATAGGAAGAGCACTCTACCACGTAATAGCGTTCGTCCGTCGGCGGCTCCAACGTCATCACGGCAGTGCCGATATTACCGCCCAGCTGCATGTCGCGGCCTGCATTCTTGATGATATGAGCAATCAGTGCCGTGGTGGTCGACTTGCCATTGGTACCGGTGATAGCAATGAACGGGCTGTTCTCATCCGCCAGATTGCGTTCGCGCACGAAAAGCTCGACATCGCCAATTATTTCGACACCGGCCGCTCTCGCCAGATCCACCGTCCAGTGCGGTCGCGGGTGAGTGAGCGGCACGCCGGGCGACAGGACGAAGGATGAGACCTGCTTCCAATCCACCTGCCTAAGATCGGTGGTCGCTATTCCGGCACTTTGGGCACGCGCCACGCTCTCGGGATTGTCATCCCAGGCAATGACTTTGGCCCCGCCTGCGATAATCGCCTGCGCCGTCGCAATGCCCGAGCCGCCGAGCCCGAAGAGCGCGATGGTCTTGTCCTTCATGGAGTGGGCAGCGATCATGCAAGAAACCTATCTCAGTTTAAGCGTGGAAAGGCCGATCAGCGCGAGGATGACGGCAATGATCCAGAAGCGGATCACCACCTGGCTCTCAGTCCAGCCTTTCTTTTCGAAGTGGTGATGAATTGGCGCCATCAGGAAGACGCGCTTGCCGGTCATCTTGAATGACGCCACCTGGATGATCACGGACATGGCTTCCATAACGAAGACGCCGCCAATGATGGCAAGGACGATCTCATGCTTGGTGGCAACAGCGACAGCGCCGATAAGACCCCCGAGTGCGAGCGAACCCGTGTCACCCATGAAAATGGCGGCGGGCGGCGCATTGAACCAGAGGAAGCCAAGGCCTGCACCGATAACGGAA
The DNA here is from genome assembly GCA_963711925.1 of uncultured Alphaproteobacteria bacterium. Lineage (GTDB taxonomy): Bacteria > Pseudomonadota > Alphaproteobacteria > Rhizobiales > Rhizobiaceae > Phyllobacterium. The sequence goes on from CAVQFY010000010.1 coordinate 146,766, forward strand.
CCAAGCACCACAGCGAGTTCGCCGGTGCCCGGTGTGAAATGAATCTGCAGATAATCAGCAAAGATCGCATTACCCGAAAGATAGGCAATAACACCGAACGAGGCTGCCGCAATCATCACCGGCACTGTAGCAAGACCGTCGAGCCCATCCGTGAAATTCACCGCATTGCCTGCTCCCACCATGACGAAGGCGGCGAGAGGAATGAAAAAGATACCGAGATTGAGGATGAGTTCCTTGGCAAACGGGAATGTCAGCGACGAGGAAAACGGCTCCTGCCCGGCCCGCATGATGGCAAGACCTGCGATGGCAGCGACCAGGAATTCGATGCCGAGACGCGCCCGGGCGGAAAAGCCCTTGAAGGACTGTTTGCTGACCTTGAGATAGTCATCGTAAAAACCGATAGCGCCGAAGAATAAAGCCACCAGCAGAACGATCCAGACATAGACGTTCGACCAATTTGCCCATAGCAATGAAGAAAGGAGGATCCCGGTCATGATCATCAAGCCGCCCATTGTCGGCGTACCGGCTTTCTTGAAATGCGTCTGCGGACCATCGGCGCGGATCGGCTGGCCGCGCCCCTGCCGGATTCGCAACGAGTCGATGATGCGCGGTCCAAACAGGAAGACAATCAGCGCCGATGTGATCAGCGCACCGCCGGTCCTGAACGTGATGTAGCGGAAGACGTTGAGAAGCTGGATATGTTCCGCCAGACCGGCGAGATAATAAAGCATAAGGTTAAATCCCCATACCCGCAGGCTACTCGGCAGGACCGAGAGGCGGTGCGGTGTTGTATTTCTGCAAGAGCGTTTTCACGATCGCCGCGAATCCGGTTCCCTTGGATGACTTGACCATGATCACATCACCGGCCCTGATCGTGTTCAGCAATTGCGGTTGCAATTCATCTACGCTCTGCCTGTATTCGGCATGGAATTCAACCGGCATGGCCGCCTTAAGCGCCGCCATCTCGGGTCCGCCGAGAAAAACCATGTTGATATGATTGGCAAGGATAACCGAAGAAAGGTCCGCATGCAGCTTCGGCGCCTGTTTGCCCAGTTCCAGCATGTCGCCAAGAACTGCAATTCGCCGCCCCTTGCCTTGAGGCGTTGCCGCGGCGAGAAGCTCGATCGCAGCACGCATCGATGCAGGATTGGCGTTATAACTCTCATCAATCAGTGTAATTGTACCATTGGCGACCTCGAGTGTATGGCGAGCCCCGCGTCCGCTTTCCGGTCGCAATGACGCCAGCGCCAACGTTACCTTGGCCATGTCCGCACCCGTCAGATGCGCTGCCCCAACAACAGCCAGAATATTCTGTACCATGTGCCGGCCGGGTGCGCCCACCTTAACGGCAGCCTCCTCGCCAGCAAGGCGCACTGTCAGGCAGGAGCATTCGCCGTGAAGTTTGAGCTTGATCAAACGGTAGTCGGCTCGCGCGCTTTCGCCAAAGCTTTTGATGTGCTCGACACCAGCATCCAGCGCCATTTTCTCAAGCAACTTGAAATGCTTGTCATCTCGGTTGAGCAGCGCATAGCCGCCGGGCACAAGTCCTTCGAAAATCTCGGCCTTGGCAGTAGCGATCTCCTGGAGGTTCTTGAAATGGCCCAGATGCGCAGGCGCAATCAGAGTGATCAGTGCAACGTGCGGGCGAACCATTTTGACCAGGGGCCGGATTTCGTCTGCGTGGTTCATGCCAATCTCGAAAACGCCGTAATCGGTGTCCTCTGGCATGCGGGCGAGCGTGAGCGGCACGCCCCAATGATTGTTGAAGGATGCGACCGATGCGTGTACCTTGCCGGCCTGAGAGAGAACATGCCGCAGCGCTTCCTTGGTCGTTGTTTTGCCGACCGATCCTGTGACAGCGATGATCTGTGCATGCGAGCGGTCGCGCGATGCGAGGCCAAGTCGTGTCATTGCCGCCAGCACATCATCGACAACGATCATCGGCGCTTTCAGTTTGCCCAGAGCCGGCAGTTTTGCCTCCGCAACAACCAGAAGCGCAGCGCCAGCTGCCACGGCGGCCGTTGCATAATCGTGGCCGTCGAGAGCATCGCCCTTGATGGCAAAGAATGCTTCGCCGGTTTGTAAGGTACGTGTATCGATCGAAATGCCGGTAATGCCATTGGGCATTTTACCGACAGGCCTGCCATTCATGGCATCGACCATCGCATCGGAGGTCCAGAGCAAACTCATGCGCCGTTCTCCCGCGCCAGCCGATCTTTCAGGGCCTGCGCGACTTCAACATGATCCGAGAACGGCAGCACGACATCGCCGACGGTCTGGCCTTCTTCGTGGCCCTTGCCCGCAACGATGAGCGTATCGCCAGTCTTCATCATAGACACGGCTTGGTGGATCGCCTCTCGACGGTCGGCAATTTCACGGGCGCCCGGAGCTGCGGCCAGAATCTCGGACCGGATGGTGGCAGGCACTTCCGAACGTGGATTGTCATCCGTCACGATAACTACATCCGCGAGCCTCGTTGCGATTTCGCCCATCATTGGGCGCTTGCCCTTGTCACGATCACCGCCACAACCGAAAACCACGATAACGCGACCTGTCGTAAACGGCCGAACCGACGTCAGTACGTTTTCGAGGGCGTCAGGCTTATGAGCGTAATCAACATAGGCCGGAGCGCCATCCTCGGTCGCACCAACAAGATCAAGCCGTCCCGGCGCACCCTTCAACCGCTCAAGACCGCGCATCGCAGCAGCCGCAGGAACGCCCGTGGCAATAGCAAGGCCTGCTGCGACCAGACCATTGGCCACCTGGAAATCACCAGCCAACGGCAAGGTGATCTCATAGATTTCGCCGGCAATATGTACTTCAACGTGCTGGCGGAAGCGTTCGTGTTCAACCCGCTTCAAGGCGATGAAATCGCCCTTGCGGCCAACAGTCAAAACCGTGCAACCGGCCTCGGTGGCAGCCGCGATGGTCGGCTTGGAGAACGGATCATCTGCGAAGATGATTGCGGGTGCACCCTTTGGCAGAAGCTCTGTGAATAATCGCAGCTTCGCCGCGTGATATTCTTCGACCGTCGCATGATAATCCATGTGATCGCGGCCAAGATTGGTGAAAGCCCCTGCCGAAAGCCTGACGCCATCGAGCCGGCGCTGGTCGAGACCATGGGAAGATGCTTCCATCGCCGCGTGGGTCACGCCCTCTTCCACAAGTTCGCGCAGCAATTTATGGAGTTCGACCGGGTCCGGTGTTGTCAGGGAGCCATAATCGTCGCGCTTCGGAGAGACGACGCCCGTCGTGCCGATGCTGGCGGAGGCAAAGCCCGCTTGCGCCCAGATCTGACGCGTAAACGAAGCAACGGACGTTTTGCCGCTGGTACCGGTAATGGCAACCATTATATCCGGCTGCAGCTTATAGAAACTGGCGGCGGCCAGTGCCAATGTCCTGCGTGGATCATCTACATAGATGATAGGAACGGAAACATTACCGAGCTTTGCTCCCCGCGATGTGACAATAACGGCTGCGCCACGCGCCGCCGCATCGGCAGCATAAGCAACACCATCGGCTTTCGAGCCTTTCAACGCCGCAAACAGAAATCCGCGCTCGACCTGGCGGGAATCCGACGTCAGGCCACGGATTGTCTTCTCCCCGAGTTCGGAGATAGCCAAGGCTGGTATGCCGTTCAGATCTTTCAGTTTCATGGCCGGACCGGACCCATCTTCACCTGGAACTTATCAAAAACGTAGCGGTTGATTCGCGTTTTACGGCTTTATTGATTAAAATTAACCATCAATGGAGCAGATTCTTGTTCTTCACGGAAATCAGGCTGCACACCGAGAAATGAAGCTGACCTGCGAATGATATCGGCAACCATCGGCGCTGCATTAAAGCCTGCTGTCGCGCCAACCTTGCCTTCCTCTGCCTTCGGCTCGTCAATAATGGTCAGCACTACATATTCTGGCTTGTCGATCGGAAACGCGGCAACAAATGCGTTAAAGCGTACATCGCTTGAGTAACGGCCATTGATCACTTTTTCCGCAGTACCGGTTTTGCCGCCAACACGATAACCTTTGACATTCGCGCGTGAACCCGAGCCACCAGATCCCGTCTCGCTGTTGAGGCGATAGAGGTAGCGCATGTCCTCGCTGGTCTTTTCGCTCACTACTTGTTTTGCAACCTTGTCTGCCTGTTCGGCCGTGCGTGGCAGGAAGGTAGGCTCGATGAGCCTGCCGCCATTCATCAACGCGGCAGCGCCAACCGCTGTCTGCAATGGCGTCGTCGCCATACCGTGACCAAAGGCGATCGTAATCGAATGCACTTTCTTCCAAACCTTTGGTTCCATTGGCCGCGCAACTTCCGGAAGCTCGGTCTGCATCCGGTCCAACAGGCCGATGCGGTGCAGGAATGCGCGGTGTCCTTCGATACCGACGACGTCCGCCTCCTTGGCCGAACCGATATTCGAGGAGTAGATGAAGACTTCCGGCATGGTCAATATCCGGTTCTTGCCGTGGAAATCGCGGATCGTCTGCCGGCCAATGGTGATAGGGCGCCTGGCGTCGAACGTGCTTTGTAGGTTGACCTTGCCTGAATCAAGTGCCATCGCCGTGGTAAAGCTCTTGATGGTAGAGCCCATCTCATACGTACCCGCCGACATACGGTTAAGGCGGTCTTTATCCAATGCGTTAAACGGATTGTTGGGATCAAAATCCGGTGCCGACGCCATGGCGAGAACCTCGCCAGTGTGGACGTTGAGCACCACGGCACCGGCCGCAATTGCACGGTACTTTTGCATCGCATTCACGACTACGTCGCGCACGACGTGCTGGACACGAAGATCAATCGACAATTTTACCGGCTCAAGCGAACGACTGTCAGCAAGACCAACATCGCGCAGATCGGACAGCCCCTGCTCGTCGATATATTTTTCCATACCGGCAATACCCTGATTGTCGATATTGACGAGACCAAGGATATGCGAAGCAGTGGGGCCGCCCGGATAGAAGCGGGATTTCTCCGTGCGGAAGCCAATGCCCGGAATTCCAAGCGCCATGATCTGGCTCTTCTGTTGAGGCGTCAGCCCGCGCTTGAGCCAGGCAAAGCCCGTCCCGCTCTTGAGGCGGCTATAGGTCTGTTCAAAGTTGAGATCCGGCAGAACCGTTGAAAGTAACTCGATGGCTTCATCCGGATCGATGATCTTGCGCGGCTCGGCATAGAGCGAGGCGGTCTTGATGTCAGTGGCCAGGACTTCGCCGTTGCGGTCGAGAATATCGGGGCGCGACGCAAGAACCGCTCCGGTCGGGCCGTTGTAGCCCGTCGTGTCTTCCTGCATGCCGTAATAAATGAGTCGTCCGCCGATGATCCCGTATATGCCGACGAAACAGGCTATGGCCATAACTACACGATTGCGGGCGCGATTGCCGGATTTTTTCTTTCTGGCATCCAGCGCGAAAGCAGGCGCAATGCCTGTTTCGAGTTCGGTTTTTTTTCGTTTGATCCAGATCGCAGCCATCAATAGAGCCCCGCTCCCTTTGGCGTTGCATTCGGAACAATTCGCTTGACCGGCTTTGGCGCCGCCTTCGGTTTGTCGATGCTGCCGGTCATAGTTGTGTCAGGTTTGATTGTTTTACCCGCATCCGCTTCGGTGATGATGTTGGCAACGTCATCGATATCTTGAGATACAGGTTTTGGCTGAGGAAGTTCATTGATAGTAATGATCTGCTGGGCTTCGACCTGTTGCAGATCAAGTTGGCCCTGGTATGACTCGACCAGTTTCTGCAGACGGTTCGGCTGGGTAAGCAGGCTCCAGTCTGCTTTGAGCAAATCGATCGTGTCTCTCTCATCCGTGATCATACGTTGGAGTTTGGTGACCTGCGTCATCTGCTTTTCAGCGTCGTGCTTGATCTTGTAGGTCACGGCGGCCGCCAGGATCATCAGCCCGATCAATATGATGTCGAAGGTACGCAGCACGGATCAGCTCCTCGCCGTTTCATGGAATGTGGGCAGATTGGGCAAGCCGTAGATCGAATGATCTTCGACCAACGGCGGATTGTCCGTACGAACTCCAGCGCGGAGCTTGGCCGAGCGCGCTCGCGGATTGCGGGCAGCCTCGGCTTCGGTTGGCGCGACAATGCCTTTGCCAACAGGGGTGAAGCTCGCCAAACGCTGTTCGAGTTGGGGTAAATGACGCGAACCGCCGCCTGTGCCCGAGCGGTCCGAAAAGAAGCGCTTGACGATACGGTCTTCGAGCGAATGGAACGTGACGACGACAAGCCGTCCACCGGGCTTGAGAACACGTTCGGCAGCATGCAGTGCGCGCACCAGTTCGCCCAATTCGTCATTGACGAAAATGCGTAGAGCCTGGAACACCCGTGTTGCCGGATGGATAGGCACTTTAGGATTTCTGCCGACAAGCGCTTCAATCGCATTGGCGAGGTCACGCGTGCGGGTAAATGGTTCGGTTACACGGCGCTTGTCGATCATACGGGCGATGCGCCCGGCGTGGCGTTCCTCGCCAAGAAAGTTGAATATGCGTGCCAGATCACCGATCTTCAGGCGATTGACCACATCGGCTGCGCTTGGGCCGGAGCTCGACATGCGCATGTCGAGCGGTCCGTCCTTCTGAAACGAGAACCCGCGCTCTGCCTCGTCGATCTGCATCGACGAAACGCCGATGTCGAGAACGATACCGTCTGGCGCACCATGCAATGCGACCTGATCCAGTGTGGAAAACGCGCCCTGGACGAGGGTCAGACGACCGGAATAGTCCTTTTCCAGAGCGCGGCCGCCCTGGATAGCCGATGGGTCGCGGTCGACTGCTGTGACGGAAGCGCCCGTTTCCAGGATGCGTCTGGTATAGCCGCCAGCGCCAAAGGTGCCATCGATGATCAGCTGGCCGTGCCCCGGCTGGAGAGCGGCAATCACTTCGTCGAGCAGGACCGGAATGTGGCGGCCGTCACCGGCATCTGGCCGACCCGCCATCAACTGTTCCCCGCGGGCAGATTTTCCCGACGGCGCTTTTCCACCAATCGCTGCCGGACCTTTGCCCGATGCGCCTCGAATTGATCCGGATGCCACATCTGAAAATGCGTGTTGGCGCCCGCAAAGGTCACATCCGATGAAATGCCCGTATGCTCGCGAATGAAATCCGTTACCGTTATCCGCCCATCCCCATCCAGCTTGAGGAAACCGCCATCCGCATGAAGATAGAACGACATGTCGTCCGCTGTCTCGGCAAATGGATCCTCGCTGTCCAACCGTGTGTCGAAACGCGTCAGTAGTTCTGGCCCGCCCGCATCGAGCGCAGGCAGATGCAGCGAACGCAAGGCATAGAGTTCCGTGTGACCGGCCGTCTGGATTATCGAACGGAACTGCGCCGGAACGGAAACCCGCCCCTTCGCGTCGATCCTGTTCGTCATATGTCCGAGGAACCGGTTCAAAACGCAACACCGCCGTTTCCGCCCCTAGGGCTTCTGCCATCTTAACCTCTGCTCGACCCTTCGATCGCTTCGAAGCGCGAGCCCCACCAATAGAAGTCCAAGCACCGGCAAACTGAGCCGAACGCCAGCCTTGGCATGCCAAATCGTATTTCGGGGAACACCGTGTCGACTGAACGCTACTGATGAAATCAATCGATATCATGGGGCACTATGGGCGTCAATGGGATTACAGGGTTCAGGGTGGGAATGAGCCGCGATTCCGGCACACTTCCGGCGATTCTGAATTTATCGCTCATTAAGCTTAATGAAGGGTTAGGACTCTCCGGGAAGTTGTAACCGAGCGCGCGCGGACGGACCGCACGAACACAGCGAAATCAATGAATTGAAATGCCAGCTGGCCTGTAAGCCGGGTTCTGTATGGCTGGACTTTCGTCCAACGCGGCAGCCATTCATCTTGGGCGGATGTTGCCACCCGCCTCCTGCAACCCACCCGGACGACTGACCCGGAAACTGATCGCCAGACTTTCGCCTGGCACGCCGTCCCTATTCGGTTTTGCTCCCGGTGGGGTTTGCCATGCCGCCCCTGTTACCAGTTGCGCGGTGGGCTCTTACCCCACCCTTTCACCCTTACCCCGTCATTCCTTGCGTCCAATCCTCGGGATCCGGCACAACGAAAGACGGGGCGGTTTCCTTTCTGTGGCACTTTCCCTGGGGTCACCCCCGCCGGACGTTATCCGGCACCGTGTTTCCATGGAGCCCGGACTTTCCTCACATGCCGCCTTTCGGCGTATGACATGCGCGGCTGCCCGGCCAGCTGGCGATGCGTATAAATGCGTTTCGGAGGAAAAACGCAAATGAAAAAGGCCGGAAACTACCCGGCCTTTGAATTTTACAGGAAGGCTGCCACCTTACATGGAGGCCATTTGCAATTTCACCTTGCTGCAATAATTGGCGGAAACCGGGTTCATACGCGTCGCGCCATGACCGGCATTGTATCGCAGGATCGTACCGCAGGTTGTGCCATTGCCAAGCTTGTGCGCTCCGGCAAGATACTTCATGCCCCAGCGAATATTGGTTTCCGGGTTGTAGAGCGCCTGGCGCGAACCGGTATAACCAAGACCGCGAGCTGTCTCGAGCTTGATCTGCATCAATCCGATTTCACCGGCACTCCCTGTCATGTCCGGACGATAATTGCTTTCAACCCTGACGACCGCATTCGCCAGAGCGACGGGTACGCCGTAGGACGACGCATAAGAGCTGATGATTGTTGAATAGTTCGTCGGTCCGATCGCGGAGGGAACGCTGCCTGTCGTCATCGTATCGACGCGGTCAATAGTCTGGTTGCGCACGACAGTTTTGACGCGGGCTTTCGCCTGAACGACCGGACGCTTGTGGGTTGAAGCTTTTTTGCTTACCCGCTGCGGCTTGACCGCATTTTTCTTGACCGCCGGCGCCTTTGCTACACTGCGCTTGGCTTTGTCATTTGCCTGCACTGACTTCGTAGACTTGTTAACGGCCTTCACTTTTTCCGCCTCGGTCCGCTTTGCCTTGAAGTAGTCGGCGAGGTTTGTTGGCTCCTTTGGGGCGCTGAGTGCGGAACTTGAGCCGTAGAAGGCCATCGCCCCAAGGAGGGCGAAAATCATACCAAATTTTTTTGTCATCTTTTTCCGTCTAGAAGCTTGGGCCGCACGAACGTGCGCGCCGGGATCGTTCCGTGCCAAAAAACACAAGGGCAAGAGCCGGAACACTGGACATGGATTTGACGGTCCAATGCAGCCGAATATTGATCGGCCAAATAACTTTGTGTAACCCATTGAAATATATATGCTGCAACGCACAAAGTGAGTCAGCAAAAGACTTTTTTGTTCAATAACTTATGCGGTAAGTGCTGGCAGCGCAGAAAGTAGCTTATGCAGGGTCTCGATTGTTGACATGTCCGCGACTCCATCGACTTTTTCAACGCGAAAGTGGCGCTGGAAGGCCAAAACGCCCAATTGTGTCGAGGGTCCAAACACGCCATCGATAGGAACACCATAGCCGTAAAGCGCCAGCATGGACTGAAGCGCCTCGACTGGCTGTCCCTGATCACCAAGGGAAAAGAACCGCCCACCGCGCACGGGTGAAGGGATGACCCAATGTCCGATACCCGCGTCATAGAGTACTGACCATGGAAACTTCTCGCCCGGATCGATCTTGCGCGCCGGCGCGATATCCGAATGCGCCAGAACACTTTCCGGCCGTATGCCGTGGCGCGAAATAATGCCTTTGCAAAGATCAATCAGTGCGTCGATCTGCGATCCGGGAAAGGCCGGGAACCCGAGCAGCGGACCACCATTAACGATTTCAATACCGATGGAGCGGGAATTGATATCGGTCTCGCCTTTCCATGAACTCTGCCCCGCATGCCAGGCGCGTTCGCTTTCAGGCACCATCTGTACGATACGGCCATTCTCATGCACGAGATAATGCACCGACACTTCGCTTTGCGGATTTGCGAGCCAGCTCTCCGCAGCCTCGCCAGTTTCCATGCCGGTATAATGCAGGATCAGGATGGAAGGACGTTTGCCGTCCTTGCGCGGACCGAAATTCGGCGAGGTATGAAGATCTGCGCGCAGATGATCTGGTTCAAACGCGCTCATATGCCTTGAGGTCTTTTTCGACTTTGTCCCAAGCCGCGTTGATGGCGGCGATGCGCTGGTTAGCGATAGCGATGAACTCTTCTGGAACTCCGCGTGCAATCAGCATGTCAGGGTGGTTCTCGCGAACGAGGGCTCGATATTGCTTGCGTGCAGTTTCAAAGTTGACATCACGCGGAAGGCCAAGAACAAGATAGGGATCCGCCTGACCGCGCCCGACGTGCCGCGCCAGGATGCGATCGAATTTTTCCTCGTCAAGCGCGAAAATTTCAGCAACCGTCCCAAGAAATATCAATTCCTCGTCATGTAGATCACCATCGGACCTGGCAATGTGGAATAGCCCGTCGAGGATGTCTTCGAGCATCTTGCAATTGGGCTTGCCCGAGCCACATAGCGAAGCCAATTGAGCAGCATATGCTTCATAACCTGCCACATCCTGCTTGGCGAGGTTATAGAGGCGTGTCACCTGATCCTGATATTGTGACGGCACGTGGAAAATGTCATTGAAAGCATTGACTTCCACCTGCGTCACGACACCGTCCGCCTTCGCCATCTTGGCCGACAGGGCGATCATGGCAATGGAAAATGCCACGCGCCGACGCGTTTCCGGATCACCTTCGAATGCAGTACGCACCGCTTCGATGATGCTCGAAAAGGCATCGATCGCTGTGTTGGTGATGAAATCGCTGATGCGGCGCCAAATCGACATATTTTCGTTTTATTCAAATTCGTTCGCAATTGCGAGAGCGATATTGTGTCGAAAAACGCCTTTTGCCGGGACCGGTTGACGCAGCATTTGCGTGCGTTTGGCAAAACGGCCAGCGCAAGGCTGGCCAGCGCAAGGCTGGCCGCTTCGTTCATGGGCAGAATGTCTTACTGAACGCCGAGCGCATCCTTGATGGCTTTTTCCGCGGAGTCCGCAGCCGCCTTGACCTGATCCGCTGTCTGACCAGCTGCTGTTGCCGCATCCTCAGCCGCCTTGCGTGCCGTCGCGACTGCAGCCTGCTTCTGTTCTGCGGTCATGGTCGCTGCCTGATCCTTGATTTTTTTCAAGGTCTCTTCCGCATTCATTGGCGCTGCCGGCGCCTGCGTGGCTGCTGGCGCAGCAGGCGCTGGTGCCGGCTGTTCGACTTTTGCCGGCGGCTGTTCCGATTTCTGCTCACTTTCACCGCAACCGGCCAGCGCCAGAAGCGATACCGCCGCCAGCGAAACAATCAATTTACTCTTCATGGTTTCCTCTCCGAAAATGCTAGATGGGCCCCTCGATTCCACCTTATCGGAAATAAGGCAGAGTTGGATTTTGTTTTCGCTTTCGGTTAATTCCTGTGTGGATAACGACACATACTCAGAAAATTTGTTCCAAATGCCGCAGCCGATTGCACTTGTCAGTCGGGCCTGTCTATTGTCATCCGCGGCATAAGCCCGCCTAATTTTTGCAAATCACCAATTTTGAGATCGGACGAATATTATGAGCGACAAATGGGATTTCTGGATCGATCGTGGCGGCACGTTCACCGACATCATCGCACGCGATCCCAAAGGCAGTCTACGAGCCCACAAGCTGCTTTCGGAAAATCCGGAGGCCTACCGCGATGCGGCTATCCAGGGCATTCGCGATCTGCTTGGCGTCAATAAGGGCGATCCCATTCCCTCGCCGCGGATTGGCGAAGTCAAAATGGGGACGACGGTAGCAACCAATGCACTGCTCGAGCGCAAGGGTGACAGGACAGCTCTCGTCATCACCAGAGGTTTTCGCGATGCGCTGAAGATCGCTTATCAGGCCAGGCCCGATATTTTCGCCAAGGAAATCATTCTTCCAGAACAACTTTACGAACGCGTGGTCGAAATCGATGAGCGCGTCCGTACAGATGGGACAGTGGAAATCCTCCCTGACCAGGACCAAATCCGCGTCGCATTAACTGACATCAAGCAGGCCGGCATCGATGCAGTCGCGATTGTCTTCATGCATGCCTGGAACTATCCGGCACACGAGCAGACAGCAGCGAAAATTGCACGTGAACTGGGTTTCGGTCAGGTTTCCGTCAGTCATGAGGTTTCGCCACTCGCCAAGCTTGTCGGACGTGGCGACACGACGGTCGTCGATGCGTATCTTTCGCCGATCCTGCGCCGGTACGTCGAGCACGTTGCGCGCGAACTTGGCATAAGTGGCAAGTCCCGCGATGGCTCTGTGCCGCGCCTTTCCTTCATGATGTCCTCCGGCGGCTTGACCGCAGCAGACCTTTTCCAAGGCAAGGATGCAATCCTCTCCGGTCCGGCAGGCGGTGTCGTCGGCATGGTCGAGACGGCCAAGCTCGCCGGTTTCGACAAGGTGATCGGCTTCGACATGGGCGGCACATCAACGGATGTCGCGCATTATGAAGGTGATTATGAGCGCGCCTTCGATACGGAAGTCGCGGGCGTTCGCATTCGCGCGCCGATGATGCGCATTCACACGGTAGCGGCGGGCGGCGGCTCCATCCTGCACTACAGCGCCGGGCGATTTCAGGCCGGTCCCGATTCCGCCGGAGCCAATCCCGGTCCGGCCTGCTACCGCCGCGATGGCCCTCTGGCCGTGACCGATGCCAATGTCATGCTCGGCAAATTGCGGCCCGAATTCTTCCCCGCAATTTTCGGTCCCGGGCAGAATGAGCGGCTCGACCGTGAGATCGTAGTCCAAAAATTTACTGCCCTCGCCACTGAGATCGGCGAAGGCAAGACACCGGAAGAGGTCGCCGAAGGTTTCATCACCATCGCCGTCGAAAACATGGCCAATGCGGTAAAGAAGATTTCCGTGCAGCGCGGCTATGACGTCACCCGGTATCTGCTGAATTGTTTCGGTGGTGCAGGAGGCCAGCATGCATGCCTCGTTGCCGATGCGCTTGGCATGGAAGCCGTGCTCATTCATCCGTTCTCCGGCCTGCTTTCCGCCTATGGAATCGGCTTGTCCTCTATATTCGCCTCACGCCAGCAGGCGTTGGTGAAAGTCTTCTCTCCGGAAACGTTGAGTGAAATCCGTCAGCTTTCCGACCGGCTCTCCAAAACCGTCACTGCCGAGATTGCAGAGCAGGGCGTGCCGCTAGAATACATCACTTCACGTCCCATCCTGCATCTGCGTTATGACGGCACAGATACAACAATCCCGATCGATTTCAGCAGTTTCTCGGTCGATGAAGCCCGTGCCGGCTTTGAAGCCGCGCACAAGGCGCAGTTTGGCTTCATCTACGATAATAAAGGCATCGTCGTCGAAGCCGTCGGTGTCGAGGGCTCCGATGGCCGCGGGCACAAGCAGGTTGAAAGCGGGCAACGCCAAGGCAATTCGAGACCTGAGTCGGGCGAAACCTGCAGGCTCTTTTCAGGTGGAGCCTTCCACGATGCTCTCACTTTTCCGCGAGCCAACCTCAAACCTGGGAACAAGGTCAATGGTCCTGCGCTGATCATCGAGACACATCAGACGATCGTTGTGGAACCCGATTGGCAAGCGGAGATCACTGCGCTCAACCACGTCCTGATGCGCCGGACCGAGAAGAAGGTCCGCGCTGCAGCGCTTGGTACACAAGCCGATCCGATCATGCTGGAAGTGTTCAACAACCTGTTCATGTCGATTGCCGAACAGATGGGTCTGACGCTGCAGAACACCGCCTATTCCGTCAACATCAAGGAGCGACTGGATTTCTCCTGCGCGGTGTTCGACCGGGATGGTGCGCTGGTGGCCAATGCACCGCATATGCCGGTTCATCTTGGTTCAATGGACCGTTCCGTGGAGACGATCATCAAGCTCAATGAAGGCGATATTCATCCAGGCGACGTCTTCGCGCTCAATGCACCCTACAATGGCGGCACGCACCTCCCGGATATCACGGTGGTTACGCCGGTCTTCGACGACGCGGGCAAGAACATCCTCTTCTATTCGGCGTCGCGTGGCCATCATGCGGATATCGGCGGTTCGGCGCCAGGCTCCATGACACCGCTGGCAACAACAGTGGATGAAGAAGGTGTCCTGATCGACAATTTCCGTCTCGTGGAACGCGGCCGCTTCCGGGAAGAGGAACTGACTGAGCTTTTGACCAACCATCCATGGCCGGTGCGGAATGTTCACCAGAATGTTGCCGATCTGAAAGCCCAGATCGCCGCCAATGAAAAGGGCGTCAATGAACTAAAGAAGATGATTGCGCAGTTCGGGCTCGATGTGGTCGAGGCCTATATGGGCCATGTGCAGGACAATGCTGCCGAGAGTGTGCGTGGCGTTCTCGACCGGTTGCCCGAACATTCTGAATATTCCTATGCGACAGACACGGGTCAGACAATCAAAGTCAAGATCACTGTTGACAAGCAGGAGCGCCGGGCGACTGTCGATTTCACCGGCACCTCGGCGGTGATGAAGAACAACTTCAACGCGCCGGAACCGGTAGCGCGCGCGGCGGTTCTCTACGCCTTCCGCGTGATGGTTGAGGGTGCAATCCCGATGAACGCAGGCTGTCTCAGGCCGATCGACATCATCATTCCCGACGGTTCGATGCTCAAGCCAGTTTATCCAGCAGCTGTCGTGGCCGGTAATGTCGAAACGTCGCAGCACGTCACCAATGCGCTTTTCGGGGCTTTGGGTGCGATGGCCAATTCGCAAGGAACGATGAACAATCTGACCTTTGGCAATGATGAGTACCAGTACTACGAAACCATCTGTTCAGGCTCGCCGGCAGGCCATTTCAACAATGGGAGGGGCTTTGCGGGAACATCCGGCGTCCACACCCATATGACGAATTCGCGCCTCACCGATCCGGAGATTCTGGAGATGCGGTTTCCCGTCTTGCTCGAGGATTTTCATATCCGGCCGAACTCCGGCGGCGCGGGCAAGTTCCCGGGCGGCGGCGGTACCAAGCGCACGATCCGGTTTCTAGACCGCATGGATTGCTCGATCCTCTCATCGCATCGCAATCGTCCGCCAGAGGGCCTCGATGGCGGCGGCAACGGTGAAGTGGGCAAGACCGAGGTGCGCCGTAACAATGGAACCGTTGAAAGCTTGAGAGCCTGCGACCAAACGGTGCTTGAGGCAGGCGAAGCTGTTGTCCTCACAACGCCAACGCCCGGCGGCTACGGCAAGATCGGAGCCTGACCATGGTGCGCGCCGTCATTCCCTCAATCAGGATTTTGGACGGCCGCGACGCCGAAGCCTTCCACGCGCTGCGCCTGCATGGGCTGCGCAGCGCGCCAGAGGCTTTCGGTTCAAGTTACGAAGAGGAACGCGAACTCGGCATAGAGGAGATCCAACGTCGTCTCGATGACCGGCCGAATGCAGCATTTGGTGCTTTCGCTGATGATACGCTTGTCGGAGTTGCCGGATTCCTCATGAACACCAAGGTCAAACAACGGCACAAGGGCCTTTTATGGGGAGTGTTCGTCGATAAGGAATGGCGCGGACATAACCTCGGAAAGCGCTTGACTGAGGCAGTGATCGAGTATTCGCGAGGGCATGTTGACACGCTGCACGCAACGGTCATGGCGACCAACATCTCGGCGCGCGCACTTTATCTAGGGCTTGGTTTCACCGTCTTCGGCTTTGAAAAGGATGCCTTGCGCTTCAATGGGCAATCCTATGACGATGAGCTATTGCGGCTGGATCTGCGGTAGCCCACTTTAACTGCCGTGGACATTCATCTCCGGAAAGAATTTGTCCAGACCAGTCCGCTCGCCGAACATCATGTCATATTGCAGCAGCCGGAAATTATTGATCAGCGGATCGGTACCTGCCTTTTCCATCCAGTCCGGGTTCGACACGTCGTCTGAAGACAGCAGCATATGGCGATCTATGACCTTGTAACGATCGCGGATCGAACCAAGAAAACTCGTGTAATATGGATGGCTTAGCCCAGCGAGTTCAAGCACGTGCAAGGGCAGGAAAGCGGGACTGACCGTGCCGAGGCCATGGTCCGTTCCTGTACGATTGGACCACACGACCAGCGGCGTTTCATGCTGTTTCAGCATATCGCCAAGCGGCGCGCGCCTGTCTGCAATGCGGCCTTTCATATATCCGGTGGATATGTAGGCGTCGCCAAGCGGTGGCAGATGATCGCCGAAAAAGACGAGGATGGTGTGCCGTTTGCGCTTGGCTGCCCAGTCCATCAGTCTCTTCAAACTGCGGTCGGCATCTGCAACGCCTTCAGAATAGGTACGGATGGCCTCTCGCTCCGCAACGCCTGCTTCCGTCGCGACATCAATCGAGGGATCCTTGTAGCGGTAGGGTTCGTAAGGGCCATGACCTTGCAAAGTCACTGTGAAGAAGAAAAACGGTCCCTTGGTCTCGTCAGCTTCGTGGATCACTTCATCCATCAAGGCCGCATCGGAAACCAGCGGGCCTCGCGCCGCGAGCTTCGGGAGGTTTTCCTCCGATTTGAATGTGTCGAAGCCGAACGCCTGATACACATTGCGACGGTTCCAGAACCATTCGCGGTAGGGATGGATCGCTTTCGTCGCATAGCCTTCACTTTTGAGGAAGGTTGCAAGAGAAGGGAGTGGATGGCGGACATATTGCTGATAGGGAATGCTGCCATAGGGCAAGAACGCATTGGAAAAACCCGTCAACGCTTCGAATTCTACATTCGCGGTCATCCCGCCGAATTCCGGCGAGAAAACGGTGCCGGACTGCTTGGCGCGCACCGTCGGGATCGGATCACGATTGAAATTCACCCCCGGTAACCGTGTTGGATCCCAGAAGGACTCGCTCATCACCATGATGATATCGGGCCTTTCCCGTGACTCGAAGGTTGCTGGCGGCACCGAAATCGAGTTGATCGCATCGGGCGAATAGCCTTGTGGCGCGGATACATTGATCATGGGCAGATTGAGCGCGAAGGCCATGGTGAAGCCGTTATGCGCATAGTTCTCCTTCTGGTCCCACATGATGGGCTGCACGCGCAGACGATCGCGCGCCCAGGAGAAGTTGTTGTAGTCCATGATCGAGACGAAGAAGACTAGCGCCGGAATCGCTATAGCCAATCGCCATAGCCGTCCCCTACCGTTGAGCCTGAAAGCGCGCTGGCGCCAAAACCTCCAGGTCAACACCAGTCCGGCAATTACCAATATCGTGGCTGCAACGATGGCGATGGCGCTCCACGGACGCTCCCTTACCAGCAACGGCAGAAGATCGACGATCTGGCGCGAATATAGGAAATCCGTGGGGTAGAGCGGGTCTCCCAGATAAAGCGCTTTCTGTCGTCCAATCCAAGTGAACAACAAAGCGCAGGGTGCAATCACCAGTAACCCGTTATGTGAACGTCCGAGAAGCGCATCGAACCCGATCATCAGCAGCGCGTAGAAACCAACGGTCGTCCATGCGGGGCGGTAGAGCTCCTGGAAGAACAGCATCGTATCGGCGAACGTGCCGCGCGATACCAGTTCGATGACAAACACCACGATCGTAGAGAACACGCAAACCGCGAGGAAATAGCCGGCGTGCCGCAGATAGGATCGGGTTATAGAAGGTTGAACCTCCGCCGTCTCGGCTTGCCAGACGCCATCCGTTTCAAGTTCAACTTGCTCGATCTGCCTGACCAACGCCTTCTCCACAGCATACGCGCGGACGGTTGTTACAAAACCGTCATCAAAACTTCATATATCAGCGAGGGGCTTCGGGAAAAGTGGGAAAAACAAGGAATTAGCCGAATTCGATCACTTATGCGGCAACGTTGTCACATAGTGCGAACGAGCAATCTCAACGGGTTGCCACTAAAAGTTGAATCAATTTGGAAATTTGTTCCACCGGCACCGTCACCGGTCTGTTACATCAAAATGTTAGGCGGGCAGGAATTTCCAACAAAGGGGATTCGATTAGATGCCGTTTGCTAGACAAGTCAAAGATACCCCTCTCCCGCGCAACGCGAAGCTCAACACGGCGGTCCGTCAGAACAGGTTTCTATCGCGGGCGGGAATGTCCGAGCGGCTATTCGCACATGTCTTCAAAGGTCTGGTCTACCCGCAAATCTGGGAAGATCCCGAAGTCGACATGGAGGCGTTACAGATCCGCCCGGGGCATCGCATCGTCACCATAGCATCGGGCGGTTGCAATGCCATGTCCTATCTGACCGCTAACCCCGCCAGTGTCGAGGCGGTCGATTTGAATACCGCTCACGTTGCGTTCAACCGGTTGAAGCTCGCCGCAGTGGCAAACCTGCCCAACTATGATGCGTTCTATCGCTTCTATGGCACGGCCGATGACAAGGCCAATCTTGCTGCCTATGAACGCTTCATTCGCCACCATCTGGATCCAACCAGCCGCGCCTATTGGGAAAAGCGCATGCTGTCCGGGCGTCGCCGCATTACGATCTTCTCGCGCGACCTCTATCGCCACGGTCTGCTTGGCCTGTTTATCGGCATGGGACATCGTGTGGCAAAGCTCTACGGCATCGATCCGCGCGACATTCTGAAATCGTCGACCATGGAGGAGCAGCGCGCTTATTTCGACAGCGCCCTCGCGCCGCTTTTTGACAAGCGCATGATCCGCTGGGCGACGAAGCGAAAATCGTCGCTGTTCGGTCTTGGTATTCCGCCGCAGCAATATGATGCGCTGGCCACTGCGGGAAATGGCAACATGGCGCAGGTCCTGCGCGGTCGTCTTGAAAAGCTCGCCTGCGGCTTCCCGCTTTCAGAAAATTATTTTGCTTGGCAGGCTTTCGGTCGTGGTTATAGCGACAATGCTGAAACCGGCCCGCTGCCTCCATATCTCTCGCGCAACAACTTCGCCACCGTGCGCGACCGCGCCGGGCGGATGAGCGTGGTCAACGCATCCCTGACGGAATTCCTTGCAGCAAAGCCCACCGCATCCGTCGACCGCTTCATTCTTCTCGACGCACAGGACTGGATGAACGACACGCAACTCAACGAACTTTGGCACGAAATCACCCGCGCCGCTGCACCCGGGGCGCGCGTTATCTTCCGCACTGCTGCCGAACCAACCATTCTGCCGGGTCGTATCGACGATGCCTTGCTTGATCGCTGGGCCTATCAAGAGGAACAGTCGCTTGCACTTCACGCCCGCGACCGCTCGTCGATCTATGGCGGCTTCCACCTCTATCTGCTCAAGGACTGATCAAATGTTTGCCAAGATCGAACATGGGCCGCTGATGGATCGGGTCTACCGGCATCAGCGTCATTTCTATGATGCCACACGCAAATACTATCTCCTCGGCCGCGATCCGATGATCTCTGGTCTCAATCCGCCGGAGAGAGGCAGCATACTTGAAATAGGCTGCGGTACCGGCCGCAATCTTGTGCTGGCGGGGGAAGCCTATCCCAAGACTTCGCTCTACGGCATTGATATCTCGAACGAAATGCTGGCCACCGCTCGCAAGAAGATCGTTGCAGCTGGACTGGGTGAACGGGCGCACCTCGCCTATGCCGATGCTGCGGATTTCGATCCGGAAGCGCTTTTCGAACGTCGGCAATTCGACCGTATATTCATCTCATATGCAGTCTCCATGATCCCGCAATGGCGGGCTGTGATGCGAGAAGCCGTGAGTCATCTGACGCCTGGGGGTGCCTTGCATATCGTTGATTTCGGCGATCTGAAAAACTTGCCCGGCTTCACCAGGATCGCGCTGTATAAGTGGCTGGAATGGTATCACGTCACACCGCGCAATGATCTGTTCGACGTGGCCGATGCGATTGCCGCCGAGAACAAATGTGAAAGCGAAGCGCAGCGGCTTTACCGTGGCTTTGCATGGATTTCGATTATTCGCCGCAAAGGCTGATATCGCTCATTTGCATAGATCGCTCCTGGAGCCCTCCGAGTTAGGACCCGCAAGGCAATAGAGCATCGACATGTCCGCCGCCGAGCGTGTGCTTTGCGGATTTGCCTCCTGCGTATCGCCGCTGGTGGTCTTGTTCAACTCGCAATCGGGACGAAGCAGGCACATGACCGGTATTCGTGCCATGGCAACGGCCGCCCTTTGCATTCCTTGCTGACCGGCGAAGTCTCCGGCATTGCGCACGCGGTACCATTGATGTGTACGCGAAATGCGATAAAAAGCCCGCGGATTGGATAGGATTGCCAATCTTGACGAAAGAGCATTGTCGGCGAAAAGATCCACGACCTGCCCGTCATAGGGTTCGGCCAGACGGCGATTGTTGGATATGAAGGTTGAATTGAAAACGATCGCAGCAGTGCATGGAAACGCCGCTGCCATGTGGCGCGCCAGCCCGCCGCCCAGTCCGTGACCGACCATGATATATTCGACCGGCAGACCCGCGGCGCTTTGTTGAGCTTCCCTGCGCACTCTGGCGAACTCCTTGCGTGCGGTGCGATATTGATCCCAGGGATTGAGCATCTGCGTAAAATAAGTGTTTTCGCTGATGAGATCGGTAAGGCTCGTGGAACTGTCCTTGCCCCTGAAAACCATCATCACCGATAGGCGGTCTGCACCCCGCCTGTAATAGACTTCCGCATAAAAACCACCCGGCCTTACAATGGGCTCGCCTTGCGGAACCCAGCCGAAATAGTCTGGCTGCAGTTTGAAGCGCTCGCGCGGGATCGGTTGATAGACATTTGACGCATAGGCGGCATAGATGCCGAAGTAATCGGAAATCAGTTCATTATCGTAGTCGGGAAAGCCGCGATAATTTCGCCAGAAGCTCGGGATGGTCGGACGGATACAGCTTCCGGTCTGGCCGACTGAAACACCAAGGTCATTCCGGTCGATCGTTACCCAAGACCCCAAAAAGCCGTTTGCGAACGCGACGAGGCCGACGAACAAAACCAGCAAGCCAAGTCTTCTGATCATTTCCTGCCCCCAAATGCCATGCTGCAAGCCAATGCGTCTCAAACATAGGTTGCAACGAGTAACATGCGCCAAGAATTCGTGCAGCTAACAAAATGGCGCATCATGTCTGCCAACAAATACAGGTTGAGCGCATCCGGTCATGATCTGTTAAGCATAATGACGCATCAGTATGAATGCATCAGATGTCCTGCCACGATTCGATTACGGAACGCCTCATGAAACGACTTGCAGCTGTCCTGCTGACCCTTCTTATGACCGGCTGCACGACGGTTGATTACGATTTCTCGGAAGCAAGACGGCCCTCTGCTGTCCAACAGATCGCTGCGCCATCCGGCAATGTCAGCGCACCACATTTTGGCGACAGCGATCCGCATGACTGGACGGGCAAAACGCCTTGGCGCTACCCGATCCATGGAACGGACGTTTCGAAATATCAATCTACAGTTGCTTGGCAGACTGTACGCGGAAACCGCATTTCCTTCGCTTTCATCAAGGCGACCGAAGGCGGCGACCGGTTCGATGATCGTTTTTCCGAGAACTGGGCGGCTGCACGTGCTGCTGGCATTCCACGCGGTGCCTATCATTTCTATTATTTCTGCCGCACCGCCAAGGACCAGGCTCGCTGGTTCATCGAGCATGTTCCCAACGATCCTGGCGCCTTGCCGCCAGTTCTCGACATGGAGTGGAACGCCGCTTCTCCGACGTGCAAGCTCAGGCCGAACGCCGCCGTCGTGCGCAGCGAAATGCGCACCTTCCTGGACATCCTCGAGCGCCACTATGGCAAGCGCCCGATCATCTATACGACCGTCGATTTCTTCGACGACAATGATCTGAGGCAGTTTGCCAATTATCCGTTCTGGTTGCGCTCCGTCGCGGGCCATCCAGACGAAAAGTACGGGCCGCATCCCTGGACGTTCTGGCAATATACCGGTACCGGAGCAGTCCCCGGCATCCGCGGCGATGCAGATATCAACGTCTTTGCAGGCAATGAAAGCGCCTGGAAACAGTGGCTGGTGCGCAACAAAGTGCGATAAAGCTCGGACTTGGTGTTTTCTCGCCATTCTTTGACTTCACGCCATCCGTATATTCGTGCATTAGCAGGAAAAATCCGCGTGTTTACTGGACGCGCCCGTTATCAACGAGATTCCCCGATGAACAAACTATCGATTGCTCTTGCCACCAGCCTTCTTGTTATATCCAGCGCTGCGCATGCTCTGGATCAGGTGGTGCCGACGCAACCGGTAGTGGCAAAGCCTGCCTGCGGTGGTGAACTGGAGCCGTGGTTCAATGGACTGATTGCCGAGGCAAAAGCAGCGGGCGTCGCCGACAGGGGCATCAATGAGCTTTTCAAGGCTTCGATGGACGACAAGGTGCTGGAACGCGATCGCGCCCAAGGCGTCTTCAATCAGACTTTCCTGACTTTCTCCTCACGCATGGTTTCCGATTACCGTTTGAAACAAGGCGCGGTGAACCTCAAGAAATACGCCGACACCTTTGCGAAGGCCGAAGTGGAATATGGCGTTCCCGGACCGGTGATCGCTGCTTTCTGGGAACTCGAGACAGATTTTGGTGCGGTTCAGGGTGATTTTGACACGCTCAACGCTCTCCTCACCCTCTCCTTCGATTGCCGCAGACCAGAGCTTTTCCGCCCGCAGCTGATCGCTCTCCTGAAGCTTTTCGACAGCGGTGTTGTAGACGCGAAGACGACCGGCGCGTGGGCTGGTGAGGTCGGACAGATGCAGATGTTGCCAACCGATTATCTCGAGCGCGGCGTCGATGGCGATGGCGATGGCAAGGTCGATCTGAAGCACAGTGTCCCCGATGCGATCATGACCGCTGCCCGTGTGATGCACGATCTTGGCTGGCGCAAGGGTGAGCCATGGCTTGAGGAAGTAAAACTCACGCAGGAACTGCCTTGGGAAAACGCCATGCGCACCAACCGCCTGCCCCATTCCAAATGGGCGGCGTGGGGCGTTACGGGTATGAAGGGGCCGCTCGGTCCCGACGATGGCGATGCATCGCTATTGCTGCCAATGGGCCGCAAGGGCCCCGCCTTCCTGTCGTATGCGAATTTCGATATTTTTGTCGAATGGAACAAGTCCATTATCTACGCGACGACGGCAGCCTATTTCGCCACCCGCCTGGCTGGTGCAGGTCCGCTTGAGCCAACCAATCCGGAACCAGGGCTAAATCCCGATCAAATGAAGGAATTGCAGAACAAGCTTGCGGCGCGCGGTCACGATATGGGCCCCAAGATCGATGGCGTGTTCGGCATACTCACCCGCGATGCGGTGCGCGACGAGCAAATTCGTCTTGGCCTGCCAGCTGATGCGTGGCCCACACCGGAACTTCTCGGCAAGCTGTAACTCCTACTGCGCAGGCGCCATCGTCTCGAGCGAGGCAAAGCCTTCTGGCCGATCACCTTCATCGAAGGGCGTCTCCACCTCGACAAAAGTATCGGGATAGAAGCCGTTGAAGCGGGTGCGCAGCGATAGAGAATAGGCGCCTATATTGCCGATCTCGATCCAGTCGCCAGTATCAATCGTTTCCGGCAGCCAGAAGGGACGTGACAGGATATCAACCGAGTCGCATGTGGCGCCGCAAACGCGGAACGGCACGATTTCCTTCGGATCGCCATTGCGATGCTTCTTGGCCGGATCGGGGATGAAACGGGCTGGCAATGTTATTTTGCCGGTCCAGGAATCCGACAGGGAAGCCCAAATACCGTCATTGATGTAGAGCCGTCTGCCCTTGCGCAAAAGCACACGCACGATCAATGAAAACGCCCGCGCGACGATCACACGGCCCGGCTCCGCCACCAAAGGCAGATCGCCGAAGCCGTACTCCCTGATATCACCGCGCAGTCGCGACATCAGTTGACCAAGCGAAGGCATCTCGACATGTTTACGCCTTGGATCATGGCCATACTCGGCGGGAAAACCGCCACCCACATCAAGGCCTGCCAAGGGCACGCCAGCGCGGTTGCGCACCCAATCCGCCGAACGCAGCGCACGTTCATAGGTGTCCGGGTCTTCGATCTGGCTGCCGACATGAAAACACAGGCCGACCTTGTAACCGATCTTGTCCGACCGCTGCAGAAGCTCCACGGCATGTGCCGGCGCCGCGCCAAACTTCTTCGACAATTCGTATGCCGCGTGCCCCTTGGTTTGCAGGCGCACATAGAGCGTTATGCTGGCCGGATCGATATCCAGCGCCCGAACGATGCGCGTCACCTTGGCAATCTCGTCTTCATGATCCACCGCCAGAACGCGAATGCCATAGGTCTCAAGCGCGAGGCGAATATCGGACTGGGCTTTGATCGGATGCATATAGAGCATTTGGGCGTTTGGCGCGACCTTACGCACGGCCTCGAACTCACCCGGGGATGCCACATCGAAAATGTTGATGCCATTGCGTGCCAGCGTTTCGAGAACCAGATTTTCACCGTTGGTCTTGACGGCATAAGCAGTCTCGCCCGGGAACATCTTCATGAACTGATGCGCGTCGTCGACCAGAACCTGCGGCCGAAAGCAATATACGGGTTGATCTGGCCTCAAGGTAAGCGCTGCATCACGGGCCGAGGCGAATCGCTGCATCTGTGTGTTCTGCTTCATCCGGAAGTCTTAGCAACTGAAAGTGACGGGCGAAAGTCGGATATTGTTGCAAGAAACGGGTGGATTTATATCGGCACGCGCGTAGAAGCGATTTCCACTGCACTTTACTGATAGGGTGAGATTTGTGTCCACTGCCGAAGTGACCCCGCGCGATCCCCTCGCCATGTCCGGTTTTGTCTGGTTCCAGCTGCTTCTGCTTGGCGCAATCTGGGGCGGTTCGTTCTTCTTTGCCCGTATCGCCGTTCAAGTTGTGCCACCGCTGACGCTCGTTCTGTTTCGCGTAGTGATCGCGGCCTTCGCATTGCACCTCTATCTCTTGGGTCGCGGCATCAGGTTCTGGGACTATCGCGAACATGCGCTGGGCTTTGCTGGTCTGGGTTTGCTGATGAACGTTATCCCTTTTTCCCTGCTCTTCATTGGCCAGACCGTCCTTGGCGCAGGCGTCGAGTCCATCCTCAATGCAATGACGCCGATCTGGACAGTGCTCATCGCATCCGTACTTACGGTTGACGAGAAGGTCACGGCAAACAAGCTTGGCGGCATTCTCCTAGGCATATTCGGGCTTGTGGTGATGATCGGGCCTGGCGTTTTGACCGGTTTGGGTGGTCCGCTTTGGGCGGAAATAGCTGTTATTGGCGCCACTCTCTCCTATGCCTTTGCCGGCATACTCGCCAAGCGGTTCAAGGGCGTTCCACCCACCGTGACGTCCACCGGTCAGATGACGGCATCAACGCTGATCATGATTCCGACCGTGCTTGTCTATGACGGTGTTCCCGATGTTGCGAGCATCGACAGCGGCGTGTGGTCCGCCATACTCGGTCTTGGCCTGCTGTCGACCGCCTTTGCTTATATTCTGTATTTTTCGATCGTTCGCGCGGCTGGGGCGACAAACTCCTCACTCGTCACTCTCATCGTTCCGGTCAGCGCCATTCTGCTTGGAACAATTTTTCTGGAAGAGCAACTCGCCGCGCATGACTTCCTCGGCATGGCATTAATTGCTCTTGGATTGCTGACGATCGATGGGAGGCTCCTTGCAGCGCTGCAAGATCGCCAAAAAGCCTAAAGTTTTCAATATACCCTTAGTCTTATAGCCCGAAATCGCAGGCCTAATCCTGTCTTAAATGTGGCAAAATTCAGCAGCGCGCCTACGGTGTGACCTTTTTGCTGCATTGCAAAAATATACCGCTTTGGAGGACATTTTATCGTGATTTGGATTTTTTTTACTACTCTAAATGGGTTTAAATTCAAAAACTTAGGTTTATTCGGCAAAAAATTTCTACTGTTCACGTCATAGGATCGTAATATTTGGGCTTTTTATGTGGCAAATTTGCGCTATGCTAGGCGGGTTAACTGCAGGAGACAAGCGATGGGACTAACTCGATCGATGAATGTCCTTATGATCTGTGCAGCGTTCGCATTTATTGGTGCAATGGTCGTAGGACTAATCCCCTGAATTAAATAAGAGCGCTACGAAGATGGTCTCTGACCGTTAAGCGGATGAAACAAAGTGGAGCGGCCCGGTTATAGCAACCGGGCCGTTTCCGTTTCTGAATTTGCTCAGGCGGCAGCACCAGCCAGATTGGCTTCCGCAGCATCGCCGTTGCCCGGACGAATGCCGATCAAATGACAGATGGCGAAAGGTAGATCAGCCCGGTTCATCGTGTAGAAATGGAAATCCTGGACACCGCGCTCGACCAGGTCGAGCACCTGTTCGGCCGCAACCGCTGACGAGACGAGGGCATGCGTCTGCGGATCGTTGTCCAGACCATCAAACCGTTCGCCAAGCCAAGTGGGGATATGCGTTCCCGCCTTCGAGCAGAAATTGGTAACCTGCGTGAAATTATGGATGGGCAGAATGCCGGGCAGGATCGGAATATAGATGCCAGCGCGGCGAACCTTTTCTACATAACGTTCATAAAGATCGTTTTCGAAAAAGAACTGCGTGATCGCCCGCGTCGCACCATTGTCGACCTTGCGCTTGAGCATATCGATATCTGTAGCGAAATCCGGGCTTTCCGGATGCTTTTCCGGATACGCGGAAACGGAAATGTCGAAATCAGCGAAGGCCTTGAGACCAGCGACGAGTTCAGCACCATTCTCATATCCACCCGGAGTTGGCTTATAGTGAGCGCCAACCCCATTGACCGGATCGCCGCGCAACGCCACGAAACGCTTGACGCCCATGGCGGCAAACTCGCGCACAACGGTATCCACCTCTTCCTTCGTCGCATCGACACAGGTCAAGTGGGCGGCGGCATTGACGTCGGTTTCCGTCAGGATGCGCTTGATCGTGCGGGCAGTGCGTTCGCGGGTAGAGCCGCCAGCACCATACGTCACCGATACGAATTCAGGATGAAGCGGCGCAAGGCGCGTCACGGTCTCCCAAAGCCGCTCCTCCATGACTTCAGTCTTGGGCGGGAAGAATTCGAATGAAACCCGGATATTTGACCCAAGGTCCGAACGGCGGGATTGGCGGAAAAAACTCATCATGCACTCTCCGTGACGCGGGAGGATAAATCGGGATCAGCGATCAGCAGGCGTGGATCGCGTGCCAGCCACAATTTGACGGTCAGTTTGTCCTTGTCCTTCGGCTCAAGTTCCTGGCTCTCTTCGAGCATCAAACCAGCTTCGGTCAGCCAATCACGCATCTGCCCGTCATTGAAGCCCAGACGCACGTGCGCATGATTGTCGCGCAGGAATTCAAGCTCATGCGGAGCAAAATCGACGATCAACATTCGCCCACCTGCCCGCAATGCACGCGCGGCTTCTCGAATTGCCTCGGCCGGATTGTCGAGGAAGTGCAAAACTTGATGAATGGTCACCAGATCGAAGGACTCCCGATCGACCGGCAGCGAATACACGTCGCCATGGCGCACTTGAGCATTGGTAATGCCGTCCCGGTCGAGGTTCGAGCGGGCAATAGTAAGCATGTCGCGATTGATATCGATACCGACACCCCGCACGTAAAGCGGCGCGAAGAGTTCCAGCAGACGGCCGGTACCCGTCCCAACGTCGAGCATCGCCTGGAAAGGCTTGCGACCAACGATCTTGACAAGCGCGTCCTCTACGGCGCCATCCGGGACATGCAGCGAACGGATCGCGTCCCAGCTTGTGGCGTTGGCACTGAAGTAGGCAGCGGCACGCTCGCGCCGCTGCAGCTTTACCGAAGAAAGTCGTTCAAGATCACGCTCCAGGAGGGGATCCGAACAATCCAGACGGTCCAGAAGAGTACGGGCAATGTCACCGACGATGAGCGATTCCGCCAGACGGAAATAAGCCCAGGAACCTTCCTGATAGCGATTGATGAGGCTTGCTTCGAACAACAGCTTAAGGTGGCGCGATACGCGCGGCTGCGACTGGCCGAGAATGGTCGTAAGGTCCGAAACCGTCAGATCGCCGCGCGACAACAGCGCCAGAATGCGCAAGCGGCTTGGCTCCGCCGCCGCCTTTAGCGTATCGACCATCAGATCAAGATTGAGATCACGTTTGTCCATCATTCACCTCAAAAGACATAAAGATATGTTTATGTGAGAAATCAGGAAATGGCAAGTTATTTTTGCCGTTGACGACAAATTCTGCCGCGTTTGAAATACGACCGAGAATCACGCAAGGAATCCGCATGAGCACAGGAACAAACCGCCAGCGTGCAATCAACAAGGCGCTGACGCTGCTTCTTCCGGCGGTACCCTATTCGGATTCGGAGCCGATACGCGCAGCTGCTGGCGCGCCGCATATGAAGACGCTGCCGCCACCCATCGCCGTCTGGCTCGCAGCTGTGGCGCATGTCCGGCACCAGCATACGGATTACGATACCCTCCGCGACGAGGGCTATGACAAGGACTCAGCGCGGTTCTTCGTGCTCGATGCCATCAATCGGAAGTTGACGGAATGGCGGGCAACGCGTCTGCTGGATCCGGACGAGGAAGATCCGAGCTGATCTCGGCGGTTCCCTGCCATGCTTCGTCGAATATCAGTTCTTCCAGCTGTAGCCTGTTACGCCAGCCGCGCCTTTCCAGTTCCGGCGTGTCGTAGAGTTCATCGACATAACCGATACAGAGGTACGCTATGATCTCGACATGATCCGGAATGCCCAGGATACGGCGCATATCCTCGTCGTGGTAAATGCTGACCCAGCCGACACCGATGCCTTCGGCGCGCGCGGCCAGCCAAATGTTCTGAACGGCACAGACCGTGCTGTAGAGATCCATCTGGGGGTTATGCGTCCGACCGAGGACGACCTTGCCGCCGCGGGTACGATCGCAGGTGATGCACAGATTGATCGGCGCTTTGAGAATACCTTCGAGCTTCAGCGACGCATAAAGCGCCTGATGCTCGCCGCTGAATAATGATTGCGCTTCCTGATTGGCGTGGGTGAAGGCGCGATGTATCTCCGCCTTTCGCGCCTCATCCCGGATAATGATGAAATTCCACGGCTGCATGAACCCGACCGACGGCGCATGGTGCGCAGCGTCCAGCAGCCGCATCAGCACATCGCCAGGGACCGCTCGCGGCAGGAACTGGTCGCGCACGTCGCGCCTTGTATAGATGGCTTTATAGACCGCAGCGCGCTCATCATCGGAAAAACTATCGGCGGTGACCGGACCATATGAAACATCGTGCATTGTTTGCTCCCAACAACGCTTGGAACCCTCCCCGCTGTCCGCGCGGTTCGAGCTATAAGATCCGGCCGGTCTTCTGACTGAGGTTCATCTGAACCGCGCGCCTTCCGGTATATCCGTGGCATCTGCGCGGCCCATCCCCTATACAGCGTTGGGCACGTGCCGGATTTTCACCGGCTTCCCGATTCTCCCGCTAGCGGCAGGCACCGGACCTTCAATCTATTCGCCACAGAAAGTTTCCCGGCGCAAGCCTCAGGCGTGATAAATCCATTGCTCAGGCACGCGCACATCGACCTTTTCACCGGCGCGAACAGTGCCAGGCTTTTCGACCCAGGCAACGATTCCGCGCAGGCGTCTTGAAACCCTAACGAAATCAAGCGCTGTCGTCATATGATCCTCGGTGCCTGCATGTTCGCCGATTGAGCGTCCCGCGACCTTGCAGGGCGCGTTCTGGCCGTCGACCTTCAGTGTCACGCCACCTTCGAAGAACATTAACGTGCGCGGCGGCAGCATGGAAAGCGAGGCGATCCCGTCGATGACCATATTTCCGCCGATCCATTCAGCTTTCAGGTCCGGCAGGCCCATTCCAGCAGCGACTTCCGCCAGTTCGTCCGAGGCAAGAATGGAAAGCTGGCGTTCGTTTCGCATTTCCGTGCCGCGTGGATACCAGGGTTCGCGTCCGCCCGATTTACGCGTGGGGCCAGCATGAAAATCGCCGGCGATCCCATCGAACGTGAGACTAAGCGAAGCTGCAGGCGTCGTGACGAAATCGCCTGCGAGAGCTTCGAACAGCCCGCTTACCCGGCCGCTGAGCTTGCGCGATGGGAGTATTTCGGTTCTCGCACCAAAAAGGTCAGTCATTGAATCACTCCAGCGTTTCCCCCGCATACTAAAAGCTCACGGAGAAAACCAACAAATATGATTAATGGGTGTGTCAAAAATGGTGATGGGAGGGGCTGGTTAGACCCCTCGTATCATCTAGCGCGTCAGCGGCTTATAACTCGGGCGCTTCGGATTGACGCTGTCCGGGCCGAGGCGGCGGATCTTGTCGTTCTCGTAGTCTTCGAAATTGCCTTCGAACCACTCCACGTGGCTGTCGCCTTCGAACGCGAGGATGTGCGTCGCGAGCCGATCGAGGAACATGCGATCGTGGCTGATGATCACGGCGCAGCCTGCATATTTTTCCAAGGCATCTTCCAGCGCCGCCAGCGTTTCAGTGTCGAGATCGTTGGTGGGCTCATCGAGAAGCAGCACATTGCCGCCGGCCTGCAGCATCTTGGCCAGATGCACGCGGTTACGCTGACCACCGGAGAGATTGCCGACCTTCTGCTGCTGGTCGCCGCCTTTGAAGTTGAACGCCGAGACATAGGCACGAGAGTTCATCTCGTACTTGCCGAGCTTGATGATTTCATTCCCCCCCGAGATTTCTTCCCAGACATTCTTGTCGGCCTTCAGATGATCGCGGCTTTGATCGACATAGCCAAGATGCACGGTCTCACCGATGCGGATCGAACCGGAATCCGGCTTTTCCTGTCCGGTGATCATCTTGAAAAGGGTGGTTTTACCCGCACCGTTCGGGCCGATAATGCCGACAATGCCGCCGGGCGGCAGCTTGAAGGTAAGGTTCTCGATCAGAAGACGATCTCCGAACGATTTCGTGAGTCCTTCCGCCTCGATCACGACTTGACCCAAGCGCTCACCTGCCGGAATAAGGATTTGGGCATCACCCGGGCGCTGATCATTGGCGGCATCCACCAAGGCATCATAGGCCTTGATACGCGCCTTGGATTTCGCTTGACGTGCCTTGGGGCTCGCCGAAATCCATTCGCGCTCGCGCTCCAACGCCTTCTGGCGCGAGTTGTCTTCGCGGCCTTCCTGCTGCATGCGCTTGGACTTGGCACCGAGATAGGCCGAATAGTTGCCTTCATAGGGAATACCGCGACCGCGATCGAGTTCGAGAATCCAGCCGGTTACATTGTCGAGGAAGTAGCGATCATGCGTGATTAGCAGGACCGAGCCCTTATACTCGCGCAGGTGTTTTTCCAGCCAGGCGGTGGTTTCCGCATCCAGATGGTTGGTCGGCTCGTCGAGGAGCAGCAGATCCGGCTGCGACAAGAGAAGGCGGCACAGGGCCACGCGGCGTCGCTCACCACCGGAAAGGTTGGTTACTTCGCTATCACCTGGCGGGCAGCGCAATGCTTCCATGGCCATTTCGACCTGTGATTCCAGATCCCAGAGGTTCTTGGAATCGATGATATCCTGCAACTTCGCGCCCTCGTCGGCGGTCTCGTCGGAATAATTCATCATCACTTCATTGTAGCGGTCGAGGATGGCCTTCTTGTCGGCCACACCATCCATGACGTTGCCCATAACGTCCTTGGTGGGATCGAGAACAGGCTCCTGCGCGAGATAACCAACAGTCGCGCCGTCAGCCAGCCAGGCCTCACCGGTAAATTCCTTGTCAAAGCCCGCCATGATCTTGAGGATCGTCGACTTACCGGCACCGTTCGGTCCGAGGATACCGATCTTCGCATCGGGGTAAAAGGAAAGGTGAATGTTTTCAAGAACCTTCTTGGTTCCATATGCCTTGTTCAGGCCGGCCATATGATAGATGAATTGGCGTGCCATAACGCGCGTCACTCCGGTGTTCGGGATTTTAGGGACATGAATTTGCGCCGTATGTAGGCGAAAGGACTTCCTCTGGCAATGGATAGGTGGAGTATTTCGGGACTGTGCGTCCCTGTGACTCCGTCTGTCTTCACAGCGTTAGGCAACCAAACTTTCTGAAATGCGATGCTACAGAGGCGTGGTAATACTCAAAACGAGCGAAACCGGGCGCGGATATTTCCGTCACCCGGTTTCCCCTCTGGTGCCGCATTTGGGGAGCGTCCTCTTCTCCCCTGAACGGCCATATAACTGGTGGAGCTGAGTGCCGTCCAATCATCGCGTTGCAGGCAATCGACGCATTTCATAGCGTACCTGCGGTTGCAACCATCGTGCATTCAGTCTCTTTCGGAGTGAAGTTCTGCGGCATGTTTTTATCGATTGCAAGAGGCCTTGCAAAATAAAATTGCATAGGTTTTCAAGTGATTATTTATTGTGCAGGAACGAAACAAATTAAGCGGATTCTATCGCGATTTATTCCGCATTGACTATTCGTGCGCCACCACTTCAACTGGGAAGGGAGGCACTGAATGACTTTTGAAAACGTGGAAACGGTTGTAAGCCCGACAGGTGCGGCACTTGCCATGCGGTTTTCCGCAGCCGAAGGCCAGGCGCGTGCCATTGTCCAGATCAGTCACGGCGTCAGCGAGCACTCCTTGCGCTATCAGCGTTTTGCCCAATTCCTGAACGGACAAGGTTTCCATGTCTATGCCCACGACCACCGGGGCCATGGACTGACCAAAGCGACTGGAGCACCAGCGGGACGTTTCGCGGAAAGCAACGGGCCTATCCATGTACTAGGCGACGTCGATGCCGTTAACAGTCTTGCTCGCAACCGTCATCCCGGCCTTCCGCTCATTCTGTTCGGGCATTCGCTTGGCGGGTTGATCGCAATGAGCTACGTGTTGAAGCATCCGGACAAAGTGGACGCCGTGGCCGTCTGGAATGCCAATTTCTCCGCAGGGGTTCTGGGCCGGGTCGCGCAGGGGGTTTTGCGGGCCGAGCGTATGTTTTTGGGATCCGACGTTCCGAGTATGCTTCTACCGAAATTCACCTTTCAGCAATGGGGCCGCGGCATCAAGAATGCCCGGACGACGTCTGACTGGTTGTCCCGCGATCCTGATGAAGTGGATGCCTATCTTGCCGACCCGCTATCGGGCTGGAACCCGACAGTGAGCATGTGGCGCGATATTTTCGGCTTCATATTTATGGGCGCGGATAATTCGTTGCTGGCCAAGGTACGGCATGACCTACCTTTCAATCTCGTCGGCGGCGCAGAAGATCCGGCCACAGCAAAGGGCAAAGCTGTCAGGGATCTCGGAAACAGAATGAGAAAACTCGGATTTACCAATGTCACGACAACGATTTACGAAGACACGCGGCATGAAGGTCTCAACGATATCAATCGGGAAGTAATCATGCGGGATTTTGCGGATTGGGCGACGCGAGCAGTTTCGAAACAAACAATAAATTTGGAGAGTGCTTGAAATATGTCTGATGCTCCTCTCAAGGGTGTGCGCGTCATCGAACTCGCTCGCGTTCTGGCAGGCCCATGGGCCGGCCAAGTGCTTGCTGATCTCGGTGCCGATGTCATCAAGGTCGAGAATCCTGCTGGAGGTGACGAGACGCGTGGCTGGGGCCCGCCTTTCATCACCAGCAGCGAAGGCGAAAATCTCTCTGCCGCCTATTTCCACTCCTGCAACCGCGGCAAGCGTTCCATTACTGTCGATTTTACGACCAAAGAGGGACAGGAGACCGTCAAGGCACTGTGCCGGACCGCAGATGTGGTGCTTGAGAATTTCAAGGTCGGGGGCCTGAAGAAATACGGACTCGACTATGAATCCCTGAGCGCCGAAAATCCACGCCTGGTCTATTGCTCGATCACCGGTTTCGGACAGGACGGGCCTTGCGCCGCCCAGGCGGGCTATGACTTCATCATTCAGGGCATGTCCGGACTGATGTCCGTGACCGGAGAACCTGACCGCGAGCCGCAAAAAGTCGGTCTTGCCGTCGCCGACGTCTTCACCGGGCTCTATTCCGTCATTGCGATCCAGGCAGCGCTGGCACATGCAACCAAAACGGGTGAAGGCCAGATGATCGACATGGCACTCTTCGACGTGCAATCGGCGGTTATGGCCAATCAAGCGATGAATTATCTGGCGACGGGCAACAGCCCGCACCGCATGGGCAATGCACACCCGAATATCTCGCCCTACGAGGTCGTGCCGACGTCCGATGGCCACATGATCCTTGCGGTCGGCAATGATGGGCAATTCGCCCGGTTTTGCGCAATTGTGGGCCTCGATAGTCTCGCCAGCGACCCGCGATTCCTGACCAATCGAGCACGGCTGGAGAACCGTGCAGAATTGACGACCTTGATCCGGGCGGAAACGCAGAAACGTACCCGTGCCGAATTGCTCGGGGCTTGTTCGAGAAACGCTGTTCCCGCGGGCCCCATCAACCAGATCGGCGAAATGTTCAACGATCCACAGATCGTGTCGCGGCAATTGCGGCTTGATCTCGAAGACAGTCATGGCAGCACGATCCCCTCTGTGCGCACGCCGATCGTCATGTCGAAAACACCTCTTTCCTACACGCGGCCCTCGCCGCGCCTCGGCGAGCACAGCGCTGAAATTCTCGAAGAACTGAAGGATGCATCCGATGAAAACGGGCGGTGAACTGATCGTTGAAGCCTTGGCCGCCAATGGAGCCGAGCGGCTATTCTGCGTGCCTGGCGAGAGCTATCTTGCCGTGCTCGACGCGCTGTACGACGCCAAGATCGGCGTGACCGTCTGCCGGGCCGAGGGCGGCGCGACGATGATGGCCGAAGCCTGGGGCAAGCTCACCGGCAAGCCGGGCATCTGCTTTGTCACGCGCGGTCCGGGCGCAACCAACGCCTCTCCCGGCATCCATATCGCCAAGCAGGATTCGACGCCGCTGATCCTGTTCATAGGGCAGGTGCAACGCGACGCGCGGGAACGCGAGGCATTCCAGGAAGTCGAATACCGCCGCTTCTTTGCCGATACTGCGAAATGGGTGGCAGAAATCGATGACGCGCGGCGCATTCCGGAATTCGTCACGCGAGCATTCTCCGTTGCAACCTCGGGCCGTCCCGGACCTGTCGTTTTGGCATTGCCGGAAGATATGTTGACGGACAAGGTCGACGCCGTGACTTCTCAGGGCTGGCAGCCTGTCGAGACGGGTCCCTCGCCCGCCAGCATCGAAAAGCTCGCGGATCTCCTGCAGGGGGCGAAAAAGCCTTTCATGATCCTGGGTGGGTCGCGCTGGAATGAGAATGCCGTTCATTCGATCACACGTTTCGCCGAAAAATGGCACCTGCCCGTCGGCTGCTCGTTCCGGCGCCAGATGTTGTTCGATCATTTGCATCCGAATTATGCCGGCGATGTCGGGATTGGCATCAATCCCGCGCTTGGCAGTCGGGTGAAGGAAGCTGATGTTCTGCTGCTCGTCGGCGGGCGTTTCGGCGAAATGCCCTCCTCCGGTTATACGCTGATGGACAGCCCCTATCCGAAGCAGACGCTGATCCATGTCCATCCCGATGCGGACGAACTGGGACGAGTGTATCGCCCGAGCCTCGCGATCAACTCAGCACCCGACATGTTTGCCGAAGCTGTCGAACACCTTGCGCCACCGTCCCACGTCAACTGGCCGGGGGAAGCGGAAACCGCGCATGCATCCTATCTCGCATGGTCGACGCCACCAGAAAGCGGCCCCGGAAAGGTGGCCATGGGGCCAATCATGTCTTTCCTCGAAGGTGTACTGCCTGAAGATGCGATTATGACCAACGGCGCCGGTAACTTTGCCACGTGGCAGCATCGCTTCCACCGCTTCCGCCGCTTCGGTACACAGGCCGCACCAACATCCGGCTCCATGGGATATGGGCTCCCGGCAGCGGTGGCAGCCAAGCAGCTTTACCCTGACAGAATGGTCGTGTGCTTCGCGGGGGACGGATGTTTTTTAATGAATGGCCAGGATTTCGCCACGGCGGTCAAATACAACCTGCCGATTATCGTGCTTGTAATTAACAACAACATGTATGGCACGATCCGCATGCATCAGGAACGCGAATATCCAGGCCGGGTATCTGCAACAGATCTGACCAATCCCGATTTTGCCATGCTTGCCCGAGCCTATGGCGGGCACGGCGAAACGGTGGAGACGACTGAGGAATTCGAAGGCGCATGGCAGCGGGCAATCGAAAGCGGTAAACCGGCGATCATTGAAGTCCGTCTCGATCCTGAAGCAATTACACCGGCGAAGACCCTCACGGACATTCGCAATAAGCGTTGATCAACAAGATGATCATTACGGCTTCTTAACGTAAATGAGGATGGCAAGGCAGCGCTTTCGATGTTATGAGCGCGCCTGAAGAGACAATACGAAAGCTTGCAACTTGAGCAATCCGGCAATTACAATCGTCATTCCCTGCCGAAACGAGGCCGCCAATCTAGCCTTTCTCCTCGATGAAGTGGATGCAGCCATGGAAGGCCGCAGCTACGAAGTCATTGTGGTCGACGACGGCTCTACCGATATGACGGGCGAAGCGTTAGGCGAACGCATCAAAACCGGGAAACCGCTGCGTCATGTCCGTCACGACAAGTCCGCCGGGCAAAGCGCGGCTGTGCGTTCTGGCGTGTTTGCCGCCAAGGGCAAGGTCGTGGTCACAATGGATGGCGACGGGCAGAATAACCCGGCGTATCTCCCGCGACTGGCCGATGCGCTACTGCAGGCCGGTCCAGCAACCGGCATTGCCGCAGGACAGCGGCTGAAGCGGACGGATACCAAGCTGAAGCAGATCGCGTCCAGATACGCCAACAAGTTGCGCAGCGCGATGCTCAAGGACAATACGCGCGACAGCGGCTGCGGACTTAAGGCTATACATACCGAGCTTTTCCGCGAATTGCCTTTCTTTGACGGCTGGCACCGCTATCTGCCAGCTCTGGTGCTCCGTGAAGGCTACGGCGTAGTGCATGTCGATGTTGTCGACCGCGAGCGCCGGCACGGCAAGTCGAACTACGGCATTCTCGACCGCGGACTGCGCGGTGTCCTCGACCTTTATGGCGTCTGGTGGCTGCGCAAGCGCCGCAAGACTGTTCCAACGATTACGGAGATCAGTCATGGCTGATGCTATTACCAATTGGCTGCACTCGGTCTTCATCGCGCAGTTTGATGCCTGGATCCTGCTCGGCTTTTTTGCGCAGGGTTGTTTCACCATGCGCTTCGTCGTGCAGTGGATCGCCTCGGAACGCGCCAAGCGCAGTGTAGTACCGGTGACTTTCTGGTTCTTCTCGCTGTTCGGCGGCGTATTGCTGTTTGTCTACGCGGTTGTGCGCAAGGATCCGGTTTTCATTGCCGGCCAGGGTCTGGGACTGATTGTTTATATCCGCAATCTCTGGCTGATCGCCAATGAGAAGAAGGCGATGACGCTGGACACGTGAGCAAGGGATGTTGATGACCTCTTCTGAACTGGCTCCTGGCGGCAGTACAAAACTTGGTGTCAGCCATTATTTGCTGCTGATTGTTATTTGCCTCATCTCCTTCATCCCCGGCATCGTTTCGATTCCGCCGCTGGACCGCGATGAATCGCGCTATATCCAGGCCACGCACCAGATGGCCGAGAGCGGCGACTATGTCGATATCCGCTTTCAGGATGCATCCCGTTACAAGAAGCCGGTCGGCATATACTGGTTGCAGAGTGCCGCGCTCAAGCTGACGGGCTACGACGACAACGCACCGGTCTGGGTCTATCGGCTGGTTTCCGTGACTGGCGCGACGATTGCCGTGCTGGGGACAGCTGCACTCGGTGCATTCCTTTTTGGTCAGAGCGCGGGTTTGATGGCCGGCATTGCTCTGGCAGCCATCGTGATGCTCGGCTTCGAGGCGCGTGTGGCAAAAACCGACGCGATGGTGCTGGCAACCGTCGTGATCGCGCAGGGCGCGCTGGCATCGATCTGGATGGCAAGCCGCAAACATGCTGCAGCGAAATGGGCGCCAGCAATGATCTTCTGGGTGGCAACAGCGTTCGGCGTGCTGATCAAGGGACCGATCACGCCCTTTGTCAGCCTGCTTACGATGGGCTCTCTCAGCCTGTTCTACCGGGAGTGGCGATGGCTGAAACGATTGAAGCCACTAAGCGGCATTCTCATCCTGTTGGCGATTGTATTGCCATGGCTCGTCCTGATCACACTGAAAAGCGGCGGTGCCTTCTTCAACGAATCCGTCAACAAGGATTTTCTGTCCAAGGTTGGCGACGCACAGGAAAGCCACGGCGCACCGCCCGGCTATTTCGCCCTGATCTTCGTCGTGTTCATATGGCCGTTCGGCGTTCTTGCGATTCGCGGTGGGCTGCAGGCGTTGAGCCGCCTGCGCGATGATCCGCGCCTCGCCTTCCTGATCGCGTGGTACATACCTTTCTGGCTAGTGACCGAGCTTATCCCGACCAAGCTCCCGCATTACATCCTGCCCGCCTATCCTGCCCTGTTGCTGATGATGGCCTGGGCCATCGACACCGGCATTGCCATGCAGCCCTATCGCGGGCGTTGGCAAATATGGCTGGAGAGACTGACGCTCGTCGGCCTAGCTGTGGCAACGCTGGGTTTTATGGGCGCGGGCCTTGTTCTACCTTACATCATGACCGGATCATTCTCGTTTCCTGGAATCCTCGCCTTCTTTACCGCCGCCGCCGCCGGTGTCTTTGCCAGCGGCCTCGTCTTGAATCACAATCTCAAGCGCGCGCTGCAAGCCGCCGCAACCTTTGCGATTATTACGCTGGCGCTGCTTACCTGGGGAGTTGTTCCCGCCCTCACGCCAATCTGGCTCAGTCCTGCCATAGCCAATGCATTCAATGCGGCCAAGCAATGCGATAACAGTGTGCTGGCCTCGGCAGGTTACTCTGAACCGAGCCTGGTCGTCCTCAGCGGAACGGCGACACTTCTGACCGATGGAGCAGGAGCGGCCAAGCACCTTACCGACGATCCGGCCTGTGCCATTTCAGCGGTGGACGAACGCGAACACGAGGCCTTCATCAAGAGCCTGCCGCAAGGCGAGAAGTCGGTTGCAGCTATCGCAACTGTCAGCGGCATCAACTACAGCAAGGGCCGCAAGACGACCATTGCGTTGTATAAGGCGGTGAAGTAGCGCCTGAGATCAGGCGCCCTTCCCCACCAGAGGCCGCCCGACAGAGTGGTATTCCAGGCCAGAGCCTTCAAGGTCTTGCGCATTGTAGACATTACGCAGATCGAACAGGAGATTGCCGCTCATCAGCGTTGAGACCCGCTTGAGATCAAGCGCACGGTAAACGTTCCATTCGGTCAAAAGCAGTGTGACCCCTGCCCCGTCTACAGCCTCATAGGCAGACTTGCACCAGGTAACGTCGTGCAGAACGGACTCTGCCGCCTCGCGTGCCTCCGGGTCATGCGCTCGCACGCTCAATCCCGCTTTTTGCAAGGCGGGAATAATGTCCAGCGCCGGCGATTCGCGAATGTCGTCCGTGTTCGGCTTGAAAGCGATGCCAAGCACGGCAACTGATTTCGCGCCGGCCTGTCTTGCTGCGTCGATCACTCGCTCCGCCATGGAGCGCTTGCGTTGTTCGTTGACGGTGACGACCTGTTCGATCAAGGTCTGAGGTGCGTTCATCTTGCGGCCGGTCGCCGCATAAGCGCGCGTATCCTTCGGAAAACATGACCCGCCAAACCCCGGCCCAGCGTGCAGGAACTTCGAACCTATACGATTGTCCATTCCAATGGCTCTCGCCACGTCCTGGACATTGCCTCCAGCTCTTTCGCAAAGGTCAGCCACCTCGTTGATGAAGGTGACCTTCATTGCAAGGAAGGCGTTGGCCGCATATTTGATGATCTCGGCATTTTCCAGCGTCGTCACGATCATCGGTGTCTCACGCAGATAGAGCGGACGATACACACGCTTCATGGCCGCTGCGCCAGCATCATCATGAACGCCAACC
This sequence comes from uncultured Alphaproteobacteria bacterium, assembly GCA_963711925.1. Taxonomy (GTDB): domain Bacteria; phylum Pseudomonadota; class Alphaproteobacteria; order Rhizobiales; family Rhizobiaceae; genus Phyllobacterium. The sequence continues at coordinate 186,440 of CAVQFY010000010.1, forward strand.
ACGACACGGTCTGGCCGGAGGAAATCTTCAACCGCCGAACCCTCTCGCAGGAATTCCGGATTGGAAACCATGGAGAACGACACATCCGGCCGTGCTCTGGCGATGCGCGCCCGTACATCCGCATTGGTGCCGACGACCACGGTCGACTTGATGACAATGACGGCGTTCGGTTTCATAGCGGCGGCGATCTCATCGGCAGCCGCGTGGATATACTGCAGGTCAGCCTCACCATCGCCGCGCCGCGAGGGCGTACCGACCGCAACGAAAATAACATCGGCATCGGCGACAGTTTCTGCAAGCTCGGTCGTGAACGTCAGACGACCGTCACGTGCATTGCGCACGAGAAGCTCATCCAGGCCGGGTTCGTAGATCGTTACCTCGCCCGCCTGCAGCCGCTCGATAATGGCCGGGTTCTTATCGACACAAGTGACCTGAAAGCCAAATTCAGCAAAACAGACACCCGACACCAGACCGACATATCCGGTCCCGATCATCGCAATCTTCATTGAACTGTCCAATCCTTATCAATTCTTGGAGAGACGTTTCGCGTATTACCCCCATGCAAACCCGAGATTGGCATGGGGGGGTATGTCTTATTTGCGCTGCGGGCCCTTGCGTTCAGCCGACGCAGCCCAAAGATTGACGTTCGCATCGCTTGCATAGCTATCGATTTCGGCAAGTTCCGCGTCGGTGAATTCGAGGTTATCGAGCGATCTAACGCAATCGACGACCTGTTGCGGCTTGCTGGCGCCAATGAGCGCGGTCGTGATGCGACCCTTCCTGAGCACCCAGGCGATCGCCATTTGCGCAAGCGTCTGGCCACGCCGGGATGCAATCTCGTTGAGGGCGCGAATATTGGCAACGTTGCGCTCGTTGAGGAAATCCGGGTTGAGCGACTTGCCCTGGGCGGCACGGCTTTCTTCGGGCACACCCTTGAGATATTTGTCCGTCAGCATACCCTGTGCCAGCGGCGAGAATACGATGGAACCGATGCCGAGGTCTTCCAGCGTATCGATCAATCCATCTTCCTCGATCCAGCGATTGATCATCGAATAGCTTGGCTGATGGATGAGGCAAGGTGTTCCAAGCTCCTCCAGAATAGCCGCGGCCTCGCGTGTGCGGTGGGAATTGTAGGATGAAATGCCGATATATTGAGCACGACCAGATCGTACAATTTGATCCAGCGCCATCATCGTTTCTTCGAGCGGCGTATCCGGATCAAAGCGGTGCGAATAGAAAATATCTACGTAATCAAGGCCCAGCCGCTTCAAGCTCTGATCGCAGCTGGCAACAACGTATTTGCGGCTGCCCCATTCGCCGTAAGGCCCGGGCCACATATTATATCCCGCCTTGGAGGAGATTATCAGTTCGTCGCGATAACCTTTGAAATCATTACGCAAAATCTCGCCGAATGCTTCTTCCGCAGAACCCGGAGGCGGGCCATAATTATTGGCAAGATCGAAGTGGGTGATACCAAGATCGAATGCCTGACGGCAAATCGCTTGTTTGACCTTATGCGGTGTATCGTGACCGAAATTGTGCCAGAGGCCCAGCGAAATGGCCGGGAGCTTGAGCCCGCTTCTGCCACAGCGATTATATCTCATAGCGTCGTAGCGCTTGGAATCCGGTGTCCAGCTCATGGTACTCGTCCTGCTCTTGTCCATACGTCAATAGCGCGTGGAGACAACTCCGCACGCGGGCGGACTATGGCGCATACGCATGGTGATGTCATGACATGAAATTGGTTCGTGACGTCGCAGATCCTAACTCGCACGGCCCAACGAAGAGTCGGGCCGTCTATGACATTAGCGGATGCAACGTCAGCCTTTGATGACCTGCCCATCATTGTCAAACCGATAAGTCCGTCCTGCATCAGCAGTAGCGTAGAGAACACCGTCCACATCATATCTGTGCTCGCCGAAGAGGCGCACGGTCAGCGGGCCGAAATCCGTCTGCAGATAGATGATCGTATCGGCACCGAGGTGTTCGACATGGATGACCGAGCCTTTCCATTCGCCAGATGTCTTGCTGACCTGAATGTGTTCCGGCCGGATGCCGATGGTCTTGGCGCCCGTTTGACCAAGCTTCGTCGCATCGATCAGGTTCATCTGCGGCGAGCCGATAAAACCAGCGACAAAGACGGTCTGCGGCGAATTATAGAGCTCCATGGGTGAGCCAACCTGCTCAATCTTCCCCTGGTTCAGCACAACGATCTTGTCGGCAAGTGTCATCGCCTCGACCTGATCATGCGTCACGTAGATCATAGTCGCCTTGAGTTGCCGGTGCAGGCGCGCAATCTCGATACGCGTGTTGACACGCAACGCAGCATCGAGGTTCGACAGCGGCTCGTCAAAAAGGAAAAGTTGCGGTTCGCGAACGATGGCACGGCCGATAGCGACACGCTGGCGCTGACCACCGGAAAGCTCCGCCGGGCGCCGTTCGAGATAATCGTCCAACGACAACATGCTTGAGGCGATCCCGATGCGTTCCTTGATTTCCTCCGCTGGTTTTCCCGCCTGCTTCAGCCCGAGACCCATATTGTTGCGCACCGAAAGATGCGGATAAAGCGCGTAGGTCTGAAACACCATGGCAATGCCGCGCTTGGCGGGCGGTGTATTGTTGACCTTCTTGCCATCGATCAGGATGTCGCCCGACGTGGCGTCCTCGAGCCCCGCGATAACCCGCAGCAAGGTGGACTTGCCGCAACCCGACGGTCCGACAAAAATCACGAACTCGCCGTCCTTGACCTCCAGGTCGATGCCTTTCAGCACGTCGACCTGGCCGAAGGACTTGCGAATATTTTCAATCTTCAAAGAACCCAATGTCTTGTTCCTGTTTCTTGATTCAAATTCATAGATTAACTGGTTGACCGGTTCGCACGCTTTCGTCCGCTGCAAGACAGACGCTGAGCGAACGCACCGCGTCCTGCATATGGCGGTCGAGGTCGAGATCTTCGTGGATTGCCTTGAGAACAAACGCCTGTTCCAGATCGCACAGCTCCTGGTGCCCAGGTTCTCCAGCCATGTTCAAAAGTTCATCGGGTTTGGCAAAACGACCATCCTCTCCGATCTTCGCCGAGTGCAGACGTATGGTCGAGGTTTTGGTATGTGCGTCGATGTCGTCCGATTTGGCATTTGGGTCCATGACGATCGAGACACAGCCGTTGGGCGAAATCACATCTTTCACGAAGAAGGCCGTCTCGGACATCATCGGACCCCAGCCAGCTTCGTACCAGCCAACGGTCTTGTCGTCGAACAGCACTTGCAGATGCCCGTAATTGTACATGTTCGGGTCAATCTCATCCGTGAGACGCACACCCATGCCACGCACCTGGACTGGCTTGGCGTCGGTGATCTGCAACATGACATCGATATAATGTACGCCGCAATCGACGATGGGAGATGTTGTCTGCATCAGCGACTTGTGGGTTTCCCATGTCGCGCCGCTTGACTGCTGGTTGAGGTTCATACGGAACACATAGGGGCCGCCCAGCTTACGCGCTTCTTCGATCAGCCGCACCCAGGATGGGTGGTGGCGAAGAATGTACCCGATCACCAGCTTGCGGCCGTACTTCCTGGCGGCAACAACAACCCGCTCGGCATCGGCAACCGTCGTAGCCAGCGGCTTCTCGACGAAGACATCCGCGCCCGCCTCCATTGCAGCAATCGCATAGTCCGCATGGCTGTCGGAATAAGTATTGATAGAAACGAGGTCAGGTTTCAACTCGGCGAGCGCCTTGTCGAAGGCGGGATGGATCGTGTAGCCGCCGAGCTCTTCCGGCAGAGGCACGACAGAGCGATTGACCAGTCCGACAATCTCGAACCCGGGATTGTTGTGATAGGCAAGCGCATGGCTGCAGCCCATATTGCCGAGTCCCGCCACAAGAACCCGAACCGGCTTTCGTGCCGTCATTTAACCGCTCCCGAAGTGATGCCGCGGATCAGCTGCCGCGAGAAGACGAGATAGAGGACGAGGACCGGGACGATCGCCAGCGTCAGCGCCGCGAGCACTGCATTCCAGTTGGTCACGAACTGACCGATGAACACTTGCGAACCTAGCGTCACGGTCTTGGTGGCGTCGCTCGGCGCAAGGATCAGCGGGAACCACAGATCGTTCCAGATCGGGATCATGGTGAAGACGGCAACCGTCGCCATTGCCGGCCTCACCAGCGGCAGCACCAGCCGGAAGAAGATCGAATACTCTGACAGGCCATCGATACGCCCCGCGTTCTTCAGATCGTCCGACACGGTTTGCATGAACTCGGTGAGAATGAAGACGGCGAGCGGCAGACCTTGCGCCGTATAAACAAGTATGAGCGCAGTGAGCGTGTTGACCAATCCTGCCGCGACCATGCCCTGCAGGATCGCCACGGTGCCAAGACGGATAGGGATCATGATGCCGAGCGCGAGATAAAGCCCCATCAGAGTATTGCCGCGGAAGCGGTATTCCGACAGCGCGAAAGCAGCCATGGCTCCGAAAAGCAAAACAAAGAAGATTGAGACGCCGGTGACGATAAAGCTGTTCTGGAAATACAGGACGAAATCACCCTGTCCAAGAACTGTCTGGTAGCCGATGAGGCTGAACGTCGATGGCGTGGGCAACCCGAGGGGGTCGCGAAAGATCGAACTCCGATCCTTGAACGAGTTGATGACGGTCAGGAACACCGGAAACAGCGCGATTAGCGTATAAATGATAAGCGCCAGATGGACGAGACTGGTGCGGACGGGAGATGCGGTTGGTTTTGCCATGATCTCGATCCTAGAACTGGTAGCGGCGCATACGCCGCTGGATGGCAAACAAATAGAGGCAAACGCCCGACAGGATGATGAGGAACATCACTGTCGCGATCGTCGCACCCATGGATTTGTCGCCTATCTGCAGCTGGAAACCGAAGAAGGTGCGGTAAAGCAAAGTGCCAAGAATATCCGTCGCGCCGTCCGGCCCCGCCAGCGCACCCTGAACGGTATAAACCAGATCGAACGCATTGAAATTGCCGACGAAAGTCAGAATTGAAATAATGCCGATTGATGGCAGGATCAGCGGCAGCTTTATCTTCCAGAACTGGCTCCATCCGGTCACGCCATCGCATTCGGCAGCTTCAAGGACCTCTTCGGGAATATTGAGCATGGCCGCGTAGATCAGCATCATCGGGATACCGACATATTGCCAGACGGAGATCAGCGACACGGCGATCAGGGCACTGCCCGGCTTGCCGAGCCATGGCGAAAATAGCGATTTCAGGCCAATCAGATCGAGCAGGAAAGGCGAGACGCCCCATATAGGCGACAGGATGAGCTTCCAGATAAAGCCGACGATCACAAAGGATAGAAGCGTCGGCAGGAACATGGCAGTCCGGTAGAACGCGCCAAAACGCAGCTTCGGAACGGACAATAGCGCGGCGAGTGCGACACCGATCGGATTTTGCACCAGCATGTGGATCAAAAAGAAAACGAAGTTGTTACGCAGCGCATTCCAGAAGCTGGCGGCCCAGCGCGGATCGCCAAAGAGCACACTGAAATTGCCGAGGCCAACGAATACGCTCTGGTTGTCTTTGACGTTGAACAGGGAAAGCCGCAGCGTTTCGATGAGCGGCAGGATCATCACAGCCGTATAGACCAGCAACGCGGGAGCTAAAAACACCAGAATGTGCCAACGCCGACGGGGTCTGTCCTCAGCTCGATCGATCGATACTTCTGCGACTGTGCTCATTAAATCCGGAACCCCTGCTTATGATTTTTGGTCGCCAATGGAGCGGCTTGCGACTGCCGTTTTAGCAGATAAAGAAATAGCCGGGGCGATCATAAAAACGCCCCGGCTATCAATCACTCACTTGGCAGGCTTGTACCAGCTGTCGAGGCCATCCTGCAGCTTCTTGGCTGCAGCTTCCGGCGTATCGGTGCCGTTGATGACGTTGGCCGATTCAACCCAGGTTTCGTTCTCGAGGTTTGGCGTGCCACGCGACAGGATCTGATAGGTCGAACGGATCGTCGGCTTGCACTTCTCGCGCCATGAGACGAATTCCTGTGCCAGCGGATCGGCCATCTTCACCGGCGTCGAGTTCAGGCTGAAGAAGCCCGGCAGGGCGTTCGCGTAGATTTCTGCGAAATCAGGCGATGCGACCCAGTCGAGGAACTTTTTGGCTTCTTCGGCGTGCGCGCTCTTGGCATTGAGACCAACACCGATGTCGTTGTGATCGGAGATGTAGCAAGCATCGCCGGCATTCTTCACTGGCGGCGGGAATGCGCCCATCTTGAACTGGGCCTGCGTGTTAAACAGGCCGATTTCCCACGAACCAGCCGGATAGATCGCGGCACGGCCGAGCGTGAACAGGTTCTGGCTGTCCGGGTAGGTCTGGGCTTCGAAACCGTCGCCGAGATAATCCTTCCACTTGAGAAGAACCTTATAAGGTTCGACCCACTCGGGATCGGTCAGCTTTGCTTCGCCCTTGATAAGCTTGGCGCGGCCTTCTTCGCCCTTCCAGTAGGTCGGTCCGATATTCTGGTAACCCATAGTTGCGGCTTCCCAGAGATCCTTGGTACCCATGGCCATCGGAATATAAGTACCGTCGGCCTTGATCTTGTCGAGCGCGGCAAAAAATTCAGCTTCCGTGGCAGGAATGGCGATACCGAGCTTGTCGAACGCATCCTTGTTGTAGATGAAGCCGTGGATAACCGAAGCCATTGGCACGCAGAACGTGTCCTTGCCATCGTCAGTCGTCCAGGCGGACTTTGCTACGTCCGAGAAGTTCTTCATGCCCGCAAGGTCATTCAGGCTGGTCAGATTGCCGCGCTTGAACTGTTCCAGCGACTTGTCGAAAGGACGGCAGGTGATGATGTCGCCGGCACTGCCCGCATCGAAACGTGCACCAAGCGCCGCATCATATTCCGTCGGAGGCGTCGGAGCGAACTTCACCTTGATGCCGGGGTTCTTGGCTTCGAAAGCTGGAATGAGCTTTTCCTGCCAGACGGCCAGATCATCGGTACGCCAGCTTTCGATCGTCAGTGTGGTATCGGCAGCATGGGCAAATCCGGCCGTCGCCAGAATGCTTGTCGCCATAAGCAGTGTTTTTAAAGTCGTGCTTCCCATTTTAGTCTCCTGTTGCACCCTTTTGAGCAGTGCCGTTAATGAGAGCCCGGGTTCCTAGCGAGAACCATGACTCTCTTTGAGTTCCGAAAGCGCCGGGCGAAGCCTCTGTTGATTGCTTTCGAGAAGGTTTGATGCATATTCAGCGTCTGTCGCGCCAGCGGCGAGCAGGATCGCCGATTTGACGGAGCCGCCACTTGCTTCGAGCAACTTTGCTGCGTCGCTCATATCGCAAGCGCTGATCGCCGATACGATGCGCGCTGCGCGTTCACGCAGTTTGATATTGTCCGCGACAAGATTGACCATATAGCCGTCATGCACGTGACCGAGCCGGATGGCCATCAACGTGGACAACAGATTAAGTGCAATTTTCTGCGCGGTGCCCGCCCCCATTCGTGTTGAACCCGCCACCATTTCCGCCGGTGTTTCGAGCGCAATCGCAACGTCCGCTTTTTCAAACATCGGAGCGCCGGGATTATTGGCAATCGAGATTATCTTGAGTCCGCGCTTCTTCGCTTCGTCGATTGCAGCGAGTGCATAGGGTGTCGTACCGCTGGCGGAAATCGCGATCAGGCAATCACCCGTTACCAGACCTGCCGCCGCAATGTCGTTCGCAGCCTGGTTCGTGTCATCTTCGTAGGTGCCAGCCAGCCGGTTGAGACTGGCGACGCCGCCAGCAAGCAGAATGACGACACGATCGGAAGCAATGCCGAAGGTACCGGGTAATTCGAGCGCGTCCGCCATGGCCATCAGACCCGAACTACCCGCCGCAGCGTAGGCAAGACGTCCACCGGCGGCAAGAGTTTCCGCAGCAAGTAGAGAAGCCTTGGCAATGGAACTCGCGGCATGCGCAACCGAAGCGGCAGCTTCAAGCTGTGCTTCATGCAGCAACTGCAAAACATCCTCGGGCGACCTTTCGTCCAGCCCCAATGCTTTGTCGTTGCGCTGCTCTGTGCGGGTTAGTGCCACTGTTCGCTCCTCGTTGCGATAATTAATGCCAAAAAAATACCACTTGTCCAGCAATTCTTAAAAGATTTTCCGCAATGATTTAGTCCAATAGATTTTTATTCAATGAATTCAATAGGATAAAGAAAATCAGAGAAAGATAGAAATTAACGCTTGGCTATTGGTATTTTATTGGTATTCTGATTACCGGAGGACGATTGAACGTGACTTATCTCCTTGGAATTGATGGTGGCGGGACAGGCTGCAGGGCGGCATTGGCCGATTTGAGCGGCAAAGTTCTGGGCATCGGCAAGAGCGGTTCGGCCAATATCATGACCGACATGAATACCGCACGCCTCAACATCCTCGATGCAACAGAAGCAGCTTTCGCTGCCGCACAAATCGACTTCGGCAAAAGCAATTCTGTTTTCGCTGTCCTCGGCCTGGCCGGTGCCAATGTCGGCGGCAATGGCGCAAAGCTGGAGGCTATGCTGCCGTTTCAAAAATCATTCGTCTATTCGGACGGTGTGATCGCGCTTCAGGGCGCACTCGGTGATCATGATGGCACTGTGGTGATCCTTGGCACTGGTTCAGCCTATGTCACCCGGCTCGGCAACGACATTCGTTTTGCCGGCGGGTGGGGCTTCAAGGTAAGCGATCTCGGCGGTGGTGCACGGCTTGGCCGGGACCTGCTCGAAGAAACATTGCTCGCCTATGACAGGTTCCATCCAGCCTCACGGATGACTGAGGCAGTCATGGAACGGTTTGGCGGGAATCCGCATCGGATCGTCCAATTCGCCCATTCGGCAGCGCCGAGTGATTTCGGCACGTTTGCTCCAATCGTGTTTGAGTATGCATTGAACGACGACCCAGTCGCGCTAGCGCTTCTGAAGAAAACTATCGGCCAGATTGAGGAAGGGCTTGATGCTATTATGTCTCCTGCCCCCATGCGGCTTTCCTTGTTGGGTGGCCTCGGTGCTTTCTATGGTCCACGTCTCTCACCGCATTATCGGGCGATGCTGCAGGTACCGTTGAATGACGCGCTGACAGGTGCTGTCCAGCTTGCGGCGCGCAATTTCGCCTCGGCATCGGCGGAGGCTACTCATGGGTGACGGCCTGATCGATATCCTGCCGTCGCTCAACGATAGTTCTGCTGCCGGTGGTCCGCTTTATGTGAAGCTGCAGCGGCTGATCGAAAATGCTGTGCGTGATGGAAAACTTCTGCCAGGAGATGCATTGCCGCCAGAGCGAGAACTTGCTGCCATGGCGGAGATATCGCGTGTAACGGTGCGCAAAGCCGTCCAGGGTCTTGTCAATGATGGCCTGCTCGTCCAGCGGCATGGCTCGGGCACATTTGTTGCACCGCGTTCCGCACGCGTCGAGCAATCCTTGTCGCATCTCACTTCCTTTACCGAGGACATGGCAAGGCGCGGCATGATTGTCCGCTCGACATGGCTCGACCGCGGCGTCTACGCCCCTTCGCCCGAAGAAATGGTGACGCTGGGCCTGTCGTCTGGTGAAAAGGTTGCGCGGATCAGCCGATTGCGCGTGGCCAACGACACGCCGATGGCGATAGAGCGTGCCGCGTTATCCATTCATGTGCTGCCAAATCCGGAACTTGTCACTTTATCTCTCTATGCGGTCTTGGCGGAGAGCGGCAATCGCCCCGTCAGGGCGATCCAGCGCATTTCTGCGGCCATCTTGAAAGAGAATGATGCTAAACTGCTCCAGGTTCCGGCCGGCTCGGCCAGCCTGAACATCGAGCGCATTTCCTATCTCGAATCCGGGAAGGTGATCGAGTTTACCCGATCGATCTACCGTGCCGACGCCTATGAATTTGTCGCCGAGCTGAAACTCGGCGAATCTTCAGAAATTTCAGGAGCAGTGCTGTGACCACCAAGATGACTCTCATGCGGGAAGAAATCCTGTCCATTCCCGATGTGACGGCCCGATTTCTCGACGCATCGCGCGACACTCTTGCTGCGGCCGGCGCGAAGTTGCGCGAAAAGAATCCACCCTTCCTTGCGTCGATTGCCCGTGGCTCGTCGGATCATGTCAGCGCCTTCCTGAAATATTCGAGCGAGCTTACTGCCGGTATTCCCGTCGCCTCGCTCGGACCCTCGGTCGCCTCCATCTATGGCGTGAAGCTCAAGCTCGGTTCTGCTGCGACACTGTCCATCTCGCAGTCTGGCAAGAGCCCTGACATTGTCAGCATGACAAAGGCCGCCAGCGAGAGTGGTGCGTTGACCATTGCCATCACCAATGTCATCAACTCCGATCTCGCCAATGCCAGCGACTTTCCGATCGATATTCTGGCTGGTCCCGAACGCAGTGTCGCTGCCACCAAGTCATTCGTCAGCTCGGCCGTGGCCGGTCTCGCACTGATCGGACATTGGACCGAAGACAAGAACTTGCTTGCCGCCATCGACAATCTTCCCGCCGCACTGGCCGAGGCAGTCGCCTGCGATTGGTCCCCCTTTGCAAGCGCCGTGACCGACGAAAACTCGCTGTTCGTTCTCGGACGCGGACCATCGCTGGCAATCGCCAACGAAATGGCGCTAAAATTCAAGGAAACCAGTGCGGTTCACGCCGAGGCCTTCAGTGCTGCGGAAGTCATGCACGGGCCGAAGGCCATTGTCGGCAAAGGCTTCCCGATTCTCGTGCTCGCCGCACGCGACGCAGCCGAGGATTCACTGGTGGATGCTGCCAATCGCTTGGCTGAACAGGGCGCTGCTGTGTTCCTCACATCGTCCAAACCATCGCAAGCGACCACCCTGCCCTTCGTGGCAACATCGCACCCGTTGACCGACCCGCTCGCATTGCTTGTTTCTTTCTATGCTTTCGTGGAAGGCTTCGCCCGCGGTCGCGGACTGAACCCCGATGAGCCGCCGCACTTACGAAAAGTGACTGAAACCATATGAGCACTATTTACGCCCTCACCGGCGCCGAGATTTTCGACGGCGAAACCTGGCACGCCGACTCAGCTGTGGTTGTCGACGGTGATGTGATCAAGAGCATCACCCCGTTATCGAGCTTGCCCGGCGATATTCGCCGCGTCGGGTTGAAGGGCGGCAAGGTTGTACCGGGCTTCATTGACATACAGGTCAATGGCGGTGGCGGCGTACTCCTCAATGATGGTCCGAGCATCGAGGCAATCCGCACCATTTGCGATGCGCATTTCGCGTTCGGCACCACTGCCCTGCTGCCGACGTTGATCACCGATACGCCAGAAATAACAGCGGCGGCTATCGCAGCAGGCAAGGCTGCGGCGCAGGAAAAAGTTGCGGGATTCATTGGTCTGCATCTCGAAGGTCCGCACTTGTCGTTGACACACAAGGGCACGCACGACCCAAAGCTGATCCGTCCGATGGATGACGCCGATCTCCTTGCCATCATCGAGGCGGTGCAGGAATTGCCGGTTCTGCTCACCACGGTCGCACCGGAAACCGTCCCGGTGGATAAAATCAGAGCGATGGTTGATGCGGGCGTGATCGTCAGCCTCGGTCATAGCGGCGCTTCCTATGAAGTGGCATTGGCGGCCAAGGATGCGGGCGCAAGCATGGTGACGCATCTGTTCAATGCGATGAGCCAGCTCGGACACCGCAGTCCAGGCGTGGTCGGAGCAGTGCTGGAATCAGGTGAACTGTCAGCGGGACTGATCGCCGACGGCTTTCATGTCGACAAAGCCTCGATGGCGATCGCACTGCGCGCCAAGCAGGGTCCCGCGAAGATATTCCTCGTGACGGATGCTATGTCCACGATAGGCACGGACATTACCTCGTTCACGTTGAATGGCCGCACCATCACACGCGCCGGTGGACGTTTGACACTGGAAGACGGCACACTGGCCGGTGCCGATCTCGATATGATTTCCGCGGTACGCTTCGTGCATCGTGAACTCGGTCTGTCGCTCGATGAAGCGCTGCGCATGGCATCGCTCTACCCAGCGCAGAGCATTCGCATCGATCATCATTATGGGCGCCTCGCGCCGGGTTATGCGGCCAATATCGTGCATCTCGATGAAAAGCTGGACGTCAATCATGTCTGGATTGGCGGAGACTCCCACTACGCACGTTGACGGCACGGTCCGACTGGTCATACTAACCGGAACTACCTTTTTCGGAGTACCGAGATGGCCAAAGACGCGCTGATCGTCGTCGATGTGCAAAATGATTTCTGTCCTGGCGGTGCGTTGGCGGTCGATGGCGGCCATGAGATCGTCCCGATCATCAACAAGCTCATCCAGCGTTTTGATCGTGTCATCCTCACGCAGGACTGGCATACGCCCGGGCATTCGAGCTTTGCATCGTCGCATCCCGGCAAGGCTCCATTCGAAACAGTCATGATGCCCTACGGCGAGCAGGTCCTCTGGCCGGATCATTGTATCCAGGGCACTGCGGGTTCGGAATTTCATCCGGATCTCATCTGGACAAAGGCGGAGTTGGTGGTTCGCAAAGGTTTTCACCCGCATATCGATAGTTATTCGACTTTCTACGAAAATGACCGCACAACCCCTACCGGCCTCGCCGGCTATCTTCGGGAACGTGGCATCACCAATGTGACCTTCGCAGGTCTCGCGACTGATTATTGCGTGGCTTATTCGGCGCTGGATGCTATCGAGCACGGCTTTGCCGCTGAGGTTCTGCTGGATGCATGCCGCGGCATCGATCTTGGCGGGTCACTCGCTGCCATGACCGCAAAGATGCGCAAAGCCGGTGTTGTGCTTGTTTGAGGGTCATCAAAGTGAACAGCTGAGCAATTTTTCCACAGCCTTGAACCAAGGTATGAGTTCTTGGTCATAAAACTGTTGTTTCTCTGTCACATAATGACGATACTCCCCTCAAGCGCACTTAGATGACGCCTTGTATGTATGGGAGATTGACATGACTTATCGCGGCACTTCACTGGGTCTGGCCTTTGGCATTGTCCTCGCCTCATCCACCTCATCTTTCGCCGTTACCGAGATCAGCTGGTGGCATGCGATGTCTGGTGCCAACAACGAAGTGGTCAACACGCTTTCCAAGGAATTCAACGAAAGCCAGAGCGACTACAAGGTTGTTCCGGTTTTCAAGGGCACCTACCCGGAAGCCCTGAACGCGGGCATTGCTGCCTTCCGCGCCAAGCAGGCGCCCGACATTCTCCAGGTGTTCGATGCTGGCACCGGCGTGATGATGGGTGCCCAAGGAGCGATCAAACCGGTCGCCGACATTCTTTCGATGGGCGGTGCCAAGTTCGACAAGAGCCTCTATCTGCCCGGAATTGTCGCCTATTACTCCAAGCCAGACGGCACGATGCTGTCGTTCCCATACAACAGTTCCTCGCCCATCCTCTACTACAACAAGGACATCTTCAAGAAAGCCGGGCTTGACGAAAATAATCCGCCCAAAACATGGCCCGAAGTCTGGGACGCAGCGAAAAAGATCAAGACCAGCGGTGCTGCCAACTGCGGTTACACATCGGCTTGGCTGACCTGGATTCACACCGAAAACTTCGCAGCCTGGAATAATTTGCCTTGGGGTTCCAACGAAAACGGAATCGCCGGTATCGATGTCGAGCTGAAGATCAACGCGCCGCTCTACGTCAAGCACTTCCAGGAATTGGCCGACCTCGCCAAGGATGGTACGTTCCGTTACGGCGGACGCACCTCCGAAGCAAAGCAGCTCTTTCTCTCCGGCGAATGCGGCATCTACAATGATTCATCGGGCGGACTCGGTGACGTAGTCAAATCCGGGATGAACTACGGAACAGGTCCATTGCCGTACGATCCGGAGGCCAAGGGTGCTCCCCAAAACACCATTCCTGGCGGTGCCAGCCTTTGGGTTTTCGCAGGCAAGAGCGACGAGCAATACAAGGGCGTCGCAGCCTTCTTCAATTTCCTGTCCAAGACCGACATCCAGGCTCGCCTGCACCAAGTGTCTGGCTATCTTCCGGTGACACTGGCTGCCTACGAGGAAACCAAGAAATCCGGCTTCTATGACAAGAACCCCGCCCGCGAGATCCCGATCAAGCAGATGATGGGCAAGGCTCCGACTGAGAATTCAAAGGGCGTGCGCCTCGTCAACCTGCCGCAGGTTCGTGACATCGAGAACGAAGAGTTCGAAAACATGCTGTCGGGCAAACAGACTGCCCAGCAGGCTCTCGACAATGCCGTCAAGCGTGGCAATGCTGCAATAAAGCAGGCGATCGGCCAGTAATTTCCATTTCATGACCCGCCTCGTCCGTCATTCTACGGACGGGGCTTTTTCAGAACGAGGCATTCATGGCATCGTCGACGCGCGTCACTTTTCCAAACAAAATTTTGCCCTATCTGCTACTGGCACCGCAGCTCGCCATCACCGCAATATTCTTCTATTGGCCCGCATTGCAGGCGATATACCAATCCGTGTTGCGGGAGGACCCATTCGGCCTGTCGACACAATTTGTCGGACTCGACAACTTCAAACGGGTTCTGGGCGACCCGAACTACCTGAACTCGCTTCAGGTGACAGTGATCTTTTCAATCGCGACGGCGCTCATTGCCATGTCACTCGCTCTCCTGCTCGCTGTAATGGCCGACAAGGTCATTCGCGGCAAAGGCATATACCGTACCCTGATGATATGGCCCTATGCAGTGGCGCCAGCCATCGCGGGTATGCTCTGGCTCTTCCTCTTCAACCCCTCGATGGGAACTCTCGCCTATCTCGTCCGCTCGGCTGGTTACAATTGGGACCCGCTGCTCAACGGCGATCAGGCAATGGTGCTGATCGTTTCCGCTGCCGCTTGGAAGCAGATCAGCTATAATTTCCTGTTCTTCGTAGCCGGCCTGCAGTCCATCCCGAAATCGCTGATCGAGGCCGCCGCGATCGATGGCGCGGGCGAGACGAAGCGCTTCTGGACCATCATTTTTCCGCTGCTGGCTCCGACGACCTTCTTTCTGCTCGTCGTCAATACGGTCTACGCCTTCTTCGACACGTTCGGCATTATTCACGCAGTCACCGGCGGTGGCCCCGGCAAGGCGACGGAAACACTCGTCTACAAGGTCTACAATGATGGATTCGTCAATCTCATTCTGGGTGATTCCGCAGCGCAATCGGTAATCCTGATGGTCATCGTCATCGGCTTGACAGCGATCCAGTTCCGCTATGTCGAGCGCAAAGTGCACTATGGTTGAGGCGGGCTCATGATTCAAAACAATCCCATCGGCCGGCTGATCGCCCACATCATATTGATCATCGGCATCGTGATCGTCGCGTTCCCGATTTATTACACCTTCGTCGCCTCAACACAGTCGCTGCAGGAAATCATGCGGCCACCAATGTCACTGTTGCCCGGCAGCCATTTCTGGGAGAACTATTCGGCAGCACTCTTCGGGGGTGTCGGTCGTATCGGCGGTGTCGGCGTCGACCGCCTTCTCTTCAACACCGTAGTCATGGCGCTCGCAATCGCCGTCGGCAAAATTGTCATCTCGATCCTGTCTGCCTACGCAATCGTCTTCTTCCGCTTTCCAGGCCGCATGATTTTCTTCTGGCTGATCTTCATCACATTGATGCTGCCGGTCGAAGTGCGAATCCTGCCCACCTATAAGGTGATGGTCGATCTCGGTCTTATCGATACCTATACGGGGCTGACTTTACCGCTCATGGCATCAGCAACGGCGACGCTGCTGTTCCGGCAGTTCTTCATGACCATTCCCGGCGAACTGGTCGAAGCCGCTCGTGTCGATGGCGCGGGGCCGTGGCGTTTTTTCAAGGATATCCTGCTGCCCCTGTCGAAAACCAATATCGCGGCACTGTTCGTCATCCTCTTCATCTATGGCTGGACGCAATATCTGTGGCCGCTGCTGATGACCAACCGGAACGACATGTCGACCATCGTCATTGGTTTGCGCAAGATGATTTCCTTCGCCGATGCCGACACGGAATGGCATCTTGTGATGGTGACCTGCATTCTCGCCATCCTGCCCCCGATCCTCGTTGTCGTCTTGATGCAACGCTGGTTCGTGCGCGGTCTGGTCGAAACGGAGAAATGATACCGGTATGGCTAGTGTAGAACTCACAAATGTTCGCAAGGTTTATGCAAACTCGGTCGAAGCGGTCAAAGGCGTGAACATTGCCATTGAGGATGGAGCGCTCTGCGTGCTGGTCGGACCTTCCGGTTGCGGCAAATCCACCCTGCTCCGCATGATCGCGGGGCTCGAATCCATCACCGACGGCACGGTCAAAATTGACAACAAGGTGGTCAATGCTCTCGGGCCTGCCGAACGCGATATTGCCATGGTCTTCCAGAACTACGCGCTCTACCCGCATATGAAAGTCTATGACAACATGGCCTACGGTCTGCGCAACCGCGGCATGCCGAAGGATCAGATCGACAAACGGGTAAAAGACGCGGCACAAATCCTTGAATTGACTCATCTTCTGGAGCGCCGCCCCAAGGAACTTTCGGGCGGCCAGCGCCAGCGCGTTGCCATGGGTCGTGCCATCGTCCGCAGCCCGAAGGTATTTCTTTTCGATGAACCGCTTTCCAATCTCGATGCCAAGCTACGCGGGCAAATGCGTGTCGAGATCAAGAACCTGCAGCGCCAGCTTGGTGTGACCAGTGTCTACGTCACGCATGACCAGCTCGAGGCTATGACACTGGCGGATATCCTTGTCGTGATGAATGCCGGCTCGGTTGAACAGATCGGCGCACCGCTCGATATCTACGAGAAGCCAGCCAGCACCTTTGTTGCAAGCTTCATCGGAGCACCGCCGATGAATCTTGTGCCGGTGACGGCAGATGGCTCCGGCCTAATCCTCAAAGATGGAACACGTATCGGCGCGGAAGGACTGGCTGTGCCAACGACCGGTGCTGTGATCGGTTTCCGGCCGGAAGATCTCGAGGTCTCCGCCGGGACCGATACGCATATTGGCGGTCTGGCGCTTGATCTCAAGGTTCTGGGTGTGGAGCCGGTCGGCGCGGAGAGCTATGTGTATGGCATCATCGGCGGCGAAAGGGTTGTCGTACGCGTGCCAGGGCGGTCAACATCAAACACCGATGATCATTTGCGCGTTATTGTCCCGAAAGAAAAACTGCATCTGTTTGGTGCGGACGGCAAGCGAATCTGATCGCTTGCCGTCCGCAGGCTTATTGCATGCCGCGTTTGTGACGGTGTGCGCAGACCGTGCAATCACCAGCTCGGAACAGCTGCGCCCTTGTACTTGTCAAGGATGAACTGTTTCACCGGATCCGAATGGTAGGCTTCAATGAGTGTCTTCACCCACGGCTTGTCCTTGTCAGCGGTGCGAACGGCGATCAGGTTGACATAAGGAGCCTTTTCGCCTTCCTTCAGGATGGTCCCGTTCATGGGATCAAGACCTGCTTCAAGGGCATAATTCGTATTGATCGCTGCGGCATCGACGTCATCAATAGAACGCGGTAGCTGTGCGGCATCAAGCTCGACGAATTTGAAATTCTTCTTGTTCTCGGTGATATCGGCAGTTGTGACCTTCAGGCCGGCACCATCCTTCAGCTTGATAGCCCCCTTGTCAGCCAGGATGAGCAAAGCACGCCCGCCATTGGTCGGGTCATTCGGAATCGCAATGGTAGCACCATCCGCCAACTCATCGAAACTCTTCACTTTTTTCGAATAGACGCCCATCGGGAAATTGACCGTATAAGCGACGTCGACCAGATCAAATTTGCGGTCGGCGATCTGGTTGTCGAGATAAGGTTTATGCTGAAAGGAATTGGCATCAAGTTCGCCGTCGTTTAGCGCCTGATTAGGCACCACGTAATCGGAGAATTCGAGAATCTGGATATCGAGACCCTTTGGCTTGGCGACTTCCGCGACTTTTTCAAGAATTTGCGCGTGCTCGCCCGGTGTAACTCCGATCTTGATCGTTTCGGCGAGCGCACCAGTCGCGCTCAGAACTGCTGCCAACGCGGCAACACCA
Source organism: uncultured Alphaproteobacteria bacterium (assembly GCA_963711925.1). Classification (GTDB taxonomy): domain Bacteria; phylum Pseudomonadota; class Alphaproteobacteria; order Rhizobiales; family Rhizobiaceae; genus Phyllobacterium. The sequence goes on from CAVQFY010000010.1 coordinate 204,382, forward strand.
AGTATTTTCTTCAACATTTCAAACTCCTGCTTTCAATTAAATATCAACGGGGACGGCTACGCTTGTCGAACTGCCGTGCCAGCCGGTCACCGGCGCTCTGGACGAGTTGCACAAGCACGATGAGCACCACAACGACGACGGCCATGACATCGGGCATGAAGCGCTGGTAGCCGTAGCGGATACCAAGGTCGCCGAGACCACCGCCGCCGATCGCGCCGACCATGGCCGCATAGCCAATCAGGCTGACGATCGTCAGGGTCAGTGCGGAAGCGATACCGGGCCGGGCCTCGGCGAGAAGTACCTTGAACACGATCTGCATCGGGCTTGCACCCATGGCGCGCGCTGCTTCGGTCAAGCCGGGATCGACTTCACGAATGGCCGTTTCAACGAGACGAGCAACGAAGGGAATGGTCGCGATTGTCAACGGCACGATTGCGGCAGTGGTCCCGATCGACGTTCCGGCAACGAGACGCGTAAATGGGATGATGGCAACGACAAGGATGATGAATGGTGTCGAACGCGTGGCATTGACGATGAGACCGAGTGCCTTGTTGACCGAAGGCGCGGGGAAGAGCTCGCCCCGGCCGCTTGTTGCCAGGAATACGCCAAGCGGAATACCGAACAGCGAACCGATCAGCCCGGCGATAGCTACCATATACAGTGTCTGGCCGGTCGCTTTGACGATGAGAGCAACAATATCAGCTGACATAACCAACCACCTCCGATGACAGGCCATGATTGGCAAGAAATTGCCGCGCCTCGACGATTTTTGCCTCGTCGGCGCGCAACGAAACCACGAGCATGCCGAAAGGGCGTCCGGCGATTTCATCCACTGCACCGGCCATGATATTGACCTCGATACCCAGATCGCTGCCAAGCCGCGCCAGCATCGGCTCCGTGGCGTTTTCACCCTTGAATATGACACGGAGAATAGTGCGGGAGCCAGGCTGCGGCTGATCACTCAGGCGGTTGGTCAGGAAGTCCGGCAAATGCATGCCTGCAAGACCGCCGAGAAGCGCCCGGGTTGTGTCGTGTACATGTCCGGTGAAGACATCGAATGTCGAGCCCTGCTCAACAATGCGGCCGCCATCAATCACCGCCACATGATCGGCAATGGCTTTTACCACTTCCATCTCATGGGTGATGAGGAGCACGGTCAAGCCCAGCTCCTTATTGATCTTTCTGAGAAGCGCAAGGATCGATCGCGTCGTTTCGGGATCCAATGCCGATGTCGCTTCATCGGAGAGCAGAAGCTTTGGCTCAGTGGCCAGCGCCCGTGCGATGCCGATACGCTGCTTCTGTCCACCGGAGAGTTCAGAAGGATAACGATCGCGCTTGTCGGAAAGGCCAACCAGGTCAAGCAGCGGCGCAACACGATTCTCGATCGACTGCTTGTCCATGCCCGCAATTTCGAGCGGCAGCGCAATATTGCCAAAGGCGGTACGTGAGGACAGGAGATTAAAATGCTGGAAGATCATGCCGATCGAACGACGAACCGCACGCAGACTTTTCTCGTCCAGTCCCGCGACATCCACGCCATCAACGAGGACACGGCCGGAGCTTGGCTTCTCCAGCCCGTTGACCAGCCGTATCAATGTGGATTTTCCAGCACCCGAGCGTCCGATAATCCCGGTCACCGAACCACGAGGTACGACAAGGTCGATATCGTCCAGAGCCACGACCTCAGCGCCGGTTTTGCCTGCTGCGAACCGCTTGGAGACGCGTTGGAATGCGACCATGGTATCGACCGTCGCGGCCGCGGCCGCCGGTTCATCGCCGGGAAGCACTTGCGGCGTGCTTGCTGCCGTATTCTTCAGAACAGCCATATTCATTTGCGGAGCTCACGCGCCCGCCCTGTTGCCATTTTAGGGCCGTCTATACAGACCATCTTCAATTTTCGATAGACCTTGACGACAGGCATGAATATTTCAGCTCGGTTTGCGACAACATTTGTGGGTGGGGAGAACCCTTCGACCGAACCGACAATAGGAGATGTTTTTCCGCACCGACACGCAGTGCATTTCATATTTTAGCCGATTGCGGGAATGTCTTTCCAAACGTATCGCATCGATCGGCATCAACTCTACTCCTGCTGGCTCAAATGCATTCTTTTGACGCATTGCAGCCCACTGCCGAATCTGCGAGCTTGATTTCGGACAGTGCAGCCTAACTCTAAAGAGCTATATTCTGGACTAACAGTGCGCAAATCGCGTTATTATCAGAAGCGTTGTTTAAAACATACTTAAATAAAAAATTATCATGACGAGATAAATACTGAAGATTATATTTCTAAAATTGATAATATACATTGGAATTGTTAAAACTGTAGTGGGTTAACGAACTAATACCCTGAAGCCTGGAAAAGACATCTTAACCGAAGCAAGCCTTTCGTACATAAAGACATTGGTAACTATTAGAAAAAATGCTAAGTATATTAACCAATGCCGAACGTAAAAAAACTAACATGGGTTGAAGATGAACTCACCTGTCTGAGGTCTGTGCGTGCGATTGTCCAATTTTCACACCTTTGACGCGATCCGATCGATGTTCGGAATGCGGGGCGCGATAAACCCGGCCGTGAAACGCCGTGTCTACGCGGAACAGATGGACGTTGCACTGAGGCTAGCGCCTTTCACGGTTCTCGTTGCCATGTGCGTGGTGTTTGTCGTCGCCTTCGTCTTTTGGGACCTCGGTCCCCGCCTCTATCTCGCCGGGGTTTCTACAGTCGTTGCACTCATGACCGCAGGTTCGCTCTTTGCCTGCTGGCAATGGTACACGGTGCCGAAAGTCAAGGAACTCGGCTTTGACGCGATCAAATACCTGATCATCATATCTGCACTCTATGGTATCTGCCTCGCCAGTATTCCACTGATGCTGTTTCTGGATGCCGATCCCTACCACAGACTTTTGATCGCCTGTACCGCCGCCGGGCTCATGGCGACCGGCATCGGCGTCGCCGTGGTCCCGCTGGCAGCCATCGCTTACTCGGGCACGATAATCACCGGATCGTTCTTTGCCCTCGCCTCGACCGGTGAGGATTTCTTTCTGTTCATAGCAATTCTGCTGGCGTTCTATGCGCTCTTCATTCTCTTCACCATCGTCCACATGAGCAATCTTATTGTCATGCGCACGCTGGACCAGATCAAGGTAGAGCAGCAGAAGGAAGTCATCAGCCTGCTATTGTATGATTTCGAAGAGAATGCCAGCGACTGGATCTGGGAGACCGACGCTGATCTCAAGCTTCAGCATACATCGCCGCGGCTGGCGCAGATTGCCGCAAAGACGACCAAAGAACTGCAGGGCATGCCTTTTGCGCAACTGTTCAAGATCGATCAGTCGCATGCGGAAGAAGCCGTCAAGGTTGGCTCTATCTGGCAGGCAATCGAGAACCGCACGACATTCCGCAACCATATCCTGCCCATCAACATCAAGGGCGAAACCCGCTGGTGGTCGCTTACCGGCAAGGCCATATTTGATAATGCGGGTCAGTTTGTCGGCTATCGCGGTGTCGGCTCGGATGTGACCGCTGCGAAGCAGTCGGATGATCAACTGTCCTATCTCGCCCGCTACGATGTGCTGACCGATCTGCCAAACCGTACGCTATTCACCGATCAGCTTTCGCAAGCCACCAAGGACCTTGAGAAAGGTCTTCGCAGCTTTGCCGTTTTCTGTATAGATCTCGATGAATTCAAGACCGTCAACGACAGTTTCGGCCACGGTATTGGCGACCAACTGCTCAAACAGGTGGCGGATCGCCTGCGCGGTGCATCACCGCCAACCTATGTGGTTGCTCGCCTGTCCGGCGACGAGTTCGCCATTTTGGCGCGCGGCGCCGATCAGACCGCTGCCACAGAACTTGCCGAGCAATTGGTTCAGAGCATCGCACAGCCCTTCTGGATCGACGGTATCCAGATCAATATTCACATCAGCGTTGGCATCGCGATCGCACCGACCGACAGCGTCAATGACATCATGCGCTGCGCCGACCTGGCGCTCTATCGGACCAAGAACGAAGGCCGTAACAGCTTCCGTTTCTACGAGGTGGAAATGGATGCGCGCATCGAAGCCAAGCGCGCGCTTGCCATGGACCTGCGCGGTGCCCTGGCGCGGGACGAGTTCATCCTTCACTTCCAGCCCATCATATCGGCTCAGACCCTGAAGACCGTCGGCTTCGAAACGTTGCTGCGCTGGAAGCACCCGGTGCACGGCTTCATCTCGCCAACGATCTTCATCCCGATCGCGGAAGAAACGGGCAATATCATTCCGCTCGGCGAATGGATCATCCAGGAAGCGTGCCGCGTCGCCGTTTCGTGGCCGCAGGACATTCATGTCGCGATCAATATCTCGGCAATCCAGTTCCGCCATTCCGATCTTGCCTCGATCGTTCGCGATGCCCTGACCAAGAACAAGCTGAAGCCGAACAGGCTGGAGCTCGAGATCACCGAATCCGTCTTCCTCGAAGCCAATGTTGCGGCGATCTCGCTGCTGCGGCAGTTCCGCGCCATGGGTGTCAGCATCGCGCTCGATGATTTCGGCACGGGCTATTCCAGCTTGAGCTACCTGCGCAAGATGCCGTTCGACAAGATCAAGATTGACCAGTCGTTCGTGCGCGATCTGCCCCACAACAGGGGAAGTCTCGCAATCATTCGTGCTGTCATGGGGCTCGGTGCAAGCATGGGCATGAAGATCACTGCCGAAGGTGTCGAGACCCGCGAACAGCTCGCCTGCCTGCAAAAGGAAGGCTGTGATCAGGTACAGGGCTTCCTGTTCAGCCCTGCCGAGCCCGTCGAGAAAACCTTCGAGCTACTCGCCTTCGACCGCGATCGTTATCAGGTCGCCAGCTAACAAACCTAGAGCGTCAGGCCTGGCGCTTGGCGGCTGCATCCTGAATGTTTGCTGGCCGGTGGCTCGGAGAAAGGCGTGAATCCTTGGGCCAATAGGCCAGGAAACCTTTGATCACCTCTCCCGGTATATCGAGCGGATTGTAGTGATCACGGTCGACGAACATCAGCGACTGTTCGCCATGTCCCAACAATCCTTGCGCAGCGCTATGGATTTCGTGCTGCAGGGTCACGAACTTGCGGTTGTGGCGGGCAATCTTGATGCGCACGCTGATCTGCTCAAACTCCTTCGACTCGCGCCGGTAATCATGGGTGAATGAGCGCGTAAGGATATAGAACCGCGTCGTGGCGAGGTCGAAATCCGGCATGCAGACATTGAAGAACAATTCGCGTGCCTTGCCTACCCAACGGACATAGTTGGCGAAGTAGACGTTTCCGACCGAATTCGTATCGTCATAGGTCGGTACGAGCTGCATGACGAACCATTCGCCGTCAAAACCGTGGGAGGGTGTAATATCGTCACTTCCCGAGACAGCAGCGAGCGGTGCAGGCGACATCATGCGAATAGGCTGATCAACTATCTCGATGGGAATTGCCCTTGAGGCCGGTCCGAACAGTTCAATGATGACCGGTAAAGCGCCAATCAGGCCGATGAATGGTGAAATGAGCAGGAAGCCCGGCACTGGCTCGATATAACCCATAATGAATATGAGCGACGAGCCGCAACCGATCAGAAAGCTCAGCACAGGATCGAATCTTGGCTTTGCTCCGAGCGCTTCACACACCAGATTGGCCGACGCACTGACGAACAGAGTCGCAAACGGCATCATGAAGTACATCAGCGAAAAGTTCGCAGGAACCGCGGTGAAAGCAACCCAAGTAGCGCCAATCAGCAGCCAAAGCGGTGATGAAGCAATACCATCAGGGATCAGGGCAAGGAGCGGACTGTTGCTGCGAAGGTTTTTACCCCTCAAGAACCATGATGTTGCGCAATAAAAGCTGTCCACGGTTGAGGCCAAGGCAATAACAGTCCAGATAACAAAAGCGACAGCAAGATAAGGCTGGCCGTTTTCTGCAGCAAGAACGGTGGCCGCGGAGACAGAGCCCTGCGCGCTGGGCAGGCCATCGATGGAAAGGATGCTGCCGATCGGACCGACCGCAGAGGCGGTCAGGGCATTGAGGTAGAGAAATCCGAAAAACATCAAGGCGCCAACTCCATAGGCCATGCCCACATCGCCACCTTCTCGCTTGATGGTAACTGCGCGCTGCCAATGCTGGATATCTAGCCAGGGCCCGAGCAGGAAACCGATCAACGTTGGCATGATCAGCCCATAGAAGCGGCTGTCGAACTGTTGAAGTGGCACACCCGGATAGTCAGACGTCTGACGCAATCCGACAAGCAAAACGATGCCGGCGGCGACGCCAACCACCGTATAGACGATGTGCAATAGTTTCAGTTGCTGCAGCGAAAGCGCGTGGCCAATGGCGCACGCAAACAGCAGCAACAGGGCAACGCCAAGCGCCGAGCCCTCGCCGACGATCGGCTGCCAGAGATAGGCGACGAACCCGAAGATCGTGACAACAAGTGCAGCCATCTGAAACAGCAGGAATACGCCTGCATAACGGCCTTCGATATCCTTCATGATCTGGTCAGGCGACCGCTTGGTGCGACCAAGAATATAGCCGAACAGCCACAGCCCGCCGACGTTGGCTATGGCAAAACCGAAAAAACCAAGCCAGCCATAGGTTAGCGTGACGTGGATAGAGTAAAAGAACCCCAATCCCCACAGCCAGGATAGGCCTATTGTTGGCGCCCACAAAAAATTCCGCACGACCTTCATGACTATCCAGCTTTTTTAAGATACGCCGACTACAGCATCATACTTTAGTCCATGTTATTCGCTGAAATAAGTCAATGATCCGCTCTTCGCACTTGCGTAAAGAAACGCCGATTTTCAATCTGGTCGGATTCGTAGAATTCAGTGTTGAGCGGCCCATGCAACGTATTTGTTAGCAAATACACACGTCACTCACCACTATAGCGTGCAATGGTGTCCAAACCGTTGCTGCTTCGCGCGGATCGGCCTGGGGCGAAAACGGATCCCAAAGATCGGCAGCGGTATGCATCACACTACTTTAGGGTAGTCCAGACACTGAGCCTGCCGCGGCCGTTGCGTTTCGATTTATACAGCGCACTGTCGGCGCGGTTAAGAAGATCATCGGGTCCGTTCACGGTCGCCCGACTTGCATAATCGAGAACTGCCATGCCGATACTGACCGAAATCATGCCAGTCGGACTGCCGCGATGTTCAAGCTGCATCGCAGAAATGGCATCAAGCATCTGCACAGCTATTTCGGACGCCTGCTCCGTGGCAAGGCCCGATAGAAGGGCGGCGAATTCCTCGCCCCCAAAACGGGCAACGGATCCACCGCTGTGCTTGACGACCTTCTTCAGGGCGCGTCCCACCTGCATGAGGCACTTGTCTCCAGCCAGATGCCCGTAGAAATCATTGTAGGCCTTGAAATGGTCGATATCGACCATCAGCACCGTCAGCATCTCTGCACTGTCAATGGCGCGCACGAACTCGCGTTTCAGAAGGTGGGTGAACTTCCGGCGGTTTGGCAGATTGGTCAAATGATCGCGTTCAGACTGGTTCTTCAGTTTGCGGTTCACCTCGAGCAATTTTTGTTCCAATTCCAGCCGCAGCTGAACTGTGGTCGAAAGCTGTTCCTCGACAAGTTTCTGTGCGCTGATGTCGACACTCGTCGCCAAAAGCCGCAGCGGTGAACCGTCTGGGCCATATTCGACAATCTTGCCACGACTTAGAATCCATGCGTCGCCACCACCGCCACGCGGCACGCGGTAGATCGCTTCAAAGTGCGACGTGCGGCCGCTGACGACATCCTCAAACGCCTGAATGGCCCGAGCCTTGTCATCGGGGTGAACAATATCCCAGGCAACGCTTTCGGATTCGGCACCGTTCGGATCAAGACCGAGCAGCATTCTATATTGCGGCGAGCGCCAGACACGCATTGTCGCGATATTCAAATCCCATATCCACTGTCCGGCGCTTTCCAGTGCGTAGGAGGTGCGCTGCTCGGTTTCCTGCAACTTCTGAGCGATTTTCTTCAAATTAGAAATGTTGGTGTAGGCAACGGAAATACCGGTGAACTCGTCCAGATCATTTGTCACGGCAGCGGCTGAAACCATGAAGGTTTCTTCGGCACCTTGTATCTCCCGACCGGGAACCGTTCCTCCTTTCAGAGCCGCCCTCAGGCTGTCGCGCAAGAGAGGTGCATGATCGGGTACAATGTCTTCGACGAGCTGGCCGACAGCTTTGTCGTTTGTAATACCGAGCATGCGCGAAAGCTGATCATTGATTGTAACGAAGATGCCGTTGCGATTGATATAGCAAAGGCCGACCGGAACCTTGTCATAGACCGCCTCGATCTGCAGCAGGCGATCCCCTCCGCGCTCATTTCGCGTATCGAATGGTGATTCTCGCGATTTGCTGATTGGCATTACCCGATCTTCCGAATGGTCCTTCTACATTGGCGAGCGGATATCCGGATCGTCAAGCTAAATACTACGAGCTGAGGTTAACAATTCGTCGCTAAGCGGACGGCGAGTTCGAACGCATCACCACCAAGCGCCCTGTCCTCCTCCAACCTGGCTGAAGTCTCGCGCACGTACCCATAAGTTTCCGTAGTTCCCTTGCCGCAACGATGGCCGGGCTTCATATCAATTGCCTGCGCCGCGGCCAACATCTCGCAAGCCACAAGATGGCGCCATAAATCAATTATCTCGGCACACTTTGCCACCGCAAGCGGGGTCTGCGTCGCGTGGTCTTCCACACCCTCAGAAACCGGAAGAAAATCCAGCAGAACCGGATTGGCCTTGTGACGGATGGCGCCGACAAGTGCCGTTACTGTTTTTTGCAGGGGCACGAAACCGGCGGAAGCGCCGCCGACCGGACTGAGATAACGCGGCAGGCCATTGCGGCCCGGGCCTGTCAGTTGGATGAAGCGCGCAGCACTCGCTAGCGCCGCTTGCGCGATGGCGAGCCCCAAAGTTTCAAAGGCCAATGCCAGCGACGGCGTGTGGAAATTGCCTGTCGACAGCACACGGTCTTCGCCGATGACTACAAGCGGATTGTCCGCGGCTGAATTGAGCTCGATTTCGATTGCCTCTGTGGCCGCCTTCAGAGCGTGGGCGAGCGCACCGTGAATAGGCGCAGAGCAGCGCAGGCTGAGTGGGTCCTGAATCGCCGTCTTTGCGGCGAACAACGATGAGCCTTCTAGCAGGGCGAACAGCTTTGCCGCCTCTTCCACCTGACCGGCAGCCGGACGCGCGATCTGGATAGCAGTGCTCAGAATGAGCGGGTTGCCAGCCAGTGCCTCGAAGCTCAGGGCGGCAGCCTGACGCTGGAAATCCAGGAGCGCGCCGGTATCTCCTGCGACCAGCGCGCCGTGTCCGACCGAGACTGCCGAGGCATTCAGCAAAGACAATCCATCCTTCGGGCCAAACGTCGATGGTGCAAGATTGGCCTTTTCCAGCGCGTGCATCGATGGGTAAACTTGCCCCTGATACTCGGCAGCACCCTCGCCGATCAGCGTTTGTGCGACCGCTGATAGAAGGACGAGATCACCAGCGCCTATGGAACCAATGGACGGGATCACGGGATGAATCTGTTTGTTGAGCAATGCCAGCAAATCATTGAAAACAGAGGTTGAAATACCCGACCCGCCAACGGCGAGCATCGAAAGCCGCGCGGCAATGACAGCACGAGTGACATCGCGCGGCAATGACGGGCCAACGCCCATGCCACGCCCGCGTACAAGCTGCTGCTGGAATACGCCGATATCCTCGGTCACAGGGGTTTTCAGATTGGCGCCAAGGCCGGTATTCAGACCGTATACCTGCTGTCCCGATGCGGCAGCCTTATCGAGGATCGCTCGCGCCTTTTCCAGCCGATCGTAGACATCCGGAGCGATTTCGACCTGCGCGTCCTTGCGGGCGATCGCTGCGATATCAGCGACCGTGATATCGGATCCCTTGAGGACGATCGCGCTCATGCAAAGCGCAGCCTCTGGCCGATATTGGATGTCTTGGCTTTTTCCAGCATCGCATAGCCAAGCGCGATATCGCTCAATGATAGACCCCGATGCCAGAACAGGATGGTCTCGCCATCATTCTCGCGGCCGGATTTTTGTCCAGCAACGATCTCTCCAAGCTCGGCATGCAGCGTCTGTTCGGAGAGTTTTCCCGCTTCCACATGCGCGCGCAGCGAACCGAACTTGCCGCCCTTGCACTGGCCCCAGTCATCGACCACCAGTTTGTCCATGATATCCGTCAGCGACAATTCCACCGCGCTCATGGTTCCGTATGGTACAACGAAAGCACCGGGCTTGATCCATTCGGTCTTCAGCATCGGTTGTGGCTCAGGCAGACGCGACGCTTCGACAACTATGTCAGCACCTTCGACGCAGGAACGCCAGTCATCGGTCACGATGATCTTCTTGCCAAGGTCATGGGAGAGCTTCTCGGCAAAAGCGTTGCGGCTCTCGGGGCGACGCGAATGCACGCGAATTTCATCAAAATTGTAGAGGTAATCAAGCAGCCTTACGTTCCAATAGGCCGTGCCGCGTGCGCCGATATGGCCGAGAATTTTTGAATTTTTGCGCGCGAGATATTTCGCACCGAGCGCAGTAATCGCTCCGGTACGCATATCGGTGATTACCGTCGCATCGAGAATGGCGCGCGGTGCTCCGGTACGTGGATCGAACAGATTGAGCACGCCAAACTCCGAGGGATAGTTCAGCTTGTAGTTGTCGACGAAGTCGCCAACTATCTTTACGCCAGCCAGATTCAAAGGCGCAACGTATCCGCGCAAGACGTTGAAATGGCCATGGAAAGAGGCATCCGGTTCAAGATGCACGCGCGGCTCAATTACTGTTTCACCATTTCCTTGTGCGGCAAGAGAGGTTTCGATTGCAGCGAGTATTTCGGCATCGGTCAACGCCAATGCGTCGATGTCGAGTGCATTCAAATAATCAATATAAATGGGTTTCATGCTGTTCTCTTTGCTCATGCTGCACGCGCCGGGATGCTGATTCCGAGATTCTCGCGCAATGTGCGCCCTTCATACTCATCGCGAAAGAGGCCACGACGGCGCAGCTCAGGAACAACCAGTTCGATGAAATCCTGAAGGGCGCCGGGAAAATAAGCACCCATGACGTTGAAGCCGTCGGCCGCCTTGCTGCGGAAGCGCTCCTCCAGCTCATCGACGATCTGCGCCGGGGTACCGATCAACTGCCAATGGCCGCGCGCACCCGCGAAATTGCGAGCCACTTCCCGAATGGACAGATTCTCGCGCCTCGCAAGATCGATGATCAGCTGCTGCCGGCTCTGAATGCCATCGGTAGCCGGCATTTCCGGCAACGGTCCTTCCACCGGGTACTGCGACAGGTCTTTGATGCTGAGATAACTGGCGAGCAATGCGACACCGACTTCGTCGGGAATGAGTTCCTGCAGCGCATCATATTTCGCCTGCGCTTCGCGTTCGGTTCGGCCGACGATCGGCGATACGCCCGGCAGGATCTTCAGATCGTCAGGATTTCGACCGAAGGCCGGCATGCGTGATTTCAAATCGGCATAATAGGTCTGCGCCTCCTGCAAGGTTTGGGCCGCCACGAACACCACGTCGGCGGTTCGCGCCGCGAGGTTCTTGCCAGCGTCCGAAGCCCCCGCCTGAACCATTAAAGGACGACCCTGCGGCGAACGCGGACTGTCGAGCAGACCCTTGACGGTGAAAAGCGCGCCGTGATGGTCGACGGTATGCAGCTTGGCAGGGTCGGCATAGACCTGTCCGTCAACCAAATAGGCATCGGCATCGACACTATCCCAGACGGCTCTGGCCGCCTGTTCGAATTCCTCGGCGCGTTCGTAACGTTGTGCGTGGGGCCGCAAGCCACTCGATACGAAGTTTTCCGCTTCAAGTTCACTCGCCGACGTCACCAGGTTCCAACCCGCCCGGCCACCGCTGAGGTTATCAATGGAAGCCAGCGTCCGTGCCAGACCATAGGGCTCGTTGTAGGTGGTGGAAGCAGTGGCTACCAAGCCGATATGCGACGTGTTGACCGCCAGCGCAGCGAGCAGGCTAAGCGGTTCGAACATCGTGGAACGCGCCGCCTGACTCGCTGTGTTGATGTTCCGCTCGCGGATCGCAGCAGCATCTTCGAAGAAAACCATGTCGAATTTGGCGGCTTCTGCCATGCGCGTCAGAGCGATGAAGTGGTCGACATCCACACCAGCTTCAGCAACTGCGTCCGGATGCCGCCAGGCTGCAATGTGATGGCCGCCTGCCATGAGAAAGGCCCCAAGCTTCATATGTGCTGTGCTCAATATGTTTGCTCCGCTGCTTGGCTGGCCGGATGGTGCGGACGTTGTATTCCAAGTTGCTCGCGCAACGTGCTGCCCTGATAGGAGTTGCGGAACAATCCCCGCTTTCTCAGTTCGGGTATGACGTGATCAGTGAAGGCGTCGATGCCTTCCGGCGCTATCGGCGGCAGTATCGTGAAGCCATCGACAACACCGGACCATTCTTCCAAGGCATCTGCAATTTCGACAGGCGTGCCGATGACCTCCAGGCCTGCGGGCTTCTCTCCGCTGGACGACAATTCATCAAGTCTGGCTTTGAGCTTCTGTGCCTCGGCGGTTGTCGCGCCGATATACGGAATGACGTTTGCCAGTATCCGCACGTCGGAGCGCTTGCAGCGATGACTTTCAAGCCGCTGCGTGAAATCGGCGATGATCGCCTCCGCTTCACCGAATGAAGACGCGGCGACGAAAATGAGTTCCGCCGAACGCGCAGCTATCTCAACGGTATGCGGCGTGAGTACGTGCGAGACGACAGGCTTGCCTTGCGGCGAACGATTGACGTTGAGCGGACCGCGCACGGTAAAATGCTCGCCTTTATGATCGAGCAAATGCATCTTTTCCGGCAGGAAAAAACGCCCGGATGCTTTGTCATAAACGAAGGCGTCATCCTCCCAGCTGTCCCAAAGCCCGCTGACCACATCGAGATATTCCTGGTCGCGCGCGGTTGCTTCCGGCGAAATCACCACATTCCAGCCCGCCCTCCCCTTGCTGATCGCATCCAGCGAGGCAAAGCGGCGGGCGAGATTGTATGGTTCGTGTTGACTGGTTGCAGCGGTCGCGATCAGTCCGATTTGGCGGGTGACAGTGGCGAGCGCCGCAACCAGCGTCGTTGGCTCGAACGGCACGGCCTGCGGCGACAGATCATTGAAAGGGCGCTGGCCGAGACGGTCGGCGAAGAATGCGAAATCAAACCCGCCTTCCTCTGCTTTCTTCACCTGTGCCGCCAAAGCGTTGAAATGAATCGCATCTTCCGACTTCTCACGCCACGCAGCGGGATGATGACCGAATGGCGTGATCGATATTCCAATATGCATTGCTGCGTTACCTTGCTTTGCGTAACGGTCGTCAGACCGCAAAAATGGCGTCCCGCGTCAACTGGCCTTTCACTGTCCCGCCCTCGTCTACCACGGCAAGAACATCGCTATTGGCGGCGACCATCAATGCAAGCGCATCGCGCAGATTGCTGGTCGGCGCGACCGTACTGGCGCCGGTGCGTGGCGCGGCGGCGCTCATCGCATCGTTGACAGTGAACAGGCTAAGCCGCTTGATCGCACGGTCTATTCCGACAAAATTTTCGACAAATGCGTCGGCGGGGTGAGACAACACCGTATCAGGCGTATCGTACTGGACGATCTTGCCACTTTTCATGATGGCGATGCGATCCCCTAGCCGGATGGCCTCGTCGAGATCATGGGTGACCAGCACGACTGTCTTGCGCACACGCTGCAGAATCTGCCGGAATTCATCCTGAAGTCTTGATCGAGCGATCGGATCGATCGCGCCGAACGGTTCGTCCATAAGCAGCACCGGAGGATCGGCTGCCAATGCACGTGCCACGCCGATACGCTGTCGCTGCCCGCCGGAGAGTTGGCGTGGATAGCGCTTGAGCATCTCGGATGGGTCAAGCCCGACGAGATCCAGCAATTCTTCCGTCCGGCCTTTGATTTTCGCCTCAGCCCAGCCAAGCAGTTTCGGCACCGCTGCAATGTTCTGGGCAATCGTCATGTGCGGAAACAGGCCGACCTGCTGGATCACATAACCGATATGGCGGCGGAGTTCGACAGGATCAACCTTGGTGACATCCTCGCCATTGACGATGATCTTGCCTTCCGTCGGATCGATCAGGCGGTTGATCATGCGCATCGTCGTGGTCTTGCCGCAGCCGGACGGACCGATCAGCGCCGTCGTCGTACCTTCCGGCACAACGAGCGACAGATCGTCGACCGAGGCAGGGCCGCCTTCGGCATACCGCTTGGTGACATGTTCCATGGTGATCATGCGGTCGATCTTTCTGCAAAGAAGATTTTTTCGGCAACCCCGAGAATGAATTCGGTCGCCAGCGCCAGCAGCGCAATCGGAATAGCGCCGACGAGCAGACGCGACATGTCCATCATGCTGATGCCGACAGCGATGAAATCGCCAAGTCCGCCACCGCCGATGAAGGGTGCCAGCGTTGCACCGGCCAGCACCTGTACGGCGGCAGTACGCGCCCCGGCAAACATCGCCGGTGCAGCAAGCGGAATGCGAATCTTGCGCAGGACCTGACCGCGGTTCATGCCCATGCCAGTTGCCGCTTCCACCGCATCCGGATCCACATCGCGCAGGCCGATAAAGGCATTGAGCAGGATCGGCGGCAGAGCCAGAATGGTCAGGGCAACGATGGACGGCCATAGTCCAATCCCAAGCAGGGGCATCATGATAGCGAGGATCGCAAGACTGGGGATCGTACGCAGAGCGTTGATCGTGTTGATCACCGCGAAGGCAAGCCCGCCGCGATTGATGATCAGGATTGCCAACGGCAGGCCAATAGCCAGAGCAAATGCCAAGGAAACGCCCGACATTACAAGGTGCCGGCCGAGCGCCTGATAGAATTCCGGCTGGTGATTGATGATCCAATAAAATGCCGTGCTCAGCATATCGTCACCGCCCACGGACCAGAAGTTTTTCGGCCTGGCTCAGAAGGACATCGAAGAACGTCGCCATCAACGCCGTCAAAATTCCGCCGACGAGTATTTTCTCAGTGTAGCTCTGATCGATACCCATGAGGATGATCGTGCCAAGCCCACCGCCATCGATGAACGCTGCGACCGTAGCGATGCCGATGACTGTGACGAGTGCGATGCGAATACCGGAGACGATCAAGGGCAGAGCAAGCGGCAGTTCGATGCGGACAAGCCGCTGCCAGGTGTTATAACCCATGCCATCCGCCGCATCGAGTACGTCTGCGGGAACACCGCGTAAGCCGGTGACGACGTTGCGCAGAAGAATGAGGAGGCAATAGGAGGAAAGGCCAACCAGAGCCGGCTTTGTTCCGAGGCCAAGCCAAGGGATCAAAAGTGCAAACAATGCAAGGCTTGGAACAACGAAAATGATGCCGGTGATCGTCAGGACCACGGCATATAGCTTTGGCCGACGCGCGCAGATGATCCCCAGGATCAATGCGATCACCAGTCCGATCAGCACCGATGAAACCGAGAGCACCAGATGCTGCCACGTCGCGGTGAGTATTTCCGGAATGTTTTTGGGAGCCCAATTCAAGGGTGCCGTCCTGCCTGCATCGTCGCTTCAGCAGTGAAATAGCGGAGATGGGGTCATCTCCGCCATACACGTTCAAATGATCGGCGAAACCACATGGTTCCGCCAGACTTTAATCAAATACCCTTGTCCTTCAGGAACTCTTCGGCAACTTCCTTTGGTTCCTTCTTGTCGCGTTCGACAGCCGCATTCAGGTCGCGCATGTTCTCATTGTTAAGAAGCGGGCTGACCTTGTTGAGCACTTCCGCGATCTTCGGGTTCTTGGCCAAGGCATCCTGACGGATGACAGGCACGAGGTAATAGGGCGGGAAAAGATGCTTGTCGTCATCAAGCACGACGAGGCCGCTATCGGCGATCTGCCAGTCCGTGCTGAAACCATAGGACACATCGATGTTCTTGCTCGTCAGCGCGCTGTAGCGGATACCGAGCTTGGCGAAGATGCGGAAATCCTTGAATTCGATGCCGTAGACTTGCTTCAAGCCCGGCAATCCATCCTTGCGTTCGCCAAAGCCGCCTTCTGCACCAAAAGAAAGTTCCTTGGAGGCTGGCCCGAGATCGGTCAGGGTCTTGAGTTTGTATTTCTCCGCAGTTTCCGGAAGCGTGATGATGGCATAGCCGTTATTGATCTGCGTCGGTTCTAGCAGTGTCAGCTGCAGGTTTTTCTCGTAGTAATCCTTGACGTCCTTGTAGATCTTATCGGCAGAACCGGAGAGGTCCCCCTTGACGACTGCAGCCAGCGCAGTGCCGGTATACTCCGGATAAAGATCGATCTCGCCGCTGGTCAGTGCCGAGTGCGCAATCAACGTTGCGCCGAGGTTAAGCCGACGCTCGACCGTGATCCCGGCCTTCTCCAGCGCCTGAGCATAGATTTCGGCGACCACGAATTGTTCGGTAAAGTTCTTGCTACCAATTTTCACGGTTTGCGCAAAGCCGGACGTCGCCGCCGTCAATGCCACCAACACGCCGAGCCCGATAGAGGCGACACTTTTCAAGATCATGGCTTTCCCTGCAAGCTACTGTAGGACCTCATCCGTATCCTACTGGTTTCGTTGTCGAATTCGCATGCTAGCAATCTCGGACGGCAAGTTCGCAGAAGAATTTGCCAATGTTTCCCGCGTAAGTAGAAATTATTTACTACGCGATTGCAACCGTTGATCCGCGCACATCCTGACAGCAGTTCGATGACTGGCGTCATCCCGTTCCCCTCGCTACACTGGCCGGTACAATCGCTAAAATGCAGGAGGCATTCATGTCAGACGATCATCAGCATGGCGGCGAGCGCGCCCATGACCTTCCAATCGACTGGCGGGAGCATGGCGTCAAGATTATTCCAGGCGATTCCCTTGATCCGAACACGGCACAGACACCAGGCATGAACCGCGCAGCAGCGATCAATCGCGCCCGGGCAGGAGCCGAAAAAATCTGGGCGGGGACAGTTGTCATTCATGCCAACGCCAAGACCGGCGCGCATCACCATGGCGATCTTGAAAGCATCATCTACGTGGTCAAAGGCCGCGCGCGCATGCGCTGGGGTGTGAAACTCGAATATGTCGCGGAAGCTGGCCCCGGCGATTTCATCTTCGTGCCGCCCTACGTGCCGCACCAGGAGATCAACGCCAGTCCGGACGAAGCACTTGAATGTGTTCTTGTCCGCTCCGGTCAGGAACCGGTCGTCGTCAATCTCGATATCGAGCCCGTCGAAAAGCCGGAAGGTGTTCTCTGGAAAGATCCCATTCACCGCTGAATGCGCTGCAACTTCTCATAACGTTTGATCAGGCGATCACGCCTGAGTTTTGACAAGCGGTAGATCCAGAATATCCCATCGAGCTGATCGATTTCGTGCTGCAGGCAGATGGACAGGAGACCGGTCGCTTCTTCTGTCTGGGACCGCCCCGAAAGGTCCTGATAGCGAACCCGGACGGTGGCGGCCCGCTCAATCTCGTCCGAAACACCTGGCATGGAGACACTGCCCTCCCCGTGCCTGACGGTGTCAGTCGAAGACCATTCGATCTCCGGATTGACATAGAAGCGAGCTGTTTGGGTCCGATCAAGTTCGAGAACCACAAGGCGCTTCAAAACGCCAACATGCGGTGCGGTTATACCTATTCCCGGTGCCGCCCGCATTGTCTCCAGGAGGTCCTCAGCCAATATGCGAAGATCATCCCCAAACGCGGTAACGGGCTCAGCCGGCGAACGGAGCGCGGGATCCGGAAACTTCAGGATTGGACGTACCGTCAAAAACTCGCACCCTTCCAATCAATACGTGGCACATCAGCAACGCCGAGGGACCCTGTTGCTTCAAACCGTACTCGGAACGCAAGCTTCCTTTACAAGCAACGCTGCGACCGATAATCGACAGCAAATGAGCAAGACTGTAGTCAAACCGCAGGTTCTGCCGAAAGGCGCGTTGATCATGACGCTCCTCGCGTTGGCAACGATGATCGTCTCGTTCATCATCATGATGGGCATCACCGACATCTCGCCCACGAAACGGACGACGCAGATCATTATCGCTGCCAATGCAGTTTCGATACTGGTGCTGATCTATTTGTCCTACGCGACGCTTCGGAAGCTGTTTTTGTTCAAGAGCAAGGAAAAGCACCGGGATCTGCACACCAACATAACCATCATATTCGCGCTGATCGCGTCGATCCCCTCGATTATTGTTGCCTGTTTTTCGCTCATTGTCCTCGACAATCGTCTGAACTCCTGGATCAATCCCGAGAACAACCAGATCATCGATATGTCGATCAAAGCCGCGCAGTCCTACACCGAGGACAACGCGCAAAGTCTTTTGACCACTACACTTTCCATGGTGATCGATCTCGATCAACGGCGAATGCTCTACAGTCTCGATCGTGGTGCGTTCGCCAATTGGCTGACGTACGATGCGGGCCGGAACAATCTGCTCGGCGCATCCCTGGTCAAATCCAACGGCGAGGTCATCGTCAGCGCCCAGCTTTTCAACGATCATACCCTTCCCGAAGCGCCGTTGGAGGCGTTGAAAAGCGCAGCGGGCGACAGGCCCGTGCTGATACCGCCGGCTTCTACCAATCTTGTCGGTGCAATCATCAAGACGCAGGCGCTGCCGGATCTGTACCTTTATACGATCCGCGCTGTTGATTCTTCGGCGCTGGATAACATGCGCATCATGACCGACAATAATGCCGAATATCAGTCGCTAGCCAGCAACAGGAAGAATACCCAGATCGCCTATGCGCTGCTCTATATTGAGTTGACGCTGTTGCTGCTTCTGACAGCGGTATGGACTGGCATTGCTGTCGCCAATCGCGTGGTTAGGCCTATCCGCCTGTTGATCAGCGCGGCCGGCGACGTTGCCACCGGCAATTTCGACGTGTCGGTGCCCGTCCGCGCATCGGATGGCGATATCGGTTCGTTGTCCCACACGTTCAATAATATGGTCGAGCAGATAAAAACCCAGCACAACGATCTCATTTCGGCAAAGGACGAGATCGATGAGCGCAGGCGATTTACAGAAGCGGTTCTGTCCGGGGTGACAGCCGGCGTCATCAGCGTCAACTCGCAAGGCGATATTGCTGGTCTGAATCGACCGGCCGAACACATGTTGTCGATCGATAGCACACAAGCTATCGGCAAGAACCTCATCGATATCCTACCGGAAATCGGCGCTGTATTCGACGCGGCGCGTGAGAATGGCAGATCTTCAAGCCGCAAGCAGATCAGCATTACCCGCAATGGCGTTGCGCGCTCCTTCAACGTGCAGATTACCCGGGAAGACGCCGATACGCAGAACACCTCCTATGTGGTAACGGTCGACGATATCACCGATCTGGTCGCTGCTCACCGTTCGTCCGCCTGGGCAGATGTGGCACGCCGCATCGCCCATGAAATCAAGAACCCACTCACACCGATCCAGCTTTCTGCCGAGCGCATTCGCCGGCGTTATGGCAAGGTGATCATCGAGGATCGCGAGGTTTTCGATCAATGTACCGAAACGATCATCCGGCAGGTCGGCGATATAGGCCGCATGGTCGACGAGTTTTCCGAATTCGCTCGTATGCCGAAGCCGCAACTCGCACCAACCGACATCCGCGATGTGCTGCGTGACGCGTCTTTTCTCGTCGAAATCAGCAACAACCGGATCAAGTTCGAGCATGACTTTGCCGACGAACCGCTTGTTGGAAATTTCGACAACCGGCTGCTGGGTCAAGCCTTCGGCAACATCATCAAGAACGCTTCGGAGTCCATTGACGCGGCGCTCCAGACAGGAACGATCGAGGAGGGTTTCATTCTCGTTCGCGCTGCGAGCACCGGATCGTCCATCATTGTCGAAGTGCTTGACAACGGCAAGGGATTGCCTGCTGAAAACCGTCATCAACTGCTTGAGCCTTATGTGACCACGCGTGAAAAGGGCACCGGCCTCGGCCTCGCCATTGTCAAGAAAATTGTCGAAGATCATGGCGGGCATCTGGAAATGCTCGACGCACCCGAACGCTTTCATGCCGGTCGTGGTGCGATGGTGCGAATGACCTTTCCAAAGCTCATCGAGGCAAGCGCGGCATAGAACACGGCCAGTATCGCTTTCCTTTCATTCGATATCAAAATGTGATGAAACCATGGCACAGCACAAATTGCGCTCTACATTGAAAGCGCTATAATCCCTTTTCAGTGAAGCCGGGATGATAGGACTAAGCCTTCCGTCATTTCGGTTTTGCACATGATCACGACAATTTGAATCGATCGCCGGCACTGAAACTGGCGACGGGTGTTCATGATTTTTTGAGAACGCGCCGGTCCTGTCCGGCTACGCTCAGGAGGAGTCAGGCGATGCGACACACGAAAGAAAACGGCGATATCTCCAACTGGATGACATGCTCAATGATTTTGTTTGGCGCGCTAGCAGTTGCAGCTGTCGTCTTTGCAGTTTGACTACGGGTTTAACCCGGTAGAAATAAATCTAGGGCAATTCGCGCGCGTCTGACGGGCGCGCAGAGTCTTGTGTGTGGGCTGGTTTCCAAGCGAAACCGGCCCATTGCTCTTCGGCCTTAATCTGTTTTCACCATAGATAGAAGCAGAACAAAAAATGCCGCGAAGTTCAGGATTGCGCTTGTTGCATGTGAATATTCCCATTGTGAGCGTAGCGTCTCCCAACCTTCCGGCAGAACAGTCCAGTTTTGCGTTGCCTGGTTCGCGGGAAATGTGAACAACCAATCGCCTGCTTTCCAGCAATGCAAAGAAACGCCATCGCCACGAGCCAATACGGTTTGCCGAATGGTAAAGCCCGATTGACAGGACTACCGTCGAAACCAGCGCGCCAACAATGATGATTGCGCAGAGGCTCCAGCCGTCATGGCCGCTGCGCGATAAGATATTGGGAGCGATCGAGATGAAGCTTGTTAGCCATCGCAAACATATGCGCACCCGCCGGAACAAGGGCAAGCGCGACCAGGAGCAGGCTTGACAATCTTAAGGCGTAGATCACAACGATATCCTGTATTTGTCGGGTTTGAAGGAACCGCACAAACTGCTGCATTGATCCCACATGGACTACCGGAACAAAAATCCTCATAGACAGTTTGGAGTAATAGGTAGGCTGAAACGTTGTTGTATAACTGGCGCTCTCGATCTGAGTCCCATTGGGAAGACATTACTTAAGCAGGAAAAATAGTGGATATTGCGCAAAGCAACATGGCTTCCTCACTTGCAGCTTTGCATAGCATGGACAGCTTCAGCCGTGACGCCTTGATCATGGCGCTTCCCATCCCGGTATATACGACCGATAAATTCGGCATCATTACCTTCTACAATCAGGCGGCGGCAGAGTTTTGGGGACGTGAACCGCGGATTGGCGAAGAGCAGTGGTGCGGGTCATGGAAATTATACTGGCCTGACGGGATTCCCATGCAGCATGACGAATGCCCGATGGCGATGAGCCTGCGCGAAGGTCGGGATGTGCGAGGGCTGGAAGCCATAGCCGAACGGCCCGATGGTAGCCGCGTTGCGTTCCGTCCATTCCCCGTTTTGCTTCGGGATAATATTGGCGAAATTGTTGGCGCCCTGAACATGCTTGTCGATCTTACAGATCAGAAACGCAATGAAAAGTCGGCACAACATCTCGCGGCGATCGTGGAATCGTCCGACGATGCCATCGTTAGCAAAACCCTCGCAGGCATCGTCCGGAGCTGGAACAAGGGTGCCGAACGCGTGTTCGGTTACACGGCCGAGGAGATGATTGGCCGTTCGATCACCACTGTCATTCCTCCCGAAAGATTGGGGGAAGAAACGTCCATCGTCGCCAGAGTTCGCAAGGGCGAACGGATTGATCATTATGAAACAATCCGGATGCGCAAGGATGGAACGCGTATTCACGTCTCGCTGACCGTATCGCCAGTCAAGGATTCGACCGGTCGCATTGTTGGAGCGTCTAAAATTGCCCGCGACATTACTGAGAAGAAGGAGAAGGAAGATCGGATTGTCATGTTGATGCGCGAGGTAAACCATCGCGTAAAAAATCAATATGCCGTCATCCTATCTATGATCCGAGAAACCAGCAATCGCACTAGAGATGGCAAAGAGTTTGAGCAGCAGGTCCGGGAAAGGATCATGGCTCTCGCACGATCACATGATCTGCTTGTCCACGCCGAGTGGCGAGGAGCTACCATATCGGATCTGATTCTGGCGCAAATCAAGCCGTTCGGCGACGAAACCAGTATCGCGATCTCGGGACCCTCCATTGTCCTTCAGCCCAATGCCGTTCAGTACCTGGGGATTGCATTTCACGAATTGGCGACGAATTCGGCCAAGTATGGCGTTTTTTCGGCTGAGCGAGGCAGCATTACTGTTGATTGGCATGTTGGCGATGACGGCAGGACTTTTTATCTGGCTTGGACCGAATCCGATGGGCCGCCGATAAAGCTCGGACGCAACCAGGGATTCGGCAAAATTGTTCTGGAGCGCGTGACGCCGCTGTCCCTTGGCGGGGAAGGCATTCTTGAACAGACCCCCAAACGTATTGTCTGGACTGTGCGAGCGCCAATGGAAAACATCGCAGCAGCGATCGTCTGATAGATACGCAAAACCTCATTCTTAATGTTTAATGCAGCTTGCTGGAAACCATTGCCGGGCACGTGTATGGTGCGAGGCACAGTTGAATCTGGTTCAAGGGGAGAACCAAATGCCACAGATTTCAAACCTTTTCTTCAAAACGGCCGTCATATGCCTCATCATTGGGCTGGCGATGGGCCTGCAAATGGGGATGTCTGGAAACCACATTGTGATCGCCGCTCATGCGCATCTCAATCTCTTGGGCTGGGTTTCCTGTGCTATATTCGGCGGATATTACGCGCTCAGCCCATCCAAGGCTGTCAAGAGATTGGCGATGGTCCATTACCTCGTCTACACGCTCGGTCTCATCGTCATGCTGCCGGCGCTCTACTTCATGGAACTGGGCAATCCCCAGTTGGAACCGCTTGTCGGAATAGGATCACTGATCGTTTTCGTTGGCGTACTGACCTTCGCGGTGGTGATGTTCTCGAAGGAGACAGTAGCCATCCCCGAAACCGGACGAGCCTGAGCACAATCTTCTCAACTGGAACAAACCCCTCCGCTGCTAGCCAATCGTCGAAGGTTCGCCAGCAACAGAGATTCGCCCGATAAGCGTTGCCAACAATGTGGCCAGATCGTCGAGCTGAATGGTCTGGACGAGAATGCGATGGTGACTGGAAAGCATATCGTCGCGATTGAAGAGTTCGGTCAAAATCTGATGGACATCCCGCAGGCTTTCCACATTCTCCGGCGATTGCGTCGTTCCGGGTGCCAGATAATCCGCCGAATAAATATTGAAATCCTTGATCATGGCGCTCGAAACATTGGCGAGGCGATGGTCCCGTTCGTCCGGGAGAGTGCCTGGCTGAAAATTGATCATTGTCATCACGCCGCGCGGCGAATGGAATTCAAGCTTGCCATTGATACGGGTCAGCAAAGCGGTGTCCAGTTGATCGAGTAGCCGGGAGAAATCCTCATCCAGATGGACTTTCCTCTGGGTTTGGAGCTGCTCGCGCAAAATATCGTTTTGTATCGTAACAGCTTGCGCCTGAGCATGTGCTGCCTTTGCCTGCGCTTCTGCAACGCTCTTGCTTTCAATGGCGACGTCGCGACTGAGTTCGAATTCAGTACGGGTAAGCTTGAGTTCCCGCCTCTGCTCCTGCAATTCCTGCGATTGGACGAGGACAGCAGCGACAAGCCAGAGAAGGGCCAGCGGCGCAAAAATTCCAGCAAGCGAGTCGCCGATTTCGCCGGGCGGCATGCAAGGAAAGTAGCCGCCGAGACATTTCGCATCCGCTGGGACCTCGACGAGAAAGGTGACGACTAGAACAAGACACGCGCAATAAACAAGACTGATCACCGACATGAGCGAGAGCCAGTTCCAGCTGTTCCCTTCAGTTACCGTGTCAGCGTCATCATCCGCCATCGTCGTCCCGGTCCATTTCTTGATACGGAAGCTAATCGCGATTCTCGCCAACCAACAAGTTGGCCTGGTCCGGTCATAGACGCAGGCCTTGTGCCTTTCCATTGGAAATTAGTTTAAGAAAGTCAGATGGGGCAAGTCAGGGATTGCATTCGGAATTTTTCCCGTTATTGATCGCGGGCAGACTTGCGCAAGCTTATCGCAAATCTGATTTCAGGTGGGGCCTGTAGCTCAATTGGTTAGAGCCGGCGGCTCATAACCGCTTGGTTGGGGGTTCGAGTCCCTCCGGGCCCACCAAAGTCAATTTCAATAAAGATATTTTGTTTCAATATGTTATGACATTCAAGCCGTGGAGCGTTCGCATAGTTGCTGTATCACCATCGCTTCGAGCCCAGCAACTAGGAACCGTTTAGGCGCGATTTTGGCACCGTTGTATGAATCAACAACAGGATCCGCGTGAAATTCGACCAAATCACTGTCGGATCGAGAACTGAAGTCGGCAAGCGCAGCGAGGTAAGCAGCCAGCACGGATCTTTGCCAGCCGACTATTTGGCGTAGCGTCCAAGCTCTTTATGGTCAGACAATGTAATCCATACCGGAAACGGGCCCTTGTCCATCTTTCTTTTAAGATGCGGGAGGCTCCAAGGCACCCCAAAGCGCCTGAGGTCGTTAAATGTGAGGGTTGGGCGATCTTCTTCTGCGATTTCCCGGAACTCATCCATGATCTTTCTCCGTGAGTCATCTCCAGTTCGAAGTGGAAGTTGGAACGCATCGGCCTGTCGGGAGAAACGTTAGCATCGTTGCTCTTATGCCGACCAAGAGCCGGCCTGTCGAACCAGTCTGGTGTATCGCAAAAAGCCACCTGCGAAGAGAGCAAGAAAATCCGGGAACCTTTTGATGGGAATATCATCTAATATGTCCAGCAGGAGATTGGCTATGTCAGCGGTTCTAAATAGGACGGTCACTACAGCCATTCACATTGGCGACCTTGAACTTGCTCGCCGCGCTCTGGGACGGGATGGCGAAGCTTTTCGCCTGATCATGCAAACCCACAATCGCAGGCTCTATCGGATTGCCCGAGGCATCCTTCGTAGCGACAGCGAAGCCGAGGATATCGTTCAGGAAGCCTATGTATCGGCGTTTGCTCATCTCGAAAAATTTCGCGGCGATTCTTCACTGGCGACATGGCTTTCCCGGATCGTCATCAACGAAGCCCTGGGCCGACTGCGCAAAAAGCGGCGTGCGTCTGCTCTTGCAACAGCAATCGTTCAAGCGCCACAGGCGGACATCATTCAATTTCCCCTCAACACAAGCGACGATCCGGAGCGGATGATGGCGCAGCGACAGATCCTGCAGGTGGTGGAACGGGCGACCGACAACTTACCGGATGTCTATCGCACTGTTTTTATTGCCCGGGTAGTCGAAGGACTGAGCCAGGAAGAAACCGCCGAGCTTCTCGGTATCCGTCCGGAGACAGCCAAGACGCGGCTGCATCGCGCCCGTGCCCTCGTGCGCAGGGAGTTGGACGACAAGATCGGTCCGGTGTTGCTGGATGCCTTTCCGTTTGCGGGCCGCCGCTGTGCACGCCTGGCCGCAGCTGTGATGCAACGCCTTGGCTTTCCTGATTAATTCCAGGAACCTTTTTCCTTCAGAACCATCCAATGGCTGTCAATTGAAAACAAAACCCGGGACGACGAATCCGGGCGAAGGAGATTTTCTATGTTCTCGCGCTCAATCGCGGCTCTGGCCGCACTATCGCTTTTGGGAGGTGTGTCCCTCGCAGAGGCCGCTGACAAGCCAACCGACCCGCAGATCGCACACATCGCCTATACCGCCGGGGTAATCGACATCGACGCGGCAAAACAGGCCATCGCCAAATCCAAGAGCAAAGAGGTTGTCGCCTTTGCCAGGGACATGGTTCGCGATCACGAGGCGGTCAACGAGCAGGCACTGTCACTCGTCAAGAAACTTAAGGTAACACCGGAAGACAACGATACCAGCCAAGCGCTCACCAAAGCCGCAACCAGCGAGCGGGCGAAACTCGATAAGCTCAAGGGCGCGGCCTTCGACAAGGCCTATGTCAATAGTGAAGTGGCCTACCACAAGCAGGTAAATGGCGCGCTTGAAACCCTGCTTATTCCGTCGGCGACCAATGCAGAGTTGAAGAGTCTGTTGGAGACCGGCCTGAAGATATTCCAAGGGCATGAGCAGCATGCGGAGCATGTTGCCGCAGAGCTCAAGTAAGGCTGCTGCAATGGTGTCGAAACGGAAGCTTCTGCTTGCTGTGACCCTCTTGCTCAACATGAGTGCCGTCCCTGCGGAAGCGGAGACCCTTCAGGTTACGATCGATAAAATGGCCTTTTCACCGGCGACGATCAACTCCAAGGTTGGCGACACGATCGAATGGGTCAACAAGGATTTTCTGGCCCACACTGCGACTGTAAAAGGAGGCTGGGATGTCATGATCCCAGCGGGCAAGTCTGCGAGCCTTGTGCTCAAGAGCGCGGGAACGGTGCAATATTACTGCCGTTTCCACCCCAACATGAAGGCGCGGCTCACGGTCAAACCATAAGGCGATTGTCGGACGGAGTTCGATCCTGCTTACGTGATCCGCTTCTCGCCGTTGCAGCGTGGCAACATCGCCCTCATCGGAGTTGACGGCAGCTCCGTTTTTCAAGGAAAATGATCGTCACCCCTCTGTTGGCCGAAATCAGCCAAGTGATAACCACTTCGCGCTAAAGACTAACACGATCTGCTTGTGCTAGAATTAGGCCCAACGCCTCATTTGAATGGGGGTTCCATACCATGATGACCGCAAGGGAATACGCGAAGAACGCGACGGCCGTTCTGCATCATATCCTACACATCCCGGCGGACGAGTTCGATAACGACGGCACCGCCGCTGTCATCGAGCAGGCCATAAGAGACGCCACGCGCGACCGCGACAGCAGGGTCGGCGAACAATTGAAGGAAGCGCAGGTGACCGCGCAGCAGCGTTTGGCGCGGCTGCTAAGTTCGTCACCTGCCGTAATCTACAGCTTCAAGGCGACCGGTGATTTCGCGCCCACGTTCGTAAGTGAAAACATCAGGGCCGTGTTCGGCTATGCGCCGGGGGAGTACCTGGAGCACCCGTCATTCTGGCGCGACCGGGTCCACCCCGACGACCTGACCCGCGTCGAGGAGGCGATTTCCCAATTCTTCCAGAATGGAACCCACGCGGTGGAGTATCGCTTCCGCCGCAAGGATGGCTCCTATTGCTGGGTGAATGACGAGCAGCAACTGATCCGCGACAAGGAGGGCCAGCCGCTGGAGATCGTCGGATCATGGAGCGATATCACGGCGCGCAAGGCGGCGGAGGAAGCGCAGGCGGCCGCGCAGCAGCGTTTGGCGCGGCTGCTGAGTTCGTCACCTGCCGTGATCTACAGCTTCAAGGCGACAGGGGATTTCGCCCCCACGTTCGTAAGCGAGAACATCAGAACCGTGTTCGGGTATGCGCCGGGCGAGTACCTGGAGCACCCGTCATTCTGGCGCGACCGGGTCCACCCCGACGACCTGACCCGCGTCGAGGAGGCGATTTCCCAATTTTTCCAGAATGGAATCCACACGGTGGAGTATCGTTTTCGCCGCAATGATGGCTCCTATTGCTGGGTGAATGACGAGCAGCAACTGATCCGTGACAAAGAGGGCCAGGCGCTGGAGATCGTCGGATCATGGAGCGATATCACGGCGCGCAAGGCGGCGGAGGAAGCGCAGGCGGCCGCGCGTGCCCGCCTGTCCCAGTTGCTGATCAGCTCACCGGCCGTAATCTACAGTTACAAGGCGACAGGAGATTTTGCGCCGACCTTTGTCAGTCAAAACATCAGGAACCTGTTGGGCTACGAGCCACAGGAATACCTGGAGAACGCGGATTTCTGGCGGCGCTGCGTGCATCCCGACGAGCTTGCCGCGGTGGAGGCCGAGTCTCTCCACTTGTTCAAGCAAGGCCACCATACGGTCGAGTATCGATTTCTCAAGAAGGATGGTACCTACTGCTGGGTGAATGACGCACAGCACTTGATCCGGGACGCAGACAGTCAACCGGTGGAAATCGTCGGCTCGTGGAGCGACATCACCGACCGCAAGCGGGCGGAAGAGGCCGCGGCGGCGGCCCAGGATCGCGTCTCATATCTACTCACCTGCGTGCCGGCGGTGATCTACAGCTTCAAAGCAACGGGCGATTTTTGGCCGACGTTCATCAGCCCGAACATAAGGGACCTGCTCGGATATGAACGTGAGGAGTATCTCGACAGCCCGGATTTCTGGCGCAGCCGTGTGCATCCCGGGGATTTGCCGCGCATCGAGAAAGATTATGCGAGGCTTTTCGAGGAGGGTCGCATCGCCAACGAGTACCGGTTCCGCAAGAAGGACGGCAACTATTGCTGGATCAGTGACGATCTGCAGTTGCAGCGCAACGCTGCAGGCGATCCGATCGAGGTGGTCGGTGCGTGGAACGACATTACGGCCCGCAAGCAAATCAGCGAAGCTTTGGTTGCCTCCCAGGACCGCCTCGTACGCGTGTTGTCGTCTGCCCCTGCGGTCATCTACAGCTTCAAGGCGACCGGCGACTACGCGCCCATCATCATCAGCGAGAATATCAAGAGCTTGCTCGGATATGAGCCGAGCGAGTACCTGGAGAATGCCGATTTCTGGCGCGACCGGGTGCACCGCGACGACCTGGCTGCAGTGGAGGCCGAGTCCGTCCATTTGTACAAGAAAGGCCGCCACACGGTCGAGTATCGATTTCGCAAGAAGGACGGCAGCTTTTGCTGGGTGAATGATGAACAGCAATTGGTTCGCGATAAGGACGGCCAGCCACTTGAAGTCATCGGCTCGTGGAGTGACGTGACCGCGCGCAAGCACGCGGAGATCGATTCCCAGCGCAGCGAGCAGCGTTTGACGGACGCGATCGAATCAATCTCGGAGGGGTTTTCGCTGTACGACGCAGAGGACCGGCTGATCGTCTGCAACAGCGCCTATGGCGAACTCCTCTATCCGGGACTGGGCACGCCAGCGCCGGGTACGCCGTACGAAATGCTTATCCGTAACGCGGCGGAACAAGGCCTTGTCGAGGACGCGAAAGGACGTGTTGATGAATGGATCGACGAGCGACTGGCGAGACACAGGCAACCGGGCCAACCCCATGTACAACAGCGAGCCAATGGCCGCTGGATTCAGATCAACGAGCGCAAGACGACAGAGGGCGGAACCGTTGCCGTATATACGAACATCACGGCAATCAAGCAGGCCGAAGCAAAGATCCGCAAGTCCAAGTCCAAGGTGGAGCTGGCGAATGCGCTCGTGACCGAGAAGAACAAGACACTGGAGGCTTTGTCGAACAAGCTGTCGAAATATCTGTCACCCCAAGTCTATTCAACGATATTCGCGGGTACACAGGACGTAAGGATAGCCTCGAGCCGCAAGAAGCTCACGATATTCTTTTCTGACATCGCCGATTTCACCGAGACGACAGATGATCTGGAATCCGAGGAATTAACCGCTCTGCTCAACCACTACCTGACGGAGATGACGAAGATCGCTCTGGCCCACGGCGCGACCGTTGATAAGTACATCGGCGATGCGATCCTGGCGTTCTTTGGCGATCCTGAGACGCGGGGCGTCAAGGAGGATGCGATGGCCTGCGTCAACATGGCGATCGCGATGCAGCGGCGGATGTGGGACTTGCAGACAGAATGGCGCGACAAGGGACTGCAGAAGCCGTTCCAGCTGCGGATCGGCATCAACACGGGCTATTGCACGGTCGGCAATTTCGGCAGCGAAGACCGCATGGAGTACACCATCATCGGCGGTGAAGTGAACCTGGCCGCCAGGCTGCAGTCCCATGCCGAGCTTGGCGGCATTCTTTTGAGCCACGCGGCCTATTCGTTGGTCAAGGACAGGGTTCTGGCCGAGGAGCGGGAACCCATAAAGGCCAAGGGCATCGCCAAGCCGGTGCGAAACTACAGGGTGCTCGAGCGGATCGACGACATGGTCGAACATGGCAACGCCATACGGGAAGAGCAAGATGGGCTGCGAATCCTGCTAGACTTGCAGAAGCTTGACAAGGCAAGCGCCGTCAAAACGTTGGAAGGCATCCTCTCGCGCCTCAAGACCTGATTTTAATCGGAACGCAGTCGTTCGACGAATAGTGGATGGCCGCCAGTGAATGTCCGGAACCGGCCGATACTGTTGAAAAACTCGTTGTTGCAGGCGCTTGGGACGCATGATTCAATCCTCTGAGTGATTTGGCAGGGGATCAGGCGATGATGGGATTTCAGGCGGCTCCGGCGCAGCTCTTCTACGATTTCTGCCTCGATGAGCACGTGCCGGCCGATCATCTTTTGCGCCGGATCGACAACCACCTGGACCTCGATAGCGTCCGCACGCAGTTGAATCCCTACTACAGCAGCACGGGTCGGCCCTCGATTGATCCAGAACTGATGATGCGAATGCTGATCATCGGCTACAGCATGGGCATCCGGTCGGAGCGCCGGCTGTGCGAGGAGGTTCATCTCAATCTCGCCTGCCGTTTGTTCTGCCGGCTGGGACTGGACGGCAAGGTACCGGACCATTCCAGCTTCTCGAAGAACCGCCACGGGCGGTTCCGGCAAAGCGATATCCTTCGGCATCTGTTCGAGACGGTGGTGGAGCGCTGCCTGACGCAGGGACTGGTTGGGACTGAAGGCTTTGCCGTCGATGCCAGCTTGATTGCTGCCGACGCCAACAAGCAGCGCTCGGTGCCCGGCTCGGAATGGAATATCCAGGAGGCGAAGGATAATGCCGGGCGTTCCGTGCAGGAATATCTGGCGGTCCTCGATGATGCCGCCTTCGGAGCGGCTTCGCAGGTGATGCCCAAGTTCATTTCCCTGTCGGACCCGGCAGCCCAATGGACCGGAGCACATAAAGGCCACGCCTTCTTCGCCTACGCCACCAACTATCTGATCGACACCGACCATGGCGTCATTCTCGATGTTGAAGCCACCCGTGCCATCCGCCAGGCGGAAGTTGGCGCATCCCGCACGATGATCGAGCGAACCGGGAACCGCTTTGGCCTGAAGCCACACTAGGTGGTGGCGGACAGCGCCTACGGCTCTGCCGACAATCTGGCCTGGCTGGTCAAGGACAAGAAGATTGCGCCGCACATTCCTGTGTTCGACAAATCGCACCGGACGGACGGGACCTTCTCGCGTTCAGATTTCACCTGGGACGGTGAGAATGATCGCTACATCTGCCCGGCAGGCAAGGAACTGAAGCAGTTCCACCGAACCTATGAGACCGCCAGATCAGGGATCACGAGCGAGGGCACCCGGCTTTACCGGGCCCGCAAGAAGGATTGCGATGCCTGTGAACTCAAACAGCGTTGCTGCCCGAATGCAGTTGCTCGCAAAGTCCGACGCGATCGCAATGAGGATGCGCGCGATGTCGCAAGAGCTATCACAGAGACACCGGATTACGAGCGTTCGCGGCATCGGCGCAAAAAGGTGGAAATGCTCTTTGCTCACCTCAAGCGAATTCTGAAAATGGCGCGACTGAGGCTGCGAGGCCCATGCGGTGCACGCGATGAATTCCTTCTCGCTGCAACAGCACAAAATCTCCGAAGGCTGGCAAAGCTCAGGCCTTCACGCCTGCCAACGGCCGCCATGGCAATTTGATGGCCTGCGGCACACTGCCATCAGCCGCGTCAGAGCCAGGGCCGCCTTGCAAACGTCCTGAAAAACCTCGCGCAGAGCGTCGAGGATGCTCAAACTCCGAGTTTTTCAACGATATCGGCCAGAAGCAGACACTATGGTCGCCTTGGGCGGAATCGAACCAAAGACCTACTCAATGCGGTTCTCTGAAGTACGGCTCCGCAAGAACCATTATGCGGACTTTCGAAGAACGATTATTAGCCGGGGCATCTCCTGTTCAGTACCAGCCGTCAGCCATGGAGGCCTTGCGTCTTGCCACGAAGTCACAAAGAGCTTCGTCAACGGCGACGTCGAGCGGTGGCGCTTCAAATTCTTCCAGCGTCTTCTTCCATTGGCGATTTGCGCGAGTCGCAATGTCCGTTGACCCGCCTTCCTCGCTCCACTTCTCGAAGGGTTCGTTGTCCGACAGTGTCGAATCCCAAAAGGCGGTCTGATAGTTTCGCATCGTGTGGGCCGAGCCGAGGAAGTGATTGCCGGGGCCGACCTCCTCGAATGCGTCGAATGCCAGCGTGTTATCATCGACTGCGACGCCCGCGAAATAGGAATGAAGGGCGCCGCAAAGGTCGGTGTCCATCACGAACTTCTCGTAGGACATGGAGAGCAGCCCATCGAGGAAACCTGCCGAATGGAGGATAAAGTTCGCTCCGCAGTGGATGGCCGACAGCATGGACATCAATCCTTCTTGCATGGCCTGACCATCGGGCAGCTTGGAATTTGAGAAGTTGCCGGCACAGCGCAAAGGAAGTTTCAGCCGCCGTGCGAGCTGGCCGACGACCATGGAGCCGATGGCAGGTTCGGGGGTTCCGAATGTCGGCGATCCGGATCGTAGCGACATGGAAGACAGGAAGTTTCCGAAGATGACTGGGGCTCCCTTCCTTTCGAGCTGCGTCAAGGCGCAACCGGCGAGCGTCTCGGCATAGGACTGTGCTATGGCTCCCGCATTGGTGACGGGGCCCATTGCACCACCAAGAATGAAGGGCACGATGACTGCAGCTTGGTTGGCGCGGGCGTAGGCGCGTAGAGACGTCGTCATGGTGCCGTCCCAGACGAGCGGAGAATTCACATTGACGTTGCCGAGGATGACGCAGTTCTGGTCGACGAACTCGGCACCGAAAAGGAGGCGTGCCATCTCGACCGAGTCCTCCGCGCGCTCCTCCGCCGTCACCGATCCCATGAATGCGCGATCCGAATACTTGATATGACTGTAAACCATGTCGAGGTGACGTTTGTTGACTGGAACGTCAACAGGTTCGCAGATCGTACCACCAGAATGGTGCAGCCAAGGGCTGGTCTGGGCGAGCTTGATGAAGTTGCGGAAGTCCTCGATCGTGCCGTAGCGACGGCCTTTATCGAGATCCATGACGAAGGGCGAGCCGTAGGCGGGCGAAAAGACGACATTGTCGCCCCCGATCTGGACGCTGTTTGCAGGGTTGCGGGCGTACTGGGTGAATACGCTCGGCGCGGAGGAGACGATTTCGCGAAGCATTCCTGGCTCGAAGCGGACAAGGACGCCGTCCACCTTGGCTCCTGCCCGCTTCCAGTGATCGACCGCAGAGGGATCGTCGCGAAACTCTATCCCGACCTCGGCTAGGATGCGGTCTGCCGTGCGCTCGATCTTCTGGAGGTTTTCTTCAGACAGAATGTCGTATGTCGGGATGTTTCGAACGATATAGGGCACACCATGAGGTTTTGCCGCGCCATCGCGTCGCGCGCTTCGCCCGCGTCTGCTGGCCTTCTCTTCGGTCATCGCAGCCTCCATAATTCTGTGCATAGGCTAGAACGACTTGCAGGCTTTGTAACGCTGGAAATTTGTCGTTCAAGCCGTTCTGGGCGGAGGAGGCGTGGCGCTGGGCTCGCGGCACTCTGTCGAAGATCAGTGAGAGATGCGAAGTCGATGACCTGAATGGGCACGCGCTCGAACCGATCCGGATAGGGAAAACCAGAACAGATCTTTGGAGTTCAGAGCTCGCGAACAAGATCTGGATCCAACCCGCGGATCACCGCACCGACTAGCGGTCTCTCGAAATGCCGCAATCAAAGGCCTCACCGAAGAGCGTACTTGATCGCACGTTCACACAGAAGAACAATTATTTTCGGAACATCTTCATCGCAACTCCATTTGAGCGGACATGAAGACATTTGTTGGAATGTCCACGTTCTTTCTGATCGTTTCCGTCATCGTCGCTGAAGCCGGAGCGGTCAATCCCGACGCGATCAATTCTGCCTCCCTATCCACAATCCCGGCGGAGCGCGCTTCCAAACCATCAGCGGATCCCGATCCTGCGGTGATCCGCCTTCAGGTCCTCCTCGACCGTGCGGGTACATCGCCGGGCGTGATCGACGGCATTTATGGAAAGAACGTCACCAAGGCGGTGGCCAGTTTCGAAAAGATGACGGGGATGCCCCCGGACGGAACAATCGACCCCGATTTAATCAGCAGGCTGGAGACGGGTGGCCCGATTATCGGCACCTACACGGTCACGACCGACGACGCGAAAGGCCTCGTGGACCATATTCCCGTAGACTACGGCGAAAAGGCGAGGATGCCCAGCTTGGGTTACACCAGCGTCGCCGAAAAGCTTTCAGAGCGTTTCCACATGCATTTCGACCTGCTGACTGCGCTTAATCCAGGTTCGGATTTCGTCCCTGGGGAGACAGTCCAGGTAGCAATGCCGGGTCCCCCGCGCCAAGGAAAGGTGGCCCGCATCGAAGCCGACAAGACGGCTGGGCAGGTCACGGCTTACGATAATCGTGATATCATACTAGCAGCGTATCCCGCGACGGTTGGCAGCGAGGACAATCCTTCTCCAGAGGGTACGCACAAGGTCAAGGGCGTCGCGCGGATGCCCGTCTTTAGGTACAATCCAAAGGTCAATTTTAAGCAAGGTAAGAACGACAAGGTCCTCACCATCCCCAAGGGCCACAATGGGCCGGTCGGAAGTGTCTGGATCGATCTAACGGAGCCAACCTACGGCATTCATGGAACGCCTGATCCCGAGCTTATCAACAAAGTCGGGTCGCATGGCTGCGTTCGTCTGACGAACTGGGACGCCGAGGAGCTAGCTGGAATGGTGAAGCCAGGCGTCGTTGTCCGGTTCATCAACTGAAGGGTATCGGCCGCGTGTTCCGATCGAGTTGCACACAAGCCATTATGCGATTTTCGAATCTACAGAACGAGAACGTCATTTCTAAGGTTGAAGAACCGCAAAGTTAACTGAATATTCGTCGCGTTGCTATTTGGATAGGGTCTTTCTCTCGGCTCCACGCGTTAGCATTGAGCGCCCTGCCCTCCGAAGGCAAGTTCGTGTGCGCCACAATCCTCAATAACATCAATTAGATACAACTGCGTTGATGCTATGGAAAATCCCCGCATTTTTAGGTGAGCAGGAGATAAGCATTAGCGCGGAAATGAGACAAGCATTAGGATGCACCGGGGCACTCCCGAGCGCGGTTAGGAGCTTCCTTCGTAAATTGCGAATAATCCTGCTGGTCGGTCACGGCGTTGGAGCAGAATGCGTTTCATGGTAGGCTGTTTTAAATACGCTTCTGACGAAAGAGTGCCCGTTCGCTCCCCGAAGAAAAGAACACCTATGTCCCGCCTGAAACTGTTGCAGATCGCTCTGATTGCATTCGGTGTCGCATTCTGCTCGGTCTATCCGCTTGCGATTATCTGGCCGTCGGGTTGGGCTTGGCATGATGGCCCGCCCACCGCTTCGCACTATTTCATGATGATCGTAGGCATATACGCAACGCTTGGGATATTTCTGATCCGTGCGTCGCGCGATCCCATATCACACCGGTCGCTAATCGACTTCACGATCTGGTCGAGTGTCGTGCACGCGCTGATCATGGCGATCCAGTCCTACAGCGCCGGCGCGCATATGGGTCACATGCTGGGCGACGTGCCGGCCTTGCTACTCGTGGCGGCGGTGCTCGGCGGGTTGACCTATTCCGAGGGCACAACGAACGACGGATAGCGGCCGAAGCGTCAGCCCGTCACTGCACTGGTAAATGTGCGCGGCGCTAACCATTTCATTAGTCCACTGAAAAATGTACATGCCACGATAATACGGCAGATCGGGATTCGTGCATGATTGCAAACTAATATCGAGGCTCCGTCGGAACGGTTACCTACTCCGGCTATAGCTACGATAACAGCGCATTCTGCAATTCGGCATAGCGTTGCTGACAGACCAGACACGCATGATCCTTCACAGGTGGAGCCCTTGCTCAGCCAGATCGACAGCGAGTTTGACCAGTTCACAGCCGATGGAGCCTATGATGGCACGCTGACCTATCAGACGATCCTGCGGTATAGCAGAACCGCGAACATCGTCATTCCACCTCGTTCAACGGCAATACCCAACAGCGGCACGGACCGCCTTGGTTAACGGGACAAGCACATTACCGCAATCGCAAGCGACGGTCGGCTGAAATGGCAGGCTGCCACCGGTTATGGCAAGCGCGCTCTGATCGAACCGCCATCGGGCGACATCGATCGTAAGTGCGAACGGGCGGTCGGTGGCTCCCTCGACGCTGCGCAGTACCGACACTTATATAAAGCCGCACCTTGGCGCGGCCATCTTGAGTCCGAGATGCTCACAATGCCCCGGCGGATGAATCAGTAGAAAAAGAAAACCGGACTGTTGCTTGGGCTCATTCAACGTTGTCAGGTTTGGCACCCGGCTCTTGGGACATTGAGGCTCCTATCATTTGATCTCCCAGGTCGTGTTATGCGGGATGTCCATCGCAGTGTAACCGCCGGGTCCAGCCAGTGCCGGCATTGCTATGCATGCAAATGGCTCACTCCCAGTAATTCCCACGTACTTGCCTGTACCGCCGGTGATGACATGAGTGCCACAACCCATCTCTGGCTGCGACTTGTCGACGTCGCGCGTATCAAAGGTCGAAAAGATCTTGTCACCGTCGTTATCGGCCAGCACGCAAGCGCCGTCGATATATTTCTTTTCGCCAGACGCAACACTCAGCGCTGTGCAATGTGCTGACATCTTGTCGAACATTTTCTCTCCCTTCATGTTTTCGGTAGTGCCGATCGCCTCCAGCGAAGTGGCGGTGCCGAGATCGGCAATGTCAATGTTCATCAAAGGTCGAAAAATGAAGTGCGTCACGTAGGGCGTGGTCCCCTTCTTTTCGATCGGTTGTCCGAGGACGGTCCCGGAGGTAAAGGCCATGAGCACTCCGGAGAGAAATGCCGCTTTGACCAGTGTCCTCGCGACGGCGGGGGCAGCGATCATGCTCGGGTTTACAGGTTTCATTGGTTCCTCCCTTATCTGCGGATGCGGCGCGGCCCGATTGATTGAGTACTGGGGTCAACCCAGCGCCGCACGAACGCCCCTTGAGCTCCTGAATCGGGGCTTACATGGTGCTCTGGTGAAGGCCAGAAACATGACGGGCCCCGTGATCGCTTGCTGGATGGAGGAGGGGCAGCTCGCGGATGCTTCAATCCAGTCGGGCGCGACATATCCTACGTAAACTAAGGTAATCCGATTTGAAGGTTCTGTCGCGAAATTTCGTGATGCGATAGAAGAAGTCCCAGCTGGTGATAGTCGGATCGCGCGGCCACTATGTCGGGTTGCTCAGCCAGGGCCCGGGAGCAGCACGCGCTATCCGTTGGTCGGGCATCGACCTCGCTCGCCCGTCTGTGGCCTCCCGCGGAGAGCGGCGAACGTTTACGACCTGCGTCGCCCTGTCTCAGCTTGGTTCACCGAGGGCTTTGATACCTCGTCGGTGCCCAGCAGTTGCTCGACCAATTTCCATAGATGCAAATGGCAAACGGCTAAAGGTCGGACCGAGCAAGCCCTCCACCTTCCGCTAGTCTGTGATCTTTGAGTGGGAGAGCGGCAATATCCGGGCACGCAAGAGTTCAATGCTTACACCAGCACATCTTCCGCTGGTCAAGGCTGCGAGTTATCTGCAGCGCTAATAGCTGATCTTATCGCGTCTCATGTGCGGTGGCATGCTCATGCTTGTTCTTATCATACTCATGGTTAATTTCCTCATGGCTGTCCAAGACCTATATGTTGCTTGCTACCCGGGAACCGCCGGCGATGGTCCTCCCCATCGCGACGCGACGGAACGAGACGGGCAGCTGACAACGGGGCGGCCGATCGCCCCATGAAACTTGGAGACGCAAAATGCGCTCAACTATGTTCAAAGCGGCGCTTGCCGCAGTTCTCATCGCCACTCCTCTGACGGCGGCCTTCGCGGCGCCCGGCCCTACGACGTATGCGCCGAATGGGCAGCTCGATTCCATTCTCTCGGATCTGAGCGATGCAAATGCCCGGATTGCTAACGAGCGCAGCAAGCGACTGATGACGCCCGCCGAGGCCCGTGGTCTGCATGTTGAGGTGGCTTCGATCCGCAAAAACGCGATCGCCGACAACAAAGACGGCGTGATCTCGATGGGGCAGTACCGGCCACTGATGGCGCAGGTCGAGAACCTGCAAGGTCAGTTGTTCGGAGCATCGTATGATCGCTGGGGCAACTTAGATTAGTCATTTATCAGTACCAGTCGTGAAAACGCCCCCAGAGCGATCTGGGGGCGTTGCTGTGTTCGCTTGGGTTGCGCCCGCCTTCTGCAGATCGGTTTAGCTTGAGACCCGCCCCTCCTATCGACTACCGAAGATCATTTCTTGAAACGCTCTGCTTCTTCGGACCCGGCCGTTGCATTGCCGGCACTGTAGGAATGTGCACCAGCACCTGCGAGTTTCCCACCGTCAACGATCAGATACTCCTCACGAATGGGCCGCCCTTCGAACCAGCATTCAAGGATTTCTCGTGTTCCAGCCGCGTAACGCGTCTGGGCGGACAAGGATGTTCCGGAGATGTGCGGCGTCATTCCGTGATGCGGCATGGTCCGCCACGGATGATCTTTCGGTGCCGGTTGCGGAAACCAGACATCCCCTGCATACCCGGCCAACTGGCCGCTTTCCAATGCTCTGGCGACAGCATCGCGATCGCAAATCTTGCCGCGGGCGGTGTTCACCAGATAGGCGCCGCGTTTCATCTTCGAGAGCATTTTCTCGTTGAACAGGTTT
The DNA here is from genome assembly GCA_963711925.1 of uncultured Alphaproteobacteria bacterium. GTDB lineage: Bacteria > Pseudomonadota > Alphaproteobacteria > Rhizobiales > Rhizobiaceae > Phyllobacterium. The sequence goes on from CAVQFY010000010.1 coordinate 243,150, forward strand.
TCCGTTTCCGGATGAAGAGGACAGTTGATGGTCACGACATCGCAAACCTCGACCATGTCCTCGACCGTCTCATGCCATGTCACGTTAAGCTCCTTTTCGACGGTGTCCGGAAGCCGGTGCCGGTCATGATAGTGAAGATGCATGTCAAAGGGCTTGAGACGGCGCAGCACGGCCAGACCAATACGCCCTGCGGCGACTGTTCCAACGTGCATCCCCTCGACGTCGTAGGAGCGGGCGACACAATCGGCGATGTTCCAGCCGCCTTTGACCACCCATTGATAGGAAGGAATGTAGTTTCTCACCAACCCCAGGATCATCATGACAACGTGTTCGGAGACACTGATGGAGTTGCAGTAGGTGACTTCCGCGACGGTAATGCCGCGGTTGATCGCGGCCTGAAGATCGACATGGTCCGATCCGATTCCTGCCGTGAGCGCCAATTTGAGCTTCGGTGCCTTTGCAATGCGCTCTGCAGTCAAATATGCCGGCCAGAATGGCTGCGAAATGACGATTTCAGCGTCATGCAGTTCCTGCTCGAACACTGAGTCCGGACCATCCTTATCGGCGGTGACCACAAGCGTGTGGCCAAGCGATTCAAGATATTTTCGCAGACCGAGTTCACCAGAAACGCTTCCAAGCAGCGTTCCGGGTTGAAAGTCTATCGCCTTGGGAGAGGGGAGCGTTTGGCCGCCGGGATAGTGGTCGATTTTCGGCAGACCGTCGCGTGCATATGATTTCGGATAGCCGTCGACCGGATCATCATAGAGAACACCAATTATTTTAGCCATGATCGTTCCTTTCCTACAGCGGAAACACACCTGACTATGCCTGAAGCAAAGCCGGTTACATGGGATCGTCATGAGGTAAGCGAGAGGGTTCTCAGATCGAGCCCGAGAAACCCGGCTCCCTGTGTTTCCTCGCTCGGTGGTTGCCGCGTTCCGCAGGCTTGTCTCACCGAACATTGGAATTCTCGCACGATAGGTAGACGTGTTCAAATCACTTCGAACAAAACAAGCGTACCTTCACAATGAGCAGGTTTAATTTCGTCGGGCGCCTCGATCTCAAACGTTTGTACGAAAGCGATGCGCATTGATAACTGTTCCTTGAAAGGCCGGAAGCGTTTTTCGACTTGTGCGAGCTCAGCATCAGTATGCTGCCCATATACGGCGTGGACCAACATCTGTTCAGGACCCGGTGGTTTCCTGTATGCTAGCTCTCCTATCTCGGGTCACTTGCCACATTCGAGGCATGGACTGAATTGCGAAACGTCGCGGCGTTGCTTGTGCCGGCTCCGGTCACCTACCTTCGTGCCGAAAGTGGCAACAGGAGCGCTTCAGCTTGAGATGGAAGGAGAACACGTTGAGGATTCGTCGTTGGGATCGCGTAGGTAACGGTGGTCTCGTCTTTACAGAGTTGGGCTTTGGGGCTGCGCCGCTCGGCAATCTCTACAAAACGGTTTCGGATGAGGACGCATTCGCCATCCTTGACGCTGCCTGGCAAAGCGGGGTGCGATACTACGACACGGCGCCCCTTTACGGACTCGGTCTCTCAGAACGTCGCGTCGGCAGATTTCTGACCACCAAACGTCGAGACGACTTTATCATATCCACAAAGGTTGGCAGACTGTTGCAGGTTTGTTCTCCAGAGCAGAGAACGGGCATCGGCAAATTCTTTGATACGCCCAATCGTCGCGAGGTCTACGATTACAGTTATGACGGCGTCATGCGCTCTTTCGAGATATCGTTGGAGCGGACGGGGCTCGACAGGTTCGACATTCTTTTTGTGCATGATCTCGATATCTTCAATCACGGAACGATCGACAAGTGCCAAACTTATATCGACCAGTTTATGCGTGGTGGCTACCATGCGATGCTGTCGCTCAGGGATCAGGGCGTGGTGAAGGCCATCGGCGGGGGCATAAATGAATGGCAAATGTGCCAAGCTCTAGCCGAACAGGGCGACTTTGATCTCTTCCTGCTCGCGGGCCGATATACATTGCTCGAACAGGATGCCCTGGAGAGCTTCTTGCCGATGTGCGAAAAACGTGACATCGGCATCGTGTTAGGAGGTCCTTACAACTCCGGTATCCTCGCTCGAGGCCCAGCCACAGGTGCTCAATACAACTACTCAGAACCGCCACTGAACGTAATTGAGCGTGTGAAGCGTATCGATGCCATCTGCAAGAAGCACGATGTTCCAATGATAGCAGCTGCATTGAATTTTCCGCTCTATCATCCTGCTGTCGTCTCAGTGATCCCAGGAGGACAGAGCATTTCAGAGGTCAAGGCGAATAAGGCGATGCTTGGAATCGAACTGCCGAGCGCACTATGGGCCGAACTTAAAGCCGCCGGATTAATGAGAAGTGATGCACCAACCTTAAATAATTATGCTTCCAACGACAAAGGTTGATGAAGGCAAGCTGTCTGCGTGAAAGCAAGCCGGACATGCGACCAACCGAACCGAGGCATTGCTGCAATTGTGGCTCTCATTCGTCGTTGACTTCGCAGGTTATGAGAGGAGAATGGTTTTTTATGCCTCACCACGCAACATTAGGGGCGCTGACGATGACAATAGCAAGGAAACTTCGGGACTATATCGACGGCCAGGGCATCACCTACGACACGGTCGCTCATCACCGTACAGCAACAACCAGCCAGTCGGCGCGGGCGGCGCGTGTTCCAGGCAGCAGGCTGGCCAAATCGGTGGTCGTGCACCACGAGATGGGGTACGTACTGGCCGTTGTTCCGAGCACGCACCGGATTGAGCTCTCCACGTTGCAGGATGTGGTGGACAGGCGTCTTGGTCTCGCCTCGGAGGAGGAGGTCAGTTCGCTCTTCGCCGATTGCGACATTGGCGCGGTGCCGCCCATCGGGTCGGCCTACGATGTGCCGGTGATCCTCGACGAAAGCCTCGGCGACGCCAGCGACGTCTATTTCGAGGGCGGTGACCACAAGACACTGGTGCACGTCAGTGGACCGAACTTTCGCAGCCTCATGAAGGATGCGCGGGTCGCCCGGTTCAGCCACCTGTCGTAGATGTCCGATCCTGGTCGCGCGCCTGTGGCGGTGGCCCAAGCCTGCCCAACCCATGTGCTCATGCCAGAAGAAGCCTGGGCGGCAATGGTGGGTGCGATGATCCTGGAGCGGAGCGGTGATCCGCACCCAGAAGTGCGCATCAAACCACTCAGATGTCCAGAGCCCGGACAGACCATGCCAGCGACGACATCATTGTGATGGCATTGCATGTGGTGCGTCGCCGTCGTACCGTGCAGCAGCGCAAAGTGCTGAGCGTATAGCCGGAGCCAAAGTCCGGTCGCCCGTTTCAACCCGTTGAACAAGTAGTCGCGGATCATGGAACTTATCGTCGCCCTTGGCCTGATTATCTTCAAGGTCGCGTTGCTGATCGCGATCCTGCTGCTGCTGCCCTTGCCGCTAACCTGGCTGGAACGCAAGATCGCCGGGCACATGCAGCAGCGGATGGGGCCGATGCGCGTGGGGTGGCACGGCCTGCTGCAACCGGTGGCGGACGGAATCAAGCTCTTGACCAAAGAGGACCACATCCCGGCCGAAGCCGACCGCTTTCTGTTCAAACTGGCGCCAATCCTGGCGCTCGTCCCGCCCTTTGTCGTGTTCGTCGCGATCCCCTTCGGCGAAACCGTCTCGGTCCTCGGCGCCGAAATCACACTCTACGTCTCAAACATGAATGTGGCGCTCCTTTTCGTCTTCGCGGTGATCGGGCTCGAGGTCTATGGCGTTATCTTCGGAGGCTGGGCGTCTAACAGCAAATACGCTGTCCTGGGCAGCCTCAGGACCTGCGCACAGATGATCAGCTACGAGATCCCGATGGGGTTCGCGGTTATCGGCGTGGTAATGTTGGCGCAATCCATGAGCCTGCTCGAGATCGTGCGGGCGCAAGCCGATGTCTGGAACGTCGTCTACCAACCAGTGGGCTTCTTCGTGTTCTTCGTCGCCGGACTGGCCGAAGCGCAGCGCATTCCATTCGACCTCGCGGAAGCGGAAGGCGATCTGGGGGCCGGCTTCCATACCGAATACAGCGGTATCCGCTTTGCGTTCTTCATGGTCAGCGAATATGCCATCGTGTTGCTGGTGTCTGTCCTGGTGGTGATCCTGTTCTTCGGCGGCTGGAACGGCATACTGGTCCCCCTGCCACCGCTCCTCTGGTTTCTGCTCAAGGTCGCGTTCTTCGTCTATTTGTTTATCTGGTTCCGCTTCACTTTCCCGCGCTACCGCTACGACCAACTGATGGCGATCGGATGGAAAGTCTTGCTTCCTTTGTCGATGGCGAACATAATCATAACCGGTGTTGCTTTAGGGGCCGTAGCGGCTCCGTAGCGAGGCGGCGATGTCGCTTGCACGGGACAGAGTTGGAACATGGATCGGATGGGCGTTCTTCGCCGATCTGGCGAGCGCTTTGGCTCTGACCTTCGGCTACATGTTCTCCAGATCCGTGACCATGCAGTATCCGGACAAGGAAAAATGGTTGCCCTACTCGCGTTACCGGGGGCATCACTTCCTGAAGCGCGACGAAGAGGGCGAGATCAAATGCGTGGCCTGCGAACTTTGCGCGCGGATTTGTCCCTGCGACTGCATCGAAGTCATCCCCTACGAGGACGAGAAGGGCAACCGTCGCCCGGCAAAATTCGAAATCGACATGGCCAGATGCCTATTCTGCGGGCTGTGCGAGGACGCCTGCCCGGCGGACGCGATCGCGCTTGGCCAGCAGTACGAATTTTCTAGTTTTTCCTCGCATGACCTGGTGATCGGACGTGACAATCTGCTCGGCAAGCCGGGCAAGGCGGCGACCGGCGGCGGCGTCGTCGCTGCGCGACTGAACACCGAACAGGATGTTCTGGTCGAGACAAGCGAGCCGCATGGGTACAACTGGTGGAGGAATATCCGGCAAACGTGAACGCGCGCTTGCCGTCAAGCGGGGGCGCGCAGACAGGAGGCTCAGATGCATGTCTGCCAAATCTTGAAGACCAAGTCTCCCGAGCTCATCTCGGTCACACCGGATCAGCCGATGGTAGAAGCCCTGCAACTGTTTCGGGATAAAAACATCGGCTTCGTGGTCGTCGGCCGCTCTCCCGGGCAATGCCTGGGCACGCTGTCGGAGCGCGACTGCTGTTATGCGGTGGCTGAATACGGAACCGAGGCGCCCAAAATGCGGGTCGCCGACATCATGAACCGCAGTGTGGCGACCTGTTCAACGGAGGATTTTCTGCCCTTTGTGATGGCGATCATGACCGAGCGGCGCACGCGCCATGTATTGGTCATGGATGGTGGCGCAGCTGTCGGCGTGGTGAGCATCGGCGACGTGGTCAAGCACCGGCTCGATGAAGCGCTTCGCAATGAGCAGGCGCTGCATGAATACATCGCCGGGACCGCTCATCACTGACGTCGTCGGCTCGAGGTGCAGGCGCGGGTCGGGGCAGGCTACAGCGGGGCGCCAAAAATGCCCTCAGCTCAGCTTCTCAGGCCCGGTCCCTACTGCAGCGACAGTGGCGATCTCGAAGGCCGCGTGCGCCTTTTGAACGTCCACCGGACATGGGTATTCGCTCCGCCGCATCAGTCCGTTGAGACGCAGGGCTCTGTAGTTTTCGGGAACGAACACGAGGCCCCTGGGAAAACGCTTGTTGACCTTGACTTGCGCGGTCAGCTCGCCCCGGGCGGATCGCACGACCACCTGATCGCCATCCGAAAAGCCTAGCTGCGCAGCATCCTGCGCGCCCATCTCGACATAGGGGTCATCGGCGACCGTGTTCAGGATTTCCGAGTGCTCGGAAAGATATCCGTTGTGGAACAGGCAGTTGCCGGTGATCAGCATGAGCCTGTCGGTTGCAATGGGGGCAAGCGGCGGGGCGAAGAACTCGCCAGCTGGGGGCACAGGGGCCGCCTTGGTGAATGCTCCGTCGGCGCCAAGCCCGTCCTGCGTTAGCCCCTCGTAGGCCGGAACCAGCCGGGCGATCTCGTCGAAAATCTCATGTTGAACCGATGGCCTCAACGCTTGGTTGCGAAGGGTCGCGACGAAGTCGAAGATCGCCAGATTGCCCCGCGCTTCGAAGGCGGGTTCGCGGAACTTGCAGACCTTCTGGGTCCGGCCTTCGTTGTTGGTGAAAGTGCCGGATTCCTCGCCATAACTCGCAGCTGGCAGTACGACATGGGCCAGGCCAGCAGTATCGGTGAGGAAGGCGTCCTGCACGATCAGGAGATCGGCGGCACGAAGTGCACGCTGCACGAATTCCCGGTCGGGATAGGACATCAGGGGGTCGCTTCCGGCGATGTAGAGCGCGCCCATTCGCCCCGTGTCACAGAGCTCCAGCATGGCGTCGAAATCCACGCCCGGTTCGGACGGGATCTCGGCACCCCAGGCTCGTTCGAGAGTCGCGCGCGCCGCATCATCGGTGACCGCACTCAGCCCCGGCAGCGCCACCGGCAGAACCCCCATATCCCAGGCGCCCAGCTGGTTGGCACGGTCGAAGAGGAACTGCATCGCAAGTCCCTTGCCGAGTAGTCGGAGAACCTGCACAAGGTTGTTGAGTTGTTGCAACGTCGCGCGCGCCAATGACGACCTCAGAAGGTCGGCGCTGACGAGCACGGTGACGCTCAGGCCCTCCAGCAGCGCTGTAGCCAGACGGTCCGGTTCGTCACCGTCAGTGGCCGCTGTTGTCGCACCGATCTTCGCAAGCACGTCGCCCGGCAAGGCCTCTCCAGCCGCCGCCACGAGACTGGCCACCACCGCGGCAAGGCTCGCAGCCTCACCGCCCGGCGGAACGCGAACGACCGCCCTGGCATCGGCGTCCAAACGCGATGGTCGCGCCGAGAGCATGAGCAACCGGGTCTGCCGCCGCCGCGCGCCGTCCCGCAGCAGGTATTCGGTGACCGGGTTTTCGTCGGTCACGTTGCCACCGACAACAAGCACGCAGTCGTTGCCGATCACTTCCTCCAGCGGCGTGCGGGTGTAGAAGGCCGCCATCAAGGGGCCGAGCGTATCGAAAGGGGTGGACCAGCGTGACGCGCAGTCTATGTTGTTGGTCCGGAATACCGTCCGCATCATTTTCTGGAACTGATAAAGCATCTCGTTGGGAAGGCGCGGCGAGGCCAGCCCGCCCGCAGGCTTTCCCACGACGGCCGACAGGCGCCGTCGCAGGTAGTCCCCCGCTTCTTCCCAGGAAACCGGAACAAGGGTGCCATCACGACGGACCATCGGCCGCTTGATCCGGTCCCGGCTCTCGACGAAATCAAGACCAAAGCGCCCCCGCACGCAGAGCGTTTCGCGATTGACCCCATGCTCCGCTTTCGAGCGGACCCGCATGAACTCACCCTTGCGTGCTCCGACGGTCAGCTGGCAGCCGGTGCCGCAATGCGGGCAGACCGTGTCGGTCTCGGCCAGATCCCAGGGCCGCGCCTTGTAGCGATAAGGAAAGCTCATCAGCGCTCCGACTGGACAAACCTCGACGCAATTGCCGCATTGGTCGCAACTCGCAAGACTCCCCTCGAAGCCGGTCACGGCGGTATCCATGCCTTTTTCGACCGTGCCCAATGCGACCGCGCCGACCACTTCCTCGCACATCCGCACGCAGCGCTGGCACTGGATGCAGCGGTTGACGTTCATGACGATGACCGGGCTGAGACGGATGTCCTTGGAATGGAACACACGTTTGGCGTCGCGGAAGCGGCTTTCGCCGGGCCCGTATGCCATCACCATATCCTGAAGCTCGCACTCGCCGCCCTTGTCGCAGATCGGGCAGTCGAGGGGGTGGTTGGCGAGCAGCATGTCGAGCATGGAAGAGCGTGTTTCGTCGATCAGCGGCGTATTCGTCCGCACGATCATGCCGTCGGTGACCGCGGTGGCGCAGGAAGGCTGCAGCCGCCGCTGCCCCTCGATCTCCACCAGACACATGCGGCATGAGGCCAGCGCCGGCAGCCGCTTCAGATAGCAGAACGTCGGGATGTCGATGCCCAAACGCTCGGCAGCCTGCAGCACCGTGGAGCCGGCCTCCACTTCCAGCGTTTGTTCATTGATCGTGACGCTAACCATGACCTCCTTGCGACCTTCTCCTTGCGCTCCTCAGTGAAACGGGCACCTCCGCTCCTCGATATGGGCGACGAATTCATGTTCGAAATGCGTCAGTGCCGCCCGCAGCCCCATTGCCGCGCCGTCGCCCAGAGCGCAGAACGTGTTGCCGAAAATGCCCTTGCAGAGCGCCTCGAGCTGTTCCAGATCGCCCGGCGCCCCCTGCCCCGCCTCGACCCGGCGCAGCACTTTCACAACCCAATTCAGCCCTTCACGGCACGGGGTGCACTTGCCACAGGACTCATGGTGGAAGAACTCGATGATCCGGGTGGCAACCTTGACCATGCAGGTCGAGTCGTCGATCACGATTACCCCGGCCGAGCCGAGCATCGAACCGGCAGCGGCCAGCGAGTCGAAGTCCATCCCAACGTCCAGCCCGCGCGCCGGGATCAGCGGCGCCGAGACCCCGCCGGGGATCACTGCCTTGATCTTGCGCCCCGGTAGCGGCCCGCCGGCATGGTCTTCGACCAGTTCGCGCAGCGGTATACCCATCGGCAGCTCGTAAAGGCCCGGTTTCCGCACCTGCCCGCTGAGGCAATAGAGCTTCGGGCCGGGGCTTTTGTCGGGACCGATGTTGCGGAACCAACCTGGCCCCTGCAGCACGATATGCGGGACGCAGGCCAATGTCTCGACGTTGTTGATCACGGTCGGGCTTGCGTAGAGCCCTTCGACCGCCGGAAATGGTGGTTTCAGGCGCGGCTGCGCTCGCTTGCCTTCGAGCGAGTCGAGCATTGCGGTCTCCTCTCCGCAGATATAGGCGCCGGCGCCGCAATGGATGTGCACGACGAAATTGAAATCCGAGCCCAGAATCCGCGTTCCCAGATAACCTTTCGCATGGGCCTCAGCGATCGCCTGCTCCAGCCGCTGGATCGCCAGCACGTATTCCCCGCGGATGTAGACATAGGCGGTTTCAGCCCCGATCGCGTAGCCACTGATCGCCAGACCCTCGATCAGCTGGTGCGGGTCACGCTCCATGATGATCCGGTCCTTGAAGGTGCCCGGCTCGCCCTCATCGGCGTTGCAGCACAGGTATTTTGGCTTACCGGCTCGCTTCGGCACGAAGCTCCATTTCAATCCGGTAGGAAATCCGGCCCCGCCGCGACCGCGCAGGTTGGATTCTTTGACAAGGTCGATGATCTCGTCAGGCGTGTGCTCGTCAAGCGCCTTCGCCAGTGCCTGGTAGCCGCCGCCGGCCCTGTAGGTCGCGAGCAGATGGCCATCCGGCACGTCCACATTCCTGAGAAGGACAGGTTCGAACATGGGCTACGCTCCCGGCGGTGCTGCGGCGGCAAGATCGGCGCCGGTTGCTTGCCCCGCCACCGCCCGCAGCTTGTCCAACAGCATGTCGATCCGCGCTGTGTCGAGGTCGCCGTGATAGTCGTCGCCGACCTGCATCACCGGGGCCATCTCGCAAGCGCCGAGGCATTCAACGGTCGAAAGCGTGAAGAGCACGTCCGGGGTCGTGCCGCCCTTTTTGATCCCGAGCACTGCCTCTAGATGCCCCAGTAAGTCCTCGGATCCACGCAGCATGCAGGATACATTGTCGCAGAGTTGCAGGTGGAACATCCCCACCGGCTCGGTATGGAAGAGGGTGTAGAAGGTCGCCAGCTCGTAGACCCAGATCCGCTCGACATTGAGGATGTCGGCGACCTCTTCCAGCACCGGGCCCGGCAGATGGCCATGTTCCTTCTGCGCGATCAGAAGCGCGGGCATGATCGCCGAACGCTGGTCCGGATACCGCGTCGCCGCCGCTTCGATCTTTTCGCGCATGTTCATCGCGTTCAAATCTCCTGTTACTTGTCCACCTCAGCCATCACCGGGTCGAGGCTGCCCAGCACGGCGATCATATCCGCCAGGTAGTGCGCATTGCTTGTCCCGAACAGTCCTTGAAGGTTGACGAACGACGGTGCCCGCACCTTCATGCGAAACGGTTTTTCCGACCCGTCGCTGATGATGTAAAACCCGAGCTCGCCCTTTGGCGCCTCGATCGCCGAATAGACCTCGCCCTTCGGCACCTTGAAGCCATACGCTGACAGGTCGAAGTGCTGGATCAACGCCTCCATCGAGCAATGCACCTTGTCCTTATCCACCGGGAAAGCGATCGTCGGCATGTCGATCTGGAACGGTCCCTCCGGCATCTGGTCGAGGCATTGTTCGATGATCCGGACGCTCTCGCGCATCTCCTCAACCCGGCATAGCCAGCGCGCGTAGCAATCGCCCTCGTCGCGGGTGATTACGTTGAAGTCGAGCCGATCGTAGATCTCATAAGGCTCGTCGCGGCGAATATCCCAGTCGACGCCCGAGGCCCGCAGGTTCGGGCCGCTCAAGCCGAGATCGATACCGTCGTTCGCGGAGATCACCCCGATCCCCTGCGTGCGCTTCAGAAACACCCGGTTGTTTTCGACCAGCCGTTCATAGTCGCGAATCCGGTTCGGGAAGATGTCGCAGAACTCCCTGATCTTTGGGAAAAACCCGTCGGGCAGGTCCTCGCGCACACCGCCGACCCGGCAGAAGGAGGTGTGCATCCGCGCACCGCTGATCATCTCAAACAGGTCCATGATCATTTCGCGCTCGCGCATGGCGTAAAGCAACGCAGTCATTGCGCCCAGGTCCAGCGGCAGAGCGCCAGTGATCAGGAGATGACCGGAGATCCGTGCCAGTTCCGCCATCAGCACGCGGATATATTGCGCGCGGATCGGCGCTTCGATGCCAAGGAGCTTCTCCACCGCCAGCGCGAAGGCCAGATTGTTCGACGGCGGGCAGAGGTAGTCGAGCCGATCGGTCAGCGGAAAAATCTGGGTGTAGGTGAAGCTCTCGGCCAGTTTTTCTGTACCGCGGTGGAGGTAGCCGATGTGCGGGTCTACGCGCGCGACATATTCGCCCTCCAGTTCAAGGACGAGCCGCAGCACTCCATGTGTGCTGGGATGCTGCGGGCCTAGATTGAGGAGCACCTCCTTGGTGTCGGGCGCTTCGCCTTCCGGCCTGCTCAGTTCCGTGACTTCGGTCATCATAAGTTCCCGGTGGAGCGGTCTCCTTCATGGAATATTCTTGGTGGCGAGGTCGGGCTGCGATGGCGGCGGGCCTTCGACACCAAACGGGTTCAGCTTGTCCTTATAGCCCCGGAGAGGAAAGTCCTTACGCTGAGGGAAGCCTTCGAATCCTTCCCACATGTAGATCCGGCGCAAGTCGGGGTGGCCCTCGAACCTTATCCCGTACATGTCCCAGGCTTCGCGCTCATGCCAGTTGGCGGTCCGCCACACCCCAACCACCGATGGGACCCGCGGCGGATCGCCGAGGCGGCACTTGATGCGAACACGCCATTTGTTCGGCAGCGAATAGAGGTGGTACACGGCCTCGTAGCGCGGCACCTCAGGGTAATGATCGACCCCGCAGATGTCTGACAGGAAATTGAACCGCAGCGCCGGGTGTTCCTTCAGAAATCGGCAAAGCTCGACGATCAACTCAGGCGGAGCAGCGAAGGCATGAACACCGTGCGCGAATCCAAGAGCGTCGATTGCCTCGCCGAAACGCTCCGTGATCAGGTTGAGTGGCGTCTGCACGCTCATGGCACTGCGATCCGGTCCAGAGGAGTCCCGGCTAGCGCTCGAGATTTTTTGATCTTCTCCTGAAGCAGAAGGAAGCCATGCATCAGCGCCTCGGGCCGCGGCGGGCAGCCGGGCACATGCACGTCGACCGGCACGAAGGTCTCCGCTCCCTGCACCACGGCGTAGGTGTTGTAGACCCCGCCCGAGATAGCGCAGGTACCCATCGCGATAACCCAGCGCGGCTCTGGCATCTGGTCATAGAGCCGACGCACGACGGGAGCGAATTTCCGCGTCACGGTGCCGGCGATAATCATCACGTCGGATTGGCGCGGCGAAGGCCGGAAGACCACGCCGAACCGGTCGAGATCGTAGCGAGCACAACCCGCCGCGATCATCTCGATGGCGCAGCAGGCAATGCCGAAGGTTTCAGGCCACAGCGCCGACCTTCGGCTCCAGCTGATAACGCTGTCGGCCGTGGTGAACAGCACGCTGTCGCGGATCGCATTGTTTACGCCTCCCATTCGAGCGCTCCCTTCAGCCAGGCGTAGGCGAAGCCCACAATAAGCAGCAACATGAAGACGCACATCTCGACATAACCGACCAGCCCGATGTCTTTCAGGACGACGGCCCAGGGAAAGAGGAACATCGTCTCGACATCGAAGACCACCAACAGGATCGCGAGTATAAAGAACTGCACCCTGAAGCGGCCCCCGGCGGCCTCGCCGGCCGGGTCCATGCCGCATTCATAGGGCATGTTCTTATCGGGATAGGGATTGGACGGGCGCAGCAGCGAGGAGACAAAAAGCGTCGCGCCCGCCACCAGAACAACTCCAGCGACCATGAAAAGAACCGGCAGGAATTCCATTGCAGTCATATCGCATGGCCTCGGTCACTCCGAGGGCTTTCCTCAGGCCGCAACCGACCCAATTTGGACCGGTAATGCGGTCACTCCGGGAAGCGACTTGGGCAACCCTTTCTTGGACTGAAAGTGTATTCCGTCGGGCAGATCATTGCAAATCCAATCGATCAGCCGCCAAACACCGAATGCTGAGCAAGCCTCAGAAACCACGCCGGAAACAGGCCGATGCCGATAGTCCCGGCGGCGGTGAAGGCGAGCGTGGCGCGGACCAAGGGCGTCAGCGCCGGGTCGAACGCCCTCTTCGGCTCGCGCATGTAGACCACCATGACGATGCGGATGTAAAAGTAGGCGGCGACGACGCTCAGCAGCACAGCGATCACTGCCAGCATAACGAAACCACGTTCCACGAGCGCGACCAGCACGTAGAACTTGGCAAAGAACCCGGCTGTCGGGGGAATACCGGCCAGCGAGAACAGATAGAGCAGCATCAAAAGCGCCAGGGCGGGATGCAACTTGGCGAAACCCGCGTAGTCTTCGATAACCTCCCCCGAGAAATCGCCGTTCCGCATCATGATGACGGTGGCGAAAATGCCGAGGGTCATGAAAGAGTAGATCAGCAGGTAGAGCATCACACTGGCGATCCCATCCGCGCCGCCGGCTACCACGCCGAACAAGGCGAACCCGGCATGGGAGATGCTGGAATAGGCCAGGAGGCGCTTGAAATTGTCCTGCACCAGCGCCACGAAACTGCCGAGCGCCATCGTTGCCACCGCGATGACCGCGACGATGATCCAAACGTGCGAGGACGCAACCAGCGGGTTGAGGAACACTCGCAGGATCACCGCGAACCCCGCCGCCTTGGGGCCGACCGACATGAAGGCGGTGATCGTCGTCGGTGCGCCTTCATAGACGTCTGGCACCCACATATGGAACGGCACCGCGCCGACCTTGAAGACCAGCCCCGCGACGATGAAGACCACCGCCAGCAGCAATCCGGGATCGAGCGGATCGCCGGTCACCGCCGCGGCCATCGCGTCCAGTTGCGTCGTGCCGGTGAGCCCGTAGATCAGCGAAACGCCGTAAAGGAAAATCCCGGTGGAGACCGCGCCAAGGATCACGTATTTCAGCGCCGCTTCGTTCGACCGCCGCTGCCGGCGCAGGAAGCCGGTCAGCACATAGGTGCAAAGCACCATCAATTCGAGGCCCACATAAATCGAAAGCAGATCGGTCGCCGAGGCAATGATCATCATTCCCGACAGCGCCAGGAGCAGCAGGACGTAGTATTCGCTGCTCTCGATCCCTTCGATATCGGCATATTTTCGCGAAAGGAGAAACGTCAGTATGGTGGCCAGGTAGAACACGAACTTGAAGAAGGTTGAGAAGCGGTCGGCTATGAACATGCCCGAGTAGGCCGGCCGCACTTCGCTCGCCAGCATGAGTGTCCCCAAGGCGGCAATCAGCACGATCGCGACGGAAGCACAGACCAGGAAATGTTCTTGCCCCTTTCGCACAAATTGTCCCAAGATCAACAGGATGCAGGCCCCAGTTATCACGACCATCTCGGGCAGGCTCGCCAGGATCGACTGGAAAAGTGCGGCGTCGGTCATTGGCCGCTCCCCCTACCGTGCACCTGGGCCAGCAGATGCTTCACAGAGGCGTCGATGATGTTGAGAAAGGGTTTCGGATAGAGCCCGACCCAAAGCACGAAGACGGCCAGGGGGAGGATCGCAGTCATCTCGCGGGCATTCACGTCGCGTATCTTGAACCGGGCGCCGACGCTGGCTGGACCAAGCGCGACTTTCCTGTACATGCCAAGCAGATAGGCCGCGCCCAGCAATGCCCCTAAAACGGCGGCCGTGCCTGCGGCCAAGTTGGCCGCAAACCCGCCCGACAGGACCAGCAACTCGCCCACGAATGAATTCGTTCCCGGCAGCGCCATCGACGACAGGGTGAACAACGCAAGAAACGCGGTATAGACCGGCGCAACTTTCATCAACCCGCCATAATCCGCAATGCTGCGCGTGTGTGTTCGTTCGTAGATCAGACCGACGAACAGGAACAACGCGCCCGTCGTTACGCCATGATTGAACATTTGCAGGATGCCGCCCTCGAGCCCACGGAAGTTCAGCGCAAAAATGCCCAGCGTAACAAAGCCCATGTGGCTGATACTGGAATAGGCCACCAGCTTCTTCAGGTCGTCCTGCGCCAGCGCAAGCAATCCGCCATAGACGATCGCTAGCGTCGAAAGCGCCAGCATCAACGTCGAATAATGCACCGACGCCTCCGGCAGCATCGGCAGCGAGAATCGCAGGAATCCGTAGGCACCCATCTTCAGGAGCACTCCGGCAAGGATTATGCTGCCCGCCGTCGGCGCCTGCACATGGGCATCCGGCAGCCAGGTATGGACCGGGACCATCGGCACCTTGACCGCGAAGGCAACCAGGAAGGCGAAGAACAGAAAGGACTGGATGGGGAACGGCAAATCCTGCGCTGTCAGGGTGAGGATGTCGAAGGTCTTGCCACCGTGCAAATAGAGCACGATGACGCCGATCAGGAACAGGAGGCTGCCTGCCAGCGTGTAGAGGAAGAACTTGATCGCCGCATAGACACGGCCGTCGCCGCCCCACACGCCGATGATCAGGTACATGGGGATCAGCATCGCCTCCCAGAAGACGTAGAACAAGAACAGGTCGAGCGCGCAGAACACCCCCAGCATCAGCGCCTGCATGACCAGCAGGCTGACCATGAACTCCTTCACCCTGCGGTCGATGGCGACCCACGAGGCGAGCACGCAGATCCAGCCCAAGAGGGAGGTCAGAAACACGAAGAGCGCGCTGATTCCGTCGATGCCAAGCATGTAAGTGATCCCGAGCGCTGGCACCCAGGGGTGCGTCTCAGTGAACTGCATCTCGTGGGTAGTGGTGTCAAAGCTGGCCAGCATAGCGACGCAGAGAGCGAGGTCGAGGACGGTGATACCCAGCGCGGTCCACCGCACCGCATCGTCGCTGCGCAGAAATATCAGAACCGCTGCCCCGGCGGCGGGCGTGAATACGATGAGGCTGAGTAGTGGGAACCCCATCGCCCCCCCTACCGCCACGCCACGGCGAAGACGACGATGCCTGCAATCACACCGACGATCATCGCCAGCGCGTAATGGGTCACGACGCCGGTCTGGAGCCGCCGCAGCACCCCGCCGCCGCGCAGGACCGAGCGGGCGACGCCGTTCACGACGGCGTCCACGCCGGTGAGATCGATCCACAGTCCCACACGTGCCGCCCCATGCAGGAAGGGCAGCGCCGCGGTCTCGGACACATCGCTCACCGCCCTCTCGTAACGCGCCAGCGGTTTTTCGGCGAACCACATGAAGTGCCGCGCGCCCTTGCGGTAGAACCAGTCAGTGTCGATGCTGATCGTGTTCTCGGGGTCGAGCGCCTTGAGAAACAGCAGGAACCCCAAGGCGGTAAACATCAGCAAACCGAGGCTCTCGGTGACATGGACGCCGGTATAGGGTTCGAAATCGACCGGATAGGGCAACAATGCGTAAAGCGGCTGGGGGAACACCCCGATCGCAATGCAGAGCACCGCCGCCATGCCCATCGCAACCAACATGTTGCGGGGCGGCTCCCGCGCCTCCAGCCTTCGGTCCGGACCGAAGAACATGTAGTACGGGAGCTTGAGTCCGGTGTGCAGGAACGTCCCTGACGATGCCATGGTGAGCGCCAGCACCACCAGCGCGCGGTGGTCCTGTCCGGCGGCGGCCACCACCATCGACTTGGTGACGAAGCCCGAGAAAAATGGAAATGCCGAAATTGCGAAGGCGCCGACCATGTAGAGGGCAACGGTCAGTGGCATTGTCCGGTAGAGCCCGCCGAGCTCGGTGAGCTTGCGCCGCCCAGTGACGTGGATCACCGCCCCCGCCCCCATGAACAGGAGCGCCTTGTAAATGATATGCGCGAAGGCATGGCTGACTGCGCCGTTCACCGCCATCTCGGTCCCGATGCCGACGCCGGCCACCATGTAGCCAACCTGGCTGACGATGTGATAGGCCAGGAGCCGACGGCAGTCGTTCTCCAGCACCGCGTAGATAACACCGTAGAGCGCCATCGCGGTGCCGAGCCAGACCAGAAGCTCGGTCCCCGGAAACGCCCGGACCAGTACATAGACAGCGGTTTTGGTGGTGAAGGCGCTCATGAACACCGCTCCAGTGACGGTCGCCTCTGGGTAAGCATCTGTCAGCCAGGCGTTGAGCGGCGGCACTGCGGCATTGAGGGTGAACCCGGCAAGGATCAGGTAGGCGGCCACGCCCATTTCCCCCTCGATCGGGCCGAGGAGCAGCGAACCGGTCGCGACCCCGTGAAGAATGATGCCGCCGAGCAGAACGACGCCGCCGGTGATATGGACCATGAGATACCGGAATCCAGCTCGGATCGCCTGTTCGCCGCGCTGCGCGAAGACCAGATAGGCAGAGGCAAAAGCCATACCTTCCCAGAACAGGAACAGAGTCAGATAGTCCCCTGCAAATACCACGCCGAGAGCGCTGCCGACGTAGATGAATGCGGCCACATGCTGGCCGGCGCGCGTCAGGTGCAACGCATAGACTATCCCGATCAGCGCCATGACGGTGAAGACGGTGGCGAACACGATACTCAGCTTGTCGACCTTCGCGATCAGGATTTCCTGCCCGATGATCTGCGCCGCGCCGTAGTTGCCCGGCTGCATCGTGAGCACGGCGAGGATTGCCAATGCGGGGATCATTAGCAGATAAGCCTTGCGGATTGAACCTTTCAGGAAGGGGATCGGCAGGGCGCCGAGAATGAACAGCAGGCTGGGATGGACGAAGTCAGTCATAATAGTCCTCGCGCCGCATGAGCCCGCACCGATGGCCGAGGAACTTGGACACGAAAATCAGCAGCACGCAGGAGCCGAAGCCGTAGACGGCGGACCAGCCAGGCAGGCGCTCCCACAGGTAATCGGCGTGTTCGCGGGAGACCAGAAAGTCGGCGGCGACGATCAAAACGAGGACCAGATAGAATAGCCGGTGGCGCTGATTCACATATTTTCCGTCACCAAAGAAATCGACAACGCGTTTGATCATCTGACAACTCCTTGCGCCAGGGCGAGGAAATATTCGGGAAAGATGCCCATCAACACCGACAGGATAGCGGTTGCGACCAGCGGGATCGTCATCATCGGAATTTCACGGACGGTCTCCCGGCTTTCCTGCGCCTCCGTCCCGAAAAAAGCGATATAGCTGACCGGCAAAAAATAGGCGGCGTTCAGGACCGAGCTCACCAAGAGCACGATCAGGAACGGAATCTCCCCCGCCTCCACCGAGCCCAGTGCCAGATACCACTTGCTGACGAAGCCCGCGGTCGGCGGCACCCCGATCATACTGAGCGAGCCGACAAAGAACGCCCCCATTGTCCAGGGCAACCTGCGGCCGATACCGGCCATGTCGCTGATGTTGCGCTTGCCAGACGCGCAATAGATCGAGCCGGCGCAGAAAAAGAGCGTGATCTTGGAGAATGCATGCGCTGCAATGTGGATGATCCCGCCGACCATCGCGACCGGAGACAGCAGAACCGCGCCCAGCACAATGTAGGAGAGCTGGCTGACGGTCGAATAGGCGAGCCTTGCCTTCAGGTCGTCCCGGGTCAGGGCGTAGATCGATGCCATCAGGATCGTGAACGAGACCAGATAGGCCGTGGCGATGCCGAGCCCCAGCTCGTCCACAAGACCTGCGCCGAAGATGTGAAACACTACCCGCAGCACACAGAAGACGCCCATCTTGACCACCGCAACCGCATGCAAGAGCGCGCTGACAGGCGTCGGCGCCACCATCGCGGCAGGCAGCCAGGCGTGCATCGGCATCACCGCAGCCTTGGCGAAGCCGAAAAGATAGCAGAAATAGACGACCGTCAGCAGGGGTGCCGAAGCATCGACCCGCGCCAGCAGCCCCCCCGCCACAAAGTCTAGCGACCCCGCAATGTGGTAGGTCAGCGCCAGCGCGGCGAGAAGCAGGCTTTTCGACGCGCCCATCAAATAGACGAGATACTTGCGGCTGCCCCTCCATCCCTCTTCATCCTCGTGGTGATAGACGAGCGGATAGGTAACGAGGCTGAGCAACTCGTAGAAGATCACCAGCGTGAACAGATTGGCAGCGAAGGCGCCCCCTACGGCCGCCGCGAGGCTGGCGGCGAAACAGGCGAAGAACCGGGTCTGTGCGTGCTCGTTCAAGTGCCGCATGTAGCCGATGGAATAGACCGCCGCCACAATCCACAGAAGCGACGATACTGTGGCAAACACCATACCGAGCGCATCGACGCGAAAAGCGAAGTCAATCCCAGGCAGAATCTCGAACAGACGTAAATCGACCGTCCTGCCCGCCAGCACCGTAGGCGCCATCGAAGCGACAATTGCGAACATGGCGATCGCGGCCAACGGCGAGACGACATCGCGGAGTTTCTCGCGGTTGTTCAGAAGGAGAACTACAAGGGCCGCCAGACCTGCGACGGCGACGGCAAGCAGCGGCCGGATCGATATCACCGGGTCCAAGCCGCTATCCTTTCATCATGGTCACGTCGTCGACCTTGAGGGTGGATTTGTTCCTCACGAGGGCGACCAGGATGCCGAGGGCGACGGCAACCTCCGCCGCCGTAATTGCTATGACGAAGATCGCGAAGATCTGCCCGCGGAAGTCGTCGTAAGTGCGCCCGAAAGCAATGAAATTGATGTTGACCGAGTTGAGCAGCAGCTCCAGCGACATCAGCACGACCAGAATATTGCGCCTGAGCAGCACGCCCGCCGCGCCGATCACGAACAGTACCACTGCGAGCAAAATATACCACCACAGCGGAACCATCACCCCGACTCCTTTCGCGCCAGCACGATGGCCCCTACCAAGGCCGCCAAAAGGATGACGGATGCGGTTTCAAACGGCAGTAGGTAGTCGGCGAAAAGTGTCGTACTAAGCTGCCTGATCGCATCGCCACCGCGCGTGGCGACGGGCTCCGCAACTGAAAAGCGGGCGCTCGAGAGCACCAGCACGAACATCTCAACCCCAAGCAGGACGACCAGCACCAGAGCCGGCAGGTTGCCGCCCGGCACGAACCGCTGCAACACCGCTTCGCGCACATCGATCATCATGATCACGAATACGAACAGGACCATGATCGCGCCGACATAGACGAAAATCTGGATGACCGCGAGCAACGGCGCCCCGAGCAAGACGAAGATTGCCGAGATCTGCAGGAAACACGCCATCAGGGCCAATGCGCTGTGAACCGGATTCCGCGCCAGGACCACCGTCAGGGCCGTGATCACGCACACCGTAGCGAACAGAAGAAAGAACCCCTGATCCATCGACGCCGAGCCTCCAACGCGAACTGTCACTCGGCGCGAGACGGGCGGATTTAAGAGAGCGCCGCACTTCAGATGCGTTCACAAATTGTGCCCTAGTATCGGATTTTTCACAAGATTATTGTCATCGGCGGAGCAGATGGACGACCTGAAGCGCAAGCTTTTCCCTGACTTCAAAGAGCTGCTCCGAATGTACGAGACGGTGCGTAGACCACCTGCAGGACGATTACACCCTGGGAATTTGTCCGAACTGACGGTGGATGCGAACCCAATCACTCTCGCGCCGCGCAGGTACGCTATTTCAACAGCGTCATAGAGTTTGTGTTCAAGTTCCATAATACGGATTGCGGAAGGAACCTGTGTAGCCGCAAAGTTAAAATGTCCTGTTTCAGCATCCTAACGGGTGCTGCGCCGAGGCTTGCTGCCGCCTGCTCCAACCGGCGATCAATCCCCTGCAATACCGCCAGGACGTTGACGACGACCAAGGGCACGGCCACCACAGTGTGGGCAATGATCACCCCAAGAGTTCGCAAGGCTTGGATGGCTTTAACAACCCCGGAAACACCTGACGTTCCCTTGATGCTATCGGGCTTCCCTCGTCAAATATCGCAATCGGGGTTGTGCCGGGCCCCAAATGCAATGTAGTTTGCCCCTTGGTATAGTCTCGCTTTCATTGGATCATGCGGAACAGATTAATGCCTGACTTTGGTCATTAGGCTAATAAAACAAGGGATTCTCACCATGTCCAACGCGGTTTCAGATTCATCCAATACTTCCAAAATTCTATCCCAAGGCAGGATTTTACTATTTGTCATTCCAATAATGGCCCTCGCGGCCTGCGCTTCTTCCGAGAAGAAGTGGGTCCATAGCGAAGAACCTATCACACCTGCGGACAAGGATATGGTGCAATGTAAGTACCAGGCCGCCGGTTCAACCGCCGCCTTAGCCACTGACAGTTCTGCCAGGAGCAAGGAAGAGGCCAATCTTGTCAAGGCATGCATGCAGGCAAAGGGCTATAAGCAATAACCCTCAGGTAGCGACTTTGTATGCGAAGCAGAAGTTTGGATGGAATACCCAGTCGCCCCCCCATCTCGTTCTGCAGCAGCTGAACTCATTTCTGTCATGCGAAGGCGAACACAGATGAAGGGATCGTCTCCTGGGTAGGGCCAACATTCTCCACTCGTTCTCCTCGATGTCCGCTTTGAGCCGAAGGCCACTTGTTGCATCTGCTGTCGATGATCGCTTCGGGCCGATATCGTTGAAAAACTCGGAGTTTGAGCATCCTCGACGCTCTGCGCGAGGTTTTTCAGGACGTTTGCAAGGCGGCCCTGGCTCTGACGCGGCTGATGGCAGTGTGCCGCAGGCCATCAAATTGCCATGGCGGCCGTTGGCAGGCGTGAAGGCCTGAGCTTTGCCAGCCTTCGGAGATTTTGTGCTGTTGCAGCGAGAAGGAATTCATCGCGTGCACCGCATGGGCCTCGCAGCCTCAGTCGCGCCATTTTCAGAATTCGCTTGAGGTGAGCAAAGAGCATTTCCACCTTTTTGCGCCGATGCCGCGAACGCTCGTAATCCGGTGTCTCTGTGATAGCTCTTGCGACATCGCGCGCATCCTCATTGCGATCGCGTCGGACTTTGCGAGCAACTGCATTCGGGCAGCAACGCTGTTTGAGTTCACAGGCATCGCAATCCTTCTTGCGGGCCCGGTAAAGCCGGGTGCCCTCGCTCGTGATCCCTGATCTGGCGGTCTCATAGGTTCGGTGGAACTGCTTCAGTTCCTTGCCTGCCGGGCAGATGTAGCGATCATTCTCACCGTCCCAGGTGAAATCTGAACGCGAGAAGGTCCCGTCCGTCCGGTGCGATTTGTCGAACACAGGAATGTGCGGCGCAATCTTCTTGTCCTTGACCAGCCAGGCCAGATTGTCGGCAGAGCCGTAGGCGCTGTCCGCCACCACCTAGTGTGGCTTCAGGCCAAAGCGGTTCCCGGTTCGCTCGATCATCGTGCGGGATGCGCCAACTTCCGCCTGGCGGATGGCACGGGTGGCTTCAACATCGAGAATGACGCCATGGTCGGTGTCGATCAGATAGTTGGTGGCGTAGGCGAAGAAGGCGTGGCCTTTATGTGCTCCGGTCCATTGGGCTGCCGGGTCCGACAGGGAAATGAACTTGGGCATCACCTGCGAAGCTGCTCCGAAGGCGGCATCATCGAGGACCGCCAGATATTCCTGCACGGAACGCCCGGCATTATCCTTCGCCTCCTGGATATTCCATTCCAAGCCGGGCACCGAGCGCTGCTTGTTGGCGTCGGCAGCAATCAAGCTGGCATCGACGGCAAAGCCTTCAGTCCCAACCAGCCCCTGCGCCAGGCAGCGCTCCACCACCGTCTCGAACAGATGCCGAAGGATATCGCTTTGCCGGAACCGCCCGTGGCGGTTCTTCGAGAAGCTGGAATGGTCCGGTACCTTGCCGTCCAGTCCCAGCCGGCAGAACAAACGGTAGGCGAGATTGAGATGAACCTCCTCGCACAGCCGGCGCTCCGACCGGATGCCCATGCTGTAGCCGATGATCAGCATTCGCATCATCAGTTCTGGATCGATCGAGGGCCGACCCGTGCTGCTGTAGTAGGGATTCAACTGCGTGCGGACGCTATCGAGGTCCAGGTGGTTGTCGATCCGGCGCAAAAGATGATCGGCCGGCACGTGCTCATCGAGGCAGAAATCGTAGAAGAGCTGCGCCGGAGCCGCCTGAAATCCCATCATCGCCTGATCCCCTGCCAAATCACTCAGAGGATTGAATCATGCGTCCCAAGCGCCTGCAACAACGAGTTTTTCAACAGTATCGGCCGGTTCCGGACATTCGACGCGCTGTTGCGACGCGCCAATACCAGCCATCCAAGCATTATCTGATCTGCGCCGATATTGTTGAAAAGTTTCAAAACGGAACTCGCTTTTCGACCAAGATTCACGTTGGTTTCACGCTGGAATGACAGATGAACTGTATTCCTTGCAATTCGGACGGACGAGCTGGCATCAAAGGGGTAAAATAGTGCACGACCTTTCGGGAATAAGCGTTCCTGTTTACCTGAGCGGGTTCCCAGCACCCGCAGACATGTTGCTAAAGTCGTGTTTTGTGCCACACTTGGGGCGAGAGCATTATTTTAAGAAAGATAAAGCAACCCACGACGCTACTCCGGGGCTAACCCTGATGGACCGTAGTCAGCCGCACGAAGCGGCTTATCGCATGTATTTTATTGGACCCTTCGCGATCACTGATGCGGCGGGGAAGGCTCTGACGCCCAAATCCCAAAAGTCCCAGGCTGTCCTTGCCATGCTGGCTCTTTCCCTAAGGGGATCGCGTTCAAGAGTTTGGCTCCGTGACAAGCTTTGGAGCGACCGGCCCGAAGACCAGGCCTCTGCCAGTCTTCGCCAAGCATTGCTCGATATCCGGAAATGTCTGGGTGATGCACGTGATATCCTGGTGGCTGACAAAAACACCGTCTCGCTTCGCATGGACCGCATACAGCTGGATATCGACGAAATCCTTACCGAGGGCCATACAGCGGGAAATGACGAACTGGCTGCAGAACATTTTCTCGAAGGGGTCGACGTCAGAGATCCTGAATTCGAGGAATGGCTGACGCTTGAGCGACAGGTCTGGCAGCGCCGCTATGATGAGGGACAGCTCCAGCATAAATTCGAACCAAAGCTCGAGTTGGCGCGTGAACACCGGGAAAAGACGCCCCTCGTTCCTTCGACGGCAATCAACCCGGGTAAAGATGATGACGGGACTGCAAATGAGCCGTCGGACGATGCAGCTGTTGCCCAGGGCTCGCTTGCCGGCGTCAATTCGAGACAATGGGTCGTCGCGATCTTGCCCTCGCGCATCGCCGGACAAAGCGAAAATGGACAGATTCTTGCATCGGAAGTGACGAGCCTCATCGCAAAAACACTCGTTGAGGGCACTGACATCCGTGTCACTGATTTCTCCTTCGGCAGAGAAGGTTGGGTGGGCTCGCCGAACAACAATCCACCAGGCAGCGAAACCTCACTGGCAACGCCCATCGGCATACAGGTGGAACTAACGCTCGCCAGTCAAACCGTCCTTATCGTGGTAAGTGTTCTGCGTTTGGCCGATCATAGCCTGATCTGGAAAGACATTTGCGTCGCCGATCGGCTGCCCCTGGAGAGAGGCGATACCAGTCAGTTGCATGGGCTAATCAATCACTTGGTAGATGAAGTCCACGGTTGCTTTCTTTTCCGCGCTGAAGGAGGAAAGCTGGAGCGCGAAACCACTATGATCGAGGCGGTCAACTCGGTCTTTCGATTGTCTCGGGACGATCTGGATAGAGCGGAACGCATCCTTCATAACATTGCCGCTGACCGGCCCTCCTCCTCTGTCTATGCATGGCTCGCCTTTATCAGAACCTTTCGGGTTGGACAGCGTTTCAATGCCTATGACTCAACAATAGTCGAAGAAGCCCAATTCTACGCCCGCAAGGCAATGGAGTTGGATGCCAACAATTCCATAGCGCTTGCCCTCGTTGGACACGTCCATTCATTCCTGTTTTGCGAATATGACTATGCCGCCGGATTGTTCGAGCGAGCGATAAAACTCAATCCCGCCCAACCGCTCGGTTGGGATCTCTATTCCATGTTACATTGTTATGCTGGACAGCCTGAGAAGGCGATGGCGATGGCCAACTGGGTTCAGAATCTGGGTTTTTACAGCGCGCACAAGTATTATTTCGATACTACGAAGTGCATCAGTGCCGCTCTGGCTGGCGATCACGCCGCCGCCATTTCTGCGGGGGAAGAAGCGCTGAAGATGCGGCCGGATTTTAATTCTCCTTTGCGCTATCTAGCAGCAAGTCATGCACATCGCGACCAGATGGAGAAGGCGAGAAAATGCGTGGAGCGACTTGAGATTGTCGAACCGAATTTCTCGATCGAGTCCCTCCAGGACAATCGCTACCCGCTGTTGAGCACGGGGGGAGGCAAGATGCTCATCGCCGGCCTTAGGAAAGCCGGTGTCAAGCTCCGGTAGCTCTTCCCTTTATCAATTTCGGTTCGAGCACATGAAGGATACGCGAAAATGACGGACTATGCGCAGCAATCACCGCTGATACAGTTCTTGAACAGTTTTCGATTTGAGATCGATGCCGATCATGTATCACCTTGCCCTCCTTTGCCGTTCATCAAAGCGGACCCGCAATCCGCACTGCCTGCGGCGGATGGATCCGCTGTCGCAAGCCCGGCATCGCCGATGGCAGGCGCGGTGGCAAGTGGCGGCGTTGCCAATAAAACGGTGATGAACAAGTCCTCGCTGAACAAGAACAAAAATAAGAACAAGAACAAAGCCTCATTCGGTGGAATCAGCACCGGCGATGCACAATTGATACCTGCGTTCCAGTTGCGCAGGCTACACCAGCAACCTTCCCGGAACGCCTTTACGGCTGCTGCGCGGTTCACATGGGAGATGCTCGACATCACTCCACCGCCGGGGCCGGACTTCACTCGTCTTGACACCAAAGTGCTTCTGTCAATGCAGAAGCGCGACCGCGAACGGGCCAGACGACTACCGGATATTCAACAGGAAGCGTCGCTATCTGTCGCCGAGTTTACGCGACCTCTCCATATCGAGAACATAGCCGGGTTCGAACAGACCGAGGGGCTTTTTCAGAATATCCTGACAGCGTGCGAGTATGTTGGGCTCATTTACAAAGACAAGTTCAATCGCATACGACCCCATCAGTTCGAACCGCGGCTGCGGCCGTTACTGGCAGTTCCAGCGCACGAAGCTTTTCCAAGCAATCATGCATTCCAATGCTTTTCCATTGTGTTTGCATTCAACACGATCCTTCCCGAGCATCCTGCGACCGAAGAGTTGGCGCGAGTTGCCCAAAATGTTGCGGAGAATCGTGAATGGGCAGGTCTTCATTATCCGAGCGATACGAAAGCGGGACGTGATCTGGCCCGCCGGTTCGCTCCTTATCTGAGAGATGCGTTCGCCGCGACGTATAACGCGGTACACCAGGAATGGGTGTGAAGAACAGCATTCACCTTCAGTGTTTCCTCTAGCGTAAATGAGGTTGTAGATGGCCCCCCAATCAGACAACATAAAGCCACCGGCTGGCTATTATTATCTCTGGCATCTGACTGCTTTAGGGGTAATTACCGCGGACTTCGGATCCTCGAATGAGCCGCGGGTACCCCCCAACAATGAAAGTGCGCTTCGCAACGCCACTTCTCCCGTTATTTCCGCGTCTGTCTGGGACGCTATTGCCGATCGGGGTAAGATTTCGCCTGCAAAAGTGGCACTCATTGACGTCGGGATATCTCCAGATCACCCGAACCTGACTACACGGATCGATAGTAACGCCTCCATCGACCTTGCAACGCACAAATACGGTGCGCGCGCCTTGGATATTCTCGATGATACAAACTGTTCCTATAAGGAGGAGAAACAGGCGTTCTTCGCTGGACTGGACATATCCGGACTCGGAAACCTGGGACTATCGGTTGATGACAAAGAGTACCTGGATGATATCGTGACGGAGTATGCTGCCTCATATGGCGTTTTGCGCCGCCTTCTCGATTCGAATACGATGTTCGCATCGCATGGCACGGCCTGTGCGGGCTTGATTGTCGGCGAGCCGGCCGCCTTGCCATCGGAGGACGGCGAACGTCCATCGCTTCCAGAAAATATCCTCACGAATCCAAATTCGACCGAGGCGCGTCCCAACAAGAATCCCAACCTGTTGCCTTATTTTGGCGCTGATCCTTTTTCGCGCCTCGTTAACATCACGACGTCATTCGAAGAGGATGCGAGGCAGTTTATTGCTGCCTTCCTCTATGCCTATTTGCAGAACGTCGACGTCATCGTTATGCCCCGCGGGATACCCGATCCGAAGCGAAGCGCCATGGAGCCCAAGAATGAATTGAAGGCGGACCTTGAGCGATGGGCTAATCGTGATGCTGCAGACCTGTTTGCCCGTATCGCAGCCGCCGAACAAGGGGCGGCGGAACTGGAACCCAAGGCATCCCAGACAGGTTCCAATCCGGACCGGATGTGGAAGATCCTGAAACAATTGATTATTGGCGTGAGCCGAAAGATCCCGGTGATCTGCGCCGCCGGCAACAGCGGTGAAAGCCAACTCATCTATCCAGCGAGCCTTGCAGCTCCCGATAACGGCATTGTCGCAGTCGGCGCTGTCACGGTTGAAGGCTTTCGGTCGGGCTACAGCAACTATGGCGAGGGGCTCACTCTCGTTGCCCCTTCTGATGATAGTGAAGTTTTCAATCGCCATCAATTACGGGTCGATCGCCTGTCTCCCTTTACCGCCAAGCATCAGTATAGCGCAGATAGTGGGAAGGAATATTGCTATTCCTACTTCAGTCTCCTCAGCACGGACCTTCCGGGAGTTTTCGGTTATGATGAAGGAAAAGCACCTTGGTCCTCACTGCTCCCATCTGCAAATAATCCCGGCGTTGGCGGTGGTTACTATACAAGTTTTGGCGGCACGTCTGGAGCGACAGCTTTAGTCGGCGGCGTTGCGGCTCTCGTGCAACGGGCCCATCGCGCCGTTCACGGTGGATCGGGAAAGTTGAACGGTATAGCTGTAAAGAATATCCTTGAGAAAGCGTCAAACCGAAACAGCAATGTCGAGCCGGGTTGGCGTCGTCTCACGCCCGATTGCATGAATGCGGACGACGAAGATGCCAGCGATCCCGGCTACTTTTTTGGAGCGGGACTGCTCAATGCAGCCGCGGCAGTGAATGCTGTGCTGAACAGTTGACGCAAACCCGATTAAATACAAAAAAAAGACCCGCCCGCGGGTTTTTTTTGTATTTCCCTTTACTTTTAACGGCACGTTGACGGCCAGACAGCGTTCGGGAGACGCCTCACCGGTAGTATTCAATCAATACACCGGCACCCGATCGATCCGGAGAACAAAGTCGATCGATAAAATTGGAGTCGATCTGATGTCAACAGTTATTGCCAGAAAATATCGATGGTCAGCATTTGCCAAGTTGATCAAGAGCCCGAAGTTGCCCGTCGGTTTGCACCTCTCTTACAAGTGCTTCAAAGCATCCGTGGAGCATGAGATCCGTGTTATTCACACTACGATCTTAACTCCAGTGCATAAGCCTGCTTTTTTACCATGTCCCATCATCAACAACTTGAGGGGGGCATCCCATGAGCAACGGACCTGCCGCGGCAGCTCCCGCTATTTTCGATGAGCTCGTCGATTGGATCAAACAAATGTCGCCGGCTCGCACCGACGACAGACCACTCGGCAGCGGGGTCAGAGCTTCTGCTAGGCATCCCGCTCTCTCCAGACAATTCATAATCGGAGCTCGACGGAAATGGTTCTAATGAGTGAGCTATCGAAAGACGAATGGGAAGCATTGAAACGCCTTTTACAGGGCGAAACGATCCGGCGAATAAACGGTCATACGGTTAAACGCCTGACGGCTATCGGTGCACTGCAACGGAGGAGAGGAGAAATAGAACTCTCCTACGCTGCCATGCAGCTCTTGAACGAACGCATGGCACGCATTTGCCGCGCGCGAAATCACGATAGTCAAACGTGGTGCAATTGAATTTCAATTTTGCGGGCGTGTGTCAGTGAGTATGTTTTGGGGGTAAGAAAAATGTCAGGAATCATGTATGAACGAATACCGGATGCTGATCATGCCGTTTACAATCGGCATGCGGCTGCCCGCCGTGCAGCGTTCCACATTGCATCGACAGAACTCTGTCCACAACGGACCCTTGCCATTATTGACGGACGTGCGGTTGCTCGAGAGCACCTTTCACGGGAGCTTCTATCGAATGGGCTTGGACTGCGCATGGCCACATATGGCTCTATCGAAGATATAGAGGAATATGAAGCGACGGCATTTTCGGTCATCCTTGTGTGCGTCGACGACTCCAGGTTCATGGATAATTCCATTGTGCTCGAGGTCGGGGCTCTTGTTCGGAGATTTCCGAAGGTCCCAGTCATTGTTCAGGCAGAACTACGCGGATTTCAGCAAATCCTGAGCGTTTTCCAGCAAGGTGCACATGGTTACCTTCCAGGCAACGCCGGAATATCTGTATATATCGAAGCAATATCGATGGCGTTGGCAGGAGGTGTTTTCGTCGCGGCCGAAAACCTGGATGATATTCAATGCATCCTCGGAACCAGACGTCATCAGTCCAAGCGCCAGCTAATGTTCACACAACGGGAACATGACGTCATCGAAGCCCTGCGGCAGGGAAAGGCAAACAAGACGATTGCCTATGCTCTTAGTGTTGCCCCAAACACCGTGAAAGTTCACGTCCGAAATATCCTCAAGAAGGTTCGGGCGACGAACCGGTCGGAAGCAATTTACAAAATCAACGCGATGTTTGACGAAATCGCTTAGAGCGTCGTACGGCAAATAGAACGCCGTTGGGGGCGACGGGGGCCGCTCCGCGACTGCGGCTGACCTTTGTCACAGGCCCCGGCTGGTTGGCTTTTGAGTAGCGCACGAGATCGACAGAGACCTTTCGCGGTAAAACGTTTTGCCATCCAGGCATTGCCAGAACCGGTCTTGGAGGCAAGTTCCGGAATGTACCTTTTTTCTCGACTTCTTCCTGCGTTGCAACCAAACGCAGGCCCAAATGCAGTGCACTGCCGGTCAACCGATCACTGTGACGATGTGACCAATCGCGTACGCGGCAAGCCAGGCGGACAGCATCAACAGCGTCATGCCGAGGATGATGTCGGAAGCGTTCGCACGTCTGGATTTGGTGGCGTTTTTATGGGGCAGTGGCAATGAGCCCTGCCGGACATGTTGGAGGGTTCCATGATAGATTGAGCGCGGTAGCATCGTATTTGTCCTTCTTGGCATCGTTTAACGCCCCACTTCGTGCGGCACAGGCCGATGGTCGGGGAACGCACAATTGCAAAATGGGAAACGACAGATATTTTTTCGATTGGTGCGGAATGGGAAAGACATCAAAATGCTATAAAGGAATTGCCAGTTCTTTATCTCAAATTATACCGGAGGTGCTCTATGACGCAGCAATCCGTTATACTCCCCCGTGTTGGTCGCGATGTTCGCACTATTGGCGGCACTGGACTTTTATCGCGGGGTGAACCCCCTCAGGGCGAACCCGGACAAACTCAACCACTGGATCAATCCGGCACTGAAGGCAATTAGACGGTGTCGCTTGGCCAGCGCGATACTCCGGGCAGTACGCTTCACACGATGGTCACAAAAAACTGAATTGCAGACAGTGATTTGCGTACCCATTTCCGGCAAGGCGCACGATCGTGCCCGATATTTGGTGCAGAGTGATTTCCCCATGAGGTTATGAGCCTTCACGACTGGGTCGAGGTCTGGATGAAATGCGCTGCCATTACCGGAATACTTCGCCAAGCGCCGCACAAAAACTTCGCCCAGGAGATGTGAGATGTCTATCAAACCATTGGTTTTTATCACTGTGATAGGGCTGTCAAGCCTGCCGTTGACCGCATACGCGGAGGGATACTTTTACGAGTATGATCCATCTGGCGGTATTCCGTTTACGGATCGCACGCCCAACCACCTCGATATTCATGACAACGGCGGCTATGGTAACCACAATTTCCTTAACTTCGGTCAGCAGGAGGAAAAACCCAGCGCAACCGTAGTTAGGAAAGCGTCAGCGCGACATCGCGTCAGCACGTCCCTGAAACAGAAATAGCGCCACGGCTTGTTGGGCAGACGAGCGGGAACCGGCGTCAGCACGTCCGGTTTGCGTCAATGCCAGTCATTTTGTTGTCGCGGAAACGCCTGGCTCTGAGTCAACTTCATCTTCGAAAGCTTGCTTCTTGGTGCGCCGGTTCACCTCATCCGGGCAATTTCGGTTGCTTGGACAGATGATGACAGCTGATCCATGGTATCAAGCGCTTGGCTTCACGTTGCTTACGCGACCGATGGGTCGGGCGATGTTCTTTTTCGGCCGACAATGGTATTTACCTTCTTGCCCGGCTCTCGCCCCACAATGCCGATTGATACCGCAGAGGCGTTCCGTGCTCGAGCGGGGGACGCTATGTGATGCAGATTGGGGGGAGCAAGAAGAAAGGTGCCCTTTCGGCGTGGGATGTGCCGTTGCGGCTGCATCTGAGTGTCGTAATACTGGGGCTGTTGGCCTGCATTTCGCTACCGCTCATATGGATGACCTACGCGCAGGGCAAGTTTACGGCCCTGTCGGCCGGTAAAGCTGAGATGGGCCAACTCGGGCTTCGCGCGATCGAGGATTACCGCAACGTCTTCAACAGCGGTTATGCTGGAGTGGTGACCGCCTCTGTCGTTCCGGAGATGCTAACCGCACCGCCACAAGATCTGAAGGCAAAGCACGACTTCCTGCTCAAAGTCCTGCAGTCGACCTTCCGCATCGATAGCGTCTATGCGGGCTATCCCGACGGTAGTTTCGTGCAGGCTGTCGACGTGACAGCAAATCCGGAATGGCGCACCAATCTGGACACCTCCGGGGAGACTGCATTTGCCGTCCGCGTGATCACTCAAGTCGGCGGAGCGACCAATACGACCTGGACGTTTTACGACAAGGATGCACGCCCGCTCTATCGACGCGCGGATCGGGATGACATGTTCGACCCGCGTATTCGGCCATGGTACCTTGCAGCTGTCGATAACGGCAAGGCGATCTCCGTCGGACCCTATGTCTCGGCGGCCACCAACTCCATGACGATAACACTGGCGATGCCCGCGGGGGCAGGCAATCGCGTGGTGATCGGAGCGGACGTGCTGCTGCTTACCCTCGGGGAGATCGTCGATGTCAGCACACTTTCGAGTGAGGCACGTGGCTATGTCTTTGACCGGAAAGGTCGCGTTCTCGTCCACTCCGACAAGTCTGTCATGAATGAAATCCGCGGGCAGCTTCGCCGGGGACGGGAGGTTTCGGTTGCCGACCTGGCAAAAGCCGATCCTGCCATTCCGGCAATTGCAACTCTACTCTCCTCGGGCGGTGGTCCGGCGACTGGCGATGTGGTCCGTTTTCCAGTGAACGGGCGTGAATACCTGGCGCAGTTCTTTAGCGAGGAGGTCGCCGGGCTGGTCGGCGGTTATACAGTGGTGATATCGGCACCACTCGATGAACTTGTGGCGTCTGTCGAGCGTACGCTGAAGCGCAACCTGGCGATCGCCGCGGCTTTCCTTGCCGCAGGCGTGCTGGCGGCGCTCATCATATCCCGGCTGATCAGTAGATCACTCTATGCGCTCGCTGACGAAGCGAGGCACATAGGTGAACTCGAATTTGGCGAAAGCCGTACCGCACATTCCTGGATATCCGAGGTCAACGCGCTGGCAAAAGCACTGAGTTCGGCACGCACAGCCATCAAGACGTTCTCGCTTTACGTGCCGCGGGAGCTTGTGCGCAGGATCGTCATTGCAGGTCAATCGGCTGTCGGCTCGGCAGCACGGCAAGACATCACGGTCCTCTTCACCGACATACGCGACTTCACCACCATTTCCGAGCAACACTCACCGGAAGAAGTCGTCGCTCTGCTCTCAAGCTATTTTGAAGCACTCAACGAGATTATCGAACGTCACGGCGGGACGATCGTGCAGTATATAGGAGACTCCGTTCTGGCTATGTGGAACGCTCCCGTTCACGATGATCGGCATGTCGAACATGCTTGTCACTGCGCCTTGGCAATGAAGGCTGCGATCGACGCGATGAACGCCGCCAATAGTGCGGACGGTCGGCCCGAGCTCATCACTCGCTTTGGCCTGCACACCGGACCGGCCGTGGTGGGCAGCGTGGGTGCAGAGACACGTCGGCAATACACGCCCATTGGAGACACGGTGAACATCGCCTCGCGTCTCGAGGGGCTCAACCGGCAGTATGGAACGTCGATCCTCGTCAGCGGCGCAGTCCGCGATGCGGTTGGCAAAATGTTTAATCTCGTCCCGATCGAAATTGTCAGCGTCAAGGGACGAACCGGACAGACGGAACTCTTTGAACTGAGGGCATAGGGCCAATCCGAGGACGGCTGGTTCCTAATTCTGCGTTAAAATCTTCCGACTTGTTACCCATGTAAAAACGCCCTACTCGCGACCAATGTCGTCAACAACAATGCGAATGCAATGGCCGTATGTGGCCACAACCGGACACTCAACCGGCGGGCTTCAAAATGCTGCACGCGCTCGACAGGGCAGAATGACGCCATCGCGCCAATGGCATAGGTTGCCGTGAGAAAAGCGGTGCGCCCAAGCATTGGCGAGTATTTAACAATCGTCCAAATCCTACTGCGGCAATCGATGCGGCGATGAACATCAATTGTCCCATCTCCACACCGACGTTGAAGAATAACAAGGCCACTGGAATCCCCCCGGCAGGAAGAGCCAGATCGGCCAGCCAATTAAGCTGCATCCGAATTCCACCAGCATCTGAGGGCCGACTGGATTTGAGAAGTCTGTCCGCCACCTTCCAGCTATGTGCCTATCGAACCGGGAGCGACCGCAATCGCTTCAACCTCGACGCGCATGTGTGGTGCAACAAGCTGCGCGAAGACCGTTGTATTGGCAGGCCGGGCTTCGTAGCAATGCTTTCGGATGATCGGGATAATCCGCTCGAATTCCTCCTGACTTGTGACAAAAATCTGCACGCGGACGAGATCCTTGAGAGTCGCTCCTGCCTTTCCGAGCGCGATCTCGATGTTGCGAAAACAGTTTTCGCATTGGGTTTCGACATCTGCCGGAAATTCTTTTGTCTCTGCGTCGAAGCCTGTTGTTCCGGACACAAATATCCAGCCGTTAACAACAGCGGCGCGCGCATACCCCGCTTTTTCCTCGTAGGGCGATCCCGAAAAGATGCGTTCTCCTTGCATGGGCCAGGCTCCTTTAATTCGCTACGCCGTCGCTTTCGCCGAAAGACCAAGGCAGTAGGGTGTACTACGGTTCGGGCAACACACTCTCTTGTATGGCTGATGGTTTCAACATCTATGCATTTCATCACAGATGCAGCGTACCGCGAAATACCACGACACCTGAACCGGCAAGTTCGGGGTCAGGATCAAGTCTTACCTGCAGAAAACTTTGCCGTCCCATTCGGGTGCCCTGTTCGATCAACAGGCTGTTTCCGTTTGTCAACAAGCCCAGAGAGCCCAAATATGCGCACAAAGGTCCCGCCGCCGTCCCGGTTGCCGGGTCCTCCCAAAGACCCATCGCGGGGTTGAAGAAGCGGGCGTAAGCTCTTGTCGGATCGCCAGTTTCGAATGCATAGAGATAGCACCCCTCTGCGCCTGCGAGACCGAGCACCTGGATCAGCTTTTCTGCCAAGGGTTCGGCGCGATCAACTGCCTGGCGATCGCGTAAGCGGACCATGAGATGGGCAGCACCAGTATAAGCCGCGCGTGGCGCTGGCGCAGTCAAAAGATCTTCAGCGCCCAAGCCGAGGGCTTCCGCCAAGGAATTTAGCGCAGCCAGCGGAGGTGACAACTTCAGCGGCGCTTGCTTCATCCGGCCGTGGATGTGGCCGTCGCGCGCTTCGACCGCAATGGGCAATATCTCGTTCCCGATCTCTTGGCGGAAAATTTTCGATATACTCAGATCACCAAGCTGGCCGTCATATCCGAGCCATAACCAGGCACCGAGAGCATTGTGGCCGGCACCGAATACTTCTGATCCGCTGGCGGTGAACGATCGAAGTTTCCAGTCCGCACGATCACTTTTCAAAATAAAAGTCGTCTCAGACTGGTTGAACTCGCGCGCGATGCGGCGAAGCACGTCATCCTCGAGGTGATCGGCCCCTTCGACCACGGCGAGAGGATTGCCGTTCAATGGTGTGTCGGCGAAAACGTCGACCAAGCCTGCGATAAGATTGACCATGATTGGTGCGCGCCCTTTGAGATGAGTTGAAATCACTGGTGTCGCAGAGAATATGCTGGTGACATCTTGTTAGCAAAGTCGTATTTCTCATGTCTTAGATGAACTGGATTCATCATGACTGGATCAGATATCCCGCCCCTGACTGCCCTTCGCGCTTTCGAAGCGACCGCCCGCCTCAGCAGCTTCAAAGCAGCAGCGGCGGAACTGTTCGTCACGCCCACGGCCATCAGCCATCAGATTCGTCAGCTTGAAGAATATCTGGGAGTGCGCGTGCTCGACCGGACACCGCGCAGCGTAAGTCTCACGTCAAAGGGCAAGGAGCTCTATGAAGCAACCGTGTCGGGCTTCGGTGAAATCCGCCGGTCGGTCTCCCGTCTTCGCGAAATCGAAAACCCGAAAGCTTTGACGCTTTCCGCGACCACGGCTTTTCTTAGCCATTGGCTGGTTCCGCGCCTGGCCGAAATCCGCCATGTTCTACCGGAACTCGATCTGCGCCTGCACGCTTCCGAAACGATCGTGAAATTGCAACCGGGGGAGATTGACGTGGCGATACGTTATGGCAAGGGGCCATTCGCGGGCGTCGAAGCAACCCCTCTCAGGATCGATGCATTCGCCCCGGTGTGCAGTCCTCTATTGAATATTGTTGACCTCGACGACATCCGTCGGGTCGCGCTTATTCATGTTGATGGTCGCATCGCACCGCTGCCGCTACCGGACTGGCCGCGGTGGTGCGCGGAAGCTGGTATCAGTGGCGTAAATACCACGGCTGGTCTGCGGTTTTCCAACAGCATGCACGCCATGCAGGCCGCCATTGCCGGACAGGGCGTGTCGATTGTCAGTCTGGTGCTGGCGGCCGACACCCTCGCCTCCGGCCTGCTGGTTCAGCCTTTCCACCACGTCCTGCCCGGCGACGTCTATCATTTTGTCTGTGCTCCTCGCGTCAGCAACCGCGGCGATGTCCAAGCGCTCCGCCAATGGTTCCGGCAAGAGTTGGGCGTGATGTGAGATCCTAGAGTTCCTGGTGCTACGTAGGGGGTGTTCAACCGAACCAAGACTCTCTCTCGACGCCGGCTATCGCGCCACGTTGTCAACGATTCATGATTTCTTCCTTGCTCGGACCTGGGCCATACCTCCATCGACGACGAGCCTAAAGTCGGCCGAAGCAAGCCGAGTTTCTCGCGGATTATGCCAGAAAGTCAGCCCTGTTGGGTGTGAAGCTGTCGACGAGCCGACCGGCCTCCAACGCTTTCACGCCATGGACCAGATTGGACGGAACAATAAAACTGCTGCCCTGTTCAAGGGTTTCGGTCTTCCCCTCTATGGTCACCTCGAAACGGCCTTCAGCAATATAGCTTGCCTGAACGTGGGGATGAGAATGCAGCACCCCCACCCCACCCTTCTCAAAGGCAAATTCCACCATCATCAATTCATCCGTGTGCACGAGGACACGACGCCTGTTGCCGTCAGATGTAGTCTCCCATGGTTGCCCGTCGGCATGGTTGATCAACTCCGCCATGTTTTGCTCCCGTGTGCTGCTCATCGCAGATCGTCCATCGTCACCGGATCGACGTCAGTATAGTCCACATTGTCGCCCGCCATCGCCCAGATGAAGGCGTAGTTCGAAGTGC
Source organism: uncultured Alphaproteobacteria bacterium (assembly GCA_963711925.1). GTDB lineage: Bacteria > Pseudomonadota > Alphaproteobacteria > Rhizobiales > Rhizobiaceae > Phyllobacterium. The sequence continues at coordinate 279,496 of CAVQFY010000010.1, forward strand.
CTGATCCCGAGTGGATTGACCATCCTGGCGAGAGCACGGCTTCTTCATTGCGCATGACGATATGGCGGGTCTCATCGGGTTCACCCATAAAATGGAAGACGCGCGCCGTTTCGGGCAGATCGAAATAGAGATAGGCCTCCATGCGGCGATCATGCACGTGGCAAGGCATGGTATTCCAGACGGAGCCTTGCGCCAATTGCGTCATGCCAACGACGAGTTGGCATGTCTTCACGCCATCGGCGTGGATGAACTGGAAGATGGACCGCTCGTTCGACGTAGCCTGACTTCCGAGGTCGACCCGCTTGGCATCGCCAATACGAATATGCCGTGTGGGATGGGTTTGGTGAGCAGGCGCGCTGAGCAAATAGAATTTCGCAGGTGCCTCCTCGCTTACCGAGGCAAAGGTTACACCACCGACTCCCATGCCAAGGTAGAGCATATCGCGTCCAGCGAGCTCATAAGATTTTCCTTCGGCAACAACAACGCCGCGGCCGCCGACATTCACAGCAATCAGCTCCCGGCGATCAAGTAAGTTCTTTGTTCCGGTCGGTTTAATGGTTTCAAGCGCAAGTGGTTCACTCACTGGCATGGCACCGCCCACGATCATGCGGTCGTAATGCGTGTAGGTGAGATTGACGCGACCACGTTCAAAAAGATTTCCGATGTGAAAATTATGGCGCAGTTCGTCTGTCCCCATAGCAGCAGCGGCAACCGGGTCGATGGCATAGCGGGAAGTGAATTCGGTACGAACTTGGGTCATTGTGTCCTGAAATTATCGTTACTCGGAGGTCTTCCCCTTGGAAGGGCCGGATTGATGAAAGCCATGCCGCGCCTGAAGGCGTTCGAGATATCGCTTTTGGCTGGCTGTGAGGTGAACACGCATTGCATGACGGGCAGCTTCCGCATCGCCGGCTGAAATGGCGTTGAGAATGGCCAGATGCTCACGCTGCAGACCACGTTGATACTCGTCCGATTGCGTCGTTTCCGTGGACCACGGAGAGGTTACGTCACACGGAATGGCGCGACGGCCAAGGACATCCAGCATTTCGACATAGAACGGATTGTTGGTTGCACTGGCGATAGCCCGATGAAAAGCCAGATCGGCCGGCCCGGTGGGGTTGCCATTTCGCAGGAGCAGGTCGAATTCGAAGAATGCTTCCTGGATTTCCGCCTCCTGCGCGGCATTGCGGCGTATGGCGGCCAGCCCCGCAGACTCGATCTCGATGGCCAGCCTTACTTCCAGAACGTTCAGGGCAATGGAGTTCTTCGTACCCATTTCCGATGTCAGTGCACCGAATGCCGTCGAAATCTGCTCGATCACAAAGACACCTGCCCCTTGTCTCGGCTCGACAAGGCCAGCGGCAGCCAGCTGGGCGATGGCTTCGCGGATGACAGTGCGGCTGACACCAAAGGTTTCTGTGAGCTGGCCCTCGGTCGGAAGCTTCTGACCTGGCTGAATAAGCCCAGTCTGCAGCTGCTCGCGGATTGCCGCGACCACTGTTTCCGAAAGCTTCGGCCTTCGTTCTACCTTTTGATCAGTTACAATTTCCATTGCTGGTGCCACCTCTATTTGAACACGCTCGGAAGCCAGAGCGAGATGGCCGGAATATAGGTGACAAGCCCCAGAACCACAATTCCAGCGCCATAGAAGGGCCATATGGAACGCATGGCTTGCCACACAGTAATCTTGCCCACGGCACACGCTACAAACTGGACAGTGCCAACGGGCGGAGTGTTCAATCCGATGCCCAGATTGAGAATGAGGATGACGCCAAAATGGACCGGATCGACACCATAGTGCTGGGCCATCGGCAGGAAAATCGGCGTGCAGATGATGATCATGGGCCCCATGTCCATGAACGTACCAAGAAGCAGCATCAAAACATTCAACAGGAGCAGAACGACAAGTGGGTCAGTGGAAATCGCATTCATTCCTGCGATCAAGGCCAAAGGTACCTTGAGATAGGCCATGAGCCAGCTAAATGAAGCCGCAGTGCCAATAATAAGCAACACCATTGCTGTGGTGCGCACGGCACCCTGCGTGGCATGGACGAAATCGTCCCAACGCATGGATCTGTAACCCAGCACCGTCACCAGCAAGGCATAAATAACAGCGATACAAGAGCTTTCTGTTGCTGTGAAAATCCCCGAACGCACACCGCCGAATATGATGCCGATCAGCAGCAGGCCCGGGACGGCAATGACGGCGAAACGGCCGACCTTGGCGAAGCCCTGGAAGGGTTCGGTGGGGTAGCCGCGCTTGCGGGCAACGATATAGGCTGTGACCATTAGCGAGACGGCCAGCAGCAGGCCGGGGAGAATGCCTGCGGTGAACAGATCGGCGATTGAGATCTTGCCGCCGCCGGCAATGGAATAAATGATCATGTTTTGGGACGGCGGCAAAAGCAATGCGATCAGCGCCGCCATGGAGGTAACATTGACCGCATAGTCTGCCCCATAACCCCTTGCTTTCATTTGCGGGATCATCAGCCCGCCAACTGCGGCGGCTTCGGCAACGGCCGAGCCGGAAATGCCGCCAAACAGTGTAGCCGTCACGATGTTGACTTGCCCGAGCCCGCCCCGCAAATGCCCGACCAGCGAACCGGCAAAGGCAATGATGCGATGGGCAATGCCGCCACGAACCATCAGATCTCCGGCGTAGATGAAAAACGGCACGGCCATCAGCGAAAAGACATTCATGCCGGAATTCAATCGCTGGAAGACGACCAGTGGCGGCAGGCCGAGGTAAAGCACGGTGGCGAAGCTGGCTGCGCCAAGGCAAAAGGCGATCGGCGTGCCGATAAACATCAGGAGCGTGAAGAAGCCAAAGAGAATCCAGAGCTCCATGAACTAGACCTCCTGCACGACAGGCATGTCGGGAACGTCTTCAAGGTTGATATCCTTATCCACGCTGATACCAGCCCATCGCATTACGATGCGCTCCAGCGAAAACAGGCTGATCAAAATGCCGCCTGTGGTCAGCGGGAAATAATCGAAGCCAGCGGGGAGACCAAGCGATGGAATGGTGGATTGCCATGTGAGCATTACAAGCTTGCAGCCGTACCAGACCATGCCGATACCGAAAGTGAGGACGATTAGATCGGAAAATGCGCGCAGAGCGCCTTTGCTTCCCTGTGGCAGGATGTACAGAAGCACGTCGAAACCCATATGGAAATTCTCGCGAACGCCGATGGCCGCGCCAAGGAAAATGAACCAGCTCATGATCATGATAGCGCTGGTTTCGGTCCAACTCGGTGACGAGTTCAGAATGAACCGGGAGAAAACCTGATAGGCAACAAGCACGGTCATGACCACCAGTCCGAAGCCAGCCAAATACAGCGCTCCATCGCTGATTTTCGTGAGTATTGCGCCGATGCGAAGCAGCTTCCTTCGCCTTGCCGAGGAAGACAGGCCTCCCTGTGAGTCGTTATTGCCGGTCATCTATAGCCTCCCTCTTTCCTGTCACGCACCGGAACGGCAGTGCGGGAACTGCCGTTCCGGTACAAGGATTACTTGGTTGCCTGAATGCGGGCGGCGAGGTCTTTCAACTCCGGCGTCGAAAGATATTTTTCGTAGACGGGCTTCATCGCGTCGATCAGCGGCTGCTTGTCGATCTCGCTCACCTTCACTCCGGCAGCCACGACGGTTTCGCGCGACTTCTTTTCGCGAGCGTCCCAGAGCTCCCGCATTTTGGCGACGCTGTCCTTTGCCGCCTGACGCACGATGGCCTGGTCCTCAGGCGTGAGCTTGTCCCAGCTCGATTTCGACATGACCAGGACTTCCGGAACCATCTGGTGCTCATCGAGCGTGATGAACTTGGCAACTTCGAAATGCTTGGCGGATTCAAAGCTCGGCCAGTTGTTTTCGGCTCCGTCGATGACGCCGGTCTCGAGGGCAGAATAGACCTCGCCATAGGCCATTGGCGTGGCATTGCCTCCAAGGCCGTTGACCATGTCGACAAACACATCGGACTGGATGACGCGGAACTTCATCCCCTTCAGGTCCGCGAGAGAGGTGATGGCCTTCTTGGAGTTGTAGAAAGATCGGGCCCCGGAGTCGTAGAAGGCAAGGCCGACGAGATTATGCGTTTCAAACGCCTTGAGGATTTCATCCCCAATAGGTCCGTCCATCGTCTTGCGCATATGGTCTGCCGAGCGGAAAATATAGGGCAGCGAGGGTATCTGCGTAACCGGAACGACTCCGTTGAAGGGTCCCATCGAAACGCGGTTGAAATCAAGAACGCCGGCCTGCGTCTGTTCTATCGTATCCTTCTCTTCGCCTAGCTGTGCGGAATGATAGACCTCGACCGAGTAACGCCCGGCGGTGCGCTCCTTGATAAGTTCGCCCATATATTTGACCGCTTCAACCGTCGGATAACCATCTGGATGGGTATCGGCCGAACGAAGTACGGCCTGAGCATTTGCGGCTCCGATCATCAGCAAACCGATGGCGATGGCCAACGTTGCTATCCTTGAAACATACATGATGAGTTCCTCCCCATTTTGAAAATCGATGGGTTGTTACCCATCGGATCTGGCAGAATTCGCGAGCTCACAGACGCTGTGCACAGGTTATGACTCTCAGCAATGGATCAAGCCAAAGGCTGAGCGCGGCCGACCGATCGCATCTGCGTGTTCAATAGTCCTCCCGAAGCCAATATCGCTATTGGCCAATAGAGATCATGTCAAGATACAAATATCAGTTTATTGTATTATGACTTCCAGACATCCGATCGGGAAATCTGCAGCGGGGAGTCGTGCGGAGAGGAAGCCCAAATCGAAGAGGCTGTCCGCAAGCAACGGTGGCCACTAATGCGGAACGGCTCGTTAAGAGCCGTTCCTTTCCTTAGCACTCGCGATAGCCGACATGGCTGACGGACTGGTCCATTGGCGTAAATCAATTCCGGGACGTCATCGCCATTACCCCCTTACTGCAAGCTCTTTTGCTGGCTGATAACGATCGGCAGCGTGGACCTGCGCGTAGTTCGGAATCATGAGCTGTCGAGCTACATCGAAAGCCTTCCATTGGGCGACATCCGGAAGTGGCGGAATGGTCACCGACTCGCGACGATCGAACCCTACCAGCGCTGCGTCCACCAGTTCATCCACCTCCATTACGGCCGGAAGCGTATTCACATCTCTGCCGGAGCGTTCCCAGATTTCTGTTCGCGTCGCTGCCGGCAGCACCACCTGGACATACACTCCTTTTGGGCCAAGCTCGAGCTGGAGCCCCTGGCTGAGGAACAGCACAAATGCTTTTGTCGCGCCATAGACGGTTAGACCAAATTCCGGTGCCAATCCGACAACCGAGGCGATATTGATGATCGCCCCTTCCCCAGCCTCGATGAAACGTGGCGTGACAGCACTGACTAGCCGGGTCAGCGCAGTCGTGTTGAGGCTTATGAGCTTGGCCACATCGTCCGGCGTTTGATCAGCGAAGCTACCCGCTGCGCTAGCGCCTGCATTGTTGATCAGTATACCAATGCGCGCATCGTCTCGCACCCGCGTCTCCACCCGAGCGAGCTCAACCTCATCGGTAAGATCGGCTTGAAGAATATCGACGCTAGCCCCGGTTTCGCGGCGCAGGCGTTCGCTGAGCGTTTCCAGTCGAGCCAGGTCTCGAGCTACCAATACGAGGTCATGCCCCCGCTTGGCAAAACGGTCGGCATAAACGGCACCGATGCCCGTGGAGGCTCCGGTTATAAGGACAGAGGATTTGGCTTTCATTGATTTTACCTTGAGCTTGGACTACTAATCATGATCATCATCATGTAAACGTATTCATGATAGCTATCATGATTAAAGTCAAGACAAAGAATCGAGGACGGGATGAAAGTCAGTCGTGAGCAAGTGGCAGAAAACAGGCGAAGAATTCTCGAGGCGGCGGGCCAACTCTTCAGGACCCACGGATTCGAGGCGGTGACAGTGGCGGACGTCATGAAGGCCGCATCTCTTACCCACGGCGCTTTTTATGGGCATTTCACTTCAAAAGATGACCTGATCGCTCAAACGCTGGCCCACATTGTTTCAACCGGAATACCGGAGGACCTCGATCTGGCGCGATACGCGACGAGCTACCTCTCAGAAAGTCATCGCGACGATGTCGCCGGTGGATGTCCAACTGCAGGGCTGGCTGGCGAAACTATCCGCCAATCGCCAGAGGCACGCGCAGCGATGACGGCGGGCTTGCGAGAGCAGATCGAGCGCTTGAGCCGCTCAGCTCCGGGCGCAACAGCAGACAAAAAACGTCGAGCTGCCATAGGGAGCTGGGCGGCGATGGTGGGTGCAGTCATCTTGGCCCGGATGAGCGATGACCCGCACCTGTCTGATGAACTGCTGACGCAGACGCGTGAATGGATTAGCCCGGAATCCCCGCAGGATTGCGGGCCTGGATGATACTGGATTGGCACATGCTGTCGAGGCCTGCTACGCGTTCACACCAGATTCAGCCACTTCGCTTAAGCTCTGGCGAGAATGCATTGAAACGGCTGTTGCGCTCGACGCCAACCGATCCAATGACGCGCCTTTACATGGGCGGTCTGCGCGGCATTGACGGCGATCTTGGCGGGGCCACAGAGGAGCACGACCGGGCGCTGGCCCTGGCTTGGTAGCTCCCACCTGAAATCAAAGACCTGACTTGTCGTAGCGGCGTCATGCGTCGGAACGATTGTCCGGAGTTGTGTGAGGTGCGGATGAGAACTGCCGTTCGACCAATGTTTAACGTAACGATACGTGAGTATAATACAAAAACAGACGATTTCCCTCCATTCTTGTCCAAGATAAGCGGCGATCCGTCGTCTGCATTTACTGCAGTAACCGCAGTCTGAACGATGAAGGGAACTGAAATGTCAAACAAATCACTAGACGGAGAACTGCTGCCTCCGACCAGGCAGGCAGAAAATCGAGTGGTCACTGTCGAGGGCCTTAGGGTCAAACTGGACAGTGCAGTAGAGATTGCATTTCTATATGGGGCGACAGAATGGGTTCGTCTCAACCATCCATCCCATTACGAGCGGCTGCTGATGCGGTTTGACGACAGCACATCGTTGGAAAACCGCGGTTATATCCACTGATCCACCTCACGAGTTTGGCGATGTTCCCAATCACTTTGACCTTATGTCACGGCACAGATTCTGAGTTTCAGGGCTTTAATGTCAATGAGAGCAATGAATGCGGCGCATTTGGTCGTGGTTTTTACTTCTCCAACGATTTCGAACTTGAGCGGGTGTACTCGAATGGACTTGATCCAGTGGTTGCCAAGGTAACCCTGCAAAATCCTTATATTCTCGACATGAGTCTTCCCCATGACGAGTATCTGGCGGCTTCCAGGGTCTTCCGTCCGATTCGGCATGCTCGGGAAAGAATAATCGGACTTGGCTATGACGGGGTTTTGCTGAGACAGGATAGCTATGTCGAAGCCGTGGCCTTCTATCCCAGACAGATAGATAGCTATGGCCGACGCCCGGACTTCCCGATTCCGGACAAGCAAAAACTGCAAAACATCATCCCCTTTTTCAAGCGCTGGGGTATCCAAATTGGATTCGCTCGCAGGCAACACAACGCCTAAGTTGCCTATAAAAGCCGAAATTTCACAGCATCTCGCTCATCTTTGGCGGTTTGGGGTGGTCCTTTCCCTCGACGACCATATTGCCGAAAGGCTTGCCGAACAGACATGCATTTGTGCGCTTGAGCGCGATCCCTTGTTAACCTGCAGTCAGCGTATGGACTGCTGGTTGTTTTCAATATTGCATTCAATCTGGTTCCATGAATACCGTGATGGAAACGCCAAACTCAACGAGAATAATCCTGTGAGGCCTGGCAAGCGCCACGGCGGCCCGCACATTTCTGACGGTACTGACTTGGTCTCGCAGGTAATGGAACTGCCGGATTCCTATCGCGCAACAGTATTCCTTGCCTATGTCGAGGGAATGTCCTACCGCGAGGTTGCAGAAGTTCTCGCATTACCGATCAACAGCGTGATAAACGCTCTCACCGGCGCTCGAACTTTGTTGGCAGAAAGATTAAGTCTGGCAAAAGAATCAAAGCCGAAAGAACTCTTCTTGGCACAGTCCAGGAAGTCAGTGTCCTCCTGACTGTCCGACACAGATGGTGGAATTGTAAATCGAGCCACCAAAGCAAATCTATGCGTCGAAGATAGTTTTCTTCCCGCTCCACAATAACAACCAACGTTTAGTTGGATGCAAACCAGTGTATGATTCAAAACGCCAACTTTTCGGTTCATACTTTATTTCGAGGCAGTGATTTCGTTCTGCTAGCTAACCAGAGATGATTGGACCGAACATGAGCAATCTCCAAAAAACAGCTCCTTCTGCAATCCGTATTGAGGAACTTGAACACGAACTCTATGACGCTGTGGAAATAGCATACCTTCGCGGCGCAAGTGAATGGGTTCGCATCCACTATCCGCAGCATTACGAGCGGCTGCATACGCAATATGACAGTCGCTCAGCCTGAGTAACGGGAACGCCCGTATAGATAAGCTTGCGCCATTGAACTTCGTTCATGAACCGGTTTTGTTTCCAAATCCGGCCCCTTGTTTAACAGGAGCCGGGATTGAACTGCAGTCATTCACAGTAGTCGAGGGGCAAATTCCAATAGAATGGATATTCGCAGGAATAGAATCCGTAGTTATCGTCGCGGCGAAAATCCCTGAAGTGCTCTCTGTGGCCTCCAAAGCGATTATGGCTTGCCGTAACGCCACGGGCACCACCGAAGATACCGCCGGATCCGAATACGCCATTGTCGCTTGAGCGCTGATTCCCGCCGCCGAAGCTGTGATCGCCACCGCCGAAGCCGCGGCCGATACCATGGTCACCACCACCAAATCCTCGTCCACCGCCGCCAAAACCATGACCGCCGCCACTGCCAAAATCCCCGCTATTGCTGCCACCTCCGCCGTGCCCACCTCCGCCACCGCCACGTGCCATTGATTCAGTCGCCGAGCCGACAGCTACCATTGCCCCTAAGGCCAATACCGCTATGGCTGTTGCAGATTTTCTCATAACTCACTCCTAGACTTGTAAGCTTTCGTATCTAATTGAAAGCAACCTTGATCTAGGCATTGCAGTTCGAACGTTTAATTATACGATGGTTTATGTAGAGTGGCCTTGTAGTGTGAGTACCATTACTCGTATGCGTGTCATCGGTGACTTAGCGAGATTGCTTCAGCGCCGGTTTAACACCGCGCCTTGGCACATCATAAATCCATCAGGTCCCTGGTCGAACGGGTTCGTCGATGGACGGCAGCCTCTTTATGGGCTGACAGAACTACTGGCAGTAGTAAGGAAACGGTGCGATCGACGCCAAAACGGTTTGCCCCAGGTGACGTTCGCAGCCAATACTGTACTGAAACGTAGAGCGCATTTTCCGCGTCTCCTGAACTTGAGGGCGGGCGATGCGCCCTCCTATTGCAAGACCGTCTGGTTCTGTCGCGTCACGCTGAATGTTATCCATCGCCGGCGGGTCCCGGCTTGCTAAACTTGGTTATAATGTCATTGAGATAAATGTAAGTTAACAATAAGTACAATACGTATGAAGAATTGTGAAGCAAGCGGTTCGTCAGGGCTAATATCGTGATCGCATCGCGAGTGAAACGCTCAATTCAGGGCGAATACATCACCCGTGGTAAATGCAAGGGTCACGATCGTGGCCGACCCCACCAGAAGAAGCATTATCCAAATCGCGTCGAGCTTTTCCATAACGTTAAATCCTTGTGTCTGGAGGAACTGCACTTCAACGGCCGCGCAGAGTAAAGATGATCGAGTACTGAACCGACCTTCATGGCTGCCGCTCTCGCACTCAGGGTAACGAGGCGACGGTGGATGATCCATCATACAGACGTGCGGGTGAATAACGCGTTGGTTTGTCAGGGTCATACTTTGGTTTGCTACCGGTGGCATTCCGGACTGCAAATGCAACGCCCTTCCGGCGGCTGTAAACAGGCACGAGTTATGATATTAAGGATTATCCAAGCTGTGTAGTTGATTTACTATTTGCAATTCAGTCGGATTGTAGGGGGAATCGCATGTCAAGATTTTCACCTCTCGCTGCAGCACTCATCACTTCAGCGGTTTTCCTGTTGGACACTTTGACGGACATTGGACATTGCCATCGCCGTGCTCTACGTGGCCGTGGTGCTGTTGGCCCTTAATTTTGCGGGCCAGACTGGCATAGTACTGATCGGCGCGGCCTGCATGGGACTTACCCTGCTGGGCTTTTTAATATCGCATGGGGACGATCTCCCTGAACTTGAGGAATCCTTAGGGCGTTGCCTGGTCAGCCTTGCTGCTATTGCGATCACAACATTTCTCGGTTTCCGCTTGAAAACCTCAATCAATGTTTTGGCCGAAAGTGAACTGCGATATCGCACCATTTTTCTGGCGACGGGTGTCGGCATTCTCCAGATGGATTTCAGCGGTCTTAAGGACGCTATTGAAAAGCTTAAGAGCGACGGCGTACGGGACATCGATCAAGCGCAGGAACTCTATCCCGGATTTGTACGCAAGATTCCGCAAACCGTACGGCTGATCAACGCGAACGAAACCGCTCTGAAGATATTCAATGTCGCAGACATCAATGCGCTCGAGACGATGCTGCCGACTATCATCACCGCGGATATGGACAAGTCATGGAAGTTCCTCGCAGCGCTATGGGCCGGGAATTCCAGCTATGAAGCTGAAACAGTGATCAACGATGCCGAGGGTGCACAACTCGTTGTTCTCTACAACGTTGCGTTCCCCGCAGATTGTCCGGCTCTCGACATGGTCTTGATCAGCATCATGGATGTAACCGCGAGGAGAGCAACCGAAAATCAGCTTCATTCCGCCCGAATGGAGTTGACACATGTTGCCCGGGTCGCAACGCTTGGAGAACTGACAGTGTCGATCGCCCATGAACTTAATCAACCGTTGGCTGCCATGATTGCCAATGGGGGAGCAGGTTTGCGTTGGCTGAAACGTGACGAGCCGGATCTGGCGAAAGTTCAATCTTCGATGGAGAGCATGGTCGCCGATGCCAAACGCGCCAGCGAGATCATCAAGAACTTGCGTGCATTGTCGAAGAAGTCGTCTACGGTCGCTGCGCACGTCGATCTGAACGAGGTTCTGGAAGAGACGGTTGCACTGGTCCAAAGGGAAATTGATATCAACCGGGTAAGCCTGCAATTCGCTTTGGCTGCCGATCTTCCGCAGGTCTGTGGTGACAGGGTACAACTGCAGCAAGTAATCCTGAACCTGCTGTTAAACGCTATTCAGGCGATGTCACAGGCATCGGCAAATATTCGGAAACTGCTGATAGAGTCGATTGCCGATGAACGCGCGGCCCTCGTGAAAATTCACGATAACGGGCCAGGGCTTACACCTGAGACCCGGGAAAAGCTGTTCAGCCCCTTCTACACGACCAAGCCTGAAGGCATGGGAATGGGCCTGTCAATTTGCCGATCCATCGTGAATGCCCATGGAGGGAGTATTACTGCCAACTCCCGACCGGGTGCGGGAACAACTTTCGAATTCACCATTCCTGCGAAAACGGAGACCAGATGATGGCGGAGCCAACATCGCCGCTTGTCTTTGTCGTTGACGACGACGTGCACTTGCGGGAGGCGTTACGCAATCTGTTTGAATCGGTCGGAATGCGTGTCGAGCTGTTCGGTTCGACGTCGGAACTCCTGGTTCGTCTTGCAAAGGGCACGTCGGAGAGTTGCCTTGTCCTGGATATCCGGCTTCCGGGTGTCAGTGGCCTCGACTTCCAGAATCAGTTGGCGAAGGTTGGCAACAACATTCCGATTGTCTTCATGACGGGCCACGGTGATGTGCCGATGTCGGTGCGGGCGATGAAGGCGGGTGCGACCGATTTCCTCATCAAGCCGTTCCGCGACCAGGACATGCTCGATGCAGTCTCCAATGCGTTGGCGCTGGACCGGAGCCGCCGAGCTGTCGATGGTGAAGTATCCGCGCTTATGACGCGGTATGAGAGCCTGACGATGCGTGAACGCCAGGTAATTGCCCTGGTGACGACAGGCCGCATGAACAAACAGATTGCCGGCGAACTGGGCGTCAGTGAAATAACTGTAAAAATCCATCGCGGCCGTGTGATGGAAAAGATGGGGGTGCGGACGCTCGCCGAGCTTGTCAAGGAATACGAGACGATCCTGCCTCACCTGAAAACGTAACCGCTGAATGTGAACTATGTAAACTTGAGTATGATTGAATTTCGTCGCGACAGGCGCATTTGTCTGGAGTGTTGTTAAAGCGCGTTGAGTACGCAAAAGGCTTTCCTTGTCCCATCTGAAATCCATAGCTGTCGTCGAGGACGACGCATCATTGCTGGCTGCCCTGGAGAATCTGATCGGATCTCACGGCCTCGATGTTCATGGTTTTACGAACGCCGAAGCCTTCCTGGCTCAAAGAGACTCCATCGAAATTGACTGCCTGATAACGGATGTGCAGATGGAGGGGATGGGCGGCGTAGAGCTGTTCGATGCGCTGCGCAGGACCGGCGACACCACGCCAGTCATATTCATTACCGCATTCGAGGATGAGCGGATACACAGGCAGGTCATGACAGCTGGGGCTACTGCCTATTTCAAAAAACCTTTTGATTGTGAAGCGATGATCGATTGCATCGAACATTGCTTGGCCGTGTGAACGTTGTCGGAACGCTCATTGAGCAGCCGTTGGGAGTATTAGGAAAAATCACTCCAGACCTGGCCCTCCCAAACATCATTTTCCCAGCATGGCAAGTTGTTATGGCCGTCCCTTGGACGGGAAACCTCTCCATCTCTGTGCACTTGGCCATGGTGAACTTTGTGTCCGTGGGGAGAAGCCCATGATCCGGAGATTAAGGCCCCTGATATCAGGATCGAGTGAAAAGCGATTGCAAGTATCTGCTTCATTTTACCCCTCCTTGTTGTTTCCCGTTCCTTGAGAACAAAAGACCGCCCGTTGGGACGCGGGCGGTCTTTTGCGGACAGGGGAGGATGTCCGCACTTCGGCCGGGGAATGCCGAAGTTTGGTAGCCGGGGGAACTACCAGCCCTATCGGTGTTCGACAGGCGCAATGGAAGGGATACAACCAACCAACCCGATGCGTAAGTATACATTGGTATGGTCTACCCAAACGTGGGTTGCCGCTGGATGCGGCTCCTGTCGAAAATGAGCGCGACCCGGTTGGGCCATCATAGTCATTTTGGCATCAATCCGGACATTCGGCACCGGTGTTCACCCAAGCGGCGATCAGCGCGGCAAATGTCTCCTGCGATCCGGGAGGGGCGGTCCGTCCGTCGCCCGGGTGCCAGGCCCAGCCCACCAGGTGGTCCTCGCCCATATGGCGTACGAGATCGTCGTGCGAACGATTGCCGTTCCGGCTCGTGTCCTTGACCTGCTGGCATATTTCGCTAACCGTCAGCCCTTGCCAGGCCATACTGGCCGGGGCCAATGACCAGTGTGCGTTACCCGGGATGGATTTCATGCGGCTACCGACGATCGGACGGTTTTCGGTGCCATGGCAGGTGCTGCATACAAGACCCGACGGACCCAATGAGCTTTTGCTGGCGATCATCAACGGCACGTGCGGATGCTTGTCTTCACCCTGCGTCGGGCTGCGCGTTGCCGGATGGCAGTTGATGCACCGCGGATGCGTCATGACGCGGCTTGCCTCTTCGAAGATGGCCTTCGAGCGTGCGCTGGTGTCAGTTATTGCATCGAAGTCGGAGGCTGCCTTGAGCGCCCCGCTACCCGATGTCTCGGCGTAGCCCCGCAAAGGTCCGATGACAACAACAGTTCCGACCGTAGCGAGAACGGCTGCGATCGCAATGGCGACAAAACGCGTGGCCATGATCACACCCTCCGGAAATCGTTCTGGTCGATCGGCAGCGATCGCAGCCGCTTACCAGTCGCCACAAAGATCGCATTGAACAGCGATGGGGCGACGCCAGGCGTGCCGACCTCGCCTATGCCGCCTGGCGCTTCCGAACTCGGAACGATGTATACTTCGACCTTTGGCGTTTCGTGTATTCGCAATACGGGAGAGTCATCGAAGTTGCTCTCAACGACAGCACCGTTCTGGACGGTTATGCGTCCGTAGAGTGCGGCGCTGAGGCCATAGACGATGCCGCTCACTATCTGGGCGTCCACCGTGTCCGGATTGACGACCTGGCCACAGTCGACTGCACAGACGATGCGGTCGATCTTGAGTTTTCCATCCTCCCCCACGCTAACTTCAGAGATCATTGCGGCAAAGCTGCCGAAATCCTCTGAAAGCGCAATACCCCTTCCCTTGCCCTGAGGCAGGGCATTCGACCAACCGGCCTTCTCTGCGGCCAGATCAAGTGCACCGAGAAGACGCGGCTTATGCTGAAGCAGACGCCTGCGATACTCGAGCGGATCGACCTTCGCGGCGTGAGCCAGTTCGTCGATGCCGCCTTCGATTGGGAAGATGTTGCGCGTGGCACCGACGCCGCGCCAGTTACCTGTCAACATTCCGCCCGGGGCCTCATGGCGCACAAACTCGGTATATTTGTTCGGAATCGCATACGACGACTCTGCACCACCCATGATGTCAAGGTCGATGCCATCGCGGGTAAAGGCCGGGAGCCAGCGCGCCATGACGGCGGGACCGATCACGCGATGCCGCCATGACACGGGCATACCGTCTGGACCGAGCGTCGCGGTGATCTTGCTGTAATTGAGATATCGATAGCAGTCGTGGCGGATGTCCTCCTCGCGACTCCAGGTGACCTTCACCGGGCCATCCACCTGTTTTGCGATCTTCGCCGCCAGAATAACGCCGTCGACGTCGAGCCTGCGGCCGAAACCGCCACCGAGAAGGTGGTTATGAACAACGACCTTTTCCAAAGGCAGGCCCGTGACGTCGGCCACGGCCTGCCGCGCCCGGCCCGCCACCTGGGTCCCGACCCACACGTCGCAGCTGTCGTTGCGAACGTGAAGGGTGCAGTTCATCGGCTCCATTGCCGAATGCGTAAGGATCGGCATGCGATAGACGAACTCATGAACGGGCCCGTTTTCGGCTTCGGCCTTGGTGACGTCGCCTTCATTTATGTGGGGCAAGGCCTTGCCGCCGATCGCATCTTCCGCGCGCTTCTCGAGTTCGGCCAATGAAAGATCACCGCTGGGACCCGGGTCCCACTCGATGGCGAGCGCGGCAAGCCCCTTCCGCGCAGCGCCGGTATTGTCAGCCACCACCGCAACCGCGTCCTCGATGCGGACGACCTGTTTGACACCCTTGACCGCCATTGCCGGCTTGTCGGCGACGGAGCGCAGCTTGCCGTCGAAGTGGGGACAGATAGCGATCGCCGCGTAGGACACGCCCTCCGGGCGGGCGTCGATACCGAATTTTGCCGTACCGTTGACCTTCTCCGGGCTGTCAAGCCGCCGGATGGACTGGCCGATAACCTTAAAGCTCGATGCAGGCTTCAGCGGCACTTCCTGTGGAACAGTCTCGGATGCTGCAGCTTGAATCAGACTGCCATAGGCAGCGCGGCGTCCGCTTGCGGCGTGAACGACTTGCCCGGCCTCGGCCGTGCACGTATCCGGCGCTACGCCCCAGCCGCGCGCTGCGGCGTTCACCAGCACCATGCGGGCGCTGGCACCCGCCTTGCGCATCTGCTCGTAAACAGCGCGGATCGCAAGGGAACCGCCAGTGATCTGGTCGCCGAGCAACGGGTTTGCATAACGGGTAGGATCAGCAGGTGCATGCTCCAGCACCACTTGGTCCAGGGTAACTTCCAGTTCTTCGGCGAGCAACATCGCCACTGAAGTGTAAATGCCCTGCCCCATCTCAACGGAAGGCATGATGAGCGTAATTTTGCCATCGGCGGGAATACGAATGAAGGGGTTTGGTTGAAGGTCGCCCGCGGCAGCCGATGAAGGCGATGGCTGCAATCCAATGATCAGGCCTGCTCCTGTGAGCGATGCGCCGATCAGAAAGTGGCGGCGCGAGACAGAAACGTTGACTTTGTCATGAATCGACATCTCATCACCCCGCCTTTGCCGCCAGCTTGATGGCGGCCCGAATGCGCGGATACGTGCCGCATCGACAGATATTTCCAGCCATGACAGCGTCGATATCGTCGTCGGTCGGCGACGGATTGGCCGCAAGGAGCGCGGTTGCGGACATGATCTGTCCGGACTGACAGTAACCGCACTGGACCACATCGATGTCCAGCCAGGCCTTCTGTATCCGTGCACCTTCGGCAGTATCGCCAACCGCCTCGATTGTGGTGACACGCTTGCCGACCGCGTCACCAACCGGCATCACGCACGACCGCATCGGCACCCCGTCGACATGGACTGTACATGCTCCGCACATGGCAATGCCGCAACCGAATTTTGTGCCAGTAAGACCTATGGTGTCGCGAAGGACCCAAAGTAGTGGAATGTCATCATCAACATCGACAGCATAATCACTGCCGTTGACCAAAAGATTATGAGACATGTGATCCCCGGCTGAAAGCCGTCCTCAACGAACTACAGCAAGAACCAAAATTAATGAAAATCGCGGGACGGCGCAACCTAAGATTCAACGTGTCGGCTCACCGCGCCTTCGCTGCCAACAGCAGTCCTTTGCTTGTCCGGTCATTGAGTAGTATTGTTTGAAACGGGCACATAAGCCCGTGCTTTCGGGAGGAGCAAATGACCAAATCAAGAAACCAAACATGGGATAAGACTTCGCGCCGCAAGTTCCTGAGTGGAGCAGCGGTGGCGGGCGCGGCGATGGTTGCTGCGCCGAGCGTCGTCAAGGCGCAAGGGCCTGTCAACATGCGCTGGCAAAGCACATGGCCTTCCAAGGATATCTTTCACGAGTTTGCACTCGATTTCGCCAAGAAGATCAACGACATGACGGGTGGCGATCTCAAGATCGAGGTGCTGCCGGCAGGCGCCGTTGTGCCTGCGTTTGGCCTGCTTGATGCGGTGTCACAAGGCACGCTTGACGGCGGCCACGGCGTACTTGTCTACCATTATGGCAAGCAAACAGCGCTGGCGCTGTGGGGATCCGGGCCTGGCTTCGCCATGGATGCCAACATGCTGCTCGCGTGGCACAAATACGGCGGCGGGAAGGAGCTCCTCGCAAAGCTGTATGACTCCATAGGCGCCAACGTCGTTTCCTTCCCGTATGGGCCGATGCCGACACAGCCGCTGGGTTGGTTTAAAAAGCCAATTGCCAAGGCCGAGGATCTCAATGGCCTGAAGTTCCGTACGGTTGGCATTTCCATTGACGTGTTCACTGGTCTGGGTGCTGCGGTCAACGCGTTGCCGGGCGGCGAAATCGTCTCGGCGTTGGACCGCGGATTGCTTGATGCGGCCGAATTCAACAACGCCTCGTCTGACCGGGTGCTTGGTTTTCCCGATGTGTCCAAGATCTGCATGCTACAAAGCTATCACCAGAATGCGGAGCAGTTTGAGATCCTGTTCAACAAGACGAAATACGACGGACTGCCTGACCAAATGAAGGCCATCATCGGCAATGCGGTCGAAGCGGCCTCACAGGATATGCACTGGAAGGCAATTGACCGCTATTCGAAAGATTATCGTGAGATGCAGACGACCGACAAAGTCAAATTCTACAAGACACCGGACGCGATCCTCAAGAAGCAATTGGAGGTCTACGACGAGGTCGCAAAGAAAAATGCCGGGCAAAACCCGCTTTTCAAGGAGATCCTCGTATCGCAGATCGCTTTTGCCGAGCGGGCAACGCGATGGGAACAGGACACGGTCGTCAGCCGGCGGATGGCATTCGATCACTATTTCGGAGAGAATGCGGCGGCTAAGAAAATCTGACGTACACTCCATACTGGTAAAGCATCATCGGCATTTTGATCCGATGATGCTTTCTTTGCCTACATATTCTCTTGCCATCGGGGGCATGCGTGAACGTTCAGCATTTTCTGAATAGGGTAGATGCAATCAGCGTGTGGGTCGGAAAGGCCGCGGCGTGGCTCATCATCGGGCTGATGACGCTTGTCTGCGTCGAGGTCTTCAAGCGCTACATGATGAACATGCCGACAGCGTGGATATTCGACGCCAGCAGCATGTTCTACGGCAGCTTGTTCATGCTCGCGGGAGCATACACATTGGCGCAGAACGCCCATGTGCGCGGCGACTTTCTCTACAGCTCGATGCGGCCACGGACGCAAGCGGCGCTTGATCTGGTCTTGTACATCGTCTTCTTCCTGC
The DNA here is from genome assembly GCA_963711925.1 of uncultured Alphaproteobacteria bacterium. Classification (GTDB taxonomy): domain Bacteria; phylum Pseudomonadota; class Alphaproteobacteria; order Rhizobiales; family Rhizobiaceae; genus Phyllobacterium. Next base: position 297,706 of record CAVQFY010000010.1, read on the forward strand.
CGGGCATCGCCGCCCTCGTTTACGCAGGCTACGACTATGCGGCGCTCTCGTGGAGGATCGGGGAGCATTCAACTGTCACGGCAGAAGGCCCGCCGATCTACTACTTCAAATCCGTCATTCCGTTAGCTGGTGCCCTTTTGATGCTTCAGGGAATAGCGGAAATCACGCGCTGTATAGTCTGTCTCAAGACCGGGGAATGGCCCAGCCGGCTCAAGGATGTAGCGGAGATCGACGTGGTCGAGGAGCAGCTCGCGCACAGCGAGCATGTGGACGAGGAAACGCGCAAAATCGCGATCGAGCGCGCGCAGCAAATAGATGAAACCGCGCGCAAGCGTGGTTCGGGGGGAGATCTGCAAACGTGAGCGATCCAGTTCTTGGACTAACGATGCTTATGCTCATCGTGGTGGTTATCGTCATGGGCTTTCCGACAGCCTTCACGCTGATGGGCCTCGGCATGTTTTTCGGCTTCTACGCGTTCTACAACCCTGCGGAACACTGGATAGACAACCGTGTCTTCGATCTGATGGTTCAGCGAACCTATGGGGCCATGACCAACGACGTCCTGATCTCCATCCCATTGTTCGTGCTCATGGGGTACGTGATGGAACGCGGAGCCTTGGTCGACAAGATGTTTTATAGCATCCAGCTTTCCTTCCGGCGCGTGCCTGCGTCACTCGCCATTGCAACGCTCATCGTCTGTACGTTTTGGGGCATCGCAAGCGGCCTCGTTGGCGCAGTGGTGGTCCTGATGGGGGTGATTGCCTTCAATCCGATGCTGCGCGCCGGATACGATGTGAAGCTCGCTTCCGGCGTGATCACTGCGGGCGGCACGCTAGGTATTCTGATCCCGCCATCTGTCATGATCATTGTCTATGCGGCGGTCGCGGGGCAGTCCGTCGTGAAACTCTACGCTGCCGCGATGTTCCCAGGCTTTTTCCTCGCCTTCCTCTATCTCGTCTACATTCTCGCCTGGGCGACAATCAATCCGAAGATTGCTCCCCCCTTGCCGGAGGAACAAACAAGGGTCCCGGTCCCTACATGGATGAGAAGCTTTCAGGCAACCTACTCACGCAACATGTTTGTCGGGCTTTTTTCATCGTTGTTCGCTCCGTCCAGGGCTATGGCGCTCGTGGCTGAGGATGGACCTCTTACCTACTGGAAGCTGCTTAAGAATTTCTGTGCCACATTAATACCATTCGCCTTGACAGCGGTCACCTTTTTACTGGTGTGGTGGTATGTCGTCATCCATCAGCAAGCCTCGGCCGACACTGAAGCGCCAGCCGGATTGGAGCAGCTCGGCTCACCGGTGGTGGACGCAGCGCCGATGGGACCTGTTGGGCCGTCGACCAGTTTCTACGTTTCTTTCGGCCTCATTGCCGCACTCGCTGCACTGATACTCGTCCGCTACTACCGCAATATGAATGCCGAGCGGCTTGAGGTCGTGAAGCTGCTGACCTCATCCGTCATGCCGCTCGGCATTCTCACAGCGGTCGTGCTCGCCGTCATCCTGTTTGGAATCACGACGGCTACCGAGTCCGCGGCAGTCGGTGCCGCCGGTGCCTTTCTGCTGGCGTTTCAAGCCAGAACACTCAACTGGAAGCGCACCAAGGAAGCGGTGTTCCTCACCGCGAAAACCACGGCCATGGTATGCTGGCTCTTTGTCGGCTCGGCGCTGTTCTCCGCCGTTTTCGCAATTCTCGGCGGTCAGGCGCTGCTCGAGCATTGGGTGCTGTCACTCGACCTGACGCCGGTACAGTTCATGATCCTGTCGCAAGCGATCATCTTCATTCTCGGCTGGCCGCTCGAATGGACCGAGATCATCATCATCTTCGTGCCGATCTTCCTGCCGATGTTGAAGCACTTCAACATCGACCCGGTTCTCTGGGGGGTTCTCGTCTTCGTGAATTTGCAAGCCGCGTTCTTGTCGCCCCCGGTTGCAATGTCGGCGTTTTATCTCAAGGGGGTCTCTCCACCACACGTCACACTCAACCAGATATTTGCAGGCATGATGCCTTACATGCTGATCGTGATCGTTTGCATGATCATCATGTATATCTGGCCAGGCATAACGCTCTGGCTGCCGAATTACCTTTACGGTGGCTGAGGTCGACGTTCTTGAGACAGCCGCAAACCCGGTTTGTTGTCAGGCAAATTGATCTGTGCAATACTTTTTGGTGTTGAGTAAAACTTGCAAATTCTACGCCCGGTGCGGAAAATTTCAAACAAAAACAAACTGCCCGCAGCGTAGTATCTGGTCCCTGGGAGGAATACCGTGATCAAGAAACTCGCTTTCGTTTTATCATGCGCAGCCGTCTTTTGTTTAACGTCCGCCTTTGCGCAGGACGCCAATCTCGAGAAACTCGGCGGCTTCAAGACCACCGGCACACCTATGATGGAGCCGATTTCGCAAACTGGGGAGAACGCCGAAGCCCTCAAAGCAATCGCGGCGAAAATCAAAGTTCCGGATGGCTTCAAGGTCAGTCTCTATGCCATCGTTCCTGACGCCCGTCATATGGCCGTGGGACCGCAAGGCGTGGTGACCTTCGTAGGCACCCGCAAGGAGTTGGTCTATTCAATGACCGACCGGGACAAGAACCGCGTCGCCGACGATGTGAAAGTGTTCGCTCCTTCGATCAAAATGGCCGTGCCGAACGGCGTTTGTTTCTCCAGGGATGGCCACCTTTATCTCGCCGAACAGAACCGGGTCCTGTGGTTCCCGGCGGCCGAGTTTTTCTATGAAGGCCCCGATGTCGCGGCTTTCGCCATCGTCAAGGAAGGTGAACTGATCCCCGCGTCTAATGAGAGCTACAATCACACCGCGCGCACCTGCCGTGTCGGGCCTGACGGCCGACTCTACATCACTATCGGCCAGCCCTTCAATGTGCCGGCGCCCGAAGTACTCCCAGAGTTCCAGAGACTGGGCATTGGCGGTATCATAAGCATGAAGCAGGATGGTTCCGACCGCAAGATCTATGCGCGCGGTATGCGCAATCCGCTCGGCATTGACTTCAATCCAAAGGACAAGACAATTTGGGTGAATGACAACCAGGTCGACGGCATGGGCGACACCATCCCCCCGGGTGAAATGAACCATGTTACCGGGCCGGACCAGAATTTTGGCTTCCCATGGTACGGCGGCGGCAAGACCCGCACCAGTGAGTACAAGGACGCCACAGTGCCCGAAGGCGTGATTTTCCCGGCAGTCGAGCAAGACGCACATGCGGCCGATCTCGGCCTGTCGTTCTACACGGGCAAACAGTTTCCCGAGAAATACCGGGGCGGCATTTTTTCGACCCAGCACGGTTCCTGGAACCGCGTAGACCCTGTGGGTGCTCGGTTGCTGTTCACCTCGCTCAAGGCAGATGGCTCGGCGGACAAGACGGAAGTGTTCGCGGAAGGCTGGCTGAGCGAGAACGGCGAGTATCTTGGCCGGCCGGTCGATGTTCAGGTGCTTAACGACGGTTCACTGCTGGTGTCCGACGATTTAGCCGGCGCAGTATGGCGGATTTCCTACGGTACTTGAATGAACGTCGCCATCGCTCGCCCCCTATATAGGCATAGGAGGTTGATATTCGCGGTTTGATAGTAGGTCTGGTTGCTCTCGTTGCTTGTTCGACTGCTGCGCAGGCCGCAGGAGACGCCGCTTCAGGCAAAAAAGTCATGTTGAAGTGCCAGGTTTGTCATGGCAAGGACGGCCTCGCCAAGCTGCCGGACGCGCCAAACATAGCTGGCCAAAAGGAGGCTTATCTCGTAAAGGCGTTGACCGCCTTCAAGGCCGGCGAGAGAAAGAACGAGCAGATGACGGTCGTGATCAAGGGCTTGAGCGATGAGGATATAGCGAATGTCGCCGCCTATTATTCATCAATCAAGATCACCGTTCAGGTCCCGCCATGAGAAGAATAGGTTGGTCCGGTCCAGGCCGCCGAGACGAGCGTCAAAACGACAGCTGCTATCGGTAGCCATGCCTCCGGCGATCCCATCGTCCACAGTGTCAATGCGGTGATAAGACACCAGAGTCCGGGAACCGCAAAAAGAATTGGCACAAACCTGCCACGCGCCATCAGCAACAATCCCATCGTTCCGATAGCGGTGGGATCCGGCGCAATCCCGAAAATCTCCGCCTGCCGCGAGGAAGAGCCGGAAAGATAGGGCAGTGCTGGATACAGGAAGAGTGCGATGCTGATGAGGAGACCTCCGCTCCAGCGCGCAACTCCGCGGCGCCCAAAGACGAGCCCACTGGGAACAGAGATTGCGATCAGCAGAAGAATCGACTGAAGCGCAAAGAGCGGCGCTACGTAGGACATAGCCCAGTTAATGGCCGCGTAACGGTACCAGAGAAAGGTCCATCCAACGAAGACCCAGAGGACCGCAAGAACAAACGCGATCCAGCGTTGGTGACCATTCGGGCGCGCGACAATAAGGAAGATCATTGCGAGGCCGGCAATGAGCGTAACCAATTGCAGAGGCCACACGGCGGCATTTTGCAGTTCGAACATCCGCCAATAGACGCGCGGCGAAAAAAGAAGCATGTCTCCGGGACGGTAAGTCCACCATTCCGACATCAAAGCGCCTGCACGTAGGACGATATCCGTGCTCGCATGGCGCTGTCCGGCATGGCACCCGTTGCGGCCGCCAAATTCTCGCGCACATGGTCGACGCTTGTCGTGGCCGGAATGGCGACAGTGACGGCCGGATGCGAAATGATATATTTCAGGATAAGCTGCGCCCAGGTGGCGGCCCCGATCTCGGCTGCCCATTCGGGCAAACGCTCGGTCTGGAGGCGGCGGGTGAGCAAGCCCTGCTGGAACGGCCGATTGACGATCACGGCAATACCTCGTTCCGCAGCCAAGGGTAGCAATCGCTGCTCGGGCTCGCGGTCAACAATATTATAGGTGAACTGCACAAAATCGAGCGCTTGTGTCTGCATGATCTCCTCCAGAAGATCATGGCGCCGTCCTTCGGAAGTCGTTACCCCGACATAACGGACTTGCCCCGCCGCTTTCATGTCGATCAGGGTTTTGAGGTGTTGCTCCCAATTAAGAAGGTTGTGGACCTGGACAAGATCGAACCGCGGTACACCCCATAGCTGACGCGACTGCTCGATCTGTTCGGGACCGCCCGGGCCGGATGACGTCCAAACCTTCTCCGCCGAAAACAGCGGCTCGGGATGCCCTGACTTTTTGAGGCCATATCCGATGACCGGTTGGGACGAGCCATACATGGGCGAGGAATCAATCATCCGCCCGCCGGCTGCGAAGAAAGCTGCGATGACATCAGCGCATTCGTCCATCAGCACGATATCATCGCCGACATTGAAGGTGATCCAGCTGCCGAGGCCGATCGCCGGTATCGCCTCTCCCGATGAGGGAATGTGCCGTATCAACGGCGCGCCCTCTTCTGTCCGTGCAAGCGACGGCGCTAAAGCTGCAGCTCCTACCGCCAGCATCCCTTCGAGAAATGTCCGCCGCCTCGTCCGCATGCTTCCTCCTCGCGGCTATGAACCTGACAATGATTGCACGTCGGAGCGCCGCTGGAAATACAGGCAAAAAAGAGCCGGACCTTAAAAAGCCCGGCGCAATTGTGAAGGTTAAAACCTCCAGAGGGGAACAGCCAACGCGGAAAAAATGGGAGGAGGAACCGCGTCGGCTAGTCTTGATGTAGGCGAGACCTCGCTGCTTTACAAGGAAGCCAATCTCGCACGACAGGGAACCCCGAACAATATCGCGCGTTAGGCGTGCAATACCGTGCGACAAATGGACGTGCCGATATGAAGAAATTTCTTTCCGTATTGTTGCTGGTAGGCGCTTTCACCATTGTCGCGGGCGCAGTTGAGGCTCAAGAGTCCGCTTTTCTTTCATCGCTACAGGGAAAGTGGGCTGGCAAAGGCACAGTCAGGATACGCACCAATTCGATACCTGTTACCGTTTCCTGCCGGTTCGATTCGCAGAGCACGGGTTCATCGCTTTCGCTCGACGGCAATTGCCGGGGCATGATTGTGATGTCGCGCACCATTGGCGCGGATCTTTCGTTCAACGGTGCCAATTACACAGGCTCCTATACGGGAGCGGGTACCGGCACGGCTGGCCTGACTGGAAGCCGGAACGGCAACGCCATAAATCTCGCAATACATTGGGCCAAGCAGGTTAATGGCGACCGTAGTGCGCAAATGGCATTAGAAAAGATTGGGAGCAACGGCATGAAGCTAACCACAATCGATGTCGATCCTGTTTCGGGTAAGAACGTTGTAACGAGCGAGATCAACTTGCTGCGGCAGTAACAGGATCAGCGATTTCCGCTATCCGGCGAACCGTGGCTCCGGCACTCCCTTGATACCAAGACCCGTGATCGCAAACAGGCTGCCGCGCAAGACTCCGTCTCCCGGAAACCGTGGCAAGGGTGGCTTTGCCATGGACGTCACATAGATAATGTCCAGATCCGGTCCACCAAACATGATGCTCGTGACCTTTTTCACCGGCATATCGATAACGCGGTCCACTGTGCCATCGGGCCGATAGCGGACGACCTTGCCATCATAGACTTGTGCATTCCACAGACAGCCTTCCGCGTCGACCGTTGAGCCATCGGCGGCGCCTCCCGTCGATGTATCGATCTTGGTAAAGGTCCGGCGATTGGACACACTTCCCGTGGCCTGGTCATAGTCATAGACCCATATTTCGCCCGACCATGAGTCGGCGAAATAGAACAGGCCGCCATCGGGGCTCCAGCATGGGCCATTCGAAACGATGATGCCATCATCGAGCTTGTGCACGCTGAGATCGGGATCGACCCGGTAAAGTGCGCCGTTCGGTCCGCTCTCCATCGTATCCATGGAACCGGCAACAAACCTTCCCTGCTTGTCGACCTTGCCGTCATTGATGCGATTTTCAGATTTGTCCGGTTCGGGGTCATGGATGAGTTCGACGTCGCCTGACTTGAAATCCAGAAGATGAAACCCGCGCGCCAAGGATACGATGGCGCCATTTCCGTCCTTGCGCAGCGCCATGGAACCGATCTTCATCGGTACATCCCAAGAGCGGATTTCCCGGCCATCGGCCGTGGCGCGAAATACGCGGCCGTCAAAGCTGTCGATCCAGTAAAGCCGCTGTTGTTCGACGTCCCACAGTGGGCCCTCGCCCAGCGTGGTCTTTACGTCCACCACCACATCGATTTTCATGTTTCCTCCCTCATCCCTTGAAACGCGGTTCCGGCAGACCGCGGACGCCAAGTCCATGGACAGCAAACATGCAGCCGGCCTCGCGTTCGCGGTGATATTGATTGTTGAACGGCCGGGCCATCGAAGTAACGAACGCGATATCGAGCTCCGGGCCGCCAAAGGTGATGCTTGTGGTCGATTGGACGGGCAGGCCGACAATACGATCAATCACACCATTCGGATCAAAGCGGATCAGCCGGCCGGAATAAACCTCGACGCTCCAGACATATCCTTCCGCATCGACAGTCGCGCCGTCGGGATAGCCGCGCAGAGCGTCAAAGCTCGTAAAGACGCGCCGCGAGCCGACAGTCCCGGAAGATGTGTCATAGCTATAGGCGTAGATCGCTTTCTTGTGGCTGTCGGCGAAATAGAGCGTCGATCCGTCCGGACTGAAACACGGCCCGTTCGAGCAAATGATGCCCGTATCGAGCGTGTGCAGCGAAAGGTCAGGATCAAGGCGAAACAGCGTTCCAACGGGATCGCGTTCCTCGAAATCCATTGAGCCAGCAACAAAGCGTCCCTGCCGATCAACCTTTCCATCGTTGAGGCGCGGCCGAAGTTCGCCAGGGTGCGTCTCGTGCAACAGCTCAACGGCACCCGTTTCAAAGTCGAGTGTATGAAATCCATTACGCAGTGAAACAATGGCGCCGCCCTTTTCGCGCAATGCCAGCGAGCCGACCGGTTCTGGCAGGCTCCAGCTTTTGCGGTCGCGACCTTTGGCATCGCAGGAATAGACCGCAGGCGCGTAGGAATCGATCCAGTACAACCTTTGTTCCTCGACGTCCCATAGCGGACCCTCGCCGAGTTGATTTCGATCCTCGCTGAAAACTTCGATCCGCAGCATTGTGTCCTCCTAGAACGCGACCTTGTCGCCGCCCTTGAGTTGCAGGATCTCGCGTGCCTCATCGGGCGTCGCTACTTCCATGCCGAGCCCTTCGATGATTTTGCGCGCAAGCAGGACCTGCTCGGCATTGGACTTTGCCAGCTTGCCCTTGCCCGCCCAGAGACTATCCTCAAGGCCAACCCGGATGTTGCCGCCCAGCGCCGCCGCCTGTGCAGCAATGCGAAGCTGGCTTGATCCGGCGCCGAGAACCGACCAGCGGTAATTCTCGCCGAAAAGCCGGTCGGCAGTACGTTTCATGTGCGCGACATCTTCGGGATGTGTGCCGATCGCGCCCAAAAGCCCAAAAACCGATTGCACGAAGAATGGCGGCTTTACCAACCCCCGATCGGCGAAATGCGCGAGATTATAGAGGTGCGCGATGTCGTAGCACTCGAACTCAAATCGCGTACCGTTGTCGTAGCAAGTCGCAAGAATATACTCGATGTCTTTGAAACTGTTGCGGAATACCAGATCGCGGGTGGCCTCCAGATGCGGCTTCTCCCAGTCGAACTTGAATTCCTTGTATTTGTCGACGAGGTGGTAGAGCCCGAAATTGATTGAACCCATATTGAGCGAAGCGACTTCCGGCTTGAATGTCGCCGCCGGCTTCACCCGCTCCTCGACCTTCATATAAGGGCTGCCGCCGGTAGTGATGTTGATCGCGGCATTCGTGTTCTGTTTGATCCGCGGCAGGAACTTGGCGAATGCCTCCGGGGTTTGGTCCGGCTTGCCAGTTTCTGGATCGCGCGCGTGCAGGTGCAGGATCGCGGCGCCAGCTTCTGCGGCTGCGAGCGCTTCCTTCGCTATCTCATCGGGAGTGATCGGCAGATAAGGCGACATTGTCGGCGTGTGGATTGCACCGGTTATGGCACACGTTATGATGACCTTACCCTTTGTGCTCGAACCGCTTGTCACTCGTGTCGTCTCGCTCATTGTCCGAACTCCTGCGTTGATTTCTTCTTGTGCGCCGCAAGCGCCATGAGACGGCGATCTCGCCAGACTTGACGATCGACCAGTTTCTCCTGCGGCAGCTTTTCGCGACGGCCGGCCTCCACAGTTTCCAGCACGTCACCTGCCCAATCGACACGGCGCTGCATCTGCGGAAACAGCCGCTCGTAGATTATCTGATAGCGTTCGACATAGTCGCGTACGCCGCCCGGCGCATTGAGATCGATCGTTTCGAACGGCCCCATGAACGACCAGCGGAGCGCAAGTCCGTCTCGAATGCCGATATCGACATCTTCAACCGTCGCATACCCATCGGCGACGAGGCGGAAGGCCTCCTCCAGAAGCGCGCCCTGCATGCGGTTCATGATGAATCCGTCAAGCTCGCGTTTCATGACCAGCGGAGCGTGACCCGCCGCAATCAAAAAGGCGCGGGTCCGTTCCACGACCTCGCTTGAGGTCCAGGGCGCTGGTACAACTTCGGCCGCAGGAATGAGATAAGGGGGGTTGATCGGGTGAACCACCAGACAACGCTGGCGGTTCTTCAGATGCTCGGTGAATTTCGACGGTAGCAACGCCGACGTCGAGCTGGCGATAACCGCCGAGGGGTCGGCTGCCTCATCAAGAAGCGAGAAAACCTTGATCTTGGTTTCAAGATTTTCCGGTGTATTTTCCTGAATATGGACTGCACCCTCCAGCGCCTTCGCCAAGTCCTTTTCAGTGACGATGCGCGACAGCACGGTTTCAGGCGAGTTTCCGTTTAACAGATCGTTCCGCTCAAGATCGGCGAGCACATCGGAGATATAACCGCGAGCCTTGGCCACGGCGTCAGGCGCTTGATCCCACAGACTTACCTGGTAGCCGGCGCGGGCGAAGCTGATAGCCCAAGCTCGGCCGATGAAACCGCTGCCGATGATCGCTGTCTTTTGCATCGCTACCTCACAGAGTTTCGACATTGCCATCAACGCCGAGCGACTGGCCCGAGATATTGATACCTGCATTGGAAAGAAGAAAGGCCACCATGGTTGCGACATCGTACGGGCTGACCATCCGCCGCAACGAGACATTTTCGAGGTAGCGCTCGGTCATTTCCTCATGCGAGATGCCCAGTTGCTTCGCCCGGTTGCTGATAACGTTTTCAATGCGCGGTCCCTCGACGATACCTGGCAAGATCGCATTGACGCGAATGGCATGCGGCCCGAGTTCCTTGGCGAGACTTTGGGTAAGGCCTATCACGCCGAACTTGGCTGCAGAGTATGGCGTGCGAAAGGCATAGCCGTGCTTGCCGGCGGCAGATGACATATTGACGATCGATCCGCCTCCAGATGCCTTGAGCATCGGTACGGCACGCCGCGCGCAAAGGAACTGCCCGGTCAGGCAGATGTCGATGCAACGGCGCCAGTCGTCGGTGCTGATCTCATCGACACCGCCAGTCGGACCGGCGATGCCGGCATTGTTGATGAGGGCGTCGAGACCACCCAGCGAAGTGGCAACTTCCGCGAACATGCGGTCGACATCTTCTTCGCGCGACACGTCGGCCAGCGTTGCATGAGCCAGCGAAATGCTGTTCTGCGCTTCGCTCAGCAGCGATTGGGATATGTCGCAGATCGCGACGCGAGCGCCGAGTCCTGCGAGCGTTGCGGCAATTGCATAACCGATGCCCGAGCCACCCGCAGTCACCAGCACTCTCTGATCGCGCAAACCACCCAAGAATTCTTCTGCAGATGCTGGAGCAATCCTGTTCATCATTCGTCCTTTCCTAAGACCGCTTCTCGCGAAGCGCCATAACCGCACCAAGCACCACAAGACCAAAGAGGATCGCCCGGGTTGCGTAGGGCAGCGTCGTTCCCGCCAGGAACATTTGCAGCGCGGTGAGCAGCAATACCCCGCCCAGCATGCCGAGATAATGACCGCGTCCGCCGGTGATCAGCGCGCCACCGACCACGACAACCGCGATCGATGGGAGCAGATAATCGTCACCCATGCCGAGACTTGCCTGCCCCGAAAAGCCGGTGAGCAGTACCCCGACAAGCCCGGCACAAAGGCCGGAAAGCACATAGACGAGAATGAGCGTGCGCCCGACGGCGATGCCCGAGAGCTGCGCCGCCCGCAGTCCATTGCCGATGCCATAGACCCTGCGGCCGAAGGCAGTCCGGCCGAGCAAGAATACGGCAGCGATGACAAACAGCACCATGAACGGAACGACAGGCGTAACCGCCCAGATTTTCCCGGTCATGAACCAGCGGAGCAGTGGCGATGAAAATCCGGCGGGTGTTCCCTGGGAATACACAAGCGCAAATCCCTGCAGGATGCCGTTCATCGCTAGCGTCATGACAATTGGCGATATACCGAGGACGACGATCCCTATGCCGTTGATGAAGCCTATGAGGCAAGCGATGAAGAGAACGGCAGGCAATGCGTAGATGAGCGCCGCGTCCGAACCATTGACGATGCCTGCCAGCAAAATGCCCGCTATGCCGATGGTCCAGGGAACCGAGAGATCGAGACCGCCGGTCAGGATCACCGTCCCCTGCCCCAGCGCGAGAATGGCGAGGAAGGTGGAAAGGACGGCCAGCGAGTTCCAGTAAGTCGGGTTCAGGATTGCCCGGCCAAGCCAAAATTGGGTCACGATGACTACTGCTAGCAGACACAAATATGCCGGCAGCGCATAGCGGATCGTCTCGCTGTTGCGCGACAGGAATGAGGATACCGCCGGTTTGCCCTGGGCGAACGATGGCATTTTCATCCGCCGGTCGGTGCGGTCAAGTTGCGACGGGAGCAGGCCCTGACGCCATGCACTGAACTGCGCTTGCGCGCTGCGCAATTGCTTGGCGAGGGTCGAACTATACGAAATCGATCCCGCCAGGACAGCAAGGATCAGGATGGTCCCTTCGGCAATGGTCGAATAATAGGCCGACACATTGAGAACGAGGAGAATGTTCACGACCATCATCAGAATATAGGCACCGAAGACGGTACCAAGCGGTCCGCCGCGCCCGCCGCCGAGACGCGTGCCGCCAACCACAACCGCCGCGAACATCGACAGGAGCAGCGGATTGCCAACCAGCGGATCGGCGCTACCCGTCTGCGCGCTGATGAAAACGCCAGCTAGGCCATAGCATCCACCAGCGATGACATAGACGAGGAATTTGGTGAGCTTGACCCTCACACCAATGGCGGCAGCCGCGTCCGGATCGCTGCCGACCGCATAGATCGCGGTACCAAACCGCGTGTTCTTCAACCAGAGCCAGGCGAGCAGAACGACACCGATTACCACCAGCGGCATCGGCAGCCAGCCAGGTATGGCATCACCCAGATAGAATGTTCCAAGGTCAGGCGCGACGAAACCACCAGGCTTGTCCATTACCAGCAACGTCAGGCCCTGAATGATGAACATGGTCGACAGTGTGACCACGATGGGCTGCAACCGGAAGAATGCAATGAAAATGCCGTTGAAGGCCCCGGTCAGCATGCCAACACCAATACCCACGCAGGTCCAGTACAGCACACTCGTCTGCGCCGCCGCCGGATCCATACCTTGCGCTAGCACCACATTCACCAGCGAGATCACAGCCCCCGCCGAAAGATCGAACCCACCGGAGAGCACGACAATCGTTTGCCCGATTGCAGCAATCGCCGATGTCGCGCCGCCGCTCGACAGGAACGAAATGTCGAAATAGCTGAGCCGCCCCGTGCTGACAAAATCCACCAGGGCAAGCAGGCCAAGAAACACGGCGATGGCGATGAGCACGCTGCGCCGTTCCGGCGACATGCTGAAGAGGGAAGCCCAATTGCGGCTTGTGGCAGTCGAGGTCACCATCGTCATTCTGCGGCCTCTTTTGCTGCGCTGTCATGGCCAAGTGCTGGCCGCATGATCGAGGCTTCGGTCAGTTGATCGCGCGAAAGCGATGCCGCAATGCGCCCGTCATAGAGGACGAGAACCCGGTCGCACAAATGCACGAGCTCGGGGATTTCGGTCGAGTGCAGGAGGATCGAACCGCCGGCGTCGGTGAAATTGCGCATCATGACGTAGAGTTCGTGCTTGGTGCCGACGTCGATACCGCGGGTTGGATCGAACAGCAGCAGGATACGGCTTTGGGCAACAAGCCATTTGGCTATCGCTATTTTCTGCTGGTTGCCTCCGGAAAAAGCTCCCGCCCTCGTCCACAGCGCGCGCTGATCCACCTCGACGGTGCCGAAGGCAGAACGCACGGCTTGCCGTTCAAGATCACTCTGTATCAGTCCAAATCGCGAGAACCTGTCGATTACCGGCAAGGATGCGTTGAGCGTTCCGCTGAGTTTCAGGAACAACCCTTCCGTCTTTCGATCTTCCGGCACCAGCCCTATGGCAATGTTGGGTTTGAGCGCGTCGGCAGGCGACGCAAACCGCACCCTCCGCCCATCCACAAGGATATCTCCATGGGTCACCTGCGTCATGCCAAAACAGGTCAGGAACAGGTCGAGTTGCCCCATGCCCTGCAGTCCGGCAACGCCGAGGATTTCGCCTTTCCGCAAATCGAAACTCGCATCGCACAGCTTGTGGCCTGCCTGCAAGTCGCGGACACCCAGCACGGGAGCACCAAAGGCGGCCTCGCTTTTTGGCCGGGCGGGAAACGTCTGAGCTATCGATCGCCCGACAATGCTTTCAATGACCTGCCCGTCGGTTATTGAGGCAACCGCACAGGTGGTGATGTGCCGGCCGTTGCGCAAAATCGTCAGCGTGTCACAGAAAGCGCGCACCTCGCGCATGCGATGCGTGATGAAAACGATGGTCGTTCCTGCCGCCTTCAATTTCGCAATGATCTGGCCGAGCCATTCGACATCGCTTCCGGCAAGTGTCGACGTCGGTTCGTCCAGGAGAAGAATTCTGGGCTTGCGATAGAGTGCTCGCGCGATTTCTATCTTTTGCTGGATGGCAAGGTCGAGTGTACCGACTTCAGCATCGAGATCGACCGAAAACTCGACCTCCTGCAAATGCTGCTCTATGGCGTGACGCGCCGAAGACCGGCGGATCATGCCGGTGAGCCCCATCGGTGCATAGGGCATCAGCATATTGTCGAGCACCGTCAAATCCTTGACCAGCGTCATTTCCTGAAATGCGGTTTGAACGCCAAGGGCATGCGCTGCCCGTGGTGCATTCAGCGCCGCTCTTTGGCCAAAGACGGATATGTGCCCCTCGTCCGGACGAAGCAGCCCCGATAACAATTTGACGATAGTTGACTTGCCAGCACCATTTTCACCGAGCAAAGCATGGGTACTTCCCGGGTCGATGCGGAAGGATACGCCATCCACAGCAACCGTGGCGCCGAACGCCTTACGAATATCGGTGACTTCAATAGCGGATTGTTCGAATGCTGAATTCATCCCACCGGTCCTGCGCAATTCATCGGAATTAGCCATCTTGCGCGGAACGACAGGCGCTCCGCGCAAGTCTACCCTCAGTTCTCGGGTTGGCCGACCAATGCTGCGTTGAGACCGATCTCAGGCGTTTTCTCCGAGAAGATCGAAGCAAACCAACCCGGATTGGAGACAATGGATGGTTTGAACGCGTTGCAGCCGTCTTTCATTTCCTGCCACGTACCTTCCTGGCAGAGTTTGATGGTCTCGTTGGTGACCAGAGGCAGCGGCAGCACGGTCTTCTTGGGTACTTCCTTGCCTTCAATCGCATCGACGGCAAGCTTCAGCGCGAGAGCCCCAGAATATGGCGGTGACGCGTAGGAAATGCGCGGCGCACCCATGGGTGCATAGGGCGGTGTAGCACCCTCAGCCTCGGTTCCGGCGGATAGCATCTGGATACGGCCGCCATTCGAACCCTCGCCTGCGCATGGAAGAAGCTGCTCCGGCTTCTTGCCTGCTTCCAGCTGCATCGAATTTGCGGTGAAGCAGCCGACCTGCATCCAAAGTCCGTTGATATCGTCCCAGTTACGGGTCGCCAGAATCTTGGAGAGTTCGGTGCGCGCAACGGCCTGGCTCCACATTCCGACTGCTTCGCCGACAATCTTGATGTCAGGGTGTTTGGCAAACACTTCCTTGGCCGCCTTGGTACGCAGATTGTCGACAGATGTTCCTGGCACGCCGGTAATCGCAATGATATTGCCCTTGCCGTTGAGCTTCTTGACCAGCCATTCCGCCGTCACGCGGCCGGCCTCTTCCTGATCGATCGCTATATTGTAAGCACAGGGTTCGGTGATTTCGCCATCATAGGCGAATACCTTGACGCCCTTGTCGCAGGCATTCTTGACAACCTGATTGAGCGCGGTCGGTGAAATCGGAAAAATAACAATGGCTTCGGCGCCGGCCTGGACCATGGCGTTGATCTGCTGAATCTGGCGCTGGGCATTGGGGCCAGCAACCTGGACCTGCAGGTCCACCTTGTCGGCATAGTTCTTGTGGGCAGCCATGGCCTTGACCATATTGGCGGCCTCGGCCTGCCAGTCATTGCCGATAAAGCTCATGCTGAGAAAAATCTTGTGTTTTTCCGCAGCGTCTGCGTGGCCGATCATGACCATGCTTGACGCAAGAGCAGCGCAAGCGGCTGCGCGCCGGATGATTGATCCAATTCCCATTATAATTCCTCCCTCAGACAGGAAAACATCTCCAAGCGGGCTCCTCTCCCTCTTGCCGTTCCCGAAATCAACGTACCACCATTTGATCAAAGATCAATGATGAAATACCATTGATCGTGCATAAGATTTGTTAGATAAGGAGAAACTCTTGACGCGCTGTGGTGGACACTGCATTCCACGTAAAAGGGCACCGCCGCGAAAAAGGTGAACAATGGCTGAAGCCGGTTACAGGAGACCAGGTGTTGAAATTCTCCCGCTTTCCAAGGAGACGCTACAGGACCGTGTCTATCGCCAGATTGCCAGCCTGATCCTCGAAGGCGGCATTGTTCCAGGTGAGATGGTCCCTGTGCAAAGTCTTGCAGATGCGTTCGGCGTCAGCGCCATGCCGGTGCGGGAAGCTTTGCGGAGGCTGACGGCAGCCAATGCGCTGACTGTTGTATCCGGTCGCTCCATCGGCATACCGCGGTTAAGCCGCGCCAAGCTCACCGATCTGCGGAACGTTCGTATAGAGATCGAAGCACTCGCCGGGAAATGGGCTGCCGAGCGCATCCAGGATGCCGAACTCGAAACACTCCGCTCACTGCTGGAAGCACTGGAAAAAGCCAACGCTTCCGGGGATATCAAATCCTACCTGCGGGCA
The DNA here is from genome assembly GCA_963711925.1 of uncultured Alphaproteobacteria bacterium. Lineage (GTDB taxonomy): Bacteria > Pseudomonadota > Alphaproteobacteria > Rhizobiales > Rhizobiaceae > Phyllobacterium. Next base: position 313,953 of record CAVQFY010000010.1, read on the forward strand.
AATTACGCGTTCCATTTCTCGATTTACCAGGCTGCGGGGTCAGATAGCATTCTCAATATTATCGAGAATCTTTGGCTGCAGGTCAGTCCCTACTTCAACATGCTGCATGATTCCGGCAATTACACGAAGGCCAACGAACACCATCAGGCGATGTTCGCAGCGTTATGCGCTCACGACGAAAAGGCCGTCAAGGTTGCGATACAGGCTGATATCGATGCTGCCTATCATGTGCTGGTAGACTTGGTCAGCTAACGCTTCACTTTCATCATCACATTTTTCACACTGAATGGATCTAAACCTCGATGACAGGCTAAAAATGATCTGTGGCGCATCCGCTTGATGGAACGCGCATCGGAGCGTTGTATATAGTTGAACGGACATAAGCTTTGAGACGGACGAGGGTGATGTAATGAATGACTTCTATGTGGGTCAAAAAGTTGTTTGCATTGATGACAAATTCAAGAACGTCAGTATCGATCAGCTCATCCGAAAAGGGCAGATTTACACCGTGCGTTGGGTCGGCATGTACCAGCACTACGTCGATGGCGAATTTGTCGGTATCAAAGTTGAGGAAATACACCGGGGCAATGATGACGGACCCGAAGGCTATGGTGCGGCCGATATGCCTTATCGCGCCTCACGATTCCGTCCGCTGGTGCAGGACAAGATTGGCATGCTGCGAAAGTTGTTGAACCCCACGCCAGATGTGCCCAACGAGCCGAAGCGGAAATCCCCCGTGAAAAAGAAGGAAAAGGCTGGCTAAGGACGGGGATCGGCGCCAGCGTTGATCGCTGTGACGGTCGCGGGGGTGAGCCTGCCGTTCACCAGGTGATCTTCGCTCAGTTGCCTTCATTCTCGGCCATCACCAGCAACTGCCGGGCGCTTTCCTCGTCTGTGATGAATACGGTCGGGCGGATGAGCTTCATGGCCCCATACAACGCGTTGATCTTTTCCTTGCCGCCCGACGTCAGCACCCGCACGGGCACGCGCTGGACGGTATCGATGCCCACCGACATCACCAGATCATGGATCGGATGATCGACGAGACGGCCCTGCTTGTCATAGAAGTGAAACAAGAGGTCGCCGACGGCGCCGCGTTCCGCCAAGGAGGACTGGTGACCCTCATTGAGAAAGCCGATACGGTACGGCGTGCTTGATGCCGTCTCGATGGCACCAACGCTGAGCAGAACAAGATCAAGATCCTCGGCCATCTCGAATACGCTTTTCAAACCGCAACGCTCGATCAACGCTGTTTTTGTTTCGATGCTATCCACCATGGCCGGCGCAGGAATGAGGTAACCGTCCCCCTGGAACAGCTGGGCAAACTGCCAGGCGAATTCCGCCGGGTTGAACCGGCGCGGCTGGCTGATGCCGCCGAGCAGCGAAATCACCGTGAAATCTTCGAGAGCGCGCGCCTCGAGATAAGACAGCGTGCTGAGGAGCGTCCTTCCCCAGCCCACACCAACCCGCATTCCGTTGGCCACAACGCCGGAGAGATAGTCACCGGTTGCCGCGCTGATTGCCGGGATAGGGTCATTATCCGGATGCGACAGCGGCGCTATGATCACCTTGTCGAGACTGAATTGCTGTTCAACCTGCCGTTCCAACGCAATGAGATCAGAGAGATAGCCCTGGATGCCGATCTTGACCTCGTTGCGTGCGCGCGCTTCGGCCAGCATGCGCACGATTGTTACACGCCCCACACCGAGGATTTCGGCGATCTCGTTTTGCGTCATCTGCTCGATGTAGTACATCCAGGCAGCACGCATGCGCATCCGGCTGATTTTTGTATCCGGCTGCCCCACATCCAATGCAGTCTTTTTTTGGCTGCTCGTCGTGCTGTTGGTTCGCTTGCGTCGGTCGCTCAATCGTCCCCCCTTTGCTCGCTCCGTTCTCCCGCGGCGGCGATGCCGCATCGATGACGGCGCGACTCCCACACTACACTCCACCAGAATGTTGTTTAGCAAGCCAAGAAAAAAAGGTACAAACTATTATCCACTTGCGCGCAGAGGTTTGCCACTATGATCCGGGATATTTCGAGCGAGATTGTCGTCAGCCTGAAAGATCGGTTGCGCGATGTGCGTCATCTGATCAGGGCAAGCCGGCAGGATAGCAAGCCTGCCCCTCAGGACCTGCCCGATATTCTGTTCGGTAAGGCCGCCCGCGTTATGGACAAGGCTTTGACAGCCGCCGAGACAATCTCGATCTCGCTGGTTTCGCAAGATCCGGCCGCCCATTCGACGACCATCGAAGCGCGTAGCCTCGATGTTTATTTTCCGGCTGACACAAATAAAGGCGAGGCGCAGTTCCGGCGCGATGTCTATTATCTGACAAAGCGTGTGTTGAGTGTCCTCGGATCGCGCAATCCTCTCATTCACGAATCAACGTTCGCTTCCGTGCATGCCACAATGATTCGCCGTCACGCGAATTTGTTGTTGGCCGCAAAGAAAGACGGCGACCTGGAAGACATCGCTGAAGCTTGCGCAACTCTCACTATTGAGCTGCAATCACAGTATCAGTCGGCGCATTTACCGCTGCCCGGGTATTATAGTGAACAGCTGCCGGACCGGAACACGCAGCATCTATGCTTCTCGGCTATCGCTCTGGCTATTGCCCTCGCCACCTATACTGGCAACGAACCCGGCGAGGAAAAACTCGTCGAGAGTGCGCTGCTGGCGCTCCAGGCCCGCCGGGACAAGTTCGATCAAGCGCTCGAAACATCGGACAAGGTAAAAGCCCTGTCCGATCTTTTCGCGTTCTTAATACCTCACCTGCCCTAACTCCGACACGCATTTTTTGGCGCGCTGGATAGAGGATGGGCTCATACTGAGTTCCGTCAGGCCCATTTTGACGAATGTCGGGATCAAATCCGGACGGCCTGCTGCTTCGCCGCACATGCCGACCATGATTCCAGCCTCGATACCGGCTTTCGCCGTCAGTTCGATCGCTGCCATCACCGCCGGATGCGTGACGTCGTTGAGTTTGGCAACCGTCGGGTTCAGCCGGTCCGCCGCCATGATGTATTGCGTCAGATCATTGGTGCCGATGGAGAAGAATGCCACTTCCTTGGCCAGAGATGGCGCTATCATCACGGCTGCTGGCGTCTCGACCATGATACCGAGATCGAAACTCGCATACTCCCTGCCCTCTGCCCCTAGCTCTGCGGCGCATTCGTCGATCAATACCCGTGTTGCACGAACTTCGCCAAGATCGGAGACCATCGGCAGCATGACCTTGATATTGCCGTGAACAGCAGCGCGCAAAAGCGCGCGCAACTGCGGTTTGAAAACGTCCGGACGGTCGAGGCACATGCGAATGCCGCGCCAGCCCAGAAATGGGTTTTCCTCGTCAGGAAAATCGATACCGGAGATTGGCTTGTCGCCGCCAATATCCAGCGTGCGAACGATCACAGGATGCGGTGCAAAGGCTTTGGCAAGCGTCGCATAGGTTTCAGTCTGCAAATCTTCCGAAGGCAAATGAATGTGCCGCATGAACAGAAGCTCTGTACGAAACAAGCCGACGCCCATCGCCCCGGCTTGCTGTGCCGCTTCAATTTCTTCCAGCGAGCCAAGATTGGCAGCAATCTCGATGATCGTGCCGTCAGCGCGTTTCGGTACGGTATCCTTATAGGCCTTTAGCGCCTGCTTTTCAGTTTCTGCCTTGCCGATTTGCTCATGGAAGTGATCAGCCGTCCTTTGGTCCGGATCGGCGAAAACATCGCCATTATTACCGTCAAGCGCGACGATCTTGATGTTCTGCAATTCCTGCACAGCACGGCCAAGCCCGAGAACAGCCGGAATACCGTGCGCACGGGCGATGATAGCAACATGTGAAGTCGCCCCGCCATGGCCGCATATGACACCAGCAATACGTTTCAGCGGCGCGCGGGCCAAATCCCATGCGCCGATATCGTCGGCGATCAGGATTGCACCCGGTGGAACGGCATCGAGGTTGGCATCATCCTGCCCCAGCAGCGCAAGGCAAATCTGCCGCCCGACAGCGTTTACGTCATCGGCGCGCCCATTGAGATATGGATCGTCCAGCGCCGCAAAGTCGGCCGCAATTCTGGACGTTGCGCCAATGACGGCGGACACTGCATCGATCCCCTCCTTCACCAGCGCTCCCGCGGCGTTGGTCAATTCGTCGTCGCAGGCAATGTCCTTGAGGGCGGCGATGATGCCGCGATCACTTTCTGCCAGGTCCGTCGCAGCAAGTGACGTATCCATGCGATGCTGTACGGTGGCAAAAGCTTGTGTCAGCCGTGCCGTTTCGGCTGGAATTTCCTGAGCTACGAGCAGCCGATTTTCATGTTTTATCTCTGCGGGAAAAAATCCGAATGCCGGTCCGATGGCAAAGCCTTCGCTCGCGGCAACACCGCGCAATTTACCTGACGGCGTAGTATCAGACGACATGGAAGACGTTTGAGATTTGAGGGGCGCAGGATCAGTGGCTGGTGTTTTAGCAGAGTCCCCCTCTTCCGCTGTCCCGGAATGAGGATTTTCGAGATAGCCGATCAGCGCCTCGATGGCTTCGATTTCGTCGGCACCCGTCGCACGGACGGTGACTTCCTCGTCCTCCTTGACGCCAAGGAGCATCAATTTGACAGAGCTTTTGGCACTAACGGATTTATCCGCCTTGATCAGCTCGATATCCGATTCGAAACTCTTGGCGAGTTTGACAAATCGGGTGGCTGGCCGCGCATGCAATCCTTCATGCACCCGCACTATCGTCGAGCGTTCCATTCAATTCTCTCTTTGATAATCCATGTTGAAACAATTAACCGATGGTAATTGTCGTTCCAACCTTCAACGCCGATACCAATTCAGCCGTATCGATTTCCGAGGCGCAGATCTCGCCCGGCCGTTCGACCTGGTCGGAGCCATTGAATGTAATGACCACATGCCCAATATCCTTGACCTTCTGCCAGGCATAATCGCCGATACCGGTGATCTGGGCAGACACATCACCGATGCGGATTGCCGATCCGACAGGCGGCGTCGTGTCCGAGGGCGCACCTTCAACGGCATGCAGGATCGAAACTTCCGCGAGTTCAGGCGGCGCGCCATCCGCAAACAGAATGACAACGCCTCCCTCTGCAAGATCCGCCACCTCAGGCCCGACGGCTGTTACCCGTGTTTTCAATAGGGACATGATGGCGAACCTCTTTTTCTTTTCCTTGAACTCAAAATACGATCAGGCTGACAACCCAGGCGATAATAACCGAGACAGGACCCATGATCTGGCGGCTGATCAAAACCGCCGGAACACCGATTTCGATCGTCTTGGGTTTGGCTTCACCGAGCGCCAGCCCCACCGGAACGAAATCGCAGCCTACTTGCGTATTATAGGCGAATAGCGCTGGCAGAGCCATTGCCGGCGAGATCGTGCCATTGGCAATCTGCGGTCCGATGATTGCAACACCGATAACTTGTGCAATGACCGCGCCTGGGCCCAAAATCGGTGACAGGAACGGCAGGCCGCAGATGGCCGAAAGGATGAGCAAGCCGACAATATTGTTGGCAAGCGGTCCCATTGGCTGCGCCAGCACATCGCCGATCCCGGTATAAAGGATAAAACCGATGAGCATGGTGACGAACGCCATGAACGGCAGAACGTTGCGCACGACCTGATCAATGGTGCGGCGACCGGCATTGAAGAAAATGCCCACCACACGGCCCATAGCACGCCCAATTGTGCTGATGAAGCCTATCAACCCACCCTCACCTGCATCAGAGGATGCCTGCGTGCGACTCGCCATGGAGGCTGCCAATTCCGCCGGTGTCGGATCTGATCTTGTTCCGGCGACAGCTGCAGGCTGTGATCCGTCGGCGAGCTCGATATTGCCCTCCTTAACTCCGGAAACATAGATGTCCTCGGTGATGAACTGCGCCAGAGGGCCGGCCTGACCGACCGGCGTTAGATTGACGGTCGGAATACGCTTGCGCGGATAGACACCGCAACGCGCCGTACCGCCGCAATCGACGACGACGACACCCATTTCGCCTTCGACGGGCGGAGCCTTGAAGCCGTCGACGGCCTCACCGCCGGTCAGTTCGGCAATACGGCGCGCGACCGGATGAATACCACCGCCGGTGACCGAGACAACCTTGTTGCGCTCGGGGGTCAACTGGATGACAAGCGGGCCGCCCCAACCGTTGGAGCCCCTGGAAATTTTGACTGCTTTATATGTCTTTGACATTTTTCTGATCCCCACCCTTAAAGCTCTATGCCCTGACGGCGCGCCATGATGGCAGTAATGCGCTCAGTCAGCATGCCCTTGAGCAGGATCACGACCAGACCAACAAGTGCATACCAGATGGCGACATTGATGTGATAGCCGGTGGGAACAGCGCCCTTCTTCTCCAGTTCGAGAAGCGCGACGAGAATGCCACCCCAAACGAAATATTCGCCGGGATTGATGTGTGGAAAAAGGCCGAGCGGCGGATGCACATAGGACACGGCAGCATCATAGAAGGCCGGCTTGTGCTTTTCTTCAAGGAACGAACCAAATGTATATGCCATCGGGTTGGTGAGGAAGAATACCGAAAGCACGGGGAGAACCGTGTAGCGCGTCAGCGCAATGCGCCCTGCACCGCGTGCAATACCATGCACGCGCTCTTCGCCGACGAGCTCCGTCAATGCGTAGAATGCTGTCATCAGAACGACCAACGTCGGGATGATGCCCGTAACGAAGCCGGCGAAAACCTCGCCGCCTTTCTGGAAGATACCGATGAAGTATTTGCCGATGTGCGTCAGCCAGCCAAGCTGTTCTTCCTGCTGGACATTCTTCAGCTTGTCCTTGAATTCCTCGACCGTGATATCCCCTGTCGATTGGGCGAGCACGACAAGATCGTTGCCCGCATGCGTGATGGCCTGCTTGCCATGAAGCGCCGCATCCGAGACCATCGACCCTGCCACCGAAATATGGTGCGCAGCGATGTCCGCATGTTGTGCCAACATTGTTAGAATTGACATGTTCCCTCCTCCTTATCGACCGTCTTCCAAAACAGTCGTCCCTATGCGTTGACTGTCTTAATCCCGACTAGACCCGGCCGCTTCGGCTCTGCCCTGGCCTTGTCTATCTGTTCAATTGCCCGCTCCGCCGCCTTTGCAATATTCGGTTCTTCCACACCGGTCATCACCGGATCGGTGCGCAGTGCACTGAGGGAGATGCCCTCGAATTCCGTGCGCCGCTTGAATTTTGCAAAGACCGATCGGCCGCTCATCACGAGGAAACGTTGAACCACAAGGTCCGGCGTAACGAGAATGAGAACGATCACGCCTTTGCCAAACCGGCCGCGAACATTGCCGGCGCCAACAAATCCGTCATTGTATTTGGAAGTGATGCCCTTCATCACATCGCTGTAGTGGCGCATCTGGTACCAGACGCCCAGTGATTGCAGCGCCCACAAAAATCCAAGGGCCAGCAATCCCCATTGCCACATTGCCATGTCTTCAACCTCCCAACGCCCGATCGCAAACATATGCTATGATCGAACGAAAAAATATAGAACATTTGTTTTTCGTAATGTCAATATGTATGATTTCGATGTCCATTAGAACTTGGCTTGTGCTGCGTCACAGCGTATGACGTGATACAATGGATTTGAAGGTGAGAAGGCATGGATTTTCTGTTCCGAGACGAATTGGTCCACATGCCGGATTTAAGGCACCGGCTACGCCAGCTGCGTTGGTTTCGCATGGCTTTTCGTAAGAATGCCGCGCTGATTGCGGAGCATTATGGCTATCGCTTTACCATCGACGAAACCAGGCTGACGCGGGCTTTCCTCAACTGGGTCGAGACGGTCGAGCAACAGAAATCCTATGCGCAGATCGATCGGAAGGATTTCATCATCTTTGCCGCGGGACTGGTGCTGAAAGAACTGATCACCGAAGCGCCGGCAAAGGTACGAAGCCAGCCCCAGCAGAGCGATTCGCAGCTAACGGAAATGCAGGAAATTATCGCGTTCTGGCCTGAAGGGTTCCTCTATACCAATTACTGCGTTGGCGCGATTGCGGCGATCTGCGAGCAGGAGTTCGGCACAGCACCGCAGATCGACACATGCGCGGACGAGTTACGCACATGGTGGTCCTATCGCGAGAACGTCCGCGAAATACCGGACTATGCGATCGCGTTTCTTGACAAGTTCCTTGGCGCCGAGCCCAACTGGATCATGCCCAATCTGGCCTCGGCTCGCAGCGCCATTCAGCGGGCGCTGGTCTCGTCGAAGTCCGGTAGCACTACACTACCGAACGGCTGACTTCTCCCAGAATGCGCATGATCTTTTCGCGCTGTTCGAGCTGCGGCATGTGTCCTGTGGCGGCAAACAGGTGAACACCAATTTCGCCCGGCAGTCCGGCCGCATGCGTGGCGGGAATAACGCGATCGGCCGCCCCGAAAATAACCCGAACAGGAATCGTCAGATTGACAAGGCTTTGCCGAATATCGATGACCTGCGTTCCGTCGGCGAAGAAACGGTCGGCAATGAGCTGCTGCGCAGCGCGCAAAGCTACATCCTGTGATTGCGCCAACGTGGCGTTCACAAATGGTTTGGTCAGCAGACTTTCATCCTGAACCAACTGCTTCATCCAGGCGACGAGGCTTGGCTCGGTGCGTGCGCGGACAAATCCTGAAAGAAACGCGCCGTTGATTTCCGGACCAAGCCCGGCCGGTGCGATCAAGACCAGCGCTCGAATGTCGAGATGACTGCGGGCAGCCACTTCCGTTGCGACCGCACCGCCAAAGGAGTGCGCGACCAATATGATTGGCCCGGAATGATAGGCAGCTACGGTTTGTTCTATGAGCTCGGCAATCGCATGCAGATCATCCGGGATTGCATGTGTAGAAGCGCCGTGCCCTGGCAAGTCGATAGCCAAAATCGGATTGTCCAGTGTTCCACCGCCCAGCATCGGTCTCCAGCTGTTGAGATCGGAGCCGAAGCCATGAATCAGAACAAGCGGCGCAAGCTCTGAATTTTTACCTTCACGCAGCCACGCCGCGTGAAGCGGGGCGTCCTTTTGAACATCTGGCGAGCGGACCTGCACGACGGGCTTTGCAACGACCGCATCTTCCGGAACACCAGTCTCGACATCTTTCTTCTGGATGCGTCCCTTGGGCCCGGAGCCCGAGACCGATGTCAAATCAATGCCAGCTTCCCTGGCAATGCGCCGGGCAAGAGGAGTTGCGCGAACTCCATTGGTTTGATCAGCGGTCGATGCTGTCGGTACAATCGACGTCTCTACTGGTTCAGCTCGGGCCTTTGCCACATCTGTAACTGCTGCCGGTGCATCCGCAGTCTTTGCTGGTGCCTCAGGTGTGTAAGCTTCACCTTCGGCGAAGATCCACGCCACGGCTTGGCCGACCGGAACTGTCGTCCCCTCCGCCGCGGTGACATTGCGCAGAATGCCCGAGGATGGCGAATCCACCTCCATAGCGGCCTTGTCAGTCTCGATTTCGAACAGCACCTGCCCTTTGGTGACAGCATCGCCATCCTTGGCATACCAGCGCGAAATCTGGCCGCTTTCCATATCCATATCGACCTTGGGCAGGATCACTTCGACGGGCATGGCTTAACGGATCCCTTTGACGAGATCGCGGGCGCTCTTCAGGATACCCGGCACTTGCGGCACGGTCGCTTTCTCAAGCTCCGGATTATAGGGGATTGGCGTCTCAGCACCACCGAGCCGAACGATGGGCGCATCGAGATAGTCGAAGGCCTCGCTTTCGGCGATCATAGCACTGACTTCAGCGCCGATGCCCAGCGTCTTCACGCCCTCATAGACGCACATCAACTTCGACGTCTTCTTGACGCTGGCGATGATCGTGTCCTTATCCATCGGGCGCACTGTGCGGAGGTCGACCACCTCCACATTGATGCCTTCTTTTTCAAGCTCGCGCGCCGCTTCGAGTGCCTTGTGCACCATGATGGCGGACGCAACGATGGTCAGGTCCGTGCCTTCCCGCACCACAGCGGCCTTGCCGATTGGCACGGTGTAGTGACCTTCGGGGACGTGCCCCTTCATCTTGTAGAGCAGCTTGTGCTCGAAGATCATCACCGGATCCGGGTCTTCGATGGCGGCGAGCAACATGCCCTTGGCATCGTAAGGCGTGGACGGCTGGATCACTTTCAGGCCGGGAACATGACCAAACCAGGCTTCCAGACTCTGGCTATGCTGTGCAGCGGCGCCCGTACCGGAGCCCGCAGGAAAGCGCATTACCAGCGGCACCGAAACAGCGCCGCCAAGCATGTAGCGGATCTTCGCCGCCTGGTTGACGATCTGCTCCATCGCCAGCGCGGCAAAATCCGAAAACTGGAATTCGAAGATTGGCCGCATGCCGGTCAGGGCCGCACCGACGGCAACGCCTGCACCACCAAGTTCGGAGATTGGCGTGTCCATGACCCGGTCTTCACCGAAGCGATGCACAAGATCACCCGTCACCTGAAAGGCACCCCCATAGACGCCGATATCCTCACCCATCAGAAACACGCGATCATCGGCCTCCATGGCAATGGCCATGGCTTCCTGGATCGCCTGTGAATAGCTCAGCTCGCGGATTATCTCGTTCATATATTTTTTCAGTCCGTGTAAACGTCGCGTGTCAGATTATCGAGGGTAGGCGATGGGCTGTTCTTCGCGAATTCAATTGCCTCGGCAATTTCCCTCTCCGCGTCCTCGCGGATCGCTTCGATGTCGGCGTCGCTTACGAAACCGAATTCCTTCAACTGATCTTCGAACAGATGAATGGGATCGCGATTGCTGATCCAGTCCTCAATCTCTTCCTTCGTGCGATAACGGTTGCGGTCGCTCTTGGAATGGCCGCGATGGCGATAGGTCTTGCACTCGATGAGCGTCGGCCCGTCCCCCCGGCGCGCACGCTCGACCGCCTCATGCGAGGCCTCGGCGACATCGGAGAGATTGTTACCGTCAACGACAACGCCCGGCATGTTATAGGCGACCGCCCGATCGGCGACATTGGCGACGGCCGTCGAACGCTTTGTCGATGTCGACATGCCATAGCCATTGTTCTCGCAGACGAAAATCACTGGCAGTTTCCAGATAGAGGCCATGTTGAGTGCTTCGTGAAACGCGCCCTCATTGTTGGCGCCGTCGCCGAAATAGGAGATGACAACCTTTCCGTTCTTCTGCTTCTTGGCGGAAAGAGCGGCACCGACAGCGATTGGAATGCCACCACCGACGATGCCATTGGCACCAAGATTGCCCTTGGAGACGTCGGCAATATGCATGGAGCCGCCACGGCCCTTGCAGTAACCGGTTTCCTTGCCGAAGAATTCGGCGAACATCTTCGAGACCTCCGCACCCTTGGCGATGCAGTGACCATGGCCGCGATGCGTCGAGGTAATCATGTCATCTTCGGCGAGCGGCATGGAAATGCCGACCGCGCTCGCTTCCTGACCGATGGAAAGGTGCATCGTGCCGTGAATAAGGCCGCGCGTGTAGGATTCCTCAGCGCCCTCTTCGAAGCGGCGGATCAGATACATCTTGCGCAGTGCCTCTTTCAGCTGTTCCGGAGGATAATGCCGGAATGCGAACGGAAGATTGCTGCCATCATCTTTTCGCTTGGCACTTGAACTTCTGGCGGATGCCATATCGGCACTCCTTGTCTGTTGTCTAGAGATGCTTCCGAGGCTCACGCCCCATAAACCAGTTTGTCCTGTCTTGCCCTAAGTTCGACGATCTTGGAGCCGGGAACGGGGGCGGCATTGGCGCTGGTGATGAGTTCGCCCTTCTTGATCGGGTGGGTGACGCTGCCGCCCTGCAACAGGCCGCAAGGGATGGCGCCGGCGGCGCGGGCTTCCGCCGCGGTCATGATCCAGGCGCGGTAGCAATATTCGCCGATGGCATCGAGCCTGTCGCCAGGTTTCAGATCCTTCTTGGCCACGGCACAGACTTCGGCGACGGGCTTTGCCAGCGGCACCATGTCGGCCTTGCCGTAGAGCACGACGCGGGCGCAGGTCAGCGGCACCTCCAGCGAGGTCAGGTGATAGGGGCGGTGGAAGGTGAAATACGGGCCCTTGCCCATCTTCAGATCTTCCATGCGCTCCGAAATGCGCGGATGCGACATGTCGGCGACGACGAACACCCCCGGCGCCACGCCCTTGCCGATCGAATAGTCGACGACACCGACGCGCGACAGCACCCCGCCGTCCTTTTCCGGCACCAGCACCTTCGACAACTGGTCGAGCGTTGCCGCCGGGCCATGCATGCCCGGCTTGTCCGGCACGAGCCCGGTGGCATTGGCGATCGCCGCCATCTCCACCATGGTCTTCGAGCCGTCGACGAACTCGACCAGCATGCGCACATTCATGTGGCGGCGCCTGGCCTCTTCCTCGTAATCGTCGGGAATGGCATCGATGTTGAGCGGGTTGTTCTTGCCCTTGCCGGCGGCAACGATCGGATGGCCCATGGCCGAGACGAACTCGATCAGCTCCATGCACGACGACGGTTCATCGCCCGCCCCCAGCGAATAGGTGACGCCGAGCCGGTCGGCCTCGCTCTTCAGATAGGCGCCGATGGTCACATCCGCCTCGACATTCATCATGACAAGGTGCTTGCCGTGCTCCATCGCCCTCAGTCCGATCTCGGCCCCGACGGCCGGAACCCCGGTCGCATCGATGATGACATCGATCAGCTCGTTCTCGAGGATCAGATTGGCGTCGTTGGTGACGGCGATCTTGCCGGCCTCCATCGCTGCGGTGAGCGAAGAGGCATTCGACACCTCGCGCGAATGACCCTGTTCCTGATAGGCGATGTCGACGGCTTTCAGGGCATTGGGCAGGTTCAGTTCGGAAATCGCCCCGATCTCGATGCCGGGCATATGCGCAACACGCGTGACGATGTCGGTGCCCATCTCGCCCGAACCGATCAGGCCGATGCGGATCGGACGGCCCGTCTCCGCCCGCGCCTGCATGTCCCGCGCCAATCCCGTCAATGCAACATTCGTAGCCATCAATGCCTCCCTGTGCCAGCCTCTGATTGGGAGTCCGAAGCCGTTCAATTACATTCATCGAATATTGAACATTTGTATTTTAGTCAAGACCTATGTGCATTATAAGAGTGGTAACAAGGGTCGCGTAAAAGCCTGTCAAGCGTCTGAGAAAGAGGATGGAAATGCCGCAGAACCGATTCGATCTGGTAATTTTTGATTGCGACGGCGTCCTTGTGGATAGTGAGCCACTGGCAGCGCTCGCCTATCACAATGTCTATGCCAATCAGGGAATGTCGCTTCCGGATGGAACAATCGCCCAGTGCGTTGGAATGAAGCAATCTGACATCATCAAGCGAATCGCAGAGCTTACGGGCCATCAGCTACTTGGCGAAGCTGAAGGCGGGATATGGCAAGAGACGCGGCGCGTTTTCAGCCAATCGCTTAAACCAACATCCGGTATTAAAGAACTTTTGGAAAAACTGGACACATCACGTTGCGTTGCGTCATCTTCTTCGCTGGAACGCATCCATTTCAGTCTCGAGACGACAAATCTCGCCGGCTATTTCGGTGATGCGATCTACAGTTCCTCCATGGTCAGACATGGAAAACCTGCACCCGATCTATTTCTCCACGCTGCTCGCGAGATGAAGACCGATCCAGAGCGCTGTGTGGTCATCGAAGATTTGCCGTTCGGCGTGGAGGGCGCCGTCGCTGCCGGCATGACCGCTATCGGCTACACAGGCGGCGGGCATACCTATGGCTCACATGCGCAAACGCTTCTCGATAAAGGTGCCGTTGCGGTGTTCGCCGACTGGAAAGAAATCGGTTACTGGATGCATACCGCTAACGACTAGCAGATCATTCGAAGCGGTGCCCTTCCCGCTCCGGATCACGCGCGATTTCCGCTTCTTCCTCGTCGTCGGGCAAAGCCTCATCGCTCTCCTGGTAGGGATTGTCATCATCGTCCTCGGACAGACCTCCCGCATCTTCCGATTCGACCTGCCGTTCACCGAGAATTGCAAGTTCATCGTCGGCTAGCACGTCTACTTCCTCAGCACCGATATCGTCCCAGTCCTGCGTCTCTATAGGCGTTCTTGACGCCGGTTCGCGCGGTTCGATACGTTCGGGGCTGTTCTTCGCTTCTCTGCCAGACATGTCGTGCTCCATTAGTTGTAAAGGGAAACGCGCCAAAAACTGTTTGGATGCATAAAACAGAATCGCCGCCGAAAAGTTTCGGCGTTCGCCCTAATCCACCCATAATCACCTGCGACCCAGCAGCTTCATCTTATTCGGGGAGATATCCATGACATCGAAATTTCTGAGTCTGGCCTTTGCAACAACCGCGATGATGGCAGTGCCTTTCGCGGCACTTGCCGACGAAGCACCGCGTCCGCGCATTATTGTTACTGGCGAGGGTGAAGCAGCGGCCGCGCCTGACATGGCCATTATTTCAATGGTGGTGCTCCAGGAAAAGCCGACCGCGCGTGAAGCGCTGACGGCGAACAACGAAGCCATGGCCAAGGTTCTTGATGCAATGAAGAAAGCGGGTATCGCCGAGCGCGACCTGCAGACGTCGGGCTTCAGCATCGATCCGCGTTATGTCTATCCAGATAACAACAACACTCAACCGCCCCAAGCTCCGAAGATCGTCGGCTACGCCGTCTCGAATTCTCTGACAGTTCGCGTGCGTGATCTGAAGAAAGTCGGCGAAATCCTCGACCAGTCCGTGACACTTGGCGTCAACCAGGGCGGTAATCTGACTTTCACCAATGACAAGCCCGAGGCCATTCTGGAGGAGGCGCGTAAGAAGGCAGTTGCCAGCGCCATCGCCAAGGCGAAGACTTTGACCGAAGCTGCAGGCGTTGGCCTCGGCAAGGTGATCGAAATCAGCGAGCAGTCATTCAACCCAAGTCCTATGCCAATGGGCCGGGCGAAGATGATGGCGGCGGCACCTGCGGACTCGGTTCCGGTTGCGGCGGGTGAAAACACCTACAATGTGAATGTGAACGTCACATTCGAATTGAAGAATTGATCATATCGATCTTTGGACATGAAAAAGGGTGCCGCGCGGCACCCTTTTTTGTTTGCTGTCAAATGCCTTAGCGAATGATCGGGCAGCCCGGTGCCCGCGCAAATACAACCGCGGTGCGAAGGCCACGCTTCCATCCGGAAACACGAACGACGTTGCGGTTCACGGCGACACGCGGGTTGCGGATACCCATGCGGCTGGCCTTGCTGGCGGCTTGACCCGGCGTGCACACCCGATATGGACGATGACCATAACGATATTGAACGTCGATAAGGGGCGTGGAAGTAGCATTGGCGTGCTGGCCAATGACGGGTGAAGCACCGGCCGGCGCGGCGAACGAGGTGTTCGCGCCCAGGATTGCACCGATGCTGATCGCAGCACCGACTGCCAGCAACTTGAGTGAAAGACTAGCCATATGAGCATTCTCCTGTTTGATTGTCCGGGAATTGGGGGGAGTGTTCAGACATGCTGAAAATCGGACAGGCGCCCCTTGTTCCACAAACGATCTGAACAAATCCTCAACGCGTCGTTCACCCGCGGTTCAGTTGGAAACCGCTCAGGATGGCAGTTCAGCCTGCATCATATGGTTGAAATAGTCTTCGTCACTCGTGATTTCATGGTCAAAAGCGGTCACCCTGCCCCGAACCGAAATACCGGCATCGTGCACGGTTTCTGCGCTGCCCGATACAAGAGGATGCCACCAGTAAAGATCCTTGCCTTCGTCGATCAGGCGATAGCCGCACGTCTCAGGCAGCCAATCAACCGTCCGGACGATTTCCGGGGTCAAAAAAACGCAATCTGGCACCTTCTTCTTGCGATGCGTATAGTCTGAACACTGGCACGTGCCGGCATCCAGCAAGGTGCAAGCCACTGTTGTGAAATAGATTTCTTCCGTGTCCTCGTCTTCCAGCTTGTGGAGGCAACAGCGGCCGCATCCATCGCACAGGCCTTCCCATTCGGAGCGGTTCAGCTCGTCCAAAGTCTTGGTTTTCCAGTACGGTTCTTGCGGCATGCGCTGAGATACATCGCCCACGGCGCCGCGTCCATATCTTAAACATGAACGCGGGATGAACAGCGTCTTCACTTGAGATACAGGCTGCCCCTGCAATCCTTCGTTCATTGCTAACCGTGATCGCATCAGACAATCGGTTGCCACAAAGAGGGAACAAGGTTGCGATCACAAACATTTGACGTGTTTCAAGCAATAAGAAACGCGAGACAGGGATGAACATGAAACGGACAGCACTCTTTTTTGCATCGACGGCAATTCTCTTTTCTTCACCATCGGCAATGGCGGAACAGGCCCCTATCAACCGGCCCTTCATTTCCTCCAACACCAATGTGCCTTCGCAAATGCTTGCGCAAGCGGAAGAAGCAGCGCCTCAGGCAGATCATGCTGTCGAGGAGTTGAAAAAACACAAGGCCGGTCAACAGGCAGAAGAAGTAAAGAAACGTGCCGCTGACGGAGCAGATGCCGCCGCAAAAGCGCAGCACCAGGCTGAAGAGCACGCAAAACAACAGGCGGATCGCGCAGCCAAGGCTGCGGAAAAGGAATCCGAACAGCAGGCTGAGCAGGCCAAGCGCGCTGCAAATGCCGAATCCGACAAAGCCGCCAAGCAACAAAAAGCGATAGAAGAAGAAGCCAGACAGAAAGCCGCAGGAGAAGCCAAGGCAGCAAAGGCTGCCGAAAAGGAAACGGCGCAGGAGGCGGAAAAAGCCAAGCGTGCCACCGAAGCGGAAGCCAACAACGCAGCCAAACAGCAGAAGGCCATAGAGGAAGAGGCGCGGAAGAAGGCTGCGGCGGAATCCGAGGCGGCAAAAGCCACCCAGAAGGAAACCGCAAAGGAAACGGAAAAGGCCAAGAAGGCGACAGAACAGGAAGCAAACAAGGCCGCTGAAGCGCAAAAGGCTGCAGAAGAGGACGCGCGCAAGAAGACTGACAACGCCCAGAAGGCTGCGGATAAACAAACTGACAAAGCTGCCGAGCAGGCGAAGAAGGCAACTGATAATGCTGCCAAGGAGACTCCGGTCGCGCCTGCACCCGAAGCGCCGGCTACCGCTGAAAAGCCCACCCAGGAGACGCCAGCAACAACTCCAGAGCAGGCGACCGGCGGAAAGTCGGCTGTTCCCACCAAGGAGGCAAAGCCCATCCAACCCGCAACGGGCGAGCCCGCTCAACAACAGGCCTCACCCCTACCGGAAAACGCTGCGCCGGTTCTCGACAGCGCTAAACCAGCACCTGCCGGCGAGGGCAAGGATCGCGGCAAGGGCAACGGTGGTAAAAGCGGTCAGACCGCGGAAACACCCGCTGATCAAAAACCCGTTGCTCAGCAGCCAGCCGTTGCTCCCGTAGCGCCGCCAAAGACTGATGCCGATGTTCAACAGGAGCTTACGCCCGTCAAGATCGAACCGGTGCTTACCGAAAAAGGCACGCGCACCAAAGAACGCAGGCCTGATGAACGTCCAAGCGACGTGCAGGTCATAAAGAAGTTCGGCGACCGAACCGTTGTCAATGTGGACAATAACATCTACGTCGAAAGCTCCGATCGCCCGCGCATGTCACGCGGCTCCAAGGAGGTTTATTACGAAGACCTTCCGCGCAGTCGCACGCGTGAAACTATCGTTCGCGACAATGGTGTGCAGATCGTCACGATCCGCAACCGCTACGGCGATGTGATCCAGCGTTCACGCGTCATGCCCGATGGACGCGAGGTCGTGCTGACATATACGCCCGACTACGACCGTGAAGAGCGTTTGCAATGGCGTGATCCGGGCGATGATTTGCCGCCACTTGAGCTGACCATTCCGGTCCACGATTATATTATGGATGCCGAACAAGCGCCTGAGGAAGATGTCTACGCCTTCTTTGAGCAGCCGCCTGTGGAACGCGTCGAACGCATCTATTCAATCGACGAAGTCAAACGCTCGGCCCGCATCCGCGACAAGATTCGCCGCGTCGATCTCGATACAATCACCTTCCCGTTCGGTTCTGCGGATATCGGCGAGGACCAGATCAGCCACATTGAAAGCGTTGCAAAGGCAATGGCGCAAATCCTGAAGAAGAACCCGGCAGAGACCTTCCTGATCGAGGGTCACACGGATGCTGTCGGTTCTGACCAAGCCAATCTTGTTCTGTCGGATAAACGCGCTGAGTCGGTAGCCCAAGCCTTGACCAACGTGTTCGACATCCCGCCGGAAAACATGGCTACCCAAGGCTATGGCGAGCGCTATATGAAGATCAAAGCAGATGGCCCGGAACAGCAGAACCGCCGTGTCGCTATCCGCCGCATTACGCCGCTTGTTGCTCCATTGGCGAGCAACTGACGCCCAACACATCGTCAGAAAACCCGGGCTTCGGTCCGGGTTTTTTTTATGAATATCGCTTGAGTTCAGCTTCGTGATTGCTATCTGATAGCTTGAGCCCGATTTTTTACAACCGGACCCCACTTCATGAAACGCCTTGAAATCTTCATAGAAAATATCATTCTCGCCTCACGCTGGCTCCTCGTCGTCTTCTATCTCGGCCTCGCTGCCGCACTCGCGATCTACGCCTTCTCCTTCGCAGGAAAGCTCGTCGATTTTGTCGCCAAGGTTTCTATCCTCAACGAAACCGATACGATCCTGAAAATGCTCAGCCTGATTGATGCAGCGCTGGTCGCGAGCCTGGTCGTCATGGTCATCATCTCGGGCTATGAAAATTTTGTCAGCCGCTTCGATCAGGCTGACGAAGTGCACTGGCTCGGGACGATCGATGCGGGGTCGCTCAAAATCAAAGTAGCATCGACGATCGTCGCGATATCCTCGATCCATCTGCTTCAGGTGTTTCTGAACCTCACGCAATACACCACGGAACAGCTGACATGGTTCACTGTCATCCACCTTGCCTTCGTGTTCTCAGCACTGTTTCTCGCCTATATCGACAAGCTGATGGTCAAGGACAAGGGCGATAAGAAAGCCGACGAGCCATCGCTCTGAACGAAATGCATACCAACAAAAAGCCCGGCACTTGGCCGGGCTTTTTGTTGATACGCTCATCTAAAGATCAGCTGTCGAGGAACGAACGCAGTTTGCGCGAGCGGCTCGGATGCTTGAGCTTGCGCAGTGCCTTGGCTTCGATCTGACGAATACGCTCACGTGTTACCGAGAACTGCTGGCCAACTTCCTCCAGCGTGTGGTCCGTGTTCATGCCGATGCCGAAACGCATACGCAGCACACGTTCTTCACGCGGTGTCAGCGAAGCCAGAACCCGTGTAGTCGTATCGCGCAGATTTGCCTGGATGGCAGCGTCGATCGGCAAAAGAGCATTCTTGTCCTCGATGAAATCACCGAGATGCGAATCTTCCTCGTCGCCAACCGGCGTTTCGAGCGAGATCGGTTCCTTGGCAATCTTAAGCACCTTGCGCACTTTCTCAAGCGGCATGGCAAGCTTTTCAGCGAGTTCTTCCGGCGTCGGTTCGCGGCCAATCTCATGCAGCATCTGGCGCGACGTCCGAACGATCTTGTTGATCGTTTCGATCATGTGCACCGGAATACGGATCGTACGCGCCTGATCGGCGATCGAACGGGTGATCGCCTGACGAATCCACCAGGTCGCATAGGTCGAGAACTTGTAACCACGGCGGTATTCGAATTTGTCGACCGCCTTCATCAGGCCGATATTGCCTTCCTGGATCAGATCGAGGAACTGCAGACCGCGATTGGTGTATTTCTTGGCGATGGAAATAACGAGACGCAGATTTGCCTCGACCATTTCTTTCTTGGCGAGCGCAGCTTCGCGTTCGCCCTTCTGCACCTGATTGACGATTCGGCGGAATTCCGAAATCGAAATGGCGGTTTCCTGCGCCATGTTCTGGATTTCCGTACGCAGATTCTTGATCGTGTCTTTTTCGTTCTTGGTGAACTCTTTCCAGCCACGGGTCGTCAGGTTCGAAACGGCTTTCAGCCAGTTCGGATCCAGCTCGTTGCCCTGATATTCCTTGAGGAAGTCCTCGCGGCGCACACCGTAGGATTCGGCCAGACGCAGCAGGCGGCCTTCGTTCTGAACGAGACGCTTGTTGATGTCATAGAGCTGGGCGACCAGCGCTTCGATACGGTTCTGGTTCAGCGAAAGCGACTTCACCGCCTTGATCAGCTGATCCTTGAGCTCCTTGTAGCGGCGCTCCTGGCTCGGCGACAGCGAGCCCGACGCAGCGAGGCGGTTTTCCACCTGCTGGTCCTGCAGCTTGCGCAGCTTCTTGTAGGTATCGGCAATGACGTCGAGAGTTTCCATGACCTGCGGACGCAGTTCGGCTTCCATCGCGGCAAGCGACAGATTTGCCTCATCGTCCTCGTCATCATCTTCCTCGACCGGCGTATCACCGCCGACATTGGTGATGTCGTCATCGTCACGACGGCTGCGCAAACGGTCATTGGCCGCAGCGGGCTTTTCTTCCTCGACGCGCTCGATCACCGGGGCCTGCTTGGCTTCGGGACCCGCATAGGTGGTTTCAAGGTCGATGATCTCACGCAGGAGAATCTTCAATTCGTTCAGATCCTCGCGCCAGATGATAATTGCCTGGAAGGTCAGCGGGCTTTCGCACAGGCCCGAGATCATCGTCTCGCGACCTGCCTCGATGCGCTTGGCGATGGCGATTTCGCCTTCGCGCGACAACAGTTCCACCGTGCCCATCTCACGCAAATACATGCGGACGGGATCATCGGTGCGATCTGTCGGTTCTTTCTTGGTGGTTGTCGGCGCTACAGCAGTGCCAGTCGACTCTGCGAGTTCACGAGCGTCGCTTTCCTCGTCGGCGCTATTGTCCGTTTCCTCAGCGTCCGCGTCCTGCTCGTCATCTTCGACAACGTTGATGCCCATGTCACTCAGCATGGCCATGGTGTCTTCAATCTGCTCGGAAGTGACCTCTTCGGATGGCAGAACTGCATTGAGCTCGTCCATCGTCACATAGCCGCGTTTTTTCGCAAGCTTGATCATCTTCTTGACAGCGTCATCGGAAAGGTCGAGAAGCGGACCGTCTGGCGCGCCTTCGCGCTCGACTTCTACTTCCTCGTTTTCCTTTGCCTTCGTTGCCATATTCTATATCTCCAAGCGGTGTTCGCTTTGTTCCTGATGGGCGCTTCGTTCATGCATGAGAACAACGAGCGCGGCGGCGCACCGGTTCCCCTACATCATCAAGGTATAAATGATCGACTAGCCGAAATCCTGTTAATGGCGGATTAACCTTGTTATCCCGTCACGCTGCATTTCTGCCGAATTTGCCGGTTTTTTTGCTTTACCCGCAAACGTCAACGAAATATCTTTAATTCGTGCACTCTGATTCCGTCATTATTGACCCACGTCAACCCCGACTCAACTGATTCGCGTAAAAAAAGCGAATCAATTCGGTCAAAACCCCTTGCCCGATCGCCCTGACGGTATTCCGAACCCTTCGATCAGCGCTTCAGTTGCCTGCGCATTGCGAATATCGTTCTGAATATCGAGGAGCCGGTTAAGGTTTTCATCGGTTGCTTCGCTCGCCAAGGCGGTTTCAGCTACTTTCAGCTCTTTATGTAGTGTGCTTGCGCGCTGATGCAAGTGAATCGCCTGCTTTAGCGCCTCCAAAGCGTCTTCTTCTGCCGCTTCCGCCGTCGCGGTCCACATACGGGCACGCCGCGTCAATGCTTCCAGCGCTTCAATCAGTGCGCCATGGCTGGTATCGACCATTGCCTTGCGCATCTCGGTCCCGTTGGCGACATGATGCTCGGCCATCGCGTTGAGCATGGCCGTATGAAACCGCTTCAGATCGGGATGGCTGAATTCAAGCCGGACCACTGTTTCGAAATCCTCTTCGATCAGACGCGGATGATTGAACAATGTCATCAGGATAGCAGTCTCGCGCAACGGCGGAGCTGCCGATGTCGTCTTGACCAGGACCGAGCGTGCCAGACTGTCAGAAACGGCAAGCCGGCCATTGGCTGAGCCCCTGCCCCGCTGCCCGTAACCATTCTGCTGACCGAAACCGTTCTGGCTGTTACCACGTTGGTTGTTGTTGTTGCGCTGGTTCGAACCGAAGAACTGCTGGATCCGCTCGCGCACATCTTGCGCATAGTGGCGGCGCACGTTCTCGTCACCGATCAGAGCCGTCATCTGCTTGAGCCGTGCTTCGAGTTCGGCGCGCCGCTCCGGCGTGTCGAAGACGCCGCTCGCCGTCTCGCGCGCCCACAGCATGTCGGCAAGCGGCCGTGCATCATCGAGCACAGTCTGGAAAGCCTGTGGGCCCGAACTCTTGACGAGATCGTCAGGGTCCTTGCCTTCCGGCAGGACGGCAAATCGCAACGAGAAGCCCGGCTTCAAGGCAGGCAAGGCCAGATCGATCGCGCGGTGCGCGGCTTTGATGCCCGCATTGTCACCATCGAAACAAAGCACGGGCTCCGGCGACATGCGCCAGAGGAGATCGAGCTGGTCTTCAGTCAATGCGGTCCCGAGCGGCGCAACGGCTTGCGCGAAACCTGCCTGCGCCAAGGCGATCACGTCCATATAGCCTTCAACTGCAATAACGGCCTTTGCCGGCTGGCCAGCCTGCGGTTGCGCTGCCTTTCTGGCGCGCAGGGCATTGAAAAGGATCTTGCCCTTGTGGAAAAGCTCCGTCTCGTTGGAGTTCATATATTTTGCGACAGCGTTGGGCGCCAGCGCCCGCCCGCCAAAGGCAATAATACGGCCGCGCAAATCCTCGATAGGAAACATGATGCGATCGCGAAAGCGATCAAACGAAACAGGCTTGTCATCGCCATAGACCACCAGGCCGCACGCCTCGATCTGCTCCTTGGTGGCATTCTTCGACGCCAGATGTTCTTTGAGCGCATTCCGGCTCTCCGGCGCGTAGCCCAGACGATACGAATGCTGTGTCGCGGCACTCAGGCCCCGGTCGCGCAGATAGGCACGCGCCTTCGCGCCGCCTGCCGCCTGCAACTGCTCTTCGAAAAACTTGGTCGCTATCTCCATGACGTCGTACAGCGTCGCGCGTTTCGCCTCGCGTATTTCCATTTCGGCGTCGCGCGCTGGCAGCGGGACGCCTGCCATATCGGCAACACGCTGCACGGCTTCGGGAAAACTCAAGCCTTCGAGCTCGGTCAAAAAGCGGAAATGATCGCCGGTAACGCCGCAGCCGAAACAATGATATCGGCCCTTGCGGTCCTCACAGTGAAAGCTTGGGGACTTCTCGCCATGAAACGGGCAACAGGCCCAGAAGTCACCTTTGGGCGCATTGGTCTTTTTCCGGTCGAACGAGACACGCGTTCCGATCACGCTGGAGATCGGTACACGCTCCCTGATCTCATCGAGAAAGGACGGCGGAAATCGCATGCGGCTCTTCGTTCTTTAAAATTGGCGCTTCGGAAAGTCGGTTTGATAACCTGGAGCACTATCTATCAGGCTTGAATCATATTGCATTAAATAAGAACGCGGCGGAAGTCCGGCAAGCACGTCATCCCCTGTTCATCGCGTCGAATGGCCCCTCAACGGACTCCGACATTTTACACAGCCGGCAAACAATCAATGGGCAGATTCAAGACTGTCATAAAATTGTTACAATATGCCAAAAGCGACAAATTTTTTCTTAGCCGGAACATATTTTTTTCCCTTTTTGATTGATATGTTATTTTAATAAATCGCAACTAAAATCGTCTGGTTGCATTACCGTGTTTTCCCTACACGTCAGGATTATCATAAGTGAACGGTTCCGCAATTTTGTTGCATTTGGCAGGCGCCGTGGCGCTCCTGCTATGGGCGACGCGCATGGTTCGTACAGGCGTCGAGCGCGCCTATGGCGAGCGCATGCGTCAAAGCTTGCGCGGGGTGCTTCACAATCCTGTCCTCGCTGTCCTCTGGGGATTGATGCTTTCCATTGCCCTGCAAAGCTCGACAGCGGTCAGTCTTCTGGTCGGCTCCTTTGTCGGGTCAGGCTTTGTCAGCGGAATTGCCGGGCTCATGGCCGTGAGAGGCGCCGAGGTTGGGTCGGCGCTCGTCGTCAAGATCCTGAGCTTCGACCTGACTTTGCTGGTGCCGCTCTGTCTGGTGGCAGGCACCGTGATCTTCATGTCGACCGAACGAAGCAACTGGCGACAGATGGGCCGAATCCTCGTTGGTATCGGTTTGCTTGTGCTTTCACTCGAAATGACCGGCCAAGCAACAGAACCCTTGCGCAATAGTGAATTGCTGCCGGTGATTGTCGGCTATTTGAATACCGATCCCGTTACCGCATTCCTGATTGCAGCGCTGATGACCTGGCTGTTCCATTCCAGCATCGCCGCCGTGCTGCTGCTGGTAACGTTTGCTTCACGCGGCCTTATCCAGCCGGAACTCGGGATCGTGATGATCTTCGGCGTCAATCTCGGCTCGTCCTTCATTGCACCGCTTTTGACCCGCAATGCCGCCCCGCAAACCCGTATCGTGCCGATGGGCAATCTGTTGATGCGTGGCGCTGGTTCCGTGGTGATCCTGATACTTTATCTCACATTCAGGCCTTCGGTAGCCTTCCTCGGCTCCACGCCCGCAGATCAGGTGATCAACGGTCATATCCTGTTCAATATCATCATCCTGCTTGCCGGCGTGCCGCTTTCCAGTCTCGTGCTGAAGGCTACCAAAGCCGTAGTTGCCCTCAATGTACCCATCGAACAACCGCGCTCGCTGGACCATGCGGAACTCAGCGCGTTGGACGAAAGCGTGCTCGGCACACCGAGTCTGGCTCTGGCCAACGCCACGCGCGAGACGGTGCGCGTCTGCGAAACTGTTGAGATCATGTTGCGCGGCATCATCGGTCTCTACGAGCATCCCGCACAGGAGCGCATCGACGAATTGTCGGCCCTTGATGACAAGGTCGATCGCAAACATGCGGCCATCAAACTCTACCTCGCCAAGCTGACGACCAAGCCGCTGAACGACTTTGAAGTTGCTCGGGCCCAGGAATTGCTTGGCGCCTGCGTCAAGCTTGAACAGGTCGGCGACATCATTGTGCGGAATATGTTGGCGCTGGTGCAGAAGAAGATGGATCGGAAGCTTAAATTTACGGATGAGGGCTGGCTGGAACTCAGCAACTTCCACGCCAAGGTTCTGACCAATGCGCGTATGGCGTTTAATGTGTTGGTATCACGTGACCGCGAAACGGCCCATCAACTGGTGCTTGAAAAAGACCATCTGCGCGACTTGGAGAAGCAAAGCAGCGAACGGCATTTCCGCCGTCTACGCGAAGGCACAACCCGCAGCCTTGAGACGAGCTCGATTCACCTTGATACGATCCGCGATCTGAAACAGGTCAATTCACTGCTGGCCGCAATGGCGTACCCCGTCCTTGAGGAACAGGGCCTTTTGAACGCCACACGTTTGCGCGCCTTGCACAGCTGACCATAGCCGCGCTTCAGCTCACTTGTGCCAGTGTATTTCGTGTTCAATAATCGCGATGAATGTGGTTGTTGGATCCGATGAACGCGCCCATAGCGGTACCGATCAAAAGTCCAAGAAGTACATTGCCCATGATTGCTTCGCCAACACCCGCGCCAACTGACAATCCAGCCAGCATTCCAATAATAGTAGACCAGGTTTGTTCTTTCATTTGAGCCTCCGTTTTTTATCATCAATAAACGCGGCAAATTCATTCGAGTTCCGTACTGCTACGTTGCTTGTATAAATCGCTTGAACAACAAACAGAGAGGCCCGTGTGATGATCTCATTAAGACCGATGCGTGCCGATGAATATCCGGCCTATCTTGATTATTTTATTCCCGACTATGCGGCTGAAATTATTGCGAATTACGGTCTCTCACCTGCCGGAGCCCGCTTGCAGGCTGCCCGAGAGATCGATGAAGACCTGCCGCGGGGCGTGGAAACGCCGGGCCAGGAGTTGCTGTGTATAATCGACGGCACTTCAGGCGACAGTATAATCGGTTATCTCTGGTACCGCCCGGACGTCGCTGCGCGTTCGATCTATATAAGCGATTTCCATATTTTCGCCGCGCATCAGGGAAAAGGCTACGGCAAAGAGGCACTGGCCATTCTGGAATCGGAACTGGCTAGAACCGGGTTCACGCAGATCAAACTACGCGTGGCTGAAAACAACAAACGGGCCAAACATGTCTATGATGTTTCCGGATTTCGCGTGACAGGCGTCAATATGAGCAAAGCGATCGGATTATAATAATGACCAATGTCGAAGAAGTGAAAAAGGGCTTGTGGGATACCGAGCGGAAGCTGCTGCATCACTTAAGGGAAATTCGCCGGCGGGATCGCAACATCAAACCTGCTGACCTCGAAAACCAGCTCACACGCGGACAAAAAATCGCCGACAAGGTTGCCGCAACGATGGGATCCTGGTCATTCATCATCATCCAGACGACAATCCTGTTTTTCTGGATTGTGCTCAACGTCACTGCCTATGTGCGGGAGTGGGATCCCTACCCGTTCATTCTTCTCAATCTCGCGCTGTCATTTCAGGCGGCGTATGCGGCACCGTTCATCATGATGAGCCAGAACCGCCAGCAGGACATCGATCGAAAAGAAGCGGAGAATGACTACCGCATCAATATCAAAGCCGAACTCGAGATCGAGTTGCTGCACGAGAAGATCGAACTCCTGCACCAGAAGATCGACCAGATGCGCGAAAAAGAAGTGGTGTCGCTCACCGAGGCCGTGGAGGAGCTTGCCATTCAGAAAGAGCCACCTGAAAAGGCTGATGATACCACCAAATAAAAAGGACCGCTGCGGGAGGAGGTGCAGCGGTCCTGATTGTAAATGTACCGCGGGAGGAGGTGCAGTACATTCCATGTTGGGGTATCTGGGAGGAGAAGAACCCAACGTCTACAAATTAACACCGCACAAAAATCTGGCAACTTACAAATTTGCATAATAGCTATGCAAATTTTTGCGTTGAATGCCCTGAATCCGCCTACTGTAGAATCTCTTTCACAATGCTGCTGGCCCTACTGAAATCCATCTGGCCGGCATATCTTTCCTTCAGCACATTCATGCTCTTGCCCATGTCGCGCAGGCCGCTCGCACCGATTTCATCGATAACCTGCCTGGCAGCCTGGCGGATCTCTGCCTCGCTCAACTGCTTCGGCATGTAATCGCGAATGATCTCGATTTCGGCGCGTTCTTGCTCGGCGAGTTCCGAGCGATTGCCTTCTTCATAAAGCTTTGCGGACTCCTCGCGCTGCTTGATCATCTTGGCAAGAATCGAGCTGATCTCGTCATTCGTTGCAGGATCCTTGCCCGTACCCCGGTTGAGAATATCGCGATCCTTGATGGCGGCCATAATCAGCCGAAGCGTCGGTACGCGGCGCTTGTCTTGCGCCTTGATGGCGGTGTTCAGTGCCCCGGCAATCGTATCGCGCATATCTCTATTCTCCTTGTTCCGCGTACTCTATGGCTGGCCCCATGCGAAAACAATCATCGTCTCCATGCGGTTTGGCATGATTCCACGAAGAGTTCTTGTGTCGCAATTGACCTTAGGTGCGGCTTTGTTTATGGACTGGGTCTTAGCCAGACATTTTGTTGTTGCTGCGGTGGGGAGCCTTGTCACCACCGCGTTCAACCATGTCATATGGAATATTGAATGGCATTTTTCAACGCCGACAACGACGCAAGCCCACGTTTCAGGAGTGCCGCATGACCGCCACAACAACGACAGACGCAGGCACACAGCCAAAGACCGCGGGCTGGACAGAATTCAAGCCGACGGCAGTGCTGGTCCTGGCTGATGGCACGGTCATCGAAGGCAAGGGCCTCGGCGCGGCCGGCATCTGCGAAGCCGAGGTCTGCTTCAATACTGCGCTCACCGGCTACGAGGAAATTCTCACCGATCCGTCCTATGCCGGGCAGATCGTCACCTTCACCTTTCCGCATATCGGCAATGTCGGCACCAACAAGGAAGACATCGAGGACCTGACCCCGGCCAATCGTGCTGGCGCGGTCGGCGCGATCTTCAAGGCCGACATTACGGCTCCTTCGAGCTACCGCGCCGCTGACCATCTCGATCATTGGCTGAAAGCGCGCGGCGTCATTGCCCTCGCCGGTGTCGATACACGTGCCTTGACTGCTCTCATCCGCGAAAAGGGCATGCCCAACGCGGTGATTGCCCATGATCCGGACGGCAAATTCGACGTTCCGGCGCTGAAAAAACGCGCAGCGGCGTGGCATGGCCTGCTCGACCTGGACCTTGCCAAAGACGTTACATCGGGTCAGAGCTCGGTGTGGACCGAAAAGCCGTGGGTGTGGAACGAAGGCTTTGACCAGCAAACGGCGCCGGAATTCCATGTGGTGGCTATCGATTACGGCATCAAGCGCAACATTCTGCGCCTGATTGCAGGACTCGGCGCAAAGATCACTATTCTTCCTGCCACTGCCACCGCTGCAGACGTTCTGGCCTACAAGCCCGACGGTATTTTTCTTTCCAACGGACCTGGCGACCCCGCAGCGACGGGTAAATATGCTGTTCCGGCGATCAAGGAACTTATCAAGACCGACATTCCGGTTTTTGGAATTTGTCTGGGGCACCAGATGCTGGCGCTGGCACTTGGCGGTGACACCAAGAAAATGCATCAGGGTCACCACGGCGCCAATCATCCGGTGCGCGACGACACGACCGGCAAGGTCGAGATCGTCTCGATGAACCACGGCTTTGCCGTCGATGCAGAATCCTTTCCGGATGGCGTCGAAGAAACCCACATCTCGCTTTTTGATGGCAGCAACTGCGGCCTGCGTGTCGTCGGGCGTCCGGTTTTCTCGGTGCAGCATCACCCCGAAGCATCACCCGGCCCGCAAGACTCGCATTATCTGTTCCGTCGGTTCTTCAACTTGATCCGGGAGAGCAAGGGCTTGAAAACCCTCCCCGAGCGCGATCACGCTGCATAATCGAGGATGGCTCTTGTTGTGCGTGGTTCGACAAGCTCACCATGAGGGAAGTCGGTTAACTGCAGGCAGCACATAGCTCGAACACTGGCGATTTGCTGCTGAAGCTTGCAACCTCCCTCATGGTGAGCTTGTCGAACCACGCACAACTCATTTAGGCGACGTCGTGACCTGTACTCGCCTTTAGTATCGCAAACCATTGCTGGCGCTCGAGTTCGATATCGAGCGCCGCTGCCATTGCAGCCAGCCGCTCAACCTTGAGGCTGCCAAGAACCGGGATCAGCCGCACCGGATGGCGCAAGAGCCACGCAATAGCAACGGCCGATATGTCGCCGCCCCCGACTTCCTCCGCTACGGACTTCAAAGCCTCGCGAACTCGCCGTTCCTGTTCACTATCACCAGTGAACAGACTACCGCCACCGAGCGGTGACCAGATCATCGGCGCATAGCGCAGGCGCTGCGCGTGATCGAGACTGCCATCCGAAAGCGCCGTGGTATTCAGGACCGACATCTCGATCTGGTTGGTGACGAGCGGGAAAGGCAATCGCGAAGCCAGCAGATCGAACTGCGAGGGCGAAAAATTGGAAACGCCGACTGCCCTCACCTTTCCTGCCTTGACGACACTCTCAAGTGCGGCCGCTGTTCCATCCGCGTACATCAGCGGATCGGGACGATGGATGAGCAAAAGATCGATATAGTCCGTCTGCAGGTTCTTCAGCGAGCGATCCACCGAGGCTTTGATGTGCGCGGCACTGGTATCGTAATGCTTGATGCGGTTATCAGGCCGTGCATCCGACGTCAGCATGATGTCGCATTTCGTCACCAGTTCAATCGCCTCGCGCTTGCCGCCCGAGCGCTTGAGTCCCGCGCCGAAGGCTTCCTCGACGCCGTAATTCCCGTAAATATCCGCATGATCGAAACTCGTCATGCCAAGATCGATCGCCGCGCCGATGAGCCTTGCCACACTGTCTGCATCGGGCTTCTCAGGACCGTTCAGCAGGCGCCAGGCGCCAAGTACCAGACGGGACAGCGTCAAGCCTTGGGCATTGAGCGCAATACGCTTCTCATAAGACATGGAAAAATCACCTCGGTTGGAATAGTCATTGTTTCGTTCAATACATTATTTACGACCATGTACGGAACGTGGAAAAATAGGAGTATCGACCATGCCGGAACAGCGCCCGCCCCTGCCTCCATTCACTCACGAAACCGCGGTGAAAAAAGTCCGCGGCGCGGAGGACGGTTGGAACAGCCGCAACCCCGAGCGCGTATCGCTCGCCTATACGATCGACAGCTATTGGCGCAACCGAGCAGAGTTTGTGGAGGGACGGGAAGCGATTGTGGCTTTCCTCACGCGCAAGTGGAATCGGGAGCTCGATTACCGGCTGATCAAAGAGCTTTGGGCATTCACCGACAATCGCATCGCCGTTCGCTTCGCCTATGAATATCATGACGATTCCGGTAACTGGTTCCGCGCCTACGGCAATGAAAACTGGGAATTCGACGAAAACGGCCTGATGCGCAAGCGGTTTGCCTGCATCAACGACCTACCAATCAAGGAGTCCGAACGAAAGTTCCATTGGGATCGTTCCGGACCGCGTCCGGCGGATCATCCCGGCCTGTCAGACTTGGGGCTGTAAGTATGGCGTAGCCGAACGTTCGGACGGACCTCATCCTGCCTCGTTTGGAGCCAACGCGCCCGGCACCAGAACCTCGTCCTTGGCGAGTGATGGCTTTTCGACCCGCATGATGAACGCGAGCAGGCCAATCAGCACGAAAATCCCGCCAAGCACATAGGGCGCCCCGCTAAAGGTGATGGATGCGCCCGGCGCGGTGAAGATCGCAAATATCTGCGTGAAAATCAGCGGTCCGATAATGTTGGTGATGCTGAACAGGCTGGTCAGCGCGCCCTGCAACTCGCCCTGCTCCGAGGCGGGTACCTTGGCCGAAGCAATACTGCGCATCGCCGGGTCGGCCACGCCTTCAAGGCAGGTTGCAACAATCACCACATAGACCAGCCATCCCTGCCAGGCGCTGGCATAACCGAAGAAACCCAGTGCGGCGAAGGCGAGACCGATAACGGCCGTACGCCATTCACCAAACCTGGACACGATGCGAGGCAAAACAAGACCCATCACGATTGCACTGCAGAGGCCGTAGATGCCAAGCGACATGCCGATATCGCTTTCGCTCCAGCCATAGCGATAGCTGCCGACATAGGCCCAAACAGCAGGATAGGACATATGACCGAGCGTCAGCATGAAGAAAACCAGCCCGATCCACAGAATGCCTTTGTGATTGCGCATCTGTTTGAGTGCGCCGAGCGGATTGGACCGCTTCCACTCGAACTTCCGGCGATCCTTCACGGCGAGCGTTTCCGGCAGGAGGAAATAGGCGGCGACAAAATTGAGAAATGAGATCAGCGCCGCCCCATAAAACGGAATGCGCGGGCCAAACTCACCGAGGAAGCCGCCGATGATCGGCCCAAGAATAAAGCCAATGCCGAATGCAATGCCAAGCAGGCCGAAATTCTTGGCGCGGTTTTCGTCGGTACTGACATCGGCGATATAGGCGGAGGCCGTCGAATAACTGCCACCGCTGATACCTGAAAGGATCCGGCCAATCAGCAAAATGGCGAAGTTTGGCGCGAGCGCGCAAATCAGATTGTCCAGTGCGAAGGTAATAACCGACGTCAGCAACACCGGCCGGCGGCCAAAGCGATCGCTCAGATTCCCGATCAGCGGCGCAAAAACAAACTGCATTCCGGCATAGGCGAAAAGCAGCCAACCACCGTAAATTGCCGCGTTTCCCACATCCGTACCGGTCAGTTCCTCAAGATATTCAGGCAGGACCGGAACGATGATTCCAATGCCGATAATATCCAAAAGCAGGATCATGAATACGAGCGTCAGGCCGCGTTTGGCCAGGATAGGGTCAATCATCGGAAAACTCGCAACTGGCGTTTATGTCTGCGATTGCGCGGAAAATCGTTGTATTGCATTAGAAGGCGCGAAACAATACGTGAACATGATCAGGAAATTCGCAATTCCGCCACCGGAAAGTGCTTTCTGGGTAAAATCCTCCTGACAGCTCCTGTCAAACTGTCCGCAATCCGAGGTGCGGGATTTCGGTAAGGCCGCGCCGAAAATGGTGGCTTTCGAGAACCGGAGCGGAGCGTACTTAAAGTACGTGAGCACCGGAAGAAGTACGTGAGCACCGGAAGCGGAGAAAGACGCCTTTTGCAGGCCGGCATCACCCGAATCTAGCGCGCATAGTGCGTTGGCAGCGCAGTCGTCGCCTTCAATGTTTCCATTGAAACGGAGGCGGAAATATCGAAAAACTCCACCTTTTCGACCAGCGCCTTGTAGATGTCGTCATAGGCTTCGACGCGCGGCAGCACCAGCTTCAGGATATAATCGATGGTCCCGGTCATGCGATGCACCTCGACAATTTCCGGAATGTCGATGATTGCCGCGCGAAACTCTTCGAGCCAATCAGCCGAATGACGAGCCGTACGCACGATCACGAACATCGTCGTCGGCAAGCCGGCGTGTGTGCGATCCAGAAGCACGACCCGCCGCGCTATATAACCATCGTCCTCCAGACGTTGGATGCGCCGTGAACAGGCCGATATCGAAAGGCTGACCCGATCGGCCAGATCGGAGACGGCGAGCGACGCATTTTCCTGCAGCAGATTGAGAATCTTGCGGTCACGATCGTCGAGCATCTCGCCTCTCCAGCAATTCTTCAGCGCGTTTGGTAACTAATACGCCTGATATTTGTCTTCTTGCAAGCAACTCTCGCAAACTTTGCGAACACTCCGCGCTCAAGTCGATTTACTATCCTGCCAGAAATCAACTTGGGGAATTTGCAATGCGCACTATTGGACTTATCGGCGGAATGAGCTGGGAGAGTACAGCGGTCTATTACCGCCAGATCAATGAAATGGTCCGGGCGCGTCTGGGCGGTCTCGCCTCAGCCAAAATCGCCATGCAATCGCTGGACTTTGCCGAAGTCGTCGCGTTGCAGAAAAGCGACCGCTGGGATGAGGCGGCTGCTGTCCTATCCAATGCCGCCAAGCGGCTCGAAGGCGCTGGTGCCGATTGCGTCATGATCTGCACCAATACGATGCACCTGGTGGCCGATGAGGTTGCCGCGTCCGTCAATGTTCCGCTCATCGATATCAGGCATGAAACCGGCCGCACTTTGGCGGCGGCGGGCAAGAAGCGGCCGTTGCTGCTCGCCACCCGCTACACAATGGAACACGGATTCTATGCGGATTATATGGGCGATCAGTTCGGCATCGAACTTGTCGTTCCCAACGAGATCGACCGTGCCAAGGTTCACTCCGTGATTTTCGATGAGCTTTGCTGCGGCATCGTCAAAGAAGAGTCCCGCCAAGCGTTGGAAAAGATCATCCAGCGCGGCAAGGATGCCGGTGCTGACTGCGTCATTCTTGGCTGTACGGAAATCTGCCTGTCCCTGAACGACGACAATCTCGCATTGCCGGTATTCGATTCGACGACCATTCACTCAACTGCCGCTGTGGCGCATGCGCTGGGTTTGGATTTTATGAGCGAGCAGGACGCGGTATAAACCATTATATTTCCAGGCTTAGGAACCAGCCCCTTCGCAAATCCAACTATGCGTGGTTCGACAGGCTCACCATGAGAAATGTCTGCGTTTGCAACGAGCCAAGAATTGCAACGTCGGTGATTGTCGCTGCAACCCGCAAATTTCCCTCATGGTGAGCCTGTCGAACCACGCACAGTAGGATTTGCCAGCATATTCCTTGGGAGACTCAAATATTGCCGCTGAACGTATCGCAGCTCTCCAGCTTGCCACTATCGAAACCGCGTTTGAACCAGTTGGCGCGTT
This sequence comes from uncultured Alphaproteobacteria bacterium, assembly GCA_963711925.1. Classification (GTDB taxonomy): domain Bacteria; phylum Pseudomonadota; class Alphaproteobacteria; order Rhizobiales; family Rhizobiaceae; genus Phyllobacterium. Next base: position 347,685 of record CAVQFY010000010.1, read on the forward strand.
GCGCTGACGTGCCGTGGTTGAAGCTTTCCGGCACGACGTAGCCTTGCGTCCTCCTCTGGAGATTATCATCGCCGATCTGCTGCGCCGCGTTGAGCGCCTCTTCAAGATCGCCCGCTTCAAGTATGCCTTGCTGCTTGGTGAAATGCCCCCAGATGCCGGCAAAGCAGTCCGCCTGAAGCTCGACACGCACCGACATGGCGTTCGCGTCAGCCTGGCTCATGTTCTGCCGCATCGCGTTGAACTTCGGCAGGACTCCGATCAGGTTTTGCACGTGGTGACCCACTTCATGCGCCAATACATAGGCCTGCGCAAAATCTCCCGAAGCCCCGAATTTCTGTTCGAGTTCGTCATAGAAACTCAAATCTATATAGAGCTTCTTGTCGCCGGGGCAGTAAAACGGCCCCGACGCCGCGCTGGCAAAGCCGCAGGCTGAGCGCACCTGGTCGCTGAACAACACCATGGTCGGCGCCGGATATGTCTGACCTTCCGCCTGGAAAATACCGCTCCAGACGTCCTCGGTCTCGGCAAGAACGGTACGCACAAACTGCGTCATCTCATCGTTGCTCTTGACCGACGTATCGCCAGAAGGCGCCTGACTCTGGCCCGGCACCAACTGGCCGCCGCCGGAATCGACGAGAATCTGCATCGGGTCGATGCTCGTGCAGAATTTCAGGAACAGAAAAATGGCGGCAAGAATTAAAATGCCCGAGAATCCCCCGCCGCGAACTGTCCGAAAACCGGATCCGCCTGGAAGACGGAAGCCACCACCGCGGCCGATACCGCCGGGAAAGCCGCCGCCCTCGCCGCGTTGATCTTCAACATTGTCACTTTGCCTGCGGCCCTGCCAACGCATTTTCTATCTCCCGATCTCCCGCCGGTCCGACCGACCGATACGCTGCACTTTCAACACTATAGTGCGATATTTGTTTCACGCACGATGCAATTTTTCAACGTGCGGCTGCATCGGATACATAGCCAATTTTCGTGACCGATTCATGCATCTTATAGACAGCATCGGCGATAGTGCGAAAACTGCTGCGAAAAACCGTAAAATCTCGCCTTTTTGGGGTTACGCAATGCGCTTCCTTTGCCTATAAGGCAGCCTTAGCCTCGCATTTGGAATTATATGCCTGCCCGTACGGTCAAAACCGTGCGGTTTTTTGTGCAGACCGCTATTGATAGGACCTCACCATGCCAAGACGCACCGACATCAAATCCATTCTGATCATCGGCGCAGGACCGATCATCATCGGTCAGGCATGCGAATTCGATTACTCCGGTACGCAGGCCTGCAAGGCGCTCAAGGAAGAGGGTTATCGCGTTATCCTCGTCAATTCCAATCCGGCAACCATCATGACAGATCCGGAACTGGCGGACGCCACCTATATCGAGCCGATCACCCCGGAAGTCGTTGCCAAGATCATCGCCAAGGAACGCCCAGACGCGCTGCTGCCGACCATGGGCGGCCAGACCGCGCTCAACACCGCGCTGTCGCTGCGCCGCATGGGTGTGCTCGAGCGCTACAATGTCGAGATGATCGGCGCCAATGCCGAAGCCATCGACAAGGCTGAAGACCGCGCGCTTTTCCGCGAGGCCATGGCCAAGATCGGTCTCGAGACGCCTAAATCCATGTTAGCCAATGCCACCGAGGTAAAGGATCGCGATCGCAAGCTGCATCAGGAACAACGCGAAGCTGTTAAAGCCAGATATTCCGGCGCCGATCTCGACGCGGCTCTCGATAAGCTTGAGACCGAATGGCAGCTTGGCGAAGGCGATCGCAAGCAGCGCTATGTTTCCCACGCGCTCGGCATGGCCGGGGCGGCGCTCGATCACGTCGGGCTTCCCGCCATTATCCGTCCATCCTTCACCATGGGCGGCACCGGCGGCGGCATCGCCTATAACCGCACGGAATTCTACGAAATCATCGGCAGCGGTCTCGATGCGTCGCCGACGACCGAAGTTCTGATCGAAGAATCTGTCCTTGGCTGGAAGGAGTATGAGATGGAGGTTGTACGCGACAAGGCGGACAACTGCATCATCATCTGCTCGATCGAGAACATCGATCCGATGGGCGTCCATACCGGAGACTCCATCACCGTCGCACCCGCCTTGACCCTGACGGACAAGGAATACCAGATCATGCGTAACGCCTCGATCGCGGTGCTGCGCGAGATCGGAGTTGAAACTGGCGGCTCGAATGTGCAGTTCGCAGTCAATCCGGAAAATGGCCGTCTGATCGTCATCGAAATGAATCCCCGCGTGTCGCGTTCATCCGCCCTGGCGTCGAAGGCGACAGGCTTCCCGATCGCCAAGATCGCAGCGAAACTCGCTGTCGGCTATACTCTCGACGAACTCGACAACGACATCACTGGCGGCGCGACACCCGCTTCGTTCGAACCTTCCATCGACTATGTCGTCACCAAGATTCCGCGCTTCGCCTTCGAAAAGTTCCCCGGTGCCGAACCGACACTGACGACCGCCATGAAGTCGGTCGGTGAAGTCATGGCCATCGGCAGGACATTCAAGGAATCGCTGCAGAAGGCACTGCGCGGTCTCGAAACCGGCCTTACCGGGCTCGACGAGATCGCCATACCGGGTCTCGGCGAAGGCAATGACAACAATGCCATCCGCGCTGCTATCGGCGTACCTACGCCGGACCGCCTGCGCATGGTCGGCCAAGCACTTCGTCTCGGACTTTCCGTCGAGGAAGTTCACGACGGTTGCAAGATCGACCCGTGGTTCCTGGAACAGATGGCCGAGATTATCGACACGGAAGAACGCGTACGCGAGCACGGCCTGCCGCAGGATGCACAAAACCTGCGTATGCTGAAAGGCATGGGCTTCTCGGATGCCCGTCTTGCCAGCCTCGCCAGGATTGAAGCCAGTGATGTTACCAAGCTTCGCCACAAGCTCGATGTGCATCCGGTGTTCAAGCGTATAGATACATGCGCGGCCGAGTTCGCTTCGCCGACCGCCTATATGTACTCGACCTATGAGGTACCGTTCGCCGGCGCTCTCGCCTCCGAGGCGCAGGTTTCCGATCGCAAGAAGGTTGTTATTCTCGGCGGTGGTCCGAACCGTATCGGCCAGGGTATCGAATTCGATTATTGCTGCTGCCATGCCGCCTTCGCCCTGCGCGACGCCGGCTACGAAGCCATCATGATCAACTGCAACCCGGAGACGGTCTCCACCGACTACGACACGTCCGACCGGCTTTATTTCGAACCGCTGACGGCCGAAGACGTGCTGGAAATCCTGCGTGTTGAACAGACAGCTGGAACGCTGCACGGCGTCATCGTCCAGTTTGGCGGCCAGACACCTTTGAAGCTTGCCGATGCCCTGGAAAAGGCGGGGATTCCGATCCTCGGTACGTCTCCAGATGCAATCGATCTTGCCGAAGATCGCGACAGGTTCCAGAAGCTCTTGATCAAGCTCGACCTTACCCAACCGAAAAACGGTATCGCCTATTCAGTCGAACAGGCGCGCACTATTGCAGGCGAACTGGGCTTCCCTCTCGTCGTGCGCCCGTCCTATGTTCTGGGTGGCCGCGCCATGCAGATCATTCACGACGAACGCGGTCTTCAGAGCTACCTGCTCGATACGGTGCCGGAACTCGTGCCCGAGGATATCAAGCAGAAATATCCGAACGACAAGACCGGCCAGATCAACACGCTGCTTGGTAAAAACCCGCTTCTATTCGACCGTTATCTGAGCGAAGCGATTGAAGTCGACGTGGACTGTCTCTGCGATGGCAAGGACACCTGGATTTCCGGTATCATGGAACACATCGAAGAGGCCGGCATCCATTCGGGCGACAGCGCCTGCTCGCTTCCAGTGCACTCACTCTCAACTGAAACGGTCGCAAATCTCGAAAAGCAAACCGCTGCACTTGCGAAATCACTCAACGTCGTCGGCCTGATGAACGTGCAATACGCCATCAAAAACGGCACGATTTATGTGCTCGAAGTCAATCCGCGTGCCTCACGCACAGTCCCGTTCGTCGCCAAGACCATCGGAACGCCAATTGCCAAGGTTGCGGCGCGTATCATGGCTGGTGAAACGCTCGATGAAGCACTGGCCAATTATGGCGGCAAACCTTCGACCACCGGACGCAAGCATATCGCCGTAAAAGAAGCCGTATTCCCCTTTGCGCGTTTTCCCGGCGTCGACACGTTGCTCGGACCGGAAATGCGCTCGACCGGCGAAGTCATGGGGCTTGACTACGATTATGCCTTGGCCTTCGCCAAGTCGCAGCTTGGCGCCGGTGTCGACCTGCCGCGCGATGGAACGCTGTTCGTATCGGTGCGCGATGAGGACAAGCAGCGCATACTTGCGCCGGTAAAGCGTCTGGCCGCGTTAGGGTTCAAGATTCTCGCTACCGGTGGCACCGCCCGTTTCCTCGGCGAAAACGGTGTCGAAGCCCAGAAGATCAACAAGGTTCAGGAAGGCCGTCCGCATGTCGAGGACGCCATTCGCAACCGGCAGGTGCAGTTGGTGTTCAATACGACGGATAGTGCCAAGGCGATCTCGGATTCGAAATCCCTCCGCCGCGCTACCCTGATGCAAAAGGTCCCCTACTACACCACGCTATCCGGAGCCGATGCAGTGGCGGAAGCCATTGCCGCGCTGAAAGCCGGGTCGCTTGAGGTCAGGCCGCTGCAGGATTATTTTCTCTGACGTCTTACATAATGAAAGACATTATCGTCTTGCCATTTTAACGGTCTCAACCTATGTATATCCCATTAGGATATACATAGGCATTCTCCAATGACCAGTTCGACCGTTTTTACTACCAATCGCAGCCAGGCCGTCCGCTTGCCGAAAGCCGTCGCTTTTCCCGAAGATGTGCACCAAGTGGATATTTTGAAGATTGGCCATGGCCGTCTTGTGGTTCCTCAAGGCAAGCGTTGGGATGATCTTTTTACGGGAGGACCGCGTTTGAGTGACGATTTCATGATTGAACGCGAACAGCCTGCGATCGAAGATCGCGAGTCGCTCAAATGCTAAGATATATGCTGGATACGAATATCTGCATTCATGTGATGAAAAACTATCCTCTTCAATTGCGGGAGAAGTTCAATGCACTCGCGGAGCAGCTGTGCATATCCAGCATCACGCTCGGCGAAATGCATTATGGAGCGGAGAAATCAGCTGGCGTCGTTGAAAACTTGAAAGCAATTGAACACTTCGTCAGCCGACTGGAAGTATTGCCTTTCGCTGCCGGCGCGGCAGTGCATTATGGACAGATACGAGCGGACCTTGAGCGAGCGGGAACACCATGCGGATCGCATGATATGCAGATAGGTGGCCATGCGCGCAGCGAAGGTCTGGTTGTCGTGACCAACAACATGCGCGAATTTGTAGGCATGCCCGGATTGTTGACCGAGAACTGGATTTAACTCGCGTTGCAATCCTCGCCACTCAAACGCCTTCGAGCCCTTCCTCCTCCAATCCATGCCCGGATGGGTCGCTGACAAAATGCAGCACCTTGGAGAAGACGTGATCGTTCTTGTCCTCGCGCCCGATATGCACCACCGTTGACTTGGCGAGATCCTCGCGCAGCACAACGGTCACCCGTTTGTAGGCATCGTCCTCCATGCCATCCAACGCCTCATCGATAACGACCCAGGTCGGCTTGTGCAGTTTCAGTCGCGCGAAAGCCAGGGACTGCTGCTCGTCGTCACTCAATTCCCTGTCCCACCGTGCCTTGAAATCAAGCATTGTTTCAAGCCGGTTCAAGCCCAGTTCGTGCAGTGCAGTGACAAGTTCCTCGTCTGAAAATCCATCTTTACCGACAGGATAGGACATAGCCTCGCGCAAGCTGCCCGGCGGGAAATAAGGCAGGCGCGGCATAAAGAGAATATTTGCATTCGCCGGCAGGCTGACAGTTCCGGCTCCCCAGGGCCAGAGGCCGGCTATGGCGCGAAATAGCAGCGTTCTGTCGATCCCTGGCTCGCTGGTAATCAAGACACGCTCGCCTTCCTTGATGATCGCTTTCTTCTCCTTCAAGCGCACTGTCGCGCGAGGCGCGGTGATCTTCAGCTTCTCGAGGACGATCTGGTTCGTCTCCGACTGCGCAAATTTGATGCGCTGCTCCACACTGTTCCTGACGTCGGTCGCCTGCACCGCTTGCCGGAATGAGGTTACGCGCAACAGTGTCGCGCGCCAGTCGGCAATAGCGCCGAAATTATTGACGAACCATTTCAGGGCGTCGTGCACCTGGTTAAATGCTCCGATCGCGGCCATCAACCCGCCAAATGACAGGTTCCCGGCAAAGTAGACCGGCGCTGCCACGAGAATGGGCGCGACAATGGTGATCCAGCCATAACCGGACGTGACCCAGGTGAGCTGTGTCAGCGCCGTGACAAGCAAGCGGATTGCAGCGAGAAGGCTGTCGATATCAAAGCCGATCCGGCGATTCTCGTCCGCCTCTCCTCTATAGAGTGAGATCGCATCGATATGCTCATTAACCCGCATCAGCGAAAAGCGTAGCTCGGACTCCTTTTGGTAGCGGTCCGCGTTGTACCGGATCAATTTACGTCCAACGAGCCAGCTGAGCCACGATGCGGATGCGGCATATATGATAGCTGCCCAGACCATATAGCCAGGGATGGAGAAACTATAACCATAGACATTGAACACGAAACCACTGGAAAATGTCCACAGCACTCCGATGAAGCTCACCAGCAATATCGTGGCCTGCAATAACCCAAACCCGAGGTCGGTCGACATCTCCGACAGATGGCGCGCATCTTCGTGCAGACGCTGGTCGGGGTTGACGCCGATGGGTCCAGAGTTTGAGAGCTTGAATGCCCGGCGAGGCTCCAGCCATTCACCGACCAGATCACGGGTCAGTCCTTCGCGCAATTTCAACCGCGTCATCTGATTGAGCCAGGTTTGTGCCACGTTGAAAACGAGAAGGACCGAAGCAATTACGAAAAACACCATCAACTGGTCGACGAAGGCCGGGAAATCCCGCCTGGACAATGAGTCATAAAACGGGACGTTCCATCTGTTCAGCAGCACCTGCCCCGCCGATGTGACGATGATGATACTGACGACACCGAGGATCATGAGAATCAAACGGTTGCGAACCGGCGATATCCAGTAGATATCCGCAATGACGCGCAGCTGGGAGAGCAGCCCGGCTTCCACTTCGCCCGCGACGGAGGTGGCTGTGGATCGGCTCTGTTTCTGCTCCGCCATGAGTCTCCCCCGTGGACGACCGCGATTCGGCCAGTTCACTTTAGCATCTACTATGAAAACACGTCGGATAGTGCGCTGAAATTCAACAAGGAATGTAGGGCCAAAATTTGCTCATGCAACCCGCTGCACTTAACCTTGCCGATAAAACCCATTTGAATACGGCTTGTTTTGACGCAAATTCTGTCATATGTAATCGGCATCGATTTTATCGGTCGAGTGACTTTGCGACCTGCGTAACCCGTTGCGCTTCCTGATGAACTCCATTGCATAGGTTCGATTCCCTGGGCCGCAAATGTGCTTGCTGCCTGTCTTATATATCTGAAAGGAACTTCCCATGGCTTCGGGAACAGTGAAATGGTTCAACAGCACTAAGGGCTACGGTTTTATCCAGCCTGATACTGGCGGTGCAGACGTATTCGTCCATATCTCCGCTGTTGAACGCGCGGGTTTGCGCGGTCTCAATGATGGCCAGAAGGTCAATTACGAGATCGTTCAGGATCGTCGTTCGGGCAAGTCGTCCGCTGACAACCTTAGCGTTGCCGGCTGATAGCCGCATACGGGAATCGTCTGATTTCTGAACGCACATAATCTAAAAAAGGCGGGATTTATCCCGCCTTTTTTGATTCAATCCGGCAGCCATGTAATAGGGACATGCTTCTCATCGCCTGCAACGCGGCTCAGCCACTTCGAGACCGACGGATAGGCGGATAGGTCATACCCACCGCGATTGGCCTCATGTGTATAGGCATAGAGCGCAATGTCGGCGATGCTGATGTTGCTGCCAGCGAAATAAGGCGTCTTCTGCAGCTGATTTTCCATGACCAGCAAAGCCTTGTTACCACCTTCCAGTGTAGCCGCCAGCCGTTCGGGCGTGGCATCCTTGGCCCGCTCCGGATAGACCAGCAATGCGCGGCGAACGGCTATGTTGGGTTCGTGGGTATATTGCTCGAAGAACAACCACTGATACATCAACGCGCGCTCGTAAGAGTCTTCCGGGATAAATCTGGATCCCTCGGCAAGATGCAGAAGGATCGCATTTGATTCTGCCAGCAGCCGGCCGTCATCCAATTCGAGCAGCGGCACCTTGCCATTCGGATTCTTCGCCAAAAACTCGGGCTTGCGAGTTGAACCATCGGTTGAAGAAATCGAAATGTGTTCGAAAGGCACCGCCAATTTCGCCATCAAAAGCCGCGGCTTATAGCAATTCCCTGAATCTGGTTGTGAGTATAATTTCGGCATGGCGCTGGTCTCCTGTGGCGGCGGGTTAGAGCCTTTTGAGAATTCAGCCTGATGAGACAGATGGTGTAATTTTCAGGAACCGGAGCGCAGTGGACATTAAGTCCATGAGCACTGGAAGCGCGGAAAATCGCATCAGATGTCCATCAGGATGGAGTTATCAAACGGCGCGAATATTTCCGCTACTGCACGATATGTCCAATCATTTCGATTGAAGGATCGCGTGAGCATCGCTGATGGTTTCGACATTTGATGTCACACCCTGCACAGAAATTGCATAATGTGAAGCCGGATGATCCCGCTTTTACTTGCGATTCGCCGGCCATTGCGACATAGCAGGCGCGCAAACCGTCTACCGGTAATCAAACCCGCTTCAGGAGAACGATACCATGGCATTCCTCGCCGACGCCCTTTCCCGTGTGAAGACTTCCGCAACGATTGCGATCACCCAGAAAGCACGCGATCTGAAAGCCGAAGGACGGGACGTCATATCGCTATCGGTTGGCGAGCCGGATTTCGATACGCCGGACAATATCAAGGAAGCTGCCATCGCCGCTATACGCCGCGGCGAAACCAAGTACACCCCCGTGTCCGGCATTCCGCAGTTGCGTGAGGCTATTGCCCGTAAGTTCAAGCGCGAAAACGAACTTGATTACAAGGCGAGCCAGACCATTGTTGGCACCGGCGGCAAGCACGTCATTTACAACGCGCTGCTCTCCACGTTGAACCCGGGTGATGAAGTGATCTGCGTCGCGCCCTATTGGGTGAGTTATCCGGAAATGGTCGCGTTGTGCGGGGGAACGCCGGTTATCGTCTCGGCTGTGCAGAAGAATGAGTTCAAGCTGCAGCCAGAAGATCTGGAACGCGTCATCACGCCGAAGACCAAATGGATCATCATGAACTCGCCTTCCAACCCGTCCGGCGCTGCCTATAGCTGGGACGAGATGAAGAAGCTGACCGATGTCCTCATGCGTCATCCGCATGTGTGGGTCCTGACCGACGACATGTATGAGCATCTGACTTATGGCAACTTCAAGTTCGTCACGCCTGCGCAGGTCGAACCAAACCTCTACGACCGCACGTTGACCATGAACGGCGTGTCGAAAGCCTACGCGATGACTGGCTGGCGCATCGGCTATGCGGCTGGCCCGATCGAACTGATCAAGGCCATGGATATGGTGCAAGGGCAGCAGACGTCCGGCACGAGCTCCATTTCGCAGTGGGCTGCGGTTGAGGCGCTGGATGGAACACAGGCGCATTTGCCGGTTTTCAAGAAGGCATTCGAAGGCCGTCGCGATCTCATCGTTTCGATGCTCAACCAGACCAACTTCCTCGAATGCCCAAAGCCGGAAGGCGCGTTCTACGTCTATCCTTCCTGTGCGGCGGCAATCGGTAAGACGGCGCCATCCGGCAAGGTCATCGCAACCGACGAGGATTTCGTCAGCGAGTTGCTGGCGACGGAAGCGGTTGCGGCGGTGCATGGTTCGGCGTTCGGTCTTGGACCGAACTTCCGCATTTCCTATGCAACATCGGATGCCAATCTCGAAGAGGCCGGAAAGCGCATTCAACGCTTCTGCGCCAACCTTCGCTAAATAAACCGAAGAGAGAGAGATCGGGGGCCTTAGGGCTCCTTTTTCTTTGATCTAACCTTCGCGGAAATACTGGGACCAAACCAGGCCGTCTGGCATCCGCCTGAAGCTGAGGATTTTGGAAACTTACCCCTGAAAAGAAAAGAGGCCGGACAATTGCCCGGCCTTAAGTTTTGAAGGTGCCGTTTCCGGCTATACCTCCAGAGGGGAACACTTGCGGGCGCGCAATGGGAGGAGGAGACGCACCGGCAAGTGACGTGGATATGAGCCCTTTGACCTTTTCTCGCAACATCCAATTGTGCAACGCACCCATGCGTTTGACGCATACCGGCAAAATCATGCGGAATATTGGAATCTCACACGCCAGAGACCGCGCATAGGACAAAGCCATGCTGCGAATAGGTATAACATTAGAAAGAAAAACTTTTCGGAAAATGCCGAAATAGCATGCTTAATACGACCAGGTACGCGCTTTCGAGAAAAGGAAATCTCGAAACACGTGCAATTTGGCAGCGTTTTTGATTCCTTCGGGATAGCAAAAGAACGTGTCGAACGACGGCAATTCCATCTCCGGCAAGAGCCGGACCAGCGTCGAATCCTTCTCCACCATATAGTCAGGCAGCACGCCAATTCCGACGCCCTTTTGTATGGCGCGCTTGATCGACAGGAGGTTGTTGATCTGCAGGACAGCTGGTCTCAAATTGCCATCCGTCCGGCCGATGACCTCCAGCCAATTGAGATTGGTGAGATAAGACGGCGCGGGCTCGCCGAAACTGACGATGCGATGGGTATCGATTTCCTCGATACTTTCGATCTTGCCATATTTGGCGATATAGGCCGGTGACGCGTAGACGTGCATGTGCACGGTAAAGAGCCGCCGCTGGATCAGATCCGGCTGCTGCGGCTGACGGAGGCGAATGGCGCAGTCCGCATGACGCATCGTCAGATCGAGCTCTTCATTGTCAAAAAGCAGTTGGAGCTGAACTTCCGGATAAAGCTCGATGAATTCCTGCACGCGCTCGATCAGCCAGCCGGAACCAAGACCGACCGTTGTCGTCACCCGCAATTTACCCGACGGCCTGTCCTTGCTCTCTGTCAGGCGCGAGCGGACATTCTCCAACTTCATCAGGACTTCATGGGCGGTGCGGTAAAGCACTTCGCCCTGCTCCGTCAGGATAAGACCGCGAGCATGGCGGTGGAACAGCGGAACACCAACATCCTGCTCAAGCGCACTGACTTGACGGGAAATAGCCGATTGCGACAGATGCAGCGTCTCGGCGGCATGGGTGAATGACCCCGCCTCCGCAGCAGCATGAAATATTCGCAATTTGTCCCAATCAAGCGACATCGCGCAGTCTCTCCCCCATCCCGGCCACGAACATCGAGACCGGCTCTATATTAACGGCCGCTATTCGGCAGCTTGACGCACTGGTTCCTGGGCAGCCAGCCAACGTTCGGCTTCGAGTGCTGCCATGCAGCCCATCCCGGCGGCGGTGACCGCCTGACGATAGATATCATCCGTAACGTCACCGGCGGCAAAGACGCCCGGCACATCCGTTGCGGTAGAATCGGCTGCGGTCCAGAGATAGCCATTCGGCTTATGTTTGAGTTGCCCCTTGAAAAGCTCAACCGCCGGTGCATGACCAATGGCGACGAAAACGCCATGTGTTGCCAATTCCGTGGTTTCACCCGTTTTCACATTCTTCAAGCGTATACCCGAGACCGATGCAGGCATCGGCGCCTTGGCTTCTGTTCCAGTGATTTCGTCAACGACGTTATCCCAGATAATCTTGACGTTTTCTTTGGCGAACAGACGGTCCTGCAGAATTTTTTCCGCGCGGAAATGATCGCGGCGATGCACGATCGTGACCGACTTGGCGAGGTTTGCCAGATAAAGCCCCTCTTCCACCGCGGTATTGCCGCCGCCAACGACTACAACGTCCTTGTTGCGATAGAAGAAACCATCACACGTGGCGCAAGCGGAAACGCCGAAGCCCATAAAGGTTTGCTCTGTCGGAATACCAAGCCATTTCGCTTGCGCACCCGTAGCGACGATCAGCGCATCACACGTATACTGTGTGCCGCCATCGCCGATGAGCCGGAACGGACGAACAGAGAGGTCTACTTCCATGATGATGTCGTGGATGATCTCGGTGCCCACATGTTCGGCCTGGATCCGCATCTGCTCCATCATCCATGGGCCTTGCACCGTATCGGCATAGCCCGGATAATTTTCCACGTCGGTGGTGATCATCAGCTGACCACCCTGCTGCAGGCCGGCGATGATGACCGGCTTCAGGTTTGCGCGGGCCGCATAGATCGCCGCGGCATAACCGGCGGGACCGGAACCGATGATAATAACGGGCACATGGCGCTGTGACATAACAAGACCTTGAAGTGATATCTGTTTGACATACTAGAGATGGCACGAACTACCACGCTCTTTCAATGACTATAAAGTAGTGGTTCAGCCCCCTTTGTTGCAAGGTCTTCGCTCAACATAGACGGGTTAGCCACAGCTTGTGGCGGAAGAGCGGCGTTTCTGGGCGATTTGCGGAACCTGTTTGCAACCAATGCGGGATGTGATTACACAGCGCGGGGAATCGCCTATGGTGGCCGCAATTCTCTTGAGACAGGATAGAACATGCCTTTGAAGGCGGACCTCGACGCGATCGACTGGAAAATCCTGAAACAATTGCAGGACAATGGCCGCATCACCAATGTGGAGCTGGCCGAGCGTGTCGGCATATCCGCGCCCCCCTGTCTGCGTCGCGTTCGCAAGCTCGAAGAAGCCGGCATCATCCAGGGCTATCGCGCGATCCTGAATGGTTCCATCCTGGGACAGGACATCGTCGCGTTCTGCATGATCCGCTTGCACCGGCAATCGGATGCCGACCTGAAGAACTTCGCCGAAAAAACCAAGAATTGGACACTCGTGCGCCGCGCCTGGATGGTTTCAGGGGAGTCAGACTTCCTGCTCCATTGCGTCGCGAGCGATCTCAGTACGTTCCAGAATTTCGTCATCGAGGAATTGACCTCGACGCCGAACGTCGATTCCGTCCGCACATCCCTGACGATCCGTTCGGTCAAGAACGAACCGCTGATGGTGCTCTAGAGCAATTCCACGAAAAGTGGGAACCGGTTTTCTGTCCGGAATTGCGTTAAAACAAAGAGTTAGAGCGTTTCCATGACTCCGTTTAAAATGGAAATGCTCTAACGACGGAACCGGCTGTAGAGGTAGAGCGTCACGCGGTACAAGGGGCGCAGGATTTCCCGCTTCAGCCGTCCAGGCAACGTCTTGTTCTTGCCCTGAACGACCGACCCGCCAAGATCGAGATCGATCTCGCGTATGGTGATCGGCCGCGCCGACAATACACGCACAGGATGCAACCAGCGCATCTGGATCGTCGTATCCACTGGCCTGTCGAAGCGTTCCGTCGCGGCGAGAAGCGCAATCGCCGCCTCGCGTCCGACGAGCTGCATCTGCATTCCAAGGCCAGGCAGTTCGGGATGAATAATGGTGTTGGCTTTTTCGCGCGCGACCTCCGGCCCCGCCTCTCCTCGCGGCCATCGCGGAAAGCGGATGTAATCGGCCGGTTGCACCGTGTCGATTGCCAGCTGCAACTGTGCGGCGAAAGCATCGTCCACCTCGACATCGTCCTCGATGATGAGACCTGCATCGAGCTTGCGATCGACAATTGTCTGCCACGCTTTGCGATGCGACAGGAAGCAGGCGACTTCGGATTTCCGCAATTCGAACGGGTAATATGGACTGTGCAGCGAGCGCGTATAGACGGCGGCAACGTCGCCTTCGCTCATGTTGAGCGCGTCCACCGCGTCGACAATCTCCGCCTTCACCGGCAAGCGTTCCAACAGTCCGCGAACATGTTCACCACGCTTGGCCGCGCGCGCAAGATGGATGATGAAGGCCGCAACAGTCACGATATCAATCCGGCCGCGAAAAGCTGATCGTAGACTTCGCCAATACGGCCGGCTTCCTTCTGCAATGGAAAGTTCTGGCGGACATGGGCAAGTGCCAGCTTCCCCGCTTCTGCACACATTGCCGGATCGGCGAGGTAGGGCGCGATGGCCTGTTCAAGTGCATGACCGTCGCCAGCGCGAACCACAGTTCCAGTCTGCGGCTCGATCATCTCGGCATAGGCGCCGGCATCGCTCGCCACCACGGCAGTTTGCGAGGCCATCGCCTCAAGCGGTGTCAGGCCAAAGCCTTCATTGCGCGACGGTGCCACGTAGAGTGTCATCCGGCGGTACCAGAGCCGCACATCGGGCACCTCTCCCAGAAACAAAATTCGGCCTTCAAGCCCGGCTTGCGCAATCCGGTGCCGCAATGTCTGTTCGAAACCCTTGAATTCAGCCGTGGTCCGCCCGGTCATCACCGCTGTCCAGTCGGGATGTTGGGGCAGCAGATTGATCATCGCATCGACGAACAGGTCCGTCCCTTTTGAAGGGCGGATGCGTCCGGAACAGCCGACTAGATAACGTCCCGGAAGTCCCGACGCTGCAAAGCGGTCGTCGTCATTGCAGGGCGGATGAAACAGCTCGGTATCGATGCCGTGCAGGATAACCGTGTGCGGCACTTTCAGAAAACTGCCCGACTTGCCACTCGTCGCGATCACGGCATTCATCCGCCGGATCAGCCACTTGGTGAACGGCCTGTGGTCGCGCTGGGCAGCGGAGGTGAACAACAGCCTCAACTTCATGCGCAACACATGGCGCATGAGAATACCGGCAATCATTTCATTGTTGCGGCGCGCATGCCAGATGCGGAATGCCCTGTTCTTCGGCTTGAACCATAATCCCGGTAGCGCGGACCATCCAATACTCGGCAGGTCTGCGGGCAGACCGGGGCCCATTGTCACGATCTTCAGACCTTGGGCCCGCTGTAGCGGAACGAGTTGAATGATAGTCGAGGTGACCCCGGAAAGCTTGCGCTTGAAATTCGGAGCGATCACCTCGACGTTGCTCACGGCATCCAGGGACACCGGATTAAACGAAACTGAAACCGATGATTTCGTAAGACCGGGCACCACCAGGTGCGATGACTTCGATCGTCTCACCTTCGCTCTTGCCGATCAGCGCACGGGCGATCGGCGAGGAAATGGAGATACGGCCAGCCTTCGGATCAGCTTCCTGATCGCCGACAATCTGATACACCTTTTTCTCTTCGGTATCCTCATCGATAAGATGGATCGTCGCGCCAAATTTGATCTTGTTGCCCGACAGCTTTGAAATATCAATGATTTCCGCGCGGGCCGTATAATCTTCCAGCTCGCCGACCCGGCCTTCATTGTGGCTCTGGGCTTCCTTGGCGGCATGATATTCGGCGTTTTCCGAAAGGTCGCCATGGGCGCGCGCTTCCGAGATCGCCGCAATAATACGTGGACGTTCTTCCTGCTGGCGCCAGCGCAATTCCTCCTTGAGCTTGTCGAATCCAGCCTGAGTCATCGGGACCTTTTCCATGCCCTCTCCTTTCGTAGTCAATATCGAAAGGCCATCCATCGATGCCCCTCGACACAAAAAGAAAACGGTCGCCGAAGCATAAGACTCCGGAACCGTTCAGTCATTCGTCCCTTAATATAGCACTGTTTCCGGCGATTTCACGAAGAAAGTGGAAAATGTCGCAGGACCGGAATTTGTGCGGTTAAATTGGCGCCGACGACCAGAGCATTCACATCACTGTGAGACGACCGGCTTGAAGGATGTATGCAAAATACTGCACCACTCGATCGCGCGAAGAGGATTGTCGCCAATGAAACGAACATCTAGCGTTGCATCCGCAACCTTATATGCCGTGCTGCTGGCCCTTTCTCCGGCGGCTTCCGCGAGGGATTTCAAAACCGAAACAGTCACCCTCTCTACTGAAACTATTGCGGATGGACTTGATCATCCGTGGGGCCTCGCCTTCCTTCCCGATGGCGCGCTCCTGGTGACTGAGCGCGGTGGAACGATACGTATCGTCAAGGATGGCAAGGTATCGAAGCCAGTCGCCAATGTTCCCAAGGTCGTCGTCAAGGGTGAAGGTGGTTTGCTGGATGTCGCGCTTGCGGCCGATTTCGCCAAGAGCGGAACGATATATTTCAGCTATTCGCAGCCGCGCAAAAATGGCACTGGCACGGTGATGGCGCGCGCCAAACTTGTTCGCCACGGGGACGGCGCCGAACTCGATAATGTATCGGTCCTGCTCGCGGTGAAGAAAAGCACCACCAAATCTGCGCATTTCGGTTCGCGCATCCTTGTAGCACCAGACGGAAAGCTGTTCGTTACCATCGGGGACCAGGGCACAATGCAGCGTTCGCAGGATTTCAAGGACGAAGCCGGGTCCGTACTCCGCATCAATGCGGACGGCACCATCCCAGCGGACAATCCATTCGCTGACGGCAAGAAAGGCCTGCCTGAAATCTGGTCCAAGGGCCACCGCAATCCCCAGGGTGCGGTTTGGGATCCGGTTACCCGCTCGCTATTGACAATCGAACACGGCGCCAGGGGCGGCGACGAAATCAATCAGCCTCAGGCGGGTAAGAATTACGGTTGGCCGGTCATAACCTTTGGCGTGGACTATTCCGGCGCGAAAATCGGCAAGGGCACCCATGCAAAAGGTTATGAACAGCCGCTATACTATTGGGACCCTTCGATCGCTCCCTCCGGGCTCGCGGTATATGAAGGATCCATGTTTCCCGAATGGAAGGGCGACCTCCTGGCCGGTGCCCTGAAGTCCCAAATGTTCGTCCGCCTGGACCGCGACGAAAAGGGCGCCATAAAAGGCGAAGAACGGATGCTGAAGGGCAAGTTTGGCCGTATTCGCGATGTGCGCGTCGCATCTGATGGCTCGATCTACCTTCTCACCGACGAAAGCGACGGGAAAATCATCCGGCTGACACGCGCATAACCTTTCAACCACCCCTTGCCGCCATGAACTGCAATCGGTAGAGAGCCATCAATGCGGGCCTTTGACGGCTTCATTTCGCGGAATGCTCATGACGCACGGACGTGCCAATATATTACTGCTTTTCGCCGGAGCGATCTGGGGCTTCGGTTTCGTCGCCCAGTCCAGCGCCATGGCCAGTGTCGGTCCGTTCATGTTCGTCAGCTTGCGCTTTTTTCTGGCTGCCTTGACCGTTCTGCCACTCGCCTTTCGCGAAGCAAAGGCCGCACCGGCAAAACTCACACGCGCGGACTATTACGGGTTTTTCTTCATCGGCGTCCTGCTCTTTTCCGGAGCCGCACTGCAGCAGGTCGGCATGCAAACCACATCCGTAACAAACGCCGGCTTTCTGACTGGCTTATACGTTGTCATGGTGCCCTTTCTTGCCGTCATTCTGTTTTGGCAGTGGCCACACCCGATTGTCTGGCCCTGCGCTTCGACGGCGCTTGCTGGCATTTACCTCTTGTCCGGCGGACATCTCGAAGGGCTGACCGTTGGCGATTGGCTGATCGTCGCCTGTGCCATGTTCTGGGCGTTGCAGATCATTTTTATCAATCGCATCGGTATGAAAAGCGGCAGGCCAATCATGCTATCGCTGGTGCAATACATCGTTTGCGGCATGCTTGGCCTCGTTGCGACGCTGGCAACCGAGAGCAACGAATTCTTCTCGATCGTTGCAGCCGCGCCGGAAATTCTCTTCGCTGGCGTCATCTCCTCCGGTATCGGTTTTACCCTCCAAGCGGTCGGACAGCGCTTCACCACGGCTCCGCAGGCAGCAATCATGCTGTCTTCCGAGGCGCTTTTTGCAGCGCTTTTTGGCGCAATATTGTTGGGTGAGCGCATGTCGCTTCAGGGCGTGACGGGTTGCGCCCTCATCTTCATCGCGATGATTGCCGTCGAACTGATACCCGCGTTGCGTAGTCGGGCTAGGGTCAGGACCTATTAATCTGGTCGAAATGGTATGAGGCTTTTCGTTCGGATACGAGGAGCAAAGGCGATGGAAATGTGGTTCATTTTCAAGCCTTTGCGACAAAGTAGCCGAGCGAAAAGACCATATCCTCTTGGACGCCGAAACGGCTGCAAGCTGCAGTGTCGACCCGCTCGGCCGGCGGAAGACCCCGACCTTCACGCTTCTCCTCGCATCTTCTTGCCGTTTCAGGCGCCATTTCCATCACGTTAATATGTCCTGACCCTACCCTCAGGCCTTGAAGATCAGCGTCGCGCCGCCGGCTATCAGTGCGAATCCGGCTACGTGCTGCCAGGTAAACGATTCTTTCAGGTAAAATACCGAAAACAGGCTGAATACGACGAGCGTGATGACTTCCTGCATCGTCTTTAGCTCCGCCGTCGAATAAACGGTGTGACCGATGCGGTTGGCGGGAATGGCCAGCCAATATTCCATAAGCGCAATACCCCAGCTGATAAAGACGACCAGTGCGAGCGGTGCGAACGGATATTTCAAGTGGCCGTACCAAGCGAAAGTCATGAACACATTTGACGCGGCAAGCAGGAAAATTGGCAGGACGTAGGGTGAAAACAGGGATGTCATGATTGGTTTTCCGGGGAGGAAGGAGATGGAAGCGGGAATCTGAGTTGCCGAGGTGATTGCAGCAAAATCAAGCCGGGATCAACGGTACGAGATCACATTTTCGACGCAGGTCTTAAGAGCGGCGCTGACCTTTCCTTTACAATTTGCCTCTATTTTTACGTGCATATGCCTGCGTAATGGGCAGAGGGGATGTGGTGACATGAGTATTGCGTTGTCGTCCGCCGCGCGTTTTAGAGCGGTTTGCAGCCATATTGGATCGTTCTGCCGGAGGGAATTTGGTTCAAGGTCGAGGGATTTGGCGAGGCCGATGTCTTTCCATCGGACGATGCCGAAGCCCGAAGGATTTGGAGCAAATTCACCCGGCCCTTCGGGTTTCCGGCTGGCGGCCAACCACTTTGTCAGGCGGCATCGTCCGATGGATAAACATCGGCCTCGCCACCTTCCTAGTGGGTTGTCTCGCCATCCGCGAAACAGAACTGATCCAATATGACTGCAAACCGCTCTAAGCGCCTTTCGATCGCGCTTGTCCTTTTCACGTCCACGACGCTGAGTGGTTGCGGTATGGGCGATGTGCGGCGACCCATGGCGGATGTCGGCAGCGCGGACACGTCGGTGGCCAGCCAATCGCTGGCAAGCGAAGAAAACACGCAGGTCGCCACCGAGGAAACCCAGTCTCTATCCACGCCGCAATCGGGCGAATTCACCGCGCAAGAACCCGAGGTGCCAACTGTACCCAACGTCAGTCAGCAGCCGGATACAATTGTCGTGCCGGACGCCGCGGAGGTCGCGGAGCCGAAACCCTACTCTTTGCCGGAGTCCGAGCCGGCCTCCGACGATGCCGAAAGCTATGGCTATCCGGGTGGTATCCGCGATCCCATTGCGCGCAGCGAAAGCGCGTTTGCCATGTCGGGCAGCGAGATTGCCTGCCGCTCGCAGCTTAAACAACTTGGCGTTGTGTTTCAGGAACGGGAACCAATCAATGATGGCGGCGTCTGCCGGATCGATCATCCTCTGACCGTCAGTGGATTTTCCAGCGGGCGCATCAGGCTGAAGCCGAGCGCAACCCTGAATT
The DNA here is from genome assembly GCA_963711925.1 of uncultured Alphaproteobacteria bacterium. Lineage (GTDB taxonomy): Bacteria > Pseudomonadota > Alphaproteobacteria > Rhizobiales > Rhizobiaceae > Phyllobacterium. The sequence goes on from CAVQFY010000010.1 coordinate 367,280, forward strand.
GCCAGATGACACTCGCCTTCGCGCGCTGGGTCAAAGGTGATCTCGTGCCTTCCACCCGCATGCGCTATCTTTCCGGTGTCAACACGATCCATCAGGCTTCTAGCTACTCCTGCCGTACGATGAGCAGTCAGCGCGGGAGAAGCATGTCGGAACATTCCAAAGGCAACGCGCTCGACATTTCCAGAATTGCGCTCAACAACGGCAAGGATATTCAGGTGCAAAAGCCGGGCTGGTTTTCATTCCGCCAGCGCGGGCTGTTGAATACGGTCCGCTCGGATGCCTGCGATTATTTCACGACGGTCCTCGGCCCCGGCTATGACAGGTTTCACCGCACGCATTTCCATTTCGATCTGATGCAACGCCGTAGCGGACACCGCGCCTGCCGCTAGTGATGACCAGGCCTGTCGGCCTCCACCTGGCCAAAATACTCCCAGATCGTGACGATGATCAGAATGCCGGTGGTGAGGGAGCCGAGCACCAATGGCGACAGTCCGCCAGCAAAGAAGGCAAGTATCACGCACAGTCCCAGACCGATCATATGAGACAGCGGCGGTCTTCCAGCGATATAGAACTTGAACAGCAGATTCCCGGCCAGATAAAGCGCCGTACCACCAATTGACGTCCAGATCGTCGCGGCATCCGAATGACCCGTCGGATGCGCGAGGATAAGCTCATCCGATACAGCAACGACGATGATACCGGCCACAAGCAGAATGTGAACATAGGTGTAGGCCACGCGAGCGATCCTCCCGGGATCGTCGGTCGCCGCAATCTTGTGATGGCCGGCCGATTGCCCGACATTGAAATAGACCAGCCACATGGCAACAGATGCAACGAAGGTCGTCAGAAATGCCGAAAAGGAGATGAAATTCCATTCCTGATCAGCGAAAGTCGCGCCCGAAACGAGGATGGACTCTCCAAGTGCGATAATGACAAACAGCGCGGCCCGCTCCGCCATGTACTCACCATCGACATCCCACTCTCCTGTCGAAGAGGCCCCAAGGCGGAATGTCCAGAAACCAAGGGCTGGTCCCACCACTTCTATTCCCAGAGCTATTGCCCAAAAAACAAGCCGATATTCCGGTTCGGCGAGACCGCCGGCAATCCAGAATGAGCCCGACACGGCGAGCCAGATCGTGATCCGCAGGTAATTGCGGTAATTGGCCTGATTGTGGTGTCGAAGCACCCAAACCATGAAAACCGACCGGCCGAGCTGCATGAAGACGAAAGCGCTGGCGAACACCAATCCGCGGGCCCCGAAGGCAGTCGGGATCGACGTCGAAAGTACAAGCCCGGCCAGCATCAGCACGAACAACATTGTGCGCACCGGCGGTGTCGCCGGATCGAGCCAATTGGTGCACCACATCGTATAGACCCAGACCCACCAGACTGCCAAAAGGAGCAGCGCGCTTTCGACGAGCCCCTTGAGGCTGAGATCATGCAGCAGTAGGTGCGATATCTGTGTGATGGCAAAGACGAATACGAGATCGAAAAAGAGTTCGACGAAGTCGACTTTCGCGCTGTCCGCTTTATCGCGCTTGCGGGAGTAGTCTTGAATTGCTCCGAAAAAAGCCACGTTTTTGCCCCAATTTCTCATACGCTTTTTGCTCAAAATGGAATGCTTTTTGCCAAAAATGAAATGCTTTTTTCCTGAACCGGCGCAGAAACTTGATCGACATTTAACTGCATGGAATGAAGCTGTCATCCAGGGACGCCGCAAATACTGGAAGAGTCGAGCTAAAAAGTTTTCAGCTGAGAACTTATTCCTATTTATGCTCCTGACAAACGGCCCTTGCCAAGGTCTTTTCAAACCCTGTTTAATGCAGTGACTCGCAAAATTACAGGATGAACGAAATGGCTTTCATGGACCGCTATCCGATTATAGTCACTCCACGAAAAGAAGCATGCCGCGATTTCTGGATCCAGCATCTGGGCTTCGTCAGTGGTTTTGATAGCACCTGGTTTTGCTTGCTCTCGGCGGAAGACCAGTCCGCTTCTATCGCCTTCATGACGCCTGATCATCCGTCCGCGCCACCCGGTTCCGAGAGTTTCAGCGGCACAGGCATGTGCTTTGAATTGCAGGTAGAGGATGCCAGGGCAACGTTTGAAAAGATCAGCGCTACCGGCCTGAAAATCGAATATCCGCTGACGGACGAGCCTTTTGGCCAGCGCCGTTTCGGGTTTCACGATCCCTCCGGCCTGTGGATCGACGTGGTCGAACAGATCGAATCAGAAGCTGGTTTCTGGGACAAATATATGATCGGCAGTCAGCTTTAACGCTCGCCAGGCACTGGCGTCGGCTTGCCATCCTTGCTGAGAGCAACCATGACGAAATCGGCATGGGTGACGCGCTCCATCAAATCCGACAGGTAGCGCTGGGCCCAAGCTTCAACTTTCAATGTGATCGAGGTGCGTCCGACATGATCAATGTGGGTATAGACGCAAAGTGTATCGCCGATCTTTACCGGCTTGGCGAAGGACATTTCCTTGACTGCAGCCGTGACAACCCGGCCTCGTGCGCGCTCAGCCGCCCTGATACCACAGGACAAATCCATCTGCGCCATGACCCAGCCGCCGAAAATATCGCCCGCCGCATTGGCATCCGCCGGCATGGCGAGAGTACGCAGGGTCAGTTCCCCGATCGGCTTTGTCTCTTCGTTCAATTGGTATCTCCATCGATCATTGCAGATTTGCCGCATGATGCGGTGCAGCAGCAGATTTGAAAAGGGGCCACAGCAAGAACTGTCGGAAACCCGACAGACCGGGTCGTTGCGCGGTTTCGGCATTGCACATGCTCTGGCCTAGTCTGATCGGGTTAGCGAGCGTCCGGAGGGATCATGAAAATCACCGATGTCAAAACCTTCGTGGTCGGCAATCCACCGCCATCCTTTGGTGGCACCTGGTTCCTATTCGTCAAGCTCACCACCGATTCAGGCGTTGTCGGCTATGGCGAGGCCTATAACTCAACCATCAGCCCGCAAGTGATGCGCAAGGTCGTCGAGGATGTGGCCGAGCGCTGGCTTATCGGCGAGGATCCCCATCGCATCGAACGGTTCTTTCGCCGCGCCTATTCCGGCGGCTTTACCCAACGTCCGGATGTTACGATCATGGGCGCGGTATCGGCGCTGGAAATGGCGTGCTGGGATATCATCGGCAAGGAAGCGGACAAGCCGGTCTATGAATTGCTCGGTGGCCAGGTGCATGAACGGCTGCGCAGCTACACCTACCTTTATCCCAAACCGGAACTTGGCGAGACATCCGCCATCTACTGGAATGCTGAAGCGTCAGCGGAGCGGGCGGCCGAATATGTCGCGCAAGGCTATACGGCGGTGAAGTTCGACCCGGTCGCGCCTTATACGTCGTTCGATCCGCGCCAGCTGTCCCTCGAACAACTCGATTTGGGTGAAAAATTCGCGCGGCTGATCCGCGAAGCAGTCGGTTCCAAGGCGGATCTCTTGTTCGGCACCCATGGCCAAATGACCCCGACTAGCGCCGTACGCTTGGCGAAACGGCTGGAACCCTATGATCCCCTGTGGCTGGAAGAGCCGGTCCCGCCGGATATGCCGGAGAATATGGGTTATGTGCAGCAACACACCTCCATCCCGATCGCCTCCGGAGAGCGGCTGACAACCAAGTATGAATTCCAGCGCCTGCTGGTCAACCGTGCCGCCAACGTCCTGCAGATGAATTTGGGACGCGTGGGCGGCATCCTGGAGGCCAAGAAGATTGCCGGAATGGCGGAAACTTTTCACGCCCAGATCGCACCGCACCTCTATTGCGGTCCAATTGTCGGCGCGGCGAATATCCAGATATCGACCTGCAGCCCGAACTTTCTCATTCTCGAATGTATTCAGGCATTTGGTGGTTTCCATGCCGACATTCTGAAAAAGCCGATCCAATGGGAAGATGGATATGTCATTCCATCAGCAGAGCCTGGGCTCGGCGTGGAGTTGAACGAGGAGGTCGCTGCCGCCCACGCCTATAAGGGACATGAACTCCATCTCAATATGGGACGTGACCCCCTTACTGTCTGACGGCAGGACAAATCACACAAAGAGGCCGTTCTACGACACAAATTTTTATCACAAGGGGGCATAGTGGGACATGATTCCGCTATATTTTTCAGGCGAATACGTTCAATTATCAATTTATATCCATTCCTTTGAAAGTTCCGTTCGTGCCAATCCATATCGAGCTTGTCGGTAGCCTCGCTGCCGCGATCACAACCCTGTGCTGGATTCCTCAGATCATCAAGATTGTCCGGCACCGCCAGACGGACAGTATTTCGCTCGTAACCAACGTTTCGCTGGCGCTCGGAGTTCTGCTCTGGCTGTTTTACGGGATGATGATCAGTTCATGGCCGGTCATGGCAGCAAATGGGGTAACCCTCCTGCTTATTCTCACAATCCTTGGCCTTAAACTCCGCTACGGCTGAGAAGTACCCGCCGGTTGCCATTTCAGATTGAGCAGCATACTCGAAAATACAATTCCGAGTGCGTTTCGTTTCCTGCCCGATATCGCCATGTTGAAACAAGTCTCAGTTTCAACAGGTGAATCTCGGCCGGATGCATGCAATATTTCAGATCAAGTTGACTGAGGAAGAAGCAGCTCCCGGAGGTCACGACACACGCTACCGATTTCGCGACAAGTATCTGAAGATCGTTCGAGACGCGCTGCACGATTGGATCATATATTATCAACCCGCGCCTCGGGCTGGCAAACCGGTTATTGGGTCAACCGGATATTTTGCGATCGCACGAGTAACCCTGGTGCAACCCTCACGCCTGTATCCGGAATACTCCGAGGCAATGCTTGAAAGATATGAGGTTCTTCCAAATGCAGTGCCTTTCAGCATTTTAAATTCTCAGTTCAGCAGTAAATCCTATTTCGAGACGAGCATGCTGCAGTCGGACGGCAGAATGAACTCGCACACGGTTCAGCAGCAAGTTCGCGCTCTGTCCGTTGAGGACTATACTCAGATAATAGACACAGGTTTCCGACCTCACCGCAGCGAGGAAGAGCTGCAGATAGTGCCGACTCCTCTTTTTGGCTTTGCTGAAGACCCACCCGAATCCGTAGAGCGCGACCGAATCCTGACATCTCGTACCTTCCGTGACCGCGTATTCAGAGAGCTGGTTGGCAAAGCCTATAATATGAGATGTGCAATGACAGGCATGTCGATGCAGGCCGCTGACGGCAGTTATGAAATCGAATGCGCTCACATCAAACCTATAGAATGTTCCGGCCCGGACTCGATCAATAATGGCATTGCGCTTTCACGCTGTATGCACTGGCTGTTTGACAAAGGCCTTATCTCGATTGACCCAGAATACCGGATTATAAAATCTTCCCGCTGTAATGAGCCAAAAATCAGCAACCTGATCAACGAATCAGGAAAGATCACCCTTCCAAAAAATATCAGTCATTGCCCCCACCCGGAGTTTCTGCGCTACCATCGCGAATGCATATTCCAGCAATAGAATACGGGTTCCTGCTTTACCAATCCTGACAGCCTTCTGTCAGGAGCCTATTCGACGAAATGACTTTTCGGGGCTCAGGCCTTTCCATTTTGCCGGACTCCTACCATATTCAACCCATGGTTAAATCTCCTGACAGATATAACGCCGACGGTTTCGGCGAAGCGCCGCAACCTGAACTGGAAGGCTCTCCGCTTTCCGGATCCGTCAGTGATTGGGCTAAGCAGATCACTGAGGAGACCGCGCGAACTCCGCAGAAGATCGTGAAAAAGAAGCTGGCAAGCAAAGAGTCGAGCGCATCGCGTACCTCACGCGGCACGTCGATTGGAGGTTCAACCGATCCCAAGACACGCGCGGCCGCGGGTCTCAATCCGGTAGCCGGACTTGACATCAATCTGGAAGACGCAGGCAGCATCATGCCCGGCGGCGCCACAGCGACAGTCGCTGCTCTCTCCGCCCTGATTGAGAGCGGCAATCCGCTGTTCAAGAATGGAACGGCTTGGCAGCCGCACCGGCCGGCGCGTCCGGAGAAATCCGAAGGTGGTATCTCCATTCAGATGGAAACCGATTTTAGACCGTCAGGCGATCAGCCGACTGCCATCAAGGATCTGGTTTCCGGCATCAGGGACCATGATCAGACCCAGGTTTTGCTCGGTGTCACTGGCTCCGGCAAGACCTTCACCATGGCGAAGGTGATCGAAGAAACCCAGCGCCCTGCCCTGATCCTTGCGCCGAACAAGACACTGGCTGCACAGCTTTACGGCGAGTTCAAATCCTTCTTCCCGAACAATGCGGTCGAGTATTTCGTTTCCTATTACGATTACTACCAACCGGAAGCCTATGTGCCGCGCTCAGACACCTATATCGAAAAGGAATCCTCGATCAACGAACAGATCGACCGGATGCGCCACTCTGCCACCCGGTCGCTTCTCGAACGCGATGATGTGATCATCGTTGCCTCGGTCTCGTGCATCTACGGTATCGGTTCGGTCGAAACGTATACCGCCATGACCTTCGAGATGAAGATCGGCGATCGTCTCGACCAGCGCGCGCTGCTTGCCGATCTGGTGGCCCAGCAATACAAGCGCCGCGATATGGATTTCACCCGCGGCTCGTTCCGCGTGCGCGGCGACACGATTGAACTGTTCCCCGCCCACTTGGAAGATCGCGCTTGGCGCATTTCGATGTTCGGCGATGAGATCGAAGCGATCACTGAGTTCGACCCGCTCACCGGGCAGAAGACGGGTGACTTGCGGTCGGTCAAGATTTACGCGAATTCGCACTACGTCACGCCACGCCCGACGCTCAATCAGGCGATCAAGTCAATCAAGGAAGAATTGAAACACCGCCTTGTCGAATTGAACGCTGCCGGACGCCTGCTCGAAGCGCAGCGGCTTGAGCAGCGTTGTACTTTCGACCTTGAAATGCTGGAGGCTACGGGCTCCTGCGCTGGCATCGAAAACTATTCGCGCTATTTGACTGGCCGCAAACCAGGCGAGCCACCGCCCACGCTGTTCGAATATATCCCTGACAACGCGCTGGTTTTTATCGACGAGAGCCATGTGACGGTTCCGCAAATCGGCGCGATGTACAAGGGCGACTTCCGGCGTAAAGCAACGTTGGCCGAGTATGGCTTCCGCCTGCCCTCCTGCATGGACAACCGTCCGTTGCGGTTCGAGGAATGGGACGCCATGCGCCCGCAGACCGTTGCGGTTTCGGCCACGCCGAGCAAATGGGAAATGGAAGAGTCCGGCGGCGTCTTCGCCGAACAGGTTATCCGTCCGACGGGGCTCATTGATCCGCCAGTCGAGGTGCGTCCGGCCAAATCCCAGGTGGACGATGTTCTTGGCGAAATCCGCGAAACGTCTGCGAAGGGTTATCGCACGCTGGTGACGGTTCTTACCAAGCGTATGGCGGAAGACCTGACGGAATATCTGCACGAACAGGGTATCCGCGTTCGCTATATGCATTCGGACATCGACACGCTGGAGCGCATCGAGATCTTGCGCGACTTGCGGCTTGGTGCGTTTGACGTGCTTGTTGGTATCAATCTGCTGCGCGAGGGTCTCGACATTCCTGAATGCGGCTTTGTCGCCATTCTCGACGCGGACAAGGAAGGCTTTTTGCGTTCGGAAACCTCATTGATCCAGACGATTGGGCGTGCCGCACGTAATATCGACGGCAAGGTCATCCTCTACGCCGATCAGATCACCGGTTCGATGGAGCGGGCGATGGCGGAAACAAACCGCCGCCGTGAAAAGCAGGAAGCCTACAACACAGAACACGGTATCACACCTGCCAGCATCAAGAAAAACATCGGCGACATTCTCAACAGCGTCTATGAGCGTGACCACGTTCGCGCCGACATTTCCGACTTCACTGATTCCGGCGCAATGATGGGCAACAATCTGAAGGCGCATCTCGAACATCTGATGAAGCAGATGCGCGATGCGGCCGACGACCTCGACTTTGAAGTCGCGGCTCGCCTGCGCGATGAGATCAAGCGTTTGCGCGAGATGGAGCTGGCAATTTCAGACGATCCGATGGCGCGGGAAGTCGAGATGGAAAGTCCAGTCACTGGCCGTACCAAGGGAAGGCATAATGCCGGGCGCGCGATGCATCGGGTCGTGACTGACGAGAACGACAAGGATTCTGCGCTATTCCGCAAGCCGCATCTCGACGAGATGGGTGGAGACACGACGCGTCCATTGGGGCCAGGCGTGTTCCGCAAGAATTCGCTTGATGAGATGACCGTTGGGCGTACGGAAAAGCCGGTTATCGGCAGTGTTCCGCAGAAACCCGCGTTTACCGGCACGAACCGCAACGATCAAACAATCATCAAGCGTGAACGCACCGGCGCAGGCTCCTATGAAGACTCAGGCGATCGCAAGAAACGCCGGCCGGGGAAAACGGGACGACCGGGACGGTGATTCCGGTTTATTCTCCCGGCTCGTTTGATCCAAAGAATGCCTGACCCGCGTCTAGAATTTCGTCAGCAAAATCGGGGTCATCCACGGCCCGGGATAAAACAACGGCGCCAACAAGTCCCGCCATGGTGGCGAGGGCTTTTTGGCGCTTCCTGGCTTTGGATCGCCCCGGAACCAAATCCGACAATATCTCAAGCAGCCTTTTTGTACCTTCGGTAAAGCGGGTCTGCACAGCCCCTCCTTGCCGCGCAATGTCGGGTGCCAATAAGGCCATCGTACAGCTGTTTGCCAGATCGCCCTTGTGGTTCTTGGCAAGATAGGACGACGTGATCGCGGCGAGCGCAAGTTCCGGACCTTCCTGCGCATAGGACGACCATTTCTCCGCTGACCGCTTCATTGCCGCATCGCACGATTCGGCGATAAGATCATCTTTCGACGCGAAATGACCATAAAAACCGCCATGGGTGAGGCCGGCATTCTTCATCACATCGGCGACACCAATACCGTCAAAACCTTTCTGACGAAATTGTTGGCTGGCAACTTCAATGATGCGGGCACGGTTTTCCGCTGCCTGATCCTTGCTGACACGCATTTGCGGTCCCCTTCAAAACAACTATTGACAATTTATATGACGATCGTCATGAATAGTCAAATATGATGACCGTCATCTAAATCGCAGCAGATTCTCCCCTATCTCCGAAAGACAGCTCATGATCTCCTCCCCTCTCGCTGCTTCGCTCGCCCGCCGCAATGTCCACTATGGTTGGGTGGTTATCGCTGTTACGTTCCTTACGATGCTGGTAACGGCCGCGGCGGTTGGCGCGCCCGGCGTGCTTATAGTCCCGTTGGAAAAGGAATTTGGCTGGGAAACCGAGCAGATCGCAACGGCCTTTTCCATCCGCCTGTTGCTGTTTGGGCTCATGGGCCCGTTTGCTGCCGCGTTCATGAACTATTTTGGTGTGCGGAAAGTGGTTTGCGTTGCGCTGGTGCTCATCACAGCGGGTCTGTTCGCCTCCCTGGCGATGACCGAAATCTGGCAGTTGATTCTCTTGTGGGGCGTCGTCGTCGGCTTCGGCACGGGATTGACCGCCATGGTTCTGGGTGCCACCGTTGCGGCTCGCTGGTTTACCGAGCGCCGGGGCTTGGCCTTGGGGATGCTGACTGCAAGCTCGGCGACGGGTCAGTTAGCGTTCATGCCGCTGATGGCTTCCCTCAGTGAAAACTACGGCTGGCGGACGGCAATCATGCTGATCTGCGTTTTGTTGCTGATCGCTGTCACTGCTGTCTTCTTCCTCATGCGCGACCGGCCTGCCGACGTTGGCCTGCCGGCCTACGGCGACAAGGAGATCACCCCGGTGCCGCCGATTACAGGCGGGTTGATATCCTTGATCACCATGCCCTTGCTCGCTTTGAAGGAAGCATCGCGCTCAAGTACGTTCTGGGTGCTTTTTGCTACCTTCTTCGTGTGCGGGGCGAGCACCAATGGACTTGTTGGCACTCATTTTGTCGCCATGTGCGGAGACTTCGGCATGGTGCCTGTCATGGCAGCCAGTGTTTTGGCAATGATGGGATTCTTCGATTTCTTCGGCACCATTGGTTCAGGCTGGCTCTCGGACCGAGTAGACAATCGCTGGTTGCTCTTCTGGTACTACGGCTTGCGCGGCCTCTCGCTGCTATACCTGCCCTATTCCAACTTTTCGTTCTACGGGCTCTCGCTGTTTGCCATGTTCTATGGACTGGACTGGATCGCCACGGTGCCGCCAACGGTCAAGCTGGCGACAGATCGTTTCGGACGTGAGAAGGCGGGATTGATATTCGGCTGGGTCTTCGCGGGGCATCAACTAGGCGCGGCAACTGCCGCTTACGGCGGTGGCTTCGTCCGCACCGAATATCAGACCTATATGCCGGCGTTTTTCGTGGCGGGCATCCTGTGCCTTATCGCGGCATTGTTGGTATTGACCCTTAGCAAGCATGGTAAACCCAATCCCGTGTTGGCAACCGTCCCGGTAAATTAGAGCGACTAGCAAAACCAGCTGTGGGTTAATTTCTCAAAATGCTACATCCCTGGCGCATGTAATGCTCAGAGATGCTAGACAAGCCGCGCGCGACATCTCGCGCGCGGAATCATGTCAGGTCTGGAGCAACGATGAAGGTCGATATCGACATGGGAGCGGCGCCTGCGGGCGCAAAAGCCATGCTCGATCTGGAAGAGCTGCTGGCAACCAGACTACTCGTTCAAGGTAATTCTGGCTCGGGTAAATCCCACCTTCTGCGTCGCCTGCTTGAACAAAGCGCCCAGTGGGTGCAGCAATGCGTCATCGATCCGGAAGGTGATTTTGTGACGCTGGCCGATAAATACGGCCATGTGGTTGTCGATGGCGCGCGCACAGAGAATGAACTGACGCGCATAGCCGCCCGCATTCGCCAGCACCGCGTTTCGGTGGTACTCGACCTTGAAGGGCTCGATGTCGAGCAGCAGATGCGCTGCGCAGCCGCCTTTTTGGGTGGTCTGTTCGATGCCGAGCGCGACTACTGGTATCCGATGCTCGTTGTTGTCGATGAAGCGCAGCTTTTTGCCCCTGCTGTTGCCGGAGAGGTCTCCGACGAAGCGCGCAAGCTGTCACTAGGCGCCATGACCAACCTGATGTGCCGCGGCCGCAAGCGCGGCCTGGCCGGTGTCATCGCCACGCAGCGCCTCGCCAAGCTTGCAAAGAACGTTGCCGCCGAAGCATCGAACTTCCTGATGGGTCGAACTTTCCTCGATATTGACATGGCGCGCGCTGCGGATCTTCTTGGAATGGATCGGCGGCAAGCGGAACAGTTCCGCGATCTCGCCCGCGGCCACTTTGTTGCCCTCGGCCCGGCCCTCTCAAGGCGTCCATTGGCCGTAACAATCGGACCGGTGGAAACTTCAGCTCGGTCGTCAAGCCCCAAGCTGACGCCACTGCCTCAACAAGGCGAAGACGCGCACGAGCTGATCTTTACACCGGCACCCGATGAGCGCCGGGTGATCGTTCGACGCGCACCCGCGCCCCCGCCGCCCACACCGACGGCCGACATTTTGAACCAGCTCACCCGAGCCAAGGTTGTTGCGCAAGCAGAAAATCCTGCACCAACCCTGTTTCCCGAGATTGACGAGGTCGAGCGCAATAGCCTGATCAACGCGGTCATGCATGAAATGCTCAACGACCCCGATGCATCCTTTCGCACCGATGCGGTTCTCTATCAGGATTTTCTCGTTCGTTGCCGCATTCGGCGTGTACCGGGTGAACCGCTTTCATTGCCGGCATTTCGTCGCGATCTTGCAGTTGCCCGTGCCGGAGTTGATGGAGAGATCGCACAAGGTGAACCGTGGCAGCGGGCACTGGAACTTTCGAAAAGCCTCCCCGATGATGTGCAGGGTGTCTTCTTTATCGTCGCGCAGGCTGCTGTCACGGCCAGACCCTGCCCGTCCGACGCCACATTGGCACGCGCCTATGGCACTCATTCCGCCCGGCGAGCGCGACGGCTTCTCACTTATTTCGAAGAACAGGGGCTCGTTGTAGTGCGCACAGATTTTACAGGGAACCGTGTCGTTGCTTTCCCCGATCTTGGCTGTGAAACTGCCGCAGGCGATCCAAATGGTCCAGATAACGACGCGCAGGAACAGCAGGCTGCGGAATAGTCAGTCAATCTCGGCAAGCAGGGGAACCAACTCACCCAGATGTTCAATTTGGCGATAGCGCGGCGAAGAAACCGGAGCTTCGACATGTTCGAGCACCCAGGTCAGCTCATGCGGCACGAATACGCCCCAGCTACCTGCCTCGATTGCCGGAACCACATCCGATTTCAGAGAATTTCCGATCATCATGCTTCGGTCGGGGCCATCTCCATGGCGTCTGAAGATACGCTCGTAAGTTGCATTATCCTTGTTGCTTACAATCTCGACTGCATCGAAGAAATCACCAAGGCCTGATTGCGCCAGCTTGCGCTCTTGATCAAACAAATCGCCCTTGGTGATCAGAACAAGCCTGTATTGTTCCGTCAGTTGCTCGAGCGTATCCTGCACATGGGGCAAGGTTTCGACAGGATGGCGCAGCATCTCACGACCGGCGGCTAGAATTTCGGCAAGAACCGAAGACGGGACTTGACCTTCAGTTACTTCAACCGCTGTTTCGATGAGGGAAAGTGTAAAGCCCTTGATGCCGAAACCATAGAGATCGAGATTCCGCTTTTCGACCGCAAGGAGCCGACCAGAAAGGTCAGTCATATCCGCATATGGGGACAATAGACTGGCAAAGTGCTTTTGCGACGTCCGGAAGAATTGTTCATTCTGCCAAAGCGTATCATCCGCGTCGAAGCCGATTGTGGTGATGGACGGCATTGGAACCTCATCTCCTGGATTTAGCGGCCGAGAGAATTATCTCGCCCGGCGGATAATATTCTAGCAGCGTCCTTCGCCTATGACACGGAACCCCGCATTGCCGGCCTCGCAGGCATTGCCGAACGATTGAACCGAGTTGCCGCGGCGGGCGCATACCGGCGCGTATTGTTGTGTGCACATGCGCGGCTCGTCGGGCCCTCCCGGCCTGTCTGGCCTATCGGGTCGGTTTGGCCTGCCGGGGCGGTCAGGCCGGCCAGCCCAACCACCGCCCGGTCGATTGTCCTGAGAACGGCACTCACTCGAACCGACGATGCGATAATCTCTGGAACGTGCTTCACAGGCATTACCGAAGGTCCGGCGATCGGACCCGCGGATACCGCAGACAGGTGCATATTCGCGCGTACAGAATTGCGGCCGGTCAGGTCGATCGGGGCGTGGATAGCGCGGCCCATCTTCCTCGACCGAAACAGTGCAGCTTGCGGCTATAATTGCCGTGCCCGTCAGTATACCGATTTTCAGGATATTCTTCATTCTGCCTGTATTACCTTCGCCTTCATTCCAACGTTGCGCAGTGAGACCAGAATAATAATGGAATCATTGCATACATATCTTTTATCAGAAATATGGCTGTGCATTATGCAATATGCTGACGCATCACAGGGAACGGCAACAGAGTGTACTGGCTCAGACAACTCGGCATCGTTGCAGCACTCCTGCTAATGACATCGCTAAGGGCATTGTCGGCCGACAATCCGTCCGTTTCGGTACCGGCGAAACCGCCAACACCGACGGTAAGCCAGATTTGTGCTGCCATCGCAACGAATGCTGACGGACATGGTGTGCCGCGTGACTTCTTCGCAAGGCTTATCTGGAAGGAGAGTCGCTTCGACGTAGAGGCGACAAGTCCGGTTGGCGCTCAAGGCATCGCGCAGTTCATGCCCGGAACGGCGAAAGAGCGAAATCTCGACGATCCATTCGACTTCACCAAGGCCCTTCCGGCTTCTGCTGCGCTATTGAAGGATTTGCGAAGAGCTTTCGGCAATTGGGGTCTTGCTGCGGCTGCCTACAATGCCGGACCCAGCCGGGTGTCAAAATGGCTGGCAAGCGGCGGCTTTTTACCTCTCGAAACGGAAGAATATGTAGCCGACATCACCGGGAGCGCGGCGGATGATTTTGCGGCCGGCAGCGAAATAGTATCGCGGCCGCTAAACGCCAAACTCAGCTTCGATGCGGCCTGCCGCCAGCTACCGATTGTCCGTTTTGAGACCATTGCCATGGCCCAGATCAAGCCCAAACCGTGGGGTATACAGATTGCCGGAAACTTCCGCCGAGCTGCTGCTCTCGGCCAGCTGCAACGCCTGCGCCGGGCCTTTCCCGCTATTCTCAACACACATGAGCCGGTTATCAGCCGTAATCGTACGGCCATGGGCCGGCGCGGCATCTATGCCGTGCGCATAGGTGCCGATAGCCGAGGCGAGGCGGACCAGATCTGTACGCAACTTCATCGTGCTGGCGGCGCCTGTATCGTGCTGCGCAATCGATAAAACCGCAAAAAAACACAGCTTCGACTTGCATTTTGTGATCTCTAAAGGTGCCGTTACCCGAACATCAAACGAAATTTCCTACCTCCAAGTATGTAGGTTGCAAAGCTGTTCGTTATAGTCGCCTGAATGGTAGAAAAACTTTTGCTTGCCAAAAAACACTTATTCTAGCAGTCTCAAAGGGTTCGGGCATTTGCGAACACTGGAAGACTGGAAGAACGGCGCGCCGGAACCGCAAGAATACCGGGCCGGGAGTAATCCCGACAATGATCGGCTCCTTTCCTGAATTCGAGAACTGCCTGCATGATCTCCGTTGGACGTATTTTACAGAAGACGGCACTACCAATCCCGCAAACCCGGAGGGGAACGCGGTAAGTAAGGAAAAGGAACTGAGCATGGCACAGACCGGTACGGTCAAATTTTTCAACAGTGAAAAAGGCTTTGGCTTTATCAAGCCGGATGATGGGGCAGCAGATATTTTCGTACATATCTCCGCCGTTCAGGCGTCCGGACTAACAGGTCTCGCAGATAATCAGAAGGTCTCTTTCGATACCGAGCCTGATCGTCGTGGTAAGGGTCCAAAGGCCGTTAACATCGCGGTCACTGAATAATTCTGGCGGCTGAAGCCGCCAAAAATCCCCGACAGAAGCCGGGGATTTGGACTTAAGTCATAGGTCGCGGCAGGGTTCACTCTACCGCTGTGGTGAGATGTTTTACACATTCTCTTGGCGCTGAAATTATAATCGCGCCGTTTTCTCGCCTCGGATTTGCTGAAATTGTATGTGCTTTCTTATCGTCATGATGGCGGTGGAACGATTTCGCATAATCTCCGTTCAGCTTGCATTCATTCTGAAGCGAATAAAAACAGGCCTACAGCTGGAGTTCCCCATGAGTCCAGCCAATATTGATCAGGCGAAGCTCGAAAAAGCTCCGTGAACGATGCTTCAAAGGAGGCACAAATGAATAAGGGTATGAAGATTGCCGTTCTCGCGACCGCCGCTCTTGCGACGGTCATGGTTCCTCTTACTTCCGCTTCTGCGGATAACTGGCGCGGCAATCACTACTATCGTCACCACAACGGGAATGGCGATGCCTGGGCAGCTGGTGCAATCGGCCTCGCAGCGGGTGCGCTTATCGGTGGTGCACTGGCCCAACCGGCCGAGCCGATATACCGGGATTATGACGACGGCTACTATGGTCGTCCAGTCAGGGTCTATCGTGAAGTGGCACCTCGCTATTACGATGGCGCACAGCCTTGGTCACCTGGATGGTACCGCTATTGCGCCAATCGCTATCGCTCGTTCAATCCTGAAACGGGTACATTCCGCGGCTACGACGGACGCGATTATTTCTGCAACGCCAATTGATGGCTGATCAGCCGGTAATGATGGGCCGCCGCTAATTCCGGCGGCTTTTTTTATGCTTGATTCAAGAATGGATTGGTACGGCGTTCTTCACCAAAGCGGCCTCCTGGGCCGTGGCCGCAGATGAAACCGATGTCGTCGCCGAGCGGCAAGAGCTTGGTCTTGATGGAGTTGATCAGCGCGGCATGATCGCCGCCCTCAAGGTCAGTTCGTCCGATCGAGCCGTTGAACAGTACATCCCCAACATGCGCAAATTTCGCCGCTCTGTTAAAGAAAACAACGTGGCCTGGCGCATGGCCTGGACAATGCAGCACTTCGAAAATGTGAGACCCGAAGGATACGGTATCGCCGTCACTCAGCCAACGATCTGGCGTACAATTGCGGACCTTGTCCGTGATGCCATATTTCAGGGCTTTGGATTCGAGGCTGTCCAAAAGGAATCGATCTGCCTTGTTTGGCCCGATAATATCGACACCAAGCGCATCTTTCATGTCCATCGCGCCAGCAGCATGGTCGATATGGCCGTGCGTAATCCAGATCGCTTGAATCGTGATGCCGTTCGACTGGATGGCATTCAATACTTGATCGTTGTCGCCACCGGGATCGACGAGCACACCATGCTTGTCCTCGCTGTCAAAAAGGATCGTGCAATTCTGCTGAAAGGCCGTGACGGGAATGATACCGGCCTGCAATTGTCCCATGTCCCAAAAATCCTATACGCGTCTTACCAACTCAACCCAGTATGTAGGACAATAAACACTCAAATGAAAAGGGCGGCCATCGGACCGCCCTCGAAAATCGTTTGCGTCCAGTCTTGGATCAGGTCTTGGCCATCGAATTCTTGATGGCGCCTACAATCGCCGTCAGAATAAGACCGCCGACACCGCCACCGGCAACTTGACCGATGATAGAGCCCAAATCCAGGCCCGATGATGTTGCTGCATTTGCCACCACCTCGGCACCACCGGCGCCGAGGAATTGCGTCAGATACCCGCCTATAAGCCCACCAACACCGCCAGCAACAGTATTACCTGTTGTGCCGAGACTCAGGTTTTTTAGAAGACCGCCGACTATATTTCCGCCGACACCACCCGAGATAAGCTGGATAATAATAGGAAGAAGCGCTTCCATGATTGACACCCCGTCAACGTTTCAAGCCAGACTCATGCCTGACAAGCATCATGTTGACCAAGTTTTAACCAAAGTCAAACAACTTGATACATCTATGCAGAGGTATCAAAGACCATTTCGGCTTCAACTTTGAGTTACTCCGCTGCAGCTTTCTTTGGCATTACTTCTGCGGCATAATCATTCATCAGGTTGATTGCAATCTCGCCAACGGTGAAATGATAGGAACCAACTTCGGACACCGGCGTAACTTCTGCGGCCGTCCCGGTCAGGAAGCACTGCTCGAAATCCGCCAGTTCTTCCGGCATGATCACTCTTTCTATAACTTCATAGCCGCGGCGCTTGGCCAAATCGATTACTGTCCGGCGTGTGATACCATCAAGGAAACAATCGGGTTTAGGCGTGTGTAGAACCCCATCCTTGACGAAAAACACATTGGCACCCGTCGCTTCGGCGACCTGTCCGCGCCAATCGAGCATCAGGGCGTCGGCATATCCTTTGGCTTCAGCTGCATGCTTGGAGATCGTGCAGATCATATATAGGCCTGCGGCTTTAGACTTCGATGGCGCGGTCTTTGGGTCAGGACGGCGATATTCAGCGAGATCAAGGCGGATGCCTTTGAGCTTTTGCGCCGGATCGAAATAGCTCGGCCACTGCCAGATAGCGATGGCGACATTGATCCTGTTTGCTTGGGCTGAAACACCCATTGACTCGCTACCGCGCCACGCAATTGGACGGACATAGGCATCCTGAAAGCCCTGCTTGGCCAGTAGTTTGCGGCTCGCGTCGTTCAACTCTTCAACGGTATAAGGTATTTTGAAGCCAAGAATGTGTGCCGATTCATGCAGACGCTCGGTATGCTCGTTGAGTTTGAATATCTCGCCGCCATAAGCGCGCTCACCCTCGAACACCGAACTTGCGTAATGTAGGCCATGGGTAAGCACATGAATCTTGGCATCCGCCCAGCGAACGAATTCGCCGTTCATCCAGATGTAACCTTCAAGCTGATCAAATGGAACGGATGCCATGTTTTCCTCCAGGCGTTTGATTCCTGATAATTTTGCGGGTCTATATGTCCGCCAACTGGTCCCGATTGCCAATTGGTGTACCATTGCCCACGACACAATAAGCGTTTGAACGAGAAAAATGTCTCAGAAACACCTATTGGCTTTTCGTTTAATTCAAAGTGTGGCCAACAGCTTGCCAAAAATTATCAGCAGTCTAAAATTAAGTCAATAAGACTGACATATTTTCAACAAGAGCGGGAACCTGTATGAAATCTTATACACCAGAGCGGCATATTGAGACAGCCCTGACCAGGAAAGATGCTAGCCAACTCGATATTATCGAGCTGTTTTTCTTCGCCTATCGCGACTTCACCGCCGATCCCGATATGATACTGGAGAAGCTGGAATTTGGCCGCGCCCACCATCGGGTGCTGTATTTCATCAATCGCAAACCAGGGATGACCGTCGCCGAATTGCTGGATGTATTGCAGATCACCAAGCAAAGTCTCGCCCGCGTACTCAAGCAACTGATCGATACAGATCACGTCGTTCAGATCCCCGGGCCACGCGACAGACGTCAACGCGAGCTCTATCCGACACCGAAGGGTCGCGAACTGGCGCTCGAACTTGCAGCACCGCAATCACGCCGCATTACCAGTGCATTGGAGCAGATCGGACTTTCTGACCGATCGGTGATAGAACATTTCCTTAAGGCGATGGTAAATCCCGCCCAATGGCAACAGATCGACAGTCTGCCGAAGGCAGGATAGAACTATTGCATAGAAAAGGAGGACGCAAATGTCCGCGAAAAGGGGGAACACATTGGTGAGTGACGAACTGCCGCTTTCAGACGATGCACCGCATCTGCTCATTGTCGACGACGACACCCGAATTCGAAATCTACTGTCGCAATATCTGACTGGCAGCGGTTTTCGTATTACGGTGGCTGCCAACGCGGATGAGGCGCGCCGCAAGCTGGCGGGAATCGACTTCGATTTGCTGATCCTTGACGTCATGATGCCAGGAGAGAGCGGTGTGGCGCTGACCCAGTCGCTGCGTCAGGAAAAGAACGTCCCGATCCTCATGCTGACGGCGCTTTCGGAGACTGACAGCCGAATTACGGGGTTGGAAGCAGGCGCGGATGATTATCTGCCAAAGCCCTTTGATCCGCGTGAACTGATCCTGCGTATCAATAGCATCCTGCGGCGCGGCGCTCCGGCCACACAAGCCAAGATCGAGCAGATTGTCTTTGGTCCCTATACATTTGTGATAGCGAAGCGAGAACTCAAACGTTCCGGAGAGATGATCCGCCTGACAGACCGTGAGCAGGATATAATGGCGATCTTCGCTGCACGTGCCGGCGAAACCGTGCCGCGGCACGAATTGACCGGGCAGGAAGGCGATGTTGGCGAGCGGACAATCGACGTCCAGATAAACCGCCTGCGCCGCAAGATCGAAAATGATCCGGCCAATCCTGTTTGGTTGCAGACTGTGCGTGGCGTTGGCTATAAACTAAGCGTGGAGTAGCGATCCGCCTTCCATTTTAATGCGCAAGCGGATACTGGATATATGGCACCGGCAGATACCGCAAAACGCGCATTGGCAGTCAGAAAGCGTCACTGGCGACGTAGACGAAGCACACTGCTTGGGCCTTGGCGAAAGTTCACGCGCTGGTTGGCGCACTGGATGCCAAAGCGACTATACGCGCGCTCGCTGATCATCATCATTGCACCCATGGTCTTGTTGCAATCCCTGATCGCATTCGTGTTCATGGAGCGGCACTGGCAGACTGTGACGCAGCGCCTGTCGACAGCTGTTGTGCGCGATATCGCCGGCATCATCGATCTCATGGATACCTATCCTCAGGATCCCGCCTACGAAAACCTGATCCGGATTTCGCGTGAGCGGCTCGCACTCAATATTTCGATTCTGCCAGCCGATCCCCTGCCCGCACCTGGACCCAAGCCCTTCTTTTCAATTCTCGACAGCATTCTGAGCGAGGAGATCACCAAGCAGATCAACCGCCCGTTCTGGATCGATACGATCGGTGATTCAGACCTGGTCGAAATCCGCATCCAGCTCGACAACAAGGTCCTGAGGGTCTTCGCCCGCCGCAGCCAAGCCTATGCGTCCAATACGCTGATATTCCTTGTCTGGATGGCCGGGTCTGCTCTCGTCCTACTTGCCATCGCCATTCTGTTTCTGCGCAATCAGATCAAACCGATTCAGCAATTGGCCACTGCCGCCGACAGTTTCGGCAAAGGCCGCGCCGGCCCCCCGGACTTCAAACCGCGCGGCGCAGAAGAGGTACGCAGGGCCGGCGCGGCGTTCATCGTAATGCGCGAGCGTATCGAGCGGCAAATCGAGCAGCGCACCACCATGCTGAGTGGCGTCAGCCACGACTTGCGCACAATTCTGACCCGCTTCAAGCTCCAGCTCGCTCTCGTCGGCAACAGAGTCGATACGGAAGCGATGGAGCAGGACATCGAAGATATGCAATCGATGCTGGAGGGCTATCTCGCGTTCGCTCGTAGCGAGGCAGAGGAAGAAACAGGCACCTTTAATCTGGGGCGCTTGTTTGGCAAGCTGAAGGAAGAAGGCGCCCTGCTCGAACGCGGCTTCACATCGAAAATCCGCGGCGAACCGGAAATACAGGTTCGTCCGAATGCGTTCTCTCGTCTGATTTCCAATCTGGTGTCGAATTCATTTCGCTACGCCAAGAACGTGTCGGTTGCTGCGGATCATCGTGAAGGCTGGCTGACAATAACGATCGATGACGATGGACCCGGCGTCCGCAAGGAAATGCGCGATGAAGTCTTCAAGCCGTTCTTTCGTCTCGATGAGGCACGCAATCAGGATTCAAGCGGGACGGGACTGGGCCTCGCAATAGCACTCGATATTGCCCGCAGTCACGGCGGGGATATTATCCTCGACGACAGCCCTGCAGGTGGCTTGAGGGCGGTTGTCAGGATTCCAGCCTAGGCAGCCTGCTCTTCAACAAGGGTCGCACTCTTTACGGCCACTGTGTCTGCGCCCACCCGAACGCCACGCAAATACAGTGCACAGGTCGTTCGAAGCATCGAGGCAAAATTCGGAATCTCTCCCTGCGCCTGTAGTGCCTCGTCGTAAAGCGTCGAGATGAAGCGCGGTGTAGTCATATTCTGGCTCTCGGCGATCTCGTCCAGGAGCTTCCAGAACGTTGCCTCGAGTTGAATGCTTGTTGAATGTCCGCCAATGCGTACAGAACGGTTGATCTGCCGATAGCCTTGCGGATCCTGTTCTGCAAATACTTTACACATTCCAAGAACCTCCCTTCCAGCGTGCCTGATGATGCTCGCTACCCATGCACGAAGGTGGTATTTTGCGCATTAGTGCACCATAGGCAAAAATTATTCCGCTCGTATCGCGGTGTGGTAGCCGATTGCCACCACTTTTCTTCTCCCGGGCTCATAATCACCGACAAGCCCTGACACTGCAACCATAGTTTTCGGGCAGGATATCAATAGTTGAGGAGGAGTTTTTTGGCAAAAGCCATTCATTCCATGATCCGCGTTCTCGACGAGGAGAAATCGAGAGCATTTTATAAGTCGGCGTTCGGTCTGGAAGCAGCGGACAGACTCGATTTCGATACGTTTACGCTGGTCTATTTGCGCAATAGCGAAACAGATTTCGAACTCGAACTGACGATCAACAAGGGACGCATAGAGCCCTATAATCTGGGCGATGGCTATGGCCATCTCGCTTTCAGCGTCGATGATCTCGATGCCGAGCACGCTCGGCTCAAGGAACAGCAACTCAAAATCCGCGATATCGTTGAATTCAAGCGCGAAGGCACAATGCTGGCGCGTTTCTTTTTCGCCGAAGATCCGGATGGTTACAAGATCGAGGTTTTGGAACGACAGGGCCGGTACGTATAAGACCGGCTAACGGCGTTGGAGGAACGCCATCAGCCAGCAAGGGCATTCTGCAGGTACACTGTTGGACGCCGATAGCAAGCAAGGGAGGAATTCTATGGTTACCATCTTCAACCGCAGGGCGGCGGCACCGGACGCGCCGGAGCCAGTCGAAAAACACGGACTATCGCGACGCGATCTGTTGAAGGGCGGCACGGTCAGCCTTGGTGCCGTTCTCGTTATCAGCGGTAGTTCCATCATCCATCCGCAATTTGCCTGGGGTCTCGAGACATCCAATCTCAAGCCGGAAACAATGGCGACGCTGATTCAGGTGGCGCGGGACATCTATCCGCACGATCATATTCCGGACCGCTTCTACGCCGTCGCTGTCAAGCCCTACGACGCCAAGGCCGGCGAAGATCCGAAGAGCAAAAAGATGATCGAGGATGGGATTGCCGATCTCGACAAGCGCGCGGGCAAGGGCGGCTACATCGGTCTCGGTTGGGAAGACGACCGGCTCGCCATCCTTCGAAAAATCGAGGACACTTCGTTTTTTCAAACCATTCGAGGCGGGCTCGTCACCGGCCTCTACAATCAGGAGGAGATCTGGCCGCTATTTGGTTATGAGGGCGAATCCTACTCGAAAGGCGGCTACATCGCGCGTGGCTTCGACAATATCGAATGGCTCTGAATAGCGCCAATCAGGAACCTTTAAGCTAATGGGAGGAAACCATGGCTGCACCTTATGATCTCAAGGACGACAGTGTCGTCGTCATCATCGGCTCCGGCGCGGGCGGCGGGACGCTCGGCAACGAGCTCGCACAAAAAGGCATCGACGTCGTTATCCTCGAAGCTGGCGCCCGTCATGAATTTGAAGACTTCACCAATAATGAATGGGACAGTTTCGGCCAGCTTGCCTGGGTCGACAAACGCACCACTTCAGGTGATTGGCGCGTCGCCAAGGATTTCCCCAACCTTCCCGCATGGATTGTCAAATCCGTTGGTGGATCGACTACCCATTGGGCTGGCGCTTCCCTCCGCTTTCAGGAACATGAATTCCAGGTCCTGACTCATTATGGGAAGATCAAGGGCGCTAACCTGCTCGACTGGCCCATCACCCTGGCGGAGCTGGAACCCTACTACGCCAAGGCTGAAGACAAGATGGGGGTCACCCGCACCAACGGCATAGCAGGCCTGCCGGGCAACAATAATTTCAAGGTGTTGAAGGCAGGTGCCGACAAGCTTGGCTATAAGGAATGCCACACTGGCAATATGGCGATCAATTCCGCAGAGCGCGACGACCGCAATTTCTGTCAGCAAACCGGCTTTTGCTTCCAGGGTTGCAAATGGGGTGCGAAATGGTCAACGCTCTACACGGAAATCCCAAAGGGCGAAAAGACCGGCAAGCTTGAAGTGCGTCCCAACTCCATGGCTCAGAAGATCGAGCACGACAAGAGCGGCAAAGTCACAGGCGTTCTCTATGTGGACAAAGATGGCAAGCAGCAGGTGCAGAAAGCCCGTATCGTCGCCGTTGCCGGCAATTCGATCGAAAGCCCGCGCCTACTGCTCAATTCCGAATCGAGTATGTACCCGGATGGACTGGCGAATTCGTCCGGTCAGGTCGGACGCAACTATATGCGTCACACCACAGGTTCCGTCTACGCAACCTTCGAAAAGCCGGTGCACATGTATCGCGGTACGACCATGGCCGGCATCATCCGCGACGAAGCGCGCCATGATCCATCCAGGGGTTTTGTCGGCGGTTATGAGATGGAAACGCTCTCACTCGGTCTGCCCTTCATGGCGGCGTTCCTTGATCCCGGCGGCTGGGGCCGCTCTTTCACATCTGCGCTCGACCAGTATGTGAATATGGCAGGGCTATGGATCGTCGGTGAAGACATGCCGCAGGAAGACAACCGGATCACGCTCCACAAGGACGAAAAGGACAAATATGGCCTGCCCATCGCCAATGTGAACTTCAGCGATCATCCGAATGACGTCGCTATGCGCGATCACGCTTATCAGCAGGGTCAGGCACTCTACCACGCTGTCGGTGCAACCCGCACCTTCCCGACACCGCCTTATCCTTCAACACATAACCTTGGCACCAACCGAATGAGCGAGAAGGCGAAGGATGGCGTGGTCAACAAGCATGGCCAGAGCCATGACATCAAGAACCTGTTCGTGTCCGACGGCAGCCAGTTTACTACCGGCGGTGCGGAAAACCCGACTCTTACGATCGTCAGCCTCGCAATTCGCCAAGCAGACTACATTGCCCAGGAGATGGCAGCAAAAACGATCTGACCCCGATCAGCGTCTAACGCTGACAGCCAGACTACACCGTTGACGCAATTTCTATCTTCAGAACTGCGTCGACGGCATTTTGTTGCGAAGGGAATTCTTTAGAACAACTTGCCGCCGTTCGGCACGGGTTTGCTGATGGCGGCTAGGACAACTGCGCCCTCCTCATCCGGAAAACCAAGCGTCAGCACTTCCGACATGAACCGGCCGATTTGACGTGGCGGAAAATTGACCACCGCCATAACCTGCCGTCCCTTCAGCTCTTCTAATGTGTAGTGCTTTGTGATCTGTGCCGATGATTTCTTGATGCCGATCTCCGACCCGAAATCGATTTTCAACTTGAAAGCAGGCTTCCGCGCTTCCGGGAAAGTTTCGACCTCGACGATAGTGCCAACGCGGATATCCACTTTCTCGAAATCATCGAAACTTATTGTCATTGCCCAACTGATCCTGGATTATCTGCTCAGGCGGAACCCACTGTCTCAAACAGTATGCTGTCGAGTGATTCCCGCGCGGTCGAGCCTGACCAGACGACGAACTGGAAGGCTTGGAAATATGTCTCACAGGCGTCAAGCGCGCTGGAAAGTAGAACCTCGACCTGTTTACTCGTGGGTTCGGCACCGCCAGACAACAGCAGTGACTGACGGTACATTACGGCCCCTTCCTGCCGCCAGAGATCGAAATGACCCATCAGGAGCTGTTCGTTGATCAACGACAGCAGACGCATCACTTCATTGACACGCGGCTCGCTGACCGCGATGTCGAAGGCGCACGCTAGATGCAGCGCCTCAAAATCCTCCATCCAGGAAAAGGAAATCTGGTAATCGGTCCAGCTCCCCTCAACCGTAATGGCAATCTCATCTTCCCCGGTGCGCTCGAATGCCCATTCATTGGTGTGGGCTACATGCTCGATTACATCGACCGGATGCAAATCGCGCGCAATCTCTATTTCCAGAAGGCTCATTGCCATTACCTGCTAAATCGAATCTCGTATGAAGCTGCGGGAGCACAGCGAACCCACCCAAAGGACACCAAACGCTTAAAACCAACCAGCAGGCAGAACGCGCCAGCCGGGCGGCGGTAACGAACCTTGTTAACCGCTACATGATCGCCGAAACGAATCATGCTGTAATTTCAGTGTATTGATGCTGAGTCCGAGCGCCAGTCCCCTTTTGGTCGAATGCGGGGAATGGGTGTGGACAGAAGTTCGGAAAAAGATTCACGAGCCGCCTTTAACTGACTCTAAGACAACGATTTTCGGCGATTTCCACCTGTTGATAAATACTTAAGATTTATTTTGGGGATAGGCATCAGGAGCATCGAAATATCGGGAAACAGTCAACCTAACAGCAATCTCTATCACGCACCCCTGCCGACAAGCGTCCACACGGGCGTTAAGCGCTCGTCATATCTCCGATATCCACATCATCTAGATTACCTATATTGTTTAACGCAACAGGAGGATGGCGATGACAACCGAGCCAAATACGAAAGTGACCGCAACTCAGAAAAATGACGATGGACGGTGGTACTATGTCATTACCATCGATCAAGAAGAGGGGAACAAAGTTGGTCCTTACGACACCAAAGAAGAGGCGATCGCAGCAGGCGAGCAGAAATTAGCGGGAGATGCCAACGCTTGAAGCGTTTGAATTGAGAAAAGGCTAGCAATTTACGGTTTTGGTTTCCGAGCAAGCTCCCGCGCCTGTTCGGCAATCAAGCCTTCTTTGTTCGGCCACCAGGAGCCGCTGGCTTTTCCGGAGTATCGCCCGGAGCTTTATCCTTCTGGCCTACAAGTGTCTCCAGTGCTTCGATGCGTGCCAGAAGCGCGGTATTTTCAGCACGGGCCCGGATCGCCATTTCGCGCACCGCTTCAAAGTCTTCGCGCTGCACGACGTCCATCGTGTTCAGCAATCGTTCTGCCTGTCCGCGAAACGCCGTTTCAACTTCGCGGCGCACGCCCTGCGCAGCACCCGCAGCGTCCGTCACAAGCTTCGCCAGTTCATCGAGTACGCGGTTTGATCCATTGGTCATGGCGGATACCTCTCTCATTTCCCAATCAAATAATCGCCGCGCTAGGCGATTGCAAGCGAGTTGGCCTTGGATCGGCAACCCACAAATGTTACCGGAGGAGCAACTTGACCCTGTTCTTACCCTCGCGCATGGTCCCGACAAATTGAATCGCGACTATGGAGTGCCTTGTGAGCGAAATACTTCTACCGACATTTGCCGCGATCGCATTTCCCAATATCGATCCCGTTATTTTCACATTGGGCCCGCTATCCGTCCATTGGTATGGTCTTGGCTATGTAGCCGGCATTCTTTTTTCCTGGTGGTACGCCAAGAAACTTATCAGCAAGCCTCGGCTCTGGGCAAACAATACACCACCGATGAAACCCATGGACCTGGACGATTTCGTTTTGTGGGCAGCACTTGGCGTCGTTCTCGGCGGGCGCTTCGGCTATATTTTGTTCTATGACTTCGCCCGCTATATCGCCCATCCGCTCGACATGTTCAAAGTCTGGGAAGGTGGCATGTCGTTCCACGGCGGCATGCTCGGCACCATTCTTGCCATGGTGCTCTTTGCCCGCTCCCGCAGGATCAATGTCTACAGCATGCTCGATACGGTTGCCGCAGGTGTGCCCGTTGGTCTCGGTCTTGTGCGCGTTGCCAATTTCATCAATAGCGAATTATGGGGACGCCCGACTGATGTGCCATGGGGCATGATCTTCCCGACGGGCGGGCCGTTCGTGCGCCATCCAAGCCAGCTCTATGAGGCTGCGTTGGAAGGCATCGTGCTTTTCACCGTCTTGGCTCTGTTGATTTTCTATGGGCGCAAACTGAAAAGCCCGCGCTTTATCGGTGGTACGTTCGTTATGCTCTATGGACTATCGCGGATTTTCGTCGAGTTCTTCCGTGAACCGGATGCACAGCTCGGTTATCTTTATGGCGGTTGGTTGACTATGGGAATGATTCTTTCCGTTCCGATGGTTCTGGTCGGGCTGGCCTTCATCCTGTCAGCCCGCAATCCCGAGGTTGCTACCGGACGATGAACCTGAAGCAACGCATCATCAGGCAGATTGAGGCCACCGGCCCGATTAGCGTTGCCGACTATATGGCGATGTGCCTGTTTGATCGGGATGCGGGGTACTACACAACACGCGAACCCTTCGGCAAAGACGGCGATTTCATCACGGCCCCCGAAGTAAGCCAGATGTTCGGCGAACTCGTAGGGGTCTGGTGCGCCAACGCTTGGCAAGCGCTTGGATCGCCCAATTCATTTGTCCTTTGCGAAATCGGGCCCGGGCGCGGCACGCTGATGAAAGACCTCATCCGCACAGTCGCCAAGATCGCACCGGGTTTTATCGCCGCTGCGAAAATCCACATGGTAGAAATCAGCGATCGGTTGACGCGGATTCAACGAAAGACGCTAACCAAGCATGGTGGTGAAATCACCTGGAAGAAACATTTCAAAGACGTAGCATCCGGCCCGCTTATTCTTATTGCCAATGAGCTCTTTGACGCTATTCCTTCACGTCAATACGTGAAAATAAATGGGCGCTTCGTCGAACGAGTGCTCGCGCTCGATACAAAGCAAAATTTCATTTTTGCTGCCGGTTCCGGCTCGATTGACGAAGCCCTTCTCCCCCCTGGCAATAACATCGCGCCCGAAGGCAGTATTTTCGAGGTCGGTCCCGCGCGCAATGCTCTCATGCAAGAGATTGCCGCACGCGTTCACCATGACCGAGGCGCAGCGTTGTTGTTTGACTATGGACATCTGCAACAGGGTTTCGGCGATACGTTGCAAGCGCTGAGCCATCACAACTCCGTTGATGTCCTACATATCCCGGGCGCAGCAGACCTCACCACACACGTAGACTTCCATAGCCTCGCGCTGGCGGCACGTACGGAAGGTTGCAAGACTAGCGCCATGACCCAAGGCGAATTTCTGCTTGCTATGGGTTTGCTCGATCGTGCCGGAGCGCTGGGCACAGACAAATCAGCGGAAGTTCAGGACCAGATTCACCTCGATGTGGACCGGTTGGCTGGACCAGACCAGATGGGAACATTGTTCAAAGCGCTTTGCGTGAGCGATCCGGCAACGCATGTTTTCCCGTTCGAAGCGAAATAGATTCTGGCAATTGACTTCAATCGATTGCTCAACCACCATCCGCTCCCTTGAAAGGGCATTCGGTATGATCACGTCAGACAAACCAGCACCACTGCGTTCCACTTTGCTGGGATCCCCCGAAAAAGACCGAATCGCCCACGGTTTCTTCACCCGCAAAGGCGGCGTGTCAGACGGCATTTATCGCGGCTTGAATGTTGGTAGCGGCTCCAATGATGATCAGGGCCGTGTGAAAGAAAATCGCAGACGGGTAGCGGAATCACTCGGCGCGTCACTGTCGCACCTCGTGACCGTGCATCAGGTTCATTCCCCTGATGTTGTCACTGTCACGGCACCGTTCGTCGGCGACCGGCCAGACGCCGATGCAATGGTGACGGCAACGCCCGGCATCGTCATTGGCGCATTGTCCGCCGATTGTGGACCCATTCTGTTTGCCGACAAGGAGGCGAAAGTCGTTGGCGCTGCTCACGCCGGATGGCGCGGCGCAATTGCCGGCGTGCTTGAGAACACAGTTGAGGCAATGATTGCACTTGGCGCACGGCGTGATCGAATTCATGCCGTTCTGGGCCCAACAATCGGCCCCGACAACTACGAAGTTGGCAGTGAATTTTATGATCAGTTTGTCGAAACGGATGCCTCGTATCAGTTTTTTTTCCGCGACTCGGTCAAGGGTGGGCATAAGATGTTCGACCTGTGGGCGTTTATCACCACGAAGCTCGATCGCGCGGGGGTCAGTGCCTCTTCACTAGAACGGTGCACCTACGCGGACGAGGATCAGTTCTTTTCCTATCGCCGGACGACTCACCGCAAGGAAGCTGACTACGGCCGCCAGATATCAGCGATTACGATCACGGAGTAAGAGTATGGCCCTTCATTTCGAACCGGAAGAATTTGCTGCGCGCCGTGACCGGCTGATGATGGTGATGGCCGACCAGAAGCTTGATGCGGTCCTGCTTTTTGCACAGGAAAGCATGTATTGGCTCACAGGCTACGACACCTTCGGCTTCTGTTTCTTCCAATGCCTGGTCGTAAAAGCGGATGGCAGCAACGTGTTGATGACCCGCTCTGCCGATTTGAGGCAAGCGCGCCAAACGTCGAATATTGAGAATATTATAGTCTGGGCAGATCGCGATAATGCCAATCCGGCTGCGGATTTACGTGAACTTCTCAACGATCTGGATCTGCTCGGTTGCCGCATTGGGATCGAATACCAAACCCATGGACTCACCGCCGCCAATGGCCGGAAGCTTGACGAACAGCTCACCGCATTCGGCCAACTCGTCGACATATCAGGTATCGTTGACAAGCTGCGCGTCCTCAAAAGTCCGGCGGAAATCGTCTATAGCCGCAGGGCTGCAGAACTGAGCGATGAGGCGCTCGATGCAGCGCTCAAACTCGTGAAAGCCGGCGCCGATGAGGGCGCGATACTTGCTGCCATGCAATCGGCAATTTTTGCCGGCGGGGGCGATTATCCAGCCAACGAGTTCATCATTGGTTCGGGTGAAGATGCACTCCTCTGCCGTTACAAGTCGGGGCGACGCAAGCTGACCAAGAACGATCAGCTGACGTTGGAGTGGGCTGGCGTCTATCGCCACTACCATGCCCCGATGATGCGCACAGTATTGACCGGCAAGGCATCGAAACGTCACCAAGAGCTTTATGACGCATCACACGAAGCGCTTGAAGCTGTCGAAGCTGCGATGACGCCTGATTTCACTTTTGGCGATGTATTCGATGCTCATGCCAAGGTGATGGAGGCGCATGACCTGACCCGCCACCGGCTCAATGCCTGCGGCTATTCGGTTGGTGCCCGCTTCACGCCGTCCTGGATGGATATGCCTATGTTCTACTCGGGCAATCCTGAACGTATCCAACCCGATATGACACTGTTTGCGCACATGATCATCATGGACTCCGACAGCAATACGGCCATGACACTGGGCCGCACCTACCTTACGACCAATGGTCAGGCGGAGGCGCTTTCCCGCCAATCTCTTGACTTGATCGTAAAATAAAACTTTTGTCTGTTTCTGCTTGCAAATGAGCACATATGTGACTCATGACGGGGTTTGACTGAAGATGAAGTCTCGCAGCTCACTAACATGTGTATTCGCAGTCCTGGCCGGCCTCTCACTTACGGCGTGCAATAGTTCGGAATCCCCGATCGGCGTGACCAAAGCTGATCTGCCACCAGCGCAAGGAAACCAGACGACGCCTGCCCCGGGTGCCTCCGCAACGCCAGGCGCTTCAGCAACCACCGCGCCCGGCACAAATGCACAAGCAACGACTGCACCGGGCGCCGTTCCCGCAACAACGCCAACACCCTCGAGGACGACCACAACGGC
Organism: uncultured Alphaproteobacteria bacterium; assembly: GCA_963711925.1. Taxonomy (GTDB): domain Bacteria; phylum Pseudomonadota; class Alphaproteobacteria; order Rhizobiales; family Rhizobiaceae; genus Phyllobacterium. The sequence goes on from CAVQFY010000010.1 coordinate 397,755, forward strand.
CTCTGGAGCCACCCAGACCGGGACGCCGGCCGTGCCCGGAGCACAGCGCACGGCAAAGTTGCGGTTCGCACCCATTGTCGGCGCGCCAATTGCCGCCGCGACACCGCTATCGCAACGCTTGTCGGCACTTGCCAAGGAAAAAGGCATCGTCCTCGGCACGTCAGCAGATATGGACAACACGCATATTATGAAGGGCTATTTTTCTGCCCTTCCCGACGGTAACCAGACGACGATCATCTACGTATGGGATGTGCTTGATCCAGCCGGGACGCGTCTGCACCGTATCCAAGGTCAGGAAAAGGTACCCGGCGGCGGAGCCGACCCGTGGAGTACCGTCCCGCCGAAGGTCATGGAAGGCATCGCCGACAAGGCTATCCAAGGTTACCTGACATGGGTATCCGGTGCCAAGACGTGACATATTTACACGTTTAACGCGATATTCTCGACGAATTGTGCATGAATCCTGCTTGCCCGCTTGCAATGTGCGTCAGGCACAGTAAAAGGCCCGCCATATCCTTTACTTTGGCTGCGCTCTGAAAAAGACGTGGAGAAAATACGGCATGAAACTCTTCGCGGGCAATTCCAATCGTGTTCTCGCCGAATCTGTTGCCAAGTATCTCAATATTCCACTCGGAAAGGCCAGCGTCCGCCGCTTCGCCGATCAGGAGATTTTCGTCGAGATTCAGGAAAACGTCCGAGGTGAAGACGTCTTCGTCATGCAGTCGACATCTTTTCCGGCAAATGACCATTTGATGGAATTGCTGATCATGATCGATGCGTTCCGCCGTTCGTCGGCAAAGCGTATCACGGCCGTTCTTCCCTATTTCGGCTATGCCCGTCAGGACCGTAAGCCGGGCCCGCGCACGCCGATTTCTGCAAAACTCGTGGCAAATCTGATTACCGAAGCTGGTGCAAACCGCGTTCTGACGCTCGACCTGCATGCGGGCCAGATACAGGGCTTCTTCGATATCCCGACCGATAATCTCTATGCTGTTCCGGTCATCGCCCGCGATGTTCGTGCGCATTACGGCAAGTCGAATGTCATGGTCGTTTCGCCAGACGTCGGCGGTGTTGTTCGCGCCCGTTCGCTGGCAAAACGCATCGATGCACAGCTCGCCATCGTCGATAAGCGCCGTGATCGGCCGGGCGAGTCAGAGGTCATGAACGTCATCGGTGATGTGCGCGGCAAGGATTGCCTGTTGTTCGACGATATCGTTGATTCTGGTGGCACGCTATGCAACGCCGCCGAAGCGCTTCTTGCAAAAGGCGCGACCAGCGTTACTGCCTATATAACCCACGGCGTGCTGTCCGGTGGGGCCGTCGCCCGTATTTCCAGCTCCAAGCTGAAGGAACTGGTCATCACGGATTCCATTCAGCCGACCCCGGCGATTGAAGCCGCACCCAATATCCGGGTACTGTCGATTTCCGATCTGATCGGTGAAGCCGTCTCGCGCACGGCATCGGAAGAGTCCGTTTCCAGCCTGTTCGACTAGATCATCCATATTCTATGCATGGATTTGGACACATCTGCGCAAGCAACAAACTTGCACATCCGTCATCTTTCCGTTATAGAGCCGCCATCCGCGTAGACACCCTTGGAGGCAACGCGGAATGGAGCGGTCATTTCATCCGGTTCTGGATGAGCGTGCGACCGCTTCATGTTTTTTGAACAGCCATACATTGGCCTCGAAGAACACTCCAGATTTGAACCTCGAAAGGAAATGCCATGAGCGAAGCATACGAGCTCAAGGCCGAGGCGCGCGAACGGGTTGGTAAGGGGTCCTCCCGGGAAATTCGCCGCAACGGTAAAGTGCCAGCTGTCATCTATGGTGACAAGCAGGCGCCAGTCTCGATCACCCTCGACTACAAGACGCTGTACTACAAGATTCACGGCGGCGGTTTCAAGACGACGATTGCCAACATCCTTTTGGATGGCAAATCGATCCAGGTCCTTCCAAAGGACTTCCAGCTTGATCCGGTCAGCGACAAGCCAGTACACGTCGACTTCCTGCGCGTATCGGCCAAGTCGGTGGTGAACGTGCATGTACCAATTCACTTCCACAATGAAGACGCAGCGCCTGGTATCAAGCGCGGCGGCGTTCTCAATATCGTTCGTCACGACGTTGAGCTTCATGCCCCGGCAAATGCAATTCCGGACGCGATCGACATCGATCTTACTGGCTTGCAGATCGGTGATTCAGTCCACATTTCCGCTGTGACCCTGCCGAAGGGCGTCACGACGGTCATTCAGGATCGCGATTTCACCATTGCCACCATCGTTGGCCACGCTACCGAGGCGGAAGAAGTCACTGAAGCAGTTGCTGAAGAAGCTGCAACGGAAGAAAAAGAAGGCGAGTAATCGTCTTGTCGATTATTGGGAGCTAGGCGCGTGCTACTCATCGCAGGTCTTGGCAATCCGGGCTCCCAATATGCTACCAACCGGCATAATATCGGTTTCATGGCGGCGGATGAAATACACCGCCGCCATAGTTTTTCTCCCTGGACCAAGAAGTTTCAGGCGCTCATCGCCGATGGCATCATCGAAGGCGAAAAAATCATCCTGATCAAGCCGCAGACGTTTATGAACCTGTCCGGCCAAGCCGTAGGCGAAGCCATACGCTTCTACAAGCTGGCTTTGAGCGATCTCGTTGTTATCTATGACGAGCTTGATCTGACCGCCGGCAAGGTGCGTGTAAAGACGGGCGGAGGCTCAGGTGGCCATAACGGCATCAAGTCCATCGACGCGCACTGCGGCAAGGATTATCGCCGCGTCCGCCTCGGTATCGGTCATCCCGGTGTCAAAGAAATGGTCACCAATCATGTACTCGGCAATTTTGCCAAGGCAGACAGTAAATGGGTGGCACCGTTGCTCGACGCGGTTGCAGCAAATGCAGGATTGCTCGTCACAAAGGACGATGCCGGTTTCATGAACCGTGTTTCGATAGCTCTTGGCGGTGGCAAGACTGAACGGGAAACGGTTGCAAAGCCAGTTGCAAAATCCGCTGGCCAAAGTCATATCCGGCAGGCTCGTCAGCAAAAGCCTGCCGTCAACATTCCAAAATCCGGCCCAATGGCCGACATGCTGAACAAGCTCTTCGGCAAAAAAGAATAAGGATCGCACATTATGGGTTTCAAATGCGGCATCGTGGGGCTGCCCAACGTAGGTAAGTCAACGCTTTTCAACGCGCTGACCAAGACAGCCGCTGCCCAGGCTGCGAACTATCCATTCTGCACCATCGAACCCAATACCGGCGAAGTTGCAGTACCTGACCCACGCTTGCAAGCAATCGCCAAGATCGGCAAATCCGCAAACATCGTGCCGACCCGTATCAGCTTTGTCGACATCGCCGGCCTTGTGCGCGGTGCGTCGAAGGGGGAAGGTCTCGGCAACCAATTCCTCGCCAATATTCGCGAGGTCGACGCAATCGTCCATGTGCTGCGCTGCTTCGAAGACGATGATATCACCCATGTGGAGGGACGTATCGATCCCGTTTCGGATGCCGAGACGGTCGAAACCGAACTGATGCTGTCCGATCTCGAAAGCCTTGAACGCCGTATCGTACAATTCCGCAAGCGCGCCAGCAGCAAGGACAAGGAAGCACTGACTGTGCTGCCCATCATGGAACAGGCGCTTGCGCTTCTGCAGGAAGGCCAGCCGGTTCGCTTTATGCTGAATGGTATTGCAGCGGAGGATCTTGCCATTCTTCAAGAGTTAAACCTCCTGACATCAAAGCCAGTGCTCTACGTCTGCAATGTTGCCGAAGAGGATGCAGCTATCGGTAATGAATATACTGAGGCGGTCGAGGAGATGGCGACAGGCCAAGGTGCGGAAACGGTCACCATATCGGCGGCCATTGAAGCGGAAGTGGCGCAACTGCCGGAGGAGGAAGCGAAGGAGTATCTGCACGCCATGAACCTCGATGAGCCCGGTCTCGATCGTCTCATTCAAGCCGGATACAAACTACTCCACCTCATCACCTATTTCACGGTTGGGCCGAAGGAGGCCCGTGCATGGACGGTAGAACGCGGCTCGAAAGCACCGCAGGCCGCCGGTGTCATTCACACGGATTTCGAGCGGGGCTTCATTCGTGCCCAGACAATCGCATATAATGATTTTGTTTCCCTTGGCGGCGAGGTCCCGGCAAAGGAAGCCGGCAAGGCCCGCGATGAAGGCAAAGAATACGTGGTGCAGGACGGCGACATCATGCTGTTCAGGTTCAACACATAAACTTCAGGCAGGACATGAGCGAACACTCTCCCCGGTACGCCTACGAGGATTTCACGATTGGCAGTGAATGGCCACTCGGATCAAAAGTCGTTAGCGCAGAGGAAATCATCGATTTCGCTAGCCAGTTCGATCCGCAGCCGTTTCATCTGGATGAGGCTGCCGGCAGGGCCAGCATCCTCGGGGGCCTTGCTGCCTCCGGCTGGCACACGGTCTCCATGTTCATGCGTATGCTGTGCGATGCATACCTCCTGGATTCTACATCACAGGGCGCGCCGGGAATCGACTACGTCAAATGGAAACAGCCAGTTCTTGCCGGTGACACGCTGACCGGAAAGACGACCATCCTTGACCGGCGCCTATCCAAGTCGAAGCCCTCCCTGGGATTCGTCAAACTGCACCATGCGGTCTTTAATCAGAACGATATAATCGTTTGCGAGCTGGAACATACCGCCATGTTTTCCCTGCGGGAGCCAGCCGCATTATGAGCAGCAGAATCGAACAGTTTATCGGGGTCGAACATGAGCTCGGCATGCATACATTCATGGCAGACGATATCATCGCCTTTGCCACGAAATATGATCCCCAGCGCTTCCACATTGATCCCGAAGCAGCGAAGAAAAGCAATTTCGGTGCACTCTGCGCTTCTGGGTGGCACACAACCGCCGTCTGGATGCGGTTGAATGTTGAAGACATGAAGAAAGTGGTTAAATCAGCGATCGAACGAGGCGAGCAGCCGCCACAATTCGGCCCCTCGCCCGGCTTTGAAAACCTCAAATGGTTGAAACCAGTCTATGCTGGCGACACAATTCGTTTCACCAGAACATTGAAAAGTATACGTGCTCTTCAATCCCGCCCCGGATGGTCGATGATGCAGATGTACTCTGCCGCATATAACCAAAAGGGCGACAAGGTCTTGGAGTTCGACAGCGCTGCGCTCATTGCGCTGACTGAATAGCTTCAGTGGCCTTCGAAGGCGACCAATGTTCGGACATTGACGCCGAGAGCTTCGAGCTTCTTGCGCCCGCCAAGCTCCGGCAGATCGATGATGAAACACGCACTGACTATATCCGCTCCCATTTGCTGTAATAATTTCACCGCGGCTTCCGCCGTGCCGCCTGTTGCAATCAGATCATCCACGAGTATGACCTTGTCACCAGGCACAATCGCGTCGCGATGCATCTCCATCTCATCGACGCCATATTCGAGGCTGTAGGCGATGCGCACCGTGTCATGTGGCAGCTTACCCTTCTTGCGAATTGGCACGAAACCGGAAGAAAGCTGGTGCGCCATGGCTCCGCCGATAATAAAGCCTCGTGCCTCGATACCAGCCACCTTGTCGACCTTGCCGCCGGCATAGGGATGTACGAGCTCGTCTACAGCTCGCCGGAAAGCGCGGGCATTTCCGAGCAATGTCGTGATATCGCGAAATATCACCCCAGGCTTCGGGTAATCGGGAATGTTGCGGATGGCCCCGACCAGCGTCTGCTTCAGAGTTGAATCCATCGTTTATTCCTCGCGATCGCAGTATGCAGACAATCTACTGTCCTGCCTCCAAAAGAAAAGGGCGCAGCGCGCCCCTTTCAAATTCACTATCTTCTATAAATCAATGCTCGACGTCGGCCCAAATCCTACGCTTGGCCACATAGACCAGACCGGCAAAAAGAACGAGGAAGACCATGACACGGAAACCGGTCTTCTTGCGCTCCTCCAGATGCGGTTCAGCAGCCCACATCAAGAAGGCCGAGATATCCTGCGAGTACTGAGACAGCGTTTGAGGCGAACCGTCGTCATAAGTCACCTGGCCGTCCTGCAACGGCGCCGCCATTGCAAGCGATTTAGCGGAAATGAAGTATGGGTTGTAGTGCGTACCCTCGGGGATCTGCATGCCTTCCGGTGGCGTTTCGCCAAAGCCGGTAAGCAGCGCATGAATATAGTCCGGGCCGCCTTCCTGATACTGTGTGGCGATATCAAACACAAAGCGTGGGAAGCCGCGTTCTACTGCACGTGCCTTGGCAATCAGCGAAAAGTCCGGCGGCGCCGCACCATTGTTGGCAGCAGCAGCAGCCTGCACATTGGGGAATGGGGATGGAAAATAGTCTGATGGCAGCGCCTTGCGGGTGAACATTTCACCTTCGGCGTTGGGACCGTCCTGCACTTCATATTCGGCGGCAAAAGCCTTTACCTGGGCTTCCGTATAGCCGAGTTCTTCGAGTGAACGAAATGCAACCAAGTGCATGGAATGGCAAGCTGAACACACTTCCTTGTAGATTTTCAGGCCGCGCTGCAATTGCTGCTTGTCATAGTGCCCGAAGGGACCGGCAAAGGACCAGTTCACCTCGGCCGGCTCCTTGATCGGGAAGTGAGTTGGTTCAGCTGCATTGTGTGCTTCTTCGGCCGCGCTGGCACCATTGAATGCCAACATAGTGCCTAGACCGGCGGCTGCGAGACCGAGGAGGATTTTTTTCATGATGAAGTCCTTTGATCCCTTCACGTTCTCAGCCTTTGGTTTCCGGAGCGGCAGCGACACCAGCCGGTTGGCCGCCACTCTTGGTTTTCGCGAGCACGGCTTCCGTGATTGAATTGGGCAACCGTCGAGGCGTCTCGATCAGGCCAAGCAGAGGCATGAGGATAATGAAGAAGCCGAAGTAGTAAGCCGTTCCGAACTGCGAAAACAGCGTGTACAAGCCCTCGGCCGGTCGCGATCCGAGCCAACCAAGCATGATGGCATTGGCGATGAAGAGCCAGAAAAACAGCTTGTACCAAGGACGGTAGACAGCCGAACGTACCTTCGACGTGTCGAGCCATGGCACGATGAACAGGATAGCGATCGAGCCGAACATTGTCAGAACGCCGCCGAGCTTGGAGTTGATCGGTCCGATATTGAAAGTAATGGCGCGCAACATCGCGTAGAACGGCAGGAAGTACCACTCCGGAACAATGTGGGCTGGCGTCTTCAGCGAGTCAGCCTGGATGTAATTGTCCGGGTGGCCCATGAAATTCGGCAGATAGAAGACAAAATATGCGAAGAGGATGAGGAACAGTACCAGTCCGAACGCATCTTTGACAGTCGCGTAAGGGGTGAAGGCAACGGTGTCCGTTTTCGATTTGACTTCGATGCCAGTCGGATTCGTTTGCCCGGCAACATGAAGTGCCCAAACGTGCAGGACAACGACGCCGGCGATCATGAACGGCAGTAGATAATGCAGCGAGAAGAAGCGGTTGAGTGTCGGATTATCGACAGCAAAGCCACCAAGCAGCAGTTGCTGGATCGGATCGCCGATGATTGGGAACGCCGTGAAGAAGCCGGTGATAACGGTCGCACCCCAGAAGGACATCTGTCCCCATGGCAACACATAGCCCATGAATGCCGTTGCCATCATAAGCAGAAGAATTATGACGCCGAGAATCCAAAGAAGCTCGCGCGGTGCCTTGTATGAACCATAGTAAAGTCCGCGGAAAATATGCACATAGACCGCGAGGAAGAACATCGACGCGCCGTTCGAATGCAGATAGCGCAACAGCCATCCGGAATTCACGTCACGCATGATCTTCTCAACGGAGTTGAACGCCAATCCGGTATCGGCCGCATAGTGCATGGCCAGAACCACGCCGGTCAAGATCTGCGACACCAGCATGATCGCCAGTATGCCGCCAAATGCATAGGCGTAGTTGAGATTGCGTGGAACCGGGTAGGCGACGAAAGAATCGTAGATCAGACGCGGCAATGGTAGTCGCGCGTCGATCCATTTTTCGATGCCGGTACTCGGCGTATAGGATGAATGTCCACCGCTCATGTCGTGTCTCCCCGTGGAACCTTAGCCGATCTTGATGACGGTGTCGGAAGTGAATGTAAGTGGCGGGATAGGTAGGTTTTCCGGTGCAGGGCCGGAACGGATACGTCCGGCCGTATCGTACACCGAACCATGGCACGGGCAGAACCAGCCGCCGAAATCGCCCTGCTGACCAAGCGGAATACAACCGAGATGGGTGCAAACGCCAATCATCACCAGCCAGTTTTCCTTATCCTTGGCGGCCGCACGGTCCGTGTCCGTTGCCTGGGCATCGCTAGGCAGATTGGCATTACGCGCAACCGGATCCTTCAACTGGCTCAGTTGAACATTCTTGGCGTCTTCGATTTCTTTCGGTGTCCGATTGCGAATGAAAACCGGCTTACCGCGCCATTTGACAGTCAAGGACATACCCGGTTGAACTGCCGAAACATCAACTTCGATAGACGAGACTGCCAGCGTGGAGGCGTCCGGATTCATCTGATCGATAAAGGGCCAAACAAAGGCGCCTGCACCGACCACACCGGCCATACCTGTCGCAATATAGAGGAAGTCACGCCGTGTCGGCTCGGTCGTATCGTGTGCGCTCACGGGGCCTGTTCCTTTCCGAATAACAACGCAGCCGAGGAGTCCACTTTGTCAGCACAATAGAAGACTGGCCCAAGAAATGAGCCATGCGGAATCCCCAACATATGGCGTGGTTTCTAAGCATGTCGCTTCAGCTTGTCCAGTGAGACAGCGTCACAAGGGCAGGATGTCGCAGGGATAGGCCATGGTCCTGGTCATGCCCCATAAAACCACCTGATTGCCTCTCCCAAGGCCCGGCGTAAATACCGTTGGCAGTGATGAATCTTGCCAACGTTAGGTTGAACGTACTCTCGCTTATTCCGCAGCTTCCTGGTCATCGAGGCCAAGAAATCCGCCAGATTGTCGCGCCCACAATCCGGCATATATCCCATTTGCCGCGATGAGCTGCTCATGGCTGCCGCTCTCGACAATCTGCCCCCTGTCGAGAACAATAAGCCGGTCGAGTGCTGCAATAGTCGACAACCGGTGCGCAATGGCGATAACCGTCTTCCCCTGCATGAGCCGGTAGAGATTGTCCTGGATCGCCGCTTCCACCTCGGAATCGAGTGCCGAAGTTGCCTCATCCATGATGAGTATCGGGGCGTCCTTGAGCATGACACGAGCGATGGCGATACGCTGACGCTGACCGCCTGAGAGCTTGACGCCGCGCTCACCGACATGGGCTTCAAAGCCGCGCCGGCCTTTCGCGTCTGAAAGGTCTTCGATAAAACCATCGGCTTGCGCATTTCTCACCGCCCGAAGCATCATCTCTTCCGAGGCATCGGGGCGCCCATAAAGCACATTATCGCGAACGGAGCGATGCAGAAGCGACGTATCCTGCGTGACCATGCCGATATGAGCGCGAAGCGAATCCTGCGAGACCTTCGAAATGTCTTGACCGTCGATAAGAATCCGGCCCGATTCGAGGTCGTAAAATCGAAGGAGCAAGTTGACCAGCGTCGACTTGCCGGCACCGGATCGTCCGACGAGACCGATCTTTTCACCCGGATGGATATCCAGAGATAGAGCGTTGATTATACCGGCACCCTTGCCGTAGTGGAAGCCAATCGAATCGAAAGTAATCTCCCCCGCAGTAACTTTCAGCTCTGGCGCGTTCGGAACATCCGGTACAAGACGCGGCAGAGAAATGGACGTAATGCCATCTTCGACGGTGCCGATATTCTCGAATAGTGCCGACATTTCCCACATGATCCATTGCGACATGCCATTAAGACGAAGCACAAGTCCAATACCCACAGCTACGGCGCCGACAGAGATTGCCGACCCGATCCACAGCCAGATGGCAATGCCGCCAACCGAAAACAGCAAGAGGCAATTCATCGCATACAGTGAGAAGTGAAAGCTTGTCACCAGCCGCATCTGGCCGTGGACAGTTTGCAAGAAGTTCTCGAGTCCTTCGCGGGCATAGCGCTCTTCGCGTCTGGAATGAGAGAACAGCTTTACCGTCGCGATGTTCGTGTAGCTGTCGACGATTCGGCCCGTCATCGTCGAGCGGGCGTCCGCTTGCCGCTCGGAAATGATCCGTATTTTCGGAATGAAATAGCGCAGCAGCCCAATGTAAATGAGAAGCCAGACGACAAAAGGCAGCATCAGCCTCAAATCAGCTGCCGCTGCGATAATCAGTGTTCCGGTGAAATAAACGATGACATAATTGAGGACGTCGAGCAGTTTCATAACTGCCTCGCGTACAGCAAGCGATGTCTGCATGAGCTTGGTTGACACACGGCCAGCAAACTCGTCCTGGAAGAAGGTCATCGACTGGCGAATGAGGTAGCGATGTACCATCCAGCGGATCCGCATTGGATAGTTGCCAAGCAACGTCTGATGGATGATGAGCGAATCGACAAGTACGATGCCGGGCATCACGATCAGCACGACGCCAGAAATCAGCGCCAGTTTCCAGCCTTCATCCGCCAAGAATGTTTCACGCGAATGGTTGGAAAGCCAGTCAACGATATTACCCATGAATGCGAACATCGAGACTTCGAGCACAGCGATCAGGGCCGTACAAACAGCCATAATGGCAATCCAGGGCCAGGCACCCCGAGTATAATGCATGCAGAATGCGACGAGAGTTTTCGGCGGCTCACCTGGTTCAGCGGATGGAAATGGCTCGAGCCTCTCTTCAAACCAGCGAAACATTGTTAAACCTCGTTGATCGTCATTTCGCGCCGACTCATGGAAGGCATCTCCTTGACCGAACCATATACCGACTTACGCGTCGCACTCTACCAGCCAGATATTCCCGGCAATGCTGGCACGATACTGCGCATGGCAGCCTGTTTTGGCGTTGCCGTTGATATTATTGAGCCGGCCGGCTTCGATATTTCCGATCGCGCCCTGAAACGTGCAGGAATGGACTACCTTGAACAAGCCGCCCTGACGCGCCATCCCAACTGGACGCAGTTTCAGGAATGGCGGCTTCTTGAAAAACGCCGGGTCCTGCTTTTCACCACAAAGGCAGCCGAGCCTTATACTCGTTTCAAGTTTATGCCCGGCGATATTCTGCTGTTCGGCCGCGAATCTGCAGGTGTTCCCGATGACGTCCATCAGGCGGCCGACGCCAGGCTCATCATTCCAATGGTCTCTGGCGCGCGCTCACTGAATCTGGCGCTTTCCGCGGCCATCGCAACCGCTGAAGCGCAACGGCAGTTTTCATTGCTCCACTGATAATCCGCCGGCCACGATTGGCGGGCGGATTGTCTTGTTAACTGCCGTGTCAGTCGATCTGGGTAGCCTTGCCGCCTTCCCATTTATAAAAGACGAAGGCAGGCGTGTTCAAATCGCCAGTGCTGGAATAGCTGAGATCACCTGCAACCGTTGGAAACGCTTCACCCGACTTGATTTTTGCCGCAACCGCGGTTGGTTCAGCTGAGCCAGCCTTTTCAATAGCCCCAGCGATCACTTGCAACGCAGCATACGCATTGAGTGTGAATGCTTCGGCCGGAATGTTTTTGGCCTGGAGTGCTTCCACAACCTTCGCCGCGGCAGGATTCTTGGTCGGATCGGCACTGTTGGTGAACAGTGTGCCCGCTGCAGAGTCGCCGCCGATTGCCCAATACTCAGTATTCGACAAGCCATCGGGACCAATGATCTGAGCCTTGATTCCCTGATCATTCAGCTGACGGGCTATAAGGCCGCCCTCAGCATGATATCCGCCAAAGTAGATCACGTCGGCTTTTTCGGACTTGATGCGGGTGATGAGCGCGCTGTAGTCCTTTTCGCCGGCATTGATGCCTTCAAAAACGACTTCGGTGACACCGCCCTTATTCAGAACAGCCTTCAGACCGTTTGCGATACCGGTGCCATATGGCGTTTTGTCGTAGACGATAGCGATGCGCTTGTCCTTGAACTTTTCGAGCATGTACTTCCCGGCAACGTCGGCCTGCTGGTCGTCACGGCCGCAGGTACGGAACACGGTTTCAAGCCCGCGTGTTGTCAGGTCTGGAGTGGTCGCGGTCGGCGTGACCATGACAATACCATTTTCGGCCAGAACATCCGAAACCGGCATTGCAACACCGGATGTTACCGGGCCAACCACAAACTTGATGCCTTCACCTACCACCTGGTTGGCAACCGACACACCCTGCTTGGGTTCGCCCGCATCGTCAAAGACCTTCGTTACGATCTTTTCGCCTTTGATGCCCCCTGCTGCGTTGATGGCTTCGGCAGCGCTTTCGACGCCATTCTTAACCTGCAGGCCGTAAGCCGCGACGGGCCCGGTCACGGGAGCGATAATTCCGACGACGATGTCGGCTTTGGCAAACGACGTCATCGCCATGACAGCGGCCAACGCCACGCCAGAGATCAACGATAAGCGCATTGTGTCCTCCTTGGATTTTTCTTGTGCGTCCGGAAGATTCTCCGGTGCTGGGAGAGTTCTACTGTCTTTGGAAAAGGCTGTCAGCTGCGATCACTCGAGATTCTGCATAATTGAAAGAAAATCTGAAGATTTTTCATAAACTGGCGCCGTTTGCGGTCGAAACGATCAAATATTTGAAAAAGAACATCAATTTTATTGTTGAATCGGCGATTTTTCCTATTTCAATCCGCATTTGGCAAGCGGCGCATTGTGAATTCGATGATATCGCCGGGACGCTCGTACCAGCTTTCAATTTCGGTCCAATAAGCGGCTTTTGGATATTGCTCGAACCATTCGCGTGCCTTCTCACGTGCCGCCAGACGCGGCAGTTTAAAGCTCTCGCGAACAAAGGCACCGCGTTGCTGGCTGGGAGCTTCGCGACTTTCCTTCAGTCTCTTTCGCAAACCGTCAAGCGGCGGTTTGGGATATTGAGATCGGGGTGCTTTGGAGACCATCTCGTATCCCTCACTGAACCCTACAATCAATGAGAGTAGGTGCAGAAAAGCCGGAAAACGAGTCATTTTTTTATGGATAGGCCGAATGAACGGCAGGTCCTTCCTTTTGGCTTCAAGTTGATGTGATAATGTCCAGGCGAAAAAGGATTCTTCATCATGGACCGTCCAGATATTCCTGCCGTTCTTCCTGAGGCCCTCGACGACAAAAAAGCCGACGCGACCGCTTGGTTTGTGGAACTACGCGACAAGATTTGCGCGAGTTTCGAGCAGTTGGAAGATGAACTGGACGGACCGCTCTCGGACCGCACGCCTGGTCGCTTCAAGCAGACCCCATGGCAACGCGATGACGGCAAGGGCGGGGGCGGCATCATGTCAGTCATGCACGGGCGCGTCTTCGAAAAGGTCGGCGTTCACACGTCCACTGTACATGGTGAATTCTCCCAGGAATTTCGCAAGCAAATACCGGGTGCTGACGAGGATCCTCGGTTCTGGGCATCAGGTATCTCGCTGATCGCCCACCCTCAAAGTCCCTTTGTCCCTGCTGTGCATATGAATACGCGCATGGTGGTGACGACGCGGCAGTGGTTTGGCGGCGGCGCCGATCTCACGCCTGTTCTTGATCGCAAGCGTACCCGGGAAGACCCGGATACACTCGCCTTCCACAAGGCGATGAAATTTGTTTGCGACAAACACTCCGCCGTCGCCAATCACGAAAAGTTCAAAACCTGGTGCGACGAATATTTCTATCTTCCCCATCGCAAGGAAGCGCGAGGTACCGGCGGCATTTTCTACGACTGGTTGCATTCGTCCGAGGAAAACGGCGGCTGGACAGCCGACTTCAATTTCACTCGCGATGTGGGCCGAGCCTTTTCGGTGGTATACCCCTATCTTGTGCGGCAGAACTTCAATCACGACTGGACAGATGCCGACCGTCAAGAACAGCTTGTCCGCCGTGGTCGCTATGTCGAATTCAACCTGCTCTATGATCGTGGCACGATCTTCGGCTTGAAGACCGGGGGAAATGTCGATTCGATTCTCTCGTCGATGCCCCCTACGGTCAAATGGCCCTGACATGGATATTTAAGGGATCAATCCGCCGCTTCATGCGTTATGCTAGCCATTGGCGCGGCGAAGGGGCCGCGCTGTTGTGAATGGGGCACGCATTTTTGCGCGCTCACAGCAGGGAGAGAAAGCCATGAAAGAACTTCATTGCATTGTTCCCGGTTGCCAGTGGCATACACGTCACGACACCGAAGCTGAAATCATCCGCCGCGCTACCGAGCATTTGCGTGAAACCCATGGTGAAACGGTTATTCGCGAATCCATGCTCGAAACCATCAAGGCAAATATCCAACCCTCGAAAGGTCAGGCGGCCTGATCAGGCTTTTCCTGCGTATTGAGAGATTTTGGCAAGCAATGCATCGCGATCGAGGGTGAAGGCGGACTCGATCCATTCATCCTCCAGTGCGCGTTGCATCTTGCCGATCTCCGGTCCCTTTTCAAGGCCGGCGGAAAGTAGGTCTTCCCCGGATAGCGGGAATTTGGGCTTCTCGTAATAGTCAAGAAATTCCAGCAATTTGGACAGGTGTCCCGCGCGCATCATCGCATTGTTGTCATTGACAGCATCCGCTCGTGCGGAAACCAACGCAAGGCGAAGGCGGTCGCGCATGCCCTGTTTATCACTACGGTAGAGTTTCTTCGCAAATCCGGTCTCGGAAATCTCCGGTTGCGGCATCGCAGTTTCAGCCCAGGCCTCCAACCGTGCGCGCTCATTGTTGGAGAGTTTCAGCCGAGACGCCATCTCGGCGATGCGGCCGGCTTGAGGCGGGATCATGCTCGCCAGTCGCAAAAGCGGATCGATCTCCCAACGCAGATCCTGCTCGGTCCTGACCAAGCCATGGATCGTATCGATGCCCCATTTTTCGCTTTCCGGCAAAACCGCGGTCAGAACGCCAGCCTGCCGCATCCATAGCAATGCGCGCGAAGGGTCAGGCGCAGCCAACAATTTCTTCATTTCCGACCAGATGCGCTCAGCTGAAAGCCGGGCAAGCCCGTCCTTCAGGCGCGCACATGCCTTCAAACCTTCACTTTCGGGCCTGCCCTTCCCATACCATGCAAAAAACCGGAAGAACCGCATAATCCGCAGATAGTCTTCGCGAATACGTTGCTCGGGGTCGCCGATAAAGCGCAGCGTGCGGCTTTCAATGTCTGCTAGCCCGCCAACGAGATCGACGATGGCGCCATCCGCCTCGACGTACAAAGCGTTTATAGTGAAGTCGCGCCGGTTTGCATCCACCTGCCAATCGCGGCCATAGGCAACCTCCGCATGTCTTCCGTCGGTTTCGACATCGGCACGCAAGGTCGTCACTTCGAATGGCCGGCCCTCGGCGATAACCGTGATCGTGCCATGGTCGATGCCGGTCGGAACAGCCTTGAAGCCGGCATCTGCCGCGCGCCGCAATGTCTCCTCCGGCAGGCAGGTCGTTGCGATATCAATATCGCTGACCTCTTGCCCCAAAAGCGTATTCCGTACCGCACCACCAACAACGCGCGCATCTTCACCTCCCACAGACAGGGCAGCAAGCAACTTTTGCAGGGACTTGCCCTTAAGCCATGGAGCTCTGTCAGCAATGGAAACAGTCGCGCTCAAGAATAGAGCCTTTCATAAAGTGTCCGGATAATGCCTGCAGTCACGCCCCAGATAAAGCGATCGCCGAATGGCATCGTATAGTAGAACCGTTCTTTGTCCTGCCATATCCGGCTTTCACGTCGATGATTTCCGGGATTCATCAGGAATGACAGAGGAACCTCGAACACATCGGCGACCTCATCAGGGTTCGGGGTCAGTTCAAACGGTGGGTGCACCAGCCCGAGTACCGGCGTGATGGAATAGCCCGTCGTCGTCAAATAGCGCGGCAGTCGCCCTATGAGTTCCACATGGCGCCCCTCAAGGCCGATTTCCTCGTGCGCCTCGCGCAGCGCCGCTTTCTCCGGCTCGTAATCGTCTTCGGGATCAATCGCGCCACCCGGAAATGCCACCTGCCCCGAATGTTTGCGCATATTCGTGTTGCGCAGCGTGAGGAGGACGCTCGCCTCATCGCCCCGATCAACGATCGGCACAAGCACCGCCGCGTCGCGTAATGGATTTGCGGCGATCAGCGCATCGAGTTCAGGATTGAGCAAATGGTCGCCGTGATCCTGGTCCAACGTTTCCTTGCCTTTGAGCGCGACGCGTTTTGCGAAGGCGCGGGCGGAAAAGCCCTTGTCCAATGATTTAGTCTGGCTCATCGGCTCTGCTTTTCCAGTTCACCCGATGGCATGATCGGGAACACAGTCCCCTTCGATCGAACGGCGAACATAGGCTTTTCGTCGATGGTAATTTCCTCCCCATGCCTGACCAGTTCATACATCACCGGTCGCGCAAGCAGCGCCTCGAGACGGCCCCGCACCAAAAGGTAAGGTTTTAGTCCACCATTGATTGTATCAATGACAAACCGAAGCGGATTATCCGCGCCCGCCTCGGCGATATCACCGACATTTGTGCGGAAGGTCATCACTTGCTCGTCTCCTTCACCGGAGACATCGAGTTCGACGGCCAGGAAATGCGCATCCTCGACGCGGATAGCCACCTTTTCGACCGGTGTCACGAGATAGGTTTTCCCGTCCGCGTCCTTGCGCAGGACGGTGGAAAACAGGCGTACGAGCGGCTCCCGCCCTATCGGCGTGCCCATATAGAACCAGGTACCATCGGATTTGATCTCCATATCGAGATCACCACAAAAATCGGGATTCCACTTATCAACCGGTGGCAGGCCCTTGCCCGGTGTAGCAGCACGCGAGATCAGCGCTTCGAGCCCTGCCGCATCCCGTAGAGTGTCCTCTGACCCTGCCATGGCCTGCCTTTTTTCTGTATACGTCACGAAATAGTCAACGTTGGAACGCTTGTCAGCATGTCATAGTGACTTAGAGTCATATTCAGTTAGAGTCATTTAAGACAAACTCTCAACAGATACCAGCGGTGAGGTGAACCCATGACCATGATTAAACCTGAGGTACCGTCCGATCCCAAGGCAATGATTGCCGAGGCAGAGAAAGCGCTGGCGGATATTGCAAAGATAAGGGCGGGCATAGCGACTGTTATCTTCGGTCAAGAAAGCGTCATTGAACGGACACTTGTGGCGCTGCTGGCAGGCGGGCACGCTCTTCTGGTCGGCGTTCCGGGCCTCGCAAAGACGAAGCTGGTAGAAACGCTGGGAACCGTTCTCGGGCTTGACGATCGCCGCATTCAGTTCACTCCGGATCTGATGCCCTCGGATATTCTCGGCTCGGAAGTCATGGAACAGGATGATAATGGCAAGCGTTATTTCCGCTATGTCAAAGGTCCGATTTTCGCTCAATTGCTCATGGCTGACGAAATAAACCGCGCATCGCCCCGCACGCAGTCGGCGCTTTTGCAGGCCATGCAGGAATATCACGTGACCATCGCAGGCGAGCGGCATGATTTGCCGCGACCGTTCCACGTATTGGCGACACAGAACCCGCTAGAGCAGGAAGGCACCTATCCGTTGCCCGAGGCACAGCTCGACCGGTTTTTGATGCAGATCGATATCCTTTATCCGGAACTTGAAGCCGAACGCCGGGTGTTGCTCGAGACCACCGGCACATCTGAGGCCAAAGCGGAAAAGACCATTGATGCCGAGCGCCTGCGCGACATGCAGCAGCTCATCCGCCGCATGCCGGTGCCCGAAGGCGTGATCGACGCTATCTTGAAGCTTGTTCGTTCGGCCCGTCCAGGAGCCGATAACGATATTGCAAAGAAATTCATCTCATGGGGACCTGGTCCGCGCGCCAGTCAGGCTTTGATGCTCTGTGCCCGTGCCCGTGCGCTCTATGATGGCCGGCTCGCCCCATCTGTAGACGACGTGAAGGCGCTCGCGGAACCAGTGTTGCAGCACCGAATGGCGCTAACATTCGCCGCGCGCGCCGATGGAATGAACGTACGCGATGTTGTTGGCAACCTTACCAAGGTTGCGCTGTAATGGGAGCAATTGGCGCGCAGGTTCAAAGAGCCGAGACAGGTGACGCGCTGGCGCGTGCCCGTCAGCGTGCCGCTCTACTGCCTGACCTTCTGGTCGAAGCACGCCGTATTCTCAATACCGTAAATACCGGCTGGCATGGCCGGCGCAAGAGCGGCGTTGGTGAAACTTTCTGGCAATTTCGGCCCTATGCTCAAGGTGAGGCTGTCTCGCGTATCGACTGGCGGCGCTCGGCTCGCGATGATCGTACTTACATCCGCGATCAGGAATGGGAAGCAGCTCATACGGTGTGGCTGTGGGCCGATCCTTCGCCTTCGATGCTCTACAAGTCGGAACAAGCGCATGTGTCGAAAGAATCGCGCGCGCTCGTCCTCGTTTTGGCGCTGGACGAACTTTTGTCACGTAGCGGCGAACGCATCGGTTTCCCCGGGGTTACAGACCCCATATCCGCTCGTAACGGTGCGGAACGCCTGGCAACGCTCTTGTCCCACACAACGAATCTTCCCACCAAGCCTGATCTGAGCAAAGTCCGGCGCTTTTCCGATGTTGTTCTTGTCAGTGATTTTCTTGATCCGGTCGAAGATACACTGTCTCTCCTCCAGCAGCTCGTTCAAGCTGGCGCCCGTGCACATTTGATAGAGGTCTACGATCCAGCCGAAGAAGATTTTCCCTACAAGCGTCGCACCGAATTCGTCGATCCCGAAACGGGCGCGTCTCTGACGTTCGGACGCGCTGAGGACTACGCCGACGACTATCGGCGTCTGTTCTACGCCCGGCGCGAAACCCTCCGTGACTTTTGCAGGCGGATTGGCTGGAGTTATACCACTAACCGCACCGACCGCCTGGCTTCCGACGCCCTCGTCTCGGTCCACATGAACATGACCGCCAATATCGGCTATGAAGGGAATGGCAGATGAATGCACTCCCGTTGGCCTTTGGCGCTCCTGCAATCCTTGCCGGGCTCATCGTTCTGCCGATTATCTGGTGGCTGTTGCGGGTGACCCCGCCCCGTCCGGTCACAGAAATATTTCCCCCGCTGAAAATCCTTGCTCAACTGCTAAAGAAGGAAGAGACGCCCAACAAAAGCCCTTGGTGGATGACCCTCCTGCGGCTCTTGCTCGCGGCTTTCGTTATTCTCGCACTGGCGGAACCTGTGTGGAATCCGCGAGCCGAAACACTGACAGGCAAGGGGCCGGTTGCAATTGTCCTCGACAATGGCTGGTCGTCGAATGAGGAATGGAGTTCACGCAAGGATACCGCTGAGCGTTTGATTTCCGACGCCGAGAATTCCGGGGCGCTGATCTACATTTTGGGTACGGCCGAAAAAGCCAATACCGATATCGGACCGTTCGATGCCAATACCGTGCTGGAACGGCTCCGGGCCATGACCGTACGCCCAATCCCGGTCGACCGGCCCGCGACCTTTGCTCGATTGAAAACGGCGCTGGCAAACGTATCCGGCACGAGGCTTGCCTACCTCAACGATGGTGTCGACACACCCCAGGCCACGGACGCAGTCAAGTCGCTCGAAAACTCATCCATTGCGTCCATGATCTGGTATCAACCTTCGATAACATCGCTCGTGGCACTTCGTCAGGCCGTGAACAACGCAAACGGCCTGACGGTTCGCGCAGTGCGGCCAAGCAATGATCGGGGGCAAAACGGAATTACCGTAGGGGCATTCGATGAGAAGGGCCGGCGTATCGCTGAAACCGGTCTGGTTTTCACTGCGGGCGAAACCACCGCCGAAGCCGTCATCAACGCACCTTACGAATTACGAAATGATTTCCATACGTTACGCGTAGACGGAACTGCGCAGGCTGGTGCCACCTATCTCATTGACGACAACAACAAGCGCAGGCGTGTTGCACTGCTTTCCGGATCGGAAGCGGACCTTTCACAACCGCTCCTCTCACCGCTTTACTATATCTCGCGGGCGCTCGAGCCGTTCGCCGATCTTCTGCGCCCTCGCAGTCCGGAGCTGGTGCGCGCCGTTCCTGAACTCCTTGAACAAAAGCCGTCGGTCGTCATCATGGCCGATATCGGCAAACTTCCCGCTGAAACTGAAGAGGCTCTGTCGGATTGGGTCGATAAGGGCGGCACGCTGATCCGTTTTGCCGGACCGCGTCTGGCAGGTAACAGCGATCAGGATCCATTGCTGCCTGTAACCCTGCGCAAAGGTGAGCGATCCCTTGGCGGAACGTTGTCGTGGAAGGAATCGCAACCGGTTGCGGCCTTCCCGGAGAATGGCCCCTTTGCCGGTCTGCCAACTCCGCAAGATGTGACGGTGACACGCCAGGTTCTAGCCGAACCATCCTCCGACCTCTATGACAAGAGTTGGGCTAATCTCGCAGACGGCACGCCACTCGTAACCGGCGAGACACGCGAACGCGGCCAACTTGTACTATTCCACGTAACGCCCGAAGCTACGTGGTCAAACTTGCCGATCAGTGGCAGCTTTGTCGACATGCTGCACCGCCTTGTCTCATTGTCCAATGCCGCCGGACCGTTGGCGACTGATAATGGCGTAAGTGGCTCTCACGTCCTTCCACCCTATCTTACATTGAATGCCGAAGGCTCGCTGACACCGCCAAATGGCGATACCCGACCGCTCCTCATCAGGAATGGCGTGACCCCGCAAGTGAGTTTCGACAATCCTCCCGGCTTTTACGGCGTTGAGGACGCAATGACGGCGCTCAACCTTTTCAAGCCTGATGGCGAAATCAGGCCGCTGGTTCGACCCGATCTGGCATTTCCCGTGATGACGGCACGCTACGCCGTGGACGAGTCCTTGCCATTACGCGGACCTCTCCTTGCGCTAGCTGCTTTATTGCTAGCGCTGGATGCCATCGCCGTACTTTGGCTCGGCGGTCATCTGCGCCGCCGTTATCGTACAACCGCAGCGGCGTCACTGGCCATCCTCCTGCTGCCGGCCATTCTTGCCTGCGGTTCTTCTTCGGTCCACGCCCAGCAAAACGACAGCAAACCCGGCGATCAAACCATCCTGGATGCCGTCAATGCCACGCATCTCGCCTATGTCATTACTGGCGATGGTGCTGTCGACGATGTCAGCAAGGCGGGCCTGCTCGGCTTGTCGAAAGCCCTCTCCGACAGTACAGCCCTCGAACCTGGCGAACCTATCGGTGTCAATCCTGCTACCGACGAGCTCGCCTTCTATCCCTTGATCTATTGGCCTGTCGATGCCTCTGCCAAAATGCCTGCGCCCGAGGCGATCGCCAAGATCGATGCATATATGCAGCAGGGCGGAACAGTGTTGTTCGACACCCGCGACCAGGATGCGGCGGCCATCAGTTTTGACAACTCCACCACGCCCGCCAATCAAAGGCTGCGTGACATTCTTGCCGGGCTCAACATACCGCCACTTGAGCCGGTACCCAGCGACCACGTGTTGACCAAGTCCTTCTACATTCTGCAGGATTTCCCCGGCCGTTACCGCGGCAGCCCCTTGTGGGTGCAAGCCTCACTCTCGACCGAGACCCGCTCCGATCGGCCGGTGCGTGCAGGCGATGGCGTTACGCCCATCATGATAACCGGCAATGATTTCGCAGGCGCATGGGCAGCGAATGCAGACGGGTCTCCGCTCTACCCGACTATCCCAAACGATCCGATGCAGCGCGTTTACGCTTATCGGGCCGGCATCAATATCGTTATGTATATGCTGACCGGGAATTACAAATCCGACCAGGTGCACGTTCCTGACCTTCTGCAACGGTTGGGGAATTAGGCCATGTATTTATCCCTGGACTTTCAACCGCTCGTTTCAAACACGCTTCTCGCCCTTTTGCTCGTACCGCTGTTCATTCTCACACTGGCCGGAATCTATTTTCGCCACCGCGGCAGCCTGATTCGGATGTTGGCCGTTGCAGCATTTGCCATGGCTCTGTTCAACCCGATCGTTGTGAATGAGGAACGTGAGCCGCTGAAGAGCGTCGTTGCAGTCATTGCCGATCGCAGCCAGAGCCAGGATATCGGTAACCGCACCGCGGATACGGATGAGGCGCTGAAACAGGTGCAGGCAGAGCTTGGTCGTCTACCGCAGTTCGAGGTCCGGACCATCGAGACCGGTCAGGCTACGGAGAACGATGACGCAACGTCAACGCGTTTGTTTCAAGCGCTGAACGGGGCTTTCCGTGATGTGCCACCCGCTCGTGTTGGCGGTGCCATCATGATAACCGATGGCCAGGTTCATGATATCCCCGCCAACATAGCCGGCCTTGGTTTCAACGCTCCGATACATGGGCTGATCACCGGCACACCCGGCGAGATCGACCGGCGCATACAGTTTGTCCGCGCACCGCGCTTCGGGTTGACCGGCAAACCGCAGCAGATGACATACAAGGTGACGGCGTCCGGCGAGCCACAAGGCGGCCGTGCACGTGTTCGCGTTCGGGTGAACGGCGATGAGGTGAACAGTCAGGACGCTATCATCGGCCAGGAAATGCCGCTTGAGGTGACGCTGCCGCGTGCAGGCGTGAATATCATCGAAATTGTCGTCGATTCAGTTCCGAACGAACTCACGGAAGTGAACAACCGCGCCGTTGCCATGGTTGATGGCATTCGCGAAAATCTGCGTGTGCTCCTGGTCTCCGGCGAGCCGCACAATGGCGAGCGCACATGGCGCAACCTTTTGAAATCCGATGCATCAGTCGATCTCGTGCACTTCACGATTCTGCGTCCGCCCGAAAAGCAGGATTCGACCCCTATCAACGAGCTTTCGCTGATCGCCTTCCCGACGCGCGAACTTTTCGTCGACAAGATCGAGCAATTCGATCTCATCATTTTCGACCGCTACCAGCATCGTGATGTGCTCCCCTTGCTCTATTACGACTATATCAATGATTACGTTCAAAAGGGCGGCGCGCTCCTCATTGCAGCTGGTCCGGAGTATGCGGGCAACATGTCGATTGCCAATACACCGCTCCTCTCGGTCTTGCCTGCGACTCCAACGGGGAATATCGAAGAAAAAGCGTTTTATCCGCGGCTGAGCGACCAGGGCAAACGTCATCCGGTAACGCGTGGCCTCGAGGGCAGCACACAGGAGCCGCCGCATTGGAGCCGCTGGTTCCGCGTCATCGACGTCAATCAACCTGAAGGCACCACGGTCATGAATGCGGGCGAGCGGCCACTTCTCGTGCTGAACCACGTCGGTGAAGGCCGTGTCGGCATGTTCCTTTCCGATCAGGGTTGGCTTTGGGCACGCGGTTTTGAGGGCGGTGGCCCTCATGCGGCGCTTTACCGGCGTATTGCCCACTGGCTGATGAAAGAGCCGGAACTGGAAGAGGAATCGCTGACGGCGACAGGGAGTGGCCGCAATCTCGAAATCCACCGCCAGACTATGGCGAAGACCGCCGATCCCGCGAGTATCATAACGCCATCGGGAAAGACGAGGTCAATTCCGCTTACCGAAACAGAGCCCGGTGTCTTCACAGCTTCGGTGACAACCGATGAAATCGGCCTGTATCAGGTCGCCAACGGCGATTTGACGACCCTCGCCCATGTTGGACCGGTCGATGCGCCGGAATTCAGCGATAATGTTTCGACGATAGCCAAACTGGACCCGCTGGATCGCGAAACCGGTGGTGGAACACGACGGCTGCGGGCAACCGCCGGCCAGAGCTCGATCGAAGTTCCGAATATCGTAGCCTCTCGCGGCATGGCGAGCGCCAGCGGCGATAACTGGATCGGGCTGCGCCCCACCAACGAGACGGTTCTCAAAAGCGTCGACCGCTTGCCGCTGTTTTCGGGCTTCCTCGGCCTCGCAGCAATGATCCTGGTGCTCGGCGGCATGTGGTACCGCGAAGGCAAATAGCACTTACCCTTCGCTCATGGCAGCGTGGCGTACCCGTCCCTGAACATCTTGCAGGGAGCGCGGTGTGAGTTCGCAGGCGAGAAACCGGGCTGCATCCACCGGCGCGGGCATCTCGATCGGATGACCTGGTATCTGGCGAAAGCCAAACGGTGCATAATACGGCTCATCACCGACAAGGATGACCAGACGGTGGCCAGCCACACGCGCCGCTTCCATGCTGGCGCGCATCAGCGCCGCGCCGATGCCCTGATTTTTCCATGCAGGACGTACGGCCAGAGGACCGAGGAGCATAGCCGGCGTCGTGCCGATCCGGATAGGTGTTAACCGGACTGAACCCACCACGTGCTCACCGTTCAGCGCGACGAAGGAAAGGCTGCGATCATGTGGACCGCCTTCGCGAATGCGGTATGCCGCACGAGCAAACCGTCCCGGTCCGAACGCTTCCTTGTTGATGTCTTCTATGGCAACGTCGTGCACCGGTTCTTCCGGTGCGTAGGTCACGACATGGGTGAGCATGTTGGGTATCTTTTTCAAAAGGAGTGGATAATTGCCTGGACCGCATGGGGTCTTTGGCCAATACAGGAACTTCCGCCGCTCGGTTAAGCGCCGGGTCCGGATTTCATCGTCGGATGAACAGAATTCCTGCCACAAAAGTCTCCTTTTTCGTCCGCGTAACATCAAACGAAACTGACGTAAACCGAAAATCCAGTTTGCAGGCCAGAAAGTGACAATCTGTTCACCGGCTGGTGGTGGACCATAGACAATAAAAACCTAGATATAACGCTCAACACCGAACACTTATGCCGACCAGCGCACAGCGTGGTCCAGGAGAAACAAGATGGGCCTATTGATTGATGGCGTTTGGCATAACCAGTGGTACGACACAAAGGACAGCGGCGGTCGTTTCATCCGTACGGAGTCGCAGTTCCGCAATTGGGTGACCGCCGACGGCAGCGCTGGACCGACCGGCAAAGCAGGTTTCAAGGCAGAACCCGGCCGCTATCACCTTTACGTTTCCGATGCCTGTCCTTGGGCGCACCGCACACTTATTTTCCGCGCACTCAAACAACTGCAGGATGGAATTTCGGTGTCAGTCGTCGACCATTACATGGGAGGGGAAGGCTGGACATTCTACGAGAAGGATGGCTCCACGCCCGACCATCTCTTCGGCTATAAGCGCTTGCACGAGGTCTACACGCGCGCCGATCCCAACTATTCAGGCCGCGTCACCGTGCCGGTTCTTTGGGACAAACAGCTGAACACGATAGTCTCCAATGAATCCTCGGAAATCATCCGGATGCTCAATTCCGCGTTCAACGACTACGGCGATGCCTCCCTTGATTTTTATCCCGAAGCCCTGCGGGAAGAGATCGATGAGATCAACGCACTGGTTTATCCAAACATCAATAACGGCGTCTATCGGGCTGGCTTTGCCACGACGCAGGAAGCCTATGAAGAGGCGTTCGGGCAATTGTTCAATGCACTTGATCAGGTAGAGGAACGGCTATCCCGGCAGCGGTATCTCGTCGGCAATCAGCTAACAGAAGCCGATTGGCGGTTGTTCACCACTCTGCTGCGCTTCGATCCTGTCTATGTCGGTCATTTCAAATGCAATCGCCAGCGCATCGCCGACTATCCGAACCTGTCGAATTACACACGCGAACTATATCAGGTGCAAGGCGTTGCCCCTACAGTGAACTTGAAACACATCAAGGCGCACTACTACGGCAGTCACAAAACCATCAATCCCATAGGGATAATCCCCGCTGGACCGGAGCTCGACTACGCCGCCCCACACAACCGCAACCGTTTCTGATCTTTACCAGTCAAGCGGAACTTCAGCACCGTCCAGAATCTCGGCGAGCCGCCGCCGGGTGGACGGTGTAGTGTCCTTCGGCAGGGCCCCGAGTTTGAAAAACCCGGCTTCGGCGATTTCGCGGTTGCCAGCGAACGGTGTTATCTGGCGAAAGGAGCGGCAGACATAGAGTGCTACGTGGTCTCGTCTTGACGCGTGGGCATTGTGATAAATGGCGAAAAGCTGTGGCCGGCCCGTCAGCTCGATATTGCCTTCCTCCATGAGTTCCTTCGCGAGCGTCTGTTCTACCGTATGGCCTGTTTCGACACCGCCGCCCGGAAATTGCCAGCCGGGAACATATGTGTGGCGAATGAGAAATACCGATTGCTCCTCCTCATTGAGAACAACGCCGCGGGCGCCAAGGGTCATCGGGCGTCGAAGCAGAAAATAGGTATGGAACAGGCGATGACGCCATTTTGAACGTTTTTCAGTCATTCTGTCTGACCCTGGCCGGGAGGGCACCGGCATGCGACGGTTCTATCACTGGATTTCGCCTCGATACTCTCATAAACCTGAGTTGATGTTCCACCTCGCTCATATCTCCGATATACACCTGTCGCCTTTACCCGCGCTGACCTTGCGTGAGCTGATTTCCAAGCGCATCACCGGCTATATCAATTGGCGATCGAACCGCAAGGGCTCGATGACCGGCGGTACATTGGATGTTCTTGTGGCCGATATGAAGGCACAGGCCCCGGATCATATCGCCATCACCGGCGATCTCGTCAATCTTGCGTTGGACGAGGAGTTGGAGACTGCACAGCGCTGGCTCAGAACGTTGGGCGACCCCGCTGATGTTTCGGTGGTTCCCGGCAATCATGACGCCTACGTGCCGGGAGCATTGAAAAAGACGCGCCGCTTTTGGCAACCCTGGATGCAAGGTGATGCGCAAGCGGCGGCAAACAGTCCGGTAGAGTTTCCATATCTGCGCGTCCGCGGAGATATGGCTCTCATTGGCGTCTCTTCAGCACGCGCTACCGCTCCCTTCATGGCAACTGGCGATATTCGTGAACGGCAAGCCCGGAAACTGGGTGAAATTCTCGACGAGACCGGCAAACGTGGCCTGTTTCGGGTGATCATGATCCACCACCCGCCCGTACGTGGCGCGGCGCCTTCGCATAAGCGCCTGCTCGGCATTGGTCTTTTTCAGCGAACAGTCCGCAAGCATGGCGGCGAATTGGTACTTCACGGCCATACGCACCTCGCAACGCGTTACGAGATTGACGGTCCAAGCTGGAAAATACCGGTGGTCTGCGTCCCGTCGGCAAGCCAGAGTTTTGGAAATCATAAACCGCCCGCGGCGTACAACCTGTTTTCTATCTCCAAAACCAACATCGGCTGGTCGTGTCACATGATCGAGCGCGGAGTTGTCGACGAACAGATGACTATCCGGACTATCCGCGAGCACGATCTGGGAGTTGGGGCTATTCTCGCTCCGGTGTGACCCTTAAAAGTACTGTGATAACCGATCCCAGAAAAAGGCCAGGAGCGCTCCCGCACCTGCCAGCGCGCCGATGACGAACCAGGTCACCACGGTGAAGAGTTCGCTCACAACCGATCGCCGCCGAACTGGCTGGGCAGCCACCACACGTGACGGCGGAGCCATGCCTATCGGCCGAGGCTCGTTATCTTCCCGCTCCGTCGACGCCGGACGCAGGTTGATCCTCTCGCCCTCAATCAAGCGCTGGCGCTCGACAATCCGCTCTGCGATATAGTTGGTCACCGCATCCGCGACGGGGCGCACGTCGGGCGATTCCGCCACTACGATCCGCCCCAGCCTCGTATCCCGGACGAAGCGATATGTCCGGCGATCCCGGCCCATCATTACATGTGAGGTGGCGTCAATCCACAGGCGGGGTTGCTGTCCGGTCGAAATTGCGAAATCCCACTGCAGATCGTCGGTAGGAACATCCTCAAATACCGGCTTCAGATCCTGCGCAAGAATTTCGATCCGGGCGAGGTCCGCTTCCTTCATATCGACGACGACATCGCCGCGATCAGCAGCAGAAATTTGCGCGCCGCGAACGGCCTCGGCAAGTTTTCGCCGGTCATCGACGGGTGTGATCTTTTCTCGCATCTCGCTCATGAGCGTTTCCGGCATTGGATCAAGCAGTAGTCGAGGGCATCATTAACCATATGTCCCAGCCATTGCACCAGAAACTTGTCTAAATTGATTTTCGTTCCCCGAATAAATGAAAGGCCCCGAAGGGCCCTTCTTCACTTTGCGATAATCCGGTTTGCCGCAGAGACTATACCTTCAAGCGAGGCGGTCACGATGTTCTTGTTGATGCCTGCACCAAAGATTTTTCCGCCCGGATGCTCGATTTCCATATAGCTGATGGCAGCCGCGTCGGAACCGTGCTGGAGCGAGTGCTCCGAATAATTCACCACCGACAGTTTGATGCCGAGATAGTGCGAGAGTGCGTCAATGAAACCATCGACTGGGCCGGTACCCCTGCCCTCTATTCTTTTTGTTTCACCGCGATCCGCTATCTCTGCCGAAAGCACACGCACACCCTTGCGCTCAGTATCGGGATAGGTGTGGTGGTCAACGAATTTCAGCCGCGCATCCGGCTGTTCCACGTAGAGTTCCTGGAAGCGATCATAGATTCGCTTGGAGGGCATCTCCTTGCCCTCTTCATCTGTGATCTGCTGGATGTCTTCACGAAACTCGACCTGCATGCCGCGCGGCAGGTTCAGGCCATAATCGGCTTGGAGAATATAGGCGATACCGCCTTTACCCGACTGCGAATTGATCCGGATGATCGCCTCGTAACTCCGCCCGACATCCTGCGGATCGATGGGCAGGTAGGGCACTTCCCACAGGGTCTTGTTGGCCTGTTTGATAGCCTTCATGCCCTTGTTGATCGCGTCCTGGTGTGACCCGGAGAACGCCGTATAGACAAGTTCGCCGACATATGGATGACGCTCAGGAATGATCAACTGGTTGGAGTACTCGTAGACCTCCTTCATCCGGTTGATGTCGGAGCAGTCGAGTTCGGGATCGACCCCTTGCGTGAACATGTTCAGCGCCAAGGTGACGATATCGACGTTCCCGGTTCGCTCACCATTTCCGAACAAAGTGCCTTCGACACGGTCGGCACCGGCCATCAAGCCCAGCTCCGTGGTGGCAACACCGGTCCCGCGATCATTGTGGGGATGCAGGGAGATGATCAGATTTTCGCGATTGTCGAGCTGGCGGCACATCCATTCGATGCGATCCGCATAAATGTTCGGCGTGGACATCTCCACCGTCGAAGGCAAGTTGATTATCAGTTTGTTATCCGGCGTTGGCTTTACGATTTCCGTTACCGCATTGCAGATCTCCAGTGCAACGTCGAGTTCGGTACCGGTAAAGCTTTCCGGCGAATATTCGAACCGATAGCCGCCACCCGCTTTGGCGGCCATGTCGGTGATCATCTTCGCGGCGTCCGTGGCGATGGTCTTGATACCGTGCACGTCTTTGTTGAACACCACCCGGCGCTGCAACTCGCTGGTCGAATTGTAGAAATGTACGATCGGTTTGTGTGCGCCTTCCAGTGACTCGAACGTGCGGGTGATCAATTCGGGCCGGCATTGCACCAGCACCTGCAATGAAACATCGTCTCCGGAATTACCCTCCTCCACGCACCAGCGGGCGAAGTCGAAATCCGTTTGCGAGGCGGAGGGGAAACCAATCTCGATTTCCTTGAATCCCATATCGAGCAACAACGCGAACATGCGTACTTTGCGGTCGTGGCCCATCGGATCGATGAGCGCCTGATTACCGTCGCGCAAATCGACGGAACACCAGATCGGTGCCTTCTCGATGCGCTTGGACGGCCATTGCCGGTCCTTCAAATCGACGAAGGGATAGGGTTCATACTTCTTGCTCGCATCGGGCATGCCCGCATTCTGTCGGATCATATCGGTCATTTGCTTCTCGTTTCCGGCCGGATGCGCAAAGTTCTGGCGCGATCTCGGCACTCTTCTTAGGCGTTACATTTGTCTTGTAAAGGGATAAGGAGCGATAGCCTGGCAGCCAGTTCGACCGCCGGACGCTCCTTAACGAGCCCGGCGATCGCCGATAAGGCCGAGAAGAAGCGGAAGGAGAAACGCGCGATTGGCCAGGCCCGCATAAGCAGACTGAACAAAGGACTGATGGGTCGGGTGCGTTTTCATGGCCAGACAATTAAACGACTGTCGGGCCTGATGCAAGAGGAATGGTGCAGGCTTAGTTCTTCTTCAACTGAGCCGTTGCACTGCCGGACAACCATTCACTGACGACTTTCACATCGTCCTTGCCAAGACCGTGATCTGACTTGATCGAACGCGCTTCCACGCGAGCACCGTGCGACCGGAGCAAGTCCTCAAGCGCAGGCGCATAGGGCGCGTAAAGCTGGTCCGATGCGCCGGAAACGGTCAACACGCGGGCATTGGCAAGATTAGCCTCAATCGCCCCTGTCAAGACTGGCATGGAGCGCAAGAGAACAGCTTGTTTCACCAGGTCCGGATAGAGCATCATAACGGCGTTGACCAAATTGGCACCATTGGAATAGCCGAGGAAAGTTATGCGGTTGGAGTCAAACTTATATTCCCGCGTCGCCTGCTTCAGGAATTCAGCGAAAGCCTTTGCTTCGGATCGAATATCCTGCTGATCGAAACTGATGGGTGTCAGCCTGCGGTACCAGCGATTCGAACCATCCTGCACTACACGCCCGCGCACGGCGAGCAGCACGGCATTCGGGGCAATCTTCAAAGCAAAGGAAACGAGACTCGTTTCATCCTGGCCAGAGCCGTGCAGGAGAACCATCGTGTCTCCATTCTGTGCTTCCGGACGATAGATGCGGTATTTGAATGCGAGATCCTCATGCAGCGAACCTTCGCTCTGCGGAAGAATGTCGCCTTTGATGGCTTTCTTCAAAATATTGCCACTGCCTGTCGTAACGGTATTGATAGGTACAACCTTCACAGGTGTCTGCGAAAGCGCCTGGCCTGTTTGGGGGCAGGCATCTGCACTGCTATTTTTATCGACATCGGGCTGCGGATCAACCGTATTCGATAAGACTTCCGCTTTGCCGGACTGGAGCTTGTCGCAATCGGCCGTATTGCGCGCATTTGCGGGATGCACAGCCGCGATCAGAGCAAGGCCTGCACTTAGTGCGTAGATATAAAGTTTACCCATACGTTAATCCTGGCAGATTAAGGTTAACTAAGATTGTAAACAGCCGCGGTCGTCCGCTGGGCGCTGCCATGCGTATTGGCGATCATTTCTCAACGAAGGAAATGACGCTTTTGCCAAAATCGCTTCCCCGGACTTTGCGCTTTGGCGCGGCGTCATGATGGAGATTTCGCATTGCTGAGTGACATGTCACCCGGGCGGGGCATCTATGTCAACATAATTGTAACGAAATCATGACGGACTGAAACAATCCGTTACAAAATGTTGCAGGACTGCATCGAATTTCGCGAAGAACTCAGAAATAAGATCATTCAGCTTTGCTGCAAAGAAATGCTCAAGCGAAGGGTACGGCCGCTGTGCCGAGGGGCAGTTTCGCCTCGTCTTCGGGTTCGACATGGATAACGACACTGGCGTCCGGGATCTGTTTCATCAAGGCGTTTTCGATACGATCGCAAATGATGTGTGCATCGCCGACGCTCATATTGGCCTCAACCACCAGATGAAATTCGATAAAGGTTACACGACCGGCTATACGCGTCTTCAGATCATGAACCTCCAGTGCCCCGCCCGCATTGGCAGAGATGACATCGCGAATACGCATCGTCTCTTCCGTTGCCACACCCACATCCATCAAGCCCTGCACGGAATTGCCGATCACGCTCCACCCTTGCCACAGGATGTTAAGCGCAACGATGACGGCAAGTAACGGATCAAGGAACGTCCAACCGGTCAGAACTGCACCGACAAGGCCAGCAAATACGCCGACAGAGGTCACTACATCGGTCATGATGTGCCTGCCGTCAGCCTGCAATGCAGGGGATTTGTACTTACGTCCGCGGTTGATGAGCAACGAGGCCCAGAACGCGTTGATGATCGACGCACCGCCATTGATCGCAAGTCCAAGCCATGGCTGCTCCAGGGTCCTCGGCGTCTCCCAGGCGAGCCACACTTCGCGCAAGATCAGCAGCGCAGCGACGACGATCAGCACTCCTTCAAGCACCGCCGAGAAATACTCGGCCTTATGGTGCCCAAAAGGATGATTTTGATCGGCAGGCTTGTAGCTGACGCCAATCGCCCACCAGGCCGCTATCGCGGCGACCACATTGACGATCGATTCCAGTGCATCGGAATAGAGCGCGACAGAGCCGGTGACGTAATAGGCACCATATTTCAGCACGAGCACAGTGATCCCGATGAAAATCGACCAGAACGCAATGCGCTGAACTGTGGTGTCTTCTGTCATGCTGCTCGTATCTTTGCGCGACGCGGCAGGTGCGCCACAACATTCTCGATCATCCGCATACCAGCGTTGTGACCGAGTGTCATGATCGATTCCGGATGAAATTGCACCGCAGCGATCGGCTCGCTCTTGTGCTCGAACGCCATAATGACACCGTCCTCAGTCTCAGCCGTAACGATGAACTCGTCCGGCAGGCGAACGGGATCAGCGAAGATCGAGTGATAGCGGCCCACCGTGACTTCCTTCGGCAAGCCCGAGAAAATCTTGCCCTGCTTGGTAATGCGGATGCGCGAGGGTTTGCCGTGCATTGGAACATGCAGTTGTCGCAGTGATCCGCCATAGGCCTCGGCAAGTGCCTGCAAACCGAGGCAGACACCAAAAATCGGCAACTCACGCTTGCGCGCTTTCTTGATCGTCGCCTTGCAGTCAAAATCTTCAGGTGTTCCGGGGCCTGGTGACAGCACCACCAGATCAGGCTTGATCCTGTCGAATATCTCGTCTGCTACCGGCGTGCGCACCGTCGTTACCGTTGCCCCGGTCTGGCGAAAATAATTAGCCAATGTGTGCACGAAGGAATCCTCGTGATCGACGAGAAGAATCGACAGCCCCTCTCCTACTCGCGCGACAGCGCGCTCCTCAGGCAGGATATTGCTCTTGTGAGCATCGCGCACCGCCGCGATCATTGCCGAAGCCTTGAGCTCCGTCTCGGCTTCCTCTTCCTCCGGAACTGAATCATAGAGCAAGGTGGCGCCTGCGCGAACCTGGGCAATCCCATCCTTGATGCGGATCGTGCGAAGCGTCAGACCCGTATTCATGTCGCCATTGAAATTGACCATGCCGATAGCACCGCCATACCATGCTCGCGGGCTGCGCTCGTTTTCTTCGATGAAACGCATGGCCCAGAGTTTTGGAGCCCCTGTAACCGTCACAGCCCAGGCGTGTGACAGGAACCCGTCAAACGCGTCCATGTCTTCGCGCAAACGGCCTTCGATGTGATCGACGGTGTGGATCAGACGCGAATACATTTCGATCTGGCGGCGACCAATGACGCGGACGGAACCAGGCTCGCACACGCGGCTCTTGTCGTTGCGATCGACGTCCGAGCACATGGTGAGCTCGGATTCATCTTTCTTCGAATTCAGCAATTTGATGATCTGTTCGCTGTCGGCAATCGCATCTTCGCCACGCTTGATCGTACCCGAAATCGGACAGGTCTCTATGCGCCGGCCAACCACCCGCACAAACATTTCTGGCGAAGCGCCAACCAGATACTCGTTGTCGCCAAGGTTGATGTAAAACGAATAGGGCGATGGATTGATGGCTTTCAAACGGCGCGAAATAACCGACGGCTTGGTCTCGCAGCGCTCATAGAATGTCTGCCCGGGCACGACCTCAAAGAGATCGCCGCGCATGAAGCTTTCCTTGGCCTTCTTGACCAGTTCGGCATATTCGCCGGGATTGTAATCGCCCCGTCCCGGTATCTTGTCTGTCGGCTTGAAGGGCTTCGCCGCCGTATCGCGCGGCAGACCCTCTGTCGAAGCCCCGGCAAACGCATAATCATAGCGATCGAGCCAAGCCTTTGCCGCATGATGGTCTACCACCAGGATCTCATCAGGCAGGTAAAGCACGATA
This sequence comes from uncultured Alphaproteobacteria bacterium, assembly GCA_963711925.1. Lineage (GTDB taxonomy): Bacteria > Pseudomonadota > Alphaproteobacteria > Rhizobiales > Rhizobiaceae > Phyllobacterium. The sequence goes on from CAVQFY010000010.1 coordinate 431,430, forward strand.
TCCCGCTGGTCGTCCGGTCGTTTCAACTTGTACTGTACCGTATCGAACTGGAACGCCAGATCGTAACCGAACGCGCCATAAAGTCCGAGATTGGCGTCATCTTCGGTAAAAAACAGGCCAACGATACCCCGCAGCACCGTAAACACGGAAGGAATGCGCGAACGTTCTTCTTCGGTGAACTGGCGGCTCGGCAGTGCTATCTCAAGTTCAAGCTTGGTCGCACTTGCACTTGTGATCGACACCTCCTCAAGGGCCGCGATGGCTTGCTTGATCGGCACCAGCAGGATTTCGCCACGCTTGTTCAATGCCTCGATGGTCATATGACGACCGTTCGACGTTATCACCACCGGCGGGTCCACAATCGCCGTATCCCAACGCGTATAGCGGCCCGGATATTCGTAGTTTGACGAGAAAACGGCGCCGCGCCTTTCGTCGAGCGCATCAACATAGCTGTCGATCGCGCTGGCATAGGCCGTTGCAATGCGTGACCGCGTAATCGTGACACCGCCCTTGGTGTCGAATATCTCCACGTCGCCTTCAATTCTATGCATCATCAATTCCTTTGTTGCATCTGGCGTTGCGGGTAATGGGCGGTCAAACAAAAAGGCCGCCCGGAAAACCCGTCGCGGCCCTGTTCCCTTTTCACAAACATGCAAAAGGCTCTAGTGGCCGCTATCAGCGAGCCCACCACCAGCCATTTGAAAGAATGCGCGTGTTCATGGCGGTGATTGTTAGCGTCACACGGCGACGCTTGCAACTGCAAAAATCAGAACTTGGACGAACGTCTAAAAGAGCCCTTCAATCAGGCCCTCGCCATTCAGGTGAATCCGCTCGGCCGATGGCGACTTTGGCAGGCCCGGCATGGTCATGATCTCACCGCAGATCGCCACGATGAAGCCTGCGCCTGCCGACAAACGCACTTCGCGAACATGGACGACGTGATTGACCGGAGCGCCACGCAAATGCGGATTCGTCGAGAATGAATACTGTGTCTTTGCCATGCAAACCGGAAGATTACCGTATCCAGCATCTTCCCACTGCCGCAACTGTTCACGCACACTGGCATCGGCATCCGCTTCTGCGCCGCGATAGATGCGTTTGACGATAGTCTCGATCTTGTCGAACAGTGATAGTTCATCTTCATACAGTGGCGAAAACTGCGCCGAACCGCTTTCAGCCAATGCAACCACCTTGTGCGCCAGTTCTTCGATGCCAGCTGACCCTTGCGCCCAGTGCTTGCAAAGGATGGCTTCAGCGCCATGCGCGGAGACAAATGCCTTCATGGCTGCAATCTCTGCGTCCGTATCGGCGGTAAAATGATTGATCGCGACGACCACCGGAACACCGAATTGCCGGACATTTTCCATATGGCGGCCGAGATTGGCGCAGCCCGCCTTGATGGCGGCGATATTTTCCTGACCCAGATCTTCTTTAGCTACGCCGCCATGCATTTTCATGGCGCGTACAGTCGCAACGATGACCGCAGCGGCCGGTTTCAGCCCGGCCTTGCGGCATTTGATGTCGAAGAACTTCTCTGCGCCGAGATCGGCACCGAAACCGGCTTCTGTCACCACATAGTCGGCGAGTTTCAATGCCGTTGTGGTCGCGACTACGGAATTGCAGCCATGCGCGATGTTGGCGAACGGGCCGCCATGGACGAAGGCCGGATTGTTTTCCAGCGTCTGGACGAGATTGGGCTGCATCGCGTCTTTGAGCAGGACGGCCATTGCCTTGTCCGCCTTCAGATCGCGTGCATACACGGGAGTCTTGTCGAAGCGATAGCCGATGATGATTTCGCCCAGCCGCTGTTCCAGATCGTTGAGATCGTTTGCAAGGCAAAGGATTGCCATGACTTCGGAGGCGACTGTGATATCAAAGCCCGATTCCCGCGGGAACCCGTTGGCAACACCGCCAAGCGACGAGGCAATGTCGCGCAAGGCCCGGTCATTCATGTCCATGACCCGCCGCCACGTTATGCGGCGTGTATCGAGATTGAGCTCATTGCCCCAGTAGACGTGATTGTCGATCATCGCCGCTAACAGATTGTGCGCGGCTGTGACAGCGTGGAAATCACCAGTGAAATGCAGGTTGATATCTTCCATCGGTATGACCTGCGCATAGCCCCCACCCGCCGCACCACCCTTGGTGCCGAAACAAGGACCGAGTGAGGCTTCGCGGATGCAGACGATTGCCTTTTTGCCGATGCGGTTAAGCCCGTCGCCAAGCCCGACAGTCGTCGTCGTCTTGCCCTCGCCGGCCGGTGTAGGACTCACGGCTGTCACTAAAATGAGTTTGCCGTCCTTGGCGCCACGCTTCGACCGGATGAATTCAGCCGAAAGCTTGGCCTTGTCATACCCATAGGGGGCAAGGTGTTCGGGTGGTATGCCTATCTTCGCGCCGATCTCCAGCACCGGTTTTTTCGCCGCAGAGCGCGCAATCTCAATATCGGTTTTGACGATAGCCATTGACGTTTCCCCAATGTTTTAAGAACGTCAAATAGCATCCTGTCAGCGAAATGGGGATAGCCAGAACGGACTATCCCCAGTTGCAGCCTTGGAGAAGGGTTATTCGCCCATGGCTATGAGGCTGGCGTTGCCACCTGCGGCCGCCGTGTTCACCGAAACAACCTGCTCAAGCGCAAAGCGCGCCAGATACGCCGGGCCGCCAGCCTTTGGACCGGTGCCGGAAAGACCGGAGCCGCCGAAGGGTTGCGTGCCGACGACAGCGCCGATCGTATTGCGATTGACATAGACATTGCCGATATCGAGTCGGTCGATGACCTTTGTCACGTTCGCTTCAATGCGGGTGTGCAAGCCGAACGTCAGGCCGTAGCCGGTCGAAGCAATCTGGTCGAGTACCTTGTCGAGGTCCTTGGCCTTCCAGCGAACAACATGCAAGACCGGGCCAAACACTTCACGCTCCAGCGCTTCCGCCCGGTTGAGTTCCACTATATGCGGCCCGAAAAACAGACCATCCCTCGGAGCCTCGCCCGCAAAACGCACTTTTTGGGTCTTTCGCATCGTAGCGATGTGATCTGTCAGCATATCCCGCTGCGCCTGATCGATGATCGGTCCGACGTCCGTCGATGGCAATGAAGGATCTCCCAGCGTGAGTTCCTTTGCTGCGCCCTCGATCATGTCGAGCATGTTGTCGGCGATATCTTCCTGCAGATAGAGAATCCGCAGAGCCGAGCAACGCTGGCCGGCTGAACGGAAGGCCGACATGACGACATCATCGGCGACCTGCTCGGACAGGGCCGTCGCATCGACGATCATCGCGTTGAGACCTCCGGTCTCTGCGATCAGCGGGACAATCGGTCCTTTCTTGGCTGCCAGCGTGCGATTGATCGCCCAGGCCGTGTCTGTCGAGCCGGTAAAGGCAACGCCTGCAATCTCCGCATGTGAGGTCAGCGCTGCACCGACAGAACCGTCGCCTGGGACATAGAGCACCGCATCTTTCGGTACACCCGCCTCGTGCAGGATACGAATAGCTTCGTAGGCGATCAACGGCGTTTGTTCGGCCGGCTTGGCGAGGACCGTGTTGCCGGCCGCAAGCGCTGCCGTTACCTGCCCAAGGAAAATTGCCAATGGGAAATTCCACGGACTGATGCAGACAAACGCACCGCGGCCGCGATGCCGCAGCTTGTTGTCTTCACCTGTTGGTCCCGGCATGACTTTGTCCACGCCAAACTGTCTGCGGGCCTCGGCGGCGTAGTAGCGGCAGAAATCCACTGCTTCGCGGATTTCGGCAATGCCATCATCGATCGTCTTGCCCGCCTCGCGCGACAGGAGATCGAGAAGCCGGTTGCGATTGTCTTCCAGAAGGTCAGCAGCCTTCTCCAGCGCCTTTGCCCGTGTTTCTACTGGCACTCGCGACCACGATGCGAACCCCTTGCGGGCAATACCAACGGCTTTCGCGGCCTCGTCAGCAGTCGAAAAGACCACTGTGCCAACAGTCGAGCCATTCACCGGAGAGATCACATCCTGCGCCTTGCCGGATGCCTTCACGCTGTCGATCAACGGGACCGCTTTGACAGTCGTTGCTGCCTTGTCAACTCCAGACAGCAGGGCAGCCAATTCCTTGCGGTCGCCAAGCTCGACACCGGCGGAATTGGTGCGTTTGCCATAAAGCTTTAACGGCAACGGAATGTTCGGATGGCGGTAGCCCTTGCCATCGTTCAGTTTCTCGGCTGGCCTTATCAACAAGTCCGAGATCGGTACATTGTTGTCGCCGACCACGGAAACAAACGACGAGTTTGCACCGTTTTCGAGCAGACGGCGCACCAGATAAGCAAGCAGGTCCCGATAGCCGCCCACGGGTGCATAAATGCGGCACGCGATCTTGTCGTTCTTCTCCGTGATCTGTTTATAAAGGCTCTCGCCCATGCCGTGCAGGCGCTGGAATTCGAAGCCACTCTTGTCGGCGCCCGCCATCTCAAGAATCATCGCAACGGTCAATGCATTATGCGTCGCGAACTGCGGGAAGATACGCGGTCGCGCATCGAGCATGCGCTTGGCACATGCAAGGTAGGACGCATCGGTTGCAGGCTTGCGGGTAAATACAGGATAATCGGCAAGGCCGCGTTCTTGCGCCCGCTTCACTTCCGTGTCCCAGTAGGCACCCTTAACCAGACGTACCATCATATTGCGGTTATGGCGCGCCGCCAGCTTGTCGATGTGATCGATCACGTCCAGAGCCCGCTTCTGGTAGGCCTGAATTGCAAGTCCAAACCCATCCCAGCCATCAAGCGAAGGATCGGCAAACACCCGATCAATCACGTCGAGCGAAAGCTCAAGCCGGTCTGCCTCCTCGGCATCGACCGTAAAATTGAGGTCATAGGACTTTGCCTTTTGCGCAAGAGCCAGAAGGTCCGGCACGAGTTCAGCCATGACCTGATCATGATGCGTCGCCAGATAACGCGGATGCAGTGCCGACAGCTTGACCGAAATACCCATGCGATCCGGAAGCTTCTTGTTACCGGTGCCGCGGCCGATGGCATCAATGGCATCGGAATAGGATTTGAAATAGGCCTGCGCATCCTTGCGAGTACGGGCGCCCTCGCCCAACATGTCGAAGGAGTGGCGATAGCCCTTGGCCTCATTGGTGCCGGCACGCTTCAGCGCATCCTTGATTGTTTCACCCAAGACAAAGTGGTGTCCGAGATAGCGCATCGCCTGCTTGGTGGCGGTGCGGACAGTCGGCAGGCCAATCCGCTTGACCAGCGAGGAAAGCACGCCTTCCGGGGTTTCACCCGGCCTGATCACTTTGGCGGAAAGCCCCAGTGCCCAGGCGGATGCCGACACGAACCACGTATCGCCGCTCGGCTCGTGCTCTGACCAGTGTCCCTGCTTCAACTTGTCCTCGATGAGTTTGTCCTGCGTCGCTGCATCTGGCACACGCAACAAGGCTTCCGCGAGCACCATCAGCGCCAGGCCTTCGCGTGTCGAAAGACCATATTCGCGCAGGAAATCCTCAACGCCGCCGATGCCGCTCGCTTCCTTGCGTATCGTTGTGATATATTTGCTGGCGCGTGCATCGATACGGCGGTTGACATCCTCAGGAAGAGTAATTGTCTTCAGCAACGAGGCGACCAGTTGCTGGTCATCCACGGCATAGGGTGCAGAAAAGTCATTGGTAGATGGCAATTGAACGGTCATCAGGCTTCCCCTTATTGATTTTTCCCATATAATCTATTCCACTCAGGTATTCTCACCAATGAATGTGAGAGAATGCGTGCAAAAAACTACAAACGGGGAATATTTTAGCGATGAAAAATTTGGACAGTCTCGATCGCAGGATATTGCGCGAGCTGCAAAAGGATGGACGCCTGACCAACACGGAATTGTCCGAACGCATCAGCTTGTCACAAACAGCAACGACCGAACGGGTAAAGCGCCTGTCCCGTGATGGCTATATTCTTGGATACACCGCAAAACTGTCGCCCAAAAAGCTTGATCGTGCAATGCTTGTCTTCGTCGAGATCAAGCTAGACCGTACAACACCGGACGTCTTCGCAACCTTTGCCGCTGCCACCCGCCGCAACCCGGACGTGATGGAGTGCCATATGGTTGCCGGCGGCTTCGACTATCTGATCAAGGCCCGCGTCGCCGATATGGAACATTACCGGCGTTTTCTCTCCGATATGCTGCTGTCCCTGCCGGGCGTTCGCGAAAGCCACACTTACGCGGTGATGGAAGAGGTCAAGGAAACATCAAGCCTGCCGGTGTGAGCTCGTATAAGAAACATCGGCTGCAACCGCTCGCCTGATTTCATGCAACCGGACATTCGTTGCTGAACCAGACAAACAGCGTCATGAAGAGCACGTTCAGGTGAAGCACCGGCACCGGGCCAGCGGTGTATCGGGGGAGATTGGCTGCTCCGACTGCGGCATCAGCCTTGCCTGTAACTTGGAGGTGACGTGATGTGGTTTAGACCGCTGAGCATCACCCTGGTAGTGAAACGAACCCGGACAGGCTGGCAGGTCTCGATCCGGGTTCAGTTCACAAACCAGGATTGGGGGCGGGCCAAAAGCTCGTCCCTGCTCCAAGACCAATATAGCAATAGCCGCCCAAGTCCACTACTGCTGCAATACCTGCTTGATATCAATCAGGTTCGACCGTACGCGCAGGATATAGAACCCCATCGTGGTCAAGTGGTTCGGCAACAGCCAGCCGCCCTCGCTGCCATTGGCAATAATCCACGGTTTGATGTTCAACGCTGAACGAAGCTGTCCGTCCATACCATCCCATAGCGGCGTCAGATGCTTTTCATCCAGCACCTGTTTGAAATCCACCTGTGCCGCGTTCATCAGGCCGTAATAAGCATAAAGCTGGCCGTAGGCGAACCAGAACCGGTCATCGGCGCGCGTATCGAACCAGCCGTAATTGTTGTTCTCCGAGCGATCCTTCAAAATGGCCGAGGTCGCGCCGATATCATTGGCGATACGGTCGATGAACTGGATGAGGTTGTCCGCACGCGCATCGAAAATGGCATTGCATGCCTCGAGTTTGGTATTGAACGTGCGCAAATCCCCGACCGCCGAACGGTAGTAGCTCGGCGTCGGTGTCTTGGGGCCAAAGGGATTAAGGCCGAAATACCATGCATCCTCGGTGAATTGCAGATTTCCGCGCGCCTTCTGCAGGTCGGCATCGATTTGCGACGTGCCGCGAACACGGCCGAGGGTGTCTACCAACTCAACCGCTGTGCGACGCACCGCGGAATTGATGCCGCGCTGGAACGACGCCTTGTTATCCAGGAAAGGCGTGTTGTCCCAGTCGACACCGAAGAAACCAAGCTTGTACAGAATCATGGAGGAAATCCATGCATTCTGGTTGACGTTGAAATCTGTGAGGTCAGCCGTAACCTGGACAATTGCCGAACGAGCACATGTCTTGGCCGCAGTGCCCGCCGCCTGCGCGGGCGCCGCAACAGGCTCACCTGCCGGTACGGTCTGGTTCTTGAAATTATAGGCATTTATGTAGTCTGGATTGAAATTGGTCCACGCCTGCGTGTTGTAGAAGAAATAGCCATAGAGCCCGAGCCATATGAGCACCGCTACTCCAAGAACAGCCTTGAGGATGAGGCCGCGCTGCCCATACCAGCGGCCGGCCCAGATGAACGGCAGAAGAATAATACCGATAATGAAACCGATGCCGCGTCCGATGTAATAAAAAATCCGGCTGAAAAAATTGATCACGGGCTCGAGCATTCTGCTTCCTTCGCTGTTCAAGTCCATAGAGCTGTTTGCACGAGCCCCCTGTCAGTCACATAGGTTGTTTTGAGAATATCGACAATGCGGCGTGAAATAAATTGCTCCTTTACCACTAAGGTCAAATTGACGGCTACGTGCACGGCAGCGTTTATTATGAATATTTTCAGCGTTGTAGCAGAGAAGATACCTATTTCTCTATGGGCCTCCGGAACCTGCACTGTATGGCCGGGAGTGGAAACGGCAAATGGCATTTACATGGAATTTCAATAGTTCGTTAAAGGCTGTAGCGACTCTGATTGAGTTTCATGTCTCTACATTAATTGATACAACCTCTTCCTCAGACCTTCCTTGTCCTTTAAATACGTCGTCTTCAGAATATCGACGACATGTTGCTGATAGGGAGGGCTCCAGCCCTGATAATCTGCAAAAAATCCCGGCTTGTTGAAGACATAGCGTGACAGGAAGTCCCACGGCACGAAGTCGCTGATCAAGTGGTTGACCAGCCAGGCGTCCGGGTGGCGTGGCAGGGCGCGGACCACAAGAAACCGTCGCTTCGGATCGATCTCGGCCATGTTCAGCTGGCCGGTCTGGTCGATCTCGCGTTTGACCGCATTGAGGAAAGGCCACGTGCCGTCATGATTGATCAGGCTGGCATTGGCGTGGATCCATGTTTGCAGCCAGATGCGATCAATGTTGGTGAGGTCCCTCTCCGGCTCCAGCGACTGGATCAGATGGCGGATGATCATCTCGCCGCGATTTTCCAGATAGCCGGATTGCTCGATCCATGAGGCGCGCGGCAGTTCAATCCGCGAGGTCGTGCTGAGAAACTGGAATACCTGTTCGGCGTCCTTGCTGGAAATGTAGTTGACCTGCCATGGGCGCGAGCGCCGGAAACCCGGCGCTGACGGATCGCCAATGACCGTTGTCGTATTGTCATCGACGAAAATGAAAGTACCGCCGAAATGGCTGGTCCAGAACGCCCGATGCCGGAAGAGCACCTTGTCCGGCACCAGCGAGTTCTCGCGGATATCGCCGGTGACCTTGGCGAGTTCCACCATACGGTTGATAAGCTCGTTGTTGCGCCAGGCGTCCGGCTCGTCCTCCAACCGGTCGACCAGCAACCGCAATTCCGCCGCCTGCCCCATGACGTTTTCGGCCGAAAGAACCCGAAACTCCACCTGATTGATCGACAGCAGATCCTCGATATCGTTGACGACCGAAACGCTATCCTCGATCTCGCCGTAAAGCACATCCTTGATCGTCAGTGCATTAATGGCGCGGGAATTGCTTGTGAAAAACTCGTACATCAGCTGCGATGTATTGGAGAATTGCGTGTGCACGACCGGCAGATCCGCCTGCGCCGGCGTCAAAATGATAAACCGCCGGTTGACGCCATTTGGATCGAGATAAGACGGGTCCTTCAGCTCTTTTGCGATTTCCGGCGAAAAGCCGGTCCGGTCAATGTTGAATTGCCTGAGCTTGGTGACAGGAAAACCGAAGGACTTCAGCGCGCGATTATAACGCTCGATCAGATGCGGCTGGTCTATCGTCAGCAAACGTCCGTAGATCAGCTCATTTTCGTAGAGAAGGTCCATCAGACGTCCCATTGCCCCTTGGCCTTGAGTGCCTCGACCTCTCGCACCGCCCGTTCGCGCAATCTTGCATCGCGGACCAACTTGTCCACCGCCGCATCGTCGGATTTGTCCGCATAGCGGAATTCCGAATCCGCGTAGCGATTGGTTTCCTGCAGCACCATCTCCATGGTGAATGGCTTGCGCAGCTCCTCGATCATCGCTTTCTTTTCATCATAACTCTTGTGCATGAAGGTCTCGGGCTTTGCGAACCATTCATCCGGCAGTTCGACATCCATGGCCCGCATCTTGATCGCATCGGTCACATTCTTGATGGCGCGGCCGGTAAAGCGTGGCTCGCGCGCCTTGATCATGTGCAGATAGGTGCCGATATCGGACAGTGTTTCCGGCTCGCCATTCTCCTTGATGAAGCGGTCATAGACGGCCTTCAGACCGTCCTCCTGCGGCTTCGACAGCTCATCATAGGCGGTCTCTACTGCCCTTTCGATCTGCTGTGCTTCGAAAAGCTTGTGATCACCTAGCGGAATTTTGTGGTTCTTGCCGGCAAGCAGCGCGAAAATATCGATGTAATCGTCACGCGTCTGCGGCCCGTCCACCAACCAGCGTGCACCCGCACGCTGCCGCAACGCGTCATCCACATTTTCCGGGTAGTTGGAAAGCATACCGAACGAACAGTTGCCGCGAATGACGGTCGAGGCACCGGAAAAGGCTTCCATCAGCACACCGGTGATTTCGTGTTGGCCTGAAGAAGCGCGGTCATCGGAGCGCTTCGCTGCCACCTGGTCGACATCATCGATCGTACCGAAGCCGATCACCCGCGGATTAAGCACATTGGTCACAAACTGTTTGCAGTTCTGTCCGGACTTGCCCTGATAGGATGAAATCTGGTCCACACCGAAATTCTCGTAGTGAAAGGCGTAGCCAGCGACCTGACAATAGTCATTGACGAGCCCGGCAATCATCTGGATGAGCGTGGTCTTGCCCGTGCCCGGCGCGCCATCGCCGATAAAGGTAAAGAGAAATCCGCCAAGCTCGACGAAGGGATTGAGTTGCCGGTCGAAATCATAGGCCATCAGCATCTTTGAAAGCTTCAGCGCCTGATATTTGGCGATATGATTGCCAACGACTTCGTTAGGCTTCTTGAAGGTCATCACCAGCGGCGTGCGCTTTTTCGACGGCGCGACGTCAAACCCGTCGAGTGTAAAGTCATCGCTATCGAGCCGCAGATGCGTATCCTCGAAGCTGCCGAGCCCATCGAACCGCCCCTTGCGCTGCAACAGCCCCTCAATTGCTAACGCAGAGAATGCTTTTGCGCGGGACAGCATCACCTGCTCATCGCTCGCGCCGGAAATCGCGCGGTCGAGACCGGCAACCACCGATTTCAGCGCGTCCTGCGCCGTATCGAAAACGAAGTCCGGCTCGCTTACATCATTGGCGGGCTCTGAATCGGCCTCGATCAATTGCGCGAGATAGGCGGCGAAAGCAAAGGCGGCAACGTAAGACGCGGCTGACAGAAGTCGCTTGAAGTGGCCCGCGTCCTCGCCTTGCAACGGCGCGGAAGCATTGCGCGCCATGAGGTTTTCGAGATCGCTTTGACGCCCGAAAACATCGGCGACGGCCAGCGCAATTGCCACGCCGCGCCGTGCCCGGAACAGCAATGTATGCTGGGCAATCGAGAACATCTGATCGTCGGGGCGCACGGACTGGATGGTCTTGGCAAGTTCCACCTCGCGCGTTTTGCGCAATCCGCCAGTGGAAACGGTCGAAACAAAACGCCTGCCAGTCCCGGCAATTTCCGTTCCGGATTTGCCATCGCCGGTCTCGAGCGAAACGAAGCGCGTCACCATTGCCTGCGCGACGGCCAAATGCTTGGCGATGTCCTTTTCCTCAATCGTGGTCAGACCGACATCCATGCTCGTTTCCTCCTCAAATGCCGCTGATCACCTGGCCATTGGACAGGATATGTGTCTCAAAGCCAGTGAAAATACGCGCTGCCTCACCCGAGGCATAGAGCGCCTGATAGGCCTCGTGCGGCACAAGCGCGTGCTGCTCGTAGTGGCTGACGCCCTGCCTCGCCGCCTCAAGGTCATCGGTGTTGATGTGAAATTCCTCGCGCGACGGTTCCGATGACCACAGACCACGCTTGCCCGGTTTCTCCGCCTTGGAGAACACTTCCTGCAAGGTCCAGGTCAAGAGCCAGGCATCCTCGGGCTTGCGCACACGCTCAAGCACATCCGCAACCTTCTGATTATGCTCGGTAATCCCGGCGGTGTAGAATGGCCCGAGCACGACACGGCGCAGTTGCTTCGGGTGCAGTTCCGGAAAATCCTGATCGAGAGTTGTGGCAATGGTTATTGGCGAAAGCGAATAGGCCGAATTCTTCGCAGCGAAATCGTCAAAGCGACGAGCGAGATCCGGATTGAGAAGACCGCCCACGGGGAGCGGTATTTTCACCTCGGTATTGAGTTTGCCATCTTTGCTCACCAGCGTCTCGACCATATCTTCGGACGAATCCTCGATGACCGCCATGTAGATCAGTGGCAGGTTCGACGCTCCGTCGAATGCACCCCAGTGCACCACATAGAACGGCCGCGTGGTCTTTGGATTGACCGAAACGCGAATGGTTACCGGGAGAAGAAAAGGCGAGAAAACCTCGCCCTTGTTGACGGTTTCCAGATAAATCCGTTCCGCCATGGACTTTTGCAGGTCGCGCGGAAACTCGCGATTGCGCAGGATGAAATCGGCCATCTCGCCGCGCAGCGCTTCAGCCGGGGGAATGGCTGCGAGCCGCTCTTTCGCATCCTTCTTGTCGTTTTCGAGCTCGAGAACATTCTGGAAGACCGGAAACCCGCTTTCCGCTTTCGATATGCGGAACCGCTCTGTGAAACCGAGCCGATTGCGCCAGCATTCAAACGAAGCATCCAGCCGCTGCAGATATTCCGATACGGTTTGCGCAACCAGATCATGCTTGTACAGCGGCGAATCCTGATTATTCAGAAAGACTTCGAGCCCATCCAGCGCGGCGCGGATAGCGCCAAAATAACGCTCGGCCGCTGCAAGATCCGCTTTGTCTGCCATCGATTAACTCTTCACGTAGTCAGCGGAGTTATGCTTTTTCAACACTTCGGAGAACCGGCGCGAGAAAGCATCGTCTGCCAGCTTTTTGCGACGCTGGATATCCTGCGAACTCACCATGTTCCTCTCGTGCATTTCGAGAAGATCGCCAATGTGCTTTTGTGCAGCCGCGCCAACACCGGCCATGGTCTCTTCCGCAGCCGTGTCGACTTTACTGCCGAGCGTATTGATCTTGTGCGCAACGTCCTGCTGTGCCGCCGTTTTCAACGAATCTTCCAGCGCTTTGTAGAGAACGATGCGCTGCTCGGTATCGATAGAAAGCTTGTTGATCAGCGTGCTTTGTGCCGCGATCTGGTTGTTGAGTGAATCGACGAACGTCTGGAACATGGAGGTGTAGCGCTCCAGTGTCTGGCTTTCCGCAAGAAGCTCCTGTTCCTTTGCCTGACGCTCGTTATATTCCGTCGCAAGCTTCGAGCGCTGACCTTCAAGCTCGGTGCGCGCCCCTTGATCTGTCGACGCAGCAATCTTGTTTTCAATATCCAGCAATAAAGGGTTGAGTTCCTCAATCCGTTTCTGCGTGGCTTCGAGGTTCGCGATAGTCGATTTGCGGCGTTCGATGACCGTGGCAAGGCTTGTTTCGGAGGTCTTGTACCGATCATCGAGAACAGCTTTTTGTTCTTTCAAGATCCCGACAATGCGATCGGATTTGGCGAGCAGTTCTTGAAGGTTCCCGGCAAGCGACATGTTGCGCACGCGATCCGAACGCAGGCGCTGCATCCTTTGCTTCGAAAAGACCCCGATGAATTTTTCCCAGCCGGAATACCCTTTCATGCTCTCGAATTCGGAGCCGAACACATTGGTGGCATCCTCGAGCCCGATGATCAGTTCGGCGATATTGCCTTCCATTACCTTCTGCTGACGTAACACGTCGTCGATACGCGCATTCTCGATATCGAAATCGGAAGCACCAATCTTTTCATCGGCCTTGGCGAATTTGTCGAGAACGACGGTGGACTGATCGATTTTCGTCCGCATGTCGTTGACCATGGTTCTGGTCTTTTCGATCTCGGAATCGAAGTTCTGCAAGCTCGCCATTTATGTATTCCCCTGATTACTCAAAAAGTCATTGCCGCGCCTACTGAATATAGACGTGAGATAGTGCAAAAAAAAGCCTACGGGAAAATGACAGGCCCAAAGGTAAACTTGCAAGCGGAGAATCGCCGTCTAGGACTTATTGACGTCCTCTGGAGCAATCCGCCTCGTTTCCTCTTCCCAGTGTTTACGGCAGAGCGAGACATAAACGGATTTCTCGATTGCCACCTGATCGCCTTCAATCAGCGCTTTCCCTTGCTGGTCATGGCGCACGACCATTGTCGCCTTGGCGCCGCAATGACAGATGGTACGAATTTCTCGCAATGTGTCGGCGATAGCGAGCAGTTCGGCAGAACCGGGAAACAACTTGCCCTGAAAATCGGTCCGCAAACCAAAACACAAGACTGGCAGATTGAGCCGGTCAACGACCCGGGCAAGCTGCCATACCTGATCCCTCGTCAGGAACTGGGCTTCATCGACGAACACGCAGCTCAAACTGCTTTCACTATGCGCCTCGGCGATTCGCACGAACAGATCGTCCATTTCGCGGTAAAGCTCCGCATCGGCGCTGACGCCGAGGCGGGAGGTAATTCTTCCAATACCGTTTTCGGCATAATGCGCGGCTGTAAACAGCATCGTCCGCATGCCGCGTTCCTGATAGTTGTAGGAGGCCTGCAGGAGCAGCGTCGACTTCCCGGCATTCATCGCCGAATAACTGAAATAGAGTTTTGCCATATCCCGCTTTAATCAGAGTTGGGTCTTCGCATGAACCCTTCCATCCTACTCCCTCGCAACTTTTGTCGGAATATCAACAACTGTCGCTATTTGACCGGATTTATGCGCGCCTATGCTTGAATGCTTGGCTGTTTGGTGCTTGGTTCATGACATTGAAAATCCGGTAAAAACCGGAAGGGGAGAACTATCGATGAAAGCACTATCCAAACTCACCATTTCTCTGGCTTTGATCTTGTCTGCGGGTACAGCGTTCGCCGCAGAACCTGAATCCTGCAAGACTGTTCGATTCGCTGATGTAGGCTGGACCGACATAACAGCCACCACGGCTGCGACGAGCGAAGTGCTGAAAGCGCTGGGTTATTCGACCGATACGAAGGTTCTCTCGGTACCGGTGACCTACGCCTCGCTCGGCAAGAAAGACATTGACGTGTTCCTCGGCAACTGGATGCCGACTATGGCGGCCGACGTAAAACCCTATCTAGAGAACAAGACTGTCGAAGACCTCGGCGCTAATTTGACAGGTGCGAAATACACCCTGGCAGTGCCGCAATATCTTTATGACAAGGGTCTCAAAGACTTCAAGGACATCGCCAAGTTCAAGGATGAGCTCGGCGGCAAGATCTACGGCATCGAGCCCGGAAATGACGGTAACCGTTTGATTCTCGACATGATCGCCAAGGACACTTTCGGTTTGAAGGGTTTCGAACTTGCTGAATCGTCCGAGCAGGGCATGCTCGCGCAGGTTGCCAAGCAGACAAAAAGCGAAAAACCCATCGTCTTCCTCGGCTGGGAACCGCACCCGATGAACTCGAATTTCAAGCTCGCCTATCTTTCTGGCGGTGATGACGTGTTCGGGCCGGACTTTGGCGGCGCCATCATCCATACCAATGTTCGGGCCGGTTACACCACGGAATGCCCCAATATCGGCAAGCTCCTGGCCAATCTCAAATTCAATCTGCAGATGGAAAATGAGATCATGGGCAAGATTCTCGATGATGGTGAAGACGGAGCCAAGGCGGCGACCGGATGGCTGAAAGCCAACCCGGCAATTCTCGATAGCTGGCTCGCAGGTGTAACGACCTTCGATGGCAAGGAAGGCCTTCCCGCGGTCAAGTCGTCACTGGGGCTTTAACAACCCTGTCCCTGGCGGGATAAAGAGACCAAGAACTTGAGCCGCCCGGTGCACAGGTCGGGCCGCTCCTTTCGCTTACTCGTTATGGGGATAGTTTGGTTTGGACTGGTTAACGCAAGACAAGATTCCGGTTGGCAGGACGGCGAAGGCCGTCGTCGATTGGCTCACCACCAATTTCGCCGGCTTCTTCGACGGACTGGCGGCTGTCATGCAGGCTTTCATCGATGGCCTGATGTTCGTGCTGAAATATCCGCATCCCTTGATCATGGTCGTCATATTTGCCGCCATTGCCTACGCTCTGCGCCGATCAATCGCGGTGACAATCCTGACCGTTCTCGGCTTCCTCTTCATCCTCAATCAGGGATATTGGCAGGAGACGATGGAGACGCTGACCTTGGTTCTCTCCTCATGCATCCTGTGCATGGGCATTGGCGTTCCGATCGGTATCATCGCCGCGCACCGGCCACAGTTCTATTCCGCCATCCGCCCGATCCTCGATCTCATGCAAACGTTGCCGACCTTCGTCTATCTGATCCCGGCCATCGTCTTTTTCGGCATCGGCATGGTGCCTGGCCTGATTGCAACGGCAATCTTCGTGCTTCCTGCCCCCATCCGCCTCACCCATCTCGGCGTCTCCTCGACACCCCAACACTTGATCGAAGCCGGCGAAGCCTTTGGCGCATCGTCGCGCCAGCTGCTGTGGAAGATCGAACTGCCCTACGCCATGCCGCAAATCCTGGCGGGCCTCACGCAGACGATCATGCTGTCGCTTTCCATGGTGGTCATTGCGGCATTGGTCGGTGCAGACGGTCTCGGCGTTCCAGTCGTTCGCGCGCTGAACTCCGTCAATACCGCCTTGGGCTTCGAGGCTGGTCTCGTCATCGTGGTCGTCGCCATTATACTCGACCGTATATTCCGTCCCGGCAAGGAGCCAGGTGAATGACCGCGATCACGCTGGATAATGTCTGTATCATTTTCGGTAAGAAAACCGACGGTTCGCTCTTCCTCGCCGATCAGGGAAAAAGCCGCTCCGACATCCAGGCTGAAACCGGCCATGTGCTCGGCGTGCACAATTGCACGCTCACCATTGCCGAAGGTGAAATAGTCGTGTTGATGGGTCTGTCTGGCTCCGGAAAATCCACGCTTTTGCGCGCCATCAATCGCCTCAACCCAATTTCTCGGGGCTCCGTCGTAGTTCATAACAAGGGACGTTCGATCGATGTCGGCAAGGCCGACAAGACCACGCTGCGTGACCTGCGCAAACATCTCGTTTCGATGGTGTTTCAGCAATTTGGTCTGCTGCCGTGGCGTACGGTGGAAGAAAATGTCGGTTTCGGCCTCGAGCTCTCAGGCGTTCCCAAGGAAGAGCGCGCGAAGGCAGTGCAGCAGCAACTGGAACTGGTCAATCTGAAAGACTGGGCCAAGCGCAAGGTCGGCGAGCTCTCCGGTGGCATGCAACAGCGCGTCGGGCTTGCCCGCGCCTTTGCAACAGGTGCACCGATTCTGCTCATGGACGAGCCGTTTTCTGCGCTGGATCCTCTAATCCGCACCCGACTTCAGGATGAGCTTCTCAGCCTGCAGGAACGACTGAAAAAGACCATCGTTTTCGTCAGTCATGATCTCGATGAGGCAATGAAAATCGGCAATCGCATAGCCATCATGGAAGGCGGGCGGATCATCCAGTGCGGTACGGCGCAGGAAATCCTGCTCAACCCGGCTGATGACTATGTCGCCGACTTTGTCGCCAACATGAATCCTCTGGGGGTATTGACGGCCGCTGATATCATGGTTCCGCTAGATCGAACCCGCCCTGCCGGCAGACCCTTTGCCGCCACGGCTCGTCCAGAGACACCTGTTCGGGAGATCATGCAAGCTGTTGCGAAAAACAGCGGCGATGTCGGTGTTGTCGACAAAGGCACCATTCTCGGCATGATTTCTGCCGATGACATCGTCCGCGGTCTGCTAAAGCACCAGAAGCATTAGCTTGAGCTATTCTTCTTCCGCGTCGTCATCACGGGACTTCCCGGCTGGTTGCCAAGAATGTGGCGAGACTTTCTTTTGCGTACTTGAATCGGTGAATATCCACCAGCCAGCGTCGGTTTCGTCCCACTGGCCACCGGTGGCTTTCAGCCGGTCGAGAGAACGATATTGCCCAATGGATTCGTTCTCCTGCCCGTCTTCGTCGGTCCAGAAAACCTGAACCTTGCTGCCATCCTTCGGCGCCGTCGAAATAGGCTGCTTCTTGCTCATGCTATCCCCTGCGGTTTCACTGTGAATTCAGGCGGCAGCCTTCTTCTTGGCCAGCCGTGCCCTGATGCTCTCCACATCGGATTTTGGCGTCGCCGCGAACAGTGTCTTCGTATAGCTGTGCTGCGGATTGGAGAACACCTCATCCCGCGTGCCGTACTCAACGACTTCGCCGTAATACATCACCATCACCTCATCGGCGATATAACGCACCACCGACAGATCGTGGCTGATGAAGACGTAGGTCAGGTTGAACTCATCCTGCAGGTCGGCCAGCAGATTGAGCACCTGAGCCTGCACCGAGAGATCGAGCGCCGAGACCGGCTCGTCCAGCACCAGCAGGCTCGGGCTCAGCATGAGCGAGCGCGCGATGGCGATACGCTGGCGCTGACCACCTGAGAACATATGTGGATAACGATTGTAATGTTCCGATCCAAGACCGACCTTCATAAGCATCTGCATGGCGAGATCGCGTCGCTCGGCGGCAGTCTTTTTGGTGTTGAGCAGCAAAGGCTCACCCAGGACGTCGCCGATCTTCTGACGAGGGTTGAGCGATCCATAGGGATTTTGGAAAATGATCTGCACCTTGCGGCGCATTTCCGTCGTTACGCGGTCTTTTGCAATGTTGATCGCTTTGCCGTCAATCAGCAATTCACCCGATGTTTGTGGATCGATCAGGGTGAGAATACGGCCAAGCGTGGATTTTCCGCAGCCGCTTTCTCCAACGATGGCAAGCGTCTTGCCCTTTTCCAGCGTGAAATTGACGCCTTTGACCGCATGGACGGTCTTCGCCTTCCCGAACAGGCTGCCGCCCACATGGTAGTCGCGAACAATATTGCGGCCTTCAAGAACGATCTCACTCATGATGCAGCTCCTGCATTGGCCGCTTCGTTTTTCATGAAATCTGCCACAGTCGTTAGACGATCACCGGTGGCGTTTTCCGGCAAGGCCGAGAGCAGCGCACGTGTGTAAGGGCTTTTCGGCGACTCGAACAAGTCCAGTACCTCAGCCTCTTCCATCTTGCGGCCTTTGTATTGGACGATCACGCGATCGGCGGTTTCCGCCACCACGCCCATATCATGGGTGATCATGATCAGGCCCATGCCGTGCTTGGCTTGCAGGCTGACGAGAAGATCGAGGATCTGCTTCTGGATGGTCACATCGAGTGCCGTCGTCGGCTCATCGGCAATCAGCAGCTTCGGGTTGCAGGCAATGGCTATGGCGATCATCACGCGCTGGCACTGGCCGCCCGACATCTGATGCGGGTAGGAATTGAGACGCTCTTCCGGCGTCGGAATACCAACCTGCTTGAACAATTCGACAGCACGGGCACGCCGTGCCTTCCTGTCCAGCTTCATATGGACCCGCAGGACTTCTTCCAACTGGAAGCCCACGGTAAAGCATGGATTGAGACTGGCCATGGGTTCCTGGAAGATCATGGCAACGTCGCGCCCGATGATCTGCCGGCGTTGTTTGCTTGTCATTGTCAGCATGTTGTGACCGTCGAAGGTCATGCTGTCGGCTGTCACCGTCGCGCTCTTTGGCAACAGCCCCATAACGGCAAGCATTGCCACGGATTTGCCGGAGCCGGATTCACCGACGATTGCCAGCACTTCGCGCGAGTCTACCGCGAGGTCGATGCCCTGCACGGCCATGAACTGGCCGGTGCTTGTATCGAAACCGACGGAAAGGTTCTTTATTTCGAGCAGCTTACCCATACGCTTAGCTCCTCTTCAGCTTTGGATCGAGAGCATCGCGCAAACCGTCACCGACGAGATTGATCGCAAGAACTGTGATCAGGATTGCAAGACCGGGCAAAGTTACCACCCACCAATGGCCGCTCGAAATGAACTCGCGCGCGTCGGCAAGCATCGTACCCCATTCCGGCGTCGGCGGTTGCGCACCATAGCCGAGGAAGCCGAGCGCCGCGGCATCAAGAATGGCATTGGAGAATGAAAGCGTCGCCTGCACGATCAACGGCGCCATGCAGTTAGGCAGGATGGTCTTGAACATCAGGCGCATATGCCCTGCACCAGCCACCTTTGCTGCGACCACATAGTCGCGGGTTTTTTCGGACATGACAGCGGCGCGCGTAAGCCGCACGAAATGCGGCTGGAACACCAGCGCGATGGCGATCATCGCATTGACGAGGCCAGGTCCGAGCACGGCAACCAGAACCAGCGCCAGAAGCAACGATGGGAAGGCAAGGATGATATCCATCAGGCGCATGATCACCGAATCGACCCAACCACGGAAATAGCCAGCGATGACGCCGAGGAAGATGCCGCCAACGAGCGCGATAGTGGTGACGATGACGCCGATAAACAACGAATAGCGGGCGCCATAGATCAGGCGTGAGAGGATATCACGCCCCACCGCATCGGTGCCGAGCAGATAGGTCAATCTACCGCCTTCCTGTCCAAAGGGAGGCAAAAGGACAGCGTCGCGATACTGATCGGCCGGCCCGTGCGGCGCGATCCATGGCGCCAGCAGCGCGATGATGACCAGAAGCACGACGAAGCAGAGGCCTATGACGGCGCCGCGGTTCTCGGAAAAATAATACCAGAACTCAGCGAATTGACGCCAGAGCGAAGAATTGGTGGATGTACCACCTGGAACGGTTGTATCGGCCATGATCTACCCTCTCAATGTCGTATGCGCGGATTGATCAGGCCGTACAATAAGTCGACAGCCAGATTGACCAACATAATGGTGGCAGCAATGATGAGTAGAGCCCCCTGGATAACCGCATAGTCACGGCGACTGACGGAATCGACCAACCATTTGCCAATACCCGGCCAGGAGAAAATCGTCTCCGTCAGGATGGCACCGGCAAGCATGACGCCAACCTGCAGGCCAATCGTTGTGACCACCGGGATCATGGCGTTTCGGAGGGCATGCACACCAATGACGCGAAGTGGCGACAATCCTTTTGCGCGAGCGGTGCGAACGTAATCTTCCGACAGGACTTCGAGCATGGCCGAGCGGGTCTGGCGCGCGATGACGGCAAGCGGGATGGTGCCGAGCACGATTGTCGGCAAGATCAGGTGGCTGATCGCAGACTTGAAGGCTCCCGCTTGTCCGGATATCAGCGAGTCGATCAGCATGAAGCCGGTGACCGACGGAAAGAAGAACATCAGCGAGATGCGTCCTGATACCGGCGTCCAATGCAACGTATTCGACACCAGCATGATCAAGAGCAGGCCCCACCAAAAGATGGGCATCGAGAAGCCGATCAGCGCCGTTCCCATGATCGCCTGGTCAAAGAAGGAGCCGCGCTTGATCGCCGCAAATACACCGGCCGGAATACCGAGCAGAACCGCAAAGGTGATAGCGCAGAGCGAAAGCTCAAGTGTTGCCGGGAAAAGCTGGAAGAACTGGTGAATAACCGGCTCCTTGGTGACAATCGAAGTGCCGAAATCACCGCGCAGCACGCCCCAGAGATAATCCAGATACTGGATGACGATCGGCCGGTCGAAGCCGAGCTCATGCGAGATAGCAGCATGGCGCTCGGGCGACATTACGCGTTCGCCTGAAAGCAGTGCCACCGGATCTCCCGGCAGCATGCGAATGAAAGAGAAGGCGATGATCGAGACCCCGATAAAGGTCAGGACCATTACCGATGCGCGCCCTATAAAAAATCTGAACATGTCGTACCCTCTTGCCGCAACGCGGCCCTGCTTTCCGGCTCTTATTACTGTTTTCGCTCGGAAGCAAAAGGGCGCCCGTCTGGCGGGCACCCCTATATTCACTTAGCCATTATTACTCGGTAATATCCACACCGTCGAAGGCGAAATCACCGAGCGGGCTCTGGTGGAAGCCCTCAACGCCCTTGCGCATTGGCACGAGCGATAGCGAGTGATCAAGCGTTGCCCAAGGTGCTTCCTTTTTGAAGACGACCTGCGCCTGCTCGTAGAGCTTAGTGCGTTCGGCAAGGTCCGTCGTTTCCTTGGCCTTGGTTACCAGATCATCGAACTCCTTGTTGCACCACTGTGCACGATTGTTGCCGCCAACAGCGTCGCAACCAAGCAAAGTATCAAGGAAGTTATCAGGATCGCCATTGTCACCAGTCCATCCAAGGATAGCGGCACCGTCGCGGTCCTTGGCCTTGGACTTGTCGAGATACTCGGCCCATTCATAGGACACGATCTCGGCCTTGACGCCAATCTTCGCGAGATCGGACTGCATCAGTTCGGCAGCGCGGCGTGCATTGATCATGTAGGGGCGCGCAACCGGCATCGCCCAGATTTTCATGGAAAGATCCTTGACGCCTGCGTCTTCCAGCATCTTTTTAGCCGCTTCCGGATCGTATTTGTCGTCCTCGACCGCATCATTATAGGACCACATTGTCGGTGGGATCGGGTTCTTGGCCGGCGTTGCCAGCCCCTGGAATACGCCGTCGACGATGGCCTTCTTGTTGATCGCCATGTTGAGCGCCTTGCGCACTTCAACCTTGTCGAACGGAGGCACGAGCGTGTTGTAGGCCAGGTAGGCAACATTCAGGCCTTCCTGCTCCATTACCTTCAACTCAGGATCGGCTTTCATCGCAGCCACATCGCTGGGGTTCGGGTAAGGCATCAAATGGCATTCGCCGGCCTTGAGCTTCTGATAGCGAACCGACGCGTCGGTCGTGATAGCAAAGACCAGATCATCAATCTTCTGCTTGCCGTTCCAATAGTCCGGATTGGCCTTGTAGCGGATGACCGCATCCTGCTGATAACCGACAAATATGAATGGACCAGTGCCTACCGGCATCTGGTTCATCTGGTTCATCTTGCCATCGGCTTGCAGCTTGTCAGCATATTCCTTGGAAAGGATGGAGATGAAAGGCATCGCCACATTGGCCAGGAACGGTGCTTCCTTGCGCTTCAGCGTAAACTTGACTGTCATGTCGTCGACCTTCTCGATCGACTGCAGAAGTTCGGGGAACCCCATGCCAGCAAAATATTCCCAGGATGTCCCGGTGACGTAATTGTGCCATGGATTGTCCGTTTTCCATTGCCGTTCAAAAGAAAAGATCACGTCGTCAGCGTTGAATTCGCGGGTCGGCGTGAAGTAATCGGTCGTCTGGAACTTGACACCCGGACGCAGCTTGAAAGTGTACTGCAAACCGTCGTCGGAGATCGTCCAGCTTTCTGCCAAACCGGCCTCAGGCTCAGTCGTACCTGGCTTGAATTCGAGCAGGCGGTTGTAAACCGTATGTGCCGCGGCATCAAATGTGTTGCCGCCCGTATAAAGCCCTGGATCAAAGCCTTCCGGCGACGCTTCCGAGCAATAAACAAAGGTTTTGGCTGCGGCTCCACCTGCCATCAGCCCACCTGTCAACATTGCGAGCGCGGTCGCCGCAAGGAATTTCTTGTAGGTATTCATCTTTTCCACCTTCAGAGGTTTTTTGTTGTTGCTGGCCCCCATGCCAGCAAGCTGTGTTGCATGGAAGCCTTTGCAATGTCGCAATGCAAGCAGATTTATTCGCAGTCAACCCACCCAAACGCCCATAATAATGGATTCTGGAGAATCCATCCCTAAAGGCCTCAAAAAAAGTGAAAATCCCTAAAAATCCGTCCACTAACGTTAAGTATAACGCGTGGCAGTAAGCCTTGTACTTGTTGGTGCAGAGCGAGGGATTTCAGTACGAAAAGGCGATACGGCTGGATAAGCGCTCCAACCCATGCGAGAAGGCAGGAGCGAGCAGAGGAGAGATATTGTGGACATTCAAGGACAGGTGACGATTGTCACAGGCGGTGGTTCAGGTTTGGGCGCTGCAACCGCCCGGACATTTGCCGCGAAAGGTGCGAAAGTCGCACTTTTCGACATCAATCTTGAGGCCGCGCAAAAAGTCGCGACAGAAATCGGTGGTCTTGCCTTGGCCTGTAATGTGTCGAGCGCCGGCGATGCCGAGAAGGCCGTAGCGCGCGTCATCCGTGAACTCGGAACTCCGCGTGTTCTCGTCAATTGCGCCGGCATAGCCAACGCAGGACGGATCGTCGGGCGTGACGGCCCACACGATCTCGAGCTCTATCGCCGCGTGATCGAAGTCAATCTCATCGGTTCGTTTAACATGCTGCGGCTTGTCAGCGATGCCGCATCGAAGCTTGATCCACTGGAAACAGGTGAGCGCGGAGTGATCATCTCGACCGCGTCTGTTGCCGCCTTTGACGGCCAGATCGGCCAGGCCGCCTATGCTTCGTCCAAGGCTGGTATAGCCGGTCTGACCCTGCCCGCTGCGCGCGAACTTGCGCGTTTCGGCATTCGCGTCATGGCCATCGCACCGGGCATCTTCGGCACGCCAATGCTTCTCGCCATGCCACAGGATGTCCAGGATTCCCTTGCCGCCTCCATTCCATTCCCGTCGAGACTTGGTAAGCCGGAAGAATATGCGGCTCTGGCGCTGCACATCATCGAAAATCCGATGTTGAACGGCGAAACAATTCGTCTCGATGGCGCAATCCGGATGGCGCCGAAATAATCACGGAAAACACCGGAAAAATGCAAGTGATTGCAACCCTTACCTGTTTGAGGACATTCTGTTAACGTCGGTCATCTAAAGTCATTTTCGATAAGAAATGACGCGGATCACTGATACCAATTGAACCCTATCCGAAAGGTGATAGATGACCGTTGTCAACCGTCTGGTCGTGTTGTTGCCAGGCTTTGAACATATGCCTGTGGAAGCTCATCATCGGCGCTTCACTCGTGAAGCGGCCAAGACGGCGCCTGTCTATGACATGTCCTTGACGGAGGCTGGGCCCCTTCGAGTCGCCTCTGCAGATGACACGGTTTCTGTTGGTCAGTTCAGACTGAACACGTCCGGTGAAGGCTGGTCGGCCAAAACGGATTTTCTTCTCTACGGCCTCGGTGACATCACCCTGTTCTATGCATCCCGAAATCCTCTTGCGCGATTGCTGAGCGGAATTGTCGCCCTTGTCGACTTCATAGTCACCGGAACTTTCTTCCGCTTTGTCACGACAAGCTGGCGCTACGCCTTGTTTTTCATCTATCCGCTGCTGATGTGCTGTCTCATCCTTGCCGCGTCCTACGGTGCTGGCCATTTCGCCTCGTTCAACCTGACCAGTACATTGATAGCACCGGCGATGGCGGCCGTGACTGCCATATTGCTGTTCTGGTTCGCCGCCTCAAAATTGCATCTGTTGCTGATCATGGATGACTGGACTTTTGCCCGTGACATGGCGCGGGGCAAACGGCCGGACGTCATGCGAAAGCTGCACCACGTCATTTCCGATGCAGCGGCCAGGATCAGCAACGCTCCGCCAAACACCGAAATCGTAGTCGCAGCGCACAGTCTGGGCGCCATCTGCGCACTGCCAATTCTGGATGCCGCTCTTCATCGCGATGGCTCGCGCCGCTATGGACTTCTCACCGTTGGTTCCAGCCTCCTCAAGGTGGCACTGCATCCCGCCGCGCAAGTGCTGCGCAAGAATGTCGAAACGGTCGCAAGCAGCAAAACCATCTGGATCGACGCGCAATCGCTAACCGACCCAATGAACTTCTACAAATCGGATCCTGTGCGGGATTTAAAAATTGCCGGAGGAAGATCCCCTGTACTGGTCAGGGTGCGCTTCCGCAGTCAGCTTTGCGACGAAGCATATAAAGCCATCCGGCGGGACTTCTTCCGTGTGCATCGCCAGTTTGTTTTCGGCGTCGAAAAACGCACCCACTATTCCTGGCATGCGATTCTCTGCGGTCCAGAACCATTTGCCGACATCGCGGCGCTGGGTGGCCTTCCCTGCGATCAGATTAAGCGGAGTTCGGCAGGGCTCAACATCCCTGGAACTGCGACCACATGATTTCTCTCGTTGCTGTCGGCAAGGTCCTGTGGGTCTCGCTCGTTATTGGCTGGTATCTGCTGCGCCGGCCATTTGATCGCCGCGCGCGTAAGGCGAGGCTCACTGTCGACCGCCGCAAGGGCGCCGACACCATCCGCCTTGCTATTTCGCTGGCTGGGCTCGGCATTATCCCGGCAGTCTACGTTGTGACCAGCCTGCCACGCTTTGCCTCCTATCCGGCCAACCCTGTGCTTTTCGCGCTCGGTGTTGTCTCCGGGATAGCCGCGCTTATCCTGTTCCGTCTGACCCACAAGGCGCTAGGCAAAATGTGGTCCGTATCGCTGCAGTTGAAGCAGGATCATAAGCTCATCACCACGGGCATCTACAAACATCTCCGTCACCCGATGTACACGGCGTTCTGGCTCATGGCATTGACCCAAGCCCTGCTGTTACCCAATTACATCGCTGGACTGGCCGGGCTTGTCTGCTTCGGCTACCTGTTTTTCTCCCGCGTCGGACCGGAAGAAGAGATGATGCAGGAGGCATTTGGAGAAGAATATAGTCGCTACCGCGCGCGCACCTGGCGCGTCCTGCCTTACGTTTACTGACCAGTTGAAAGAAAATGGATCGTGCCTCCAGCATACCTCAAAGCAATCCTCGCCAGCACAATCGCAATTGCCCTCGCTGCCTGCCAGTCGGTCCCCTCGACCACCAACGCCATCGCAGTATCGGCCTACGCGCCGGAAACGCCCCAGCTTAGCTGCGCAGCGCATGGCAATCCCAATGGGGCCCCTGCAAAACTCACCGCTAATCGCACAAAACGCGGTGACCCGGCCTACATCGAATTCCGTCAGCGTTTCACGCCCGGCATACCGAGTGGCCATCTCTACGTGGTTTTTGGTCGATTGGACGCCGATGGCAATCCGGTGACGCGCCTGTATACCGGTCTCTTCCCGAAAGGCAGTGTTTTCGGACTCTACGGCGGAGCAGTCGTGCCCATGCCCGCGGATCTGACACCCAGCTATGCCGACTGCCATTTTACGCCAAACGCCGCCTATCGTGTCTCGCTGACCGAAAGTCAGTACCAGCAATTGCTTGGCAAAGTGCAGGCAAATCTTGCCAATCCGCCGATGTGGCGCATGTTCGGCTATAATTGCAACTATTATGCCGCGTCCTTGGGCAGCGTCGCGGGTCTGGTCGAGCCAGCCAACCGCGCACAGCCGGCGTTCTCCTACATCTATGCCTATATCGAAGCAAATGGCGACACAGTGCTCAAGGCGTCAAGTTGACGAGGTAAACGCAGCGTCATTTTGTGCCGGCCGATGAATTTTCATAATTTGGTCCCAATCCGTTTGGTATCTATACTGCGCCGGGACCTAGGCCGACAGCACGTTCCACTCCTTGCCATCATGAAAGCCACTTGCGATGAGAATAATAAGCGCCGTGCTCTTGCTATCGGTCGCCTTGGCGAGTCCAGCACCCGCTATGGATAACGGCGCTGCCGAAGAATTGAAACGCCTTGATCCGCAAACGCGCCTCGAACAGCGCTGTGATCTCGAGGCGATGGAACGTATACACAAGGACCCACCCAAACTGGTAGCCGACGAACTTGTGGCCTATGCTTTTGGAGAGCCTAAGATCAAAGGGGACAAAATCCGTTCAGCGGGCGCAGCATTCCGCAGCAAGAACGAATGGTATCATCTGTCCTACACCTGTGCGACCTCGCCCGATCACATGACCATACTGTCGTTCCAGTATGCTATTGGCCAAATCGTTCCCCACAGCGAATGGTCACATCACTATCTCGTGTCCGAATAGTCCACGCGTACTTTAGTTGAGAGAATTGGGACGATCTTGCGCCAAGAGCATCTGGCCGATCGCGTCGACCTTCTTTGCGGTCGGGGCTTCATATGCAAGCGCGCTTGCTTGCGGGACTCCCTGAGCCGTCGGAGCAGGCATCGTTACCGGCCGGGGTGTCGTATACTCCATCGCCTGAACCGGAGGATCGATCGGTACTGCTACCCTGTCGCTGGCAAACGCCATTTGAGGCGGCAGGGGAAGGTCGGCCTGCGCAACCACTATTGGCTGTTGGCTGGTATCCTTCACAACGCGGCCGGACGTCGCTGTAGACGTCGTCGCGATGGCCGGCGCAGCGCTGGCCATCTGCACATTGCCGCCAGCCATTCTGGTGCTGGCGATATAGGCGTTGGCAATTGCACGGCTGGCGTCATTCGAAGCGATATCCGCTGAATGGTAACGGTCACGCTTTTCATAGAAGGCGTTGCCGCCCGCGACGACCGTGTAGTGCATGTTCCTGTAAGGGAACCGGAGACCCGCGGTGTGGAAATACATCGCGTTCTTAACTTTGGGGTTGCGCTCGCCCTTGAGCACGGCATCCGCCGCCGCTTGCACATCCGGCAGCGCAGCAGAGCGCATCGGACGTGACAGCACTCCAGGCGCGAACTGATTTTTCTGACCGACCACGCCGCAAATCGAATTTCCCCACTTGCCTGAATCGAGACGGTTCATCACCACGGTACCGACTGCGAGCAGGCCTTCCTTGCTGGAGCGGTTGGATTCGAAGAACATCGCCCGTTCAAGGCATTCCTTGTCCTTCGGCGTGTAGGCGTAAGAAGTGGATTTGCTGCCTGAATGCGTCGATAGACCGGCCGCTAGCTTGCCTGAATTCTGGCTCGTCGTACAACCACTTACAAGTCCGGCGGCTGCGACCATGCC
Source organism: uncultured Alphaproteobacteria bacterium (assembly GCA_963711925.1). Taxonomy (GTDB): domain Bacteria; phylum Pseudomonadota; class Alphaproteobacteria; order Rhizobiales; family Rhizobiaceae; genus Phyllobacterium. The sequence goes on from CAVQFY010000010.1 coordinate 459,534, forward strand.
CACAACAGAGCCGACTTTCCATCTACCGAAGCCGTTCACGAAGCATTTCTCATCGCTGTTAATCCTGCTGGTGAAGTTGCTGACAGATTGATGCGATTTAGGGCCAAACAATGGCAGTGGCGATTATTGTGATATACGACATTACCATCCATTTGAAAATATGCAGTTATTTTATTCATTTCAACAGCACAAAAATTTCAATAATGGCAAAATTAAGAACTTGTTTACCACATTTGCCCTAAACTTTATGCAACTGACCAAGCTCCAAAGGCCCGCTCATGCGCAACCATTCAGTCCGTTACGACACCCGCGAATCACTTATGGCAGCGCTTGTTGAACTGATGGCGATGCAAGTTCCGGTTGAAGACGTTGCACCCGTCCTGTGCACGATCGGTCCAGTCGATCTCGATCTGCTCGCCGATTGCATGAACGACGTCGGCCTCAATGACAATCGCCCGATCGCCGCCTGATCGCTTCCATACTTCAAAATCTGGTCCAAGGCCCGCTCTTCGCCAATGCGCGAAGGGCTTGTTCCCGTTGCCTTGACGAACTATCAATCGGTCGCAATGAGCCAGAGTGAAGGATCAAAAGTGGCCGAAAAGAAAGACGTCCTGCGCGAGATAGACAACGATGCGATTCGCCTTGCACGCACGTTGATGCGTACCGCCCGGCATGCGGTGATTGCGACGCTCGATCCGCAATCCGGCGCTCCGATCGCTACGCGCGTTGGCGTCTCGACCGATCATGACGGCGCTCCCATCATTCTGGTTTCGGCCCTTGCCGCACACACACCGGCACTGCTTGCCGATCCGCGTTGCTCGCTTCTGGTCGGCGAACCCGGCAAGGGTGACCCCCTCGCCCACCCGCGTATGACGATAACCGCCAAGGCGCGCGAGATTGCCCGCGATACGCCTGAACACGCGCGCATTGAATGGCGTTACCTCTCGCACTTGCCGAAGGCAAAGCTCTATGCCGGCCTCGGTGATTTCCGCTTTTTCCGGCTCGAGCCGGCGGACACCAAGCTGAATGCGGGCTTTGGCCGGGCCTATCAACTGGCCGCAAATGATTGGCTCAGCCTCAGTCCCGTCAACGAGGAACTCGCGGCTGCGGAAAAGAGCGCAGTCGACCATATGAATGAAGACCATACCGATGCAATCGCGCTTTACGCGCGCTATTTCGCCAAGGCGCCGGACGGCAAATGGCACATGACAGGTATTGACGCAGACGGTTTCGATGTGGCCGATGGCGACGATATGCTGCGTATCTTTTTCAATGAGCCGCTGCACTCTGCCAAGGACATGCACATGACACTCGTGCGCATGGCTGGCGAGGCCCGCGCCGGGCTCGCGGCGCAGCCGTGAAAACGTCGGCTTCCGAAGAGCATGACTGGCTGCAACATCGGGTAACCAGCGTCGCCGATTCGAAGGATGATAGGCTTGCTCCCTACCGGAATGTGCGTGAGCGTGATCTCGTCGGACGCGAAGGCCGCTTCATCGCCGAGGGTAAGGTTGTCCTCAACGTCCTCTTGTCCAACGCGGCTTTTGCTGTGCAATCACTGCTCGTACTGGAAAACCGGCTTGAAGGGCTCAGCCAACAGCTCAAACTTTGCCCGCCCGATGTGCCGGTCTATTGCGTCTCACGCGAGGTCATGGATGCAATTGCCGGCTTTCCCATGCACCGCGGTGTCCTCGCCGTCGGCAGGCGCAACGCTCCGCACTCTATCGATGGTCTGATCGAAACAATGCCGAACAAGGCATTGGCGGTCATTTTGTGCGGCATTTCGAATCACGACAATATGGGATCGATCTTCCGCAATGCTGCGGCTTTCGAAGCAGACTGCATTTTGATGGACGAAACCAGTTGCGATCCGCTCTACCGCAAGGCTATCCGCGTATCAGTCGGCGCGGCGCTGAAAATCCCCTTCGCCAAGGAAGGATCGATTGAAGCCATCGTGGCCAAACTGCAAACTGCCGGGTTCGAAATCTTCGCCCTCAGTCCCTCGGGCAAGACGAACATCTATAATGCCGAGCCTTCGCAGCGCACGGCATTGCTTCTCGGTACGGAAGGCGAAGGCTTGCCTAAGGCGCTTTTGGAGAAACTGAAAACAGTAAAAATCCCCATGTCCAGCAGTTTCGACAGCCTGAACGTTGCGACGGCTTCGGGCATCGCGCTATCACGGTTCAGCCGTTTTTCCAGCCTTTAGAGTTGCGGCCTGCAATGCGCGAATACGATCGGTCAGACTCACGATGATTTCGCCGTTTTCGTCGCGCACCGGAGACGTTTCGTTCTCTGCTGCCGCCAAAACTTTGTTGACCGTTGAGTTTGGACCTTCCAACTGCGCGACCATGGCGATAACCTGCGCGGCGAGAGTGTTCATCTCTTCGCGCAAGAGCTTCGCTTCCTGCGCTTGAACCAGTGCCTGCTTGCCGCTTGGCATGTCCAGCACAGACGATCCCTGCTTGCGGCCATCAGCAAGGACCTTGCGCAAACGCTCGTTGATCCGCTCGATCTCCTTCTCGCGCCGCGAAAGCTTGGCCTCACTGTCGGTAAGTTGCCTGAGCAGCGCATTCGAACGCTGCTCCAGTTCGGCGCTGCGTTTTTCTTCCTGCGTGAGTGAATGCTGCAGCGCTTTGATGTCTGCTTCGGCCCTGCGTCTCAGTTCGTCACTGTCGCGCTTATCCTGCCGCGCCTCTTTCAGATCGTCCGAAAGATTTTCGATCCGGGCTGATTGTGCCGCGACTTCGATTTGCAAGCTATCTCCATTCATCGCGACACTGGACATCCTCCGGTGCAACAGTTCGAGTTCGGCCAATTTTTGCTCGATCGATCGCTCATGCTCGACGATCATGGCCGCGGCATTCTCCAGTTCCTGTTCACGGCCGGCAAATGACGACCGTAGTTCGGTAATGGTCGTATCGCGCGCCGCAAGATCGGAGCTGAGATTGCGTACGAGACGCTCTTTCTCGCCAAGTTCGGCCAATTGCAGTGCAGATTTTTCGCGGGAGTGTTCCAGCGACAATTCAAGCTTGCGTTCGGCAATCGCATGTTCGGCGCGCAAGCCATCCCGCTGCGCCTGTATCTCGTTCAGTGTCAACGGCGTTTCCGCTTCGACGCGTCTGCGGGTGAGCAGCATTGCTCGGCGCCAGATTGGCGGCGCAACCAAAAGCGCCAGCAGGACGGCGCTCAGGAATCCGAAAGCAAAATATAGCGCAGACTGGATCACGATCAGGGTCCTGTTAGATATCTATCTTGGCACAGGGTGTACTAGCAGTCAGGCCCTGAAACGCAAAGACGCGAACTGAAGAGTCCGCGTCCCGTGGTACGAATACCAGTTCAGTGTATCAAAATGGATTCCACGTGGGCGATTGGGTGATTTTCAGATAGCCGACATTGACCCCGAGCCGGGCACCGACACCTGTCCTGATCGGAACGAGCAGGACCTGGTTGCGTTTGAGCACATTGAAACCGACGCCTGCAAAGAGATAGGCGGAACCGGCAACACCGACGAAGCGGCCATAGAGGTTCTGCACATCATCCAGATTGTAGACGAGCATCATGACGCGCGAGCCCTGCCCGCCAAAATCCCAACCGATGGATGGTCCTTGCCAGAAGGTTTTGTGATCGCCGGCATTCTTGGTGTAGAGCGAACCTTCACCATAGGTCAGACCGCCGATAAGAGCGCCGGATCCTTCCTCTCCGAGAACGTAACCGTTAGGCAGGCCGTAACTCTGGAAGACTTTTTCGACAGCCGTGGCAAGTCCTCCCGAAGTCGATCCGAAGAACCGCTGGCCGGAATTGACGATTTCTTCCATCGAATAGGTTTCTTGCGCACGCGCCGTCTGCGCCTGGGCGACAACGAGTGACACAATTGTCAGAAAGAGGAGAAAGCCGCGGTTCAAAGACAAGAGTAGAGACGCCATCATAATTCCTTTTGGCTGTTCGCTTCTTTGCCTGACGCCTGATGCAAGGATGAGCAGATCTTGCGCCTGCTTTGAAAATCGAATTCATTTTAAGGCGCTAAACCTTGTATAAAAGTTTATGAATCGATCTTGGCATTTCAATGACTCGCAAAGAATGGCAAAAACCTTGAAATTTCAACATTTACAGGCCTTAGCCACGACGTTCTTGCCGATCATGATCGAGCTATGTATCCAAATAGGCCAGAAATCAGAGTGATTCGCCTGCTACTGATTCGCGGCGGCCTCTGAACCAACCAGCCAATCTTCAGGAGACTTCCCCATGACATTGCCCGTTATTCTCTCGGCAACGGACCTCGGAGCGCTCCTGAGCAGCCGTATCTGCCACGACATCATTTCACCGGTTGGCGCTATCAATAATGGGCTGGAACTTCTCGAAGAAGGAGGTTCCGATGAAGATGCGATGAACCTTATCAAATCCAGCGCACGCAGCGCCTCCGCCCGACTGCAATTCGCGCGTATTGCTTTCGGTGCCGCAGGTTCCGCCGGCGTTCAGATCGATACGGGCGACGCGCAGAATGTTGCCAACGAATATATGAAGGGTGAAAAGGCGGAATTGAGCTGGGAAGGCACCCGCGTTCTGCTGCCCAAGAACAAGGTAAAGCTCCTGCTCAACCTTGTCCTGATCGCCAACGCCGCCCTGCCACGTGGCGGCACATTGTCTGTCGCACTGCAAACTCCGGAAACGCAGCCGCGTTTTGTGCTGACATCGCGTGGCCCCATGCTGCGCGTGCCGCCGAAGTTCCTTGAACTGCACAGCGGCAAGGTTCCAGAAGAGCCGATCGACGCCCACGGCGTCCAGCCTTACTACACATTGCTTCTGGCCCAGGAAGCAGGCATGACCATCTCGATCCATGCCAGTCCGGAAGAGATTGTTTTCACCGCCGCATGACGGATCCTGCAAGTTGTCCTAAAAATTTACCATCAACCTTGGGTGTTTATTCACCCAAGGGCTGGTAGTCTCAACCTCGGACAAGCGCAATCTGCATTTTGCGGGGAGAGTTCAATTGCTACGCTGCATGATTGTTGATGGATCTCCTGTAGTCAGGAAGGTTGCGCGGAGGCTTATTGCCAACGATACGACTATCGTGACGACGGCCGATACCGGCTATCAGACGATTGCTGCATGCAGCGTCGAAATGCCCGACGTGATCATCCTCGACGACGCACTGTCCGACATGCCGGCTCCCGATATCATCAGCCAGGTGCGTGCTTTGCCGGGTGGCGAAAACAGCAAGATCTTCCTTTGCCTGCCCGAAGTTGATCTCAGCCGGATCATGCGGGCCAAGCGTGCTGGTGCCGCCGGATATTTGCTCAAGCCATTCAATCGCGCTTCCATTACTGAAATCCTGCCACAGGTGCCGGTCGAAGGCTGATGCCAACCGGCAAATCTGATCTTCCGATCATCTTGTTTGGATCGACCGCAAAATTCGAATCCTGGCTGGCCGAACAACCACGTTCCTCGCCTGGGATATGGCTCAAACTCGCGAAGAAAGATTCCGGCATTGCCAGCGTATCACAGCCCGAAGCCATTGAATGTGCGCTATGTTACGGCTGGATCGACGGCCAACTCGACAAATTCGACGAGCATCATTGGCTCATCCGCTTTACGCCGCGCAAGCCGAAGAGCAAATGGTCCGAGCGCAATCGAACAAAAGCGATGGAGCTCATCGAACAGGGTCGGATGAAAGCATCTGGTCTTGCTGAAGTCGAGCGGGCAAGAGCCGACGGCAGGTGGGATGCCGCCTATGCACCCCAGAGCACGGCGACCGTACCCGATGATCTGCAGGAAGCTCTCGATGCCACCCCCGCGGCTCTGGACCTGTTCAATCGGCTCGACAGCACCAATCGCTACGCGGTTCTCCACCGTATCCACACAGCGGCACAGTCGAAAACACGCGCCAGCCGCATCGAAAAATTCGTCGCGATGCTTGCCAGGGGCGAAACGATTTATCCCTTGAAAACGAAGTCACCAAAATAAAAAGCTCCGTTCACACGGAGCTCAGATTGCTGACAAACCCCTGGCCTTGGCCGGGGGTTTGTGATTCAGTGGGACATGTTGAAGAAACCCGCGCCGCAGCAGACGGCTCTCGAGATGGTGACGCTCGACAGCTTGGTGCCGAAGGATCACCTGCTTCGCAAGATCGACGCTGTGATCGACTTTTCGTTCATTCATGATCGTGTTGCGGGACTTTACTGCCCCGACAACGGCCGCCCTCCGCTCGACCCGACCTTGATGTTCAAGGCGCTGTTCCTCGGCTATCTCTATGGCATCCGCTCGGAGCGGCAGCTGGTGCGCGAGATCGAAGTCAATGTCGCCTATCGCTGGTTTCTGCAGTTGAAGCTGACGGATGGAGTGTTCGACGCCTCGACGCTCAGCCAGAACCGCCGCCGCCGTTACAACGATACATCGGTTGCCCAGGACATCTTCGATCACATCGTCGAGCAGGCGATCGGCCACGGGCTGGTCGACGGCACGGTGCTTTACACGGATTCGACCCATCTGAAGGCCAATGCCAACAAGGGCAAATACGATCTTGCGATGATCGAGAAGTCGCGCGCCGACTATTGGGCCGATCTGGATGCGGCGATCGAGGCCGAACGCAAGCTGCACGGCCAGAAGCCCTTGAAGGACAAGGAACGCCGGCCGGAGGTGAAGAAGACCAAGGTCTCGCGCAGCGATCCAGACAGCGGCTATATGGTGCGCGATGGCAAGCCGAAGGGCTTCTTCTATCTCGATCATCGCACGGTGGACGGCAAGCTCGCCATCATCACCGATACTCATGTCACGCCGGCCAATGTCCATGACTCGATCGTCTATCTCTCAAGGCTCGACCGGCAGCAGACCCGTTTCGGCTTCGATGTCGGCGCGGTCGGGCTGGATGCCGGCTATGCTACACCGGGCATCGCCAAGGGCCTGGAAGACCGGCAGATCCTTGGCGTCACAAGCTATCGCAATCCCACTCCGCCCAAGCCCGGCATGATGCGCAAGTCGACGTTCGTCTTCGAACCCGAGACCGATGGCTATCGCTGCCCCGAGGGCCAGTTGCTGACCTATTCGACTACTGACCGCAACGGTTACCGGCATTACACATCCGACCCGGCCATCTGCGCCAATTGCCCGCTGTTGGCCTCCTGCACCTCGAATGCCAAGGCAATCCGCACCGTCACCCGCCATGTCTGGGCCGATGCCCGCGAACGCACCGACGGCCATCGTCTCACCGCCTGGGGCAAGGCAGTCTACAAGAGGCGCAAAGAGACGGTCGAACGATCCTTTGCCGACGCCAAGCAGCTTCATGGCCATCGCTATGCGCGGTTCCGAAGTCTCACCCGCGTCGCCTGTCAGTGCCTACTCGCAGCCGCCGCACAGAACATCAAGAAGATCGCAATGGCCCTCACCAAGCCACCCAAGATCGCCCATGCCTGAGGCCAAAAGCCTCAATGCATCCGCCATCTGGACACCATCCCTAAACGCGGCAGAAAAACCAAAAACAAAACCCGCCGAAAATCGACGGGTTTGTCAGCAGTCTGAGCTCCGTTCACACGGAGCTTTTATTGTTTCCATTCGTTACCTTGGATCAGGCGATTTCGCGCAAATCCGAAGCATCCGGTTCACGGAGCACGTAACCACGACCCCAGACAGTCTCGATATAATTGATGCCACCGGAAGCATTGTCGAGCTTCTTGCGCAGCTTGCAGATAAATACGTCGATGATCTTGAGTTCAGGTTCGTCCATGCCGCCGTAGAGGTGGTTGAGGAACATTTCCTTGGTGAGCGTCGTCCCTTTGCGGAGCGAGAGGAGTTCCAGCATCTGGTATTCCTTGCCCGTCAGATGAACGCGCTGGCCGGTGACTTCCACTGTCTTGGCATCCAGGTTGACGATCAGGTCGCCCGTGGTGATGACCGACTGGGCATGACCCTTGGAACGGCGCACGATCGCATGGATACGGGCAACCAGTTCATCCTTGTGGAAAGGCTTGGTCATGTAGTCATCGGCGCCGAAACCGAGACCACGAACCTTGTCCTCGATGCCGGCCATGCCGGAGAGGATCAGGATCGGTGTTTTTACCTTCGACAGACGCAGGGTCCTCAGGACTTCGTAACCGGACATGTCCGGCAGGTTGAGGTCGAGGAGGATGATATCGTAGTCGTAGAGCTTGCCGAGATCGACACCCTCTTCGCCCAAATCCGTCGTATAAACATTGAAGCTTTCCGACTTGAGCATCAACTCGATGCTCTGGGCCGTTGCACTATCGTCTTCGATTAAAAGAACCCGCATATCATTCCCCTTTTCCCGCCGCTGAAATGGGTTGCCCAACAAACCTCAGTCAGGGCAATCCCGAAGTCAGGTCGCGAAACAAGCCGTTTCCATAACGTTAAGATTGCCACCGAATGGTTAACAAAATCTAATTCCGCTTTGCAAGTGTCTTTGACTCTTGATTTAAAAATCACAGACACCGCATTGATTCATAAGGTCAACTTACCGGTCAAAAACCATCAGACGAAGCATCAGGTTCTCGCCTTAAGCGATTCATTCAACTCAATAAAATCGCTGTCTAAAAACTTCGGACTTCGATTTACAGAGCTTTAAGTCTTAAGGCGTATGATTAATGCTGAACGTAAAGGAAAGGTTACCAGACAGGGCAACCTTTAAGTTTTTGTTTCATTTTCCCGAAGTGATTCGGGGTGAAATCGTACCGGATGATGGCTTGCCAGCGTTTTGGCCGCGTCAGAGTACCGGTTTTTGGCAGGTGTTGAGGGGGTAGTGAGTATGAAGTCGCATGAAGGTTTGGTTCGGCTGAAGCTCTTTCAGGTCAAGGAAAAGCGCCGTCAACTCGGCCAGCTTGATTTGATGATGGGCGAGTTCGAACGCATGGCCGCTGAATTGGACGCACAGATCCTGTCCGAGGAGAAAAAGGCCGGCATCACCGACACCACGCATTTTGCCTATCCGACTTTCGCCAAGGCCGCCCGTCAGCGCCGCGACAATCTGTTTGATTCGATCCGCGACCTGAAGTCACAGAAGGACGACGCCGAGGCTGCACTTGCCGAGTCCGAAGCGGAGCTCGCCAAGGCAGAGGCGCTCGAACAGCGTGATGGCAAGCCGCGTGACATCGAAGAGATCCCTGTCACCGACAAGCGAGCCATGATCGGATAGCTTTTAGGGTCTTGCTACAAATGTGCAGGCGCCGTGACTTCCTCCAAAGCATGGAGAAGCCGTTCGCACTCCTTGTCCGTGCCTATACTGATGCGCAGGTAATCCTCTATTCGGGCTTTCGAGAAATGCCTCACCAGCACCGCCTTGCTCCTGAGACGGGCGGCGAGTTCCGCACCTGAAATTGTCGCATGCCGGGCAAACACGAAGTTGGCGGACGAAGGAAGGACCTTAAACCCAAGTTTCTGCAGTGAGAGGGACAGCCTTTTGCGTGTGGCGATAATGCGGTGCCGTTGTTCCTCGAACCAGGCGTGATCTTCGAATGCCGCAACCGCGCCTGCAATGGCAAGGTGATCAAGTGGATAAGCGTTGAAGCTGTCTTTGACGCGTTCAAGCCCTTCGATCAACGCCTTATCGCCGATAGCAAAACCAACTCTGAGCCCTGCGAGACCGCGCGATTTCGAAAAGGTCTGGATCACAAGCAGATTGGGATAGCGCGAAACCAATGGCACGGCACTTTGTCCACCAAAATCGACATATGCTTCGTCGATGACCATCACTTGGCTCGGGTGATCGACAAGCAAAGCCTCGATGTCCTCGAGCTTCAAAGCGATCCCCGTGGGCGCATTGGGGTTTGGCAGGATGATCGCACCGCAAGCTTGCCTGTAGTCGGAAACCTGAACATGCATTGAACCATCAAGCGGCACCTCGCGAAAATTGATCCCGTAGAGCCGGCAGTAGGCAGGGTAGAAGCCGTAGGTAATGTCGGGGAAAAGAAGTGGGGCATCGTGGTTCAGCAAGGCCTGGAAGGTATGCGCCAGCACTTCGTCAGAGCCGTTGCCGACGAAAATATTGCTCACATCCAAGCCGTAGCCTTCAGCAATCACCGTTCTGAGCCGGTGAGAGGTCGGATCGGGATAGAGGCGGAGCGCATTTGTCGCCGCGCTGGCAATTGCGGCCAATGCACGAGGCGAAGGACCGTATGGATTTTCATTCGTGTTAAGTTTGACGAGATCGTGTACCTTCGGTTGCTCTCCCGCGACATATGGAGTCAGCGTGTGCACGATGGGGCTCCAGAACTGGCTCATCAAACCTCCCGGTACTCTGACCTTCGCAAAACCCCGATTTCTGCGTCTGTCCGTGTGTTCACCGCTGCTGAACCACGTCCGCCCATTCTTCATGCCGAAGCGATTGGGCACGCATGAACGGGCATAACGGAATGATCTTCCACCCCCCTGCCCGCGCATCTTCCACCGCATGCAGCGCCAGGGCTTGCCCCACACCCTGACCGCGCAATGCATCCGGCACGGCCGTATGATCGATAATGATGAGATGCGGACTGGCTCGTGAAAACGCCATTTCGGCCTCGTGTCCCGATACGACCGCCACATAGCGTCCGCCGCTTCCCGTTTCCTGCTTATCGATATTGATTTGATCTGTCATTGCTGCACTATTTTCTATTTATAGCGCCAGCGCTCACCGGCTGGCACCCCGTGTTGGATCAATTGTTCTTTGCCGATTTGACCTTAAGCAGGTCGGATGCGTCGCTGAGAACATGCACCGTCTCGTCCAAGAGAACGTCTTTTGCATCCTTCAGCGCTTTTTCGCTCGCTATATCTGCGCTTAAGCTGCGTTCGTTGGCCTGCAGTCCATCTTCCTGAAATACAAAGTCTGCCGGTGATACCGAACCCTTGCCGTCGGCCGCCTCGCGCGCCTTCAGGCGGCTTACCTGACGATCCCTCTCAACGCGCCTTTCGGTTTCATTCAGCGAAATAACGCGCTTCTTGCGCAAGTCATCGAGCTCATTCACGTCTTCAACGAGATCCTTGAAATCCTTGTCTTGCTTTATGCGGGCATCGTGACGGCTCTGGAGCTCCGGCAGAATTGGCTTGATATCGCCAAGCGGCTTGTAGTCCGCAGGTTTGACCTGAAGCCACGGCAGTGCATTGTCGTAACTCGACTCTCCCAGGTTCTCATCGTCCGAGAATCCCGGCAAGATGATATCCGGAGTGACCCCGCGAAGCTGGGTGGTGCCGCCATTTATGCGGAAGAACTGCGCAACCGTCATCTTCAACTCACCGAACTCCGGCTTCGGATTGCGTGCTTCTTCGTCCAGATCGACCACTGTTTGCACGGTGCCCTTGCCGAAACTCGGTTCGCCAATGATGACGCCTCGGCCATAGTCCTGGATGGCGGCGGCGAAAATCTCGGAAGCTGAGGCTGAACCACGATTGATAAGTACGGCAAGCGGGCCGGTCCAGCGAGCCTTGCCACGGGCATTGCCATTTACCTTGATCTCACCATCGCCGTTGCGCTGTTGCAGAACAGGTCCCTTACCCACGAACAAGCCGGTGAGTTCGATGGCCTGCGGCAAGGAACCTCCCCCGTTATTGCGCAGATCGATAACGACGCCATCGACCTTTTCTTCTTCCAGTTCTGCCAACAGCTTGGCGACATCGCGACTTGCGCTTCGATAGTTCTTGTCGCCGCGCCGCCGCGCATCAAAGTCTTCATAGAATGTGGGCAGTGCAATCACGCCGATTTTCCGCGAGATATCGCCGTCCTGCACAATCTGAACGCTCTTCTTGGCCGCCTGCTTTTCCAGGCTGATGTTATCTCGCACAAGGGTGACCAGACGGTGCTTGCCGTCGAGTCCGGCGTCCGATGGCAATATATCCAGTCGAACTACCGTATCTTTCTCGCCACGTATCAGTTTCACGACTTCGTTCACACGGGTACCGACGACGTCCATCAGCGTGCCGTCCTTGCCTTGAGCCACGCCAACAATTCTGTCGCCGACCGCGATCTGGCCCGATAGCTGCGCCGGACCGCCCGGCACGAGCTCCCGTATGGTCGTATATTCGTCGCGCTCCTGAAGCACGGCACCAATGCCGACCAGCGAAAGCTTCATGGAAATGTCGAAGTCCGATGCCGCTGCTACACCAAAATAGTCCGTGTGGGGCTCGATCGAGTTCGTATAAGCAGTCATGAATGTCTGAAATACATCGTCGCTCTTATACTTGTAGGCCCGCGCCAGCGAGTTCCCATACCGCTTGCCAAGGGTAGAGCGTATTGTTGCGTCCGCCGTGCCAGCCAATTTCAGGCGCAGCCAGTCGTTCTTCACGCGCTTGCGCCATAACTCCTGGCTTTCCGCTTCGGATTTCGGCCAAGGCTCCTTGTCGCGCATGACCGTGTATTCTTCATTCTTACTGAAATCGAAGCCGTTCTTGAGCAACTCACGAGCGTAGTTCAGGCGCTCTACGACACGCTGCTCATACACGTTGAAAATCGCAAAAGGAATGCTGAGATCTTCGCTATAGATGGCATCATCGATCTTGTCCTTGTTGGCCATGAAACGATCGATATCGGACTGAAGGAAAAAGAAGCGCTCCGGGTCCAGTGACTCTATGTAGCGATCAATTATTTTGACAGACAAGGCGTCGTCCAGCGCCACCTTCTTGTAGTGGTAGTATGTCAGCACCTGCGCGCTCAAATGCGCGGCCTTGGCCTGCTCCTCCTCCGGCGCGAGCACTGGCGGCGAGCCGGTCTCCAGCGCCTGGGCTGAGGAAACAAAGGCCAGGAAAACAAACAACAAGCCGAATTTGGTACGCATAAGGTGCATCAATCCAATGTTTTGTGTCGATCAGATCATCAAGAATTCAAATATTCTTAACCACCGCCAGCATTAGGCCGGCCTCTCTACCCTAACTATGGAGATCAGCCATGGGAAGCGTCAATCGGGTACAAGCGAATGTGATCCGGTGTGTCTTGTCGTCCTTGACGGCTACCATTGGTTTCCTTCATGCATATCCGGATCAGCTCTGGTTCGGGATCAGCATGTCGGCAAGATCGTTCATTCCCATCTTTCTCTTCATCGCCACATTTTCACTGGCGCTGGGGATGACCATGCCACTGATGAATGTCAGCAGGCTGTACTTCTTCGACGACAACCCTTCGCTCCTCGGTATAATTCGATCGCTCTGGGCGGGCGGCGACTGGTTGCTAGCGTCTGTCGTCGCGCTCTTTTCGGTCATTCTTCCAGTCACAAAGCTGGCTGTCGCACAATTGGCGGCAGCTCAAGTACCGGCTGCCACCCATGTTCTGCACCACTGGATCGGTCTCCTGTCGAAATGGTCGATGCTGGATGTTCTGCTTGTCGCCCTTGTAATTTTCGGCGCGAAGACAAGCGGGCTTGCCACGGCGATCGCGCAGCCGGGCCTGTGGTTTTTCACCGTCTCGGCAATTCTGTCGGCAGTAGCAACGCACTTTATCGTACGCGAGGAGAAAACTGCATAAGCGAAGGGGCTGATCTTGCGACCAGCCCCTTTTCTTCATTGCACCATCATCTAATGACGATATTGCTGTATCCGGGTCGTTCTGAGACCAGCCAGTCCATGATCGGAGATCGAAGACTGCCAGGACAGGAACTCTTCCACCGTCAACGTATAGCGATGGCAAGCCTCCTCAAGACTAAGAAGACCACCGCGCACAGCGGCAACCACCTCAGCCTTGCGGCGAATAACCCAACGCCGCGTGTTCGCGGGTGGAAGATCGGCGATGGTCAGCGGGCTGCCATCCGGGCCGATTACGTATTTTACTCTCGGTCGAACAAGATCGGTCATTGTACTCTCTACACTAAACTTCAAGACCTATCGCAGCTGACATTACAGTCAGGGCTTTAATAATTGCCTAAACGCTGAGTCATTCTCTGGTAACTTCGGTTAATGGAATGGCCCTATTTTCGTTAAACTTTGGTCTAACTTCCAGAATTTTCGGGTTTTGGCGTCAGTGGTACGCAAAAAATATGACCTCAAGAAAAATTTCTCCCGTGCCACTTCTTGTTGGCAAGACCGGGTCGATGGCCTATATAAAGGCCACAAAGCGCTGCGCTTTTATGCCGCGACGAAAACGGATCCGCTTATGACACTGAATAATCTCGATCTGCCGGGAAGACCGGAAGACACTCGTATCGTCGTTGCCATGTCTGGCGGCGTGGATTCTTCTGTTGTGGCAGGCATCCTCAAACGCCAGGGCTATGACGTCGTCGGTGTTACACTCCAGCTCTATGATCATGGCGCATCAACCCATCGTGCCGGTTCTTGCTGCGCTGGCCAGGACATTGAGGATGCGCGTCGCGTCTCCGAGCGCCTCGGCATTCCGCATTATGTACTCGACTATGAAGCGCGCTTCCGCGAAGCCGTGATCGATCCCTTTGCCGCGAGCTATGTCAGCGGCGAAACACCGATCCCCTGCGTTTCGTGCAACCAGACCGTCAAATTCGCTGACCTGCTGCAGACCGCCCGCGATCTTGGCGCCGATGCACTGGCGACTGGCCACTATATTCGCAGCAGTGCCAACGGCGCGCATCGTGCTCTTTTCCGTCCTGTCGACACCGACAAGGACCAGAGCTATTTCCTATTCGCCACCACGCAGGAACAGATCGACTATCTGCGCTTTCCGCTCGGTGGACTGACGAAGCCTGAGACTCGCGCTATCGCCGAGGAGCTTGGCCTCACGGTTGCCAACAAGCAGGATAGCCAGGACATCTGCTTCGTGCCGCAAGGCAAATACTCGGACATCATTTCCAAGCTGAAGCCGGAAGCGGCCAATCCGGGCGACATTGTCCACATCGATGGACGCGTGCTCGGCCGACATGAAGGCATCGTGCACTATACGATCGGCCAGCGCCGCGGCATCGGCGTTGCCACCGGCGATCCGCTCTACGTTGTTCATCTCGATGCGGCCAATGCCCGTGTCATCGTCGGCCCGCGCGAAGCGCTCGAAACCCGCAAGGTTTTCTTACGCAACGTCAACTGGCTTGGCGACGACGCATTGGAAGATATTCCGGCAGGCGGTGTCGAAGTTTACGCCAAGGTGCGCTCCACTCGTCCGCCCCGCCCTGCTGTTTTGCATCATCAGGCTGGCGAAACCTGGGTCGAGCTGGTCGATGGCGAAAGCGGTATCGCGCCCGGCCAGGCATGCGTGCTCTATTCGGACGATAGCAACACAGCCCGCGTCTTTGGCGGCGGCTTTATCGGCCGTTCCGAACGCGCCCCTCAGGCAGAAGCCATGCTCAAACGCCTTGCACAGCAGGGTCAGGCAGTTGCCTAAGTTCTTTACTTAAGCCATTTTCCGATCAGGCAGTTTGCCTGATCGATGAGAATGGTGAGGTTGTGCGGAATGGACGATATCGATCATCGACAAATCATAGCCAGTCTCTCCAAGGAAGATCGTCGTTTTCTGACAACAAAGATCGATGCACCGGGCATCGTTCGCATATGTGCACATCTCGGGTCCATAGCAATATTGACGGCGCTGATCGCAATTCGGATCGATTTGTGGCAGCTATTGTTACTGCCACAGGGGATACTGATTGTCTTTCTGTTCACGACGCTCCACGAGACAATTCATGAAACCGCTTTCAAAACGGGTTGGATGAACCAAATGGTTGCCATTCTGGCAGGCATATTGATTCTCTTGCCGCCACTGTGGTTTCGGTATTTTCACTTCGCGCATCATCGCCATACCCATGACCCGGAGAACGACCCTGAGTTAGCAAGTCCGGAACCCAAGACCATGGGTCAGTATCTGATTTATTTAACTGGCGCGCTCTATTGGCTTGGGATGAGCAAGGTCATCATCGCCAACGCTCTGGGACAGAACAGCGACAAGTTTGTGCCCGACAAGGGCCGCAGTAAAATTATCGTTGAGGCACGGGCGTTTCTCGCGGTTTACGCAATGCTTGCCGTTGCCTCACTTGCAGCAGGATCAACACTTCTGCTTTGGGTTTGGATCATTCCTATTTTGCTTGGACAACCTTTTCTGCGGGCATATCTACTGGCAGAACATGCCAGATGCCCGCATGTGTCGAACATGCTCGAAAACACCCGAACGACTTTCACCATTCCTCTTGTGCGCTTCATCGCATGGAACATGCCGTATCACGCCGAGCATCACTCCTATCCGGCAGTACCATTTCACAAGCTTCCAGACTTTCATAAAATGCTAGCCAAACACCTGCGGTCGACTGAAAACGGGTACGCGAAGTTTCACAGCAAGCTTATAGAAGAGTTGGGGGACCAATCGTAATCAAACCGATTGGTCCCCGGATCACAATTCCCTTACATATGCATCGCTTAGCCTGCTGCGTGAAAATCCCTGATCGTGCCGATAATCCGGTCCTGATCGTCGTTGCTCAAATAAGGATGCATCGGCAGGCACAGAATATTCTTCGGCAATGTTTCCGAAACCGCGAGGCCGCCCGGCGCGCGCATGTAATGTGAATAAGCCTCCTGCAGATGAAGCGGCTTCACATAATAGATCACCGACGGAATGCCGTTGGCCTGCAGGTGCGCCTTCAAGCCATCGCGGTTCTTTGTCTGGATCGCATACTGCGCCCATGCCGAACGCGAACCTTCCGGCATCAACGCCACTTTGACGATGTCCTTGAGGCCATTGGCATAGCGTTTGGCTATCACCTGCCGGGCTTCCATCTCATCTTCGAGAATGGCGAGCTTTTCGATGAGGATCGCTGCCTGGATCGTGTCGAGACGAGAGTTTAGCCCGATACGCACATTGTCATATTGCGTCTCGCCCTTACCGTGGAACAGCACGGAACGCAGCACTTCAGCGAACGCGGCATCATTGGTGAACATAGCCCCACCATCGCCATAGCAGCCGAGCGGCTTGGCGGGGTAGAAGCTGGTTGCCCCCACATCGCCGAAGGCGCCGCACATGGCATTGTCGCGCTTGCCGCCGATCGATTGCGCCGCGTCTTCAATCACGAACAGGTTCTCCCTCGCAGCAACTGCGGATAACGACGTGTAGTCAGCGGCAAGGCCAAACAGATCGACAGGGATGATCGCCTTTGGCTGCAAACGGCCTTCCGCACGCACAGCAGCAATCGCTGCCTCGAGCTGCTTCACGTCGATATTGTAAGTGTCGGGATCGACATCGACAAAGACCGGCTCGGCGCCGGCCAGCGCCACCACTTCGGCAGTCGCGGCAAAGGTGAAGCTAGGGACAAACACCGCATCGCCCGGCCCGATCCCCTTTGCCATCAGTGGAATGAGCAGCGCGTCCGTACCATTGGCGCAGGCTACGACGTGCTCGACGCCGATATATTCGGCTAGGCGCTTTTCGAATTCGGCAACTTCTGGTCCGAGGATATATTTGCCGTCACGCACGACCTTGGCGATCGCCGCATCGAGTTTGCCGCTAATCCGTTCACGCTGCGCGCCGAGATCGATGAACTGCATCATTGCTCCAATTTCAAATGTCCCCGCGAATCTGTGTCGGGAAACGGTCAAGGCAACTCTCTAAAGGGGCAGCGGGAGGTCTGCCAGAGCTTGCCGTTCAAAATCTGCCTCTTCTTGTAATAAGACGTGGCCTTGTAACAACGCTTGAGTTCGAGAGCAATGCGGCTGAGTGTTCACTCGCTTTTGTTGTGAGCAACCGTACCCGCCGTAAGGATCCGCAAGACGCGAATGGCTTCCTCGCCGTCCGTTTTCGGTTGCTTGCGCGTCTGGATGCTTTCGATGAACGATTGGCACTCGCGCGTCAGGGGCATGCCCTGCGCCACCTTGATGTATGTCGGCTCTTCCGTCGTCGAGGCCCACTGGCCGTCATCCTGCCAGATCGAATGTTTGTAGACAGCAAGTTTTTTGTCCCACTGCTCCATATCGTCGAACACGGCCATCGCCTTGGTGCCGACTACCGTCAGACGGCGCTCGCGGTAGGGGTTGAGCCGCGAGGCGAACAGATGCCCGCGCACATTGTTGGGAAAGCGCAAATGCAAATGCGCGAAATCGCTCAAATGATCGAGCACCGCCGCGCCCTCGCCGCGCACCTCGAGCGGCTCGGTTTCCGTGATCGCCAGGATCATCGACAGATCATGCGGCGCCAGATCCCAGAGAGCATCATTTTCCGTGTGGAATTTGCCAAGGCCAAGCCGGTGCGAGTGGATATAGCGCACCTTGCCGAGATCGCCGGCCTTGATAAGCTCCAGCAGCTTTTCGAACGCAGGATGAAACCGCAGCACATGGCCGACCATGAAGATGCGGCCATTGTCGTGTGCAGCCTTCACCGCAGCTTCCGCATCGGGAACGGTCAGCGCGATAGGCTTCTCGACAAGCACATCCTTGCCATTGGTTACAGCGCGGATTGCCGCTTCAGCGTGGAACTGCGGCGGCAAAGCCATGACGATGGCATCGACCTCCGGATGGGTGAAAAGATCCTCCACCTCGATATGCAGAACGCCTTGCTCGGCGGCAAAACCGGCGGCGCGATCGCTGTTCTGGTCGGAGACGGCAAACAAGGCGCCGAGGCTCTTCAATGTACGGATATGATTGCTACCCCAGTAACCGCAACCCAGCACAGCAATCCGTGGAGCCATCTTTTCAGCCTTTTTCATGTCGGCATCCCTTATCCGTACGACGAAACTATGACAAGTGCTGGAGGCAGACCTTTTGAGAATTCAGCTGCATGAGGCGGACGGTGTCATTTCAAGAACCGGAGCGCAGCGGATAATACTGCACCATGTGTCTTTTCGGAGGCGCGCAAACGATGCAGTAACACGGTGAAACGCGTTCATGAACACCGAAAGTCGAGAAAATCGCACCCAATGGCTACAGGGATGGATTTGCACAGGTCTGGGAGAAGATTGCTTGACAGGTTGTTGTCACCCCCATATATCCCGCCCCGTCCCTGTCACTTGACAGCGCGTCCTCCGGTATTCCTTTTCAGGCAAACCGTATAAGGGTCGTGAGACATTTGGGGCGAAGTAGCTCAGTAGGTTAGAGCAGAGGAATCATAATCCTTGTGTCGGGGGTTCGAATCCCTCCTTCGCTACCATCACTTTCCTGAACGATTTCAAGTGCAGCGTGCAGCGCAGATTAGCAAATTTGTCACGCAGTTCTGCAGCAACACTTGTCGAAATAGCTGGTTGACAGCGCTCCAACATCAACTCCTGCACCAAACACAACTTCAGCAACTATATTGAATTTCTGTTGTTGCAGTAAGCTCTTTGTCCGTGCCATCTTCAATTGTGCAACGGATCGGGCCTTCGGATTGGATAGCGCAATATGTTGATCTTGCTCTTGGCACTTCTGATCGGTGTGGTAGCCGGTTTGCGCGCAATGACAGCACCAGCTGCTATCAGTTGGGCCGCCCACCTCGGGTGGCTGAATCTGGGTGACAGTTGGCTAGCATTCCTCGGATATGCGTTCACACCGTGGATATTTACCGTCTTGGCAATCGCGGAATTGATCACCGATCAACTGCCATCCACACCCAGCCGAAAGGTGCCGATGCAATTTGGTGCACGCATTGTCATGGGAGCATTGTGTGGCGCGGCCGTTGGTATCGGTGGCGGTTGGGTCATTGGCGGCCTTATCGCGGGTGTGATCGGTGCAGTCATTGGCACTTTGGCCGGCGCCGACATCCGTGGGCGTCTTGCCAGGAGCTTCGGTCAAGATCGCCCCGCGGCGCTTATCGAGGATGCCGTGGCCATCGTCGGCGCATTCCTGATCATTGGTGCTTTGCCGTGAATGGAGACATTCGAGGCATCTTGACCATCCTCCTCATGCCCTCGTTCTAACGGTTCAGTCGTCACGAATGCAATATTTTGGCCACGAGGATTGCGCCTGTCAGGTGTGGCGCTCTTGCGCGGCATGAGCTACTAGGATCGCGGGCGCGACTGCCATTAGTTTTAGAATGGGGTCGGGCGGGCGATTGACGTCTACCTCGCTGCCACGAACGAACGTGACCGCCCATTTTTAAAACGCAACGGCACGCTGCGTCAACCTTGGACCGCAGACCCAATCCTTCCTCAATCGAACGAGCTACTTTCCGGCAAATGCGCAGCAAGTATCTTCCCTATGCTGCTTATCTATGGGGTGATTCGAGCAGGGTATAGGGGGACGAATGCTGACTGTTTCGTTGTTCTTGGGCGTGTATCTGGCGGGAACCAGGGTTGAAAAGGGCGATGCTGTCATGCAAGCGCAATTCGATCTGATGAAATTATCCTACGCCTGCAGTGATCCTCTCTATAGGACGAAAAGGGATTCGGTCAGACGCTGGGTAAAGCGGTTCGACACGGATACGACTTTCAAAGACGAGGACGTATCGGATCTGGACAGTGGCTTGAAGACTGGCACTGTGCGGATGAGCAAGCCTATCAACAAAGGCGACTGTATCACGCTCCTCACCGAGGCACAGACAAAAGTCGATCAGCTCTTCGAGGAATTCAGCCGCTAGTTGTTGCTCAAAGGCCGGAAAGCAGCATCAGCGCACTGACCACAGTTTGCGAAGAACAGTTAGCCACCGTCTATGTGATGCATGGTCATTTCCGTGTCTTGTGGATTGGCGCGGGGAGCTCTGCCGAGGACGTTAGACGCTTCGCCCGTTCCTGCAAACACCTGTATCAGGTCTCTCAAACGCCATTGTGAATTGACGGTGCTCACAGCTGCGTGCAGTTTTTTGGCGTTGCCGATATGGAGACCCGCAACAACGATGCCCTGTTCCTTCTCTCCATAAGTCATTTGAACGGGCCTCGCTTTCGGAGGGAAAGATGCGATTATTCTTGGTATTAGTTTTAGTGGCTTTGAGCGGCTGCGTATCCAATGTTTCCCCGGACGATGATGGTATACCACGCCGACCGTCGTGGGCTGGAAACAACTAGCGGTCGTACGCGGCAGAATTCCTCAAACGCCCAAAAGCGCCGTGATGTGATCGGCAAGACGCAGAGTCAGGGCGACAATTGTCAAAGTCGGCATATCATTGCCACATGTCGGGAAGACCGAACTGCCGGCGATGTGCAGATTGTGCATGCCGTGGACTTTGCAGTTCTTGTCCACCACACCAAGGCGCGGGTCGGCATGCATCCGCGTGGTTCCCATATGATGGTTACAGCCAATAATGGGAAGCTGCAGCCCTGCATCTGCCTGCTCCAGGTCAACACGCCCCATACCCGAAGCTTCGAGCTGGCTCTTCATCAATCCCAGCATTCGCAAATGCGTACGTTTTTCCAGATCGCCAACCCTCCAATTCAACTCGGCCCGGTTGAGGCCCAGGCTGTCGCGTTGCCGCGAAAGGGTGACACGGCTTTCCCGGTCCGGAACCGGCTCGACGACACTCTCGATCTGAAAATAGTCCGATTTCGCAGCGAGCTTCAGTCTCCGATAGAGCAATGATGCCATCAGGTTGGGACTGCCACGCGCCACTGTCGCAAATGTTCTCAACTTGATGTCACGGTAGTTCTTTAACCGGATGGCGCTGTAAAGTTCATGGAAGCGCTCGGTAACGTCGCTGTCTTCTCCAGCCCGGCACGCGCGGAAATAGGTTCGGCACTGGACCAGCTTCTCATGCCGCTGCACCTGTTCAGCGAGCCCGAAATGGGCACTGGCGCTGGTACCATCCACGGCAAGCTCGGGATTGTGATAGGTGTGGCGTGCATCATAAAAACGGAAGGCTGCCGCGGTGCTGGACGGCACCATCTGTCCTTGGCGGATGCGCGGATGTTCCATGAAATAGCGGCCGACAACGTCATGCTCGTTGCCGAGTCCGCGCGGCGCCACCTTATTTGAAAGAAGCATGAGACGTGCATTCTCGACACCGCCTGCAGCAAGAATCGTCCGCTTTGCCCGGACAAAAAAGGGCTTCTGCGTCGAAGATACGACGTGGATACCCGTCACAACGGCAGCATCATCATTGGTGGCGATCCCGGTAACGTTGGCGTTGAGAAGCACCTTCGTCGTCCGGGCGGCGGCCAAAGATGCACGGTAGTCCCGTCCAAACCGCGTCGGCGGACTAAACTTGCTCACGATTGTCTCAAGCGACCCGTCGTTCAGCTCCAGCAGTTGAACCTGTTTGACGGAAAGGTGTTCGCGCCAGAATTGTGGTTCAAAGCTGTGGTCATTGACCTTAACGAGGTCGTTGGCACGGTGATAGAACGGTTCGACCTCAGTCAGATCGAACGGCCAGCCACTGTTTGGTACCCAATCCCTTCGCTCGAAATCAATGTCGATAAATGGACGTATCCAGCCACCCCAGCAATTGGAACTACCCCCCAATTGTCGCGTCCTGCTGGCGTGAAGATCGTACGCAAGGCCAACGTTTTCGCTCCGGTAGAGGGATTGCGACGCAGCATTGAATTTGAGGCCACCGCCCTCAAGGACGCATGTCTCAATACCGCGCCGCGCAAACTCGAGAGCAAGGGTAATACCCGCAACTCCGCCGCCGATGATGCATATTTCTGCATCCAGAACAGATCCACTTGGCAGCTCTCTGGCATCAATGAACATTGGATTTACAAGGCCCCCTTCCCCCTGGAGTACTCTTGTAATCATAGCGCTAGAATCGACGGGAGAAAAATGCGCCGCGATAGG
This sequence comes from uncultured Alphaproteobacteria bacterium, assembly GCA_963711925.1. GTDB lineage: Bacteria > Pseudomonadota > Alphaproteobacteria > Rhizobiales > Rhizobiaceae > Phyllobacterium. The sequence continues at coordinate 482,052 of CAVQFY010000010.1, forward strand.
TAAACGGTGTAGTCCTTTGGTGGAACACCCCCATCGTATTGATTGCTCTCGATAGTCCAAAGGTCATTATTTGGCCCGATGGAGCGGTCACACGGGTCATGCAGGCGGCCTCTCAGGGGAGCCGCTTGCCGCTAGAGGATGGCATGGAGTTTGTGCTTTAGCGGGTGCCATACACTTCGGCTCGTCGTCGAATTTTCATTGCTGCAGATTTGGACGGCTTCTGGCTGCAACGACGTTTGCTTGATTGCATAACCGAAAACTGGTGAGGGTTCGGGGTGGTCATCGGAATCACGGAACTCTCCCCCGATCGATGCAACCAAGATCGCGCAAAGTCCGAGACTGACCAGAAATTTACGCCCGAGATCTTTTGTCTCGTCAATCCGGTCGCGGACATATTCTGGGTCGTGATCAACATTACGGTCCATTGGTCAACTCCTGTTTGTAGCGGATTCCTGGGTCAGCAGTCCGGGCAAAACCTTGTCCAAGGTAATCGGGAATTCGCGGACCCGCGCTCCTGTCGCGTTGAAAATCGCGTTGGCAACAGCGGCTCCCGCGCCGCAGACACCCAATTCTCCTATGCCTTTGCTTCCAAAGACATTGGCATTGAGATCGGGTTCCTCCAGAAAAACCACGTCAAGGTCAGGGACATCCGCATTCACCGGAACATGGTATTCCGCAAGATCATGATTGACGAAGTGACCGTATCTCGGGTCAAGAACGCTTTCTTCCATGAGCGCGGCACCGATCCCCCAAACCATGCCTCCAATTATTTGGGAGCGCGCTGTCTTGGGGTTGAGGATGCGACCGGCACCAATAACGCTTAACATCCGGCGCACGCGTATTTCGGCGGTATCCATATCGACAGCTACTTCGACAAAATGTGCACCATAGGCGTGCTGGGAGTAATTCCGGTAGTTCTCTCCGGCCGCTTCTACCGCACCCTCCGCATCCAGTCCTTCTGGCGCAATACGATTGATGAGATCGCCAAGTTTTTCCGAACGATCGCCCGACCTGATTTCTCCGTTCACAAAATCGATCTGGTCAATGTTGGAGCCATAAAATGGCGAGCTCTGTGACTCGCGCGCAGCCGCCACTATCTTCTGCCTCAACACTTCGCAGGCATTGTGAACGGCAGAACCGGCACTGGCGGCTCCCCATGATCCACCGGATCCCGCGGTGCGCGGAAAATGGCTGTCACCCAGTTGAACTTCAATTGTCGACAGGGGTAGACCGAGGCTGGTGGCCGCGACTTGCGCCAGGATCGTATAGGTGCCAGTTCCGATATCGGTCATGTCGAGCTGGACATTCACCCGTCCGTTTCCACCGATCCTTATCCTCGCCGCCGACGCGCCGATATAGTTGGGTCGAATCGCGGCTGCCATGCCGAGACCGATCAGCTTGCGCCCTTCCCGAGCCGTGCCCGGCTTCGCCTCTCTTTGCTGCCAACCGAAACGACGCGCGCCCTCCTCCATACAGGCGACAAGGTTTCGGGTGGAAAATGGCACATTGCGCTCGGGGTCCATGATGGGTTCATTGCGGATACGTAATTCAATCGGATCGATGCCGGTCTGATCAGCCAATTCATCCATGGCGCATTCGAATGCCAGCATTCCCGGCGCCTCACCAGGCGAGCGCATCCACTCGCCGCGGTTTGTATCCAGTCCCACCAAACGATGCCGCGTCACCCGGTTAGGTGCAGCATAGAGCGACCTTGCGAACACGGCTGTCTGTTCGCAAAACTCTTCGAAACGGGATGTCGCTGAACACACATCATGGGCAATTCCCGTGAGTTTTCCATCTCGACCGGCGCTCAGCCGAACCGATTGAATCATTTTTGCCCGGTGGCCGGCATTGGCAAACATCTGTTGTCGTGTCAGCGCAATCTTGACCGGACGCTGCAGTTCTCTTGCAGCGAGTGCGGCAAGAATAGTGTCCGGGTGCACGATCAATTTCGAGCCGAATCCCCCTCCGACAAAAGGGCTGACGAGACGCACCTTGTCCGGTGAGATTTGCAAGGTACTGGCGATGCCCGCCCGGAAGTTCGCAAGGGTCTGGGCGCTCGTATAGATTGTCACTTCATCGCCGGACCAGACCGCGAGCGTGGCGTGCGGTTCCATTGGGTTGTGATGCTCATACGGCGTCGTATAGACCGTGTCGATCTTGAACGCGCTCGCAGCGAACGCCGCTTCAAAATCCCCGACAATCGAATCCGTCTGAAATCCCGCATTGGTACGCTGCGGAGCATAGGCATCTGCGAGGTGCCTGTTCAGATCGTATGCGCCGGATTCGCTGTCATATTCCACTCTGATAAGTCCGGCAGCACCCCGTGCCGCCTCAAACGTTTCCGCAAGCACCAATGCGACAGGTTCGTCATAGTAGCGAATACGGTTCGTCGAAAGCACAGGCCGCGGTCGCGTGAAAACTTCGCGCACCTCAGGTGTGACCACCGGACCAAATGCGGGTTGTGCCGGCGCATTCCGATACGTCATGACGTGAATTACGCCCGGCACCGCTTCGGCCTGTGCAGTATTTAGCGCAGCGATGCGGCCCCGCGCGATGCCGGCCCCGAGAATATAGCCATAGGCCACGGGATCATCTGCAGCATGTTCATATGCATATACCGCACTCCCTGTGACCTTGAGTGCGCCGTCGACACGATCGACTGGCTGCCCAATATAGGGTTGTCCATTGCCGGCAGATGTTGTCGTTGAATTGGCCATGATCCTCACCCGCGTTCTGAAGCAGCAGCGAGCGTGTGTTGTATCGTCCGCTTTGCCAATGGAATTTTGAAATCATTGCCACCACGACCGACGGCATTTGCGAGGGCGGCATCCGCCGCTTTTTCGAACACCTCCGTGGTAGCCCTTTGCCCGATCAGGATCGCCTCTGCTTCCGGTGAGCGCCATGGCTTGGCTGCGACGCCGCCAAGGGCGAACCGCGCTCCGGTAATCGTGTCTCCAGCTAAATCGACGATTGCAGCAACCGAAACGAGCGCGAAGGCGTATGACGCGCGGTCACGAACCTTGCGATAAAGCTGCTTGCCAGGCTGCGCCGGTGGCAGGACAACCGCCGTGATCATTTCACCATACTTGAGTTGCGTTTCGATATCGGGGGTCGAGCCGGGCAGTCGATGCAGATCGCCTACAGCGATTTGTCTTGTCGTACCATCAAGATCTATCGTCTCAACGGTCGCATCCAGAACAGAAAGGGCAACTGCCATGTCCGAAGGATGGACAGCGATGCAGGCATCGCTGGAGCCAAGCACAGCGTGCATGCGATTGAAACCGCGAAGGGCAGCACATCCGGACCCCGGTTCGCGCTTGTTGCAAGGCATGTTTCGATCGTAGAAATAGTAGCAGCGTGTCCTTTGCAGCAAATTGCCACCTGTGGACGCCTTGTTGCGGATCTGCCCGGAAGCGCCCGAAAGCAACGCCTGCGCCAAAACTGGATAGCCTGATCTTACTCGCGGGTCAGCTGCAAGCGTGCTGTTACGCACTTGTGCGCCGATGCGCAGACCGCCTTCCCCTGTTTGTTCGATCCCGTCAAACGGCAACCGGCTGATATCCACCAGATGTGCCGGTCGCTCGATTTCCAATTTCATCAGGTCGAGCAAATTCGTGCCGCCACTGATAAATCTGGCGTTCCGGACAGCGGCGACACCAGCCAATGCATCGCGCGCATCGGTTGCCCGTTGATAGGTGAAAGACCTCATGCCCTAAACCTCATTGGCTGCGTCGCGGATTGCGGCGACAATGTTGGGATATGCGGAACAGCGGCAAATATTTCCGCTCATGCGTTCGCGAATCTCGACATCGGATAAAGATGCGTTCTCGGCAGAGGGCATTTCGCTGACATGGCTTGGCCAGCCGTCTGCCACTTCCCGCAGCATCGCGACGGCAGAGCAAATCTGGCCGGGTGTGCAGTACCCGCACTGAAAGCCGTCATGTGTAATGAAAGCAGCCTGCATCGGATGGAGATTGTCGCCATCGGCGAGGCCTTCGATCGTCGTGATGGTATCGCCCTCATGCATCACGGCCAGTGACAGGCAGGAATTGATCCGCCGGCCGTTGACGAGCACGGTGCATGCTCCGCATTGACCGTGATCACAACCTTTCTTGGAGCCAGTCAGGCCGAGATGGTTGCGCAATGCGTCGAGCAGCGTCGTCCGGGGATCGAGGCCGATCGAATAGCCTCGCGAATTGATGTTCAAAGTCGTCGCGATCGGTTCGACTGCAGACGGCTCGACGTCACTCGAAGTACTGGTGGCAACAGGTAATTGTTGGCTCTTTGCCGGGAGTCCTGTTGCAAGAAGAAATCCGGCTGCCGCACCGGATTCCAGGACGGTTCGGCGTGTCGGACCTGTTTTAGGAGGTTTGTCGTTCATTGCTCATCTTCCTTGAGGCTGCCAACAATCTTGGAAAAGGTGATGGCGGACACTCCGCCAGCACGAGGCTCTCGATAAGGAGCGGTCAAACCGGTCAGCCCGGCTGTTGGTTCGTTTCGGATGAAGATTGCTGGGTGTTTGGAACGGGCTTGCTTTCCGTGTTGGCGGAGTTGAGCTTCGAGCAGGCGAGTGCGCTACCGGCTGACAAGGCAATGCCGATTGTTGCAACAACTGCGATCAGATATCTGTTCATGACGATCTCGCTTTCTGGTTTGAAGGTTTAAACAATCATTCTGACGCGAGCAGCCTAGTTGCTCCTTGTCGCAGAGTTGTGCCGGTAGGATGCGGAATTGTCGCAAAGTATCGCAGGATGGCGCTGACGGACATTTGCCTACAAATGAGCGGCAGCAATGGTGAGCGTGTAAGAAAATGCGCCCAAGGCCGCGGGGGAGCGTTTTCCCAATATTTGCCGTGGCGTGACAAACTTTGATACAATTTTCTGGATACCGGAAAACTGCAGCGAGTGATATTTCACGCGTGTACATTAGATCTAGTGGGACGATCCCGATGCAATCTGTACCGCATATCGCAGTTGTCGACGATCACCGTGATATTCGCGATCTCGTTGGTAAATACCTGACCCAGCAAGGGTACCGTATCAGTGTCGCCGAAAGTGGCGCGGCGCTGAGACGCCTGCTTGAACGCAACGCACCCGACCTTATCATTCTGGACATTATGATGCCGGGAGAAGACGGCCTGTCCGTCTGCCGGCAGCTGCGCCGTTCAACAGAATTGCCGATCATTTTTCTGACAGCCATGTCCGATGAAACCGACCGTATCATTGGATTGGAGCTTGGAGCAGACGACTATCTGATCAAGCCTTTTAATCCGCGTGAATTGCTCGCGCGCATCCGGGCAGTCTTGCGTCGCGTCAACAGCCTGCCACCGCAGCGAGAAGCACTCAAGGCAAAAACCATCAACTTCGATCGCTGGATTCTGGATGTAGGACGCCGGGAAATCCTTGGGACTGATGGTGTCGGGGTGCCGCTGAGCACCGCAGAGTTTCGCCTGCTCAAGGCTTTTCTTGAACATCCTGGAATGGTGCTGAGCCGCGACCAGCTTCTGGATCTGACTGTTGGCCGCAGCGCGGATTCCTTCGATCGAAGCATCGACAACCAGGTCAGCCGCCTGCGGAAAAAAGTCGAGGTGGATCCCAAGTCTCCCACGATCATCAAAACACACTGGGGCGGTGGCTATAGCCTTTGCACGGACGTGGAGCAGCTATGACACGGTGGTGGAAGCGAAGTCTGGCTGCGCAGTTCATCTGCCTCATGCTGCTGGCCCTCGTTGTCTCACAGGCTCTCGGGTTTCTGGTTTCATGGGATGAGCGGGGAAAAGCCTTGCAGGCAGCAGCCAAGGGAGAGTTTTTCAGCCGAACGGCCTCTCTTGCGAGGCTGATTGAAACGATACCCACGGCATTTCGCAACGATGTCCTGATCGCAAGCGGCACCGCTTACAGCCGGTTCTGGGTATCTTCGCAGGATCCGGTCGACGCCGACGCGTGGCGCCACGAAGCATGGGCAGAGTTGGCGAAGCCCTTGCCAAACATGAAAACCTTGAAAGGTAAGCCACCTGAAGCCACCCCGACACCGGACGTTCCGGCACCCGCGCCTCCTGAACCATCTTTGTTCGAGGCCGCGGCGGCTCAATCCAATTCATGGACAGTCCTGACCCCAGGTGTTTGGACAATATCCCAACCGGCGAAATTTCTTTATCTTGGACATTCGAATGGGATGGGGCTTTCCGTAAAACTGAGCGACGGCACCTGGCTGAACACAGCCTATGCGAAGGCGGTTCCGAATTCGATCTGGAACGCGCAGTCGTTATTGTCGCTTGGGATAACGGCTATCATCCTCTCGCTGATTGGTATCTTCGTCGCCAAGCAGATTGCAAGCCCAATGCGACGCCTCGCTATTGCAGCTGAAGCTTTGGGCCGTGGTGAAAGTGTGCCTCCGCTTCCGGAATCCGGTCCTGACGATATCCGTCAAACGGCAGAGGCATTCAACCGCATGCAGTCCCGGCTTCACCGCTTCGTAGATGATCGGACACGAATGCTTGCCGCCATCGGACACGATTTACGAACGCCGCTGACATCCCTCCGCCTTCGCGCGGAATTCGTATCTGATCCCGATGTCCAGCAGAAAATGGTTGCCACCATAGACGAAATCCAGACCATGACGGAGGCGGCCCTCGCATTTGCCCGCGAGGAAGCCACAGCTGAGACCACACGCGCCATGAACATCTCGGCGCTCGTTGAGAGCATTTGTGATGACTTGTCTGATCTGGGCCAGGATGTGACTTTTATCGAGGGCGCCAAAATAGTGTACCGGTGCCGGCCCGATGCACTGCGCCGCGCATTCCGTAACCTGATAGAGAACGCTGTGCGCTATGGCGAAAGGGCACGTGTCAGCGTCAGGAAAAGACAAGGCACTATCGACATCATCATCGAAGATGACGGGCCGGGTATACCGGAAGCTGCGTTCGAAGAGGTCTTTGCACCTTTCTTCCGGCTCGAGCAATCTCGTAATCGGGAAACGGGCGGCGTTGGCCTTGGCCTGTCCATAGCTCGGGCTATCGTTCATCACCACGGTGGCGTGATCGCTCTTTCCAATGCCAGTACCGGATTGCGGGTAGTGGTAACGCTTCCAGCCGCTGTATGAACGCCTGAATTTTGTATCGAGATGTGTCGAAACACCAAACCGTTACCTTTGCCCTCAAAAATCTCCAATTCAGACAAAACTGTGCGACACCTTCCGCCTAGCATCCGGGATATAGCGAACGGCCTTGTTAGCTGCTTCGCAGATGAAGGATGTCGAGAATGCAGACCGATAATCAAATGAGCGAACCCAGGTACCCGATCATTTATCCAACGGTATCTCAACTTGACGATAGTTTGGACGTGAAGGTGGTTTATGCCGCCGTGCTTTTTGCCGACATCAAGGGCTTCACGCGCTTTTGCCAGTCCGTTGATCTATCCACGGCGTTCCACACCCTGTCTGTATTTCATCAGCGGATGGCGCGGGTCATATCAAACTATGCGCAAACCGTTACAACCAGCGCCGGAGACGAAGTCATGGCCGCGTGGTGTGGAGAACCCTCCATCGTAACGACGAAGGCGCTTCGATGCGGGTTTGCGATGCTCGAGACGATGAGAGCCTGGAACAGCGAAGATTTTTCGTCGAGACAGGCGCTGAATATTGGCATCGGCGTTCATGCTGGCCCGGTTGTCCTTGGCCGCATTCCGGGCGAAAGCCGAATGAGCGTGTTTGGTGATACCGTCAATACCGCAAGCCGCCTTGAGCAGATGACAAGAGCCTATTCAACTGACCTGATTGCCTCGGATGAACTGGTATCGACGGCATATTCACATACTTCATCAGACGTTGGCCCCAGTCGCTTCTGCCCATCGGTAACGATTAAAGTTCGTGATCGAGCGGGATCTCTTGCGATCCGCATCGCCGTGTGATGTTCCGGACGTTTTCGCTAGCTGGCGCCTGGCAGACATGTCGGGGGTCGCACGTGCTGGCCTCTCTCCGTTACGATTGTCGCTCTACGAGTTTGGCGAGTTGCTCCACGACGGTGCCCCAACCGTCGTAAAAGCCCAACTCTTCGTGCGTGTTTCGATCGGCGTTGTTCTTGTGCATCACGTGGGCGACATAGTCGGTGCCGAGGGGATGGTCCTGTAACGTAATAATAGCCGTCATGAATGGCTGTTCTGCGGGTCTCCATCCGCCGACCAGAGAATTTGTGAAGACGATCCGTTCGAGATCATCGACGGCGAGAAAACAGCCGCTCAGATGCGGCATGAAATCTCCGCCGTCCTCGCTGATCTGCGTCACGAATGCGCCGCCGGGACGAAGGTCCATCTCCGAAACCTTGCATTTGGCCGGCGCCGGAATCCACCACTGTTCGAAGCTATCTGGATTCGTCCAGGCGCTCCAAACGACCGATCGAGGTGCCTTGATGACCCGCGATATCGTCAGGTCAAGTTCTGGATTTGAAGATGGGTTCATTTTGATTTTTCCTTTGTGCGGGTGGTGGTGACAAATTGCTCAAGCCTGTCGGTGCGGCCTTCCCAGAGGGCGCGTTGTTCAAACAACCACGCATCGACCGCAGCAAACCGTTTCTTCTCGATGACACACGTCCTCACGCGACCTTCCTTGCGCGTCTGGATCAATCCGCTGTTCTCGAGAAAATGGATGTGCTTCATAAAAGACGGTAGAGCCATATCGAATGGTCTTGCCAAGTCGCTTATGCTTGCAGGGCCTTTGCCCAGGCGGCCCAGCACGGCCCGGCGAGTGGGGTCGGCAAGCGCTTGGAAGATTCCGTCCAGCTGATCTGAATACTGTTCCATAAGGCTAAGTATCATGGCATAACACTTAGCGCAAGAGCTAACTATTGGCGGTCGCAACAGCCGTTGCAATACTCAGATTTTCGCGAGGCTCCATTGCAACGCAGCCGTCGAAACAGAAGCGTCCCAAAGGTGCAGCAGTTCCTCGTCGAGCAGGGCCAAGGTGACGGAGAGACCAGCCATATCCAGCGAGGTTACATAGGTTCCCACCAATGATCTCGCGATAGGGATGCCCTTGGCTTCAAACAGGCGACGGGCGACATTGTAGATCAGATAAAGTTCCGGCGTCGGAGTTCCTCCGAAGCCGTTTACCAGAACCAACCCCTGGTCATTGTTTCGCAGCTCTATATCAGCGAGAATGGTATTGCAGATCATGCTGGCAATCGTGTTGGCATCAGCCAGCTTCTGCCGGGAAAGCCCGGGTTCGCCATGTATCCCGACTCCCACCTCCATCTCGTCAGGTCCCAGCACAAAGGTGGAACGTGCCGTGTCGGGAACGGTAACGCCACCGAGCGCGACGCCCATTGTGCGTATCCGCGTGTTCAACCGGTCACCAAGCGCCTTCAATCCGGCCAGATCCATTCCGGCCTCGGCGGCCGCTCCAAGAATCTTCTCGACGACGAGTGTACCGGCAACCCCCCTGCGGCCGGAGCTTCGTGCCGCGCCTTGAACCGCGGTATCATCGCTTACGATAACAGTCTCGATCCGGTGCCGCCCCGTCATCGTCTCGGCAGCCATTTCGAAATTCATCAAGTCGCCGTCATAATTCTTGACGATCAGCAAGCATCCCGCTCCGGTGTCCGTCTCTTCGATGGCGGCTATAATCTGGTCGGGCGTCGGGGAGGTAAAGATATGTCCGGTGCAGGCGGCATCCAGCATGCCTTGTCCCACGAAGCCGACATGCATTGGCTCATGTCCCGCTCCCCCACCCGATATGATGGCAACTTTTCCTGGCGTCAGATCGCGCCGTCTGACAAACTTCCGGTCCGCACCGAACATGACCAAACGATCATGGGCCGAAACGAAGCCTTCAAGGCTTTCGGCAACCATGGACGCAGCCTTGTTCATGAATTTTTTCACCGTGCCCCTCCACTGGCATCGACTTGTTCAAGCGCGACGCTTGACCTTACCACCAAGGATAACGCGCTAATCTGAATTCCCCAAAAGCGTTGCGATCTTCTGGATAAAATCCGTAATCGCTTCGTCCACCAGTCGATTTTTCTTGTCGTCTCCAAGATCCGGAACCATCAGGGACAGCGATCTCAATCCTTCGGAACTGCCGAAGTCCGGTAACTTTCCCGGATGCGCGGCGTGATAGGCTTCGACGAACTGCTCCTGCTCGACAGGACTAAAGTGGCAGACCCGAAAAATTGTAGCAAGATGGCGTGCCGGTAGCGGCGTCGAATATGTCGGGCTGGTAATCTGGGTGACGAAACTGCGATGCTTGCCGAGTGCTGCGGCCAGACGCTGACGGGTTCCGGATGGGCGATTGTCGATGATCTGGGCCAGAATGGTTTTGTAGGCCACGATGGGATCTTCCATGACTTCCCGCGCCATCCTAATTCTCCGCCGCCGGCGTGCTGTCAGCGTCGTTGAACTCGAGCCCCCGCAATCTAGACATTTCGGCCATCGATTTTTGCCTCGTCGAAATTGTGTTCGACCAGTTCCTTCAATGCCGCGACCGCTTCCGCTGCACCAACCCCGTCTGCGCGGATTCGCAATATTGATCCCTTCCGGATTTTGGCTCCCATGACCTTTACGATGCTTTTGCCATTCAGCCAGATACTGTTTCCGTTCACCTCTATCTCGATCGTGCAGGGAAAGGATTTGGCAAGACGGGTGAAAATCACCGAGGGCCGGGCATGCAGCCCGGTTCCGTGCACGACTTGGATTTCCGTTTGCCGCAATGCCGTCACGCGGTCCGTCTCCTGTATTCTTGCATCCTGATTGTCGCTCATGAGGGCGAGAGTTCCTCGGCTGTTGCCACCACCTTCGCGAGCGATGCCCCACCAGACGCTTCCGCAGCAGCAATGACCGCGCCCTCGACCAGCGGTGCATTGCAGATGGCGACCATCCCGGAACGTGGTTCGCCCAGCATTTCGATTGCCATTTCGCTGTTGGTCTCCGCGCCGCCGAGATCAACGAACACCGCAACTCCATGATCGGACCACGCGGCCTCTATGGCCGCAAGAATACCCGCTGCATTGGTACCGAGACCGCCCTCGGGATTGCCTCCGCACCACGAAAGCGGCACGCTGTCGCCAACCATCTGGCGCACCATATCGGAAGTGCCTTTCGCAACGAGTGGCGAGTGCGAAACAATCACAATTCCCACATTTGCAATCTTGCCTGTCATGCCGGACGGTACTCCTTCAGGTAGCGGCAAATGGCTGTTGTCAGGAGAGCACAGCTCGATGCCCCCGGATCGATATGGCCAATGGAACGATCTCCAAGGAACGACGCACGTCCGCGCATCGCCTTCATGTCAGCCGTCAATTGAGCAGATATCTCCGCCCTTTTGGCTATGTTGATCAGGGCCGATTGCCTTACCATTTCAGTTTGAACGGGGTAAAGCACGTCGAGCAACGTTTTGTCACCCGCATGAGCGCGCCCGCGCCGGGCCACAGCGTCGATTGCTTCTCCGAGGATGACGGCGAAACCCGCCTTGTTTTCCAAGGTGCTGAGCCGCCGTCCGATCTCGATCAGCAAGGTTCCGTAAAGCGGCCCCGCAGCACCGCCGACGCTCATGACAAGTGTCATCCCAATCGTCTCGATTGCCTGTGGCAGCGGCAGGCTGCAAAGCCTGTCCCGATCGAGATACACCGCCTCGCAACCGCGCCGCATGTTGGTCCCATGATCCCCGTCGCCGATGGCCCGATCGAGCTCGCACAGGTCATCGGCATGGATCACGATGGCCTCGTGGCAGGCTTCGATCAGTCCGAGGATAAGTGCCCGATCAGTCTGCAACGAAGGAAGCCTCCCCTCGTGCCACTTTACCGTCGATCACCCCAGCTGCTGTTTCGAAAGCGGCGGCAACAGCGATGGCTCCCGGATCCGCGACACCGGCGAGATCCCTTGCACCCACGTACGATGCGCGGCCGGCGTTTGCCTTGGTCATCGCCATGGTAGCATTGGCGCCTGCAGCGGCCGCCCGAGCAGCGTCAGAGAGCCCGCTTGTCGCCAACGCTCGCAATGCCGGATCTAGCGCATCCACCATGGTCCTGTCGCCCGACTTGGCCCCGCCGTAAAAGGTCATGCGGTCGAGACCGTCAAGCAGCGCGCCCGGTAGATTGCCCGTCTCAGTCGTTGCCTTTGCTGCGGCCGTAAAAAAGATGGAGAGCAGGACACCGCTTGATCCACCCATACTGGTTGCCAAAATCCCGCCGATCGCTGCAAATGTTCCCGCTCTGTCGGCGAGAGGCAATGACTTGATCTTGCCAAGCACGCCTCGCGCCCCGGCCGCAACTGTCGATCCCGTATCGCCGTCTCCAGCACGGGCATCCAGACGATTGAGCTCCGTTTCCATAGAGATCAGATGCTGGCAGATGGCGGTCACCATTTCTTCCGCCAATGGATCGTGGCTCGCCGCGGCAACGGTCTCCCCAGCCGGAACCTTCGGCGCGGCAAGAATATTCAGGCCATGACGCAGAACCGGCGCAACCCACGCATGAGGATCGACGGGCGAGGCTAGCGCTACTTCCCGATCCGCGTCGAGCCGGATCAGCGACAGTGAAAAGCCGTTCATGTTGAGCGCCGTCATCATCGCGGACGGGCCAATCACAAGCTTCACCCGGCCGGCAAGCGCGGATGCAAGAACATCATGGGCGATGAGGCCCATTTCAAGCGGCGGCACAGCGCCCAGATTATTGATCAACAGCGCATGCTCACCCGTTCCCGGCAGAGATGCCGCAAGCCGCTCCGCCATGATCGCGACGATCTTTCCGGCCTCCTGCAGCACGATACGTTCGACCCCGGGTTCGCCGTGAATGCCAAGACCAAGCTCGCCCTCTTCGGCGCCGAGGCGCTGCTCCTGCACCTGTCCCGGGATCGAGCACGTGGACAGCGAAACACCCAGCGAGACAATCTCGGCGGCCGCCGCTGCGGCGGATGCTGTCACACCTTCAAGGCTATCACCGCGTTCGGCGAGAAAACCCGCAATCTTGTGAATAAACAGCGTCCCTGCGACGCCGCGCGGCTGGGCAAGGTCGGGAAGCGCGATATCGTCGGCAACGATGACCATCTCCACCTTGAATCCCTCGCTGCGCGCCCTTTCAGCGGCCAGCCCGAAATTCAACCGGTCGCCGGTATAATTCTTGACGATCAGCAGACAGCCTTTCGGCCCTGTAACGGCACGGATCGCCGTTAGAACCGCATCGACACTGGGTGAAGCGAAAATTTCGCCCGAAACGGCGGCCGTAAGCATGCCCCTTCCGACAAATCCGGCATGGGAAGGCTCATGACCCGCACCACCGCCGGATATGACGGCGACCTTGGACTTGTCCCAGTCCGCCCGCAGGATGACCTTGATATCCGGATAGCTGTCCAGCCGCGCCAGCATTCCCGGACGACTGGTCAGCAAAAGACCGTCGAGCGCCTCGGTGACAATGTTCTCCCTGCGGTTGAAAAAATGTTTCATGGGCATTTTCCAGTCTTTCGCCTTTTGCGCGTGTTGAACAACCAATTTGGACCCGGGCAATCCCTCATAACACCCGGTTCCCGTCCGCACCGAAATAAAGCGGATTCCGCAGTGCAAGACCAATCGGATCTCCAGGCTTTACCGGCAGACGCGGATTGGCCAAGGTGATCAGCTTGCAGTCGCCGAGCCTTATATGCAGGTGATTTTGGTCTCCGAGGTGCTCTACCCAATCGACGTGCGCATTGACATCGCCGCCTAGCGTTATGTCCAGATGTTCGGTTCGCGCCCCGATCGTTCGTGCACCTGCCGGGATATTGCTGTCCGGCAGAAGGTTAGCCGGGAAAAGATTGATGTGCGGCTGCCCAAGGCGGGCAGCGACATGAATATTAGCCGGATTACTGTAGATTTCTCGCGGCGTTCCAATCTGCACCAAACGTCCCTCGGTGAGAATGCCGATGCGATCGGCCATTGTCATGGCCTCGATCTGATCATGTGTCACGTAGAGAAGCGTTGAACCGAGCTCTTTCTGAATGCGCTTCAGTTCCAGCCGAAGATCCGCACGCAACTTGGCGTCCAACGAGGATAGCGGCTCGTCCATGAGATAGATCGCCGGCCGGCGTACAAGCGCCCGGCCGATGGCGACGCGTTGCATCTCACCGCCCGAAAGCCGGGTCGAACGGTTTTCGAGCTTGTGGTCGATGCGCACCATCCGCGCGACTTCCCGAACCCGCCGGTCGATCTCATCCTTGCCGAGACGGCGTGCCGGCGACCGCAAGGGAAAAGCCAGGTTGTCGTAGACCGACAGGTGCGGATAGAGCGAATATTGCTGAAAAACGAAGGCGACATCGCGGCCAGCCGGTGCTTCTCTCGCCACATCATATCCGCCAATAATGATGCGGCCACTGTCGGGGCGTTCCAGCCCGGCAATCAGGCGCAGCGTGGTGGTCTTGCCGGCTCCGGTGGGGCCTAGCAGGACGACGCACTCCCCGTCGGCAACCACCAGATCCAGATCGGAAACGGCACGGGTTTCACCAAAATTCTTGTTGATGCCTTGCAGGATGACTTCAGCCATGATGATGCTCCGCATAGCGGGATGACGGAAGCGCCCTGCCGGATGTGCAGTCGAAGAGGGACAGTTTGTCGTAGTTGAGTTCAAGTCCCACGGTTTCGCCGATGCGGAAATTCTGGTCTGCTGGCACCCGCGCCTTGACCAGTCCCTTACCCATCTCCACGGCGACAATCTGATTGGTCCCGTGGTACTCGCTACCGAAAACAGCACCGCGCAAGGACGAAGCATCGCTGAAACTTATATCTTCGGGCCGCACCCCAAGCGCGAGCTCGCCTTCTGCAAGGTCCTGGTGGACTTCAGGCACGGAAATATTCACACCATCGACGACAACGGACCGCGCACCTTTTTGCAGACCGGACGTAAACCGCAGGAAATTCATCGGCGGTGACCCAATGAAATCCGCGACATACATGGTCGCCGGGCGGTTGTAGATTTCCTGAGGCGTACCGAATTGCTCGATGATGCCGTGGTTCATCACCGCGATCTTGTCTGCCATCGCCATCGCCTCCAGCTGATCATGGGTCACATAGACCGTGGTGGCATGGATCCGGTTATGCAGTTCGCGCAGCTCGCGCACCATCAGATCGCGAAACTCGGCATCCAGCGTGCCGAGGGGTTCATCCATCAGAAAGCATTTGGGACGGCGGACGATTGCCCTTCCGAGCGCCACGCGCTGACGATCGCCGCCCGCCAGACCCGACACCGACCTGTCAAGAATATGGTCGATCTGCAGGAGCTTTGCCGTCTCCTCGACGCGAGAGCGGATTTCAGCTTTGGCAACGCCTTGAGCAAGCAGTGGAAACGCTATGTTCTTGCGTACATTCATGTGCGGATAAAGCGCAAAGAGCTGGAAGACAAAAGCGATATCCCGCTCCCTCGCCCGGTTGAAGGTGACATCTTCACCGCCAAGGAAGATCTTGCCGCTGGTCGGCAGCTCAAGACCCGCAATCATCCGCAGGGTTGTTGTCTTGCCGCACCCGGACGGGCCAAGCAGGGCCAGGAATTCTCCATCGCGGACGACGAAGCTCGAATCCTCCACTGCGCTGAAAGCACCGAATTCCTTGCGCAGATTTTCTATTCTGATCTCCGCCATCGTCTACTCCGGAAACTTTGAAACGATGATGAACATGACGGTCCCGGCCAGCAGTGTGACAAGCGACCAGGTGTAGAAGATCAGGAGGAAAGGCTGGAACAGCATCAGGAATCCGAGGCCGATCAGGCCAGTCGCGATATTCTCCATCGGACCGCGTCTGAGAAAGAACGGCCGTTTGTGTTTCGCGGGTACAGGTGTGTGTGCCGTCATTTGCGTACAGCTCCAAAGGTGATGCCGCGCAACAGCTGCTTGCGCAGGAGGATAGTGAAAACGAGGATCGGAACGACGAAGATCGTGGTTCCCGCGGCAACCGCCGGCCAGTCCTGACCTCCCTCGCCAATGATCGTTGGAATGAACGGCGGAGCAGTCTGGGCCGCACCCGACGTCAAGAGCACCGCGAAGGCGTATTCATTCCAGGCAAAGATCAGGCAGAAGATGGCCGTAGCGGCGATGCCTGTAGTTGCCTGCGGCAGGACGACCTTGAAAAAGGCCTGCATACGCGTGTAGCCGTCGATCATGGCTGCCTCTTCGTATTCTCGCGGAATTTCGTCGATGAACCCCTTCAGGAGCCAGACGGCAAGCGAGACGTTCACGGCCGTATAAAGCAGGATCATGCCCAGCGCGGTGTCAGACAGACCAAGCTGCCGATACATCAGATAAATGGGGATTGCGACGGCGATGGGCGGCATCATTCGCGTCGAGAGAATGAAGAATAAGAGGTCTTCCGCGAGAGGAACCTTGAAACGCGAAAATCCGTAGGCTGCTAGAGTGCCCAGCGAGACGGCGAGGAATGTCGAGCCAAAGGCGATCACCAGCGAGTTCTGGAAGCGCGGCCAGTAATTCGAAGGCCCGGCGATGACCATGTTGCGGCTTCGCGTGATCTCATCACAGGTACTCGTCGGAGCGCCAAGCGAAGCAATGTATTCGGAGGTTTGCCGCGTTCGCGTGGTGAACAGGTTGCAATAACCCTCAAGCGTCGGCTGAAACACGATTTTCGGCGGATAGCTGATCGAATCCGGAGGTGATTTGAAGCTGGTCAGAACGATCCATACAAGCGGGATCATCGTGATGACCGCATAGGCGATGACGATCGTCGCGGCGATACGCTTTGATGTACGGCTCGGCTCGACGACCGAATGGGCAGTATTGACAGAGCTCATCGCTGTTTCACCTTGTTGAGGGCTTTCACATAGATGTTGGCGAGGCCGAACACCGCGACAAACAGAATGATGGCGAAGGCGGATGCACGTCCGGTGCGCCAGCTTTCAAATGCCTCCCGCTTCAGCGTGATTGAGGCGACTTCCGTTGTCGAACCCGGACCACCGCCAGTGAGAAGGGTCACCATGTCGAACATCTTGAAGTTTTCGATGCCACGGAAGAGTACCGCGAGCATGATGAAAGGCAGCGCCATCGGCAGCGTGATCGACCAGAACTGGCGCCAAAGCGAAGCGCGATCCACCTCGGCAGCCTCGTAGATATAGTCGGGGATCGAACGCAATCCGGCCAGGCAGATCAACATGACGTAAGGCGTCCACATCCAGGTATCGACGATGATAATTGCCCAGGGCGAAAGCCGAACCGAACCCAGCATTTCGAACGAGGACGGCGGGATACCGGTCAGGAAAGACACGATGTGATTGAAAAGGCCAATCTGCGGTTGATAGAGAAACCGCCAGAAATTGCCGACGACAGCCGGAGACAGCATCATCGGAACCAGGATGATTGTCGTCCAGAAAGCGTGCCCGCGAAATTTCCGGTCAATCAGATACGCGAGAGAAAATCCAATCAGCGTCTGCAGCAGGATCGTCCAGAAGACGAAATGCGCCGTCGTCTGCATGGCTTGCCAGATATTGGGATCATTCAGCACCCGGCTATAATTGCTGAGGCCAACGCTTTCCAGCGCGGCATTGGGCCGGTTCGCCCTGAAATTCGTGAAGGAAAGGTAGACCGCCCATATGAGCGGGAAGATATTGATGGCCAATAGCAACGCGATGGCAGGCGTAATGAACAGCCAGGCCATGGAGCGATCGGACAGGCCGCGAATTCTGGAAGCGATAGGCGCGGGCGTAGCACGGGCAACAGCCTCACCCAAAATGGTGGAACTTGTATCGGTCACGGACTTCACCTGGGTTTTAAAGCGTCGCATTCGAAAGAACTGCCCGGTACGTTTGCGGATCCGGGCAGTCATTTCAGCACGGGGTCATCTGAAGCGCCGGAGCTCTAGAGCTTCCCATCGTCCTTGAAGACCTCTGTCCAGTCCTTGACCAGCCCATCAAGTGCCTCTTTTGCCGTGCCCTTGTCCGCAACGACGTAATCGTGGAGGCGTTTTTGCATAGCCTGCAGAAGGATAGCATAGGACGGTTCCTGCCAGAAATCCTGAACCTGATTCATGGCCACAAGGAAGTCCGCGGCAAATGGCTGACTCTCCGTAAATGTCGGATCGTTCAGCACCGTCTTGTGCACGGCGTATCCGCCGAGCGACCACCATTTTTTCTGAACATCCGGCTGGGCGAACCATTTGATATAGGCAAGAGCACCATCCATGTTGTCAGTATTGGCAACGACGGAAATTCCCTGTCCGCCGAGTGTCGATGCCGCGACCTTCTCTTTCGGATTAACGAAGAACCCGATCTTGTCGCCGCCCACCTTCTCGTCCTTGTAGAGACCCGGGAAGAAGGCGAACCAGTTCATCGCCATAGCCACTTGTCCGGATTTGAACGCATCGAGGCTTTCGCCCATATACGCATCCGTATAGCCGGGCGGCGTGCAGCATTTGTAGAGTTTCTTGTAGGCTTCGAGCCCGGCGACCGCTTCTGGAGAGTTGACCGCACCCTCCATGTCATATTTGCCCGGCGTATTTTCATACTTGAAGCCGTAGGGATAAAGCGCCGAGGTTGCGCCCATGGTGATGCCTTCGGAAGCGCGTTCAGTGAAGATCGCGGCTCCGTAAACCTTCTTGCCGTCGATTTCCCGTCCATTGAAGAACTCGGCCACCTGTATCAACTCATCCCAGGTCGTTGGGGCAGCCAGATCGCGATTGTACTTCGTTTTGAATTCGGCTTGAATTTCAGGCTGGGCAAACCAGTCCTTGCGGTAGAACCAGGCATTGGCATCGCCCATTGCCGGCAACGCCCAATAGTTCGGCGTTCCCTTTGGCCATGTCGCATAGGCGTTGACCGCCGCATCGGCAAAATCACTCATCTTGATTCCTTCCTTATCGAAGAAATCATTGAGCTTCACATAGTATCCATTTTCAGCCGAGCCGCCGAGCCACTGGCTATCGCCAATCAGAAGATCGCACAGCTTGCCACCGGAGTTGAGTTCATTGAGGATGCGGTCGGCGAAATTCGGCCAAGGCACAAATTCGAACTTCATCGTCGTTCCGCTTTGGGATGTAAAGTCTTTCGAGAGCTCAACCAGTGCGTTGGCGGGGTCCCAGGCCGCCCAACACAGTGTCAGCTCATCGGCTTTCGCCAGGTTCGGCGCTGCCATGAACAGCACAAACGCCGAGGTCGCCCCGAGAAGGGCCTGCTTTATCGTTTTCATGCATTCCTCCCAGATACACAAGCGACACCGCGCCGCTTTCGAAAATATCGTATGTTCCCTTTGTTCTCACACGATCTCTCCATCGTGTTGAGTAATTTTGTTAAGTAATACCTTCTTTACTGAACATTTCAAGCATGAATCGTTGCTGCACTGCACACCTTGGCGATCGTTTGGCTCGCCCGTACGAAGCAAATTTCGCACCCGTCCATTTCCGATTAAATACTTTGCTTTATAAAGGTCTTGATACGAGGCTGCTGAATGACTGATACGAAACTTTTTTCGACACACCGAACTTCCCTGCTGAAGGCAGCGATGCCAATTCTTGGAATTGCGATTGCCGTCTGTTTTGCAGTGTTCGCACTGCTCGCCTGGTCGAGTCGCATGACCGACCAGATCGCCGTCGAGCGGCAGGAACAACTCCTCGCCCTTGTTTTGTCCCAGTCACAATTTTCCATCGCTCACGATCAGGAGAGCGCGACTGTCTGGGACGAGGCGGTACGTCAAGTCAAAATTCCCGATAATGCGGAGTGGTTGAACAACAATCTTGGCGGCTGGATGACTACATATTTCGGTCATGACGCGGTCTATGTTCTCGACGGCAAAGATAGTGTTCTGTACGCTTTTGCCGATGGCAAGCAGATCGATCGTTCTGCGTATGACAGCGCCAGGTCCAGCGTCGTTCCGCTCGCGTCGAAGCTTCGCGAATTGTTGCGCAATCCGGACCCGGAAGGATTTGGCGACAGGGTATTGAGTGCGGGCGCATCTGAAATCGTCACACTTGGCAACCGGCCGGCGATCGTCAGCGTTAAACCTATCCTCTCCGACAGCGGTAATATTACCCAGACCGTCGATGAAACGTACCTGCATGTTTCCGTCCGTTATCTCGATGGAAGCTTCATCGAAAAACTTCGACAGGACTATCTTTTTGAAGGCCTGCGGTACGGGCCGCAAAATGTAGTGCAGGCAGGTGAATACAGTTATCCTCTTCGTTCCACCGTCGGCAACACCATCGGATACTACATATGGCAGCCTTATCGCCCCGGCTCGACCGTGATGACGCAAATTGGCCCGGCGTTGGTGGGCATTGTGCTGCTGATGCTGGGCATCATGGCGATCCTCCTGGCGATCCTCCGCTTGAGATCTGCCAAATTGCGCGCCAGCGAAGAACGAATGAACTTTCTCGCGCTGCATGATTCCTTGACCGGTCTGCCCAATCGGGCACATTTCAATGATAGGCTCGATGGGGCACTGTCAAACGTCAAAAATACCTCGGTGGCGGTGCTTTATCTTGATCTCGATCGATTCAAGCAGGTCAACGACACGCTCGGCCATCCGGTGGGTGACGAGCTTATCCGGCAGTTCACGAAACGTCTTAAAGACGTCATCGACCAAAAGACCTTTGTGGCCCGGGTTGGCGGTGATGAATTCACGATTATTGTTCCCAATTTCGCACCCCTTTCGGCGCTCGAAGCGCTATGCGAGCAGATCATCACGATCGTCCGGCATCCATTCGATATCGATGGAAACCATATCTTCATCGGTGTGAGCATCGGCGTTGCCACTGCACCTCAAGACGGCACCGGGGGAGATGAGCTTGTCAGAAAGGCTGACATCGCGCTCTATCACGCGAAGACCGCTGGGAGGAGCCGGTTTGCGGTGTTTGGTAAAGAGATGGACGCCATGCTGCAGCAGCGCCGTGCCTTGGAACGCGAGCTGCGTGAGGCAATGAAGTCGGAGACCCAGATACAGGTTCATTATCAACCGCTTTATTCGGCCGAGGAACAGCAGATTACCGGAGTTGAGGCTCTGCTGCGCTGGCAGCATCCGGAACGTGGCTGGATTTCGCCGGAAGTTTTCATTCCTATAGCGGAAGAAGCAGGCCTGATCGAAGCGCTGGGCGAACGTGTCCTAAGGCAGGCTTGCACCGAATCGAGGTCATGGCCAATCCAGACCCTCGCAGTCAACGTGTCGGCAGTCGAATTGAGAAATCCGGCCTATGCCATGAAAGTTGCGAAACTGTTACTGGCAATCGGAATGGATCCCCGCCGGCTTGAGCTGGAGATTACGGAAAGTACCCTTATCGACAGTGCCGGACATTGCGAACACAATATCAGGGCGCTTCGCGCATTGGGTGTGACCATCGCGCTTGATGATTTTGGAACGGGTTTCTCGTCACTCGGGAGACTGCAACAGCTTGAAGTCGATCGGATCAAGATTGACCGAAGCTTTGTTCAGGGCTTTGGACGTTCAGCCAATGACGAAGATATCGCCCGAGCCATCGTTAATCTTGCCCATGCAAAAGGTCTTCGCACGACAGCGGAAGGCGTGGAAACAACCGAGCAAAGTGACTATCTGCGCCAGATCGGTTGCGATGATCTCCAAGGCTTTCTTCTGTCCCATCCTGTGCCCGTCAAGGAAATCGAACGCCTGCTTCGTGTCTCTACGTCACTTGATCTACATGTTCCGGTCTCGCGCAGCTGAAGCAGCGCGAACCCGTAAGCCGGTTCGAATACAGTCCTGATCGCCACTGTAGGTCGCCCAAATGGGGCGCTTTTGAATCCTTCACGCGTCTGTTACAATAATTTCCATAATCAATAAAAATACGGGGAACTACCATGCATCGCGGTCTGACGTGCGGAGTTTTTCTAGCCGGAGTTGCGCTTTGCGCTTTTGTCGGCGTGGTTGCCGCAGACGAAAGTAGTGACATCGCTACGGGAGAGCGGCTAGCGGCGTTCCTGCGTGCTGGTCGAACTGTGATTTCCGGCCACCAAAAACTGATCAACGATGCGTCCATAGGCGACAAGCATCTGACCGGCGAACGTGTTGCGGACGAAACGCTTGAAATCTTCGCAAAGGGAAAACCTGCGCCGGAGGACAGTTTCGATGCGCAGGACAAGAAGCTTTTTGAAGCCCAACTCGCTGCCTTGCGCGAAGTCGTCGATGAGCATCAGAAGATGATCGATGTGCAGGGCGTTGGTTTCAAAGGCTTTATTCCCGCGACATTTGCCCGCCTCGTCAATGAACGCTTCGGAGAAAAAGTCGGCGATCAGGCAAGGATGAAGGTGACTGCGCCAAAGGAACTGGTCCGAAACCGCAAGGCCCTTCCCGATCAGTGGGAGCAGCAGGTCATCGAAGAGAAATTCTTGGCCGCGGATTGGCCAAAAGGGAAACCCTTCGTCGAAGAGGTGCCTATGAATGGTCGTCCTTCGTTTCGTATGCTCATTCCCGAATACTATTCCGCCTCATGCCTCACCTGCCACGGACAACCCAAGGGCGAGATGGATATCTCCGGCTATCCGAAAGAAGGCGGAGCTGAAGGCGATCTGGGCGGTGCGATGAGCATCACGCTCTTCAAATGAACCCTTTCCGTGCCCTGCGATCCCGCATCGGCCGTTTGCTGGAACGGAAAATACCATTGCGACTGGCCTGTCTTTCGGCAGGTCTATTGGGCGCGCTCCTTCTCAGCGTCGCCTTCATGGCCCATGACCTCCTCGATAATCAACGGCGTGTGGAGGTGGCCAATGCGCGTTTTCATATGTTCAGCGAGGCAGTCAAGGCACACCGGCATTTCGGTGAAGTGCGCTATTGGCTGACCGATCTGTCGGTGAGCCTGCTGACACTGTCGGAGCGCCGCGCTGAAACCGCAAGAGCCGCCCTTGAGGAGGATTTGGCGCGCATCAGGGTATTTGCCCCCGACGCCGCCGATATGATCCAGAAGGGTGCAAAAGCCTACTACGATCAGGCAATGGAAGCCGTCGATGCTTACACCGATGACAACCGTGTTGTCGGCAACACACGGCTAGCGGCAGCACGGAGTTATAGTGACGAAATCGACGGTGTACTGACGGCGCTTGAAACACGTCTCGAAACCGAAGCCGATGCTGCGCGCGATATGGCCGTCAAAACGATGCGAAACACATTTCACCGCGCCATAATTGCGGTGAGTGCCATTACGATCATTGGCGCGATCATGACCTGGCTCGTGCTCAGATCGATCCTGGTGCCGCTAGGCCGCGTCGACAGGGCTATGGCTCAACTCACCCAAGGACGCGAGGATGTCGAACTTCCTCCGGAAGGACGCGACGAGTTTGGCCGGCTCGCAACGACATTGCGGTTACTGCGCGACGGGCAGGCAGAGCGGCGCGCACTCGAAGCGGCCGCGGAACACCAGCGCAACACTGTCCGGACAGCAATCGAAACCATTCCCGATGGCTTTGCCTTGTTCGACGCCGACGACAAGCTTGTCCTCGTCAATCAGCGCTATCTGGAGATATTTCCTGAAACCGCTGACCTTATGATACCGGGAACAAGCTTTGAAGACATCATGCGTGCGCAAGCCGAGCGTGGCCGCACCGAGATAGACCGTGCCGAGCGTGAGGCATGGCTCAAGGAGGCACTGCGCCGCCAACGGGACCCACACGGTACGATAGAACGGCAATTCGCCAATGGCACGTGGATACGCGTTGCCAAACGCAAGACGCCGGAAGGCGGGACGGTTGCCGTCTACACCGATATTACCGATCTCAAGCGCCGCCATACGGAACTTGAGGAGGCAAGGCGCGGCGCGGAAGTTGCCAGCCACGAAAAGAGCCGCTTCCTCGCTTCCATGAGCCATGAATTGCGCACGCCGCTTAACGCGATCATCGGCTATAGCGAGATGCTCATCGAGGATGCCAGTGACTGGGACAAACCCGGTTTTGTTGCCGACCTCGGTAAAATCATGGGGTCGGGCCGGCATCTCCTTGCGCTGATCAATGATGTTCTCGATCTGTCGAAGATCGAGGCAGGCAAGATGGAACTCTACATCGAGCCTGTAAGCCTGAAACAGCTTCTGCTCGATGTCGAAAGCACCGTTGCTCCGCTGATCACCAAAAAAGGTAATCGCCTGACGGTCAACGCATCAGTCGAGCCGGACGAAATCGAGACCGACAAGACCAAGCTGCGGCAGAATCTTTTCAATCTGCTCTCGAATGCCGCCAAGTTTACCGAGAACGATGAGATCCGGCTATCGGTCAGGCGCTATCACGATGAGCATGGCGACCAAGTGGAATTCGCTGTCAGCGACAACGGCATCGGTATGACGGAAGAGCAGCAGGCAAAGCTTTTCCAGGCATTCGTGCAGGTCGATGCGTCCACCACACGAAACTATGGCGGCACCGGACTTGGGCTGGCGATTACCCAGCATTTCATCAAGATGATGGGCGGAACCATCGCGGTGGAAAGCGAATTCGGCAAGGGTTCGACCTTTCGCTTCACGATACCGGCAAATGGCACCCTTCCTCTCACGCAGGAAACTCCGCAGCAGATCGAGGTGCCCGACGGTATCCGTATGCGTGGAACGGTTCTCATCATTGACGACGAAGCCCGGGCCCGCAAATCCATTTCGGAAGCGGTCCGCAGCGCCGGCTTCAAGGTGATCGAAGCCGCCGGCGGCGAAGAGGGCATGGCGAAGATGCGCAAATCGCGACCGGATGCGATCATTCTGGATGTGATCATGCCCGGCCAGGATGGCTGGTCGGTGTTGCGCGAGATCAAGTCTGACAAGGCGCTGCGCGATATCCCGGTGATCCTCGCAACCGTCGTGGCGGATCGGGAGATGGGCCTTGCCTTCGGCGCAGCGGGCCATTTGGTCAAGCCGATCGATCCGCGCCAGCTTGTCGAAATGTTGAACGCCGTCGCGGGTGCTGGCAAGCACGACGTGCTGATTGTCGATGATGACCCGGCAACGCGGGAACTTTTTCGACGAGTACTCGTTCGAGAAGGCTGGCGGGTTCGGGAGGCCACCGATGGCCGGCGCGGGCTCGCCGAGCTTGAGGCAGGACGTCCGACAGTGATGGTCCTCGATTTGATGATGCCGAATATGGATGGCTTTGCGCTGCTTCGGGCTATTCAGGACCGGACGGACCTGGTCGATATTCCCGTCGTTGTCGTCACATCGAAGGATCTTACCCGCGATGAACTGAATTGGCTCAATACGCGTGCGAGTGAAGTCGTCAGAAAAGGAACCAAAGGCCGCGCCGACCTGATCGCAGCCTTGAAGCGGCATGTGCCACAGAGTGAAGATGCCTGAGGAGCTGGAATATGGTCAAGATTCTTCTCGTCGAAGACAATGAGATGAACCGCGACATGCTTTCCCGGCGGTTGGAACGGCGGGGATATGAGGTGATTATCGCGATCGACGGCCTCGCCGGCGTCGAAGCGGCGGTGAGCGCCATGCCTGACCTCGTTCTGATGGACATGAGCCTGCCAGTGATCGACGGCTGGGAAGCAACGCGGCGTATCAAGGGCAATCCCGCCACAGCCGCGATCCCTGTTATCGCTCTCACCGCCCATGCCATGGCCGGCGACCGGGAAAAGGCCATGGATGCCGGTTGCGACGATTATGATACCAAACCCATCGAATTGCCGGCGCTCCTCGACAAGATCGTCCGTCTGACCGGAGGTTGAAGCTGGTGTCCCTGTCCACTGACATCGGCCGCCGAGCCTATATCGCGAGGCTCGTGCAAAAGATCGCCGATCCAGCACAAGCCATACTCGGCTATCAGGAACTGGTGATCGAAGATGTACAAGCGACCGGGCCGGCAGATGCGCTGCCCGATCTGCACAAGGTGCTCTGCGCCGCCCGCGATCTGAACGATCTGATCAAGCGCCTGCTCGATATGGAGGCATCCGATACTGCAGGCGTCTTCGCCGTGGACAGCGAATTGCGGCATGATCTGCGAACGCCGATGAATGCGATTCTTGGCTATTCGGAGATGGTCATCGAGGATTTCGCCGAGGCTCTATCAGCGAGCATCGTTGAGGATATCTCGAAGATCATCCATGAAAGCCGGCTGCTGCTGGAGCAGATCGACGGAAGGCTCGACGTGTTTTCCAACGATCCCGACGAAAAGCCGACCGATCATATCGATGTCACCATCGCGACCGATCTCGTGCGGACCCTTGCCGCCCGCTCGCCTCCTTCTTCCGAGGAGACCGGACGTATCCTCGTGGTGGATGACACCGCCTCAAACCGCGATCTTATGAACAGACGCCTCAGTCGCGACGGACATGTTGTCACCGTGGCAGGTTCCGGCGAAGAGGCCCTCCACATCCTGGAAACGCAGGAATTCGATCTCGCATTGGCCGATATCCTGATGCCTGACATGAACGGCATCGAGCTCCTCAGCCGGCTCAAATCGCATAAGCGCTTGCGCGAAATCCCTGTGATCATGATTTCCGGCCTGAAGGATGATGACGCGATTATCCGCTGTATCGAAGCCGGAGCCGAGGACTATCTGCAAAAGCCGATAGATCCGGTGCTGTTGCGAGCCCGCATAACCGCATGTCTTGAACGCAGCCGTTGGCGCGAACGTGAAAGGCGTTATCTCGCGCAGATCGAATTCGAGAAGGAACGTGCCGATACACTGCTTCACGCCATTCTTCCGAGGCAGGTGGTAAAACGCCTGGCTGATGGTGAGAAGGTGATCGCCGACCGCATCGATATGGCCACGATCGTCTTTGCCGATATCGTCAATTTCACGGAATTTGCGGCACGAACCCCGGCCATTGTATTGGTACAAAGGCTTGGGGAGCTGTTTTCGCGTTTCGACGAACTTGCCGATCAGCATGGCGTCGAGAAGATCAAGACCATCGGCGATGCCTATATGGCCGCGGCCGGGCTGCCAGATCCCCGCCCGGACCATGCGCAGGCAGCCGTGGCTTTTGCCAGGGCGATGCTGGCCGAGACATGCCAGATGACAGGACCTGAGCCTCCGCTTAAGCTGCGCATTGGAATAAACAGCGGGCCTGTAATCGCCGGCCTGATCGGCCGAAAGCGCTTCGTCTACGATGTCTGGGGACACACGGTGAACATTGCCAGCCGCATGGAGTCATGCGGAATGCCGGGACGGATCCAGATTTCGCAGAGCACGTTCGAGGCGCTGGGACCGGGCTTTGGCGAGTGCCACCGGGAAGTCAGGGATATTCAGGGGATCGGGAAATATCCGACATACCTGCTTTTATAATTGGCGTCCTCCGTTCCGAACCTCTCTTTAAGCTAATTTATATTGCCTACCAGTTTGCTTTACGCTAATCATCTTGGATGAACGAGATCGCTTACAGCCGTGATGCATTGAAAGCGTTGAGCCGAATGCCCGTTAACACAGCAAAGTTGATCCGCTCGAAAATCGTCCAGTATGCCGAGAATCCGATAGTGCTGGCGCGGAATGTCATCAAACTGCAAGGACGCGATGGTTTTCGACTTCGCGTTGGGGACTGGCGAGTGATCTTCGACGACCATGGCAATGTCCTGCACATCGAAGCTATCGGCCCTCGCGGCGGAGTTTATGGAAACTGATATGGTCAAACCTGATATTATCACAACTCCAAGTGGCGACCGGTTGGCAATCCTGCCGCTTGCCGAATACGAACGCCTTGTCGATGCGGCAGAAATGGCCGGCGATGTTGCCGCATATGATGAATTTCACCGGAAACTGGCGGCAGGTGCCGAGGAATTGATTCCCGCTGCGTTTGCAGATCGCATCATGGACGGCGAGAATAAAATCAGGGTGTGGCGGGAGTTTCGCAATCTCTCGGCACGGGAGCTTGCTGAAAAGGCTGGGATCAGTGCCGCTTTCCTCTCTCAGATCGAGAGCGGAGCAAGGGACGGCAGTTTTGATACGATCAAGAAAATCGCGGTCGCGCTTGATGTTACCTTAGATGATCTAGCTTGATCTCATTAACGCGTTCCCTCAATCTTGGCACGGCGAAATCAACAAACGCCCGCAACTTCAGCGGCACCAGTCCTTGAGCCACATAGATCAGGCTTACCGGCCAAGGCGCCGGTTCGAACGCCTCGAGCACGATCTGCAGTTCACCCGCGGCGATTGCGCGGGCAGCCTGATAAGACAGGAGCCGCGTCACCCCAAGATCCATAACCGCCGCGTCAACCGCCGCTTCCGCCGTCGTGACACTTAAGCGGGAATGAACCGGTACGACGACTTCTTTCCTGCCGTGCATAAACGTCCAGACCCTTGGCGACGTGAACCCCTCGAACGTAATGCAATCATGATCCTCAAGCTCGCCGGGCCGCTGCGGTGTGCCGCGTCGCGCCAGATAGGCTGGGCTCGCATAAGTCGCACGCCGGATCGTACCCACTTTCGTTACGACAAGGTTGCTGTCGGGCAGATTCCCGATGCGAACTGCGAGATCGATATGATCCTCGACAAGATTGACCTGACGATCGCTGAGACTGAGCCGGAGATTGATCTCGGGATAGGCTTTCAGAAATTCGACCACGACCGGCAGCACATGCAGGCGCCCGAATACCACCGGCGCAGTGACCGTAAGATCGCCCCTCGGCGCAATATACTCGCCAGCGGCGGCGCGCTCAGCCTCATTGACCTGCTCCAGAATGGCCCTGCTGGCCTCCACATAGGCGCGTCCCGCATCGGTCAGGGAAACGCGGCGGCTCGAACGGACGAGCAGGCGCGTGTTCAGATGCGCCTCGAGATCGGAAACTTTCCGGCTCACAGTAGGAAGCGGCATGCCTAGACGGCGCGCGGCAGCAGACAGGCTGCCTGTTTCGACAGCCGCAAGCAGAACGGTCATTGCATCCAGACGATCCATATGCCCTTCCATTTTTCGGTAGGAATATTATCGATATGACCTTCTACTGCGATTTATTGGAAGAGGCTATCTTTGACGTAGCTGTTCATCAAGCTCAAGGAATCGCCATGTCATCAACACCTGTCTTTTCCAGCGATGTCGCATTCACGCCGACAGTGAAGTCGATTCAGGCCCGCAAGGGATCAAGGGACGGCTATGCAAGCATGGAGGATCGCGGCTCATGGCAAACGCGCATCACGGCCGATCTTGCGCAATTCATCCAAAGTCAGATCAGCGTTTTCTTTGCCACCGCCAACAGCGAAGGCCAGCCCTATATCCAGCACCGCGGTGGTCCGGCGGGCTTCCTGCACGTGCTCGACGAGCGGACGATCGCCTTTGCGGACTTCGCTGGCAATCGCCAATACATCACCCAAGGCAATCTCGCCGATAACGCAAAAGCCTATCTGTTTCTTATCGATTACCGCACCCGTCAGCGGGTGAAACTCTGGGGCGAAGCGCGCGTCGTCGAAGGTGATGCCGATCTGATAGGACGACTGATGCCGGAAGGCTACCGCGCGCGGCCTGAACAGGTAATTCTTTTCACCATCTCCGCCTGGGACATGAATTGCCCGCAGCACATTCCCCTGCGCTTCGAAGCAGCCGAGGTCGAGGCGATTGTGGCCAAGCGCGACGAGCGCATCAAGGCGCTCGAAGCAGAACTTGCCCGCCTGCGGACAACGTGAGCCATTTTTCGCAATGCCGCTTTATGACAACGCCGGAGCGTCCATTCTCAGCGCTTCAATGCGGCTGGCAAGCAATGACGAGAACTGGGAATTGCCGATTCTCGAACCAATGCTTGCGATTTCATCAAAATCTACATTGAGCAGCAGACCGCGGGCACTTAGCAGGGACATGACACCTGCAAGAAGCGTCCGCTCTACTGCGTAGTCCATATTAAGTTGTGCTATTTCGTCTGATTGTTCTTTGAGAATGCTAATAAGCTGCCCCAGTTTTTCGTTCATTATCGATGCCCGCCACGTAATCCCTGCTTAAATCATTCCAAGATTCTTGACAGAAACGTAATAGACCGTAAGAACTATTTCACAGCAAATTTTTTAGCCAATGTGGATTAGTAGGATTAGCGTCTAGCCTAACCCGGCATCCTTGTAGCTAATTGAACTCCAGGCCGTATTGCCTGTTTACTTTCGCAACCGCGACAGATGGGCGGTCCAGACATATTCATGCAATGCCGCTTGTGATACATTCGCAGAGAAATCAAACTGGACATTTTCGCCCTGGTTCGCGCGGCGGATTGGCGAAAACCTTCAAATCACCACGGGAGAAACGCGATGGGCCTTCGCATCAACGACACTGCACCGGATTTCACTGCTGAAACCACGCAGGGCGAAATCCATTTCCATGACTGGATTGATGGCAGCTATGCCGTGCTGTTCAGTCATCCGAAGAATTTTACACCGGTATGCACGACCGAACTTGGTTATATGGCCGGGCTTGCTCCGGAATTCGCCAAGCGCAATGCCAAGATTATCGGCATTTCGGTCGATCCTGTCGAGAACCATGACAAGTGGAAGGCGGATATCAAGACCGCGACAGGACATGAGGTTGACTATCCCCTCATCGGCGACAGGGATCTGAAGGTCGCAAAACTCTATGACATGCTGCCGGCCGAAGCTGGCGACACATCCGAGGGCCGAACACCCGCGGACAATGCCACCGTGCGCTCTGTCTTCGTCATCGGTCCTGACAAGAAGGTGAAGATGACCCTCACCTACCCGATGACCACAGGCCGCAACTTCGACGAGATCCTGCGCGCCATCGACAGCATCCAGCTCACTGCGAAACATCAGGTCGCGACGCCAGCCCAATGGAAGCAGGGCGAGGACGTCATCATCACCGCAGCGGTGTCGGACGAGGACGCCAACGAGCGCTTCGGCGGCTTCGAGCGAGTCCTGCCCTATCTGCGGAAGACAAAGCAACCGAGCGCGTGAACAGTCCAACAAGAAACCCGCCCTAACCGGCGGGTTTCATTTTTCCAGCACTATTGTAATCCGCAACTCGATAGTTGTGTCGCATAGGTATTCGCCATTGCGGCCGTGCGCCGTGCGGTTCGGTCAATGCCCGGCTTGCTTCGCCATGTACCCCTCGCGTAGTCATTTGGACCCGCGTAGTAGGCGGCGTAAAGGTTGTAGGCGTCGTTGAGCGGGATGCCGTTCATCTGGTGGCTCCGCGCATGATACCAGCCAATGAAACGAACCGCGTCGCTAAAGTCGGTACGCCGGGCCGTCCAGCGGCCGGTTTCGCGCTGGTAGTCTGCCCAGGTTCCGTCCAGTGCCTGTGAATAACCGTAGGCAGTGGATGGTCGTGTCCAGGGAATGAAGCCGAACAGTTTGGTGCGTGGTGGTTTGACCCGTGCCCGAAAACCGGATTCCGTATAGATCGTCGCCATGAGGATAGGAACAGGAACGCCGTATTCCGCTTCGGCCCCTTTGGCTTGCTTGTACCAATTGTTGAAGAAGCCGTCCCTCTGATCGAATACGGCACAGACATTGTTGATCTGGGTTGGCGCTGTAGCGCAGCCTGTGAGCAACAACAACGCGATGAACATGATGCGGCGCATGGGCAAGTCCTTGTCTTGCCCAATCACCTATTCCGGAATTCCTAACGGCAGGTTACCGGTTAACTGACTCGTAATGCCCTCCTTAAAATTTGATTAAAGATCGATGTGCCCGCGGTGCTCCCGCCCCCTTGACCCATCAATTAATACCGTCATACAATACTACGACAGACGATCGAGCATCTCTGCCGGTCTCCCACCCATGCTGAAGCGGAACAATTACCATGAGCGATTTGATGCCCACTCAAACAATAGGCTTTGCGGAAACCCGCGACGGGATCAGGCTTTCCTATCGTATCGTCCCGGGGACCGGCGATGGCCGCTGCGTGCTCATTCATTCGCTGGCGATGGACAAGTTTTTTTGGGAGCCAACCGCGACGGCGCTTGCCGGTGCGGCTGAAATTCTCATCTATGATTGCCGCGGCCACGGCGTTTCCGGCAAACCGGCAGGCCCCTACAGCACCGCGCAATTCGCCGATGATCTCGCCGATCTCATGAATCACGTTGGCTGGTCATCGGCCGTCGTCGCCGGTGCGTCGATGGGCGGCTGCATCGCCCTTGCCTTTGCCGCAGCCTATCCCGAGCGCGTCGATGCTCTCGGCCTGTTCGACACCACCGCCTGGTATGGGGAGAACGCTCCGGAGGCGTGGGCTGAACGCGCCGAGAAAGCCAGGAGCGAAGGCCTGAAGGCACTTGTCGGCTTTCAAAAGACCCGCTGGTTCAGCGATGGCTTTCGCGAGGCGAACCCGGATGTGGTGGAAGCTGCCGTATCGACCTTCCTCGCCAACGAAATCGACGCCTATGTCGCAACGTGCAACATGCTCGGTGCGGCTGACCTGCGCGCCGCATTGCCGAAGTTCGATTTTCCATGCCGGGTTGTTGTCGGAACAGAAGATTATGCGACACCGCCGGAAATGGCGCGCGTCCTTGCCGACAACATCCCCGGCGCGATACTGACGATCCTCGAAGGCGCGCGCCATTTTACCCCGCTGGAGGTGCCAGCCATCATCGCCGAAAATCTGCGGCTGCTGATCGAGGCATCCAGAGCCTGAAATATCGAAGGAAGGCGCGATCACTCGCGCCTTCTTTCTTATTCCGCCGCCTTCGGGCCGGCGCCACGCGGCAGATTGTACATACCGCGCGGCAGTCCTGACAAAAATTCGACGACGTCGCCGCTGTCGATCACATCGGCATATTTGGCGTTCATGTCGCACAGTGTCATGGCGTGGCTTGCCTCGGAACGTTCGAAGCACCCATCTTCGACCATCGTCACCCGCAGATTATGGCTGAAGGCGTCAACAACCGTCGCCCGCACACAGCCGCTCGTTGCGGTTCCGGCAACGATGACACTGTCACAGCCAAGCAGCGTCAGATAGCTGATAAGATTCGTGCCATGAAAGGCGCTTGGCTTCTGCTTGTAAATGACGATGTCGCGCGGTTCGGGCGCGATCTGCGGCATGATCTCGTTGCCGTCGCGATTGCTACCGCCTGGCTTTTCGCCGCTGCGTTCGTTCTTCCAGGCCCAGCCGCCGGCATCCCAATTGTCGGCGCGTCGAACTCCAGTCGTGTAGATCACCGGGATCTCCCGGTCGCGCGCCGTGCCGATTAACTTCTGTAGTACAGGCAGCGCATCCCAAGCGGCTTCGCCACCCGATTGGCGCCAGCGCTTGACCGATTCAAGCAGGGGTTCGCGTTTATCGCCGCAAAATGCGTAATTGACATCAACGATCAGCAGCGCCGGCCGTTTGCCAAACCCCGCTCGCGCGCCATATCCGGCAAGCTTGAACACTTCCTTGTCGCGCTCGGTCAGGAACTTGTCCCAAATTCGCTCGGCCATTTAACCTATCCTCCATCGTATGAAATCACGGGAAAACCATGCCATGGCGTCGCCGATCAGGAGAAAACACCCTTCCGTGTAGGCTCCTCCCGACAAAAAGATGCCTTGGCGACTTGACTTCTCCCACAAATTTGTTTGTATGGCAAACATACATTATAACAGAATGACAAGAGAATTAGGCTAACCTGTATTTGCATAAATGCCCGAAGGGCGCCCTTGGAGGAGGAACTTATGGTTTACCAATCTATCAAAACCCGCTTTGCCTGCGCTTTCGCCGGCGTGATCCTTGCAACGACCGCAATGACCTCGATCGCCAGCGCCCAAGAGGCGTGGCGCCATGGCATCGTCGAAGCCAAGGGGGATTCCGGTTTCCTGTTTCAAGCTGCAGAAGGCGGCTTCGATGACAAGCATGGCATCAATATCGACATGGTACAGTTTACGGGTGGTCCAACCGCGCTGAAGGCATTGATCGCCGGCGATCTGGACAGTTTCGAGGCGAGCCCCGTCATCGCGCTCTCCGCATTACATCAGGGCGCCGACGTCAAGATCATCGGCTGCGACTGGCCCGGCATGACCTATACCGTCTTTTCCGGCAAGGACATCGCGACTGCGGCGGATCTCAAAGGCAAGACGGTCGGCGTTTCAGCCCCCGGCTCGCTTCCCGATATTTTTACCCGCCTCGCCCTTGAAGCGTCTGGTCTTGCCAACACCGACGTGACTTTTGCCAATGCAGGTGGCAGCGCCGATCGCGTGAAGGCTGTGGGCGGCGGAGTGGTCGCGGCCGCGGCGAGCTCAAGCGAATTCGCAGTCGATGCAGACTCGTTGAACGTCAAGCCTCTGCTGAAGGGCGTAGAGGTAACGCCGCAGTTCCTCAAGGTCTGTATCATGACCACTGGCAAGAAGATCGCCGAGCGCCGTGAAGCGATGACCAATTTCCTCGCTGCCGAGATGGAAGGCCTTGCTCACGCGATCGCCAACAAGGACGCAATGCTGGAGGTTGCGCGCAAGGTTGGCCACCTGCCTGAGGACGACAAGACCGCGGAGTTCATTTACAATGAAGCCATCGAGTACAAGGCGATCAATGCGGATCTCGCCATTCCATTGGACAAGCTGCAATGGGTCGACGACGAAATGGTCAAGCTGAAGTTCCTCGACGGCAATATGGACACCAAGACTTTCGTCGATGACAGCGTACGCACCGAGGCTCTCGCACGCGTCAAGAAATAATGTTGGAAAACTGATATGCCCCATCTGGAAGTACAGAACATCACCAAGTCCTTTGGCACGCATCATGCACTGGACGGTGTCTCCTTCAATGTCGACAAGGGTGACGTCGTTGCCCTGATCGGCCCAAGCGGATGCGGCAAGACAACCGCGTTACGCATCATCATGGGGCTTGAAACAGCCACATCCGGTCAGGTCAAAGTGGCCGGACGCCCCGTCTCCGGCTGCGGTCACGACCGCGGCATGGTCTTCCAGCACGCCGAACTGCTGCCATGGCGCAACACGCTCAGCAATATCGGCTATGGGCTGGAAATGAAGGGCATGAAGGAGCCTGAGCTTTCCCGGACGGCCATGCACTATCTGGAGCTGGTCGGACTGACCCAGGCAAAGGACAGACGCCCGCACCAGCTTTCCGGCGGTATGAAACAGCGCGTGGGTATTGCCCGCGCGCTGGCGATCGATCCGGAAGTGCTGCTGATGGACGAGCCCTTCGGCGCGCTGGATTCGCAGACCCGCGAAGGGCTGCACGGTGAACTGCTTTCCATCCACGCCAAGACACAGAAGACCATTATTTTCGTGACCCATGATCTCGACGAAGCGGTGATGCTCGCCGACCGCGTTGCAGTCATGCACGCTGGCAAGATAAGCCAGATCATTCCAATCGAACTGGAACGCCCGCGGCTTGATATGCGCGCCATCCGCACTTCGGCGGAATACTCCAAAAAACGCACGCTGATCTGGGAAGCCCTGCACGATGCGGGCGTTTCGGCTGCAGCCTAAGGAAACACGATGACCACAGACGCAGAAAGACATATTCCAGTCCGGGCCGAGCGCCGCACAGGTCAGGCAAGCTGGACAACCACTGTACCGGCGTGGGTTATCACCACCATATCGGTCGTCATAGCGACCGGTCTTTGGGAGTTCTTCGGCCGGGACGTCAATCCGCTGCTCGGCACCTATCCGAGCGCCATCATCAAGGCGTTTTTCTCGATGCTGCAGACCGGCCGCCTGCAGGACGCGCTTATTCAAAGCAGCCAGCCATTCGTGGTCGGCTATATCGTCGCCGCGATTGTCGGTATCCCGGTCGGTCTTCTGCTCGGCCGATACCGTATTCTCGAATCTGCCTTGGGCATTTACGTCACCGCTGGCTATGCCACCCCGCTGATCGCCCTCGTTCCCCTGCTGATCCTGTGGTTCGGTCTTGGCTTCATGGTCAAGGCCGTTGTGGTTTTTCTCCTCTCCTTCTTTCCGATCTGCATCAACACATGGTTCGGTGTGAAGGCAGTGCCGAAAACCATGATCGAGGTCGGCACGGCCTTCTGCGCCTCGCAGACAGCGATCATGCGCGGCATCATTCTGCCGGCGACTATTCCCTACATCATGGCCGGCCTGCGGCTTGGCATCGGTAAGGCCGTCATCGGCATCGTCATTGCCGAATTCCTCACCGCGATCTCCGGCCTTGGCGGCATCATCATCACCTCGGCCAATAGTTTCCGCACCGCTGAGATGTTCGTGCCCGTCATCCTGATCATGGTCCTCGCCGTGGCTTTGACGGCGCTGGTCGGATGGCTGGAGAAATACGTTGCACCGTGGCAGAGCGAAATCACCGGCCACGACGGCGTCTGAGATACCCAAGACGCCTTGATACCAAGACCGCTGCGGCAAACCGCAGCGGTCTTTTTTCTGGCCCGCACATTAGCAATCCCTGCCTTGCACGTTTCTGCTAGTGCGTTCCTTGGAGGACTTGTCCGGAGGGCCCATGTTCTTGCAAACAATAGCGGAAGACGACGCAACCGGCAGAGTTGCGGAAATCTACGAGAAGCAAAAGTCGCAATCGGGCTTCGTCATGGAAGCGACAATATGCTTCACATCCCGACCCGATTTACTGCCGATCTATACTGATTTTCTGACAAGATCAGATCCGGGTTCTCGCTCGGCCTGCGGGAATGGCGTTTGATAACGCTCATCGCCGCAAAGCATATCCCGTCCACCTGTTGCTCTCATGTCTACAGTAAACAATTGATCGGCGATCTCAGCTCGAAAGAGGCAGTTCTGGCTGTACAGCGCGATTTCCGATCAGCAGGCCTATCGGACCGGGACGTCGAGATGCTGGCTTACGCCGAGAAGATCACCAAAGACGCATCCAGGGTCACCGAAACCGACATAGACCGTTTGCGATCCGTGGGTTTCACCGATCAACAGATCTGCGATATAGCCCTCTGCGCAGGTGCTGCCGCCGAGGATGTTTTCATCGACGAGGATCGGGAATTTCGGGCGGCAATGAACGTGGGCAAAGCCACTTGATCGCAGTCGCGAATTGACACGCACTATTCGATAAGCGTTCCGCCCAAATTCTCCACTGCACGGCGGGTCACGACCCCGACCAGATGCGCGCGGTAGTCCGCAGGGGCGTGCATGTCGCCCATGAGATCGTTCTCATCCGGCAGCAGTCCCTGCACCGCATCCGGCTCGAACCGCGCCTGCAGTGCTTCCTCGGCCTCGGCCCAGCGGAAGACGCCGGAGTTTCCGGCGCCCGTAATCGCCACATGGATATTGCCATCGCGATGGCGAGCGACGAATGCAGCCGCGAGCGCATAACGCGATGCTGGATTGCGGAACTTGGCGTAACCGGCAATCTCCGGCACCTTGAACTCGACGCGAACGAGCAGTTCTCCAGGCTCGAGTGCGGTCGTGTACAGCCCGGCAAAATATTCGGAGGCCGGTATACTGCGACGATCCGTATGCAGCGTCGCATCGAGTGCGAGCACCGCTGATGGGTAATCGGCAGCCGGATCATTGTTGGCGACCGAACCGCCAATCGTGCCGACATGCCGTACCTGCACATCGCCGATCGAACCCGCGAGACCGCAGAGCGAGGGAATAAGCGCTCTGATCTTCTCGGACGCAGCTACAGTCGCATGCGTGGTTGCCGCGCCGATGATGATACGATCAGGGCCAACAGCAATCCCTGAAAGCTCCGGGATGCGGCGCACATCGATGAGATGGGCAGGAGCCGCAAGCCTTCCCTTCATTGTGGGTATCAGCGTGTGCCCGCCGGAAAGGTAGGCTGCTTCCTCGACCTCAGAGAAAAGGCCGACCGCCTCATGAAGCGTCTTCGGCTGATGATACCTTGTCTCATACATGAGCGTCTGCCTTCTTCATTCCGCTGCGACGGCATGGGCCGCGCGATGCTTTTCGGCGGCAGAGAGAACCGCCTTGACGATATTGTGGTATCCCGTGCAACGGCAAAGATTGCCCTCAAGCTCGTGCCGCACGGTTGCCTCGTCGAGAACGCCGTCATGACGCTCGATCATGTTGACCGACGCCATGATCATGCCCGGCGTGCAAAAGCCGCACTGCAATCCGTGATGCTCG
Source organism: uncultured Alphaproteobacteria bacterium (assembly GCA_963711925.1). Taxonomy (GTDB): domain Bacteria; phylum Pseudomonadota; class Alphaproteobacteria; order Rhizobiales; family Rhizobiaceae; genus Phyllobacterium. The sequence continues at coordinate 519,850 of CAVQFY010000010.1, forward strand.
TGAAAGGCCGCCTGCACATCATGCAGCTTCTCGCCATCCGCCAGGCCTTCGACCGTAGAAACCGACGCCCCGTCAACCGACGCGGCAAGGATTGTGCAGGATTTCACTGCCTTGCCATCGACAATGACGGTGCAAGCGCCGCACTGCGTCGTGTCGCAGCCGACATGCGTTCCGGTCAGGCCAAGGTGATCGCGCAGGAACTGGACGAGCAACGTTCGGTCTTCGATCTCCCTCGTGTGGAGAGTGCCGTTGACGGTGATGGCGACGTTCGACATGGGTTGCCTTACCTTTGTTTTATCTGGAGAACCAGCGGGCCTTCGGGCGCTCTGCCGGTGTTTCAAGTGCTGCGGCAGCAGCGTCAGCAGGCGCGGCGCGAGCTGCGAGGCTGGCGAAGAACTCATCGGCGAGCTTCTTGGCCGTTGAATCGATCAGCCGCGAACCGAGTTGCGCCAGCTTGCCGCCGACCTGCGCCTTGGCGATATAGGTCAGGACCGTCTCGCCATCGACATCGGCCAGGTTGACGTCGGCGCCACCTTTGGCGAAACCGGCGATACCACCCTTGCCAGCGCCAGAGATTGTATAGCTCTCCGGCGCCTTCACGTTGCTCAAGGTGACTTCACCCTCGAACGTCGCCTTGACCGGGCCGATCTTGGTGGTCACGCGGGCGGTAAAACCATCCTCGAGCGAGCCTTCAAGGCTGTTGCAGCCGGGGATGCATTCGCGCAGCGCCTGCGGGTCGTTGATCAGCGCCCAGACATGCTCGCGTGGCGCAGCAATGCGGTATTCGCCCTTGAGATCCATTAAAACTTCTCCTCTCAGTTCGCGCCGGTCACGGCCTCGTAATGCGACAGGTCCAGATATTTTGCCGGATCGGTCATCGGTGCCCCACCCTTGCCGTAGCGCGAGCGCAGTTCGAGCACGCGTTTCATGCCTTCTGGAATGATTTTCGCATCCGGTGTCAGGCCTGACTTCGGCGACAACAGGCTGCTCATCACCGACTGCAATGCAGCGGGCTGGATTTCCGGCATCTTCGCCTGCAGTATCTTTTCCGCCGCCTCGCGATTGGCCAGATCAAGCGTCCAGGCAAGACCCTTCAGGTAACCGCGAATGAACGCGCGGACAGCGTCGGGATTCTCCGCCGCCCATGCGCGCCGCGCGGTAACTACACCACCCTGATAGCTGTCATAGATCCGGGTCGAGACATCGAGCACATTGAAGCCCGAGCGGCGAGCGATGCTGGTGAAGGGCTCGATGGTCAAGGTCGCAGCATGTTCGCCGCCCTTCACCGCTTGCCAGCGTTGCGGCGTGGCTCCTACCGGCGCATAGGTCGCGTCTTCCCGCTTCAATCCGCCATCTTCAAACATATCGAAAAGAACAAACGCAAACCCTGTCGAGAGTGCATCGAGCGCGACGGATTTCCCTTTGAGGTCCGAATATTCCTTGATCTCGGGGGCCGTGACGATGGCAAGCTCAAGCTGTGTTCCGCCCATCAGGACGACATAGCCCGGATCGACGCCGGCCCCTGCCGCACCCTGCCCCTCGCCATAAGCCACGACATTGTCGAAGGCGGTGAAAACCACGTCGAATTCGCCCGCGGCAGTCCGCTGCGCCTGCTCGACCGAGCTTCCCGTCAGGCTCAATTCGACCGACACATTCTCATCGGCGAAAAATCCCTGCTCCATTGCCGCGAATGTTGGTAAATTGGGAGCGCCCGGAAAAGCGATGACGCGGGTATTGGTTTTCGTTGCTGCAGTCATTTACGAGAATCCTCCTCAAGGACACGAGCATCGCGCTCGCCTTTCGATTCATGAATGGCCCGCCACACGGCATGGGGCGTGACCGGCATATCGATATCCGTGACGCCATAATCCTTCAGCGCGTCGAGTACGGCGTTGACGACCGTTGCAAGCGCCGGCGTCGTTCCACCCTCGCCGCCCGCCTTGATACCAAGCGGATTGGTCGGCGAAATCACCTCGGCAATCTCGCATTTGAAGGATGGCATGTTGTCGGAGCGCGGCATGCCGTAATCCATGAACGATCCGGCGAGGGGCTGGCCCGACGAGGCGTCGACAGCGCAAAGCTCCCACATCGCCTGACCCACGCCCTGCGCTATGCCGCCATGGGTCTGGCCGTGCACGATCAGCGGGTTGATGCAGCGGCCCACATCATCGACAGTCGCATAACTGGTGATGAGGACATGTCCGGTTTCCGGATCAACCTCGACTTCGCAGATGGCCGCGCCGTTCGGGAAAACCGGGGTGTGCATCTCATTGTCACGTGCCACCCGCAACGGCCCATCTTTCTCGCGCGTCAGGTCACCCAGCCTAAAAATATCGATGGTCTGGTTGGTGCCGCGCAACTTGAAATGACCGCTTTCGAAATCGATAGCATCGAAGTCAGCGCCGAAATGTGCCGCTGCGCGGCGGCGGCCTTCCTTGAGAAGGTCCGCCGATGCCATCGCCATGACGGTTCCCGCATGGCGCATCGAGCGCCCCGAATGCGAACCGCCACCGACGCTGACGATGTCGGTATCGCCAAGGATGATCCACACCTTTTCCACCGGAACCTGGATCATGTCGGCGACCACCTGCGCGAAACTGGTCTCATGACCCTGACCACTCGGCTGGGTACCGATGACGACCTCGACCGTGCCATCCTGCTTGATTTCGATCTCGGCGCGTTCCTTCGGCGAACCGATGGACGACTCGACGTAGTTGGCAAAACCCCGGCCGAGCAATTTCCCTCGGCTTGCGGCTTCCTCACGGCGCACATCGAAGCCGTTCCAGTCGGCAAGCTCGAGTGCGCGGTCCATATTCTTTTCATACTCGCCGCTGTCATAGATCGAGCCGACAGCGTTGGTATAAGGCATCATATCTGGCGAAATGAGGTTCTTGCGGCGCAGTTCCAGTTTGTCGAAGCCGAGTTCGCGCGCGGCCTTTTCCACCAGGCGTTCTATCGCATAGGTCACTTCCGGACGGCCTGAACTGCGGTAGGCCTGCGTGCACATCGTGTTGGTGAAGACGGCGCGGGCGCGCAATGTTGCGACCGGTATATGGTAAGAGCCGGTGATCAGACCGGATCCTTTGCTCAGCGGTGACAAGGATACGCAGCGTCCGCCTACATTGCTGAGATTGTCAGCGCGCATTGCCAGGAACTTGCCCTCGCGATCAAGCGCCAGCTCCACCTTGGTGATGAGGTCCCGGCCCTGGTAATCCGTAAGAAACGCCTCGGAACGCGTTGCCGTATATTTGACCGGCCGCCCGATCTTCTTGGATGCCCAAAGCACAAGACCGAACTCGACATAGACACGATTGCGCGCGCCGAAATTGCCGCCGACATCGTAGGAAAGCACGCGCAGATTCTTCGGCTCGATACCGAGAACCTGGGAAAGCTCGCCCTTCTGGCGTACGGCCCCACCGCTGCCGGCATAGAGGGTATAGCGCCCGGTTTCATGGTCGAAATGTCCAAGCGACGACCGTGGCTCGATCGGCACGGCGGTCACGCGGCCGATATGAAATTCAGCCGTGACCACATGGTCGGCAGCCTTGAAGGCGGCAGCCGTACCGGCTTCGTCGCCAAAGCTCGAGTCGATGAAAACATTGTCCGGCACTTCGTCCCACACCGCAGGCGCGCCGGGCAGCGCGGCCTTTGCAGTTTCGGTGACGTGCGGCAATTCCTCATAGTCGACGAACACTTTTTCCGCTGCATCCGCCGCCTGCGCGGCAGTCTCGGCAACCACCACAGCCACGGCCTCGCCTACATGGCGCGCCTTGTCGGCCGGCAGCAGATAATGCGGGCCCGTGAATGGCGTACCGCCGCCTGCAGCCGTCAGCTTCACATCGAATTTCGTCGAGGGTACCGGATTGTGCGGAATCGGTTCAAGTCCGTCGGACAGCACATCGGCGCCAGTCAGCACAGTCAGGACGCCGGGACTCGCCAGCGCGTCGGACGTATCGATACTCAGGATGCGCGCATGCGGGTATGGCGAGCGGACCATGGCGGCAAATGTCTGCCCGGGCAGGCTGAAATCGTCGGAAAAACGGCCCTTGCCGGTAATCAACCGCCCATCTTCCTTGCGCGGAAGCGGCTTTCCGACATGGCGGAACAAAGCATCGCGCACAAGTTTCATTTCCGGCGACAGGCCAGCCGGCTCAGACTTTTCCAGCACGGTCGTCCCGTGTCCGCTCGTGGTTTTATGAAGTGGGCTTCCCATAAATCCTCTACCCTTGTCGGCTGAAATTACGCCGGCGACATCTGTTGCTCTTCGTATTAATGTATGACAGTATGTCGGAGTAATGCAATCGAAAAGATGCGGGTTCGCACGCAATATCTTTCTGACGGGGCTGATCGGTCCTATGACTATGAGTGGGTTTTGCGCTTTTTACTCGCCTGCGCGGCGTTGGAGAGGCGCATATTCGGGAGTATGAGACTTACATGACGACGCAAAAGCGCAAGGCTCCATTGGACCTGCAGGAACATCTGGGGCGGCTCGAAGAACGCGGCTTGCTGACCCGAATCCAGGTTCCAATCGACAAGGACAGTGAATTGCACCCGCTGGCTCGCTGGCAATTCCAGGGCGGTCTGCCCGAATCGCAACGGCGTGGTTTTCTTTTTACCGACGTAAAAGGCGCAAAGGGCGAAAAATACGATATTCCCGTTGCAGTCGGCGTTCTCGCCGCTTCGCCGGAAATCTACGCCATCGGTCTTGGCGTAGCTGAGAGCGAGATTGGCGACGTTTGGGTCAACGCCATGGAAAACCCCATTGACCCTGTCATGGTTGAGGATGCACCGTGCCAGGAAGTCGTCATAACAGGTGACGATCTCAAGATCGAAGGCCGCGGCCTCGGCAGTCTGCCGGTTCCGGTTTCGACGCCCGGCTTCGACAGTGCTCCCTATTTTACCGCGACGCTTTGCGTCACGCGTGATCCGGAGAATGGGATCCGTAACATGGGCACCTATCGCGCTGCGCTCAAAGCCGAAGACCGGCTTGGCGTGCGCATGGCGAGCCGCCTCTCCGGCGCCGGCGGTTATCAGCATTGGCTGAAGTATCAAAAGTGCGGCGAACTCATGCCTTGCGCCATTGTGATCGGCTGTGCCCCGGCCGTGCTTTTCACCGGGCCGCAGAAGCTGCCGATTGATCAGGACGAGCTCGGCGTTGCGGGAGGTCTTATTGGAGAAGCTGTCCGCATCGTAAAGTGCAAGACCATTGACCTCGAAGTGCCGGCCGATGCCGAAATCGTCATTGAAGGTTTGATCGATACCGAACTTCTTGAGCCGGAGGGTCCTTTCGGCGAAAGCCATGGCCATGTAGCGCTTGAGGATTTCAACATGTCGATGCGCGTGACGGCGATCACCCGCAAGCGCAAGCCTGTGCTTGTCTCGATCGTCAGCCAGGTCACGCCCAGCGAATCGAGCGTCCTCAAGCGCGTTGCTTATGAGCCGCTGTTCTTCAACCACCTGAAGAAGGTGCTCAATATCAAGGGCATCAAGCGCGTGGTGATGCATGAACCGCTGACCAACATCCGCAAGGTGATCTTCCTCGAATTCGACCGCAGCGCGCCGCAGTCTGAAATCTGGCGCGGCCTGCAGGGTGCAGCAATGCTTCAGGCGCAGTGCGGCAAGATCGTTATTGCCGTCTCCGACGATATCGACGCCCGTAATGCTGACGCCGTGTTCTGGTCGCTCGCCTACCGCGCCAATATGATCGATGACGTTCACGTCACACCTTACCGCTCGGGCGGCCATGGGCCAAAATCGGCAAACAAGAATGCCGAAGGCACGCTTCTCATCGATGCCACGCTGAAGGCGGCCATGCCGCCTCTCGCCTTGCCCGCGGAACCCTACATGGTGCGTGCCCGCGAGATATGGGAAAACCTGCAATTGCCGCCGCTTGCGCCGCAGCCGCCATGGCATGGCTATTCGCTCGGCGACTGGAGCGATGTCTGGAGCAACTTTGCCAACAAGGCTGTCAGCGGCGATTGGCGCTCCAATGGCGAAAACACCTTCTCGCGGCGCAAAGGCGGTATGAAACCGGAAACACCGGCGCGCGATATTGAAAAGAAAGCATAATCAGGCGACTATCGCCCGATTCTGATATACTGGCAGCGCCGACCGGGATTGGCGCTACCAGTTGAGGCAACACAACGCAGGCAGCAGCATTGCGAGGGATAATATGAACGATCCGGTCATGGAACCATTCGGTCCGCTTACACATGAGTCTGCGCCGCTGAGAAACAAGATCATGAAGTCGCTCCGGCGCGCGATCGAGACAGGATTGCTCGAGCCGGGTACCCGTCTTGTGGAAAAAGACCTGTGCCAGCAGCTCAATGTCAGCCGCACATCCTTGCGGGAAGCGCTGCGCCAATTGCAATCCGAAGGCATTCTTACCGACCACAACAATCGCGGTCTTTCCGTGGTCACTGTGACATCCGAGGACGCCGAGAATATTTATCGCATCCGCGGGGCACTTGAACCTTTGATCGTCGAACAGTTCATCGAAAACGCGCCTGAAGCAGAGGTCGAGGCCTTGAAAGCCCATTTCCTGCAATTGAAGGAAGCTTATCTGCATGGCAATGCCGAGGAAATTGTCGCCAGCAAACGTGATTTCTACGACCGTATCTGCACCGGAGCGCGCAATCCGATTGCGTTTGGTGTTCTGAGCAAGCTGACGGTGCTGACGTCGCCGCTGCGCCGGCGTTCCGTTGTGCGGCCGGAACGCCGCGTCCAGAGCATCGCCGAGATCGAAAAGATTGTCACTGCAATTTCCAAACGCGACAAGGTTGCTGCAAAGGCCGCCGCCGAGGAGCACGTTGCCCACTCCTCCCGGTCAGCGCTGCATGCTTCAGAGTCGGCCAATTAGAGCCTTTCTTGCTGAAATAGCGTCGTTCTGCCGGAGGGAATTCGTGGACAAGGTCGAGGGGTTTGGCGAGGCCGATGCCTTTCCATCGGACGATGCCGAAGCCCGATGGATTTGGCCCGAATTCACCCGGCAGGATAATTCTATTTAAGCAAGGAAGGCTGGAACCATGCGCCGTCTCATCATCGCCATTACCGGGGCCTCCGGGGTCATCTATGGCGTTCGCGCCTTGCAACTCCTGCGCGATGTCAAAGATGTCGAGACGCATGCAATCGTCTCGCCGTCGGCGCTACGCACCGCCGCCGACGAACTCGACATGAGCGCCGACGAGATCCGCAGCCTCGGCGACAAGCTCTACAACTACCGCGATATTGGTGCGGCCATCTCGTCCGGTTCCTTCCGCACAGCCGGCATGCTGGTTGCGCCCTGCTCGGTGAAAACCTTGAGCGGCATCGCCAATTGCTACAATGACGAATTGATCGTGCGGGCTGCGGATGTCTGCCTCAAAGAGCGCCGCCGCGTCGTTTTGCTGCTCCGCGAAACGCCGCTACACGCCGGGCACATCGCGCTGATGGATCAGGCGACGCGCAATGGCGCTATCATCATGCCGCCCGTTCCCGCCTTTTACAGCAAGCCAAAGACGATCGACGATATGGTGAACCAGACCGTTGGACGCGCACTCGATCTGTTCGATATCAATCTGCCGCTTGTCAAACGCTGGAAAGAAGACGAATCCGGCCAGCAATCCTCATAGGGCAATCAGCGCCCGTTCAATGGTCGCGATGGCTCGGCGCGCACCCGCATCCAAGGTCGAGCCATGGTAATAACGCACGATGAGCGTGAGGTTTTCGCCGGCGGAACGGTTACTGTCGTCTGAAATCATGGCGAGAGCCAGCCCTGCCGTTTCGAGCTCCATGAGTTCAATCCGTTCCGCAGAAAGCTCGGCGGCTTTTACGGCGTCACGCAGCGTTTCGGTGTGCTTGTCAGGCCCAGGTTTTGGCCCGGTCTTCATCCGCTGGCGGATAGCGCGCAGCGGTGCAACGACTTCATCGCGCCATTCGTCGACCAGCCCGATAATCTGCACTGTCTTTGCCGGAGAAAGTGCAATCGAACCCTGCTTGAGCCATGCGGCGAACAACAGAACCGGCACATCCACGCCATTCTTTTCCTGCAAAGCAAGGCACGCATCGGCGACGTCAGGGGCCTTGTAGAGTCGCAGGGCGAAATCCCAAAGCCCGATATTCATGTCCTGCATGCTTTCCCTCATGGCGATTACGGGGCCGGATGACTTGATCCGGCCCCGCTTTACCAGTTTCGCGAGCATGAAGGAAGGTAAACTGGAGATGTTGCTCCTCAGTTCAGGCGCTCTGGGCGATTTGTGGCGAACAAGCCTCGCAGATCGCTGCAACGTGGCGATGATCGGTGCCGCAGCACCCACCCAGGATACGCATCTTCGGAAATGACCGTGTCAGGCCGTTGTACCACTGGCCAAGATCGGCCGGATCGCCCGCGTCGAGCGTGACCGATTCATCCAGTTCGGCATGGCTCTTGGTCGAGGCGTTTGCCTTGATGCCGCGTACCCGATCTAGCCACGTTTCACCCTTCTCCAAGGCGTCCGCGAAATGGCTCGGGTGTGCGCAGTTGATCATATAATAGGCTGGCGAACCTCCCGTCGCATCGTCGACCCGCTTGATCGCCTCTCCGAGCGACAGGCCAGTCACCAGTTTGCCATCGGTCTCGACCGTGAACGAGATGACGCTAGGCATGGCATACGTCTTGGCCGCTTTTGCGATGCCGATGGCTTCATTGTAGTTGGTCAAGGTATAGGCCGCGACCATGTCCGCTTCGGTCTGTGCGAAACTTTCGATCTGCGCCGTGTGGTATGTTTCGGCTTCTTCGGCGTTCATGTTGCCAGCCTTGTAGCCATCGCCGCGCGGTCCAATTATCCCGTTGATCACACAAGGAGTCGTAGCCGTCTCAAACTCCTTGCGAAGTTCAAGAAGCAGTTCGACCGAATCCCTGTTCACCGCCCGCAAGGCGTCTGCGTCATAGCCAAGCTTGGCGCCCCAGTCCGGGTTTGCCCGCCATGTCGGCGTATCGAGGATAAAGCCGGTGCCATTCTCGCGAGCGATCCTGAGATAGCTGATGTAGTAGTCTTTCAGTCGCTGCCTGCCTTCCGGGCTGGCCATCAACACGAAGGATGCGAATTCGGGAAGGTCGATCCCGTCGTGAAAAATGAATGTCGTCTCCATGCCACCGTCGCTGAGGAAGGTGTTCCCGGCGAGCTGCGGCAGGTTTTGGCGGTACTTGGGCATGATTGTCTCCACTGACAAGAGTGGCCGGTATGGGCTGATTGCCTCTCCTCCCGGCATGTTCCGTTTTGCGCCTTTCGTTCCGCGCAATCTAGAAACCTCATGGTCGGGTTGTTTCACACACAGAAAAACAAACGCAATTTCAGAGGGATAGGCCAAGCAATAGCGATGAAATGCTCCCCTGTGCTATTATCAATCGGCTGAAACCGTACCGGAGGTACAGTAGTTCAGGGGGAACAACACCATGCGAAAGGGAGACGAGACCCGCGAACGTATTCTTGAAATCGCCGAGATGTCAGTGTTGGCCAAGGGCTTCGCTGCGACCTCGATAGAGGAGATTATCGCTGAAGCGGGCATTACAAAAAGTGGGTTCTTCTATCACTTCAAGGACAAGAACGAACTCGCGCACATTATGCTGAAACGCTACGTCTGCTCCAATGACCGGGTGTTCGACGACGTCATCGAGCGCGGGCACCAATTGTCGGACGATCCGCTCCAGGCATTCCTGATCAGCCTGAAGCTTCTCGCCGAGGTCATGTCTGACCTGCCGAATGGTCACCCCGGCTGTCTTATCGCTTGCATTTGCTATCAGGAACGCCAGTTCGACCGTGAAGTCCTCAACCTGACGGCACGGTCGGTTGAAGCATGGAACACGAGGTTCCGCGCCATTCTCGACAATATCGCTCTCGTGCACCCCCCGCGCGACCCGATTGATTTCGACGATGTGGCGGACATGCTGTCCTGCGTTATCGATGGCAGTATCATCATGTCGAAGGCACTGGACGATCCGACAAGGATCGAAAGGCAGGTCATGGCCTTCCGCAGTTTCATCAAGCTGCTGTTTTCTTCAACGGCGCACGTAACTGCCCCAATGCGGAACCCCTCGGGTGTCTCGGAAGCGGTCAACTGATCAGCGATCTAGTCAAAGCGGGGCTGGTTATCGTGCCATCACGCATCAACCGTTCGCATCAGGAACAGCCGACCTTCCTCATCGACCTCTGTCTGAAGGTCCTGATAATCGTGAATGGTGGTGTGCGCAGTCTCGATGGGATGCTTGTGTGTGGCCGTGATCACCATCACATCGGCACCGGCAGCATCGCCAGCAAGGATCCCTGGAACGGCATCCTCGAAGACAAGGCAGTCCTTCACGTTGACTCCCAGCTTGCGCGCCGCCAGCAGATAGCAGTCCGGGTTGGGTTTGCCGACCTTTACGTCTTCGGCCGTGACGATATTATCAGGCACGGGAATTCCCGCTGCGGCCAGCCGGCGCTTTGCCAGTTCCAGCGGCGATGAGGTGACGATTGTCCACTTCGCCGGCGGCAGTGCCTTAAGGAACTCGGCTGCACCTGGAAGTGGCACGATGCCCTCTACATCCAGGACTTCAGCGTCCGTGATCCTGATGGCTTCCTGCTCCGGATCGACCCCGGGCAGACCCAGCCTGCGCACGGTATCGACAGCACGGGCGCCGTGCATGGTCGGCAGGAATGTCTTGACGTCGAGCCCATGTTCTTCCGCCCATCTTGCCCAAACGCGCTCTGCCGCCGCCGTGGAATTGATCAGCGTGCCATCCATATCAAAGAGGAAGGCGGTATATTTCTTGTCGAAGGCGGATGGCATATTCGGCACGATGGTTCTTTCTTCTTTGTTGTAATGGAAAGCACAAATTCATCTTCTGGATTTCGCCGAGCCCCAGCGCAGCCCATCCATCAACAGCGAGACAAGGCGGCGCGAACGATCGCGCCAGTCCGGCGTGTCGGGCGCTGAGTAAATCCCCGACAGGGCCTGCGATATATCGTTTATATCGATATCGCTGCGGACGGAACCGTCGGCAACGGCAGCATCGACGAGACGCTGCAAGGCCAGCGCAACCATACCTGACGTATTGGCAAATACTTCGGAATTCGCGTCGAAGAGTATCCGCAAGCTGTTCGCCATGCCGCGCTTTGCTGCGATGTAGTCAACGAAACGCTGCATCCATTCGGCCAGGGCAACGTCGGGAACATTGTTCTGAGCCAGTTCTTCCGCGGCGTCGCAAAGCGCCTCGACCTCGCGCCGGTACACAACTTCGACCAGATGTTCGCGCGTCGGAAAATGCCTGTAGAGCGTACCGATACCAACGCCAGCTTGCCTCGCTATGTCTTCCAGCGTCGCATTACCGCCATGTGCGGCGAAAGCTGCGGCAGCGATTTCAATGAGCTTTTCACGGTTGCGGCTGGCATCCGCCCGCAGCCGCTTTGCGGGGGGCTCCAATTCCTTCAATTCCGTCGGCTCCTTGCTGCTCAATATTTCAACTCCAGCGGCGATTGGGGCTTGAACCTCCAGGGGCGAGCCGCTATGTTCAGAAAACGGAGGCACCTCCGATTAGTTCATGATCTCGGACTAATACCCTATTTGGGGCCCGCATGTCATGTTTTTTGCGCCTTGAACGCAACTGAACGCTGGCAGCCCCGTTGGACTCTTCCCAAAGCGTACTGGAGCAGGACGCCCATGAGCAATCAAACCACCATCAATCTCGAAATCAATGGCCAGACAAAATCCCTTGTCGTCGAACCACGCGTGACCCTTCTGGATGCGCTGCGCGATCACCTTGAACTGACCGGCACCAAGAAAGGTTGCGATCAGGGCCAATGCGGTGCCTGCACCGTGCATGTCGACGGCGAGCGTGTGCTTTCCTGCCTGACGCTGGCAGTGCAGGTCGAAGGGCGCGCGGTCACCACCATCGAAGGCCTTTCCACCCCCGGCGCCGAACTTCATCCCGTCCAGTCCGCCTTCCTCGAACATGACGCTTTCCAGTGCGGTTACTGCACGCCGGGCCAGATCATGTCCGCCGTTGCCTGCATCCGCGAAGGACGTGCGGGTTCCGACGATGAAATACGCGAATACATGTCGGGCAACCTCTGCCGTTGCGGCGCCTACCCGCATATCGTCGAGGCGGTCCGCGAAGCTGCAAAGGTGATGCCATGAGAGATTTTTCCTATCTTCGCGCAAGCTCCGTCGAAGAAGCGCTCAGCGCGACGGCCATGCCCGCGACCATGCTGCTCGCCGGCGGCACCACGCTCCTTGACCTTGCAAAATGTGGTGTCACCAATCCTGAACGAGTTGTCGATATCACCCATCTCAAGGGCCTCGATACGATCCGTGTCGACGCGGATGGCGCTTTCATCGGCGCGCTTGCAAAGATGAGCCGCGTCGCGGCCGATCCGGCGATACTCGAACAGTTTCCAGCAGTTTCGGAAGCGCTGTGGCAAGCAGCGTCGGCGCAGATCCGTAACATGGCGACCATCGGCGGCAATCTTCTGCAGCGCACGCGCTGTGCCTATTTCCGCGACCCGGCAACTTTTCCCGCCTGCAACAAACGCGTTCCCGGCAGCGGCTGCTCCGCCGTGGAGGGCGTCAATCGCGGCCATGCGGTTCTCGGCACCAGCGACGCCTGCATCGCAACCTATCCGGGTGATCTGGCCGCTGCACTTGTTGCCTTCGACGCTGTCGTGCATCTGGGCGAGCGCAAGGTCCCCATCGATGATTTCTTCCTTCTGCCCGGCACAACGCCCCACAAGGAACACGCCATGCAGCCGGGTGAAATGATTACCGCGATCACCATCCCCGCGTCAGCTGCCGCTCGGCATTCGACTTATCTGAAGGTGCGTGACCGGCAGTCCTATGAATTCGCCGCCGCAAGCGCTGCTGTCGGCATCGAGTTCGAGGCGGATCGTGAGACGATCCGCGATATTCGGATTGGTCTTGGCGGTGTTGCAACCAAACCCTGGCGCGCCCGCGCAGTCGAAGATGCTCTTCGCGGCAAAGTCCTGGAGCCGGATACCATCAAGAGTGCCAGCCGTCTCGCAGTCGAGGGCGCCATCGCCCATGGCGGCAACCACTACAAGATCGAGCTTGCGCCCCGCGTCGTTGAGCGCGCCATTCTAAAATCGGGAGCTATGGCATGACCATTGTCGACACCAAAATGAAACACGGCGACGCTTCGGACGGATTGCTCGGCGGTCGCCTCGCCCGCATCGACGGACCGGCCAAGATCACCGGTTCCGCCGATTACGCGATGGAACACTCGCCGGAGGGTATGGTCTACGCAGTCATCATTGACAGCACGATCGCTTCTGGCCGCGTCATCGCAATCGATACGGCGGCGGCGGAGGCCTATCCCGGCGTTCTGCTCGTCCTGACACCCGACAACGCCTTGCCCATCAAGACGGCCACCGACTGGACTGGCGCACCGCCGCCGGCCGTTCCCTACGATCCATTGGCGCGCGAGATCACCTTCGCCGGCCAGCACATTGCCGCCGTCATTGCCGAGACTTTCGAGCAGGCGACCGCTGCCGCAGCACTCGTCAAGGTCACGTATGAAGAGACCGCCCCGATTTCGAGTTTCGATGATCCGAGATCCGGCGAAGGCTTCCCGATCGATATGATGACCAAGGAATGGGGTAACGCCGAAACTGCGCTTGCCACGGCTCCCGTCCGCATCGAGCAGGAATACCGGACACCGCGTGAATACAACGTACCGATCGAACCCCATGGCCTGATCGCCCATTGGGAAGGCGACATGCTGACCCTCTGGGAGCCCAGTCAGTGGATCGATGGCATGTCCCGCACCTATGCCGAATGGTTCGGCATACCCTTCGAGAACGTGCGCATGCTGTCGCCCTATATCGGCGGCGGTTTCGGATCTAAGGCGCTGCCAACCCGTTACGGCGCGGTTGCGGCAATCGCAGCGAAGATGCTCGACCGACCGGTCAAACTTGCCATCACGCGGCCGCAGACTTTTACCGCTTTCGGTGGCCGGCCTGCGACGCGGCAGACAATCGCGCTAGGTGCCACGCCTGAAGGGAAGTTACTGTCGATCGTCCATCGCGGCGCCAACGAAACTTCGATGAATGATGTCGCGGTCGAACCCTTGGGCTCCGTCATATCGATCATGTATGCGACGCCGAATTTCTCCTCGCGTCAGAACATCGTGCCGGTGAATACGGTCAAGCCAGGTGCCTTGCGTGCGCCCGGCGAAAACCCCAGCGCCTTCGGTATCGAGTGTGCCATCGACGAACTTGCCTACGAGGTCGGCATCGATCCGCTCGATATCCGCCTGCTGAACTATGCCGAAGAAGACCCGCACGCCAAAAAGCCATGGTCGACGCGCCGGCTGCGCGAAGCCTATGCCGCAGGCGCGGAAGCCTTCGGCTGGGCAAAGCGCAGTCCGGGCGTCCGCTCCATGCGCGAGGGCAAGCAGCTTATCGGCTACGGTGTCGCGGCGGGCACATACCCGGTTCGCCGCACACCAGGCGAGGCCATGGTCCGGATCTTGAGCAATGGCACGATCGAGGTCGCCAGCAGCGGCATCGATATGGGTCAGGGCACCTATACAATCCTTGCCCAGACGGCGGCTGAGGCGATCGGTGTGCCCGTCGAGACAGTCGTGGTTAAGCTCGGCGATTCTTCGTTGCCGCGCGCACCCGTTGCCGGTGGTTCCCAGCTTGCCAACCTGATGACCGGCGCTGTGCATGTGGCCGCTCTTGCAGCCCGCGACGAGCTGATTGGCCTTGCCATCAACGATCCGAATTCGCCGTTCCGTGACCTGCAGGCAAACACACTAACCATCGAGGGTGGGCAGATTTCCTCGCCGCGCGACGCAGGTTCCAGTGTTGCTATTGCCGAGGTGATGCGGCGCACCGGCCGTGAGCGTATCGAGGCCCTGCGCGATACGCTTCCGGAAAACCTGCGCAACAAGGACGACCATTTCCGCAACTTCACCACGATCTCGACCATGCTTTCACCGACCGAGGGCGACTACTCGATGCACAGTTGGTGCGTGCATTTCGTCGAGGTGCGTGTCGATGTGGATTTCGGCACGGTCCGCGTTGCCCGCATGGTGTCGGCACTGGATTCGGGCCGGCTCTACAACCCGAAGCTGGCCGAAAGTCAGTGGAAGGGCGGTATCATCATGGGCATTGGCCAGGCACTGCTCGAGGAAGGCATTGTCGATCAGCGCAATGGCCATGTGATGAACAACAACCTCGGTGACTACCTCGTGCCGACCAATGCGGACATCCCCCATCTTGAGGTCATCTCGGTCGGTATTCCCGATACGAACGCCTCGGTTCTGGGTGGCAAGGCGGTGGGCGAACTCGCTATCGTCGGCGTTGCACCCGCCATTGCCAACGCGGTTTACCATGCCACCGGCATTCGTGTCCGCGACCTGCCGATCACGCTTGAAAAGCTGATCTGAAGCAATGGTACAGCGCTTATCTCCCCCCTTGTGGGGGAGAAAGTGATTTCAGCATCTTGGCTCTTGCTAAGTGCTAGAAATCACAAGCGAGGGGATTGTGCGTATTCCAAATCCCCTCTCTGGGATTTTCTAGGGGTTTAGCACAAGAGGCTAAACCCAAAAAAATCCTTTCTCTCTCGCAAGGGGAGAGATAATCGGCATCGACTGCCGGCGCGCGGCACAAGGGTTATGCCGCGTCCTGAATCGCGGCCAACTTCCAGTCCGAATTCGGCTTGCGTACGAAGGTCCAGACCTCGGTGGTCTGCGAGGGTTCTCCTTCATCGCCCTTGACCACACGCCCGGTCGTCCGATCGACCATGGCATCGACGCTCTGATAGCGCATGGCCGTCGTCGCGTATTGCGCGTCACCCTCGGCCCATGCTTCAGCGATATCGGCCTGCAGTAGCTTTACGTCGGAGACGCTGTTGCGCAGACCGTCCGTGGCATTCTGGCCGAGCTCTTCCGCGAGGTAGGACATGGCTTCCGGCGTGGTCAGACTGCGCAGCGTCGCGTAATCCTCCTTGCCATAGGCGGTCTGAACCTCAGTCAAAAGCTTCTCGAACGTTTCCAGATCATCCTGCTTGAGGCCGATTTCATCCGATGCTGCAGCAAGGCCCGCCGACGCATATCCCCTGCTGTTGCCCGCAGCCGCAGGTGCCGGCCCTGCCGTATTCTGGTTCGAAGCAGTGCCTATTGTCGGCACCCGCATCGGAGAGACGTTCGAAGGCTCTTCATCATAGGCGTTGCGGCCGAAACCCGGCCCCGCACCGGCAGTTGCCTGCGAAGACTGGCGCGAACGGAAGAAGCGCATGGCGAGCATGATCGCACCGATGACCAAGGCAATCTGCAACAGCATGCCAAGCATGCCGGCAGCGCCGCCGAAGCCATATCCAAGGAACGCGCCGAGCAGACCGCCGAGAAGCAGGCCGCCCAGCAACGAACGTCCCATGCCGCCAAACAATCCCGGGCGCTGCTGCGCCGCCTGCGGCGCGGTTGCTCCAGGCTGGTTCTGCGGCTTGGGCGTCATCGATCGTTCGATCGGAGCAGCCGGGGCCGGTGCGGTCCGCGTTGGCGCCGGTGCCTGGAATGTACGTGTGCCACGGCTGCCGAAGCCACCACCGCCACGCCGGGCATCAGCCTCGTAGACAACGCTGAACGAAACCGCCAAGCCTATGACGAATATCGCGGCAATCCGGCCGAGACGGGAGAGTAGAAGCGGCATGCAAAATCCTCCTGAGCGCATGTCAAATGACATTTCGTCCACGCATATGGGGAGAGCACGCGCTGATTTTAAGGATTCGTGCTGAAATTTCGCCGGGCTCGCTTCCGATCGCACCTAAAAAAAATCGCCAATGTGTATTGTGCGTGGTTCGACAAGCTCATCATGAGGGAGGTGGGTTGATTGCATGGTTAGTCACCAACCTTGCAGATATTGACTCCTTGCCATGCAAATCTTGGCTTCTTGCAATCAACTGAGCTCCCTCATGGTGAGCTTGTCGAACCACGCACGGCAGCATTGCAAACCCGGTTTAAGCGCAGGATGCTCTAAATGCCGGCATACCACTCGTACCCCCGATCTTCCCAGAAACCGCCCTTGCCTCCCGCCAGATTCTTGAAACTGTCGACCAGCTCGATTCCCATGACATATTTGGCATGCTTGTAGCCAAGCTGGCGTTCGACACGCAGGCGCAGCGGCGCACCGTGGGCGACTTCAAGGTCCTTGCCATTCATGCCGTAGGCGAGGATGGTCTGCGGATGCCAGGCATCGACGAGATCGATGCTTTCATAGTACCGGCCGCTGCCGTCGAGCGATGGTTCCAGGTCGTCCGCGCAGTGGAACACCGCATAACGGGCGCCGGGTGCAAGGCCAGCCTTCTCCAGCACGAGGCCGAGCGGCACGCCGGTCCACTTGCCGATAGCGCTCCATCCCTCGACGCAGTCGTGCCGGGTGATCTGGGTACGCGACGGCATCGCCTTCAGATCGGCCAGCGAGAGGCTCAGCGGCGTTTTCACCATGCCGTTCACCACGAGCTTCCAGTCCGTGAAATTGTTCTCCGTCAGCCGCGCATAGTCCTCACTGTCCGGCTGCGTCGTGCCGTTACCCTTGAAAAGCGGGGAAATATCTGCCTCGGAGAACTCCCGCGCCAGTGTCTGTTGGGACATTAGCAGGCGCTGCGCGCCCATGGTCAGGGATTCGGCTTTTTGCAGGATATCGTTGACGGTGGTGCTCTGCACCATCGCATCGCAACCGGTCAGCAGTCCGGTTGCTGCGACACTCGAGCCAATCAGGAAACGGCGGCGGGTGAGATCGAAGCTCATTTTGACACCTCGTCTTTTGGTTCGAACTTCAAAGCGTAGTAGCCGGTGATCATCGAGCGCAGATTGTTCCAGACGCCGGAAACCAGCACCATGACGATATGCACAATGACGAAGATGACGATCAGCGAGGCGGATACGAAATGGATAGTGCGGGCCGATTGCCGGCCGCCGAACACATCGAGCAGCCATGGAAAGATTGCATTGAAGCCCGGCGACATGGTGAGACCGGTCAACACCATCAACGGCAGGATGATGAAGATGATGGCCATATAGGTCAGCTTCTGCAGCGAATTATAATGCCGCGCTTTCTCGCCCTTCGGGAAGCGCAACCGTGCATGGTCGGCTATCTCCTGCGCCAGATGGCTGGGCCTCAGTTGATCCTTGGTCGGCACAAGATCGCGGCGGAAATGCCTGCCGATCAAGCCATACAGCAAATAAACCAGACCGTTGATGACGAAGAACCAGGCGAAGAAGAAGTGCCAGCGGCGGCCCGTGGCAAGGTCCTGATAGCTCGGGATAGTAATCCAGGCGGGGAAAGCACGCGGGCTAAGCTCGCCGTCCTCGGTCGAGGCGCCAAGCACGCCGGTCGTGTTCAACGACAGCGAACCGATGCGTGTCACACCCTTGATCGTATCGCCGTCCTGGACCGCTCCAATGGCTATGAATGACGGGTCTGGAAGCGCATCGGAACCGTACTGGCCCCAATAAAGGTAGGGATGAGCGTTGAAGATTTGCAAACCGCTCATCAGAAGGAAGCTCAAGCACAGGACATTCAGCCAATGGGTGATGCGCACCGCCACGGAATGGCGGTAGAACAGCAGCTTCTTCGGCTTGGCGGTGTCGGTGCCACCTGATGTGACGCTTGTCATTCGAGCCTCCATGGGCCTTTGAAAATTGCGAGTTTGATGTCGATTGTCTCCCCCCTTTGTGGGGGAGAAAGCGGTTTCGGCATCTTAGCAAGCGCAGCGAAGTTCAAGTGCCAGAAATCGCAAGAGAGGGGATAACTTTGTCGTGCATTTCACAAATCCCCTCTCTTGGCTTTCCGCCCTATTCGCTTCAACGTTTATCTCACTTCTTCTTCGGTGCCATGGTGCCCATGGCATCGGGCTTCATTGCGTCCTTTTTCATCATGGAACTCTTGGACATATTATCCTTTTTCATCGCCATTGTGTCGCATTCCTTCATCATGGAATCCTTCTTCATGGCGTCTTTTTCCATACCGGCATGTTTCATGCAGTCAGCCTTGTTCATCGGCTTCATGGCGTCTTCGGCCTTCGCTATACCGGGTCCGGCAAATCCTGTCGCGAGAACGAAAGCGGAAAGCGCGATACCGCGTGTGAAAATGTTCATGTTCTTCTCCTCATGTGTACGGTCACATGAGCTAATACGAGGCGGCCCGGATTAAAGTTACGGGCATCACGGATTGGTGATCATTACCGGCGGATTCACAATTGAGAGGATTGACCTCCTGCCATGTTCCACTTCATCTGTAACCTTTACTCAGCTTCGCGCGAATAAGGAATGAACGGAGTGAATCCGGTCGAAACGCGGTTGAAAGAACTGATGCTCGCGAGCCTCGATGGCGATGCGCGGAGCTATGGCATTCTCCTGAATGAGCTTGCCCGGCATCTGCGCTTTTATTTCCTGCGCCGGTTGGCGGATGCTCACAAAGGCGACGCCGACGACCTTGTGCAGGAAACCCTGCTATCGCTGCATACGCGGCGCGCGACCTATGAGACAGACCGGCCCTTCACCGCTTGGTTGCATGCGATCGCACGCTACAAGTTGATCGATCATTTCAGGCGCAACCGTATTCGCGCAACGGTGCCACTCGACGATGCGCAGGACCTGTTCGCTGTTGACCAGTCGGACGCAACTGCGGATCGAATGGACGTGGAAAGGCTACTGCAATCAGCGCCGGAAAAATCGCGGGACCTGATCTACAGAACGAAGATCGAAGGTCAGTCGATCGCCGAGGTTGCGCAGAGCACTGGACTTTCGGAAGCTTCTGTCAAGGTAGGGATACATAGAGGCATCAAGGCGATTGCATCTAAGTTGAAAGGACGGGCAGATGACGACCGATGATCTGATTGCACGTCTGACTGGTGAGTTGAAGCCGGTATCGCGCTTGACCGTGCTCAAGCGGGTCGGCACGGGCCTCGGCATTGGCCTCGTCGTGTCGGCTGTCCTCATGTATTTCTGGCTCGGTATGCGCCCCGACATGAAGACGGCTACGGAAACCATGCCGTTCTGGAGCAAACTTATTTATACGCTTGCCCTCGCGGTTGCCGGCACCTGGGCGGTCAAGCGTATCGGTCACCCGCTTGGCAGTATCCGGGTCAACCTCGCTTTGATCGGAACATTGATCGTCGCAATCAGCATTCTCGGCTTCATACAGCTCGCAATGGCGCCGCCCGAAGCCCAGTATTACCTTTTGACCGGCAAGTCGGTCGCCGTTTGTACGTTCAATATCGTGATGTTGTCGCTGCCTCTGCTTGTCGGCGCCTTTTGGGTGCTGCGCGGTCTGGCACCAACGCGCCTCACTATTGCCGGTGGCGCTGCGGGCCTCGCTGCCGGCGCTATCGGCTCGCTGGTCTATTCGTTCCATTGCACTGAAAGTGCCATGCCGTTCGTCGCCATCTGGTACACGCTCGGCGTCCTGATCCCCGGTCTCATCGGTGCCATTGCCGGACGGTTCGTGCTGCGGTGGTAGCGCTGGTTATCTCCGAAGGCGGGCGAGACCCGCGGCTCGCCCCGGTAGCAATTTCAGCATCTTAGCTCTTGCTAAGTGCTAGAAATTGCAAGTGAGGGGATAGTGCACAATTAAATTCCCCTCTCTTGGATTTTCTAAGAATTTAGCAAAGAGGCTAAATCCAAGAAAATCCTTTCTCTCCCACAAGGGGAGAGATTAGCGGCGTCAACGCTCACGCTCTATTTTGCTACGAGCCACTCATGCTCGACAGCATTGTGGAATTTCCATGTGCGCTTTGGCCCTGCCATCACATTGAGATAATAGAGATCGTAGCCGTGGCAGGCGGCGCAGGGGTGATAACCCTTCGGCACCATGACCACATCGCCATCCTCGATAGCCATGGCTTCATCCAGCGAGCGGTCATCCGTATAGACCCGTTGGAAACCAAAGCCCTGCGGCGGGTTGAAACGATGATAATACGTCTCTTCCAGATAGGACTCTGCGGGAAGGTTGTCTTGGTCGTGCTTGTGCGGCGGATAGCTCGACGTATGGCCGCCCGGCGTAATCACCTCCACGACCAGCAGCGAGTCCGCCGGCTCGTTTTCCGGCAGTATGTTGGTGACGTAGCGGGTGTTGGTACCCTTGCCGCGCGTTTCCTGGCTAAGCCCCTCGGGCGAGATGACGCGAACCGGCAATCCACCGCCAAGACCCGGCGCTGAACAGACGGCAAGTTCGACATCCGTCTCCGCCGAGACCCACCAATCGGAACCCTGCGGCAGGTAGACCGACCAAGGCTTGCCCTCGAAGGGCGACATCCGTTCGCCCAGAAGGCCGAGATCCTCGCCATTGGCAGTCACTTTGGCCTTGCCCGTCACGAAGACCAGGCAGACTTCTTTTTCTTCCGTTTTCCCGCAAACCGACTGGCCCGCATCCAGCTTGTGCAGATCGAAACCGACATAGGTCCAGCTTGCGGTTTCAGGCGTGACATGGGCCACATGGCCTTTACCTTGCATGGCCTTCAGAAGCAGTTTTGACATGGTTCACTCCTTATCGGTGCCAAGGTCTTCTGGCTTGACAGCATCCGCCGGCTTAACAGGGTCCGAAGCATCGAAGATGATGAAGAATTGCCAGATCCCATATGCGGCAAAAGCCAGGACCATGATGCCCCAGAATGGTGTTCCGGTCGCAAACTCGAAAATGGCCCAGGCAATGCAGAAAGCCACGACGGCAACGCGGCGCCAAAGCGGACGAAAAAACGGATGATTGGAGTCCTTGTTCACACCAGCCCTGCTTCCTTGATGAAGCGGCTGAGATTCGCGTGTCCGAGCTTCGAATATGTGGCCGGATCGGCCTTCTTCGGATCCTGCTCAGCTTCCACGACGATCCAGCCGCTATAGCCCTGAAGTTCCTTCAGCACGCGAACATAGTCGATCATGCCGTCGCCGGGAACCGTATAAACGCCAGCCAGAACGCTGTCGAGGAAAGACCAGTCCTCGCGGTTCGACTGCCACATGACCGCCTCGCGAATATCCTTGCAGTGCACATGGCCGATGCGCGTCTTGTAATGCCGCGCCAGCCGCGCCGGATCGCCGCCGCCCCATGTAGCATGACCGGTATCGAGCAAAAGATTGACGGCGCTTCCCGTCACTTCCATGAAACGGTCGATCTCGGCTTCGCTCTGCACGACCGTTCCCATGTGGTGGTGATAGACCAACTGCAGGCCATAGGCCTGTTTTACGCCTTCGGCAAAGCGCGTATAGCGGTCACCGAAAACCGTCCAGGCAGCCTTCTGCAAGACGGGGCGTCCCGACAGCGGCATGTCCTTGGCGGAATGTATGGCATTGGAGGTTTCCGCCGCGATCAGCACCGAGCAGCCCATGTCTTTTAACAGCGTCGCATGGCCTTTGACCGCCTCAAGTTCTGCATCGACATCGCGCGTGAGCAGCTCGGTCGAATACCAGCCGCTGACGAGGCTGTGGCCGTATGCGCCGAGGATCGGCCGCAGCTTGTCGGCGGTGCGGGGAAACTTGTTGCCAAGCTCCATGCCGGTGAAACCGGCAGCCTGCGCCTGCTCGAGGCAGGTTTCCAGCGGAATATCGCCGCCGATTTCCAGCATGTCATCATTGGACCAGCCGATTGGGTTCGCCCCGATACGGATCATTCGTATGTTCCTTCAGTTATGATATGCGCGAGGGCCGGCTCAGTCGCCGATCCACTGCAATTTCAGCTTATGTTGGTATTCATTGCGCGCTGCGTTTACCTCTGGCCGCGCGCTTACTTCCGGCACGACGACATCCCACCATGTACCGCCCTCTTCCGTCGAGATCAGCGGATCGGTATCGATGACAACCACCGTCGTGCGGTCATTCTGCTTGGCGCGGGCGAGCGCACTTTCGAGTTCAGCGATCGACGCCACCTTCTCGGATATCGCGCCAAGACTGCGGGCATGCGCGGCAAAATCGATATCCGGCAAGACCTCGTGCCTGGCGTCCTTCAGCATATTGTTGAAGTTGGCGCCGCCCGTCTCCATTTGCAGCCGGTTGATGCAGCCATAGCCGCGATTGTCGAGCAATACGATATTGATCTTCTGGCCGAGCATCACCGACGTGGCGATTTCCGAGTTCAGCATCAGGTAGGACCCATCGCCGATCATGACGACAACCTCGTCATCGGGCTTTGCCATCTTGGCGCCCAGCCCGCCGGCGATCTCGTATCCCATGCAGGAAAAGCCATATTCGGCGTGGTAGGAGCCGGGTGCGCCCGCCTGCCAAAGCTTGTGCATTTCGCCCGGCAAGCCGCCGGCCGCATGCAGCACAGTCGCTTCGGCGCCCATCGCCCGCTGCACCGCGCCGATCACCTGTGCGTCTGAAGGCAGCGCCGCATTGGTCGGCCCGGTGACTTTGGCGGCGGCCTTCTGCCATTCCGTCTTGCCGGTTCTGGCATTGTCTGTCCAGCTTTCCGGCGCTCTGTAGCCTTGCAGGCCGGCAGCAAGGTCCAGGAGCCCTTCCTTGGCATCGGCCACCAGCGGCAGAGCCCGGTGCTTTGTGGCATCGAAGGGCTGGACATTGAGGCCGATAAACGTCTTGGCCGAATTCTGGAACAGCGCCCACGAACCGGTGGTGAAATCCTGGAGCCGCGTGCCGACAGCAACGATAACATCGGCTTCCTGCGCCAGCCGGTTGGCGGCGGAGGTTCCAGTGACGCCGATCGCCGCCATGTTGAGCGGGTGCGTGTCCGGCAGCGAGGACTTGCCGCCTTGCGTCTCGCAAACGGGAATACCGGCAGCCTCGACAAATTCCGCCAGCTCTTTCGACGCCTGCGAATAGATGACACCGCCGCCGGCAATGACCAGCGGCTTCTTCGCCGATTTCAGCGCCGCGATGGCCGCCGCCAGTTCGTCGCGATCCGGCCGTGGCCGCCGCTGTGCCCACACACGCTCCTCGAAGAAGCTTTCCGGGTAGTCGTAGGCTTCAGCCTGCACATCCTGACACAGCGCAAGCGTCACCGGTCCGCATTCAGCCGGATCGGTCAGCACCGCCATGGCCCGCGCCAGCGCCGGAATGATCTGTTCCGGCCGGGTGATCCGGTCGAAATAGCGCGAGACAGGGCGAAAACAATCATTGGCCGAAACTGTGCCATCGTTGAATGATTCCACCTGCTGTAAAACCGGATCTGGTACCCGGTTGGCGAACACATCGCCCGGCAGGAGAAGCAGCGGCAGCCGGTTGACATGCGCCAGCGCCGCGGCCGTCACCATGTTCGTTGCACCCGGCCCGACAGAACTCGTCACTGCCATCATGCGGCGGCGAAAACTCGCCTTGGCAAAGGCGATGGCGGCATGCGCCATCGCCTGTTCATTGTGCCCGCGATAGGTCGGCAGTTCTTCGCGGACCTGATACAGCGCCTCGCCGATACCGGCGACATTGCCATGGCCGAAAATCGCCCAGACACCGGCGAAGACCGGCACCGTCTTGCCGTCCACAATCGTCATCTGCCGGCTCAGGAAGCGTGTCAGTGCCTGCGCCATGGTCAGGCGTATCGTCTTGGTCATGTCAGTCTCCTCCCGTGCCAGCTATGCCGCTTGTTTATTGCGGCTGGCAAGCCAGGCCTTGGTCAATTTTTCGAAACGATCGGCCATATCGGCAATTGCCGCCTCATCGGAAGTCCGGCCCGAGAGCCAGTTTTCTGCCGCATCCATGAACAATGTCCGCCCAACGGCAAAGCCTTTCACAATGGGCGTGCTGGCTGTCGCGGCAAAAGCTGCTTCCAGCTCGTCATGCGGCGCTTCCAATCCGAGCAGCACGACACCGCGGCACCAGGGATCGTTCTTCTCGATCACCGCCTCGATCTTTTTCCACGCGGCGGCAGAAGCCTGTGGTTCCAGCTTCCACCAGTCCGGCTTGATGCCCAGCGCATAAAGTTCTTCCAGCGCCTGGGGAATGGTATTGTCGTCAAGCTTGCCGTGCTTGCCGGCGATGATCTCGATCAGCAGTTCGCGCCCGACCTTGCGCGCCGCTTCAAACAGTGTGCGCAACTTTGCCTGCTGTTCCGCCTTTAGATCTGCCGGATCATCGGGGCGGTAGAAGCACAGGCATTTGATGCAATGATCAACCGGCCATTCCGCCAGCTGCGAGCCGATGTCCTGAGAAAATTCGAAGCGTAGCGGACGCGAACCGGGCAATTCCACCGGACGGCCCAGCCAGTCGAAATTGTGCCGGGCAAACTCGAACATCGCCTCGCGGCCGAATTTCTCGTCGAGCAGCATGCCATAGCCGCTGCGGCCATTGGCCACCTTTGCCGCCGCCTTCACGGCCAGTTCCTTGAACACACGCACCTTGGCGACATCCGTGCCTACCTTTTGCGCAAGGTCTTCCAGCTGGACCCTGTGATCGATGGCAAATGTCATCATGGACGGTATTTCATGCCGGCGCGTTGTCGCCCAATGCACGTGGTTGATCGCCTCATCCTTGCGCAGGGCATGGTAGGTGCTGCCATGCTTGAGGAAATATTGCAGCTCTTCGAAGGTCGGGATTTCCGGCGAGCATAACAGGCGCGACACCGCGAAGGCGCCGCAAGCATTGGCCCAGGTTGCAGCCGTTGCCAGTGGCTCGCCGCCGAGCCAGCCGCGCAGGAAACCGGACATGAAGGCATCGCCTGCGCCAAGAACGTTGAACACTTCGATCGGAAAGCCCTTGCCGACAATACCATCCTCGAGATCGTCGGAAATTGCGCCTTCATAAACGATGCAGCCCATGGGGCCGCGCTTCAGGACAATTGTGCCGCTCGACAGTGCCCGGATGGTCTTCAGAGCGCTGAGCAGGTCGGCTTCACCCGACGCGATCAGCACTTCCTCTTCCGTGCCGACGATCAGGTCGCAATCGGCAAGAACGGTCTTCAGATGGTTCGACACCGCATCGGAGGCGATATAGCGGCTGTCGCCTTCGCCATGCCCGGCAAGGCCCCACAAATTGGGCCGGTAATCGATATCGAACACCACCTTGCCGCCCGCTTCCTTCATGAGGCGAATAGCCTTGCGCTGCGCCGCATCGGGTTTCGGCTTGGAGAAATGCGTGCCGGTAACGACAACGGCGCGTGCCGACTGGATGAATGCCGGATCGATATCGCCATCATCGAGCGCCATGTCAGCACAGTTCTCGCGATAGAAGATCAGCGGAAAGTTCTTGTCGTTCTCAACCGACAGTATCACCAGCGCCGACAGCCGCTCCGGGTCGGTGATAACGCCGTCGGTGGCTACACCTTCGCGCACCATCTGCTCGCGGATATACCGGCCCATCTGCTCGTCGCCGACACGCGACAACAGCGCCGAGCGCAGACCGAGCCGCGCCGTACCGATGGCGATATTGGCAGGACACCCGCCGACCGATTTGGCAAACGACGTGATATCCTCGAGGCGCGAGCCGATCTGCTGGCCGTAAAGGTCCACGGACGAACGACCGATGGTAATGACATCAAGCGCGTGGCCCGCATCAGTTCTGTCCATGATAGTCCTCCCGATAGGCTGATAAGTCCCGGCAAAAAGCGGCCAGGAATTTTCCTATATGAAATAATAATTCTATCGAATCGTCAATATGGAATGTATGTTCTTTTTGGATTTCTGGGCCATACTTTCACGTTGACTGGAATATGTACGTGCATTATAGTTACATAATGTATGTACAGGAGTTCTCTATGCCACGCACCAGCCAGCATCTTAAGGCCGAGACATTCAACTTCCGCATTGACCCAGATTTGAAGGCTGCTTTTACCCATGCAACCGAGGCTGAGGACAAGCCTGCAGCTCAGGTTCTGCGGGACTTCATGCGGAGCTATGTGGAACGCCAGCAGCGCAAGGCATTTGAACTTGAAGCGCGCCGGCAATCGCTTGCGATTGCAAAAAGGTCTCGTAATCCATCTACAGATGACTACGCGTCTCTCAAGGAATTGGAAGCTCTGTTTGACGAGGCTGCTGTCGATGATGACCGCGCGAAATGAAGCGTGGAGACCTGGTTACGATTGTCGTCAGCGGTGACTACGGCAAACCGCGTCCCGCAATCATCGTACAGTCGGATGCATTTGCGCAGCTCCCGTCAGTGACTGTGCTTCAATTGACAAGCGACGTTCACGATGAACACCTCGCTCGTATTACAATTAACCCGTCCGCTGGAAATGGCCTGTGTCAACGCTCGCAGGTAATGGTCGACCGGGCTATGGCCGTGCCCCGAACGAAAGTCGGGCAGGTTTTCGGACATTTGGACGCTGAAACGATAACAGATATCAACAGGGCGATGGCGCGTTTTCTGGGACTGGAAGCCAGCGCCGCCTAAACACTCCGCCGCTTCTCGGCCACGCTTACCGTCAGCGCCATGGCGAGCGCCATCGTCCCCGACAGCGACCTGAACCCGGAAAAATCCCCTTCCGCCGCCTCGAACCACACCTTGGCCGACTGGGCCAGCGGCGAGAATGCGCTGTCGGTAATGGCGACCACAGGCACGTTGCGTGCCGCCAGCGCCGCCGCATGCTCGATTGTCGCCGATGCGTAAGGCGAAAAACTGATGGCGATGGCGGCATCGTTCGGTCTGGCGAAGGACAGGATTTCGGGATCGATGCCAGCTGTCGATTCGATCAGCTGGTTGCGGATTTTCAGCTTCCCGAAGGCATAGGCCATATAGGCGGTGATCGGGTAGGAGCGGCGCCGCGCCAGAAGGTAAATCGTCTCTGCTCCTGCCAGGATATCCACGGCTTGGGTCAGCACATCCTCCTCGACATTGTGCGAAATCGTCTCGATCGAATGGCTGGCCGCCGTCAGGAATCCGTTGAGAATGACGCGGTTCTTGGAAAGGCCGTGCGTGTCACCGCGCAGCGCTGACAGCCGCTCTTCGTAGGAAACCTGCCGCTCGCGCAGCCGCTCTCTGAATACCGATTGCAGGCTGGTAAACCCGTCGAAACCGAGATGTTGGGCAAAGCGGATCAGCGTGGAAGGCTGTACGCCAGCTGTCTGGGCAATACTTGCCGCCGTACCGAAGGCGATCTCATCGGGATTGCTCAGGGCGTAGGCGGCGATCTGCGCCAGACGCTTCGGCAGCATCTCGCGACGATCGAGGATCATTGTGCGCAGTGCATCGAAATCCCGTGGCAACGATATTTCATTGTCCATGCTTTCCACCCGTATCGTTCCCTCTTTGCTGTTCATAGTCCGAGCAAAATATTTATATCAAGACGGATCAGTTATTCCATTTTTCTTTGTTATAGATTATTTCAATCAACAACTGCAAGCGGCGGGCCAAGCTGAATCGTTAGGAGAGAGCGTATGTTAGGCGTAGGACTGATCGGAACGGGCTTTATGGGCAAATGCCACGCGCTGGCATGGAATTCGGTTCGCGCGGTCTTCGGTGATGTGCCGGCCGTACGGCTCGTGCATCTTGGCGAAGCCAGCACCGAGCTAGCCGTGCGCCGCGCCAACGAGTTCGGTTTCCAGAAAGCCTCGGGCGATTGGCGTGCCGTCATCGACGATCCGCAAGTCGATGTGGTCTCCGTCACGACGCCGAACCAGTTTCACCCCGAAATGGCAATTGCGGCCCTCGAAGCTGGCAAGCATATCTGGTGCGAAAAGCCGATGGCGCCAGCCTTCGCTGACGCGGAAGCCATGCTCGCAGCGGCGAAACAGTCAGGTAAGGTTGCCGCCCTCGGCTACAACTATATCCAGGGGCCCGCCATTCGCCATATCCGCAAGCTCCTCGCCGAGAAAATCATCGGCGACGTCAATCATCTGCGTATCGAGATGGACGAAGACTTCATGGCCGATCCCGATGCGCTGTTCTACTGGAAACACGAAGCCACATCCGGTTATGGAGCGCTCGACGATTTCGCCGTGCATCCGCTGTCTCTGCTGTTCACGCTCTTTGGCCGTGTTGCCCGCGTCATGTGCGACATGTCGAAACCCTATGCCACCCGCAAGACGGCAAACGGTACTGACCGCGCCGTTGAGACCTATGACAGCGCCAGCGTTCTCATACATATGGAAAACGGCGTCTCCGGCACCTTGCAGGTCAACCGCTCCGCCTGGGGCCGCAAAGGCCGCATCGCGCTGCAAATATTCGGCTCGAAGGGCTCGATCCTGTTCGATCAGGAACGCGCCAATGAATTCCAGCTTTATGTCACCGCCGACCGTGCCACCGAACAGGGTTACCGCACCATTTTGACGGCGCCGCATCATGCGCCCTATGGACAATTTATCCCGGCCCCCGGCCACGGCCTCGGCTTCAACGATCTGAAGATCATCGAGTGCCACGAGTTGATCAAGCGCATCAATGGCCAGCCCGCCCATTTGATCGAATTCGCCGATGGTATTGAGATCGAGCGCACGGTGCACGCCATGGCCCGTTCGTACAATGAACAGCGATGGCTGGACGTGCGGTAGAGACTTACCCCAAACAGTTGATGCCGATTATCTCCCCCCTTTGTGGGGGAGAAAGGATTTTCTTGGATTTAGCCTCTTCGCTAAATCCTTAGAAAATCCAAGAGAGGGGTTTAAATCGTATCAGCAAAATCCCCTCTCTGGCGATTTCTAGCACTTAGCAAGGGCTAAGATGTTGAAATCGCTTTCTCTCCCACAAGGGGAGAGAAAACAGAGCTTAAAAACAATCAAACTCAGACCGTAATCGTCTTGCCTTCTTTCACCGACCTCACCGCCGCATCGGCGAGTGCCAGCGCAATCAGCCCGTCCTCGCCGCTTGGCGCAGCTTTCACACCCGTGGCAATCGCGTTGATAAACGCGGCGATCTCGTTGGCGTAAGCCTCCGTATAGCGCGTCATGAAGAAATCGTGCAGCGGCGGGCGGGTATAGCCGCTGCCATTGGCGATCTCGATGGATACTGGCCGCTGGTTTTCCGCAGCAACCATGCCCTTCGAGCCGTGCACTTCGATGCGCTGGTCATAGCCATAGGTGGCGCGGCGGGAATTGGAGATCACGCACTGCTTGCCCGAGGCAGTCGACAGGATCACGCTGACACTGTCATAATCGCCAAGCTCGCCGATCTTCTTGTCGACCAGCACCGAGGCGTGCGCGGTGACGGCCACCGGATCTTCACCCAGCAGAAACCGCGCCATGTCGAAATCATGGATGGTCATGTCGCGGAAGATACCACCGGAACGGCTGATATATTCCGCCGGTGGGGCACCCGGATCACGCGACGTGATCGTGACCATCTCGACATCGCCGATCTGACCGTTATCGATCGCCTTGCGTACAGCGGCAAAATGCGGATCGAAGCGGCGATTGAAGCCGACCATCAGCGTCGCATTGGTCTCCCTGACCACGGCAAGGCATTCTTGGACCCGCTTCACATCGAGATCGATCGGCTTCTCGCAGAAGATCGCCTTGCCAGCACGGGCAAAGCGCTCGATCAGGTCCGCATGCGTATCGGTCGGCGTACAGATGATGACCGCATCGATATCCGAAGCCTTCTCGATCTCGTCGATGGTACGGATTTCGCAGCCATGCGCGGCCGAAAGATCCTTGGCGGCCTGTTCGAAAGCATCGGCAACGGCGACGAGTTTCGCCTGCGGGTTGGATGTTACAGCCTTTGCGTGAACCTTACCGATACGGCCTGCACCGAGCAGACCAAAGCGTACAGTCATTTCTAACCCTCTTAAAAGAAGCCCGGAAGGATCCCGGGCGTTACAGATTGATCTAGCCAGCAAATCCATTGTGCGTGGTTCGACGGGGCTCACCATGAGGGAGATGAAGTGATTGCAGCGAGCCAACGCTATGAATGTGGGCGATTACAGTCGCAACCTTCCCTTGCT
The DNA here is from genome assembly GCA_963711925.1 of uncultured Alphaproteobacteria bacterium. GTDB lineage: Bacteria > Pseudomonadota > Alphaproteobacteria > Rhizobiales > Rhizobiaceae > Phyllobacterium. The sequence goes on from CAVQFY010000010.1 coordinate 550,608, forward strand.
GGACTCCCTGCAACCACTCAAGTCCCCTCATGGTGAGCCTGTCGAACCACGCATATGGTCATGCAAGCCTGGATAGTGCTGAGCGCACTACTAAACTTTTCTCTTCTTCTGGCGGTACACATCGACGATAACAGCTGCAACGATGATCACGCCTTTGATGATCTCCTGGTAGTAAGCATCGACGCGCAGGAACGTAAAGCCCGAGATCATGATGCCGAGAATGATCGCGCCAATGACCGTGCCGGTGATTCGGCCAACGCCGCCAGCGAGCGAGGTGCCGCCGATGACGGCTGCCGCGATGGCGTCGAGTTCATAATTGACGCCCATACCGGCCTGCGCAGTCTGTGCCCGGGCGGCGGTAACGATGCCGGCGAGCCCGGCCAGCAATCCGGCAATGGCGTACACCTTGATGAGATGTTTCTCGACATTGATGCCGGATACGCGCGCCGCCTGCACATTGGCGCCGATGGCATAGGTAAACTTGCCATATCGCGTATAGCGCAAGGCGATATGGAAAACGAGCGCCACAACAAGAAAGACGATCACCGGCCAGATGCTGGTGCCGATGAAGTTGAACTGGTCAGTGAGGCCCGAAACCGGCGATCCCTTGGTGTACCACTTCGCCACACCGCGGGCCGAAACCATCATGCCCAGCGTCGCGATGAAGGGCGGAATTTTCGTATAGGCAATCAGCCAGCCATTGACGATGCCGGCGAGAAGACCGATGCCAAGTCCAATGCCGATGGGGACAAAGAACGGCATGTCGGTCAGCGCCGGATAGACCGGCCTCGCCCAGGTGGAGGCTTGGGCGAAACTTGCCGCGATCATCGCCGTCATGCCGACGACGGAGCCGGAGGAAAGGTCGATGCCGCCGGTGATGATCACCTGCGTCACGCCGACCGCAATAATGCCGATGACCGAGACCTGCAAGATGATGATCCGCAGACGCTGCACATTCATCAGGAAGCTCTGTCCGGCGAAAATCCAGCCGAGTATCTCGAAGACCAGGGCAATACCGATCAGCACCAGCAGGATGTTGACCTCGGGCGGCATACGCCGGCGGTGCCTGCGTCCGAGCGCCGGTGTCGTTGCCTTGGCAGTCACCTGTTCGCTTGTCATTATAAACTCCTCCCAATATTCCAGGCAGCGCAAAACAACCGTTTAAGAATTCAGCCTGACGAATGAGCTGATGTGGTTTTCGAGAATCGGAGCACCGCGGACATTAGAGCCCGCGAGCACCGGAAGCGCAGAAAATCGCATCAGATGACTGTCCGGGTGGATTATCAAATGGTTGATCATTTGGACGCCAGCTCCATCACCTTCACCTGGGTTGCATCTGCGCGATCGAGAAATCCGGTCACCCGGCCCTCATGCATCACCATGATCCGGTCGCTCATTCCGAGCACTTCCGGCATTTCCGATGAGATCATGATCACCGCCACACCCTGCTTTGCGAGCTGCGATACGAGACGGTGAATTTCTGCCTTGGCACCGACATCGATGCCGCGCGTCGGCTCATCGAGAATGAGTATCTTCGGGTTGGTCAGAAGCCAGCGGCCGATCAGCACCTTCTGCTGGTTGCCGCCGGAAAGGTTCTCAACCCTCTCCTCCATGTTCGGCGTCTTCACCCGCAGCGTATCGCTCATCGCCTTGCAAGCCGCACTGATCCCGCTTTCCTGAACAAATCCATATTTGACGAAACGGTCCTGCAGCACCGCGATCTGCATGTTCTCGAGCACGTCGAGAATAAGCAGGCAGCCGGTCTCCTTGCGGTCCTCTGTGATGAAGGCCATGCCGTGGCTGATCGCCTGCGTCGGAGAACTCATCTTGATCGCCTGGCCCTTGATCTCGATCGTTCCGCTTGTCGCCGGCGTCACGCCGAAAACTGTCTCGGCGACGTTCGACCGGCCTGAACCGACCAGTCCGGCAACGCCGAGAATCTCGCCCGCCCGCACGTCGAACGACACGTTGTGGAACACATTCTTCAGCGATAAATCCTTCACTGAAAGCACCACGTCACCGATCGGCACGGTCTCCTTCGGGAACATCTGGGTGATCTCGCGTCCGACCATCATCTTGATGATGTCATCGCGCGTCACGTCAGTGGAAAGGTGCGTGCCGATATAACGGCCGTCGCGGAACACGGAGAATTCGTCTGCAATCTCGAACAGCTCGTTCATCTTGTGGGTGATGTAGACGATGCCGATCCCCTGCTCGCGCAAGCCCCGAATAATCTGGAACAGATGTTCCACCTCGCGCTCGGTTAGCGCTGATGTCGGCTCATCCATGATCAGTACATCGGATTCGTACGAAACCGCCTTGGCGATCTCCACCATCTGCCGGTTGGCGACGCTCAAATCACGCACCTGGCTCTCGGGGTCGAGCGCAATGTTCAGCCGATCAAACAGCTCGGCCGTCATGTCGTACATCTTGCCGTGATCGACGAAGCCGAAGCCGTTCTTCGGCTCGCGGCGGATCCAGATATTCTCCGCCACCGTCATGAACGGCATCAAATTGAGCTCCTGATGGATCATGGCGATGCCATTTTCCAGCGCATCGAGCGGCGACTTCAGCCGGATCGGCACACCTTTCAGATAAACCTCGCCCTGATCTGGAATATATATTCCAGCGAGGATCTTCATCAGCGTGGATTTACCAGCGCCGTTCTCGCCCATCAGCGCATGCACGGTGCCGCGCTTAAGCCGGAACTGGACATTGTCCAGCGCCAGAACGCCGGGAAATTCCTTGCGGATGTTTTCGACGTTCAGCAGATACTCTGCCTGCGGTATGGCGCCACTGGCGCGCACCGCTGCCATGGTCGAGGGACTGACTGACATGATCATCTCCTCCCAGAGAGGCTTTATCATACACTGGAACGCAGCAGATTGATGCGTTCCAGTTCAAGGTGAGATGCGGTGGAGACCTTTTGAGAATTCAGCCTGACGAGGCAGGTGGTGCGGTTTTCGAGAACCGGCGCGCAGTGGACTTTTTCGTCCATGAGCACCGGAAGCGCAGAAAAATCGCATCAGATGCCCGTCAGGGTGGATTGGCAAAGGTCTCCTAGTTCGACTTCTGATACTTGGACAGGTTCTCCGGCGTCACCAGTTCGAACGGCACGTAGACCTTCGTCTCGACCTTCTCGCCCTTGGCAAGCTTCAACGCGGCATCGACCGCGCCCTTGCCTTGACCCGCAGCATTCTGGAATACAGTCACGTCCAGATCGCCGGCAGCCATGGCGGCAAGCGCGTCCTGCGTGGCATCGACACCGCCAACGACAACGCTATCCATCGAGCGGCCCGCAGCCTTCAGGGCCTGGATCGCGCCGATGGCCATTTCGTCATTGTTGGAGACGACCGCATCGAATTCGAGACCGGCGGAGAGCCAGTTCGTCATCAGGTCGGCGCCCTGTGTACGCGACCAGTTGGCGGTCTGTTCTTCAACGATTTGAAGGCCTTTGCACTCATCCGTGGCAATTACGTCATGAATATCCTTGGTGCGCTGGCGTGCAGCCTGGTTGGACAGTTCGCCCATCATGACGACGATCTTGCCCTTGCCCTTCAAGAGCTTGCAGACTTCCTTGGTTTCGAGCGTGCCGGATTCGACTTCGTTCGAAGCAACGAAGGCCTGCTTCTCAGGAAGCTGATCCACATTCACCGGCTCGCGGTTGACGTAGACCAGCGGAATGCCAGCCTCGGCGGCAATCTTCGACATGGCCGCGGTCGCGTCCGTATCGACCGGATTGACGATGATCGCGTCGACCTTGGAAGCAATGAAGTTCTGGATCTGGCTCTGCTGCTTGGCGACGTCGTTCTGCGCGTCTTCAACCTGAAGCGTCACGCCATCCAGCGTCTTGGCATAGTCCTGCATACCATTGCGCAGGACCGTCAGGAAATTGTCATCGAACAGCGCCATGGAGACGCCGATATTCGCGGCCGAAGCCGAACCAACCATCAAGGCTGAAACAGCCACACCCAACAGGAACTTTTTCATGTCTTCTCCTCCACAAAATGGTGCCCGGCTGCACCTGTTTTAATCCGGAACCCCTCACACCCCGATTTTGCCAGCCTACCTTGTCCCTGGCTGGCAACATCCGGACATGAGGCGTGCGCGGCGTTTGCGCGCAAACCTGATCCTGAACGTTCATTACGGAATATACGAACCGTTACGCTCAGCTTCTGAAATATTTATTCCATTTTATGGCAGAAGCGTCAAGCGGGATTTGAGGACTCTAGACCAATTGATGATAGTTTTCAGATTGCACAGCCGTGCAATTTTTCCTGCACCTCTCCACTTATGCAACATCGTCGAAAGCGACTCCCCGGCCCCAAAACAAATCCGCTGTCCGCGGACCGGATTCTGTGTAGAATATGCATATGAGTGAAGCTCAGCCTTTATTCGCAATGTTGCGTCAGTCGGCGCAGGCGAATGTCGTTGTTGACGCCATTGAGCGGCTCGTTCGAGAAGGACCGGACCGCAAGCTTAGCCGCGTTAATGCACTCGCGTTCGCCGCTGGCGAAGGGCTCGACGAAGAGCAGACGATCAACGCCTTTTTGCATGCGTCTCGTCTTGGCCTGTTCGAGATGTCGTGGAATGTACTTTGCCCTGGCTGTGGCGGGGTTCTCGATGCCAATACTTCATTAAAAACCGTTCAGAGCGATGAATATACGTGCGCGCTTTGCGCAGCCGGTTATGAGCCGACACTCGATGAGATGGTCGAGGTGACCTTCACGGTCAGCCCGCGTGTGCGGCGCATCGACGCCCACAATCCGCACCAATTGTCCCCCTTGGAATATTTTCGCCAGATCTATTGGGGCTCGGGAGTCGATCTGCCGGAGGAAGATTTCGAGGCAAAGGTCGATGAGTTCGTTCTGGAGACACTCGAGCTGCCACCGGGCGAGAAAGCGGTCATCTCGCTGCAATTGTCGGCAGCGTACCTCATCATCTTTGAACCGGTAACGCACGCAGCCCAATTTCTGAATGTGGACGGCGAGCCGACAAAGGAGCGACAAAGCCTTTCGCTCGTGTTCGACCGAGCGCACCGGCACAGCGAAGCCATCAACCTGCGGCCCGGTCCGTTGCGTATTTCGGTGGAAAACCATAGTGAAGTTCGCACATTGCCATCGGTCTGCGTGGCCAATGATGCGCTGCATACACTACTCGGCAACCGCCGCCCATTCCTGACCGCCAATCGATTACTCTCCAATCAGACATTCCGCGAGATCTATCGCACCGACACGATCGACGTGGACCAGCGACTGAAGATCACCAGCCTCACCTTCCTTTTTACCGATCTGCGCGGCTCGACCGAGCTGTATGAGCGGGTCGGCGACCTCGCGGCATTTGATCTGGTCAAGACCCATTTCGGTATCCTCAACGAGATCGTGGGCGCAGAGGCCGGTGCTGTTGTGAAGACGATCGGCGACGCTGTGATGGCCACCTTCCCGACACCCGAGCGGGCGGTGATTGCGGCGATGCGGATGCGCGACGCCATGCTGCGGCTCAACCAGGAACGCGGCAGCGAGGATCTGCTTTTAAAGATCGGTATCCACGAAGGGCCATGCATCGCCGTGAGCCTGAACGAGCGGCAGGACTATTTCGGGCAGACCGTGAACATTGCCTCGCGCGTACAGCACCTGGCAACATCGCGCGAAATCTTCGCCACCGGTTCCGTGCTTGGGGACCCGCGTGCCTCCGAATTCCTGGCGCGGCGGGGCCTGACGCCGATGTCGCACAACGTCATGCTTCGAGGCATTACCGACCAGATCAGCATCTTTACGATTCCATAAGTTTCGGCCGGGATAACCTTAGCGGCCTACGCCATATTGATCGTTTTTTGAGCACCCATTCCCTTGACACGTTTTTGTGCAAATCTTACTATTTTTTGAACAATTGGTAAAAAACAGGGGATCAAGGCAGTGACAAAACAAACTATAATTTCGCGGCGCGCAGTATTGGCAACGGGAGTGGCGCTGGGCGCGGGGCTTTTGGTGCCGGCCGCAAGGGCGCAAGGGGTTATGAAGGTCGCAGGCATTCATGCATCCCCCGTCGAAAATGCGTGGAATTCGTGCCTTCACAAGGCACTTCAGGACGCCGCTGCCGACGGTACCATTGAATATGTCTTCTCCGAAGGCGTGTCCGGAACGGACTATCCTCGCGCCATGCGCGAATATTCCGAACAAGGTTGCAAACTGATTGTTGGCGAATCCTACGCCGTGGAGCGTGAAGCCCGGCAGGTCGCAGCCGATTATCCTGATACCGCTTTCCTGATGGGCTCCAGCGGAGAAGCTTCAGGCAAAAATTTCGGCGTTTTCGGAACCTGGAATCACGGCGGCGCCTATCTCGCCGGTATGCTTGCTGGCGCTATGACGAAATCAGGAACGGTCGGTTCAGTCGGTGCGATTCCGATCCCCGAGGTCAACATGTTGATCAATGCCTTTGCGGCCGGCGTGAAGGAAGTCAGGCCGGATGCCAAGCATATGGTCTCTTTCATCGGCACCTTCTTCGATCCCCCGAAGGCGCGTGAAGCCGGTCTCGCTCAGATCGACGCGGGCGCCGACATACTCTTCGGCGAGCGGATTGGCACTGCCGATGCCGCCAAGGAGCGCGGGATCAAGTCTGTCGGTTCGTTGATCGATTATACGCCGAGATATCCCGATACGGTTTTTGCCAATGCCATGTGGTATTTCCGGCCGATCCTCGATGCCGCCGTCGCCGACGTGAAGGCGGGGAAGCCAACCGGCAGTAACTATACGCCCTTTGGTTTGATGAAGAATGGCGGCAGCGACATCGTTTACGTGAAGGGTGTGGCTCCGGCGGCAGCGGAGGCCGCCATGGAAGCCAAACGCAGTGCCATCAAATCCGGGGCCTTCGAAGTTCCGATCATGGTGGAGCAGCCCAAGTAACAACGGCGATTGTGTGAGCGGCGTGAGCCTGTTGAAGACATCGAAGCAAGGGAAAACCCGTGGCGATGCGACAGCGCTTGCTGAGGCAATCAGCACAGGCGAGTCATCCTGCACTGGTGTCATGGCGGCGGCCCTGGCCGTTGCCACGGACCACTCCGGTTTAGGAGCAATCTGCCATCTCGATTCGGATAGCGGCATGGCAGCCGCGATGGCGATGGAACGGGAGCGCGTCACTGAGCACGTACGTTTCGACGCACGACCATTCGCAGGCGTTCCCACGCTGGCCAAGGATCTCGGGGGGCCTTTTGCGGGCTTCCCGGTCAATGCAGGTTCGCACGCTTTGGAAGGGCGTGCGGAGGGTTCCGCTGACTCGGATATTGCAAGGCGCTTTCGCGATGCGGGCTTCTGTCTGTTCGGCCTCACCACGAGCCCGGAATTCGGTCTTTCATTGGCAAGCGAACCTGCACGGGGTCCGATCTGCCGCAACCCTCTTGATCCCGCCCGAACGGCCGGGGGCTCTTCCGGTGGCGCTGCCGCAGCCGTTGCCTCCGGTATCGTGGCAATCGCCCACGCGACGGATGCAGGTGGCTCAATCCGGGTGCCCGCCGCTTGCTGCGGTCTCGTCGGACTAAAACCGACACGGGGTGCCATGCCCGGCGGACCACTTTTCGGCAATCATCTCGGCGGCATCGCCAGCGAGATGGCAGTCTGCCGTTCCGTGCGTGATACGGCGCTGATTTTCCGGACACTCCGTGGCAAGGCTAAAGGTCCCTACGCCGATCCGGTTCCCCCGGACCATAGTGAAAGCAAGTTCCGTATTGGCTTTTTTACGGGCACGGGGGCACTTTATCCCACCGATGATGAACGGTGCCAGACGGTCACGGAGGCCACGCGTGTACTGGAAGCAGACGGACACAAAGTTGTACCGCTCAAATGGGAAACCTTGGAAAAATCCGCTGCCACAAGCCAAAGGGTGTTCGCGGGTATCGTTTCCGTAAACCTTGCCCGCCTTGCGGAAAGCGCCGCGATCGATATGGAACTTGCCGAGCCCCTGTCGCGCGCCTTTGCCGAGCGGGGTCACCGTATGGCGGGGACAGAATTGTGGGGCATACTGAACGATGCACTCCATGTCAGTTACAATGTCTGGGCATTGTTCGAAACGGTGGACTGTATCCTGACGCCCATGCTCTCTTTTGCACCACCGGCGATCGGTTCCTTTCCAACCGATCACGTGGATACAGAACTGCATCTTGATCGCATGGCGACTTTCGCGCCGCTTGCCTCGCTTGCCAATGTGTCCGGCTTCCCGGCGATTACCCTGCCCTTCGGCCGGGCCAAGGACGGCTTGCCTTTGCCCGTGCAGTTACTCGCCCCTATGGGGCATGAACCAGTATTGCTTGCTGTTGCTGCAAGGCTTGAAGCGGAGGAACGCTGGCATCACCGCTTCCCTGTTGCGGGTTTGGCGGCATGACGACCGTTCTCGAACTCTCCGGCATCAGCAAGCGCTTTGGCGACATCGTTGCCAACGAGAACATCTCCATCGCACTTCGCAAGGGTGAAATTCTGGCGCTGCTTGGCGAAAACGGTGCCGGCAAGACGACACTGATGAGCATTCTCTTTGGACATTACACGGCAGATTCCGGCACTGTCCGCGTCGATGACGTTGAATTACCGTCCGGCAAACCCCGTGCGGCGATCAGAGCTGGCGTCGGCATGGTGCACCAGCATTTTTCACTGGCGCCAAACCTGACGGTTCTGGACAATGTCATGACCGGCACGGAAAAACTCTGGTCATTCAAGTCCGACACCGCCGCGGCGCGAACGAAACTCCTTGGCATTTCGCAACGCTTCGGCCTCAGCGTCAATCCCGATGCCAGACTTGGCGATCTGTCGGTGGGCGAACAGCAACGGGTGGAAATCCTCAGGGCGCTCTATAACGACGCCCGTATTCTCATCCTCGACGAGCCGACGGCGGTACTGACGAATATAGAAGCGGAGCGCCTGTTCAGCACGCTGAAGGAAATGGCAAAGCAGGGACTTTCCTTGATCTTCATTTCCCACAAGCTCGATGAGGTGATGGCCGCCGCCGATCGCATCGTCGTCCTGCGTGGCGGCAGGGTGGCAGCAGAGCGGCGCGTGGGCGAGACCAGCAAGGCGGAACTGGCCGAACTCATGGTCGGCCACCGCGTGACACGCCCGATACGCGATGCGGCCACGCCCGGCGCCGTAGCTCTGGAAGCAAACGGGGTGACGGTCCGGCGGGACGGCGTGGACCGGCTCAAGGACATCAGTTTCCGGCTGTGCGAGGGTGAAATACTCGGCATTATCGGCGTCTCCGGAAATGGCCAGGCGGTGCTCTCGCATCTTGTGTCCGGTCTTGCGGAGCCAAGCATCGGCAATATCCGGCTTTTCGGGGAACCCCTTGCAAACCTTGGCGTGCGCGCCCTGATCGAATCCGGTATCGGCCGAATTCCAGAAGACCGTAACAATGAGGGCGCGATCGGCGAGATGGCCATATGGGAAAACACCGTACTGGAGCGCATCTGGGCTCCCGCCTTCTCGAAATACGGTCTGGTGAACCGAAAGGCCGGCATAGGCTTCGCCCAACAGATCATCGGGGAATTCGACGTGCGGGGCGGCAGGCCGACCAGCCGCACGCGGCTTCTTTCCGGCGGCAATATGCAGAAACTCATTCTCGGGCGCAATTTGCATGACCGGCCGCGCATCCTCATCGCTGCCCAGCCGACGCGCGGTCTCGACGAAGGTGCGGTCGCGGCCATCCATGCCCGCATACTGGAAGCGCGCAGACAGGGAACCGCGGTGCTCCTGATATCGGAAGACCTCGATGAGGTGATCGGTCTTGCCGACCGCATTCAGGCCATCGTCAAAGGCAGGCTTTCACCGCCGGTCGCCGCAGAAACCGCCGATCCTCGCATGCTCGGTCTGATGATGGCAGGAGAATGGCTCCAGAACGAAGAGGCTGGCCATGCGTCTTGAACGCCGGACGCACAGGCCTCTTTTCCTCGTACTGGTTTCTCCGCTGATCGCGGTGGCAGCCGCGCTCGCCATCGCGGGAATCCTGATTGCGATGGCCGGTGCGCCGGTGCTCGAAGCCTATTGGCGGATCGTCACCGGCGCTTTCGGCACGCGTCTTGCTGCCACCGAAACGTTCACGCGCGCCACACCGCTCATCCTGACCGGTCTTGCCGCCGCGGTCGCGTTCCGTGCGCGGCTCTGGAACATTGGGGCTGAAGGCCAATTCTATGTCGGTGCAATTGCCGTTGCCGCCCTCGGTTCGGGTACGCTCGCCGCTCTTCCGGGACCAGCCCTCATCCCTATCCTGTTTGCCGCCGGGGCCCTGGCCGGAATGCTGCTTATGCTGCTGCCTTTGTGGCTGCGTCTGCGCTTTTCCGTCGATGAGGTCGTAACAAGTCTGCTCTTGAACTTCGTAGCCGTCCTGTTCGTTTCACTGCTGGTTGAGGGTGTTCTCAAGGATCCGCTGGCTTTCGGCTGGCCGCAGTCCTTGCCCGTCAGCGACCACGCATTGCTGCCCAAGCTGATCATGCGTTCGCGCCTCCACATCGGTCTCCCAGTGGCCGTTGCGGCGGCGATCATCGTGCATCTTCTGCAATCGCGCACCGTCTTCGGCCTGCGGACGCGCGCAGCGGGCCTGAGCCCCGCGGGAGCGGCTTTTGCAGGCGTGCCTCTCGGCTTGACGCTGATCAAGGTCGCCTGCCTTTCTGGCGGATTGGCCGGCCTCGCAGGTGCCATCGAAGTGATGGGGGTTAAAGGCTACGTTACCACTGATCTATCGCCGGGTTACGGCTATTCGGGCATTATCGTCGCGATGCTTGCCAATCTGCATCCGGTCGGCGTGATCGCTGCTGCTGTTTTCACGGCGGCGATGTTCGTGGGCGCTGATGGCATGAGCCGGGCGCTCGGCATACCGACCTACATCGCCGACGTCATTGTGTCGCTTTCCCTGCTGACAATGCTCGTTGCCCTGTTCTTCACCCAATACAGGATCCGCAGATGATGGCCCTTTTCGACATACTGGCCTCGGCGGGCCTGTGGGCTGCGGTCTTGCGGATCGCAACGCCGCTGATTTTCGGAACGCTCGGCGCCGTTCTGTGCGAGCGCTCCGGCGTTCTGAACCTTGGCATCGAGGGCATCATGACCTTCGGTGCGATGGTCGGCTGGCTGACTGTCTATAATGGCGCGGACCTCTGGACCGGAATGCTGGTGGCGGCACTCGCCGGCGCCGTGTTCGGATTGCTGCATGCCCTGTTGTCGGTAACGCTGGGTCTGTCGCAGCACGTAACTGGTCTCGGTATTACGCTGTTTGCCTCAAGCCTCAGTTATTTCCTCTTCCGGCTCAACGTGCCCCTCGCCTCTACGCCGCCGACAATCGTCCCGTTCAAGCCAGTTTCTATTCCCGGATTGTCCGATCTGCCATTTTTCGGCCAGGCCATTTTCACCCAGACGATGCCGACCTATCTTGCGATCCTGATCGCCATGGTGATGAGTTATGTCATCTTCCGGATGCCGCTCGGACTTGCGATCCGCATGACCGGGGAAAATCCCCACGCGGCCGAAGCGCAGGGCATCAATCCGGTCCGCATACGCTATAGCGCCATCATGGCAGGTAGTGCACTCATGGGCATGGGTGGCGCGTTTTTGACGCTTTCGGCCTTCAACAGCTTCTTTCCGACGATGGTACAAGGGCGCGGCTGGATCTGCATCGCGCTGGTGGTGTTTGCCTCGTGGCGACCGGGGCGTGCACTGTTGGGCGCATTGCTCTTCGCCTTTTTCGATGCTTTCCAGCTCAGGCTGCAACCGGTTCTGGGCGACAGGGTTCCATACCAGATTTTTCTGATGATTCCCTATATCCTGTCGATTGCGGCGCTTGCCCTCGTGGCACGGCGAGCGAAGGTGCCGCAGGCGCTGATGCAAGCCTACCGTCGTGGCGAACGGTAAGTCCTGTTTGCGAACCGATTGTCTTCAACCCGCTTTCCATGGTGCACCATGTTTGACCTGATCATCCGAAACGCAAATCTTCCCGATGGCCAGGAGGCTGTCGATATTTGTATCCGGGACGGCAAGATCGCCGAGACCGGATCAAAAATCGAAGCGACGGCCGCTACTGAAATTGATGCTACCGGCCGCCTCGTGACCCCACCCTTTGTCGATCCGCATTTTCATATGGACGCCACACTGTCCCTTGGCCTGCCCCGCATGAATCATTCCGGCACGCTGCTGGAAGGTATCGCCCTCTGGGGCGAGCTGCGCCCGATCCTTACCAGAGAAGCAGTCGTGGAGCGGGCACTACGCTATTGTGACCTCGCCGTCAGCCAGGGCCTTCTCGCCATCCGCAGCCATGTCGACACCAGCGATCCAGGACTGGTGACGGTGGAGGGGTTGCTCGAGGTACGCGCGAAGGTCGCTCCTTATATCGACCTTCAGCTGGTGGCTTTTCCACAGGATGGTTATTATCGCTCCGCCGGAGCGGTCGAAACCTTGAACCGCGCCCTCGACATGGGCGTCGATATCGTCGGCGGCATTCCGCATTTCGAGCGCACGATGAGCGACGGCGCGGCATCTGTGGAAGCCTTGTGCCGGATCGCCGCCGAGCGCGGGCTGCCGGTGGATATGCATTGTGACGAGACCGACGATCCAATGTCGCGGCACATCGAGACACTCGCGGCCCAGACGGTGCGGTTCGGGCTCCAGGGACGCGTTGCAGGCTCCCACCTCACCTCCATGCATTCCATGGATAATTACTATGTGTCCAAACTCATTCCGTTGATCGCCGAAGCGGAGATCAACGTCATTCCCAATCCCTTGATCAACATCATGCTGCAGGGGCGGCACGATACCTATCCCAAGCGGCGCGGCATGACCCGCGTGCGCGAATTGATGGAAGCTGGAATCAATGTAGCCTTCGGGCACGATTGCGTTATGGATCCGTGGTATTCGATGGGCTCAGCCGACATGCTTGAGGTCGGACATATGGCGATCCATGTCGCCCAGATGGCCGGCATCGAGGACAAGCGCAAGATATTCGACGCACTCACTGTCAATTCCGCCAAAGCCATGGGACTGAAGGGCTACGGCCTTGCAAAGGGCTGTCATGCCGATCTGGTCATCCTTCAGGCGCGCGATCCGCTGGACGCACTGCGGCTGAAAGCCCACCGGCTCGCCGTCATCCGCCGCGGCAAGATCATCGCCCGTTCCGCCCCGAGGATCAGCGACCTTATGCTCGAAGGACGGCCGGCAAAGGTCGATGGCGCGGAATATGCGCCCCTGCGCATGGCGACATCTTGAGCAGGTGTTCGAGCACAATCAGCAAGCCAGCGTCGCAACTGCGAGCAAACCACCGAGCTCTCCGAGACATCAAGTTCCACAGAACGTCTGAAGCACGCGCTCATGCGGCGCAGGGGGCTCGGCATAGTGCGCCATGGCCGGCTGCTCGTCGAAAGGTCTATCCAGCACGGCGAGTAGCTCCTCGAAGGGCTTGAAATCGTTCCGCTCCACGGCCGCCTGAATGACCGCTTCCACGCGGTGGTTGCGTGGAATGAACAGCGGATTGACCTGAAGCATCGCCGTGCGCCGCTCTTGGCCAGTCTGCGGCTCGCGCGAAATACGCTGACGCCACTCTCCGAGCCATTTCTCGAAAGCCGGAGCACCGGCAATCAAGCCTGCGACCCTGTCGTCGCCAATGGTGATTTCGGCTGCTTCGCTCAGATAGCGGAACGTCAGCGTAAAATCGGCGTGGCTCGCGGCCATCGCGTCGAGAAGGTCCTTGACGAGCGTCAAATCGCCTTCCTCCTCGGTCAAGAGGCCAAGCTTCCTTCGCATGCCTGTCAGGAAGGCAGCCTCGAATTGCGGCGCGAATGCGCCAAGCGCCTCCCGAGCCAAGGTTACCGCCTCGTCCTGATCATCCGCAATCAGCGGAAGCAATGTCTCGGACAGACGGGCGAGGTTCCATTGGGCCACGGGTCCCTGGTTGCCGTAAGCGTAGCGGCCCGCGCGATCGATCGAACTGAAGACCGTCGCGGGATCGTACGCGTCCATGAACGCGCAGGGTCCGTAATCGATCGTCTCACCGGCGACCGACATGTTGTCGGTGTTCATCACGCCATGGATGAAGCCAACCAGCATCCACCGCGCGACGAGCGCAGCTTGCGCAGCGATGACCGCGCTCAGCAGCGCAAGATAGGGCGCCTCGCTCCCCCTCACATCCGGGTAATGCCGGGCAATCACATGATCCGCCAGAGCACGAATGCCCTCGATATCGCCGCGTGCGGCAAAAAACTGGAACGTGCCAATTCTTATGTGGCTGGAGGCAATGCGCGTCAGAACGGCACCAGGCAGCGTTGTCTCCCGCGCGACGCTTTCTCCCGTCAGTACGGCGGCCAAAGCGCGGGTAGTCGGGATCCCGAGCGCAGCCATTGCCTCACTGACGATATATTCGCGCAGCACGGGCCCGACCGCTGCGCGTCCATCGCCGCCCCGGGAAAACGGCGTCCGTCCCGATCCCTTCAATTGAATGTCCCGGCGCACGCCGGCCCTGTCGATCACCTCACCCAGCAGGATCGCACGCCCGTCTCCGAGCTGCGGTACGAACTGGCCGAACTGGTGACCCGCATAGGCGGCCGCAATCGGTTCGGCGCCCTGCGGAATGCGGTTTCCGCCGAGAACCTCGACGCCTTCCGGGCTCTCCAGCCATTGCGGATCGAGCCTGAGTTCCAGCGCGAGCCTTCTGTTCAGTTTGATCAGGCGCGGCGCATCGACAGGGGTCGGAGACACGCGTGCGAAGAAATTCTCCGGCAACCGGGCGTAGCTGTTTTCGAAAGGGAGCGGCATCGTTCCGGCGGTTGCTTTGAGAGTTTGCATGGTCAGTCCTCTGGCTGCGCCGCTGGGCACTCGCCCGAAAACGCGAAGATCTCGACGGGTTCGCCGACGCCTCTGATGGGATAGGAGCCAAGGCTTTCAACGCTGGATTGGCACGCGGCCATCTCGGCGAAAGCCTTCGAGAGGAGAACGGGGCGCTTGATCTCCTTGGTGAGGCTTTCAAGCCGCGATGCGATGTTGACGGCGGGGCCGATAACCGTGAAGTCGAGACGCTTGCGCGAGCCGATATTGCCATACATCACATCGCCGACATGCACGCCAATGCCGTAGCCGAGCGGCTTTCGCCCCTCCCGGACATGCTCGCGGTTGAGCGCGGCCATTTCCGCCTGTGCCTCGCTGATCGCCTGGAGGAGATCGGTGCAGGCCGTCGGTTTCGCAAGCGGAAAGATCGCCAGCAGGCCGTCGCCCATGAACTTCAAAATTTCCCCGCCATGTTTTTCGATCGGCTCCGACATGGCATCGAAATAGCCGTTCAGAAGTTCGATGACGTCGTCTCGCGGCCAGATATCCGAGATGGCGGTGAAATCGCGCAGATCGCAGATCATGATCGCGGCGCCGACCGTAACGCCGCTGCCGCGGGTGGTCGCGCCGGCAAGGATTTGCTCGCTCGCATGCGGTCCGACATAGGTTTCGAGAAGCGTGCGCGCCAGGCGGTTCTTCAGCCGGATTTCGCTGACGAGGGAAATGGCCGGCAAGAGATCGACCAGGAACTCGACATGATCTGCGCTGAAACCGCCCGGCAGGTCGGTTGCGAAGGTGACGACGTGCCGCTTGCCGAGCGTATGATCGAGCGGCCAGGCGATATAGTCGGTCAGACCATCTGCCCGCAGCTCGTCATAAAACGGATGCCAGGCACCAATGTCGCCATCTGCGCCGATTTCGCCATCTGCGCGCACCGCATCGAGATGCCGCCGCACCTGGTCCGCTCCGCTGTTGATATCGTGTATCGGGCTGCTCAGATATTGCGGCGTTTCTTCGGTGCCGTAATCGTAGGTGCGAATTTCCGTTTCCGGCATTCCTCGCCGCCAAAGGATGCGAGCCCCCAGCCACTGGGGATTGTGCGTCCTGAAATGCAGCGACGCCCGGGCGACGGGGACATCGGCCTTAAGCAGCTTTCCAAGCATCTCCACGAAAATATTGTCGATGAAGCGTTCGCCGCGCGTCTCGGTTATCAACCAGTCGAGGACTTTTCTTCTCCGTACGGGCCAAAAGCCATCGCCCGCATCAGGCGAACCGGAAACTGTGTTCAACGACGTTTGCACGGCAATGCTCCACCATGTTGATTCGCTGCGCCCCGCCAAATGGAAAACCTCCCCGACCGCAAAACCGGGGTTCCGAAAGCCAAAACGGCACACCATGAGAATGTGGGCCATCGGCCGGCAATTTAAAAGGTGCCGATGATTTAAAAGCGCCATCTCGCTCACCAAGCACCCATCTCTGCGTGCTCTTCATCCCCGGGTTAAACCACCCGAGAATGACGGAGGGTAGGTGCTTGAGGGGTTACGCAGAGGTAGTGCTTGGTCCAACAACTCACGATAGTTCAAAATGTGCGTGGTTCGTCGTTCGGCAGGCTCTCGATGAAGAAGCGCACCATGAGGGAGGTGGATGGATTGCAGGGAGCAGGAATTGTGAGGTTGGCGATTGTCTTTGCAGTCAACCAACCTCCCTCATGGTGAGCTTGTCGAACCACGCATCTCTGCCGGATCGGACTGCGGCCCGCAAGCCCGCAAAAAAGGGCGGCGTCACCACCGCCCCGTTACATCATCACCGCTCGACTACAGCACAAAATCGCTGGCCGTCAGCGGATGGCCGATCGGATACAACCCATCCAGAAAGATATCCATCTCCGCACCAGAAGCTCCAACAGTGTTCACCTCGACATTACGGCCGTTCTGGCGCACCTGCCCAGCGGCTGTGAAGGCCGCTTGACCAATAAAACTAAAATTCTGAATACCGCCCACATCGGCGTTCGCATCGATCGCACCAAGATCGATCTTATCTCCGAACTTGAAATCGACGATGGTGTCGCTAGAACCTACAAGGTCAGCGAGAATGATATCCGCACCTGCGCCGCCTTCAATATAGTCGTTGCCCACGCCGCCGGTGATCGTGTCAATGCCGCCTTCAGCAACAAAGTAATTGTTTCCAACTGCAAAGATTTTGAGATCATTGCCATCCGGGCGGTGCCCGCCCTTTACGGAACCTTATCGGCCTCACGCGGTTAACTCCGTGACCGGAGGCAATCATGCGCATTCAAACATGGATATCGACGGCTGTTATCATCGTGCTGGCGGTCGCGGCATTCCTTTGGTTCTACCCGGCTGGCGATCAAACGCCCGGCCAACCTTCGCCACATGCACTGGATCAGTCCAATTAGCTCTCAACACAAAGGATCAAATAGTGAATCGCAATGGCCTTTATCTGCTCATCGGAGCCCTTCTCGTCGCTGTTGTCGGTCTCGGGGTCTACGCCTACCGGGAAGAAACAAAGCCCGCGGGCGTCGAGCTGAAAATTGGCGAGGGTGGCGTGTCCATCGAGGAGAACTGACATTCCGGAAGCAATGGCAAAGGTGGGGACATGAAGGTCAATGGTACGTGCCATTGCGGCAGGATAACATTCAACTGCGATGCCGATCCGGGCGACGTGAGCATTTGCCATTGCACCGACTGCCAGAAGCTGACGGGGACAGCCTTTCGCGTATCGGTTCCCGTCGCGGCGGATGACTTTCACCTTCTGTCAGGCACTCCGAAAGTCTACATCAAGATTGCGCAGAGCGGTGCTCGTCGGGCACAAGCCTTCTGCGCCGAATGCGGTACGCCGCTCTATGCGACTGCAGACAGCGAAAATCCATCGGTCTACGGTGTTCGCGTGGGCACGCTCGAGCAACGCGCAGAATTACGACCGACGCATGCGGTCTGGCAACGATCGGCACTTCCCTGGCTACCGGCTATCGCGGATATAACCGTCTACGACGAGGAGGACGACTAGCCGCCATGCAACCGTTTTGATTTCCCGGCTGGAACGAAGCGGCCGGGAAATGCAATGCGGTGTTCAAACCAATCCGGCTTTGATCGCGTCCATGCTGGCTGAAATCGCTTCGGCGGGATCATCGAGCGCCTGTACTTCTGGCGCGAACGGCTCGAACGAAAACAGTCCCTTGTAACCCTGATCCAGCAGCGCGCGCATCTGGCCGATATTGCCGAGCCGGTCATCCGCATCGACGAGTACCCGGTGCGGATCACGCATGTCGCTGACCGTAACATCGGGGTCGGTGACGCCGGATATATGCACGAGGCCGGTCATCGCCGGAAACAGTTCCGGCTCGCCGGCAAGGTGATGATGGAACGTGTCATGCACGAGTTTGAACCGGCCTTCGCCGCCAATCGCCTTGATCGCTGCCACCGCCTCACGCTTTGAACGCAGCGAACATATTTCGAAGCCGAGCGGTTCGACGAAACCCATGAGGCCGCGCTGTTCGAGGATCGGCTTCAGCGCTGTCAATGCTGTGCGCAGGTTCGCCTGGCGCTCGCCATCCGCCTGGCCGGAACCAGCATTGACCGGAACCAGCACCAGCGCGCTCGCGCCCACATCGCGCGCATAATCGGCAAGCTCGATTGCCTCCCTTTCGCGCTCCGGCGTCCACTCGTTGAAGCGCTGCAACGCGTTGATCGTAGCGATACGGACGCCTGCCTCTGCGGCTGCCGCCCGGACCTCTGCCGCCGGCGTACCATCGATAATCGCATTGCCGTCGAGGTCATTGCGGATCTCGACATCGCTGAGGCCGAGCGACTTCGCCAGCTGGAAAAATTCGCCCGGCGTCATGTTCGGCGCGGCGATATGGTTGATCGCAAAGATGGGGTGAGAAATCGTGTCGCTCATCTGAATAATACTCCCGGTGGTACTTAAAGCGGTCTGCGCCTATGGGTTGCAACGACCCGCAAATGTCGGCGCAACCATCTGTCGGAGCTGTCATTGCGTCAATCTCGAGAATGATCGAAAAACTATCATTTCTGATAGATTCCGATGCACGGGAAAAAGAAAACAAGGGTAGCAAGGATCCGACGGAACTTTTGCGCAACAATGTCCGGATCTCATGCAAGAATATACGATTCTCATGCATGAATCCTCGATTCTGGCGCAAGAATTTCAATCGCAGCGGGCAATTTGATTGTGGCAGCGTGTAAAATGCCGCTCAGATGTTCTCCGGAAGGTAGATATCGAACGGCAAAAAGGTCTGTCCGGGTACGTTCGCCGCACCGCGCTCGATGGCGTGGCCCATCAGTTCGGTCAGCTCCCGGCAGAGCCGCGGCAGCGGCGTTGCGATGGCCATGGTGACGATTTTGTCCGCCAGCGCCGCCCGCGATTCCGGTGTGATTTCGTTGACGATCATCACCGGAGGCTGTTCTATTTGCGCCTCTCGAATTGCGGCTATAGCGCCCTCCATGCCGCCACCAGCCACGTAGCATCCGGCAAGATCCGGATGGCGGCGCAGAAGCTCCGACATGGCTTCGTTGGTGATCTGGCGCGTCTCCAGATTGACCATCGTGTCGAGCACGGTGAACTCCGGCGCCTCTTCGCGGAAAAACGCGCGAAAGCCGATCTCACGCAGTTCGTGCCCGTGAAAGCGGTGACTTCCAACAAAAATCGCGACTTTTCCAGGCCCTTTGGCGGCTTTCGCGATCATCCAGGCGGCTGTGCGCCCAACCTTGCGATTGTTGACGCCGACATAACCTTCGCGGATTCCGGCCGCAAAATCCGAAAGGAGCGAGAAAACCGGGATATTCTTCGCCTTCAACTCATCGACAGCCGCCGTGATCGACGGGTGGTCCGGTGCGACGAGACCGATGGAACGGCAGCGTCCAGCCAATGATTTGAGCTTGGCCACTATCTCGTCCGGCGCCTGCGATGCGCAGAACTCTATCGCAGCAACGCCACGGAAATGCGGAGCCTGACCGACGGCGGTTTCGATCTCCCGCGCAAATTCCTGATAGAAATATTGGCCGGGCTTCTGCAACAGAAAGCCGAGGCGATATTCGGGCAATTCCTGCCGCATACGCTGGCGGATCAGTCCGGCTGCGTGGTAGCCGATGCTGTTGGCGGCCTCGTAGACCCGCCGCGCCGTTTCCTCGCGCACCGGCAACCGTCCGTTCAGGACCCGGTCCACCGTCGCAACGCTCACACCCGCCGCGTGCGCCAAATCGGCGATTGTCGGCCTGTTTGCCACTTTATGCGCTCCCTGATAGAATCTATCAGTGAATTATACCAATCCCTGATTGAAAATGATAGAATTTCATCATTCCTGATTGAGACAGGTTGGAGCACCGCGTATCTTCTCCCGACTGATTGAGGGAGGTCTCAAATGAATGCAGCATCGATCGCCGTACCGACGAGACGCGATTACAGCCTTATAGGCCGTGACGCGCGGTTGGCTGTGGAGTCAGGTCTTGCTGCAGCCGAATGGTATCACACCGACATTCCCCGCAAGCAAATGAAAGAGCTGATGAAGCGCGCCGATGGCCCGGCGATCCGCGACACCGCGATCTGGCTCGGCAGCATGGTCGTCTTCGCAAGCCTCGGCGTTTACTTCTGGGGCTCCTGGCTGTGCATACCGTTCTTCCTCGCTTATGGCGTACTTTATGGCTCGGCATCGGACAGCCGCTGGCATGAATGTGGCCACGGCACGGCATTCAAGACACACTGGATGAATGACGTCGTCTATCAGATCGCCTGCTTCATGATCATGCGCAATCCGGTCACATGGCGCTGGAGCCATACGCGACATCACACCGACACGGTGATTGTCGGCCGCGATCCCGAAATTGCCGTCATGCGCCCGCCCGATCTGTTGCGTGTCGCATTGAATTTCTTCGGTATTCTGGATGTCTGGCATGCCATGGGCGATCTCATCCGCAACGCTCTGGGGATTGTGAGCGCCGAGGAAAAGACCTTCATTCCTGAACAGGAACAGCCAAGGGTCGTCCGCACCGCCCGCATCTGGGCGGCTATCTATGTGATCACGATCGGCCTTTCGCTATACATTGGATCGATCCTGCCACTCGTGCTGATCGGCTTGCCGCGGCTTTATGGCGCCTGGCATCATGTCTTGACCGGACTTTTGCAGCACGGCGGCCTCGCCGACAATGTCACCGACCACCGCTTGAACAGCCGGACCGTCCTGATGAACCCGATCAGCCGGTTCATCTACTGGAACATGAATTACCACGTCGAACACCACATGTTCCCGATGGTGCCCTGTCACGCGCTGCCGCAGTTGCATGCCATGATCAGACACGATTTGCCGGCGGCGAACCCGTCTATCCTGCACGGCTACCGCGAGATGGTACCGGCGTTCCTGCGCCAGTTGCGCAACGAGGACTATTTCCTCAAGCGGGAATTGCCGCCGACAGCTAAGCCCTATCGTGAGGAGTTCCACGACGAACCAGTGGCGGCAGCAGCGGAATGATATTCCAGGAACGACCGGGAGGATTGAACCATGAGCAACTGGGTAGAGGCCTGTACATCGGACGACATTGATGAAGAAGATGTCATGCGTTTCGACCATGCCGGAAAGACCTTTGCGGTCTATCGCAGCCCTGACGATGAGTTTTTTGCAACGGACGGACTGTGCACCCATGAACACATCCACCTCGCCGACGGCCTGGTGATGGATGAGATTATCGAATGCCCAAAGCACAATGGCCGTTTCAATTACAAGACGGGCGAAGCCAAGGGAGCTCCGGTCTGTGTCAACCTCAAGACCTATCCAGTCAAGATCGAGGCTGGCAAAGTATTGATTCAGCTGGGATAATGGTCATGGACACTGGAATGGTCATCATTGGCGCCGGGGAGTGTGGGGTTCGCGCCGCGTTCGCTCTGCGGGAGAATGGCTACCAAGGTCCGGTCACTTTGATTGGCACGGAAAAGCACCTGCCCTATGAGCGCCCGCCTCTGTCCAAGGAAGCCATGGTGTCGGAAGACCATCCGATACCACGGACCATAGCCGCCGAATCCCTGTTCACCGAAAGAAATATCGGCTTCATCGGCAGCTCAACAGCGTCGTCAATCAACCGGGAAGTCAAATCTGTCACCCTCGATGATGGCCGCCAAATCCCCTATGAGCGTCTTCTTTTTGCGACAGGTGCGATTCCACGTCCGCTGCCCCTTGCCGCAGGCAGCAAGCATTGCGCGACCCTGCGCAGCTTTGACGATGCACTCGCCATCCGCGCGCGCTTTCAACCGGGCGCACGGATCGTTATTGTCGGCGGCGGTTTCATCGGGCTTGAACTTGCGGCGAGCGCTCGTAAGCGTGGCGCTTCTGTCACTGTGATCGAGGCGCAAAGCCGTATCATGATGCGCGGCGTCCCGGAGGAAATCGCCGAGGCTATCGACACGCGCCATCGCGACGAAGGCGTAACCATTCTGTGCGATACCGGAATAGTCTCCTTTGCCGACACTGCAGACAATGTTGCGATCACGCTTTCGACGGGCGATGTCATCGTCGCCGATCTTGCCATCATCGGGATAGGTGCGACGCCGGTCACCGCGTTGGCTGAATCGTCCGGGCTTGAAACAGGTAACGGCATCGTCGTCAATGACTGGCTGCAGACCAGCGACCCGGATATCTATGCTGCTGGGGACTGCTGTATCTTCCCGCTTGCCATCTATGGCGGACGTCGGGTGCGGCTCGAAGCATGGCGCAATGCCCAGGAACAGGGCGCTTTGGCTGCGCGCAATATGCTCGGCGCACAAGAGCCGCATCAGGCCGTTCCATGGTTCTGGTCGGATCAGTATGAGCTCGGCCTGCAGGTCGCTGGGCTCTCGGACGAAGGAACACAGACAATCCGCCGCGACCTTGGCGAGGGGGCTTTCATTCTGTTCCACCTTGCCGTCGATGGTCGTCTTGTTGCCGCCAGTGGTATTGGTCCCGGCAATGCGGTGGCGAAGGACATAAGGCTCGCCGAGATGCTGATTGCCCGCGGTGCGAGACCGGACTCCGGCCAGCTTGCGGCGTCGCACGTGAAGCTCAAATCGCTGCTTGCAGCCTAGGACAGACATGAACAGCAAACGCCCGACCGTAGCCGACATCCTCGCGCTGAAGGGCCGGCGTCAACTGACCATGTTGCGTGTGGAGACACTGGAGGAAGCAGAGGCAGCCGAGCGAGCCCGCGTCGACATGTTGTCGGTGCCGCCAGCACTTCTAACATCCGAGTTCCGCGATGCTGCGCCGTCGGTCTTCGCAATACCCGGACTGGAATACGGCGATTTCATCACCGCTGAAGACTATATGCGGGCTGCGTTCAAGGCGCTGCGGGCGGGCGGCGATGCGGTTTATTGCGCCGCGAGCCTCGCCACGGTACGCCGCATGCGCGACGAAGGGATTCCGGTTTGCGGCCATGTCGGGCTTATCCCATCGAGGGCGACGTGGACTGGCGGTTTCAAAGCGGTAGGGAAAACGGCGGAAAGCGCCTTCGATATCTGGAGGCAGACGAAAGCGCTGGAGGAAGCCGGCGCATTCGCGGCGGAAATAGAAGTCGTGCCTGTTCCGATTGCGACAGCGATTTCCGAGCGCACATCGCTTTTCATGATTTCGATGGGAGCGGGTGCCGGTTGCGACGCACAGTATCTGTTCGCCCAGGATGTTCTCGGCTCAAATCGCGGCCACTATCCCCGTCATGCCAAGGTCTATCGCAACTTCACGGCAGAGTACGACCGCCTGCAGCAAGAAAGGATTGCAGCCTTCTCTGAATTCGTCGCAGACGTTCAGTCGCAAAACTATCCCGGTCCAGAACACATCGTCGGAATTTCTCGCGATGAGCTGGATCGCTTTCTAAAAGATATTTCAAGTACTTAAGGCTTTATCAAGCCTCTATTTCCACATTGCCCAAGGGCTTGGAACAGCAAGCGAGGACATATCCTTCATCGATCTCGTCGTCGAGAATACCGCCATTGTGATCCATGTCGACATCGCCGGAGATCTTCATCACCTTGCAGGTGCCGCAGAGGCCGGATTCGCAGGCCGCCGCGATGCGAATACCGGCGCCGCGCGCGGCTTTCAGGATTGTCTCGCCCGGCGCACATGACACCTCCATGCCCGACATGGAGAACGTTACCATCGCTGAAGCATCAGCAGTCTCGGTCGATATCGCATCCATCATCGGCAGCACCGGCTCTGCGGCCGGCCCGAAGCTCTCCTGATGATAATGCGTCATGTTGAAGCCCGCTGCTTCAAGCATGGTGCGGACATCGCGCATGAAGGTTTCCGGCCCGCAACAGAAGATCGTCCTGTCCTTGAAGTCCGGCGAAAGCAACGGCAACCTTGCCTCTTCGAAACGGCCGCGAATACCGGTCCACACCTGCCCTATCTCGTGTTCCTTGATGAGGAAGGCAAGCTTCAGGTTTGGCATGCAGCTGGTCAGATATTCGAGTTCCCTGCGGAAAATGATGTCGCTCGGCCGGCGCGCGCAGGTCACGAAATTGATGTCGCTTTGCGGGGCGCAATCGTGCATCCAGCGCGTCATTGACATCATTGGCGTGATCCCCGAACCCGCCGAGATAAAAAGATATTTCTCACCGGGATGCTTGCGCATGGAGAAATCGCCAAGCGGCCCAAATGCTTTCAAGCGTGCGCCCGGCGTCAGATGGTCTAGCATCCATCGCGCACCGATACTGCCGTCTTGAGCTTTCGCCGTCACGGCAATGGTGAATGGCCGCGATGGGCTGGAGGACAACGTAAATGTGCGCAGGACGGCGTCCGGCTGCACCGGCAATTCGAACGTCATGAACTGGCCTGGCTCGTAGCGAAACCAGTTCTGATTGTCCGATTTGAATGTGAAGGTCTTCACATTGGGCGCTTCCTCGATAACCGACAGGCACTCCAGCAAATGCAGCCTGTCATTCCATGGCTGCATCTGGTCGAGGTGCGGGTAGGTCTGAGGACTCATATTCATCATGCCACTCTGCTGAGTTTCTTGTCGCCGGAAAGCCGCGTTTCCATAGAATTGCTGTACCATTCGAGGAATTGCAGCACACCGCCTTCATGCTCGACCGAGTATGGACCCGGCTCATAGGCAGGCGAGCGGATGCCGAATGCGTTTTCTTCAACGATACGGCGGTCCTGATTGTTGGTTTCCAGCCAGACGTGGGTCAGTTCTTCGAGATTGTAATCGACGCCTTCGACCGCGTCCTTATGCACAAGCCACTTCGTCGTAACCTCGGTCTCGTTCGGGCCAAGCGGAAGCACGCGGAAGGAAATCGCCTGATCGCCCAGAACATGGTTCCATGTGCTCGGGTAATGATAGAGCAGCAGCGAACCAATCTGCTGGGCGTTGACATCATCGCTGAGTTGCCTGCCGACCGCGCGCTTGCCACTGATCGTATAGCTCTCGGCGTCGCTGAGCAGCGGCACACGGGTAGCACGATATTGCCCGTCTTCCGCGATGCGGAACACACTTGGGAGACCGGCCGCCTCGCACTTCTCCCAATGTGCGACCATTTCCGGATCCTCTTTGGAGCCCTGAATTCCCGTAGCGCTTGGCGCTTCGGGGAAGGTCTTGCACAGTTCCGGATGGTTGGCGACGCAGTGGTAGCACTCGCGATTATTTTCCCAGACAAGCTTCCAGTTGCCCTTTTCAACGATGGAACTCTGGAATGCGACCTTGGTCTCGGTCAGGCGATGCGGCGCGAGATAGGGTTCGAGCAGCGCCCGGGTCGGACCGAAATCCGGAGCAACAGGCGCGAGGCAAATGAAGATATAGCCGCCGACGCTCTCGCAATGCACTGATTTCAGGCTGTGCTGGCTGGCGTCGAAATCATCGCCCATCTGGCGCGCGAACAGCAAGCGGCCGTCCAGCTCATATGTCCACTGATGGTAGGGGCAGACGAGCTTCGCCGCTGTGCCCCGTTCGGCAGCACAGACGCGCGAGCCGCGATGGCGGCACGAATTGTGGAAAGCTCTTATCTGTTTCTGGCGGTCGCGAACGATAACGACCGGATAGTCGCCAACCTGGACCGTGAAATAGTTGCCCGGCTTCGCCACCTCGCAATCATGGCCGATGAACAGCCAATCGCGATAGAAGATATTCTCCATGTCGAGACGGTAGTAATCCGGATCGGAATAGAAGGCCTGTTCGAGGCCGTATCCTGGTTTCCGGTTCCTGAGATTCCGGAGGAGTTCGTTCGTTAAGTCCATGTCGTGTCCTCGCCCTTATAGCCGCGAAAGAACTGACTGGTGGTGAAGGAGAACCTCCGCGCAAGTCAAACGTCGCCTGCACAAAATCATGCTCCTTGATCGCCCACCGCGATCAGTCGGTTTATCATCCCGAGGCTGGTTTCCGGGCTCTGGAGTTGCCGTTTCCGGCTTCACGGCGCCTTCCCGGGATCGACTCCCAGTGGCTGTTTTGCCGTGGTTCACTCCACTACCGTTGCGGGGGCAGCGCCGGGTTTGGGTGTCATCCTGTACCGGCTTCCCAATTCTCCGCTCTCCCTGGAAAGCGGCACCTCAAGTGATTATGATAAGAGCACCCGGCGGAAAAAAAGAATAGGCGCGGAAACGACATCGCATTTACGCAAGGCGACACGGTGCAATTCCGTATCGCAAAGCAGCTGTGCGTGGTTCGACAGGCTCACCATGAGGGAGGTGGAGTATTGCAGTGGCCAAGAAGCGCTCGCCTTTTTGCGGCTTGCTTCTGCAATCAACCCCGATCCCTCATGGTGAGCCTGTCGAACCACGCACAGCGGTCTTGCTAACAGAAAAACACCCCGCCGGAGTCTAGGCTTTGTACAAATACTGTTTGATCGATTCCGGCTTCATTTCAATTGAGAAGCCCGGCAGTACTGGCGGCATATAGGCTGCATTCTGGATATTGCAGGGATCGACAAAATGCTCGTGCAGATGGTCGACATATTCGATCACCCTGCCCGCCTTCGTACCCGAGACGGCGACATAGTCGATCATCGACAGGTGCTGCACATATTCGCAAAGACCGACGCCGCCCGCATGCGGCCAGACCGGCAGATTAAATTTCGCCGCGATCAGCAAAACCGCGAGCACCTCGTTGAGCCCGCCCATGCGGCATGAATCGATCTGCACGACATCGATCGCGCCTTCGGCAATGAATTGCTTGAACATGATGCGGTTCTGGCACATCTCGCCTGTCGCAACCTTCACCGGGCTGATGGCCTGCCGGATCTTGCGATGGCCCGCCACATCGTCCGGGCTCGTCGGTTCTTCGATGAAGAACGGTTTGACGAAGGCAAGCTTGTTCACCCAGTCGATGGCCTCATTGACCTCCCAGACCTGATTGGCATCGATCATCAGGATGCGGTCTTCACCGATCACCTCGCGGGCAATGGTCAGGCGGCGGATATCGTCATCGAGATCGCGGCCGACCTTCATCTTGATATGGTTGAAGCCAGCATCAACGGCTTCCTGGCAGAGGCGGCGCAGCTTCTCGTCGGAATAGCCGAGCCACCCCGCGGACGTTGTGTAGCATGGATAACCTGTCGCTTTCAGATCAGCGATGCGGTCCTGCTTGCCCGCCTCCGCCTTGCGCAGAATTTCGAGCGCCTCATCGCGCGTCAGCACATCGGTCAGATAGCGGAAATCGACAATATTGACGATTTCCTCGGGCGTCATCTCGCCCACCAACTGCCACACGGGTTTCTTCGCTTCCTTCGCCAGAAGATCCCACGCCGCATTGACCACGGCTCCCGTCGCCAGATGCATCGCGCCCTTGTCCGGCCCGATCCAGCGCAGCTGGCTATCGCCGGTAACAAAGTGCCAGAAGCGCCCCGGATTCTCCTTCACCCAATCGAGTTCCAAGCCAATGACAAGATGTTTCAGCGCCTCGATCGCGAGGCAGACGATTTCATTGCCGCGCCCGATGGTGAAGGTTAGCCCATGGCCGGCGAGCCCTTCGGCGTCCGTGTCGAGGACGACATAAGCTGCCGAATAGTCTGGATCCGGATTCATCGCATCCGACCCATCGAGGCTTTGCGAGGTGGGAAACCGGATATCGAAAACACGAAGATCGGTAATACGGGTCACTGTATGCTCCTAGACGGTCCAGCCGCCATCGATGTTGTAGGACTGACCGGTGGTATAGGTCGCGCTGGCGAGATAGACTGCAAGGTCGGCAATTTCTTCGGGCAGCCCGAGACGGCCCATCGGTTGGCGCGCGATGAAGGCGGCGCGTGTCGCATCATAGTCGCCACCGGCGCGCATGCGCTGTTCCAGCGACGGGCTTTCGACGGTCCCGGGGCAGATCGCGTTGCAGCGGATTCCTTGCGTGATGTAGTCTGCAGCAACAGCCTTGGTCAGACCCAAAACTGCTGCCTTGGTTACGCCATAGGCAAATCGGTTCGGCACCCCCTTAACACTGCTGGCGACCGACGACATGTTGACGATCGCGCCATCCTTGCGCTCGATCATGCCTGGGAGGACTGCCCTGATCGTGCGGATCATGGCGCGGACATTGAGGTCGAGCGCAAAGTCCAGATCAGCGTCCGGCATTTCGAGGATCGAGCCGCCGTGGACGAACCCGGCACAGTTGAACAGCACGTCGATTGCGCCGAGTTCTCCAATCACCTGATTGACTTCGTCGGTCTTCAGCACGTCGAGCTTGCGCGGCTTGATCGCCGTATCCTGCGGCAGTGCATCAAGCAGCTGTTGATTGATATCCGTCGCGTGCACGATCGCGCCTTCGCGGGCGAACGCAAGCGCCGAAGCGCGGCCAATGCCCTGCCCTGCTGCCGTTATCAGAACACGCTTGCCTTCAAGCTTACCAGTCATTTGAAATCTCCAATCGGCTTCATGTCGCCTTGCTCTTGCGCTCGGCTATCAAAATATGGTCGGCAGCAAGCACGACCTCGTCACGTTGGTTGATCACCTCGCAGCGCTCGACCACGCGTCCGCTATCGGGCCGTTTCGGATCACCATCCTTGGCGCTTATTGTTACGCGCGTGCGGATCGTATCGCCAATGAAAACCGGCCTGACGAAGCGCAGACGGTCGTAGCCATAGGAAAACGCCACGGGATTGATAAGGCTCGCCGTCAGCCCCACGCCGATCGAAAAAATCATCGTGCCATGGGCGACGCGCTGGCCGAAAGGCGTGGTCTTCGCAAACTCCGCGTCCATGTGATGCGGAAAGAAATCGCCCGTATGCCCGGCGTGCACCACGAAATCAGTCTCGGTAATGGTGCGACCGGTTGTGACGCGCACATGGCCGAGTTCATAGTCCTCGAAATAGATCGCTTGTTCGGACATTCAGGCCTCCGGCTTGTGTGCGAGCGGCGTTGCCGGCGCTGCACTCGATTGATGGGCCGCTTCGACCAGCGCCATAGTGTGCCATGCATCCTCGACGGAACTGACGAGTTCGCTGTCTTCGCCGCTGGCAAAACGCTGCAAATTGGCCATCCGTCCGACGAAGGCGTCTGGAAACCAGGCACCCTGCAAGGGGACGTTGATCCAGTTCGAACCGCCCTTCGGATAGATCAGCAATTCATCCGGCTCACCGCGCGGATAATCGAGATTGACGCCGAGTTTCACATAGGCAGCACCCTCTGTACCGCTGACACGGAACTCGCAGGCCTGGAATTTACGCCCGAATTTATGATCGTGGTTGATCGACAGGCTACAGCGCACCCTGTCACCGTAGTCAAGAATGGCACTTGTTCGCGTCTGCGCCACCTTGTGGTTGGGATGACCCAGCGTCTTGGCGTGCACGCCAAGCGGGTTGCCGAGGATTTGCCGGATCAGATCAATGTAGTGGATCGAGTGCATGGCGATCTCGACACGCGGCAAGCCGTTCAAGAACGGCCACAGAGACCACGGCGTGTCCAAGGCCAGCCATGCGTCGAAATCGACGACTTCGCCAAGCCAGCCTCGTGCAATCGCATCCTTCAACGCCAGCATCATCGGCGCAAATCGCAGCTGGAAATTGACAGCCGCCGTAATATTGCGATCGCGGCAGATGCGGAGGATCTCTGTAGCCTCCTCGAGATCGCTGCCCATAGGTTTCTGGATAAGAGCAAAGGAACCTTCCGGCAAGGCTTTCAGGACATCGGCATGATGCGAGGGTGGCGTCGCGAGATCGAAGATCGCGTTGTCCACTTCTGCGGCCTCAGCAATGGATGCGTAGGGTTTGACGTCCCATGCTTCGGCCAGTTTCCGCGCCTTCTCCTGATCGGGGTCGAAGAGACCGGCGATCGGAAAGCCGCCCTTTCTGTAGGCCGGATAGTGCGCATCGCCGACGATGCTGCCTGCGCCGAAGGTTACGATCGGGCGTGGCTTGACCGGAAGCGGCCAGCTCTGCTGCAAGGTTGCGGGGTCAAAACTCATCATGCGGTCCTTCAATCGAGATGGAAAACTTCTTCCATCATCGCCCACCATTCGCCTTCGGCGCGGGAGTCGAGCGGTACCTGGCAAGGCATACATACGGCCCACCATTCCTTGTTCTTCGGGTTGGCGGCCATCTTGGTCATATCGGCCTCGAAGTCCGTGCCGTGGTACTCCCAAGTTCCAAACAGGATGTTCTCCGGCTCGCGCAGGAAGATGGTGTAGTTGCGAATATTGCAGCTCGATATCAGCTCGAGGATTTCCGGCCAGACAGCAGCATGCAGCCGCTTGTATTCGGCAATCTTGTCGGCGTTCAGTCCGATCATCATCCCCATGCGTTGCATGAACTAGCTCCGAATTTCCGTCGTAAATTCGTCGACACTTCGCGCTTTCACCGCGTCCCAATCCCAGTCTATTCCGATACCGGGCTCAGACGGGGCAATTGCATAACCATTCTCGATGCGCATCTGCGTATGGGTCAGGTCATCGAGCTGCGGAATATATTCGACATATTTGCCGTTTTGCACAGCGCAGGTCAGGCTCACATGCAGCTCCATCAGGAAATGCGGGCAGACCGGCATGTCGAACGTCTCCGCCGTGTGCGCCACTTTCAGCCAAGGCGTGATGCCGCCAATGCGGCCGACATCCACCTGGACGATGGAACAGGCGCGCTTCTGCATGTATTCGCGGAAATGCCGGATCGAATAAAGCGACTCGCCGATAGCGATCGGCGTCTGCGTTGCCGATGACAGCCGCACATGACCGTCTATATCATCGGCCGGCAGCGGCTCTTCCAGCCAGGCAACATCGATGTCGCGCAGCACCTGCGAGCGTCGGATAGCCTCATCCAGGGTAAAGCCCTGATTGGCGTCGGTCATGATCTCGAAACCTGAACCAACCGCGTCGCGAACTGCCGCCAGCCGGTCCAGATCCTCGGAGCCATGCGGGCGGCCAATCTTCACCTTCGCGCCCTTGAAACCCTTGGCTTGCGCTTGCAACGCGTCATCAACCAGCGCCTGCTTCTCTATGTGAAGCCAGCCACCCTCGGTTGTATAAAGCGGGCAGCGATCCTTCGCTCCACCTGCCAGTTTCCACAGCGGCAGGTTCTGCTTCTTCGCCCGCAAATCCCATAGGGCGATATCGACCGCCGCCAGTGCAATCGCGGTGATAGCGCCGATGGTCGTCGCGTGGGTGGCAAATTCGAGATCGCGCCAGATCGCCTCTATCTGGTCGGCATCCTTGCCGAGCAGGCGCGGAGCGAGATGATCGGACAGCAGCCGCATGACAGAGGAACCGCCCGTGCCAATCGTGTAGCTATAACCAGTGCCCACCGCACCATCGCTATCGGTAATCGTAACGATGGGGGTTTCCTGGCTGACAAAACTCTGGATCGCGTCGGTGCGCAGCACTTTCGGCGGCAGATCCACCATACGCAGTTCAACTTTTTCGATCTTGGCCATCGCCATTAACTCCGCAAGGTCTTACCGGTTTCAGGCGAGAACAAATGCGCCTGCGACAGGTCGAAACTGAATTTTACCACTTCACCGGCGCCCATGGGGCGAGGATTGAGCATGCGCGACACCCATTCCCGCTCGGCCATGGTTATGAAAAGCAGTGTCTCATTACCGAGCGGTTCTGTGATCGATACCGGCAGGTCCATCTCATGCACATCGGTTGCCTCACCGGAGTTCAAGCCATGGCCGGTCGGATAAATGTCATCGGGACGCAGGCCGAAAATCACCTTGTCGCCCGCCGCAACCTTGCTGCGGAATTCTATTGGCAGTGGCAGGGTCTGCCCACCGGCAAACACCAGCCTTCCATCGGTGACAGTTGCCTCGTTGAGGTTCATCGGCGGTGATCCGATGAACCCGGCAACAAAACGCGTGGCCGGGCGCTTGAACACTTCCTCGGGCGTGCCGACCTGTTCAATATAGCCATCGCGCATGATGACGATGCGATCGGATAGCGTCATCGCTTCCACCTGGTCATGCGTCACATAGATCATCGTCGCCTGCACCCGCGCATGCAGCCGCTTGATCTCGGTGCGGACCTGCGTGCGCAGTTTCGCATCGAGGTTGGAGAGCGGCTCGTCGAACAGGAAAACGTCAGGCTTGCGCACGATCGCCCGACCCATGGCCACGCGCTGGCGCTGACCGCCGGAAAGCTGCGACGGACGCCGGTCCATGTACTTGTCGAGATCGAGAATCGCCGCAGCCTCATTAACCCGCGTATCGATTTCGCTCTGTGCGACTTTACCAATCTTAAGCGAAAAACCCATGTTTTCGCGTACCGTCATATGCGGATAGAGCGCATAGGACTGGAACACCATCGAGATGTTACGGGCACGCGGCGGCAGGTCGTTGACCGGCTTGCCGCCAATTTCGACGACGCCGCCGCTGATGTCCTCGAGCCCGGCGATCATGCGCAATGTCGTGGATTTTCCGCAGCCGGAAGGGCCAACCAGCGCGATGAATTCGCGGTCGTTGACCTCAAGGTCGATGCCATGGACCACATCGACATTGCCATAACTTTTGACGAGCTTCTTGAGTGTTACGGGAGCCATAACAAGTTAACCTTTCACCGCGCCGAACGTCAGTCCGGACACGAGATGTTTCTGAATGATGAAAGTGAGCGTCAGAGCCGGGATGATCATCACCACCGCAAGCGCGCACATGCCGCGCCAGTCGATGGTGAACTCCGACGTATAGTCGAGAAGGCCGACAGGCAGCGTTTTGGAATTCACCGAGCGGGTGATCTGCGATGCCAGCGCATACTCATTCCACGAGGTAAGGAAGGCGAATATGCCCGCCGAAGCGATCCCGGGTCCGGCCAATGGGAACTCTACCTGCCAGAAAGCCTGCCAGCGCGTGCAACCATCAATCTGGGCCGCTTCCGCCAGATCCTTCGGGACCTGCCGGAAGAAACCGTCGATCAGCCAGATCGTGAACGGCACGTTCAGCGCCACATAGATGAGGATCATTGCGAAATGCGTGTCGATAATGCCGACGCGGGCGAAGATCATGAACAGCGGCAGCGACAGTGCGATACCCGGAACGGCGCGCGTCAGCATGAAGCCAAGGAACACACCCGATTTTCCCTTGAACTTGTAACGGGCAAATGCATATCCGCCAGCCATGCCGATGATCAGGGCGATGATTGTCGAGGTGATCGAGATGATGAGCGAGTTGCGGAAATATTCCCATACCGGAATGCCGCCCTGTCCGGCGCCGCCGAACATGGCACGGTAAGCATCGAGCGAGATATCGCGCGGTATCCAGACCGGGGGTTTTGCCATGATTTCGACTGTCGGCCGCAGCGAACTCAAGACAATCCACAGACCGGGCAAGCAGATGACCAGCATGGCCAGGAACAGGCCTATAAAATGCGCGACTTTGAGGCCGCGGCGTTTCAGGCGATGAGAACTGTTCGCGTCCATCTTACCACTCCGCTCCGATTTGCTGGCGTGCGGCAGCCAGTTTTCTGAAGAAATACACGGTGAACAAGATCGAGAGCAGGATGGAGATATATGCCATCGCATTGGCAAGACCCATGCGCGCATCGCTATAGGCAGTACGTCCGACAAGCGTCCACAACAGTTCCGTGCGCTTCGCTGGCCCGCCATCGGTCATGATCTTGACGATGTCATAGGCGCGCGCCACGTCCAGCGAGCGGATGGTCATGGCGATAAAGGCGAAAGGCATCAGATACGGCCAGGTGACGTAGCGGAATGTCTGCCACGGCGTGCAGCCGTCAACGCGGGCTGCTTCCACAGGCTCCTGCGGCATCGCCAGCAGTCCCGCCAGGATCAGGATGGCGAAGACGGAAGTCGACGACCACACTTCGGCAACAATGATTGAAAACAGCGCGAGATTGCCGTCGATCAGCCAGGGTATGGCGCTTGTCGTCAGCCCTAGTGACTGCAGCGCATTGTTGACGAAACCGATATTGTCGTTGAACAGGAACTTGAACTGGAAGCCGACGAGCACCGGCGAGAACATCATCGGGAACATCATCAGTGTGCGCAAGATGCGCTGACCGCGAGTCGCTTTGTTGACCAGCATGGCAAGCCCGAGACCAAGAAACATTTCGGCGTTGAGCGCAATGGTCAGGAGCAGGACTGTACGGCCAAACGCGGCCCAGAACTCGTAGTTGGTCAGAACGCTCACATAGTTGCGAAAGCCTATGAAAATCCAGATCGATTCCGGCTTGGTCAGCCGGAATGGCGTGAAGCTTGAATAGAGCGAGAACAGCAGCGGCAGCACGATGACAGCGGCAAGAACGACGATGGCAGGCAGCAGCAGAAGCGTCGGCGCTGATAGTTTGGGAAATTTCATCTGAAATATGGGCCTTTTGATCTCGGCTGCGCCGTCCCTTTGCCCTCCCTTGTGGATAGCGAGGCTGCAAGCAGCAAGGAGGGGAATTGTTTATTTCTTATTAGTCGGCCGTTCTGGCTTTAGAAAAACACCCTCCCCGGACCTGCGATCCCTCCCTCCCCACAAGAAGGAGAGATCGCGGTGCTTGCCATCAAAGCTTACCGGCATCCTTGAGGATATCAG
The DNA here is from genome assembly GCA_963711925.1 of uncultured Alphaproteobacteria bacterium. Lineage (GTDB taxonomy): Bacteria > Pseudomonadota > Alphaproteobacteria > Rhizobiales > Rhizobiaceae > Phyllobacterium. Next base: position 585,315 of record CAVQFY010000010.1, read on the forward strand.
TTGCTTTCTGGGCCGCAGTGTCGAGCGCTTCCTTCGATGTCTTATCGCCAAGAATGGCCGATTGCAGTTCCGGATAGACGGCGTTGGAAATCTCGATCCATTCGGCCAGCGGTGGAACCGGGAATGCGTTCTTTGCTTCCTCCTGGAAGGCATTCAGCACTTCGGTCTTGTAAGGATCGCCCTTCGCCTGCTCGATGTCCCAGGCCCAGACTGCCGTGCGTGTCGGCAAGGGTCCAGCCTTGGCTTCGAGCTTCTGGCTGTCCTCGTTGGTCAACCACCAGACGAGCGACGCCGCTGCATCCTTGTGGGCGCAGGCTTCCGTCACCGAGAAGCCGTGATGACCGGACCAGCCAGTGCGCTTGCCGGACGAGCCGGCAGGCGCGACCTTGACGCCGACATTGCCGGCAACCTTTGACGACTTTGGATCATTGAAGAAGCTGGCCCAGCCCGGCCAGTCAAGATTGATGGCGATCGAGCCCGATGCGAAACCCTGGCCGAGATCGTCCCAGAGGTAGTTGGTCGTTCCTGCCGGTACAGCTTTCGCCTTGTAAAGATTGACGAACCAGTCGAGCGCCTTGACGCCGGCTTCGGAGTTGAAGGCCGGCTTGCCGTCCTTGTCGATATACTCGCCGCCGTCAGCAACGAGCATTTCGTAGAAACGGCCGTTGATCGCCTCTTCCTTGCCGGCAAACTGTGTGCCGTAGAAATCTGGCGCCTTGGTGAAGAAGATCGCCTGATCGCTTACCTGTTGCCATGTGTCCGGCGGGGTCAGGTCATAACCGTACTTTTCCTTGAAGGCCTTCTTGTTGGCTTCGTCGGCGTAGATGCTCTTCTGATAATAGAGCGCGGAAACGTCGAACTGCGCGCGCGGCAGCATGACCAGCTTGCCGTCCAGCGTCGAGGACTTGATGTTCGTTGGAACGAAGGCGGCAATTTCCTCCGCAGGAAGCAGTTTGTTCAGGTCGGTATAGATATCAGGATACTGCGGCGCGAATGATGAATGATTCGAACCAACGCACCAGTTCAGACTACCCGAAGCGATGTCCGACTTTATCTCCTTGTCGAGTTCGAAATGGTTCTTCTTCGACAGGATATTGACCTTGGCGCCGGTCAACTTTTCCCACTCGCCAATACGCTCGTAAAGCGGCTCATATTGCTGCCCGCCGATAAGTTTGGCGTCGATGGTTACGCCTTCGAATTTCCCCGGCAGGTCCGCACCAAGTGCGGCTTGCGCGCTGAAAATCGCAATAACGCCAGCCGAAACGCTGGCCAACAGGTTTTTCATGGTTCCCTCCCGTAATCGAGCGGCCGCTCCCCGGCTCTCGCAATTGCGCAACACCCACATATGAGCGTTTCATTCATATACAAACATTTATGCGCTTGACCGTCAAGCATGGAAACTGCTTTCCTACGAATATCGTCTTCGTATATGAGTGGGGATGAGGGAGAGACTTGACCATGATAGAGGACGACGACAGCGATCGTTATCGCGCGCCTGCGCTTGATAAGGGTTTGGACATTCTCGAGCTACTTTCCGGTATCGATGGTGGCCTCACCCAAGCGGAAATCGCTAAATTCCTCGGGCGCAGCCCCAATGAATTCTATCGTATGCTTGATCGTCTCGTGCGCCGCGGATATGTGACGCGGCTTGAGGGCGATCGCTATTCATTGACGTTGAAGCTGTTCGGCCTTGCCCAGTTGCACGCGCCTGTCCGCCGCCTCGCTTCCTATGCGACACCGCTGATGCGTGAACTCGCGGTGATGTCGAAACAAGCCAATCAGCTCAGCGTGTTTGACCGCGGCGCGGCGGTGGTAGTCGCCCAACAGGAGGCGCCGGATTATTGGGGCATCTCGATCCGCGTCGGATCGCATATCAGCCTGTTCAACACTGGTTCCGGTCATGTGCTCCTGGCATTCCGCTCCAATGAGGAGCGGGCCTTGATGATCGCCGAGTATGAGCAGCATGCGGACGATATCGCCCAGCCCGCAGACTTTCGGGAGCGGCTCAATCAGATCCGCGAGCGCGGCTACGAGATCATGCCAAGCGCGCAGACAGCTGGTGTTTTCAACGTCTCCGCACCAGTGCTTGGCCCCGATGGGAGGGCAATTGCCGCGCTGACTTGTCCCTATATTCAGCTGCTCAACATACCTGATGCGCCGAACGTGGACCAAGCCTGCAAAATGCTGATCGCCACAGCGCAGAAGCTGTCGGAACTCTCGGGCGCGGATGTGATACATTCCAGTGTGCTGCGCCAAGCCTGAGCGAGGAGGATCGCATGGCAGTCACCCCATTGATCGACACCCATCTTCACCTCATCGACCAGTCGGCGCTCTCCTATCCCTGGTTGTCGGGCTCCGAAGCGCTGAACCGCAATTTTCTCTACGAGAAATATGCGCTTCAGGCCCATCGCGTCGGGATCACGCAAGCGTTGCACATGGAGGTCGATGTCGCCCCGACGGACATTCAGGCGGAGACAGATTATATCGCCGGTCTCGCGCGCCAAGGCGGCAACATTATAGCCGGCGCGATCTCGGCCTGCCGGCCGGAGGAACATGGCTTTGGGGTTTTCCTTGAGCGCCAACAGATTAATCCCTTGGTAAAAGGCTTCCGCCGGGTGCTGCATGTCATGCCCGATGACCTCTCGGAACAGGCGCTCTTCCGCGAGAACCTTCAAAAACTTGGCGGCACGGGGCTTACCTTCGATCTATGCGTGCTGCCGAGACAGATCGACAAGGCCATTGCGCTTGTCGATCTTGCCCCGGATGTTCAGTTCATTCTCGACCATTGCGGCGTTCCGGACATCAAGGTCGGGGCTCTCGACGAATGGCGCGGCAAGATAAGCGATATTGCGAAGCGCCCGAACGTCACCGCCAAGATTTCCGGTGTGGTCGCCTATGCGGATGCAGAGACCTGGCGCGTCGAAACGCTGGAGCCATACGTCCATCACATCATAGAACGTTTCGGCTGGGATCGTCTCATCTGGGGCAGCGACTGGCCCGTCTGTACGCTTGGCGGGGGCTTGGCAACCTGGGTCGCAGCAACCCATGCCCTGCTTTCCGGCTGCAGCCAGGATGAAAAGACCAAGCTGTTTTCAGGAAATGCCCGCCGGATCTGGAATTTGCATTAGCCCAGAAAATTGTCGCACCTCTGAATAAGCTTGCCTGTCGTATCCTCCCGCTTTACCTCTGAAGCTCACAGACCAAGGTCACGATGCGGAGAAACAATGGCGGCGGAAATAAGCGGACCTGACTTGCTCAGTGTAGTCGTGTTGCTTGGGGCTGGCGTTGTAGCCGTGCCATTGTTCAAGCGACTGGGGCTCGGCTCCGTTTTAGGTTATCTCGCGGCTGGTCTGGTGATAGGCCCTTTTGGTCTCAAGTTCTTCTCCGACCCGCAGACGATTCTGCATGTCGCGGAACTCGGCGTTGTGATGTTTCTGTTTCTCATCGGCCTCGAAATGCAGCCATCCCGGTTGTGGGGATTGCGCAAAAGCATTTTCGGCCTCGGTGCCCTACAGGTCGGCATTTGCGCACTGCTCTTGACTGGCGTCGGCATTGGCACGGGTTTTCCGGTTGCCCAGTCATTTGTCGCAGGGGCTGGTTTTGTCCTGACTTCGACGGCAATCGTCATGCAATTGTTGGAAGAGCGCGGTGAAACTGCCACACCGCAGGGGCAGAGAATGGTATCCATCCTGCTGTTTGAAGACCTCACCATCGTTCCGCTTCTGGCGTTGGTGGCGTTCCTTGCGCCGATTGGCGCCGAATCGGCTGGAGGATTGCGTTGGACCAATATTGGCATAGGCGTCGGTGCGATTGTCGGTCTGATCCTCGCCGGCAAGTACCTGCTTAATCCGCTGTTCGGATTCCTCGCGCAGTCGCGTGCCCGCGAAGTCATGACTGCAGCTGCTCTTCTGGTTGTCCTCGGCGCCGCCCTGATTATGCAGGTCAGCGGCCTTTCCATGGCGATGGGCGCATTTCTCGCCGGTGTGCTTCTCTCCGAATCAACCTTCCGGCACCAGCTTGAAGCCGACATCGAACCATTCCGAGGCATACTGCTCGGACTATTCTTCCTGGCAGTAGGCATGTCACTCGATCTCGGTGTCGTTGCCGCGAACTGGAAGATGGTGCTGTTCTACGTCGTCGCGTTCAAGATGGTGAAGGGCATGGGGATATACATTGTCGCGCGGTTGCTCAAATCGTCCAACCGGGAGGCGCTGGAACGCGCGGTCATCATGGCGCAAGGCGGCGAATTTGCCTTCGTGCTTTATGCTGCTGCAACGGCAGTCGGCATACTCGATGGCGAAGCCAATGCCATTTTGACGGCGATCATCATATTCTCGATGGTACTGACACCACTTCTCCTCATCGCTTTGCGATTTCTCCTGCCCAAGGAGAAACAGGATCTCGAGGATGTCGAAATTGCGGAGGGCCTTACCGGAAATGCCCTTATCATCGGCTTCGGCCGGTTCGGTCAGATTTCCTGTCAGCCTCTGCTCATACGCGGCGTCGATATCTCCATCATCGACAATGACGTGGAGATGATCCAGGCCGCATCGCAATTCGGTTTCAAGGTCTATTACGGTGACGGTACGCGACTGGATATCCTTCACGCGGCAGGGGCCGGGCGCGCGCAGGCCGTGCTGATCTGCGTTGAGAAGGCTGAAACGATCCTGACCATTGCCAATCTCGTCAAATCGGAATTTCCAATGGTGCAGATCTATGCGCGTTCTTATGATCGCGGCAACACGATCGAGCTGATCAAGATGGGCGTAGACTATGAGATCCGCGAGACTTTCGAATCGGCGCTGGTTTTTGGCGAGAACACCTTGGTTGGCCTCGGTGTCGACCGGCAGGAAGCAGCCGACATCATTGCGGATGTGCGCCGCCGCGACGCCGAACGGCTTGACCTGCAGCTGGCAGGTGGAATTCGCGCCGGCAGGGACCTGATGAAGGGCAACGCTCCGGTTCCGGGGCCACTGATCAAGCCGCGGCAAACCGGCCGTGCCATCAACGAAGAGACCGCCAGTGTGCTGCCCGCCAAGCAAGACGCCGACGCAAACTGAGAAACGGGGAGAGCAATCATGCCTGGAGACGAACAAACGACCATTGCCGGCATCGTCCAATTCTGGCGCGAGGCGGGTGAAGACAAATGGTTCGTCAAAGACGAGGAATTCGACGAGATTTGCCGACAGCGCTTTCTCGATGATCACTACGCTGCAGCCCGCCGCGAATACGGGCAGTGGGTGGAGACAGCGGAAGGCGCACTGGCGCTGATGATCCTGCTCGACCAGTTCCCGCGCAATTTCTTTCGCGGCACCGCACATATGTACGCAACCGATTCCCTCGCACGCATGTATGCCAGCCATGCACTGGAAAAGGGCCATGATCTATCGTTCGAGGCGCAATTGCGCGCTTTTTTCTATTTGCCGTTCATGCATTCAGAGAATGTCGATAACCAGCGCCGCTCAGTTGAGCTATGCCGCGAGGGTGCCCCGGCCAATCTCGAATACGCCGACCATCACTATGACATTATCCGCCGCTTTGGCCGCTTTCCACATCGCAATGCTATTCTCGGACGTCCGAGCACCGAGGAGGAGCTGGCGTTTCTTGAGGCGGGCGGCTTTGCCGGATAGACCCAAATCTGCGGCTTCGTTGCCTTTCTTTGGCCTTAACTATTGAACGTGCCCGCCCAGACTGCCATTATATGCGGATCTGGCACCCACAAGATTCACAATGATCGCCAGTGAAACAGGGACTGACCGCGCATCAATGCCGGACGAAACATCTGAAGAGCCTCCGAGTCCGGACTTGCGAAGCATGCTGACCCTGCATACGCAGCGTCAGCAACAAACTCCCTGTAATTTCCTATCTCGTTATTTTGCCTGCGTCGCAGCCGTTTGCGCTTGCGCTCCCGCACGCTGATTTCATTTATCAAAAGGAACCGACCTCCCCATGGACTGGACACTGGACTGGATTGCCGACCCCAATGCCTGGATTGGCCTCGCCACGCTTGTCGTGCTCGAGATCGTCCTTGGCATCGACAATCTCGTTTTCATCGCCATTCTTGCCGACAAGCTGCCACCGAGCCAGCGCAACCGCGCCCGGATCGTCGGCCTGTCTCTCGCCCTGATTATGCGCTTGCTCCTGCTCGCCTCAATTTCATGGGTGGTCACGCTTACCAGGCCACTGTTCAGCGTGTCCGGCCTCGATTTTGCGGGGCGGGATATCATTCTCATCCTTGGCGGCGTGTTCTTGCTCTTCAAGGGCACGATGGAATTGCATGAGCGGCTTGAGGGCCACCTGTCTGCCAAAGAGTCCAATGCCGCGCATGCCGTTTTCTGGCAGGTCATCGCGCAAATCGTCGTTCTCGATGCCGTATTCTCGCTCGATAGCGTCATTACCGCCGTCGGCATGGTCAAACATCTCGAAGTCATGATGATCGCGGTCGTCATTGCCGTCGGCGTCATGATGCTCGCGTCCAAGCCTCTGATGAATTTCGTCAACCGCCATCCGACTGTGGTTATTCTCTGCCTCGGCTTCCTGATGATGATCGGTTTCAGCCTGATCGTCGAAGGCTTTGGCTTCCATATTCCAAAGGGCTACCTCTATGCTGCCATCGGCTTCTCGGTGCTTGTCGAGGCAGCCAACCAGATCGGACGGCACAATCGCGAAAAGCGCGTCACCACGATGGACCTGCGCGATCGGACCGCCGGTGCGGTCCTGCGGCTGCTCGGTGGCGGGCGCACCGGCGACACGCCCCATTCCGATACGCTCGATGTCATTGCCGAACAGAGTGCGGCGGGGGACGTCTTTCATCCGGAAGAAAAGGAAATGATCCGCGGCGTGCTCGATCTCGTCGAGCGGCCGGTGCGGTCGATTATGTCACCGCGCAATGAGGTCGAATGGCTCGATCTCGACGAGACCAACGAGGAACTGTTCGCCGAGATTCGCACCCTCGCCCACAGCCGCGTTGTTCTTGCGCGCGGCCGGGTCGATGAATTCGTCGGCGTAGCACTCACCAAGGATCTTCTTTTCGCAATTCTCGACGGCGGCAAAATCGATTGGGACAAGGTCACGCGTCAGCCGCTGATCTTTCATGAAAACGCCAATGTGCTGCGCGTCATGGAACAGTTGCGGGGTTCGTCGGTGCAGATGGGCGTGATCCTCGACGAACATGGTTCGTTCGAAGGGGTGGTTACGCCGACTGACATTCTCGAAGCGATTGCCGGTGACTTCCCGGAAGAAGGCGAGGAAAGCCCGATTCTCGAACGCTCGGAAGACGGCAGTATGGTCGTTGACGCCTATATCGACATCCGTCGTCTCGGCGGCCTGATCGATCGGGATCTGGTCGATGAGGGTGACCGCTATACGACGCTTGCCGGCTATATATTGTGGAACCTCGGCCACATCCCGGCGGAAGGCGAGAGGCTCACCGTCGACGATCTCGAATATGAGATTGTCGAGATGGACGGCCGCAATATTGGCAAGGTTCGCATCTCGCCGACACAGACCGCGGCTTTCATTTAGGCCGCCTGCCGCGCCCAGCTCGGGAAGGGATCAAGCAGCTCCTCCCATTGGTGCGGCGTGAACTCCGTCGCATCGACCAGGCATGCATCGAGCTCTGTGCGGAGTTCGACTTCGTTCATCGGGTCGACACCGATGAAAACGAGTTCCTGACGCCGGTCGCCCCAAATCGGGTCAAGGTAGGGCTTCATCGCTTCCAGCCATTCTGGATGGTCGGGCCAGCGGCTCTTCGACACCGACGCCCACCAGAGACCACGCTTCCCGGTCCGTACCAAAGGTCCGGCCTGGCTGAGTTCGCCCACATGATCGGGCCGCGTCGCCAGCCAGAAGAACCCCTTGGCGCGCACGACGCCGATCCAATTGCTGTTGATGAAATTCTGGAACTTCTGTGGATCGAATGGGCGTCGCTCGCGATAGACGAAGGAGCGGATGCCATATTCCTCGGTCTCGGGGACATGGCCCGCAATGCCGTTCAGTTCCTTGTACCAGAGCGGATGTTCCTGCGCCTTGTCAAAATCGAAAAGGCCGGTGTTCAGAACATCACCGAGAGGCACTTGCGCAAAATCGGTCTCGATGACTTTTGCATCGGGATTGAGCGAACGAATGATCTTGCGCGCCAGATCGCGGTCATAGAGTGATGCGGCGGATATCTTGTTGAGGATGATCACATCGGCAAATTCGATCTGATCGACCAGAAGATCGACAAGCGTGCGATTGTCATCATCGCCCAGCGACTCGCCGCGATCCTTGAGGAAATCGCTCGACGCATAGTCGTTGAGGAGGTTGGCCGCATCGACAACCGTCACCATCGTATCGAGCCTTGACACGTCGGCAAGGCTGTTGCCGTTCTCGTCGCGGAAATCGAAGGTGGAGGCGACAGGCAGCGGTTCGGAAATGCCTGTCGATTCGATCAGCAAATGGTCGAATCTTCCCTGTTCCGCCAAGGCCCGCACTTCATTCAGCAGATCATCGCGCAAGGTGCAGCAGATGCAGCCGTTGGTCATTTCGACGAGCTGTTCGTCGGTGCGCGAGAGATTGGCTCCGCCATCCCGCACCAGCGCTGCATCGATATTCACCTCGCTCATATCATTGACGATCACAGCGACGCGGCGGCCTTCACGGTTATTGAGAATGTGATTGAGAAGCGTGGTCTTGCCCGCACCGAGAAATCCCGAAAGAACAGTGACCGGCAGGCGGTTGTCTATGGTTTTGCTTTGCATGGCAAAGGCCTTTCACAGCGTAATAGTATTACATTATAGTGGCTGAAAAAGGCGGAGGCATCGCTCCGCCTTTCGCATCGGATTATCAGCTGCCGAGAATGGCCTTTTTGAACGTCGCGATATTGTGGTGCATCATGTCGATATATGTCGCCGCGCCTTCATCAGGCTTGGAGAGCGCATCCGAAAACAGCGTACCACCGACATTCAACTTGGTTTCGCTGGCGATCTGTTCGATCAGGCGCGGATTGGTGATGTTCTCGACGAAGATCGCCGACGCCTTGTCTTCCTTGACCTGTTTGATCAGTGCAACGATATCGGCAGCAGATGCTTCCGAGTCAGTCGAGATTCCCTCAGGGGCCAGGAATTTCAGGCCGTATTCATGCTGGAAATAGCCGAAGGCGTCATGCGACGTGATGATCAGACGTTTTGATTCCGGGATCGAAGCAATGGCGGCCTTTACCTCCGCCTCCGTGGCATCCAGCTTCTTCGTGTAAGCCGCTGCATTGGTCTTGTACGTGTCGCAGTTCGTTGCGTCCGCCGTGCAGAAGGCATCGACAATGTTCTGGACGTAGATTTTAGCATTGCGGATCGACTGGAAGGCGTGGGGATCATAGGCGCCATGCTCTTCCTTGGCCGCACCGCTATCGCCGTGATCTTCCTCGGCGCTCTTGATCGGCTCGACGCCCTTGGTCAGTTCTACGATGGGAGCCTTGGTAGCGCTTGCTTCCACGAGACGCGGCAGGAATCCTTCGAAATGCAGCCCGTTAACAAGCACCACATCGGCGCCGGCGACGGCGACAGCATCAGATGGCTTCGGTTCATAGACATGCGCATCGCCATCCGGTCCAACCAGCGTGGTGATTGAGACCTTGTCGCCGCCGACGTTTTTGGCGAAGTCGGAAATGACAGTAAAACTCGAGACAACCTTCAAAGCTTCCGCCGAGGCCGCAGAGTAACCAGCGCCAAGTAATAGTATAACATTCAATGCCGTGGCGAGTTTAAGAACCTTCATCATAGCGTTTTCCTTTGGTTGCTAAGCTGTTCTGTGGCGATAAGGACGCAGGCGGCTGTTGATGATGCCGCGGGTGCCAACGAGGATGGAGCCGAGATAGATTGCGCCTGCCGAAAGGATGATGGCCGGTCCGGACGGCACGGAGAAATGATACGATATCAGCAGCCCGCCTGCGCAGGAGACGCAGCCGATGACAATGGCCAGCGCGCACATCGGGCCTACCCGCGAAGTCCAGAAACGCGCGGCGGCAGCGGGGAGCATCATCAGCCCGACCGCCAGCAACGTGCCAAGGGCCTGGAACCCGCCAACAAGGTTGATCACTACCAGCGCAAGAAAAATGAAGTGTACAGGCGTGCCGATACGACTGACCGAGCGCAAGAACAGCGGATCGAGACATTCGGCAACCAGCCCACGCCAGAAGATCGCGAGGGTGACGACACTGATCGCCGAGATCATACCGATCAGGCCCAGTGCCTCATTGTTGAGCGCGAGGACCGTTCCGAACAGCACGTGCATCAGATCGACATTTGATCCGCGGAGCGACACGATGAGCACGCCAAGCGCCAGCGATATCAGATAGAAAGCTGCCATCGAGGCATCTTCCTTCTGGATGGTGAACCGCGATACCGCACCGGCGCCAAGCGCCACTATGACACCGGCGACCAGTCCACCAATGGTCATCGGCACGATCTGCAGCCCGTAAAGCAGGAAACCCACAGCTGCACCCGGCAGGATGGCATGCGCCATCGCGTCGCCGGTCAAGCTCATACGCCGCAGCATCAGGAACACGCCGACCGGGCAGGAACCGAGCGAGAGCGCCAGTGAGCCCACAAGTGCACGTTGCATGAAGCTGTAGTCGACGAACGGCGCGATCAGATAATCATACATGATCTAAGCGGCCCTCGGCCCATTGTTGTGATGATGAGCGTGCGGATGCGCGTGATCGTGATCATGACCATGGGCAGCGTTATCCTCGCACCAGGGCGCACCTTCTTCCCATGCCTCATGAAATTGTCTGGCATGCAGCAGATTTTCAGGGCGCAGCGTCTCGCGTGACGCACCCCAGGCGATCGGCTTGCGCGCCAGAAGCAGCGTCTCCGGGAAATGCTCGCGGACAAGATCGAGATCGTGCACAACGACCATGATCGTACGGTTCTCGCCGTGCCACCGCTTGATCAACTCGATCAGATCGCTGACTGTCTTGGCGTCGATCGCATTGAATGGCTCATCGAGCAGAATGAGGTCGGCGTCCTGCACCAGCACTCGCGCAAACAGGGCGCGTTGCAATTGCCCGCCGGACAGCGTGTCGACCGGGCGTTTTTCGAAGCCCGCCAGTCCAACGCTCATCAGCGCCTTCGAGACTTTTTCGCGATCTTCAGATGTGAACCTGCCGAGGAGACCACGTTTCGGCCATAGGCCGAGCGACACAAGATCGATCACTCGCGCCGGGAACGACCGGTCGAGTTCGGATTGCTGCGGCAGGTAGGCGATGCGCACATCTTTTTCCACGACGCACGAACCGGACATGGGTTTGAGAACGCCGACAATCCCTTTCATCAGCGTCGACTTGCCTGAACCATTTGAGCCGACGACCGCAGTCAGCGAGCCACGGCGAACGCTGCCGCTCAAATGATGAACGGCCGGATGCCTGTGATAGCCAAGCGTCAGATCGTGAAAGGTCAGGCATGGTTCAGTCATCTGATATCCGCATCTTGAAGTTGAGCGCTTCTTGCGTTTCGATATGTGATGTTATTACATTAGTCAACAATGGCGAATTTGAGAACTGGGAAAATTAATGTATCCACTGGCGGAAAAGCCAAATCTTTCCTATGTGTTATGGATCAACAAGGAGCCAATCCGGCAATGACCGCTACGCAAGAGCTGACAAAAAACCAATCGCTGGTTTTCAACGCGTTGGCTCGCGCCGATGGGCCGCTCAGCGCTTATACAATCCTCGACCAACTGCGCGATGACGGTTTCCGCGCACCGCTGCAGGTGTATCGCGCGCTCGACAAACTGCTCGATTACGGCATGATTCACCGGCTCGAAAGCATCAACGCTTTCGTCGCCTGTGCGCATCCTCATAGCCACAGCCACAGCCACGGGATGATTGCCTTTGCCATTTGCGAGAAATGCGGGCAGGTCTCGGAATTTTCCGACGACGTCATCACCGGCCGGGTCCGTGACTGGACAAGCAGCAACGGCTTCAAGCAGTCAAAGACCACGATCGAGATCCGGGGTGTTTGCACCAATTGCGGCACTGCCTGAATAAGTCTTCAGACAGTCAGCGCTTATAAGCCTTCAGAAAAACATCGACGCCGGAGATCACCGTCTTGCGGATAAGTTCCTGTGACGGGGCGCTATCCATACAGCCAAAGATGCGCCTTTTGAACATTCCCGACATGAACAGATCAGCCAGCTGATAGGTGGCAAGCTCTGTGTCTGCAATATCCAGTGTGCCGGCGGCCACGTGTTTGTCGATGAGCGCTCGCATCAGCGCCTGTCCACGTTTCGGGCCTCTCTCATAGAAATCGCGGCTCATCGAAGGCATGCGCTCGGCAACCCCGATCACCACGCGCTGCGCGCGAATGACCACATCGGACGTGACCACGGTCGCCAAAGCGGTACCAAACTCGATCAGAGCATCGCGGAGATCCCCATCACTTTCCAGCGCATGGTAGATATCGGCGAACAAAATCTCGCGATAGTGGTTGCAGAGCTCCATGAAGAGCTCTTCCTTGCTATCGAAATAGACGTAGATCGTGCCCTTCGATACGCCGGCTTCACGCGTTATGTCGTTCATACTCGCGGCATCGAAGCCCATCTGCGAAAAAACGCGGTTGGCGCCTTCAAGGATTTGCTGGCGCTTGGCCGGATCCTGACCAGCCGCCAATCTGCCCTGCCGCTCGTCGACAGGCATCATCGCTTCCAAGGCAGATGCCTTCATCGATGACACGTGGGACGCCTTCGTAGATGACATTTTAATCTCGTTTCCTCTTTTCTGATTCTTTTTCGAACCAATCGGTTCGATCCACTTGATATGCGCTCTCATTTGCGCTATGTCAACGATCGAACCGATTGGTTCTATCACTTTTCCGAGTGGATATCTTTAGAAAGAGCCTCACATGTCCGCGTCGAACGCCAAGAATGAAGCTGAAATTCGTCAGTTTCCAGCCCCGGCTCCTGCTTCAAAAGCTGAAGCACCAGCGAGGCCCGACGATACTCCCGTAACAGAAGCACCGCAGCCCGATGTTGCAGTCCAGGCGCCTGCCAAACCCAAACGTTCGGCCAAGCGCTTCATATTGCCCGTATTGATTGTCGCAGCAATTGGCGCCGGCGCCTGGTATGGTTATGAATACTGGACCACCGGGCGCTTTATGGTCTCGACCGATGACGCCTACATTCAAGGTGATATCACGGCGATTGCCCCGAAAGTCACCGGCTATATCGACAGGATCGATGTCGTTGCCAATCAGCGCGTGAAAGCTGGCGATCCGCTGGTTACGCTGGATAACGGCGACTACACGATCGCCGAAGAGCAGGCTGAAGCCCAGATTTCGACGCAGAAGCTGACGCTCGATCGCATCAATGCACAGACGGTCGCCGCCAAGGCTTCTCTGCAGCAGGCGCAGGCCGGCAAACTCAACGCGCAGGCGGTTTTGACCAACGCACAGGCGGCCTCCGTTCGTGCCAAACAGCTTCATGCAACAAGTTTTGCCTCCCAGTCGCAGCTTGACGATGCGACAGCGGCCCTTGACCAGGCGAAAGCCAATATAGCCTCCGCCGATGCACAGATCGCCGCCGCTGCCGCCAATGTCGGCGTGCTTGAGGCTCAATACAAGGAAGCCGAAGGCTCCATCAAATCGCTTGAGCTTGCCAAGGACAAGGCAGCTCGTGATCTCGGCTTCACCATCATTCGCGCGCCTGTTGACGGCGTCATCGGCAACCTTGGCGCCAAGACGGGTGACCTCGTCAGCCCCGGCCAACGGCTCGCGGCCCTTGTTCCAGTGAACGCGCTCTATATCGACGCGAACTATAAGGAAACGCAGCTGCGTGACATCGTTATCGGCCAGAAAGTCCGCGTCAAAGTCGATGCGCTGTCCGGCGATACGTTCGAAGGCACTGTCGCCTCCATTGCCCCGGCTTCAGGCGCTGTCTTCTCGCTGCTTCCACCTGAAAATGCCACCGGCAACTTCACCAAGGTCGTACAGCGAGTGCCGGTTCGTATTGCCCTGCCCGCCGATGCCTTGGCAAGCGGCAAGCTGCAGGCTGGCCTGAGCGTCGTCGTAGACGTCGATACACGCACGACGCCCAAGCAGTAACTGAACTCCTGACAGGCCGAAGCTCATGTCGAAAGCCACAACCATCGGGGGTCAGGGAGCGCCTGCCGTTCCGGACGAACATATCGATCCGAAAAAAGCCATCGCCTTCCTGGCGATGGTGTTCGGCATGTTCATGGCGATTCTCTGACATCCAGATCGTCTCGGCGTCGCTCGCCGAGATCCAGGCAGGACTAAGCGCAAGTTCCGATGAGATTTCATGGGTCCAGACCTCCTATCTGATCGCCGAAGTCATCATGATCCCGCTGTCCGGCTTTCTCGGACGGCTGGTATCGACACGCATTCTATTCTCCGTCTCCGCCGCCGGTTTCACGGCGGCAAGCGTTCTGTGTGCCACGGCAACGAACATCGATCAGATGATCGTCTATCGCGCCATTCAGGGTTTCATCGGTGGCGGCATGATCCCGAGTGTTTTCGCGGCAGCGTTCACTATTTTCCCGCCATCGAAGCGCTCAATCGTCTCGCCCATGATCGGCCTTGTGGCAACGCTTGCGCCGACGATCGGACCAACCGTCGGCGGCTATTTGAGCAACGCTTTCTCCTGGCACTGGCTCTTCCTCGTCAACGTCATTCCCGGCATCGCCGTGGCAATCGCCGCGTGGAACCTCATCGATTTCGACAAGGGCGACCGCTCGCTGCTCAACAAGTTCGACTGGTGGGGCCTCGCCGCCATGGCAGCCTTCCTGGGGTCGCTTGAATACGTGCTGGAAGAGGGCCCGCGTAATGATTGGCTGCAGGACAATGCTGTTTACTATTGCGCCATCGTCATGGTTCTGGGCGGCATCACTTTCTTCTACCGTGCCTTCACCGCGGAACAACCCATCGTCGATTTGTTTGCCTTCAAGAATCTCAACTTCGCTTTCGGCTCGGCTTTTTCCTTCGTGCTCGGCATTGGCCTCTACGGCCTGACATACGTCTATCCGGTCTACCTCGGACAAGTCAGGGGCTATGATGCTCTGATGATTGGCGAAGCGCTCTTCGTCAGCGGTCTTTGCATGTTCCTGACAGCACCGGTAGCCGGCTTCCTCTCCGGCCGCATGGATCCGCGCATCATGATCATGATTGGCTTCCTCGGCTTCGGCGCCGGTACCTGGACCATGACGCATCTGACTGCGGACTGGGACTTCTATGAACTGCTGGTCCCCCAGATCTTCCGCGGCGTGTCGCTGATGCTCTGCATGGTGCCGATCAATAATCTCGCGCTCGGCACTCTTCCCCCTTCCCGCATGAAGAATGCCTCGGGCCTGTTCAATCTGATGCGTAATCTTGGCGGCGCGGTAGGTCTCGCAGTGATCAACCAGATTCTGACCGACCGTGGTGCGATGCATTATGCCCGTCTCTCCGAGAGCGTGAATTGGGGCAATCCCGAAGCCGAAAACATGATGGCGACGATGAGCAAGAACTTCGCATCCCATGGACTCGACGGAAACACGACTGCCCTTGCCAAGATTTCCGGGATGGTCCATCTGCAGGCGTCGCTGCTATCATTCATGGATGTTTTCTACATCTTGACCCTCCTGTTTGCTTCGCTTGCGGTCTTCGCAATCATGATGCGCAAGCCAGGCGCGCCAGCTGGGGGCGGTGGTGGCGGTCACTAAGGATTTTGACGCCTCCCAACCCAGTCCTTGTGCAAGATTCTGGTCTGAAAAAGCTTAGCCCCCTAATCTCCATCGCATTTCCCGATTTTCGTCTTGCCAGCTGCAATGTCGTAGCTAGCAAAATGCGACAGATATTATCCACTGAGCTGCCGTGGCCAACTGTATTTTTGTCGTTATTGGACCAATAGGCGCAACGGCTGAACTCGCTGCAGATTTACCGTTTGGCTGAATTGCTAAGCCGCCAAAAAAGTGGTTCACTTGACCTTACTGCTCAGGAAAAGACTGTTCATCAGCACGTCACGGGTCTGTCATCCAACTGACATGAGACACCTATATCGGGTTGCTGAACGTCGAAACAGAGCCAATGACGTATCGCTCAATAGGGGTTTTTAAAATGGTTGGTTACTCAAAACGCTTGCTTGCGCTGTCGACAGCTGTGCTGTTCGCGGGCACAACGATTTCATTCGCCGACGCACCGGCCGAGCTGGTTGCTGCTGCAAAGAAAGAAGGCTCACTGACAACGATCGCACTGCCACATGACTGGTGCGCTTACGGCGATGTCGTGGCTGGTTTCAAGGCCAAATATGGCCTTGAGGTAAACGAACTCAATCCGGATGCCGGTTCTGGCGACGAGATCGAAGCAATCAAGGCAAACAAGGACAACAAAGGCCCTCAGGCGCCTGATGTTATCGATGTTGGCTTTGCTTTCGGTCCATCCGCCAAGAAAGACGGCCTGACGATGCCTTACAAGGTATCGACTTGGGACTCGATCCCGGACAACGTCAAGGATGCAGACGGTCATTGGTATGGTGATTATTACGGCGTTCTCTCCTTCCAGGTAAACACCGATATCGTCAAGACCGTACCAAAGGACTGGGCTGATCTTCTCAAGCCGGAATATGCAAACACCGTTGCTCTCGCAGGTGATCCGCGCGCGTCTAACCAGGCTATCCTTGCAGTTGCCGCTGCCGGTGCTTCAACCGGTGCCAAAGCCGGAGCGGACGCCGGAACCGCCGGCCTGAAATTCTTTGCCGACATGAACAAGGCCGGCAACTTCGTTCCGGTCATCGGCAAGTCCGGTACGCTTGCTCAGGGTGCAACCCCAATCATCATCAATTGGGATTACAATGCCCTCTCCGGTCGTGACACGCTCAAGGGCAATCCGCCGGTTGAGGTTGTGGTACCTGCATCCGGTGTTGTCGCGGGTGTCTACGTTCAGGCAATCAGCGCCTACGCACCGCATCCCAATGCAGCGAAGCTGTGGATGGAATACCTCTACTCGGATGAAGGTCAGTTGACCTGGCTCAAGGGCTATTGCCACCCGATCCGCTTCAATGACCTTGCCAAGAACAACAAGATCCCGAAGGAACTGCTCGACAAGTTGCCTCCGGCAGCTGCCTATGAAAAGGCGATCTTCCCGACCCTTGATGAACAGGCTGCCGCCAAGGAAGTCATCACCAAGGATTGGGACAAAGTGGTTGGCGCCAACGTCAAGTAAGTCCTGACTACACAAATCCCCGCGGCCGGTCCGCGGGGATTTGGTTCTGTCCGAGCGACGCTTTAGACAGTCCAGTGCATGACGCGACGTGACGGAATGACTTCCGGACGGCCTTGATTGCTTCGCAATTCGCGAGGCAGCGGCTATACTGTATCCAAGAATGCGGTCCCGACACCTATGAGTGCGATTTCAGAACCCGGCCCATTGCCTCCGATCCCGCTGCCAGCGAACGAGCGCAAGCGCATGTCGCTTGATTGGCTCGGCGTCATGCCATTCATCATCTTCGCTGTATTGTTTCTGATATGGCCGACGATCTACCTCGTCGCAGGCGCATTTCAGGACAATGAAGGCAATCTGACCCTCACCAATATCGCCAATCTCTTCCAGCCGTCGATCATGGCCGCCTATTGGATATCGATCAAGATTTCCTTCGCTTCGGCGCTGCTCGGTGCATTGATCGGCTTTTGCATCGCCGCCGCAATCACGCTCGGTGGACTCCCAGCTTGGATCCGCTCACCATTGATGACGTTTTCCGGCGTCGCCTCCAACTTCGCCGGTGTGCCCTTGGCCTTTGCCTTCCTTGCAACGCTGGGACGGACTGGCCTGGTGACCTCATTCCTGTTCAATGTGTTCGGTTTCAACCTTTACGCCCACGGCTTCAATCTCCTGAGCTTCTGGGGCCTGACGATCACCTACCTCTATTTCCAGATACCATTGATGATCCTGATCATCACACCTGCCCTCGACGGGTTGAAGCGGGAATGGAAAGAAGCCGCGCTCATCCTCGGTGCGACAGGCCCGCAATACTGGCGTATGGTCGCGTTCCCGATCCTCTGGCCGGCGCTGCTTGGAACAATGCTCCTGCTTTTTGCGAATTCCTTCGGTGCCATCGCTACTGCCTATGCTCTGACTGGCTCTTCGCTCAGCATTGTCCCGATCGTCCTTTTCGCCCAAATCCGGGGTGATGTTCTACAGGATCCCCACCTCGGCTACGCACTTGCCTTCGGCATGATCGTCATCACCGGCGTCTCAAACGCAATCTATATCTGGATGCGCGCGCGCAGCGAGAAGTGGCTCAAATGAAAACCAATCGGATTTGGTCCTGGCTGGCGCTGGCTTTCGGCATCATCTACTTCATCGTGCCACTTATAGGCACTCTGGAATTTTCACTGCGCATGCGTCGCGGCGTTTATTCGCTCGACGCCTATTGGGTCATTCTAAGTGACCCGCGCTTCCAGCAGACGTTCGGTTACTCCATCATCATGGCCGTGGTGACGATCATCATCGGCGTCGTTCTGGTTGTACCGACCGCCTATTGGGTGCGCCTTCGTTTGCCGGCCTGGCGCCCCGTTCTTGAATTCATCACCCTTCTGCCCCTGGTCATTCCAGCGATCGTCGTCGTGTTCGGTTACATACGCCTGTACAACACCGCTTCGATCCTGCCGCTGACAGGCTCGGCCATGGGCACCAATATTCTGCTCGCGTTCGGTTATACGATGCTGGCGCTGCCCTATATGTACCGTGCGGTGGACACCGGCCTTGGCTCGATCGATATCCGGACCCTGACCGAGGCTGCAGAGAGCCTTGGAGCCAGCCGTGTGACCATCATGGCGAACATCATCCTTCCCAATGTGCTCGTGGCGGTGCTCTCCGGTGCCTTCCTGACATTCGCTATCGTCATCGGCGAATTCACCATGGCTGCTCTGCTCAATCGGCCTGCTTTTGGTCCGTTCCTGCAGCTGATTGGCGCCAACCGGGCCTATGAACCAGCCGCACTGGCGGTCATTGCTTTTGCCATCACCTGGATCTGCATGGGCCTGATCCAGGTTGTCACCCGCTTCAACAAATCCCTCGCTGCGACCAAGCGCTGAACGGAAATCGTACAATGTCATTCCTCACCATCAGCCATTTGAAAAAGAGCTTCGGCGCCACGACCGTCGTTCATGATTTCAACCTGAACATAGAGAAAGGCGAGTTCATCTCCTTTCTCGGACCCAGCGGCTGCGGGAAGACAACTGTATTGCGCATGGTTGCCGGCTTTGAAACACCGACCTCGGGCGTCATCAGCATTGGCGGCAAGGATGTCGTCAACCTGAAGCCGAACCAGCGCAATATCGGTATGGTATTCCAGGCATATGCACTGTTTCCCAACATGACGGTCGCGCAGAATGTGGCCTTCGGCCTCAAAGTCGCCAAGAAGCCGCAGGCGGAAATCGACGCGACGGTGCACGAGATGTTGTCACTGATCAAACTGGACCATCTTGCCGCCCGCTATCCCTACCAGCTCTCGGGTGGTCAGCAGCAGCGCGTGGCGCTGGCGCGGGCACTCGCCACCAAACCCCAGGTTCTTCTGCTGGACGAACCGCTTTCGGCTCTCGACGCAAAAATCCGCGTTTCGTTGCGCGAGGAAATCCGCGCGATCCAGCGCAAGCTTGGCATCACCACGATTTTCGTCACCCATGACCAGGAAGAGGCGCTGTCGATATCCGACCGCATCGTGGTGATGTATGAGGGCAATGCCGAGCAGGTTGGTGCGCCATTCGAGATATACAATCAGCCATCTTCGCGTTTCGTGGCCTCGTTCGTAGGAACACTGAATACGCTCGACGCCGTTGTTCGCGATGCAGCTTCAGGCATGATTACCGTCGACGGCAAGGACATTGCAATTGACCGCACGCGCCTCAATGGTCACAAGACCGGCGACAAGATTTCACTCGCTGTCCGTCCGGAGGCTGTGAGCCTTGGCGAAGCCACCGACAAGCGCGAAACGACGCTCGACGGCAAGATCAACAGCGTGCACTTCCTAGGCTCGGTCATCCGCATCCGCGCCACGCTAGGCGAAAACACCGTGTCCTTCGACACATTCAACAATCCGAGCGCCCCACCGCCCGCTCCGGGCGAAAACGTCAAGGTCAGTTTGGCGGCCAAGGATCTGCTGGTTCTGGGGCACTAGCCGGTCAAGCAAGCTTCAGGATTTGCTCTTCGCAATAAAATTGACTTCCGGCAGACCTTCGAAATGCACATCGCAGGTCAAGAGCTTCGCGCCGTATTCCAGCGCGGTCGCATAAATGATGGCATCGGCGGTCGCGAGTTTGTGCTTTACGCAAAGCTCCGCCACCAAAAGGGCAATCGAGGTCTCAAGTGGTGCGATAATACAGGTCTGTGTGAAAGCAATTACCTGATCTGCCTTATCCCCTCCGACCTCGCGAGCAAGCCATTTTGCCAGCTCAAGCTGTACGATTGTCGGTACAAGCCAATTTTCCCGTGAGGGTATCCTATCCCCTACCGCCTTGCCGGTAGAGGATGCGATGAGCCATTCAATCCAGGCGGACGTATCGACAATCAGCATCAGAAGCGATCTTTGCGATCGCGATAGTCCTTGGCGTTTGCGCCCTCCGCGATTCCGGCAAGCTCATCGGGCTTTGGTACAGGAACAAGCAGTACGCCCGTTCCCTTGGGAATAAACGCAAATTCCTGGCCAGCGCTCCACTTGTGCGCGGTGCGGACGGCCTTGGGAATCGATATCTGGAACTTTACTGAAAGCGTTGCTGTGTCGGACATTTTCTTACCCTTGGTTGATCGATCAACAATTGGTAAGAAAATGTCATGAATTGACTTTCCGCGAAAGCTTCGTTCAACGGCCCCGACGACTACCCTGCAATCGCTTCGTCGAGCAACTTCAGTGCTGCCTTCTTCGTCAGCTTTACCGGATTGCCGCCAGCAGTCGGATCAACGATAGCCATGTCGGCAATCAATTCTTTCTGCTTCTTGGTCATGTCAAGGTCGGTGATCAGCCCCGGCAAGGTATGCGGCACTTTCAGCTCCTTGCGCAGTTTGAGCACGGCCTTGGCGAACCCGTCGAAGCCGCCCTTGATGCCGATATAGTTTGCCAGCCTGCCTATCCGATCCTCTACCGCATCGCGATTGAATGCCAGCACATAGGGCATGAACACCGCATTGGTCATGCCGTGATGGGTGTCATAGATCGCGCCGATCGGATGCGACAGCGAGTGGATTGCGCCAAGGCCCTTTTGAAAAGCCGTCGCACCCATTGCAGCCGCACTCATCATATGCGCCCGCGCCGTCAGATCCTTGCCGTTGGCATAGGCTTTCGGCAGGTTCTCGAACACCAGCCGTATGCCTTCGACCGCAATGCCGTCCGCCATCGGGTGATAGCCCGGCGCACAATAGGCTTCCAGGCAATGCGCCAGGGCATCCATGCCCGTGCCTGCCGTTATGAAACCTGGCATACCAACCGAAAGTTCCGGATCAGCGATGACGATCGCCGGCAACAGCTTCGGATGGAAGATCACCTTCTTCGTATGGGTTTCCTCGTTGGTGATAACACCCGCGCGGCCGACTTCCGAACCTGTTCCGGCAGTCGTCGGCACGGCGATGATCGGCGCAATCGCTGCGCTATCAGCACGGGTCCACCAGTCACCGACATCCTCGAAATCCCACACCGGGCGCTTCTGGCCTGCCTGAAAAGCGATCAGCTTGCCGAGATCGAGCGCAGAACCGCCGCCGAAGGCAATCACGCCGTCATGCTTGCCCTTTTTGAATACGGCAATACCTGCCGTCAGATTCGACTCGACCGGATTGGGCTTTACTTCAGAGAACACGCCATGAGGCACTTTCGCATTGTCGAGAATCTTTAAGGTACTCGCCACGACCGGTAGCTTGGCGAGACCGGGATCGGTGACGAAAAGCGGGTTCTTGATCCCTGTCGCTTCCAGAACTTCCGGCAATTCCTTGATGCGCCCTGCGCCAAAGCGAACAGTGGTCGGATAGTTCCATTTGGAAAAAAGCTGGCTCATGTCATGTCTCTCTTTAGAAAAACGAGGGGATTTGAGAATTCACTCCGATGAAGTCAGTTGGCGCGATTTTCGAGAACCGGAACGCAGCGTACGACAGTACGTGAGCACCGGAAGCGCAGAAAACCACGTCAAATAACCATCAGGGTGGATCAATCAAATCGCCTCTCGCAGGTGGTAGGATTTTGGCCTTGTAAGATTGCCGTAGCCAATGGCCGACATCGCGGCGCCCTTGCCCGTCTCCTTGACGCCGGTCCAGACCAGCGCCGGGTCGATATAGTCGCAGCGGTTCATGAATACCGTGCCCGTCTCGATGCGGTCGCCGATAGCCGCCGCATGATCCGTATCAGTCGTCCACAGCGACGCGGTCAGACCGTATTGGCTGTCATTCATCAGCGCCACGGCCTCTTCGTCATTGCGCACTTTCATGATGCCGACGATGGGTCCGAAGCTTTCTTCGCGCATGACGCTCATCTGGTGATCGACGCCCGTCAACACCTCCGGCGCAAGATAGGGCGAACCCGCCTTGTCATTGGCAACGCTCATATTGACATGCGCCTTGGCGCCCTTGCGTAACGCTTCGGCCTTCTGTTCGCGCACGAGATCGGCAAAGCGCGTCTGTGCCATCGGTCCCATTGTCGTTGCCGCATCCAGCGGATTGCCGACAACATATTGCTTCGTCAAGTCGATGAATCCGTCCACAAAACGGTCATAGACATTTTCGTGTACATAGATCCGCTCGATACCGCAGCAGCACTGGCCTGAATTGAAAAAGGCGCCATCGACGAGATTGGCGACAGCGTGGTCGAGATTGACGTCCGGCAGCACATAGGCGGGATCCTTGCCGCCAAGTTCTAGTCCGAGCGTCATGAATGTCCCGGCCGCCGCTTTTTCGATGGCGCGCCCGCCACCTACCGAACCGGTGAAATTCACATGATCGATGCGGCCCGAACCCAGCAGTTTTTCGGTTTGAGCATGGCTGAGAACAATGTTCTGGAACACGCCTTTTGGCAGGCCAGCCTTTGCAAAGGCCTGAGCAAAGCGTTCGCCGACGAGCAGCGTCTGCGCCGCGTGCTTCAGGATCACGCTGTTGCCGGCCATCAGCGCCGGGATGATCGTGTTGACGGCTGTGAGATACGGATAGTTCCACGGGGCTATGACCATGACCACACCGAGCGGCGCATGCTTGATATAGCGGCGGAAGCCCGGCCTGTCATTCTCAACCACAGGCGCCAAGGCCTGCTCGGCTATCTTGACCATGTACCGTGTGCGCTCTTCGACGCCGCCTTTTTCGCCGCCGTAGCGAACTGGTCGCCCCATCTGCCAGGCGATCTCGGGCACGATCTCGTCATTCATTGCGAGCAGCGCATCGAGCGCCGCGAGACAAAACCTGCCGCGCTCGGCAATGCTCGTCTGAGCCCAATCCGCCTGTGCCTGCTTTGCTGATTCAACGGCGGCATCAATGGCCTTTTCGGTTGCGATGGGACGTTCCGCATAGACGGAGCCGTCAATCGGCGTAATCAGTTTGACCGTCTCGGTCATGGCAAAAACCTCTAGTCTGCGTTCTGGATTTCTGAGTTCTTCAATACCGTTCGAAGCCGCGATGCAACTCCCAGTCGGTTACCCGGCGATCATATTCGAACTGTTCCCACTTCGCCGTGTGCACATAATGTTCGACCACATCTTCGCCCAGCGCCTCTTTCAGCATCTTCGAGCGGCTAAGCGTATCCGTCGCCTCGCGCAGCGTCTTCGGAATTTCCCTCAAGCGCGCCCCGCCATAGGCGTCACCCTGGAAAGGCTTGCCGAGTTCCAGCTTCTCGTCGATCCCGGCGAGGCCGGACGCGATGAGCCCGGCAAAGGCGAGATATGGATTGAGATCGGCACCACCGATGCGGCACTCGATACGGATACCTTTGGTCCCCTCGCCGCACAGGCGGAAGCCCGCCGTACGATTATCGAGGCTCCATACATTCTTCGTTGGCGCAAAGGTTCCCGCCTGGAAGCGCTTGTAGGAGTTGATATAGGGCGCGAGAAAATAGGTGAAGTCGTCGGCATATTTCAGCTGTCCCGCCACCCACTGCCGCATTAGTGGCGACATCGTGTATTCCGCCTTCTTGTCGTAGAAGAGCGGCGTCTTGCCGTCTGCGCTCCACAGCGAATTGTGCACATGGCTGGAACTGCCGGCGAGAGAGTAGTCATATTTCGCCATAAAGGTGATGGCCTTGCCCATCTGGGTGGCGATTTCCTTGCAACCATTCTTCATGACCACATGGCGGTCCGCCATCTCCAGAGCTTCGGCGTAACGTACATTGATCTCTTCCTGTCCTGGGCCCCATTCGCCCTTGGAATTCTCCACCGGAATGCCGGCATCGAAGAGACCGTTGCGGATAGCGCGCATCACCGCGTCTTCCTTGGTGGTCATCTGGATCACGTAGTCCTGGATATAGGGCGAGGCCGTTGTCATTCCCTTCCAGTGCTTGGCCCGGGCAGTCTCATAGGTCTCATCGAAGAGGTAAAACTCGAGCTCCGAGGCGAAGTAGGCGAGGTAGCCGCGATCCTTCAATCGGGCGAGCTGGCGCTTCAGGATGCTGCGCGGCGAATGCGCCAGATCCTCGTGGTGGTGATGGTCAAGAATATCGCACAGAACCAGCGCGCATTTCTCCAGCCATGGAATATGGCGGATGGTGGTGAGGTCCGGCTTGATGACAAAATCGCCGTAGCCCTGCTTCCAGCTCGCGGCTTTATAGCCCGGCACTGGCTCCATATCGATATCGTTGGCAAGGAGGTAGTTGCAGCCATGCGTCTCATCATGCGCGGATTCGACAAAGTAAGACGCGTGGAACCGCTTGCCGATCAGGCGGCCCTGCATGTCGACGAAGCAGGCCAGAACCGTATCAATCTCGCCATTGGTTACGTGGCGCTTTAATTCGTCGAAACTCCAATGTCCGGGCATGATCTTTCCTCAAAATCGCTATCTGGGGCAAAATAAAAGGGGCGACCCGCCTAAGCTGGCCGCCCCTGCTTCTCAAATCATTTTGTTTCGCCGACTGCCTTTTCCGCAGCGGCAATCACGGCTTGGCGCTTGGCGATGATGTCACCGAGCGGCGGGCCCTGGAACCGGCGCTTCTCGAAACCGAACCAGATGATCGCCGTCAGGATAAAAAAGCCGACGGTGATGTAGAGCGCCCAGTCGTTCGGCGGCTGGATACCGATGATGAAGATCAGGATCATCGACAGGACCGACAGAATGGCGAACAGCGTAAAGATACCGCGTCCCATGTTCCATGGACCCATCTTGTCCCACTTCGGCGTTCCCCATGCCAGGAGGCCGAGCACGATCGGCACGGTGAAGGAGAGGAACAGGAAGATCACCGTGCAGGACACGACGATCGTATAGGCCGAGGTACCTGCGACCGATACCACCGACGAGCCCCAGACAAAGAGTACCGACAGGACAGCCGATGTCCAGATCGCCGCCACCGGTGTACGATAGGTGGGGCTGACCTTGGCCAGCGCCGATGATCCAGGCAAGCCGCCATCACGCGAGAAGGCGAAGATCATGCGTGACGCCGATGTCACGGTGGCAAGACCGCAAAGCAGCTGCGCCAGGAATACAACCAGATAGACGAATTCTTTGAGACCCGTTCCAACCCGCTGGTCGAAAGCCCAGAAGAACACGTTCCAGCCCTGCTTGGCTGCTTCATCCATGTTCGGGATCATCAGCACAAATGAAGCAAGGAACAGATATCCGAAGACAGCCGACCACACCACCGACATGACCATTGCGCGCGGCACGGAATGGGCGGCTTTCAGCGTTTCTTCCGACGTATGGGCCGAGGCATCATAGCCTGTGATCGTATAGATCGGCAGCAAGAGCCCGAGCGCGAATACCCACCAGTTCGAAACCGCCGGCCAGACATTGCCGCCCGCCTCGCCGGAATAATTCTGGAAGGTAAACAGCCGGCCGAAATCCCACGTCTCCGCCGACATCAAACAGACTACTGCGATGAGGATGGAACCAAAGAAAATCAGGTAGCCCGAGAAATCAGTAAGCTTTGCTGTCAGCTTGATGCCGAGGTGATTTATGAGGGCCTGCGCCCCGGTGATGATGATCAGGAAGATCGTCTGCGTCGTCAGATTGTTCTCGATGCCAAGTGCCGGTCCAAACGCGCCGACGAAGAACGTCCACGTGCCCACATTGATGGCACCGAGCACGGTGATCAGTCCGAGCAGGTTGAGCCAGGCGGTTACCCAGCCCGTGCCGCGGTTGCCGAGGATCGAACCCCAATGATAGAGGCCACCCGCGGTCGGATAAGCCGAGCTGATCTGCGACATGGCGACGGCGAAGGTGAGTGAGACGAAGCAGCCCACCAACCAGCCAATGCCGATGCCGATGCCGCCGGCACCCGATGTCGCCTGCGCCAGCGAATTGATACCGCCGGACAGAATGCAGATAATGGAGAAGGAAACTGCGAAGTTCGAGAAGCGGCTGAGGCGCCGCTCCAGTTCCTGGGCATAGCCCATACTATGAAGAACTTTCACGTCCTCCGATTTATCAGTTTCTGAATAGTCTTGGTGTGTCATCACGTTCCCCTGTAATTCTTGAAAGAGTTCCAACGTCAGATTACCAGCCGCCCGCGAGCGCAAATAAACGCTCTAGTTCCTGTTTGCCGTTTCCTTCTTTGATGTCCCCGCTTTTCCCGTAAGCGGGTTTTGTACGATGTTTTCGAGAAGGCGTGAGAGCAGCTCCCCCCACATCTTCTCTTCCTGCGGCGTGGTGATGAGATCATTGCGTATCTCGATCATCACAGCCGGCAATCCAAAGACGGAAGCGTGCCGCTCCAGCGTCGAATAGACACGGTCTGCCGGTGAATAGGGCTCGTTGATGCCGACGTTGAATTGATCCAGTGACTGCAGGCCTGCAATCAATGGCGCGGCAATCCTTTCGTCGTCGTCATGAATGATGCCGATATGCCAAGGTCGCTCGACCCCGCTATAGACCGGCGTATAGGAATGAACGGCCACATAGATTGGCTCGGGAAAGCCACCGCTTGCGCGTTCACGCGCCAGCTCTTCAATGGCCACATGATATGGCACATGAGAAAGCGCGATTCGTTGTTGCCTTGCTGTCTCGTCAAGATTGACATTGGCAGGGATTGTCGTCGCTTCGCTCAATGACGGAATAAGGTCCGGCGCATCCAACGTCCGGTTACAATCGATGATGAGGCGCGACACGCAGGATTCGACCAGCGGCGCATCCAGCAATCGACTCATCGTCTCGCTGACGCCGAGCGCACCTGGGTCCCATGCGATATGTCTTTGCAGGTCAGCTGGTGGCAGGCCCAGAGTGCCGTAATCTTCCGGCACATAATTCGAAGCGTGGTCGCAAAGAATGACAAATGGTCCACGCCCGTCGGGGTTCGATACCCTTACAGGACTCCAATCATGCTGCACTTCCTGCGGCACCCCGTGGGGGATTGTCTGGCCCATTTTGCTCTCTCGGCAAACTGTACTTTACGTTACATTTTGTATTTTTATTTCCGCTCTCGTATGATTTGATACACAACAATTAAAATTGTCAAATCCGAAAATCACATTTGCCGAATTCGGATCATGGCTGGATGGGGAAAATATCGATGAACGCCAGCATTTCCGAGCTGATAGCTGAGAAAATCGACACAATGCCGGCATCGGAGCGCAAGGCCGCACAGACGCTTATCGCCAATTACCCGTTGATCGGTTTGCGCACCGTAGCGGAGTTTTCGACTCAGGCGGGCGTGAGTTCACCGACGATTCTGCGCTTTGTTTCCCGCCTCGGCTTCCAGAGCTATCCGGAATTCCAGGGCGCGTTGCAGGAAGAGCTCGCCGCGCAGGTTCAATCGCCGTGGAACCGGGCAGCAGCGATCCAGCCCTCGAAGGCCAGCGCCGCGTTTCCGCTTATGGAAGCGGCGATCGAGAATATTCGCGAAACTTTTCAGCATCTGTCAGCTCAGCAACTTGACGATGTGACGGACGCTATCAGCCACAGTCGCGCCCGCATCTATCTGCTCGGCGGACGTTTTACTGATCCGATCGCCCGGTATATGGCCGCGCACCTCAAGATCACCCGTCCCGGTGTCACGCACCTGGCCGGACAGGAAAGCCACTGGCGTGACCAGCTTATCGACATGGGCAAGAAGGATGTTCTGGTCATCTTCGATATTCGCCGTTATCAGAACAGCCTGATCCGCTTTGCCGAAAAGGCGCAGGCGCGCGGCGTCGAGATCGTGCTGATCACCGACCAATGGCTTTCGCCCATCGCCCGCTTCGCCCGCCATGTGATCGCCGGTCGCACAGCGGTACCTTCGCCGTGGGACTCATCCGCTACACTTTTTCTGGTGGCTGAAACCCTGATCGCCGAAGTGACCCGCAAGCTGGAAAAAAGCAGCGCGAACCGCATCCGCGACATGGAACAGCTGCGGGATAAATAGAATTTGAACATCTAACCGTTGCCGCGACCGCACATTGATATACAAATGCTGTTCCGGCCTTGAAGGTCTCGCGAGGTTCGTCCCGCGCCGAATGAAATAGCGAAATAAGGACCAAAATCATGCAACAAGCTGACATCGGATTGATCGGCCTTGGCGTCATGGGCGCCAATCTGGCGCTCAATATTGCCGAAAACGGTTATCGCGTCGCGGTTTTCAACAGGACGGTGGCAAAGACGCACGAGTTCTACAAAGAGGCTGGCAGCCTGAAAGACCAGATTATTCCTTGCGAAACATTGGAAGACCTCGCCAAGAACATCCGCGCGCCGCGCCCGATCATCCTGATGGTCAAGGCGGGTGAAGCTGTGGACGAGCAGATTGCGGCATTGAAGCCGTTCCTTGCCAGGGAAGACATCATCATCGATGCCGGTAATGCCAATTTCCATGATACCGTGCGCCGTCTTGCCGGACTCGGGCCCAACGACCCGACATTTGTCGGCATGGGCGTTTCCGGCGGTGAAGAGGGCGCACGGCATGGTCCGTCGATCATGGTCGGCGGCACGCCCGAATCCTATGCCCGCATCGAGCCGGTTTTGACCGCTATTTCCGCCAAGTACGAAGGCGAATCCTGTGCCGCTTTGCTGGGTCCCGATGGCGCCGGTCATTTCGTCAAGACGATCCACAATGGCATCGAATATGCCGATATGCAGATGATCGCCGAGGTATACGGCGTGCTGCGCGATGGTCTCGGTCTTGCTCCCGCTGCCATCGGCAAGATTTTCGAGAAATGGAATGCCGGCCCGCTGAATTCCTACCTCATCGAGATCACCGCCAAGGTCCTGCTCGCGACCGACAAGAAGACCGGCAAACCCGCTGTCGACATCATACTCGACAGCGCGGGCCAAAAGGGCACAGGACGCTGGGCGGCAATCGAGGCGCAAATGCTCGGCATCCCGGCGACCGGCATCGAGGCCGCAGTCGCCGCTCGCTCGATCTCGTCGCTTGTCAAGGAACGCGGTGAGGCGTCAAAAGCCTATGGCGATCTGAAGACAGCCAAGCTTGCGGATGGGGGCGCCGCTTTCATCGACATGCTGGAGCAAGGACTTCTCGCCGGCAAGATCGCCGCCTATGCACAGGGCTTCGACGTCATGGCCGGCGCATCGAAGGAGCATGGCTGGAACATACCGCTTGCAACGACGGCCCGCATCTGGCGCGCCGGCTGCATCATTCGCTCGCAATTCCTCGACCAGATCGCCGCTGCCTTCGACGGTAGCGAGGGCAAGAACCTGCTGCTCGTGCCTGCGTTCGTCGAACGCATGAAAACCGGATCGCAATCGTTGCGCAAGATCGTCGCTGAAGCCGCTCTTGCCGGCCTGCCGACCCCGGCGCTCTCTGCCGCACTAAGCTATTTTGATAGCTTCCGGCAGGCGCGCGGCACAGCTAACCTGATCCAGGCCCAACGCGATTTCTTCGGTGCACATGGCTTCAAACGGATTGACGAGGAAGGCGATTTCCATGGCCCCTGGTCGGACGCGAGCTGATCTTCAGGTCTCGACTGTCTACGTGACAGCGACAATGCATCAAGCGTGAGCCCGGTTTAATTCCTCTGGCTCCCGCCACATCTGTGGGGGCATGCAAACGCAACCCAATAGCCAAGCGGACGAAGACGCCGCACTGGAAAGGTTAGACATGTCGATCGGTACTTACCAATATCGTTCTCATTCTGCTGAACAGCCGGGGGACCCGCTGCTTTTCGTGTTCCATGGTACAGGCGGCGATGAAAACCAGTTCTTCGATTTCGGTCGGCAGTTGCTGCCGCAGGCCGGGATCGTTTCGCCACGCGGCGATGTCTCCGAGCACGGCGCGGCCCGGTTCTTCCGCCGCACGCATGAAGGCGTCTATGACATGGACGATCTCGCCAGGCGTACCAGCGCCATGGCGGATTTTATACGCTCGCATAAGGACAAGGCTAAACCGTCAAGGACGGTGGCACTGGGCTACTCCAACGGCGCGAATATGATCGCCTCGGTGATGCTGTCGCATCCGGACCTGTTCGATGAGGCTGTTCTGATGCATCCGCTGGTGCCGTGGACGCCGGAGCCACAACTCGGCCTTGCTGGCAAGCGTGTGTTGATCACGGCCGGCCGATTGGACACGATCTGTCCGCCGGTCCTCACACAGACTTTTGCGGATTACCTGATAGAGCAAGGTGTCGAGACCGATCTGGTCTGGCATTCCGGCGGTCACGAAATCCAGCAAAGCGAAGTAGCCGCCATCGAGCGTTTCGTTCGCGCCAAGGCCTAAATGAAAACCGGCCCGAATGGGCCGGCTTCGTCTACCGCGAGAACCGCAGCGAAACCGGCAATACCCTCACTGCATGTGAGGAGCGGCGACCCTTCGGCGTCAGCAACCCATGGCATCCCTCAAGGTGACCCGGCTTCAATTCCAGCGCCAGAAAACGCCGCCGTTCGACCGGACCCGGCATGGCAAGGTCTGTTGTCTTCGTGCCGCTGAAGCCGAAGCGTTCGTAATATTCCGGATCACCCACCAGAATGACGGCGCCGTGGCCAAGCCGCGCAGCCTCGGCTGTCGCATGACGCATCAATGCCACGCCAATGCCCTTGCCTTTGAGCGACGGTTCGACGGCAAGCGGCCCAAGCAGCAACGCCCGTACCGGCTTGCCTGCCGCATCGTGTCCGGCCTGGATGTCCCAAAGCCGTACCGTACCAAGCAATGTGCCGTCTTCGCCGCGTGCCACGAAGGCAAGGCCAGCGGAAGGCAGCCGGCCGCGACGCAGCTTTTCCGACGACTTGCGGCGACGGCTTGTCCCCATGGCGCGGTCGAGCAAAGCTTCGCGCGCCCGCTCGTCCTGAGCGGTCTCGTTGAGGATGGTGAAGGCCTGCGATCCGTCCGGATGCAGATTTTGTTCGATAAAGTCTACTGCGCTCATTGTCTTGACCAATCTGCGATCGTAAGGGGCGTCATCGCCGCCCGGCGCGAAGAGGCCGGACAGCAGTTAATGACCGGGCCAGAGCCCTTAAATTACGTATGATCGGAGAGGTTCAAACCCGTTGAAGGCAACAGCCGAGTAGGTCGTGGTGTAAGCACCCGTACCCTCGATCAGCACCTCATCGCCAATGGTCAGCGAGATCGGCAGCGGATAGGGGTTCTTTTCGTACATCACGTCGGCGCTGTCGCAGGTCGGGCCCGCAAGGACACAAGGCTCGCTGCGATCGCCATCGCGCGGCGTGGTGATCTGGTAGCGGATCGCCTCGTCCATCGTTTCGGCGAGACCGCCGAACTTGCCGATGTCGAGATAGACCCAGCGCACGTTGTCGTTGGCGGCCTTCTTCGAAACGAGCACGACTTCAGCCTTGATCACACCGGCATTGCCGACCATGCCGCGGCCTGGCTCGATGATGGTCTCAGGCAGACGATTGCCGAAATGCTTGCTCAGTGCCTGGAAGATCGCCTGGCCATAGGCCTGCGCGGTCGGCACATCCTTCAGGTAACGGGTCGGGAAACCGCCGCCCATATTGACCATCTTCAGCGTGATGCCTGACTTGGCCAGTGTGTCGAATACCTGTTTGGCATCGCCCAGCGCACGGTCCCAGGCAGCAAGATCAGTCTGCTGCGAACCAACGTGGAACGAAACACCATAGCTGTCGAGACCAAGCTGCTGTGCCGAGCGGAGTACATCCACAGCCATGGCAGGCACGCAGCCGAACTTGCGCGACAGCGGCCATTCAGCGCCGGCGCCATCAGTCAGAACGCGGCAGAACACGCGCGAACCGGGCGCGGCACGGGCGACCTTCTCGACTTCCTCGACGCAATCGACAGCGAACAGGCGAATGCCGAGCTCGAAGGCACGTGCGATATCGCGCTCCTTCTTGATCGTGTTGCCGAAGGAAATGCGGTCAGCCGTTGCGCCGGCGTCAAGCGCCATCTCGACTTCAGCGACAGAAGCCGTGTCGAAGTTGGAGCCGAGCGAAGCGAGCAGGCGCAGGATTTCCGGCGCAGGATTGGCCTTCACCGCATAGAAAATCTTCGATTCCGGCAGAGCCATCTCGAAATTATGGAAATTCTCGCGCACGACATCGAGATCGAGCACCATGCAAGGGCCGTTCGGACGTCGGGTATTGATGAAGTCGATAATGCGCTGTGTAGCCATCTTGGGTCTCCAACTCGTAGCGGCACTTCCGGCCGCCTTGATGCAAGTCGCGGTGTCACGGGGTGCGCCCGATAAACCGCTAGGACAAAGTGCATGAATCCGTCCCTCGTGAAGCCAGCCTTTGGAGATGCTGGAAACACGCGAATGGTCATGCGGCGATGGATCAACGCTAAAGTCAGCGTCAGTCCGCTTTGTCTGCCTTGGCTTGGATGAACCCATCCGCACTACCGGCAATGAAGGTGTGCCTCTTCAGTAATTCCGGCTTATGGACAGCCGAAAGACACCAGAAAGGCCCGCACCGTCGTTGCTTCAGATGTCCTCAGCTTGGCAGTAGGCCGACAAACTGACTGGAGGGGTTAGTTCCAGGTACCATACCGTTTCCTCACCATAATGAAGATCGGCGGACACCCATGGGCACGTGCGACTTTGGGCAAGGGGCATATAAGAGGAAAGATGTGTCCAATCAATGAAAATTATGCGGCAGGGCAAAATTTTTTATTCATTGAACAACAAGGGGCAAATGCCATAGAATCATTGAACGATGGACACGATTTCTCCCTTCAATGCCCTGCTCGACCTGCCTTTACCGGACATTTCTTCGGGCAATGGCCGGCTGACTGGAGAAACACTGGCAGTCAAAGACATATTTGACGTGGCTGGCATGCGCACCGGCTGCGGCAATCCGCAGAAATATGACGAATCAGTAGCCGCGACCACAACCGCCCCTGCAGTTCAAAGCCTGCTTGATGCCGGCGCACGCTTCATCGGCAAAACCCAGACGGATGAGCTTGCCTTCTCGATGATGGGCCAGAACACGCATTTTCCCTATCCGGTCAACCCAAAGGCGCCGGACCGCGTGACCGGAGGCTCTTCGTCGGGATCCGTATCGGCGGTCGCAGGCGGTCTTGTCACGATCGCCACAGGTTCCGACACTGGCGGCTCAATACGGGCGCCGGCGAGCTTTTGCGGCCTCGTCGGGCTTCGCACGACTCATGGTCGTGTCTCGCTGGACCGCACCATGCCGCTCGCGCATTCCCTTGATACGTTCGGCTGGTTCGCAAAAGACATTGCGCTTTATGAAAAGGTCAGTGAGGTCCTGCTTGGACCCGATACACGGGATTTCAAGCTCAACCGCCCGCTGTTCATCCCCCTGCTTGAACATCTGCTTCTTGGTGAAGCGGAAGATACTGAATACCGGAGGATGTATGGCATCCTCGCCGCTCATCTCGGTCACGCGCGCTCGGCCCGCCAAGCCACGGCATCCATGGACGATCTTTATCTCTGCTTGCGGCAGATACAGGGTTTTGAGGCCTGGGCGGCCCATGGGACATGGATTTCGGAGAAAGAGCGGAACCTCGGTCCGGCCGTCAAGGAACGTTTCGAATATGGTTCTACTATCGATGCTGAAACCTACGAGCGGCAAACCAAGCGGCGCGACCTGTTTCGCAGCGAGCTCGGCGATCTCCTGAAAGATGACGGTGTCATGGTCCTGCCGACGGTTCCGGGGGCCGCCCCGCTCGTCAACACTTCCTTAGAGGACAGTCAGGCATACCGTGAACGTTGCGTCCGGCTGTTTTGCCTTTCCGGACTGTCTGGGTTCCCGCAGATCACGCTGCCGCTTGGCGAGGTGCATGGCGCACCTTTCGGCATTTCGTTGATTGGACCCAAAGGCAGTGATCGTGCGTTGATCAAGCTTGCCAGGACCATCCTCCAATCCGCTGAAAGGCATTGATGGACACCCTCACCCGCATGCGTGCTTTCATTGACGTGGTCGAAGCGGAAGGTTTTTCGGCGGCAGCGCGCAAAATCGGGCGGTCCAAGGCGCTCCTGTCCAAATATGTGCGCGAATTGGAAGATGAACTCGGGGCACTGTTGCTCAATCGTACCACCCGGCAGTTCTCGCTGACGGAGGCCGGCCACACTTATTACCAGCGCGCCAGCGAAATCCTGCGCGATGTCGAGAGCCTGCAGGAAACGGTGCGCGAATCGAGCAGCGACATCAAGGGCCGTATCAAGATCTCTGCATCGCGATCCTTCGCCGATGCGGATATCGGCCAGTGCCTCATCGATTTCTGCGCCGAACAGCCCGACATCATCCTCGATGTGCGGTTGGACGACCGATTTGTCGATCTTGTCGAGGAGGGCTTCGACCTTGCGATCCGCATCACCCGCATGCAGGATTCGTCCCTCATCGCCAAGCGAATCGCCCCCTTTCGGGTCATTGCCTGTGGCACGCCGGATTTGATCAAGCGCGTGGGAAGACCAGAAAGGCCAGAACAACTGGCCTCCCTTCCCTGTATCGTCGATACCAACAATCGCTCCCGCAATACCTGGCAATTTCGCAATGAAGGCGGACCGCCGAGTTCGGTGCAATTGTCCGGCCCCCTTGAAATCAACAGCCCATTGGCTACCCGCCGGGCGGCGCTTGCCGGACTTGGCTTTGCCTTGCTGCCCGATTTCATCGCGCAACCGGATATAGATAACGGCACGCTTGTTTCCATTCTCGGAGACTTCGTTATGCGCGACGCCGGTATTTATGCGGTCTATCCGCATCGCCGTTACCTTCCGGCGAAGGTGAGAGTTCTTGTCGATTACCTGACCAAATGGTTCAAGGACAATCGCCGCGCCTGAATGTAATCATGCCGTAATAATATATCGTCCCAATTTCGCCAATTTCGCGTAGTCCTCTGCGCCGACCATTAAGGGTACATCCATGCAGCAACGATTCGGGGTTTTCATCGGTGCACTGGCCGCGGGATTGACCTTTGCCACGCCGGCCTATGTGCACCCGCATGTCTTTGCCGAAGCGCGTCTCGATATCACCATCAAGCCGGACGGCACTGTCGAAAAACTCGGGCATGTCTGGCGCTTCGACGATTTGTTCTCCAGCACCGTCCTCGTCGAATTCGACAAGAATGGCGATCTGAAGCTCGATGAGAAGGAATTGGCGGACCTCGCCAGCACCATCAACGAGTCCGTGTCGGAATTCGATTACTTCCAGACGGTCCAGCTCAATGGCAAGACCATTGTCATGGCCGCGCCCGAACATTTGCTCGCTGACTTCCAGAACAACCAGCTGCTGATCATCTTCGAAAGCAAGCCGAAACAGCCGCTCAAGCTCGGCAAGAAGACCAGCTTCGGCGTCTACGATCCGACATTCTACACCGCCATCGACTACGTCAATGACTCCGATATCCATGTTACCGGCGTGCCCAGCGGCTGCACCCAGAAGGTCGTGCGCCCTGATCCCGACCAGGCGATCGCCCAAAACCAGGCAACGCTGACCGATAGTTTTTTCAACGACCCCACCGGCACCAACATGTCGAAGATATTCGCGACGCGGCTCGAAATCGAATGTCCTGCGAAGAGTTAGGAATCGAATGATGCGGAAAAGAACCCTGTTCGGCGCACTTGCGCTGACGATATTTTTCACCGGTCATGCGCTGGCGCAAAAAACATCGCTTGGCATCGGCATGAATGAAGTTGCCATGCAGCCCACCGGTCCATTTGCCGAAATCATTCTCTGGATCAACATGCAGCAGCGCAGTTTCTACCTCGCCATGACGCATGCGCTCAAAGGCATGCGCGATGACCCATGGCAGGGGTCGATACTCGTCGGCCTTTCGTTCCTCTACGGTATTCTTCACGCTGTCGGTCCCGGTCACGGCAAGGCAGTGATTTCGTCCTACATGCTTGCCAACGAAACGACGTTGAAGCGCGGCATTGTCCTTTCCTTCGCGTCATCGATGCTGCAGGCCATCACCGCAATTTTCGTCATCGGCCTCACCTTCCTTGTGCTGCGTGGCACGACAGTTTCGATGGACGACGCGACCCATTACATGGAAATGGCGAGTTTTGTCCTGATCATCGCCTTTGGCCTGTCACTGCTCTGGCGCAAGGTGCCGGTGCTTTTCCGCCCCCGTGTCGCGCATCTTCTGCCTGCACAGGCCTCAGCGGGTCACGATCACCATGATCACGCTCACGATCATCGCGATCACCACCATGAGCATACTCATTCCCACGCCGCCCACAGCCATGATCATCATGACCACGGCCATCATCACAATCACGCGGCGGGTGAGATCTGCGAAACCTGCGGCCATTCCCATGCACCGGATCCTGCGATGATCGCCGGTGACTTTAACTGGAAAACCGCTTGGTCGGCGATCATCGCCGTCGGCTTGCGCCCCTGCTCCGGTGCTTTGATCGTCCTGACTTTCTCGCTGCTGAACGGTCTTGTCATCGGCGGCGTTCTCTCGGTCTTTGCCATGGCGCTCGGCACGTTCATCACAGTCGCCATGTTGGCAACGCTGGCCGTGACCGCCAAAAATGTCGCGCTGAGAGTTTCCGGCGCTTCTGCACTTTCAGGCCGCGTTCAAAACATCATAGAGATCGGCGGTGCGCTGTTCATCGTCCTCTTCGGCGCCCTGCTTCTGACCGCCTCGCTGCAATACTAAGGCTGGTCATTCTCATGCTGTTTTCTGGCGCGCAGCCAGAAAATGAAGAAGAAACCCGCGACAAAGACCACCGCAAAGACCCCTGCCGCAAGCGTCGAACGTTCGCCCAGCGCCAGCATCAGCGTCGGCATCCAATAGGCCACGAAGCCGAAGCCAAGCATGATGCAGGCGGCCGCGATGGCCGCATTACGGGTTTTCGGATCGGTCACGCTCTTTGGCCTTTGGTCAATAGATCTCCGCGCGTTGTAGCCGCATGGCGGTTTAATGCAAGTGAATCGATAATTCAGGGGGCAATACTGCCGTGCGTGGTTCGACGGGCTCACCATGAGGGAAGTGGTTGATTGCACGCAAAATCTGGGAACCTCGGGCGTTTCCTGGCTCCCTGCAAGACTCTACCCTCCCTCATGGTGAGCCCCGTCGAACCACGCACTACGATATTGCGGCCCTAAACTCTTCCAACTTCTTGATCTGCATCCCATTCGCATCGAAATTATCCGGCGAAAGCCAAGCCTCGTATGCAGCATTCAGCGCGGGCCATTCGCTGTCGATGACCGAATACCACGCCGTGTCGCGGTTCTTGCCCTTCTGCACCATGTGCTGGCGGAAGACGCCTTCGAATGTAAAACCGAACCGCTCCGCCGCCCGCTTTGACGGCTCATTGGCGTTGTTGCATTTCCACTCATAACGCCGGTAGCCGAGCCCGTCGAAGGCGTATTGCATGAAGAGGAACTGCGCCTCAGTCGCTGCGGGCTTGCGCGAAATCAGCGGACCCCAATAGATGTTGCCGATCTCGATCACGCCGAAAGTTGGATCGATGCGCATGAGCGTCTGGCGCCCGGCAACCTTGCCGCTCGCCTTATCGATCACGGCGAAGAAAAGCGGGTCCTTGCTCGCTTCGACCTTTTGCAGCCACGCTGCAAAGGCTTCGCGATCCTCCGCCGGATTTTCGAAAAGGAACCTGAACCGGTCGCCCGCGTCGGCGACCGAAGACGCCTCATAGAGCTCGTCGGCGTGCTTTGCCGCATCGAGCGGCTCCAGCCGCACATAGCGGCCCTCGAGCGGTTCGCGAGCCGGAAGTGGGCGGGGCGTCCAGTCTTTCAAATCGGTCATGATGCAATTTGCTCGCTCGAGTTGAGAATATTTGACTTGTTATGCCACTCCACGCACAAAGCAGAAGTTGAAAATTGTATGTGAGACTATACGCCACAACCAAAAAAAGCCCGTAAATACTGGGGTTGTTTCAAAGGTCCGGGCTACCAGTGCAGGGAATTGTCAACAAATTGGTAACAGCGTTGCCGATGAGCCTTGCCAATATGTCGCACCCTCAAGCCGCCGCTTTCTGACCCTGTCGCGCTTCCTCCCACGCCTCGATATCAGACAGTTTCCACGATGGGAAGCCGGTCAGGCCGGTAAAATAGCGGGGTTTTGGAAAGCCTAGAGCGGGGTTATCCCGGAGCCGCTTCAGGTATGTACGATTGGAAGTCTTCTTGCCCCAGCGGATCAGCAATTGGCCTCCGCTGATATACTCAGCGTCGGGCGACGCCTTCAGGATCGCATTATAATGGAAAAGTTCTGTCTGCATCTCGATTTCTCCTCACTCGTAAACGGGGCCGCAACGCGGCATTTACTGAGAGATGGTGCAGGATTTGGGAATTGCAAATCCGGGCCGCTGGATGCGTTTAAACGCGAAAGCGGGGATCGTCAGCGTGGGCCGAGGCCAGCCGGAGGCACTGGTTTCTTCAACGAGATTGATGCGAATGCGTATCTAGAAAAGAAGATGCACAACGGCAAGTCTGTCATACGGCTGCATCCTGATCCAATAAAATGGCGGGGTGACCGGTTCAAGCCGGTGAGGGTGGAATTGATCGAATTCGACGCCCCGGACCTAAGAGACGCCAAAGGCCAGCCCATTAAAAGTATCATGATGGAAGCATGGGAAAGCGCTGGAATTGGCTTTCCAGACGAGCCCGACGACGAGCCGGTTACTTCGATTTCTACTTCGATTTTGACCAAAAGTCAGAAGGCGATTTTACTTCGATTTCGTACTTCGAATTCGCAGTACACGTTCGCTGCGCTAAAAGCAGTAAGTGACATGTCGGATAGTACTCTGACAACCGCCCTTAACGTATTGATTGAGCAAGGATATATTGCCAAGCTGCCGGGCAAGAAAGGGTACGTTTCACTGCCAAAAGCTACTTCGAAATCGAAGTGAAAATCGAAGTGAAAAAGTCCACCCCACAACCACATCCCCCTCTTTAGAGGGGATGGGTGGAGGACCAAGGTAAAAGGAAGGGCTAGAGGACGCCGCTTAGAGCTTTAGGAGCAGGTGCCGTATTCGTATCCGCATCACGCAGGAATGTAAGTGATCGACACAGCGACAATCCACACGAACACCGCAAAGGCCGTGACACACACCGCAAGCGTAATCCAGAGTAACGCATCGGTGATTTTATCGATCAGCCTCAGCGTCTTCAGGTTCATCGCTTGGCCAACAGAGAAGAGGGCTTTAGCATCTCAAATCACTTCCCAAATATTTAAGCATTGGCGCATCATATACCTTTTATCCCCAGCCATTCACCTCATCCGCAACGTACATCGTTTTCCATTTTCGCCTTATCTGTGGATGAAAATGTATATTCTGCCCCGACATTGACGCCAGTCTCCGGTCAGTAGATCGTGAGCGGAACGAAACGGAAACGGGATGAAACATCTTGGCAGACGAAAGCATTGACCGGGCTAATCTGACATTCGAGCAAGCGGAGGGCGTTGAGCCACTCCCACGGCAACTAGAGCTAAAGGAAATCTCGCCACAGCTTCGTGCATTCCTCTGGGACTACATCCACAACTCGGTGGAAAAAACCATAAATGAATATGACCGAACGGTTGGAGGCCGCTGGTTAAATATTCTTCGTAGAATGCACGTGGTCCGTCTACATTTGATGGTGGATGACTTTGAGAACAAGTGGTCGAAACAACGTGAGTATCTCAAGAAAATTTTCGTCAGCGGCGAATATACGGATATATTCGGTTTCCTCCAATGGGTGATGCGGTCCGCCCCTCCCGAAGACTTCGCCAAATACATTGATAATCGACTAAAATTCTGCCGGGCCGCATACCGAGTGGTAAACGGAGATACCATTGTACCCGTCTCGGCCCCTGAAGAGCGGGAAACACTGGAGAGGGCCTTCACAGACCTGCGGTCTACTGAATTTAACGGGGCTCGCCAGCACCTGAAATTGGCCGCCGAGGCGGCAACGGCGGGTGACTGGGCAGGATGTGTACGAGAAAGCATTCACGCTGTGGAGGCGACGGCAAAGTCACTTGCTCCGGGCACTAAAGAGCTTGGTCCAGCCCTCGCCAAACTTGAAGCAACCGGTGCAATCCACAAGGCGATGAAGGCAGGATTTAGTAGCCTCTACGGCTTTACGAGCGATGAAAAAGGCATCCGTCACGCCTTGCTGGATGGAGACGCCGCGAACGTGGATGAGACCGACGCACTATTCATGCTTGGGGCCTGTGCGGCGTTCGTTTCCTACCTGATCAACAAGGGACGTGCAGGCGGTTTGATTAAGCAGTGAACGAGCCGAGGGCAGAAAAAGAAGGCCGGGGCTAAGCACCCACGCTCGGGATAGGGATGTGGGTGCGTTTCGGACGCTCCGGCCAGTTCCCTGACCAGCAAAAGGTTGGGCAATTGCCGGTCAGCTAACGACAGGATACACCGGTTGCGGGTTGAGGCTCCAATCACGCTTTTTTGTAACCCGAAGGGGGGCCGGAGAGCGAAACGGTGCATGGGGGATGTGGGAATTGCTTCGACTGCTCCGGCCTTGTTCCCGGCCACCATCGGGGGCGATGAATAACTGGCCGGTAAGGCGTAGAATAACGCCGAGTTCATATTAGCGTATGTGTGGCAATGTGGCTCCGTATCTCAAGTTGCAACATACCCTCACATTGCACCATGGCGTTGCACCGTTTTGGCCCAAAATCCCGAAGAGATCGAAAAAGCTCAATGATTTCTAAGGCGCAACTTTGGCCATCACGCGATTGTTAAAGCCCCCATTTAGGGGCTTGCCGCTGCAACTTTTTTGGAAAATCCTATTTTTATTTTATTTTTCAAGGACTTACAGTTTCGCTTCCGAAACGACAATCTTCGGGATTTCATTGCCATAATCAGTCCATCGACCGTGTCACTTTACGCCAGCGGGCAAGCCGTGGCATGGGGGAACCCCTTGCCCCTCCCCGGGCAGACATGAGCAACGATGCCACCCCCGGTGGCCATCTTGCGTGAGGGCCTTTGTTATCGCGATTGGTTTTGAGGTAACAGCAAGGCGTCTGAAACCCAGCAAATACGGGCCTTTTCCGCCTGTTTTAATTGTATAACCCACATATTCAAGCTATTTGGCACGTCGCTGGCGATGTGACCATGTGACTATCTTTGACAACCGGTGTGAGGTCCTGAGGCGCTTTCAGGAGATGAGTTTGCTCTTTGGACTTTTTCACATGCCACGCTGGCGAGGTTGCGGGGACTTAACACGACCAATCTGCTAGAGTATAAATCCAGCCACTACAACGCTTACCCATCACTTTATCAGGCTGTCCACTTTCCCGGCTGTCTCACGCAAAAGGAAACCCCGCACAAGGCGGGGCAATTTAAAGGTTCACATACAGCACCTTACCACGTCGCGGCGGGATTGTCCTCGTCACTTTCTGAACGCTTCTGCCCCGCCAGAATGCGCCGCACATCGGCTTCCCAAGCCTCCAGAAGATTGTACTTGAGGGCCTTATATTCAGCGTGATTGTACGTCCCTGCCATGCCCTTGATCTTATGGTTCTGCACCACGTCCACGGCAACCTGAACGCTCGGGTCCCGTTCATTGCTTAGGGTGGCAAAGGTATGCCGCAGGGAATGGATGGTCCAAGGACGTGAGGGCCAAGGGGCCTCCGGGTCATCGACATAGGTCACGCCCAAAAACTCCTCCATGCGCTTCAGGACCTTCTCATGCGGGGCCGTGAAATTCTTTATCGGGCTCGTGCCGCCATTGTATGAGAAGAGGAACGGCCTCTGAGGAAGGCCCTGAAGGATCGCCCTCACGTCCGGGAGAATGGGCAGGGTGTGCTCTTCCCGGTTCTTGACGCGGCCTGTACGGCCTCCGGGAATGGCCCACCGCTTCAGGTCCTCCGAGAGTTCTGATATTTGCATGTCACTAACTTCAGACTTCCGGCACCCCGTAAGCAGGATCACCCGCATTGCAGTCCCGGCTGGATAGCCCAGTTCTCCGGTTGCCTGCCAGAAAGCCCGGATTTCCGGTTCGGTCAAAAAGCGTTCCCGCTTCTCCTCTGTGCTTCGTACCCAGTCCGTGATGTCCTCGCCCCGCTTGCCGTCTGCAAGCTTGGTCTCCCGTTGTGCCCAGCGCCAAAGGGCCTTGAGAACGGCATAAGTCCGGTTCGCCGTGACCGGAGCCCCGGAGGCCTGTCGCTTGGCGGACCCATTGTGCAGGAGGTCGTCAAGGTGATGCTTTACGTCCGCCTTAGAGATGGCAGCGAACCGCTTGCCCTGCCATTGCTCGGCAAGACCATCCCGGATTTCCACCCACGTCCACTTTGGCTTGGTTTTGTCCTGCTTCAGGCCAAGGGCTCGGGCCGTCTGTTCAATCGTGCTGTCCTTTGGGGCCTTCTTGGCCATCGTGCCGCGACCCATGACATAGTCCCGGAGGTACTCTTTCACTATGGCAGGGTACTTGTCGTCGTCTGGGATTGGAGCCCGGATAGCGTGTTTCGTGCCCTGCTCGGTCGCTGCCGGATCGCACTCGGGGGAGAGAGCAAACACGGGGTCGGTCTTGGCCCGTTCGAGGTTATCTTTTAGCGTCGCTACCTTGGCCCGTGCCGCTGTCAGGGAAAGAGCCGGGAAACTTCCCATCGTCCACTTGCGCTGTATGCCTTGCGGATTGCGGTAGAAGTAGAGGAAGCTCTTCTTCCCGGAGGGGTAGACGGTCAGCCGCAAGCCCTTGGCGATGCTGTCCCGGATGACCCTTGCTGGCTCACCCCTTGCAGGGGCGCTATAGGTGTCCACATTCTTCAATTCGACGGGCTTGTTGTCGGTCTCTTCCTTCGCCATAATCCAGCCTCCTCGTGTTACCTTAGGTTATAGGAGGTAACAGATTGGCGCGATATCAGGCGTAACGTCT
The DNA here is from genome assembly GCA_963711925.1 of uncultured Alphaproteobacteria bacterium. Classification (GTDB taxonomy): domain Bacteria; phylum Pseudomonadota; class Alphaproteobacteria; order Rhizobiales; family Rhizobiaceae; genus Phyllobacterium. Next base: position 628,595 of record CAVQFY010000010.1, read on the forward strand.
CGTGTTACCTTGAGACTAAAATACTCCTAAAACCCTTATGCAACAAGGGATGTAGAGGCCACGTTAACTTGTAATGTAACGTCTCGTAATCCCACAAACATTGTATGTGAGACAAGAAAATGCTGCGCACTATTTCGGGATTCGACCGTATCGGCGAAGAAAATGCCTTTGCTGTCCTCGCCCGCGCTACCGCCCTCGCCGCCGAGGGCAAGGACATCATCAATCTCGGCATCGGCCAGCCGGATTTCAAAACACCCGCCCATATCGTTGAAGCCGCCATCAAGGCGCTCAAGGACGGCCATCACGGCTATACGCCGGCCAACGGCCTGCTCGCCGCTCGCGACGCGGTTGCACGCCGTACGCTGACCACTACGGGCGTCGAGGTCTCGCCGGAAAACATCATGATCGTCCCCGGCGGCAAGGTGACGATGTTTGCGGCAATCCTTATCTTTGGCGAGCCCGGAGCTGAAATCCTTTACCCGGATCCCGGCTTTCCGATCTATCGCTCGATGATCGAGTTTACCGGCGCCAAGCCCATTCCTGTGCCGATCCGCGAGGAGAACGGCTTTGCCTTCTCCGCCGAAGAAACCCTTGCGTTGATCACGCCGAGGACACGGCTCCTCATCCTCAACTCTCCCGCCAATCCGACCGGCGGTGTGACGCCGAAATCCGAGATTGAAAAGCTGGTGAAAGGCCTTGAAGCGCACCCGCATGTGGCGATCATGTCCGACGAGATCTACGACGTCATGACCTATGATGGTGAGGAACATTGCTCGCTTCTCACCTTCCCGCAGATCCGCGATCGGCTCATTATACTGAATGGCTGGTCGAAGACCTGGGCGATGACCGGCTGGCGCATGGGCTGGTCGATATGGCCTGATCAACTGTATGACAAGGTGCGCAAGCTTGCGGTCAATTGCTGGTCCTGCGTCAATGCACCGAGCCAGTTCGCTGGCATCGCTGCCATCGACGGCCCGCAGGACGATGTCGAGAAGATGTGCAAGGCGTTCGACAATCGCCGCAAGATTGTCGTCGATGGCCTCAACAGCCTGCCCGGTATCAGCTGCGCCACGCCGAAAGGCGCGTTCTATGCCTTCCCCAACGTCAAGGAGACTGGCTGGCAGGCTAAGCAGCTCGCAGGAGCGCTACTCGACGAGTCCGGTGTGGCGCTGATTGGCGGCCCGGATTTCGGCATTCTCGGCGAAGGCTATATCCGGCTTTCCTACGCCAACTCGGAAGAAAATATCCTCCGCGCCATTGAGCGGATCGAAAAGTTTCTGACGAAGTAGTCAGCGCTTTTTTGGCTGGCAAACAACATGGTGCGTGGTTCGACGGGGCTCTCCATGAGGGACATGGGTTGATTGCAACGCTAGTCGCAGACGTTGCAATTCTTGGCTATCTGCAACCCACTATACTTCCTCATGGTGAGCCCCGTCGAACCACGCACCCACCAGTTTGCAATCCCTGTCAGGCTGGACTGTTGACTTTCACATCGGCCACAGTCGCTTCGATGTGATCGATCAGATTGTCCGGCAGTTTCAGGCGTCCGGCAAGGAGATCGAGATAGCCGCGCTCTGCACGTGTCTTCGGATCGATAGCGAGGCGCGAAGCGGTGTAAAGCTCGACCTTCTGCGCATCGGTAACCGCAGCAGCCACCAGTCCGTCAACATCGACCGGGGAATTCAGCTCATTCGCCAGGAATTCCTGCGTGTCGCTGTTGATGCCGGAGAGCGACAGCTTTTCGATGATGCGCGCCTTTTCGGCCTCGTCCACCATGCCGTCGGCACGGGCAGCCGCGATCATCGCGCGTACAAGCACCAGCGCAAACTCGTGCTCACCCTGTGGCGCGGTCTCCGGGCGGAAGCTGGAATCGTCCGGCGGAGGAGCAAGCTCGCCAGTGGAGGCCTGGGTTGCCTCGGCTGGAGCCTTGCCGGACTGGTAATTCTGATAGGCTTTGTAGGCAAGTCCGGCCACGGCAGCGAGACCACCAAGCTTCAAGGCACTGCCGGCCACTTCACGGCCCGTACCGGTCCCGAGGAGGATTGCAGCGAGCGCGCCAGTAGCGAGCGGATTATCCTTGGCCAGTTGCGTCGCCTTGCCGGCCGTATCGCGAACTGAGGACCCAACCCCGGGGATATTGCTTCCCAAAAAATCATCGAGAATCTTCTTCGGATCAAGCATGCGTCTCTCCTCTGGCTGCATGAATTGGCTCCGCTTAGTTAGGACCCGGTTCATGGCATTGCAATGACAGCGGAGGAATTTGTACGTAGGCTAGGACCCGATGTGGGACTTCTCGCCCCGCTCTTTAGCCAATCGCACCTGCTTCTGCCGTTCGGCAAAACGGGCGCGATCTTCATCCGTGCGTTCGTGATAACAATTGGGGCACGAGACGCCCTCCTCGAACAGCGGCGAAAGTTTGTCCTCTGGGGCGATCGGATTGCGGCAGGCATGGCAAAGTTCCGCCTCGCCTTCGACAAGCCCATGGCCGACCGAAACCCGCTCGTCGAAGACAAAGCATTCGCCTTCCCAGCGGCTTTCCTCGGCGGGTACGTCTTCGAGATATTTGAGAATGCCGCCCTTCAGATGAAACACATCGTCGAAGCCAAGACCTTTGACATAGGCCGTCGCCTTCTCACAGCGAATGCCGCCAGTGCAGAACATGGCGATTTTCTTGCCTTCCAGTTCCTCGCGGTGGCTTTCGACCCATTGCGGAAACTCGCGAAACGTCTTCGTCTGCGGATCGATTGCCCCTGCAAATGTTCCGATCGCCGTCTCGTAATCATTGCGCGTGTCGATAAGAATCGTATCCGGATCGCAAATCAGCGCATTCCAGTCCGTCGCGGGCACGTAGGTGCCGACGCTCTGCAGCGGGTCGATATCATCGACGCCCATGGTGACGATTTCCTTCTTCAGCCGCACCTTCATGCGCTTGAAAGGCATCTCACTGGCGTGGGAATATTTCAGCTCCATCCCGGCAATAGCCGGCTCGGCCTCGAGGAAATCAACGAGCTTCCTGATCGCCGCCGCGCTTCCGGCGACGGTGCCGTTGATGCCCTCCGCCGCCAGCAGCAGCGTACCTTTGATGCCCTGCCCGCAGCACAGCTTCGCCAGCGGCTCCTGCAGCGACTGGTAGTGATCCAGCCGGGCAAAGCGATAGAGTGCTGCCACCGTAACGGGCATGTTTGAGGTGTGGTCTGTCATGATCGCATCCAACTACTGCGCCAGGGTCGCAATTTCAAGGGCTACGCGAAAACACGAGCGAAGTCCCATGCTCTCGCCTCACTTCGAAGGCAGTATTTTCGTGATTCAGTAGACAAACCGGCTACACGCCACTAAATCGATTGAAGTTCAAGTCAGCGGAGAAAATGAGATGACCCAGAAGACCGATTTGCTATTACCTGTCCTCAGGGGCCAGCCGGTTATTCCGGTCATTCTCATCCAGAACCTGGCCGACGCCGTGCCTCTGGCGCGGGCGCTGGCCAAGGGCGGCCTCCCGGCAATCGAGATCACGCTGCGCACCGCTGCCGCACTCGACGCCATTCGTGCCGTCGCCAATGAAGTACCTGAAGCCATCGTCGGCGCCGGAACCATTCTCAATGCCCGCCAGTATGACGAGGCTGTTAACGCAGGTTCCCGCTTTATCGTCAGCCCCGGCGCAACACCGCAGCTCATCGAAGCCGCGCGCGACAGCAAGGTGCCGCTGCTTCCCGGCGCTATCACCCCCGGCGAGATCATGGCTTTGCGCGAAGAAGGCTATACGATGCTGAAGTTCTTCCCCGCCGAACAGGCAGGTGGCGCGGCATTCTTGAAATCGCTCTCTTCACCGCTGGCCGGCACGCTGTTCTGCCCCACCGGCGGCGTCAGCATCACCAACGCCAAGACCTACCTCAACTTGCCGAACGTCGTATGCGTCGGCGGCTCCTGGGTTGCCCCGGAAGAATTGGTCAAGGCAGGCAAGTGGGATGAGATTACGAAGCTCGCAGCCGAGGCAGTCAAGCTGGCGGGTTAAGGTTGATCCCCTTTGCGGCGGAGAGATCAGCGTTCAAATGAAACCGGCGGCTCTTCATCAGAGCCGCCGGTTTCATTCACACTGAACCTTTTTACGATCCGTGGGTCGGATTGAACTTGGCGATCTGCAGGAATGTAACCGCTTTACCTGTGAACTTGTTGGCGTTGGCTACGGGCAGGCTCTGCTGGAAACCGGCGGTGTAGACCGTCGTCGGGGCCGTGCGCATTTCTGCATTGCGCAGGACTGCCGGTGTCACAGTCGGCGCCGTCTCCGCGACCTGCTCGGTCGAGAGTGCACGATCCGGAACATCCGAGGAAACCTGGATGGCTTTCGGAGCCTGTTCCTGTGCGGCATGCTTGCGTGGCTTGGCACCCTTGGCCGTAGTTATAACGCCATTGTTGAGCGCAGCAACCGGATCACCGGAGCCTTGGGCATCGAGCATGGTGCGGCGCAACGATGGCTGCTGTTCTATCGATGCCATCTGCATACCCTGCTGGGCCACCGGCTTCACGCGTCCACCCGTCATTCCCGGCAATGTCGGCATTTCCGGTGTCGGCTGCGAAGCGGAAACAACATTGCCATGCTCGTCATCAGACTGTTTGATGATCGCTTGCAGATCATCCGGGACCGGAATGACATCTTCTTCCGCGGCAGCCATGTCCTGAACCGCCGCTGCTATAGGGCGCTGGTCGGGCACGAGAGATGCAACCATCATGTCATTGCGCTTGGGCTTGTCGAAGGGAACAGGCACCAACGCGTTGGCCATTTCCGGCTGCGCGGTATCCGGACCCACATTGCCGGGATTGGCTGCAATCATCTCACGAATAGCGCTGGCGCTGTCAGTCGGCCGTGGTGTCGGCAAAGCGGCGATGACAGTGGACTTGTCCTCGGCAAGCGCATTGAGCGTCGACGGTTCATCCGGTGCCGGAGTCGGCGAATAATCCGGCCGGCGCAGCGGTACGGGAATCGCGAAGGCAAGGGCCTGATTGTCTTCTGGTGATATCGCAAGCGGAGCTTCAGGACGCGGCGCTGTCAAAGGTGCAGGCGCATCCCGCACCGGTAAGTCAGGAGCGATCGCCTGCGGTTGCGGCTGGGCACGTGTCGCAACAGCGGGAGCCGGCGCGGCGGGAGCCGGGGCTGAACCTTCGCCGGCTTCATCGGCTATCGCGGCCGGTTTCGCTGAAAGTGTGCGCGACGGTTTCGAGGCGGATGCTACAGCAACTGAGCTTTCGCTGGTATCCTCTTCCTCGTCGGCGCCGCCGCCAAAGAGAACGCCGAACAGGGTCTTGCCGCTGCGCCTGGAACCTGATGAATTGCTCGCAACCTGGATGGAACTGCCGTTTCGCCTGCGCGACTCATATGCGGCGACTGCCTGGTCGTAACCGGGTAATGGCTTGCCATCGGATGGAATGTGCATCGTCTTGCCATCGGGGAATACAGCCAGCAGTTCCCTGCGGCTCATGCGCGGCCAATGGCGAACATTGCCAACGTCCGTGTGGACGAAAGGGGAGCCGGAGGTCGGGTAGTAGCCAACGCCGCCGGCCTGGAACTTCATGGCCGTAACGCGAAGCGTTGAAAGCTTTACACCCGGCAGATACCAGTCCATTGCCTTGCCAAGCATGTGCTGGCTGGTTTTAGCCACACCGCGTGAACGGGAACGCAGCATGGAATTCGTAGTGGGAGAGCGATAGGCTGAAACCACATTGATGTAGTCCCTGCCGCCGACCGACTGATAAATCTGCCAGACCAGATCGAAGAGACGCGGGTCCATCTTCGTCGGCTCGTTGCGGCGCCAGTCGCGCAGGAACTTGTTGAGCTTGTTCAGCCCATCCTGCTGGTAACGACCATTTTTCTTGAACGTGATCTCGGCACGCTCCTTGGTATGGATGAAATAAAGCTTGAGAGTCCTCGTCTCGGCGGAAGCCTGCGCGGATGCGAACAACATCGACGCAAAGACCATGAGGAACACAAACCAGCCGGCGCGCATGGTAGAGCCCGCCCTCGATCCGTTGTTCTGTGCATGAATCATGTTTGACAATTTCGTCCCCAACCTTGACCGTCTTTTCCAACCCCCGAATAGCTGGATTATCCGATTTAATGGTTAATGGTCGCTTTACTGAAGAACAAATACGTTGAGAGCATGGCGAAAGCGCATATCAAATCCAGTGTTTTGTGCGATGGTCAACGGATTGTTAACAGCAGGATTAAGGCTTTTTTTCAAATGAATCCACCCCTCAAAAGTCTAAAAGTCGCTGCAGAGTTGAATAAGCAAGACGGAACTGGATCAATTGCCAACCGACTCTTAAGATTTAGCTCCTTCATACGCGGCCTTTGATTCGGCTTTCGAAGCTTCAATAATACGGTGCTAAAATGAGTTCAGAAGTTAATAAATACGCGATCAACGTTGCGGTCAAGGCTGCCTCTAAATCCGGTGGTGCAGCGGCCGCGAAAAGCGATCAGACTGCCCTTGGCCCGCTGCCGGAATGGAATCTCGGCGACCTGTATCCTTCTGCGGAAAGCAGCGAACTCAGGGCTGATCTGAAAAAAGCTGATGAACTCGCCGTCGAATTCGAAAGCCGTTGGAAAGGCAATCTCGCTGCCGAGGTCGCCAAACCCAAGGGTGGCGACTTTGCGCAATCCATCGAGGAATTCGAAGCTCTGGAGGAACTGATCGGCAAAATCGTCTCCTTCGCCGGCCTTGTCTACGCCGGCGATACTTCCGATCCTAAGCGCGCCAAGCTCTATGGCGATATCCAGCAGAAGATGACCGATGCGAGCACGCACCTGATCTTTTACAGTCTCGAACTCAACCGTATCGATGACGCAGTGATCGAAAAAGCCATGGCTGATAATCCGGCCATCGCTCACTACCGCCCATGGCTGGTCGACCTGCGCAAGGACAAGCCCTACCAGCTTGACGACAAGATCGAGCAACTCTTTCACGAAAAGTCGCTAACCGGCCGCGGCGCCTGGAATCGCCTATTCGACGAGACAATGACCGCGTTGCGTTTCGAGGTGAATGGCGAGGAACTGCCGCTCGAACCGACCTTGAACCTTTTGCAGGACGCGGATGCGTCCCTGCGCAAGTCCGGGTTCGAAGCACTGGCCAAGACCTTCAAGGAAAATCTGCGTATCTTCACGCTCATCACCAATACGCTGGCGAAGGACAAGGAAATCTCCGATCGCTGGCGCGGCTTCGAGGACATCGCCGATAGCCGCCACCTTGCCAACCGCGTCGAGCGCGAAGTGGTCGATGCGCTTTCCGAAGCCGTGCAGGCCGCCTATCCGCGCCTGTCGCATCGCTATTACGCACTCAAGGCCAAATGGCTTGGCCTCGACTACCTGAACAATTGGGATCGCAACGCCCCTTTGCCGGAAACGCCGCAGGCGATCATTTCATGGACGGATGCGCGCGAAACCGTGCTTTCCGCCTATAATGGCTTTGCGCCGGAAATGGCTGAAATTGCGAAGGCTTTTTTCGACAAAAACTGGATCGATGCGCCGACACGCCCCGGCAAGTCACCGGGCGCCTTTGCCCATCCCACCGTTCCTTCAGTGCACCCTTATGTGTTGCTCAACTACATGGGCAAGCCGCGCGATGTGATGACGCTCGCACACGAACTTGGTCACGGTGTGCATCAAGTGCTTGCCGGCGACCAGGGCGCGCTCATGGCCTCGACGCCGCTGACCCTCGCCGAAACCGCTTCCGTCTTCGGTGAAATGCTGACCTTCCGCTCATTGCTGGAAAAGACCCGCGACAAGCGCGAGCGTAAGGCCATGCTGGCGCAGAAGGCCGAGGACATGATCAACACGGTGGTACGGCAGATCGCATTCTACCAATTCGAGCGCCGGGTTCATACGGAGCGCAACAATGGCGAACTGACCTCGGACCGAATCGGCGAGATCTGGCTGGACGTGCAGAAGGAAAGCCTCGGACCTGCGGTGCATTTCGGCCCCGGCTACGAGACCTTCTGGACCTATATCCCGCACTTCATCCACTCGCCCTTCTATGTCTACGCCTATGCCTTCGGCGATTGCCTGGTGAATTCACTCTATGCGGTCTATCAGAACGCCGAAGCAGGCTTTCAGCAGAAGTATTTCGACATGCTCAAAGCGGGCGGCACCAAGCATCATTCCGAATTGCTCGCGCCCTTTGGCCTTGACGCGACGGACCCCGCCTTCTGGCAGAAAGGCCTGTCTGTCATCGAAGGTATCATCGACGAGCTGGAGGCGATGGACGCCGCATAATGGATAGCACTGCCGATACCGCACATGCCCCCCCGGCTCACACGCCCTACGACGGCTCGGCGCAACCCTTTACCATAGGGTTGCAGCAGCTTGACCTGAAGAACTGGATCGAGATCGACAGCAATCTCCTCGCCTATCTCGCCGAAAAGCAACGGCTTTTCGCACTCTATGGCGAAAGGATTTTCGTGGAGGAGCCGGGCACGCGCGATGGACAGAAAGAGGTGCTGGATCTCTTGAGCGCACATCTGGTCGAGTACTATCCGGACATCTACTCAAGCGATGGCGAGACTGTCAAAATTGCGGGATGGGACAAACCTGTATCGCTCGGTGAAACGTGTGTCCCCTACCTGCAGCGCGCCGCGAGCCTCGTTCAGGAAGACCTTGTGCTGATGCGCAAGGATGAGCAGCGCGGCTGGCATCTCGCCGCCGCCTCGCTATCCTTCCCCTCGTCATGGACATTGCTGGAAAAGTTCGGCCGCTCCATGGACGATATCCACGCACCCGTGCCGGATTTCGGCGCAGGCACCCGCAATGCCGGCCTCATCACCCGCATGTTCGACAATCTGCGCCCCGACCGTTCTGTCCAACGCATGAACTGGTCGCTGCAGCCGGATGGCAATCTCTATCATCCGCTTGCCAGCCACCAAAAAGGCGCGCGCTACACCGATGATGATATCGCAGCCCAGAGTTATGTTCGCGTCGAACGCCAGACGCTGCGCAAATTGCCCATCTCCGGCGATATTCTTTTTACCATCCGCATTTATCTGGATCCTATAAGTGCCTTGAAGAAACACCCCGAATGCCGCGCCGTGGCCGAAGCTTTTGCCAGACAGCTCGAAGCGCTTAATCCTGCGCAATTGCATTACAAAGGTATTATGACAATCCGCGACCGGCTTATCGACACACTGAAACGCTTATAGCCGCGTTTTAATTAACAGTAGACTCAAATTTCACCATAAAAGCGCAACGAGTTGTTTGCTCTTTGTGATCACTATGCTCTATGGTTTCTTTGAAGCCGATCTATAGCGGCCGTCCTCATTGATGGAGATCAAAATTAGGAGCAACAAAAAAATGGCGAAGGCTAAATGGCCTGTACATGGAGAAATTACTGGTCCGATCGTGATGATCGGTTTCGGGTCCATCGGACGGGGTACCCTGCCCCTCATCGAACGCCACTTCAAATACGATAGATCCCGCCTGATCGTTATCGATCCAAGTGATGCCAACAAGAAACTGCTCGATGAGCGCGGCATCCGCTTCATTCAGGAAGCTGTCACACGAGAAAATTACAAGACGCTGCTCAAGCCGCTTTTGACCGAAGGCGGCGGACAGGGCTTTTGCGTCAATCTTTCCGTCGATACATCGTCTGTCGATATCATGCATCTGTGCCGCAAGCTTGGCGCGCTCTATGTCGATACGGTCATCGAACCCTGGGCCGGCTTTTACTACGCCAACGACATCGATAACGCCGACCGCACCAATTATGCTCTGCGACAGACCTTGTTGGCCGAGAAGAAGAAGCACCCCGGCGGACCGACTGCGGTTTCCTGTTGCGGCGCCAATCCCGGCATGGTCTCGTGGTTCGTCAAGCAGGCTGTGCTCGATCTCGCCAAAGACCTCAATATCGAACACACCGAACCCGCCCGCACCGATCGAGATGGCTGGGCGCGTCTCATGAAAAAAACCGGCGTCAAGGGTATCCACATTGCCGAGCGCGATACACAGCGCGCCAATGATCCGAAACCCTTCGGAGTTTTCTGGAACACATGGTCGGTGGAAGGTTTCATCTCCGAAGGCTTGCAGCCGGCCGAACTCGGCTGGGGCACCCACGAAAAATGGATGCCGAAGAACGCACGCAAGCAGAAGAAGGGCAACAAGGCTGCGATCTTCCTCGAACAGCCCGGTGCCGATACCCGTATCCGCACCTGGTGTCCGACCGAAGGCGCACAGTTCGGCCTGCTGGTCACGCACAACGAATCGATCTCGATCGCGGATTTCTTCACGGTGCTAGACAAGAAGGGCAAGGCCGCCTACCGGCCGACGTGCCACTACGCCTACCACCCATCGAACGTTGCTACCCTGTCGCTCGATGAAATGTTTGGCGCAGCAGGTACGCCGCAGACCGAGATGCATGTGCTCGAAGAGTCGGAGATCGTCGACGGCGCCGATGAACTCGGCGTTCTGCTCTACGGCCACGACAAGAACGCCTATTGGTATGGTTCGCAACTGACGATCGAGGAAGCCCGCAAGCTTGCTCCCTATCAGAACGCGACCGGGCTGCAGGTCTCGTCTGCCGTCATGGCCGGCATGGTCTGGGCGCTGGAAAATCCCGATGCCGGTATTGTCGAAACCGACGAGATGGATTTCCGCCGCTGCCTCGAGGTGCAGACGCCCTATCTTGGCCCGCTCATGGGCCACTATACGGAATGGACGCCGCTCACAAATCGCCCCGGCCTGTTCAAGGAAAATCTCGATCTCGAGGATCCCTGGCAATTCCGCAACATCCTGGTGCGGTAATAGAGGCAGCGATGAGCTACAAGATGAAACGGCAGCCCCTTCGGCTGCCGTTTCATCTTAAGGCGATCCCTTAAAGCAGCGCTAGTGGGCCAGAGTCCTGGTCCCTCTTCGCATTTCATCGATTTTCTTCTGAAATTCCACGCGACGTTGCTGGGACTTTTTAACGTCATATATGGCATATATCCAAGCGCCACCGCCGACGACGAGACAGATGACGAAGGAGTAGATTGCATATTGAAGCATCAAATCAACTCCTTCCTCAAAACATACCGACCCAGATTATGTAATGCTAATGATAGCACGAACCAGTTGCACGTCGCAAACGTCAGCGAGAACCCTCGATCGTAATCTAGGCCAGTCATTGAGGTGGGATTTATGATGATCGCTGCTGCTGGGCTGAAAAATCCGATTGATATAGCCGCCGTGGACATTCGGTCGGATGCAGCGGCTTTATATTTCGCGAGTTCGTTGGTCAGTATTGTCTGTCGTGCGCTGAGCTCCCTTATCTTGTTCGAAATATCGCTGTCTGGTTGGAGACCATTGGTTTCCTCGGTCAAGATAGTTCCCCGCGACTTATGCCAACGTTCCAATGGAACCATTGATCCTTCGAATTTACAATTAAACTTAGGTCTTGTTTTTGCTTGATTTTCACGGCATTTAGAGAGCGATATCCATTGGGAGATTGTCTGGATGAAACGCTTTTCGGTTGCCATCGGCACAGCCACACTGGCCCTGATCCTTTCTGGCTGCATGAGCGGCGGTGTTCAGGAAGGCGGCCCAAGCCAGGTCACCCGCCCGACCGACGCGGTCCAAGGTCAATGGTTCGACACGTCCGGCGTCGCCTTTTCGAATTTCAACGGCGGCGTATTCGAAACGCGCGCCAATGACACCAAGGAAAAGCTGGCTGAGGGCAACTACCGTTTTGCCTCGGCCAATCTGATCGAGATCAACCTCCGTTCGCTGGTTCAAGGCACCCAGTCCAAGGTCAATTGCGCCCTCGTCAATACCAATCAGCTGAATTGCACCTCATCGGCAGGCAAGCAATTCTCCCTGACCCGCCGCTCCCCACAAGTGGGCTAGGCGTCAGCCAGCCTGCTCTCATACCTTCATATCGCTTGCCCGAAAGCCGAGGCTCCTCTCTTGCATGCCCCGCGAAGTGATGAAACCATTGCCTTGTCACACTGGCGCCAAGCAGCCATGACAGCATCACGCTGAAACTACGGAGCAGACCATGTCCAGACTTCTCGCCAGAATATTGCTAGCAACGTCCGCCCTTGGCATGACGGCGGGCGCGGCGATGGCCGATTACACGCTGAATATCCTGCACATCAATGATCAGCACTCGCGCATCGAGCCGATCAACAAATATGATTCCACCTGTTCTGCCGAAGAAGAGAGCAAGAACGAATGTTTCGGCGGCATTGCCCGCGTCAAGGCCAAGATAGATGAGCGCCGCGCTGCTCTCTCGAAGGACGGCGGCAACGTCATCGTTCTCGATGCCGGCGACGAGTTTCAGGGTTCGCTGTTCTACACGACCTACAAGGGCGACGACACCGCCGAGTTCATGAACCAGATGGGCTTCGACGCGATGGCGCTCGGCAACCACGAATTCGACGACACGCCCGTCACGTTGGGCAAATTTCTCGACAAGGTGAAATTCCCGGTCATTTCCAGCAACATCGAAGTCGCCCCGAATTCGCCCATTGCAGGAAAATTCAAACCCTATCTCATCAAGGAAATCGGCGGCCAGAAGATCGGCATCATTTCGGCCCTGACCACCGACACGGCCGAGATTTCCAGCCCCGGCCCGGACGTCAAATTTGCCGATGAGGTCGAGACACTGAGGAAACTGGTCGACACGTTGAAGGCCGAAGGCGTCAACAAGATCATTGCAGTCAACCATTACGGCTATCTGAGGGACAAGGAGCTCGCGGCAAAGGTTGACGGCATTGATGTGATTGTCGGCGGCCACAGCCATACCCTGCTCTCCAACACCGATCCGGAAGCGCTCGGCCCCTATCCGACGCTGGTCAAGAGCCCTTCCGGCCGGGATGTGCCCATCGTCCAGGCGAAGTCCTATTCGAAATATCTCGGCGAACTGAAAGTCACCTTTGACGATGAGGGCAATGTGACGAAGAGCGAGGGCGCGCCGATCCTCCTCGATTCCTCCGTCACGCCGGACCCGGCCTTTGTTGCCCGCGTCAAGGAACTGGCCAAGCCGCTTGAAGAGTTGAAGGCGCGCAAAGTCGGCGAAACCGCCGGCGTGATCGAGGCAGCGCGCGAAGTCTGCCGCTTCAAGGAATGCAGCATGGGCGATCTTGTGGCCGATGCCATGCTCGACCGCGTCAAGGGCCAGGGCGTAACGATAGCCATCATCAATGGCGGCGGTTTGCGCGCGTCCATCGATGCAGGCGACGTCACCATGGGCGAGGTGCTGACGGTGCTACCGTTCCAGAACACGCTGGCGACATTCCAGTTGCGCGGTTCCGATGTCGTCGCGGCGCTTGAAAACGGTGTCAGCCAGATCGATCAGGGCGCCGGGCGTTTCCCGCAAGTTGCGGGGCTCAAATATGCCTTCGACGTATCGAAACCCCTCGGCAGCCGCATATCCGATGTCCAGGTAATGCAGGGCGAAAGCTGGAAGCCGATCGACACCGCCGCAACCTATGGTGTGGTTTCAAATAACTACATGCGTGCGGGCGGCGACGGCTACAAGATTTTCTCGACGAATGCCGTGAACGCCTATGATTACGGCCCGGGACTTGAGCTTGTTCTCGCCGATTATCTGGCCAAGCACACGCCGTACAAGCCCTATACGGACGGGCGCATCACGGCCGCTGCTGCGGGCGCTTCGGCACAAGCCACAGCAGCACCTGCCGCACCTGAAGCGCCCAAGACCCCGGATGCATCCAAGCCTGCCCCGGAACCAGCAACCGCTGCACCAAACCATCATCCGGATACCTACACGATCAAGCGCGGTGACAATTTCTGGGACATAGCCGAGCAGATCTACGGCAAAGGCATCGAGTGGAAGAAGCTAGCCGGGGCCAATCCGGACATGAAGGTGATGAAGTTGCCAATCGGCGCCGAACTGAAGGTTCCAGCGATTTAGGGCCAGTATTTAGCTGGGCAGCTCATGCCGATTATCTCTCCCCTTGCGGGGCCGAAGGCGGGCGAGACCCGTGGCTCGCCCTGGTAGCGATTTCAGCATCTTAGCCCTTGCTAATTGCTAGAAATCGCCAGTGAGGGGGATACAATTGACCACCCCTCTCTTTGTTTTCAAGATTGAGCCATCTAGCCCGCGACAACAAGGGGGGCGATAAGTATCCCTATCACCCGCCCCAATCAGGCATTGGCCACGACCGGCGCCGTCCCAAGCACATTGCGCATCAACACATAATGCACGGCGCCGCCCGCCACAGCGCCGAGCAGCCAGCCCCAGTCGCCGCCATTGGGAATCATACCGGTTGCACCAAGCACCGAAAGCCCTATCGAGAACACGCTGGAAATTGCCAGAGCGATCAACGCCCTGCGGTTCCAGCCGCCGTCGAAATAGAGCGAACCGTCCGGCGACATTGTATAGAGGTCCTCGAGCACGACCTGCTGGCGCTTCACCAGATAGTAATCGGCGATCATGATGCCGAAGATCGGACCAAGCACCGCGCCGAAAATGCTGACGAAAATGGTGATAGCCTGAGGGCTCGATACGAATAGCCAGGGACAGACCAGAACCGAAAGGATTGATGTAATCAGTCCTCCCAGACGAAAGTTGATCTTCTCGGGAAACAGATTGGCGATATCGTAGGCCGGCGAAACGAAATTGGCGACGATATTGATGCCCATCGTTGCGACGATGAAGGTAATTGAGCCAAGGATGACAACCCACGGATTGTTGATGCGCTCGACAATCGCGACCGGGTCGAGAATGGCTTCGCCGAAGACCTGCACGGTTCCGGCCGTGACGATCACGACGATGATCGCGAACACGATGAAGTTCACCGGGAGGCCAAGAAAATTGCCGACCTTCATGGCCCTTTCGTCCCGCGAGAACCGCGAGAAGTCACCGAAATTGAGCAGCAGAGCCGCAAAATATGCGACGATCAGCATCGATGCATTCGCCATATGTGTCAACGAGGAGCCCTCGGCTGGCGGAGCGAGTTGCAGCGAAAGGCTCGCAAAACCGGTCTGCGACAGGATCCACAGTGCGAGCGCGAACATCACCACATAGACCACAGGCCCGCAGAAATCGATGAACCTGCGGATTGATTCCATGCCTCTCAGAAAAATCAGAAGCTGGAACAACCACATGAACAGGAAGCTGAACCAGCCGAGCGTCGACAGACCGAATATGTCGTTGTGCGTATAATCCACCGCCGTGGGATAGAGCGTAATCACCAATGCCTGGACCGCCTTGGAAGCAAAATAGGTCTGAACACCGTACCAGACGATACCGACAATGCCGCGCAAAACTGCAGCAAGATTCGCGCCCATGACACCAAAGGACATGCGGGCCGCGACCGGGAACGGAATCCCGTATTTCAGCGATGGCCGTCCTATCAGGTTCATCAGGAAATAGACGACTGTGATACCGACGATCATCGATATCAGCACTTCCCAGCCAGTCAATCCAAGGAAGAACAGGCTGGCTGCAAACGTATAGCCGCCGACGGAGTGGACGTCCGACATCCACATGGCGAACAGGCTGAAGGCGCCCCAGGTGCGTCCTTCCGGTGCGGTGGGCGCCAGATCCTGGCTGTAGAGCTGCGGATGAGCCCCGGTAATGACGAGGGTGGGAGGTGTCGCATGCGAGTGACTTGCCATGGAAAAAGGTTCCTTCGGCTGATGAACGAGGACGAATAATTCAACGCAAGTTCCGTGCCAGTTGAAAGAGCCGTCCATGAGCCGGCAAACCGGTAAAGGTGCCGGCCTTCGTGCCTGAGAATTCAGCAGATCGCTCTTTTGATGACTTATTCCTGAACGGGCCGCTCGACATGCGGCCTTTAGCACTCTTGCATTCACCCCCGCGCCGACTAGGTTCCACGCGCAGAAGTGGAGCGTTTCATATGGCAATTTCGGGAGGTGACCTGTCAGCGGTGAGAAAGCCGGAAGACCATCCGCGCATCGAGACATCGAAGATCGGCGTGCTCCTCGTCAATCTCGGCACGCCGGACGGCACCGACAAGACATCGATGCGGCGCTATCTCAAGGAATTTCTCTCGGACAAGCGCGTCATCGAATGGCCCCGTGCCATCTGGCTGCCGGTGCTTTATGGCATTGTCCTCAACGCCCGCCCGAAGAAATCCGGCGCGCTCTATGACAAAATCTGGAACCGGGAGCGCAACGAGTCTCCCTTGCGTACCTACACCCGTTCGCAGAGTGAAAAGCTCGGCGCCGCGCTTGCCTCATATCCCGACCTCGTAGTCGATTGGGGCATGCGTTACGGCCAGCCTTCGATCAAGCAGGCGCTGGAGCGGCTCGACCAACAGGGTTGCAAACGCATCCTGATGTTCCCGCTCTACCCGCAATATTCGGCGACGACGACAGCAACGGTCAACGACAAGTTCTTCGAGGCGCTGATAAAGATGCGCTTCATGCCGGCGACACGCACCGTACCCTCATATCAGGATGAAGCCGTCTATATCGATGCGCTCGCCACCTCGATCGAGAAGCATTACGCCACGCTCGATTTCGAGCCGGAACTGCTGATCGCGTCCTATCACGGCATTCCGCAGAGTTATTTCAAGCGCGGCGACCCATATCCATGCCATTGCTGGAAGACCACTCGACTTCTGCGGGAGCGGCTTGGCTGGAGCGAAGACAAGCTGGTCACCTGTTTCCAGTCGCGTTTCGGACCGGAAGAGTGGATGCAGCCTTATGCGGACAAAACATTGGAAAGGCTTGCCAAGGAAGGCGTGAAATCAGTCGCCGTGTTCAACCCGGGTTTCGTATCTGATTGTCTGGAAACACTCGAGGAAATCGCGGTGGGAGGCGCCGAAATCTTCCATCACAATGGCGGCGTCAACTTCACCCATATCCCCTGCCTCAACGACAGCGACGAGGGCATGAAGGTCATCGAGACACTGGTCCGGCGCGAATTGCAGGGATGGGTTTGAGCCATCCTCGGGCTCGCTAGAATCAGAAGTATGGTCTATCGTGCGCTCGCCGGCGGGTTACGACGCTAACGCTGCCCATACGGTCAGCCAGGGGAGGCCATGAATGAGCGGTTTTGACTTCACGATACCAGTACTTGTCGTCCTTGTGCTTGTGGTTCTGTTTGCGGGCGTCAAGACCGTACCGCAGGGTTACAACTACACGATCGAGCGCTTCGGCAAATATACCCGCACCCTTGCGCCGGGCCTCAATCTTATCGTGCCGTTCTTCGATCGCATCGGCGCCAAGCTGAATATGATGGAGCAGGTGCTGAACGTCCCGACGCAGGAGGTCATCACCAAGGACAATGCGAACATCGCCGTCGATGGCATAGCCTTCTACCAGATCCTCAATGCACCGCAGGCCGCCTATCAGGTCAGTGGGCTGCAGAATGCCATTCTCAACCTGACCATGACCAATATTCGTACCGTCATGGGCTCCATGGTTCTCGACGAACTCCTGTCGAACCGCGATACGATCAATGACCGCCTGCTGCGTGTCGTCGATGAGGCGGCGCATTCCTGGGGTATCAAGATGACCCGCGTCGAGATCAAGGACATCAACCCGCCGCAGGATCTGCTCGATAGCATGGGCCGCCAGATGAAGGCGGAGCGCGATAAACGCGCCGTCGTTCTTGAAGCGGAAGGCACGAGGGCGGCGCAAATTTTGCGCGCCGAAGGCCTCAAGCAGGCTCAGATTCTCGAAGCGGAAGGCAAGCGCGAAGCGTCGTATCGCGAGGCGGAAGGCCGCGAACGTCTGGCGCAAGCCGAAGCCAAGGCCACCGAGCTTGTCTCTGCCGCCATCACCGCCGGCAATGTGCAGGCGCTGAATTATTTCGTTGCGCAGAAATATACGGAAGCCTTTGGCAAGTTCGCCACCAGCCCCAACCAGAAAGTCATCCTGATGCCGATGGAAGCCTCCTCGCTCATCGGCTCGCTCGGCGGTATCGGCGCAATTGCCCGCGAGGTCTTTGGCGATGGTGCTGCGACGAGCCCGTCCGCGCCATCGACGCCGCCTACACGAGGCCGCACCGTACCGGGCACCGGCGGGACAAATTCTTGAGCGCGGAAGGTCTGGTCCTGCCGAGATTCAGGTCAGGGCGAGCCGAAAATGGCGGTATTCGAGAACCGAAGCCCAGTGTACATTTGGGTACATGAGCATCGGAAGCGCAGAAGACAGCCATTTGCAGGCCGCGATGGCGTGAATATCAACAGGACCTCACATGCTGGAACGTCTCTTCGCTGAGCTCGGGCCGTGGAACTGGATAGTTCTTGGCCTTATCCTGATGATTTTCGAGGTCGCAGCACCCGGGATATTCTTCCTGTGGTTCGGCATCGCCGCGCTCATCGTCGGCGGGCTAGCCATTTTGTTTGGCGAAACCTCGTGGATGCACTGGCAAATTCAGGTCATTCTGTTCCTGATCCTCTCCGTCATCGCGGTCTTTATCGGCCGCAGGCTGATCGGCGCAACCGATGTCGAATCGGACGAACCGCTGCTCAACCGGCGCGGCGAACAACTGATTGGACAGGTGGTGACACTCGAAGAGGCGACGGTCAACGGTCGCGGCCGGGCACGCGTCGGCGACAGCCTATGGCGCGTGACCGGGCCAGACCTTGCCGCCGGTACAAGCGTGCGTATCACCGGCATCGATCGCGGGACGCTGGTGGTGGAGGCGGCTTAGGCTCCCGCATTAGCCTATTGTCTTGTTTGCGGTGCCTATCCGGCCTGTGATATGACTTCAGAATGAAGAAGAAAACACTTGGCTTTGTTATATCTGTTTTCGAGGAAGACGGTGCCTGGATCGCCGTCAACGATGATTTGCCGATAGCTACGGAAGCACAAAGTTATAGTGAGTTGCTCGAAAGAGTTTGGGAGATAGCGCCCGAGATGCCTGAATGGCTGGGTAAGCGATCTAGAGAAGCTTCGTCTACGGTTTTATATTGAAACAGACAATTCGATAGCAAAAGCACTCTAATACGTGGGTGCAAGTCTTTATCGGGAACTCGCCGACCTTCTCACCAGGCCGGATGCAAATTCGAGCGTCAGGCCAAGGGTAGCCACGAATATTGGAGCAGTCCAGTCACAAACCGGTTCTTTAGCGTTCCTTCAAACATCCAAAAACGCCACACCGCCAACGCGGTTTTAAAACAAGCCGGTCTGCCTAAAGCGTTCCGAGCACCGATTGTTAAGCGGCACCGATCCGCAGCAAATCATGGAAGTGCACAATCCCGACCGGGACATTGTTCTCGGTCACGATCAGCGCGCCGATATTGTGATCGTTGAGCAGCGCCAGCGCCGCGCTTGCCAGCATGGTCGGCGGCACGGTCTTGGGTTGCCGCGTCATGATCTCCTCGACCGTCATCGTCACCAGGTTACGGTGCAGATTGCGCGACAGATCGCCATCGGTGATGATACCGGCCAGTGTACCCTCGTCGTTCAGCACAGCCACACAGCCGAAGCGCTTCTGCGACAGAATCTTCATCGCTTCGGGCACAGGCATCCCGAGTGGCACAAGCGGAAGCTGGTCGCCGCGATGCATGATCTCGCGCACATGTGTGAGGCTCGCCCCGAGCGATCCGCCCGGGTGGAATGTCTTGAAATCGCCCGCCGTGAACCCGCGTGCCTCGAGTAGCGCAACGGCTACGGCATCACCCATCGCCAGTTGCATCAGCGTCGAGGTCGTCGGCGCTAGGCCATGCGGACAGGCTTCGGTCACGCGCGGCATCAGCAGAACCACATCGGCGGCCGTTGCCAGCGCCGAATTCTCGCCCGCCGTTACTGCGATCAACGGAATGCGGAAGCGCCGCGAATAGCTGACGATGCCCTTGAGTTCCGCCGTGTCGCCCGACCAGGAAATAGCGAGGATGGCGTCATCGACGGCGATCATGCCGAGATCGCCATGATTGGCCTCGGAGGGGTGGACGAAGAACGCCGGCGTACCCGTCGAGGCGAAGGTCGCGGCTATTTTCGAGCCGATATGGCCGCTCTTGCCGACGCCGGTGACGATGATCCGCCCACGTACCCCGGCGATCATTTCGATCGCCTTGCAAAAAGCTTCGGCCAAGGGTCCTTCCAGCGCGCTGCTCAGCGCAGCCAGCCCGTCCGTCTCGGTTGAAATTGTCCGCTTGGCGGAATCGACCGCTGCGGTTTTGTCCAGTTCGGTGTCGTTTATTGCCTGCATGGCCGCAACCGTTAACGCCTCCGCTCGCCGCTGTCCAATATTTGTTCGTCGCAGCACCTTACAGTTGCATCAGTTAGCCAGTCGTTAACCATGGCTGTTTACCATCCTTAACGTTCGAACGTTGGCAACCTGTTGATGAATCCTCTGCAACCACGCTTGGAAGCACCGCCGCCCGGCGGCAGCTTCAGGACTGCAATCAACGTCTGTTTGATGACAGCGTTGCTCAGCAGCACCGTGTTTGCCTTCAACCATACAGCCAATGCCCAGGAAGCGACGCCACTGCGCGGCGCCGTACAGGAAAACGTGCTGCAGGCCCAAGTGCAAAACAACAACAATTCCAGCACCGCGCAGGCCGGAAATCGATCGAATGCCCCTGCTCCGCCAACAGATAGCGGCATTCCGTCGAGACTCTACGAGCCGGTCAGTCCGGGCGCAGTGCCGCCCGACGATGACAATGGCAATCTCGGCTCGCTTGGCGTCCCGCTGGACGACGGTTCGCCGCCCGCCGGCCCTGCCGACAACAGCGGCGGCCTGAACCCGGACTCCGCCGCCCTGCCCGGCAGCGAAAGCGCACCCGTACCGGCTGCGCGCCCGCTACGTCTGCGTCCCGGCGAGCGGTCGTTATTGGACGAAGAACGCGCGGATACGTTCGACAACGGCCCGATCGAGCAGAATCGGGAAGCCAACCCGCCAGCGGGTCGCATCGATCGCGACAATCTTCCGGAACCTGCGCTCGAGCGCCGTATCATCCGGCCCGATCCCGAGCCCTTCGCCCCGCTCGGCATCAGGGCCGGCCTCGTCACGCTGCGTCCGTCCATCAGTACAGGCCTTCGTGCGACCACCAATGCCGATGGCAGCTCGGACGGTAGCGGCGCGCTTCTGTCAGAAACCCGCCTTCGCGCCCGCGCCACCACGGATTGGGCCCGCCATTCCGCTTGGCTCGATTTCGATGGCACCTACGACAAGACGATTTCCGGCGAGGAATACTCCGAGCCGAATATCGGCCTGCGCGGCGGCATGCAGCTCGACCTCGGTGAACGCACCACTGTCAAGGGCGAGGCGGGTTACCGTTACCGGCAGGAGGACCCAAGCGCGCCAACTACCATTGTCGGAACCTCGAATCGTCCCGCGGTGCAGGAGCTCGATGGTAGCCTCGGTGTGCGCAAGGAATTCGGAAAGTTCTTCGCGGACGTGAAAGGCAATGTCGATCGCACTGTCTATGGCAACGCCGAATTCTCCGATGGTTCCGTTGTCAGCCAGAAGGACCGCAACAACACCTTTGCCAGCATTGCGCTGCGCGGCGGCTTTGAAATGTCCCCGGCCATCAAGCCCTTTGCCGAAGTCGAAATCGGCAAGTTGATGTATGACGAGAAGGAAGATTCCAATGGCTTCCAGCGCTCCGGTGTACGCACCGGCCTGCGCGGTGGCGTCGAAGTCGATTTCGCCGAAAAGCTGGCCGGGGAATTCGCGCTCGGCTATCTGCACCAGGGCATAGATGACGACCGCCTCTCCCCGGTGGATGGCCTCAGCGTCGACGGCGCCCTTAAGTGGTCACCGCAGCGCGGAACCGACGTTGACTTGGGCCTCTTAACCCGGGTTGAGGGGGCTACCGCACCCGGCGACAGCGGTTCGATCTTCTATGAGGGCACGATCGGCATCAAGCGTCAGGCGCGCGCCAATCTCGATCTCAAGGCAACGTTGATTGCATCACTGCGCGACAACAAGGATGGAACGGGATGGGACAAAGGTTTCGGCGCCGAAATCGGCGCGACCTACTGGTTCAATCGTTTCTTCGGATTTGATATCAGCGCCCGCCACGAATTCACACGCAGCGAAGTAGAGTCTCGCCAGACCGACGAAACCAGCATTTTCATGGGCGTGACGTTGCAGCGGTAGGGATCGATCTGCTCTTTGGTGAAATTAAGGAAGGCGATGTGCGTGGTTCGACAAGCTCACCATGAGGGAGGCTGAGGATTGCATGAATCATCGCCAACCTTGCAAATCTAACTCGTTGCAAATCTTGACGCCTTGCAATCAACCTACCTCCCTCATGGTGAGCTTGTCGAACCACGCACACGGGAACCGTCCAAGAGTTTAGTGGACCGCTGAGCGCGATTGCTGTTTGGTCAATAGGGTAACTACATATAGTTGTGGCCAACGCTAACACTTGAACAGTTGTATTCAGGATACAACGACAACCACGGGCCAGAAGACCAGCTCCGCTCTTACACTATCTCCCCTGTGATAGGGAGATAGTGTTTCCGCCAATCCGTTTAACCCCTAGGCTGGATCGTCTTCAGCATGTTCCCGATATTGTCGATCACGCCATCGCGGATATCCTGCCGCCACAGTGCAAATGCGACGTTGGCTTCGACAAAACCTTCCTTGGAGCCGGTATCATAGGTCCGCCCCTTGAAATGATAGCCGAAGAAATCCTGCTCTTTGGTCAGTTTCAACATCGCGTCGGTCAACTGGATTTCATTGCCGGCGCCGCGTTCCTGATTCTCGAGGATGCCGAAAATCTCCGGCTGCAGAATATAGCGGCCATTGATGTAGAGGTTGGAGGGAGCCGTGCCCTTGGCGGGCTTTTCGACCATTTCCGTCAGTTCGAAACCATTGCCGATAGGTTTTCCCTGACCGACAATGCCGTATTTGTGCGTCTCTGCCGGGTCGCATTCCTGCACGGCAATCACATTGCCACCCGATTGATTGTAGAGTTCGACCATATCGGCAAGGCAGCCTTTGCCTTCCGGCTGCATGATCATGTCGGGCAGAAGCAGCGCGAAAGGCTCGTCGCCGACGATGTCACGGGCGCACCAGACCGCATGGCCAAGGCCCATCGGTACCTGCTGGCGGGTAAAGCTTGTCGTCCCCGGGCCGGGCTGAATGCCCTGCAACTCGTCGAGCAATGCTGTCTTGCCACGTTCGGACAGGGTGGCGTAGAGCTCGTACTGTGCATCGAAATAGTCCTCGATGACCGCCTTGTTGCGGCCCGTGACGAAGATGAAGTGCTCGATACCGGCCTCCCGTGCCTCGTCCACAACATACTGGATGACGGGCTTGTCGACGACCGTCAGCATTTCCTTCGGAATGGATTTTGTAGCTGGAAGAACACGGGTGCCAAAGCCCGCAACTGGAAAGACGGCCTTACGTATCTTCTTGGGTTCGGACATCATTACCTCGTTACTGATTACGATTGAAAGTGCGGGAATTTCCTCGATAGACTTTTGTGTCTCAAAGACCCAAAATGCACAGGACTGTAAAATAAATAATCGTTGCCGGTGTTAATGTAGCCGGTTGCCAGTCCGTTTGCTGGTGCATGGTAAACCAATTCCTAACTTTGGCGTGCGTAATTTATCCTTTGACCAAAAATTCTGGAGACGAGGAGAAAACATGATCAGGAGTTCAGCGGCTTACCTCAAGCGCGTCTTGATAGTTGCTGCGGCAGCGGGCCTTGCTTTCGCCGTTACAACCAACAATGCGGCCGCCGATGCGAAGTTCCAGAGCTGGATCGCGGAGTTCCGCGGTACAGCACTGAACAGCGGCATTTCGGCCTCGACCTACAGCAAAGCTTTTGCCGGCGTGACGGACATCGATCCGGAAGTGCTGCAAAAAGCCCAGTCCCAGCCGGAATTCACGGAGCCTGTCTGGGGCTATCTCGACAACCGCGTTAACGAGCAATCGATTGCAACTGGCCGCGAGATGGCGCGCAAGTATAGCCGCTGGCTCGGCGCCATCGAAAAATCCTTTGGCGTCGATCGCAATATCCTTCTGGCTATCTGGTCGATGGAGACCAATTTCGGCGAGATCATGAAGCGCGACGATGTGATGCGCGACGCCGTGCGCTCGCTCGCCACCCTCGCCTATGCCGATCCACGCCGCGCCAAATATGCCCGCACCCAGTTGATCGCCGCGATGAAGATCCTGCAGAAAGGCGATATCGATCGCAGCCATCTGACCGGCTCCTGGGCCGGCGCGCTTGGCCACACCCAGTTCATTCCCACAAGCTATCTGGCCTATGCGGTCGATATGGACGGCAATGGCAAGCGCGACATCTGGACTTCCGTGCCTGATGCGCTCGCAACCGCCGCCAATCTTCTGCACAAAAATGGCTGGCAGCCAGGCCAGACATGGGGTTATGAAGTTGTTCTGCCGGCTGGCCGCAAATTCCCGGCCGGTTCGCGCACAATTGCCGAATGGCAAAGCATTGGCGTCGTTCGCGCCAACGGCAAGGCCTTTCCGCGGGGTAGCGAAAAAGCAACGTTGAAGTTACCGGATGGGCGCGCGGGCCCTGCTTTCCTGATGACGCGTAATTTCTACGTCCTGAAGAACTACAACAATGCCGATAAATATGCACTTGGCGTCGGTCTTCTGGCTGATCAGATCGGCGGTTCTGCGGGCCTGCGCAAGGACTGGAATCGTCCTTTCACGCCGATTACGATGAAGGAGCGCGAAGAATTGCAGAATCATTTGCGCGAACTCGGCTATTACGACGGAAAGGTTGACGGCAAGATCGGGGACGGCTCGCGGAACGCCATCCAGGCATTCCAGAAGCAGATGGGCCTCGATCCCGATGGCCACCCGAGCATGGAAGTGCTGACGGTGATCCGCAAGAAGTAGAGGCAAGAGCCCTGGTCGATTTGCACATCATCAGTGCGTGGTTCGACAGGCTCACCATGAGGGAGATCGGTTGATTGCAGGGAGTCAGGAAATTGCAAGGTTGGCGATTATCGGTGCAGTCCACCAATCTCCCTCATGGTGAGCCTGTCGAACCACGTACTGCTGTCCCGCCACAAATAATTATCATGCGCAGGTGTGTTGCAAGCCGTCTTTTCCGCTGCCTTCGCTTGTTCCTGCTCTTCGCCACATTATCCACCCTCGTCTTTACTGAAACTGCCTCGGCCCGCACCATCCTCGACATGTTGTTCGGGCCGCGCCAGATCTATCGCGAGGACACGGATCGGTTGATATATGACGGCCGCAAAGTACGTCCGCCCGTCCGGAACCGCCCGATCAAGCGGGCACGTCCGCGCACTGCCGCCCCCCAGGCTTCGACTGGCCCCAGCGCGGTGGCAAAGGAAACCCTCATTCCGGCGAAACTACCCGACGCGAAGATTGTGCTTGTTGTCGGCGACTTCATGGCGAAGGGGCTCGCCGAGGGTCTCGATGAAGCTTTCATCGATTCGCCCGGAGTTCGTGTCGTCGACAAGAGCGATGGTTCGTCAGGCTTCGTCCGCGATGATCATCGCGATTGGCCGGCAACGATAGGCGGTGTGATCGAAGCGGAAAAACCGGCAATCGTTATCATGATGGCAGGTGCCAATGATCGTCAGCAATTTGCCGGTGGCCAGGCATTGCTGAGCGATGAGTGGGACAAGGAATATCAGGCGCGGATCAACGCATTTCTGGAAGCCGTCAAGAAAACCGGCCGTCCGGTCGTCTGGGTCGGACAGCCCGCTTTCAAGACCAAAAGCATGACCAATGATGTGCTGGCCTTCAATGAACTCTATCGCAACGCCTCGGAGAAAGCCGGCGGCACATTTGTCGATGTCTGGGACGGGTTTGTCGACCAAAGCGGCAGTTTCACCCTGTCGGGTTTCGACATGTCCGGACAGACGGCGCGTCTGCGTAACAATGACGGTATCGGCCTCACCCCCGCAGGCAAACGCAAGCTCGCCTTCTATGTGGAAAAGCCGCTGCGGCAGATGCTCGGCAATGCAACTTCGCCGGAAATTGCTGCAATCAAGCCGGGTGCGCCGGTGCAAGCGTTGCCGGGGACGCCGCAAAGCCCGGCGAAGGTCGACCGCCTCGCGCCGATCAGCCTCAACGATCCCGAGCTCGATGGCGGCACCGACCTCCTCGGCGCGATGCCGCGCAGTGCACCGGGTCCGGAAAAATCCGCGCGCGACCGTCTTGTAATCGACGGCGTCGCGCCGGAAAGTCAGCCTGGCCGCGTCAATGATTTTTCGTGGCCAAAGCAACCGGACACGACGCCGACCACCGGCGCCGTACGCTGATCAAGCTCGCCACGAGCCTGTCGTTTCCTGAAGCTTTTACATGAGACCGTCCGATTCCTGCACGTGAATGGCCAAAAATGGGACAAGAATCATCGAATCTGGCGCAAGATTTTCAACCGGAACGGGAATTCTAGTTGTTCCTGGTTGAAAACCCTTATCGTGGCAGAACCGAGGCGCCCATCAGCGCCGCATCGATCGAATGGGCTGCCTGACGGCCCTCGCGGATCGCCCAGACGACCAGTGACTGTCCACGGCGAACGTCGCCAGCCGTATAGAGCTTGGCCACGCTGGTACGGTAATCCTTGTCATCGGCTGCAACCGAACGGTTACCGCGGCGATCGGCCCGCATGTCGAGCTGCCCCGAGAGTTCCTTGACGATACCATCCTCGAACGGTCCGGAAAAACCGATAGCGATGAATGCGAGATCGGCTTTGATGAAGAATTCCGTCCCGGCGATCGGCTTGCGCGCCTCATCGACTTCGCAGCACTTGACGTGGGTCAGCGTGCCGTTTTCTCCAATGAATTCAAGCGTAGCCACCTGGAATTCGCGGTCGGCGCCTTCGGCCTGAGAGGAAGATGTGCGCATCTTCGTCGCCCAATAAGGCCAGACGCTGAGCTTGTCTTCTTTCTCGGGAGGCTGAGGACGGATGTCGAGCTGGGTGACCTTCACTGCGCCCTGACGGAACGCCGTACCAACACAATCGGATGCCGTATCGCCACCACCGACAACCACGACGTGTCGTCCCGAGGCCACGATCGGATCGCTCGGCCAGGCCACCGATTCAATATTCTCGCGGCCAATACGGCGATTCTGCTGGACGAGATAGTGCATGGCATCATGGACGCCTTCGAACTCGCTACCGGGAATACCGGCCGGACGTGGTGTCTCCGCTCCGCCGCAATAGAGAACCGCATCGTACGTATCGATAAGCTCTTGAATGGGCTTGTCTATTCCGACATTGACCCCGCAGAAGAACGTAACGCCTTCGCCCTCCATCTGGGTGACGCGGCGATCGATGAAGTGCTTTTCCATCTTGAAATCGGGGATTCCGTAGCGAAGCAAACCACCCGGTCGGCTCTCGCGTTCATAGACATGAACCTCGTGTCCCGCACGCCCAAGTTGTTGCGCGGCGGCGAGTCCCGCCGGTCCCGATCCGATGACCGCGACGTTCTTGCCGGTCTTGGAAACCGCAGGTTGCGGGATGATGAAGCCCTTTTCATAGGCCTTGTCGGCGATCGCCTGTTCCACTGTCTTGATTGAAACCGGCACGTCTTCGAGGTTCAGCGTGCAAGCCTCCTCGCACGGCGCTGGACAGATTCTGCCGGTAAATTCCGGGAAATTGTTGGTAGAATGCAGGTTTCTGATCGCCTCGTCCCAATTATCGTTGTAAACGAGATCATTCCAGTCCGGAATCTGGTTATGGATCGGGCAGCCCGTCGGCCCGTGGCAGAACGGAATCCCGCAATCCATGCACCGCGCAGCCTGCTTTTTGACCTCGCCATCCGACATGGGAATGGTGAATTCCCTGAAGTGGCGGATACGATCCGACGCCGGCTGATACTTGCCGACCTGCCGGTCTATCTCGAGAAAACCTGTAACCTTACCCATAAATAGCTCCCCTCGCCTCTCGGAGGGCTACCCGTTCCAGTTGTAGGAACCGGGCAGCATTGGACCCCATGCCGAGCATCGTCACGACGACGCTCGAAGCATGAAGTGTGTTGACCTTATTCGGCTGCGACACCCATCCGCATGCGCTCCATATCTTCGAGCGCGCGGCGATATTCGACCGGCATGACTTTCACGAATTTCGGCCGGAAGGCTTCCCAGTTGTCGAGAATTTCCTTCGCCCGGCCCGAACCCGTATAGTGCATGTGGTTCGAAATCAGCTGCACCAGACGCTCTTCATCGTGTCTCGTCATATTGGCCGAAACGTCGACGCGCCCCTTGTGCATGAGATCGCCGCCATGATGATGCAGCTTTTCAAGGATGTCATCCTCTTCCGGAACTGGCTCCAGCTCGACCATCGCCATGTTGCAGCGCTGGGCGAAATCACCAGCCTCATCAAGCACATAGGCGACACCACCTGACATGCCTGCCGCAAAGTTGCGCCCGGTTTGACCGATGACAACGACAACGCCGCCGGTCATGTACTCGCAGCCATGATCACCCGTACCCTCGACGACAGCAATGGCGCCGGAGTTACGGACAGCGAAACGCTCACCGGCCACGCCGCGGAAATAAGCCTCGCCCTCGATCGCACCGTAAAGCACAGTGTTGCCGACAATGATCGACTCTTCCGGCACGATTTTCGTGTTCTCCGGTGGACGTATGACGATACGGCCGCCGCAAAGACCCTTGCCGACATAGTCGTTGCCGTCGCCAATCAATTCGAACGAAATGCCGCGCGCCAGAAACGCACCGAAGGACTGCCCGGCAGTCCCCGTGAACTTGACGGAGATCGTATCTTCCTTGAGACCCTTGTGACGATAGCGCTTGGCGACCTCACCGGAGAGCATCGCTCCGGCGGAGCGATCGACGTTCTTGATCCCCATCTCGATCCTGACAGGAATCTTGCTCTCGAGCGCAGTTTTCGCCTGCTCGATCAGCTTGCGATCGAGAATGTCGACGATCGGGTGGTTCTGCCGCTCGGTCCAGCGGGTCCTTTTCTCAGGCGCTTCGGGCTTGTGGAAAATGCGTGCAAAATCAAGACCTTTGGCCTTCCAGTGGTCGATCATTTCGCGCTTTTCGAGAAGCTCGGCCTTGCCGACGATCTGCTCGACCTTGGTATAGCCCATCTCCGCCAGGAACTGGCGCACTTCTTCCGCCATGTAGAAGAAGAAGTTGATGACATGCTCAGGTGTGCCCTTGAAACGCTTGCGCAGAACAGGGTCCTGCGTCGCAACGCCAACTGGGCAGGTGTTCAGATGGCATTTGCGCATCAAAATGCAGCCTGTGGCAATCAATGGCGCCGTGGAGAAACCAAACTCGTCGGCACCGAGCAGCGCGCCAATGATGACATCGCGGCCAGTCCGCAAGCCGCCATCGACCTGCAAGGCAATCCGCGAGCGAAGACCGTTGAGCACCAGCGTTTGCTGCGTCTCAGCCAAACCCATTTCCCACGGACTGCCCGCATGCTTGAGCGAAGTCAGCGGAGATGCGCCCGTCCCGCCGTCATAACCGGAAATGGTGATATGGTCGGCACGCGCCTTGGCAACGCCGGCGGCAACCGTGCCGACTCCGACTTCGGAGACAAGCTTGACCGAGACATCGCCTTCAGGGTTGACGTTCTTCAGATCGTAGATGAGCTGTGCCAGATCCTCGATGGAATAGATGTCGTGGTGTGGCGGCGGAGAGATAAGGCCAACGCCTGGCGTCGAGTGACGGGTCTTGGCAACAGTGGCATCGACCTTATGGCCGGGTAGCTGACCGCCCTCGCCGGGCTTGGCACCCTGCGCAATCTTGATCTGCATCATATCGGAATTGACGAGGTATTCCGTCGTCACACCGAAACGGCCGGACGCAACCTGCTTGATCGCCGAACGTTCCGGATTTGGCTTGCCATCGGGCAGCGGATAGAAGCGATCCGGCTCCTCACCGCCCTCGCCAGTGTTCGACTTGCCGCCGATCCGGTTCATGGCGATGGCCAGCGTCGTATGCGCCTCGCGACTGATCGAACCGAAGGACATCGCCCCCGTCGAGAACCGCTTGACGATGTCCTTGGCAGGTTCGACCTCATCGATCGATACAGGTTTGCGGCCGGTATCCGACGCCATTTTGATCTTGAACAGCCCCCGGATTGTCTGCGCGCTTGCCGACTGGCTGTTCACCATGTCGGAATATTCCTTGAACGTGCTCGGCGAATCCGTCCGCACGGCGTGTTGCAGCTTCGCAACCGCGTCGGGGGACCAGAGATGTGCCTCGCCGCGCATGCGGTAGGCATATTCGCCGCCAACTTCGAGAGTGGTGGCGAGGACCGGATCGTTGCTGAAGGCATCGCGGTGACGGCGAACTGTCTCTTCCGCGATCTCTTCGAGTCCCACACCTTCGATCATCGTTGCCGTTCCGAAGAAGAAGCGGTCCACGAACTCCGATTTCAGCCCGACGGCATCGAAAATCTGCGCGCCGCAATAGGACTGGTATGTGGAAATGCCCATCTTGGACATGACTTTCAGAATGCCCTTGCCGATCGACTTGATGTAGCGCGTAACGATTTCGCGCGAGTCTACTTCCGGCGGAAACTCGCCGCGCTTGTGCATGTCGAGCAGCGTATCGAAGGCAAGATAAGGATTGATCGCTTCCGCGCCATAACCAGCGAGACAGCAGAAATGATGCACTTCACGCGGCTCACCGGACTCGACAACCAACCCGACCGACGTACGCAAACCCTTGCGGATCAGGTGATGGTGAACAGCAGCGACAGCTAGAAGCGCCGGGATCGGTATCCGGTCCGGTCCGACCTGACGATCGGAAAGGATGATGATGTTATAACCACCATGAACCGCGGCTTCTGCACGATCGCACAGACGCTCGACTGCGCCGGCCATCCCTGCCGCGCCTTCTTCGACGTTATAGGCTGTATCCAGCGTTTTGGTGTCAAACCGATCTTCCGTATGGCCAATGGAGCGTATCTTTTCCAGATCGCCATTGGTCAGGATCGGCTGGCGCACCTCAAGCCGCTTGCGGCGCGAAGTCCCGACCAGGTCGAAAATGTTCGGACGCGGACCAATGAACGAAACCAGGCTCATTACCAGTTCCTCGCGGATCGGATCGATCGGCGGGTTGGTGACCTGCGCAAAGTTCTGCTTGAAGTAGGTATAGAGCATTTTCGACTTGTCAGACATGGCCGAAATCGGCGTGTCCGTGCCCATAGAACCAATGGCTTCCTGGCCTGTCGTCGCCATGGGCGCCATCAGGATGCGCGTATCTTCCTGCGTGTAGCCGAATGCCTGCTGACGGTCGAGAAGGCTGACATCCTTGCGCAGCGCGCGTGGCTCGACCGGGCTCAACTCTTCCAGAATGAGCTGCGTGTTCTTCAACCACTGCTTGTAAGGATGGCGATTGGCAATCTCCGACTTGATCGTATCATCCGAAACGATCTCGCCCTTTTCCATATCGATCAGCAGCATACGGCCCGGCTGCAGCCGCCACTTCTTGACGATCTTCTCTTCCGGCACAGGCAGAACACCGGCCTCCGACGCCATAATGACGAAATCATCGTCTGTGACGAGATAGCGCGCGGGGCGGAGCCCGTTCCGGTCGAGCGTTGCGCCGATCTGGCGGCCATCGGTAAAGGCGACCGCGGCGGGGCCATCCCATGGCTCCATAAGCGCGGCGTGATATTCGTAAAACGCCTTGCGGTCATCGGCCATAAGCTTGTTGCCAGACCAGGCTTCCGGGATCAGCATCATCATCGAATGGGCGAGCGAATATCCGCCCTGGAACAGGAATTCCAGCGCGTTGTCGAAGCAGGCCGTATCTGACTGGCCCTCATAGGAGATGGGCCAGAGCTTGGAGATGTCGTTGCCAAAATATTCGCTATCGACCGAAGCCTGGCGCGCCGCCATCCAGTTGACATTGCCGCGCAGCGTGTTGATTTCGCCGTTATGCGCGACCATGCGATAGGGGTGCGCCAGCTTCCATGACGGGAAAGTGTTGGTCGAAAAACGCTGATGCACGAGCGCGACCGCACTTTCGAAGCGCGGGTCCTTCAGGTCCTTGTAATAGGCGCCGACCTGATAGGCGAGGAACATGCCCTTGTAGACAATCGTCCGCGAAGACATGGAAACGACATAGAAATCGCTCTCCTTGCCGCCATTCTCCTGATAGATTCGGTTCGAAATCACCTTGCGCAGGACATAGAGCCGCCCTTCGAAATCCTCGTTGGTCTCGATGTTAGGGTTGCGCCCGATGAACACCTGCCGGTGAAACGGTTCGGTAGCGGCGATATGGGGCGCCTTCGACAGCGACGAGTTGTCGACGGGAACGTCACGGAAACCGATCAGCGACTGGCCTTCAGAAGCAATGACTTCGGTGATCACCGCCTCGATGTGCGCCCGCTCTTCAGGGTCCTGCGGCATGAACAGATAGCCAACGGCATACTGGTTGACGGGAGGAAGCTCGACACCCTTTTCTGCCCACTCGGCACGGAAAAAAGCATCTGGAATCTGCACGAGCAGCCCCGCACCGTCGCCCATCAACGGATCGGCGCCCACAGCACCTCGGTGCGTCAGGTTTTCGAGCATGAACAGCCCGTCTTCGATGACTTTGTGTGACTTGACGCCCTTCATATGCGCGATGAAACCGACACCGCAGGCATCATGTTCGTTGCGCGGATCATAAAGGCCCTGTCGGGCCGGAAAGCCTGACGATTTATTGGTTTTGACCGCACGAGTTTGTACGGCCTGAGCGAGTTCAGTCGTTACAGATGGCGTCAAATCCGACATCGTCAATTCCTCCGTTTGGCGCCCTCGGGGGCGGTAATATCTCATGGGACGGAATACCATAATTCCGGCCCCGCTTCATGCGGCATATCTTCCGGTTGCGGATTGCGGTCACCACTATAAGGACGGAAGCACCTGCTCACCATCCTCGTTTTCAGTTGCGCAAATAGGACAGCAATGCTGTCTTATTATCGTATGCCAGAATTATTCCAAACAAACAAGATGGAAAAGCAAAAAATATCCGCATTCCACGAAATATCATTGCGCAAAACGCTTCAAAAGTATGCTGTTAGTTTCAAAACAGGCGGTTTCCTCTAAAAGTGATAGGAGAAACAGGCACTTCCACATGGATAGCGTTTGCGGATCCCTTTTCACCAGCAGATGAAAGGCGTATGCGTGTCTCCGTCAGTTCAAAATCCGAGGTCATTTCATGCATTTTGCTTCCGATAATTGGGCCGGAGCCCACCCGAAAATTGCCGAGAATTTGAACAAACATGCCAGCGGCTTTGCAGGTGCCTATGGTACAAGCACCCTGGATAAAGCCGTCGAGCAGACGTTCAATGAGATTTTCGAGCGGGAGGTCGCGGTTTTCTTCGTCGCCACCGGCACAGCGGCCAATTCGCTGGCACAGACCAGCATTGCCAAGCCCGGCGGCGTGACATTCGCCCATCGCGAAGCACACACGATCGCGGACGAAGGCGGTGCGCCCGAATACCTGACTGGAGGTGCAAGGCTCCATCCGGTCGATGGATCGCTCGGATGTATCGAAATCGACAATCTGAGAAAGGCAATTGCTGGATACAATAATGTTCGCGCCGGCCAGCCAATGGCGGTTTCCATCACACAACTGACTGAGAGCGGTACGCTCTACGAACTCGACGACATCGCAGCCGTCTCCGCCGTGTGCCGCGAAAACGGACTGCCGCTGCACATGGATGGCGCCCGCTTTGCCAATGCACTGGTCTCGCTTGGCTGCTCTCCCGCGGATATGACCTGGCGGCAGGGCATCGACATCCTTTCCTTCGGTGGAACGAAGAATGGCTGCTGGTGCGCCGAGGCGCTTGTGTTCATGGACCCGGCGCGAGCCGAGGCCTTTCCTTTCATTCGCCAGCGGGCAGCGCAGCTCTTTTCAAAGTCACGCTTCATCGCCGCCCAGTTCGAAGCCTATTTCGCAAGTGACCTTTGGCTCGATCTGGCAAGACATTCCAACGCCATGGCGAAGCGTCTTGCCGGGCATATCGTTGCATCTGGCAAGGTTCGGCTCGGCTGGGAACCACGCGGTAACGAGGTTTTCGCCATTATGGACAAAGCGACTGCGGCACGATCGCGCGAAAACGGCGCGCTCTTCTATGATCAGAACCCGCCCCGTTCCGAGAGACATCTTATCGGTGAAAATGAAACGCTTGTTCGGCTCGTCACGAGCTTTGCCACGACCTCGGAAGAAATAGATCGGTTCGGCGACCTGATCGCATAAAAAGCGGCGCATTGCTGCGCCGCCTTTCTCACTTATTGCAACAATTGCTTAGTTCGTGGCCTTCGCCTCGATCTGCTTGGCTTCCTTGTCGGACAGGGAAGTAACAGCAATCTTGCGCGGCTTCATCTCTTCCGGAATTTCGCGCTTCAGTTCAATGTGCAGCAGGCCGTTTTTCAGGCTGGCACCACTGACTTCGACGAAGTCGGCAAGATGGAAGCGCCGCTCGAAAGCCCGCGAAGCAATACCGCGATAAAGCGTTTCGGCCTTTTCATCAGACTTTTCGATCTTCTCACCCGTCACCTTGAGCTGGTTGCGATGAGCCTCGATCTGGATTTCATCCTCCGAGAACCCGGCAACAGCAATGGTAATGAGATAGGTGTTATCGCCTGTCCGCTCGATATTGTAGGGCGGATAGGTCTGGGCACCATCTGGCTGAGCCAGCGAATCAAGAATGGTGAAAAGCCGGTCAAAACCGACGGTAGAACGGTAGAGTGGAGAAAAATCAACGTGACGCATGTTTAAGCCCTCCTTTAGAGCGACGATGTTTGCGTGTTTTGGCTCGGTTTAGAACTCCCTTACTGGCAAGTCCCGCTGAACCAGTGACCCCGATATGGCGGTCACAGAAATTATTTGGTTAGGGCAATGGTGGTTTTCAAGAGCGTTACAAGTGTCTCTGTGGATGAACGCAAAATGAACATCATCTTCGGAATACGTTCACCTTGCAGCCATTATACCTGCAATCAAGGTTGGAAACATCCGACGCTACAAAGGATAAGCACAATGAAGAGAACCATTCTCGCACTCACCGCTTCGGCGCTTCTAGTCACCGGCTTTGCCGCTTCAGCAATGGCTGACAGCCGCTACTACCGTGAGGAGTCGCCCGCCGTCTATCTCGACGATAGCGGTGATGCCAATGGCTATCTGGTTCAGGAACATCGCTATGATGGTTACCGCGACGACCGCCGTTCCTATCGCGATGACCGGTTTGGTCCGCGTGACGTAGCACGGATGCTTGAGCGCCGCGGTTATCGCGTTCGTGACGTGAATTTCGAACGTGGCCGCTATTTCGTACGCGCTGCACGCCGTGGCGATCCGGTGCTTGTTGTCGTTTCCCGTCGTGGTGAAATTCTGGAAACCCGTCGTATGGGCGGCGACCGTTATCGCGAACGTGATCGTCGTGAAAGCGGTTTCCGCATCGAAATAAACCCGGCTTACTGAGTACAAGAGCCGAATTCGTTCAGGGTGTAACGTCCCTTCCACCCGGAACGTACTGACCGGAAGCTCTCAGGCAGAGTTTCCGGTCATTTCTTTTGCAGCGTCTGGTTTGACCTTTGTACCGCCGCATTTTATCACAGAGAGATTGATTGCCGGCGAGCGCACGATGGGGACTGACCAGATCAAATGATCCGACCGCTTGTCGACATTCCCACCAATCCGATTCCGTCAGGAACGCGCGTTGATTCGCTAAGTCTTCGCGACGGCAAGGAACTCCGTTACGCCATCACCCCTGCCAGCGCCATGCCCCCGCAAGGTACGGTCATCATCTTGCATGGCCGCAATGAATGCATCGAAAAGTATTTCGAGACGGTTCACGATATCGCGTCCCGCGGCTTTGCAGTTGCCACGTTCGATTGGCGTGGCCAGGGTGCATCCAGCCGGCTTCTGCGAAATGCGGCCAAGGGCTATGTGAAAAGCTTCGATCACTATGCGGCCGATCTCGAACAGCTCTTCGAATCCGTGCTCCTGCCTGATTGCCGCGGTCCGTTTTATATTCTCGCGCATTCGGCTGGAGCCCTCACCGCATTGCTGGCGGCGCCCGCCCTATCCAACCGCATCCGCCGGATGATCCTGCTTGCGCCACTTCTTGACATAAATGGCAGTCGCGTCAGGAAAATCACCGCCCGTATCGCCGCGAATACGCTTCGTTCCACGGGCCTCGGCGGCGCTTACATGCTTGGGGGTCCGCACCGGATAAGGCCCTTTGAGTCCAATGAGGTAACCTCCGATGCGGCGCGTTACCTGCGCAATTGCAATGTTCTCGAGCAGGCGCCGGAACTCGCCATCGGCGGGCCGACAGCAAGCTGGATCGTTGCCGCCGCAAAGGCGATCAAAAAGATCAATCGGCCAGAATTTATCGATACGATCCGGATTCCCATGCTGGTGATCGCCGCAGGCGCCGACAGCGTCGTCTCCACCCCGGCGATCGAGCGCTATGCCTTGCAATTGCGAAACACCACGCTGCTCACGATCGATGGCGCCAAACATGAAATCCTTCAGGAGGAGAATTTCTATCGCGAGCAGTTTTTCGCGGCATTCGACGCCTTCATTCCAGGCACCGGTGGCGAGACGGAATAGCACGTCAGCGGTTGAGCAATTCTAACGTCTTTCTGTGCAACTCGGGTGTAGCGGCAGCAACGATACTGCCGGCCTTTTCGGCGGGACCGCCATCCCAAGTGGTGATCACGCCTCCTGCCTTCTCGATAATGGGAATAAGCGCGACAATGTCGTAGGGGTGCAGGCCGGTTTCGACGACGAGATCGACGAACCCGGCGGCCAGCATGGAATAAGCGTAGCAATCGGTGCCATAGCGCGCGAGCCGGACGCTTTGCTCGACACGGTCATAGGCGGCGCGCTTCTCGTCCTTGAACAATGCCGGAGTGGTTGTAAACAGCGTCGCTTCGGAAAGCCCGGTCGTTTTCCGGGTATCGAGGCGGCGAGTACCACCCGGACCCTCATACCAGGAAGCCTCACCATCACACATGAACAGCTCGTTGGTAAACGGTTGGGCCATGAGCCCCGCTACTGCATCCCCGTCAATGGTCAAACCAGCCAGTGTACCCCAGACCGGAATGCCCGAAATGAATGCGCGTGTACCATCGATCGGATCGATCACCCAGACATGCGAGTGATCGAGATTTTCGCCGCCAAATTCTTCGCCCAGAATGCCATGTTCGGGAAAACTCGCATTGATCAGCTTGCGAATCGCCTTTTCAGCCTCCCTGTCGGCCTCCGTTACTGGATCAAAACCCGTCTGATATTTGTTGTCGATCAGCGAAATCGTACGGAAT
Source organism: uncultured Alphaproteobacteria bacterium (assembly GCA_963711925.1). Lineage (GTDB taxonomy): Bacteria > Pseudomonadota > Alphaproteobacteria > Rhizobiales > Rhizobiaceae > Phyllobacterium. The sequence continues at coordinate 665,700 of CAVQFY010000010.1, forward strand.
CGCGGCAGAGTCTGCTCCGCTGCAACACCAGCAATCTGCTTCAAAAAGGAAAGTTCTATGACCAAAATGGCTCCTTGCGATTAAAACATTCTCATTTATCTGCCTTGTTGGCCAAGTTATTGCATTTTTTTTAGGCACCTAACAATAGTGCACAAAAAAACGAACAAATCGCTTGACATTTGTGCGATGCAGCATAGATTGATACACGGACAGGGCGACCTGTCTATGCCCTCCTTGGGCGTTTCCTCCCTAGACTTGGGCCGCGCTTATGCGCGGTCTTTTTTTGCTCGGAAACCCGTTAAGCACAAAACGTCTATTCGGCCGCGAGCGGTGTATCGAGGAAGTAGAAATCCGGTAGCGAAACGAGATCGCTCAGAAACAGCGCGATATCACGCTGCAGTTGGTCAAAGCCTGGCTTTTTCTCGTAGCTATGTTCGTTAAGGTACAGACCGCGATTTACCTCGATCTGCAAGGCGTGGAACTGCTTAAGCGGCCGACCGTAATGCTCGGTAATATAGCCGCCGGCATAGGGTTTGTTGTGCGCCACCACAAAGCCCATTTCCCGAAGCAGGTGGATCGCCGCATTTGCCAGCTCTGGCGCACAACTCGTGCCAAAACGGTCACCGATGATGAAGTCCGGGCGCATACCACTGTCCGGAAAACGGATGCCTGTCGGCATCGAGTGGCAATCGACAAGAACGCCGTAGCCAAAGCGCTCGCGCGTCTTGACGAGAACATCGCCAAGGAGGGCGTGGTACGGCTTGTAGATCGTGTCGATACGGCTCAGCGCTTCGTCGAGATGCAGTTTATGCGCATAGATCTCCTGTCCCTCGCCGACCAGGCGCGGAACTGTGCCCAAACCTCCGGCAACCCGGGCCGAATGCCCATTGGCATATGACGGCAGCGGTTCGAGGAACATTTTGGCGTCGAGTTCATAAGGCTCGCGGTTCACGTCGAGATAGGCTCGCGGAAAATGCGCGGTCATCAAGGGCGCGCCGAGCATGACGGCCGAGGCGAACAGCTGATCGACGAAACAATCTTCTGAGCGGCGGATCGTTTGCGGATCGAGTTGTGCTTGCTGAAGAAAGGCAGCCGGATAAGATCGTCCGCTATGGGGTGAATTGAAAACAAACGGAATGCGCTGATCGGACGGTTGCCGCAATTCGTAAGGCAGACTGTCAGGAAAATCACGCTCGGCGGTCATCGTTCACTTCGAAGGTTCATTGCAAGGACACAGAATGCCCTTAGCACTCTAGATCAAGTTTCGCTCAGATGGAATTGATCAAGGGTCCCTTGTAGCCAACTTTCTGACGTACATGCCCTACACCAATGTTGGTGTTATTCGACCAATCCACACCTCGACTTTTGCAGCGTTCGCCCTTATTTCTAGCAAATCATTCACGCGATCTTTACCTAAAAAGCGTCTTGTAAGGTGTGACAGGACGCTGGTCTGGGGATGATCGGCGCAGAGAATTCGGACGGACTGATGAAGAGAATCCTTCTTGCAGAAGATGACAATGATATGCGGCGCTTTCTGGTCAAGGCGCTGGAGAAGGCGGGCTATCACGTCACGCATTTCGACAATGGCGCCAGCGCCTATGACCGCCTGCGTGAAGAGCCGTTTTCACTGCTTTTGACCGATATCGTCATGCCGGAAATGGACGGTATAGAACTGGCGCGCCGGGCCTCGGAAATCGATCCCGACCTGAAGATCATGTTTATTACCGGCTTTGCTGCCGTTGCATTGAATGCCGATTCGAAGGCTCCCAAGGATGCCAAAGTGCTTTCCAAGCCGTTTCACCTGCGCGATCTCGTCAATGAAATCGAAAAAATGCTGGTCGCGGCCTGACAGGTTGCGGCATTCGTTCCTTGTTGCGAAGAAAGCCTGATAAGTTCTCGCCACAGCTATTGACGGAGCCAATTCAATATGGTGTATGCGCCCGTCAGATGGGCGTGTAGCTCAGCGGGAGAGCACTACGTTGACATCGTAGGGGTCACAGGTTCAATCCCTGTCACGCCCACCATCTGAACCCCACCAGTTTATCCGAATCTGCAATAACCGGCCCAAGCCGGTTTTTCGGATCTGAATCGCAGCGCTTTCGGACGCTCGATTCCGCCAATCCCCCATCACGATCTTATGACCGCGTCCCTCGCTTGTACCGCGAGATGCTCAGCCCTACCTTGTCCCTGGCATTGCCCTGTCGCCGTTTAGGTGTAGCCTCCTGAACAATTCCAACCCTTCGGCGGAGATTCGAGATGCAACTTGGTATGATTGGACTGGGGCGTATGGGCAGCAATATGGCGCAACGCCTGATGAAGCATGGTCATGACTGTGTCGTATACGATACGCGCGCCGAGAGCATGGTGGAGTTGCAGAGCCTCGGCGCCAAAGGCAGCACATCACTGCAGGAGTTCGTATCGATGCTGGCAAAGCCCCGCGCTGTCTGGCTGATGCTGCCGGCCGCAGTGGTCGACAAGGTGCTGGCTCAACTGGTACCGCTGCTCGATAAGGACGATATCGTCATCGATGGAGGCAATTCCTACTATCACGATGACATCCGCCGCAGTGGCGAGCTTAAATCGAACGGCATCCACTATGTCGATGTTGGCACAAGCGGCGGTATCTTCGGCTTCGAGCGCGGCTATTGCCTGATGATTGGCGGCGAAAAAGACACCGTCCAGCACCTCTCTCCGGTCTTTGCCGCTCTTGCGCCGGGCAAAGGCAACATATCCGAGACACCCAGTCGTCTGGAGAATCCGGTTGCCGACAGCACGGCGGAACAGGGTTACTTGCATTGCGGGCCGCATGGTGCCGGACATTTCGTCAAGATGGTCCACAACGGCATTGAATACGGATTAATGGCTGCCTACGCGGAAGGCCTCAACATTCTTCGCAATGCCGATATCGGCATGCGCTCGCATGAGGTCGATGCCGAGACGACGCCACTGCAACATCCCGAGCACTACCAATACGACTTCAACCTGCCCGATGTCGCCGAAGTATGGCGGCGCGGCAGCGTTGTCAGTTCCTGGTTGCTCGATCTGACCGCCGACGCACTGCATGGCGATCCGGCGCTGGCGAGCTATGAAGGACATGTTTCCGACTCGGGCGAAGGCCGCTGGACCGTTATGGCAGCGATCGACGAAGCCGTGCCGACACCCGTGCTTAGCGCGGCGCTACAGGAACGCTTCTCGTCGCGCGGCAATGCCGACTTTGCCAACAAGATCCTTTCCGCCATGCGACGCGAGTTTGGCGGACACGTGGAAAAACAGGCGCCGAAACCGGCAGGGTAATCCCGCCCCGCCGGACGCCTGTGCATATAGGAGTACAAAATCATGGATATGAAAATGCTGAAATCAACCCTTCCGATACTGGCTCTGGCCGCCGGCGTGGCCATGGCGCTGCCGCTGCAGGCCAGCGCCCAGACCATGATGAAGAAGGGCCAGTCAACCATGATGACGAAGGCGTCCAACCGGGTCAATGTCCGTGGAACGATCGAGAGCTTCAATGACACGTCGATCGTGGTGAAGACGCGCGAAGGGCCGGACGCAACTGTAACCTTGAGTGATGGCTGGGTCGTCGGCGGGGTCGCCAAGGCGTCGCTGGATGACATCAAGAAGGGCGATTTCGTCGGGATAACCAACGTGCCTAAAAGTGAAGGCGGCAACAGCGCCCTCGAAGTGGTGATCTTTCCGGCTGCCCTCAAAGGTACTGGTGAAGGCGATCGTCCGTGGGATCTGAAGCCGAACAGCAGCATGACCAACGCCACTGTCGCCGATGCAGTCAAGGATGTCGACGGCCGTACGTTGACGGTCACTTATCGCGGCGGCGAGAAGAAAATTGCAGTTCCCGACGGCACGCCGATCGTTACCCTTGCACAGGCCACAAAGGACGATCTGAAGCCTGGCGCTACCGTATTCGTTTCCGCCGAGAAGGGCAGTGACGGCACACTTTCATCGAAGCGTGTTGTCGTTGGCACGAATGGCGTCGTTCCGCCCATGTAAGCTTTGGGCGAGCCCGGAGAAAATGTGACCTCCGGGCTTGTTTTGCTGTCATCCCTGCACTTCGCTATCCAGATGCGCCATCTGTGCTTCGGCATAACGCGTCCCGGCAGCAACACCTTTCGGCACAGCACTTTCGATCGCGCTCAGGTCCTCGTTCGTAAGCTTGATGTCGAGCGCGCCCAGCGCCTCACTCAACCGGTCGCGCCGTCGCGCACCGATCACCGGTATGATGTCCTCGCCCTGCGCCGCGACCCAGGCAATGGCGATCTGCGCCACCGTCACACCCTTGCTGGCCGCAATCTTCTGAAGCGCTTCGACCAGCGCCAGGTTCTTGTCGACATTGTCGCCCTGGAACCGCGGGCTGTGTGTGCGAAAATCGCCGGGACCCGTATTGCCCTTCTTCCAGTGCCCGCTGATAAGACCGCGTGAAAGCACGCCGTAGGCCGTGATTCCGATCCCGAGGTCGCGGCAGGTCTCAAGAACACCATCTTCGATGCCACGCGAAATCAGCGAATACTCGATCTGCAGGTCGACGATCGGATGCACGGCCGCGGCCTTCCGGATGGTTGCCGAACCAACCTCGGACAGGCCGATGTGCTTGACATATCCAGCCTTGACCATGTCGGCAATCGCGCCAACCGTATCTTCGATAGGCACATTGGGATCGAGCCTCGCCGGGCGATATATGTCGATATAGTCGACACCCAGGCGTTGCAGCGAATAGGCGAGAAAGTTCTTGGTCGCTTGCGGCCTCGCATCAAAGCCGGACCAACCGCCCGCGGGATCGCGAAGCCCGCCATATTTGACGCTGATAACCACGTCTTCACGCTTCTTGCCCTTTAAAGCCTCTGCAATCAGCAGCTCATTGTGGCCTTGGCCGTAGAAATCCCCAGTGTCGAGGAGATTGATTCCGGCATCAAGCGAAGCATGAATGGTCGCGATGCTTTCGGCACGCTCGGAGGGTCCATAAATGCCCGACATGCCCATGCAACCGAGACCGATTTCGGAAACGCGCGGCCCGGTTTTTCCAAGTTGACGATATTGCATATTCTAACTCCGTATATTCCCAACGTTCCCGATCAATATAAAACAACTATGTTTGTGCGATAATCCCGTCTATAGTGCACGGGTTGTTTGGAAAATTGCACAATGAACGAGCCTGATCTGTCCGACCTTGGTGCTTTGGTAGCTGTCGCACAGGCGCGCAGCTTTCGCGCGGCGGCGACGCTTCGCGGAGTATCGCCGTCGTCCTTGAGCGAAGCCATCCGCCGGCTGGAAGCGCGTGTCGGCGTCCGTCTTCTCAACCGGACGACACGCAGCGTCACGCCCACAGAGGCCGGCACGCAACTGCTCGAACGCCTCAATCCTGCGCTCGGGGAGATTGCCGGAGCGCTCGATGCGCTCAACAGCTTTCGCGACAGCGCCACCGGGACGCTCAAGCTCAACGTGCCGATCATCGTGGCGCAAAAGATCCTGCCGCCGATCATCAACAGGTTCCTTGCCGCATATCCCGGAATCACAATGGAGATTTCGGCCATCGACACTTTCATCGATGTATTGGCAGCGGGCTTCGATGCAGGGATACGCTACGATGAGAGCATCGAGCGGGACATGATCGCAATTCCCATAGGGCCCCGCACCCAGCGCTTCATGGTTGCGGCAGCACCAACGTACCTCGCACAAAACGGCAGGCCCGAGCATCCACGCGACCTCATCCAGCACGCGTGCATTCGGCATCGCTTTGCCAGCGGCGTGGTTCCGAACTGGGAGTTTGAGCGGAACGGCAAGCTGATAAAAATTACGCCCAAAGGTCCGCTGATTGCCTCGACCGCGGACATCGGCATTGGCGCTGCCATCGCCGGAATCGGGCTTATCTATACGTTTGAGGAATACTTAAGTCCGGCGATCGCCAGCGGCGAACTCGTCCCGGTGCTTGGCGCCTGGTGGCAAAGTTTTACAGGTCCGCGTCTTTACTATCCGAGCCGCAGGCATATGCCTGCACCGCTTCGGGCTTTTGTGGATTTCATCAAGAATACGCAACATCCGCAAGTGCAAGTCTAGCTCTCTTGCATCCGCCGCGCTGCTATGTCATGACGCGCGCTCCCCATTCGAGGCGGTGCTTTGCGCCGCCTTCACAAATTCTCGGCCTCTCAATTTCCGGTACGAAAGGAGCGCTCTCATGGCTCAGGCGCTGGGTTTCGACTTTGGCACGACAAATACGGTCATGGCATTGGCCGATGGATCCGAGACCCGCTCGCTGGCCTTCACCAGCGCAGCGGGCAGCGCCGACAGCATGCGCACCGCTTTGTCCTTCATGAAAGATCCCCTCGCCGGCGCTTCGGCTTTGAAGGTTGAGGCCGGGCATGCCGCCATCCGGCAGTTCATCGATCATCCGGGTGAATGCCGTTTCCTGCAGTCGATCAAGACCTTTGCCGCAAGCGCGCTGTTTCAGGGCACTCTGATATTTGCCAAGCGCCAGACGTTCGAAGATTTGATGGAGATCTTCCTGCGGCGCCTCAAGGTCTATGCGGGTGACAACTGGCCGTCGGATATCACACGCGTCGTCACCGGGCGCCCGGTGCATTTCGCCGGCGCAAATCCAGATCCGGCATTGGCGACGGAACGTTACAATGAAGCATTGTCGCGCTTTGGGTTTCCAGAAATCCACTTCGTCTATGAGCCGGTTGCTGCAGCATTCTATTTTGCGCAGAATCTCAAATCCGATGCGACCGTGCTGGTCGCGGATTTTGGCGGCGGTACGACCGATTATTCGATCATTCGCTTCGAAACTTCCGGTGGCAAGCTCAGCGCCACCCCTATCGGCCATTCGGGCGTCGGGGTCGCGGGCGATCACTTCGATTATCGCATGATCGATCAAATCGTCGCTCCGCAGATCGGCAAGGGCAGTTTGTTCCGTAGCTTCGACAAGACGCTTGAAGTCCCCGCCTCGTGGTATGCAAATTTTGGCCGTTGGAACCAGCTTTCGATATTCAAGACCTCCCGGGAGTTTGCCGCCTTGAAGAAGCTCGTCCGTGACAGTCTTGAGCCTGAGAAGCTGGAGATTTTTGTTGACCTCGTCGATCACGATGAAGGCTACCCGCTCTATCAGGCCGTGTCCGCTACCAAGATAGCTCTTTCATCTGCAGACGAAGCGGAGTTCGACTTTGCGCCGCTTGGGCGCGGTGGCCACAAGACCATCCGCCGATCTGACTTCGAGAACTGGATTGCCAGCGATCTGGCGCGTATCGAAGGCGCGCTTGACGATGTGCTCGAAAAGACCAAAACGTCCCCCGCGCAGATCGACAAAATATTCCTCACTGGCGGGACGTCGTTCGTCCCGGCAGTCCGCCGCATCTTTGCCGAGCGGTTCGACCATGATCGAATCGAGAGTGGTGGCGAATTGCTCTCCATCGCCCATGGCCTCGCGCTCATTGGCGAACGCGAGGACATCCGGCAGTGGACCGCCCAGGGTCAAATTCCTTGAGGGATGACAATCCGGCCGCAACGGTCTATCCAACAGCTTTGAAAATGCATTTGGAAACGGGATTATGAAAGAAGCGATCACGCTCAAGCAATTGACGGCAGCAATCGGAACCGAAATTGGTTGTTCGGAATGGCGCGTCGTCAGCCAGGAGATGATCAATCTGTTCGCCGATGCGACCGATGATCATCAATTCATCCATACCGATCCTGAGCGCGCGGCGGAAACTCCCTTTGGCGGCACTATTGCCCATGGATTTCTAACCATCTCGCTCCTTTCGACGCTGGCCTATGAAGCGCTGCCCATGATCGAAGGCGCGACGATGGGCATCAATTACGGTTTCGACAAAGTCCGCTTCATGGCACCGGTCAAATCTGGCAAACGCGTGCGGGCCCGCTTCAAGCTCATCGACGCGGATATTCGCCCGTCCGGTCGTGTTCTCAACAACTACGAAGTAACGCTGGAAATCGAAAACTCGCTCAAGCCCGCGCTCGTCGCCAATTGGCTGACCATTGCTGTGCTCGAACATCCGCCGGAAATGGATTGAGACCCTGCCTCAGGCCGACTGAACCAGGGCTCCAGCCTCTTCAAGCGGCGCGGCGCTGTTCCCATAGATCGTCACCAGGTCCCTGAAGGCAAAAGGGCCCTGAACAAACATTCCCATATCGTAGGGATTGCGGATTTGTGCGCCCTTCAAAAACAGCAGATGCATCTTGAAGAAATTCTTCTTCGCGCGTGCATAGCGGGTGGCGCTGTGAATATGTTTGAAACGAATCTGCTGGATAATCGGCTCATTCAGCGGCTTGATACCGAGCGCCTTCACAGGATCTGATTTATAAAAATGAATAATATCCGTGATCGTCTGGAATTCCGCCCATAGAACCGGTGTTTCCTGGCAGACAACCCGCACATCCTCGCGCAAACCGGACGCTCGCGGATGAAAAGCGATCATCAACAGGCACGAGCCTGCCGCCAGCAGCGACACAGGTTTTTGTTTTAGAAGTTCCGGATTTCTGCGCCAGACATCGGCTATGGCTTCCACTGCCGGAACCGTCCCCAGGCTGTGCCCAACAATCACGACCTCATCGGCATCACTCGCCCGTAATTTGTTGGCAAGGTGCTCCGCGAAGTCGCGCCGCCGTTGCAACAACGTTGGATTGCGGTGGTGAATACGATCGGATGCGGCTGTCCAATCATCGAGCAGATAGGAAAAGAACACCTTGTCGCCTGGCCAACGGACCAGCAAGCGTCCAAGCAGCGGCGCCAGCGGTATCGTCCAGAAAAGGTGCAGGGCGTCGTAGCCCACCAGCAGCGGAAAAAGCCCAAGACAGATAGTCACCAGCGTAATGAAACAGGCGAGCGCAAACGGCCATAGGAAGAAAATGCAAAAACGCCAGCTCGTCCGGAGATAGCGAAAGAACGTGCCGCTCAGGATGATGTCGAGGAATGCCATGAGCCCCGTGGCAAAGCGCGTCGCCACGTTTCTCGCAGCATAGGCGTCGAAAATATCGGCACTGCCATACTGGCAGAATTCCGTTTCGGTCTGCCAGTTGGTGCCGGTGGTTTCGATATGCATCGAAGCAATATTCTGCCCTTCAGCGAGCATCGGTCCGGTCCGCGTCTTCGCGTGCCAGAGCCTGTTGAAATCGGCAGAGCTGTTCAAATACCGGCCGCGCACTTTGTCAGGATGCAACCCTTCATAGCCGGTAAAATTGATAACCAGACGTTTTCTGACAGCCATTTCGCTTCTCTATGCAAAGAGACTACGCGAATCGGCAGTCACCGGCATCTCATTTGGGGCAAACGGCGGCGCAATTGTGGTTGGCCGTTCGAAGTTGAGCGCCACTTACACAAATTTGCCAAGGCTGCATAGTTGTAACTCTGGCACCGGCAAAGGGTAACGAGCGACCAAGCTGAAGTGCCCGCAATGGCCAAGAGTGTGGATGAGTTTTGGGTGCAGGGAGGGGTTCTTCTATTAATTTCAGTTATTTGGAATAATAATCGTGGCTGTTTATCCACGCCTTGCAAACCTCGGTTATTCTGATCCGGTCCTTTCCATGGGGAGCTGCTTCCGGAGCCGTTCGAAAGTGGGGAAGGACGGCGTGTCAGTGGGCGGGCAACGGACCCAAGCACTGGCCGACCTGTTCGTCTTCGGGGGTCAATCTGTGCATTAGAGGCGGATATTGCCTCCGTTGTTGACGCCAAACGCCAATCGTGCGGACACTGCACCGACGGCGACGATGGGCCCGGACTCCAGGCGCTCATCCACTCGCTCCGCGGAACAGGCAGAAGATGGCCGGCAGGGGGATAACGTCAGCGGGCGGTCTTCGGATCGCATTACTTATCTACCAGGACGCGCTTCGACGACCGCCCGTCTTCCCACCATGCAAGCAATGGCCAGACTCGAGATGAGGGCGTGGCAAGGGGACAGCACACCCGGTTCTTTGACATCGAGACACAAATCAATAATTCGCTAGATTGCGACGTCTCGAGCCGACTCCTGCAGAAATGCATAGGCATAATTCGAGAACGAGCGCCAGCATTCGACGCGGAAGCTGTTTTCGGCGGTACGCCACAAGACGATCTCGATCTTGCCGAGAACCGTCCTGGATGTCGCGCCCACGGGGAAAGCTTTCAGCGACAAGTCCTGCGGGCAACCACCGTTAACCACCGCAGCGGCGCCATTGCCAGCCACGATAATACCCACGTTCCGGTGTGAAATATCCACGGCGGAATGCAGTACCTTTACCTTGGCAAAATCAGCAACGACACTGCTATCGGCATTATCGATTATCAGCCATTCGTCGGGCCCAAGCCATAGCGCCGTGCGGCTGCCGTTGGACGCGGTAGTCTTCGGCTTCATGGGTAATGTCACACCCAGCGCCTTGGAGAGCGCAGGAACTGCATCAGCCTTGGCCCGCAGCGAAACACGAGTCGCGTTTTCAGCCAAGGTGACGGAGACGGAAGCGACATCCAGATGGCCCGCCTGCAGCGGATGAAGTCGTGTTGCCATAGAGCGGTTTACAGTCATATTGCACCGTTCTGCCGGAGGGAATTTGGTTCAAGGTCAAGGGGTTTGGCGAGGCCGATGTTTACCCATCGGACGAAGCCCGAAGGATTTGGGCCAAATTCACCCGGCCCTTCGGGTTTCCGGCTGGCGGACACCCACTTTGTCAGGCGGCGTCGTCCGATGGGTAAACATCGGCCTCGCCACCTTCCTTGTGGATTGTCTCGCCATCTGAGAAACAGAACGCGTGCCATATGACTGCAAACCGCTCTTATGATCTCAACCATTCAAGCGCTCCCCCTTCTCATCGAAAAATACCGTGCCGGTGACTTCCACTTCGATCACTCCATTCGGCATTGGTACGTACAGCGTTTCGCCGAGGCGTTTCGTGCCATCAATCACCAGCGCCAAAGCGATAGAGCGGCCGCAATTTTCCGACCAATAGGACGACGTCACGTGACCGATCATGGTCATTGGCACCGGCTGGTTCGGGTTAGCGACAATCTGCCCCCCCTCTTCCAGTACCGTTGTCGGATCAATCGTTTTCAATCCGACAAGCTGTTTGCGGCCGCTCGCAACCAGATCGCGGCGCAAGAGCCCACGAATGCCGACATAATCCGTCTTGTTCTTGCCGATGGCCCAGGTAAGTCCGGCATCATGCGGCGTGACGGTCCCGTCCGTATCCTGACCGACAATGATATAGCCCTTCTCAGCGCGCAGAATATGCATCGCTTCGGTGCCATAGGGCGTCAGGCCCAGTGGCTTGCCGCGTTCATAGACGGCCTCCCAAACGGCCCGGCCGTAATCCGCCGGTACGTTGATTTCATAGCCCGTCTCGCCAGTGAACGACATGCGGAACAGCCGTGTCGGCACGCCGCAAATCTTGCCTTCACGCACGCTCATATGCGGCATGGCCTCGTTGGACATGTCGATGCCCTCAACCAGCGGCGCAATGATTTCGCGGGCCTTCGGACCCTGCACGGCAATCACCGCCCATTGCTCCGTCGTCGAAGTCAACCACACATCGAGATGCGGGAATTCGGTCTGAAGATAGTCTTCCATATGATGCATGACGCGCGGCGCTCCGCCCGTCGTCGTTGTCACATGGAAACGATCTTCCGCCAGCCGCCCGACAACGCCGTCATCGTAAATGAAGCCATCTTCGCGCAGCATGATGCCATAGCGAAGACGTCCAATGCCGAGTTTTTCCCAAGGGTTGGTGTAAAGCAACTCCAGGAACTTCGCCGCATCCGGACCGACAACTTCGATCTTGCCGAGCGTCGACGCATCGAAGATACCGGCCTGATTGCGCACGGCAACGCATTCACGGTTGACTGCGGCATGCATGTCTTCGCCCGCCTGCGGGTAGTACCAGGCGCGTTTCCACTGACCGACGTCCTCGAAGGCCGCGCCCTGTGCATGGTGCCAGCCGTGCATCGGCGTGCGGCGTGTCGGGTCGAACAGATCATGCCGCGCGTGATTGACGATTGCGCCAAATGTGACGGGCGTGAAGGGAGCACGGAATGTGGTCAGGCCCACGGCAGGAATCGGCCGGTTCAGCGCTTCGGCGGCAATGGCAAGGCCATGCAGATTTGACGTCTTGCCCTGGTCCGTCGCCATGCCATTGGTGGTGAAGCGCTTGACATGCTCGATCGAGTGCATGCCCTCACGCACGGCGAGCCGTACATCCTTGGCCGTCACATCGTTCTGGAAATCGACAAACGCCTTGACGGTTGTGTCAGCGCCCGCGCCGGGAGCCGAGCCGATCATGCCGCCGATCCAGTCAGTTCCGCCGGTCGCGACAATCGACTTGGCCTTGCCTCCACCGGCCGCAAGAGCCTCGTCCAGTGTCGCTTGCAAGCCATCTGTGCCATTGCAAGCGCCGACGGAGACACATTCCTGCGCATAGGTTCCAGGCAGGAAGCGCTCGTTTGCGGCATCCCATGCGACCTTGCCACGAGACTGCGAAAACAGGTGCACTGACGGCGTCCAGCCGCCGGACATGATCAGCGCGTCGACGGCGACTTTTCGTTCAACGCCTCCTCTGGTCGGCTGGATCGACATGGAAGACACGCGCCGCTTGCCGCCAGCACTGAAAACGGCATGACCGGTCAGGACCTCGATACCAAGTGAGCGGGCGTCATCGACAATCGCGGATGTCGGGTTATCGCGCGTATCGACGATGACCGGCACGTCGATACCAGCGCGCTTCAGGTCGATCGCCGCCGCATAGGCTGAATCGTTGGAGGTATAAACGCCCACCTTGCGGCCGATGGCAACTCCATACTGATTGAGGAATATCCGCGCCGCCGATGCGAGCATGACACCCGGGCGGTCGTTGTTGGCAAAGACCATCTGACGCTCGATTGCGCCGGTGGCCAGCACGACTTTCTTGGCTCGAACCTGCCATAGCCGCTCGCGCGGCATATCCGAAGCCGGATTGCTCAAATGGTCGCTGATGCGTTCAACCAGACCGACAAAATTCTGGGCGTAGTATCCAAACGCTGTGGTTCGGTCGAGAACCGTGACGTTGTCCATCGCACGCAATTTCGCGATCGTTGCAACGGCCCATTCATATCCCGGGAGGCCGTCGATGGTGACGTCGCTTTCATAGCGCAACGCGCCGCCAGCTTCGGCTTGCTCATCGCACAAGATGACCTTCGCACCTGTCGATGCGGCGCTGAGTGCCGCCGCAAGGCCTGCTGCACCTGCTCCGGCAATCAGCACGTCGCAATGGGCAAAACGGTTGGAATAGCGGTCCGTGTCCGGCTCACCCGGAACCACGCCAAGACCCGCTGCGGCACGAATTTTCGGCTCGTAGATCGTCTTCCAGGCAAACTTCGGCCACATGAAGGTCTTGTAGTAAAAGCCTGCCGGCAACATCGGCGAAAACACATCATTGATCGCGCCGATATCGAAGGTCAGCGACGGCCAGCGGTTCTGCGACTTGACCTTGAGACCATCGTAAATCTCCTGCACGGTCGCGCGCACGTTCGGCTGCTTGCGTGACTTGTCACGCTCAATATCAACCAGCGCATTCGGTTCTTCGCTTCCCGCAGAAAGAATGCCACGCGGCCGGTGATATTTGAATGAGCGGCCGACAAGATGAATACCGTTGGCGAGTAGCGCGGAGGCCAGCGTGTCACCTTCAAGGCCGGTCAGGCTCTGCCCGTCAAACGTAAAGCGCACGGTTTTCGCCGGGGTCAAACGGCCTGCGCCGGCGATACGATTGCTTCCGGAGTGTGTAGGGGCGTTCATTGGCTTACACCTCCACTTGTTTGGCGCGAGGCACACGTTTCGTTGCCGGTTCGGCGGCCAACTCAGACGGCGCACCTGTTTGGGACAAAAGTGCCTCCACGTTCGGACGAGGCTCACCTGCCTTGTAAACAGTCAGAAACTTGTCCGAAACGGAATCGCGAACTGCGTTGAAGAACCGGCCGCAGCCATGAATATGGCGCCAGCGCTCGAATTGCAGCCCCTTGGGATTCTGGCGGAAGTACAGGAAGCCAGCGAAATCATCGTCCGACTGCTCAATGATCGGATTGGCGCGCACGAGGTGCGCTTCCCCTGCATTGCGGAATTCGAGTTCCGGGCGCTCTTCTTCGCAATAAGGGCATTTGATGAGAAGCATGTTTTATCTCGTTTCTTGAAAATCAGTGCGCAACAGCGGCCGCGGCTGCTTCGTCGATCAGGCGTCCGGAGGTGAAGCGCTCGATCGTGAACGGTGCGTTGATCCGGTGTGGCTCATCGCGGGCAATGGTATGCGCAAACACGTTGCCCGAGCCCGGAGTCGCCTTGAACCCGCCCGTCCCCCAACCGCAATTGACATAAAGACCGGGCACAGGAGTCTTGGCCAGGATCGGCGAGCGATCCGGTGTTACATCGACGATACCGCCCCAAGACCGCAGCATTTTCAACCGTGTCAAAACGGGGAACATCTCGCAGATCGCATCGAGCGTGTGGTTGATGATGTGAAGACCACCGGTCTGCGAGTAGGATGTGTACTGGTCGGTACCCGCGCCAATGACCATCTCGCCCTTATCCGACTGGGAAATATAGGCGTGCACGGTGTTCGACATGATCACGCATGGGATAAGCGGCTTGACCGGCTCCGAGACAAGCGCTTGCAATGGATAGCTTTCAAGCGGCATACGAACGCCGGCCATGTTCATAATGACGGAGGTATGACCGGCAGCAACGACGCCAACCTTCTTCGCATTGATCGGGCCGCGGTTGGTATCGACACCAATCACCGCCCCGCTGGGAGCACGGCGAATGCCGGTGACTTCGCAATTCTGGATGATGTGAACACCGCGGTCGGCGGCTGCGCGGGCATAGCCCCAGGCAACGGCATCGTGGCGCGCGGTACCGCCGCGCCGCTGCAATGCTGCACCAATGATCGGGTAGCGGGCATCCGCTGAAAGATTGATGGGCGGGCAAAATTCCTTCACCTGCTCCGGCGTCAACCATTCGTTATCGATGCCGTTGAGACGATTTGCGTGGATATGGCGTTTGAATACCTGAACGTCGTGAATATTGTGCGCCAGCATCATCACGCCGCGCGCTGAGTACATCACATTGTAGTTGAGATCCTGGCTGAGGCCTTCCCAGAGCTTCACCGCGTGTTCGTAGATACCAGCGGATTCGTCGTAGAGATAATTGGAGCGGATGATCGTCGTGTTACGGCCGGTATTTCCGCCCCCAAGCCATCCCTTTTCGAGTACAGCTACATTGGTAATGCCGTGTTCCTTGGCAAGATAGTACGCGGTCGCAAGTCCATGCCCGCCCGCGCCAACAATGATAACATCATATTCTGGCTTGGGTTCGGGCGAACTCCATTGCTGGTCCCAGCCTTTGTGGGCACGCAGGGCTTCGCGGGCCAAAGCAAACACCGAATATTTCCGCATCATTCATTCCCAGCAGCTTGGCCCCAGCAATTGGGCCATCGCAAAGCGATTGTTCGAAAAGTTCACTTGCATGTCTGTTCAGAAATCGACATCGATTTTAAGAGCAAGGTCCATGCTTTTATGCATCAGTATCGCATCCGCCCAAAGCTCTTTTGCCATTTTGCGACGGAGATTGGCGCTCCACGCCGGTTAATCTAAAATTACGTGGGGGCCGGACGTTACTTTCCCGGAATCAGCCGTTGTGCGTGATAGAACCATAGACATACTCCGAACTTTCTGATAATGGCCACCGCAGTTTGCGATGGATGACCGTCGCGAAGTCTGGTTTGTTGTCCCATCATCAAGGATTTGGGGTTCGCAAGCCGGGCTCAACGAAATTCTAAGAGATACAGGATAAAACGTGCAGGTACTCGTACGCGAAAACAATGTTGATCAGGCTCTCCGCGTTCTCAAGAAGAAGATGCAGCGCGAAGGTATGTTCCGCGAAATGAAGATGCATGATCATTACGAAAAGCCTTCGATCAAGCGCGCTCGCCAGAAGGCAGAGGCAATCAGCCGCGCCCGCAAGCTTGCTCGCAAGCAGGCTCAGCGCGAAGGCCTTCTGCCGATGCCTGTGAAAAAGACACCGGTTCGCGCTTCAGCTGCTCGTTGATCTTCTATTTATCGACGCCTTAACCCGATTGCGGGGTGGAGTGGCTTGCGTCACACCGCCCTTTTTCGTTTGGTGCCATCGGAACAATAAAGCTTGTAAGGGCTTTTCGTTTAACGGGACACATAGAATATGACACATTCGGTTGAAATGGCCTCACACCGCGCTTGGTCGGCCCCTAAGACAGTACGTGTCACCGGGCTTGTGATGACATCAGTCCTCATGCTGGCGATCGCCGGGTGCCAGAGCACGTCCACGACCGATATGACCGGCATCGACAAGGCGCAGGGCTCTGCCGAAAACATCAGCTCGCTCAACGAAGTCATTCGTAATAATCCGAAGGATCCTGAGGCGTACAACGTACGTGGCTCCGCATATGGTCGCGCCGGCAAGAACAATGACGCGATCAAGGATTTTAACACCGCGCTGCAGCTCAATCCGAATTTCTATCAAGCATACGCCAACCGCGCGCTCGTCTATCGCAATATGGGCAATACAGCACAGGCGGCTGCCGACTATAGCAAGGCGATCCAGATCAACTCGCAATACGACGCCGCCTATATCGGCCGCGGCAACCTCTACCGTCAGGCGGGCCAGCTGGATCAAGCCTTGAACGACTTCCAGCAAGCGATTCAGCTCAACACGACTGACCCGCGCGCCTATCACAATCGCGGCCTGATCTATCAGGCACGCAACCAGCACAAGCAGGCAATCGAGGATTTCTCGACGGCCATCTCACTGCAACCGGATGCTGCGGAACCCTATAATGGTCGCGGTATTTCCTATGTTGCGCTCGGCGACGACGACAATGCCTTCGATGATTTCAATACCGCAATCAAGTTGGATGGAACGATTGCCGAGGGCTGGGCCAATCAGGCGCTGATCTATGAGCATCGTGGGGACAAGAAACGCGCGGCGAAGTCCTACGCCCGAGCCGCGCAGCTTGATCCCAAATACAAACCGGCTCTCGACGGGCTTGCTCGCACCCGAGGCGCTTGATGCACCATGGGCAAACGCTTCGTCGTTGTCCTCGCTCACCCGCTAAAAAACAGCCTCTGCGCACATTTGGCAGCACGCGTTGTCGAAACACTCAGCGATGCTGAGCACCAACTGCAGATGATCGATTTGTATGAGCGGGATTTCGACCCCCGCCTCAAATCGGCTGAGCGGCAGAGTTATTATTCCTCCAAACACGATGCCAGCGCAGTGGTCGAGGACGCCGAGGCGCTTCAAGCCGCCGATGTGCTGATCTTGATCTTCCCCACTTGGTGGTTTGGGCTTCCGGCGATACTGAAAGGCTGGATCGACCGTGTGTTTGTGCCTGGTGTCGCCTATGACCACGCTCCAGATTTTGGCCGCATGATCCCGAGGCTTAAAAAGTTGCAGGCATGCTTGGCGATAACGACGCTCGGCTCGCCTTGGTGGATCGATTGGTTCGTCATGTTTCGACCAGTCCGGCGCGTCCTGTCGCGCGCCGTCATCGGCACCTGCGCGCCGAATGCGCATTTTTCGATGCTCTCACTCTACAATACGGAAAAGCTGACACACGAGCGTTTGGCAGCGTTTGAACGAAAGCTAGCGCAGAAATTACAAAGACTGGTTTGAAATAAAAAAGCCCCGCCAATGAACTGACCCCATTAAGTTGGACAGTTTAAAAGGCCAGACTGATTAAGGGCTGGGTCCTGTACTGTACAGGGCTCAGCCAACTGCAGCAGACCGGCAAACGAATGGAGCGGCCTTAACGCCTGAACGGCTTGCGCTTTTTGAGCGGCAGTTGTTCCTGCGTTAAGGCCTTCAGTTTTTTTAAGTAGGCGTTCTCCATGCGCAGATGGCTCAACTCCGCCAGCAACTCTTCACGGCTACGCGTGTCGTCGCTCGGCGAGGCGTTCGGTTCGCTGGGAGTGGGTGGTTCAGGCATTGATCTGGGCCTCCCTTTGCGGCGCGAGACCAACGCCTCTATCCCGCCACGTTCGTAACGCCGCTCCCAATCCGAAACGCATCCGTCATTGCGGATATTGAACACAGCTGCCGTCTGTCGAAACGAGAGGCCATCTTTCCACATCCGTCGAAGAACCGAAAGCCTGAACTCGGCAGTATAAGAACTGATCTTGCGCGAAAGCCCATCGAAGCCATGAGCCGTATGGAGGTAAACCCATTTGCGTACCTGACTATGGTCAAGCCCATAGTGCACGCCAGTATCCCTGTAGCTATGATCGCCCCCCAGATGAAATGCGACAACAGTCTGCTTGAAAGCCACGCTATATTTAGACATCGAAAAACCCCCGAAAATGGATGTCCAAATTTCGGGGGTCAGTTCACAATTGGCGGGGCTTCATGGCAGACGATATGAACTCAATGATCGAGTGCCTTGACGATGTTCTCGACCATTTTCTTGGCGTCGGCGAAGAGCATCATGGTGTTGTCGCGGAAGAACAGTTCGTTCTCGACGCCGGCATAGCCGGAACCCATGCCGCGCTTGATGAAGAGCACGGTGCCTGCCTTGTCGACATCGAGGATCGGCATGCCGAAGATCGGCGATTTCGGATCGGTCTTGGCTGCCGGGTTGGTCACATCATTGGCGCCGATGACGAAGGCGACGTCGGCCTGGGCGAATTCCGAATTGATGTCCTCGAGCTCGAACACCTCGTCGTAGGGCACATTGGCTTCGGCGAGAAGCACGTTCATGTGCCCGGGCATGCGGCCGGCCACCGGATGGATGGCGTATTTGATCTCGACGCCTTCGGCCTTGAGCTTGTCGGCCATCTCGCGCAAGGCGTGCTGGGCCTGCGCCACCGCCATGCCGTAGCCCGGCACGATGATGACCTTGGAGGCGTTCTTCATGATGAAGGCGGCATCGTCAGCCGAGCCCTGCTTGACCGGACGCTGTTCGACCTCGCCGCTTGCCGCCGCGGCCGTTTCGCCGCCGAAGCCGCCGAGAATGACCGAGATGAACGAGCGGTTCATGCCCTTGCACATGATATAGGAGAGGATCGCACCGGACGAGCCGACCAGCGCCCCGGTGATGATCAGCGCAAGGTTGCCGAGCGTGAAGCCGAGCGCTGCCGCGGCCCAGCCGGAATAGGAGTTGAGCATCGACACCACCACCGGCATGTCGGCGCCGCCGATCGGCACGATGATCAGGCCGCCGAGGATCAGCGACAGGATGACGATGAGCCAGAACACGAGATGGCTTTCGCTCATCACCAGCGCAATCACCAGAACGACAATGGCGACGAGCAGGCTGGCATTGAGCAGATGCCGCCCCGGCAGCATGATCGGCTTGCCCGACATGCGCCCGTCGAGCTTCAAAAAGGCGATGATCGAGCCGGTGAAGGTGATGGCGCCGATGGCGACGCCGATCGACATTTCGACCAGCGCCTGCGCATGGATCGAGCCCACTTCGCCGATGCCGAAGGAATCCGGCGAATAGACCGCGGCGGCGGCCACCATCACCGCGGCAAAACCGACGAGCGAGTGGAAGGCGGCAACGAGCTGCGGCATCGCGGTCATGGCAATGCGCTTGGCGATATAGGCGCCGACGCTGCCGCCGATGGCCAGACCGATGACGATCAGGCCAAGGCCTTTGATGCTTGGTTCAGCCAGTGCCAGCGTGGTCAGGATCGAGATCCCCATGCCGGTCATGCCGTAATAATTGCCCTGACGGCTGGTCGTCGGATGCGAAAGGCCGCGCAGCGCCAGAATGAACAGGACGCCGGAGACAAGATAAAGAAAAGTCGCGAAATTCACGCTCATGCTCACTTTTCCTTCTTCTTGTACATGGCGAGCATGCGGTGGGTGACGAGGAAGCCGCCGAAGATATTGACGCTGACGAGAACGAGCGCAATGAAGCCGAAGCCGGTGGCAAACCCGCTGGCCGACAGGCCGACGGCAAGCAGCGCGCCGACCACGATCACCGAGGAAATCGCGTTGGTGACCGCCATCAGCGGCGTATGCAGGGCCGGGGTCACCGACCAGACGACATAATAACCGACGAAGATCGCCAGCACGAAAATCGCCAGGCGGAAGACGAAGGGATCGACCGCACCGCCGGTGACCGCATGGGCCGCCGCGCCGGCGGCATCCGGCATGGTCTCGGCCGCCTGGCGCACCATTTCCGTGGCCTGGTTCAAGGCATCGAGCGCCTTGTCGAGTGTCGCATCGGCAGCCATCATGCCTCTCCTTCAGTTTTGGGCGCAGTGGGTTCGGGAGCAGCCGTCTTCGCTGCAGCTTTCGGCGTTGCTGTCTTTTTGGGTGCTGCCGTTTTGGCTTCTGCTGCTTTTGCCGGAGCCGCCTTTGCCACCGATGGTTTGGCAGAGGCTGCCTTTTTGGCCGCGGGCTTTGCCGCTGGCGCTGCAGGTGCTGACGCTGCGGGTGTTGCCGCAGCCGCACCAACGAAGTTCGGGTGCACCACCTTGCCGCCATGCGTCAAAACGGTTGCCTTGACCAGTTCGTCGTCGAAATTGATCTTGACGGTTTTGCTGTCCTTGTCGACCAGCGTCTCGAAGAAGGCGACGAGGTTCCTGGCATAGAGCTGTGAGGCCGTGGCGGCGATGCGGCCGGCGACATTCAGATGCCCGACGATCCTGACCCCGTCGACCTCGGTAATCTGGCCGGCAACCGCACCCTCGACATTGCCGCCGCGCTCCACCGCCAGATCAATAATCACCGAGCCCGGACGCATGCGTGCATACATCTCGCGCGTTACCAGCCTCGGGGCGGGCCGGCCGGGAATGAGCGCCGTGGTGATGACGATATCCTGCCTGGCGATGTGGTCGTTAACCAGCGCCGCCTGCTTGGCCTGATATTCCTTCGACATTTCCTTGGCATAGCCGCCGGCGGTTTCCGCCGCCTTGAATTCCTCGTCCTCGACGGCGAGGAACTTGGCGCCGAGCGAGGCGACCTGTTCCTTGACCGCCGGACGCACGTCGGTCGCCGTCACCACCGCACCGAGACGCCGCGCCGTGGCAATCGCCTGCAGCCCGGCGACACCGACGCCCATGATGAACACCTTGGCCGCCGGCACCGTGCCCGCCGCCGTCATCATCATCGGCAAGGCCCGGTCATATTCCGATGCCGCATCGATCACCGCCTGATAACCGGCAAGATTGGCCTGGCTCGACAGAACGTCCATGACCTGCGCCCTTGTGATGCGCGGCATGAATTCCATGGTGAAGGCCGTCACCCCGGCATCGGCCAGTTGCTTGACCGCCGCATCATTGCCGTAAGGGTCGAGCATGGCGATGACCACCGCACCCTTCTTGTAGGATTTGAGCTCGGCCGACCCCGGCCGGCGCACCTTCAGAACCACATCGGCGCCCTTGACATCACCGGCCTTGCCGATCGCAGCACCCGCCGCCTCGAAGTCGCGATCCGGAATGCGCGATGCCGTGCCGGCACCAGCCTCCACGATCACGACAAACCCCAGCCCGACAAGCTTCTTGACCGTCTCCGCCGAACCGCCAACCCGCGGCTCGTTGCCTTCGATCTCTTTCGGTATGAACAGTGTCTGAGCCAAGCTCTCACCCCCAAGCAAGTTAAACACAACAAAGGCAGTGGTCCCGAAGACCCGCGCGCCTATCCGCTTATGACGATTGGCAACCCTGAAATACACACCGTTCGAGCGAACGACGTTTGGTAAGGTTATCCGCCCGGTTATGAACAGAGCCAGCCGGCGTTAGAGAAGAAACCAGGCGGCAACACAAACAATGATGAAAAGAAGGGTGGCAGAAAAGAAGCCCCCTACAAAAAAGCCAAAAGCCATAGCAACAAGCAATGCTGCACAGGATACGATGCCCCATTTCGAGAGCGAAAGGAACAGATTGTAGGTGCTCTCGTGTTCCTTGTAATCCATGGGAGCGCCCAATTCTGCCGGCGCAGTATCGTGATGATCAGCCATCTTCAAACCTCATAGTGTCGATGTCGCATTGGCAATAGCGAAAACGCTTCATCAACGCAATGCGCAGATAGTCGCTTGCAGGGCACTCAATCGATATAAATCAGAGAAAGAGTTTGTTCTCGAAAGATAGATTCTTTCAGAGCCGCTATGCGAGGAGATGTGGGAACAGTCCCGTCACCCCAATAATGATCAGATAGAGCGCAACAATATAGTTGAGCAGCCGAGGGGCAATCAGAATAAGGATACCCGCGATCAAGGCGACGAGTGGTGCGATAGCGATTTGAGCAATCATGTTGGTTCTTCCCTGATTTCAATTCCATTGCCAGCGGCAATCAAGGTAGCTTAGGCTACCACTAGCCTCATGTCAGCGCGAGAAGCACCTTATCCAATGGACATTGTTCGTTGTGGAAACTGAAATCCAGCTGTCAGTGTAGGGACGGAGCATGCTCTTTCACAGGCACCAATTTCTGTTCCATTGGGCCATCAAGAAGCCTAGCGATATCCTGTGCAGGCATTGCAGCACCGTACAAGAAACCCTGCACATATTCGGCACCGATCCATTCATTGATCAACTCAGACTGTTCGTTGGTTTCAAGTCCCTCGATTGTCACCGACAATCCAAGCTCATGCGACATCTGCACAATGCCTCGAAGCAGTTTCAAGGACCTTCCCTCTGCGACAATATCGGCGATGAAAGAGCGGTCGATTTTGACCTTCGTGACCGGGAGGTCTTTTAGATAGCTCAAACTCGAGTACCCCGTACCGAAATCGTCGATCGCGATCTGTATGCCAAAATCTTTGAGCTCAGAAAGGACGCTCCCGGTCCTTTCACGATCAGTTATCAGCGCACCTTCCGTTACTTCCACTTCCAGCAGATACGGTTCGACATCGTAGCGCCTTAAAGCGGAACGGATTATGTTCACCATATCCATATTCTGCAGGTCATATGACGACAGGTTGACTGAAACGGCGATACGGGAATCCCAACCGCTGCAATCTTTTATTGCACGCTCAATCACGCACCGGGTAAGATCCGAGATGAGCCCCATTTCCTCGGCCATGGGAATGAATTCTGCCGGTGAAATTGCACCAAATTCCGGATGGTTCCAGCGGGAAAGCGCTTCGCACGCGGTCATGCGCAATGTTCGAATGTTGACGATGGGCTGATAGGCAACCGTCAGTGTGTTCTCGGCAATCGCTCTGCGCAAATCCGCCTTGAGCCGTTGTTTGCTGCGGAACGAATGATCCATGGTCTCGACAAAGACGGCCCAGTCCTTCTGGCTGTCCTTCTTCGCGACATCCAAGGCGAGGTCCGCGTTCATGTGCATGACGGCAAGGTCGAACTCGGTAGCGGCAACAATCGCTACGCCTGCATTCGCGCCAGTCACGATGTCATGACCAGAAACGAGGTATTGGCCGGAAACCATCCTCATGATGTGGTCGACAGATACCAGTGCTTCATTCCGGCTCGGCGCGGCGAATAACAGCACGAACTCGTCGCTCCCAAAGCGTGAGATCACGGGACAGTTGGCGTCGGCCAATGTCAAGCGATCGGCAAACGCGCGAAGCAGTTCGTCGCCAATGCGATGGCCGAATGTATCGTTTGTTCGTTTCAATCCATCGATGTCGACGACCATGAGAGCGATTTGCGCATCTAGCTCGACCGTCTCGGTATATGAACTGACTATCTCGGCGAACTGGCTACGATTTGGCAAGCCCGTAAGGCTATCGTAACGTGCCATCCGGTTAATTTGCGCTTCGGCTTCCGCACGGCGGGTAACATCCTGGAAAATCAAAACCGTGCCGCGCTCCGGATCCGGTGTTGCCGTTAATTCATAATGGCGCTTGACCGGCGACACGAATATATCCCGTTGCTTTGCTCCCTCCAAAAGGTCCCGCATCTTCGAACGCAGGACTTCCAGCGCCTCATTGGAAAAGTAGGTCCGCAACTGGGCAAGCCGCAACAACGTTTCCAACGATCTGCCCTGAAGCTGTTCGGGATTATCAAACCCCATCATTTTCGCTGCCTTCATGTTGGCAACCGTGATGGTCTGGTTCCGGTCGAACATAAGCAACCCTTGCGGCATGCCATTGAGCGCTGCATCAAAATTGTTGACGACAATACCAAGTTGCCGTTTGCCCAGCAGTGCATCGAAAAGCGACTGGCGCAAGTTTGCGGCAATGCCAATATTGCTCCATAAAAAAGGGAGAATGAGCAAAGCGAGCAGCCAATTATAAAAACCGCCGAGAAGGATAAACGTTACAAACAGTGGCGCAAGCAGAGCGACCGACATTCCGACCACCACTTTATGTGAAACATAGTTTCGTGTGATCAGCGCAACCATCGAGGCAACGACAATAACAACACTGGTAATTGCCGCGGAGGGGTCAGCCAAAATATAGATGCTGACAAAGCACAGAAATCCGAGAAGGATACACGTACCCAGCGCACCAGACAGATACCGCCATTCCCATTTCTTCAAGGTGACCGCCGTTGCATCGGTCAAATCAACTTGTTCGAAAGCGTTGGCGTTTGCTATCCTGCCAAGAACTGTCAGGAAGAACGCGAGGGCAAATGCAACATAGATCGGGTTCTGAGTCTTGACATAGATCATTAAAGTTGCGGTGATCTGAACGACGGAAGTCCACCAGATTGCCTTCTTGTTCGCATAAAGTGTGCGAAGGAAGATAAGTTCGAGCGATAAGCTCTCGTGGCGTTCAGTTCTCATCAATATGCCCGCGCACAACTGTACCCCGTATGGATACGTTAAAGAATACTTACCCAAAAACGCCAACGATAATGGAATTAAAGATTGGTCAACGATTTAGAATATCTATTCTTATCGTGTGTCAAACTAAATCCCATAATTCGACAAATAGAATTACCAATTCCTGAAAGAATGAGAACACGGTAAGTTCGGGAAGTTCAACAGACAGTTGATCTCCATTCCACTAAGCCGGACACGCTGCAGATGGATTTCCGACAGGTTGTTTATCGGGATTGGGATCGTAAAAGGGACCCACAACCAGAGGCTTGTCCGGCATAACGGACTGATCGGTGTTCGAAATCATCTTCCGCTCGATTGTTTGCAATAATCTGCCATCAGCGTCCACGACACGCATGCTGACGTTATATTCCCGGTTTGCCTTCACGCATTTGACAGGCGGGCTTTCGACTGTGATTTTGTCCATCGTCGGCCATATCTTCTGCCGAACGATCATTGGGTCGCCTCCCGCCGGATTTTCAAAGGTCGTCTCCAGCACGGAGCCGTCGGGCAACGGGCGCAACTTCGCTAATGTAAGCAAATAGGTCGCCTCCGCTATGCGATAATTGAAGACAAAAATTTTGCCTGAGACATTCACATAGTCGCCCTCACCCGTGTCACGGCATGCGCCCAGGCAGAGAGTAGCCGCGGCAACCATCGACAAGGCAATCAATCGCCAGAGCCTCGCTTTCTCAGACATGATTCTTCCCCGCGAGTTTACCATTGCGATCGTAATAACGCCGGGCTTTTGCCCTATTGCCGCAAACATTCATGTCGCACCAGCGTCGGCTGCGATTGCGGCTCTCATCCAGATAAAGCCAATGGCAATTCGGGCAAATCTTGATCCTCTCGAGCCGCGCGGGCTCGAACAAGCGCAATGCTGAAAGGACCGCTGCCCCGCCTAAAGACAATTCACGTCCCTCGACCGATCGTTGGGGCAGTATCAGGCTCTGTTCCCTTGGTGCGTCGCATACGAGATCAGATCCCAGGCGTAGAAACGTGGCTAGATGTTCGGGTCTAAATCCGCCTTCGCGTACAGCACTTCGAAACAGCCTGTTGATTGCCTCCCGAACATTGATGAGAGCTGCGATCTCGTCCGGCGACAGAGGAGTGTGAAACAGCACGCTGCCCCATTCACCTCGCCTGAAAATTGCAGCGGCTGCCGCAAAGCGGGGCAATTCAACCGGATCAGCAAAACGATCCAGCGAGCGCTCCGGGCTCTCACGAAAAACCACGGTGTTAGCCAAGTCGAGGGCCAAAACCCCGCCACTGAATCGATGAGCATTCCAATCAAAGGTCATGCAGAAATTCTAACTGGTAAAATCAGTTTTGCAAGTTAGAATGAATTGAGATCGAGAGCGCGAAATGTCGTATTTTCTCCAGCTTCTGGTAAACGGTATTCACAATGCTGCACTTTATGCGCTGCTGGCCTATGGCTACGTGTTGATCCACGGCTTAACGCACCGCACCGACCTGTCTCTTGGCGCCATTTTTGCTTTTTCAGGGCAAACTTTCATTCTAGCCACCGCATTCGGCTGGTCAGTTCTTTGGATGACGTTGCCCGCCGCGCTTTCTTTCGGGATCCTCATTGCCATCATTTACGTTGGCATCGGTGGCTACATCATCGCCAAGTTCATTTACGCGCCGCTCGATGCCGGAAACCGCAATACGGTTTTGGTGGCCACGCTAGGTCTCAGTATCTTCTTGATGGAACTGTCGCGAATTGCCGCTGATACAAAGGACTATTGGCTGCCCCCATTGCTGGCCGCCCCCGTGCGGCTGCTTGGACCGGAGATCGGCATCAGCCTCACCCAATTGCAGGTCATAAACATTGCTGTTGCATTCGCCGTGATAGCGCTTGGCGAGATGATCATGCTGCACACGTCCGCGGGCCGAATCTGGCGTGCAGTCAGCGATGAGCCTGCAGCGTCGGCTCTGTGCGGCATCGATCCATCGAGAGTAAGAACACAGGCAATCCTGGCTGCTTACGGTGTTTGCGCATTAGCAGGATTTCTCGCCGCGCTTTACTATGGCAATGTCAGCTTCAACACTGGCATGATCTTCGGGTTGAAGATCCTTTTTATCACCGCAGCTGGCGGATTTTCCCGCCCCCTCCATGCTGCTTTCGGCGCCGCCGTTATCGGGATGGTTGAATCATTGTGGGGCGGATATTTTTCTGTTTTATGGCGCGATGCAGCGGTATTTTCGCTGCTTGTTTTCGTCCTCGCCACACGTATCAATGTTCAGGATACAGAACGTGTCTAACCCTGCAGGCTGTGCCCGCCGTCGATCGTGATAACAGTTCCCGTAATATAGCTGCTGGCATCGGATGCCAGCATTAAAACCGCACCGTCAATGTCTTCTGCCTCACCGAGCCGTCGCATTGGATTCTTGCCTTTGAGGTATCCCTTGGCCGGTCCGTCCATGATCGTCTCATTAAGACGGGTTGGGAACCAGCCCGGTGCGATCGCATTGACGCGAATACCATGTGGTGCCCATTCAAGCGCAAGAGACCGGGTCATCTGCGCCACTGCCGCCTTCGACATGGCATATGCGCTCGAACCTTTCAGCGGTGCGTCGGCAAGTATGCTGGATAGATTAACAATGGACCCGCCAACACCCTTGGAGATCATTCGCTTGGCCGCTTCCTGAGCGATGAAAAATGCGCCTTCGACATTCACTTCGAAAATATGTCGGAGTTGTTCGCGGGTCGTTGTGAGAGCCCTCTCAACCGTCGCCACGCCGGCGTTGTTGAACACCACGGTGACGGTGCCAAGGTGCCGCTCCGCCTCGTCAAACGCGCGTTCAATATCGACAGCAACAGTGACATCGGCAATGATGTTGAGAATGTTTGGGCGACACTCATTGTCGGGGGCAGGCGTCCGCGAGATGGAGACGACGTTCGCGCCATGCGCCGAAAGAACCTGCACCATTCTCAAACCCAGTCCGGATGATCCTCCGGTAACCGCAATAGTCTTGCCTGCAACAGAAATAGAAGAGCTATCCGTCATTGAAAATACCAGTGCGCATCGTGCCGAATTGTTTTGTCACTGTTAGACTGCTCCTGCAGACCTGACAACAGGCGGCATAAAGAACCCCGGACCTATCCGAGCCGGGGTTCGCGCATTCTTCGGCGACTGAATCAAAGCTTTCCGTTGCGCTGCTGCACCATCATGAAAGTATCGAAGGTGTATTCGGCAACCTGAGCATACAGGAAATGTTCATTGCGGAACGCCTTGATCGAGTCCCAGATTTTCTTGAACGGCGCGTTGCTCTCTTCGAGTTCTGCATAGACTCCGTTGGCTGCATCGAAACAGGCGGCCAGGATTTCCGGACTGAATGGCCGCAATTGTGCGCCACCGGCGACGAGACGCTTGATCGCCGCTGGATTTACATAGTCGTACTTCTGCAACATGCTGGCATCGGTTGCCTGAGCTGCCGTACGGAACAACGATTGATAAGCTGGAGGGAGCGAATCCCACTTTTGCTTGTTGACCATGAAACTGACCGTCGGGCCACCTTCCCACCAACCGGGATAGTAATAATATGGTGCGACCTTCTGAAAGCCCAGCTTCTCATCATCATAGGGTCCGACCCACTCGGCAGCATCAATGGTGCCTTTTTCAAGCGCCGGATAGATGTCGCCACCGGCGATCTGCTGGGGCACGACGCCAAGCGTCTCGAGAATTTTGCCGGCAAAGCCGCCTACACGCATCTTGAGACCCTTCAAATCATCGACCGTCTTGATCTCCTTGCGGAACCAGCCGCCCATCTGCACGCCAGTGTTGCCGCCGGGATAGGCCTGCAGACCCTGTTTGTTGAAGAATTCGTTCATGAGATCGATGCCGCCGCCATGATACTGCCAGGCGTTCATACCGCGCGCGTTGAGTGCAAATGGTACAGCGGCGCCCAAAGCCCAGGTGGGATCCTTGCCCCAATAATAATAGGTAACGGTGTGGCAAAGTTCGACCGTACCGGCTGCTGTCGCGTCAGCAACCTGAAGGCCGGGAACGATTTCGCCAGCGGCAAATGGCTGAATGGTAAAGTTACCGTCAGTCGCTTCTCTCAAGTGTTTCGACAATACTTCAGAGCCGCCATAAATTGTATCCAGCGATTTCGGAAATGACGACGCGCAACGCCAGGTGATTTTCGGCAATGACTGTGCGATTGCCGGCGCTGCCAGAGTGGTGGCTGCAGCGGCCCCTACACCAGCAAATCCTGCCTTCGTAATGAACGAACGACGATCCATACATTCTCCTCCAAACTTTTGATCCTCAACCTCTTAACCAAGATCACGCGACAATCCTGCCTTGTCCTCCCGATCTCGGGATCACCATACACACTCATCTATTCAAGTCCAGCGGATGGGCTTCAAACTGGCAGGCATGCTCAAGTCGCTCGAAGTTGCTTGAAAACTGGCCCGTGCAAATGGTTGCCACCCCAAATTTCCATCTTCGGTCGCCATTGGAAACGTCGGTGATCTGCACTACATTCGGTTAAGAATCTTTTCTGGAGCAATGCAATGCGGCAACCACTCGTCGCCATAACTTCCGACGTACGTACATTTGAAAACTACACTTGGCACGCGACACCGGACCAGTACCTGATGGCAGCATATGACGCAGCCGGCGTTATCCCATTGATCGTGCCTTCGTTTGGCGAAGGTCTCGACATTGACGCCGTTCTTGATGGCGTCGATGGTGTTTTGATTACCGGCTCCAAATCCAATGTTCATCCCGCGCTCTATGGCGTCGCTCCAAGTGAAGCCCATGAGCCTTACGATCCAGCGCGTGATGCTACATCGCTGCCGCTCATCCGCCGTGCCATCGAACGCGGCATACCGCTCCTGGCCATTTGTCGGGGCATTCAGGAATTGAACGTCGCCCTTGGCGGTACGCTAGCAACGGAAATTCAAGAACTTGATGGACGTATGGATCACCGTGCGCCGCAATCGGACCAACAGGCTGAGCGCTTCGCTATTCGTCATCCCGTGCGAATCAAACCTGGATCCTGTCTTGCCAATGTGATGCAAAGTGACACCGTGAAGGTCAATTCTGTGCATCGGCAAGCCATCGACAAGCCGGCACCGCAGCTGGATATTGAAGCGGTTGCCGATGACGGCACGATCGAAGCCGTTTCAGTCAAAAATGCTCGGGCTTTTGCTGTCGGGGTTCAATGGCATCCAGAGTATTGGATAAAAAACGACAATCCTTCGCGCAAGATATTCGCCGCATTTGGCGACGCGGCGCGGGCTCACAAGGCGAGCCGCGAACGGCTGCAGGCAGCGGAGTAATTTTAGAACGCGTTAACACCCTCAGTCGACATCGATAGGATCACGGAACGCGGCTCTACACTGATGTAGGCAAGACCATCACCTGGGCTGAATTCCACGATCGTGCGGCCGAGATTGTCGGCAAGATCAATCGTGCCATCTTCGTTGTTGTGCCATGTCCTGGCGTTCGCCAATGGCGGATAGAGGTCTCCGCAACTGCTGTCGATCGTGAGTGCATTATGACCGGGTGTGCCATTTTCTTCAGGGAACGCCTTGCAGCTTTCTGCAGCGCCCGGACTGCTGATAACGAATCTTGGCACGTCAAGGCTGCTTGCCTCCGTCGCAACGGAGGAAGTCGTCCGGGTATCAACATCAGCATCTTCATCGGAAGTAAAGGTCGCGAAATCGAGGAACATGGCGACAACCGCCGCTGTAGTCACGAAGCCAAGACAAGTCGTTTTACCCAGTAACATACCATACTCCACGGGAAACAAACGCCCTGTGGAGCCTAATCGCGTAGAATTAATGAAGGGTGAAGCAGCCGCGCATAAGAATCTGGCGCTCCTGCTATCTCTCCTTTGGCTTTGATGTCGACTGCCGGATTCGTAATTCCGGCTTGATCAATTCCTGCCGGGCATGGGTATCGGCGCCATTGAGCTGATCGAGCAAAGCCCGTGCCGCCCGCTGTCCCACTTCGCGCTGACCATTCCACACCGTAGTCAAAGCTGGTGTGGCAATCGCTGCCTCTTCAAGATCATCATAACCTGTGACGGAAATATCAACGCCGGCAACCAATCCGGCACGGGCGATGCCGTTCATCATGCCGATTGCCGAAAGATCATTCCAGCAGACGGCGGCGGTCGGATGATCTTTCAACGCAAGAAACTGAGGTGCAGCATCAAAACCGGCCTGCTTGGTTCGCGGGCCGGGTATGCGCCATTCCGGCTTCACCTCAAGGCCTGCCTTCTGCATTGCATGGAGATAGCCCTCGTAACGGTCGCGGCCCGTCGAAGTCTGATCAGTGCCGCCCACCATGGCGATGCGGGTGTGTCCCAAGGAAATAAGGTGATTGGTGGCAAGGCCAATACCATAGGCATCGTCACCACGGAAAACCGGCACATTGGCATCCTTGACGGTACGGGCAATCAAAACAACGGGTAGTCCATTGTCTTCCGCCATGCGAATATCCTCCGCCGGCGTACCGATAGCCGGCGACATGATTACCCCATCTCCCCCCAGCTGCAGCACGGTATCTATGAATGTCCGCTGCTTATCCAACTGATCATAGTGATTGGACAGAATGAATGTTTGACCGGAACGGTCGAGCTCGCCCTCTATCGCACGCAAAATTTCGGCAAAAAACGGGTTCATGATGTCATGAACCACAACACCGACAATGCCTGATCGCGAAGTGCGCAGGCTGGCCGCGCGCCGGTTATAGATGTAACCAATGGCTCGCGCGTGTTCCTTGATCTTCTCACGCGTCTGATCGGCCACAAGCGGACTATCTCGCAAAGCCAGCGATACGGTTGCTGTGGACACTTTCAGCGCGTCAGCAATTGTCGATAGTTTGATTTTCTGCGCCAAAAAGACCGTCTCCCCACAGTACATCAAATAAGCCACGTTATGGTACCCGGCGTTATGACATTGCAACCAAATAAATCAAAGTCCTTTCAACCTAGCCATCCGCAACTGACGTTCCCTGTGCACGACGTAGAGCCCACTGCCTATGACGATGACCGCACCACAGAGTGTGTACGCATCTGGAAATTGGTCAAAAAAGAAGTATCCGAAAGCCAGCATCCAGATGATTTGCAGGAACGGATACGGCGCCAGCGCAGCCGTCGTCGCTCTCCTGTAAGCCAGAATGATCAGGTAATGGCCAAGACCGCCAAAGAATCCGAGCATCAGCAAAAGTGTAATCTGAAACGGGGTGTCGGGAATAACAACCTGCGCCACTGCAGGCGACATCAACACGGCTGGTGCAAGGGCAGAAAAGAAGATCAGGCTCTCTGGAGATTCAGTAGCCGCCATGCGCCGGGTCAGAAGCACATAGAGCGAATAACTTAGCATCGCGGCAATCGAATAGGGCAGCCCTGGATTGAGCGTGCCAAATCCCGGACGGGCGATGATCAGCACTCCGATAAACGCCACGACAATTGCAGCCCATCTCCTCCAACCCGCCCACTCGCCGAGCAGCGGCCCCGCCAATGCCGCAATTACCATCGGAGCCGCAAAAGTGATGGTAATTGTTTCGCCGAGTTGCATCGTCTGCAGTGCGTAAAAGTTGAAGTATGTCGATCCGAATAGACATAAACCGCGCATGAACTGCAGCGGGATACTGCGAACTTTGAAGAATTGAGGATTGGACCACGCTCGAAAAAAGATCAGTGCCAGAACCGCATGTTCAACGAATCGCATCCAGGAAATGAATGCAGTCGGAATGCCGGACAAGACCAGATATTTCGCGCTTGAATCGAGACACGAAAACAGAAAGCCAGCTGAAAAAATATACAAAATAGCGACAACGGGCGCGGCTTCCTGTGAGGAAGATGGGGTCAGAGACAACAGGCTTACCAATCAGGCGGGAGGGAACTTCGCCATGATAGCAAGTTCATGCGCTTTGTAACTGCGAATCGCAAAAAACTTTTACGAATCCTTACTCGTCGTCGGTGTCGTCATCGTCGTGATCATCATCCGGCACGGTCTGGCGTAAAAGTTCAGCAGCCGAAAGATTGATCTCAAGCCGGGACAGCATTTTTATGAACGCCTTGCGCTCTTTCTTGTCAAAGCCTTTCATCGCGTCTTTTTCGGTCTTGCGAATGGATTTCTCTATAGATTTGATGGCTTCATTGCCGGTTTCCGTCAGGAATATATGTGCTTGACGCTGGTCAGTTGCGGATCCTTCCTTTTTGACGAAACCTTGGGTCTGCAGGCGCGAGATCGTCTTGGTAATCGTCGGCGGGCGAACGCCCAGGCGTTTGGCAAGCACGCTCGGTGAAAGGCCGTTCTCGTGCGCCAGCTGCAGCATTACCGCATCCTGGCCGGCATAGAACCCATAGCCAAGCAATCGGGTGGCCAGCGCCGTCCGCGTCAATCTTGCGGTCGATTGCAGACGATGAAGAATGAGAGGCTTACGATCCTTGACCATTCAAACTCCTGCTTGCACGTAACGTGTTGACCGATTGATGATAAGGCGGCTAGTTCAAGTTGATGGGGGGTAGTTAACAGACGAACATTAAGCGCTTACACGGCCATTACAACAACAAAATCCGGAGTTGGAATGTGCAAACCAGAATAGAATTGCTGCATTCCTTGACCGGCATACCCGCGTTACAATGCTTATATGACAATCTGATGAAATTTGCCGACGAATTGGTGCGGAGCGCTCAATTACCCTGTAAAACTGCAATCTAGCACGACTATCTTCTCACCAGCCAACCGACCGGCCAAACAGGACAAATGAGACGGACATGCCGAAACAAGCGACGATTGCCCTGCTTCCTCTTGGTGCACATGAGCAGCATGGTCCGCATCTGCCGCATGAGACCGATACACTTATCGCTGCGGGCTTGGTCAATCGGCTTAAGTTTGCCCTTCCTGAAGCTCTAATAGTTGAATTTCTGCCTGCCGAACAGATTGGCTACTCCATCGAACATATGGATATTGCGGGCACCAGGACACTGGCCTTCGATGAAGCGGTGCATCGCTGGATCCACATCGGCGAAGGTGTGGCGCGGCAGGGCATATCGAAGCTGGTCATTCTGAATGCCCATGGCGGCAACGCCCCGCTCATGACGATCGTTGCTACAGAATTGCGGGTTCGCTTTAATATGCTTGCCGTGGCAACAAGCTGGACCCGATTTGGTTTGCCGGATGGCATGATATCGCCGGAAGAGAAAGCGCTGGATATTCATGGCGGTTTTATCGAGACTTCGGTGATGCTCGCCCTGCATCCCGAGCTTGTGGATATGACAAAAGCCAGCAATTTCGTTTCCAATCAGCGTCAATACGTTGAAACCTACAAGCACCTGCGCGCCTATGGCCCGCACGCCTTCGGCTGGAAAATGACGGATCTGAACAAGGAGGGAGTGGCAGGTAATGCCGCTCTTGCAACAGTGGAAGCTGGAGAAAAGATCATCGCTCACAGCGTGAGAGGCATGGTTGAATTGCTGGAAGACGTCGACAGGTTCGATTGCTCTGTTTTTACGCAATAAGTTCAGCCGGATTGAAACAACCATCTAGCCATTTGAACACTATAGCTGTGGCAATACCTGATCTGATCACCTATATCGTGGGTCTATCAATTCAAAGAGGCACACGATGAGTGAAGCTCCTACAACGTCAACCGCGGCAGCGGCTCCGCGTAACGCACAGATCCCAGTGACAGTCCTCACTGGTTATCTTGGCTCAGGTAAGACCACCCTTCTGAACCGCATTCTGAGTGAAGATCACGGCAAGCGTTATGCTGTTATCGTCAACGAATTCGGCGAAATCGGTATCGACAATGATCTGATTGTTGAATCCGACGAAGAAATCTATGAAATGAACAATGGCTGCATATGCTGCACGGTGCGTGGAGACCTGATTCGCGTGGTGGAGGGTCTAATGCGCCGTCCCGGCCGGTTCGATGCTATTATCGTCGAGACGACAGGTCTTGCCGATCCAGTACCTGTTGCGCAGACATTCTTTATGGATGACGACGTCCGCAGCAAAACGATGCTCGATGCGGTGGTCGCATTGGTTGATGCCAAGCATTTGCCACTGCGTCTGAAAGACAGCCGCGAAGCCGAAGACCAGATCGCTTTTGCCGACGTCGTGCTTCTCAACAAGACCGACTTGGTTACACCCGAAGAGCTTGCCGCGGTTGAGGCGACGGTCCGCGCCATCAATCCACACGCTGTTGTCCATCGCACCGAGCGAGCAGGCATCGATCTGTCTCGTGTTCTCGATCGCGGCGCATTCGATTTGGCGCGTGCGTTGGAAAATGATCCGCATTTCCTCGATCACGACCACCCCGATCATGAATGCGGTCCTGATTGCGATCACGATCACGAACATCATCACCACCACGACCATGATCACCATGGACACGACCACCATCATCACGATCATGCATCACCGATACACGATGTAACGGTTCAGTCTGTCTCGCTACGGATGGGTGAACTGAACGCAGATAAATTTTTCCCATGGATTCAGAGGATTACCCAGGATCAGGGTCCAAACATCCTCCGGCTGAAGGGTATTCTGGCTTTCAAGAATGATCATGAACGCTACGTTATCCAGGGTGTTCACATGATCATCGAAGGCGATCATCAGCGTGCTTGGAAAGACGGTGAAAAACATGAAAGCCGACTTGTATTCATTGGCCGCGAACTCGACCATGCTGCATTGAAATCCGGTCTTGAAAGCTGCCTTGCCTGATGCCGACAATTGCCCCGCTCGATCTTTCCAGCCACTGCATTGATGCGCGTTTTATCCGGGATGTCCCTTTCTTTGCGTTGGCCGATGGCACCATACACCGCCTCGACAATGGTCAAAAGATAACGGAAGCACATGACGGGCTGCTTTCTGCGGTATCTTCCTTTGATGGCAAGTCTCTTTTAACCGGCGGTGAGGACGGCCGTATCTGTTCGACTGGCTTGAACGGCGAGGCAGAAGAACTAGGCAATCAGCCCCGCAAATGGATGACCGCACTCGCCGCGGCACCAAATGGTGCAATCGCCTTTGCGTCGGGACGATCAGCATGGATACGCTCTGCAGATGGCTCCGTTCGGGAAATTTCACACGAACGTAGTGTGGAAGGGGTAGCCTTCGCGCCCAAAGGATTTCGACTGGCCGTTGCCCGCTATAACGGCGTGACCCTACATTGGCCTGCAACAAATAGTGCTCCGACCGAACTCGAATGGAAGGGCTCACATATCTCGGTGATATTCTCACCAGACAATCGTTTTCTTGTGACGACCATGCAAGAGAACGCGCTGCACGGCTGGCGTCTGGAAGACAATCGCCACATGCGCATGACCGGTTACCCGAATAAGGTAAAGAGTTGGTCCTGGAGCGTGAAAGGCAAATGGTTGGCCACGTCTGGCGCACCCGCTGCTATCATTTGGCCCTTTTCCGGAAAAGACGGTCCAATGGGCAAGGCTCCCCTTGAGCTTGGAACACGCGGGGACAGCCTTGTCACCGCCGTTGCCTGTCATCCAGTGGAGGAAATCGTCGCGATCGGCTACTCGGACGGCATGATCCTGGTGGGCCGCTTCGGCGACCAGAAAGAAGTGCTCCTTCGCCGTGGTGGTAAGGGCGCCATATCGTCCATGAATTGGGATGCTACCGGACATCGCCTCGTCTTCGGAACGGAAGCCGGCGATTGCGGAGTTGTCGATATTACGGCTTAGGGCCTCGCATATTCTGCCCCCGGTTAAAACGCCCGCGTATCAGGGTTTGTTTTGATCTCTGTTCAATGAGAAGCTGGTTTGAGGTTTGGTTGCGGGGACAGGATTTGAACCTGTGACCTTCAGGTTATGAGCCTGACGAGCTACCGGGCTGCTCCACCCCGCGCCACCAAATACGGCGATTGCCGCTGATGCAGCCCGGATTTCTCCGTTTGTCCGGCCTCAAAAGCGAAGAGTGCTTTTTCGGCTTCGGACGGGGAGCTGCTCCACCCCGCGCCACCAAATTGCGGTTACGTACCGCGCAGCCCGGATTTCTCCGTTTGTCCGGCCTCAAAAGCGAAGAGTGCTTTTTCGGCTTCGGACGGGGAACTGCTCCACCCCGCGCCACCAAGTTGGCGATGTTGCCAACCATTGCCTTTCGGCAAGTTCATGCTGCGTTTGCGTCTTGTAAGTATGCTCTTACGCTTTGGGATTTGCAAAGCAAAAGGCGTTTTGTTGCAAAAGCAAAAGGCCGCTTTGAGGCGGCCTGTTGGATGTTCTGAATGTCTGAGAAGAAAGGATTTGTATTTTGGAACGTTGCGTTTGGCAGACCTGGCAGCGACCTACTCTCCCGCGTCTTGAGACGAAGTACCATTGGCGCAGGGGCGTTTCACGGCCGAGTTCGGAATGGGATCGGGTGCAGCCACCCCGCTGTAACCACCAGGTCAGCAAAGCGCAACATTTCATGCCGCATGCGGTTTGAAGCGCATGCGATACAAATGAGAAGCTGGAGTTTTTTTGTTTGATTGGCGCCTTTGACGGGTGCCTGGGTTACTTACGGGCGCAAGCCCGCAAGGCCAAGTGGCCGTCGCCGGTCGTCCGGCGCCCTCGCGGAGCATAGGGTCGTCAAGACCCGCTCATGCGTGAGCGTTTTGGATTTGATCCATTTTCAATGGATCAAGATGGATATTTGTAATGAGAATGATCAAGCCAATCGAGCTATTAGTACCGGTAAGCTTCATGCGTTGCCGCACTTCCACACCCGGCCTATCAACGTGGTGGTCTTCCACGGCTCTGATAGGGAATACTCGTTTTCAGGTGGGTTTCCCGCTTAGATGCCTTCAGCGGTTATCCCGTCCGTATATAGCTACCCTGCTATGCGGCTGGCGCCACAACAGGTCCACCAGAGATACGTCCATCCCGGTCCTCTCGTACTAGGGACAGATCCTGTCAATATTCCTACACCCACGGCAGATAGGGACCGAACTGTCTCACGACGTTCTGAACCCAACTCACGTACCGCTTTAAATGGCGAACAGCCATACCCTTGGGACCTGCTCCAGCCCCAGGATGCGATGAGTTGACATCGAGGTGCCAAACAACCCCGTCGATATGGACTCTTGGGGGTCATCAGCCTGTTATCCCCGGCGTACCTTTTATCCGTTGAGCGATGGCCCTTCCACGCGGGACCACCGGATCACTATGACCGACTTTCGTCTCTGCTCGACTTGTCAGTCTCGCAGTCAGGCGGGCTTATGCCATTGCACTCGACGACCGATTTCCGACCGGTCTGAGCCCACCATCGCGCGCCTCCGTTACTCTTTAGGAGGCGACCGCCCCAGTCAAACTACCCACCATACACTGTCCTGGATCCGGATAACGGACCGCAGTTAGACATCCATATAGGTAAGGGTGGTATTTCAAGGATGACTCCACGAAGGCTGGCGCCCCCGCTTCAAAGTCTACCACCTATCCTACACATGCCGACACGAATGCCAGTGTAAAGCTATAGTAAAGGTGCACGGGGTCTTTCCGTCTAACCGCAGGAACCCCGCATCTTCACGGGGAATTCAATTTCACTGAGTCTGCGTTGGAGACAGCGGGGAAGTCGTTACGCCATTCGTGCAGGTCGGAACTTACCCGACAAGGAATTTCGCTACCTTAGGACCGTTATAGTTACGGCCGCCGTTTACTGGGGCTTCGATTCAAAGCTTGCACCTCTCCTCTTAACCTTCCAGCACCGGGCAGGCGTCAGACCCTATACGTCGTCTTGCGACTTCGCAGAGCCCTGTGTTTTTGGTAAACAGTCGCTACCCCCTGGTCTGTGCCACCCTCCTCGACTTGCGTCGAAAAGGGTCACGCTTCTTCCGAAGTTACGCGTGCAATTTGCCGAGTTCCTTCAACGCAGTTCTCTCAAGCGCCTTGGTATGCTCTACCAGTCCACCAGTGTCGGTTTAGGGTACGGTCTATACGCGGGAGCTATTTCCTGGGACCGCTTCGAAGCCCCTCCAATCCAATAAGGAGGAACAACACACGCGATCCGTCACTACCCGCAGGCCCACGAATATTAACGTGGTTCCCATCGACTACGCCTTTCGGCCTCGCCTTAGGGGCCGGCTAACCCTGCTCAGATTAACTTTAAGCAGGAACCCTTGGACTTTCGGCGAGGGAGTTCTCACTCCCTTTATCGTTACTCATGTCAGCATTCTCACTTCTGATACCTCCAAAGGCCCTCACGGGTCCCTCTTCAACGGCTTACAGAACGCTCCGCTACCACTTGCATTTACATGCAAATCCACAGCTTCGGTGTATGGCTTGAGCCCCGGTACATTTTCGGCGCAAAGACCCTTATTTAGACCAGTGAGCTGTTACGCTTTCTTTAAATGATGGCTGCTTCTAAGCCAACATCCTGGTTGTTTTGGGATCCTCACATCCTTTCCCACTTAGCCATAACTTAGGGACCTTAGATGGTGGTCAGGGTTGTTGCCCTCTTCACGACGGACGTTAGCACCCGCCGTGTGTCTGCCGATCAGTACTCTTCGGTATTCGGAGTTTGGTTAGGTTTGGTAAATCGGTGAGATCCCCTAGCCCATCCAGTGCTCTACCCCCGAAGGTATAAAATCGACGCTCTACCTAAATAGATTTCGCGGAGAACCAGCTAT
>CAVQFY010000010.1:710000-737500 GCA_963711925.1 uncultured Alphaproteobacteria bacterium
ACACCCTTCGGCAATCCAGCACGATGCAGGATATCGACGATTGCCCAGGAACAGCCCGGCACGAGTTCCGCCGGTTTGAATACCACCGTATTGCCGTAGGCGAGTGCCGGAGCAATTTTCCAGGCCGGTATGGCAATCGGAAAATTCCATGGTGTGATGATGCCGACCACACCCACCGGTTCGCGCGTGATCTCGACGCCTATGTTCGGGCGGGCGCTTGGAAGCACTTCACCGGCAAGCCGCAGGACCTCCCCTGCGAAGAAATCGAAGATTTGTGCAGCACGCAGCGTCTCGCCGATACCTTCCGGCAAGGTCTTGCCTTCCTCGCGTGACAGCAATCTGCCGAGTTCGTCCTTGCGCGCCGTGATCTCGTCGGCTGTCTTGCGGAGAATCGCATGGCGTTCCAGAATGCCGGAGCGCGACCATGCCGGGAAAGCCGCCTTTGCAGCTGCGATTGCGCTCAGAGTATCTTCGGCAGTGGCGCGTGCATATTGGCCGACAACGTCATTGGTGTTCGACGGATTGATATTGGGAATGGCGTCGCCGCCGGCCCATTCGCCGTTGATCAGATTCTGGTGCAATGTCATGATTTTTCTCTCATCCTGTTTGGCCGAACCAATACCATAGGACGGGACTGTTTCAACGCGAAATTCCCTTCTCTCACTTTTTTGATTTCCGGAAATACGCTTTAGCTAACGGAATTCGCCATGTAAGGTCGCGGCGATTCCAGGCCCGAATGCTCTGGTGTGAAATTAGAACCAAGGAACGAATACCATGCCCTATCCGCTGTTTAATCTTGATGGGCGACTGGCTCTCATTACGGGGTCCAGCCAAGGAATTGGCCTCGCGCTGGCCAAAGGATTGGCAACGCATGGAGCCATTGTCGTGGTGAACGGCCGGGATAAAGCCAAAGTGGACATGGCGGTCGCTGAACTGGGAGCGGATGGATACGTCGTCTATGGTTCTGACTTTGACGTTACCGATCTCCAAGCAGTAAAGACGGGGATCGACAAGATCGAGGCTGAAATTGGTGCAATTGATATTCTTGTCAATAATGCGGGGATGCAATTCAGAGCGCCGCTTGAAGACTTCCCCGAGGATAAATGGCAGCAATTGTTGCAGACCAATATCTCCAGCGTCTTCTATGCAGGTCAAAGCGTTGCCAAGCATATGATCAAGCGCGGACGGGGCAAGATCATCAACATTGCTTCGGTACAAAGCGAATTGGCTCGGCCTTCGATTGCACCCTATACGGCGACAAAAGGCGCGGTCCGCAATCTCACCCGCGGCATGTGCACCGATTGGGCAAGGTATGGTCTGCAGATCAACGCGATCGCGCCGGGCTATTTCAAGACGCCGCTTAATCAGGCGCTGGTCGACAACCCCGATTTTTCATCCTGGCTGGAAAAACGCACGCCATCAGGGCGTTGGGGCAATGTCGAGGAATTGGTCGGCGCGGCGGTCTTCCTTGCCAGCGACGCTTCGTCTTTCGTCAATGGCCAGGTCATTCATGTTGATGGCGGGATTACAGCATCGCTATGATCCGGCTTGTCGTCATGGGAGTCAGTGGCTCCGGAAAAACCTCCGTCGGAAGCGCTATAGCAACCGCTCTGGCGCTGCCATTTCTTGAGGGTGATACACTTCACCCTTCCGCCAATGTGCAAAAGATGGCGTCGGGCATTCCACTAACCGACGAAGACCGCTGGCCGTGGCTCGACAAGATCGGCGCAGAGCTGGCAAAGGCCGAAGAAGGGGTCGTCGTTTCCTGTTCGGCCCTGAAGAAATCCTATCGGGACAGGCTACGACAGGAAGCAGGCGGCACGCTCGGCTTCATCTTTCTCGAGGGAAGTCTTGAGGTTTTACGTGAGCACATGAGCAAGCGAACAGGGCACTTCATGCCCCTATCCATGCTTGACAGTCAGCTCGCAACGCTCCAACCGCCGACTGGAGAGCCGTTTGTGCTCCGACAGAATGTTGAGCATTCCGTCGATGATATCGCAACAGCAAGCGTCGGTTGGGTAAGAGCACAGCGTTGGTACTAGCCGCGCGGATCGGTCCGGGAAAAGCCTTCGCCGAACTCCCAATTGCCTGGTACATAGGGACGCCCGACGCGATTGCACCAGTTCTCCCAACCTCGTTCAAATGTGTACCCTGCCCTTCCGCGCTTGATTGCAGCAATCTCGCCCTCGGAGAGATAGTCCACATCTCCCATGGCCATGGCCTTCATTTGCATGTCGGCGTTGAGTTCCATGTATACGGAGGTGAACACGACCTCGCGAAGAGAACGGGCAGCCACCGTGCTGCCGTGGCCTCTCATCAGCGTCACGGTCCGCTCGCCGAGACAGGCTGCAAGATCGCGCCCCATCGCCAGATCCGTCACAAGAAGATTGGTGCAGTCCCCGAACTTGGTACGGATGTCCCATGTCGGAATGTCATCTCCGATAGGGGCGCACATGTGCATTAGCGGTCGAAGTTTTTTGCTGGTTACCGTAAAGGGTATAACGCTGGGGCTGTGGTTATGGACAACGGCATTGATCTCGGGCCGGGCTTCGTAGATTCCCGCGTGAATAAAACGCTCTGAGTACGGCTTGCCAGGTTCGGCACCAACGCTCAGTCCCTCAAGTGTGAATTCCATAATGTCCGCGGCTTCAATGATAGCTGGCGCCCGTGCTCGCGACAGAAAAAAACGGCCGGGATTTTCAGGATTGCGAATGCTCACATGACCAAACGAATCCAGTACATTTTCATGTGCAAGGATATGGTTGGCCGTGACCAGTTCCTCGAGAAGAGCGTGCCGATCCATGATATTTCCTTCTTCCAATCTGCGCGTGCTTAACGCTTCCAGGGCACGAGACGTTTTTCGATCTCGTTGAGCACCAATGTCAAAACGAAGCCAATGATCGCGATCACGAAGAGACCGACATACATCTGCTCGACCGAGAATGTTTCCCAAGCCGCCCATATCATGTAGCCGAGCCCGCTTTTTGCACCCATCATCTCCGCGATTGCAATCAGAACAAGGCCCATACCGACGCCAAGCTTTATTCCGGTCATGATCACAGGCAGCGCTCCCGGCAAAGCGATTGTCCGGAACGTATCCCAACGGCTTGCCTTAAAATTACGTCCGACATCCAGATAGATCTTGTTGATTTCGCGCACCCCGGCAGTTGCATTGATCGCAACTGGAAAGAAGACGCCTACGGCTACCATGAATATCTTGGAGCCCTCCCCTAGCCCAAAGATCAGCAATGCCAGTGGGAGAATGGAGCTTTTCGGAATTGGATAAGTGGCAGAAATCAAAGGATCGAACACAGCACGCACCGGGCGGCTGAGACCCATGATTATCCCGAGAATAAGCGCGGGTATGCCACCCACCAGAAAGCCGATAAACAACCGTTGCAGACTGGCAGCCGTGTGCTGCCAGAGTTCACCGGTACTGCTCAGCGTGATAAGTGTCTCAAAGATGCTTGAGGGCGCGGGAAAGAAGCGCGTGTCTATCAATCCCGTGCGCGCTGCAATCTCCCACACCAATAGAAGAAGAACGGGCGAGGCTACGCTGATGACACGGTCCCGCGTGTTTTCACTGAGTTTCCAGGACCGGGAGGGGCGGATGGTGTCTGCTTCGATATGAGCGCTCATTTTCGCACTCCTTTTGCTTCATCGAGTTCACGTGCCCGTTGAACTTCGTCACGCAGGCTCGACCAGATTTGATGCACCAATCTACCAAATTCGGGGTTCTGTTGAAGTTCCAGAACATCACGCGGCCGCGCGAGTGATACTGGAACCACCGTTTTCACGCGTCCGGGTTGCGCGGTCATAACCATTATGCGGTCGCCAAGCTTCACCGCCTCGTCCACGTCATGAGTGATGAAAAGAACAGTCTTTTTGTTCTCCTCCCAGATGCGCAGCAATTCTTCCTGAAGCAGTAGTTTGTTCTGCGCATCCAGCGCCGAAAATGGCTCGTCCATGAGCAATATCTCAGGATCATTGGCGAAAGCACGCGCGATCGAAACACGCTGTTTCATTCCACCCGAGAGCTGATGTGGATAAGCGTTGGCAAATTTCAGCAGGCCGGTCCGGTCCAGATAGTGACCAACGACTTCCTTGATCTGGGCTTGGGGCGCCCGGCGCATCTTCAATCCGTAGGCGGCATTGTCCCATACAGTCATCCACGGAAAGATCGAGTCGCCCTGAAACACCATCGAGTTGACTGGCCGCTTTGATCCAGCTTCGACACTCACATCGATGCTGCCCTCGGTGGGCGCTTCAAGGCCTGCAAGTATTCGCAGCAAGGTCGTCTTGCCGCAGCCCGATGGGCCGACGATCATGAAGAATTCTCCGCGAGCAATATCGATGGTGACATTGTCTACGGCCGTGAAAGATCCGAACCTCTTGCTCAGGCCTTTGATCCGGATTGCAGGCCGTTCCTGAGATTTTGGTGCAACGTCATCTCGCACCGTCGCTTTCTTGGCCAATGCTTGAATCATCCTTGTTCCTACCCTGGGTTCTTTTGCGCTGGTCCGAGGTCTTTGAGCGCCTCTTCGACGAATGAATTGTCGATGATCTTGTCTGGTGTAACACCACCCTTGATCAGGCCCTGGTCTTTGAAGAACTGCCAATCCTTCTGGATGCTCTGGCTGTTCACCCGGCCGTCTATGTTGACCGCAGGAAGTTTGATACTCCGAAGCAGCTTTTCATCCTTCGTGCCTGAGTATTTCATGATCAAGGCTACGATCTCATCAGAGCCGGGGCCATCGAGGCGGCCTTCGGGGCCAAACGCGCTGCGGAAATCACGTATTGCCCGGATATAGGCCTTGGCAAATCGCACTCCGACATCCTTGCGCGTGCTGGCAAAATTTTCGCTGAACATCAGCTCACCGATTTGGGCGTTGGGATAATATT
Organism: uncultured Alphaproteobacteria bacterium; assembly: GCA_963711925.1. Taxonomy (GTDB): domain Bacteria; phylum Pseudomonadota; class Alphaproteobacteria; order Rhizobiales; family Rhizobiaceae; genus Phyllobacterium. The sequence continues at coordinate 714,903 of CAVQFY010000010.1, forward strand.
TGTCCGTTGAAGCCAGAAGGACACCGAGATTCTGAATGAGCATCGGCGTCAGATACGGTTCCGTCGCGATCACGGCATCCACTGCCTTGCTCGCCAGTGCAGCGGCCTGCTGCGGGAAAGGCAGATACACGACCTCCACGTCTTTATACGCCAGACCAGCGCTCTTCATTGCTTCGTTGAGGATCGACTCCGTACTGCTGCCGCGAGCGACAATTGCGATTTTCCGGCCCTTCAGATCGGCAATCGACTTGACCTCGGTCCCCGCAAGATCCTTTCGCACAACGATCCCGTGGAAGCCGAAGCCAGGGGCCACCGATGTGCGGTCAGCGATGATCCGGATCGCTATATCGCGCTCGATTGCATTGAAAAGCCCTGCTGAAACCGCGCCGCCGGCGACGTCGATTTGCCCGGTGCCGAGTGGAGCGATCGCTTTGGCTGCAGAGTCGAAGAACGTATATGCCGGCTCGATGCCCTCCTCCTCGAAATATCCTTTGCCCTGCGCGACATTCAGGATGAATTCGCCGGTTGAGGCAACGGTGCCTACTTTAACCACGTCGGCGGCCCAAACTGCGCTAGATGCCGAAAAAATGGCCAGCAATGAACAAACAAGAAAGATAGTGCGGTTAACTTTTTCAATCACTTTGAAGACCTCCCGTCCCAAGTGTCTGTCGCGCAAAATGCGATCTCATTGAGCCGCTTTGTACGGGCCAAGTTGATCAGCGGCCTCATTGACGAAGCTCAGATCGACCACTTGATCGACCTGGACTTTGCCGTTGATCTGTTTCTGCTCCTTGAAGAAAGTCCAATCCTTCTTCAGACTGTCGACATTGACAGTCCCATTCGGATCGACGGCATGGGCCGTCATTTTTCGGATAACGGCAGGATCCTTGACAGTGGAATACTTCGCCATGATCGCAACAACGTCTTCGCCGTTCTTGCCTGCAATTTTACCGTTGGCCAGCGCATCGTTGTAATACCGGATCGCCTTTACGTAGGCTCTCATAAAGTGCTTTGCGACTTCAGGTTTACCCTCCGCGAAGGCCTGACCGTAAAGAATAACGGCGGTTTGAGCGTTGGGATAAAACGTGTCGTTGCTCGTCAGCTGAACCGCTGTCCCAGCCGCCAGAATCGCCGACACGGTCGGTTCAGTTGTTATGCTCGCGTCGATCGCACCGTTTTGGTATGCGACGAACTGTTGGGGAAAGCCCAGATAAACCTTGTCCACATCGCCATATCTTAGGCCGGCACTTTTCAGACCCTCGTTCAGAACCGATGCGTCGCTACTGGCCTGCGCAACGGTTGCTACCTTGCGTCCCTTGAGATCGGCTATGGTTTTAACAGACCCATCATCGACAAGTGCTTTACGCACGAGGAAGGATTGAAAGCCGAAACCGGGCGCATTGCGTGCTTTATCCGCGACGATCTTCAAACCGACGCCGCGCTCGATAGCGTTGTAGAGACCTGAAGATGCTGCTCCACCACCCACGTCAAGCTGGCCAGCGCCAAGCGGAGCGATCATCTTCGCGGCAGAATCGAACGCCACAAAGTTTGGAGTGATGTCCTCTTCCTTGAAGAAACCCTTGGCGTCCGCAATGAATAGCGCGATGTCGCTGCTGGCATTGGTGAGGCCGATAGATACGGTATCGGCTGCGTACGACTGCCCAACGGCTGACACCAGTCCACCGGCCACAACCAGTGAATAGACCGTACACATCCATGACTTCAGCATCTGATTTCCTCCTGAGATATGCATTCAGCCTTCTAGTCGCGCTTTAAAAAACACGGGATGGGCTGATCGTTGTGGCCAGCTTAGAGATCAGGGTATCTGGCCACAAATAGAGTTTTTGGTAGGGTCGTATAAGTAAAACCTATATCTGGCTGTCACGACCTCTGGAGAGTTGTGCTAACCCTTCAGACCAAATAGCGCCTGAGCGTTGCGGAAGCAGATTTTCTCCATATCCTCCTTGCTAAGATCCAGCGAATTGAGAATCCTCAGCGTATCGCGGATATAGCCCGGACCTTTTTCGGGATCGAAAGGCGAATCCGAAGCGAACAGCACGCGATCGCTACCGTAAAACTCCAATCCGCAAAGCGTCGCTGCCTTGGAGCCAAACACCGCCGTGTCCGCATAGAAATCCTTGAAATAGTCGAGAGGCCGCTTCTTCAAGCGCTTGAGCACAAGGGTAAGATCCTCATCACTCGTACGCTTGCCAAGCTGGTCCCAACCTGGGCCGACACGACCTTCAAAAAATGGCACCATGGCCCCCATATGATGCGCCACGACCTTGAGTGCCGGCAGGCGATCCATGAAGCCCGAAAAAACGAGCCGTGCCATTGCCGCGCTGGTCTCATAAGGCCAACCGAATGTCCACCAGATTTCATATTTCGACTTGGTCTCGGTGGCATAGTCGGGCATTGAAGCGTTGCGTGAAGGATGCAGCAATACTGGTTTGCCGTGCTTTGCACAGACTTCAAAAACCTGAAAGAAACGTTCCTCGTCGAGTGGCGCACCATTAACGTTGGAATGTATCTGCACCCCGCTTGCGCCGAGTTCCGTAAATGAACGTTCTGCCTCGCGGGCTGCGGCTTCCGGAGTATCCATCGGCAACGCGGAAACAAAGCCTGCAAAGCGGTCAGGATATTTGCTGACGAGCTCGGCCTGACCGTCATTGCCAATCCTGGCTAGCTCCAATGCCGTGGGGCCATCCCCCATCGCTTCGAGCGGCGGCATACCGAGGGAAAGGATCTGTGTATAATTCTCGAATTCGTCCATCACCCGAAAACGCGTATCGAGATCATATATGCATGGGACGCCCTGCATCCGCTTGCCGATGTCCTTGCCGGCGCCCTCAAGGGACTGAATGCGCTCCCACAGAGCTTTCGGGAAGAAATGATTGAACGCGTCGATATATTGCATAGGAAACTCCTCGATATGGTGGAGTCACACTAGAAAGTCTCTCTCGTCGAGACTAATACCGTTTGCTTACGCGTGTTATAAGTCGCGCTTATAGCAAAGGCAGATGCATGAATCTTCGTCAGCTCCGGTATTTCATCACAGTTGCCCGTCTCGGCAGCTTCACGGCGGCAGCACGTATTCTCAACGTGTCGCAGCCGGCACTCGGATATCAGTTGAAATTGCTGGAGGAGCAACTCGGCGTTTCCCTACTACAGCGGCACTCGAGGGGGGTGCGCACTACCGAGGCAGGACGCACCCTGGTTGAGACCGGCATAAAGGCACTTGAGGCATTTGCCGAAGCGGAACGCTCGGTCGCGCATTTTGGCAGGCCCAACAGCAAGCGAATCTCGCTCGGCGTTGCGCCGACCCCCGGACGTGCGTTGTTACCAGAGCTTTTGCCGCTGGCAGCAGGCGCCGGCGAGGTCCTGCAGATTGTGGTTCAACAGGGAATGAGCGACGAGCTGATCGATGCAATGACGCGAGAAGAACTTGACGCCGCACTTTGCTATGATCCACCGGACCTGCCTCACATTCGGATAGTGCCGCTCTATAAGGAATATCTTTATCTCATCGGTGCGGGCGGCGCCGCATCCAACGCCGAAACAACCGTCCCCTTTGACAGCCTGTCGGAATATCCATTGGTTCTGGATGGAAAGGTGCGGCCCATACGACGACTAATTGACGAGATCGCCTCGAGCCGCCAGACCAAACTTGATCTCATCGAAGTTGAGCCCGCCAATGTGAAGCGTGAAATCATAATGCACCATGGGCGGAGTACCATCGTGCCTTATGGATTATTCCTGGACGAAATCAGGGAACGGCGAGTGACGGCGCGCCGAATCGTCGATCCACAACTAGAGCGCACCGTGGCACTTGTCCTTCACCAGTCCTTGTCCGCGGGCACCGGCCTTCTGCTCGAAGCCTTGGTCCGGCCACTCGTCAAACGCATCGTTGAGAGCGGCGAACTTGGCTGGCGAAACGCAGACGCTGCATTCAATGAAATTGCATAGTATGAGAATCTTCCGAACTATCGTGCGCGCCTTGGTATTCGCCCGTGGTGGCGCCCGCTCGCCAAGCTAAACCCGGTACTTGTCCCCACGTTTTCGACCCTGTCCGACATCAAGGAACAGTTCCTCCAAGGGAATCTTACGGTCGATCAAACCTTGCTGATGAGCATAGCCAACGACAGTTTCTAGATTGTGCCGGTTGCGCTCGCCAAGGCCATAGGCCCAAGGGTCATCACCGAGAATATCGATTTGCTCCTCCCAAGCCTCGCGATACCAAGCCAAAGGTACAACACGCGGATTTTCCATTCTCTGCATAGCCAAGCGCTTGGCTTCATTGAACGCCTGAAACAGATTGATTGGCACCCAAGGGTAACGCTCGACGATCTCCGGCCGTATCCCCATGACATGCATGATCGGGAAAATGCCAGTTCTCTTGTAATACGCGATCTCGTCCTGCTTGTAGTCCGGGAAGAGCCGCCCTACCCGTGGGTCTTTCTCAACGATGGCGTCTATCAGATCCGGATGCAGCAGCGCATCAATCTCACCGTCAAGAAGCATAGTTTCGACGGATTTCTCATCTGGCAGGCGGGTCAACTTCAAGCCTGCAGGCGGCGTGAAGTCAACGTCCTCGTCGAGTTCGGCAAACCACTCTATCGACTGGTGCGGAACGCCATATTCACTTTCAAGGATGCCACGAAGCCATAGCGTAGCCGTGACCAGATAGTTTTTGACGCCAACCCGCCGGCCAATCAGGTCCTTCGGTTCACGAATACCGCTCTTGCTGTTGACGAAGATGAAGCCGTGTCTGAAACGGCGATGGAGGAAAACCGGGATTGCGTTGAATGACAGATCGCGCCCACGGGCTGTGACATAGGATGAAAGAGAGACCTCGGCGATATCGAACTCACCATTTCTGAGGAAGCGCCAGTGGCGGGTCGTCGAGTCCATTTCTGTCAATATGGTCAGCTCTATGCCGTCCGGCTTGACCTGGCCTTCTCGCAATGCCCTGACGATCTCATAGTCTCCGCATGCAAGCGTCAGCTCGACTTTTTTTGTCACCGTGTTTCCTCCGCAATTACATTTTGTATCACTCGCGCCAAGCGGGTGTCATCCAAGAAATCGGCCCGGCAAAACTGTGCCGGGGTCCTTCAAATGCAAAATTTTATCCCACAATACGAGATTATTGTAAATTAGCGATTGACTGGAAATTCCAGCTGACGATAAAAAAGGACCGTAGAGCAGCAAGCAAATTTCGTCCGCCGCTTGTCCGATCAATTCACGCCGGCCGAATACGAACGTTCCGGCGACAGTACGAGTGACCCGACATGACAGATACAGATGTCCTTATCGTTGGCGCCGGCCCGGTCGGCCTCACCTTGGCCGTCGATCTCGGTCAGCGCGGAGTTAAATGCACGCTGATCGAACAGAAGGAAGCGCCTCAGTTCCTGCCTAAAATGGAACGATGCAACGCGCGCACGATGGAAATTTTCCGCAGGATGGGCCTGTCGCAGAAGATCCGCGCAGCTGGGCTTGACGCGACTGTTCCCATGGACGTTTTCGTTGTCCTGGCCATGAACAAGCCGCCACTATTGCAGCTGCCTTATCCGTCGGTTGCGGAGTCACTTGAGCAGATCGGGAAGAGTCCTGACGCTGGCCTGCCACTCGAAGCCTATCAACTCATCTCGCAATATACGCTTGAGCCACTGCTCAAATCAGTCGCTGAAACGCTCCCATCAGTGACCGTTCGTTACGGATGCGAGTTCGTATCGTGCGAACAGGACGAGGAGGGCGTGACAGCAAATGTCGTCGATTTGAGCGGCAACATCGGACAGATACGCTCGAAGTATCTTGTCGGCTGTGATGGAGGTGCCAGCCCGGTGCGCAAGCAACTGGGAATCAAGCTGCGCGGTGAAGGCAATCTCCTGCACCTGCGCCAAGCACTTTATTATAGTGAGGACCTGTACGACAGAATCCCGATCGCCGGTGGCGCGGGCAAGGGCCGCCACTATCATGTGGCCGACGGACAGGCGACATTCCTTATCATGCAGGATTCCACAAAGCATTGGACCCTGCATGCGGTTGTCGACCGCGACGAAGACATGGCACAGCAGTTCGAAAAGGCGGTCGGTGTGCCGGTCAACTATGAAATGCTCTATGTCGGACAGTGGAAGCAAAATCTGCTGCTCGCGGATAAATATGGTGCGGGAAGAGTCTTCCTCGCCGGCGACTCAGCTCATCTGGTCATTCCGACCGGTGGCCTCGGCATGAACACGGGCGTCGGCGATGCGGTCGATCTTGGATGGAAGCTCGCCGCGACCCTGCAGGGTTGGGGTGGTCCCAATCTGCTTCGCTCCTACGAAATCGAACGCCGCCAGATCGGTGACCGCAATGTCGGTGCATCACGATATGCTTCGCAAGGTCGCCGTAAATGGCGCTCGCAGTATCGCCCGGACATTGCCGACGACACACAGGAGGGCCAGCAGACACGTGATAATCTGACCCGCATTGCCGACGTGGAACAGCGCAAGACCAACGAAATGATCGGGGCAGAACTGGGGTATCGCTATGTCGGCTCGCCGGTCATATGGGACGAGCCGGGCGGGCCGGAACATCTCTTCCGTGAATACAACCCGACGACCTGGCCGGGGGCGCGCTTGCCGCATCTCTGGCTAAGCGACGGCGACGCGGTCCAGGATCGGATCGGACGAGGCTATACGCTCCTGCGTCTCGGCGGCACTACATTGGAAACCACCGGTCTGCAAAAAGCGTTTGCGTTACTCGGCGCACCTTTCGAAGTCCTCGACATCCAGACCGCCAAAGCGCGCGATATCTATGGATACGATCTCCTGTTGATCCGCCCGGATATGCATGTTGTATGGCGTGGCAACCAAGTCCCGGACGATTCTGCTGGGCTGGCCGCGCTTGCAACTGGCCACTGACACGACGTCAATTCAGTGGTGTTGTGTTCGTCAGAGGCTCAGTCTAGATCTCATATGTTAGGAATGCCCCGAGGCTGCATCCACCACAACATGGAGAATTTTCTTGCAGAGTCACGAACGTATGCTGGGAATTCTCGACCTCTTTGATAGCGAGGACGACTATGTGGCACTGCCTTTTGACGAGATACACGCGCGTGTCGGCTATACACGTTCCACGCTCTACCGCTATCTAAAGGCACTGACCGACGCCGGCCTTTTGTCCTCGCTTCCCGGTCTTGGATATGTTTTGGGCTCGCGTATTATCGAACTAGACTACAAGATCAGGTCAGGCGACCCCTTGATCCGCGCCGCACGTCCCGTCATGGAAGAGCTTGCCAGCCGGTTTTCCGGGATTGCCCTGCTCTGCCGTAAATACCGCGAGCATGTTCTATGCATCCACCAGGAGCGCGGCACTGAAACGCTGCAAAGTAATTATGATCGCGGACGCGTGCGCCCGCTTCTTCTCGGCGCTGCCTCCGTTGCAATCCTCGCCTATCTTCCAGCGTATCAGCTGGGTCGGCTCTACAATCGAATTCCAGAGGAATTCGATGCGGCGGGCTTCGGCAAATCGTTTGCCGAAGTCAAAGCCAGCTTGAAGATGCATCGCCAACAAGGTTGGGTTGTGACCACCGGCGAAGTCACACCCGGAGTGGCGGGTATTGCGGCACCTCTTTTCGACGGTAACCATGATGTTCTTGGCAGTCTCAGCCTTACTGTGCGGGAATCGCAGATGACGCCAGACAAAATCCAGCGAATAGCCGAGCAGGTCACGCTTTGCTCACGGATTATTTCGAAAGCTGTTGCGCAAGTTTAACACGCAGCCAGCCGCCGCTATTGTCGCGACGACTGTCCTTTGAGACCCGTCATGCGGCCAAAAGCGTGCATTTTTCCGGATCGATCGCAATATGGATCTGTTCCCCGACAAGCGTGCGGACTGAAGGGTGGGCCCGCGCCAAAAGTTGTGTATCATTCACGTCGATCTTGAAATCTTGGCATTCGCCGAGGAATACCTTGGCTCGGACCGTACCCACAAACAGCGAGTTCGACGATGGCGTCGGGGCGGTATCGGACAAATGTACGTCCTCCGGCCGTATCGACAGCGATACATTGGCGCCAACGGAAATTCCGGGCTGCGCATTGACGTTAAGCTGGCCAATACGGGTATCCACGACCAGCCGATTGTCCGCACCGCCGCGTACAGTACCCTCGACAAAATTCGTGGTGCCGATGAAATCGGCGACAAACGTATTCGCCGGGCGTTCGTAAATGTCCCTCGGTGATCCAATCTGCACGATCTTACCTTCATTCATGACGGCGATTTCGTGGGACAGCGCCAATGCTTCGCTCTGATCGTGGGTTACATAGATGGTCGTCAGGCCCAATTCGCGCTGCATCTTTTTGAGTTCGAAGCGCATCTTGTCGCGCAGTTTGGCATCGAGGTTCGACAAAGGCTCGTCGAGCAGCAGCAATCTTGGTTCCATGACCAGTGCGCGGGCAAGTGCAAGTCGCTGTTGCTGGCCGCCCGACAATCGCGTCGCTTCACGCTCCTCGACATGGTCCAACGAGACTGCGGCCAATACTTTCATAACCTTGTCGCGAATATCCTTGGCGGACAGTCGCTTTTTCTGCACCTGCAACGGAAAGGCCGCATTCTGAAAAACTGTCATATGCGGCCAGATAGCGTAGGATTGAAACACCATGCCGAATTGCCGACGGTTCGGCGCTACGAAGATATTGCCGGCAGAAGAATAGACCACCGTATCATGGGCCTTGATGACACCCTTCGAAGGGCGCTCAAGCCCGGCAATCGATCGCAGCGTCGTTGTCTTGCCGCATCCGCTCGGCCCAAGCAAAGTAAAGAGCCGCCCGGTCGGAACAGAGAAATTGATATTGCTGGCGGCGAGCACGGGCTTGGCGCCGGGCGCCTGATAGGTCGTGCTGAGATTCTCAACTGATAACATGGTTTCCTCCCAATTTTATCAAACTTCCTTGACGCCGAAGCGCTTCGACAGCGTCTGCACGACCATCAGGAAGCAAAAGAGCGCGGTGATCATCATGACTCCGAAGGCTGACAGCTCGATGTATTGGCCATTCTGCCAAAACTCCCAGATCATGATCGAGATGACTTCGTTGCCTGGGCTATAGAGCAGGATCGAGCTGGACAATTCACGAACCGATACGACGATGATGTAGATCCACCCGGCCATCAGGCCCGGCTTCAACAGCGGAAGTACGATCCGCCGGAAAATCGTGAACCAGGAGGCACCGCTCATGGCCGCCGATTCTTCCAATTCCTTATGGATCTGAATCATCGACGTGCTGTTGTAGCGCATGCCATAGGGCAGGAACTTGATGACGTAGGCCATCAGCATGATCCAGAGCGTGCCATAGATTCCGATGTCGAAGTTCAGATAGAAAATCATCAGTGACAGACCAAGCACGATGCCCGGAAACACCAGCGGCAACGACGCAAGCATGTCGAGCACCCAGCGGCCGGGGATCTTTGTCTTGATGGTGATCCAGCAAATGACCGAGGTCAAAAGCATCACGACCGTAGCACCGCCGATCGCAAGCTTGGCACTGTTCCACACGACACCATAGAAGCCGGGATAAGCCAGAACCTTGCCATAAGCGGCAAAGGAAAGATTCTGCAATGCTGCCCATGACGGCGCTGCGTAGTACTTTTGCAGCGAGGCCCACAGAAGCACTAGAAATGGCAGGATCACAACGAAAACACAGTACAGGATGAATACGCCGGCCGTCGCGTAACGCCAGCGGCCTATATCCGATACACGTGGCCGAAAACCCTTGCCGGTGACGGTCGAATACCTCGAACCCTGGCTGGACAGCCGCGATTGATAATAGATGCCAAGCGATGTGATCAGCAGCAGCGCCATCGCGTAGGCGGAAGCGAGGCCGATATCGCTCGGATAGCTATGAACCGCGTCATAGATGGCGGAAGTATAAACGCGCAATCCCACAGGCAGGCCAAGCAGCGCAGGCACTTCGAATGACTCAATGCCCCTGACGAATAGAATGAGGAACGCCGCGAGGATTGCCGGCCATGCTAGTTTGAGCGTGATCTTGAACGCCACCTGCACTACCGAAGCGCCGCTCATCAAGGCGGACTCTTCAAGCGACGGATCCATCGATCGGAAAGCTGCCGTAACCAGAAGAAAGGCAATTGGCGCGTAGTGAAGCCCGTCCACCCAGATCATCCCGGTCAGTGAGTAAATATTGAACAACGGTGTTGTCAGGCCGAACCAATCCCTGAGTACCTGATTGAATATACCGATCTGCGGGCTTGCGAGCATGATCCAGGAAACGGTGAACAGAATGCCCGGGATGATCAATGGAACAATCGACATTGCGAAGAAGAGGGATTTGAAAGGCGTATTGGTGCGCTCGTTGACCCATGCGAAAAAAGTTCCAAGAACAAGTGCAAAAGCCGCCGTTCCGAATGCGAATTTCAAGGAGTTGAACATCAGTCCGACCGAATCGGCGGTGCCGAATGCCGTAGCATAATTTTCAAGGGTGAATACCGCAGGAACCTGTGCAGTCGACGTTGACGCGAAGCTCTGCCAGATCAAAAAGCCGAGCGGGATAAGTGCCAGCCAGGCAACGACGACGATGCATAATCCGATGATCACCCATTTCATGTCGAACGAACTACGTAAGCCCCGACTGAACGGGGTATGTACTGCGGTACCGTCGGGTGTCGTAACTGCCATTGGTTCCTCCCTTTGATGCGGTCGCTTGGCACGACTCGTCGTTTTTGCGATTCAGATCACGAATGCCTCGAGCGTTTCAGGCGCGAACAATTCCTCTGCCTTCAGCTGACGGCGCGAAAGCCCTTGTTCGTATGAATATCTGAGAAAGACATCCAGGGTCTTCTTGTTCTTTTCGAAGCCATTCGGCCAGAAATCAGCGCCCATCTCGCTTTCAGTCTCTTCGTAGTGCGCGACGGCCCAAGGCAACATCGTCTTCAGAGCTGCGGTTTCCTGGAGATCGCGATAGGTCTTGTGCTGCGACGCATTGAGCGCTTTGAAGATCGATTGGGCAACCCAGCGGTTCTTCTCGTAGACTTCACGTCTGATCACAAAGGTGTGCATAATCGGGAAAATACCGGTGCGGGCAAAATACTCACGCTCGACATGGACGTAGTCGTCGAAAAGCCTCTTCACCCTGCCATTCTTGCCTTCAAAGGTTGACGGCTTTCGAGCGGTATAAAGCGCGTCGATCTCACCATCGCGAAGCATGGCGGCAAGGGTCTTGTCAGGTCCGATTGGCTCGACTTTGATATTGTCCGGCAATGAGAGTTTGAGCTTTTCGCTACGGTTGGGCGATTCTTCGCCTCCTGTACGATAGGTGACGCTGTCGACCGGCACACCGTATTCATCAGACAGAATGCCGCGTATCCACGCCGGCGCAGTCATCTGGTATTCAGGGCAGCCCACGCGTTTGCCGATTAGGTCCTTTGGCTCGCGAATACCGGCATCAGCGTTCACGTATATCGAAGAGTGCCGGAAAAAACGCGACGGAAAAAACGGAATTGCAATGAACGGACGATCTTCCGTGAACAGGGAAACCACATAGGAAGAAAGTGACATCTCGGCGACATCGAATTCCTTGTAGCGCAACATGCGAAAAAACGTCTCTTCGACAGGAAGGCTGAGGCAGGTCAAATCGATGCCATCCGGACGGATCGAGCCATCCATCAAACCGCGCGTACGATCGTAATCCCAACAACCCATCGTTAGACGCAGTTTTGTCATGCTGAATTCCTATCGTGTTTCCTGATGCTTTTATGGACATGGAGGCCCATTCTTTTTAGCTGGCGTAAATCAAGACACCCTATGTATCCAAGAGTATTTTCATGGGAGAGACCGCAGCTTTTTGATGTTCAAGCTATCATCGGTCGCGTGTACAGTCATGGAGACTGGCAGGTAACTACATTCGCGCTTACGCGAAACCGCCCTGAAAATTCAGTCATAAAATGCAAGTTTGCCGACCATCCGTCAGGAGGAGCCGGTTGGTTAACTTGTGGGGAAATTTGAGGAGGAAACAATGAACTTACAACGACGCCTATTGATGCTCACGGGCGCTGCGGCTATCGCGCTTTCGGCATTTGCCGGCACAGTTTTTGCAGCTGACAATACCTTGCTGACGTCCAAGGATGCTGGTCGCGAGGACAAGCTTGTAGAAGCCGCAAAAGCAGAAGGGACACTGACGCTTTATACGTCCGTCGCACAAAACGATCTGCAACCCCTGATCAGCCCCTTCGAAGAGAAGTATGGCATCAAGGTCGTGGTTTGGCGTGCCAGCGGCGACACGGTGCTGCAGCGCGTTATCCAGGAGCAGAAGGCTGGCCGCCACACCGTAGATTCGGTCCATATCAGTGCCCCGGAAATGGAGGCATTGCACCGTGAAGGTACATTGCAGCCAGTTGAATCTCCTTATTTCGCCGATCTGCTTCCGGACACAGTTCCAGAACATAAGGAATGGGTAAGCACCCTCCTGTCGGTGTTTGTCCAAGGGTACAACACTAACCTGATCAAGAAGGAAGAGCTTCCCAAGACCTACGAAGATCTCCTTGATCCGAAGTGGAAGGGCAAGCTGGGCTTCGAGATGGAGGATATCGACTGGTTCACCACGGTCGTTCAGAATATGGGCGAAGAAAAGGGCCTGAAATACTTCCGTGATCTCGTGGCTGGCAATGGCTTGTCGATTCGCAAGGGTCACTCGCTATTGAATACACTTGTCGCTGCAGGCGAGGTGCCGATCGGGCTGACTCTCTATAATTACATGCCCGAGCAAGCGAAGAAGGAGGGAGCACCGATCGACTGGTTTGCCCTTCAGCCAGCAATCGCACGGGCAAACGGAATTGGCGTGATCAAAACTGCCCAGCACCCAAATGCGGCCGCCCTCTTTGAAGACTACATGCTCACCGATGGCCAGCCGATTCTGAAACAGCTGAACTACGTTCCAACATCGACAAAGGTTGAATCGCCTCTGAAGGGGATTACCCTGAAGATCGCGGACCCTGCCGAGAAACTCGACAACTCGAAGAAGTGGGAACCGCTTTATCAGAAGATTGTCATTCGTGGACAAGCGGACTGATTGAAGTCGGCCGTCCCCGGTTATTCGGGGGCGGCCGAAGATTGGTCAGCCGTGCCGCAACGGCCAATAACCGTGGCGTGTGGCCCGATACGATCGGCGAGTGTATCGACCAGCATGTCTATAAAATCACGCAACGCTGCTTCCTGCTGGATGGGCATGCGATTAGGTGATTCCGCAAGATACAACGTTCGCACCAGCTCTGGCGATTCAATCGTATGTGCCTCGATGGCACCTCTTGCGATTTCTTCCGCGGCTACCCCATACGGAACGATGCTGGTCGCAACGCCTCTTTCAACCAGCGTTTTGATCGTTTCAAGCGACTGAATGGTGAAGCGCACATTGACGGGGACAGTTGATGCTTTTGCAGCCCTGTGAACGGCACGCCATACATTGTCGCGATCGCTCGGGAGCGCCAGATTCGATGCCACCGCATCTCTGAATTGCACACCTCCGCGGGGAAACGGACTTCCGGGCGCAGTGATGAAAAACAGATCCTCCTTCATCAATGCTGTCCGCATCGAAGTGATGCTCTCGGTGACGTCATAAGCAAGAGCCAAATCAATCTCGTCCCGCAGGAGGAGATCGACAAGAACAAAGCTCAATTCCTCGACAAGTCTGACTGATACACCCGGCAGTTCGGACATGGCCGAAACGAGGAAGTCGGCGCCCACCAGCCGCATTATGCTGGGTGTGACGCCGATGGAGATATTTTCGAAAGCGGACATGCGAAAGGCGGATACATCCCTCTTCGCCTCTTCCACCAACCGCATAATTGCAATGCCGCGATCGAACAGCAAACGTCCCGCTTCTGTGGTGGTTATCCCGCGCGAATGGCGCACGAGAAGTTCCACGCCAAGCATCGTCTCGAGATTGCGGATCTGCAGACCAAGTGCGGTTTGAGAGACGTTAAGCCGCTCAGCAGCTTTCGTCATATTTCCGGTTTCAACCGACTTGATAAAATTGTTGAGCTGTTTCAGGTTGATAGCGTCACCTCATCCTTATTTGCCCTTAAGACGACAGGCCGCGCTTTGCCCTTCGTACAAGATAGTCGAAATTAACTACATATTGCTCGGGCCGATCCAGAGTGCGGCATAGTCTATCGACATCGTCTCTATCGAATTCTACGAGATCGCCTCCCAGAGACTGCAAAATAACCTGATCCTCGCAGGCGTTCTCAAGCATTATCGTACGAACCACCGCTTCTTCAATAGAATTTCCGGCTACTGCGACTCCATGGCCGCGCATCAATACCGCTTTGTAGCTGCCTAACGCCTCAGCGACACCTCGACCCGTATCCTGGGATCGGATCAGGTTTATCGTATCCTCGTAATAGCCGACACCATCAAAGCTGGCACTTGGCTGCGAGCATGCACGCCACGGTCTGCGCGTGGACGAGAGCGCTACTGCGTATTTGGGATGTGCGTGAATGACCGAGTGGAGATCCGGGCGGAGTTTAAAGATTTCGGAATGGATAAACACTTCGCTGTGCCGTTTGCCGCCGCCGCCGATTTTCTCTCCCTCAAGATTGCAGACCACGATGTTTTCCATCGTTATCTCTTCGAACCCCAGACTGTGAGGCTTCATGTAGAAGACGGTAGGATCAGACGGATCGCGGACCGACACATGACCACGGGTAAAATCGCCAAGATTATGCGCGTCAAGGATCAGTCCGGCCTCGATCAGCCGTTGTTTGAGATGGTCTGACATGTAGTATCCTTCGTTTGTAAAGTTGTAGAGACCTTGGCCTCCACCAGTATCCGGCAGCAGCCATGTTGCTCATTTGAAAGGAAGTATCGATTAAAGGGCCAGGGTTAGCCGCGCTGTCTTGGAGCCGGAGCAACAAATCATCATACTGCCTTCCGCCTTCTCCTCATCTGAAAGAAACATGTCGCGATGGTCCGGCTCGCCATCGACAACTTGAACCTGGCAGGCGCCGCAGATGCCTTGCTCGCATGAAAAGTCCACATCCAGGCCTGCATCGCGCAATACCTCAAGGATCGATTTACCTTCAGGAATAGTGAATTCCTGTCCGGATTTTTCGAGCGCAACGACGAAGCCGCCCTCGCGTGATACTTCTTCAACCGGACCAAAACGCTCCAGATGGGCATGAGCGGGATCAAGGCCCCTCGTCTTCGCCTCGAAAGCGTCGAGCATAGGTGTCGGGCCACAACAGTAGAGATGCGAACCGGCCGGGGCCTGATTGATGATGGCGCCAAGATCGAGGAAACCACCGGCCTCGGTATCAATATGGATCCGGGCCTCGGGCATCTTTTTCAGCTTGTCCAGAAAAGCCACATCGCGCCGGTCCCGGCAGGCATAGTGCAGTTCAAAACTGAGGCCAAGTTCCCGCAAACGCTCGGCCATGCACCAGATTGGCGTGATTCCGATACCACCCGCTATGAGAACGGTATGATCCGCCGTCTCAATCAGCGGAAAATTATTGCGCGGTACGCCGACAGACAGCACTGATCCCACCTTCACCGCATCATGAAGGCAAGCAGAACCGCCTCTTCCCGCCGCGTCGCGTTTGACCCCGATCGTATAACGATTTTCTTTGCCTGAGTTTATGAGCGAATAGGGTCGGATCATCCCGTTCGGCAAGTGAACGTCGACATGCGCGCCGGGTCCTGCGGCAGGTATCGCCACGCCGTCGAGCGGCTCAAATTCATAAAGATTGGTCTCATGCGCGAGGTATCGGATCCCTGTCAGACGCATGGTGATCGTTTTTGTGGGAATGGCTTCCAATTTCTTCTCCCTTATCCCGACGGTCCTCTCCCTAACCGTCGCTGGCGACCACTGCGGCATTAGCCGTCAGACCGCCGTAGATTGATTTCGTCAAGGCGCGGCAGGCGCGACTTGAGCGCTTCCGCGGATTCTTTGAGTAACGTTCGTGCCGAATTGATCCGCTCATCCGAAAAGCGGCTGATCAATCCGGATACAGATAAGGATCCGATCAATTCGCCATGTCGGTTGACGATCGGCACGGCAACCGCAGCGAGGTCTTCGTCGCGCCCACCCTTGGACACAATTGAACCTGTCTCGCGAAGTTCCAGAGCTCGCTCGGAATCTGACTTCATACCGTACCAGGTCAAAAGCACGCCGGCGGCACCGTGATCGAGTGGATGTCGGGTGCCCTCTTCCAGGTGATGGCGCGCGCTGCGTGGAGAATTTTCTCTGTAAAGGCAGACACGCTCATCGCCATCACGTACGTAAAACGATGCGGTTTCCTGGGTGATCGCCGTAAGATGGCGAAGGACCGGTCTGATGAGTGCTTCCAGCGTGAATTTCGAGCGGCTGAGCTCGCCTAACCGGCGCAATTCGGGCCCTAGCAGGTAACGCCCGTCAGCGCCCTTATCCATAAAGCCCGTATGCAACAGCGAACCGGCCAACCGCAAGATCGTGCTTTTGTACAAGCCGGATCGTTGTGAAAGCGCAGATAGCGTGAGTGCTTCGCCTGGCTCCTCAAAACATTGCAACAACACGATAGCGCGTTCGACTGCCTCAACGCGTTCTCTGCCGACTTCAATTTCATCATTTGATCCATCCATGACAGTCACCTTAACATTCAGATTAAATTCTGTCTAGCAGAACATGATCTGCTTGACAGAACGTTTATAATGATTACAAACTAGGTGACAGGGTTCAGAACCGAGCCGCCTCTGGGACGGCAGTGCTTGATTTGCGCGGCATCTGGCTCACGAAAATCAGAGCTCGGACGGTGTTGCACCAATACGGAGGCGCGCTCGGGCTGTCGCAAACTTGGGAGAAGAAAATGCTCACGAAAGAACAGAATGAACGTCTCACCCAGGTCGGACCAGGGACACCGGGCGGAGAATTGATGCGGCGCTACTGGCTGCCGATCGCGCCCTACGCCGAGCTTCTGGAAAATCCCGTCAAGAAGGTGCGAATCCTCGGCGAAGATCTCACGCTTTATAAGGACAAGAGCGGCAATCTGGGTTTGATCGGCGATCGGTGTTTGCATCGCAATGTCGATATGAAGTTCGGCATTCCGGACGAGTGCGGATTGCGCTGCCCCTATCATGGCTGGCTTTACAATGAGACGGGCAACTGCGTCGAACGGCCAATGGAAGGCGCTCCCCAAGCCGAGATCAAGCAGAAGCTTAAAGGCTATCCCGTTCGGGAACTCGGCGGTCTGGTCTTCGCCTATATGGGGCCGCTTCCGGCTCCCGACCTTCCGCGCTGGGATCTTCTTGTCTGGCCCAACGCAATTCGCCAGATCGGCGTCAACATCATCGACTGCAATTGGCTGCAGTGCCAGGAAAACACCGGCGATCCGACGCACAGCGCCTGGGCGCACGGGCACATGTTCGAATATGTGCTGGAAAAGCAGGGGCAACTCGAGGACCGCAGTTCCGACAACATGCACACCTTGCATCAGCGTAAGCGTGTGGGCGTTGGGATCAAAGAGATCTATGCCAATCAAACCGAACACGGCTTCCGTAAGGGCATCCGGTATTCCAAGGCGCTGGGCGCAGACTCCGACAAGGATCAGGAGCACTCAACCGTTATTTTCCCGTTCTATACGCAGACAGGCAAGACCGGCGCGACACGCAGCGAGTACCAGATCCGCGTCCCGATTGACGACACACATACCTATCACATCTGCTATCAAGCCTATTCCGCCCCTCCCGGCGTCGAGGCCCCGAAGCAGGATGTTGTGCCTTATTACATTCCGCCGACACATGACGAGAAGGGCGAACCGATCCTTGACTATGTTTTGGCCCAGGATGCAATCGTCTGGGTCGCGCAGGGTCCGATAGCTGACCGCACGTCCGAACTGCTTGGCCGGACGGACATTCCGATCGTTGTGCTTCGCCGTCAGTTGGACGAGCAGATCAAGCGCGTCGAGCAGGGGCTGGAACCGATGAACTTCTTCTGGAAGAGCCCGGATATGATCCACCCGACTGGATCGCCGCCCGACTACTCCAAACCCGAGACGTTGATCAAGCACGGCTTCCGCAAGTACTACCACAAGGGTTTTGCGAATGATGATGCCGACCGCTACGGTCCATTGATCGAAACGGTCAAGGATCTTCATCGCAAGATCGAAGAGTTCGAGATCAAGCGGACCGAACAAGCGGTGGCCGAGCACGCTTAGGCTATCCGGCCGCTCCGCCAGGACTTTAAGCTTTGGCGGCGCGGCATTTCCAGCTGGAGCAGGAATTGAAATGCCGATTACACGCGAAATCATCGACGCTGTCTTGAAGGAGCTGATCGATCAAGTGCCGACAATGTCCGTCAAGTCGGTCACCTTGTCGCTGTCAGAGCCGGTCGAGGGACAGAACGTGATTGCACGCATTGACGTCTCGAAGAGCCGGCATGTCCTGTGCGAGATTACGGCCGACGGAAGTCTGCAATCGGCCCGGGTCATCGAGAGCTGAATCACCCTTTCTGCAGTTTCAGACATCCGGGGCGACGATGCATTCTCGCTTCTCTTTGTGCATATTTGGAGTGACACATGAAACAGCGCCGCGTCGGATCGACCAATCTGAGGGTATCAGAAATCGGTTTTGGTTGCGGCGGAAATGCCGGTCTCATGGTGAGCGGCGAACATGCCGAACAACGGCGTGTTGTCGAGCATGCCTTGGAGTGCGGCATCACCTATTTCGACAACGCCCCCGACTATGGGGCCGGTGTGGCTGAAACCAACCTGGGCCGTGTGTTGAGGGAACTCGATGCCGAGCCCGTCATCAATACCAAGGTCGAGGTTCGCACCGAAAACCTGGGCGATATTGCCGGTCATATCGTACGGTCCGTGGAAGACAGCCTGCGCCGGCTCAAACGCGATTCCGTCGATATCGTGCAGATTCACAATGGGCCCGTCGCGACGAAGCCTGTGATGGAGGGCGAATATTACGCGACACTCTGGGCGGAAGACTATTACCGGCCCGGTGGCGTGCTGGAGGGCGTCAATGCTATTCTTAGTCAGGGCAAGGCCCGCTATGCGGGGTTTGTGTGTCGGGGCAACGACAGCAATGAGGTCCACCAATTGCTTGATACCGGCCTCTTCCACATGGTCAACGTGCCTTACACGTTGTTGAATCCCACTGCCAGTTACCTGGGTCCAGAGAAGCTGGATGTCAGACCCGATTACGGCAATGTCATCAGCGTGGCCGAGGCGGCGGGTTGCGGGATTGGGGTCTTCAGCCCACTCGCCGGGGGCCTTCTGACCGACGCGATCCTGAACGGACAGCAAACACATCCGCTTGCACGCAAGAAGAACATCGAAGCGCTGGAAGCACGAGGCGCCTTGAATAAGGCGCGCAATTTTCAGGCGATGGCCGCCCGTGAGAACATAGAGTTGGTCGAGCTCGCCTACAGGTTCATCCTCAGCAATACGGCGGTCAGCACGCTGCTTGGTGGTATCACTGCAGCGGAACAATTGGACGCAGCGGCGACAGCTTCCAAGGCAGGACCATTGCCGCAATACCTGATCACGGAAATTGCAGCGATCTGGCGTCCTGACTTTTAGTCTATTTGCCACAGCGGAATTCGGCTCTTCCATCAGTCTCCACCGGACTGATTTCCCGGCTTTACCGGACGCCCCTCACCCTTCAGGTTCTGCGCCTGACGGTGGACATGCTGATTTGAGGGGGCGATGTCGGGCGTATTTTGAGGTTGGTTGCGGGGACAGGATTTGAACCTGTGACCTTCAGGTTATGAGCCTGACGAGCTACCGGGCTGCTCCACCCCGCGCCACCAAATACGGCGATTGCCGCTGATGCAGCCCGGATTTCTCCGTTTGTCCGGCCTCAAAAGCGAAGAGTGCTTTTTCGGCTTCGGACGGGGAGCTGCTCCACCCCGCGCCACCAAATTGCGGTTACGTACCGCGCAGCCCGGATTTCTCCGTTTGTCCGGCCTCAAAAGCGAAGAGTGCTTTTTCGGCTTCGGACGGGGAACTGCTCCACCCCGCGCCACCAAGTTGGCGATGTTGCCAACCATTGCCTTTCGGCAAGTTCATGCTGCGTTTGCGTCTTGTAAGTATGCTCTTACGCTTTGGGATTTGCAAAGCAAAAGGCGTTTTGTTGCAAAAGCAAAAGGCCGCTTTGAGGCGGCCTGTTGGATGTTCTGAATGTCTGAGAAGAAAGGATTTGTATTTTGGAACGTTGCGTTTGGCAGACCTGGCAGCGACCTACTCTCCCGCGTCTTGAGACGAAGTACCATTGGCGCAGGGGCGTTTCACGGCCGAGTTCGGAATGGGATCGGGTGCAGCCACCCCGCTGTAACCACCAGGTCAGCAAAGCGCAACATTTCATGCCGCATGCGGTTTGAAGCGCATGCGATACAAATGAGAAGCTGGAGTTTTTTTGTTTGATTGGCGCCTTTGACGGGTGCCTGGGTTACTTACGGGCGCAAGCCCGCAAGGCCAAGTGGCCGTCGCCGGTCGTCCGGCGCCCTCGCGGAGCATAGGGTCGTCAAGACCCGCTCATGCGTGAGCGTTTTGGATTTGATCCATTTTCAATGGATCAAGATGGATATTTGTAATGAGAATGATCAAGCCAATCGAGCTATTAGTACCGGTAAGCTTCATGCGTTGCCGCACTTCCACACCCGGCCTATCAACGTGGTGGTCTTCCACGGCTCTGATAGGGAATACTCGTTTTCAGGTGGGTTTCCCGCTTAGATGCCTTCAGCGGTTATCCCGTCCGTATATAGCTACCCTGCTATGCGGCTGGCGCCACAACAGGTCCACCAGAGATACGTCCATCCCGGTCCTCTCGTACTAGGGACAGATCCTGTCAATATTCCTACACCCACGGCAGATAGGGACCGAACTGTCTCACGACGTTCTGAACCCAACTCACGTACCGCTTTAAATGGCGAACAGCCATACCCTTGGGACCTGCTCCAGCCCCAGGATGCGATGAGTCGACATCGAGGTGCCAAACAACCCCGTCGATATGGACTCTTGGGGGTCATCAGCCTGTTATCCCCGGCGTACCTTTTATCCGTTGAGCGATGGCCCTTCCACGCGGGACCACCGGATCACTATGACCGACTTTCGTCTCTGCTCGACTTGTCAGTCTCGCAGTCAGGCGGGCTTATGCCATTGCACTCGACGACCGATTTCCGACCGGTCTGAGCCCACCATCGCGCGCCTCCGTTACTCTTTAGGAGGCGACCGCCCCAGTCAAACTACCCACCATACACTGTCCTGGATCCGGATAACGGACCGCAGTTAGACATCCATATAGGTAAGGGTGGTATTTCAAGGATGACTCCACGAAGGCTGGCGCCCCCGCTTCAAAGTCTACCACCTATCCTACACATGCCGACACGAATGCCAGTGTAAAGCTATAGTAAAGGTGCACGGGGTCTTTCCGTCTAACCGCAGGAACCCCGCATCTTCACGGGGAATTCAATTTCACTGAGTCTGCGTTGGAGACAGCGGGGAAGTCGTTACGCCATTCGTGCAGGTCGGAACTTACCCGACAAGGAATTTCGCTACCTTAGGACCGTTATAGTTACGGCCGCCGTTTACTGGGGCTTCGATTCAAAGCTTGCACCTCTCCTCTTAACCTTCCAGCACCGGGCAGGCGTCAGACCCTATACGTCGTCTTGCGACTTCGCAGAGCCCTGTGTTTTTGGTAAACAGTCGCTACCCCCTGGTCTGTGCCACCCTCCTCGACTTGCGTCGAAAAGGGTCACGCTTCTTCCGAAGTTACGCGTGCAATTTGCCGAGTTCCTTCAACGCAGTTCTCTCAAGCGCCTTGGTATGCTCTACCAGTCCACCAGTGTCGGTTTAGGGTACGGTCTATACGCGGGAGCTATTTCCTGGGACCGCTTCGAAGCCCCTCCAATCCAATAAGGAGGAACAACACACGCGATCCGTCACTACCCGCAGGCCCACGAATATTAACGTGGTTCCCATCGACTACGCCTTTCGGCCTCGCCTTAGGGGCCGGCTAACCCTGCTCAGATTAACTTTAAGCAGGAACCCTTGGACTTTCGGCGAGGGAGTCTCTCACTCCCTTTATCGTTACTCATGTCAGCATTCTCACTTCTGATACCTCCAAAGGCCCTCACGGGTCCCTCTTCAACGGCTTACAGAACGCTCCGCTACCACTTGCATTTACATGCAAATCCACAGCTTCGGTGTATGGCTTGAGCCCCGGTACATTTTCGGCGCAAAGACCCTTATTTAGACCAGTGAGCTGTTACGCTTTCTTTAAATGATGGCTGCTTCTAAGCCAACATCCTGGTTGTTTTGGGATCCTCACATCCTTTCCCACTTAGCCATAACTTAGGGACCTTAGATGGTGGTCAGGGTTGTTGCCCTCTTCACGACGGACGTTAGCACCCGCCGTGTGTCTGCCGATCAGTACTCTTCGGTATTCGGAGTTTGGTTAGGTTTGGTAAATCGGTGAGATCCCCTAGCCCATCCAGTGCTCTACCCCCGAAGGTATAAAATCGACGCTCTACCTAAATAGATTTCGCGGAGAACCAGCTATCTCCAAGTTTGATTGGCCTTTCACCCCTAGCCACAAGTCATCCCAATCTATTGCAACAGATGCG
>CAVQFY010000010.1:742500-1269298 GCA_963711925.1 uncultured Alphaproteobacteria bacterium
CCTTATAATCTGCGCAGTCCCCTCGCCGTCAAAATTATCCAGGAGAATGTCAGCGTTTCTCCGCGCTTGTCGGAAGACGCCGAGAGTGCCGGTTATTCGGAAGAACTTATTCCGTTTCGCAGTGACAAGGATATTGTGGCCGCACTTAATGAGGCGGGCCATGAGGAAGATGACGCCACCGGCATGTCCGAGGCCATCGCGAAACTGTTGAATTCGCCGCGTTTGAAAAGCGGAAGCGTTCTGCGACTTGGGATCGAGTCCCGGAACAACGTCGATCGAATCATGCGGGCCAGCGTTTACAATGGCACCACGCATATTCTGACGATCGCGCTCAACGATCACGACCAATATGTCCCCGCGGACGAACCGGAAATGACGCCGGGCCTGCAGGTCGCATTCGACGACAATCCACCCGCTTCCCGCCGGTCCGAAGATTTGCCCACGATCTATGACGGCATTTACAGGGCTGGCATCGCCTATGGCATGACGGATTCGATGATCAAGCAGCTCATCAGGATGCTTGCCTCCGATGTCGACTTCCAGTCGCAGCTTTCACCAACCGATCAGTTGGAGGCGCTGTTCTCGCTCCCGGCGGATTCCGAGAAAGCCGGCGACGATTCAGAAATTCTTTATGTTGCGGCCAATTTTGGTGGCGACCTGAAAAAGTTCTACCGGTTCCACAGCAAGGACGGCAACACCGACTATTACGACGAGGACGGCAAGAGCTCCAAGCAGTTCCTGCTGCGTAAACCGGTACCGAACGGCGTTTTCCGTTCACCCTTTGGCATGCGTCGTCATCCGATCCTTGGCTATTCCCGCATGCATACCGGCGTGGATTGGTCCGCTCCTCGCGGCACGCCGATCATTGCTGCAGGCAATGGTGTCGTCGAACGTGCTGGCTGGACTAATGGCTATGGCAACCAGACGCTCATTCGCCATTCCAATGGCTATGAAAGCAGCTATTCGCATCAGAACGCCATCGCCAGCGGCGTGTCACCGGGTGCGAAAGTGCGGCAGGGCCAGGTTATCGGCTACCTCGGTTCGACGGGACTTTCGACGGGTCCTCATCTGCATTACGAAGTGATCGTCAACGGCTCGAAAGTCGATCCGATGCGCATCCGCCTGCCGAGCGGCGGTGAGCTTGGCGGCGATGATCTGGTAGCCTTCCAACGTGAGCGCGAGCGTATCGACCAGCTCCTAAAAGATGACGAAGCGAAGGGAACCAAGGTCGCTGCCAGCGGCTAAATCCTATTCCTGGAATTCGACCGTCACGCCCTTCTGGACGAGCTTCGACAGTTCCGTCGCGTCCCAATTGGTCAGTCGCACACAACCATGACTGTTGGTCTTGCCGATCTTTGACGGTTCGGGCGTTCCATGAATCCCATAGGTCGGCTTCGACAAGGCGATCCACACGGTCCCGACCGGGCCATTCGGTCCCGGCGGGATGGTCAGAACTGAATTGTTCTCGCCCTGCTTGAAGTTGATCTTCGGGTTGTAGGTATAATTCGGATTGAGAGCCACGCGCTCAACTTGCACCGTGCCCGAAGGCGATGGCGTATCGGTCGATCCGATCGTCGCAGGATAAGCGACGACCAGCCTTCCCTCCGCATTATAGCCCCGCACCTGTTTGCGCCCCTTGTCGGCAATGATGCGCGTGACGGCGCCACCTGCGTCCTGGCCTGTACTGGCAACCTGTATAGCGACGCCCGGCGTGTTGAAATCCACGCCCGGATTGATTTCCTTCAGATAGTTTTCGTCCATATGAAAACGCTCGGCCAGCATTTCCGTCACCGACGTGAAAGCCATTCGTTCGAGTTGCGCCTTGTGGCTGTAGTCTTCGGGGATGGACGCAACGAACGGATAGGCGGCGTCCTCGGATGTGATCGTATAGGACACAAACGCCGGGCCGCCGGTCTGTTCCAGCGAAGCGTTGATGCCTTCTTCGTTGAGAGGATCGAATTGCTGCCCTGTCATTTCCTCGAAAGCCGCCACGGCCTTGTCAACGTTACCGCCTTTATGGCCATCTATAACGCCCGGCGATACACCAATCCGGTCGAGCAGAACCTGGATGGCGGCGATCTTGGCTCTCGCACCCTGCCCCTTTGGCAGTTCGATGGTCGGAGCCGGATCCGGATGGACCGGTATCTGCTCCTGCTGGGGAGCATCGGTCAGCCCATCACTCGGTGCGCTGGGGTCGATGAAGTTCGGATCGGCCGGCTGCACGTTCGATTCGCCGTTGGCTGGTGGCAGAGGTTCGCGATCAATACTGCCGTAATCCTGTTCGGAAGGCAGTGCCGACTGCTGCTCGTTTGAAGGGCCGTAAGGATCATTCGAAATGGCGCCCGTGTCATAAGGATCTTGCGGCGCATCGGGAAAATAGTCCGTTCCTTCGCTCGATTGACTATTTTCCGCCTCTTCGACGGAAACGATGCGGCCACGCCGGTCCACGGTGATTTTCCGGCCATATTCGTCGAAATAAGATCGATAAGCCTGGCGGCGCTCGCGCGGCTCAAACCATTGCGCAACGGTATATGAAGTCTGATCGTTGACGACGGGCACAAGGCTTTCAGCGGCTCTGGAGGTGACCGGGACAACAGCACCTGCCGACGCAATCAGCAAAATTCCAAACAATGAATAATGATAAGACGCCATGCTCGTCGCTTCCGGTTTTCGCTAATAACTAGCCATTAAGCATAAATGACCGATTTTCCTGTCTTTATGGTTAATGCCGACAGGCTTTTATCGTTGCACTTATCGAATGAACGGGACGTGAAAATGGCCGCCATGTGGCGGCCATTTCTTTTGTTTGATTTTTGGCGGCGAGGCAATTAGGCCGCCTCGCTCTTTTCACGTTCGGGAGTGGACTTGACCGACTTGAAATTCAGCCTGTCCGACCCGGCGGTGATCTTGACCGTGGAGCCATCCAATATCTCGCCGAGCAGGATTTTTTCCGCCAGCGGGTCTTGCACTTCCTTCTGGATCACGCGCTTCAACGGCCGCGCACCATAGGCAGGATCGTAACCTTTCGCTGCCAGCCAGTTCGTTGCATCTTCATCGATCTTGAGAACAATCTTGCGATCGGTCAGAAGCGACTGCAGGTGCTGGAGCTGGATCGTCACGATCTTGCCCATTTCCTTGCGCTGCAACCGATGGAACAGGATGATTTCATCCACACGGTTCAGGAATTCCGGCCGGAACGAGGCCTTGACCACATTCATCACCTCTTCGCGAACCTCCTCGACATCCTGACCCTCTGCCAGTCCGACAAGATACTCGGCGCCGAGGTTCGACGTCATGATGATCAAAGTGTTGCGGAAATCGACGGTGCGTCCCTGACCATCGGTCAAGCGTCCATCATCGAGAACCTGGAGAAGCACATTGAACACGTCCGGATGGGCCTTTTCGATTTCATCGAACAGAACGACCTGATAGGGCCGGCGCCGGACCGCCTCCGTCAGTGCTCCGCCTTCCTCATACCCGACATAGCCGGGTGGTGCACCTATCAGCCGGGAAACGGAATGCTTCTCCATATATTCCGACATGTCGAGGCGAACCATGGCCGTCTCGTCAGAGAACAGGAAGGAAGCCAGCGTTTTCGTCAACTCCGTCTTGCCGACACCTGTTGGCCCAAGGAAGATGAACGAGCCGATGGGCCGGTTCGGATCCTGCAATCCCGCACGTGCACGGCGAATCGCTTTCGATACAGCCTGAACCGCTTCGCCCTGTCCGACGACCCGCTTGGCGAGTTCATCTTCCATGCGCAGCAGCTTTTCACGCTCGCCTTCCAGCATCCGGTCAACCGGAATGCCAGTCCAGCGTGATACCACTTGAGCGATATGATCCGGTGTGACGATTTCCTCAACCATCGAGGTTGAGCCGTCATGCTGTTCAGCCTCAGCAAGCTGCTTTTCCAGCTGCGGGATCGTGCCGTAGGCAAGCTCGCCCGCCTTCTGGAATTCGCCGTTGCGCTGAGCAGAGGCAAGAGCATTGCGTGCATCGTCGAGCTGGCGCTTCAGATCGGCCGCATGACCGAGCTTCTGCTTTTCCGCCTGCCAGGTATTGGTTATCACCGTTGACTGCTCTTCCAGATCGGCGAGTTCCTTTTCCAGCCGTTCGAGACGATCACGGGATGCGTCATCTTTCTCGACCTTCAAGGCTTCACGCTCGATCTTCAGCTGCATGATACGGCGGTCGATCTCATCGAGTTCTTCCGGCTTGGAATCCACCTGCATGCGAAGGCGCGCTGCACCTTCGTCAATCAGGTCGATCGCCTTATCCGGCAAAAACCGATCGGTGATATAGCGGTTGGACAATGTCGCCGCCGCAACTAGCGCGGAATCGGAGATACGGACTTTATGGTGCTGCTCGTATTTTTCCTTCAAACCGCGCAGGATCGAGATCGTATCCTCGACCGTCGGTTCATCGACAAACACCGGTTGGAACCGACGGGCAAGAGCGGCGTCCTTCTCCACGTGCTTGCGATATTCATCGAGCGTTGTGGCACCCACGCAATGCAGTTCTCCCCGGGCCAAAGCCGGCTTCAACAGGTTCGAAGCATCCATGGCGCCTTCGCCCTTGCCAGCGCCAACGAGCGTATGCATCTCGTCGATGAACAGAATGATATTGCCATTCGCCGAGGTGACTTCGGACAGCACAGCTTTCAGCCGCTCCTCGAATTCGCCGCGATATTTCGCACCGGCAATGAGTGCGCCCATGTCGAGTGCCATCAACTGCTTGTCTTTGAGCGATTCCGGCACATCACCATTGACGATGCGTAGCGCAAGGCCTTCGGCAATTGCCGTCTTGCCGACGCCCGGCTCACCGATCAGCACCGGATTGTTCTTGGTGCGCCGCGACAAAACCTGGATGGTGCGGCGGATTTCATCATCGCGTCCGATAACAGGGTCGAGCTTGCCCGACCGCGCATCGGCGGTGAGGTCACGCGCATATTTCTTCAAGGCATCGTAGCTGTTCTCGGCGGAAGCCGAGTCTGCCGTCCGGCCTTTTCGAATATCGTTGATGACCGCGTTGAGACCTGCAGCAGTGACACCGGCACGACTCAGGATTTCGGATGTCTTGGCGGATTTTTCGATCGCCATTGCCGTCAGAAGACGCTCGACAGTAACGAAACTGTCGCCAGCTTTCTGTGCAAGCTCCTCCGCCGTCGTGAAAACCTTGGCCAAGGGCTGGGCAAGATAAAGCTGGCCGTTGCCACCGGTTACCTTCGGCATTGCGTCGAGCGCTGCCTGCAGGCCAAGGCGTACATCTGCTATTCGGCCGCCTGCCCGTTCGATCAGGGACGCGGCAAGACCCTCCTCGTCATCAACGAGCACCTTAAGCAAATGCTCGGGCGCGAATTGCTGATGGTTGGATGAGAGAGCAAAGGTTTGTGCTGACTGGATGAAACCGCGAACGCGCTCGGTGTATTTTTCTATATTCATGTCTGTCTCCTTTTACCGAGCAACCCTTGAAAGGCATTGCGCGGTGTGTTGGTGACGGGTCCCCTGCAAGAGGCAGACCCATTCGCTTGATGCAAATATGGGAATATTATCCGCAGCCTGCAAGATCGGAATTCGGGCTTTTATGACGCCTCTCCCTCTCAAATTTTATCACGATAAGCCCCTTCTTTGCCACACCCGCTTTTTTTCGCGTCTGGCCATTGAATGGTGGTTGGGAAGACGGGCGGTCGTCGAAGCGCGTCCTGGTAGATAAGTAATGCGATCCGAAGACCGCCCGCTGACGTTGTCCCCCTGCCGGCCATCTTCTGCCTGTTCCGCGGGGCGAGTGGATGGACGCCTGGAGTCCGGGCCCATCGTCGCCGTCGGTGCAGTGTCCGCACGATTGGCGTTTGGCGTCAACAACGGAGGCAATATCCGCCTCTAATGCACAGATTGACCCCCGAAGACGAACAGGTCGGCCAGCGCCCGGGTCCGTTGCCCGCCCACTGACACGCCGTCCTTCCCCACTTTCGAACGGCTCCGGAAGCAGCTCCCCATGGAAAGGACCGGATCAGAATAACCGAGGTTTGCAAGGTGTTGGATAAACAGCCACGATTATTTTTGATCGGGTCGTTTTTAAGGGTGCTGATTTGCCGGATGGCAATGCTGCTGTGCGTGGTTCGACAAGCTCACCATGAGGGAAATTGAGGATTGCATGGATAGTCGCCGACCTTGCAGATCTTGACTCCTTGCCATCAGCCCACCTCCCTCATGGTGAGCTTGTCGAACCACGCACAGCAGCATCGCCGTCCGGCAAATACGGGACCCTGAACGGATATTGACACCTTCCAACTCAACGACCTATCGGAATCAAACCGCCACCCGCAGGTTTCCCCGCGGATGGCGTAAAGTTCAATCCACTGCGATCAAACGTCAGATGGCTCTGCGGCAGCCCGGCGCTTCTTCACCTCGGCGACAATGCCGGCCGGCGAAAGATCGTTGGAGGTGTCCGGAGCACTTGCTTCAGCACCGTTATCTTCTGTCACACGCGGCTCGCGTGGGCGAGCCGGCCGGCGGCCACGCGGAGCGCGACGTGCTGGTTTTGTTTCAGCAGCCTCTTGCTCCGATGCCGCAGCGCCGTTTTCAACCGGCTGGATCTGTGGCTGAGGTTGCGGCTGGCGCTGGCTGACCGTGTCGTCGTCATAAACGACTTCGGCGGGTGTGCCCTGAATGATTGGCTGTGGTCCGCTGCCGTTGATCGGCTGATGCATCACACGTTCTTGCCGATCTTGCCGCTCATGGCGATCCTGCCGTTCCGGCCGATCCTGACGTTCCGGCCGATCCTGACGTTCCGGGCGATCTTGCCGCTGCGGACGATCCTGACGCTGCGAGAACTCCTGGCGTTCTGGAGCCTCCTGGCGATCGGTATCGTTGCCATTACCGTTGCCATTGTTCATGCCATCATCGTCATAGCCGTTATCGTCGTCCTGATCCTGATCCTGATCATCGCGCTGATACTGGACAGGCGCCTGAGCCTGTGCAGCAAGAATAATTCGATTGTAGTGTTCGGCGTGCTGGAGATAGTTTTCAGCTATCACGCGGTCACCGGCGCTCTGTGCATCACGCGCAAGAGTCGTATATTTTTCGGCGATATGTTGAGCATTTCCCCGGATTTTTACATCGGGACCGTTGCTCTCGTAGTTACGGGATAATGGGTTGGGACCTTTGCTGCGGTTGTTGTTGTTACCGCGTCCGCGCATGCGCCTATTCTGCTGTACTGGCCTCATACTTATCTCTTTTCAGAAAATTAGGGGCGCTAATTTGCTCACCATTTGAGTCAAAAAGCTTCGCTTCTCAAGTGCCGACCTGAAGCGCGCCCCGCGCTTCAATCGCATCCAAAGTTCATAAGACTTTTGTGCTGCCGCAAAAACCATTTCTCCAAAGCTATTTCCGAAGAGAAATCAAACACCCGGAAATTTCCGTATCAATTTCTTGATAGGCAGAACCAAGTTTGTTTCGGTTTAGAGCGGTAACCGGAAACTAGCCGTCTTCGCGGCAAATTCCAAGCCTTTTTTCAATATTTTTACAACGGTGTGAACAAAAGTGCCCTTTCGGTACCGCCAATATCTTTCTGAACGCCGCTCAGCACGAACTTTTGTCGCGCAAAAATCGCCTCGATATCATGGCGTTGTCCGAAACCGATTTCCACTGCGACGGCACCGCCTTGCCTGAGATGTTGCCGGGAATGCCTGGCAATGATTCGGTAAGGGTCCAGCCCATCCCGCCCGCCATCCAGAGCCTTGATTGGATCGTGCAGCGCTACCTCGCGTTGCAAGCCTTTTATATCGGCAGACGGAATATAAGGCGGATTGGAAATAACCATGTCGAATAAGCCACTTACCTCGGAAAACCAGTCCGAATGAAGGCTCGCGAAACGATCTGATACGTTTGTTAAATGGGCATTGTCGCGCGCCGTATCAAGGGCACCCACAGAAATATCCACGCCGACGGCACGCAGCTGGCTGAATTGGTCAAGCAGCGCCAAGGCAATCGCGCCTGTGCCGGTGCCAAGATCGACGATATCGGCGATGCCCTGCTCCGCGATACGCTGACGCAGGAAGGGAATTGCCAGCTCCAGCAATGCCTCCGTGTCCGGGCGAGGCTCCAGCGTGTCGGCGGAAAGTCCAAGTTCGATACCGAAGAAAGCACGCTTGCCTATGATGCGATGCACCGATTCGCCGTTAATTCGCCGGTTAAGCACCGCGTGAAGCTGCACAACGATCGTCTTGTCGACCAGACGGGCAGGATTGCGAATCATTTCAAGCTGATCGCAGCCAGTCACCCACTCGACCAGCAGTCGCGCGTCGAGATCGGCCGTTTCGATTCCAGTTTTCGCAAGAAGAACGCGCGCTTCTCTGTGCACATCGGCGAGGCGCGTCCCCTGCTCTGCCATGGCGCTCAAAAGCTCTCGTTCATCTGGGCGAGCAACGCCGTCTGGTAGTCGGAGATCAGCGCACTGATGAGTTCATCGAGATCGCCTTCCATGATGCGATCGAGCTTATACAGCGTCAGATTGATGCGGTGATCGGTCACACGCCCCTGCGGGAAATTATAGGTGCGGATACGCTCGGAGCGATCACCCGAACCGACCTGGCTGCGCCGGGCTTCGGAGC
The DNA here is from genome assembly GCA_963711925.1 of uncultured Alphaproteobacteria bacterium. Classification (GTDB taxonomy): domain Bacteria; phylum Pseudomonadota; class Alphaproteobacteria; order Rhizobiales; family Rhizobiaceae; genus Phyllobacterium. The sequence continues at coordinate 751,112 of CAVQFY010000010.1, forward strand.
GCTCGCTGTCAGCTCTCTGGCGCTGCATGTCGAACAGGCGCGAACGCAGAACCTGCATGGCGCGAGCGCGGTTCTGGTGCTGCGACTTCTCCGCCTGCACGACTACGATACCCGAGGGGATATGCGTAATCCGCACGGCGGAGTTGGTGGTGTTGACGTGCTGGCCGCCCGAACCCGACGCGCGCATCGTATCGATGCGGATATCGTCGGGGCGGATATCGATGTCGATTTCCTCGGCTTCCGGCAGGACCGCAACCGTCGCTGCCGACGTATGGATACGGCCGCTCGCCTCCGTATCCGGAACGCGCTGCACCCGGTGCACACCCGATTCAAACTTCAGCTTGGCGAACACGCCCTTGCCCGAAACCATGGCGATCACTTCCTTGTAACCGCCGGCCTCACCATCGCTGGCCGATATCAGCTCGACGCGCCAGCCATTCGCTGCTGCATAGCGCTCATACATGCGGAACAGATCGCCGCCAAACAGCGCCGCTTCCGAACCGCCGGTACCGGCGCGGATTTCAAGTATGGCATTGCGCTCGTCGGCAACATCCTTCGGCAGCAGCAGGACCTGGATGTCCTTTTCCAGCTCCTCGATGCGCTCATCGATCTCCGGCAGCTCGGCTTCCGCCAGCTCGCGCATGTCCTTGTCGGTCGAACTATCATCGAGCATGGCCAGCAAACCAGCGGCTTCGCTGCGAGCGGCGAGCAGATCGCGGATTCTGATGACAACAGGCTCAAGCTCGGAATATTCCGAGGCGAGCTTCACGTAGGTTTCGGAATCGGGATTGCTGGCCATCTGCGTCTCCATCATGGAGAAACGCTTCAGCAGTTGATCCATACGATCCTGCGGAATAGACATTGTTTAAGCCTCTAGAGTGTGACGCCTGCTCGCTCTGCAAACTTGGTCAGGACATGGCGCAACGAACCCGTTTCGCCGTGATTATCGATGGCATCCGCGAGTTGCGCGCTGAGTTCGCCGACATCGAGCGTGCCGAGCATGGCTTTGATCGGGCCGATCGATGCTGGCGACATCGAGATCGAGCGATATCCCAGGCCGAGCAATGCCATTGCCGAGAGCGGCTTCCCCGCCATTTCACCGCAGAGCGTGACGTCGGTATTGTTACGGTTTCCGGCATCGGCGATCTGGCGCAGCACGCGCAGGAACGGCACAGAGAGATTGTCGAACCGGTTGGTGATGATCGAGTTACCGCGATCGACGGCCATAATGAATTGGAACAGATCGTTCGAGCCGACCGAGACAAAGTCCACAACGGACATCAACTCGTCGAGCTGCCAAAGGAGGGACGGCACCTCCACCATTGCGCCGATCTTTACGCGCGTCGGCAGATTGTAGGCAAAGCGCGACAGGTGCTGCACCTCGCGGTTGATCAACTCACTCGCCTTGCGCACTTCCGCCACTTCCGTGACCATCGGCAGCATCAAGCGAAGCTCGCGTCCTCCCGCTGCTTTCAATAGCGCGCGAACCTGCGTACGTAGCAGGCCGGGGCGATCAAGTGTCAAGCGGATCGCCCGCCAGCCCATGGCAGGATTCTCTTCATTGGTATCGCTGCGGAAATAGGGCAGTACTTTGTCGCCGCCTATATCGAGCGTCCGGAATGTTACGGGCTTATCGCCAGCAGCATCAAGCACCGAGCGATAAAGGCGTTCTTGCTGTTCAGCACGCGGGAAAGTCGATGCCACCATGAACTGCAACTCGGTGCGGAACAGGCCAATACCGGCAGCGCCGGCTTCCGCCAATTGCGGCAGATCAACCAAAAGGCCAGCATTCATCAACAGCGAAATATGCACGCCGTCCTTCGTGACCGAAGGCTTGTCACGCAATTCCCTGTAGAGCGCCTGCCGCTTGGCGCGGAACTTGACCTTTTCCGAATAAGCCGCTTCCACGTCCGATTGCGGGCGCAGATGAACGCGACCATCATCGCCATCGACGATCACGGCATCGTTGTTTTCCGCCATGGACACAACGCCCTTGACCTGACCTGCAACGGGAATACCCATCGCACGGGCAACGATCACCACATGGCTCGTCGCAGCACCATCTTCGAGCACCAGGCCGCGCAGGCGTTCGCGTGGATAGTCGAGTAATTCTGCCGCACCCATGGAACGTGCAATGATAATGGCATCCTTGGCCAGCGAACCCGCCATCGTTTTCACGTCACGACCCATCAACTGGCGCAGCAACCGGTTCGCCAGATCGTCGAAATCGCTGAGGCGTTCGCGCATATAAGGATCCGTCAAATGCATCATGCGGGCGCGGGTATCGCTCTGCACTTTTTCCACCGCCGCTTCGGCGGTCAGACCGTTGCGGATCGCCTCTTCGAGACGCCGCACCCATCCCGTATCATGCGCGAACATCCGGTAGGCTTCGAGCACCTCACGATGCTCGCCCTCGAATGCCACGTCGCGGCGGGACAGCATGTCATCGATCGAGATGCGTAGCGAACCGAGCGAGTTTTCGAGCCGGTCGATTTCCGTATCGATGTTCTCGTTGAAGAGGTTGGTGACGACAATGCGCGGCTCATGCAAAACGACGTGCCCGAGGCCAACACCATCATTGAAGGCGCTGCCGCTGAAACTCATGGGCTTGCCCATGTCGAGTTCGACACCGGGCCGCGCAAGCCGCGTCAGACTGCCCGCGGCAACCATTTCCGCCAGCACCATGGCCGTCGTTTCGAGCGCTTCAACCTCATCCTCGCGATACACGCGCTTCGTCCGGTTCTGAACGACGAGGACACCCAAGGTGCGCCCTGCCCTGAGGATTGGCACACCAAGGAAGGAATTGTAGATCTCTTCACCCGTCTCCGGCAGATAGGCGAAGGCCGGATGCGTTTGCGCGTCAGTCAAATTGAGTGGACGCGCGCTGGCGGCAATCGTACCGACAAGGCCCTGCCCGAGACGCAATTGCGCCAGGTGAACAGCGGATGGGTTCAAACCCTCGGTTGCATAGAGCTCGAGAACGCCATCGGAGCGCAGCACATAAAACGAGCACACTTCCGCGACCATGTTCTGCGCGATGTCGCGAACAATCCGGTCAAGCCTCTCCTGTGGCTCAAGAGCCTCCGCCATCAATTCGCGGAGGCGCTTCAGCATGACACGGGGTCCCGTTGTCTGCTCGCGCGTTGGCACTTGGAGCCTTTCTCCATAACGAACCAGGCAAGACCCGTATGGTCTCACCTGTAAGTAGGTTGATCATGTCAGCCGGCAATGCGGCCGACAACATTTTCTTGATTCTAATGCTTATCCAGACCGTACACAGAATGCAAAGTGCGTACGGCAAGTTCCGCATAGGGACCATCAATTAGAATGGAAATCTTGATTTCCGACGTCGTAATGGCCCGGATATTAATCCCTTTGTCTGCTAGTGCACGGAACGCCGTTGCCGCAACACCCGCATGACTGCGCATGCCGATACCGATGACCGAAACTTTTACCATGCCGGCTTCCGACTGGATGATGTCGCAGCCGATCTCCGCCTTGACCTTTTCAAGGACAACCAGCGCCTTGTCGAGATCACCTGAGGGCACAGTGAAAGTCATGTCGGTCTTCGTGCCATCTTCGGAAACGTTCTGGACGATCATATCGACGTTGATATGCGCTTCAGCGAGCGGACCGAAAATACCTGCCGATATTCCGGGACGGTCCGCAACGCGGCGCAGTGAAATCTGGGCTTCGTCCTTGGCGTAGGCAATTCCTGTGACAACCTGCTGTTCCACGATTTCTTCCTCGTCGCAAATAAGTGTTCCGGGCGGATTGATCAGATCGCCCATGCCCGGCGCATCGGGGTCTTCGAAACTGGACCTGACAAATGTGCGCACTTTGTGCACCATGGCAAGCTCGACGGACCGGACTTGCAGAACTTTGGCGCCAAGCGAGGCCATTTCAAGCATTTCTTCGAACGATATCCGCGACAGCCGGCGTGCCTTCGGTTCAACACGCGGATCAGTCGTATAGACGCCGTCGACGTCCGTATAAATATCGCATCGATCGGCTTTGACCGAAGCAGCAATTGCGACCGCGCTGGTATCGGAACCGCCGCGTCCCAATGTGGAAATGCGATTGTCCGGTCCGATACCCTGAAATCCGGAGATCACAGCCACCTGCCCCTCTGCGAACCGCTCGATCAGGAAAGATCCGTCTATCTCAAGAATCCGCGCCGCGCCATGCGCGTTGTCGGTCTTGATCGGGATTTGCCAGCCTTGCCAGGAGCGGGCGTGCACACCCATCGCCTGCAGGGCGATTGCAAGCAAACCAGCGGTGACCTGCTCACCGGAGGCTACGATGGCATCATACTCCCGTGCGTCGTGCATTGGCGATGTCTGGCGGGTCCAGGCCACGAGTTCATTGGTCTTCCCGGCCATGGCGGAAACAACGACAGCGACCTCGTGTCCGGCATCGACTTCGCGTTTGACATGCCTGGCCACATTACGGATGCGGTCAATATCGGCCACCGAAGTGCCGCCGAATTTCATCACAATGCGCGCCATGGGAAGGTACCGTTCTGGAATGCCTGAAGTAAATCGGAAAGGAGCTGTTCAAATCGAACAGCCACCCGCCAAATGAATGCGGCCTCCCATATCGAAATTATGACCAGACTGCAAGAACGCCCGAGGACTGACCGATCTTGAATTCCAACGGATGATCGAGTATATACTAATGCATATACTATCTACGGAGACTAACGATGGGTGAGACACGCGTTGCCAAACTCTTCAAAAACGGCGCCAGCCAAGCTGTCCGTCTTCCGGCTGATTTTCGTTTTGATGGAACTGAGGTTTATATCTCCCGCGACGAGCGAACAGGAGATGTCATTCTATCGACCAACCCCGGGGCACGGACCTGGGCCGATTTTTTTGAACTAATGGAAGCAATTGACGTTCCCGATGATTTTATGAGGGAACGCCCCATGAACACATTGCCTGTCGAGCGCAACTTGTTTGATGAGAAAGACTGATAATGCTGCATATGATGGATACAGATACTGCCAGCTATTTTATCAGAGATCGTCCACCCGCTATCAAAAAGAAAGTCCTGGAAATTCCTTCATCTGATCTTTGTGTTTCAGCCGTGACAAGTGCTGAACTTCTTTACGGTTTGAAAAGATTGCCCTCCGATCATCGTCTTCAAATAGGTGTAAAGGAATTCCTCCTAACTATCCGTGTCCTGGCTTGGGATGCGGAAGTGGCCGGGCATTATGCCGACTTACGCCACCAACTTGTTTCGACAGGCCAACCAATCGGTGAGCTTGATATGATGATCGCCGCACACTCGATATCCACAGCTGCAACTCTTGTAACAAACAATACGCGCCACTATCAGCGCATCAATGGAGTAGTGCTTGCCAACTGGGCACTACCCGAAAGCTGAATGCAGGCGGCTTGACATTTTTTGCCGGACGGGGCCACTCGAAGGCAGCAACAAGGACAGAACTGATGGCGACAGCAGAGCGCACAACAATCGATGCCGCGGAAGTCGAGCGTTTCTCACGCATGGCGGCCGAGTGGTGGAACCCGCAGGGCAAGTTCCGGCCCTTGCACAAGTTCAATCCGACGCGGCTAGCCTATATCAAGGAAAAAGTCTGCGCCCATTACGGCATCGATCCGAACGCTCCCGCACCTTTCGCCGGCTTGCGTATTCTCGACATCGGTTGTGGCGGTGGCCTCCTCTGCGAACCCATGGCGCGCCTCGGCGCAACCGTTGTGGGGGCCGACGCTGGCGAAACCAACATCGAAGTAGCGAAAATCCACGCTGCGCAGAGCGGCCTCTCCGTAGACTACCGGGCGACGACAGCTGAAGCTTTAGCGGAAGCCGGTGAACAATTCGACGTCGTTCTCAACATGGAAGTTGTCGAGCACGTGGCCGACGTCGAGCTTTACATGTCGGCCTGCTCTCAAATGGTGAAACCCGGCGGCCTCACCTTCGTTGCGACAATCAACCGGACATTGAAAGCGCTCGGCCTTGCCATTTTCGGTGCGGAGTACGTCCTGCGCTGGTTGCCGCGCGGCACGCATCAATATGAAAAACTGGTGCGGCCCGAAGAACTCGAAACCGCCTTGTCGCAGGCGGGGCTGGAAGTCATGGAAAAAGTCGGCGTGACGTATAATCCATTGGCCGACAGCTGGAATCGTTCACGCGATATCGGTGTCAATTATATGGTTCTGGCTACGCGACCTTCATAGCTTTCTGCTGCATCTGCTGGGCCTTCGTGGTCATCAGCACGCCAATCGTGATAATCGCCGCGCCGATCCAGGTTGCGAGTTGATATACTTCGCCAAGAAACAACGTGCCGGCGAGCAATGCGACAGCCGCACCCACATAGCCGATCTGGCTCAGATAAACCGGCCCGCCGACAGCCTGGAGCCGAAAGTACAGCGCGAACATGCAGGCTGATGCCATGACCTGCACGAACACCAGCCACGGAACGGTGCCAAGCGGCGCAACAGGGAATGTCCCCGTCATCAGGAAAATGATCGGGACGAGCAGCGCGGCAGTGGTCAAATGACTCCCGGCCGCGAGCTCGGTCGGATCGGCGCCTTTCGGCCAATCGATGGTGCGATATACATTACCGAGCGCAAGCAATACCGGGATCAGCAAGCCAATCCCCACCCAGAGCGGTTCGGCCGGCTGGCCGACCTGACCCCGGGTAAACCCGACAAGAACTGCTCCGGCAAAGCCGACGAATATGCCGAGAAGTCCAAGGAGATTGGGGCTGCGCATCTTGAAAAGGATGGAAAGCAGGAGGGTAAACACGGGCGACAACGTATACATGATCCCGGTAAAGCCGGACCCGAGGTGAGGAATGGCCGAGAGGGTCATGAGATTGGGAACGGCATAGGAGATCAGCGCGGCAATGAGATAGTAACGCGCCATATGCGCATTAATGCGCGGTCGTTTTCCCATGAGGAGAAAAGCCGCCAGAAGCACGCAGCCCGCCCCGATCGAAATAACGAATGCCCATAGCGATGGCGCTATGCCTGCAGCGAATGCCAACTTGCCGAATGGAAGCGTCAATCCGAGAAAAGCGCCGGTCAGGACGAGCAGCGCGGGGGCAGAATTCAGAAGTGACATGAAAATCATCCGGTGAGGCAGAATCGGCTACCGCACCATAAACATCGCGCTAGAGCCTTTCATGCTTAAATAGAAACAGTTCTGTTTCCCGGGGCGAGACAATCCACGCGGAAGGTGGCGAGGCCGATGTTTTTCCATCGGACGATGCCGCCCGACAAAGTGGTTGGCCGCCAGCCGGAAACCCGAAGGGCCGGGTGAATTCGGGCCAAATCCATCGGGCTTCGGCGTCGTCCGATGGAAAGGCATCGGCCTCGCCAAACCCCTCGACCTTGTCCACGAATTCCCGCCGGCAGAACGATTCTATTTAGGCATGAAAGGCTCTCGGCGAGCAAGATCAATTGTGATCGTCGGGAAAGACCGGAAGCGGCATCACATCGACGCCGTCATCGACGAGCGCTTCGACTTCGTCACGCGTTGCCTCGCCATAAATGCCGCGCTTTTCAGCCTCGCCAAAATGGATCTTGCGGGCTTCTTCCGCAAAATCACTGCCGACATAGTCGGAATTTTCACGGACCTTCTTGGCCATCTCACGCAATTCATTGGCCATCTTGCTCATGGCAATAGCAATCTTTTCCTTCTGACGGCCAGTCGCAACCGAAGGCGCCATCAATGCCTTCTCGACTTTGTGCGAATCGCAGACCGGGCAGGAAACGAGGTGCTTCTTCGCTTGCGCGTCGAAGTCGTCATTGCTGCGAAACCATCCTTCGAAGTCATGGTCATGGTCGCAATGAAGGGAAAAACGGATCATGACGCTACGCCGAGCCTCGTCGTCTGGCCATCGTTTTCCACGATAACGCCAAACGGACGGGCGTTCTTGAGATTGGGGACCTTGGATCGCGCGGCTGCACTCAGTGCCGGATCGATATCTGCGACAACGACCGCGGGTTCCGCATGGTCGGCTTCCGCCAGGATTTCGCCCCACGGCGCGACGATCATGGAATGACCATAGGTTTCGCGGCCGTCTTCATGCACACCGCCCTGAGCGGCCGAAATCATGAATGCACCATTTTCGATGGCGCGCGCACGCTGGAGCACGTGCCAATGCGCTTCGCCGGTCTGCCGGGTGAAGGCGGCAGGCGCCGAGATCACCGACGCGCCCGCCAAAGCCTGGGCGCGGAACAGTTGCGGGAAGCGTACATCGTAGCAGATGGCAAGACCGAGGCGCGCAAAAGGCAGATCGATCACGACCGTATCGGCACCAGGCGCATAGACAGCGGACTCACGCCAGCTCTCGCCATTGTCGAGGTCGACATCGAACATGTGGATCTTGTCATAGCGGGTAAGGATATTGCCATCCGGGCCGAAGAGAAACGCGCGATTGGCGATCTTGCCATCGTCGCGGGCAATCGCTGTTGAACCGATATGAAGATGGATTCCGTGCTTGGCCGCGAGTTCCGAAGCTGTACGGACGATGATATCGTCGCTTTCGCTTTTCAAAACGCTCGCAAGTGCCTTGCGATCACGCTGCAGCGCGCCGGTCATTTCCGGTGTCTGCACGTAAACGGCCCCCTTGCCGACCGCGTCAGCAATATAACCGGCGAGATCGGCGGCATTGCGCTGCGGGTCTACCCCCGAACGCATCTGGATGGCGGCAGCGCGAAATGAACTCATATCATCGTCCTCAAGCGAGTTCGCCGGTCTTCAACAATGGGTCGAGACGGCCCTGATTTTCCAGCGCATACAGATCATCGCAGCCACCGACATGGGTTTCGCCGATGAAGACTTGCGGAAATGTCGTGCGGCCATTGGCGCGCGAAAGCATTTCCTGCCGGGCGGCAGGCTCGACCGAGGCATTGTGCTCGATGAAGGCGACGCCCTTTTCCGACAGAAGACCCTTGGCTGCTGTACAATAGCCACAACCATTACGCGTATAGATTGTTACACCAACCATTCGAAAGCTCCATTTAGACTTTCTATATAGGCATCAAAACATCAGGCGAAAAGACCTGATTTTTGCGCGGAAGCAGTGTCAAACAGACAATTCTTTCGTCAGGACCCGGCCGAACGTCAGGACGTCGACGCTTGCCGCGCCGCCTCTGAGCAAGGCGCGCGCCGCAGCTTTCACGGTCGCACCGGTGGTATAGACATCGTCGATCAGGAGCACATTGCGGCCGCGCACCTTTATTTCTTGCGTCACGGGCACCCTGAACGCACCGCGCACGTTGACGACACGCTCATTCAAACCGAGACCCACTTGTTGTTTCGTTTGTTTGACGCGTTCCAAGGCGTCCGGATCAAATGGCTTGCCGCTCGACCGTGCCAGATGGCGGGCAAGTTCCGCCGACTGGTTGAACCGGCGGAACCAGAAACGCCGCGCATGCAGTGGGACAGGCACTATAATATCGCAATCGCCAAGCAATTCGCTGCCGGCACGCAGCATCCAGCGGGCCATCCATGGGCCGAGATCCGTGCGATCATTATATTTGAGCCGGTGCACCATCTCGCGGATGACGCCTTCATGCACCGCGACCGAACGGGCACGCCGGAACGGCGGCGGGTCGGCAATCGCCTCGGCGGAAAGAATTTCACCACCGAGATCATGGCTGAAGGGTATGCCAAGCACCGGGCAATAGCGCTTCTCGATAAAACGTACCTTCGACCAGCATTGACCGCACAGTGAACCCGGCTCGGTGACGTGCCGGTCACAACCAGCGCAAACCGGCGGGAACAGCAGCCCGAACAGCTGCTGCGTGACGTTGCGGGTAAGAAGGCGTGCGGTTTCCCCGACAGTTTTCATTGCAATTGGCTCCAAGGCGACGCATCTACGGCTTAACTATACAGACATCAGAGAAATCCGGAATGGATCGGCATCAGGTCTTCGATCGAAATTTATTGCTGACGAGGCGTTTGCGCGCTTTGCAACAGCATGGAAGTTCTGCGGATTTCCTGCTGGCCCGCGCCGCCGACGATCTTGAAGAGCGCCTGTCCGCCATCGAACGTAAATTCGACGTCGCCGTTGATCTCGCCAGCCACACCGGCCTCGCCGCCCAGGCGTTACTGCGCTCCGGCAAGGCCACGACGATCCTGCGCGTCGAACACGATGCACGGTTTCTCAATGATGCTTTTCCTGCGATTGTCGCGGATGAGGAGATCCTGCCGCTGAAGCCTGCGAGCATCGACCTGATCGTCTCGCTACTCTCCTTGCACCTGACCAACGACACGCCCGGCACGCTTCTGCAAATCCGTCGTGCGTTGAAACCCGACGGTCTGTTCCTCGGTGCGATGGCCGGCGACAATACGTTGACGGAATTGCGCGAGTGCCTGCTGGCGGCGGAGAGCGAGATTTATGGCGGCGCATCGCCGCGCGTTGCGCCCTTTGCCGATGTCCGCGATGTCGGCGGTCTGTTGCAGCGTGCGGGTTTTACCTTGCCCGTCACTGATATCGAGACCTATACGGTGCGCTATGACTCGGCCTTCGCCCTGATGCGTGACCTTCGCGCCATGGGCATGCAGAATGTCTTGATCGGACGGTCGCGCAAACCACTGTCGCGGCATTTCTTTATCCGGGTTGCGGAGATTTATGCGGAACGCTTCAGCGATCCCGATGGCCGGATCAGGGCGACCTTCTCGTTCATATGGATGTCCGGTTGGGCCGCACATGAATCGCAGCAAAAGCCGCTGAAGCCCGGCTCCGCCAAGGCGTCACTCGCCGATTTTCTCAAGGATGTTGAAAAGCTGGAGAAGAAATAGGCGTTAACAGTCGCCTGTCCTGGTTCCGTCGCTTTCAATGATACAAACTGCGGATGGCGAGCGCTGCAGCACGCTGCGCCGAATCGTGTGGGTGGACGGTGTTACCGGGTCTGCCTTCTTGACCGAGCCAGTCTGGATTTCATCGATGGAACGGCTCGTTGAATAATCGACGACCGCCTGCGAACCACGATCGGCGAGCGGCGCAATGATAAGCGCCAACGCGACGGCTGCCGAGCCGAACAGCAGTGTGATCCGTAAGATCCCCCCTGCCGCGCCCGAGAGCGCACTCGGTTGCAACAGTTCATCATCACGATAATCGTTCTTACGCCCCATGCCCCACCTGAAAATATGCGTCAAGATTAACTAAAAGTCGCTCAATCAGGTGAAGGATCAATTAAGCATCAGAGTTAACGCGGTAAGAATACAGTTTGTGGTTGTAAAAACTTACAGAAGATCGATCAGGAACGGGATAAGCGGTATATCCGCAGGCGGCATCGGATAGTCGCGCATATCCTTGGGCCGCACCCATTTCAGAACCTGTCCCTCCATCCCGCGCGGAATGCCTTCATAGCGCCGGCAGATAAACAACGGCATCAGCAGATGAAAGGTTTCATAAGTATGGCTGGCAAAGGTCAGCGGCGCGAGGCAGGCCGGTTTGACAATGATGCCAAGTTCCTCGTGCAGTTCGCGGATCAGGCTTTCTTCCGGGGTTTCCCCCGGATCGACCTTGCCGCCCGGAAATTCCCAGAGCCCCGCAAGTGACTTGCCTTCCGGTCGCTGCGTCAGCAACACCCGCCCGTCAGCGTCGACCAGCGCGCAGGCCGTCACCAGCAGGATCGGATGTTCACTCATTTGTCGGGCGCCTGTCTGTACGCATAGCGATAGGCTTCCCTGAAACCCATTTGCTCGTATAGCGCGATAGCGCCGGTATTCGCCACTTCGACCTGCAACCAGGCCTTTTTGGCACCATGTTGCAGTGCCCATTTCAATGCCGATTTGATGATCGTGCGGCCGAGCCCCACACGGCGCCGGCTTGCTGCCGTTCCAATATTGAACAGCCCTGCCAACGCGCCGTCTTGCACGCATATCGCCGTTGATACCGGCAGAGCGCCCTCTTCGATGACGAACAGACCCTTTGAAGGCCGGATGGCGTTGATGACCTCAAACAAACCGGGCTTCATAGCAGAATTCTCGTCCTGTACCTGCAGGGCGGCATCGATGAACCGGCCAATATCCTTGAGTGGGATATGGTCGATCGCATCCGAAAGATCGACATTGGCCAAGTCGACGATCATGACCATGGATTCATCGAAACGTGCCCAGCCGAGCTCTTCCAGATAGCGATCGAGCGCTTCAGGTGCGAGCGGTGACTGCCGAAAAATTGGCGGCCTGCCATAGGCCCGAAACCGTTGTGCGGCACGTGCCACCCGCTGTTCCAGGTTGTTGGTATCCCCAGGATCAAGGGGATTGACCGAGTTCAGGCGCTTGGACGGATGGCTCGCCGTCATCCGAATGGCCCAGCTCCCGTCATAATGTACGGACGATGCAGGCCAGGATCGGAAGCCTACCGCCTCAAACTGCCTGATTTGGGCTAACTGCATGCGTGATCCTTCAGAGCCTGTTTGGAAGTCGCTGCGGCGCGGCATATGGCGTGGTTTTCGAGTACTGGAGCGCAGCGTACTTAAAGTACGTGAGCACCGGAAGCGCAGAAAATCGCGTCAGATGACCGCCGCAGTAGAGTTTCAAAACGGCTCTCAGCTGCGATAATCGCCGTTGATCGCCACATATTCCTTCGTCAGATCACAGGTCCAGACCGTCGCCTTGCCTTTGCCGAGACCTATATCGACGCGGATCTTTATGTCGTCATTTTTCATATAGGCGGATGTGGCATCTTCCGAATAGTCCGGATCACGCTCGCCTTCGCGGGCAACGCGGATATCCCCGAACCAGATCGCCAGCCGGTCGCGGTCGGCCGGTTCGCCAGCCTTGCCGACGGCCATGACGATGCGGCCCCAATTGGCGTCTTCGCCAGCGGCAGCGGTCTTGACCAGCGGCGAATTGGCAATCGAAAGCGCAATCCGCTTGGCGGACCGCGGCGACGTCGCACCGGTTACGCTGATTTCAAGCATTTTGCGCGCGCCCTCGCCGTCACGCACCACCTGCAGCGCGAGATCCTTGAGAACGCGGTCAAGTGCTTTGATGAAAGGCTTGAGACGCTTGTCCTTCACCTTCGTCACAGGTGCAGCACCACGTTCGGCAGCAGAGCCCGTAGCAAAAAGCAGTAATGTGTCGGATGTCGACGTATCGCTGTCGACAGTCACGGAATTGAAGCTCTTACCGACCGATTTCGACAGAAGTTTTTGCAGAACATCGGCAGCGATCGGGGCATCCGTAGCGACGAAAGACAGCATCGTCGCCATATCCGGCGCGATCATGCCAGCACCCTTGGCAATGCCGTTAATTGTCACCGGCACGCCGCCCAGCAATACTGTTTCAGTCGAGACCTTCGGAAACGTATCGGTCGTCATGATGGCGCTGGCGGCGTCTTGCCAACGTTCGGCAACGGCGTTCTGCGTCATATCACCCAAAAGATGGCTGAATTTACCCGCATCGAGCGGCTCGCCGATAACGCCGGTCGAGGCGAGAAACACCTGGCCCGGCTTGCAACCGACGGCCTTTGCCGCGGCAGTGGCCGTTAGCCTGGCCGACTCGCGGCCCTTCTTTCCGGTAAAGGCATTGGCATTGCCGGAGTTGACGACGACGGCCCGTGCCGTGCCACCAGCGAGGCTTGTCCGGCAAAAATCTACCGCTGCCGAAGGGCATTTGGACCGCGTGAATACGCCGGCCACTGCTGTCGGTCTGTCGAATACGATGAGCAGCACATCCGTTCGGCCCTTATATTTGATACCGGCTTCAGCGGTGGCGATCTTTACACCGCGAATTTCCGGCATTGCCGGATAATGTGTTGGAGCCAAGGGAGAGACGGATGTGGACATCGGCTACCTCAAAAAGCGCTTTTAACAGGTCACAAATTATCGAAGAGAGGCCCGGTGTCTTGCACCGGGCCTCATATTGTTACTGCTGGGCTTCGGTTGCGGCCTTGATCGCCGCTTCCGTTGCCGGATCGGTATATTCGATCTTCAGATCGCCGCGTTCCTTCTTGACCAGCTCCATGTAGCGCTCGCGAATGAGGATGGACTTCACCTGGTCCTTGACCTGATCGAACGCTGGCGGCTGCTGGACGCGCTTGTCTTCGAGCTTGATCACATGGAAGCCGAATTGGGTCTGGACCGGTTCTTTGGTGTACTGGCCGACTTCCAGCGCATTGGCTGCCTTGTCAAATTCCGGCACCATCTGGCCAGGTCCGAAGTATCCGAGATCGCCACCCTGCGCAGCTGAACCATCCGTGGATTTTTCCTTGGCGATATCCTCGAACTTGGCCCCGCCGTCGAGCTGCTTGATGATTGCTTCGGCTTCTTCCTTTGTCTTCACCAGAATGTGACGGGCCCGGACTTCATTTTGCGGAGGCATCGCTGCGATTTCCTTATCGTAGCGGGCGCGAATGTCAGCGTCGGTGATCTTGTCGACAACCTGCTGCTTGAAGTAGTCATTGTGCAGAGCGCGGTCTTTCATGAATTCTATACGAGTCTTGAACTCAGGCGTCTGATCCAGCTTTTCGGCTTCAGCTTTGGCTGCCAGCGACTTGATATCTATGATCGCGGCCAGAGCGGCCAAACGCCGCTGGTCATCCGGCAGCTTGGCGAATTGCGGATCGAGGTCCGCAGAAATCTGGTCGACTTCCTTGACTGTGACCTTGGTGCCATCGATTGTTGCAAGCACTTTGTCGGGATCAGTCTTGGCTGTGTCCGCCTTCGCTGCATCGGGCTTGGCAGGTTCCGTTTTGCCGGCATCCTGGGCTATTGCCCCATTCTGGGGTAATACCACGGCGGAAATACCGGTCAAAAGTGCAGCGACAGTCATTAATGAAAGGGTTTTACGCAATTGGTTCATGGTCAATTTCTCCTTGGGAGGACCGGTACGGGCTATGAATACGGCAGAATTTTGCCATGAAGCTGTGATCGATCGCTTGCAGCTTCAACATTGACATCATTCGTGCCCCCTCTTATCTGTCCATCGGCTTTGCGTCCAGATAGCTTGGCAACAGACAGACTTATACCTTGGGCTTGGTGTCCGTATTGTATCAGGCATCTTGAATGTCAGGCTTTTGGATGCATCAAATGCCAGAATTGCTGGCAAAACGTATTATAGAGAGGACCAGGGATGGTCAGTTTCGGCGGCCTCGCCCGCAAGATTTTCGGCTCTTCAAACGAGCGCCGCGTCCGGAGTTTCAAGCCTCGCGTTGACGCGATCAACGCACTTGAGGCGGAAATTTCATCCCTTACAGACGAACAGCTAAAGGCGAAGACGGCGGAATTCCGTGCGAGCCTCGCCAATGGAACGAAGGTCGACGATCTGCTTGTTCCGGCTTTTGCAGTGGTGCGTGAGGCGGCCAAGCGTGTTCTTGGCATGCGGCCTTTCGACGTCCAGCTGATCGGCGGCATGTTCCTGCACAATGGCGGCATTTCGGAGATGCGTACCGGTGAGGGCAAGACCCTCGTCGCAACCCTGCCAGTCTATCTGAATGCGCTTGAAGGCAAGGGCGTCCATGTCGTCACGGTGAACGACTACCTCGCCACCCGCGATGCGCACTGGATGGGCCAGATCTATAATTTCCTCGGCCTGACCTACGGCATCATCGTGCATGGTCTCGATGATGATGAACGCGCCAAGGCCTATAATGCCGACATCACCTACGCCACCAACAACGAACTCGGCTTCGATTACCTGCGCGACAATATGAAATATGAGCGCGCCCAGATGGTGCAGCGCCCGCATCATTACGCGATTGTCGATGAAGTGGATTCGATCCTCGTCGATGAAGCGCGCACGCCGCTGATCATTTCCGGCCCGCTGGACGATCGCTCCGACTTCTACAATCTGATCGATACGTTCATCAAGCCGTTGAACCCCGAAGACTATGAGATCGACGAGAAGCAGAAGACCGCGATCTTCACCGAAGAGGGTACCGAGAAGCTCGAAAACCTTCTGAAGGAAGCCGGTCATCTCAAGGGCGAAGGCCTTTACGACATCGAGAACGTCGCCGTCGTTCACCACGTCAACAATGCGCTGCGGGCTCATAAACTCTTCCAGAAGGACAAGGACTACATCGTTCGCAATGACGAAATCGTCATTATCGATGAGTTCACCGGCCGCATGATGCCGGGCCGACGCTTCTCGGAAGGTTTGCACCAGGCGCTTGAAGCAAAGGAACATGTGACGATCCAGCCGGAAAACCAGACGCTGGCGTCGATCACCTTCCAGAATTATTTCCGCATGTACAAGAAGCTCGCCGGCATGACCGGTACGGCTTCTACCGAAGCGGAAGAATTCGGCAATATTTACGGCCTCGAAGTCACGGAAATCCCGACCAATCTTCCCGTTCAGCGTCTCGACGAGGACGATGAAGTCTACCGGACCGTCGAAGAAAAATACAAAGCCATCGTTCGCGATATTCGCGAGGCAACCGCCAAAGGTCAGCCGATTCTCGTCGGCACCACCTCTATCGAAAAGTCCGAGCACCTGGCTGAGCGCCTGCGCAAGGAAGGCTTCAAGGACTTCCAGGTCCTGAATGCCCGCTATCATGAGCAGGAAGCCTATATCGTCGCGCAGGCCGGTGTTCCTGGCGCGATCACCATCGCCACCAACATGGCTGGCCGCGGTACCGACATTCAGCTCGGCGGCAATCTCGAAATGCGCATTGCGCGTGAACTCGACGATATGCCCGAGGGTGACGAGCGCAAGGCCAAGGAAGCAGCGATCAGAGCCGATATTGCCAAGTTGAAGGAAAAGGCGCTGGCAGCCGGCGGGCTTTACGTTCTTGCGACCGAGCGCCATGAAAGCCGCCGCATCGACAACCAGTTGCGTGGCCGTTCAGGCCGTCAGGGCGACCCCGGCCGATCGAAGTTCTTCCTGTCGCTGCAGGACGATCTGATGCGGATTTTCGGTTCCGAACGCATGGACGGCATGCTGCAGAAACTCGGCCTCAAGGAAGACGAAGCCATCGTCCATCCCTGGATTAACAAAGCGCTCGAGAAGGCGCAGAAGAAGGTCGAGGCGCGGAACTTCGATATCCGCAAGAACCTTCTGAAATATGATGACGTCATGAACGATCAGCGCAAGGTGATCTTCGAGCAGCGCATCGAATTGATGGACAGCACCGATCTCAGCGAGACCACCAAGGAAATGCGCGAGGATGTGGTTGATGACCTGATCACGCGCCACACGCCCGAAGGAGCTTACGCCGAGCAGTGGAACATCAAACAGCTCGACGAGGATGTGCGTAACGTTCTCAATCTCAACCTGCCGATCACCGAATGGGCACTGGAAGACGGCATTACGCCGGATGACATCAGGGAACGCCTGATGGAGGCCGTCGAGAAGGCAGCTGCTGATCGCGCCGAGCGGTTCGGTCCGGAAATCATGGCCTATGTCGAGAAGTCGGTCATTCTCCAGACCCTCGATGCGCTGTGGCGTGAACATCTGGTCAATCTCGATCATCTTCGCTCCGTCGTCGGCTTCCGCGGCTATGCGCAGCGTGACCCGTTGAACGAGTACAAGAGCGAAGGTTTCGAGCTCTTCCAGACGCTGCTGGCCAATCTGCGCCAGAACGTGACGAGCCAGTTGATGCGCGTGGAACTCGTGCGCGAGGCTGCAAGCGCCCCTGAGCCGGAATTGCCGGTGATGGAAGCCCATCACGTCGATGGTTTCACCGGCGAGGATGACTTCGGTGGCGGCAGTGTTCTCGCAGTACAACAGGATCTGCGTGTCGTTGATCCCAAGGATCGCGATCCGAATAATCCACAGACATGGGGCAAGGTCGGCCGCAATGAGGCCTGCCCCTGCGGTTCCGGCAAGAAATACAAGCACTGCCACGGCGCTTTCGTCTGATAACAATCACCCAAAGGCCGCGTTTGAAACGCGGCCTTTCTCTTATTCCACCACCGGACCCGTTGACTTTCCGAACCGTTTCTAAACGTTTACGCGGTAAGCGTCTTTTATTGGAAACGAGTGGAGCTGCCCTTGCGAATTTCTGCGGTCAAAGCTGCAGACCGGTACTTGCCGGAGAAACTGTCACAGCAGCTTGGCCCGTGGCTCTTGCGCCTCGATCAGCTGTTCGACGGGTCAATGGAGCACGCCGCAGCACAGCGTGTATCGCTGATCGCCTTTTCCATTCGCATTATCAGCGCAGCGATCGCACTCGTCTCGCAGGTCATTTTCGCGCGCTGGATGGGCCAGTTCGAATACGGTATTTTCGTCCTTGTCTGGGTTACGGTCGTTATTCTCGGCAACCTCTCCTGTCTGGGTTTTCAGACCAGCGTCATCCGCTTTGTGCCGGAATATCTGGAGCACAATCAGCTTGATCACCTGCGCGGCATTCTGTTTACCAGCAAACTTTTCGCCCTCAGCCTGACGACATGCATCGCAATTATTGGCGCGGGCGGGGTCTATTACTTTCGCGATGCGATCGAATCCTACTACGTGGCACCCTTCATCATCGGCTTCATCTGCCTGCCGATGATTGCGCTCGGCGATACGCTCGACGGGACCGCGCGGTCGCGGTCATGGGCGCTCGTAGCGCTCACGCCCACTTATATTATCCGTCCAATTCTGACCCTTGTCGCTATGACCATCGCCCATATGACCGGCTTCGCACCGACGGCAATGACGGCGGTGGTCTCGGCCATCATAGCAACTTATATGACCTCGCTGGTGCAATTGTCCGTTGTGAATCACAGGTTCAGGGAGGTTGTGGCGCCTGGGCCCAAGACAATCCGCTTCGGCGAATGGTTTGCAGTCTCGTTGCCAATCTTTCTCGTTGAAGGGTTCTTCTTCCTGTTGACCAATGCCGACGTTCTGATGGTCGGCCGGTACATGGAGCCTGACAAGGTCGCGACTTACTTCGCCACGGTCAAGCTGCTTGCGCTGGTGCATTTCGTCTATTTCTCGGTCAAGGCTGGCGCCGCCCAGCGTTATTCCGAACTGATGCATACCCATGACCACGCGCAGCTTTCGCAGTTCGCCCGCGATACGGCGCGCTGGACCTTCTGGCCTTCATTGGCGATGGCGATCATCCTTCTCGTTCTCGGCAAGCCGCTGCTCCTGCTCTTCGGCGCACAGTTCACCGATGGTTATCCGCTGTTGTTCGTCCTGGTGGTCGGCGTCGTCGCCCGCGCTTCGGTCGGTCCGGCGGAGAGCCTCCTCAACATGGCCGGCAAGCAGAAAATCTGCGCCATGGTCTATGCGGTCACACTGATTGTTAATATCTGTCTCAGCATTGTACTGATACCGGTCTACGGTCTCGCTGGTGCCGCTTTTGCGACAGCATTCTCGATGGTGTTCGAAGCGGTCACGCTGGCGCTGACTGTTTACAAGCGTCTGAACATTACAATGTTCGTATTTGCCGGCAGGACGGACCCGACCCCTGCCAAGGAAGAAAACTGATGGCAGCCATACCGCTTCTCGAAGAACTTGCCGGAGGCGCTTCCTCGCAGATCCTGTCCCAGCTCTCGGGTTTCGAATCCCACGAGGCGGCCAAGCAGATCGAGGAGACCCTCGGCACGCGCGCGGTTCCACGCAAGCTTTCCGTTTATTCAGCCTCCGCCGGTTTCGAACTGTTGGATGAACTCGAATATCTGACCTACCGCACGATCGAGCCGAACATCTTCTTCAATCCCCGTTTTCTGGCCCCGGCCATGCCGCGTCTCGACGACCGGCAGGTCCGCTTCATGGTCATGCGCGACGAGGACGACGTGAAGAGCCGCCTGCGCTTTCTCATGCCATATACGATCGAGCGGCCCGGCTTCACCGTTTCGGCCTCGATTCTCCGCGCCTGGGCAACGCCGTTCGGACCGCAAGGAACGCCGCTGATAGACCGCGACGATCCCGTCGGCGTACTCAATGATCTCTTCGACATGCTGGCGCGCAAGCATCTCAAATTCCCGGAAATTCTGGTGCTGCCCGACATGCTGCTGAACCGCACCGTGGCACAGCTGATCCGTTCCGTCGCGCTGGACCGCAATCTTACGCTGGTGACTGTCAATCAGGTCGAGCGGCCTTTCCTTGAAAGCACGCAGGAAGGCGATGAATATCTGCGCGAGGCCATCGGCACTCGTCACGCCAAAGAATATCGCCGTCTATGGCGCCGCCTCGCCGAGAAGGGAAAGCTGACCTATACGGTGAGCCGAAGCGAAGAAGATATCCGCGTGCGCCTGGAGGATTTCCTTGCTCTCGAAGCCAGTGGCTGGAAAGGCCAGCGCGGCTCAGCCATGGCCGTTGATCGCTTCCGCGCCGCCTTTGCCCGCGAGGCCGTCAACAACCTTGCGACCCGCGATCTCGCCCGCATCCATACGCTCGAGCTCGACGGCAAGACGATCGCCGTTCTCGTGGCGTTTGTCGAAGCCGGTGAAGCGTGGACCTGGAAAACCGCTTATGACGAAAGCCTAGCGGCTTATTCACCCGGCGTTCTTCTCATGATCGAGATGCTGAAGAACCATCTCGACGATCCAAACATCGACCGGACCGATTCCTGCGCCGTTCCGGACCACCCCGTCGCTTCCCGCCTGTTCATGGAACGCGAACCAGTCGGCACACTCGTGATCGGGTTGACGCCGGCGGCCGACCGCGCAGCACGGCAGGCGGCCTCACAGCTCCACCTTTACCGGCGCACGCAGAACATCGCGCGGCTCGTCCGCGAACGCCTGCGCGATCTGACACGGAGGAAGTGATCTTCTGACTATCGGGATGGAAAGTGGTGCCCCCTGCCGGAATCGAACCAGCACTCCTTTCGGAACCTGATTTTGAGTCAGGCGCGTCTACCAATTCCGCCAAGGGGGCCGCAAAAAGCGTAGGACATGGGTGAACCCGTGGCCGTGAAAAGCCAAATACATGCAGAGGCCACCTCCGGTCAACAGCAATAAGGTGTTTTCTTAAATGTAACACAGTCGTGTGTTGCCCTGCATATGCGAGACCACTAGAGCGGCCCATAGGACGGCGTTGGTAAAATTGATCGAAACGATTCCATTTGGCTCTGGTTTGCTCTAAGAGACCTTTGAAAAATTGACTTCTCCCAACAACCTCCCCGACAGGAACCGACCTATGCTGCGCAGACTATACGATTGGACCATGTCGCTTGCTGCGCGCAAATCGGCGGAAGCCTGGCTCGCTATCATCGCCTTTATCGAGAGTTCGGTGTTCCTCGTCCCGGCCGATGTGCTGTTCCTGCCGATGGCGCTGGCGCGTCCTGAACGAGCCTATCGCTATGCACTTGTGGCGACAGTGGCCTCCGTCCTCGGTGGCATAGCCGGTTGGCTTCTCGGCTATTACGCCTACGAAACATTGGCGAAGCCTATCCTTGAAATGTACGGCAAGCTCGACGCCTTCGAACAGTTGCGCGGCTCGACCAGCGCCGATGCGATCCTGCTCCTGCTGGTCACATCGGGTCTGGCCCACCTGCCACCCATCAAGGTCGTGACGATTCTTTCCGGGGCGGCAGGGATCAATATCTGGCTGTTCATCGTTTCGGCGGTACTCGCGCGTGGCGCGCGCTTTTTCTTCCTCGCCTGGCTGCTGAGGCGTTATGGCGAACCGATTCGTCACTTCATCGAGAAGAGACTTGGCCTGATTGCAGGCGCGGCAGCGGCCGTCCTGATTTTGCTCTATGCAGTGTTCCATTATTATCAGATGTAAACGATCGCCATGAATGAGGTCTTCGAGATATCATGCCTGCAACCAATACCTCTATCCATTTCAAGACAGCCATCTTCCTCTTGGCAGCCATGGTCTTCACGGTTGGATCTGCGCTCGGTTTTCAATATATCGGCGGCTATCTCCCTTGCAAATTGTGCCTGGAACAGCGCTTTCCCTATTATGCGGGTATTCCATTGATGGTGCTCGCGGTGGCGTCGGCTGGCTTGAAATGGCCCGCCGGTCTTACGCGTCTGCTGCTGGCGCTTGGCGGGATTCTGATGTTAATCGGACTTGGCCTCGCCATCTTCCACGCGGGCGTGGAATGGAAATTCTGGGCCGGACCGACGGATTGTACAGCCGTATCCATGTCGATCACCACCGATGCAGGTAATCTTCTGAAGGATATGAACGCCATTCACCCGCCTGCATGCGATACCGCAGCGTTGCGCGTGCTCGGCCTTTCCTTCGCCGGCTGGAACGCCATCGCAAGCTTGATTCTGATGATCGTCGCGTTCGACGGCGCTAGAAAAGCTGCGTGAACGGCACTTATCTCCCCCTTGCGGTGAGATAATCCGCACTGAATTGGCATACGAAAGCTCAAGGCTTTCCCTTGATCTGGGCCGCCACGCAGAAACCTTCTGAGAATTCAGCCTGATGAGTCAGCTGGTGTGGTTTTCGAGAACCGTAGCGCAGCGAACTTTTGGGTTCGTGAGCAACGGAAGCGCAGAAAATCGCGTCAGATGGCCATCGGGGTGGATTGGCAGAGGTTTTTAAGGTTCGAGTTCGACATCCCAGTACAGATAATCCATCCAGCTGTCGTGCAGGTGGTTTGGCGGAAACAGACGGCCATTGTTGTGGAGGTCATGTACCGTCGGCTGGTAGGGCTTTTGCCGCGGCCACATCTTGGCGCGGTTGGGCATCAGGCCCCCTTTGCGGAGATTGCAGGGTGAACAGGCCGCCACGACATTTTCCCAGATCGTCTCGCCGCCAGCGCAACGGGGAACAACGTGATCGAAAGTCAAATCTTCCTCGGAGCCACAATACTGGCATTCGAACCGGTCGCGCAGGAACACGTTGAACCGCGTGAAAGCAGGGTTTCTTGAGGGCTTTATATAGGTTTTAAGCGACACAACACTCGGCAGCCGCATGGCGAAAGAGGGCGATGAAACCTCGTGCTCATACTCGGCAACGATATTCACACGGTCGAGAAAAACCGCCTTGATCGCGTCCTGCCAGGACCAGAGCGACAAGGGATAATAACTGAGCGGACGATAGTCCGCATTGAGTACCAGAGCCGGTAACCCGTCCGGCGAGACGGCTATTGTCAAGGAATCAACTCCCAATCCAACCATCAAGCGCCATTATTGTAAGCTGGACGTGACAGGAATGTGAAGCAAATTGCGGTGTTATGCAGGGAAAAACGCCGTTATTTCAACTTCATGCGATCGGTGTGCCATCGCGGCCACGCGTCGCAGCATAGTAAGCCCAGAAAAGTCGTGCCGCAATACCGCGCCAAGGTGACCAACGCTCGGCAAAGAGCCGCAGCGCCTTGGAGTCCGGCCGCACTGATTCGCCATAGGCATGCGCGTAGGCATGCTGAAGCGCGACATCGCCCGATGGGAAGACATCCGCATGGCCTGCGGAAAACAGCAGATAGACTTCCGCGGTCCACGGGCCGATGCCCTTCACATTGGTCATTACCTGCATAGCCTCGTCGATCGGCATGTCAGACAGAGCGGCGAGATCGAGTTCTCCGGCGATGATCGCTTGGCTGATTCGGGCGAGAGTCGCCTGCTTGGCGCGCGACAGGCCGGC
Organism: uncultured Alphaproteobacteria bacterium; assembly: GCA_963711925.1. Lineage (GTDB taxonomy): Bacteria > Pseudomonadota > Alphaproteobacteria > Rhizobiales > Rhizobiaceae > Phyllobacterium. The sequence goes on from CAVQFY010000010.1 coordinate 774,512, forward strand.
TAGCCGCCACGCCTCCTCGCCGGCTGCAATATAATTTTCCGGAGTGAGCGGATCGATGATGCTGACAAGCCGCGTCCAGATCGAATCGGCGCTGGCCTTCGAGACCTGCTGCGAAACGATCACCGAGGCGAGGCTTTCGAAACCCGGGACTGAACGGCGCAGCGGCAGCGGCCCCGCCCGCTCGGCTATCGCAACCAGTTCCGGATGGGTTTGCAGCAAGGCTTCCAGTCCTTCGGCAATATCGTCGAGCGTATCTATTCTGCGCATTTCAATCGTTCACTTTGCTTCGTTTGGGAAACACCGTATCAATCAGGCAGACACCGACGCAAGAACGCCACTCATCACTCATGACAGTTCCGGTATTCCGTTTTGCTCCCAGTCCTAATGGCCATCTGCATCTTGGCCATGCCTATTCGGCGTTGCTGAACCAGCAGATGGCGAGCGCGATGGGCGGCAGATTGCTCCTGCGCATGGAAGATATCGACCGCGCGCGCTGCACCCCCGAACTGGAACAGTCCATGCTGGAGGACCTGCGCTGGATTGGTCTCGAGTGGGAGCAACCGGTGCGACGCCAGTCAGAACACTTCGCCGTCTACCGCGAGGCGCTCGATAGACTGATCAATATGGATCTCGTCTATCCGGCGTTTCTCAGCCGTAGCGATATCAAGCACGAGATCGAACGGATCGCAGGAGACAGGGATGGTTGGCCGCGTGATCCGGATGGAGCCCTGCTCTATCCGCCGACGGACCGGCAGCTTTCAACGCACGAGCGCGAACGGCGGATCAGCCAAGGAGAGCCATTTTCATGGCGCCTGAATATGGACCGCGCGCTTGAGGACATTGGTGAGCCACTTTTCTGGAATGAAATCGAACCTGAGAAACACGCTGTCGAAGCCGCACCGCGCACTTGGGGGGACGTCATCATTGCGCGCAAGGATATGCCGACAAGCTATCATCTGTCCGTCGTCATCGACGACGCCTTGCAGGGAATCACCCACGTCGTCCGTGGCAAGGACCTTTTTCACGCGACCAGTGTTCATCGTCTGCTGCAGCGGATATTCGAGATCGAGCCGCCTGTCTATCACCACCATTCGCTTGTCCTGGATCACGACGGCGAGAAACTTTCGAAAAGCCGCAAGGACACAGCGTTGCGGTCACTGCGGCAAGAAGGTGTCACCCGTCAGGAGATACACGCTCTGGTTGGGCTGTGATCTATCGCCGATCATCGTTCAGGTATAGATCAGCACCACAATTCATTCTGATCCGGTCCCCTGACTATGCCCGTCCGCTATTTTCCCGCTCTGTTTGTCGTTCTTTGGGCCACCGGTTTCATCGGCGCGCGCTACGCCATGCCCTATATGGAGCCTTTCTATTTCCTGACTTTGCGGTTCGTCATCGCGGGAGCTATCCTTGGCCTCTGGGTCGTGCTCGACGGCAATCACTGGCCAAGCAAACGCGGCGCGATGCATGCGATCATCGCGGGGTGCCTGATCCACGGGGCCTACCTCGGCGCCGCCTTCTGGGCCATCCACAATGGGCTTCCCGCAGGCATGTCGGCGCTCGTCGTCGGATTGCAGCCGTTGATCACAGCACTGATCGCGGGAATCGTTCTCGGCGAAACCATCCAGCCACGGCATTGGGCCGGATTGGCCGTCGGCTGCATCGGTGTCGCCATGGTCCTGTGGCCGAAGCTGGTCATTTCCGCCGGAGGCATCACCCCGGCGACGGTTTCAGCAGCGATCTTCTCAGTTGTCGCCATAAGCATCGGCACCGTCTGGCAAAAGCGTTTTGTCGGCAGTATCGATCTGAAGGCAGGTACGACCTTGCAGTACCTTGGCGCCGCCGTCCTCACCGGCATCTTCTCGCTCTTGTTGGAGACACACGTCATCATCTGGTCGGGCGAATTGATATTCGCGATGTTCTGGCTGGTATTCGTTTTGTCGATCGGCGCTGTGCTTCTGCTTATGTTGCTCATCAATCAGGGTGCGGTGTCCAAGGTGGCATCGCTGTTCTATCTGGTCCCGGGCGTCACGGCACTGATGGCCTATGCGTTATTCGGCGAAACACTGACACCGTTTCAGCTCGTGGGCATGGTCATTGCCACGCTCGGCGTCGCCCTCTCTACCGGTCAGAGACCCTCAGCTTCCTCGATTTCCCAATGACGGATGATTGCGGCGTTGATTTCTGCGCCGATGATGAAGATTGCCGCGACGATATAGAGGAAGACGATGGCGGCCATGATCGACGCCAGGCCCGCATAGGTCGACACATAGGTTGCGAAGGTTTCGAGATAACTGGCAAAGATCGTTGCCCCGATGGTCCAGGCAAGCAGCGTCAACAGGACGCCGGGCAATATCTCGACAAAACGGCGGTGACCGGCCGGCAGCCATAGATGCACGACCAGCAGGCCGATGATCAGCACAGCCGAAGCAATGCAGTAGCGCCAAAAACTGATCGTTCCTGACACGAGAACAAGTTCCGGGATATAGATTGTCGCGATACGCATGGCGAGCGGTGCCAGGATCAGCAGGAAGCTGATTGCCATGATACCGATCGTCGCGACAATGACGTAACCGAGGCTTTGCAGGCGGCAATAGATGATCGAACGCGTATCGATCACGCGATAAGCACGGTTGAGCGCGACCCGTAGCGCCTCGATGCCATTGGAGGCGAAATAGGCGGCCGCGATCACGCTGATCGTCAAAAGGCCCCCGCGCTGGATATTGAGAACGTTGCGCACTTCCTGCGCGATCGGCTTGGCGATGACCTCCGGCCATGTATCGAAAATGACGTGCACGGCCGTATCGGTGAAGGCGCTCGCCCCGAGAAAACTTGCCAGAGAGGTTGCAAAGATCAGGAACGGAAAAAGCGCGAGAATTCCCGAAAGAGCAACGTGGCTCGCCAGCGCCCAGCCATCATCCGTGCTGAAATGCCGCCATGTATCAGCGACAACGCGCCGAAGAAATACATATACCTTACGCATCGATGATTGTTCGCCCCTTCAACTGAGCAGATTGCAAGGTGCTGGCGAATATGTGAAGTCTTTCAATCACTTTATTTGAAACATCCGGTAAACATGACCCGTTCCAGAACGATTTTGATCACAGGATGTTCCAGCGGGATAGGTGCCCATTGTGCCCGGGCACTGAAGGCCGATGGCTGGACCGTGTTTGCCACAGCCCGGCAAGCGTCGGATATCGCATCCCTCAAGGCGGATGGGCTGCCGGCACACTATCTCGATTATCGCGAACCGGCATCGATTTCCGCACTCGTCAGGACCGTACTCGCTGAAACCGGCGGCACGCTCGACGCGCTTTACAACAATGGCGCCTGTTCCTTGCCCGGTGCGGTGGAGGACTTGCCGATTGGCGGACTGCGGGAACAGTTCGACACCAATTTCTTCGGCTGGCATGAACTGACTCAGCACCTTGTACCGGTGATGCGCAAGCAGGGTCACGGCCGGATCGTCCATTGCTCGTCGATCCTTGGTCTCGTACCGATGAAATGGCGCGGTGCCTATGTCGCATCCAAGTTCGCTCTGGAAGGCCTGATGCTCGTGCAGCGCATGGAACTGGAAGGCTCAGGCGTTCATGTATCGCTGATCGAGCCGGGGCCGATCGCAACCCGGTTCACCTACAACGCCCTCAAGCAACTCGAAAAACACATCGATGTCGGGAATTCCGTGCATCGCGACGAGTACCGCAGGCTGATAGCCCGGCTTTCGGGCGGCGGTACAAAGTCGAAGTTCAAACTCGGTCCCGATGCGGTCTATGCGGTGCTCAAGGACGCATTGGAAAATCCCCGTCCGCGACCCCATTATCTGGTCACACGCCCGGCAAAAATTACAGACTTCGCCCGCAGATTTCTGTCAAGACGTGCGCTATATCGCATGCTTGCGAGCCAATCATGATAAGATCGGTCCGGGAAGACGGCCTGATCGATAAGGAAGTACCATGGATGTCATCTTCAAATTTCTTGCGCTTGTCGCAATCGCGGCTGTCACAATTGTGCTGCTGATCGGGCTGCGCAACATGATGAAGGGCGGCGACGCCAATTTCTCCAACAAGATGATGCAATTGCGTATCTTCCTGCAGTTGATCGCCATCATCCTGATCGTCGGCGCGATCTATTTCCACCGCTCGGCGGGCTAGCGTTGATATGGTCAAGCTCAACAAGATCTATACGCGCACGGGCGATGACGGCACGACCGGCCTTGGCAGCGGCGAACGGCGGCCGAAACATGATCTGCGCGTCGAAGCATACGGTACGGTGGATGAAGCCAATTCGTGTCTCGGACTTGCGCGCCTTCATACGGAAAAAGACTTTCCCGAACTCGACGCCATGCTCATGCGCATCCAGAACGATCTCTTCGATCTCGGCGCCGATCTTGCGACGCCCGATACGGGCCAAACACTTCCCTACGAACCACTGCGCATCATCGACAGCCAGGTCCTGCGGCTTGAGGCGGAGATAGACCAGCTGAACGCAAACCTTGCGCCACTGCGCTCGTTCGTTCTGCCGGGTGGTTCGCCTGCCTCCGCCGCGCTGCACCTCGCCCGCACGGTCGCCCGTCGTGCGGAACGGCAAATGGTCGAACTCGCGCACAGACCCGACGAGGCCGTCACCCCGGCCGCTTTGAAATACATCAACCGCGTCTCGGATTTTCTGTTCGTCGCCGCCCGTGTCGTCAATGACAATGGCGCGAGGGACGTGTTATGGGTGCCCGGTCACAATCGCTAAATGCCATAATCGCTGAGACGGGGAACGGCGCCGATGTTCATTCCATTGCATGACGCCAACAGTCTCAAATACATCAAGCTGCAATATGTGACACTCTCGTTGATTGCCATCAACGTGCTCGTCTACCTGTTGATGAGCGTTGACGGCGACAATGCTCAAGCTGCTGCGATTGGCCTTGGCTACATACCGGCCGTCATTCATGACATCGCGGTTCTCCCTGCCAGTTATTACTTCGTCCCGTCCGATTTCACCTATGTCACCTATGCGTTTCTACACGCCGATATTTTCCACCTCGGCGGCAACATGCTGTTCCTCTGGGTTTTCGGCGACAATGTCGAAGACGCACTTGGCCACATCAGGTTTCTGATCTTCTATCTTCTGTGCGCTGCAGCCGGAGCGTTTCTGCATGGCGTCATCCTGCCCGATTCAGAAGCGCCGCTCATCGGAGCATCAGGCGCCATCGCCGGCGTTGTTTCCGCCTATCTGTTGCTGCATCCGCGCGTCAAAGTCTGGGTGCTGGCGTTTGGCCGTATCCCGCTGCGCATCCCTGCCATCTATCCCCTCGTGCTATGGGTACTGACACAATTCGGAATGCTATTTCTGGGCGGCGAGGAACAGGTTTCATGGCCGGCGCATGTTGGCGGTATAATCGCTGGTGCCCTGCTTATCGTTATTATGAAGCGCCGCAGCGTGCCATTGTTTGACCGCGCCATCGTCTCGCCGCGGGCCGTTGTCGTGGAGAGGCAGCCTGAGCCCGTAGTTCCAGAAGCCGAACCGATCAAGTGGGGGCGCTGATCAGTGCTTTCAATCGGTTGAACTTCAACGAAGCGGCATCACGAAGATTGACCTTTCCGTCACCCATAATTACGGTCCCGCGCAATTCCGGCACAGATGTGTCGTTTTTCTCACCTCCATGTCGGCATTCGGCAAGCAGGTGCCTCCACCGGACAGGTAAATCTGTCCTTCGTTTATTTGAGAGGGAATCCCTATGAAAGTCCTCGTACCGGTAAAGCGGGTAGTCGATTATAACGTTAAGATCAGGGTAAAAGGCGACGGCTCCGGCGTTGAACTCGCCAATGTGAAGATGTCGATGAACCCGTTCGACGAAATCGCGGTCGAGGAAGCACTGCGCCTGAAGGAAGCCGGCAAGGTCGAGGAAGTCGTTGTCGTATCGATCGGCCCGGCGCAGGCGCAGGAAACCATCCGCACCGCCCTCGCCATGGGTGCCGACCGCGGCATTCTGGTCAAGGTCGATGATATCGTCGAGCCGCTGGCAGTCGCCAAGATCCTGAAAGGCGTCGTCGACGCCGAACAGCCGCAGCTTGTCATTCTCGGCAAGCAGGCGATCGACGACGATGCCAACCAGACCGGCCAGATGTTGTCGGCCCTGCTCGGCTGGAGCCAAGGCACTTTCGCATCGAAGGTCGAACTTGGGGAAAGCAGTGCCAAGGTGACGCGCGAAGTCGATGGCGGTTTGCAGACCATCGAGATCACGCTGCCAGCGATCGTCACCACCGATCTTCGCTTGAACCAGCCGCGCTATGCCTCGCTGCCGAACATCATGAAAGCCAAGAAGAAGCCGCTGGATGAAAAGTCCGCAGCCGATTACGGCGTTGACACCAAGCCGCGGCTGAAGGTCCTGAAGACCGAAGAGCCGGGTGGCCGCAAGGCGGGCGTCAAGGTCAAGGATGTCGCCGAGCTCATCAGCAAGCTGAAGAACGAAGCCGGCGTTCTCTAATATCCAGGAAAGGAATTCACCATGGCTATTCTTCTTTTTGCCGAACATGACAACGAGACCCTTTCCGACCAGACCGCCAAGGCGCTGACGGCAGCACTTTCCATCGGTCCCGATGTGCATGTGCTCGTCGCGGGCAAGGGCGCCAAGGGCGTTGCCGATCAGGCTGCCAAGCTTGCCGGTGTCAAAAAGGTTCTGCTTGCAGATTCTGACGATCTGGCCAACCGTCTTGCCGAAGCAAGTGCAGCGCTGATCGTTTCGCTCAGCAACGATTACGACACGATCATCGCCGCAGCCACCACCAACGGCAAGAACATCCTGCCGCGCGTTGCCGCCCTTCTGGACGTCATGCAGGTATCGGATATCATCGAGGTGATCGCGCCCGATACGTTCAAGCGTCCGATCTATGCAGGTAATGCCCTGCAGACCGTGCAGGCGACCGACGCCAAAAAGGTCATCACCGTACGCACCGCAACTTTTGCGGCAGCGGGCGAAGGTGGTTCTGCGCCAGTCGAGAACGTCTCCGCTGCTGCCAACCCCGGCCTCTCCAAATTCGTCGAGGCCAAGCTTTCCGGTGGCGACCGTCCGGAACTGACATCGGCAAGGATCATCATTTCCGGGGGCCGTGCACTCGGCTCTAGCGAGAAGTTCAAGGAAGTTATCCTTCCGGTTGCCGACAAGCTCGGCGCTGCGGTCGGTGCCTCGCGCGCTGCGGTCGATGCCGGCTACGCACCGAACGACTGGCAGGTCGGCCAGACCGGCAAGGTAGTGGCACCCGACCTTTACATCGCTGTCGGTATTTCCGGCGCGATCCAGCATCTCGCAGGCATGAAGGACTCGAAGGTCATCGTCGCCATCAACAAGGACGAGGAAGCTCCGATCTTCCAGGTGGCTGACTACGGCCTCGTCGGCGATCTCTTCGTGATCCTGCCGGAGCTTGAAAAGGCGCTCTGAATCTAACGACACATTTAAAATGAATTTGCTTGGCCGGGGTAGACGAACGCTATCCCGGCCATTTAGTTTGTATGCTACAATAATAAATGGATGGAAACATGGCTGGCACGATCAAGACTGTAGGCATTATTGGCGCAGGGCAAATGGGCAGCGGCATTGCACACGTCTGCGCTTTGGCCGGATACGATGTTTTGATCCATGACCAGTCCGCCGAGCAGATCGAAAAGGCGCTCGCTACCGTCAATGGCAACATGGCCCGCCAGGTATCGCATGGCAAACTTGAGGAAGCGGATCGTGTCAAGGGAATGGCGCGTATCCGCCCCGCCATGCGAATGGAGGATCTCTCCGGCGTCGATCTTGCCATCGAAGCGGCCACGGAAGACGAAACGGTCAAGCGCAAGATTTTTGCGCAGCTTTGTCCAAACCTCAATCCGGAAGCGATTCTCGCAACCAATACCTCGTCCATATCGATCACGCGGCTTGCTGCAACCACCGACCGGCCGGAACGCTTCATCGGCATTCATTTCATGAATCCGGTTCCAGTGATGAATCTGGTTGAGCTCATTCGCGGTATTGCAACGGAAAACGTTACCTTCGAGAGCGCCCGGCATTTTGTCGCCAGCCTCGACAAGACCATTACCGTATCGGAGGATTTTCCGGCATTCATCGTCAACCGCATTCTTTTGCCGATGATCAACGAAGCGATTTATGTGCTCTATGAAGGCGTGGGCTCGGTCGATGCCATCGACACCGCCATGAAGCTCGGTGCCAACCATCCCATGGGCCCGTTGCAGCTGGCCGATTTCATCGGTCTCGACACCTGCCTGTCCATCATGCAGGTGCTCTATGATGGTCTGGCGGATTCCAAATATCGCCCCTGCCCGCTCCTCGTCAAATATGTTGAAGCTGGCTGGCTTGGACGCAAGGCAGGCCGTGGCTTCTATGATTATCGCGGCGAACATCCCGTTCCGACGCGCTGAGCAGGCCCGATGGAAATGTTCGATGAGCGGTGACGATAGCGCGCCGGATAACCCCGATACGCGGCGCTTGTCCAGAGTTCTTGTTGAGATTGGTGCGAGCTCGGCTCAGAGAGTATCTTTGGACGATATTCTAACCGCTCTGTCTGAACGCAGCTTCGGCGCCCTGATGATCCTTTTTTCGGCGCTCAATCTCGTACCTCTGCCTCCGGGCACTTCCACAATATTCGGAATTCCGCTGGTTCTTCTCTCGATCCAGCTGCTGCTCGGCTTTGAAAAGCCATGGTTTCCCGCGTTCATGCGACGAAAATCAATGCGCATCGAAAGCTATCGTTCGTTTATCGCCAGGCTCGAACCTGTCCTCATCCGTTTTGAAAAGCTCGCACGCCCGCGCTATTGGTTCGTGCCGCAAATAATTGTCGAGCGCGTTGTCAGCATCGTCGCACTGCTGATGTCGCTGATCGTCATCCTGCCCGTTCCAATCATCAATCAGATGCCTGCGCTCAGCATCATCCTGCTGTCCATCGGACTTGGCGAACAGGACGGTGTCTGGCTTGGCACCGGTCTCTTGGTCGCAGCGCTGGCCGCAGGCATCGCCATCGGGCTTGGAGCCTCGGTTGGGCTTGCTGCCTTGCATATTTTCGGTTGAGAGGAGGCGTTTTGAGAATTCAGGATCATGAGGTAGCCGGGGGTTTTTCGAGAACCGGAGCGAAGTGGACTTATTGGTCCATGAGCACCGGAAGCGTAGAACATAGCGCCAGATGCCCATCAGCCTGAAGTTATCAAAAGGTCTCTGACATGATGGAACAGAAAAAAATTGCCATATACGTCGACGCTGATGCTTGCCCGGTGAAGGCCGAAATCTACCGAGTGGCCGAGCGCTATGGCGTCAAGGTCTTCGTCGTCTCCAATTCGATGATGGCGATCCCGCACGATCCGATGATCGAGCGCGTCATCGTCAGCGATGGCTTCGACGCGGCTGACGACTGGATCGCCGAGCGTGTCTCGCGCGGCGATGTCGTGGTGACGGCGGACATTCCGCTCGCCAGCCGCTGCGTCAAAGCCGGTGCCGACGCCATTTCGCCGACCGGCAGAGCTTTCACGGAAGCCTCCATCGGCAACACCTTGGCAACGCGCAATCTCATGGATGAGCTTCGTTCAGCCGGGCAAATCACCGGCGGTCCACGGCCATTTTCACCAAAGGATCGCTCCGCCTTTCTTTCTGCGCTCGACCTAGCTATTGTGCGTTTGAAACGTGCGGGCTTCACCTCCTGAAGGGAATGCGGATGGGAGTTATGCGTTTCGTGGCATTGACGGAACGCGTCGCAAGCTCTACGAGAGCGCAACAAAGCTACATGCGTGCCGCTCGTGCTCCCATTGACGCCGAGCCAAACACACGCCCAAACCAGCACTGAAAGTTCATTGATGACTATATTTGATTCTATCGCCCCGGCGTTGTCCGGTGCATTGGCAGCCCGTGGCTACGAGACCCTGACACCGGTGCAGACCGCCGTTCTGGCGCCTGAAGCCGAGGGCGCCGACCTTCTGGTCTCCGCCCAGACCGGCTCCGGCAAGACAGTGGCGTTCGGCATTGCCATTGCGCCGACGCTTCTCGACGGCCAGGACCGCTTCACATCCATCGGCGCACCTTATGCACTGGTAATCGCGCCGACACGCGAACTTGCGCTGCAGGTACGGCGCGAACTGGAATGGTTGTATGAGCCGACCGGCGCGCGCATTGCCTCCTGTGTTGGCGGCATGGACATGACCAAGGAGCGCCGTGCGCTTCAACAGGGCGCGCATATCGTCGTTGGTACGCCTGGCCGTTTGCGCGACCATATAACCCGCGGTTCGCTCGACATGAAGGAACTGCGCGCAGTCGTGCTCGATGAAGCCGACGAGATGCTTGATCTCGGATTCCGCGAAGATCTCGAATTCATTCTCGGCGAAGCGCCGAAAGACCGCCGCACCCTGATGTTCTCGGCGACGGTGCCAAAACCCATCGCCCTGCTTGCCAAACAGTTCCAGAAAGATGCCTTGCGCATTTCCGCTACGAGCGACCGCGAGCAGCACGCCGATATCGAATATCACATCATGCCGGTCGCACCGCGCGAGCGCGAAAACGCCATCATCAACTCGCTGCTCTTCTACGATGCGCAGAACACCATCGTCTTCGGTTCGACCCGAGAGGCCGTCAAGCATCTGACCAGCCGTCTTTCCAATCGCGGCTTTTCCGTTGTTTCGCTTTCCGGCGAATTGAGCCAGGCCGAACGCACCAATGCCCTGCAGGCGATGCGCGACGGCCGTGCCCGCGTCTGCGTTGCGACCGACGTTGCCGCACGCGGTATCGATCTGCCAAATCTCGATCTCGTCATCCATGCCGATCTGCCCAACAATTCCGAAACGCTTCTGCACCGCAGCGGCCGTACCGGGCGCGCTGGCCGCAAGGGCATCTGCGTTCTGATCGTGCCGCCATCACGCCGCCGTACTGCCGAGCGCCTGCTGCAGGGTGCGAAGCTTGCAACGACCATGGTGCCGCCGCCGGACGCTGACGCGATCAACAAGCGCAACCATGACCGCATTCTCAACGATCCTTCCTTGACGGAAGTCATGACCGACGAAGAGAAGGAATATGTAACCGAGTTGCTCGGCCTGCATTCAGCCGAACAGATCGCCGCCGCTTATCTGCGCCAGCAGATGGCTGCTCGGCCTGCACCGGAAGAACTCTCCAACACGCCGTCGCATGTGCTCGAGCCAATGCGCGATACTGGCCGCAAGGGCAGTTTCGAGGATCGCCCGGGTCGTGGCGAACGCACATCGCGCTCGGATCGTTTCGAGCAGTTCGAGAGCGGCGCCTGGTTTTCCTTGAGCGTTGGCCGCAAGCAGCGCGCCGAGCCACGCTGGCTCCTGCCGCTAATCTGCAAGGCTGGCGATATCACCAAGACCGATGTCGGCTCGATCAAAATCCTCGAGACGGAAACCCGTTTCGAAATCACCGCCAGCAAGGCCGACGCCTTCATGGCACGTATCAAGCAGTTTGGCTCCGGCGAAAAGGGCGTGAACATCACGCGCAGCGAAGGTGCTGGTCCTTCGTCGCCGCGCCGCAGCGAGGGTGGCGATTTCAAGCCGAAGAAGAACTTCGGCGAGAAGCGCGAATATGACGACCGCAAGCCGCGTTCAAACGATGAAAAGCCCAGAACCGATTGGGCTGCCAAGCCAGCAAAGGCGAAGCCGGAAGGCTGGACCACGGAAAAGCCGAAGAAAGCACCAAAGGAACGCAAACCCGGCGAACTGCATGGCTTCGACAAATACAAAGCCAAGAAGGCGAAGAAAGCCGCTGCGGGTGGCACTGAGTAAGCCCGCCCCCTAAACGCTTATACCTAGCTCTTTTAAACGCTTGACCGCCGTTGGCGGCATAGGCGGCGGGTTATCCGAGTTCGCTGTTTCGATCAGAAGATCGTCGCAAGCAGCTTCGGTTACCTCTTCGAGCTTCTTGAGAAACGCGTCATTGTCGAGTCCCGGCTGTATCGGCGGCAGGACGCGGCAGTGAATGACCCCGGGATAGCGCATGAACTTGCGGCGCGGCCAGTAGAGCCCGGCATTGTGTGCGATCGGGACGACAGGCACGCCGAGTTCGCCATAGATATGCGCGACACCGTATTTGTAGTGAGGCGGTGCTCCCGGTGCCGTGCGTGTGCCCTCGGGGTAGATCATCAGCTGACGGCCCCCGGAAACGGCTTCGCGCGCCCCCCTGACCGCAACTTTCATGGCCGCAGAACGTTTGCCGCGATCGATCGGCACCATTTTCATCTTCTGGATGTACCAGCCAAACAGCGGAATCCAGGTCAGTTCCCGCTTGAGGATATAGACCGGGTCGGCGATGTGCGGCAGGAAGGCATAGGTGTCCCAGAAGGACTGGTGCTTCGGCGCACAGATGTATGGACCGTCCGGAATGTTCTCCAGCCCATCGATGTGGAGCTCTGTGCCGACGATCACTTTCTGCAACCAGAGGTTCGATCTCGCCCAGTTTTTCGGAACGCTCCACGCCTGCTTGCGCGGGCTCAGAAAATAATACGGTGTGAAGATGATCATCTGGATGATCAGATTTAAGTAAAAGAGCGTGTTGAAGGTGAGTGATCGAATGATCGTCATTTAGGGTCAGGACTCTGATGGAGGTCGTCTGCGGTCTTCCTATACCAATGCGGCCCTGCCGTGAACTCTCAAAAGGGCTTCGTCCCAAGCTTGAACCCGAATAGCCTATCGGGGAGGTGCGAGCGAATTTCAGCTCCAAGATATTTGATATATTCGACCAGGAGCACCCGGAGCACCAGGCCGCGGGTAATCCAGTCGCCGTCCCGCAGGTTGGTGTTTATGATCGGATAGGGGATGAATTCGATGTCCTGCGAGACACGCCGGAGTTCCACCATCGTGCGAGGGATGTGGTAGTTGTTCGTGACCACGATCACGCGTTTGTACTGATTCGAATGAGCCCATTTGACGCTCTCGGCCGCATTGCCGACCGTATCCAGCGCGGAACGGTCGATATCGACGCAGCATTCGAACAAGGTGGCGTCGCCGCCGGTCACGCGCTGCAATTCGCTGCGTTTGGTGGTTGGATGCACGCCGCTGATGAACAAACGCTCACCGCGCTTGTTCTTCAGGAGATCGAGAGCCCCCTCGATGCGGGAATAGCCCCCGGTCAACACGATGATTCCATCGGCAGGCCGGGTGAGATCTGGTGCCCCCAAAGTGGTGACTCGATCGGCGAAGATAATGAAACCGCCAATGAACAGGACAAGCCCAAGGATGCAGAGAAGGAACAGAGGCAGCACGATCCGCCTGCGAACAAACGAGAGCAGTCGTCCGCCCCGGCTCGTAGCGATCGTATCTGGTTGGTTGCTGTCGTTTGCGCCGTCCATGGTGGATCGAAAATCGCCTTCTTTGAGGTGCGTCTTTTGTTTTGGTTAAGACAGCAGCTGTGCTGAGTTCTTATAAAATACAGATATTAAAATGAATAAAATGGCATCAAGATCCGTGGCTGTCGCCGCTACGCCCGTCAACCCGCCTTAGATGCGCTATGACCGTCATTCTTGTTGTAATCATGGTCAGGATACTGACCGCCAATATGATAAGAACCACGCCCGTATAGCCGCCTGATCCGATGGAAAAATTGCCGAACAGCGCCGTCGCCTGATCTGCTTCCGGCGTTGCCAGATTATGCGACGACCACCACCCGATACACAAGAAAATGATGATGGCGAGGGCTCCACCGCAAAGCGCACCTTTTAGCGCCGTCCAGAAGAAATGCCGCTCGAACTGGCGGGCGACGAATTTCTGTTCTGCACCGATAAAATGCAGCACCTCGATGATATGTTCATTGCCCGCCATGGCCCCCCGCGTTGCAAAGATGACGGTCAGGACTGTCGCCGCGATGACAAGACCAAGCACCGCCGTGCCGATGAGAACCGTCGAGCGCGCCATGGAGACCAGCCGGTCGACCCAGTTGCGGTGATCGTCAAAACTCGCACCCGGAACGTCTTTAACGAGCGCGGCGCGAATGGCAGCGAAATCCGGCGGAGAGGCTTCATCGAGCGTGACGATCACCAGACGCGGTACGGGCAGTTCGTCAATATCGAGGCCGGTTCCAAGCCATGGTTCCAGAAGGCGCTCAGTGGCGGCGCGATCAACTATGCGGGTGGATTTCACACCGGCAAAACCCTGCGCAATCGTACTGGCCTGATTGAGCAGCGCCTCCATGTCCTGCCCCTCCAAGGGTCGGATCTGGATGGTGGCTTCGGTCGAAATCTGGCTCTGCCACGTGGCGGCAGTCGACTGGACGAGACTGACTGCACCAATCGTGAGGCAGGCGAGGAAAGTCATGATGGCGATGACGATCATCAAAGCGTGGCCCACGACGTTGCCGGCCGGCACGATCGGCGCCTGGCCGCTTTTGGCGCGAACCCGTTCCATGCCTCGGCCAAACAGGTCGAGCACCAGATATTTGACACGGGTGGCATCAATCATAAATGTCGAGCCTTCCCTGATCGAGGATCATGCGCCGAGCGTTGATCTGGTCCATCAGCGTCAGATCGTGCGTTGCGATGACAACCGCGGTGCCGGAACGGTTCAACTCGCCGAAAAGCCGGAGCAGACGTCTTGCCAGCGGCGGATCGACATTGCCGGTAGGCTCATCGGCCAGCAAGATTTCAGGCTGGTCGATCAGGGCCCGGGCGATCGCGGCACGCTGTTTCTCGCCGCCGGACAAGACGGGCGGCAACACATGCATGCGCTCGCCAAGGCCAACCCAATCAAGCAGTTCCTCGACCTCGGCGCGATAGGTCGCCTCTTCCTTGCCGCGCACACGCAGCGGCAGCGCGACGTTCTGATAAGTCGTCATGTGATCGAGCAGGCGGAAATCCTGGAAAACCACACCAATACGGCGGCGCAGCAGCGGCATTTCCTTCGATGAGATCGTGGCAATATCCTTGCCGAATACGTTGATCAGACCGCGCGTCGGCTTCAGCGTCATGAATAGCAAGCGCAGCAGCGACGTCTTCCCGGCGCCCGACGGGCCGGTCAGGAACTGAAACGATCGCGGCGAAATATGGAGGCTGACATCACGCAAAACCTCCGGGCCCATTCCGTATCGCAAACCAACATTCTCAAAGCGAATCAAGCGTAACTTTCCAGAATTTGCATCCACGGGTGTTTTATTCAGCGCGGATGGATTTGACCACCCATCAAACACGACTGAGCAAAGCCGAAACATTAATTTTTGTGGGATAGGCTTCACCATGATTCGGAAAAAAGACCGCAAGAGGGCAGACGATCCCCGAAACCTTGTTTTGTAAGATTGAGACTATGGAATCCAAAGAAGATCTGAGTTCGAACGCTGTACCTTTCATCGACAAGGATGGTGCGGAAGATATCAGTTTCGACACACTGACGCCTGGCCCTTCCAGTAACGAGGCCAGTGCTGATACATGGCAGCGGCTGTTGCCAAGCGATGAAGCGATGACGATACTGCAGGCGCCGGAAAGCGCGGACGGCAGGACGCCAGGTTTCGGCTACTGGCTTATGGTTGCGCTGGTTGCGGTATCGGTGTTCTGGATGACGGGCGGCCATGCATTGTTTACGCGCGTGTCGCCCGAAACCTCACCGATTGTCGATCCTATGCTGACCACGGGGTCGATTGCGCCTGAGAACAATCTGCCGCGCTAGATTTTCAGGCTGCGATCGGGCTATAGCAGTCTCATATCCCGTGTTGGTCAATCAGGAAGAGCTGCATGCCAAAAGTTGGCGGAAAAAATATCGAGGTACTTTTCAGCGCCGAAACGATAGCGAAGCGGAATCTCGAACTCGCCACGGCAATCGTCGCACGCAATTTCGAAAACCTGCTGGTGATCTCGATCCTCAAAGGATCTTTCATTTTCGCCGCCGATCTCATTCGCGCCATGCATGATGCGGGAGCGGAACCGGATGTCGAATTCATCACTGTATCGAGCTACGGCAAGGGCACGGAAAGCACCGAAGTGCGCCTTCTCCGTGATATCGACAGCGATGTGCATGGGCGCGATGTGCTGCTGATCGACGATATTCTCGAGTCGGGAAAAACGCTGAAATTCACCCGCGAACTGATGCTGGAACGTGGAGCACGCAGCGTTTCCATTGCGGTCCTGCTCGACAAGAGCGTCAAGCGCAAAACCGATATCGAGGCCGATTTCAAGGGTTTTGAATGCCCGGATTATTTTGTCGTCGGTTACGGCATGGACGTCGGCCATTCGTTCCGGCAACTGCCCTATGTCGGGGTGGTCGTGGATTAGAGGAAAGTACCTTCATAACACGTCGACAGTTGATGCCGATCTTACCCTCCCCCAACGTGGGGAGGGTAAGAACGGCACGTGCCGTTGATACCTTTCGGGACGAGTATCAGCAGCTCAATCGAACTTCAGCAATCTTTCGAGATAATCCTTTTCCATCTGAGGGCTCAGCGCATTGCCAAGGCGCCTCCGGATTTCCTCCAGAATTTCCCGCGCCCGCTGGATATCCAGATCTTTGGGCACGATGTTCTTGGAGTCGTCGTAGAAATCTCCCCTGGCGCGTTGCCGGCCGAGCGGATCCAGCCTGCCGTTTTGCTGCTGCTGTCCATTGGGCCCGCCTGTCTGGCCTTCCTGACCCATGGCCTGCTGCATCTGTTTCATCATGTCCTGTGCGCCGCGGCGCAAGGCATCGAGGGCGTTGCTCTGCTGGTCAAGTGCCTGACCGCCATCGGCGTCGCCCAACGCTTTGCCGGCCTCGCCCATCGACTTGTTTGCATCGCCGAAACCTTCGCCGGGATTGATGCCCAAGCCCTTCAGATCTTTCATCATCTGGTCAAGATCCGACTGCAGCTTGCCCTGACCTTCCTGTAGGCCACGCAAAGCGTTTGCGATATCCTCTTCGGACATCTGGCCTTGCTGACCCTCCTGGCCATTTTGACCTTGTTCGCCCTGATCCTGCTGCATGCCATTTTGACGCTGTTGTTCGAGTCGGTGTGTCTCGTTCATCATCTCCTGCTGGCGTCGCATCAATTCGCCCAGCTTGTCCATCTGCTGCCTCATCTGGCCTTGCTGGCCCTGCTGGCCCTGCTGCTGCTGACCCATCTGCAGATTGTTCATCATGTTTTCGAGTTCGGAGAGCAACTGCTGCGCCTGATCTTTCGAGCCCTGTTTGGCAAGATCCTCGATGCGGTCAAGCATGCGGTCTATGTCTTCCTGACGCAGTTCTTGCATGTTTGGATTTGGCATCTGAGCCATGTTCGGGTTCTTCTGCGCTTTTTGGGCAAATTCACGCAGATACTCGTTCATGGCGCTGCGCAGTTCTTTCATGCGCTTTTCGATTTCCTCCGGGCTTGCGCCCTGTTCGATCGCTTGCTTCAAGGCTTCCTGTGCCTGGCGCAGGCGCCGCTCGGCGTCTGAAAGAGCGCCGTCCTCGATGCCGCGGGCAACTTGCCACATATAGGCGACGACATCGCGCAACTGGTCATCGCTGCGCGCGAGATCGAGGCGCGAGCGAACGCTACGCAGAGCAAGATAGTGGGACGCGTTCTTGATGGTTTCTTCCGGCCAGATGGTGATCGCATCCAGCATGTCGAGCACTTGCGGCTTGGCATTGGCATTGAGCGCCAGAATGCGCCGCTGTTCCACGACAGCCTTGGCCAGCGGGTTGGCGAATGGACGCTCGGGCATGACCAGTGTCCTGGTCTCGCTTCTGGCTTCCTGTTTCGCGTCGTCGGTCGCGACCAGAAGTCATGCGAATTTCGGAACCCGCCCAAGGATGCTCGGTGAGGTCCTTGGTTGTCTGGGTCTCTTTGGGCTGATCACCGCGCCGCGGCAGAGCCAGAGGTAGATCGGGCGCTTCGTAGAGCGGGCGCGCATCCTTGTCGGCGGGTAATGCCTGCTCGATCTGTGCAACTGCGCTGGACGCGCCATAGTCATCCTTGATCTCGTAGAAAACCTCCATCGTGCCATTGGCGGCGCTGGAAGGATCCTTGGTGAAGCGGATCGAAGGCGGCTGATCGGGTGTTACTGAAAACGCCCAGTCGGCGAGTATATTACCATCGTCTGACAGACTGACCGAACTGTTGGCCTTGATTGGCAGTTCGAAATTACGTGGACGGGCTTTGGTCGTCGCCGTATTTTCCTCCGGCTTGCCTTGATCCTTTGCCGCAATATCGGTTGCATCGCCCTCGATCGATGTCTGCGTGACCTTTTCCGATCCGCTGCCGCCGATGATGCGAATGACAAGCGTGCTGTCCTGCGGAATAGTAAACCGTTTTTCTTCGTTATTGGCTGCCGATGTCAGAAATAACGGTGCGCGCCCCGTATAGCGTGGAGGCGTCACCCAGGCATCGATGCGCGGCGGGATGGCTTCGCTCTTGCTGTGGCTGCGGAATGCATCGCTGATGCGGCCGCCGAGCGGCCCCCCGGAGAAAGCAAAGGCGACGACGAGAAGCAGAGCGACAACGCCGCGCAACGCCCAAGGGTCGCGTTCCGGAATACGGGTTTGCGGCAGGCCGCTCTTCAAATTCTGGATGCGCTCGGCCATGCGCTTGCGATGTTCGTCCCACAGCGCCTGTGCAAACGGATCAATGGTCTTGTTGACGAGTTCTTCCGACTGGATGGTGATCGGCTGGTGATCCAGCGCGTTGACACTTTCCAGGCGCCGGCTGATTTCCGCATGATTGGGTAACCGGAATTTCAGCAGGAGATAGAGGCAGACGGGCAGCGAAAGAACGAAAAGCCCGAGCAAGGCCATTCGCAGCGCATCCGGGATCATCCGGAAAATACCGAACCAGGACATGCACAGGAAAACCGAGGCAACCAGCACGAGCGGCAATACAAGCGGCCACAGTCGTTCGAATACGACCGTCAGCCCGGTAGACAAACGGAGGCGATCGATACTCCTGAAAATATCGAACCTGAACCTTTCAGCGTCCCGTTGATCGGGGTGTTGATCGGTCATACTCACTCCATCTCGCCGACATCAACGGTGCCGACATCATAGAACAATACCATTCATCGTGGCAAAGGCGAGGCCTTGGGGTAAAAATGCGATCATAGTTTTGTGTAGAGGTGCGCGTAAAACATTATCTATGACGCCGAGGCCTGATGCCGATCATCTCTCCCCTTGCGGGAGAAAAAGGGTTTTCTTGGATTTAGCCTCTTTGCTAAATCCTTAGAAAATCCAAGTGAGGGGATTTTGGTACGAAAGATAACCATCCCCTCTCTTGCGATTTCTGGCACTTAGCAAGAGCTAAGATGCTGAAATCGCTTTCTCCCCCTCAAAGGGGGAGATAAGTCCGGCGCTCTAAAGCCACTCCGGAATGGAATCCAAGCCAATCAACTCGTCATATGTCGTGCGCGGGCGCACCACATGGAAACGATTGCCATTGACCAGAACCTCCGGCACGAGCAGACGTGTGTTGTAGGTGCCGGCCTGCACGGCGCCGTAAGCGCCTGCTGTTCCGATAGCGATGAGATCGCCGGGAGCCGGGCGCGGCAGGTCGCGATCCAAGCCAAGGTAATCGCCGGTTTCGCAAACGGGACCGACAACATCGCCGCGAATACGCGGATCGTTGGCCGCAGGCTCGCGGACCGGGCGGATGATATGAAAGGCGTCGTAAAGCGTCGGCCGGATCAAATCGTTCATCGCCGCATCGACGATGATGAAGTTCCGCGCGTCGCCTTCCTTGAGATAGATGACTTCGCCAACCAGAATTCCGGCATTGCCGACGATGAGACGGCCTGGCTCGAAAATGGTCCTCAGGCCCAGAGGCTTGATATGCTTCTGCACGATTTGTGCATAGGCATCGGGCAGCGGCGGTGGATTGTTGTCAAAATGATAGGGAATGCCGAGCCCGCCGCCGAGATCGACATGCTTGATATCGTGGCCATCTGCCTGCAACTGAGCCACCAGCTCTGCCAGCAGCCGGAAGGCGTTGTCAAACGGCTCGAGATCGGTGATCTGGCTGCCGATATGCATATCGATGCCAGTAACCTTCAGGCCGGGCAGCCTGGCGGCACGCGCGTAGATCGTGCTGGCTTTTGCGAGCGGAATGCCGAACTTGTTCTCGGATTTTCCAGTAGAAATCTTCTTGTGGGTCTTGGCGTCAACGTCCGGATTGATGCGCAGCGATATAGGCGCGATCTTTCCCGCAGCCACGGCGCGGCTCGATAGCAGCTCGAGCTCCGGCTCGGACTCGACATTGAAACAATGGATCCCGGCAGCCAGCGCGAAATCCATCTCGCCGGGCTTTTTGCCGACGCCGGAAAAGACGATCTTGCTCGCGGGGATGCCTGCAGCAAGCGCGCGCCGCATTTCACCCTCGGAGACCACGTCAGCACCCGAGCCGAGACGAGCCAAAGTTTTAAGGACGGCCTGGTTGGAATTGGCCTTGAGCGCGTAAGCGACGAGCGTCTCCATATCGGCGAATGCGGCCGAGAAGACCTTGAAATGCCGCTCGATCGTTGCCGTCGAGTAGCAATAGAATGGTGTTCCGACCGCCTTGGCAATGTCGGCAATGCTCACATCCTCAGCATGAAGGACGCCGTCTTTGTAGTCGAAATGGTTCACGTACGTACCTAGATCAACGGGTCAAGGATGAAACGCTTGTCCTGAACGGGCGGTTTTTCTGTCTTCGGCTCGCCAGGCATCGTCGTGACGGAAGCCGGGGGCAATTCAGGATCGCCCTTTCGGCCACAAGCAGAAACAGCGCTTACAATTGCGATCGACATCAGAATTGTCGTTAAGAAGAAACGGCTTGTCATAGATATTGATCCCGAATGGCGTTTACTCTGTCTAACGTATGAAGGCGCGCTTTGCACCCCCATCGTCAGCCATTATCTATTTTAGAGCTTGGCGATGCGCTTTCGCCAGAATTTGATCTGCCGCCGCACCTGTTCCGGAGCCGTGCCGCCATAGGATTTGCGGCTGCGGACGGATTTGTCGACAGTCAGATATCCGAACACGGCATCGGTGATGCCGGGATGTATCGCCTGCAGATCCTCCAGCGACAGCTTGCCTAGATCGGCTTTCTTCTCTTCGGCCAGCGCCACTGCACGTCCGGTGACATGATGCGCTTCACGGAAAGGCAGGCCGAGTTCACGCACCAGCCAGTCGGCAAGGTCGGTAGCGGTCGAGTACCCGGACCCCGCAGCCTTCTTCATAGCGGCGGTGTTGATGGTCATGTCGCCAACCATGCCGGTCATCGCTGCAATGGCGAGTTCCAGCGTTTCCGCAGCATCGAAGACCGCTTCCTTGTCTTCCTGCATGTCCTTGGAATAGGTCAGCGGCAGACCTTTCATCACGGTCAGAAGCCCGACCAGCGAGCCGGTGATACGGCCGGTCTTGGCGCGCACCAGTTCGGCAGCGTCGGGGTTCTTCTTCTGCGGCATGATTGACGAGCCGGTCGAGAAACTGTCCGACAGGCGCACGAAACCGAATTGCGGCGTCGACCAGATGACGATCTCTTCGGCGAGCCGCGACAGGTGCGTAGCAGTGATTGCTGCGGTCGAGAGGAATTCAAGCGCATAATCACGATCGGAGACGCTGTCGAGCGAGTTGCGGGTTGGCTCGCGAAAACCGAGCGCCTTGGCCGTCATGTGCCGGTCTATCGGAAACCCGGTTCCGGCCAACGCCGCAGCACCCAGCGGCGATTCGTCCATGCGGATAATAGCGTCCCTGACGCGGCTCAAGTCCCGGCCGAACATTTCGACATAGGCCATGCAGTGGTGGCCGAAGGTAACAGGCTGGGCTGTCTGAAGATGTGTAAATCCTGGCATCAAGGTCGCGGCATGTTCCTCGGCGCGCTTCAAAAAGGCTTCGATGAGGTTCTTCAACGCAATGGCGGTCTTCTCGAATTCCGCCTTCACCCAGAGGCGGAAATCGACGGCGACCTGATCATTGCGCGAACGCGCCGTATGCAACCGGCCAGCAGATGCGCCGATCAGTTCGGCCAATCTCGACTCGACATTCATGTGAATGTCTTCGAGTTTACGCGAAAACGTGAACTTTCCGGTCTCTATCTCTGACAATATCGTGTTCAGGCCCTTTGCGATCTTGTCGTGATCGTCCGCCGCTATTATGCCGGTTTTCGCAAGCATGGCTGCATGGGCAAGTGAACCCTGAATGTCCTGGGCGTAGAGTTTCTGGTCGAACCCGATGGAAGCGTTGATTTCTTCCATGATCGCGGCAGGACCAGAAGCAAAACGGCCTCCCCACATTTCATTGCTGTTCTTCTTGTCGGACATGGATAACGCCTTGGGTGAGAAGCGAGAAGAGTAAGAATGACGGACGGCAACGAAACGCAAAAAACGCCACGAAACAGCAGCAGGAAGATCATTCTTCTTGCTGGTCTCGCAGGCATCGTTGCCGGTGCGGTTGCGGTATACGTGATGGAGCGGCCTTCTGGCAATATTGTTGGCCTGTCAAATCCCTCCGATCAGTGTGCAATGAAAACCGCGGATGCCAAGAAGATGGACGGCGCGGCGGTTGGCTCCGTTGCCGCAATGCGCGGTGCGGATTCGCCCCAGTCCATGTCGACGTTGTCGTTCACAGCGCCTGACGGTAAGCCTGCCCGGCTCAGCGATTTCAAGGGCAAGACGCTTCTCGTCAACCTGTGGGCGACATGGTGCGTCCCGTGCCGCGAGGAAATGCCGGCGCTCGATGCGCTGGAGACAAAAAAGGGCGGCGATAATTTTAAGGTCGTGGCAATCAATATCGATACGGGTGACGATGCAAAGCCCAAGGCATTTCTCAGCGAGATCGGTGTCAAGTCCCTGGAACTTTACCGCGATCCGTCGATGGGTGTGTTCAATGATTTGAAGCGCAAGAACCTCGCCTTCGGCCTGCCAGTGACCATGCTTGTCGACAAGGAAGGCTGCCAGATTGCTGCGATGAATGGTCCAGCGGACTGGTCGAGCGATGACGCCGTGCGTTTTGTCGATACGGCGACAGGTTTGTAAGCAGCGCCGGCCTAGCCCCTGTCAACCGCCGCTACGACCGCTTCCATCCAATGATCACGGATCTTCATCTTGTGCATGTGCTCGAGCGTGCTGTGCACATAGTCTTCATTGCGGCCGGATTGGCCCACAGAGCCGCGCACAGCCGTTGCAGCTTCACTTACGGAAAGCGCGCCCGCATATTGCACATGGCCGCGATCGACGATGTATGTAAGTGCCTCTACCTTGCGCCCATCCTCCAGCCGTATGCCCAGCCGGCGCTCCAGATAGACATGCGTGACAAGTTCGCGCGCCCGCAGATAAGCGACCACCTCGTCCTCGAGATCGCCAGGTACGCGAAACGCCATCCCGAGGCACGATCCACCCCGGTCAAGGCCCAGCACCAGCCCCGGACGCTCCGGCGTTCCACGATGCACATAAGAGCGCACGCACAGTGCTCTTCGATAACCGTGCAGCCGGGCATGCAGCGTCTCCACATGCGCAAATCCGGGCTTCCACATCAGAGAGCCGTAGCCAAAGACCCAAAAATCGCCCATATCCGTCCTGAAAGATTTGCCTGAGAGACCGTTTGAGAATTCAGCCTGGCGAGTCAGCTGGCGTGGTTTTCGAGACCCGGGGCGCAGTGGACGTTGGTCCGTGAGCACCGGAAGTGCAGAAAATCACATCAGATGGCCGTCGGGGTGGATTGTCAACGGTCTCTCCCTGACCGATAGCGAGACCCGGACCATGCCGTCAAGCACTGCCGAGAAAAGCCGCAAGCCTTCGAGACTTCCGATCATCATCGGCACACTGGTTATCCTCGCCGGCGTGATCTACACCGGCGGCTGGTACTATCTGGCCAATCAGCTCGAAAGCCGGGTTGCGACGAATATCGCAGCCTTCAAGCAACAAGGCGTCGATGCCACTTGCGAAAACGCCAAGGCGAGCGGCTATCCTTTGCGCGTTGGTCTCGACTGCACGAAGGTGGGCTGGGTTGATCAAGCCAAGAAAATCTCGATCACCGCGGGCGGCTTTCGTTCTGCAGCACAGGTCTATGACCCGCTGCAGATTGTCAGCACCGTCGAAGGTCCTGCAGCGGTCGACGTGCCGGGGGTTCCGCTGCTCGACGTGAAGTGGCAGAATCTCGCCACAAGCGTCCGGCTCGACAAACCGCTTCCCAGTCAACTATCGATCGAAGGCAGCAATATCATGGTCAATGAGCGCGGGAACGTCAGCAATCCTGTTCCACTCGCAGTCATGCAGACCGGGAAACTGCAATTCAGCACAAGTGAACCGCAGATGGACGTCGCACTCTCCTTCGACAAGCTGAAGATCGCAGACAATATTGTCTATGACAGGCCATTGCCCGAATTGACCGGAGCTGCCGATGTCCAGCTTGCCAATGGTTTCGCGCTTCTTGGAAAACCCGAGCGGGACCTGTCAGTTCTGCGCGGCCAGTCCGGAACACTGCGCAAAGTCGATCTGGCCTTCGAGGATGGCAGCGGTATTGCCATATCCGGCCCGTTTTCCGTCGCCGATGACGGGCGTATCAGCGGTGATTTCAAGGTGACGATGCGCAATCCGGAGGGCGTGGCCAAAGCGATGCAGGGAATTTTCCCCGAAGCAGGCAATACGATTTCGACCGTTGTTCAAGCCATGGCCTTCGTGCCAAAGGATGAGACCGGCGCACCGACACTGCCCATCACAGTGAAGAACGGCAAAATGTCGGTTGGTTTTATCAATATCGGGCGGTTGCCTGCGTTGTAATCGGCATCGAAAGATGTATCGGCCGTCCCCAAACAAGATCCATTCATGATCCATGGAACTGTTGAGGACGCGGAGGATTTCGATCGCTTCAGTGCCTACAACATAGAAAATACCATAGTTGCCGTATACCGCTCGCCCGATACCGGATTGTTCGTGATGAGGCAGGAGCGGGTTAGATCGGGGAAATTCCCCAATTGCCTTGCAGCGGGTTTCCAGTTCTTCCACAAAGGTAAAAGCCCTCCACGGATTACCCGTCGGCAATGTAATCGCCGATTAACAGCAGATCACTGCGCGCTTCTTCCGTGAATATTACTTTCACAAGTCACGATCTTTGGCCATGCCGGCGTAACGTGCCTTCAGCTCATCAAAGACGTCTTTTGCCGACCGCACGCGACCTGCTTCTACATCCGCGAGCCCGCGAGCCAAGGCGGCATCAAGGGCTTCCAGGCGCTTCTCACGCTCGTCCAGGAGGCGAATGCCCTCACGCAAGACTTCGCTCTTGGAATTATAGCGTCCGCTTTCAACCAGACGGGTGACAACAGATTCCAGATTGCCAAGTTCGACGCTGTGAGCCATTTGCTTCAACTTGCACTTTCTGGGACGCGTCAGAGTCAAATTTACTGCGTGGAGCTCTGACCAGCCTTCTGCCGTCCGAAGTCCGGAGCATCCACTTCCTGACCGGCATCGATGATACCGCGCCGGACGGCACGGGTCCGGGTGAACAGGTCGAACAGTGCATCGCCATCGCCCCAGCGGACCGACCGCTGCAAGGACGCGAGGTCTTCGGAAAACCGCGCCAGCATTTCAAGGATTGCTTCCTTGTTATGCAGGCAAACGTCGCGCCACATGGTGGGATCCGATGCCGCCAGACGGGTGAAGTCGCGAAAACCGGAAGCAGAATATTTGATGACTTCAGAGTTCGTAACCTCTTCCAGATCGCTGGCCGTGCCGACGATGTTGTAGGCAATGAGATGCGGCAGGTGCGAGACAATGGCGAGCACCCGGTCGTGATGTGTTGGATCCATCGTGTCGAGCCGCGACCCGCAGGCTTCCCAGAACTTTGTCAGCTTCTTGATAGCGTCCGGGTCCGTACCCTCCAATGGCGTGAGGATACACCATCGGTTAATAAACAGATCGGCAAAACCTGCATCGGGACCGGAATATTCCGTACCCGCAAGCGGGTGCCCTGGAATGAAATGCACATTGGCAGGTAGTTCGGGTTGCATCTGCGCGATGACTGAACCCTTGGTCGAACCGACATCGGTAACGATCGCACCCGGCTTCAATGAGCCGGCAATCTGCCGGGCCACTTCACCTGATGAACCGACCGGCACCGAAACGATGACGAGATCGGCGTTCTTCACCGCCTCGGCGCTGTCGAGCGTATAGCTGTCGCCGAGGCCAAGCTCTTTTGCCCGCGCCAGCGTACTTTGGCTACGGGTGGAAATAACGATCTTGTCGGCGAGGCCCTCGCGTTTGATGACGCGTGCCAGCGACGAACCGATGAGACCTATGCCGATCAGTGCGATTGTATCAAAATGAACGTCGGACATGTTTCTATGACCTGTAACTGCGCTGAGATTCGCGCTATGAAGCGGCGAAAATGGCGGTTTTCGAGCACCGGAGCGCAGCGTACTTTAAGGTACGTGAGCACCGGAGCACAGGAAAACGCCATTTGCAGCCCGTCATGGTGTGAATCTACTTCAGGAATTCGGAGAGCGCAGCGACTACGCCCAGATTGGCTTCTTCGGATCCAATGGAAAGGCGCAACGCGTTCGGAAATCCGTATCCCGTGACGCGGCGCAAAATATAGCCCTTGCTCGTGAGATACGCATCGGCCTTCTCGGCCGACTTCGCCGCATCTTCGGGGAAGTGCACGAGAAGGAAATTTCCGACCGACGGCGTGATCCGAAGACCGAGCTCCGTCAATTGTTCGGTAAGCCAGGGCAGCCACTTTTCATTGAAAACCACTGCATCGTTGACATGGGTGCGATCGCGTATCGCGGCAGCGCCCGCAACGATGGCCGCAGAGTTCAAATTGAACGGGCCGCGGATGCGGTTCGTCGCGTCTATGACATGGGCGGGCGCAAACATCCAGCCGATGCGCAGAGCGGCGAGGCCATAAATCTTCGAAAAAGTCCGGGTCATCACGACATTCTCGGACGACGACACCAGTTCGACGCCTGACTCGTAATCGTTGCGGCGGACATATTCCGCATAGGCTGCATCGAGCACCAGCAATACGTTCTTCGGCAGTTCGGCATGCAGGCGGCGAACCTCTTCGAATGGCAAATAGGTGCCGGTCGGATTGTTTGGATTCGCCAGAAATACGATCTTGGTGCGCGGGGTCACAACGCGCAAAATCGCATCGACGTCGGCTTGCTCGTTCTTTTCGCTGGCAACGACCGGTGTGCCGCCCGAGGCCATGGTGGCGATCTTGTAAATGCCGAAACCATGCTCTGTGTAGATGGCCTCATCGCCGGCCGCGAGATAGGCTTGGCATAACAGGCCGAGCAGCTCGTCCGATCCGTTACCGCAGATGATATTATCGATATTCAGGCCGTGTATATCGGCGATCGCCCGCTTCAGCACGGTCGCCTGACCGTCGGGATA
Source organism: uncultured Alphaproteobacteria bacterium (assembly GCA_963711925.1). Taxonomy (GTDB): domain Bacteria; phylum Pseudomonadota; class Alphaproteobacteria; order Rhizobiales; family Rhizobiaceae; genus Phyllobacterium. Next base: position 801,778 of record CAVQFY010000010.1, read on the forward strand.
CATCTCCAGGTGCTCGACTGCAGCGCGGTAAGCCTCCATGGCATGCTTGCTCGCGCCGAGCGGCGTTTCGTTCGACGACAGCTTATGCACCTTCTCGACGCCGGGAGCGCTGTGCTTGCCTGGCACATAGGCGGCAATATCGAGCACACCGGCTTTCGGAGTTGGGCGCATGTCTTGTCGTGTCGTCGTCATGATTGTTCGGGTCCGTAACGGGCAAAAGCACCGTGCGGACATAACTGCCAACGGGGCCAATGTCGAGAACAACTTGACTTTGCACGATGTGAGACCATACGTACGCGCGATCACGCCCTCAATTGCGCAAAAATGACCAAAGCCAGCCGACCATCCGCTAAAAAAGCCCAGCAGAGCCAGGAAGCGACAAATCCCCACAGTCCGGTGGTGGATTTTGGCGCCGACAAGCCGTTGCATATGGATAGCGGTGTTTCGCTCTCGCCGTTTCGTATCGCCTATCAATCCTATGGCGAACTCAATGCGGACAAGTCCAACGCAATCCTTGTCTGCCATGCGCTGACCGGCGACCAGCATGTCGCCAACGTCCATCCGGTAACCGGCAAGCCCGGCTGGTGGGAGTTGCTCATTGGTCCGGGCAAGCCCATCGATACGGATCGCTATTTCGTGCTCTGTTCGAATGTACTCGGGGGTTGCCTTGGCTCGACAGGCCCTGCCTCGATCAATCCGGAAACCGGCAAGGCCTATGCGCTGGACCTTCCCATCATCACGATTGCCGACATGGTGCGTGCCCAGGCCATGCTCGTCGAGCACCTCGGCATCAAACAGCTGTTTGCTGTGATCGGCGGTTCCATGGGCGGCATGCAGGTTCTGGAATGGGCATCAAGCCATTCCGACAAGGTGTTCGCAGCCGTGGCAATCGCAACGGGTGCACGTCACTCGTCGCAGAATATCGCGTTCCATGAAGTGGGGCGTCAGGCGGTCATGGCTGACCCGGAGTGGAAGGACGGCCGCTACCTCGAGGCAGGCACTGTCCCGCGCAAAGGTCTCTCGGTCGCTCGCATGGCGGCGCATATCACTTATCTGTCCGAGACTGCCCTGCACAACAAGTTCGGACGCAATCTGCAGGATAGGCAGAACGTGACGTTCGGCTTCGATGCGGATTTCCAGATCGAAAGCTATCTGCGCCATCAGGGCACGACGTTCGTCGAGCGCTTCGATCCGAACTCCTATCTCTATATGACCCGGGCGATGGATTATTTCGATCTTGCGGCTGAACATGGCGGCAGGCTGGCCGATGCCTTTGCCGGATCGAAAACCCGATTCTGTATTGTATCCTTCACCAGCGACTGGCTGTTTCCCACCAGCGAAAGCCGGATGGTCGCCCACGCGTTGAACGCGGCAGGCGCATCGGTGTCCTTTGTCGAGATCGAGTCGGATCGCGGCCACGACTCGTTCCTGCTCGATGAGCCGGAAATGTTTTCCACGATCACCGGTTTCATCCGCTCCGCGGCCCGAGCCAAGGGGCTCTTGCCATCATGAGCGTGAACGTCCATCCCCGCGTCGATTTTGCCGTGATCGCTTCGCTGGTCGAACCCGGCTCACGCGTACTCGACGTCGGCTGCGGCGATGGCGAACTGCTTGAGCTTTTGCAGACCACCAAGGATGTGGATGGACGCGGCGTCGAGCTCTCGCAGAAGGGTGTCAACGAATTGGTCGCACGGGGCCTGTCCGTGATTCAGGGCGATGCCGACAGCGATCTCAAATATTATCCGGATGGCGGATTCGATTACGTGATTCTGTCGCAAACATTGCAGGCCACCCGCAACCCGAAGAATGTCCTCACCGAACTTCTGCGCATCGGCGAAAAGGCCATCGTCTCATTCCCGAATTTTGGCCACTGGCGGGTTCGCGCATCGCTCGCGATCAACGGACGTATGCCCGTGACCAAGGACCTGCCCTATAGCTGGTACGACACGCCGAATATCCACTTCTGCACGATCAATGATTTTGTCGACATGACCAAGGAAGTCGGCGCACTGGTGGAGTTGGCGGTCGCGCTGAATGCCTTGGGAGAGCGTCTCGGATTCAACATGCCATGGGGGTTCTGGAACCTCTTCGGCCAGCAGGCTGTATTTCTGCTCAAGCGCTAGCGAACCCGGAACAGGAATTGCGCAAGAATCTTCGAATCTCGCATGAAGAGTCGCGATTGTGGTACACGAATCATCGATTCTGGCGCAAGAATTTAAACCAAGACGGGTAATTTGGTTGTGCTAACGCGAACTCGCGCTCGCTGTACCTTGCGGTGAGAGGACCGGCACGAACACACGCCGCGACGCACGCTTGGCCACCGGCAGACCCTGATAGATGCGTTTTTGCGCCTCAACGATCAGCACGCCCGAGAACATTGGCCAGAAACGCCGGCCTACCCGTTCAAACAATGATGACGGGCGCATCATCCATTTTCGCGAGGATGGCGGGAAGAACAGCGCCTCGCTCCAGGGTCCGGGCGTGAAGTTTGCTTCCCTTAAAATACGCGTCAGCTGACCTCGGCTATAGGGCCGGCCGCTGCCAAAAGGCGTATGCTCGAACCGCGCCCACAGCCCGCGCCGGTTGGGCACGACGATGACAAGTCGTCCGTTGGGTGCGAGTACGCGCCACATCTCCTTCAACGTTTCGCGCGGATCCTCCGCATGTTCCAGCGCATGTACCATCAATATTCTGTCCACCGCCGAGTCAGGCAAAGGCAAATCCTCCTCAAATATCAACGCTGTAGAGGACGGCTCGACAGGCGGCCAGCTGGCGGCGCCCTGCCCCGCTGGCATGAAGGCAAAGGTGCGCTCGGTATCGCCGCGGAACCGGTCCAGGTAGGGAACGGCGTAGCCAAGACCAACCAGCCGCTCGCCAGGCAGCTTCGGCCAGATCGGGGCCAATGCCATAGTGATCGAACGCTCGGTCAGATGGCCGAGGGTGGAAGCGTAGAAAGCACGGAGATCGATAATGTCGAGATGCATGGCCGCAACGTAACATGGAAGGTGAGAACATCAAGAAATGGCTGAGATGGGTTGCGGGCCTATGTTTGGGAGGACTATCCTGCGCCCAGCAAGAATGAAGAGAACGACCATGCCTAATCTGCAGATAGAACAATTCACCGCCCGCAGCGATAATTTCGGCGTCCTGATCCATGATCCGGAAGCCAATCTGACCGCGTCCATCGATGCGCCGCAAGAGCAGCCGATTCTCGACGCACTCAAGCGCCGCGGCTGGAAACTGACGCATATTTTCACTACGCACCACCACGGCGACCATGTTGAAGCCAATCTGGCGCTCAAGAAACGATTTGGCGTGGAAATCATAGGTCCAGAGGACGAAAAATCCAAAATCCCGGGTATGGACCGTGGAGTCCGCCACGGTGACCGATTCCAGTTTGGCAGTTTCGAGGTGGATGTGATTTCGACGCCGGGACATACGGCAGGCGAAATCTCCTTCCATATCCCTGCCGCCAAGGTCGCATTCACCGGCGATACATTGTTTTCGCTTGGGTGCGGGCGGCTTTTCGAAGGAACGCCGGCGACCATGTTCAAGTCGCTGCAGCGGCTGATCGGACTGCCGGGCGAAACGGCAATCTATTGCGGCCACGAATATAGCGAGAGCAATGCGCGTTTTGCCCTGACTATCGATCCGGAAAACTCGGCGCTCAAGGAACGCGCCAAGGAAATCAAGGCTTTGCGGGAAGCGGATTTGCCAACCTTGCCAACAACACTCATGCGCGAGATGGCGACCAACCCGTTTCTTCGCTGGCACGATCCAGCAATCCGCCAAAACCTCAAGATGGAAAGCGCTACCGATGAGACGGTCTTCGCTGAAATCCGCAAGCGCAAGGACAATTTCTGATGCCGCTAAGCGCAGACGGGATTCGCCAATATCTCGGGCTTCAGCCGCATCCCGAAGGTGGCTCTTATGTCCAGACTTTCCGCGACAACCAGCGCGAATGGCCAGAAGGCGGGCGTGGCCATTCCACGGCCATCTATTTCCTTCTGGAAAAGGGCGAAGTCTCGGCCTGGCACCGTGTCAGGGATGCTGCTGAGGTCTGGCACTGGTACGGTGGCGCACCACTGCTTTTGACCATCGCGAGCGAGGGATCGCCGCACGAATCCCATACCCTTGGACTTGATCTTGCAACAGGCCAGCGTCCGCAAGCCATTGTTCCGGCAGGACAATGGCAAATGGCCAAGAGCCTGGGTGAGTGGACGCTTGTCGGTTGCACAGTGGCCCCAGGATTTGATTTCGCTCAGTTCGAAATGGCGGAGCCTGGCTGGGAACCCTGACGGCGTTTGAAGAGCATGTCCTTTGCAGCGATGACCGCGCCCAGCGTGATCAAGAGGCATGCGAGCATCACGCGTCCCGTTGGCTCCGTCACCCCGGCGACGATCAACACAAGCGTTGATAGCAACGGCGCCGCATAGCTCGATGCACCGAGAACCTGAATATTGCCGCGCTTGACGCCGTAGTCCCAGACATAGAACGCTGCCCCCACGGGAAATAGCCCGAGCCCCAGAACAGCGAGCCACTGGATGATTCCATCCGGCCAGACAGTTTGCTCGAGCAACAGGTGCGAAATCAGGGAGAGGATCGAGGTTGCGATGCAGAAGCCGGTCACAGCGTCGGTAGGGACTTCAGCAAAACGCCGCGAAAGCAGCGAATAAGCTGCCCATGTCAACGCGCAAAGACCGGCCATGGTGTAGCCAAAGGCGAATTGCGGGTCGAACCCCAGCCCACCCCCTTTGGTTATGATCAGCACTGTTCCGGCCAGACCGAGCAAAGTGCCTAGAATGTGAAACCAGCGAAGGCGTTCACCGGGCATTAAGGCGGATCCAACCACGATAAAGAGCGGCCAGAGATAGGCGATCAAACTGGCGTCAACCGCTGGTGCGTTGCGTAGTGCCGTAAAATAGAGGAAGTGGTAGCCGAAGAGCCCGACAACGCCAAGCAGCCAGACCCTTGCGGGCTGACGCAGATGCCGCGCTGCGCCCGGTCGCCATAGCCACGAAATCAACCCGAGACACGCACCGATAGCGAACGTCATCGCGGTCAACTGGAATGGGGGAACCTTGCCTGAAACATCAGTAAAAAGCGCGAGCATCGCCCACATGATGATCGCGAGAAAACCGACAAACGTAGCCAAGCAGCACCCCACAATCGAAACCGGCCTTTTCGAGCCGCGTTTATTGCGTCTTTTCGAAACGGGTTGCGTAAACAGTCACCGTACCGATTTGCGTGCCGATCTTTGCCTGCACCGGTGAATAGATAGCGGACTCGCCGAGGGAAGCAAAGGTGAGACTGATCTTGCTCGAGTTTTTCAGGTATTCGATGGCTTTGCGTCCTGACTGATAGCCGGCGATCGGAACGAATTTGGCCGAACAGGTGATGGCGTCCCCCTTGAACCCCTTAGTCGCAAAGGGCTGCGCACGCCCTGATGGAGAGAGTTTCAAGTCTACGCGCGTCTGGCCATCATAAAGGTGCAGGGTCTGCGCACAAACCTCGTCGAGGCTGTTCGCCGATACCATCACGCCGGAAATCGGATCAGCAACAGATTGGAGGTCGGCAGGTTTCAGATCCACCCAGTTCTTCTTTTTGTTGATCGGCGGACTATTGGTGGTATTCGTGACATTGCCGTCAATAAAGGCGATCGATGTGCTCTTGTTGCGATTACCATGCCTGTACTTGACCACATAGGAATTTGGCACCGGACCAGTCTTGGCGAACTGGCCAGTAACGTCGAGCTTGCCATTGGTGTCATCGAAGAGGCTCCCCAGCCCCGAGCTGGCAAGAGACCCGACGACTTTGTACGCGCGATCATCTGTGACGCTGGTTGAAAAGCTGGCCTTGGCTATGGATAAGCCAAAAAGTGAAACGCGGTAATCTGTCTGATAGGACTGAGCGCCATGCGCCGGATGCGCGCCCATCAGCGTCAGCGCAGCGAGCGGCACCACCAGGATTGTTCCGCTGGCATATTGCCGGTTGGCTTTCATTTTCTTCATTCTCGTCCAAAGCATCCCTGCAGTGATTGTTCGAGCCTACAAAGCAGGCGAAGTTGTGATAAACATTACAAAGTTGGCCTGTATTATACAAAAGCGGCACCAAACATGGCACAAGTGCACTTGACGCGCGCGACCCATATCACTATAGAAACGCGACTTCCCAATAGGCCGCCTGTCCGATAAGCGAGCCGCTGCACGGCGACGTGCGATGGTAGCAGGAAATATTCGGACAAAGGCGAATGAAAAATTTGAAGGTGAGACCAGATGTCCCGCACATGTGAATTGACCGCTAAGTCGGTACAGTATGGTAACAATGTGAGCCACGCGAACAACAGAACGCGCCGCCGCTTCTTGCCGAATCTTTGCCACGTAACGCTGATCTCCGAGGCTCTCGGTCAGAGCTATCGTCTGCGCGTTTCGGCCCATGCCCTGCGCAGCGTCGAGCATCGCGGTGGTCTGGATGCGTTCCTGGTCAAGGCTGACGAGAAGGAGCTATCGCAGCGCGCCCGTCTCCTGAAGCGCCAGATTGCAAAGAAGCTTCTCGAAGCTCCGGTCGCTGCTTAATTAGCGATCGTTCCGATTTTGTAGTCGTTGAGGCCAGCAAATGCTGGCCTTATTGCTGGTTCCATTACCCAGGATAAAAAAATGCCGCCGAAGCGCGCCTATACCTTTTCGGATTTTGTTCTTCCCGTTCTCGCCATGTGCGCGGTCGTTGCCGCGTCAAACGTCCTGGTTCAGTATCCTTTCGATCATTTCGGATTGGGAGAAATACTCACCTATGGCGCTTTCACCTATCCAATAGCCTTCCTGGTCAATGACCTGGCCAATCGCACTTTTGGCCCAACCTTTGCGCGCAGGGTCGTCTATGCCGGTTTCACCATTGCCGTTATCCTGTCGGTATGGCTTGCGACGCCGCGTATCGCGATTGCTTCCGGCACCGCATTCCTGACCGCCCAGCTTCTCGACATCACCGTATTCAACAGGCTGCGCCAGCTGACCTGGTGGAAGGCACCTTTTGCTTCTGCCATATTTGGCTCGCTATTGGACACGCTGCTGTTTTTCTCGATCGCCTTTGCCGCTGACTTTGCCTGGATCGATACTGCGACGGGTCATGCTGATTCGTCGCTTGCTATGCTGGTCCCGTTCTTCGGCAAAGACATCCCGTTGTGGATGTCGCTCGGCTTTGGCGATCTGATGGTCAAGATGTTCATGGCTGTTGTGATGCTGGTGCCTTACGGAGCCATCCTCGCGATCTTCGCACCTGCTATCTATTCGGCCAACCGGAATTCCAGATAAAGATTTCGCTGCACGATCGAATGATTGTCGTCCGAAACTAGTGAAAGGCGGGTAGAGCCGTCTTCCGCCTGCCAGACATCAAGTCCTTCCATATTATCTATCTGGTTGCGCATATCGGCCTGCAGGATGAATTCGCCGTCAACCGTAGCACCGCGCTTGATACTTTCCGCTGGTATCTGGCGTATCCTCAAGACCACGCCGCTAGCCATGCTAAAGCGCCGCTCGAGTAGCAGCAAATCACCATTGGGCAGGAAGTCACCATCGCTGATATCGAAATCATCGCGGCGTTTGACGTAAAAAATGCCTTCTTGCGGCCCCTCGAGCACGGCCGCGAACATGTCGCCAGCCTTGTTGATGCTTTTTTCGGTCACTGCAATGCGTGCGCCCTGCAACGGACTTGAAACGGGCGAATGGGCAATTGTCTCAATACCACGATTGTTGCGCAGCTCTTCCCTCGGTATAGGCAAAGGGAGATCCTTCGGCATTGATGCAAAGTTTTCGAGGTCCAGGGCATATTCTGCAATCCGGTGGATGCGCTCGAATGAGACTGTGATCGTCTGGCCGGAAACGCTCATTCCTTCCGCATCGGAGTTCCATTTGCCTTCGACCGGCGTGCCTTCTTCGCTCTGAACCGGTGCCAAGCGAAACTCACTGATCGAGACAGGTCTGCCCTCTTTATCACGCTCCATCGCACCCGCGTACCAGAAGCCGGTGTCGGTAATGCCAAGAAACTCTTTTCCTGAATCCAGATAACGGAACGCCGAAAGGCCGCCGAAATCGACATTTCCAGAGGTCATCGCCAGGCCGCCAACGAATTCAAGCTCTCCGAACCGTTTCTCCGAGGCGCCGACGCGGAAATTCGAGATGATGCGGGAATTGATAATTGTAGGGGAAACACCGCTATCTTCGGCAAGTGCCGGCATAGCCACCAGAATGCCGATAAGCGATGCGCGCCGAAAAGCCAGCGCGATACGGTTCATTTTATCGCCGCGCAGACTTTTTTGCGCTCTGTCGTTCCGGCTCTTCGAATAGCGAAGCCAACTGCTCGGTCATGGCGCCAGCAAGCTCCTCGGCATCGACGATGGTAACGGCGCGGCGATAGTAACGCGTCACATCATGACCGATCCCGATGGCGATCAGCTCGACCGGCGAACGCGTTTCAATCTCTTCGATCACAGCGCGCAGATGTCGTTCGAGGTAATTGCCTGGATTGACCGACAGGGTGGAATCGTCGACCGGCGCACCATCCGAGATCATCATCAGGATACGGCGCTGCTCGGGGCGCCCAAGCAGGCGCTGATGCGCCCAGATGAGAGCCTCACCGTCGATGTTTTCCTTCAGGAGACCCTCGCGCATCATCAGGCCAAGATTACGCCGTGAACGCCGCCACGGGGCGTCAGCGCGCTTGTAGACGATGTGGCGCAAATCGTTGAGACGGCCGGGATTGGCTGGCTTGCCCCGCTCCAGCCAAGCCTCGCGTGCCTGCCCGCCCTTCCACGCCTTGGTAGTGAACCCGAGGATTTCTACCTTTACGCCGCAACGCTCCAATGTCCTCGCCAAAATATCCGCGCAAGTGGCAGCCACTGTGATCGGCCGTCCGCGCATGGAACCGGAATTGTCAATCAGCAGAGTCACAACCGTATCGCGGAAATCCGTATCGCGCTCCATCTTGTAGGAGAGCGGCTGTGTGGGATCGATCACGATGCGAACCAGACGGGCGCTATCGAGGTAACCCTCTTCCAGATCGAAATCCCATGAGCGGTTCTGCTGCGCCATCAAGCGGCGTTGCAGCCTGTTTGCCAACCTGCCGACGACGCCTGAGAGATTGGCAAGCTGCTTGTCGAGGAAAGCTCGCAAGCGTTCCAGCTCCGCCTCGTCGCAAAGTTCTTCCGCGTCTGTCGTCTCATCGAACTCCTGCGTGAAGATCTTGTAGCCGCTCTCACTACCGAGATTGGAGAAAGGCTGGTTAGGGCGTCGCGCCTCTCCCGGAATCTCCGCATCTGCATCCGAATCCTCGTCCATATCGTCAGACGACGCGTCGGCAGCCTCGGTCTCACCGGACTGGCTGTCGTCGCTGGACGTGTCGGAATCGTCATTCTCGGACGAGTCGCTGCCCTCATTCTCGTCCGAGCCGCCTTCGTTGTTTTCTTCGGGTTCGGGCGAGTCTTCGTTGTTGTCCTGGCTATCGTCTTCCTGACTTTCCTGGGCCAGCTCTTCCGCCATCTCCATTGAAGCCAGCATTTCGCGTACAACGCGGGCGAAAGCATTCTGATCGTTGATCTTGGCGCCGAGATGATCGAGATCGGCCGAGGCTTTTTCCTCGATCCAGTCACGCCAGAGATCAAGCACATTGCCAGCAGATTCAGGTGCTTTGCGTCCCGTCAGCTTCTCACGAACCAACAGCGCCACTGCTTCTTCGAGCGGAGCCTCCGCCTTGTCGGTTATGGCGGGAAAATTGGCCCGGGCATATTTGTCCGAGAGCATAGAAGTCAGGTTCTCGGCGACGCCGTCCATGCGCAGAGCGCCGATAGCCTCGACACGCGCCTGTTCGACCGCATCGAAAATAGCCCTCGCCTGCTTGCCTTCCGGCGCCAGCGTCGCGTGAATCCGATCATTGTGGCAGGCTTTACGAAGCGCCATCGAATCGCCAAGGCCGCGCGTAACGGCAACGTCATTGGCGGTCGGGCGTTTGGGCAGATCGGGAAGGCGGGCACGATGGCCAGTCAGCGCGGGCTTGTCGTTACCGAAGCCGACTTCCATTTCATGATCGCCGGCGATCGCACGCATGCATCCCGTAAGCGCACGCTTGAAAGGCTCGGAATCGACCGGACCTTTCGGATTTGCACGTGAATTATCTCCGGGACCTGCCATTTTGATCGTGACGCTCAGCCGATGACCACGTTGGCCGTTGACTCTGGCAGTTCCTTGCCAAACGCCCGCTGATAGAATTCGGCAACCAGCGGACGTTCGAGTTCGTCGCACTTGTTGAGGAACGTCAGACGGAAAGCAAAGCCTACATCCTTGAAGATATCGGCATTTTCAGCCCAAGTGATGACAGTACGCGGGCTCATGACAGTGGACAGATCGCCATTAACAAAGGCGGCGCGGGTCATATCAGCGACACGCACCATCTTGGAGACGATCTCCTTGCCTTCCTTGTTCTGATAATGCTTGGCCTTCGCCAAAACGATAGCCGCCTCATTGTCATGCGGCAGGTAGTTGAGTGTGGTCACGATCGACCAGCGGTCCATCTGTGCTTGGTTGATCTGCTGCGTGCCGTGATAGAGGCCGGTCGTATCACCGAGGCCAACCGTGTTTGCCGTTGCAAACAGACGGAAAGCGGGATGCGGACGAATCACACGGCTCTGATCAAGTAGCGTCAGACGGCCGGAAGACTCGAGCACACGCTGGATGACAAACATGACGTCCGGACGGCCTGCATCGTATTCATCGAATACGAGCGCGACATTGTGCTGGTAGGCCCAGGGAAGGATACCGTCACGGAACTCAGTGATTTGCATGCCTTCCTTGACGACAATCGCATCCTTGCCGACGAGGTCGATACGGCTGACATGGCTGTCGAGATTGACGCGCACGCACGGCCAATTGAGGCGCGCGGCGACTTGCTCGATATGGGTCGACTTGCCGGTGCCATGATAACCGGAAACCATGACACGGCGATTGAAGGCAAAACCTGCGAGAATGGCCAGCGTCGTCTGTTTATCGAAAAGATAATCGGTATCAATTTCCGGAACGTACGCATCTCCGGCCTTGTAGGCAGGAACCATCATATCGGTTTCAAACCCAAACAGTTTTGCAGCGGAAACCGCTGTATCCGGCAAATTCGCAATATCGCGATCAACCTTATTCATCATGCCTCCAGCGCGACTGCACGCGCAGACGCATAAAGATAGTTTGAAACCTCGCTGTGAGGTCCCGAATTCGGCTCAATCGTGGGTTAGCAGAAACCAGCCGCTTTGAGCAATTGATAGGCCTGGATTACGTCACGGAAACGATCCTCGGAAGCCCTGTCACCGCCATTAGCATCAGGGTGATGGATCTTCACAAGTTCTTTATAGCGCGACTTTATGTCTTCGCCAGTGGCTTTTGCGCCGAGCCCGAGCGTGTCCAGTGCTTTCGACTCCAATGGCTTGAGCTTGCGAATATGCACCCGCGCCTCATTGAAAACGCTGTTGGGGTCCCGGAATCTGTTCTGATATGCCGCTCGACCCGAACGCAACTTTGAAAAGTCGGGGGATGTCTTGGCGCTGGCGCTCGCTTGGGCGCGTGTGCTGGCGCTTGCGCCGGCACCGCTCCCGGGCAATCCGGCAACGGTCCAGGTCGGGCGGTCGCCTGTCAGCGCCTCTTTTTGATAGCGCGCGACTTCGACGTCAGACAGGCCGGAGAAATAATTATAGCCCTTGTTGTACTCACGCACATGATCGATGCAGAAATGGAAGAACTCGCCTTCCTTCTCACGCCCCACCGGCGCACGATGCGGACCGGGCTTGTCGCAACCATCCCATTGGCAGACGGGGGTGCGCGATTTCTCCTCGTCCGCCTTTTTCGGGCGGATGCGGATGCTGTCAAAATATTTCGAACTTGAGGTCATCGAATCAGAATCATCAATGGATCGGTTGGCGGAACAAGAATTGACATTTACCCATGGATCGACCTAACGCCTGAAATGGCGGTAAATTTGTGATCATGAATGGATTTGCCAAGTGAAACTACCATATGGGCGCAGGAGAACGAAATGTCCACTCAGTCCGTGATCGAAAACAAACTGATGCAGGCTTTTCATCCTGTTTCGTTGGCAGTCATCAATGAAAGCCATCTGCATGCCGGCCACCATCATTCTGACAGCGAGCATCATGGCACATTTGACGGTTCAGGCGAAACGCATTTTCGTGTGCGGATTGTCGCGGAGGCATTCGCCGGCATGTCGCGCGTTGCTCGTCACCGTGCCATCAATGAGGTGCTACAGGAAGAACTGAAGGGCAGCGTCCATGCTCTGGCGCTTGAACCTGCAGCGCCGGGCGAAGCAACACGCCGATAGACTGCCTCAACTCAGTTTCGACTTGTCGTCATCCTCGATCGGTCGAATACGCAAACGAGTGATCCGGTTTTTCTCCCGCTTGAGGATTGTGAAACGTTTGCCATGGAAGGTGAACGCCTGTTTTTCTTTCGGGATACTCTGTGTTTCGTGGATAACAAGACCGGCAATGGTGGTTGCTTCTGCATCAGGCAAATGCCAGTCGAGCGCGCGATTAAGATCACGGATCGGCACTGAACCATCCACCAGCACCGAACCGTCCGGTTGCGGCCGGCAGCCCTGGACGTCGATATCGTGCTCATCGGCGATATCACCAACGATCTCTTCGAGAATGTCCTCCAGCGTGATCAAACCCTGCACATCGCCATATTCATCGACCACGATAGCGATATGCGCCTTGCGCCTCAGAAAGGCATTAAGCTGATCCTGAAGAGTTGTGGTGTCAGGAACGAACCACGGCTTCGTCGCCACTTTCATGATGTTGATCCTGGAAAAGTCCCGGTTCGCATCGCGGATCGCCCGCACCAGATCCTTGGCATGGACAACGCCGACAATATTGTCGTTCGCACCCTTCCAGACCGGGATGCGGGTGTGATGGCTCGCCAGGATTTCTGTAATGATAGTCTCGATAGGATCGTCCGCGTTGACAGAATCCATATCGGTCCGATGAATCATCACGTCGTAGACTTCCAGTTCGCGCAGATCGAGAAGACCGCCGATCTGGTCACGATCACCCTTAACGACGGAGCCTTCCTTGTGCAGCAGATCAACCGTGCCGCGCAGCTCTTCCTGGGCCGACAACATGGAAGTGCCTGCCGCCAGGTTGATTCCAAACAATGCGAGAATCTGGCGGACGATCCAGTTGACGAGATCAGAAAGGGGGCCGAACAGAAAGACCACGATCTGGGCAAAACGAACAAGGGCGAGCGAATTTCGGTCGGGACTCGATATTGCCCAGGATTTTGGCAGCACCTCGGCGAAAATGACAAGCAGCACTGTCATTATCGCCGTCGCATAAGCAACGCCAGCTTGGCCAAACAAGGTTAGCAGCATACTCGTCGTCAACGACGAGGCCAGAATATTGATGAGGTTATTACCGATGAGCATGACACCAATAAGCCGGTCCCGCTTTTCTATCAGGTTTTCCACCACGGCCGCGCGTTCGTCGCCGCGCTTGGACAAGCGGTGCATACGAGCACGCGATACGGCGGTCAGAGCGGTCTCAGACCCTGAAAACAGAGCAGACATCAGGATCAAAAGGAATATGATTCCGCAAAAGATCCAGATTTCCAGCGTCATGTCGGGTGTTTCTCCTGCAAAAAGCTTAACACAGCGGATGGCGGCACGTCTTTTGCGATAAATGACTGGCCAATACCGCGAGTCAAAATGAATGTGAGCGCCCCGCGCGCTACTTTTTTATCCTGCGCAATATAGTCCATCAGTTTTTCTGCAGGGGGTAAATGCCCTGGTATATCGCCAATGGAAACCGGAAGCCCCACATGGCGTAGATGCGCTTCGACACGAGTCGCATCGTCCGGGCTGGCCAGATTCATCTTTGCGGAAAACTGGTGGGCGAGAACCATCCCGATAGAGACACCTTCACCGTGCACCAACCGCGCGGAATCATAGTTCGTCGCAGTTTCCAGCGCATGCCCGAACGTATGGCCAAGATTAAGCAGCGCCCGGTCTCCCGTTTCCCGCTCGTCCCGGGCGACCACATCGGCCTTGGATTGGCATGATATGGCAATGGCTTCGGTCCGCTCCGGCCCACCATCGAAAATCCCACGCCAGTTTTTTTCCAGCCACGCGAAGAAATCCGGTCTGTCGATCAAGCCATATTTTGCGACTTCCGCGTAGCCAGCGCGGAATTCGCGCGGCGACAGGGTATCCAGCACATCCGTATCGGCCAGAACGAGTTGTGGCTGATAAAAAACGCCGACGAGGTTCTTGCCGTGCGCTGTGTTAATACCGGTCTTACCACCAACGGACGAATCGACTTGCGCCAGCAACGATGTTGGCATCTGGATAAATCCCATGCCGCGGCGGGCAATGCCGGCCGCGAAACCTGCGAGGTCTCCGATGACGCCGCCACCAAAAGCAATCACGATATCGCCCCGCTCCAGGCGCGCAGCAAGGATAGCATTGGTTACCGTTTCGAGTGTCGCAAAACCTTTGGATTTCTCGCCGGGAGCGACCAAGACGGGGGTTGAATCAATACCGGCAGCTGCAAGGCTTCGCGTGAGGCTATCGAGATGCAGACCCGCAACCGTCTCGTCACTGATGATGGCAACACGCACAGATCCGGCCCTTTTGGCGATTTCCTGCCCTGCCCGGTCGATCAGTCCAGTCCCGATAAGAATGTCATAAGAACGATCCCCGAGCTTGACGGGTACAGTGGTGATCGCAGTTGCGTCGGTCATGAGCCGGGTTCCTCGTTGCGCGGGACATTACCGTTCAGATGGCCGGCAATTGCCTGCATTGCCTCGAAGGCAATAATCTCTTTCTTTTCCTCGCGGGAGTTCACGGTCAGATCAGCGAGCGAATAGACCGGGTGGCGCTCGGTCATAAGCCGTTCCATCACGCCTCGCGGATTATCGTTTTTCAAAAGGGGTCGGTTCTGTTTGCGCGCAACACGCGCCATCAGCACATCAAGTTCCGCTTTCAGCCAGAGTGAAATACCCTCCGAAGCGATAGCCCTCCGTGTGAGTTCATTCATATAGGCGCCGCCGCCGGTTGCCAGCACGATCGGCCCATTCTCAAGCATCCGCGCAATGACGCGCCGCTCCAGGTCGCGAAATTCGGCCTCCCCATAGGCATCGAAAAGTTCCGGAATAGTCATGGTCGAGACCTTCTCGATCTCGTTGTCGGCATCGAAGAACGGCAATTCGACCAGTGTCGCCAGCTTTTTACCGACTGTGGATTTACCCGCGCCCATCAACCCGACAAGCACGATGGATCTGTGTCCAAGACGCTCTCGAATGGATTTGGCAAGTTCCGGTATCTGTGCTGCCCCAACTATATCTTCAGTCATGTTCATAATTGCGTTTCGACAGGAAAACCGCGCTGCCGTCAAGCAAACTATAGGGTTAGAAGAGCCTAAGCCAGCTTCATCAAATCATAAGGGTTTAGACTGCAGGATTATGGAACCCAATGTTCAAGACGATGAAGACGATTCGAATAGAAAATGCCGACCCTTACACGATTGATCATCATCCTCGCGATCCTGGCCGGGCTCGTCTATGCGGGCATGGTTGCCCTGGTGACCTTCGTGCACCCAACACAGACGGAAATGACCATTCGTATCCCCTCTGAAAAACTCAATCCGAAACCGGAGACACCGAAATAAGCCGATGCGAGCAGCAGCAGCCATAGAGACTTTCCTCGAAATGATGAGCGCCGAACGTGGCGCCGCGCAAAACACATTGGATTCGTATCGCCGGGATCTCGAGGATGCTGCAGGGTTCAGCGTGGCGACAGGTGTCCAGTTGACGTTCGCTGACCCCGGAACCATTCGTTCCTATCTAGACGACATTGCCGGGCGGGGTTATGCGGCCACGTCACAGGCCCGGCGGCTTTCGGCCCTGCGCCAGTTCTTTCGTTTTCTTTATATGGAGAACATTCGCACTGACGATCCGACCAGCACGCTGGACACCCCGAAAAAGGATCGCGCCCTGCCAAAAATCCTCAGCGAAGCGGACGTGGAGAAGCTGCTTTCCCGCGCCGAGGAGGAAACCCAAGACGCAAAAGCGTCGGACACAGTTCACCTTCAAGCCTTGCGACTGCATGCACTCCTCGAAATTCTTTACGCAACGGGCCTGCGCGTCTCCGAACTCGTTGGCCTCCCGGTGACGGTTGCACGCTCCGACAATCGATTTCTTATGGTGCGGGGCAAAGGCTCGAAAGACCGTGTGGTCCCCTTATCAGGCAAGGCGCGCGACGCGATGGCAAAATATTTGACGGCGCGCGACGCACTGCCCAATCTATCCGGCAGTGTCTGGCTGTTCCCTGCCATATCCGAAAGCGGCTTTCTGGCACGACAGGTGTTCGCAAGGGAATTGAAAGGACTGGCCGCGCGAGCGGGCCTCAAGACGTCGGCGATATCGCCCCATGTTTTGCGCCATGCCTTTGCTAGTCATCTCTTGCAAAATGGCGCGGACCTGCGTGCCGTGCAGCAATTACTCGGCCATTCGGATATTTCGACCACGCAAATTTACACACATGTGATGGAAGAGCGGCTGCATCAGCTTGTCACGGAGCATCACCCTCTGGCAGACTAAGCGCTGGCGCACCGATGGAGTGAGCCAATAAACTGCGGAACGGCCATGTGGCGGCTGTTGAAAAGATTATTTACCGGGCCAGAGCCATCGTCTGTCGAACTCGACAGCGAAGTAATCCGCTTTGACGAAACCGGATTTAGCCGCTCCAGCCATCTGATCCGCACGATGAACTGGCGGCAGAGCTGGCGCTGGGATGAAATCACCGCGTTTGGATTTGACTTCTCGCCATCGATGTTTCCTGATCCCTGGTTCGGTGATGTAATGGAAAGCCAGTGGTTCTTTACTGTAACCAGCGAAGGCGGCTCGGAACACATCTATTTTGACCGGAGTTGGCTTGACATCAATCATTTGCCGCCGGTTCTCCTGCAAAATATGCCAGGGCTCGATTTTGATGAACTGCGGCATGGGCTCAACGCGGCGGCAGGCGGCTTTCACAATTATGCAGGTGAAGGCAGATGGATCGGCTGGCAGCGTATTAAGCCTCCCAAGCGCACGAGACGATCAAGTTCCCCGAAACCGGCGAAACGCAAGAGTGCCGCCAAATAACCACCACACCTTTGCCGGAATTACCTTTATAACGTGCGCCGCCAACGCATGATCTCGGTCGTGCTTCCTTGACATGCGCCTCGGCAACAGCCAGTTAGGTCGTGAAAAATCCACCGTTTTGCAGGCAGACCCCTCGTCCATGTACAACTACCTTGACTTTGAAAAGCCGGTTGCTGATCTCGACGGCAAGATTCTCGAATTGAAAAAGCTCGCCGAAGAGGGCGATGCCCTCGACACCAATGACGAGATCGTACGGCTGGAGAAGAGGTCTGCCGAGGCGTTGCGCGATCTCTACCGCAAGCTGACCCCCTGGCAGAAGGCGCAGATTGCGCGTCATCCGGACCGCCCCCATTGCGTGGATTATATCTCCAAACTCTTTACCGATTTCACACCGCTTGCCGGTGACCGCAATTACGCCGACGACGATGCGGTCCAGGCCGGTCTCGCACGCTTCAATGGCCAGGCCGTTGCGGTAATCGGACAGGAAAAGGGCAACGACACCAAGACACGCCTCAAGCACAATTTCGGTATGGCCATGCCCGAAGGCTATCGCAAGGCCGTGCGCATCATGGATATGGCCGACCGATTCAACCTGCCGGTGATTACGCTCGTCGATACAGCGGGCGCCTTTCCGGGGATCGCGGCTGAAGAGCGCGGGCAGGCCGAAGCCATCGCCCGCTCGACTGCGGCGTGTCTCAACCTGAAAGTGCCGATGGTCTCCGTTATCATCGGAGAAGGCGGCTCCGGTGGAGCTATCGCCATTGCTACAGCCAATCGCGTCTATATGCTCGAACATTCGATCTACTCGGTAATTTCACCGGAAGGTGCAGCCTCTATCCTCTGGCACGATTCCACACGGGCGAGAGACGCCGCGACGTCGATGCGTATCACTGCGCAGGATCTTTACGAATTGAAGATTATCGACGGCATCATTCCCGAACCAATGGGCGGCGCGCACCGCGGCAAGGATGCAGCAATCGAGGCAACGGGCAACATCATCAACGTCGCTCTCAAATCCATGGGCAATATGGATCGCGATATGCTGAGACAGGACCGCCGCGAGAAATATCTCGCCATCGGCCGTAATCTTTAATCGTGAATTCAAAGTGACAATGGCTGGCCGGGCGGCAAACACCAAATTCAACAGTAAGCCGCCGAAGAACTCGCAGTCCGAGATGCGGTGCAAAATAGTTGCGGTTTTTTTACCGAAGCTGCTTGCAATTCATGCCTCAACCGATTACGAACCGCGCTGCGCAGACTAACGCGCATGTGTGGCACGCGCCCGTAGCTCAGCTGGATAGAGCACCAGACTACGAATCTGGGGGTCAGAGGTTCGAATCCTTTCGGGCGCGCCATTTCTCAACTGCCTTCTCGATTCTCATAGCCCTCGGCAACTCGCAGCGCCTCGTGGAACATTTAACCTCGCGCCAAGTTATCTCCTCGCGAACTAACCCCGGGGAGAAAATGATGTTTGGCAAATTGTTCACGCGGATCGCCAACAAGGTTGCGCTGGCTGCTGGCAAGCCGCTTACCTTCATACTCTGTTGCTTGGTCGTTGTGGTTTGGGGGGTGAGCGGCCCAATTTTTGGCTTTTCCGACACCTGGCAATTGATCATCAATACGGGCACGACCATCATTACATTTCTGATGGTCTTCCTTATCCAAAATACGCAAAACCGCGATGGCGTCGCGATTCAGGCAAAACTCGACGAATTGGTACGCGTCAGCAAGGCCAAGAACGCCTTTATCGGCATCGAGCATCTAACTGAAGAAGAGGTCGAGAAATTCCGCAAGCAATGCGAAGCCGCTGCCAAAAAGGCTGACAAGGTGTTGGCGGAAAAAGCTGCAAGCCAGCCGGCCCAGCGTCGATCACATTTGAGGACTTCCAGAGCAAAAGCCCAAGCCTGATCAGCAGGCAAGAACCTCAAATTTACCTTCAGCAGCATAACGTTCGCACGGAGTTGATCCATCATTTCGTTGCAATGCAGCTATGCAAACTTGTCACTGCAAGTTCCGGGGGCTGTCTACTATATGAGCAGCATGATCGAAAAATGATCAAACAAACAAGAACTTACAAGGTGAGTGAAATGAACCTGATCCGCTCTTACAATAACTGGCGCCGCTATCGTGACACTGTCACGGAACTGAACCGCCTGTCCGCACGTGAACTGAATGACCTCGGCATCTCCCGCGGCGACATCTCCTTCGTCGCCAAGAAGGCTGCTTCGGCTCAGTAATAGAATTCGATTAACCTCCGGGGCACTCCTCCTCCCAAGCCGCGGATGGTCTGAAAGACCGGTACTCTCCTCCCAGCCGGTCTTTACAAATAGCACCCACCGCTCCTCCCGCGGTGGGTGTTGTTTTTTGGGAATGCTCTCTCAGCGTTGCGTCGCTGCTTCCTAGCCCCTAACAGTGGTGTATCGACAGGCGGGAAGGTATTCATGACGGGCGGTATCCATCACATCACCCTGATCACGCGTAAGGTTCAGGCAAATGTCGACTTCTACGTCGGCTTTCTGGGCCTGCGCCTTGTCAAGCGCACGGGCGGTTACGAGGATGCGACGCAGCTCCATCTCTTTTACGGAGATGCATCAGCGACACCGGGCTCTCTGATCACTTTTCTCGTTTGGGAAGATGGCTCACCCGGCCGTGTCGGTTATGGACAGCCCAGCGAGATATCACTCGCCATCGCACCCGAAAGCATCGGCTTCTGGTTGACACGCGCGCTGCAATTCAACATTGCAACATCAGGCCCCGCACAAGAATTCGGCGAACCGGTCCTGCGCTTGCATGACCCCGACGGGGTGATTGTGAAGCTTGTGGGAACACAGGCTGTAAGGGCGGGCGATCTTTGGGTTGGTAACGAAATTTCTGCATCCGATGCGATACGGCGGGTCCGCGGTGCAACGATTCTCACCGAAAACCCGCAAGACACGCGCGCCTTCCTCGCGGACTATTTTTCGTTCATTGCAGATGACCAGAGCGAAACGATCACGAGAATGGTTTCAACGTCCGGCGATTGTATCGACGTTCGCGACGCTACAGGTTTCTGGAGCTCTGCGCCCGGAACCGGAACAATTGATCATATCGCGTTTCGAGCTGCGGACATTCCTGAAATAACTACAACCTATAATCGCCTGATAGCGAGCGGGGCAGCCGCAACGGCGCTACACGATCGCAAATATTTTCTTTCGATCTATGTGCGCGAACCCGGTGGTACCCTGTTGGAAATGGCAACTGACGGACCGGGGATGCTCGTAGACGAAACACCCGAAACGCTTGGCACAGAACTCTTTATCCCACCGCATTTCACTGAAGAAGCCGAAAACCTGAAAGTAATGCTGCCGCAATTCGGTCTACCGAAGGAAGAGCGCTTCATTTATCGCGAGCTTCCTTTCATTCACCGGGTCTACACGCCGGACCATCCGAACGGACAAACGCTAATCCTCCTCCATGGCACTGGCGGCAATGAAACCAGCCTCATGCCTCTCGCAGCAAAAGCCGCACCCAATGCGACTTTGATCGGATTGCGCGGCCGTAGCAATGAAGAAGGTTCTGCCCGCTGGTTCCGTCGTTTTGGACCGCTCAGCTTTGATCAGAAGGACATTCGCTCAGAGGCGGAGGCGCTCGCCGCCTTCATAGAGGGCGCGGTTGAAGTCTATGGGTTAGATCTCCAAAGGACCACCTTTCTCGGCCATTCCAACGGCGCGAACATGCTTGCCGCAATGATGCAGCTGCATCCGGACCTTGTCCGCAATGCAGTTTTGCTGCGCGCAACGAAAGTGCTGGAAGAGACGCCAAGGGCCGATCTTAAGGACGTGAAAATTCTTTCCATCACCGGCGACCACGATCTGTTTGGAGCCCATGCGCCCGCGCTTGAGGCAGAACTGCGGAACGCCGGCGCTGATATCACTGTCAAAGTTGTGTCTGCCGGTCACGAGACCGGACCTCATGACATCGAAGCGGTCCAGCAATGGCTGAGCTTGTAGAAAAACAGGCCGGAGTTTATCCGGCCGGAGTTTATCCGGCCTGTTTCGTTAGTCCTACACCAAAGGTTTGAGACCTGCTTCGATGGAAGCTCGCTTGGCTTCAAGGAACGGCGGCAGAGACAGACCCTCGCCAAGACTATCCAAGGGCTCGTCAACCGTGAAGCCCGGACCATCCGTAGCGATTTCGAACAGAATGCCATTCGGCTCACGGAAATACAGGGAGCGGAAATAGTAACGCTCGACTTCGCCGCTGGACGGCATGCGGAACTCCTTCAACCGTTCGGTCCATTCATGCAACTGCTGCACATCCGGTGCACGGAATGCCACGTGATGTACAGCGCCCGCTCCTTGCCTTGCAGCAGGTAAATCCGGCTGAACCGCCACATGCAATTCCGCAGCGGGACCGCCCTCGCCCATCGCGAACACATGAACATGTCCCGCACCGTCGGGAGATGGATACGTATTGACCTGACGCATGTTCATCACATGCAGAAGAATCGCTTCCGTGTTGGTGATGTCCGGCACACTGAGGGTAATCGGACCAAGCCCGCGGATCTGATGCTCGGCCGGAACCGGGCTTTTGTCCCATGCGTGCGACGCTCCGGCGCCGCCATCATTGATGAGCCGGAACCGTTGTCCTTCGCCATCTTCAAAATCGAGCGAGTCGTAGCCGCCGATTTCAGCAATATCACCGGATTTCACACCGAGTTCGGTGAAGCGGGCCTTCCACCATTCCAGACTGGCTTTGCTGCCGATGCGTAAACCTGTGCGCGAAATGCTATGCGTACCCCGATGTTCAGGTCCGACTGGCCAGTCGAAGAAGGTCAGGTCCGTGCCGGGCGTTGCCTCTCCATCTGCATAAAACAGATGGTAGGCGCTCGTATCATCCTGATTGACGGTCTTCTTGACCAATCGCAGGCCGAGTGTCTGTGTGTAGAAACGCAAATTTTCCGGCGCATTCGCCGTTACGGCAGTCAGATGGTGAATGCCTGTCAGTTGTAAGGTCATCGAAGCCTCCTGAATTTGTTTCGTTCGGCATAATCGCCGTTGATGTGAATATCTGCGTTGCTGAACCACGGATAAAGAGTGAATCTCTGCAACCTGTGTTCGACGAAAACGAACAAAGCGCACGCACGAGCCTTTTAAACAGACATGACGTCCACTATAACCAAACCATGAAGTGGCGCTTCGATGATCTTCTCACTTTTCTCGACGTAATGGAAACCGGCAGCGTCACGGTGACGGCCGCGCGCCTCAACCTTTCGAAATCTGTAGTAAGCAAGCGCATTTCCGATCTGGAGGCTGCGCTGGGCATAGAGCTGTTTCAACGCTCACCGCGTAAATTACTGGCATCCGACAACGCCCGCGACTTTGTCGAGCGTATCAGGCCCCTGATTCGGGAAATACTAGAGGCTGCTGATACGGTTGGCGAGAGGCACAGCGCTGTTCGCGGTAGTTTACGGATTGCCGCTCCAATGTCATTCGGCACGCTTTATCTTGGACGAATGATCGCCGACTTCGCCCGGCAATATCCTGATCTGGAAGTCGCAGTGGAATTTGAGGACCGTATGGTCGACCTGGCACGCGGCGGCTATGATGTCGGGATTCGGATCGGCATCCTCAAGGATTCAAGCCTCATTGCCCGCAAGCTTTGTACGGACGCCCGGGTTATTTGCTGCAGTCCGGATTTTGCCGAGGCAAATGGCTTGCCTAAAACACTCGAAGAATTGAGCTTGTTTGCCTGCATCGACTACTCAAACGTCAACACCAGCCAATTGTGGCAGTTCGAGAACCCGGCTACTCCCAATGAACCAATCTCTGTGGCAATGCATGGCCGCATCGTCGCCAATAATGGCGAGGCGATGCGCGACATGGCAATTGCCGGTCTTGGGCTGGTGCTACTTCCAATGTTCATTGCCGCCGAGGCCTTGCGCGCGGGTACTCTCATTCCAGTGCTGCCCGAAGCCATTCCGCTTCCCTATAGGATATATGCGGTCTATCCCCCGACACGGCATGTCTCGGCGAAGGTCCGCTCCTTTATAGACCATCTGGTACGCCATATTGGTGACCCGCCCATCTGGCAAATGACCAATGCTTTCGACATTAAGCGACCGTAATTTGGCCCTGCACCACCCGAATCACTTTATGCGGATTGCAAGCCTCTTCAGGGCGCAACCCCGGATTTCATAGCCGGTTTTGCAAAAAACCCTGTAAACACTGGGTATAAACCCGCTTTTTGGGCGTTCTTGCTGATGACAGCGCGGGAATCGCGTGCCATACAGACGCCTCCGATCAACGAATATACTGAGGAAACCGCCAAAATGAATACGTCCGATCTCATTGAAAAGCTCGTCGCTGATCAGGGTCTTACAAAAGTTCAGTCCAAGGCGATTGTTGATAGCGTTCTTAAGGGTATCACCGATTCCGTCGTAGCCGGCGATGAAGTATCGCTGCCAGGCTTCGGCAAGTTCAAGGTACAGTCGCGCGCAGCTCGCGAAGGCCGTAACCCTGCTACGGGCGCAACGATCAAAATCGCAGCTTCCAAGAAGGTCGCCTTCCAGCCTGCAAAGGCTCTGAAGGACGCACTGAACGGCTGATCCCGTCCGCTGTGGAATTCAAAAAAGGCGGTGCGGGTGCGCCGCCTTTTTTATTGGTTCGGGCAAAGGATGCCCCCACCTCATTGAAGAAGTAGAGGACTTTGCCATAAATCCGCCCTGTCTTCGTTGCAGATCACGTTTGCGCAATTGAGCAATTTGCGTAATTGAAGTAAGGCTTTATCAACTATAACGGATGCATTTATGATGTAGCGGATCAGCGATCCGTACGTTTTGGGGCCCTTGCGAATACAATTGGCGAACTGGTAGCAGCTGCAATTATGAAGACACTGGCACATATCCTTGCGGCATTGATGCTAGCCCTCCTTGTGGCGGGTTGCCAAAACTCATCTATTGACGACCTGTCTCCTAATGGTGCCGGGACGCAGTTGCCGCAGAAGCTAGTACAGAGCATGAAGGCCAAGGGCATAAGCCTCACATCACCCGTCATGTTCCGCATATTCAAGGAAGAAAACGTCCTTGAGGTATGGAAACGCAAGGACAATGGCCGTTACGACATGGTCACCAACTACCAGATCTGCAAATGGTCCGGCAAGCTGGGTCCGAAGTTCATCGAGGGTGACCGCCAGGCCCCTGAAGGGTTCTACGCAGTGCGCCCGGCGCAGATGAACCCGAAATCGAGCTATTACCTCTCTTTCAACACCGGCTTTCCCAATGCATTGGACCGCGCCCTTGGTCATACCGGTGCCAATTTGATGGTGCATGGCGCTTGCTCGTCATCGGGCTGCTATTCGATGAGCGATGCACAGGTTGCACAGATTTACGCCTTCGCCCGCGATGCGTTTAAAGGCGGCCAGGAATTGATCCAGCTCCAGGCGTTTCCTTTCCGCATGACCGCAGCCAATATGGCGAGGTATCGCGACGATCCGAATTATTCCTTCTGGAAGAACCTGAAGGAAGGCTACGATCATTTCGAGATCACCAAAGTGCCGCCGAAGGTGGATGTTTGCGAGAAGAAATATGTCTTCAACCACACTTCCGATCCAAATGCGCCAATTGCCGCCACAGCCACCTGCCCGCCTTCTGATCAACCTGAATCGCTGAAGATGGCCTATCAGTCATATCAGACCAGCTATGAAACGGCATTCTCGTCCATGGTCGGCAAGGGTAAGATCACACCACCTAGCCGTTCTATTCAGGGCATCGCAGAGGCGAAAATCATCGCTGACTGGAGCGCTCGCCGTGCTCGTGGGGAGCGGGTGACGCAAGAACCGCCGTCTCTTTCGCCGCAGGACAAGGACGCGGCAACGAAGCCACAGGTCATGGTTCGCCTGGCTTCCGCCGTCGCAGCGGATAAGGCCAAGGAGGAACGCGAAGCTTCCAAGCGAACGCGTATGGGAAAGAGCATTGCCTCAGCTGCGCCTGCGCCCATCACACTTGCACCGTCAACGACTCCACCAACCCCGGCTGCCACCCAGCAGTCCGCGCCTGCACCGCAAACCACCGCAGCGATCGCACCGGAAGCTCCTGCTGCCGTCGAGCAGCCGCCTTCGACGAAGAAAGCCTGGTGGAAGATTATCGGCAACTAGCCAGCAGAAAAGTTCCATGAACGCCGAGCTATATGATCTTCGCGGTTTGAATTGCCCCTTGCCCGTGCTCAAGACACGCAGGAAACTTGCCGACATGGTTGCAGGCAGCCGCATATGGATTGAAACAAGCGACCCGCTGGCTGTCATCGACATGCCAAATTTTTGCCTGACCGAGGGTCACAGGCTGATCGAAACACTCAGCATCGATGGCGGCCACCGCTTTTACATTGAACGCGGCTGATTAGCCTAGCTTCACACCGGAAATCGCCAATGGATTGTCGAACAGCGCAGCGCGATCCGGCATGTCGATCTGCGGTTGGCCGAGGAATGCATTGAACAGCTGAGTGACATAGCTCTCCGGCAAACCCTTGACGATCATCACCAGCCGCGTTTCGCGAACGCCATCCGGCCAGGAAGACAGCCTTGCAGGGGGATGAAAAATCTGCTGCACACCATGAATGACGAGGGGACGCCCCGGGTCATCCGCCAATTGCACGATGCCTTTCACGCGCAGCAGTTTTTCGCCATGCGCAGAACGCAACAGGTCAAGAAACATGTCGAGACTGGATAATGGTATCGGTGCGTTGTGTTTTAGCGAGAATGAACGGATAGCCGCATCGTGCCGGTTGACGTCATGATGGTCGTGATCGCCGTGGGCGTGATGGTCGTGATCGTGATGGTGGTCGATCTCGCTACGTTCATTCTCGCGATCGCGGTAGGCTTCCGCCCTCAGCCAGCGCTGCACATCGACGGTTTTGGTTTCTGGGTTATAAACACCGCATTCGAACAGCGCCGCATATCCTGTGCGCTGGTCAATTGCATCGATCAGATCTGCACCCGGATTGAGCGCGGCAAGCCTTGCGCGGAGCGCCGGAAGCTCTCTTTCGGCTTCCGGCAAATCCGTCTTGGTTATAACGACGCGATCAGCGACCGCAGCCTGTTTTACTGCTTCCTCGTGCGCGTCGAGCGTCGCCATGCCGTTGACGGCATCGACGGTCGTGATCACACCATCGACACGGAAAGCCTGCAGCAGTACCGGATGTCCCATGATGGCATGCAGTACGGGCGCGGGATCGGCAAGGCCGGTCGTCTCGATGATCACCCGTTTCAACTGCTGCAGTTTGCCCGTCTGCAATCGGTCGATCAGATCCGAGAGCGTATCAACCAGTTCCCCACGCACAGTGCAACACAGACAGCCATCAGAAAGCTCGATAATGCCGTCGCTGGCTTTCTCCACCAGAAGATGATCTATACCGACATCGCCAAATTCGTTGATAATCACCGCCGTATCGGCGAGAGCCGGATCCTTCAGCAGCCGATTGAGCAATGTCGTTTTCCCCGACCCCAGAAAGCCGGTTAATATCGAGACCGGTATGGGCGCATCGGCCATTAATTCACTGCCTTCAATGCGTCACTCGCATCAGTCAGCGACGAGCGCTCGGGCCGCGGCATCGGAACCGGAATCCGGTTCATCTCAATGCCAAGCGAATTTATCTTCGCGGGTAACAACGCCACCTTTTCCACCGCCGGTTCGTGATCCATCCGATTCATATAAGGCGACCCTTGAACGATGTGCCCTTCCAGATCCTTGCCGTCCCAGGTGTCGGACCCCGACGTTTCCTTCGAACAAACGGCTGGACGCATATTCACAGCCACATCGCGCGTTGGCGAACCATAAGGCTGCAAAGTATCTATCGTCGTGCTGCTGCCGTGAGTCTCGAAGCCCTTGGCAAGCAGTTCCGCCGCCTTCGTCGCTCGCGTCGTCAGTTTCAATTCGCCCAGCACCACGGTAACAATCGTCCTGCCATTGCGAGTTGCAGAACCGATCAGATTATAACCGGAGGGGCAAACAAAGCCTGTCTTCATTCCATCGGCACCTTGAAACCGGCCAATAAGCGCATTCAGATTGGGCTGAAGCTTCTTGCCGCCATAGTCGATGGCTTCAATGTCAAAGTAGTGCGCATACTGAGGAAATTCACGGCGCAGCTGCAGCGTCAGGACAGCGAGATCGCGCGCGGTCGTATAATGGTCATCCGAATGAAGGCCATTGGGATTGACGAAATGCGAGCCGCTCATGCCTAGACGTTTGGCCTCGGCATTCATGAGCACGGCAAACTTGTCTGAAGAACCGCCCAGCGTCTCGCCAACCGCCATGGCGATATCATTGGCGGACTTGACCATCATGATCTTAAGCGCATTGTCCAACGTCAGCTCGGAACCAACTTTGTACCCCATCTTGCTCGGCGGCTGTTTTGCGGCGAGCACCGTGATCCTGATTGGCGTATCCAAGGTAATCTGACCGGATTCAATCATCCGGAATGCCACATAGACGGTCATCAATTTGGTCAGTGATGCGGGATACCAGCGCTGGAAAGCATCTTCTTGGGAGAGAATTTCACCGTTACCCGCGTCGACGGTAATGTTTGCACCCGCGAGCGCCGTGGATTCAGCGGCCATTCCGGCGATCATCACACAACCCGAGAGAAAGAGCGCTACAGTTTTTCGCATTCCTGAAATCCGACCTGTCTTTATGAAGCTCTAGGCATTAAGTCGTGCTTCACGCCGAGCGGCAATGGCCTTATCTATCTTATGTGGCAGGCAAAAGGCAAAGCACCTTTCTTCTGCGCACGAAATTGTCAGCGCACAACCTCAAAAATCGCTTTTGATTTTTCGCAGGGACTATGTGCCATTAAGGTGTTACTGCGTTTTATGCCGTCCGAAGGGACGCGCAGCGCATTATGGTGAAATTGGAGTTATTTATGCCATTGCTTAATCGCGCGATCGAAATGCAGGGGGAGGTTTCCGGGTGGCGCCGTCACCTGCATGAGCATCCGGAACTGATGTTCGATGTACACCAAACCGCGCAATTCGTCACGGAGAAGCTGCGCCAGTTCGGTTGCGACGAAGTGCAGACCGGCATTGGGCGTACCGGTGTCGTCGGTATCATTCGCGGGCGCCATGGCCAAGGGCCGACAGTGGGCTTACGTTCAGATATGGATGCGCTGCCGCTCACTGAAATTACCGGCAAGCCCTGGGCCTCCCATACGGACGGCAAGATGCACGCCTGTGGCCACGATGGCCACACCGCCATGCTTTTGGGTGCCGCGCAATATCTGGCGGAGACACGTAACTTCAAGGGTTCGATCGCGGTGATCTTCCAGCCCGCGGAAGAAGGCGGTGGTGGCGGGCGTGAAATGGTCAAGGACGGTATGATGGAGCGTTTTTCCATCTCGGAAGTCTATGGCATGCACAATGTTCCCGGACTCCCCATCGGTCAGTTTGCCATTCGCAAAGGCCCGATCATGGCGGCAACCGACGAGTTCACCATCACCGTCGAAGGTCGCGGCGGGCATGCGGCACAACCGCATCGGACCCTTGATCCGATCGTCATAGCGGCGCAATTGGTCAATGCGCTGCAAACTATTGTCTCGCGCGGTACCGATCCGCTCGATTCGGTAGTCCTATCGGTCACCAAGTTCCATGCCGGCGATGCCCATAACATCATTCCGCAAAGGGCCGAGCTTGCCGGCACAGTCCGCACACTGCGTCCGGAAATGCGCGACTTTGCCGAAAAGCGCCTCACCGAGGTCGCTGAAGGGATTGCCGGCGCCTTGGGAGCAAGCGCAAGTGTCCGTTATACTCGCAATTATCCGGTAACGTTCAATCATGCTCGCGAGACCGATTTCGCGGCAAAGACCGCCCGAAATGTCGCCGGAAATGGCGCGGTCAACGACGAAGTCGCGCCGATGATGGCGGGGGAGGATTTCTCCTATATGCTGGAAGCACGGCCCGGCGCTTTCATCTTCATTGGCAATGGCGAAAGCGCTTCGCTGCACAATCCCGCCTATGATTTCAACGACGACGCCATCCCGCACGGCATCAGTTATTGGGTGCAATTGGCTGAAAGCGCTCTTCCACCTTCGAACTGAGCATCATCAAAATGAAAGAACTTCCAAGCATCTTCAGACTTGGCGTCTATGCCGAAAAACAGTATGTCAATGGTGAATGGTCCCGTAGCTCAGTAGGATAGAGCGACAGATTCCTAATCTGTAGGCCACTGGTTCGAATCCAGTCGGGATCACCATCTCGTCGTATCGGCGAATCAAGCCTCGACCGTCAGGATGTGACGAACTTTCTTGTTAAGGTCGGCTTTAGCAGACTGGAAATCTCCAACAGACGACCAGTAGCGCAGTGTTATCGACACCGAACTCTCAGCCAGTTCTGCCACAAAAGCTGAAGGGGACGGATCTTTTTTGATCCGCTTGTCGCCTTCGGCCAATTCAAGAAGAGATTTCTGGACCTGGTCGATATCATTCTCATTGGACACAGTGATCGTGATGTCATTACGCCGCACGCCGTTGCGCGTGAAGTTCTTCACCGGTTGAGTCCACAGCGTCGAATTGGGCGCGAGAACATATATACCGTCCGCTGCTCGTAACCGCGTTGCAAACAGCCCGATTTCTTCGACCGTCCCACTAACACTCCCGACTTCCACATACTCGCCAATGCGAAGAGGACGAAGCGCCAAAAGCATGATTCCTGCTGCAATATTCTGCAGCGTCCCTTGCAAAGCCAGTCCGATCGCGAGGCCAACGGCACCAATAGCAGCAATCACCGAAGCCGTCTGGATACCGAATTGGCCAAGCACCATGACCACAACGAGCCCTAGCACGACATAGCGCGCGATCTTGGAAAAAAAACGGCGCAATGTCAGATCGAAGCCGCCGACTTGCCCAAGCCCGGCATAGACCCAACGCTCGACGAGGCCTGCGACGAGAAACCCAATGATCAGCAGCAGAACCGCGCCAATCACGGAGAACGAGTACGTTACAACGAGGGCGCTGGCTTGGCGAATGCCAGTCTGAATCGCGGAAAACGCGTTCTGAGGATCAAGTTCCATAAGATTCCTTTCCGGCAAGAAAATACCAACCGTTAAACGATGGATGTTTGTCCCCCTATTTAGGCAAAAGGTCAGTTGGAAAATCTATAAGCTAGCGTTCCTACTCGCGATTTCGAAATCGTTTTGCCAATGCGATTTGCCGTCATTAGGCGTCACATCCAGTCTGATCGTTTTGGGTCTTCGGTTCAACGGACGATCACGCCATCTTGCGAACCGCGTAGACAGTGACCGGCAGAGCCGAGCGCCACGTATCGAAACCGCCCAAAGGCTGCGCGTACGAAACAGCAAGCTTGGCGAGGTCGCCACCATGGGTGGCGCGCCAGTCCACGATTGCCATTTCGCTTTGGATAGTCACCGCGTTGGCAACCAGGCGCCCACCGGGTTTGAGGCTTTTCCAGCAGGTTTCCATTACCCCCGCACTGGTTACGCCCCCACCTATGAAAATCGCATCCGGTGTTGGGAGATCGCGGAGCGCGCCCGGCGCTTCGCCTCTTATCACCTGCAAATCAGGCACGCCGAGCGCCCGGCTGTTGCGCAGGATCAGATCTTGCCGCTTTTCATTGGCTTCAATTGCCAGAGTCCGGCAAGAAGGATGTGCGCGCATCCATTCGATACCGATCGACCCGCATCCCGCGCCGACATCCCAAAGAAGCTCCCCCGGTAGTGGCCCCAAATGCGCCAGCGTAACAGCGCGGACATCCCGCTTGGTCAATTGGCCGTCATGCTCGAACGCTTCGTCGGGCAGTCCGGCAACGGTAGAATAGGTGCGAGAGGACGGTTCAGCGACGAGGCAATCCACCGCCACCACGTTCAGATCGGCACAGCGAGGATGATCCCACATGTCTGCAGTGCCCTCGATCCGCCGCTCTGCCGCGCCACCCATATGCTCCATCACAGTCAATTGTGCCGACTTGAACCCGGTCTCGCTCAGCATCCGCGCAACCTGTGCAGGCGTATCGCCATCATTGCTGAGAATGAGCAACCTTGCTCCACGGGCGAACGCCTTGAACAGCGTCTCAACCGGCCTGCCATGAACACTCAACAGCTGCGTTTCTTGTATAGGCCAGCCGATAGCCGCCGCCGCGAGTGAGAACGACGATGGCGCTGGAATTATCCGCATCTCATCGGGCTCTATATACCGGGTCAATGTCGCGCCCATGCCGAAGTGCATCGGATCGCCACTGGCGAGCACGGCGACTGGCTGTCCACGAAGGGCAAGGAGCATGGCGTAGGCGTCCGAGAAAGGGCTTGGCCAAGCTGTCCGTTTGGCCGTCAACCCTTCCGGCAGCATATCCAGATGCCGTTTGCCGCCGAAAACGGTGGCTGCATCGGCGAGCGCATCCCGGGCGGTCTGACCAAGACCGCCATATCCATCTTCACCAATCCCGATAATTGTCAGCCACCGCGCCATCATACATTCCAGTTAATTACAGGTGCTATGCATGCCCGAAACCATCTAGTGGGTCAACGAAGTGCAAGCCACGAGAAAGGTTGGCACGTCCCAAGGCATCCTGTAAAACCGACAACGCCATGAGCCATCTAACAACCACCATCCGGCAATCAACAGTCGAGGAGCGGCGTTCTGCCTGTCCTGGATTATTCCGTATGGCAAAGGCTCGCGATGGCGGAATATGCCGTGTGAAGCTTACCTTTGGCGATCTGAGCTCTGATCAGGCGCGGCACGTTGCTGATGCGGCGCAGCGATTCGGCAACGGCACGATCGAAATTACCAATCGCGCAAATCTGCAAATTCGCGGCGTTCGTCCGGATACCCAGAACCCGTTGATTGCACTGTTGCTGAATGCTGGTCTTGGCCCACTGACCGACAGAGGCGATGACGTTCGCAATGTCATGATCAGCCCAATTGCCGGCACAGATTGCGACAGCGTTGATGTTAGGCCCCTTGCGACGCGTGTGCTGGAAACGCTGCAGACCAACCCTTCCTATCAGGCGTTATCGCCGAAATTCTCGATACTTATCGATGGTGGTGAGAGCGTTGCCACTGTCGATCATCCGCATGATCTGTGGCTCAGTCCCATCAATCGTGAAAGCAATCAACCCAGCTTTGCCTTCGGCATTGCGGGCGTACCGCCAACAAGGGCAGAGGAACAGCCTGCGGTCGGCATTGTCACAAACGAGCAAGCGTTTAATCTGATCACCACTATTCTCGATCTTTTCGTCGAGTGGAACTTGAACCATCCAGTGGCCTCGCGACTTCGTCACATGGTTGCCGATATGGGCCCCGAACGGCTTGTAGAACAGCTTGAACGGCGACTCGGATTTCCGGTTAGAAGCAAAGAACTTGCGGATTGGCGCAGATATCCTCCGAAACTGAACGGCCATCTTGGCATTTGGCCGGGTGACGATAGTTCAACTTGTTTTGTGGGCGCGATGCCTCCACTTGGTCGTCTTGTTCCGGGACTCCTGCAATCGCTCGCTGAACTTGCCGACAAGCACAGCAATGCGAAATTGCGCATGACGCCGTGGCAAAGCATTCTTCTGCCGGACGTTTCGATCGACAACGCAGCAAGCGCCCTTGCGGATCTCGAAGTACTGGGTCTCAGCGCCAATTCGCGGCAGGTTCTTGCGACGATGATCAGCTGTTCAGGTTCGGCTGGATGCGGTTCCGCGCTTGGAGCTACTCAAGCAGACGGGTTAAAACTCGCGGCGTTGTTGGACGGGACGCCTGCAGTTCCACAGATTCATATGAGCGGTTGCACAAAA
Source organism: uncultured Alphaproteobacteria bacterium (assembly GCA_963711925.1). Lineage (GTDB taxonomy): Bacteria > Pseudomonadota > Alphaproteobacteria > Rhizobiales > Rhizobiaceae > Phyllobacterium. The sequence goes on from CAVQFY010000010.1 coordinate 834,721, forward strand.
TCCTGCGCCTCGCCATCGGCAAAGCCGGTAACACTCGTCGCAGTCGCACCAGGGCATTATGACATCTTTCTGCGCGCGACCAATGGACCGTCGCGTTTTGGCAAGCTATTGGCTGCCAATGTCACTATCGAGGAGGCTGCCGAATTGATCGGTGAGAATTCCGGCTCCGGGGGGCCACTTAATGCTTGATTATATCCGCGACGGCCAGACGATCTATGATCGTTCCTTCGCTATCATCCGTTCTGAAGCAGATCTCAGCCGCATTCCGGCCGATCTTGAAAAGCTCGCGGTTCGCGTTGCCCACGCTTGTGGCATGGTCGATGTGATACAGGATCTGGCGTTTTCCGAAGGCGCCGCAACGGCTGGCCGTAACGCGTTACTGGATGGTGCGCCGATCCTGTGTGATGCACGCATGGTTGCGGAAGGCGTAACGCGGGCCCGCTTGCCGGCCAACAATCAAGTGATTTGCACGCTCAGTGATCCATCAGTAACCGCCTTGGCGCGCGACATGGGGAATACCCGCTCCGCGGCGGCACTCGAACTGTGGCGCCCTCATTTGCAGGGCGCAGTCGTTGCCTTTGGCAATGCACCGACCGCCCTTTTTCGCCTTTTGGAAATGATCGATGAGGGTGCTCCAAAACCGGCGCTCATTCTTGGCTTTCCTGTCGGCTTTGTCGGCGCGATGGAATCCAAGGCAGCGCTGGCCGAGGACAGTCGCGGGATACCCTATGTCGTCGTGCATGGCCGCCGCGGCGGCAGTGCCATGGCTGCCGCAGCGATCAACGCTCTCGCTTCGGAGAAAGAATAATGCCGCAGCGAGGTCGGCTTTTCGGGCTGGGCGTTGGCCCCGGCGATCCTGAACTCATTACGTTGAAGGCGTTGCGTCTGCTTCAGGCTGCCCCTGTCGTCGCCTATCACGCAGCCAAGGGCAAGAAGGGTAACGCCTTGACCATCGTCGAGCGCTATCTTGATGATAAGCAACTTCTCGTCCCGCTGATCTACCCAGTCACGACGGAGATCCTACCCGCTCATATGAACTATGAAGCCATCGTCAGTGATTTCTACGGCGAGATAACTGGGGTTTTGCGCACCCACCTCGACGCCGGCAAGGATGTGGCGGTCATCGCCGAGGGCGACCCGTTCTTCTACGGCTCCTTTATGTATATCCACGACCGCCTGGCGGAAGACTACGAAACCGAAGTCGTGCCGGGTGTGTGTTCTATCCTCGGTGGCGCTGCCGTGCTCGGTGCTCCCCTGGTTTATCGTAACCAGACGCTTACGGTTTTGTCGGGGGTTCTTTCTCCGGAAGATTTGAAGACGCGGCTCGCCGCAACCGAAGCCGCGGCCATCATGAAGCTTGGCAAAAACCTCGCGAAAGTGCGCAGTGTCATCCAAGAGCTTGGCTTGCTCGATCGGGCGCTTTATGTCGAACGCGCAACAATGGATGCACAACGCATCATTCCACTGGCGGAAGTTGATCCTGAGTCCTCTCCCTATTTCTCGCTGATTCTCGTTCCGGGAGAGAAATGGCAAGGTAGCGCTGAATGACCGATCCGATAGCCATATTGGTCCTCTCGGCGCTTGGCATGGAAACTGCATCACGCATCAAGGCAGGCATGCCCGGAGTTACAATTTATGGGTTGGAAGGCCGAGTGACGGGCGCTGATGTCTCCTATGCCAATTTCGGCGAGACAATCCGCGAGCGTTATCTGACAGGCAATGCCGTTGTCGCGTTATGCGCCACTGGTATTACTATTCGCTCCCTGGCCCCAGTCCTTGGCAATAAGGCAGCCGAACCGCCCGTTCTGGCGGTCGCCGACGATGGCAGTGCCGTTGTCCCGCTGTTGGGTGGCACAACTGGCGTGAACGTTCTTGCCCGGAAGATCGCCGTTATTCTCGAGGTCTCTCCCGCCATAACGACATCAGGTGAGCTTCGCTTCGGCACTTGCCTGCTTAACCCACCGCCGGAATACGAACTGAAAAATCCCGAGGATGCAAAGACCTTCATTGCTGATCTGCTTGGGGGCAAGACTGTCAGAATAGAGGGAGACGCGCCTTGGCTTCAGGACGCGCGGTTGCCTCTGGACGACGATGGTGAACTGCGTATCCTGGTTGCGCCTTCGCATATTGCACCTCAAAAGGGTGATCTGGTTTTCCAGCGCAAGGTAGCGGATACCGACAGCGCTTCGCCTTTGGAAGGTCCCGCAGCTTCAGGCCAAAAGCAGGGCAGGCTTGCTGTGGTTGGCCTCGGACCGGGCGACCCGGATTTGATGATTCCGGCAGTCAAACAGGCGTTGCAGACCGCGGACGATGTGCTTGGCTATGAAACCTACGTGCGGATGGCAGGACCATTCCGCGATGACCAGACGCTACATATGACGGACAATCGCGAAGAGATGCAGCGCGCGCGACACGCGTTCGAGCTCGCCACGATGGGCCGATCCGTCGTGATGATTTCTTCCGGTGATCCCGGCGTTTTCGCTATGGCCGCGGCGGTAGTCGAAGCACTCCATGAATCTGATGATCCCTCTTGGCATGCTGTCGAGCTCGAGATACTGCCTGGAGTGTCGGCTGCGTTTGCTGCGGCCAGCCGTAGCGGAGCGCCGCTCGGCCATGATTTCTGCATCCTGTCGCTTTCCGACAATCTGAAGCCATGGGACATCATTGAAAAGCGCATTTCATTGGCGGCCGAGGCGGATTTCGCCATGGCGTTCTACAATCCGATCTCAAAGCCTCGTCCGTGGCAACTGCCGCGCGCCATAGAAATCCTGCGCAAGTATCGTAGTGGCGATACCCCCATCGTCCTCGGCCGCGATATAGGCCGCCCAGCGGAAACCATGCGTGTCATCACGCTTGCCGAACTGACGCCCGATCAGGTGGATATGCGAACAGTGATCATCGTCGGATCATCGCTCACTCGCAGCTTTGATCGGAAAGACGGCGGTAGATGGGTCTATACACCGCGCTGGTATGGAACTAAGCCCGAAGGTTAACCAGAAAACCCATCGTCCAGGTGCAAATAAGCGTTCAACGCGACTTGTTCATGCCGGAAAAAGGACTGAGCGCTTCGTTTTTGTATCGACGCCTTTCCCCGCTGCTCATTATGATCCACCGACATCAGATCGCCTGCACCCGGAGTTATCATGCCAGACAAGAATTATGTCCTTACTCTTTCCTGTGAAGATCGGCCGGGAATCGTCGCCTCGGTTACGACTGAACTTGCCGGCATTGATGCGAACATCGCGGAGAGCAATCAGTTCTGGGATCGACAGACCAATCGCTTTTTTATGCGCATAGCCTTCACCGCAGCCGAAGGCACAACCAAGGACGATGTCGAACGGGCCCTAAAGCCCGCCATTCAGCGCTTCGATATGAAGACAAGCCTGGTCGACCAATCGAAAAAGCCGAAGATCATTATCATGGTATCCAAGTTCGACCATGCTCTGTTGCACCTGTTCTACCAGATCAAGGTTGGCTGGCTCGATGCCGACGTTGCAGCGATTGTCTCCAACCACGAGGACAGCCGCCGCTTTGCCGAACATGAGAGCATCCCTTATTACGTCTTGCCAGTCTCCAAGGATACCAAGATGGAGCAGGAAGAGGCGCTTCTTAAGATCGTCAAGGACACGGGCGCAGACCTTGTTGTTTTGGCCCGCTACATGCAGGTGCTGTCAGACAATTTGTCGAAGCGGCTGTTCGGGAAGGTGATCAATATCCACCATTCCTTCTTGCCAAGCTTCAAAGGCGCAAAGCCTTATCATCAGGCCTTTGAGCGCGGTGTGAAGCTGATCGGCGCGACAGCCCATTACGTCACGCCCGATCTCGACGAAGGCCCGATCATCGAACAGGAGACCGAGCGAGTGACCCATGCCATGAGCGCCGAGGATTTCGTCGCCACTGGCCGCGATATCGAAAGCCGGGTACTGGCGCGGGCGGTAAAGAAACACCTCGAATCCCGGGTCATGCTGAATGGTCACAAGACCGTGGTATTTGGATAACCGTCCACCGTCTCACTTAGTCGCGAAATAGTTTTCCAGATTGGAAACCACACGGTCGGCCATCGCCTTGCGCGTTTCGACCGTGGCGCTGCCCATGTGCGGCTGCAACACCACGTTTTGCAGAGCAAACAAAGCCTCGGGCGCATTCGGTTCGTCTGCGAAAACGTCGAGCCCCGCACGCCCTAGCTCACCCGATTTAAGCAACTCGACCAAAGCCGCCTCGTCCACCACGGTGCCGCGCGCGATATTGACGAACGTTCCTTCGGGACCAAGGGCCTGCAGCACTTCACGCGAGACGACGCCTCGTGTCGCATCCCCGCCGGGCAGGATAGCGATCAAGGCCGAGCAATCGCGAGCCATTTCAACCAGATTGCTATAGTACCGATACGAAACATCCGGCTTTTTGTTGCGCGTGTGGTAGACAACGTCGCAGCCGAACGCCAACAGTTTTTCCGCAATGACGCTGCCTATACGGCCCAGCCCGACGAGACCGACTTTCTTGCCTTCGATCCCCTGCGCCAAGGGAGGCGTCTCGCCCTTTGCCCAACGTCCTTCCCGTACAAAGCGGTCATTGGCAACGATGTCACGGGTGGCCGCCAAGAGCAGTGTAATCGCCATATTTGCCGTGTCTTCATTGAGCACGTCGGGTGTGTTCGCAACCTTGACACCTTTCTTGTTGGCGTACTCCACATCGAGCGAATCGGTGCCGACACCAAACGACGAAACAATTTCAAGCGCAGGCAAAAGGTCGATCATATCGGCCGATAGCCCGGTGAACGTGCTGGTCGCGGCCGCCTGGAACCGTCGGGCATTTTCTTTTAGGAATGTAAGGGCGTCCGCTTCTTCATAGAGTTTTTCGACCGCATAACGCTTCTCCAACTCGTCAACCAAATAGGGCATGACGGGGCCAAGCAGGAGCAGCGGCTGTTTTTGCATTGAACTATATTCCATTAGCGAGTGTTCTGTTGATCATGACCATAGCGAAAGTCTACAGGCAAAGACAAATCATTTACTCATGAAAAGTCTCCTCGCATGTGGATGATTTTATGGGCGGCACTTGCCTTTTCAAATGCATTAGTATGAAACCCCAAGAGACGGAATACTGCGAGACGGAATAATGACAAAGACTGTTGAGATCGCCGACCTGAAAGAAATAGCGAAGCGCCGTGTGCCGAAAATGTTCTTCGACTACGCCGATTCCGGTGCGTGGACGGAAAGTACATACCGGGCCAACGAGGATGATTTCCGCAAGATCCAGTTACGTCAGCGCGTCGCAGTCGACATGACCGATCGCGTCCTAGAAAGCACCATGGTTGGCCAGAAGGTTTCGATGCCCGTCGCGCTGGCACCTACCGGTCTGACAGGCATGCAGCACGCGGATGGCGAAATGCTGGCAGCGCAGGCGGCTGAAGAATTTGGCATTCCTTTCACTCTGTCGACGATGAGCATCTGCTCTATCGAAGACGTCGCATCGGTTACAACCAGGCCTTTCTGGTTCCAGTTGTATGTCATGCAGGATCGCGACTTCGTCTACAATCTCATTGATCGCGCCAAGGCGGCCAAGTGCTCCGCTTTGGTTTTGACGCTGGATCTGCAAATTCTTGGGCAGCGCCATAAAGATATCCGCAATGGCCTCTCAGCTCCGCCCAAGTTTACACCCAAACATATCTGGCAAATGGCCACGCGCCCGCGGTGGTGTATGGAAATGCTGAAGACCAAGCGGCGTACGTTCGGGAATATTGTTGGGCACGCCAAAGGTGTTGGCGATCTGTCGTCGTTGTCAGTCTGGACAGCAGAGCAGTTCGATCCGCGACTGTCGTGGAATGATGTCGCCTGGATCAAGGAACGTTGGGGCGGCAAGCTTATCATCAAGGGCATCCTTGACGTGGAGGATGCGAAAATGGCGGCGGCGACAGGCGCCGACGCGATCATCGTATCCAATCATGGCGGTCGTCAGTTAGACGGTGCCCCGTCGTCCATTTCGGTGCTTGCCGATATTGTCGATGCTGTTGGTGACAAGATCGAAGTACATTTCGATGGCGGTATCCGGTCAGGGCAAGACGTGTTGAAGGCGCTCGCCATAGGGGCTAAGGGTACATATATCGGCCGGGCGTTTCTCTACGGGCTAGGCGCAGGTGGCAAGCAAGGTGTCACCCAGGCTTTGGAAATTATCCAAAAGGAGCTCGATATCACAATGGCCCTGTGTGGTGAGCGCGACGTCAAGTTCCTTGACCGGAACAACCTCTACAAAAGCGGTTTGGAAACCAAGCCTAGGATGGCCGAAGTTAAAAAGAGGCGGGCCCGAACAGCCAGCTCGTAATCCCTAAAACACGCCTTTGAAGAAGCCTAAACCCAACAACTGTTTCGAGTTTTCGAACTTCACCGAGACATCTGAAGTGAGTTGGTCGAGTTTTCCAGCGGTAATAGCCTCCAGCATCGTCTTGTAAGCGCGCGAATCCTTGAAATATTGCCCACCTTCTATTGCCTTTTTTACGAACTCTTCCGTCTCGCTGAAAAACTTGAAGTGTAAAAGCGAACCATAAATTGGCGAAAAGTTTCGATCGAACGGCCACGGCTTGTGAATGCTGATGGTAAACGCAATGTCATGCTCGACGTAAAGCAACGGGTACTTCATCAGCTCGTCATAATTCTCGGGGTCGTCCAGCAACCTGTCTCTGGGTCCCCCCATCATCGACATCGCCGAAGTGGTGCGAAACAAATGATATCCCCTGCTGTCGAACGTATTGGCGACCCGCCAAGGCATAATATCTGTCGAACCATCGAAAACGGCGGATTTGATGGCGTCCGATGGATAACAGTCGATCATCGGTGCCGGACAATGCAGCACACCTTTGGCTTTCAGTCCCGCAATCAGCTCGGGTAGCTTCCGCGTTTCGCACTGGTCATAAATGAAATACTCGTCGCAATCGACGTTCATATACCAGCGTTTTGTTCCGAAAATCCGGACCAATGCCTCACGCCAAAGATTGCCTCCAATCGCCTGACGGTATCGAATTTCCGAACCGAAGACATCGACGTCACTTTCCTCGAGGAGTCTTTCGCGCGTGCCGTCCGTAGACTGATCGTCAACGCATAAGAACCGCGTTATTCCCAGCTTGCGATAGTGCGCGAGGAATGACGGCAGAAACTGAATGCTGTTATGCGCAAGAAAAATGAGGGGTATATCCGCTGGAGCAAGGGGGCAAATATCACCCTTACGAAGCGGATATAGTTGAACCGGATCATGCCGTTTCTTTACGTTGTAGTTGCGCCAATGAGTAAGCAGCATATGGCTTGTACTTTTAGGGAACGTGGCTGGACCATCCGAACGGTAGGGAAACGGGATTTCCATTCTCGGGAACAAGACAGATTTGTGTCGTTTCAATAGGTTGTCCCGCCTTGAAAGAGAGCCCGTTCTTTAGTCAATCTGACGCCAAGAGACCGATCGATTAAACTTGCGGGCATCGAACGTCAAGTCTCGCCTGATGGCCACCGCCACGCCCCTATGATGGGCAATTTGGCGGTAATGAGGGGTTTTTCTTTTCCGAATTTCGTTTAAAACCCTACCCTGACTCTCAGAATATGAAGTGAGGCATTATGCAGAATGATCTTGATATCTACGTCGGATGGGATTCGCGCGAACCGATCGCCTATGAAGTCGCTAAAAGCACCGTATTGAAACATGCGTCCATCCCGCTCCGGGTAATCCCGATCAAGCTGGACGAGCTTGTGGAAAAAGGTGCCTACACGCGTGATATCGATCCGCTCGCCTCGACGGAATTCACCTATTCACGCTTCTTCACGCCTTGGCTCGCCGGATATAAAGGCTGGGCGCTATTTTGCGATTGCGACTTCCTGTTTTTCGGGGACGTAGCAAAACTGCTCGGATACAGAGATGAATCGAAAGCTGTAATCTGCGTCAAGCATGATTACACTCCGAAGGAAGCTACGAAGATGGACGGCAAGGTCCAAACCAGTTACCCGCGTAAGAACTGGTCGTCTTTTATGCTGTTTAATTGCGATCACCCATCGACACGTAAACTCACACCAGAACTGATCAACCGGGAGAGCGGCGCTTATCTGCACCGGATGCAATGGGCGCAGGACAACGAAATCGGCGAGGTTCCGGTCGAATGGAACTGGCTGGAAGGCTGGAACGAAAAACCGGCGAGCGGTTATCCAAATGCTGTGCATTTCACCAATGGCGGACCTTGGTTCAAGGACTGGCAGAATGTGGATTATGCCGATGAGTGGCGCGCTGCAGCAAGTTCCGTGGATCCTGATTGGAAAACCATTTGATCATTCAATCGTCTGTATCTGAAATCATAACCCCTTGCGACTTCCAGGTTACAAGGGGTTTTTGTTATCAACTCTGTTTGCTGGATACTGTGCTTTTTTCGGTAAATCCTTTGAAACTATCTTCTGTCCAGAGCGGCAGGCCGGACGCGCGGGCGACTTCGACGTCTGCAGTGAATAGCGGATAGCCTCGATCGATGAGGGCCTGCAGGATCTGCTTGTCGGTGCCCGCATGCAACCGCTTTAGATTGGCGTCGTTGTAAACATGTCCGGAAGAATCAGGATTGATGCCGGTGATGATTATTGCCTTGGCGCCGCTGAGGATGGCATAGAAGACCGCCGTAATGCCGTTCGAAAATTTCATATTGTCGTCGATTTCAACATTGAGACCTCCCATTACGGCCTCATACATCGCCATACGTTTAAAGCGGCTGATCACTTTCACGTCGTCATAAGAATAGTTGAAAGCGGCGAGTCCATTTTGCAGCAGAGCCAGGCTTTTTGACCAGCGTACGACATAGAGCAGTCCGGTGCGTTTTCCGTTCAGTACCTTGCGCACGTGCAGCGCATTGGTGGTTTGCCCCTCGACCTGATTGAACTGCATGATGGTCGCATCTGGTGCGTCAACGCCCCACCTGTCGAGGACGCTTTGCGATCCATTGACGGTCACAATGTGGAAATGTTCGTTAAAACCGGCGGGTATCGTTGAAACCGGCGCTGAGCCGACAACCACTGCTGGTCCCGTGAAGTTGACCGGATGCCGAGGCGCGCGCGGCTGCAAAATTCGATAGACAACGGAACGGCGAATTTTGGTTAAGAGTTCAAATCGAGGCAACCTCATAAAGCGCGGCCTTCCGAAATATCGTTTAAGTATATTGGCGCTGAATCACGTGCGGGTAGGTTGGTACGCCCAAGGGGAATCGAACCCCTGTTCCCGCCGTGAGAGGGCGGTGTCCTGACCGCTAGACGATGGGCGCGTCGCAGGTAGCTAAGAGGCGGGTATAATCAAGCAAAAGACAAAGTGCAATGACGATTTGTAGCCAGTGCCACAATCACATTCAACTCCTAACCTGTATCAATTGCCAGCAGCTTCTGAAATCCGCGCAACGACACGCTTTGTCGCGACATCGTAGACAAGGATCTGCCGCGTTCCATTGGCCAATCTGGTTTCCAGAGAAAGCGTGTTATCTGATAGATTATGCGAGAGAATCCGTGTGCCCTGATCAAGCGTTATAGATTCGCCCGCCAGCGCCCCGCCGAGTGGTTGCCCCGGAACCTCCGACGGGACCGGCGTAGCCGCCTCCTGGATCGGTTGGTTAATCTTGTAGACAATGGCCGCCAGCACCGCCATAAGACCGATCACCATGATACCGATTGAAACAGCCAGCAGCCGGATCATCTTGCGGCGAACCCGCTCCATTGCCGGATCCAGGGGTTGTTCTTCCCCGTCAAGGTCCGGATTGACATTGGCCATATATAGTACATCTCCGAGGTTTCGAACCAAGCCTCCTGTAACGAAGGGACTGAGGTTTTGAAAGAGCTAATTACCGATATCGATTCCGCTGGCAAGAGACTGGATGCCTGGCTTTCTGCGCAGCTGGCACCAGATCTATCGCGAAATCGTATCCAGTCGCTCATCAGTGAGGGTCAAGTCAGTCTTGACGGCAAAGTTATTCGTGAGACCAAACATAAATTGCGCGAGGGGGTCAGCATCACCATCGAGGTACCCCAGCCTGACGATGCAACTCCCAAGGGCGAAGATATTGCTCTCGATATTCTCTACGAGGACGCAGATCTTATTGTCATCAACAAGCCAGCTGGCTTGGTGGTACATCCCGGGAACGGAAATTGGACCGGTACGCTCGTCAATGCGCTGATCTATCATTGCGGTGATACGCTGTCGGGCATAGGCGGTGTCAGGCGGCCTGGTATCGTACATCGCCTCGATAAGGAGACCAGCGGTGTTATGGTCGTCGCCAAGAACGATCTCGCCCACCGTCATCTGAGTACACAGTTCGCTGACCATGGCCGCACAAATGATCTGGAACGCGCATATCTCGCCATCGTTTGGGGAACCCCGGACCGGAAGATTGGTACGATTGAGGCACCCCTTGGCCGCTCACATCGTGATCGAACCAAGCAGGCCATCGTTCACGAAGAGCGCGAGGATGCCCGTCACGCCGTCACCCATTTCGAGGTTCAGGAAAAATTTGGCGCAAGGGAAGACGCCACCGCCCTTGCCGCGCTCGTCGAATGTCGGCTGGAAACTGGCAGAACGCATCAGATCCGCGTCCACATGGCTCATATCGGCCATCCGCTCGTGGGCGACCTTGAATATGGTGGCTCCTACAAGACCAAGGCCAACAAGCTGGACGAACCACTACAAAGCATTGTTAAGGGCTTCAATCGGCAAGCATTGCACGCGAAGCTTCTCGCCTTCGAACACCCGTCTACCGGCGAACTAATGCATTTTGAAGCGCCTGCTCCCAAAGACATGGCCGAATTACTCGAGGCATTTCGTAAGACCACTCTGTAGAGAAATTCTTGAACGACGGAACTATTGCGAATAACCTGCATTCTTTAAGGAAGAGCCTAAATCCTGACTGTATTGTTCACATTTATGTGACAGATTGTTTCACCACTTAATGCACCGTGTTTTTGACAAAATGATACCTATATATTGATAGCACCAGTCTGTTCGCGCCAAGCTATTGGGCGAGCAGTCGATGCGGACCCGCCGATAATGGGGGTCTATTCCAAATTGAGGAGGGGTGCTCAGTGGCCCAAAATCTTCCAAGTATTCTAGGCGGTGACGGTGGGTTGACCCGTTACCTCGAAGAAATCCGTCGTTTTCCCATGCTCGAACCGCAAGAAGAGTACATGCTCGCCAAGCGGTACCTTGAGCATGCAGATCCGAAAGCGGCGCATAAGCTTGTCACAAGCCATCTGCGTCTCGTTGCCAAGATTGCAATGGGTTATCGCGGCTATGGTTTGCCGATCGGCGAAGTTATATCCGAAGGAAACGTCGGCCTGATGCAGGCCGTCAAACGCTTCGAGCCGGAGCGTGGCTTCCGTTTGGCCACCTACGCCATGTGGTGGATCAAGGCTTCGATCCAGGAATATGTCCTGCGCTCGTGGAGCCTTGTCAAAATGGGAACGACTGCCAATCAGAAGCGTCTTTTCTTCAACCTGCGCAAGGTGAAGAGCAAGATCCAGGCGCTTGACGATGGTGATCTCAACCCTGAACAGGTCAAGGAAATTGCCACACGCCTGAGTGTTTCGGAAGAGGAAGTGGTTTCGATGAACCGCCGCCTATCCGGTGATGCATCGTTGAACGCACCAATCCGTTCTTCCGATGGCGAAGCAGGCGGCGACTGGCAGGATTGGCTGGTCGATGATCATGACAGCGCTGAAACGATGCTGATCGAGCAGGACGAGTTGGAAAATCGCCGCGAGATGCTTTCCGGAGCCATGTCGTCACTGAATGATCGCGAGCGTCGTATCTTTCAAGCGCGACGCCTTGCCGACGATCCGGTAACTCTGGAAGATCTTTCGACCGAGTTCGGCATCAGCCGTGAGCGCGTCCGCCAGATTGAGGTCCGGGCCTTTGAAAAGGTACAGGACGCCGTGAAAGCTGCAGCCATCAGACAGCAGAAGGCGCTCGTCTCGACGGGTTCCGACGCTCGCTGATTCAGCTGACACCTAAATAAAAAGGCCGCTGATGCGGCCTTTTTGTATCTCCATTCAGCCGCCTGTTTTGGCAGCCCAGGATTTCAGCACCTCGTCAAATGTCTTCTCGCCGGGCAGACCCTTTTCAAGCGTAATCAGAGCACGCCGGCCAGTCTTATAGGCGATCGGTATGTCGATCCATGATTGGCGCCGTATCAGGGACATATTCGTGTCGACAGCTGTCTTTGCGTCATTCATCGCAATGATGAAGAAGTTGTCGGCGATCTTCGCCGGAATGGCAACAAGCGGACTGCCAGGAGCCTGTTCAGTGTCCTTGAAGGTCATACGCGATACATTGTCGATCGAACCGCCCGGAAAGCCTTCCGGTACGGTAAAGATCATCTCGACCAGATGGCTGGCGGGAAGGGACTTATCTCCGTTACGGCGGATGATCATCCTTAGATTAATGCCACGATCGGGAATTGTAACTTCAGCCTTGATGGCAGGCTCTGGTGGAAGATCATTGCCAGGCGACTCTTGCACAACGGACCAGACAACGCCGCCTGCATCGGCCGTACCTGCATCCTGTCCGGAACGCTCTTCATAAAAGAATGCTTTTTGACCGATCGGCAGAGCAGCCGGCGGTTGTGTTTGACCAGCGGCTTGTTGCTGACCCGGCACGGCTGGTGGCGGCGCGGCCTGATCCGGCGTAGAGGTGGCAACAGAAGTGCCCTCCCCAAGCGAAGGTGTATCATTGGCACGGCCAGGATTGACTTCCTGACCGTCAGGCAGAAGCCTCTGTGTCAGTTTTGGTTCGGGCTTTGGTTCTGTTGTTTCCGGCGTCGCCGCTGGTGCTGGCGTCGGCTGTGCAGGCGCCGGCGGAGTAGCTGGCTGATTCGTTGCGGTTTCGGCCGGTTTTGTAGTATCCCTGCTAGTCAGGCTGGCCAGATAGGTTTTCACCGCATTGGCCTCTTCGGCAATCTTGTCGCGATAGGTCCAGCCCGCATAACCCGCGCCAGCAATGACTAGAAGCAACGCCAGAACACCGAGCAAGGGTATCAATGAGCGCCTTTGCGTCGGCTGCTTTAGTGGTCCGCGCGTATAGACGCCATAGTCCCCAGAGCGGCGATCCTCGGTCTGGATGTCCAGATCGTCATCGCCATCTTCCTCCTCGGGACCACGACCTGTATCGTAGCCACGTGTGGAGCTTACCGATGGTTTGGAGGCTGGAGTGTTCGAATAAGAACTCTCATCCCTGGGTTCAATCCGACCGCTTGCATTCTGGCTGGTCAGGAAATCCTCCAGCGCATCGGGTTGCGCCCCAATCTTCGTGAATGGCGGCGTAGAAGCGGGTTCGGATTTTACCGGCGTTACCGGAGTTGAAATTGAAACGGGAGCTGGCACGGGCGGGGAGGCAGGAACCGGCAGGGGTTCAGGTATAATCTCCTCGACTGCAGGCGTAAAATCGGACTCGACTTCCGCAATAGCGTCTTCCAGCGCTTTTATCTGACGCGTTGCCACAGCTTCCGGTGCGTTCAGCGTCGCAAGCTTCTGCTCAATCGTTGCACGAGCTTTTGCATATACACGTTGACGAAGCGCGGGAGTGGGATCCGCAAGTCCATCAATTGTCTTTCTCAATACCGCAACGAAATCTGCCATTCACCCAAACCCATGGTTTTGCTGTGAGATTAACTCCAAGACCTGTCCGCGACTCTAATCATGAAACGGGTCGGTAACAAGTATTGTATCGTCACGCTCAGGGCTCGTTGACAGAAGAGCGATTGGCGCGCCGATCAGTTCTTCGACGTAACGCACGTACTTGATCGCCTGTGCCGGAAGTTCGCTCCAGCTGCGCGCGCCCGCTGTCGTTCCCTCCCAACCTTCCAGGGTCTCGTAGATTGGTTTCACGCGAGCCTGCTGGCCCTGACCTGCGGGAAGGTAGTCGATCACCTCGCCATCGAGTTCATAGCCAGTGCACACCTTGATCTCATCGAGCCCGTCCAGCACGTCGAGCTTGGTCAGAGCGATGCCGCTGATACCGTTGTTGGCAACGGCCTGGCGTACAAGGACTGCATCGAACCAACCGCAGCGGCGCTTACGCCCCGTAACCGTACCGAATTCATGGCCACGTTCGCCGAGAAATTGTCCAACTTCATTCTGTTGTTCCGTCGGAAAAGGGCCCTCGCCGACGCGTGTTGTATACGCTTTAGTAATACCGAGAACATAGTGCAGCGACCCTGGTCCGATGCCCGATCCGGCCGAGGCTTGGCCGGCAACCGTATTCGACGAGGTCACGAAGGGATAAGTTCCGTGGTCGATGTCGAGCAGCGTTCCCTGGGCGCCTTCGAAAAGGATGCGCTCGCCAGCACGCTTCTTCTGGTCAAGGACATACCAGACACGATCCATGAACGGCAGGATGTGCGGGGCCGCTTCATTAAGTTCGGCAAGAAGCTTGGCACCATCCACTTCTTCAATTCCAAGACCGCGTCTTAGCGGATTATGATGCGCAAGCAATCGTTCGATCTTCGCGGGCAACGTATCCGGATCGGCAAGATCGAGGACGTGGATTGCGCGGCGGCCTACCTTGTCCTCATAGGCTGGGCCGATGCCACGGCCGGTCGTTCCTATTTTTGTACCGGAGTTGGAAGCTTCGCGCCTGCGATCGAGCTCGCCGTGAATCGAAAGAATTAGCGTCGTGTTTTCGGCAATTTTCAGCGTCTCGGGCGTAATGACCACACCCTGGGCTTCAAGTTTCTTCTTCTCGGCGATGAATGCGTGTGGATCGAATACGACGCCGTTTCCGATGATGGAAAGCTTGCCCTGACGCACGACACCCGATGGCAGGAGTGACAGCTTATAAGTCATGCCATCGACAACCAGAGTATGACCTGCATTGTGACCGCCCTGAAAGCGAACGATGACATCAGCACGTTCTGAAAGCCAATCGACAATCTTACCCTTGCCCTCATCGCCCCATTGGGAACCGATCACAACAACATTTGCCATTCAAAACTCCTCAAGTCCCAATCTCATCACGTCTCCGCGCCAAGCACTTTCTTGGACGCAGTAACACCTTGATCACGCATAATCCTTCGAAAACCCGATTCTGGTCTGAGGTTACGCGCTAAATGCGGTGCTTCTATACAGGCTGGTTCATAAAAGCGCGACAATTCTTTCGGCCACAGTCGACCAATTTGGCTTTATTACCCGAATAAACCTATTGTCCCGACGATTCATACTGGATGATCGTTCAAGCCACAGAGACCGCATTCCCATGAACCGCACCGCTTATGTATTTCTTTTGACAACAGCGCTTTTGTGGGGCGGCAATGCAGTCGCGGGCAAATTTGCGGTCGGTCACATTTCGCCGATGCTTCTAACGCTGTTGCGCTGGCTTCTGGCCTTCCTTCTCATCTCCGTTATCAGTGTCAAGCATGTGAGGCGGGACTGGAAAAAATTGCAGGTACATCTACCAATGCTGGCCGCATTGGGCGCCTTCGGCTTCACATTCTTCAATATGGCTCTCTACAGCGCACTAAATTATACCTCCGCAATCAATGTCACGATCGAGCAGGCCGGCATCCCGATGGTGATTTTCTTGACGAATTTGCTGCTTTTTGGCACACGCGTACGGCCAGGACAGATTCTTGGTTTTAGTCTTTCACTCATTGGAGTCGCCCTGACAGCTGGCCATGGGAGTTTTACACGACTCGCTAGCCTCGAGGTCAATTTTGGCGACGCGCTGATGATTCTCGCAGTACTTCTCTATAGCGGCTACACTGTTGCCTTGCGCTTTCGGCCGGGCATCAACTGGCAAAGCCTCATGACAGTGATGACCTTCTTTGCATTCCTTACCGCCATTCCATTCACCATCTGGGAATGGCAAAGCGGGGCAATGAATATGCCTGACCTGACAGGGACAATGGTTGTTCTATACACAGCCGTGTTTCCTTCGCTCGTGGCGCAGGTACTTTTTATCAAAGGTGTCGAATATATCGGCGCGAACCGCGCGGGTTTGTTCATCAACGCTGTGCCGATTTTCGGTACATTGCTTGCCGTAGTATTATTGGGCGAGGATTTCCGACCCTATCATGCCGTAGCGCTTGTCCTCGTTCTGGGTGGAATCTGGATCGCGGAACTCAGCGGACGCAAACAGGCCAACGTTACCGAAGCCGGCGCAGCATGAAACAGGCATCATCTGAATAGGTTTCAAGTTTGGTTTTCAACTCAGGCCGATTGGCAGTTTCAAATCCATGTTTTTTCCAGAAACCCGATGAGCCATTGACCGCGACAAGTGAAATCGTTTGGCAGCCGAGCTCCATCGCATGGTCTGCCAGAACCGACACGATCTCACTCGCAGCGCCACCGCCTCGCGCAGCATCCATCAACGCTATGTCATGGATATAATAGTTACGCCGATCCGGCGAAGCCTCGAGAACAGTATTGAGAGCAGGGATGTCGAAGCTTTTCCAAGGATGGGTAATCGCATAACCAAGAATTATTGTCTCGTTCTCAAGGACATATACACCCTGCCCATACATCGAAAGCCGGTTTAGAAAAACCGCATCGTCTTCTGGAAAGTCTGGATGAACCTCGGCAGCAACAGCGCTGACAGACGCGAGATCGCTCGCTTCCATCAGACGCCAGAGCAACTTACTCCTATCGGACATCATCAGACATCCGTACAATCAGGCGACATCAAATTCCAGTGGTTTGGCTGAAACGATCGCCTTGTTGACCCGCAATTCTTCCAGAACATGGTCCGGAATCCGCTCATCAAGATAGAGCATGGCAATTGCATTGCCACCGGGGTTGTCGCGTCCAAGCGAGAAATTCGCAATGTTGACATTGTTCTTGCCGCAAATGGTCCCAAGCATGCCGATCATGCCAGGCGTATCATTATTGGTCGTATAAAGCATATGCTGGCCAACTTCGGCGTCGAGATTGATGCCCTTGATCTGAATGAAGCGTGGCTTACCATCCGAGAAGCAGGTACCGGCGATCGAGCGTGTCAATGACTCGGTCTTCACGGTCAGCTTGATATAGCCATCGAATACGCCCGATTTATCGCGCCTTACTTCGGAAAGCACGATCCCGCGTTCCTTTACCATAATCGGCGCCGAGACCATGTTCACATCGGACACCTGCGGACGAATAAGACCCGCCAAAGCCGCGCTGACCAGCGCTCGCGTATTCATTGCGGCAGTGGAGCCGTCGAACAAAACTTCGACTTCTTGAATGGGGTCTTCCGTAACCTGCCCGACGAAAGCTCCAAGCACTTCCGCAAGCTTGACGAATGGCTTCAGACGCGGTGCTTCCTCTGCCGTAATGGACGGCATGTTTATAGCGTTCGAGACAGCACCCTTGATCAGATAGTCCGACATCTGCTCGGCCACCTGCAACGCGACATTTTCCTGTGCTTCGCTGGTAGAAGCGCCGAGATGCGGCGTGCACACAACATTAGGAAGATGGAACAATTCATTCGCGGTGGCGGGTTCCACCTCGAACACATCAATCCCCGCACCGGCTACCTTGCCGGACTTCAGCGCCGCGACCAGATCCTTTTCAACGATCAGACCGCCACGTGCGCAATTGATAATACGCACACCGTTCTTCATCTTGGCAATGTTCTCAGCGTTGATTATGCCCCGCGTCTTGTCGGTCATTGGCGTGTGCAGCGTTATGAAATCGGCGCGCGCCAGCAGCTCATCAAGTTCTACTTTTTCGACACCAAGTTCTTCAGCCCGACTCTCCGAAAGGAACGGATCGAAGGCAATCACATGCATTTTCAGACCGACACCGCGCGTCGCGACGATCGAGCCGATGTTACCGCAGCCGATAATGCCGAGCGTCTTGCCGGTAATCTCAATGCCCATGAACCGGTTTTTCTCCCACTTGCCTGCGCGGGTGGAAGCGTCTGCCTCGGGCAATTCGCGCGCGACTGCAAACATCAAGGCAACTGCGTGTTCGGCCGTCGTGATCGAATTGCCAAAAGGTGTGTTCATAACGATGATGCCGCGCCGCGAGGCGGCGGGAATGTCGACATTGTCGACGCCAATACCTGCGCGCCCAACAACCTTCAGATTCTTTGCGGCATTGATCAGTTTCTCCGTGACCTTGGTCGCCGAGCGAATAGCAAGGCCATCGTACTGGCCGATCACTTCGAGAAGCTGTTCCTTGTCTGAGCCGAGGTCCGGCAGATAGTCGACTTCCACGCCGCGATCCTTGAAGATCTGGACGGCTGTAGGAGAGAGTTTGTCGGATACGAGTACGCGCGGTGCCATCATGGCCTCCATCTTTCAATAAGAATTGGCGTTGAACCGGAATGATGCGATTGACGATGGCCGCAACAACGCGGCCACGTTGGCCTGAACTCAGGCCGCCTGTTTCAGTGCGGCTTTTTGCGACTGGAAAGCCCAGTCGAGCCAAAGCGTCAACGCTTCGAGATCGGCCGTCTCGACAGTTGCACCCGCCCAGATGCGCAGACCCGACGGTGCATCGCGATAAGCACCAATGTCATAGGCGACGCCCTCCTTCTCCAGCACCGCGACAAGGTTTTTGGCGAAATTCGCCTGGGCATCCGTGTTGAGAGCGATGATGTCACGGTCGACGATAGTCAGGCATACAGAGGTGTTGGATCGCGTTGCCGGAACTCTCGCGAGATTGGCAATCCATGGTGTCCGCTCAACGAAAGCGTCAAGGACGGCAAAGTTTCTGTCAGCACGACCCACCAGCCCGTCAAGCCCGCCGATGGACTTCGCCCAAGTCAATGCATCAAGATAATCCTCGACGCAGAGCATCGATGGCGTATTGATTGTCTCGCCGGCGAAAATACCTTCGATCAGCTTGCCGCCTGATGTAAGGCGGAAAATCTTTGGCAAAGGCCAAGCAGGCTTATAAGTGAGAAGCCGCTCTACGGCGCGTGGGCTGAGAATGAGCATGCCATGCGCACCCTCGCCGCCGAGCACTTTTTGCCAGGAGAATGTCACGACATCGAGCTTGTCGAAATCCAGTCTCTGAGCAAACGCGGCCGAGGTTGCATCGCAGATGGTGAGGCCTTTGCGATCGGCGGGGATGAAATCGCCGTTTGGCACCCGTACGCCGGAAGTCGTGCCGTTCCATGTGAAAACCACATCGCGGTCGAAGTCAACTTTCGAAAGGTCGGGCAACTCGCCATAGCCTGCTTCGATGGTGCGGGCGTCGCTAAGTTTCAGCTGCTTGATAACGTCCGTCACCCAGCCGGAACCGAAACTTTCCCACGCGACCATATCGACGCCGCGCTCACCAAGCAGTGACCACAGCGCCATTTCGACAGCGCCGGTGTCAGAGGCCGGCACGATACCAATACGATAATCGGCGGGAACCTCTAGAATTTCTCGGGTAAGATCGATCGCCTGTTTCAACTTCGTCTTACCTATCTTGGCGCGATGGGAGCGACCAAGAGGCGCGTCGGAAAGCGCGTCAAGCGACCATCCGGGACGTTTTGCACAGGGACCTGATGAAAAATTAGGGTTAGCCGGGCGCTGCGCCGGCTTTGAAAGCGTCGTCATGTTTTCTCCTATCCTTACAGATAGCTCGCCTCTCGTTGGGGAGAGGTGGCCCACTCCGGGAAGTAGGAGAAATGTCGTTGACAGTCAAGAAATATGTTCCTGCGCGACATCGAAATTGCGCGTTACACCAGATGGGGATTGGACAGGGCACAAACGAAGACGGCAGGAGAAGTCGCCTGCCGTTCGAATTTCCGTTGGATAATCAATCAGAATGCGTAGCGCACACCTACCTTGAAGTCATGCGACGTAATGTCCTTGAATTTGAACGGTTCTGGATTGGGCCGCGTTTGCGAGGGGATGAAATTGGATGCGTTAGCCGTCTGTCCATCCCCAAGATCCAAGTAGCTGTAACCGATGTCGATCGTCATGCGGTCTGTCGCCTTGATGCCGACACCCGCGTGCAACGCCCAAGCGAGTTCCCACTGGGAGTCAGAACCTGCAAAGCCGCCGCCACCGGTGACAGCGTTATTATCCGTAAAATTCGATATCGTATTACGCGATGCACCGATACCAGCACCAACGTAAGGTGTAAGGCCGGCATAGGTACCAAGGTCGGCATAGGCATTGGCCAAGAAAAGCCATTCTGACTTCTTTGCGTGGTATTCGTTCGTCGCCTCATCGCCATTATCCGGAATGCCATCCGTGTCATAAAAGTCCAAGGCGCTGAACTCGGTCTTACCGCGATACTGGCCGGTGACATCCGCGCGGAACCAATCATTAAACTGATAGCCGACACCAATCTGGCCGGTTATGCCAGCGTCGAAGTCTCCCTCATCGTGCCAGCCATGAACGACCGGATCAGAGAAGCCGACATAGTCCAACCCGTCGAACTGCTGATTGCTCATGCCGATATCGCCGCGCAGATACCATCCGCCAAATTGTTGGACCTCGACGACTGGCGGATCCTGCATATCAGCCGAATATGCCGGGATAGTACCCAGGCACAGAAGTGCTGCGCTCACGGCCGCATGTTTGATGAAATTGCTCATTTCCGTTTCCCTCACGAAGCCCAATGATTGAAGTGCAGCGAATGCTACTAAGGTGTTAGAAACCAATATGAGGGGGAAAAGTTAAATCTCGCTTAACCGTGTTTCTTCACCATATTTATTAACGTTAATGAATTGGAAACAACGTTCTTTGAACGCAAATACAAATGGGCCCGTTTGGGCCCATTTGTATTTCGAACGAAATAGTTCTGTTCTACGCTGCCGACGAGATTACCGAAATGATATCATTGACGACGGTCTCGACAAGTTTGCGATCGTCGCCTTCTGCCATAACACGGATCAGAGGTTCCGTTCCGGATGGTCGAATTACGAGACGACCGGCTTTCCCCAGACGATCGCGGGCTTCATCTATGGCGCTCTTCACCTTCTTGTTTTCCAGCGGCTTTCCGCCAGTCGTACGAACGTTTTTCAACAACTGCGGTACCGGATCGAACTTGCGGCAAACCTCGCTAACCGGCCTGTTCTGTTCCTGGACCACCGCAAGAATCTGCAGGGCCGAAACCAGACCATCGCCCGTCGTGGAAAAATCCGACAGTACGATATGGCCGGACTGCTCTCCGCCAATATTGAAACCATGGCTGCGCATGTGCTCGACTACATACCGGTCCCCGACCTGCGTACGTGCCAGCGTCAATCCACGGTCGACAAGGAAGCGCTCAAAGCCGAGATTGGACATGATCGTCGCAACGACACCGCCACCGACAAGGCGATTTGATTCCTGCCAGGATTGGGCGATGACGGCCATAAGCTGGTCGCCGTCTATAATGGCGCCGTTCTCGTCCACGATCAGTACGCGGTCGGCATCTCCATCAAGCGCAATCCCGATGTCGGCCCGGACTTCATGCACTTTCTTGATCAGGCCCAAGGGATGGGTTGAGCCACAATCCTCGTTTATGTTGGTACCGTTTGGCTCGTTGTTGATCGTAACAACTTCTGCTCCAAGCTCCCACAGTGCTGCGGGTGCAACCTTGTAGGCCGCTCCGTTGGCGCAATCGACAACTATCCTCAACCCCGCCAGTGAAATGTTCTTTGGCATCGTCCGCTTGGCAAATTCGATATAACGATAGATATCGCCATCAACACGCTTCGCCCGCCCAAGCGCATCGAAGCTTGATAGCCGATCTGTCAGATTCTCTTCCATCAATTGTTCGATTTCGTGCTCAATCTCGTCGGAGAGTTTGAAACCGTCCGGACCAAAGAGCTTGATCCCGTTGTCATGGTAAGGATTGTGCGACGCTGAAATCATCACACCGATGTCGGCGCGCAGGGACCTGCAGAGCATGGCGACAGCCGGCGTTGGTATTGGGCCCAGGAGAAATACATCCATACCTGTCGACGTAAAGCCGGCAACAAGTGCTGTCTCGATCATATAACCAGAAAGCCGCGTGTCTTTGCCGATCACAACGCGATTGCGGTGTTGGCCGCGCTTGAACGCGAGCCCAACAGCCATACCCACCTTCATCGCGATATCAGGCGTCATAGGATAGGCGTTTGCCTGCCCGCGAATACCATCCGTCCCAAAATATTTGCGAACCATCTTGTTATCCAACGCTTTGGGGCTCCGGCTTCTAGCATCTGGCTAAGAGTAGCCCTCGTTTGCTCGTGATCGATCTCCGCTTATTGCAGAAGACCATCGATTCCGCATCTCACAATTTATGTGGTGATTATACTTGACGCAAATGCATGAACAATTCGTACAAACGGCCGGTTTTCACCGGCCGTTTGTATAAGTTGGGTACCTATCAGGACTGTGGCTGCGGCTCCAAACCCTTGTCCGGCTCGTCGCCCTTGCGTGGCTTCTTGGCACCCGCCTTCGGGACTGCCGAGCCGCGTGACGGTGGTGTATCGTCACCAAGATCGCGAGCGGGCTTGTTGCCAGCCATCAGCGCCTTGATTTCCTCACCAGTAAGCGTCTCATATTCGAGCAACCCTTCGGCAATAGCTATCCATTCCTTCTTCTTCTTGGTCAGAATGGTCCGGGCATGGGTATAGGCATCGTCGATCAACTTGCGTACTTCGGCGTCAATCAGTTGTGCTGTCTCTTCCGAAACGTTCTGCGTGCGCGCAACGGAGTGGCCGAGGAAGACCTCTTCCTGGTTTTCGCCATAAGCGACCTGTCCGAGCTTGTCGGAGAAGCCCCAACGCGTCACCATCGCCCGCGCAAGCTTGGTTGCCTGTTCGATGTCCGATGAAGCGCCGGAGGTGATGTTCTCCTTGCCGAACTTCAGTTCTTCCGCTATGCGCCCACCCATCATGATGGCAAGCCGGGAAATCATCCACTTGTAGCTCATCGAGTAGCGATCGCCTTCCGGCAACTGCATAACCATGCCAAGGGCACGGCCGCGCGGAATGATGGTCGCCTTGTGCAGCGGATCGGCCATCGCAACGTTGAGAGCGACAATGGCATGGCCCGCCTCATGATAGGCAGTCAGTTCTTTCTCCGCCTGGGTCATGGCGGTCGAGCGGCGCTCCGCACCCATCATGATCTTGTCTTTGGCGTCTTCGAACTCAAGCATGGTAACAAGGCGCTTGTTACGGCGTGCCGCCATCAAGGCAGCCTCGTTGACAAGATTCATAAGATCGGCACCGGAGAACCCTGGAGTACCACGAGCCAGAACCTTTAGATCGACATTCGGTGCCAGCGGTACATTGCGCGCATGCACTTTCAGGATCTTTTCACGGCCGGTAACATCCGGATTTGGCACGACAACCTGACGGTCGAAACGGCCCGGACGCAACAGTGCAGGATCAAGCACATCAGGACGGTTGGTCGCAGCAATGAGGATTACGCCCTCATTGGCTTCAAAACCATCCATCTCCACCAGCAACTGGTTGAGAGTCTGTTCGCGTTCGTCATTGCCACCGCCGAGGCCAGCGCCACGATGACGGCCAACCGCATCAATTTCGTCTATGAAGATGATGCAAGGAGCATTCTTCTTCGCCTGTTCAAACATATCGCGAACACGCGATGCGCCGACACCAACGAACATTTCAACAAAATCCGAACCGGAAATGGTAAAAAACGGCACATTGGCTTCGCCGGCGATAGCACGTGCGAGCAACGTCTTACCGGTACCGGGAGGACCAACCAGCAGCACACCGCGTGGGATGCGCCCACCGAGCCGCTGGAATTTCTGCGCATCGCGCAGGAACTCAACAATTTCCTCAAGGTCTTCCTTGGCTTCGTCAACGCCAGCCACGTCCTGGAACGTCACCCTCCCGTGGGCTTCCGTCAAAAGCTTGGCCTTGGACTTGCCAAACCCCATCGCGCCACGTGACCCGCCTTGCATCTGCCGCATGAAGAATATCCACACGCCGAGAATAAGGATCATCGGCAGCCAGGAAATCAGCATACCAACGAGCGAGGTCGAGCCGTCGGATTCCGGCCGTGCGGCGATCTGCACATTCTTGCTTTCGAGGCGTCCAACAAGACCGGCATCACCGGGCGAATAGGTCTGGAAGTTTGCGCCATTGTCGGAATACGTGCCCGTAATTCGGTTGCCAGCAATCGTCACGGATTTTACACGGCCGCTATTCACGTCACTGATGAACTGCGAATAGGGAACATCGCTCGATGCTGAACGGGAGGTGGGGCTTTGGAAAAGATTGAACAACGCAATCAAAAGCAGGGCGATAATCGCCCACAGTGCGAAGTTCCTGTAGTTAGGATTCATATCGGGTCCCATCAATTACAACCGCAAGGACGCGGAATTTATACGTAACATAGGTTCGAAGCATGTCCTTGCCAAGGCTGGCGTTCAAACTCACGTCAATTCTTGTTAATCTGGTTCACAGGCGAAGGTTTGTAATCCTTCAATCGAAACAACTTGGCAACACTTTTTGCCAGAACTTCATCATAGCCTGAAAGGACATGATCGAATAGGGCAAGGTGGCGCGTCACGAAAATGCCTTCAGGCAACTTCACGTGATCGGCGCCAGCAAGTACACTGGAGATCTCGTTATCGCGGTACAAGGCAGGACTGGACAAGGCCGAAGCTCGGTGAAAGCCGGCGTGGCCAGCGTCGCTCAGGACTTCAAGCCCCCGAATACCGCTCGCCCCAACAGTGATCGGCTGGTTGGACCGGTTGCAGATACGATACCGGCTATCCCAGATCGCTGTCATATCGGGCTCCACAACAGTTATCGGAAGGGAGCGCATCTCTCTGAAAATCAACATTGTGTCCTTCTTCGATTGGAGGACACAGCGATTGATTGTTATCCGCCCCGTGGATCGTTGGGAGAAAACGTGCCCGAGAGCTTTGTCGCAAATTTCGGTGGAAGGCAGAAGAGATCGTCCGCCCATTGTGGCCAGAAGCACCCCGATCGCAAGCTGCTGGGTGTCATGCCCCTGCTCTAGCCACAACCTGCGACGGATCTCTGCACACGTCCCATTGTAGATTGTCACACAGTCCGAAAGAGCTTGAGCCGCTTTAGTGTTCAGAAATAGCCTTTTGCTGGCTTTTTCGACAATCGTGCGCGCAATTTTTTGCCCGTCCGCTTCCCGCAGTGCCTTGCGGACGCGGACACGCTCATACTTGGAATCGTCGTTGGAAGGATCATCCCGCCAGACCACGTCCCTCTCGCGCAAATAGACGCGTAATCTTTCGCGCGGGACATCGAGCAGTGGCCGCACCAGCCAGACTTCACGTTCAAGCAGTGTTGCTGGCGCCATACTTGCAAGTCCGCGCTCGCTCCTTCCTGCACCTGCTCGTTCCAAGCGCATGACAAAGGTTTCGATCTGATCGTCGCGCGTATGCCCTGTGAGAACCACGTCCGTACCCGCGTCGCGCGCCGCCTTGCACAGCAGAGTGTAGCGTGCGTCGCGTGCCTTGGCAGATGTTCCGGTAGCGGGTTTTGGTCCAGTCCAATTCAAGATCCGGTGCGCAATGCCAGCCTTTTCGCACAGTCCCGCGACGAAATGCGCCTCATCTGCCGATTCCACTCGAAGTCCATGGTCGATCGTGACAGCGATCATTTCAGGAAAGGACGTCTGCGACGCACGATACGCGACTAGAAGGTACAAAAGCGCCAAGGAATCGCTGCCACCGGACACCGCGACAATAACGGATTTCAGTCCCTTGAAATCAATCGCGTCGAAAATGCCGGGAAGATCAAGGCCCGGTTCAGCATTTGTTGGCAGCACGTTCATTCTTCACGCGCTCTTTGATCGCTGCAGAAATGTTGGGATAGCGGGAAGGCACCGAGGCAAAAGTCGCGCAGGCGACTTCATGATCCTGCATCTTGGC
The DNA here is from genome assembly GCA_963711925.1 of uncultured Alphaproteobacteria bacterium. GTDB lineage: Bacteria > Pseudomonadota > Alphaproteobacteria > Rhizobiales > Rhizobiaceae > Phyllobacterium. The sequence continues at coordinate 860,487 of CAVQFY010000010.1, forward strand.
AAGTGTCATGCCGAGCTTTAAAAGGTTCTCGGGGCTCTTTTTGGCGTCGGGAAACTGTTTATGATTGTCAAGAAAGACCGAGGCGGCTTCCTGAAAACGTCCCTGACCATAGAGCGATTCACCAAGCCAATACCGCGCGTCTGGATCCGCCGGGTCTTTCGGAAAACGATCCACATGGCTGCGAAACGCCGCCTCTGCGCTCTTGTAGTCTCCGGACAGGAACAACTGATAGGCCTGGCTATAAAGCGCCTTCGGATCGTCGGTGTCCGGTAACGACGCCACGGTCGTGTTATCGGAAGATGGCTCAGTAGTGATATCATTTCTCGAACCACCAATTACGTTGCCATTGGCATCAAACTCGATTTGTCCAAGCGGGCGCGGCGGTTCGCCACGCTGAGGTGCGCTGGAAGGATCGGTTTGTGGGTCAATGGCAGCGGAATTAGTGGTATCCAGCGTTGAGTTTTGCGTGGAGGTCGTTGGCCCGGTGGAGGCATCCGTCGATGCCTCCCCGGTTTTCCGTGAAGGTGCCACTGAGGCTACGCTGCGATCGCTCTTGCCGCCAGCATCCGAGCGCTTGCCCTTTTCCAATTCCTGAAACCGGAATTCGTTGTCTTCCTGTACTTTGCGCATTTGCTCCTGCATTTGCAGAATCTGGAAGTTCAGTTCTTCGATCTTGCCGGTAAGCTGCCTGATCTGCTCCTCCAACTGGCTGACACGTGGATCGCCTGCCTGTGCCATAAGAACCGGCGCATTGCTCGTCGCGATGTCCGTCTTGGGCACTGGCGGGAAAAAACCGCCATCAGTGCTGGAGGCATGGCCCACGCCGGTCGCCAAAAATGGCAGCACCGTCATCGCCAGTACCATTCTCTTCAGTCGTTTGTTCATTCCTTTTACCGCCCCTGATATGGGAATAGAAACACCGCTGGGATTTGCGGCAGCTTATCTAACACGAGCAACGTGACTTCGGCCAAATTTTGTTTTGACCGGAGTCGAAATAAAAAAGCGGCCCGAAAGCCGCTTTTCTTGGGTGAAATCAAGTAGGTTTAGCTGCCTGCGCCGCCGAGAACGGTGATTGCGCGGCGGTTTTGTGACCAGCAGGATTCGCTGTCGCAAACGGCGACCGGACGTTCGTTGCCATAGGAAAGCGTCTTGATACGTGCCGCGGGCACACCCTGCGATGCTAGGTAGTTGCGCGTAGCAGCTGCGCGGCGTTGGCCAAGGGCCAGATTGTATTCACGGGTGCCGCGTTCGTCGGCATGGCCTTCGACTGTGATCGCATAGTTTGGATAGCGCTGGAGCCATTGAGCCTGTTTCGCCAATGTCTGCTGTGCATCAGCGCGAATTACAGATGAGTCAACATCGAAGAAAATACGGTCGCCAACATTGACCGTGAAGTCCTGGGTCGAACCCGGCTTTGCGCTGCCGGCAAGGCCGAGGTCACCGGCGCTATTGGGCAAGTTTTTCTTCGAAGCACAACCCGCAATGGCGAGTGACAGGAAGAGTGCAACGAAAACTGGACTGCGGGCGATCATTTCGAAGCGGCGCATAGCCTGGACTCCTTAAGAATTGAATTGTTTCGGTGAACAAGCAGTAACCATATCGAGGTTAAGGCCTGTTCAAGAAACAGGGTTAATCCACTCTTAACACCAGGATTAACGGCGAATTTGACGATGTGTCCTGCACCCTTAAGGCATAAATTAAGGCGGAAAGACGACATTCGCGGCGATGTTCTGCAACACCGCTGCGAATGGCTCATCATTCCTGGTTTGTCCACCAATCATTCAAGCAAAGGCGACCAGGCGGGGTCGGATGCCAGGTTGGGAGTCTGAATCTGGCGCAGATTCCGGCCGGTCAAATCGACGGTCGAAAGCTTGGGGCTGTTGGAGCCCGGCGGCAGACGAAAGAACATCAGCACACGGCCGTTGGGTGCCCAGGTCGGACCTTCGTCGTGATAGCCGCTGGTCAGTATTCGCTCGCCGGATCCATCGGTCTTCATCACACCGATGGAGAATTCACCACCAGACTGCTTGGTGAAGGCGATGAGATCACCGCGTGGAGACCATACCGGCGTAGAATAGGACCCGTCGCCGAAAGAGATGCGCTGCGGGTTCGATCCGTCAGCGCCCATCTTGTAGATCTGTGGCCGGCCACCACGATCCGACTCGAACACCACTTGAGTGCCGTCGGGCGAATAGGATGCGCCTGTGTCGATAGCTGACGTACTTGTCAGACGTGTCGTAGTCCGGCTGCGCAAATCCATCGTATACACATTGGCACTACCATCTTCCTGCAGAAGGCTCATGACGACTTTCTGGCCGTCAGGCGAAAAGCGAGGCGCTATGGTCATGCCCGGAAAATTGCCGACGAGCTCACGCTGACCGGTTTCGAGCTGCAGAAGATATATCTGCGGCTTGCCACCTTCGAACGACATATATGTTATTTCCTGACGGCTCGGCGAAAAGCGCGGCGTCAGAACAAGATCCTTGCCATTGGTCAGATAGCGCACATTGGCACCATCCTGATCCATAATAGCCAAGCGCTTGATACGCTTTTCTTTCGTGCCGGATTCGTCGACGAAGACAACGCGCGTATCGAAATAGCCCTTTTCACCAGTAAGACGCTCGTAGATGGCATCGGCAATAATATGCGCGACGCGACGCCAGCTTTCGGGCGAAGTGAAGAACTGCTGGCCGTCGAGCTGCTGACCGGCAAATGAATCCCAAAGCCGGAACTCCGCCTTCAGCCTGCCGTCAGGTTGCTTGCTCACACGACCGGTAACCAGCGCCTGTGCATTAATGACTTTCCAATCCTCAAAGCGCGGAGCTGCATCCGGATTTGAAATTTTTTCGATAAATGCACCCTTGTCGATAGGCGCGAATAGGCCGGACCGTTCAAGATCGGCAGCGATTACCCCGGAGATATTGGTGCCGAGTTGATCGCCGGACAAGAAGTCGGTGATGGCGATGGGTAATGGTTCGACGGTGCCTTTGGTAATATCGATTACAACTTCTGCACGTGCCGGCAAGATTGCCATCATCGCCACGGCGATGGTCACAGCAAAGGTCGAAAGGATAATACGGAACATTTTCATCATGGCTAATGGGCCCTCATCTGGCTGGCCAAAATTTGCGTCAGAACATATCACGTGGATCAAAGTTCACGGTTACGTTAGACCAGGTGTCATATTTGTCTTGTGGCAAGGTATAGGGCGCACAGCGCATGACCGCGCGGCGCGCACTCTCGATAGCGGCACGTTGAACGGGAGAATTTCCCGAGCCGGTTACTTCAGGTGATCCCTCGACTTCACCGGAGTGGGTCAATCTCATCTTGACCGTGACTTTTAACCCCTCGGCGTCCTCGGCACCGGCAGGAACATTCCAGCATTTCTGGATTGCACCCTTTAGCGCGTCCATTTCGCTTTGGCTCAGCGTTGACCCACCTGTCGCCTTGTTTGCACCTAGTGACGCTTGGTCATTAGAGCGCTTGGCTCCGCCACCGGACGCTTTTTGTTTATTGAGCAAGGCGGCGACCTCATCCGCGATCGAGTCCTTCTCCTTCGAAGGAGTAGATGCAGTTTGAGTGGGTTTTGGCTTTTCCGGTACTTCCTTGCGATCGGGCGTCTTTGCGGTCTGCGCTGGTGGCGTCGGCTTAGCTTCAGGCTTGGCGACTGTATCGGGCAGCTTGAATGCTTCTTCCGCGGGCTTGTCTACCGGAGGCGTCGGCGTCGGCGTAGCCTCCTCTTTCGGCGCGGGCTCCGATTTGGCTTCGTTGATTGCCTGCTCCACCGGATCCGGTTTGATCTCTTCCTTCGGAGCGGGCTCGGTCTTTACTTCTGTTGCCGGGACAGGAATTGGCTTGGGCTCGGGTTTGACTTCCGGCTTTGGCTCCGGCTGCGGATCGGGTTTGGCAACAGGCGTATCCGAAGGCTTCGGTGCTTGAGCAGCTTCGACCGGTTTTGGCTTTGTCTCGGGAGTGGGCTTGGTTTCCACATCCGTTTCACTGTCGCCGACATTTTGAGCTTCAGGTATTGTCTGGGGCTTCTGTGTAGGCTTGGGCGCTGGCTTTTCGGCCTTGGGCGCCTTTTTGTCACCCTTCTGCAATTGGCTCGTATCAGAAACGATATCGATCGGCATCGACTCCGAATTCGCCATATCCATTGGCGTCGGCGAGGAGAACGACAAGAGCCCCCAGCCGATGACCACAGCGTGGATAATTGCGGAGGATGTGACGCTAGCCCGCATGGTTGATCAGTTAGCCTCCGGCAGACTGACGAGACCGATATTCTTGAAACCCGATCCGGAAATCTGTGCCATGACCTTCATGATTGTGCCGTAGTCGGCGGACTTATCGCCCTTGACGAAGATACGCTCATTGTAGCCGGTCTTGGCGATAGCTTGGAGTTTTGGCACAATTTCGTCGAGCGGAATTTCGGTTTCCTGTAGGTAGATCTGGCCTTGTTGGTTGATGGTGACGTAGATCGGATCAGCTTCGCTATTCAAAGTCTGCGCCGATGTCTCGGGCATATCGATTGGCACGCCGACCGTCATCATTGGCGCGGTCACCATGAAGATAATCAGCAGCACGAGCATGACATCAACCAATGGCGTGACATTGATCTCGCTCATCAGCGCCTTGCCGGCTCGCCCGCGACGCCGGCGTCCGCCTGAAGAACCGTTGTTACCTATCGACATGCCCATGGCATCAAATCCCGCAATTAACGTATCGGTTTCTCAAACGTGTCCTCAAGCCCGTGGCAGCTTCTCATCGATTTGCCGCGAGAGTATGGCGGAGAATTCATCGGCGAAGCCCTCCATGCGTGCAGTCAGTTTTCCCGCATCGCTCGAAAGCTTGTTATAGGCAATAACCGCCGGAATGGCGGCAACAAGACCGATTGCCGTTGCAAGCAGTGCTTCCGCGATACCGGGCGCAACAACCGCAAGACTGGTGGATTTTGATCCGGCAATCCCCATGAACGAGGTCATGATACCGATAACCGTACCGAACAGCCCGATGAATGGTCCGGCAGAGCCAATGGTAGCAAGAAAGGTGAGACGGGCGGCGAGATAGTCGCTTTCCCGAGCCAGCGCCACATCCATTGCCTTGTCGATACGCATTTGCAGCGCGATGGGCGAACGCGCCCCCTTTTCGAACGATTTCTTCCATTCCCGCATCGCGGCAATAAAAATGGAGCCCATGCCGGTGGTGCGTTTGTCACCGAGATTGCGATAGAGCTCCTCTAGCGATTGGCCGGACCAGAATATCTGTTCGAACCGGTCGAAGGCGCGCTTGGCGCGTCCAAATCCGAGAATCTTGTCGATGATGATCGCCCAGGTCCAGATTGATGCCCCAAGCAGGCCTACCATGACGAGCTTCACAACAAATCCGGCCTGCCAGAACAAGCCCCACAAGGACATGTCCGATGTCTGAACGGCAACCGCTAAATTTTCCATACCTACAATCCTCGAATCCGAAAACCCGGCATGTTGACCGGGGGCGCAATCGTCTCAATCCAGATGAGCCACGCTTGAAACCGGAATTTTCCAGTAACCATAACGCGGCTTCTTTACGCTAATTTTGGTAAAACGAAGGCGTTAACGTAAAACCTGTCGTTTGAACGTCTTATTCATGATTTGTTATGGTTAAGGATCAGTTATGATTTGAGCGGAGCTAGCGATTATAAACGCTTATTCCTGCGATCCCGGCTGAAAAAGCTTGATCCATTCGGCCGGAAATCGTCTGGGACGGCCCGAACCGTTAATCATGGCTGCCTCCACGGTCGCCGAGATCAGAAGGTCGCCTCCCCGCTTGATGGCTTGCGCCATCCGCACCCGCGCTCCTGATATTTCCGCCGTTCGCGTTTCGATCGTCAATACATCATCGATCCGGGCCGCCGACTTGAAGTCGATCTCCATGCGCCGCACAACCCAGACGATGCTTTCACCGAGTTTTCCATCGACAAGTTCCGAATGATGCACACCCAGGAGACGCAGATAGTCGGTACGGCCGCGCTCCAGGAATTCCAGATAACGGGCATGATAGACAATGCCGGAAAAATCCGTATCGGCATAATAGACCCGCGCCTGCAGACGGTGTCCGGCACTTGTCAATTCACCGGCCAGTCCGGTTGCTACGGGTGGAGGAGAGTTTTTTTCGCTCATGGTTCTTTCCTTTTGCAGGCTTGGCTACCATTTTGTCCAGACCCGCTACGAAAAGGATGCGAAAGAATTGATCCTGTCATTGCTCCGTATCCTTGTTTGTTTCTCCTGTTTGATTGCTGGCTCTGTGACCGCTTCAGCCACGACATTCACCATGAAACATGGTCTCAGTCTCGAGCTATGGACCACATGGCCGAAACCCGAACGCTGGGACGAGGAAGCTGTCCTCTCGAATTTTCCCGAATGGCGGCAGAATACCCGCGTGCGCAATTTGGAAGATATAAGGAAGGCGGGCTTTGATTTCGTCCGCATGCCGATCGATCCCGCGATCTTTTTGGAGGATGCATCTGACAACCGCATCACACGGCTGATTACGGAAACACTCAGGGCAGTCGACATGCTGCATAATGCAGGGCTCAAGGTGATCGTCGATTTTCATTCCATCCCGAGCGATACGCGGACGATCGACACAAACCGGGTGCTCGCCGACGAAGCGCTATTCACGCGATATGTGGAAATGGTCGGCCGACTCGGCAAAGCGTTGTCCGATACGGACCCGGCGACCACTGCGTTTGAGCCGTTCAATGAGCCGGTGATCGATTGCGATCCCACCCTTTTTCCGAAATGGCCCGCCATGCTGAAGCTGCTCCATACCGCCGCTCGCAAGGCAGCGCCAAACCATACGCTGATTCTATCTGGGGGCTGCTGGTCGAGCGCCCATGGCTTGGAAAAGGTTGATCCTGCGCCTATTGCCGATGACAATGTGATCTGGACATTCCACTCTTATGAGCCGTATTTCCTGACACACCAAGGTGCCGACTGGACGGGCGATTCCATGAGTTATGTCGAAGGCCTGCCCTACCCGCCGGATCTGATGGGCGAAAAAGCATTTGAAGACCGTCTTGCTGTGATTCGGACAACAATAGAAACAAAAGCTCCGAAAGACCGCCGTGAGGAACTTCTCGCAGGGTTCAACGAAATGGCCGCTGGAGTGACCACTTACGAAGAAGTGCGAACCGCGTTGAATGAACCATTCGACAAGGCGGCGGCTTGGGGGAAGAACCACAACATCCCCCCGGAGCGGATATTTCTGGGCGAGTTTGGCATGATACGCAAGGAATACCAGAAGGAATTTCGCATGCCGTCAACCTGGCGCGCTTCTTATTTGAAAGACATGACCGAAGCTGCGCAGGAACGCGGGTTTCCCTGGTCGGTTTGGTCGTGGGGCGGTGCTTTCGGCATTACACTCGATGACAAGCAGCGCGTGCTGGATCCAGTTATTCTGAAAGGTCTTGGGCTGAAAGCACAGTGATCAATTGTCTTCCTGGAAGAGGTTGATCTGCTGCTGGATAATATCCGCTGGAGCATTCAGGCCAAGATGTTTCCACGCATTTGCGGTCAGAACCCGCCCGCGCGGTGTACGCTGAATAAATCCCTGCTGGATCAGGTAGGGCTCGATAATATCCTCGATCGCATCGCGAGGTTCTGAAAGTCCCGCAGCGATCGTTTCGATACCAACCGGCCCGCCACCAAAATTATGCGCGATCATCGCAAGATAGCGCCGGTCGAGTTGATCCAAGCCGAGCGAATCGACTTCGAGGCGCAACAGGGCGGAATCCGCAGTCTCGCGATCGATCTTGTCCTTGCCGTCGACGATAGCGAAATCCCGGACCCGGCGCAAAAGCCGCCCGGCAATACGTGGTGTACCGCGCGCGCGGCGGGCAACTTCCAGCGCACCGTCATCAGTCACGCCAATGCCCATGATCCGTGCCCCGCGCCGCACGATATGTTCCAGTTCCTCGACCGTGTAGAAATTGAGCCGGATAGGAATACCGAAGCGATCCCGCAACGGTGTGGTCAAAAGCCCCAGCCTCGTTGTCGCGGCAACCAAAGTAAACTTGGCGAGATCAATTTTGACCGAACGGGCCGCAGGTCCCTCTCCGATAATCAGATCAAGCTGATAGTCTTCCATTGCCGGGTAGAGAATCTCTTCGATCGCCGGATTGAGGCGGTGGATTTCATCGATAAAGAGAACATCGTTCTCTTCGAGATTAGTCAGCAACGCCGCAAGATCGCCAGCCTTGGCGATCACCGGTCCGGAGGTCGAGCGAAAATTGACACCGAGTTCCTTGGCCATGATCTGCGCCAGGGTGGTCTTGCCAAGACCGGGTGGCCCGACGAACAGCACATGGTCGAGCGCTTCGCCGCGCGACTTTGCTGCCTCGATGAACACTTTCAGATTGGCGCGCGCCGCCGCCTGACCGACAAAATCGGCAAGGGCTTGCGGGCGCAGCGAGGTATCGAGATCCTCTCCGCGCTTGTCCGGCGTAATCAGGCGGCTTGCATCACTCATACGCCTGTCCTCGCATAACCCGCGTCGTCAAACAACCGCATTAGCGCGACAGTTCCTTCAGACCCAGCCGGATAAGCTTTGCCGAGTCGGCGCCCTCGCCCGCATCCTTCATGGCGGCAGCGATCGCATTTGCCGCCTGGTCGCGCGAATAGCCTAGATTGGTCAGTGCAGAGACAGCATCCGTAACCGGAGCGGGCGCAACACCCTCGCCCAACTCCTGTTTCAGGCCGATGGTACCTAGTGCCTCGCCGGCGAAGGCAGGCGCCTTGTTCTTGAGTTCGGTGACGATACGCTCCGCCACACGCTTTCCAACCCCGGGCGCCCGGCTGACCATGGCGATATCACGCAGCGCTATGGCATTGGCGAGATCGGATGGTGTCAACGTCCCCAGCACGCTCAAGGCAACCTTGGCGCCAATGCCCTGTACGCTCTGCAACAGGCGGAACCATTCGCGTTCCAGCGCGGTGCCGAAACCGAACAAGCGGATCAGATCTTCGCGCACGTAAGTTTCAATGAGAAGGACGACCACCTCGCCGGGCCCCGGCATATTGGAAAGTGTCCGCGCCGAGCAGAAGGCGACGTAGCCGACACCGTGCACATCGACGATCACGTGATCCTCGCCAATCTCGTCGACCGTACCTTTGAGCTTTCCGATCATCCCAATGCCGCCAGTTTTTGTTCGATAGCTATACGCCCGATTGCGCTTTGCCGATGATGCGCGTGGCAAATGGCAACCGCCAGCGCATCGGCAGCGTCATCCGTGTCGAATATCGCCTTCGGCATCAGTACTTTCACCATCATGTGGATCTGCTTTTTCTCGCCGTGCCCGACACCGATCACCGCTTTCTTGACGGCATTCGGCGCATATTCGGCTACATGCAGCCCAGCAAGCGCAGGTACCAGCAAGGCGATACCCCGGGCTTGCCCAAGTTTGAGCGTTGCGGTGGCGTCCTTGTTGACGAAAGTGTGTTCGACAGCTGATTCGTGCGGCGTCATCTCATGGATCACGCCGGCCAGCCCGTCGTGCAATTGGCAGAGGCGCGAGGCGAGATCGAGTTTTGCATCCGAGAGAACCGTTCCCGCCGCAACGAAGCGCAAGGAATTGCCAAGCGTTTCGATAATACCCCAGCCCGTCCGCCGAAGACCGGGATCAATTCCGATGATACGAATCGCTTCTTTCATGCCCGAACCTTATCCATGTGTCGTGCATCTTGACAGCAGAAAGGTGAACAAAAGAGAAACAAACCTGTGGGTCGTCAGCGATGGCCGAACGCAGTCGCCAACAAACTGATCTGATCGGAGACCGGATTGGTCGAAAGAATGCGCTTTTGCTCTGCGCCGGCGCCTTCGTTGTAGATTTCCTCGTCCATTTGGCGGACGCGAGCTTGCAAGCGCAACGAGCGGTGGACGATATCGCAATAGGAAAGTGGAATTTCATCCCAGCCGATAACTGTTTCAGGCGCCGAGTCCGTATCAAGTCGAACCTTGGCTTTCTCGGAGAGCACCTGTTCAAGTGTCATCTCACCGCTGCGGGATGCGCGCTGAAGAAGCAGCCACGATGCGACCTGCATCAGGCGCGTTGTCAGCCGCATTGATTCGGCGGCATAAAGCGTCGCCGCTATGCGCGACAGGCGCTTGGCCGCCTCGCGGCCTTCACCGTCGAGGTAGAAAGCAGCTTCCTCCACAAGACTCATGCCCTCGTCATAGAGATGATTGAAGCTTTCGGAGCGAACCATGCGCTCTGCAAGCCTTATCGTGTTGTCTACGTGGAGTTCCTGTTCGGTCATCATATGCCCTGTTACCTAAAATGCGCTGCCACGATCCGCAATTTTGCCAAAGCAGTGCCCCCTTACTGGAACAGCAAGCGAGGTATCACAACGGTCGGCGAGCAGTAGTCCCCAGCAACCTGCCTGCATCCTCACAGGAGCGCAAGTTTATCCTTAATAAAGGGTTAACGGCAGGGTTAAACATTGGATATGAACATAAAAAAAGAGCCGCAAAAACGAGGCGGCTCTCAGGAGTCTAACAGGGAGGCGTCAAACAAAGTGGCCAAACCACTTGGTAAGAATCCAGAAAACTGGATAATCAATTTATAGATTGTAATGCTTAACGAGTGGTTAACAACAACAGGAAAGTTGACTTCATCGCGAGGCCACAGCTCTCGCTGCCGGCTTCAAAGTCCCGGTCATCGGCTTGCTGGCAACCACGGTTTGGGGCTTGACCGGCTTTTGTACCGGGCGCCCGCCCCAACCAATACGCGGCAGCCATTCGAGATAATAGGCCAATGCAAATTGCGCCATGATCCCGCTCGCGATAAGGAGCGTATCGTCGAGCAAACCACCTGGATTCAGAACCTTGACGACCTGTGCCACCATGGCAAGGATCGTACCGGCAACAAAAACCGGCAGCGAATGCTTGCCAAGAATGGCCAGTGGATGCTCTGGAGCCGTCCGGGCGAGGTTGGAGATCGCTGGCACTGAAACAATCACGTAGGCAAGTGCAAGAACGTGGGCGAGGCGGGTCAACGACAGGAACGTTTTGTCGAAGCCCGTTACGACCGCCGGCAGACCCAGTGACGTATCAACGCCCCATAGCGGCCAACGCACCCAGACCAGTGCGATCAGGATATAGGCTACGGATACACTGAACAAATATTTGTTGAATGCAATGGTGCCGCCTCGGCGCACATGCATAACGCCTGCTATCCCAATGACGAAAAGGAACTGCCACGACAGCGGGTTGAGAAACCACACACCATTGGTTGGATAGTTTGGCGGCGCGATTTGGTACACGCCTGAAACCAGCCATAAAAGGCCAGACAGCCCGACCATGGCAGTAAGGCTGATACTGGCGATCGCCAGGAACAGCGGAAGCATCAGCAACAGCACGCCATACATCGACAGGATGTTGTTATAACCAATCTGATGACCCATGGTCGCAAGGCCGATAAGTGCCTTTGCCGGCTGATCCATAAGCGGACCGATATTGATGAAGGACATGAAATCGGGTCGCTTCAGGTAAATACCTGCAGCACAGAAAATCGCGAGTGTAGCGATAGTCGTAAGGATATGAGCGCAATAAAGGGTCGTAGCACGCCGCCAGGCCTTGAGCGTTATCAGAAGGCGATTACCGGCGTCGAATTTGGAACCGTAGGCGAGACCCACCGCTATGCCGGAAATCAGCACGAATGCCTCAGCGGAGTCGGAAAATCCAAAGTTTTTATGGGTCAGGTTCTCATAAACCGTGCCCGGGATATGATTGATGAAGATCGTAAGAAGAGCCAAAGCCCTGAATACGTCGATACGGGTGTCCCGCTGTTTGAGCTGATTCTGTGTCATAGCGTTTTACCAATATCCTGTCATGCAAGGTCAATTGCGCTTCCGGCCTCGATGGGAAGCGACTCGCTTGGGCGGCTGTGATTGATAATGTTGACATAGGGCAAAAGTTGCGATTGCGCCGATCAACTTTCGTTCAAGATTATGACAAACTTGCGATTCCGTCGTATGTGAGCTTCAGACCCATCAGCAAGATCATCGCGTACATGAACGGGTAAAATACCTCGGGGCGCATGCGCTTGACGATCCATGCACCAGCAAAAGTCGCGAGTGGTGCAAGCGGTATGAGCACTGCGGATGCTTTCAGATTTGTCGCGTCGAACTGACCGAGAGCGAAGTACGGAATAACCTTGATTGCATTGATGATGGCAAAGAAAATAACGCTGGTTCCGTTATAGACCTTTGGATCCTGACGTAGTGGCAGAGTATAGACCTGATAGGGTGGGCCACCCGCGTGGGCGACGAAACTTGTGAACCCGGCGATAAGCGACCAGAGCGTGGCGGACGCCGCATTATGGGGTTGCGCGGCCGCACGCTTTTCGGCGCTTGCAAAGATATAGCGCGCGAAAAAAATTATCGCGACCAGCCCGACGATCAGCTTCACCATGTCATCGGTAACGATCGAGGCGGTCAGCCAGCCAATACCAACGCCAAGCAAACCACCAGGCAGCATCAGTTTCAATGTCGCCATGTCACGATAGCCGCGCCATGACCAAAGACTAGCAACATCCATGATGATCAGAGTGGGCAACATGATAGCTGCGGCCTGTACCGGCGGCATGACGAGCGCCATTAATGGGACACCGACCTGCCCCATCGCACCGCCAAGCCCCCCCTTGGAGAGTCCTATGAGAATCGTTGCCGGGACGGCAGCGGCATAGAACCATGGGTTCATCAAAAGATCTGGCATGACGGAAAATCCGGTAGGAGGAACTTCTCCCCTTAACCCTGCTTGTCATGATTGAAAAATGCTTTTTGGAAATATGCCCCGATTTGATACACAAGATATTGAATTCGCAACAAGGCGAAATCGCAAACGCTGAGGTCTGTTCAAACTACCCGCCATCCTCTATGCCCGAATTCCATCATGATTACCCGTTTTATGAAGAACGATTGTAAGGTCGCAACGCATGAATAATGAACCGACGCCTCAACGCTGCCGTATCGTCTTGATCGCGCCACCGGCTGCCAGCGCGGATGAACTCGCCAAGCGGATTGGCGATGCGCTTTCCGGTGGCGATGTCGCTTCGGTGCTGCTGCCCGGGTATGACGCGGACGAGACCCTGTTCCAGACCCTCGCCGAAGCCACCGTTCCGATCATTCAGAAAGCGGGGGCGGCAGCGATTATCGTCGGCAACACCCAGATTGCAGGACGCGTCAAGGCGGACGGTCTGCATATCGAAGGACCGGTCGCTGATATCGCGGCCAATGTGGCACGCTTTTCGCCCAAAATGATCGTTGGTACCGGCAATATCAGGAACCGCCATACTGCGCTGGAAATTGGCGAGGTCCAGCCCGATTATGTGCTTTTTGGCAAGATTGGTGCCGACAACAAGCCGGAAGCCCACCCGCGCAATATCGATCTTGCCGACTGGTGGGCCTCCATGGTCGAGATCCCTTGCATCATTCAGGCAGGCAACACCCTCGAAAGCATCCCCGATGCCGTAACAACGGGTGCGGAATTCATTGCCCTTGGTTCAGCGATTTTTGATGGAGCAGATCCAGCGGGAGCCATCCGGGACGCCAACCGGCTTCTCGACGAGCACGCGCCTGGATTTGAGGACTAATCTCATGGGAGCACAATCCGGAAAGCTCGTCTGTTTTGTTGCTGCACTGATGGCATTGCCGGTTTTCACGGTAGCAGGCCTGGCCCAGACAACTCAACCACCATCAGCGGCGGAACCGGCCAAACCTGCTCCAGCACCAGCACTCGCAACGCCAGAGGCGGCGGAAACTACTCCCAAGCTGGATAAGCCCAAGTCACCCGACGATCCCGCCCTTGATACCGTCAATCCGACTCGATTCGGCAAAGGTCTGGAAGACGACGCTTTTGGCGCCTACCAGCGCGGTCTCTACAAAACCGCATACAATCTCGCTTTGCCGCGTGCAACAAGCGGTGATGCAGCCGCACAGGTGTTGTTAGCGGAAATACTGGCGCGCGGGCTGGGCGTCCCTACGAATATGCACGAATCAGCGAAGTGGTACGGCATGGCCGCCGAACAGGGATTGCCGGAAGCACAGTTTCGCTATGCGGTGATTCTGCTTCAAGGCAAATATGCTGCGAAAGACCCCAAGAAGGCGAGGGAACTGATGAAGGCTGCCGCTGACGCCGGAAATGCCGCAGCGCAGTTCAATTTTGGTCAAATTCTACTGCAGGAGCGGCCGGGTGCCACAGGTATCGAGAATGCTTATCCCTGGTTCCAGAAGGCGGCGGACAAGGGTCTTCCCGATGGAGAATATGCGCTCAGCCAGATTCTCGCCAACGGCACACTGACTATTCCCCGCGATGAAGCCAAGGCACGGCAATATTTGGCGAAAGCCGCTGTCAAGGGATATGACACGGCTCAGCTCGATCTAGGGAGCTGGCTCGTTACGGGCCGGGGCGGGGCAAAAAACTATAAAGCTGGCTTCGGCTGGATGTTGCGCGCAGCAACAGGTGGCAACGTCGCGGCACAGGCACGTCTCGCCAAACTTTACCGGGACGGTCTCGGGGTCGAGGGCGATTTCATCAAGGCGGCTGCGTGGTACATTGTCGCCAAGCGGGCAGGTTTGAACGATCCGGAACTGGAATCATTTATGGCCGGACTCGACGACGCTCAGACGCAGGCAGCGATCGCAGAAGCAAACAAGCTGCAGTAAGTTACCTTCGATCTGATATGTTGGCGCGCGGATCATCACAGCAATAGGTTCACGATGACCGACAATTCGATTCAGCTGATGGGAATAGAAAATGCCGTTGATCAACCGCGCTCATGATATGCAGCAACATGTCGCCGAATGGCGCCGGCATCTACACGAGAACCCGGAACTGATGTATGACGTGCATGAAACATCACGTTTTGCTGCGGCGAAATTGCTTGAGTTTGGCTGTGACAGTGTTGAGACCGGTATTGGCAAGACTGGCGTTGTAGGGATTATTCGTGGTCGCCACGGGGACGGACCTGTCATAGGTCTCCGTGCCGATATGGATGCATTGCCGATAGTGGAAACGAGCGGCAAGCCTTGGGCTTCGAAAACATCCGGCAAGATGCACGCATGCGGCCATGACGGTCACACGGCCATGCTTCTTGGCGCAGCGCAATATCTTGCGGAAACCCGTAACTTCAAGGGCACGATTGCAGTCATCTTCCAGCCTGCCGAAGAGGGTGGTGCGGGCGCACTCGCCATGATCGATGACGGCCTCATGGACCGCTTCGCAATCAGTGAAGTCTATGGCATGCACAATGCGCCAGGCCTGCCCGTTGGTCAATTCGCCACCCGAAAGGGTTCGATCATGGCGGCGACTAACGAGTTCGAGATTACGGTTACGGGACGTGGCGGTCATGCTGCAAAGCCGCAAACGACCGTCGATCCGGTGGTGATTTCGGCCCACATCATTCTCGCCCTGCAGTCAATCGTCTCACGCGAGACGGATCCCCTGAACGCACTAGTCGTTTCGGTAACGCAGCTCAATGGCGGCGACGCGTCCAATGTCATCCCCGATATCATCAAACTTGGCGGTACGGTTCGCACTCTCTCGCCGGAAGTTCGCGAATTCGCACAGAAACGGCTGACCGAAATCGTTGAGTCGACCGCGGCCGTCTTTGGCGGTAAGGCGGAAGTCATCTATCATCAGGGCTATCCGGTGACATTCAATCATGAACGTGAAACTGAGTTCGCTGTCGGCGTCGCCCAAACCATAGTTGGCGACGCTGCGGTGACGACAAATATGCCGCCAGTGATGGGTGCCGAGGACTTCTCGTATATGTTGGAAAAGCGGCCCGGCGCCTTCGTTTTTATCGGCAACGGCGACTCAGCTGGCCTCCACAATTCAGCCTACGATTTTAACGACGACGCCATTCCCTTCGGCATCAGTTATTGGGTCTCATTGGCGGAAACAGCATTGGCCGCCTGAGTCACCGATGATGAATTTCAAGAAGGCGCGTTAAGCTGTTTTTCGCTCTCTCTTGCCTATTTCGTGAATTTGTGGTCTTGGAAGCGCCATTCTGACCGCCGCCGCAAAGACTGGCGCGGGTATCCAACACCAATCCGAGTAAACAAATGAAAATCAACGGTAATGAAATCCGCACCGGCAATGTGATCGAACATGATGGCGGCCTCTGGGTTGCCGTCAGGACCAATCATGTCAAACCAGGCAAGGGCGGTGCTTATAACCAGGTGGAATTGAAAAACCTCATCAATGGCACGAAGCTTAATGAGCGCTTTCGTTCTGCTGAAACCGTTGAGAAGGTTCGGCTCGAACAGAAGGATTTCTCGTTCCTCTACGAGCAGGGCGATGCGTTGGTTTTCATGGACACCGATAGTTACGAACAGCTCGAACTGCAGAAGGATTTTGTCGGCGATCGCGCCGCATTCCTTCAGGACGGCATGATGGTCACGGTAGAGCTCTATGACGAGCGTCCGATTGGCATTTCGCTTCCCGACTATGTAACGCTGGCAATCACCGAGGCGGATCCCGTTGTCAAGGGGCAGACGGCAGCTTCCTCCTACAAGCCGGCTGTTCTGGAAAACGGCATCCGTGTTCTCGTGCCACCATTCATTTCGTCAGGCGAGCGCATTGTCGTCGACACCAACGAACTGACCTATGTTCGCCGGGCTGACTAAGCCGGCTCGAAGCGCCGGTTCTCCGCTTGGTTGAAATGGCGCTTTGTAAATTGATTTGATGGAGAAATAATTCGAAATGGCGCGCTCAGCGATCCTCAATGTAATGGTGCAGGCTGCTATGAAAGCCGGCCGCTCGCTCGCTCGCGATTTTGGCGAAGTACAGAACCTCCAGGTCTCGCTCAAGGGTCCGGGCGACTATGTCAGCCAGGCCGACAAGAAGGCCGAAGAAATCATTTATGCGGAATTGCGCCGTGCCCGCCCCGATTACAGCTTCCTGATGGAAGAAACAGGCGTGGTCGACGGTATAGATAGCCAGCATCGCTGGCTGGTCGATCCGCTTGATGGCACCACCAATTTCCTGCATGGCATCCCGATTTTCGCAGTCTCCATTGCGCTTGAGCGCCAGGGCCAGATCGTGGCCGGCGTCATCTTCAATCCGGCAATGGACGAACTCTACACAGCCGAACGCGGTGGCGGGGCGTTTCTCAACGACCGGCGCTTGCGCGTCTCCGGCCGTAGCAAGTTGGTGGATTCCGTCATCGGTACCGGCGTTCCGCATCTCGGGCGCGGCGATCACGGCAATTACCTCCTGCAAATGCGCAACGTCATGGCGGAAGTATCAGGTATCCGCCGCATGGGTGCGGCGGCTCTCGATCTGGCCTACGTGGCAGCGGGCCGCCTTGACGGTTTCTGGGAAGATGGTCTTTCACCTTGGGATATCGGGGCAGGTATCATCATGATCCGTGAGGCAGGTGGCTTCGTCACCAATCTTGATGGTGGGCAGGACGTGATCGAAAGCAAGGCTATCGTGGCAGGCAATGAGGCCATCCAACGCGCACTTCTGAAAACGTTGAAGAAGCCAATCTGACGCGCTGCAATTGTTGCATGTCCGGAACAACGACCGAGTTTTGCTCAAAGGGGAGCAAATTCAGCCCTTTGTGCACCTTTCAATTTCACCATAATTTCGGTTAGGGTCGCAGAAATCAATTTGACTTGCACGGAAAGCGTGCGGGCCAAGGTATTATGTGTTCATTGTGCATCTGTCAGGTGCACCGGATTGCGATGCGGAGACGACACGATGGCTGATTTCAGTTCGACCCGCCAGGGTGTGGACGGCGATGATTTTGATCCTTACCGGCTCTCCAGCCCACGGTTCGTGCTTTTATCGATGGCAATCTTTCTGGCAATCGTTGCTTTTCTCGCCGCCATTCTCTTTCGCCAGATATCTGTCTTCTTCACCACCAATCCCGGCCTCAATGGCTTGATTATCGGCGTCCTGATCGTCGGTATCCTCCTTGGTTTCGGTCAGGTCATCCGGTTATTTCCCGAAGTTCGCTGGGTGAATTCTTTCCGTCAGGGCAATAATGATCCGAATGCCAAGCCCATAATGCTAGCACCGATGCGCGCGCTGATCGGACGGCGCCAGTCCATGGCCCTTTCGACCAGCGCAATGCGTTCCATGCTGGATTCCATTGCCTCGCGGCTCGATGAAACACGTGATATCTCGCGCTATCTCATCGGCCTTCTGGTGTTTCTCGGCCTTCTGGGCACGTTTTGGGGACTTCTCGAAACGATCGGCTCCATCGGCCAGACAATCCAGTCGCTGGACCCGCGCGCGGGAGATGCCAATAGTGTCCTCGACTCGCTGAAGGCTGGCTTGCAATCACCGCTACGCGGCATGGGCACCGCGTTTTCTTCCTCACTTTTTGGTCTTTCCGGTTCGCTCATACTTGGTTTTCTCGATTTGCAAGCGGGCCGTGCACAAAATCGTTTCTACACCGAGCTGGAAAATTGGCTCTCGAGTGTTACCGATCTCGGTTCTGACCTGCACGCTCTCGATGCCGCGAGCAGTGGTACGTCCGACGAACTCCGCGCATTGTCGGAACGCCTGCAGAACATTCAGGAGACCGGCGGATCGAGCCAGCGCACAACGGCTGCCTTGGCGAGCCTTGCCGAAGGCATCCAAGGTCTTGTGAAGAACATGCGCTCTGAACAGCAAATGATGCGGGACTGGGTGGAAAAGCAGTCTGATGAGCAAAAAGCCATTCGTCAGACGCTCACCAAATTGGGTGACGCCATCGCTCGTGACAAGGCAAACTGATGGCCGTCGGTCGGAACCGCAAAGCTCTTCGCCATGTTGATTATTGGCCGGGGTTCGTCGACGCGCTGTCGACGCTGCTCCTGTCGATCATGTTCCTGCTGTCAGTTTTCGTTCTGGCACAATTTCTCTTGAGCCAGGAAATCACCGGCAAGGACGCCGTACTCAATCGACTCAACTCCCAGATCAACGAACTCACACAACTATTGTCGCTCGAACAGGGCAACAAGCAGGACCTGGAGGATACGATTGCCAACTTGCAGGCTTCATTGACCAGTGCGCAAAACGAGCAGTCGCGGCTTCAATCTCTTCTGTCTCAAGGCGCGGGCGCGGGTGCTGCGGCGCAGGGCAAAATCAACGAGCTATCCACCGGCCTGGAGAATGAAAAACAGATCAGCGCACGTGCATTGTCGCAAGTTGAGATCCTCAACCAGCAGATCATGGCACTGCGTAAACAGATCGGCGCACTGGAGGACGCCCTGAACGCCTCCGAATCGCGCGACAAGGAATCGAACGCCAAGATTGCCGATCTTGGAAAACGCCTGAATGTCGCTCTCGCCCAACGCGTCCAGGAACTCAACCGCTACCGCTCGGACTTCTTCGGCCGCCTGCGCGAAATCCTTTCCGATCGCGAAAACATCCGGATTGTAGGCGATCGCTTTGTCTTTCAGTCCGAAGTGCTGTTTCCGTCAGGAACGGCAATCCTCAATCCGGCTGGATCCGAGGAAATGAAGAAGCTAGCCAGCGCCTTGATCGATCTGCAGAAAGAAATCCCTGATGATATCAACTGGGTTCTGCGCGTCGATGGCCATACCGACGATGTCGCACTATCCGGTACCGGGCAATTCAAGGACAATTGGGAGCTTTCGTCCGCGCGCGCCATTTCCGTGGTCAAATTTTTGATTGCCAATGGCGTGCCGGCAAATCGCCTCGTCGCGGCCGGGTTCGGCGAATTCCAACCGCTTGAACCAGGCGAGGCGCCGGAAGTGCGCGCCCGTAACCGCCGTATTGAGCTGAAATTGACTGAACGCTAATCAAGTATATCGCAAGACCGGCAATGCAAGTATGGCCGGAACTGCCTGCACGAAAAAAATCTTCCGATTGACTGTCAATGCGCCAAAGATGCCAGCGACGATCACGCAGCCGAGAACAAATGACTTGATGGCAAAACCAGCATCGCCAAGCCACAGGCCCCAAATCAAACCGGCAGCAAGAAAGCCATTGTAAAGCCCCTGATTCATGGCGAGCGCTTTGGAGGCCGTGGCAAATTCCTGTGTCAACCGGAAGGTTTTCAGACCTAGGGGCTTATCCCATGCGATCATTTCCAGAAACATGAAATAGACATGTAGCAGCGCGACTATTGCCGCCAGAATATTCGCGATCATTTGCCAGTTCCCCGACGCTGGCATAAACAAACCACCAGAAGATTCGAATGGCAATCACTGAGGAACGTTATTCGGCGGCGCCTTTGAAGGCATCTGCGCCTGCTTCGAACTGTAGCTTGGCAAGGCTCGCATAGATACCGTTCGTCTTGACCAGCGTTTGATGCGTGCCTTCCTCGACAATTCGCCCATTTTCCATGACGAGAATGCGGTCGGCCCTGAGCACCGTCGCGAGACGGTGGGCGATAACCAATGTTGTGCGGCCCTGCATCAAATGGTCTAGCGCCTTCTGTACCAGCATTTCGCTTTCTGCATCGAGCGCGGAAGTCGCCTCGTCAAGCAAAAGAATCGGCGCGTTGCGCAGGATCGCGCGCGCGATGGCAATGCGTTGGCGTTGACCGCCAGACAGCGTGATTCCACGCTCGCCGACCTGTGTATCATAACCATGGTCGAGCGCTTTGATGAAGTCGTGTGCCAGTGCCGCCTTGGCCGCAGCCTCGATCTCGACATTTGTCGCGCCAGGTCGGCCGAAGCCGATATTTTCGCGCGCGGTCGCAGCAAAGATCGTCGTGTCCTGCGGAACGATTGCGATGCGCGAACGAAGATCGGAGGGGTCAACCTTGCGCACATCGACACCATCGATTCGGATACTACCGGAAACCGGATCGTAGTATCGCAGCAACAGCGAAAACACCGTGCTCTTGCCAGCGCCGGACGGGCCGACAATGGCGACTGTTTCGCCCGGCAGGATGCTGAAATCAAGGCCTTTTAGCGCTGGAGCATCCGGACGTGTCGGATAATTGAATCGCACATCGCCAAAGTTCACCGACCCAACCGGCGGCTGCGGCAAGGCAACAGGATTGGCAGGCGCTGCAATGGCAGGTTCTTCCGCCAGGATTTCCATCAGCCGTTCGGCAGCACCTGATGCTTGCGACAACTCACCCCAAACCTCGGAAAGGGCACCTAGCGCACCTGCCGCGAACACCGCGTAAAGCAGAAACTGACCAAGCGTTCCCGGCGTCATAGCACCGGAAAGGACATCTCGTGAGCCAAACCAAAGCACGGCGACAACGCTGGAAAAGATCATGAAAATAGCGAAGGCGGTCAAGATCGCCCTGGCCTTCACCGAGGATCGCGCCGCCGCAAATGCATCTTCGACAGAGGCGCCAAAACGCGTCGTTGCCAGTTTTTCGTTCGTGAACGCCTGCAGCGTGCGTACGGAGACCATGGATTCGCTGGCATAGGCGGTGGCATTGGCCAGCGTGTCCTGGGCGGCACGCGAACGGCGCCGCACCGATCGGCCAAACGCTACCAACGGAATGATGATCAGCGGGATCGCCGCAATCACTAGCCCCGACAGTTTCACACTTGTAATCACCATCATCACGATTGCGCCCAAGGCGAGGATGAGATTCCGTAGCGCAACCGACGCCGTCGCCCCCACTGCTGATTTGATCTGTGTCGTATCAGCAGTAAGGCGTGAGATAATCTCCCCAGATTGCGTTTTATCGAAGAAAGCCGGGGAAAGCCGCGTCAGATGATCGAATACATCCCGGCGCAAGTCGGAGACTATGCGCTCGCCCAAGGTGATGACAAAATAGTAGCGTCCCCCCGAAGCGAGAGCGAGAAGCGCCGCAAGTACCACCAGCATGCCGAAGTAATTATTGATGAAGGCACCATTTGCGCCGGTAAAACCATGGTCGATCATGCGCCGGACAGCCAGGGGAAGCGTCAAGGTCGTTACCGCCGCGAGGACCAATGAAACCAGCGCGCCAGCTATCATACCCCGATAGCGTGACATATAAGGGAAGATACGTCTCAACGGTTTCAATGAGCGGCGCTTTCTTTCCGCTTCCTCAAAAGCCATATCGGCCATGTCCTAGGTCTTCCTCACATCGCTTTGCGACTTTGCGGCCAGACGGCCTTGTTATTGCTTAAAGGCTGATGTATAGGCTCGCCAACAGTTTTGGAAGCCCACGCCCCTGTGACGTTTGGCTTCATCTCTACCAATCGGCTCCGACCGGAACCCCGCTCGTGCAGTGGCTCTGGTTTTGTGCCCTCTAGTTTAGGACGATAAAGATGCAAGCCAAGATTCATCCAGATTACCACACCATCAAGGTTGTTATGACCGATGGCACAGAATACCTGACCCGCTCCACATGGGGCAAGGAAGGCGATACGATGAACCTCGATATCGACCCGTCGACGCACCCGGCATGGACCGGCGGTTCGCAGCAGCTGACAGATCGCGGCGGCCGCGTATCCAAGTTCAAGAGCCGTTTCGCCAATCTCGGCATATAAGCTTTTCTAGCATACCGGATTTGAAACGGCCCCGTTTATTCGGGGCCGTTTTTGTTTGTAGGATTACACCATGAAAATTGCCTTGCTGCATACTGTGACAAGCAATAGGTCACGCTTCACCATGCGGTCCGCGCTTCAACCGAATTGAAGACTTGCCGGAAATTGACGGTTAGAAAGTTGTGAGAAGCAAAATTGATTAAACAAAAGTCTTACTATCCGTCACGTCAGTACAATGTAAAGTCGTGATTCCCGTGTTTTCTGGGTTGTTTGACAAGTTGTTAATTCGTCAATAGCCTTTTCCCACGCTTATCTGGATTCGACAGGAGGGGAAACGCGATGACGGACATCACTTCAGGCAGCAACGCGGCTTCGGGACCTACGATCGAGCCAAGTCTTCACCGGGTCATGGGCCCTTGGCTCCTGCTTCTCTTCATCGTCGGCGATATTCTCGGCACGGGTATCTACGCACTCACGGGACAGGTAGCCAAGCAGGTTGGTGGCGTGGTCTGGCTGCCGTTCCTCGTGGCTTTCGTCGTCGCCGTCGTGACCGCCTTCAGCTATCTCGAGCTCGTGACGAAGTATCCAAAGGCAGCGGGTGCGGCGCTTTATACGCACAAGGCTTTCGGCATCCACTTCATTACCTTTATCGTCGCGTTTACTGTGATGTGTTCGGGCATCACCTCCGCGTCGACAGCGTCACGCGCTTTCGCTGCCAACCTTTCCGGGGCATTTCAGCTTAATCTTGAAACGGGTATTGGCATCTCGCTTGTCGCCCTCGCTTTCATGGCGATCGTGGCGGCAGTAAATTTCCGCGGCGTTGGCGAAAGCGTCAAGGCCAATGTTGTGCTGACCATGGTCGAACTGACGGGCCTTTTGATCATCATTTTCATCGGTCTTTGGGCGATCGCCGCTGGTCAGGGCGACGTTTCCCGCGTCATACAATTTGCGTCATCGCCCGATAGCAGCGTCTTCTGGTCGGTGATGGCGGCGACCACCCTCGCCTTTTTTGCCATGGTCGGTTTCGAGGATTCCGTCAATATGGCGGAGGAATGCAAAAACCCTTCGGGGATATTTCCAAAGGTGTTGCTTGCGGGTCTGTTCATCACAGGTGCGATTTATGTCCTGGTGTCTATTTCCGCCATCACACTGGTTTCACCTGCCGACCTCGGTGAGGGCGAAACCCCGCTGCTCAAGGTCGTCCAGGCCGGAGCACCGAATTTCCCGCTTTGGATTTTCGGCTTCATCACCATGTTCGCAGTTGCCAACAGCGCCCTGATCAACATGCTGATGGCGAGCCGTCTCGTCTATGGTATGAGCCGCGAACACGTGCTGCCGCCCATCTTCGGCAAGGTACATGCGACACGTCGCACGCCGTATCTCGCGATCGCGTTCACGACACTGCTGGCATTTGCCCTCATTCTGTTCGTGGGCGAGGTTCCGGCACTCGGTGGCACGACGGCATTGTTGCTTCTTTTCGTTTTCACGATCGTCAATATTGCAGTTCTCGTCCTGCGGAAAGAAAGCGTCGATCACGATCATTTCCGCACTCCGACCTTTCTGCCAATCGTCGGCGCAATCTGCTGTGCCTTCTTTGCAGGCCCCTGGACCGGCCGCGATCCAGTGCAATACAAAATCGCAGGGATCCTCATCGGAATTGGTGTCGTGCTTTGGGTTGTTACCATTCTGGTCAATCGCGCGACTGGCGTAAGGCCGACCGATGCAGACATGGAAGCACTTGGCGGCGATGGCCCGGTCAACTGAGCACAAATAAAAACCCGCCAGATTTTCACCTGGCGGGTTTTTGTATCTACACGAGATCAGGCTGCGCTGAGCTTGGCCAGAACTTCGTCGCTCACCTCAAAGTTGGCATAGACGTTCTGCACATCGTCATCATCGTCGAGCGTCGAAATCAATCGAAGAACCGACTGCGCCTTTTCCTCATCCACCGGAGCGGTCGTCGCAGGCTTCCAGATCGCCTTTATCGATTCGGCTTCACCAAGCGCCACTTCCAGCGCCTTCGAAACGTCACCAATATCTTCAAAGGCACACAGAAGTACGTGGCCTTCTTCGTCGCTTGCAACATCATCGGCGCCAGCCTCTATGGCCGCTTCCATGACCTTGTCGGCGCTGCCGGCTTCCGGCTTGTAGGTGATTTCGCCGACGCGGTTGAACATGAAGCCAACAGATCCTGTTTCACCCAATGCTCCACCAGCTTTGGTGAAGGCAGCGCGCACATTGGAAGCCGTGCGGTTGCGGTTGTCCGTCAGAGCTTCGACGATGACGGCGACGCCGCCCGGGCCATAGCCCTCATAGCGGACTTCTTCATAGTTGTCGGCATCACCGCCGGAGGCCTTCTTGATGGCCCGCTCGATGTTGTCTTTCGGCATCGACTGGGCCCTGGCGTTCTGTACGGCCAGACGCAGGCGCGGGTTCATCAGCGGATCGGGCAGACCCTGCTTGGCAGCGACCGTGATTTCGCGCCCAAGTTTGGAGAAAATTTTTGACCGAACGGCATCCTGGCGCCCTTTGCGGTGCATGATGTTCTTGAATTGTGAATGGCCTGCCATGGCATCCCTGCGTGCTTTCTTGCGGTTGTTGATGTTTCACTTCAGGGCCCTGCAATGATGTTGCGGGGCTGCACCGAGCGGAAACATGCTTCTGGAATGGCGCCCTTATAGGTAAAAACCGGCGTCTCGTCCAGCGCCTGTCACTCTGCCGTCTAGGCAAACTTCAATCTGGCGTCTTGATAGCCGGCTTTCGATACCGCGGAGCAAAGATCAAACCATTCGCAACCCATACAAGCGCGTCGGGTTTGACCTTTTGCAAAGGCGCCGCGGAATTTTGCGAGTGTCATTGCGTCGAGGTTAATAGCACCGCCGACGTGAAGCGGCCTGCCAAGCAGATGAGCCACGTCGTACATCGCCTTGGTGTCACGCTCGATTACGCTGTCGCGCAAGCAATGCGGTTCGCTGGTCGCAAGAAGGGGCCTGCAGATATCGTCCGGCCCCTCCTCAATAACGATATCCTCGCCCGCCACCAATCTTGCAACGACGCCGTCGTAATTGTCGGTAAAGGCAGGATTATAGCCTTTACCGACATAGGTCAGCATGCAGAGCAGATGGTGCGCGCGAAGCTTTACGGTCAAGACAGGCGGATACCCGAACGCCGAAGCATTTCGATTGTTGCCGCTGCCAGCGCTGATTTGAGGACGCCGCCGATGATGAAAGGCGCAACGCCGGAAACCCACGCTACTTCCGTGCCGAAGAGATACACCAGCCACGATGCTCCAAGAACGAGGCAAAGCGCATTACCTGCAAGCATGACAAGCGCCGAAACGAAGGGGTTGCGCGTCAGACCGCGCTCGGCAAGCAGGCCAACGAAGGCTGCGACAACTGGAAACGCAAAAAGATAGCCTGCTGTGGGACCGGCAAAATGAATAAAGCCACCTGCACCACCTGAAAGAACAGGCATACCGATCATAGCTTCACCGAGCCAAGCGATAACGGTCAAACCGCCGAGCCGCCAACCGTAGAGCGCGCCGACCAATGTTACGGCGAAGGTCTGCATGGTTACCGGCACCGGATACATCGGCACCGAAATCCACGAGCTCACAGCAAGAAATGCCGTACCGATCAGAACGGCAAGGGCCTTGTATGCAAGTGACCGGTTGGCAAGTTTGAGCGGAACAAAAGCCTCGGCAAAAGTAGACTGGGTCATGAAAGCAAATCCTCTAGCACGCGTTATGTTGATCGAACTCTATCAGGGTTTCTTTTTTCTGCGGCGCGCTAGCATGTTGAGCGCCTCGACAAGGGCTGAAAAGCCCATCGCCGCATAGATGTAGCCTTTGGGAACATGGTAGCCGAACCCATCAGCGATCAGCGTCATACCAATCATCAAAAGGAAGCCAAGTGCAAGCATGACTATAGTCGGATTGTTGGCGATAAATTTCGATAACGGTTCGGCCGCAAGCAGCATGACAGTCACGGCCGCAAGCACGGCGATCACCATAATGGCAATCTCGTCGGTCATTCCGACGGCTGTAATGATCGAGTCTACCGAAAACACCAGATCGAGCACAAGGATCTGCACAATGGCGGCACCCATAGTCAGCGTAACGGCCTTGCCGATGACGTCATCCTTGGCGTCTTCATGATCGACCGTATGGTGGATTTCCTTCGTGGCCTTCCAAACGAGGAACAAGCCACCGGCAATCAGGATCAGATCACGCCAAGAAAAGCCATGCCCAAAGGCCTCGAAGAGCGGTTCCGTCAGTTGCACGATGATCGAAATGGTGAACAGCAGAACAAGGCGCAACACAAGCGCAGCGCTGATGCCGAGGCGGCGGGCGCGGGCCTGCTGTTCCTGCGGCAGCTTGTTGGTAAGGATCGAAATAAAAATGAGATTGTCGATGCCGAGCACGACTTCCATCACGACAAGCGTGACGAGGGCTATAAGGCCTGATGGCGTGTAGATGAAATCAAAGTAGGAGAGTAGTGCTTCCATGGGGGTCGTTCCTGTGTTGCTGTGGCCCGGATGGTGCAAACCGATGGCACGACTTAGGTGAGCGCGCGCCCTTTGGTCAACTCATTTCCAGAAGGAGGGGATGGTTTCTTCAAGCCGCGGGCCAAGACGCAGCGGAGCGATCTTTTCAGCAAGTCCGGTGCGATCAGAAATCTCGACGCCAACGCCGCAGATCGTGGCCTTGCCATTGGCCGCTTCAAACCGGCCTTTCGGCACCTTGGAAAGGAACCGGTTGAGCGGCTCTTCCTTGTCCATGCCAAGCGACGAGTCGTAATCGCCGCACATTCCCGCATCGGACATATAGGCAGTTCCACCATTCAGGATCTGTGCGTCTGCCGTCGGCACGTGCGTATGCGTACCAATGACAAAGCTGGCGCGGCCGTCGACGAAATGGCCGAAACATTGTTTTTCACTGGTTGCTTCCGCGTGAAAATCAAATACGACCGCATCCGCCTGTTCGCCAAGCGGACAGGCCGCCAGGATTTCCTCGGCTATTGTGAAGGGGTCGTGCAAATCCGGGTGCATGAAAACCCGGCCCATGATGTTGGAGACGAGAACGCGAGCGCCATTCTTTGCAAGGAAGACGCCAGAGCCTTTTCCGGCCGTACCAAGCGGAAAATTGGCAGGCCGCAGGAAACGCTGTTCGCGCGCGGCAAAGACGAGGGCCTCGCGCTGGTCCCAGACGTGATTGCCGGTTGTGACGACATCGGCGCCAGCATTGATCGTATCGTGGAAGATTTCCTCCGTGATTCCAAAGCCGCCGGCTGCATTCTCACCATTGACGATGGTAAAATCGAGTTTCAGATCGGATATGAGACCAGGCAATCGCTCAAAGACGGCTGTCCGGCCCGAGCGGCCCACCATGTCACCAAGAAAAAGTAATCTCACGCGTGCATCCTGAGTGAAAGCCCGTTTCTGCGGGGCTCGTAATTGTTATTGGCTTTATCGGTCTAGCCAAAGCTGCGCAACCCGCTTTCCGTCAGGATGGCGTCCAGTGGCATGTCGTGCGGTTCGTCCGGCACGATTTCGACCTGTTGGCAGTCAAACGCCGCCCCGATCAGTCGCGGATTGACGCCGATCTCCTGCAAGCGTGCGATTGCCCGGTCATAATAACCCGCACCGTAGCCGATACGATGACCACGCTCATCGAAAGCGGCGAGCGGAACCAACATGAACGAAGGATCGAGAACGGCTGCATCCTCGGGTGGCCCCACCGTACCGAAACCCGTCTCGACCATTGGTGCGCCCCGCACAAGTTCACGAAAAAGGATCGTCCGCTTATCGATAATGACCGGAAGGCACAGCCGCGCACCACTCTCGCGCAGATCGAAAAGCAGTGGACGCAAATCCACTTCCGACCGGATCGGCCAGAAGCCGGAGACGTTGGTACCTGGATCCATAGAAAGGGATGCCAAGCCAAAGTCAGCGATCCACATGGACGCTTCGATCCGATATTCGGCGGCAAGCGCATCGCGGCGGCCCAGGGCTTCGAGCCTGAGTTTCTTTTTCAATTCTTTGATAGGGGAAAGATGGCGCAAACTGGTGACTTCATGAGGCGCTGACAGCAAGGCCAGCTCGGGATGAGCACAAAACAAAAGCGGCGTCCACACAACCGATGGAGAAGTCGATCCCGGGAACCTACAAAGTAGGTGGGTGCCGTGTGAAGAAGCCCACGGGCCTCCTCAGGGACAGCTCCCTAAGGGATCATTAAGGCCCCGGGGAATATGTCTCTCCTGTCGAGAAGCGCAGAGCGCCAATACAAATATAGGACGGTTGCTTGGATTGCACCAGTGGCGTTGTCGGCTAATTTCAGCCTCTTGCTCTCAATAGGTCTCGACCCTAATCTCCCCGCCGCCACGGTAACCAGGAGATAGAATAAATGAGCGTCCAAATTCGCCCTTTGCAAAAATCCGACGAAACCGAATGGCGCCGGCTTTGGACAGGTTATCTCGCTTTTTATGAAACGACTGTCTCGGCAGAAGTATACAAGACTACGTTTGCGCGGCTGACGTCCGGTGCCGATCACGAGTATCGCGGTTTCATCGCCGAGCTAGAGGGCCGACCTGTTGGTCTCACGCATTACTTGTTTCATCGGCACAACTGGAGCATCGAAAATGTCTGCTACCTGCAGGATCTCTATGCCGACCCTGAGGTGCGCGGCAAAGGCATCGGACGCGCACTCATCGAAGCCGTCCACGCGGAGGCGACCAAGGCCGGTGTACATTCGGTCTATTGGACAACCAATCAGGACAATGCGACGGCGCGCCAGCTCTACGACCGAATCGCAAAGGTGACGCCCTTTATAAAATATGTGAAGATGGTACAAAAGTAGCGGCGGGCACCCCCAGGGAACAAATATTACTCAGTCGCATTCCTCATTTCGAGCCATGGGAGTTGAGCGTTGGCGCCAAGAGCGAACTGGAAAGGCTACCTGAAGATTGCGGAGCTGACCTGCCCCGTTGCGCTGTACACGGCTGCCTCGACGTCCGAGCGCATAGCCTTCCACACGCTCAATCGCGAGACAGGCCACCGGGTACAGCGGCAATTCATCGACAGCGATACCGGCAAGCCCGTGGAAAAAGACGATCAGGTCAAGGGTTACGAGGTCGGCGGCAATGAGTACATCGTGCTCGAACCGGATGAAGTGGCCTCCGCAGTTCCTGAAAGTGACAAGACGCTGTCCGTCGAGGCGTTCGTGGCCTGCGATGATGTGGACGACGTCTATTTCGACAAACCATATTATCTCGCGCCGAGTGACAAGCATGGCGAGGAGGCATTTGCACTGATCCGCGAAGCCCTCAAAGCCAAGAACGTCGCCGCGCTTGCCCAGACAGTGTTGTTTCGGCGGGCGCGCACGGTTCTGATCCGCGCCGCAGGGAATGGACTGGTCGCCAACACGTTGCACTTCGATTATGAGGTACGCTCCGCTAGGGATGCATTCAGCGACGTTCCCGAGATGAAGATCAAGGGCGAGATGCTGGACCTTGCCAAGCATATCATCGAAACGAAGCGCGGTACCTTCGACCCTTCACAATATAAAGATCGCTATGAGGCCGCCCTTGCCGAACTGGTGAAGGCGAAACTCGAAGGCAAGCCGATCCCGGCGAAGAAGGCGGCCAAATCCGAAAAAGTCGTCGATCTTATGGAGGCTTTGCGCGAGAGCGCTGGCGTTGGAAAGAAGCAGACCAGCGCCAAAAAGAGCTCGGCGCGCAAAACGGAGCCTGCACGGAGGAAGGCGAGCTGATCTATGGTTGCGCTTGAAACGTACCGGAAAAAACGTGATTTCAAAACAACATCAGAGCCCCGGGGGCGCAAAGCGCGTAAGGCCGGGAATAGCTTCGTCATCCAGAAGCACGATGCGACGCGGCTGCATTACGATCTTCGGCTGGAAATGGACGGCGTTTTAAAGAGCTGGGCCGTTACCCGAGGTCCGAGCTTTGTGCCCAGCGAGAAACGCCTTGCGGTTCACGTGGAAGACCATCCTTTGGAATATGGCGCCTTCGAGGGCACGATACCCAAGGGCGAGTATGGTGGCGGCACCGTCATTGTCTGGGACCGTGGGACCTGGACCCCCGTGTTTGACCAGAAGTACGGTTATGCCAAAGGGCACCTGGAGTTTGAGCTTCACGGCGAAAAGCTTTCGGGACGTTGGCATCTGGTGCGCATGCATGGCAAACCGCGCGAAAAGCGTGAGAACTGGTTGCTCATAAAGGCAGAAGATGATGCCGCCCGCACCGAAAGCGATCCCGACATTCTTGAAGAGCGGCCTGAATCTGTGAAGACCGGGCGTGAAATCGCCGATGTCGCGGGTGAAGAACCCGGCTGGTCCTCAAAAACCGGTAAGATCGACAAGAAGAAGGCGGCCAACGGCAAGGCAACCAAGGCTGCCAAGGCAACATCGTCTGAACCGGCAGTGCTGGACGTTCCCGACCCATCCACTGTCAAAGGCGCCAAAAAGACAGCCCTTCCCTCTTTTGTCGAGCCTACTCTGGCGACACTTGCACCGAAGCCTCCATCGGGTGGGCGCTGGATTCACGAGGTAAAGTTTGACGGCTATCGCCTGCAGGCGCGGATCGAGGCTGGCCGGGTCAAGCTTTTTACCCGCAGCGGCCTCGACTGGACCAAAAAGTTCGGCAAGGAAATCGTCGCCTCCTTTCAGGATTTGCCGATAGGCACGGCGCTGATTGACGGGGAGTTGGTGGTCGAAACAGCCGGCGGTGCCTCCAACTTTTCCGCCCTTCAGGCCGATCTCAGCGAGAACCGGACCGATCGTTTCATCTTCTATGTTTTCGATCTCCTCTACCTCGATGGCTATGATTTGCGCGGACTGCCTTTGATCGAGCGCAAGGTTATGCTTGAAAAGCTTGTCGCTGATGCAGCTGGACTGATCCGTTATAGCGGACACTTCGAAGAAAACGGTCCACTCATCCTTGAGCACGCTTGCCGGCTAAGCCTTGAAGGCATCGTGTCGAAGTTGCGCGACTCGTCCTATCGTTCAGGTCGCAGCAAGGACTGGATCAAATCGAAATGTTCGAACCGGCAGGAGTTCGTTATTGCCGGTTATGTACCTTCGACGGCCTCGCGCAAGGCAATCGGCTCGCTGGTCATGGGCGTTTACAATGGCAAGAAGCTTGAGCATGTCGGACGCGTCGGCACAGGATACAGCACGTCGGTGGCGGAAGACTTGTTTCGCAGGCTCGAACGCATTCGTGTGCCAGAGAGCCCCTTTGCTGAACGGCTTGGCGCCGATGCGGCGAGGCAGGTTCGCTATGTGAAGCCGCAGCTTGTCGCCGAGGTCGAGTTTCGCGCATGGACAGGAGACGGTAACCTGCGGCATGCCGCGTTCCGGGGCCTGCGCGAGGACAAGGAGCCAAGTGAAGTCGTACGCGAGACGCCGAAATCGAAGGCTTCGCCACAACACGAGAGGCCCACAGTGAAACTCACTCATCCCGATCGTATTTATTGGCCCGAGGAAGGGGTCACCAAGCAAGGGCTCGCGGACTACTATACCGAGGTCTGGAAGTATATCGCTCCATTTGTTGTTGCGCGCCCCTTGGCACTGCTCAGGGGTCCGGAGGGCATCGCGGGCCAGACATTTTTCCAGAAGCATGCCTGGAAGGGTCTCAATTCCAATATCGGCTTGGTCAAGGATCCCAAGGACAAGGACGACGAGCCCTTGATTAGTATCAATGACCTCGATGGACTTATTGGTCTCGTACAGTCTGCAGTCCTCGAAATACACCCCTGGGGTTCGACGGTTGCGGACTGGGAACGGCCTGACATGATCATCATGGATCTCGATCCCGGCGACGGGGTTCCTTGGGAACAGGTCATTGCCGGCGCTCTGGAAACTCGGGAGCGGCTGGAACGGGCAGGTCTCAGCGCCTTTGTGA
This sequence comes from uncultured Alphaproteobacteria bacterium, assembly GCA_963711925.1. Taxonomy (GTDB): domain Bacteria; phylum Pseudomonadota; class Alphaproteobacteria; order Rhizobiales; family Rhizobiaceae; genus Phyllobacterium. The sequence goes on from CAVQFY010000010.1 coordinate 892,849, forward strand.
AAACATCGGGAGGCAAAGGTCTGCATATTGTAGCGCCGGTCAAGCCCAAGGCAACCTGGCCTGAGGTCAAGGCATTCACCAAGGCCATTGCTGATTCCATGGCCTCCGATAATCCGGAACTCTACGTTTCAACGATCACAAAATCGAAGCGCACTGGCAAAATTCTTATCGACTATCTGCGCAACCAGCGTGGGATGACCGCAGTTGCGCCTTACTCGACCCGGGCGCGTAACGGCGCCGCTGTCTCGATGCCACTCGAATGGGATGAACTGACCCCCGGCATAGGCCCGGCCTATTTCACGGTTTTAAACACGCCCACCCGCATTGCCGCGATAAAACGCGATCCCTGGGCCGATTTTCGCGCGGCCGCGGCACCGATCGAAACGCCGAAATTCAAGAAACGTCGCTAGCTTTTCTTCGATCTGCTTTCGCTTGCGATACTCTTTTTCAACGCGTCCATGATGTTGACGACATTGCTTGGAGGCTCCTGTGCGCTTTCCTTTGGCTTTGCCGGGCGCTTCTTGCCCTTCTTCTTCGCAGTAATAATTTCCAGCAGGCGATCCTGAACGGGATCATCGACCATTTTCGGGTCCCATGGCTTCATCCGCTCATCGATCAGCGTCTGCACAAGCGGCATAAGTTGGCTGTCGACCTTGTCGCTCTTGATATTGCTGAAATATTCGTCACGGTCACGCACCTCGTCGCCATAGCGCAACGTCCATAAGACAATGCCACGGTCTCGAGGTTCCAGCATCACCGCACGTTCACGCCGGTACATGACCAGCCGGGAAATCCCGACCTGCCCGGTTGCCTCCATAGCATCACGGATAACCGAGAAAGCTTCCTCGCCAACGGGATCATCCGGCGTCAGGTAATGCGGCTTATCGTACCAGATCCAATCGATGTTATCGCGCGGCACGAACATTTCGATATCGATCGTGCGTGTACTCTCGAGACCCACTGCCTCGATCTCGTCATCCTCGAGCATGACGTATTCGTCTTCACCGCGCTGATAGCCTTTGACCTCTTCGTCCTCGTCCACCGGCTTGCCGCTGACGGAATCGACATATTGGCTGACGACGCGATTTCCGGTTTTCCTGTTGAGGGTATGGAACTTGATTTTTTCATTGTCGGTGGTGGCAGGAGTCATCGCCACCGGGCAGGTGACGAGCGAGAGTTTCAAATAGCCTTTCCAGAATGAACGCGGCGCCATCAATCATACTCCCCCGTTATGTCCGGAAAAACGGGCCGATAGAGAATTTGTTCCATAAAATCAACCATGTCGGCGTTCATGGTAGTTTCGAGGCAAGGACATCGACCTTGTTGATTTGAGGCGCACTGACGAAAAGCTCATCTGCCCGCGCCATGAGGGCAGCAGCAACCTTGCCTGAAAGATGGGCATCGCGTCCATTCTCATCTGCAAAAGCGTCGAAGATTGCAAAGGAACTTTTGCCCAGCCGAACAGCGAACCATGCGATCGTCCCGGATTCCTCATTTACGAGAGGCAAAGCGGATCGCAGAAACGCAGAAACATCTTCCTCTTTTCCGGGTTTTGCTTCGAGGGGCACGTAAAGAGCGAGTTTCACCATGATCCTTCCTTCTCAAAATTGAAAACAGGATTACCCCCTCCACCTTGCACCTTTTTAGCGGCACAGGGAACAGTCCCGCCATGAAGGCGTTCTGGAACCGCAACGACAGGGTGAAGAAAATGCAGCCGGATTATGCGCATTATGCAGAGATGTTTGGACTGAAACTGGTCGATCCGGAGACATTTACCTTAAAACGCGAAGCATCAAAAGACACATTCAATTACATCCGCGCCAACGGACGACCGATCTCGCAAACGCACATCGAGCGCATAGTCTGCCTCGTTATACCGCCGGCTTGGATCGAGGTTTATTGCTGCGATGATTGCGACGGCCATATTCAGGCCGTAGGCTTGGATGCGCTTGGACGCAGACAATATATCTACCACCCGAAGTGGGAGGACGTACGCAACAGCATCAAGACCCATCGCTTGATTGCATTCGGCAAAGCACTTCCGCGGATCCGTAAACGCATCCTCCGCGATATGCGGCGCCCGCCCACGTCGAGCCGACCGCTTGCCGCACTTGCCCTCAAACTGATCGATCAGAAGGCTTTCCGGGCCGGTCATGAAAAATATGCCAAGGATGGGGGCCGAGGTATCGCATCACTCAGGAACAGCGATCTCAAGATCAACGGCAATATTGCCAATTTCGTCTTTGCCGGTAAATCCAAGAAGAAGAACGAAATAGCGATCAGCGATCGCGCTGCTGTGCGGCGCCTTAAAACATTAAAACGGCGCGGAAGATTATTCCAGTACAGGGACAAGCAGCGTTGGCGCAGCCTGCACGCGGGAGAACTAAACCAATATCTGCAGGAAATCTCCGGCTCAAAGGTCAGCGCCAAGGATTTCCGAACTTTTCACGGCTCTGCGCGAGCGCTCGCCTTCCTGGCAGAGGTCGACGCAAAGACCGACACAGCCCGAAAGCGGGCCCTTGCTGCCGCCATGCGTAATGTCAGCGAGTTCCTGCGCAATACGCCTGCGGTCACGCGATCGAGTTACGTTCATCCCCTTGTGACAGAGTGTTTCAACGCCGGACTGCTCGATGGCTCTCTTCTGCGCGCTCCCCATCGCAAAGGGCTTACCGGACCTGAAACGGGACTGATGAGGCTTCTTGAGAAAGCAGCCGAATGAACTATGCAGGTTGTCAATTCAGACATCGTAAGTAGGTGGCTAATATGGTCATCACCCATTCGTGGTATCAGGGGGCATCCCTCTTGCTAAATTTGCTCACACGGACTGTTATTTTGCACTGCGGTAAGTGGTGCATTCGACAGACGAATCTAATTCGATTTGCGGCGCGTCGGAAAATGCGCTTAGCTTTTTTCAAATCGTCGCATTCGTTACCCCCGCGGAATGGCGACCCGCAATCGAGATGTGTTCTCGCTGAACAGATGGGAGCGTGTCATGGCATTCACAGATAGAGACCGACGGATATTCGCGACTACAGATTGGGAAATCATGCAGCGGGCTCATAACAGAGCTTCGCAACTATTGGATCGTTGCCCCAAGACTCATGAGCGCTGTAACGACCTCGCGCGCGTCATCATGGCTATATACGAGAGTGGCGTTCGCGATGAGGACGAGTTGGCCGCAATGGCGGCAAATCGTGAGCTCAATTTCCTGGCAGGACTAGGGCATTTCCAGAAGCCATTCCCGTTCAAAAGCGTGGGCGCTTCGATGCACGAGTCTCTAACCGAACATTAGGGGGGAAGGCCCGGAAGGTCGCGCGCTTCATGCTCAGCCAACAACTGAGCGCAGATATCTGCGCCCGAAACCGGGTAAGCGATGGCATAGCCCTGCAATGTATTGCAGCCGAGACGGCGCAAAAGCTTCGCGTGCTCCGGTGTTTGAACACCCTCGGCGATCACGCCGATCCCAAGCGCCTTGGCTATATCCACGATCGACCTGACAAGACTTCTCTGTTCGCGGGATACCGTGATCGGCATGACCAACCGCTGATCGATTTTCAACCTTTGCGGCTTGAGCTTCAGCAGTCCGATGATCGACGCATGACCGGAACCGAAATCATCGACCTCGATGTCGACCTCCATTTGCCTCAGCGCGGCGATATTAGTCAGGACATCATCCTCGATTTCATCAAGGAAAACCGTCTCCAGAAGCTCGAACGAAAGCGTATTCGGTTGGATATTCAATGGCCTGAGCTGCTCGATCAAGGTGGGATCGGACAATCGCGCAGCCGAAGTATTGACCGCGATGCGCGGAACATCGAGACCTTGTTCTTTCCATGTCTCCCGATCGTGAAGAACCGTTTTAAGGATTGCGGCATCAAGGTCCGCCAACAGCCCAAGCGTTGTCGTCACCTTCAGGAAATCTTCAGGCAGGAGCATTCCTCGCTGTGGGTGTTTCCAGCGAGCCAGCGCTTCTATTCCAACGATCCGCCGTGAGCGAGCGTCCACCTGTATCTGGTAGAACGGTAGGAATTCCCCCCTCTCCAGGCCGAGTTTGACATGTTCTGCAATACGCCGGTCGCGGGACAATTCCGTTTTCAGATGGGGCGCAAAGAATTCAACCCTGTTTCGTCCAAGCTTCTTGGCACGGTACAGTGCAATATCGGATTCAGCGAGCAGGTTGGCTGCATTTCCGCCGTTCATCCATGCGACGCCGATCGATGCGCCAGCCTGCAAGAGCGAGCCGCCATAGGAAACACCCTGCTTGAGCAACCTGACAATGTGCTGCGCCACAACGCGAAGCTCATCCATAGTATCGAAATCCGGCAGCAATATTACGAACTCGTCGCCGCCCGTGCGCGCCACAAAGCCGCTCACCGGAACCACGGAAGCAATCATCAGGGCAGCCGACTTCAAAACTGCATCGCCGGCGGCGTGGCCAGCGGTATCGTTGACTTGCTTGAAGTAATCGAGGTCGACATGAAGGATCGCCAAGCGGCTCCGATCGGGATCGTTGGAGAGTTCCGAAAAGCGCTTGTCGAAATACCTCCTGTTGGGCAGCCCCGTCAGATAATCATGTTCCGCAGCATATTCGATCTGGGCGGTGCTCGCCTCAAGCGCGACTGCTCTCGCCTCTGCGATTGACTTCTGGTGTGAAAGCTCGCGATTGAGCATCACATCTGCCGTTATGTCCCATTCGGCACCGATGAATGTGGCGGTCAGGCCATCCTCGTAGTAGTGAGCTCTTGATCTGATGTAACGTATATCACCGTTCGGCAGGATTATTCTGAAATCGGAAGAATAGTCGCCCTTGCGCCGGATGGCTTCGTCAAACTCCTCTTCGGCCCTCGGGCGGTCATCAGGATGAATAGCGTCGACCCATTGATCGGAGGTCATTTTTCTTTGCGTCTTGCCTGTCGCATAGAGCCGATGCATCTGCAGGTCCCAGAGCACCTCATTTTCGGCATTGTGTTCCCACACGCCGATTTGCGACGCTTCAAGGGCAAGTTCCAGCCGCCGGAGAACACTTTGGAATTCTCGTTCTGATCTGGCCAATTTCATTTTGACTTCTGTAATGTCTCCCCCCTCTGTCAAGTGGTCTATCCTGAACAGACTCTCTTAAAAATATATTGTCGGACTATCCGGGGCTGGGTCGCGCTCCCGTGGCGTCGACCAGGAATTAAATCAAAATACTTAGTTTCCGCGAAAATCCGGAAATATCAGAGAAATATTAAGAGTCGTAGTGTCATTGATATGCCGGCGCTCAAGTCAGCAACTGACGTGTCGATCCGTGGTGTAAGGCTTGGTGAATTTTCTGAATGTCGCGCTATTTTGACCGGCTGTGGTTCAGGGCAATACTAATTGCCGCGCTGATTGCTGCCGGCACTCTGTGCGGGATGTGGATCAGCAGGCTTGTTGTCATCTCCAGTGACCGCGGGCAGATGCGAATTTTTTCTGAACGACTTCTTGATCGCGCGGTCGATGTGTTTACCGAAGCCGACATGATGCTGACCGTCATCAATACATCGCCCTATCCATTCTGTTCCGACAAAGAAATAACCTATCTGCGGGACGTGTTGTTCGGCACGAGGTATCTCAAGGATATGGGCCGGGTCAGAGACGGCTTTTTTCATTGTTCGGCCGTCTACGGTACCGGAAAAAAGCCGATGCCACTCGTCGCGCATGATCTGCAAACGCCAGGTGGAAAGCTGGTCTATGCGAACTCGCGTCTGGCCATATCCAATTCCACCGCCCCTATTATCGGTATTGGCAACGCCAATGTCGTCCTGGATCCCGCCTCTTTCGAAACGTTGAAGAATTCAGCCTATGCCTACAGCGTGATGTACAATCCGCAAGGCATAACTTCGACAATCGGAATGTTCGGATCGTTGAATGTCGGCAAAGTCGACGTGAAGTCGCCCGATGGCGTCGGCCGAATCGGGGACATTGTCTATCACCATGTCTGCCGGGACACGGCATGCGTGACAGTTCATGCCGAGGTGAGCCAACTCGAGACGTCTGCGCAGCCAACTACGGCAATAATTTCCATTTTCGGCGCTACACTTGGGGGCGCTCTCGCCACAATCATCATCCTGCTTCAGCGCAACAATCTGAGCATGAAAGCGAGGCTGCAGCAGGCACTTGGGCAAAATAGGCTAACGATCGAGTACCAGCCTATCGTCGATGTAACAACAGGTCGCCCGGTCGCCGCCGAGGCGCTTGTCCGCTGGAAGGAGAATGGCGAGACGATCCCACCAGACGTATTCATCCCCGTTGCCGAAAAAGCTGGATTGATCAACCGCCTGACTATCTGCGTCATCGACGGTGTCCTGAAGGATATGGCAGCAGTCCTCGATGCCCATCCCGATTTCCACATCAGTATCAACATCTCGGCTGCAGATCTTTTCAATCGCGAGTTCAATACCCAACTTGCATCGCGTCTCGAGGAGGCGAATATCGCCAGCAACCAGATCGTGCTTGAGATTACCGAGCGTTCCACTGCCAATGCCGCCGGTGCCATTGAGGCAATCAAGCGCCTGCGATCCCGCGGACACCGGATATTCATCGATGATTTCGGCACGGGATATTCGAGCCTCGCCTATCTCGGTGAACTCAATGTTGACGGGATAAAGATCGACAGGTCCTTCACCCAGACCATCGGAACCGGTTCCGTCTCCGTCTCTATCGTGCCACAGATCATCGGCATGGCCCATGTGCATCAACTGGACATTGTCGTCGAAGGTATAGAGACTCCCGCTCAGCGCGATTATTTTGCCGCTCTGGTGCCCAAGGTAGACGGACAAGGGTGGCTGTTCGGCCGCCCGACAAGTGCGGCAGCTATCAAGGAAATGCTGAATTCTGTCGCTTGAGTATCGCCCACCATCCAAGCGATCTGATTTGAAATCTGTCCCTCCCTGGATCATATGTAACAACACGCCATATGGCACAATTTTATGGGATGATTTTTCCATGGAGGAAGACGCCGCTGCATTCGCCGCCCGCCTGAAACACCGGGCGCATACCTATGGATTTTTGACATGCCTGCTCCTCGTCGCCTCATCGATCGTCGGCGATGCGGGCGGTCCGCTGTTTAGCTGGCTCTGGCCATTGATGATCATTGGCGGGCTGATTACGCTTTTCCTGGCCGTTTACCTTCGTTTCGACGCGGCGCTTTTCCGCTTTATCGCATCGCATGAGGACGAAACGGAGGGCTGCCGCGCGGTGGACGATATTCTCGCACGCATGCATTTGCGCAAGCGGCCACACGTAACGCGACCTCTGCATTCACGCATGACACGGACAAACAATATGCTGATGAAACTGCACCTTGCTTTTGCGGCTTTTCTTGCTTTATTCGCTGCTTTGACAGCCTATGGGTTGTGGACCGGTTAAACGCAACCGGAGGGGGAAAATGATCAACGCGAAACCAATGCTGCGGCGAGCGGCTGCCATGGTGCTTGCCGGAGTTGCGCGAGCTATCACCGGCGTACGGCCGATCTGGCAGGGTTGTGCGCCCTCCGGGCGGCAGCGAATTTACTTCGCCAATCACGCCAGCCATGGTGATTTCATCTTACTATCCACATGCCTTAGCCCAGCGGAACGTCAACGCACCCGTGCTGTCGCCGGGGCCGATTACTGGCAGAAAAACAAGATCCGGCACGTGCTCGCGCGCGATCTGCTCAACACTGTGCTTGTCGAACGCAACTGGGTTGAGCGCGAACAAGACCCGATGGTCATCATGCTTGACGCGCTGAAAGACGGCCACTCGCTGATCATCTTCCCGGAAGGCACGCGTAATATGACCGAAGAGCCGCTGCTGCGGTTCCGCTCGGGCCTGTACAATCTGGCCCATGCCCGGCCTGACGTGGAACTCGTTCCGTGCTGGATCGAGAACATGTCGCGCGTTCTTCCCAAGGGCGCATTTCTGCCGGTGCCATTGCTTTGCCGCGTCATCTTCGGTGCGCCCGTCGAGCTAGAACCCGACGAGGATCGTCGCTTTTTTCTAGATCGGGCTCAACAGGCACTACTCGAACTCAATCCAGAACACCAAAGGTCGCTCAATCATGGCTGAGACGGTTTGGCTGTTCCTTGGTCTCCTCGGCATACTGACTTCCGCCAGCGTCATTGCGACCGCACTGAATTGGAAGAGTACCCGCAAGGGCGATGTGCTTCCCGCAACACTGAGCAATCTGAATTCGCGAATCAAGGCGTGGTGGATCATGATCGCCGCCATCTCCATTGCCTTTCTGTTCGGCAAGGGCGGCGTCATCCTGTTGTTCGCTTTTGTTTCCTTTGCGGCCCTGCGCGAATATGTGACTTTGGCGCACACGCGACGCGGTGACCACTGGATACTGCTCGGCATGTTCCTGGTCATTATTCCGGTTCAATACTATCTGCTCTGGATCGAATGGTACGGAATGTTCTCGATCTTCGTACCGGTCTATTGCTTTCTGGCGATGCCGGCTCTGACAGCGATCTCCGGTGATACCGAACGGTTCCTCGAACGCGTCAGCGAACAGCAATGGGGCATCATGCTTTCGGTCTATTGCCTTAGCCATGTTCCGGCCTTGCTGACGCTTCCTATACCGGGTTTCGAAGGCAAGGGGCTTCTGCTCATCGCATTCCTGATCGCTACTGTGCAAGGCAGCGACGTTCTGCAATATGTCTTCGGCAAGCTCTTCGGCAAGAACAAGGTGGCACCAAAAATATCGCCGTCCAAGACTTGGGAAGGGCTGATCGGTGGCGTCATTAGCGCATCACTGCTCGGAGCAGCACTTTACTGGCTGACGCCTTTCACACCGGCGCAAGCCGGATTGATGGCAGGACTCGCCTGTATCATGGGGTTCTTCGGCGGATTGGTGGCGTCGGCGATAAAACGCGATCGCGGCGTCAAGGACTGGGGCCACATGATTGAGGGCCATGGCGGCATGCTTGATCGGGCCGACAGCCTGGTCTTCGCCGCCCCGATCTTCTTTCACGTCGTTCGCTATTTCTGGACCTAGAGCAGGTCTGCTTTTGCGAGATCGCGCAGAAGATGGCTCGCACCATAGGTCCATGGGGCGCACTCTGTGGATAGACGCACACGGTTCGACAATGTGCCCAATGACGGCGTCGAGATCGAAACGATGTCGTTCATCTTGTGGGTAAAGCCCTTGCCAGGTCCGTCGCGATCCTTCACAGGTGCAAACATGGTCCCGAGATAAAGCACGATACCGTCCGGATACTGGTGATGTCGCCCGATTGTGGCCTCCACCAGAGATTCAGGCGTGCGCGAAATCTTCGCCATGCTGGAATGGCCATCGAGCACGAAACCGTCATCTCCTTCGACACGCATGCTGAGTTCGGCCGCCTTCACTGTCTCGATGGTGAATTCACCATCGAACAGGCGGACAAACGGCCCGACCGAGCCCGAAGCGTTGTTGTCCTTCGCCTTGCCCAAGAGCAGCGCAGAGCGCCCTTCCACATCGCGCAGATTGACATCGTTGCCGAGCGTGGCGCCGACAATCCGCCCGGCCGAAGACACAACCAGCACGATTTCCGGCTCCGGATTGTTCCAGCTCGAAATCGGATGCAGGCCGACATCAGCACCAAAGCCCACGGTAGACATCGGTTGACCCTTGGTGAAGATTTCCGCATCGGGACCGATGCCGACCTCGAGATACTGGCTCCAGACACCCCGGACGATGAGCGCCTCCTTGACCTGCATCGCAGCTGGCGAGCCGGGAACGATCTTTGAGAGGTCGGCACCAATAAGCTTGAGGACATCCTCTCGCAGCGAGTCCGCCTTGGCCTTGTCACCCTTCGCCTGCTCCTCGATAACCCGCTCCAGCAACGACGCGACGAAGGTGACGCCCGACGCCTTCACCGCCTGCAGATCGATTGGTGAAAGCAGCGCAGGGACCGCCGGATCATATTTTTCGGCCCAGCTATTTTTGATGATAGCGTCTACATCACCAAGCCTGGTTCCCGTGGCTCCGGAAACATAACTGGCCGGATTGTCGAGTTCGGCAATATCACGCACAGTCGGTGCAACTTTGCTCGTGATATCGAATACCGCACCATCACGAATAGTAACAATCCGCGGGGTGGCATGCCCCGAAATTTTGGCGCGACCGACGAGAACACCGGAGCTGGGGACGATGGCAGTTGGCATGATCTGGTTCCTGATATCTATGGCTAGGGTCAGGCGACAAATGTCGGCCTCGGCGGGATGTGACGCAGTTATGCGGCAGGGCATCCCGCCAATCAAGACCACACAACGGAATCTCTGGACACCGTTAAACGCGGTTGGAATCAAACTCCGAGAGTTGCTTTCACTCGCGCGGGCGAAAACGGCAGATTGTAGATGCGCTTGCCCGTTGCATTGGCGATGGCGTTGGCAATTGCTGCAGATGTCGGTCCTTGCGCCGCCTCGGCAACACCAAGATAGGGCGAGCCGGGATTATCGACGATATGAACATCGAGACTGCCCGGGACGGCGCTGAAACGCAGGATCGGATAGGTCGACCAGTCAGAACTCGTAATCCGTGTATTGTCGAAGTTGACCTCTTCGTACAGCGTCCAGCTCAAGGACTGGATGATGCCGCCTTCGGTCTGGTTGCGGATGCTGTCAGGAGCCACCGCCTCACCACAATCTACGGCGGAGACGATACGCGGTATCCGAATCTTGCCAGTCTCCTTGTCGACATCGATCTCCATTGCCAAGGCAAGATAAGCGGCATGGTTCTTGTATTTGGCAAAGGCGAACCCTCGGCCCCGACCTTCCGGCATGGGCTCATTCGACCAGCTAAAGGCCTCGGCCGCTGTTGTAATCACCTTGCGCGCCCTTGGATCATCCATGTGCTTCAGGCGGAACTCGACGGGATCGGTTCCAGCCTCCTTCGCCAGTTGATCCATGAAACTCTCGATGGAGAACACGTTCGCATAGGCTCCAAGACCGCGCAGCGAGGACACTCGGACCGGCATATCGGCGACGAAATGCCAAAGCACCCGCATATTGGGAATGGAATAGAGCGGGATCGCGTTGCGATCGCCATTGCCGAGTGGCGTGATGTTCATAACCGGTTTGTCGGGCGGATAGCCCGATGCCATCAATTGTCCCGGCAGCAAAGCGCCCGCACTTCCGGGCCGCGCCGAGTGCGTGTTGCTCCACAGATCGTATTTCCAATTGACGATCTTACCGGATGCGTCGAGCGATGCACTGACCTTGGTCAGCATCGCCGGACCATAAGGCTCCCAAAGATGCTCCTGATCGCGCATCCATTGAACCTTGACCGGACGGCCCGGCAGCGCCCGGGCGATCAGCGCGGCATCGCCGGCGGCGTCATCAGCACCATTGTGCCCGTAACAGCCCGAACCTTCGGTGTGGATGCAACGGATCTTGTCCAGCGGCATGCCAAGCATCTGAGCAATGGCCTTGCGATCCGGGTAAACGCCTTGCGTATGTGTCCATACCGTCATCGTGCCATTGTCGAGATGCGCCACCGAGCAGGAAGGTCCGATCGACGCATGCATCTGATAGGGCCGCAGGAACTGAGCGCTGAATGTCTCGGTCCCGCCGGCAAAATCGGCGCCGGCTTCCGCTACCACACCCTGCTCGCTCTCGCTTTTCTGTAGAACCGCAGCCATATCCTGTTCGTTCGGCAGGCGAGGCTTTTCTTCCCACTCCGCAAGGTTCGTCAGAGCGCGCATGGCTTGTACGGCCTGAAACTCTTTTTCGGCCGCCACGGCGAGAAAATTACCATCGTGAATAACAGCAACTACGCCCGGCATCGCCTTGATGGAGGCAGTGTCGATGTCCTTCAGCGTCGCGAACCAGCTCGGCGGGCGAACGACGCGGGCATGAACCATGCCAGGCAGCCGCATATCCTGGACATATGCCTGACCACCGGTAACCTTGGCCGGGATATCGACACGCGCGAACGGCTTGCCAATGTACTGGTACGCCTCCGGAGACTTGAGCTTGGACTTCGGCTGCGCATCCACATGCAGCATATCCGTCATGACGACTTCGCCATATCCAATAGATTTCCCATCTGGACCTGTTATGCGGCCATTCTTCGCCTTGAGCTGATCGGCGGGAACCTGCAGTTTGCTGCTGGCCTGCTGAATCAGGATTTCGCGAACCTGCGCCGCGGCATTGCGGATCGCCGTGCCGCTGTTCTGGACCGTCTGGCTGCCGGCGGTGAATCCCTCATTGGGGGTAATCGCCGTATCAGCTGTGATCAGATTGATCGACGCAGGCGGAACCTCAAGTTCTTCCGCCGCTATCTGACGAAGGGAGGTCTTCGTGCCCTGGCCGAGTTCCGCCTTGCCGGTATAGACTGTGACCGAGCTATCAGCATCAATGCGGATCCAGGCATCCAGCGAAGGCGTATCGGCCAGACTGCCGGGCAGCTTGGGGCCGGGCGCAACTGGCTCCGGAGGTTTTGCAGGCACATTGAGTTCGCCTTCCTGAGCGAAAACTTGATTTCTCAACGAGAAACTTACGACCAGTGCGCCAGTCCCCAACAATAGATTGCGGCGGGTTACATTCGGAAAGCGAGGAGCGTTCATCAGATTTTCCTTCCGCCGCTTGCAGGTGTCGCCGCTGCTGTTTTCATCAATTCACGTGCGCGTCTCACGGCTTTGAGGATACGCATATGCGTTCCGCACCGGCACAGATTGGGCTCAAGGGTCGTCTGGATTTCTGCGTCGCTCGCGTCCGGCTTCGATTGCAGCAGCGCTTGCGCGCGCATCATCATGCCGGGGATGCAGTAGCCGCATTGCGCAGCCTGCTCTTCGATAAATGCCTGTTGCATGGGGCCAGGATTATCGATGGTACCGAGGCCCTCCACGGTCTTGATCTCCCGGCCCTCGAGCAAAAGGATCGGTGTTAGGCAGGAGAAAATTGCCTTGCCATCGACCATCACCGTGCAGGCCCCGCATTGCCCAAGACCACAGCCGAATTTGGCGGCATTGAGTTCAAGATCGTTGCGCAGAACATAGAGCAGCGGTGTCGCGGGATCGGCATCGACCTCATGTGTGCTGCCATTGACGTTGAGTTTCATCACTGATCCTCCGCTCCTATGTTGCTGGGGCCACGTTCGATCCCGTCGGAGGGCCGGATACTGACGTGGTATTTACCGGTTCTGGTATCGGCTGCACGCTTGACCACATCGGCCCAGGCTGGCTCGTCGGTAAAGTGCTGGCGCAGATAGCCAAGCAGATCGTTCAACTGATCATTGGCCAGCACATCGGCGAAACCTGGCATGATAGCACTCGTCCGGCCACTTGCTGCTGGAAGACCATAAAGCACCATATTGATGGCGTTTTGCGGGTCTGGTGCATGCACTGTCGAACTGAGCCGGAGATCAAGCCCGCCGAAAGGCTGCGGCCGGCCGTTTTCATGGCAAACAGCACAGGCGGCCTGATAGATCGCAGCACCTTTTCCCCCTGACGACGCCGACTGGTCATTGCTTGTCGCAGAAGTGATCAGGCCCGACTTCACTTCCTGCAGCAGCTTTTCCGATTTGGCGCGGCGATCCGCCGAAGGCTCGCCCATGACCGATGCGACGTAGGTCGCCATGGCACGGATATCGCTATCGGGCAGCAGCCCGAGATTGCCAGTGACTTCGCCCATCGGGCCATTGGCGACACCGTGATCCGGATGCCAGCCCTGCCGCAGATAGGTGAAGAGACTATCCTTGTCCCAAACCACAGGAGCAGGCGACAATCCGTCAAGCGCGAAAGCGCTCCAACCCTCGGCTTCGCCGCCGGCTAAATGCAATGATGCCTTTTCGGCACCGAGGGAGTTGCGTGGTGTGTGGCACGCGCCGCAATGGCCTAGTCCATTGACCAGATGGGCGCCGCGATTCCATTGCTCGCTTTGGCTCGCGTCCGCCTGATAGGCGCCATCCTTGAAGAACAGCATCTTCCAGCCAGCCAGAACCAGACGCACGTTCAGGGGGAATGAAAGCTCGTTGGGTGGCGGCGTTGCCTTCACCGGCTGACGGGTCATCAGGAAAGCATAGAGGGCGCGGTTATCGTCGTCCGAAACAATGGTGAAATGATCGTACGGAAATGCCGGGTAGAGATGTTCACCCTTGCGCCCGATCCCGTCGCGCATTGCCCGTTGAAACGCCGCCTGCGACCATGTTCCTATGCCGGTCTCCGGATCGGGTGTGATGTTGCTCGAATATATTGTTCCGAAAGGCGTCGGAAGGGTCAGCCCGCCAGCAAAGGACTTGCCGCCCGGGTTGGTATGGCATGCGGTACAATTGCCGACGGCAGCCAGTTTCGCCCCATGCTCAATCAAGGCCTGATCGAAGGATGCACGTTCGGGCGGGTTGATGGGAGCAATTTCCGGCTTCCACGCATAGGCAAAAGCGCCTGCAGCACCGGCAGTAATCAATGCTCCGAGACCGATAAGAACACGACCAAATTTCACAGGTTATCCTTGGAATCGATTGCGAACTCCCGAAGCCGGCGAGGCGTCAGTAAATACAAGAGTTGACGGGAAAACTCCGAATTTAGAACGTGTCCAATGTTAGATATATCAGCAAGTTGGGTCAATCGAAGCCAACACCCATCCAATCAAGATTGTGTGATCGTTATACAAACTCGGTAAGTTTTTTCTTACGCACCTGCTGACACCGGATTGTCAGCAGATGCCCGATTTTCGTTGCTGAAGCCTTGTCATCTTGAGCAACACTGGCGCTAGATCACGCAACGCATTACCCGCAGAATTGTTCAGGGGAATTATGAAGCCATCCGCTTATCAACTGGGGCTGATTTTCGTGACAGCCTCTGCCATTGCATGGAGCCTTGCCGGGCTGTTCACGCGGGTTATCCCGCAGGATAGCTGGACCATCCTGGCATGGCGCGGCATTTTCGGATCGCTTGGAATTGCAGCGGTGATGGCCTTTACGGAGCATGGCCGGATCTGGGCGAGCTTCCGCAACATGGGCTGGGCCGGCTGGCTCTTCGTCGCGGTTTCCGCGCTCGGCATGGTGTTTTTCATAAGCTCACTGAAAGAAACCACCGTCGCCCATGTGGCCGTCATCTACGCCACCATCCCTTTCGTCGCTGGGGTGCTTGGCTGGCTCGTCATGGGAGAAAGACCGGCACCCGGTGCCATTCTTGCCAGTATCGCCGCGTTGATCGGCGTTGCACTCATGGTTGGATTCGGCGTTGAGGGCACTCTCTTCGGCGATGTTCTCGCCTTTGGCATGACGCTGTGTATGGCGATGCTGATGGTCATTGTCCGGCGCTCGCCCGATGTTTCCGTCATGCCTGCCGCCTGTTTGTCGGCTCTGGTCAGTTCCCTTGTGTGCTGGCCACTCGGCAATCCGCTCGCGGTGTCTGCCGACGACCTCCTGCTCATTGCGCTTTTCGGGATTCTGGTTTCAGCCGTAGGCCTTGCCCTCTTCACACTCGGCGCCAAGCTCTTGCCGCCGATCGAAACCGCGCTGATAGGTTCACTCGATGCGCCATTGGCGCCTTTCTGGGTCTGGCTGGTGTTTAATGAAGTGCCAAGCAAAAGCACGGTGTTCGGTGGATCGATCGTTTTCGCTGCCGTTATCGTGCACGTCATCTCCGGGGCATCGCGAAAGGCCAAAGTGCAACGCCTCCTTCAACAGAATAATGTATCGTGACCCAATCTTTGCACTGATTGACAAGCGGAACCAAAAGCAGCGAGAATCGTGCGACATTCGAGTTCGGGGAACGCACGAAATTGTTGGAAGCCGCCATAAGACCGGACGTTCACGCATTCTTCGATAAGCGAACGAGTTCCGTACAGTATGTGGTCGCCGACCCTATAACCCGACATTGTGCCATTATCGATTCGGTCCTGGATTTTGACGAAAAGTCGGGAGCAACCGCAACCGTCAACGCCGACCGGATTCTGGAGTTTGTTGAAGCCAATGGTCTCAAGGTCGAGTGGGTATTGGAAACCCACCCCCATGCCGACCATTTTTCGGCGGCTGATTACCTTCGATCCAGGACAGGCGCTTCGACTGCCATCGGCAGCCATATTGTCGAGGTGCAGACCCTTTGGAAGAAGTTCTACAATTGGCCGGATTTTCCCACTGACGGATCGCAGTGGGACCGGCTGTTTAGCGGCGGAGACCGTTTCAACATCGGCAAGCTGACCGGCAACGTCATGTTCTCTCCCGGTCACACACTTGCATCGATCACCTATGTCATCGGCAACGCCGCCTTTATTCACGATACGATGTTCATGCCGGACGGCGGAACTGCCCGTTGCGACTTTCCCGGGGGAAGTGCCGAGCATCTGTGGCAATCCATTGAATCGATTCTGGCGCTCCCGGACGAGACAAGGGTCTTTGTCGGTCACGACTATCAACCTGGGGGACGTGAACCCCTATGGGAAAGCACCGTCGGCGACCAGAGGCGCCAAAATATCCATATCTCCCAATGCAAGTCCCAAGCGGACTTCGTGGCGATGAGAACCGCTCGAGACAAGACCTTGCCTATGCCCAGACTTATTCTGGCAGCCCTGCAGGTCAACATGAATGGTGGACGGCTGCCTGAACCCGAAACGAACGGCGAGCGCTTTCTGAAGATACCCCTCAATGCACTCGGCGACACAAGATGGGATTGACCTTGCATTGTCAGGTCATGAGCGCCAAGGTATGGCAATGACCAGCATGACAGGTCACGGCAAGGCATGAACAAGATTGAACTTGAAAAACAGCCCAACGGTATCACCGAGACCAATCCGTCCCGGCTTGGTACGCGGCTGAAACTGGCACGACAGACACGCGGCCTCACATTGAAGGCCCTCTCCGAAGCCGCCAACTGTTCGGAAAGCCTGCTGTCGAAGATCGAGAACGGCAAGGCGTCTCCTTCCCTGCCGATGCTGCACCGGTTGGTTCAGGTTCTCGAAACCAACATCGGCTGGATGTTCGAAGAATCCGATGGCGAGGAAGGTATCGTTTTTCGTGCCGGTTCCAGGCCGTTGATCGGGCTCGATCCCTTGCGGCGCGGCGAAGGCATATCGCTGGAGCGCATCATTCCCTATTCGCAGGGACATCTTCTCCAGTGCAATATCCATCATATCGAAGAGGATGGAGCCAGCGCCGGTCCAATCCGGCATGCTGGCGAAGAAGTAGGTTATATCCTGGCGGGCGAGGTGGAACTTACCGTCGGCGACAAGCAATTTCAGCTGACCGAAGGTGACGCATTCGTGTTCAACTCCGATCTGCCCCATTCCTACCGGAACACGGGCAGCAAACGGGCGAGCATCTTCTGGGTCAATACGCCGCCAACGTTCTAGGAGCGGCCGTTGGCCCTTTTGGCAATAGATTGAACTTTGGCCCAACGTCGTTTCAAACTACTTGACATGTATTCAAGTCTCTTGAATTATGCGCTCGCGTTCAGTTTTTAAGTAGGCCCTCACATGGGCCATTCCATCAAATAAAAGGGGAATCGGGATGCGTCTTACCAAATTACTTTCAGGCTGCACTGCAGCTATCGCGATGACAATTGCTTTTGGCTCGTCAGCCTGGGCCGACACGTTTGCCCTGGTAACAATCAACCAGCAGGCACTTTTCTTTAACCAGATTAACGAAGGCGCGCAGAAGGCCGCCGATGCCGCCGGCGCGAAACTGGTTATCTTCAACGCCAACAATGTTCCGAGCGCCCAAAATGACGCGATGGAAAATTACATCACCCAGAAGGTCGACGGCATTATTCTCGTTGCGATAGACGTGAACGGCGTCAAACCTGCGATCACCGCGGCCAAGACTGCCGGTATTCCGGTCATCGCCATCGATGCGCAGATCCCGGACGGGGACAACGTGGCCTTCGTCGGTGTCGATAACACCAAGGCGGGCGAAGATATCGGCAAGTTTTACGCCGATTACGTCAAGGCAAACCTGTCCGGCACCGCCAAGATCGGCGTCATCGGCGCACTGAACTCGTTCATCCAGAATCAGCGTCTGGACGGCTTCAAGAAAGCTGTCGCGGACAGTGGCCAAAAGATCACCTTCCTTGATACTGTCGATGGCCAGAACGTACAGGATGTGGCTCTGACTGCCGCTGAAAACCTGATGACCGCCAATCCGGATATGACAACGCTTTACGCGACGGGTGAACCAGCTTTGGTCGGCGCCGTTTCAGCGGTTACGAGCCAGGGCCGCACAGGAGACGTCAAGGTCTTCGGATGGGACCTCACCAAGCAGGCAGTCGAAGGCATTGACGCGGGCTGGGTTACAGCTGTCGTTCAGCAGGATCCTGCCGGTGAAGGCAAGGCCGCCGTCGAGGCACTGACCAAGCTGAAGAAGGGCGAAAAAATCGAAGCCATCATCAACGTACCGGTAACAATTGTTACCAAGGAAAATGTCGATCAGTTCCGCGGCATGTTCAAGTAGAACATGGACTGCGACGGGCGCGGCCGCACACGCCGCGCCCTACCAACTGCGCCACCGGACGTGAGGTCTTTCCGAAACGATTTTAACCCAATGGTATTGCAATGAACGATATTGGCAGTGAAACCTACCGGGTCCGCATGACCGGCATATCCAAGCGGTACAATACGATCCAGACGCTCGACAACGTTTCATTGAGCCTGAAGCCCGGCGAAGTGCTCGGTCTCGTCGGCGATAATGGAGCCGGCAAGTCGACCCTTAGTAAAGTACTTTCCGGCGCGGTCATCCCCGATTCCGGAACCATAGAGATCGACGGCAAGGCCGTATCCTTTTCCTCGCCCGCCGATGCAAGATCGGAGCATGTGGAGATGGTCTACCAGGACCTTTCCCTGTGCGACACCGTCGATGTGGCCGGCAACATATTCCTTGGGCGCGAGCCCAGACGCCGGATTCTTGGTGTGCCGTTTCTGGACAAGAAGCGCATGCACGATGAAGCTCGCACGATGCTTGATCGGCTTGGTATCGTCATCGCAGATACGGGCCTGAAGGTTGAAAATCTCTCCGGTGGTCAACGCCAGTCCATTGCCATTGGCCGCGCGGCATCCTTTGAGCCTTCCGTCCTTATCATGGACGAACCCACAGCGGCGCTCGCCGTCGCCGAGGTCGAGGCGGTTCTTGATCTTATCCGTGCCGTCAGCGCGCGCGGCGTCAGCGTCATTCTCATCACTCACCGCCTGCAAGATCTGTTCCTTGTCTGCGATCGTATCCAGGTAATGTATGAGGGCCGCAGTGTCGCCGAACGGCGCATCGAGGACACCGGCATCGAAGACGTCGTCAACCTTATTGTGGGCCGGAAATTCCAGGCCCGTTCGGCCCGCCGCGGTGAAGAAAATGGAGCACGGCCATGAGCAATCCATCGACTTCAAGTGACGATGCCTTGCACCCCGCCGCAACTCAAACACGTGTTCGCAAGAGCACTCTGCACGATCGTTTCATGGCCAATGGCAGCGTAGTTTCCATCGCCATCTTCTTTCTGGTTGTGTGCCTGTTGTTCTCCGGCATCACCGACGCCTTTCTCACCGCGCCCAACCTCCTCAACATCGTGAGGCAGTCGGCACCACTGCTGATCGTGGCTGCCGCCATGACGTTCGTCATCACCACCGGGGGCATCGACCTTTCGGTGGGTTCCGTACTCGCACTCGTCGCCACACTTTCGGCCGTTACACTGCAAGCCGGTCTCCCGTGGCCGCTGGTTATCATCGCCATGTTGCTGCTCGGTGCAGCCGTTGGCGCAATCCAGGGCTTCTTCATCGCCTATGAACGCATCCCGGCCTTCATCGTCACGCTGGCCGGGCTGTCCGTCATTCGCGGAATAGCCCTGCTGATCACCGGCGGGTATTCCATTCCGGTCGAAGCGACGAGCCCGTTTACGGTGATTGGTCGTGCCTGGTTTCTCGGAGTGCCGGTCCCCGCGCTGATTGCCCTTGTCGTGCTTGTCGTTGCCTATCTCGTGTTCAATGAAACTCGCTTCGGACGTTACGTTACGGGCATTGGTGCCAACGCCGAGGCCGTACGCCGCGCCGGCGTCGATACACGCCTCACCACGATGATGGTCTATGTCCTCTCAAGCACAGCGGCCGCGGCGGCCGGCATCATCCTCGCTGCCCGCCTCGGTTCTGGTTCGTCCAATGCCGGACAGGGCTTCGAACTTGAGGTGATCGCCGCCGTTGTGCTTGGCGGCACCAGCCTCTTTGGCGGCCGAGGCACACTCATCGGCACCGTACTCGGCGCGTTGACCGTCGCCGTTATCGGCAACGGCCTGATCCTTGCGCATATGTCACCGTTCCTCACGCCCATCGTCACGGGCACGATCATTCTTGTCGCAATCTGGTTGAACTTCCGGCTGTTTCGCGGCGCGATCCGGAGCAGATGAATGACGGGATTAGACTTTCAGGCCACTGAACGCGGACCTGCGCCGATCGGGATCAACTCCGGAATGGTAATGACCGTTCAGGGCCCTCTGCCTGTCGGCGAGATGGGTGTCACCTTGATGCATGAGCATATCCTGCTGGACGGCGCGACAACGTGGAAATGCCCGTGTCATCCCGATGAACTGGCCATTGCCAATCAACCGGTATCGATCGGGATCATCGGCGAACTGCGCATGAACCCGTACATGAACCGTGACAATGTTTCATTGGACGATAGCGATCTCGCACTTTCGGAGCTCAAACGCTTTCAGGCCCTCGGCGGCCACACCGTTGTCGATCCCACCAATATCGGCATTGGCCGCGATCCGGTAAAGCTGCGCCGCATCTCCCGCATGGCCAATCTGAAGATCGTCATGGGCTCCGGGTTCTACCTGCAGCACACCCACCCCGAGTGGCTCAAGGAAATGGATGTTGACGCGGTCACCGAATTTCTTGTCAGCGACGTTGGCGGCGGCGATACCCAACCCGAGATCATGGCGGGCATTATTGGCGAAGTTGGCGTCAGCAAGGATTTCACGTCCGAAGAGCGAAAATCGCTGCGTGCCTCGGCTCGTGCGTCGCGTCTCACAGGTGTACCGCTGTCGATCCATTTGCCCGGTTGGGAGCGGCTAGCCAACGAAGTGCTGGACATCGTCGAGGAAGAAGGCGCCGACCTTCGCCACACGATACTCTGCCATATGAACCCCAGCCACGAGGATCTACCCTACCAGGCCGGGCTAGCCAACCGCGGCGCGTTTCTGGAATATGATATGATTGGCATGGACTACTACTACGCCGATCAGGACGCCCAATCGCCATCGGACGAACAGAATGCGCGCGCCATTCGCTCGCTTGTCGATATGGGTTTTGGCGACCGCGTGCTGCTTTCGCAGGACGTATTTCTGAAGATGATGCTGACGCGTTACGGCGGCTTCGGCTACGGCTATATTCTCAAGCATTTCGTGCCGCGCCTGAGGCGCCACGGCGTCGATGCCGAAACCATCGCGCGTATCCTCACCGACAACCCGAAATCCGTATTTTCCGCGGCGGCCTGATCGCTGCTTTTTGGTACTCAAGGAGTTTTCATGTCCAAACACAAAGTTCTTCTCGCTGGCGAGTCGTGGGTTTCTACCGCCACCCATATCAAGGGCTTCGACCAATTCCCGACTGTCACTTACCACACTGGCGCAGACGAGTTGCTGAAGGCATTGAAGGACAGCGACTTCGATGTGAAGTTCATGCCCGCGCACGAAGCGCAGCGCGATTTCCCCCAGACCATTGAAGCCTTGTCGGAATATGACGCGATCATTCTCTCCGATATCGGCGCCAATACACTGCTCCTTCATCCAGATACCTGGATCCATTCCAAGACCACGCCCAATCGCTTGCGGCTGTTACGCGACTATGTCCGAAATGGCGGTGCGCTGTTGATGTTCGGCGGCTATTACAGTTTTCAGGGTATCAATGGCGGTGCGCGCTATCACAAGACGGCCGTAGAAGAAGTCTTGCCCGTCACCTGCCTTTCGGTCGATGACCGCATCGAAGTACCGGAAGGCTTTACCCCCGTCGTAACCGGCGCTGGCGACCATCCCATTTTGCATGGTCTTGGCAAGGACTGGCCGATCTTGCTCGGCTACAACGAGGTCACGGTCAAGGACGGTGCGGAAGTCCTTGCAACTGTATCGACTGACTATGGGTCACAGCCTCTTCTCGTCACCGGAACCTATGGCAAGGGTCGCACACTCGCCTGGACCTCCGATGTCGGGCCGCATTGGCTGCCTTCGGATTTCATCGCCTGGAAGGGTTACAAAACGCTCTTCGAGCAGATGCTTGCCTGGGCAATTGCAAAAGATTGACCCAAACCGCAATGAATACGAGGGCCAAGGTCAACGGCGAGCGTCTCCTTCAAAGGCTGGATGACTTCGCTGCTATTGGCGCAACACAAGCAGGCGGCGTCAACCGCCAAGCGCTGTCCCCGGAAGATCGTGCTGCTCGTGCCAAGCTGGCAAATCTGGCTTTGGAGCGCGGCTTTGGCGTTTTCCAGGATCCAATGGCCAATCTGTTCATCCGCCGGCCCGGTCTTTCGACCGACCTCCCACCCTTCCTGATCGGCAGTCATCTAGACAGCCAGCCCATGGGCGGACGCTTTGACGGCGCGCTCGGCACGCTTTCTGCGTTCGAGGTTTTGGAGTGCCTTGAGGATGCCAATTTCCAGACGCCGTCAGCCGTAGAGGTCGTCGCCTGGACCAACGAGGAAGGCAGCCAATACTCACCCGGCTGCATGGGTTCGATGGCCTTTACCTCGGGTGCAATCCCGAGTGAGTGGTATTCTGCCCGGTCTCCAGACGGAAAGCTATTGAGCGAGGAACTGGCGGCCACCCTCTACGCACTCCCCCAAGCGATCCAGCGCCCGCTGGGAACCGCGCTTTCTGGGTACCTCGAAGTGCATATTGAACAAGGACCATCGCTCGAGCGCGAGAACATCCCGATCGGCATCGTTCATGCGATTCAGGGCACGCGCTGGCTTGAAGTTGTGGTTACGGGCCAGACTGCGCATGCTGGCACGACACAACTCTCGTTCCGCCGTGATCCGCTCGTGGCAGTGACGGAAGCGCTTCAAGAGCTTTATAATTCTGTGATGCCCAACGATGAGCGGGCCCGGTTGACCATCGGGCGCATTTCGGTGGAGCCGGCTTCCATCAACGCCATACCCGGTAAGGTGTCCTTCAGTGTCGACCTCCGCCATCCGGACGCCGCCGAACTGGCGAGACTGGAGGACCATGTTCGCGCAATTTGCGAAGAAAAGGCTTCTGCGTTCGGCTGTGCTGCAACGATCCGCCGAACATTCGACATGCCGCCGGCGCAATTTTCTCCGCTGCTATTGCAAGCTGTCGATCAGGCGGCAACGCGTCTCGGTGTCGCCTCAAAGCCAATGCTATCAGGCGCCTTTCACGATGCACTTTTCCTTGCACGCGTCACCGAAGCAGCCATGATCTTCGTCCCCTGCCGCGATGGCCTCAGCCACAATGAAGCGGAATTCGTCAAGCCCGAACACTCGGTATTGGGTGCGCAGGTTTTGCTGGAATCGACCCTGACCGCGCTTCAGATGGTTATGAAATAGCCTCTTTCCGAGCGTTCCGCTGCATGTATCGCGGCGGCTGCCCGAAAGCTCGCAGAAATGCGCGGCGCATGCGTTCCCGATCGCCGAAGCCAACATCGCGGGCGATTGTATCGATTGGTATGCGCCCGTTTTCAATCATCAACCGCGCCGCCTCCACGCGCAGGTTCTCGATAGCCTTGGCGGGTGATTGACCCGTTTCCGCCTGAAACGCCCTGCTGAACTGGCGTGGGCTCAGATGAGCGACTTCCGCGAGTTGCTCTACGGATAGCTCCCTGTGCAGGTTTTCCCTGGCATAGATGAGAACTCTTTTGGATTCGGTCAGACTTCGGATCAAGTTCGAGCAGCGCCGAGTACTGCGATTGCCCACCCGCACGGCGATGATACACGACGAGCTTTCGGGCAACTGACTTAGCTATATCGGTCCCCAGATCCTTTTCCACCAGCGCCAAAGCCAGATCGAT
Organism: uncultured Alphaproteobacteria bacterium; assembly: GCA_963711925.1. Lineage (GTDB taxonomy): Bacteria > Pseudomonadota > Alphaproteobacteria > Rhizobiales > Rhizobiaceae > Phyllobacterium. The sequence continues at coordinate 916,772 of CAVQFY010000010.1, forward strand.
ACACGAGGTCATGCCGGCGGATGTCCAGACCGGCCCGTCGATGATGAAGATGCGATCTTCCTCCATCTTCACATTAGGAAAAGCCCGCTGGAAATTCCGGGCATGGAACCAGTGTGTTGTCGCGCGCCGCCCGTCCAACAGCCCGGCCTCGGCAAGGATGAAAGCACCGGTGCAGGTCGAGCCGATGCGGCGTGATCGAGGGGCGACTTCGCGCAAGAAATTGATCAGGCCTGACGACACCGGCTCGACATCATTGTTACCGACGACAAGAACCGTATCAAATGCAGCATCGCTGAAACGGTCAGTGCTGACAGAAAAACCGGCGGAAGAAGCGATTGACCCCCCCTTTTCCGACAACAGGCTGATTTTATAGTGGGGCTCATCGAGTGCCAGATTGGCAAACTCGAACACTGTCGTAGCGGCGAGATTGAGAACCTGAAATCCAGGGAACAGGATGATTCCAATGTGATGCATCGGGCTTCCTCGCGAATGTCCTAAAAGGTGGTATATATGACATTTAAGACATAACGCCCGAGATGTAAAGTCTCTCCATTGAAGGGAATTATCCCGAACATACGGAGCAGATACATGACCAGCACATTATCCAAGGGCACTGCCCTTATCACCGGCGCATCCTCTGGCATCGGCGCCGTCTATGCGGACCGGCTTGCCAAGCGCGGCTATGACCTCATTCTGGTTGCGCGCAACCGTGAAAGGCTCGACGCTCTGGCATCCCGCCTGACGACGGAAATCGGACGGACAGTTGAAGTTGTTACTGCGGATCTGGGCAGCGAGGAAGGCATAGCACGCATCGAGAACATCCTGCGTACCGACGCGAGCATAACCACGCTTGTCAACAATGCCGGTGTAGGCGCAGCCGCACCACTGCTTCAGTCCGATCCGGCCAAAATGGATGCGATGATCACGCTGAACGTCGTGTCCCTTAGCCGGCTTACCAAGGCCGTCGCACCGCAGCTCGTCGAGCGCGGTGGCGGTACGATCATCAACATCTCCTCGATCGCGGCCATTTCCCCTGAACTCTTGAACGGGGTTTATGGTGGTACCAAGGCTTTCGTGCTGGCGTTCAGCCAATCGCTACATCATGAACTTGCTGACAAAGGCATTCGCGTGCAGGCCGTTCTTCCAGGTGCTACCAGCACGGAATTCTGGGATATTGCCGGTGTGCCCGTCAGCAATCTTCCCGCGAGCATCGTCATGACCGCCGCCGATATGGTCGATGCCTCGCTTGCTGGCCTGGACCAGGGCGAGCTTGTCACTATCCCAGCGCTTCCGGATGCAGGCGACTGGAATACCTTCGAAGCGGCGCGTCAGGCACTCGGCCCGAACCTGTCACACAGCAAGCCGGCAGAACGTCTGCTGGCCCGCTAGCGAATTGATGGCGCGCTCAGGACTCGCGCGCGTCATCATCTGTAGGAAATGCTGAACATCGTGCCAACGCATTGACACAATAGACGTATATTCGGCTGTCGACCTGTCCACTGTGACGACCTTTAAAACCATGAGGGTCATCAAACCAACTTTCTCCGGGCTGACTATGTCTCGCAAACTGGCACTGCGCCGACTGGGCGTATTCTCCATATTTCTTGCACCAAGCCGTCTGCGGGCGTTTGCCCGCAGCACTGAGTTCGGCCTCGTACTTGCCGCGGGCGCAGTCGGCATCGTGTCCGGCGTCGTCGTGACCGCCATGAGCTTCATCGCGCAGCAGATGCACGAAATGATCTTCCAGCTGGACGAAGGTGAACGGCTGTCATCGATCATGACCAGCGATCACATCCTCTTGCTCATCGCCCCTGTGACGGGCGGTGCCATTTTGGGATTGTTGCTGCTCATCCTCACCCGCTATCGCAAGAGGCCAATGGTTGATCCCATTGAGGCCAACGCACTGCACGGCGGACGCCTCTCGCTGAATGACAGTCTCATCATTGCCGCTCAAAACCTGGTTTCGAATGGATTCGGAGCATCGGTTGGTCTCGAAGCCGGCTATACCCAGCTGGCATCGGGCCTTGCGTCGAAGATTGGTCTCTCCCTGCAATTGCGACGTTCGGACCTGCGCATCCTCGTTGGCTGTGGCGCGGCCGGTGCAATCGCGGCTGCGTTCAACGCTCCCCTGACCGGCTCTTTTTACGCATTCGAGCTGATCATCGGCTCCTATACGATCCTCAGTCTGGCGCCCGTCGTTGTTTCAGCGCTTGTCGCGACAATCATCGCCAGAATGCTTGCTGGCGACAAATTTCTGATCGACATCGGCAGTTTTGGCACAGTGGTACCTGCGGATTATATCCCGGCTTTGCTCCTGGGTGTCTTTTGTGCGCTGGCCGGCATCCTCCTCATGAAGGGCGTCGCATTTGTCGAGCAGATTGCGCGCAAGAGCTTCATTCCCGGACCGATACGGCCATTGTTTGGCGGTGCGCTCATCGGTCTGCTGGCGCTGATCTCACCTCAGGTTCTTTCCGGCGGTCATGGCGCACTACACCTCAATCTCGATAACACAACGCCTATTGCGGCTTTGGTCGGCGTGCTCCTGCTTAAATCGTTTGCCTCTGCGATATCCATTGGGTCCGGTTTCCGTGGCGGTCTGTTTTTCGGTTCGCTCTTCATGGGCGCGTTGCTCGGCGAGCTTTTCGCCTATTCGGCCCCTTATGTCTTTGCCCACGCCACTTTGACACCGGTGATCTATGCCGTGGTCGGTATGAGTGCACTGGCCGTATCGGTCATCGGCGGACCAATGACCATGACGTTCCTTGCCTTGGAAATCACCGGCGATTTCCCAATAACGGTGCTGGTCCTCGCTGCCGTCATTACCGCCTCGCTGACTGTGCGCAATTTGTTTGGCTATTCCTTTGCCACCTGGCGTTTCCACCTGAGGGGCGAGAGCATCAGGAGCGCCCATGATGTGGGCTGGATCCGCAACCTGACGGTGTCTAAACTCATGCGTGTGGATGTCCGGACAGCCCCGTCGAACCTGAGCATCGTTGATTTTCGTCGCGATTTCCCGCTGGGGTCAACTCAGCGAGTCATCATCGTCGACGAGAATAACAAATATGCCGGGATGGTTCTGGTCCCGGAGGCGCATTCGGGCATGACCGAAGGTTCCGATGAAGGCCAATCGATCATCGGCCTGATCAAGTACAAGAGCGATTTTTTGCAACCGCAGATGAACGCCAAACAGGCTGCCGCTATTTTTGACAAGGCGGAAAGCGAAGAACTGGCCGTCGTCAATGATCTTGTTGAGCGCCGCGTCATCGGCCTGCTCACCGAAAGCCATACCCTCCGTCGTTACAGCGAAGAACTGGACCGCCAGCGGCGCGATGTGTCCGGAGAGATCTAGGCCATACTACAGCATCTCGAGCGGTCGTTTTCCTCGCGGTGGCGCAAAGGCTTGATCGAGGGCGCCGAGCTGATCAGCGGTCAGCTTAACATCTACGGCGCGGCGATTCTCCCGTATATGTTTCGAAGTACTGGATTTTGGAATAGCGATGACCCCGTCATGGCTCAGGACGAAGGCCAGTGCCACCGCGGCTGGGGTTACACCGCATTCCTTCGCAATACGCGCCAGCGCCGGATGATTGAGCATCCGGCCCTGCTCGATTGGCGAGTAGGCCATGACCGGTATTTTGTGCGTCTGGCACCACGGCAATAGCTCAAACTCGATACCGCGCCGGCTGAGATTATAGAGCACCTGATTAGTCGCGGGAGTCTTCCCGCCATCGATACTTTGAAGCTCTTCCAGATCCTCCGTATCGAAATTACTGATCCCCCAATGACGGATCTTCCCGGCCTTGATGAGATCCTCGAATCCGGCCACCGTTTCCTCAAGCGGATGCCCGCCGCGCCAGTGCAGGAGATAAAGATCGATCGTCGCGCATTTCAGCCGCTTCAGGCTGCGTTCGCAAGCAAGAACCGTACCCCTGCGCGAGGCGTTGGATGGTAGAACTTTGCTTACCAGAAACACTTCGTCACGCCTGTGGTCGATAGCTTCAGCGACCACTTCCTCTGCCCCGCCATTACCATACATTTCGGCGGTATCGATCAAATTCATGCCGAGATCGAGGCCGAGCCGCAGCGCATCGGCTTCCTGATAGAACTGCCGTCGATCCTCGCCCATGAACCATGTCCCCTGACCGAGTACCGAAAGCATCTCACCTGAGGGTAGAGGCGTCTGCTTCATCATGCTTCACCCTGCATCGCCGTTGTGAACCGCGCTTTGGCTTCAGCGCTCCAGACCTGTTCCGCGTCGTAGTTCGCTTCGAAGACCGGAACACCCGCCGGTAACGCTATCCATGGATGCTTGGTTGCAGTGAAACAATGAATGTCGGGAGATAGCTTGGCAGCGTCGTCCAGCGTGCCGACATAGACGAGCGCGAAGGTTTCACCGAGCTGGGAATGATTGGCCCATAGCGGTACGGCACAGCGCGGGCAGCGATGGATCATCTGACCTTCCGGCAATGCCGATGCGGTGTGAATCGCATCGGGCTTGCCTGCGCCGATGAGCGTTACACGGTCTGTCTCGATCATCGCATTGACGGCGAAAGCCGAACCGGACATGCGCTGGCAATAACGGCAGTGGCAGCCATGGACAATGATCGGCGCAGTTTCCATGCGGTAACGTATATGGCCGCATACACACCCGCCGGTAAGCTCGCTTGGGCCATCAGAACCTTTCGCCATTGGTATTTCTCCTCCGCTCCCGATGATTGCCCAATTGCGCAGGGAAGTGAAGGCTCCGGATTGTCGGTACCTGCTCCCGCCCGATGAAATTGACGAACGATGCGCCATTGCAACGTTCGAATCCTTGAGTTAACTCTGTCAACCCACGAGGCGGCTGAAAACTCAACAAGGGGGTGCCGTCCTTGATCGTTTGGCAGGCCCAACACCTGCCCCATAAGGGAAAATGGGAGGGGACCCCGGAATGTCACGGTGGCTGGTCGTCACGGGATGGATAGACGAATTCAATCGTCGCATGGCGATTGTCGCAATCTATTTTGTCCTGTTTGCATCGATGGTTTGCGCCTTTAACGCCCTGCTGCGCTACAGCATCGGCACGATGATCTGGCTGGATCACAATCTCGGTGCTGGCGGCCTGTTCCGCGGCATCCTCTCGGTTTATGGCCGCAACTCGAATTCGCTTTCCGAACTGCAGTGGTATCTCTTCGCGGGCATGGTGATGCTCGGCGGCGCTTGGACATTGAAATTGAACGAACATGTGCGGGTAGATCTCGTTTACGGTTCAGTCAGCGAGAGGACGCGCACCTGGATCGATCTGCTCGGCGGCTTGTTTTTTCTTCTGCCCATCTGTTGCCTGATGATTTATTTCACGTGGCCGTGGTTCGTCCTGTCGTGGGTAACCAATGAAGGATCGTCCAATTCTGGTGGCCTTCCGCTCTGGCCGGTCAAGTTGAGCCTTCCGGTGGGCTTCGCACTGGTCGGTCTTCAGGGCATTTCAGAACTCATCAAATGCTATCTCGCCCTCACCACTGATTATGTTCGTGAATTTGCCTACGAGAAACCCGTTCAATGATGACATTTTTCGCTGACAATCTCGCCCCGTTGATGTTCTTCGGGCTGATCATATTCATGGTGATCGGCTATCCGGCGGCATTTTCCCTAGCCGCCGTGGGGCTTTTCTTCGGTTTCATCGGCATCGAAATGGGCGAGATCAGCCCGGATTTTCTGGGTAATCTCACCTACCAGATGTTTTCGGTGCTTTCCAACGAGCTGCTGCTGGCCATCCCGTTTTTTACGTTCATGGGTGTCATCCTTGAACGATGCGGCCTCGCCGAGGATCTGCTTGAAGGGTTCGGGCAGCTGTTTGGCGGTGTGCGCGGCGGGCTTTCCTACGCGGTCATCCTTGTCGGCGCCATTCTCGGCGCGATCACCGGAACTGTAGCAGCTTCCGTGATTGCAATGGGTTTGATCTCGCTGCCGGTTATGGCGAAATATGGCTACAACATCCGCCACGCCACCGGCGTCATCGCAGCTTCCGGCACGATCACCCAGCTCATTCCACCATCGCTGGTACTCATCGTTCTTGCCGACCAGCTTGGCAAGTCGCCGGGCGATATGTATATCGGCGCGACCGGAGCAAGTATCGTTCAGGTGCTGCTGTTTGCAGGTTGGGTATTTGTTCTCAGCATTGTGAAACCGGACCACATTCCCGCACTTCCACCCGAGGCGCGGACCCTTCGCGGCTGGCCGCTTCTCGCACGCTGTGCACGCGGCATGATCCCGTCACTTGCTCTCATTTTCATCGTGCTCGGAACGATTTTCATGGGCCTTGCCACGCCGACCGAAGCCGGGGCGATGGGTGTTGTCGGCGCCATGTTCATAGCTTGGTTGAACGGGCGGTTGACGTGGAAGCTGGTCTACCAGGCAATGGACATGACCATGCGGCTCACCGCCATGGTCGTGTTCATTCTGCTCGGGGCACGTGTCTTCAGTCTGGTGTTCCAGGGCGTCGGTGGTGGTCACTGGATCGAGACGATGCTTACCTCGCTGCCAGGCGGCGTTGTCGGCTTTCTGGTCTTTGTGAATATCTTCATATTCATCCTTGCCTTCTTCCTCGACTTTTTCGAAATCGCCTTCATCGTCATCCCGTTGCTCGCGCCGGCCGCGACAGCGCTCGGGATCGATCTCATCTGGTTCGGCGTCATGATATGCGCCAATATGCAGACGAGTTTCATGCACCCGCCCTTTGGTTTCGCCCTGTTCTATCTCCGCGGCATCGCCCCGAAATCGATCAAAACCAGCGACATCTATATGGGTGCGATCCCATGGCTGGTTTTGCAGTTGATCCTGGTCGGACTGCTGATTGCCTTTCCGGGAATGGTCACATATTTCCTCGCACCCGATGCCGCCGTCGATCTGCAAAATATCCAGCTGAATTTGCCGACGGCGCCGGGTAATGACCTTGGCAATCCGCCGTCATTCGATCTTGGAACGCCGCCGTCATTCAAGTGACCAACGCAAAAATATCAGCCGGCACAGGGCCGGCTGGGCACGAAAACCATCCTTATGACTTCTTGATATCTTTACTCTGAACCCGCAATGGAATTCATATCGGCGGGCATGGTATTTCTTTTGTGTACCCAAATCATTGGAGTGCAAGGAAATGACCATAACAACGAATACTGTAGAACTTGACCAGACCAAACACGCGAGCTTTGCCGCAAAGCACGGACAGAGGCTGATAGTGCTGCTCGTGCTCACCGCTCTATTGGCTGCAGCTGCGGGTTTGAGGCTCGCCGTCGCACTCGGTGTCTCACTCTGAGAAAGGTCAGCGAGACCATCCCGTTGCCGGACAACGTACCGGCCTTCAGGGCGGGTCCGCAGCCAGATCGTAATAAGGGGAAATCCATGACTACGAACAGCAAAGACGAGCCCTCACGATTGAGGGGCGTGATGACTGCGCTTATCACGCCCTTCCAGAATGGCGTCGTCCATTATGATGCCCTCGCGACCCTGTCGGAGTGGCATATACAATGCGGCATCGATGCCCTCGTCCCCTGCGGGACCACCGGTGAAGCCCCTGCCCTTGCATGGGATGAGCGGCTGAAAATCATCAGAACTTGCGTACGAACTTCACGCGGTCGCGTGCCGGTCATTGCCGGTACAGGCACCAACAGCACCGAACTGACCATTGCCCATACGTCGGCGGCTCAGTCATGCGGTGCCGACGCCGCCCTCATCGTCACCCCCTATTATAACAAGCCGAGCCAAGAGGGGATTGTGCGTCACTTCGAGGCGATCGCACAAAGCACAAACCTGCCGATCATCGTCTACAATGTACCGTCGAGGACCGGTGTTGACCTTACAATGCACACCCTCGACAGACTGGCCCAAGTCCCTTCGATTGTTGGCATCAAGGACGCTACTGGAGAGGTCAAGCGCGTGGAATATGTTCGCACGATATTCCATGACCGGTTCATACTGCTGTCCGGTCACGATGAAACGGCGTACGCATTTAACCTGCTGGGCGGCGACGGGATGATCTCGGTCATCGCCAATGTGCTGCCGCACGTTTTTGTCGCCCTGCACAATGCCTGCAAATCCGGGGATTGGTCTACAGCCAGATATATTCAGCAAAGAATGCAGCCGGTCTTCAAGGCTTTCGACCTCGACACAAATCCATGCCCGGTGAAGTATGCGCTCAAGCATCGTCGTGGCATGAGTGACGAGGTTCGCCTGCCGCTCGTGCCTGTTTCCGTGGAAACAGCCGGCGAGATCAGATCGGCTTTGGACCATCTGGGTGGGCCCGGCAGTCATGGCCAGACTGATCGCACCAGCGCGATCTTCAATCCAGTGGAAACCCTTTCCGACTCTCAGACCGCGCCGCTCGTCTGGCGGGTCTAGTACGAACACCGCAATCCAACAAAAACAGTCGTTTCAGGCCTGCAAGCCTGAAGCTGAAAGTGAGAAATCATGTCATATGCTGTAAAAAACCATGCCAATTCGAATAATTGTTGCCGCTTCCTCGTCGGCCGGAATATCGATGGCTGCTGGATCGTCTGTGACCGGAAGCGGCTGGTCGGAGGCCTCTTTGCCGACAAGGAATCAGCCGTACACTTTGCCGTTGCGCAAAGCGAGCACAAGCCAGGTGCAGTCTGGTGTGCAGAAGATGATGATTGTCTGCTCGCCGATCCCTGGCAGGACCTGTCTGATCGGTCTTACCGTAAACGCGCCTAGGTCAGGTTTCCCCGACAAAACACGAATAGAGCGACGCGACGCTTTTCGCCGCTCTCATTTGCTCAAGTACGCCGGGCGTCCGCAGCTTCCGGGAAAAACACGCAAGGACATTGAGATGCTTGTTGGGCTCCTCGTCCGGGGTGAGCAGCAGGAAGACAATATCCACCGGGTTACCATCGATCGATTCGAAATCGATGGGCTGCTTTGATCGAGCAACAAGCGCGACAGGCTTGTCGATGCCGTTGATACGCGTATGCGGAATGGCAACGCCCTGTCCTATACCGGTCGACCCCAGCTTTTCCCGCTTTTGCAGCGCATACAGAATAGTGTCGACCGGAATTCCCGCGAGTTCGCTGGCGCTGGCAGACATTGCCTGCAGCGCCTGCGTCTTGGAAGACACATCAAGATCCAGGACGACGTTTTCCGGCTTTATATAGTCGGCTAATTTCATTGCCATTCTCATTCAATTTTCCACCGCGCAGTTGCTACTGCACATACATACGCGTGTTCATTCTACTTCTCTGAGGCGGTAGCCGACGCCGGTCTCGGTCGTGATATATTGCGGCTGGTCGGGCAGTCGCTCGATCTTCTGCCGGAGCTGCCGCACGTAGACGCGCAGATATTGCACGTCCGTCGAGCCGCCCCACACTTGCGCCAGCAGAAACCGGTGCGTCAGGGCCTTGCCCGCGTGCTGCACGAGGACGCGCAGGATTTCATACTCCTTCGGCGACAGCTTGACCTCTTTGCCGTCGACTTTGACAATGCGCTTGACCAGATCGACCGAAAGTCCGCCTGTTTCGAAAATCGGCCTCTCGCCTTGCTGTTGCAAGCGATGCCGCAGGGCAACGCGTATACGTGCCACGAGTTCATTCATGCCGAACGGCTTGGTGATATAATCGTCGGCTCCAAGCTCCAGCGCTTGTACAATCCCGCTCTCGTCCGTTCGACTCGATAGGACAACCACGGGCAAATCCGAACCTTCATCGCGCCAGCGGCGCAGCAGTTCATGCCCCGACAGGTCCGGCAATCCGAGATCAAGCAGGATGAGGTCGGGTTGTATCAGCGCTATTTGTTCGATCGCGGACGAGGCGTTCGCAGCCTCGAAAACACTGTAGCCCTGCGAGTTGAGGCCAACCCGGAGCAACTTGCGGATGGGTGACTCGTCATCCACCACCAGTATTTTGACGCTCGAATTTGTCATATGAGTTCTTCCAGGTTTGGCGTTTCCTTCGGGACAGGCATTTTGATCGTGAAGATTGCACCGGACCGGTCGGTTCGCTTTTCCGCTGTAATTGTGCCCCCCATGGCTTCTATGAAGCCGCGCGATATCGAGAGACCAAGCCCCGTGCCGGCCGTCACCTGGTCCCCCTTGCGCACGCGATAGAATGTATCGAATACCCGCTCCAGATCTTCAGCGGGAATGCCAGGTCCTTCGTCCACAATCTGCAGGATTACCCAGCCATCATCGGTCCAGGCCTGAATCCGCAGCGAGGAACCTTCGGGTGCATATTTGGAGGCATTGTCGAGAAGGTTGAACAGCACCTGCTCGAACAGCACCGGATCGACCCTCAGCATCGGCAGATCAGGCGGAATATTGACCTCCGTCTTGTGCTGCCCGATGATCTTTCTCGCCCGGCTTAGTGCGGTGCCGACAATGTCTCCGACATAATGAAACGCGAAGTTCGGCTCCATTGCTCCGGACTCGATCCTGGTCATGTCGAGCAGATTGGCGATGAAACGGTTGAGCCGCTCGGATTCGTCGATGACGGTCCCGAGCAGTTCCACCCGCGCCTCAATTGGCAGAGCGGGGGCGAACTCCTTCAAGGTACCTGCCGCGCCCATGATGGCCGCAAGCGGCGTCTTCAGATCGTGCGAGATCGAAGTCAGGAGCGCCGAGCGAAGACGGTCGGCCTCCGCCGCCAGCTTGGCCCGGTCGACGTCGACCGCAAGTTGCGTTCGCTCGATGGCAACCGCCGCCTGATCCGCCAGTGCATCAAGCAAGCGTTGCTGCTCAGGCGTGAGAAGCGGACCTTGCCTGTCGCTGTCAAGACCTATGACGCCCACCGCCATCCGTCCCGTTCGCAATGGCAGATAGAGTCGCTTCGCACCCGGCAGCGTGTCCGCTCCACGCCCCGCAGCACGGTTGTTCTCCCAGGCCCAGCGCGCCGCAGCAATGTCTGCGTCATCCAGCGTATCGTCTGGCGGATAGCCAGCCTTCACCTCGATTGTTCCGTGTTCGGGCAACAGAAGGACAACCCGCACCTTCAGCATGGAGGCGATCTGGAACGCCGTCGCCCATAGCACATCGTCGAGTGTGCCGGTCCCAGCGAGCTTCTTGCTGAACAGATAGAGATCTTCGGTCGTTCGCGCGCGTTGACGTGCCGCCGACGCCTGACGCTGCACCCGTGCGGTCAGATTGCTGGCAATGACCGCGACACCGAAGAAGAACGCCAAGGCGATCACGCTTTCCGGGTCGCTGATAACCAGCGTGTAAAGCGGCTCGAGGAAGAAGAAGTTAAGCAGACCTGCACTCAACACCGAGGCGAACAGGGCCGGCCAAAGCCCAACCGAGACAGCGGAGGCAAGCACGGCCATGAGAAAGACGAGGGCGATATTGCGCACGTCGACCACGCTGGAGAGTAACAGGCCGAATGCCAGTGCGCAGATCACATAGCCGGTGCTTAGAACATAGGGCCTGAGCTGGAAACTTGCCCTTGGCGCCTGCTCTGCGGTCCGCACGGTAGCACCCGCGTTCTCTTCGCTTCCCGAGATGACATGCACGCTGATATTGCCGGCCAGGCGGATCAGATCATGAGATACCGATCCTTCGAAAATCTCGCGCCACTGCGCCTTGTGCGGCTTGCCGGTGACGATGTGGGTAACGTTGTGTTCCCGCGCGTGACGTGCGATTTCCTCGGCCGCATCCCGACCCGGCAGCGTGATGGCATCACCGCCCAACTGGCTGGCGAGGCGCAGGGTCGATGCGATACGGTTCCGGTCCGCCTCTGACAAACGCGTCGAGCCAGGCGTCTCGACGTTCACCGCCATCCAGGGAGCGCGGAGCCGATCCGCAAGGCGGCGGGCATATCTGACGAGCGAAGCGCCGCCCGGATGCTCATCGATACAAACCAGAACCCGGTCCCCAGCTGCCCACGGCCCGGATATCGCGTTCGCCTGCATATGGGTCAGAAGCTGATCATCGACGCGCTGAGCCGTGCGGCGCAAAGCAAGCTCGCGCAGGGCAGTCAGGTTGCCCGGCGAAAAATAGTTTTCCATGGCGCGCTTGGCATTGACCGGAACGTAGACCTTGCCTTCCTGCAGGCGCTTGATCAGATCAGCGGGCGTCAGATCGATGATCTCGACCTCATCGGCTTGGTCGATGACCGAGTCCGGCACTGTTTCGCGCACCCGCACCTTGGTGATCTGCGCCACCACATCATTCAGGCTTTCGACATGCTGGATGTTCATCGTCGAATAGACATCGATGTCGTGCGCCAGAATTTCCTGCACATCCATGTAGCGCTTCGGGTGACGCGTGCCGGGCGCATTTGTATGTGCGAGTTCATCAACCAGAACGAGGCCTGGCCGGCGCGCGAGGATCGCATCAAGGTCCATCTCCTGGAGGTGATGATCCTTGTAGTTGATCTGCGTGCGCGCGATCACTTCGAACCCGTCGACCAGAGCCTGCGTTTCTTTGCGGCCATGCGTCTCGACGACGCCGATCACCACATCCTTGCCGTCAGCGAGCGCCGCCCGGCCAGCCATCAGCATTTCATAGGTTTTGCCCACACCAGGAGCCGCCCCGAGAAAAATCTTCAGCCGCCCGCGGGTCTCGCGCTCCGCGTTTTCGAGGAGTGCATCGGGCGATGGCCTCCTGTCGGTGTCGCGGCTGTCATCGGGCATTTGTTGGCCTCTCATGCAAAAGTCGGGGGTCTGCGGCTGCAGATCCCCGGCTTCTATTCAACTACTGTGTCGTCAGGCCATCAAGTGCCTGGTTCAGCGCCAGCACATTCACCACCGGTTCACCCATGAAACCGAGCTCGCGGCCCTGGACGTTCTGTTCGACCAGCTGACGGATGCGGGTTTCATCAACGCCGCGGGCCTTGGCGACGCGTGGCACCTGGAAATAGGCCCCTTCCGGTGAAATATGCGGATCGAGACCGCTGCCGGAGGTGGTGACGAGGTCCATCGGCACGGGAACATTGGGGTTGGTCGCCTTCAAGGCCGCCAGGTCGGTTTTCATGCGATCAATCAGTTTCGGATTTGTCGGACCGAGGTTGGAACCGCTGGACGCAGCGGCATTATACCCGTCGCCAGCAGCGGACGGCCTGCCATGGAAGTACTTGTCGGAGGCAAAGGCCTGGCCGATCAGCTCGGAACCGATGACGGTGCCGTTCTTCTCGATGAGGCTGCCGTTGGCCTGCCTCGGGAACAGAACCTGGGCGATGCCGGTCATGCCCAAGGGATAGATAAGGCCGGTTATGACCGTGAAAGCAATTATCATGATAATCGCGGGCTTGAGTTGTTTTAACATTGGAATAATCCTTTACGCCAAGCCGAGGCTTGTGATGACCACATCGATGGCTTTGATACCGACGAAGGGGACGATGACGCCGCCGAGGCCATAGATGAGAAGGTTGCGGCGCAGGAGAGCGCCAGCACCGACAGCCCGGTATTTGACGCCTTTCAGCGACAGCGGGATAAGCGCGACGATGATGAGTGCGTTGAAGATGATTGCCGACAGGATGGCGCTCTGGGGCGTCTGCAGCCCCATGATATTGAGAGCGGCGAGCTGCGGATAGAACGCCAGGAACATCGCAGGGATAATGGCGAAGTATTTGGCGATATCATTGGCAATCGAGAAGGTCGTCAACGCACCGCGGGTCATCAGCAACTGCTTGCCGATACCGACGATTTCGATCAGCTTGGTAGGATCGCTGTCCAGATCGACCATATTGCCGGCTTCGCGCGCAGCCACAGTACCGGTGTTCATCGCCACGCCGACATCGGCCTGGGCAAGTGCTGGAGCATCGTTGGTACCATCCCCGCACATGGCGACAAGCTTGCCCTTGGACTGTTCGTCGCGGATCAGCGACAGCTTGTTTTCGGGCGTTGCCTGCGCGAGAAAATCATCGACGCCGGCTTCAGCCGCAATAGCTGCTGCGGTGAGCGGGTTGTCGCCAGTGATCATCACCGTGCGGATACCCATGCGGCGCAGCTCGGCGAAACGCTCGCGAATGCCGCCCTTGACGATATCCTTGAGGTAGATGATACCGAGCAGCTTGCCGTCGCGGACAACCGCGAGAGGTGTGCCGCCCCCCTTGGCGATCTGGTCGGCGATCCCCTGCAGATCACGAACGGTTTCGCCGCTGGCGCGTGTTGCAACAACCGTTCCACCAGTTGCAGCCGGCGCAAGCGTCGTCTGATTGACATAAGCAAGGACGGCATCGACGGCACCCTTGCGGATCGATGATCCATCGATATCGACACCGCTCATGCGGCTTTGTGCGGTGAACGGCACGAAGCTCGCATGCAGCGTTTGCATGTCGCGGGCGCGTATGCCGTATTTTTCCTTGGCCAGCACGACGACCGAGCGGCCTTCGGGCGTTTCGTCCGCCAGCGAAGCAAGCTGGGCGGCATCTGCCAGTTCCTGTTCGGTTACACCTTTGACCGGAAGGAACTCGGTCGCCTGACGGTTGCCGAAAGTGATCGTGCCGGTCTTGTCGAGGAGCAATGTATCGACGTCACCCGCAGCTTCGACGGCACGTCCCGACATTGCCAGCACATTGAACTGGATAAGCCGGTCCATGCCCGCAATACCGATCGCCGACAGCAGCGCACCGATTGTGGTGGGGATAAGCGTCACGAACAGGGCAACAAGGACAACCACCGGGATTGCGCCGCCCGCATAGGAGGCAAAGCTGGGAATTGTCGCGGTGGCAAGAACGAAGATCAACGTCATGCCTGCGAGCAGAATGTTGAGCGCGATCTCGTTCGGCGTCTTCTGGCGCTCAGCACCTTCGACGAGTGCGATCATGCGGTCGATGAAGGTCGAACCTGCGGCCGCGGTAATGCGGACGCGCAGCCAGTCGGACAGAACCTGCGTTCCGCCGGTCACGGCAGAACGGTCGCCGCCGGATTCACGGATGACGGGTGCGGACTCGCCGGTGATCGCCGATTCATTGACCGAAGCGATGCCTTCGACAACCTCGCCGTCTGACGGGATGATGTCGCCGGCATCGACGAGGACAATATCGCCAACCTTCAGGCTTGCACCGGGCACCAGTTTGAACTTGGTGCGGTCATCGCCGGAAAGAAGCTTTGCCTGGGTTTCAGTCCGGGCCTTGCGCAACGAATCGGCCTGCGCCTTGCCACGTCCCTCGGCCACCGCTTCGGCGAAGTTGGCAAAGAGCACGGTGAACCACAACCAGATGATAATCTGGAAGGAGAAGCCGAGGCTCTGTCCGCCGGTTGCAACGTCCTTCAAGAAAAGCACTGTGGTCAGCGCGGAAACCACGGCGACGACGAACATCACAGGGTTTCGGATGAGGCTGCGCGGGTTGAGCTTTTTGAAAGCGCCCCCGATAGCAGGTATCAAGATGGATGAGTCCATAAGACTCGCGGATTTGGACTGGCTCATTTGAGACTCCAGTTGTGGATGTGAATAAACCCGTATGCGGCGAGCCAGACGAACAACATTATCAGCGTCATGCCGAGGATGATGTCGGAAGCGCGCACACGCTTTTCTGCTCCCCGCGCCAAATTTCCGGCGCGGGGCTTGAGGTTGAATTGCAGGTAACTGTGACGCATGGCGGGACCCATCAGAATGTCTGCCCGAGGCCGATGGCGAGGTGCTCGACAATCGGTCCGACGGCCAGCGCCGGGAAGAAGGTAAGACCGCCGACGATCAGGATAACGCCAACGAGCAGGCCAACGAACAGAGTACCGTGAGTCGGGAACGTACCTGCGGATTCCGGAACAGTTTTCTTTGCTACAAGAGAACCCGCTATCGCCAAGGCCGGTATGATGACAAAGAACCGGCCCATCCACATCCCGACGCCAAGGGTGATATTGTACCAGGGCGTGTTACCCGTAAGACCACCGAAGGCCGAACCGTTGTTCGCCGCAGCCGATGTGTAGGCGTAGAGGATTTCCGAGAAGCCATGCGGACCGGAATTCGCAATGGAAGCCACAGCCGAGGGCAGAACGCTGGCTATCGCGGTAAAGCCCAGCATCGCCAAAGGCAGAACCAGAACAGCCAGCATGGCCATCTTGACTTCCTTGGCCTCGATCTTCTTGCCGAGATATTCTGGCGTGCGGCCAACCATCAGGCCTGCCACGAAGACGGCAATGATCACGTAAAGGAGGATACCATAGAGACCGGCACCAACGCCGCCGATGATCACTTCACCCAACATCATATTGATAAGGGGGATCATGCCGCTGATCGCCATGAAGCTGTCATGCATCGCATTGACGGCACCGCAAGACGCGGCTGTCGTAATAACCGCAAACAGCGCAGACAAGGCAATGCCGAAGCGTGTCTCCTTGCCTTCCATGTTACCGCCGTCGAGCCCGAGAGCGTGAACCAGGGGATTGCCAGCAGCCTCACCCCAATAACAGACGATCACACCGGCGAGGAACATGACGCCCATGGCAGCAAAGATTGCCCAGCCTTGACGCTGGTTGCCGACCATGCGGCCAAACACGTTCGTCAATGCCGCACCGATTGCAAAGATCGTCACCATCTGGATGAGGTTGGAGATGGCATCGGGATTTTCGAATGGATGGGCTGAGTTGACGTTAAAGAAGCCGCCGCCATTGGTACCGAGCATCTTGATTGCGAGCTGCGAAGCAACCGGGCCGACGGCGATCGTCTGCTTTGCGCCTTCCAGCGTCGTCGCATCAACATAGGTTCCGAGGGTCTGGGGAACGCCGAGATAGACGTAGACCAGCGTCAGGACGATGCAGATCGGCAGCAGGATATAAAGCGTACACCGGGTCAGATCGACCCAGAAATTACCGATGGACTTGCCGGACGCTCGTGCGAAACCGCGGATCAACGCTATCGCAATGGCGATACCGGTCGCTGCCGAAACAAAGTTCTGCACAGTGAACCCGGCCATTTGCACGAGATAGGACATCGTGCTCTCGCCGCCGTAGTTCTGCCAGTTGGTGTTGGTCACGAAGCTGACAGCGGTGTTGAACGCGAGGTTTGGTTCGGTCGCGCCCATTCCGGCGGGATTGTAAGGAAGCACTCCCTGAAACCGCTGCAGGAAATAAAGAACGACAAAGCCGGCCACACTGAAGAACAGCAATGCCGCCGTATAAGTGGTCCAATGCTGTTCTTCGCGTTCGCTTGTTCCGGCAATGCGGTAGAGGCCTCGCTCCACAGGAACGAGAATAGGCGAAAGGAATGTGCGATCGCCGTTGAAAACGCGCGTCATATAGCCGCCGAGCGGTTTCACGAGCAAAATAACGATCCCGCAGAAGACGAGGATCTGTATCCAACCGTTGAGAGTCATAGGTTTAGCTTTCCGAGCCTTGGCCGCGTGCTGCAGAACCCTTTCGAGAATTCAGCCTGATGAGGCAGCTGCCGCGGTTTTCGACAACCGGAGCGCCGTGGACTTCGTCCATGAGCACCGGAAGCGCAGAAAGCCACAGCAGATGTCCATCAGGATGGATTGGCAAAGGGTTCTTAGAAGCGCTCCGGACGAACGAGGGCATATGTGAGATAGGCGAGAAGGAACAAGGTCACAGCGCCGCCGAGAATATAGTCGATAGTCATTTGCCGATCCTTCCGGTCACAGATTATCGCAGGCTTTGGTGTAAGCCAGCGACAGGACGAAGAACAAAATGCCTATCGCGAGAACAAGAATGTCCATCGATAGAACTCCTTTATTGATTGCATAAATGGCCAATCAGATAGGCAGTAGACGATACTGCCAAGCTCGCTGATCGCGCGGAATATGGCTCGGAACACCATAAAAGTTCGAGACGTGACGCATGGGAAAGAAATAAAAAAACTATAAGGATTTGAAATTCACTGCCGCCTGCACCGATTGTACCTGTCCCCTAGGGATCGGATCAGGGCACGAGTTTCATCAGAGAGGCAAGAGCTGCCATAAAGACAAGCATCCCAAGCGCAAGCGGAATGAGCGATCTAATGGATTTGATATCTTTTGCCACGCCGTCCGGTTCTTTGACGGCGGCTTCAGGCCGTTCCGAAGCCGCGTCTCGAGCAAACGCGGTGTCTTTGGCTGACATCTTGCGCATCAGCCTGCGGCCAGCCAGCTGCCGAGCATAATAACGGCCACACCGGCGAGGATCACGGACCACAGGCGCAGGAAAACGCCTAACTCCTCGGAGTAGTTCGCAGGACTAATTTCAGTCGCCCTCGCTTTATGCGGGGGTAACGTAACCCGCCGCGCCTGGTGCATATGCTGCGCTGCATAGTAGATTCCGGAACGCGGAAGCATCGTATTCATCCTTCTTGTTGCCATGGTCTGTCGATCGGACAGAACACGACGTCAGGATAGAAACGGACGAATATTTTTTCGATTGGACCAAAATCGCAAAGATATAAAAATGTTATGGTGAGAACCGCGCGCATATTTGCCGCATCGCTCGCGGCAACTTTGGTCATTTTCGCGCGTTGGGCAACTCGTACAGGGTCTCCATTCAAAGGTCAGCCATGAAAACCGCATTTCTCATTATCGTGGCGCTGCTGGTGCTTGCGTTGCTCGCAGCGGCCGGCATCTATATTTATTCGCGAGAGTCAGCGACCGTTCCTGTTGAACAAGGATATGGCCCCAATCCGACCCTGCCTCCGCCCAATCCAAAACCCATCGCCACCGTGAATATCGCGGAGGCCTCGTCTTGGCCCGTCGGCAAAACGCCGACAGTTGCGGCGGGGATGAAAGTCAACGCATTTGCCAAGGACCTTGACCACCCACGCTGGCTGCATGTCCTGCCTAACGGCGATGTGCTTGTCGCCGAAACCGATGCACCCCCCAGACAAAATGAATCCTTCAGCGTTCGCGGCTGGATTGAGGGTCTCATCATGAGCAAAGCCGGTGCGAGGGTTAAAAGCGCAAACCGCATCACGCTGTTGCGGGATGCCGACAATGACGGCGTAGCCGAGATGCAGGAGACCCTTGCTGAGAATCTGAACTCGCCCTTCGGCATGACCGTTTCGAATGGCAAGCTTTACGTCGCCAATACCAATGCGATCGTCGCTTTCCCATATGTCGACGGTGATACAAAGATCAGGGCCCCGCCCGAAAAGATCGCGAACCTCCCCGGCGGACCGATCAATCATCACTGGACGAAAGACGTGATCGCCAGTCCCGACGGCTCGAGGCTTTATGCGACGGTCGGGTCGAACAGCAATGTCGGCGAGAATGGCATCGATGTGGAAGCCAACCGGGCCGCCGTGCTGGAGATCGACTTGACCACGAAGAAAACAAGGCTCTTCGCCTGGGGTCTGCGAAACCCGAATGGCCTGTCCTGGAATCCCGATAGTGGTGCGCTCTGGGTAACGGTCAATGAGCGCGACGAGATCGGCAGCGATCTTGTCCCGGACTATATGACGTCCGTCAAGGATGGCGGATTTTATGGCTGGCCATACAGTTACTACGGTCAGAATGTCGACGTTCGCGTCAGCCCGCAACATCCCGAGCTTGTCGCCTCGGCCATCAAACCCGACTATGCACTTGGTCCGCATACCGCTTCGCTGGGTTTGACCTTCTATACCGGTTCACTGTTTGGCCCTGAATACAAAAACGGTGCGTTTGTAGGTCAGCACGGCTCCTGGAACCGCAAGCCGCGCAGCGGATACAAAGTTATCTTTGTTCCGTTCAGTAACGGCCAACCGAATGGACCGCCAAAGGACATACTGACGGGCTTCGTCGATGGGGATAAGGCCTTGGGCCGACCCGTGGGCGTTGCCGTTGACAAGGCCGGCGCTTTACTGGTGGCGGATGATGTCGGCAACACCATATGGCGGGTCACTCCCTCCACACCGTGAATTGGGAACCTATTGCACTCCCTATTGGTTAGTGTCGAGAACGGGAGTGCAATCATGGCTGAGTATTCATGGCTTCTGATCCTTATCGGCGGGCCCTTCATATTGGGTTTATTGCTGGCGCTCGGAATGAGACAGCGCCGTTTGAGCCGTTATGAACGGGAAGCTCGCGATCAGGCCACCGACCGCATCTATCACGAAGAGCAGTAGGCTTTGGCGGGTAGAGAAGAACTTCTTGGTTTCCGCTAGATCGCGGACGAATTGACGCGTTCCGGCATGACCGTCCATCCAGAAAACTATCTGCGAACGATTTCGTGGAACTCGTCGCGTTGGCCTGGGACCTCCTCCGCAACCACGAGACCGAGACCTTCCTGATCGAAAAGGGCGAACCATTCGTCCCATTCGACCAGACGCGGCCTGCCAAAATCATCGGGACGGTCCGCGCCCTGATCATCGTCATCCTCGTAGGCATGCTGGCCGAACTGGATGGAGAGCACTGGTTCGTCACTGCCAATCAGCTCTTCGGCGTCGCGGATGGCAGGCACGCCTGATCGCCCGGCAGCCCAGTCGCGTATCTCCTGATGGTCCGTTAGCAATCTGGTCTCGGTCATTGAACTGTGTCTCCTGTAAATCTAACGGGTCAAGAAGGCCGCGGTTCCAGTTCTCGGCAGACCGGGTACGGGTTCGTTCACAATTTTCGGGTGTCGGGAACATTTTGCTTCCTTGCGGCTTGAAACTCAACCAAGCTTCAGCCAGTCAAAATTGCAACGAGGAACAAACCATGGATAGCGGCATCACGATCAAACCATATTCGCACCCCGTGACCGTGAGATTTCACGATGTCGTTATTGCTTCGACGGAGCGGGCCTTGGAACTGCTGGAGCCGGGACACAATCCCGTTCTCTATATCCCCTTCGACGACATCTACTTCGTCCATCTCGAAAAGACCAATACCAGCACGAAATGTCCGTGGAAGGGTATGGCATCCTATTGGCGGGTGATAGGTCAAGGAGAGGCTGCAAATGACGCTATGTGGGCCTATGAGGACCCCATACCAGATGTCGCAACGATCCAGGGCCATGGAGCGTTCGATCCGAAGAAAGTAACGTTTGAGTGAACGATTTTTGGAGGTTGCAAAATGGCCGGTAAATCAAAAGATAAATGGTCTCGGGATGTTACCGAGCATAGTGACGCGTTGGATCTTGAGGCCCACGTCTTCGAACAAGGCGACCCGCACGAGATTGCCGTATCGCTGAAACGCTCTGCCAAACATTCCAACCGGCGCAAATCCACTCCGTACCGGTCCGCCATGTCGATGTTGACGTTTTACATCAATCGTGCGGGCCACAATTTACCCGACAAACAAAAGAAAGTATTGGAGCGTACGAAGGACGAATTGAGGAAGGAATTCGGCCGCGCCTGAGGGGGATAGAGACGCCACGACGCCTATTTCTCTGCTGCCAGACATACAATTGCGCTTGTTTGCAAAGGGCATAATGTTGTTTTGCATGTAATGCGAAAGGTACTTGAATGGGGCAAAGGCTCGACCACAAACTGGAATGCGCGCACTGTGGTACAGTCTATCTGGACATACCTGCGGACGTAAAATCGAGTTCACCGATACACTGCAGTTCCTGCGGCAATTTTCTTGGCTCTTGGGGCGATCTGGAGACAGATTTCGCCCGGCAAGGCGGGCAACACGGCGTTTTCCGCATGGAAAAAGGCGTGATTACCCGACTTGATGAACCCAGCCAAGTTCTTCGCGGTCCAGCCAAGGAGAATACGCCCTTGAAATCCGACGAAGTCGTCTGAAGAAGTCTTATTTTTCGCCGGGATATTGTTGTGCCGCCAGCTGTCTGGCCAGATGGGCGGTGTTGCGTGCCAGCATTTCGACCGCATTGGTTACAATCTCAGGCACTTTCCCGAGGTCGGCAAAATCCTTGTCTCCCATCGCTTCTCCCACCCAATTGGCAACCGCATTCGGCGCCAAGGCACATCCGACATCGTTCAGCGCCTGGAATAACTCGGCCGAGACGTGGTGCGCGCCGTCCTCATTACCGACCGCCGCGACCGCCGCGACACGCCCGTAAGACAACCATCCTGCCAGCGCGTCTCGTCAAAGTGCTCTTCAGTCAAATCTTCGAAATCATCCGTGTGCAGTTGAAACGCGGCATTGACGAGGATGTCGATCTTGCCGAAGCTCTTGACAGTTTGTTTGACCGCTTTCTGGCAAAAGTTGCGCTTGCGAACATCGCCCGCCATCACGGGACAACGCCTTCCTTCTCAACTGCAACCGCCCGTCCTATTCCGGAATCGCCACCCGTGATCAATGCAACCTTGCCATCGAGTTTCTTCGAGCCCACGTACTATGGTGCATCGTACATAGGAGCAGGCTCAAGCCTGGCCTCAATGCCGGGCTTCCTTGGATGCTGTTTGGGAAATGGGGGGACAGGATAGGTACGGGCGCCTGTTTGCGGCGCTTTTCCTTTCGGAGGGCGGCTTTTCTGTTCATCAATCTTATCAATCTTGGCTTGAATTTCGCGATGCCGTTTCGCAGTCTTGGTTCCCGCTTTTTCATGGTGTGAAAGGTTTTCCTGTGCCGTTCAAATCTCCTTCCTCGCATGAGGCCGTAACCCGCAAGCCACTGAATTGTTCCTGACATTGACATAGGAACCATCTGCTTCGATCTGGCGTTCCAAACGACCTGCCAACAGTACGACCGAGGAAATAAGAAGATGACCAAACGACCGATGATTGCCCGCATCTGGCGGGGGAGAACGCGGCCGGAACGCGCTGATGAATATGAGGCCTATAATTACGAAGCCGGCATCAAACCGTTGATAAAAAAGGCTCTCGGCGTGCAGACCTTTCGCGAGGACCGCGAGAACGAGACCGAATTCATGACGATTTCATACTGGGAGGACGTCGAGTCGATGGCACATTTTACTGGGGGCGACCCGAACAGCATCCATCACCTCGACCGGGACGAGGAATTCCTGATCGAGTTGCCTTCCCATGTTCAGATTCTCCAGATCCGATCCGGGCACGGTCTGACGGGGCCGGGCGAATTTGTACGTTTCCGATGAAAGGTTTCGTGGTTGACGCCCACAGGGCGAGCGAAGGAAAGCCCGCCACAAAGTGACGAACGTTTTATGCATCATTTATTCTTGTGGCTCTGCTGGCCAGCTTTTGCATGCTACTCACTGGTTCCGCCGCGCGTCGAGCCGGACCTCTGCTGAGCTCCTTTCGGAGTTTCGCCCTCCCCATGCCCTTTTCAACCTGCAAAATGTCCAATTGTTCCAATGAAATCAGATTGCGAAGATCACAAAATCTTCTCGTCAATGCCCCAACATATGACTGGACATCTTTTGGGTAGCCAACACGAGGCTGGAATGCGCCTGACGATGTCTGACAGCCAGCAGTAGGCAGGCGCCCCCAGCGGTGTAAAATTAGTCGAATGAATATCCTGCTTTGCGCACTGTGCAGACCGGATCGATGGAGCGGCCGGTATTGATGGCCTTACATCGATTATCCGCGGCCCCTTCAGTTCATTTCAACGTGGGTTTGCCTATCAACACACCAGCGCGCTGCGCCGCAATGACAAATGCTTGCCGTGCCTTTGCAGGCGACATCCAGCCCTCGAGCGCATCCCGGCACATTCGCGTGGCACGCCTGTATTCGATCCCTTCCTGCTGCGGCCATTGGTTCTTCAGGCACTCCAACGCCTCCCACACGGAAGAGACGAGGCGAAGCCCCATGGCACCGAGACTGATCAAAACTGGAGATGAGAAAGATTTATCGTTCATGACGTGCTGCCCCCCGCTTCGTACGGAACAGCGATACTTGCGTAACTCGAATTTGAAATCATAGTTGCACCTCATCAAGAGAATTACGAACTATGTTTCCTCCTGTTCCCCCGGTCTTTTTATTTGGACTTCTGGGATGGGCAATGATCTCAGATTTGCATTTGCACCGCAATACCCCAATTCGGCGGATACACCTATTTCAATCGTCGGTACTATCGTTCGATTTTCGGTGTGTGGGAGCCCGGGTGAGAGACTGTTTAGCCCCCCGGATCGATGCCGGGTCCATTGAAACAATCGGCTCTATGTTGAGGAACCAGACCTGTGGCAAAGAAGAGCGCCGGCATTCTCATGCACCGCAAGAGGGGTGACGACCTTCAGGTCTTGCTTGTACATCCCGGAGGCCCTTTCTGGCGCAACAAGGATCTGTCAGCCTGGTCGATTCCGAAAGGCGAGTACGGCGAAGACGAGGACCCCGAAGCAACGGCGTGGCGCGAATTCACCGAGGAAACTGGGTTGATGCTTGAGGGAAAACTTCAATCGTTAGGGACGATACGCCAGGCGGGCGGCAAGCTTGTGACCGGGTTTGCCATCGAAGGGACCTTTGATGTCGCAACGCTGGTCAGCAATGTATTCGAGATCGAATGGCCGCCTCGTAGCGGACATCTTCAAACCTTTCCGGAAGTGGACCGTGCTGAATGGTTTTCGCTGGCCGACGCGCGCCGGAAAATCATGCCGGGTCAGCGCCCGCTTCTCAACCAGCTGGAGGAGTTGCTTCGGTAGACCATTGCCTCAACGCGGCTTCCACGCCTTGCCTTCGGCATCGAGCGCCGCGAATTCGTCGTCGGAAAGTTCGATTGCGGCGGCTGCGACATTCTCTTCGAGATGAGAAACCTTGGAAGTACCGGCGATCGGCAACATAACCGGACTGCGCTTCAAGACCCAGGCAAGCGCAATCTGGCTCGGACCCGCACCATGAGCCGAGGCCATCCTGTCGAGAAGTGAACTCGGCTTGGCCAGGTCGCCTGCCGCCAGCGGGAACCATGGAATGAAGCCGATATTGTTATCGGTGCAATAATCGAGCACGTCTTCGCTGGATCGATCGACGAGATTGTACCGGTTCTGAACCGTCGCCACTTTGAAATGCTTCGATGCAGCCTTGATATCGGCGACCGACATATTGCTCAGACCGGCATTGCGGATGACCCCGTCGTCAAGCAGCTTCCTTACTGCCGAAAACTGCTCATCGCTTGGTACTTTCGAGTCGATCCGGTGCAATTGCCATAGGCCGATCTGGTCGACGCCAAGCCGGCGGCAGCTCGTATAGGCCTGCTGGATCAGATATTCCGGTCTTCCGAGCGGTGTCCACAGATTCGGACCGGTTCGTGCAAGTCCTGCTTTCGTCGCAATCAACATACCGCTGTAAGGATGGAGCGCTTCCTTGATCAATTCTTCCGAGACATTGGGACCGTAGGAGTCGGCCGTATCGATGAAATTGACGCCGAGTTCAGGAAGACGTTTCAGCGTCCGGATCGCCTCCGCCCGATCCGCCGGCTCGCCCCATATTCCCGGTCCGGTGATACGCATCGCGCCGAAGCCGAGGCGACTAATCTCGATATCTCCGCCAATCCTGAATGTCCCGGAGAGACCCGTGTTGGATTTGGACATTGGTCCATCCCTTCGTGCTTGGTTGATCGTCAGATAAACGTGCTACATTAAACCCCGGGATAGTCCGTTCGACCAAATCACTGTTCCGGGAGCGCTTCAATCCGACAGCGGCTGGAACAAAATCTTCGACGGTTCATTTTTCTCTCGCTGACACGCAGCACCGTGCAACAAATCAGGCCAAGTTGGTCCAATGGAGAATTTTCATGCATCTCACTTACCATGTCCATGCTCATGACGGCGGTTGGGCCTACAGGCTCGGAGACGTCTGGTCCGAGAAGTTTCCCTCCCATGACGCTGCGCTGAGAGCAGCGAGGGAGGCTGCCAAACGACAGCAGATCGGTGGCGAGGATGCCCAGATCAGCTATGAAACCTCAGATGGCACGTGGCATCAGGAATCGGTCAGGGGAAGTGACCGGCCTGAAGTCGATGTCGAGGATGACGCCAACACCTGATGCAGCGGGGAGATCGCAATGAGCAAATACGTTCTTATCGGATCGGAAGGTTGCGGATCGGTTATCGTCGAATTGGCCTTGCTCAAAGCTGGAGCAGAATTCGAACTCGAAGAGATCCCCTATCTCGAACCTGGACCGGACCGTGACCGTTTGCTAGAATTGAACCCTCTCGGGCAGGTTCCGACCCTCATCATGCCGGACGGCGATGTCATGACGGAAAGCGCAGCGATCATCCTTCATCTCGCTGATGCATTTCCCGACGCACAACTCGCCCCCGCTACCAACGACCGGCAACGGCCAGCGTTTCTGAGATGGCTCATTTACATCGTCAGCGAGATCTATCCTACGTCGACATTCAGCGATGATCCGGCCCGCTGGCAATTGCCGAAAGAGACGCAGAATCCATACAAGCAGACTGTCGATCAATACCGCAAGACATTGTGGGGTCACGTCGAAGATGTCGCCGATACGCCGTGTTTTCTCGGCAATGATTTCAGTGCGATCGATCTCTATATCGCTGTCATGCGTAACTGGCGCCCCGGTGGGAAAGAATTCACACAATCCTTTCCGAAGCTGACCGAAATCGCCGACAATATAGCCAAGGACCCGATGTTCTCGGAAGTTCTGAAGCGCAATTTCGACAGCTGGGAATGAAACGGTGTTACGGCTTCCTCGACGCATAATCGACGAAGATGCGCGCCTCTTTCGCCGCTTCGATAAAGGCGGACCTGCACTCTGTGATTGTTACCTTGCCGTCCAGCGCGTCCAGGCACTTCTGCCTTGCCGCCTTGAGTTTGACCCCGTCATGGATCGGCCAGTTCATCAACAATACCTCGGCGGCTTCGGGAACTGAAGCAATGTTCCGAGGCTTTCCGGCGTGCTGGGTTTCAATGGTCACAGAGGGAAACGGAGTGGTCATAGCGCAACCTAACGTTTCAATATGACAGTTGTTCCATGAAGATTTTCGTCCGCTGAAATTTCCCGCAGCGCAACCCTGTTGCACAAAATCGGCGCAGATAAACCCACGCTTGTTAATTCATCACCGGTTTTCGGTTCTCAGGAAATCTATGAATGCACGCATCGCAGTCGGAAGTTGCCTGCGGCTCGTATAATAAAGGAAGAAGCCGGGATAATAAGGGCACCACTGGTCCAAGACCCGACGCAGCCGGCCTTCGGATATATGCGTCTGGACTTGCTCCTCAAAAAGATAAGCGAGGCCAACGCCGTTCAAGGCAGCTTCAAGCATCAGATCCTGATCGCCGAGCGTAAGCGATCCTTGGACCTCGATCTCGAGTTCGATTCCGCCTTTCTCGAACTCCCAGCGATAAAAAGCCCCACTTGCGAAGCGGTAGCGAATACAGGGGTGATGGTTCAGATCCTGCGGCGAAACCGGCGCTGGATGGCGCTCGAAGTGCTCGGGTGAACCGACCACGGCAAACCTGTGCCGCGGTCCGACCGGAACTGCAATCATGTCGGCGGCGATCATTTCGCCGAAACGAACACCGGCATCGAAGCCCGCAGACACCATATCGACCAAAGCGTCGTCGACCACCAGTTCGACTTCCACCTCGGAATAGACCTTCAGGAACCGCGATATGATCGGCAAGAGCACCAGCTTTGCAGCCGCGCGCGAGGCATTGATGCGAAGCTTGCCGGATGGCTGGCCGCGGAAAGCGTTCAGGTCTTCTAGCGCATCCTCGATATCGAGGAAGGCAGGATTGATACGGGTGAAAAGCTGTTCACCTGCTTCCGTCAGCGCTACACTTCGCGTGGTCCGGTTTATCAGTCGTATGTCGAGGCGCTCCTCGATTGACCGCAAAGAGTGACTGAGCGCTGACGGTGTAACCCCCAGCTCGACGGCAGCTTTTCTAAAGCTTCGGTGGTGGGAAATGGCCAGGAATGTCGCGAGATCCGATGGGCTAATCTTCCGCATTGATGAACTCTCCTCACTACCTCATGGAGAATAAAGGCGATTATTTCATCTTAGTCCATGCGGTAACGTTCAAACAGCATTCAACAGGGAAAGGAGAACATCATGCGTGTTTGGTTTATCACAGGTGCTTCGCGCGGCTTTGGCGCACTCATCACAGAGCAGGCTCTAAAGGCGGGAGATGCGGTTGTCGCAACTGCACGTAATCCGCAGACAGTCACCGACAGGTTCGGAAATCACCCGAATTTGCTGGCCGTGGCTCTCGACGTCACCAACGAGGCGCAAGCAAACGCCGCAGCCGAACAGGCCGTCAAGCGCTTCGGAAAGATCGACATCCTGTTGAACAATGCCGGGTTCGGTCTCCTTGGCGCCGTCGAGGAGGCAACCGCTGCGGAAATCGAGAAGCTCTATGCGACGAATGTCTTCGGCTTGCTCAAGGTGACCCGCGCGGTCCTTCCGCACATGCGCCGGCAGCGGTCCGGACATGTCATCAACATATCCTCGATCGGCGGCTATGTGAGCCATCCGGGCTGGGGCGTATATTGCTCGACGAAATTTGCTGTCGAGGGGCTTTCCGAGGCTTTGTCTGCTGAGTTGCAGCCGCTTGGCATAAAAGTCACGGTGGTCGAACCCGGATTTTTCCGCACCGACTTTCTTGATGAAAGCTCCCTCACCGTCAGCCATGGCGCCATCGCGGACTATAATGAGACGCCCGCCGGCGCAATGCGAACCACGGCGGCCGGTGCCAATCACGCGCAGCCCGGCGATCCGGCCCGGCTTGCCAAGGCAATGATCAAGCTGGTCAACGATCCCAATCCCCCATTTCGCATGCCGTTCGGCTCGGACACGGTAGCAGCGATCGAAACGAAAAACGCGAGCGTTGCCAAAGAACTCGGCGCATGGCGGGATCTTGCGATTTCGACAGACTTCCCCAAGGAAACAGCCGCATCTGTCTAGTACAATGATAAAAACCAGCGACCAACAACCGGCGTTTGATGAGCAACAGACGCCGGTTATGCTCAATGAGCATCAAGGTCTGCACGCCAGTTACCGGCATATGCTTCGATGGATCGATGCAACGTTCACACAGGAAGCATCGGCACACCTTGATAGAATTCTACGGCGTTACGGGAACAAGAGAGGCTCTTGTTTCGCAGCGCCATGTAAATTTGGAAAATTCTCTCTACAGCTTTATTAGATTATTCTGTTCCATAGACCCGTCGAACTTCATCGATGAGACTTTTCAACGCCTGGCGAATGCCCGCTGGGTGATCGCGACTTGCTGTTCTTTCCATCCGAGCAACCAGGAGATTCCCGTGAGCAATCCAGTCCTCGTTAACCAGATCATTCCTGCGTCCGATATTGTGCCGTTAACCGGCCGTATCGGAGCCGAAATCAGAAACATTCGCCTCGGTGGAGACCTGTCGGACGCGACCGTAGCATCCATCAACCGGCTACTTTTGAAGCACAAAGTGATCTTCTTCCGTGGCCAGCAGCATCTCGACGATTCCGAACAGGAACTGTTCGCGCGGCGTCTGGGTGATCTTGTACCTCACCCTACACAAGGACCTGTGGCAGGCACGGCCTCCATCCTCAATCTCGATTCCAGTCGCGGCGGCGGCAGGGCAGACCAATGGCACACCGACGTTACCTTCGTCGATGCGTATCCGAAATTCTCGGTTCTTCGCGGCGTCGTCATTCCGGCAGCCGGAGGCGATACGATCTGGTCCAACACACACGCCGCGTATGAGAACCTGCCTGCACCGCTCAGACTATTGGCTGACAATCTGTGGGCCATTCATAGCAACGCTTACGACTACGCAGCCGTTCGCCCGCGCGCCACCGCTGAAGAGAAGAAGCATTTCGAAGAAATCTTCACGTCTACGATCTACGAGACAGAACATCCTGTCGTGCGTCCATCCGGAAACCGGAGAGCGCTCGCTGCTGCTCGGCAATTTCGTCCAGCGCCTTGTCGGCTTGTCGAAGAGCGATTCCACCAGACTCTACGAAGTGCTCCAGTCCTATGTTGCCGCCCCGGAAAACACCGTACGATGGCGCTGGCAGACCGGCGACGTCGCCATCTGGGACAACCGTGCCACCCAGCATTATGCGGTCAACGACTATGGCGACCAGCACCGGGTCGTGCGCCGCGCGACGGTGGACGGTGACGTTCCTGTCAGTGTCGACGGCCGCCGCAGCGTAACCCACGTCAAGGCAGCCAGGCCGGCGGCGAAGGCAGCCTGAGCCCATCTGACCAAGAGGAAATTTCATGAAAATATGTGTCGCCGCCACTGCGGGGCGCTACCCACGCGTGCCCAGACAATGGCCTGTCAAGAGGTGAGGCCCGACACACCAGCGACCAGCGTGAGTTCCGGGCCTCTGCCGAAGAGTTCGGTGCTCCCCGGCACCTCCACAACTGTATTGTTTCGAAAATGTTCCACGAATTGCTGCATTCAACTATGAACTTTCCGGAGCAGGATCACCTGCGAATTATATGGCCGTCGTGCAGATCGAAGACACCACTCAAACCACCTTGAGCAATAATACTGTCTTGGATCTCATGCCATCGGCCAATATAGTTGCCGCATGTAACGCAGAAGACCGGACTGTCCTCGATGATCTTTTCAGGCATGCGTAAATAGGTCGTGTGGCACTCCGAACATTCGAGTTTGCCGCCAAGTCGCTGTCCCATTTTCGCCTCCCGTGACATAAAAAACTATACTACGCTTTCGGAAAACTGCCGCAATGATATGTCCGCCAGCAAACATTAATGCACCCACGGGTTTCTTGGTCTGCGCTGTGCCTTTTGTCTGTACCCAGTCAAACTTCTCTCTCCAACCTCATACGAGTTGAAGCGGCGGACCGGTCGCCTAAAACTGCCGGGGCGAGTGCGGTGGGACGGTGATCTTGGTTCTGACATTTTGCAGAACCGGCACGACACGCCCTTTGTCCCGAAGGAGACCAAACACGGCCAAAATCAAAACACCGCTCGCGGAGAATTCCATGATTTCTTCCAACACCGATGCTTTATACGAGGGTATGACATCGAGGACGACGGCGCTGGAGATCATGCAAACGGCAGCTATCAGGCGGAATTCGAACGCCCTCCAAAGAACATACTGTACGATCGCCCGAGCTTCTTGTCGAAACGGGGATAGAAGCCGGACCGCGACCGCCAGAACAAGCCCGATCCCTACGGCCGCGACGACGATACCGGTGGATCCTGCATCTCTCAACTGGCGAAAGACGAGGATGACAATGTCATGCCCGCCATCGAACTCGCCCCCTCCCCTCATCTTGGGCATTTGGACATGAAAAATGCGAGCACCAAAACTGATCTCGCTGAGAAAGAGTACCACGGATATCCCACCAGTAACGAAGAGGATAATCCGCTCTGCGGGGGTTAAGGCGCGACCACTGCGCAGAGCCGTGCCACAAGCAAGCAGCGCAGCTATAGCAAAGCCCGCAGCGCTCAGATCTTCCATGGGACCGTCCTCGACTACCAGATACGGTCTGGACAGACTGACGGTGAACAACACGATTACGCTCGCGACCATCGCAACTGCAAACGTTAGATTCTCCCGGCTCATCATCACTTCGTTCTCGATTGGCCCGCATATTCATAAAACTGTCATAAACCTCTTCCGTCAATTTGCTGGCAAAATAGTGGCATAAGCTTCTTCATCCGATACGTTCGTCACATCAGTATGATCCGCAAAGTGCGCCAACGGGGGGAATGGTCTTGAGAATGATTAGCATGTCCCTCCTGAAGGGACCGATTCTCGACACACTGCCTGTCAAAAGCAACGCGTTGGTCATAGCTAATGTCATTACGTCCGCTGATCTGCCACGCACCGGTCAGTCAAGGACGCGATTTGAAGTAGTACAATGCGGCGGATCCGTGGAGTTCGACCTCGTCTTTCACCATAGGACGCGGCCCAACCAGGCTCATCTCGCCGCGAAGAATTGTAGCACACCGCATTTATGCCGAGTGGTTCACACTGCGCGATCTGTTGCGGACTACGCTGTCGATAGGGCGATATGGCTGTTTTCGCTCGCTATATCGGAAGCATGTGAGGCGCTCGTACCAACCACATTTTTTCCACCGTGCGCTGATTGATTCCGGACAGCAACCGGAGCCACTCGTGCCAGATCCGGACGAGAAGGTGCGGATAGAATTCGGCAAAGCCATCATCGCCGATTCAAACGCTGTTTCCGATATCATCTGGAAAGAACTCGAGACGCAGTACGATGAGCCGACGCGTGTCAATCTTGTCACCTTTGTCGGGGCAATGATGGCAACCACAGTTTTCACGAATGTTGTCGAGGTCGATCTCATCACGACGCCATGGACGCAATTCGATATGCGCGATGACGCGCCCAAAGAACCGATTAAGGGCGATTAATTTGCCCGCAGAGTGACTGAGAGGTTTCCTCTCAGTCGTGTGCCACTTCAAATATGTGGTGATGTATCCGGCCATCGAACAACGCCATAAGCCCCTTTGTTACTTCACGGCTTTCATGCCGCACCGACGACTCAAGGGCCTTGGTCAACGCCCCCTGACTGTCGAATTTCATCGACAACACCATGGCATAGGTGGGAGCGCCCTCGTCTCGGGTAGTGCCGTGGAGCACCCTGACCTCCAGCACACCGGGAAACTCCTGCCACAGCGGGAGCAGCTGCTCCGCCACATAAGTCTTGAACTTGTCCTCGCATCCCTTCTGGATGCGGCCTTCGAAATAAGCCTGCCGGATAATCAACGTCTGCTCCTGACAATAGTGAATGAAATCAATTGACTGTTGTCGGCGGTTTCTCGCCGGCGAAATAGGCGGCGAGATTGGTCAGCACCAGTTCGCCCATCGCCAGTCGCGTCTCGAGCGTAGCACTGCCCTGATGCGGCATAAGGACGGTATTCGGCAGGGACGCGAATTCGGGACGGATGCGGGGTTCTCCGACGAAGACATCAAGGCCTGCACCTGCGATCCCGCCTGATTTCAAGCTCTGTATCAGCGCATCTTCATCAACCACGGTACCGCGTGCCACATTGAGGAGAATGCCGCTCTTTCCGAGCGCATCCAACACTGGCTGGTCGACGATATTCTGGGTGGCACTGCTCGCGGCGATGCAAACCGCCAATACGTCGCTGTCACGCGCAAGTTCTACTGGCGTCGCACGAGCCGACCAGTTCACATCCGTCACTGGTGAGCGATTGTAATAGCAAACCGACATTCCAAAGGCTTCGCCGCGTCTTGCCAGCGCTCGGCCGATCTGGCCAAGGCCGAGGATTCCGAACCGCTTGCCCTTTGGACTGCTCCCGAGCGGAAAAACCTCACCGCTTGCCCATCGGCCATCGCGAACCATCCGGTCACCCTCGGTGATGCGGCGCATGACGGCAAGCATCAGCGCCATGCCGATATCGGCCACGTCGTCCGTCAAGACGCCGGGGGTTGTCGTCACATCCACATTGCGGGCACGCGCAAATGGCAAATCGACCCTGTCGGTCCCAACACCGTTGATGGCAATGATACCGAGTGCCGGAAGACGTTCGATCCAGTCGTTGGCGAGCCCCGTACCACCACCTGTAACAACCCCACGTATCGAACCGGCGGCCGCATCGATGGTCTGCTTCTGAGCGGGATCGTAGAGACGGTGAACCTTGTACATATCATCGAGTTTTCCCTCGATAATCTCCATCATCGGTTCCACAAGCAGGATATCTGGTTTCACGTTTGAAGCTCCCTATGCGCAATGCGACGACAATTACTGGTCAGGAAATCTGCCCCAGGAACGTCCGGGTGCGCTCATGTTTGGGGTTGTCGAAAAATTCCTGCGGCGTCGCCATCTCGACGATTTCACCGCGATCCATGAAGATGACGCGGTCGGCCACGCTGCGCGCGAAACCCATCTCATGGGTAACGCAGAGCATGGTCATGCCCTCGCTGGCGAGGTCGATCATCGTATCCAGCACTTCCTTGACCATCTCGGGATCAAGCGCCGAAGTTGGCTCGTCGAAAAGCATGATCTTCGGATTCATGCAAAGGGCCCGAGCGATCGCCACGCGCTGCTGCTGTCCTCCGGAGAGATGGGCAGGATATTTTTCCGCCTGTTCGGGAATGCGGACCCGCTCGAGATATTTGCGCGCTGTCGCTTCCGCTTCGGCCTTGGAAAGGCCGCGCACCTTCATTGGTGCCAGTGTGCAATTTTCGAGCACGGTCATATGCGGAAAAAGATTGAACTGTTGAAACACCATCCCGGTTTCCTGGCGGACGATGTCGACGTTCTTGCCACCGGCTGTCACCTCCCGGCCATCGACGGTGATCTTGCCCTTTTGGATGGTCTCAAGCTGATTGATGCAGCGGATCAACGTGGATTTTCCCGAACCGGAGGGACCGCATATGACGATGCGTTCCCCCTGGGACACGGAAAGATTGATGTCTTTCAGGGCCTGGAAGTCGCCATACCATTTATTGACGCCTTCCATGCTGACGGAGATGTCGGAAGTCCCCCGAGGATCCCTCATTATCGTACTGCCGGTTGCATAGCTCATTGCGGGGAACTCCGTTTTATTACTTGGCGCCAACAAAGTCCGGCAGCGCCGAGCCGAGCCACTTCTCATGGATCTTGTTCAGTTCGCCATCGGCCTTCACCTTTTTGAGAAAATCGTTGACGAAGGTCAGCAATTCCGTGGAACCGGGACGCAAAGCAATGCCTTGCACCTGCTGCTGCAGCGGGAACTTTTCATTGAAGCGTCCGGGCGCGGCCTGTTCGATCTGGGCGATCACAACGTTGGAGACACCGAGGCCTTCTACCTGACCGGAAAGCAGTGCCTGCACAGCGCTCGCATCGTCGTCGAAACGCTGGATCACCGCGTCTTTCGGAGCGATTTTCGTGACGGCCACGTCCTGCGTGCTGGCGCGGGCCACGCCGATCTTCTTGCCGGACAGCTTCTCGGCCGACGACATATCGACATCCTGCAACCCGTACACGGAAATCTTGATGCCTGCATAGGGCTCCGAAAACGCAACCTTCTCCGCCCGTTCCGGCGTAATGCCGAGCGACGCGACAAGGATATCCACCTGGCCGCTCAGAAGATAGGGAATGCGGTTCGGGCCCGTCACCGGAACGATGGTAACCGGCACGCCCAACTCTTTTCCCAGAAGCTTGGCAACATCGGCATCATAGCCGTCGGGCTGATTGCTTTCGTTCATGATGCCGAACGGCGGGAAATCGACCAGCATGCCGATCTTGACGGCGCCTTGCGATTTGATCTGTTCGACCGTCTGTGCCGATGCTGTCGAGAAAACGCCGCTTGCCATGAGGCTCGCCCCGACCAGAAGCATGGCGCTACGCCTTGTAATATTCATTTTCCTACCCTTTCTGTTATGCCGGTTCCTCCCCCGGCTGGACCCTGATCAACGTGTTGTTGCACGGGAGAATCGCTTTTCCATGCGCCGCGCCATGATCGACAACGGCCAGCATAGAATGAAGTAAAGAGCCGCAACCGTACCGAAGACCAGGAACGGCCGGAACGTTGCGTTGTTGATGATCTGCCCTGCGCGCGTCAACTCGGTGAACCCGATGATGGCAGCGAGCGAGGTTCCTTTTATGAGCTGCACCAGGAAGCCGACGGTCGGCGCGACCGCGATGCGGGACGCCTGCGGCAAGATGATATAACGCATGCGGTTGACATAGCGCAGACCCAGGGCCGTTGCCGCTTCGCGCTGTCCTCCGGGAACCGCCTCTATGCAACCCCGCCAGATTTCTCCTAGAAAGGCGCTCGCATGCAGCGTGAGCGCGATTGCGGCGGCAATCCAGGGATTGATCGCGAGGCCGACGATATTCATTCCGAAGAAAACCAGAAAAAGCTGCATCAGAAGCGGCGTGCCCTGGAAGACGCGGATGAAGCCTATGGCAATCAGTCGCGGGATCCGCAGGTCCGACACCCGTATGAGCGCTATTGCAAGACCGCCAATGCCGCCGCCCACGAAAGCGATCGCCGAAAGCGCAATCGTCCACTGAATTGCAAATACGATGAAGAGGAACTCGTTCCAGCCGAAAGGTCTGATCATGAAACCCTCCTACCGGCTCAGCGGATATTTGAACGCCATGCGTTCGATGGCTGAAAAGACGGCGGAGAAGCCTGTGGACATAATCAGGTACATGGCCGTGATGATGATGTAGACTTCGAAGCTGGCGAAGGTCTGCGACTGAAGGTCATTGCCCGCAGCAGCGAGATCGTCGGCAGAAATCGCTGATACGACGCTGGAAGTCAGCATCAGATAGATGAACTGGCTGGTCAGCGCCGGATAGACGGTGCGAAGCGCCGGCTTCAGGATGATGTAACGGAATATCTGCAATTTGGAGAGGCCAAGCGATATGCCGGCTTCCATCTGCCCCTTCTGGATGGATTCGATCCCCGCGCGGATGATCTCGGTGCCATAGGCACCGAAATTTACCACCAGCGCCACGAGAGCAGCCTGGTTGGGCGACATGCGCAGCCCGAGAGCGGGCAGCCCGAAGAAGATGAAGAATATCTGTACCAGAAAAGGGGTGTTGCGGATGATCTCGATATAGGCGTCGATCAACCAGCGCAGCGGCGCAATAGCGGAGGTCTTCCCCCAGGCACATACCACCGAGACTGCAAGCCCGATGAGCATCGCCGCGCACGAAAGCTGCACCGTCAGCCAGGCGCCGACAAGCAGTTTATCGAATGATGCCAGGACGGGCATGAAGTTAAAATTATACAACCGAATCCTCCCCGATATATCAGGAACGAAGGCCGCTTCTCCTCAGCGGTTCCTGCTTTTAGATCGATCTAAAGCGTTTTAACACCAAGGTCAACCTCCAACATGGGGCGGTCTTATGCTCGGGAAGTGCGCCTGACTGGACCGCAGGACTGGCGGATGACAAGACCCGTTTTGTTCACGACCCGCTCATAGGGGCGACCGGGATCGGCGATGCGGTTGAGCAGAAGTCGCGCGGCAATCTCCCCGATTTCGACCGGACCGGTTGAAATCGACGTCAGCTTCGGCCGCATCATATCTGCCTCTGCGACATTATCGAAACCGATAATCGAAAAATCCGTGCCGACACTTATACCGAGATCGTAAAGGCCGCCCGACAGCCCAAGCGCGACCACGTCGTTGAAACAGATGGCTGCCGTTGGTGGCTCCGGACGTTCAAACAGTAGACGCGCTGCCTCCGCCGCCCTCGAAAGCTGGAACGGCAATTCGATGATGTTTTCATAATTGAAGCCATGAGCCCGCATGGCAAGTTGAAAGCCTTGCACCCTTTCCTCGTAAGCAGAATGACTAGCCCCTCCGACCACGAAAACAATACGTTCATGACCCAGAGATGCGAGATAGTCCACGGCCTGCCGCATGCCGCCTCCGTAATCTGCGCCCGCATAGTCCCCCTCCTCGAGCGAGACATGACGCAGCGCCTGCACCAGCGGCAAAGCCCAATCCGCTGCGCGGTTAAGGAGGGCCGCATCGGAACCTGCGGCTGGACAGACGATCAGTCCGTCCACGCCGTGCTCGCGCATGCGGCGGATCATCGTTTCCTGTCTGTCGAGTAACTCGCGGCTATTGGCGAGCAGCACGACCATGTTCGCCGAATCGAGCGTTGATTCGATGCCGGACAGGAGTTCGGCAAAAAAAGGATTTGTCAGATTGGGTACTACAACTCCGATTGTGTGACTGCGCTGGGCCCGCATACGAGCGGCCCCCATGTTGTAGACATAGCCCAGCCGCTGGATGGCATCCTCGACTCGTCTGCGGGTTTCGGCGCCAACCAGCGGGCTCTTGCGGATGACCAATGATGCGGTCGCTCGTGACACGTCCGCCTCGCGCGCCACATCAAGAAGTGTCACGCGGCTTTTCCTGGCACCATCAAAGGACATATTACCCACCCGATACAAAATCAAAGGGTGGCGATAGCATGATCGTGTTCAGGTATGAAGCAAGAAACAAATCGCGCCCCAGAACCGAATGAAAACGGCGCTTGGAGACGGCACAGTAAAGTTAACAGACGTGCGAGAAATCCTTGAGACGAGTGGGCATGGCCCAATTCCTCGTGATCCGCTTACCGCCGCCGTTTCGCCGGAGCCATTGCGCATGAGGTCCCGCTGTAATATCACTTTCATTGAGGCTTCCGGATGGTGGAAGTCCCCTGCCCACGGATTATCGTCTCCCATCAGACGATCCGACATGGCGCGGAAAAGTTCGGCTATTGCAGCCCGATGAACGCCGCCGATCCGACTGAAAAGCCGACATGCTTTGGCGGTGGCTGCTGGGTGGCTTGAAGTCTCTATTCGGCAGCGAGCCGGTATACGAATGCCAGCCGGGCATCAGCGACCGGTGTAACGACATCATCAGCCAATATCCGAGCCTCCATCGCGGCCGCAATGAATGCCCGCCTGACGTGAGATGGCGTTTTCTTTCCCGAAAGACTATCCTGCGCAGCCACCAGAGCTGCGAAATATTTCGGTCCCCTCACCCCGTTCCATTCCTGCAGCAGGACCCGGCGTGCCTCGTCAGCAGATCGGACATAGCGGAATCTGCCAAGTTTAGGCTCGATGGTCACAGTAATATGGAACGGACGATCCTTCATGCGCGGCAGTTAAAGGACAACACAAAAGTATGTCAATTACAGCATCATGGTTAAGACCGGACTAGTGAAACTAATCTCAATTCATGACTGACCAATATTTCAGTCAGTTTGCAAGGTCCGGCAGGGGCGCAGCAATCTCTGGTACCTCCCGTCGTTTAAGGGACAGGCGATGGAATCCACCCCTTGCAACCACTGATGGGTACCTTGCTGCATCCCTTCGGCTACCAGAACCGCAGCAAGCATTTCGAGTTCGCCCACATCACTTCACGCCAGGAGGTCTGGCTCGTCACCGGCAGCGAGATTGCTGGCCGCAAGCTCCACGACCTTGCGCTTCAGATCGCCGATATAGTCGGCAGTTGACAGCGGCGAACCAGTCGCCTGTTCCAGCAGTTCCATTGGTGTTCGGGACCGTCCATATTGATGAATGTTCTCGCTCAGCCAGGTCTTCAACGGCGCATAGTCGCCATTATCCAATCCCGCCTCGACCGCTGGAACCGCCTTTGCACTCGCGAAGAACTGCGAGGACATGATGTTGCCGATCGTGTAGGTCGGGAAAGATCCCACCATGCCCGACGACCAGTGCACATCCTGAAGCACACCAAGCGTATCGCTTGGAACATCAAGGCCAAGATAGGACCGCATCTTGTCCCGCCAGATGACGGGCAAATCGCTCACCCGGATTTCTCCGGCCATGAGCCCGGCTTCGATCTCCGAACGCAGCATGATGTGTAAATCATAGGTGAGTTCATCTGCTTCGACCCGGATAAGGCTGGGACGCGGTGCATTGACCACGCGCCAGAAATCCTCCACCGAAACATCGGCGAGTTGTTCGGGAAACAAGCTGCGCAGTTCGCCGAAGTGAAGCTCCCAGAACCGACGAGAGCGGCCAACGCGATTTTCCCAGAGGCGCGACTGTGACTCGTGTGTGCCGAAGCTGCTGCCACCCACCGCATAGAGATTGATGAAATCGGTCGTGAACGTGGACCGGGTGAAGCGCTCGGCTACACCTTGCTCATACATTCCGTGGCCAGCCTCATGCCAGACTGCAAAGAGGCCGCCCGGAAGCCAGTCCTCGCGGAACCGGCCAGTGATGCGAACATCGGCACTTGTGAAGGAAATCTCAAACGGATGGACCGTATCGTCCAGACGCCCCCTGTTGAAGTCATAGCCGAAGCGCTCGGATATCATACTCGAAAACGCGCGCTGCCGATCAACAGGATAGGCGCGATCCAGAATTTCCGCACGCACTGGCGGCGCCTGCCTCGCCTCGGCGAGCAGGGGAACCAGCGACTTCTGCAAGTCGCCGTAGAGTTCCTGCAGCTTTGCCCAGGTCATTTCCGGCTCGTAAGTCGAAACCAGCGCGTCATAAGGATGCGCCCCATAGCCGATTGCCGACGCGATCTCGCGCTGCATCTCCATGGTACGCTCGAGCCAGGGCGCGAAGGCCGCGAAATCATCGACGCTGCGCGCCTGTTTCCAGGCGGCCTGCGCATTGGTCTTGAGTTCAGCAGCTGCCGAGACAAGTCTTGCCGGGATGCGCGATAGCACGCCTATCGATGCCGCCGCTTGCTCGACCGCAGCGCTCTTCAAATGATCGCCATCTGTATCGGCGCCTGCGCTTTCAATTGCTTTCATCATCCGGTCACCTGTCGCGATATCGCGGGCAAGACCGACGAGCGTCGCGATCTGCTTGCCGCGTGCATCGACACCTCCAGGCGGCATCATTGTGCGTGAATCCCAGGTCAAAAGATTAACGGCGCAGAGGATATCGTTGACCTTGGCGACTTCGCTTTCGAAGATGGTATAGCTCATCCGGGGTTCCTCGAGTTCGATTATGAGTAAGCGGCAATCAGACCGCGTCCGCGAGTGCCGATGGTATGACACCAAAATCGGCCAGATGGCAGGCGGCGCTGTGGGCGGGAGCCCGCTTGGTCAGTGCCGGCCTTTCGACGCGGCAGCGATCGAATACATACGGACAGCGGCTGGCGAACGGGCAACCGGGCGGAACATTGAGCGGGCTTGGCAATTCACCCCGTGCCGCGACAACTCTCGATCGATGGGTCGGGTCAAGTTCCGGCGCTGCATCGAGTAGCGCCTTCGAATATGGATGGCGCGGCGAGGCAAACAGGCTTTCAGACGGCCCGATCTCCATAATTTGTCCGAGATACATGACCGCGACGCGATGCGAAATATGGCGCACCAGCCGCAAATCATGTGCGACGAAAATCAGCGTGAGATGCAACTCCTCCTGCAGCCGCAGCAGCAGATTGATAACCTGTGCCTGAACGGAAACATCGAGCGCCGAAACGAGCTCATCCGCCACAATGACATCAGGCTCGACTGCAAGGGCACGGGCGATACCGATGCGTTGACGCTGACCACCGGAAAACTCATGCGGATAGCGAGATGCCGCGTCGTGTGGCAGCCGCACCAGATCGAGAAGCTCGGTAATGCGAGCCGGGATGTCCTTCTTCGGGCGCATACGGTGCACCGACAGAGCTTCGTTCAGGACTTGGCTGACTGTCATCCGCGGATTGAGCGAGCCATACGGGTCCTGAAATATCATTTGCACGCGCTTGTTGAAGGCGCGGCGCTCGGCAGAACGCAGGGTTGAGATGTCCCTGCCCTCAAAACGGATAGCGCCGCCGTCCGGATCAAGCAAACGCACCAGGCATCGTGCCAAAGTGGATTTGCCGCAACCGGATTCGCCGACGATACCGAGCGTCTCGCCGCGATGCACTTCGAAGCTGACATTGTTCAACGCGTGGACTGCCAATTGCGGCTCGCCTGCCAAGCGACGCATCAGCGAATGCGAAGCGCCAAACTGCTTGGAGACTCCATCGACGGATATAATTGGAACAGTGTTCAAAGGATCGCCTCCGCAACCGCTACGCGATCATGATGGAAACAGGCGGCCTTCCGGTCATCGCCGAGCGAAAGAAGTGGTGGCCGCACCTGCCTGCATATATCGGTCGCAAAGCTGCAACGCGGGTGAAATGCGCATCCTGCCGGAAGGTCAGTCAGGCTCGGCGGCGTCCCCTCGATCGATGAAAGCATGGTTCTCACCGCGCCGGCACGCGGCACCGATCCCAACAGGCCACGTGTGTACGGATGGCGGGGTTGCCTGAACACGTCGATCACCGTTCCCATCTCGACGATGCGGCCGGCATACATCACGGCCATGCGATCGCAGGTACCAGCAATGACACCGAGGTCGTGGGTAACGAGCACGACACTCATCGCCAGGCGATCGCGCAGGTCTAGCAGGAGTTTCAGTATCTGGTCCTGAATGGTGACGTCGAGTGCCGTGGTCGGTTCGTCGGCGAGAAGCAGCTTCGGGGAACAGGCCAGCGCGATGGCGATCATGGCGCGTTGACGCATACCACCGGAGAATTGATGAGGATACTCGTTGAGCCGCCGTTCCGCCGCCGGTATGCCGACGATATTCATCAACTCCAGCGCCCTCGCCCTCCGTTCACGACCGTTCAGCCGCGTATGAGCCACAAGATTTTCCTCGAGTTGCAAACCGACAGGGAGGACAGGATTGAGCGCCGTCATCGGCTCCTGAAAAATCATGGCGATTTCACTGCCGCGGATACGCCGCAACTCTTCGGCCGGCATGGCGACCAGATCGCGCCCTCCCCATTCAACCTTGCCCGTGACATGACCGGGCGTCTGGACAAGCCCCATGATCGAGCGCAGGGTCACGCTTTTACCCGAACCGGATTCGCCGACCAGCCCGACCATCTCTCCCGGCCCCACGTCGAGATCGACGTCAGCAACAGCAAGCGCCGTGCCGCGGGGCGTATCGAACAGTGTCGTCAGTCCACGAACGGTAAGGCCAAGACCAGTGTCGATAGCGTCGCTCATCGGCGTACCCTCAGAATCTGTGCCAGCCCATCGCCGAGGAGACTGAAACCAAGACCGGTGATGACAATCGCAATGCCGGGAAAGACAGAAATCCACCATGCCGTGTTCATGTAATTCTTGCCGTCGGCGATTTGCACACCCCATTCCGCAGCGGGCGGTTGGGCGCCAAGACCAAGATAGCCAAGACTGGATCCCAGGAGGATCGCCAGAGCCATATCGGTCATCCAGTAGACGATGGCGGGCGTGATGGCGTTGGGCAGGAGATGGCGAAAGACAATCCGCAGCGGCGTATATCCCATGACCCGCCCTGCATCGGCATAATCAAGACGTTTCTGCACCTTGACCTCGGCTGCAACGAGACGGGCATAAAACACCCAGCCGACAATCCCCACGGCAACGTACATGTTGCCGAGGCCGGGGCCCAGAACCGAGACGATCGCGATAACGAGAACGAGAAACGGGAACGTGATGACCGCATCCACGACGCGGCCAAAAATCGCCTCCGCCAAGCCGCCCGCATAGCCGACATAGGCTCCTACTATCGTCCCGAAAATGAACGGGCCGACGGTCGCGAATACGGCGATCTGCATGTCGATGGTATAGGCGTGGATCACACGGGAAAGGACATCGCGGCCAAAACTGTCCGTTCCGAACGGATGCGCCAACGTTGGCCCTTTCAGCAGTGCATTGTAGTCAAACACAATGGGATCATACGGAGCAAACAGCGCTGGAAAGAATGCAATAAGCAAACTCACACCAATGATTATCGTGCCTGAGATCAAGGTACGGGGTAACGCAAGCAGCCTGAATCTCGGATACAGTCCGATTTTTTCACTAGCGAGGCTCATCGTGCAATCCGCGGGTCAAGCCAGGCTTGAAATATGTCGGTTGCCAAAAATGTCAGCGATACCAGAACCGCGAGTGCAATCGTCAATCCTTGCAGCACGGGGTAATCGCGGCCGTAAATACTGTCGATCATGAGACGGCCGGCGCCAGGCACGGCAAATACCGTCTCGGTGATGACAGCGCCACCAAAGAGGGTGCCGATCTGCAGTCCGAACAATGTGACCGTCGATATCAGGGCGTTGCGCAACACGTGTCTGATCATGATAACGCGGGGACGCAACCCTTTTGCGCGGGCGAAATCGACGTATTCGGCGTTGATGACGCCTATGATCGAGGAACGCAGGTTCCGCATCAACACGGCAGAAAAACTGAACGCCAGTGTCAAAGCCGGCAGGAACAGATGATAGAGCCTGTCGCCAAATGTCTCGCCGTAACCACCGACCGGGAACCACTTCAGAGTCGCGCCAAAGACAGTCAACATCAGGATACCAACGTAAAAGACAGGCATCGATAATCCGACCTGGAACGTGCCTCGAATAACCGCATCGGCTGTCTGTTCCCGCTTCAGGGCCGCAATAAACGCTAGTGGAACAGCCAGAAAGAGAGCCAGCAGAGCCGCCATTAAGGTCAGCATCAGCGTCACCGGCAAGCGTTGCATGATGATAGTCGTCACAGGCAACTTCAGCGCGATCGATGTACCGAGATCACCCGTGAAGACGTTCTTTACAAAGTAGAGGAATTGAACAGGGATTGGTTTGTC
This sequence comes from uncultured Alphaproteobacteria bacterium, assembly GCA_963711925.1. Taxonomy (GTDB): domain Bacteria; phylum Pseudomonadota; class Alphaproteobacteria; order Rhizobiales; family Rhizobiaceae; genus Phyllobacterium. The sequence continues at coordinate 960,442 of CAVQFY010000010.1, forward strand.
CAGCCCGAGGCTGGCATTAATGCGCTCCACATCGGCATCGATAGCACGATCGCCGAGCATGGCGCTTGCGGGATCACCTGGCAGGAGCCTTACGAGGACGAATGTGACGACGAGGATAAACACCACGGTCGGGATCATTTGGAGAATGCGACGCAGAACGAAACTGAAAAGTGGCAATGCGCCGCTCCCGATGTTTTGCATGAGTATCGACAATGAACGCGGGTGACATCTTAATCACCCGCGGTATGCATTTGAAACTCCATTTATTTATCCAGCCACGCACGACCGAAGAAATTGTTGCCAAGCGGTATCTGCAGGAAACCATGCACCTTCTTGCTCAGCGCCACAGGATAAGGTGTCTCGTAGAGCGGCACGATAGGCCCCTCGGCATTATAGATCTCCTGAATCCGGTCGTATTGGGCTGCACGCTTGGTAGCATCGATCTCCTTTTGCGATGCATCGAACAGCTTGTCCGCCTCCTCGCTCTTCCAACCGGTATGCAGTGCATCGATCGTCGGCGAATAGACGAAGTAGGATGTGATTTCGTTTGGATCGGCGATGTCGTCGGTCCACGCAGCTTCACGCATTGTGAAAACGCCATCGCGATATTGCTGGGTACGGGTGGCATTGTCCACCTGTTGCAGCTCAAGTTTGATGCCGAGCTCGGCCCACATTTGCTGCAGCGCAGTTGCGATGCCTATTTCGTCCTGATTACCCGCAAGAACGAGGATGCTCGTATCGAAACCCTTTTCGAATCCGGCCTCCTTCATCAGGCTCTTGGCCTTTTCGATATCATAAACGTAGAGTGGCTTGTCGCCGGTATGCATCGGCGTGGCCGAAGACATGTAAGACGTCAGAGGCTTGCCGACGCCGTGCGTTACAATCGCAATGATGGCGTCCTTGTTCACGGCATAGTTCATTGCCTGACGCACTTTAGGATTGGACAGCGGATTGTCCTTGCCCCTGATCTGCGGACGCGCATTCATCGTGACATACTGCACGCGCGTTGAGGGGAACAGTTCCATATTGAGGTTGCCGGCGGACTTCAGTTCTTCGACACGGGAATAGGGAATGAATTCCGCGCCGTCAATCTCACCGGAGTTTAACTTTAGAATGCGCGTCGCGTCATCAGGCAGGACCTCGAAGGTGACACCGTCAAGATAAGGCAAAGGTTTGCCGTCTTCTCCCTTGCCCCAATAGTGCTCGTTGCGCACCAGCTTCATCGTTGATCCGCGATCCCAGGATTGCAACACGAATGGGCCAGAACCGACCGGATGTTCGGCGAAAGCCTTCGCTTTGTCCGCGTCCGTCGCTCCAGTTGATGCCTCGAAAATCTTCTGTGGCAAAATCGCCGTGTTGAAAACGGTAAGTGCAGCGAGGATGGCTGGATCTGGATGCTTCAACTTCAGGATGACAGTCTTGTCACCCTCCGTCGTGACATCCTCAATTGAACTCACCAGGAAGTTCCAGATGCCATTATCCTTGTTCGCGGCGCGTTTCAGCGACCATGCTACATCGGCTGGCGTGATCGGCGAACCGTCGGAAAACTGGATGCCGTCACGCAATGTAAGGGTTACACTCATCCCGTCATCGGCAACTTTCCACTCGGTAGCAAGACCGGCCTGAACCCCTTTGCCATCATCAGTGGGGAGGAGTAGCGTGTCGTAAAGATTGGACAGAATCCAGATATCCACATTGGCGTCGTTGAGCACCGGATCGAGAAAGAGGCTGTCGGCGTAACGTCCATACGTCATCACACCACCCCTCTCCACGGCAAACGCCGAAAGGCTCGTACCGACGAGCAATACGGCGGCAAGAGCCGCCTTGGCGATCTTTTTCATTCGTATTCCCCTTTTATTGTGAACCGTATAACTGTTCTTATTGGATATAACGATTTCACGTGCCTCCTGCCCTGTCAACAGTTTATACATCATTCTTTACCTCAACCCAGACTTGCGATCGGGCGGAGCTCGGTATAATCGTAATAGCCAGTTAGAACAGTTAAAGACTGGGTTCATGGAATTTTTTATCGACCGCGATTTGCCGGTTCCCCTTCGAACACAACTTCATGGGCTCATAGAGTATGGCATCGCCTGCGGTGAATTGCTTCCGGGCGAAGCTCTTCCTTCCGTGCGCGAACTTGCGGAGAAGATCGGCGTGGCGCCGATGACGGTCAGCCAGGTCTATGCCGATCTGAAAGCGGAAGGTTTGATCGATGCGCGTCCGGGTTCCGGTACATTTGTGACGGACAGTTTGCAGGCGCGGCTCGCCGCGCGTTCGGACCAGACGAATTTGCATCGTCATATCGACGCGTTGATAGAGGAAAGCCGCGCCCTTGGCATTCGATCTGCCGAGTTTGTCTCATTGGTCAGTTCCAGGGTCTTTTACCGCGAAAGCCTTGGCCAGCGCATGCGGATAGTCATGATCGGACTTTTTCAGGAAGCAACCGCCAGCTATGCGCGATTCATCGCTGCCCGTCTCGGAAAGGGCGTAACTGTGGAATCGCTGACGATCTCGGCAATCGAACGTGACAGGGAAACGAGAGCGCGAGCAAATTCGGCCGACCTCGCGATAACCTTCGCCAACCGGCACCGGGAAGTGGCGACACTGGTACCGAACACCAAGGTGGTTACCATCAGTTTTACCCCGTCGGAAGAAACGCGAATGGCATTGGCCTCGCTGGATTCGCTGGCTTCCATCGCCGTGGTATCCCGATTCCCGGACTTCTTGCCGATTATGAAAGCTGGCGTTCAAAGGTTCGCGCCGCATGTCCGCGAAATCGCGGGAGCGACACTGGAAACCTCGAGGCTCGATGAAATCATCGCGCATGCCAGCGTTGTCATCTTCGCGTCAGGTGCCGAGGAGGTCACAAGACGGCTTCGCCCCGGCGCCCAGGCGATCGAATATCGCCACGCGCCGGATGTTGCCGACATCGAACGGGTAATCTTGCCCATCATCCGGGCAGCAGGCGGGCTGCCACCATCGGCAACTGAAAATACGTCACCCAAACGTGTGGCCGGCATGGACAAATAAAAGAAGGGAACCATCGTGAAAGTTTCACAAGCCAACTGGCAGCAAATCGAAGAGTATCTACGCAACGACGACCGGGCCATTCTCCCCTTGGGAAGCACCGAACAACACGCCCAGTTATCGCTCTCAGTCGACTCCATCCTGTCGGAGAAAGTCGCCACGGATGCAGCAGAGCCTCTGGGCATTCCGGTATTTCCGGTCGTGGCCTACGGCCTTACCCCCTATTTCATGGCCTACCCCGGCACGATCAGTCTCCGCCTCGAAACATATGTGCGCATCGTTCGCGATATACTTGATGGCCTGAAGGCACAGGGCTTTCGCCGCATCCTGATCGTCAACGGCCATGGCGGCAATCAGCCGGCAGGAAGCCTTGCGATTGAATGGATGGCAGACAATCCTGGAACAGCGGTCAAGTTTCATAATTGGTGGAACGCACCCGCGACCTTTGCCAAGGTGCAGGAAATCGACAAAGTGGCTTCTCACGCCTCTTGGATGGAAAATTTTCCATGGACACGGCTGCCGGGCACGCAATTGCCGACCCAGCAGAAGCCAATGATAGACCTTGCGCGCATGCGCGTCATGGATCCCGCAGGCGTCAGGGCTTATCTCGGCGACGGCAATTTTGGCGGCTATTACGAGCGTCCGGATGAGGAAATGCAGGCAATCTGGGACGTTGCCGTGGCAGAGACACGGGCCTTGCTCGAAGGAGCATGGGCATGAGCGAGCCGATCCTGATCTGGGGCGCCGGCGCCATCGGCGGCACTCTGGGAGCGGCCTTTATCCGGGCAGGTCATGAAGTGGTTTTCGTCGACAATGCCGCCGATCATGTCGCGGCAATCAATGCCAATGGACTGAAGATCGACGGACCGATCTTTCAGGACACCGTGAAGGCCAACGCCTCTACCCCGGAGCATCTGAAAGACAAGTTCCATCGTATATTCCTGTGCGTGAAAGCGCATCATACCGAAGCCGCGGCGAAGGCCTTGCTGCCGCATGTTGCTGACGATGGTTATGTCGTATCGGCACAAAACGGCCTCAACGAAACGGTCATCAGCAACGTTATAGGCGAGCATCGGGTCATCGGTTGTTTCGTCAACTTCGGCGCCGATTACCTCGAACCGGGAGTCGTGCACTATAGCGGCCACGGAGCTGTCGTTGTCGGAGAACTGGACGGGAAACGTACCGCGCGCATCGAACAGATTTATGCGCTGATGCGGGAGTTCGAGCCGAAAGCCATCCTCACGGACAATATCTGGGGCTATCTCTGGGGGAAGTTGATCTACGGTACCCTGCTCTTCGGTACTGCCCTCACCAATGACAGCATTGCAGATGTGCTGGCAAACCAGCGCTATAGGCCCATCCTGACAAAACTCGCGCTTGAAGTCGGCGCAGTCGCAAATGCCAAGGGTGTAGTTCCCGAGGCCTTCGATGGCTTCGACCCGGTAGCATTCGCCCCTACCGCCTCCGCTGCGGACACCGCACGTTCCTTCGACGAAATGGTGGTTCATAACCGTCGCTCGGCGAAATCGCATTCCGGCATCTGGCGCGATCTCGCGGTCCGCAAGCGCAAGACCGAAGTCGATGCGCAGGTCGGACCGGTCGTCGAAATCGGGCGTTCGCTCGGTGTGCCCACCCCTTTAGCAGCAAAGATCGTAGAACTGATCCATGAGATTGAAGCCGGAACCCGTCCTCTCGATCTTACCAACCTCGATCAGCTTGCTCTGGCGGAGGTTGGCGCATGAACATCGAGTTCGGCGGAAAAACCGCCATTGTCACAGGTGCAGCCCACGGCTTCGGTCGTGCGATCGCGCAAGCATTCGCCAGCCGCGGCGCACGCGTGCATGTCTGTGACGTCAATGAGGCCGGCCTCGCGGAAACCGTTGCACTTTGCGGGGCTTTGACGGTTGCGCACGTGGTGGATGTTGGTGACAGGGGCGCAGTTCAGGTCATGGTTGCAAAAATCGTGGCTGCCGATAGCGCCGTAGATATCCTCGTCAACAATGCGGGTGGTGTATGCGGACAGGTGGGCCGGCCCATCGAGGAGATTTCCGAAAGCGACTGGCAGACGATATTCGACGTCAACCTGTCCGGCGCCTTCTTCATGACGCAGGCTGTCGCCCCCGGTATGAAAAAACAGAAGTCCGGCCGGGTCATCAATATTTCCAGCGGTGCCGGGCTTGGCATATCTCTCACAGGAATACAGGCCTATGCCAGTGCAAAGGCGGGTCAGATCGGGTTGACGCGCCAACTCGCGCATGAACTCGGCCCCTGGAACATCACGGTCAACAATGTTGCGCCCGGATTCGTGCTGTCGAACCCGACAACCGAGAGGCAGTGGGAGGCGATGGGAGCCGATGGCCAGAAACGGCTCCTCGACAATATCGCGCTCAAGCGATTGGGCAAACCTGACGACATCGCCAACATGGTGCTGTTCTTTGCGTCGGATCATGCGCAATGGATCAGCGGACAGGTCATCAGTGTGGACGGTGGCAAATGAGCGCCGTCGAGAACTATCTTGCCGAACATTACGACGAAGTGCTGGAGGATTTGAAAGCGTTCTGCCGCATCCCCAGCGTCAGCACCGACCCTGCCTTTCATAAAGGTATTCGGGACGCGGCCGAATTCGTGGCAAACCGTCTCAAGAAAGCAGGCTTTGCTTCGGTCGAACTCTTGGACACGGGCGGGCATCCTGCCGTTTACGGCGAGGTCATCAGCGATCCCGGGCTCCCAACGATCCTCGTTTACGGCCACTACGACGTGCAGCCGCCCGATCCGCTGGACAAGTGGATGACGCCGCCCTTCGAGCCGTCGATACGAGATGACCGGCTCTATGCGCGCGGCGTTTCCGATGACAAGGGCCCGCTGTTGATCCCGATCCTCGTTGTCGAGGCCTACCTGAAGAACGAAGGCCGCTTGCCAGTCAATCTCAAGATACTTATTGAAGGCGAGGAAGAATCCGGCAGTGAGCATTTCGAGGTGACCCTCGAGCGTAATCGCGGACGCCTCGGTTGCGATCTTGTCGTCTCGGCAGATGGCGCCATGTGGAGGCCCGACCGGCCCTCCATGACGGTCGCGAGCCGTGGAATGGTCGCACTCGATGTAACCGTCACCGGCGCCTCAAAGGATTTGCATTCGGGCCGCCACGGCGGCAGCGCACCCAATCCGATCCGGGCGCTTACCAAGCTGCTTGCGTCTTTGCACGATGCCGAAGCGCGCGTCGCCGTGCCTGGTTTCATGGACGGCGCTAAACTTTTGGATCCCGCCATCCTCACGGCAATCGATGCGGCAAATTTCGACGCCGGCGCCTATTACCGCGATATTGGTTCGCCAAAACCCGATCCAATGGAAAATGGCAGCCAGCTTCTGGTGCGGCAATGGCTGGAGCCCACGCTCGAATTCAACGGCATCTTCGGCGGGTATCAGGGACCCGGAACGAAAACGGTCATCCCCTCCTCCGCCAGCGTAAAAATCACCTGCCGCCTGGTCGCCGGCCAAAAACCTGCCAAGGTGATCGAGGCTATCACCCGTCATCTGGAAACCAATCTAGTCTCTGGCTACAGCCTGCAAATCGAGCCGCACGGACCCGGCAGCGAGGCCTTCTCCGTCGATCCTAATCTACCAGGTCTCCTTGCTGCGGAAGCCGTTCTTGCAGAATTGCTTGGTAGCAAGCCCCTGCGTGTTGCCATGGGCGCGACCATCCCGATTGGCACGGCGTTCCGCAAACATCTTGGTGCGGAAGCAATTTTCTTTTCATTCTCCACTTCCGACGAGGATTATCACGCGCCGAACGAATTCTTCCGGTTGTCGAATTTCCGCACGGGTCTTGTCGCGTGGGCACGTTTGCTGGGCCGGCTCGCAAGCCACCCGAAGCTCAAACGCAACAATGTGACCTGAAATCCGCGCTTTATTGTCTATAGGTTGGTGTTTGTCTTGAATTAGGACCTGGAATCGGCGAAGTTTCATCCGTAATCATATATCTTGCACAACGGCCCTGATCTGCGGCCAATGTTTGCACAATCAGTTGGTCTGGAAAAATACCGTGAGCAGCGATGCGTTAAAGCGTGCGGCGAATCGTTCCGATTCGTTGGCGCACGTGAATGCAGCAGGCTGGGGTCGAGGTCTCTTCACCCTGGTGCGAATTACCCACATGACATTGCGTCATCCTTGGCAAACGACATTTGCCATCGGCTCGACCCTCGTCGCCGCGACCCTGCAACTGATGATTCCCCGACTTCTGGGGCATGCCGTGGATCAGACGCAGACGGCCATGGCGGGCGGTGCAGCTGGCAAGATTTGCGGAAAATGCGTTGCTAACGACGGCGCTCATACTTTTGGCCGTCAGCATTCTGCGCGGTCTTTTCACCATGATACAGAACTATTTCGCCGAGGCGGTCGGGCATCATATCGGGTATGAGCTGCGGCTTGCATGCTACGAAAAGATCCAGCGGCTCAGCTTCAGCTTCCATGACAGCGTCCATTCCGGCGATCTGATAACCATCGGCATGCTCGACCTTGAGGGCGTGCGGATGTACTTCTCGACGGCGGTGGTTCGCACGGTTCTGCTTACCATGCTGGTCGGGCTCGGCGCCTACATGCTTCTGTCAACCGATCTGGTCTTGGGACTGGTCGCGCTGAGTTTCGTGCCCTTTGTCGCCTGGAGATCCTCGGTTACTCAGTTGCGGCTTCGCGCTACCTGGCTTGAGCTACAGGAGAGGCTTTCAGTACTCACTCGTGTGATGGAGGAAAACCTCAGCGGCATCCGCGTCGTGCGCGCCTTCGCCTCCCAAGCCTATGAACTCCTGAAGTTCGACAAGGCCTCGCACAGCGCGCTTGAACTCGCGCATAAACGCGTCGGCATTCGCGTTAAGAATACCAGCGCTATGACGCTCTCCTTCTTTGCCGCCATGGGCCTGGTGCTCTGGGTCGGGGGCAACAAGGTGATCGCCGGCGAAATTACGGTAGGTACGCTTACATCGTTCCTGACATTCATGACGATCTTGCAGATGCCGGTGCGCCAGCTCGGCCTGATGGTAAATTCCTATGCGCGCGCCTCTACCTGCGGAACGCGGCTTTTCGCCCTGCTTGATCTCGACATTGCCGTCAAGGATGCCCCGGGCGCCAAGGATCTGAATATCTCGCAAGGCGTGCTGCGCTTTGAAGATGTGGGTTTCGCATATCCGCAGGTCGCGGGCCGTCCGGTGCTGCAGCATCTGAGCTTCGAAGCCCGGCGCGGCGAAACCATCGGCATCGTCGGACCACCCGGCAGTGGTAAATCCACCATCGCCCATCTCATACCGCGATTTTATGATGTGACCAGCGGCCGGATAACCATCGACGGTCAGGATATCCGCGACGCGACGCTCCGTTCGCTGCGCCAGGCTGTGGCTGTCGTGCAGCAGGACGCCTTCCTGTTCACAACCACCATCGAGAACAACATTGCCTATGGCGACCCCTGGGCAAAGGAGCCTCGCATCGAGCGCGCGAGCGAATTGGCACAGCTGCACAACTATGTACTCGGACTGCCGATGGGATACGGCACCGTTGTCGGTGAACGTGGCGTATCTCTGTCCGGCGGCCAGCGGCAGCGGCTTTCGATCGCGCGCGCGCTCATGCTCAAACCGGCCGTGATGGTGTTCGATGACTCCACCGCCGCGATCGACGCCGGAACCGAGCAGCGCATCCGTATTGCCATGCGCCGCTATGCCAAAGATCGCGTCACCATCGTCGTTGCACATCGGTTGAGTTCGCTCATGCATGCCGACCAGATCCTTTTCGTCGAGGACGGTCAGATCGTCGAGCGCGGCACCCATGAAAGCCTGCTCGCAGCTGGTGGGCGGTATAGGGCTCTATACGATCTGCAGGTTCGTCCGGGAGATAATATCGCGGCGACCGTCAAGAGGGAGGCCCGGGCGTGACGGAAGTGCTCGAAACCGAACGCAATGACGGGCGCGAAGACGGCGGCCGCCCTCCTCGCGCGGTCGTTGGATCGCACCGCATCGAGGAGGAAATGTTCGGCAAGGTCTTCGATGGCAACATCGTCAAGCGTATCTGGACTTTCGTCAGACCTTATAAGGCCCAGATGCTCGTTGCGGTCTTTGCAGTTCTGACGTTTACGGCCACGCAATTGATGATCCCGCTGATCATACGCTACGCCATCGATCATGGAATTGCGCCTGATGGCGGCGATCATTCCGCGCTAATCTACTCCATCATCGCCTTCGCGATTGCCATCCTCATTAACTTTGGTGCCAGCTACGTTCAGGAAACCGTCGTCGGCCGCGTCGCCGAAGAAGTACTCTTCGACATACGCCGCGCAATGTTCTCACACCTGCAACGGGTCTCGTTATCCTTCATGGACAAGACCGAAGTGGGCCGACTGATGTCGCGGCTGCAGGGCGATGTCAATTCGATGCAGGAGTTCCTCGAGACCTCCGTCTTGTCGGTCGGCGATATCACGCTGCTCTTCGGCATTGTAGGCGTGATGCTCTACCTCGACTTCCGGCTGGGCCTCATGACGCTGGCGGTGCTTCCCGTCTTATTCGTCGTTCGCATTTATTGGCTGCCGCGGGCACGTGTTGCGTTCATGGCTGCGCACGAAACCAATTCGGTTACCAATGGCGCCTTGGCCGAAGCCATCCATGGCGTACGGGCCGTGCAGAGCATGGACCGGCAGAGCATCAATTTCACCCTCTACGATGACAAGGCCCACGCCAATTTGAATGCGCATCTGACAGCGGCAAAATATGCGCAGGTCATGGTGCCCATAGTGGACTCGCTTACCGGCGTCGCCATGGCCCTCGTCATCGTCGTCGGCGGTTCGCGCGTGCTCAATCAGGCGCTGGACGTTGGCGTCATGGTGGCATTTCTTTTTTATATTCAGCGCTTCTTCGACCCCATCCGTTCTTTGACCCTGCAATATTCCGTCATGCAGCGCGCCATGGCATCGGGCCAGCGGCTGACGGAAGTCCTGGATGTACCGGTCGATATCATGGACGCGCCGAATGCCAGGAGCCTGACTGCCGACATGGATGGATCGGTTGAATTCCGCAATGTCGTTTTCGGCTACGATCCAAAGCATCCCGTGCTCAAGAACGTCAACTTCAAGGTCAACCCAGGTGAGACCGTGGCGCTGGTGGGTCCAACAGGATCCGGCAAGTCGAGCGCCATGGCGCTGGTCCACCGTTTCTACGATATCCAGCAGGGTCAGGTGCTGGTTGGCGGCCGCGATGTGCGCGAGCTCACCCAGGATTCCCTCGGCCAGCAGATAGCGATGGTCCTGCAGGAGCCCTTCCTGTTCACCGGCTCGGTCTTCGAGAACATTCGCTATCATAAGAGCAAGGCAACCTACGAAGATGTAGTCGAAGCGGCGAAGGCAGTGGGCGCACATGATTTCATCATGACGTTAAGCGAGGGCTACGATACCGAGCTTGGTGAGCGCGGCGGGAACCTTTCTCTCGGTCAGCGACAGCTCATCAGCTTTGCCCGAGCGCTGGTAGCGGATGCGAAGATCCTCGTGCTCGATGAGGCCACCGCCAATATTGACAGCTATACCGAAATGCTGATCCAGAAGGCGCTGGTCAAATTGCTTGAGAACCGCACAGGTCTCGTCATCGCACATCGCCTTGCCACCATTCGCGAGGCTGATCGCATTATCGTTCTGCAGAATGGTCAGTTGATCGAGATGGGAAACCATGACCAGTTGATGGCAAACGGCAAGCTTTACACCAAGCTTTACAACCTCAACTATTCCTCTTTCGATGATATTCCGGAGCAGGAACTGGAAGCGACCGCACCCGGCGAATCCCACACATGATTGGAAGTCGTCACAACGGCGGCACACTGGATTTCCCCGCATCCGCCTACTGCAGCGAATTCCATCATCGCGTCAAAAATCCTTGCCTGGGAGTTTACCATTTACATGGACGGGATTTGCGCAGAATATTGCCGAAGGGGAGGAAGCATTCGGAGCCCTCTCGATAAGTGCGCCCGAACAGCTTCGGTCCCTTGGTTACAAGGGAGGACCAATCATGAGGCGTATTTTCTTGCTCGCGGCAACCGCCGCGGCGTTGTCGCTTGGCGTGTCGCACGCCTTCGCACAATCCGGCAGTGTGGAAAAAGCGGTTGGCGGCTACAACTTCAATGAAGCCGCCAAGGAGGCCGCAGGGACGAAGGATTTCCACTCGGCCGACGGTCATTTGACATTTGCAATCGTGACGCACACCGCCGGCAATGGCTTCTTCGACCCTGTCTATGTGGGCGCTACCGTCGCCGGTAACCTGATCGGCGCCAAGATCCTGCTGCTCGGCTCGGAATCGCCGACTGACGATCCTGCCCGCGAGATCGAAATCCTCAATCAGATCGTGCAGGATCCGACGATCGACGGGTTGATCATGACAACGCCGCAGGCCGGTGCCTATAATGACATCGTCAAGGCAGCCGAAGCCAAGGGCATCCCGATTGCCACGACAAATTCATTCGATGGAACAATCCTCGATCGCAGCGCCATCAGCCATACTGGCCAAGACGCTTCCGCTGCTGCAATCGCCGGCGAGGCGCTCGTCAAGTGCTTAGCCGACAAAGGTATCGAAAAGGGCTCGATCGTCCTGCCCTCTTCGACCGCGATGGGCAACATAGAGGTGAACAACCGCGTGACATCCGCTTTCAATGCAATCGTCAAGGGCCTCAAGGATGCCGGCAAGCTCGATAACTTCAAGGTCGATGCCGGCCCGGAGAACACCGGCATTGACACCAATCCGAATGACCCTGTGAATGGTATTGTCACGCTGTTCGAATCGCGTGGTGACGTGGTCGGCGCCTTTGCCGGCAACAACGTCTTTACACCGGCACTCGCCAAGGCAGTCGCCCAGGCTGGCAAGACAGGCAAAATCTGCGCCTATGGTTTCGATCTCGGCCCGGCCCAGCAAGCTGCGTTGAAGAGCGGCGACCTGACGGGCGCACTCGGACAGCAGCCCTTCCTGCAGGGTTTCTGGCCAGTCATGCAGCTCTATCTGCAGATCGATCGCGGCATCGCTGCGGCCAATCTCGACACGCGTGCCCAGCTCGTAACTGAAACGACAGTCGGAACCGTCGGCAAGCGCTTCGAGAACTGATGCGGCTCCTCGGAACGCCTCAAATTGCAACGTGCGGACCCGCACTCCCCCGCAATATGCTGCGACCTGGAAGTCGGACAGAGAACTATGGCGTCTGACGCGATGACACGGCTCGGTCGCGCACCGTCCCAAGTCGTCGGTGGCTGGGAAGCGGGGCTCTTCGTTCTGCTCTTGCTGCTCTATCTTGGTGGCGCTGTTGTCAATCCGGCGTTCTTCGGGTCGACGGAGGCGTTCTATGCGCTGCTTCGCGACACGTCGCGGGTCGCTATAATCGCGGTCGGAATGACCTTCGTCATCATTAACAAGGATCTCGATCTCTCGGTCGGTTCTACGTATGGCCTGGTCGCCGTCGTTTTCGCCAGGCTCTTCGCGCCGAGCTTTCTCGACCTCGACGTCATCACTTCCGTGATCATTTGTACGCTTCTCGGCACGGTGATCGGCCTCGCCAACGGCGTTCTTGTCACGATTCTAAAGGTCCCGGCATTTATCGCCACGCTGACAATGCTGTTCATTGGCCGCGGTTTCGTGCTCGCACTCACGCACGGCCAGTCGATCTATTATCCCGAGAAGGCGAAAGATCATCCGCTGTTTTTCCGTCTTGGAGAGACCAATTATTTCGGCTTCAACAACCAGATCGCAATCTTCCTCGTGATTGCGGTGATTGGCGCGCTTGTGCTGGCCAAGACACGCTGGGGTTACGAAACTTTCGCCACTGGCGGCAACGAGCAGGCGGCGGTCTATGCAGGCATTCCAACGAACTGGGTGCGAATCCGGGCTTACTTGATCTCCTCGCTCTGCGCCACGCTTGCTGGATTGCTGTCAGCCACACAGGACAAGGGCGTGACCCCCCTCTACGGGGTCAGCGGCGAGTTGACCGTGATCGCTGCGGTGATCATAGGCGGCGCCTCGATCCTCGGCGGTCGCGGCCGCGTGGCAGGGTCATGTCTTGGCGCGACGCTTGTTGTGCTGCTGGACAAGGTGTTGCGTGAGGGGTGGCCGATCACGCGCGTCATAAAAATCGGCGACGACGAAGTCACGGTCAACGCGATCTTCTCGCTGCCGGTTGGTGCGGTGCCGGTCTTCCTCGGGCTGGTGCTCGTCATCGCCGTGCTGATCGAGCCTCATCTCATTCGGCGCCAGGTTGCAACACGTTTCTGGGCATGGCTCCGCGGAAGGCCACCGCCGCCCGCCTACGAGATCGGTAGCATCGCGCTTGAGGGCGTCCAGACCAAGGGCGCAAGGATGACGGACATGGCGATGTCGTCGACTGCATTCGGCAAGTTCTTTACGCGACGTGATTCGCTCGCCATCATCCTGACTGGCCTACTATGGTTGACGGGGGTGGCTCTCAGGCCCGATTATTGGTGGAACCTATCGAACACCTTTGCGATCCTGCTAAACTATACGGAGCTAGCGCTGATCACGATCGGGCTCACCTACGTGATCGCGGCCGGCGATATTGACCTCTCCGTCGGAGCGGTCCTCGCCTTGGCCGGGAGCACCGCTGCCTATTTCCTGAAAGTCCTCGGAGCCGACCCCTTTACTGCAACCGCCATGGGCCTTCTTGCTGGCATGACCGCCGGTCTCTTCAACGCTGTGGTGACGGTCGGTTTCAAGTTGCCGGCATTTATCGTTACGCTTGGCATGTTCTATATTGCCCGCGGTCTGGCCGCCTGGTTCGTCGCCGGGCAGCAGCTCACCGGATGGCCCGAGGACTACAACCTGCTCGGCCGCAAGGTGAATGATATCCTCCTGCACTTCCACGTCTTGCTGCCACCCGGAATACTTCGTACGGTAGCCGAGGTGGTCAGCATTCAGACGATCTGGATGTTTCTCGTCGCGCTCGTTGCCGGCATAGTGCTTGCCTATACGCCGTTCGGGCAGAAGGTCTTCGCCACCGGCGGCAATATTCGTGCCGCTGCCTATGCCGGGATCAACATCAAACGGGTGCGTTTCATCTCGCTCATGCTGGCAGCGTTCTGTGCAACAATGGCCGGGATTATCAATGTCGCTTACTTTCGCAGCTTCAACCCGGTCGCCGGCCAGTATCGCGAACTCGATGCCATTGCCTCTGTGATCATCGGCGGCGGATCGATCTTCGGTGGCTACGGCACGATTATCGGGGCACTCGCCGGGGCAGCGGTGATCACACTTGTGCGGGCACTCCTGCAGCTCAATGTCCAAGGGTTCAGCATGCCGCAGCACTGGATCAATGTCTTTATCGGCGTCATCCTGATCGTCGCAGTGCTAATCGATATCTGGGTCCGCCAGGCAAACATTTTCGGACGCCTGCGAACCCGCCTCGCAAAAGGCACACGAACACCGGAAACCGCTCATGGCTGACGCGACACCACCCGAGCCGATCGTGGAGATGCGAAACATCGAAAAGGCTTTCGGGGCCGTGCAGGCGCTGCGCAAGGTCGACCTCGTGCTTTATCCTGGCGAGATCCTCGGCCTCGTAGGCGACAACTCCGCGGGCAAGTCGACACTAATGAAGATCCTGACCGGGGCCTATCAACGCGATACCGGTGAAATCCTCGTGGCTGGGCAACCGGTGCACTTCAAGAGTCCACACGAGAGCCGCGACGCCGGTATCGAGATGATCTACCAGGATTTCGCGCTTTGCGGCAACATGGATGTCGGTCAGAACATCTTCCTTGGCCGATGGCCGCGCAAGGGCCTGTTTGTCAATCGGCGGAAAATGTACGCGGACGCTGACAAGGTGCTTAAACGGCTCAAGGTCGACGTGAACTCGGTCTATCAGAAGGTCGAAAGCCTGTCGGGCGGCCGCCAACAATCTGTAGCGATAGCCCGCGCGATCTCATTCGAGCCGCGCGTCGTCATCCTTGATGAGCCGACTGCCAACCTTTCCGTCATGGCGACTGAGCGCCTGCTCGAAACCATGCTGGAGCTAAAAAAGCAGGGTGTCGCACAGATTATCATTTCGCATCGTCTCGTCGACATTTTCGCCGTGGGCGACCGCGTCATGGTGCTCAAGCGCGGCGAGTATGTCGGCGATCGCTACATCAAGAATACTGACGAGCACGAGGTCCTGGAGATTATCGTTTCCGGCACACGCGAGCGTGCGCTTACAGCCGACGAAGCAAGGGAGGCCTGACCGGTGGATCGCCTCTCCAAGCAAATATTGGTTCACAGTTAGGCGTTTCGAAAGCGGGAAAGGATGCACCAAGGCTTCTGTTCAATCAAAAGCCTGCAGCATTTTGTTTCGCTGTTCTCCGCCGTCCGCAAACCCTTCGTACCTGATCCCATCTGGCGCTGCACTTCCCCGGTCCGATCAAGACACCGGCTTCAGCAAGAGCCGAATAAGCAGATCGGCCATTGAGCGCATGCGTGCCTCGTCGTGATAGACCCGCTCGATCACGACGAGTCCGCGCGTGTGCGTCACGATCAGCTGAGCCGCATCTGATGGCGACAGCGGCAGTTGCTCTGCCTGACCGGGTCGAGACAGTCTTTCGCGCAGGGCCGCTTCGATCTCGTCAAGCAAGCCTCTGATCGCTGAACTTATGGATTCATCCAGTTCCTCAGTACCGACCGCTGTCTTGGTGCTCAAGCAACCGCGCGTGGGCGCGCCGGATCTCATCGAACCGATGACAAAGTCGAAAAGGCTCTGCAGTGCTTCGCGTAGCTCCGGCTTGCCCATCGCGTGTCACATCTTTTGCACGTAGGTGTCGCGATAGACACCGAAGACGCACAGGAACAAGGTCTCCTTGTCTCGATAGGCATTGTACAGCGAGCCGCGCTGCACGCCCGTCGCCTCAGCCAAATCCTGCATCGTCGTTTGCAAAAAGCCCTTCTGCCAGAAAAGGGTCAGCGCTTTGTTCAGCGCCTCGGTCTGGCCCGCTTCGCTTTCACACCGCTCATTGCCTGAACTTATTCAGGCGCACTGGTTCTCCGCATCCAGCACAGCCTATTTAGCCGCGGCCAACTTGGCTGGCATGGCGGTCGTTATCGCTGCCTTGTACGTCACCGATAACCTCATCACGCTCGGAGCTCTTACCATGTTCATTGGCACATTTGCTCCGGGTATAGTCCGCTGGTCCTTGCGCGAGTGCATGAGGTAGTAACCCACAATGCTGCCCGCCAGAACGTCGCCTGGACACGTGCTAGCGTCATCTCTGCCGCCGCCGTTGGCGGTGGCTGCGTACGCCTTTTCAGCGTTGTTCAATGGCACCGGTGGCAACCACCGTCTGCTGTTCCTGATCGGAGCTGCGATGTTGATTGCGTCACTGCTCACCGCGCTCGCCACGTCAGACAATTCCCGCGCCGTAAACAACAATACGTGACAACGCCGCTCCCACATCCCTTTTCGTTGCCATCTGTCTGGCACCTCACGGAAATCGAAAGGACTGATTATGACTGCTCCTGTTGCCTTGATCACCGGTGCACTGGCCGGTATCGGTCGTACCACCGCGTTTGCTTTCGGGATTTCGATTTAGCCGGAAGTCGCGATCGCTGCATCCGT
Source organism: uncultured Alphaproteobacteria bacterium (assembly GCA_963711925.1). Lineage (GTDB taxonomy): Bacteria > Pseudomonadota > Alphaproteobacteria > Rhizobiales > Rhizobiaceae > Phyllobacterium. Next base: position 977,065 of record CAVQFY010000010.1, read on the forward strand.
GGCTGCCGGTTGAACCGGAAAACATCACTCAGATAATGACGACCACTGTGGAACCGTGCCTTTCAACTGCTGGGATAAATGGCCGAACGCACCATTCACGGAAACTAAATGACGCCTATTTCATCCAGAAAAGCCTTGTCCAGCGCGGAACCGCCCCACCAGTTCAGCCGATTGACACAGACATATCCCTGACCGATGTAATCGTTTTCGTCGCCGGGCTCACTGGCATGCGCCCTGCCTCGCGGAACAATTAATGTGGTTGTATTGCCTACTTCGCTGACGATATCAGCGTGGTGCCCAATCTTGTCCCTGCCAATGCGCGGCTGCTGGATTGGAGCGGGCAAAACGTCAGGCAGGTTGACACTGAGCCAATGGCCTTCTGCCAACCACACGGCGGGCCTGTCCCATAGACGCTTGACGAAGCCCGCGAGCCACACAGCATCGCTCGCCGCCTCTTGCGGATTCTTGACCCGCGAAAACCCGATCGCCGGGATACCCCAAAACGTCGCCTCGCGGGTGATGCCCAGCGTTCCGGAATAAGCCAGGTCCTCCGCAACATTGCGGCCATCGTTTACCCCTGCAAGAATAAGATCCGGCGGAGCCTGGTTTTTGAAGAGCCAAGCCATGGCGGCAACGACACAATCTGCTGGCGTTCCCGAACAGGAGTAACGCTTCAGCTCAAGTTCGCACAGGGTCAAGGGACGAGCGATTGTGATTGACGACCCGGCAGCAGTACGCTTGCCATCCGGCGCAACGGTCCAGATATCATCACTGAGCAATCTGGCTGCATCATAAAGCAAGGCAAGTCCCGGTGCATCGATACCGTCATCATTACAGATAAGAATTCTCATGAAACGGTCTCCTGCTACAGAATGATATGCTGGCCCGAACGCACAGTATCGTTGAGCGTCGGCAGATAGGACTTCAATGTTTGCAAGGTTGACAAGGAACAGGAGTGACCAAGCGTGAGCGGTCTGCCGGCTTGTTTCCACATCCCAACACTGCCTTGCCGTGTCGGGTGCGTCGGTAGTCTTATCCAGGCAGCTCGTCCGGCTTCGAAAAGCATATTTGCTGGCGTGTTCGGTGGAATGTGCCCTGTCAGCAGGATAGGCAGGCCTCCTTCGCTTGCACGCGCAATGGCCTCGACGGAGGGGCCTGCAATACCCATGCCGTCGAAAGTCAGAAGCGGACATTTCGGAAAATCGGTTCCCTCGACCCAATTCACAGCATTCGTGAGCCGTTCCCGCAGCATTGGTTCAACGTTCGGAAGGAAGGCGTTCTTTGCCGCAAGTTGTGCGGCGATGGGTTCACGCATGCCCGCATGTATTGCAAAGCGTCCCGGCAATATCGCCATCAATTCCAGCGGCTTGCCTGAAAGCGGAACGGGAAGCAGGCAGCCATCTGGATGGCTGCCAATCCATTTCTGAATTGCTCGGCTCCGCTCGGTCCCGGAAATTGGGTCGTCACCGTAGGACGCATCAAGCACGAGGCAATCACATTTCGGGATCCTGTCCATGGCTAGCACATTGCTGTCCGGTACGATGTCAGCCGTGTATACGATGGACGATTGTTCTACGCTTGCCGCAAACCAGACACCGCCGGCAACATGGCCGGAGCGACCCGTGGCCACGATCAGGCCGTCGAGGTCAATCTTGTCGCCGACCCTAAAGATAGTCACTTGTTGGGAGGACAGGGGAAACGAGCGGACATGATCTGGTTCAGCATATTGTGCCAGCATGTCAGATGCCTCCGACAGCGTTTCGGCAGTCATGAAAATCCGCCCTTGGAAACCACGCGATCTGAGCCAGCTAAGTCCGCCAATATGGTCTTCATGCGCATGGGAAACGAATACGGCATCCAATCGTGCAATGGAAGCGTCATCAATGGTGGGATAATACTCCCTGCCTTTCGCGCCAACCTTGATACCTACATCAAGCAAGACGTGCTTGATCCCATTTGAGATGCCAACACTGGTGCGGCCCTTCTCTCCGAAGCCGCCATATAGATCGACGCGAATCATTCGAGGATCTCCTGTGGGATCACCCATCCGGACGTGACACGAATAGCCGTCGTTTCGCCTTCCTCAAGCCGCCGCGGATCGGGAAGATCGAAATGCAATTCGAGGTCGGGCCGATGGGCGGGCGCAGCCTCGATCCGGGCGCCGCCGCCACGGTAGATAACGCGCTTGACCGTCACCGCGATACCACCGGTCTCGACGGTTTCGATCTCAGCGGCCCGAACGCAAACCTTTGCGGCGGCGGTCATCATCTGGTCCGGACGGCAGCGGAATTCAGCTTCCTGTCCAAGAACCCGCACGCGACATCGCTTATTTTTCGGCGGCGATAGTATTTCTGCCGGCAGCACCATGCCTTGGGCGATGAACGAAGCCACCATTTCCGTCGCAGGTTCTTCGTAAAGTTGCCGTGGCGTTGCGAATTGCACCAGATGCCCCTGATCCATCACCGCGATGCGATCTGCCAACGCCATGGCTTCGGCCTGGTCGTGGGTGATATAGATGATTGTCGTACCTGTGCGCTTATGGAAGGACGCAAACTCATCTTCCATCGACGCACGTAAATGCACATCGAGATTGGCGAGCGGTTCATCGAAGAGAACAAGTGAAGGAGCAGAAACCAGACACCGCGCCAAGGCCACTCGCTGCCGTTGACCGCCAGAAAGGTTGGCTGGGCGTCGATCGCCATAGCCCTTCAAATCCACCAGAGCCAGCGCTTCATCGATACGGTGTTCGCGCTCCCCCTTCGCCACCTTCGCAACCTTCAGGCTATACCCGACGTTCTCCGCGACGGTCATGTGCGGCCATAACGCATAGTTCTGGAAAACGATTCCTACGCGTCGCAATTCTGGCGGAACATTCAATGCGGGGCTGGACATGATTTTGCCACCCACCGTGATGGTGCCATCGTTGACCTTTTCAAATCCTGCAACTAATCGCAGGAGTGTGGTCTTGCCGCAGCCGGACGGACCGAGGACCGCGACAAATTCCCCATTGGCAACTTCCAGCGACACATTGGACAGCGCGTTGAATGTGGTGAAGGTCTTTGTCACGTTATCTATTTTCAATCCCGCCATGGAAGCACTCCGGTTGGAAGATGCTGCGCAAAGAGATTGGTCAGCAGCATGAGAAAGAATGTGATCGCGACGGTGAGTACGGAAATGGCGGCGGCATAGTTCGAATCGCCGCCCTGCTCGAAGGAAAAGATCACCACACCGATGGTTTCGGAACCCGACGCCCAAAGAAGAGCCGACACGGTCAATTCGCTGAATGCGGTCATGAAGATGAGCACTCCACCGGCCAGTGTCGCGGGTGCCACCAGCGGAAACACGATGGTTCGCATCCTGTACGTGAGCCGGGCTCCGGCAACCTGTGCTGCCTCTTCCAAGGATCGATCGATCTGATGCAAACCGCTGATCGTCGGGCGAAGCGCCAAGACGAGAAAGCGTGCGAGATAGGCGTACAGGATTATCCAGATAGTGTTGTAAATATGCAGGCCAACAATCGGTAGCGGTTTCAAAAAAAGGAGCAGCGAGGCGATCGCCAGCACGACACCAGGCAATGCATAGGGCAGCTCTGCTAACAGATTGAGCCCGCTTGTCCACCAGCGCTGGCGCCAGGTGATCATGTAGGCAAGGGGTACGGCGATGATAACCGCGAACAAGGCTGCTGCAATTGACAGGCTAAAGCTGTTGAGAAAAGCGCGGCTGGCTGCAGCGTGATCGAACATCATGAAACCGTAGTTCGCCAGGGTCACTGTCTTTCGGTTCAGCGGGACGCCATAAGCCGAGACCAATGACGTCAGGAAAAGACCGACGACGGGGAGCACGAGTACCACAACGATCAGTAGCCACATCAGTGCTTCTACAAATGGTCGCCAGCGGCCAAGCTCGAACGGAGCGGAGGGCAAGGACGTCGATGCGATCCTGTAGTCGCGGCGACGCGAAATGTAGTCCTGTGCGAGAATGCCGGCCATGGCTATGATGCCGATAAGCATGGACAAAACCGCCACTTCGGAGAGCACCGCCGGTCCTCCACCAGCGAGACGCTGATAAATCAAGGTCGGCAGGACAAGATAGTTGGCTGGAATGCCGAGAAAGGCAGGAATGCCGAAATTCCCGACACAGGATACGAAAGCCAGGGCCGTTGCGCCGATGATAGACGGTGTCATCAAAGGCAGGATCACCGTTCGAAGAACAGTCCAGCGACCAGCGCCACCGCTCAGTCCCGCTTCCACCAGTTCGCGTGGCAATTTCCGCAGACCTGCACGGACAATCAAAAACACCAGCGGGCCATACTGCACGCCCAGCAGCAGAATGATACCGGTCGTAGAATAGAGCGGATTTTTGCTGCCGAGAGGCGGCGCCATGCCAAGCAGCTTGAGAACGGGGCTTGCAGGTCCAAACAGTTGCAACCATGCCAACGCCGTCACTTGTGGCGCAATGAGAAGCGGAACCACGTAGAGAAGTACGAACGCACTGCGGCCACGCACATCTGTAAGACTGACGAGCAAGGCGACGCTTGTGCCAAGCGCGACCGCCAGCAGTGTACCACCAATGCCAACCTGCAACGAATGCCAAGTCGCCGTCCATGTTGCCGAACTGGAAAGAGCTGCGCGCAGCGGCGCCGAGGAAAGCCCGCCCTGCGGCAGGACGATCTCCAGTACGAGCCGGAACATCGGAACAACCGAGAGCGTGGCGACAATAAATATTACCCCGGCGATCAGGGCTGTATCAAAGCCCTGTCGCTCTTCCGTTTGCATGGTCATTACTTGTTTCTAGCCGCCAAACATCTGCGAGAACTTGGCCTTGTCGGCGTCGGTCTTTTCGAGCACTTCTTGCGTTTCGATCGGCATAATCTTGACCTTCACGCCTTCCGGAAGCCACGACGGCCGACCAATTGAAGGCTTAGCAGGAAGGTAACCTTGGCTCAGCGCAAGCTTCTGACCATCATCCGACAAAATAAAGTCGACAAATTTTTCGGCTGCAGGAAGATTTTTCGCACTGGACATGATGGCGACAGGCTCTGTCACCGCCGGAACGCCCTCGGACGGAAATACGAACTCAACAGGCGACCCTTTGGCTTTGGCATTCAAGGCCATGAAATCAACCAGGATGCCATAGGGTTTCTCACCACTGGCAACCGACTTTAACACTGCGCCGTTGCCCCGGACACTAACGACTTCGTTCGACTTTAGCTTTTCGAAGTAATCCCAGCCGAGATCTGGTTTTGCGGCAAATCCACTCAACATGTAGGCGGCTGCGCCAGAATAGAGAGGGCTCGGCATCACGATCATGCCCTTATACTCCGCCTTGGTAAGATCTGACCAATGCTCGGGTTTGGCGGTTGCGCCAGAATTATAGGCGATACCGGTGGTAATCAGCTTGCTACCGAAATATGTCTTTTGCGGATCATAGGAATCCGGTGAAAAGCCCTCGACGTTCGCCTTCTCATAGACTTTCAGCTTGCCCTGTTTTTTTAGGCTTTCCATACTGACGGCGTCGGCAATCAGGAGGACATCGGCTTGCGGCGCGCCTGCCGAAAACTCGGCGGCAAGCTTGCTCATAATATCGCTGGTTCCGGATCGAAATACCTGAACCTCAACCTCGGGATTGACCTTGCGGAACGCTTCAACCGTCTTTGCGGCATCGGCGTCAGGCTGTGACGTGTACAACGTCAGTGTTTCAGCCTGAGCCGAACCAAACGCCAGCGATGCTGCCAGCAAAATCGGCGCGCCAAAACTCATTCTCAAAAGTCTGTTCATGTCTTTTCTCCTCCCAGGGATTCTGGTTTGATCGATGGAACATTTTGACGTCCACGAAAAATCATCCTCCACGCACGGCGCCATGAACTGCGAGCGATGTACTGAAGGCGATCATTCATGTTCATTTGTCACTTGTCAAATACATTTGAACAGTGAATGTAATATGACAACATGAGAGGCGGAACAGATGCACCTAGATGAACTGCCGGTAGTCTCATCCAATCTGAAGGTAAAAACAGCTTGGCTCTATTACGTCGAAGGCATGACGCAGGAGCAAATCGCCGAAAAGCTGCAGGTGAGCCGCGTCAAGGTCATGCGGACGCTTGCCGCCTGTATGGCGGAGGGAATTGTCGTCACGACGATCAACCGAGCGACAGCAGAGCAAATCGCCCTGGAACGAGCGCTGGAGCAGCGCTGGCATCTGTCTTCCGCCGTCGTCGTCCCCTCGCCAAGTGCGCACGAACATCTGGAAACTGCTATCGGGCATGCAGTCGCGCAGTATCTGGGCGAACAGATGCAGGACGGCATGACGTTGGCAATTGGCGGCGGCGCTACACTGTTCGCCAGTTTGCGCTTCCTCGAACGCCGCAAGCTGCACAATGCTTCGGTTGTCGGTCTCGTCGGCAGTTTGCCACATTCCCGATGGATCAATCCCTCGATTGTGGCGGCGAGAGTTGCAGAGGCCTATGAAATCGACAGCTATCAGATTACCGCGCCGGTAATTGTCGATGATCCGAAACTGCGGAATGGTCTGTGGAAACAGCCCACGCTGAAAGACGTGAAGCGCCGCGCGGAGGCAGCCAGCATCGCTCTTCTCACTGTCGGAGACATCTCGCCGCAATCAACAATTTTCCGGCATGGCATCGTTTCGAGCGAGTTGATCGAGCCCCTGAAAGCCAAGGGCGCCGTCGCCAATATCCTGTGTTATTTCGTTGATAAACAGGGGAACCTTGTCGATCACGTCATCAACCGCCAGGTGATGGCTATAGGTCTCGATCTCGTGGCACAGATTCCAAACGTCGTCCTTGCCGCCGGAGGATCCTCCAAGGTGGAAGCGATCCGCGCGGCATTGCAAGTCGTCCCGGCACGTGTGCTCATTACGGACAGTGATACGGCAATAGCTTTGCTTGCGGGCTAAAGCACGCCGCGGCTGCGCAGGAAATCCGGCAGGCCCAGATGTGTGATGGATTCGAACTCGGCGACAGCCTCCGCAAACCGCTTGCGCTGATTGATCAGCATGCCGAAGACTTGCTTCATCTCCGCCGAAACGCCAAAGCGTTCCCATCGCTCAGCGACATGCGTGGGCATCTCAAGATCAGCACAAAAATCGGAAATATTCCTGTAGCCGAGCTCTGCCAGTTGGGCCTTGACCTCATCAGCGGGCATACGCTCTTCGACAGCATGATCGTGCAAACGCTGTGCAACGAGACGCAAATCCGCAGGCGATGATCCCATAACCCGATTGAGAATGGAACGAACCTCATTTGGGAACGGGGGCATGGTCAACTCCAAATTTCAAATTGTTCCAAAGTCTATAATGAAGTGAACGCGCTCGCCAGCGGAAATTCGCTCCAGTTCCTGTCCGAAACCGGCGAGACCAGGCATAACGCCGCGAGCGAGGCACGGGAAACGATATATTGCGCGGCAATCCAGACAACGATCGTGCTCCTTTACCGCGCGAGAAATCCCCTTTGCATCGCCAGCACGCGTCCCGGCCCATGGGCGGCTGCAAAGAGAAGGCCCGCAAGAAACGTGAAGTGATCGACGAAGAAACCGAATTCGGCTTGGTTTCCGGCCCAATGCGCAGGTCCGTGAAAGGCGAAGCCGAGGAACAACACATAGGCTGCGGCAAGAAGCGCAGCTTCCGAAAAATACGCGCCGGTCAAGAAACCAGCAATCAGCGCCAGCTCGAACAGAGCTGCGAGCCAGGCCAGAACCTTGGATAGGGGGAACCCCGCTGCCGCGATGTAATCCGCCGTTCCATTCATATCCATGAACTTGAAGCTCACGGCCATGATGAAGACCAAGGCAAAGATCAGGCGTCCAACAAGGACAGCTGCCGTTGCCCATCCCGCCCGGTTTGGTTCGGTTGTCATGGATTTCTCCTGTTGTTCTCTTGAGCTTGTTTGATCATCCCTGGGGATGGCCGCCGGGATCCGCCAGACGGCGGTTGTACATGAAGCCGAGATTCTGCGTTGGATTGATGACGGCAGTCCCACCGTTCGCAGCCGCCGCTCTGTTCACGGCGTCGGCTGCCTCGCGGCTGTCGCAGGAAGCGGCCAGCATCACTTCGCTTGACGTAACCGACGGGATCGGACGGCTCGTGAAGGTGCGCCACTTGGCGTGCGTGAGCAGCATGACCTGGACCGCCTCGCTTCATACCGTACGCGCCGCGGTGTCGTCGGAGAAGTGAAGATTGCTTTCGAAACTCTTGGGCATTTGGCGTTCCTTTCTTTGGGTTGAGCCTCGAATTTGGAGGACTTGGTCGGTGGGTGCTTGCTTCCGTTGGATGGTTCTTTCTCAAGGACGGCCACGGGAGCAAGGTTCCGACACCGGCCACATTTTTTTCGTCCTGTGCTGAGCCATCAGAAGACCCATGGCATGCTGTATTGCGCTTGGCAGGGCCTTGGATCTCAGCCGAAGCTGTCATTCTGGCAGCCCTGCTCGTCGCAAGCCCTCCGCGAACGTTGCAAGGTCTTCCGGTCGGTGGATCGGAAGCCAATCCGTGAGATTGGAGATGCGCAGCTCCGGATCAAGCTCGCACAAACGCTGCATCGCTCGCCACGCTTCGTCAGCCCGGCCGGCAAGTGCATGGCTTGCTGCGATGATGCCGACCACCATCAGGAAGCTCGGTAAATCCCTGAATGATTTCTCGGCCCATGATGACGCTGTCGCGAACCGTCCTGCAAACAAATGCGCCATCGCCATTCCGGCCTGCATTCGATACATCTCCGGGTCCAATGGACTCAACCGCATTGCGCGCGTGAAGTGTTCGATTGCGCCGTCTGGTTCGCCGCGCCAGGTTCTCAGGAAGCCGCCGAGGAACCATGCAGCCGCCAGGTTAGGATCAACGCGATGCCGCCATCGAGGTCGCCGACGAGATGGCCGAGCGCATGGCCGCTTCGTGTGAGGGCAACCGCATCGTCCCTGCCGAACTCGACGGCACGCCGGGCCAGGCGGATACCCTCTGTGGTCTCCTGCGAGCGATCGGTCATCCAACCGTTGACTTTGCGCCAGAAACAGCACCATGCCGCCATCCCGTAGGCCGACGCGAAATCCGGATCGTTTCGCAGAAGTGCCGGGCGATCATCATGGCGTCAGCGCCAATGACAGTGACACTCAACCTGCACGGCTGCTGGCGGTTTTTGTCGTTGATACCGACGAAAGGAACCTGACCACGGACGACAAAGACTGACACGCATCGCAGATTGGCACTAATCGCCGGGTTCTGTTGCAACGGCGGAATTGGATTGTCGTCGAAGGCACAATGGTTATGCGGCAACCAGCATCACGAAGCGGTGATCGGACATGTCACAACCTTTGGGGGAGATGTCACGTTACCCGGGAATATGTCGTTAAGAGCGCTGTACTGCGTTAACGTGACATCCCCTCCCGGGCCGCTTGGCCGGCAAACCAAGCGTCACCGGACGAATGCATTTGATCAAGGTACTGCAGTGGGGGATCATCAATTCTTCTTGGCAATCTTCTCGCCCAACTTACGGTGACGTTCCACCGCCTCGCTTTGGCCGAAGTCGTCCAGTTCGAACACGGGGCGGATCTCGATCGCGCTCGGGCCGGGCATCGGGTTGGGGCAGCGTTTTGCCCACTTGACTGCGTCTGCCATGTCCGTGACCTGCCAGAGCCAAAAACCGGCGACCAGTTCGTTGGTCGCGGCGAACGGCCCGTCCATCACGGTGCGGTTCGGCCCGTCGAAGGCCACACGCTTGCCTTCCGAGGACGGCTTCAGGCCCTCGCCGGCCTGCATGATGCCGGCATTGACCAGCTCCTCGTTGTATTTGCCCATGGCGTCGAGCAGCTCGGTCGTGGGCAGGTTGCCTGCTTCGCTGTCCTTCGTCGCCTTTACCAGAACCATTACGCGCATCGTCTTGTCTCCTTATTCGCGGCGGCCCGACTGACCGGCCTACCTATATGACGAACAAGTTTTTGCGGAACCGACATCGGGCCGAAACATTCTGCAAAAATCGTGCTGCCTATTGTCCCAGAAATTCGGCGCGATGCGGAGTGAATGTATCAATGAGCCGGCCCTGCTCTAGTATTTTCGTAACACCATCAATTGTGACGGCAAGCGTCCCTCGGCGACGTAACAGCCCATTCCCCATCTCGCCCTGAAACAAATAAGTCGCTTCCACTCGTTTAAACCTCCTGTTCAAGTCGATTCATGGCGGGGGGTATCGACAGCCCTACAATCAGCGTTGTCGAGTCGCAATTGTTAGCGGAATTTCGCCCGCATAGCGTCGATTCCTGGAATTTTCGCCATCAGGGGACGATGAACTTCTTCGAAATTCTGTACGAGCGAACGCTGCGTTTTGCCTACGAGAATGGTGAAAATATAAGACGCATGGCCGGGAGACGTCGCGGTGGGATGATAGCCGGTCGAGAACGCGAATGTGTCGCCATGGCGTGTCGCATGGGCATGTGGCTCCTCTCCCTCTTCATACCATAATTGGGTGCCGAAGCCGGTGGGCGGATCGAAGCGCCAATGATACAATTCCTCGTGTGCGGTTTCACCCGGTTGATCCGTATCGTGCTTGTGCGGCGGATAGCCGGACCAGCAGCCTTCATCGGCATAGAGTTCGCTGACGAGCAGACGTCCGACGCGATCCGCCTGTCTGTTGCCAAGGATGTGGAAGATGCGTCGCCGTGATTTCGTTTCATTGGAACCGACATCGACCATGTCGACCTCTTCGGGCAAGATGCGAAACGGGGTCATCGGTTTGTTCCAAAGGCCACCGGCGACAGCAATTTCACAACCCTCGAGTGCAGCGATCGTGACGGCCGCGCCCGGACCGGCATAGATGGAGTCTGCGTGTCCAGCCCAGACGCTTGCACGTCCACCGACCTCGTTGAACTCCATGTCATCGACAGAAACATGACAGATACCGGAGAGCGGAACGATTGCCGTTTCAAAGTCGGCCAGACGGTAGCTGTGCGCCTCCCCCGCGGCAAGTTTCACCAGATTGAAATGAATGTGCGTCGTCGGCTCGTCACCATCGAGAATGGGCTTATTGCCATTTTCAAACCTGCGGATCATCTTCGCGGACATTGCTAATTCGCCTCGCTGTCGAGAACCTGCAACAGCGCTGCAATGTAACCGTAACTGAAGGCGAAAGCGGTGTTCTGCGGATCGCGTCCGGAGACTTGCGGCACATGATCCGGCATAATCATGTATTGATAGCCAACCTGCGCGTAGGCCTTGAGGGAGCGCCACATATCCATGTCGCCTTCCTCCGGAAATGTCTCCATGAATGACAGCTTGCCACCGCGAATATTGCGGAAATGCACATTGAACAATTTGCCCCGCTCGCCGAACCAGCGGATGACATCGAAAATTTCCTCGGCCGGATTGTCGAGCATTTCACCGACTGTCCCCTGGCAGAAATTCAGGCCGTGATAGGGGTTCTCGCGCAGGAGCACGAATTTCTTCAGACCCTCGACTGTGCCGAGAACGCGCGTCACACCACGATAGCCGGGCGGCGTATAGGGGTCGTGCGGATGACAGGCGAGCCGCACCTTGTTCGCTTCCGCAACAGGTATGACACGTTCAAGGAAATAATCGATCCGCTCCCAGTTCTCGTGTTCATCCACAATGCCGGCAATCGTGGGCGGTTCGTTATGATCGGTCTTGTCCCAGCGAAACGCGTCATTTCGCGATCCGCCCCGGCCCGTTTCGAGTTCTGTGCGCGGAATGCCAATGATGTTGAGATTGTATTTGACTGCTGGAATGCCAGCCTCTGCCGTCCGTTCGATCAAACGGCATATGGAATCGAGCTGCCGATCGCGTTCGGGACCGGCGGAGAGAATATCCGGGCTGTACTGTTTTTCAATGACGCGCGAGCTCAATGGCAGCTGGATCATGTCAAGGGAAAGCCCGAACCCGGCCAGATGGTCGCGATGCCGTTGGAGAATATCGAGCGTCCAGTCGTGCGGATTGCCGGCGGGATCGGCGCACACATGTTCGATGCCAAGCTGCGCCATGACCCGGTAATCATCATCGTCGCGCGCACGAAATTGCGTGCCAAGAAACATGCCGTCCTCCTGTTATAAGCTGGAAACTCGTGCCTGAGTAATCCCGGTCGGATCTTCCCCGTAGGCTTCGCTCGCTGCGATCAGTTGTTTCGTGTAATTTTCCCTCGCACCGCCATTGACGAGCGCATCGACATCCAGTGTCTCTACCATGATCCCGGCTTGCATAACCGCGGTGCGCTTGCACATATGGGCAACGACTCCGAGATCATGGCTGACCATGACATAGGTCAAGCCTCGCTCGTCCTGCAGGTCGGATAGAAGATTGAGAATTTCCGCCTGCACCGAAACGTCAAGTGCTGACGTAGGCTCATCCAGAAGCAATATGTCAGGCTCGGACATCAGCGCCCGAGCAATGGCGACGCGTTGCCGTTGCCCGCCCGAAAGCTGGTGCGGGTAGCGCCACAACAGTCCTCGGCTCAGGCCAACGGAATCGAGCGCCGCGTGACCACGGGCTTCGGCACCCGGAAGATTCTGGATCCGGGCTGGTTCCATCAACTGGCGCCAGACCGTATGGCGCGGGTGCAGGGCTTCATAGGGATCCTGAAAAACCATCTGCACCTTGCGGTAAAACTGCTTGTCGCGCTTATCGCGGACGTCTTCGCCAGCAACGCGCATGACATCGGCTTCATTGGCCACAAGCCCGGTGATCGCCCGCAGAATTGTCGATTTGCCTGAGCCGGACTCACCAACGAGTCCAAAGGTTTCGCCGCGATAGACAGAAAAGCTGACGCCGTCGACCGCGCGCCGTTCGTCGGCACCCTCACCGAAGGCAACGACAAGGTTCTCGATCTCGATGATCGGCGCGGCGCTGTTCATGTCGTCTACCATGCTGCGTCACGCGTCAGGACCGGCAGTCGCCTGCGCGGTGTGTGGATGCGGGGCATCGCATCAAGCAAGCCTCTCGTATAGGGATGGGTGGCCTCGTCGAGTTCATTCGCCTTCAAGGTTTCAACCACCCTTCCCCGGTACATAATCAGCACGCGGTCGCAGAAGCGGCGGACAAGATTGAGATCGTGACTGATGAAGATGAGGCCGAGACCGCGCTTTTGTACGAGATCATTGAGAAGGTTCAGGATTTCCAGTCGAACAGTTACATCCAATGCCGAGGTTGCTTCGTCGGCGATGAGGATTTCCGGTTCCGAGACCAGCATCATGGCAATCATAATGCGTTGTCCCATTCCCCCTGACATTTCATGCGGATACATGCGGTAGACACGCTCAGGATCGCGGATCTGCACGGCACCAAGCATTGCAACAGCCTTCTGACGCGCCTCTGATGAGGAAGAGCGCACATGGATGCGGTAAGCTTCAGCGATCTGCTCCCCTACGGTGACGACGGGATTGAGTGAATATTTCGGATCCTGCATGATCAGCCCTATACGGCGGCCACGGATACTGTTCATGGTCTTTTCCGATGCTCGAAAAAGATCGATTTCTCCGAGTTGCATGCGCTCGGCTTTCACCAGTGCAGCCGGCGGGGTCAGCCGCATGATAGCGCGGCCGGTCATGCTCTTGCCGGAACCGGATTCGCCGACGATACCGAGCTTTTCACGGCCAAGATCGAAAGATACGCCACGAACCGCATCGAACGCACCCGACGCACTGTTAAAGCTGATGCGAAGATCACGTATGGAAAGCAGGGGTTTTTCCATCTTGCTCATTCCTGCCTCGGATCAAGCGCATCGCGCAATGCGTCGCCAACCAGATTGAAAGCCAGGCTTACGACAAGAATCGAGAGGCCCGGCATGGTACCAACCCACCAGCTGTCAAGCATGAAACGCCGCCCGGTGGACACCATTGCACCCCATTCCGGGCTGGGCGGCTGTGCGCCCAGACCGAGGAACCCGAGACCGGCTGCCGTCAGGATGATGCCTGCCATATTGAGGGTGATACGCACGATGACGGACGGAATGCACAGGGGTGCGATATGGCCGAACACGATGCGCAGGCTCGAAGCGCCCATGAGCCGGACTGCCGAAATATGATCCCGGCCGCGCAGGCTAAGTGATTCAGCGCGCGCAAGGCGGGCGATCGGCGGCCACTGCGTCAGGGCAATCGCGATGATGGCGTTGTTCAAGCTCGGGCCAAGCGCCGCCACAAAAGCCAACGCCAGAATGAGGCTGGGGAAGGACAGGAACAATTCGGTGATGCGCATCAGTATCGTATCGAGCCAGCCGCCAAAATAACCGGCAAAGCAGCCAACGATGAGGCCGATGGGCGCAACGATGACACTGACGATCATGACGATGGAGAGCGTGATGCGACTGCCCCACAGGATACGGCTCAAGATATCCCGGCCAAGTTCGTCGGTACCGAACAGATGCTGGGCGTTGGGCGCCAGCAGCGTTTCGCGCAGATTCTGTTCGAACGGCGAATAAGGTGCAAGCCATGGCACGAAGATCGCGACAAGTACCAGCACCAGGATGATGGCGAGACCGGCGATGCCGAGGGGATTGGCAGCAAACCGGCCCCAGACATGCCAGACATTCTGGAATGCTGCATGCGTCGCGCTGTTCGGCTCTTGCGTTGTCAACCAGGCCGTAAGCCCCTTGCTATCGGTACTCATTGAATCCTCGGGTCGAAAAACTTGTAGAGCAGGTCGGAGATCACGTTGAGGGCGATAAACACACAGCCAATGATCAGCGTACAGGCCACAACCACGTTCATATCGCCAATGACCAAAGCATTGGTCAGGTACTGACCAAACCCAGGCCAGCCAAACACCGTCTCGATCAGCACTGCGCCTTCCAGCATGCCGCCATAGGACAGCGCAACGACGGTCACCAGTTGAACGCGAATATTCTTGAAAGCGTGGCGCCAGATGACGCCGCTGCGGGGGACGCCCTTGGCCCGCGCCGTGATCACATATTCCTGGCTCAGTTGTTCCAGCATGAAGCTGCGGGTGATGCGACTAATATAGGCAATCGAAGCATAAGCCAGCACCGATGCCGGCAGGATGATGTGCGACACCGCACTCCAGAAAACATCCATATCCCCGGCCAGCAACGAATCAATCAATAGAAAGCCGGTCACGTTGGGAACGATGTCCTCGTAGAAGAGATCGATCCGGCCGGAGCCGCCGACCCAGCCAAGTTTTGCGTAGAACAGCATCAGGCCAACCATGCCAATCCAGAAGATGGGCGTCGAATGACCAAGGAGCGCAATGAGCCGTACCGAATGGTCGGCGAAGCGTCCACGATTGACGGCTGCATAGACACCGAGGGGAATTCCGATGCCTGCGCCAAGAATGATCGTTACCGTTGCAAGCTCGATCGTTGCAGGCAGGACGCGTGCGATATCTTCCATGACCGGGCGGCCAGTAAGCAAGGTCGTGCCGAAATCGCCATGCAGCAAATTCTTGAAGAATATCCAGAACTGCTGCAGCACAGGCAGGTCAAGGCCGAGTTCCTGCTTGACCTTGAGATAGGTGGCGCGGTCTGCATCGGGACCGACTACTGCAATGACGGGATCGACCGGCATCAGCCGCCCGATGACGAAGGTCAAGAGCACCAACAGGAAGAGTGTCGTCAGGACACTGAGCAGCGAACCGCCGAAACGGCGATATTTTCGCAGACCCGAACGCAGTCTTGGCGTCCGGACTGTCGTTTCAACCTGATTAACCATACGCCGGCGACCTGACTCTGCTTTCCTAGTCCTGTTTCTCGACCTGATCCCAGCGGGTCATCCAACCGATGTCACCGACATAACTCTTCAGCCGGGCGCTCTTGGCATAGGGATCGACACGCTGTGAAATCGGGATCACGGGTGGACCGGACTCTTCAAACAGCTTCAACGCCTGCTTGTAAAGTTCGACACGTTTTTCTTCATTGTCGGTGATGGCCGCAGCTTCGTCGATCAGTCTGTTGACCTCGGGCAATTGGAAGGATGCGCGCCATGCTTGCAGATTGGCGAGATTGGCGCCGTCAGTGTTGTCGGGATTATAGGCATGAGTGCGGATCCAGCCGTCCGCGTCGGTCTGTGCCGAAGAAGCCGTGCGGCCTACACCAAGTTCGAATTTGCGGTCACGCATGGGTCCATAGGTCTGATCGCCATTGCCAGTCTGGATCTCGACCTTGACGCCGGCAACAGCGAGATTTTGCTGAATGGCCGTCGCAAGATCGGCATAGGGCGTCGAGTTGAGCGAGAGCAACTGTTTGTTGAAGCCTTCGGGATAACCGGCGGCGGCCAGATCCTGCTTGCACTTTTCCGGATCGTACTGGTTACCGATGTCCGGGATGTAGCCGGGAATGTCCGCCGGAATGAATGTGGTTGCGCTCTTGCCATAATTCTTCATTACGACGTCATTGATGTCCTTGTAATTGATGCAATAACGCAATGCTTTGCGCACTTCCGGCTTGGCAAATTCCGGGTCTTTTGTGCTCATGATGAGATAATAGAAACCGGAACCCACTAGCCGGTCGATGACGATATCGGGATTTTTGGCGAGACCATCAATGTCGGCGGAGACGAGCTGGAAGCCGACATCAAGATCGCCCTTTTCCAGCTGCAGGCGCTCTGTCTGCGATTCCGGAAGGTGGCGCACCAGCACGCGTTTCATCTTCGGTTCGCCTCCCCAATAATCGTCGAAGCGATTGAGCACGACAATGTCATTGGGGTTCCAGCGATTGAGGGTGAACGGACCGGATCCTGCAGCATTCGATGCCAGCCAGCCTCTGCCCATATCGCCATCTTTCTCATGCTTGGCGAGGACTTCCTTATCGAGAACCGCACCATAGGCACGGGTGAGCGCGTTGAGCTTGAGCGAGGGCGCAACCGGAGTCGCCACTTCCATCACGAAAGTCTTGTCATCCTTCGCACGGAATTTTGTGTCTACGTTGTCAGCGGTATAGCCCCAATTTGCATAGTAAGCCTTGGCGAGGAGACCAAGTTTGACTGCGCGCTGCAAGGAATAGGCAACGTCCCCAGCCGTAATCCTGCGGCCGCTCTGGAAAGTAGCCTTGTCATCCAATGTGAATTCGATTGTGCCGTCCGGCAATACGTTCCAGGATTTCGCCAGCATGGGCAACACCTTGCCCGGCGTCTGTGGATCAGTACGAACCAGCGTGTCATAGAGATTGGCGATAACATGATAGGATTCGTAGGAATTGACGTTGTGCGGATCGAGGCTGGTGAGGTTTACCATGTTCATGCCGATGACCAGCTGGTCCTGCGGTGTCTTTGCCTCGGCCACATTCATTGTCATGGCAGCAACGACGGCTGTCGTCCCAGCCAGAAAAACACGAAAATGCGTCATAGATTTCCTCCCCATGTATCCGCGTTGTTTTTTAGTTGTATGACATCGTAGTATTGATTATTGTGGCATGCAAGGCCAAAATTTGTTGAGAATGCTGGGTCTCCGTCGAATATTTGGCCAAGAACTAGTTTGAATGGGACAATCAACCGGAAACATCTCGCTTCAAGGGAGTCCCAGCGATAACCGTTTTCTGTGATGAAATATATGATATCTTACTTTTGGACGTGAGCTTTAAACCCGTTCTGATTTGCCGTTCGCGGATTGGCACAGCAACCCGGACACAACACACTGAAGGACCTTATGTCGAGCATTGGCAAACGAGAAACACTTACAGGTCAACTGGTTAAAGCTGTTGCGGACCGTATAACATCGGGACAGTACAAGCCCGGCGAACGGCTTCCGACCGAACAGGACATGATTGGCGAGTTCAACGTCAGCCGCACTGTGGTACGCGAGGCCATTGCAAATCTGAAGGCGAAAGGTCTGGTTCACACGCAGCAAGGAATCGGTGCCTTTGTCTTAAAAGATATTCCGTCCGCGCCCTTCCGTATCGAAGAAGACAATCTTGAACTTGTCGAAGAGATCCTCAGCGTCATGGAATTGCGAATCAGCATCGAACTTGAAGCGGCAGCCCTTGCAGCGGTGCGGCGTGACGAGAGCGAACTTGCCAGGATAAAGAACGCGCTTGATATGATGAATGAGGCGATTGAACGAGGCGAAAGCTCCATCCATGCGGACCTTGAGTTTCACCGCGCTATTGCCTCCGCTACAAAAAATCGACATTTCCTCAGCATGTTCAATTACTTGGGTGAAGTCCTCATTCCCCGCACGCGCCTGCAGACGCATAAGATCGGCGGCCTGCCGCAGCGCGAATATCTGGAACGTGTCAACCGCGAGCATGATCAGATCTATCAATCCATCAAGGCTCATGACGTGGAGGGGGCTCGCGCCGCCATGCGCCTTCATCTCGGCAGTAGCCGTGATCGGCTGCGCAACAATACTTTGCACGCGGGCAAGAAGCCAAATTAGACCCATTTTCTGTTGCGGGTGGATTAGCAGACGTCAATTTGCAGTTGTATGATGACAGACATGAT
The DNA here is from genome assembly GCA_963711925.1 of uncultured Alphaproteobacteria bacterium. Classification (GTDB taxonomy): domain Bacteria; phylum Pseudomonadota; class Alphaproteobacteria; order Rhizobiales; family Rhizobiaceae; genus Phyllobacterium. The sequence goes on from CAVQFY010000010.1 coordinate 995,457, forward strand.
GCTAGTCGTGGGTAACTTCCGATTTCAGACGAGGCTCCCCATATGCATCCACAGACGCTTAAGCAGACGATAAGCTCCGGTCTCCTGTCTTTCCCCGTGACCGATTTCAATGAAAACTGCGATTTCGCCCCGGCGGACTATACAAAACGTCTGGAATGGCTTGCCCCTTATGGCGCGTCGGCACTGTTTGTTGGTGGGGGCACAGGCGAAGGCTTCTCCCTGACACCCGCCGAGCACGAAGACGTCGTTCGCACGGCGGTGGGAGCTTGCGGCAAGGAAGTGCCGATCATTGCCGCTTCCGCCTATGGAACCCGCGTTGCTGCGGAGATGGCGCGCAATGCCGAGAAGAATGGTGCTGCCGGTTTGCTTCTCCTCCCGCACTATCTCACGGAGACCAGCGTTGAAGGAATTTGCCGCCACGTCGAAGCGGTCTGCGCCGCGACGAGCCTTGGTGTCATCGTCTACAATCGCAATGTCTGCAAGCTGGATGCCGATGCACTGGAGCGCCTCGCCGATAAATGTCCGAACCTGGTCGGGTTCAAGGACGGCGTTGGTGAAATCGAGAATATGGTTTCAATTCGCCGCCGCCTCGGCGATCGCTTCGCTTACCTCGGCGGCTTGCCGACGGCAGAAGTCTATGCGGAGGCCTATAAGGCGATGGGCGTCGCGGTCTACTCATCGGCCGTGTTTAACTTCATTCCGCGTACCGCCCTCACCTTTTACAAGGCTGTCTCCAAGAATGACCCCGACACGACGGCGAGGCTGTTAAACGAATTCTTCCTGCCCTATATCGCCATTCGCAACCGTGTGCCCGGCTATGCCGTAGGTATCGTCAAAGCCGGCACATCGATTGTCGGTCGGTCTGCAGGACCGGTTCGCGCACCGCTGGTCGACTGCACGGCCAGCGATATGAAGGACCTTGCGGAGCTTATCGAAAAGCTTGGTTCACAAAGTTGATTAGCGAATTTAGGACTTTCTAAGGACTGTAAGAACAATGTTTCATCAACACTACGCAGCCTCCACGAGCCGGTGACGCTCATAGAGGAACTTCATGACTGCCGAGCGGCCGCGGATGTACGTCGCATCAGACGCCAGCTCGATGCGTCGGCGCGGGCGAAGGAGCGGCACATTCAGAATTTCGCCAATCCTGGCCGACGGTCCGTTGGTCATCATGACGATGCGGTCTGAAAGCAGAACTGCCTCATCCACGTCATGTGTGATCATCAGCACCGTATTGGCGAGTTCCGTATGAATCTGCATGACCTGATCCTGCAGATGCGCACGCGTCAGTGCATCGAGCGCACCGAACGGCTCATCAAGCAGGAGGACTTTCGGCTCCATCGCCAGTGCCCGGGCAATGCCGACACGTTGTTTCATACCGCCGGACACCTCCGACGGGCGCTTGTCCTTGGCGTGAACCATCTGCACCAGTTCGAGATTGCGCATGGTCCATTCATGTCGTTCGGACCGGCTCTTTGTCGCTGAGAACACCTTGTCGACGGCCAGTTTGACGTTTTCATAGACGGTCAGCCAAGGCAGTAGCGAATGGTTCTGAAACACCACAGCGCGGTCAGGTCCCGGTGTGTCGACGACAGAGCCTTCCAGGAAAACCACACCTCGTGTTGCTTTCGTTAGTCCGGCCACGATGTTGAGAAGGGTCGACTTTCCGCAGCCGGAATGACCGATGATCGAAATGAATTCGCCTTTTTCGACGGTCATGGAAACCTGATTCAACACCTGCGTGTTCGTGCCACCACGGCTGAACACCATGTCGATCTGTTCAAGCGAAAGATAGGATTTTGACATGATCGTCTCCTTATGTGCTTGCGGTGTTGCGGGTTACCGCTTTGGCTATGAAGGCAATCGCGCGATCGAGGAGATAGCCAACGATACCCACATAGATAAGCGCCAGGATGATGTCGCTGATGCGCGATGAGTTCCACGCGTCCCAGATGAAGAAGCCTATGCCGACACCGCCAATGAGCATTTCAGCCGCAACGATTGCGAGCCACGACAGGCCGATGCCAATACGCAGGCCCGTGAAGATATAGGGTGCCGCAGCGGGGATCATGATCTTGGTGAAGTATTCAAACTGGTTGAGGCGCAGGACCTTCGCGACGTTCTGGTAGTCCTGCGGAATATTGCGGATGCCAACGGCCGTGTTGATGATGATCGGCCAGATGGCGGTGATGAAGATCACGAAGATCGCTGATGGGTTGCCGTCCTTGAAAGCGGCCAAGGACAGCGGCAGCCATGCGAGCGGCGGCACAGTACGCAGGACTTGGAAGATCGGATCGAGACCACGCATGGCCCATTCGCTCTGGCCGACCAAGGTACCAAGTGCGATACCGGCAAAGGCTGCCAGACAATAGCCGAGCGCCACCCGCTTGAGGCTGGCAAAGATGTGCCAGAACAGGCCCTGGTCGACGCCTTGCCCGACATAGAACGGATGAGCGATCAGTTCCCACGTTTCGGAGACGACGCGGGATGGCGGCGGAACGCTCGCCGTCGGCGAGGAGCAAAGAATTTCCCAAAGTACGAGCAGGAACACGAGTGTTACCAGCGGTGGCACCACATGCCCTGCCAGAGAGGAAAGCCATTTCGGAAGAGCCCGCCGGGCGGCAGGTTTATGGGGCACGGCGAACGCCACGAGCTTTGCCGGTATTTGCCGCTCTTTTAAAGGTATGCGAACAGGGTTGGCTGGCATGCCGGTTTCCTTCAAGCGAAGCGTTTGATGTCGAGGCTGGCGAGATAGGTCTGCGGGTTGTCCGGGTCGAAGATCTTGCCGTCGAAGAAAGTTTCGGTACCCCGTGACGTCGATGCAGGAATATCGGCAGCAGCGACGCCAAGCTCCTTTGCGGCCTCGCGCCAGAGATCCTCGCGATTGACCTTGCTTACCAGCGCCGCGATGTCCGTATCCGGCGCAAACTTGCCCCAGCGGATATTCTCGGTCAGGAACCATTTTTCATGGCTCTGGAAGGGGTAGGAAGCGTGGTCGCGCCAGAACTTCATCAGATGCGGGCTGGCTGTTTCGAGACGTCCCGAACCGTAGTCGTAGTCGCCCTTGAGCCGACCGGCGATATCCGTAGCCGGAACATTGAACCAGGCGCGCTTGCCAACGATTGCTGCGAGCTCATCCTTGTTCGCCATGTCATCGGCCCATTGCTGGGCTTCCATCACTGCCATGAGCAGGGCTTTGGTGGCGTTAGGATTTTTCGAGACCCAGTCAGCACGCATGGCGAAAGATTTTTCCGGATGCTTGGCCCAGATTTCTGCTGTATTGACCGCCGTGTAGCCAATGCCCTGATTCACTAGTTGTGCATTCCACGGTTCTCCAACGCAGAAGCAATCCATGGTACCGACTTTCATGTTGGCAACCATCTGTGGTGGCGGGACAACGATCGTCTCGACATCCTTGTCCGGATCGATGCCGCCTGCGGCAAGCCAGTAGCGTATCCACAGATCATGCGTGCCGCCGGGGAACGTCATTGCGGCCTTTGCTGCAGCGCCTTCCGCCTTCTTCTTGGCAAATGCCTCCTTCAGAACACCGGAATTGGCTCCGACTTTCAGGTCGGCATAGGCAGACCCGATGGAAATCGCTTGGGCGTCGAGATTGAGGCGCGCGAGGATAACCATGGGCAAGGGCTGGTTGTTCTGCGTCACCTTGCCTGTACTGATGAGGTAAGGCATCGGCGTCAGAATATGCGCCCCATCGATGCCGTTGCCCGCAGAGCCAAGCACGAGATTATCACGCGTCGTACCCCACGAGGCCTGTTTGACAACCTCCACGTCGGGCATGCCATGCCTGGCGAAGAAGCCCTTCTCCTTTGCAACGATCAACGGCGAGGAATCGGTGAGCGCTATGAAACCAAGAGTTGCCTTAGTGGTTTCGGGACCCGCAGCAGCTGCGTAAGCGCCAGCGGGAAAGGCCGATTTCGCAGCGGCCAGCAGCGCCAGCGTTCCACCCGCTTTGAGAAGTTTCCGTCTTTGTATGCCAACCGACAGTATGTGTTTCATCGTTGTTCCCTTAAAAGCTTCGGCCTTATTCAGCCGTTCGAGCCAAAAAAAACGCCGCTGGATGGAGTGCATTTCCCGGGATGAACCGGTGAAATGTACTTGCCCGAGCGACGTCGATGTCTTTGAGGCACCCTATGCGGCGCCCTATGGTTCCTGTCGTCATTGACGGAACATTCTTTACAAGCAAACCGCATGCCACTTTCACATAAAACCGGTAAATTATTGAAAATAATCAAAGTTTGTACGGGATTGCTCGTCTGGGATTACGAAAGTTGGTCAGCTCGAGCGAGAAATTTGAGCTGCTGCAGGGAATCTATGCCAATTTATTGTGCATGCACAGAAACTGGACATCTAGTGGACCTTGCGCGGGAGACCGGCGAGTCGTTGAATACGCGATTGGAACAGGTCGCGTGGCCGTTCCCCTAAACGAGCGAGGGATTTCATAGGCCCCCTTGCATCAACGCTTACGGCGATGAGCCTCCAAACTCTGCGCCAAGAGCCCGCCTCGCCGTGAGTGGAATCGACCTCTTGGAATGCGGTTTCAGACGAGCCATTATCCGAATTCGGAGCACAGTCGGGAATATCTCCCTGACGATTGCCGACTTCGTCGGTTCCGGCTGGAGCGCTTCAAGTCGCCAGGTGTTCGTTGATGAACGCGCCAGCAGAGGCGATCGCCCTTCGCCCAGAAGTCAGCCGTGCCGCCCACAGATGCCACGCGTGTATCATGTGTGGCCAGATCTCCAGACTTCGTCGCCACATCGCCCGCCCCAAGTCGGCGGGCGATCCGCACTGCATCGTCGAGTAACGTCTCGGCCGAACCAACCTGGATGAGGGTCGGCGGGAGTCCTGCAAGATCGGCATGGAGCGGTGAAGCGAGCGGCTCGCGAGCGCTAGCCCCACCGAGATAGGCATCCGCGAGCTCTTCGAGATAGTCGCGGTGAATCAGCGGATCGACGGCGTCCTTTTCGTCGATACTTGCACCGCTCATTTCGAGATCGACCCATGGCGAAACCAACCAGGCGCAACCGGGCAGCGGTCTGCCCGCGTCACGCAGACGTATCATGGTCGCCAGAGTCAGCCCGCCGCCAGCACTGTCGCCGCCAATCGCGATTGACGCCGCGGGGACACCTTGAGCGAGCAGGAACTCGAACGCGGCGAACGCATCGTCAAGCGCAGCCGGAAACGGGTTCTCGGGCGCGAGCCGGTAACCGAGTGCAAGTGTGCGGACGCGAGCGGCTCGCCCAGTCTCGGCGACCATCCTGCGATGACTTTGGATCGATCCGGAGCAATAGCCGCCGCCATGGAAAAACAGCAGCGTCTTGGTGGTGTCGCTTTCCGGTGCCACGGACCATTCTGCCTCACGCATGCCGACCATTTGGTGCTTGAACCGGATATCGGGCGCGATTGGATCTTCAGCCGCCACGAGATCGAGGCGCTGGCGACGCTCGGCGAGGCTCGAGGGTCGCGGATGGGATTGCAGGAGAGCCCTGACCGTATCGATCTCGTTTTCATACATTATCGCTACCCCGGGACCAGCGTTTGAGATGATCAAAAACGATCGCCTTCCCAGTGAGTGATCGTTCTGGGAGCGACAGCGGAAAGAATAGCACAGACCGTCCATGACCGAAGACGCCCGATCGCGGACACTTTGATACGACCACCAAGCGTAGCTAGAGAGCTTGCTTCAAGGTTCACGCGTTTCTCGAACTCAACCGCGCTTTCCTTGCCCTCGCTGTTTCAGTAGGGCTTGTCCCGCTGTCTTCGACGACTGCTTATGGCGCAGAGTGCACATTGCACCGGGTTGAACCTATTCGGAGAGGCGGCCAGGAGCTATTTCGGTTGATAGCATGCCAGCATCATCATCGCTTGGTGTCGGTATCTTCTGAAAAAGCGCCGTCGTCCGATCCCTTGGCCCGCGCCCTGTCAAGTCTGCCAAATTCGGTCATAATGCTTACGAGCACACTCCCTGTCCAACCGAAGGTGAACAAACCCGATATCGCTATGATTGGTCCGAGCAACCGCCACTGATCGGGCAGTCTGATGGTGCCTTCGCCGAGCGTGGTGTAGTTTTCCAATACGAAATAATAGCTGTCACGCATGGAGGGAATCAAGCCTCGCACAGATATCGGAATGGCCCAGATGAGGGTTTCGGCGAAATGCAACGCTGCCAGGGAAGCGATGGTCACTGCCAGCAACAGGTTGGGCCGCCAATGTGGCGTGCTTCTTGTCATATGAATCCAGGATTTGCTGAAGCGTCGATTTATGACTCTGATGCCCGCCCCATGTACAAAAATGACAACGATTAAAATCAGCGTGCCGACCGCAATTTCCAGAACAGGTTTGGTGGTTGAAAGTTCGTCCATCCTTTTGTCCTTATGAGTGCGAGAAGAGTTGCAGCCTTGGTGCGATGCGCCTGCGTTGCGACTAAGTCGGTGTGTTCTAATTAGACGACTCGCGATGCGCGGTCCAATCAGTCCCAAGTTGAAAGTCAGGTGCGAATTTCTGGTGTCAAACGTTCTTCAGACAATCTCCCTGTAACTGTTACGTACTTTACTTCTTCGGTCTGGAACGAACCTATATGATTTCAGTGTATCGCCGGAGCCGACTCAACGTTGTTCCCAACTGATTGAAGAAGATTAGGAGTTAAGAATGACTTTTTTTCATAAGGTCCTTGGGTGCGCCGCCGTGTTTATTCCTTTTGATGCAAGTGCGGAATCTGCTCAAATTGGAATGCTCGCCTGCGACGTTTCCAAAGGGATAGGAATGTTTGTCGTGGAGAAGCAAAAACTGTCCTGCACGTTCAAGCAGGACAAAGGCGGGAATACTGACAACTACACAGGATCAATCGACCAATACGGGATCGCGCTCGGCGAAGTCGCGTCGGGACACCTGATCTGGGGTGTCGTTGCGGCGACCAGCGGACTTCCAGCAGGTGCGCTCGCAGGTACCTATGGCGGTGTTGGAGCAAACGCTTCGGTCGGCCCCGGCGCGGGTGCAAACATACTGGTGGGCGGCACGGGCAGAGCGTTCTCCTTGCAGCCCATTTCAGTGGAGGGACAGGAGGGCATCAACTTCGCCGGAGGGGTTACGACTGTCACTTTAAATCCGGCACCTTGATCATGGCACATACAGCCGGGGGGAAGAAAATGTTTGTTGGTAGTAGAGCCGCCGACAACCGGCGCGTGCAACTGATCAATCTCTGCCGGATCAAGTAACGGGCAATGCGACTTATAGGGCGTTTGCTGATCGCCAGCATTCTGGCATTGGTTGTCATCATTGCCACGGCATGGGCGGTGGGAGCACTTTGGTATCAGCTACCCGTGCGGCCATCAGCAAGAGTTGCGACTGCTTTCCTGTATGGCGTTTTCGGCCTTGCAACGATAGTTGCGATCTTCACGAAGCTCAGGAACTGGTCGTTGCTCCTGTTTCTATTGTGTTTTGTCTTGTTGCTGACATGGTGGAGCACGATCAAGCCGCTGGAACATGCGGACTGGGCACCCGAGGTGGCGCGTCAGGTCATCGGAGCGCGTAACGGCGATGTCTTGACGCTGAACAACGTCCGCGACTTCGAATGGCACAGCAAAACGGATTTCACCGAACGCTGGGTGACGCGGACCTATGATCTGAGCAAGCTCCAGACGGCTGACCTCTTCTTGTCACAATGGGGAAATCCCAACATCGCGCATGTTATTCTGAGCTTCGGCTTCGAGGGCGGCGACTATATCGCTTGGTCAGTCGAGGTGCGGCGGCGCGTCGGGGGCGCGTTTTCGCCAGTTGCCGATCTCTTCAAGAGCCATCCGCTGGTGATCGTAGCATCGGATGAGCGCGATGTGGTCGGAGTGAGATCGAACTTTCGCGGCGAAGATGTCCAGATCTATCGCCTGAGAGCGTCCCCTGACGCCGCGCGGGCACTGCTGCTCGAGTATGTGCGGGATGCTAATGCGCTTTCCACGACGCCGGAATTCTACAACTCGATCACGACGAACTGCACGACAACCATCGTCAAGATGATGCGGGCCGTCGGTGACGTGGTTCCTCTGGACTGGCGCCTATTCGTCAATGGCTATCTTCCAGAATACGCCTATGAGCGCGGCGCGCTCGACACCAGTCTGCCGCTCGCGGATTTGCGGGAGCGTGCTCATATCGATCAGCGAGCCAAGGCAGCGGGATTGTCACCGGAGTTCTCCCGGCTTATCAGGGTCGACGTGCCATCTCCAGCTGCACCACAGAAACAATGAGACTGATAGGACAAACCGAAAACTCGAACACCAAAATTAGCGGACCTTTATGAAGTCTTCCGTGAGGTAAATCAGCGATTTATCTAGTAATATTGAACTGAGACAATGTAGGGGAGTAGTGGAATGCGCACTGCAATTTCAATATCGATGCTAGCTGTAGTAACACTTACCGGGTGTCAGTCGACTGGCAATGACGCTGACGGCGTGCCAGCTTCAGCGGTGCCGCCCGCCATGGATGCGACCGCGACCACGACGGAGGGCGCACCGGTCGACCTTGCCGATCTGGTAAATGCCCCTGCCGCCGGTGCTCAAGCCCAGATGCGGGCGCGAGGTTACTCGTTTACTCAGCAGCAGGGTTCAACCACGTACTGGTGGAATCCCAAAACGACAATCTGCGCAACGACAGTAACCAGCAACGGGAAGTTTCAAACTATCGGAACGGCAACAGCGCGCTACTGCGGCCAGCAATAATCATATTTGCGCCATCGAATGTGCCGGACATCCCCTTTTTAGCGCAAAGCGAACGTCGCAGAGATCAACTGCAAGCCGCAATGTATAACAAACATTCCGGGAGTGGCGCGCCTGTGAAGTTTGCGGCAAATCTTTTCCTCTGGTAGGGTTAAGTTATCTATTTGTACTTTATTTATTCTTGCGGTGTGATCGCGAGCTTTGCTTTTTTGATTGATCGGGAGCCGGGGGGTTCTGTTCAAATTGGTGAAGCGACGATCCGGAGAGGTTCGGTATTCATGTTCGGAAAGTCGCACTTCTTTTTCGGTTGGCCGCGATGGGTTTCGATCTTCGCGGTCCTGATGCTTGTGGCAGGCTGTGCTGGCCGTCCAAAAAACGTGTTGTTGCCGGTGGCCGACACTGCGCCTTCGTCGAGCAGGGTCGAAATGCTGGTGACGACAACCCGCAACAAGTCCTCCAATCCAGGCGAGATGTTTACGGGCGAGCGCGGTTTGGCACCGGCATTTGCCGACATCACCGTGTCGATCCCGCCAAAAAATGTCCGCAAGGAAGGTGAAGTCGCCTGGCCGAAAAAGTTGCCACCCAATCCGGCGACGGATTTCGCCACCTTGAAAGCGGATGAGTTGACGCGGGAGGGGGCGATAAAATGGCTGAACGACTCCGTCAAGAAGAGTCCGGACCACAGCGTTCTCGTCTTCGTTCACGGGTTCAACAATCGGTTCGAAGACTCCGTCTACCGTTTCGCACAGATCGTCCAGGATTCGGGCGTGCATAGCGCGCCTGTGCTTGTGACATGGCCGTCGCGGGGCAGCCTGCTCGCCTACGGCTATGACCGCGAGAGCACGAATTACACCCGGAACGCTCTGGAGAATTTGTTCCAGTTCCTGGCGAAAGATCCACAGGTGAAGGAAGTCTCCATTCTGGCCCATTCGATGGGAAACTGGCTCGCCCTGGAGTCCTTGCGTCAGATGGCAATTCGCAATGGCCAACTGCCAGCCAAATTCAAGAATGTCATGCTGGCAGCTCCCGATGTGGATGTCGACGTGTTCCGCTCGCAGATTGTGGATATGGGAAAACAGCACCCTCGCTTCACTCTCTTCGTCTCCCGCGACGATCGTGCTTTGGCCTTTTCACGTCGGGTGTGGGGAAACGTGGCGCGGCTCGGGTCCATAGACCCGGAGCAGCCGCCATACAAGCAGGAACTTGAAGACAACAAGATCGCCGTGATTGACCTTACAAAAATAAAGGCCGGTGACAGCCTCAACCACGGCAAGTTCGCGGAATCCCCCGAGGTCGTCCAACTCATCGGCAAACGTATTTCGGAAGGCCAGACGCTCACGGACAACAGGGTCGGGCTCGCTGACCAGATACTCGTGGCAACAACCGGTACGGCAGCCGCAGCAGGAAATGCAGCTGGACTGATACTCGCCGCACCCGTTGCCGTCGTCGATCAAAATACCCGAGATAACTACGGAAATGGGGTCGGTGCGCTGACCGGGCCAAGCGGTGTGAGAAAACCTGTCGAAAAGGGCTGCGATGCCGGGCCGGCGACGAGGTGCAACTGAGATGGTTCGGCTATACTGTCTCTACGCAGCATCGATCCGTGCGCGTCGCATTGCGCCGTGCAACGCCAGCAACAGTACGGGGTCAGTGGCCGCCCAACTGTTGCTTCTGTCGATGTGACCGATCTGATGCCCGGAATGGGCAGTTCCGTTCCCGCTTCCAGCAAGAAATGATGGGAATTGCGATCGACAGGCTATCCCATCATACGCGCGCTCCTCGCGGCGCGTTTTGTTTTTTGGCCGGACTGTTGAATCACTCAGCTGCCGGATCAAAGTAGTAAACTACCCGCACCGACAATAAGTGTTATCATTAATTTGACACTGCATTCCTCTGGCGTTGGGATTATACCATGGGAACGGGCGCACGGATCATTGGACGCGTCATTACTGCAATTGCATTATTTACGGCCATCGGTGTCGGATGGCTGGCACTTCAAAATTCAAATTTCGAGCGGGACCGCACCCTATCGGAGTGGAGATCGCTGTCCGAGACGGAAAACCTCCTGAAGCAGAAACCTGTTCCAGAAGCGTGGACGGCGGGCGTGTTTGTTTCGGAGCGGGGATTGAACACCGCACTGGAAAGCCTGCAGGATGCACAAATTGCCTACGATCCCGAATTCAAGGCAGATGAGGATACCGTCGTAAATCTGCGGAGTGTTACCGTCGACGTTCAACCTGGTTTTGTCTGGGCATTCCTTCGCCTCGATGCCTATTCGAAGAATCGCGGTCTGACTGTAAAGTTTGACGGACAAGCCTCCCTCGTTTTCAAAGGCATAGAAGAAGGGAAGAACGGAAACGCGCAAGCCGTCTTCGCGATCTCCCTGTTGAAACTCGATCCTGAATTCGGATGGGAATGGTTCAATATCAAGTTGAGGAGGTATGCTAGCGACCTCATCGAAACGGGTCTCATGCTGAAGCTCACCGAAGCTTTCAACCTGAAGCTCCCCTTCAAAAACACGTTCACTTACGATTTGAAGCAGGATCTCACGAAGACGTTTCCGGTCCGCGACCCGAAAGATGAAAACTGGATCAAGGTTCAGATCACCGTCCCGCCAAACGAGTTGTCGCAAAAAATTCACGCCGCCAACGCTGTCGTCCTCGACGGTGGAATATGGCTGCTGACTGATTTCGGCGAAAAACCAGTGGCAACCAGTATCGATGAGCCTCCCTCCGAAATTCAGGATGACATCGTCAGGATGCGAAAAAATCTGGAGCAAATCCGGATTCCCAAGTTGAACGACGCCGATATTGCGTTTTGGATAAACGAGACCGTTGCTCACCTGATTCAAGACAAATTCAACCAACTCCCTGCTGCCAACAGGACGGCAACCGTCAGGTCTGTGCAATTCAAGGGCCGGCTTGCTGACCAGAAATGGAGAGACGATGTTCTCGGTGAGGGTGGGGTTTTCGCCGAGCTTACTAACCCAGGAGCGGTCGCGGCAACACTAGTGGTGAATGCAGTCCGCATGTCCTGGACCAAAGGAAGACGCTTGAAGGTTTCGCTCAATGCGCAGGCCGACGCCAAGGCATCCGTACATCTGCGGGTCGACCCCTTGATAGGAAGAGGCATCGGCACGACGGTCGGCCTGCTCGGAAATACAGGCATAGAGTCCGGCGTCGATGCAGGCATCGAAATAAGGGAGGTGGGTGGCAATACAGTAGTGATCCTAAAGCCCGACATCGGTTGCCGCGACGTCAAGCTGGCACTTAAGACAGTCGGAAAAGCGAACTTTGAGGAAGCGTGGGTATCAGTTCCGTCAGTCGGTGCAAGCATCAACCTTCCGGTTGGCCTGCAGACTGCTCCCGATGTCCTGCTCTTCAGTGATTTGCCTTTTCAGAGACAGGGCCGTGGGCCGAATGGCAAACCCCTCAAGGTCAAAAACGGGGACGACCACTTCCTGTTTACACCAGCGTGGACCGCGGTACAGTACGCACTCGTCCCGAAGCGGGTGGAAGGTGACGATGCGGGACTCTGGATAACAGCCAAACTGACCACCAAATTCTTTGACGCCGAGACGGCAGGCCACGATCGCGCTGCTGCTGAAAAGAAACTGGCTGCCTCGGCGGCCGAAGGAAAGGTCAGGGTCAACTGCCCGGGCGAACCCGGTTTTCCTCTGACGATCGACGATCTCGAGTTCGGCAGCGACAACGAGCTTGTGAAATTCTTCCGGGAACGAGGACTGCCTTTGCCGCAGATACTAGGTGGATTGCCCGGCATTCCCGGCACAGGCGCTGCTATACCATCCCCAATATCGCCCACTCCCCATCCCATGGTTCCGATACCGTCCCCGATATCGCCCGCTCCCGATCCCACGATTCCGAATATACCGTCCCCGATACCACCTACTCCGGGTCCCGCGATTCCGAATGTACCGTCCCCGATACTACCTACTCCCGATCCCGCGGTTCCTAATATACCATCCCCTCTACCGCCTACTCCCGGTCCCAAGAGCAACCGGTAAAAATCTTGCGCGATCTCTTTTGACTTAAACGCTGTCAAAACAGCGTTTTGTGCAGGCCGACAGGGGCTCGAGAAAAGAGACTGGCTTGGCCGGGTCCGTCTCCACGAAAGCTTGTAGCGCAATGATGACCGCTGTTGGCGAAGCGTAGATGAATGAACGTCCGCTTTGGGCCGATACTGTTGAAAAACTCGTTGTTGCAGGCGCTTGGGACGCATGATTCAATCCTCTGAGTGATTTGGCAGGGGATCAGGCGATGATGGGATTTCAGGCGGCTCCGGCGCAGCTCTTCTACGATTTCTGCCTCGATGAGCACGTGCCGGCCGATCATCTTTTGCGCCGGATCGACAACCACCTGGACCTCGATAGCGTCCGCACGCAGTTGAATCCCTACTACAGCAGCACGGGTCGGCCCTCGATCGATCCAGAACTGATGATGCGAATGCTGATCATCGGCTACAGCATGGGCATCCGGTCGGAGCGCCGGCTGTGCGAGGAGGTTCATCTCAATCTCGCCTGCCGTTTGTTCTGCCGGCTGGGACTGGACGGCAAGGTACCGGACCATTCCAGCTTCTCGAAGAACCGCCACGGGCGGTTCCGGCAAAGCGGGGGTACTTGCCGGCGTTCGTTTTGTTCAACGGGTCAATACCGCCGGCGGTGTCGGACCGACCGGCGCGTGTCCGACCGTCGGAATAGAGCAGCGTGTCGATTACACGGCCGACTATATCTTTTACAAGTGATCAGGTTCGCCGGCATCGGCTTCACGGCTTGCGCGCCAAATCGACCGGCTGAATGCGGAATGCATGACCGTGCCAGCATTGAGTTGTAGCATGCGCGGACATTGCCGCTCTCCCCTGCTCATCGAGCACATAGCGGCGCAGCGGTGAAATTTCCTCAATGAACGCCTGCCCGCGGTCATTCTCCGCCGCGCCCTTTTGGGCGACCTGCATTTGTCTTCAGCCGGTTTTCGTCACGCCGCTGACGCGGCGATCTGTTCATGGCGACGGATCACTTCGCGGACAACGAAGTTCAGGAATTTTACCGCGAAATCCGGGTCGAGATCCGCGTCTTTCGCCAGCTGGCGAAGACGGGCGATCTGCTGCCGCTCGCGCGCCGGATCGACCGGCGGCAGCCCGTGCTCCGCCTTCAGCACGTCGACCGCGCTGGTGCAGCGGAAGCGCTCCGCCAGCATGTGGATGAGCGCTGCGTCGATATTGTCGATCGAGGCGCGATAGTCGGCCAGAATGATACGTGCGTCGGCTCTGTCCTCTCGTTTGTTCATCGCGCCCTTACTTCTTCTTGCCGCGCCTCGGTGCGGCTTTGGGTTGGATGGTGCTCCATCGGAGAGAACAGATCAGCGCCCGTTGCGGAACCATTGTCGAGCAATCCCAAACTGCTTGCCCGCAAACGGGCCAGGCCCAGCACACCGTCGATGAAGGGTGTTGGCACGCCGGCAAGCAGGCCGATGTCGTGGGTAACCGTCAGCAATGCATCGATTTCGACGGGTTTGCCGCGTTCGACGTCCTGCAGCATCGACATTTTGAACGCACCGAGTCCTTGGATGTTTCCAATTATCTTCTCGATGGGAGGGCTGTCCGACACGCCGATCGCAGCGCCGATTTGACCTGCCTCTTCCATCATCGAGATACAAAGCCGGCGAATCAGTGGATCGGCGATGATGTGATCGGAGGTCGCCGTCGTCAGCATGCTGATAGGGTTCATGCAAAGGTTCGCCCAAAGCTTGAGCCAGATCTCGCGTTGTATTTCCGGGCTTTCCCGGCAATCGAGACCGGCTCGACGGAGCCAGTCGGCCAAACCTGCCAACCGAGGCGTCAGCCGGTTGTCGGGCTCGCCAACGACAAGCCTGCGGCCACTTTGGTGGCGAATGACACCGGGCTCGTCGGCAGAGGCAGCGATGTACACGACGCAGCCGATAACGCCGCTGGTCGGTATGGTCCGAGCCATTGTGTTGTCCGGGTCGACGGCCTTGAGTTGGCGTCCTGCGAACCTGCCCTTGGCGTTGAGGAAGAACCACCAAGGCACACCGTTCATTGCGGTGACGACAGCCGTTTCGGGGCCAAGCAAAGGGCCAATCCGCCGCGCAATATCCGGCAGCGCAGGCGCCTTTGCGGCGACAATCACATAGTCCTGCACACCACGCCTTGACGGGTCCTCGCTGGCTTGGACGGGCACCCGCAACATTTCTCCATCGATTATGAGCCGCAGCCCGTCACGGTTCAGAGCCGCGAGCGTCCGACCTCGCGCAACGATGCTCACTGTCGCGCCGCACCGCGCGAGAAGAGCCGCGATGGTGCCGCCGATTGCACCGGCGCCGAAGATGCAGAATTTCGGTGAAGCAGGCATGAACTATTGTCCTCTTCTTTGGGCTGTCAAGGCGTATGGACGGGGCCATCCGCACCGAGATGTGGAAAGCCAGGCGCGTTCTCGTGTCCAGGACTCGATCACAGTTGAGGTAGACTTTTCGTCCGTCGCGAACGTCATGGGGGGCGCCGGTATACCGGCCGTCGGTCCGACATGGACACCGTTCCGGCAACGGTCGTCGCTTCTCTCAACATTGTTTTTCTGGGTCAGAACTTCTCCGTCTCATCTGTCAATGCACCGGGATAGGTGTTGCAAACGAGACTAGATCGCCAGCGAACAGGCGTCGTGTGTCCACCACGCACTTTCACCGGTACAAGCACGCACTGCGCAACGCTTGCTAGGCCGCAGCGGGAGCTCAAACGGGCGTCGAGCCAGCCAAGCACGCGCTTTCAGCTTTCCGCATGCTGTTCCGCTTCTTTCAGGCCCGCCAACCCCCATGGCAAGTGGTGACATGGGAATCGGCGGGAACAGGCTCCAGAAGATGGGCAGTTTTTGTGTCCCGCCGGCCGAGTATCGGATGATCCCATTCGCATTTGCGCGTCTCCACGACCCTACGCGGCGCTTCGACCGATGACCTCGCCGCTGGTCGGCAGGTTCTTGCCGTCCGGAGTTTTCATGGTGACTGTCCATCGGCCACCGACGCACAGGTCCACCCGTCCATCCGGTATGCCTCGGCGCACTCCAGCGGCCAGCTTTTAAGCGCCGACTTCAACGACAAGTTCAATCTCGATTGGCAAGCCGAGGGGCAGACTTGCCACGCCGAGCACGACCCGGCCGGAAAGCTTTTCCTCTCCGAAGACCTTGAGGAGCAGTTCGGACGCTCCGTCCGCGACTTTCGGATGATCTCTGAAATCACCC
This sequence comes from uncultured Alphaproteobacteria bacterium, assembly GCA_963711925.1. Classification (GTDB taxonomy): domain Bacteria; phylum Pseudomonadota; class Alphaproteobacteria; order Rhizobiales; family Rhizobiaceae; genus Phyllobacterium. Next base: position 1,011,441 of record CAVQFY010000010.1, read on the forward strand.
TCGGTGGCGATATAGACGCCAAGCTTTGCGATAGCCTTTACTCTATCGAGAGAGCCAAGATGGTCTCTCACTGCCGAAAGGGCACTGAGCGTGGCCACTTCGGCGGCCTTGCGGCCGTCCTCGGCGGTGAGTTGACCGCCAACGCGTCCGGTGAACTGGGGCACGCGGGCGATGACTGGCAACATTCCACTGAAAAAGACGAGGTTGCCGATCGTCACTGCTTCGACGTAAGCGCCAAACGGTGTGGGCGGCGGCGGAAGCGTGATGCCGAGCTCCTGCAACCGGAGTTCTGCACCGGCTGCCAATGCCTTCGTACGGTCTACCATTTGCCCAGATGTGCGCCGCCATCAACGTGCAGCACCTCCCCGGTTACGTGCGGAGCTTCCGTCAGGAAGACAACCGCATCGACGATTTCCTGAACGTCGGAAATGCTTGCCATCGGCGACAGAGTCCTCAGGAAGTCTTTCGGATTGTCCTTGTGCAAGGGCGTGTCGACCACGCCAGGGGCGACCGTATTGACCCGGATGCCGTCCCTTGCATATTCCATCGCAATGTTCTTGGAGATCGCGTCGATCCCCCCCTTGGTCATCATCGCGACCGAAGCGGAAAGGCCGGCGATCGGGTGATCGATCAATGGTGTTGTGATACTGACGATGCTGCCGCCGGAGTTCTGCGCCAGCATTTGCTTTACGACCCGCTGGGTCAGGTGGATGAAGCCTTCGAGATTGGTCGAAGACAGCCTCTTGAAGTCATCCATCGTGTAATCGACAAACGGCTTGGTGAAAAAGATACCCGCATTGTTTACGAGAGCATCGATCGAGCCGAACCGGCCGATTGCGGTCTCTGCGACCCGCTTTGCCGTTTCGGGATCACCGATATCACCATCGACGACAGCGATCTGATTTGAAGCCCGGAAAGCATCTGACGAGGTGACCTGGCGAGACGTCGCGACGACATTGTAGCCGCGCTCGACAAAGGTGTTGACGAGGCCTGCTCCGATACCCTGGGAGGCTCCCGTGACGATAATAGTCTTGGGTGTTGGCATTTTAATCTCCATCGGTTTTTGCGCAGAATTGCGCTTGTTCCCGACGAATATGGCTGAGACCCCATTCCGTGATTAGATGGAAATATCTGGAATCTATTTTGCAGTTGTGCAAAAATCCACTTATGACGGATTTGAATGACATCGCGGTTTTCGTGAAGGTTGCGCAATTCGAGAGCTTCAGCCGCGCCGCCCGCTCTCTCGGGATGCCGGTATCGACCGTCAGTCGCAAAGTCTCCGCGCTCGAGGACCAGCTCGGGGTCACCTTGATACAGCGAACGACCCGCAAACTGACGCTCACCATCCAGGGGCGTGCCTACTACAATCAGTGCATCGAACCCCTCAGTCACTTGTTTGACGCGGAGCGGGTTCTGACACAGGCGCAAAAGGAGCCGGAAGGCCTGCTGAAAGTATCGGTGCCAGTGCTCATGGGCCAGGAGCCATTCTATGAGTTTCTCTCCGCGTTCCTGAAAAGACACCCGCGCATCCAGGTCGATCTCTTCATTACCAATCTCTTCGTCGATCTGATTGCAGAAAACGTCGACGTCGGCATCCGCTTCGGAGAGCTGCGTGATTCGACGATTGTGACGCAGAGGATCGGCAAGAGCGTCCGCTATGTCGTCGCAGCGCCAGACTATCTCGAACGCCGGCCGCCTCCGGAAAAACCGGAAGATTTGAAAGACCACCAGTGCATCTTGCTCAACGGCCGCAACAACGAGTCCGAATGGCATCTGGTCAGTGGACGCAAATCCCTCCAGCTGCATGTGTCGGGACCGCTGTCGAGCAGGGATTTTCACTCGGTCGCCGCGTTCACCTATCGCGGCCATGGGATCGGCTTGCTGCCGTCGACCTATTGCGACGAACAGATCAGAAAAGGCGAACTTATCCGCCTGCTGCCAGACTGGTCGTCGCCGGAGATATTCGTGCATGCAGTCTATCCGACCCGCCGGTATCTGCCGGCAAAACTGCAGGTTTTCCTCCGTGAACTCAAGGCGTGGCAGAGCCCTCTATGGATCCCATTGCACTGACAACCCTCGACAAACTGCTTTTGCCGCCAATCAATCTCGTGCGTCCATAGTCTTTCCTCCAACGCCAAGTAGCGCGGTTCACAGCGGATTTCGATCCCACCTCCCAAGCTCCGTGCGGGCGATAACTCGCACAACGGTTCAAAGCATGATGCCTAATTCGGGGGGATTCCAGTCAACCGGTGGCTTTCTCGTTCGCGTCAACGATGCACACCCTAGACTATTTGACAGCGCCAGAAAAAGCTCCGGCGTTCATATTGAGAAATATTAATTCTAGTTTTGAAGTAATTTCATCGGTTAATAGTTAAAAAGAAACAAGACGTATTATAAAAATATAAAAAACTACATAACAACTCCTGTTGATTGCTGGCGCACAAGGCATATTTCTGATAAGTAATCAGGATATACAGCGCGCGTATGATCGGAAGCGATCGGTGCACCCTGGAAAAATGAGGAGGAAAGGCTATGGCTGTTTCAGCAATCAGACCGGCATCGCTGGCCCCAGATTCTGACACGACATGGATTGCAGTTCTATCCAATACGCCCGTGGCCACGCTGGCCGTCATAGACGGCACGGACGGCAACGATACTCTCAATGGAACCGAACGAGCTGATACGATCCACGGCTATTCCGGACAGGACATACTGTACGGGCATGGTGGGGACGATTCTCTCCAGGGCGGCGGCGGTGGAGACTTGCTCTACGGTGGTGACGGTAATGATTGGCTGAATACGGACTCCGACGACAAATGGTGGGACGACACACTATATGGCGGTGCCGGAGATGACGTGCTTAGCTCCGGATACGGCAATGACACACTTTACGGGGGTGATGGCGACGATGTTCTCATGAGCGGACATCCAAGGCTTGCCACCGGCACTGCGGGCGATACGGATGGCGACAAGCTTTATGGCGATGCCGGCGATGATACTCTGATCGGTAGCGGCATGAGTGACTCCCTCTATGGAGGTGAAGGCGACGACATGCTCGTGGGTGAAGGCGGGCAGGACATATTGTATAGCGACCCGGGCGCCGACTTCCTGGATGGTGGCACCGGCAGGGTGCTGGATTACCTCGATTACCGCAGTTCCGACGCAGCCGTCACCGTTAATCTGGAAACTGGTCTGGGCCATGGCGGCCACGCGGAGGGCGACTTCATCCGCAATATCGAGGTCGTTCGCGGCAGTGCTTTTGGCGATACGCTGATTGGCAATGATGGCGATAACGAACTCTATGGCAATGAAGGCGACGACACGCTCATCGGTGGCGGCGGCGACGACCATTTGATCGGAAGTGAGGGTAACGACATCTTCCAAGGCGGTGATGGTGATGATTTTATTGAGGGACGTGAAGGTGCCGATCAGATCGATGGTGGGGCCGGGCAGGATACAATGTCGCTCTTTTCCTTCGAGGGCATACCGGGCGGCGTGACTGTCGATCTGGCCGCAGGCACGGCAACGGGCGGGGCAGTCGATCCGGGTGACACGTTTCGCAACATAGAGGGTGTCAATGCAACGCAGTACAACGACATCCTCAACGGCGACGAGAAAGACAATATTTTCACCGGCTACGAAGGCGGCGATATTATCGATGGCAAAGGCGGCTCGGATACCGTCGTCTACAATGGGGTGTGGAGGGGCGGTGACGGCAGCGGTTACGGGGTTGGCGTATCGGTCGACCTTGCTGCAAGCCGCGTCTCCGGTGCCGATGCCGACTATGATAGAATTACCAGCATCGAGAATGCTGTCGGATCGGTCTACCGAGACGCGCTAGGGGGAAGCGATGTCAATAATTACCTCTCCGGAAGAAGTGGGAATGACAGTTTATCCGGTAAGGGCGGCGACGACGTTCTTGTTGATCCGGATGGCCATGACTGGCTCAGTGGCGGGACCGGTGCCGATACCTTCGTTTTCAATTACGGAGAGAGCAGCCTGATCAGCGACTTTACACCATCCGATGGCGACAAAATCGATCTCCAGAACTTCTATGGCCCGTCCGCGTTCGGCAATGAAGAGCCCCAGAACCTGACATTTATCGGTTATCGTCAATTCTCCGGTCAGGCCGGAGAGTTGAACCTTATCGGTGAAGACAATTCCACGATCGTTCAGATCGATCTGGATGGCGACCAGATCGCGGACTCTCACATTGATCTGGGTGGGCTCACGCAATACGTCGACGCCGATTCATTTCTTCTTTGAGTGGCCTTATTTGAGTGAAGAAACCTTCTTTGAGGAAACAGGGAAGCGCTTAGTTTGGGATGCAAGAAGGCATAAGGATTTGATATAGGGCGGCAATTGCATCAACTTTTCACCTCGCCTCATCACCGCCCTCGGTGGGGAGATCTAACCATACGCAAGTTGGAGAGAATTCATGAGCAGAACCGTCCTGAACGCCGTGGGTGTACCGTTGTATTATAGCGGCAGCTCGACGGCATGGTTTTCCGCGACCGAATCCGGTTCCGAACTTCATGGAACGAATGGCAATGATTCCATGTGGGGAGACAGCTCTGTCGACGTCACGATGATGGGCGGGATGGGTGACGACATCTACTATCGCTATTCAAGTATCAATCGTGTCTATGAGGCAACGGACCAAGGCGTTGATACCGTAAGTACATGGATGAGTTCCACCCTGCGGGAAAATTTTGAAAACCTGACCGTCACAGGCGATGGGCGTTACGCCTTCGGCAACAATGCCGATAACATCATTACAGGTGGTTCGGGCAGCCAGACCATCGATGGCGGCAAGGGAAACGACGTTCTGACCGGTGCCGGTGGGTCGGATATTTTCATCACGACGAAGGGCAACGGAAGCGATCTCATCACCGATTTCGGTTCCAACGATGTCGTGCGCCTGGAGGGTTACGGGCTGACCTCTTTCGAGCAGGTTCGCAATAGTCTCGCCCAGGAAGGCGACGATCTCAGGCTCTCTCTCGGAACAGGTGAAAGCATCGTCTTTGCCGATACGAAGGCCGACGAACTTCGGGCGAACCAGTTCGAACTGAGCCTTGACCGGTCCACTTTGACCCGAACCTTTTCCGACGATTTCAATTCACTCCAGTTTCGTGACGGAGAAACGGGTACATGGGAGGCGAAATACTGGTGGGCGCCCGAGAAGGGGGGTACCTTGTCAGGCAATGGCGAGCTTCAGTGGTATGTCAACCCTTCCTATCAGCCCACAGACGCGGTCAATCCATTTTCCGTGAATGATGGTGTCTTGACTATCAGCGCGGAACAGACACCGGACGCGATAAAATCCGAAGTAGACGGGCACGACTATACGTCTGGCATGCTGACGACTCATCCCTCCTTTGCCCAGACCTACGGCTACTTCGAAATTCGCGCTGACATGCCGGACGATCAGGGTGTATGGCCTGCTTTCTGGCTGCTTCCCGAAGACGGTTCCTGGCCACCTGAACTCGACGTCGTGGAAATGACCGGACAGGATCCTAACACCGTTCAAGTTACCGTCCATTCGAACGAGACTGGAGAACAGACCTCGGAGACAACCGCTGTGAAGGTCGGCGATACCGACGGATTTCACGACTACGGCGTGCTATGGCAGGAAGATGAGATCGTCTGGTACTTCGATGATGTTGCCGTGGCGCATGCAGATACCCCATCGGACATGCATGACCCGATGTACATGCTCGTGAACCTCGCCGTCGGCGGCTTAGCAGGCACGCCAACGGACGGCCTGGCGGATGGTTCTGAAATGAAAATCGACTACATCAGGGCCTATTCAGTCGACGACCCGAGTACTGACGCGGGCACCGACGTGCTGTCCTCACAAAGTTCCGACTGGTATGTTTAGAACAGGTGTTGGAAAGGTTTTCTGCAACACGTGGACTTGGTAATCGGGACGGAGGACCTGAAACGGTTCTGATTAGTGGACACCCCAATTCGACATGAGCTGTTCCGCGAGCGTCTTGTTCAGATCCATCGGCCATTTATAACTGTTCCTTTGAAAACGCCGATAGTAACCGATCTTCGCTGCTTTTTGATTGTCGCCCGAAAGTCTACAATTGGTCCATCAATAGTGAAACCCGTGGTTATATCAGGGCTGCGGCAAGTTTGCTGCGCCAATACTGGGCGCGCCTTTTCGGAGCTCTGCACCGACCGCGGTGCCTTGGTCGCGATGCGCATTACTGCATCATACACATGCTTGGTCATTGCCGTCGTCACGAGCGAGTGAGCAAGCGTCGCCCACGGTGCTGGGTCTTCGCGCCCGCCACATATACTACGCGAGCGATTGTCTCGCCACTCGCAGACTGCCCTCGGAATCATAATGAATCGACCAGTCTTAAATCGAAAGGCTATGACGACAACGCGGGACTGACAGATAGCCCGATCGCTAGAACGGGCTATTTGAAATTCAGCTTGTCAGTTGGTTGCCTTGGTCGCAGCAGCAACCCACTGCGCAAGCTGTTCTTTGTTTTCGGTCATCCAGGCATCCGCCAGTTTGTTGATCTGGCTGGCGCTTCCACCTTTTTCGTTGATCGTGTGTTCCCACTCCGACCATGTTGAAAGCGGAAACTTCATCTCCTCCAGCAGGGTCTTCACTTCTGGATTGGCTGCAATGAATTCCCGATTGGCGACCGAAATCCAGTTCCACGATGCCATTGCCATCCGGCACGGATCTGCGCCTCCAGCGCAGCCGGTCACACCTTTGACCTCGGCCGACCCTTTGTTCGGTACCGACGGGGGAAGCGCATCGAACGGCGTTGGTAGCCAAACGACATCCTTGCCAGGAACCAGAGCATTGTTCACCCACGACGGACTCCAGGCATAAAAGAAGGCAGGTTCGCCGCGTTTCACACGTGCAACGGCTTCCACCATAAGAGCTTCATATTTGCCCCGGACGGAATTGATCGTGTCCTTCAACTCGAACTTTTCCAACTGGAAATCCACAACATCGCCACAGCTCCAGCCTGGATCGCAGTTGATGAGATCTGCTTTCCCCTTCGTGCCGAACAGAGCCGCTATCTTCGGATCTTTCATCTGTTCCAGTGAGGTGATCTTGTTGGCATCCGCCGTCTTCTTGTCAATCAGATAGCCATTAATACCGCCGCCGACGATCATACCGTCGCCGATAGCCATGGCCTGTTTTTCTACCTTGAGGTAGCCAGGTTCACGTTGGGGGAAATTGATGTCCGATGCGACATCGAGATCGCCTTGAGCGGCAGCTTGGAAGAACAGGGTCGTGTTGATGGTGCTGAGCTTGACGTCATAGCCCATCTCCTTGAAGGCAGCCATGACGATCTGCGCCGTTACATAATTTGCGCCGAGGCTGTCCGACTGGGCAAAGCGGATTGTCTTGCCAGTGCCCGGCAGATCCTTGGCCGTTGCAGGCTGCCCCGATGTCACGATCGCCGCGACGGCCAATGCTGCCGTCGCTCGAGCGATGGCTTTGATGCTGAATTTCATATGCGTTCTCCTTCTGGATTGTTTCTTTTCTTCATTTTGGTGTACCTCTTCAACGCCGACACAAATCTCCCCTCTCCAACGGCCGGCTGGTGTTCTGTTTCAGACCGCGCGTCGCCCAGTAGGAACTGGCAGCTGTTCGACGCGACCGATCTGCAGGAGCGCGAGAAGGCTGCGGAACCATGACTTTGCCTTCACGTCCTTGGGCTGCGCCATTTTCTGAGTGATCCGGTCCAGCATCATGGCCAGGAGAACAATGGCGATACCACCGACGGCGGCACGACCGACATCCAGCCGTCCAAGCCCCTGAAGAACGACAAGGCCAAGACCCTCGGCGCCGATCATCGCGACAACAACGGACATGACCATTGCCGTCAGAACTGTCTGGTTGAGGCCGCCCAGTATGGTGGGAATGGCAAGCGGCAACTGGATTTCCCAGAGCAGCTGGCGATTATTGGCGCCGAATGCCAGGCCCGCTTCGACCATCTCCTTCTCGACCATGCGAATGCCGATATTGGTGAAGCGGATAAGTGGCGGCGCGGCGGCGGTGACGACTGCAACTTCGCCCGGGACCGTGCCAACACCAAACAGCATCACGACCGGCACCAGATAGACGAAGGTCGGCGTGGTCTGCATGACGTCGAGTACCGGCCGGACGATGTTCCAGACAGAGTCATTGCGGGCGCACAGTATGCCAATCGGAACGCCGACGATCGTGCAAATGAGAATTGCCGTAGTGATGAGCGACAAGGTTGTCATCGCTTCGGACCACACCCCCATGAAGGCGATGGCGATCAAGGCGAGAGCACTGAAGAGGGCGATTCCGCGACTTGCCAGCCTGTAGGCCAGCAAGGCTATGAGGATGACGAAAACCGGAAACGGGATCTCGTGCAGTACATAATCATTGAAGGACAGCAGCGTTTCGACCGGCCATTTGATCGCAAGGAAGATCGGACGGAGATTGAGCGCGAGCCATTCCACACCGTCCTGAATCCAGACGTCAACGGGAAAGATATAGAGGTCTTCAGCGTCAAACATTTTGGTCACCAAGTGATGATGGTTGGGGGCTGGAGGTTGCAGCGATGCGCGACAATATCTGCTCGGCGCCAAGCGTGCCGATCAGCTTGCCGTTCTCGTCTATGACGGCCATTGGCTGGCCGGTTCTGTAGACGCGCGCCACATCGACGAGTTTGGCATTGGCAGGAACGGCGATGTAATCGCTGGAGAGCAGCGATCCGGGTGATGTCCCGGCATTGACCATGCGCTGGTCGGCAGCGCTGAGTGCACCAAGAATGCGATTATCTGTATCAACCACGAAGGCTGGCTCGCCGGTGGGTGGGAATTTCTCCGAGACGCCGCCCATTGACGTTTGCGCAATCCCCCGCGCCGTTGTCATAATTGATCGTGCATCAAACAGCCGGGACCGGTCGATCTCACGGGTGAAAGCTGCAACGTAGTCGCTGCCGGGTTCAAGCACGATCTGCTGCGGCGTACCCTCGCGCACAAGTTCGCCTTCGGACATGATCGCGATGCGGGTGCCCAGCTTCAACGCTTCCTGAAAATCATGCGTGATAAACAGGATCGTCTTTCTGAAGGTTCGCTGCAATCGCAGGAGTTCGTCCTGCATTTCTGTCCTGATCAGGGGATCGAGCGCGCTGAACGCTTCGTCCATGATCAGCACGTCGGCATCGGTCGCCAGTGCGCGGGCAAGCCCGACTCGCTGCCGCATGCCGCCACTGAGTTCATGCGGGAAGTGATGGGCCCAGCGCGCGAGTCCAACGACGGACAGAACTTCCTCGGCACGCCGGCGCCGCTCCTGCAGCGGAACGCCGCGCAGCTTCAATCCAAATTCGGTGTTCTCGATGACGCGTTTGTTCGGCAGGAGCGCAAAATGCTGGAAAACCATGGAAATGCGGGTGCGGCGAATTTCGCGAAGACGCTCCTCGTTGAGTGGAACTATATCCTCGCCATCAAGAAGAATTTTTCCCGAGCTTGGTTCATTCAACCGGTTGATGCAGCGGGCCAGCGTCGACTTGCCGGATCCCGACAACCCCATGATCATATAGATGGCGCCCGCCGGGACCGACAATGTAAGGTTGTTCAGTCCGACGACCGCACCGGTCTTTGCCAGGACCTCATCCTTGTTGCTGCCTGCCGCAAGCATCTGCATTGCCTGATCCGGCGACCTTGCGAAAATCTTGTACAGATTTTCTATCTTTAGACACTCTGTCACGCTCGGTTCCCATCTTGTTCGCGCTTGATCTCTTGGCGGACCGCGGGCGCTGTTGTTAATGAAACTAAAAAGTTAATTGCATGATCCGTCTTCCGGCGATGCGTAGTAGAATTGCGACGGTCGTTCCTCACAAGAACCGGAAACGTCCCTCGCCGGAACAGGCGTGATTGGTACTCTTCTATTTCATTGGCGAAAAGTCGGTCGGTAGGAGAAGCCTGTTTTCGAGGCTCTCGATATTCTCCGTTAAACGGGGGATGAATTCCCTCCAGCGCGGATCTTCGGCGAGGATTTTGCGCCGGCGCATCCGATCCTCGAAATCACTGTAACCCCACATGTGAATGACCTGATTGAGCGTTCCGATCTCTGTCGTGTAATAGCCGATCAGATTTCCGAGAATGGGTTGCTGTATTGCCAGTCCCTCTTCTCTGACGAGCTCAAGATAGCGGGCAAGCTTGCCCGATTTAATCCGGTATATGCGCTCTTCGACAATCACAGACCTTGCTCCGCGTTCATTTCGTCGCGGATGGTTTTGGCCACACGGAAGCATTCGACCCCAGCGGGTATCCCGCAATAGACAGCGATCTGTATCAGGGCAGCACGAAGTTCCGCGTCAGTCAGCCCGTTTCGGACAGCGCCGCGAAAATGCACGCCGAACTCGTGCATGCGTCCGAGCGCTGCCAGCATGCCAAGATTGAGCAGGCTGCGCTGTTTGAGATCGAGCGCTTCATCCGTCCAGGCCGCACCCCAGCAGTACTCATTCAGTATGTCCTGGAAGGGTCGCGAAAAATCATCCGCATTGTTCAACGCCCGGTCTACATAGACATCACCCAAGACCTTGCGCCTGACCGACTCGCCTTCCTGTTGCAATCGCTTATCCATGGCGCACCAAGGCCTCCTCAGCGAAAAAATCCTTCATCATGCCTGCAACAAGCGCCGGTGCCTCGATGAGGATCGAATGGCGCAAACCGGGCAAGATTTGAAGCTGTGATCCAACGATCCGCTCGTGCATGTAACGTGCCATGCGCGGGTTGGAACCGGCGTCCTCCTCGCCTGTGGCAATCAATGTGGGACAACGAATCTGATCAAGCAGGCCGCCAAAATCCGTCTCCGCCAGTACGCGATAGGCAGAAGCGTAACATTCCGGATCGTTCAATGCATTGCGCGCACGGAGAACATCAATCTTTTCTGGATTCTGCGCTTGGAAATCCTCGGTGAGCCAGCGGGACAGCGATGCATTATAATGCGAACCTGGTTCGCCGGTCTGCAGGGCGGCAAGCCGTGACAGCACGCGCGCTCGCTCGTCCGGTGTGCGTCCGGCCACGGTGGAAAGCAGCACCAGACGGCGAATGCGATCGAGGTGCGTCAGGGCTAGCCGCTGCGCGATCAGACCGCCAAGCGAAAAACCAGCAAGATGAAAGCGCTTAAAACCCACATGGTCCGCTAGCGACAATGTCTCGGCGACGAAATCGTCTATGTCGTAGCGCCCCCTGATCTTGGTGGAATCTCCGTGCCCGCGCAGATCGAAGGTGAGCACGGTGAAGTTACTCTCGAGACGCTTGACGACACCGTTCCATGCTTCGAGGTAGGAACCTACCCCATGAATGCACACCAGAGGGTCCGGCCCGTTTCCATCGACGCGGTAATTCAGGCTGACGTTTCCGATCTGGTGCTTACGCGGCCCGCTCATCTTACTCGCCTGCAACGGCAAGGCGGGCGCTCTCACGCTCGCGCTGGGCAAAGAATGGCATGACCTCATCCGCAAACAGTCGCAATGTTTTCTTCTGCAATTCGAACGGCAGGTTGAACGACAGGCCGAGACAATACTGATCGACGCCAGCTGCCTCGTAGTCCAGCAACTTCTCGATCACCTCATCGGGCGTGCCGAACATGAGGTTCTTGCGGATACTCTCGGGGTTGTAATTGTCGCGACCCTTGACGCTTTCAAAAGGAACTGCTTCCGGAAACCCATTGGTCACAGTACCGATATTCTGGAACAGGTTCTCGAAGGTTCTGCCATAATCCATGCTGTGCTGGACTGCGATCTGCCACCCGTCCGGCTTGTCATAAACGCAAGTGCGGCGCTGCATCATGAATTTCGGGCGTTGGACATTGGGATGATCTGCCACCGCCTTGCGAAACTTTTCGCCAAGTACGGCTATTTCTGCTGCGGGTGCTGAAAGCGGCGTGGACAATATATTCGCGCCGTTGGCCACGGCCCAATTGAATGTGCCGGGGTCTCGTGCGGCAACCCAGATGCGCGGGTGCGGCTTTTGCAAGGGCTTTGGCACGGATGTAGCCAAAGGGAATTTCCAGTAATGACCATCATGGGCATAATCGCCAGCCCAAAGCTTCTGCACCGCCGGCACCAGCTCCTTCATGTAGGCCACCCCCTCCTGCTGGGGTATGCCGCCTGCCATGCGGTCGAACTCATACTGATAGGCGCCGCGGGCGATGCCGAATTCGAGCCGCCCGCCGGTCAAATGATCACAAAGCGCGGCCTCGCCGGCCAGCCGGATCGGAGTCCAATAGGGCGCAACCAGCGTCGCCGTGCCAAGCCGGATCTGATCGGTGTGCTGTGCCAGCCAGGTAAGAACCGTAAAAGGATTGGGAGATATCGTGCATTCGATGGTGTGATGCTCTGATGTCCACAGGGTTTCGAAGCCACCCGCGTCGGCCAATTTTACGAGCTCGAGCATGTTGCCCAGCACCGTCTTCATCGGTGTTTCGGGCGAAAACCGCTCCATGCTAAGTGAAACTGCAAATTTCATATTCTGTCCCTTCCCCGGGCTTTTCTGATTGTGATTTCTATTTAAGCCGGATCACAAACGGGTCCTGCATGGCGCCCGAATAGTCGATCACGACATTCTTCGATCGCGAGAATTCCCGCATCACGTCGAAACCCCCGCGTCTTCCATATCCACTTTCCTTGAAGCCGCCATTCGATGACATGTAAGCGGCTGACCGGTATGTGTTGACCCACACCGTTCCCGCGTCGATGTTGCGTGCAAAGCGCATGGCTCGGTCGATGTCCTGGGTCCAGATGCCGGAAGCCAGGCCGTAATTCGTGTCATTGGCCAGGATGATCATCTCTTCCTCACTCGAAAAAGGCATGACGCCGACCACCGGTCCAAATATCTCGTCGCGCATGAAACCCATATCATTCTGCGCATCGCCCAAAATGGTCGGCTCGTAATACCAGCCGCGCGCGAGGTCTTCCGATGGCGGCCTGCGTCCGCCAGCGGTGACCTTGGCACCATCCCGGACACCGGAGGCTACATAGCCCTCGACTTTCTCAAGTTGCGCCGATAACGCCAGTGGCCCCACGTCCGTATCCTCGTCGAGAGGGTGACCAACCTTTATCCGACGTGTGCGTTCGACAAGCGCGTCCATGAACCGATCGTAAATAGTGGCTTCAACGAAGCACCGCGATCCCGCGACGCAGGTCTGCCCAGCCGCCGCAAAGACCCCCGCTACAACGCCGTTCACCGCGCGCTCGATATTCACATCGCCAAAAACCACATGCGGCGATTTTCCGCCAAGCTCCATCTGGCATGGCACCAGATTGGCGGCAGTATTTCCGGCGATCCGGCGGCCCGTATCGGTGCTTCCGGTGAAAACGACCTTTGCAATGCCCTTGTGACGTGTCAGAGCCTCTCCCGCCGTTGCGCCATTGCCGGTCACGACATTGACCACGCCTGCGGGAAAGCCTGCCTGCGCAATCAACTCGGCCAGTGCCAATGTCGAGGCAGAGGCATGTTCGGACGGCTTGATGACCACCGTATTGCCAATGGCAAGACAGGGAGCGAGTGTCCCCGTCAGCAGCATAAGCGGTGAATTCCACGGCGTTATCATCGCGATGACGCCAAGCGGCTCGCGCATATTGAAGTTCATCATGTCAAGCTTGTTGACGGGAATAGTATCGCCCTGCAACTTGTCGGCCATGCCTGCGAAATAAGTATAGGCGTCGGGCATGGCACGCATCTGCGCCAGCATTTCCTTGAGCAGCTTGCCATTGTCCCGCGTTTCGATCATCGCCAATTCATCGGCATGTTCGATCACAAGTTCTGCAAGACGACGCACCAGCTTGCCGCGATCCGTCTGTGTCATCCGGCGCCATGCCGGATCGACAAGTGCGACCCGAGCGGCTCTTACAGCCTTGTCGATGTCGGCTTCATTTGCATCCGCCAGCTGATACCAGGCTTCGCCATTGGTCGGATCGTAACTGGGGATGTAGATACCGCTTTCCGGTTCTACAAAGGCGCCGTCGATGAAAAGATTCTGGCGTGAGCCCTCAAGTGTCTTTACCGTCGTTTGCATATGCTGTGTCCCGAATTTCTAAGATTGGTCGCGCGGCGTTTGCTGCCAGGGTTTGGCGTCGCCATCGATCATTGCGAGGCGGCCCCCATCCCGTGAATCCATATAGATGCCGAAACGTGCGTCGTGCCTTTCGCGCAAGTACCGGCGAAGCATGGCCCGCACCTCCCGTGTCGGAATAGCGTCATAGGGCAGTTCGTCTATGGCGAAGAATTTGAGGTCCGCCGGCAATGCAACGCCCATCGAATCCTGCGATAGCCGGGCACGATAGATCAGATAGCCCGGGTCGCTGTCGGCAACATCGAAAACCGAATAGAGAAATGTGTTCTCGGGCAGCAGAGTCAGGGCTCCGCCATCGTCGAGCTTCAGCTCATTGTCGGCGATACGGCGCTTGGCGCTGGGCAGCACCCATCCGCCCTTGCCATCCAAGCGAAGCAAGATATTGCCATCCGCCTCGATGAGATAGCCGACGACCATGCCGTGAGAGGCCAGCCAACCGGCAGGCATTGGATCCTTGACATTGGCGTAGCGCCCACGGCAAAAGCCGAGTGGTGCGGAAGGACTGGTGCCGAAAGCGCGCACTTGGCCGATGAGAATGACATGATCTCCGGCATCGATACGGCTATGGGTGGAACAGTCGAACCAGGTCAGACAATCGGTCAGGACCGGCGCGCCGGTATGGACCCGGTCATGACCGACCGATTGAAACTTGTCCGGCGATTTCGATGCAAAGACGCCGGATACTTCCGTCTGGCCCTCATGCAGCAGGTTGACCGCAAAGGACTCTGCTTCGTTGAATGCCGGAAAGCTGGAAGCGCTCTTGCCGACGCAGACCAGCAGCAATGGCGGGTCGAGCGATACCGAGGTGAACGAGTTGGCAGTCATTCCACGCGGGTTGCCATCGCTGTCGATAGCCGTGATGATCGTTACGCCGGTAACGAAAGTGCCGAAGGCCTTGCGCAAGGCGATGGGATCGATGGCTGTTTCGGTGTGAGGTGCTGGTGCCAGCATGCACGCGTTACCTTCCTGCTTTCTGATCGTCATGAGAGCAGGCTATGCGCTATTTTTTTTTGGTTCTTCCTCGCATCAGGAGGAGAGCCTCAACCCAATGCTCCTCCGGTATGGAGGATGAGGCATCGAACAGGAGGGTCTCAGTTTTGAGGCGAGGAACGGCTGTCTATGACACTGTGCAAGCGGATCGCCAGTTCAACCGCAAACCGCCTATCAGGCGTGTCGACCTCTATGCCAAACAGTTCTTGTATCCGCGAAAGGCGATAGCGCAATGTCGTGACGTGGAGACCCATCGCATCGGCGCATGCCTGGCTCCGGCACCCTTCATTGAGATAGGCCGACAGGGTTTCGAGGTAGGGCGTCGAATGGGTGCGGTCATGCTTGACGATGGCACCAATTGACTCATCGACAAAACCTTTGACCTCGCCGACATCAGCTGCAGCTACGAGCATGGGCAGCGGGCCGAAATCCTGTCCTGTCAATGCGCCACTTCGTCCGAAGGCCCGCGCGATCTTGATCGTTCGCCAGCACCGTTCCCAGTTTTCGGCATAGTCCGGCAGGGTGAGGCAGCGGTTACCGATGACCACAATCGGTTCTCCGTCCAGATTCCGTTTGAGTTCCTCGGAGATGCGGCGCATCAGCTTCGTCGCCCGCTCCTGCCCCTTGCCCGCCTCGAATGGAATGAGACAGACGAGCCCGCCTTCGACTGCGATCACACTCGCCTGCGCCGCACCTTGCTGAACGAGACGCAGGACCGTGTGATGCAGATCGGCAGATTTTCCCGCAAGGTTGCGTGCCCGTTCCGGAAAGTCCACTAAGATCATCTGCGAGGGCGCGACGAGGTTCATCCCCAGTCTCTGACTGCGCTGCAAGACATCATTGGCATCGCGCCAGCGATGCTCGACCAGTTCCATGAACAGTTCTGTCAGTGTCCGCGTTTCGAAACGGAAGCGGATAAAACTGCGCATCATCTGCACGCTCAGCGCAAATTTGGCACTGTCGAGAAGCAGGAGATCAAGATCGCTGAATTCCTGCGCCGTTGGGAAGATGAAAAGCGCGCCGACCGCCTCGCCGTCCACGCTAAGCGGCTCGATACGCACCGAAATGCGAAACCGCCTTGTCCCGTCGTCGAGGAACAGTGTCTGCGGCTCAACGCATGGATTGTCGACCGCATCGCGTGCGGCTTTCATCAACTGCCGGTTCAGTGCCGTTGCCGTGGCATTCTGCCAGGCCTCGTCGGTAAAATGTGCATCGGGGGATTTTCCGGCGACCAGCAGATTCGCGTTGAAATCCACCACGATCACCGGGTTAGGCAGCAGGTCGCCGATGTTTGCGGCCAGAGTGGGGATAGAACCGCCCGCCAGCACGTCCTGAAGGAGTGAGGTATGTGCGTGAAGAACTGTTTGCAATCGCTCTCCGGCCAGCCGCTCGGCCCGAAGCCGGTGCTGCTTTTCGATTGCTATAGCCCCCAGATGCACGATCATACCGAGAAAGGCGAGGTCGTCGTCGGATACGTCCATGAGTTCGCGGGAAACAACGTTCAGCACCATAGGCCGACCATCCGCATCGGCGCATTGCATCGGCATGACCAGTACCGTGCGGTAGTCGCGTTCGAAGGCCTCCTTGCGATAGCCGGGAAACTCTTCGGAAACGCGCGCGTCACGTATATAGACGGGTTCATTGCGCTTGAGTGCGATCAATGATGGGCTCGTCGCTAGCTCCCAGCGATCTTTGAGCACGCGCTGCAGCAATGTCGGGTCGTGGCGGAGCATGACATAAGCATAGCCATGCGAGGCATCGATGCTCATGATCGAGCCCATGGTCCAGCCTGCATGGCGGCAAGCTGCCTGCACCAGATGGCGCAGCACTGTCGTCAGATCGCCCCCAGAATTGATCAGGCTGGCGGCTTCGCGAAGCGATATTATCTGGTCCTTGTAGTTCAACTTGCTTTGAAGCTCCCGCATCGTGCCCGGTAATCTAAGTCATCTGCCGGCAGCGAATGCTACACCGCTTCTGAGGGGAAGCCAGTGGCATTTTGCTCGGGACCGTAGGAAGACATCCTGTCGGCCGCACCATTAGCTTCGCCTCTCACAAGCCTGGTAAAAAGCGAAAGAACCGCAACATGACACTTGAAATCAGAAAGATCGTCTCCTTCGTCGAAGAAACCATGATCGAGGGTGGCCGCAAGGCCGAACGCCCAGTTATTATGGTCGTTGTAGCGGCAGTGCTCAAAAATCCGTGGGCCGGCGAGGGCTTCATCGAGAACCTGCGTCCGGAAATCCTGCGCCTGGCGCCACCTCTCGGGGCTGAAATGACCCGCCGCCTGGTGGCGTTGATGCCCGCCGACAAGGTCGAGGCCTATGGTAAGGCCGCCGCGGTCGGGGTAAATGGCGAGATTGAACATGCCGCGGCGCTTATTCACACATTGCGCTTCGGCAATATGTTCCGCGAAGCTGTGAATGGCACGACCTATCTGAGCTTCACCAACACCCGCAACGCTCCGGGCGCGCTCATGTCCCTGCCGATGATTCACAAACGCGAAACCGGCAAGCGATCACACTTTCTGACAGCAACGTTCCAGATAAACGATGCGCCTGCGCCCGATGAGGTGTTGATCGCCATAGGCGCCTGCGACAATGGCCGCGCCCATCCGCGCATCGCCGACCGGTTTCAGGATATGGCGGAAATGGAACAGGAGAAAGCCTTGGCCTGATAACTTGGATTGTCGGGCGGAGCACTGCAGACAATGACATTTCTCTATCGGGCAGATGGACAGAAGCACCTGATGGACAGAAGCTTGCCGTAGACAATCCTTCAACCGGCGCAATTATCGGCACCGTGCCCGATTGCGGCAGCGATGAAACCGCTGAAGCTATCGCTGCAGCTGATGTCGCCTTCCGTAGCTGGCGCGCCAGGCCGGAGCGGACAGGGCAGCACTGCTTTGAGCGCTGGCATGCACTGATAGTCGAGAACGCGCCTGATCTTGCGCGGAATATGACGGCCGAACAGGGGAAACCCCTGGCGGAAGCGGAGGGGCGAGGTGCGCTATCGCGCTAACTTCGTGAAATGGTTTGCTGAAGAGGCTCGCCGTATCTCCGGATTCACTGTACCCGCTCAACAGCGGACCAGCGCATCATGATGATGCAGGAGGCCGTTGGCGTTACGGCGGCTATCACGCCCTGGAACTTCCCAATGCCAGATCACCCGCAACAGGCGCCGGCCAGACCGGGTGCCTGCCATTATCATCGAGCCGGTGCAGGGCGACGGTGGACTTCATCTTGGCCCTGCGTGACATCACGCGGGTACACCGGGGCTCCAGGTTAGATTTTGAAGAGAGCGTGTCCGAGCGTCTGTTCGCCGGAACCGCCCTTCAAATCGGG
The DNA here is from genome assembly GCA_963711925.1 of uncultured Alphaproteobacteria bacterium. GTDB lineage: Bacteria > Pseudomonadota > Alphaproteobacteria > Rhizobiales > Rhizobiaceae > Phyllobacterium. The sequence goes on from CAVQFY010000010.1 coordinate 1,029,870, forward strand.
CTTGTGGAGCGCCAGGAAAATGAAAACAAGCCTACCCTTGATGTTTTCCTTTCAAAATCGAGTTGGCCGAGGGTAAAGTTAATCCGATCTTTCCAAAAAAACGCCAGCGGCTGTGCGAAATCGCTGGCGTCTCATAATTAATGACTGGATGGAGTTGCAGGCTATAACTGATTAATGTGCGCTTACTTGATGTCAGTTACCGTGAGCTTGCCGTTGACCTTCTCGGCAACAAACTCGATTGTTTGGCCTTGCTGAGCCTTGGCAAGCAAGGCTTCATCGCCAACGACAAAAACCATGGTCATAGCCGGCATTTCCAAGCCCTTAAGTTCCTCGTGCCTGATGGTGATTTTCTTCTGCTTGAGATCAATTTTCTTCACCTCGCCCTTTGTGAATTCGGCAGCCATTGAGACAGTCGAAATTGCAGCTGCGGCAAGTGCGATCAATACGGTCTTGATCATGGATTTCATATCGGTTTCCTCTATCGATAGTTGATTTTGGGAATGGATTTATGGAGCGACGGTGATGTCACCCTTCATGCCGGCCTCATAGTGTCCGGGAATCAGGCAAGCGAAGCCGAATTCTCCGGCCCTGGCGAAAGTCCAGATGATTTCGCCGTTGCCCCCGGCGGCAAGGCGGATGGAGTTGGGGTCGGCATGTTCCATTTCCGGGAATTTCTCCATGAGCGCCTTATGTTCCAGGATGCCCTCTTGGCGGTCCATGACGAACTCATGATCTGTTTCGCCCGTATTGTTGAATTTGAGGCGGATAGTTTCGCCCTCCTTCACCTTCAACACGGCCGGTTCGAACACCATCGCGCCGTCCGCTTTCTCTTTCATCGAAATGGTGACGGTGCGTTTTGCGGCTGCCTTGGTGCCGGGTTTGCCGATCTCCATGACATCATGGCCTCCGGTATGGTTGCCTGCAGCAAAGGCAGGGGTGACGGCAAATGCCGCTATCAAGGCAAGTGTCAGTTTCGTCTGAATTTTCATGCTTCATGTCTCCGTTTGGTTTTGATGCAGTTGTCCTCACCCCTTGTGGCCGTGGGAGTCCTTTGCGGCGTCGGGAGTGCGGGTCTCGGGCCCGGTGGCCTTTTCGGGATCCGGAACATCTCCGGTCCATTCGTATGCGACGGTGCCTTTCGGGTGCTGGTACCATCCCGGGTCCGCGTAATCTTTGGCCGAGACCCCTTCGCGGACCTTGACGACAGAGAACATGCCGCCCATCTCGATCGGGCCGAACTGACCCGTTCCCGTCATCATCGGGATCGTATTGTCGGGCAGAGGCATTTCCATCTCGCCCATGTCGGCCATACCGCGGTTGCCCATCGGCATATATTCCGGCTGAACCTTGCGGATTTTTTCGGCGAGTTTCGACTTGTCGACACCGATGAAGGTCGGCACGTCATGCCCCATCGCGTTCATCGTGTGATGCGACTTGTGACAGTGGATTGCCCAGTCGCCCGCATGGACGGCATCGAACTCATAAGCCCGCATCGCACCGACCGGAATGTCGATCGAGACTTCCGGCCAGCGGGCTTCGGGGCGGACCCATCCGCCGTCGGTGCAGGTGACCTCGAAATCATAACCGTGCATGTGGATCGGATGATTGGTCATCGTCAGATTGCCCACACGCACCCGGACCCGGTCATTCCTCGACACCACCAGGGGATCGATCGCCGGGAAGATCCGGCTGTTCCAGCTCCAGATATTGAAGTCGGTCATCTCCATGACACGCGGAACATAAGAGCCGGGGTCGATGTCGTAGGCATTGAGCAGGAACACGAAATCCCGGTCGACACGCATGTATTTCGGGTCCTTCGGGTGGATGACGAAGAAACCCATCATGCCCATGGCCATCTGGACCATCTCGTCGGCGTGCGGGTGGTACATGAAGGTGCCGCTCTTCACGAGATCGAACTCGTAGACGAAGGTCTTGCCCGACGGGATGCCTGGCTGGGTCAGTCCGACCACACCATCCATGCCGGATGGAAGGATCATCCCGTGCCAGTGCACGCTCGTGTGTTCCGGCAGCTTGTTGGTGACGAAGATGCGGACACGGTCGCCTTCGACGGCTTCAATCGTTGGACCTGGTGACTGGCCGTTATAGCCCCACAGATAGCCCGTCATGCCGGGCGCGAACTCCCGCTCCACGGGTTCCGCCACCAGATGGAACTCCTTCACGCCGTTGTTCATGCGGTGCGGCAGCGTCCAGCCATTGATCGTGGCGACGGGTTGATAATCCGGACCCGAAACCGGAAACAGCGGCGGCTGGGTTTCGGGCGCTTCCATCGTCGGGGCGTCGGGCAGGCCCATGGCCGAAGTTTTCGTCCAGGCGGTGGCACCTGCAAGAACAGCACCCGCGCCCAATAGTTGGCGTCTTGATAGCATTGTCGGTTCCTTGTTCATTCTTCACCTGCCTCTGCTTCGGCAGAAGCGACTTCGGTTTCACCGCCACCGCCAGAAGAACCACCGCCGTAAATGGCGGTCCCAAGGTTGACTTCGGCAAGATAGAATTCGCGTTTGGCGTTTAGGGAGAGGATATTGGAGCTGATCTTGGCGCGGGTGTCGGCCAGGAGTTCGAACGTATTGGTGATCATGCCATTATAGGTGAGCACCGACTCTTCTTCGATTTTCGCCCGCAGCGGCAGGACGCTGTTGCGGTAATGACGGGCGATGTCATAGTTGGAACGATAGGCCTGGTAGGCGGAACGGACCTCAGACCGGGCATTGACCGCCTTCTCGGCAAGGAGATTTGCCGCCCGCATATAGGACAAGTTCCGCCTTTCGCATGCGTGCCTTTCCACTGTCGAAGATCGGGATGGTGAATTCCAGTTCGCCGGCACCGGAAACCACGTCCCTCTTCTCGCCTTCTTCCTCTTCGCGCTCTACCTCGACGCCGCCCATGAGCTGAAGATCGGTCACGTACCGCGTAGCGTTGGTAAGACCATAGGATTTCGCGGTCGCTTCAAGTTCAAGTTTCGCCACGTCAAGATCGACCCGATTGCGCAGCGCTTCCGCCTCGATGCCGGATTTGTTCTTCGGCCCCTTCGGCAATGTGGGGAGAGTGTTGGGGACGCTGTAGTCCACGTCCTGCCCCCACAGCCCCATCAGGCGGGTCAGCTCTTCCTTGGCGAGCCTTGCATTCAGACGCGCCTTTGCAGTTTCGCCCGTAAGCTCGGCATTGAATACATGTTCCCGCGCTTGCCCGGATTTGGAAAACGCACCGGTTTCTCCGAGCTTTTGAGCAAGGTCCGAAGCAGCATCGGCCGCCGCTTGTGACCGGTTGAGATAGGAAACCGTTTCCCACGCCGACACGGCATTGATCCAGGCTCGCCGCGTGTCGGCAGCAACCCGCAGGGTCTCCTCCGCCGCCTTCAATTGCGCTTGGCGGAAACGTGCATCGGCTACGCCGACGCGTCTGGATTGTGTCATCAATGCGAGGATGTTGCCCGTGATCGCCGTTTCGATGATGCGGCCGATGCCGATGGAGCTATAACTGACGGAGGCAGTCGGATTGACGGGCATCGTTTCCTGCCAGACGTCAGCAGCTGACAGTCCCACCTCGGCGTAGGCGGCCTGCAGACCCCGATTGTTCAGGAGCGCCACCTGAACGGCAGTATCGGGGCCGATGGTCTTCTTGTAGACGAGACTGCGAGTGCGATCAGCAAGTGCCCGAGCGTCTGCCTGTGATTGTGCCCAGACCGCCTGATTGCCGATCGCGCCGGACGTCTTGGCTTGAACCGTGCTGAACCCGGCAGCTGGTTCCGAAACCAGGGCCGTCGTACCTGAAGTCGCACAGCCCGAGATCACCAAAGGCCCGGCGATAGTCACGAGGATTTTCATTGACGCCAGCCTCATGAGCCTTCTCCCTTCGGCGCAAGGTCATCATTGCGTTGTCTCCAATTCTTCGGATCGACGGGCTCCCTATGTTGATAGGAGCCCAACACCGAGTGATAGTGACCGGAGGCCGTGCCAAACGACGGATTGGCGGCCGGCTCGGTTGCCATGTCGGCGAGCCGTGGTGATGCGGTGCATCCAGCGCCAACCAACGCCGACGCCACCGCAAGCAATGCAGCGATTTTCATGTTCTAACCTGAATTTGAACGAGGTCCTGGAACCGCGCGAACCAACGTCTGCGCAGACTTCACCCGTCGGGAGACGGAAAGGTTAGATCAGGTGTTTGGGAGGACGTGCCTGCCTGTCGTAGGCACTCGACGTAAGGACGCGGTCAAGGACAGGCTCGAAGCTGCGCTTGGGCTGTAGCATCGGCTGGAAGTAGCTTGGAGCAAATGCGGCGAGCGGCGAACAATGAACTTCACAATCCGTGTCTACCGACGGATGTTTGGGCGAATGTTTTTCCGCAGACAAACCGGATTTCGAAACCGCAGTTTCAGCTGCATCTGAAGAATGATGGCCGTCCTCATGGGAATGGCCGCCCATTCGCGTTTTGGCGGAATCGTAGGTCTGCAGAATATCCATGCTGTTTTGTGCGTATGCCGCAAACTGCATGGAGGTCATGACCAGCAGTGCGAGAGCCAGCAGCACCCTGAATGGCGCTGAGCCGCTTCCCCAAAAGTGGTGCACGAACCTTTTCACCATGTCACTCCACAAGTGTTCGGCAGAATTGTCAATCCTACATTGGTCTCATGTCGCCGAATCCAGCATACCTGCCTGATGCCGAACATAGGCCTTCCAACAGTGGGAGGGTCAAGCAGAAAAATCACTTATGGTGCCAGATTTGCTCACAACGCACAGATCACCGCCTCCGCCACATCCATTGTTGACGATGTTCCGCCCATGTCCGGCGTCAATGCTGTCCTTTGCGCAGTGACGTTTTCCATTGCCGCGATCAGTGCCGAAGCTGCCTGCCTTTCCCCGAGATGTTCAAGCATCAGGGCACCCGCCCAGATTGATGCAAGCGGGTTGGCGATGCCCTTTCCGGCGATGTCCGGCGCGGAACCATGCACAGGTTCAAACATTGACGGAACGCCCCCCGCCGGATTGATATTGGCAGAGGCCGCAAACCCCAAACCACCCTGTATCGCAGCACCGAGATCCGTCAGAATGTCGCCGAAGAGATTGGAGGCGACAACGACGTCGAGCGTTTCCGGATTGGTGACGAAACGGGCCGCTGCAGCATCGACATGGTAACGCGAAACCCTGACATCCGGATACTCGGCAGCAAGCGCGTCCGTGACCTCATCCCAGAACACCATCGAATATTTCTGCGCATTGGACTTTGTGACCGAGGCAAGCTTTCCTGATCGCTTTCGAGCGGCTTCAAAACCGTAGCGCAGGATACGTTCGACGCCGTTGCGGGTGAAGATCGATGTCTCGACCGCAACCTCGTTTGCGGTGCCCTGATGCACCCGCCCTCCCGCACCGCTATATTCGCCTTCTGTGTTTTCGCGAAGGCAAAGAATATCAAAGCCATTGCTGCGCAACGGTCCCTCTACCCCCGTCAAAAGGCGGTGCGGCCGTGCATTCACATAGAGATCAAAGGATTTGCGGATCGGCAGCAAAAGTCCGTGCAGTGAGACGGCATCGGGAACCCTCGCCGGCCAACCGACAGCACCAAGAAAAATGGCATCGGATGCTCGCAGTTGCTCGATTCCGTCCGCTGGCATCATGACCCCATGTTCGAGATAATATTCGCAAGACCAGGGGAAGGTTCTGGATGCCAGTTCGAAATCGAAACGCCGGGCGGCGGCGTCCAGGACAAGCCAGCTTGCCTCGATGACATCGACGCCGATCCCGTCACCGGGGATAAGGGCGATACTATAGGACTTCATGGTCGTCTCCTCGTCAGGATCAGGCTTCGCTGCGTAGACCGCCGATGTGGAAGGACTTCGTCTCCAGATACTCTTCAATACCCGTCGGTCCTCCCTCACGCCCAAGGCCTGACTGTTTGATGCCGCCAAAGGGTGCGACCTCCATCGATACCGATCCGGTGTTTAACCCCACCATGCCGAATTCCAGCCGTTCGCCAACACGCCACGACCGGTGCAAATTCTCCGTGTAGAAATAGGCGGCAAGGCCAAATGGTGTATCATTGGCCATCTCGATGGCCTCTGCTTCGTGGCGGAATCGAAAGAGCGGCGCGACGGGTCCGAAAGTCTCCTCGGTTGCCACGCGCATTGCCATCGTCGCATTTGTGAGAACAACGGGCGACACAAAACGCTTCGGATCTATATCATCCTTGCGCTCCGTCAGATCCAAAGCACCCTTTGATCGAGCATCGTCGATATGTGCTCGCACCTTCTCGACCGCGGCCAGATTGATAAGCGGGCCAATCTGGGCATCCGCCTCGAATCCGGACCCTATCCGCATCTTCGATACGGAAGCGGCAAGCCTGTCGGCGAAACGGCTGTAGATGCCTTCCTGGACCAGGATGCGATTGGCGCAAACGCAAGTCTGACCCCCATTGCGGAACTTGCTGGCAAGCGCGCCTTCGACTGCCAGATCGAGGTCAGCATCGTCGAAAACGATGAATGGGGCGTTGCCGCCGAGCTCCAGACTGAGGCGTTTTACGGTCGGTGCGCATTCTTGCATCAGCAACGAACCAATCCGGGTAGAGCCAGTGAAGGAAAGCTTGCGTACTGCGGGATTGCCGGTCAGCTCCGCGCCGATTTCCTGTGGCTGACCCGTCACGATGTTGATCACGCCTTTGGGCACGCCTGCACGTTCGGCAAGGACGACGAGCGCCAGCGCCGAATAGGGGGTCAATTCCGATGGCTTGATGACCACGGTGCATCCGGCGGCAAGCGCCGGAGCGCATTTGCGGGTGATCATGGCGTTCGGGAAGTTCCACGGCGTGATGACTGCCGATACTCCGACAGGCTCCTTCAGCACGAGGATACGGCGATCTGCCGTTGGCGCCGGGATCGTGCTGCCGCCGATCCGGCGCGCTTCTTCGGCGAACCATTTGATGAAGGATGCGCCGTACAGAACTTCGCCCCTGGCCTCGGACAGCGGTTTGCCCTGCTCCGCCGTCATGATAATCGCCAGATCGTCGGCATTCTCGAGCACAAGTACGTGCCAGCGTTCCAGAACTGCCGCGCGCTCCGCAGCCGTCCGCATGCGCCAACGAGCAAAGGCTGTTTTGGCCGCGTCTATGGCCGATCTGGTATCGGCGGTGCCACAGGCCGGGACCGAGCCGATGATTTCGCCGGTCGCCGGGTTATCAACCGGAAGCTCGACCTTCGATGCCGCAGCCGACCATACACCATCGATGAATATCTGCTGGCGAAAGAGGGATTTGTCACGCAAACGATCAAGAAACATGGGAGACCTCAATAGCCGCGCAATCGATCGACCACGCCAGTCAATGGCAGGCCTTCACGATGGCGGCGGACGGTGTCAAGCACGTGATCAACAGCCGTTTCGGGCCGCGTCATGCTGGCGATATGTGGTGTGAGCAGAATTTTGGGATGCGACCAGAACGGATGCTCCCCCGGCAAGGGCTCAGGGTCCGTGACATCGAGAACAGCGCCGCTGAGCTGGCCGCTGTCCAAGGCTGCCAAAAGGTCATCCTGGTGGAGGTGACCACCTCGTCCGGCACTGACTAGCGCTGCGCCGCGGGGAAGTCGCGCAAACAGTTCCGCATTCAGGATTCCCCGGGTTTCATCCGTCAGCGGCAGGAGGCAGATCAATATATCGCATCCGGAAAGGAAGCGCGGCAGTTCGCTGATGCCCGAATAGATATCTACACCGTCAATGGCACGCGGCGAACGGCTCCACCCCGAAAGCGGAAACCCGAATGGCTGCAATCTTTCAAGAACTGCCTGTCCCAGCATGCCGAGGCCCAACACACCAACCCTTCGCTGTGCGGATGGCACAAGCCGCATGCCCTGCCAGAGGGCCCGGCGCTGCTGGTCGATATAGGGAAGGAGGTCGCGGTGCAGTGCCAGCACCGCCATGGTCACATATTCCGTCATGCCTTCGGCAATGCCGGGTTCGATCATGCGAACCAGCGGCAAATGCTCCGGCAGGGCGGAGAGATCGAACTGGTCGATCCCCGCTCCCAACGAGAATAGTATCTCCAGATTGGGGAAGGTCTTGGCAAGATCATCAGGCGGCAGCCAGGCCCCCAGATATCGTACGTCTTCGGCAGGCCCGACGTCTGGCCAGATGCGGAACGGTATATCCGAAGCTTTCTGGGCAAAGAGGTCGGCCCATTCGGCGCCTCTGACCGGATCGGCCTTGTAGAGGAATGTCAAAGCCCCACCACGCCAGCAAGACCACCGATATCCTTGATCTCGGTGTAACCGTAATAGGGTGTTGACGGTTCATGGCCGCGTGCAACAAAGACTTTGTTCTTGATGCCAAGATCATGTGCGGACATCAGGTCGTAGCGCAGGCTCGACGACACATGGAGGAATTCCGATGGATCCGCGTCGAGCTGCCTGAACATATATTCGAATGCCTGGAATCGCGGTTTGTAGGCCTGGGCCTGCTGGGCGGTGAACACTTTGTAGAACGGCGCACCGAGCTTTTCGACATTCGAATGAATCTGGTCATTGGAAGCGTTTGAAAGGATTACCAGCTTGTAGTGCTCCGCTACCTTGGCAAGGCCAGCCGGAACATCGGCATGCGACCCCCAGGTCGGAACCGCATCGTAGAACTGCCGGCCTTCGGCATCGTCATAGTCGACACCCCATTTCTGGCAGGTACGGCGCACGGCATTTTTCAACACCTGCTCATAGGGCTTCCAGTCGCCGAGAACTTCGTCCAGGCGGTAAGCGGCGAAGTCCTTGCAGAAGGCATCCATGCTCTCGTCGGCAACGCGATCAGCGTAAAGCGAACGGGCCACTTCCGACATCTGGAACCGTGTCAGCGTCCCGTAGCAGTCGAAGGAAATATATTTCGGCTTGAAAGTCGGCATTGCTTGCTCCGTGTTCCCCTTGTCATCGCAGATAGCGCTGCAACTGTAGGACCAAAAGGGCAGCATGGCTCCCTGACAAAGCTGTTTTGCACGAAGATCATTGCAATTCGCGTCGTCATTTCAGCACAGGCTGCTGAATGTGCTTTTGATCGTTTCCGGCGCTTGAAATTGGTTCTGATCCCAGCATAGTCGCGTTTGAGAGCCGGAGTCCGGCCAATTCACCTAGAGCGCAGGCGGCCCGCACCGCCAGATGTGCCCTCGTGAGGAGCATAAAATGCTGGTACAGGAAATATTGGCGAATCTCGTCAGCTTCCCGTCAGTCGTCAGGACATCGAATGCCGCGATCATCGACTATATACGATCCTACCTTGCCCAATATGGCGTGAATTCCAGCATTATCGCCGGGCCGGAAGGCGATCGCTTCAATTTGTTTGCAACGATCGGCCCGGCTGACCTCCCCGGCTACATCCTATCGGGCCACCTAGAGCGTTTCAGCTTTTAACGGAAGCGTATCCTGCGTTTTCAAAGTAGTTGCTGCATTCGCGTGGTTCGATGGTCGTGATGAGTTGGCCGATATGGCGCCAGGTGTCCTCGACGGTTCGTTTCTGGGCGTCTCGCATCCAGTGCTTGATTTTGGCGAAGGCCTGCTCGATCGGGTTGAAGTCCGGGGAGTAGGGCGGCAGGTACCAGAGCCTGGCGCCGGCGGCGTGGATCATCTGCCGGATGGCGGCCGACTTGTGTGAGCCGAGATTGTCCATGACGACGATGTCGCCGGGTTCCAGCACCGGTACGAGTTGCTGCTCGACATAGGCCCGGAAGCACTGGCCGTTGATGGGTCCGTCGAAGACGCAAGGGGCCGCGAGCCTATCGCAACGCAACGCCCCGAGGAAGGTCAGCGTGCGCCAGTGGCCATGCGGGGCGAAGCCGCGCAGGCGCCTGCCACGTGGCCCCCAGCCGCGCAGGGGCGCCATGTTGGTCTTGATCCAGGTCTCGTCGATGAACACCAGCCGGCGCGGATCAAGGCGCGCCTGCCAGTTCCGCCAGCGTTGCCGCCGCCGTGCGATGTCGGCGCGCGCCTGCTCAAGCGCGAACAGCGTTTTTTTTGAATCGCAGGCCCTCGCGCCGCAGGAACTTCCACACCGTGTCGTGCGACACCTTCACCCCGCGCGCCGCCAGTTCCGCCTTCAGCCCATGCAGCGACAGATGCGGCGTCTGATGGATCCGCTCGGCGATGAACGCCCGGTGTGGCTCCAAAACACGCTTGCGATGCCCGCCCATCTTGCCCGGTGCCACCGAACCGGTCGTACGATACCGCTGAGACCACTTCACCGCCGACGACACCGCAATGCCGAAACGAGCCGCCACCGACCGGCAACTCTCGCCGGCGCCGATCGCGGCCACAACACGCTCACGAAGATCTTTCGAAAGAGGTCGAGTCATCCGATGCTGGCCTCCTATCCAGCCAACATCTTGAATCACAAAATCGGCTAAACTGGAATCCCTATCGATTCTGTTAAACGCTGAACCGCTCTAGACGTCGTTCCGGCAACGGAACCGACCTGGTCGAGCGACCCGTTCCGCCTGCGCGAGGACGGCGAGCGGCTGATTGCGCGTGGCGCGGTCGATATGAAGGGCTTCGTCGCTTGTGTTCTGGCGTCGGTTCCAGCCTTTGTCTCGCAACTATTGAAACAACCGATCCACCTCGCCTTCTCCTATGACGAGGAAGCCGGCTGCATCGGGGTCAGGCATTTAATTGACCGGCTGCCGACGCTATGCGCCAGGCCGATCGGCTGCTTCGTTGGCGAGCCATCCGGCATGCAACCCGTATTGCGACACAAGGGAAAGATCGGCTGCCAGATCTCGGTCTACGGCAAATCCGGGCATTCCTCCCGGCCCGATCTCGGTCTCAACGCGATCCATGCCAGTGCGGATATCATTGCAGCCGTTCGTGATGAAGCAACGCGTCTTGCAGAGGAAGGCCCGTTCAACGAACGGTTCGCTCCGCCCTATTCAAGCATGCAGGTCGGCGTCATCACGGGTGGCGCCGCCCTCAATGTCATTCCGGAGAAATGCACCATCGACATGGAGGCGCGCGCGGTACCCGGGATCGATCCCGCAACTTTGATGGAGCCTATCAAGGCCCGAATTGCTGAACTGTCCGCAGGCGGGTCCGGCCTGCGGTTCGAGACACAGGTTCTCAGCAGTTATCCGGCTCTCGATCTCGACGAGACCGACGGACTTGCTGCTCTGGCCGAGAGAATATCCGGGCAGAGCTGCGCGGGTGCTGTCAGTTTCGGCACCGAAGCCGGGCTCTACCAGGCTGCCGGGATCCCCTCGATCATCTGTGGCCCGGGCGATATCGCCCGTGCACATCGCCCCAACGAGTATGTCCTGAAATCCGAACTTGACGCTTGCCTTAACGCGCTTGGACGGCTGACAAACGAAATCGCCGCATGAGTGCTCAGATATCGATCAACACCGATTTGGAACGAAGATTGCTTTCATAGGCTTCCCGTCCCAGATCCTTGCCGATGCCGGAACTCTTGTAGCCACCTGTCGGCATGATGAAGTCATCCGAGCGGCCATAACGGTTGATCCAGACCGTTCCGGCCTCCAGACTGCGTACCATTCGCAGAGCCCGGGACAGATCGCGCGTATAGACACCCGATGCGAGGCCGAATTCCGGATGATCTGCAAGCGCCAAGGCTTCGTCCTCGTCTTCGAAGGTTTGAACCGTCAGCACCGGGCCGAAGATTTCGGCGCGCGCTGCTTCCATACCCTGGTCGATCCCGATGAGAATCGTCGGCGCATAGAATGTCCCATCGCCAAAGCCCTCCATAGCATGACCGCCGATGAGTGCTTCTGCACCTTGAGCCACCGTCCGCCGAACAATCGAGTCAATTCGATCGAGCTGTCCTGACGAGATGATCGGCGAAAAACTCGTGCCTGTCTCCCATGTCGGGCCCGGCGTCACCTCTCGGGCAAGCACAGCGATGCGCTCAATCAGCGCGTCGCGCAAATCGCGGTGTACGAGAAGCCGGGAACCCGCAACGCAAACCTGCCCGGCATTGCCGAGGATCGAGCGGGCAATGCAAGCCGCCGCCAGGTCAACATCCGCGTCCTCGAAGACAATCTGCGGGCTCTTGCCACCAAGTTCGAGGGTCACCGGCTTGACGCCGTTCAACGCCGCGGTCGCCATGATCGCGGCGCCCGTTTTCGTCGACCCGGTGAAGCTGATTTTGGCGACATCGGGATGACGGCACAGCGCGTCACCCGCACCTGTACCTGTTCCCTGAACAATGTTGAAAATACCGCTTGGCACACCCGATTCGATGGCAAGCTCCGCCAGCCGCAGGACGGAAACTGGGGTCATTTCCGACGGTTTAAGGACCACCGCATTTCCCGCCGCAAGTGCCGGTGCCAATTTCCAGCCGGCCATGACCAATGGGAAATTCCACGGAGCGATCGCAGCAACGACGCCGCGCGGCTCGGTAACGATCATGCCGAAGCGATCGCTCTGGGTGGCCGCAACCTCGCCACCATGCTTGTCAGCAAATTCTGCAAAGAACCGGATGGTTTCCGCGAGATAGGGAACATCCCAACCATTTGCCTGCGCGATTGGCCGCGTCGAGCCGACAGCTTCGAGCCGTGCCAGCTCTTGCCTGTTAGCATCGACAAGGTCTGCCCAGCGCCGCATAACCCGAGCGCGTTCGCGTGGCGGTCGCTTGGCCCAATCGGATGTCCGGAAGGCCCTTTTCGCGCTCGATACGGCGCGATCGACGACATCGGCGGACGCCAGCGGCATCTTTGTATAGACGGCCCCATCACAGGGCCGCCGGACCGGAAGGTTCCCGGGAGGACCTGAAACCAATGCCCCATCAATGAAATGGCCCGTTGGGACTGCTAGGTGGCGGGGATCGAAGCTAAGCATTGACAGCGGACTTCGGTGCAATGGCAGCATCCCCAGCCGCCCACGAATGCAGAACTTTCGGGGAGAGGCGCCCCTCGAACATGTTGACAATTGCTTCGCCGAGCAACGGGCCAAACTTGAACATCTGCCCGTCGCAATTGGTAACGACCAGCGAGGGGCCATGGCTATCGAGCCTGAACTTTCGCGTCGCGTCCATGACATAGTAACCCACCTTCATGCGCACGGGACGATAGCTTTCCGCGTCGTGCAGATAGGGCGCGAACTGACCGATAATGTAATCCGCTTCCGCTATATCCGACTCGAAGCCGGCGGACGGAGCGCCAAGCCGCCGATGCGATCCCGCTCCGAATTTCAGCCCTGCGCCGCGCAAATCCGGCAAGGTATAGCCGACGCCATCGCCAATCGTGACGATGGATGGAGCGGTTCGCCAACTTTCAGCGAAGTTTTCAGGCGGTGTCACATAGCAGAGGGCCTGCCGATAGGTGGTGAGGTTCCCATAAAGATCAGGCAACAGCGATGGCAGCCATGCTCCTGCCGCAACGACCAGATGATCGCCTTTTATCGTCTGGCCATCATCCAGCGTCGCGGTGGCGGCCTCAATATCAATGCTGGCAACGTTGGTATTGGCCCGAATTTCTGCGCCATGATCCTTGTTCCAGCGGGCCAGCCCATCGACGATGCGGTTTGCATAGAGCGGACCGCCGACGCGGGACAGAAGTCCCCAGGCTCCTTCAGGCACCTTCAAATGTGGGCACAGCTCTGCAATTTCGGCCGCATCGAGGATCTCATGGGGAATGCGGTTCTTGCGAAACGCCGCAAGCGTCTTTCCTGCATAGTCATCTTCTGCCAGTCCGATCGAAATAGCGCCGGTCGTATCGTGATGCGTCTCGCCAAGATCATCCCAGACCCGCGCCCATGCAGCGAAAGCGTCCGTAACCATGCGGGTATAGCCTTCGGCAGCGCCATAGTGGTAGCGGATCATGCGGTGATTATCGTAGGAAGCTCCATTCGGGTTCCCGACTGGCCCCTGCTCCAGCAGGACAACCTCTTGTCCAGCCTTCAATGCAGCCCGTGCAACCGAAAGACCGACAATCCCGCCACCGACAATAACAACCCGGCTCATGCCTTTTCCCCTTTTTTTGCGATCTTGATGGCATGGATGAAGCCTAAGCAATGTTCCCAAGCTTTTTATTTGGGCTTTTATCCATGCAACAGCGCAAAATTGCGTTGTTGGGGAAAGCTTGGAACAATGTTCCTTGATACAAACCTTAATCTGGCGGCTATGAAAGCGTCTTCGAGCTACGCCGCAAAGAAGGATACGAGCATGCTGCAATCGCCAAGCGAGTATTTGCTTCGCACCATGCAGCCAGCAGATCTATCGGGTGCGTTAGCGCTATCTTCAGCCGTGAACTGGCCCCACCGGATCGAAGACTGGCAGCTCGTTGCAGGTCTGGGGCATGGCACTGTGGCTGAAGACAATTCCGGAATTGTCGGTACGATTCTCTGGTGGCCGTTCGGCGACGATTTCGCCACGCTCGGCATGGTAATCGTTTCCGCCGAGCGGCAGAAACGCGGTATTGGCGGCAAACTCATGGACGCGGCACTGACCCAGGCCAAGGAAAGGAATATCCTGCTGATCGCCACGAAAGAAGGCGAACCGCTCTATAAATCCCTGGGTTTCCGGACGACCGGAGCAATCTCGCAGCATCAGGGCAAACCTTCAGATTTCAAACCCGTCATGCCCGAGCCGGATCAGACAATTCGTGCCTTCGCCGAAGGCGATATAGCGGGCCTTATCGCGCTTGACCGCCATGCTTCGGGACTGGACCGCCAAGCGATGCTTTCAGCGCTTCTCCACACGGGCCAATGTCTTATTCTGGAAACAGACGGACAGTCGGAGGGCTATGCGATGCTCCGCCCGTTCGGGCATGGCTCTGTCATCGGGCCGGTCATTGCTCGGGATCTCAAAGCTGCCCAGGCGCTGATATCGAACTGGATTTTGGCTCGGAGCGAGAAGTTCCTGCGTATCGATACACCGGATGACAATGGCCTTGGCAATTGGCTCGAAGCACAAGGTCTGCCGAAAGTTGGCGGCGGAACGACGATGGTCCGCGGAGATGCGCCCCAACCCGCAGCAGGCTGCAGCATTTTTGCCCTGACAAATCAGGCGCTGGGATAAACAGCATCTCCCGCTGCCGCGTCCGCGAAAAGAGCATCCCATAGTGGAAAGCCAGCCGTGTTCAGCACGCCATTTTTCGTGAGCGATGCCAATTTGGGAGGATGACAATTCGAAAGGACATGGCATGCTGAGCAACTCTCTTGTCGCGCTCGATCGCGAGCATCTTATCCACCCCGTCGCTTCCTACCGGGGTCACGAGAAGCGCGGCGTCACTGTGCTGCAATCGGCCAAGGGCGTCTTTGTCAAGGATGCGAGCGGACACGAGCTCATCGACGGTTTTGCCGGTCTCTGGTGTGTCAATGCCGGTTATGGGCAGGATTCGATCGTCGATGCGGTGACGGAGCAGATGCGCCGCCTGCCCTATGCAACCGGCTATTTCTCGCTCGGCAGCGAACCGGCGATACGGCTGGCCGCAGAGCTTGCCGAACGCTCGCCTGGGGACCTCAATCGTATCTATTTCACCCTCGGCGGTTCTGATGCGGTCGATTCTGCCGTGCGCTTCATCCATTACTATTTCAATGCTCTCGGCAAGCCGCAGAAGAAACAGTTCATCACCCTCGAGCGCGGCTATCATGGCTCCTCTTCAACCGGGGCCGGCCTGACGGCGCTGCCGATCTTCCACAGGGGGTTCGATCTGCCTTTACCGTGGCAGCACAAAATTGCGTCGCCCTACCCCTACCGCAATCCGGCGGGGAATGATTCGTCCGCCATCATCGCGGCTTCGGTCCAAGCATTGCGGCAGCGGGTTGAGCAGCTTGGCGCCGACAATGTGGCCGCGTTCTTCTGCGAACCGATCCAGGGTTCCGGCGGCGTCATCGTGCCGCCCGCCGGTTGGCTCAAGGCCATGCGCGAGACGTGTCGTGATCTCGATATTCTCTTTGTGGCAGACGAGGTCATCACCGGCTTCGGCCGGACTGGACCGCTCTTTGCCTGCGAAACGGAAGAGGTCGTGCCGGACATGATGACCGTGGCCAAGGGCCTGACCTCGGGCTATGTGCCGATGGGAGCGCTGTTCATGCGCGAGGAAATCTATCAGGTCATCGCCGAAAGCGCTGGCCCTGCCGCGGTCGGTCACGGATTCACCTATTCGGCCCACCCCGTCAGCGCGGCGGCGGGTCTTGCAACGCTGAAACTCTACACGGAGGGCGGTCTGCTGGAGAATGGCGAGAAGATGGGCGAGCGTTTCATTGCCGGTCTCGACCGCCTGCGCGATCATCCCCTTGTCGGCGATGTGCGCGGGCGCGGCATGCTCGCCGCTGTCGAGCTCGTCAGCGACAAGGCGGCAAAAACAAGGTTCGATCCTGAGCTGAAGCTCAGCGAACGCCTGTTCGACACGGCCTACCGGAATGGCCTCATCCTGCGCGCCTTCACGGATGACGTGCTTGGTTTCGCACCGCCATTGAGCTGCACAGCCGATGAAATTGATCTCATTGTCTCGCGTGTGCGTTCGACACTCGATGCCGTATTGGACTTGAAGGAAGTGCGTGCCGCCGTGAGCGAACCAGCTTGAAATAAAGCGCTTGACCTTCCCACGTTGGAATAGTTCACGCTCCTCTCATCCGAAATTTCAATCCAGGAGAACTCTGTATGTGTACAGCCCACGAACATCATTCCGAAGCCACCAAGCCCGTCAATGCGGACGTCTCGTTCCGCGTTGACGACATGACCTGCGGTCATTGTGCAGGCGTGATCAAGGGTGCCATAGAAAAGACCGTGCCCGGCGCCGCTGTGCATGCCGACCCTGTAAACCGCATCGTTTCGGTTGGGGGCGTTTCGGACGCCGCGCGCATTGCGGAAATCATTACCGCCGCAGGCTATACCCCCGAAGCCCACGCTTGATCGCTTACCCACCGGCGGCGCGCGGCTGCTGCCCAGTCGCCGGTGTCAATCGACCAACGCTTTCCACTCCGACCTTTAACGGCAGACAAAGTGTGTCGGGGCGGTGATCATCCTTGCAACCTCATCGGGTATTAGAGCAGTATTGTCAAAGAGGAACCATAAGGCAGCCATGCGATGAGACTACCGAAGCTCGACCGGATCGATCTTAAAATTCTTTACGAGCTTCAGAAGAATGGCCGCATCACCAATGTCGATCTCGCCGACGCCGTGGGGCTGTCACCGAGCCCGTGTCTGATGCGGGTGAAGCGGCTTGAACAGGCCGGCTATGTTACGGGCTACGGCGCCCAGATCAATATTGCCAAACTAGGAGAAACAGTATCGGTCTTCACTGAGGTCACACTGTCGGACCATCGCCGGGAAGACTTTGTCCGTTTTGAGAACGCCATCCGCAATATTGATGAGATCGTGGAATGCCATCTCGTCAGCGGCGGCTACGATTACCTCCTGAAGTTCATCACACGAGGCGTTGTCCATTATCAGGGCATTGTCGAGAACCTGCTCGAACGCAATATCGGCATCGAAAAGTATTTCAGCTATATCGTGATCAAATCACCCTTCATCAAGAATTATTATCCGCTGACAGCGCTGTTCGATCACGACGACCGCAGCTAGCGCGGAGCACGATGATCCCTGTGGCAAGCGCCACATTCGGCCAGTGCTTCGATGACCCGGCAATCGCCGATGCGGTGCCCGTCGCAGCTTTCGACCACACGCTGCAATTCCGCTTCGAGCAACTTGAGCCGCTGGATCTTGTCACGCACGGATCCCAGTTGCTGACGCGCTATCTCATCTGCCCCGTCGCATGGCGCCTCCGGATCGCGAGACAATGCAATGAGCTGCCGGATTGCTTCAATCGACATACCAAGATCGCGTGCGTGGAGAATGAAAAGCAGCCGTTCATGGTGTGATTTCAGGTACCGGCGCTGATTGCCGTCCGAACGCTCCGGCTCATCCAGCAGACCGATCGACTCGTAGTAGCGGATCGTTTCCACCTTGCAGCCCGTGGTCGTCGAAAGACGGCCAATAGAAAAAGTGCGTTCCATCGAATTTTCCTCTTGAACCTATAGTTACTAGAGGGATTAGCGTCATTGAAGTCAAGAATCCTTTGAACCAACCCAGGAGACATTCAATGACCGAGACAGGTTCCGGCAGGCGTTCTGGCAGCAATAACGAGGCTTTCATTTTCAAGGTCGGAGGGATGGATTGCGGTAGCTGCGCCAATACGATCAAGACTGCACTCAACCGGGTGCCCGGTGTCTCCGATCTGAAGATTTCTGTGACGACGGAAACAATGTCGCTTCTGCTCGATGAGGCTGCGACGTCCGTTTCCGAAATCGAGAAGAAGGTCCGCAAACTGGGTTTCGAGCCAAGCCTGACGCGCCGTCCTGCCGCAAAGCCGGTGCACGATACTGGTTACATCCATGGGCCAAACTGCAACCACGGCCGTGATGATCAAGAACACCATCAAGCGCACACGCATGAGCATACGACGCACGAACACGCTCCCCATGTTCATGGCCCGGGTTGCAACCACGATCATCATCATGGACATGATGACAAACAACATGATCATGCGGCCCATCAACATGACGTTCATATCCATGGGCCGAATTGCAGCCATGACCACGCCGTGCCTGCCACCGAGGCTGCCGCGCCGGCGGATCATCTAGTCTGGAAGGTCGAAGGAATGGATTGCGCGAGTTGTGCTGCAACGATTGGCGCGGCTCTTGAACGCGTCCCTGGCGTCTCGGATATCCGCGTTTCGGTGACAAACGAAACCCTTACGCTAGCCCTCAACGAGCTGCTGACGCCATCCAGCGTTGTAGAGAGCAAGGTGGCATCCCTTGGTTATAAACCGAGCCGTATCGGCCAAGGCAGCGCCGCGTCCACGGCGATCCCGTCGCCACGCCGCTGGTGGCAAACGCCGAAGGCGAAAATTGCCGTCATCGCCGGTGCACTGCTTGGCGCCTCCTATGCTGCGAGTTTGGTCCTTCCGGAGCTCTCCTATTGGGTGTTCCTGCTGGCAACCATCGTCGCAGCTGCTCCAATTGCCCGGCGCGCCACCATGGCAGCCCTTGCCGGCGCCCCCTTCACAATCGAAATGCTTCTGACCATCGCTGCCGCGGGCGCAATTGTAATTGGTGCCGTCGAGGAAGCGGCCGTCGTGGTCTTCCTTTTCGCGGTAGGGGAAGTCCTCGAAGGCTTTGCCGCCAGCAAGGCCCGTGCCGGGATCAAAGCGCTCGGAGCGCTCGTCCCGAAGACAGCATTTGTTGAGGAAAACGGCCAGCTCCGTGAAGTCGCGGCCGATACGTTGCGTATCGGCCAGATCGTTGTCGCCCGCACGGGTGACCGCATTCCTGCCGACGGCGAAGTCGTGGAGGGCATGTCGAGTGTCGATGAATCTCCCATTACCGGTGAATCGGTTCCGCGCCTGAAGGAGCCCGGCGCCGCGGTCTTCGCCGGATCCATCAACCACGAGGCAACATTGCGCATCCGTGTCAGCCGCGCTGCACAGGACAATACCATCGCCCGTATCATTACGCTGGTCGAGGAGGCTCAGGATTCCAAAGCTCCGACCGAGCGTTTCATCGACCGCTTCTCGCGTATCTACATGCCGCTTGTTGTTGGCATCGCCATCCTCGTCGCAATTGTCCCGCCGCTCGTCGTTGGCGCCGAATGGGGAACATGGATTTATCGCGCTCTGGCTCTGCTCCTGATCGGGTGTCCATGTGCGCTTGTCATCTCGGTACCGGCCGCTATCGCGTCCAGCCTGTCTTCGGCCGCAAAGCACGGCTTGCTTATCAAGGGCGGTTCGGTCATCGAAGCCTTGGCCGGCGCCCAGACTGTCGCCTTCGACAAGACAGGAACGCTGACGCGCGGTGAACCCATCGTAACGGACATCGTCGCCGGTGACGGCAATATCGCAACCTTTCTGGCAACTGTCAGCGCCCTCGAGCGGGAATCGAGCCATCCGCTTGCCAAGGCAATTGTGGACCGTGCGACCGCTGAAAATATTTCTGCCGTCAACGCAACGACTGTAAAGAGCATTGCTGGCAAGGGCGTCGAGGGCGAAGTCGCCAGTCAGAAAATCTTTGTCGGAGCGCCGCGTTTTGCCCGTGAAGCCGGAACGATCGGTGCCCCCCTGGCCCAGCAGATTCATGCGCTCGAAGCAGAAGGCAAGACTGTTGTTGTCGCAATAGCGAACGGCGAAGCGATTGGACTCCTGGCACTGCGGGACGAGCCACGCAGTGACGCCCGCGCAGGAATCGCAGCGCTGAAGGCGGCTGGCATCGATACCGTAATGCTGACCGGTGACAACAAGGCAACGGCAGCCGCGATAGCGCGGGAACTTGGCGTTGAAGCTCGCGCCGAAATGATGCCGGAAGACAAGGTGATGACGATCCGGCAACTGGCGGAGAAGCGCAAGGTGATCATGGTTGGCGACGGCATCAACGATGCGCCGGCGCTGGCAGCTGCCCATGTTGGTGTCGCTATGGGATCAGGTACCGATGTTGCGCTTGAAGCCGCCGACGCTGCCCTGCTTCGCAACCGTGTTCAGGACATCGCGACACTGATCGGGCTGTCCCGCGCCACCATGCGCAATATTCGACAAAATGTGACGATCGCGCTTGGGTTGAAGGTGGCGTTTCTGGTGACTACCGTCTTCGGCGTCACTGGTCTGTGGATCGCCGTGTTTGCTGATACCGGCGCTACGGTTCTGGTGACACTCAATGCGATGCGCTTGCTTGGCTATCTCAAGAAGGAAAAAACCGGGTCACCTGCAGCGACAACGCCCCGGATACTGGCTACCGCCTGACCTGAAACGATGGCCGGCCCTCTTCCGTAAGAGGGCGGGCCAGACTTATTTTGTACCGAATGTTGACTGATCTGGATTACCTCGTTGGCCTATGACGGCCGCCATGTACCATAAACCTTCAGAACGTCTTCCCGGCTGTTCCACGCCAGCGATGCACCCTTCGGCAGGAGACACGTTTCACCCGCGCTCCAGATCGTATCCTCACCCTTGCCATCGCCGATCTCCACCTGTCCTTCGAGCATGTGCATCATCTCATAACAGACATAGTTCATTGGACGGCGGCGATAGGGCGTCGAGCTCCATACGCCAGCTGTCCACTCCCCCGTAGGATCCGCATACCAGCGGCGGTTCTGGCATTGTGGTTCGGCGGAAATCAGCAATTCCGCCGATGGGCTTGCAGATGGTGGACGCGGAGCGTCGAGATCGAAGAGGACGATACCCGTTTCCCTTGTCGCAGGATCCGTCTCGCTTTTGAAGACCATATAATCCCATTGAACAGCCGCATCACAGGATTTGAAAAAACCCCGGCTCGTTGAAACCGGGGTCTACGCAAAGTCTTGGGGGGACCGTTTGCTTTCAGCTTGATCTGCGAGCACAGACTTTCGCCGCGCCCACAAATAGCGGCTACTTCGTCGCCAGATCCTTGGTCAGGACATAGTAGTTAAGCGGGTGCGGCTTGTAGTTTTCGAGCTTGTCCGAATAGGCATCGAAGACCGTTTCATGGATGAGGAAGACCGAGACGGCTTCTTCATAAAGCTTTTTGGCCGCTTCTTCGTAGATGGCGAAACGCTTTTCAGGCTCAGCAACCGTGTAGGCGGATTTGATCAGCTTGTCGGTCACTTCGTTGCAATAGTGCGAAATATTGTAACTGCCACCACAGGTGTAGTCGGCATTGAGGAAGCCAACCGGCTCAGCAACGTCCGTTGTATAACCACGCGACATGAGTGCCATGTCGAAATTGCCGGATAAAAGGTCAGGCTCGATTGCGCTGTAATCGGCAACCCGCACATCGACCTTGATGCCGATCTCCTGCAATTGCGCCTGGATGATAGCCGCGACATCCTTCAGTTCTGTTTTGGCCGTATAAGCCAGAAGGCCCACAGTCAGGCTGCCAGGCGCCACGCCTGCTTCGGCGAGCAATGCTTTCGCCTTGTCGACATCATAGGCCGGTTCCGGCTCTTGCTGAGCCCAGGGTTCGCCTGGTGCAAATGGCATCGTTGCGCCCTTTACCGCACCTTCATAAATACTTTCGGCAATGCCAATACTGTCAATTGCCGCCTGGATCGCCTGCCGAACTTTCACATTGTTGAATGGTGGCTTTGCATTGTTCAGCAAGAGTTCCGTGATGCGGGGTGATGGGATCGGAGCAACTTTGACCCCAGCCGTCGATTCGATCGTCTTGACCGTCCAAGGTGGCACCAGCCGCGAGATCTGCGCTTCGCCGGTGCGTATTTGGGTTGCGCGGGTGTCAGCATCTGGAACGAAATTGACACGGCCTCCGGCAAGTTTGGGCATACCGCCCCAATACTCATGATTTGGCGCAAGGATCATGTATTGATTGGGATCGACCTCCGTAATCTTGAAGGGGCCAGTACAGGTCCCCACCGGGTCAACCTTGCCGGATTTATAGGCGGCGGGCGCGAGGATGGTCGTGGCGGGGCTGGCCATTTGCGCGGGCAATAGTACCGATGGCTCAATCGTCGTGATCTTCACCACGTCCTCGCCGACCGGCTCAACAGAGGCGATAAGCTTGGACGAAAAGGCCCGAGCCGGAACGGAGGCTTTCAGGCGGTTATTCAGCGCATTGACGACTGTCTCAGCGTTGAACGGTTCGCCGTTCTGAAACTTGACACCATTGCGCAGTTTGAACTCCCAGACCGTGGGAGCGGTCTGCGTCCAGGATTCGGCGAGGCTTGGCTCAAGCTTCGTGTCATAGCCGATCCGGACCAGGCCCTCAAAGCAACCGGCGCGGGAGCCGAGATAGGCGTCATCCGACGACAAATCCCATCCCGTCTTGACGCCGAAATTATCATCATAGGTAACCGTACCGCCCTCGGCCGCATGGGCACTGAACGATATCGCCAAGGCGCATGTCGTAAAAATCGCATGTTTCAACATTGTCTTATTCCCCTTTTTGTAACCACATTACCGTTCATCGGCAATTTCAACGATTGATAATGTCGTTTACACTATTTGTGCGAATACAAAGGTATACTTTACAGATACTCATAGAATATCTATTTACATTCTCCATTTTAATTTCAATTCTTCGGAATTATATTCCGTTTATACTTCTGTTACCGCCAAATTGTCTGTTTTTACGGAACGAGCGCAACATAACTGCTTGGTCGATCAACTCCAATCCGACCAATGATGACAGCGCACAAGATGCTCATCAGCCACGGCGCTGAATTCTGGTTCACTCGCGCTGCATCTATCGGTCGCATACCTGCAACGCGTATGGAATCTGCAGCCATCGGGTGGATTGAGCGGACTGGGCAAATCTCCGTCCAGCAGCATTTCCGGTGCATGCAATCCGGTTTCGTCAAGCATCGACGACGCAATCAGCGCTTTGGTATAGGGATGCTTCGGCGCACGGAACAGTTCGTCCCGATCGGCGATTTCGACAATCCGCCCCAGATACATCACCGCGATACGGTCGCACAGATAGCGCACTACGCGCAGGTCGTGTGAGATCATCAAAATAGTCAGGCCGTGACGCCGCTTCAGGTCCATCAACAAGTTCAGGATCTGTGTTCGCATCGAGGCATCGAGAGCCGATGTCGGCTCATCGCATACAAGAAAGCTTGGATTGAGAAGAAGCGCACGTCCAATGACCACGCGTTGTAGCTGCCCTCCAGAACATTGACTCGG
This sequence comes from uncultured Alphaproteobacteria bacterium, assembly GCA_963711925.1. GTDB lineage: Bacteria > Pseudomonadota > Alphaproteobacteria > Rhizobiales > Rhizobiaceae > Phyllobacterium. Next base: position 1,053,453 of record CAVQFY010000010.1, read on the forward strand.
ATAACGGTCATAGAAAGAAGCATCGAGGCCAATTTCCTCGAGCATCTGGTAGACGCATGCATTGCGTTCGTCGCGTGTTCCTATCCCGTGCTGTTCAAGCGGAGTTTCCATACTTTGCCCGATCCGCATGCGCGGATCCAATGCCGAATAGGGATCTTGAAAGATCAACTGCACGACCCTGCGCATGCGGCGCAGTGCTTCGCCTTCCATGTGCAGAATATCGTGCTCTCCAATGGAAAGTTCACCATTGGTCGCATTGGTTAGCCGCGTCATCAGTCTGGCAATGGTGCTCTTGCCGCAACCGGATTCGCCCACCAGGCCGAGGACTTCCCCCTCACCTATCGTGAGCGACACGCCGTCGACAGATTTGACCATGCGATGACCGAGGCCCGGGATAGGATAGTACTTGAAGAGATCTTTGGCGATGACGAACGGCGGCTTCTTGTCATGGGATGAGGGTCGGGGTAATGCGCTAGCAACTACTTGCATCACAAATCTCCTTCAACAAGCCGACTGTTCGGCATGTTCGTCCCAACTGCCCAGCAGCGCGCCTTCCGCCCCTCCGGCAAGCTGTCCAGCTTTGGCTCTGATGCCATGCACCGACTGCCCATGCCGCTGGACTTGGCCACAGCACAGCGGGGGTGAAAGCGGCAGCCGCAAGAAAGCTCATGTGCTTGCGTGCTTGAACCGGGAATTGACAGCAACTGACCTTCACCATCGGTGGTGAGGAGGGAACAACTGACAAGCGCCTTGGTGTAGGGATGTTGTGGTGCCTTGAGGATTGCCTGCGTCGGCCCTTCCTCGACGATACGGCCTGCATACATGACGGCGATGCGGTCAGCGAAGGCAGCGACGACAGACAGGTCGTGGGTAATCAGCAGTGTAGCAAGCCGGCGCTTCCGGCGCTCATCGTCGAGCAATCTCAATATTTGAGCTTGCACAGTCACATCGAGCGCTGTCGTTGGCTCGTCTGCGATCAAGAGCTGCGGATTGCCGGACAGGGCAGCGGCAATCATCACGCGCTGTGCCATGCCACCTGAGAGTTCGTGCGCAAAACATTGCGCCCGCGCTGTCGGATCAGGAATTCCGACGTCCCGCAGCATATTTACCACCCGGCCGAGTGCCGCGTGGCGGCTCATCTTGCGATGAACCCAAAGGGGCTCGGCCACCTGCGTCTTCACCCGGCTGGTCGGATCGAGCATGGCCTGCGGCTGCTGGAACAGCATGCCTATGTCCGCACCCCGCAGTGCGTCGAGTTCTACTGGTGAAAGGGCGAGGATATCACGTCCAGCAAACGAAATACGACCAGCAGTGATCTCGGCGTCAGGCGGTAGCAGGCGCATCAGGGACAGCGCAGTCATGCTCTTACCGGATCCGGATTCGCCAACGAGAGCCACCACCTCGCCAACATTGACGGAAAGCGTCAGGCCTGAGATCACTGTCTTCCTGCCGTTCTCTCCTGGAAACGAGACATGCAAATCCTCGATCGCCAGGAGCGGCGTCCGCTGTAGCGGCGGAGTGGTATCGGTATGCGTTTGTCCTTCGATATTCATAAGAGTTCCCCTTATTTTTATTGAACCGGAGGGCATTAGCTAAGCCTGTGTCATGCGGCTTCGGATGACGATCCTCTCTCACGAGCGGCATTGGCTTTTTGCATTATGCGAACCGGATCACCGAAGTGTTTAGGCAGTTCTTCTATGGCAGCGGCAACGTCGCCGCTTGCGATAATATCCGCGAGACGCCGGTGCTCCTCCACCAGTGCCGCGCTGCCACGATAGCCGCCCCTCAACATGAGTAGGCAGAGCCTGGTTTCGGCCTGTACCGTTGCGTACATGCGCGACAACCGGGAGCTTCCCGCGGCATTCACCAGTTCCCGGTGAAATTCCATGTCCAGATCGGCGACTAGTGGCCAGTCTTCTGCGCGCGCAGCCTCGTCCATGCGAACGACCAGCCGCTTCAAGGTAAGGCCAACTTCCGGCAGTGCCTCCGACCTCATGACGCGGCGGATGGCGCTGCCTTCTATTGCTTCACGAACGAAAAATATGTCCGACAAGTCACGGTCATTGAGTTCGGGTACAAAGACGCCCCGATGCGGCTCGCTGACAAGGAGCGCTTCCTGAATCAGCCGCTGCAGGGCTTCCCGCACCGGCCCACGGCTGACACCGAACTTTTCGGCCAGTTCCATTTCATTGAGTTGCGAGCCAAGCGGAAAAACACCGGAGAGAATTGCTTGGCGGATTTCCTCGGCGAGCTGGCCGGACAAGGTCCGCCGCGTCAACCGTTTTATCGTATTCGCCGTATCTGCCATTAACCTCTCCTCGCTTTATTCAGTGACCGCTTGATTTCTTTGTATCAATGTTCAGGCCGTGACCGATCCATGTCACGCTTAAGGCCGACAAGAAGATTGCCAGACCTGGTGCGATGACGAGGATGGGCATACGTTCTGCATAGGCCTGTGCGTCGGCAAGCATCAGTGCCCAATCGGCTGCAGGAGGCTGAACGCCAAGACCGAGAAACGACAACCCGCCAACGGTGATCAGCTTGTGACCGAAGCGCAGAAACGCCACAGCCGCTATCGGCCGGATAGTGTTGGGTATGACATGCCGGAAAATGATGAAGCGTCTGGTGCAACCAAGCACCTCCGCGGCACGGATATATTCCTGCGAATTGATCGATAGTGTCAATCCGCGTGCCAGCCGTGCGAACGGTGTCCATCCGACGATGGTCAACGATGCGATCAGCGTTCCATAGCCTGGACCGAAGATCGCGACCAGAAAAATGGCGATGACCACATCCGGGATCGAGATCAGAAGATCGACGGTACGCATCAGTACTTCGTCGATCAGACCGCGGCTTCGTCCGCTGATAATGCCAATAAATGTCCCGATCACCACCGATAAAACCACTGTTACGGCGGCAATCGTTACCGTAAAGCGCCCTCCGATCAGCACACGGCTCAATAGGTCGCGCCCAAGATGATCGGTCCCCAACCAGTGAAGAGCGCTCGGCGGTTTGAGCCTGAACCGCAGGCTCTGCTGCGCAGGATCATAGGGCGATACCCAGGGTGCTACGAGCAGCAGCGCAAGAATAACGAGAAAGATCGTTGACCCGACAAAAAACGTCCAGTGCCGACGTCTGATGAAGTCGACAACGCCGCTCAGTGCGGACGGACGCTTGCGCTGGTTATAAAGGGCGACTGCCATCGGAGCCTCTGTGTAATGACTAATGGTCATGATTTCCCCGCATTGCTGGATTGATCAGGACATAAAGGGCATCAGCGAGCGTGTTGATCAGAATGGAGAGTGCGACGATGCAGACAAATCCGCCCTGCAACATTGGGATATCGCGATTAATGACCGCATCGTAGAGGAGCCGCCCCATACCAGGTATGGCAAAGATCACCTCTACGACGACCGAGCCTCCAAGCAGGCCCGCAAGCCACAGGGCAAAGAACGTGACTACCGGCAGCGAACCATTGCGAATGCCATGGCGCATCACGGTGCCGTGCATGCCCAGACCGCGGCTGCGTGCGGCAGTGATATAGGGCGCCCGCAAAACATCGGTCATCGCTGCCCGTGTCACTTGCGTGAAATAGGCGAGCGGGCGAAGCGTGAGCGTCAGAGCTGGAAGCACCAGCGAACGCCAGCTATCCCAGCCGGCCGAGGGCAACCAGCCGAGATAAAGCGCGAAGACCAACGCGGACATTGGTGCAAACCAGTATTCCGGTGTTGCGACGAAAGTCTGGATCATCAGGGTGGTGAAATTGTCCAGCCTGCCGCCCGGTCGCATGGCTGCCAAGGTGCCGAGCGGCAACGCAACGATGACCGCGATTGCCAACGCCGTGAGCGCCAAAGTGATCGATACCCCAAGCGCGCGGATGAGTTCGGCTGCAACGGGCTGACTGCTGGTGAATGAAAAGCCCAGATCGCCACGCACCGCGTTCCACAACCATGTGAAATACTGGACATAAAGCGGACGATCGAGACCAAGACTTACGCGGAGTGCTTCAACTGCATGCGGATCGAGGGCTGTATCGCGCATGCGCGAGAACAGGATCGTACGAGCAGGATCGCCGCCCGTCATATACGGCAAAAGGAAAGCGATGACAGAAACGATTGCCAGCATCAGACACAGAATGAGGAAGCGTCTTAGTGTCTGTATCCACATATCCCGGTCCTTTCTCCGCAATGGTTCTAGTGCAACAAATCCTGCAGCCGATAGTAGGCTCCCACAAAAGGCAGGAACCAGGGCTTGCCAAAATGCCCCGGAATGGCCGGCCAATCGAGCTTGCGCCAGACATTGGCTTCGTGCTGGCCGCTCATGACATCCGCCATGACCGATCCCATATGTGTCGACATCTGCGTCCCATGACCGCTATAGCCCATTGAATAGAAGAGCCCCTCATGTTCGCCGGCACGGGGCAGACGGTCTGCCGTCATATCAACCAGACCACCCCAGCAATAATCGATACGCACGCCTGCCAGCTGCGGGAAGACGGATATCATCGTCTTCTCGAGTATCTTGCCGCTCTTGGCGTCTGATGCGGGACTCGACATTGCAAAGCGAGCACGCCCTCCAAACAACAGCCGATTGTCCGGCGTGATCCGGAAATAGCTTCCGACATTCTTCGAATCCGTGGCCATTCGCCGGGTGGGCATAATTTCGTCAATGAGCGAAAGCGGCAGCGGTTCGGTCACAATGATAAAACTGCCGATCGGAATAATGCGGCGGCGGAAGCGCGCGAACGGCCCGGCGACCGACGTGCCGGTCGCCAGCAGCACCTGCGAGGCGTGAATTGAACCATTGGTCGTGACAATCTCATGCCGGTAACCGGAGATACGCTTGAGCTTAATAACGGGGGCCTTCTCGTAAATCCGGGCACCATGACCAACCGCGGCAGAAGCCATTCCTTGCGCGAACTTTCCCATATGCATCCCGGCACTCTTGGTGAAGGCCAGTCCGCCGAAATAGCGGTCCGTCCCGACTTCTGTACGGAGCCTGTCGCGACTGACAAGTGTGGTGTCCTGGTCGACATCCCGGGCGAGAATTTCGTGGCTCCGTGCGAGTTTTTCGTAGTGTTCAGGCTTGGCAGCGAGCTTGATCTTGCCGGTTCGCCGGAAGTCGCAATCAATCGCCTCGTCCATTACGAAACGCTCAACCGTGTCGACAGCCGCATCATAGGCGCGGTAGAACGAACGGGCCGTTTCGCGACCAAACCGGGCAACCGCGCCGGAGTAATCAATTGCAACGCCATTGTTGCATTGACCGCCATTGCGACCGGACGCGCCGCTGCCGATATGCCCAGCTTCAATCAGGACCACATCGGCGCCTTTCTTGGCGAGGCTCACCGCCGCAGCCAGCCCGGTGAATCCACCACCAATGACGGCAACGTCAGCCCGCCCGGAAAGCTGGCCACTGGCCGCAGCTGCGAATGGAGGAACGGTGTCCAGCCAGTAGGATCGGAGTTTCATCGGGTCACTTCCATCATGTCTGAACTCGGAGATCTGGAGCGAGTGCCGGTTCGTCCTCTTCCGGAGAACCGCCAGACCCGTATCGGTGGATCCCAACCTGATGGTGTCACAAGTTTTATGATTGTCAACAATCCTAATGTTGCAGGATGCGTGTTTTTGAACGTTTTTTAGGCGCGCACTAGATAAACGCAATTATTAGGCAGATAATCGACCCACGACAGCAGAATGTATTGTGCGATCAAGGCAAGTTAACCCTGTCACATGCAAGACCATGCTAAATTGAGAAAATGAGATAGGCAGCGGGAGCCGTATCGGCGCCGGGCGACGACTGTTCTGGGGAGGGTAAGCGCTCTATAACGGGTGTCAAAGATACTTGGTGATTTCCTTGAACTCGTCGATGGGCCTGCGCTGTTCCTTCGGCAGGGCCCCGACGGTCTCCTCAAGGCAATGATCGAGATGATCCTGGATCAATGTACGCTTTGCCTGATTGATGGCTTTCTCGACAGCATAGAGCTGCTGAGCAATATCAAGACATGACCTATTGCTTTCGATCATCTCGACGACACTGCGCAGGTGACCATAGGCACGCTTTAGCCGTTTGGCAATGTCAGCATGATGCTCGTGAACATGATGTTCCTGCGCCGGAGCTGTTTGATCTGTCATTGTTGTCTCCACGAGCATGGACAGTCTCTTCCTGCCTCTTGATACGCGACAGCCGCAGAAAAGTGTAGGGTCAGGCATCGACCAGTTCGAGTTTCTTGTCGAAATGGGTGCTGAAGTCCCATTCGCCGATATTCTCATAACCGACTGACTTCCAGAACCCGATCGTGGCCGCTGCGTCGCTTGAAGCATGAAGATACATGTTCGTATATCCAAGCTTCAGTGCCTCCTCCTCGACCAAACGGTTGAGCGTCGTTCCAAGTCCATGTCCACGCTGATCCTTGCGCACATAGAGCCGCCAGAGCGAGCCGATCTTCTCCGGCTCGGGGTAGCGGTCACGAAAGGACTCGATGATTGTCGGCTTGAACCGAAGGCCGCGAACGCCAACCGTCGCGACCAGCTCGCCCTCCCCGTTCTCGACAATCCAGAATGCACCGCGATTGGGCTGCGCATAATGATTTTCTGCTTCTGAAAGGAGCAAGGTGTCGATATCGAGATGCCAATTGGGATTATAGTCGAAACCGTAAAACTCCTTGATCGTATCCAGGCAGAACTTGCGAGCAGCGCTGTGGGAGGACGTTGCCGAACCGGAAAGGCGCGAAAGCATAAAATTATCGGGTAAATGCATGGTTTGTCTCCCCTCGGACCCATCGCGGACAAGGCCACGATGGGTATTTCCACAGGAACGAAATTATAAAACGGGAAGGCTGCGCTTTACCGTTCCGGCATCGTCCTTGACGATCAACCGGATGTGCGTCGCGTCATCGACCTTGCCACTGGCAATCAACGTTGATTGGTCCGGACCCGGCATCAACAGAAGCTGGCGCACCTGGTAATCCTCGGCCTTGGGTCCAATGGCTTCAACCTCGAGCGTTTCCTCGGACACTGCTTTTGTCGCCGTACCGTTCTTGTGCCATTTCAGCAGCCAGCGTCCTGGTCCCGACCTGCTCACTTCAACTTCAGCACCATCGCCAAGCGGGATGACAGAACCGCCAACCATACCGGCCTTTGCCTGGAGCGGCGCTGCACCGGGCACTGCCGCCTCACGCGTATGGAAATGGCTGCCATGCAGCACCATGATACGCACGCGCCGAGCACGATCGACATCGCCAGTCACGGCTACAGTCGAAGCCTTCGATCCCTTCGCAACGGACAGGGGATGAACCGCACCGCTGTCATCAATGGCATCGACCATGATCTCGTCAAGCGGCGGAGCCTTGTAATCGGGCGTGCTCGCCTCGCTGAATGCGAGTTCCCAGCTCCGGTTGCCAACGTCGATAATGTCGACCATCTGACCATGTCCCATATGAATGCTCTGTGTCGTCATTGTTCCAATCCTCAACTTGTTGCTTTGTAGATCGAGATATTTCCAGTATCTGCAGATGGTGGCCGCTCAAGCTGCCGAACGAACCCTTATCTGGACTGCGTTGAGCGCGGGTAGATGTCCCTTCAACTCACGTTCATAGTGGTTGGCTACCCTGTCGGCGGCCGCAACTGGCAGATCAGGATCCATGGCAATGTCGATATCTGCGCGCAGTTTGTGGCCGAGCCAGCGTGCCTTGACGTCCAGAACACTGACAATGCCTGGTACGTGCTCAGCCGTGTGCGTGATTTCATCAAGAACACCAGGTTCCACGCCATCGAGCATGCGGGTGAACACCGCACGGGCCGACTGCCAGACAATACCGAAGATCATGAAAGTGATGATCAGGCCGACAATCGGATCGGCAAGCGGGAAGCCAAGCCACACGCCAGCGGCGCCGATGACAACAGCCAGGCTGCCAAAGCCGTCAACGCGGGCATGATAACCGTCCGCGATCAGCGCGGCACTATTGATCTGGCGTCCGACGCGGATACGAAACACGGCAACAGCTTCATTGCCGAGGAAACCAATGATCCCCGCCATCACCAAAACGCCGATCATCTCGATCGGCTGCGGATTAAGCAGACGTTCGATCGACACGTAACCGGCGTAGAGTGCACTGAACAGGATCAACCCGACAATCACCACTCCTGCGAGATCTTCAACGCGGTTCAATCCGTAATTGAAGGTCCGAGTGGCTGCCTTGCGGGCAAAAAGGAAGGCTATCCCAAGCGGGATCGCGGTCGCGGCATCGCCGAAATTGTGAATGGTGTCGGCAAGAAGCGCCACACTACCTGTCAAATACACAATGGCAACCTGTGCCATAGTGGTAACCATCAGGATAATGAAAGACCACTTGATCGCCCAGAGGCCCTTGCTGGTCGATGCGATTGTCGCATCGATGACCCCATGTGTGTGGCCATGGTCACCATCCCCATGGGAGTGGCCATGCCCATGGCTGTGACCGTGGGCACCCGAATGGGCAAAGCCCGGATCAGGCGCAAAGCCCATCCAAACAAGCGCTGACTTGATCATTGCGTTCTCCTCTGGAGTATGTTTCTCAGCTCCATATACCATCCCCCTGGAGGGGATATGTCAACGCAATTCGAGAAGGTTTTTCAGCATGATATTCTGCTTTGCGTGCGAAAACAGAATGTGTGTCGGTCCCATCGCAGCACCCGCATATTCCAGGAGGGTTCAGCCAGCGAGCGTACCTTTTAGCGCGCCAGACCGCTTGGGCGCAGCGTCTGCTGGGACGAAATTGTCAGCATTTGGATGAGCAAGATCGTGAATGATCGGGCAATCTGGCCGACCGTCGCCGTGGCAGTGCGTAGCGAGGTGACGCAGCGTATTGGCCATTTCCCGAAGCTGGCGCATTTTCGCTTCCAGCTCTTCGACATGTTCCAGCGCAATACGCTTTACATCGGACGAAGCGCGACTTCGATCGCGCCACAAAGCCAGAAGGTGACGAATCTGCTCGATTGAAAATCCAAGGTCACGCCCGCGCCGGATGAAGCGCAACGTCTCGAGATCATTGCCGGAGTAGACGCGATAACCGGAACCGGTTCGATCCGCCGACTTGATCAGACCGATCGACTCATAGTGCCGGATCATCTTTGCAGAAACACCCGATGCGGCAGCTGCTTCACCAATGTTCATAGTCCTGCTCCCATCAGTTCGTCTATTGTTCCGGGGTAAAGAATACATCTGCGTGAATGTCCGCCGCACGAATACCCCGTTCGATCAGCAGTGGCGCCGTAGCATCGATCATGGCGGGCGGTCCGGCAAGATAGGCTTTCCAGCCGTCAAGGTCGCTGAAATCCTCGGCGACAACCGTTCCGACCTGACCACTGCGTCGTCCCGTTTGCGCTTCCTGCGACAAGACAGGAACAAAGTTCAGGTTGTCGTGCCGCGCGCTCAGTTCGCGAAATTGCTCCACCATATATAGGTCACGAGTTGCCCTCGCACCAAAATAGACGTGAATCGCTTGCCCCATGTTTCTGGCAAGTGCCGTCTCGGCAATCGCCTTGACTGGTGCCAGGCCTGAGCCGCCAGCAATGCCGAGAATGGGCCCCCGATGTTTTTCGCGCAGGAAGGATGAGCCGAACGGACCTTCGAATGTGATGGTATCTCCGGCCTTCGCCTCGATAAAGATGCGGGCGCTGGTTGCGCCACCCGCGACATGTCTGATGTGGAATTCGACCAGTTCCTCGTCGGGACGGCTGGCGATGGAGTAATCGCGGGGCGGGCCGCCGGGATAAAAAAACCGCACATATTGCCCGGCTCTAAAATCGAATTGATTGCGGTTCCCGATCTTGACCCGTACCAGCTTGATGTCGTGCGTCGCCTCCACTGTCTCCGCGATCAAACCTTCGAAGCGACCGGCTGCGATGTCGGCAATCTCGTCTGCACCATCGAGCCAGCTGATTGTCACATCGCTCTTTGGCATCGCACGGCAGGCAAGCGTCAGCCTTTCCGCCTTCTCCTCCTCCGTCAGGGAAAACGGCGTGTGTTCGAGGAGTTCGACTTCTCCGGAAACGAGATGCGACTTGCAGGCCCCGCACCGGCCCATCCGGCAGCCATGGGGATAGGAAATCCCGGCGGCAAGCGCAGCCTGCAGGATTGTTTCCCCTTCCTGGACGACAATCCCTCGTCCGATCTGTGGCAAGTACGCTGTGTTCGGCATGGTCATCGCAAAGAGCTCCTATTCGGCAGCAGCGAATACGCCGGAGTGTGACGTATCGAGCCGGTCCTGAAGCGCTGGGCTGAAGCGTTTGAGGCGCAGGGCATTGGTCAATACGAACACACTCGAAAGGGCCATAGCACCCGCTGCAAGCACGGGTGACAACAATGTGCCATTGACCGGATAGAGCGCGCCTGCAGCCACCGGGATGAGCGCCGCATTGTAGGCAAAGGCCCAGAAAAGGTTCTGACCGATGTTACGAATTGTCGCTTTAGACAGGGCAATGGCATTGACCACGCCGCGCAAGTCCCCAGACATCAGCACGACATCGGCGCTTTCAATTGCCACATCTGTCCCTGTACCAATCGCGATGCCGACATCTGCGACGGCCAGAGCTGGTGCGTCGTTGATGCCGTCACCAACAAAGACGACGCGCTGCCCCCTGGATGCCAGCCGCTTGACGGCTTCGACCTTGCCATCCGGCAGCACTTCCGCCACGACCTCGTCGATGCCCAGGCGCCGTGCAATTGCTTCCGCCGTGCGGCGGTTGTCACCCGTAATCATCGCGACCTTGAGACCGAGGGCATGCAATGCTGCGATCGCTTCGGGTGTCGTCGGCTTGATCGGATCGGCAACCGCAATGATCGCCGCAAGCCTGCCATCAACAGCAGCATAAAGTGGTGACTGCCCTTCCCGGCCAAGGCGTTCGGCATCGTCGGCGAAGGCCGCCACACTGTGGCCAAGTTGCGTCATGAACCGGTCGGCACCGACTTCAACTCTCCGGCCGCCAACCTTCGCGGCAACACCAAAACCGGGGGTCGCCTCAAAATTGTCGGCGGCGCTGCGTTGTAAGCCGTCGCGCTTGGCAGCTTCGACAATCGCTTCGGCAATCGGATGTTCGGATCGCGCTTCGAGTGAGGCAACGAGGCTCAGGATTTCGTTGCGGCCGAACCCTTCGATCGGCTTGAGATAGGCAAGTGTCGGCTTGCCGAGTGTCAGCGTACCGGTCTTGTCGACAGCGATGACTTCAGCATCGCGCAGCGTCTGCAGGGCATCACCCCGCCGGAACAGCACACCCATTTCCGCTGCACGGCCGGTGCCCACCATGATCGATGTCGGTGTTGCAAGCCCCATCGCGCAAGGACAGGCTATGATGAGAACGGCGACCGCATTCACCAGCGCAAAAGTCACGGCAGGATCGGGACCAAAAATGAGCCAGACAAGGAACGTCGCGGCGGCGGCAAGCATGACAGCGGGCACGAACCAGTTTGTTACCTTGTCCACTATCGCCTGAATTGGCAGCTTGTCCGCCTGCGCCTCTTCAACCATGCGGACGATTTGGGCAATCAGCGTGTCGCTGCCGACTTTCGTGGCCTTGAACGTAAAGGAGCCATTCTTGTTGACCGTGCCGCCAACAACTTCTGAACCAGCAGCCTTGGTTACGGGCACAGGCTCGCCAGTGATCATCGATTCATCCACGTAGGACGAACCCTCGATTACCGTACCGTCAACCGGGACTTTCTCACCCGGACGGACAATGATCACATCGCCGGTCTGCACCTCTTGAAGCGGCACATCGACTGCTTCGCCGTTGCGCAGAACACGCGCTGACTTGGCTTGCAGTCCGAGAAGACGCTTGATCGCTTCGCTCGTGCGGCCTTTGGCCCGGGCTTCAAGATAGCGGCCGAGCAGAATAAGCGACACAATAACTGCGGCGGCCTCATAATAGACGTTGGTTGTGCCTTCGGGCAGGAGCTGCGGCGCAAAGGTAGCGATGACCGAGAACCCCCATGCGGCCGTTGTACCGAGCACGACAAGCGAATTCATGTCGGGCGCCAAGCGCAACAGAGCCGGTACGCCTTTCCTGAAGAACCGCAAGCCGGGGCCAAACAGCACCAGCGTGGTCAACAGAAACTGGAGATACCAGCTGTCCTGCATGCCCATGGTTTCCATGACGAATTCGTGGATGGCCGGCACGAGATGCGATCCCATTTCCAGGACAAAGACCGGAATGGTCAAAATGGCAGTTGCGCCCAGGCTGATCTTCAGACTCCGCAATTCCGCTTCGCGCCGATCGCGCTCGCCATCTTCGGCCTTGCCCGTTGCAACCTCACTTGCCGTATAGCCCGCAGCCTTGATGGCTTCCGCCAAACGGGAAGCAGTGGCACCTCCGGCCGCAACCCGCACGGTTGCCCGTTCCGTCGCCAGGTTGACGCTGGCATTGGTGACACCGGAGACGGCCCTGAGCGCCTTTTCAACCCGACCGACACAGGACGCACACGTCATGCCCTCAATATCGAGCTCGATTGTTTTTTCGCTGACCTCGTAACCGGCATTCCGGATCGCACTGATCACGGCCGGCACGTCGGGCGTGCCGGAAAAGGCAATATCGGCACGTTCCGTTGCGAGATTTACCGATGCCTTGGCGACGCTAGGTACATTTGCGATGGCTTTCTCCACCCGGCCAACGCATGAGGCGCATGTCATGCCTTCAATGGCTAACTGATGGTTGGGGCGAATCTGGACTTCTGGCATGCTCATTGGAAGACCTCTTTTATCCTGTTACCAACAAGATAGGGCTTCCCATCGTGGTAAGGTCAAGGCCCTTAAATCCGCCTGTTCGAGGCAGGCGCAACAGCACTGAGTCAACTATCGGATATTGCCGTAGCCGATTTCCTGTCGAGCAGTGTCTGCAGTCCGAGAGCAGGATATTGCTTGTCCAGTTCGAGAATGTCTTCAAGCAGTTCGGCGATGATCCAGTCGCGAATATGTGACACGACAGGGCGGCGCGGCTTGTCTCGCATGCGCACCAGATGGCAAAGCCGCCCCGTCACCATCAAATCCTGGCGTGCGGGGACAAGCGCTCGCGTGCGAAGCCAGTGAGCAACGACATTCAGCCAGCCCAGTGCCACACCCTGACCGAGCAATGCCGCTTGTACGACAATCGCATAATCCGAAAAGATGAGTGAATTGACAGTCTCTCCGGCTTGGCGGGGCAAGAACAATCCGGACCAATCGGGCTGGGCATTGTCCAGATTGACGATTGTGTAGACCGGAGCCTCCAGGCCCTCCTGACCCGTTGCATACTGTTCATAGTAAGACGGGCTGCAAATCGGCATCAGGATTTCGGGCATGATCAGTGCAGCCTCGTGCCGCTCATCCGAGCCGTCGACAAAACGCATTCCAAGGTCGACATCGGCGACCGAGCCACCAAGCGCCCCTATGACAAGCTGGAAGCGCAGATCGACGTTCGGGAACTGCGTCTTGAACTTGCTCATGCGAGGCATCAGCCAGTGGGTGGTGAACCCGGTTGATACGGATAGGGAAACTGTTTCGAGGCCCGTCTGACGATCCTCGATTTCACGCAACGCGTTCTCGATTCCCGAAAAGCCCTTGGTTATGCTGTCGAATAGAATTGCCCCGGCCTCGGTCAGTGACGATCCTGTCGCCATGCGAAGGAAAAGCTGCGTGCCGAGGTGTTCTTCCAGGCGCGCGACCATGCGGCTGACGGCGGCGGGCGTGACGTTCAGTTCGTTTGCCGCCTTGGAAAAATTGCCGCAACGCGCTGCCGCCTCGAAAGTAAAGAGGGCATTCATCGACGGCAAGGAACGGCGGAGCAAGGTCATTACACCATGTAACACCTCTGCCAACTTTTTTTCAATTGCCAGCTTGCTGATCTTTTGGTCTCTTACGGTCAACAGGCTTTACTGAGAGGCCAAGAACAAGGGGAATTCGATACGGTTTTGTTGTCTGACGGGGTGGACCTTCGTCAGCGGAAGGAGCTGTATATCTCCGCTCAATGAACAGGATTGCATCTGGCTTTGGCGTCGGCTGCAAGGAAAGTTGCAGTGGATTTCAATGAATATCGCAAAGAAAATTGAAAGTGTCGGCGTCTCGATCCGAAACGCACGCAAGAGTTACGGTGCCTTTCACGCTCTGGACGATGTGAGTCTTGAGGTCGGTGCGGGCGAATTCGTTTCTCTCCTTGGCCCTTCTGGTTCAGGCAAGACAACCTTTCTCGGCATTCTCGGCGGTTTTGTGCAACCCACCTCAGGATCGGTCTATCTCGGCGAGAGGGATATTACATATGCTCCGCCCCACAAGCGCGATATCGGTATCGTTTTTCAGAACTATGCGCTGTTTCCTCATATGAGCGTCGGAGAAAATGTAGCCTTCCCGCTGCGCGCACGCCGCCAGCCGAAGGCAACATGGGCAGCAAAGGTGCGTGATGCGCTTGCGATGGTGGAGCTGGTAGGCTTTGAGAACCGGCGCATCACCGAGCTTTCCGGCGGCCAGCGCCAGCGGGTAGCGCTTGCGCGCGCCATCATCTTCGAACCTCGACTCATTCTCATGGACGAGCCGCTGTCGGCACTGGACAAGCAGCTGCGCGAGAATATGCAGATCGAACTGCGCCATCTGCATCAGAAACTCCGTGCAACCATCATTTACGTGACACATGATCAGCGGGAAGCGCTGACAATGAGCGACCGCGTCGCCATCATGAATCGCGGCAAGATCGTGCAGATCGACACGCCGGTGCAGTTGCACGATCATCCTGCGGATTCCTTTGTCGCAAGTTTTATAGGCGAAGCGACGCTGGTTCCCGTCGAACAGGCCGGCACCGAGTGTGCAAAACTCGGACCATATCTATTGCGCTCCGCACACCCGGTCCCTCAGGGCAAAGCGATATTTCTCGCCGTACACGCTGAAAAGCTGCTGATCGCAGATGATGCAGACGACGGGATCCTGAACCGCATGGCCGGTACCGTCACTGAGGTCCTCTATCAAGGCGAAAGTGCCCGCGTCTTCGTACAACTTGACGATGGTACGAGGCTTAGTCTGCGGCAACCGAGCAATCATACGGGCCTGACGAAGATCAAGCCCGTGGGATCCAGAATGACCATCGCGCTCCACCCTCAGGATACCATCGTGGTCCCCAAGGCTTCTTATTGAGCAAATACCCGCAATCGAACAAACTGACGAGAGAATGCAAATGTCACTTACATCCTTCAAAGTCCTCACATTTGACGTTGTCGGCACACTGATCGACTTCGAAACGGGCGTCATCAGCGCCATCCGCGAACTTGGCGGCGACAAGGCGGCCAGCGCTCCTGAAGACGAGATCTTCGAAGCATACAAGCGCGGCAGAGACAAATTCTACGGACGCTCCAGCTTTGCCATGAAGGACGTCTATCTGTCGCTTGCCAACGAACTCGAGTTCCGAAACGACAATGCAACGGCTGATGCCTTCCAGCTCTCAATATTCCGCTGGCCCGCTTTCGCCGATTCAGTTGCCGCGTTGAAGCGGCTTCGCAAGAATTTCCGTTTGGTAGCCATGACCAATGCGGATCGCACTGCCTTTTCCGCCTATTCCGCCACACTCGGCAATCCTTTCCATGACAGCGTCACATGCGACGAGACGGGCGTTGCCAAGCCGAACCCGCAGTTCTTCGCGTTCAATCGTGGCCGCCAGTCGGCGCACGGCTACCAGTTCAACGAGATCCTTCACGTGGCACAGAGCCAGCACCACGACATCGGCGTTGCCAAGGACCTTGGTTACACCGTGTGCTGGATCGAGCGGCGACAGGGCCTGAGAGGCTTTGGCGGAACTCCCGCTCCGGCAACGCTGACAAAGCCCGACTATCATTTCTCGTCACTGAAGCAGCTTGCCGACGCCGTGGACGCGGAAATTCTCAGCTCCGCGGCGACTGCCGCCTGATCCGGAGAAGCAGCAACCATGGTCTCCGCCCCGCCCCTGCCTGAAATCGCATCACTCTGGAGTGATACGGCCGTCAGTGAGCCGCGCTATGGCAATCTGTCGGGCAGCAGGCAATATGATGTCGCCATTATCGGCGGAGGCTATACGGGGCTTTCAGCTGCCCGCTATCTGGCACGGAAAGGGCTAAGCCCGGTCGTACTCGAAGCGAGCCGCGTCGGCTGGGGAGCGAGCGGGCGCAATGGCGGTGTGGTTTCAGGGAAGTTCCGCCTGACCTTCTCCGGCATCGCGGAAGGCTGGGGCATCGAGATGGCGAGGCACATGCACGACCTCGGTATCGAAGCCATTGATCACGTGGGCGAGCTGGTCGAAGCCTATGGAATCAAGGAGGCTAACTTTCAGGAAAGCGGCAGCTTGCGCTGTGCCCATAATGAAATCTCGCTCGCTGCGCTCAAGAAGGAAGTCGCCTGGCTCAACGGTGTGCTGGAGGATCATTCCACTTCCATTCTTGCGCCAGCGCAGATGCTGGAGGAAACCGGATCGGCGGGGTTCACCGGCGGACTGCTCAACACCCATGGCGGCGTCATCCACCCACTCAATTTCGTTCGCGGCCTTGCTGCCGGAATTGCGGCCGAAGGCATCGAGATTTTCGAACAGAGCCCGGTCACCTCGATACGCCGTGATGGCGCAGGACTGGTGCTCGAGACACCGGATGGCAATGTCAATGCCCGCCATGCGGTCATCGCGACGAACGCCTATTCGGACCTGACTGCGGCCACACAAACAGTGCAGCGTACACTGATCCCCTTCCGCAGCGCCATCATCGCGACCGAACCCCTGACAGGCAAACCGGCGGCAAAGCTGCTTTCCAGGGGCCGCAGCTACACGGAGACACGGCGCATGATGCGCTGGTTTCGCAAATCTGGCGATCGGCTGCTGTTTGGCGGGCGCGGTGCCTTCGGCAGGGCCGATTCAGCATCGGCCTTCACCGCCTTGCAAAAAGCCATGCTCGCGCAGTTTCCGGAGCTCGCGGATGTCAAGGTAACGCATCGCTGGTCGGGGTTGGTGGGCATGACACTGGACAGCATTCCCCATGTCGGACGGCTCGACGACCGGATCAGCTATGCCGTCGGATATAATGGTACAGGCGTCGCGATGTCGACACTGATGGGCAAGTACCTCGCGGAGATCGTTACTGGCAACAAGCCGGACATCGGACTACTGGCGTCAGAGCGCCTGAAGAAAGTTCCCTTCTACCCCATTCGAGAACCCGCTGTCCGGCTTGTTGCCGGCTGGTACCAGTTCCTTGATGCAATCGGGCGATAAGACCCGTCAATGTGAATGACCGTTAAAGAGGCCTGGCGCCTCATCAAAAACAGAGGAGAACGAACATGCTGTACAGACATTCCAAAGTTGCCCTCGCGGCCGCCATCGCGGGCACGGCCATGATGGCCACAACCGCTTTTGCCGAACAGATCACCTTCATTTCACAAGGGGGCGCCTATCAGGAAGCCCAGACCAAAGCCATCCTTGACCCGGTAGCCGAGAAACTGGGCATCACCATCAATCAGGACAGTTCGCCCGATGCCTGGCCGGTGATCAAGACGCAGGGCGCGACTGGAAAGCCGGTTTGGGATGTGGTCGATACCCCAACAAAGGACTGCATCCGCGGTGGTGAACAGGGCCTGATCGAAAAGCTTGATTTCAGCAAGATTCCCAACGCCGCGAAGATGCCGGAAAAATACAAGACACCCTATTCGGCCGCCTATGAATTTTATTCAAGCGTGCTCGCATACAACAAGAGCAAATTTGGGGATAATCCGCCGCAATCATGGGCCGACTTCTGGGATGTGAAGAAGTTTCCGGGAACCCGCGCGCTTCGGAATCATCCCTTGGCCACACTCGAAGCCGCACTTCTAGCCGACGGCGTTGCACCTGACAAAATCTACCCGATCGACGTCGACCGGGCGTTCAAAAAGCTGGAAGAAATCAAACCGCATGTTACGGTCTGGTGGACCTCCGGCGGACAATCGGCTCAGCTTCTGAGTGACGGTGAAGTCGATATGGAAATGGCATGGAATGGGCGTGTCAGTGCGGTTCAGAAAGAAGGCGGTGATGTCGGCTTTACGTTCAACCAGGGCTTTCTACAGAACACCTCACTTTGCATCCTCAAGAACGCGCCTAATCTGGAAACAGCCATCAAATTCGTGAACGAGGCCTTGGCGCCGGAAATTCAGGCCAATCTCCCCCTTGAGATCGACTACGGTCCCGGCAACCCCGAAGCCTTCAAGACGGGCAAGATCCCGGCCGAGCGCGCTGCCGAATTGCCGAGTGCACCGGACAACGCCGCAAAGCAGGTCCTGATATCGACCGAGTGGTGGAGTTCACCCGAAGGCGAGGCTGTCCAGAAGCGCTGGGCCGAATTTATCCAGAAGCCATGACATACAGTCTGACCGGAGGATTTTCCTTGCCTCGATCGCAACCCGAAACCTTCCGGAGACACGCCCGCCAGGAGCAGATACTGATGTTTCTGCTCCTGGTGCCGGCTCTGGCCGTTATTGTCACCCTCCTGCTGGTTCCCCTGCTCTGGCTCGCCTGGCAGTCGGTCTATCACGACGGCTTCACGTTGGAGAACTATCGTCGCATCCTGAGCGAGGATGTCTACTGGCGTAGCTTTCTCCAGACATTTCGCATCGCCTTTATCGTGACGGCGGTGACAGCCCTGCTCGGCTATCCCGTCGCCTATGTGGCGGCATCGCTGCCGCGCCGCTGGAGCATCGTTGTGCTGGCGATGGTCGTGCTCCCGTTCTGGACAAGCGTTCTCGTACGCGCCTACGCCTGGCTGATCCTCTTGCAACGCACAGGCATCATCAATAGTACCCTGAAATCTCTGGGCCTGATCGATACGCCATTGATCCTGGTAAACAATGAATTTGGTACCGTCATTGCCACGGTTCACATCCTGCTGCCGTTTATGGTGCTACCCCTCTACGCTACAATGCAGAAAATACCCGCTGAACTCACTATGGCCGGCGCAAGTCTTGGCGGAACGCCGTCGCACGTGTTCTTTCGCGTCTTCCTGCCATTGTCACTACCGGGCATTATTGCCGGCGCTGTGTTGGTGTTTGTCCTGACACTCGGCTTCTACATCACACCGGAACTCCTCGGCGGTGGCCGGACGTTCATGGTATCCATGCTCGTTAGCCGCAATGTCGAACTCTACAACGAATGGGGCGCGGCAAGCTCGATCAGCATTGTCCTGCTTCTTTGTGTCTTCGTCATCTTCTGGGCAGCGAGCCGCTTGATCCCGGTCGAGCGCCTGATGGGAATGAGGTGATCCCGATGACACCAGTTCGCATTGCACTTTACGGTTTCGTCGGCCTGATCCTGCTGTATCTGATGATCCCGGTTGTTATCATCGTGCCCATGTCGTTTTCCGGCGCACGGTTCCTCAGCTTCCCGCCACCGTCTTTCTCGCTGCGCTGGTATGAAGCCTACCTTGGCAGCACGGCCTGGATGCAGGCAACGAAAGTGAGTCTGATCCTTGCGGTGTCCAGCTCGATTATCTCCACCGTTCTCGGCACGGCCGCCGCCTATGCACTCAACAATTCGAAATCTCGGCTTGTACAGAGCCTCCAGATCATTCTGCTCCTTCCGCTGGTGACGCCGATCGTCATCATCGCGATCGGGGTCTTTTTCGTTTATGCAAAGGTCGGCCTGCTTGCGACGATACCGGGGCTCGTGCTGGCCAATGTGATGCTGGGTATCCCCTATGTCATCACGGCCGTGCTGGTCGGCCTGCGCAAGTTCGATCCCACGCAGGAAATGGTCGCCCGCAGTCTCGGCATGAACCGGCTCCGCAGCTTCTTCGTGGTTACGCTGCCACAGATCAGGCCGAGTGTAATTTCGGGAATGTTGTTCGCCTTCATCTCGGCCCTCGATGAGACGGTTGTTGCACTGTTCATCGCAGGCGGTGAGAACCAGACATTGACCAAGCGAATGTTTACCGCGTTGCGCGACGAGATCGATCCGACCATTGCAGCAATCAGTTCGCTCCTCACTGCAGTATCATTCCTTCTCGTCATATTGATCGCACTGAATGCCAGAGAGGCCAAGCCGGTGCCTGAAGAGCGCATCAATGGTGGTCATTGAGATCTGGAGAACGCCGGCGTGACAAGCGATTTCCTGGTTCTCGGCGGCGGATCGGCCGGATGCGTTTTGGCTGCTCGCCTGTCGGAAGATCCGCTTAACACCGTGACCCTCGTCGAGGCCGGCCGCGATCTGACGCTGGAGACGATGCCCGGCGCGATTCGCAGCCGTTACCCCGGCCGCGCCTATCTTGATACCAGCAACATATGGAATTCCCTGACTGCCCGCATGGGCTTAGCGACAAGCAACAGTGCGACCCCAACGCCCCGCCGCTATGAGCAGGCCAGGGTCCTCGGCGGCGGCTCGGCGATCAATGCGCTGATGGCCAATCGCGGTGCTCCCGGCGATTACGATGAATGGCAATCCCTCGGTGCAACGGGTTGGAGCTGGGATACCTGTCTGCCCTATTTCCGCAAGCTTGAGAATGATTGTGATTTTGACGGCCCCCTGCATGGAAAGAATGGTCCCCTGCCGATCCGGCGGCTCGCGCAAGATCGGATGTCCCCCTTTGTCGGCGCCGTTGCGCGCACATTGTCCGCGAACGGATATCCGATGCGGCCCGATCAGAACGGTGACTGGCAGGATGGCGTGTTCATCGGTGCCGTTGCCGTCAGCGAGAACGGCGAAAGGGTGCCAACGTCGGTGGTGTATCTGACCTCTGAGGTGCGGCAGCGGCCCAATCTGCGCGTCATCACCGGCCGGACCGTGGACCGGCTGGTTTTTGAGGGGACGCGCGCCATCGGCGCCACACTCCTTGCAAATGGCAGCGAGCCTGCCACAACAATTCGAGCCTCCGAAATTATCGTTTCATCCGGCGCTATCCACACCCCGGCTCTGCTGCTGCGCAGCGGTGTCGGACCCGCAAGCGAACTCACAAGCCTCGGAATTCCGGTTGTCGCGGACCGGCCCGGCGTTGGGCGCAACCTGATGGAACATCCATCCATTGCTGTCGCCGCGTATCTGCCGCCTGGTGCACGGGTAGCCGATCCGGCCGAGCATCACGAACAGTGCATCCTGCGGTTCTCGTCAGGCTTGCAGGGCACGCCGCAGGGCGACATGCATGCCGCGATCCTTTCACGGTCGGGATGGCACTCTGTCGGTACGCGCATGGGCAGCCTGTTTTTTTGGGTCAACAAATCCTATTCGCGCGGCGTGCTTACTCTTGCCTCTTCCGACGCGCGGATAGAGCCTTCCGTCGATTTCAGGATGCTGTCGGACGACCGCGATCTGGAACGCTTGAAGCTCGCCTTGCGGCTTGGAGCGCAGACGCTTGCCGATCCGCTGATGAATGGTTTTAGGGACACGGTCTTTCCCTCAAGCTATTCGCCACGCGTCGCCAAGGTTGCGGCGCCTGGCCTATGGAACGCGGTCCAGCGTGGCGGTCTTGCCGCGATGCTCGACTATGCGGGTCCGCTGCGCAAGAACCTGATTCACGGCGTTGTCACGCTCGGTGTCACGCTCGATGACCTTCTCAATGACGATGATGCTCTTACTTCTTTTGTCCGGAAATATGTGGGCGGCACATGGCATCCATCTGGAACATGCAGGATGGGTAGGAAAGATAACCCCATGGCAGTCACATCGCCATCTGGCAAAGTATACGGGGTGGAAAATTTACGCGTTTGCGACGCTTCACTGATGCCGAGCATCCCCTGCGCCAATACCAACATTCCAACAATTATGATTGCAGAACGAATTGCTGATCTTGCCAAAACCGAGAAGTGACCGAATCACCATTTTGTTGAGCAGCCAGGCATTGGACGTCACGGCCGTAGAGACTTTCGGCGCACGAGGTGAAATCACTACAGGAATCGACTCGGCACATAAGGCGCTGAGCGCTGATGCGGTCCAGATCAGCTTGGTTGGACGAACGGCCACGAACCTGTGCACCGCGAATTTCAATGGCGAGAAGTCTTCAGATTGCACTTAGATTCAGTATTTGTCCAAACCGACATCGGTCGATAAACGTTTGTTTGAAAACGCCGATAACGGCCGTTTTGATTGGTGCCTGATTGTCTACAATGGTCTTGCTGCGTTAACTCGAATCCGAATATCGTGCGGCAGGGCCAATCGATTACATAACCTCAAGAAAAACTTGCAAAAGCGATGCGGAAGCCTTGAATCAATTCCGCGGTCTGGAGGCTTGCGGCGCTACGGCGTTTTAAGGCTCCGCCGAATATGTTCGACAATGCCGCGCGCAATTTCCCGCTCTCCCATGATGATGAGGTTCGCTCCAAACTTGCCAAGATGTTCAACCTCAGCGTCGGAGTGCGCGCGTGCAATGATCTCCAGATTCGGATTTGCAGCTCGGGCCCTCTGGATAAGATTGCCGCCTTCGAACGGATTGGGAATGGCACTGATAAACCAGCGTGCGTGCGAGAGGTTTGCGGCATTCAAGATATCAGGCTGCAAGGCATTTCCGGAAAACGCCTCTATGCCCCGGGCATGCAGCTGCTCAACAACTTCCTGGCGCTCTTCAATAACAAGCAGGGGCAGATGGTCAGCAAGTATAGCTTCGGCTACGCGGCTCCCGACACGGCCATGACCAACCAGGACAGCATGACCGGTGAGCTCTGTAATAATCGCTTCACCTGCTCTTGAAGAAGGAGCAGGTTGATCCGGCGTATTCTGTTGCTCACGTTCGGTGAGCCACGGCATTGCGCGGTTCAGAGCAGCAAAAAGCAATGGATTGACAAGAATTGAAAGAATCGCACCAGCGAGTATGAGGTCACGCCCCTCTTCTGGCAGCAGCTTGAGAGCGACTCCAAGCCCGGAGAGGATAAAAGAAAATTCGCCAATCTGTGACATGCTGGCGCTCATCGTCAGCGCTGTGCGAAGCGGATAGCGCAGAGCAAGCGTGATGGCGAACGCAACTATCGCATTGCCAATGACAATGACCAGGAAAGTCGCAACGACCGGGACCGTCTCGCGCACGAGAATCGTCGGATCAAACAACATCCCGACAGAAACAAAAAACAGGACCGCAAATGCGTCGCGCAACGGCAGGGTTTCCTGCGCTGCCCGCTGGCTAAGCCTTGACTCTGCAAGGATCACGCCCGCAAAAAACGCCCCGAGTGCAAGGGAAACGCCGAATAATTCGGCAGCGCCATACGCGACCCCAAGAGCGACGGCCAACACTGCCAGCCGAAAGAGTTCTCGAGAACCGGTGTGGGCTGCATAGTGGAGAACCCAAGGGATTACCCGCTTTCCAACCACCACCATAAGCAGGACAAAGGCCGCGATCTTGACCACGGTGAGGCCGAGCGCACTCCAAACTGTTTGAGGCGCGAACCAGCCGAAAAGTCCAGTGGTGTGCGTCGCGCCTTGACCCAATCCTCCAAGAGCCTCGGCGAAAAGGGGTAGCAAAACAAGCGCGAGAATGACTGCTATGTCCTCAACGATCAGCCACCCGATCGCGATACGCCCCCGTTCAGTTTCGAGCAATCTGCGCTCTTCTAAGGTCCTCAGAACAACGACCGTACTCGCTACCGATAGCGAGAGACCAAACACGATAGCCGCTCCGGTGGTCCATCCCATCGCATAAGCTAACGCTCCACCGAGCAGCGAGACGACGCCGATTTGGCCAAGCGCGGCGGGTACCGCAATAGCTCGCACCGAGAGCAGTTCCTCCATTGAAAGATGAAGCCCGACCCCAAACATCAGGAGGAGAACGCCGATCTCAGCGAGTTGTTGCGCGAGCATCTGGTCTGCAACGAATCCGGGCGTGAACGGCCCGATCACCACGCCCGCAATGAGGTAGCCGACGATGGAAGATAGCCGAAGCCTGTTCGCAATCGTTCCAAAAACGAATGAGAGCCCTAAGGCTGCGACCAAAGTAGCAATGAGCGGTGTTTGGTGGATCATCCTGACCTTACGCGCCTTTGACGATCGACGCGTCTAATGCAATGAACAGCGCACTGTCGCAAGGCACCATGCCGATCACATGCATGATAACTGTGCGACCCAAGATTGAAAGCGGATAAACGTCGGAGGAAATGGTTCCTGGGAACGAATTGCTCGTCTTTTGATACTAAACGGACGTTACCCGACGTATGACTGTCATCAGTGCGTTTGAGAAAATTCGGATTCGAATAATGGCCGCTATCCGAATTCAATGGTGTTTTCCGTGAGCACGCGCTGCGGCACGCTTCTGATTTTGTTTGATTGAGCGAGCGGCCAGCCACTGACGTACAGCGATAACGACGCGCGTCCATGATTTTCAAGGGTTCTGTTGCAACGTAACTGGTGGAAATGACGCGGAGCTTCAATCTTCTGCCAGGCAGCAAGGAGTTTGAACCTTTCCTATTCGGCCGCTTCACTCGTAGGAACGGTGGCGGGAAAGGACGTTCTGTTCCGCCCTGACATCCAGAGGCTCAGTCTGTCGAGGTAAAGGTAGACAACCGGAGTCGTATAGAGAGTCATTGCCTGGCTCAGTATGAGACCCCCAACCATTGCATATCCCAGCGGCTGCCGCAGTTCGGAGCCCGTGCCATGCCCCAACATCAGGGGAACGCCGCTGAGGATAGCAGCCATAGTCGTCATCATGATCGGCCTGAAGCGCAGCAGGCACGCCTGCCGGATTGCTTCCTCTGGACGCAAGCCCTGTTCCCGCTCCGCAGCAATCGCGAAGTCAACGATCATGATGCCGTTTTTCTTGACGATACCGATGAGGAGAATCACTCCGATCAGGGCAATAACGGTGAAGTCGAAACCGAAGCTCCACAACATGATGAGGGCGCCGAGACCCGCAGACGGTAGCGTTGACAGGATTGTCAGCGGATGGACGTAGCTTTCATAGAGCACCCCCAAAATGACGTATATCACGGCCAAGGCAGCCAGAACGAGTAACGGTTCGCTGGCCAAGGATGTCTGATATGCTTGAGCATTACCTTGGAACGTCGCAACGAGCGTCGGAGGTATCCCGAGGGCAGTTTCACTCTGGTGAATGGCCGAGACGGCCTGACTTAGCGCAACGCCCGGGGCAAGGTTGAATGACAGCGTCACCGAGGGAAACTGGCTCTGGTGGTTGATCGCAAGAACCGTCGTCGGCCGTGTCGTTTGCTTGACAAGCACATTGAGCGGAACTTGCGCACCCGTCAGTGGCGATTTGATGTAAAGTTCATTGATTGCCTGTGGTGAGCTCTGAGCCTTCGGGGACAATTCCAGGATCACGTGATAACTGTTGAGGTCCGTGAAATATTGGGTGACTTGCCGTTGGCCAAAGGCATCGTCGAGCGTGTCATCGATTGTTTGAGGCGAAATGCCGAAGCGCGCTGCCTGATCGCGGTCAATGTCGAGTGTGACAGTCGTTCCGTTGGACTGCTGATCCGTGGCAACATCCGTGAGCTCTGGTAGCGTGTTCAACTTTGCCAAAAGCTTCGGCGCCCAGCTATTGAGTTCGTTCACATCGCCATCCTGGAGCGTGTATTGGAACTGGGTTGCAGTGCTACGGCCGCCGACATTAATATCCTGAGCCGGTTGGAGGAACAGCTTCACGCCTTCGACCTGTGCAAGCTTGGGGCGCAGTCGGCCAATGATCTGGCTTGCCGTGGCATCTCGCTGATCCTGGGGCTTGAGCGTGACGAACATACGCCCGGTATTGAGCGTATTACCGGATCCACCGCCGACTGCCATCCCCACCGAAGCGACCCCGGGATCGCCGGCGACCACCTTGCCTATCTCTATCTGATGGCGCGCCATGTCGGCGAAAGACGTATCCTGTGCGCCCTGCAGGAGTCCTGTGATCAGACCGGTATCTTGTATCGGGAAAAAGCCCTTTGGAATACTGACAAACAGATAGCCGGTAGCGACAAGGGTCAACAAGAAAATGCCAAACGTGACGCGATGGTGGTTCAAAGCAATATCGAGCGTCGTACGGTAACCGCTCAGAAGCGCGTCGAATGCGCGTTCGGAGGCCAGATAGAGCTTCCCATGTTTCGCATCGTGTTCCGGCCGCAGAAAGCGAGCACACATCATTGGAGTGAGTGTCAGTGCGACAACTGCCGATACGGCAATCGTGACAGTGACGGTTATCGCGAATTCGTGAAAAAGCCGACCAACGATTCCGCCCAAAAACAGGATGGGTATGAAGACAGCCACAAGCGAGAGGCTTATCGAGATAATGGTAAAACCAATCTCTCGGGAGCCGTCGATTGAGGCCTGCAACGCTGATTTACCTGCTTCCATGTGGCGCTGGATGTTCTCCAGCATGACAATAGCGTCGTCGACGACGAAGCCGACCGCAATGCTGAGACCCATCAGTGAAAGGTTGTCCAGGCTGAATCCCAGTACATACATCAGCGCGAATGTGCCCACGAGCGCGAGCGGAACAGTTACGGCGGGGATCGAAGTCGCCCAGATGTTGCGCAGAAAAATGAAGATCACCATGATCACCAGGGCGATGGTGAGAAGAAGTGTGAATTTTACGTCGAGCACCGAAGCGCGGATGGTTGTGGTCCGATCGCTCAAACTCGATATGTGAAGCGCAAGCGGCGCGATTGCCTGCAACTGCGGCAGCAATGCTTTTATTTGATCTACAGTCTCAAGAACATTCGCGCCGGGGAGTTTGGAAACTGGCAGTAGAATAGCCGGCTTGCCATCGGCCCATGCCGCTATCTGCGTGTTCTCCGGCGCATCGATTGCCTGGCCGATATCGCTTATCCTGATCGGAGCGCCGTTCCTGTAGGCAATGATCGCGTTGTTCCATGGACCTGCCGCCAGAAGTTGGTCATTGTCGTAGAGCGTAAAGGTTCGCAAAGCACCCTGGATGCTACCTTTTGGTGCATCGGTCGTCGTGGCGATGATTGCCGAGCGAACATCCTCCAGTGAGAGCCCGAGGTCAGCAATCTTGCGCGGATCGACCTGCACGCGGACAGCTGGCTTTTGCTGGCCAAAGACCGAAACCTGGGCGACGCCCGAGATTTGGCTGATATGCTGGACAAGGACATTTTCGGCAAAATCATCGATCTGCGTCAATGGCAGTGTATCAGACGTAAGTGCAAGCACCAGTATCGGTGGATCTGCAGGGTTCACCTTGCGATAAGTCGGCGGAGATGGAAGATTGCTTGGCAACTGGCCGCCGGCGGCGTTGATCGCGGTTTGCACATCTTGCGCCGCACCATCAATGTTGCGATCCAGTTGGAACTGCAGGGTGATCGAACTGCTGCCGAGTGTGCTCACGGACGTCATCTGCGTAACGCCAGAAATTTCGCCAAACTGCCGCTCCAACGGTTGTGTAACCGAGGACGCCATTGTTTGCGGGCTTGCTCCTGGTAGCTGCGTGGAGACCTGGATGGTTGGAAAGTCGACCTGAGGAAGAGGTGCCACGGGCAGCAAAGGATAGGTTGCCAGACCGATTGCGAGAATAGCCAGCATGAGCAGCGACGTTGCGATCGGTCGCTGGATAAACCAGTACGAGATTGACATCAGCCCCGCTCCATCCCACCGTCACCCAGACGTGTGGTCTGGCTTGGCGTATCCTGTATCGAAATTCTTGCGCCTGCCTCCAGGCGATATTGCCCCGAAGTGACAACGCGCTCACCGGATGCCAGTCCGCTCTCGATCACTGCGTGACCATCGGCAATCTGGCCAGGTTGGATCGAGCGAACTTCCACGGTGTTGTCCGGCTTGATCACATAGACGAAGAAGCCATCCTGTCCTCTCTCAAGCGCCGCAGAAGGCACTGTAACTGCTTGATGAACCACCTTTTGCTGGAGGCGGATATCGACGAATTGCCCCGGCCAAAGCTTCTCGTCGATATTGGGAAACGTCGATTTCAAGCGCATGGTGCCACTGGTCTGGTCTATTTCATTGTCAATGACGGAGAGCGTTCCTTCGCCGAGATTCGTACTCCCGTCACGTGTAAAGGCAGTTACTGTAACGGGACCAGCTTCCTGCGCAGCACGCACTGCCGCCAGATCATCTTCCGGCAGCGTCGACACGACGGAAATCGGTTGCGTTTGCGTGATGACAACGATCCCGGTTGTGTCGGCCGCATGGACATAATTGCCCTGATCGACCAGTCGGATGCCCGTGCGTCCATCGACGGGCGCAATCATCTGCGTGTAGGAAAGCGATACGGCAGCGGAATCTTTGGCGGCCGCATCTTGTGCGATTTGTGCTTGCAGTTGCGCGACGGTGCTTTGTTGTGTCTGCGTGGTCTCTACAGTCGTGAACTGCTGAGCGGTAAGCTTTTTGTCTCTCTGCAGAATCACCTTGTCATTGTCGAGGTTCGCTTGATCCTGGACCATTTTGGCTGAGGCTTGATCGAACGCGGCCTGGAAGGGACGAGGGTCGATGACGGCCAGAAGATCGCCTTTCTTGACACTCTGCCCCTCGGTGAAGAGTACTTGCTGAAGTTCGCCATCAACCTTGGCTTTCACGGTGACGGTATTGAAGGCTTGAACTGTGCCGAGACCATTCAGATAGACGGGCACATCGCTCTTGACGGCTGATGTTGCCTCGACAGGTATGAGTGTTGGTGCGGGCTGACCTTTGGCGACAGTTTTGCCGTTACTTGCAAGCCAGAAAGCTCCGGCTGTGCCGAGCACGGCTATGCCTAGAACGACGCTGACTGTATTTCGAATTGAACGATGCATCCTGTGCTCCAAGGCGACGACGCGCTAATTGTTCGAGGGAGTACGCCCGCGGCAAAGGGATTCGAGCTTCAATCCTGAGGCTCGATATGCCCGTCGGTGGCGTGAAGTTTGCGAAGCGTTGCCAAATATTCGGGAAGCGAATCCGCTTCGGTAGAAGCAGGACGAGGTTTGGTCTGGCCGGTCATGCGCCCATACCCATGAGCTGGCCGTTCTACGGAGGGGCGCGCATCCTCGAATTTGCCTGGAGGATATTGCGGACCGGCATAAGCGGTGGGAAGTTGGGCGGATACACAAAAGACGGCGAGCGCGGTCTTGGTAATCAAAGAGCGCATTATTGCTCTCCCGAAATGTGAGGTCGGCGGTGTTTGCCGACCTCCATTTGGCAAGCCGTCGAGTTCAGTCGAGTCGCGATGATTCCATCGCCGGCAGTTCCCGGCTTGCACCGACATGCTATAATTCGAACCCGCGGATTGGTACTTAACAAAATTTAATTTGTCAGATAATTGAATTGCCATAGTCCAATTCCTTTAGAACTGTCGTCCGGTTCGGACATGATATCGTTTGCCGGCGTCAAATCGACGCCGGATTGGCGGTTGTTCTCTTAAAGGGCAAGGCGAGCGACCCATTGCCCTAACGTCTTCCGTGTCCAGACGACCCCGTTCCGTAGCCTTCTTCATGCCCGCCCCTCTCCGCTTGATAAGCAAAACCGCCATAGCCATGATGACCAAAGCCGCCGTAATCATGATGGCCACGATGGTCGAAATTCCCCTCATCGTAGAATGGGGCGCCATAGAAATCGTCATACAGGCCATAATAGTGATCTCCGGTGTCCATGCATGCCGAAAGCGGTAAACTTGAAAGTCCTAGGACCGTGGTTACAACCAGTGATTTTATAAACATCGCACTTCTCCTGACGAAGTATTATGCGGCGCTCGGCGAAGGACACTCGGTAGTAGCAGCGCAGATGCCCCCGGGACGAGAATCGGACAATGGTGTCCTGCTCAATTGAAGGTGTCAGAACCCTCCTGGGGAAATTGGCTGCGCTGCGACATCGGGGCACGATCGTGCGCTTTCTGGTTTAAATGGGCGCGTTGCGAGACTCTGCAATTCAGTTTGTTGTGATCGAGTATTGCTATGCTCAGAGCCGATTGCAGGCGGCAATTTTGCAGAAAACCAGCTCAGACCGGCACATTCAAAGCTTACGCCTCTCCGTTCTGGCGATACTAACAGTCAATCTGGATTGCGGACACCCAAACCAAAGTATGAGTTTATCAGACGAGCGCATTATTCCCGTCCACGTCTGTATGATGGAGCATCCTTCCCTGCCTCGTTAACCTACAGCTCACTGCCAATGCGCCGAAGAATCTTAACGATGTCGACCAGAGCCTTATTCGCCGACAGACTCCTCATTCTTATTGCATTTGCTGGTTGTCGTCTTGACTACGCCTCCTGCGGACAGAACCGCTCAGGCCGAACAAATTGCCGATGGGTGGAACTCTTCCGCCCTCACTCTTCCTGCACAACAGGGGTTTCGGAACAGATATGGGTATAGTTCGGTTCGCGCTGCGGTTTCCGCATACGTTCTATGTATTAGCCGCCTTAATACTTTTTCTCGGCGGAGTGGCAAGTTATGAAATGCGAACGGACGTCTTTCCGGAAATCAATATTCCAGTCGTAACAGTGATATGGAGCTATGGCGGTCTCAGCACACCTGAAATGGAGCAGCGTGTCACCACCTATAGCCAGTATGCAATCAGCTCCAACGTCAATGGCATCAAGAACATCGAAGCGCAGACGCTAGGCGGGCTGTCGATACAGAAGATCTATTTTCAGCAGGACGTGAATCTTGACCTCGCAATTGCGCAGATCGTGTCGGCGACAAACGCCATCCGCGCGCTTTTGCCAGCAGGAATCCAGGCGCCGCTTGTGGTGCAGTTCAATGCCTCCAGCGTGCCCGTCCTGCAAATCAGCCTGAGTTCCGATACACTCAACGAGCAGCAGCTCTACGATTACGGCATCTATCGGATTCGCCAGCAACTGGCGCCGATCCCCGGCATCACACTGCCAACCCCCGCTGGCGGGAAGTATCGGCAGATCATGGTCGACCTCGACCCATCCAAGCTGCTCGCCAAGGGTCTCACCCCCCTCGACGTCGTCAACGCCGTCAACACGCAGAACCTGACGCTGCCTTCAGGCACAGCCAAGATCGGCGATACCCAATACGTTGTGCGCACGAACGCGACGCCGGCGACGATCGATGAACTCAACGACATTCCGGTCAAAGTGGTCAACGGAGCTACGGTTTTCGTAAAGGACGTCGGTCAGGTTCATGATGGCTGGCTCGTTCAGCAGAACGTCGTTCGTCAGGACGGCCGGCGTTCGGTGCTTCTGAGTGTCATCAAGAATGGTAATGCTTCCACGCTGGAAGTGGTTAATGCCGTCCGGCGTGCCCTGGTGACGGCGCGGGCGTCGGCGCCGCCCGGTATGGAGATCAAGGAGATTTTTGATCAGTCGGTGTTCGTCAAGCAGTCCATTGCGGGTGTGCTGCGCGAAGGCGCCATCGCGGCCGCTCTCACCGCGTTGATGATCCTGCTGTTTCTCGGATCATGGCGTTCGACATTGGTTGTCATGATAACCATACCACTTGCAATCCTGTCATCGGTCATTGCTCTGTATTTCCTCGGTGAAACGCTCAACACGATGACCCTCGGCGGCCTCGCGCTGGCCGTGGGTATCCTTGTCGACGATTCGACGGTGACGATCGAGAACACCCATCGGTTGCTGACGGAAGAAGGTCAATCGCTACCGCAGGCAACATTGCACGGAGCGGCAGGCATTGCTGTGCCGACACTGGTGTCTACGCTCGCAATCAGTTGCGTCTTCACATCAGTGGTTTTCCTTGAGGGACCGGCCAAATATTTGTTCACGCCGCTTGGCCTGGCAGTCGTGTTCGCCATGCTGGCATCCTATGGCCTTTCGAGGACACTCACCCCGATCACCATTGGGTTGCTGCTCAAGAGCGAGCGCCATGGCACGTCGAAAAATTGGTTCTCCAGATTTCATGCCAGGTTCGAGCATGGTTTCGAGACGATGCGCGTCCGTTATGTCGGGCTGCTTACGTTGCTGCTTACGCGACGGTTGATCATGCCGGTCGTCGCCGTCTTGGTCCTTGCCCTTGGAGCCACCTTGCTGATCTTCGTCGGTCGTGACTTCTATCCTGCGATCGATGGAGGCCAGATTCAACTTCATGTCCGTGCGCCCGCTGGAACGCGGATCGAGACGACGGAACGCATCTTCCAGCAAGTCGAGGACAAAATTCGCGAGATCGTTCCCGACAGCGACCGCCAGCTTGTCGTCGACAATATCGGGCTTCCGGCCCGTGCGTACAACCTGGCATTCTCCGACGGCTCGACGATTGGCGTCAATGATGGCGTTATCCTCGTCGCCCTTAAGCCTGGCCACGCACCTACTGCAGACTATGTGCGCAAGTTGCGCTCAGCGCTACCGGAAGCCTTTCCGGACGTCCTGTTCTACTTCCAGTCGGCCGACATTGTGACACAGATTCTCAATTTTGGTCTCCCCGCACAAATCGATGTCCGCACCGTCGGATATGACCGGGCCACAAACCTGCGGGTGGCAACGGAGCTTCAACGACGCATCGCGGCCATTCCGGGCATCGCGGACGCCCACCTCCAACAGGAAGTTAACGCGCCGGCGTTCGACACGACGATCGATCGCACACGCGCAGCACAACTCGGCCTCAATGCAAACACGATCGCCACGAACATCAATGTTAGCCTGAGTTCTTCCGAACAGGTCTCGCCCAATTTCTGGACTGATCCAACGACTGGCATTCCCTATTATCTGGCGGTTCAAACGCCCGAATCGAAAATCAGTTCGATAAACGACCTCGGCAACACTCCTGTTTCCTCAACCATATCCACAGCCGGCGCTCAGGTACCAGGACTTCTCAGCAATGTCGCAACGTTCAAGCGAAGCGGCATACCCACCAACAGCAACCAGGCGAATGTTCAGCCTCTCTACGAGGTCTTCGCAAGTGTTCAGGGCCGCGATCTCGGGAGCGTTTCCAACCAGATCAACGCCATAGTCACAGATATGCAAAAGCAGCTCTCTCCCGGGAACTTCATTCAGGTCGCAGGCCAGATCCAGAGCATGAACGACGCATTCCGGGATCTTGGCATCGGTCTCCTGTTCGCGGCCGTGTTCGTATATATGTTGATGGTCGTGAACTACCAGAATTTCGGCGATCCGTTCGTCGTCATTCTGGCGTTGCCGGCAACCCTGTGCGGCATCCTGGTCATGCTCTTTGTCACGGGAACAACCCTTAACGTGCCCTCGCTTATGGGAGCGATCATGGCCGTCGGTGTTGCCTCGGCCAACTCCATTTTGCTCGTAACCTTCGCCAGAGAGCAGCAATTAATGGGCAAGTCGGCGTTCCAGGCGGCTATCGACGCCGGGCATACGCGCATCAGGCCCGTGCTGATGACTGCAGCAGCGATGATTGTCGGCATGATCCCGATGGCAATTGGTGGTGCCGGCGAAGAGCAGAATGCCGCGTTGGCGCGCGCCGTCATCGGCGGTCTCCTGTTTGCAACTCCCACGACCCTGCTCGTCGTGCCGTACCTGTTTGCGATGCTTCGCGGGGGACAGGACGGCAAGGCGGCC
Source organism: uncultured Alphaproteobacteria bacterium (assembly GCA_963711925.1). GTDB lineage: Bacteria > Pseudomonadota > Alphaproteobacteria > Rhizobiales > Rhizobiaceae > Phyllobacterium. Next base: position 1,086,778 of record CAVQFY010000010.1, read on the forward strand.
CACGGCGTATTCAACGAGGAACCAGCATGAAACCCTTGGAACCGTCGGATCACCGCATCGACCAGACCTATAATCCACAACCGCAATTATCGCGCAGGTGGGGAGGCTGGCTTGTCGGTCTTGGCACGCTGCTCGGGCTTGTTGCGTTGCTCTGTTTCGGTGCGTGGGGATATCACTCGCGGGCCGAGGAAGTTAACGCCACCGCCGATCAGCTCCGCGATTTCGTGCCACCTGTGCACGTCGTCGAGATCAAGCCGAGTGCCGACACCCTCAATGTCAGTCTCCCCGCGACCACTTCAGCCTTCGAAGACGTTGAGATCTTTGCACGAGCCAGCGGCTATATCGAAGAACGCGAAGTCGATATCGGAGATCACGTAAAGAAAGGCCAATTGCTAGCCAAGATTGCCGTACCGGAACTCGACGACCAGATCTTGGAGGCCGGGGCAACCTTGGGACAACTCCAGGCGGCTTTGAAACAGGCGCAGGCTAATTCTGACCTCGCACAGGTTACGTGGGATCGCGACAAACCGCTGGTCTCCAAGGGCTGGATTACGCAGCAGCAGGGTACCATTGATGTGCAGACCCTGAAGGCGCAACAGGCTACGGTGGGCGTCGCGCAGGCAAATGTGAAGGCTCAGCAAGATCAGCTTGAGGTGCTCAATCAGCAAAAACTCTATCAGCAGGTCGTCGCGCCCTTTGATGGCATTATTACCCAGCGGAACATTGACAAGGGCAGCCTTGTGCAGGCCGATACGACCAGCGGCACTTTCATGTTCGCCATCATGCAGGGAGACGTGATCCGTACGCAAGTCTTCGTGCCACAGGACGCAGCGTTCGGGGTTAGCCCCGGGGACAAGGCCAACGTCCAGGTTCCCGAGATCCCGGGCCATGTTTTTTCTGGGACGGTAACGCGAATAGCCGATTCGTTGCAGCCTGGCACCCGCACTTTGCTGACTGAAATCGACGTGCCCAATCCTGACGGTCTCCTCACGCCAGGAATCTACTGCACTGTCCAGCTTCAAATTCCGCGCAAGTCGCCCAGCCTTTCGGTGCCCTCTGACGCCCTCATCTTCAACGCGGACGGACTGCAGGTGGCCGTCGTTGATAATGGCATTGTTCACATAAGAAAAATATCCGTGGCGAGAGATCTGGGAACAACCATCGAAGTTCAGGACGGCCTCAAGCAAGGCGATATGGTGATTCGAAATCCCCCGGTGCAATTGGTGGAGGGCAGTAAAGTCCGCGTCAACGCCGAAACCGTCGCACACGTTTGATCAGAGGCTCACCTCGCTCGGTGAGCACGAGCAAAGCCCAAGGGACGAACCCACTCGACCCCAACTCGGACCGGAAGTGTCCCCGGCGTCCGCACGTTTCTTCCGACCTTGATAATAATACAGCCCCCCAGTCTACGACATCCTTACCCACCGGCGACCGGAACAATAGTAATATTGAGTTAGATGCAAACAACATTTCACTAACATTCACAGAATATCAAATTGCAGTGAATATAATTGTGTTTTTATATGCCATCAATATCAACATTTTGCCTAATTCGACTGAATTGTGGCGTGATAAGTAACATAAATATTATTTTTTGTTAATTGGAAGTTTCAATATTACTGTATAATATATCCTGGTAGACCGGGAACCGCCGGCGCTGGAGAATATCCAGCGTGACGCGACGGAACTGGACGGTCCTATAGAAGGAGGGTGTTAACTCCGCCCTCGATACTTTGGAGACGCCAAAAATGCGCTCTTTGATCTTCAGAACTGCAATCGCTGCCCTCTTCATCTCTACTCCGTTCGCTACCGCTTATGCCGCCTCGGGCGGGTCACATGGCTCCCACGAGTTCAGGTGGATCACGCGCTTCCAACGAGGGGCGGTCCGTTAGCAACGCTCGTCAGAATTTCGATCGTATCGAGCGCGATCATGAGTCGGACGAGGGCGCCACCGGCCCGGCCTACCTCTTCGGGAGCCGCATGGATACGCATTCCATGTTTCACCTGAATTAGGCGAGGTATGGCACCAGTTAAGTGCGAAATCGCTCCCGGTACGTCCGGGGGCGATTTCGAGCTTGGTATTCAGATACACGTATCGGTGCGTACGTTGTCCCGGCACCCATGTGGTGTGGTAGCCATGGCACGAGGTTTCTTCGGTTGGTATGAATTACACAGCCAGAGCGTGCTCGATGCAATCGATCATTGCCTGACTTTCAAACGGCTTGCTGAAAAAACCTTTGGCACCTGCCGTCATCACCCGCTTATGTATGCGTTCGTCCTCGAATGCTGTGATGAAGATGACCGGCGTTCCCACGCCAATATTGCGCAGGATATGGAACAACTCCACTCCACCCATTCCGTCCATTTGCACGTCGGTTATCAGGCAGTCGATTTCAATAAGATCCCGTTGCGCAAGGAATGCTTCTGCGGAAGCAAAAGTATGGACATTGAACCCATGTGAGTTAATCAAATTCTCCATGGCATCGCGCAGCGACGCGTCGTCCTCGACAACGGCTATGGATTTCAAACGGTGCAACAGCAAACCTTTATAATGGTACTAAAAACCTGTGACTATCAGGAGTTACATGCACCATCGAGAGACTGGATGATATCATACAGACGTTTAGGTTCTGGCATTACTTGTTTAAGACCGGCCGAAGCGCTTCGTAGGCCTTGACCAGCTCCGCGAGGGTTCGCACACCCATCTTTTCCATCAGATGGCCACGATGGATTTTTACAGTGATCTCGCTCACACCAAGTTTGCCCGCGACCTGCTTGTTCATGAGGCCGCTCGTTACCAGGGCGATTACCTCGCGCTCTCGGCTCGTCAGACTCTCATACCGCGCCATCAGCGCAGACAGTTCGCCATCGCTCGCGCGGCGACTTCGATCCAGCGCCAATGCATTCGAAACGGCATCCAGCATATCCTGATCCCGGAACGGCTTCGTAAGAAAGTCGATGGCCCCCGCCTTCATCGCTCGCACTGACATCGGGACATCACCATGACCAGTCATGAAGATAATGGGGATATTGTTCCCAAGCTTCGCCAGCTGGTTCTGAAAATCGAGCCCACTGACGCCCGGCAGGCGAATATCAAGGACCAGGCAACTTTCGGCCGTAACTCTGGCAGGACGATCAAGGAGTTCTGCGGTGGAGCCGAACAGTTCCACGCGCATGCCGACCGATGCAAAAAGATTGCCTAGCGCCTCCCGCAAGTGCACGTCGTCGTCGACGACAAAGACGATCGGCGTTGTGAGTTCCGCCATCACCCGGCCTCCTTGATAAATGGAACTGTGAATTCGAACGTTGTACCTTTCCCCGGTTCGGAAGTTGCATTTATGCTCCCACCGTGGGCGGTCAAGATTGAGCGACATATTGACAAACCCATACCCATTCCGTCGGGCTTGGTCGTATAGAACGGGTCAAACAGTTTATCGCGGACTTCAGGTGGGATGCCAGGGCCAGTGTCCTGGATTTTCAACACGACGGCGCTTTTCTCTGCCAACGACCTTATCAGGAGCTCCCGCCTTCCGGGTTGGGAATGAGCCATCGCTTGAATGGCGTTCAAAAGCAGATTCAGAACGACTTGCTGCAGCTGTACCCTGTCACCGCTGATCACAGGGAGACCGCCCGCAAGATCAAATCTTAACGTCACTTGATTGACGTCAATTTCGCGTTGAAGCAGTGCGACTGTTTCCTCGGCGACCGCATTCAGATTAACGTTGACCGGGTTCGGGGACGACTTCACCGATAGACCACGTAAGTGCTTGATGACGTCGCTCGCGCGGGTAGCGTCGGCGACCATTCCCTCCATGGAGGACTGAACTTTTTTCAGATCGGGCACATCCCTTCTCAGCCATCGCAAGCCGGCTCCTCCGTTGGTGACCACGGCGGCTAGAGGCTGATTGAGTTCATGAGCGATTGAGACCGTCAATTCGCCAAGAGTCGCGATCCGGGCGACATGCGCCAGCTGACTTCGCGCAACATCGAGTTCGTTCTCTGCCTCTCGTCTCGCGGTAACATCCATAATGCTGATCAGGACCATGTCGAGAGCTGGGCGATCGGGCGGTACAGCAACGTTATAGAGGAAGATGAGTTGGCGGCCCTGTGACGTTCTTATCACCGTTTCGGCTTCATAGCTGTGGTTTCCAGCCCAGATGGATGCAAGGAAATTCCAGACCTTGCGTTCCATCTCCGAACTGATGAGCGTTGGCAGCACCGCGCCCAGTCTATCTATATCTGGCGCGTTGAACATGTTCAGAGCGGTATTGTTGGCGTTTATCAGCTTGGTCAATTTTAGCGCTTTTCGGACGAACCCGGGATCGAGCTTCTCAATGTCCTCGATACTTTGCACACCGTCAGTTTTGTACTTGTCGATGGCAGTTTTGAGACCTGTAAAATCCATCTGGAGGATTCCAACGCCAGTGGCCAGAAAAATGGACCGGTAACGCTGCTCACTGTCGGCCAGAATGCCGATCGCCGCTTTTACCCTGAAAGCGAGAAATGTTGTTATCCCGATGGCAGCGAGGCTGACGAAGCAACGTCCAATGGAGTCAGCCGGCAGTTCCAGTCCGTGCGAAAGCAAAAAACTGAGTAGCGTCAATGCCATGCAACCAACACCAATCGCAACAAGCCTGGTCTGATTGGCGAAATTGAGCGACAGCAGCACTACGACCACGTAGAGCACTGCAATGGCAATGTCGAAGGTAGTCAATGTGTCCAGCAGGAAAACCACCACCGCAATAAGTGCTGCAGCGACTGGTGAAAATCTCGACATGCTTTTCCCCCAAACAATCAACTGGATTGGCCATGGCGGTTCAGCTGCACAGCTCGCACAATTTCAAGTAGCATAATCCAATCATTTTTAAAGTATCGCGTCCTGCTGTTGCCTTCACACTCCTGGGACGAGATTTGATCCAGCAAACCCCGGCCTCAAGCCCGATCTCCTATACTCATGTATAGCCTGACCGAAACGAGTATCCAATGTCGTCGTTGAGAGACGTGTCATACGCTAAAACAACGAACCGAAACAGACACTGCATTTCCAGCAATAACAGCAACGATGAGCTTGGTCCAAACCAGGCAGCAAAAGTTTTGATGCGGCTGATACCCGCTCAAGAGAACCGCGATGGTTTCTCCTCGATAAGCCATCGCGCAGCTACATGGAAGAGAAAGGATCGTTTAAATGAGCCTGTCTATCGATACAAGTCGCCGTGTCAGGTCGCTCCACCCGGGCGGTCCTGTCGCAGAGGTCACGGCAGCTCTGACGAGACTTCTTGCGGATGCCTTTACGCTTTATTTCAAGACGAAGAGTTTTCATTGGCACATGGTCGCACCAGATCTTGGTGGCTTCCAGCCCATGCTTGATGAGCAGGCCGAGCAAATTCTGTCCATCACGGATATCATCGCAAAACGTGTATGTGATCTTGGAGGGACGACGCTCCGTTCTATTGGCCATATTGGGCGGTTGCAGAGGCTCGCCGACAACGACGCCGATTTCCTTACGTCCCCGGAGATGTTGATCGAACTCGCCAGCGACAACCGGCAGATCGCTTCATTTCTACGTTCCACGCGTGATGTTTGCGACGTGTATGACGACTTTGAGACGGCTAACCATTTTGAAAATTGGATTGACGAGGCGGAAGGTCGAACCTGGTTCCTGATCGAAGCGTGGCGCGCGCATAGCAGACCAATCCTCCGGCCCACCGGTGTGGCAACGCAACTGCTTGGTAGAACGAGAGGACAATACAATGAATGCGTTTAACCGCCGCGAGGCGCTTTTGACATTATCGGCGGGTGGCGTGGTTGCCGCCACAGGGGCGACAAGCTATGCGGCGGACCTTCCCCAACCGCGCCGCGCGGGCGCGGGCGGCGATGATCCCGGACCGCGCAACGTGGATCGGGATATCCAGAATCCGGATATCCTCAATCAGCCGATTACTGATGCGGGTACCTTGCCAAATCTACGCTTTTCGTTTGCCGACGCACCTATGAAGCAGTATCCGGCCGGCTGGACCCGCCAAATCACGCAGCGGGAACTTGGAATCTCCAAGAACATAGCCGGCGTCGATATGCGTCTGAATGCCGGCGGAGTCCGGGAATTGCACTGGCACAAGGAAGCCGAGTGGGCTTACGTTCTTTATGGGAACGCGAGGGTCACGGCTGTCGATCCCGAAGGCAAGAATTTTGTTGGTGATCTCGGTCCGGGTGATATCTGGTATTTTCCATCAGGCACACCGCATTCCATTCAGGGGCTTGGACCTGACGGCTGCGAATTTCTCCTTGTTTTCGATGATGGCGGTTTTGACGAGGACAGCACCTTCCTGTTGAGCGATTGGTTCAAGCACGTGCCAAAGAGTGTACTCGCCAAAAATTTCGGCGTTCCTGCGACAAGCTTCGACAACCTGCCGTCTCCAGGCGACCGCTACATTTTCAATCTCCCCATTCCAGGTAATCTGGACAGTGACAGGATCGCTGGCGCAACCGCAGTTCCCAATGGTTTTGTGCATCGAATGGGTTCTCAAACTCCGGTCAAAACCAGCGGGGGCACCGTCCGCATTACAGACGCCAAGAATTTCCCCGCGTCAAAAACGATCGCCGCTGCGCTTGTGGAAGTTGAACCGGGCGGCATGCGGGAGCTGCACTGGCACCCAAATACCGATGAATGGCAATACTACATCCAAGGAGTCGGACGAATGGGCGTGTTTGCAGCAAACGGCCACGCCCGCACGTTTGACTTCACGGCTGGAGATGTCGGCTATGTCCCTTTCGCCATGGGCCACTACATTGAAAACACTGGCGACAAACCGCTCGTGTTTCTCGAAACGTTCAAAAGCGACCACTATGCCGATGTGTCTCTCAATCAGTGGCTGGCACTAACTCCATCAGAGCTCGTCTCCGGGCATTTGAACTTCGGTAAAGCGGCAATGGACGCTTTGAAACCAACAAAACAGCCAGTCGTTGGCGGCGCGTAGATACGTTCTACGGTGATCTACGGCTACACGGCACCAAACTGGATTCGGGCTTCGCAACGCGGCAGACACCGTTCGGAACTAAATGCACAAGAGAGCGGAAACCGATTATCACGGGAGCGCTCTCTTGCCGCTTTGGCATACCTAAATTCGTATTCCGTTCAGCGCACTCTAATAGCGGTATTACCTGGAGTGGCTGTTGATTGACCCACTGAATTCATGTCCATTCTGGCTCCCGAGGTAAAGGACTGGCCCGGTGTGCCCACATTTGACCGGGGACGGAGCTCCATGCTGTTAGAGTTTTGACTGGCACTGCCAATGGACTGCGCCGAGTGAAAGCTGCCCATGCCGCCGCCGCGTGCAAAAGCGGATGCGAATGGAGTGGAGATCAACAAGGCGGCCAATGCCGTCCTAAACATTAAAGAGCGCATTTTACGCGTCTCCTGAACTTGAGGGTCATCGCCCTCCTGCTGCAAGACCGTCTGGTCCCGTCGCGTCACGCTGAATGTTATTCATCGTCGGCGGTTCCCAGTCTGCTAAACTAATTTATGATATAGTGCGCATAGATTCAAGTAAACAATAAGTAAAATACGTGTGAAATGTTGTGATAGAGAAGTAGTTCTTCATGCGCAAAATCGATATTGCATCGGTGAGATGCTCAATACAGAGCGAATATATCACCGGTGGTAAACGCCAAGGTCACGATCGTGGCCGACCCCACCAGAAGAAGCATCATCCAAATCGTATCGAGCTTTTCCATAACGTTAAATCCTTGTGTCTGAAGGGCCGCCGCCGATCTCGCAGGTGCTTCATCAAAGACAGACGAAAGCGGTTGTGTGCAAGAAACTTACGGCTTCCAGAATAGTGGGAGCGGTAACAGCGGCTCCGTCGTTGAAGCGGGAACCGCCACGCGCAGGCGTGCGTGTTGAGCTGTTCGGTTCAACATCAGCTGGTGTTGGAGAGCTACGAAAAATCACTCCGGACCTGGTCATCCCAAATATCATTTTCCCAGCATGGAAACGCCTTATGGCTGTCCCTTTGATGGGAAACGTCTCCATCTCTATACGCTGGCCGTGGTAATTGATGTGTCCGTAGGGATGAGCCCCCATGGCCCGGTGACTAAGGCACCAGTCAGCAGGGTTGAGCAAAAAGCGATTGCCAGTATCTGTTGCATTTTATCCTTCCTTGTTGTCTCCCGGCGCTTGAGACCAAATGACCGCCCGGTGGGGGACGGGCGGTCATTTGCGGACGAGCAAGGTGTCCGCACTCCAGCGGGGGGGGACGCCGAAGTTGGTAGCCGGGGGAACTACCAGCCCTATCGGTAATCGACAGGCGCAGCTGAAACGATACAACCAGCCAGACCGATCCGTAAGTATACATTGGTATGGTTTGCCTAAACGTAGTCAGTTTTTCTGGATGCCGCTGGTTGCGACTACTCGGAGCCTGCAACGAGTAGCAAGCGGTCCGTCGCCGCGAGGGCACGCCAGTCGTCACGCATCCTTAAACTACAAGATATACTATATATACCTGCGTATTATACAGTCACCGACTTGCTGCCTCCATATCAGGTTAGCTTTCAACAACTATGGAAGCTTCCAGGTTCAGGAGTGAATTATGAAAAAATCAGCAACAACCATAGCGATGGTGGCTTTAGGCGCAATGCTGGCGGCCGGTTCGGCGACTGAATCGATGGCTCGCGGCGGTGGCGGTGGTCACGGCGGCGGCTCGCACGGCGCAGGGGCCTCACACGCCTCACACGCATCCCACGAGGGGCGCTCAGGCGAACGCGGTCGGCATGCGCCTAATACGGATGACGTTGAGCCATCCCCCATGGATAATGCCCCCCAAACATACCTCTTCGGATCTCATCTCTTCCGTTGAGATGGGATGTGATTGCAGTTTCACCTGCAGTAGTTATGGCAGGGCCAGAAACGTCCGTGCCGAAAGGAAGGGATCGCTCCCCGGGGACATCCCGGGGCGACCCCGTGTCTCCAGACTGTAGCCCTGCCCTCAAAATGACCGCGAAGCGCCATCGGTTGCCCCGTTCTCACCACATGCTGCCATACGGACACCCGCGGTCCGTCCGCCACCATGACAAACAGGCACAACAGGCGGCATCAAAGATCGAACAGCGTCGAACTTCGGCTCGGTGCCCGACGTCATTTCAGGCCAGTCCTGCCGCTTTGAGCTTCTCCGGTGTGAATGGTGCCTGACGGATCCGCACGCCCGTCGCGTCAAAGATCGCGTTGGCGATCGCAGCCGCGACCGGTCGCATGGAGGGTTCGCCTGCACCGCTCGGAGGCAGTTCCTTGTGATCGATCAGCACCACGTCGATCGTTTCCGGCGTCTCGGTGATGTCAAGGATCGGGTAGGTTTCCCAATCGACGCTGGTGACGTTCTTGTCGTCGAACTGCACTTCCTCATGCACCGAACGGCTGATTGCCTGGACGATATTCCCCTCGATCGTATGCGTAAGCTGTCGCGGATTGACGATCATGCCGCAGTCATGGGCGACGGTAAATTTCCGTGCCCATATCTGGCCGGTCTTGCTGTCGATTTCGACATCGCAGACCACCGCTACCCTTGTGCCGCTGCGCTGCGCATAGGACATCCCCTGCCCTTTGAACTTGCCATCACCTGCGCTCTGCCGGCGCGCGGCAGTGCGGGCTTGCCAGCCGGCCTTTTCCGTAGCGGCCTTGACGACGGCAATGTCACGCGGATCGGTAATGTATTTGAGGCGGAAGGCCACCGGGTCCATGCCGATGGCATAGGCTACCTCATCCATAAATGATTCAGAGGCGAAGTGGATTTGCGGCCCAACAGGATCGCGCAGATGCGTGGTCCGGAGCGGCGATGCCCGGTCCAGCAGCGGGGCGATTGTCTCCCAGGCCTTTCGCTTCGCCGGGAAACCGTAAGACTCTTCCGGCACGCCAAAGCCGACACCGGGCTTCAGTGGCGTATCGATGAGCTGACCAGCCAGGGTATCGCGCGTTGCGCTTTCATTGGAATTGACGTCGACCCGGGAGAAGCCCTTCGACTCGAAATGCCAGGCAAGAATGTTGCCATCCTTGTCGAGTGCCGCGCGCGCCGTATGGATCGAGGCAGGACCCTTCGGATCCCAGCCCGTGCCGTCCTTGCGCATGCCCTGAACCCTGATCGGCTTGCCTGTCAGCTTGGCGATCAGCGCCGCGTCCGCAGCCGCATCGCCGGCATCGTTGCGGCCATAGCTGCCGGGGCCCGGAACCCAAATTCCATGCACATTCTCTGATGGCATGTCCAGAATGGCGGCGGCGCCAGCGGCGGCGAAATGCGGCTTCTGCGAGCCCGTCCACAACGTTGCATTGTCACCTTTGATTTCGACCACGGCGCAGGCCGGCCCCATGCTCGCATGGCTCTGGAAAGGCCATTCATAGGCCGCCTCGATCACTTTGGCGGCGCCGGCAAAAGCAGCGTCAACATCGCCGACATCTTCACCCGGTTCACGATGAACCGGTTCGGCATTCCGCAGATGGTCAAAAATGCCGGCCTGTGTCGGGAAATTCGGTTTTGAATCGGACCACGTCACCTTCAGCTGATCCGCAGCTCTGATTGCATCCCATTCCCTGGGCGCGACGATAGCCAGGAAGCCTTTGTCGCGGACGATCTGCACGTCCGGTATGTCCTTGACCGAAGATTCATCGACCTCGACAGGGACGGCACCTGCCACTTCAGGACGGATCACCCGTGCGTGCAACATACCCGGCACCTTGATGTCCACGACATAGTCGCCGGTTCCCATAACCTTCCACGGCACATCGCGGCGCATGGGCGAACTGCCGATAACCTTGTGGTCGGCGACAGGCTTTATGGTGCCTTTGCCTTTGACGAAGAGGCTATTGCCAATCTTCTGGTTCCACTCGAGCTGTGTATCAAAGAAGCGGCCGCCGATCAGTTCGGCATAGGTCACTGTCTTCGCCGGATCGGCAACGGAGCTGATGACACCGTCATCCACTTTTAAGTCCGAGACAGGTACACCGAGCTGTTTGGATGCCATGTCGACAAGCTGATAGCGCGCTTCGGCAGCGGCGCTCTGCAGTGCTGTGCCGCCCTGCTGGATGCCGGTGGATCCTGAAGCTCCACCCTGGTTGATGCTGGTCGCCGTGTCACCTTGCTGAACGAAGACCTTGGATATGGCAAGGTCGAGTTCCTCGGCCACCATCTGGGCAACACCGAGATCAGTGCCCTGCCCCATATCCATCTTGCCCCAGAAGGCAATGACGGTACCGTCTGCATTGACGCGGATATAGGAGGACAGGTTTTCCGGTTTCAGCGGAGGCCGTGTCGTAGCACCGAAGACGGCCGCGCGCGCTTTGTGGCCGGGCAGCACGACGGAAATGGTAAGCGCGCCGAAGGCACCGAGAATCGTGCGCCGGTTGACATTGATCGTCATGATTGCCTCCGTCACGCCTGTGCCGCGCGCTTGACGGCACGCATGATACTGTAATGGGTCCCGCAGCGGCATTTCAGCCCGCTCAATGCATCGCGAATTTCACCATCGCTGGGATTGGGATTTGTTTCGAGGAACGCTGCGGCCGTCATCAGCCAGCCGTTGAGGCAGTAGCCGCATTGTGGAACCTGCTCTTCGATAAATGCTTCCTGGATCTTGTGGGCCTTGCCATTGCCGCCGCCCAGACCGGCCAGAGTAACGATCTTGCCGACGCCGACGGAGTCGACCGGGGTCACGCAGGAACGGATGGCTTGTCCGTCGATATGCACTGTGCACGCGCCGCATTGCGCGAGGCCACAACCAAAACGGGGGTTCCGCAGACCGAGATCGTCGCGAAGAGCATAAAGCAGCGGCATCTCGGGATCCGCTGTAATTACATGAGTATTGCCATCAACATTGAGCTGGATTTCTCTCGTGGCCACGTTTTCCTCCCGTGAATCGAACGTAAAGGTCCTTGTTCTATTCTTCACGATAAGCAGCCAAATTATACCCGGCAAGATTTAATCCTTGAGAAAACTGGCTCAAAGTCCCGCCAAAACGCTTGATCACGAACATGTGCTTGACGCGTGAATTTCGCAATCAGAAATACTTTACCGGGCTTCGCGGATCAACTATTTGTCAACGCTGTATTTCAGGCTGGTGACGGGCCGCTGATGCAAGGTTTTGGCCACCCAGAAGACTGCCTTCTTGACGTGTTCGCCTGTTGATGACACTAAGTCTTGTCGGATGCAGATTCATGGGGCGCAGCTACCGGATGGGGAAGGTATCATGACGTTTGATCGAGCGCGTGTCGGGGGACGGCGGCTAAGACCACTCCAGCTCGCTCTGTTGGTAACTCTCTCGTCCGCCGCCACGTCGATCGCTGCGGATAAGCCGGCGACCCCGACGACCGTTGAAGACAAACCGGGCTGGATTGTAACCTTGGGCGCCGGAACCGAATACGGGCCGACGTTTGAGGGGGCGGGAGACAACAGCTTCACCTTTGTACCTAATTTCGATATCCGCCGGGCCAACGAACCTGCAGGTTTGGGCGCTCCCGACGACAGTATCGATTTCTCCTTGATAGAGCTTGGCGGGGTTGAGTTCGGACCTGCCGCCAACATCAGGGGCAGCCGTTCTCATTCAGATGTCCACGGCGTGCACGAAATCGACTGGAGCGTCGATGCAGGTGCCTTTGCACAATACTGGCTGCTCGAAAACCGCCTGCGCGTAAGAGCCGAAGCCCGTCAGGGCCTCCAGAGCGATGACGGCTTCGTCGCGGATTTTGCGGTCGATTGGTTCCAGCCTCTTGGCGACAGGTTTCTGCTCTCGGCAGGTCCCCGGGCCTCGTTCGCCGATGCGACCTACATGGAAAACAGTTTCGGCGTAAGTCCTGCCGAAGCGCTCGACAACGGCAGCCTGAGCGCATTCTCACCGGATGCCGGCTTCAAATCCGTCGGCTTCGTCGTTGGCGCGACCTATCAGATCAATTCCAAAACGAGCCTGCTGGTCTATGACAAGTTCGACAGGCTGGTCGGCGATGCTGCCGACAGCCCGATCGTCACCGATATTGGATCGCCGAACCAGAATACAATCGGCATTGTTCTGAGCCGGTCGTTCCACATCGGATTTTGACCCTGCGTCACGGCGCCGGGAAAAGCGCCTGAAGATTCCTCGTCGCATTTAGCTCGTCCTCACGAATGTAATTCCTCGTCATGGGAACAGCAGTGTTGCGCTTGGCTATCTGAATCTGGAACACGACAAGATCCTCGTATCGGAACGCTGCCTCGGCCGCAGCCAGATAAAACTCCCACATCCGGCAGAACCGTTCGTCATAAAGTGCCTTAGCCGCCTCCCGCTTCGCCATAAAACGCTCGCGCCAGATTTTGAGCGTTAAGGCGTAGTGGAGCCCAAGTACTTCCACATCGGTAACCATCATTCCCGCCTTCTCGATCTGTGGAACAATCTCGGACAATGAAGGAATATAGCCGCCCGGGAAAATATACTTGTTCAGCCACGGTGTGGTGAAGCCCGGCGTCGATGAGCAGCCGATCGTATGGAGAACCATGACACCATCGTCATCAAGAAGTCTTGCGCATGTTTTGAAGAATGTCGCGTATGACGCGGCGCCAACATGTTCGAACATGCCGACCGATACGATTCTGTCGAATCGGCCTTTCAGGTGGCGGTAATCCTGCAGCTCGAATGAGACGCGGCCGTCTCCCTGATCCAACGATGATCGTGCGTATGCCAGCTGTTCTTCGGACAGGGTTATGCCCAGTACTTCACCCTTCGTCACCCTTCCACCAATATGCCGCGCAAGACCGCCCCAACCGCAGCCGATATCCAGAACACTCTGATGCGCCTCGAGCAGGAGTTTGGCCGCCAAATGCCGCTTCTTCGCCAATTGTGCTTCCTCAAGCGACTGATCGGGGTGTTCGAAATAGGCGCAGGAATATTGACGGTCCGCGTCAAGGAACAGCTCGTACAGCCGCCCGTCGAGATCATAATGATGTGCAACGTTTCGCTTCGATCGGCCCGGCAAATTAGGCCATTTCAGCTTGCGGAATCTGGCGCGCAGAGCGTCTATGAAACGCGCTGGCCAAGGATGGGTGCTGTTCTGGGCCTCTCGCAACAACAGCGCGATGAAGTCATAGATGGAGCCCTCATCGACGACAAGACGGCCATCCATGAACAGCTCGCCAAGTCTCATGTCTGCGTCGGCCAAAAAGGCCCATTGTGCCCGACTGTCGGTAAACCTGACCGATACCGCAGGTCCTGTCCCATTCCCGAAAATCAGTCTTTCGCCTTTTGCAGTCACAACAGTCAGGCGACCTGTGCTGACGATGCGAAGAAGTGCGGCATGCAGCGCTCGATCGGCAAGCGCCGATAGCGTTGTGTGCCTGCCGGAAGTGGAGTTTTGAAACTGGACCTGGGTCATCGTCTGGCTCGCATTGTCGTAACTGGCGGAAACTTGATTTCATGCGTGCTTTGTTGAGGGCTGTGTCCGGAAGCCGTCCCGATCAGCCAAACTCCGCCAAGTATGAGCGCGCTTCCAAGCAACTGCAGCGTGGTCATCTGCTCCCGGAAATAAAGCCAGCTCGACAGGAGGACCAGCACGTAACTCAAAGCAGAAAGCGGAAACGCCTTGCTCAGATCGAGCTCAGACAGGACCTGCATCCAGATCAGGAAGCAGGCGATTTCGACCGCAACGGCCGCAAAGAACCAGGGCGATGCGAGTGATCCGGAAAGCCAGCCACTGGCATGACCACCACCCGCCGCATCGGCAGCAAGCTTGATGAAAATCTGAAACAACGTGTTCAGCACCGGAATGGCGAACCAGGAAAGGCGTTGGCCGCTCATGAAGGGCCTCCCTGAGGCTCGTCCACCCCGAACATCGGTGATACAAGCTTCAAGAGCCATTGGGCGCCCTTGTTCCGATGCTTGAAATACATTGTGTTTGCAGTGAGCCTGCTGCCGAGCCGCAGTTTGTTTTCGTAATAGGCCTGGCCGCTCTGATAGCGCGCAATACGGTGGTCGATGCAATAACGCAGATTGGCGAACCAGCTTAGATAATAGAGATCGTAGGCGCGGCCCTCCTCTCCGTCCATGCAGAAGAACTTGTCGATCAACGTGCTCTCATTGTGCACGAGAATGTTCGCAGCGAGCAGCTTCCCTTCGGCAAAATACAGATTGCAGAACGACTTCCCGGACATATAGTCGAGAATCCCGGCAAAATATCCAGCGGTAAGAGCTTCGAACTGCCATTCGCTCCGGCTTCGTGTCTCATTGTAAAGAGCCATAACGCGCGGCATGAAGTCTGCAAGTTCGGTTCGTGTCTCGATCCTGATGCGATCAAACGATTTCAGTTTCCGGCGCATGTCCTTGCGGGTTCCGGAGGACAAGCGGCCCAGATAGCTTTCGATCGAGTCAAAATCGATATCGAGACAAGCTGTCGGAAGCCCGGGAATGGAAGCCAAACCGGATCGTTCGAATACCGGTGCGAACGCCGACGCACAAGGCTCGGGAATATCCTTGACGCCCCGCAGCGAACAGCCGTTATCATCCGCGTGCTTCTCAAGCCCGGCAATAAGTCGCGCCAGCAACTCAGGCTGGCGTTCCGAAGGGACGTTGGCACAAAAGCCTGGCTTGCCCGTTTCCGTACAGGGTGAGCCGAGACACGCGAGCTTCAACGTGAGGAACCCGGGGAAAAAGCCTCGCATCCGACGAATGAACCGGCGCGCAGGTCCTTCTTCCAACGTCGTCTCAAGCTGGTAACTGGTAATGAACGCCGGCATGGCGGCGATTACGGTCCCGTTTTCAATTACCGTTACATAGCGCCAGGCGAAGCCTTCGATCCCGGCCTCTTCGATCGCGAGAAGGCAATCGAAATCTTCGACCTCATCTTCGAAACAGGCGTTCCACGCCTGCCTACCGACTTCCCGGATCGAATTCACAACGCGCGTCTGTATGAGCGGGTTGTGTTCGGCCGGTATCGCTATTCCGGAGAGCGTTGATTCAGAGATGGTCTGAAGCATGGCTCGTTCCGAAATAATCGGCAGTCAGATCGGCGACTTGCCTGTGCTGACGGTCAAGATGGATCATATGGTAGCTGTCATCGATCCAGCGCAGTTCGTTTGGCGCTCCAATATGGTGGCTGATATAGCTGGCATGGGCTGGGCTGCTGAGGTCGTCCTCCCTTGAATGCAGGATCAGCGTGGGGGTCGACATGTGCGGCAGTTCGCGTTTGAGTGCTCTCCCCAGACGGTACATCTCGACCAGGCCTTTACCGGGGAATTTCTCGATGATGCCCTCTTTCGACATGTTTTCCATCATCCGGCGCATACGCTGGTCTTTGACGCCAAGCGCCGAAGTCTCGCTGAAATTCAGGCGATCCAGAAAAGGAACATGCGCCAGCCAGGTGATGTTGCGCGACAGCAGAGGGTAATAGAACGGCACATTCCAGCCGTCATAGAGGAAGCACGGTGAGTAAATCGCCACGGCTTTGAGCATTCCGGGCTGCTCATGCGCGGCCAGAAGCGCCAGCTTGCCGCCGACGCAGATGCCGGCAGCGAACATCTCGCTGATATAGGCGGTCAACTGCTCCACTGCCTGCTCGACACTCTCCAGCCAATCCTGCCAGCGCGTGCCGCGTAACCTGCGGACATCGCCACCATGACCGGCGAGAAGCGGTACATAGACCGTATAGCCCCGACGGTTCAGTTGCCGCGCCACAAGCCGCATTTCCGCGGGTGCACCGGTCAGACCGTGCACAAGAAGGACGCCTTTGCCGTTGGTTCCCTCCATGAAATATCCAAAAGGGTCAGCGATCTGCATTCGATATTTCCAACTCGCGGTTTTCCTTGGCCATGAACCCGAGCGCGTGACACGTGCTGATGACGTGGACACCAGCTTCTTCCTGCTGGTCCGCGATCTGTTCGTGGAAGGAGCGGAGTTTTGTCCAATGTGTGCGCGGACGATAATGATGCTCGGCGTGATAGCCGTTGCCGAACCACAGCCAGTTGTAGAACCGATTATGGCTGCTGACGCCCCAGGCTATCGGTTCCTCCGGATCGCCGTGAAGATGCTCGTAATAGCCGTTGAGCGATGACAGGCAATTGCCGAAATAATAGAATGGCACGAAGAAAAGGACAGCGCGCCAGTCATAGAGCAGCGCCAGACCGACCGCGCCAAAGAATGCGTAAAGCTCGAAGCGGCCCCATTTCGCGTCGAACGGCCGCGTGCGTGCAACGCCTTTATGAATATCGCCGATATCGTCGCGAAAAAAGCTGAGGAACGTGTAGCTCCAGACGTTTTCCGGTTCGCCATTTTTTCCGTGTCTGTAGATCGACAGCCAATCGACCGTTTCACCCTTTTCATTCGGCTTGTCGCTGTTGCCGGAATGGTGGCGCATATGGATCCAGTGATAGTAGGTTTGCGAAAACCCGATCGTGATGGATTCCAGCAGGCTGAAAGCATAGTTCAGCGGACGCGCGACAAAATAGGGCGTGTGGATGAAGTTATGGGATATGCTGTTGATATTCCATGAGATGGAAACGGCGTAGAGGCATCCCAAGAGCGCCGACAGCCACAAGGGGCGGCTGTGAAATCCGGCGATCAGATAAATATTGAACGTCAGATGCGCGATTGCCGCGATCACGGGAGCGGCATCCCATCTAGTGTGCTTGAAGAGTTTCATAGTCCTGTTACTCCAACGCACGTCACGCCGGCCGTGATGAGAAGAACTCCAGCCGCGTGACGCAGATTGACGTGTTCCTTGAAAAAGCAGGCTCCGGCGACGACGATGACGACATAGCTCAGCGCCATCATTGGAAAGGCGATGGACAGCGGCACGTGTTCGAGCACCATCATCCACGCGAACAGCTCCACCGCCCAAAAGACAATTCCCACCCAGGTGGCGGGTTTCACCAATGCCTGGCGAAGCGTCGAAGCGTGCGCGGCCTGTTTGAAACAGACCTCGCGCGCCATTTCCGCAAGAATGCAAAAACTGATGAGCGCCAGCATTGGCAGGGTCAAGGTGCCGCTCATTGCATGGCCTGCGCAATCACTTCGAGAAGGGCGTGATTGCCTGCAGAGTTAATGTTGGTTGCGAGGTGCGGATCCCGCGGCCGCCGGGGTTGATCCAGCAGAATTTCTCCGTGCTTCAGCATCATCGTCCACAGTCCGCCGCCATAGGCCGGGATGGAATAGTCGCCGGTGACGTCTGCACCGACGATGCGGTGGCGACAACCGATCTCGCTTATCAGCGTCAGGAGATAGGGCAGCCTCATGCTGCCCTGATCCCAATTTGTGACAGCATCGTCCCGAGACAACACGTCCTTGTCGATCGTCAGATAGACTGCTTCCGTTTCTATCCGCGACAAGAGACGATCAATGAAATTCTGCTCACCGATAGCGGCAATCGTGTTCCAGCGGAGCGCGCCGGAATCCTGCCGGTAGCTCGACCCCGACCCATAATCCTTTTTGACCCGGCTCGGTGGATGGTCGTAGGGATAGAGCTCAAGCTTGCCTTTCTTCAGCAGCGAAAGATTTGCTCCCTTCCACTCAGGCTTCTTCAGATCATCGCTGCATACGCCGACAGTGATGACCTTGCGAACCTGGGAATGTTCCAGCGCCCTGTTGACCCACGAGCCGCAATGGATGCCATCGTTGAAATGAACCCAATCGGGATGGTTGTCGAAGTGGATCACCGTGGCCGGCTTTCCATCCTTTTCGAGGGCAACGTCGAGCAGCAGCGCGGTGACGTGGTGAAAATCACCTGACCCCATGAAACACAGGTGAGCGTCTTTTCTCCCGCGCAGCATCCTGCGCGCGAGCTTGGTCCGAACGGCATGCAGATCGGGGTTCTTGCCCCAAAGCCTGATCGCCCGCCCTTCATTCTCGGCCTGTAACTCGTACGCGCCAGCGTTCAGGCAGGCGCGGATGAAGTCGGGCTGCAACTCAAGCGCATCGTCGAGGTGGAGGAGCAGGAGTTGCATCGGCCTATCGCTTCGAAGCCCTGGTAAAAAGTTGATCCAGCAGCGTCAGGGCAAGATCTATCTCTTCGCGGCTGATCAGGAGGTTCGGGGCAAGGGTGATGACGTTCTTGTGGTAACCGCCAACATCCAGCACGAGACCGTACATGTTCGTGCCGACGCTGAGATCACCCTTCATGCCCTCCTCGCAGAGCCAGTCCATCGTCGCCTTGTCGGGTGTGAACCCATCTTCGGCGCATATTTCGACACGCAAGGCCAGACCCAGCCCATCCACATCGCCGATGATCCGGTGGCGTTTTTGCAGTTCCTTCAGTCCGTCGAGAAAGTAAGCGCCTTTCTCGACGATGGCCGCACCGAAATCCTCTTCCTCAAGCATTTTCATGGTTTCCAGTGCCACGGCGGTCCCCATCGGATTGCTGGCGAAGGTGGAATGCGTTGAACCTGGAGGGAAAATGCCCGGGTTGATTATTTCTTCTTTCGCCCAGACGCCCGAAAGCGGATTGAGACCATTGGTGATTGCCTTGCCGAAGACGAGAATGTCCGGGCTGACACCGAAATGTTCGATCGACCACATCTTGCCTGTCCGGTAGACGCCCATCTGGATTTCATCGACCACGAGCAGAATTCCATGCTGGTCGAGGACCTGCTTCAGCTCCTTGAAGAAGTTCATGGGAGGGATGACATAGCCGCCAGTGCCCTGGATGGGTTCGACGTAGAAGGCGGCAAACTCCGCCTTGCCCGCTTTGGGATCCCACACGCCGTTGTATTCGCTCTCGAACAGCCGTGCGAATTTCTGCACGCATTGATGGCCGTATTCCTCTTTGCTCATGCCTTTCGGGCCGCGAAAATGATAGGGGAACTCGATGAACTGCGCGCGCTCGCCGAAGTGCCCGTAGCGTCGGCGATAGCGATAGCTCGACGTGATCGCCGAGGCGCCAAGCGTGCGCCCGTGATATCCACCTTCGAAGGCGAACATCAGGCTCTTTCCGCCCGAATAGTTGCGCACGAGCTTCAGTGAATCCTCGATGGCCTGCGAGCCGCCGACATTGAAATGCACGCGGCCTTTCGTGCCGAATTTCCGTTCTGCGTCCTGGGCAAGCATGGCCGCGAGTTCGACCTTTTCCCTGTGCAGATATTGCGATGCCACCTGAGGCAGGGTGTCCAGCTGCCGATGTGCGGCGGCGTTCAGGCGCGGGTTGCGGTAGCCAAAATTGACCGCCGAATACCACATCTGCAGATCGAGGAACGGAGTACCCTTGCTGTCGTAAAGGTACGAACCTTCGCACGTTTCGAAAAAGCCCGGCTCCTGGGCGTAATGGACTGTATCGCCATGAGAACAATAGGTCTCCTCAAGCAGGCGCAATTCGAGTTCCGAGTTCGGCAGCGGAGACACGAGCTCGGGCTGCTTCAGGATAAAATTTGTATTCATTCAGGTTCTCGCTTTTGGGTTATGCGGCGACGTGGCGCGGAGAGATCAGAGCGTTGCCCTTCAGGCTCGGAACCGCGCTCTTGAGGCTATGGGTGAGATCGGCAAAGGTTTCATACGCAATGAAGGGAATGTCCTCGGCGAAGCAGTAATCAGCCAGTTTCCCCTTGGCGAAGACCAGTTCCGGCTGATGGGAAACGCAGAAGTCCGAACGGCCGTCACCGACGTAGACCCGCAAATCACGCGGTGTCAGCGATCTGCACTTGCAAACCCCCGCGGCTGATGAACATTTCGGATCGGCGTGGGGAGAAGTCAGATGGTAGGATGGCAATCCTTCCGGATTGACGATCGTCAGCTTGTTGGCGATCACCGGAATATGGCTGAGGTTGTTTCGTACGAGAATTTGCTTGATGAAGTAATCGACGCCGTCACTCACGATCGTAAGCGGCATGGCGTGACGGCTGCAGAAATCTGCGAAGGCAGGAAACGTCGGGTCTATAACGACATCTTCAAGCACATCATCGAGTTCATGTTGTTTGGCGCGGATCAGCGCGACCTGGCGGCGCATGCATTCGGCGGAACCGATCTCGCCGTCCAGCCATTGTTGTTCTATGGCTTCCCATGCGGGATCAGCCAAGTTTGAAAGAACAAAATCGGTCGCATCCTCGACCGAAATCGTTCCATCGAAATCGCAATACACGTGCATTCAAAAAACTCCTTGCACAATCGTGCGGGGGTTCTATCAGCCGTGCCTGAGTGCAGAATTATGCCAAAATGAAACGAAACTGAATTCGCCTGACGGCGCGCGCGTTATGCTCTCGGCATCAGCACGTCGACGCTCAAACCTCTGCCTGATGCCGCAGCGTTCAAGGCGATGGTGGCGGAAAATCGGTCAATTATGTCGGCAACGATCGCCAGTCCCAATCCCGATCCCTCGGCATGCGGCGTATCGACCCGGTAGAATCGTCGAAACACGGCTTCGCGATGTTGCGCCGCTATTCCGGGCCCGCTGTCGCTGATGGACAACAGCCAGGACTCGTTCTTGGGTGTGATCGATGCCTCGATAGTTCCGCCGACCGGGGAGTATTTGATCGCATTGTCTACGAGGTTGGCAATCATCAGGCGAAGGAGCGGTTCATCCGCATTGACTTGCGCGTCTTCATTGCCGTGCAGCGACACCTCGAGTTTCTTGAGATGAATGATGTTACCGAATTCGGCTATGACCGAAGCCACGGTGTTATACAATGAAACGCTTTTCAACAGCATGGGCTGATGGCTGACACGGGCAGCGCGAAGCAATTGCTCGATCAGGTGCATAGCCTTTTCGTTGCTGGCGACGAGGTCACCGACAATCATTTTGCGTTCTTGCTCACTCTCGGCATTCGCCAGCATTTGAAGCAATAACTTGAGAGCGGCTTGAGGGGTTCGCAGTTGATGGGCCGCATGATCCGCGAACCGCCTCTCCGCCGTCAACGAGCGGTCAAGCTTGTCGAGAAGCTGATTGATCGATCTGCCGAGGGGAGAAAGGTCCCTCGGCAAGGATTTTACCGCAATGACGGAAAGGTCATCCGGAGAACGGCTGCGGATCTGGCGCACCAGTCCATGCATCGCGCTGAGACCGCTCCTGATCCCGAACCAGATCAAGACTGCGATGAGCGGGAAAAGGACCAGCAATGGAAAAGACAGGTTCAGCAGAATATTTGACACAAGCGATTTACGAAGGGCGAGCTTTTCTCCAACTTCCACGGTAATCGTCGTTTGCGGAATTGGCAGGGCGTATACCCGCCAGGCTTCGCCGCCGTAATTCACGTCCGTAAATCCCGCTCGTTGCTCCGGAACCGTCTTCGGGAATGCGGTGCTCGAGAAAACCTCAATCTCCCCGTCTTTCCAGGCACGGAACATGTGGGCGTCGGCATAGTCATCCGCATCCTCGTTCATCGCCAGCTGGTTGCCCATCGCCAGATCAATATCATTGACCTGCTTGGATTTATGAATGCCAGGCTTTTCAACCTGGCGTTCCAGCAGGGTCCAAAGAACATTGGCGTCGTTGATCAATTGCGCGTCATAGATATTGTTGATTTCGCGCGTGGCGCTGCGGAAGGCGAACGCCCCGATCACGGCAATGGTAATCAGAATTGTCGGAGCAATCCTGAAAAACAGTTTGCGCGTCAGCGTTGACCTGATCATTGCTCGACCATGTATCCCACACCGCGGATCGACTTTATGAAGTCGCTGCCAAGTTTCTTCCGCAGATTGTAGATGACCACTTCTGTCGTATTGCTCTCTACAGCGCTTTCAGCACTATAAAGCGCATACTCTATATCGCTTTTTGTAACGTACTTGCCGGCGCGTTCCATGAGGAGCTTGAGCATCTGAAACTCCTTGGCCGTCATCGTGACCTGCCGCGATGTGCTCCGCACCACCATGGCGGCGGGGTCGACTTCAACATCTCCGCACTTCAGGACCACGTCCGAACGTCCGTCCCGCCTCCTTATCAGCGCTCTAAGCCGTGCTAACAGCTCATCGAGATCAAAAGGCTTGACGAGATAATCGTCAGCGCCGCTATCGAGGCCCTCAACCTTCTGTAGGGGAGTATCCCGCGCGGTCAGCAGCAAGATCGGAATCATGTTCTTCTTTTGCCGCGCCGCTTTCAGCACATCGATTCCGTTGAGCTTCGGCAAGTTGACGTCGAGTACGACGACGCTGAAGTTCAGGTCCTCGAGCGCAGCAAGCCCGGATTCCCCATCCTGCATCCAATCCACGCCATAGGCATGTTTCTCCAGCGCTTTCTTCAACGAAGATCCAAGGATCACGTCATCTTCGATCAACAACAGACGCATCGTTACGGGCACCTTTCGGGGGATAGCAAGATTGCGGGTGCGATCCCAAAGCTAAGAAACAACATCCCGGCTTTTTGCGGGCAGCAAGGCGACAGGAGCCTTCGCGGTTTTTTTGCTGTGCGAGCTAAATCGCACATCCCTTCAGAAACAGGTCGGCGCACATCTTGGCCCGGTCTGCAATTTCATCGATTCCCGGTGCGGGTCTCTGGCGCAGCATGGCGGCACGTTGCGGCTCCATGATCATCATTCCACGCAACATTCCGCTTGCAGCGTACGGATCGTCGAGTGTGATGAGCCCTCGTTCGATTTGGTCGCGAAGCCAACCCTCCAACAATGTATTCGTCTTGACGATCGCGTGTTCGTAGAACGCCGCCGCAATTTCCGGAAAGCGGTCGGACTCACCGATGACGAGGCGCATGATGGTGATTGTGTCATCTGAAAGGGTGTGCTTGCCGTAGGCCGTCAGTATCCGCTCGAGACCCTCTCTCAGGTTCGCCGTCGCGAGTGTGCCCGGATCCACCGCCAGGAAAAAAAGGCTTATACGATCCGATACCATGCTTGTGAACAGATCCGCCTTGGTCGGGAACAGCCGGTAGAGCGTCTTCGTTGAAACGCCGGCGTTTCGTGCAATGGCGCTGATGCTCGCGGACGCGTAGCCGCATGCGTGAAACTGCGCGTTAGCGGCTTCGATTAAAAGATGCTTCGTGTCGTCGTCACAGCGCACCTGTGGCCGGCCCCGAGATCGCTTCTCAATTTTGTGAATTACGACCATCTTGATTTTCCAAATTGTGGTTGACATCTGCCTTGTACAGTCTATTTTAGAAAATATCAAGTTTCCTAAATAGAATTCGACCATTTGAGGCCGCGGCCCACGTGACAGCGACCGGCAATCCGGAGAGACCAGAATGACCAAGCTGCACGCACTGAACAATAATCTCGACCATCAAGTTGAAACCGAAATCCGGCCGGTTGTGGCACCTTCTCTCGACGCGGGTACACCGGTTCGCGTTGCCGAAGCACCGCAATCGCCCACCGTCGACGAGAAGCCTGCCGGCAAGCGCGGCCGTTCTCTGCTGCTCGGCGCAGCCGCTATCGCGCTGATTGCCGCTGGCACCTACTACGGGCACACCTACTGGACTGTTGGCCGTTTCCAGATCGCGACGGATGATGCCTATGTGGAAGCCGACAACAGCTCCATCGCTCCCAAAATCTCGGGCTACATCGCCTCTGTCCTCGTCGGCGACAACGAAACCGTAAAGGCGGGTCAGCCGCTTGCCCGGATCGATGATCGCGATTTCGCGGCAACGCTCGATCAGGCAAAGGCCGATGTTGCAGCCGCGGAGGCGACGATCCAGGCAAATCAGGCGTCACTTGATATCCAGCAATCCACTATTGCCGCTGCCCGCGCCACTGTCGATGTCGATCGTGCCAACGAGACCTTTGCGGAGCAGAACGACAAGCGCTTTGCAACCCTTGCCACCAGCGGTTACGGAGCGATCCAGACGGCGCAGCAAGCAGCCTCCCAAATCGCCGCCGCCCGGGCGACCGTCGTTCGGGATAGCGCTGCGCTGGACGCTGCAACGAAGCAGGTCGATCTTTTGAAGGCAGCGCTTGCACAGGCGAGGGCGACCCTCACGCATGATCAGGCCGTTCAGCGTCAGGCCGAACTCAATCTGTCCTATGCGACCATTGTCGCTCCGGTCGATGGTGTTGTTGGCAACCGCACGCTGCGCGTCGGCCAGTATGTCCAGGCCGGCACGCAGTTGATGTCGGTCGTACCGACAACGGCGGCCTATATTATTGCCAATTACAAGGAAACGCAGCTTACCGACGTCCGGGCCGGCCAGCCGGTAGACATCGATGTCGATATGTTTCCAGGTCGTGTCTATCACGGCCATGTCGATAGTCTCGCTCCGGCAAGCGGGCAGGAATTCGCACTACTGCCGCCGGACAACGCAACCGGCAACTTCACCAAGGTCGTGCAGCGCATTCCGGTCAAGGTCGTTCTCGATGCCGACAGCGTCGCTGCCGGCGACTTGCGTCCCGGCATGTCGGTCCAGCCGAGCATCGATACCAAAGCCGACGCGGTTGCGCATCAGGACCATTGATCGGTAGATCAGAAGGATCGTGTCATGTCTGCTATCACATTCACCGGCGCGACGGTTCCGCAGCCGCGTGCCAGCACAATAGAATGGATCGCCGTCCTTGCCAGCATGATCGGCGCCTTCATGGCGATCCTCAACATCCAGATCACCAACGCATCGCTGCTCGATATCGAGGGCGGTATCGGAACAGGCGTAGATAACGGCGCCTGGATATCCACGTCCTATCTGATCGGAGAAATCGTTGTCATCCCGCTCACCGCATACTTCAGCAATGTCTTCTCCTTCCGCCGTTACATACTCGTAAACTCCATTCTTTTTCCGCTTTTCTCGATCGCATGTGCCTTCACGCATGACCTCGGTTCGATGATCCTGATGCGCGGCTTGCAAGGTTTCGCTGGCGGTGTACTGATCCCCATGTCCTTCACCCTGGTTCTGACAAAACTGCCGAAGCCGCAACAGCCCGTCGGCTTGGCCATCTTCGCGCTCTCGGTTACCTTCGCCCCGGCCATCGGTCCGACGATCGGAGGTTACTTGACCGAGAATTACGGATGGCAAACGATCTTCTTCATCAATGCCATCCCGAGCGCCATCATGGCCATTGCTCTCGCAGCGACGCTCGAAAAGACGCCGATGCAGCTTCATTTGCTGAAGGAAGGCGATTGGGCGGGTATCTTCACAATGGCAGTCGGCCTGTCGGCGCTTCAAACCGTCCTTGAAGAAGGCAACCAGGATGACTGGTTCTCCTCGCCGTTCATTCTCAAGCTCACGGCGGTAGCGATTGTCTTCCTTGCCGCGTTCATCTGGATCGAGTTGACTGTCGAAAAGCCCTTGGTCAAGTTGCGCCTGTTAACGCAGCGAAACTTCGGCATCGGTGTCGCCGTCAATGTGCTGGTTGGCGTCGCTCTTTTCGGCACGGTCTACATCCTGCCGCAATATCTCGGTCAGGTTCAGCGTTACAATGCCGAGCAGATCGGCAATGTCCTCGCCTGGACCGGTCTGCCGCAGTTGCTTCTGATCCCGCTCGTTCCGATGATGATGAAGCGTTTCGACGCCCGCTATATCGGCTTTCTCGGCATCAGCATCTTCGCGATCAGCTGCTTCATGAACATCACGCTGTCAGCCGACACGGCTGGTGACCAGTTCTGGATACCGAACATAGTCCGTGCCATTGGTCAGGCTCTGATTTTGACGCCGATCACTGCCATTACCACAGCGGGCATTGCAGCTTCCGATGCAGCTGCCGCGTCAGGACTGACCAATATGCTGCGCAACCTCGGTGGTGCCGTTGGAACGGCAACGTTGGGAACGGTGCTTACCAAACGTGAGCAGTTCCATTCCAACATCATTGGCCAATCGATCACTCTGACAAAGGAAGAAGTTCGCCAGCGCCTTGATCAGTTGACCGGCTATTTCTTGTCGCATGGTGTTTCGGATCATGCCGTCGCTGCCCAGCAGGCTGTCGTTGCACTCGGCAGGGTGGTCAAGCGGCAGGCTCTGATCATGGGCTTTAGCGACACATTCGCCGTCATTGGTGTGCTGCTTGCCATCGCGGCGGTCACCTTGCTTTTCGCTCAAAAACCAAAAGCAGGAGATGGGGCAGGCGCGCATTAGGTCAACAGATAAGGCCTCGGGAGTGATGTCAGGCTTACGTTTCATAATCGATTTGGATGTAATCGCTGCAGGATGCATGTTCCTTCTATTGGTTACAAACGCCATCGCGGAATTGCTGCTCGAGCGTGGTATCAGGGTGCATTATGCGTACTCTGAGGGCCTGCTGGCTCACGCCGACGTACTCAGGTGAGCCTCGATATAGCGACGAAGCGCGGTCGCCGCATTCAGCATATGGGCCCGCATGCGGCGGGATGCCGCCTCACCGTCGCCCTCCGCTATCGCCTGCATGATAGCCTCATGTTCTTCCCTCGATTTGCTGAGGCGTTCTCCCTGCCGCAGCTGGGTGCGCCGGAAGGCGTTGAGTCTGGCGCGTATTGCAATCGCTTGTTCGGCAAGGAAGCCATTGTGAGTGGCGCGATATATGCCCTCATGGAATTCGCGGTTGAAGGCGTCGTAGGCATCGAAATCACCCCGCGCGACCAGCTGCCCGGAGGCATCGTGCAATTCTATCAGATGGCTACGCTCAAGCGGTGTCATACGATAGGTCGCCAGCCTGACGCACATTGCTTCGATCTCGGCAGATGTCTCAAACATGTCCATGATACGCTCAGGCGTCATACGAGCAACGACAACACCGCGTCGCGGGCGAATCTCGACCAGGCCACTGACCGCCAACTGATGCAGTGCCTCCCGAACAGGTGTGCGGGAGGCGCCGAAACGGTCGGCCAATTGCTGCTCATCCAGCGCCGCGCCCGCCCCGAGCATGCCCGAGGCGATCTCATCCGTCAGCGCGTTGCGAATACGATCGGACAAGAGACCGCGGTCATCAGAACGGTCGTGGGTTTCAATTTCATTTGTCATCTCGTAACCTTCATATCTCGCACGGACCGGCAGCGCAGAAGTTGTATACAAGCTTGCGCTAAAACGGCCCGTCGTATGCGATCCCTCCTATCACATACCTGTTACGCATGCAATTATTGACTATCTGATCATTTGTGTATACACAGTCTTTGTCACTGCTACTCTTTGCATACACGGAGTGCCTGGAATGCGGAACTGGAATACACAGAAGGAGGTTCTCGCGCTGCGGCGCGATGCCGGACAGCGCTACGCCTGCGGCAAGAGCGTCGCCTTGGATGACCTCCCCCGATTCCTGGAAGCAGTTCTCCGGCCAGGTGATCGTGTCTGCCTTGAGGGCGATAACCAGAAGCAAGCCGATGTCCTCGCCAAGGCCCTTGCCGATCTCGATCCCGGCAAAATCCATGATCTCCACATGGTGCAATCGGGTGTCGTGCTTCCGGAGCATCTCGATGTGTTCGAGAAGGGCATCGCCAGGCGGCTGGACTTCTCCTATTCGGGCCCGCAATCGGCGCGCATCGCGCGCATGCTGTTCGGTGGCAAGATCGAGCTCGGCGCCGTTCATACCTATCTGGAGCTCTTCGCCCGCTATTTCATCGATCTGACGCCGCAGGTGGCGTTGATCGCCGCGGTCAGTGCCGATCGGGACGGCAACCTCTACACCGGCCCAAACACCGAGGACACGCCGACCGTCGTGGAAGCCACGAGCTTCAAGAACGGCCTGGTTGTGGCGCAAGTGGCCGGGATCGTCGACAAGGTGCCGCGCGTCGATATCCCCGGCGACCTTGTCCATTTCGTCGTCGACGCAAAGAAGCCGTTCTATGTAGAACCGCTGTTCACCCGCGATCCGGCCGCGATCACGGAGACGCAGATCCTGACGGCAATGCTCGCCATCAAGGGGCTCTATGCGCCCTACGGTGTGCGCCGTCTCAATCATGGCATCGGCTTCAACACCGCCGCCATCGAGCTGCTATTGCCCACCTATGGCGAAAAACTCGGTCTGAAGGGCAAGATCTGCACGCATTTTGCGCTCAATCCGCATCCCTCACTCATTCCGGCGATCGAGGCCGGCTGGGTGGAGCAGATCCACAGCTTCGGCTCCGAAGTCGGCATGGAGGATTATCTCGCGGCGCGCTCCGACATCTTCTTTACCGGTCCGGATGGATCGCTCCGCTCCAATCGCGCCTATTGCCAGGTCGCGGGGCTCTATGCCTGCGACATGTTCATCGGCTCCACTCTACAGATCGATCTCCAGGGCCATAGTTCGACGGTCACGACCAACCGCATCGCCGGTTTTGGCGGCGCCCCCAACATGGGGTCTGATTCGCGCGGGCGTCGCCATCCGAGCGAACCCTGGCTGAAGGCCGGCGCCGATGCCGATCCCGACACCGCACCGGGCCTGCGCCGCGGGCGTAAGCTGGTGGTACAGATCGGCGAGACCTTTGGCGAAAAGAACGTGCCGCTGTTTGTAGAACAGCTCGACGCCCTGGAACTCGCGAGCAAGCTCGATCTCGCCCTGGCGCCTGTGATGATCTACGGCGATGACGTCACGCACATCGTCACCGAGGAGGGCATCGCCAACCTCCTGCTCTGCCGCGACAAGGATGAGCGCGAGCAAGCGATCCGCGGCGTTGCCGGTTACACGGATGTCGGGCGGGCGCGCGACCGCAAGATGGTCGAACGGCTGCACGAACGCGGCGTCATCCGCCGCCCGGAGGATCTCGGCATCGATCCGCTCGATGCGGACCGCCGCATGCTGGCAGCGCGCTCGATCAAGGATCTCATGCTCGCCTCGGCTGGTCTCTACCAGCCTCCGAGCCGCTTCCGGAATTGGTGATGAGGAAGATCGACCCATGGAAAAGCTCAGTTTCACAATGAAGCCGTCAACCGCCGCCGCCGGTACCCGTGCAAGAGCCATCGTCGGCGTCGTCGCCTCGGGCAATCTGGAAGTCCTTCTCGAGCGTGGTTTGCCAGCGAACATCTGCGTCATCGATATCGCCACAGCAGCGCACGGTTTTGCAGCCGTATGGGAAGCGGTGATCGACGATTTCGTGACGCGGCGGCCGGCGGGCGGCCTGCATATCTCCATCAATGACGGCGGGGCACGGCCGGACATGGTCTCCCTGCGTCTCGCCCAAGGTGTCCGTCTGATCGAGGAGCTATGAAGCATGACATCCGCAACCAGTTGGTATGAGGCGAACGCTCGCCAGCGTGTCGAGGCTCTTCTCGACCCCCGCAGCTTCGCAGAATTCATCGGCCCCGAGCAACGCGAGATCAGCCCGCATCTGGCAATCTTCGATCTGCCGGAGCAATTCGATGATGGCATCATCGTTGGTCGCGGCACTCTCAAAGGACGCCGCATATTGGTAGCGGCGCAGGAGGGACGCTTCATGGGCGGTGCTATCGGCGAAGTGCATGGCGCCAAGCTCACCGGCCTTCTCCGGGCCGCCCGATCACTCGGTGAACCTGTGCTGATCCTGTTCGACACCGGCGGTGTCAGGCTGCAGGAGGCAAATGCAGGCGAGCTCGCCATCGCCGAAATCATGCGCGCACTCGTCGAGGCGCGGATGGCTGGCGTGCAGGTCGTCGGCCTGATCGGCGGGCGCGCCGGATGCTATGGCGGTGGCAGCCTGATTGCCGGTTGCTGCTCCGCCTTGATCGTTTCGGAACAGGGTCGCATCAGCGTCAGCGGTCCGGAAGTGATCGAGACGAACAAGGGGGTTGAGGAATTCGACTCGCGTGACCGTGCCCTGGTCTGGCGGACGATGGGCGGTAAGCATCGCTATCTGATCGGCGGCGCCGATGCCTTCGCCGATGACGATGTCCTGGCCTTCCGCGAAGCTGTGCTCATGGCGCTCGCCGGCAACGGCCGGCTTGATGCCGGCGTGCTAGAGGCCGAACAGCAACGTCTCGAACGCCGCCTCCACCGTTTCGGCAAGGCGCATGATGCCGTTGATATCTGGACAGATCTTGGCGTCCGCGAGCCGGCCGAGATAGCGGGTCTTGCAACCGACGAATTTCTGCGACGCGTCACAGACAAGAGGGAGACGGCCAATGGCGCTCGATAATATCTTGGCTTCGCTGTTCCCGGGTGGCCATGAGGTGACTGTCACGGACAATCTGATCGCCGGCATCGGTATCATCGATGCAATCAAGGTTCATGTCATTGGCATCGCCGGGGAAAATCCGCTCGGCTGCAACGGCGCGCTCATCCTCGCCGGCCATGTGCTGGAAATTACGCGCAAAGGGAGCACTGCCCCCATCCTCGTGCTGATCGATTCTTCCAGTCAACGCATGAGCCGGCGCGACGAACTGCTCGGCCTCAGCGAATGCCTGGCCCACCTGGCCAAGACGCTGCTGCTGGCGGACGCGCGAGGTCATAGGACCATCGGCCTGCTCTATGGCGGCAGCGCTGCAGGCGCCTTCATTGCCACCGCACTGGCCACCGGAACGCTTGTCGCACTCCCGGGTGCGCATCCGGCCGTGATGGATCTGCCGTCGATGGCGCGTGTCACCAAGCTGCCGATCGAGGTGCTGAAGGCGAAGGCCGAGAAGACACCGGTGTTCGCGCCGGGTCTGGAAAACCTGGCGCAGACTGGCGCCATCCACAGCGTATGGAATCCCGATCAATCGCTTGCCGAACAATTTCTCGCACTCCTGGCCGAGCAGACGGGCCGCGACGCACGCGATCGCTTGGGAGAAAGCCGAGGCGGGCGCCCAAAGGCGGCCTCCATTGCTGTGCGCGTCGAAAAGGAGGCATCCCATGCCTGAGATTTTCCCGCGCCACACCATGGTAAAGCCGTCGCCGCGCGCATGGGCCGCATTGATGGCGCAGCGTCCCGACCTGGCGAATGAGCCCTTCGTCGCGGGATGGGCAGATGCCGGCTATCCGCTTGTCGTCAGACGGCCGCTATGCAGCAACGACCCGCGAACGGTGCCCCTCGGCCTGCCCCTGCCACCCGCACAGGGCAAACACCGCATCGCGGTGACACTCGATCCGGACGATATCATGCGCGCGGATCCGCCGCCCTTGCTGTCCGCCGCCGCTATATCGGCACCCGCCTGCTGGCGCAGCTCCATCGACCAATTGATCCGCCTCGATCCAACTGCCCGGGTCTTCGGCAGCCTGGCTTGGCAGTACCTTACGGCGTTGCCCTACCTTTCCTCTGGTTCGGACCTCGATCTACTGTGGTATTTGCCGTCACATGGCGCTGTCGACACCCTGCTTGCAGGCATCACGGCCATTGACGAGATCGCACCGATGCGCATCGATGGCGAGGTCCATAACGCCGCGGGGGCCGTGCAGTGGCGAGAACTGCGGGATGCCGGCGCTGGCGTCGTCGCCGTCAAAGGACTGCGCGACGTTCGGGCTGTCGCCCGAGCAGATTTCTTCGCGGGAGGCGTGCAATGATCGCCACAACCTTGCTGGCCTACACGCCCGAGCCGAGCTTCAGGAGTGAAGATATCGGCGGTCTCGCAGCGCTTTGCCTGCGGCTGGAAGTCGAGACCCATCCCAAGCCCGGCCTGGTCAGTCACATCGACAATGGCGCGCATTGTGACATGGACGCCGCGCTGCTGATCCGCAGCGCGGCAACGCTCGCCCCCTTTCTTGCCGACCTCGCGGCGGCGGGCGCCGCAGGTGCTGGCATGGATCGCCTGCGTGCCATCGGCATCGCCGCCGAACGTGCCATGCTTGCTGCGACCGGCGGCGTGAACACCCATCGTGGCGCAATCTTCGGCCTGGGGCTTCTTGCCGCCGCCGCGGGCTTCCGACATGTTTACGGCATCCGCCGCTCTCTCGGTGCGATCATCGCCGAGCGATGGGGGCAGGCTATCCTGACAGGCCCGGTCTCTTTGCACAGCCACGGCGCCGATGCGTCACGACGCTATGGCGCTGGTGGCGCTCGCGCCGAGGCCGCACAGGGCCTGCCGTCGGTCTACGAGATCGGCCTGCCTGCGCTGCGAGCCGGCCGTGCTTTTGCTCGCGGCGACGAGGCCGCGCGCGTCCATGCCTGCATGGCTCTGATCGCTTCGGTCGAAGACACCAATCTCCTGCATCGGGGTGGATCGGACGGGCTGGCTTTCGCACAGGCGCAGGCGTCAACCTTCCTGGCGGAAGGCGGTGTTGCACAGACGGACTGGCAAGCCCGGGCCGCTGCCACTCACAGAGCCTTCACGACCCGCAATCTTAGCCCGGGCGGGTGTGCGGACCTCTTGGCCATGACGCTGTTTGTCGATCATTTGGAGGCCTCATGCTAGCTCTGCTTTGCGGCGGGCAGGGCTTGCTGTCCGCGGATATGTTCGGCCTCGTTGCCGACCGGCCGGAAGCGGCAACGATCGTCGAGGCGGCGACGCGCCTCCTCGGGGAGGACCCGCGCCATCTGGTGCAAAGC
Source organism: uncultured Alphaproteobacteria bacterium (assembly GCA_963711925.1). GTDB lineage: Bacteria > Pseudomonadota > Alphaproteobacteria > Rhizobiales > Rhizobiaceae > Phyllobacterium. The sequence goes on from CAVQFY010000010.1 coordinate 1,119,943, forward strand.
ACCGGAAGCGATCGACTGGCCACCAACCGCACCAGCCAGATCCTCTCCGTAACGGCGGCCCTGACGACGCATGCCTGCATTCAGGATGCGCTGCCGGAGCAGTTCGCCGTCACCGGCTATAGCGTCGGCGAGATGGCCGCCTGGAGCATCGCCGGAATCTGGACCGCCGCGACTGCCCTGAGGCTCACCGACGAACGCGCACGCGCGATGGACGTCGCAGGAGGCGTCGGCGGACGGTTAGGTTATGTCCGCGGGCTGCGCCGGCCGGCGATCGAGCGCTTGACAGAACGTCATCATTGCGCGATCGCGATCATCAATCCCGGCGATCTGTTCGTCATAGGCGGCCGTGAACCCGATGTCATCGCGGTCTGCGCCGCGGCCTTGGCGGCTGGCGCGGTGCGCGCCGATCTTCTTGCCGTGAAAATCGCCTCTCACACGTCTCGTCTCTCGGCTGCAGTTGCCCCCCTACGCACGGCGTTGGCAGCCGAGATATCGGCTGGACCGATAACCGGTCGCCTGTTGCTGGCCGGAGGCGACGGCGAACGCGTCGTCACGGCAGCGACGGCAGCGGCGAAGCTGGCTGCCCAAGTCGCAACCCCAGTCGATTGGGCCACAACCCTTGAGGTTCTTTCCGAATCGGGGGTCGACCGCGCCCTGGATCTCGGGCCCGGACACGCGCTTGCCGAGATGGCTCGCGCAGCGCTTCCCGAAGTCCAATGCTACGCCGCCGACGCTTTCCGTTCCATCGGAGGAATCCGCAAGTGGCTCACATCCGGATAAGCCACGAAAGCCTTGCAGGCCAATCGATTTCTACCGCTCCGGGCCACCCTGAGCTGCATGACCCCGCATTAGATCCATCAAACTCTTCGACGCAAAGGAAACCAAACCATGATGATGAACAGACGCACTTTCTCAGCCGCCCTTGTTGCCGGCGCCGCCGCTTCGCTGATCTCCACTCGCGGCAGGGCCGCGGCTCCCGCGCCGGCAAAGGCGCGCAACGTCGTTCTAGCGCACGGGCTGTTCGCCGACGGATCATGCTGGTCCGAGGTGATCGCACGATTGCAGGCGGCGGGGCTCAATGCCACCGCGGTACAAAATCCCCTGACGACGCTGCCCGAAGCGGTTGCCTCCGTCCAGCGAGTACTGGCACGGCAGGATGGCCCGACGGTTCTGGTCGGACATTCTTTTGCCGGGATGATTGTCAGCGAGGCCGGTGTGCATCCCAATGTCTCGGCGCTCGTCTACATCGCGGCGCGGGCGCCGGACGCAGGCGAGGATTACGCGGCGCTGGCCAAGACATTTCCCACGCCACCAGCCACCGCCGGCATCGTCTTCGACGGCGATGAAGGACGCCTCAGCGAGACTGCGTTCCTGCGCGACTTCGCGGGCGACCTGCCGGAAGCAAAGGCCAAGGTGCTCTATGCGGTCCAGGAGCCGTTCCAAAAGGCTCTTCTCTCCGGCAAGACCACGCAGGCGGCCTGGCGCTCGAAGCCGAGTTTCTATGCCGTTTCGACGGAAGACCGGACTATCAACCCGGACCTCGAACGCTTCATGGCCAGGCGCATGGGCGCCAAGACGATCGAAGTGAAGGCAAGCCATCTCTCGCTGATCTCCCATCCCGATGAGATCGCCCAATTGATCGTGGAAGCAGCGGGGCAGCGTCCGTAATACTGCGAGGCCGTAGCCGCCCCCTCGCGGGTCGCGGGCAAGCTTTCTATCGAAACCCCGGCTGGCAATGACCGCTTTGCGTCAAGGCCGCCATGAGACGATGTCTCTTGCACGCCAGCCGGGCGGGGAACGTTCTGCCGTCGGCGATGCCGGAACGCCAGCGCTCGCCCGACGAAGAGAACGTCATGACCAGGATCTTGCCATCGAACCGAATTTGGCGATGAGGGCGGCAAGCGTCGCAACGAACAGCACGTAGGCGAGCGCAGCCTGCCATGCCCCCATGGGAAAACCAATCATCAGCAGCGTATCGTTCCCACCAGGAATGAGCAGCGCACCCATTCCCATAAGTATGCCGCCGACTGTTCTCCAAACTATGGTGTCAATTGTCGGCCATTTCAGTCCGAATCGACGCTTCCTGAATCTTGCGGAGACAAGACTGCCGACGAACATGCAGACTAAAGTCAGGGGGCCCGTGACAGGTATCGAAACGATCGATCCCAACGATGCCGTGATTGAGAATCCGGGTGCGAAAACTGCGAGGATCGTGAAGGTCGTTCCGATCGCTCCCATCGACGACGTCAGCCGCCAAAAGTTGGACTCGGATTTGAGTGACACGCCAAGCCTCAATACCAGGGTTGCCACTAATGCGATTACGAGAAGCATCGGCCCAAATGGCACGGTCGCACTTACCGATGGCTGATCCGGAAAAAGCTCAAACAAGGATTCAATGTACAGGACTGCAAATATGCCGAAAAAAGTGAACGCAAACTCTGAATCGCCATTGCCGAAATGCCCGACGGACCCGAACACACAAGCGCCGTTCACATGGAGGCCAATCCCGAACAATATGGCTGCGGGAACAAAGTAGCCCGGTGGCGACCAACCCCGCACCATGGTTGGGGACGTTTCGAGGATTGCATAGATAAGGGCCGCCCAGATGGCGCATTCGACGATCGCAATGAACCGCGCCGGCCTCTTCTCCGAAACCAATTCCCTCGTGGCGATAACCGTGCAGATCGATCCATAATTGAGCGCGAAACCGAGAACAAACGCCAGCACCCCGAGCAAAGCCATTCCCGCCCAGATCTCCATGTTTGCGAAGCCTGTCTCTGATACGCTCACGAGGAATTCGCCCACGGCGCCTGCTCCAGTTTCAGACACGTCCAGAGATTCACACGATGACTGACGCTGCGGTTCCCCGCGACTCGCTTCTGGGAGAAATGCTCCGCAAGTGCCGGCTGCAGGGCGGACAATCCCGCACGGTGACAGTAGGCCAATTCCTCACGATAGGCCAGCGCGGCTTATTCGGCCTCGGAAAACAGTTGCTTTAGTTGTTGTAGCTTGGCACGTGAGAGATGTTGGCAGGATACAGACGACCCGCATCGAATATCGTTGGTCGAGGCACGGCATGACCTACTTCCAGCCGCTCACGCCAGGCGCATGCGCCAGGCGTGAGCAGGTTACTCGAACGCGACAGTTTCCGCAGCTCGAGCGCTGGCCAGCTATTCGGCCGCCTTCCGATGGGGCAGCACCCAGTTGGAGCGAGGAAAATGGCAGGTGTACCCGGTAGGGTATCGCTCCAGATAATCCTGATGCTCCGGCTCCGCTTGCCAGAAATCTCCCACCCGTTCCACCTCGGTCACAGCTTTGCCCGGCCATAGGCCCGATGCGTCCACGTCTGCGATGGTGTCCTCGGCTATTCGCTTCTGTTCATCGTCTGCGTAGTAGATCGCCGATCGGTATGAATCGCCCACGTCGTTGCCCTGTCGGTTTCTCGTGGATGGATCGTGGATCTGGAAGAAATACTCCAGTATGCGCCTATAGCTGATCATCTCGGGATCGAAGATGATCTCGATGCCTTCGGCGTGGGTGCCGTGATTGCGGTAGGTTGCATTCGGCACGTCGCCGCCGGTGTAGCCTACGCGAGTGTCAATCACCCCGGGAAGCTTGCGGATCAGGTCCTGCATACCCCAGAAGCATCCACCGGCCAGAACAGCTTTATCGGTCATTTAGATATCCTCCACCTGGTTGAGATACGCGCCGTAGCCCTCGGCCTCCATTTCGTCGCGCGGAATGAAGCGAAGCGAAGCAGAATTGATGCAGTAACGAAGTCCGCCCCGGTCTTGGGGGCCGTCGGGAAACACATGGCCGAGGTGACTGTCTCCATGCACCGAGCGAACCTCTGTGCGGACCATGCCATGCGCGTCGTCCCGCAGTTCGTTGACATTTGTCAGCACGATGGGCTTGGTGAAGCTGGGCCAGCCGCAGCCGGAATCGAACTTGTCGGACGAGGCGAACAGCGGTTCGCCAGAAACGATGTCGACATAGATCCCCGGTTCCTTGTTGTCGTTGTACTCACCGGTAAAGGGTCGTTCGGTGCCGTTTTCCTGAGTAACCCGGTATTGCGCAGGCGTCAGTTTGCTGACCGCCTCATCAGTCTTTGCATACTTCATTGCGTTACCTCCATTGTTGGTCTTGCCTGAATATGGCGAGCGGCGGGGATGATTCCCAATGCAGGGCGTGCATAGATTCAATAGCTGCGCAATTCGGCAGTTCCGGCCGTCCGGGTCCAGTCATGCCGCGCCGCCATCTGCGCGATCTTGCGAATCTCGAGCGGGGTACCGGAACCGGAAACCGTTACAAATACCAGTTCGCGTTCCAGCGACATGCCCTGAACCGGTCGGGTTACTATTCCCTGCACCACGGCGGAATGCTCGGGCATAATGCAGATCGCGAGGCCTTCTGCCACAATTTGCTGGACCCAGTCCTCGCGCTCAGCACTGAACCGCGGCTGCATGACCGCATCATTGTCCATCAGGTGCTCGGTGATCTGTGTGTGAAACTCGCAGGCCAGCCGGTCGACATATGGGTAGGACGCCAGAGCCGCGGTGGTGACGACGTCATTTCCGGCCAGCGGATGGCCCTTCGCGCAGGCCAGGAGAAATCGCTCACGAAACAGCGGCACGACGTTGAGCTTGGGGTTGGGACGCGGCATCCCCGGCAGGATACAGGCGTGGTACTTGCCTGAAAGCACCTCGTCCGCACTCTCCCCGGCCAACAGCTGATGCATATTGATCTTTACGGAGGGAAGCTGGCCAAGCACGTCGGCGAAGAATGCGGTGAATTTTGCTGGACCGATGGTCGTGGCAACGGCGATGTCGAGAACACGGTGCCGGCCCAGTACTGTGCTCTCGGAATGCTCGCGCACGTTTCGGACGGCGAGTTCGATCCGCATGAACTCGGCTTGAACGTCCCGACCAAGCGCCGTCAGGCGGCTGTCCTTACCATCGCGATAGATGAGCGGACTGCCCAATTCTTCCTCGAGACGCTGAATTGCCCGCGTTAGACTGGGCTGCGAAACACGGCTGCGACGCGCGGCTTCGGTGAAGTTCAACGTTTCGGCCAGATTGAGGAAGTACCTGACCTGATTGATGTCCATGGATGACGTCTCACTTTGGTTGCCCGGCTACTATGTCATCAAATCCGCCGCTGTCCACGATCGCCGCCGCCTCACTGTTAAGCCGCTTTGCTCCGGGTCGACATTCCGGCCAAGATGCCCTGATTGCGCTGAACGACTTGTGTGAGGAAGTCGGAAACGACGCGGATACGTTTTGCACGTCGCAAATCATTTGGAACAATCAACCAAATATCTTCGTCCTGCTGATAATGCGCAGGATTGATCCTCACCAAATCGTCTTCATCGTCCGCCGTGATGCAGGGGAGAATTCCGATGCCCACTCCGGCTTTTACGGAGAGCACCTGCGCCTGGACAGAGTCCAATACCAGCGCTGCCAAGCTTCCGTCGGTCCACAAGCGCATTGCTCTCGGCAAAGCCGTGTAAGCCATAGGGTCGCCCCACATAATCAGGCGATGGCCGGTAACGAGGGTTGCGTTCTTTGCGATCGGATGGCGTTCCAGATAGGCGCTGGACGCATACAAACCGAAGGATATGCCGCCGACACGTCTGACAGCGTAAGGTCCCTGTTCCGGCCGGCAAAGCCGCAAGGCGATATCCGCTTCGCGTTGTGGCAGGCGTGACAGAGACGCGTTGATCGCTATGCCGAGTTGCAGCGCCGGGTTGGCGTTCTGCAATGCTGGAAGATTCGGTATTATGATTTGGTTCGCCAGTGTCTCTATGGTTGCGATACGAACCGTTCCGGATGGCTGTATATCGCGTTCTCCGAGATCATCCGCAATCTCAGCCATGCTCCCTTCAATCGCAATGGCCTTTTCCATCATTTCCCGACCTTCTTCGGTCAACAGATATCCGTGGGTATGGCGTTCGAAGAAACGGGTTCCCAACGCGGCCTCCAAGGTCTCGACACGCCTGGCAACAGTGGATTGGCTAACGCCGAGGTGCTTGGCTGCGCCCGTCAGGCCGCCATGACGGGCCACGGCAAGGAAATAGCGGATATCGTTCCAGTTCATCTTTCTACTTTCGGAAAATCACATGCTGAGGATAGCCACATGCATTCATGGCTGGAATGCAATACACTATTCGGAACGCCGGACCGGAAATTGCCCGCTGACGAATTTATATTTTAGACCGATTAATTCGAACTGGATGGCAAACTCTCCCATGAAAAATGTTTCAACTGCGGGTATCGCAGCAGCCATATTTGCTTCTTTCACATGGTCGATGAATTTTGTCGCTCCCTTTGTGATCGGAGATTATTCGATCTTCGACCTTGCCGCATGTCGATTTCTACTGTCTGGGTTGATCGGAGTCATAATCCTTATTGCCAGCGCACATCTTTGTCGTGGACTCACGCTGCAGGATTGGTTTGTTGCGGGTGGACTCGGGTTCGTTGGATATGTGGGCTATTTCCTCACTGTCATGGTTGCCGCCGTATACGCGGGCCCCGTGATCCCTCCAGCCTTTCTCGGGCTTGTGCCTGTTGTCCTCGCGATCGCGGGCAATTTTCGCGCGCGGAGCATCTCGTGGGGGCCTCTTCTGATTCCCCTTGCTCTGGCGGCGACAGGCCTGCTGTTGGTCAATGGCAGCGGTATCATGCAGGCGGATGTGCAGGGAGAAAGGTCACTTGCGATCGGTATCGTTTTTGCCATTGCGGCGGTAGCACTGTGGACCTGGTTCGGGATCGCCAACCAAAATGCACTGCTGAAAAGGCCGAAAATGGACGCACGCGTCTGGACGGCGCTGATGATGATCGGGGGAAGCATCCAGACATTGGTGTTTCTCCCGATTGGCTACGGCATGGAACTGTTCAGGGCTCCGGACATCGGCTTCGGCCTGGGGGCGATCCGCAATCTCTACCTGCCAGCCTTGATGTTGGCAGCAGTGGCCTCGATCGGCGGAGCGTGGGCTTGGACGATAGCGTCTCAGCGCCTTCCGGTTGCGCTCGCAGGCCAGTTGCTGATGACGGAGATCGTTTTTGCCACCTGTTTTGGGCTGATGGTCCAGCACCGTTTGCCAACCATTGCGGAGGCCGCCGGAATGATGGTGCTCGTTCTTGGCGTTGTGATGGCAATCAACGCCTTCCACTCTCCGCGGCGACCCAGAGCTGCATAGGGCGTGGCGAGCCTGTTCAGGTGCCCGATGCTGCCGGCTCGAAATTGGTAGCCGGACACCGTAGCTGATGTAAAAATGGATACTCGTGACAGCGAAGGAGCTAATTATGGCTTTCAACACGCAACGGCTTCAATTTGCCGGCCATTCCGGTGCAACCCTGGCCGCCCGCCTCGACCTACCCAACGGTCCTTTACGCGCCTACGCACTGTTTGCCCATTGTTTCACCTGTTCCAAGGATTTGGCGGCAGTGCGACGCATTGCAGCGGAGCTTGCGCGCGAAGGTATCGCTGTCCTGCGCTTCGATTTTACCGGCTTGGGATCAAGCGAAGGCGAATTCGCCTCGACAAATTTTTCTTCCAATGTTGCCGACCTCCTCTCGGCGGCCGACTATTTACGCCAATATCATCAGGCCCCGTCGTTGCTGATCGGCCACTCGCTCGGCGGCGCAGCGGTACTGGCTGTGGCCAAGGATATACCTGAAGTGCGCGCCGTCGCCACGATCGGTGCGCCGGCGGATGTCGGCCACGTGTTGAAGAACTTCGGAACGAGCCTCGAGGAGATTGAGACGCGGGGTGCGGCCGAAGTCGACCTCGCCGGGCGCAAGTTCCTCGTCAGAAAGCAATTTGTCGAGGACGCGCGTGCACAGTGCATCAAAGACGCTGTCGCGTCCCTGAAAAAGCCTCTTCTCATCCTTCACTCACCGCTGGATCAGACGGTCGGAATCGAGAACGCTACCGAAATCTTCCTTGCGGCCAAACACCCCAAAAGCTTTGTTTCGCTGGACAAGGCCGACCACCTGCTCACTGACCTTGAGGACGCAGCCTTCGCCGGACGGATCATTTCGGGATGGCTCACGCGTTATCTCGCCGCTGACGCGTCGCAGGGCACGGGGCCGATCGAGCATGTACGCGTGATGGAAACGGGCGAAGGCAAGTTTCAGAACTCGGTTCAGGCTGGCAGCCATCGGCTTTTCGCGGATGAACCCGAAACCGTCGGCGGGCTCGATTCCGGACCGTCACCCTACGACTTCCTGTCGATCGCGCTTGGCGCTTGCACCTCGATGACGCTGCGCCAATATGCCGATTACAAGAAGCTGACGCTCGGACGCATCAGCGTCGACGTCTCGCATGCCAGGATTCATTTTAAAGACTGTGAAGAGTGCACCGAATCCGAACGCAGCGGCAGCGGCAGGATCGACCATTTCGAGCGCATCATTTCCGTCGATGGCGCAGTCACCGAGGAGCTTCGCGGCAAGATTGCCGAAATTGCCGACAAATGCCCGGTCCATCGCACGCTCGAAGCCGTGGCAAAAATAAAAACTGTCGTGAAATCAGAATCCCAGGCTGCGTTACGTTAGTTTCATACGGTAGCTGCACGCTACTTCAACGGGAGGACATGCAGCGTTGAACGATTTCAAGAAGGCGGTCACAAGATTTCGCGACGTGCTGTTGAGGACACGTTGCTATTCCCAGCAAAAGACCGGATTGCGCAGATGACGGCGATGCGTACCAAACCGACAACGGCAAGGGTGACAGGCCGAACGGCAACGTTTCCCGGGCAATGGATACGTCCGGCACGCCATCATTGAACCGGAGCAAAGCCGCCAATCCGGCGGTGGACACAGCAATCTCGCTTGCGCGCGTTTCAAGATACTGTAACAAGCCGTCTCGTTGCGCGGCATATGCACGCTTGGTGCGCCGGAGATGGCGTAAATAATGGCCTTCACTGATAAATTCTGCGGTCGCAAGTTGTACGGATGGCCCAGGTGGAGGTGCCAGGCATGCGGCCACCTCCGCAAAGCGGGACGCCAGACGCTGCGGAACAAGCACAAAGCCAAGGCGCAAGGCAGGGCTTATGGTCTTGCTGAACGAGCCGATATGAATGACCCTCCCCGCACGATCGACCGAGGCGAGTGCTGGCGCGGCGCGCCCGCTCAACTGTAACTCGCTTAAATAATCATCCTCGATCACCCACGCCCCCTCCAGAGCGGCCCACTCCAGGAGACGCAATCGTCGCGATAACGACAGCGTAGCCCCCAATGGTGCCTGCTGTCCTGGCGTCACGACAGCGAGCCCCGCGTCCGGAGCGTGTCTCAGGCCGTAGTCGACATCGATGCCCTCGGAGTCGACGGGGATAGGAACTGGCGACAAGCGTGCAAGTTCGAGCCCGCGTCGGGTGAACGGGAAGCCCGGGTCTTCCATCCATGCCTTGCGCCCCTCAAGGCCGAGCACGCGCAGCGTCAATCCGAGACCACTTCCAAAGCCACCGGTGACAAGAATCTGAGACGGCGAACATTCAATTCCGCGGGCAATGGCGAGATAGGCAGCGATCTCTCGTCGCAACTCGAGTTCTCCACGTGGATCGGGATACAACGGCGGCGCACTTGCTTCGGCGCGCACGGCATGCGAGCGAATCCTGGCGAAAAGCTTGGCAGGAAAAGTCGCCTTCGCCGGTACGCCCATCTGGAAGATTGCCGGACCCGAGGTCATCTCCAGATAAGTCTCCAGGAAGGAGCCAGCCTCAGGTGCGGGATCCGTTGGCACGGATAAAATCGGTCTTTCCGTTACGCGGGTTCCGGCCGCCCGCGATGCAACAATAAGCTGCGCTGCTGACAACTTATCGTATGCGGATCGCACGGTACCACGTGCGACGCCAAGCTGGACTGCCAGGTCCACCCAGGAAGGAAGGCGCGCACCTGCTGCCAACACGCCGCTCTCGATTGCTCTGGTTATGCCCATGCAAATCTGGTCGGCCAGTGGGGTCTTCGTCGTTCGGTCGAGTTGCAACTCAAGCGGCTTGGTCATGCCATCCATGGTACATGATTTTTGAGTGTTCTTGGTGCTTTTTATAGGACCAGTAGAAGAATATCTATAGCGGGAAAGGAAAACACTCACAAAGGAGAAATACCAATGAACATACGATCCTTCATCCGCGGGGCCTCTGCAGCCGTCGCTATTGCCGTCGCAATGCCTGCTGCCGCGCACGAGCCCGTTGAAACCGTTACGCCAAACTTCGAGCAGGTCATCCCCAACATACCGGGCAAGTCAGTTCGCGCGCTGGTCGTGGATTATCCACCGGCAGGAGCGTCGTTCCCGCATACCCACGCAAAATCAGCTTTCATTTTTGCCTATGTCCTGTCGGGAGAAATCGAGTCGCAGGTGAACAATGAACCCAAGCGGGTCTATCACGCCGGTGAAAGCTTCTACGAGACGCCGGGCTCGACACATCTTGTGAGCCGCAACGCCAGCAAGACAGAGCCCGCGAAGCTGCTTGCGGTGTTTATCGCTGACACCGACGACAAGGAACTGACGACCACTATCAGCACGAAGGAGTGAGAAAATGACCAGCCGTCTGGATTACAATCAAATCGCTCCTGCTGGCGCAAAAGCGCTAGGCGGCGTCTACGGTTACGTCATGCAAAGCGGCCTTCCCCCCGTTTTGCTTGATCTGGTTTATCTGCGTGTCTCGCAGATCAATAACTGTGCCTATTGCCTCGACATGCATACGCGGGATCTTCTGAAGAAGGGTCAGCAGATCGAGAAGATCGCATTGCTTCAGGCGTGGTCGGAAGCCGGCAATCTATTCGACGAACGTGAGCGTGCCGCCCTTGCATGGGCTGAAACAGTGACGCGCGTAGCGGAGACAGGTGTGCCGAATGACGCCTACGAAGCTGCACGTGCAGTGTTTGACGAACGCGAACTCGTCGATCTCACGATCGCGATCAGTCTGATGAACAGCTACAATCGAATGGCTATCAGCTTTCGAAATACACCGCACGCAGCGATCGAACGATAGCAAGCAACGCGTTGGCGGGTGGGCGGTAGTCGCGCATCCGCAACGCGAACTGCATGTGAGAAGGTTCACTATTCGCAAAACGACCCAACGACTTCATCGTGAACGCCGTTTCATTGCTCAGCCGCGATGGTAAAATACGGTCTGAGCCCGCCCCAACCGAAGGCGGCATAACGCTGGAGACAAGCCAACCTGGAGGAAAGCAAATGTCGGGAGATTCAACCGGTTTCTCAGGATTGGTGTGGCGCATCCATGAATTTGGCCCGCCGGATGTAATGCAACTGGAGCTATCGGACACCCCCGCTCCAGGCGCAAGCGAAGTCATCGTTAGGGTGCATGCGGCCGGCGTTGGCCCTTGGGATGGGTGGATTCGCTCGGGCAATAGTGCGCTGCCCCAACCCCTACCCCTTATCCTGGGCTCGGACATATCGGGTGAAGTCGTTGCTGTCGGCGCGGGCGTGACCCAATTCACGGCTGGGGACAAAGTTTACGGAGTAACCAACAAGCGCTTCTGCGGTGGTTATGCCCGATACGCAGTCGCCAGTGCTTCGATGCTTGATCGCAAACCAGAATCCATAGACCACATCGCAGCAGCATCGCTACCGGTGATAGCGGTGACAGCATGGCAAGCGCTTTTCGATCAGGCCGGCCTGGAAAGAGGTCAGACGGTATTGATCCACGGGGCTGCAGGAAACGTGGGCGCATATGCCGTGCAGTTTGCCAGAGAGGCGGGGCTCCAGATCGTGTGCACTGCCTCGCCCGACGACGTTGACCGTGTTGTTGGTCTCGGCGGTGACAGGGTCATCGACTTTACAAAAGCTCGTTTTGAGGATCAAGTTCGGGGCGTAGACGCGGTAATAGACTTGGTAGGTGGAGAAACGCAAACGCGATCGTTCCAAGTGCTGAAAAAGGGAGGGAAGTTGATTTCGGCAGTTTCCGTTCCGGACCAGGCGCTGGCGGCAAAGCATGAAATCTTGGCCAAGTTCTTTCTCGTCGACGTATCCACAGAGAGCCTGGCTGGTATTTCGTCACTGATCTCTCAAGGTGCCCTCAAGATGAACGTCGGGGCAACGTTGCGGTTTGAGCAAGCTCGGGACGCACACTTGATGCTCGAGGGTCAGCTACCGCGCCCCAAGGGAAAAATCGTGCTCGTAACGGACGAACTCCCCGAACGTTAGCGTTCGCTAGAGTTTGAGATGTGCAGACGGTCCGAAACCTCGAGCCCTCAGCGGTTCATTCTTCACACGTCGATCGATTCAGCGAAGTGACTTGAAGGCTGCCCGCACTTCGGCGCTGAAGAGTTCGGGCTCCTCCCATGCCGCAAAATGCCCGCCTTTGTCGACCTTGTTGTAGTAAATCAGATTTGGATAGGCTCGCTCGGCCCAGTGTTCAGGTGGCCTATAGACCTCTCCAGGAAAAATCGTCACCGCTACCGGAACGGAGATGATGCCGGGCATTGCAGGGCTTGCGGCGTTCTCCCAATAAATTCGGGAGCTTGAAGGCCCCGTATTTGTCAGCCAATAGAGTGTGATGTTGTCAAGGATTTCGTCGCGGGTGAAAGCGCTTTCCGGGTCTCCGCGGGTGAAAACCCAGTCGGCGAGTTTGTCATAAAACCAGGCGGCCAGTCCAACGGGCGAGTCAGCGAGGCTATATCCGATAGTCTGAGGGCGCGTCCCCATGATGGCGGCGTAGCCAAAGCCCTTGCTAAGAAACTCTCTGGCCTCATTGAACACCATTCTCTCTTCCTCGTTGAGATTATCTGGAGCGGGATCCCCATTCTTCAGCGCTTTTCCGACTTCAGGCGGAATCGTCGTTGACCGCTCGATCCTGTTGACGTGAATGCCGAGGAGCCCCTTGGGTGCCTGTCGACCCATGCTGTCGGAAATGATAGCGCCCCAGTCTCCGCCCTGTGATGCGTACTGACTGTATCCAATGCGTTTCATCAGGACGTCCCAGGCTTGAGCGATGCGATCGGGATTCCATCCGGTACCCTCAGGCTTCTCCGAGAAGCCGAAGCCTGGAATCGACGGAAGGACAAGATGGAAGGCGTCCTGTGCGCTGCCACCATGCGCAGTCGGGTCGGTAAGCGGCTCGATTACCTTCAGTAACTCGAACATCGATCCGGGCCACCCGTGCGTCATGATGAGCGGCATCGCATCCGCGTGGGGCGAGCGAACATGAATGAAGTGGATGTCCACTCCGTCTATCTCCGTTAAGAACTGTGGCAGCGAATTGAGTTTTTGCTCCGCCCTGCGCCAGTCGTAGTCGGTCTCCCAATAGCGCACGAGCACCTGAAGTTTGGATAATTGGACACCTTGAGAGCGGTCATCAACGGTTTCCGCGTCGGGCCACCGCGTCGCGCCGAGGCGGCGATAAAGGTCGTCCAGCGTCTCTGCGGATACATTCACGCGGAACGGCCGGATATCGTTTGACACGAGCGCTTGAGCGCCCGCGTCGACAACTGCGATTTGCGACCCGAAAGCCGCTAGAGTTGCTACCGCCGCTCCGTTGACGAGCAATGCCCGGCGGGTCAGAGCGGTCGGCCGTTTCGTTTGCTGATTAATCATCTCTGATACCTAGATCTTCTGGATGTCCGAGCATCAACGAATGCTCACTTGACCGGTTGGACGAGCGCTTTTCCCGTTTCGACGATGTAGGTCGCAAGCTCGGATGCCTTGGCGTCGCCGACGTTTTTGGCCACGTGAGCCACACCGGACGGAATGAACAAGGACTGGCCTGCCTTCAGGGTGACGGGCGGCCGCCCTTCGAGCGTATACTCGAGCGTGCCTTCGAGGACATATGCGACTTCTTCGCCGGGGTGCTTGTGCTTGTCGGAGACCGCGCCTGGTTTGAAATCAACGCGAACCTGCACCGCCTCGTGGCCCTTAATACTGATGGCTTCCTGCACAAGGTCGGTGCGCGAAAGTCCGCTTTGCTGAGCCATTGCGACGTTCATTGTGAAGCCGCAGCCTACGAAAAACATCGCGGCCATAATCATCGGTGTGCGTTTCATATATTTATCCTTTTCCTCGTTCGACGGCAGAAGGCTCTCAACCGGGCGACCATTGTTTCGGGCTCATCGTCAAAAGCCGCGACCGCCTGCTCATGAAGGGTCGTAATAGGCCTCCAGCTGCGCATTGACGCCACCTGGCCGCATGGCGGCACTGGCGCTGGTGCGCCTGGAGGGATGGTCTGTGTTATTCGGGCCCTAACCGAAGTCAGCGACCTCATTTGATCAAAGTGTTGTATTGCGAATGTGTCTGGCGAAATGGCCTTTTGTATCTCAATGTGTTCGCGTCGAAATATGAACCCCGATCATGAGGGGAGCCACGTGAGGGGAAACCTTCTCGCGGTCTTCGACGCCTTATCGAAGCGACTTGAAGCCGGCACGCACCTCTTGGGCAAAGAGTTGCGGCTGTTCCCACGCAGCGAAGTGTCCGCCCTTCTCCACTTGGTTGTAGTGTATAAGCTTGGGATAGGCCCGCTCTGTCCAGCTCCGCGGAGCCTCGTACTGTTCACCGGGGAAGACGCTAACGGCCACGGGGATGGAGACGCCCTTGGTGTTGAAAAAGCCGCCTTTGTATTCCCAATAAAGACGGGATGCAGAGACCCCGGTGTTGGTCAGCCAATAGAGCGTTATGTTGTCGAGAATCTCATCTCGCGTCAGTTCTCCCGTGGAGCTCTCTGTGCGATCCAGAGCCGTGGCGACCGCGGCGGCCGGCTGGCCATCAGCATCATTGTGGTCGAGGAGCCATGCGGCCAGGCCGACGGGCGAGTCCGCAATCCCGTACAGGGTTTGCGGGCGCGTTGCCATCAGCCTTGCGTAGTCGACCTGTTTGAATGTCGCCACGAGCTGCTCATAGGCGCGTTTTTCTTCAGCCGACAGATCAGATGGCGGCGGCGCGCCAACCTGGAGAGCTTTGTCGACATCGGCCGGTACAGTGGCAGGCATGTTGGTGTGGATGCCGAGCAAGCCGTCAGGCGCCTGCAAGCCCATCTGGTCGACGACAAAAGCACCCCAGTCGCCGCCCTGGGCGACGTAGCTGGTGTAACCAAGCCGCTTCATCAGTTCGGCCCACGCTCGGCCCATGCGTTCGGGACCCCAGCCGGTCGTGGTCGGCTTGCCTGAAAATCCGTAGCCCGGCATTGACGGAATTACCACATGAAAGGCGTCGGATTCACTGCCACCATGGGCCGTGGGATTGGCGAGTGGCTCGATGATCTTCAATTGCTCGAAGACCGAACCCGGCCAACCGTGCGTGACGATGAGTGGCAACGCATTTTCGTGCGTCGAACGAACGTGGATGAAATGAATGTCCAACCCGTCGATTTCCGTGATGAACTGGGGAAAGGCATTCAATTTCGCCTCCCCCTTTCGCCAGTCGTATTCGGTCGCCCAATAGCGCGCGAGTTTCTGGACCGCGGCAAGCGGAACGCCTTGCGAGCTATCTTCTACAGTTTCCTTTTCGGGCCACCGTGTAGCCGCTATGCGCTGGCGAAGTTCAACAAGCTGCTCCTCCGGAATCGAGACGCTGAAGGGTCGAATCGAGTCCTCGCCGCCTGATGCCGCGAGCTGGCCGGGGAACAGACTGATCGCACTTGCGGCGACCGCGGTTGCAAGCAAGCTGCGCCGTGTTATCGCCGGACCCGTAAACTTGTCATGCTTGTGTGTGTAGAGAAATTCCCTCATTTTATGCCTCCTTTTATTATGTATATGTTGAAAAGAGACTTGGATCGCTGATTCATAATTGAGCGATAAATGAGGTATTCTACGCTTAAGCTTCAGTCCTGACCAGCGCGGAAAACCAACAGCTTGTTGCCGTCGAGATCACGGAAATACGCACAGTACGGACCATCCTCGTTTGGGCCGCGCGGACCCGGATGCCCCTCATCGGTGCCGCCGAGTTGTAGTGCAAGGGCATGTACTTCATCGACATGGGCACGGGAACGCGCGCTCAACGCAACCATGTTGCCGTTGCCTACATCGGCGCGGTCGCCATTGTAGGGGTTGATCACGCCGAACTCCAGCATCGTCGTTCCGAAGTATACTGCCCGGCCAGGCTGTTCGAGAATGCGGCCCACGCCGAACAGAGCGAACAATTTGTCATAGAAGTTTGCGGCGGTGCCCAAGTCGTTGGTTCCCACAACGGCGTGTCCCAACATTTGATGTGCGGCTTCAGCGGTCATATCTCGTCCTTCGCGATTGGTTCCAATTTCGCCGTGGCTCATTGCTCTTCCGGCTTGCGAGATAAAAGCGCGCTGTTCGTGTATGGATTGTTTCTGCTACCCCGTCGAATTGTAAGCAAACGCGAGCACCTATCAGGCGAGATACAGTTTGATACGAAGGGGATGCCAGGTGGAATGCACCCGCTCACTCGATTTATCCAAGGCAGCATAAATCGGCCGTCCCGCGCTCTAGATCAGGCGTCTGCCCTAACTGGTTAATGGTGCCAACCGGGAATGGTCTTCCGCAGCGAGCAGCTTTCCCGCCATGCGTTTCGCCTGCCGTGCGGGTTCCGCGATGCGGGTGATCTGCGCGACGGCGAACGCTCCCTCGTGCAACAGGTTAATCTCGGCCGCGATCCGCTTCGGCTGGGCAAACCGAGCGGCGTGCGCGAGTTCCTCAAAATACGCGAGCACAAGGCGCTTATGCATTTCGGCAGCGCGGAATACCGGATTGTTGGGGTCCTTATGCTCACCAGCCGCGCTCACGAAAATGCAGCCACTGAACTGTTTATCGTTGAACGAGGTTTCGAGGTAATCAAACGTTGCCAGTAGGCGCTCGACCGGATCGCTGGCATGCTGCCCGACAAAGGCCCGCATGGCAGCGCGGTCTTCCTCGTCGCGCCGTTCCAGGGCCGCCAGGATCAGATCCTCCTTGGTTTCGAAGTGCCGGTACAGCGTCGTCTTGGCCACTCCACCCTCGGCAATGATCAGATCAATGCCGGTCGCATGATAGCCGCGCTGATTAAACAGCCGGAGTGCAGTGTCGAGCAGGTGATCCCGGATTTCCGAACGGCGCATCTCAACCTCACAAATGTAACAGATCTGTATCGTTACTTAGCGATGGCTCATGGGAAAAGCAAGGGCCTTTTGAGTCTGATCCTGCAAATTTCCGGGATCGACCCAGCACGTCTATGGTACTCTGCTATATTAGATACGATCATGTCTCTTTTTGCGGCCAGCAGGGGCATACTGCCCGACCACGCCCGCAACGTGCCGGCGCTTTGCCCTTTGTATTCTTACGCGAAGATTGATCACAGTTGCGCTCCGTTTCAGCTTGATGAGCCCGTCGCACGTTTCTCATCTGCGAAACAGTTCTGTACTTATTTGCATTGCTTTTCCGCCATCGCGAGCGCATGATCGGCCTGCGATGGCACTACAAAGAAGAGCGTTCTTCGAGGACATGGGCAAAAAAATTCAAATGGGCCTTGCAAAACGATACAGATCGGTATACTTCTCCTGTCAATCGATACAGATCAGTATCGTTTATCCCGCAACCGGGCGGATCGCCCACCGCGGACAACCCAGGAGAAGACAATGCCTCATGTTTCTATCCACGGCGTCGCGGCGTATCCAAGCGCTCGGGCCCGCGCAACTTTGCCCCTCGATCTAATCGAGCGCTACGGCCGGACCGTCACCGCGGTAGGCCTCTATGCCTCGCTGGTTCTGATTTATGCCTGGTTCGGTGGCATGAAGTTCACCGCCTATGAAGCAGAGGGCCTGACTGGCCTGGTCGGCAACAATCCCCTGTTGAGCTGGGCCTATTCCCTGTTCAGCGTGCGAGACTTTTCAAGCCTCCTCGGTGTCCTTGAGCTCAGCATCGGTGCCCTGATCGCGGCACGGCTCGTCAACCCGGTGTACTCGCTCATCGGCGGCGTGCTCTCGGCTGGGCTGTTCGTGACCACGCTTAGCTTCATGGTGACGACCCCCGGCGTGTTCCTGCCGGAGCTCAGCTTTCCAGCGATCTCGGTTGCTCCCGGGCAGTTCCTGCTCAAGGACGTCGGCCTGCTCGCCCTCTCTCTCTGGATCGCCATCGACTCGCTCGCGGCGCTCCGCACAGCCCGTGCCTGAGCGACGATGAGGGCGGGGCCCCTCGGCTCGGCCCTCGTCCCGATATTACGATGACAGCAACCCCCATCCCCAGACCGCCCGTGTCGGTCGGTTCAACACAAAGGAATACCCATGTTTGTGACTTATGTACTGTCGAAGATCCGCGCCCATCAGCGCTATCGCCGGATCACCCGCGAACTTATGCAACTCACCGATCGCGAGCTCGAGGATATTGGCATCTCCCGTTATGAGATCGGCGTCGTCGCATCGCGCCAGAACGCGGTCTCGTAAACCCCATCCTGAACACATGTTCCTCATGGAGGAAGGAGACCACCAATGAAGACGCATCACACCAAGGTCCTGATCATCGGGGCCGGACCGGCCGGTTATACCGCCGCCATCTACGCTGCACGTGCTAACCTGAAGCCGCTTCTGTTGACCGGCATCCAGCCCGGTGGCCAGCTCACCATCACGACAGATGTGGAGAATTACCCGGGGTTCGCGGAACCAGTACAAGGACCTTGGCTCATGGAGCAGATGCGGCAACAGGCGGAGAATGTCGGCACCAAGCTGGTGTACGACACAATCACCTCTGTCGATCTCTCCAAACGCCCGTTCCGTGCCCAAGGTGACTCCGGCGATACGTACATCGCCGACACACTCATCATTGCAACGGGAGCCCAGGCCCGCTGGCTTCGTCTCCCCTCGGAGGAGGCATTCAATGGACACGGCGTCTCCGCCTGCGCAACTTGTGATGGTTTTTTCTATCGAGATAAGGAAGTTGTCGTTGCGGGAGGTGGCAACACGGCCGTAGAGGAAGCGCTCTACCTGTCGAAGATTGCCTCCAAGGTCACGGTCATCCATCGCCGTGATCGCTTCCGCGCGGAGCCAATCCTGCAGGACCGTCTCTTGGCCAAACCGAATGTTGAGGTGGTCTGGAATCACATCATCGACGAGGTTCTCGGCGACCATGAGCCGACGAAGTCGGTGACTGGCGTTCGGGTCCGTGACGTGAACACGGGCAAGACGAAGGAGCTGTCCACACACGGCCTCTTCGTCGCCATCGGTCATGATCCAGCAACTGCGTTGTTCCGCGGCCAGCTCGACATGGATGAGGCCGGCTACATCAAAGTTGGCTCCTGGTCGACGAAAACATCCGTTCCCGGGTGCTACGCAGCCGGCGATGTTATCGACCCGGTGTTCCGCCAGGCCATTAGCTCCGCCGGAATGGGGAGCATGGCGGCCTTGGAAGCCGATAAATTTCTTGCCGAGCATTCACCTGATGCTGTTATTTGAGAAATGTTACGGCGAGGGGGTAAAGCGGGCTTGTCTGTCCTTTATCCGTTACCGCGGCGAGGAACCCTTTGCCGCGGTAACAACCGACTTAAACTGGGACGTAGGATAGAATTACTTCATAGCCAAAAAGCTCAGCTCATGGCGTATTCGTCAAGATCGATCCAGACATAAGTCCGGTCTCGATCGGGACGGCCATCGGCATCCAGGGGATGGGCTCGTCGTTTCGTCGGAAACTTGATGCCATCGGCTTCCGCTATATCGTGGACATATTGGGCCGCAGGAAAACTGCCGGAGATATCGACGTGGTAGTCATGTCGACGAAGTAAAAAATCTGGTCCAAAATAGAAATCCTGAACCGGGCAATGGCTTTCGATTGCTTCGGGAAACGTTGCCCGCAGAACGCGCCACGTTTCTCCCTCTTCGTCCCAAGGCGTGACTTCCTCAGTCTTGAAGCCCGGCAGCGCCATCAAAAACGGAGTATTCAGGTAAGTCCACATGGCATAGCCATTGAAATACGCTCGGTGGAGCGGATCCCACGGCGTGCTTAGCGTGTGGGATGCGAAGGCAGTCCGCGGATTGTCCCGATCGGCGACGACCTTTCCATCTGTGGTCTCAATCACAACGCGTTCGGGTACGAAAGTCATGCGCCAGTCGGGATTGCCGTAGGGCACTATGTTCGCCCACTCCTGATGTATTGCCGCGGTTACACGACGCGGCGTTGCATCAGCCTCAATTCCTTTCATCCCCCATAATTCGCCGCCTGAGACAATCGTCGTGCTGGCTTTCTCAAAAGAGTTCCAGCGCTCAAGGCCGCCATGTGCGGCTAGAACTTTGTTCAACAGGTCGATCATTATCATCGCTCCATAATCGCCGTCGAGTATATCATGTAATGCCGGCGAGCGCTGGCGTGCTTCCCACCACGATCACCACCGAAGAACATGCAATAGCTTGAGTGCACCGAACCGCGTATCTCGTTGTCCCAACCTCTTTCCGCGCGTCCACTTAGGTTCGCGCAAAGTCTGCGGAATGAAGTTTGACGAAGTCATGCATGCTGGTTGGTGTCTTACCCGTGAGCTTGAAAAGGTCGTCGGTCATACGATCATAACGACCCTGCGCATGGAGATCTGCCATCACAGCAAGGTGGCTGATCAAATGCGCGGGCACGCCAAGCTCCCGAAGCTTTTCAACCCACGCATCAAGTGGAACGTTGCGGTAGCGTATGGTCCGGCCCAGCGCCGCGGAGAAGGCTTGCGCATAGTGATCCAAATCCGCAGACTCGAATCCAGTCAGATTGTAGATCTTCCCGATATGCGGTGCCGGATTGTCAAGGATGGCAGAAACCGCCTGGGCAACGTCGGCGGCCGAGACAGGTGACGTCTTGCTGTTGCCAAGCGGCAGCATCAACTCGTCGTTTGCCTTCACGCCCGCTGCAGCCAGTCGGAGAAAGAACCCTTCCAGGAACACTGTCGGGCGGACGGTCACCACTGGCAGCCCCGACCATGTGAGGGCCTGTTCGGCAAGCCAGTGCAACTTGTGCTGCGGACTATCGGTGGTTTCAGTGATGCTCATCTGTGTCACGGTCATCTGTGACATGTTAACGAAAGCCTCGATGCCATGATGGCGAGCCACAGCGGCAGTGTTGACGGTAGCCTCCAGATACGCTGGAGAAACAGACATACCGAAATAGATACGTGAACAACCATCGATTGCTCGATGCATCGAACCGAGGTCTGTCAGGTCGCCCTGGACGACTTCAGCACCAAGCTGCCGCAGGGCTTCAGCTCGCCCATCCTCTCGCCTGACCAGGGCCCGTACCTTATGTCCTTTGTGGAGGAGGTTTGCGGTGAGATTTCGGCCGATTGCGCCGATGTCGCCTGCCGCACCTGTCACCAGTATTGGCATGTTTTGGGTGATGTTCGTTGCCATATCTGTCTCTCTTTCGTTGCCTTTAGATGTCACTAAGGGTCACGGTTTTCTGGCAGTCAGGTACTATCGTCTTCAAACGCATCCCCACGCGCTTCGACAAACTCGCCAGAAAACTCCTCGCCGCTCATCGCATTATCGAGACTATGGCTCAGAGCTTGTGATTCCACGATTTAGCGCTGTATGGCACGCTCGAAGCCGCTTCTGACGCCCGCGACGATATACCGTTCTAACGATAGCCACTCGAAAAACCGTTGCCGCGGCGCTGTCGCCGGCATCCGCTCCGGTTATTCGGGGCCCCGCAACCTGAACGACAGGACCTATACCGTGGTATGGCTCGCCCTATCCCTCAACCCCGATTTACCGCAAACACGCCTCAACGTAGCATCCGTCAATGCCGTGTGTAAGGCGGCGGTCAGCAGGAGACAAGCACAGGAGGAAGACATGAACCTAGTAAACGCCTCACACTCCGGTAGAACGGGGCCCGACGAGCTGGTTCCGTCGCGCTACGCGCTGCGGATCGGCGAGATTGACGTAATGGTGGTCAGCGATGGAGTGCTGACGCTGCCGGGCAAGATGTTGGGCCACAACGCCGACCCGGACGTCCGGGCGGCCTGGCTGGACTACAATTTCCTGCCGACGGAGACGCTCGATTGGGGGCTGAACGTGGTCGTGGTGCGCAGCGGCGACCGGACCATACTCATAGACGCCGGGCTGGGGGACGACCCGAACTTGAACTTGCCGAAGGCCGGGCAACTGGCCCATCGGCTGGAGGCCGCCGGCATCGATCTTCCGTCCGTGACCGACGTGGTGCTGACTCACATGCACATGGACCACATTGGCATGCTGCTCGTCGACGGGGTAAAGGACCAGCTGCGTAAGGACCTGCGAATCCACGTGGCGGAAGCCGAGGTCAAGTTCTGGACGCACCCCGATTTCTCCCACGTCTCCATGCCGCAGGGGTTTCCGGACGCGCTTCGGGCGGCCGCCAAGCGGTTCGCGGAAGCGTACCGCAGCAATCTGCAGACGTTCGAGGACGAGTACAAGGTTGCGCCGGGAGTGGTCGTCACCCGCACCGGCGGCCACACCCCCGGGCACAGCGTGGTGCGCCTCGCGTCCGGCGGCGACCGTCTGATGTTCGCTGGCGATGCCGTGTTCGCTGTCGGGTTCGAGCACCCCGACTGGTTCAACGGCTTCGAACACGACCCCGAGGAGGCGGCCCGCGTTCGGGTCCGCCTTTTGCGGGAGCTGTCGGCGAGCGGCGAGCTTCTGGTGGCCACTCACCTGCCGTTCCCATCCATCGGCCATGTGGCGGTGGAGGGCGACGCCTTTCGTTGGGTGCCGATCTTCTGGGACTACTGACCGCTTGTTAAGTCAGCGCCGCGCCAGGGCGCGTATTCACAGCGTTGGTAAGTCCACGCCCTAGACTGTTTACGACCCATGCAATCGGCCCGAATGGGCCACAACAGAGAGATACGTTATGAAAATAGTTATCATCGGCGGGACTGGGCTTATCGGGTCCAAGACTGCCGCGCGTCTGCGCAACAAAGGCCACGAGGTGCTTGCCGTGTCGCCAAATACGGGCGTCAACACTATTACCGGCGAAGGCCTTGCCGAAGCGCTGGTCGGGGCGGAGGTCGTCGTTGATCTAGCAAACGCTCCGTTGTGGGAAGACAAGGCGGTGCTCGAATTCTTCGAAACATCCGGCCGCAACCTGCTTGCCGCAGAAGCCAGGGCCGACGTGAAACACCACATCGCCCTGTCCATCGTGGGAACGGAGCGGCTGCCGGAAAATGGCTACTTCAGGGCCAAGCTTGCGCAGGAGAGGCTGATCAAAGAATCGCCCATCCCCTACACGATCGTCCATTCCACCCAGTTCATGGAATTCCTGAAAGGCATCGCCGATGAAGCGACCGTCGGCACCGTCGCCCGGCTTTCACCGGCCGCCTTCCAGCCTATCGCATCGGACGACGTTGCCGATGCGATGGCGGATGTCGCTTGGGAAAGCCGCTCAACGGCACGATCGAGATTGCAGGTCCAGAGCGCTCTCCCATGAGCGAGATCATTGCCCGGTACCTGAAAGCGGCCAACGACCCGCGGACCGTCGAGGCGGATATCCATGCGCGCTATTTCGGGTCCGAGCTCAACGATCAGTCGATCGTACCAGGCGACAATGCGCGGCTCGGCACGATCAGCTTCGAGGACTGGTTCCGTCAGTCCCGGCAGTCGAAGTAAGCCAAGCATCGGACAACACCTTGGGCGATTGTCTACAGCACAAGGTTTCGAACGCACATATATCAACAACCAAAGGGATTACGACAATGAAGTCAGCTTTGTTAACGCTGTTTGTGTCGGCTTCAGCTTGCGTGCTCGGCACCTTGCCAGCCGTTGCCGCAGAAGATGGTGCAAAGGTCACACCCCTCATGCAAAAGGACCTGCCGAATTATCCCGGAAAGGAGGGCCTGATGATATCGGTGGTGTATGAGGGCGGAGGCTCTTCACCAATTCACAAGCACGACGCAAATGCATTCGTCTATGTCCTCGAGGGCTCGATCGTGATGCAGGTCAAGGGAGAAAAGGAGGTCACCTTGTCACCGGGAGAGACCTTCTACGAAAGCCCTTCCGACATTCACCTGGTCAGCCGCAACGCGAGCACGACTGAACCTGCGAAATTCATCGTTGTACTGCTGAAGAAAAAGGACGCTCCGGTTGTAATGCCGGTGGAGTGACATTGCGTAGGGAGTAAATTGATGAAAATCACGGTCATGGGAGCGACCGGGCGAATCGGGACGCACCTCGTGGATAAACTTGGACAGGCAGGCGTCGAGGTGGCAGCTGCGTCCACTTCCCTCGGGGTCAACAGTGTGACGGGGGAAGGCCTCAGGGAAGCCATAGCAGGAGCCGACGTTGTAATTGACGTCACCAACGCCGAGTTGTTTGGTGATGAATCGGCGTTGGATTTTTTCAAGGCATCCACCCGGAACCTATTGACTGCCTCGGCGGATGCCGGGGTCAACCACTACGTCGCGCTTTCCGTGGTCGGGACTCCCCGCCTTGTCGAGAGCGATTATTTCCGCGCGAAAATGGTGCAGGAAAATCTCATACGGGCAGCGAGGAGGCCCTACACCATTCTCCATTCCACGCAATTTTTTGAGTTCATCAGCGGCGTGATCGACATGGGGGCAGACGGAGACGGCTTTCGGCTTCCGTCGGCGTTTGTGAGACCGATAGCGGCTGTTAACGTCGCCGAAGCGCTGACCGAGTTGGCGATGGGAACAGCAAGGAACGAGACCGTGGAGATCGGCGGGCACGACCAGTTCGGTCTCGACGAGATTGCTCGTATGCACCTCGCAGCAAACGAAGACACACGCCATGTCGTGACTGATGACAGAGCACGCTACTACGGCGTCGAACTGAACGATGACACATTGCTTCCGTTCAAGGGGGCGCGGGTGGGTTCGGTACGTTACGTCGAATGGCTATACCGATCTATGGGCAATTAGACATCGCCAGACACCGTCACCAACTCCAGGTAGAGGACTAGAAGGAGAAAACTCCATGGATGCCGAAGTTGGAGACAACCCGGAAAAGCATCGCTTTGAACGTCAGATCCACGATGGAAGTTGAGCAACGGCCTACTACCGGCTGGAGAAAGGAAAGCTTGTGTTCTTTCATGTCGAAGTCCCCGAATTTTCCAGTCGAGGAATCGGTGTGGCTTTAGTGCAGGGGGTGTTCAACATACTCCGCGAGCGGGGCAAGAAGGCAGTCATAAAGTGCTCGTTCATGGAAAGCTTCTTGCAGACGCATCCCGAATATCAAGATGTCGTTGATGCCGCGCCATAGTGCCGAGAGGGTGGATAGACCGCAGCGCAACTGAATGTCCACGAACTCCAGTTCAAAACAAAATGTTATCCTTTGCCTCGATTGGTTGCTGATCGATTGACTTGCCCGTCATGCCCCGCATGTTTATCTCGATTTTCCGGGTGATGGACGAGATCGGGACATCGTTTGCATTTCCCTCAAACGGGTTGGATGAATTCTCTCCGACCTTTTCCAATGAAACGAAAACCCAGCCGACCACAACGCTGAACGGCACGTTCAGCCAAGCCGTCCAATCCGCGATGCCAGCAGACGCTCCCAGTTCATAGGCATAAGGATATAGGCCGAAAGGAACGATGGCGACGAACATCTTGACCAGAATGACAGCTATCGAATAGTAGTTCCTGGAATACGGGTAGTTCTTGATCAGCTTCAATCCGCCCTGCAGTCTTGCAAGCTCGTCAAGTGAAGCTGTCAGCACGGTGAACATGTATTCACTTACGAGCTCTTGCTTGCGAAGACTTCTGGCAGCTTCATACTGCCAATCGAGAATGAGAGCTTCTTTGTCACCTGGATGTGTCATGACTTTCTGCACCTCGACATCCGACAAATAGCTTTTTAGCTCGTCCTCGAGTGCAGATCTGCTTTCAGGGTTTGGAATTTGAGCAAGGAATTGAATGTTCCCTGGATCAAATCTATTTTCCCAGGATCTCTTTTCCCGCAAGAAGAAGCGCAGGGCCGTGAGCCAAGCGAAATGGCGATTGAACATATCCTCCAGTCGTGGACCGGATGGAACATCCAGATTGCCCACCGTAGAAATCAGCCTTTGGGCGAGGATGAAACTGCTCGTATTGAGTTGGCCAGACAGCGTCAGGGCGTTGCTGAATCGAGCAAAACATTGCTGGCTCTTGAATGCGATGCTGATCGCCAGTGCCGATCCGACGATTGTCAGTATCGGCGCAGGCACCGTCAGGAATCTCCAGGTCGTGAGTTGAAGGAACAAAGTGGCAAACAACGCCCACCCAATGAGCCATCGGAATTCCATTCTTGTCCATTTGAGAAAGTCAGTGATGCTATATTGTCTGCCTATGTGCATTGCCCATCCATTGTGTGTTTGTTGCTTCGCTCGGGGTCAGGGCGGAGGCCGCCGTATCTGGTTCTGCTGGCGCTTCGTTGCCGCTTGCGGGGCGCTGTTTTTTTGGGTGCCGGGAGAGTCCAATCTTGACTGTCAACAGCACTGGCACTGCAATTGCGAAGAGCAGTGCGACGGCGTTGAACGCAGTGTTGAAGGCGATCACCGTTGACTGGCCAACAACGATGCTGCCAAGCAGTTTCGCAGCGGCACGGCTTGCCGTGATGGTGTCCATTCCTTTTGAAGCAAGCATGGCTGTCATCGTGGCCAGCCGACCGGTCACCGCAGGAACTCCTGCAGTGACGTTGGCCCCGAGCACTTGCAGATTAAGGACGACGTTATGGTCTATCAGCGTCTGTAATCCGGCGACTCCCATAAGGCCGCCAAACTGGCGACCCGTATTGAAGATGGCTATGCCCGACGCAAGATTTTTCCGATTGAGGTGGCTAAATGCTATCAGAGTGATCGACAGGAACAGGAATCCGAGGCCGAAGCCGCGCAACAGGATCGCCGCCATCATGTCGTCGGTCCCGCTTTCACTTGTCGATCCCGACAGCATCCACATTGCGACCATGATCATAAGGATTCCGAGTGGCACCGTGGCGAACGGCGGAATGCCGCGTCCCTGGATGAGGTAGGCAGAAACGAGGAGCGATCCGACGAAAAACGCGCCGCTTGGCAACAGCAGCAGGCCAGCGTCGGCAGGCCTGAATGCGAGGACGGAAACGGCGAACGACGGGATCAGGAACGCGCTCCCAAACAATGCAGCGCCGGCCACAAAACTGACGATGAAGGCGAAGAGAAAATCTTCTGACCGAAACGATGTCAAATCAAGCAGACCATCCCCTTTGACCATCAGTTGTTGCACGAGAAATGACATTAGCGTGGCCGCCCCGATGACAGACAGCCCCGCGGCGGCAATCGGAGGCATTGATTGCCAGGTCCAGCTCGATCACAGCAGACTGGTGTTGGGCTTGGGCCTGCCGAATGAGCGCATGCTGGAGTTGGGTTTCTGCATCGACATTTGTTAGGCGGGCCTCGGTCGCTTTTACATTGGCAATCGCTTGCGCGAGATGCGCGCGGTAGTCGCGATCGTCGATCCGGAACAGGACGTCGCCCGCCCGGACGGTTTGGTTGTCCTCAACCTCCACCGCCGTTGCGTAGCCCGCAACCTTTGGGGCCAGCGAAGTCACGTCCCCGCGAACATACGCGTTGTCGGTGGTTGTTTCGCCATCCAGACGAACCCACGTCCATCCTACAGCGACAACCATCGCCGCGCCGAGGCAGAGCAACAGGCCGATCTTTTTCTTGTTGAGTTGTGCCACGACGACCTCGTATCTTGCCGCACGGACTTGGCTGACGGCCTGCTCGAACTGGTACCAATCCCACCGGTCTGTCGCCTATGGGATTGGTTAATAATGCACGGTTTGATCTTGGGCCTCTATCGTACCGCCTGCTAGCTTCTACTTGCCAATCGACAGGTGAGCTTATGCTTTGGTATGGGATGCTCAATGCCTGTGACGTACTCGCGAAGTTCAAAGGCCTGATAACTGAGTGGGTGGCCGGAAACTCAAGTCATCGCCCCCCGGTTTCTACCGCTGTAGTGGCCGCTATCGGCAGTGGCGAGCCTTCGACCGCGGGTGCTTTCGAATGCGGCAACGGTGTCTGGCGATACCGGGAGGACGACGACCTTGCTGCCGACGGGGACGCGACGATAGAGATCGATGATATCCTGTTTCAGGAAGCGGAGATGTTGCCGGACTCATCGTCACGCATACGCGCGGCCTCGTTGTCATAGAGCGGGTTTACCGGCACGATCAACGCATGCGTTCAATGGCCGACCTGTTCATTCAACTCTTGTTGAAGCCAATCGAGCCTTGATCAAAACACGCGGTCATCGTCACGGCTCCGCTTACGCTGCAACGGGCAAGACGCAGATGAAGGTCGCACCACCCGGTTCATTGTTCTCCGCCCATAAGCGCCCGCCATGCGACTCGACGATGGAGCGACAGATGGCGAGCCCCATGCCCATGCCGTGCTCTTTCGTCGTAAAGAACGGCTCGAATATTCGATCAGGAAACTCGACGCCGCGGCCGCGATCGCTGATTTCGGTCCGGACCTCATTCCCTACGCGATGAACGCGCACCCCCAGAACCCCCTCACCTGCAATGGAATCCATCGCCTCCATGCCATTGCGGATAAGGTTGACAAGCACCTGTTGAATTTGGACTTGGTCGACAAACACTGCCGGAACATTATTCTCCACATCGATGTCAATGCGAACGCGCCGCCGCGCCGCCTCATCGGCCAGAAGGTTGAGCGCTTCGGTTATTGCGCTGGAGAGAACCACGCTGTTCCTCTGCCCCGCGGATTGCCTGAACAACGCGCGGATGCGGCTGACGACATCCGCCGCCGATTTGGCGTCCCGGACGATGCGCTCGGTCGTTATCTTGGCGCGCACGACATTGACGGGATCGGCGGACAGCCAGCGATGGCAAGCGTTTGAATTGGCCACTATCGACGCCAAGGGTTGATTCACCTCATGTGCGATAGACGCTGAAAGCTCGGCGAGGCTCGCTGCTTGGCTGGATCGCGCGAGACCATCTTGCGCCAGACGCAACTTTTCCTGTGACCTGACCTCATCATCAATGTCCACACAGATGATGTTCCACTGCATGATCGTGCCTTGGGCGTTGCGCATCGGCTCCGCTCGGCTCGACATCCAGCGGTATTCGCCGTTGGCACGGCGCAGGCGGTATCGCATCGCGAAGCTTTGGCCGGTGGCAAGACATGCACGGAGCGCGTCGCCGAATGCAGCAGCGTCGTCCGGATGGATGGTCTCCAAGACAGCGTCCAGCCGGCTCACGTCCGGTCTGTCCGCGTCCGCTACGTCCAGGCCGAGGAAATCAATCATGCGCTTATTGAAGAAAGTCGGCTCGCCGTCCGGTGTCAGACGCCAGACGTGACTGGGAACCATGTTCACGAGCTGCGAGAGTTCCAGCTCCCGGTCGCGCAGTGCCTCCACGCTTTGGCGCAATGTGAGCACAGCCAGCTGGTGCTCCCGCGAAATGGCCGCCACAATGAGCGCCGAAAATGCCGAGATGGCCAGAAAAAGCTGTAGCATGACCTGCTGTTGCCTCTGGGACTCGGGGTCGCCGATAAACTGGCTGTCACCGGATATTGTAAGTACCATCGTAAGGAGGACGAGGAGTGTCAAGGCGATGGCGGCCCCTCTGAACTCAAAGCGCACAGCGACCCAAAGAAGGGGCGGCATGATGATATAGGGAGAGGACAGATAACCGCCCAAGGAAAGCGTGGCGACCCCAAGAAAGATCAGACCCAGGACGCTGGCTTCAGTCCATTGCGCGGCAGAAAGTTGGGTCTTGATACGCCAGTACTGGATCACGACCAGCGCCAGTGGCCCTACCAGCAAGATTCCGGTAGCGTCTCCAATCCAAAATAGCGGCCACACCGTCGTGAAGGTTTGCGATTCTATACCAAACCACGCAAGCGTCGCACTTCCCACCGTTGCGCTCACGAGCGGCGCAACTCCAGCGCCCAGTACGACAAATGCGAGAACTTCCTGCAGGGTTTCCAGCCGGACCGCGCGTCCGGTTGCCCGTATTACGAGCGTGGCGCCGACAGCCGCGCAAAGGGCGTTGCCGACATAGATCAGAAAGCCCGCACCCCATGGGCTGTGGAACCACACGAACTGTGCGAACATCTCAGCCAGACAGCCCGCCAACATCCACCACGGCCAACTGTACGGCGAGGTGAGAATCAGCGTCGCGATGAAAACCCCGCCCGGGGGCCAAATAGAAACAGTTATTCCGGGCACGATTGCGAGCACCTGGGCGAATCCGCAGCCCATGACATAGGCCGCAAAAAAAAGACCCAGGTGCAAGAATCGGGGGCGGGACGACCAGACGGACAACATCGGCTGCTCCAGCAGATTCACGGAAGCCCTGAGATCGTCAGCGTTTTCACGTCGGACTCCTGTTCTGGGCTGACAAACTCACGACGCAGTTTAATCTTACCACCGCGCCGCCGCAACTTATCTGGGCGATCTCATGCCGCCTAATGGCTTACCTGCTTCATGGGTCCTTTCGGTCTTTTCGCCAGCCAGATGACTGCAGCGAATATCAGAATGAGACCCGTCGCCATCGCGTAGAAATTGTTGGTGGCGAGCATCACCGCTTGCGCATCGACCATCCTGGAGAACATCGCGATGGCGGATTCGTCCGGAAGCCCTGATGGCAGCGTGGGGACTATCGCCGGATCGATGATCGACACGAGATCGGCTCGGCTCTCCTTTGTGGCATGCTCCCAGTATGTCGATGTGAGCGAAGCTCCGACAGCCATCGCCATGATGCGGATGAAGTTCTGCAGCCCGGATCCGCTCGCCACTTTTTCCGGTGGAAGATCGGACACGGCGAGCGACGTCAGCGTCACGAGACAAGCCGGCACCCCTGCCCCCAGGACGAACATTGCGATCGCAACGGACATGTAGTCGGCTTGCGCGTTGAGTTGTGCCCGCATGTAAAAAGAAACCGCCAGGACCGACATGCCATAGCTGACGATGAGTCTCGGATCTATCCTCGCCATGAGACGTCCAACGATCGGCGCTGTAGCAACCGCAAGTATGCCCATAGGCGCAGTGGCGAGGCCCGCCGAAGTCGCCGTATATCCCATCATTTGTTGAAGCCACAGTGGCGTAAGGACGATGTTTCCGAAGAACAGTCCGAACATCAGGCCCAGCGTCACCGTCGAGACAAGCCAGTTGCGGGATCTGAACACCGAAAAGTCGAGCACCGGGTCTTCGTCGGTCAACTCCCAGATGATGAGGGCAACCAGAGAAATGAATGCCACGATGGCCGATCCCACGATAAACGAGGATGAAAACCAGTCCAGCTCCCGCCCCTTGTCTATCATCAACTGAAAGGCGCTGACGAAGACGACGAGGAGGAGCAAGCCGACGACATCGATGGGCTTGCGTTCGATCGGGGTCTCCCTGTTTCGCATCAACCACCACGTGACGCCGCCGACCGCCGCGCCGAAGGGGATGTTTATGTAGAAGATCCAGCCCCAAATGTAGTTGTCCGAAATATACCCTCCGAGGATTGGTCCGAATATGGGCGCTACCACGGTCGTCAGGCCCCATATCGCCAATGCGACGTTCCCCTTTTCCTTCGGGAAGATCGACATCAGCAGCGTCGCGGACAGTGGAATGAGGGGCCCGCCCACGAACCCCTGAAGAATCCGGAACAACACCAGCATACCAAGGCTTCCCGACAGGCCGCACAGGATTGAAGTGATTACGAAGGCGACGACACAGACAGAGAAGAGGCGAACCTCCCCGAACCGTCGCGCCAGCCAGCCTGTCAACGGCACCGTAATCGCCTCGGCAACAGCATAGGCCGTGATGATCCACGTCCCCTCCGTCGTCGAAACGCCAAGGTCGCCCGAGATCGTTGGCATCGCGACGTTGGCGATCGTCGTGTCGAGGACCACCATGAAATTGCCGAACGATAGCGCGGCGGCCGCCAGCACGAGTTTGGCCCCGCTGAGTGGCGGATGGCCGGATTTCTCTGCCGGCATTCTAATGCGCTCCGGACAGATCGATCGTAGCGTGCATCGACAGTCCCACGCGCAAGGGGTGTTCGTTCAGTTCCTTGGGATCGAGCCGGATCCGCACGGGCAGGCGCTGGACAACCTTGATCCAGTTGCCCGTCGCATTCTGAGCGGGGATCGCCGCAAATGCAGAACCCGTGCCGCCAGCAAAGCCGGCAACGCGGCCATGATAGACGACGTCTGACCCGTAAAGGTCGGAAACCAGGTGTACCGGCTGCCCGGGCTTGACGCGGCGGAGTTGCACCTCCTTGAAGTTGGCATCGACATACATGTCCTGCAGGGGCACCACCGCCATTATCGGAGTGCCGGCCTGAACGCGCTGGCCGACGGCGACCCGGCGTTGGTCGACGACGCCGTCAACGGGCGCACGGATCACGGCACGCTGGAAGTCGACCTTGGCCTGATCCAGCCTTGTCTGTGCCGCCACGACCTCGGGATGTGTCTCAATGGTGGTGTCATCGAACAGCACTTGGTTGGCCCGACGTGCCCCGACGGCAGCAGCCCGAGCAGCCCCCGAGGCCGCGATACGGGCCTTGGCTTGTGAAATCGCCGCCTGGGCTTGCCGTACCACGGTTTCCGTATCGTCGAGCCGATGAGTTGCAATCACGCCTTTGATTGACAGGGTCTGCGCCCTGCCGTCGTCCAGATGCGCCTTGTCGAGATCAGCTTGCGCGCGCGCAAGATCGGCGCGTGCCGTGGCCTCGTCTGCGGCGCGGGCGGCTTCCAGCCCAGCCAGGGTTTCGTCATTCGCCTCGATCTGGCGAACCTGGCGGCGCGCTCGGCCCAGTGCTGCTTCGGCTTGCCCGATAGCCAGTCGCAGATCTGTGTCATCGAGCTCAACCAGGACATCGCCAGATCGAACGTGCTGACTGTTGACGACGAGGACGCGCTTGACCGGCCCGCTGACGAGGGACGTCACCTGGGATACCTCAACATTTGCGTAGGCGTTCTCAGTGGTTTCCGTGTCCGAAGCAATGAAGGTCAACCAGCCCCACCACGATGTTCCAGCTAGTGCCAATGCCACTGCAAACATGCGAAACAGTCGCTTGCGCCGTTGCCCTTTGTGCAGTGTTTGATCGACTGAGAGATCGTCTTCATGCCTTAAGCTGGCCGTACCGGCCATCGACCCATCTTCCTCTATTGCAGTATGCTTCGCGAGTTCCATAGTCACCATCCATAAATCTGGTAATGCTCAGTACCATGCTTGACAGGTAAGGTAATGTACCGTACCAGTCAAGGGGCAATATCGAATGGAGTCCAACCATGACCACACCCACTCACTCAAAGCGTATGCCTCAGGAAGACAGGCGCGCCGCCATTCTCGATGCGGCCGGTCAGGTGTTCTTTGAACAGGGCTACGCCGCCACCAGCATCGACGCGATCATCGAGCGCATCGGCGGCTCGAAGCGAAATATCTACAACGAGTTCGGGAACAAGGAGGGTCTGTTCACCGCCTTGATTACCGAAAGCGCGGACACAGCCCTCGTTGCGCTCTCCGTCGAGAGGTTTGCCGGACGGAACCTCAGTGAAGTCCTGCTTGAGTTCGGGCGGCGGCTAATGGCGATCTATATGTCCCCTGCCCTTATCGGCGTCTATCGCTCGATTATGACGGAGGCGCTGCGTTTCCCCGAATTGGCGAAGGCTTTCTACGACAAGGGACCGGGCCGCGCCTCTGGCCGGCTTGCCGAAGTGCTGGAGGATGCAAAGGGCCGCGGTGAAATCCAGATCGACGACTGCCATAAAGCAGCGGACCACCTCGTCGGCATGCTGCGCGACAACCTCCATCTGCAGGTCATCCTCGGATTGCGGCCGCCGCCATCGCCTGCGGAAGCTGACGCCGCTGTAACCTCTGCAATCCGCATTTTTCTTCACGGGATATACGGCGACGACAACCATCGGCATGCTCGAAAGGAAAGCGGGCAATGATGTTGGGTTATGAAATTGTCCCTCCGGTTAGCTCCGCATTTGCCGTGTCTTCGGCGCTTTGCCCACGCCATCTCCGGTTCGCAGCTACGCAATGGATGATTTAAATTGGGTCCTGCACTAATTCGGCGCGTCAGCGACCGTCTTGATATGTTCCTGCAACGAGTGATCCCTTCGCACACCGCTGGCTCCGTTTTCTTGAAAAACTGGACGTCGCTCGACGCGTCGAACGATCCAGTGATAAAGTTTCGGCGGTCGCGCGCGAATCGTTGATGTCAACCGCGCACATCGTTCCAAGCCGCGCCAGCTGGGGTTCGAGTATGCTCCGGTCGGCCAATCATAGAGTTCAGTCAGACCATGACCGAAACCCGCGATTCTTCGACGCCTCGCGATTCTGCGATCCTCGTGGCCGGCGCGATCGCCGCGCAGGTGATCGGCGGGCTGGTCCCGCAGATGTCTCCGTTTGTGATTGCCGGGTTTATGGACGGTCTTTCGCTGTCGGAACGCGACGCCGGTTCTATCGCCTTTGTCGAGTTCCTCGCCCTCGCCGTCACTGCGACGGCAATCGCACCCATCCTGCCCCGGTTTTCCTATCGGCGCGTCGGCCTCGTCGCCGTAGCGCTGGCCTTGGTCGCCCAAGGCGCATCGATCTTCAGTGTCTCGCTAGGGTGGCTCGCTGTGCTCCGCGCCCTCGCGGGCGTTGGGGAAGGCGCACTCTACGCTGTGTCGCTTTCCATAGTCGCCTCCCACTGCAGAAACCCGGACAAGGTTTATGGCTACTTTCAGGTGGTCTGGGCCCTGGGCAGTGTCGCGCTCTTCGCTATCGGCGGTCAGCTCACCGCCGCCTTCGCACATCGCGGCATCCTCGCGTTGATCGCGGGTGTGACCCTCATACTCGCGCCGCTCCTGCTCCTCATTCCGGACGACCGCGCCAAGAGCGGATGCCGAGCTGAAGCGGACATGGCGCACGCCTCACCTTTACTCGGCGTCATGACATTCGCGGCGATCGTGCTTTACCTGACCGTCTCGGCTGCCATCTACGCGTTCAGCGCGCCCTTGGGCGAGCGCGCAGGCCTCGATACGACCGCGGTCGGCTATGTGCTGACCGTCGCGTCGCTGGTCGGTCTCGCAGGAGCAGGAGCCGCCACTGCGCTCAATGTGCGTTGGGGACGGGCAATCCCCATCTCGGGGTTCTGCGCCGGATTCGCACTGGTCACACTCGCGCTCTGTCTCTGGCGTAACCCAACCGTCTACGTCGTCGCCCTCGTCGCGTCGGTCGTCATTTACTACTTCTCGATCCCGTATCTTTTTGGTCTTGCCGCAGCGCTCGACCGCAACGGGCGCTGGGCCGCGGCGGCGGGATCGGCTTATCTGCTCGGATTCGCTGCCGGCCCTCTTGTCGGTGGCAGCGTGATCGCGGCGGCGGGCCACGCCGGCCTCGCCGGGGTCTGCGCTGCGATCACCGCCGCCGCGTGGGGGCTTGCGATGGTCGTCATTCGGCGCGGTCGGGGAACGGCAGCCGCCTCCATCGAAGTGCCGGGCTGAAGCGGCCATGGGAACCGTGACTCTCCCTAGATCGGTGGCATCGCCGGGCCTCGCTTACTCGGTCAGTGTGTTTGAAGCGGTCCGGTCTCCAGCGTCTGGCGCACCCCGGCAGGCAGCGCTTCCCAGACGCGGACGAGTTCACCGACCGACATGAGCTTCATCTTGCGCATGACGTTGCAACGGTGGAGCTTGACGGTGATCTCGCTGATGCCGAGGCCGAAGGCGATCTGCTTGTTCAGCTGGCCAATTGCGACTTCTCGCATTACCTGACGTTCGCGTGGTGTGAGCAGCGCGAACTTGCTTACGTGGTCAGTAACGATCCGCGCCTGGGCGCGCTGTTTGATATCGCGCTCAATCCCTGCCGCGATTGCATCTAGCAGCGTTTGGTCGCGCACGGGTTTGGTGAGGAAATCGACCGCTCCCGCCTTCATC
This sequence comes from uncultured Alphaproteobacteria bacterium, assembly GCA_963711925.1. GTDB lineage: Bacteria > Pseudomonadota > Alphaproteobacteria > Rhizobiales > Rhizobiaceae > Phyllobacterium. Next base: position 1,155,687 of record CAVQFY010000010.1, read on the forward strand.
GCCTGGACTGACATAGGGATGTCGCCATGGGCGGTAAGAAAGATGATCGGCTTGACGTCACCACTTTCCAGGAGCCGATGCTGAAGATCGAGGCCGCTCACGCCCGGCATCCGCACGTCGGCGACAAGGCACCCCGGCCGATCCGGAAGCTCTGCTTCGAGGAAGTCCTGCGTCGATCCGAAGCTGATTGTTTCGAGGCCCACCGACTGCATAAGCTCGTCCAGTGCTTCACGGAGCCTTTCATCGTCATCCACCAGGATGACCAATGGGTGCTCCGCTTTGGCCCAGTTGCCCGCGGACGGCGATCGATCAGGCAATTCACTCCCATGGCTTGCATTTGCATGATAGCTCTCACTCATTTTGGATTCCCCTTTCCGGTCAGTGCGTCGGCAACCGCTGCAAGCAGCGCTTGCCCGTCGAAAGGCTTGCGGAAGAACCAGCCAGGCTTTGGCTGCATCTGTTCGGCGAGTTCGTGCCTGCCAGTAATCAGGATCACCGGCAGGTCAACTCGTCTCTCGCTCATCACGCGCTGCAACTCGAAGCCGTCCATGCCGGGCATGCCGATATCGGTGATCAGACAACCGATCTCCTGCAGAGCATTGCTGTCGAGGAGGGCTTGTGCCGACGAAAATGCCCGCACAGCATGTCCCGCTGACTCGAGAAGATCCTCGAGCGAGTCGAGCAGGCGCTGATCATCATCGACGATCGCTATTATGGACTTCGGGTTGTGCATTCTCGCGAGTTTCCTGATCGTCTGGAATGAGTGATTGGGATCTGCAGCTTTTCGGCGATCCGCACCAGGTCGGCGAATGATGTCGCCTCCATCTTGTGCATGATCTTGCCGCGGTGGATTTCAAGGGTGATCTCACTGATGCCAAGTTCCGCTGCCGCCTGCTTGTTGAGGAGGCCGCTGACCACGAGCGGCAATACCTCGCGCTCGCGCGGCGTAAGCGCCGAGAGGCGGCGAACAAGATCGGCCAGCTCCGCGCGCGTCGAACGTTGTTCGCGGTCACGCTGGATGGCCGCGCGAACTGCCGCAATCAAATCGCTCTCCCCGACGGGCTTGGTCAAAAAGTCGACGGCGCCACCCTGAATGGCCCGCACCGTCGATGGAATGTCGCCGTGCCCGGTGAGGAATACGATCGGGGGATGGACATCACTTGATAGTTGCCTCTGGAACTCCAGACCGTTGACGTCGGGCAGTTCGACATCGAGGATCAGGCACGCTGGGAGATCGGGCTTCGCATACGCCACATAGTCAGCGGCGACGGCGAACGTCGCGGATTGCCATCCCAAGGACTCCAACAGTTCTCCGAGCGCCTCGCGGACTCTGGCATCGTCATCCACGATGAAGACGATCTCTTCGGGCGGCTTCATGGCGTTTCCCTCGCAGCCAGCGGAAGCGTGAAGGCGACGGTCGCCCCCCGCGGTTCATTGTTGGCGGTCCATAGGCGACCCCCATGCGATTCGATGATCGACCGGCAAATTGCGAGTCCCATACCCATCCCATGCGGCTTTGTGGTGAAGAACGGTTCAAAAACCCGCTGGGGATCCTTGAAACCGGTTCCGTCGTCGCGAACCTCGACGCGTATTGCGTCATGGCCATCCCGGTATGAGCGTATCTTGATCGGACGGGCGCTGGCGGCCACAGCGTCCATCGCCTCGACCCCGTTGCGGATCAGGTTCACGAACACCTGCTGTATCTGGACGCGGTCGAGTGCGACCGGCGGCAGGTCCTGCTCGAGGGTCGTCTCGACGCGGACGGTCTTCGCCGTGGTTTCGTCAGCCATCAGTAGGCAAACTTCACTGATCAGGCGGTTGACGTCTTCAGGCAATCTGGCCTCTGGAGCGTGACGGAAGAGGGCGCGGATACGGTCGACGACGTCCGCCGCCGAGTTGGCATCGCGGGTGATGCGCTCGGCCGTGATCTTGGCGCGTTCGATGTTCGGGGGCTCCGCAGACAGCCAACGATGGCATGCGTGGGAATTGGCGACGATCGCGGCGAGCGGCTGGTTCACTTCGTGCGCGATCGAGGCTGACAACTCGGCCAGGCTTGCGGCCCGAGTTGCCTGCGCGAGCCTCTCCGAGGTCCGTCGCAACGCCTCTTCGGCGTGCATCTGATCGTCTATGTCGTGACAAAGACCGAACCACTGGACGATACGACCGTCCTGATCTCGTAAAGGTTCGGCGCGACCGGACATCCAGCGGTATACGCCGTCCGCCCGACGCAGGCGATATTTCATGGAGAAGCGGTCGCCCGTGAGAAGGCAGCGGCCGAGAACGTCTTCCACCTCCCCGGCATCGTCCGGGTGGAAGATGGTGTCGAACACGACTGCCAACTGTTGCTTGTCCTCCTGGTCCATCCCGAGAAAGTCCGCCATGCGCTTGTTGACGAGGGTAGTCTCGCCGTCCGGTGTCAGCCGCCAGAGGTTGCTCGGAACCATGTCGACGAGCAGCGAGAGCTCCCGCTCCCGTTCGCGCAGCGCCTCCTGGGCGCGCATCTCATCGTCGATGTCGAGAGAAACGCCGTACCATTGAACAATCGTTCCGTCTTGCTCACGCCGGGGCTCCACCCTGCACTCCGCCCACCGATAAACGTCATCTTTCTCACGCCATCGAAACCGCATCACGGTGCCGCGGCCGGTTTCGAAACAATTAAGCAACGTTCTCTGCACCTCGGGAGCATCTTCGGGATGAATCAGCTCTCGCAGCAACGTTTCGATGCGCGGCTCCTCCATAGCTTCGAAGTTGGCGATCACGGAGCGGAAGTGGTCCTGGTATCGCTTGTTGAAGTAGACCGGCGCATCCATCGACGTTACGCTCCAGATGCGGACCGGCACGGCATCGATCATCTCCTGAAGTTGCCGCTCACTTCGCCGCAGCGCCTCTTCAGCGTGCATCTGGTCGTCTATGTCGTGACAGAGGCCGTACCACTGGACAATGCGTCCGTCATGATCGCGCATCGGCTCGGCGCGGCTCGACATCCAACGATAGACGCCATCGGCGCGGCGGAGGCGGTATCTCATCGTGAAGCGCTCGCCGGTGACGAGGCAGCGATTCAGCCTGTCTCTAAATTCCGCTGCGTCATCCGGATGGACGGTTTCGATTACCGCCTCCAATCGGCTCATTCCTGGTTTGTCTGTGTCCGGTACGTCCAGACCGAGGAAATCGACCATGCGCCTGTTGAAGAAAGTTGGCTCGCCGTCCGGGGTCAAGCGCCACAGGTGGCTTGGAACCATATCTACGAGTAGCGAAAGCTCCTGCTCCCGGTCGCGCAACGCAGCCGCGACCGGCTTCTGATCTCTAATCCTCATCTGCACGATCGACTGCTCCTGCCCGACAAAGTAAACTTTGGATCTGTCTACGCCTTTTATACCACTCTCAACCGATATCTGCGTCATGCGCCAGTTTAATCCAGCCATTCCCCAGACGCACCTCATGGATTTCCATGAGCTGTACGTAGATGTCGAAGGCTACGCGCGAAGATATATTGGGGGCCTTTTGGTTTTAGCCGCGATCAAAGATCCCGAGCAATTGGCGCAGGCAACGAGTGCTGGCATTCCTCTGAACATGGACGGTTTCAAATGGGAAAATTGGGCAGCCGAGCTCTCTACGATCTAATCGCGATCTAAAGGCGCAACTTGACGAGCAATGCCTGCGTTTGCAAAGCTCGCCAAGTTATACATAAGGAAACCATCTCGCCCCACAACGAAGCGGGACCAAATAAACATTCTCAGAGCAAGGATCTTTGAGATGGAGCGCTTGCTTGCAGCAAGAGACATCGATTTTTTGTCCTTAGCCCGCAAGCTCAGAGATGCACATGGATCCAACGAGTAGTCATGTCATGCCGGAGCGCGTGATACCTAACATACGGGCGATATGGGCTATGACCGCCTCTAGGTCACCAAGTTTAGATCGTGCATCTGCGGTTGCGAATTCGGTGAGGTCGTTGTCCTCCGCAATTCGACAGGTTGCGCCTTGCCACCAAGGACCTCGTCCCATTTTCGATTGAGCGTCTTCCTATGGGTCCGAAGCGTTCGATTGAAGGCTGCAATGGACGAAAACAAACGCCGCTGGAGATTGGCAACCAAGAACCTCGTTCGTGCTCCCCATCGGCACACGATCTATACTCGTCGACAGGCGTATTATATCATTCCGAGCGCGTTCATATACAATTCTAGGATTGCTTCCTCTTCCTTACGCTCATTGGCGTCCTTCTTGCGAAGGCGGACGATCGTACGAATGATCTTCGTATCGTAGCCGCGCCCCTTGGCCTCCGCCATCACTTCCTTGATGTCATCCTGAAGAGTAGTCTTCTCTTCTTCAAGGCGCTCGATACGTTCGATGAACTGCCTCAGTTCCGCAGCCGCAACACCTTCGACACCACCCTGCGCCGCCAAATCATCCATGCTCATCTCTCGCTCCGTGAAAATTCATTCTGCGACTCAAGACCGGTCGCGCGAAGGGTTCCGATGCCCGACCAGTGCATGATGAGTCAAGACAATAGAGTCAGGAGATTGCTTGAAATCAATGCGCAGGCTTGTTCGTCTCAAACGCCGCTTTCTGTGCATCGCTGGCTTCACGCTGGTGCTTGGCCTGCCATTCCGCATAGGGTTCGCCATAGATGATTTCGCGCGATTCCTCCTTGGAGAGCTCGATTCCCGATGCTTCGGCGGCCTCGCGGTACCAGTTGGACAGGCAGTTGCGGCAGAAGCCGGCCAGATTCATCAGGTCGATATTTTGCACATCGCTTCGCTCACGCAAATGCTCCACAAGCCGGCGAAAAGCAGCGGCTTCAAGCGCAATGCGCTCATCATCGGTCAGATTGCTCATGGTAAACGTCCTCGATCGGTCTGGTTCGGGAGCCGAATTGTCTGGCTTCATGCATATTGGGGTTGGGGTTGATCGCTTCAAGAAGTCCTGTCCTTTCATGATCGCCATCGGAGAGATGACAGGGAGAAAACGGCATTCTGCGAAGCTCTTTCAAAATGAATTGGACTTGTTTTTCGTGTTTCACGGGTCGATCCCTAAGACAAGCCTCATTCTTTTGTCTTAGTGTTGCAGGAACTCTACGCGGTTGCGTTGACAATGCACAAGAAACTGCCGAAAAGGGTGACCACGACGTACGGAGGCAATATTGCGCAGGAGTTCTCTATTCCACGCTGAACAGCATCAGCGGACGCGATTGAGCAGCTTTCTAGCGGCTTTTTTATTCATTTTCATGGGCTTCTGTTTTTTGGCGCCCGAGAAAGCCCATGCAGATTTTCGCGTCTGCAACACAACGCAAAATCTGGTCGGCGTTGCGCTGGGCTACCGCGCCAAAACCGGCTGGGTCACCGAAGGCTGGTGGCATGTCAATGCTTCGTCCTGCACAACGCTTGTGGTCGGCCCGCTGACATCGCGCTATTATTATCTTTACGCCGAAGACGCTCAAAGCGGTGGACGTTGGGATGGTAAGGTGAACATGTGTGTAGCCGAAAACCAATTCAAGATTACCGGTATCAATGACTGTTTCGCGCGCGGTTTCCAGCGCTCCGGATTCCAGGAATACGATACCGGCGAGCAGACGAGCTGGATGGTCCAGCTTACGGAAGAAAATCCTCCCTCCTCTCCAATTGTAACGGAAACCCCTTCTCCATGAGACGCCGCCGCAAGGTCAAAATTCTCGCCACGTTAGGTCCCGCTTCCTCCGACGAAGCGATGATCCGCAAGCTGTTCGAAGCAGGCGCCGACGTATTCCGCATCAATATGAGTCACGCCAGCCACGAACTGATGCGCGAACTTGTTCGCCGTCTGCGCAATGTCGAAAAAGAGGTGGGCCGCCCGATCGGCATCCTCGCCGACCTTCAGGGACCGAAGCTGCGTGTCGGCAAGTTCAAGGACGGCAAGGCCGATCTTGTCGCCGGCCAAACCTTCACGCTCGATGACAATGATACGCCGGGCGACAATACGCGCGTGTTCCTTCCACATCCGGAAATTCTGGAAGCCGTCGAGCCCGGCCATCGCCTTTTGATTGATGACGGCAAGCTCGCGCTGGTGGCAGAAGCGTCCGACGGCAAGCATATCCGCTGCCGCGTTGTTTCCGGCACCACGATTTCCGACAAAAAGGGCGTCAGCCTGCCCGATACGACGCTCGGCGTCAGCGCCCTCACCGAAAAGGACCGGCGCGATCTCGATGCCGTTCTGCAGGAAGAAGTCGACTGGGTTGCCCTGTCCTTTATCCAGCGGCCGGAGGATCTTGCCGAAGTGCGCAAGATCTCGCGCGGCCGCGTTGCCCTCCTGTCGAAGATCGAAAAGCCGCAGGCCGTCACCCGCCTCGACGAGATCATCGAACTATCCGACGCCCTCATGGTCGCCCGCGGCGATCTCGGTGTTGAAATGCCACTGGAATCAGTTCCCGGCATCCAGAAGCAGATCATCCGCGCCTGCCGCCGGGCCGGCAAGCCGGTCGTCGTCGCCACGCAGATGCTTGAGTCCATGATCACGGCCGCCGTACCGACGAGAGCCGAGGTTTCGGACGTCGCGACGGCCGTGTTTGAAGGCGCCGACGCCGTCATGCTCTCCGCCGAATCCGCCGCCGGCGCCTATCCGGTCGAGGCCGTAGCGACCATGGCGCGCATTGCCGAAGAGGTCGAGCGCGACCCGAACTATCCCGGCATCATCCATGCCCAGCGCCCCTCGCCGAATGCCACCGGCGCCGATGCGATTTCGCTGGCAGCCCGCCAGATCGCCGAAACGCTCAACCTCTCGGCCATCGTCACCTACACGGCCTCCGGCACAACCGGGTTGCGCGCAGCACGCGAGCGGCCCTTGTTGCCGATCATCGCGCTATCACCGGTGGTCGAAACGGCGCGCAAACTCTCGCTCGTCTGGGGGTTGCACTGTGTTGTAACGGAAGACGCCAGCGACCTCGACGACATGGTCGACCGCGCCTGCCACATCGCCTATCAGGAAGAGTTCGGAAATCCGGGTGATCGCATCATCATCTCGGCCGGCGTACCGCTGCGTACTCCTGGTTCGACCAACATGCTGCGCATCGCCTATATCGGTTCGGACGGGCTGACAGGCATCTAAGCGTTTTTAAAGAGGGTCATTGCGTTCCGACGGACAAATCAAACGGAATGACCCGATTCTTATACAAGAACTATGAATTCCCATGCAAGAATCCTCGATTCTGGCGCAAGATTTTCTATCTATGCGGGAAAATTGGTTGTGGCGACGTGTGTTACGTGCGTTGGCCCGTCAGTTCGTCGGCCAGTTCACCCGCCTGCTTCTGCGCCTCTCGCATCATCGGATAGACCGTCAGTACCCGTTCGAAAGCCTGTAATGCGGCCTCCTTGCGGCCCGTGTCCTTGAGGATCGCCGCCATTCCGGCCATGGCGCCGAAATGCCTTGGTTCAAGCGCCAATGTCTTCTGAATATCGGCCATCGAACGCCCGTAATCATTCATCATGAAGTTCAGGGTCGCGCGTCGGTTCCAGCCTTCGGCGTAATCCGGCTTCATCACGACGACCTGGTCGAGAAAATCCAGCGCGACGGAATACTTCTTATCTTCCATAGACTTGGCTGCCCAGCCCATCATCAGGTCAACAGTGGCGCTGCCGGAATTCTGCCATTGCGCCTGGATCTGCGAGGCGATACGCGCAGCCTTCACCTCGTTGCTTTCACGCTTGAGCGAGGCGAACAGATCATCGATCCGTGCCGCGCGCTTCTGCGCCAGTGTCTGGTTGGGCAGTGCGGCCTGCTGCTCTACAGGCGCCTGTTCCTGCGCCATCGCGGGCGAAAGAATGAAAAAAGTACCAATAAAAACAACAAAAACGTTCCGCATGACACGAATGGTAATCCGTATCAGCGAAACGTCAAATGCAAAAAACCGTGAGACGGTGACGATCAGCCCTGGCGTGCTTTGAAACGCGGAGCAGTCTTGTTGATGATGTACATGCGGCCCTTGCGACGGACCAGCTGATTGTCACGATGACGGCCCTTCAGGGCTTTGAGGGAGTTCTTGATCTTCATTTCAGCACCGGTATCTTTCGCCCGAAACCGGGCACCAATAAAAAGCGCGCCTTAAAAGCGCGCCGTAAACACGTTGCGGGGAAATAGCCAAGGAATACCCGCATTGTCAACACCCGGCTCACGATTCATCTCGTGATTCAGAGCGAAATTACGCATTTATTTGTTGCCGGAGGCTCGTTACAGTCTCTTTGTAATTCGCGTGACATGCCCCATCTTGCGTCCGGGACGTGCTTCCCCTTTGCCGTAGAGATGCACGACAGCGCCTGTTTCCTTCAGGATTTCCGGAACTTTTGCGATATCATCACCGATCAGGTTTTCCATGACGCAATCGGAATGACGCCGCGTATCGCCGAGCGACAGGCCGGCAATTGCCCTGATATGCTGCTCGAATTGCGATACGGCACAGGCCGCCTCGGTCCAGTGACCGGAATTGTGCACGCGCGGCGCAAATTCATTCGCAAGCACCGTGCCATTGGCGAGCACGAAGAATTCCATGCCGACGACGCCCACATATTTCAAACCTTCGAGCAATTTCCGCGCCGAGTCGGCGGCAAGGCCCGCAATGGTCGAGGAAACCGAGACCGGCACACTCGATGTCGCAAGAATGCCGTCCTTGTGGACGTTTTCGGCAATGTCATAGACCTTGATAGTGCCCGCTTCATCGCGTGCCGCAATCACAGAAATTTCGCGGGTGAAATCGACCAACGCTTCCAATATCGAAGGCACGCTGCCAATCGCGGCAAAACCCGCTTTCGCGTTTTCGCCTTTTTTGCCTGAAAATTTGACCTGGCCCTTGCCGTCGTAGCCGAAACGGCGCGTCTTGAGGATTCCCTTGCCGCCAAAGGCCAACAATGCCGCTTCAAGATCGCCGTCATTCTCGACACTGAGCCATTGCGCCGTCTGGATACCTGCATTGTTAAGAAAACGCTTTTCGCTGACGCGGTCCTGCGAGACTTTCAAGGCTGCCGGCGGTGGAAACACGGGCTTGATTTCACTGAGTGTTTCGGCGGAATCAACCGGAACATTCTCGAATTCGTAGGTGATGACGTCGCAAAGCTCGGCGAGTTGCTCAATCGCGTTCGGATCATCATAGGCCGCAACGATGTGTTCGTTTGCGACCTGCGCCGCCGGACAACTCTCCTGCGGTTCAAGAATGACGGTCCTGTAGCCAAGCCGAGCCGCCGCCATGGCAAGCATACGGCCAAGCTGACCACCACCGATAATACCAATCGTCGATCCTGGAGAAATCATTCTTAAGCCTCGTCAGAAGGTCTCATTGCGACCTTGTCGCTTTGCGCCTGCCGGAATTCGTCTAAACGCTTTGCCAGTGCGGCATCATTCAAGGCGAGGACGGCAGCTGCCAGCAGAGCCGCATTGACTGCACCAGCGCGACCGATCGCCAGCGTGCCAACCGGGATGCCGGCTGGCATTTGCACGATCGACAGCAGCGAGTCCTGCCCGGAAAGTGCCTTTGATTCTACCGGCACGCCAAATACCGGCAAAGGCGTCATGGACGCAGCCATCCCAGGCAAATGGGCAGCACCACCTGCACCGGCGATAACCACCTTGAAACCGGCGTCGCGCGCGCCTTTGGCGAAATTTACAAGCCTGTCAGGGGTCCTGTGTGCTGAAACGATACGGTCATCATGGGAAATACCGAGGCTGTCCAGCGTCTCGGCGGCGTGGCGCATGGTCGCCCAATCGGACTGGCTGCCCATGATGATTGCGACGTCGGCACGTTTATCAGCCATTGATCATCCTGTAATCTGTCGAGTCGGAGCAATTAAAGGAAAAGCCGGAGCGCCGCAAGTTTACCACGGAGCTGGATGAATCCTTGTGAGATATCAGGCGATTATGTCGGGGGTGATCTTGTCTTCAAGCTCGATGAGCTTGTCTTTGATGATGAGTTTCTTCTTCTTCATTCGCTGGATACGAAGCTGGTCACACCCAACCTGGATCATTGCTTGTATGGCGGCATCGAAATCCAGATGCTCCTGTTTTAATCTTGCGACTGCCAATCGAATGTCAGCCTGATCCTGGTCGGACATGCAGTGATTCCCGGTATTTTGCTTTAGAAAGAATCAAGTCTCTGGTTGTGGACAACCTGCCCTCGCCAGCACGTCGCCATATCATATTTCAAAGAACAAGAAAATCCTACGAAACAAATTCGACAATTGCTTAAAGTGGTGGCAGAGTGTCACGGCTCTGTCATAAACTTGCCGCCTGGCAAGCAGAGCATGCATACGTGACGAAACCAACCAAGGGAGAAGCCGGATGGCCATTGAGTCTCATCTTGAAACGCTTGAACGTAAGCATGGAGCGCTCGAAAAGGAAATTTCCGACGCGCTGTTAAGTCCCGCATCCGACGACCTGAAGATCAGTAATATGAAACGTCGCAAGCTTATGCTCAAAGAGCAGATTGAGAAGATCAAATCAGTCGTCACTCACCATTAAATCACCAGAAGGACAATACCCGCAGAATTCCACTCGATAGTTTGAAAAAGCGTCGTGTTGGCAGTTAGAAAAGCCCGGTTCTCGCATAGTGCGGTGAGCCGGGTTTTTTGTTTTCAACGCATCAAGACCTTTCGAGAAGCCAGGCTGATGAGGTAGCTGGTGGGGTTTTCGAGAACCGGAGCGCAGTGGATATTCTCGTCCATGAGCACCGGAAGCGCAGAAAATCGCATCAGACGCCCATCAGGGTGCAATTATCGAAAGGTCTTACTCGCTCCAGAACTGGTCCAGCCACAGGTTCAGATGAAAGAACCCGCTGTCATCGACAGCATAGATACGTCGGGTACCCTCGGATTTGACTGAGACCAGCCGTGCATCGAGAAGCGCCTTAAGGTGTTGCGATACAGCCGGGCGGGATATCGGCAGGCCAGTCGCCAATTCGTTCACGGTTTTCGGGCCGCGCCTCAGCTCCTCAAGGAGATGGCGGCGGTTCGGATCAGAGATTGCTGCGAAGGCATCCGTTTCGACCATGTGGGATAGTCATTTTAAACCAACGGCAATGTCAACGAATTTCGTATCGGGCCCGAATCGAAAGACTACTCGGGCAGCGTCTCGGCACGAGGGTCGAGCCGAACGCCTTCCGGCGTGACGCGTTCGGAATGAACCGTCTGGAAGTTGTCGCGCAACTCGATCGGTACGGGTGCACGCATGCGGGATCGTATGATTGCATGAGCCATGATGGAAATATGTGCCAGCGCCGTTATGGCAAACAGGCCCTCGGGCGCGATGCTTTCCATCGCCCAGGCACCGAGTATGGGGCCAATCATGGTGCCAAAGCCATAGAGCAGCAACAGGCCGCTCGTGACCTTGACGAAGCTCTCCTGATCGGAAAAATCATTCGCGTGGGCAACGGCCACGGGGTAGAGCGTATAGGCGAGACCGCCGTAGATCGCCGTCATTATCAATATCACCGTTGCGTGCCGCGGAGCGACGAGGAAGATTAACAGCCCGATGACTGCCGCAGCGCCGCCGACAAAGGCCAGTACGTATCGCCGGTCAGTACGGTCCGACATGCGCCCGACGGGTATCTGCATGAGCGCGCCGCCCATGACGGAAGCGCTCATCATCAGCGCGATTTCCGTGGTCGATATGCCCGTCGCCGCGCCATAAACTGCGCCGAGCGTTCCGAACGCACCATTGGCAATGCCGATCAGAATGCAGCCGAGAAACGCCACCGGCGAATTGCGATAGAGCGCTTTCAGATCGAGTTGCACTTCGGTCAGCGGTTTTGGACTGCTCGCAGTCGAAATCGCGGTCGGGATCAGTGCCAGGCAGAAGAGAATGCCGGACATCATGAAGAACGTGCCGGTATGCACGTCGCCGAAGCCGATCATCATCTGACCGACGGTGATCGAACCAAAGTTCACCACCATGTAGAGGCCGAAAATCTGGCCGCGATTGGCATTGGTTGCACGCTCGTTCAACCAGCTTTCGATCACCATGTAAGAGCCTGCCATGGCAAAGCCGGTTAACGCCCGAAGCGCGATCCAGGCGGTTGAATCGACAAGAATGCCAGTCAGCAGCGCGACGATCGCTGCGATCGAGGCAAAAGCGCTGAATGCTCGTACGTGCCCGACGCGGCGCACGAGCCGCGGCGCAAGCAGGCAGGAGGTAATGAAACCACCCGCCCAAGCTGTTCCCAATAGACCAAGAGAAGTGGTCGAAAAGCCTTCTGCTCCGCCACGCAATGGCAAAAGCAAACCGTGCAAACCTGACGCCATGACAAGGAAAGAGGTGCCGCAAAGGAGTGCGAAGACCTGAATGAACGAACGGAACACGGCAGACCCTTCAAAACGAATCGGGAATGGACCAGCTCGGAAGGAACTGGTGATGGCTTCGTCTCAATCAGCAATGCGGAGACTTGATGGCATCCGCATAACTATTGTGGTCTCAGCGGAAGAGCGCCTCCGCAGCAACCTTGCTGTCACCCTTGCGCGACCGCTCTTCCTCAAGGCGCGCAATCTCGGAACGCAACAGCACAATCCGCTCGTCAAGCTCCGCGACGGATAACAGTGAAAGATCCTGTCCGATATCGTGGACGATCTTGCGCCTTGGTTCCTCATCGAAAAGTGACATCATTTCCTCCACTTGTCGTCCTAGTGTGGCAGGATACAGCCCAACTGCTTGGAATTGCAAACCATTCCGGCGAATCAACCCAGGGGAAGACCACCATGGCCGAGAGAATTCCAACGACAATGACGGCTATCGAGATCACTGAACCGGGCGGCCCGCTGGTCCTCAAGCCCGGCAAACGCGGCGTTCCCGATGCGAAAACTGGCGAATTGCTCGTGCAGGTGCGCGCCGCCGGCGTCAATCGTCCTGATGTGTTGCAACGGCAAGGTCATTATCCTCCGCCGGCCGGTGCATCTGATATTCCGGGGCTGGAAATCGCCGGCGAAGTTATTGCGGTCGGCGAAGGCGTAAGCCGTTTTCGCATGGGTGAGCGCGTGACAGCACTGGTGGCCGGTGGGGGGTATGCACAATACTGCATCGTGCACGAGACCAATGCATTGCCAGTCCCCGCAGGGTACGGTTTCATTGAAGCTGCGGCAATTCCGGAGACCTATTTCACCGTCTGGCACAATGTGTTCGAGCGTGGCGGCTTGCAGAGCGGCGAAGCCTTTCTGGTGCATGGCGGCTCTTCCGGCATCGGTACGACGGCAATCCAGCTCGCCAAGGCCTTTGGCGCCCATGTGATCACCACGGCAGGGTCGGACGAGAAATGCGAAGCTTGCCTCAAACTCGGCGCTGACCGCGCTATCAACTACCGCAATGAGGATTTCGTCGAGGCGGTAAAAGAAGCGACCGGCGGCAAAGGTGTGAACCTCATTCTCGATATGGTGGGCGGTGATTATGTCGGACGCAATTATGAGGCGGCGGCGCTCGAGGGCCGTATCGTCCAGATTGCATTCCTGAATGGCGCCAAGGCAACCACGGACATATCGAAGCTGATGGTCAAGCGCCTGACCCATACGGGATCGACTCTCCGCAACCGGCCGGTCGAGTTCAAGGCAGCAATCGCACGCGAGCTCGAGCTCAAAGTCTGGCCATTGCTGGTCGAGCGCCGCGTCGCCCCGGTCATTGATATGGTCTATCCGCTGCACGAAGCATGGCGGGCACACGAACGCATCGAAGACGGCCACCATATCGGCAAGATCGTGCTTGATGTGAGTTGATTGAGCAAAAGCGACGTCCACCCACCCTGTTCGGGAGGATGGACGCGAACCCCGGTAAAGTCGGCTCAGTTGGTGGCCTGAACCTTGCCGATATTGAAGAACATGGTTTCACCTGAGGAACCATCGACCCCGTCATTGTCGGTGACTCCATAACCATTGCCTTCGAAGTCGACGGTAAATCCTTCAAGCTTCTCGGCGACATAACCATTGCTGGCCTTAAGGTCGCCCATGAAGTCATGGGCCAACGTCTTCTGAACCACAGGAAGCTTTTCGCCGATCTTGGCAGGCATCAGCCCATCGAGCGCCACCCGATACAGACGCTTGTTGACGGCGTTGGCCCCGACCTGATTGTCGCGTTCGATGATATAGAGCTGACCATCCCACGCAGTGATTTCTGACAGTCCTACCCAGCCTTTTTCGGTCTTGTCGAGCGGATAGGACACCGCGCTCCATTCCTTCTTCTTGATATCGTAGCGGAGCAGCTTCACGAAACCCTTTTCGTCGTCCTTCCATTCACGCTGGATCGGCATCCACAGTACAGCATCATCGCCCTCGCCAACACGGGTGATGCCTTCGAGACCGTAGCGGATCTGGTTTGGCAACAGTTCTTCCGGCAGCGCGATTTCCTTCTTGATTTCGCCCTTGTCGTTCACATTGAGGATTGCATGCGGGACAAGCTTTGCCTGATCACCTTCGTTGGCGAGCCAGAAACCGCCGTCGCCATCGGTCGTAATACCTTCAAGATCGAGCTTCTGCGCGGCCTGGCCGCCCCGTTTGACCACTATAGCACTGGTGATTTTTGCCGGCGTCTGCTTGGCATCGATCGTATAGATTGTCGGTGCGGAATAATAAATCGAATCCGACACGGCATAGAGCTTGCCAGCTTCCTTCAGATCGCCAACGAGACCAGATAGAGCGCCCCAGCCAGCAGGTGTTCCATCATCTTTAGTCGTGGAGACGATCAGCGGGTAATTCGGCTTCTGATCCTTGAGCTCATAGATCATGACATGAGACCGGGCACCGCCATCTTCGACGAGATCCGACTCATTCGCCGTAATCAGAAGATTGCGCGACGGAATTGCAAGAACGCCTTCCGGGCCAACACCCGAGGGCAGAAGCTGAATGAACTCCGGCTCCCCGCCAGTGTCCTTGTAAACGCCAACCATGGATGCGCGTTCACTGGCAACGAAGAGATACGGCGTATCGCCGAATTTGGCGAATTCGGCTCCTTCGAGTTCAACGCCCTTCTTGTTGCGCTTGTCCGGATAATGTCCTGCTTCCGCGATCTTGTATTCGAGCGAAGGGCCGGATTCATAAGCTACTTTCCCGTCCTTCGAGAAGATGGTGAAACTGCGTGAGCCGCCCTTGTAATCGCCTTCATTGGCAACAACGAAGCGATCATTGTCGAGCCACTTGACGGTGTCCGGCTCACGCAGAACGCCTTTCATGCTGCCATCGAACTTGAAAGCTCCGTCATTCTTTACATCGATCTTGTCCAGATCGACCGTACCTGCAGAGAAATGGTTGACGATCTTGCCGGTCGCAGCATCGATAACGGCGATGTGATTGTTTTCCTGCAGGGTGACGGCAATCTGATTCTGACTGTTGATCGAAACGAATTCCGGTTCCGCGTCCGCCGGTGCTATCTCCGAGAGGCCGGTCAGATCGACCGTTTTCATGCTTGTGCAATCCGGGGCGCCGTCTTTCAACGAGAATATCTTGAGATTGCCCGAGGGCATCTGCGGTATTTCACCGTCGTTCAATTCTTCGTCGCGCTCGTTCTCAATGACCACAGCGGCAAAAGTCTTGTCAGGCGAGATGGCTACGGAATCAGGCTGTCCGGCGAGGTCGCAGGTTGCTTCGACTTTGCGCGTGGCAATATTGATGACGTCCAGCCGTCCGGATGGATTGGCTTTGCTCTCGGACGTATTGATAGCGGCCAGAACGTTTCCGCCAACGGTTGCCACGGAAGTGGGCTCGCCCTCGACCTTGATGATTCCGCCCGCCTGCGGCTTGGCCGGATCGGAGATATCGACAAAACCGATCGCACCATAGGGGCTGTCGGAATATATCAGCGTTTTTCCGTCTTCCGATGCAGTGATGATTTCCGATGATGTCGGCTTCGACTTATCTGCATCCTTTGGCAGATTGTCGGCGACCGGGAAACTTGCAATACGGTTGAAAACCGGTTCAGCAGCGGCCGGAATGGCGACTGATGCTGCCAGGGCAGTCCAGAGACCAAGGTAGAGCGATTTGCGCGACATGTTTGGTAAACCTCCTGTTTTTGTTGGAGGATGGTTCGCCCAGTCGCATTGCAGTAGAATGACGATTTCGTGACAGTTTGATGAAACGCCTGGTTGTGCCGGGTTGTGCTGGAAACCGATTCTTGCTCATCGAATAAAATAACGCTATATAGGCCCCGAATTCCCGGAAATTGTGGTTGAACCCACGTCCCGCGCCCCCGGAGCGGACGAACGAGAGGACTATATCTATGGCCACCCAGCTTCTAATGCCAAAGGCAACGGCCGTCTGGCTTGTCGACAACACCGCCCTGTCTTTTGACCAGATCGCTGCATTCTGCAAGCTGCATCCGCTCGAAGTGAAGGCAATCGCCGATGGTGAATCCGCACAGGGCATCAAGGGTCTCGACCCGTTGATCACCGGCCAGTTGTCACGCGAGGAAATTGCCAGGGGCGAAGCAGATATCAATTACAAGTTGAAAATTCTGGAGCCGAAGGTGCGCGTTCCGGAAACCAAGCGTAAGGGCCCTCGTTACACACCGCTGTCGAAGCGCCAGGATCGTCCGAATGCCATCCTCTGGCTGGTGCGCAACCACCCGGAATTGAAGGATGCGCAAATTTCGCGCCTGATCGGCACGACGAAATCCACGATCGAACAGATCCGCAATCGCACGCACTGGAATTCCAACAATCTCCAGCCGATGGACCCGGTCACGCTCGGCCTGTCCTCGCAGATCGATCTCGACATCGAGGTTGAACGTTCATCCCGTGGCCGTCCCGTACAGCAGCCAGGCGAAGGCGGCGATACGCTGCTTCCAGCTTCTGCAACCGAAAACCTCGACATTCAGCCAACGGTCCGCGAAGAGGATCAGGAACTTGACGCCGACAAGGTATTCGCCAAGCTGTCGTCCCTCAAGGGCCGCCAGGAAGACGAAGACGAGGAATAATATTCAAAATAACGATGGCTTGAGCCCGGCACCGCCGGGCTTTTTTTATGATGCCCGTGCCTTGGTATCGGGCGTTTCGCTGAGTTCCACGCGGCGGTAGAAGTCTGCCAGCGTCTTGCCGCGTTCCTGCCGGAATATCCGGTCGATCTTCTCGACCTTGGCAATCCGGTCTATGCGGAATGTGCGAAAATCGTTGCGCAGCTCGCACCAGCTGATCAATGTCCACACCTTGCCCCAGAACCACAGGCCAAGCGGCCTGATGTCACGCGCACTCTCGTTACCGTCGAGGTCGGTATAAGTAATGGACAGAATGCGGCACTGCTCGGCGGCATTTTCCGCCAAGTCGATCAGCGCCCGATCGCTATCGCTGATGTTATAACTCGTCGAATGAATATGAGTATTTGTAATGCGCGGGCGATCCTCTTTCGGCAGAACGGCACCAATCTTGATGATTGCCTCTTCCGCAGCGCGGGCCATCGATGCGCCACCCCAGGCCGTGATCAACCGCGCACCGGCAACAAGCGCCACCACCTCATCGCGCGTGAACATCAGCGGTGGCAGGTCAAAGCCTTCGCGCAGGATGTAGCCGACACCCGCCTCGCCATCGATTGGTACACCGGTCGACTGCAGATCGGCGATGTCACGATAGATCGTGCGCTCGGAGACTTCGAGCTTCTCAGCAAGCTGCCGCGCGGTTACGAGGCGGCCGCCTCGCAATTTCTGCACAATCTGAAAAAGGCGGTCAGCCCTACGCATTGTCAGTCCTGTATTCTCGGGCGATGAATTCCCGCATCTCAACGACTTGCCCAGCTTTCTCCGGGAAAAGCGCTTCGAGGAAATTGGTCGTAAATGTGCCTGGCGCAGACCCTGGAGCGCTGACAATATGCGCATCCCGGACGGCGTGCGGAACGTCCTGATAGAATGAAGATCCGGGGTAGTCGCTGATCTTCGATTCGATCCATCCGGCGCCATTGCTCGTATGTTTGCGGCCTTCAAAAAGTCCGGCGCGGGCAAGTGCCAATGTGCCACCACAAATGCCACCGACGATGCCGCCGCGTGCCAGAATGGCATTCAATAAAGGTGCAATGTCAGGAGCATCCTCGCTCGGCCAGGTCTCTGCGCCGATGACTGCAACCGCATCGAGGTCGGCATTTTCTTCCGGCGTGACGCCACGATCAGGCACCAGCTTGAAACCGCCAATGGACTTGACCGGACCGGTCGACGGAGACAGCGCTACGGTGCGTGCGCCAAACCAGTCGACCGCCGATCCCGAAAGCAGGCCGAATTCCCAATCGGCGAACTTCTCGACGAAAACGAACCCGATCGTCTTTTTCTGTTCCATGCCTGTCACTCCCATTTTGCCGATTATCTCAGTATTCTAGCCCGAAATAGCCCGATTTGCTGATTTTTCTCGGCTGGCGAGCCTTCTGCCATCCCATCTGCCATGGAGCGAGGTCGGAGCTGGCACTTTCCGTGCCAGCCTCCATCTCTTTCACCGAACCTCGGTGTGCGAGGCGTTCGGCATAGGCATCCGGCCAGCCGATATCCTTCAGGATATGCTCGGGAAGCGTATTGATATGACGCTCCGTACGCATTTCTTCACGGTACGCTGTGAAATCTGAAAGCAGACGCCTTACTGTGCGAACAATGCCAAAATCAACGTAAGTCATATCCCTGTCTCCTTTTGACTACGGAGACACTATCGCACACCCCTCCTGACAACCTTCTGTCAGGAGCATGTCATGAGCGCGAACTAATTTTTGACCCCGATACCGCGTGCATTAAGCACAATCTTGATCTCGTCGAGGATAGCGGGATCATCAATCGTGGCCGGCATATTCCACGGCTCCTGATCGGCAATCTTCTGCATCGTCCCGCGCAGGATCTTGCCGGAGCGGGTCTTCGGCAGCCGTTTCGCCGTCAGAGCAGTCTTGAACGCCGCTATGGGGCCGATCCTCTCGCGGATCAGCGCGACGCAATCCTGTTCGATCTCGGCCTCGTCCCGCGTCACACCGGACTTGAGCACGATGAAGCCGCAAGGCACCTGGCCTTTCAGATGGTCGGCAATACCGATGACGGCACATTCCGCCACATCGGGATGGCTCGACAGCACCTCCTCCATCGCGCCGGTGGAGAGACGATGCCCCGCCACGTTGATGATGTCGTCGGTGCGGCTCATGATGTAGACATAACCGTCTTCGTCGATGATCCCCGCATCCGCAGTTTTGTAGTAGCCGGGAAATTCGGTGGTGTAAGCCTCGCGGAAGCGCTGGTCGGCATTCCACAAGGTGGGCAGGCAGGCAGGCGGCAATGGCAGCTTGACGACGATATTCCCGAGTTCACCGCGTTTTACCGGATGACCTGCGTCGTCGAGTACCTGCACGTCATAGCCCGGCATAGGCACCGTCGGGGAACCATATTTGACCGGCAGCATCCCAAGCCCGGCTGGATTGGCCGCCATTGGCCAGCCACTCTCGGTCTGCCACCAATGATCGATGACCGGAACTCCGAGCTTTTCCTCCGCCCATTTGATCGTATCCGTGTCGGCGCGTTCGCCAGCCAGGAACAGATATCTCAGCGACGACAGGTCATATTTGCCGATGAATTCGCCTTTCGGATCTTCCTTCTTGATGGCCCGGAAGGCAGTCGGTGCGGTGAACAGAACCTTGACCTTGTGCTCGGCGATGACCCGCCAGAACGTGCCGGCATCCGGCGTTCCGACGGGCTTTCCCTCATAGAGGATGCTCGTCGCGCCAATGAACAGCGGTGCATAGGCGATATAGGAATGGCCCACCGCCCAGCCGATGTCCGAAGCTGCCCAGAATATGTCGCCGGGCTTTGTGTCGTAGATCGCGCCCATCGACCAGGCAAGCGCCACCAGATGCCCGCCATTGTCGCGTACGACACCCTTTGGCTGGCCGGTCGTACCGGAAGTATAAAGAATATACAGCGGGTCCGTCGCCTTCAGCGCAGCGCACGGGACTTCACGTCCTGCCGTAGCGGCAACGGCCTCCGCATAGTCGAAATCGCGTCCCCCGACCATCTCGTGCGGCTGTTGCGGGCGGACGAGGATCAGGCAGGCGCTGACCTTGTGCGCAGCCTGCTCCATCGCCTTGTCGAGCATCGGCTTATAGGCGACCACGCGCCCCGGTTCGAGGCCACAGGAAGTCGCGATGATCATCACGGGCTTGGCATCGTCGATGCGCGTGGCCAGTTCATGCGCGGCGAATCCGCCAAAAACCACGGAATGCACCGCGCCAATGCGGGCGCAGGCCAGCATCGCGACAATGGCTTCCGGCACCATGGCCATGTAAATGATGACGCGGTCGCCCTTGTTGACGCCCTTGTCTGTCAGAACAGCAGCCAGCGCATTGATATCGTTCAGGAGTTCCACATAGGTGATCTTGCGCCGCGTACCGGTCACCGCACTATCATAGATAAGCGCCAGCTGTTCGCCGCGCCCATGCGCCACATGGCGATCCACGGCGTTATAACACGTGTTGCACTTCGCACCCGCGTACCAGCGGCCATAGGGTCCCTCATCGGGATTGAACACCTTTTCCCATGGCTCGATCCAGTCGATCGCCACCGCGGCATGAGCCCAGAAGGCAAGCGGGTCGGCTTGCCATTCCTGATAGACCTCTTTGTATCGTGATGTCATGCGTATCCTCCCGGCTCAGAGCATCCCCAATAGCGGCGGCAGAGTCAAAGGCGGAATTGACA
The DNA here is from genome assembly GCA_963711925.1 of uncultured Alphaproteobacteria bacterium. Lineage (GTDB taxonomy): Bacteria > Pseudomonadota > Alphaproteobacteria > Rhizobiales > Rhizobiaceae > Phyllobacterium. The sequence goes on from CAVQFY010000010.1 coordinate 1,176,300, forward strand.
ATCGCACATGGATCGACCACTGCTCGGCGGTCCGATCATCCCCCGCAGGCAAACCAGCAAAAATGACCAAGATCCTGCCGTTCGTGCTGATTTTGATGATGGTGTTGCACATCATCAAGCCGCTGGGGTGGCCGGGGCTGAAGAAGCGCAGCGATTTCTGGAAAATAGCAGCGGGCGCGTTGCTGGCGATGTTCATTGTCGGCGTGATGCGGCATGCGGGCTAAGGTAGGACCCGGCCGTTTTCAGTATCCGGCAGGTTGAGTACATAGGGCACGAGATGTTTCGCCCAGGCATCATAGCCGAGCGCCGAGGCGTGGAAGCCGTCGTTAGAAAAGCCTTCCGGTCCCTCCACCGGCAGACGCGTTGCAGGTATCGCCATGCGCTCGCGGCAGAGCCGTTCGCCCAGTCTGTTGATGGCGCTGGCACGTCCTTCCAGAATGCGGCCGAGCAAAGGCGGCATGGCCGGCACATCACGGAAGTCGATGACTTTCGACCAGACGATATGCGCTTCGGGCCACTTGGCTTTAAGCGCATAGAGTAGCCCGCCAAATTCCCGTTTGAAGCGTGGCAGTGAGTGAAAGTTCTTGGTGTCGTTCGAGCCAATGGCGAGGACGATATGGCTCCACATACCCCGTTCAAGATTCGGCACCACATGATCGCGCAGTTGCCCCGACGTCGCGGAGTTAAAACCCGCCGCTCGCCAGATGATCTTGCGCCCGGTTCGCCCTTGCAGATGCACCGCAAGCCGCACGCAAAGGCCCTGCCACGCATCTGTAGTCCCTACGCCGACAGCCGAAGAATCGCCGAGCACGAGCAACCTGATTGCCGGGTCCTTGCCTGCTATCTCACCCGTAGGCAAGCCGCTTGGCGGCAACATGCGTTCTGTTTTCCGGCGCACGTTGATGCCCTGCCATGCATAGACGGGGTAGAGCAGCCAACTGACCAACGGATGGAACGGCGAAGGTTTCATTAGCAGGCAAATACCTCCCTTGCTGCTATGCATCCGGTTGGATGCACGACGGACACAATAACACTTTGAATTTGCGGACATAATCCTTTCCAAAAATCGATCCCGATTTTTGGGCTTATGCGCACAAAAAACCCGGGCTGAATTCCAGCCCGGGCTCCATGAGATACGCTTTTGGATAAAAAACGCTTAAGCTGCCTTTTCGAGGTCCTTTTTCCAGCCGCCGGTTGCGGCAAGACCATTCATCTTGGCGCGGTGCGTATAGGCGCGCTGGCCCGCCGCAACATTCTCAGGCTTGCCATTCCAGGCGCTCAATGCGGCGGCCTGCAGCGCACGGCCATAGGAGAACGTAAGTTTCCATGGTGTCGTGAAGTTGGCATTCATAGCGGAAAGGTGCGCCGTGGCCTCCTCATCGGATTGGCCGCCGGAAAGGAAGGCGATGCCAGGAACCGCTGCTGGCACAGTCTGTTTCAACAGACGAACGGTTTGCTCGGCCACTTGTTCGACCGAGGCCTTGCGGGCATTCTTGCCGTCGATGACCATGTTCGGCTTGAGGATCATGCCTTCCAGCTTGACACGTGCATCGTAGAGTTCGTCAAATACCGTCTTCAGAACCCATTCGGTGACTTCATAGCAACGTTCGATGGAATGCGTGGCAGGCTTGCCGTCCATCAGTACTTCCGGCTCGACAATCGGCACGATACCGGCCTCTTGGCAAAGCGCGGCATAACGTGCCAGCGCCTGCGCGTTCTGCTTGACCGCACCCCAGGTCGGAATGCCATCAGCAATACCGATCACGCCGCGCCATTTGGCGAAGCGGGCGCCAAGCTTGTAATATTCTGCAAGCCGTTCGCGCAGGCCATCCAGACCTTCGGTGATAGTCTCGTCTGGAAAGCCCGCAAGCGGCTTCGCACCAGCATCGACCTTGATGCCCGGGATGCAACCGGCGGCTTTCAGGATCTGAACAAACGGCGTTCCATCCTGGGCATTCTGGCGAATGGTTTCGTCGTAAAGAATGACGCCGGAAATGTGATCCCGCATCGCCTCGTCCGAGCGAAACAGCATTTCGCGATAGTCCCGGCGGCTGTCTGCGGTCGATTCCAGTCCGATCGTGTCGAACCGCTTCTTGATCGTTGCCGTGCTTTCGTCCGCAGCAAGCAGACCCTTGCCGTTGGCAACCATTGCAATCGCGATGTCTTCCAGGCGTTCACTCATAGAATATCTCACTCCGTTTTCCAGCTTCGGGCCATACCAGAAGCCTATGACAAACAAAATGGCGATCCAAGGTATTGAAACGATTGAAATTTTTTCAACCGATTTAGGAAGATAACATTTTCTGTTGTTCGTTAATCGGGTCGGTCAACCGACACCGGTTAACGTACCATACAACTTTTATCACTTCTTCAAAACATCGACTCCAGGCAAGGGTTTGCCTTCCATCCATTCGAGGAAAGCGCCGCCCGCCGTTGAGACATAGGAGAAATCATCGGCGACACCGGCGTGATTGAGAGCGGCAACCGTATCGCCGCCGCCGGCAACCGAGACGAGGTGCCCTGCCTTCGTCCGCTCCGCCACATGACGTGCAGCAGCGACTGTCGCATGGTCGAAGGGATGCAGTTCGAAGGCGCCTAATGGACCATTCCAGACCAGCGTCGATGCGTCATCGATCGCACCCTTGATGCGCTCGATCGATTGCGGGCCCACATCGAGAATCATACCGTCCTCCGGAATGGCATCGAGACCATAGGCGTGGAACGGCGCATTGGCTTCGAAATGCCATGCAACGATGGCATCGACCGGCAGGATGATGGTGCAATTGGCAGCATTTGCCTTGGCCATGATTTCGCGCGCCGTCGCGGCGAGATCATGCTCGCACAGCGACTTCCCGACATTTACGCCTTGGGCGGCAAGAAATGTATTGGCCATGCCGCCGCCGATAACCAGCGCATCGACTTTTTGAACCAGATTGCCAAGAAGATCGAGCTTGGAAGAAACCTTGGCGCCGCCGACAATGGCAACAACAGGGCGTTTCGGATTGCCAAGACCCTTTTCCAGCGCCTGAAGCTCCGCTTGCATGGTACGCCCGGCATAGGCTGGAAGAAGCCGCGCAAGCCCTTCGGTAGAGGCATGGGCACGGTGGGCGGCCGAGAACGCATCATTGACGTAGATTTCGCCAAGTGCGGCCAAGGCATCTACATAAGCCTGATCGTTCTTCTCCTCGCCCTTGTGGAAGCGGGTATTTTCCAAAAGCAGGATGTCGCCATTTTTCAGCTTGGCCACCGCTTCCGCTGCCTTGTCGCCGATGCTGTCTTCGGCAAACTGGACATTATGATCGATGACCTTGGATACTGCCTGGGCAATCGGCTTCAGGGAGAATTCCGGTGTCGGACCATCCTTCGGTCGGCCGAAATGTGCCAGCAGAATAACCTTGGCGCCCTTCTTCGACAGTTCGAGGATGGTCGGCGCGACGCGTTCGATGCGGGTAGCATCGGTTACTTCGCCATTTGCAACCGGGACATTCAGATCAACGCGCACAAGGACGCGTTTTCCGGAGACATCGGCATCATCTAGCGTCTTGAACATAGTCATGGTCCTACCTCGTTGAATAATGGCTGGCAGCTCAACGTCCGCGCCTATCTCCCCCCTCGCGGGAGGCCGAAGGCGGGCGAGACCCGTGGCTCGCCAAGGTGGGATTTTCCTGGATTTAGCCCCTTTGCTAAACCTTGGAAAATCCAAGGGAGGGGATACCCTTGCAACGCAAAATCCCCTCTCTGGCAATTTCTTCCAGCACTTAGCAACGGCTAAGATGCTGAAATTGCTGTCTCTCCCGCAAGGGGAGAGATCATCGGCGTGGGCTGTAGCGACACAAATTTCTATATAGTCTTACCGAAGGCGACAGCAGTATCCGCCATCCGGTTGGAGAAGCCCCACTCATTATCGTACCAGGACAGGATACGCACGAATGTGCCGTCCATGACCTTGGTCTGATCGATGTGGAAGATCGACGAATGTGAATCGTGGTTGAAATCGATCGAGACGTTCGGCTCATCGGTGTACCCGAGGATGCCCTTCAGCTTGCCGTTGGCGGCCGACTTGATGGCATCATTGATCTCGGCAACCGTCGTCGAGCGCTTGGCGATGAACTTGAAATCCACCACGGAGACATTCGGCGTTGGAACGCGGATTGCGGTACCGTCGAGCTTGCCATTGAGTTCGGGCAGCACGAGACCGACGGCCTTGGCGGCGCCTGTCGACGTCGGGATCATCGACAGCGCGGCAGCACGGCCACGATAGAGGTCCTTGTGCATCGTATCCAGCGTCGGCTGATCGCCGGTGTAGCTGTGGATGGTGGTCATGAAGCCTTTTTCGATGCCGACGGCTTCGTTGAGGATGTAGGCAACTGGCGCAAGGCAGTTCGTTGTGCACGAAGCATTGGAAATGACCATGTGGTCTTTCGTCAGCTTGTGATCATTGACGCCGAAGACGACAGTGAGGTCGGCACCATCGGCAGGTGCTGAAACGATGACGCGCTTCGCACCAGCTTCAAGATGCGCAGCGGCCTTGTCGCGAGCGGTGAAGATACCGGTGCATTCCAGTGCGATATCGACGTTCAACTCTTTCCACGGCAATTCGACCGGATTGCGCACGGCCGTGACCTTGATCGGTCCGCGGCCCACGTCGATCGTGTCGCCGTCAACCGTTACTGTGCCGGGGAAACGGCCATGAACGCTGTCATAACGCATCAGATGGGCATTGGTCTCGACCGGACCGAGATCGTTGATCGCAACGACCTCGATGTCGGTGCGTCCGGATTCCACGATGGCACGAAGAACGTTGCGGCCGATGCGGCCAAATCCGTTGATTGCAACGCGAACTGTCATTTGTATTTCTCCCTGGGTTTTGGAGCCCTTAAACAGATTATGCAGGAATGATCGAGATTATTTCAACTTGGCTTCCGCCGCTGCGACGATATGGTCCGCAGTAATGCCGAAATGCTCGTACAATGCTTCGATTGGACCGCTCGCGCCAAAGCCGGTCATTCCGACAAAGATGCCGTCGACGCCGATGAAGCGATCCCAGCCGAGACGAATGGCGGCTTCGACCGCGACTTTGACCGGCGCATCGCCGAGCAATTCGCGCTTGTACTCGTCGCTCGTCTGCTCAAAAAGTTCGAAGCAGGGAACGGAAACGACCCGCGTCGGATGCCCGTTCTTTTCCAGTTGCGTCCGCGCATTGAGAGCGATCTCGACTTCCGAACCCGTCGCGAAGATCGTGACTTCGGCCTTGCCGCTTGCTGCCGCGAGTTCATAGGCGCCGTAGGCGCATTTGTTCTCCTCGACATGTTCCGTTCGCACCGTCGGCAGATTCTGGCGCGTCAAAGCGATTGTCGACGGCGTCTTGCGTGATTTGAGCGCCAATTCCCAGCATTCCGCCGTTTCGACGACGTCGGCGGGACGGAACACATAGTTGTTCGGGATGGCGCGCAGGGCCGCCAGATGTTCGACTGGCTGGTGCGTCGGACCGTCTTCGCCAAGGCCAATCGAATCGTGGGTCATCACATAGACGACGCGAATACCCATCAGGCTCGAGAGCCGCATTGCACCGCGGGCATAGTCGGAGAAGGTCAGGAACGTCCCGGAATAGGGGATGAGGCCACCATGCAGCGAAATGCCGTTCATCGCCGCCGCCATGCCATGTTCGCGAATTCCGTAGTGGATATAGCGCTCGCCGTAATCCTCAGGCGTAATATTGCTGGTCTGGCTCGTCTTGGTATTGTTGGAACCTGTCAGATCCGCCGAACCGCCGATCGTCTCCGGGATAATCCCGTTAATGACTTCAAGTGCCATCTCGGAAGCCTTGCGGGTCGCAACCTTGGGCTTGTCTTCGGAGAGCTTCTTTTTATAGGCAGCGACTGTCGCTTCGAAATTGTCCGGCAAATCACCACGCAACCGGCGATCCCACTCGGAACGGATATCCGAGTCGACTTTTGCCAAACGCTCGTCCCAAGCCTTGTGCTCCTTATTGGAACGCTGACCTGCGGCACGCCATTCGTTGAGAATATCGTCAGGCACGACGAAAGGCTCCGCCGTCCAGCCCAGCGCCTTGCGCGCGCCGGCGAGTTCTTCGGCGCCGAGCGGCGAACCGTGAACCTTGTTGGTACCGGCCTTCGTCGGCGCACCAAAACCGATCGTCGTCTTGCAGGCAATGAATGTAGGCTTGTCGGACTTTTGCGCCTTTTCGATTGCCGCGGCAATCGCATCCTGATCGTGACCGTCAACGCTTATGGAATTCCAGCCCGAGGCTTCGACGCGGGCACATTGATCGGTGTTGTCGGCTAACGAAACCGGGCCGTCGATGGAAATATTGTTGTGGTCCCAGAAGACAATGAGCTTGTTCAGCTTGAGATGACCTGCAAGTGCAATCGCCTCCTGGCTGATGCCTTCCATCAGGCAACCATCGCCAACGATGACATAGGTATGGTGGTCGACCAGGTCATCACCGAAATGCGCATTCATGATGCGCTCGGACAATGCCATGCCGACTGAATTGGCAAGGCCTTGACCGAGTGGGCCGGTTGTCGTCTCGATGCCGGCCGCATGGCCGTATTCCGGATGGCCGGCAGTACGCGAGCCGAGCTGGCGGAAGTTCTTGATCTCGTCAATGGTGATGTCTTCATAGCCGGTCAAATAGAGCAGCGAATAGAGCAGCATCGAGCCGTGACCTGCGGAAAGCACGAAACGGTCGCGGTCTGGCCAGTGTGGTGCTTTGGGATCATATTTGAGGAAGCGGGTGAAAAGGACGGTCGCAATATCGGCTGCGCCCATGGGAAGACCTGGATGGCCAGAATTGGCTTTTTCCACCGCATCCGCCGAAAGGAAGCGGATTGCATTGGCCATTTGGTTGGATTTTTCAGAATTGGTCATGTTCACCGTCTTTCAAAGAGGAAAGGAGATGCCGTCTCTGGACGCCGGTCAGACAATATCCAAAAGGCACGCGACACATAGCAGGTGTCTTCAGGGAGTCAATAAAACCTAGGCCAAATTGGGCCCATCGACAAACGGGTCTTTCGTCGCACAACATTATTATCGGTGCATGACCGGACCATGACGGCTCGGATTGATTGACGCGGCGTTGATGTAACCCTTAGACTCTCCAACATAAGCTGTTCTTCTTTTTGCGATTCGTTTAAAAAGATTGACACATGGGGAAGTGTTGAAATGGCATCGGAAGCCACCCTCAAACAGGTTCTTGAAAGACTGGCAAAGGCTTTGGCGTCCCTGGAGGACGCGGTTGACGTGCGCATCGAGCACGAAGGCGATTTCGCCGAGGCCGAAGAAGAAGTGCAGCGCATGAACATGGACCGGCGAAAGCTGGCCCAGGAACTCGACGCGTCGGAAGGTCGGGCCGAACGTCTGGAAGCGGCTAACAAGGAAGTATCGCGCCGCCTCGTGGCTGCGATGGAATCCATTCGCACCGTTCTTGATCGATAAACCTGAAAGAGACTAACCATGGCCACTGTAACAGTAACGATCGACGGCAAAGCCTACAGGATGGCCTGCGACGAAGGCCAGGAACAGCACCTGACAGGCCTTGCCGAACGTTTCGACCGCTATGTCACGCATCTGAAATCATCATTTGGCGAGATCGGCGATCTGCGCCTGACTGTCATGGCCGGTATCATGGTCATGGATGAACTCAGCGAATTGCAGATGCGGGTCAAGGGCCTTGAAAACGAAGCGGAAGCACTGCGCAAAAGCCGCGACGAGGCCTTGGCCAAGGCTGACAACAATGACGCTGCGATCACCGGCGTGCTGTCCGAAGTGACAAATCGCATCGAGACGCTTGCAACCAAGCTCGCGCCAAAGGCGAACTAGCCTTCAATTTCTTCGCGCAGCATTTCGAGTTCAAGCCATTCGTGCTCGTACGTTTCGAGGCTGTGCCGCTTCTTGCCAATCTCTTCGACCGTCTTGTTGAAGAGTGTGGCGTTCTTGGCGAACAGTTCCGGATCTGCCAGTTTGTTCTCAAGCGTTGCAATCTCACCGTGTAACGCTTCAATCTTTCCCGGCAAAGTTTCAAGTGAGAATTTCTGTTTATAGGAAAGCTTGCGCTTTTCTTCGCGCTGCGCCGGCACTGCCTTTTCCGCTGAACCGCTTGCAGGCTTTGAAGACTTCAACTCCTTGCGGGTCGCCAGCGCGGTTTCTTTGCGTTGCGCCAGCATGTCTGTGTAACCGCCGGCATATTCCAGCCAACGCCCATTGTCCTCCGGGGCAATGACCGACGTCACCGTCCGGTCGAGGAAATCACGGTCATGGCTGACAAGAAGAACGGTTCCCGCAAAGCCGGCAACCAGCTCCTGCAACAGATCGAGCGTTTCCATGTCGAGATCGTTGGTCGGCTCATCGAGCACCAGAAGATTGGCCGGCCGTGCAAGTACCCGTGCCAGCATGAGCCGCGCCCTTTCACCGCCGGAAAGCTCGCGGATAGGCGTTCGCAACTGCTCCGGCTGGAACAGGAAGTCCTTCATATAGGACGCGACATGGCGTTGCTCGCCATTGACGATGACATTCTCGCCGCGCCCGTCGGTCAGATAACCGGAGAGTGTCTGTTCGAGGTTGAGGCTGTCGCGCGTCTGATCGAGGATCGCGATTTCCAGATTTGTACCGAGCTTGACAAACCCGCTGTCTGGCGCAAGCACCCCGGTCAGCATCGACAGCAATGTCGTCTTGCCTGCACCGTTCGGGCCGACAAATCCCACACAATTTCCGCGCTGTATCCGCGTTGAGAAATCATTGACCAAAACCCGGTCGCCATAGGCTTTGACAAGATGCTCCGCCTCGATGACCAGCTTGCCGGATTCCTTCGTATCGCTCGCCTTCAGGACTGCTTTGCCTTGCGCGCCGCGATGGTTGCGGAACTCACTGCGCATCGATTGCAGATCGCCCAAACGTCGCATATTGCGCTTGCGCCGTGCCGTAACACCGTAGCGCAGCCAATGTTCCTCTCGGACGATCTGGCGCCCGAGCTTGTGGAGGTCGCGCTCTTCTTCCTCAAGCACCTTGTCGCGCCATTCCTCGAAAGCGCCGAAGCCCTGGTCGAGACGCTTGGTCACGCCGCGATCCAGCCAGATGGTCGAACGGCTGACATTCTCCAGGAAGCGCCTGTCATGCGAAATCACCACGATCGCAGAACGGATCTGGCGCAATTCACCTTCCAGCCACTCGATCGTTGTGAGGTCCAGATGGTTGGTCGGCTCGTCGAGCAACAGAATGTCGGGTTGCGGCGCCAGCACCTTGGCCAAGGCGGCACGCCGCGTTTCGCCGCCGGACAGATTGTCGGGTTCTTCTTCGCCCGTGAGGCCGAGATGTTCCAGCAAATAGCTGACACGGTAGAGATCGTCCGCCGGCCCAAGGCCCGCTTCCACGTAGGCGCGTACAGTGGCAAAGCCCTCCATATCGGGAGCCTGCGCCAGATACCGCACGGTGACGCCTGGATGCTTGAACACTTCGCCATCGGTCGGCGCGACAAATCCGGCAGCAATTTTCAGCAGCGTCGATTTACCCGATCCATTGCGGCCGACGAGTGCGATGCGATCGTTTTCGCTGACGGAAATGGCAGCATCGCTCAAGAGCGGTGTGCCGCCAAAAGTCAGCGCTATCTGGTCAAGACGGAGAAGAGGGGGAGCCATGCAAGTTTACAGTTCTGGAAAATGAAGCCACGATCGAAGGTCGCCGTGCTTGTCGGCGAGATTGTCGCCGCTGTCAAATGACATGAAGCAAAACAGGCCGGAATTTCCGGCCTGTCTGATTTAGGTCAGTCGGTTGCGATCAGTACCCGCCACCGCCAGTTTCTTCGCACGGGGCCTCGTAAATCGATCCATCACGGCGCTGATAACGGCAGTAATTGCCACTCTGTCCGCGTGGTGTCGTTGCCGTACCGATGGCTGCACCGAGAAGCGCGCCGCCCGCAGCACCAACGACAGTGCTCTTCGTATCATGTCCAAGAGCCTGGCCGGCCAGCGCACCAACGCCGCCGCCGATCAAAGCGCCCGTCCCGGCACGTTGATTTTGCTCACTGGTTGCGCAACCGGCCACAGACATAGCCAGAAGCGCGGAAACCGCAATTGCAGTTAAACGAATTGTCATCTTAAAATCCTCTCACATGGAAATAATACGCGACAAACCCTGCGTAGATAATGCGGCAGAAGAAAGATCGCAGCACGTTCGTTTAACATCTGCAACCTTCAAAACGATACAGGCCGGTAAGCCGGCCTGTATGTCGTTCTCCGATCGTCAGCTGACTAGTAGCGACGGCACGGCGCGCGGTAACGTTCGCCATAGCGATTTTCGTAAGTGCAGTAACGGCCAGAATTATTATTGGTTGCAGCACCGACCAAGGCGCCGCCAGCGCCACCGATCGCCGCACCTGCGAGGGCACCACGGCCACTACCAGTGATTGCGCCACCGGCCAGCGCACCCAGTGCGGCACCACCGACACCATAACCAGCTACGCGCTGATCGCTGGTCGTGCAACCGGCAACCGAGAGGGCTAAAAGCCCAGCAACTGCGATCGTAGACAAACTTTTCAACATGGAAGACCTCTCCGTTTTAAAACCAAACTCACCAGCTTGCGTCCCCAATGCTGTATGGCAACAATTACACTTTCCGCTTTGTTTTACAAGCGTTAGGCGATTTGCGGCGCAGCAATCAGGATCGCATTACCCGAATGAAGTGACACGTGGAGATTCCCACGTACGGCATTCGACACTGTAAGCGATGAACCGAAAGAAAGTTCCACATTTTCCAGCGGCCAGCGCGCGCCGTGGATAAAAAGTCCGTGTAATTGCGAAAATGCAACAATGCTGAAAAGCGTTCCATCGGCAAAATCGAAGTCATAGAAGCCCGCAACCAGAGGATGTGCCTCCTCATAACCGCTGGAGAGAACAAGCTTTCGACCTTCGGCTGCATACCGCGTCGCCATGGTCAAATGCAGCAGTGTATGATCGGTGCGCTGGCCGCCAAAGGCCCCGCACAGGACGACTTCAGTCGCACCCAGACGATAGGCCTCGTTCAGGGCAAGTTCGCCATCGGTCATATCCTTCTCCGCCGGAAATGCGACGCGCGGCACGTGGGCATATTGTGCGTCGAGTTCCGGCGAGGTCGAATCGAAATCGCCGAGCCAAAGTTCCGGTTCGAGCCCGAGCGGTTTTGCATGCGCTATCCCACCATCGGCTGCGAGCACCCGCGCACCGGCGACAAGACGCAGGAGACGGTCGGTGACATGGACGGTTCCACCAAGAAGAAGGACGAATTTGCTCATGAATCGCCCATAGCATGCGTGAGGGCGGGGGGATAGATGCTCGTGTGACCCCAAGTGGAGGTGATAATGATCGATGGGACTCCTGCTGTGCGTGGTTCGCCCTTCGGCAGCTCAGGTTGTGTTGTCCGTATGGCAATGCTGCTGTGCGTGGTTCGACAGGCTTACCATGAGGGAGGTGGGTGATTGCATGGATAGTCGTCGACCTCGCAAACTTGGGGTATTTGTCGTAAACCGTGGCTCCTTGCCGTCAAATTCCCGCTCCTGGCTCCTTGCCGTGCAGTTCTAGAGGGCCTGCCATCAACCCACCTCCCTCATGGTGAGCCTGTCGAACCACGCACAGCAGCATTGCCATCCAGCAAAATTGGCGCCCCCAGACAAAAATAATCGTGGCTGTTTATCCCCGCCCTGCAAACCTCGGTTATTCTCATCCGGTCCTTTCCATGGGGAGCTGCTTCCGGAGCCGTTCGAAAGTGGGGAAGGACGGCGTGTCAGTGGGCGGGCAACGGACCCGGGCGCTGGCCGACCTGTTCGTCTTCGGGGGTCAATCTGTGCATTAGAGGCAGATATTGCCTCCGTTGTTGACGCCAAACGCCAATCGTGCGGACACTGCACCGACGGCGACGATGGGCCCGGACTCCAGGCGCTCATCCACTCGCCCCGCGGAACAGGCAGAAGATGGCCGGCAGGGGGACAACGTCAGCGGGCGGTCTTCGGATCGCATTACTTATCTACCAGGACGCGCTTCGACGACCGCCCGTCTTCCCAACCACCATTCAATGGCCAGACTCGAGATGAGGGCGTGGCAAGGGGCAAACATATCGTTTGGCCCCACAAGGCATATTGCTTGCACAGCCAAGGCTTTTTCTCTAATCTTTGCAATGCTCTAACGGGGTGCCAATTCGCAAGGATCGGCTGAGAGGCTTCAGAGAAATCCTGCCAACCCGCGGAACCTGATCCGGTTTGTACCGGCGGAGGGATTAGACGCGGCGATGACGCCGGCGCACCAATCCTTTTGAATTTGAACTCTAGGAGGCGCCGATGCGGCCATTCAATATTATTCTGAAATATGTGATCGTTGCGAGCGTTCTAGCGCTTGCGGGCTCGGCAAAAGCCGATGGCAAACTGACGGTCTATACCTATGAAAGCTTTACCGCCGAGTGGGGCCCGGGGCCGAAAGTCAAGGAAGCTTTCCAAAAGCAATGCAATTGCACGGTGGACTTCGTCGCTGTCACCGATGGCGTCGCTCTGCTCAACCGTCTGAGACTTGAAGGCGCGTCGACCAAGGCCGATGTCGTACTCGGTCTCGATACCAACCTGACCTATGAGGCGAAAGAAACGGGACTGTTCGCCCCGCACAGGATCGACACAAGCGCGATCAACATTCCGGGCGGTTACAAGGACGATACTTTCGTTCCCTTCGACTACGGCTATTTTGCTGTGATCTACGATACGGAAAAGCTCAAGAATCCGCCCGCCAGCCTGAAGCAACTGGTCGAGGGCGATCCAAAACAGAAGATCGTCATTGAGGATCCACGAACCTCGACGCCCGGGCTCGGCCTTTTGCTGTGGGTGAAGTCCGTCTATGGCGACAAGGCCGGCCAAGCCTGGGCCAAGCTGAAAGACCGCGTTCTGACAGTGACACCGGGCTGGTCGGAAGCTTATGGCCTGTTCACCAAGGGCGAAGCGCCACTGGTACTTTCCTATACGACCTCGCCTGCCTATCATCTCATCGCCGAGAAGACTGATCGCTACAAGGCCGCTTCATTCGAAGAGGGCCACTACCTGCAGGTCGAAGTGGCCGCGCAGACTGTGAATGGCGCAAAAAACCCACTTTCGGCGCAGTTCCTGACGTTCATGACCGGTACGGCGTTCCAGGATGCGATTCCTGAAAACAACTGGATGTTTCCGGCAGCAAAGACGAGCGGACCGCTCGACCCTGCCTTTGACACCTTGGTGAAGCCGGCAAAAACCCTGATCTTTTCGCCGGAGGAAGTGGCCAGAAATCGTAAGGCCTGGATCGACGAATGGCTGGCGGCCATGAGCCTGTAACGCGTTGACATCCTTGAAGCCATTGGCGGGGGCTCTCGCCCTCACCTTCCTTGCGGTGCTTGCGGGCGGCGCATGCTTGAGCCTCGCAGTCGAGGCACTGCGCGGCAGCACCGAAGGTTTTGCAGCCTTCGACAGCTACTTGTGGCGGATTGCCCGCTTTACACTGCTTCAGGCCCTGCTCTCGATGCTGCTGTCAGTGGCCTTCGCCATACCGCTTGCCCGCGCGCTGCATGCACATCCGGCCTTCCTCGGACGCGCCGTGATTTTGCGGCTCTTCGCCCTGCCGCTCGCTCTACCGGCTCTCGTCGCTGTGCTGGGTATCACCAGCATCTATGGACGTAATGGCCTGCTTGCCGCTCTCTTCGGCTGGCTTGGGCTGGACGTCATTCCCAATATTTACGGTCTGACCGGCATCCTTATCGCACATGTGTTCTTCAACCTGCCTCTGGCAACGCGGCTTATCCTTTCGAGCCTCGATTCCATTCCTGAAGACTATTGGAAACTCTCTTCACAACTCGGCATGGGAGGCTGGGCTCGGTTCCGGCTGATCGAATGGCCGGTAATCCTGCGCAATCTTTCCGGCATTGCCGGGCTGGTTTTCATGCTCTGCATCACCTCGTTCACCATCGTACTCACGCTCGGCGGCGGACCGCGTGCGACGACGCTTGAGGTCGCGATCTACCAATCGCTGCATTTCGATTTCGACATTGCGCGAGCGGTCTCGCTGACGCTTGTGCAATTGTGCCTTACTGTGGCTGTTCTGTCGTTCCTGAGCCTGACTGGACGTCCTACCGAGGAGGGATTCAGCCTGCGCACGACGACACGCCGCTTTGACCAGCCATCGCGTGGAACGAAACTCTGGAATGGTGTGCTGATCGTACTCGGTCTGCTTTTCGTTGCACTGCCCATGGCCGGAACCGTGGTTTCCGGTCTGGCGGCCGATCTCACCCGGCTTCTCGGCGAGAGTCTTGTGTGGCGCGCAATCCTGACAAGTCTGATCCTTGGAGCAAGCGCGGCTGCGCTGTCGCTGATCATCTCCCTCGCGCTGGTCGTGGCCCGCGAATATCTGGCGAGCCAACGCCGTTACGCACCGCCAAAACTGTTTGAGCGCTCACTTGATCTCGGTGCAAGCCTGATCATGGTTGTTCCGCCCATTGTGATTGGTGCGGGTTGGTTCATCCTGTCACGCCGTTTTGTCGATCCGTTCAGCCTCGCGCCCATCATGGTCGTGAGCGTCAATGCTGCGATGGCGATACCCTTTGCGTTTCGCATTCTGCGCCCGACATGGGATACGGCGGCGAGCCGCCACAACCGGCTGTGTGCGCAATTGGGCATTGGCGGATGGAACCGGCTTTACCTGATCGACTGGCCGGTCCTGAAACGGCCATCGAGCGTCGCTTTCGCGTTTGCCATGGCGCTGTCGCTCGGCGATCTGGGAACGATCGCTCTCTTCGGTAACAATTCCATTCAGACCCTGCCCTATTTGCTGCTGCAACGTATGGGCAGCTATCGTACACAGGACGCCGCAGGTCTTGCGCTTGTTCTTGGGGTGCTGTGCCTGCTCCTGATGATCGCAGCTGACCGAGGTGCGAGCACGCTGGCGAAAAGAGAGGTCAGAAATATTGGCTGAGCATTCCCGGCACTTCACAGGCGCGTCCATTCGTCTCGATACGGTGGATTTCGACTATGGCGATATGGCGATGCATTTCGATCTTACCATTGAGCCATCAACGATCACCGCGGTCATAGGACCGAGTGGATCTGGAAAATCGACGCTTCTCAATCTCATTGCCGGGTTTGAAACGGCCAAATCCGGAAGAATTATGATCGCGGGTACCGAAGTAACCCATGCCGCACCATCCGAGCGGCCTGTCTCCATGGTTTTTCAGGACAACAATCTCTTTGCGCATCTCGATGTCGCCGCCAATATTGGTCTGGGTCGAAGACCTGATCTCAAACTCAACGAGACCGAAAAGGCGTCAATTGCCCAGGCTATTCAGAAGGTTGGCCTCTCCGGCAAGGAAAAGCGCAAGCCCGAAGCGCTGTCCGGCGGTGAGCGCCAGCGCGTGGCGATTGCCCGCGCCCTTGTGCGAAACCGTCCGGTGCTTTTACTGGATGAGGCATTCGCCTCGCTCGGCCCGGCTTTGCGGCACGAGATGCTCGATCTTGTCGGCATTCTGCAGGAAAAAGCCGGCATGACCATGGTCATGGTGACCCATCATCCGGACGATGCGTTGCGTCTGAACTCCAGGCTAATTTTTCTCGATAACGGTAAAATTGCGGCTTCCGGTTCGGCGAAAGAACTATTGTCCGATAACGGACCGTCGCTGTTGCGAAAATACCTCGGCGCAGAAGACTCTGCGCAATGACATATTTTCGACGCCTTGCCACATTCAAGAACACAATGAAATTCTTGCCCAGGACTGCTCGCCGGGCTAGCAAGAATACGTATGTACAAGTTTGCTCGCGCGCGACGACAATGAGGACATGATTCTGGCTTCGCACAATTCCCCCACCAGCAACGGATGGTTCCGTCCAGCCGCTCGCGCCAGGAATCTTGCGTCGGCAACGCTGCTGCTTGCCTTTTTGGCGGGATGCCAGGTCCTCAACGTCACCAAGGAAGATGCGCTCGGCCCTTCGTCGAATCCGGTGACTGTCGATAATGTCACGAAGAACGACCGGTTGGCAAAGCTCAGTGCCGAGCAGCACCCACGTATTCTCGCGACCTATGGCGGCGAATACAAGGACGCCAGGCTCGAACGTATGGTCGCCAAGGTCGTCGGCAACTTGACCACGGTTTCGGACAATCCTACTCACACCTATCGCATCACCATCCTTAATTCGCCCAACATCAACGCCTTTGCGCTCCCCGGAGGTTATCTCTATGTGACGCGCGGCCTTCTTGCCCTCGCCAATGATAGTGCGGAACTTGCCGCCGTCATTGCGCATGAAATGGGCCATGTGATCGCCAACCACGGGCTCGAACGTCAGCAGCGCGAAC
Source organism: uncultured Alphaproteobacteria bacterium (assembly GCA_963711925.1). Taxonomy (GTDB): domain Bacteria; phylum Pseudomonadota; class Alphaproteobacteria; order Rhizobiales; family Rhizobiaceae; genus Phyllobacterium. The sequence continues at coordinate 1,192,634 of CAVQFY010000010.1, forward strand.
AGGAAGCGCAAATCGCGGGTCGCGTCGTCTCGGAAGTCTTGCAGGATGACAGTGCCGGACGCGAAGCGCTCATTCGGGGCAAACTGCGCATGGCGCAGTTTTCGCGCAATCAGGAACTGCAAGCCGACGCCATCGGCATCAAGATGATCGGTGAGGCTGGTTATGATCCGTTCGCGGCCGCCCGTTTCCTGCAATCCATGGCGTCCTATGCGGATTTCCGCAGCGTCTCGGGTGCGACCGATGCCAGCCTCGACTTTCTTGCCAGCCACCCTTCAGCGCCACAACGCATAGAACTTGCGCGTGCACACGCACGCCGCATTGGCGCACCGGGCGTCGGCACGACCGATCGCGATTCCTTTCTGCAGGGCATTGACGGCCTTCTCTATGGTGACACGCCGGAGGAAGGCTACGTTCGCGGACGCAACTTCGTTCATCCACTGCTCGGAGTGAGCTTCACCGTTCCCGAAGGTTTTGTTATCGACAATAGCGCCGACGCCGTCATGGCAACGGGCCCCGGTGAAGTGGCAATCCGTTTCGATGGCACGCAGGTCACGGGCAACCCGACCATGACCGACTACATGCGCAGCGGCTGGGTAACGGGTCTGGACGATGCGAGCGTCAAGCCGACGACCTTCAACGGCATGCCTGCCGCAAGCGCAAAGGCCAGGGCGGACCGCTGGGAATTTGACATATTCGTCGTCAATGCGGGCAACCGGATCTACCGCTTCCTGACGGCAGCCCCCACCGGCAGCACCGCCCTCATAGCCGCCTCGCAGACCGTAATACAAAGCTTCCGTCTGCTGACGCCGGAAGAGAAAGCCAAAATCAAGCCTTTGCGCATCCGTGTCGTCACGGTGAAGCCTGGCGATACACTGGTCAGTCTTTCCAACCAGATCATGGGGACCGATCGCAAGCTCGATCTCTTTCGCTTGATCAATGCGCTGCCGCCCGGCGGGACGGTTTCCGTCGGGGACAAGGTCAAGATCATCAGCGAATAAAAAAGCCCGGCATTGCCGGGCTCAGACTGCTGACAAACCCGTCGATTTTCGGCGGGTTTTGTTTTTGGTTTTTCTGCCGCGTTTAGGGATGGTGTCCAGATGGCGGATGCATTGAGGCTTTTGGCCTCAGGCATGGGCGATCTTGGGTGGCTTGGTGAGGGCCATTGCGATCTTCTTGATGTTCTGTGCGGCGGCTGCGAGTAGGCACTGACAGGCGACGCGGGTGAGACTTCGGAACCGCGCATAGCGATGGCCATGAAGCTGCTTGGCGTCGGCAAAGGATCGTTCGACCGTCTCTTTGCGCCTCTTGTAGACTGCCTTGCCCCAGGCGGTGAGACGATGGCCGTCGGTGCGTTCGCGGGCATCGGCCCAGACATGGCGGGTGACGGTGCGGATTGCCTTGGCATTCGAGGTGCAGGAGGCCAACAGCGGGCAATTGGCGCAGATGGCCGGGTCGGATGTGTAATGCCGGTAACCGTTGCGGTCAGTAGTCGAATAGGTCAGCAACTGGCCCTCGGGGCAGCGATAGCCATCGGTCTCGGGTTCGAAGACGAACGTCGACTTGCGCATCATGCCGGGCTTGGGCGGAGTGGGATTGCGATAGCTTGTGACGCCAAGGATCTGCCGGTCTTCCAGGCCCTTGGCGATGCCCGGTGTAGCATAGCCGGCATCCAGCCCGACCGCGCCGACATCGAAGCCGAAACGGGTCTGCTGCCGGTCGAGCCTTGAGAGATAGACGATCGAGTCATGGACATTGGCCGGCGTGACATGAGTATCGGTGATGATGGCGAGCTTGCCGTCCACCGTGCGATGATCGAGATAGAAGAAGCCCTTCGGCTTGCCATCGCGCACCATATAGCCGCTGTCTGGATCGCTGCGCGAGACCTTGGTCTTCTTCACCTCCGGCCGGCGTTCCTTGTCCTTCAAGGGCTTCTGGCCGTGCAGCTTGCGTTCGGCCTCGATCGCCGCATCCAGATCGGCCCAATAGTCGGCGCGCGACTTCTCGATCATCGCAAGATCGTATTTGCCCTTGTTGGCATTGGCCTTCAGATGGGTCGAATCCGTGTAAAGCACCGTGCCGTCGACCAGCCCGTGGCCGATCGCCTGCTCGACGATGTGATCGAAGATGTCCTGGGCAACCGATGTATCGTTGTAACGGCGGCGGCGGTTCTGGCTGAGCGTCGAGGCGTCGAACACTCCATCCGTCAGCTTCAACTGCAGAAACCAGCGATAGGCGACATTGACTTCGATCTCGCGCACCAGCTGCCGCTCCGAGCGGATGCCATAGAGATAGCCGAGGAACAGCGCCTTGAACATCAAGGTCGGGTCGAGCGGAGGGCGGCCGTTGTCGGGGCAGTAAAGTCCCGCAACACGATCATGAATGAACGAAAAGTCGATCACAGCGTCGATCTTGCGAAGCAGGTGATCCTTCGGCACCAAGCTGTCGAGCGTCACCATCTCGAGAGCCGTCTGCTGCGGCGCGGGTTTCTTCAACATGTCCCACTGAATCACAAACCCCCGGCCAAGGCCAGGGGTTTGTCAGCAATCTGAGCCCGGCATTGCCGGGCTTTTTTTATCTGGATTGGACGAACACGCTCTTATGCGGCCTCTTCCTGCTCGTCTTCAACAATGACGTCTGTTTCAACTTCAGCCTCTTCGGCCTTGGCACCGCGTTTTGGTCCCTTGGCGAGGTTGATTTCGATGAGACGAACGGCTTCGGTTTCCGACATCTTGTTGACGGCGGAAATCTCACGAGCCATGCGGTCCAGCGCAGCTTCATAGAGCTGGCGTTCCGAATAGGACTGCTCCGGCTGGTTGTCGGCGCGGAAAAGATCGCGCACGACTTCCGAAATCGAAATCAGATCACCTGAATTGATCTTCGCATCATATTCCTGCGCGCGGCGGGACCACATGGTCCGCTTGATCCGCGCGCGACCTTGGACAACCCTCAACGCGCGATCAACATAGTCTGTCTCTGAAAGTTTGCGCATACCGATAGCTGTTGCCTTTGCGACCGGTACCTTCAAGCGCATTTTGTCTTTCTGAAAATCAATAACGAACAGTTCAAGCTTGTGGCCCGCTACTTCCTGTTCCTCGATATTGACAATTTGACCTACGCCATGTGCCGGATATACAATGAACTCGCCCGTTTTAAATCCGATACGTTGGGCGGTTTTTTTCTGCTGAACTGCTGTCATGCGCTTAACTACTCCTTGCTGCGCCCGGCAAAACGCACCGGCTAAACCAATCACTGGAAACCGGAACCCGGTTTGTCGGCCGCCAAGATTGTCACGCAAAAGCAATCCGGACAAAACAGCCTGACGGGCAAACAAACCATAACGCCCTGCACTGCGGTGTCCGAAATAAATCTAGCCGATTGGTGATTTATGCTTTAGCGCCACGAAATTGACGTCCAATGATCAACATATGCTGGAACCATAACACGAAAAGTGATTAGAATCAACTTTTTGCTGCGTTTGCTCAAAAGGCGGAATATTGCAAGACCTGCGCCTTGATAGAAACCGGCTATTTATTTCTAAACTCGAATAAAATATCAGTCGCCCTCGCCAGGCTCCGACGAAAAGAACTTTTCGAACTTGCCCTCAATGCCATCCATATCCTTGGCGTCGGCAGGAGCGTCGCGCTTTTGGGAGATATTTGGCCACTTCTCGGCATATTCCGCATTAATTTGTAGCCAGTTGTCGAGTCCCGGTTCGGTGTCGGGCTTGATCGCTTCCGCAGGGCATTCAGGCTCGCAAACGCCACAATCGATGCATTCATCCGGATGGATGACGAGCATGTTTTCACCCTCGTAAAAACAATCGACGGGACAGACCTCAACGCAATCCATATATTTGCAGCGGATGCAATTGTCGGTCACAACATAAGTCATTTGCTGGCTCCTGAAGACACCACTATCAGCGTGTCAGCGGTTGAGGTAACGATTTGACGCCGGGCTGACAAGGGGGGAAAATAAGCTGCGGCACCAGAACGCGGCCCGCATCATGTCAAAGCACTGGAGATCATCTCCGCTAGACCCGAACATGGGCCATTCATCGCACCACGAAGCTCGGGCTACAAGCAACCTCTGTCTCATGCTAACCCATTCCGCGAAATATTATTTTAGATGGACGGCCGTTAGTGAAGATTATTTCGACCTCACGGCGAATATTTGAAATCCAGACATTCAATCCTCTGAATTATCATGCTCACCTTGCATCAATTGGTCTATCTGCCGCCGTTCGCGTTTTGTCGGGCGGCCGCTGCCAGCGTCGCGCCTTGGCAATCCATCGAGACTGCTGATGCCGTCTTTGGGAGGTGCAGGCGGCGACATATCTTCGTACAGTGTTCGCGCTTCTTCGGCTGGACCGCGGCGCGTTCCACCTGAGAGAACCTTGTAAATAAGAATACGCCGATCGAGGGTAATCGTTAGCACGTCACCCGGCTTCACGGCATGCGACGGCTGGTCGATCTTGTCTTTATTGGACCTGATACCGCCACCAGACACAAGCTTTGCCGCGAGCGAACGGGATTTGACCACGCGCGCGAAGAACAGCCATTTGTCGATGCGCTGCCTTTCGCCTCCGTCATTTGTGGCCCTTCCCACCATTCTATTTCTTCATTTGTTCCTTCAGCGCCAGCAATTTGGCGAAGGGTGAGTCCATATCGATCTTGACCGGGCGCTCTTCACGTTCCGGACGCTTGGCATGAGTCTGCGGCTTGTCCGCACGCTTTTCGTCCTGCTTGAAGCGTTCTTTGCCACCGGGCTTGCTCTTGCCGCGGAAATGCTCTTTGCGCTCACCGCGTTCGTTCTGCTGGTTTTCGTTGCGTTCAGATCTGGCGGGACGCGGTCCGGTTTGACCATTTCGCGCTTGACCGCCGCGTTGATTCTCGCGTTTCTCCTGATGTCCGCGATTATTGCGTCCGTCGAAACGCGCCTGCCGCCAGAGGAATATGGGCTTTGGCGCTTCTTCGGCCACTGGCGCAGCGGTGGTAGGTTCTTCAGCGGCCTCGCTTGTTTCGGCTACCGGTTCAACCGCATCTTGGGTTTCCGCAAGTGGCTCAACGGACTCGACAACAGTTGTTGGACTCGCTGCCGCCGAGGTCACATCCTCCTCAGGCGCCGTTTCCGCCACAGTGGCCGCAAGTTCTTGCGGTGCGGCGGCAGGCATTGGTACTGCGTCGAGTTCCACCAGCTTTGCGGCGACAATCGCTGCTTCAACTGATTCGGGTCGATAACCGAGGCTTTTGAGAATTTCTTCCATGTCGTCGGCAGTAGCACCGAGGATAGACATCATAGACGGCGTGACGACAAAACGTGTGCCGTCATAGGCGCCGTCCGGCCGTGTACCGGTTCCCGGTTTCCAGGCAAGCGCTGGTCGAATAAGATCCGCGAGCCGTTCGAGAATATCGATGCGCACAGCCCGCCGGCCAAGAAGACGGTAGCCTCCAAGCCGGTAGAAGGCTGGATCAAAGCTCGAGTCTGTCACCACTGACGTGCGTCCAGCCGATAGGACCTGCACAACATCGCCATATCCGGGACGATCTTTGGCATCTTCCCTGAGTGCCCACAATAGAGTCAGTAGACCCGCTGGAGCGGGTTTAAGCAGCGCCGGCAAGAAGACGTGATAGGCGCCAAAGCGCACGCCAAGGCGGCGGAGCGCGGCGCGCGAATCCTGATCGAGACCTCGAACGTCTTCCGCCACATCGCGCCGCTGAAGGACGCCGAAATTCTCGACAAGCTGAAAAGCCAGGCCCTTGGTAATGCCGACCAAGGCGTCGGCATTAGCGAGATCGGCCAGCGGCTTAAGCACCGTATCGATGTGATGGGCAAGGAACCGGTCGACCCGGGCCGCGACCTTATCGCGCGCTGGACCGGTCAATTGTTCGTCGGCCAGTAGCACAGCGCGCGGCTTTAGCGCCTGCTCCCCGGAGACGACCGAGGCAACTGGCGCACCAATCCATCGTAACGTCCCGTCGGAACCAAGAGCGAAATCGCCATTTGCCGAGGCGGAAAAACGCTCGGCGCGATTCTCGAACTCTGTTGCCAGAGCTTTTTGTGCAGCTGCTTTGACGGCTTTCGCATCCGTTCCATCGACTTGGGCGTCCGCGGTGAAACGGAACCCATCCAAACGTCCAACATGGTGCCCCTCGACAACAACGTCCCCGACAGGGCTAATTTCGGCTTCTAGCATTGTATTCTCTCTCAGGCGCCTCATAAGCACGCTTGTCCTGCGGTCTACGAAGCGTTTCGTCAACCGTTCATGCAGTGCATCTGATAATCTGTCCTCAATTTCACGCGTCTTTTCTTGCCAATGTGCCTGATCTGCAAGCCATCCTGGCCTGTGAGACACAAACGTCCATGTTCTGATCTGGGCGATACGCCTTGAAATCGCGTCGATATCGCCGTCCGTGGAATCTGCCCGGCGAACCTCTTCCGCCATATAATTTTCGTTCACATGGCCCTTATCAGCAAGATCGGTATAAATCGATGCGATAATATCCGCGTGTTGCGCCGGTGCGATCTTGCGATAGTCTGGCAGTGCGCATGCATCCCACAAAAGAGCGACACGTTCTGGGGTACTGGCCAATGGCGCGACGTCAGGATCGTTGGACAGATACTCGAGAGCTTGCTGATCCACTGCAGGTAATGCCCGCGTTAAACCTTCAATAGGAGCCGGAGTGTCGATGGAGCGCTTAAGGGCGTCCAGGCTTGAATAATCAAAGCGAGCCGTTCGCCATTGCAGGATCTTGACCGAATCGAAGGCATGCGATTCCACTCTGTGTACCAGTTCGTCCGAGAACCCTGACACCTGGCCCGTCACTCCAAACGTACCGTCGCGCAGATGCCTGCCGGCGCGACCGGCTATTTGTCCGATCTCGCCGGGCGAGAGGTTTCGAAATTGGTAGCCATCAAATTTCCGATCCTGAGCGAACGCCACATGATCGACATCAAGATTGAGGCCCATGCCAATGGCATCTGTGGCGACGAGATAATCGACATCACCGGACTGATAGAGATCGACCTGAGCGTTACGCGTGCGCGGACTGAGTGCACCCATGACCACCGCTGCGCCTCCACTTTGACGCCGTATCAATTCGGCGATGGAGTAAACTTCCTCTGCGGCGAAGGCTACTATCGCCGAGCGGGGCGGAAGGCGCGTTATTTTCTTGGACCCTGCATAGGTGAGATTTGAAAGCCGAGGGCGGGTCACAACTGAAACCCCGCGCAGGAGCTTCTCGAGTATTCCACGCATCGTTGCAGCTCCAAGCAGCAACGTCTCCTGACGGCCACGCAGATGCAGAATACGATCCGTGAAGATATGGCCGCGCTCAAGATCATTAGCGAGTTGCACTTCATCGATGGCGACAAAGTCCATATCGGTCTGGCGCGGCATGGCTTCCACTGTGCAGACCGCATAGCGGGCACCGGGGGGATTGATCTTTTCCTCACCGGTGATCAGCGCGACATTTGCCAAGCCCACCCGTTCCGCAACACGATGATAAACCTCTCGTGCCAAAAGGCGCAGCGGCAGGCCAATCATTCCGGTCTGATGCGCAAGCATCCGCTCGATCGCTAGATGAGTTTTTCCGGTATTGGTCGGCCCCAAGACGGCTGTAACATCGCGGCCCGTCAAGACCAGGGGAAGTTCGGGGCTAGGCATAAGGTTCATCAATTACAATCCAATACCGGCCAAACGAGCACTGCGAGCCGGGCATGCGTTTGCGATTAGCATTTTAAGCGTCCGACAGAAAGGTATGCGGGGCTCTCCAGATAAACAATCACGAACTGATTCACGGAGTGTTCCGTCAAGAAATAGAACGCGAGGAGAACGAATCAGCTACGAAACGGCTCTGGGATCTGATTCCTGATTTGTTCACGGCCATATCTAGCTTTTCCAGCAGGAACTCGCACTACATACTGAATCACTAACGATTCCATCGTCCAGATCGCATTCCTCGGTGTGGCATGGTTCAATCCATGATTGTGACCGAGTTTCTCGATACTAAAAACAAATGATTTCTTATGGTTAGCCGATCCATGCGAGCTTGCCGCCAACTACTGTCATTGCCATTCCGGTCGAGCTGAAACGTATCGGCGCCTCGCGAGATTTCCGTTTTGTTCACCACGTATTTGGTGCTGCTGCAACAGAAACCGCACGAGGCGCAACATTCACAAGCTTTTATAAGACAAGATTCAGGCGTTCGCCCTGCGGAAGAACAACATGTTGGCGCCACTCATCTTTCCATCGCGTTCAAGTCGAATACTGTCCACCATTAGCTGTGAGCGTAGAACCGGTAATAAAGCCAGCATCGTCGGAAGCAAGGAACACGACGCAACGAGCAACCTCTTCCGGTTCGCCGAGGCGGCCGACCGGAATTTGTGGAATGATCCGCTCATTGAGCACTTTCTCATCAATTGCCCGCACCATCTCGGTACCGATATAGCCGGGGCAGATGGCGTTGACTGTAATACCGGCACGCGCGCCCTCCTGGGCAAGAGCCTTGGTAAAACCAATATCGCCAGCCTTCGAAGCCGAGTAGTTGGCCTGTCCCGCCTGACCCTTTTGTCCGTTGATGGAGGAGATGTTGATGACCCGGCCGAACTTGCGGTCGCGCATGCCGTTCCACACCGGATGGGTCATGTTGAACAGACCGGTGAGATTGGTGTTGATGACGTCACTCCATTGGCCCGGTGTCATTTTGTGGAACATCGCATCACGGGTGATACCCGCATTGTTCACCAGTACGGCCACCGGGCCGATATCCGCCTCGATCCTGGCGACACCCGCAGCGCATTCCTCGTAGTTGGAAACGTCCCATTTGTAGGTCGCGATTCCGGTCTTTTTGCTAAATTCTTTCGCCGCGTCATCATTACCGGCGTAGTTCGCCGCCACTTTATAACCCGCCGCTTTCAAAGCGATGCAAATCGCAGCGCCTATACCGCGCGTTCCACCTGTAACGATTGCTGTTTTTGTCATTTACCCCTCCCTTAAACTGATCTCGTACAAACGCTCTGTAGTTATGAAAAACATGAAACGGCGGTTTGGTTTCAGCAAACAGCCACCGACATCGAAACCCGGCCCAATAATGCTTGGGCCGGTGAAGCGTCACTAGTCCTTAATACGCTCGACGCAAAGTGCGACACCCATGCCGCCGCCAATGCACAGCGTGGCAAGACCCTTGGTTCCGTTGCGACGCTTCAACTCGAACAGCAGCGTATTGAGAACACGCGCACCGGACGCGCCAATTGGATGGCCTATGGCAATCGCGCCCCCATTCACATTGACAATGTCCGGATTGAAGCCAAGATCCTTGTTGACTGCGCAGGCCTGCGCAGCAAATGCCTCGTTTGCCTCGACCAGGTCGAGGTCTTCGGCCTTCCAGCCAGCCTTTTCCAAGGCTTTGCGCGATGCCGGGATCGGTCCTGTTCCCATAATCGACGGATCAACACCGGCCGTGGCCCATGATGCGATGCGCGCCAGTGGCTTGATACCGCGGCGCTTGGCCTCTTCCTCGCTCATCAACACAACCGCGGCGGCACCATCATTAAGACCCGACGCATTGCCCGCTGTCACGGTGCCGTCCTTGTCGAAGGCTGGCCTCAACTTTGCCAACGAGTTCAAGGTCGCTCCGTGACGGATATATTCATCGTCGGCAACCACGACATCACCCTTGCGGGTCTTGACCGTAAACGGAACGATTTCGTCCTTGAACTTACCGGCCTTCTGTGCCGCCTCGGCCTTGTTCTGGGAGCCAAGTGCAAACTTGTCCTGATCCTCGCGGGTCAACTGCCACTTGCGGGCGATATTCTCGGCCGTGATACCCATATGATAACCATGAAAGGCGTCCGTCAGGCCATCCTTGATCATCGTATCGATCAACTTCATGTCGCCCATCTTTGTGCCATTGCGAAGATGTGCGCAATGCGGCGCCAAAGACATTGATTCCTGACCGCCGGCAACAACAATATTCGCATCGCCCATTGCAATCTGTTGCATGCCAAGCGCGACCGCGCGCAGACCAGAACCGCAAACTTGGTTCAGACCCCAAGCCGTCGCTTCCTGCGGAATGCCGGCAGCCATGGCTGCCTGTCTCGCGGGGTTCTGGCCCTCGCCTGCGCCGAGGACCTGACCCATGATCACTTCATCGACATCCGCGCCGTCCACGCCCGCGCGGCTCAACACTTCCTTTATGACCGCCGCTCCCAATTCATGTGCCGCTACATTGGCGAATGCACCATTGAACGATCCAACAGGAGTGCGGGCAGCACTTGCGATGACGATGGATAGGGTCATAACGTTTCCTCATATTTGTCATTCTGAATTCATAAAGCATATATTGATCAGAATTAGCCGCCTGCAACAGTTTGACAAGGCCCAATTAAGTCTAAGGCGCAAATATCACTTTTCGCGCTGCAGCATTCAGCGCAATGCACTGCGTTGAATGCAATGCACAAATCGCTTTGAATTGACGCGCTTTGCCCCTATCCTCTTAAGTCCGTCCGTAAGCCGGCACGCAAATTCGGCGAAGGAAACGAAGTTTGGGGAGTTGAGCAATGGCAGCGAAAACCGGGGACATCGTCATCAAAAAATACGCCAACCGGCGTCTCTACAACACCGGAACAAGTACATATGTGACGTTGGAAGACCTGGCCGAGATGGTAAAGCGCAATGAGGACTTTACAGTTCAGGATGCAAAGACCGGCGAGGATATTACCCACTCGGTCCTGACCCAGATTATCTTCGAGCTTGAAAACAAGGACGGGCAGAACATGCTGCCTATCCCGTTCTTGCGCCAGTTGATTGCCTATTATGGCGACCAGATGCAGGTCGTACTTCCGACATTCCTCGAACAGTCCATGTCAGCTTTTGCCAAGGAGCAAGAGCGCATGCGAGAACAGCTGAGCGCCGCCTTCGGCAAGACGCCAATGGACATGATGAATGTCAGTGCCCCGATGAAGCTGGTCGAAGAGCAAGTTCGCCGCAACACGGAAATGTTGCAACATGCCATGCGCATGTTCACACCCTTTCCTTTAAACAAGACCGCCGGAGCGGCCGAGCCTGCAGAGACGCCGGCGCCCGAAAGGCCTGCGAAAGATACGGGTCTGGATGAGCTGAAGGAGCAGATCGCCGCAATGCAGCGCAAGCTCGACTCCCTCGATAAATAAAGATCACAGATCAACAAGCTGACAGACATGCGGCTGCCATAACAGGCAGCCGCAACTATTCAATTCGATAGCTAGTACGAAAGAAAACATCATGGCCCAGATCACACTCTCCAAAGCCAACAGCATCATTAAGGTTGCTCTCGCAAAAGGCGCCGAACTTGGAATGCGGCCCCTGTCGGTTGCCGTGCTCGATGGAGGGGGCCACCTCAAGGCATTCCAGAAACAAGATGGATCGTCCATGCTGCGGTTTGAAATCGCCTTCGGCAAGGCCTTCGGGGCGCTCACCATCGGCGCCGGTTCGCGTACGGTCGAGAAGTTCGCGAAAGACCGGCCGCATTTTATGGAAGGTCTGGTTGCGGCGTCCGGAGGACATGTTATTCCCGTAGCAGGCGGTGTGCTGGTCAAGAACGCCAAAGGCGAAATACTGGGCGCAGTCGGCATCAGCGGTGACACGTCAGACAATGACGAAACGGCGGCCATCGCTGGCGTTGAGGCGGCGGGTTTTGTCGCCGACGGCGGTCAAGGCTGACCATCATGAGGAGAGAATGGCAATGACAGGATCGGCGAAAGCAACAGTCTTCATCGACAATGAGAGGGTTCTCGTCACGGAGTATCGTTTTGCTGTCGGAGAGAATACCGGCTGGCACCGCCACGCGCATGATTACGTCGTGGTTCCGTTGATGGACGGCCGCGTGAAGCTGGTAACGAAGGACGGCGATTCTTTCGCCGAAATGAAAAAGGGCGTTCCCTATTTTCGCTCGGAGGGCGTCGAACACGATGTTGTTAACGCCAATGATGGCGAGTATGCCTTCATCGAGATAGAGCTAAAATAATTCAAGATATCTTTGTGCGTCATACAAGAAACAAAAAGACCGGCACGAAGGCCGGTCTTTTTGCACGAATTCAAAGAAGGTTTAGCCTTCCTTTGGCGTCAGAACCTGACGGCCGCGATACATACCAGTCTTCAGATCGACATGGTGGGGACGGCGCAGTTCGCCTGAATTCTTGTCTTCGACATATGTCGGTGCCTTCAGCGCGTCGGCGGAACGGCGCATGCCACGCTTCGACGGAGAAGTTTTTCGTTTAGGTACAGCCATTGTTCCAGCTCCAGTAATCAGTCAAAATCCGGCACTGGCCCGATTGAGCCTGTCACAATGGACAAAATTCCGGAAAGTTCGGTGGGGCTATACACGGCCTGAGGGCTTTTGACCAGCAGGAGTCGCATATTTTTTGTCACAAAAGCTTGGTCCCGTCGATTCAGGGCCCGTTGACACAGCTTACATAGGCACCGGCGCCACGTGCGCGACGCTCGTTGACCCGAGCTAATGTTTGCATACCTCGTCCTGGCTTTGCCGGATTGCGCACGATGGGATTGGGCAAGGTCACCGCGAGATAGGCAGCCTGACGCGGTTGAAGCTTTGCGGCGCTTACCTTGAAATGGTGCTGCGCCGCAGCCTCAATCCCATATATTCCGGGCCCCCATTCAGCTATATTTAGATAGATCTCCATCAGACGGCGCTTCGGCAAGATCAGATCCGTGAGTACGGCCAGCGGTACTTCCAGCCCCTTGCGAATAAAAGAACGGCTCGTCCAGAGGAAAAGATTCTTGGCTGTCTGCATCGGAATTGTCGATGCACCGCGCGTCTGTTCGCCGTCGATCGTGTCAGAAACCACAGAGTTCAGCGCATCCCAGTCCACGCCGTTATGAAAACAGAATCTCGCGTCTTCCGACATCATCACGGAATTAACGAGCGTCGGAGATATTTGGTCGAGTGGCACCCAGCGGCGATCATAGCCGGAAAATGTCACGAGATCCTTCACCATCAAGGTGGAAATAGGATGGACAAATGGCAACCGGTAAAGACTGAGCAGGATGATCGGCAGCATGATCAGGACGATTCCGGCCAGAATCAGGTAACGCACGGCGCGCCCGACGGGAGAACGTCCGGGATCGACCAGATAACCTCTGCCTCGCTTGTTTCTGACCAGAGCCCTTGCCACACATGCCTTCCGCTTAGAATGTCCCCGTCGGACATAAAGCAAAGAGCGGCAGAAGGGAATTCTTTCTGCGATTTTCTGAACCCGTACACACAGGACCACAGCAGAAATGCAATCGCGCTTGCGCAGAGCCATTGACCGGAAGACCATTTATCGGCAATTGGCTGAGTATGATGACAGATCAGGATTTCTCATTGTTCAAGATCACCTTGCAGCAGCGTGCAGCTTCGGTCGAAGCGCTGCTTGCCGATCTGCTGTCCGATCGCCCGCAAACTGGCGAGTTCAGCCGCCCGCCCCGGCTGATGGCTGCCATACGCCATGGCGTGTTGAATGGCGGCAAGCGCCTGCGGCCATTGCTGGTTATGGAAAGCGCCGCTCTCTTTGGCGCTGATAATCTAGCTGCCTTGCGGGTTGCTGCGGCGCTCGAATGCATTCACAGCTATTCTCTCATCCACGACGATCTGCCCGCCATGGACAACGACGATCTGAGACGCGGTCAACCGACGGTGCACCGAAAATTCGACGAAGCCGCTGCCATTCTCGCCGGTGACGGTCTCCTGACCTATGCATTCGAATTGATTGCAAGCGAGGAAACCGAGCTTGACCCGCAAACAAAGGTAACGCTCATCGCGGCGCTGGCTCGCTCCGCAGGCATTGGCGGGATGGTCGGCGGTCAGGCGCTTGATCTTCAAGCGGAGAAAGACAGACCCGACGAGGGAGGCATCATCCGCCTGCAGGCGATGAAGACCGGGGCACTGATCCGTTTTGCCTGCGAGGCGGGCGCCATCATCGGTCATTCCAATCCCGAGGACCGCGAGCGGTTGGCAGAATATGGCTCGGCCGTCGGCCTTGCCTACCAGCTTGCTGATGACCTTCTCGATGTGACCGCCGATGCAAGCCACGTGGGCAAGGCAACGGGCAAGGACGCTGCGGCGGGTAAGGCCACGCTTGTCTCCATGCATGGCGTCGAGTGGACCAAGCGTCAGCTGGCCGGTCTGGTCTCGCAGGCGGAAGAGCTCCTTGCGCCCTTTGGTGAGAAAGCAGCCTTACTCAAGGATGCGGCGCGCTTCATCGCCGAAAGACAGAGCTAGTCATTATTCTATTCTGCTGCGTGCGAACCCGCACCTTGACCGAAGCGGTTTTCGATATACTCCGCCACCATTTTATGAAAATCCTGGGCGATACTGGTACCGCGCAACGTTGCAACCTTCTTGCCATCAACGAAGACCGGCGCGGAGGGCGTTTCGCCCGTTCCCGGCAGCGAAATTCCGATATCGGCCATCTTGGACTCGCCTGGTCCATTGACGATGCAGCCCATTACGGCGACGTTCAGTGCTTCGACGCCGGGATATTTCTCCCGCCAGACGGGCATGTTCGTGCGGATGTCACTCTGGATCGATTGAGCCAGTTCCTGGAACACTGTTGATGTCGTGCGCCCGCAGCCGGGGCATGCCGCAACGATTGGAATGAACTGACGGAAGCCCATGGTTTGCAGCAGTTCCTGCGCCACCTGGACTTCACGTGTGCGATCCCCACCCGGTTCCGGCGTTAGCGAAATGCGGATCGTGTCACCGATACCCTGCTGTAACAGGATACCCATCGCAGCCGACGAAGCGACGATGCCCTTGGTGCCCATGCCGGCTTCGGTCAGCCCGAGATGCAACGTGTGGTCGCAGCGTCGCGCAAGTTCGGCATAGACGGCGATCAGATCCTGAACCTGGCTGACCTTGGCAGAAAGAATGATTTTCGAGCGCGGCAAGCCGATTTCTTCGGCAAGCTGCGACGAAATAAGCGCTGATTGGACAATCGCTTCGCGCGTGACCGCTTCCGCGGTCAGGGGCGCACCCGCCGCATGGTTCTGGTCCATCAGGGCGGTTAGCAGCTCCTGATCGAGCGAGCCCCAGTTGACACCGATGCGCACCGGCTTGTCATAGCGGATCGCCATTTCAATAATCGCACCGAACTGTGCATCCTTCTTGTCTTTAAACCCGACATTGCCTGGATTGATGCGGTACTTGGCCAAGGCTTCGGCGCATGCCGGATGATCAGCGAGAAGCTTGTGGCCAATATAGTGAAAGTCGCCGACCAGTGGCACCGCAAGACCCAAGCGGTCGAGCCGGTCGCGGATTTTCGGTACAGCCGCAGCTGATTCATCGCGGTCGACGGTAATACGCACGATCTGAGATCCTGCACGAGAGAGAGCGGCTACTTGCGCCACAGTTCCATCCACATCGGCGGTATCGGTGTTGGTCATCGACTGAACGACAACCGGTGCGCCTCCGCCAACCATGACTCCGCCCACATCGACACCAACGGACGGCCGGCGGGCGAAGGGTTGCGAATAATACTCTGACATCGTCAAACTCCAGATATGCTGTTCAGGTGGCGCAGCAATCGCTGTTTGTCAACATGCGACTTTCATGATGCTACTCCTGTAGTGCAGATCCCGCATGACAAAGTGTTCATGCTTCAAGCCTAGCAATTTTGTTGCGATGCAATATATTCCACGAGCCCTCAGCACGCACGTTGATCCATTAAAGGAAATTGTCATGGCCAAAAAGACCGCAGTCGTTACAGGTTCCAATTCCGGTATCGGGCTCGGAACGGCGCATGCCCTTGCAGCCGCCGGTTATAATGTCGTGATCAATTCGTTTACTGACCGGCCGGAGGATCATGCACTCGCCCAGGAGATTTCCGACAAGCACGGCGTTGGCGTCGGCTATATCAAAGCCGATATGTCGAATAGCACTGAATGCCGTGCCTTGATCGACAAGGCGGCTGCAGCGTTCGGCAGTGTCGATGTTCTGGTCAACAATGCCGGCATTCAATTTGTCGCTCCTGTCGACGAATTCCCCCCTGAAAAGTGGGATGCGATTGTCGCGATCAACCTGACATCGGCTTTCCATACGACAGCTGCTGCCCTTCCCTATATGAAGAAAGCCGGCTGGGGCCGCATTATCAACATCGCTTCGGCGCATGGCCTGAGGGCTTCGCCGTTCAAATCTGCCTATGTTGCCGCCAAGCATGGTGTTCTCGGCCTGACCAAGACGGTTGCGCTGGAAGTCGCCGAAAAACATATTACCTGCAACGCCATATGCCCCGGTTACGTGCTAACACCTCTTGTCGAAGCCCAAATCCCCGATCAGATGAAGGCACACAATATGGATCGCGAAACGGTCATTCGCGAAATCATGCTCGACAAGCAGGCCACGAAGGAATTCGCTACCGTCGATCAGATCGGCGCGACGGTGGTCTTCCTTGCGAGCGATGCTGCCGCGCAGATCACGGGAACATCCATATCCGTCGATGGTGGCTGGACGGCAGAATAATGAGTGCGAAGCCAAAGACGATCAACATCGCCCTGCAAGGCGGTGGTTCACACGGCGCCTTCACGTGGGGCGTTCTCGATCGCGTCCTCGAAGATGGCAGGCTGACGATCGAAGGCATATCGGGCACCAGCGCGGGTGCGATGAACGCCGTAGCGCTCGCGGATGGCTGGTCGCACAATGGCGCGGAAGGCGCCCGGGCAAAATTGCACGAGTTCTGGCGTGCCGTCGGGCGGACAGGGCAGTTCAGCCCGGTCCAACGCACCCCATGGGATCGGTTCTTTGGCAACTGGTCCGTCGAGAATGGCCTTGGATACAATCTCTTCGAACAGTTTTCCCGACTGTTTTCCCCCTATGAATTCAATCCGTTCAATCTCAACCCCTTGAGGGACGTGGTTGAAAAGGAAATCGATTTCAAACGGGTAAGAGCCTGTTCGCAGTTCAAGCTTTTCCTTTCCGCGACGAATGTCGAGAGTGGGCGGTTGCGGGTGTTTTCGCAATCCGAACTCAATGCTGATGTTGTCATGGCCTCCGCCTGCCTCCCCTATATTTTTCAGGCAGTGGAGATTGATGGCGAACCCTATTGGGATGGCGGCTATGGCGGCAATCCGGCGCTATTCCCGTTCTTCTATTCGAGTGAGAGCGAAGATGTCCTGCTGGTACAGATCAACCCCATCGAGCGGCGGGGCACACCAAAGACGGCCCGTGAAATCACTGATCGTATCGACGAAATCACCTTCAATGCCGCACTCCTGCGCGAGTTCCGTTCCATTGCTTTTGTCAATTCTCTGATCGATGCTGGCAGGCTCGAGCACGGCGAATACCGCAACATCCGAATGCACCGTATCGACGCGGATGAAGCACTTGCGGGTCTTTCGGCATCATCCAAAATCAACGCCGAATGGGCGTTCCTTGAGTATCTCCGCGATCTTGGCCGTGCCGCGGCCGAGGACTGGCTCGAAGAGCATTTCGATGCCGTTGGCGAACATGCCACGCTTGACCTCTCGGGCGAGTTGGCGCCGGAAATGAATGTTGGCCTAAAGTCCCACAAGCCCGGCAAGCGGGTAACTGATTTCCTATTGCAGCGAAGAAAGCCTGCTGTCGCCGCGCGGCGTGCCTAGCGCAAATTGTGCTCTAGGATCGGTTCCCATCGGCGGTGGCCGCCAAATTGGACATCAGGAACACAACGATCAGCAGTCCGGCGAGCACCATATAGACTGGACCGAAACCGGTTCTGCCGCCGACAAATCCAATGGCCGACGGTGCAACGAGTATGCCCGAATAGCCCATAAGTGTAACCATGCTGAGCGCCACACCCGACGACGTCCCTTTTTGATTTCCTGCTGCCGAGAAGGCGATCGGCACCATATTGGCTATACCGAGGCCCGAGAATGCAAAAGCAAGAATTGCAATCCATGGGGTAGGAGCAATACTTGCTACCAGCATTCCCGTCGCACCGATGAGCGCAGAATAGCGTAGCGTCTTCACTGCACCGAAACGGTTGCGGACGCCATCGCCGAGAAAGCGCATGATCGACATGGTGCCGGAAAAGGCTGCAAAGGCAAAGCCGGCAGTTGCGATATCTGCGCCCCGTTCCTGCTGGAGATAAAGCGCTGCCCAGTCGAGCACCGAACCCTCGGGCACCATCGAAAACAGCGCCATTATCCCGATTAGATAGATCAACGGATTTGTCGGAAATTCAAGTCTATGCTTTTCCTGCACCGCAGGTGCGTCTTCGGTGATCATATAGCCGAAAGCCACGATCCCGAGCACGATAGCAATCAGAGTAACCACGAGCGCATGGGCCAAGTGGCCATGCGCTTCAATCAACAATCCGCCCAGCGCACCACCGGCGAATCCGCCGAGGCTCCAAAATCCGTGCGATGACGACATAACCGCGCGCGAGAGTTTTTTCTCTACCTCGACCGCATTGGCATTCATCGCGACGTCCATGCCGCCGATCACCGCACCGAACAGAAACAGCGCTGGGGCAGCCGTCAGGACATTCGGGGCGAGAGCGACAAGCAACAGCGAAAAGGAGCAGAAAACTGCGAAACCTTTCACGACCGCCCGCGATCCAAAGCGGCCGATCAGGTAACCGCACCACGGCATGGCAGCGAGTGCGCCCAAGCCAAAAACCAGGATGAGCAAACCGAGCGTAAACTCGCTGATCCCCAGGCGCACCATGAACACGGGAATTTGCGGCGCCCAGCTACCGACCAGAAAGCCGTTGAAGAAGAACGCGCTGGCAACAGCCCATCGGCCGTATACGGCGCGCTTGAGATAGACAGAGGCATCCATTGAATTGATCACCGGGGCTGGATTCGGGGTGAGTGCAAAATTAAATCGATTGAACTCGATGTCAATTCACACTTTTTGATTTGAACGTTAAAGCAACGAACATCTAACGCCTCATTCTCCATCACAACCGCCCGAAACCGGCGGATCACTCGTAAACGACTAACAGGTCCTTCGCATCGATCTGATCCCCGGCACGGACAAGAACCTCCCCAACCGTACCATCCCGCTCTGCACGCAATGCAGTTTCCATCTTCATTGCTTCGATGGAGAGTAAGACATCCCCGGCATTCACTTTCTGCCCTACCGCGATGCCCACCGTCGAGACAATGCCCGGCATCGGCGCTCCGACATGTTTATCATTGCCGACTTCCGCTTTGCGCCGAACTCCAGCACCGCTGCCAGCGCGGCTACGGTCGGGCACCTTCACGCGGCGTGGTTGACCATTCATTTCAAAGAATACCGTGCACATGCCTTTTTCGTCGGGCTCTCCCACAGCCTGATTCCGCACAACCAGGGTTTTACCGCGCTCGATATCGAGGAAGACCTCTTCCTCCTGCGCAAGTCCGTAGAAATAGACATGCGTCGGCAGAACACTCGTTGGTCCGTATGTATTATGCGTTACGGCGAAATCCGTGAACACCTTCGGATACATAAGGTAAGAAGCGAATTCCTGATCGCTGATCTTCCGTTCCAGTTTTGCCTCGACCTCCTTGCGCTCGGTAGCGAGATCAGCAGGCTTCAAAAGTGCACCGGGCCGTTCGG
Organism: uncultured Alphaproteobacteria bacterium; assembly: GCA_963711925.1. Taxonomy (GTDB): domain Bacteria; phylum Pseudomonadota; class Alphaproteobacteria; order Rhizobiales; family Rhizobiaceae; genus Phyllobacterium. The sequence goes on from CAVQFY010000010.1 coordinate 1,212,190, forward strand.
TAAACGGCTTTTCGCCTTTCAGGATTTTCTTCTGAATATCCTTGGGCCAACCTTTCGGCGGCTGTCCGAGATCGCCGCGCATCATCGAGACGACCGAATCCGGAAATGCTATGTCCTTGTCGGGGTTTTTCACGTCAGCGACAGACAGATCCTGGCTTACCATCATCAGTGCCATGTCTCCGACAACTTTGGAGGACGGAGTCACTTTGACGATATCACCGAACATCTGGTTCACGTCCGCATAGGTCTGCGCGACTTCGTGCCAACGCGTCTCAAGGCCGAGCGAACGTGCTTGTTCCTTGAGATTGGTGAACTGGCCGCCGGGCATCTCGTGCAGGTATACTTCGGACGCAGGCCCCTTCAGATCACTCTCGAAGGCCGCATATTGCGTGCGTACCGCCTCCCAATAGAAGGAAATGCGGCGAATCCACTCCGGATCAAGACCCGGATCGCGTTCCGTACCTTTCAACGCCTCAACGATCGAACCGAGGCATGGCTGCGAGGTATTGCCGGAAAGAGCGTCCATCGCAGCGTCAACCACGTCGACGCCCGCATCCACCGCGGCGAGCACTGTTGCCGCGGAAACGCCTGACGTATCATGCGTGTGGAAATGCAGCGGCAGGTCGGTCGCCTCGCGCAGCGCCTTGAACAGGACCTTCGCGGCGTTTGGTTTCAAAAGGCCCGCCATATCCTTGAGGGCGATGATATGGGCCCCCGCCTTTTCGACTTGCTGCGCAAGATCGACATAGTATTTCAGGTCGTACTTCGGCCGCGCTGAATTCAGGATGTCGCCCGTGTAGCAGATGGCGGCTTCGCAGAGCTTGTTCTCCTCAACAACCGCATCCATGGTGACGCGCATGTTCTCGACCCAGTTCAAACTATCGAACACACGGAAAACATCGATACCGCCTTTTGCGGCCTGGCTTACGAAATATTTGACCACATTGTCGGGATAACTCTTGTAGCCAACGCCATTGGCGCCGCGCAGCAGCATCTGCAAGAGGATATTTGGCGCTTTTTCGCGGACTTCCGCCAAACGCTCCCACGGATCCTCCGTCAGGAACCGCATGGCCACATCGAAAGTAGCGCCACCCCAGCATTCCAGCGAAAAAAGCTGCGGCAAGGCGCGGGCATATGTACCGGCAATGCGGGCAATGTCATAGGTTCGCATCCGGGTAGCCAGCAACGATTGGTGCCCATCGCGCATGGTGGTGTCGGTGAACAGCACGCGTTTCTCGTTGCGCATCCACTCGGCAAACTTTCTCGGCCCGAGTTGATCGAGAACCTGTTTCGTACCATCCGGAATTGGGGTTTCAATAAAGGGGACCCGGGGGAGTGCTGCTTCCTTGGGTGGTGTCGACCTGCCCTTGGTTTCCGGGTGGCCGTTGACCGTCACATCGGCGAGATAGGTCAGGAGCTTGGTGGCGCGGTCCTGCCGCTTCACCTGTTCGAACAACTCCGGTGTCGTGTCGATGAACTTGGTCGTATAGGAATTGTCGATAAACTTCGGGTGCGTGATAATTGCTTCAAGGAAGGTCAGATTGGTTGCGACGCCGCGAATACGGAACTCTCGAAGTGCGCGATGCATACGGTGGATCGTCTCTTCCGCCGTTGGCGACCAAGCCGTAATCTTTTCCAAGAGGGGATCATAAAAGCGCGTAATCACTGCACCGGAATAGGCCGTCCCGCCATCAAGCCGGATACCGAAACCGGTGGCGCCGCGATAGGCAGTGATGCGGCCATAGTCGGGGATGAAATTCTGCTCCGGATCTTCAGTGGTGATACGGCACTGCAAGGCGTGGCCGTTGAGCTTGATGTCTTTTTGTTCTGGTACACCCGATTCCGGGGTGCCGATCGCCGCGCCTTCGAGAATGCGTATCTGCGCCTTGACGATATCGATACCCGTCACTTCTTCCGTAACAGTGTGCTCGACCTGAATACGTGGATTAACCTCGATGAAATAGAATTCGTTGGTGTCCGCATCCATCAGGAACTCGATCGTTCCCGCGCCGATGTAACTGGTTTCCTTGGCAATCTTCAGACCGTAACCGGAGATCTCCTTGCGCTGCGCTTCGTTCAGATAGGGCGCCGGAGCACGTTCCACGACCTTCTGGTTACGGCGCTGGATGGAACAGTCGCGCTCGAATAGGTGCACCGCATTGCCATGCGTATCTCCGAGTATCTGGACCTCGACATGACGTGCACGTTGCACCAATTTTTCGAGATAGACCTCGTCTTTACCGAATGCAGCCTTGGCCTCACGCTTGCCTTCGGTAACCTCGCGAGCAATGTCATCAGGCGAAAAGATTGCGCGCATACCGCGGCCGCCGCCGCCCCATGAAGCCTTGAGCATCACCGGATAACCGATCTGTTCGGCCATCTTTTTCACAGTTTCCATATCGTCGGGCAGCGGCTCGGTGGCGGGAACAACCGGGACGCCGATTTCAATCGCCAGATTACGCGCCGCGACCTTGTTGCCGAGACGTCGCATGGTTTCCGGCTTGGGACCTATGAAGATGATACCGGCCTCCCCGCAGGCTTCGGCAAACTCCGGGCTCTCGGATAGCAGACCGTAGCCTGGATGAATAGCGTCCGCGCCGGAGAGCTTTGCGACCCGAATGATTTCCTCGATCGAAAGATAGCTTTCGATCGGCCCCATATCCTTGGCAAGATGTGGACCGCGTCCGACTTGATAGGATTCATCGGCCTTGAACCGGTGTAGCGCCAACTTGTCTTCTTCCGCCCAGATCGCCACGGTTTTCATGCCAAGTTCGTTGGCGGCGCGGAACACGCGGATAGCAATTTCTGATCGGTTGGCAACAAGGATTTTCTTGATAGGCAAGGCGGAAACTCCAGACAGCGAGAAGCGCTTGAAAATGGATTGTCTGCATCATTGGTTCAAAGATTGCTGCAGTGCAAACAACGCATATTGAACACAAGACTCTGAAATGTCCAATAGCAAAATGCCCGGCACGGGGCCGGGCATTCATGCAATACTTCAGTTAGACAGCTTACTGCTGGAAATAGCTGTACTTGCCGTCCTCACCCTTCTTCCATTCGTACATGACGTAGCCTGGAAGCTTGGGATCACCCTTTTCATCGAAGGCGATATCGCCAAGAACGGTCTTGAACGGACCCTTTTCCTTCATCGTCTTGGCAACGGTCTCTGGATCGTTCGATCCAGCGGCTTTCGCCGCGTCTGCGATGACCTGTGCTGCTGCATAGGCGTAGAGCGTGTAGGCTTCCGGCTCGAAGCCCTGCGCACGGAACTTCTCGACGAGTTCCTTGTTGGCAGGATTCTTGCTCGGATCCGGACCGAACGTGTTCAGTGTACCTGCAACCGCGTCGCCAGCGATCGAAGCAAGTTCGTTCGAAACGATACCATCGCCGGAGATAAACGTGACTTTCAGACCCTGATCAGCAAGCTGACGGATAATCAGACCGGCTTCGGTGTGCAGACCACCCCAATATAGAACCGTAACACCGGCTTGCTTGGCCTTGGCGATCAGAGCGGAGAAGTCTTTGTCGCCGACGTTAACGCCTTCGTACATCGCTTCCTTCATACCCTTGGCGTTCAGCGTCTTCTTGGTTTCGTCAGCGAGACCCTGGCCGTACGGCGTCTTGTCGTGAACAACCGCAACCTTGGCGTCCTTGAACTTCTCGGCAATGTAGGTACCGGCTACCACGCCCTGCTGATCGTCGCGACCGCAAGTCCGGAAGGTGTTCCAGAGCTTACGTTCGGTAAAGACCGGGTTCGTCGCCGCAGGTGTGATTTCGAGAATGCCATTCTCGGCATAGACTTCAGACGCCGGGATCGACACGCCCGAGTTGAAGTGGCCGATAACAAACTTAACGCCGTCAGCAACAAACTTGTTGGCAACGGAAATACCCTGCTTCGGATCAGAAACGTCATCGCCAAGCGACAGTTTGACCTGCTCGCCGTTGATACCACCGGCAGCATTGATCTCGGCGATTGCGGCTTCCGCGCCCTTCTGCAGCTGAGCACCGAACGCGGCATTTGGGCCGGTCAACGGACCACCGACGCCGATCAGAAGGTCGGCATAGGCATTGCCGCTCAAGGCGAGCATTGCAGCAAGCGCAACACCCGATAACAGTGACTTCTTCATTTGAAAACTCCCATTTTCTAGGTACTTATTAAACCCCTCGCGATGGCTTTTTTCATCGCTTGAAGACTACATTTGCCGATTTCCCGGCGGTTGTCACGCTGATTCATTTCGCATCAGCGAGATAGGTTAAGCTCTCGTTCTTTCTTTCCAGGCGAATGGAGAAGTTTTTTCGTAGAGCCAGTGATATTGCCGAACCATCTGATTGGTGCGGGTGTAACGATAGCCGAGAGTGCCGATGATGATCAGCACAATTGTGTCGACGATATAGTAGTGAAGCGTCAGCATCGTTCCGCCAAACAGCGCGAAATGAATGAAGCGGACGGCAATACCGAGAAGCAGCATGTAGAACACCAGGATTGCGATAGGCCGCCACGTTTTGGCGCACGCACGCCCGGTCATCCAGGCAGCCCAGCCACCCATAAGGCAGGTGACCAGTATGAACAGCCAGATCGAAGGTTCTTCATATAAAATGCCTTGCATGGCAATATTCTCCTTGGGGCTTTTCCAGGCGATGGGAGGCCCCTATTCTTCTTAGTGACGACCGCCTTCGAGATAGGCCGCGCGCACTTCCGGATTGGCGAGAAGTTCTGCACTCGATCCGCTCATTGTCACGATTCCGTTGACCATTACATAGCCGCGGTTGGCGAGCTTCAAGGCACCGAACGCATTTTGTTCGACCAGGAAAACCGTCAAACCCGTAGTCTTGTTCAGCTCCCTGATCGCCTCGAAAATGTGCTTGATGATCAATGGTGCAAGGCCCAATGAAGGTTCATCGAGCAACAACAGGCGCGGACGCGCCATCAAGGCACGGCCAATCGCCAGCATTTGCTGCTCCCCGCCTGAAAGTGTGCCACCGCGCTGGTTGATGCGCTCCTTCAACCGCGGGAATAGATCGAACACCATGCGTGAGTCTTCGTCGAAGAATCTCAGGTCATCAAGGCTCGCGCCCATCTGCAGGTTTTCCTGCACTGTCATGCGCGGGAAAATACGGCGGCCTTCCGGTGATTGGGCAATCCGCAAGCGCGCGATATCATGCGTCGGCAGTTGCGTGATGTCCTTGCCGTCGAAAATGATACGGCCCGCGCGGGCGCGCGGCATTCCGAAGATCGTCATCATCAAAGTCGATTTTCCGGCTCCGTTGGCACCAATGAGCGCAACGATCTCACCTGGATCCGCATGAACCGTAACGCCGCTCAAGGCGCGAATATTACCGTAGTAGGTTTCAACACTCTCGACGCTGAGAAGGGCCTGCTTTTCCGACATTATTTAGCCCCTCCGGTCTTTTTTGGCGCCGGTTTTGCCAGGCTCTCTTTCGCTAGTTTCTTGGCTTGTCCAATCCAGTCTTCACGCGCGATTCGTCCGTCAAAAGCGAGATAGGCCTCAGCAGCAATAATATCCGCTTTCTTCCAGGCAGCGATCTGATCGAAGTGGAAGATGCCGTGTTCGTTTAGCTTGCGCTCGTTGACCGGACCTATGCCCTTAATGACTATAAGCCTGTCGGCCTTGCCTCCCCGCGGTTCCGCGAGCGCGTTAGCCGTTGCGCCCGGTTTGATTGTCCCGGTTGGCTTGATTGGTGGTTCGGGTTCAGTAGGCTTCGCCGCTCTCCCCGGCGCCGCTCTGGCTGGAGCCTTGCCTGATGCAGCCTTCGCGGGAGACTTTTTCACAGCTGCTGTTTTGGCTCGCTTGGCGGGCGCGGCGGGAATGAGCTGAGCCGGAGCCATATCCGGATGGGCTTCCTCGATCTCATGGAGAGCCTCCGTCGAAAGCAGATCCACGGCAGCAGTAATATCATCGATACCGGCAGCTTCTGCCTGTTCGATCAGTTCGACCACTTCCTCATCCTCGACACCGAGATAGGCGGCGATGACCTTTGGATCATTCTTCACAGTCTCCGGTGTTCCATCCGAAATCTTCGTGCCATATTCGAGAACGACGACATGATCGGAGATTTCCATCACCACCGCCATATCGTGTTCGATGAGCAGGATGGATGTACCTGTCTCGGCGCGGATATCGAGCAGCAGCTTGTTGAGTTCTGCCGACTCTCGCGCATTGAGACCCGCGGCAGGCTCATCGAGACAGAGCAGTTCGGGCTCCGTACACATGGCGCGGGCAATTTCGAGGCGGCGTTGCGCGCCATACGGCAGATCACCGGCTGGATCATCAGCGCGGTCCACCAGGTTGATCTTTTCCAGCCAGAAGCGGGCCTTCTCGATCGCATCCGCCGCAGCCTTCTTGTAGGTTGGAAAACCGAGCAGTCCGAGAATGGTAAAGCCGGAGGACAGCATCAGCGGATTGTGTTGGGCAACCAAAAGGTTTTCCAGAACCGTCAGTCCTGAGAACAGGCGGATATTCTGAAATGTGCGTGCGACCTTCGCTTTCTTCGTGATAACGAAATCAGCCATCCGCTCCAGAAGGTATTCCTCACCATTCTGACGCGTCATCGTCAGCATGCCTTCAGTCGGCTTGTAAAAGCCGGTGATGCAGTTGAAAACCGTAGTCTTCCCCGCACCGTTCGGGCCAATAAGGGCGGTTATTGCGCCGCGCTTTGCTTCGAAGTTCAGATCGTTGATGGCGATAAGACCACCGAATTTCATGGAGAGGCGTTCAACGCGCAAGATTGCGCTGGTATTCTTTTGCACTTCCGAAACCATCAGCCGTGCCCTTCTTTCGTAAACTCACCTGACACCGTCTTGCGTTTGTGCAGGAAGGCACTTGGCTCCCGGCTGCCGACGAAGCCTCGCGGCTTCCATACCATGACCACGATCATTGCAAGTCCAAACAGCAGCATGCGATAGAGCTCCGGCGTGAAATCATTGCCAAAGATGCGCTTGAGGAATTCCAGTTCGCGCAGCAGCTCCGTGCCGCCAATCATGACGGCAGCAGCGATGGCAATGCCCACCAAGGATCCCATGCCACCCAGAACCACCATCGCGAGAATAATTGCCGATTCAAGAAAGACGAAGGATTCCGGGCTGACGAACCCCTGTCGCGCAGCAAAGAACGATCCGGCAAAACCACCGAACATGGCGCCCGTAGCAAAGGCCGTGAGCTTTGTCGTCGTTGTATTGATGCCAAGTGAGCGACAGGCGATCTCGTCCTCACGCAAGGCTTCCCAAGCACGGCCGATAGGCATGCGGCGTAGGCGGATAGTGACCCATGCGGTCAACAACGCCAGAAGCAGAATGAGATAATAGAGGAAAATCTTGTAGTAGACGCCGGAATTCGGCAGGCCAAGCAGTGCTGCAAAACCGGTGGGTCCGGGGGTGAAGGGGATACCGAACAGCGTTGCCTTGGCAATGCCCGAAATACCGAACGTACCCTTGGTGACGACGGTCCAGTTGATCAGAATCAGCCGTATGATTTCGCCGAATGCCAACGTCACGATGGCAAGGTAGTCACCACGCAAGCGCAAGACAGGAAACCCGAGAATAACGCCCCACGTCGCAGCAAAAATACCCGCCATCGGCAGCAACAGCCAGAACGAAAAACCGAAATGGGTCGATAGCAAGGCGTAGGAATAGGCGCCAACCGCATAGAAGGCGACATAGCCGAGATCGAGCAAGCCAGCGAGACCAACCACAATGTTGAGGCCCCAGGCAAGCATCACATAGATGAGTATCTGGATACCGAAATTATCAACGTATTTGAGCGATCCCTGCAGTCCGCCCATAATCGAACCGCTGGAAATGCTGAGGATCAGTATTACGAGGAATGGATAGGTAAACAGCAACCCGAGACCGATCTTGGGGAAACTCCGCCGAAAAGCCGATGGCTCCTTCACCTCGGCAACAGCACGCTTGGTCTTTTTGCGCTCCTCGCGCCACGGCGCGGTATAGGTAATGGCAAACCGAGCGATCGCTGCCGCGAGTACGAAGATCGTCAGCAGTCCCCAGCGCTGGTTGAGAACAAGCTCATTACGGATGTTTTGATCCGTGCGGAAACCGACTATCAGGCAAAACAAGCCGAGAGCAAGCGCACCAGCGATAAGCCCCTCCTTCAGGGCTTTCACAAAGACAGAATCCGGTTCCACTGGTTGGAGATCAGTTATCGGCTTCATACGCTTAAACCTTTTCGACTTCGGGCCGACCAAGAATACCGGAAGGCAGGAAGATCAGAACGATCGCCAGGATCGAGAATGCCGCAACATCCTTATAATCTATGGAAAAATAGGCGGACCAAAGCGCCTCGATCAGGCCGATCAGCAAACCGCCAACCACCGCTCCAGGCAGCGAGCCGATACCGCCAAGCACCGCGGCAGTGAACGCCTTGACGCCAGGGGTAAAACCATCGGTGAAGGAGATAACGCCATAGAACATGAGATAAAGCGTGCCTGCGACTGCAGCGAGCATGGCACCCATGACGAAGGTCGTGGAAATCGTCTTGTCCACATCCACACCAAGCAACGCCGCCATCTTGCGGTCCTGTTCGCACGAGCGCTGCGCCCTTCCGAGCGTGGTCTTGTTGACGAGATACCAGAAAGCCGCAAGCAGGATCGCCGTCACGATGATAATGACCATCTGCTTGTAAGCAATCGTGATGTTCGTGCCGTAAACCGTAATGCCGCCATTGACGAGCGGAGGGATCGGCTTGTTGCGCGGGCCCTGTGTCACCTGCACGAAATTGGACAACGCGATCGACATGCCGATCGCCGTGATCAGCGGGGCGAGACGGAACGATCCGCGCAAGGGCCGGTAAGCCAGGCGCTCGATTGTCCAGCTCCATAATCCCGTCAGCAGCATGGCCACGACCATCATCAGGAGCAGCGCCAGAACGACCGGCACGCCGCCAATGAAAGTAGTCAACGCAAGAAAAACAATCATGGCCATAAAGGCGCCAAGCATGAAAACATCGCCGTGGGCGAAGTTGATCATACCGATGATCCCGTAGACCATCGTATAGCCAATTGCGATCAGTCCGTAGATTGAACCAAGCGTCAACCCATTGATCGATTGCTGGATGAAGTACTCCATCGCAACGATACCCCTCATTTTTATTGGGAAGTTTTTTATCCGGTTTTTTTATCCGGTTCCCATTACCCCAATGTCTTTACACCTAGCGCGTGCGTTATAGAAAGCAACTGCTTTTTTAGCGCACACAACAACGTTACATTTGCTCGCATACATTCGTTGGAAATTTTCACCAAATTTTGCACCCGGCACAAGAGAAATTTCGGTATTTTCGTCTGCATTAGACGAATTGACTACTCCTGCCTTAATTCTCCGGTGATCCGGGAAGGTTCACTTCACTACAAAGCCGTGCGCAAAGGGATCACGATCATCGATGAAGATCGTATTGTAACCGGTCATGCGCGCCCAGCCGGCAATGGACGGAATAATGGCCGGCTTTCCAGCTACGCTGATGGCCCTTTCGACCCTGCCATGAAATAGCGAGCCAATGATTGATTCGTGTACGAAATCGTCGCCCGGATTCAGTTTTCCCTTGGCGGCCAACTGTGCCATACGGGCAGACGTTCCCGTGCCGCAAGGCGAACGGTCGATCGCCTTTTCTCCGTAAAACACTGCATTACGCGCATGCGCTTGAGCTTGAGTGGGTGCGCCGGTCCACAGGATGTGGCTGAGCACATTGATGTCCGGTTTTTCCGGATGCTGAAACGAATAACGCTCATTGAGACGCTCGCGAACTATCGGACTCCAGCCGACAAGGTCGAGCGCTCGATAATCAGCAATGTCGGTGAAATTCTCTTGGCGATCGACGACCGCGTAGAAATTTCCGCCATAGGCAACATCGACAAACAGCGTTCCTAGATCTGGGCATTCGACTTCGAGCCCCTCTGCATAAAGAAACGACGGGACATTGGTGATCCGCACGCTGGAAACGTACTGCCCTTCCTGCTCGTATTCGGCAACGACGAGCCCAGCCGGCGTATCGAGCTTCAGGACACCCGGCGTCTTCGGCGTTATCAGTCCATGTTCGATCGCCATCGTTACGGTACCGATCGTGCCGTGTCCACACATGGGAAGGCAGCCTGACGTCTCGATAAACAGCACAGCCACATCGCAATCGTCACGGGTGGGCGGATAGAGAATTGATCCCGACATCATGTCGTGCCCTCGCGGCTCGAACATCAGACCCGTACGGATCCAGTCGAATTCGCGCAGGAAATGTGCGCGCTTTTCCATCATTGTCGCGCCAGAAAGGTTAGGCCCACCACCGGCCACCAGTCGCACTGGATTGCCACAAGTATGACCATCAATACAGAAGAACGAATGACGCGCCATGATGCTCCTTAGAAGCGTTGCGGATTGAATGGGCCGATCGGAATTGACGGTTCTTTTCCGTCGATGAGATCGGTGATCAGACGGCCTGTCGCTGCCGATTGCGTCAGTCCGAGATGACCGTGGCCAAAAGCATAGAGAACATCTTTGCTTGTCCTTGCATAGCCGATAACCGGCAATGAGTCGGGCAGGGACGGCCTATAACCCATCCATTGCCTTCCGCCAGCAGTATCAAGACCAGGCATGAATTTTTTCGCTTTTGTGAGCATAGCCTCAGAACGTCTATAGTTCGGCGGCAAATCCAGACCAGCCAGTTCGACCGCTCCGCCGATGCGGATACCGGTCTCCAATGGCGTCACCACAAAGCCATGGCCCGAGAAAATAAGCTGACGTTTGAGATCGAATGCCCCGGCAGGCAGCGTGGTATTGTAGCCCCGTTCGGTCTCCAGAGGAATTGTGTCACCAAGACTTTTCGCGAGCCGATGCGACCAGGCTCCGGCCGCAATAATCAGCTTTGCGGCCTCGATTTTCTGGCTGTCGGCGAGATAAATTGCCGCGCCCGTTTCGCCCGCTGCAACGGCAACTACCTCAGTCTGCAGAAATTCAGCGCCGAGACTCGTCGCATAATCCCACAATCTCTTGCCCACTCGCTGGGGATCGCTGACCGTTTTCCACCCGGGCACGAAGGTCCCCGCAACAAAGCGTGACGCAACACCCGGCTGGTAGTCGGCTAATTCCGCACCACGAAAATGTTCGAAGGCGACGCCTGCTTTTCTCCGTGCATTCCAGCCGGGCAGCGCGGCGTTAAGTTCTTCTTCGCTTTCATAGAGTTCGAGCGAGCCATCCTCCCGAACCATATGGCGAAGACCCGCTCTCTGCATAAGCCCAAGCATTTCTGGTTCCGCGAGCCGCATCATCGCACCTTGTGCCTGTGTGGTTCGATCGAGGATCTCGGCGCGGCTGGCGCGCCAGAACCGGTAAAGCCACGGTGCAAGTCGTGGTAGATAGGAGGGTCTGATGGTGAATGGTCCCAAAGGATCCATGAGCCAACGAGGGACCTTGGCAAGAACGCCCTTCGAGGCCATCGGAAGAATATCGGAAAAGGCCAAAGCTCCGGCATTGCCGGAACTTGTTCCTTCACAAATGCCTTGCCGATCGATGACAAAAACCTTGCGCCCTGCTTCGCAAAGGCAGGCTGCAATAGCGATGCCGACAATGCCGGCACCAACGATTACGATTTGCTTGTCAGAATGCTGGTCCATCAATCAGCCGATTGGCTCTAAAGCATCGGCAACTTCGGGCGGGATGCAATTGCATCTTTGACCGTCTTCTCCACAGCCGCACGACGCTCGCCGCGCAATGGCTGACGCGGCAGGCGGACGCGGTCATTGGTGCCGATTTCGTGCACTTCGGCTAACTTGATGTTCTGCACCAGATATGTGGAGACATCGAGGTCGAGCAACGGGCGGAACCAGCGGTAGATTTCCAGCGCTTCTGCGTAGCGTCCCGCCAGCACCAGTTTGTAAATTGCGACAGTCTCATTCGGGAACGCGGTAACAAGACCGGCTACCCAGCCAATCGCACCAGCAGTCAGTGCTTCAAATGCGAGATTGTCAACGCCGGTGAATAGATCGTAGTGCGTGCCGAAAGTGTTGATGATATCCGTGGTACGGCGGATATCATCCGAGGATTCCTTGATGGCAACGAAATGTTTGTCGGACGCTAGTTCAGTCAGTATCTCATTGGTCACATCAACACGATAGGCGATCCGGTTCGAATAAATCATGACTGGAAGGTCGCCAGCCGCGGCCACAGCTTTCAGTGTCGTGACCGTTTCTTCCGAATCTGTGTGATAGATCGGACTTGGAACCAGCATCAGACCATCAGCACCGGCCCTGGCAGCGCGCTTTGCCAGCGCTGCACCATCACGCGTCGCCGCCTCGTTGATCGTCAGCAGCACTGGCTTGCCCTCGGCTACCCTTTGCGCTGTCTTCAGGACTTCGAGCTTCTCGTCGTGGGTCAGCATCGGACCTTCGCCGAGCGAACCCGCAACGATCAGACCGTCGCAGCCCGCATCCATCAATAGCGAGAAGCAACGTTCCATTTCCCGATGATCGAGACTATCATCTTGTGTGAATTTGCTGGTAACTGCCGGAAATACACCTGACCACATGTTTCTGCTCCTGCTTGATATATCAGAAATATATCTATAACATTCATTGCTGTCAATCGCTTTAATGATGAAAGAACGACATATGTATCAAACGGCCGTCCATACCGTTGCCCAAACAGGCGAGAGCCTGGCAGAACTTGCCTATCGCCAGATCGAAGAGATGATCGTAACGCTGAAGCTGGAACCCGGCGCGATCGTAAACGAAAGGGCACTGACAGACATTACCGGTATGGGTCGCACGCCTGTACGAGAGGCGGTGCAAAAGCTCGCTTGGGAGGGGTTGATGGAAATCCGCCCCCGTTCTGGTATAGCTGTCGCAGCGCTCAACCCGCAGGATTTCGGCAAGGTGCTCGACGCCCGCGAGGGAGTCGAGCGCGTTCTGGCACGGGATGCAGCCCATTATGGCGCAGCGTTGCACCACAGGCGGTTGAAGGAAGCTTCGGAGGCCATGAGCACGGCTCTAGCGGGCGACGACGTCAGCGGCTTTCTCATCGCAGACAAGAATTTCGACACGGTACTCGGCCAGGCCGCTGAAAATCCCTTTGCCGCTCGTCTGGCATCGCCGTTGCAGACCCACAGCCGACGTTTCTGGTTCCGCCTTCAAAGGCCCGGTAGCCTGCAGCAATCGGCGGGCGCACACCGGGCATTGATTGAAGCGATCATAGCGCGGGAACCGGATCGCGCGGCCGACGAGGCCACAAAACTGATCGGCCATCTGCGCACGCTTGCGCCATAAAGAAAAACGCCGCCGAAGATCGGGCGGCGTTTTCCAGCTCATTTCATCGTCGGGATGACGAATTCTGCACCGTCCTTAACGCCGGAAGGCCAGCGGGACGTGACAGTCTTGGTCTTGGTGTAGAAGCGGAACGCATCGGGTCCGTGCTGATTGAGGTCACCGAAACCGGAGCCCTTCCAGCCGCCGAACGTGTAGTAAGCGATCGGAACCGGGATGGGCACATTGATACCGACCATACCGACCTGCACGCGCGAGGCGAAGTCGCGCGCAGCGTCGCCATCACGTGTGAAGATCGCAACACCATTGCCATATTCATGCTCGTTCGGCAGGCGGATAGCATCTTCATAAGTATCAGCACGAACGATGCCGAGAACCGGGCCGAAGATTTCTTCCTTGTAGATGCGCATGTCCGACGTCACATGGTCGAACAGGCAGCCACCCATGTAGTAGCCGTTCTCGTAGCCCTGCATCTTGAAACCGCGGCCATCGACGACGAGCTTTGCACCTTCCTCTACACCAAGATTGACATAGTGCTGGATGCGCTCCAGGGCCTGTTTGGTGACAACCGGACCGTAATCGGCCGACATGTCGGTCGAGGGGCCAACCTTGAGGCTTTCGACGCGCGGGATCAGGCGCTCGACCAATCGATCGGCCGTGTCCTTGCCGACAGGCACCGCAACCGAAATTGCCATGCAGCGCTCGCCAGCCGAACCATATCCAGCACCAATCAGCGCATCGACGGTCTGGTCCATGTCGGCATCAGGCATGATGATCATGTGGTTCTTGGCGCCACCGAAGCACTGGGCCCGCTTGCCGTTTGCCGTCGCACGGCTGTAAATATATTGAGCAATCGGCGTAGATCCTACAAAGCCGACAGCCTTGATATCCGGATCGTCGAGGATCGCATCGACGGCTTCCTTGTCACCATTGACGACGTTGAAGATACCGGCAGGAAGCCCCGCTTCGATGAAGAGTTCAGCAAGGCGCATCGGTACGCCCGGATCGCGCTCCGAAGGCTTCAGAATGAAGGCGTTACCGGAGACGATGGCGGGGCCGGCCTTCCATAGCGGAATCATCGCGGGAAAGTTGAAAGGCGTAATGCCCGCAACGACGCCGAGCGGCTGACGCATCGAATAAACATCGATACCGGTACCAGCGCTGTCGGAAAACTCGCCCTTCAGCATATGCGCAGCGCCGAGGCAAACCTCGACCACTTCGAGACCGCGCTGAATATCGCCCTTGGCGTCGGGAATGGTCTTGCCATGCTCGCGTGCAAGAAGCTCGGCCAGCGAGTCATATTCGGCTTCGACGAGTTCGAGGAACTTGCGCATAACGCGCACACGGCGCTGCGGGTTGGTTGCGGCCCAGCCGAGCTGTGCTGCCTTCGCGTTCTCGACGGCAGCACGCACTTCTGCGGGCGTTGCCAAGGCGACTGTGCCCTGGACCGTGCCGTCCATCGGCTGGAAAATTTCGGTCGTCCGACCGCTCGTTCCGGCGACATGCTTGCCACCGATAAAATGTCCGACTTCACGCATTGTGAGCAACCTCCCTGTAATAGTTGGATTTCTGTTTTCCCATCATCGCGCTTCAAAAAATTTATTGCAAGCCGAGCAAAAGCGTATCCGTTGTGCAAAAATTGAAGTACCTATTCACATAGAAGGGACCATCTTATGAATTGGGATGACGTACGCATATTTCTGGCCGTGGCGCGTTCCGGACAAATTCTCGGAGCCGCCAAACGCCTTGGTCTCAATCACGCTACGGTTGCGCGACGGCTCACGGCGCTCGAAGTTGATCTTAATACAAAACTCCTGACCCGGCGGACCAATGGGTGTGAACTCACACACGCGGGAGAGGAATTTCTGTTGTCGGCCGAGCGTATGGAAGCGGAGATGCTTTCCATACGCTCGTCGCTCGGTGATGCGGATGTGGCCATTTCCGGATCAGTTCGCATCGGCGCGCCCGATGGATTCGGCGTTACATTCCTCGCACCTCGACTGGCAATGCTCACAGCCCGCTATCCGGATCTCAAAATCCAGCTTGTTCCCGTACCTCGCTCCTTTTCATTGTCCCGGCGCGAAGCCGATATCGCCATCACCGTCGATCGGCCCGACCAAGGGCGCCTTGTTGCTCGCAAGCTGGTCGATTACAGCCTCGGTCTCTACGCCAGCCGTTCTTATCTTGCGGAGCATCCTGCGCCACAATCAGTGGATGAACTCTCCAGGCATCGCCTTGTCGGCTATGTCGACGATCTCGTCATCAGCCCGTCGCTGAACTACGCGCCCGAAATCACCCGCGACTGGCGACCTGCATTCGAAATATCAAGTGCGCTCGGACAGGTTGAGGCTGTGCGCGCCAGCGCGGGCATCGGCATTCTCCACATGTTCATTGCGCGTGAGTATGATGATCTTGTGCCAGTTTTGCCGGAGCGTACCATTCAGCGGTCCTATTGGCTTGCCTATCATGAATCGGTTCGAACGCTCCGGCGGATCACGGCTGTCTCCAGTTTCATTTCCGACATAGTGAACCGTGAAAACGCCCGGTTTTCCTAAGTAGTCCTGAGTTTGACGAGGCAAAAGATTGATTAACCAGCACGGAACAAATTTGACCATTTCGAATTAAAAATGGTGCACCATAAGGGTGACTCGAAACCGTATCGGAGAGGGAAAATGTACCGATATATGCTGGCATTCGCGGTGATCCTTGGTGGCGCGCAGTTTGTACCTGTTATTGCGTACGCGCAGGATTCTGTCAGATGCGAATCGCGCAAGTTCAGATACCGGGAATGTGACGCTGATATGCGCCGCCCGCGCATCGCAAGGCAGTTGTCAAAGACACCTTGCATTGCCGGGGATAGCTGGGGCTACAATCGCGGCGCTATCTGGGTAGATAAGGGCTGCGCCGCCGTATTCACGGACGCCAGGCGTGGTCGAGACAGATATGACGAGGACCGCTACGACCGTTATCCTCGCCGCCGCCGAGATAATGGCGTCGAACTGGAACTCGACTTTTAGGGCGTTTATTCTGAGCTGAGAGCAACTGCCGGCTGCAGCCGAGAGGCGTTTCTGGCCGGCAGATACCCGAAGACGAGCCCCGTCAAAAATGAACACGCAAAAGCCAGCGCCACCGGTCCGATGGTGAAGCTGATCGGCGCGCCGAGAAGCTTTGCCAAAATGCCTGTTCCAAGACCAGCAACAACACCAATCGCTCCACCTATGGCTGACACGACAAGCGCTTCGATGATGAACTGCAACAGGATGTCGCGTTGCCGCGCGCCTGTGGCCATGCGAACGCCAATTTCCCGGGTCCGCTCACTGACGCTAACCAACATGATATTCATCACACCGATGCCACCGACAAGCAGCGAAATTGCTGCAACGGCGCCGAGAAAAAGCTTCAACGTATTTGACGTCTCGGTAACGGCCTCGCGGATAGACGCCATGTTGGTGATGAGTGTGTCCTGCCTCTGGTGACGCTTGTCCAGAAGCTCCTGAATCGTATTCTGGGTAGCATCAATGGCCGAACCATCCTTCACCTGCACCGTGATCGTCCGCACGTTGCGTTGGCCGAACAGCCGCATGCTCCCGGTCGTCAGAGGAACGATAACCGTATCGTCTTGATCGTTGCCGCCCATGCCAGCTCCCATTTCGCTCATCACGCCGATGATCTGGAATGGAATCTTGTTGACAAGCACATATTTGCCAACCGGGTCTGTGCCATCGGCGAAGAGCGTCTTGACGACGGTTTGACCAAGCACCGCTACCGGAGCGTAATTTGTCATGTCGTCCTGATTGATGAACTCGCCCTTCCCGACAGTCCACGATTTCGCAAGCGTGAACTGTGGAACTGTGCCGTTCGCCGTGGTCTGGTAATCAACGTTGCCATAGCGGACAGTCACCGTACTCGTCATTTCCGGAACGGCGAAAGCGACATTTGGTTGTTCAAGGATGGCATCAGCATCGGCGGGGATCAGGGTCACCACACTGCCGCCGGTCCCGCCACGGAAGTTGGCCATATTCGGCCGGATCACCAGGAGATCGGACCCCATGGAGGAAATCCTGTCGAGTACGGAGTTCTGTGCACCCGTTCCAATGGCAAGCATGGCCACGACAGAACCGACGCCGATGACGATGCCGAGCAGAGTGAGGATCGTGCGAAACAGATTTGCCCGCAATGCACGGAAGGCCATCTTGATGGCTTCCGATATGTCCGCGATTGCCGCAACACCCTCGAAAGCTTTCTGCTTTAGCCCTGTGGCAGCTTCGGGATTGCTGCGGCCCTTTTTGGTCCGGTCAGAAATGATGCGCCCATCACGCAATTCGATAAGCCGGTCGGCCTGTTCCGCAACTTCTCGCGAATGGGTAATGACGATGATCGTATGGCCGCTCTCGTTCATGCTGCGAAGAAGAGCCATCACTTCATCGCCGCTCTGGCTGTCGAGAGCGCCGGTCGGCTCATCAGCGAGGATGACGCGCCCGCCATTCATCAGCGCCCTCGCGATAGATACACGCTGCTGTTGGCCGCCGGAAAGCTGGTTGGGACGATGATCGAGCCGGTCGCCGAGCTTCAGTGAATTGAGCAGCGCCTCTGCACGGTCGTGCCGGTCACGAGCCGACGCGCCTGCATAAACCGCCGGTACCTCGACATTTTCCTGAGCACTGGCAGTCGGGATAAGATTATAGCTCTGGAAGACAAAGCCAAAAGTGCGCCTGCGCAGACCTGCAAGGTCATCCTGTTCGAAATCCGAAACGTGCTCGCCATCAAGCAAATAATCGCCCGTCGTCGGCTGATCGAGACAGCCCAGAATATTCATCAGCGTCGACTTGCCGGAGCCGGATTGCCCGATAATCGCAACGAATTCCCCCGGCTCTATGTCAAGCGATATTCCGTGCAAGACTTCAACGGCGAGTTCGCCATTGTAATAGGTCTTGCTGATGTCTCTAAGCGAGATGAGAGCAGTCATGGCTTAGAACATCGGCGGCATACGCATGCCGCGCTGAGAGCGGTTTCCGGAATTACGGCTGGTGGTTGGAGCAGTGGTTTCACTTCCCTGACCGACTACCACAAGCTCGCCTTCCTTCAGCCCGCTCTTGATCTCGGCACTGACGCGGTTGCGTACGCCGACTTCAACCTCGCGCGTTTCGGTCGCCCCGGAAGGCGTGACCACTGTAACCTCGGCCTTTTGCGCTTCACGGTTGCTTCCGGCGCGGCGCGATTCTGCGGGTCCGCTAATGGCGGAACTTGGCACGACAAGAACACCATTTGCAGCCGACTGGACGAAGAACACCTGCGCGCTCATCGAAATCATCAGGTCGCCATCGGGGTTCGGGACATCAAACAAGGCGTAGTAAAGCACGACATTGTTCTGGATGTCCGGTGTCGGCTGGATCTGGCGCAATTTGCCCTTGTAACGCTTGCCCGGCTGTCCCAGCAGAGTGAAATAGGCATCCATGCCAATCTTGAGCTTGCTGACATCCGCCTCCGATACCTGCGCCTTGACCGTCATGGTCGACAAATCGGCAATCGTTGCGATGGTTGGTGCTGTCTGGCTCGCATTCAAGGTCTGGCCCTCTTTGACCGGAACCGCAGCGATCGTGCCGGCCATGGGCGCATAGATTTTCGTGTAGCCAAGATCGACTTGATCGCCAGCTAGTGTCGCTTGCTGCTTGCGAATTTGTGCTTCAAGCGCATTGACGTCGGCATCGGCGGCAGCAAGGTCCGCGATCGCCTGATCAAGCGTGGACTGCGAAACGCTACGCGTTGCTACGAGGTTACGCTGGCGCTCGATATTAGCCTGCTTCAGCACCAGCTGCGCGTTCTTCGATATAAGCTGTGCCTTTAGATTGGCGAGTTCCGCCTGATCGATTTCGATCCTGTTCTGTATGGTAGCAGGATCAATCTCGCCAATAAGCTGATTCTGGGTGACCGTGTCGCCGATCTCAACGTGCAATACCTTCAGCTGTCCCGAAACCTGTGCACCGGCATCGACCGATTTGATTGAATCGAGTGTGCCGACGGCGGTTACGGCATTCTCGATGTCACCGCGTACAACCGCTTGCGTGATCACGGCGGTACTCGCTGTTGATGCGCTGTAGTGACTCCAGGCGTAATAACCCGCCCCTGCGACCGCGAGGACGACAGGCAGCCATATCCACAGGCGCGACCACTTCTTCGTTCGATCCCGTTTTACGGTGGCCGGAATGAAAGTCACGTTGGACTCGGCAGGAGACGCCTTGCCTTGTTTGGCTATCTTGCTCATTTAACCCGTCCACCTTGTTGCGCCGACGAACGACACTCTTCCCGATCCATATTAGCAAGAAATGGAGATGAGCGGTTCGCCTGAGAAGCATTGAGATCATTATATTTTCGTAATGATCATTGAGTGCAATTATGGGTGGCGCATATGAATGAGGGCTGAATGTCTTATACGCGATGGTAGGGATGCCCGGAGAGGATCGTCGTTGCGCGATAAAGCTGTTCAGCGACAAGAATGCGGACAATCTGGTGCGGCCAAGTCATGGCGCCGAGCGCCAGAACGAGATCGGCGCGGTCGCGCAACGAAGCATCGTGCCCATCCGGTCCTCCGATGGCGAGAAGAAGCTGACGTTTGCCATCATCGCGAAACCGAGCAATCGACGCTGCAAAGGCTTCTGATGGCATGGTCTTGCCGCGCTCGTCCAGCAGGATGAGGACGCCGCTCTGATCGAGCACTTCCAGGACCTTCGCTGACTCTTCCTGCTTGCGCAGTTCCGCCTGCTGCGCACGGCTTTCGGTTATTTCAGTGACAGAGGAGAATTCGAGCCCGAGCGGACTACCTGTCTTTTTCAAACGGTCGAAATAGCGATCTGCCAACTCCCGTTCGGGGCCAGACTTCATCCGGCCCACGGCAAAAACAGTGATACGCATGGCACTCTCCAGTATCCGGGTCATTCGACCCGAAAACATCCGCGCCGGTCAGCGACCGGGCCTAAACCGTTTATCGTTCAGAACATTCATCAGCCTCCCGGCCCGAATGTCCTGATCGTCAAATTAGTGCACGGTCTCTCCGTCGAGTTCGGGAGCCTGCCACATCTTTTCGATGTTGTAGAACTCGCGCACTTCCGGACGGAAAATATGGATGATGATATCGCCCGTGTCGATCAGCACCCAATCACCGCTGGCAAGACCTTCGACTTTCGCATTGTTGCCGTGCCCACTCTCTTTCAGAGCGCGCAAAAGCTGATCGGCGACCGCCGCTACGTGACGATGCGAACGCCCCGACGCGATGACCATATGGTCACCGATAACGGACTTGCCTCGAAGATCGATGGGGACAATATTTTCAGCCTTGGAGTCTTCCAGACTGGCAAGGACTGACTGGAGGGCAAGAGATACGGAATTGATACCGTTCATCTCCGCCGTTGAAGGTGCCAAAGCATCCTTCTTCTGTAATGCTGTTCTCAGTGTATTTCCTTTCCCTTAAGAACAACGCAAACGCAATTGGTAATCATACTGCGCCTCATTAAGATAGGCAGAGTCGCATGTCAGTTTCAAGACGTCATATCGAACTAACCCGCCTGTTGCTGCCATGCCCTGAATGCGGCGTCACGCAGCCGAAACGCAATCTCAGACCTTTGGTTTCATCACACCATTGCGAATGGCGGTGGACGATAGCAATGACCGCGGCCCATGTATGAAGGTCCATGCTGGCGCTCGTGAGCGGGGAAGCATCGGTGCATCATCCTCATCGATACGCGCATAATCGAAAGTCTTGGCCATGCGGGACGAAAGAAACGCCAGCGTCGATCCTGGCCGGTCGATTACGGCAATCGGAAATGTCAGTGCGATCTTCTGCCAGCGTTGCCAGCGATGAAAATCTGCAAGATTGTCTGCACCCATGATCCAGACAAAATGTACGCCCGGGTTGCGCGCCTTGATCATTGCCAATGCATCCGCCGTGTAGCGAATATGATGTGCTGCCTCGAAGGCAGTGATCTTCACTCTCGGATCATGGATAAGCGCCTCACAACTCTCCAGCCGTTCCGCCAGCGGCGCCAGATGACGTGCATCTTTGAGCGGATTGCCGGGGGTAACGATCCACCAGAGCTGATCGAGTTTCAGGCGACGAAGCGCGATTTCCGCCACCAGCGCATGACCCGCATGTGGCGGATTGAAGGAACCGCCGAACAGTCCCACGGTCATGCACTTTTCGACGAAAGGCATGCGCAAATGCGCTTCACTGACGCCCGGAAAGCTCGTTTGCAAACCTGCCCTTATTGTCACGGACGAGTTTGACCGTTGCCGCGCACACGGTATTTGAACGAGGTCAACTGCTCGACCCCCACCGGACCTCGCGCATGCATCTTGCCGGTAGCGATACCAATCTCGGCGCCCATGCCGAACTCGCCACCGTCGGCAAATTGCGTTGACGCATTGTGCAGGAGAATAGCCGAGTCGATCTCGTTGAAAAACTGCGCCACGACGCGAAGGTCTTCGGCGACCACCGCTTCCGTATGGTGAGAGGAATAGTGATTGATATGCTGGATCGCACCATCTATGCCATCAACGAGCTTCACCGAGATAATAGCATCGAGATATTCCTTCGACCAATCTTCCTCGGTAGCGAGCTTGGCGTCAGCAAAGAGCTCCTTCACCAGGCTGTCCCCACGAATTTCGCAGCCGGCGGCATGCAGATCTTCGAGCAGCGGGACCAAATGTGACGGAGCGATAAGCCGGTCGACCAGAAGGGTCTCGACCGAACCGCAGACGCCGGTACGGCGCATTTTGGCATTCACAGCAATCTTGCGCGCCATGGCGAGATCTGCGGAAGCGTCGATATAGAGATGGCACAGTCCTTCCAAATGGGCAAACACTGGCACGCGGGCTTCCAATTGCACCCGAGCCACAAGGCTCTTGCCGCCACGGGGAATGATCACATCGAGATTTCCGTCGAGGCCTTTAAGCATTTCGCCAACGGCGGAGCGATCCGTGGTTGGGATTAGTTGGATCGCATCCCTTGGCAGTCCCGCCGCCTCTAATCCTTCCAGCAAGGCTTCGTGGATGGCTTTCGATGAATGGGCTGAGTCCGAACCGCCACGCAGGACAACCGCATTGCCGGATTTGAGGCAGAGCGCACCTGCATCGGCCGTCACATTCGGCCGGCTCTCATAGATTACGCCAACAACGCCAAGTGGCGTGCGCACACGCTCGATATGCAGGCCGTTGGGGCGATCCCACTCGGCGATTACCTCTCCAACCGGATCCTTGAGATCGGCAATTGCACGGATGCTCCCGGACATGCCGGCAATACGGTGGTCGTCCAGCTTCAGCCGATCAAGCAATGAAGCAACCATCCCCGCTTTCTGGCCGTTGGCAATATCCTGTTTGTTGGCGCTCAATATCTCCGCCTTGCGGCGATCGATCGCGTCAGCCATGAAGAGAAGGGCCCGCTTCTTCTTGTCGGGCGACGCGGTGGAAAGCGGGTGTGCAGCGGCGCGCGCTCTGCGGCCGACATCAGCCATCAATTCAGCAACGGACTGTTCTGCATCGACGCGTCTCAACATTCTCTACTCCTTAGGCACGGTAATACGCCTCGCCGAACGCACCACCAGATCATCGCGATGGATCATCGCGGAACGGGCATCATAACCGAGAATTGTCGCAATCTCATTGGTCTTGCGCCCGGCAATCTTTACGGCATCCACCGCATCATAGGCAATAAGCCCGCGCGCTGCCTCGCGCCCATCAGGACCAACAACGGCAACCGTATCACCGCGCATGAATTGGCCGGTGACTTCGCGTACGCCCGCGGCGAGCAACGACTTGCCAGATTTAAGCGCAACCAGCGCGCCCTCGTCGATGATAAGTCGTCCGGATGGCTCAAGATTGCCGGATATCCATGTCTTCCAGGCATTGACCGGTGTTGCGCTCGCCTTGAACAGGGTGGAACGCGCGCCTTTATCGATGGCTGCCAGCGGGTTGAGCCGCGTACCCGACGCAATGATCATGGCAGTGCCGGCAGCATTGGCAATCTTGCCGGCATCGAGTTTGGTCTTCATGCCGCCACGGGAATATTCCGACGCTGCCACTCCGGCCATGGCCTCGATATCGGGCGTGATAGAATCAACAACGGGCAGGAATTGCGCGTCGGGATTCTGGTGCGGTGGTGCGGTATAGAGACCATCGATGTCGGACAAGAGGATCAGCAAGTTCGCACCCATCATGGTCGCGACTCGTGCTGCAAGCCGGTCATTGTCACCATAGCGGATTTCGGTGGTTGCGACCGTATCATTCTCGTTGATCACCGGCACAGCCTTCAGCCGCAGCAAAGTGCCAACCGTCGCGCGCGCATTGAGATAGCGACGGCGCTCTTCCGTGTCGGCGAGGGTCAGCAGGATTTGACCGGCTCGTAATTTGTGATGGCTCAAAACTTCAGCATAGGCCTTGGCGAGTTCGATCTGCCCGGCAGCGGCGGCAGCCTGGCTTTCCTCGAGCCGCAATGCGCCCTTTGGCAAGCCCAGAACAGTCCGGCCAAGTGCGATAGCCCCTGATGAGACGATCATCACCTCGACGCCGGACGCGATAAGCGCCGCAACGTCAGCGCCGAGGCTTTCCAGCCAATCACGCTTCAATCCGCTGCCACGATCGACCAGCAGCGCCGATCCGATCTTCACTACGATCCGGTGATAGGAACCTAGCTTCGGCAATGAATTCCCCATTGCCTCGTCTTCATTTTTCCGGAGCTCTGCGGTTTTCACGGACATTGCATGACTCAATATTTGAAGCGGTTATCGACCTCGACAGGAGCGTCCGACTGGCGTGATTCGAGAATGATCGCCGACAGTGCTCGCAGAACCTGCTCGACGCCTTCGCGACTGACAGATGACAGGAGCATCGGTTCGCGACCCGCTGCCTTTTTAAGCGCCGTAATCTTTTTCTTACGCTCCACGGCGTCCAGCGTATCAATCTGGCTCAACGCAACGATCTCCAGCTTGTCTGCAAGTCCGGCGCCATAGGCTTCGAGTTCCGTGCGGACTGTCTTATAAGCTTGGGCCACGTTCTCTTCCTGCGCTGAAACAAGGTGCAAAAGGACGCGCGTCCGCTCGACATGACCAAGAAAGCGGTCGCCGATGCCGACACCCTCATGCGCGCCTTCAATCAGACCGGGAATATCGGCAATGACGAATTCCCGTGCATCAATACGTGCAACGCCAAGATTCGGATGCAGCGTCGTGAAGGGGTAGTCGGCAATTTTCGGTTTGGCGGCGGTGACACTGGCCAAGAAAGTCGACTTGCCTGCATTGGGTTTGCCGAGAAGTCCGGCATCGGCGATCAGCTTCAACCGGAGCCAAAGATTGCGCTCTTCGCCCTCAAGGCCCGGATTTGCCCGGCGCGGCGCCTGGTTGGTCGAGGTTTTGAAATGCGCATTGCCGAAACCACCATTACCGCCCTTGGCAAGCCGATAGCGCTGCCCGACAACAGTGAAATCGCAGATCAACGTCTCATTATCGTTCTCAAAAATCTGCGTGCCGACCGGCACCTTGAGAATAACATCGGCACCCTTGCCACCAGTCATATCGCGGCCCATGCCATGCATGCCGGTCTTGGCCTTGAAGTGCTGCTGGTAGCGGTAATCAATCAGCGTGTTCAGCCCATCGACCGCTTCTGCCCAAACATCACCACCACGCCCGCCGTCGCCGCCATCAGGACCGCCGAACTCAAGAAATTTCTCGCGGCGAAATGACACCGAACCGGCACCGCCGTCGCCGGAACGGATATAGACTTTCGCCTGGTCAAGGAATTTCATGAAAGTTCAGTCCTTTTGATGTTCCGAGGCATTACAGGAAAATCCTCGAAATGAAAACTGGTCGCCTCGATGTTGGAGACGCCCAGTTATTGTTATGATGTCCAGCTGCGCAGACCGATCCACGTCCTCCGGTCCAACATATAGCGCTCGACAGGGACGTTACCCGCAGTGATCGAATCCATCATACCGGTATTGGTATACTGGAAGCCGCTTTTGTAGATCACCCGGCGCGAGGCAATATTGGAAACGCGGCAGGATGCATAGAGCTTTTCAACCTGCGTTGCCCGGAACACCAGATCAACGAGCGCATGCGCGGCTTCCGTTGCATAGCCCTTTCCCCAGTGGGGCTCGCCCAGCCAGTACCCGATTTCCAGCTCGTCCCTGCCGCTGCTCAGATGCTCGTCCTTGTTGCGACGATAGTTGATACCGCAGCATCCGAGGAAAGTGCCAGTTTGCGCGAGAGTAATTGAATAGACGCATTTGCCGATCTCGCCCGCATTGGCGCGGCGCACAAAATCCACCGCATGTTCCTTCGTGTAGGGGTGCGGCATGCGGGAGAGCATTTCGGCCACGCGAAGATTGTCGGCGAGACGGGCAATTGCATCAACATCCTCGTTACGTGGCGCTCGCAAAACCAGGCGTTCCGTAACGAGAACGGGACAATCTATCAGATCCAGCCGTTCTTCATCGTCTTCCAGTATTTCAGCAACCATTTGTCTATCCTCCAGACACGAAAAGGGGAGATGGGTGGTAATCCCATCTCCCCTTTGATCTTTTGGCGGTTGCCATACACCGGGTCCGATGGGACGCCGGTGCTTCAAGCAGGACCGGCTATTCTGCTGCTTCGGCGATCGGGTTGACGATCGACACGTAGCTACGGCCGTTGGCTTTGGTGCGGAAGGAAACTGTGCCTGCTTCAAGTGCAAACAGAGTATGGTCCTTGCCGAGGCCAACGTTGACGCCGGGGTGCCACTTGGTGCCGCGTTGACGCACGAGGATGTTGCCGGCAAGAACGCGCTCGCCGCCAAACTTCTTCACGCCAAGGCGCTTCAATTCGGAATCACGACCGTTGCGTGACGAACCACCAGCTTTTTTATGTGCCATCGGATTGCTCCTTTAAATCTTGTTCTTATTCGCCCGATGCGGGCTTCTCAGCCTTGGCAGCAGCCTTCTTTGGCGCAGCCTTGGCCTTTGGGGCGGCTTTCGTCTCGGTTACATCCGCAGCAGCGGCAGTTTCCGCCTTCGGAGCAACTTCCTTCTTGGCCGGCTTTTCAGCTGCCTTCTTGGAAGGCTTCGCACCATCCGTCAAGATTTCCGAGATACGGATCGTCGTCAATTCCTGACGATGACCGCGCGTACGCTTGGAATTCTGGCGGCGGCGCTTCTTGAAGGCGATGACCTTGCGGGCACGGCCCTGTTCGACGACTTCGGCTGTGACCAGCGCGCCGCCAACGACAGGAGAACCGATCGTTGCGTCAGCTCCGACGCCAACCATCAGAACTTCGGCAAATTCAACGATGTCACCGGCACTGCCGGCAACTTTTTCGACCTTCAGAAGGTCATTGGCGGCAACGCGATACTGCTTACCACCGGTCTTGATGACTGCGAACATTTTTTCCCTTTCGGAGTTCGGTTCGGTTTAGTGCCGTTTTGCGGCAATAACCGTCTTTTTGTCAGTCGTGACAGATTGATCGAAAGGCACTCTTACGCATAAGAATAAAGGCACCCGAATTCAAAAACAAACGGCGCGGAGAATCCCCCACGCCAGTCGTCGGGCGCTTATAAGATCAGCTTTGTCGCAGAGTCAAGAAATTTAACGCAAAATTGCTCTTGTATCCTGAAGCTTTGCCCGCTATCTAGCCGGTCGCACGCTCAAGCTGAGCCCTTCGGGGTATCGCGGCACCGGTTGGGTTCACTATCCCGGCCTCTATCGGGGATCTTGTCGATCCCTTACGCGGAGAGGTGGCTGAGTGGTTGAAAGCACCGCACTCGAAATGCGGCATGGGGGCAACTCCATCGGGGGTTCAAATCCCTCCCTCTCCGCCATTAACTTCCAGCCATCTTTTTGAACGTAAATACATTTTCAGAATCGATTGGTCTGTCACTGCATCTTCTACTGCACCTTGCCGTGCCCTACTGTTCGATGGCGGCGGCGGGATCACTTCCAAAAGGCATACGGACGGGCGGATCGACGGTGTCAGCGAATTCAACAGCCGTCTGGCGAATTTTTCCGGGTCACCCAGCTGACTGTGGTTCAACGCCGCCGCATGTTCGCACCGCGCCAGCGATTGAATCATAGTCGGCGATCTTCGTGCTGCTGGCGCCACCCTCCTGGAGAAGCACGGAAATACTTTGCAAAACCTTAGAAAATGACTGGTGTCGCTGAATCCGCAATCGCTGATCAAGGCCTATATCGAAGTAATCGTTATTGCCTCACAAAGCCGCATGTCCAGGAACAGGTGTTGTATTCTTGGCCGACAGTCTCTGGCCCTGCTGGTCTTGCACATACTGGAGACTTGTGCGCATTGCGACTCGCAGCTTTTACGCTCGCTGGCGTCAGCTAGAATATTGTCATCGATGTTGGTCTTGGAAGTCACGCTACATTGATGCGCATAACCCGGCAGGCCCGATGACGCGGACAAGTCGCTGCGTTGTTCGGCGGCAATAGCCGAGACACTAGCAATCACAAGAAAAACGAGTGAAGCAAAGCTTCCAATTGATAGACAATGCATGGTTTTCTCCTTGATGTGTTGAATTGAAATGGAAGAACTGGAGGAAAGACAGAGTTCTATCTTTCCTTGTCTTTGGACAATCAATGTCGCTTGGAGATATTGCCATCTTCGCCGTTTATAGTGGCAGGATGAATTATACCCGATGACGGTGCTGCTGTCTTGTGCTATGTTTTCTTCAACCCGCTGCAAAAATTGCAGCGGTGATGCGGAGGCTGCCGATGCGTTACCTGAACTCCGCTCACTATATCACTGTGGTTGCCAAGACGGGTTCGATCCGTGCCGCCGCGGAATTGCTCGCCATAACCTCGACGGCTCTCAACCGCCGTATATTGGCGATGGAGGCCGAACTCGGCGTTGCAATTTTCGAGCGACTGCCGCACGGCGTGCGATTGTCCAGCGCCGGCGAGCTTCTGGTGCATCACATGCGCAACCAGTTATCCGATATGGAGCACGTGAAATCGCAGATTGCCGACCTTGCTGGCGCCCGGCTCGGCCATGTGGCGATCGCCTGCAGCCAGGCGCTATTGCCCTACCATCTGCCGACCCAGATCTCACTTTACCGGAAGGAACATCCGAATGTGACCTTCGGAGTGCACCTGCGCGACCGGGAGGAGGCCGAGCGTGCGTTGGTCGATCACACGGCCGACATCGCCATCGTCTACGAGCCGGCACGGCTGGCTGCTTTCATGACGCTGATGCGGGTGCACCAGCCGGTGCATGCGGTCATGCGGCCGGATCATCCGCTGGCTTCTCACGAGACGGTGCGGTTGCGCGCTTGCCTCGACTATCCAATCGCGCTTCCCACATCAGCTTACGGCGTGCGCTACCTGCTCGACATCGGGGCGCAATCGTCATCGCTGCAGCTGGAGCCGGTGATTCAGTCCGACAGCTTCGAATTCCTGCGCAACCACGCAATCTCGGAAGATATCATCACCTTCCATTTCCCAATTGGCCTGTCGCACCAGACGATGACCGGCGACATGATCTCCCGGCCGCTCGACCCGCGCGACGTGCCCGCTGGCATGCTCTATGTCGGCCAACTCAAGGGCCGCACCCTGCCGGTGGCCGCCGCCCGTTTCGCCGACCAGCTTTCCGCCTCGCTGGCGCAGCAGTATGACGTGTCGTGATGGCTGTTTGGAGGCTCGTCGTGCGAGGTCGCGATGACCTAATCGGCGCCTAAGTCGGCAAAAACCGTGCTGGCGGTACTGACAATGGAAACATGGTTATAAGCTGCAACGCCCGCGGCAGGACCGTCGGCCCGAAGTATCGCCATGACTATGGTGTCGTGTTCTTGATACGACCGCGTCAACCGCCCTTCGATGCGAAACTGCGCGCGACGGAACGGTGCTAGCCGCACTCGGGTCTGATTAGCCAGTTCCGCCAGGTGATCGTTGTGCGCACCCCGATAAAGGCGGGTGTGAAATTCGATATTGTACGCTTCGTATTCGTCCTCGGCACGACGGTACACCAGTCGCGCCGACGCCTTGTGTTCGGCATCAAGCAAGCGACGTTCATCAACCGTCATCCGCTCGGCCGAAAGGCGGGCGCAAACTGCCTCCAACTCGGCCATGGCCTCGAACATGGATGCAAGATGCTTCTGCGTCACATTGGTGACGATGGCGCTCTTGTTTGGCCGCCGACAGACAAGGCCGCTGGCACAGAGTTGACTGAGGGCCTCGCGCACCGGAGTTCTGGAAACCCGAAAGCGATTGGCCAAAGAAATTTCGTCGAGTCGTTCCCCAGGCTGCATGACACCGGTAATTATCAGATCGGCTATGGAACGCACCATCTGTTCGACAGTGGTTCCGGACCGAATTATCTCTTTTTTCCTGGTCGGCTTCGCGCTTAGAATCTGCATAGTGCATACAGATGTAAAGGCTGGCTCGCTGATGTCAATGATGCGAATGCCATGTTCGCCTCATAACTGTGCAGATATTGGAATATTTTTTAGCAACGCCTAAAAAATCATCATATCTTGCCATTAGTGCATGCAGTTTATCCAATCAATGGAGTATTATTAAAAAATCGCTTTTGGAAACAGTAGCTTAGACTTTGGCATGAGATTTGCATACAGTTTCTCGTGATCTTATCTAAATCGGCCCGCGCCGCGAGGAGCTAGCAATGACCAAATTCTTGCCCATGAATCGCCGCCATTTCCTCAAATCGACAGCCGGGGGTGCCGCTGCCATAGGCCTCGCACCCTCCTTTCTTGTAGACGCCGCCCGGGCCGCGAACCCTCTCACGGTCGGCTTCATCTATGTGGGTCCAAAAGATGATTTTGGTTACAACCAAGCGCACGCTGAAGGTGCCAAAGTTATCAAGGCGTTGTCAGATGTCACGGTTGTCGAGGAAGAGAACGTTCCGGAAACCGTCGATGTTCAGAAGACGATGGAGTCGATGATCAATCTCGACGGAGCAAGTCTCGTCTTCCCGACTTCGTTCGGCTACTTCGATCCCCACATGTTGGAAATGGCAAAGAAATATCCGGATGTACAATTCCGCCATTGCGGTGGCCTCTGGCAGGAAGGAAAAAATCCAATAAATACTGGGTCCTATTTCGGGTACATTGGCCAGGGCCAATATCTCAATGGCATCACCGCCGGTTACGCATCCAAGAGCAAGAAGCTCGGCTTCGTTGCCGCCAAGCCGATTCCGCAAGTCTTGCAGAATATCAATTCGTTCCTGATTGGCGCACGATCGGTTGATCCGTCGATCACGTGCCAGGTGATCTTCACTGGGGAATGGTCATTGGCTGTGAAAGAAGCCGAAGCCACCAATGCGTTAATTGATCAAGGGGCCGATGTCATCACTTGCCATGTTGATAGCCCGAAGGTGGTTGTCGAAACTGCAGCCGGGCGTGGAGCATTCGTCTGTGGTTATCATGCGGATCAAAGCCCGCTTGCTCCGGAAAAGTATCTCACGGGCGCCGAATGGGCGTGGGGCAATGTATATTCCGATTTCGTCAAGAAGGCACAGGCTGGTGAAAAGCTCGGTAATTTCGTCCGCGGAGGCTTGAAGGACGGCTTCGTAAAAATGAGCTCCCTTGGACCCGGCGTTTCCGACGACGCCCGCAAGAAATTCGACGCGACCCATGCAGACATGATGACCGGCAATTTCTCGGTGTTCAAAGGACCAATTCGGGACAACAAGGGCGGCGAAGCTGTTGCTGCCGGAAAGGCTTTCGCCGAAGACGCGATCGAACTGGAAAGCATGGCGTATCTGGTCGAGGGTGTCGTCGGTTCGACTTCTTGAAGCAAGAGGGCAGAACGTCATGGCGGTCGAAGCGAACGTTCCATCACTCACTCCATTTTCCGGCCACGCAGGATCCTTTCGTTCCATGCTTGAGTGGCTGGCGCGCAGGGCAGAGCCGGTCGCAATCTCACTGGGCGCCGTCCTTGCGGGCCTGGCACTCTTTTCGATCTTCATTGTGGCCGTCGGCAAATCGCCGGCGGACCTCTTCAAACTCATGTATTTTGGAGGGTTTGGAAGCTGGTTTTCGGTTCAGAACAGCCTCAGTCGGGCGGCGCCACTCCTCCTCACAGCGTTGTGCGTTGCCCTCCCTGCGCGGCTGGGCCTCGTAATCATTGGAGGCGAAGGCGCGGTCGTTCTTGGCGGCGTAGCCGCGGCGGCGGCAGCGCTGCCCCTGACCGACGTTCTGCCGCCAATCATTGTTCTCCCTTTGATGGCGTTGGCCGGTATGGTTATGGGTGGCGTCTGGATCGGGTTTACCGGTGTGCTGCGCTACTATCGCGGCGTGAACGAGACGATTGCCTCATTGCTGATGGCCTATATTGCCATCGCGCTGATGAACCAGTTCATCGAGGGTCCGCTTCGCGATCCTGCCAGCCTTAACAAGCCCTCCACCACGCCCCTGCCCGCGCAGTACATGCTCGGCAATATGCCAGGAATGGATGTCAATTGGGGCCTCGCAATCGGCGTCGTGGCCTGCATCGTTTCATGGGTGCTCATCGAGGCAACGAGTTTCGGATTTGCAGCACGCATCGCCGGCGGAAATGTGCGCGCCGCACAGATACAGGGTTTGCCCGTTGGCCGCCTGATCGTCGGCTTTACCGCGCTCGCGGGAAGTTTTGCCGGTCTTGCTGGTATGATCGAAGTCGCAGCCGTTCAGGGCAGCGCCAATGGCTCACTTGCCGCAGGCTACGGGTACACCGGTATTCTCGTTGCTTTCCTCGCACGGCACAATCCACTGGCGATCATTCCCGTCGCGATTCTCCTGGGCGGTATCGATGCTTCCGGCGGCTTGATCCAGCGCCGCATGGGACTGCCTGATGCAACAGTGCTGGTGCTGCAAGGCACGCTGTTTGTCGTCATCCTGTTCTGCGAGACGTTTTACGGACGGTTCAAGTTCTTCAACCCCGATCTTTGGAAGAGGACCCCATAATGGATGGCATTGGCATCTGGGGCGTTCCGCTCGCCATTTTCGCGGGGGCGATCCGCGTCTCTACTCCCTTCATCTTCGTAAGCCTTGGGGAATCGATCACCGAACGATCCGGACGCATCAACCTTGGCCTCGAAGGAACGCTCGTCTTCGGCGCGATGACGGCCTATGCCATCGCCGTTCTGAGCAATTCGCCGTGGTTGGGGGTGGTTGCGGCCATGGGGACCGGAGCGGTGTTTGGCCTCATTCACGGCTACATCTGCAAATTTCCCAAGGTCAACGATATCGCCATCGGCATTGCCATGATGCAGTTCGGTCTCGGGCTCGCCTTCTTCCTCGGAAAGCCATTCATCCAGCCTGTCGCCCCCCGCCTTCCCTCCATCGCGCTGGGTGGATGGTCGAGCGTGCCGCAAATCCAGTCGGCGCTGAACATCAATGTGCTTTTCATCCTCGGCGCTCTTCTGTCGGTTGTCCTCTGGTGGGCATTCAGGAACACGCGCATCGGTCTCATTCTGAGGGTCGTTGGCGATAGTTCCGACGCTGCTCGAGCCATGGGCCTCAATCCTGATATAGCGCGGCTGCTGGCAACGGCCGTCGGCGGATCGCTCGCGGCCGTCGGCGGTGCCTACCTTTCTTTGTTTTATCCCGGCTCCTGGAACGAAGGGATTTCTTCTGGCCAGGGCTTGATGGCTGTGGCGCTGGTCATCTTCGCCCGATGGAACCCTATCGGCTGTTTCTTTGCCTCCCTGCTCTTTGGCGGAGCGGGTGCGCTCGGTCCCGCACTGCAATCGGTTGGCGTCACGCAAGGCTACTATCTTTTCTATGCGGCACCCTATGTGCTGACCCTTGCCATTCTCGTCGCCACATCATCGCCTAGCAGATCATTGGCGGGCGCTCCCGCGGCCCTCTCCATCACCAAGTAGGAACCCTCACCATGAACAATCTCGCAAACACAATTCCGAGCGGTGAAAAACTTAGCTTTATCGACGCCAATCCTTATCCCTGGCCCTATAACGGAGCCTTGCGACCCGACAACACCGCGTTGATCATCGTCGATATGCAAACGGATTTCTGCGGTCCCGGCGGTTATGTGGATCACATGGGCTATGACCTCTCCCTCGTCCGCGCGCCCATCGAGCCGATCAAGGCCGTGCTCGCTGTCATGCGGGCTGGCGGCTACCATATCATCCACACGCGAGAGGGGCACCGACCAGACCTTGCCGACCTGCCCGCCAACAAACGCTGGCGCTCGCAGCGTATCAACGCCGGCATCGGTGATGCCGGTCCCTGCGGTCGCATTCTGGTACGTGGCGAACCTGGTTGGGATATTATTGAGGAGCTCTATCCAATCGAAGGCGAAGCGATTATCGACAAGCCTGGCAAGGGCTCCTTCTGCGCTACCGACCTCGAATTGATCCTTAAGCAAAAACGCATCGAAAACATCATCCTCACTGGCATCACCACCGATGTCTGTGTTCATACCACCATGCGCGAGGCCAACGACCGAGGCTTCGAATGCCTGCTGCTGGAAGACTGCTGCGGTGCTACCGACTATGGTAATCATCTGGCAGCGATCAATATGGTGAAAATGCAAGGCGGTGTGTTCGGTTCGGTTTCAAAGTCGTCGACGCTTGTGAGCCAATTGCCATGATCGCCCAAATCCGCGACACTCCTCTTCCGCAAGTTGGCAAGGCCGTCGGCATCGAGACGCTTGGCATCACCATGCGCTTCGGCAGCTTCACCGCACTCGACAACGTATCAATAGCAATTCCGGCCGGGACATTTCATGCCTTGCTCGGCGAGAACGGTGCCGGAAAATCCACGCTCGTCAAATGCGTCATGGGTTTCTACCACCAGACCTCGGGCTCGCTGTCGGTCGACGGCCGCGAGGTGGAAATTAACTCGCCAAAGGACGCCGCGACCTATGGGCTTGGCATGGTCTACCAGCAGTTCACACTGGTGCCGTCGCTGACCGGTGCGGAAAACCTGGTAATAAACCGAACGAACGTACCTGCCATCATCAACTGGTCCAAGGAACGCAAGGACCTCACTGCCTTCATGGAACGGATGCCGTTCAAGATCCCGCTCGACCGGCCGGTGAGCGAGTTGGCGGCTGGTGAGAAGCAAAAGCTTGAAATCGTCAAGCAGCTTTATCTGGGGCGTAGCTTTCTCATTCTGGATGAGCCCACTTCGGTGTTGACGCCTGCGGAAGCCGACGAAATGTTGAGCCTCGTACGCGGCATGACGGTGCGAGGCGAATTGACAGTATTGATGATCTCACACAAGTTCCACGAAGTGACCAAATTTGCCGACGCAGTCACGATCCTCAGGCGCGGTAAAATGGCGGGCGGCGGTCTCGTGAAGGACCTTTCGCCCAAGCACATGGCCGACATGATGATTGGCGATGTGAAACTTGCCGAGTTTGATACCCGCATGCCCGTCGCGCCAGAAGCCAAGCCAATCCTGGTTGTCAGCAACCTCACGGCACCCGACCGCACGGGCTTAAAGACCATCGATATCGGCAATTTGACTGTGCTTGCCGGCGAAATCGTTGGCATTGCCGGTATTTCAGGAAACGGCCAGAAGGAGCTTGCAGAAATCCTTGCCGGCCAGCGGCCGCCGGATGCGGGTAGCATCACGGTAAAGGGTTCTCCCTACGGCGCTACCCGACAGGAAACGCGGGTGAACAACGTACGGTTCATTCCGGAAGAGCCGCTGAACAATGCGTGCGCGCCCAAGATGACAGTCACGGAAAACCTTGCTTTCCGCACGTTCGACGTCAAGAAGCAAGGCGGCGAAGCTGTCTGGCTCGACATGAAGTCGATGCGCAAGCGCGCCGCTTCGTTGGTCCAGGATTTCAAGATCAAGGCATCTTCCAATTCCTCCCCGATCGCATCGCTTTCCGGCGGCAACGTCCAGCGCGCAGTACTCGCCCGCGAGCTGACAGGCGCGGTTGACCTGCTGATCGTTTCCAATCCCTGTTTTGGCCTCGACTTCTCCGCCGTAGCCGAAATCCGTGCACGCATTGTCAGGGCCCGCAACGCCGGCACCGCCGTGCTCCTTTTGTCGGAGGATCTCGATGAATTGCTGGAACTGTCCGATCGCATCATGGTCATGTCCGAAGGCAAGCTTGTGTATGAAACACCTGCCCTTTCAGCCGATATCTCGGTGATCGGCGCTCATATGGCGGGGCATCATTGATGACCGGGATCAATGCAGAGCCGTTCGCATTTCCGCTCAAGCGCAATGCCGTCGCGCTCATCGTCATCGATATGCAGCGCGATTTTGCCGAAGAGGGTGGCTTCGGCGCCAGCCTTGGCAACGACGTCACTCGCGTTCAATCCATCGTACCGGACGTCAAACGCCTGATCCAGGGTTTCCGAGATGCAAAGCTACCGGTGATTCACACAATGGAATGTCACCGGCCCAACCTTTCCGACCTGCCTCCTGCTAAGCGCAACCGGGGCAACCCGCCACTGAAGATTGGTGACAGAGGGCCCATGGGACGGATCCTGATTGCGGGCGAGCCCGGTACCGCCATCATGGCGGAACTGGCGCCAATCGATGGCGAGACGGTCATAGAGAAGCCCGGAAAAGGCGCTTTTTATGCAACCCCGCTGGATGACATTCTTAAGGAGCGTGGCATCGCACAGCTCGTCTTTGCCGGTGTGACCACCGAGGTCTGCGTGCAAACCACCATGCGCGAAGCCAATGACCGCGGATATGAATGTCTGCTCGCCAGGGATGCGACCGACAGCTACTTTCCAGAATTCAAAGCAGCTGCCATTGCCATGATACAGGCGCAGGGCGCCATCGTCGGCTGGATAGCTTCTGTCGACGATGTCATACAAGGAATTTCAAATGCCTGAAACGATGCTCGCAGGGCTCGCAGCCGGGGGGTGGCGGACATTGGGGTTCGATGCTTTTCGGACGGGTGTGATGATCCACTGGGTTCAGCCCTTCGAGGGCGATCAACCCGGCGTCGCATTGCTCAGATACGATGCCGGCGCCGGTGTTCCGCGCCATCGGCATATGGGCCTCGAAACCGTCATCGTGCTTGACGGCACCCAATCCGATGAGGCTGGCGACTATGGGCCCGGTAGCGTGGTTATAAACAAGGCAGGTACCGAACATTCCGTCTGGAGCGAGAGCGGTTGTGTGGTCTTGATCCAATGGGACCGCCCAGTGAAAATATTGCAAGAGGAAGTGGAATGACTGACGAACACGCTTTCGACATCAAGTCACTGCACGCGGCCTACGCTGCCGGCTGGCCAATTTCGGAATGATCGAAACCGTGTTCTCACGCGTGGATGCAGTCGACGATCTGGGTATTTTCATTCATCTGGCGAATAGAGCTTCTCTGTTGAACGAAGCTGCAAGCCTTGGCGCATTCGATCCGGTCGCCCGGCCGCTGTGGGGCATCCCGTTTGCAGTGAAGGACAATATTGATGTCGCCGAAATGCCGACGACGGCCGCTTGCCCGGACTTTGCTTATTTGCCTGAGAAGGATGCGACCGTCGTTCACCTCTTGAGGAAGGCGGGTGCGATTGTTATTGGCAAAACCATCTCGACCAGTTCGCCACTGGCCTCGTATCCGTGATCGATCAACCCACCGATGGTGCCATTTTCGCTGGTTCAATTTGCACCTAAACAGGCAGTGGCTTCGCTTTCCGTTCAAAATGTCTTCGTATGGAAGCACTTCGCAATCGTTAATGTTGCAGTCCGTGCACCTTAACTCGAGGCTTTTGATTTCGCGACCGCGGCCAAATATGCCGGCAAGGCTGTCCGCCGTGAAGCTCGCAGCCTTGTTGCATTTCCGGCAGCGGGATCGCACGAGCATCCCGTGTCCGGCAGCCTGTCCCAATGTTTTTATTGTTCTTGCCATGAGAACAAACTGAGAACATATTCTGACTTGGTCAAGACCGAAGATGCCGCAGCTTGCGAACGATTAGGGATCAATTATCATCGAGCCATGTGCAATCTCTACAATGCCACAACCACCCATGAAGCGATGCGGCAGCTCTTCCTGCCGATCAACGACCTGACCAACCGGCTGACGCCGCAGATGGATGTCTTTCCCGACTATCCTGCTCCTATTGGACGGAAGGATACCAATGGTAACCGTGAACTGGCAGTCGCCCGATGGGGAATGCCAACGCCGCCGATGTACCTCAAAGGGGAAGTCGACAGCGGGGTGACGAACATTCGAAATCCGAAATCGCTGCACTGGCGGGCTTGGCTTGGCCTGACAAACCGTTGCGTGGTTCCTGCGACGAGCTTTTCGGAGTACGGCAAGCTCCCGGATCCTGTCCCCAGGAAGAAGCCGCTCTATTGGTTTGCGCTCAACGAGGAGAAACCGCTGTTCTGGTTCGCTGGCATCTGGACGTCCTGGTACAGCGTGAGGAAGAAGAAGGAAGGCCCCATTCAAGCCGACATCTTCGCGTTTCTGACGACCGAGCCCAACGCAGTGGTCAAGCCAATACATGAGCAGGCGATGCCAGTCATTTTGCGCACCGAGGAAGAAATCGACATTTGGATGAATGCGCCGGCCGAGGAAGCGCTGCAACTGCAAAGGCCCCTACCCGATAATGTTTTGATCGTTCTGCCACAACCCAAAGCAGAGGAACCGTTACTCCTATAACGCGTTGGGCTACCCATAGAATGAGCGACGAACCAATTCGGCTACCACCCCAAAACGGCAAGGCCAGTCTCAATTCGGAGGCTGGCCCTTTTTGCTGAGCACACTACAGTTACTCCGCCTTTGTGATTTGACAGCATGTATCGAGGCGACCACGCTGGTGGCGCCCCGTCTCTCCACAGGGCAACGAGTCCCGGCGCCCCGAAGGAAGTTCGGTTCCCTTGCCGGGACTTTGTGTTTCAGATTAAGAGCACAGTGATGCATGACGGATAAACCGCGGCGCTTCAGGATTCCCGTTTGGATTTACCTTGCTGCCGTGTCCATCTGCTTGGCGATCGCGGCCGTACTCAACTTGTTGTGGGTGCAGTCGCCCGTCTGATACAGTAGCAAGGTTCCGCAATTACGGTTGCCTTCCCAATTGCGTCCGCGGTGCTGTTTGACCGTCACCATTACTCCAGCACGGGCCGCCGCCACTCTCGACGCTTTATTGACACGATCTCGATCAAGGGGCTGGCCTAAAGCAACTAATCCAACGCCTTGGAGCAGCAAGGCTTTCCAGAAGACTCGCAAATTAACCCACAGGGGCGTATAATTCAGACATCGCCGGGTACGTTAGAGGCCCATCGGCGCTTGAGAGATGAGAAGTGCTCCCGCCAAGAGGTGGAGCACCTTATGCCATTTTCCACGTTTGACCACAATTACACCCAGGAGGACCTGCGCATCTTGGGAAGGGCGCACCGCAGGGCTTGTCAATTCCTCGGCCGCGATCCGCTTTTGCATCCACTGGCCGAACGTATGGCCCTCACGGTCATGATTTTCTTTGAGCGCGGTGAACGAGACTTTGGTCGACTGGCCGGCATGGCAGTCAAGCGCGAACTCTACTTGTCGAGTCTCGACACTAACGATCCACACAAGCTGAATTGAGCACGAGGTACACACTCATATCGCGCAAATTGCGCAAGTGATCGGAACGGATTTGACGAAAAAACTGGACAGCAAACTCGAGTGTCCGAATTGCCACACAATTTATCTTACCCTCACCGAAAATGTGACCAGGAGCAGCGCAATCCATTGCAGCAAATGCTGTGCCTACATGGGAACCTGGGCCGAACTTGAAAGCGATTTCATTGCGCAAGGTGGGATGAATGGCGTGTTCCGCATGGACCAAGGAGAAATCATCAAAGTAGATGACGCCCTACCGCCAAGGCACGCAAATCAAAACGAAAGAAGAAGCTGACGTTAGAGCGAAGGCAGTAACGACATTGATGCAATGGAATCCGCAAGGATTTCATGCTGCAATGACCGCATGGAAAACTACCGAGCATTCGCGCCCGTGACCGTCCTGACCAGCATGCCCGGCATGATGGTTGGCATTGGTACGGCTTACGATGCGGCAAAGTTCATATTGGAAGAATGGCCGACCGACGAGGATGGCCCAAAACTAACGACAGCCAAGGCAATCCTGCTGGCGTGCCTCGCTGGCGAATGTTCAGTGGCAGTCGCCCGCGTGGCGTTCATAGAAGCGGCTCGCGAGGCGAACATCTACATTGCGCCACCAGAGAACGAACCCGTCAGAGGCACGCCGACGCGGTGGCGTAAGACAAAGGCGGGGCGTAGGGCTTGAGGCAGTCGCTCAAACGGCTTTCTCAATCATGTGGCCCACACACCGAGCAAAAGGCCGGTGGATTAGTGTTTCGAAAGTACGGCATCCCGCGCCTGAAGCTCCAGCTTGATAAGGGCGTGTCGCGCGTTCGTGAGTACCAGAATTGGCTTAGTAAGGTCTTGTCGGACATCATCGAGGCTGAGTCCTCCTTTTGCGACAAGAGCGGCCTTTCCCGCAAGACTTCCTAGATTGTTTGTAATGTAATCGGCCATGCGCGCTTCACCAGCGTCAATCATATAGTCTACCAATTTCAGTAGTTTCTTACGCTTCACACCGGCAACTTTATCACTTCGCTCGCCAAAGAAGCCGTGCATTTGAGAGTGCAGTTCCCTTAGCTGAGCGCACATCCTCATATCACGCTCCATGCTTTCCCACATGGCACTGCTTCCAAGCCGTTTAAGATGCTCGACGACCTGATATTTGTCGCCGATGGCACATTCGTTATCTATTTCTCGCAATGCACGTCTGACCGCTTCGATTTGATCAACTAGCGTTGAAAAGGCCGTGTCGATAAGTTTTGAATACTCGGTTCGACGCTTATGAGGGAATAGAGCGAATTCAGCTCCGACTTTGACGAGTTGTTCTCCGATTTTCAAACTGCCGCTTGCGATGTCAAGAACACCGTCGTGTCCTTCCTTCTCATCGTTTTTGCCCATAATCTTTCTCCCTCCCCCTATCGGCCCAGCCGGCCTGTCATTTTACCCCTTTTCTTGGGTCTCGTCGCGGCCAGATGGCTTGCAACCACAGGCCAACGCAGGGCCGACACGGCAACAGATGATCGCTGATGCGGCTTGATTACTTGGCGAAGGGTGGCAATCCAAATGCGATCGCGCAGCAGCTCATGAATGCCGGGATAAGTCCTGAAGAGAGCCCACGCCAATTACAACAAGCGAGCCAGCGATCGCAGGGACGTCGCTGTTCCACAGGGGGCGACATGATTGCCAGTTTGTGATGCGCGACAATCAGACGGAACGCAACACGTAGAACGCGACGTAGAGTGCGAGGCAGACCACGGCCCAAAGGCGCAATCCGAACAGTAGCGCCGGATCCGCAGAGCGCAATGCGCGCACAAGTCGCGCTGTATCGACCCAGTTGTTGGTTTGAGGCTGTGCCAACGTCGAAAAGTCGCGCGCGACTCATCGGCGCCCTCCCATATCGGAGTCGATCGCAACCGGCCCCGATCGTCCGTTTCGTAGGTCATCCGGGCCGCATTTCGGACCTAGTGGTTTTCCCGGGGGCCCGAGGGTTGGATTTGGCAAGACCAGGGTAGAAGTGTTCGATGCACATTTTCGGAAGGATCAGGCCGAGGGCCATCGCCAGGATGATCAGCATGGCCGTCGCACCGTCCGCGATCGTATTGAAAAGCGCGTCGATTGAAGCCTTATCGCCGAGCGCGATCACATCGGCGAAGCCGCCAGCCATTCTGAATAGAAACACCCCGGGTATCAGCGACACGACGGACGCGAAGGCGAACGCCGCGAAAGGCAGCCGCAGCCGATCGGCGATCGGCGTGATGATGATTCCGACCACCAGACAGGCGACGAGCGCGCCGGTCTCAGGCTGGCACCCGCCAGCGAAATCATCCCCCAGCGCGCGGCGTGCGCGAGCATTCCGACCACGACGGGAATGGGCAGCATCCGCCACGGCATTGCGAAGAAGGTCCCGTAGGCCGCGACCGCGACACCGGCGGCGATCACGTCGTACCCGAGAGGCACCGGGTATGAAGGCGCTGCGACAGGCAAGCTTACGCTACCGAACGAAAGACCTGTCAGCAGGCCCGTGCAAATCATGAGGATGATCACGCCGGCGTAAGTGACGCGCGAAACTTCTAACCCGATGCGCGCTCGTGCAATGTCTATCATGCCGTTAAGAAGATGCGGGCCAGGCACCAGGATCATGCAAGGACAAACCGCGATGAGACGCTGGGCTGAGCTGAATTGGAGATGGACGGCGATGGCACCGATGGCGCCCGCGAGCAATGCCGCGCACAGGGGTTGAACGAACAGATTGCTGCTCACTCCCGACAGCCATCGGCGGAGACAGGCACCGGCACCAGCGCTGATCGCGATCAACAAAAGGCCGAACGGGTGAGCCGCGCCTAAAATCGCGCCGAGCGCCGCCGCCCCGGCTCCCGCAAGCAGCGCGAAGCGCGCAATCGGGACGGGTCGAAACCGAGCAATTGCCTCAAGTTCCGACCGCGCCGCCTCGGCGTCGAGGCGGCCGTCGCAGACATCATCGATCACACTGATTGTCGCGGCTACCTTGCGCATGTCCACGCCCACAGGAGAAGCGGCGATGATCTCGTGCCGCAGGCCGCTGCCATCGTCGATGCGGATGGTAAGGTCGCCCCAGCGGGGAAAGGTGGTCGCGCGAAATCCCAAAGCGTCGGCGACTTGGTCGACGGCGGAAACGATGTTTTCAGGAGGTTTGCGGGCTTGAGCAATCCGACTGCTTCCAAACGTCCGCAACGGGGCCCGAACCAGACGATATGATCGCCTTGAGCGGAAGCTCACCGCAGACCCGCTTATCTAACTGAAGACCCACTTTATGCGGTTTTAAAAGTGTGGTTCCATACGAGCCATTATGCGACATTTGGAGGACAGATCAGGAATGTTTCACTAACGACATAAGTCCGCTTTGCGTGATGAGCGACGCCGGCCCTCCCTACCGGCTTAGCCGACGAAATTCTCGAAGCCACTCCTCGCGCGGCTGGTCTGGTTCTGTCGCAAACTGTTTTATAACCTGATTGGAGGTATGTGCTTTCCATCATTTCCGGAGGCACGACATGTTCAAGGGACGCCATTTTGATCGCTGTGTGACCCTACTGTGCGTGCGGTGGTATCTGGCATACGGGTTAAGCCTTCGCGATTTGGAAGAAATGATGGCGGAACGCGGTATTAGCGTTGATCATTCAACGGTGCATCGCTGGGTGACCCACTTCTCACCCCAACTTGCTTGAGCGGTTCAGCAGGCGTAAGCGCGCGGTGACCAGGAAATGGCATGTGGATGAAACTTACGTCAAAGCCCGCGGTCGTTGGATGTATCTCTACCGCGCCATCGATAGTGTTGGCGACACGGTAGAGTTCTGGTTCAGCGAACATCGCGATCTGGCGGCCGCGAAGCAGTTCTTCAGGAAAGCGCTAACGCGCCACGGGCGACCGGATCGTGTCGTCATCGACGGCAGTCAAACGAACCGGGAAGCTATCGTTTCCTGCGATACAACACATCGGCTTCAGCGCGTCCCTATCGACGCTCAGCCTATCAGAATCAGGGCAAATCAATATTTGAATAACCGGATTGAACACGATCACCGACGGATCAAGCGCCGTGTCCGACTGATGCTCGGCTTCAAATCCATAATCACCGCTAACATTATACTGTCCGGGATTGAACCGATTCACATGATGCGTAAGCGACAGGCGAGGTTTGCCTTCAATCCAAATCCATCGCTGGCCGAGCAATTCGACATGTTGGCGAGCTTGACCACTGGCTGCAAAACCAATCGCATCGCGTCTAAAATCAGAATTTGCGACAGAACCGGTAATTCGGAATGCAGCAAAAACCGATAGTCTCGATCTCAGTGAACACCTGCCGGATCGCGCTGTCCGACAAAATTGGAACCGCGCATTTATCGTGACGTCATCAACCATATGCAGTCCCCGCTCCTGCATCAGAACAGAACGGCGTTCCCGACAAGTATGGAGCTTCTCTATTCGGCGTTGTGAAGTCAAGCGCTATCGAGTCTTGAACGGTTTGGAGGTAGGCTTGTTGGATTGCAATCAGTCTGATCCGAGCCATGCCGTTCAAACATAATGCCGCCCGCCGTCACCATATCAAGAAGATGACGTTCAAGGTGACTAAATGGCGGGAATATGAAGCCGGTCTGCGCCAGCGTGGCAGTTTGACGTTCTGGATGACGCCGGCTGCTCTGGACAAGTGGCATGCGCCCCGGCGAAAGACACGCGGTGGTCAGGGCCGGTATTCAGACTTGGCCATTGAAACGGTACTGATGTTGGGCTGCGTCTTCGGGCGCCAAAAGATCATCCGTGGCGGACCATGCCGCATCACGGAATGACGCCGCACATCTCCGGAACATCCTTGTCCGCCCAGGCGCATTACGGGGCTGGTACACGAGAAATCCTTGAATGCTGGTTCGAAGGGCGACCCATTCGTGAGGAGTATATCTGATCGTTTATGGCGGACGACTCGCAGGTGCTGGTGCACATTCCTACAGTGCCGGCAATGCAACGGCCGGGTCCGAAGAAGCAGAACGTTTCAAGAAATGATCTTCGGTAGGCTGGGTTACGCGGGGCCAAGATTTCCGCCCAAAACTTAGGCAGACATCCAGCCCTGCCGATACAAACAGCGCTGTCTTTTTCTCTATGGGCAGATTTATGTGTAACTGCAACCGCAGTTTCACCAATCTGGTTGCACCCCCGCAACTTTACACCACTTGGCATAGTAATTGCTTGATTGATTCTGACAACAGCCAGAACAGGAAACAAGCAAGATGAAGCGCAGACAACTTCTCCTAACATTCAGTGCCGCGATCATGACGATGACACCAATCCTGGCGCCCAAGGCCGCGCGGGCCGACGCGCTTGCCGATATTACAGCGCGAGGCGTGCTGCGCGTAGCTGTTCCACAGGACTTCCCGCCTTTCGGAAGTGTGGGTACCGATATGGCGCCGATGGGCTATGATATCGATGTCGCCAATCTGATCGGTGAGAAACTGGGCATAAAAACCGAGCTGGTTCCGGTGACAAGCGCCAATCGCATCCCCTACCTGCAGACGAACAAGGTCGATCTGGTTATTTCCAGCTTGGGAAAGAATGCGGAACGAGAAGCTGTCATCGATTTCTCCAAACCCTATGCGCCATTCTTCAACGGTGTCTTTGCGCCTGAGTCTGTCGCTGTATCAAAAGCTGAAGACCTATCCGGCAAAACAGTCGGTGTGACGCGCGGTGCTATCGAGGATCTCGAGCTGACCAAGATTGCCACAGGCGATACGGTCATCAAACGCTATGAAGACAATAATGGCACCATTTCGGCCTTCCTTTCCGGCCAGGTGGAAGTTGTGGCCACGGGCAATGTCGTTGCTGCCGCCATCCTTGCCAAGAACCCGCCAAAACGTCCCGAACTGAAGTTCCTGATCAAGAACTCTCCCTGCTATATCGGCCTCAACAAGAACGAACCTGCACTGCTGGAGAAGGTCAACGCCGTCATAGCAACCGCCAAATCCGATGGTTCGCTGAATACCATCGCGCAGAAATGGCTTGGTGCCGGCATTCCCGCCGATCTCTGAAACCAGCTTCTCTTGTCACCCCGCCGTGCGGGATGACCTTTCTCCTGAGCGGACGGGGGCTCCACTTTGAAGTACGTGTTTGACTATACCTGGCTTGCCCAATACTGGCCGGTGCTGCTCAAGGGCATTCTCGTTACCATCCAGCTGATTGCCGTCGGTGCAGTGGCCGGCATCGCGCTCGGC
This sequence comes from uncultured Alphaproteobacteria bacterium, assembly GCA_963711925.1. GTDB lineage: Bacteria > Pseudomonadota > Alphaproteobacteria > Rhizobiales > Rhizobiaceae > Phyllobacterium. Next base: position 1,257,170 of record CAVQFY010000010.1, read on the forward strand.
ATTGCCTGTGCCTGGATCCGAAGTCTAGGGCCGAAATGGTTGCGCCCGCCAGTCGCGGCCTATGTCGAATTGATTCGTAACACGCCTTTCCTGATTCAATTGTTCTTCATCTTCTTTGGCCTGCCCTCGCTCGGGCTGCAGATGAACGAGCTTCAGGCCGCCAATCTGGCGATGATCGTCAATCTCGGCGCCTATAGCTGCGAGATCATCCGGGCAGGTATTCAGGCGACGCCGCGCGGTCAGTTCGAAGCCGGAGCAAGCCTTGCCATGTCGCCTTTCGAAACCTTTCGCCACGTCATCCTTGTCCCTTCGCTGCAACGGATTTGGCCGGCACTGTGTTCACAAGTCATCATCGTCATGCTGGGTTCGTCCGTTGTTTCCCAGATCGCCGCCGAAGACCTGACGTTTGCCGCCAATTTCATCCAGTCCCGCACCTTCAGGGCCTTTGAAGCCTACTTCGTCTCGACGGCAATCTATCTGCTGCTGGCCATATTGCTGCGGCAGGTGCTCATTGCCGCCGGGTCGTTGATTTTCCCGAAAAGGAGCCCCCGGTGATCGAATTTTCTCTTTGGGATATTGTTCGCAATCTCCTTCTGTCGGCGCGCTGGACGGTTGCACTGTCGCTGGTTTCGTTCATTGGCGGCGGGCTCGCCGGGGCATTGCTCCTGTTCCTGCGCACCGGACGTCGCCGCGCGCTCCGGCTCATTGCCAAATATTATGTGGAGTTGTTCCAAGGCACGCCGTTGCTGATGCAATTGTTTCTCGCCTTCTTCGGTCTCGGTCTCTTCGGGATCGACGTTCCTGCCTGGCTGGCAGCGGGTGTTGCACTGATCCTGTGGTCAGCCGCGTTTCTCACCGAGATCTGGCGCGGCTGCGTTGAGGCAATCGCCAAGGGACAATGGGAAGCGTCGTCCAGCCTGGGCATGGGGTATGTGCAGCAGATGCGTTATGTGATCCTTCCGCAGGCGCTGAAGATTGCGATCCCGCCGACCGTCGGCTTTTCCGTCCAGGTCATCAAGGGCACCGCGCTCACCTCGATCATCGGTTTTGTCGAGCTTTCAAAAGCCGGAACCGTCGTGACCAACGCGACTTTCCAGCCCTTCACAGTCTACGGGCTCGTCGCACTGATCTATTTCGCGCTGTGCTGGCCACTCTCAAAGAGCAGCCAGATCTTGGAAAGGAAGCTTAATGTCGCTCATCGAAATCACTGAAGTCCGTAAGAGTTTCGGGGCAAATGAGGTTCTCAAGGGCGTCAATATCGACGTCGAACCGGGCGAAGTCATTGCTATCCTGGGCAAGAGCGGTTCGGGAAAATCAACGCTCCTGCGTTGCATCAATGGTCTGGAGCTGATTGATGATGGCTCGATTTCCGTTGCCGGTGCGCAATTGCTGCCGGACGAACTCCATCTCAAGGCGCTGCGGCTGAAGGTCGGCATGATCTTTCAGCAGTTCAATCTCTTTCCGCATCTGACCGCCGGTGGCAATGTGATGCTGTCACAGATGGTGGTGAAGAAGACGCCGAAGGCCGAAGCCGAAGCCATGGCCCGCAAGATGCTCGACCGGGTGGGGCTTGGCCACAAATACGACGCCTTTCCTGACGAACTGTCCGGCGGTCAGCAACAGCGCGTCGCCATCGCACGTGCGCTTGCGATGCAGCCGATTGCCTTGCTTTGCGATGAAATCACCTCGGCTCTCGATCCGGAACTCGTGGCTGAGGTTCTGGGTGTGGTGCGTGAACTCGCCGCGGAAGGCATGACCCTGCTGATGGTGACGCACGAGATGAAATTTGCCCGCGACGTCTGCAGCCGAGTCGTCTTCATGCATCAAGGCCGTGTGCATGAAATCGGCAAACCGGAGGAGGTGTTTGCCAATCCGAAGACACCGGAACTGAAGCAGTTTCTAGGCGTGGTCACCACCGATCGTGCAGGATCAAGTTAATACCGATCACCCAACCTTTGACCTGAACGGGCCGAGAGCGTTACTTTCGGCTCGAACGAAAAATGCTTGTCAAAGGGATAGGTCGGCTTCCCCTTGCGCGTGCGCGGCAAACGCTCGACGAATTGATCGACGACACCCGGCGAAAGCGCCATCAGATTGGGATTGGTGTGTGTGTGTCGGACGGCAGTTAATTGGGGTCTTCTCTATTCGGCGTGTTGAAGTCAAGGCTTAAAAACCGTTCCGTTGTGCCAACATCTGACGCGTTTCGCAGGCCCGCGCTTCTCTTCGGGATCGGCTCTGTGGCCCTCCCAGCATGGGATCAGTAGAATGAAGTGGTCCAATCTTCCTCGCGTCCTGATCATGATAGTGCGACCGGGACAAGACCCCAAGCGAACTCACCTCATCCATCGTCCTGCGAAGGACGTCTTTCCACCGGCAAGTGGAACTTTGTTGTTTGGCTCTCGGTTCAGACGGCTGCGGGTATGCTTTCTTTTGTCCAGCGGAATTCCGTGCCGTCGCTCCACATGCGATGCATGATCACCGCCAGCCGGCGAGCAAGTGCAACGATTGCCTTTTGCCGTCCACGTCGTTTGGCGATAGTTCATCGCCCAGGCTTTCAGCCAGGACCATTTCTTCACCCGGCTCAACATGACCTGGGCTGCTTCGTAAAGCAGAGCCCGCATCATACCATCACCACACAGGGAAACGCGGCCGACGCGATGACTTTCGCCTGATTGGTTGAGAACCGGGGTCAATCCCAATGCCGGACCGACAGCGCGTGATTTACTGAAGCGCGCTGGAACGTCGATGGTGCTGATGAACGCAAGTGAGGTAACAGGACCGACGCCAGGGATCGTCATTAACCGCTGGCACGCCTCGTCATCACGGACGATCGTTAGCAGCTTGCGGTGGAGTACCATGAATGTCTTCATGCAGTTTTTGCCGTGCCGACAACAAGGGTTCCATGATCTCAAGCAAGCTCCGGCACTATCGTCAACGAGTTCGCGGATGCGATCATCGAAACCAACAGTTCCAACAACACCGACCTTGAGCCCGAAATTGCGCAACAATCCGCGAATATCGTTCTCGATAGCAATAGCTTTCTCCTGAAGGAGTTTGCGAGCGGTCAGTAAGGCCCGGCGTTTTTGGCTCGTCAGTGTCTTCACATGCACAGGCCTGAACAGATTAACCCGCATCATCTGGGCAATGCCGCGCGCATCGTTGCGGTCGGTCTTGTTGACCTGTGCCTTGAGGAAGGCCTTGGTGTGGCGGGTCTCTATGCAGACCACCGGCAATCCGGCGGTGGCCAGGCCTTCGAAAAGCCATTGCGACAAGGGGCCAGCTTCAAGACCGATCCGTTCGATTTTCCACACCGGGTCGCTCAAGACCGCTGTCAGGTCATCTGGATGACTGACCACCTTCACCTCACGGCAAATCTTGCCTGTTTCGTCGATAATACAAACGGATGTCTCTTTCACCGAGACGTCGAGGCCGCTATAATACTTCATGCTGCGCTTCCTTTCCGATGCTTGTGGCTGTTGCAAGACATGACCACGTTTATCATCACTCGAAGCGCAGCACCTTGTCCTACAATCCACTGCCGTTAAAGGTGGGGCTCAAGCCGAATATCCCATCTTCCTCAATTTCTGCGGTGTTCGGCATGTTTGCACGGCAGCATGCGTGCCCTGAGAAGCTCAGCGCCTGCTCTGCCATACATCGCGCGCTTGATCGTCTTCAGGCGGTTGATTTGGCCCTCAGCCTGGCCGTTGCTCCACGGAAGTTCAACGGCGTTGTGAACAGCATCGATGTCACGGCGTAAGACCCGGGCGAAGCGGACGATAGGGACAGCCCCGAGCCGATGGCGTCATCGATCCAGGCGTCGAGCTTACGAGATTCGCGGCTCTGAAAGATGCGAACGAGATCCATCGCTGGCGTATACCCACGAACGTTGATTATAGAGAGAGCACTTCAACTCCGCACATAGACTCTGCTATTGGTTTTGAGATGTCGAAAGCACCGGTCTCACTCGATCTGCCAACATTGCGTTTCTATGCGGAATCCGCACAGGTCTATTGTGCCAGCGGCCCTGGCGGGGTCAGCCAGAACCTCCATTCATTTCTGCGGATGCTTCGGCCGGGCGCCCACGTTCTTGAACTGGGCTGCGGTGGAGGCAGGGACGCTGAAGCCATGGTTGCCGCCGGATTTGAAGTCGACCCTACGGATGGAACGCCGGAGATTGCCCGGAAGGCAGAAGAGCGTCTTGGACAAGCCGTCCGTGTAATGCGTTTTGATGAACTTGACGCGGTTGAAACCTACGATGCCGTCTGGGCAAACGCGAGCCTGCTCCACGTTCCTCGAAGCTCTTTGCCACAGGTCCTGACTCTCGTTTCCAGAGCGCTGAAGCCGGGCGGATTACACTTTGCCAGCTATAAGGGAGGCGACATCGATGGGCGTGACAATCACGGCCGCTACTTCAACTTCCTCTCTCGGGATGAGCTCATCGAAATCTACAATCGCTCCGCCGCGTGGGAAATAGAGTCAATCGTCGAATACATCGGCGGCGGTTATGAAGGCACGCAAGGCCCTTGGGTGGCGATCACCGTTCGAAAGCCTGGGTAGTATCTGCCGAGGGCAACGTTGCTAAATCGGGAATTCGTTCAAAATCGACGCCCATTGAAAAATGTTCGTTTGAAAATGTCGATAAGAACGTTTTTGGACTTATACCTCGATGTGCACAATCGCCAGGACTCGTTTCGATCGCGTGGGTGGGTGATGCTTTTCTTAACGAGCAGCTGGTTAGGCGACGCCGGAAAGAAGTCGATGCCGATACAGTATGAGCGAGAGCTTCACCACTATCGGCTACAAGCCCTCTTTGAGCAGTTCGATCGCAAGCTTGTTGCTTGCAAGTGGACGCATTCGTCGTAGTTGGGAATGTGGAACGGGATTTTCAGCAAAGTTGACGCGGGATCACCCGTCCCTATCCGCGCTGGCACCCCAGGGCATCCCTGTGTTAGTGGAACTGCCGATAAAACGTTGCCGTCGAACTGCAGGATCCATTGTGCGCCCGATCTACCGAAAGAACTCTGTCCTGCGCCGGTCTCGGGCGATGTGGGGAAACAGGCGCGTTTGGCGGCCGCGACTGGTGTTTTGGGCAGGGGCTTTGGCAATTGGTGTCATCAGTGTCGCTTTCGCAAAACTCGCCGATATGGCGCAACATCTCTTTCACGTCATGACCGGGACACATGGCTGGACGACATTTCTGCCATTGATTATTACGCCGCTCGGCTTCGGCTTTTGCGCTTTTATGGCCATACGGTTTTTTCCAAATGCCCAGGGAAGCGGCATCCCGCAAGCGATCGCAGCAAGGCACCTGACCGATGATGACGATCGTGCCCGTTTGCTCTCCCTCAATATGGTCGCCGGCAAAATTCTGCTTACCATCGTCGGTCTTTTTTGTGGCGCGTCCATAGGACGCGAGGGACCAACCGTTCAGGTGGGTGCATCACTGATGTTGCAAGCGGCGCGCTGGGGCGGAATGGCACATGCTCGCGGACTAATCGTGGCCGGGTCAGCAGCGGGCGTCGCCGCTGCATTCAACACACCGCTCGCCGGCATTGTCTTTGCCATCGAGGAGATGGGACGTTCCTATGAATCGCGTGCCAACGGCCTCGTCCTGACGGCGGTTATCCTGTCGGGTCTCGCCGCGATCGGGCTTGTCGGCAATTATACGTATTTCGGCGAGTCGGCTGCCGCATCGACCGGGTTTTCCGACTGGTTTCTGGTGATCCTGTGCGGCGTTGGCGGCGGCGCCTTTGGCGCCTGCTTTAGCGCGGCCGCACTCAAGGCTTCTCGCAGGATCCGCCGCTGGGCGACATCGAAGCCCCTCCACCGGATGATCCTGTTGGCTGTCATCTGCGGATTTGCGGTTGCAATAGTCGGTATTTTGTCGGGCGGAATGACCTTTGGTACCGGCTACGAACAGGCTCGCGGCGCGGTGGAGGGAAACGCCCTGCCCTGGTACTATTTTCTCGAGAAATTACTGGCGGGTTTTCTGTCGATGGTCTCCGGAATTCCCGGCGGCATATTTGCGCCTTCGCTTTCGGTCGGCGCGGGTTTCGGAAGCGCCGTGGGACAATTGCTCGGCAGCAATATCGGTCTTGCGGCAATCCTCGGCATGGCAGGCTACTTTGCCGGCGTCGTGCAGGCACCGATGACGGCCTTTGTCATTATTCTCGAAATGACGGGAAGCCATAACAGCGTCATTGCGCTGATGTGCGCGTCGATGCTCGGCTATGGCACGGCGCGGATGATTTCGCACGAACCGCTTTACCACGCCCTGTCCCGCGTCTTTATCGCTGATGCTATTCGGCGCAAGCGTGCGGAGCCAGCACCGGTCGCAGAGCGGGCCGGATAAAATCCATCCAACGTTTCAATGAGACGCGGCGATAAAAATGCGCAAATGTCGGCAGAAATCTGTGCTCACACTATGCCAATGAGGGGCGGTAGTTCCGCCAAACTCTTGATGACTGCGTCCGGCTGTGCGGGCAGGCGATCAAACCGCTGATTGTAGCGATTGCACCATGCGACCTGGAATCCGAAATGCGACGCGCCAACGGCATCCCAGGAATTCGATGACTGAAAGGAGATGCGCTCCTTGGCAACGCCGAGCCTGTCAACGGCAAGCTGGTAGACGGACGGGTGCGGCTTATAGACTTGGACTTCATCAACCGACAAAATAGCATCGAGGAAGACGTCGATGCCTGCATTGCGGCAGGCGGCTGTGATCATTTGAGGTGATCCGTTGGTCAGTATCGCCGTCTTTATCCCCGCTTGTTTCAGGACCTTCAATGTCGCGGCAACTTCCGGAAATGGATCGAGCGTGAGGTAGAGCTGCATCAGTCGCTGACGCAGTTCATCGTCGGCGATGGCAAGTGCTTCCATGGCATAGTCCAGCGCTTCGCCTGTCACTTGCCAAAATGGCGCATAGGCTCCCATCAGCGAGCGCAGCCATGTGTACTCAAGCTGCTTTTGACGCCAGAGACTCGACAAAGCATCTGCGTTTTCACCAAGAGTGTCTTTTGCCCGCCCGGCAGCAGAATTAAAGTCGAGCAACGTACCGTAGGCATCGAAAACGCAAGCCTCAACGTTCTCAAACCTCGCTTCGCTCATTTCAACCCCTTTGCCTGATCCAGCTTCGGCGATTTCGATCCTCGGAACTTGCGGCCTTGATCTGTGGTCATAAGGCACCGGTGTATTTGCCTCTTGCCGGATAACGGTTCTTGATGGTGAAGTCCAACGCCTGCCCGTTCTCGGTAAAATTATGCCTAATAAACGGCATTGAAAGACAGTAGATCGCTTGATCTGGCTTTACCAGAAACACCCTGGTTGGGAAAGCACTGCGGCTCGTCGATTCCGGTCGAAAGTTTTCCCACGCGAGTTAGAAATATAAAGCCCCTCTCCGCATCATTCAAATCCAGTCCCTAACCGATCCACATGCTGTTCGCGCCAATTTTTTCGGCCGTCGTCCGAGCATGAGCCTCACTCCCGATGTTTACTACCCCGCACGTGGAAAGCCTGTGTTAGTGGCCTTCATCTCGAAAGAAGCAGCCAGGTTCCGACCAAGCGACGCTCGCTGATTCACGAAATCGTGAACTTGCCACTCGTAACCTTCTCCACCTCCGGCCGAATTGCCCTGTGTGCGCATGATGAACCGGCGCACGCAACACAAGGGAGACGATAGCCATGTCAACGCGATCAACCGTAAGCGCAGCTGCATTGGCGAGCGCTGTATCATTTGCGCTTTCCTCATTTGCAATGGCCGCACCGCTGACCCCGGAACAGGTAAAGACAGCCATGGATGCGGGCAAGGAGAAATGCTTCGGAGTGGCTCTTAAGGGCCAGAACGATTGTGCCGCAGGCCCCGGCACAACCTGCCAGGGCACTTCCACCATCGACTATCAGGGCAATGCCTGGAAATTCGTCGATGGCGGAACCTGCACCACAATGCAACTGCCGGGCGGCAAGAAGGGTTCTCCCGAGGCGCTGACCCGCGATATTCCATCGTAACAGGCATGAAACACCGGAGAGTGGAGGCGGAGATGGCCACATTGGCAACAAAGCCGGAATCTCGTGTGTCGTCGCAAGCCGTCCGCTTTCCGGACCATCCGATTGCGGCGCGCGTCGGCACCAGCTTCAAGCACGAGCATTTGCCGGCAATCCTCGATGATGATTCGTATACGGGGTTCTTCGAAGTCCACGCAGAAAATTACATGGGTGCCGGCGGTCCGCCGCATCATGCACTCACGCGTATCCGGAGCGACTACCCTGTCTCACTGCACGGTGTGTGCATGTCGATTGGCGGGCCGCAGCCCCTGGACAAGGCGCATCTCGGACGATTCAAGGGATTAATCGAACGCTACGAGCCAGTCGCTCGTATCGGAGCATCTTGCCTGGTCGACGCACGACACGACCTATTTCAACGATCTGCTGCCGCTGCCCTATACGCAAGCCACCCTTGCCCGTGTTGCCGACCATCTCGATGAGGTGCAGGAGACCATCGGCCGCCCGATCCTGCTGGAAAACCCGTCGACCTACTTGATCTTTAATGAGTCCACCATGAGCGAGACGGATTTCATCAGGGCTCTTGTCAGGCGCACCGGCTGCGGTCTGCTGCTCGACGTCAACAACGTCTTTGTTTCGGCCGCCAACCTCGGTTTTTCCGCACTGGATTATCTGGCCGACTATCCCCTCGATCATGTCGGCGAAATTCACTTGGCAGGACATGCCGAACAACAGGACGACGAGGGAGCCCTTCTTCTCATTGACAGCCACGATGGACCGGTTGCCGACGCCGTCTGGAAGCTCTTTGGCATCGTGATCAGCCAATGTGGGCCTGTTCCAAGCCTAGTCGAATGGGACAGCGCCATCCCCGAGTGGCCAATCCTCAAGGCGGAAGCGCTCGCGGCACAAGCTGTTCTTGATCGCCACGCCCGGAGTACCTTACCTGGAAAAGTCCATGGCGCAGCTTGATCTTCCAGCTCAAATCCCAAGCGAAGCATCAGCCAGTGCGGCGGCCTTTGCTTCGGCCCTGCTTGATCCTGACAGGGCAACGCCGGCGCAGGTTTCCGGACCTGATGGCAAGGCCGCGGAGAAACGCTACAACGTCTATCGCAACAACGTTACCGTTAGCCTCATCGAGGCACTGGCAGCGACATTTCCGGCGACACGGCGCATAACAGGCGAAGATTTTTTCCGGGCGATGGCACGCTTTCATATTCGTGCCAGTCCTCCGACCTCGCCGCTGCTGTTCGAGTATGGCCGCGACTTTCCCGGATTCATCGAGCGATACGACTACGCCCGGTCCATGCCCTGGCTTGCAGACGTGGCGCGCATTGAACGCGCATGGCTTGATGCCTATCACGCGGCCGACCTCCCGCCCCTTCTGCCGCAGGATTTGGCGGCCATTCCGCCTGAGCGGCTTGGAGGCATCGTGCTTGTTCGGCATCCGGCAACGTGCATTGTCTTTTCACCTTACCCGGCGGTCAGTATCTTCGCAGCAAACCGCAGCGCTGGTCCGGTCGGACCCATCGAAGCGACCGGACCCGAAAGTGCCCTGGTGACCCGCCCGGGTCTCGATGTCACGGTTCGGATACTGCCGCCTGGCGGCTTCGCTTTCCTGGACCACCTCACCAAAGGGAAAACGTTTGGTGCGGCCGTTGCGGCGGCAACTGCAGCATCCCCGGAATTCGATCTGTCCGCCAATATCGTTGGGATGCTTCAGGCCGGGGTTTTTGCGGCGATCCATCAGGGAGATTGAGGGAATGACCCAGGCGCACAGAGACACCGGCGACACACCGAGGGGACTGCGCGGATTGTTTGAGCGGGCCAACCGCCTCGTTGCCGCGATTGCCCCACCATCCTTGACCCAGCTTGTATTGCGCATCGGGCTCGCGGTGCCCTTCTGGAGGTCAGGCATCAACAAGTGGGACGGCTTTCTGCAGTTGAACGATGTCGCGGTGCTGCTCTTCAGCTCGGAGTTCAAGTTGCATTTGCCGGGCGGACCATATCCGTTTCCTGCACCGGGCATTTTTGCCTTCGCGGCGGCCTGCGCAGAGATTGTTTTGCCGCTGCTCCTCGTTATCGGCCTCGCGACTCGGTTCGCTGCCTTCGGTTTGCTGTTGATGACGTTCATCGTTGAGCTCACCGTTCCCGAAGGCTGGCCGCTTCATGTAACATGGGCAGCAATGGCGCTCGGAATTATGGCGTGGGGACCGGGACGGTTTTCACTTGATAGTTTGCTGACACGGAGCAACCCTTGAGAACTCGACTTCCCTGCTATCGGATCAAGGCACGACGACTTCATTAATATGTTAAAAGAACGGCGATCGAAAAAAGGAGGGCAATCACCATGGATGCTGCCGCACTGCGCGCCATTCAGGCGCCGATCAAGGAGCGTTACAAAACCGATCCGAAGGACGCATATATCACGTTGAAGGCGCACGGCACGCTCGATGATCAAAATATCGCCTGCAAAGTGGAGACTGGACGCCTTCTCGCCGTTGCGGGCCTGCATCCCGCGACGGGGGGAACCGGGCTGGAACTGTGCTCCGGTGACATGCTGCTCGAAGCACTCGTTGCCTGCGCGGGCGTGACCATGAAGGCAGTGGCGACGGCGCTGGAGATTCCGCTTCAATCCGCTGCTGTCTCGGTCGAAGGTGATCTCGATTTCCGCGGTACCCTCGGCGTTGCCAAGGATGCTTCGGTTGGTTTTGCCCAAATCCGCCTAACCTTCGACGTTGAAACGGACGCACCGCAAGACAAGCTCGACCAACTTCTCAAGCTTACCGAACGCTACTGCGTGGTGTACCAGACCATTCGCAACGGACCGCCCGTAGAGGTGATGCTGCGGCGTTCGTGACGCTCTTGTTCGAAAGGGGCGGGTCGAATTCTGGAGCCAGGCAAGTCGTTGTCTCGGGTCCAAGTTGCCCTCAAAGCCGCCGATTGTCGCAATCTGCGGAGCGCCGCCATGAAACATCGGGCGAAATCGCTCGCATTCTCTTCGGAGCAAGATTAGCCCGACGCACTCACCGCGCCTGTGTTCCCGGATGCGTAGATGCTCAGGATGCTGGCGACCGCCCGGTTCATGGGTGTCGGTATGCCCAGTTCCTCTCCAAAGGCGGCAACTCCGCCACTCAGCCACGCCAACTCCATCCGCTTGCCGCGAACAAGATCATGGTACATCGACGATGTCATCGAAGCTGGAAGTGTATCGCAGAAGGCCAGCCGATCCTCGGCAAAGTCTGGAGCGAGCGGCACACCCTTTGCCCGTCCGACGGCAACAGTCTCGTTCATGATGTCGAACAAGAGAGCACGGGCAGCGGGATTTTCCCGGATTGGCCCAATGGTTTGACGGATAGCCGATGTTGTTGCCGACAGTCCGACGAGAAAGACGTATTTCTCCCAGATCAGTCGTTCAATCTCGTTGCTGATATCGGCGTCGATGCCGCCGGCGATACAGGCTTGATAGAAGGCTTCGACCCGAGCGGAGTTGGTTCCATCGTATTCGCCGAAATAATGCGTTGCATGGTTCCATCGTGCCGGATGGTTCCCGGCTCAGCGATTACGGCTGCGATATAGCAGAGTCCGCCGATGACCGCTTCGGGTGGCACGTGCTCGCGCAACACCTCGTCCTTATGGACGCCGTTCTGCAAAGAGAGGATCGCCGCGCCGTGTTCGGCCAATGGCTTGAGTGTGACGGCGACCTGCTCGGTGTCCCATAACTTCACGGCGACGATGACAAGGTCGACCTCACCGACTTTGCTGATATCGTCGACCGCCTTGACGGCGGGCAGATGGACGTCGCCACGTTGGCTGGTTACACGCAGCCCGTCCCTTTGAATGGCCGCAAGATGAGCGCCGCGCGCAACGAAGGTCACATCGGTACCGCCGGCCGCGAGTCGCGCTCCAAAATAGCCGCCGACGGCTCCTGCTCCGAGAATCGCAATACGCATGATCGTGCCTCCAAGAAATGAGAACGGGGACCGGCTATCGAGAATGCTACGCCCACTCACTGCTTAGCCGTGCAAATGAGTTTAAACGCTTTGAACAAATATTCTCAGAAATTCGTTTGAATGAGTGACCTGCGCTAGACCGTGCTGACCGTCTCCCAAATCGGCGTTGTTCGCTTTTAAT
>CAVQFY010000011.1:0-194080 GCA_963711925.1 uncultured Alphaproteobacteria bacterium
GGTTCGCCTCGGTCCAGCCATCGATTGGCCAGCCGGTATCGAGCGCAATGCGGATATCATTGGCATCGGCCCAATCGAACAGCTCATCATATTGAGCAACCAGAGCGTCGGTCAGGAAGGAGCCGCAAAGGATGGCGGTGCCGCCCTTCAATCGCTCGGTGTCGAGCGTTGTGATAATGTCGAGCCAGGACAAGGCGGCGATGTGACCGCGCGTTGTAAAGAACGTACGCTCGCCGTTCGGATGAGTGATGCCGACGGAAAGTGTCGTGCCCATGGGTGCAACCGGCCAGCGCGCCGAATGCTTGCCGAAGCCCTGCCGCAGCCATTCGCCGAACTGGTCATTGCCGACATTGGCGGCGATCTGGAAATCGAGGCCAAGACCTTCCCAGGTCAGCGCGGCATTGCCGGCCGAGCCGCCGACGCGCAATTCGTCGTAGTCGACCATGATTTCCGTGCCAGGCGTCGGCCACGGATCGGCCGGCCCGAGGATGAGATCGACATTGACATTTCCGATGACGGCGAGTGGTTTCATCGCTCTTACTCGTCCCGCGTGATCTTGGTGGAGCGCACAGGCGTGCCGAGATCGGCAACGCGCGCGCCAGCGAAGCCGAGCATGAAGTGCTGGGCAGCAGGAAGGAGGGCGAAGACGGCCGCGATGCCGCTCGCCACACCCGCATCGATCATCGCGGCGCCTTCGATAGGGGCTTCACCCGATGCATCGAACACGACAACCGGCGATCCTGCTTCCAGCGCCGAGATCGCCATGCGGGCAACCAGTTCGGACGTTCCATCCTTGGCACGGAACAGGACGACACCTACCTTGGGCCAAGCATCTCCATGGGTCCATGACGCAGTTGGCCGCCTTCGAGCGAGAAGCACGGGATGCGGGAGAGTTCGGTGAGGCCAAGCGCAATCGCCTCGGCAACTCCCTGCATGAAGCGCCCGGAGGTCACAACGGCCGATACAGCAGACAATGCAGCGACCGCGGCCTTGACGTCTGGCTTGCTGTCGGAATTCAGTATGGCGAGAGCTCCGGCAGGGTCTTCACCAACGGCGCTCAGAACGGCCAGATGGAGGGAAAAACTGACCGTCAGACTGCGTGTTGCCGCGAAGGCGTTTTCCGTTCCGCCGGCACCGACCAGTGAAGGCACGGTGCGAGCGAGGATAGATTCGCCTTCGAGCGTCAGCCCAAACGTATCGGCCGGCACGCCGGTCTCGGCAAACCAGCGCAGTACTTCCGCGCTTTCGCCCGATTGCGAGGTTACCAAAATTGTTTTGCCGGATAATGATATCGGCTGGCCAAGCTGTTCGGACAGTGGTAGAGCGACAGCATCGATTCCAAGGCTGCGGTATAGCGGTTCGACCGCTACGGCCGACCGCATGTGAACCGCCCATGCCGAGCAGCAGCAATCGCCCGGTCTTGCGCAGGGATTGGGCAATGGTCACGGCAAGTGGGGCCGCAGTCTCGAAGGAGGCTATCGCATCGGTATTCTGCCGAGCCATTTCTTTCTCGATGGCGATGAGACCGGCGGGTTTGTTCTTTTGCGAAGACATGCTCATCCTTTGACGCCGCCGCTTGTCAGGCCCGAAATCAGGGCACGCTGCATGAAGAGACCGACGAGCAGCGGGGGGAGGGCGGCAAGCACACCCGCTGTAGCAATCAGTCCATAATCCGAGACGCGTCCGCCAGCTAGATCGGCGATCGCGACGGTCAAGGTTTTGGCGCGCTGGTCGGACGTGAACAGCAACGCGTAGAAGAATTCGTCCCAGGCAAGCAGGAAGGCAAAGAGCGCTGCCGTCGCCATGACCGGCGCCGCAAGCGGCAGGGTTATCAGACGTAGGATCTGATCGAGCCGGGCCCCGTCCATGGTTGCGGCGCTCTCGATCTCGCGGGGGATCGAATCGAAACCTGATTTCATCAGCCATGTGGTGAACGGCGCGAGGATGGTGAGGTAAACCAGCGCCAGACCGAAGACATTGTTGAGGAGGCCTGCCCAGGCGAGCGTCATGTAGAGCGGTACGGCCAAGGCTACCGGAGGCAGCATGTAGGTGGCGATGACCGCATAGAGGGACCAGCCAACCGACGGGGTGCGCGATACGGCCCAGGCCGAGGGAACGGCTACAATGAGCGCCGCAACAGTCGCCATGCCCGCAACTTTGATGCTGTTGAAGAGCGAGGCGACGAAAGCCTCACCGGCGCTGTTTGCCACCGATGAGAGCAGGACATGATAGCGGGACAGATCGACCGTATCCGGCCACCAGTGCAACGGCTTGGCGATGAGATCCGGCGTCGAGGAAATGCTCATGACGAAGAGCCACACGACAGGCGCGAGGATGACGACGAGGAGAAGCAGCGCTGCGAGATGAACCAGTATCGACGCGGTAAGGCTACGGCGTTCCATTATGACACTCCCGCGCTTTTGCGGATCAGGGCGGCGTAAGCCACGGCAAGCACCGTTACCAGCAAGGTGACGATCAGCGCCAGTGAAGCGCCCGATCCCGCTCGCTGAAAGGAGAAGGCTTCCTGATAGACGAGGATCGACAGCGTCCGCGTGCTGTTGGCGGGTCCGCCGCGTGTCATGACCCAGATGATATCGAAGACCTTGAACGCCTCGATCGTGCGCAGGACAAGCGCCACCATCAAAGGCCCCGCGAGATAGGGCATGATGACGAAGCGGAAGCGCGACCAGGCACCCGCGCCATCGACCATGGACGCAGCGGTGATGTCGCGCGGAACGGCCTGCAGGGCGGCCAGTGCAATCAATGCCACCAGCGGAAAATTCTTCCAGCAGTCGGCCACGATCAGAGAGGCAAGGGCGGTGCCGGGTTCGCCCAGCCAGGAGCGATAGGCGTCGATGAGGCCGAACTGCATCAGCAGCGCGTTCAGCGCACCGTATTCAGGGTTATAGATCAGACGCCACAGCGTGGCATTGACGACAGTCGGCAGCGCCCACGGCAGGATCATGAGAGCACGCAGGATAGAGCGGCCATAGAACTGCTGGTTTAAAAGCAGGGCAGCAAGAACGCCGATGACCATCTCCAAAGAGACGGACAAGACAGCAAACCAGAAAGTGGTGACAAGCGTGCGCTGAAAATTCGAACCGGAAAGGATTTTGACATAGTTGTCGATGCCGACAAAACTGCCTTCGGTACCGACGAGCTTGGCATCGGTGAAGGAGAGGCGCATCGTATCGATGAGCGGCCAACCGATAATCGCAACCATGACGATCAGAAGTGGCAGCATCAGGAGCCATGCGCGGGTGGTGATCCAGGTGCTCGTCATGAAATGAAGCCTGCCACAATATCAATCATTGGGAAAAATGAAGGCGGAAGGACATACCTGCCGCCTTCACGATGCTATCAGAGACCGCTATTCTCGACGGCAGTTTTCAATGCATCCTCGGGAGCAGTCTGCCCCAGAAGAGCTTCCTGAATCGCCTGCTGTAGACCTGTCGATAGTTCCTGATATTTCGGTGTTGTCGGACGCGGGTACATCGCGGCAAGACTGACCTTGGCTGCCGCAATCAATTCCTCCTGATTCTTGGAAACGGCCGGATCTTCATAAGAAGAGGACCAGATCGGCAGGCTGAGCTTGGCGTACTGGTTCTGCGTCGCCTGAGAGGTCATGAAGGTAATGTATTTCCACGCCTCATCCGGATGTTTGCTGGTCGAGGTGATGCCGAAGCCCCATCGAACCGTTGACGGCGGACACAGTGCTCTTGCCTTCGACACCCGGAGCCGGAACCACGCCGACCTTGCCGGCAACCTTGCTGTCTTTCGGGTCATTGGCCATGTTGTACATGTAGGTCCAGTTGAGGGCGAAGGCAGCTTCGCCATTCTGGAACACACGGCGGACATCTTCTTCGAGGAATTCCTTGGAGTTCGGATTGGTGAGACCCGATTTATAGCTGTCGACCATGTAGTTCAGCGCGTCGAGACCGCCGCCCGTCTGGAACACCGGCTTGCCGTCCTTGAGGAAGCTGCCGCCATAGGCACTGACCAGCGTGGTGTAGTCGCAGATTGCTGCTTCGGCCTGCGACCAGCTCCAGGCGATCGGCGTTGCCAGCAAACCCTTGTCCTTGATGATCTTGGCCTGTTCGGTAAGCTCGACCCACGTCTTCGGCGGGGTTTTGATACCGGCCTTTTCCAGGATTTCCTTGTTGTAGAACAGGTATTTGGTGTCGAGGATCCACGGCATGCCATAACGCTTGCCGTCATATTCAACCGTGGTCCACGCGCCCGGAATCACACCCGATTTCATTTCCGGAGTGATCTTGTCGGTTACGTCAGTCAGTACCTTGTTGGTTGCATATTCGGCGGGCCAGATCACGTCGAAGAGAACGACATCATAGCCGCCGCCTGATCCTTGGGCGAGGACGGTCTTGTCGTGCAAACCTTCGTAAGGAACGAATTCGAGATTGACCGTCACGTCCGGATTTGCCTTGGTGAAGGCTTCCGTCATGGCACGTACATCGGCCTCGCTGTAGGCGGCCTGCGCCATGAACAGCGCGTTGATCTTGGTTTCTGCATGGGCAGGCGAAGACAACGCCGCTCCCAGAAGTGTGGCGCCCAGAAGCGCGGTCTGCACGGATTTCAACATGATTACCTCCTGTTTGGCAGCGCTGGCCGTCATGGACAGACGCCTGGTCGTTGCTATCGAGAGCCTTTCGTGGCGCATTTGCGCCCAGTTAGTGCTCACATTCCCCTGATCGATTTTTATTAAATCAATTCGCTTGACTTATTAGTTGATGAATATTCTTCTGGTGTCAAGAGGGATCACGGATGGACGGTATACGATCAATAAGAGCGAAGAGCGGGACCAATCTCGGCGGTGCCAGTGCGCATAACCGGCGCATCATGATCGATGCGCTGCGCGTCAACGGTGCGCTGTCGCGAGCCGACCTGGCGCGCGCCACAGGACTGACACCACAAGCCGTTTCCAACATCATCGAGGAGCTGGCACGAGACGGCCTTGTCCGTTCACAGGCAAGTGTGCGCAAGGGGAGGGGGCAGCCCGCCACCCCCTATCAGCTGGTCCCGGAAGGCGCCTTTGCCGTCGGCCTGCAGATCGACCGCCATGTGACACGTACGGTCATCGTCAACCTCGTCGGCGATGTTCTGGTCCAGATGGAAGCCAAGCTCCCGGCAGGCGGGCCGGCGGAGGGCGTGGTGGTGATTCTCGATCTCGTCGCCAAGACGCGCAAGGTGCTTCTGGAGCAGACTCACGAGGCAGATAAGCGGCTTGTCGGTCTCGGCATCGCCATGCCCGGGCCGTTTGGTATCAACACGCTGTACGACGATCCGTGGATGATGACCGCGTGGCAGAACTTCCCGCTCGTCGACAGGATCGCCGAGGGGACGGGCCTCGAGGTGGCACTGCAGAACGATGCTTCCGCCGCCGCAACCGCCGAACGTCTGCTTGGCGCAGCACACGGGCTTGACCATGTGATCTGCATCTATTTCGGCTATGGTCTCGGCACCGGGTTGATCCTCAATGGCGAACTCTACGGCGGCGCGCATTCCAACGCGGGCGAGATCGGCATGATGCTGGCGCTCGCACCGGGGGACGGTCCTGATGTCGAACCGTTGGAACACTATGCCTCGATGGCGTCGCTGTGCAAACTGCTCGATCTCGATCCATCGGAGCCTGAGCTTTTCGCCATGGTGACCGATGCCGTGCTGCGCGGCGGTCCAAAGCTGGAGCAGTGGATGGACAATGTTGCCGAGCGCCTGCGCCGGACCGTACAAATGCTGGAATCGATTTTCGATCCGCAGACGATCATCCTGTGCGGTGGCGCGCCCCGAGTTCTTATCGATCGTCTTGTCGGGAAGATCGAACCGCTGCTACCCTCGATTGCCGAGCGAGCGCGCCGCTATCCTGAAGCACGATTGCAAGCGGGACTTGCCGATCCGTGGTCAGCCGCACTTGGTGCCGCTGCCGAACCTATCGCGCGGGCTTTCGATCCACGCTTTTCGGCTATCCTCAAAATAGTGTGAGGCATAGAAACTCTTGCTATAGCTCATAATCTGCACCACTATGAGTTATAGAAAGGCGATCTATAGCTCATGACCTGGAACTGGCAACAATCCGACTGGCCCAATTTCACTTATGACCCAGCTGCGCTCGCGTCGCTGGAGCGCCAGTTCCTTTTGCATTCCGGCGAGTTTTTCGGTGCTTTTCGCCATGTGAATGCCGATGACCGGGACACACTGCGGATCGAACTGATCAGCGATGAAGCATTGAAAACCTCGGAGATAGAGGGAGAATTCCTCAATCGCGACAGCCTGCAAACGTCACTGCGGCAACAATTCGGATTGGCGGCGAGTAACCAGCGTGTTCCCGCAGCGGAGCGCGGCATCTCGGAAATGATGGTCGATTTGTACCGGACATTCGCTGATCCGCTGCAGCACGATACATTGTTCAACTGGCACAGGATGCTGATGGCCGGCGAGAGCAACGCTATCCAGGTGATTGGAGGTTATCGCACGCATAAGGAGCCGATGCGGGTCGTGTCAGGCCGTGCCGACAAGCCGACAATCCATTTCGAGGCTCCGCCCTCCATCCGTGTCGCGCAAGAAATGAACACGTTTGCAAACTGGTTCAACGCAACGGCGCCAGACGGGAAGAGCCCTTTGCCTGCGCTTGACCCGGGCCGGGCTGGCGCATCTATACTTCGTCAGCATTCACCCTTTTGACGATGGGAATGGCCGTATCGGGCGAGCAATCTCGGAAAAGTCTCTCGCCCAAAATCTCGGTCAGCCGAGCCTCATCGCCTTGGCCTATACCATTCAGCGTTCACGCAAAGCCTACTATGACATGCTCGAACACAGCAACAAAGCCAACGAGATCACCGAGTGGCTTGTGTATTTTGCCGAGACTGTGCTGGAAGCGCAGCGTACGACACTGAAGCGGGTGGAATTCTACATCATCAAAGCCAAGTTTTATGACCGGCTGCGGGGGCAACTCAACGCACGGCAGGAGAAAGTCATCGGCCGTATGTTTCGCGCAGGATTAGACGGTTTCAAGGGCGGTCTCAGCGCTGAAAACTACATCAGCATCACCGGAACCTCACGCGCAACGGCGACGAGAGATTTGGCAGATCTGGTTCTTAAAGGAGGATTGACCAGGACTGGAGAGCGAAGACACGCGCGCTACCATCTTGATCTCAACAATATTTGAAACAGGCTATCGCAGCGACGAAAACCAGGCGATGAGCTCGGCGCTGTTGCGCAAGGAGTAGGCTCGCATGATGCGGGCGCGGTGCGCTTCGATGGTACGCTTCGACAAACCGATTTCCTGCGCGATCTGCGCATTGGTCTTGCCCTGCGAAACCAGCGTCAGCACTTGTTTCTGCCGGTCGGAAATGAGGCTGGCGTTGCCAGCGACAGCACGGTTCATTGGCTCGAAACAATAGAGCGCTTCGGCAAAGGGATCCGCCAGGTTACGGCTGCGCCCGCGCACGCGGCACCAGAAGCTGGTTCCGTCGCGCCGCTGCATGACGCGCTCGTCATGGTAGACTTTGCCGCCGGCAAAATTCGTGCGCCACATTTCACCGGTGCGAACGAAATCCCTGATCTTCGGATAAAGACTGAGAAACTCTGGTCGATCAGTTCGTGCCGTTCATAGCCGAAAGTCTCTGCGAATTCGAAATTGCAATCGCGTATGATACGGTGCGTGGCATAGACCATCGGCACCGGCAGGTCCGTCAGGCGGAAGTGTTTTACGCTTCCTGAATTCAAGATGTCGGAACTGGATAACTCTGGTGCTGTCATGCAGTATTAATACGACTATCTGCGGCGCCGCGACAAGCCATACCGTTCAACACAGAGGATAGAGAAATGGGAGACTGTTCTTGAAAAAAGTTCAATCAAACGTCAGCGATGCGCTGGACGGCGTGCTGTTCGACGGCATGACCATCATGGCCGGCGGCTTTGGCCTTTGCGGTATTCCGGAAGCGCTGATCTATGCGATCCGCGATTCCGGCGTCAAAGACCTCACCGTGATCTCAAACAATGCCGGTGTCGACGGTATCGGACTTGGCGTGCTGCTTGAGACCCAGCAGATCCGCAAGATGATTTCGTCCTATGTCGGCGAAAACAAACTGTTTGCCCAGCAATATCTGTCGGGCGAACTCGAACTGGAGTTCAATCCGCAAGGAACGCTGGCCGAGCGTATTCGCGCCGGCGGAGCAGGTATTCCGGCCTTCTTCACCAAGACCGGCGTCGGCACGATCATCGCCGAGGGCAAGGATGTGCGCGAATTCGACGGTGAATCCTACGTAATGGAACGTGGACTGTTCGCTGACCTTTCCATCGTCCATGCCTTCAAGGGCGACACGGAAGGCAACCTCGTCTACCGCAAGACGGCGCGCAACTTCAACCCGATCATGGCAACAGCATCCCGGTTCACCATCGCCGAAGTCGAACATCTGGTCGACGCGGGCAAGATCGACGGCGATCATGTCCATACGCCCGGCATTTTCGTCAAGCGGATCGTCCATGTACCCAACCCGGTCAAGCATATCGAACAGCGGACGACCCGCCCGCGTCTCGTCACTGCAAATGAGGTAAACTGAGATGGCCTGGACACGCGATCAGATGGCCGAACGGGCCGCACAGGAACTCGAAGACGGTTTCTACGTCAATCTGGGTATCGGTATTCCGACGCTCGTTGCCAACTATATCCCGACTGGAATGAGCGTTCAGCTGCAGAGTGAGAACGGCATGCTCGGGATGGGACCTTTCCCCTATGAGGGCGAGGAGGACGCCGACCTGATCAACGCCGGCAAGCAAACGATCACCCAGCTGCCGACGACCAGCTATTTCAACGGTGCCGACAGCTTCGGCATGATCCGCGGCGGTCATATCGACCTTTCAATCCTCGGTGCCATGCAGGTCGCACGCAATGGCGATCTCGCAAACTGGATGGTGCCGGGCAAGATGGTCAAGGGCATGGGCGGTGCAATGGATCTTGTCGCCGGGGTCAAAAAAGTCGTGGTCGTCATGGAGCACGAGGCGAAGGGCGAGGCGAAGCTGCTCGAACAGTGCACGCTGCCGCTGACCGGTCAGCGTGTCACCGACCTTGTAATTACCGATCTCGGTGTCTTTACAGTCGAGCGGCGAGGCGAGCCTAAGATGACTCTGATCGAAATTGCGCCTGGTGTAACGATCGAGGAAATTAAAGCGAAAACCCAGGCGGTGTTCGACGTCGCGGTTTGATTGAGACTAAACAGCGCTGGCGGACCTAAATATTCGTCAGCGTCTACCTCGTTCTTTTCACCACACAAACCGGGCTGCCGCCGGGATAGCGCGGATCGTGGTCGACACACGCAGCGTCATACCGGAAGCTGCCATAATAGACGCGGGCGCAGCCGGAAAGCACAGGAGCGAATGTTACAAGCACCAAAAACAGGGCTGTGGAATATTTTCTGGGAAGAGGGTTCATTTTCCTTGCGTCGCTCCTATATATAGCCAGTTACGAGTGACATAGCGGCGTAATAATCCACTGATAACCTTCAGCAATTGGTCGCGTTAACGATCGGCATCTTTGACATCTTACGGAAATCTGGTGCCACAATAAGGCAAGCTACTGCCCCGATTCTGATCACGTTTTATGTGAAGTCACATAAAGGGGTTGATCCCGGGCTACGGACGTATAAGTTCTGCCTTCCGATTTGTTAACTAAACCTTTCACGTTAGGAGCAAAGCGATGAACAAAACCGCCGGCGACTATTCATTGCCTGAAACAGTTTCCACGGCGCTTGCCAATGGTACAAATATTGTCAGAGCATTTCGCGAACAATTCGGATATTCCATCGAGGACTTAGCCGTTGCGTGCGGTCTGACATCCCTCGAAATAGAAACGATCGAAAGCGGCCAGAATTTGGATCCGCACAAACTGGAACGCATTGCGCATGCGCTCGGCCTCCCGAGCAATGCAATGATCCTTGAAGACCCCAAGCGCCTCAGCGCCTGAATCAACCTATACTGATAATAAATCGGCACCCCAAAAAGCTGTCAGAGTGATATCCCAACTCTGACAGCTTTTTGATTCCTGGTGACGCATAATCCTTCCAAAATCGGAGATTTTGGTGATATGCGCTACAGACACAGCAATCTGCGTGTCAACGGGTGATCGGGCTCGGTCAATCCTTCGATCACACTGGCGTGATGCTTGCCGGCTTCCTCGACCGCATCGACCCGGCAATCAAACCCCGACCAGATATTGGCGAGCAAAGCATTCTGCCGCAGAAATTCGGGCCGTTCTGCGGCGCCGACCCATGCGGTGACGTCGATGCCTTCCTGGGGCTCGAGAAGGGCGGGGCTTTCAAGCCGCGCCTCCACCGCTTCAAGATGTAGCGTCGCGTTCATTTCAGTCTTCATGAGGGGACGCATATCGGTTATCGCCGAGATCGGCACCGTCTTGCGGACGCGATGCCGGATCGCCTGGCTCAGCGGTGACGTCACCGTGACCATGCGGGCAACGAGGTGCCCGCCAGCCGAATGTCCTGTCAGATGGATTGGCCCTGGAACCTCATTCGCAGCGCGGGTGATGGCGAGCCCGACCTGTACGGTGATATCGCTGACCCGAACCTCCGGGCAGAGTGGATAGGATGGAATGGCCACAGCGAAACCATGGGTGAGAACGCCTTTCGCCAGGTGTGACCAGGCAGACTTGTCGAAATCCTCCATCCAGTAACCGCCATGAACGAAGACGACGAGACCGCGAAGGTCACCCCACGGCATGAAGAGGTCGAGCCGGTTGCGCGAATGCGGACCATAGCTGAGATCGGCTTGCAACAAGCCTTTCTCATCCATTTCTTCACGGAACTGCGCGGCCTCTGCAAGCCATTTCGCCGGATATTCAAAGCCATCCGGGATATAGGCAAAATTGGAATAGGCGTCGTCCCAGTCGATAGCGTTAATGTTGCCGCATATTTCCCCCTAAGAATGCTACTCCCGCACTTTTTCGCGTATCTGCACGTCGCCGCCGGACTTGCGCAAGTTCGGCAACGCCAGCATCAAGCAGCACGAATGCACCGGTCGCGAACTTCAGATCGGCAGGGGCAAGGCCCAAGGTCAGACAGAAGGAAATCAGCTGGTAGTAAACCAGCGAACCGACGACCGGCGCCAGACACCTGCCACAGGATCGTCTGGCGTCCGGTAATGGCCTCGCCGATAATCAGCGCAGCAAGCCCGTTGATCAGGATGCCGAAACCCATATTGACGTCGGCGAAACCTTGTGTTTGCACCATGATACTGCCGCCCGTAGCCGAAAGCGCGCTCGCGACGCCGACGCCGACAATCGTCGCGGTGCTGACATTGATGCCCTGTGCTTCGGCCATATCCGGGCTGGCGCCGACGGCACGCATGGAAGTGCCCTTCTCAGACATGAAGAAATACAGCATGGCGCCGACGACGAGAGCAATCAGCACACCAACGATGAGGATTTTAACCAACGGGAAATTGGCAGACGGTCCCGCGAGGATCGTAAAGACGGTATCATAGGTGAAGAGCGGAATATTGGTGCGACCCATGATGCGCAGATTGATGCTGTAGAGCATCGTCATAACGAGGATACCGGCGAGCAGCGTATTGATCTTGAAACGCAGATGAATGAACGCGGTCGTGCAACCGGCGGCAAAACCGCAAAGCAGCGCCACGAGACAGGCGAGGAATGGATTGACGCCGGCGGTAATCAGCGTACCGCAGACGCAGCCACCGAGCGGAAACGCGCCTTCCGAAGTCAGATCTGGAAAGTTCAGGATACGGAAGGGCAGCATGACGCCGAGAACGACGAACGAGACGATCAGACTTTGGGCAATGGTGACGGGGATCAGGCCGTAGAAACTATTGAAAATGTCCACAGTCTCAACTCCCCTGCAGCGCGATGGCATCGGATTTCGTATGAAAGCGGTCAATGAGATCAGAAACGGTAATGCCGTTTTTCTCCTCCTGGCCGATCTCGACAAGAACCTTGCCCGCATCCATCATGATGATCCTGTTGCCGTATTTGATCGCATGTTCCATGTTGTGCGTGACCATCAGCGTCGTCAGCTGCAGCTCTTCCACTGCTCGCACCGTCGTATCCATGACCAGTTTTGCCGTGCGCGGATCGAGCGCCGCGGTGTGCTCGTCCAGAAGCAGGAGTTTCGGCCGCGTCGACACCGCCATGACCAGAGACAGAGATTGGCGCTGTCCGCCGGAAAGAAGGCCGACCGGCATGTCGAGGCGCTTTTCGAGCCCGAGGTTGAGTTCCGCCAGCTGTTCGCTGTATCTGGCCCGCCGTGACGCTGTGAGCCCATAGGAAAAGCCGCGCTGTTTGCCACGTAATTCCGCCAGCAACATGTTTTCGCCGATGGTCATGGTCGGCGCTGTGCCGATCATCGGGTCCTGAAACACGCGGGCGATGAACTGAGCACGGCGGTGTGCGTTCAATCTGGTGACATCCTGGCCATCGATGGAAATGCGGCCAGAGTCTAGCGGCAGCCTGCCGGATACAGCATTGAGGAAGCTCGACTTGCCGGCGCCATTGCTGCCGATGACGACGCAGAAATCCGCAGGCTTCAGCGCGATATTGAGGCCATCGAGCGCCCGGCGCTCGTCGAGGGTGCCGCGATAGAAAATCTTGGTGCCGCCCGTCACGGACAGCATATCGGTCGTCATGTGTAAGCCCTCAAACCGGAGCATAGCTTGCGTAACAAAAGTTCCCGCGCTAGCTGGCGAGGAACTATATGTTTGCAGGCTAAAGGAGAAGGCCTATTTCACGAAGCATTCACAATCTTTGAGGCTATCCGGCACTTTTTGACCGGTTTTCGTCAGGACAGCCTCGTTGATCAGCGCCGTGTGGTCTTCATAGGTTGGCTTGATCGGTGCAAGGCTTGCCGGTGACTTGCCGGCAATGATCTCCGATGCGAGCTTGGCCGCATTCTGGCCGACCTTCGTATAAGAGACCTCGAAAGCCGCGGCGACAAGACCGTCGCGTACCGCCTGTGCCGATGCATTGACGATCGGGATATTGATGTTGAGCGCGGCGGCAGCCACGGCCGGAATTGCAGGCTGAACCAGATTCGAACCCGGAACATAGATCACATCCGCCTTGCCGGCGAGTGAGCTCACGCGGATCGGAATGTCGTTGGTGTTGTCGAGACCGACTTCAACCAATTCCAGGCCTTCGGCTTGGGCGGCTTCCTTGATCAACTTCAGCACTGCGACGTCATTGTCTTCACCCGGGTTGTAAAGATAGGCGAGGCGCTTGGCATCCGGCAGCAGCTTCTTGATGAATTTGACGACCGAGCTGACGTCCTGCAGATCGGAAGCGCCGGTCATGCCAGTATCGCCGGCTTCCCATGATGGGGTGAGCTTGGCGGCAACCGGATCTGTAACAGCGGCAAACACCACGGGCGTGCCGGAACTACCGACGATCTGCCGTGCGCCCTGCGCTACCGGCGTCGTGATGGCAAGGATCAGCTTCGGATTGCTGGAAACGAGCTTGGTCACCATTTGCGGGATAAGTGTCGCATCAAAATTGACCTGCAATTCGTCATAGGCGGCATCTGTGACGCCAAGCTTGGTAAGCTCCGCCTTGAACGCGGTGACGGTTTCATCGAGCTGCGGATGCTTGCCGAATTGTGCAATGCCGATTTTGGTTTCGGCCGAGGCGGTTCCAAACCCGAGCCCCATACCGAGTGCTGCAGCCAGCGCTGTCCGCACTACATATTTTGCGCCGATCATTTTGTTGTTCTCCCTTTTGTGTATGCCCCACTATCGAGCAGGGTCTGGTTATATTGACAAGTTCATACCAAAGTAAATTGTAGCCGTTAAGGGACTTGCGAAAAGCCGTGAATTGGCGCGACCACACGAATTATCAAGAAAGAAGAAATGGACAGCACTCCTATCAAGATCAACCCGACCCACGCCGACTTGTCCGATTCGCTGCGCGACATACCGCGACAGGTTCGAACTCCCTGAAGGCGTCATTTACCTCGACGGCAATTCGCTGGGCGCCTTGCCGAAAACGGTCAGGCAGCGCGTGGCGAAGACGATCAGTGCGGAGTGGGGCGAACAGCTGATTTGCAGCTGGAACACGGCCGATTGGGTGCACTTGCCGCAGCGTGTCGGCAAGAAAATCGCCCGACTGATCGGCGCTGAGGAAGGGACGGTTGTCGCGGCCGACAGTACGTCGATCAATCTGTTCAAGGTGTTATCTGCAGCGCTCGATCTCAATCCGGAGCGCCGCAAGATCATTTCCGAGCGCGACAATTTCCCGACCGATCTCTATATTGCGGAAGGCGTGGCCAAACAGATCGGCAAGGGTCACCGGCTGATCCTTGCAGATGCCCCGAAAGATATCCCGGGAATGCTGGATGAAGATGTGGCTGTGCTGATGCTGACCCATGTCAACTACCGCAACGGCCATCGCCACGACATGGCAGCGCTGACCCACGCGGCGCATGACATGGGTATCCTCGTCATCTGGGATCTCGCGCACACGGCAGGTGCAATGCCGGTTGACCTGACTGGAGCGGGTGCCGATTTCGCCATCGGTTGTGGCTATAAATATCTGAATGGCGGGCCGGGAGCTCCCGCCTTTCTCTACGTCAATCCACGCCACCAGGGCGGGTTTCGCCAGCCGCTTTCCGGCTGGTTCGGCCACCGTGCGCCGTTTGATTTCGACTCCGGTTATAAGCCTTCCGACGGCATCGAACAGTATTTGTGCGGCACGCCACCAGTCCTTGCCATGGTCGCCATGGACGAAGCAATGTCGCTGTGGGACGACGTCGACATGCAGGCACTGCGGGCGAAATCCGTCGGGCTATGCGATTTGTTCATTCAGGAAGTCGACAAGTTTGCCGAAGATCTTGGGTTGACGCTGGTGACGTCGCGTGATCCCGATCTGCGCGGCAGCCAGGTATCCTATTCCTGCGACAATGGCTATGCCATCATGCAGGCGTTGATTGCGCATGGCGTCATAGGCGATTTCCGTGCGCCGGATATCATTCGCTTCGGCATGACGCCGCTTTACTTGAGTTTCGCCGAAGTGGGACAAGCGGCAGCGGTTCTGAAGGAAATCCTTGAGACGCGCGCCTGGGATGTCACCGGAATACCAAGTCAGGGGAGCCGTTACGTGACCCGAACACCCTACGATCCGGAAACCGAAGGCGCACAGATGTCGTTTGACGGACATATGTCCTATGGCGATTACCTGCACCTCGACAAGATCCTCACGGCGCAGACACCACTTTCGGATGCGCATGACGAGATGCTGTTCATCGTGCAGCATCAGGCGTCCGAAATCTGGATGCGGCTGGTCATCCACGAACTGACTTCGGTTTGCGAGCACATTGCCAGACGATGACCTTGCGCCTTCCTTCAAGATGCTGGCGCGGGTTTCGCGCATTCTCGACCAGTTGAATTCGGCGTGGGATGTGCTTCGGACAATGACGCCGAGCGAGTACACGACCTTCCGCGAAGCGCTCGGCATGTCTTCGGGGTTCCAGTCGTTCCAGTACCGGGCGATCGAATTCCTCGCCGGCAACAAGAATGCGGCGTTGATGCGTCCGCACGAACACAGGCCAAATATTCACGCCTGGCTAGAAGAATTCCTGCGCGCACCAAGCATTTACGACCAGTCGATACGGCTTTTGGCGCGCAAGGGCTTTACCATCGACCAGTCGGTGCTGGAACGCGATTGGTCGTTGCCGTACCAGCCGAACAACAGCGTGCGCGACGCCTGGCTGGTGATCTACCGTGATCCGGAAGCCCACTGGCCGCTCTATGAACTGGCGGAAAAGCTGGTCGATTTTGAGGATTATTTCCGGCGCTGGCGCTTCAACCACGTGACTACCGTCGAGCGCATTATCGGCTTCAAGACCGGCACAGGCGGAACATCCGGCGTCAATTACTTGCGCAACATGCTCGAGGTAGTGCTGTTTCCGGAACTGTGGAACGTAAGGACAGACCTTTAGAGCCTTCCACGAAAGGCTCTAGGCAGCACGTTTGTCAATCGCGACACAGTCCATCGCGGATTTTGCGTGGATGTGGTTGCTGTGCGCAAAGCCGTGCTTGGCTATGGTCGCAAGATCGTCATCCGGCTTGATCGGCCGCGACCACCAATTATCGTTGAGCGTCCAGCCTTGCGCCGTAGCACTTTCAACTTCGGAACTGTCCGGACGCAGCACGCAGGATTCATGCACGATACGCGCATTGGGCGACCGCCTGCTCATCATCAGCCGGCCTTGGGCAAGCGCACTCGCCTCGTCCTCGGCAATGACAAGCTGGTGAAACAGGTGGCGTGTCTGTTTATACTTTGTCAGATAAGCGAACTTGACTTGATAGGCTGGCACTACATGCTCCTAGCATCAAAGACTCAGTCGTTAACCATTTATTAATATTGTTGGCGAACCGGTCTTTTTCAAGGAGAAGGTAGTTTTGCACAGATAAATTTGCGTTCTTTGTAGAAAAAGCAAGTTTTATCTAAGTGCTTGTTTTCAAAACAAAATGCACAGCTCGTTACGAAAGCGAAATAAACAAAGCCGTTCGAGCCCAAGCGCGAACGGCTGAGTAATCTATCGAAGCTGATCCTCATCCATAAACCAGTTTGTCCTGTCTTGCCCTAAGTTCGACGATCTTGGAGCCGGGAACGGGGGCGGCATTGGCGCTGGTGATGAGTTCGCCCTTCTTGATCGGGTGGGTGACGCTGCCGCCCTGCAACAGGCCGCAAGGGATGGCGCCGGCGGCGCGGGCTTCCGCCGCCGTCATGATCCAGGCGCGGTAGCAATATTCACCGATGGCATCGAGCCTGTCGCCAGGTTTCAGATCCTTCTTGGCCACGGCACAGACTTCGGCGACGGGCTTTGCCAGCGGCACCATGTCGGCCTTGCCGTAGAGCACGACGCGGGCGCAGGTCAGCGGCACCTCCAGCGAGGTCAGGTGATAGGGGCGGTGGAAGGTGAAATACGGGCCCTTGCCCATCTTCAGATCTTCCATGCGCTCCGAAATGCGCGGATGCGACATGTCGGCGACGACGAACACCCCCGGCGCCACGCCCTTGCCGATCGAATAGTCGACGACACCGACGCGCGACAGCACCCCGCCGTCCTTTTCCGGCACCAGCACCTTCGACAACTGGTCGAGCGTTGCCGCCGGGCCATGCATGCCCGGCTTGTCCGGCACGAGCCCGGTGGCATTGGCGATCGCCGCCATCTCCACCATGGTCTTCGAGCCGTCGACGAACTCGACCAGCATGCGCACATTCATGTGGCGGCGCCTGGCCTCTTCCTCGTAATCGTCGGGAATGGCATCGATGTTGAGCGGGTTGTTCTTGCCCTTGCCGGCGGCAACGATCGGATGGCCCATGGCCGAAACGAACTCGATCAGCTCCATGCAGGACGAGGGTTCATCGCCCGCCCCCAGCGAATAGGTGACGCCGAGCCGGTCGGCCTCGCTCTTCAGATAGGCGCCGATGGTCACATCCGCCTCGACATTCATCATGACAAGGTGCTTGCCGTGCTCCATCGCCCTCAGTCCGATCTCGGCCCCGACGGCCGGAACCCCGGTCGCATCGATGATGACATCGATCAGCTCGTTCTCGAGGATCAGATTGGCGTCGTTGGTGACGGCGATCTTGCCGGCCTCCATCGCTGCGGTGAGCGAAGAGGCATTCGACACCTCGCGCGAATGACCCTGTTCCTGATAGGCGATGTCGACGGCTTTCAGGGCATTGGGCAGGTTCAGTTCGGAAATCGCCCCGATCTCGATGCCGGGCATATGCGCAACACGCGTGACGATGTCGGTGCCCATCTCGCCCGAACCGATCAGGCCGATGCGGATCGGACGGCCCGTCTCCGCCCGCGCCTGCATGTCCCGCGCCAATCCCGTCAATGCAACATTCGTAGCCATCAATGCCTCCACTTTGCTGCAGACCGGCATAGGACGGGAAATTGTGATTGGCAAGTTAGACGTTATGGAAACGGAATTCCGTGCGCTGGCGATAGGTCTCGCCGGGGCGCAAGGACCGTGCTGGGAAAGTGCGGCTGGTTTGGACTGTCGGGAAAATGCTGAGCTTCGAGACACAGGCCAGCATGCGGACCGTAGCTGCTTGCCGTCGAAGACCGATAAGGGAAGGGATTTTCGCGCCATCGTAGAATTGCAGACCGGGCTCGCTTGTGTGCACCTGCATGGCAAGGCCACTACCGGCCACAAGCGAGGCGGCAAAGCGCATGCCATCGCTTGTTGGCTCGCTGAGGACGAAATTGTGATCGTAAAGGGTGGAGCCGCTCGTGCCGATCCGCCGTGGCAGGCGGAAATCATAGGCCGTTTCGTCAACCCCGGTGATTTCGCCAGTGGGAATAAGGTTCCCGTCAATCGGCGTATAGGCATCGGCGAGGATCCGCAGCCGATGATCACGAATATCGCCCGACCCGTCGAGATTGAAATAGGAATGCTGGGCGAAATTGGCGACGGTTGGCGCGTCGGTGACCGCTTCGATTTCGACGCATAAGGTGGCATCGCCGATAAAACTGTAGGTGCAACGGATATCCACATTGCCGGGAAACCCCTGATCGCCATCCGGCGAATGCAAGGCAAGGGTCGCGGATGACTGGCTTGCGTCGGCAATGGCCCATAGGCGCTGCGAAACCCCGCCACTGCCTCCGTGCAAGGTCTGTGTGCCCTCGTTTTGATTGAGATGAACGGTTTCTCCATCCAGCACAAAGCGACCATTGGCGATGCGATTGGCATAGCGGCCGACAACGGCACCGAAATAAGGTGAAAGAGCAGGATAGTCGTCAAAACTATCGAAGCCCAGAACGACGCGCTGGAGGGTTCCGTCGCGCAAGGGTATCTGTAGATCCCTGATGACAGCGCCCCAGTTCAGAATTCTGGCAACGGCACCGGCGGATGAGCGGATCGTTGCCTGAAATACGGGTTCGCCTTGAAATGTGCCGAATGGCTCTGGCTGTACATCGTCACGCATCAATAATCCCTGACAGCCACGCTACCGCGCGATGAGAGCTTTGCCTGCAGGATCACCACGACGAGCAGGAAGAGGCCGCGTATGACCGATTGCCAGTAGGCGGAGAGCGAAATCCATCCCTTGCCGTTTTCGAAGTTGAGCACGTTGAAGAGGATGCCAAGGAGCAGTACACCTGCAAGTGTCGCGCCGACCGATCCGACACCCCCGGTTAAAAGTGTTCCGCCGACGACGACCGCGGCGATGGCGAAGAGTTCCCAGCCGACGCCCTCGATGGGTTGCCCGGCACCAAACTGTGAAGCAAGGATGACACCGGCGAGTCCGGCGAGGCCGCCGCTTGCAAGATAGACCAGAAACTTGATGCGGTCGGCGGGCAGGCCCATCAGCCGCGTCGCATCTTCGTTGCCGCCGACGGCAAGCACACCGCGACCGGTGCTGGTGAAATTCAGAACCACCCAGCCGATGACATAGGCCACGATCGCAATCCAGGCGGGAATTGGAAAGCCGAGGAAATTATCCTGGCCGATCGACGTGAACCCGCTTTCATACGATACCGACACGGACTGATTATCGGCAAGAAGAAGCGCGGTGCCGCTCGCCGCCAGCATCATCGCAAGGGTCGCGACGAACGGCATGATCTTCAACCGCGTGACGAGAATGGCATTGATCAGACCGACGCACAGCCCGGCGCCAACCCCTGCACCAAGGCCGATCCAAGCGCCTTGCGGACTGGCAAGCGCCGCAACGACGCTGCCGAGCGCAGCAGTCGATCCTACGGAAAGGTCTATGCCGCCGGTCATGATGACGAAGCACATGCCAAGCGCGACCAATGCGAACATCGAGTTATAGCGCAGCACGCTGGTGATGTTGAAGAAGCCGAGGAAATAATCGTAACGCGCCCAGCCAAAGAGGATGAGCAGCAGCAATGCCAGAACGACGCCGTAGCTCCCAAGCAGTGACATCAATCGAGGCCTTGTCATGCGCGTCTGCCCTGTTGCTGTATCCAGACGGCGAGCACGATAATCCCCGCCTTGACCACGAGCGCCGCCGCATCCGGCACACCGTTGGCAAGAAGCGTGTAGCGCACGAGCTGGATCGTCATGGCGCCAAGCAAGGTGCCGATGATGGTCGCCTTGCCGCCGCTCAGCAGGGTGCCGCCGACGGCAACAGCAGCAATGGCGTCGAGCTCCATGCCCATGCCAACAAGATTGGCATCGCTGGAGGAATTGATGGCGATGACGACGAGACCGGCGATCCCGGCACAGAGGCCACTGATCGCATAAACGATGAGCTTGACCTTGGAAACGGCGATACCGGAAAGCTCTGCTGCTCGTTCATTGCCGCCAATGGCAATGATCTGCCGGCCGAAAACCGTGCGTTTCAGCATCCATGCGGCAGCAATCACCAGGAGCACCATGAGCACGACCTGCACGGGAATGCCGAAGATGCGGCCAAGACCGATCCATTGGAATTGCGGAACGCGGAATGTTTGAAGGTTACCGTTGGTCAGAACCTGGGCGATGCCGCGGCCGGCAATGAACAGAACGAGCGTCGCAACGATAGGTTGAATGCGGAATTTGGCGATCAGCCAGCCATTGAACAGGCCGAATAGCCCCGCAATGCCGACCGAGATGATCATGGCCGCCGTGACGGCAAGAGCAACATTGTCGATCGGAACGATCTTGCCAAGGAAGATCATCGGGGCAAGAGCACCGGAAATCGCCATCAGCGACCCGACTGAAAGGTCGATGCCCCCGGTTGCGATGACCAGAGTCATGCCGACGGCGACTATAACGATAGTGCAAACCTGCGTGAGATTGACGTTGAGCGTCTGCATCGTGGCGAAGTTGCGGGTGAACACAAAATTGAACAGGATAAGCAGAACCAGTGCGATCAAGGTGCCATAGCGCGCCATGAAATCGAATGGATCGAACGGTCGCAATATGCGTTGCTGCCGCGTGGTGTCGGTCACGATATGGCCTCCGCGATAACCGGCGCGCTGCCATGCGCCATGGCGGACATGACCGCGTCTTCCGTGGCCTCGTCGCGATCGAATTCAGCGACGCTGATGCCTTCGCGCAGGACGAAAACGCGATCGGCTCCTTCGATCACCTCTTCGAGTTCGGAGGAGATCATCAGCACCGCAAGCCCTTGGTCAGCCAGCGTCTTGATAAGCGTCTGGATTTCGCCCTTGGCGCCGACATCGATACCGCGTGTCGGCTCGTCGAGAATGAGCAGGCGCGGGTTCATCGCCAGCCAGCGTCCGAGCAGCACTTTCTGCTGATTGCCGCCCGAAAGCTCGCGCACCTTCTGGTCCGGTCCGGAGCATTTGATACCGAGCTGCCTGATGAAGCGCTCGACGATCGCGCGCTGCGCCTTCTCGTCAATGACACCGGATTTGCTGAGCTTCGGCATCAGCGCCAGCATCATGTTCTCTGCAACACTCATGTCGGGGACGATGCCCTCGCTCTTGCGATCTTCGGTACAGAAGCCCATGCCAGCGGCGATAGCGTCGGAGGGCTTATGCGGGTCGAACGTCTGCCC
This sequence comes from uncultured Alphaproteobacteria bacterium, assembly GCA_963711925.1. GTDB lineage: Bacteria > Pseudomonadota > Alphaproteobacteria > Rhizobiales > Rhizobiaceae > Phyllobacterium. The sequence goes on from CAVQFY010000011.1 coordinate 21,518, forward strand.
GTCGAACTGCATTGTACCCGCGCGCGGCCGGTCGATGCCAAAGACCAGCCGGGCTGTTTCCGTGCGCCCGGCACCAAGAAGCCCGGCAAACCCAGCAATCTCGCCGCTGCGCACATTGAACGATACGTCCTGCACAATCTGGCTGATCGCAAGGTTCTCGGCCGACAGCAGCACCTTGCCGATTTTCTTTTCGTCGCGGTCGCTAAAGGCGGTGGCGTGGCCCTCGGCACGATCGATGGCGCGCCCCAGCATGGAGGAAACAAGGCCGATCTTGTCGATCTCGTTCATGGCTGCTGTTTTTATGGTCCGGCCATCGCGCATGATGGTCACGCGGTCGCAAACTTCATAAAGCTCGTCAAGCTTGTGGCTGACAAACACCACGGAAACGCCTTCCTGCTTCAACTGTCGGATGACATTGAACAATACGGAGACTTCGCGCTCGTCGAGCGAGGATGTGGGCTCATCCATGATGACGAGCTTTGCCGAAAACCCGATGGCGCGCGCAATCGCCACCATCTGCTGCGTGGCAGTATTGAATTCCATCAATGGCCGGCGCACGTCAGCGCGCACATTGAAACGCTGCAGCAGCGCTTCGGCCTCCTTGTGCATGCGCTTCCAGTCGAGCAGGCCATAGCGGCGCGCCTCGCGGCCAAGGCATATGTTTTCGGTGATGGAGCGATAGGGAACGAGATTGATTTCCTGATAGATGGTGCTGATGCCGCTGGCCTGCGCCTGCTGCGGCGATGAAACCTCGAATGGATTGCCATCGAACATGACTTCACCGGCATCGCGCTTGTAATAGCCGGTAAGCACCTTGATAAGCGTGGATTTGCCCGCGCCGTTCTGCCCGATCAGTGCATGAACTTCGCCGCGCCCGACCGCAAAAGACGCAGCCGACAGTGCGGGGATCCCGGCAAAGCGTTTGTCGATGCCCGTCATCGATAAAAGGTTGTCGGTGTTCATTTGCAAAGCCATTTCTGAACGCATCGGAAAATTCCGGCATAGCAATGCAAATGCCGAAAGAAAGCCAGCGCCCTATAGAGCGCTGGCCTGATCACAAAATCAATAGGCGGTGCTCAGCAGTTCTTTTGCGTTGCTGGCATCGTAGAACTGATCTGGATTGATGAGCTTGTCCGGAATTTTGTCGCCATTGGCATAAGCAACAGCCGTATCGAAAGCCTTCGGTCCGAAGCGCGGATTGCATTCGACGACCGCGGCGATTTTGCCGTCGACCACCGCCTGCACAGCTTCCTTGCCGCCGTCGATCGACAGGACGAGGATATCCTTGCCCGGCACCTTGCCGGCGGCCTCGATTGCGGAAATTGCACCCATCGCCATCTCGTCATTATGGGCATAGACAACGTTGGCGTCGGGATGGGCTTGCAGCAGCGTCTCGGCGACCTGACGCCCCTTGTCGCGAGCGAAATCGCCCGTCTGCGAAGCGACGACCTTGAAGTCGGGATTCTTGGCGATCACGTCGTCGAAGCCCTTCTTGCGGTCATTGGCCGGCGAGGAGCCGGTCGTGCCCTCAAGCTCGATGATCGTGGTTTTGCCGTTGGCGTTCTTGACCAGCCAGTCGGCGACACGCTGGCCTTCCTCGATGAAATTCGAACCGATGAACGTTACGTAATCGTCGCCAGCTTTGGCCAGCGAGGCATCAACGTTGCGGTCAAGCAGGATCACCGGGATACCGGCATTCTTTGCGGCCTTGATTGCCGGAATCAGCGGCTTTTCCTCGCGTGGTGCAAGGAAGATCAGGTCAACGCCCTGAGCGATCATCGAATTGACGTCGGCGACCTGCTTGGCGGCGGAGCTGGCGGCATCCGTATAAACCAGTTGCCAACCGCGCTTCTTGGCTTCTTCCTGCATGCTGGCAGTCTGGGCCAGACGCCATGGATTGTTGCTCTCGGTCTGGGCAAATCCGACCTTGTAGGTGTCTTTCTTCTTGAGCGGCGGTGCGTCAGCGAATGCGCTGGCAGCGACCATAGAGGCGGCCAGCCCAACGGCTGAAGTAAACAGCAGAGTCCGACGGGTGATGTTCATTGAAAATTTCCTCCCAGAAATTAGCTCGTGGTGATCCCACTGCGGGCGATCATCGCGACTTATAAAAATTAGTCAATAATTATTTATGTTGATTAGTCGCGCAATCTGTTCGTAATATTCCCCGTAACTTCATTCATTCCGGCTGGCTCGCAGGCCGCCAGAAGCATCGTTCCAGACGGGTGATACGTTGGATAATTCGACCGCTGGGAAAGTTAAGACCACGCGCTTGGCGGTGCGGCGCAAGCGTGTCAGCAAGCGTGTAACGATGACCGACATCGCCCGCGTCGCGGGATGTTCACAAGCCACCGTTTCCTTCGTTCTCAACAAGACGCCGGGTATCAAGCTTTCAGCCGAAACACGCGAACGGGTGATCGAAGCGGCTCGCTCGCTTGGCTACGCCGCGCCGAGTTTCGCTCATCTCGACACCGCAGACATCCTGACACCTGCAATTGATGGCAAAATCGGCTTTGTGGTGGATCAACTCGCGACCAGCCCGGAAGCGGTGGTTGCCATCGAGGGCGCGCGCCAAGCCTCGTGGAATGCCGGCAACATCATTCTGGTCGCCCAGACTCTCAACGATCCGGAGATGGAACCTCGCACGATCCGGGCCCTGCGTGAGCAAGGGATCTCGGCGCTGATCTACATGGCGATCTTTACACGCGAAGTGGTCTTGCCGGCCGTGGTGTACGAACTCGATGTGCCTGTCGTTCTTCTCAATTGCTACACGACGGACCACGCCTTTCCAGCGGTGGTGCCGAGTGAAATTGCGGGCGGGCAGCATTCGACCCGCCATCTCATCCAGTATGGTCATCACCGCATTGGCACGATCACTGGCGAGCCCTGGATGGAAGCGGCAAAAGACCGGCTCAAGGGCTATCGTCGCGCGCTGGCGACTGCGGATATTCCATTCGATTCGGAACTCGTAATCGAGGGCGACTGGTCAGCAAGTGCAGGCTATGCGGCGACGAAAGAAATTGCTGGCGCTGGGTGACCGGCCCACCGCCATTTTTTGCCAGAACGACCGCACGGCGATCGGCTGTTATGAAGCGCTGAAGGAAGCCGGAATGCGCATTCCCGAAGACATCTCCGTCATTGGCTATGACGACGAGGAAATCTCGCGCCATCTCCACCCGCAATTGACGACATCAGTCTTGCCGCACCGCGCCATGGGGCGCTGGGCAATCGAGCAACTGGACACCTTTGCCCAACCATCAGGCACGCGCTATCCGATCACAAAGCTCGAATGCCCGCTGGTGGAGCGACTGTCCGTTGCCGAGCGCGCCGAGAACATCGTGCGTGTCAGTTGACTTGTCGCTTCATGCGGACAGGAGCGCAACCCCCAAATCGCGATAAGGCGCCAATGGTTCGTCCGCCGCGTCTGCGGCTACAATGATACCAGCAAGGTTCTCTACGCCCATGATCCGATAGGGAGAGGCAGCACCAAATTTTTCCGGTGCGGCAAGCACAAAGGTCTCGGCCGCTTGTCGCGAAATCGCATACTTGACGGCTGCTTCCTCATAATCGCCGGTCGAAAGCCCGTAGACCGGATGGATGGCCGTGACACCAAGAAAGAAAATATCCACCCGCATCTGGTTGATGGCGGAGATGACCGCAGACCCGGTTGAAACCATTGAATGTTTGTAGAGCTTGCCGCCAATCAGAATGACCTCAGCCTCGTGGCGCTCCAGTTCGCTGGCAATCGTCGGGCTATGGGTCACGACCGTAATGCGCATTTCACGCGGCAATGCCCGCACAAGATGCGCATTTGTCGTTCCGCCATCGAGAAAAATGACCTGCCCGTTCGTTACGAGGCCCGCCGCCCTGCGCCCGAGTTGCTGTTTGGTACTTCCGGCGATTTCCTGTCGCGCAGCAAGATCCGGCAAAGCCGGGGCCAATGGAACCGCTCCACCGTGAACGCGTTTGAGCAGTCCCTCGGCTGCCATTTCTCGCAAATCACGCCGGATTGTGTCTTCGGACAACCCCAATTCATCCGCCAGTCGTTTGGCGACAATTTCTCCATCGCGGTCGAGCCGGCTAGAGATTAGGGCGCGCCGTTGGATAGTCAGCATCGAATGCTCCTTGACTCTTTCATGATATTGCATGAACTTTCACGATATATCCAGAATATTCCGGATAATTCGTGCATAAATTGAGATAAATCATGCTTATTCTTATTGCAGGCCCTTATCGCTCTAGCACTGGTGACGATCCGTTGAAGATGGCCGCCATCCTGCGATGCCGTGCTGAGATTGCCCGGGGAATCAAAGGGCGCAGACAATGATGTGCGTATTGCCAGGGAGCGCGGCATCCCCGTTTTCACCCGGTTGGAAGATATTCCAGGTTGCGGGAAATGAGTTGCAATTCCACTGCTGCATACTCCCAAAGCCGAACGCATTTTGGCACTATGCGCTGGATTTCACATAGTCGGCGCGATCGATGCCATGACGTTGCAACTTGTCGTAGAAGGTCTTGCGCGGAATTCCAAGGGTTTCAATAGTCGAGCGCACATCGCCGCGGTTTGCACTCAGCGCATCGCGGATCAGTTTTGCCTCATGCTGCTCCATCGCCTCGGGCAGGTTTACAGTGTTGGTCGTCTGACTGACTCCGTCACTTTCCAACTCGCCAAGCCCGAGTGCGACCCGTTCGGCAAAATGCGAAAGCTCGCGTACATTTCCCGGCCAGTCATGTTCCATCAGACGCGATCGCAGGGCGACCGTCATCTCAGGCGGTTCGCTCTTGAAGCGTGCCGCAGCACGCTGCAGAAAATGCGTGAACAGCAGTGGAATATCCTCACGGCGCTCACGCAGAGGCGGGATGGAAATCGTAACGACGTTCAAGCGATAAAACAGATCTTCGCGAAAATTCGCGCGCTGTTCCGGACTGCCAAGATCCACCTTTGCTGCGGCAACGACACGCAGATCCACCGGCCGGTGTTCGTTGGTGCCGAGCGGGGTTATTTCGCGGGTTTCAAGCACGCGCAGCAATTTTACCTGTGTCGACAGCGGCATGCTTTCGATTTCGTCAAGAAACAACGTGCCGCCGCTGGCATGTTCGATGCGGCCGACACGCTTTTTCTGCGCGCCGGTAAACGCGCCAGCCTCATGTCCGAATAGTTCGCTCTCAATCACGGTCTCAGGCAGAGCACCGCAATTGAGCGCCACGAAATTGCCTTGCTTGCGACGGCTCCATTCGTGCAGGAGGCTTGCTGCCACTTCCTTGCCGGTACCGGTTTCACCGGCAATCAGCACATCGACATCGGCATTGGCCACATGGCGCAAGGTCTTGCGCAGATTCTGCATGACGGGGGTCTGGCCAATGAGCGGTAGATTGTCGTCGGATGTTTCGAGCGCCAGGCGCAGCTGCCGATTTTCCATGATCAGCCGCCGCTTTTCCACCGCCCGCGCAATGCTCTGGACGAGGCGATCAGCCGGGTAGGGCTTGGCAATGAAATCGTAGGCGCCTTCCTGCATGGCGTCGACGGCCATGTCGATGTCGCCGTGCCCAGTGATGAGGATAACGGGCAGGTCGGCATCCATGGCGCGAAGGCGGCGAAACAATTCAAGGCCATCGATATGTGGCATGCGTACGTCGGTGACGACAACGCCGGCGAAATCCGGTGTCAGAAATCGCAGCGCGCCCATTGCGTCGGCGAAGGGTACAACCGTAAAACCCGCAAGCTCCAACGTCTGGCGGTTGGCGTTGCGCAGATCGTCATCATCATCGACAAATGCGACATTCGGCTGAAAATCCATGATCAGATGACCCTTGGCAGATGAACGGTAAACTCTGTTCCGGCGTTGCTGCTCTTGACCTCGATGCGTCCGCCATATTCAGCGACAATGTCGTGGCAAATCACGAGGCCGAGCCCGAGGCCGCGATCCTTCGACGTATTGAATGGCGTGAACAGTGCCTGCATTATCGCTTCGGGAATACCGGGCCCATTATCGGAAACAATCAGCTGGACATCGTCTTCCGTCACCTCGGTTAGCACACTGATCTTGCTGGCCGGACCGCCTTCCGTCGCCTCCAATGCATTCTGCATGAGATTGATGAGCACCTGTTCGAGACGGATACGATTGCCGTGCACCTTGATATCGGGCGGCGGTGTCTGCGTGATGATCTGTCCGGCTCTCTGTCGGAAACGGGTGCCTAGCAGCAGCAACGCACCCTCGATCACATCACTGACGCTGATCGGACCCGCGTCGCCGGTACCCTTGCGCGCAAAGGTGCGCAGCTCGTCGGTGATGCCGCCGATACGTTCTGTCAGTCCGGCAATGGCTTTCAGATTGTCCTTGGCGGAATCGATCTGGTTGCGGCCAAGGAAGGTCTTGGCATTGTCGGCGTAGGAGCGGATGGCTGCGACAGGCTGATTTATCTCATGGGCGACACCGGCCGTGACTTGTCCGAGAATGGCGAGACGGTTTGCCTGCACCAGTTCCTGCTGCACAGTCTGCAGCTTGGCCTCGGTTTTCTGTCGTTCTTCGGCCTGCATCACCAGTTCCGCGTGAGCAGTGCTGAGGTCTGCCGTGCGCTCGGCAACACGTCGCTCCAGTTCGAGCCGTGCCGCTTCCTGTTCCCGGCTGCGCCGCAGGGCAAGCCCTCGACGGCGCAGGAAAAAAGCGGTGAGGCCCAGAAGCGGCGCAAGAAAAAGCACCGCAAGCAATTGTGCCGAGCGGGTGGCCTCTGTAACGGCCGCGGCTGCAGGGGTCAGCAATTGCAGGCTCCAGTTCGTGGTCGGGACCACGGTCTGTACCCGCACGAATTCTTCAGCCTTCGCCGCGCCGGGCAAGCGCGCCCGAACGATATCGGGCTGGCCCTGCGGCAATGCAGGAGTGACGTCGAGCGGTTTGAGCGGTGCATCGCCAAATTGCAGGCTCTCGCGGATTGGCCCCATTTTTTCGGCTGGTATGGGACCTTCGGTCATGAACCTCCATTCCGGATAGCTCGTGATCAGAACAATGCCGCGTTGATCAACGACCAGAGAGGGGTCGCTGTTACGCCGCCAATCGGTTTCGATCTCATCGAATTCGACCTTGACGACAATAATACCGATCGTGCCCGATGGGCCATCGATACGTCTTGAAATATAGAGACCCGGGCGTTTGCTGACGGTACCGAGCGCATAGTGCTCAGCGCTGCCGGTGATGACAGCGCCGGTATAATAAGGGCGGAAACTGTAGTTGGAGCCGACGAAGCTTGTCGGCTCTCGCCAGTTGCTGGAAGCGAGCGCCAGACCGTCGGCGTTCAGAAGATAGATCACCGACGAACGAGTACCGCTGATCAGGCTTTCGAGCTTGCGATCGACCAGTTGCAACATGCTGTCGCTGCGCGTGGTGAGCGCGCTGATCACATCGCGATCTTGCGACAGGACGAAGGGCAGAGACCGCTGTTTTTCGAGCACAGTCCGCAACAAGACCGCATTGAGTTCGGCAGCGCTCTGCGCGCGGGCGTGAAGCGATTCATAGGCACGCTTGCGGCCATAATCATTGGCGATGAAAAGTGCGCCTATGACGAGAAGCGCGGCGAGAAGGCCATAGCCAATCTTCAGAGCCGGGCCTGTCATCCCCGCGTGCAGAATGCTTTCCGAGCGCACCGCCAACCGATTTTCCATAGACGTAGTGTGCAGATATTCGCACAGATCTCAAGAGGTACGTGCGAATAACCGCACAACCAGACTTCGAGGAATGCCGACTGGAATTTCGATTATTATTTGTTTTCAATGTGTTAACGAAATTCAACAAATTGGCACGGGGTTTGCAATGCCTTTTGCGAGGGGACGGTCTATCCGCCCTGTAACGAGAGCCCAGGAGGCTGGCAGGCTTATTCCGCCAGACGCGGCTCGCACGATGGAGGAAGTTATGAGTCCTGTGACGATAAACGCAGCCCCGCAGCCGCGTGGCAAAACACCGATTTACGCCCATCTCTATTTTCAGGTGATCGTTGCCATCAGCATCGGCATCCTGCTCGGGCACTACTATCCCGATGTTGGCACAAGCATGAAGCCGCTCGGCGACGCTTTCATCAAACTCGTAAAGATGATCATCGCCCCGGTCATTTTCCTGACGGTTACCACCGGCATTGCCGGCATGAGCGATCTGAAAAAGGTTGGCCGCGTTGCCGGCAAGGCGATGCTTTATTTCCTGACCTTCTCGACGCTGGCTTTGATTGTCGGTCTGATCGTCGCCAACGTCGTACAGCCGGGCGCCGGCATGAACATCGATGCGGCATCGCTCGATCCCGCTGCTGTCGCGACCTATACTCAGCAAGCACATGAACAGAGCGTTGTCGGCTTCCTGACGAATATCATTCCGACAACAATCGTTGGCGCCTTCGCCTCAGGCGATATTCTACAGGTGCTGTTCTTCTCGGTGCTGTTCGGGCTTTCACTCGCAATGGTTGGCGAGAAGGCCGAACCGGTTACCAATTTCCTGCAAACCCTCTCCGCTCCGGTGTTCAAGCTCGTCGCAATCCTGATGAAGGCAGCGCCCATCGGTGCCTTCGGTGCGATGGCCTTTACCATTGGCAAATACGGCATAGGGTCGGTCGCTAATCTGATCTTCCTGATCGGTACATTCTATCTGACGTCTCTGCTTTTCGTGCTCGTCGTTCTTGGTGCCGTCGCCTGGTACAATGGCTTCTCCATCCTGGCCCTGATCCGCTACATCAAGGAAGAATTGCTGCTGGTGCTGGGCACAAGCTCATCCGAAGCCGCTTTGCCAACTCTGATGGCCAAGATGGAAAAGGCAGGCTGCAAGAAGTCGGTCGTTGGTCTCGTCATTCCGACCGGCTACTCCTTCAATCTCGATGGCACCAATATCTACATGACCTTGGCTGCCTTGTTCATCGCGCAGGCTACGAATACGCATCTGACACTCACAGATCAGGTATTGCTGCTGCTCGTCGCGATGCTAAGCTCAAAAGGCGCTGCAGGCATCACCGGTGCGGGCTTTATCACGCTCGCTGCCACGCTGTCGGTCGTTCCTGCAGTTCCAGTCGCGGGCATGGCGCTGATCCTCGGCATCGATCGTTTCATGTCGGAGTGCCGCGCTCTTACCAATCTCGTCGGCAATGCGGTTGCGACCATCGTTGTTGCCCGCTGGGAAGGCGAACTTGATACCAACAAGCTCGCGCAAGCACTGAATGGCGATTTCGCCGACGAGGATGCGCTGGCGCTGGCGAGCTAAACAATACGGCTGGTTGAGAAGAAGGCGGGCCGACAAGCCCGAGGGCCGACAAGCCCGCCTTTTTTCATTTGTGTTGCAGATTTTCCCGCCAGCTCCGCGCATAGATATCGAAACCTTTATCCAACGGTACGACATCGTCGGACGGGGAGTTGAGCGAACATTTGGCTCCGGCAAGAAGCGCAGCACCAAGACTGGTACCCGTGGAGCCCGGCGACGCGATGATTTCGCGTCCGGTCAAAGACCGCAAAGCAGACAGATAGGTCCGGTTACGAGCGAACGGCCCCTCGACGATCGTCGGACCCGATGCGCCGATCAGCTCAAGACAAGTATTTCGTCATCAACGCCGTGTAAAGAGAAGCGGTAGCGTTCAGTTCGGGGACTGACCGCGACTTGTCATTCAGCCGGTTCACTTCGCGCGCGGGGTAGGGGCCCGATCCGTGAACAACGCTCGGTAGGATCATGAACTGCTCGCGGATAACTTTTTCCAACACGTCCGTGTCCGGCTCGACCGCGTTGCCGCCGGTCAAAAGATCGAATTCGCGTCCGCCCATGAACCGCGCCGACGGCACAGGTTTGCCATAGGCATCGACATTGGCAAGCGTATCGCGTGCCGGGTCGAGCTGGTCCAACCTTCCGCCGACCGCAAAAGACACCACCCAGGTTCCGGTCGATACGACGGAAAACGGCGATGTGCGGGTGATCAGATGCGGCAGCAGTGAGGCATTGGAATCGTGAATGCCACAATACACCGGGATTGCCTTATCCACTCCGATTTGTCGGGCCAACGGTTCGCGCAGATCCCCGATACGGGCAAAAGCCGAGCGAATCGGCGCCATAAACGGCCGAAGCTTGAGCGTATCGACGAGGGTGGAATACTCGCCCTTCTGCGGGTTCCAAAGGTCCGTATGGCAGCCAAGCGAGGTAACCTCATTCACCGCAATGCCGGTCAGGCGCCAGACCCAGTATTGCGCGTAAGTCAGGATGGTTCTGACATCTGCAAACTGTGTTGGAAACTGCGTTTTCTGGTAGTGGATTTGCGCACCCACATTGAGCCCGCCGGAGAGATGCGGCGAACGCGTCTCGGCGAAATCTGGCCGCAAAGCAGCATAAGCTACGCGCACCTCTTCAGGATAGACATGCTCATAGTCGATGACTGGCATGGCAAGATCGTCAGCGCCGAGCAATGCTGCCGACGCGCCATGCGCTGTTACCGAGATTGCATCGAAACCAGGCGAGTGTGCGAAACTGGTCAGGGCCTCGACAAAGAATGCCCATAGTGCTCCGACACCATAGTGCGGATACGGCCCGTCCTTGATGACGCGGTTCTGCGTGCTGCTTGAGGCGATTTCCGTACCGCTGGCAGCATCGACAACGACAACTTTGGCGTTGGTCTTGCCGACATCGATGACAGCTATGCGGCGGTTGTCGCTCATGGCAGATGGAAGAGGCATACGAGGTCTGTCTGGACTGGTGAGTTGTCCCGATTGGTGGCCATGATATCCGCCATATGCACCCACCATTTCTTCATCACGGGATGATCGGGCAGGCTCTGCATGCTGTGGTCAACGGGGCGGGTCAGCACGCCGAAGAGTGTATTGGTGGCGCGGTTGAGATGGATTGAATAATCGCTCACGCCCGCCTCATGCAGGAGGCCCACGAGCTCCGGCCAGATTTCGTCGTGACGGCGCTCGTACTCGGCTTCCATGCCGGGATTAAGCATCATCGTGAACGCATATTTCTCCGTCACTCTCATGCCGGCTTCCTGTGCCGGAACTGACGGATAATGATAGGCAACGTGATTGTGACGATCAACAGCAGGCCGATGAAGATCGACATCACAATGCCGGGTACGTTGAGAAGGCCAAGGCCGAAGGTTACAAGGCCCATGACGAAGGCAGCGATGACCACGCCGCCGATCGTACCCGAGCCGCCAAGGATAGAAATACCCCCGAGGACGACCATGGTGACGATCTCGAGCTCCCAGCCCTGTGCGATCGACGGGCGGGTAGACCCCAAACGCGAGGTCAGGCAAACGGCGGCGATACCGGACATCAGGCCCGTCAGCAGAAACAGCGTGAATTTGATGCGCTCGACGTGAATGCCAGAGAAACGCGCAGCGAATTCATTGTTGCCGATGGCGTAGACGCGACGGCCGAAATTCGTCGCATGCAACAGGACCGCGAACAGGATGGCAAAGACGGCGAAGAGCACGAACTCGACGGAAAAGACCCAGAAGACATAACCTTGGCCGAAATAGGCGAAGGAAGCCGGATAGCCGCCATAGGCCTTGTCGCCGAGGACGATATAGGCGATGCCGCGGAAGAAACTCATCGTGCCGATGGTGACGACGATGGAAGGCAGGCGAAGTCCGGCGACGAGAATGCCGTTGACCACACCGCAACCGACACCAGTGCCGATTCCGATTGCGACGAGCCCGGGCGTGCCGATACCCGCCTGCGCAGCAGCCCCCATTGCGGTCGAGGCGAGCGCGATGATTGCCGCAACCGAAAGGTCAATTTCGCCAGCGATAATCAAAAGCGCCATCGCGAAGGCTACCATCGCCTTTTCGGTGAAGTTGAAGGTTGCGTCGGAGAGGTTCCAGGCATTGAGAAAATACGGCGAGGCGAGGGAGTTGGCGATGAAGATCAGCACGGCGACGAAAAAGAGCAGTGCTTCCCAACTGCCGAACAGGCGCGTCGCCGATGTGCCAAGCCGATCCGGAATAAGCCGCTTTTCGGGTATCGCGCTCATGCTGCCTTACCCTCTTGTTGTGTGTAGCAAAGTTGGCCAAACTTGTTGCACGCAGGCGACGCGGCTATGGCTATCATGCTGGCTGTCCGCGATGGCTCCGGTGGCTTTGCCGGTCGTGTCGCCACACCCGTTCGACCGCTGATTACGCGATGCCCTTGATGGCTATGTAAGGCAATGCTGGCGAAACGGGCCGCGTTTGACCGGACAAGTTTAAGGGAGGCTCCATGCGTTATTTTGCCGGTATAGATGTTGCCAAGGATCTTCACTGGATTTGCGTTATTGATGCAAACGCAGATGTTCATCTTGATCGCGCCGTTGCCAATACGCAGGAAGATATCGACCGCCTGATTGGCGAGCTGGGTAAATTCCGCGATGACCTGACTGTCTGTCTCGATATCATGGGATCTATCGCGACCTTTCTGGAGGCGGTCCTGCTTGCGGCCGGCTTCCAACTCGTGCACGTGCCCGGCATAACGGTGAACAGGGCTCGAGACGGATTTGGCAACAAGGAAGCCAAGTCCGATCCGAAGGATGCCCGTGTCATTGCCGAACAAGCGCGCACGCGCCCGAACTTGCGTCCTGTAGAGCATGATGATGAGACCACCATTGCTGTCAGGGTATTGGTCGGACGCCGCCGCGATCTTGTCGAGGAACAAACCAGGCGCATCGCGCGTCTGCGCCGTCTTGTCGGCAGCATTCACCCCGGCCTGGAAGGGACGCTCGACTTTACAACAGTGGGACCGCTGCATCTTCTGACACGCTTCGTCACGCCAGCAGAGATACGTCGTGCCGGAACCAGGCGACTTCTCTCCCACCTTCAAACTCGCTCTGGCCTGCCCAACCGCGCGGCTCTGGTGGAAATCGCGCTCAATGCCGCCAAGGCCCAGCATACGGTTGTTCCAGGAGAAGCGGCTATGGCCGCAATTGCTCGGGAGCTTGCCGAGGAGACCCTTGCCGTCAAGGCGCGGCTGACCCGGTTGGACAAAGAATTGGAGGCCTTGCTCAACCTCCACCCTGATGCGGCCCTCATCCGTAGCCTGCCAGGCATGGGGGCCATCCTGACAGCCAGTTTCATCGCCACGGCAGGCAATATCACGCGCTTCAGATCGGCGGATGCGATGGCGGCGGCGGCCGGTCTGGCGCCCGTTATCCGACAGTCCGGTTACAGCCGGACATGGCGACGAACCTTTGGCGGCGACAAGGACCTCAAGCGCGTCTTCTTCCAAAGCGCCTTTTGCGCTTGTGCGGCAGGAGACCCTGTTTCCAAAGCCTTCTACAATCGAAAACGGCGTGAGGGGAAACATCACACACAAGCCCTCATCGCGCTGGCCAGAAGACGGGTGAGCGTGCTGTGGACGATGCTCAAAACAAGATGCCCATTTGATCCTGAGAGAGCTATTTCTGCTTGACTTCAGCATTACGCAGCCACCTCGATCTGTTCCGATGCGCCGCGATCTCGCAGGATGATACGGCCACGCCGCCGTTCCTGACGGGCATTGAAGATCACGGCAGCAATGATCACAGAGCCTGAAATCGCCATCTGCGCGAAGGGCGAAATGTTGATGACCGGCAGCGCATTCTTGATCACGCCGAGGAATAACGCACCGAGTACAGCGCCGGCGACTGAACCGATGCCGCCCAGCGTCGAGATTCCGCCAATGACGCAAGCGGCGACGGTGTCCAGCTCGAAACCCGCCGCGATATCGACATAAGCTACCGCGTAGCGCGACACCCATAGGTAGCCGCAGAGACCCGCGAGTGTCCCGGAGATGACGAACGCAAAGAAGCGCGTGCGTCCAACGTCGATGCCGGCATAGACCGCCGCAGTCGGATTGCCGCCCGAGGCATAGACGGCCCGGCCGAGAAACGTGCGTGACATGACGAGATACATGATGGCGACGATGACGATGGCCGTCCAGCCGAGGATGGGCAGGTCGAGAAAGAGCTGGCGTGGCGTCTGCAGGAACGGCGCCGTCATCTGGTGCGCATTCACCCAGGCGCCCCCGGAAAGAACAAAAGCCATGCCACGATAGATCGTCAGTGTCCCGAGGGTGACAACGATGGAAGGAATGTTGAGCTTCCAGACGAAAAGCCCGTTGATTGCACCGAGAATGGCGCCGATCCCGAGAGCGATAACGAGGGTCAGCGCGAGGGGCAATTCCGGATGGGCGGCATTCAACATACCAACCGCCATCCCGGTAAAGGCCACATTGGCAGCCACCGACAGATCGATCGATTTCGTCAGGATCACGGTCATCTGACCAAGCGCCAGAATGATCAGGATCGACGTGTCATTGAAGATGCTGGCGAGGTTCCCGGGTTTGGCAAAGCCGGGCGAACGGGCGGAAAACACGGCAAGCAGGATGGTGATGATGATCACCAGCAGCATTTCGCGGAATTTGAACAACTGCTTTAGCATACTCGACCCTTACGCATTACCGGTTGCGGCGCGCACCAGCGTCTCGGCGTTCATATGCGAACGCTCGTAGATGCCGGCGGATAGGCCTTCGCGCATCACCAGAACACGATCTGACATGCCGAGGATTTCCGGCAGTTCCGAAGAGACCATGATGATGCTAAGGCCTTCACCGGCGAGTTCGCTGATGAAGGCGTGGACCGCAGCCTTTGACCCAATATCGATGCCCTTGGTCGGTTCATCGAGGATGAGGATCTTGGGTTGCGTGGCCAGCCATTTAGCGATGACGACTTTCTGCTGGTTACCGCCTGACAAGGTGCCTACGGGTACGGAAAGAGCAGCAGCACGCAGGTCGAAACGCTCGGCATATTTCCGTGCAAGGGCAAACTCTTCCGCCGCGCGCAGGAAGCCGGAGCGAGAGGTCCGCGTCAGCGAGGGCAGGGAAATGTTCTGGTAGATCGGCAATTGCAGCACTGCGCCGTGGCGTCCGCGCTCTTCCGGCACATAGACGATACCAGCCTTGATGGCGTCGCTAGGAGAGCGGATCACGATCTCCTTACCGTCCAGCTTCAGGGTGCCGCTGGATGGCTTTGTTACGCCGAAGAGCGACTGACAGATCTCGGAGCGGCCTGCGCCGACGAGACCGTAGACGCCGAAAATCTCTCCTTTCTTGAGGGCGAAGGTGATATCGCGAAACTCTGTCGGATGCGTATAATTCTCGACCGAAAGCACAGTGTCACCGAGCGGGATATCCACCTTCGGGAAGGCATGCTCGATGGAGCGCCCGACCATGAGCTTGACGATCTCATCCTGCTGGACCCCCGCGAGGACACCGCTGCCTACGGCCTTGCCATCGCGAAAGACCGCATAATTATCAGCGATCTCGTAGACTTCATCGAATTTGTGGCTGATGAACAGGATGGCTTTGCCTTGGGCTTTCAGCCGCTTGACGATCTGGAACAGGTCGTCGACCTCCTTGCGCGAAAGCGCGGCGGTCGGCTCGTCCATGATGACGATGCGCGCATCGACGGACAGAGCCCGGGCGATGGCCACGAGATGGCGCTGGGCAATGGAGAGGTCCTTCAGCCGCACGCGCGGATCGATACTGCTTTCGAGGGAATGCAGGAGCGCGAGCGCGCGGGCGTTGACGGCCTTCCAATCGACCAAGCCAAGTCTGGTTTTCGGTGCGTGGCCGAGAAAGATATTCTCGGCGACCGACAGTTCGTCGAAAAGCACGGTCTCCTGATGGATTGCGGTGACACCGAAATCGATCGCATCCTGCGCATTTGCAAACGCCACGGGCTGGCCATCGACATGAATTTCGCCCTCGTCGGATTCGTAGATTCCAGTGAGTATCTTGACGAGGGTCGACTTTCCCGCACCATTTTCGCCGATCAGCGCCGTCACCCTACCGGGGAACAGGGCGATGTTGACGTCGTTCAATGCCTTCACTCCAGGAAACGACTTGGAGATGCCACGCATCTCGAGGAGAGGCGTCTCTGACAATGGCTCGGGCAGGGTAATCTTGTTCATCAAATATACCGGAAGGGAAAATGCCCGGCAGAAAATCTGCCGGGCTGGCCACGATACGTCCGGATCAGAAGATCTTGGAGAACTGATCGATGTTCTTGGCGTCGTAAACGAATGGATCAGCCATGGCCGCTTCGCCATTGTCGCCAACCTTGATCTTGCCCATGCGTCCGGCTGCTATTTCGCTGCCCGGCGCACCGTCCGTTTCACCCTTCACCAGGCGATAGGCGATCTGCGTCGCCGAGTAGCCAAGATCGATCGGGTTCCAGATGGCGAATTCCTTGGTCGCTCCAGACTTGATTGCACCGGCCATTTCCGAAGGAAGGCCAAGTCCCGTCACATAGACATCGCCGATCTTCTTGGCATCTGCCACAGCCTGCGACGCGGCGAGGACACCGACGGTTGTCGGAGCAACGATGACTTTGACATTGGGCTGCGAGGTCAGGAGGCCTTGCGCTTCGCGGTAGCTTTTGTCCGAAAGGTCGTCACCGTAAACAGTGGTCACGAGATTGAGGCCCGGGAAATTCGGCAGTTGCTTCTTCATTTCCTCGATCCAGGTGTTCTGGTTGGTCGAGGTTGTCGTGGCGGAGAGAATGGCGAAATCACCCTTGCCATCCTTCAGGTGGTCGGCGGCGAGCTGCAGGCACATCTTGCCGATCAGTTCGTTCGACGATGGATTGAGATGCATGATGCGGCCGTCCTTGGCGACGGCGGAATCCCACGAAATGACCTTGATGCCGCGCGCCATGGCTTTCTTCAGTGCCGGAATGACTGCATCCGGATCATTGGCCGAAATCGCAATTGCATTGACGTTCTGCGCAATCAGGGCGTTGATCACTTCGATCTGGCCTTCTGCCGTCGTCGATGTCGGGCCTGTATAAATGACCTCGACGCCGCCGAGTTCCTTGGCAGCTTCCTGTGCGCCCTTGTTGGCCGCTTCGAAGAAGCCGTTGCCGAGCGATTTGACGACCAGGCCGATCTTGACCGTATCGGCGGCATGCGCCTGCGATGCGAGCATGGCAAAGGCGAGTGCCGATCCCAATGCGAGTTTCTTCAAAAGTTTCATTGTCTGTCCTCCCAGAGATTGAACCATGTTGTTGGTCGACACCGTTTTCGATCATGCGACGGAAACGGAATTCCTTGATTTTTCCTGATTGACGTTTGCGACGATCAGTCGAACGCCTGCATCCTCCACCATTTTCCGGTCCGCATCCGAAATGCCGTCATCGGTGATGATCGTGGCAACGCGTTGAAGCGGGCACAGTATAAGGCTTGACCGGCGGGCGAATTTGGTCGAATCGACCAGCAGCACGAGTTCATCGGCCTGATTGATCAATTTCTGCTCGCCCTGGATGATCAGCGCATCGGATTCCATGACCCCGAACGGGCCAACGCCCTGCGAGCCCATGAACATGCGCTTTCCGTAGAAATTCCGCGTGACATCATTGTCAAAGGGCGAAAGGATGATGCTCTGCTCGCGGTAGATCGCCCCGCCCGGCACAGTGACCGAACTCTTGGAATTCTTGACCAGATGTTCGGCAATGGCGAATGAATTGGTCATCACCTGCAGTCGCCGCGACGCCAGGAAATGCACCATCTGAAAAGTGGTCGTGCCGCCATTGATGATAATGGCGTCGCCTTCTTCACACAGCGCAACGGCTTCGCGAGCGATGGCGCGTTTCTTGTCGGCGTTTTCCGATTCGGAGACATGGAAATGCCGGCCGGCGAGGGGTGTCAATTGCGGCGGATGCACGGCTTCGGCGCCACCACGCACCCGGCGCAGCTTGCCTTTGACATGGAGCGAGGCAATGTCACGACGGATCGTTGCTTCCGACGCTTCCGTCAGTTCGGCAATGTCCTGAATGGTGATGACCGGCTTTTCCTGAACAGCGCTCAGAATGATGCGATGGCGCTCACGCTCGTGCATACTTGTCCTCCTCTTGTGACAATCTATGGCGCAAAAACATCCCGAGTGTCAATCAACTTCAGTCAAATAGTTTCATATTGCACTGCACAATAGTAAGATTATGATCGAAATTGACCGTTTGTGATTGACAACAAAATGCGATCTGCTCCATAGCTAGACGCAAATAGCAGCGGCCGGACGATCTGTCCTGAGCTGGCAATTGACTTTTCGGGAGGCGAATATGGCAGACAAGGTCCAACTTCTGGATAATCGTTGGGATGATCAAAAGGCGGCCGATCTGAATGAGCCGGGCAAGCTGCTTTATCGTTCCAACCTGCTGGGTGCCGACAAGCGCATCACCAATTACGGCGGCGGCAACACGTCTGCGAAAGTGGTTGAAACCGACCCGCTTACAGGCAAACCGGTCGAAGTGCTTTGGGTCAAGGGATCGGGCGGCGATGTCGGTACGATTAAGCTCGATGGGTTTCGCCACGCTCTATATGGAAAAGCTGGTATCGCTCAAATCCATCTACAAGGGCGTCGAGGACGAGGACCGCATGGTCGGCTTCCTGCCGCATTGTACCTTCAATCTTAATAGTCGCGCCGCCTCCATCGATACGCCGCTGCATGGTTTCGTACCGTTCAAGCATGTCGACCATATGCATCCCGATGCCATCATCGCAATTGCCGCATCGAAGAATTCCCTCGAACTCACGAAGGAAATCTTCGGCGACGATATCGGCTGGCTTCCCTGGCGCCGGCCAGGTTTCCAGCTCGGGCTCGATCTTGGCGCCTATGTGGCCGCACACCCGAATTCCAAGGGCGTTGTACTGGAGAGCCATGGTCTCTTCACATGGGCCAATGACGCCAAGGAATGTTACGAGCTGACACTTGAGATCATCAACAAGGCGATCGTCTGGTTCGATCAAAAAACGACCGGAAAGGCATTCGGCGGGGAGGTTGCGAGAAGCCTTGATCCATCCGCGCGCCGTGCTGTCGCTGCAAAACTGATGCCGGAAATTCGCGGCAAGATCGGTGTTTCCGAACGCAAGCTTGGTCATTTCGACGATCAACCGGCCGTGCTCGAATTCGTCAATTCGAGCAATTTGCGCCCTCTGGCTGCTCTTGGCACAAGCTGTCCCGACCATTTCCTGCGTACGAAAATCCGGCCGCTTGTGCTCGACTTCGATCCCACTAATCCGGATGCGGATGCTGTCGTCGCATCGCTCGACAGCGCGCTTGAGGCCTATCGTGCCGACTACGCCCGCTACTACAACGACTGCAAGCATGATAATTCGCCGGCCATGCGCGATCCCAACCCGGTGATATTTCTCATTCCCGGCGTCGGTATGCTGTCGTTCGCCAAGGACAGGGCGACGGCGCGCATCGCTGGAGAATTCTACGTCAACGCGATCAACGTCATGCGCGGTGCCTCGTCGGTTTCCGAGTATCAGGGCCTGCCCGAACAGGAAGCCTTCGACATTGAATACTGGCTGCTCGAAGAGGCGAAACTGCAGCGCATGCCAAAGCCGAAATCACTGGCTGGCCGCGTTGCTTTCGTTACCGGCGGTGCCGGAGGTATCGGACGGGCGACGGCGGAGCGACTGCTGGGCGAGGGCGCGTGTGTGGTGCTAGCCGACATCGACACTGATGCACTAAACGCAGCTCATGAGGATTTCGCCAAACGCTACACTTCGGATGCGGTGCGCAGCGTCCAGCTGAACGTGACAGATGAGGCAGGCGTCATTGCCGGCTATGCCGAAGCCTCGGTCGAGTTTGGCGGTGTCGATATCCTCGTATCCAATGCGGGTATCGCGTCCTCGGCGCCGATCGAGACGACGGAACTTGTCGATGTGGACCCGCAACATCGACATTCTTGCGACTGGCTATTTTCTGGTTTCCCGCGAGGCGTTCCGGCTGTTCCGCCGGCAGAAGATCGGGGGTAATGTCGTCTTCGTCGCTTCGAAGAATGGCCTTGCGGCATCGCCCAATGCAAGCGCCTATTGTGCAGCAAAGGCCGCGGAAATTCATCTTGCCCGCTGTCTCGCGCTGGAGGGCGCGGAGGGTGGTATCCGGGTCAATACCGTCAATCCTGATGCGGTCTTGCGCGGCTCGAAAATCTGGAACGGCGAATGGCGCGAACAGCGCGCCGCTTCGTCCAATCTGCAGGTTGATGAGCTCGAAGAGCACTATCGCAAGCGTTCGCTGCTGAAGCTTAATGTGCTACCGGAGGATATTGCGGAAGCGGTGTACTTTCTTGCCTCGGATGCATCCGCCAAATCGACAGGTAATATCATCAATGTCGATGCAGGTAACGCGCAGAGCTTTACGCGTTATACTATCGGTCTCGGGAGGACATTATGGCTGAGCTACATATTTCAGGCGAACTGATCGCGTCCGAAAACGACCGGGTACTCGCCGCTCACAAGAGCGATTACGAAGCGCTTGGCGCTCATCTTGCGCGACGTAACATCGACATTGACGCGATCACGAGAAAGTGGCGGATTTCTTCGTCGCCGTGCCTTCCTGGGGCGTTGGTACGGGTGGAACACGGTTCGCGCGCTTTCCCGGAGCGGGTGAGCCGCGCGGCATCTTCGACAAGCTCGACGATTGCGCGGTGATCCAGCAATTGACACGACAACACCGAATGTGTCGCTGCATATCCCTTGGGACAAGGCGGATCCAAAACATCTGAAGGCTCATGCCGATGCGCACGGCCTTGGTTTCGATGCGATGAATTCCAATACGTTCTCCGATGCACCGGATCAGGCACATTCCTATAAATACGGGTCGCTCAGTCATGTGAACGCGGCGACGCGCGCGCAGGCGATCGAACACAACATCGAATGCATCGAGATTGGTCGGGCGATTGGTTCGAAAGCCCTGACGGTTTGGATTGGCGACGGTTCGAATTATCCGGGACAGAGCAATTTCGCCAAATCCTTCGAGCGTTATCTCGGATCAATGGCGGAGATTTACAAAGCGTTGCCGGATAACTGGCACATCTTCTCCGAACACAAGATGTATGAGCCGGCTTTCTATTCGACAGTGGTGCAGGACTGGGGAACGAATTTTCTGATCGCGCAGACATTGGGCCCGAAAGCCTATTGTCTTGTCGATCTCGGCCATCATGCCCCAAACACCAATATCGAGATGATCGTATCGCGGTTGATCCAGTTCAAGAAACTTGGCGTGGCTTTCATTTCAATGATTCCAAATATGGCGATGATGATCTCGACGCGGGTTCGATCGATCCCTATCGCCTCTTCCTCGTCTTCAACGAACTTGTCGATGCGGAAGATCGCGGAGTGGACAAATTCCATCCCGCACACATGATCGACCAGTCGCACAATGTCACCGATCCGATCGAGAGCCTGATTTCCAGCGCCAATGAAATCCGCCGGGCTTACGCCCAGGCAATGCTGGTGGATCGAAAGGTGTTGAGCTCGTATCAGGACGAAAATGATGCGATGATGGCTTCGGACGCACTGAAGCGAGCCTACCGCACCGATGTTGAGCCCATCCTTGGGGAGGCGCGCCGCCGTTCCGCCGGAGCGATTGATCCGATCACCACCTACCGCAAGAGTGGATACCGCCAACATATTGGAAAAGAGCGACCAATAAGCGTCGCCGGTGGCGGGGGTATTATTTAACCCTGCTGACCGTCAATCTAATCAAGGGGCTGCGCTTCATCGCGCGGCCCTTTTCTTTTTTGAATTGACAGTCCCGCCAGCATTTGTTCTATTCTACTATAAAACACTATAATCCATTATTGTGGAATAACAAAGGGAACCGTCATGAAATCACTGAAGCTTGCACTCCTCGTTGGTTCAGCGCTGATTGCTCTTAGCCCCTCCGCCTTCGCTCAGGCAAAGGGCGGCGTCATCAACGTCGCCACCATCGGCGAGCCACCCACGCTCGATGCCATGGCCTCGACGGCGGATCTCGTCGGCATCGTCTCGCAGCACATTTTCGAAACACTCTACACGTTCGACAAGAGCTGGAACGTCACGCCGCTTCTCGCCGCCAGTCTTCCTGAAGTTTCACCCGACGGCAAAGTCTACACCATAAAGCTTCGCACCGGCGTCAAGTTCCATGACGGCACGGATATGGATTCAACCGATGTTGTCGCCTCGTTGAAGCGCTGGACAGAGGTCGCTTCGCGCGGCAAGCAAACGGCCTCGATGATCACTTCGATCGAAGCGGTCGATCCTGCCACCGTCAAGATCACTCTCAACGCGCCTTATGCCCCGCTCGTTTCGCTGCTGGCTTTCAACAACGCCGCGGCGATCATCCTCCCAAGCGAGAAACAGCAAAACCCGATGACCGATCCGATCGGTACGGGGCCATACAAGCTGAAGGAGCGCAAGGCCGACCAGTATATCCAGCTGACCCGTTTCGACGACTATAAATCACCCGAAGGCGACGAAAACGGCTATGGCGGTGCGCGTCATCAATATCTCGACGAAATCCGCTTCGTCCCTGTGCCCGACGCCAATACGCGCGTCGAAGGCGCAGTTTCCGGTCAGTTCGATTATGTCGACAGCCTGCCGGTTGAAGCTTATGACCGGTTGAAGGACCAGAAGACGACCGAAGCCGTGTTGCTCAAGCCATTCGGCTGGCCGGTCTTTGTCATGAACACCAGTATGGGCATCACCAAGAACCAGGATATCAGACTGGCAATCCGTGACTCGCTCAGCATGGAAGACATGATGGCCGCTGCCTTCGGCAGTACGGATTTCTATTCGCTCGATCCGTCAATGTATCCTGAGGGCTATAGCTGGAAGACGGACGCGGGCACCGAAGGCGCATACAACGTTGCCGACCCGGAAAAGGCTGCCGAGCTGATGAAGAAGGCCGGCTACAATGGCGAGCCAATCCGCATCCTCACCAGCCGCCAGTACGAATTCCACTACAAGATGGCGCAGGTTGCGGCCGAATATCTGAAGGCTGCGGGCTTCAAGGTGGATATGCAGGTCGTCGACTGGGCAACGCTGACCCAGCGCCGCGCCGACCCGAAGCTGTGGGACATCTATATCAGCCACAGTCCGTTCCTGCCGGAACCGGCTCTTATTGGTGCCATGTCGACCAGCGCGCCCGGCAATTGGGACACGCCCGCCCGCAAGGCCGCGGTCGATGCCTTCAACTCGGAAGTCGACCCGAAGAAGCGCGTTGCACTTTGGGCCGAAGTGCAGAAGGTAATCTACGCCGAAGTCCCGATCATCAAGATCGGTGACTTCAATGCGCTCTCAGCCAAATCACCGAAGCTCGAAGGGTTCACGCCGGCGCCGTGGCCCTATTTCTGGAACGTGTCGCTGAAGCAGTAACACAGGCGCAACGGTCGCGGGCAGGGCTTTCCGGCCTGCGGCCCATTCCTCGGAAACAGCTGCAAAAGAGAACGATCCGCCCAGATGCTCCGCTATATACTCCAACGCTTTATCGGCATGATCATCGTGATGTTCCTGGTGGTGACGATTGTCTTCATCATCGTACGCGTCACGCCGGGCGATCCTGCAGCGGTGATGCTTGGACCGGAAGCAACTGCGGCGGATATCGCAGCGCTGCGTCAGCAGCTCGGGCTCGATCAATCCATCTTGCTGCAATATCTCTATTTCATCGGCAATCTCTTCAAGGGCGATCTCGGCCAGTCGATCTTTCTCAACCAGCCGGTACTTGAAGCGCTGGCGCAGCGCGCCGAACCGACTTTCTTTCTCACAATTTTTTCGCTGTTGATCGCCAGCGTCATCGCCATCCCGATCGGCATCTACGCCGCCTATCGCCGTGGATCGTTCTTCGATCAGGCAGCAACGGCCGTAGCAATGCTCGCCGCAAGCATCCCAAGCTTCTGGCTCGGCCTGATCCTGATGCAGATATTCGCAGTACGCTTCGGCCTCTTTCCAGTATCCGGTTATGGCGGACCGGGCACATCGTTGATGGAACGGCTGGGCTATCTGGTGCTGCCGGCATTTGCGCTTGGCATCGTGTCGTCAGCGCTGATCATGCGTTTCACCCGTGCCTCCATGCTGGATGTGCTCGGCGACGACTATATCCGCACGGCACGCGCCAAGGGCGTCGACGAGCGCCGGGTCGTGTTGAAACATGCCTTCAAGAATGCGCTGATCCCTATCCTCACCGTGCTCGGTCTGACGGCTGCGGTACTGATCTCCGGGGCGGTGGTAACTGAAACCGTGTTCGGTCTTCCCGGCGTCGGCAGTCTCGTCGTGTCGGCGGTGTCTGCGACGCGATTACCCCGTCATCCAGGGAGCGCTGCTCATCATCGCCGCGCTCTACGTTCTCATCAATTTCGCCATCGACATGCTCTACCTCGTCGTCGATCCAAGGGTGCGCTACTGATGACCGAAATCGTAACCAACGCCCCGATGAGCGAGCGCTCCAAGTTCTTCCGGGTCCTGATCCGGCGCAAAACCGTACTCTTCGGACTGATCGTTCTCGCGATTTTCGTGGTCCTTGCGGTGTTTGCGCCGTTGATCACGCCCTATGCGCCGAACAAATTGTCCATCGTCAATCGTCTCAAGCCACCGGATATGAAATGGTTCTTCGGCACAGACGAATTCGGACGCGACGTGTTCTCGCGCACGATCTTTTCGGCGCGATTGTCTCTCCTGGTCGGTTTTGCCGTGGTGGTTCTGGCGTCGCTGATTGGCGTGACGCTTGGCATCCTCGCGGGATTCTTCCAGAAGCTCGACGCGCCGATTACCCGGCTTATCGATGCGATGATGGCTTTTCCGGACATTCTGCTGGCGATCGCGCTGGTTGCAGCACTCGGTCCGTCGCTGACCACGGTCATCGTTGCACTCAGTATTGTTTATGCTCCGAGGCTCGCCCGTATCGTGCGCGCTTCGACGCTCGTTATCCGCGAACTGCCCTATGTGGAGGCGGCGACATCGCTCGGTATCTCGACGTCGCATATCATGACGCGGCACATCCTGCGCAATCTGCTGTCGCCGATTCTCGTGCAGGGCACATTTCTGTTCGCCAATGCCATGCTTGCGGAGGCGGGCCTGTCCTTCCTCGGCCTCGGTGTCAGCCCTGAAGTACCGACCTGGGGCACGATGATCGCGTCCGGCCGTCAATATATCGGCAAAGCCGACTGGATGACGCTGTTTCCCGGCATTGCCATCGTGCTTGCCGTTCTTTCCCTGCAGATGGTCGGCGACGGTTTCCGCGACCTTCTCGATCCCCGCCTCAGAAAGGATCTCTGATCATGCCTGCCTCTTCTGCAACCGCCGGCTTCTCCAATGGAAGGGCGCCTGCTGCTGACCAATGTCAAACCGATTTCATTTGGACCGAACACGCCTTCATCCAGCATCGATATTCTGATCGATGCTGATGGCAAGATCGCCGAGTTTGGTCCTTCGCTAAATGTTCATGGCGACGTCCGCCGCGTTGACGGCAAGGGCGCATGGATTTCTCCCGGGCTGGGTCGATCTGCATACGCATATCTGGCACGGCGGCACGGATATTTCCGTGCGCCCGCAACTGTGCGGCGCCGAGCGCGGTGTGACAACCATCGTCGATGCCGGTTCGGCAGGCGAGGCCAATTTCCATGGATTTCGCGAGTATATCATCGATCCGGCGCGCGAACGTATCAAGGCGTTTTTAAACTTGGGCTCCATCGGATTGGTGGCCTGCAACCGTGTCAGCGAACTCAGCGATATCAAGTCGATCGATATCGATCGCACCGTTGCCTGCGTCAACGAGAACCGCGACCACATCGTCGGACTGAAGGTACGTGCCAGCCACGTGATCACCGGCTCCTGGGGCGTCACACCGGTCAAAGGTTGGAAAGAAGCTCGCCAAGATTCTGAAGATTCCGATGATGGTGCATGTTGGCGAACCACCGGCGCTCTACGACGAAGTGTTGGAAATCCTCGGCCCCGGCGACATCATTACCCATTGCTTCAACGGCAAGGTCGGCAGTAGTATCATCGAGGACGATGATCTGTTCGAATTGGCGGCGCGTTGTGCGGGTGAGGGGATCCGTCTCGATATCGGCCACGGCGGCGCGTCGTTCTCATTCCGCGTGGCGGAAGTCGCGATCCAGCGCGGACTTCTGCCATTCTCGATCTCGACCGATATTCATCTGCGCAGCTTGAATTTCGCTGTATGGGACTTGGGCACTACTATGTCCAAGCTTTTGAGTGTCGGCATGCCGTTCGACAAGGTGGTGGAAGCGGTAACGATCTCACCGGCGTCGGCGATCAACCTGCCGACCGATAATCTGCTGACGGTCGGCACACGAGCAGACTTCACCATCTTTGAACTCGCCGATTCCGATCTCACCGTCATCGACTCGATGGGCTACGAAGCACGGCTCGACAAGCTGTTCGAACCACACTGGGCGGTGCTCGGCAATGAACCGATCGCCGCCAGCCGCTATCAGCCGGTCAAGCCTGAAACATCCGGCGCTGTCGCGCCCTATTCATACCGTTGAGGAATTCGCCTTGAGTCACCTAGCAAGTCCGGCAATCGATGCCGACGTTTCTCCCTATGATCGTCTCAAGGCGCTGGGCATTGTTCTACCCCCCGCGCCAAGCCCGATCGCGAACTTCGTTACCCATATTCAGGAAGGCAATATGCTGTACCTGTCAGGGCAGGGGCCACGCGAAGACGATGGTTTCATGCATACGGGCAAGGTCGGAGGCTATGTGAGCGTCGAGGAGGCGTACAAGCATGCGCGTTTGACCGGCATTAATCTGCTCGCGGTCATGCATTCGGCACTTGGCGATTTGCGACGGGTGAAGCGCGTGGTGAAGCTGCTCGGCATGGTCAATGCAGTACCCGATTTTGCCGATCACCCTTCAGTTATCAACGGCTGCTCGGACTTGCTGATCAATGTGTTTGGTGAAGCCGGCAACCATGCGCGTTCGGCCGTTGGCTTCAGTTCGCTGCCCGGCAATATCACCGTCGAAATCGAGGCAATCATCTCGTTGAAGGATTGAGGTCAGGAATGACTGCGCCAGCCCATCACCGTTTCGATCCGCTCTGCCGAGGCTTTGACCTCGGCCGTGTAGCGATCGGGATTATCGGTGATCTTCTGTTCCGGAAGAACGATGGAAATGGTCGCAACACAGATGCCCTTATCGTCGCAGATGGGCGAGGCAACACAGGCAACGGCGTAATCGGATTCGCCCGCCTGAATGGAAATGCGTGCCTGCAAGGCTTGTCTGGCCGACTCCGACAAAACCGCCGGATCGATCACGGCACGGCCGGTCGGCGAGGATTTCGCACAATGTTCGAACAGGTCCAGCCGCTCCTGTTCCGGCAGATGACCGACGAGAAGGCGGCCGGATGCGGTCCAGTTGAGCGGGACACGGGTACCGACGCGGGATGTCACCTGGAAGTGCCCCGGGCCATCAGCCATGGCCAGCACCATCATATGATCTCCGTCACGACCACATACCTGCACTGTCTCGCCCGATACACGGCTCAGATTGTGCATCTCATGATTGGCAACGTTAAGGAAATCCAGCGAACGCGCATAGGCAAGACCATAGTGGTAAAGACGCGCGCCGAGCCAGACGGTACTGTCACTGTTGCGCGAAAGCAGGTTCTTCTCCACGAGATCGTCGATGATCACATAGACGGTGGACAGTGGCGCTCCGATGGCCTTGGCTATGGCATAGACACCAGCCGGACTTCCGGTCTCATAGAGATAATCCAGGACCTGCAGGGCGCGGTCGATACCGCTGACGCGCGAACGCCGAGCGGTTGTTTCTTCGCTTTTGGCAGTATCCCGGGGTGCGTCCATGTCTGATGTCTTCGCGTCCACTCTTAGGCTCCTGGCACGATCGCTAAAGTCTCTCGACCTTTTATTACATTATAACGGCATATATGCCAAGCAAACGGAATACTCTTGAGGAGAATAGCATGACCGACTCTCATACGCCGCCTGATATACGCCAATCACTTGGACTGAGGCCTGTGATCAACGTTTCCGGGACGATGACATCGCTCGGCGCGTCGATTGTCGTATCGGAAGCGGTTGCAGCCATGCGTGCCATACTCCCGCAATTCGTGGAAATCAACGATCTGCACAAAAAGGCAAGCCCGGTGATCGCGCGCCTGACAGGCGGCGAGGCCGGTTTTGTAACCGCGTCCTGTTCGGCCGGGATCAGTCTCGCCGTGGCGGCGACAATGACTGGAAGTGATCTCGCCGCGATCGAACGACTTCCCGATACGACGGGCTTGAAGGATGAAGTCATTATCCAGACGGGCCATGTCGTCAGCTATGGCGCTCCAGTAGATCAAGGCATCCGGCTTGCAGGCGCAAAGGCTGTGCTCATTGGTCAGGCAACCTCCTGCTACCCGTACCACCTCGACGGCGCCATCAATGAGCGTACGGCAGCGGCAGTCTTCGTCGTTTCGCACCACACAGTCCAATATGGCCTGATCGCCCTGAAAAAGTTTGCCGAGGTCTGTCATGCGCGCGGCGTTCCGGTCATCGTCGACGCCGCATCGGAATATGATCTGAAAATCTTCCTGGCAGAGGGTGCCGACATCGCGCTCTATTCGTCGCATAAATTTCTCGGTGGGCCGACCGGCGGTATCGTTTCTGGGCGCAAGGAACTGGTTCGGAATGCCTTCCTGCAGAATATGGGCATCGGCCGCGGCATGAAACTCGGCAAAGAGAGCATCCTTGGCACCATCGCGGCACTCGAGGCCTGGGAAAAGCGCGACCACTCCGGCATCCGCGACAAGGAAACCGGTTATCTCAATTTGTGGAAGCAAACGCTGACCGGCAAGCCCGGCGTTACCGCCGAGATCGAGCCCGATCCGACACACAATCCGCTGGACCGTTTACGGGTGACCGTGAAGCCGGAGGAAGCGCATATCACCGCGTGGGATCTTGCCGATGCTCTGGCGCGCGGCGCACGCCCGATTATCGTCCGCGACCACGAAGCCGAGCATGGTTTCTTCTACATGGATCCCTGCAATCTGCATCCAGGCGAGGAGAAGATCGTGGCAAGCCGCCTCGAAGAGGAACTCGGCAAGGCGAGAGCCTCGAATGAGATCATCGCCACGCCATTCGAAGAGCGTTACGCTCGCCGCATCGCCGGCCTGATGCGCTGGCCGGACTAAAGGACAGCTCATGGAAAAGCCCGTCGCCCCAGTTCTGTCGGTTTCGAACCTGACCACGTCATTTCTGGCCGATGGTCAATGGCGCCCGGTCGTCCGCAACGTATCGTTCGACGTTGCGCCCGGCGAAACCGTAGCGATTGTCGGCGAGTCCGGCTCTGGCAAGAGCGTCACCTCGCTTTCGATCATGCGACTGCTGCAGAAGGACAAGAGCCGCATCGAGGGCAAGATCATCTTGGGCGGCAAGGATATTCTCGCCCTGCCGGAGAACCAGATGCGTGGCGTCCGTGGCAACGACGTCGCGATGATCTTTCAGGAACCGATGACCAGCCTCAACCCGCTGTTCACAGTGGGGCAGCAGATCAGCGAGGCGCTGCTTTGCCATCACACCATCTCGCGGGCAGATGCCAGGGCCGAAACTATCCGGCTTCTTGAAAAGGTCCGGATACCCGCGGCCACGTCGCGATTTAACGAGTATCCGCACCGCTTCTCAGGCGGAATGCGCCAGCGCGTGATGATTGCGATGGCGCTTGCGAGCAAGCCGAAACTGCTGATCGCCGATGAACCGACAACAGCGCTGGATGTGACCATTCAGGGACAGATCCTCGATCTCATCAAGCTGTTGCAGGACGAGGAGGGCGCCTCGGTCCTCTTCATCACCCATGACATGGGCGTGGTCGCGGAAATCGCCGACCGGACCGTGGTGATGTATAATGGCGAGGCGGTCGAAACCGGCAAGACCGAGGATATCTTCGCGCGGCCCCAGCATCCGTACACGCGCTCCTTGCTGTCGGCAGTTCCGGTTCTCGGATCTATGAAGGGCCACGAACGGCCCTTGCGCTTTCCGGTAGTCGACCGCGCAACCGGGACGTCGGATACGCCCGTCGAAGCTGCCGATACGGTGCAAGCGGGAATACAACCGCTTCTCGACGTGCGCAATCTCACAACGCGCTTCAACATCCATTCGGGCATGTTCGGTCAACTCGAAGGCCGGGTGCATGCGGTGGAGAACCTGTCCTTTACGCTGCAGCCCGGCGAGACCCTGTCGCTGGTCGGCGAATCCGGCTGTGGTAAGTCGACGACGGGACGCTCGATCATGCGGCTCGTACAGGCACAGGGCGGCAAAGTCCTGCTCAATGGCCAGGACGTGCTGACCATGGATCCCGAAGCAATTGCGCGACATGCGCCGGACCATGCAGATGATTTTCCAGGATCCATTCGCCAGCCTTAAACCCTCGGATGACGGTCGGCGCGGCAATTGCCGAGCCATATCTGGAACACAAGCTAGGAACCCGTGTGGAAGCGCGCGAGCGCGTGGCCGATCTACTGGAGCGTGTCGGCCTCACACCGGAGATGGCGAATCGTTATCCGCATGAATTCTCGGGCGGGCAGCGTCAGCGCATTTGCATTGCCCGCGCTCTTGCGCTTGATCCGAAGATCATTGTCGCTGACGAATCCGTCTCGGCACTCGATGTCTCGATCAAGGCGCAGGTCATCAACCTGCTGCTCGACCTGCAGGCAAGCCTGAACCTCGCCTATCTGTTCATCTCACACGATATTGCCGTGGTCGAACGGGTCAGTCATCGCATCGCCGTGATGTATCTCGGCGAGATCGTCGAGATCGGATCGCGCGCGGCAATTTTCGAAAACCCCCAGCATCCTTACACGAAGAAGCTGATTTCGGCGGTTCCTGTTCCAGACCCTGCACGGCGCGGTGTCAAAAGGCCTGTCTCCAATGACGAGATCAAAAGCCCGGTCCGGGCTCCGGACTTTATTGTCCCGGTACGGCAATATACCGAAATCTCGTCAGGCCATCTGGTTCAGGTACAATAAAAACCACGGCAATCGCTTGCCGCAGTTATTCGTTGATTTCTAAACTCACTTGGACTTTTTTGAGCCAACCAGTTCATCCCATTTGCGGAACGCGATAACCATCTGGTCGGGCTTCAGCGGCAATTCGATTGGATTGCTGGCGATCAGATCCGCATACTCCGGACGTCCGAATTCCTTGATGACGTCCTGGCTGTGCTGCGGTGCCATGGACAATGGCACGTTCTTCACGGCGGGGCCGGGATAGAGATAGCCTTCATCATAGGAATAGGCCTGCGCCTTGGGTGTCAGCAAAAAGGCCATCAGATCGAGGACGACAGCAATCTTGTCGTCTGCAACACCCTTGGGAACACACATGAAGAATGCATCGGAAACCCAGTGGAAACCCTTGAGCGTACCGATCTTTGCCGTTTCAGGAACAATGCCGAGAGCGCGGGGATTTATATCCCAGCCCGTCGTGCTAATGATGATATCGCGGGAACCTTCGCCAAATTCCTTCATCGTCGCGCCGGTGCCGGCCGGATAATAGTCGATGTACTGCCCGATGTCGGCAAGATAGGCCCAGGTCTTCTCCCAGCCCTTGACCGGATCGCGCGGGTCCTTGTCGCCAAGTAAATAGGGCAGGCCCATCATGAAGGTGCGACCAGGCCCGGAATTGGTCGGTCGTGCATACATGAACCGGCCCGGATTTGCCTTGGCGTAAGCGAGCAGCTCTTCTGCAGTCGTTGGCACCGTCTTGACCCGGTCCGGATCATATTCGATCAACGGGCCGGACGGGTAGTAATTCACCACGACGCCGAAGCCATTGCCCTGCGCCTTTTGCAACGCCAATGCGGCCGGTTCGTAGTTCTCTTCAAGTCCCGGGAACTTGTCGGCGAAGTCCGGCAGGATTTTCAACCACGTCTCATTGGCCAGACCGGCCGCCAATCCATCACTCCCCGTCAGGACGATATCGATATCGACGCTATTTGCGGCCTGCTGCGCCTTGAGCTTGCCGGCAAGTTCGGTGACGGGAGCTTTGGAGAAAATAATGCGCGAGGCCCGTTCGGGAT
Organism: uncultured Alphaproteobacteria bacterium; assembly: GCA_963711925.1. Classification (GTDB taxonomy): domain Bacteria; phylum Pseudomonadota; class Alphaproteobacteria; order Rhizobiales; family Rhizobiaceae; genus Phyllobacterium. The sequence goes on from CAVQFY010000011.1 coordinate 53,330, forward strand.
AGCTTTTGGCATATTCCTCAAAGGCCGGCTGCATCAGGGCCAGCGCACCGCCAACGTCCATGACGGTTATGACGACCGGCGAGGCAGGCAGGGCAGGGGCTGCAGCCCAAGCGCCTGTGATGCCGGTCACCGCCGATGCAGCCATGCCACCGAGAACCGTGCGGCGGTTTATTCGAAACAGATCCTGTACCATATGTATTCCCCTTGTTTTCTTGGATATTCAGGCAAAATTCCGTTGTTCGTCGCCAAGCTGGACACGCTGAACAGTCATTGCTTTTGACCACTCAACTTCGGCTTTCGGCAAAGTAATTCCGTGCGCTTGCAAGACAGGTGCAAGCACTTCGAGCAGTCGTTTCGACGCCATCTCGATTGCCTGATCGAAGCTGGCAATATTCCAGCGAACGAGGTTGCGCACCGCATCGTCGAGGCGAAGCGACGATCCGGCCAGTCCCGTTTTACCGGGCTGGCTTACCATTCCGCCCTCGGCGCGTTCAATTCGCATGCCGGCAAAATCATAGACACCAGAAGGGGCCTCAGCCGCTGCCGTTGCGTCGGTGACGAGCGCCGAACGCTCGATCCCCTTGGCACGGATCAGCGCCTTCAAGGCTTGCGGCGGAATGTGTATGCCGTCGGCAATGAATGTCGCCAACAGCCGATCCTCCGCAAGCTGCGCAAACAGCGGATTGTCGAGCTTCGGCAGGATTTGTGGCAGGCCGTTGCCAAGATGCGTCGAAAGCGTAGCTCCGGCAACCACAGCGGCATCGACCATGCTAAAATTAGCCGCCGAATGGCCGATGGAAACCAACCGGCTTTGGGTATGCATCGCCTGTATGAAGTCGAGCCCGCCCGCAACTTCCGGCGCTACTGTAACCAGCAGGATCGGCCGTTTGAGCAAGCCTTGCAGATGCTCGACCAGTGCGCCATCAGCGGCAGTCATCGCACTCGCGGGATGACAACCCGAAAAGCCGTCCGCCGAATTGAGGAAGGGGCCTTCGAGGTGATAACCCGGACACATCAGAGCGCCGAGCCGGCTTTCCGCGATGCTTCTGTCGAGCGCAACGAAACGAGCTTCAAGCTCATCCGGATAGGCCGTGATGATCGTCGGCAGGCAGCTGGTGACGCCGGTGGCAAGCATGGCCTCGAGCGCATGATCCAGGCCGTCGGAGGTGAGGTGCCCGTCGTTGAAGTCGACGCCGGCAAAGCCATTGACCTGAATGTCGATGAGGCCCGGCGTGATCATGACAGTCGCGACGCCGAACCGGGATCGAGAAGCAGGATCGTTTGCGGATGGGTCTGCACGATCGACGCCGGATAGCGCGGATCGACGTCGCCTTCCACCGCATTCTTCACAGCCTGCGCCTTGCGTTCATCGGGAACCGACAGAATGATAAGGCGGCTTTTCATGATCTGGCGAATGCTCATGGATACAGCTTTTTCCGGCACGGCTTCCAGTGTCGGGAACCAGCCTTCGCCCATCTGCTGTTTGCGGCACGCTTCGTCCAGCGTTACGACGATATAGGGTTCTTCCGTTTCAAAATCCGCAGGCGGATCATTGAATGCCAGATGGCAATTCTCGCCGATACCAGCAAAACACACATCGATATCATGATCGGCGATCAGTGCGCTGATCCGCTTGGCCTCGGCCTGGGCATCCTCTTCGGCGTTGATCGGGCGGAAGGTGACCTTGCCGCCCAGCGGCTCGACAAACCGTTCCTGCAGATATTTGCGGAAGCTGGCCGGGTGAGCAATGTCCATGCCGACATATTCATCAAGGTGAAATGCCGTAACCTTCGACCAGTCGAGATCTTTGGCGGTGACCAGATTTTGCAGAAGTTCGAATTGGCTGGCGCCGGTCGCGACGATGATCGACGCCTTGCCCTTCTGTGCGATCGCTGCGCGGATAGCGCCAGCGCCCAGTTCGGCGCCAATCGCGCCAAGAGCCTGCTTGTCGCTCAGTATCCGCATATCCACCATGGGCTTTCCTTACCTTCTTGCTTATGCTTTCAACGGCTCGCGCTCAATGTAAACACAGCACCCGGTGGCACTGCAAGACATTTTAGAATAATGTTGTTCAAAAATAGGATATGCGTTTTTTCATGATCTTAACCATCAACGAAACACACTATGACGATGCGCATCAACGTGATTGCGCACGTGTAGCCGCTTTGCTCTCCGACGGAAATTTGCATTCGCGCCCCAACGTCGCCGAAAGCCTGCAGATGACTTCTACAACCACCTCAAGGGTGGTCGCCGATCTTATCAATCGCGGTCTGGTGGTTGAGGAAGCAGGGGAGAAGAATGGCCGGGGAAGGCCCGCTGTTCAAATAGCGCTCAACGCCGGCAGGCTTGGCGTGACTGTTATCCACGTATCGAGTCTTGCCTTGCTGGGTGTGCTGGTGGATTTCAGCGGCAATGTCCTCGAACGCAAGACCATCGATATCCCTGCCGATTCAGACAGTGAGCATATGATAGTCTCGATGCGCCAGCTGGTCGAAATGCTCGTCGAGAAATGTTCGGATGGAATGCAGCATTTGGGAACATCGATATCCGTCGCCGGCGTCGTCGATGTTCAAAACCGGAAATGGCTCATCACGTCACGTTGGCCCAAGATTCGGGATCTGGATCTTGGTGCTGCTCTGGCATCAGTAACACCTGTCGTCATCGTCTGCCGTCACCTCGACGCGGAGCTTGACGCTCGCGCGCTGGAATATCCGGCATATCGTACCGATAATACACTGCTTCTGCACTGGGGTTGGGGTATCGGCCTGGCATACAGCGTCAATGGTGATCCCTTCCTGCGGGCGGGAGGGCCTTTCGGTGAAATTGGTCACTGGCGCTTCAATTTGCTCGAACAGCGCCAATGCGGTTGCGGAAATCACGGATGCCTCGAGACAGCCGCAGCCTTGTGGGCGCTGTTGCCACAGATGCGCGAATTGTGGCCTGAACTTTCGGAAGACGAAGAGGTGGCAGCCGGGCAGATGGCCGGACTGCCGTTGATCAGACCTGCCGGAGATAACCACGGCGGTCAACCTCATGGCACGCTCCCTGGCCAATGTATGCCGACTGCTTTTCCCCAAGCGCGTCATCATGACAGGTCCCTTCGTTGCCAATACCGGTGTGCGCGAAGCATTCGAAACAGCCTTCCGTTCCGAAGGCGTCATAGGGACGCTCGATTTGCCGATACTGATCGCAGACAAATCCAGCGAGGAATACGTTATTCATGGAGCTGTACGGCCGCTGCTCAATCTGGGGCTTGAGACATTCATCCGATCGTGAGATGACACTGCGATAGTTGCCCCGTTACCAGGTATAGAGCAGGAAACCCCATGACCAAGCCCTTTATCGATCACTTGTCCTCGGAACTAGAGGGGCTGAAACAGTCCGGGCTTTACAAGACTGAACGTGTGATCACCTCCAAACAAGCCGGACAGATCATCGTCAATTCCGGCGCAAAGGTCCTGAATTTCTGCGCCAATAACTATCTTGGCCTAGCCAACAACGAAGAACTCGCGGCAGCGGGCAAGGCAGCGCTTGACCGCTATGGCTACGGCATGGCTTCAGTGCGGTTCATCTGCGGCACTCAGGAAGAGCACAAGCAACTCGAAGCGCGCATTTCCAGTTTCCTCGGTCTCGAAGATACGATCCTTTATTCCAGCTGTTTCGATGCCAATGGCGGTTTGTTCGAAACACTGCTCGGTGAAGAAGACGCAATTATTTCTGACGCGCTCAACCATGCCTCGATCATCGACGGCGTGCGTCTCTCCAAAGCCAAGCGTTTCCGCTATGCCAACAACGACATGGCCGCACTGGAAGAAGAATTGAAGAAGGCGGAAGGCAGCCGATTCAAGATGATCGCAACCGACGGTGTATTCTCGATGGATGGCATCATCGCCAATCTTAAGGGGGTTTGCGACCTCGCGGAGAAATATGGAGCCATGGTCATGGTGGATGACAGCCATGCGGTCGGTTTCGTTGGCAAGCATGGTCGCGGCTCCGCCGAACATTGCGGCGTCGAAGGCCGCGTCGATATTATCACCGGCACTCTGGGCAAAGCATTGGGCGGCGCGTCGGGTGGCTATACATCCGGCAAGCGCGAAGTGGTCGACTGGCTACGCCAGCGCTCGCGTCCCTATCTTTTTTCCAATACACTGGCCCCGGTTATCGCGGCGGCCTCCCTAAAGGTCTTCGACCTGATTGACCAAGGCGCTGGCCTGCGCGCCCGTCTCAGCGCCAATGCCGCACATTTTCGCCGCGACATGACAAAGCTTGGCTTCAAGCTGGCCGGCGCCGATCATCCGATCATTCCGGTTATGCTCGGCGAAGCGACGCTGGCGCAAGAAATGGCGGCTCGGATGTTGGAAAAAGGCGTCTATGTCATCGGTTTTGCATTCCCGGTCGTACCAAAGGGCCAAGCCCGTATCCGCACGCAAATGTCCGCCGCTCATACGTCCGAAGATGTCGCCCGTGCGATCGATGTGTTTGCTGAAGTCGGGCGTGATCTCGGCATCATAAAATAGGATAAAACCATGTCGAACATGATGAAGGCACTGGTCAAAGCCAAAGCGGAACCAGGCATCTGGATGGAGCGGGTCCCGGTTCCCGAACCCGGTCCAAACGACGTACTGATCCGCGTCAAGAAATCCGCCATCTGCGGCACCGACGTGCATATCTACAATTGGGACAAGTGGGCGCAAGCGACGATCCCGGTGCCGATGGTCGTGGGGCATGAGTTTTCAGGCGAGATTGCCGAAATTGGCTCAGCCGTGGCGAAATATAAGGTCGGCCAACGTGTCTCGGGCGAGGGCCATATTGTCTGCGGCGTCTGCCGCAATTGCCGTGCTGGCAGGGGTCACCTTTGCCGCAACACGCTTGGGGTCGGGGTGCATCGGCCCGGCTCCTTCGGCGAATATGTCTGCATTCCGGAAGACAATGTCGTACTCATCCCCGACGATATCTCCGATGAAATCGCTGCAATCTTCGATCCATTCGGCAATGCTGTGCATACGGCTTTGAGTTTCGATCTCGTAGGTGAGGATGTACTGGTCACCGGTGCAGGCCCCATCGGCATCATGGGTGCACTGGTTGCAAAGCGATCCGGCGCGCGCAAGGTTGTTATCACCGATATCAATCCGGCGCGGCTGGCGCTCGCCCGCAAACTCGGTATCGATCACGTTGTCGATGCGTCGACGCAAAATCTTGCCGACGTCATGAAAGACATTGGCATGACCGAAGGTTTCGACGTCGGCCTTGAAATGTCAGGCGCTGCTCCAGCTTTCCGCGATATGATCGACAAGATGAATAATGGCGGCAAGATCGCCATTCTCGGCATTGCGCCGACAGGCTTCGAGATCGACTGGAACAAGGTCATCTTCAAGATGCTCAATCTCAAGGGCATCTATGGCCGCGAGATGTTTGAGACCTGGTACAAGATGATCGCCTTCGTTCAAGGCGGGTTGGATCTATGCCCGATCATCACGCATCGGCTGCCGATAGATGATTTTCAGACAGGCTTTGATGCAATGCGCTCCGGGAGTTCCGGCAAGGTCGTCCTGAGTTGGTAGGCAGTTCACAAACTGACTGCGATATCTGTGCAAAAGGATTTTAGTTCCATAATGCTGAATATGCCACATTCTTGTGTAGCAGCAATTTAGTAATGAGACATATGGGCAAATTAGAGGTGCGACAGCGCCTCTGCCCTCCGATCCACCTGTACTGAGGAAGGAAGGTTTGGCGTTTCATCCATCCGGTCATTTGACCGAGCGATTTTGGAGCTGCCATGCCTTGTCTTGTTACGATGTCCCAGAAAGAGTTTCATCGCCTGGAGGCGGTTCTAAAAGTCAGAGACGACCGGTTGAGCGTCAGCAATGCTGCCAGGTTGCTGTCGATCAGCCGCAGCCATATGCACCGCCTGCTTGCTGCTTACGATCGTGATGGTTCTGGCGGGCTTGTGTCGAAGAAGCGCGGCCGGCCGAGCAACCGGCGTTATCCGGAATCTTTTCGCAATGCGGTTCTGGATATCGTGCGTGAGCACTATCATGATTTTGGCCCGACGCTTGCCTGCGAGAAGCTGGCCGAGCGTCACCGGATCGGGATCAGCAAGGAGGCCTTGCGGCAATGGATGACGCAGGCTGGTCTGTGGACGTCACGCCGGGAACGCAAGAAGCGTTTGCATCAGCCGCGCAATCGCCGTGAGTGCTTTGGCGAGCTGGTGCAGATTGATGGCTCGCACCATTGGTGGTTTGAGGATCGCGGTCCCAAATGCGCGCTTTTGGTGTTCATTGATGATGCGACGGGCAAGTTGCTTCACTTGCGCTTTGCCCGGTCGGAGAACACCTTCGACTATCTGCATGCGACCAAGGCCTATCTGCAGGATTGGGGCAAGCCGCTGGCCTTCTACAGCGACAAGCATGGCATCTTCCGCACAACCCATGCTTCCCACCTGGACCGCACGAGCGGCTTCACGCAATTTGGCCGGGCGCTTGCCGAGCTCAACATCGACATTATCTGTGCCAACACTCCGCAGGCCAAGGGCCGGGTCGAGCGCGCCAACCAGACCCTGCAGGACCGGCTGGTCAAGGAACTGCGTCTGCATGATGTCAGCACGATCGAGGCGGCGAATGGTTTCGCGCCTGCGTTCATTGCCGGTTTCAACGCGCGTTTTGGCAAGGAGCCGCGCAATCCCAAGAACATGCATCGCCCCTTGGCCGCTCACGAGAATCTCGATGGTGCCATGTGCCGCAAGGAAGTGCGCAAGCTGTCGCAGACCCTGACGCTGCGCTACGACAAGGTGCTGTTCATCCTTGAGCCCACGGATGTTGCCAAGCGGCTGGCGGGTGAGAAGGTTATCGTCTGCGACTACCCGGACGGCCGTCTCGAGGTCATGCACGACGGGATCACCCTGCCCTACAGGACCTTCGACAAACTGCGCTCGGTGCAGCGATCAGAGGTTGTCGAGCAACAAGCGTCTGGATGAGGTCCTGGCCGTCGTTTCGGAGCTGCAATCCGGCCGCGAGCTCCGGCGCAGCCAGCACGGGCTGCGGCGCACTGGCCAGACCAGCCATATGTTTGGCCTTCCCGATGGCAGCCAGAGCAATGGCTATCAGAAGCGCGGGCGCAAACCGCGGACGGATTACATGAACGATCCTGCTGTCATTGCCCGGCGCGAGCAAGCCAAAGCGCGCATGAAGGCGGCGGAATGACGGATGGGATCAGGCTGTCAAAGCTGAAGTATTTCTCGCAGCGGTCTTATCCGCCCCCGCCCGGGCTGCGCAACACGAACCCGCTGCGCCCGGTCGGCGGCTGGCGTTGCTGCCTTACGAGAGGAAATGCCAAAAGCAATACTGATCATAAAGTATGTTATTGTTGCATTTCTATATTGCCAACAATGTCTCTTCTTTAAAATGCTTTGACATCATATGTAGCCGCAAAGTTAAAATGTCCTGTTTCTGCAAAGTAGAAACGTCGCTGTGTCACCTTCTCGCTTGTTGCAACGAGATTTGGGGTGTGGATTTTGGGATTGATTTTAATGAGCGAACGCGAACTGCATCGTATCGAGGTTTTGTCAGAGGTTATTGAGCGGCGTCGGACGATTGCGTCAGCGGCAATTGTGCTGTCGCTGAGTGTACGTCAGGTGCAACGGATCATGCGGACATTTTGTCTTGAAGGTGCGACGGCACTTCGGCACCGCAGCCGCGGCCGGCGATCGAACAACCGTATCAACGACGGCGTGCGTGAGCTCGCGCTGCAGCTGGTGCGGGAGCGCTATGCGGACTTTGGTCCGACGCTGGCCGCCGAGAAGCTTGGTGAGCATGGATTTTCGGTTTCGCGCGAGACGCTGCGCCAGTGGATGGCGGATGATGGCTTATGGCTGTCACGCAAGCAGCGCCGGACGTTTCGCCAGCCGCGGCTACGGCGCGAATATTACGGTGAGCTGATCCAGATTGACGGCAGCGATCATCGCTGGTTTGAAGATCGCGGCGATGCGTGCACGCTGCTTGTGTTCATCGACGATGCAACCGGGAAGCTGATGCAGCTTTTGTTTGTCCGCTCGGAGAGCACCTTCAGCTATTTTGCGGCGCTGGAGCTTTACCTGAAGACCCATGGCCGTCCGGTTGCATTCTACTCCGACAAGCACTCGGTGTTCCGGGTTGCCAAGCAGGATGCCAAGGGCGGCCAGGGCATGACCCAGTTCGGCCGGGCGCTGTCGGAACTCAGCATCGAGATACTTTGCGCCAATTCGAGCCAGGCGAAAGGCCGCGTCGAACGGGTCAATCGCACCTTGCAGGACCGTCTGGTCAAGGAACTGCGGCTGGCAGGCATCGGCGATATGACTGCCGGCAACGCGTTTCTGCACGGCTTCACGGAGCGGTTCAATGCGCGATTTGCGGTTTCTCCGATCAAGCCGAACAATCTGCACCGGCCGCTCAATGTCGTTCCGGACAGAATGCGCGACATTCTGTGCAAGCGGGAACAGCGTTACGTCGGGGAGCAGCTGGCGTTTTCCTATGAGCGCAAGCGCATCATGCTGGAGGAGAACGAGATCAGTCGGGGTCTTGTCGGCAAATATATCGACACTTACGCCTTTGCCGACGGCCGTCTCGAGATGCGCTGGAAAGGCATAACCCTGCCCTACAGGATGTTCGACAAGGATCAGCGTGTCACCCATGCAGCGGTGACCGAGAACAAACGGCTGGGCGATGTGCTGTCGTTTATCAAGGCTCAGCAGGATCCGTTGCCGCCGCCGAGAGTGAAGACCAACAGCGAGGGCATTGCTTATCAAAAACGCGAGCGCAAACCATCTCGGAAGAACGATTGGGTCGAGCAACGAAGGGAGCGCAGAATGCGGGAAAAGGCCGCTGCTGCCCGGTCGAATGTCGCCGGTCCGGGCTGCGAGATTGAGGTCTCCGCCCTGCCCGGCGACGCGCCTCGGCGCCTGTCAGGATGACATTTCTACTTTGCGAGAGATGCGACATTTCTACTTGGTTGCAACATCTTGTGTAGCGCCCATTTAGTAATGTCTCACTTGGCCCGGTTAGAGATGTCACACTGCCCGCGTGTTTGTGCGTTCCTGGCGGGTGGTTTTGCTGATGAAGGTTTTGAGTGTGAGCGAACGAGAGATTGCACGGATTGATACGCTTGGTCGGGTTCTGGAAGGACGCCTGACGATTGTACGTGCAGCGGATATTCTGAGCCTGTCGCGACGTCAGGTTCACCGTTTGCTGGCGACACTGCAACGTGATGGCCCGTCCGGGCTGGTTTCGAAGAAGCGCGGCCGTCCGAGCAATCGGCGTTATCCGGAAGCCTTTCGCAATACGGTTCTGGATATCGTGCGTGAACACTATCATGATTTCGGTCCGACGCTGGCCGCCGAGAAGCTGGCCGAGCGTCACCAGATCGGGATCAGCAAGGAGACCTTGCATCAATGGATGACGCAGGCCGGTCTGTGGACCTCGCGTCAACGCCGGAAGCGTTTGCTATTCACAGCTCACCCTTTTCCGACCATCGACGTCTCTACCAACTCAGAGAACTCGAACTGCCGATTGTTGAGATCGTCCGCCACGCGCGCGTCATCAACAACAACCTTGCCGATTATCTCATCCCCACCAATTCCGACATTCCCGATCTGAAGGTGATGTCGGTTGGCGTGCCGGACCATCATGCCTCGATACTGGGTGGAAAGGCGGTCGGCGAGCTTGCAATCGTCGGTGTCGCGGCGGCAATCGCAAATGTCGTCTTCCATTCAACCGTGCGCGACCTGCCGATCACGCTAGAAAAGCTCTTGTAGGACCAGGGCGGAACGTGCCGTTCCGTGCCTGGGCGGAAACGGCACGGGCTCTCGCGAGGCGAATTTGCCTTGCTGCAAAAACTACTTCAAAAATACAATAAAGTTCCAATCATGCAACAATATAGTCACCGTACAAAAGTTGATTTGTAGAAACAACTCTATTTGTTCAAGTTGACAGGAGTTGATCGAAACTGTCGCCTTTTTCAAACATGGAGACTTAAATGCCAATTGACAGGTTCCTGTTCGATCTGCTCGGGGTCGGCCAAGTTAACGACGATAACAAAATTGCCATTGGCACCGATCAGGCCGACGAAATTCGCATCACCGAGCCCGATCGTTGGTATGTCGAAGGTCACGCCGGCGCCGATACGCTTGTCGGCAAGGATATATTTGATACGGTGGGATATGCCTCCTCGCCCGAGGCGGTGCGGGTCGATCTGGCCTCCGTGGGTGATGACGGGTTCCTTGGCATTGCCACCGGCGGAGACGCCACCGGCGACCGGATTGCTGTCGGTTTTTCCAATGTGGTGGGATCGGAATTCGACGATCTTCTGAGCGGTGACGGGCGGGACAATGTTCTCGCAGGCCTTGGCGGCGATGACGGCCTGGCCGGCGGTGGCGGCAATGACATCCTTGCAGGAGGCCTGGGAGCGGATTCGCTCGATGGCGGAACCGGCGATGACAGGCTTCTCGGCGGAATCGGCGATGACATTCTGCGGGCCGGTATCGGCAATGACTGGCTTGAAGGCGGAAGGGACAATGACCGGATGAGCGCGGGCGAAGGCAATGATCATCTCCTCGGCGGCGATGGCAATGACTGGCTCGACGGTGGCACTGGCGACGATCTGATCAGCGGCGCGGCCGGCAATGACAATCTCGTCGGCGGTGATGGCATGGACAGCCTCGACGCCGGTGCGGGGGACGATACAATCAACGGCGGCGCCGGCGAAGATCGCATCAACGGCGACGATGGTATCGACAGGATCAATGGTGGTGCGGGGGTAGATCACATCAGCGGCGGTGCCGGTGATGATTTCATCGCCGGGGGCGATGACGGGGATTTCATCGCCGGCGGCGATGGCAACGATCTGATCGATGGTGGTGCCGGGCAGGACTTTATCTGGGGCGGCGCCGGCAATGACATGCTCATCGGAGGGACGGAACGGGACACACTGATGGGCGGTGCCGGCGACGATATCATCGTCAGCAATGGCGGCAACAACATCATATCGGGCGGCGATGGCTTTGACACGCTGGACATGTCCCAGGCACATGATCCATCCGACATTGGCCCAGACTACTATATCGATATCGAACACTTCATCGGCAGCCGCTTCGACAATTCGATCGGCGGCAATGCCTCGGACAATATCATCGAAGGCGGGCTCGGCTCCGATATCCTGACCGGCAGCGGCGGCGCCGATACGTTCACTTTCGACCAGGCCGGCGATAATTTCGCATTCCGGGCCGCGCCAACCGGCAGCGACACGATCACCGATTTCAGTTCCGCCGAAGGAGACAGGATCGATCTCAGCGGCAATGATGCCGATGCCGCCGCAGCCGGTGACCAGGCCTTTCATTTTATCGGTGGCGGCGCGTTCTCAAATTCCGTAGGCGAGTTGCGGATATTCCAGGCGCAACAGGATGCACCCGCCAATCTCGATCATTGGATGGTCGAGGCCGACAGCAATGGCGACGGTATCGCCGATCTGATCATTCAGGTAGACGGGCATTTCGATTCCGGATTATCAGCGCATGATTTCACGCTGTGAGACCAATTCGGCGCTTGCCGGGTCAAGCTTAGATCCGGCGTCACCGAAGGCATCAAGCTACTTTTCATCCCAGATGCCGCTGACCCCGATGAGATCGGCAGCGTTGCTATATCGAAAATACGACTAGCGGCTTTCGTTTGATTAAACTTGGTCAGCTCGCCTGGATCATCATGTTGGTCGGGATGATGAAGTGCAATTCTGTCCGCAATCAACACTTCCACCGCCCGGTCGACATCGGTCACAAAATCGAGGTGACCTTTGCTTGTGACAGAAAGCGCAGCCAATGCTTGCTGGCGAGCAAGCGCAGCGGAGCCCGCTTCGTGGACCAAAACGGTTAATTCTTCAAGCATTTTTTAGTCTCGCTATTTCCTAATTTGCAAACTTTATATAGTATAACTATCATTATATCTTATTTGTATTTCATACTATACCTATATACCGTACTCATTGTGTCAAATGAATTTCCGATGAACTTTTTATGACGCCATTTGCACTGTTCGCCGGTAGAATAGTCATCCAAACGTCACGTTTCATTTAAGTATCTGTCGCATTTCACCGCTATCTGCTCCGTCTCAACCTTGTCGGTCACAAATGGATGGAGCCATGATGAAACTGCGTACAGCACTGCTCACCCTGTCGCTTCTCAGCGCAGCCCATGGGCCTGCCTGGGCAGTCGAGCCCGTCGGTGCGCCCGATTTCAACGTTAAGACCCCGATCGATCTAAAGGCGCTCACCACGTCGAATTTCTACGATGTAGTCGTTCCGGCAGCCAAAGCCCAAGACCACATCGTGTTTTATGATTTTGGCGAATCCGAAAAGGAAATCTTTGCCGAAATCATTCGCAGGTTCGAAACCAAATACGGCGTCAAGGTCGAGTATCACCAGGTCGATGGCGATCAGGCGGTACAGCAGCTGATAACTGCCAAAAAGGCCGGGCAACCTTCACCCGTAGATGTTTTCTGGATGCCGAATGGCGACGTTCGCATCGCGGACCAAGCTGGGATCATTGCAAACCTTCCGCTCAATACAATGCTGCCGAGCGCGCCTGATCTGGACAATAATGCGGCAACCGTTTCGCGCGGCTATGTTCATGGCGGCAAGGTAGCGCCATGGCATCGCAACGTCACCGCGATCGGCTACGATACCCGTTCCGTTCCTGCCGGCACCGAGCCAAAGACGTTTGCCGAATTACTGGCCTATGCCAATGCAAACCCGCAAAAAGTTGCCATTACCGATCCGACCAAGGGTGGATCGGGTAGCGGCTTCCTCGAGAGCGCCATTTTGGCGCTGACCACCAAAGACTGTCAGGCCCGTCTCAATGATTACACCGTGACGGAGGCCGAGGCGACTGCCTGGGCCAATAGCGCCTGCATGGATCCGGTGCTCTCCTATTTCAAAGAGCTGCGCCCCAATGTCGAAATCACCAACGGCAATTCCGACACGCTGAATTTGATGGCCAACGGTCAGGTCAATGTTGCAACGGTGTGGGAGGATATGGTGTTCGACTTTATCGGCCGCGGGCTGCTGCCGCCAACGATCAAGTCCCGGCTTTTGACCAACGGCGAAGTCGGCGATGGCGATGGCGTGATGATCCCTTCAGGTGCGACCCACGTTGCTGCCGGTCTGCTGTTTGTCGACTACCTGATGTCGGACGAAGTCCAGCTCTACAAGCTCAGTGTCAACGGCTCCCGTTCGGCCCGCACCAAACTGGACATCAACAAGGCGTTGACCTCGGCCGTTACCGACCGGCTCATCCCCCAGGATCAGTACCTGCAATATACACGCTCACGCATCGCTGGCGTCATCTCCGATGCGGCGATCAAGCGCTTCGTTGAAACGATCCTGCAGGCCAGCTGACCGGAGAACTTAACCCCGAAGGGACGGCAGTCCGCCGTCCCTACACTTTTCTCTATTTCTTGGATTTATGAATATGGCTCGGGTTATCCTGGCTGAAGTAAAAAAAAGTTTCGGTGCGACGCAGGCTGTCGATAATTTTTCGCTAGATGTTGCCGAAGGCGAATTCGTTGCCCTGCTCGGTCCTTCCGGATGTGGCAAGACGACGGTCATGCGGATGATTGCGGGGATTGCCGAGCCTGACAGCGGCGAGATCACCATTGGCGGTAAGCCAGTCGTGGGACTGCCGCCGGAGCGCCGCAATGTCGGCCTGGTGTTCCAGTCATATGCTCTGTTTCCACATATGACGGTCGAAGGAAATGTCGCCTTCGGGCTGGAAATGCAACACCTTCCCCGCAGCGAGATCAATCGCAGGGTCACAGCGATCCTCGCAATCGTCGATTTGACGGCGCAGGCCAAGCGTCATCCGCGCCAGTTGTCCGGCGGTCAGCAGCAACGCGTTGCACTGGCGCGGGCTCTGGTGACCGAACCGGACGTGCTTCTGCTTGATGAACCCCTGTCCAATCTGGATGCAAAACTGCGCGAACATCTGCGCGAAGACATTCGAAACCTGCAGCGGCGTCTCGGTATCACCGCGATCTATGTCACCCATGACCAATCCGAAGCACTCGCGCTCGCCGATCGCGTGGTTGTCATGAGCGGCGGACGCATCGTTGAGGCCGGGTCCGCCGCGTGCACTCTATCAGACGCCCAGGCACCGGTTTACCGCCGAATTCCTTGGCCAGACCAACATTTTCACGGCAACAGCAACCAATCGTGCAATACGCTTTCCGTGGGGCAGCGAACGGACCGGCTGGAAGGGCCGCAGCGGGCAAATCGACCTGTCCGTCCGGCCAGAGGATATTTCCATCCAAGCGGCACAGGATGGCCATGGCGTGGTCACGGACGTAACTTTCTTGGGTGCCGATATCGAGCACAAACTTGATCTTGACGGATTGACGGTGCGCACTCGTTCCAGCGGCAATGCTGCTACGGCCTTTCCTGTTGGCACGCGCGTTACCATCGATCTCCCAGGCGAATTGCACGAACTTGCGCGGTTGGAGGCGGTTCGATGAACCGTTCGACAACGCTCGTGCTTCTTCTATTGCCCGGTGTCGGTTTTCTCGTGCTCTTCTTCGGCCTGCCTCTGGTGCTGGCGCTGATGTCGAGCCTCGGTATTGGTCCGCTCGACCAAAACCAGGGCTTTACGCTGCAGCATTACACGGCGCTCTTCACCGATAGATCCTATCGCGACGGTCTGTTCTTTTCGATCTATATCTCTGTTACTCCGACGCTGGTCAGCCTCGCCATCGCAGTGCCGCTCGCTGTCGCTTTACAGGAAACATTCCCCGGCAAAGCCGTATTCCAGGCGCTCTACAAAATTCCACTGGTCGTGCCGTCGATCGTCGCGGCGTTCATCGTGATGATCCTGTTCGACCGGGGCGGCGAAATATCGCGTCTCTTGTTACCCATCCGTCTGGAGCTGCCAAAGCTGGTGCGCGATCCGTGGGCGCTTGGCGTGATCATCGCCATGGCCTGGAAATCGATCCCGTTTATGACCTTGATCATCGGCGGTTCGGTTGCAGCGATTTCGCCCGATCTCAAGCACGCGGTGCGCACGCTCGGCGGGACGCGCATGACCGTGTTCCGCCGGATCGAGTTGCCATTGGCGCTGCCGGGAGTTACTGCCGCGACACTCCTGGTATTCGTCGGGTCAACCGGCGCGTTTGCCGTGCCTTCCCTGCTCGGTCCGATCTATCCGAAACCATTGTCGCTGTGGATGTATGAAAGTGCATTCGGCGAAAATGACTGGGCCACGGCTTCGGCTATGGGTGTCATGCTTTCAATTGTCGCGTGCCTCGTGCTTGTCGCCTATTACGGTATCACCTCAGGCATGCGTAGCGGCATCAACGGAGAGACGCGATGACCATTGCTGTTTCCATGGGATCGCGGCAAACGAAGCGTCTGCCTGTAAGACGCCGGCTTGCCGATGGCTGGTGGCTCTCTATCGGGCTTTACGCGGCTCTTGGTCTGACATTGCTCGCGCCGATGGTTGTGGCACTCCTTTGGTCGCTGGTCGATCCGAAGGCAGGCTGGTTTGCGCCCGACATTCTCCCGCGCGGCTTGTCGCTTATCCATTGGCAGGCATGACCGGGATCAAAGCCTTATTGCCAGCGTGATCACCAGCCTTTCGATTTCGTTCACGGTGATGATCTCTCCGCCGTTCTCGCACTGCCAACGGCTTTCGCGCTAGCCAAGATCCCGTTCAAGGCCAAGCGGGCGGTGGAAATGTTCATTCTCGCCCCGCTGATCGTGCCGGGTCTCATTGTCGGTATCGGCATCGGTTTCGTTTTTTTTCGGATAGGTCTCGCCTATACCATTCCTGGCGTCATCCTCGCCCAGACAATCGGCACCTTGCCCTTCATGATCCGTATTTTGAGCGCAACGCTCGAAAATCTGCCGATGGACCTCATCCATGCGGCGCGCACGCTTGGCGCCAGTCCCTTCAAGGTTGCACTCCGCATCGTTGTGCCACTGACTTGGCCGGGCTTCGTTGCAGGCGGTCTCCTTTCTTTCATTGCAAGTTTCGAGGAGTTCGAGAAGACCTTCATCGTTGGTGCACCGCAGGTCGAAACCCTCACAGTCAAGCTCTGGGCGGTTCTCGGCGGCAAGGTTCTGATTTTCCCCGACGCGGCCGTTGTGACGTCATTCTGCTGGCCCCCACTGTCGTCATTTTTGTCCTTGCCGAGCGGGCATTGCGCAATGAAAGCGCCCTCGCCGCCGGCATGGGCAAGCTCTGATTTTTTGATTCCAGGAGACTTCAATGTTCAACCTTATCGCGCAAACCCCCACTGGAATTCATGTCTGCGGGCACCGTGGTCATTCGATCGGTTCGCCGGAAAACACCATCGCGGCCTTCGCCGCTACCCGCGAGAACGGTGGTGATTCGGCCGAAATCGACTGTGTTCTGACCGAGGACGGTGAGATTGTGCTGATGCACGATCAGACACTGGATCGTACGACCAATGGCACCGGACTGGTTTCGGCCAAGAGCGTGGCGGAAATCCAGAAACTCGATGCCGGAAGCTGGTTTGATCGCACGCTTTGCCGGCGAGCGCGTTCCGACGCTTATCGAAGCAATCGACTTCGCGCAAGTCCAATGATTTCGGGCTGGTTGTCGAGGTGAAGGAAGTCAGGCAGCTCGACGGATTCGTCGAGCGTCTGAACGCGGTCTCGCGGACACCAAGGGTGCCGATCACCTCGTTATGATCTCGTTCGATCATGCCTGCTGTTGCATCTGAAAGATGCGTTGCCTGGCATTCGGACAGAGGGCATTACCCACGCCCGTCATGCGGATATCGTCGGCGTCGCCCGGGCCGCACGTCTCCATTCCGTTTCGATCGAACATCAGATGTTCACGTCGGAGGATGGCGCAGCGTTGCACGAGGCCGGTGTCGCCGTGCGCTTCCATCTGCAGCGACCGGCCTTTTACAGCCGCTTTGCTGCACTCGGTGTCGATCTGTTGGCTCCGGTTTCCAGCTATTTGGCCCAGGGCGTCATCGATACGGTTTCGGGTGACGATGTCGGCTTTCTCGCGGCATTGAAGGCAGCCGCGATATCATCCGCTGAGGCGGCGCAATGAGCGACTGGATCAAACGCCGACCGGGGAAGTTGTCGATACTCCCACCCCGGTGCCGCTCGCGGAGCGGGAGAGGCTTCGCGACGGCCCGATCGATAGCGCGACTTTCGATAAGGCCTTCGACTCGATTCCCGCTCTGCGCGAGATTGAGCTCGGTGGATGGGCGCCGCACTCGATAGCGCCAGTGGTTCGCTCAAGATCGCTTCGTGGAATGTCGAGCGGCTGCGTCATCTCGATGCTATCGGCGATACTTTGGCGGAGCTCGCTCGGATCGCGGTTCTGACCGAGATCGACAAAGGCATGGCGCGGTCCGGCAATGGCCATCGCATTGCCGACCTTGCGGCACGGTTCGGTCACGGCTACGCCTACGGCGTCGAGTTCATTGAGCTCGACCGTGGCGATCCACAAGAGCGGGCGGCGCATGCACACGAAACCAATCTTCACGGGTTCCACGGCAACGGCATCGTCACTGGTCTTGTCCTCAGCCGCCCGTTTCTGATCCGGCTAGAAACCGAGGGAAAATGGTTCGGCTGGGACCGCGCCGAGCCGCGTGTCGCCAGCCGCATGGCTATCGGTGGTCAGGTCGAACTCGATGGCACAAAGGTCACCGTGTTGCCGCCCATTTCGAAAGTCATTTGATCCGCAACATCGTGCCGTGCAGGCAGCGCACCTTCTTGACGTGATCGATCGCTATGATCACGATGCGCCGGTGCTCATTGGCGGCGACTTCAACACTTCCACGTTCTCGCGACAGGAAAAGATCGATCAGCCCGGGAAAATCGCGGCTGCACTGGCGGCGCCGATCCGCAGAGACTGGTTCATGTCGAACAATATGAACCGATGTTCGCATTGATGGTAGCAAGAGGGTATGACTGGAAAGACTGCAATGTCGCGAATGCGCCCACCGTGCGGCCGGTTGTGGCGAACGATGATGACATACTGGGTAAAATCGACTGGTTTTTCAGTCGCGAAAAGAAGAACTCGAAAATGTATTCACCGGTTATCATTCCCGCAGTTCAAGCCGATGGAACGCCATCGTCAGACCATGAATGCCTGGGTGTGCAGATAGAATTAAAATGAGATTTATCGCGGACCCTCAAAACAACCCGCCCTTACAAGGACAATGTTCGGATCACCCAATCCACAAACACTCTCACACGTAGTGGCAGTTGCCTATTGCTTGAATACAAAACATACATCGGCATAGGCGGTGGTGGGAAATTCGCAAGAATTTCAACAAGAAGCCCTGATCGGAGATCATCTTCGGCATGATATTGCGTCAACGACATGGCCATTGATGCGACCGTCACCGGCATCGAGTCGACAGGAAGCATGACCTTCGTTGTTCTGGAGGTCGCATCGCAGCCAATTGTTCTCGCCCACAGCGGCAGGCCTGAAACTCGCAAAGGGGACCAGGTCCGCCTGCATATCTCCTTGGATAATCTGCATCTTTTCGATCGCAAAACAGAGCTGGCAGCATAGTGGTCCAGCAGTTTTATGGATAGGCGATCATTGTCCGTGATGCCGAGCTGCGTGAAGCCACTGCGGTCAATGCCAAGCTTCCTGAGCTCGTCATCGAGATTTCGCATGCTTTCCCATTGCCCGAAAATGCATGGTTCGCTCGGGCATGTGGCAGTCGCAGGCGTGGCCTGATACTACCAACCTGCCTTCGTTTGCGGAGATGTTGGTCGCACACGGCAAACGCGCAGAGACTGTCGAGAAGATGCAACGGTCATCAACACCGCCAATCGCGACCAGATTTCGACTGCACCACTGAGCGTTAATCTGGATTGTCGTTAGTCACGTTGTTGATGCGAGCGCTGTTCTTACACCGTTCGAAGTGGTTCTGTTGCGCCACCTGTAACCGAAAGGCTTGCGACGGGACTTTCAAGTTCATGTGGCTGTCACCATCCCATTGTACGTCTGGCGAAAAGACCTGACAGTCATGGAGCGTACGATGTTCGAAAGCCTCAGCAAATTGGCCACCCCAATTGCAGTCTTGATAATGGTGGTTGCCTCCCCCGCCCTCTCGCAAACCGCTGATACCAGCCGCACGATCAGTGACAGGGTCAGGGCGTTGGACCGAGGAACCGTCTGGAAACCCGTGGGGGAAATCCAATTGTCTTTTCCGACGTTTCATCCGCAGGGAATGGTAAAGGTCGGTGATTTTTTCTACTTCACCTCGGTGGAAATCACCAAGCCCACGACGAAATACGACGAGCCGCAGGGCGGCTATGATCGCGATACGGGAGAAGGCAGGGGCCACCTCTTCAAGGTCGATTCAAAGGGCAATCTTCTTGAGGATGTCATCCTCGGCGAAGGTTCGATCTATCACCCGGGCGGAATTGACTTCGACGGAAAAACAATTTTCGTGCCGGTTGCCGAATACAGGCCGAACAGCGCGTCCATCATCTACAAAGTCGATCCCGAAACGATGAAGCCGCAGGAAGTTTTTCGCTACAAGGATCATCTTGGCGGTATAATCCATGACACCGAGAAGAAGACGTTGAATGCAGTCAGTTGGGGATCGCGGCGCTTCTACGCCTTTACACTCAATGACGCCGGTCAGGTGACCAACACCGATGTGGACCGCAGACAATTGGTCGCGCTCAACCCGTCGCACTATATCGATTATCAGGATTGCAAATATCTTGACCACAGCGAAATGCTGTGTGGTGGCCTGACCAACTATCAGATCAAGAAGGACGGCCCGAAATTCGCGCTGGGCGGTCTCGAGATTGTTAATCTCACAACCAGTCAGCCCGTCTTTCAAATTCCGGTGCAGGTCTGGACGGAGTCAGGGCTTCCCATGACACAAAATCCGTTCTGGATCGAGCCGACGGACAACGGTCTCAGGGCATATTTCGCACCTGAAGATGACAAATCGACAATCTATATTTACGAAGTGCAGGGAAAATAACGCGACTGCACTTGCTGGTCAGCCGTTTGCGCGAGATGCCCCGCTCTGACCGGTGCGCTCTTGATTTCGGTAGATTTATTCGGACAATGCAATCTGAGCCGCTAATGATCCCTTTGTCCAAGGAACAGATCTCGCGTCGCCTCGCGGACCCGCCTTTAGCCGACGTCGCGATCGCTTTCACGCTATCGATACAATGGGATCCAAACGGGGCCTTGCCCCCACGCCAGCATGGGAACCGTCAGCTTATTTCTAGCTAGTTGTGGAACCTCAACAGGTTGTCCCGATCCAGGCCGAGACGGCTGATAGGTGGTTTTGATCCTAAACTGCCGTGCGGCCTGTGCCAATTGTAGCGATGAAGCCAGTGCGGCAGCTCCTCGGTGCGTTCTTGAGAGTTGTTGTAAGCACGAGCGTAAGCCCATTCGCGTAGGCTCGTCTGAATGAAGCGTTCGGCCTTACCATTGGTCTTGGGCGTGTATGGTCTTGTGAAGACTTGACGCAAGCCCAGACGTTTGCAGGCTGTGCGGAAAGCCTTTGACCGGTAGCATGACCCGTTGTCGGTCATCACGCGCTCGATACAGATACCCAGCTTCGCATAGTAGGCGACGGCAGCCTCCAGGAAGGCAACGGCGCTCTCTTTGCGCTCATCTGGCATGACCTGCACAAAAGCGACCCGCGAAGCGTCATCAATGCAGAGCGCGGTTGTCACCGGTGGAAGCCGCGGCCTTGGTCTGGGTTTGGTTGAAGCGCTTGTTGCTGAAGGCGCAAAAGTCACCGTGGTCGCTCGGGGCGCGGACGCACTCGAAGCCGTCAAGGCCCGGCTCGGAGTAGCGACCATCTCGGCGGATGTAACGGATCGCGATGCCGTCAATCGCATCATCGCCGATATCCAACCAGATATCCTAGCGCTCAACGCTGGTGTCACACCGCGGATGGGACGACTGGATCAACTGAGCTGGGAGGACTTCTCGGTGGCTTGGGTATGCGAACGGGGTTTCACAGGAATTGAACCTAGGCATTCGCTTTCAAGCTATTGTGCCGAGACAGATGATTTTGGGGACCGGAACCGGAGATGCGGCCGCCGGCGCCTACGCGGGCGCGATGGGAATCACGCCCGAGCGGTTCATTGCCCGATTTGGTGCGCCTATGCCCCCACGGGAATTCGGCGATCGAGTCATTTCGGTCTTGGAAGACCCGCAATACGCCGAAGGCATCGTGTTCGGTCTCAATGGCGATGCCGGTGTAACGGTCATGGAGGGGGCAGCAGCTTGACCAACGGCGAGCGCTCTTCGAACGCCGAGCTGCGGGCCGAGCTTCTCGCCATGGCCGGAGAGTTGCGGCCAGAGCTTCACCGCTATTGTTCACGTCTCATGGGGTCGGTGATCGAGGGCGAGGACGTTGTGCAGGACACACTTGCCAAAGCGTTCGTCGCTCTCGATAGACTGGCCGAAACGCCCCCACTTCGCCCCTGGCTTTTTCGGATTGCCCATAACCGCGCACTGGATGTGTTGCGAAGCAAAGCAATCCGAGCATCTGAGCCGATCGAGGCAGCACACAATGTCGTCGACCAAGCAAATCCCGATCCAGTGGAGGAGTTGATGCGTCAGGAAGCGGTGAGGACCGCGTTATCGCGCTTTGCAGAGCTCCCAATTCTCCAGCGCAGCGTAATTATCCTGAAAGACATTCTGGATGAGCCGCTCGCCGAGATCGCTTTACTTCTCGATCTTACCGTTGACTCTGTGAAAGCGCATCTCGCGCGCGGGCGTGCTCGTCTTCGCGAGATCAATGCAACAGCGTCCCGGCTTCCTGAAGTCAAATCGCCGTCCGCCGCGGTGGCGCGCTATGCCGCTCTGTTCAACCAGAGGGACTGGGACGCCCTGCGCGCGCTGCTGGCAGATGATGTGAAGCTGAATCAATCGACGCATCCCGTCCGTGTCGGCTCCGCGGATGTTGGAATGTTCTTCCGCATTTACGCGAAGATCGACGGGGCATGGCTTGAGCCTGCCTGGCTGGAGGGGCGAGAGGTTATCGCGGTGTTCGAGAACCGCTTGGACACCAAGCCGAGCTATTTCATGTGGCTAGAGTGGCGCGGGAATGAAATCACGTTCATCCGCGACTATAAGTATGTACGCTACGTCATGGCGGACGCGGAGCTAACGTTCTCACCTGACGCAGCACATGCCGGTGGGGACGGTGCGTCCTGCCGCGAGTAGGGGGCATGCCCCTATCCCTTTACGTATCCCTGACCTTCAACGATCTTTCCGTCCCGAACTCGCATAATATTTACCTCTCGAACCCGGTCCGCCCTGCTCTCGCTCCAGCGGAGCTGCCATCGGATGATCTATCCCGCGGTCCTCGCTGGCCCAAATCTCCTCCGCTTCGAAGACAAGGTTCGCAGAGGATGCGACCCCCTTCCAGAAGTTGAGGCAAACCTCACGCCCTTCGTAGCGCGCGCCATCCGGAGCGGGCGTCGTATTCTCGAGAACGCAGTCCTCACCAATCAGATCGTCCAGGTCTTCGGGACGGTGCTCCTCAAACGCGCCATTGAAGCGGTACATGATTTCGCGGGTAATTTCGCTATTGGTGTTCATTCTCTCACCTCATTGAGCCAATGGTGCCTCGCCCTAGAATGGCTTTTCGGCCTTGTCAGTACGGTACAGCTTTACCCGGGTTTCCTGATAGCGACCTTCGGCGGTCTCGCGATCTTGCGCCAAGCGCCCAACGACTGCTGGTCGCGCCAACATTCAAAGACGTTGATGCGCTCCGGATCGACCGAGTTCTGCGCCCATCGACATATCAAGGCAACCGTCTTGTTTCCTTGCTCTTTCGACCATGTTCGCGAACGCTGCCACGGCAGCGTCGCGCTCAATTACGTTCCTGGTCCGTGAGTGGCCAGCTTTGATAATCACGAGCGCTCCTCCTTCGACTAATCGGTTTGTTGTCAGTGGCGGAAGGCAGTGGTCACCCGCTCTCCGCTAGCCGATCCGAGTGGCTCCCCGGACGTGTCGGTTCGGCGGCGAGGAAACCACTGTCTATCTGTCACTCAGGTAGTGGGGCCGACTGACCCGGCGATTTTGAGTAACCCAGCGCTTCGACGATCCGGCCGTTGCGGACGTGCATCAAGTTGACGCCCCGAACCGACCCCCCGTCGCCGAAATTGAAACGCCAGCGGATGATAGCGCGGTCGCCAATCGCGATCGTGTCTTCGACGTCGAAATAGGTAACCGGCTCCGTGGCGAGGGTCTCCCAGAACGCGAGGCAGGCGTCATGGCCTTCGTATCGCGTTCCATTGGGCGCCGGCTGAATCGACTCCATGACGCAGTCCGGTGCGATCAGGTCTTTGAGGATCGCGGGCTCGTGATCGAGGAACGCCTGATTGAACCGACGCATGATTTCGGCTGTTTCGTTCGTTTGCATGGTTTCCTCCAATACAGACAGGTCTGTCTATGCATCATACAGATCTGTCTGCTAGAGTCAACTCCATGAACAAAACCGTTTCGTTGACTGACCCTGGAGCAAGCGCCGCGCGCCGCCGCTTACTCGATACCGCGACCCGTCTCTTCTACGCCGAGGGCATCCGTGGCGTGGGCATCGACCGCATCATCGCGGAAGCGGGCGTGGCCAAGGCGACGTTTTACAATCATTTCCCGTCGAAGGACGATCTCGTCCTCGCCTATATTGAAAAGCAGGACCAACTTGGGCGGGAAGCCATCTCAGCGCTCCCCAAGCAGTCTCCACGCAAAACGATCGCGGCGATCCTGGGCCGCATCAGCGAGGCCGTCGTCGCAGGGAACTACCGGGGCTGTCCGTTCCTCAACGCAGCCGCCGAATACCCCGACCCGAAAAGCCCCGTGCGGCAAGCCATTGATGCGCGACGTGCGTGGTATCACGGCATCCTCTCGAAGCTTCTTGCGGCGGATGGCGATCTAGCCCCATCCGTCACCGCCTCGCTGCTCGTCGCTCTATCAGATGGCCTGCTTGAAGCCGCATACCTTGATGGCTCAAGGGGCGTCCCCGCCCTTATCAGGGAAGCGCTAGAAAGGTTGCTGGTGCGGCGTTGAATCGATGAAACCTCCGACAACAAAACTCCGCGCCAATTCTACCACGGCACGCGGGCCGACCTAAAAGTGGGAGACCTGATCTCGGCCGGCTATAGCTCCAATTACGGCGCGCGCAAGCAGGCGTCCTGGGTTTATCTGACCGGCACCCTGGATGCGGCCATCTGGGGCGCCGAGTTGGCCCGCGGCGACGGACGGGAAAGGGTCTACATCGTGGAGCCGACCGGCCCGATCGTGGACGATCCCAATCTGATGGACAAGAAATTCCCGGGCAATCCGACGCAGTCCTATCGTTCGCGCGCACCGCTGCGAGTCACGGGCGCGAGGTCACGGAGTGGCAGGGTCACTCTCCCGAGCGGCTGAAGGAGATGAAGGACCATCTCGAAAGGCTGAAGGCGCAAGGCATCGGGGCGATCGACTGATCGCAAGATGATTCCGTTGTCAAATCGGCCAAAGACAGCCTAATTTAGCGAGGAGCCTAGGAGTAGGAAGTCAATGGCAAAACACAGGATCTATACGACCAGCTTCGCAAGCGTTTATCCTCATTACGTTGCGAAAGTGGAGAAAAAGGGACGCACAAAAGCAGAGGTTGATCAGATCATCTCTTGGTTGACAGGCTATGACCAGAAGGAGTTACAAACTCAGCTTGAACGACAAACTGATTTTGAAAAATTCTTTGCAGGAGCCCCTAAACTCAATCCTTCGAGAACCTTGATCAAGGGCGTGGTTTGCGGCGTTCGAGTGGAGGATATCGAAGAGCCGACTATGCGAGAAATCCGCTACTTGGACAAGCTCATTGACGAGCTGGCTCGGGGAAAAGCCATGGATAGAATTCTGCGAGAGAATTGATTCCGAGCGATCAACTTTCGTCCATTTGACGTTCTCCAATTTGCGCATGCCGATGACATCGAAATGGCAGACCCGACATGGTCGGTCATCGATTTGGGCGGCCCACACCTCCGCCTCGTATGATAAGCTCCATGCTGGAGGGGAGGCTCACTGCGGACTTGAAAAGATTCGAACCACCGAAGCCCTCAATACGGCATTCTTAGACTGCGGTTGCAGGGAAACCATTCTGTGATTTGTCTTGCGGCCATCAAGCAATCAATTGATTCCGCTGGCTCCCAGCGGCATCAGACCATGCACCCTTCCCGCACCGGTAAAATTCGACTCCCACGATCCCGTTCTTGGGCGGTGCCGCAACTGCGCGTCCTCGCACTACCCTTGGCATGGTCCTCTAGAATCCTGTCGACGCGCCCCGATAGATCGTCGACCGATTGCCGTACCGCTGCTATCGCGCTGATCACCTGGATCCATCAGTTTTCGATTGCCGCCTTGGAGACGTATTCCTGAGCTACGTGTAGGCGAGGTTCTTGGTGCGCAGACACCAGGTCGCCTTGAGTGATGCTGACGATCTCGGAGGTGTATCTGTGAGACGGCAGGGTCCTAACGGCAAAACATGTGAAGCGCCCGGGGAAGTCGACTGCGTCGGAAGAAGAGATCGTTGCCAAGCTCAGCAAGCTCACGCGAAATCTCATGTCTAAGGAGCGGCGAGACGACATTGTGCACGCTGTGCTCGGCATGGAAAAGCTTTCCTCAGCCAATCAACTGATCGATTTGATGCGCGTCGAGTAGGACTAACTCTTCCCACATCCGGTTCCAGCCGATAATGTTCCGCACTGCTACGGGTGTCCTTGCGGCTCCCGGCAGGTATCGATCTGGGGGAGTACAACGCCATGACCGGAACGCGCCGCAAGCTGACGACGATTTTCTCCGCGGATGTTCAGGACTATACGCGCTTGATGCGCACCGATGAGGAAGGAACGCTCGACACCCTGAAAGAATACCGCGATGCAATGACCCGGTTGATCGAAATCCATGGTGGCAGGGTCGTCAACACCTGGGGCGATGGACTGATCGCCGAATTTGTCAGCGTGGTCGAGGCGGTGCGCGCAGCGCTCGATGTACAGAACGAGCTTGCGGGCTACAACGCCGACCGCCCCGGCGACACGCGCATGTTGTTTCGTATCGGTATCAACCTTGGCGATGTAATCGCCGAAGGCGACGATATTTACGGCGATGGTGTGAACGTGGCTGCACGCCTGCAAGCATCTGCATCGGCTGGCGGCATTGTCATATCCAACACGGTGTACGACCAGGTGCGCGATAAGGTTGCGGTGGGGTTCGAATTCCTGGGACTGCTACCGGTCAAGAATATCGAAGGTGGCGTGCTCGGCTATGCCGTGCGGATCGGAGAAGATCGTGCCCGCCCTGCGCGACAGGAGCACTTTTCAGCTAAGGGCGCGTCCGATGACAAAACCATTGAACCCAATACCGGTTCCGACGTGGCACCAAAGTGGCGCAACTACGCAGTGTTGGGCGCGATCTCAGCCGGTATCCTCGCCATCAATCTGCTGGCGTGGAATGGCGAATTCTGGGCGCCATGGCCAATCCTTGCCATAGCAACCGTGTCCGCACTGTCATGGATACGCACCACCCGACACGTTGATCAGGTTTTGGCGGCTCTCGCCATACTGGGTCTTGCCCTCATCTGCATCAATCTGCTTTCCTGGCGCGGCACTTTCTGGGCTGCTTGGCCACTGCTTGGGATGGCTGTCCTCGGCAGCATCCGATGGTTTACGCGCCGGCGCGCGGAACCTTAGGGGTTGTCCCTTTGTTTGAAAGACGTCAGCGCTACAGCTGCGCGAGAAAATTTCCGGCAAGCGCTGCGGTCGCGGCGTTCCATTCCGCCATGGCTTTGAGACGGTGAAGGTGGATAGTGAATGCCGATCGTTTGGAATGGCTACGTGCTCGACGAAATCGTTCAGAACCGCCGCAATACCAAGGCTGCCAAACGCTTGCTTGTTCGTCTGCTGAAAAAGCAGGGCTTAGCGCCAAAGTGGATGATCACCGACAAGCTCCGATCTTATTGCCGCCTGAAGTCGGGCATCCACCCAGCTGTGTCCTCACAGGCTTAACCTGACATCACCGATCTTCCACCATCCGAGGCTCAAGAGAAAGCGATCGTCTGCGTGACAAATCTCTTAAAGGCTTCCAAGGTTTCCGGACTAACGTGGTGCTCGATGCCTTCTGCATCAATTCTCGCCGTCTCAATACTGATACCAATAGCGCATAGAAACGATTCAACTATGTGATGGCGCTCACGGCTCTGTTCCGCGAGCTGTTTGCCGATATCCGTCAGAAAGATGCCACGATATCGGCGCTGTTGAATATAGCCGTCCGCAGCCAGCCGCTTCAGCATTTTCGCTACGGTCGGCTGAGCCACTCCAAGACGCAGTGCTATATCAACCTGCCTGGCCTCGCCCCCGTCCTCGATAAGATCCGCGATCAGCTCGACGTAATCCTCGATCAACTCCGTCCGGCGGTTGTGACGGGTTCGCCGGAAACTCTCCATATGTGTGCTGGGGTCAACGAGCAAACTCTCGGAATTGTCGTCGGGATTCATCTAATTCCTCACTTCGGTAAACTTTTAAACGCAGCAATTTTCTAACATAGCCCTGGCTATTCTTCCATCATATCCGACAAATTTCCACACCGGGGGAAAATTTCACGCTTGGGCGAATAAGATAATCAGCTAAATATAGCACTTGCTATACTATAGGTATGATGCTTTACTTCATTTAAAATGCTAATTGGAGCGGCGACTGAATAATGCTGAAATGGGCACAGACAAACCTGAGCAGACGGCGTCTGTTGGGGGGAAGTATTGCGACGATCGGCGCAACGGCGATCTGTTCCAGCAGTGCTTTCGGCGCAGGATGCCCACGGAAATCATGGGGGTCCGACACCGAACGTTGACGCTGCAACCCCAGCCCACAGATCCGCGCATGGTGCGATGATTACTGTCGGTTCGGTCGACAATGCCCGCAACGGTTTTGATCCGACGGCGATGCTGACGGACTGGTACACTGGCGTCGTAAGCGAACTCCCCGACGGGCGCAGACAACGAAGCTTCGAGATCACCGTCGAAGAGAAAGAAATCGAGATCGCGCCGGGTGTGATGTTCCCGGCGTGGACCTATAACGGCCGGGTGCCTGGACCTGCACTTCGGGCAACTGAGGGAGATCGCCTTAAAATCACGCTCAAAAACAATGGATCGCACCCCCATTCCTTGCATTTCCATGGGATCCATTCGGCGCGGATGGACGGCGTTCCCGGCGCAGGCGTTATCGAGCCGGGTGAAGAGTTCGTCTATGAGTTCGATGCAAAGCCATTCGGCTGCCATCTCTATCATTGTCACGCCCTGCCTCTTACCCGGCATCTTCACAAAGGCATGTACGGCCTGTTTGTGATTGATCCTGATCCAGCCCGTCATCCGGAATACGCCGACGCCGCAAAATCACGTCTACTTGGTTCACCCGAGAATAGGCAGTGGCAAGAACTGGCTATGGTCATGAACGCGTTCGACACGAATTTCGACGGCGAGAATGAATTCTACGCATGCAATACAATCGCTCATTGCTATGCGAAGGAACCCATCAAGATCCTGCGCGGCCAGCCCGTTCGCATTTATCTGGTCAATATCACCGAGTTCGACCCGATCAACTCGTTCCACCTGCATGCTAATTTCTTCGACTATTACGATCAGGGCACAACATTGACGCCAACGCTGAAGACCGTCGACCTGATCATGCAGTGCCAGGCACAGCGTGGCATCCTTGAGTTTACCTTCAAGGAACACGAGCCTGGCCTCTACATGTTCCATGCCCATCAATCGGAATTTACGGAACTTGGCTGGATGGGCATGTTCGATGTCTTGGAGACGCTGTCATGATGCACGAACCTGTCAACCGCTTCCTCGCATACGCGCCAATACTGTCTGGCCTGTCGCGTTTCCTCTGGTTGCTGGTCCCTGTCGCCGTTCTGGCAATCGCAATCATCTGGCTGTTCCAGACGAATCCTCTCCAGGGTTTTAACAACGGCGCACCACCCGTCGAAAACCTGACCATCGAGCGGACGATCCTTGACCACAATGGATTGCAGTTGCTCGTCCGTGCCGGCGGGTCCGACCCGATGATGATTGCCCAGGTTCAGGTCGATGATGCCTATTGGGAATTCCGGCAACGCCCTCAGGGACCTATCGCAAGGGGCGACACAGCCTGGATCAACTTGCCCTTCCCTTGGGTGCTTGGAGAGATGCACAAGGTGAATTTTGTCACAAATACCGGAGCGACGTTCGAGCACGAGATTGCCGTGGCGGTGCCGACACCGGTTGCCACGTCCGGAAGCCTCTGGTCACAGGCCATTCTTGGTGCATTCGTGGGAATTCTGCCTGTCGCCATCGGCCTGATGTGCTACCCGGCCCTGCGCGGTGCAGGCCCCCGAACGATGACTTTTCTTCTGGCTATGACCGTTGGCCTGCTCGCATTCCTGCTCGTCGATACACTTGTGGAAGCTCTCGAATTTGCTGAAAGGTCCGCGGCAATCTTCCAGGGCAGCGTCATGGTCGTGCTCGTGGCTGTTGCCAGTTTCCTTGTGCTGGTGAGTATCGGGCGACGGCACGGCACGCCGACGGGACTGGCTTTGGCGACATACATCGCCCTCGGTATCGGTCTGCACAATTTCGGCGAGGGACTGGCTATCGGCGCGGCATTCACCGCGGGTGCGGCCGGGCTCGGGACGTTCCTTGTGCTCGCTTTCACGCTGCACAATATCACTGAAGGCATTGGTATTGCCGCGCCGCTCTTGACGATGAAAACGACCCTAACCTCATTCATAGGCTTGGCGCTGTTGGCTGGAGGACCCGCCGTTGTCGGAATATGGGTTGGCAGCCTTGCATATGCCCCACAATGGACTGCAATTGCTCTGGCGATCGGTGCTGGCGCTATCGCCCAGGTCATCGTCGAGGTCAGCGCGCTGATCGTCCGCTCACGCAATCAGGGCATCGCCGCATTGCTCGCGCCTTCGACATTTGGCGGGTTGGCCGCAGGAACTGCCTTCATGTACATCACCGCCATGCTCGTCAAAATCTGACGAGGTGTGCGGCTATCGCGACGGCAATGGGGTCAATAGCAGCTAAAGAGGATCAATCATGGCGCCTGGTCAGAACCGATTTTTCAGAACCAGAGAGTTCTTTTGGATAGTGTCGGTTATCATCGCGCTATCGCTGTTTGGTTGGTTTTTGCAGTAGAACAGGGAAATGGCGGTGTATGAGCACCTAAGAGATCTGGGTCAATTTGTGTGGTGATTTTTTTACAAAACTCGCTGTCCTGGGCGATCTAAGAGGAGCATTGATAGCGTTCGCGGCGGTCGACTGAAGCCGATGTATTGTACCACAGGAAACGATCGCTTCCCGGTTGGTCTGGCGTGCGCGTCTCCGCCGCGATTTCCTTGCGGTGAAGGCTCACCCGCGGCGCACGACGAGAGCCTGTGCCGCAAATGCTATAACGACGAATTCAACGGCACAAACAGGTAAGCCTTGTCGCCATTGCTGCGCACATGACCGAAATCCGGGAAACGGCAGGTGCGCCCCCCGATAAGGTAGCCGTTCTGTGCCGCGTCCTCAAAGATGCGCCAGTGCTCCTGTTCCGCCTCGGCGCTGTCCACGTCGTATCCGATGGTGACTGTCGGGTCGGCAAACTGCACCGCGGCGACATGGACGATATCGCCCCACGCCAGGAGCGTCTCGCCCTTGCTCTCCACGACGTACATCGTATGCCCGGGGGTATGGCCATAGGCTGGCTGCGTACGCACCTCCGGGAAGCAAGTCGGTGTTGCCCTCAAACGTCTTGAGCTGGCCGGCTCGCGTGTATGGAGACACCGAGACCATGGCGGCCTGAAAGAAACGTTTGGTTTCGGTCGGAGCGGCGCGCATGTTTTTCCTCGCTTAACCAGTAATCGGTATCGCGCTTGTCGGCGCGGACGATAGCGTTGGGAAACGCTCGCTGATCCACGGCAATCAGACCACCGATGTGATCTGTGTGCATGTGGGTAAGATAGATCTCGTCCACCTGCTCCGGCCGATAGCCCGCCGCCCGAAGATTGTTTAGCAATTTGCCGGTGTGCGGCCCTAATAGAGTGCCCGCGCCTGCATCGATCAACACCAGCTTGGTGCCGGTATTCACAGGAAAGGAATTGTGGGAGGTCTCGACCTGATCTCCCAGAAAGTTACGTTTTAGCGCTTCAACGATCTGAGAGGAGTCCCCATGCAGCAACTTCATGGCTGCAAGCGGAACGTGGCCGTCGGAAAGCACTGTTACCTCGCAGTCACCAATCATCAAGCGATAGAAGCCAGACGCCTGGCTCTCCACCATTGGAGCGTCAGCGAACAGGGGGCCGGGCACCAGGCAACCAAGGCAGAGGCACGAGGCGGTAAGAAGGGAACGGCGGGTGAGATTGATCGATCTGGTTTGGGTCATTTTCTGGCTTCCTTGAGGTTGTCGAATCTCGATCAGGCGGTTGCGCATGATGCAGCCCCACGCGCACCCGTCCTTGGCTCAGTCGCAATGCTGTTCCGGATGAAAAAGTTTGCACGGCACCTCATCTCCGTCCAATTCATAGTTCGACGGAACCGTCATCATCATGGTGAATGATCTGTGGGCCTGATTTTAGCCCGATCGCAGTTCTCGGGGACCATATAATGAGTAGCAAATGACGCGCGCCGCAGCCAATCTTCCCATGAGCGCACAGGCGGTCAGCCACGCGCGCCGTCGTATCCGTCGTTGAGATTGCCACACTGATCAGGCTATCTTAGCCGCAGAGAACACGTACCTCGTTTGGACGGCGCTCTTTGGATATGGTGACTTTCACAATGCTCTCCCTGCCGCGTAGCAGCCGATCATTGGGGTGATTGGTGTGTGCGGCAAGGCATAAGTGCCGCATTTGTTCGTCGTCCGAGCCTGCGGCAGCCGCGGTTACGCCTCAGTCAGTGAGGGGGATAACGGCAAGAGCCGCCCGGTGCGCTATCATCGCACCTCGCCGACCACCGGCGGCATTCCAAGTGAGGTGGATCTCTGGCTGACCCATCACAATGACGTGGACCGAATTCAGGACGCTCTTCAGTTGGCTTTGCCCGACTGCGGTTCCGACCGGGAGACGTCCCAACGATGGCGCCCGGCTTTCCGGCGAAGGAGTTCTGGCCGTAAGCCGGGTTCCCCAGTCGATGGCGTTCTTCAGAATGGCTGTGAAGGAACGGTTGTACTCCGGTGAAACGAAAAGGATCCCGTCGGCCTGCTCGATCTGCTGTTTCATCCTCGTAATCGAGGCAGGGAAATCTCCCCAGAGATCCTCATTGTACATCGGAATGTCTGTGAGCTCGACCATATCGAAGTCGAGCCGGCCTTCGGCAAGGCGTGCAAGTACCTTGGCGAGTCTTCTGTTAATCGAGTCACGCCGGAGAGATCCGTGTGTGAGACCAATGGGCCGGTCATGCTCTGCGCCGCGGCTGGTAGACAGCGGCGCTGACTCACGGCGAAAACACCGATACGCTTGTGCGTGGTATCAAATTAGGGCGTGGGATCCTTGGTGCCCCGTCATGAAGGCGCTCGGCTTTCGCGAACTCGGACCTGGCCCCGGCGATCTTCCTGACGAGGCTGCGGAGGAGCACGCGCGTGCCGTTGCCAACCGTTTACCATCCAGCCGGAACCTGCAAGATGGGGCGCGACCAATGGCAGTCGTGGATGAGAACTCCGAGTGATCGGGGTCCCGCGGCTGCGTATTGCTACCTCGGTCATGCCGATGCTTGTTAGCGGCAACACCAATGCGCCCTGCATTATGTTTGCAGAACGTTGCGCGGACTTCATTGGGACATCATAGCTGATACCACTTGATTTTTGCTGAAACGATGGAGACACTCGAAATGGATGACGGCACCGATACAAGTCGAATTGAGATGGTCGTCCTGATGACGCCCGATATGGCCAATTTCAGCGGCAAGGTCCATGGCGGCGCCCTGCTCAATCTCCTGGACCGCGTCGCCTTCTCCTGTGCCTCGCGCTTCTCGAAGCAATACGCCGTCACGTTGTCGGTCGATCAGGTTGTGTTCCGTCAGCCCATCATTGTCGGTGAATTGGTGACCTTTCGTGCCTCGATCAATTACGCTGGTCGTACCTCCATGGAAGTCGGCATCCGGGTCGAAGCTGAAGACATACGCTCCGGAGAGCGCCGGCATACGAATTCCTGCTATTTCACGATGGTCGCCGTGGATGTGGACGGTAAGCCAACCGCAGTGCCGCCATATCAGCCAACAACAGAGATCGCGCAGCAGCGCTTGCGTGCCGCCGAAGTAAGACGCAGCTTGCGGCGCGAGTTCGAAACACGGTTCCGGGCCGCTGGCTCTGCCACGACCGGGTGAGCCCAGCACGCAGAGGCTTCCGCGAGATCACCTCAATTACGCATCGTGGTAGCCGATAGCGGGTCAATTCCAGGGAGCCTCGGTGAAAACCTGGGAGAGTTTGTTCAAAATCGGGTGGCTGATTTTTGCCGATTTTGATTGGGTGCCCCAAATTCTACAATCGCAGTACCAGTGGCAATAGGCCTTTGATTCGATTGAACATTTTAGTTTACCTTGCACCCGCTAGCAGCCCAGAATCGGACGCCAAGAGTGTCTATGCCTTCGGCCAGGGACTGCTCGACATGGTTCGGTTCTCAAGAAATCGTCTACTTGTTGATATTGCACGACTAGTACAAATGGGTGATCTGGGCTCGCTGCTGCAGCAAACACGTGACTTGCCCTCGACAAGGCTTTGTAGTCCATCTGGAATCGAGTTGACACCGTGGCAAATCAGACTGTCCGTCGGATTGGCTTGATCGTTGAACCTGTCTGCTTGTTCCACAAAAGGCCGGCGCCTCGTGGGACAGATGGCTCTTCGAAAATCCCGGTCCGTTCCTGACCCAAGACACAAGGTAATACCAATTGGTGTGTTGATTTCTACTCTCATAAAAGAGATATCCGTGACCGTTAGTCGTCGGAACGGCATAGAAGGTTTTCGAAACCTTCTTTTCTTATAGCAAATCAGAACGATCCCCGGGCACAAAACGGCAATAGCCTTTCGCGGCGCCCACGCAATCTTCCACCCCGGGTGGAAATATTTTGGCAGCGACAAGCGACCCGTCATACTTTGGTGTTACCGACGCCATCAGAGTGAGCGGCAGCCTTCAATGCGTTTTTCAGCTCATAACTATTTCCGTTTTTATGGGTAACTCGCAAATGCGGTCATACAGGGAGGATTAATAATGACTGTTATGTTTCAATCTCATGGCGGCAAAGAGAAACCTGAAGGCGCTCCGGGCTTAGGCTTGTCTCCGGCCGCACGGCCGGCTGGCGCGGACATCGCTGTCGATGAGCAGGCAGATTTCGGATATCTGATCCCCCCGCTTGACGCCCCTGAAAACTATCTTCCTGAGACTGGCGAGACCCTCGGCGAGCTGGATGAACTCGGTAACCTGATGATTGATCAGGCCGCAAGTGAGACGTCCGAAACCGATTCGACGCTGCCTCCTGTTTTGACATATTGGGGACAGTTTCTGGATCACGAGCTCACCGCACGGACCGATCGGGAAAGCCTGATTACCAGTGTAAGCAATGCGCATCCGCCACAATCCTCTTCGGTTGTCGAGGCGCAGCTCCGGAATGCACGCACACCCCGTTTCGATCTCGACAGTGTCTATGGCGGCATTCCCACGGGTGGCGGACTCTCGGCCGACGTGGCAACGGTAATTTCCGGTATGCGCCACCCCACCCAGATTAACAAGATGCGGGTCGGCACCGCAATCGAGGACGGACCGATACCGGACAGCCTCGACGAGCATCGCGACCTTCCGCGCTATTCTCAGGTTCAGGATTCCGTCAGGCAAGCCGCCCTTCGCCTGGCTCAGGCATCGATGTCGAACGAGGACTTCACAGCGTTCCAGGCGACACTTCCGCTCCGGGCGTTGATTGGAGACCAACGAAATGACGAGAATCTGATCGTCGCTCAGTTTCATTTGAGTTTTCTCAGGTTCCACAACAAGGTTGTGGACTTTTTGGCCAGTCACGATACCGGCTGGATCGCCGATTTCCACTCGGCGCAGTTGCTGACGCGCCTGCACTATCAATGGCTGATCGTGGAAGGCTATCTGAAAGGTGTCTGCCAGCCGGCGGTTGTCAGCAGGATCATCGACAGCCGCGCGTCGCATTTTTTCAAGTTCCGGGCAGAATATGATGCCCGCCAGCCCTCCGTGCGACTTGGCAACGCGCTGCCGCTCGAATTCTCTGCGGCAGCCTACAGGTTCGGCCATTCCATGGTGCGAGCCGCCTACGACCACAACCAGACATTCGGCCGACCCGATAATCAAGCCACTTTTGACCTACTGTTCACGTTCACTGGCGGCGGCGGCATGTTTGGAAAGGCTAAATTACCCAAGAATTGGATCATCGACTGGACACGCTTTGTGGTTGCCAATCCGCCCACACTCAACGATGGAAAGCCAGAACGGGTGGCACGCAAGATCGACACCGAGCTGGCGCCACCACTAGGGGTGATGCAGAAAGAGGGCAACAATCTGCCCCCAGGCCAATTGCAGGACCTTTTCAAGCACTTGGCACGTCGCAATCTCAGGCGCGGGTACAATTTGCGCCTTCCCACAGGACAGGCAGTCCACCGCTACCTGAGGCAGCATGGCGCGGTCACCTCCGCGCCGATCGATGACGTGAGCACGATATTCGCCGCCAAACCCAACATGCGGGACTTCCTCAAGAATTCTGGTGCAAAGTTTCACGAGCGCACCCCGCTTTGGTTCTACTGTCTGGCCGAGGCCGAACAGGGGGGCGGCGGATCACTCGGCGAAGTCGGCAGCTGGCTTGTCGCCTCGACCATCATCGGCGTGCTGCTGTCGGACCCGGATTCTGCACTTTCACGGGAATTCACGCCCAGCCAGAGTCCACTGAGGATGCCCGATGACAGCCCGATCGACTCCATCGCCAAATGGATGAAGTTTGCCGTCGTGATGGAGTAGCAGCCAAGAACACGCCGTGTGAAGCTTGTAAGAAAAGCTGAAATCACGTCGACTTTGAAAGCCGGATGCGGAGGGAATCGTCGTGGCTGTGCATATTTCACGTTGCTCTTGCGGTAATACGGCCGATGATTATCTGGATGGGCCTACGGCCTGCATCGCCAGCCCGGGGGTAATGGCAAGCATAAAGTCCCAGATATCGTCCGGCCGGGTTCTCTCGGTGGCCGATGCGCGTTTGGCGACGCTGTCGGGAATGCTGGACATCCCGACCGTGGGAAGGACGGGATTCAATGATGGTGTCATTTATCCGCCTGTCGCAATGGATGGTCCGCTATTGGCCGCATCCGCTACCCGGCCCCCGAGCGCGCGTTTTTCGCTGAGAAGATCCTCTCGCAAACAAACGCTGAATTGTCTCGTCTTGCTCGTCGATTTTTCAGACAATCCAGGGACACAGACGCCGGCCCATTTCGAGCAATTGCTGTTCGACCCGGCGAACGCCGATTCAATGCACAGCTTCTATAAGGAGATGTCATTCGGTACACTTAACGTTACAGGTCAGGTAACGGACTGGATCCGAGCGCGAAAGCCCTACAGCTTTTACACGGATGGACAAAGCGGTACAGGTGGCACTTTCCCGAAAAACACTCCCGGGCTCCTCACCGAGGTGCTGCAGAGGTACTGCAGGACGAACAGTCTTGCGCCTTTTGACGTGAACGGTGACGGCTTCGTTGACGGGTTGTTTCTCGTCCACGCCGGAGGCGGCGCCGAGGCCGAAGAAAACCCTGTTCTGCGGAAAAACATGATCTGGTCACACAAGTGGACGCTCCCGGCAGCGTTTGCGAATGGCGGAGTAAAGGCCTTCGCATATTTCACTGCCCCGGAAGACGGAAAACTTGGCGTCTTCTCGCACGAATTTGGCCATTTCTTAGGTCTGCCCGATCTCTACGATACCAGTTACCGGAGCCATGGCATCGGCGAGTGGTGTCTGATGGCGGCCGGATCCTGGAACGGGGGAGGAGATCTACCGGCGCGGATGTCGGCGTGGTGTCTTTCAACGCTCGGCTGGATCAAGCCAAACAATGTTACCGCTGCAGGGTCACTCGTGCTCAAGCCGCTGGAGACGGACAAGGCAGCATGCTACCGGCTGTGGACAGGCGGCAGGGCTTCCAAAGAATATTTCCTGATAGAAAATCGGCAGAAGTCAGGACGCGACATCGGGTTGCCGGGAAGCGGATTGGCTGTATGGCACATCGATGAGACACAGTCCGACAATACCAACCCGCTGGCCTATCGCGTAGCGCTGGTCCAGGCGAACGGTCGACGGGATCTGGAATTCAACAGGAACGCCGGCGACCCAGGGCATTTGTTCCCGGGGTCCCGACATGTAACGAAGGTTGATGACACTGGCGCCAGCCATCCGCACACACGCAAGAACGATGGTACAGCGACAGGAATTGCCATATCGAACATCCAGGTCGTAAACGATGATGTAACGGCAGACGTCGTCGTTTGATGGCCCTATTCCCCGGCTATGGTTTGGCTTGAGCGTCTTCAATGACGACTCGTTCACCCTGCGGACCACCAAGAACCGATGTCGTCAGACTGTATTTTTGGCCAGGTCGAATTCCATCGGGTTGTGCTGCAAACGCTCTGACAACTGTCCCGGGCTCAGCATGTAGAAAATCAGAGAATCCGGCAGCGGCCTCACTCGTTTCAACGAGGAACTCCACGTCCGCTCCCCAACCATCGGATGATGGTTCGACGCTGTTGACTTTCCCTTCCACGATTGTCTTGTTAGGCATGATCCGCATTGCCGATATTCCTCAGCACTCTTGAATTCGGTGTGCGTTCCGGAACGCTTCGGATAGATCATACAACTTTTTGAGCATCCTGTCTGAACACATGCCTGAAGTGTACGCCTATTCGGACGACCATAGCGCCGACGTGCGGAATCAATCGACCAGCTTCGCTGTCTCATGGAAGGAAAATACCAGTTTATGTGTCTTCAATCCTTCCGGCCGGTAGGCCTTAAGATCATCGTGATGCCGAACGCCAGCAAGCTTGAATCTTTCGATCGCTGACGAATGCAAGGGCGCATCGTCAGGGATTTTGCGGCTTCCGTGCTTCGACCTCATACGACTGCTTTTGCATTCATCATGCTGCACCTGCGGCAACGCGCTGCGCAACCTTTTGCATGATGCGCATTTTCCAGCGTGGATGAAGGTGCGTTTCGACCTCATCAATCAGGACCACGCCTCTCGCCGCCTCGAGACAAGGCCAATAGCGAAGCATCTCGCGCATAATGTCGACACCGATGGCGACTGTGGTTTTGTATCCGTCGCTCAAGCGATCAAGAGGCGAGGCGTTACCATCAAGCTGGAACATGATCTCACCCTCCTTCTCATGACCGAGTACAGGCCTTTGGACAAAACTTCGTCTGGAATTGCCAGCAATTTTCGAAATGGAAACTCGCACCGGGCAGGTATTAGAGCTTCATTCGATTTCTCTGTCCGGTTGCAACCCGAAGCCTGGCGACTTGTCCTAGGCGACGGCTTTAATCGCATTGACGTTCTCCGGCGCGAAGAACTCTGCAGGTGATATCGTCCCGGCGTTCATACGCGCGAAGTCGTCCATGGCCTTCTGGTTGCCGTGAATCGCGCCGAAGAGCTGTTGCATTTCGGGTGGCGGGGGTTCCAGAGTCGCCACCTGACAGGTGAAATCATACATCGCCTTTACCCTTGCGTCTCGCGTGCGCTGATACTCGCTCATCGCAGCTTCAAACAGTTGCGTTCCGGAAAAAACACTGTCGAGAGCTACGGCGCAGAGTTCGGCGTCATGGAAGGCGTCCATGATTCCTTGCCCGGTAATGAAGTCTCGGTTATAACCCGCATCACCCACGAGCGCCCAACCAGGGCCATAAGGCTTCCGGAAGTAATTCGGCACAGCCGCACCGGCAAAGCGCGCTTCACGCTTGGCGTCGCGCAGGCGATCGGCGAACGCCGGCGCCAGCTTGATCGTCTTCAGGTAATTTCCCTCGATGTCTTTCTTGCAATCATAGAGTTCCGCGTATGGCCATCCGGCAATGACCATTGTCAGACCGTCATGGGTTGGAGCGGCAGCAAATCCACGTTTGTCGCGTATGTATTGTTCGAACCTGCCCGACATCGGCAGTCCGCTCCAATAGGTGTAGTACGCCACAAGCAAGACAGGCTTTTCGTCATAGTGTTCGGATCCGACTGCCTTGGCCACGAAAGAGTGTCTGCCGTCGGCGCCGACGATAACTTTTGCGCGTTCGGTGATGGAACCGCAATGATTCGAGCGGCCCTTGATGCCGACCGCCCGTCCATCCTCAATCAAGACCTCCTCAACAGTAAACCCGTCGCGGACCTCCGCGCCAGATTGGGCGGCCGCCTCAACGAGCAGCTTGTCAAGTACGACCCGCCGTGGGCAGTACGCGACTGGTGCGTCTCTCGTGCCCGGCGCGCCAGCAATCGTGAAGGGACCAAAGTCGAAGGCGTAGGTGCGGATCGGTGGGCATCCGGTGGCAGCCAGGCGGTCGAGAAGGCCCCAATTTGAGAGGGCTCTTACGCCAAGCGGGTGCAAGATGTGGGTGGAAACAGTGTCGCTCGGAAAGGTTGCACGATCGACCAGGAGGACCCGATACCCCTTTCGAGCGAGCAGCATCGCGGTCGGCGATCCCGCGCAGCGCGCACCCACGACGATTGCGTCAAGTCCCTTGGTCATCGCGACGCCCTCGCCCTGCCGTTCCCGGCAGGTTCAGCCGCAACCGCGCCGAGCTGCCGCATCAGGCCGAGCTCATCCACGTGTGCCCAGCATTCCACGACCTTGCCGCCGATGACACGATCGATATCGGTTCCCGTCAGCCGGATTTCCCTGCCCGTTGCCGGTACACTTTGAAACTCGCCTCGATGCGTCCCGCAGGCGGTCCAGCGGGTCACGACCATGTCGCCTTCGGCAATCTGTTCCTCGACGGTAAAGTGAAGGTCAGGAAACCCCGCACGCAACGCGGCGACATATTGCTTGGCGCCTTCACGTCCGTAAATCTCCTGAGACGAGGCATGGATCACCAGGTCGCTCGCGGCAATGTCGTCGACGACAGCGAGATCACCCTGGTTGTAGACCTCCTCGATGACACGCCGGATCTGTGCCTTGTTTTGCTCTGACATCGCATCCTCCCTTGATGTGCGGCAAGATTACGCCTGCAGCTGCGGTCGCGCTTCGGAGGAACCACTCAATTTGCAGAAGCGGAGGCATGAGGGATTCCACCCATGCCGGGGCGAAGGTCAGATCAGACCATGCTCGTAGGCCCAGGCGGTGGCGGCCGTCCGCGTCGATAGATCAAGCTTGGTGAAGATGTTGCTGAGGTGCCGCTCGACCGTCCGCTCGCTCAGAAAAAGCTCGGCGGCGACGGCTGAGTTGGTCTTGCCCGCCGCTACCAGGCGGAGCACCTGCACCTCGCGCAGGGTCAGCCGATGAGTATTGCGCGAAGCGACGCCCTTCGTCAGTGAGCCGATCCGATCGAGATCGTGTCTGGCCCCCAGTCGCTCGAATATGGACTGCGCCGCGTCAAACTCCAGATTGGCACCATCCTC
The DNA here is from genome assembly GCA_963711925.1 of uncultured Alphaproteobacteria bacterium. GTDB lineage: Bacteria > Pseudomonadota > Alphaproteobacteria > Rhizobiales > Rhizobiaceae > Phyllobacterium. The sequence goes on from CAVQFY010000011.1 coordinate 93,959, forward strand.
GTCTCCGAAGGCACGGCAAGCCAGTCCGATCAACACGCGCACGCGCGCGGCGGCATAGGGTGCCTCGATCCGCTGCCAGACCTCGAAGGCGCGGCGCAGCGAGCCGAGTGCCGCCGTCGCATCGCCTTCGGCCAGGTCCACCGCTCCGCGCGCCTGCGCAGCAATTGCATCCGGCACCCCTGTGTTGAAGCTCCCGGCAATCTCCTCGAGTTCACGGCAGGAATTGCGCGCGTCCTCGACGTCGCCGGCGGCCAACATGATCTCGATGTAGGCGGGTAGCAGGCTTAAGCGCTGCAGCCGGTTCGTCTCAGCGCTCGCCACGCGACGAATGGCGGCAACGGCCGCCTCGGAGCGCCCTTGCGCGAGGCGCAACAGGGCAAGGCCCGGCTGCGGCTCCAGGCCTAGCTGGCTCGCGCTTCGGTACGCCTCCTCGGCCGTAGCAAACTCTCCCTGCAGGCGATAGACTTCGGCCTGCTGGTAGAACGCCCCGGCGGCAGCTCGCGGGTCGACGCCTTTGGAACGTATGCAGGCACGTTGTGCCGTCTCGATCGCCTCCGGCCATGCGCCCTGGAGCTGCATAATCTCTGCCCGATGCACCTGGCAGACGCCGGCAAAGGGCACCATATCGGGCTGGCTTTCGCACCAATGCGCAAGCGCGGCGGTCCACTCGCGGGTGCGGTCGAGAGCATATACCTGATGACAGGCCGCTATCACGCTACAGTACATCAGGCCGGTCACGAGAGGCGTCAGCTGTCCGGCAGCGACCGCGAGCATGGTCTCGTCCAGGAGCGCGAGGCCGGTTTCCACCTGCCCTTGCTGCAGTCGAGTTCTGCCCTGCTGGTGGCGAGCACAGGCGATCAGATCCGAATCGCCGCATCTCTCACCAATTGCGGCCGCGTGCGGCTGCAGCGGCGTACGCAGACTCGAAATCGGCAGATTCGAGGCGTTGTTCAACCACCGGCAGCAGCAGATAGCCTCGCTCGGCGCACTCGCGCGCCTCGTGATCGAGCAACCGCTCGGCACGGCCAAACCAGCCGGTTGCGCGTCCCGTTTCTCCGCGCATAAGCAGACGAAACCCGAGCCAGAATGCGCAACGGACGGCGCGCGCGCATTGGCCGGCGTTCAAATAAGCGTCGTGGGCACGCTCAAGTGTTCTGAGGTATTCGTCGTCCCGACCGACCAGGTAGTCCACCATCGCAAACCGTTCGAGATCCTCGGCTCCCAGTGGCATTTCCTGATCGGCGAGCGAAAGCGCCTGGTAGGCTTCGGCCCAGGCTCGTCGCTCATAATACCTCCGGCCGCATTCGAGGTGGTCGAGACGTTCCGCGTTTTCGGGCTGCTTTTCGCGTTCAGAGGATCGGCTCATATCTTCCTTCCGGATCACGCCTTGATTATACACTCAGCGCCGTCCGCCGCAGCAGAGTTTTTTCCGTCGTCGCGCAACTCACCTTTCGGGCTAGCGTGTCTGTACTAATCGTTACAGCGCGAATTTTGGAGCAGTCCACGGGATGTATCATTCGACAGACAATCAGGAACGATTTGTTTTGGCAGCCAACTTTTTTATGCTCTCACCAGACGGCGTCAGGAAAATGAACATGTTTGCCACAACGATGGTGCCGGCCAGGAAATAGAAGACCGAGGCCAAACCATAAACGTCGGCCAAAACCCCGCTGACAATAGGCCCAATTGCACCACCCACTGCCTGGACAGCGAAAAGAAAACCGATGGCAGTGCCGCCCATGTTCTTCGGTGCCGTGTCCAGCACCCATGCCTGAAGAACGGCCCGGATAGCGAACAGAAAGAAGCCGAGGATCGCCACGAAAAAGACGAAGACCGGCGACTGACCCGCAATTGCCATGAACAGAAGGGTAACGCCCGTCATGAGCATACTCGACATCATGATACTGCGTCGTCCGACCCTGTCGGATAGATGACCGGCAATGGGTGCCGCAACGAAACCCGCCGCCTGCAGGCCAAACATGCAGGCACCAACCCGCACCGTCGAATAGCCCATCTGTTGACCCAGAAACATTGGAAGAAATGCCAAAAGTGAACCTTGCGTCATGGATCGGAAGGCGGAACTGATAGAAAGCAGAAGCAGCGTCTTGTTCAGCATCAACGACCCGAAACCGCGCAACGTGTCGGTGAGAGCCTCCTTGATATCGCGACCATGCTGACGCGTATCATTCTCGATATTGAGACGGCCAAGGTAAAGCAGGATCAACGCCGACATGACGATGCCTGGAATAACGTTCATCACCACAACCTGGCGCCAGGAAAACAACACAAGCATTGCGCCGGCTGCGAGCGGTGCAACCGCATCACCGACATTTCCGCCCATGCCGTGCATCGCGACAACCAACCCCTTGCGTTCCGGAAATCGACGCGCAAGCAAGGGAATAGCAGTCGGGTGCCACAGATTGTTGCCGATGCCGATCAGCGTCGTACAAACGACCAACATCCAGAACGCGTTGGCGAAACCCATCAACAAATATGGAAACCCGATCCAGAAAAGCGCGAGGGCCATCAGCAATCCTTTGCGGCCGATGCAATCGACCACCAGGCCACCTGGAATATTGGATAGTGGCCCCGGCAATATATTGAACTGTGAGGACCGTGCCGATTTCACTGTAGCTCAATCCGAGTTCTTTTCCGATCAGCGGCAACAGCAGATAAAACGTAGCCGGGTACCAATGTGTCAGTGCATGACCGAGCGTGATGACCCAAGCCTCCAGATACGATCGTTCTTCAACGCCTCCCGCCGGAGGGCTGATCATTATCCCTGCATCTGTTGTTGACGAATTACGCATGATCTATGGGAGACAAGATTTTTGGCGGGCCAGGTTCGCACTACAAAATTCGCGTTGGTCGTGGTGACGAGCGGGTCATCGCCCGTCACGACGAACTTTATGGCTTTGCAGCAACGACGTCGTCGAAGACCTTCTTCCACTTCTTGCCTTCGTCGAGAACGATCTTGGAATCGATCACGTTGAGCTTGAGATCCTCGGGCAGCGGGAAGAGGGAAATATTGGTCGGAGTGAAGCCGCGCTTGGCAAGGATCGCCTGCGCGTCCGTCAACTCAAACTCATAGAACAGAAGCGCAGCATGTGGATGTGTTGCATGACGTGCGACCCCTATACCGTTGACACGAGCCGGTATCGGCGCGATGCCGAACCATTCAAGGGGGGCACCATCCTGTTTGAGCTGCTGCGCCTTATACTGATAGACCGTCATTGACATTGGCACCTCACCCGATGCGGTCAGATTGGTGAGCAGCGTGTGGCCCTTCCGCACAGAGAGGCCATTGGTGGACGCAAGCTTCTTGAAGAAATCAATGCCTTGGTCTTCGGAAGGGAAGGTCTTTACGATGGCTGCGAGCCAATCATAGTCTTCAGCCTCGATGCCAAGCCTGCCCTTGAATTCCGGGTTGAGAAAATCTGCCCACTTCTTCGGTACGCTGGCGGCCTGCACCAGATTGGTATTATAGGCGGACGTGATAACGTTGAGCCGTGTCCCGACCCAGCTCCTATGCTCGAAAAGTGCGGAGGGCAGGATTTGTTTGAAGGTCGGTGAGGAAACAGGCTGAAGGATATCCTCGCGGGTTAAAGCTTCGAGTTCTGGGCCATTGGTTTCGAGGATATCGACAGTATAGCGACCCGCGCGGGTCTCCGCCACACCACGCTGCAGGACGTCTTCCGAACTACCACGCCAAACTTCGACCTTGACGCCGTACTTGGCGGTAAAGGCAGTGGTGAGCGCCGTCATGTCGTCGACCGGCGCGGAAGTGTAGATCGTCAGAGTACCCTCTTGTTTGGCACCGTCGACGAGTTTCTGCATCCGGTCCGCGCCATCATATTTGGCCAGATCCGCGATGCTCGTTTGGGAAACGGCCGGCGTCACGAGCAACGTCGACATCAGTGCCACGGCGGCGGCTATGCTGAGATAAGCCGGACGGCGGGGCGTTCCGCGACTGGCGCGAAAGAGCGGTTTCATCATGGTTTTCCTCCCTGTTTTGTTTCGATCACGTGACCGGCGTTTGGCGCCGGCCATTATTCCCCCTCACTGCAGCCGATTATTTTGGTGGCAGGTCAGCAAGTTCGGTCTCGTAGGCAGTGTCCATGCGTGGTGACAGGCCATTTTTTGCAAGCGACTCCGCAAACATCGTCCGAACCAGTGAACTCTCATCTGCGTAGTCGATCTGATCGCCGCCAAGGCGCCGGCTGATCCATGCCTTTGGAACGCCTTGCGCATTGCGGATGGAGACGACCTCGTGCTTGAAAGCGAGGTACCGCGCGGGCGTCGTTCCGGTGTTGAAGTGCTGGTGGAACCACATGTTTGGCGGGACAATCAACGTACCGACCTCCCAGTCGTAGCGCTTGGGTTCTTCACCTTCCGGCCACATCAACGAATAGCCTTCGCCGCTAAGGATGATGACATAGGCACCTGGGCCGTGCGCATGGCCCTTCTTGTAGGTTCCGACGGGAAACTGCGAAATGTGGCTGTTCATTGAGCCCTTCGCCATGTTGAAGCGAATATGTCCACCTCCGGCGCCACGCTCCTTCGCGCTGATCAACGGCAGGCTCACCGCGTCCGCAACGAAGTTGGTCTCGAGCAGCAGGCCCTTTTGTTCGCCCTTGTTGCTGAAGTAGTCCGGCTCGCCAGAGAAGCGATTCGGAAAGTCGTGCTTCGAATTGAAGACGAAATCGAGATCCTCATAAAGATTGATGATCGGAGGAGCGTTTGTAACGCCGATATAGCGGGCGGGCTGCTGTCCAGAACCATTGAAATGCTGATGCCAGGCATTGAGCGGAATGGCGAAGAGCGATCCCGCCTGCCATTCGAAGCTGATCTTCTTACCGGCATCGTTCCACACGGTGGTCGATCCCCGCCCCTCAAGTACGAGGATCATCTCCTCGTAGAGTTGGCGGTGCGGCGCAAGCGACCCACCCGCCGGAATCTCCATGACATAGCTGTCATTTGACGTGCGCGACGCATCGTGATTGACAAAAATGGCGTTGCCTCCCCGCCTTGCCCATGGCTTCAGCGGAACCGTCCGAAGGTTGCGCACATAGAGAGCGGGAATGATGTCTAGCCCTTCGTTCTTTATCCAACGAGTGTAAGGCGTCTCCTTTTCGGTAGCGAACTTGTTCGCCATGTCCTCGGAAACGAGCGCGTCTTTGGCCATGTGGATTCCTTTCTTGATGGTGCAGCATGCGTGTTGATCAGCGTTCCTTCACCGCAGCATTCGTCCGAGATTCGGACGGTGCGTCGTGAGAATGGCCGTGGCTATGGTGATGATGATCGTGATCGTGATGGTGGTTGGAAACTTCCGAATGCGAATGACCCTGTGAAGGTCCCCATTCGCGGTGATGAAGCCGCTGAGGCTTACCGGGGGTTGAAGCGCCTTCATTGAATACGAGGGATTTGACCGTAACAGGGACAGTCTTCGATGGGAGTCGAATGCGGCCAAGATCGACAAAATCGAAATCCCGAAGCGCCAGGCCGTCGAGCACGAGAACCTCGCCCTTTACGCCGAGCTCCTCTTTAAGGACCGTACCAAGTGTCATGGCAATATCGCCGTCAAGCATTACAAGAAGCGGCTGACCGGCATCGATCAAAGATGAAAGGCCTGCCTTGATCGCCTCTGCAAGCGCGCGGATACGCGTATATTCCGGCGCACCGCCCCACTCGAAAGCAATCGCCACATTTGCGCTGGCTGCATCAATATCGAAGAGTTGAAGATGCCGCTGGATCGTTTTACCGACCTTGATCGCATCGATTGCACCGGCAAGGTCAACTGGCGGCCGCAGGACCTGGAGATTGCGCCGTGGCAGGAGCGTTCCTGGGTCGGATATGAACGAGGTGTTGCCGCTGAGCTGGATACTATACTCGGACGCACCGAGAGCGGTCGCGCGAATGCATTCGCCCGCCTCGATGAGCGGCCAAGGTAGGGCTCCGCTGTCGAGTCTTGAACGCAGTGCTCGACCTAGCCGTCGACCCAGATCACCGAAGTCACGCGATTCCCGGCCGTAGACGAATTCGCCGACGCCGCCGGAGAAGACGACCCCATCTAGATCACCGGGCTCCGGCAAACGATCGGTAAGAAACAGGTGTGTGACATCCTTGCCGGGGTCCTGGCTCACGATGGCAGCGACAAGCGTATCGGCCATAATATCCGCAACGCGATCCAGATCCGACACGTCGATCAGATCACCCTCCGACCACTCGAAACCTGCCCGTCGTGCGTGGTGGCGACCAGCCGGATCAAGCCTTGTGATTTGGCCGTTCTTGTCCACGACCTGAAGACGACCACCAACATGGAAGGCTGCCGTCGAAAGTACTTTGCCTCGATCCACCAGAGCAAGCTTAGTGGTACCCCCGCCGATATCGATATTGAGAAGGCGTGTCCCCTCGTCGAAAGAGCGCTTTGCTGCGCCAGATCCATAGGCTGCAAGCATTGCTTCCATGTGATGGCCAGCGGCTGCGCAGACGAACTGACCGCCTTGGGCAGCAAGGATCGAAGCGATCGCATTGGCATTCTCCCTGCGCAGGGCCTCACCGGTCAGGATCACCGCCCCGGTATCGATACGATCGGGATCAAGTTTCGCGGCGGCGTAGGCTTCGTCGATGATCGCGCCGAGGGCCGCTGCGTCTATCAGCGCTTCGTTCTCATAAGGTGTGAAACGAACCGGAGATTGATAGAGCGTCTCCCGGGAAACGATGATGTATCGGCTGGTCAGGTCTTCGCCGCTGCGCCGCAGGTGAATTTGCGAAAAAATGACCTGCGTACCGGATGAACCAATGTCGATCCCCACGCTCTTGAGGAAAACATTGTCCTGGATCCAGATCGGATTGTTCTCGAGCGGCTCGGGCGGGCCATAGTCGTCATGGTCATGGTCGGCGTCCGGACCATGTTCGTGCGCCAGCGTATCATCATGAAGGTGATCGTCCAGCGTATGGCGGGGTGCAGCGCCTGATTTTTCGCGGTCCGTCATCATTCTCCCTCCCAAGCAACCCGGACGCTCGCGTCAGACAAGACGCTGGCCCAATGGGTCTTCTTAGTTTCAATGGATCGATGTCCTGAATGAGAAAACAAACGGAACCCACGTTCCTCTTTCAGCCGTTCCATCCAATCACAATTGTTCTTATATACGGAACATAGGTCCGCATATAGAAACGTATTTTCGTTTTGAGCATCTGTCAACGCCGGGTGACATGCACTATCAAGTTATTTGATTGCCGGGTGCGACGGATCACAACTCTTTGGTTGGGCGCCAACGATCGAACCTGCGTTCGATCATGCGCAAGATGTTGGTCATGAGTACGCCTGCCGCAGCGATCAGGATGATCCCGAACATGACCCGGTCTGTCTGGAAAGTGGCACCCGCCACCGAAATCATGTAACCCACGCCTGCTTTGGCCGCATACATCTCGCCGACGACGATACCGATCAAGGCATGACCCAGACCGAGCCGCAGGCCGGTCAAAAGAAAGGGAACAGCGGCCGGCAGCGCTACCGTCATAAACATCTGGCGGTCATTTGCCCCAAACGATCGTGCCACTTTCACATAGTCGCGCTCAACTGTTTGGACGCCGGATATCGTGCTGATAAGGATCGGGAACACCGCGCTGAGGAAGATGATAGCAAATTTGGAGCCGAGTCCGATACCGAACCAGATGACGATGAGAGGAAGTAGTGCAATTCGTGGCGTTGCATACAAGGCAGATATGATCGGATCGAATGCCGCATCCAGCCGTCGATACCAACCCAACAGAATCCCGAGCGGAACGCCAACAATGATCGCGAGGCTGTAACCCACCAGAAGCTCCAGACCGCTGATCGCAAGATGCGGATATATGCTGCCATCGGCAAACATCTTGTAGCCGGTCGCAATGATACGGCTCGGCGAGCTTGTGAAGAGAGGATTGACCAACCCGAGACGAGCCACGGCCTCCCACAACAGCAAGGCAGCAAGCATCGTGACCGTTCCAAGGATGGCGTTCTCGTGACGAACCAGAAAGAGATATCTCGCACCATTGGCGGCCGGCAGTTTGGAAGCGCTCCGCTCTTCTGAAATAGTTGTCATTTCGGTCAATCCTCAATGAACGCGCAAGAGCCCCATGCGCTGCGATTCTTCTTCGATCAGCCGCCAGATATGCCGAAAAATCTCGGCAAAACGTGGGGAATGCTTCACATCAAGCGTTCGATTATCCGGCAAATCGATCTCGACAATTTGCTTGACCCTTGCCGGTCGCGCGGAAAACACCACCACGCGGTTGGAAAGGAAGATTGCTTCATCAATCTGATGGGTGATGAAAACGGCGGTCTTCCGTGCCCGGTCCAGTATTCGTAGAAGCTCGAACTGCATGAATTCGCGTGTTTGAGCGTCGAGAGCGGCAAAGGGTTCGTCGAGCAGGAGCAATTGCGGGTCGATTGCCAGCGCACGCGCAATATTGACACGCTGACGCATGCCGCCCGAAAGCTCGTTTGGATAACTGTCCTCAAAACCGGCAAGACCGACGAGTTCGACGAACTTGCGCGCCCGCTCCTCGATTTCAACTTTTTCGTAGGCTTTCTGAAGTTCCAGACCATATGCGACGTTGCGTAAGACCGTGCGCCACGGAAACAGCGAATCTTGTTGGAAGACGAGACCACGGTCAGCGCCGGGCCTCGTCACCTCCCGCTCATCGATCAGGATTGCTCCTCCATGAATTGAAACGAGCCCGTCAACGGCGGAAAGAAACGTCGATTTTCCGCATCCGCTCGGTCCTACAATACTGACAAGCTCACCTTCGTTGACATGGAAATCGATACCGTCGAGCACAGGGAGATCCCGTTTGGTACGCTCGTTATAATAGTTCAACGAGACGTTGTTCGCTCTGAGCTTTATCGGGGTCCGTTGCAACATCCCGCCCTCCCTTTTGGCTGTCGTTTCAATCAAGTCCCTTGAAGAAGCCTTCTCGATCAAGCTGGTCGAGTGTGCTGGTGTCGACGATCGAGTCCGGTTTGACCGACACCGCCGCCGGCATCGTTGTCGCCAATTCCGTCAACACAGCCGAAATACCGGACAATGAGGGGCGCAGATCCTGCGGATAGACGCGGTCTGCGTAAAACCGGAAAGCCTGTTCCACCGCCGGCCCTTCATTGAGTTGCAAAAACGAAGCCGTGATTTTCATGGCTTCCTGAGGATTTGCACGAAAACCATGAAGACCTTCGCCCATAGCCATGAAGAACCGCTTCAACGCGTCGGGATTCGTTGAGAGGAAGGCTCTGGTGGTCGTATAGGCGGTGTTGGGATAGTCCTTCACGATATCAGTCACGTCGACCAGCAGCCTCGACCCGCCATCAATCAGTTCCTGAGTCCGCGGATATTGCACCATCAAACCTTGCACCTGATGACTTGCGAACGCTGCCGCACGCGTTCCCTCGCCGCCGAGTTGCAGGATATTCACGTCGTCTGCCGATAGTCCCTCAGACTTGAGTGCGAACTTCGCAGCCGTGTCCGTGGAAGAGCCGAACTTGCTGATGGCAATGCTCTTGCCACGAAGCTGTTCAGCATTGTGAATGGATGGATCAACGACAAGCTGAAATGGAAGCTTGTTGGCCATGCTGCCTACTATCACGACATCCGCACCGGCCACAGCGGCCGCAATAGATGGCGTGTAGCCGTTCTGGGCGATATCAACCGAGCCGCCCACCAACGCTTGGGTCAGTACAGACCCGCCTTCGACGTAGACCAGATCGACATCCAGGCCGTATTTCTTGAACAGACCCTTTGCCAGCGCATATTGCATGGGCGCGGTCGTCATGCTGAAGCCATCATATGCGACGTTCAGCTTGATAGGTGCTTCCTCGGCAACCGCAGGAGAAAAGGCTCCCGCGAACATTACCAGCGCCAGCGTGATAACCGCCTTCATGGTTTTCCTCCATGTTGAACCAATGCAGGAGCAGCATCCTCCAATGCCGCCGCAACATCCTCGTTCGAGTTCACCCGAGCAGGCTCGAAATCGCCTCCTTGTTCTTCACGACATCCTTGACCTGCCAGGTATCAGACATCATCCCGGTACTCAGGCTTCGCGGTCATAAGTCATCGGAATTTCCGCGCCCAGAATCGACAGACGGCAGCATGCGTTGTCAGCAACTTTATGAAGTGGGAGCGGCGGTGTCCAAGTCGGATCGGTGTGGCAAGCCATAAGTTTTTCGCTATGGCAGAGTGAAGTTGGCCCTGTTCACCCTAAATCGAAGCGCGGGTCTACAATCGTTGCGTAGGGCGCTGATGCAAGATGGATGCGTCGGACCACGTCCTTGACGAAACTTCCTGTCACCTCGTCTTCAAATGGTGAGCGTTCCTCGCTCCGCCGCGTCATATACAAGGTCCGGCTCAACACAGGTCGTTCGATGCGACGAAATGCGAAGATACCACGCTCTATGCCGTCGGCGACACTGCCATACGGCAGAAGGCTGGCGCCGCCCTCGGCGATGCGGGCTCTGATCGCGGGAACTGATTGCATGTCGGAAATAATCCGGGGCTGCAAAGCCAGCCGTTGTGCCGCGCGCTGTACCAGCGCGACGATGCCTTTCTCCCCGGCAAAGAACAGGTCTTCCGACAGCGCTTCGGCAAAGCTGATTGGCCCATCACCCCTGGCATTGGCGAAGGAGGTTACGAACAACAATTCGTCCTCGATAACAGCTTCGCGTACGAGTCCGGCGCGACCTTCTACGTCATAGGCAAACACGACATCCAACTCGTCACGCTCGAGTGCTGCTATAAGGGCAAAGCTTAGCTCCTCGACCAGCCGCAGAGATATACCAGGCAGTTTTTCGCTCGCAGCTATCAGAATGTCGGCGCCGACAAGTCTCATGTGGCTCGGTGTCAGACCAATGACGAAGGGAGGAACCGTGCTGCCGCCGGCGACTCGAACTTCCTGAAGCATGCGTTCAAGATACCGCTCAAGCTCGTTGTACCGTTCATACAGCAAGCGGCCTGCCTCAGTGGGAGTGACGCCTCGGGAATGCCTGTTGAACAGACTAACACCGACCTCGCGCTCGAGGTCACGAATTTGGATACTGATGGCTGTCTGGGCAAGATTGAGGCGCAAAGCAGCATGCGATATGCTGCCAGCCTTGATCACCATTGCAAAGTAACGCAATTGTCGAAGGTTAATGGAACGTCCTCCTCGTCAGGTCAGTCGTTGGCAATTGATCCAGACAGTCCCGATTCATCTTCGCTGGGCTCCCAGATCATGTGCGAGCATGCTGCCATAGTGGCCCATCTTGGCGACCAGACGGAGCACGATACTGTCGAGAAAGGCCATCAGCTCGCTTTCCTGCGGGAGAATACCGCGTGTGTCCATTCGGCTCAAAAACAATGTACGCTTGATGGAGGGCTGAACAATCGGGCAAGCGACAATCAGGCCCTGCTGAATCTCTTCCGCGACCACGCCAAATGGAACAACGCTTGTCGCCACACCGCGCATGACCAAAGTCTTGATCGCAGGCATGGATTGCACTTCGAAGGCAACGTTTACACGCAGTGACAATTGTTCGGCAGTCGCGTGAAGCAGTCGCCAAACGATATCCCGATCACTAACGAGCGCGAGTTCAGTGCTTATCGCTTTCTGAAAACGAACGGGGCCTTCGGAAGAATCTGTGCCGGGCGCCTCGAATGAACAGCAACTGCTCTTCAGCGAGGGCGGTCGTTGCCAAACCCCGGCGCTCATCAATTTCATACGCGAGAGCGAGATCCAGCTCGCCGCGTTGCAAGGCGTCAATAAGAATAAAGCTCAATTCTTCGACCATGCGCAACGATATTCGAGGAAGTTCCTCCTTGGCAGACACCAGAATTTCGGGTCCGATCAATGCTTGAATGCTGGGCGTGACGCCAAGATTGATAACTTCTTTTTTCTCTTGGCTGTGAGCCAGCACATCTGTGCGCGCCGCTTCGATCGACTTCAGTATGGCGACAGCATGTTGATGCAATACCTTGCCAGGTTCGGTCAACGAAATACCCCGCGAATGACGGATCAGAAGCTGAACGCCAAGGGAATCTTCAAGGAGCCGTATCTGCTGTCCGAGCGCCGTCTGAGCAAGATTCAATTTTTCGGACGCCCGGGTTATATTTCCCGTCTCGACCACTTTTATAAAATAGCGAAGCTGTCTGAGATTGATGGCTTCCTCCCGCTGCGTCCGAAATCGTTAAAGCGATGTCGCATGGTTCGGTTCAACGATTAGTTGGAACAACATCGTTTGTACAGGTCGGCCCTTGAAACCAGAGCTGCCATAGCGAAAAACTTATACCATGGCGCGTTAAACGGTCTTGGACTGTACCTATGGATGACACTAGGCTTCCCGCAAATAGCTCCCTTCGTCATGTGTAAACTGGACGTAAGCCACGGTTTTTATAGGGAGAATTCTGGGGAGGCAGTTTATGAGTGGCTACAGAGTCACCGTTGATACCGGCGGCACATTTTCTGATTTTGTCCATCTAAATGAAGCGACCGGTGAAACATCGATTGCCAAGGTTCCTTCTACCCCCGACGATCCGTCTCGCGCCATATTGACGGGGATCGATACGCTGCTGCAGCGAGGCATCCAACCGAAAGATATCACCTATTTCTGCCACGGTACAACTGTCGGCACCAATGCCCTGCTCGAAGGCAAGGGAGCAAGGACAGGTCTGCTCGTCACCGAAGGTTTTCGCGGAATCTACGAGGTCGGCGAACAGGCACGTCCGCACGGCTCAGCAATTTTCGATGTCATGTATGAAAAGCCCACTCCGCTTGTCCTGCCTTCTTCCACGGGAGAAGTCGCCGAACGCGTAACGCACGACGGCATGGTTCTGACGCCCCTGGATGAGGTGGCGTTACGTCAGACCCTTGGCGAACTGGGCAGCAAAAATGTTGAGTCGATGGCGGTTTGCCTTCTCTTCTCCTTCCTACATCCCGAACATGAGATGCGTATTAGAGAGATTATCGCAGAGGAACTGCCAGGTTGCGAAGTATCGTTGTCGTCCGAGATCGTTCCACAAATACGCGAATATCATCGGTTGAGCACCACGGTCGTCAACGCCTACCTGCAGCCAATCCTGGCCCGCTACATCGCGCGGCTTGCGGCGCGGCTTAAACAGGCGGGGATCGACACGCCGCAGAAATACATCATGCAGTCAAACGGCGGCATGGCCACGTTCGATGCAACAGCACGAAAAGGTGTTACCACGGTTCTTTCCGGTCCGGCTGGCGGCATCACTGCAAGCGTTGCTACAGCAAGGGCGATCGGATATCTCGACATCGTCACATTCGACATGGGCGGCACCTCCTGCGATGTAGCCCTGATCAGGGACGGAACCCCGGTCATCGCCAATCGCGGCAAGGTAGAAGGTCGCGATATCTCAATGCCAATGATGGATATCAATACTGTCAGTGCCGGCGGCGGCACGCTGGCTCGGGTCGATGCTTTTGGCGTGATCGAAGTTGGGCCCCACAGTGCCGGCGCGGTGCCGGGTCCCGCCTGTTATGCCCGTGGCGGAGACAGGCCGACGATCACCGACTGCAATCTTCTGCTTGGTTATCTTTCCGAAGACAATTTCCTCGGCGGAAAGATGAAGCTCGACAGAGCCAAAGCGTACAAGGCCATCGAAACTCACGTTGCTGTCCCCCTTGGCATGGAGGTGCTGGAAGTTGCCGAAGGAATTGTCCGGATTATAGACGTCAAGATGGAGGAGGCAATCAAGGCAATTTCCACAATGCGTGGCCATGATTTGCGCGGTTTCATGCTGATGCCTTTCGGCGGGGCTGGTCCAATCCATTCCGGGCGCATGGTGCGCAATCTGGGCATGGCAGGTGCTGTGGTGCCGCTCCACCCGGGTGTGTTTTCGGCCATGGGCCTGGTGATGTCCGATGTCAAACACGACTATATCCGTTCGCGTCTGCGGCCTCTCGTCGACGTCGATCCGGCGGAACTCAACGAAACCTTCGCCGAAATAGAACGGAATGCCCGGGCAGAGCTTTCCGACGAAGGCTTCACCGATGAAAAGGTCCAAATCAATCGCTTTCTTGACCTGCGCTACACCGGACAGGGCTATGAGCTGACCTTGCCTGTCGGAAGCCCGGTGGATCTGGCATCGATCCGGCGTGCCTTCGACGCGGACCATGAAAGTATCTTCGGTCATGCCGCACCTGGCGAGGCGGTGGATATCGTTTCCTTCCGCCTGCAGGCGGTGGGTCTCGTGCCTCCAGTCGATCCGAAGCGCTACACATCCGAAGGTCACATGCTGGAGCATGCCCTTGTCGGTCGCCGCCCGGTCCGTTTCGATGGCGAGGACCATGATTGCGTCGTCTACCAGCGCGAAAGGCTTGATGTCGGATTGAGTTTTGTCGGTCCCGCCATCATCGAGCAATTCGATTCCACGACCGTTATCCTGCGTGGACAGAGGGTTCGCATCGACGAATTCAGGAACCTTATCGTGACGGAGGACGCATGAATATGCACGATACCAACGATCGTCTTAGCGTCACGGCGGTTGAGCTCGAAGTCATTCGGGCAAGCCTGAGCGGTATTGTGCAGGAAATGCAGAACTCGCTGTTTCGTACAGGTTTTTCGACCATCATCCGCGAATCTCAGGACGCATCCTGTGCTATCCTCGACGCCGAGGCGTCGGTTATTGCTCAGCACGTCGTACTACCCCTGCATCTCGGCGCGTTCCCCGCGTGTACAGCCGCGATCCTTCGCACCTTTGCCGACGATATTGCCGAAGGTGATGCGTTCCTCATCAATCATCCGTATGAGGGTGGAAGCCCGCATGCGCCGGATATGGCTGTCATTACGCCGATTTTCTTCACCGGCGAGCTTGTCGGGTTCTGTGCCAGCATCGCCCACAAGAGTGATATTGGCGGTCCGGTTCCGGGTAGCTGCTCCGGTCAGGCGCGTGAGATCTACAATGAAGGGCTGCAGCTTCCAGCAGTGCGCTACCAGCGCCAGTTTCAACCGTTCGGTGATGTAGAGCGTATTATCTCCGCCAACAGCCGCACGCCAGAGTTGGTGCTCGGCGACATCCGCGGGCAGCTTGGATCGGACCGGCTTGGCGAACGTAGGCTTGGCGCGTTGTTGCAAAAATTCGGTCTTGCGAAGAGCCGGCGTGCCTTTGAGCAACTCGGCAATATCGCCGAACGTCGTATGCGCGCCGTGATAGCGACGTGGAAGGATGGCAATTTCGAAGCCGAACGCTTCCTCGACGATGATGGCGTAGACCTCTCCCAACCCATTCGCATCCATGTTCGGGTGAACAAAACCGGCGACCAGATCAAATTCGATTTCACAGGGTCGGCGGATCAAACCAAGGGGCCGGCCAATATCCGCCCTCCCCTTGCTCAGGCAGCATGCGCCTATGCTTTGATTTCGCTCATCGATCCGGATATTTTCATCAGCAGCGGCATTCTGCGGGCTTTCGAAGTCGAAACAAGGCCTGGGAGCATCGTCAATCCGCGCCATCCGGCACCGGTCAATACCTACAACCCGACAGTGCATGCCGTTGTTGATGCGATCTTTGCCGCTCTCGGACATCTGGTTTCCGATCGTGCCCGGGCCGATGGCTGTGGCAGCCGCTCGATCATCATCGGCGGTCGCAGTGCAGGTATCGGCAAGAGCTATGTGCAATACGAGATCTTCGGCGGCGGTGCAGGAGCCCGGGCGTCACGCGATGGCGCTTCGGGTACGACCGTCAACCAGAGCAATGCCAGGATCGCGCCAATCGAAATCATCGAGAGCGAATTTCCGACGCGCCTGCTGGCTTTCGAATTGATCCGGAACTCCGGTGGGCCGGGCCAATTCCGCGGCGGGCTCGGCATACGCCGTAAATATCTCAATCTCGCGGATGCTCGCTTTTCGATCCGCTCAGCCAAGCACATCATTCCGGCCGAGGGCTATGCCGGTGGTTCTCCCGGCGCGACCGGCGACATGCTCATCAATCCGGAGATTGACGGAGGCGTCCGGTTGCCGACGCGTTATGCCGATTATCCTCTCAAGACAGGGGATATATTCGAGGTGGTGACACCAGGGGGTGGCGGTTACGGCGATCCACTCGCCCGTGAGCCATACTCCGTCCTCGCAGACATACAACACAATTACGTATCTGCCGAAGCTGCCGAACGGGACTACGGTGTCGTCGCCGTCCAGTCCGGTTGCGTTTGGGATATAGACGAGGCTGCCACCCATACGCTGCGTCAATCGCGACTGGCGAAGATCAATCTGGAGGAAGCCGTCTAGAACATTTTGCTGTGCGGGTCCTCAGTCGCACCGCAGAACATTTAGGCAATCGGCAAAACGGACCGGAGATGGCGAAGACCTTCGCAATGTCCAGGAGGAATGGAAGATGGATAAGATCGTTGAAAATACCCTTACCGCGGGCGTGATCGGTCTCGGCGCTATGGGTTATCAGATGGCGCGCCACATGCGCACAAAAGGCTTCCCAGTGACTGGATATGATGTATCGGCGGAAGCGAATGCCAAGTCGGCCGAAAACGGCGTGACGATCAAGACGGATATTCCCAGCGTTGGCAGGCACTCCGACATAGTCTTCGTCATCGTGCAGACAGATAAACAGGTCGTTGACGTTATCCGATCTGGCGGTCTTCTCGAATCGCTGAAGCCAGGTTCGGTTATATGCATCGCCAGTTCGGTAGCACCGGAGACTTGCCGGGACATTGATGCTGAGGCGGCAATTCGTGGCGTCGGCGTTCTCGACACGCCGCTTATCCTCGGACAGGAGGCAGCCAACAACGGCACGCTCACCATATTCGTGGGTGGTGAGGAACGCTGGCTGGACAAGGCCCGTCCCGTTCTCGCTGCGTTCGGTCGCCACATTGTTCGTATCGGATCGAGCGGAGCCGGTCAGATCGCCAAGACTGCCAACAACATGCTGCTGTGGTCGTGTATCTGCGCCAACTTCGAAGCGCTCAGCCTCGCGAAGAATCTCGGTGTCGATATACCGACACTCATTTCCGCGCTTCAATACAGCAGCGGCGCTAACAACTCTCTCTCACGCTGGGGACAAAGTACAGGCAAATGGGCAGAGAAGGACATGGATGTGGCGCTTGAACTGGCTCAAAGCGTGAAGCTGCCCCTTCCGCTTAACGGCCTGGTCGATCAACTGATGAAAACCATGGACCGCGACCGAATGAGAAGCCTTTTGGCCTGACTGCAACCATTGGAGGAGAATTCAGACGTGGACATGAAGCTGGAAGGTAAGGTGGCCATCGTTACAGGGGCTGGCCGCAACATCGGTGAAGCAACCGCCAAACTTTTGGCAGAACGCGGTGCGAGCATTGCACTGGTCGATATTGATGTAACACTTGCCGATCGCGTCACCAAGGATATCCGCGAGGCTGGCGGCAAGGCAGAAGTATTTCTCGCCAGTATTGCCGAAGAAGCCGACGTGATCAGGCTGGTCGAAGCCGTAGTGACGAAATTCGGCCAGATCGATATCCTCGTCAACAACGTTGCCATCAGCGACAACAAGCACATCCTCGACGTTACGAAAGGCCGAATGGGATCGTGTGATCGCAGTCACACTCACCGGCACATTTCTGATGGGAAAGTATGTGGCAACGCAGATGGTCGCACAGGGCCATGGCGGCAGCATCGTCAATGTAAGTTCGACGTCCGGATTCTACGGTCGACCGAGAGCTGTGGCCTATACCGCGGCCAAGGCTGGCGTCACCAATCTGACGCGATCAATGGCCATCCAGCTCGCCAAATACAAGATCCGTGTCAATTGCGTCGTGCCCAACAAGATCGGTTCGCCCGTCGGCAAAGACAATTTCGATCCGAGCCGTCCGGTCGTCAATCTCGTGAACCGGCCCGGAGTGCCCCGACGATCTGGCGCGCGCTATCCTCTTCCTCGTTTCGGAAGATTCAAGCTTCATCGATGGCACGACGCTTTTTGTTGACGGCGGCGTTTCGGCGATCATGCCGGGATCCAAGTGACCCGGCGAACGGCCTGTCGACCGGGAAGTAAAAAAATTGAAGGGCATCGCCTTGTGTAAAGGCGCTGCCAAACATTGGAGGCGCCGGCGCGAAATCGAAACGATCACTGTACGGGAGGATAGTACAGGGTGAACCCAAAAGGGAGGAACGAAATGTTTAATAGTTTTAAAGTCTCGTTGTGCAGGTCGGCAGGTTTCTGCCTGGCTGTTGCAGGATTGGCATCTATACTGGGGCTCATGCCTGCGGCCGCTCAGACGCTGTCCAAACTCGCCCAATACAAGGGTGCCGACCGTTTGGAAAAGCTTGCCGCGGGGGCCAAGGCGGAAGGCGGCCTGATGGTCTATACATCTTTTACCGTGGAAGACATGACCGCGGTTACCGACGCATTCACCAAGAAATACGGCATTCCTGTCAAAATCTGGCGCGGTTCATCTGAAGACGTTCTGCAGCGTGGCCTCGCCGAAACGCGCGCAGATCATAATGTTGTAGACGTTTATGAAAATAGCGGCCGGGAACTCGAAGCCCTTGCGCGCGAGAAGGTTCTCGTGGCCGTTGAATCGCCAACCCTTGCACAGATCATGCCCGAAGCAGTGCCAGGTCATCACCTTTGGGTCGGGTCGCGGCTCAATCTCGTCGTAGCGTGCTACAATACTAACCTGATCACCGCCCAACAACTGCCGAAGACCTGGACGGGGCTTCTTGATCCGCAATGGAAGGGCAAGCTCGGAATCGAATACGAAGACTATGACTGGTTTGCGACCATTGCGCAGGAGTTCCCTTCCGAAAAGGACGGGATCGATTTCTTTCGTAAGCTGGCCTCCACAAACGGCCTTTCCGTGCGTAAGGGACATACGCTGCTTACCAATCTCACGGCGTCCGGCGAGGTTCCGCTCGCTTTGACCGTCTTCGACTTCACCGCCAAGCAGGTGAAACAAAGTGGAGCTCCGCTCGACTGGTTTTCAATAGGATTGATACCTGCGCGCCTCAACGGTGTGGCCGTTTCAAAGAATGCCCCACACCCCAATGCAGCGCTCCTGTTTCACGAATTTATGATTGGCGAGGGTCAAGAGGTACTTGCTGCACGCGGAGTTACAACAACCAATGTGTCACGCGTACCATTGGCCAAGGATGTCAAAATTAAGATTATCGATCCAGCATTTCTTCTCGACCATGGCAAGAAGTGGAGTGCACTATACGACGAAATCGTGAACGCGAAGAAATAGGCGCGGACGGACGCTCCATCTTTAGGTTCCATCCCAAACCAACTTCGAAGAAAGGCATGAAATATGGATAAATCTGACACCGAAAGAACGCCTGAAGACGTTGCGGACATCGGTCATAACTCAAAGAACCTGACACGCGAAGAAAAGATCGCGAGTCTCTATCACTCCAAGAAGGATCGCATCTTCGTGCGCTCCATCCAGGGCTCATACGCCCTCCAGGACGAGCTCGACCGCCTTCGTTCTGTTCCACGCGTCAAGAAAGCCAAAGAGACGGCCTTCGTCGACGGTCCCCAAGCCTTCACCCGTCATTACATCGAGCCAAAGGACGGAATTACCCAGACATTCCATCTCCACCTCGAAGAATACGCGCCCGGCGCATCATCCCAAAAGCACGCACATGTGAATGAGGCGGCCTTCTATATTCTCGATGGCAGCGGTTATGAGGTACATGATGGCATTCGCTATGATTGGGAAGCTGGTGATGTGGCGATCGTTCACAACAGCTGCGTGCACCAGCATTTCAACGCCAGCAAGGACAGGCCGGCGCGCGCGCTCGTTATCAAAACGAAACCGATGTACCTCTTTCTAAACATGCTGTTTCAGAAGACCGTAATCGCTCGTTCAGTGGACGAGACGCCTGAAAGTGAAGGCTTCGAGGTACGCGAGCTTGAAGATGACCTGAACCATCCAAAGGAGGGATACTGATATGGCGTGGGGTGAAACATCGACCTGGCTCAAAGGAGCAGCCAACGAGCGGCTCTATCAGCGTCTTCTCGACGATGCCCAAGACGCGCCCTCGCGCAATTCCCGTCGCAAGAAGATCATCAAGCCGCATGAGATGCCGTGGGAAATGTCCCGGCAAGGATTGCTCAAGCATCTCATCAACGAAAACATGAACACAAGAATGGAAACGGTGGATGCTTATATGCAAATCATCCCACCAGGGTCCCGTTCAGGCAAGCACAGGCATCTGGCCGAAGAAAGCGTCTATATCATTGAAGGTCGTGGCTACGACATTCACCAGGATTGCGATGTCGAAATCACCGATGCCTTCGAATGGATCCCGCAGAAGGAGACAAAACGCTTCGAGTGGGAGGCTGGCGATGTCATCTACATTCCGCCTAACACGATCCATCAACATTTCAACCTCGATGCCAACAGGCCGGTGCGCATGATCTCGTCGACCAATCGCATCTTCAAACAGATCGGCTTGAACACACTGGATCAGATCGAGGACGCGCCCGAATATGACCCGCGCATCGTTCTGAGCGATGAGATTGTGCGCGAGTATTTGCGAGGCACGCGTCGCTAGGCAAGGAGGAGCGGTTCATGTCGAATAACCCTCACACGATCACAGATCACGCCCTGGGTTCACACCATGACCATGATCACGGCCATGGTTCATTCGATCATGACCATGATCACGACTTCATGACGGAGACTGATACGCCTAAAGCGGTCAGCTTCGTTAGTGTTGGGCTCGATATCGGCTCGTCGAGCACTCAGGTTGCTTTCTCGGAACTCAAAATGCGAGGCCCAGGAAGACAAGGGGTTTCGCCGGAGAAATTTGACCGCCGGACGCTGTTTCTTTCACCGATCTCGCCGACGCCTTATGGCGAGGACGGTACGATTGACGAGACTCGTTTGCGCCGCATCGTCGATACGGCGTTCGAGGCCGCGAAATTGACGCCCGACGATATCGAGACCGGCGTCGTGATCCTGACTGGTGAAGCAGCGGCACGTGCCAATGCGACCTCCATCGCCCATCTGGTTTCGGAAACAGCAGGCGAACTGGTCTGCGCGGCCGCTGGCCATCACATGGAAGCAATGCTTTCGGCACACGGATCCGGAGCGGTAGAGGCATCCCGGCAAGGAGCCGGGCAGCGCATTATCGTCGTTGATATCGGCGGTTCGACGACCAAACTGGCGCTCGTTGACAATGGCCGGGTGGTCAAAACTGCAGCACTGGCAGCGGGCGGACGTCTCCTCGTTATCGATCGCGACAATCGCATCAAGCGGCTCGATTCCGCGGGGGATTATTATGCAAAGCGGGCCGGCTTTTCCTGGAATCTTGGCGCCGTGATAGATCCGGCGCATCGAGATGCCATGGCCGAAAAAATAGCCGATGTGATCACCGCAGCCGTCTCCGGACAGGCAGCGCGAACAGATATTGCGCCTTTGTTTCTCACCTCGCCGCTTGACGATATCGGCGACATCGACGGCGTCATGGTGGCGGGCGGCGTCGGCGAGTACGTTTATGATCGCGAGACTCGGGACTTCAACGATCTCGGCCGCGCCCTGGGTCTGTCATTGCGGCGCAGGATAAATAATGGAATCTTTCCTTATATACTCCTGCCACCGGGCGAATGCATACGGGCGACGGTACTCGGGGCGTCTGAGTACAGTCTGCAGTTGAGCGGTTCGACGATTTTCATTTCCTCTCACGCGGACTTGTTGCCATGCCGCAACGTGCCCGTCATACGCCCCGCTATCGAACTGGATCAGGAAATTATAGTGCCCGGGCGCGTAACGTCCGCCATTGAAAGGCATATTGCGGGATTCGATTTTGCAAATCCTTCGCAGCCACTGGCTCTGTCACTATCATGGTCCGGCGTCCCTGCCTACGAACGGGTGCGCGCCTTGGCAGAAGGAATTTCGCGAGGTTTTGCGTCGAGGATCGATGAGGGGACACCAGTTTATATCCTCGTCGATGGCGACGTGGCTTTGAGCCTCGGTAACATTCTCAAGGAGGAGTTGCACCTGGCCAGTGAAGTCATGGTCATCGATGGTATTCAGACAGGCGACTTCGATTTCGTGGATATGGGACGGATGCGACTGCCATCTCACACGGTGCCGGTCACCATAAAATCGCTCATTTTCGGAAGGCATCAAGGCTAGCTCTCTGTCTCTGCGGACATCGAAGCGCTTTGGCGTTACTGACTTTGATTCCCTCCTATTTGCCGCGCTGGCTCTGCAGCCGCCCATCCTCGAGAGAAATGCGGACATCGACAAGGAACGGACGTCCAGTCCGTATAGCTTCCATGCCAACATCCAGAGCGATATCGAGCGCATCGGCGGTATACACGGGCCCTACCGCCTGCACACCCTGCGCCCGCGCCAGGGCCGCGATATCAGGCACAGGCCCGTCAATCGCCTGACCGACCCAACGGTTTTCCCGATTGCGATCGCGCTGAACAGCCACCGAATCCTGGTGCAGCACATCGTTCAGATAGGCGTTGTTGTTCGCCACCACGAGCAGCGCCGGAATATTATATTTGGCGGCGGTCCACAGAGCATTTATTCCCATCAGACAATCACCATCGCCAATAACACTGATCGATAGACGATCCATCTCTCTTTGCGCCAGCGCGGCGCCTATTGCTAGGCCGGGACCGGAGCCAATCCCTCCACCGCCATCTTTTCCGAGATAGTCAAGCGGCTCACGGTTAGGGAAGATGGCACCCGGCCAGCCGCGCGGAAGATTAGCGAAAGTGACCGGCTGCCCGTCGGTCTTTGAAGCAAGCGCATGCGCGATGTGCTCCATAGTCAACTTGCCATCTTTGAGTTCAGGTGTGGCAGTGACCGGAGTCCGTGACAGATCGGGCTTCGTCTTGACGACTTTTGCCTCGAGTTCCGCAACCAGGGCGGAAACGGCCGCATCCGCATTGCAGAGCATGCCGATGTCGACGGGAGGCAGTGCACAATGCTCCTTGCCCCAGCCATTGTGCAGGTGTACGTCATCGCCAGCGTGTATGATTTTTGCAGCCGGCACCTCGCCACCAAAAGCCACACGGATAATGCCCCCAAGATCCACTGAGCCGAAACTGACAATGAGATCCGCCTGCTTGAGCGCGTCTTTTGCCTCGGGTGTCAGCTTGTTGAACGGTACTCCCACATGCAGAGGATGGTCGCTCGGTACCATCGTGCCGGACTTGAGGTCGGACAGCATCCGGCTGTTGACATGTTCGGCGAGAGCGAGACGCAGATCCATCGCTTCTCGGGTTCGCGCTCCACGTCCGAAGAGCAACAGCGGGGCTCTGGCAGATCGCAGCATATTGGCTGCAGCGGAAATAGCTGCCGCATTCGGCGCTGTTGGTGCAGGCGGCGCGTAGCGCATTACATCCGGCAATTTGACCGGCTCACGCAATTCCTGCTCCTGGAGTTCGGCATCAAGACAAACATAAACCGGACCGCAAGGCGAGGTCTGGGCGATCTGCCAAGCGCGCAAGAGACTTTCCGAAATGGCTGCTACAGAAGCTGGCTGGTCATCCCATTTGATGAAAGGCCGGATCAGTGCAGCCTGGTCCTGCGCGGTGTGCAGCCAATCGATCCAGGGACGGCGCTTGGCTGCATCCATAGGCCCGGTCGCACCGAGGATGAGCATGGGAACCCGGTCGCACCAGGCATTGAAGATAGCCATCGTAGCGTGCATGACGCCAACATTGGCATGCAAGGCGACGGCCATGGGTTTACCGGCAGCTTTGGCATATCCATGAGCGATCGCCACTGCATGCTCCTCATGCAGGCACATCAGCATTTGCGGGTTTTGGTTGCCCAGATGATTGACGAGACTATCGTGCAGACCGCGATAGCTGGCTCCGGGATTAAGCGCGATGTAGGGGACATCGAGAGCGCGAAGCAGGCTGGCCGCCACGTCGCTGCCCCAGGCAACAACTGGATCCGGCTCAATCGCCGGCTCTCCATCAGTTTCAACTTTCGTAAATTCGTTCATCGTACCACCTCGGCTCGCCGCAACGTTTCTGAATGCAAAGCGCCGGCACGGGAAACCAGCCGGCGCGTTGGGTGTTGGCAGGACAATTGCTATTGCCTGTCAATGACGCCCATCAATTGGTGCCTTTGCCGATGATAAGTTTCTTGTAGAGCGGCTCCCATTTGTCCAGATTATCAAGCTTGCCCGCCGGGTCGGCGACTCTGATCTCGATGCCCTCCATCGAAGATTTCGCCGTCTTCGACGTCGGGATATAGTTCAGCGTCGTCAGCACAGGCTGGGCTTCGCTCAACATGTAATCCTCGAAAAGCGCCGCAGCGTTCGGATGCTGCGCATTCTTGAGGACCCCGGTACCACTGGCTCGGGCAACGGCAGGTTGGATCGCGAACCAATCGATCGGAGCGCCCTGCTGTTTCGCTTGGGCAGGCATGTAATTGTAGACTGTCAGCCCGAGCGGCACCTCGCCTGCGACGACGAGATTGTTGAGAAGGGAATGTCCCTTGCGAACCGAAACACCATTACCGGCTGATAGTTTCTCGAAGAAATCCAGACCTTCGTCCTTGCCCATGATGTCGATGACTGTCATGAACCAGTCAATGTCATCGGCTTCGTAGCCCAGCTTGCCCTTCCATTTCGGATCGAGCAAATCCTTGTAGGTCTTGGGCAAGTCCTCTTTCCTTACCAATCCGGTATTGTAAGCCTGAACCCAGACGGCAAGAAACGTGCCTGCCCAGTTATGATGGCTGGGCAAAGTCCCCGGCAATAGGTTCGCGAAATAGGGTGAATTTACTGGCTGGAGCAGATTTTCGCGCGAAAGCGCCTCGAGTTCAGGTGAACTCGTCTGAATGGCATCAACTGCAAAGCGGCCGGCTTTTTGCTCCTGGATGACCTTTTGCAGGATGTCATCGCTGCCGGCGCGCCAGACCTCTACCTTGATACCGTATTTTTCTTCGAATGGTTTGATCAGGGGATCAACGTCGGTCTTGGCCAGTGAAGTGTAGAGCGTCAGCGAGCCCTCCGCTTTGGCTGCTGCCTCGAGTTTTGCCTGCCGGTCGGGGGCATTCGAGTTCAACAGCGAACTATCAGCGGCATGCGCTCCCTGCAAAAGCAAAGGTGTAATCAGTGCTGCCAGAATTCCGGCAATAGATAGTTTCCTTATCATCATAGCTCCTCCCATTCTGATAATTTTGGTTAACCGATATGTCGTTGTTCACTCCCCAGATCCGCGAAACGGATAGTTCCAGGTCTTTTCTTCCTCGCATGACGCGCTGTTCAAAGTGCCTTTATCGACATCAGATGCGCGGTCTTGATTTCGGTGTAGCTGAGCAGTTCTGCGAGCCCCTCCTCGCGACCGATACCGCTGTTGCC
The DNA here is from genome assembly GCA_963711925.1 of uncultured Alphaproteobacteria bacterium. Classification (GTDB taxonomy): domain Bacteria; phylum Pseudomonadota; class Alphaproteobacteria; order Rhizobiales; family Rhizobiaceae; genus Phyllobacterium. The sequence continues at coordinate 119,259 of CAVQFY010000011.1, forward strand.
ATATCCTCCGAATGGCGTTCCGTAGAAATGTCCGGACGTCCCATTGACCCAGACATAACCGGCACGCACTGCCCGCATCATCCTCAGCGCGGTGCCGTAGTCGTTCGTCCAGATCGAAGCGGCTAGGCCGTAGGCTGTTGAGTTGGCGAGTTCGATTGCTTCGCTTTCGGTCTTCCAGCGGAACACAGAGAGCACCGGCCCAAAGATCTCCTCGCGGCCAATGGTCATTGTCGGATCGACCTCCGAAAACACAGTCGGCTCCAGCCAATAGCCGCGCTCGAACCGTTCTCCCTTCGGCCGGGCGCCGCCGGTGAGCAGCCGCGCCCCTTGCTCGACACCCGTGCCGATCATGGCGCGGACGCGTTCATAGTGACGCAAAGAATTCATTGGTCCCATCTCGCTGGCCGGATCGAGAGGATCGCCCAGATGGAGTGCCTTTACCTTGGCGACGACACGATCAAGCACCGGCTGATACAAACTCTCGTGCAGTAGAAGCCGGCTCATGGAGCCGCAGGATTGCCCTTGCCAAGCGAAATTCATACCCGATACGGCTGCGTTGGCGATGATATCAGGATCCATATCCGGAAAGGCGATTAGCGGGTTCTTGCCGCCAAGTTCAAGGCTGACGGCTTTTACGGATGTTTCGGCGGCGGCGCGTTGAATGGCGAGGCCGGTCGGCACGGAGCCCGTGAACCCGATGCGCTTGATCCGGGGATGGCGAGCAATCGCATCGCCCACGGGAAATCCATTCCCGGAAACAATATTCGCCACGCCAGGGGGAAGCACGTCCTTGCAAATCTCGGCGAGAATGCCTGCCGAAAGTGGGCTCTGTTCCGGAGTCTTCAGGACAACAGTATTGCCCGCCATAAGAGGAGCAGCGAGCGCGTTTGCGGCGAATTTGATCGGATGGTTGAACGGAATGATCCGTCCGACGACGCCGTAAGGTTCGTGGAACGTCAGGTGCAGATTATCGACACTTGCCGGGACTGTTTCACCCTTCAGCTCCGTGCCGAGCCCAGCATAATATTCTAGTGCATTGGCGGCGGACTCGACGTCCTTGCGCATCTTGGTGATGGTATTGCCGGTGTCTGTCACCTCCAGCCGAAGAATTTCATCAGCGCGGCTACGCATCCTGCTGGCGATCTCGCGCACAAGCTGGCCGCGGGCCCGGGCGGATGTCGCAGCCCAGGCAGGAAACGCCCGTTCGGCGGCGTCAACGGCGCGATGGACATCGCCTTGCGTTGCTGCAGGGAAGCGCCCGATCACTTCCTCATTCGCCGGATTGACCGAATCCAGCCACGTGTCGGCTTCGCTGCCGGCCAACTCTCCGTCGATCAGCATCGCAGCCGACACTTTGTTTGGAGCTGCACCCATCAACGCATCCCGACGGCAGCAGCTGCAGCCCTGCTCGCGCGAGCCTGGAGTTTCCTTTCCGACCAGACCGGCTCGATATTGAACAGCTTCAACGCATTCTCGCCGAGTATGTTTTTCTTGGCCTGATGACCGAGGAACGGCAGATCATAAATTGTGCTCGGCAGATCCATGTCCCAGTGCGGATAGTCCGAGGAATAGAGCAACTGGGTTTCGGCGCGGAGCATTTCGAAAGTGACTTCGAGCGCCTTCTTGTTGTGCACCATTTCCATTGGCTGGGTCGAAAAATACATGTCGGCGATGTATTCGCTCGGGCGACGTTTTAGCAGTGGCGCTTCCGATGTGCGCATCATGTATTCATTGTCGAGACGCTGCATGAGGAACGGGAGCCATGCGAGGCCACTCTCGATCCACATGACTTTCAGTTTGGGAAAGCGTTCAGGTAATCCGTTGATGATCCAGTTGGTCAAATGAATCATGTTGAAGAAGGTAAAGCCGAGTGCGTGCACCGATATGAAACGGTTGAGCTGCGACATCGACTGGTCAAACCAGTTGTACCCGGCATGGAATGACAGCGGCAGATTGCGCTCTTCAAGCGCGCGATAGACCTTCATATAGGCATTGTCGAAGATAGGCCTGTAGCGCGTGGAAGTGACCATAAAGCCAACCACGCCCTTCCTGTCGCCGAACTCCTCGATCATGCGGATGCTGGCGTCCGGATCGTTCAGAGGAAGGTAAAGCATCGAACAAATGCGCGATTCTTCGGTGAGGATCGTGTCGCAAAGCCAACGGTTGTAGGCGCGGGCAAGCGTCACTTCCATTTCCACCTGCGGATGCATACCCAGGTGGAGCATTGGCGTCGGGAACAGACATGCCATATCGACGCCCATGGCATCCATCCACCGGCGTGCCAAAGTGATGTCGCGGTGGGGCGAAGGAGGCGTCTGTTCCTGTTTACGGCGCGCATAGCGCGTCACGCGGCCGCCCACATCCTGAAAGCCGATCTGACTCGGTTGAAAGTTCGTGCGCCCCCCGCCGATCTTGGCCTTGCTCAGCGCCAGATGCTTGATCGTCGGGTCTTCGATATATTCGGCAATCTGCGCAAAAGACTCGTTTTCATAGTGATGGGAGTCAACGTCCATGATGAAAACGTCGTTATAGTTGCGTGCTTCCGCCTGCTGCGCCGCGTTCTTCAAAAGTGTCGTCGTATCGAACTCTTCGGTCGACAAGTCCCGGACATTATTTACGAAATCATTCATGATCTGACCTTATGCACTAGAGTTCGCCAGCCCAGGATTGCCAAAGGCCCAGCTCGAAGACCTGGAGATCGGCTGCCTTGAGCATCGAGAGCGCTGTAATCGAGACGTCCGTAGCGGTGACTTCTGAGTTCCGGGGAAAGGCGCTGATCTTCGTTCTTTGCTCTTGCCGTTTGGCGGAGAATACGCGAACGGCCTCTGAAAGAAGTTCCTGCAATGCCTCGTCCGAGATCGAGGAGAGGTCACCATGCTTCAGGGAATCGGCCAGGCATTTTGCTGCACCAAAGAGAGTGCGATCAGCGTCTTCAAACGAGGACATAGATGCCTCCTTCTCGTTCAACGAGCTCATAGCGCTTCAGACGCAAGCCCGCGTCGCCGACGCAGGCACCTGTTTCCAGATTGTATTCATAGCCGTGCCAGGGACAGACGATGTGGTCCACATCCTCTGAGAACACGTGGCCGAAGAACTGTAACTCGTCGTTCAGAACCGTCTCGACTTTCGGCATGCGAACCCCTTCACAGACAGGACCGCCCTGATGCGGGCAGCGATTGAGATAGGCATAGCACTGCCCTTTCTGCCGGATGACACCAATCTCACGGCTACCGGCGGCAACAACTTTGACATTCCCCTCGCCCAGTTCAGCAGCGCTACAGACAAAAATCTCGGCCATCTCTCTTCCTTGTACCAGTATGTAACCATACGGTATGAGTTCATACTATTATCTGTCAACGGCGAATTTTTGATGATTCAGTTTTTATTGAACTGGGGCTCAAGTGGCGGACCGAGTCGGGCAGGGAAGTCCGATTTTGATTATGGACAGAAGCTTCGAAACATGCTGTTCGATAGGCGAACCGAGTGCCGTACCGCTTGCATTGTCTTTTTGCTCGATACGAAACGTCTTAAGCGTGGGATTTTTGCGCGGCTCGGCAATGATGTTCATGATAGGACTTGCGGCTCCCAAAGACCCCATCTGAGGAATAGTTTGTGAACTCACCCAAAAGTGAAAACTTTAGAATGCAGACGCCAGACGACGGCCGTTCACCTGGTGTTGGAAGGGCGTTGAGGCAGGCCAGTAAGGCCTATAATCGCGTGCTGCAGGAGCGCCTGGCCGCCTATGATATCGGTCTCGCCGAATATCTACATCTCCGTACTCTCTGGTCCCACGATGGCCTGTCCCAGATCGAACTTTCACAGCGCATCGGAATCGAAAAAGCTTCATCGACCGCCGTTCTGAACTCGCTTGAAGAGAAAGAACTTATCCAAAGGAAGCGGAACTCCGAGGACAAGCGAAAGATCAATGTCTTCCTCACGATCAAGGGAAATGGGCTAAAGACCACACTCTTGCCGGCCGCCCGTACAGTCGCGCTGAAGGCCGTCGAAGGTTTCGACCAAAACGAAGTACTAATCCTGACGGGATTTCTTCAAAAATTAACGTCCAATTTGTCGGAAAACAATGACGCGGATTGAAGAAATGCATCACGACGAATGCCGTTTCAAACGGCTCATGACGAACCCGTTACTTGACTTACGGGGGACAGCATCCATTTGTTCTCTGTTGATTTCAAGGAACCCCTGCTGCGACGAACTCCCAATTCCGAACGCGGCTACTGAGAATTTGAGGTAATAGAAATGAGCCAGTTATTTCAGCCGCTACGGCTGGATTCGCTCGAACTCGCGAACAGGATCATAATAGCTCCGATGTGCCAATACTCCGCCGAAGATGGCTCGGCGTCCGATTGGCATATGATGCACTTGGGTCATCTTGCCCTCTCGGGTGCCGGCTTGCTGGTTACCGAGGCCACCGCCGTAACGCCCGAAGGGCGCATATCGCCCCGCGATCTCGGGCTGTATTCCGATGATAATGAAGCAGCGCTCGGGCGCGTTGTCGCGGCGCTCCGGGATTATTCGCCGATACCGGTCGCGGTGCAGCTGGCGCACGCCGGACGAAAGGCATCTACCCGGGTGCCATGGGAAGGTGGCAAGCAGATTGCACCGAATGAGTCGACGGGCTGGAAAACCGAAGCGCCGTCGGCGGTGCCTTATCTGGAAGAATATGACGCTTCGACGGCACTCGATAGCGCTGGGCTTGACCGTATACGGGATGCATTCGTCAAGGCGTCGAAACGCGCCGACCGGATCGGTATCAACGGCATCGAAATTCATGCGGCCCACGGATATTTGCTGCACGAATTCCTGTCGCCATTGTCCAACAAGCGCGACGACGAATACGGCGGAAGCTTGGAAAACCGCATGCGTTTCCCTCTTGAAGTGTTCGATGCAGTACGGGCAGCGTTTCCTGCGAACAAACCGGTCTGGATACGGGTTTCCGCATCCGACTGGGTTGATGGCGGATGGGACGTTGAGAGCACTGTGATCTTTGCAAAGCAACTGGAGGCACGCGGTTGCGCCGCTATACATGTCAGCAGCGGCGGCCTTTCGCCTTTGCAGAAAATGCCGATCGAACCCAATTATCAAGTGCCATTCGCTCGCCGCATCCGGGCCGAGGTGAAAATACCCGTCATTGCTGTCGGGCTAATCACCGAAGCAAAACAGGCGGAAGAGATCATCGCCAATGGCGACGCCGATGCAATCGCACTTGCACGCGCAATCCTCTACGATCCTCGCTGGCCTTGGCACGCGGCGGCAGAACTCGGGGCACAGGTGATTGCGCCCGAACAATATTGGCGATCCCAGCCTCGCAATCATGCTGATCTGTTCAAAATCCCGCAAAACGCCTGAGGCCAAGCGTGAGCAGTCGTAACTAATCGAGTTTACGACGCTCTTTCTCTGAGGAATAATGCGAACGCTTGTCCTCGTACATCAACAAATCAGCGCGCTTTGCCACGGCTTCCATTTTCTCGCCGGCATTGCTGGTGGCCCAGCCGATCGATATGTTCAGAGGTATATTGGAATAATACTGGTTATTGATTTCGATAAGACTGCGGATTTCGTCGATCATGCTCGCGGCGCCTAGCTCATCGATGGCGGGAAGGAGAATGGCGAATTCATCTCCGCCAATACGCGCAGCGTAGCAGGGAGGTTTGATCGCTCCGGCCAAGACCTCGCCGACTCGCCGTAACAAAGCATCGCCAACGCCATGCCCCCACTGATCATTAATCACCTTCAATCCGTTAAGGTCGAGGATAATGATCGATACAGGATAGAACTCTCGGCGTTCGAGCCTGTTCAATTCATCGACATAGAAAGCGCGATTGTAAAGCTTGGTGAGCACATCATGCTTGCCCAGATATTCGAGATAGGCTTCGGCCTTCTTGCGTGCGGTGATGTCGGTCAAGGATATCTGCACCAGCGACCAATCCTGTTCATGCCCCGGCAGTACCGAAAATTGCAGCAGCACATGGCGTTCCGTACCATCGAGCGCATAGTTTACGGTCTCGCGCTGATGGAAGAGATTGCCGTTCCAGAGTTCGATGAGCTGTTCCCTGAAATGCGCGTTCATCCCGTCCCTGAAAATATCAGGGAGCCGGCGCAACAAGGTCAGCTTGTCGGGCGCAAGAAAGAGCCTGAGCGTTTCGTTATTGACATCAATGACGCGGATCTCGCTTGCGCATTGCCCAACAAATTCCGGATGGACATCGGTGAACACGCAAAAATCGGTAATGCCCTGCCCCCGCACGTCGTCAAGCAGGCACTTGATGTGGCTGAAATCTTCGACCCATAGCGACACGGGGGAATATTCGAACAGCCCTTCCGCGTAACGCTTGCTCTCGATCTGCTGCCGCCGCGCGTCCTCGCGCTCGGTTACATCTTCGATGGAAAGCAATACCCGAGTCCACGAAGTTTCATATCCCGGTAGAACCGCGCCCCGAAGCTGGATATCCAGCCGCCGGCCCGACAGCGTATAGTTCACTGTATCGCTCGAGAATTCGGTATCACCATCCCACAGGGCAGACAGCTCCTGTATATGCGACTGCAGCATGTCATCGCGAAAGATCGAGTCGAGATTGCCGGTCAGATCTTCGAAATCGTCTGCTTCAAACAGAGACAGTGTCTTCTTGTTGACCTTGAGAACCCGGATCAGACCCGAGCATTGCCTGACCCGGTCCGCGTCTTCTCGCAAATAAGTCCTGATGTCGGCGACGCCCGTTTGCCGCCATTTCTCGAACAGGCGCTTGACACCGCTGAAATCTTCCAGCCATAGCGAGATGGGCGCGAGATCGAATGTCTCGATATCGGCCTCATGAGTGGCATGTTCGTTCATCTAGCGCAAATCTCTCGAACTGGTCTTGTTTGGGAGCATGCATCTACATGAACCACATTCACTGAACAATCGTTACCTTGAGAAGATTTGCGTCGTTGCATGAGGAAGTATGCACATGCACTATTCAAGAACTTCATTAAAAGAGAAATGCCAGCGTGACGCGAAGATTGCTTCGGATCACGCTGGCCTGCAAAGAATTGCTACCTGATTATCTTATTCTTCGCGCTGTCCAGTCAGGCTGAGCAGCAGTTGGAAAAGATTGATGAAGTTCAGGTAAAGCGAGAAAGCGCCGAAAACAGCAAGCTTCTGTTGCGATTCAGAATCGAAACTCTCGGCGTACTGTTCTTTGATCGACTGCGTATCCCAGGCCGTCAGGCCGATGAACACAAGAATGCCTGCTACCGAAACCACGAACTGCAGCATCGAAGAGCCCAAGAACAAATTGACCACGCTGGCGACGACAACGCCGATCAGGCCCATGATCAGGAACGAACTGAACTGGGAAAGATCACGCTTCGTCGTATAACCATAAAGACTGGTGGCACCGAACATTGTCGCCGCGATGAAGAATGTACGCGCGATGCTGGTTCCGGTGAAGACAAGGAAGATCGACGCCAGCGAAAGCCCCATGACCGCACAAAATGCCCAGAACATGGCCTGTGCTGATGCCGCCGACATCGTTTGCATCTTGAATGAGAAGAACATCACGAAAGCAAGCGGCGCCAGCATGACAACCCACTTCAAGGGTGTCGAAAAGATAGGAACATAGAGTGCAGGTGTCGAGGCGACGACGAAAGCAACGACGCCGGTCAGCACAAGGCCCAAGCCCATATAATTGTAGATGCGCAGCATGTGCTGGCGCAGTCCTTCGTCGAAGACTGCGGCGGACTGTCCGCGCGCAGTGCCCATTCCATAGCGAAGTGGTGTATTCATCGTTGTTGTCCTTTGGCTTGATTGATCAATAAAGAGTTTTTGCGAGCTGCAATGCAGTGCTTTCAAGATCGGGGGTGTTGGCATTCGATACCAATACGTAGGCTACGTCGCCGATCTGAAAATAGGCAGCGGAGCTGTCGTCAATGCGCAAAGCTTGCGGCTTCACGACGTCGAACGTGCCGGGACGAACCGCGAAAAGTGATATCTCGCCCATATCATCCGATCTGATTTCCATCTCGACACTCGGTCCGAAGGCCGATGGGAAAAGCTGGACATCCTTGACGGCCCACCGGTTCAGAAGCTGCGGCATGGTGATAGCGGTCGCCGCGCGTATTTCCGCCGGATCATAACTCGCAACCTCAGGCTGCGACTTCATCCCTGCCCTGACCAGTGACGTCTTATGGGCCATCACGGCATCCGAAACATACGCTGGCGGCGGTGTTGAAGCGACTACCTCGGAAATGGTCAGTGGGCCAAATCCAGCATGCGCCAACCAACCGAGACCAACGAGTACAGCGAGAGCCGCAACACGCTGCAGACTGCCAAGCAGCCGGTTCCGCATCAGGCCACGTTCGAGACGACGTGCCGCTTCACTCGTCTCTGGCGATCCTTTGCTATACATGCCAGCGAGCGCCAGCCGCAATTCGTCCCTCGCCTGGAGATCCGACATGACGCGGGCAGCCTGTTCAGGATGATGGGACAGATAACGGGCGATCTCGATGCGGCGGCCCGCATCCAGCTGGTCGTCGACATAGGCATCAAGGTCGGCCTCAACGACAGGATCAATCGATTCACTCATCGCGGCCTCCAACAATTTTCAGATGCGCGGCTTTGCCGGGTGGCTCAGCCTCGAGAGAACGCAGCGTTGCACGCGCGCGGCCAATTCTGGACATCAGCGTGCCTATCGGTATTCCCAAAGTTGCTGCGGCTTCTTCGTAGGAAAGACTTTCTATCGCTACCAAATGCAGAGCTGCGCGCTGCTCTTCCGGCAGCGAGAAGAAGGCATCCCGGACCTCTGTCAGCCGTATGGAATGCTCCTGCGGCGGTTGAAGACTAGTTTCAGCAATGACTGCCAAAGTGTTCTCGCGGCGCGCTTCCGCCTGGCTTGAACGCTTGCTGTCGATAAAACCATTATGCAGGATCGACAGCAGCCAACCCTTCAAATTTCCACCATCGCGAAAGCCGCCGCGGCGCTCATAGGCGCGCACAAGCGTATCCTGAACGAGATCTTCCGCTTCGGCCTCGTTCCGGGTCAAGGAGCGCGCGTACCGGCGTAGGGAACCAAGCTGGCCAACAACATTAAAGCGGGGTTTCGGGCTTTTCATAATTCATATACGGACCAGCGGCCGATTTATTCCCGGCGATCCGAAATTATATCACGCGACCGTGGATTCGCCGCCTAAATCAGCCTCTGTTTTTTGAGTTCGTCCTTGAGATAAGCATAGTAAATCGGCGCAGCGATGAGGCCGGCGATGCCGAACCAGGCCTCCACCACGATCATAGCTAGCAGCAATTCCCATGCCCGCGATTTTATACGCGATCCTATGATACGGGCATTCAGGAAATATTCGAGCTTGTGGATGATCACCAGAAAGGCGAGCGAACCCACTGCGGCAACAAAGGAAACACTGAGTGCCACAATCACAATCACAGTGTTGGAGATCAGATTGCCGATAACGGGAAGGAGGCCCGCCATGAACGTGACGGCAATCATGGTCTTCACCAGCGGCAGGTGAACACCAAAAAACGGCAGGATCACAATAAGATAGATCGCGGTGAAAATCGTGTTCAGCGCCGAGATTCGAAGCTGTGAGAACACGATGTTGCGAAACGCAGCGCTGAACAGCTCGACGCGTTGGCCAAGGGCAATCACGAGCGGACCCGGCTCGCGTGATGACGCGACAGAAGAACTCAACGCTATCATTCCTCCGATCACCATTCCGACGATGATGCGGACGAGGAGAACCCCGAGTTCCCTGCCAACGAGCTGTAGCTGGCCCGCATGTTCGCGCAGCCACCTCGCCGCCAAGGTTTCCAATTCCTCCAGGTTGGACGGAAAATAGTCGCGTGCCCAACCCGGCAGATGGAGCTGTGCGGTATCGATGATCTCAGCCATCTTCTGGAAAAGGGACACGATACCTTCGTCGGAACCGTCGGTGAGCAGCGCCATACTGCTCATGACGGCTGCTACAATCACGAGGATGAAAATCAGCGCAAGAATTGCCAACGCTATTGTTTTGGCCAGATGGCCGGAAATGCCCAATCTTCCAAGCAATGGAGCCGAATAGTGAACGAGGTTGTAAACGAGCAGCCCCGAGAGAAGCGCCGACAGCAGGCCAAGTTCAAGCACGGCGACGAGCGCGATGAACGATAAAATGTAGGATGCAATCCGGAGCCTGGTGGCGATTGGCAAGTGTGTCACCTGAAGGGGCTGTCAATATTCAGCTGTACCTACTCTTGAAAGCGTCCGCGATGCAAGCACCATTGATCTGAGCACGTGAATCTACGCAATCTGGGTGGCGGGCAACAATGTATCCGATCAAAGCATAACGGATTTGCAATTTGTTGCCGCTATAAACATAGATGAACCGCCGGTGTGAAAAGGCTCATGCGCCCTTTTCGCCGGCTCTCGAATCCAGGCCAGGGCGACCTCAATGCCACTATACCAAGCGGACGGAAGAGCGGAAAAGCGGGCTAAGGAACGCACGCGGACACGTTTACGTTCTGGCAAACTCGTCACGCTCAATGGCCATTTTCTGACCGAATGCCATTTTCACAACCTTGCCGGTGGTGGTGCCAAGATCAGGATTGTCAGCCAGTGCGCCGTCCCTATTTGCTTCTGGCTGTTTGACGATCAATATCGCGGCGCGCTGATCACGGAAATCGTTTGGCGCAAGGATATGGAACTGGGCGTGCGCTTCGTCGCGGATGCTGGCGTTACCCCTTTGACGGATACAATTTTGAGCACGCTTGCGGGTAAGTATTATTCACTTTAAGGGCGCGCTACTGGCGTTCAAGCCCCTTGGTATTCTGGTCGCGGATTTCCTTGGCAGTGATGTAATTGAATTGCTCCACGAGCAGATCTTTCACCAGGGGCTGTGGAAATCGAGCATTAACCCCGTCGATGATCGATTTCTTGACGTCATCGAACTTGACCTTCTGAACGTCCTTGACGTCCGAATAATGCCCGTAGAACTGGCTGAAAATCTCGTCATTGATGAAATAGGAGACCGAAACCTTGAAAGGTGCGTTTACCCTGTGGTCCAGCGTATAGGCCAGCTGGCAAATCACATAACCCTGAACCGCATTGTCGATGATGATCGGGACGCTGAAGACCTCGGTCTTGCCGTCATCCAGGACTTCCTGAGTCTGGGGCGCAACGGCCGCTGTTGCCGAATTCTGCCATACGGCAAAATACAGCGATCCGAGTGCAACCGCGCAGATCCACAAACCGATCAGCACAATACGGATCATGCGCCGAGCCCATTCCTTACCTGGCTCGCTGTATAGGTTCCGTCGGCCTCCTGCGTCTCAAGCGCATCGCGGATAATTCCTGCGAGCTCTGTGACGGCCCGCAAGTGCAACTTGATCGCATCGCAATTGCGATCGAGCTTCTGACGCAGGTTATCGAGAACGGGTTGCAGCGCCTTTAGTCCAGGCGTATCCACTGTCTTCACCGCCTTGCCCATCGCCTTGTTGAAGTCACGCAGACCGCGGCTCTTGTGGGCGTTGATATCAACAAGGTCTACTGCTTGGCCATCAAGCAGCATCTGTGTCTCACGCTCCACAACATCTTCCAAACGACGAATGGCGAAAAAGACGGGTTCCAGCGCCGGTTCGGGCGCTACGATGCTGTTCTGATCGTTGATCATTATCTCTATTTCCATAGCTGTTCCTCCAATCTCATCGGCCTTGAGAGTTTGTGCTCTAGCTTTGCCTAGAGTCGTCAACGCTTTCCGTTGATTTTAATTGCTTATGAATGAGCTGGCGTTCGATTTGGTACAAAATGACATTTGAATCCTGCCTTTGAAAATGATGTTGGTCACTGGATATTCCCGAAGTTGTACTTTCAGCTTGTGTTGCGGCTTCAGACTTCGCCTTCTTGGCGCTTTGTTGTTCCAGCATGCGAGCGACGCCTATGCCGCCGGCATCGGCCATCTTGTTAGCGACGGCTTCCGCCATCATGGATTTCCAGTAGTCTCCCGCAATTCCTTCGCCGAATACTGCCTGGTTGTCTCCCGCGAACATGGATTCGACAAAGGACTGCAGCATAAAAGCTTCGAACTTTTTGAAGGCAGGGTTCGGCGCATGCGGTGCATTATCGGCAACGGATCCACTTACTGGAATCGACTGCTGCATGGAGGCAAAGTTTTCGCGTGACAGCTGCATCTGTGCCGCGACACGGTCGGAAGCCATGCTGCGTAACTTCTCCACGGAGACCCGCAAGGTGTCCGGATCGGCCGCCATGGCAACATCCAGCACCAGATCGGAGGGTGGATTAATGGCCATCGATTCCTGTTCCATCCTGTTTCATGACACGCACTCTACCCTTTCAAACTTACGGGAGGCTTGAGCCTTGCATCTTCAGACTGCGCGTTTCGCAAGCAGATGCCCCATATACTCGTCCATCTCGTCCGCGACTTCAGCTCGCGATGTTTCCTCATCCAGAACACGAAGCCGGCTATTCAACGTGTCGAGGGTTCGTGACACTTTCAGCAGACTCTGTTTCGCCTCGACCATCTGCTCCGACAGCTGAGTCTGCAGCGTCTTGTTTGTCTCAAGGCGCTTCATGATGACATGCACAGGAACAAACGCCGTTGTATTTATGGCGAAACGATTATCCTGCATCCTGAAGAGAGCGTTATTCTCTTCCACGATTAGAGCCGACTGTGCATTGAGGCGTGACACATCGAGTTCATGGCGCGCCTTGGCGAGCTTTTGCAGTCTGATCAATCCGAGATAGGATGTCCGAGGTCCGCCATTCGTTGACATCGCTCAAAAGTTCCTCAGATAAGTACCGGCTTCGTTGGTGAAAAACCGCAGGAGATCCGACATGCTGAAATAAAGCAGCATCAACCCGCCCGCAAGGACGAAGGGCAACGAAATGAAATAGACGGGAATCGCTGGCGTGAGCTTGTTAATTAGTCCGACAGCTATATTGACCACGACCGCGAACACGATGAACGGCGCGGCGATGCGGATGGTACTCATGAACGCCTTCGACAGCGTGTCAGTCAGATTGACCATCGCCGTTGCCGGCTCGAAAACGCCATCGACAGGAATCGTCGAATAGGACGAAAGCAGCGCACGCAACACCTCCAGATGCAGGTCCGACACGAAGAAGAGACATAGAGCGGATAGCGTAATAAGGCTGGCTATTGCCGCTTGCGGCTCCTCCGCTTCGACCGCACGTTCCGGCGCGCCCGAATATCCAGTCGCCATTGCCATTACATTGGCCATGAATTGCAAAGCCCAAAAATAAAGCCGGGCAAGAATGCCGATGAAGGCGCCGACGATGGCTTCAACGACGATGATCCGCATCAGCATCAAAGGTTCCGCCTTAGCCGCAGGTGTCACCTGCGGAAGCACCAATGGAACGACCATCAGCGAACAGGCGAGCGCCAGGAAAAGCCGTATTTGCATGGGTATGCGCGGGCTGGAAATGCCCGGCATGATCATCAAGCAGGCTCCTACGCGGGCAAAAACAAGCAGGGCCGCAATGATGGTATCGCTCAGTAGCGGCACGTTTAGAGCCTCACGAAATAGTACCGAGGGAACGCACCTCTACGCCGCGTGCAATCTCGACATGCGACAAGACTGACAATGTCGCGAACAGGCGCTCGATGATCATCCTGATGTACGGCCGCGCTTCCGGGGAAGCCACGAGTACGAAGCGCTCGCCGGCATCAAGATGCTTGCGGATTGCCACACTCGCCTCATTGCCGAACTGCTCAAGGAGACGCGGATCGATATCGAATTCGGTAATCTCACCCTTGGCATCGCGCTTGAGGCTTTGGTGGAAAACCAGATCCCAGCGATTGCCGAGCCGCAGAACGGACAGAACGCCATTGTCGGCAAGGTCACCGCAGATCTGCTGTGCCATACGCATCCGCACATGCTCGACAATCATTTCCGAGCGACGGATATGCGGCGCCACTTCCGCTATTGCTTCGAGGATGAGGTTCAGGTTGCGAATGGAAACCCGTTCCGTGAGCAATAGTTTGAGAACCGCTTGCAGCCCCGAATAGGAGAGATGCGTCGGACAGATATCGTCGAGCAATTTGCGGTATTCAGGCCCAAGCCGATCCAGCAGCGCACGCATATCCTTGTAGGAAAGCAGCTGCGCCAGATTGTTGCGGACGATCTCACTGAGATGCGTCAACAATACGGAAAGATTGTCGACCGTCATGTAGTTGTCACGCTTGAGGTCCGCGGCGAAGGTCTCCGGAACGGAATACGCCTTCATGCCGAACGCCGGCTCCCTCACCTCTTCGCCGGGGACGTGTGGGGGTGGCCGGTCGCCAGGAATAACCAGGATCTCACCAACCCGCAGCTCATGCGAAGCGACAACCGTCCCGTGGATCTTGATCCGGTAGGTCTTGGGTGGCAGGAGAAAATCGTCTGTAACCTTGATTTCCGGGACGACAAATCCGTATTCAACTGCAAACTTCTTGCGCATCTTGTTGACGCGATGAGCAAGCTCAAGCTGCGACGCGAGCAGCCTTGCTGAGATTTGCTTGCCAAGACAAAGCTCGATCTGCGCCGTTTCAAGCGAAGCCCTGACCGAATCCCGGTCTTCCTGTTCCGCATGTCTCTGCTTCAACGCAATTTCAGCCTGTGCAGCAGCGGCTACCCGTGCCAGCTTGCGCGGGACGGAGATACCGATGGCCACAAGTCCGGCCGCAAGCACGAAAAACGGCAAGGCCGGCAGCCCAGGCAGGATACCGAGCACGAACAACAATAGGGCGGCGACGAACAATGCTTTCGGATAGGCGCCAAGCTGACCGAATACGGCCTTGTCGGTTGAGCCTCGCGTGCCGCCTTTGGAGACCAGTAGACCCGCCGCCAAGCGATACGATCAGCGCCGGGATTTGCGTTACGAGGCCGTCGCCGACTGACAGTTTGGTAAAGACATCGGCAGCCTCGCTGACTTCCATGCCATGCCGCGTCACGCCGATGATAATACCGCCGAAAATATTGACGGCCGTAATGATCAGACCGGCGATCGCGTCACCGCGTACGAATTTCGAAGCACCATCCATTGAACCGAAGAAGGCACTCTCCTCTTCGAGTTCGCGGCGGCGGTGTTGCGCTTCCTTCTCGTCGATCAATCCCGAGGAGAGATCCGCATCGATAGCCATCTGCTTGCCGGGAATGGCATCGAGTGTGAAGCGCGCACCAACTTCCGCAATACGCGTCGCGCCCTTGGTGATAACGAGAAAATTGACAATGATAAGGATGGCAAAGACCACCAGACCGATGACGAAATCGCCGCCCATGACGAACTGCGAGAAGCCGTGGATGACCTGGCCGGCCGCCGCATAACCTTCGTCACCATGAGTAAGGATGACACGTGTCGTCGCAATATTGAGCGACAGTCGCATCATGGTTGCGATCAGAAGTACTGTCGGAAATGCAGAGAAATCAAGCGGCCGCTGGATCCACAGTGACACCATCAGGATGAGCACCGAGAGGGCGATGGAAAAGGCCAGGCCGATATCTAGAACCATAGGTGAAACGGGCAGGAACAGGACCGTCAGGATGATAACGATACCGAGAGCAAGACCAACATCGCTTCCGGTCAAATACCCTTTGTCACCCAATCGTTTTACTGCGGCCTGCTGCACGGCATTCTCCTGTTGTCGCGTCGACTATAGGAGCCGAAGCTTGTGCCAAGCCAAAGACTTGGCAGAACGCCATTTACAATTGCCGGACATAGCAATTTGAGATGCGGCACTTATAACACTGGATGATACCCAAATTCGCGAACTTGACCGGTTGGCCAAAAAAGACAAGCAATCTCGGGCTGCAATGATACGGCAGGCGATCGACGATTTCCTTGAGAAGCAGTCTGCCGAGGTGGCAAAAGACGCATTTGGTCTATGGGGGCAAAGGCGGATGGACGGCCTTGCTTATCAAGAGAACATCCGAAGCGAATGGTGAAAGCTCTCTTCGATACCAACGTTCTCATCGATTTCTTAAATGCGGTCCTGGAAGCTCGCGACGAATTGGCTCGTTACAGCGACAAAGCCATCAGTGTCATCACATGGATGGAAGTTATGGTCGGAGCTGATGCCGATGTGGACAGCCGAACACGCGCATTTCTCGACAGCTTCAATGTATTGCCACTGGAGAATGAGATAGCCAAACGCGCCGTTACACTCGGTCGAGAGCACAGAATCAAGCTGCCCGACGCCGTTATTTGGGCGTCGGCGGATATTCATTCCATGCTTTTGGTGACGCGCAATACAAAAGACTTCCCGCAAGGAATGCCAGGGGTCCGCATTCCCTACTCTCTGTAGTCTCGTCTATTAGAATCCCTTTTCGATCCGCGAATAGGTCAGCAGCGTCAGCGTGTTGATTTGCGAGCCCACAAAGGGCGCGGTCAGTGCGAGCACTGCCAGGATGACAAGGATCTTCGGCACGAAGGTGAGCGTGATTTCCTGGATTTGCGTCAGTGCCTGAAAGAGCGCAATGCAGACACCCGCCAGCATCGCGGCTCCTACAGCCGGGCCAGAGGCAACGATAACCGTCCAGATAGCCTGATTGACGATATCGAGGGCGTCTGCCTCGTTCATCTAGCTGACAACGATGCCGGCAGTGATCGGAAGCTGCGCTCCCCCCTTGAGTGTCGCTATCATGCCGTCGTTGTAGATGCGTACAGATTCGACGACACCACTGACCGTGCCGTCGGCACTGGTGACGGTCCGACCGATAATACCATCTGCCTGTGATAGCGATGAGCTTGCAAGCAACTGGTCGAGCTTGGTATTGGTCTGGACCGCTTGTTCAACGCTCGAAAACTGTGCGAGCTGTGAGATCTGTTGGGTTGCATCCATCGGCTCGGTTGGATCCTGGTTTTTCATTTCTGCAACGAGCAGCTTCAGAAAAGCCTGATAGTCGACACCGGGACCAGTTGCCTTGGTCGAATCGGTCGTGGTGTCTGTCTGTGTTCCTACAGGAGGGATCGTGGTCATGCGGTTGCCTCCGGCCTGACGGCCTGCTCTGTTTGAGAGGAAATGATCGGTTCGGCCGTGCCGGAAAGAATCTGTGCTTCCAGTGCATAGAGTAACCGGATGGATTTAAGCGCCTCGAACACGCGGTCATTGCAGACCATTTCGTCGATCAGCTTCAATTCTTTCAGCATCTGCTGGGTTTCGAATGTTGCGAGGAGTGAGGCCAGCATGCGCCTGAATGTGCGGTTGGCCTCGTCCTTGATCGCTGGATTGATCAGCATAATCTGTGCAGCGAAATAAAGCTGCCGTAGCGGCGTTGTCGTCTGGTCCGCCTGAAGGACATGACTCTCGAGAAGAAAGCTTACATCATTCATGAATTCGAGTGAGACCTTGCGGTCAACGCGCAAAACCGCACCATTGACGTAGACTTTTTCACCGGCACGCAGCGAGATTTTCATGATCAAAGCCCGTCGCGAATGGTTTTGGTGACGTCGATAATGCTGTCGTAGTCTCGCGAGGTCTCCTGACGGATGGCCTCCAGTTCCCGAAGAATGAAAAGACCGATCGAGATCAGTGACGCCCGCAACTGCTGCGGCAGTCCATTGGCGGGACTGCCTAGATCTTCGATCACGATCATCCACAGACGCGACGTGAAATACACTGCCTCGATACCCTTGTAAGAATAGCCACCTTCATCGCGGGCTGCTTCCAGCATCATGATCGACTGATCGAACAAGGAACGTTCCCGCTCCTTGGCTTCGTCAGCACCATCATTCATGATGTCGTCGTATCGGGCCTGGTACATGTGCTTTTCCGGCTTTTAACGAACGCGGCAATCGCGTTCGTTGTTCTACTTCAGATAGTTGAGCAAGCTCAGGCTTTGGATTTTCACGGTCAGCGCGTAGGACGCATCTATCTGCGTTCTCAAAGCTTCAACCCGGCTCGCGGCTTCATAGGGGTCCACTGCCTCCAGATCGAGAACAGAACTATTTAGTACATTGATCTGTACTGTAAGCCGGTCGGTAGCATCCTTGGTACGGGCCTGCGCATTGCCGAGGAAGGACTGCGCACCCGCCAGCGAAATAGTATTTTGCGTTGTTGTCGCTTCGGCTTTGTCTATAACCATGTCGAACGCAGCCTGATTGAGGCCGATATCGCCAAGTTCCGCTATCATCGTATAGCTCATAGCGAGCTGACGGAAACCCGCATTGTTGGCGCTGACCGACGTTTCGGCGAGTTCCGTTGGTGCAATGCGGCTCTTGACGAGCGTATCCGATGCCGAGGACCAGTTGGTCGACCAGGAGCCCGCATCGAACTCAGCCGCAAACGAAGTGTCGAGATATGTTTTCATATCCGCAGCGCTAATGTTTGCCACCTGCGGATCAGTGGTTGGAAAGCGAAAATAATCCTGAAAAGACTGCAACACTGCCGCACGTGCCGGATCGCCCGCCACGCCGTAATCGCCCAGCGGCTTCACGTCAGTGTTCTCTCCGGCGAAAATATACTCGCCATTGTAACTCGTATTGATCAGGTCGGTGGCGGCTCGCAACAAGCTTTTGGCGGTATCTACGATAATCGAATGCCCGTCGGCTGATCCGTGTACGGCCGTCAGATTGCCGAGAAAATCCTGTGACCCTTTGATGACGTTGGTCAGAGCATTTTGAGAGGCTTTCATCCGCTCCGAGAGAAGGCCATTGGTCTCGGTCAATACTGTCAAACGGTCATGTTCTTTACGCAGCGAAATCGATTGTCCGGTGCGGCTTCCGAGGGTCAATCCCTTGTCGAAAACGAACCCCGTCGTGGCCTCCTGGCTCGCCTTGACGAGGTCAGCCTGGGCTTTTGCTATGATATTGCGGGTCGAATTCGCCAGCATGTAGGATGAAACCGACTGAGTCTTCATATCTATCTTACCGCCTCCAGAAGATCGTTCAGCATGGCGTCCACAGCGGAGATGATCCGCGCCGACGCCTGATAGGAATGTTCGAGATCGAGTAGAGACTGCATTTCCGTGTCGATATTCACGCCGCTGGCGTTGGAAATTGCGTCTTCAGCCCGAGAGGCAAGAACGCCATTATATTCGTTGGTTTGGGTCACAGATTTCCGCTTGGTTTCAAGCGAGCTGATCGTGGCCGCGGAAAAATCGAGCAGGCCCAAATTATCTCCGGCAGCCGCATCCGGATCGTAACCGCGGGGTGTGGCGATAGCACCGATGAGATCTTGCAGATGTGCCGAAAAGCCCGACGACCCATCCGTGTTCTGCGTATAGTCCGTCCCGGCAGCGCCGCCGTCGCGCAAACGCGAGGGGTTGCCGCCTTCGGTCAGAATAAAGGCGGAGGAAACTTTGATCGTACCGGCGATGCCCGGAAGGATTGTTGCATCAGCGGGCATCGCTGGGGCACCTAAATAGGTGAACAGGCCCGGTACCGTCGGCAGGGTTGTCGGTATCTTTTGGTCCTTTTCCGCAAACATGCTGACGAGGCTGCGGGCGATTTCATCGAGCTGGTTTTGATAGGCAGGCGCAGTGTCGTCGCGCAGTTGCAAGAGACCGCTGAGGCGGCCTGTGCCATAAGGCTGCTGGAAGGTGCCGTGCGATAGCGGCACACCGTCGACATAGACATCATTGCCGCTCGTACCCGCACTAAAAGCGCTGGTCGGCGTGAAACTGATGGTCCGCGCTGATCCCTCGAAGAGAGTCACGCCGGATTCGGCAAACACCACCATGTCATTATCGCCGCGCACCAGGGTCGTGATGCCGATCTCGCCGGACATCTGCTTCAGCAATGAATCCCGCTGATCGAGATAGTCCGACACATCGGTACCGGCACGCGTGCCATTGATTACACGATTATTGACCGTCTCGAACTGTGCCAATAACGAGTTCAGATTCTTGACGGAGTCGTTGATGCCGCTATCCGCGTCCTGACGCAGCTTCTGCGTTTCTTCCGTGCCCTTGTTCAGTGCATTGGCAAGCTCGGTGGCCTTGGTAACAGCCGACTCCCCGACCGATGTGTTGCCGGGCTGCGAGGCATAAAGCTGCAATGAATCACGCAGATCACCGAGAAGCGCACTGGGCGACCCCGAAGCATCGGCGGCGGAATAGATACCGGACAACCGGTCGAGACCCGCTTGCAGGGTATTCGAAGCGTTATATTGGCTGCTGCTTTCGATATATTTGGACAGGAGCGCAGCGTCGGCGGAGCGGGTGACAGACAGATAGGTTGATCCATTTGGTCCACTCACGACCGAGCCGATACGTCGCGAAAAATCAGGATCATTGGCACCCGCAATATTGCGGGACACCAACGCCGTCTGCTTCGATACTGTATTAAGAGCACTCTGAGCGGTAAGGAGCGCCGATGTTAGTGACATGCCCTATGTCCATTCGCCATTAGAAGTTCAACTACCTTTTCAGATTGACCAGCACGTCCATCAAATCCGCGCCGGTTTGGAAGACCTTCGAATTTGCCGTGTAGCTTCTCTGGGATTCAATCATTTCAGTCAGTTCCTGTGCGATGTCCGCGTTCGATTCTTCCAGCGCACCGGACGTCAGGCTGCCGAAGCTGCCAGTGCCGGCAAAGCCGAGCTGAACATCGCCGGACTCTGCACTTGGTGCGAACACGTTCCCGGACATAACAAGGAGATTGTCGGGACTGGGAACGTCTGCCAGCGCGATCTGGTAGATGGCGCGTTTCGCGCCATTCTTGTAAATGGCCGTGACAGTACCGTCGTCCCCGATACTCACATTGTCGATGGGGCTTGGCGTGTTACCGTCGATTTTCACCTCGATAGGGGTGTAGTCGCCCGCCAATTGTTTGGTGGCGGAAAAATCGATCTCTAACGGCTGTCCGTTGGGAACGGTGATCGAGATTGACTGATCAACCGAAGTGAGCTTGCCGGTAACGGCATCGAAAGTGTAATTTTCCGTCGTCAAAGGTGCGGCAGGAGTATAGGGAAACCCACCGCCAGCCGAAGCGTTCGCATGATCATACGCTGCCACTTCCCAAGTGTTGTTTGCAGTTTTGGTGAAATAGAGATCGACGACAACGACATTGCCAAGATTGTCGAATGTCTGGACAGATGTCTTTGCGGTATATTGGGCTGAGGCAGTGGTATTTATAGGCGGGCGGTCAGCGGCCGCAACGATCGAAGCGCCGGCCGGGAGATTAGCTGTAAATATGCCTGTACGGCTTGGATCTGCGATCAGGTCGTTCTGCGCAATATTAACCTTCTCGAGCCCCTGAAAACCGTTGGCAACCGGGTTGACGTTGCCATTCACGACTGGGTAACCCATCAGATAGTAGCCGGCCGAATTGACAAGGTTACCCTGCGCATCTGGCACGAACGAACCGGCGCGCGTCAGATATGGCGTATCGTCGGCATTGCCGACTATGAAGAAGCCATTGCCTTTCAGTGCAAGGTCCGTCGACGAGGTGGTGAAGCGCAACGATCCGTCATCCGAAATATGGTGGCGAACGACCGTCTCCACACCGCCGGAATTATAGGCACCGCCTGAGCTTGGTAGCACCAGCGATGCGAACTGCGTGCTGGCGCGCTTGTAGCCGGTCGTGCTGGAGTTGGCGATGTTGTCCGCCACCGTCGACAGCCTGTTGGCCTGAGCATTCATGCCCGACACACCGGTTCGCATCATTCCATAGAGGCTCATTTCCGTCTCCTTAAACCGTGATTCCGTTCAGAATCGTTAGCGGGCAATACTTGCGCGAAGCTGACGTTCTGGTGGTGTCACTGGGGAATACTTGAATTTCGACTTAGCCGCCGTTGGCGGAGAATCGTTTTGGAAATCAGTCGAGATTGATGCAGTAGCCGAGGAAACGCTTGGAATCGATCGGGTCATGCCCCAGCTGCTCACGCAACTTTTTACGTAGCTTGCTGATATGACTTTCAACGACACTTTCTTCGACATCACTGTCGAATATGCCGTAGATCGCGCTGAATATCTGCGCCTTGCTGAGGCGCCGCCCGCGGTTGGCGATCAAATACTCCAGTATACGCCGTTCGCGCCGCGGCAGGGAAAAATCAAGCCCGTTGACCTGCGGATCACGGCCGTCAGAAAATACCCGAATCGGACCTACCTGCGTTCCCACATCGCCATTGCCGTAACGACGGCGAATGGCATTGATCCGCGCCAGAATTTCTCGCACATGCATCGGCTTGCGAACCACATCATCGACACCTGCCTGGAAAAGTTCCAGCGTGTGTTCCAACGACTGCGTTTCATTGACAGCGATGACCGGCGCTGAACAGCGCTCGCGAATTTTTTGTGGAAACTGACTGCGATTGATACATTCCCCTAGGAGAAATGCCTCTACCGCCATAATGTCGTTTTTCTGAACGGTGGCGACCCAATCGCCGAAATCGTCCGGAGTAAAACCTGTTGTTGTTATGCCCTCACGGGCGAACCACGCCGAATACCCACTCGTCACCAGACTTCGTTCGTCGACGACTACAATCACTGCCCCACCTTCCGAATCATTATTTTGCCCCAAGCAACACACAACTAGCGGGGTCGATGACTCGGCGACAATTCCCAATATATTGCACCTAATTAATTGGGAGTCCTAAATAATTCGGGGGAAGTCAACTCCTGGGGAGGAGAGCACGCCCTATACCGGGCTAATCATTACTTTTTCAAACCTAACAAAATATGACCATCAAGACAAATTCACGTTTTATTACCAAGTATTAACACAATCACTTATCGCAAAACATTCGCGCCTTCGGGGTCCAGTTCCCGAAGCCAGTAGCCACCATATTTTCAATTACCCGGCAAACATATTGCTTCTGGGCTGGGTTGTTATTCGGGCCCGCGTGATAGCGAGCAACCGCCATGGTCCAGCTGCCTTCGCGCGCCCGAAGCTCTTTCAAGAATCGCGCTGCGTAATCCACGTTGGTGGCGGGGTCCAGCATTGCATTTACAGACCGGAACCTGCTGGCGTGAAAATAGTGATTGATCTGCATGCATCCGAGGTCGATGAGCTTGGCTCCCTGTGAATGCGCCTCGTTGAATTTCACCACTGCCGCTGCCGCTGATGGCATGAAAACCGCCTTGCCTTCGATGTTCATTGCATAAGGCTGCAGCGAGTCCTTGCGCCCTGTTTCAGTCAAGCCAACGGCGTAGAGAATGCCGATCGGAATATCGTACTTGGTCGAAGCGCGGTGCATTTGCCGCTCGCAAAGGTTTTCCGCCGAGGCTGTCTGCGACGTAAGAAATAGGCTAAACAACCAAACCGCGTGAAGAGCTGGGCTCGATACCCGGATTCGCCGCCTTTTCCATACTTTCATCGGATCGTATTTCTCCAAAAGGTTGCTTATTGCCCGAGCGGTCGCCGGGCGTGCCCTGGAATCCCGACTGACCCTGTCCGCTCGCACGCGCACCGGTCTGCTGATCCTGTCCGGACAGGTTCTGTTGCCCGGTCTGCGAGCTCGAGGAAGCGCTGGAGCGATCGATCACAGAGATGGTGACCGAGGAGGCATCATCCGCCACACCCGCCCGCTGCAGGGCCTTGCTAAGCATGTCGTGGTCCTTGGCGAGATGTTCTGCCATCGCCGGGTTTTCCGCCATCAACTGGATATGCATGCCCTCAGGTGTCAGGCGCATGCGCGCGGTGACCGTTCCGAGCTCGATGGGCTGCAACTGAATCACCAGTGTTCTGGACCCCGCATTGCTGCGGTCGGAAAGGATCTGGACATCGGTGACAGGCGGACGGGTGGTTTGAACGGGCGCGACGTCGGTCGCCGTCGTCGCGCTGAGCTTCGCTTCGGCTTGCACCGATAGTAAAGGTGCTGTTGCAACTGTATCAACAGACGGCAGCGCGCTGTGTTCTTCCGGGACCCTGGCGCTCGCCTTGGGCTTGGGTGCCTCAAAGGCCGGCGTCGCTGACGTAGCTGCCTGATTGGCTTCTCGAACTGGCTCGGTGGTTTTTTGTTTATCAGGCGCAGCGATGTGCGAAACTATGGTGGCCTTTGAATCTGGCCGTTCGGACTTTTTATCAGGCGTGGACGTCAGGTCTTGCTTTTCGCTCCCCTGATCGTCCTCGATGACCTCTATGGGTCCGGTGACTGTATCAGCCTTGGGCGATGTTTTGGTCTTATCGCCAGGTTGTGGTTGATCGCCATTCTCGCGCTGCTGCCGATCGAGCAGTTGTTCGAAAGCAAGGATTGCCTGCCCGAAAATGCCTTGAGCGGCCGCTTCGGGAATATCTTTGTCGGGGTCCGCAGGATCCAGGGATTCGAGTTTCCTTGTCCGGCGCTACATCTTCCTTGTCGAGCTTCAGCTTCGGGCCAGTGGCCTTCACCATCGATCTGAAATCGGCCCGGACATCCTCACGCTTTGCGGGCTTCTGGTCGGGCATGTCGTCCTTGCTCTTGTCGCGAATGATTGCGTCAAGCATCGACCTGAGAGGCATTTGAGCTCCAATAGTCATTTCCTGACCTTCCCGAGAAGTGCGTCAATGGCGTCGAGTTTCTTGCGTGTCTCATCGATCATCGGATCAAGGGATTCGACCGGAGTTGCTTTGGTACCGCGAGGCTCGGCGTCTGCAATCGCACTGCCCGCGACTGATGCGCTCTGCAGTGCATCCATCCCTTGAATTGGTTGCGCAAGGATCTTGTTCGCCATCGTGGTCGCAGCCTCCAGCAGCTTTAGGTCCCGACTATGCAGACGCTCTTTCGGTAGTTTCGAAAGTATGAACTGGGCATCGCCAGTCTTGTCGGAACCGACATTGCTGACCGCAAGATAGAGCTTGGCCTGCGTGTCGTCCGCTTTGAGCGCAGTTGCAAGGGCGTTAGCCTGTTCCGAAGCAAACCGTGCCCGCTGCATATCACCGGCTACGATTGAACCGCGGGCAACCCGCAGGTAGAAAGGCAAGCGGGCGCCGGGCCACGCCAATGAGGCCATTTCCTCGATCTCCTCATTGCTGATCTTATTCTTGATCACCATCAAGGCATCGACAAGCTGACGAAAGAAATCCTCCGAATAAGGAGAGAGGGCAAAGCGCTGCAGATAGTTCCGCGCCATCAACCTGACCTTGTCCTTGTCTCCAAGACGTGCCGCGATCATCAGGCCGCGCCGCAGCGCAGCCTCCTCAAGCAGCGTCCCCGGTGCGTTGAGACGAATATAATCCAGCCGCTTGAGCGCTGTTCCCGCATCGATGCCCGCGAGCTGCGTCGCCGTAACCAGATAGATCGACGCGACAAGCTCGATAGGGACGTTCGGTGGCAGTTCCTGGAAATTCTCGATAATACGCAGCGTATCGCCATCCGCATAGGCCAGAGACCCTGCCACGAGTTTGGGATCGACCTGGCCAAGATTTGCAGAGGTCAATATTGTGCGAACAACCTCCGGATTGCCGCCATTGAGAAGATAAATGAAAATGGCGTAGACATTGGCTGGCTTCGACCAGACTTCCGGCTTAGCCGATTGAAGCTGTTCGGCGATGTGGCCAAGCACGCGATTCAGCATTGGCAGCGCTTCCGGTTTTCCGGACGCCACTTGATCCTGCAACATGCGCAAGGACCGTACGAGCAGATAGGGCTCCGGCGACGGCATTTCGGCCTGCGCCGTCGTCAGCGGCAGGCTGAACAGGCCGAATAACAACCAGCGGATGGTTTGCCGTGGCGATCATCTGGAAGCCGTCTTCAGAAAGATGTCAATGCGCCGGTTCTGGGCAGCGTACGGATCAGCCGGAATCTTTGGGTCGCGGTCGGCATAGCCTTCGACGCGCAGGATACGCTTGGCGTCGAGACCGCCGCGCGTCAGCATATAGTAAGCCATATGCGCCCGCGCTGAAGACAGGCGCCAATTGTCATAAGTCTCGCTTTTAAATGGCCGGGCATCCGTGTGTCCGCTGATGACGACATCGCCCTTGCGGGTCGCGATGATCTTGGCGATTTCATCGAGCACCTGCACGACCCGCTTGTCCGGCTTGGCCGATCCTATGGCAAACATGCCATAATCTACCTTGTCGGTGAGCTGGATCATGATGCCATCTTCGGTGGGAACTACCGTAATGTCAGGTGCTTTTTCATCCGAGCTCGTGCCGGTTTTCTTCGAAATCTCGGCCGCAAGCTCGCGAGCGGCATTGATCTCGGCCGCGGCGGGCTTTTCATCCTTCGTGGCCGCCGTCTTTCCGGGATTAGCCGGCGTGGTATCATGGGATGTAGCGACTTTCGCATCGGCCAGCGGCTCGCCAGCGGCTATGCGTTTCTCCAACGCCACCTGCTTGGCTTGGGCGTCAGCACCAGAAGCTTCATTCGGCTTTGGCGTTGTTGCTTTGTCCTGAGACGGAGGGGAAGTAGCCGGACTGTCGGTCAGTGGAAAAATCTCATCTTCCACATGCGTCGACCAGTAGTTGGGATTGAAGGGGTCGCGATAGGCGTCCCCGCCTTCGGCGCCCGTTGACGGACCAGCACGATTGGAACCGCCTGCCCCAGCCGCCGAACGATTTTGCAGGACGCCGGACTCGGTCGCTATTTCGGCAAGCACGGCATAGGGATCTTTGAAAATCTGACGTTCTTCGGTTGCAGGTGGTGATTGAACCTGCTTTTCGTTGCGGGCGCTTTTGGTCTCGGCGTCAGTCGCATCTGGGCTTTCGAAACGGACCTTGCCCTCCTGATTGTCGGTTTCCTCGATGCCTTTTGGCCTCGACTGCCGGTCCATTAGCTTGACTGGATTGAAATAGGCGGCAACAGCGGCCTTCGTTTCCTCGTTGGCCGCATTGATGAGCCACATAACAAGGAAGAAGGCCATCATTGCGGTCATGAAATCCGCATAGGCGATTTTCCAGACGCCGCCATGATGGCCTTCTTCATGTTCGCGTCCGCGCCGGACAATTATGATTTCACGGTGCGTTTCGGGATCAATGTTCATTGACGGTATCTCTCAATGCGTCGATGAGGCGTCCAAGCCGCGTCTCCACCACTGCATCATCCAGTTTTAACGACAATTCGGATTGGCCAGATTCTGTGAAGGTGCAACGTATCGGATCGATTTCCGGTCGCATGCGAAGCACGTCGAGAAGATGGGACGGACCGAAAATTTCCAAGCTTACGCCGGCGAACCCTTTCGTCATTCGTTCGACCTCATTGGCAAAGGCTTCCGCTGTGCGTTCGCGGAGGTGCACTTCGACTAAAGGCGTGAGAACGGCAGCGAGCGAACCCGAAAGATCCGATGAAATTCCGGCTAGTCCATCGCTGATCTGTTCCGCCATGCGCGTGCCCGTTTGTTGCATGAAGAGTACTTCCGCGGCGACTAGCTGGTCCTGGAATTCCCTCTCAAGCCGGATTTTCTCGGCCTCAAACAGCACTGAGGCCTCTGCCTGGCCGGATTCGCGCCCCGCGACGAAGGCCTCCTTAATCTTCAACTCATAGTCGATGAGTTCAACAACGTTCTGCGACGGCTCTTCGATCTCCGCCAATATGTCGGCCCGTTCTTTGCTCACGGCTGCGAACACGGTGACGCGGTCCGTCGGCACATGCTTCGGCGTAAAATCAGTCAACACACTGGCGACAGAGCGAACGACCATTAAGCTGCCTCGTGAACCCATTGCTTCAGGATGGCCGCTACGCGTTCTTCATCCATGTCGATCATCTGTTCGAGCCGATTCTGGGCGGGAACGCGCATGCGTCGTCGGAGCTCGCTCAGATCATCATAGGGCAGGCTATGCTCCGTATGAGCCTGCGCAACGACCGGAAGATTCGTCGCCGGGGCCAAACCTGGAACCGGAAGATTGGAACCTGTGGCGACCTGTAATGCGTCCTGGGGCTCGTTCATTTCTCTCATCAGGGGACGCACGCCGAACCAGAGCACGAGCCCCACGGCTGTGATAAGAGCTGCAGCATTTATGAAACTGCCGGCCTGACGGAAGATCATTTCAGATACTGGCGTCGAGACAGGCGCCAGTTGTTCGTCCGAAGCTTCCATAAAGTTGACCGCGGTTACATTAATGACGTCGCCGCGTTTCTGGTCTAGACCCGCCGCCGTTGCGACAAGCTCGGTGATCTTGGCGATTTGCTGTTCCAGGAATTTATCCGGAGCGGGCGTGACACCGGCCGTTGCCAGCAGACGCGCCTGATCGATGACAACTGCGATCGACAGGCGCTTGATCTGATAACTGTCGCTGGTCGTCGACACTGTCTTCGAGTTCAACTCGTAATTGGTCAGTTCTTCTCGCTTGTCAGTCTTTTCCGAAGAATTATCGCCGTTCTTGCTGGCGATTTCTTCTTGCGGAATGTTCTGTTCGACACCCGTTGCGTTGTCGCTGGTCGAATTCTTTGAATCCCCGCTTTCGCGCACCACCCGCACCGAACGTTCCACGCGCGATTCCGGATCAAATACCGTCTCGTTGGTCTGGCGGCGATCAGTATCGAGCGCGACCTGAACGCTGGTCTGGAAATGGCCGACGCCAAGATAGGGCGCGAGCGCTTTGCGAATGTTCTCATCCACCGTCGCGGAAACATTCTGTTCGAGCGTCGCCGACATCACCGCACCGGCATTCGTGCCATCATCCTTGGAGGCAAGAAGACGGCCGTTGGTGTCGAGAATGGTTACTTCCGAGGCAGTAAGTTGCGGCACTGCCGCGGCAACGAGCTGGCGGATCGATTGCGCCGATTCGATGGCGAAATCGCCTTCCGTACGAATGACGACCGAGGCGGAAGGCGCCTGATCGCCACGACGGAAGCTTCCCTTTTCCGGCAAAACGATGTGGACCCGTGCCGCCTTGATGCCGCGAATTGCCTGAATGGTCCGGGAAATTTCACCCTCGAGCGCGCGCACCCGGGTGATCTCCTGCATGAACGAAGTGAGGCCGAGCGAGCCCATATTGTCGAAGAGTTCGTAACCGGCATTGTTGCTGGTGGGCAGACCTTTTTCCGCAAGATACATGCGTGCCTGATCGGCCTTGCCAAAGGCCACGAGAATGGAGGTGCCATCGGATTTCACATCGAAGGGAATGCCAGCTTCGCCCAGCGCCATGCCCATGCGGTTAACATCGTCGCGACTAAGACCAACATACAGCGTCTCGTATTGCGGCCGGTTGAGGTAAAAGCTCGATACCAGGATGGCGCTGAACAGCGTGATGCCAATGATCCCAAGAGCAATGAGCCGCCTTGCGCCAAGCTTCTGCATCGCTGTGCCGAGCTGCGCAAATGTCTGTCTTATGTTCTTTTCCATTAATTCCCACCACCGTCACGTGATGGAACCATAGAGCGCGAAGCTTGCGCGAAGTTAGAGCCTCGTGTCGGAGCATCGTTGCAAAAGAAAAAGGGCCGCGCGCGAAGCGTGGCCCAAATCTGATTTGGAAAAATTATCGTTATTAGCCTGAAGAGCTGACCAACGAGCCGATTCCTTGTTCTGTCGGCACCTACCAGCGAACGATATCGCGTTCAATGGCACCCCACAGGGCGCTGACGAAAGAGGCCTGCAGGTCAATGCGGGTGTTGGCGGCATCGAGTTCCGAGTAGCTGACGTCATGCTGGAATCTGAAAATGCGTCCCGTCTGCGGTTGCAAACCATTCAATTGTGTTTACACCGGCAAACCAATCCTCGAGCAACCCGCCTGAATCGGCAGAACCATCCGACCAATCCCCGACTGTGGTGACAATAAGGTGGTCGCCAGATCGTACAAGCTCAACGTCGGCAGTTGTGGCTATGTTACTGAGATAAACATAATCCGTGCCGAATGTTCCATCGTCCTTGACCGTTACAAGCCCCGAACTATCGATGCGATAGGCGTCTCCATCTTCGCCTCCGTAAGCACTGCCTGTGCCGGCCATGAAGAATTCATCGTCACCGCTATCACCGAAAAGCTCATAACCAGAGTAATTTCCGGTGAGTGTATCGTCCCCGTGGGCAGTACCGAACGATACGATAATCGTATCATTGCCGGCATCACCATAGGCAATGGCCCCAGCATCGAAGGTCGGAGTGCGAATAAAATCGTGACCATTGCCGCCATGGATCATATCGGCCTGAGCAGCTTTACCAAAGGTTACGATCGTTCCGATACTGCTGCCAACTCCGCCGTAGATAGTATCATTGCCATCGCCACCCGATATGGTGTCGTTGCCGTCACCGCCTTCCAGTTTGTTAGCGAGACCGTCACCGCTGATGGTGTCGTCATGACCAGATCCGATGCCATTCTCGATGCTGGTCAAAACATCACCGTCGGCGTCTCCGCCTGCGCTTGTTCCCGCTAAAAGATCGATTTGGACACCCGCAGAGCTCGTTAGGTACCAGGCACTATCAGACCCGCCGGCTCCGTCGATCGAATCGGCACCGGCGGCACCCATGAAGATATTTGTACTTATGTCGCCAGTGAGATAGTCCGCGTATGCCGAGCCTTGGATGACCTCAATACTCGTCAAGACATCTCCAATGGCTATTCCCGTTTGGATCCCGGTTGTAAGGTTGAAGGTTAATCCGGAAGTCGATGCAGCGTAGCTCACCATGTCGGTGCCGATTCCACCATCAATCACATGACTGTAGCCACTTTCGATGTCAGGTTGACATTTACCCCAGCCGACGAGGTTGAGTAGTCGGCCGTATCGCCCACGCCGGAACCAGCATTGCCATTGAAGGCGGTGCCGTTGTGGCGCCGTTCACCGCGGCTTGACGAAAAGGGCCACGCGCGAAGCGTGGCCAAATTCACTTTTGAGGAATTGTCGTTGTTAGCCGCGGAACAGCGACAGGATGCTCTGATTGCTCGAATTGGCAATCGAGAGAGCCTGAACACCAAGCTGCTGCTGAACCTGCAAAGCCGACAAACGAGCCGATTCCTTGTTCATGTCGGCATCGACCAGCGAGCCGATACCGCGATCCACAGCGTCCGAAAGGGCGCTGACGAAAGAGGTCTGCAGGTCGATACGGGTCTTGGCGGCACCGAGTTCGGAAGCGCCTGTTGCAAGGCCCTTGGCAGCGGTTTCAACGATACCCAACATGGTATCGAGATCAGCGTTGGTCAGGGTAGCTACGGTCACATCGAGAGTCAGCACAGACATATCGGTAGGCGTTGCACCGACGGCCGTTTCAGTGTCGAGAAGGCCGGCTTTTGCCGCATTCGTGTCGATGAGACGGATATTGGCGAAATCGACATCGATCGATCCGGTTGTGATCGCACCGGCTGCATCGCGATTATATGAAGAGATAATGCTCAGTTTCGTGGCCGCACCGGCAGCAGGTATCGAATCGAGTCTTGAGCAGATTCGAACCAGCATAGGAAGCACCACCGATGCTATCGGTCAGCTGTGCCTGCAGGGACGAGATTTCCGTTTGGATCTTGGCGCGATCATCGGCGCTGGCATTCTTCGCCGAAAGGATCTTTTCTTTGATCGAGTCCACAACTGTGACCGCATTTTTGATTGCCGTATATGCGGTATCGACCTTGCCGCCGCCAAGACCAAGGGCGTCCTGAATAACGGAGTTGGCCTTGTTGTCTGACCGCATCGTCGTTGCGATCGACCAATAGGCAGCGTTGTCCGATGCCTCGGAAACCTTCATGCCTGTAGCGATGCGGTTCTGTGTGGTAGCAAGGTTTTGGTTTGTGACGGAAAGTGTCTGCAGCGCCGTCATTGCTGACGCGTTTGTAAGGATACTAGCCATAGGATGAAGCCCCTAATGAGATACGGATGTCGGGACATATCGGATTTAACCGATCTGACGGAGCGGCGTGATGCCTATTGTCTCGATGACAACCCGTCATGGCGAGATCAGTACGACATAAGTATTACAGTTTCAATAACGGGCAGCGTTGATTTTTTCGTGTTGGGTAAAGAACTGGATTTGCCCTTCAGGAAAATGAACGTATCAGACTACCGACGAGAATATTCCAGCCGTCGATGAGCACGAAAAACAGGATCTTGAACGGTAGCGACAGCACTGTTGGCGGCAGCATCATCATGCCCATCGACATGGTCAGCGTCGCGACGATCAGGTCGATCACCAGAAAGGGCAGAACGATCAGGAAGCCGATCTCGAAACCGCGGCGCAACTCGGAAATCATGAAAGGCCGGTATGAGGATACGCATATCGACCACTTCATCGGCCTTAGTGCGAAAGGACTCGTCCGCCAGATCCTCGAAAAGCCGCAGATCCTTGTCACGCACCTGCCGCAACATGAACTCACGGAACGGGGTGGCGATCTGATTGATAGCCACTTCCTGCGTAATCTGATTGTTGACCAGCGGCTGAACACCATTTTGCCAGGCGCGGTCAAATACCGGCGCCATGACATAAAATGTCATGAACAATGCGAGGCTGATCATCACCAGATTCGCCGGTGTTGTCTGCAGGCCCAGACCTGAACGCAACATCGAAAAAGCAATGGCGAAGCGGGTAAAACTCGTCACCATGATCAAGAGACCGGGTGCGATGGAAAGCACGGTCAGCGCCGCCAGCATCTGCATGATCTGGCCGCTGGTCGACGCACTGCCCGGTGGCAGCAACCCTTCGAGCAGAGAGGTCTGCGCCATCGCGGCCCCGGTGAAAACCAGGAATAACGCAGGCGTTAGAAGACGTCTTTTCATTCCATCACCAACGCCCAGATATAGACTTTCTCGATCTTGCGTTCGGAGCGCATGAGCCGCTCGCTCCTGCAGATCAGTTCTTAGATATTCGATTCCCGCAGGACCGCGCAGCTGCATCAAATTGACGGTTTTCATGAAAGCCATGAAATCACCAGCGATCGTGGCCGCAAGCTCATCCGATACTTTCTCACCGGGCCGTGCGACGACGCCGGCTTCGAGCCTGATCCATACATCCTGCGGTAGCTTGATGTTGGTGAGTATTGGCTTCAACGGAATGACGCTGCCCGTGGGCATTTCCTCTGCCGTAGCCTGTTTTGCATCCTCAGTCTTGGCTGCTTCTGGCAGGCCCAAACCGAGTTGAGCACCAAGGAACCACCCACCACCTGCTGCGACAAGCGTCAGCACCGCGACGACGCCTATAAGCGGGACAATCGAAGGGCCTTTCGGCGCGGATGGGGTATCTTCAGCAACACTCATCATCAATCCTAGATCGGCGAGACGGTGTCGAGGATCTGCTGCCCCCAAGGCGGCTGTTGCACCTCGCTTTGACGGCCGCGTCCACCATAGAAAATCCGTGCCTCGGCGATCTTGTCGTAGGGAATTCTGTTCAGATTCGTAATGTCCCGGGGACGGACAACGCCCGCCACATTAAGAACCCGCAACTCGTTGTTGACACCGATTTCCTGAGAACCCCGGATAACCATATTGCCGTTCGGTAGAATAGCAGTCACGATCGCTGCGACCTGGAGATTGATCTTCTCCGAACGATCGATCTTGCCTTCGCCCTTTGACCGGCTATCCGAATTCAGCGCAAGGTTTCCTTCTATATCGCTTGCAGACACTCCACTACCGCCTATGTCAGCGGACAATCCATAGCCAGAGGATGCTACACGGGACCGGTCAGATTTGTTGTCCAGCTTTGCCTTGTCATCAATCGTGATGTCAACCGTCAGCACGTCGCCGGGATTGGTCGCGCGCGGATCGCGGAAAAAGCTGGCCTGACTATCGCGCCAGAGCGAGTATTTTTGCGGCTGCGGTTGCGACGGGTAATAAGCCGGATCAGTAACGTTGAAACCTTGGCCAACGCCTGTGCCGACCGGCGACATTTCGGGCGCGCGATTGAAGTCGCGTATGTTGTTCGCGCAGCCTGCAAGAGCGAAAACACCCACAAGAGCGATTGACCGTGCCGCTTTTTTCATTGGGCGGTTCTTTCTGCTGCTGGAACAACGCGTGATCCTACGATTACCCGGGCAAGCTTCGATGATTTTTCCGCGGGCATTTCGTTTAGAATGACACTGGAGACGCGGGGATTGAGTTTGAGAAGAAGTGCGGCGGCGGCCTCATCGCCAAGCAGCGCCATTTGCGCTGCCGCTGCGTCCGGCCGCATCTTGGAGATGATGCCCACAAGGGAATCTTCGGCCTTGTCGACAAACTCGTCGCGCCGCTTCAGCCAGATCTCATATTCCTGCCGCTTGGCATCGAGCTGCTCGATACGGCTGTCTATGTCCGCGCGAAGCTGTGCCAATTCGCGTGTCTGCATTGCATAGCGTTCGTCGGCTGCCTTGTCGCTGATGTTGGTGCAATAGCGGTCAATCTCCTGACCGGCCTCTTCCTTGGCTCCCGTTTCCTGCGCAAGACCGTAGGTGACAGGTAGCGATAGAGCTGAACTGAAAGCGAGCACCGTAATACTCAGCCTGATCGATTTCTTCACACCCGCAACTGCGCTCATTGGACCACCAGCTCCGCATGCAATGCGCCCGCCGTCTTGATGCCCTGCAGGATCGCGATGATACCCTGCGGCTTCACTCCGATCTGGTTCAGACCCTTGACCAGACTTTCGAGATCCGTGCCGCCGACAATCCCCAGCTTCGATGTCTGCGTTGCATCAATGGTCGTGTTCGGCTCAACTGCAGTCACGCCATCGGAAAACGGCTCAGGCTGGACAATCGTCGGTGTCTCGGTCACGCGCACCGACAAGCTGCCATGGCTGATTGCGACACGCGAGATGCGCACTTTTTCACCGATCACCACCGTGCCGGTACGCTCATCGACCACAACGCGTGCCACTTCATCAGTCACGACCGGCAGGCCCTCGATCTCGGCGAGAAAGCGGGTTGCGGAGATGTTCTTCGGCCTACGCAGCCGAATCGACTTTGAGTCGCGTTCTTTCGCCACCGGCTGATTGTAGCGGCGCTTGGCAAAGGCATTAATCGTATCGGTGATGCGTACCGCAGTGGTAAAGTCAGGTTCACGCAACTCAACCACGAGTTCGTCTTGACCGAAGTTGCCCACTACTTCCTTTTCGACGAGAGCACCGTTTGGAATGCGGCCGCTGGTCGGAACACCTTGCGTCAAGGTTTCAGCCTGTCCCGATGCCACGAACCCGGAGACGACCATATTGCCTTGCGCAACTGCGTAGGTCTGGCCATCGGCCGCCGCCAGCGGCGTCATCACCAGTGTTCCGCCGGCAAGCGATGTCGCGTCACCGAGGGAGGAAACCGTAATATCGATGCGTGAGCCACGTCCGGCAAAGGGTGGCAGATTGGCGGTGACGATAACCGCCGCGACATTCTTCACGCGCGAGGAGCCCGGCGGTGGGCTAATACCGAGATTATCGAGCATCGCGCGCAGGGATTGTTCGGTGAAGGGTGCGCTGCGCAGGCTGTCGCCTGTGCCGTTCAAACCGATAACGAGACCATAGCCAAC
This sequence comes from uncultured Alphaproteobacteria bacterium, assembly GCA_963711925.1. Lineage (GTDB taxonomy): Bacteria > Pseudomonadota > Alphaproteobacteria > Rhizobiales > Rhizobiaceae > Phyllobacterium. The sequence goes on from CAVQFY010000011.1 coordinate 154,461, forward strand.
AAGCTGATTTTCACGCACGCCCTGAATGTTGGCGATGTCTTTCAAGCGGGCGATAGCACCGCCCTCCCCCAAGGGCGATGCAGCACCGCCCCAACGTCCATCGTCGCCGCTTTGTAATGCGGCCTGCGCTTCGGCCTTTCGCCATGCAGCCCTGGCTTCGCCAGGCGTGCCGTACAGCTTGGCATTCGGCGAGGGCTCGGCTGCCTGCACGGCGACGGTGCCTGCCAGTATCCCCAGAAGAAGAGCAGCGATGAAACGCATCATTGCATCCCGACCTGGATGCTGCCATCAGCCAACACCGTACCGGAGACGATGATGCCACTGTCCATATTACGCACCTTGATGAAATCACCAGCGTGGCCGGCTTCCATTGGCGTACCTTTGGCTGTGATGACCAGCGTGCCCGTGCTGTAGACCAGAGCTACCGGAACACCGCGCTCGACCAGATCCGGCTCGTTCAATGCACTGACAAGGATTGGCTGTCCTGGTAACAGCGTGCGGCGCGCAACTTTGCCGACAAGTTGCTGCGAAGACATGACATATTGGCCTGCCGCATTCGCCCTGATTGTGAAATATTTCTCTTGAAGGCCGGAACCGCCGATGGTCTCACCCGGATAGATGATCTGCGACGGAACGAGAAACGCTATGCGGTCGGCATAGAGCGGCGAATGCCAACGGCCAAACGCAGATAGCCAAGGCCATTGTGCGTATGATCTTTTTAGCCGAGTAAGTTGCCACCTTCATGACGTCCCTTAGCGCAGGTTCTTCGAAACGACCTGAGCCATTTCGTCGGCAGCCTGAATCACCTTCGAATTCATCTCATAGGCGCGTTGGGCCGTGATCAGATCAGTGATTTCCTTGACCGGATCGACGTTGGAATTCTCCAGGTAGCCCTGTTTGAGCGTTGCAAAACCGGGGTCGCCGGGAACACCAACGACTGCGTCACCTGACGCGTCCGTCTGCTTGTAGAGATTGTCGCCAAGTGGCTCCAACCCAGCCTCATTGGCGAAGTTGGCGATCGTCAGCTGGCCGAGATCGACCAGCGCCGTCTGGTCGGCCATTTTCGCAAAGACCTGACCCGTATCGGTAACCTTGACCTCGATCGCGTCGGTCGGAACAATGATGTTCGGCTCGACCAGATTGCCATCAAGCGTCACCAGCTGACCCGTACTATTCGTGTTAAATGCGCCGGCACGGCTATACAGCGTTTCGCCAGCCGGATTCTGGATCTGGAACCATCCGCGACCCACCAGCGCCACATCGAAGGGGTTGCCCGTCTGGTTGAGCCCGCCCTGGATATGCAGATTGCGCACGGCAGAGGTTTGTACGCCGAGCCCGACCATCGCCCCTTCTGGAATGATGCTCTGGTTCGCCGCATTGGGCACACCTGCTGTACGCTCCGCCTGATACAGCAAATCCGAGAATTCAGCCTTGGCGCGCTTGAACCCGGTCGTGTTGATATTGGCGATGTTGTTGGCAATCACTTCCAGATTGAGCTGCTGGGCATTCATGCCGGTCGCAGCGATGGTGAGCGCTTTCATCAATGATCCTTAGATAGGCATACGGCTGATTTCGAGATAGGCCTGGACGATCTTGTCGCGGATCGCGATGGCCGTTTGCAGCGACTGTTCCGCGTCCATGACCGCGTTCACGACATCTCGCGTCGGCACATCCCCCGTCATGCTTTTCATCGAAACCGCTTCCGCGCCTTCAAGCTTGTTGCTGACCGATCCGGCCAGTTGTGACAGAACATTGCCGAATGAAGGCTGGCCCGTGGCGGCAGCAGGAGACGCTGCGCCTTGGGATTACAGTCTCCGACAAATTGGAGAGAGCGTTACGCGTGGAAACACTGAGAAGTTGGTCTATCATCAGGAATTCCTCAATAGGTCGACAGTCATGGCAATCAGTTCACGTGCTTGCTTGACTACCTGGAGATTGGCTTCATAGGAGCGATTGGCTTCACGCATGTCCGCCATTTCGACGACCATGCTGACATTGGGCAATTTCACATAGCCATTGGCGTCGGCTGCCGGATGGCTCGGGTCATATTCTTCGGTGAAGGCAGAGGTGTCCTTGCCGACTTCCGCGATCCGTACCGTTTCAACGCCAGTGGCGCGATCAAGCTCTGTCGCGAAGGAAACTGTCTTGCGCCGGTAAGGATCACTGCCCGCGGTCTTGCCCGTCGATTGTGCATTGGCGAGGTTTTCCGAAACAATGCGCAGGCGCGTCGATTGCGCGGAAAGACCGGAGGCGGCGACTTTGAGGGCGGCTTGCAATGGATCGGACATCTTAGCTCTTTACCGCTGAAAGCATCATGCGATGAAACGCTTTCACAATGCTGGTGTTGAGCGAAAACTGGCGATTGATCTCGCCGGATTTCACCATTTCCTCTTCAAGACTGACTGTGTTCTTCGAGTGATTCTGCTCGGTCACTGCATCCTTGCGCAGTTCCGTCGCTGCGACGCCCGACGCATCGATCTCAAGATGTTTGGGATTGGTCGCGGCCATGGTCAGCTGCGTTTGTTCCAGCACGTCCTTGAACGGCTCGACATCGCGTGCCTTGAAGCCCGGCGTATTTGCATTGGCAACGTTTCCGGAGATCGCCGCCTGTCTCACCGAGAGCCATTCGGCCTGACGTGATGCCAGCTCGAACAGATGGATGCCCTGCATGTCTTTCCTCGCACGTCTGACCGGTTAATCTTGCCTTAACCTATGCTTTCAAACTTGCGTGAGACTTGCGGCCCGATCAGGTTGGGAACTAATGTTCGAAACGAGGTTCACTAGTTGGTGCGGCTGATCACATCGCCGCCAGATGTCTTGATCTGCCAACTGTCCTTGCCATCACTGCGTTCGATAGCGACGAGTTTGCTTCCATCCGGGAGCGTTGCGCCCTTTTCGACAAACCAGTAGCCGGTTTCGTCTTCAATCATGACCAATCCGCCAACAACTTCGCGCACTAGAAATGCCGGTTTGCCGGGAAATGGCTGCTTGCTGGCCTCATCGATGCGAGCCAGTCTGTCTTCAGTTAGTTCTGCTGTCGTTGCCGTTGTCATGGGATCAAGTTCCTCGCTCGGTTTGTCCGGCGAGGCTCCGTTTCTGCCATGGGTTTCGCGTACGACCTTCTGATTGGTCCGGTTGAGCGGATCGTTGACCTTTCTGCCCGAGGACAGGGGGTTCGGTCGCGCGTCGAGAATGTCGTAGTACATCACGAAAGGCAGTACGAAGCAGCCGACGGCCAGCACGAACCCGGCACTCTTCAGATAACCGTCAAAGCGTTTGTCGCGCGGGCGAACTACCTTGGGTTCTGGTGTGGCCTTCTTTGGCGCCACTTGTTGTTTCGTCATGATGGTTCCTTTGGTCGCAGCGATGCTGCAAGATCATGGTAAGGATCCTGCGAAAGTGGCGAGGCTGGTGTCTGTTGCATGGCGTCATAGATGAGCGGGACAAGATTGACTGCCTGATCGATCAGGGGATCGCTGCCCGTCTGATAGGCTCCGATCATGCGCAGATCGCGGGTTTCCTCGAAGCGAGCGACCAGACCGCGCAAGCTCGTCACCAATTTTTGTTGCTCCGCTGTCCAGTTATGCTGTGCGAGGCGAGAGATGGACCCGAGAATGTCAACTGCAGGGAAACGCCCCTGCGCCGCGATACCGCGATCAAGAACGATATGGCCGTCGAGCGTGCCGCGAATGGCATCGGAAATGGGATCATTGTGGTCGTCGCCATCGACAAGAACCGCGTAGATGCCGGTGATCGTGCCGCCACTTACAAGACCCGGTCCGGCCCGCTCAAGCAGACGCGGCAGCTGACTGAAGACGCTCGGCGGATAGCCGCGCGACACCGGTGGTTCGCCTGCCGCAATAGCGATTTCGCGCGCTGCATGGGCGAAGCGCGTGATGGAGTCCACAATCAGCAAAACGTTCTCGCCCGCGATCGCGGAAATATTCTGCAATCGCGGTGGCCGTATTGGGTGCAAGACGGCGCATCATGGGGCTCTCGTCTCCCGTGGCGATGACGGCGATGGTCTTTTGGAGCTTCCCCGCCATCGTGTCTTCGAGCATGTCGCGGACTTCACGCCCGCGTTCGCCGGTCAGAGCCAGTACGACCGTATCGAAGTCGGTGGCTTTGGTCATCATGGCGAGCAGTGTGGATTTGCCGACGCCAGACCCCGCGAAGACGCCCATGCGCTGACCGAAGCACATTGGCACAAAGACATCGACGACGTTGACGCCGGTACGCAGTCCCTTTTCCACCCGGCTGCGATTCATTGCTGCTGGCGCCGGGCAATCGACCGGCTTCGGATCGATCCCTGCTGATAGCGGGCCCTTATCGTCGAGTGGACATCCAAGCGCATTGATCACCCTGCCCTTCCAGTCGGGTGCAGGGGCGATGCGTAACGGCCCTTCCGGGAAGACCGGTGTTCCAAGCGACGGCATGATGCGGTCATCGAACGGCTTGATCAGTACCTTGGTCTGTTCGAGCCGTACAACCTCGGCCGGGTGGAGCTGGTTGCCAGAGCGGATGGCCACGATGTCGCCGAGTTGAACCTTATCCGATATCCCACGAACACCGATGGCGGAGCGCGACACTTCATTGACATAGCCGCCGACAGCAACCGGCGTCTGCTCCTGGGCGATCTGCGATACGATCTTGGCCAGCTTATCAAGACTGCCTGTCCGTTGGCGTATCGTCGGCAAGGCTGCTTCAAGCGACTGCATGGTCAAACGGTGATCACGTTTTCGATCCAAGTGTCTTTATGGCTTCAGAGAAAGTGTTTTCACTGCCGCGAAGCAATGCGTCAACACGTTCGAAAGCGCGTGATACGCTCATCAACCGCGTCATTTCGCTGATCGCGTCCACATTCGAGCCTTCGATCGAACCCTGAATCACGCCGGCATTAGGGTTGTCGATGGCGGGCTGAGCCGCCACGCTCGGAATGACGGCGGAATTGTCGAAATAGGTCAGTTTGGCGTTCGGGCTGATGGTAAAGAGGCCGATCGCGCCCAGTTGCTTGCCGTTTTGATAGACCGCTCCATCTGACGAAATATCGGGCGGTCCTCCATTTGGATCGATCGTCAATGGCTGTCCGCCGGCGTCGAGAATTGGATAGCCCTTCACGGAGAGGAGCTCGCCCGTCGTCGACATCTGCATACGACCATCGCGCGTATAGACCTGACCGGCCGGTGACTGGAGGGAAAACCATACGTCGCCTTTCGCCGCCACATCGAGAGGATTGCCGGTCTGGGTGATCGGACCGGCTTCGGTCTTGATGTAGCTTTCGCCAGCCGTCACGAAACTCGCGTTTTCCGCGGCTTTCGACACCATTGTCTCGAACTTCATGCCTGTGGCACGAAAGCCCGGTGTCGACATGTTGGCGACGTTGTGAGCCAACGCATCAAGTCGGCGCTCCAGTGAGATTTGCGCGGAAAGGCCCACATAGATCGAATTCTCCATCAACGACCACCCAACTTGAACGATTGCAGGGTCGCAAGGATGCTTGCCGAAATTCCGATGGCGGGTGCTTCCCCCGATAGCAGGGATGGGACGCTCGCTGCTGTCGAAGGATTCTTCATCTCGTACATTGCGGTGAACCGCGTCAGCAGCTTGTCGAGCTTGGCAGGATCCTTGAGATCCTTGAGATCAAGTTTGTCTTCAATTATCTGGGCTTGCCGGTCGATGTCGAGATTGGACATCTGCGCCGGCATGTTGAATGTAGCTTGAAAGACCTGCAGAAGCGCCTTGTCGCCAAGTATCTCGAACGCATTGGTAACGGTCGGGGCTTTGCGGGCGAAATAAAGCGCAAGCCGTACGCCCTCGTTCTGTTGGCCCGTCTCGACCTCCAGCGTCTGGCGTACATATTTGTCAACGATCGGCTGCTTCACTCCGGGCTGCTCGGTTGTCTTGTCCCCAAGTTTGACGAAGTTGAAGGTTGTCGCAAGCTCCTTGTAGCGCGGATCCGTCAGCTTGTTGGCAAAACTGTCGGGATTGTCTATGCCTTCGGTGAGAACCTTGCGGATAAATGCCTTGGCGTAGGCCATGTCGTCGAGGCCGAAGGCTTTCAACGCGTAATTATAAAGCTTCGTGTCTTTCATGAAATCGTCGATCGATTTCACGTTGCCGATATTCTCCAGGTAATAGTCGCTGTTGCGCTGGACCATCGGCTCTTTGGAAACACGTGCGAGCGAACGCGGCAAATCCGCGGCAATAAGCCGGTAGCCAGTCATCGTATTGATCATGATGCGCCTTTCCCGAAACGTTTGGCCCATATGTGTCAAATCAAGCTTGCCTGAAGCTGTCGGAGCCAATCACCGCCCGAGCGCAAACTCCCATCGTCTGCAAGGTTCACGCAAGCCGACGCTGTTAGCCCTCTAGTGATAAACGTGCAGGAGAGTGTCTTGGGTATTCTTGTTGGACTCGTCGTGACGATGGGATGTCTTCTCGGCGGATTTATCGCGATGGGAGGCCATGTCGCCGTGCTCATCCAACCCTGGGAATTCGTCATCATCGGTGGCTCTGCGCTCGGCACGTTCCTGGTGGCCAATCCGTTTTCTGCAGTCAAGGATACAGGCCGTGCCTGTATGGAAGCCTTTACCAACAAAATTCCAAAACAGCGGGACTATCTGGATGTACTCGGCGTTCTATACGCCCTGATGCGTGAGCTGCGTGCCAAATCACGCAATGAGGTCGAGGTCCATATCGACAACCCTACAGAATCCACGATTTTCCAGACATTCCCAAGCGTGCTCAAGAATCACGACCTGACGCATTTCATCTGTGATTATTGTCGTCTTATTATCATCGGCAATGCGCGCTCGCACGAGATCGAGGCGCTGATGGACGAGGAAATCCACACCATCGCCCGCGACAAGCTCAAGCCCTACAACGCCATGGTCAGCGTCTCGGAAGGCCTTCCGGCGCTCGGCATCGTCGCGGCGGTACTCGGTGTGATCAAGGCCATGGGCGCGCTAAACGAATCGCCGGAGGTGCTCGGCCATTTGATCGGCGCGGCGCTGGTCGGAACCTTCGCAGGTATTTTCCTTTCCTACGGCGTCGTTGGCCCCATCGCCACCAAGATCAAGACAACCCGCGAAAAGCAAAACCGCCTCTACATGATCGTCAAGCAGACATTGCTTGCCTATATGAATGGCGCACTTCCCCAAATCGCGCTCGAATATGGCCGCAAGACGATTTCCGCCTATGATCGTCCTTCCATTGATGTGGTCGAGCAGGAAACGCTGACATCAGCCGCTCCCGCTCCGTTGCAGCAAGCGGCATAAGGACGATCATGGACGTTGAAACTGAACAGAAACGGCCGGACGCGCTCGCAGAGAATATCTTGCGTGCTGCAGGTCTGTCGGTCGATGATCTCAAATCGCTGGAAACAGTCTTCCGTGATCTCGCAGCATCATTTGGTGCGAGAGTTGCCGCCCAGACGGATGTCGCGGTGGGAGCGGAATTCATGCGCATTGAATCACTCGAAAAAGATGCGATCGGCGAGACGCTCCTGCAGTCCGGGCTTGTCGGTATGGTCCCCGTCGCCAAATGGGGATCGCGTCTGATGCTCGCAGCGGATCGCAGCTTCGTCGATTGCGGTATCGAAGCGCTGTTCGGTTCAGGCGCCAGTCATGATACCGGCGCCGCGAAGCGGCCGCTGACCTCCGTCGACCTTGGTATTGCTCGGCAAATCTTTTCCGATGTAACCGCCTCGCTCGATCATATGTTTTCAGGCGGCGGTGAGTCCCTTTTTCAGATCGGCGACCTCATCGAGGCTGCGCATCTCGCGCCGGGGACAGTCACGGAAACACGCATGATCTGCTGCACGATCGCGCTAAAGGCTGCCGGGCGGTCCGGTCAGATCCTGATCCTTCTGCCGCGCTCCAGTTTCAAGCCGATGCAGGAAGCAATAGCGCGCCTGCTCCGCCAGCCTGCACACCATTCCGACCCGACTTGGGCCAAGAAGCTGCGGCTCGAAGTCAGCCGTGCCCGCATCGACATCGAGGCCTACCTGCAGCAGGGCTCGATGACGCTCGAACAGATCACTCTGTTGCAGCCGGGTCAGGTGTTGCACCTGCCGAAGGATGCGATCGACCAGGTTCGTCTGCGCAGCGGCAAACAGGCGCTCTACCGGTGTCGGCTCGGCAAGGCCGGCAGTGCATTCACCGTACGGATCACCGATCCCATCAATGAAGAAGAGGATCTCCTCGATGAGCTTGCCGCTGGTTAATCTCCTTTCGATTGCGCTGACGGCGGTGTCGCTCGTCGTCTTCTTTGCGGCGCTGCGCAAAGCCAACCGCCTTACAGCCATGAGCCGCGTCATGGCGCATCAGGTCGCCAGCTCCGCCGCCAATCTGCAGCAGGCGCTGGCGATCCTCCAGGCAGAGCGGGAAACCTGCCGCGACGAAAGCGTCCGGCTTGAGGCCAGACTGAAAGATTCGGATCGCGTGCGTTCTGAAATCGCGCGCGCCATTGATCTCGTCGAGCGGGCAAAGAATGATCTCAAGGATAATGTCCGGGTGATGCCGGCACCTGTCCAGCAATCAACGGTTGCCCCGGCAACGCCCGCATTTGTTGCGAAGGCGGCGCCTGTTACTCCCGCGAAGAACCTTCCCGTATTCGTCAACCGCATCGTGCGCAGTGCCGATGTAGCAAGCGCCGTCCTCTAACTCTGGATTTCCCAAACCATGGCCACATCCGACAAGAACTCCATCGAAGACGAACTCAACGACGCGATCGAAGATTTGAAGCGCGATGATCCGCAGCCGGGCCGCAAGTCCGCAGGTGCGAAGCCCAACATCGATCTCATCATGGGTATTCCGGTGGATGTCCAGGTGGTCCTGGGCAGCACATCCATGCCCGTTGCCAATCTGATGAAGCTTGGCCGCGGCGCCGTTGTCACGCTCGACAAGCAGATCGGCGATCCGGTTGATATCGTCGTCAATGGCAGGGTTATCGCCCGCGGCGAAGTAATCGTTCTCGAAGACGATTCCTCCCGCTTCGGGGTCAGCCTTACCGAGGTTATCGGCAGCGGAATCTGACACTCTTCTGTCAGACCCCTACAATCCTTAGAAGCTGGGCCGCATGAGCGATCAAGAAACAACCCAAAGTGCAAGCGCCATCACTGGACCTGTCGGGTCCCGAAAAGGTGGCGGCATTGCTCGTGGCGATCGGGCGGCCATCCGCATCGCGACTTCTGAAGCATTTCACCGCCGATGATCTGCGTTCACTTGCCGGCCATGCCCGCAAGCTCGAACCGATCACACCAGGCGACTTTGAAGAACTGGTCAAGCAGTTCGAAAATGCCTTCGCTGACGGTGCGCCGGTGTCCGAAGCAGGAATGCGCTTCGAAGGATTGTTGCGCGAAACGCTCTCGGCCGATGAGGCCAGCGCCGTCATCGAGAACCGCCGTCCGGAATTGCTGACGCAGGAGTCGGTGTGGGACCAGTTGCCACGTATTCCATCTGACGTGCTTCATGCCTATCTGACCGCACAACATCCACAGGTTGGCGCCTATGTGATTTCCCGCCTGCCCTCCGATATTGCTGCGAAACTCCTGATCCGTTTCGATGCAGCGGAGCGCAGCGCCATCATCCAGCGCACTCTGCACATTCGTAAAGTTGGCCCGGCCGTTTCGGCAATGCTGGAGGGCATCCTGCAACGCGAAGTCACCGGTAAAGACAATTCGAGTTCTGAAAAGAGCCATCACGGTACGATCGCCAATATCATCAACCAGCTGGAAAAATCCGAGATCGACGAATTGCTTGCCGGCCTCACCGATCTCGGCGCCGATGATCTCGCCAAGATCAAGGCCAAGCTGTTCACCTTCGAGGATATCGTGCGCATATCGCAGCGCGCCCGGCTGGTTCTCTTCGACGAAATCCAGACCGATGTGGTCACGACGGCTTTGCATGGCTGCGAACCGCAGTTGCAGGAACTTATCCTGCAGTCTCTTTCCACCCGCGGGCGGCGCATGGTGGAAACCGAGCTTTCCAGCCAGACCAACATCAACGCCAATGCCGTGACGGAAGCACGGCGCGCCATCGCCCGCACAGCCATTGTGCTTGCAGACCGCGGCGATCTCAAACTTGAAGTCGAGGAGCCTTCAGCGTGATGTGGGCTCACTAGTTAATGTCGGATACGGCTGACAAGGAAAGCAAAACCGAGGAAGCCACTGAGAAAAAAGTCAGTGATGCGGTCGAAAAGGGCAACCTTCCTTTCTCTCGGGAGGCCCCGATCCTCGCCTCGATCATCGCCTTTCTCATCGTTATGGTGTTCGTCGTCGTACCCAGTGGAGCCAAGCTCGCCGCATTTCTTTCAGAACTCCTGGACAAGTCGGATGACTGGCGGCTCAACAGCGCCGACGATGCACGGCAATTGTTCAGCATCATCGGCGCAGCCGTTGGCCTGGCCCTGTTGCCGATCCTCATCATCGTCCCTGGCGCCGGTATCCTGGCATCTGTCCTGCAAAACGCTCCGCGCATCGTCTTCGACCGCATCCAGCCGCAAGCATCGCGCGTCTCCATCGTCAAGGGCTGGTCGCGCCTTTTCGGTCCAGCAGGCCGCGTTGAGTTTCTGAAATCCACGTTCAAATTTGCAGCCGCGAGCATCATCGTCTTCATGATCTTCTTCGAGGACAGCCATTTCTTCGTTGATGCGATTATCACCGAGCCCAGCCAGTTGCCCGAACTCATTCGCACGCACATCGTACGCCTGCTCGCCTCGGTGGCGATTGCCGTCACCGTGCTTGCCGCATTCGACCTTGCGTGGACGCGCATTCACTGGCGCAGCGAACTTCGCATGACGCGCCAGGAAATCAAGGACGAACACAAGCAGGCAGAGGGCGACCCACTTCTCAAATCCCGATTGCGTTCGCTTGGCCGCGACCGCGCACGCCAACGCATGATTGCTTCGGTACCGACTGCCACACTGATCGTCGCAAATCCGACACACTTCTCGGTTGCTCTCCGCTACAACCCTACACAGGATGGGGCGCCCGTGGTTGTCGCCAAGGGGCAGGATATCATCGCTCTCAAGATCAGGGAGATCGCCGAGGCGCATGACATACCCATATTTGAGAATGTCCAATTGGCACGGTCACTTTACAAGCAAGTTCAGGTTAATCACGTGATAGCCCCGGAATTTTACAAGGCGGTGGCCGAGCTCATTCAATTTGTTAATGGACGCCGTAAATAATCGCGTAAATTTAAGCGGATCAGTATATGAAGAGAACACAATATTCAGTCGCGCGGGTCGAGATCATCTCCACACATCTGACGGAGGTCATACACGATCTTCGTCTTGTGGATGTGGCGGATTATATCGCCTTCATTCGTTGCGAATTGTTTGGCAACATTGCCGATATTGTCAATTCCGCAACGGAACTGACCTTTTACCCGGATACGCTTACCTTCGGCCTCGGCGGAGAGTACACGCTCGATTGGAATTCAACGCCAAAGGTGATGCTCGACCTGGAATTCAGCAACATGGGCGTGAACGCCTATTTCAGGCTGACTCTCTTGGCTGATACCACCGAGATCGATCTGCATCACGTGCGTTTTTCCGAAACCGGCAAGAGCCCGGCTGACAATACAGCGCTGCTGGCGGCGGCGTTCGACAACGCTCGGCTACCACAACTGACTGCACCCAAATAGCGTCTAGAACCTGCTGGCAATGGCTGGCATTTCGATAACGCCCAAGGCCAGCGCCGTCGCCACCGTCGATGTGCGGTTGGAGCAACCAAGCTTGTTCTTGGCGTTCTGCAGATAGGTCACCACGGTCCATCGGGCGATGTTAAGGATCTCACCGATTTCACCGTCGGTCTTGCCGTTGGCAGCCCAATACAAACAATCGATTTCGCGCTTCGTCAGAAGCTTGCCGACGATTGCGGCAAGGCCCGGATTGCGATTGCCGTGCAGCACGTTGTGCAGGCGCGTCGAAACCGTCGCCAACCTCTTCCGCATCCCGTCCACGAATGTAACTTCATCCGCCGGTTCCACGTCGAATGTGAACAGCGTGACCCCGCGAAAGCCATGCGCGTTCGAAACATCGACAGCCAGAAACAGATTGCCCAAGCCACGCAACTCGCAATCGCGCAGAAATTGCTTAGCCTCCATCGACAAACCCGCCTCCGCAGAGAGATTGCGGACGGTGCCGGATGAATTTCCCTGATGCCTTGATGGCCCTATAGCCTGCATGATCGGATCAATCGAAAAGTAGTTCTTGGCTGCATACCGCAGCACCCAGTTCACCGGCACAGTGGTTAGAACAGAGACATCCGGAGCAGGACCGCGATAGGGGCCTGGCTGGTCGGTATGACCCACATGCGTGATGTAGCGGCAACTCAGCTGCTGCCTGATTTCAACAAGCATTTCAAGCGTATCGTGTTTGACGGTACCGCTCAAAAAGCCTTCTTCAAAGTCCGGAAAATGGGCCAGATCAAAATGCATCGGGACTTGAATCATTCCTCTTGGCAGGCATAATGTGCCGCATCATCATCGGTAAACTTAAAAATCCAGATTGCTTGGAAAGGCAAAGAATCAATAACGTGTACATGGTTGCACGACCTTGTCCCGGCGCACAAGCCGATGAACAATTGTATTCTTGCTATATCACATTTTTGCAACGCAACCACAATTCTTGGTTGAAATATCCTATTCTTTTCTCACGCATTGTCAGCTTCAGAACCGCGCTTGGACTAATTTTGCATAAGCCATGCGCTGCGCGATGCAATACTCCGTCGCCCGTCGCTTTGGATTGTGCTAATGCCAGCATATGACAACCGAAACAAATGATAACTTCTTCGATACGCTGCCCGTTTTCACGCAGTTCGAGGGTGTCGCCGATACGAAGAATTACAAGCCGCTCCCGGATGACTGGGTATTAGCGACCGCTGATATCGTCGGTTCAACCAAGGCGATCGAGGCAGGACGTTACAAGGCGGTGAACATGGCTGGCGCAAGCGTCATCTCTGCCCTCCTCAATGCACTTGGCAAAAAGAGCTATCCCTTTGTTTTTGGCGGCGACGGGGCATTGGTGGCACTACCGGCATCCGCTACGCCGCTCGCCCGCGAAGCTCTTGCAGCGGTACAAGCTTGGGTTGCAGATGATCTGCAGCTGAGCCTGCGTGCTGCCCTTGTTCCGATGCACGATATCCGTGCCGAGGGCCTTGATGTGCGCGTCGCCCGCTTCAGGGTCAGTCCCGACGTTTCCTACGCCATGTTTGCTGGAGGCGGCGCAAGTTGGGCGGAAACGCAGATGAAGGCAGGCCGGTACGCCATCGAACCTGCTCCTTCCGGCACGCGGCCGGACCTCGCAGGCCTTTCCTGCCGCTGGAACCCTATTGAGGCACGCAACGGCGAGATCGTGTCGATTATTGCAGTTCCGGGGACGTCGGGTGCCAGCGCGCAATTCCAGATGCTTGTTGCTGACATCATTGCCGTTGCAGCAGAACAGAGTCGCGGCTCCCACCCGCTTCCCGCAGAGGGACCGCCGATCAGGTTGGCCACCAGGGGTGTGGATACGGAAGCGCGTGCCACAGCGCCGATCGGCAAGCGCTTTTCTCGCAAACTCGCGATTATCGGACAGATCGCATTGGTTTTCGCGCTCGACAGACTCGGTCTCACTGCGGGCGGTTTCGATCCGAAGCGCTACAAAATCGAGTTGTCGCAAAATTCCGATTTTCGCAAATTTGACGACGGCCTCAAGATGACCATCGACATCGACGCCGGGCGGTTGCACCGTATCGAAATGCTGCTCGAAAACGCTTCGAAGGCAGGTATCGTTCAATATGGCTTGCACCGGCAGGATACAGCGCTGATTACCTGTTTCGTGCCGACACCCCGCGCCCACGACCACATTCATTTCATCGATGGCGCAACGGGCGGCTATGCCATGGCCGCAAGCAATCTGAAGGCGAAACTGTCTTAGAACTCAGCCAGTTACGCCTTCACGATATGCTCGGCCATCAACCCAAGCTTGGTAAAAATATTCCGCGTATCGACGATAAGCGGCGCCCACTTCGCCAGAGCGCCATAGTCCACGCCGTCGTGATCGGTCGAGACAAGGACAACGTCGTAGGACTTTATTGAAGTCTCGTCCAAATCCACTGATTTGCGGCCCTTCAGCGCCATGTATTCGCGTGTTGTCGGGATTTCAGCAACAAAAGGGTCATGATAGTCGGCCTTTCCACCACGTTCCTCGATGATTTCGATCAGCCGCAGCGACGGACTCTCACGGATGTCCGGTACGTTCTTCTTGTAAGCCAGTCCCAGGACCAGAATACGCGCCCGGCTGAGCGCTTTGCCAGCACGCATATCGAGCGCCTCGGCAAGCTTGCCGACGACGTGGCGCGGCATAGCGGAATTGATCTCGCCGGCCAGTTCGATAAATCGGGTCGGCAGTTCATATTCGCGCGACTTCCACGTCAAATAAAACGGATCGATTGGGATGCAGTGGCCGCCGAGCCCCGGCCCGGGATAGAAGGGCATGTAGCCGAAAGGCTTGGTCTTCGCTGCCTCGATCACCTCCCAGATATCAATACCCATTGCGGCGTAAACCATCTTGAGTTCATTGACGAGCGCGATATTCACTGAGCGGAAAATATTCTCTGTGAGTTTCACCGCTTCCGCCGTCGCATTGGACGAAACCGGTACCACGGTTTTCACCGCCGCACCGTAAAAGGCCTGCATCAGTTCTCGCGCCTCTTCACCGTCTCCCGCAACGATCTTCGGGATCGTGGCAGTCTGGAAATCGCGATTGCCCGGATCTTCGCGCTCGGGTGAAAAGCCCAGAAAGAAGTCCGTCCCGGATTTGAGACCGGTTTTTTCGAGGATGGTCTTGACCACATCGTCGGTCGTGCCGGGGTAAGTGGTCGACTCAAGCACGATCAACTGGCCGGGGCGCAAGGCAGCCGCGATCGAGCGGCAGGTCGCCTCGACAAAGGAAAGATCAGGATCGCGGTGTTTCGTCAGCGGCGTCGGCACGCAAATGATGATCAACATCGCACCTCGCGAGCCCGGAAAAGTCGGTTGTCGAGCTAAACCTCTTCGCTACCACCTCGCTTTTGAGAGCTTCGTCCGTGACCGCTTCGATATAAGAGCGGCCGGCATCGAGCGCGACGATCTTGCCCGAATCGATATCGAAACCGGTAACGACAAACGGCTGCGCGCAAGCGTGATCGCAAGCGGCAATCCGACATAGCCAAGTCCTATGACACCGGCACGGGCCTTCCGTGTTGCTATTTTGTCGGAAAGGTCTGAAAAAGCGGAGGAGGCCAAGACATTCTCTTTTGTGCAGGCGCCGTTACCGGCAATCAAGTCAGTTTTAGATGGCCGCTATGAAGTTGGCTGTCAAGCGAACGGTCAAGAGCCGCCTCGAAGTTCTCTTCGAGAAACCAGGCCATGTGCCTGGCAGGTGGAATTATCGACAGATCACTCACGATCAAGTGACAATCGCCTATTGTTTCGAATAGATGACATGCCCATCTGAGCAATTGAAACAACGACTGATAGAGGACTGCCCGCCGAACTACCCGCCTGAGCCATACCGGACCGGTGAGATTACGATGCTGGCGCGCTTGTTGCCGACGTTGACACCATTGCCCGATTCGCTCATCTTCCTCCTGTTTCCTGCCTATTTCGTGCGCGATTTGATCGCGCTTTCTCGGGAGCAGCGACTGTGTGTGGAAAGTGGACGTGGCTCGCATTTGCAAGGACGACGGATGAGCACGACCCAATTTGACGTATCCACCATACTTCTCGACAAGGTAGCCGACTGGCTCACACAAACTTCGCTTGCCGGCGACAATCTGGAAACCATCGTACGCGGCTTTTGCGAACGTATCGCGGCGGCGGGCCTGCCGATCGCCCGCGTCAACCTCTCGTTCTCCATGCTCCATCCGCTCTATGATGCGTTGGGATTCACCTGGAAACGTGCAAGTGGTATGAGCGTCGAAGGTTATCGGCATGACCCCGCCGGAAAGCCCGAACGCTTCCTGTTGAGCCCTTACTTCTATCTTCTCAGCAACAATCTGGAGCATCTGCGCCGACGCATCGATGTTGATGGACCGCTCGAATTTCCAGTTCTGGACGAGCTGAAACAGGAGGGCGTCACCGACTATCTCGCCTTCCTGCAGCCCTTCGGCGGTCAATCGACGCAAGGCATGATGGGTTCTTGGTCGACTGACAGCAAGGAGGGATTCAGCGACGCCATGATCGCCGCGCTCCTGCGGTTGCAGAATCATCTGGCAGTTGCCGCGAAAATGGCGGTTCTCGGCAAGCTCGCCGACAATATGCTGACGACATATTTCGGCGGCAATGCCGGCAAGCGTGTTTTGAACGGTCAGATCCGCCGTGGCGATGGCGACACAATCCGTGCAGCTCTCGTCATGGGCGATATGCGGGAGTCCACTGTTCTGGCCGAGAAAGAAGGCCGACAGGCCTATATCGATACGCTCAATCATTTCTTCGATGCTATCGCGGCTCCGTTTAATCGGGGTGGCGGCGAAATTCTCAGTTTCATGGGCGATGGCTTTCTCGCGGTCTATCCCTGCGGTCGCCATAAGGATCCGTCGAAGATCGCCTGCCAGACCGCTCTCAATGCAGTGTTCAAGGCGCAGGCGCGTGTTGCTGAACTCAACAAGGAGCGGCGCAAGGATGGTCTTGGCGATATTCGCTATGGTATCGGCCTGCATGTCGGTAACGTCATGTTTGGCAATGTCGGGCTCAAAGACCGCCTGACCTTCTCCGCTTTTGGCTCTGCCGTCAACGAAGTGCAACGCCTGCAGGGCCTCACCAAGAAATATTCGCGCGAGGTCATCGCCAGCCAGGCATTTGCCACCTATTGTGGCGGCGACTGGGTCACATTGGGCGAGGAGCAATTGCGCGGAGTCGGACAGAAAGTCACGGTTTTATTACCTAAATCTTCTGAACAAACAGCACAGCTGGATGACGCTTATGATCAGGTCACATATGATGGTCTGTCGGATGCGGAACAGGTTATGCTGTTGCATCGCGATGCAAAGTCCCAGGATCGGCGTCCCATGATCGATAAATTCATGCAATGACAGGAAAGATCGTCGCCATGGCTCTTCTTGCCGCTACTCTTAATCTATCCGGTGCGGCAGCAGAGCCAGGGGGTGACACACTCTTCGATGGTTTTGACGGCAAGGATTTTGCAGCAAGTGGCGGGCTTTACTACCGCAAGAATTTTGAACAGCGCGCCGGGACGTTCGAGTTCCAGTCCGAGGTCAAGCAGTCTGGCACTGGCGCCTTGAAGCTGAGCGTCAAGCCATTTTGCCCGAACATCAAAAATAACTGCAGTGAACGCGCCGAGATCTGGGAGAAAACTGATCGTCGCGTGCCCTACACTGAGGGCGTTTGGTATGGTTTTACCGTCAAGTTTGGCGACCCTGTCCCGAAAGGTGACCATCGCTATCTCATCGCGCAATGGAAGCGCGAAATCGGTCCCGATGCGGTCGGTGATTTCAGTCCCTTCCTGGCGCTGCGCCTGAACCAGGGCAAACTGTTCGCCACCGTCGAAACCAATTATGTGCCACCTGCCAAGGCGGAAGGGTCTAGCACCGTCCAGGCCTGCGGAAACAAGCAGGCACCGGTCTGGTACCGACCGGACACGAACCAGATGCGTGCCCTCATCGCGACCGACGGGAACTGGACGCCGCAGGACGGCAGCCAGTTCAACAGTTGCACCGATGCGATCACCGTGACCGATCGTGGCAACAAGCTGCCCTCGCCGGATTCCGGCTGGATCGATTTCGCCATTTATACCAAACCCGGCCCGGACGGGAGCGGCCATGTGGAGATTTTTGCCAACAAAAAATGGATCGTAACAGTCGAGGGCCATATCGGCCATGGCGACGAGGGCCTCGGGGCCAATCAATATTTCAAGTTTGGCCCTTACCGCGCTGCCGACAAGACCGAATGGACGCTCTATTATGATAATTTCCGCCGTTCGCCGCGCTGCGAGGACGTACTCGGCGCGGGTGTGTGTCCTGCGCCTTGATTGTTTTGTTGGCTCTCGAACTACCAACACACCTTGCCGCTTTGCAATCGTACTGAATGCGGTTTCAAAGCTGATCATCCCGATAGCCTTCCACCAAAGGTATGCAACGCTATTGGCACGTAGAGCCAGCTAGACTCCCCCAAGGCCGTGCGATAGGTTCGATTTCAAGTGAGCAACGAACAGGCTCCAAGGGAACAATTGGCTGGCATGAAGTCGGAATCTGATCTGTTGCGTATCGAAAATCTGGGCATTTCGTTTTCGATGCTTGGTGGACGTTTGCAAGTCGTCAAGGGCGCGAACCTGCGCGTTCTTCCGGGAAAAGTGACTGCGCTGGTCGGTGAATCCGGTTCGGGCAAGTCTGTCATCAGCCAATCCGTTATGGGGATCCTTCCCAATACGGCAAAGGTCACCGGGAAAATACTGTTCACCGATCCAATCGATGGCAGAAGCACGGATATTCTGCAATTGTCGCGCGATGGGCCTGAAATCCGGGCGCTGCGCGGCAGCCGCATGGCGAAGATCTTTCAGGAGCCGATGACATCGCTGTCGCCGCTACACACCGTTGGCAACCAGATCAGCGAAGTACTGGCGATCCACACCGACGCGACGAAAGACGAGCGCCGGGCAAAAACCGAGGAAATGCTCGGCTTCGTCGGTTTTGCCAAGCCAAGCCGCACCTATGACATGTACCCGTTCGAGCTGTCGGGCGGTATGCGCCAGCGTGCCATGATTGCTATGGCGCTCATCTGCCGCCCTGCCCTGCTCATCGCCGATGAGCCGACAACGGCGCTCGATGTAACGATTCAGGCGCAGATCCTCGAATTGCTCCGCGATCTCCAGCACAAGCTGAACATGGCGATGCTGCTCATCACCCATGATCTCGGCGTCGTCGCCAATATGGCCGACGAGGTGGTGGTCATCTATCACGGTGAGATCATGGAGGCAGGACCAGTCGACGCGATCTTCCGTAAGCCGGAGCATCCCTATCTGAAAGGCCTTATGGCTGCCGTACCACATTTCGACATGAAGCCTGGTGAACGCTTGAAAGCACTACGCGAGGTCCCGGTCAATTCGAGCACATTGTGGGCAAAGAAAAAGCAGATCGACAACGCGCCGGAAATCCTTCTTTCCGTACGCGACCTAGTGAAAGCCTATGGCATCCGCAAGTCGGGCCTGTTTGGCAAGCAGGATAAGACCTTGGTGAAAGCGGTGGACGGCATCAGCTTCGATATCAGGCGCGGCGAATGCCTCGGCCTTGTCGGCGAGAGCGGTAGCGGCAAAACCACGGTCAGTAAAATATTGATGCGCGCGATCACACCCGACAGCGGCTCCGTCACCTTTGATGACGGCAGGGGAAAGATCGATGTTCTCAAGGCGGAGGGCGCTGAGCTGATGGAGTTGCGCACTCGCATCCAGATGGTGTTCCAGGATCCGGTCTCATCGCTTTCACCACGCATGACGGTGCAGAATATTCTCAGCGAACCGCTGGAGATCCATGGACTTGGCGACAGTGCTTACCGTCTGGAGAAGGTACGCACACTGATGCAGGCCATCGGTCTCGACCAGCGCTATCTCAACCGCTATCCGCACAGCTTTTCCGGCGGTCAGCGCCAGCGCATAGGTATCGCTCGTGCTCTTGCGCTCGGGCCACAACTGCTGATCTGCGACGAACCGGTTTCAGCACTCGATGTGTCCGTTCAGGCGCAAATCCTCAATCTTCTCAAGGATTTGCAGAAGGAACTGGGGCTCACCTATCTGTTTATTTCCCACAACCTTGCCGTTGTCGATTATATGGCGGACCGTATTGCCGTCATGTGCGCGGGCCGTATCGTCGAGATCGCCCCGCGCGAAATCATTCTGCGCGATCCTGTCCACCCCTATACTCGCTCGCTTCTAGCAGCCATACCGTTTCCTGATCTCGACAGGCCGCTCGATTTCAAGACGTTGAAGGCGGGCGGCGCTTCGGACAAACAGGCTTGGGGTTCACAATTCACCGGCGATGGTAGCGGCGATACGCTTGCGCCGGCTGATCTTGGCGGGGGCCATTTGGTGCTCGCCCGGCGCAACGCCGATGCAAGGGAACTACGTTCGTGGTAACGCGCCGCACTGTCCTTGGTACTTTTGGCCTTGGTGCTCTCGGCTGCACGATGCTGCCGGGTCTGGCAGGCGCTGCCGACCGTGAGATCGAACCAGAATATCTGGCGGATCAACTTCGGGCGCGCAGCCTGCCCCCTCTGGCCCAGCGCTTGCCAAAGCGGCCTCGCATCGTCGGCCTCAAGGCAATGGGACGAGCGCCCGGCCAATATGGTGGAACGGTCAGGACTATCATCGGCAGCGCCAAGGATATTCGGTTCATGACCATTTACGGTTATGCGCGGCTGATCGGCTATGACGAACATCTCGTTTTCCAGCCCGACATTCTCGAAACGTTCCGATCCGAGAATGACACCGTCTTCACCTTCACCCTCCGCGAGGGACACAAATGGTCTGATGGCTCTCCGTTCACTGTCGATGATTTCCGCTATTGGTGGGAAGACGTCCTGCTCAACAAGGATCTGACTCCCGGCGGCGGCTCCATGGTTTTGCGTGTCGATGGAAATCTGCCGCGCTTCGAAGTCCTTGATGAATTCACTGTCCGGTATTCCTGGGACAGGCCAAATCCGGACTTCCTGCCAAGCCTTGCTGGTCCGCAGCCGCTGATCATCAGCGGCCCGTCCGCTTACCTCAAGAAATTCCACAAAAAGTACCAGGATCAGTTCAGGCTTTCTGCGTTGATGCAGGAACAACGGGTGAAAAAGTGGGCTGACCTCCACATCAAGATGGCGCGCGAATACCGGCCGGAGAATCCCGAGCTTCCGACCCTTTATCCGTGGCGGAATACGACAGCGCCACCAGCGGAACAATTCATCTTCGAACGCAACCCGTATTTCCACCGCGTCGACGAAAACGGCCGGCAATTGCCCTATATCGACCGCTTCATCCTCAACGTCAGCTCGTCCTCGATCATTCCGGCGAAGACCGGTGCGGGGGAGAGCGACCTGCAGGCGACCGGCATTGATTTTGCCGATTACACCTTCCTGAAGGATGCGGAAGACCGGTATCCGATAAAAGTTGATCTTTGGAAAATGACCCGCGGCTCGCGCGTCGCAATACTGCCTAATCTGAATTGCGGCGACGACGTCTGGCGTGCGCTGTTTCGCGATGTGCGGGTGCGCCGGGCTTTGTCGCTCGCCATCGACCGGCACGAAATCAACATGGCGGTATTTTACGGTCTCGGCGTGCCTAGTGCCGATACACTTTTGCCAGAAAGCCCTCTGTTCAAGCCCGAATATGCCAGTGCCTGGATCGATCACGATCCGGATCAAGCCAATGCGCTGCTTGACGAGGCCGGATTGCAAAATCGCGATGAGGATGGCATTCGTCTGCTCCCGGACGGTCGGCCAGCCGAGATCACCATCGAGACACCGGGCGAGAGTTCCGTAGATACGGACGTGCTTGAACTTGTTACCGATCACTGGCGCAAGATCGGCATTGCGCTGTTTATTCGAACATCGCAGCGAGACATTTTTCGCAGCCGCGCCATGGGCGGGCGCATCATGATGTCGATCTGGTACGGAATGGATAATGGCGTTGCGACGGCTGACATGAATCCGGGACAGCTGGCGCCGACAATGGACGATCAGCTGCAATGGCCGCTCTGGGGAATGTATTACCTGTCGCATGGTAGCCAGGGCAAGGCAGCGGACCTTCCCGAAGCGATTCAGCTCACCGAGCTTCTGGGGCGCTGGCAACGATCCGCTCACCTGGCGGAGCGAACCGAAATCTGGCAGCAGATGTTGGCCATCTACACCCAGCAGGTATTTTCGATCGGGCTTGTCAACGGCACACTGCAACCGATCGTCCGTACATCACGTTTGCAGAATGTTCCCGAAAAGGGCCTCTACGGATTTGATCCGACGAGCTATCTCGGCATTTACATGCCTGATACTTTCTGGCTGAGCGGGGAGCAGGTCTAGAGAATGCTGCGTTATATACTTTGGCGTATCGCCGCGATGATCCCCACCCTGCTGGTTATTTCAGCCTTGGTCTTCACGATCATTGAATTGCCACCAGGCAATTTCTTTGAGAGCCAGATCGCTGAGCTGCGTGCTCAGGGTGAAACGGTGAACCTGCAGGAAATCGAAGAGCTGCGCCATCAATACGGTTTCGATCAGCCGCCGGTGTTGCGCTATTTCCATTGGCTTGGCGGCATGCTGCAGGGTGATTTCGGTTATTCCTTCGAGTACCAGCTGCCTGTGAGCGAGGTGGTGGGAGAACGGATGTGGCTGACAATCCTCGTCTCTTTCGTCACCATCTTGTTTACCTGGATAATCGCCTTTCCCATCGGGATGTATTCGGCCACGCATCAATATAGCTGGAGTGATTACGGTCTGACGTTCTTCGGGCTTCTCGGCATTGCCATCCCGAATTTCATGCTGGCGCTTATACTGATGTACTTCGCCAACATCTGGTTCGGAACGTCGATTGGCCATCTGATGGATCAGAAATTCCTGAACGAACCGATGAGCTGGGAAAAAGCGCGCTCAATCCTGTCCCACCTGTGGATTCCCGTCATCATCGTCGGCACAGCTGGCACAGCGGGCATGATCCGACGTTTGCGCGCCAACCTACTAGACGAGCTACAAAAGCAATATGTGATGACGGCGCGCGCCAAAGGGCTTCACCCTTTCCGCACGCTGATCAAATATCCGCTGCGTATGGCGCTGAACTTCTTCGTCTCGGATATCGGCTCCATTTTGCCGTCCATCATCTCCGGCGCTGAAATCACCGCGATCGTGCTTTCGCTGGAAACAACCGGTCCGATGCTCATCAAGGCGTTGCAAAGTCAGGATATGTACCTCGCAGGCTCCTTCCTGATGTTCCTCGCATTCCTGACGGTCATCGGCGTGCTTATATCCGATATTGCTCTTGCCTTTCTTGACCCCCGCATTCGTTTGCAAGGCAGGAGTACCAAGTGACGGCACCGCTTCCCTCCCCCGGCGCGCCCCTGCAGCATTACGTTTCCACCGCCCCGTTCGATCCGATGTCGGTCGAGGTGATGACCGACGAGCAGGCGAAAATCCATCTCGCATCGCAAACGCGGCTGATGTGGTGGAAATTCAAGCGGCATAAGCTCGCTTTGGTGTCAGGCATTTTTTTGCTTCTGCTTTACGGCATGATCGTCATTGCGGAGTTTCTGGCACCCTACAATCTGCACACACGTAATGTCGACTACATCCATTCGCCGCCGCAACGCGTGCGTCTGTTCCACGACGGAAAGTTCGTCGGACCGTTCGTTTACGGCCGTCAAATGAAACTCGATATGGAATCGCTGAAGCGCATCTATACGAATAACCACAACGATGTTCAGCCGCTCCGCTTCTTTTGTCGTGGTGACAGCTACCGCTTCTGGGGATTGATTGACGGCAATATCCACCTCGTCTGCCCGGCAAAGGACGGCCAGATGTTTCTGCTCGGCACCGACCGGCTTGGCCGTGACGTGTTGTCCCGCATCATCTACGGTGCGCGCATATCGCTGACTATCGGTCTGATCGGCATAACCATCAGTTTCGTTCTCGGCATCGTGATCGGCGGCCTTGCCGGCTATCACGGCGGTTTGTTCGACCTGCTGGTGCAACGCGTCATCGAAGTGTTGCAATCATTGCCTAGCTTGCCGCTGTGGATGGCGTTGGCAGCGATCATGCCGGTGACGTGGAGCCCGATCCTGATCTATTTCGGCATCACCATCATTCTCGGCATGCTGGACTGGACCGGACTCGCCCGTTCCGTGCGCTCCAAGCTTCTGTCACTGCGGGAGGAAGACTACGTGCTGGCGGCGCAGCTGATGGGCGCCAAGAGTGGCCGCATTATCGGACGGCACCTTGTCCCTGGCTTTATGTCGCACCTGATTGCCACGGCCACCATTTCTATCCCCGGCATGATTCTTGGCGAGACGGCACTGAGCTTTCTCGGGCTTGGCCTTCGGCCTCCAATCACCAGCTGGGGCATTCTTTTGACCGAAGCGCGCAGTGTTAGCGTCATCGCTTTCTATCCCTGGCTGCTGTTTCCAATGATTCCTGTCATACTTGTTATCCTGGCGTTCAATTTCTTGGGAGATGGGTTGCGCGACGCTGCCGATCCCTACAGACAGTAGAAAATGAGAAGCCGATGAGTCCGCATTCTCACGATCGTTTCGAATGCACTGCGCGGGTCAACCCGCAAAACAGGGGGTTTTGACCATGATGCGGCGTTTCGAAGATGCCCGGATCTTGATGTATAGCCACGACACCTTCGGTCTTGGCCATTTGCGGCGGTGCAGGACCATTGCCCATTCGCTTGTCGAGGATTATCGCGGACTCAATATTCTGATTATATCCGGCGCCACCATCGCCGGCGCGTTCGACTATCGCGCCCGGGTGGATTTCGTGAAGGTGCCGAGCGTCATCAAGCTGCGTAATGGCGAGTACACGTCACTTGCCCGCCATATCGATCTGCATGAAACGTTGAAGATGCGTCAGTCGATTATCCGGCATACGGCCGAGACCTTCCAACCCGATATCTTCATTGTCGACAAGGAACCGATGGGCCTGAAGGGCGAGGTGGAGGAAACCCTCGCCTATCTGAAGTCGCGCGGCACGACACTCGTCCTCGGCCTGCGTGAGGTCATGGACGCGCCACATCTGCTCGAGGCCGAGTGGAAGAACAATAATGTGATGCGGAAAATCGATCAGTTCTACGACACTGTATGGGTCTATGGTCCGCCGGATTTCTACGATCCCTTCGTCGATCTGGATGTGCCGGTCACCGTGCGCGACAAAATGAAATTTGTTGGGTTCCTGCAGCGCAGTCTGTCGAACGACAATGCCCCGACCCATGTTCCCGAAGGCGATTATATTCTGGTCACCACCGGCGGAGGCGGCGACGGCGCCGATCTCGTGCACAATGTCATCCACGCCTATCAGCAGGATCCGACACTCCAGCACAAGGCATTCATCGTGCTTGGACCCTATATGCCGGCCAAGCAGCGGGCGAAGCTGGTGAAGAAGGGGAGCAAGATCCCCTATATCCAGGTCATCGAGTTCGATAATCGCATGGAAGAATTGATCGCCGGCGCCAAAGCCGTCGTCGCCATGGGCGGGTACAACACCTATTGCGAGATCCTGTCCTTCGACAAGCCGGCATTGATCGTGCCGCGTGTCCTGCCGCGCGAAGAGCAGCTGATCCGGGCCAAGCGCGCCACCGAACTCGGTCTTGTCGAAATGCTGCTGCCGGAAGAAGCCGAAGACCCCTTGCGCTTTGCCGAGGTGCTCAAGCGCCTGCCCGATCGCCCGCCGCCATCGCAAACCGGCAAGGGCGAAGGCATGCGGCTGGAAGGTCTCGTGCATATTTCCGAGATCGTCGGCGACTGGCTGGACGAACGCGAACAGCCATTGCCCGCAGTCGCCGAATAAGAGAATAAACTTGTCAGTACGCCGCAAGACATTGGTGATTCTGAAGGGCTATCCGCGTCTGTCGGAAACCTTCATCGCACAGGAACTGCTGGGGCTGGAGCGCGCCGGTTTTGACCTGACGCTGATTTCCATGCGCAAGCCGACGGACCAGAAGCGCCATCCAATTCATGACGAGATCAAGGCGCGTGTCGTGTATCTGCCTGAATACCTGCACGAAGAACCCATCCGGGTATTTCGCGCCCTGCTGGCGGGATGGAAGGAGCCAAACTTCAAGCCGCTGCTCCACCGGTTCTGGAAAGATCTGCGCCGAGACATCTCCCGCAACCGTTTTCGCCGTCTTGGCCAAGCGCTTGTCCTCGCCCATGAATGGCCAGACGCAGGCGAGTGGCTGCATGCCCATTTCATCCACACGCCGGCCTCTGTGGCGCGCTATACCAGCATTATGACTGATGTGCCTTGGACCTGCTCCGCCCATGCCAAGGATATCTGGACCTCGCCCGATTGGGAACTGACCGAGAAGCTCGGCGAGGCACGCTGGAGCGTAACCTGCACGCGCTCCGGTTTCGAGCACATGCGCGAGTTGACCCCCCGCAAGGAACAGGTGCATCTGAGTTATCATGGCCTCGATCTCGCCCGCTTCGGGCATTTCTCTGCCGCCCGCCCCGGCCGTGACGGTTCAGACCGGTCCGATCCCGTGCAGATTTTGAGCGTTGGACGCGCCGTGCCCAAAAAGGGTTACGATATACTTTTGCATGCCCTGGCGCTCCTCCCCGCTCGCCTTCACTGGCGCTTTGTACACATTGGCGGCGGTGACGAACTGGTGCGACTGAAGCCCCTTGCGGACAAGCTCGGTATAGCCGATCGCATCATCTGGAAAGGTGCACTCGCCCAAGCAGAGGTGCTCGAGTATTACCGCAGCGCCGATATTTTTGCCCTTGCCTGCCGGGTCGCGGCGGATGGCGATCGCGATGGTCTGCCAAACGTCCTTGTCGAGGCGTCCAGCCAGAATCTCGTCTGCGTATCGACCGATATTTCCGGCATTCCCGAACTTTTGACCGGCGGCGAAAATGGTTTCGTCGTCCCGCCGGAAGATCCACGCCTGCTCGCCCTGGCGCTGGAGCACGCCATCCGTGAGCCTGACCTGCGGTATCGTTTGGGAAAAGCCGCCGAGAAACGGGTGCGTGAACATTTCGACCATAATTCCAGCATACGCCAATTGACCCGCCTGTTTGAAAGCGAGTGGCAAAAACCATGAGCGAACCGCGTGTCTTCTTTTACGTCCAGCACCTTCTTGGCATAGGTCACCTCGCCCGTGCCAGCCGCATTGCTTCGGCTCTTGCCGCTGACAAGTTCGACGTTACGGTCGTTACAGGTGGATCCAAGGTTCCGGGTTTTCCCGGACAGGATGTCAAATCCATCGCACTGCCAACCCTGCTTGCTGGCAATGCAGGTTTTTCGAAGCTGGTCGACGAGTATGGCAATCCGGTCGACGATGATTTCCTCACCCATCGGCGCGATCTCCTGCTCGAAGCATTCCGTGTCACGCGACCCGACATCGTCATCATCGAAGCCTTCCCTTTTGGGCGCAGGCAAATGCGGTTCGAGCTTCTGCCGTTGCTAGAAGCCATTGAGACGACGTCACCACGGCCAAAGCTCCTGACCTCGGTTCGGGATATCCTGCAGGAGCGTACGAAACCCGGTCGAGACGAAGAAACGGTCGGCCTTATCAAGGCGCATTTCGATCATATCCTTGTTCATGGCGATCCATCATTCGTTACTCTGCCGGATACGTTTGCGCTGGCAGGCGAAATCGCGGCGAAGATCATCTACACCGGCCTTGTCGCGGGTCCAGCTCCAGCCGAACCATCGGAAGTCTTTGATATCGTGGTTTCTGCGGCGGCGGCGCCGTCGGGATCGACCTTATTCGTTCTGCACTTCACGCCGCCGGAAATTCAGCCTTCCGCGGATCTTGGTGCTTGATCACCGGTCCAAATCTGCCTGAGAGCGACCTGGCCGTGTTGGCGGCACAAGCACCGGACAATGTCGAGCTCGTCCGCTTCCGACGGGATTTTCCTTTATTGCTTAAAGGCGCCGAGCTTTCCATTTCGCAAGCAGGCTACAACACGGTCTGCGATATTCTGCAAGCACGATGCCGGTCGATCCTAGTCCCCTTCACGGCCGGCGGTGAAACGGAACAGAGTGTACGGGCAACCCGGCTGGACGCCCTCGGCCTCGCGATCGCCTTGCCGGAAAACGGCCTCAACGCGGATATTCTCGAGAAAGCCGTCGAAGCCGCGTTGGCACAGCCAAAACCAGCGTCGCATATGCTCGATCTCAATGGCGCCGAGCGCACGGCCAAGATGTTGCGGAGTCTGCTTTGATCAAGAGCTATGCGACTGAGCGCCAAGGCTTGTATTGGGCTGAAACTTGTCGTCGGCTCCTGAAATCATTCATCGCAATAAGAACCAAATTGCCCGACATCAGCCAATTGACAAGGGAACACTCCAACCCCATGTCATATAGCCTTCAGGGACCTGATGCTGTAGGCTAGGCCAATTCAATCATGGAGTTCGTCCATGTGCTATTCAAACGTTTCAGTATTTGAAATTCCTGCTGAATTCACAGCCCCCGGTTGTCTATGGAAACAAGTCTAACACGCTATATCTGGTCGAACACGCGGCTGCAGCAGATATGGATTCTGTTCGTCGTAGCTGTTTCGATGATTCCCTATTTCATGTCCTTCGATCTGCCAAAGCAGATCGTCAACGGTCCCATTCAGGGTAATGGGTTCGATACCCCGGGGGCGACCCGCACATTCATGCATCTTGAATACGACCTACCCGCTATCGGCAAGGTGGTGTTTTTCAACGGCCTCGAGCTGACGCGTTTCCAGACATTGATGGCGTTGAGCGTAGTCTTTCTGCTGCTGGTCATCATCAACGGCTTGTTCAAGCTCTATATAAATACCTATAAGGGTAGGCTCGGCGAGCGCATGTTGCGGCGGATTCGCTTCGAATTGATTGACCGCGTGTTGCGTTTCCCGCCTGCCCAATTCAAGCGAATCAAATCCGCTGAGATTGCGACGATGATCAAGGACGAAGTAGAGCCCATGGGCGGCTTTACCGGCGATGCCTTCGTGCAGCCGGCGTTACTAGGCGGACAAGCTATCACCGCTCTTGTCTTCATCATCATGCAGAATTTCTGGCTGGGCATGATCGCAGCGGGCATTGTCGCAGTTCAGGGCGTCGTCATCCCCCGCATGCGCAAACGGCTGCTTGAGCTTGGCCGCCAGCGTCAGCTGACCGCACGCGAATTGTCAGGCCGTGTTGGCGAAATCGTCGATGGGATCGGCACCATCCACGGTAATGACACGTCGAACTTCGAGCGCGCCGACATCGCGTCGCGATTGGGCCTCATCTTCTCCATCCGCTATGACCTTTACCAGTGGAAATTCCTGGTCAAGTTCATCAACAACTTCCTCGCGCAGGTCACACCCTTCCTGTTCTATTCGATCGGTGGTTTTCTTGCGTTGCAGGGTAGGCTCGACATCGGCCAGCTGGTTGCGGTTATTAATGCCTATAAGGACCTGCCAGGCCCGCTCAAGGAATTGATTGACTGGGATCAGGCCCGTCAGGACGTACAGGTGAAATATGCCCAGGTTGTCGAACAGTTCAATGTCGAGCGCCTTGTCGACCCAAAAATCCAGGCTCTGGTTCCAGAACCTGTTAGTCGCCTCGAACATTCGCTAACTGCTGTCAACCTGACGCTTTCCGACGATAGCGGCGCACCATTACTTAGGCATGTCTCATTGGAAATAAAACCCGGAGAGACTGTTGCCATTGTCGGCAATAGCGGCAGCGGTGCGGAGGCGCTGGCCGAAGCCTTTGCACGCCTGATCTGGCCTGAGCAGGGACGTATCACCATCGATGGCAAGGACATACTGGAGCTCCCGGAATCGGTAACCGGAAGGCGCATCGCCTATGCCGCATCCGATACCTATTTCTTCCACGGAACATTGCGCGACAATCTGCTCTATGGCCTCAAGCACGCTCCACTGACCAAGGTCGAATATGAGGGCAAGAGCGCCACGAAATACAAATGGGATATCAACGAGGCGCGCCGTGCCGGTAATCCGGAACTCGATCTTAACAGCGATTGGGTCGACTACGCGTCCGCAGGCGTGACTGGTCCCGACGATCTCTTCAAAGTCGTGCGTCCGGTGCTCGACGCAGTGCTGATTTCGCAGGACATTCTCGACATGGCCCTGCGTTCCACTGTCAACACGGATACTCACGCCGATCTGACTGATCGGATCGTCGAGCTGCGCCAGGCTTTGCGCAAACGGCTGAAAAAGGAAGATCTCGACGATCTCGTTGTGCCGTTCAAGCTTGATGATTATAACGCTCAGGCCACAGTCGGTGAGAACCTGCTGTTCGGCAGCATGAGGCGGCCGATGATGACGAACCGCAAACTGGCGGCACATCCATATTTCCGCTCGGTGTTGCGCGAGAACGACCTTTACATCGATCTGTACAATATGGGTCTGGAAATCGCGGCCAATGCGGTTGAACTGTTCGAGGATCTGCCGCCGGATCACCCGTTCTTCCAGCAGCTCACCTTCATGACCGCCGATGATATTCCGGCCTATCAATTGCTTGTGCAAAAACTACAAGGCCGCGGTATTGACGCAGCATCGGCCGACGAGCGGACGAGCATTATCCGCCTGAGCTTTTCCTATATCGAGCCGAGACATCGCTTTGGTCTACTGAATGATCAGCTAATGGCCAAGATCGTTGACGCTCGCGCACGTTTCCACAAAGATATGCCGGATGATCTCAAAGCTGTCATCGAGCGCTATGATCCCGAACGTTTCATCTTTTCTGCGACGCTACTGGATAACGTCCTCTTTGGCAGAATCGGCTTTACCCAAGCCGATGGTTCGGACCGCATTCGCAGCATTTTGCGCGATTTATTCGACCGCCTCGAACTGTTCGAAAGCGTTCTCTCGATTGGCATGGATTTCGACGTCGGCTCGGGCGGTAAGCGGCTGACGAATGTGCAGCGGCAAAAACTCAATGTCGCGAGAGCACTCCTCAAGCGTGCCGATTATGTGATCTTCAATCGCCCGCTCCCCGCGCTCGACCAACGGGTCCAGGATCAGATCACGCATGGCATCATGGAGGATTTGCACGAAGAGGGCCACGCTCCGGCTATCATCTGGGTTCTGTCAAACACTGCACTTGCCAATCTCTTCGATCGCGTGATTGTATTCGACAATGGGACACTGGCCGAAGATGGAACACACGCGACTCTTCTGGAGAAAAACGGTATATTCAAGGAGCTGGTGTCATAGGGTGGGGAACACGAGAGCTTTCGAGAATTCAGCATTATGCCCCCTCAGGCTGAAATTATCGAAAGTCTATCAGGGGATTACAGACGTTCATGTTGCTGAAAGATGAAGTTGAAATGTTGCGGCGGGTGCCGCTGTTTTCAGGCGTTGCGCCAGCCAAGCTCAAGCTCCTGGCCTTCACATCCGAGCGCGTGAGCTACAAATCAGGACAAACGCTGTTTCGCCAAGGCGACCCGGCCGATGCAGCCTATGTCATACTCACCGGCGGTGCCGATATTCTCTCCGATTCGCCAAGCGGTGAGATCAAAGTTGCGGAGATCGAGCACGACTCCATCGTCGGTGAAATCGCCATCCTCTGTGACGTTTCGCGCACCGCGACAGTCCGGGCAAATTCGGCTCTTGAGGCGTTGCGCATCAGCAAGGATCATTTTCTCAAGCTCCTCAGCGATTATCCGGAAATGACCATCGAGATCATGCGCGTGCTGGCCGACCGCCTAAGTCATACAACGACCGAGCTCAGCGAAGCCCGCAGCAAGCAGAAACAGGCGGCGAAGTAAGGGCATTCGAACTAGCCTCACAGAGGCTTATCACCGCCGCCGCCCAATAACGACTTTTTCTTAAAGCAAATGTGAACATTCAATGTTCTGCCGGTAACCGTAATCAATTCGTTAGCTGATCCGTTGCCCGCTTGATTTCTCCACTCATCAGATCGACCGTGAAATGACACGATGGCTGGTCAGACAGGTAACGACCCATCATGCGGAACAGACGGGCGAACTTCTCCTGGGCGCCGCCAATCTCGAGTGCAGAAGAGCGAGCGTAAATCCCGATCAGGAAACGATAGGCTGCAAGCCATTCTGGCGAAATGCGGTGCAACGCCATTTCACTGCCCATGCGCAACCGGTACCAATCGCCCAGCAGGCCGAGCACCGGGATCGCATCCAGCTGTTCTATCGTGATTCCGTTACATTCGCCTAAGTTTTTGCGACCCCGTTCCGCATGAACAAGCGCGACGGTGTCCTCGATTGGAAATGGCTGCGGGCATTGGCTGAGCACATATAGATCACCAAGATTGAGCAGGGGCATGACGCGCGCCATGTCCCTCGGCCATTCACGGCGCAGATAGCGATGCACGACCAGTTGGTCGACATGCTCCGACAGGAAATCTCCATAGTCGGTGGCATCCATCATGCGGCCCGTTTTTTTCCCGGTAAGCTCGATCTCTATGCGGTATTGGTTGCTGATAGCCGGATCGATCGCGAGATTGTCAAGGCTGACGGTCTCAACCTCCAGTTTTTCCTCCCCTACTGTGACCACCTTGAAGGCTGGCGGGAAGGCAACGGGCGACGGCACGCCGATATTGACGAGCCACCCCCCGTCCCTCTCAATCCTCGCCGTATCATTGACATGCAGATGCCCGCTAAAATGAATGCGTATGCCTGCCTCGATGGCCGCACTCGCCACGTTTAAAGTTGGCGTCCGTCTGATGGCGCTCGTCGCGCCGATCAGCACTTTTTCGTCCTTCGCTGTACCGTCGAGCATATCGAGCATCGGGTAGTGCGAGAATGCCAGCAATTGCTTGCCGTCACGCCTTGCTCTCCCCGCGACATCTTTGGCCCAATCCAGCACAAAACGCTTATGCTTGAGCATGGCATTCCAGCCGGCATTGGTACTGTCGACGAATGCCCCTGAATCACCCTCAGCAAAATCGCCATTGCGCGGCTCGAACACATTGGCATCGATCATCAAAAGCCAAAGACCTGGAACGGGCTCGACCAGATAGGATGCATCCATTAAACGATAGCAGTTCAGTCCGTCGTCGGAGCATACTGAATATAGCCGCGTCGAGGGATCATCATCATCGCCGAACGGTGTTTCCCAATGCAAATCCCCTGGCCTGCGGAAGAAGCCGATATCCGGCAGAGCCTGCAAGCCAGCAGGATAGCCGGGACAGTACATCTTGTTGGTAACCACCATACCGTCCGCATCGTCATCGACGAATTCACCATCGCTCGCCACGATCGTATAGGTGCCATCGGGATTAAGCAGGCGTTTGGCGTGATGACGACCCTTCGGGCCAAAAATATCATGATTGCCAGGCGTTGCGATAACGACGATACCCTGATCGCGGGTGTAATTGTCGAGCAGTTGTCGCAACGCACCGAGTGTCGCAATCTGGCCGTCGTCGGAATAGTCGCCAAGCAGAACGACATGGTTGATGCGGCGCGCGACTACTTCGTCCAGCGCCGCGCACAAGGCGCGATAGCTTTCATTGAACACCCGGGTGGAGCGTACGGTGTCCGTCAGGCGTCGCGCCGTCATCCGGCGTCCGGCGATATCGATACCGCCAAAATCGTAATTCCCATAAAGATCGTGGAAATGGGCATCGGCGATAATAGCAATCGGCGGAAACTTCGAAGAAGACATGAATCATACGTTCCGGGTGAAGAAAGTCAGCAGACTTATACGTTTGTACCAATAATTGTCATAAAGCTTAAAATTCAAATCGCTATCGCTTACATATGATCTGACGCAGGTTTTTATTGCGCGGCTGACAAATAAATCGAAATCCAAGCCTCGCATAACGATTGCAGTTTGGTTACGATGCCCTGAAAAAGGGGAATTGGGTGTAAAGAGCATAATGAACGACGAGGTGTTTCGGGTGAAATTCTGGGGAACGCGGGGTAGCGTTTCCGTATCGGGTCCCGATTTCAAACGGTATGGCGGCAATACCGCATGTATCGAAGTCCAATGCGGCAAGCATCGTATGATCTTCGATTCCGGTTCCGGTATACGGCAGGCAGGTGATGCCATGACACTCGAAGGCGTTGATCACCTCGATATCCTCTACACCCATTGCCATTACGACCACATCATTGGCCTCCCCTACTTCATGCCGCTCTACAATCCGATGATGAATGTCCGCCTCTGGTCCGGGCATCTGGCCGGGATCATGACGACCTGTGAAATAGTCAAGCAATTCATGCGCCCGCCGTGGTTTCCCGTCGAGCCCGAAATCTGCAAGGCCAGTCTAGCTTTTCGCGATTTCCATTCCGGTGATGTATTAACGCCGTACGATGGCGTCACCATCCGCACTGGCAGTCTCAATCACCCGGGCGGCTGTATTGGCTACCGGGTCGAATTTGCGGGCCGTGTACTGGCACTGATCTATGATACCGAGCACGAAGCCGGCAAGCTTGACCCGGTCGTGCTGAAGCTGATCGATGGCGCTGACCTCGTCGTCTATGACTGCACCTATACCGAAGATGAGATGCCGCGGCGTTTCGGTTACGGCCATTCCACGTGGCAGCACGGCGTCCTTCTGGCTGAAGCGGCCAAGATCGGCAAACTGGCTCTATTCCATCACGCGCCGGATCGTACGGATGATGAGCTCGATGAATTCGAACGTCTGTCGAAACAGCGCTTCGCCGGCGCCTTCGCCGCTCGCGACTTTCAGGTGATCGATCTCTAGGCCACGTTTTCGCCCAACAGTTCCCGCAGCGAAACCCAGCAGGCACCTGGCGTTTCCGCTATGACAGCGAACAGTGTCTGCAAAAACTCCCAGGCCGAT
This sequence comes from uncultured Alphaproteobacteria bacterium, assembly GCA_963711925.1. Classification (GTDB taxonomy): domain Bacteria; phylum Pseudomonadota; class Alphaproteobacteria; order Rhizobiales; family Rhizobiaceae; genus Phyllobacterium. Next base: position 188,887 of record CAVQFY010000011.1, read on the forward strand.
TCATCATGTACAAGATGGTGAGTGAGTATCCCGATTGGCTCGTCGTTGCCGTCAAAGCGTTGCTGCAGCTCCTCGACGATTGCTGCGACCAGCTCTGCATGATCCCGGCAACCCCGGGTGCCATGCCAGTCCATCAAATCGACATCTGTGTTTATGACCGGCAGGAATGCCGTGTGCTTTGCCTTAGGCGGGCCGAACACCGATAGCGCCTTAAACCCAAGCTCCGGCAATCGAGGCAGCAGCAGCGGATCGATACGGTTCCAAGGCGGTACCAGCACCGGTACGAACCACTTTGGAAACAGCTCTTCAAGCAGTTTATACCCGTCGCTCAATTGAGCCGTTACCACATTCAGCGCCCGGTGCGATCCAAGTTCCTGCTTTTTCCCATTCTCCTGTGCATAATTCTGGTGCGACCAGCCATGGACCGCGACAGTCGTGTTTCCTTCACCTGCCAATCGCCGGGCAAGCTGCTCTTCCGCATGCGCCGGGATTACGGCAAGCGTCAGGGACGCTGCATGTTCTTTGCCCAGCGCTAGCAAGCGCTCTAGCGCCGCGGTTGGTTTCACCGCATCGTCATCGCGCAGCCAGAACCGTGCGCTTCTGTTGGCGTCGATCCAGCGCGCGAGCTCCTCCCGCAACTGCTGCCACACCGCATCATCTGTCATGTATCACATATTCCCGCAGTAATTGATCCAGCCGTTTCGATGCAATTTCGAGCGATCGCTCTTCCAAAACAAATCGTCGCGCCGCCTGCCCCATGGCAACGCGTTGCCCGTCATTGCCAAGCATCTCCACAATGGCATCGGCAAAGGCTTTTGCATCTCCTGCCGCGGTCAGCGTGCCTGTCACACCGTCCTTGACCACTTCCGGTACGCCCGCTGTCTTCTGCGCCACAACCGGCAACCCCGCCGCCTGCGCCTCCAGATAGGCAATGCCATAGGCTTCGCCGGTCCCCGGCCAGACAAAAGTTCCGCCCTGATAGAGCAGGTCAACAACCTCCCCTGCTTGTTTCTGGCCCAGCCATTCAACCCGCCCAGCGCCAAAATCTGCGAACATCGCCCTCACCGCCTCGCCTTCAGGACCATCGCCGATAACGCTCAACATCCAGGGTCGATCGGCCAGTAAGGCCAATGACTCGGCGAGCATCCGATAGCTTTCAAGTTTATCACCTGGTCGCATCATCGCGACCGTCACCAACCGATGCGGACTATGCACCGTCGGCTCTAGCTCGAAATACTGATACGTCGATAAACGGCTGCAGTCGCGCCAGCCGCACCTCAGGGATATTACCGGCTAGCCCGATCTCATCGCGGCTGGTGAAGCAGATATTGACCGCCGCATGTCGTACCGCTTCCACCACAAATGATTGCAGCCTGGTCCACCCATTATCGTCCCGGCGCTTCGAATAGGATGCCTCGGCCGTGACATAGGGAATGTTCAGCGCCGCTGCCAGCGGCGGTCCGATCAGATCGGGCGCCTTGTAGTAGGGATGATAGCAGAACCAGATATCAGGTTTTCCACTGTCCCGCCATTGTCTGGTCAACCGATCTGCTTCCTGCTGCGCCAATCCTGCGATCTGTTGGCGCCTAACGGGCTCCGGCGCTGCCGTGAAACTCCGCAGCTCCGATACCACCTCGACTTTATGCCCGGCCAGTCCAAGTGCGGCAATCAGTAACCTGGCCATCTGCCGGTCACCCGAAGGAACCGGATGATTGGGGGATTTGAGGGGAGCGTAAAAGGCAATGTGCATTGGGCTTTATGGTTCAATCCACGCATGTTCGGCAAGTCTTTCCGATATTCGTCAGCAATTGCAAGCCTAGACGCAATGCTCCGTCGCGTTGTTCAAAGTGCTATGCGCACTCCCAGGCTTGCGGTTTATCTCGCCAGCTTTAACGACCAAATCCGAACACATTGTTCATCTCGCCAAATCATCATTCGTCGCGTAAATTGATCCAATAGAAATTTATCCGGTATTTATGACAGCAGCCGTAACAACGCCCCTTTTTTCCGAGCGATCCCTACGAAGGGCGCGATTGATTTCGGGGCTGATCATGCTCGTCTTCGTGACGCTTCATCTCGCCAATCACGCGCTGAATCTGATCTCTCTCGATACCGCAGAAAAAGGCCGGTTGTGGTTTACCGCCATCTGGCGCAATCCTGTCGGAACCCTTCTTCTTTATGGCTCGGTGCTCGTTCACATAATGCTCGTGATGCGTTCGCTCTATCAGCGCCGCACTCTTGTCATGCCGCTGCGGGAGGCGTTGCAGATTATCCTCGGCATTTGCATACCTCTGCTGATCATAGAACATGTGATTGCGACACGCATCAGTTCCGAGATCATGGGCACGCCGGATGTCTACGCATCTGTCATCCGCTCGTTATGGATCAATTCGCCAATGAACGGGTTGCGCCAATCAATTGCCCTTGTCGTGGTCTGGATACATGGCTGCATAGGGGTCCATTTCTGGCTGCGTTATCGGCCCTGGTATTACAAAGCCGCTCCATTCCTTTTGACCTTCGCCATTCTCTTGCCGGTCCTGGCTCTGCTCGGCTTTGCCAATACGGGGCGAATTCTCGCCAGCGAGCCTGTGCAGTCGAGCCTTGGCAGCGGACACAGCTCGGCAGGTGCAAGCACAGGCCACGGTTCGAAAAGCAATGACGCCGCGTATTCATTTGAAACGACCGAAGCCCGCAGGGAACGGGTGCAAATGGCAAAATATACCCTTTATGGCGGATTTGCCGGCACATTGCTGACAGTGTTTGCCATGCGCACACGCCGTAGCTGGCGCGAACGGACGGACCAGATCGAAATCCGTTATCCAGAGGGACAGATCGTCCATGTTCCGCGCGGCTTCAGCGTGCTTGAAGCGAGCCGCCTTGGCGGCGTCCCGCACTATGCGGTATGCGGTGGCAAGGGCCGTTGCTCGACCTGCCGCGTCCAGGTCATCGAGGGAGCGTCGATGCTTCCTAAACCTGAATCGACCGAAGTCGCAACGCTACTCCGTATCAATGCGGACGCCGGCGTCCGCCTGGCCTGCCAGTTGCGGCCGCTAAACGATATCAGCGTCGTTCCGCTGCTTGTGCCGACCGTGGAAGGCACGCTTCCCGTAGGTAGCCAGCAAACCAATCCCGGACGGGAACAGGAAATCGTCATCCTGTTTTGTGATATTCGCAGCTTCACAATGCTGACCGAAGCACAGCTTCCCTATGATATCGTCTTTCTGCTCAATCGCTACTTTGCCATTGTCGGTCGGGCCGTCGAGCGCTCTGGGGGCCGTCTCGATAAATTCATCGGCGATGGCGCCATGGCACTCTTCGGGCTCAGCGGTTCCCCGGAAGATGCATGCCGTAATGCGCTCAAGGCGGCAGCCAAGATAATTACCGAAATAGACCGGCTCAACGATGAATTGTCCGCCGAACTTTCCATGCCGCTTCGTGTTGCAATCGGCATCCATAGCGGTCCGGCCATTGTCGGCGCTATGGGATATGGCAAGGTGAAGAACCTTACTGCCATCGGTGATACGGTCAATGTGGCCAGCCGGCTGGAAACCATTGCCAAGGAGCTCGACACAACTCTGGTTGTGTCCGAACCGACCATCCTGTTGGCCGATTCGGATACTGCCGATCTCGAAAGCCGGGAAATCACAATTCGCGGGCGCGCCGAACCTTTGCGCGTTTATATTATCCCACAGGAATTGAGCGCCAGGTTTGCATGAAAACAAGATCAAACCGGCAGTTTAACAGAATTAGAACCCGCATCGCTCGGTGGTTTTTTAACACGCGTTATGGCCGGGAGCTGCTGATCAGTTCGATTGGCCCTCGCGTTCAGAAGCTCACAGTGGATTGCGGCGATCATGTCATGAGCTTTTCGCCTCATGACTACATAGGCAGAAAAATCTTCCGAAAAGGCCATTTCGAGCGCGATCATGTCGATCGGTTGATTGGCATTTTGAAAGAGCGGCGGCTTTTACCGCAGGGCAGTACGCTGCTCGAACTCGGTGGCAATATCGGCACCCAGACCGTCTATTTTGCCTTGAACAAAACGTTTTCCCATATCATCAGTGTTGAACCGGATCCGCGCAATTTCGAGTTGCTGCGCACTAACATCACACAGAACAGGCTCGTGGATCGTGTGACCCTGGTCAATTGCGCCGCAGGCGAGAACCAGGGCGAAATCGATTTCTTCCAGCATCAGCAAAATCATGGCAAGAGCAGTGCCAGCCGGCAAAGCGCCTCCGATTGCAAGATCGTCGTTCCGGTCAAGCCGGTGAGCTCAATCCTTGCCGAGGCGGGAACCGATCCTGACGATATCGGTCTGGTATGGATGGACATCGAGGGCTATGAACCCCTCGCCTGCCGCTCGATGCAGATACTGCTTGCCCGCAAGGTGCCACTCTACATGGAGTTTTCGCCAGCCTTTTACGGGCCGGACCAATCAGCCGCTTTCGTGCAGTATCTTGCAATATTTTATGAGGATTGCCTGCTTTTCCGCGAGGATGCTGGTACGCCGGCAAAGGTCAGGGAAATTCCCATCAACGAAAGCCAGTTCGACGTCCTGTTATTCGACGCGGCGATATAGGAAGTAGCGGCCTTTCTTGACGTTATGTGGCAGCGGCAAGCTCTCAAGCTGCGGATGGTCCAGCTCGAGCCCACTGGCGACGATGCCATTCGGCATCAGCAGGGCGACCGTCAACTGTGGCAGCCATGTCAGGGTGACGGCATCCTTTTCCTCGTAGCCCGTACCGATATCCACATGAACAAGAGCGGCATTGATGCCAACATACTGCTTCGCTGATTCTCGTATCTCGCCGACAACCAGATTCTCCGGTTCAGGGGTCGAGGTCTTATGGGAACCGACGGCCCTATCGAAGGCAATAATCCTGCGGCCCGGAAAGTGAGCACGCAAATGATCGAAGGTGCGGCCGTTGCCGAGACCGAGCTCGAGCACCGGTCCATCCAACTCCTTGACCCTTTCGCCAATGTGATTGAGAACATCGCGCTGTGCCGTCATGCGGCGGATGAAGCTGTCGAGACGACTCATTCAATATCAATCCAGATTCGGGGCAACCAATCCGGCTTAGCACGTAGATTGGTTGGTGGTCGATGGATGGGGCACCGTAAAGTTAACGGACATGCGAGGAATTTTTGAGATAAATGGCGTGGCCCGAATTATCATGGTCCGCTCTATCGCCGT